>OY969780.1:0-5018718 GCA_963703035.1 uncultured Acidobacteriaceae bacterium | reverse complement strand
GTTCCTCTCGGTGCTCGTGGTTGAACTCGATGGTGAGGCCCATTCTCTTGCGCGGTGTCCCGCCGAGGAACCCGCGCGCCGATCGAACCTGGTACGATAAGCGGCTCATGTTCAAGTACGCCATCGCACTCCTCTTTTCGTTTGTTTGTTTTGCTCAAACCGCACCAACATACGCCGAAAGACTCGGCTGGAACAAGGGCGAATCGTGGAAGGATCACCACCCACATCTCGTGCAGTTGCATGCTCGCGTCATTCGCTCCGAAATCAGAATTCTGATCCGTAAATCAGTCTGCAGGAAGTGTGCGGAAAGCCCTTGATTGCATAAGCCTTGCGGCCCCATGGAAGAGAACCGAGATAGTCTCGGATGGGGTGGATAGAATGTTGCCTTACAACGGAGCCCTCCGCGCAAGATCGGATCTCACCATCAAATACCTGCGCTCAACCACCGAACCAGCTCCGTATCGAAGTGCTTCCTCGAGCTCTTGCCCTGGCTGGGCATAGATCGGAAAAGGAGGTTGCTGGAGCAAAAAATATCCATATGGGCAGACGCACAGGACCAGGAATGAGGTTAAGTGATTAAGAAAGCGGAGCCGAAGAGTACGCCCTTGCGGGCATGCTGACTACCGCTTTGCCGTACTTCTGGAAGTATATGATTTCTGACTTCTTCGGCTCTCGAAGCGTCTGCCAATCTCCGCAGCTGTGTTGTTGAACGAGGTAGATTTCGCCGTCCTTAAACTTGTGGAGCCCGTAATGGTCGCCCTTGTCAACGATCGTGTATAGATTTGGTGTGAACATTTAGGACGTGGGCGGTTACCTAAGGTTAATGTATGTAGCGGACGATTACCAGCTAAATCGTAAGAGCCTACAATGCAGTTGGTCTGATTGATCGTGTACCTGATCTAGGTTGATAATTGGGCATGTCGCGCCTTGTGGTGTTCCACTTCGGCTCTGAGGGCGTGGCTCTCCATACGCAAGCTTCGGCTTTCAATTAATGTTGCATTCTTTTCGAAATGCTTCGAATAAGCTTGGAGCACGACCGAGGATTTACATGCTTCGGAGTAGAAGGGTCGGTGGGTGAGCTTTTGCAAAAGAGCTGAATGAGGGTTGGCGACAGGTCTGCGCCTCGAGGGAACGCCCTGGATGCCCATTAGTGGACTTGATTCGCCTAATGAGTATTGATTTCCGTCGGCGAAGAAATTCTCATCGAGATGTGCCGGAGTGGTGTGGGATTGGTTGGCTCCGGTGTAATGACAAGGGCGGAATCGAGGAGATTACGCGTAGCTAATGAGGGCTTCTTCTTCGACGCGGTCTTTCGTCGCGTATAATCGCAGCGCGACGGAAAGAGCCGGCTACCGACCGGTGCGAGATGAACAAGAACAGATACTTTACAATCGGCGTGGGCGCAACCTTAGCAGTGCTAGGCGGCATGCAGTATTCGGCGGCTTCGTATGATGCAGAGCCGCGCGTGGTCACTCCTGCGAATATGCCTCGCATCGGAACAGTCGATGAGCGCTTCCAGTCATACAACATCGAGATGGTGGAAGTCATCGGTGGGAGATTCTGGAAACCATACAAGGATGTGAATGCTCTTCTTAAGAAATCGCAGCCGTCTGCTAAGCAGCCCGGCTCGAATCCGGTTGGCATGGATCCGAACCTGTATCAGTATCGGCTACCGATCGATCTGACCAAACCACGTTTACGTAGGCTCGCAGCAGCTCTGGGGCCTGCTTACGTCCGCATTAGCGGGACATGGGCAAACACCACCTATTTTCAAGACTCGGACACTCCGGCTCAGGCAAGTCCTCCCAAGGGTTTCAAGGGAGTATTAACGCGGGGGCAGTGGAGGGGCGTCGTCGATTTCTCTCACGCTGTCGAAGCGAAGATCGTCACGTCATTTGCTACCAGTCCCGGGACCCGCAACTCCGCCGGTGTGTGGACCCCCGACCAGGCAAGGCGGCTTCTCGCGTACACAACGTCAATCGGCGGCAGCATCGCTGCCGCCGAGTTCATGAACGAACCGACTTATGCAGCCATGGGCGGTGCACCGAAGGGCTATGATGCCGCAGCGTACGGTTGCGACATCGCCGTCTTCTCTCCTTTCATCAAGCATGCTGCCCCCGAGCTGACATTCCTTGGGCCCGGTTCCGTGGGGGAAGGAGGCGTACTAGAAACCTCGATGGCCGGCATGCTCCACTCTGAAAATCTGCTCAAAGCCACGGGGCCCGTTTTCGACGTGTTTTCGTATCACCTGTATCCAGCCGTTTCGGAACGCTGTGCGAGTATGGGCGCGTCCGCGCAGACAACCGCTGCAGCAGCGCTTTCGGAGGAGTGGCTCAATCACATTGACACAATCGACACGTATTATGCGGATCTCCGCGACAAATTCGAGCCGGGGAAACCGCTTTGGACCACCGAAACAGCCGATGCAGCCTGCGGCGGGAATCCATGGGCCTCTACTTTTCTGGATAGCTTCCGGTATCTCGATCAGCATGGCCGTCTGGCAAAGCGTGGCGTGAAGGTGATTATGCATAACACGCTTGCGTCCAGCGACTATGGCTTGCTAGACGAGAATACGCTAGCCCCACGGCCCAATTATTGGGCATCTTTGTTGTGGCGAAAATTCATGGGCACGACCGTCCTCGATGCGGGCCCTTCGCCCGCGCCAACCTTGCATCTATACGCCCACTGCCTCCGGGGGCAGCCTGGCGGCATTGCTCTTTTGGCGATCAACACAGACCGTACGGCCTCGCACTCGCTCAACCTGACTACGGCGGCAGAGCGCTACACCCTATCCGTGCCATCTGTTGAGAACCTGGAGGACACGCACGTCCAACTGAACGGCACCGAACTCAAGTTGGGAGCCGATGACGCCATCCCGCAGTTATCGGGGATGGCGACAGGGCCCGGACCGCTTACGCTTGCGCCGGCAAGCATTACATTCGTCGCAATTCCGAAAGCAGACAACGCTAGTTGCCGATAGCGTCGCCACCGGCTTGGGAGGTAATTGTGCTTCGAGGGAGAAATCCGATGTCAAATACATGGACACAGGAGCTGCACTCTTGGCTTTTCCCGAAGCTCCAACACGGTCCATCCGCGCGGGCGCTCTTTGAATGAATGTCAGTGAGGTGTCACATATGAACCAAGCAGCACAGAAAGACTCCGCAAAAGTACTCGCAAATCTTAACAGTTTGCTGCCTGATTTGGAGTCCGTGTATAAAGATATCCATTCTCATCCCGAACTATCAATGCAGGAGAACCGGACGGCTCACATCGGCGGCGGACCGTCTGCGCGCCGCTGGTTACGAAGTGACAACCGGAGTTGGGAAGACGGGCGTTGTGGGTTTGTTGCGAAACGGTGACGGTCCAACCATCATGCTGCGCGCTGACATGGATGCGCTGCCAGTGAAGGAAGCGACCGGGCTGCCCTATGCCAGCAGCGCCACCGCGACCGACAGCGAGGGGAAAACCGTCCCCGTGATGCACGCATGCGGCCACGACATGCACGTGACCTGGCTCATCGGCGCAACCACCTTGTTGGCACGAACTCGGGATGTGTGGCGGGGGACGCTGATGCCTGTCTTTCAACCGGCAGAGGAGACGGCACAAGGCGCTCAGGCGATGATCGACGACGGACTCTTCAAGCGTTTCCCCAAACCTGATGCTGTGCTGGGACAACACGTCATGGTGGGGTCCTCTGGCGTACTGAGTTCGCGCGCCGGAGTTGTGACCTCGGCCGGCGATAGCATGCAGATTCGATTATTTGGACGAGGCGCTCATGGCTCGATGCCGCAGGCCAGCATCGACCCCGTCATAATGGCGGCCGCGACTGTTCTCCGTCTGCAAACGATTGTCTCCCGTGAGATCGCGCCTACCGATGCTGCTGTGGTCACGGTGGGTTCGCTGCAGGCGGGCACGAAGGAAAACGTCATCCCCGACGAGGCGATCATCAAACTGAACGTGCGCACCTTTGACGAGGGTGTCCGGAAACGGGTGCTTGCGGCGATCGAACGCATTGTCAATGCGGAAGCTGAGGCCTCCGCCGCCCCGAAAAAACCGGAAATTACGCCGCTGGACCATTATTCTCTTGTTAGAAATGATCCGGACGCAGCTAAGCGAATAGGCGATGCGTTTCGCCTGTACTTTCCCGCTGACCGTGTACAGGAAACCCAGCCGACAACGGCGAGCGAGGACTTCGGATCGTTCGGAGCCGAGTGGGGCGCGCCATCCGTCTTCTGGTTTGTCGGCGGCACTGATCCCGGCATGTACGCGAAAGCCAAAGAGGCGGGCACGATCGGCGAGATCCCTACCAATCACAACCCGCGTTTCGAGCCGGTGATCCATCCGACGTTGAAAACAGGCGTGGAAGCGCTGGTGGTTGCGGCGCAGGCTTGGCTATCGGCATAAGCCCGATGCCCGTAAACGGACACGTTCTGATAAACGCCCTGCTGGAGGCCTTCGACCTTGGCGGCACGTTCGTCTTTGCGCTCAGCGGAGCGACCGCCGCTGTGAAGCACAGGCTGGATCTCTTTGGTGTTCTCGTCTTGTCCTTCGTTGCCGGGAACTCAGGCGGGATCGCGCGCGATGTGATGATTGGAGCGATTCCCCCGGCGGCTATTAACAACTGGCGATATGTCGCCGTTTGCATCCTTGCCGGGATGATTACGTTTTTTTGGTATCGAATCATCGACCGGCTGAGCAGCCCCGTGCTGGTCTTCGACGCCGCCGGCCTCGCTCTGTTTGCGGTTGCCGGCGCGGGCAAGGCGCTGGCTTTTCACGCCGGCCCGGTTGCGGCGACGCTGCTCGGAATGCTGACAGGAATCGGCGGTGGCGTGGTGCGCGATGTGCTCGTGAGAGAAATCCCGACCGTTTTGCGCACCGAACTTTACGCCGTCGCGGCACTGATCGGCGCGGCGGCAGTCGTGATCGGACGTATGCTGCATCTCCCATCCGCCGCTTCGGATACAGCGGGCGCGGTTCTCTGCTTTGGACTTCGATTTATGGCGATGCGGTTCGGCTGGCATCTTCCGCTCGCGCATCCGCTTGGCCAATCGGATAGGGACGCTAATCGATCGGGCGGAGAATAGCTCAAGGAGGCTCGAGCATGAGTGCAATTGTGCTCGTGTGCGGCAAGGTGTTCGACGGTGTCTCGGAAGAACTGACGGGACCGGCGGAGATCCTGGTCGAGGGCAACCGGATTGCGAGCATTGGGCGATCGGTCGACCGGTCGACCGGAGTGCAGGTGATCGATCTCTCCGATCGGACAGTAACCCCTGGGTTCATCGATACGCACGTGCACCTGACCAGGGACGCTGCAAATCTGGTACAGCAGACGCTCGAATCATCTGCAAGCAAAGCACTCAAAGGACTGAGCCTCGCTCGCGAATACATGAGTTACGGCTTCACGACCTTGCGCGATCTCGGGACCGCCGATCCGGAATGGCCGACTGTTGATCTTCGCAACGCCATCAACGCGGGATTCGTGGACGGTCCTCGGCTCATCGTCGCAGCGCACATTCTCAGCGCGAGTGCAGGCCATGGCGATCTGCGCGGCTTTTACAACCCTCGATGGACGCTACCCGTCTCAGCCATCGCCGATGATACAGGAAGCATTAAGGCATTGGTGCGGCGCGAGCACACCTATGGCAGCGACTGGATCAAAACCACAAACACGGGCGGCTACTTCAGCGCAGGTGACGATCCGGCGCGCGTGACCTGGTTCGATGACGAGATGGAAGTGTTGACATCGACCGCGCGCCAGCTCGGCATGCCCGTGGCTGTGCACACAGGCGCCGCCGATGGCTGTAAGCAGGCGATTCGTTTTGGCGCACGCAGTATCGAGCATGCTTACCTGATTGATTCCGAGGGGTTGCAGATGGCTGAGCAAGCAGGGGCTTACGTTGTGCCCACAATGCAGATGACTCAGGAGGATCTACACGAGTTAGAAGCCGGGACGCTGCCCTGTCAGGCTGTCTGGAAGTTCCGCCGCGATAACGAGAGGATTCTCGCGTCTCAGCGGCTGCTGGCCGGAAGCCAGGTCAAGATCGCCTACGGAACAGATTGTGGAATGTTTCCGTTCAGCCACGGCATCCTCGAATTCCAGGCGATGGTCAATGCGGGGCTGAGTTCAATCCGTGCTCTGAAGGGGGCCACAAGCGTCGCCGCCGAACTCCTCAGCCGTGATGATCTCGGGGTGCTCGCCCCCGGTAAACTCGCTGATATAGTTGCCATGCCAGGCGATCCGATCGAAGACATTGGACCACCGCGAAGGTCGATTTCGTGATGAAGGATGGAATCGTGTATCGCGATCTTGCACGCAGATCCGATGCGCCAACAAGATCAGCAAACCAAAGAAAGGCGTCCTAGGATGTCTGAAATATTGCCCGCAATTTTCTTCGGACACGGCAATCCCATGAATGCCGTGCTGAATAACCGCTACACCGAAGCATGGAGCGTGATAGGAAGGCAAACGCCAAAGCCGAAGGCAATCCTATCCATCTCCGCCCATTGGTTTGTGCCGGAAACTGGGGTCACCATCGGCACAGCGCCTAGAACCATTCACGATTTCGGCGGGTTTCCCCGTGAGCTCTATGACGTGCTGTATCCCGCACCCGGCGATCCGGGTCTTGCCCGTCGCGTGCAACAAATGCTCGCGCCGTTGCCCGTTAAGCTAGATAACTCATGGGGACTCGATCATGGCACATGGTCCGTCCTGCGGCACGTCTATCCGGAGGCCGACATTCCGGTCGTGCAACTGAGCATCGATGAAACACAGCCACCGTCCTTCCATTTCGAGATTGGCAGGAAACTCGCGCCACTGCGGGATGACGGAATCCTGATCGTAGGCAGCGGGAACCTGGTCCACAATCTTCACGCCTACGCATGGGGACGTCACATGCCCGATCCGTATGATTGGGCAGTTCGCTTCGAAACGGAAGCGAAGGAGATGATGATTGCCGGCGAATACAAGCCACTGATCGACTACGAGAAGCTCGGACGCGAGGCAATGCTTTCCATCCCGACGCCGGATCACTATCTGCCCATGCTGTACGTAATTGCTACCAAACAACAGGGCGAAATCGTCACATTCCCGATTCAAGGTGTCGATGGAGGATCGATATCGATGCTGACCGTGCAAGTTGGATAAGCTGCAGCTGGAGATTTTCAGCTCTATGGACGTTAGGAGCACCGGGTGAACATAGCGCTATTAGGAGCAACGGGTTTTGTTGGGTCGGCTCTGCTGAACGAAGCGCTCGATAGAGAGCATACGGTTTCTGCGATTCGTCCGCCATCCGGAGAAACTCGAACTGCGGGACCGTCTCGTGGTGAAGAGAGGCGACGTTTATGACGCGGCTCTTCTTGCAAACTTAATTCAAGGTCAGGACGCAGTAATCAGTGCGTTCAACCCCGGATGGAAAGATCCAAGTCTTTACGACGACCAGGTTCGCGGGACAACATCCATCATTGCCGCGATAAAGAAGGCTGGCATTACTCGAGTTCTGTGGGTCGGCGGAGCGGGTGGGTTGGAGGTCAAACCGGGAGTGCGCGTCGTCGATAGCCCGGACCTGCCGGATTGGGTGAGGCGGGCTCTCTGGCCACTATGGAGGCTCTGGAAGAACTACGAAAAGAACCGGAACTCGAGTGGTCGTTTCTGGCGCCTTCGGCGCAGTTGGAGCCGGGGATACGGACTGGGAAATTCCGCCTTGGAACTGACCAGCTCTTGGTCGATGCAAACGGTCAGAGCAGGATTTCAGTCCAGGACTATGCCGTCGCCATGGTCGACGAATTGGAACACCCAAAACACATTCGGCAGCGCTTCACAGTCGGCTATTGAGCGCTGGGCGGCCCCGTTTCCTGCAGAAATGTTCCCCGGTCTAGATCATCGAACGCCTTCCGGAGCTCGTCCTGTGTGTTCATGACAATCGGGCCATACCACGCGACCGGCTCCTCGAGCGGCTTTCCGGAGACAAGAAGGAAACGAATCCCATCCTCCCCTGCCTGAACCACTACTTCATCGCCACGGTCGAAGAGGATTAGAGATCGATTGTCAGCCTGTGCGGGAGGCGTCTTGTTCCACCAGCCGACCGGCTCAGTTGGCACCGCCAGCGGACCAGACGCGTTGCAGAACTTTCCACTCCCTGCGAACACGTATGCAAAAGCATGGCGAGTTGTTTCGACCGGTAGCGACTTTCTCCGACCTGGAGGAACTGAGACATCAAGATAGATCGGGTCGGCGGCGATCCCTTCCACCGGGCCTGTCTTTCCCCAGAAGCTTCCACAAACGACGCGCACCCCGGTTCCATCATCATCTTTGATCAATGGAATGTCGGGCGACTTCACCTCCTGATAACGCGGTGCAGTCATCTTGAGCGATGACGGAAGATTTGCCCAAAGCTGAAAACCATGCATCCTGCCATCTTGATCTCCCTTTGGCATCTCCTGATGGATAATTCCGCGTCCGGCAGTCATCCACTGAATATCGCCGGCGGCGATGGCGCCACGGTTTCCCATGCTATCGCCGTGCTCGACAGTTCCTGCAAGAACATAGGTGATAGTCTCGATACCGCGGTGAGGGTGCCAGGGAAAGCCGGCTAGATAATCCTCCGGAACATCATTACGGAAATCGTCAAGTAGGAGAAATGGATCGAATTCGGACGTGTTGCCGAAGCCAAACGCGCGCCGCAGGTGCACCCCGGCGCCTTCTAGCGTCGGCTTGGACATGATTAGCCTCTTAACCGGCCGCAGCGACATATGAGCCTCCAGTACTGAAGTCTATCTTGTTTGACGCGGAGTGACATCATGCCGCGAACGTGCGGTTCGCGAGAGCGAACCGGTCAAAGTTAAGCGTTGGTTGCGGAGCGTCCCAACCAAGACGGTTCACCCGGCGAGATCATCGGCGTTGGAAGGCTTGTTAAATCGTGGTTCCAAAACCAGGCCGAAGTAGCCGCGGTCGTCAGCGATGTGTTCCATCGTCAAGGCATTGGCCGGGCCCCAGTCCATGGCCTAATCGCCTTCGCGAAAGACGAAAAGCTCGGAAGCTCGGATTGCTCGAGCGACTCATTGCTTGGTCGGCGCGTCATCCGGATGAAGTGCCCCGCGCTGTCGCTTTTTCAGCCGTAGCTCAAAACGCGTCGAAGACTGGCTTCAGAGACACGCAGGAACCTCCTAGCCGGATCCTGGTGCAAACTCTGGCACGGTAAGTGATCGGCGTCAGGCCATTGAGAATACGCGCCCAAATTTCTGCAGCAGTTTTCCAGCCTGCGGCTTTCCGAGAAGAGGACGTGGTCTTTCGAATGCCTAAACCGCTCCGGCCGAGGCCGAAGATTCGGAGTGTTTTGCCGACGTTTGGCGGTGTTGCTGCTCTCGCCCACTGAGCTCGTCGAGTTTCTCCAGCGCAGTTCGCGCCTGTTCGCCGGCGTCATCCAGAACCACGATATGCCCGGTTGCGGCTTCGTAGTTTGAGCCGTTTGCATAAAACTGCAGCGCATGGTGCATCGCTTTCAGAGTGTTTATTAGTTCGTCAATGCCCATGTGCCTTCAAACCATTCTAGACAGTTTGTGGTCTGTTGCACCAACGATCTCCCGGGCGAGCCGCTCCATCCCACCTCGGCGCACACCGTCTCCCAAGCTGCCAGGCAATACTCGCAGTGACCACACGCCGAATAAAGCCAAGGCACCCCAACCCGGTCGCCCTCCTTCACGATCGTCACTCCCGATCCAACGGCGGCGACCAGCCCGATAGCCTCATGGCCAGGGGATGAACGGGAGTGTGGGCCTTAGCGGCCAGTCCCCATGCGCGGCATGGAGGTCGGTGTGGCACACGCCGCAGGCCTCAGCCTTCACTACGATTTGGCCCACTGCAGGAGAAGGTATATCCAATTCTCGAAGCACCAAGGGTTTTCCGAACTGCTCGACAACTGCCGCGTGCATCTTGAGCGGCATGAGTAACTCCTCTTTCGGAACTGATTAGACGATTAGCAGTGAGCCGCCGGTCAGCCAGTACCCCGAACCAAAAAAGCTGCAACTATCAAACAACAGAACCGGGTTTATGGCTATGTCTGATTTCACATTCTGCTCGGAACCAGTCTTCTTCGGGAGAGCCAATCGCTCTATCTCTTTCCGTCCAGAATTTGTAAGCGAGCTCAGCTGTTGCGGCAGCGGTCGGCGAGAAATGATCGGCTTCACTCCGGCCCGTCTTCACTGTCGTCGTATTGTCAACAAGTCCATTGGTTTTCATAAGTCTCTTTCGGGGCAGAGTTATCCGCCGTCGCAAAATAAGATGAGGCACGTTCGCGTCGCGTTCTGACCCGAAAGGCCATCCAGATCTTATTCAGTTTGCTAAGGATTTAAGTGTCAGAGGACCTGACTTAGTTCAGATGATCTGCAGGCAGCGCAAAATGCACTGGCATGAGCAGTATAGGTTAAGTACGCGCAACTGTCAATGTATCGGACGGTACCCGCTCATCGACTGCCTCGTACAGGAGGCTTTGGTGAGGCGTCTTGTCGTTTATGACGAGGGCGCGCACGTCAGCTGCCAACGCGGCCATCTCTCAAGTTGCTTGCCGGGTATGACGTGCGAAATAGCATTCTCCCGGGGAGAACCGAAAAAGCGACACCAATAGAGGGCGGCTAAAGGTAGTGGGGGCCACGAGAAGACGGTTCGGAGAGCAAGCGGTGGCGGCGCGACTCCGCGCCCGGCGGGGCGGGTGGGTCCCTGGGGGTCGATGCACGAGGAAAGAGATGCGGTTAAATCGCTGTTATAGGGATACCGGAGATTCGCCCATAAACTGGACGCGGGATGCGCAACTTCCGGATGCTGCTCTTGGGTTCTGATGGCTTCATCGAGAAATTGCAGCGCCTGTTTCGGCCGGCCGAGCTGCTCGATGCCCAACCCGATCATCTCCGCGTATCGGACATGCGTCGATTTCCGGCCGTTCGCCTCGAGCCCACTGAGTACAGAAGGCTTCGAGCCTCCAGAGGCAGTGAGAGCGTCCATCGGACCACCGAGGATTTCGGCAACTCTGTAATCCTTCGATAGAATGAGCAGACCGATACGGAGTGGCATGCGAGTACCTACAAAGAAGTTGTTGACATTCTCGGCGGTGGCAGGGGCGGGCGCGCTCGCGATCTATGCAACACCTGCCTTTCTGCGGTTCGTTAGAAAGCGCAGCAGCCTACCCGGTCTCTTTAATCAAATGTGCGAGAAGGTAGATCACGCGATCGGTTGGGATAAGCTGCCCACGCCCTTAGGGCTGGTAACGCTTGTCGGGATCCGGAACACGCTTCGAGAACAGAACCTTTATGACACGACTCCCCCTGGAAGCGCACTCCCGACACCTCCGCCACAGGCGGGCTACTTGGTTACGCGCAGTCCTGATGGGACCTACAACGATCTCCAGTGCCCAATCATGGGAAGCGCCGCGACGCGCTTCGGCCGTAATGTTCCATTGCTGAACACATGGCGTGAAAAGGATCCTGACATTCTGCATCCGAGTCCACGAGAGGTTAGCCTTTCGTTGCTGACGAGGAAGGAGTTCACCCCGGCAAAGACGCTGAACCTACTTGCTGCAGCTTGGCTGCAGTTCATGATTCGCGATTGGTTCAGCCATGGTAAGAGCCAGAAAGACGATCCTTGGCAGGTTCCGCTGCCGCCCGGAGACAACTGGCACGAGAACCCGATGAAGATCCTTCGCACGCGAGAGGATCCGACGCGGTCGGAAGTGGACGATGGCACCCCACTCACGTACGCCAATACAGAGACGCATTGGTGGGATGCTTCTCAGCTCTACGGAAGCACACTGGAGTACCAGAAGAAAGTGCGGACGGGCATTGATGGCAAGATCGTAGTTGGCAAGAACAATCTGGTCGCGCCTGACCCGAATGCACTGGTTCAGTTACAACAGGCTGCTCTGGCCGGTTGGTGGATCGGACTCGAGATCTTCTTCTCATTGTTTACGCTCGAGCATAATGCTCTTTGTGACCGGCTTAAGCAGGAGTACCCCGAGTGGTCCGACGAAGATCTATTCCAGCATGCGCGGCTAATCGTCGCTGCGCTGCTGGCAAAAATTCACACTGTAGAATGGACGACCGCAATCCTCGGTCATCCAGCTCTTCAGATCGGGATGCGTGCGAACTGGTGGGGTCTGGCGACGGAGCGCGTACACAAGCTCTTTGGACGTCTAAGTAAGAGTGAACTGATTAGCGGCATCCCAGGCTCGGCGACAAATCATTATGGCGTGCCCTACTCACTTACTGAAGAATTTGTCGCAGTGTACCGGATGCATCCTTTGATTCCCGATGACATTACCTTCTGGTCACTCGAAGACAGTCATGTTCTTAAGCAGGTAGGATTTGCGGATATCGCCGGAAACAAGGCTCAGGATATCTGCAATGAGATCAGCATGAAGGAAATCATTTATTCTTTTGGACTTATGAACCCGGGTGCAGTCCAACTGCATAATTACCCGCGCGCATTGCAGACGTTTGAGCGGCCAGACGGTCTCCTAATGGACCTGGCCGCTCACGATGTAATGCGCACGCGGGAGCTCGGGGTGCCGCGGTATACCCGCTTTCGCGAGTTGTTGCACCTAAAGCCAGTGGGTACGTTTGAAGAACTAACCAACAATCCGGTTTGGCGTGAAGAGATGCGGAAGGTCTACAACAACGACATCCATTCGGTAGACCTTATTGTGGGACTCTTTGCGGAGCAGCCTCCTGCGGGTTTTGGCTTCAGTGATACGGCATTCCGGATTTTTGTCTTGATGGCATCACGGCGGCTAAACAGTGACCGGTTCTTCACTACCGACTACACCGAGGCGGTCTACACAAAGACCGGCATGGACTGGATTAACTGCAACACTCTTTCGACAGTGCTGCTTCGTCATCATCCTCAACTGGCGCCGTCACTGAGAGGAGTTGAGAACGCATTTGCTCCGTGGGCGAAGGTTTAGGGCAACGACCCGGAGCCCGTGATTAGGCCTCGTGCGCGCGTCGGGGCTAACTTCCTGCTTTGCCGAGTCCGTCTGGAGAAGGCAGCAGCTTGACAAGCGGTGCGAGCAGCCTTCCCCCGCCGTGGTCAGCACGTCGCCCGGATCGAGCTCGGTGATTGGGGCCGCTAAGCCATCGGTCCATGACGTCTTCTCGCATCACTTGCCCCGCGGTCGTCGTATGGCCAGATCGTCGCTCCGAGATCGAATTGAAGCGCAGGAAGCGCAACGTTCACCACTGTTCCGTCAATAAAAGCCATGCTTGTTCCAAGAATCGTGGCGGCCAAAACCCACCGACCGCAACGAACGGATTCATGAACAGATGGAGCGGCCATGATTGCTGCTTCATCACACGGAAGTCTTCCGACACTAGCCATCGTTTAATTTCTTTACGTGCTGAGGCGAAGTTTGAAAATGGCTCGTGGGGTCAGGCCCGGCGCGATTGTCTTGACCGGAGTTAGGGAAGGCATATCAAAGGTATTCGTTCAGGCGTTGCTGGGGTCGCTGAAGCGCGTTTTGGCTGCATTGCAATCGGCTGATCACCAGAGCACCTTCAGTGTCGCCATGACCAGGGTCGGTCGACACATCTGTTGGACCGACATCGGCGCGAAACTCCCTACTAGTAATTCCCTCTTGGACAACCGATTCGAACGGGGTGGGCCAAATCTGTAACGCGCGGGTAATGTGCCGTCGCAAAGCGGAATTGCCGTTGTCGGCGTCAACTGCGGCGTTGAGCAAAGCGACGCTGACTGGCTGCCAGGCACTAAGAATGAATGTGCCTTCGGCACGGAATTCGCCGAACTGCACATGTATACTCAGCCCAGTGCGGAGCAGCATCATTCCTGCTGCAGTGTTCGGTCCGGAATCAAAACGTCACGCCCCTGTTTGGCAGGCATCCTATATATAGGAACAATTTGTTGTCGTCTCGAGCCGCCAAAAGAAAAGGGGATGACAGCGGCGCGCGTAAGAGCACGGGCACGGCCAATCAGGTGCGGAGTCCAGGCGGAGTCCAAACGCCAAATTCCCGGGCTGTGGCGTCCAATTGGCGTCCGGCAGGCTGTGCTGAGCATGATGAAGACAAAAGTGACGAGTTTCATTGCCACCGCAGCTTTCTGCTGCGCAACGGCACTGAATGTAACAATGGCAGAAGGGCGCGAGTTGGCAGCCGTTAGCATGCCGCAGGTGCTTAGCGTCGCTGGCCGACAATTGCGGCTCAACGGCATGGGCGTAGGCACGAGGGCGTTCTTCAAAGTCTATGTAATAGGGCTCTACCTCGAACGGCCCACGCCGGAGGCGCGAGCCGCAATCACGACCGACGAGGCTAAGCGCATTGTTCTTACCATGCTGCGGGACGTCAGCCGCGAAAAGTTTCTCCAAGCGGTTGAGAAAGGCATGACGCGCAACTCCGGCCGAGCGATGCCGACCCTTCGTGCGCGACTCGACATGCTAGAGCACGCACTACCTGCCCTTAAGAAAGGAAACGCCCTGGACTTCACCTATCTGCCAGGCCTCGGCACCGTGGTGCGCGGTCAGGGGCGAGAGATGAACATTCCGGGCAAGGATTTTGCCGACGCGCTGTTCTCGGTGTGGCTGGGTTCGGAGCCATCCAATGCGGCCCTCCAGCACCAACTGTTGGGCGGTTAGCACCAGCGGCGGTCCTCGGTGCCATCCAATGGCTCGGGGACATCGCGTAAACTGTCTCCGTCGAGTACGGTAAATTCCGCGCCTGAAGGCCCCTCTAATCGGGACAAGGCCCGTCCGGGTTCGATCCCCACCCCCGGTATTCGGAAATAGAAAACGCTCCCCTTTTGGCCTGAACGCGACGCAGTGCGGCTACTCGGCAACGTGAAGCCGACCGCTGACATGCCGGGACCAGGAGCGGCGAAGAAGAAAGCAGTGCCAACAAAATCCCGTCGAGCTAGAAACCGAGTAGTGTTCTAAGAGTGCTCGGCGAACTAAACGCATGCATATACTGACAGTGTTACGGATAGCGGCGAAGCAGGTATTGGTAGTCTCATTCAGACATGCCTGCGCGCGGCGTTCGAATCCTGATTGGTGAGGACGAGGCGATTGTCGCGTTGGACATGCAGGCGCAGCTTCGTAGCCTGGGGTACGAGGTAGACATCCGATCAGGATCGCCTCCTGAAATCGTCAAGCTGGTGAAGGGGCTGAATCCTGACGTGCTCCTGCTCGATGTCAATATTCACGGCGATATGCATGGCCTCGAAGTAGCTCGGGAGATTCACACATTTGCAAATGTACCGATTGTTTTCATTTCGGCGTTCGAAGCCGATCTTTTGGAAAGGGAGGGAGAGATCCCTTCACCATATCGGTACGTAGTCAAGCCATTTGCCGTGGGGCGTGTGCACGCTGCTATCCAAGAGCTTCTGGCAGAGCGCACCGGATAATCCGGCCTGTCACTCCATCCGGCCTACCCCGCGCTGTGTCGGGTATGCCAACGGGGATAATGTCGAAAATTCTCGATCTATCTGCGCGTCCTGCCGTGACGTTCCGCCAAGTTCAAACCAGGGAACGACACTGATAGAATTTACGTTGCGCCAAAGGCGAGAAAAGTGGAATCATCCTCGCCGAGCATCGAGAACATAGGGGAGTCGGCGCTAACGCGGGAATTCGGGACTGATTTGTTCGACCCGCCAGATGGGGCCGCCCTCATACAGCGGACCCTCTTCGCGAATGAATGCCGGTGAGGTTCCCGGAAGAATCCAGATGTGATAGTCGGGGGGCTGCTTGCCAATGATAGGAGCAACTACTCCGGTAATGCCGCCGAGTTCAACATGCAGCACGAAGTCGACCGCTTTTCGCTTGGTTCCACCGATCATGAACGGAACCTCGCCGGCGGGCTTGACCGAAACGTGAATGAGCCGCGGCTTCTCGGTTGGAGCGACAAAGGAAAGCTTTGTTTGAGGCGTCGAGGGAAGGACGTTCATCAGGAGATTCGGCGGAAGGCCATTTGAGACGTCGGATGGAAGATCGAGATGATCTCGTCTCACTTTTCCATCCTTGGTACAAGAAGTGATCAGCCCCCTGGGCGCATCAATGAGGATGTCCGTAGCCTTCGGGAATGAGGGCCCCCGTTGAATGTGGTGATCGCTGATCAGGCGGAAGACGCCCCGCTGGGAGAACACAGCGATGTCATCGTCGATTGAGCCGTCGCGGAACCGGAAGAGGACCCGCGATGTGACGCGATCGCCATGCACGATCTGAGTCGCGTCACCAGTCGCGATGCGGGTGCCATCAATTGTCTTCAGGGCAAGGAAACCGTGCGACGAGCCCTGCGGGTGCCGGACCGGGACGGGGTCCGCAGCCATGTTCAGACTGAGCAGGGCGGCTGTCATGAGAGGTCCGAAGGCGCGGGCGAGTAAACGGTGCATACGTGATATTTCCTGAATATGCAAAACAGGGCGCGATTCTGGCGGTGCCTGACAATTCAAAATCTAGACACTTCGGCGTAACGCTGAGTTACACGAAAGGCAGCCCAGGACTCCCTATCAAAGATATCTGCTGGCCAATGGTGGCGCGCATGCGTCACTGCTTCGCCTGCGCATCGGTTAGTGCTCGAACGATAAGATGAGGATTGAGTAATGGAAATCATACGGATCGTTACTGATGTCAGTAAACATGTGGAGTGTGGCGGCCTGATGGCGATGTCGCAGGACGCGCCGCAATACATTGTGGAGCATGAGGGCTTGGAGGCTAGAATCCCTGGCGTCGAGATGGTATGTCTGCGCTGCGGAGAGAGAATTCGCTCGCAGGACCAAGTGGAAACACCAGGCGAATAGGTTATTGAAGCCGGCCATGCACGGCCGTCTCCAGTGAAACGGTGCGCGGATGTCTAGCTAAGAACGCGCAGTGGGCCTGTCGAAGCACTCGGACGAGTACGAGGCACTTGCAGATCCGGCATTGGCGCTGCCTGGAACAATCGTCGCGTTACTTTGGCGATACGTCTGGCCCAAAGGGTAGCCTGTTCCCGCCTTGCACTATCGGTTGCGATGCCGGTGCTCGCATACATTTGGCGATACAGCTTTGAGATGAAAACGAACGCCAAGCGCGCGCGCAGTGTTGGCGTACAGGCAGAACGTTTCCAAATCGCGGGCAGGCTGTAAAAGTTGTCCCACACGCCTTGGGTTCTGGCTCGCATCTCGTCCGAACTCATAATCGGATGCGGCATAAACATTTTCGGTCTTTTCTCCGCCGGAATCAGCCAGTAGCGCGTGATTGGAATACCCTCGATTTCCGGCGGATGATCGCCCAGGCTCTTTTCCCACCGCTCAAAGTCAACCGTGCCGCAGAAGGGCGTGAGCATCACAAATTGGGCAAAGGCAATGCCGGAGCGCTGTGCCATCTCTTGGGTGGCCTGGAAGGTATCTGGACGGTCGGTCGGGAGTCCAAAAATAAAAGAGCCGAGAACATGCACGCCGTGTTCCTGAAACTTCCGGAGCCGCTCTACAAGCCTCTCACCCGATAAATTGAAGTCCTTGAACACGGCCTTGAGGCCCTCGGCCGTGACCGCCTCAATACCGACCAGCGCACCCATGATTCGCGCGTTGCGCATCGCTTCCAGAAAATCGGGATCTTCGGCTGCTTCCATCGTGATCTGGGTAAAAAACACCATCCCCTTCGGAAGCTCGGCCAAGCGCTCCATGAGTTCGAATCGCTCTGCACGAATGGCTTTCAACGTCGCCACCCTTGAATGGTTGTTCTGCCGCTCCGCCAACTGAATGTCCGTGAGGGATACGGGGTAGAAGTTGTCGTCAGCAAGTGCAATGAAGCGAAACCCTCGGCGGCGGAGTTCGACGATCTCTTCGATCACCGGGTCCGAAGCCCTTTGCCGCGGACGTTGCCCGTCTGTCCGCCACACAGAGCAGAACGAGCAATGTTTCGCACATCCGCGAACGGTTTGGACGGAGGCCCACATGTATTTGGACGGGTCCAGCAAGTCCCAGCGCGCCACTTTGAACTGCTTGGCATCAACCCGGCCCCCGTCATACACACGCTGCGCAGCGCCTCGCGCGTGATCTCTTAGCGCCTGGCCCCAAGCTATGTCTCCGTCGCCCCGAATCACGCAGTCCGCCGCACCTCGCTCGAAAGCTTCCTCCGGATAGAGCGTGGTGTGGATGCCGCCAAAGACCACGAACGCGCCTCGCTGTTTCACAAGACGACCGATCGCATATCCTCGAAGAGCATTCCCCGTATGAATGCCTATGCCGACAATATCGCCAGCTGTAACGGTGTGTATATCCAGCGCTTCCAGTGTTTCGTCACACAGGATCGGATCCCCGAATTCACCAGGGGTCGCAGCAGCCAGAACGAACAGCCAACGCGGCGTGATAACGGCGGTACCGAAAGCGGTATCGCTTGGGTTGATCAGATGTACTCGCAAGTTAAATCCTCATCTATCGCGGACGGAGAAAGACTCGTGCCGTCCTGAGCAAGTTGTCCACTTTACTGACGCATATTCCCGGGCTTCTATATCGCCGTTCCGGTATTTTGCGAGGCGAGGGATGCACAGCTGGATCTCGTCTTACGGCCCCGAGGCTCGTCCGGCGCTTTAGGAACTCTGGCGAATGTCGATTGTTGCGCCCCCTTGTATGCTGCTCGGAAGCAACAGGAGCCGGGGAGAGTTGACGCTTTCTGGCATGCTCGCGGTCCAAGCTATTGCATTAAATTGACGCACCACGATTCGAGTCCGGATCCGAGTCCTCCATCTCGGGCGGGCATTCTGATTTCTGGTGTCGCCCCGGCCTGGGATGAGACGTTTTTGACGCTCGAGCCAGGCCAGAATCGGTGTGCCGTGGGAATTCCGACGCCCTTGGCAGAGGCCAGCAGCCACCGCGGCCTCAACGCTCCTGCTGCACCCCCGATTGGCTACGGTCATCGATAACGAGCGAATCGAGAACTGCGTTGACGGTCCGGCGCGCCGCTTCATTTGCCGCCTCCATGCAAGCTACGTCCGTGTAGGTCTTAACATAATCGGAAGCAAGAAAGCGATTCGTAAAAGCCTCGGGGCGATATTGCAACGACGTATGTGGGCCATGCCCGGTAAGGCGAGCGATATTCCTTAACCAGCTTTATCAGTTGCCGCCGTTCCTCGCGTAATTGCGTCAGCTCTTGAACCTCAGGGCACCCACGAACGTCTGCACATGTGAATGTAGTCTCGCGCCCGTTTGGGAAGCTTGTTCATGCGCCGAGAAAACTGATCTGGTACCTGCGTGCTGCGCATGCTCTTCGCCCCAACACTGGCCAAGCCCTGCAACGAAGCGGGGAATTATCCCCGGACATCTCAGTCATACTGTTGCTATGCCAAAGTGGGAATACCAAGTCTTTGCGAGCCACCTGGATCCGGCCGAACTCGTCATTTACCTGAACAAGTCCGGGCGTGAAGGATGGGAGCTCGTAAGTATGGCTCGTGTCACAGATTACTATCCGCCGGAGCTTGTCGAGCCCGCAACTACTGAACCGGGTCATACTGCAGTTGAAGCAGAAGTGATTCCCGTCGAAGCCTTCAGGTATATCTTCAAGCGACCACTCGAATAGCCCGCCGATGCGCACCCTGGTCAAACGGCTGTGTTGCAAATAGGCGCGGATGATCTGTTAGCGTGAAGTTCGATGGTTTGCAAGCGCGCAGCACTGTTCCGAGGGCGACATTCTACGGATGAGATCATCGTGCTGTGTGTTCGCTGGTAGTTGCGCTACTCCCTCAGCTATCGCGATTTGACGGAGATCATGTGGGAGCGGAACCTCTCCATAGATGTCCTCGGGGAATCACGCAAATGATGTGTCCCGAATTTACCGGCTCTCTCCAGTCGAGAAATTCAACGGTGCGCCGGCACGAACCTAGTGATCGCTACGTTCATTCGGCTTTCTCGGATGTGTGCACCGTATAGCGGTCGGACAGCCCAAGGAGAGGGACGCTGTTGTGGCCTCCCCTCTCCTTACTGTGCGCGTGCATCCCCCGTCTGCAAGGATCTAGCGCTGGCGCCATTCTGGGTACTAAGTCCGTTAGTGCTAAGCTCTTATGCACTGTGGAACTCGATCTCTTGCGTCCTCATTGGACGCACAAGAACTGCGGTGGGATCGTGTTTGGATGTGGGAAAGCATTCACCTGCGTGACCTGCAGGAACACCGGGCCCGGAATAGGTGCATTCATTCCGCCCAATACACCAAACGAGACAGAGTTTCTCGCCTGTCATCCTGAGCTTGAAGTGATCCTGCTGACGTCTGAACAAGTCACCGCGCACGAAAGGGCCCCTCACGTGTTACGGTGACCACTGTCGCCTCTTTACTGATTTCCGGTGTAAAATCTGCTGCTAGGGCTTTTGCAGCGCATCCTGACAATCCGTTCGTCTCTCACAGTAGTCGCACTTCTCTCGCTGTTGCCGGTCGTAGCACATGGGAAAGAAAAGCCCCACACGTGGCAAACGGCAACAGTACTAGACGTCTTCTGATGATGAGCAGCCGCATTCCAGCACAGAAGCCCCTGGTTGATTAAACTCATTGCGGTTAGTGTCTGGTTGGCATGTACGGTGAAAGGAAATGTAACCTTTTGCAACCTTTTAGAGATTTCTCTCTGGGTCGCAGATCAAACGTAAGTACCTGATAGGGATCGGTTAGTGTCTGGTTGGCATGTACTTCTACATGTGACGCGTTTCATAGCGGCGGCGATCACGATCAGAAGCGGGTAAGCTTTTCATCAGCACACTCGAAAAACTCGACGAATGTGTGGGCAGATTGATAAAATAGTGTTCAGATCGGTTCGCAAGACCAGCGCACAGCGCACTCTCCGAAAGATCCCCTTCAACAATTTTGATTTTCTGGCGTGCCACACGGCGCCTCGGAGGTGACTGTTGCGCGGAACCGAACTGCACGGCATCAATCCCGTGCTGGCTGAGCACGTCGAGCATTGGCCCATCTCGAGGCTTGTCCCGTTCGCGAACAACCCTCGTACTCATTCCGAATCTCAGATCGCGCAGATCGCAGCGAGCATTCGCGAGTTCGGCTTTGTAAATCCCATCCTGGTTGATAGCAAGTCGGGAATCATCGCCGGACATGGCAGGCTCCTGGCCGCCCGACAGCTAGGTTTGCAGGAAGTGCCGGTCATCGTTCTCGATCACTTGAGCGAGACCCAAAAGCAAGCGTACGTGATCGCGGATAACCAGCTTGCCTTGCATGCCGAGTGGGACGAAGATCTGTTGCGGGCGCAATTGAGAGCTCTCCGGGAGGAGGATTTCGCTCTCGATCTGATCGGTTTCGAAGACGAGGAGCTTGCGCAACTGCTTAGCGACCCGGACGGGGTCGACGGCCTCAAGGACGAAGACGCGGTTCCGGAGCTTTTGGAAAACCCGATCACTCGACCGGGTGATGTGTGGGTCCTCGGCAATCACAAGCTACTTTGCGGCGATGCCACTCGCTCCTCCGATACGGATCGTTTGATGAGCGGAGAGGCGGCCGATATGGTGTTTACCGACCCGCCCTACAACGTCGATTATGAAGGCTACACCGAAGAACACCTGAAACTTCAGGGCGACCGGATGAGCCGGGAGCGCTTCACCGGTTTCCTCCAGGAGGCATTCCTTTCGCTGCGAAGCTCCAGCAAACCGGGCGCATCGCTGTATGTTTGCCACTCGTCTTCCTGGCAGCGGGAATTTCAGAATGCGCTCGAAGCGGCCGGGTTCGCGGTGCGCTGCCAGATCATCTGGGCCAAAAACACCTTCGCGTGGGGATTCGGCCGCTACAAGTTCCAGCACGAGCCGATTTTCTACTGCCATGTTGTAGGCCAGAGCGATGCCTGGTACGGGGACAAGAGCCAAGCGACATTGTGGGAGGAGAACAAACCGGCAGCGAATCGGGCGCACCCAACCATGAAGCCGGTCGAACTGATCGAACGCGCGCTGGTCAACAGCAGCAAGGCCGGAGACATCGTAGTCGATCTGTTCGGGGGCTCGGGATCGACGCTGATCGGTTGTGAACGGAAGGGCCGCAAGGCACGACTGATGGAGGTCGACGCGAAGTACGTGGACTGTGCTGTCCGTCGCTGGCAGGACTATACGGGCAAAGCGGCAGTGCTCGAAGAAGACGGGCGAAGCTTCGAAAAGATCAGCTCGGAGCGAGAGGCGGCGGCGTGAGAGTGCAAATCACACGTCCAAGCAGAAAACCGCCGGGACAAAGCCGCGGCGGTTTGAGCAAGGAAGGGTGTACTCACTCAGCCCTGAATCGAATAGGTCCGCTCTCCTTCCGCGCCCTTGCTGGACTCGATCTTCAAGCCCATTTTCTTTCGCAGGGTACCGCTCAGGAACCCCCGCACGCTATGCGCCTGCCATTTCGTCGCGCTCATCAGTTTCTGCAGTGTGGCTCCGCCCGGCCGTTTCAACAGTTCGAGCACTGTCGCGGTTTTGCTGCCCTCGCGGGCTTCGGAAACAGGGGTGGTACGTTTGCTCGCGCTGCCCCGCTTCGGCCCGACACGCGCCGCCTGTGCGCCGTCCTCCAGGGACAGGTTCTGGATAGCCGCCCAGATACGGGTTACCGCAGTCTGCCGGCTCGTGAATTTCGCTACCGGGCGCACGCCGGGCAGGCTGTTCCAGATTTCGACCAAGCGGGAAGCAGGCCATTTCGCGGCCAGCTTTGCCAGTTCTTTGGCGCTTGTGAAACGCTCGGTTTCGGGGTCTCTTTTCGCTTCAGCAGCCGAAGAGAGCGCTGTGATGTTGTCGCCCTTATCAATCGTAAAGATTGTCATCTCAAGTCTCCTTTCACGGATCTTTCCGTGTTCACGACATTCATCACTCCCGTGCCCGCGACAAGCAAGCGAATTCTGCTCGATCCGCAGGAGGCGATGAAAACGCGATGAAGGGACACAAGTGCGGAATCGGAAGCCGCAAGGCGGATCGGATCATCCTGGCTCTTCTCGAGCATGGAAGCATACAGAAAGCAGCCGCAGCGCTGGGGATGTCCGATGTGACGTTGTGGCGCCACTTACGAAAACCGGAGTTTCAGGAAGCGTACCGCCAGGCGAGGCGCGAAGCGTTCTCACAGTCTATGGCGCGCCTGCAGCACGGAGCCGCTGCCGCAGCATCCACGCTGTTGCGAATCATCGTCGATAAAGATGCACCGGCGGGAACCCGTGTGCGGGCAGCGCATTGCGTTTTGGAACTTGCCGCAAATGCCTTTGAGCTCGAGGACTTGGACGTGCGCCTCGCACATCTGGAACAGATCGAGGACAAGAAACGATGACGCGCAACCTACGATTGCGCCTGAAAGGCCTGGAAGCGAAAGCGCCCGATCAGACGAGACCACCCAAAGCCATCCTTCCTGCTTGGCTCCTTGAGAGGCTCCGCCAACAAGGTATCCGGGTTGAGCGTGCGGGACTACGCAACGTAAGTATTACGGGAGTCGACCGAGCGCCCACATCCATATGAGATCCCAACTCATCACCAGGCTCGAAAAGCTCGAAGCCATGACGCCTCCCGTGCCCACTCTGATTCAGTACGGCTGGCTGGCGCGTCTCCCGGACGACTATGTGGGCGAAAGGCACGTAGTCGTCCTCAAACGGGAGTCGATTTCGCCCTACCTCGAATGGTGCGAGTCCGAAGAACGGCCAGGCCCGCGCCTGCAGCATCGCACCTCACACCGTCATAGTGATCGGACCGCGGTAACACTGTGAATCTCACGACTGGAACGACCACCTGGGGGCCAGAGCTAACGTGTGTGGCATGAAAAGACCCAAGGTAGTTGTCCTGCCGATTCGGCCTGCAGAGCCGGAGACCCGAAAGAAACCTATCGAGATCAGATTTTTGGACGGGATCACGGCAGCATTTGATCCTGCTTCCACGTCCACCGCTCCTATCGAAGAAGGCCCAAATCATTCCTATGCCACAGCGCGCTGTCACGGCAAGCGAGGAATCAGTGGCGTGGCGACCTCCGAAGCATTCGGGAAATTTTGCGCGCGAGAAACGATTTGACCGTCTCTTTTCCCCCTACCGACCATCGGCAAAAGCGTGGTCGACGCCGTTTACTCTTGCGAGATTCGTGATCAGCCGACCGGCGGTTCGAAGTTCCCCGAGATAGTTGCCTTCATGTCCGTAAATCTCGTCCCGCTCGGTAAAGCGACCAATCTGCCTTCCTTTGTAGGAATAGAGAGCATCCTCGTTTCGGTACCCAAAGTACTTTCCACTCCAGGTCCACAACTATTCCAAGTGACTTCCTGAAGAAGCCGTCAACACGGCAAAGTCACCTCCTCGACATCGCAGCCGGTGCGTCGGATGCACGGGAAGAAAGCTTCCGCAGCAGTCGAATTTTGCTTCGTCTCAGGCGTCGCTTCGTCGTCGTCTTATCAGCTTTCGCTTTATTTCCGTTCAGAACAGCGCGAGCTGGCCGTGGCTGCCGAAGTGACCGAGTCCTATATTTCACAATTACTGGCCAACAAAAAAACGCCGCCTGCGCCGGATCGGACCGACATCTACGACAGAATCTCCAAGGTTCTGAAACTCCCCGGCAAAGACCTGTCAAGGTTAGCGGACACTCAGCGCCGCGAAGAACTCAAGCGGAAGGTTCTAGATCCGCCGCGGCCCCTGTTTCAAGAATTCCGCCAGCTCACTCTCCGGAAATGTGTAGCGACGAAGAGGAGACAGATCACCAACATCTTCGAGCGGGAACCTTTCGGCGAGTTTGAACGATTCATTACTCAAAAGCTTCTCGACGTTGCCAAACGAGTGGCGCAAAAAGAGCTGGAAGACGAAAAGTGGATTCACCGAGTAGCTCAAGTTAGCAAGCGGAGCTATGAAGAGGCGCGGGTCTTGATTCTCGAGTTCCTGGACACGGATGTCTTCCACGTTTCCGCTGAAAACTGCATATCGTTTCTCGACCCACTGATCGAAAGCTGGGATATTGAATTCGACAGTTTCGGCATGGAAATCATATTGAACCGCCGCTTGGCCCATAGTCACCTTAAAAAGCTTGAATTCCGGGAAGCGGAACCCGAACCCATCTTTGAAGTAGAGCCTGCCCTGAAAGAATTCCTTAACGACGCAAAGCTCAGCGCCGGCATTACCGAGGACGAAACTTCCTTTCTGAAACGTCTTAGTTGCGATGGAAAACGTCCTTCGCTGCTCTACTACTACCGCGAGCTGCAAAACCTCCGAGATCCGCTCAATTTCCTTCCGTTATCGATCGGAAAGCGGCCAGAGCCCGAAAGAAAAATCTTCAGTCAAAAATCCCGGGTCCGGAGAAAGGCCGCCCAAAAGCGGAAGCAGGCCCCCGCATGAGTTATGACGTACTGTTTCAAACCGTAGCCGAAGTAGCCGACCTTAGTAATGCTCCGGCGATCGCCATCGGTCCGTACCTGCTGAAGACCAAGCAAACTCGCTTGTTGCTGGTAATTAGTATCTACGCCAAAAGGGGCGATTCTCCAGAGCGGCTCCGCTTGCTGTACATGAATGCGCCCGCACTCGCGCTTTGGAGGGAAATGGGCAAGGCGGCAAACGTCGTTGACCGGACAAAACGTCCGCCACCCAGCGCCACGCTGGCTTTCGGAGTTCCATTCTCCGAATAGAAGAGTCTATAGCATCCCAACCCGTGTGCTCCCAGTATGCCTTTACTTGCAATACCCGATCCGGCAATGGCGGCGTGTCGTTCTCAGAGCCGAGCCGAGCCATCGCAAATAACTTATCGTACGAAGCGCACAATCCGGCAATTCTGGCGGACGGTACGCTGGCCGTTCCATTCGCAGAACACCCTCGGCCAGGCAACCGCCGGAGACTGAGTCTGCAGAGGGACTGGCTGCTATTATCAACCAATCGCGGCGCGTCCTTCTCAGAACCACTGCTCATCTCAGAGTCGTGCGACGCGAGAGGTGGATGGTCACTCGTTGCCTTTCGCGACGCGATTTATCACATTTGCGTTGCACAGGATCTCAATGGGATTCAGTTCCGACGGACAGACAATCGAGGGGAAACGTGGTCAGATCCCATCCGCATCGATAACCCGGGTGATGTACGTACGACTTCCAAGTCGCTAAACGTGTCGCGGCTATCAGTCGATATCTTCTCGCCCTTCTCCAGAGACGCTTGGCTCTCTAGTCCCTGATCATTGTCCATCAATTCAAATCTACGGCAATACTCGGCAGTGTGGTGTTTGCGTCTACGCGTCACTTCATCGATTTATCGAGCATCGCCGCAATCTTATCGTTGTTTGTTGTGATTCGTTTCAACTGTCGGTCTTCGCACGGTACACATCGCAGGTCCACTGTCGCATCAGAGCGGCTGCTCAGGGAGTTCTTGCGTGCAACGACTACGAACACTAGTGTCACGCTGGCCTGGGAGTAGCTCCTCAATCGCGGCGTGCAGTTCGGAGAACACGAACGGCTTCGTGACGTACCGATACGGTCGCGGGATCATCGGATCATTCTCCCGGACATCCGCCCCGTACGCCGAAACGAAAACGATTGGTATGTTGGCAATCTCATGAACCTCTCGGGCAACTTCAAGACCGCGCATATCGCCTTTGATATTCATATCCAGAACGATTAAGTCCGGTTTTCGTTCCCGTGCCAAATACACTACTTCACGTGGCGTTTTGGCCCAGATGTCCACTTCGTAACCTAACCCGCGAAGCTGCTCTAGTACATCAAGCGCGATGATCCCATCATCTTCCCCGATCAGGATGGGCACTTGTCATGAAGCTACAAATTCAGCCCCACAGCCGCAACTCGGAATACTGCCGGAGTCGAAGGTGGCAACCGATGTGGCGGCACGCGGCATTCACGTGAACAGCGTGACTCATCTGTAGTGAACTACGACCGGCCACAAGCACTAGACTTCATTCAACGGGTAGGACGGACGGGCCGCGCCGGGCAACAAGGCTCTGCGTCCACATTCAGTTTGTAGTCTGAGCGGGCCGCTGTGCGCCGTATTGAGCGGGAATGTAAGGTGCGACTGGACTGTCCGTTTTTGCCGCGCTGCCTGTACGAGTGGCGAGGCTATTCCTGAACGAGCGTCCTGACGCGACTACCTCGGGTTTTTTGCCGCGAGTGCTAGGAAGACCGCTCGTTTGCCTCGCTGCTTCAATCTGTTCCGGTGTCCTTACGTCAGGCTCTGACAGTCTGACCTTCTTTTGGCACGGGAAACTTGACGTTTATGTCTTTTCTCTACTCTCTTGTTCATAACCTCAGGCTACACAGCAAGAGAAGAGTTCCTTTTGTACTGTTGTACTTAAGATGAGAGTACGTCGGAACTCGCCGGAGTTCGATTAATCAATCAGAGGTGTTTTGCCATTATTAGATTTTGTACTAGGGCGTCCACTCGCCTCGTCTGAAGAACGCGCCGAGCAGATAGGTCCCGCGAAGGGCATCCCTGTTTTTGGATTGGATGCTCTGGGATCTGCTGCGTACGGACCGGAAGCTGCACTCACGCTTCTGATACCGCTCGGTGTGGCTGGCGCTAGCCTTATTATCCCGCTGAGTATCAGCATTATCGCGCTGCTGATGATTGTGTACCTGTCCTACCGGCAGACCATTGCGGCATATCCCTCGGGCGGTGGATCTTACATCGTGGCGCGGCAGAACCTCGGCACCTTCGCGGGTCTGCTTGCCGCATCAGCATTGCTGATTGACTACGCTTTAGATGCAGCAGTTGGCATCTCAACCGGAATTGGCGCGCTCACGTCCGCCGTTCCATCGCTACATCCTCATACGCTCCTGCTGTGTTTGATTGCGCTCGTGATTTTGACCCTTGTGAACCTGCGTGGAGTAAGTGAGACAGGCGGAGTATTTCTGTTTCCGACATACCTGTTCCTGGGATGCATGGCTTTTGTCCTGGCCGCGGGCATCGCAAAGACCGTTGCAAGCGGTGGCCATCCAGCACCCATCATTAAGCCACCCACTGTAAAGGCCACTGCCGCTTTTAGTGTCTGGCTGCTCATCAAAGCCTATGGCAGCGGCTGCACGGCGCTTACGGGTGTGGAGGCGGTGAGCAATGGCGTAGGCGCTTTCCGTGACGACCGTATCAAGAACGCTCAACGCACTTTGGGATTAATCATTCTCGCGCTCGCGGTTATGTTGGCCGGAATTGCTGTGCTTGTAAAAGCGTACGGAATTGTTGCTACCGACCCGAACGGTAACAATTATCAGAGTGTTCTTTCCATGCTGTTCGCGGCTGTTGCGGGTCGTGGATGGTTCTACTACGTGGCAATCTTTTCGGTTCTGGTTTTGCTGACCTTGTCAGCGAATACCGCATTTGCTGATTTTCCGCGGGTCTGTCATTTTGTGGCCGAGGACGGCTTTCTACCGACCGCTTTCGCAAACCGGGGGCGGCGTCTGGTGTATGCGGAAGGGATCATCGTCCTGACAGTATTCACGGCTGCTCTGCTGATCGGATTCGGTGGCATCACTGATCGATTGATTCCGCTCTTTGCGGTAGGAGCGTTCTTGGCCTTCACGATGTCGCAAGCCGGAATGGTCGCTCACTGGAAGAGAGAGGGAGGCAAGGGCGCACGGCAAAGCATGGCCTTGAACCTGACGGGCGCGATTGTGACAGGTCTTACGGTGATAGTGGTAATCGTCGCGAAGTTATCCGAGGGGGCGTGGATCACACTGATCGCCATTCCTGCCCTGCTATTTACGATGTATGGCGTTCACAAGCACTATGCGACAGTGCGGCGTGAAATCGATATTTCGAGGCCGTTCAAGGCGGATTTGCCTAGTCCGCCCATTCTGGTGATCACGATGCAATCGTGGACGCGGGTGAATGAGCAGGCTTTACGGGCCGCAATGGCAATCTCACGCGAGATCAAGGTTGTACACGTCTCGGAAGATGATAAGCCGAATGATTTTTGTGAGAAATGGAAGGAGTATGTCGAAGATCCCGCACAGCAGGCAAATCTGCCGGTTCCACAACTCGTGCCCTGCATTCGCCCCATCGTTTGGTAGTAACGCCGATCGTCGAATACGTCAAACAGCTCGCATCTGAAAACCCGCAAAGGCGCATCATCACCGTGATTCCAGAGCTCGTGCAGCGGCGTTGGTTTCAGTGGCTTCTCCACACGCAGCGCGCAGAGATTCTGAAGGGTCGGCTGCTGATGGAGGGTAACGACCGGATCTCGGTCTTGAATATTCCCTGGTATCAGAAATTGGCATAGGCGCTGCCTAGATGCTCATCAAACCTAACTGCCAAAGTCTGGAAAGGCTTTCTAGTGGTTCGGCTTCTAGCAATCTGGCCTCAGGAATGTTCCGTGTGGCGAGTCGCAGGCGTTGTTTCACGTGCTGCGGCACGCGGGCGAGGTGACGTACTCCAAACCCGTGACCCACGCCTCGGAGGAGCTTGCCGGCGCGACTTCGGAAGCCGTCATGGTGGAGTTGAAGGAGCCGGGCACCGGCATCGCGGCGAACACAACGCTAGACGCTGCCAAAGTGGATCCCAAACACTACAAGGTCGTCGTCGATAATGACCAGGTTCGCGTGCTGCGAGCTAGGTACGGGCCGCATGAGAAATCGGTAATGCACGGACATCCCGCGGCAGTGGCCGTGTTCATGACGGACGGCCAGATCAAGTTCACCCTGCCGGACGGCACGTCGCAGGATGTCAGCATGAAGGCCCATGACGCGATGTGGGAGGATGCCACAAAGCACCTGCCAGAGAATGTCGGCGACACGCCATACGAAGTAGTCGTGATTGAACTCAAGAAGTAGCACGCCAACCGGATAGTCAAGGAGACATTTTTATGAAGAGAACCGTAATGTGTTGTTTGATTGGTTTGGTTTTACTGGTGAGTACCGTACGGTCGGAAGCCCAAACGACCAGCGGGACTGAGAAGGCCGTAGCTGCTCTAGAAGAACAATGGCTTCAGTCGCAAAAGACAAACAATCCTGATTTGCTGGTTCCGCTGCTGGCCGACAAATTCGTGGAAAACATCGAGCGACGGCAAAGTTATGGGCAAAGCCGAGTTCTTAACAACACAAAAGTCGATCAAATGGAGCAGTGCTGAAAACACCGATGTGAAAGTTACCGTCTTTGGCAACACGGCCATAGCGACGGGTAGCGAAAAATTAAAGGGGACCGACGCGTCGGGTCAGGCTCTTGACCAGAATGAGCGTTGGACCGATACGTGGGTGAAAATGCCGAGCAGGAAATGGCAGTGTGTTGCGAGTCATCAGTCGCGAATCAAAATGTAAGTAAGCATTACTCGAAGCCGAGAACAAGAATATCGAAAACAAAGGGAGGAACTGATATGAATCCGAAAATCGTGGTCACATTGGCAGCGGTCAGCTGCCTGGCAGTCGGAATCACGCTGGTCGCACAGGAGGGCGGAGACGCATCCTCTAAGGTGGAGCAAATGGAAAAGGAAATGCACCACGCCCAGATGAATAGCGATACCTCTTGGTATGACCAGCATCTGGCCGACGGGTATGTCGAGGGGTACAGCTGGGGCGAATGGGCGACCAAGGCAGAGGCTATCAAGGCTATGCAGGACAAGTCCATCAAATTCAACAAAGCCGAGCTCAGCGACGTGAAGGTGGCGACCTTCGGTCCCAACACCGCGGTCGCACACTACCAATTCACCTACGATGGCACGCTCAACGGCACGCATCGCGCGCGTGCGGTGATTTGCAGCGACACTTGGATCAGCGAGTCAGGCCAGTGGAAGATCGCCTCGAACCATTGCTCCCACGTGGAGGGGAAATAGAGCGACCGGCGACTGTGGAATGAACAGGCGCCGGTACCTCTGAGTCCGTATACGTTGAAGGGGCTATTCAACGCTGCGAGGCAGAGTTACGCACCCTAAGTTCGCCGTAATTTCCGCTGTTTTGATGTTTGTCGGATGCAATTCCGCGAGTGGACGTGCCACCCGAGCCGAAGATCAGGCCGCCATTCGAAAACTCGATGCCGACTGGGTCAAGGCGGCCCAATCAAAACGAGTGGATGCATGGATGCCATTTTATTCCGACAATGCTGTGGTCCTGCCGCCGAATGACAAGCTTGCTAACACAAGAGATGCTATCCGGAAACGTGTGGGTGAGTTATTAGGACTGCCTGGCCTCGCTATCACCTGGCAACCATCGAACATCGAGGTGGCACGATCGGGAGATCTCGCACACTTTTACGGCACGTATGAATACAGCTTCAACGAATCCGTCGACAAACGCACAAGAGATTTCGGCAAAATTCTCGAGATCTGGAAACAGCAGGCAGACGGTAGCTGGGGGTGTGTCGTCGACACGTGGAACTCCGACCTTCCCGCTGTTCCGTTAACCGCAGCGAAATGACAGGAGCTGGCTTTATCGCGTTCGAGGGCCCGAGGCACTTCCTTTGCGCCGTCCCCCCTGGGCGGGGCCACATCCAGAATCGTGAAAATCGGATAGCATCACGAAAGGAGATTTTATGAGCGCAGAGACACAACGGATAATTGACCTTCAACTCGAACTTTGGAACACCGGTAGCCCCGAGATCGCCAAGCAGCTCTACAGCGAGCACGCGGAACGAACCGATCCTAACGGACGCGACCCGATTCGGCATCGTGGTGTGCATCTGATCGCGAACTTCGTCGCTGAGGTGCGCACCGCCTTTCCAGATTTCAAACTTCAGATCAAAGAGGATGTCGGCCAAGGCGATCATATCGCCTTCCATTGGACAGTCACGGGAACACAGAAAGGCGAGTTTCAAGGCATTCCCGCCAGCGGCCAGCGTATCGAAGTCAGCGGGATGAGCTTGGACCGTCTCAGGGACGGCAAGGTAGTAAGCGAGCACGTCTACTTCGACCGGCTCGCATTGCTGGAGCAGCTCGGCGCAGCTCCCGCCGCGGCTACAGGCGGAGCACGGTAATCATTCTGCCGATTGCGATCACCAAAGATATTTTGACGGCGACGCCGATCACGGTGGCGATGGTTCTCGATCACGGCCTGCAATTTGGCGACGATAATCGGCCTCATCGAATCGGCCGTGCGACGAAGCAATAAGCCCACTGATGCAAACCGGATTACCAGTGCCTCCCGCCCCGGTGTTCGTGCCGGTTAACGTCGAATGGTACTCAGCGCGATTCGCCTCGGACGGTCGAATCATCCATGATCACCCGCATATCGGGGAACGCCGTCATGAATAATCTAGCGACTTCCGTAATCGCGGTACGCCCGACAGCGGGAGCGCCACTATTGATCGTTAGCGAGCCGTCGGGTGAATAAAATACTGAAAGACGCGCAGGATCTAGGCTGCACCACGCTGCGGTGTAGCGCGGCGCGAAATCCTGCAATCCTGCGTTGTCAAATTGCATGGGCTCCTCTGAAACCGAGTTATTTGTTCACAATCGCGACAAGCTTGCTCCACATCACACTCATTACGCGCCGACTGGCACAGTCGCGGGCACACGCTCCGTTGTTAGCTCCTGTGAGGCGTCGATCTTAAGCCATAGCAGCGCGTTCAAGAACAATAACGCGTCCACGTGTGGCCGTCTTTCATATTGCGCAGGATTGTACTAGATATTTACGCGATAGTTTGGTCGAGAGGTGGGATAGCTCTACGCACGCATCCGGTGGGGTGAACTGCATTCCGCTCAGATTGAAAAACACGCGATAGCCGGGAACGCTGCTAAGCGTGAGCTGGACCGGCACAGCGGTATTCTGCCGTGCGATCTGCTTCCTTGTAAGGTCCACGGTCAACGTCTATAATGTTGTTTTTTCGTTCAAATTCCATCAGGTAGGCTTGTTCTTATCGCGGCTCATGGCGTCAATTGATCACTATTTTGATCACGAATGCGCCCGGTCGAAAAACGCTCCGCTATCCTGTGATCAAGCTCCTCAGTCCGAGCGAAGCAGCCGCGTTTCTGCGGATCTCACCCTATACTCTTGCCAACTTGATGTCACAGCGCGAGGGACCGCCCATCACGAAGCTTGGCGGTAGAGTTCTCGGTAAACGGAATTCTGAGGGGCGTAGATCAGATAGTAGTCTAATTGAATGACGCGAGACGTTCAGCACTTCTTTTATTGGCGACAAGCGCCGGGTTCCCGAAAGTCAATTGGGTCTAGTTGACCTATGGATTGCTGCCTGTACTTCTGTTCGAACTCAGCGGCCAGTCTAGAGCATTTCGTTTTAAGGTCAAACAATTCGCTCCTCACAAACCCGTGCCAAGGTTTCCCAGTCCGAGTTCGCACGCCCTCAGCGTTGAGCTGCACTGCTATTCTGGCGAAGCCTAGACCCTCCGAGCGGGAAGTAGCGGGCTCGCAACGATGCGTCACGCTTTGAGACGGGAACGGAGCAAAAGATCCACTGTCCCGTCCGGGTGTGTTATCGAGAGCGAAGAAAGTTGACTCTGGTAGTCATACATCAGAGCCGGGATCAATTCCAAAGCGTCTTTGTAGCTGGTACAAGTGCACTCTTCACGCGAGGAATCAAGCTGTAGCATTACGAACCATTTGTTCAAAAGGACACTCCTTGCCCAAACACCAAATCGCAACCCCCGCCTCGAAGGGGCGCAGAATAACGTCTGATTCGCCGCTTGTTTCTTGTGGGGTGTTTTGCGCTTACTCCTATTAAATAGAGCCAGGAGCTAGCAGAGATACGTCCCAGCATCCGTAACCGAATGACTAAGGCCACACAATTCAGTAAGCGCCAAACGATGTTTTTAGCAGTCATCATTTCCCTGCATTGCATGCACTCTGATACCGCCGAACCGTTGCGCGCGGAACGACCAGGAATCTCTGCTGGTTGATTTTTCGGAGTGCCCAGCCCCTTGCTTTCTCGAGTGCTTCGTCTGCTGAAGCATAAGGACCTGCGTCACTCCAGAGCGTAGCTTGTTCCGCACTGCGTGGGAACTTTAAATAGAAGTGACTGTACCAGCCCGCCTCCCTGTTCGTCGCACCCACGATCAGTGTGCATCCACGATGTGCGAATTTAAGGTTCTTTCGTTCGTTCATATGTCATCCGTTCTCTAGTGCACCTTTGCGTGTAAGTGACTCAGGCGTCGCGAGTCACACCACGCCAAATCGGCGGTCTAGGCATTCAGGAGCGGCAGTCTGATACTCTGAGGTCTATTGACTGTCGCGATTTAGCTGATCGCGGGGAACTGCTCGGTGTTGATCCGAGACTGACAGGCGGGCAATCGGTTTTAGCGATTACGAAAGTCGACGCCCTCCGCGAGTGGAACTGTTCTAGTTCTTGCCGCCGATCTGTGATTCAATCTTTGCGTCTAGTAGATTCTCGTAGGAAGGCTTAGTCTTATTGAGGCTACCAGGCGGGCGCCCGCGCGGTTTGGGGGTCGATACAGTTTTTTTCTGTAACTCACTGATTGTCGATATGGCAACATTAAGCCTGTCCCGCTCTGCGATCATATCGGCAAGCACTTTCGCAAAATCCGCCATCTAAACTCTTTCTCGCAACACGGCCTTCTCAATTTGCAATTTGGCTAGTTCCACATTTTCATGTTCTCCTAGCAAAACCGGCCCGCTTGGGGATTCCTTGAGCCGCCGCATGTCAAACGCCTCCCATCTCTGGGTCTCTCCCCATATACGCGGAACAGCAGCCGCCATTCCGCTGAGTTCGCCATGTATGTAGAAAAGATGGGGCGCAAGTTCACCGGGATACCAGGTACCCTCAACGCGTGCAGTCTTCATTTCTTCCACTTGCAACCCGGCGCTATGAGGGGTATTCTTGCAGCATTCGTTGAGATTAAATCATTTACTTTCACTTGGTTCTGATTTCATTTGTAGTTAAAGATTACTCCTTATTGGGTGTAGGAACAAGATAAATCTCTAATTTATATCGTAATTGAGCGTATTCTCCTCGTTAACATTCGGATTATGGAGTTCAATTCCGGATTGTGTCGGCAGGGGTTACCGGTTCTGCACTGAATCACACTATCGCCTTACGAGAAGCTATGACTCGATAGAGATCACTAGTTTTTTGATGACTGTGCGCTTCGTGCGACGGAACCGGGCCATAAGCGCCTTCATGTGTGCAGGGCAGCACCGGTATGGTTCCAGCACGCTTCTCATCCCTGTGATTGCGCCAGCGCAACTGGCAAGCTTCCGAGACTCGCAGACCGGCGGCGTATAGCAATCGCACGAGTATACGATCGCGCGGCTCTGCCTCACTTTGGAGCATTCGTGTTACGTCCTCCTCGCCGACGATTCGTTCCGCCAAACCCTTCTCGTAGCTGGGCAGGGCCAATTCGGCTGTCGGATTGCCCGACAGAAACCGCACGCGGCAGCAGAAGGCAAATAAGATTTTTCGCGTGATTCAGAAGCCGTGCCGAATCACGTTGATAGCAGCCTCGGGTGTGCAAACTGCGCTGTTTTTCGAGCCAAAGTTTGATGATCTGTGCATCGCGTGTGAATGTCATAAGCTCCCTTGTGTGCTGCTTGCGGCGTCAGGTCATGGATACCTCAGATCAACGGCGAAAAGGTCAATCCCGGTGCGTAGGTACTCGGAGTACGATTCGGAGTTTCAAGTCAGCGCCGGAATGCACGACCCGCACGAGAAGAGGAGTAGATTGGGGAAATGCTACGGAGCATGCTTGCTCATCACTCGGGGGCTTGTAGTCGATTTGCTGATGGCTCTCGGGGTCCTCGTGCTGGTGTGGGGTATGCCACGGTCCAACCGCTATCGCTTGCCGTGGCACTGGCGCATCGGCGTGCTATCGATTGGACTCGGCTTGATCTTCTCGCCACCCTTTTACGCTCGCAATTGGAATCAGCAGCTTGCTCACGGCGAATACATTTAAACCGCTCGGCGGAGTCCACGAACTCTACGATTTCCGGTGGGTCATGAGATCCGTACTAAAAACCAGTCGCCGTGGGATTTGCTTCACGCATGAGCGAGGATCATTCGCAGCCGATTGCGGCTACGCTGAGACGCGCGACGGAAGCGCCAGATGCAAACAACGCACACAAGAAAGCCGACGAAACTCCGCGCTGACCATTCATGGGCCTCGAGAAACGTCGCGACATAGAACCCGGGGTGAAGGAGAACTGTGTTGTTGACTATGAGCAAAGTATCTCGGCTTGCGCGTGTCGTTGTGACTCACCCAGGCGAAGCCTGGGTCAGGATACGGGACAGAATCGCCGAGGTACGGGATCGCGGCAGGCCCCGATGCCAATACAATGTGGAACCTAATTGGGATCAGCGGCTGCACCAAATACTTGGCATTCCATGGCCATGTGAGATCACATCCGAGTTTTGCGTCTTGTGGCCCGAGGTGATACAGCCATTTGAAGCGAACGGAGTGCGGATTGGCCGGGGTGCCTTCGGCGGATGGGGGGATGGTGAGCCCGGATTAGTACGCGCTGTTTGGCATTTGGTTCGCCACCTGCGACCTGCCAATGTAGTTGAAACCGGAGTCGGGCGTGGCTTTACCACGCGGTTCATTCTTGAGGGACTCGAACGGAACGGAGCTGGCCACCTTTCGAGCATCGATGCTCCACCGGTGCTGAAACCAGAGTTCGCGGGGCAAGTTGGTGCAGCGGTTTTGGACCGACTTCATCATCGTTGGTCATATATCAGGGGATCTAGTGCGCAGCGGCTCCCAGCGCTACTCCGTCGGCTCGGGGAAATCGACCTTTTCGTTCACGACAGCAGGCACACGGAATGCAACGTGAACTTCGAGCTGCATCAGGCTTGGACTGCTTTGCGACCCGGGGGGTTCCTCGTTGTCGACGACATTGATCTCAATCGGGCGTTCAGTTCATTCACGCAGAGTTGTTTTGGCCATCAGTTCCTGATCTGCCACGCAGAACCGCTTCGACCTGATCCTCCTCGTTTCGACGGCAAAGGACTGTTCGGCATCCTCCGAAAGAATGTGGCGGCGAAGTACGGCGAAACGGTCTCTAATTGAAAACTCAGGTATCGCGGACCATCGAGACTAAGATGCTGCGTTTAGGGCGAAATGCTTTTGCTCATCTGAGCAATCGGCGGCTTGCAGGCTTTTTATGTGGCGACAGAACGGGACCACGGGTGAGTCCTGCGTTCACGCACTTCACGCGGTTCACGCGGTTGCCCCTAACTTGTCCTACCGTTCAGGACTACTCCAGGATTCTCTTCCTCGCGCGTGAATAAAGATAGGGTGAACTGCGTGAACCGTGTGAACTTCGTGAAGCTACTCGCAGCGTGGAATATACAGTCACTCGCGAAAGCGTTCTGGGCTCTCGTCACAGAGAAAAACTTGGCTCCCCAAAAAGGGTACTTTCCAACTACCTCTCCAGCACCCCAAGCGACGTGCACTTGGCATTCCCGCGGTCAGGCGTGTGGCGCTTGCCCGTCCTTCTTCCGCTGCATGCCAAGCCGAATCCTACCATTCGCTACCAACCACAATCATTCTTCCCGGTTTGATGCGCAAGAAGCGCGGCAGCGGCATCCGGCTCGGGCCGCCAGATCCTCGCGGCATTCCCGGAGCTTGACGATGCCATCACAGGACCGCAGTACCCCACGCAAGCCCAAATCGCCGAGCGAACTGGCAAATCTCGCGCACAGATTAGCCAAGTCGTTACGAAGGCCCGCGAACGGTGGCGCCGCAGTGCGCAGGAAGTTAAGCCGTCCAGACATGCTCACGCGGAGCACATCCAACATGCGGTGAAGCCGATGAGTCAAAGGAGAAATGGGTTGTGAGTGCACAGCGTCAGCAACCTCTCATCGGGCGAAAAACAGGAAGCGACCGTGAGTGACAAGAGTCGATAAAGGCATTCATCACGCCGAATCATCGACTTATAAGCACTCTTTAGGAGCGGCGAACATCTGGTGCGAATACCTTAGTGTGCGAAAGGGATCCACCAAAATGCACACACGAAATCACGCTGATCCTCCAGTAACCCCGTCCGCGTCGGACATTTCGCTTGAGAAACACATTACGAAAATACTTTTCGATTATGGCTTAACTAGTTCGCAAATGAACGCGGGCGAGAACCAAAAGCCCGAACTTAACGCCGACAATTCACGTGAACAGCTGCACCTCCACATCGTGGCAAGCGCAAGCGAAGCGGCGATCTTACGCGACTTATACGACACGAAAATTGCCAACGTCTTGGAAAAACTGGAAGCGTATATGGCCTACCAAAAAGAAGTTCACGGAGTCCTCAAAGGCGAAATCAAGAAAATACAACATGGCATTAAAGCTCTCGCACTAGCTCATGAACTCCAAAACCTCAATTCAAGGTGATGCTTCACGAACAACACAAGCATCACGTGCATGGGGTGACGCCGTATGGTCCAAAATGCTCCGGCGATCATAGCCCCAACGGGAATTGTCACGCGCCAAGCGAACCACAAAGGCGCTGAACGAAAAGTCCAACCTATGTGCGGTATGTCTCACCGTCTCGCGGGTTCTTGCGGACCAAAGGTGCTCGCACGCACGGGTTCGCTACGCCGCACAAAACCAGCACACCCTTGCACGCTCCGCTCCGCCTGTCCTGGAAAAAGCGACGGGCGGCTCCGGCGGGAACACAAACCGCAGTGCTGATTGACACCGGAGAGCCTTCTCATGGAGAGATTTGGTTCCGAGCGGCGGACCAAAAAGGCGAGCCGGGTACGCGGGATTAAGAGTGAGCCTTGAGCTGAGGGGTTCATGATCCGCTGTAGGGATCACGAGCGATATTGAGATTTTACGTAGAAGATTCAGACACTTGGAAGCTTCGGGGGCTGGTCCAGAACTGTAGGGGCTTCAACATGGAACAGGAGGTTAATCTCCTGCATTCGTCCAGGCACGTCATTCTTCTCGCGCGTGCGCGGACCTCCGAGAAACGATATGAACCATTTTGATCGCGCCGCGCGCCGTTCGAAGGGGCGCGGCATATTCGCGAACGGTGCTCCCCTTCCGACAGGATGAGGCTCAGCTCATACCGGAGAGATGCCGAACCCATGCCGATGAATGCGTGCTTGGAATGTGGGACGCCCTTCTATTCACTCGTGAAGCGAAATGCTGGCACCTGCGGGAAGGTCTGCCGTAAAGCACGCGCTCGAAAGGTCCGGCAAAGCCGGAGGGGGTGGCCTCTCACCCGTGACGAAAACCCATCCATGAGCCACTTTACTCTCGAGGAGCGTCCCTGGACGGCCAAATCCGGCACCCTAACCAGACCCTTCAGCCAAGCCTTGACCCCAACCGCTACTGGCCGCCAGTGCCCAGCGGAGAGCAATCCTACTACGCAGCCGGGGGTGGCCGACAATATTCCCGCATCGGTGAAAGCAGCCGCCAGGCGCAGCTCGGGAGTGCTCGAGCTCCAGTGTCGCGTTTGTGAGCAGGTAAATCAGTTCCCGGGCTTCGATTCGATTCACGTGTTCGTCTGTGCAGGGTGCGGGCAGCCGTTTTGTGCAATACGTGACGTCTGAGCCACGTGGAGGAATACGTTCTGCGCCGAGGATATGAAGGACTGCCGCTGGCTCAAGCCGAAGACTCAATGGAGCGAGTTGTTTCGTACTGGTCTGCTTGCCTGGGGACTCAACCTCTCAAATCCGAATCCGCCATTTTTTCATCTGACCGAGCGCGGTCGCCAAGCTCTAAGTAATTTGACTCGGGACCCTTCTAATCCAGATGGTTATCTCCGGCATTTGGGTTCTGTCGCTGTTCTTGATGAGATCGCGATGTCCTACTTGAGAGAGGGCCTTGAATGCTATGCCACTCTACAACTTCTTTCGCGCACACAAGGCAACGTTCGGGCGCGAATTGCAAGAACCATTCGAGGCTTACTGGTCTGCTTTTTCGTTGCAGATTCGCACAACGAGAAATGATGCTGGACACCTACGAGTATTGAGCCAGTTACCTCGGATGCCGTCCACGGTTCATTTTTGATTTTTCCCGAGCTTGCAAAGCTTGCCAACAATTTGTCACGTTGGGTCGACGGGGAACTGAACTGAGAGCCATAATGCGCTGATTTCCACCCGGAATTTCAAATTAACACCTTCGTTCAGCCAGCGAGGTCAGAATGATTTCAATCCGTGCGTTAGAGCGATTCGGGATTACATTTGGCTGGAGAACAGTAGAGATGGCCTCGTATATTCTGGTCCAGAACGGCAGAGCGGTTCCGTCATCCGACAGCACCCCTCCCAAATAACCACAGGCCCGTATTGATGTGGAGCACACGGGAGCCGACCTCTTGGGCCAGCACTACGCTTTTTTCATGGACAAGGAAGGCGCTGGCCATCCCACTTTGCAAACCTCCCCCTCGGTAAACATCTTCGCCGTAATTCCCGGTGCGAATTGTGCATCTGAGGTGATGATTTTTCTAAACCCGCGAACTACCTCAATCCCCAACGGCATCATTACTCGATCTAGCTCCTTGCTTTGCCAAAGATCCTTTCGGTAAAGAGCAATGATCTTGAAAGGGGCAAACAGCAACCAAACTCCCACTCCTTTCAAGATGCGCTTCTCGGCAAGTCGGACGGCAACTTCTGAGATTTGAGTCTGTAGAGAATCGAGTTCTCTGGCATCGAGGCCATCGATATCAGGGATCGAAGGCAGATGGTTTAAGATAACCCGCCAGCCCCGAAGACCCGCATCGAGGTTCTCTGGCCCGAACCGGACGGCATACTTGATCGCACGATGAAGCGGTTTTTCTTGGCCGCTCCTGAAGTACTCTACCGCATGACCAAAAACTCCTCATCTCCGCTGGCGTGATCCGACCAAACGAATGAATGGCCAACTGCGGCGAACAATCGTTCATCGCGACGATAGGTGGAAATAGCTGCATCGATCTGCGGATTCAGTTCCCTTTTATCGCATTCGAACCCTTCTTGTGCAAGCGTGTCGGCCAAGATTTTTGTTTGCGGCGTTAATCGTCGACCGACCTGATGTTTCATGACAATGCACTCCTTTGAAATTCTAAAGCAGGACGAACCGTGAGTTCCAAACGCGCAGTTCGCGGCCTTCTCTTCTGCCGGTTACACGATTCGTAGGTCCTGCGTCATGCATTCTAATCTAAAGATGCCAAGCAGGTAGAAAGCAAAGCGATGCCGTTGAGTAACACTGTGGAACCATCAACGTGCCGATTTAAGACTGAAGATCCATGCCGTCTGTGAAATCGACCGCCTCATTCATCGAGCCGATGCTTTGCCTCTCGGCCTCCTCCTTACCTGAAGGAAATGAATGACAGTACGAATTGAAGTTGGACGGCTATCGTGCCCTTGCTTTCAAGAGTAATGGGAAAGTCAATCTTCGATCCCGCAACAACAAGGAGTTCGCCAGCCGCTACCCTTCAATCGCTCAGGCCCTTCAAGGGATTCCCGACGACACCATAGTTGACGGTGAGCTTGTCGCATTCGATGAATCCGGTCGTCCATCCTTCAATAGATTGCAAAACTACGGATCGTCAAACGTGCCCCTTTTCTATTACGTTTTCGATTTGCTGATGCTATCAGGTCGCGATCTCAGATTCGAGCCACTCGAAAAACGGCGAGTTGTTGCGAACGACAATATTGTCACAATTGAAAGACCCAATCCGATATTCACCGACGCTGGATTCACCTCTCAACGATCTCATCCAATCCGTTCGCCAACAAAAATTTGAGGGCTTGATCGCGAAACGCAAAAACAGCGTTTATGAATCCGGCCAGCGAACTGGCGCGTGGCTGAAAGAGAATAAACCAAGGTCAGGAATTTGCGATCGGCGGCTACACTCCAAGCCCAAAGAATTTTGACGCACTGATCCTTGGCTACTACGAAGGCGGCAAGCTCATCTATGTCGCACGAACACGGAATGGCTTCACACCTTCACTTCGGGAAAAACTGTTTCGCCAATTCAAAGGTCTTCACAGTAATACGTGCCCTTTTGCGAATCTTCCAGAAGGTAAGAGCGGAAGATGGGGCGTGGGTCAACGGCGTCAAAAATGGCTGACTGCCATTGGCTCAAGCCCGTGCTTGTCGGCCAGTGTGAATTTGCGGAGTGGACGCCAGACAATCATTTGCGGCATTCAAAATTCATTGCACTCAGAGAGGATAAGGATGCGAAAGAAGTCAGACGAGAATAGGCTTCGTGTCGGTCCTAGATGCCTGGGTCCGAAGTATGAGTGTACTACCCGATTCGGTGCCGTTCATATATACTAAGGGTCGCCCGGAGGTCAAGGTGAACTATGCGCGTTAGTGATACCAGGAGCCTTCCTATCACGACGGTCGCTTCAGCTAGTCTGATCGCGCTTACAATTCCGTTTCTCGCCCTCAGTCAGAACGAACAGACGAATACTAGCGAAGAAAAGGCTGTAATGCAGGTGGAGCGCGATATGGCGAACGCTCATGTGCGAGGTGACGTTAAAACATTTGAGCGCATCCTTGCTGACGAGCTAACCGACACGTCTTACGATGGAAGGGTCGCAACGAAGCAGGACGACCTAAAGCAGGTTCAGGGATCGAAGGGCGGCTTCACTATTGACTTCTCAACCATGAACGCTCACGTCTACGGTGACACGGCTATTGTGACTGGTGTTGCGGTTATCAAAGCTCAAAACGGCGGCAAAGAACTAGTTCTCAATCTCCGTTTCACGGACACATTTTTGAAGCGACAGAATCAGTGGCAGTTGATTGCGGCACAACAAGCACGCATTCCCGTGTGGAGGACGCACGAGATGAAGGATAGCGAATTGAAGCCCGTAACGGCTCAGGCTTGTACCCTGGAACCCTCGCTCAAATCGATAAACTCTGATGTTGCGACGTTTCTGCGGTTCACGAACAGAACCTCTCATCCCGTGGTCATCTATTGGCTTAATTACGAAGGTAAGCGTGACCCTAGTGAAGAGCAAAAGATCATGCTCAAGCCCGGACAATCAGGTTTCCGCCAGACATACCTGACGCACCCTTTTGTTGCGGCAGATGGAACCGGGAAATGCTTGGGAATTTACGAGCCGCGTCCAGACCCGTCATTGGCAGTCATTCAGGAAAAGTAATTTCAGGTTTAGGTAGAGCTACTCTCAGATGAATGTAGTGGCCGCTCGTTTATAGGCCAAAGAACTGGCCGTGTTGAAAGGGTGGCTGACGCAAGTTAACGCTGGGATGGGCCGATCTAGCGATGAGCAGATTATGACTGCCCAGCACTGCCTTTACTTTTCAACCGCACTTGCCATTCACGGGGCTTTTTGACGATTCGCAGGTTTCATCTTGAGTAGGGATACAGCAAAGTGAACTGATTTATGTGCTTAAGCTGCTTGGAGCGACACGCTTTAGCTAATCTTTGCTCCCTGATAAACTGGCCGACCGCAATTCGAGTTCGCGGAATGGACCACAGACAATCACTTGCGGCATTCAAAATTCATTGCGCTCAGAGAGGATAAGGACGCGAAAGATGTGCGGCGTGAGCAGTGAGAACGTAAGCTGGGTCACGCTTGATGCTCTTGAATTTAGATTGTTGTGTACAAACCGTACTTGACTTCAAGAGTCGTGTGAACAACTGTTTACAAGCGAGGTGGCCTGACCCCGTGAATGTTCGGGAAAACCCGATTGGAGCACGACGTGCGGCGATTTACCTCATGCTTAAGCTCGCGGTTGGATGTCTCCTTTCCGTGGTTGCCCTGGCCCAGCGGCCACTCCCGGTGCGATTGAACAACTTGCGTATCATCGATCTCGTTCAAACGGGCGTATCAACGCAAGAGATCTTCCGCATCATTGCCACGGTTCCCAAGTTCGATTTCGACCTCCGGCCTGTCTCGACCGATGCCATGTTGACCGCTGGCGTGTCTGAAGAGATCATTCAAGCGATGGCGGCAAGGGAAGCCGGAACAGCGATCATGGAGGTAGTGGTAGATCAGCTACGGGCCGTTCCGGTGGTCCAGCGTCAGCCGCCGATCACAGCGCCTGTAGCGCGGGCCACAGCCAGTGCTTATGTTCCTACGACAGTGACTCCTGCCCTTGCAGTACCGATAGCCACTTCCATTCCATCGTCGTCGGCTCCGTCCGGTGCAACAGCTTTCGTTGCGAGGAGGCCGAACGAGCCAAGATCGGAATACGGATTGCTCTCTGAACAAGAGATCAGCGAAGCGATTCAAGGAAACTCACGACACGCCGCAGGGTTGAGGCTGAACGATGTTCAGACTCGTCTGCTCAGTGGAATGCTTTGTAAGACCTGTGGTGCGTCTGGCTACACCACGACAATCTACACACCGCAACAATGGATCGCACATGCGGCTCAATATGCTAGACGAGAAATGATGCCTTTTTCACGCGCTGAGGTCACAGATGACATGCGTCAGCCGCTTTTGCACGTTGAAGCTCTTCCAAGTTCTCCCGATTACTTGAACGCCAATGGATTTTCTATGGCATCCTCCGTTCACCGCATCGTGTTGTCCGACACGGCACGACAAATCACAATTCAACCGCTAGAAGTGACACATGGAAGGGTGGAAACTAACAGTGCATTGAGATCGGCTACATTTGGAACAGCCGCCGCGTCATTCTTAATGGCCGATGTCGAGAGACTTCGGGCAACGGACCCCAAAGGTGAGTTCTTTGTCGTCGTTGTCGGGAGGATGTCCGCCTTTCCGTTGAAAAAGGAACGGCTCGGAAACACGATCTAAGCCGCCGAATGGGCAGCGACGGTGGTCGCATTTAGGTTACAACGTATGTCATAAGCACGCTGCAGATTATGAATAAGCAGCGGCAAATGGCGGTGGCCATGAAGACGATTCCAGCGTGTTTCGGCATACAGCAGGGCTGAGGCCACCCAGCGCAAGCGGTGATCGCTGCCCTGCCAGCGTTTGACACGCCGGCAGATGGTCTCGACAACTGAAAAGCTGGATTCGATTCCATTGGTACTGCTGAGGGATCGCCGCAACCGGGCATGCACCTGCAGATCATGTAGCGTGAGGGTCTCCTCTAAGCCCTCCATTAAGCTGGCCGCCGCACTCGGGTTCAGCTCGTTCAACTCATCGTGCAATCGATAAAGCGCCTGCCGAGCATCACTGCTATCAGCGTGAGCGTAGGCCAGCCGTAGCTTGTACTTGAACCAGTGTTGCTGCGTGTCCGGCACGTACGCCAGGATGTTGCGGATCTTATGCACCTGGCAGCGCTGGATGAAAGCGGTTTCGCCGGCATGCCGCTCAATGGCGGCGCGCAAGGCACGGCTGCCATCAATCAGATACAAACGCGGCTGGCTGAAATCCAGCCCCCGCTCGGACAGATGCTCAAATAAGCCGCTCACCACCTTCGCATTCTCGGTGGCTCCTTGCACCAGTCCCAATACGACCTTCTTGCCAAACGCATCGATGCCGATGGCGACCACCAAATGCTGGCCCTTGAAGATCGTGCCGTCAACTAACAGTGCACAGATCTGGAGATGCTGCAAGGAACGGCTCATGAGAGCTTCCAGCTTCTTGCGGCTGGCCTCCACAAATCGTTCGCTGAGGGTGCTCTTCTCCAGCCCGTAGGCATCCATAAACTGCTGCAGCACTAACTTGTAATCCCGCATGCTGAGCCCGCGCATGATGTTGCTCCAAACTGTTTCTTCTGCCGGACTCACTTGCTGGAACAGCTGGTAAGTTCCCAAGGGCAGCTCTTTGCCGCCACACTCACGCACGCGTGGCCGCGCGATCGGAACCCGCTGGCCATCGATGAGGCACGAGCCTTGCTCGATACCCCACCGGTAAGCCTGCCGCGTTTGCCTGCGACACGATCGCGGGCCAGCAATCTGCTCGACCTCCGATTCCAGTACGGACTGGATGAACATCCGGCCCACCTTTCGGACCAGCTCACCCAAGCCCTGCTCCAAGCTGGTCAGCACTTCTGCCATCGGCAAGCAAATCTGTACCGCCCGATCCTTCTCTGCACCCGCACTCTTCTGGACTGCTCTTCTCTGATACGCTCTCTTCAAAACGACTCTCCTTTTTTTCTGGCAAGAAAAATTTCCCAGAGCCTATCACGGGCTCTGGGTGAGTCGTTCCCTTTTCTACGATCTTTCGGACATCCTCGTTGTCGGAGACAATCAGAACAAATTTTTTAAGGTGAAATCCAAGTTTCACTTCTGAACTCTGGGTGCGAAGGACATTGCAAGGCCGCAGCGATTATCAGAGGCCAAACACATGCTCTGTTCACATTCCTTCTCAGGTATTCAGCGCCAGACTCCGTTGTACACGAATGGGACTACTACTCTGTACTGCTTTAGCAATGGCGCTCCTACCCATATTTGGAGCATCAATGCAGGAGAACAAACATCCGTCTCTTCCAATGCCCGGTTACATCCCCGCTGGATTCGACTTGCGATCCGTTCTTTGGAATCCACCGGATGGCTTCGGCGGCGGTGATCACGAACGGGCGCTGATCTATTACAAGGATGGTCCTGATCGTGTCACGCACCTCAACGTGCCACTTCAGGTCATCGTGTCACGTGACGTTAAACACGAGTTCGCATTCACTGAAGAGGCCGACAGCATACGTGAACCGATTCATATGGATGACGGCACAGAAGTGAAAGGCAAATACTTCGACGGTGAGTGGGCCTCAATGCGAGACGGAACGCGCTACTGGGATTCGGAATATGTTCAGTTGCTGGTTTTTGATTATCGTAATTTCCATGTGGGCATTAGAGCGCCAAGGCAAAAAGTCAGCTTTGAGGAGCTACTTCGAATAGCTGCTTCTTTTGCTCATTCGTAGCCGAAGCAAGAGGCTGATCAGAGTTTACCTATACGAGAACGTGAACGTTCTAGAGACGTCCCTTCTCAGGCCCTATCAAATACGCCAACTTTCGGTCAATTATCTTGCCAGATCTTTCGGCGTTTGCCACACAATGTGCGGATATTGCCTGGTATCGAAATGCACGTTTTCAAAATCATCTTCCTTGCAGGACCAAGATCACTGTCTTTCCAAGCGCAAGAGCGTATCCAGCTTCGAAATAGACACCGGCCTTTGATGGGTCACATCAGCCAGCACGAATTGGCGGCGACGAATTTCGGTTAACATCTGCTCACAAATCTTGTCTGAGAAGGTCTCTTTATCAATTCGAATAGGCCTGAGATCACATTTGTCGATAGGAGGTCTCATTCCAAGTTCATGTTCCAGAGACGCAGAGCCTCTTCTTCGTGAAGGTCATGGATGCACAACTGGAATCCAAGAAAGATGCATCAGGAAAAGTGACACAGGTAACTTTGCATCAGGGTGGGCGCGACATGTTGCGCGAAAGAAATGATGCTGGCAAACCGAGCCATTCGGTTATCGAACGCGGGATGAAATCGTTTCCGCTTGGGTCAGGTTCAAATGCAAAACAGATGTTTCACCCGTTGTCGCCGCTCAGGTTTGCCAAGCACACGCATGACCAGATCTTTGGCGCTACTGGCCTAAAAACTTCGACGCCGGAAGTATTCCGAGTTTCGGCTATGGGCGCTGAACTTGTAGCCTCATGCCAAATGCCCGAAAGCGGCGCAAGCATCCTGATCGGAGAAGATGATGGGATCATCGCGCTTGATATACAAGAGCAGCTTCGCGGCTTAGGCTACTGTGTGAACATCCGGGCCGGAACGCCACGTGAAGTCGTGTATTTGGCACGGGAAACAAAACCGGATTTACTCGTTCTGGATATGAATATAAAAGGCGACATGCGCGGTCTTGAAGTTGCCCGAGAGATTCATGAGATTGCCAACATACCAATCGTTTTCGTTTCGGCGTACGGGGCGGATGTCGTGGAGAATGATGAGGTGATCCCGCGACCTTATCGGTACGTCACGAAGCCGTTCGTGTTCTCCGAACTGCACGCCGCGATTGAGGACCTACTCGCAGGACGCCGCCCGTGATCTGTCCCTTAATTGCAAAGTGCGCTACTGTAGGCGATTCGCCACGAAACGCCTTCTCTGCATTCGCTGCAGACCTGTCCTAGCGATCCGTGGACATTAGTGTTCGTAGTCGTTGCACGCAAGAACTCTCTGACCAGCCGCTCTGATGTGACCACACTACCGGTATTGCGGTAGTTTTGAATTGATGACAATGATCAGGGAATAGAGAGCCAACCGTCTATGAATTCGCAAACCTGCCCTTTTCGGGAGAGAAAAGAGGCTGAGCCGTGCAGGGCATAGTGCGCTCGGAAGAAGAGAAGCTCTCCGCGCGGTTCTAGCGAGGCACTGACGAATGGTCACCGCGAATTGTATCTAGCGTGGCGCGAAGATTCGTATAGACTCGTTCGGCTTTGTTTTTTTCATTCGTAAGCCGCTGACGCTCTTCTGAGTCCGCGTGGCTATCAAACCTATTTAGCCAATTAAGGACGGCACCGTGGTAACTATTCAAGGCACGGTAGTACTCGTTCAAAAGCTGTCCTTGCTCCCGCGTTGCCTTCCAGGGTGCCACGGTCCCGACCTGAGTATGCCTAAGTATGCTCGCCTTAGTGGTTGGCGAACACTAGCTAAAACACTAGAGAACGGCATGCATTATGTGGCCTTGCTTACCATCTTCCAGTCGCTGCACCCAACAATCTGTGCCTTAGAACACACAGGCGCGGCGGCAGGGCCTAATTGAACGACACCGATATCCGCTCTAACCTCTGGATCGGTATCCCGGTCAGAATGAAGAATGCGTACGCGGAACAGCCGATAGACTTTCGTCAGCCCTTTCGAACGCAGAATGAAATTAGCTCAGTTGCTGTGCTTGCTCCCGGCCAACCTCTCTCATCTCCGTGTGCATAGGATGAGCACACGCCAGGGACAACTCTGTTTCGAGTGTTTTTCTAGCGCGATCAGAAGACGCCGTTCACTTCGATACAAGACGACGCCCACCGCAGTCTGCGGTTGCTAAAGCGCCTTTCGCAATTGTTTCGATACATTCAAGCGAGGCTGTAAGATCCTCAGCATTCGCGGTTGTATGCCCGACCAGCGATTGATGAATTTGCTGTAGTGCTTCATACATTACTTCCGCCGCGTCCTGATGCTTGTGCGCGATCTTCTCCTGTTGCCATCGTACTTTCAGTTCTTCGTATGTCGCGAGTTTGCTCATTTAGACCTTCGTTTGAAGCTCCGGCATCTTCGGCTTCGACGGCAGTTCGAATACATCATCAACACGCAAGTCGCAGCGACTGGAGAAAGTACGGTCATTACACTGCCCTCTCTTCTCTATCGACTGACTGCCGCTACTCCAAGAGGCTTGAACACCTTCACTCATGGCAAAATTAGAGCAATGTCGGCGCGATGATGGCGGATCTTGAACATCTGGGGAGCGTATTCCGAGGTGGACTTGCTATCTACGAACGAGCAAGGGCTTTTGCGATAAAGGCGCACCTAAACCAAATGCGTGGAGAAACCTTCTACACGTGTCATTTAGAGCAGGTAGAAGACGTCCTCATACGCTTTGATCACTGCTCGTTTCGCATGAGGGCTGCTGCATGCCTTCATGACACCGTTGAGACTCCTCATGTCAGCATGAAGGACATCAATCGAGAATTCCCTGGTTTTATTGCGTCACTGGTCGACGCAGTAAGACGCGTCCCGGGCCAGAGCCGCGACGAGCGGAATTCGGCAATGTATCGCAGCATCAAGGAACACGGCATCAATGCCATCGTTTTAAAGCTGGCAGATCGCATTGCCAATGTGGAGGAGGCGATTCGCGTTTCAGGCGATGCGTTGTCGATCTATGCCGATGAGTATACGGAGTTTCGAGATGCTCTATATGAATCGACACATGCCGAAGCAATGTGGGCACACTTAGACATGTCAAATGAAATTGGGGCTGAGTCTCTGACCGGACGAAACTTGACCGCGTTTGCAAGTGGAGTATCTCTCGAGCCGTCGGCAATAGTCGAGTTACGCCCACTGAAGACTGGTAGCGCTTCACACATTCGGCGAAGGGTTCCCAAATTTCGGGCCGGGATTCAAGTGATCGAACATTCAGGGCCGTAATGGTACCGACGAGTTCAGATGCATCCTCACACGGCGAACCTCCGAAGCAGTGCGCCCAAGAATAGCGGTGTTCTAGTGGCACTCATGTTCCGTGGCGACACTGACACTCAGCACTGGTCTCAGGCTGCTTTCCGAGGATGTAGAGAGAGCAGAATACTACCCCTCCGGCTCACTTCGGAGTGGCGCTTTCCTGCATGGTGTCATCGCAGCACACGCTACTACGCCCGTAGGCAACGAGGAGGACTTTCTTTACATCCGAACCATAAACGGCGCAGCGCATGTGCGGGGTGGCGGTGCGGCCCAGGATGCAATCGCGCTGGAAGAAGCTGGCATTCCGGTGAATCGTCGCCGCTCGTTCAGCGCGAAAGCAAGGGAGCAGTATCCTTGAGCATATTTTGCACCTGTGACCGGAGAATCATCAGGCTTTCCAAACCTGTAAGGGTCTGTGCAACCTTAATGTCTAAATCCCACTCATTCCCATCCAGGGGCATGCAGCACACCACTTCTCCGATGAATAGAACGTCATTGTATTCCACACCTACAGCGGTCGACACGGCAACTCGTTCCCTCGTGGTCAGCGTGATATGTTTGCTCGCGAACGCTTGGAAAGTGCTTCCAACCTTTCGCCGTTCTCCGCTACCGTCACCAGAAACGATTTCGATACTAGCGTACCTACCAGAATCGGGTGTCAATCAATTACGTCGGCACGTTATGACGATCTTCTCCCATAGGAGTTTTCCGTCTCGGCAACTCCTGCATGAGAAGGCCGGGGAGCACGTGCAATCGGGCGATTTCACGTTTCCTCGGGAGGTAAGTTGCCGGATCAGCTATCACCCCCGCCTACCTATTCATTCAGCAGAGAAATGCCGTTTCGTGTTTACACAGGAAAAGCATGAACGCTGAAGCCAGCATTCGAACTCGTTTGCAGAACGACGGTCCAGATCTGCAGGTGGCATCCATCTCTTGTCCCCACTGCAAAATCGTTTTAACCGAGCCTGAAATCCGAAGCATTCTCGGTCAATTTGCTCGATCAAAGCGCCTCAGTTCATTGGGCGCGAGTCGATTTTCAAAGATGACAGCAGATGAGAGAAGTGCGGAAGCGCGAAAGGCGGCAACGGCACGTTGGGCGAATAGAGAGGCTCGGAAGCGATAGACAGAAACGTTGGGAGAGGCGGCGTTTTGAGCAGGGAACGCTGCCGCCCTCCTATTCGATTGTCACCTATTCAGTTTCGAGGTTGCGCCGAAATTCTCGCCAAGAGAATAATTGTATTTAAGCCCGACTCGGTTTTTGTGCCGATCCTGACCCTCAGCACAGGTCTCAGGCTTCTGTCTGAGCATGTGCAGCAAGCAGCATATTACCCTCGCGGTTCATTTCGGGTCGAGGCATTAATCCATACTATGTCCGCAGGACGCTATGGAGCGCCGGAAGCACACGACGAAAATTTCCTCTCTATCGGCACGATCAGTGGTCGGGTCCACATCCGTGGTAGTGATGCGGAAAAGGATGCAATCGCACTAGAACAAGCTGGCGTCAATGTGTATCGACCACCTAGAGATCATTCCTAGCCGGTTCTCCTACTGAACAGATATCCGTCTTTCGTTACAGCGACTTTGTTGCTGCTCCAACTGTCGTCCGAGGAAGCAGCAGGTTGCAAACGCGCTCGAATTCCGGTCAGTTTGATATCTGTCACCCATTCATCGCCAGCGCAACGCGCTGAGCGTCTTCGCCGTTCCCCTCTTTACTGTTTGCAGGTTGGGTTTTCAACTCTAGCGGACGCCGGAGAATCGGCGTCATGCATTGCTCAGGTACATCGTGGAGCACGTTCTTCTCTCGATAGAGTTTCGTCCAGTAACAAAGTGGGCACTTGCGGTCGCAATGCTACCGGCGGGTCGCGTAATGCACAACCAGGGCCGGATACACAACTTGGCCGGGAGAAGAAACGCGCCTCGTCGTTCTCGAACACACGTCGAAATGCGACTAGGATCTTATCGCCGTTTTTGAGAATCATATACGAGAAGGCAGGTTACACATCACAAGAACACTTCAGGTTGCGCTTTCCTTGACGGCCCAGCACGGGCGCGGGTTTGTAAGAATCTCGGGTCGGCAACACGAGCTATAATCACTCCAATCTGCTGTCTTAACCCGTGAAGCTGCCACATGGAGCCGCCAGGGTTAGAACGCCAGGTGAGGCTCTTCGGAATCGTCATCACCGACAGGGAACGTGGGTTCCGCATCGATACGAACGCCCTCGTAACCCCCTCGCGCATGGCATTCTGCCAATCACTCGCATATTGGTCCGCTGCCACGCCGCAATCCAGATCTCCGATCCACAGGCGATAGGTCATGCCTTCCAATTTATCCACTCTACCGGGAAGAACGCTCATGCTCAAACCTGAGCCAGTATCAGTGCAGATTCGCACTTTAAATGGCGGCGACCCCCGCGAGGCGAATAGACAGCGAAGATGCTGGGCTACAATCCCCATATGGCCGTGTCTCGGTGCCGGGTGAGCTTCGTCGATTCAGACGAAATCGAGCACGCGACCGATGTTGAATGCGAAACTTTGTTCGAGGCCGTTGGGCTGGCAGTCGCCGCATTTCGAGATGATGAACTCAACACATCAGAACCGGGCGACATGACGGAGTTTACGGTCACTGTTTTCCGCAATCCGACTGAACACAAAATTCGGCTCCGGCAGGTGAAAGCCTGGGCCAAGCACGCCGTCAAAGATGGACCAGCGGGCATTGTGAAGCGGCAGCGCGTGCGGAGTTTGCTTGGGATTGCCGAATGAGCTTCAAGCCGACACTTGATGTAAGCATCGTCTAGGGCTAATGGGTAAAACCGAAATCTCTAAGGCACGCAAGCGAGAGGTTCGAGATAAAGACGAGTGCTCTTTCCGGTTAGTCTGGCCCCGTTTGAGGTGATCCAGGATTGACGCCGATACTGGCAGGACTCAGCGCGTGGGATTCGTGAATACTTCATCCCTGATTTCACGGATTGGAAGGATCACAAATCGTATCAGAAAGCGTTTGAGTGGCTGGTTAGAAGTTTGAAAGCGTGTTCCGTGAAGAGCAGTCGGAGTTCGGGGACATAGATCCCTCATCGCAGACCCACTCGATAGCTCAAGCCCGGCATCCGTATAGCCCAAAGATCACGCATGATCTATTGATCCCCCCAGTACCGTCGGGCCGATGAACTGTTGACATTAAGCCTGCCGTAAGGCACACTTGCCCTACCCAAGAGGCGCGGGTAACCAGCATTGCCTTCAATAAATTACAAGGAATAAAGTTTTTTGAAATCCAAATAACACGCACAATCGAAAGTCGTGCAGAAAAGAGAAAAACCGTGAAAAACAGAACGTACCCGCAGATTCACTTTCATCCAGTAACAAGCTTCAAAAAGCTCGGTTCAGGACGGCAGAGAAAACAAGTTGTTGTTGTAGATTCAGTCACCAGAGAAATTCTTGGGATCTGGAGAATTTCTCGCAATCATCATTCTCACCGAGAAATTTATTTTGACAATTTGAAACGCTTCGATATGAACTCCAAAGCGATCAGTGGAAGGAGCGTGTTGCTTTATCTTTACTCGGATCACCCAGAGCAATGGCAATACCCTTTCGACAAACAATGTCGAATTGATGGAGTTGTCGAATGGATGAATCGAAATGCCCCAGAGCAAATCTTTGCGCTTGCTGAAACAGTAGAGATAGTGACCAGGAAGCCGCTCGGGATCTGCAAGGATTCCTATGCCGTCCCGTGGGCCAAAGACGCAATCGTGAAGCGATGTGAAGAAGAAGGAACCAGCCTAAAGGATCTCGATGACACTTGCGGAGCGCTTTACGCGGCCCCGGAGAAGACGCCAGCAAAATCTGACAGTTTGGCTCCGAAAGGCACGTGCTCAACGAATACCAGTGAAGCCGCATTGCGTCTCAGAGTAAAGCATTCGCCGCTTACACATTTCTTGAATACATAAAACGGCAGAATCACGCGTGTCCGTAGCGAAACGGTCTCTTTTTATCCACGTAGCTAATTTATTCGAATCTGTGGATCAAGATAATGTCCAACAGAGCATTGATTGGTGTGTCTAATTTCAATAGGGCCGCACCCGTGCGTCACAAGACGCGACCGCGCTGGGATCGTCGAAGATTAATGCTCTGGGAGCGTCTTGAGCACCTTCTTCTTTCCCGTACTCAGAACGGCACATGGGATCGGTGCTTCCATAGGAGCGTCCTTGCTTTCAGCTTGATGCTGGTCCAACGTTGCTTGCAACATCAACAGGCTTTGTAGTCCGGTCAGCGTCTGTGCAACTTTGATTTCTACCTGCCACTGATCCCCCACCCCAGCCGTGCAACCTACCACTTCGCCTACGAAGAGAACGTCGTTGTATTCGAGGCCGACAGCCGTGGATAGACCCAACGCTTCGCCCGTGGTAAGAGTGAGGCATTTGTTGGCGAATGTCTGAAAAACGATGGGAAGACTGCGCCGTTCTCCGGTGCCGTGTGCTGGCTGGATTTCAAGCGTAGCTGATTTATCTGAATTTGGTCTCACAACCATTGAGTCGTGATATCGAAACAATTTTCTCGGGATGCTACCTCGGTGTGGACCTACTGCAAACCTTCAGGCGCATACACCTACTCTTGATGTTGCTTTGTATGCGCCTCCATTGCGCGAAGTACTTGGTGCGGAATCTCTGTGATGTCAAAAATTCCAACGAACATTGGCATGTCTGTTCCACATTGGCAAGCATAGACGCATTCCGATTCCGTGGGGTCTGCGGCCATCACATTTCTTTGAGTCCATTTTCCAAACGACCCGAAATACGGCGTAGCTTTCAACTCGAAAGCAAGGTGCCGCATTCTGAAACTTTGGGTAGCTTTGGGCATTTCCGCCTAACAGGAGCGGATCACGAGATCACGTCTCGCAGAACCGCCTTCGCAAACGTGCTGTTCAAAATACCGCATCTCCGAATCCTTGGCTGGCCGAAGCGTTTGGCACTCCGGCATTCTTCGGCTCGGGCGGCGCTTCAAATAGATTAACCAACACGGAACTCGCAGCAACCAAGGGAAGTACGGGACACGCTGACTAACTTCTGATCGCCACGGAACGGCACACGCCCTTCGTATGCTGGATAACCTCTATCAAGAACCTCCGGCGGTACCCTTGACTGCCAAGCTTTTGGATGTGTCAGCATGATCCATCGTAGTTTTCCGCGTTCGACCGTAAGCCGATTCCGATATGGGTGACACGACCGGGTATAGCTCCTCTTCAGACCGCCCACGTCTAATAGGCCACGAGGGATAATCCCGTTCCTGTGTACAGATTTTCCGTTTGGTTCGATGTTCGACACTAAGGCTCCGTCCCAAAAGTTCCGCCGTGACCCATCATTGCAAGCCGCGAGAAAGATTGCGGCACCTCAGAAAGCGCGTAAGAGCGGATTGAAAAAGTAAATAACAACTGAATTGTGAGCAAAGTCCTGCAACCGGAGCGGCCAGCTTTACCCTTTCCTCTTTTCCGACTCAACATCAAGTGCGTATCGAGCTTGTTCTCTCGCGACGTCCTTAGAGCGAAACCGATTGGTGCTCTCGATTACGATTGGCGTTTCCTGCGAAACGTATATGGTTAGACGGAACGACCATGTCTCATCCCTATGCTCGGTGTACTCCACATTCCCTGACAATTGTCCATTGCTGAAATTCGTTGGCAAATCCTGGACCACGTTACCTCACTTTCCGTGTCTCTCGCGTTTTTTTCCTTTTCAGTTCCGGCGCGGATTGTCAATTGTTCCGGTCCATGCCGCACAGTCTTGGATGTTTGTTGAATTGAACAGCGAGATGTCTAAACGAAAACCAATCACGAAATGACGTCTCGCTGAACCACTCTCGCACCGTGCTCTTCGAAGTGCCGCACCTCTGAATCCTTCGCTGGCCGGAGCGTTTGCCAATCTCCAGATTGTTTGTGTTGCTGTACGAGATAGATTTGCCCGTCCCGAAATTTGTGCAGTCCGTAAGTCACAGTCTTCTCTACGAGAGTGTACAGATTTGGTTGAAACATTCTAATTTGTCGCCGCCAAGATGTCTGATAGATGGTCGTGTGCGGTTCTTTGGAACACTGGTGCCTTTGGCGAGGGAAGTATCTCGTGCTGTAGTGGCATGGCGAGCGAGAACTAGCGGTCTGTGATAGCCGCGAGATAAACACATCTGCTCTATCGTGAGCGAGACAAAGCTGAGGCGAACGTCATAACCTGTTCCAGCGTTGGTAGCTTTCTTATGTCACGTCTGTCTATGACGTGAAAACGTACTTGAATCGAGAGCGGCTCGTCGGCTCGTGCAAGCTCGACGAGTCTCGTGGCAGTGGACCCGGATTCTTCGGACTTTTAGAAAAATAGCGGCTAAAACTTACCAGCGGGACTGTTTGCGACCGTAACCGCCGCCACTATTCCCTCGCCCCGTACCACCCGAAGTCTTCGGACGGGCTTCATTGACGTTCAATGTCCTGCCATCAACATCGCTCCCGTTCAAGGCAGCGATGGCTTGGTCGGCTTCGCTCGTGTTGCTCATCTCGACAAATGCAAAACCTCTCGCTTGCCCTGTATCGCGATCCGTCACGACGTTCACCCGATCAACACTTCCGTGGGTTTGAAAAAGTGAGCGGATCTCCTCTTCGGTAGTCCTGAAACTAAGATTTCCTACAAAAATATTTTTCATCTATTCTTCTTTCTGATTTGAGAGCGAAGCAAATTTCGGTGGGCGATTAGAGTCGGGTCGAGATCGGAGGGACCATCAAATGCAATTTAAGCGTACCACGGAAAGGGGATTCGCGCGATTCAGTGCTTAACGATAGAGAGTGTTCGCGAGGGCGCGTCAGGCAAACTCTGTTCTGCTACACTCCGATAGCTAACTCACGCGTACATGCGCCACAAAAACCAACAACTCGATTCGAGTATTCTCGAAGCTGCCGTAAGCGGTTTAGAGACCAAACGAAATAAACTTGATGAACAGATCGCTCAAGTTCGTGCTCTATTACATCGGGGATTTGCTGGCACACCTACAGGCACGAACCGATCTGATTCCGGCCAACGACCGCAAAGACCTCGCCGGAAGCTGAGTGTCGCTGCGAGAAAACGGATTGGTGCCGCTCAGAAGAAAAGATGGGCAGCGGTCAGAGCGCAAGGACGTTCAAAAAAGAAGTCCGCGCCACCCCGATAGCTTCTGCGTCTCTAACGAGACTTTCCAGTCAAATGCTTCACTGGGAGGCAAAACGGATCACCCAGAATCTCTACGGTGTGGCTCAGGGCGGACCACGCCGATTCGCGCTGTTTGAATCCGCATGAATGGCAGGAAGCCGCAACCTTTTCAAGAAAGACTCCAGGAGAACGCCCCCAGGCATTCACGCATTTCAACCAAACTCATGAATGCTAACTGATCTTTAAGCTCTCTCCTGGCCCACTCACCCCACCACGCCGGATACTCAGTCACTGGTTTTCCTTGCCTCTCGTTTACGAGAGCAAGGGCCGTATTACAGTCCTCCGGTGAAGCCGTTGTATAAACGTTGTCCAGACTGTCGTTCGTACGCTGATACTCGATTTGGCAGTCGATTCGTTCTTGATTTTTGTAGTGGAAGAGCAATACTTTTTGACCATTGATAGTTTTAGAATCCTTAAAATAAGTTTGGCCGCTCTCAAATCTCAGAAACCCTCGTGACGGCCAGTTTGTCCTGACTTTTTCGATGGAGAGAATCCGTGTGCGATCCACATCAGTAACCACAACTTTGTGTTTTTCTCTACCGTCGCCGAATGTCTTTATACAGTTGACGGGTTCTCCCAAAAACTTCAAATCTGGTATCATCGTGTCTCCTTTAATAAGTTTGGTCAGAGTTTTGTTTTGTAACAGAATTTACGAATCGTCACGGATGAACACACGTCAGCGGCCTATTTCTCGTGGGATTAGAAAAGTTATTTGCGGAAAAGTTTTTCTGAGGGCGATTGCGAAAATAAGCCTGGACGCAACTAAAGCCACAGCGGTGAGTACCTCTGTGGCTCTCAATGACTACGGAGAAGCCATCATAGCTAATCGCGACCACAAAGTCAACAGCAAAGGAACGGCCCTGGCGCGGCAGTTACTTAGCGGCAGCACCTATCAGCCCCACGTGGAGAAAGGAGGTCGGCCCCGCAGTGAGGAAGGAAGAGGGGCTTGAGAAAAGCGAAAGAAGAGCGTTGCAAAGAAGAGCACCGGATGACAACCCGGACGAAGCTACGCGTCTCGGCTCGGTTCTACATCAGACCAGCCCCGGCGTGCTCGGATACTTTCATGCTTAATCCCATGCCGCCGGTCAGCACCAACCGCCCGTCTTGAAGACAAATTTCAGCGCATGAGCGCGACCCGCGTCCGCTAACTGATACACGAGCAGCGCTATGGTTTCTCTCCATGGTCCCACGGAAATTTCACGTTTAAAGGAGACACACACACATGAGTGCAACAGCAATGTCGCCTTTACAACGAGAGTCTATGGTACGTAAGCCCCCCGGTACGGAAACGAGCGCATCTGATTCTTACGTATCAGAAGGTTCGATGCAGGAAAACCTTTCGAAACTTGCCTATAGCCTTTGGGAAGAGCGTGGCTGTCCAGATGGATCACCCGAAGTCGATTGGCTAGAGGCAGAACGCAGACTATCGAGAGTCACTCGAACACGTCTCGCGTTGATCTCCGTACTTGTTAGCCGACCGGTCTCACGGATTTTACATTCTGCGAGGCCCACAAAGTTCAGTGTCACAGATGCCAGACACAATCAAATTGCAAGAGAAGAAACCCGGCGATGCGGTCACGAACTTTAGAGCGTTTCGCGAAGGCGGTTCAGAATGCGATAATGCTTCGCTTTTAGGAGAAAATATATGCGAATGGCTGCAAACGTGACAGTGACGCCCGGAGCAGTTGAAAGGAAATCTCAGAAGAAGACACGCCCTCCCACGGCGGACGCTTCTCAATCGCAGGTGCCGGAAAGTTCCATGCAAGAGAACATCGCGAAGCTTGCTTACGCATTGTGGCAGCACCGAGGCTGTCCATACCGATCGCCCGAGGTTGATTGGATGGAGGCTGAACACAAATTACGTGAATCCTCTGAACACATCTGGCGTTAATGTTGAGTAGTGTTTAGCCGACCGGGTCTCACTTTTGTAGGTCAGTGCGGCCCGGTTTGTCGGAGTGCAGACTTCAAAACACGTCAACTCTTGAGTTCGACCGCGATCAATTCGAACGGCTTGTCACTGAGATTCTCGGGGTTGTGCTCCCAAGCTTCCATGTATTGCACGTCTCCGGCCTTCGATGTCAGTTCCTGGCTCTTGCCGTCTGGAAGGGTGTGGCGGCTGGAGTGATCTGTCAAGAAAACTGCAATCATGGGCGGATGGCTGTGCATTTCTGACTTCTCTTTTGGACCATATTTAATTCGGAGAACGCGTACCTTTTCGTTTTCGAACTCAACTTTGTAATGCTTCGAATCGGTCTTGACTGGGTCGGCCCCAGCTTTATGTTGGGATGTTGATTGGCTTGCCATGCGTGGGTCTCCTTTTGCGGTCTTGAGTATACCGCCGTACAGGAGACGAGATCAATCTCGACATCGCATCCCCGATCTTCCTGATTCAACATGCGCTTCAGGCAATCCTCGAGCGCGGTGAGGAGTCGTTCCCGATTAGCCTGGGTGGTCTGACCTTTTATAACCGCACAGATCCAAATTGAGAACACGATGAAGCCTCGGGCGATCTCAATCAGTGGCCAGTTCCTCGCTAGGTTCTTCAGCCCACGTCATTGACGAACTTCCGTTTCCGCTGCTGTTGTGCTGTTCGCCTCAACAAGGCTCAATTCCTTCGTTGAATGACTGATCTGAAGCAAACCACCGAGCAGAATGGCGGCACTGGAGGCAGTTGCAAGGTAAATGCCAATTCCCGCAGCACCCGATAATACGTTCGAGAGCAGGACTATGCCGGGGCCGACCCATACACTTCCAATCACGATGAACCAGCGTGCGGCCAAAATACGTTTCGATGGATCGGTGTTAAGGAGAAACCACGACATTATAAAGGTCACAACCATTGAGGCGGGATAGAGCCAATACCAAGCTGACGCGTGGACCGCAAGCCGCCAGCCACTCATAGAGATCGTCCCGAGAAGTGCGCCCAAACACAGCTACCGAAACCAAAACGACGAAGATCCACATCTTCGATGAGCGCAACCACGTCCCGAGATTCTGATTCTCACTGGCACTCAACAACACTGAGTATTGCCACGACAGAAATAAACCCACAGCGAACGCCGCCAGTGTCGCAGCTCCGACCCGCCCTACAACGTCGATTATGAAGGCTACACCGAGGAACACCTGAAACTTCAGGGCGACCGGATGAGCCCGGAGCGCTTCACCGGTTTCCTCCAGGAGGCATTCCTTTCGCTGCGAAGCTCCAGCAAACCGGGCGCATCGCTGTATGTTTGCCACTCGTCTTCCTGGCAGCGGGAATTTCAGAATGCGCTCGAAGCGGCCGGCTTCGCAGTGCGCTGCCAGATCATCTGGGCCAAGAACACCTTCGCGTGGGGATTCGGCCGCTACAAGTTTCAGCACGAGCCGATTTTCTACTGCCATGTTGTAGGCCAGAGCGATGCCTGGTACGGGGACAAGAGCCAAGCGACATTGTGGGAGGAGAACAAACCGGCAGCGAATCGGCTGCACCCAACCATGAAGCCGGTGGAATTAATCGAACGCGCGCTGGTCAACAGCAGCAAGGCGGGAGACATCGTAGTCGATCTGTTCGGGGGCTCGGGATCGACGCTGATCGGTTGTGAACGGAAGGGCCGCAAGGCACGACTGATGGAGGTCGACGCGAAGTACGTGGATTGTGCTATCCGTCGCTGGCAGGACTATACGGGCAAAGCGGCAGTGCTCGAAGAAGACGGGCGAAGCTTCGAAGAGATTCGTTCAGACCGGCGAGAGGCGGCGTGAGAGTGCAAATCACACGTCCAAGCAGAAAACCGCCGGGACAAAGCCGCGGCGGTTTGAGCAAGGAAGGGTGTACTCACTCAGCCCTGAATCGAATAGGTCCGCTCTCCTTCCGCGCCCTTGCTGGACTCGATCTTCAAGCCCATTTTCTTTCGCAGGGTACCGCTCAGGAACCCCCGCACGCTATGCGCCTGCCATTTCGTCGCGCTCATCAGTTCCTGCAGTGTGGCTCCGCCCGGCCGCTTCAACAGTTCGAGCACTGTCGCGGTTTTGCTGCCCTCGCGGGCTTCGGGAACCGGGGTGGTACGTTTCCTGGCACTGCCCCGCTTGGGCCCGACACGCGCCGCCTGTGCGCCATCCTCCGGGGCCAGGTTCTGGATGGCCGCCCAGATACGGTTGACGGCAGTCTGGCGGCTCGTGAACTTCGCTACTGGCCGCACGCCGGGCAGGCTGTTCCAGATTTCGACCAAGCGGGAAGCGGGCCATTTCGCGGCCAGCTTTGCCAACTCTTTCGGGCTTTTGAAACGCTCGGTTTCGGGGTTGCTCTTCGCCTCAGTAGCCGCGGCGAGCGCTGTGATGTTGTTGTCCTTATCAATCGTAAAGATTGTCATTTGAAGTCTCCTTTCACGGCTGTTGCCGCGTTCACGACATTCATCGCTCTGAGCGGCGTGACAAGCAAGCAAATTCGGCTCAGTTGGAAGGAGGCGATGGAAACACGATGAAGGGGCAGATCGGAGGCCATAAGGCGGATCAGATCGTCCTGGCTCTTCTAGAGCACGGGAGCATGCAGAAGACAGCCGCAGCGCTCGGCATGTCGGATGTGACCTTATGGCGCTGGCTGCGAAAACCGGAATCTCAGGAAGCCTACCGGAAAGCGAAGCGCGAAGCGTTCTCACACTCCATAGCACGGCTGCAGCACGGAGCCGGTGCCGCAGTGTCCACGCTCCTGAGAGTTTTGGTGGATAAGGATGCGCCCGCCGGGAACCCGTGTGCGGGCGGCGCATTGCATCTTGGAGCACGCAGCAAATGCTTTTGAGTTGGAGGACCTCGAGGCACGTTTGGCACGCCTGGAGCAGCTGGAGACCAAGAAACGATGAGGAGCGAGCTGCAATCACGATTGAGAACTCTCGAAGCGAAGGCGCTACAGCAGATGAGATCACCCAAAGCGATGCTGCCTGTCTGGTTAATGGAAAGTCTCCGGCGCCAGGGTATCCGGGTCGGCTCCAGCCGGCCACTCGAGATCCACATTCCGCGATCCGACATGGAGCCGGCATCGTTTTTATGAAGTCCAAGCTGATCACCCGGCTCGAAAAGCTCGAAGCGATCGCTCCGAAGCAGCCCACTCTGATTCAGTGCGGCTGGGTGACGGCACTTCCGGACGACTACGTCGGTGAACGGCATCTTGTCATCCTGAACCGGGAGCCCACCGGGTCGAAGCACATCGAATGGTGCGAGTTTGTGGAACGGCCGGGGCCCGCGCCTCGGACCTCACCCCATGCCGACTCTCAGGTTCGCCTCAGGCGGCCACACTCTTGAAACCGCTTTTGAGAAGAGGTACAAAAGCGACCGTAAAGCTCTAATCAGCAGCTGCAGAAGCGTGCTGCACTAAATATAAATGCCACGACTGGAAAGCCCCAAGCAGAGCTAACGTGTGTGGCATGAAAACACCCAAAGTAGTGGTTCTCCCGATTCGCACAGGCGCGCAGCACGACTGGAAAAAACCAGTCGAAATCGACTTTTGGACGGGATCCCGGCGCCATTCACTCCTGTTTGTGGCGCCACGCCTCGACTCGAAAAAGGCCAAGGTCATCCCCATGCCGACGCCTTGCAATCTAGATAAGGCGAAACCCTGACCGGGTTGGCAAAGCTCAGGGCGTGCTCGCAATTGCCGGACCGATCAGACGTGGAGAGTATTCAGTACCAGAGAATTCAAGCCGCCGTCGAATCCGGAGGATTGGCGCTATCCAGCAGCCAATTCCATCACCATAGTCCCGACGACGCCCTACGAAGCTTCAGTGACCAGCGCAAGCTCACAGACACTGACCCCGACGAGAAGTTTGCTATCAAATCGTCGGCAGCGAAAGGGTGCTCGTTCGCCGAACCAATCCGTGTTTGCAGCAAATAGCACGAGGCCATCCCAGCCTGGAGTAACCGGGTTTGCCTGTGTCTCCGCAACTGCTCATCACGGTGAGCAATCGGCGGCTCGCGGGCCTTTTTTAGGACCGGCAAAACGAGAGCGAGCGGTTTGCGGTCTGGACAATCGGACACGCCTGGACACCATTTTGAGTAAAGTTTTCCTTACGCGCGAGAGAGCGTGGTTATTTATCACAAATTGGTGTCCGCTATTTGTCCGATGTTCGAAGGTTGTCATGAGCGGGCGTTTTGAAACGAATTCCTTTCCAGATGCTGTTGTTAGCAATGCTAGTTACCAACGTTAGATCTATGGCCGCAGCTTCCACGTGTGTGCGACCTCCAAAGTGTCACAGAACCCGGGAGCGGCGCACGATCAAGCAGACCGCGCCTATTACAGCCGTGAGGAGGACAGCATTCATCTTCCACCCAAGAACGCGTTCAAAGACCCGGCGGGTTATTACGGCACGGCATTACATGAACTGGCGCATTGGACCGGACATCCCTCGCGGTTAAATCGCTCGACATTGAACGAATGGTATCGGTTTGGCGATGTCAGTTATGCAAGAGAGGAACTACGGGCCGAACTGGCGAGCGTCTTCCTTGCGGCGGAACGAGGCATACCACACAATCCCGAGCAGCACGCCGCGTACGTCGGTTCCTGGATCAAAGCGCTCCAGCAAGACAAGAATGAGATATTCCGCGCGGCCCACGACGCCTCTAGAGCGACGGAGTTTCTGCTATCGCTTGAACGCGAGCGCTCGATCGCAGACGAGGAACTCGGCGTCGGTGTCGATTCCCCATCCAGCACGGGACTTTCGGCGGCCACTCTGGAACAGGAAACAGAGGAGGTACACCGCGACCGCCACACCGGAAGGCGAAAGCAGGCAAGGCAGGCATCGCGCAATCCGAGCTGGAGCAGCTCCCACGTGTGGAACCCACGTTCATCGAACCGATGCAAGCCAAGCTCGTTGACAAATTGCCCGAAGGCGAGGCATGGGACTACGAAGTCAAATTCGATGGCTATCGAGTTCTGATCGTGAAGAACACGGCTGTGGCCATACTGTCGCGCCGAAATAACGTGCTTACCGATGAGTACCCTACGATCACGGCCATGTGTGCAGACTTGCAAGACGGTAGTGTTATTGACGGTGAGATTATCGCTCTCGATGAAAATGGCCGGCCATCGTTCAACACCCTGCAGAACCGCCGCTTTCATAAAGAAGCCGTCCAGTTCTATGCTTTTGATCTGCTCACGTATGACAGACGCAGCCTATTGAGCTTGCCGCTCGAGAAGCGGCGTGAGTGGCTGAAGGCTCTACTCAGTGCGGCCGCAGACCCGGTGAGATTCTCGGCCAGCATCAATGCCGAGGTTGATTCGCTCATCGCGGCGGCAAAGCAGACGGGATTAGAAGGTATCGTCGCGAAGCGGCGGGACAGCCGCTATGAGCCGGGCAAGCGAAGTGGAGCCTGGGTGAAGTTCAAGTTAAATCAGGATCAGGAACTCGTGATCGGGGGTTACCTGCCTGGGAACCGCGGATTTGACGCGTTGCTCGTCGGCTACTACGAAGCTGGCAAGCTGATTTTCTGCGGCAAGATTCGGAACGGTTTCAAAGATCCCGGAAGCAAGGAGCGCGTCTATAGCCGATTCAAAGGCATTGGCGCAACTCGGTGCCCGTTTGACAATTTACCGGAGCCAGCGAATGCGCGGCGGGGCCTGGCATTAACCGCTGAAGCGATGAAGGTGTGCTGCTGGCTGAAGCCAAAACTTGTGGCGCAAATCGGTATTCGCGAATGGACACCTGACGGGCACCTGAGACATGCAACTTTTCTCGGATTGCGCGAAGACAAGGACGCGCGCGAGGTCGTCAGGGAACATGCGCAGAGATAAGGCGCAACGCGATCTTAGCCACATGAATATCGCTACCGCGTCAGCGCAGAAACTGGGTCCTCAGCTTTACGTTCACGACGAAGCGGCGTTCAAGCCGAGAAACTGGCCCGTGCGCAACGATCCTAAGGGGCTGCGGAAGCCTCTCGGGGGATTTTGGACGAGCAGCTACGACCGAAACCATGGCTCGGGTTGGGTTCGTTGGTGCGTCGCATATCGCTATAACGAGCCCTTGGATCGTCATTGGACTGTCCTGACCGTCTCCAAATCCGCACGGGTCGCGACTATCGATTCGCAGTTCGATGTGGGTGCATTGATTGAGCGATATCCGCGTGCGTTGGGGAAGCGGCGGGGGTATCGATTTCGAGCGCCTGGCCGAGGAATACGACGGGCTGCGCCTCACGCACGCAGGATATCTGGCAACAAGCACGAACCGCGCAAGACCGGCTCTCCTCGGGTGGGACTGCGAATCAACGGTTTGGTTCCGGTCGGTTTTCACGCGCCGGCGCGAGGTTAAACCGCACTTCAAAGACACGGAGCGCTTCGATTAGCTTTGGTTATCGCTGTCGGGCTGGAGCACAGAAGATTACCAATGCCATCGGATGTCGGCTGACAAGGCTTCGAAGCAGGTCTACGAAGCGATGCTGGGTGAGACCCCTCGCACCTCCCAAAACACAGACCCACTTCAGCTCTTGGGCGAACAGAAGGAGAATACGCTAGAATTAGCAGCGTGAGTGCTGCTTCGCGATGCCGCGTGAGCTATGTCGATAGTGAAGGGTTTGAACACGCGGCGGAAGTCGAGGCTGAATCGCTCTACGAAGCAGTGGCTTTAGCCGTTGCGGAGTTTCGAGGGGACGAGTTGAACACTTCCGAACCGGCCTTGATGACCGAATTCACTATACAGGTATTTCGCAGACCGACAGAACATAAAGTCCGTTTGAAGCAAGTGCACGACTGGGCTAAGCACACAGTCAGCGAGGGGCTGCGGGGATTCTGAAACGAGAACGCGTCAGGAAGTTGCTCAAGAACGGATTGTGAAAAGGTGAAGGTGGCGGACTCGACGCGGGACAAACGTCGAGAGCTACCCGCTGAAATCTCTCAATTCTGGATAGGTGTCGAGGAGCGTTGGTGGGACCGCAACCGGTTTACCCTTCAAAATCGAGCTGATCTCTAATGCATTGGCGGTCGCTTTTCCCAAATTATGGTTGTTTGTGACTACGTACGTATCCTGTGCGTCCTGAGCAATCTGCTTCGCCCGCGCAACCCATGGATCAAGCTCTTCAGCAGAATAAAGATGATCGTATCTTTCACGCACGTCGGCTTCTTTGGAGAACCAGTTCTTGTAATTGCGACCGTGCAGGCGCACATAACCGACCGTAGAAGTAACGTGTGCCGCTGGTTTAACCGAACGGTGAAACAGAGGCTGATCGATATTGCAGATTCCTACGCCCAGCTCGCTTAGCAAATCGAGGATGTTTTCTTCCAGCCAGCTCGCATGCCGGACTTCCACGACAAGGGGGTATTCGCGAAAACGCTTTTGCAAGTCGATGAGGTACTCACGATTCTCGGGAGAAGATTTGAACGACCAAGGAAACTGAACCAGCAATGCACCAAACCGCTCCGCTTCAAAGAGCGGGGCAATTCCTTCTTTGAATTCCTTCTCGTCATTGAGAGCCGGGCTGCGTTCATGGGTGAACGAGTGGAAGAGCTTCGCGGAGAATTTGAAGGTGTTGTTCGCACCGACGCTCTCAAGCCACTTCTTTGCCGTAGCGGGCCGGGGCGGGCCGTAGTAAGACGTGTTGATCTCCACCGCGTCAAAGTACTGGGCGATGTACGCCAGTTCATCGAATCCCCGAGGTTTTCGTTTCGGGTATACGACACCCTCCCAGTCCTTGTATTTCCAGCCAGCAGGCCCGACGCGAATCACATACCCAATTTCGCAGGAGCGGCAGAGTGTTTCGGAATTCAACAGTCACTGTTTTCCCATGTTCCGAGTTGCCGACCAACAAGACACAATTCGCAAACAGTGCGCCGTTAGCTGCGACGCATGCAGCATGACTCAAGAGTCGGCAATCAGGCGAAGCACAATAGAAAAAGCGAAAGCTCACGGGTGTGGCCCGGCTGTAACCGTGATACATCCAGTTTCACTGGCGACCTTTCACGAAGCGCCGCGTTGCATCGGTCTTTTCGAGATGCACCGCGACCCATGGCCCCATGCCGAGATGCGTCAAGGATTGAACCAGCTTGCGGCTAATCAGAAAAGACAGCGCCGGGTTGAGCCGCCGGGGGGACCAGGTATAACGTGCCGCGATGTCCTGCGGTTCCCGCGGAAACGCCGGGTCGTTGAGAAGATCGGCCGCTACCCGCAAGGCATCAGCGGCCGGGTCCCACTCTTTGAAATGCTTGTCAAACGTGGCGAAGAGTTCCGGCAACGGGATGACCGTCCCACGGTATTCCTCCACCATTCCCTTCAATTCATAAAGCGCGTCCGCAACATCATCTTCGGACAGCGCGGTGGTCTCGGCGACTTCCTGCGCCGAGATCATTGGATCATGATGAGTGGCGTTTTCAGTTCGCTCCACGAATAATTTCGCGATCACGGTAGCGGCAGGAGAGTATGCGCTATTGACCTCGCGCTGCGCCGCCGGAGGTGCGGCGCCGAGCACCGGCTTGCGCGAGACACCGTGAATATCGGCAATGATCTGCCGGATATCCTTATCGAAATCCTCCAGTGCAGGCGACAACATCCCCCGTAGGAGCGGCGGCAATGCGCTCGGCGCGAGACCGCTCCGGATCGGTATGAAGCGCGCCTGGTCTTCGATCTTTCGAAGCAGCCCGGCATCCATCTCCTGATTCACCCACGGCTTGTTGATGGACTGGGTCGTCAGTAGCACCAAAAAAACGGTGCAGTTTCTCAAGCCTGCATCAATTTTTTGGCGCAGGCTGTCGCCCGCCCGAATCTCCCACTCGGCCCACCAGGTTTCGATGCCGTTGGCGTGCAGCGCTTCGGCTATCGCTTTCGCAAGTGCACGATCTTCCCAAGCGTAGCTCAAAAAGGCTTTGGGCATAGCGCCGCGCGCCGTCTCGATTAGCGTAACTTTCTCAACGTCCTCCGGGCCGAGGCGTTCCCGCACGAGCTTAAGCAGTTCCGGCGAGCCTTCGACACGCGCGGAGAGATCTTCTAGCGTGGAGCCGACCACCTGCACAACCGGAAATTCGCCAGTGCCCGGATGCCGGATGGCCGAAAGCTGCTCGTGCAGGTGCTCCTTTACCTTAACCGTGGCTTCCTGCATCAGGACCTCGCTGAAGTCCTCAGGATCAAACGGCTTGCCGTTCATCGTCAGCTTAAACACTTCTTTGCCTCACGCCGCTATAATCCCGCTCAAACATTCTCTAATAAATCTGTTCGAATATTGCTCCTATTTTAGCCTGGAGACGAAGGGCCGCTGACCTGGCCCGCAGGTGATGAAGGAATAGCCACAACTGAGTCGAATGTTGGTGTAATCTGCGTGTGTTTTTTACTCGACCTGAGTAACGCGCTACCCGGAAGTTGAGTGGGCTCAAACGTGGGATAGATCCTGTGTGACGTTATGTGTTCGGTGACTGCTCTCAAAATCGTTGAGAAATGGCGTTATCGGTAATTTGCAGACGGCGACGTAACGACCGCTGACCCTGCCGAGAGGCTGCTCTTTGTTCAGCGCCCCTGTCCACTCAATTCCACCGTATTGGCTGCTTTTCTGAGCGTTCGCGCGACGTAATCGTGTTGACGCTTTTCATTGCCTTTGTGGGATAGATCGCGCGAACGAATAGCGGCGGCTACTTCCGATTCGCTTACTCCATGCGAGAAGGCGTAAATTGCGTATGCCAGATCAACTCTATTGCCATCACCCCGATATCTGGAATCGCATCGAAAAGAATATATTGACTTCACCCGTTGGCGCGCACGGGGCGATGTCGCCTCCAGCCGTTGCCTCAACTGCTCGCGTTCTCGGATTCGCTCCTCAAGCTTCTGCTTCACTTCGCCGATGAACCGCTCGGCTTCGGGATAGACCGTTCCGTTTGCTTCTATTAACCGTACGAATGGATGCAGTCCTGTCACGGCGTCCCGATACTTTGGCTTTCGGTTGGTGAAGCCGGCCAAGCGACCGAAGTGTCTCCAATCAGCGGCTCCCGTATCACCGCCAAATTTCGCCGCCAGCGTGCGTGCGGCTGCGGTACTGAGTTCGGTTCCGAGTTGATCCGCGTGCTTAACCCAGGCCTGGTAATTGCCTGGAGAGGTCTCCACAACCAGCGCCGGGTTGAAGCCCGCCTGCTTCATTGCGGCGACGGCGTCCTTTGTCAGGTCGTCCACCAAACTCAGGTTGTGCGTGCCTTTTGGTCGCACATAGATGCTTCGACCATCGCGATTTTCTCGCCGGAGCCAGGCTACGGATCGCATCAGAGAATCTGCATCCCATGTGCGCGGCAGCATTGTGGCCTGGGTGTGTGCGGCCTCCGGCTTAAACACCCCGATCTCGAAGACATCACATCCCATTGCGGCGGCTTGGCGGCTTACCGCTTCTGTGGTCTTGTCCATATGCAACGCGTTCCTGCGTGGCTTCACGCTCAGCAGCTCCTACAGAAGAGGGAGCGGCGGGGTGTTTTCCGAACACCCGGACGGCTCAGCGCTCGCACGAAACGGGGTAAAATTGTTTGACAGCACGGCGGGGTGGTTATGAACGCCTGCAACGGTTCAGCAGTTGTTTTCCTTTTCGCCCTAATCTCTGGGCAAATATTCGCGTCAGAACCCGAACAGATTCTCAGTCAGGCCGATAAGCTTGCCGAGCTCGGAAACTGGGATAAAGCCAGAGATCTGTACGCCCAGGCTGAGCAACAATTTCACGTTCGCGGGGATACGCGCAACGAGCTTTATGCAAAATTTGGGCGGCTACATCGAGATGTCGAGAGCGGATCTTACGCAGCGGTGCTGCAACAGGTTGAAGCAGACCTAAAGAATCCGGTAGTCGAGAACGATTCCGCGCTTAAGATTCGTGCACTCGCGCTCAAAGGAGCGATTGACCTGAACGTCGATACCGCTGGTGCTGAAGACGACTTCGCCCAACTTCTCGCGATTGCACAATCCACGGGGGATCAGAAGTGGGAGAATCGAGCCGCTGGCGAATTAGGCATCATCGCTGGCGTCAACGGCGATCTTGGGCGTGCTGCCGTGACCTTGCAAAAGGCCATTGCGAAGGCTGGAGCGCTCCACGACATAGGCGGGCAGATTTACTTCACTACTTGGCTGGCTAACGGAATGACCGTTCATGGTATGGCCGACCGCGCCCTCCCGCTTCTCGACCGCGCCCTCGACACAGTCAAAGCAAGCCCCGAAGCCGGATTTCCAGTCCAACTCTACATCGCAAAGATTCGCGCTCTCATATACCTGCCTGACAAAACTGCCGCTCTTGAGAAACGAGCGGAAGCAAAGCAACTGCTCGAGCGAGCGCTCGCCTACGCAAAGCAAAATCAAATCCTCGGAGCCGAGACGGAGCTGCTCAATCAAGCTGGCTTACTGGCGCGCGAAGAGCACGCCAACGCGGATGCCGAGAAGTACTTCGCCGAAGCTGCCGACATCGCTCAACGAGCTGCCCTGCCGAGAATGCGCGCCGAAGCGCTACTCCATCTCGCTGAGTTGTACGAGGAAATGGGCCAACTCTCCAAGGCTGCTCACATACTGGAGACCGCAATCGCGGAACAAAGTCGAGTTCAGGAGGCCTACGATCTCCCGCTCTATATTGCCAAGAAAGCCGACATTGAGGCGGCTTTGGGACATCTTCGCTCTGCAGATGCCCTTTATGACCGCGCGACCTATTTAGTCGAGAGCATGTTAGTGAACTCACCCAGCTCGCGCGTGAAGAGCTCGATGATTGCGACTATGGGCGACATCTATATTGGTCACTTTAGGCTTGCCCTGACCCGTTTCCACAACCCGGCCAAGGCATTCGGTGTCTTGGAAGCCGCACGCGGGCGCGCGCTGGCAGATTCAATGCGGTATTCGCGCGGCACGCCGAACACCAACAGCCGTTCTACATCTGTTGAGGCGGAGATCGCGCATTTACAGAGGATGATGAGGCAAACGTCGCTCTCACCGGCGGATAGCAAACGTTTACTCGCGAGGCTCGACAGCGCCTACGACGAACTGGTTCCCGTTGAATATGCTCGGAATCGTGAGCAAATGAAAAAGCTCTATCGGCCTGTGTCTCTCACACGCATTCTTGCATCATTACAGCCCGGAGAGGCACTGATCGAATATGTTCTCGACGCAGAGAGACATTCATACGCTCTGGAGCTAACTCATCGCGGCGTAGTAGTCCACACTCTGCCTCCTCGGGAGGAGATCGAAAAGCTCGTACGGGCTTATGTTGCGAGCGTGAAAGAGAAGAACAAGTCCGCGCCGCTTGCAAGAAATCTCTTCGATCAGGTCTTCGCACCGGCACTGAGCACTCGTCCGACTTCGGTCACGATCGTACCCGACGGCTCGCTTCACCTGCTTCCATTTGCTTCTTTACTCGATCCGGACAATCGATACGCAATTAGCTCAATGACCATCGCATCGGCTCCGTCTGCGACAGCCTTCCACATCTTGCGAACGGACGATCAGACTTCGAAGGCAACAAAGGCGTTCCTCGGCGTGGCGTATAGTCCAGATGCTACATCCGATGTGGATCGCGAGATCAGTGCCAAACGAGGGGTCATGGACGGTAGAATGCCTTTGAGTCTGCCGCCTCTTGCATACGCCTCGCAGGAGGTGACCACAGCCGGCGAAACGCTCGGGAAAACCAGCGTTATATTGACCGGCGATAACGCCTCCGAAGCAGCTCTGAAGGCCCAGCCTCTATCCGATTTCAAGATCATCCACATCGCGGCCCACGCTGTCGGGAATATCATGGAACCGGATCGAGCGGCGCTGGTCTTGGCTCCGGGAAACCAAACTGAGGACGGCTTCTGGCAAGCGCGGGAGATACGTCGCTCGCGCTTTTCGGCCGACCTTGTGACTTTATCGGCTTGTGACACCGGCGTCGGGCGGCTTCAGGGCGAAGAGGGAATCATGAATTTGGCCCGCTCTTTCCTGGTGGCGGGAGCCGAAACCGTCGTCGCAAGCCTGTGGGAATCTGACGACCGCTTCACGGCTACATTGATGGGGCACTTCTACAAGCACATCGCAGACGGCGGCACTATCGCAGAGTCTCTGCGTGCAGCGCAACTCGACGTGCTGTCACAGTTTGGGCACGACGCTCAACCATACTACTGGGCAGGATTTACGGTGATTGGAGATGGCACGAAAACAGTCATTTTACAGGCGGACCGAACTAACGTACAGGCAGCGCGCTGACATCTTCGAGAAGACGTTTGAAAAGGTTCTCAAGAACTATTTCGATCCCAACTACAACGGAACGAAGTGGCCCGAGCATGCCCACGACGAACGGGACCGCATTCTCGCGATTGCCGAACCCGAAGCGTTCGAACTTGCAATGCACGATCTCGTGAGAAGTCTTCGGACGAGCCATACGGGTTTTTTCCATGAGTCGGTGCGGCGCGTCCCGGCGCGTCTCGCGATTGGGGCCAGTTTTCGCATAGCAGAAACACCTAGTGGGTCGGCATGGATCGTGCAGGACGTGCACGAAGGCGGTCCAGCCTATGCTGCGGGTCTAAAACCACTCGACGTGCTGAAAGGCATTAATGCGGCTGCGGTGCTTCCTCCCGAACAGCCCATGTTTCCGATGGGCACAAATCCCCAACTCTCGGTTGAGAGGGATTCAATGCGGGTCAACCTGAGTTTGACAATTCCTCCACCCCGCTCAAGAAAGCAGCCGTATTCGGAACCGAAAGCGGTCATTTCATCAACGCTCGCCGATTCCATCGGCTATCTGAAGGTGACGATCTTTCCCGGCTTGCTCGGACTCGATGTCGCGTGTGAGATCGATTCTGCTGTGAAGGGCCTCGCCGCATGTGACCGTCTGATTCTCGATCTTCGCGGGCATTTAGGTGGCGGGTTGGGCGTGCTGCGGCTGATGAGTCATTTGACGCCCGGCAAGATTCCGATCGGGTACACAGTCTCACGCCGAAAAGCGGAACTCGGCTATAAGAAAGAGGACTTGCCCAGGTTGGATCGGCTTCCGACGGACAAGCCCAATTGGGTTGCCATCGCATCACTCGCTCTCAGGTACGGAGGTTGCGATCCTTCAGTTGTTCTAGTATCGGAGGGCTTAGGCGTGCAGAGGTGGCACGGTTGCGTCGTGATCTTGGTCAATGAGCACACTGCCAGCGCGGGCGAGATGATCTCCGCATTTGCACAGGAAAACAATCTGGCGAAGGTTGTCGGCACCGAAACGGCAGGCCGCCTGATGCCAGGCTCAGGCTTCAACGTGGGTTGCGGTTACATGGTGATAATGCCGAAAGCTGCGTACCTCACCTGGAATGGACAGCGTTTCGAAGGGCGAGGCGTCATCGCCGATATAGAAGTTCCGTGGTCGCCAGAAGCATACAGCGCCGGACTCGACAATCAGCTTGATGCCGCGTTGGATGTCGTTCAGGCTATGTGACAAGCTCGGGACGCAGGAACTGGAATGGCTAGCCGATCAGCGTTGCGTAAAGGTATCGGCAATCGAATCGATAATGAATATGTTTTCGCAAGGCGAGAATTCTTGACAAGTGAACGGCCGCCGCGTCGGTGCCCAGACGGTGTGGTTTCTGCAAGCCCGGCGCGGGCCTCAATATACGTTTCGAGTTCATCCTGGCCTGCCGCGTTTTAAGATCGGCAGAATAAATGGTTCAAATTGTATCGCGGCATGACGGAGGGCCGAGAATGAACGGCGAGCTTGAAATTTGTCAGGGTTCCCACCTACGGAGCCGTGCTCGCCAACAATGGACCCAGACGGTCCGGGCCATAGCTGAGTTCATCTTAACCGGCTAGCATCACCAAATGAGAAAACGGTAGAGAATCTCCTTTTCGACACGCCGCACACTGAAACTTCCATAGCACGTTGCTGCGGCACATTAGCTATTGCCCAAAATATCCCACTGACAGAATTTTTACCCAAAAACCACATATATACTATTAGACCGAAGCCAATCAGCTTTTCGCTTTAAAGCGCTCAAGGGGGTATGTTAATGCTGATTCAGCGGAAGCTGCGGGATCCTTTTTCCCTGCGCTCACTTTTGTCTTTGTTTGCCGCCGGAGCTCTGTTCTTGCTCATAACTAAGCTAGCTTGTCCTCAGGAGACCTCCCCCGACCAACTTTTCTCGATTACTCCAGCAGCAAATGTCGACGAAAACCTGTTCGCGCTACGAGTCCTCGCCTATGTGTACGCAAGCTGGCCGGACAAGACAAAGAGCCACAAAGAGCTATCCACCTGGTTATCGAATACACGCGCCTTTACCTCCGGAATGCGGGGGCTGATTCTTTCGCGCAGGCTCGATCCCAATATTGACGTCGCTTACCAGAACTGCTTGACCTACCTTTCTGCCACCGCGAGTTATCTCTCTGCGCTCGACGACATCGACAGCCAAACTAGTACCCAAGCCGGTCTCGATGTTTTCTCAAGTCTTTGGACTGCTGTCAGCAAAGGCTCCGATGCTAGTTCGTTGGCCAAGAAGGTTATGTCTAACGAAAATGCCGCGAATGCTGGTAAAGTGGTCGGCGCGTTCAGCGGATTGGCCGACTACTCGCAGCGGAGTACAACACGGCAAAACGCAGCCAAAGCTGCTATTTCAGAACAACAACGAAAACTTGAAGATGTATGGAATACGACGTGGGCGGCAACAGAAGGAACGTCCAGGGAACTTACTGCGAAATATGGATGGGCTCCAGGTGAAGCCGGATTTAACGGATTCCAAAGCCCGAACATCGAGGATTCCCTCCGGCGATATCCACGCGATCCCTTCGTCAAAGCTAAATACGGGGATTCACTTGGAGCGAGCAATGACCCTGGCCAGCTTCAGCAGGCGGCGTATGTCTATCTTCAGGCTGCCCAGCTGGTTCCGGCAAACAACGCCTATGACAACTTTCGACTCCAGTTCATTTCTGAAGCTGTCTTATACTCGGCGGATGCCGCTTCCGCGCAAGCGGGCGCGAACTTCAGCGAGGCCTCACATGCACATGAATTGTTTATCACAGTCGGACCTATCATTCGACACGAAAACACTATATGACTTGTAGTCGTTGCGGAAATTCAGGGGCAGGTACATTCTGCAGGCGTTGCGGAGCCAAACTGGTTCCTGTCACAGTATCAAGAACAGGTAATGCTTTAACCTGGCCGTTTCATCAGCCTGGCTGGTACAAAACTCTCTGGATGCCTCTAGTTTGGTTTGTTCTTCCTGGTTTCGGAACTCTTCTCAGTTCGGGTTGGGCGATCGATGCAATCCGTCGACGCGCGCGCCGCGAGCCACTTCTCATTCCGCAACTCGGCGACATTGCTTCCTTTTTCAAACACGGCATCGTCGTAGTTGTGATGGCTCTTTTGTACTTCGGCATTCCCGTTGGTATTTTTGTGTGGCTCACGGAAGTGTCTTTCTTGGGGCAGGTCGCTCAACTCTGGGCACTCATTGTAGATGTCTGGCACGGACGCCCGCATCAGACGTTCGGCGCCTTTCTGCTACAGAGAGCCATCGCGCTAATCACTCATTCAGCCGTACCCGGTATTTATGTCGTGCTTGCAATTCCTATGTTCTTCGTTGCCAGGCTGCGCTACGCGATAAGCAACCGGCTGAGCAGTTTTTTCGACCTTATAGGCAACGCAACCGTTTGCCTTCAGCACATCGGTCAAATACTTCTTTACCTCTTCTTTGCCACGCTAATCCGCGGCACTTTGAGTTTTATCGGTGGAACACTTATCGGTACCGTTATCCCCATTTTTCTCGGCGGAGCGAGCGTGTGGATCCTTGCCTACGTCGCGGGCCAACTGGCTGCAGAGATCAAGACGTCTCGTCCACCGAAGAACGGTTAGCGATAATGCCAGTGCACGTTTGAAGGTCTAAATGATCATCTGTTCCCGGTGTAAGGCTGAAAATAGCGACGATGCTATCTACTGCTGCGAATGCGGCTCTCGTCTGGAAGCCCCTCCTCAGGCCTCAGGCGCACCGCCATACCCCACTATGCGTGGCATGGAGGACTCCAACCCCCACCTAACTCCGCCAAATATGTGTCAGGCAAGAACAAGAAAAAGGCCGCAGCCTTCTCAGCCTTTTTGCCTGCTGGCGGCCAAGTCTACAATGGGGACTCCAAGAAAGCAATTCCAATTTGGGGATTGTACATCCTAGCGTTCGTCCTCTTCATGTCTGGAATCGCCTTGGTTGCCGGTGTGCCCCTAGGTATTGGAACCTGGATCTGGTCTATGCGAGACGCATACAGGGTGGCTGCCCGCGAAAAGGCGCGCTGGTAAACTGTGCCGCCCATTAATCTCACGGGCCTTTATCCTCAGGCATACGAGCACCCTGAAGATGCGGCTGCACTCAATGCTCTAAAGAACACGGCTGGGATCGATGTTCTAGTACGAAAGGTAAGCGGCTGGGGCATCGAGCGAATGCTTCGGATCCAGCACACGGGCAGTTTCATTCATGTCACGCCGGAATCCTTCCCCGACCTCCACCAACTTTTTCTTACAGCCCGCGATAGGCTCGCCCTTCCAATCACTCCAGAACTCTACATCAAGAATGAAGAAGATATAAACGCTTTTACTGCCGGCGTCGAAAAGCCCATCATTGTCATTAACTCTGGTGCCGTCGATCGCCTCGCGGAAGATGAGCTCCTGTTTGTCCTAGCCCATGAAATCGGTCATATCAAGAGCGGTCATGTCCTCTACTACCAAATCGCCAGCTACCTTCCCCTACTCGGCACCATCGTTGGCGATCTCACCTTGGGTATAGGGAATTTTCTCAGCCTGGGTCTGCAGGTTGCGATTCTTCATTGGCAACGTACATCGGAGCTGACCGCAGACCGCGCCGGACTGCTAGCTTGCCAGGACCAAAATGCGGCTCTTCGCGCAATGATGAAATTAGCTGGCATGCCTAAAAGGTATGCCGCAAAAAGTGATGTAGGTTCTTTCATTCAGCAGGCGAAACGCTTCGAAGCGTTCGACCTCTCCAGAATGGATAAGGTGGCCAAGTACCTCAGTATCTATGGCGCTAATCACCCCTGGACAGTCATGCGGGCGAAGGAAATACTGACTTGGATCGAAGAAGGCGGCTATGATACCGTACTAAAAATCCGTATCTTGAGACGACTCAGCTTCAAGTTATCCGCCGATTCTGTAATCAGTGTGGTGCCGAAGCAACGATTGATGATGCTTTCTGCGAAAAATGTGGTCGTTCGCTAGCGCCATTCCGTGCACGCCCCCGTTAGACGCGCAACAAGTTAGCGTGAGTTTGCCCATGCAGAGAGCCGTTTCAGTCGGCTCGGCGGCCTCAGCCGAGAAGCGACGGATCACGCCAAAGCACAGGAGAGCTTTAGAGATGGATTTGGTCCAAAGGTGAACAAAACGCCAGCAAACCCCACAAAACAGGTTCGGTTCCCGCGAGGAAGGCTGACTGGTGTGCCGGCTCTACGATGAAAGTGAGCGTGTCGCTGGACTCTGTCGGGCTTTGGCTTAACCCAAGAAAAAGCCATATAGCGATGTTTGCAGATAGTCCAGCCTTGGGGAGCTTATGTAAGAGAAGTAGGAGTTGCGCCTATGTCGAGACAGGACGGGCATTCGGTGGAGATTGCAGTTGCTGCAATTCATAAGTCGCCTTGGAAAGCTCTCGTTCAACGTGGGACTGATCTAGGTAGTAAGTCAATTCGATGACTTTCCAGCAAACTATTAAGAAGAAAACAATTGTTACGACGAAAAGAAAAATCGAAAAGTCTCTTACGACACTCGTCTGAAAAACTACTTTAAGCGTCGGCGGCCGAAACAAGTCACCGCGAAGCGATCCGAGAAACATTCGTACTGCGACCACGCATATCTGCGTAGAACATATAAATATATACACGAATCGCTTCAGTATCTCGCCCAACGTGTAGAACTGATTTCGATCAAACCTTTTTAGGTACCCTATTCTCTTCTCATAAGACGCAATCCTGGATTGATTACTACGTTCAGGCCGTTGGTTCCACCAATCGACTACTCTTGGCGTGACCATGTTCGCCCCTATGGCCATAGGAATTGCCAAGACGAATGAGAGGACGGAAATCCACGTTGCGATTGTAGTGAAAGTCATGGCGCGAAGGATATCGACCCGTTGGATCCAGCATACCGGAAGTTTCATTCATGTGACACACCGGAATCGTTCCCGGACCTCCACCGGCTGTTCCTTACGGTCCGCGATAGGCTTGCCCTTGCAATCAGTCCTGAACTCTAAATCAAAAAATGAGGAAAATAGCACCGCCTTTACAGCTGGCGTCGAGAAGCCCCTAATTGTCGATCAACGCTGGCGCTATTGATCGCCTCGCAGACGCCACCAGAGTTTCGCTTTGACAACTCCATCACGTATCATCATCGAGCAATCCTCGAACGCCTCCGCGCGGAGAGCGTGGGGAGCGCTACCGGACGCTCACCGGATAATCGTTCCAATTCCACGGTGGCTGGCGCATGCCGATCAAGTAGTTGCCCGAACTGTACTTTGATAAATCGAGCTTGACGTGCAGGTCTGTTCTCCCATTAGCTATTTGAGCAATGCCTTGCGCGGTCATAAGTGCCCGTGTCCCATGCTGGAGTCGAACCTCGTATTTTCCCGCCTCGCTCCCAAACGGAAGGTAAATCGTCAAGTCAAGCGCTTGGTGCGGCAAGGACAACGGAGCCGGGGTGTGCGCGGTTGTTTTCGTCCCTCGTGTTGTAGACCTGTCGCTAAGATCGAGCGTCGCTGCGATATAGCGATTCACAACGGGAGCGTTCCCGCCTCGGCGGTTCAGCTCAAAAACTGTGACCGACAATCCCAAGATGATGAGAAATGCCGCGCCGAGTATAAATCCCAGACCTCTGCGGCGACGACTAAGACGAAACTGGTCTTTGTATTTCAGGAAGGTCGCATAACAGGGGGAACAATGCGTGATGTGCTGCCACGATTCGTCTTCGATCAACTCGCGCCGCCTCGCGACTTCTCGAACAACGCCGTCTTCGGGGCACCCTTTTCGCTCAGGGTTGGGAAAGTTTTTAAGAATTGTCTCTTGAACTACACTGCTGAGACGTTGGTATCGTTGCTCCGGAGTATCGTCCATTAACTCATGACATTATGCCAGCGGAATGCCTCCTGTTCCAGTGATTTTCGCCGAATCGGTCCTATTGGGATTGTGCCGGGCCCTGCACGGATAAACGGGAAAGCAGCCGGTTTATCCATCGACCGAAACGAATCCGGGCAGTGTCAGGCTGCTTGCCCAATCGTTTGCCGATCTCATCCCAAGTGCAGCCATCCCGCACGAGTTTGAGCATCTCGTTAACATCGTCGAGACCCTCGTTCTGTAATTGCTCGCTTAGCTGTTTGAAGTAAAGATCGCTCTCGTAGACACGCCCATAATTGGAGGGGTCCACTAAAACGCGCTCGCGAACGACTTCTTCCAAATCATCGAAGGCGAGAAGAATCCGTCGGCGGCTCTGCCATGTCCCAGCCTTCCTGTCCTGCGCTTCCCATCTGGCAGCCGCATAAACTCTTCGGCTTGGCCGAAGGCCCAAGCGATGTCCATGCTTGCGCCAGAGACTGTGTATTGCGGCCTCGGTGATCTCCGACGCGCGCCAAACATCATCGAGCCAATTTCTGGCGAGCGCCCGCAAGGGGTCTTGAACCCGAGCGGCGGCTTCAAACCAGCCCCAATCGATAGGATTGCCTTTTTCGTCTGTCGACTTTATGCAGATCGGGACAATTTGTGCCTGTTCTGAGGGCGATAGCTTTTCAAAATCAAAAGGAATCGTTACAACTTGCATACTCCCCACCGCCTTGGCGATACCGCTGAGTTCTTGCGGCCCGCAAAAAAGAATTCCAAAGAAGTGTTCGGAACTCGTTCCGGCCACCCCCTTGTTTTTAGAGGGGCCGACAAGGCTGTGGAATTCAATCGCGCATTGCAACGAAATATATCACAAATGGAGACCACGTCAAGTGGCTAATTTGGCGAATTTGGCCGTAATTCACGATGAACAGCACCAGCGCCTCGAAGTGAAACTCAGGCGCGAGCTGGGCGATGGTGTGCTCTCGCTTCTTGAAGACGACAGAACGGAAGACGTTCTTCTCAACCCGGACTCGACGTTATGGGTAAAGCGAATGGGCGAGGGGTTCGCAAAAGTCGGCCAGATGCCCTCTGCCCAGGCCGCGAGTGCACTAGGGACAATCGCGGCTTGGCGTGGAACGGTTCTGAACCATGATCACCCGATCCTCGAAACCGAGCTTCCGATTGACGGCAGCCGGTTCGAAGGTATTGTGGCGCCGGTGGTCCGCCGTCCAGTCTTTGCTATCCGGCTGCGGCCACGAAAAATCTTCACCCTTGCCGATTATGAAGCAGGCCGCATTCTCACCGATAAGCCCGATCCAATGAACCGCCTTCGTCGGCGTGATGATTTTGGCGCATTGGTTCGCGGCCAAAGTCATGCCGATGTAATTCGCAGCGCAATACGCGCAAAGAAAAACATTCTCGTCGTTGGTTCTACCGGAAGCGGCAAAACAACCTTGGTAAACGCAATTCTCGACTCGTTCGCGCAACTGACACCCCATGACCGCGTGATCTCGATTGAGGACACGACAGAGCTACAGTGTGCCGTTAAGAATTATCTTGACCTCCGGGCAGTTGGGAAGGTGACTATGCTCGAATGCCTGAGGGCGTGCATGCGCCTCAAACCCACTCGCATCGTTGTAGGCGAAGTGCGTGGAGCGGAAGCGCATACCCTTCTCAAAGCTTGGAACACAGGACATCCCGGCGGTGCTGCGACGGTACACGCCAATGATGCCATTAGCGGTTTGATTCGCCTCGAAAGCCTCGTGGCTGAAGCCACGAATGCACCTCAGCAGACGCTTATCGCTGAGGCGGTGGATCTGGTGATCTTCGTTGACGAGGAGCCCGACTTGAAGGCCGGGCGCAAAGTCAGGGAAGTGTTGCTCGTAACTGGATATCGGAATGGCCAATATCAGGTCGAGCATGTCTGAGTAGGTAATTCAAAAAACTGGGAGAGTATTCCAACATGAACGTAATTTTCAAATCAAAATGGTCAGGCCTGGTTTCACGGCTCGCCGCTTTGTCTGCATTGGCGTGGACCTTCAGCGTGCGCGTGCATGCGGCCGCAGGCGGCAACCTGCCTTGGGAGAGGCCAATGACGGCAATCGCAACGTCATTAACCGGGCCGGTCGCATACGCGATTGGATTGATCGGCATAGCTATCGCGGGCGGCGCGATGCTCTGGGGCGGCGAACTCACCGAATTCGGTCGCCGCGCCTGCATGATCGGGCTAGTCGTTTCCGTGCTGGTTTTCGCAGCTCCGATGTTGGCCAGCGCATTTGGCGTCAATGCCGCTGTGGTGTAGATCATGTCAGTCCCGGACAGGCCAAGAGAAATCGTAATTCATCAATCGGCAAACCGCCCGAACCAGATTCTCGGCGGGGACCGCGAACTGGTCCTGATTGCGGCATTAGTTGCAGTCAGCCTTGCGTTCAGCTTGGCGACATGGTGGGGCATTGGGCTGAGTATCGGATTCTGGGTCGCAGCGATCGCGGTTCTTCAGCGGATGGGCAAAGCCGACCCCATGCTCCGGCACATCTACATGCGACACATTCGATACCGCGCATTTTATCCGGCAAAGAGCGGCGTGTCCTCGCTTTGCCTCCAAACGCCAAACGGGTGGAGATAGATGCCTGGAACTATTCGATGTGCACGGGCCGCAATCCCGTGCACAGATCCAAGAGAAACGGAGGCGTATGCAGCGAACTGAACATCGTGCAAAACCGCGCGGCTTAGCTGATCTGTTATTGCCATACGCCCTGATTGACGACGGGATCTTGCTTCAGCAGGATGGTTCCCTTCTTATGGGGTGGTCGTATCGTGGCCCGGATATGATGTCTTCCGCTTCTTCGGAAATGGATGCGCTCAGCGCGCGCCTGAATTCCGTGCTGCGGCTTGGCAGCGGATGGATGGTGCAGTGCGATGCCATTCGCTCCCGTGCGCCTGGTTACCCGGAGCAGGGTGCATTCCCCGATCCTGTCACGCGCGTCATCGACGACGAACGTCGGCAACAATTCATGCAGGAGGGTGCACATTACGAGTCAGAGTATTACCTGACTTTGACCTATCTGCCGCCTTCTGAAACCGAAGAGCGCGTCAAGGGCTGGATGTTTGAGGGCGGTGGTCGCTACAGCACCTCACGAACTGCGGCTCAGGTGCTGGAAAGGTTCCGTAATAGGGTGGACGCATTCGAAAACGTGTTCGGGCAGTTGTTTCAGACCGAACGCCTTGAGCGAATGACGGTTCGCGATCACTGGAAGACTCCGCATGTCCATGACCGTTTGTTGCGGTACATGAGGCGTTGCGTCAGCGGCCAGGATCATCCATTCGCTCTGCCGGACGTTCCATGCTTCCTGAACGAATTATTAGCGTGCGATGACTTCCGGGGCGGAGTTGAGCCCCAGATCGGGCGCAAGTACATCAGTGTAGTTGCCCTGGACGGTTTCCCCAAGATCAGCTCTCCGGGTATTCTGCGCGAACTGGATTCCTTGCCGATTGAGTATCGCTGGAACACCCGCGCAATTTTGATCGATCCCGAAGAAGCTCGCGGGATGCTGGACATGCACCGCAAGAAATGGCGCTCACGGATCCGGGGTTGGAAGGATCAAATTCTGAAATCTCAGAGCGGCGCTGTCAATATCCATGCTCAACAGATGGCAGCTGATGCGGAAGAGGCGATGGGCGTCGCTGCTGCGGGTGATGTTCAGTTCGCACAGTATTCGGCAAACATCATCTGTCTGGACGAAGATCGCGACCGGTTATACGAGAGTACACGGCGCGTGATGAAGACGATCCAAAACCTCGGATTCTCCTGTCGCATCGAGACGGTCAACGCAGTCGAGGCTTGGCGCGGATCGTTGCCCGGCGACGGTTACCGGAATGTGCGCAGAGTAATGCTTCACACCTTGAACCTTGCCGACATGTTGCCGATCACATCGGTGTGGGCCGGCCTGCGCGAAAATCCGTCTGCGATGATGCCCAAGCACAGTCCGCCCCTCTTGTTCGCAGCTACCAGCGGTGCGACGCCATTCCGATTCAATCTGCACGTATCCGATCTGGGACATACCCTGGTTGTCGGACCTTCGGGCGCGGGCAAATCAACGGCGTTGGGATTAATCGCCGCGCAATGGTTCCGCTACCCTCGGGCGCAGGTCTTTGCGTTTGATCGCGGCTACTCCGTGTGGATGCTCACGGCGGCTGCCGGTGGCGAGTTCTACGACCTCGCCGGGCCAAAAACGGACTTGGCGTTCTGTCCTCTGAAAGACATCGATGAGGATTCGGCCGTGCAATGGGCAGTCGGCTGGATAGAAGTCCTTTGTGAACTGAATGGCCTCAAGTTCGGCCCGAAGCATCGCAACGCCGTCGCTGAAGCTGTTTTGCGGTTACAGCTCTCGCCGACGAGAACTCTTACGGAACTGTCCGCGAACGTGCAGGACACCGACATTCGCGATGCGCTGCAGCATTTCACGGTAATGGGACCAATGGGGTCGCTTCTCGATGCGGACCACGACATGCTGGGCCATGGCCGTTTCCTCAGCTTTGAAACCGAAAACCTGATGCAACTGGATGACAAAGCGGTAATTCCGGTCCTGCTCTACCTTTTCCGGCGAATTGAGCAGCGGCTTGATGGTTCTCCGACTCTGATCTTGTTGGATGAGGCGTGGTCATATTTACAGCATCAACTCTTTCGTAATCGCCTGAAAGATTGGCTCAAAACGATGCGCCGCAAGAATGCAGCGGTCGTGATGGCGACTCAACAAATCAGCGATATCGCAAAATCCGATATCGCCGATATCGTCCTGGAAAACTGCCCGACGAAGATTCTCTTGCCCAACGCCGAATGCAAGAATGCCGGATCGCGCGATTTCTATGAGCGCGTGGGATTGAACGAACGCGAGATGGAGATCCTACAGCTCAGCATTCCGAAGCAGCACTACTACGTAGTCAGCGCGCTCGGTCGGCGTCTTGTTGATCTCGGTGTCGGGAAAGTGGCTCTGTCGTGGGTTGGCGTTAACGGGCGGGAAGAACGGCAGATCGTCGAGGGTGTGATCGATAGATTTCCCGAGTCTTGGCGCTCGGAGTGGCTGCGGCTTAGAGGTTTGAATAAATGGGCGGACTACTTCCGCTCGGTACAGGTTGAGGAAAGCGCGGAGGAGACATATCTATGCGCAAGCGCCTGATCGCCCTTATTGTTTCGTTCTTGATTGCTGCTCAAGCTCCGCCGCCAGCGCAAGCTGGGGCATTTGCTACGGAGGTCACTCAACTGCTCAATCACGCGCAGCTCATCATGGCGTACATCCGGCAAGGACTGCAATTACAGAACGAGCTGAATATGTACGCAGACATGGTCAGGAACGCGCGTCCATTGCCGAATCAGGTCTTCGGCCCGATCACAGCCGACCTAAACGCCCTCGCTGGCATCGTGCAAGGCGGTCGTGCGCTCGCATATTCCCTCGGCAACCTCGACGTGCAGTTCAGGAATACTTTTCGGGGATATTCAACGAATCCCAACATCTATTACCGCCAGTATCAGAACTGGTCGCAAACGTCCCTGGACACCACGCTCGGAACTCTTCGCGCCGCCGGTCTGCAAGGCCAGCAGCTCCAAAGCGAACAGGCGGTGTTGAATTCACTGCGGGCGATGGCGTCGAGTTCTTATGGCCGGATGGAGGCCCTTCAGGTCATGGGGCAGGTTGCCGAGCAGCAGGTTCAGCAACTCATGAAACTCCGTGAGCTGATGCTGGCCGATATGTCGAGCAAGCAAGCGTATCAAGCTGCGGTTATTCAGCAGCAATCGGCAAATGAAGCAGCAACGGAGTGGTATTTCTCGTCGGGGCACGCTGCGAGTGACGGGCGAGGATTCTGGCCCGGATTGCGGTAATGATTGGTTGAGGTGACGAAGTATGAAGTCATTGTCGCCGCGAATTCGGATCGCCGGGTGTCTCGCAGTGTTCGCTTTTTTGGCTGGTTGCGCCCGCGAGCCGAGGAGCCCAATCGTTGAGAAGGCGGAGCAGGCCGGTGCTGGAAACCTGGCAACTGTTCCAACACAGGGAATGCAGGACTGGCTGGGGAAACACCGCGATGTAGCGGTTCAGGTTGATGAAATGTGCAAGCCGGTTCGGGAGAAAGCGCCAGCCGAGTGGAGCGGCACAACCGAGGGGAGACTGTGTACCGCCGCTCGTCAGGTCGCCTTTTTTCGATGGAGCCCTGCCCAGAGCGACGGGAGGAAGTTCCAGCCCGGCGTGAAATAGCGTTCTGAACAACATACGAAGAGCTGCTTGCGCCTTGTGCGCGGGACAGGAAAGGTGTGCGTGTCTAAAGGAGTTTGCGATTTGTCGGATTATATGCGCCGTGTATGGCTGCCTCTCATTGTTATTGCCGCGATTGGTGTTCCGGCGGCGTTGGGGCAAAACAATGGGCCATTCCAGACCACAAACGCGAACGACATTCTTCAGCAATTCAAAAATCAAAGAATATTGTGGACCACAAATATCTGGGTCTATGCAAACGGGCTATTCGGAATTCTGGCAGTAATCGAGTTCGCCTGGAGTGCGGCAGTGATGCTCCTCGAAAAGACGGATCTCCAGAGTTGGACATCGGCCTTGATTCGAAAACTGATGTGGATTGGCGCCTTCTACGCGCTGCTGATTAATGGCCGCACCTGGATTCCCGCGATCATCGATAGCTTCAGCCAGATCGGCGCAAACGCCGCAGGCATGGGCAGCCCGCTTTCACCCGGTGACGTATTCGTTCAAGGTCTGAATATCGCTGGCGCCTTGATGGACTCTGGAAGCACTTCGGCGTTCTTTACGAATCCCGGAACATCGTTGGCTCTGGTCGTCTGCGCCATTCTGATCATGGTTTCTTACATCATCATCACGCTCAATTTCATCGTGACGATGGTTGAAAGCTATCTCGTAGTTTCCGTTGGCTTCATCTTTCTCGGCTTCGGCGGCAGCCGTTGGACAGTTCCTTACACAGAGCGCTACATTGGCCTGGCCGTCTCAATCGGCATCAAGATTGTCCTGCTGTATTGCCTAATCAGCGCGGGTATGAACCTGGGCCTTGGGTGGATCGACGAGGCGCAAACCGTCGGGAACGCGCCCCATCCAAACATGGTCGCGTTCGACGTCATGGGCGCTGCTCTCATTTTCATGATGTGCTGCTGGCACATCCCGAAGCTCTTTGCGGCGGTCCTGGGTGGATCTCCCGCACTTGCGGGCGGAGACCTTTGGGGAACGGGCATGGCGGTGGCCGGAACTGGACTCGCGGTCGCCTCTGTCGGAGCGAGTGCCATTGGTGCCGCTGCGGGCGGAACCGCTGCGATGGCTGGGACGGGCTCTGCCGCGAGCTCTGGAACTTCGAGCTCGGGTGTGGCGAGCGCAGTGGCGCGGGTTGGGTCGAACGGCTCGTCCGGAAGCACCGGCGGCTCTGTTCCCCCGCCGTCCAGTCCAGCTCGCGGACCCAACACGACTGATGGTGGAGGTCGGGTCCAACCTGATCCACCGAGGAACGGTTCTGGCGCCGGTGGGCTGGCGACCGGCTCAGCCCCAATTCTGTCAGGCAGTAACGGAACCGGCCACAACGCGGGAAGCACTGGAGCGCAAGTGAAGAACGCGCCAAGCGAACAAGACCGATCAACCGCAGCACTTGCCGGAATCGGTGGCCAACCATTACGCGGTTCCGGGTTTGAACGCCAGAGCGCTGCTAAAGGATTTAGGCCGTCCTCAGTTCCTCTCGGTTCTGCTGACAGAAACGCGTTGCCATCATCGGGATCTTCTGCTTCGCGGGACAGTGGTGCCGCAGATCCTGAGGTCGGAAATGCACTGGGCGGCGAGGACGCCAAGGACCGAAGCGGCGCGGAAACAGCCTTAGAAGTCACTTCCGTTGCGAGCACAGCCAAGGTGCCGGAACCGCTGCCCCCGAAGCCTCGAGAAAGGTTTAGTGCCGTGGCAGCCAAACTTGGGGACTCGCTGCGCGGCACATCGACGCGGATAGAGAACGTGAGGCGCAGGATCGGTAATTCGCGGTATCCATCTGATGCTGCGCCCCACCAGACGCCGCCACGGATTCCGGTTGAGCACGACGAGTAATAGGAGATAACAATGCCGATTGCGTTAGGCCTGGGTAGAAAAACATCGAGCGTATCAGAGGTGTGCGCGGACGATTGGAAGGATAAATCGCGCGAAAACTACAATCCGTACCTCGCGGCCCGGCGTGAGTGGGACGAACGATATGGGGATCAGATCACGCGCGCCCGAAACTGGCGTACCGTTGCCGTGCTCTGCGCTCTAATTGCCTTGCTCGAAACAACAGGCTTGCTTTGGATGTCTTCGCATTCGCGGGTATTTCCGTTCGTTGTGCTTGTGGATAATCTGGGCCGCCCTATAGCTTCAGGCTTTGCCGAGCAGACCACGATAAACGACGATCGGGTCAAACGCTCGACGATATTCGACTGGGTAGAAAATCTGCGCCTAGTCACATCGGATGGCATCGCACAGAGGAAAGCCATTGATTTTGTTTACTCGCATATTGCAAACGGCAGTTCAGCCCAAACATTCATAAGCGAGTTCTACCGCGCTGATCCGCCGTCAAACCGAGCTCAGACGGAGACTGTTGCGGTGGAAGTCAAATCCGTTCTTCCCACGAGTGATCGCACGTATGAGGTGGATTGGGTTGAAACGACCCGCGACCTATACGGTGCGATTAAGGCAACGGATCGCTGGAAGGGATCGTTCTCTATCGCGCTCAATCCGCCGACAGACGAGCGTTTGGCGCGGATCAACCCGCTCGGGGTCTATGTGACCAACGCGAGTTGGGCCAAGGTTCTTTAGGAAGGAGTGAATATGATGCGTTCAATCGCCGTTCTCTTTTTGTTGGTCGGTTCTGGCTCGATGATTTTCGGGCAACAAGATTCGTCTCAGGCGGCTGCCCCTAACGGCAAAGCCGTCCCAGTTAAGCGGGTTCCACCGGCTCAGCCGCGCAGCGAATCCGTCTCTCCGCTTTTGCAACAGTATGATTTCGGTGCGCAAATACAGGCTTTACAGCAGCCAGACGGGTTCCCTGGTCCAGCTGACGTGACCCCCGAGTTCGTGGTCGGCGGTACGAAGTTGAGTGCACCGTCTACGGGGATCTCGGTACCGAAAGATTATCGGCCCAAAGAGGATGTCGCTCTTAGCGCGACAGCACTTGAAGCGGTGCGGGTTAGCGAGCGGTGGAGAGGCGAGAAGAACTCGCCCGCACCAGGTTGCGACGGCAGAGTCATGTATTCGTTTGGTGCTGGGTTGCCCACCGTGGTTTGCGCGCCACTACGCGTGTGTATGATCGAACTGCAAGCAGGTGAAAAGATCGTCGGTGAGCCGCACATCGGCGATTCCGTCCGTTGGAACATTTCGCCAGCGATGTATGGCACTGGAGAAGATTCGACTCCGGTGATTGTACTTAAACCTCAAACACCGGGACTCGACACAAACCTTCTCGTTACGACTGATCGGCGTGCCTATTACATCCGGCTGATCTCAAAACCCGAAGAGTATGTTGCACGGGTGGCCTTTGATTACCCGGATGACGACAACAACCGCAAATGGCAGCAGCAACTTGCCGAGCAACGCGCTCTGGTGAAACGGGAAGCGCGTGCGGCAGAGGGCTTGCCCGCGATGATCGCAGTCGAAAAGATGAACTTCGATTACAAAGTTCGGGGCGGCGATGAGCATATCAGGCCGCTACGCGTCTTCGATGATGGAGCGAAGACCTTCATCCAAATGCCTGAGGAACTTCAGCACCGGGAAATGCCCGTTTTGGTTGTTGTTGACGGCAGCGGGAAGGGCGAGATGACGAACTATCGGGTGAAGCAGCAGACGTATATCGTAGATCGGTTATTTGATCGCGCAAATCTGGTTCTCGGCACAGGCAAAAAGACGCAAAAAGTGGAGATCACTCGTGGACAGCCCAAAGGATAGAGACGATCTACAAGTGGGAAGTGGGCGTCAAGAGTTTCAGACGGAAGCTCATGGGATGGACGCACCCAGTGGGCTGGATCTTCACCCAGAGCCGCAGCGGGCGGTTCGGATCAGTAAGCGGGCGAGTGCGGCAATCATTTGTGTGGGTGTTGCGCTCCTGTTGGCCTTCGCCTACGGTGGGTATCGGCGTGCTCAAATGGCTCAGATCGCCGCACGACAAAGCGGTTTGCCCAGGAGTGTCGCGCCCGCAACGCAGGCAGGGAATGAGTTCACCAATTCGATTCCCGCTGGAAATGCGCCGTTGACGCGCGGTAATCCGCATGAATTGCAGCCGCCCGCACCGGCTTCAGAGACTAGTGCTACGCGAGCTTCGTGTGGGGTTGACCCTCGTACAAACGAGCCATACCGTTATAACCCACAGACAGGCCAGCCCTGCGATGGCCTTCCACAGGAACGCGTTGTCGTCAGGCAAGCGCCGGTTATGCGATCTCAGGCAGTTGCATCCGCTCCAATCGCAAATCAGCCAACACCCGAGGAACAGCGCCTGGTAGCGGCATATCAGCGGGAGCAAGAAGCCAGTCTTGCTCCTACCGGAATTCGTAGCTCGGCAATAGCATCATCCGGGGCAGGCGCGTCGCTTGGCTCATTCGCTACGCCCATGTCGACACGCCAAACTGATTCCGATCTCTCCCAGGTAGCTGCGATCAGCCACGCGCTCGCGGGCGACAGCAAAGGTATGAGCACAGGGGAGATCACCCGAAGCCTCGCTTCACCGGACGATGAATACGACAGACAGAACATGCAGACACGAAAGGAAGCATTCCTGGCTGCGACCCGGAATCGCCAAGCCGATGATTATCTCGGTTCGACACGCAAGGCCCCGCTATCGAGGTACGAGATCAAGGCCGGCTGGGAGATTCCGGCCGTTCTTGAACAGAGTTTGAATTCCGATCTTCCCGGCGAGTTGAAAGCTCTCGTCATGTCGAACGTCTACGACACGGCAACCGGGCTGTATCTTTTAATTCCGCAAGGTTCGAGGCTCATTGGCAAATATGATTCACGCGTGTCATACGGGCAAGACGGGGTGCAAGTCGCTTGGAACCGGATTATCTTCCCTGATGCATCATCAGTAGACCTTGACGGAATGGTCGGGCTCGACTCACACGGAAATTCTGGCCTTCGGGACAAGGTGGACCACCACTATAAGAGATTGCTCGGCTTTTCCGCACTGACCAGCATGTTTACGGCTGCGTTTGCGATATCGCAGCGTACCAATCAAAGCGTGCTTGCCTATCCGAGTCCGAGCCAAGCCGCATCACAGGCGGTTGGGCAGGACTTGACTCAAACCGGTGCTCAGATGACCCGCCGCAATCTGAATGTGCAGCCGACGATAAAAGTTCCGGTCGGATACAAATTCACTGTTCGCGTGAACCGGGACATTCTGTTCGAAGCGCCCTATCAGCCGATTCAACCCGATGCGTCCGGTGAACTGCGGGCGAGGGAAAAACAATGAAAACAGATCTTGCTAATGAAGTGTTCGCCATTGTTGAGGCTAAGGTGAGATCCACGCCCTCGCCGAGTGAGTTTGAAATGGCATACCAAATGCGGGTCGCCATGGATTGCATCCGCTTTGCCATCAAAACGACAGAACAGCCCGGCCATACGCCAGAGCAGATTCAAGAGGCGGGTCTGCATTTGATGGATGCCCTGGACAGACTGCAATCGGCAGACCGCAATTTCCAAAGGCGGTTTCGGCAGACTCCGGTGATTGCCGGTCGCGAAACACAGCTGACGGCAGTAAACGGCAAAGCGGCACGCGCCTCCAATGGAGCCCCGGTATGACTGGGATTGTGCCGTCTGGTCTTCTGGAAGAGCACAATCCCACGGGTGCAGATTGGAGTCCGGTGCGCTTAGACGAGTTTTCGCTGCACGAAGACAGAATGCTACGCGCCGCAGAGGTTCAGCGAGAGCTTGGCGTCAGTCGGGCAACCGCCTACCGGATGATGACGGATGGAACGTTGCCCACATACCGGTTCGGCGGGCGCAATGGCAGGCGAGCAATGATCCGCGTATCTCACAAGGAACTTCGGGCCTGGATTGCCGCCCACAGGGCCGTCTCTTCCAGTGCGGCATAGGGCGTACCTGCTGATTCTGTGCTGACAAAGGGGGTTATGCTGCCTCAGGGAGCGGTATGAAAGCATTCAAGGTTCGTCGCAACGAGCAGGACTATTTTCGCGTTGATCTGCCGAAGGAAATCTTCCCCGACGGCAAACGCCGTTCGGTGATGGCAAAGACAAAGCGCGAGGTGGTCGAGAAAGCAACTCAGCTTCTTCAGCAGCGCAAGAAGGGCTTGAAAACCGAAGAGGCCAAAGAGCCCCTCGCCGACTTTCTCCAACGCTTCCTCGCTTTTTACAAGACCGAAGGTGGGGTGGCCCTTCGCACTTGGCAGGACTACAGATATCACATTGACGAGAACGTGATCCCTGGTATCGGCGCGATTCCTCTGAGTGATTTGAAGCCCCGAGAGGTGGACCTCTGGATGAAATCACTCCGAGAACGTGGTTTGGGCAACCGGACAGTCGAATATGCACAGGCGGTTCTCCGACGAGCTCTTCAATTTGCGGTTGAATGGGAGATCCTCGACCGCAACCCAGCGGCTGCGCGCTTCCGAGCTGCGAAACGAAAGAGAGCGGCAAACCCAGGCGCAAAAAGGATTCAATTCCTGAATCCAGACGAAGCCAGGGAATTTCTCGATTTCCTTAGCGGGGATCGTCATCAAGCGCTTTATACGTTGGCCGTTACCACAGGGCTTCGGCCCGAGGAACTCTACGGGCTCCGCTGGAAGGATCTCAACGTCGATGCCCGGCGGCTCACCGTAAATCAGGTTCTGTCCAAGACGAGGCGTCAGAAGGGTGAACAGGTGCCCCGTTTCCTTTTCGGACCGCCGAAAACAGAGAAAAGCCGGCGCACGATCGATTTCCCAGAATTTGTCTGCCAGATCTTGGAGCAAGAACGCCGCCGCGTCATCGAGAGCCGCGCGTTGGCAGGAGAAAAGTGGCAAGACCATGGGCTTGCGTTTCCCTCGGAAGTCGGAACTCCACTGGAAGAGCGGAACGTCCTCCGCCGTTTTCAGGCGATCTGTGAAGCCAACGGATTCCCGAAGCTTAGGATCTACGATCTTCGGCACACGCATGCATCGCTTCTGATCCACGAAGGCGTTCATCCGAAGAAGATCTCCGAACGGCTCGGCCATTCCTCGATCAAGCTGACGATGGATACATATGGGCATCTGTTCGAGGGGAGCGATCGGGATTCGGCAGAGAAGATGCAAAAGCTGCTCGCGCCTAAGAGAAAAGAGCCTGATGCGAAGCGTCCGGCCTTACAGGTGCGGCTGCGAGTGGTGCCGAAGAAAGCGTCGTGATGGGCCCCGAAATTATCCCCTGAACTCAAGCGGACTTGTCGGTAGTAATCCGCCCCGGATTTCGAGGAACGTATGGTAACAGGATCAAAAGCAGAACTGCAATCTCGGCTTGCGTAATTGCAGTACTGAATAGAGCGTGTGCGCCGGAAAGCCCGGCAAGGTACTATGGGAAGCGGTCGGCTATCCGTGAGAGTGACGTTGCGGATGGCGGAACTGGTGAGATTCTGAAACGCTCTATCGACGCTTAGCAGCGTAGCTTTTTGAGCGCTTGAGCTGAACGTCGACCGCAGTTACCCTCAGGCGAAAAGTCAGCATATCGTGACTGCAGCCGTAAAGCCGGCAAGCGGCGTCGTCCGTCAGTCGCTTCTTGCGAATTCTCAAAAGAGCATCCCTCGGTAGAAGCAGGGCGCCACTGAGCCAATTCGCTTCGTCCTCCTGCTCGCGATTGTATGTGCTCAAAAGTAGAATACCGTCGGTGGACACGTCCATTCGGGCAGGCGTGTGCGCGAGAACAAGATGAGACAATTCGTGCATGAAGTCGCTGTTCATTCGCCTGGGAGAATGCGCGGAATTCAGAACGACCGCGTGCCGCATCCCGACGCGTACTGTAGCCGCGGACCAGCTGTCGGAATCGGAACGCAGAACGGCTACGCACTCCGCAGGTATGCCGGGGATCTCTTCAAGTATCCACACTGTAATATCCAGGTGAGCGGCCAACAAGCGAGGGTCCATTGCGTCGCCAGTGCCGAGCCGCAATTCGCTCCGCAGAGACGTGGCGGTGTTTTCACACCAACTCTTGAATCCGCGCTTGTACACAGTCAGTTGCCATCCTTCTCCAACTGCATGAGCGCTCGTTGAGCGGCTAGAATCATTTGTGCCAGCGCCTTAGCCGTCTCCGGCGAGATGGCTTGGTCCTTCCTGAAGTGAACCGACAGGCCTGACGAATCAGCCTTTACCGGCGCGATCCCCAGTACTGACGCCGGATCCACCCGCAGCCACTTGCAAATCTTGCCGAAGGTTTCGAGGTCCGGCATCTTTCCCCTCTCGACCCGGGATAACGTGGCGGGACTTAAGCCGATCTCGCCGGCGACTTCACGGATTCCGCGTTGCGCTCGGCGCTCGAGGGCCAGTCGACCCAGACTGTGAACGCTCAGGACCGTCATGAATTCGCCTGTATTACGTGTAAGAATGGGTTTGACATTTGAGACAATGCTGAGCTAAAGTGAACGTGTATCACTAATAAGACAATATCTCTTACTTTATCGAAGTGCAAGAACAAAGCTGGGGTACAGAAGGAGAGCTATGGCACACAAGAAGATAGTGTTTGTAGCGTTCGCAATTGAGGATGAGCGGCAAAGGGACCTCCTGAAAGGACAATCCCTGCTGACATCGAGTCCTTTTGAGTATGTAGATCTGTCAGTCAAAGAGGCATATACAACAGAGGATTGGAAGAAGCGTGTTCGCACGCGGATTCGCGGATCAGACGGTCTGATCGCGTTAGTAAGCAAGAACTCCCCTGCCTCTACCGGCCAGAAATGGGAAATTCAGTGTGCTCAGGAAGAAAAGAAGAAGATCCTCGCTATCCGGGCCTACACAGATGACAAAACTTCGATTGCGGGCGTCAGCGTAGTCGCTTGGACATGGGATGCCATCAAGAAATTCATTGACGGCTTATGATACTGACGCCGAATAAATAGTGGTCTCGGACATCCAGCCAAGGTGAATCAGCATGAAGAAGGCACTCGTTATCGGAATCGATGCATACCCTGGGCGTCCATTAGGCGGGTCGGTCAATGATGCCGTTGCAATAGCAAATACACTCGAACGCAACGGCGACGGCTCACCGAACTTCTCAGTTCGCTTGCTGACCAGTAATCAGGCGGAAGTCACGACTGCAGCTCTGACCGAGGCGACCGAGGAATTGTTCACAGGAGATGCTGAGACGGCGCTTCTCTTTTTTGCGGGTCATGGCATTATCGAACCCGCCGGCAACACCGGTTACTTAGTCGCCCAGAACGGGAGCAAGGGTGCATGGGGCATATCTCTGTCTGAACTTCTGGCACAAGCGAACAAGGCCTATCCACGGATCAAGTCGACCGTAATCATCCTCGACAGCTGTCACTCCGGATTCGCCGGAGAAATAGCGGGGCTGGGTAACGATCAACTTGGCCTCATCGGGACAGGCGTCACAATTCTGACGGCGTCTCACCGGGAAGGCAGAGCTGAAGAGGAGAACGGTCACGGTCTCTTTTCCGGTCTTTTGTTAGACGGCCTAAATGGAAGCGCCTCTGATGTTCTCGGAAACATTACCCCGGCCTCTCTTTATTCGCATGTGGATCAAACCCTTGGCCCATGGGAACAACGCCCAATCTATAAGGCGAATGTTCAGACTTTCATAACCCTGCGCCAAGTCGGCCCGAAGGTTCCACTAGAAGTGCTGCGGAAGCTGCCGGGCTACTTTCCAGATCCCACTTCGGTCTTTGCGCTTGATCCGTCTTTCGAACCCGACCGTCAGAACGTCCCAGATCAATTCAAGCATCTGCCTGTCAACCCCCTAAACACGTCGATCTTCAAGGAATTGCAGGCTTGTAATCGCTATGGTCTAGTGATGCCAATAGGTGCGGAACACATGTACTATGCGGCCATTAACTCTACGGGTTGCAAGTTGACCGCAGTCGGCGCCCACTATCGAAGGTTGGCCGAGATGAAGCGGATATAACCGATACTTTTTCTGGAGGCAATTGGATGTTGGCGGATCTTCATCGACAGCTAAATCGCGACCAATGGAGAGCGCAAAACGGTTTCACCGACGACATCGCTCTTGCGACTGATGGGTTGCTGAAGGCGGCCACTGACGAGCAAAGGGAGGCCATTCTTGGAGAATGGCTCGAGCGGTACCAACCTTGTTTATTCGGGCGCGTTTCAGCGCGCAAACGTCTGATAAGCTACTGCTTTCTCACCGAAAGTGATTTGACCCAACCAGATCTTGCAATTCGAACCAAGATCCAAGAGGCACGAACCCAATGGACACGTCTCGCGTACGAAGGCAAACGGAGCGCTTTCGTTCTCCTCGCCATCTCGGGTGCCTTGGTGAGGGCCTGTCCGGACGCAAATCTCTTGGCGTTTACCAACCAGCTTGCCTCCCTCTTTTTGTTGCAGACCGTCGTTCCCGACGAAATTTATCTGGACGAGATTTTTCTCGAAATGCCAGCCGCTAACAAAGTTACATGGCGTTGGAACGTCGGAATCAACTATTTTGGGATTTCTGGTGATATGCGTTGGTGGCAGGATCATCGCATTCCCGGAGGCCTGGGATTTTCCACAAACTCTGTTGGTCACCTTGTAAAGTCTGGGCAAATCGCGGAGAAAATGTCGGAGCTCCGGAAACTGTTGGAGATCTCGGGCGACGACGAGATCGTGGCGACCAAGGTCACCTCGCTTCCCACCGCTTTGGAGTGGGCAATGCGGACCATCTTCAGCGCCTCGGTAGGCCCGTCTGGCAAGGCGACGGAATTATTACCACTCGCAGGTCCCGAAGAGGCGCGCCCAAAATGCCCGGTCACTTTGCCCAAATTTCTCCAGGATCGCGACTATTGCACCTATCGCGGACATTACCACACAGACATAACCATTCCCTTCCGAGTATTTTCGGCGCCGACGTGCTGCGTCCTGCCAGCTTGTCTTCTTCATCTGCTCGATTTCACCTATCTCTTCAACCCCGATATTGCAAATCCCGACTTCGTCACAACAGCAACTGGACGCCGGGTACGCGGGATCGACGCCGGACCCTCCCCAGAGCCCCAGAAAGTTTTCCGCGCGGTCGCCACTGCAGCGAAGATCGCCGAACATCCTGGGCTTGTTAAAGCGTTGAATGGTTCGGACAGCTAGTCGCGATGCGAATTGGAATCACAGGCCACCAAACTCTCGAAGACTCGACGGCTTGGCCTTGGGTCGCCTCCACTATTCGTAAGGAGTTGGCGAAACTTCCGCCCCCCTTCGTTGCGGTCAGCTCACTTGCAATTGGGGCAGATCAACTGTTCGCACACGTCGTCCTTGAGTTGGGTGGAACAGTCATCGGAATCCTTCCCTATGCTGACATCGAACGATCTTTTTCCTCAGACGAGGAGCGTGAAAGATATCGCGCTATCGCGCGTAGATCAACTCTACACATACTTCACACACCTGGCTCAGACGAAGACGCTTATCTCGCGGCTGGCCTGAGAGTAGTCGCCGAGTCGGACATGTTGATTGCCGTTTGGAATGGTCGCGCGGCGCGAGGTAAGGGCGGAACAGCCGATGTTGTGCAGCATGCTCTGAACACTCACGTTCCGATCCTCCATGTCGAACCCATCGGAAGAACCGTTCGCTGCCTGGGCGAAGCCGCCTCTTCAACATTGACCCTGGACTGAAAGCGTCATTGACCGTGGATGTGTCTGACCAGACTAGCTCCAGCTAGTAAGGCCTTATCTGCGCCAAAGATGGTTTTATTACGGTTACTGCAATGCCCGACGCAGCACAAGACTTAAGCCACACATTGGGAAAACTCTGACCCGCCTTCTCGCTGCCGTGCATCCGCCACCGTGTGCCGCGTTCTGGCCGCCATCTGAGCAAGATCCGTGTTCCGCTCCATTCAGCTTCCGGCAGGCGGAGGGGCGGTCAGTTTGGCGCGGTTACGAGGCTTCACCCTTACAATCATCGATTGGAATGCGGCACCATACATCGCAGGCATTCTGCGCGGCGCGGCGAATTATTGACGAAACTGTCCTTTGATGGAATTCGGCGTTGCCAAGGTGTCAGAACAGGGCAGATCCCGAGATCCGGGACAGGCACCGCGATTCTGAATTCGGGCCACGCGTGCGATTACGGCGCATTACTCCTGAGATACGCGCTTAGCTCCTCACAAATCGGTTCTCAGTCGATTGTTTCCCGTAACTCGCTTCGGGCCGAGCGCCGGTTAGGTTCGCGGTCACGCTCATCAGTTGGTTCAAGTCCTGGCTTCAGGAATTTCGTGGGCCCCGGATCTCGTGCTGACAAAACTGCTGACAAAAATTCGAAAGCCCGCATTGCGCGGGCTCGTAAATCATTGATTGTAAACTGGAGCCACCCGCCGGGATCGAACCGGCGACCTGCTGATTACGAATCAGCCGCTCTACCAACTGAGCTAGGGTGGCTTGAAACTTTCCTCAGTGTAGCTCATCATTTCAGCGATTAGACCGAATGCCCGAGCTCCCAGAAGTAGAAACTGTAGTCCGATCGCTCGTCAATCATCTGACCGGGAGTACGATTCGGAGTGCCGAGTTTTACTCCCGCCTGGTCACTCGCGGCGATCACACGAAAGCCGCGAATGCGTTAGCGGGCGCTATGATCACTGGAATCCGCCGCCGTGGAAAGCAGATTTTTTTCGATCTGGATCGCGGGCTTCTTTACGTTCACCTGGGGATGACAGGCAAGCTCATTTGGAATGGAAGCGCCGGCAAACACGCCCGCGCTCTTCTTGAACTCGACAACGGCGCCCTCGTCTACGACGACATACGCCAGTTCGGCCGCTTCGAATTTTTCGAAAGCCTTCCTGCAATCTTCGAGCGCCTGGGGCCCGACGCGCTGAGCATTCCATTTGAAACCTTCTACGCCCGATTGAAACAACATCGCGGCCACATCAAACCGTTGCTTTTGAACCAGTCTTTCTTAGGCGGCCTCGGCAACATCTATATAGACGAAATCCTTTTCGCTGCCCGGATTCACCCGCGCGCATTGGTCCTTCGAATGTCAAAGCGGCGCGCTGAAACCCTTTATGAAAAGGTAGGCGAAGTGCTTCGCCGCGCGATTGAGCATCGCGGGTCCTCAATCTCAGATTACGTCGATGGAACCGGACAGCCCGGCGCTTTCCAGCGGCTCCATAAGGTGTACGGCAGAGCAGGGAAGCCATGCCCTAACTGCGGCACATCCATCCGGCGCATCGCCATCGCGCAGCGCGGAACGCATTATTGTCCGCGCTGCCAGCGGACTTGAGGTGTTGTCAGCTCAGCCTCGGAATGTGCCCCCTGCTGAATCGAATCGACAACCTCCACCACCGCTTTCATCGCCTTCACATCATGTACCCGCACGATATGCGCCCCATTCAGAACACTCGCCGCGACCGCGCCGGCAGTTGCAAACTCGGTGAGCGCCTCGTGCTCCTTTCTCAGAAAAGACTTGCGCGACGGCCCAACCAGGATCGGCAGATCAAAGACTCGCAGCTGGCTCAAGCCGGCAAGAATCTCAGAATTTTGTTCCCGCCGCTTGCCGAATCCAAGACCTGGGTCGATGACGATCTGATGCTTCTGTACGGCTGCCTGCCGGGCCCGATGCAGCGCCGTCTCGAGGTCGATCGTGATAGACCGCATCAGATCCTTGATCGGCGGCAGCTTCGCCCAAGTCTCGGGCGTGCCCCTCATGTGGTTAATAATCAGGCCCGCATCGTACTTCGTCACCACTCGTGGCAGCTGCAGGTCAAGCAGAATTCCGCTGGGATCGTTAATGATCTCCGCGTCGTATTCCAGCGCTTTCTCAGCGACTCCGGATTTGTAGGTATCGACTGAAATCGGAATTGAGAGTCTTCCTCGCAATCGCTTCAGTAACGGAATGAGCCGCCGCAGTTCTTCCGCTTCGGCAATACGCTGCGACCCGGGCCGCGTCGATTCAGCGCCGATGTCCAGAATGTCGGCTCCCTGTTCTTCCAACTCCACGGCTCGCGCAAACGCCCGGTCGAGATCGGAATACCTCCCGCCGTCCGAAAAGGAATCCGGAGTGACATTCAACACTCCCATCAGCAATGTCCGCTCGCCCAGCACGATCTCGCGCTGCTTCAGTTTCCAGTGATACCGTTTTTGCATCCCAGCTTATGAGTGTGCCAGACACCTCAACGCGCGTCGGCGCTCAGCACTTTCCGGAGATTCACGCCCGATAGCGAAATTCCAGAGTGGCCCGCCTTTGTTATCCTCGAAAGTTACAGAGCAGTTTGAGGTTCTATCATGTCCGGACATAGTAAATGGGCCACCATTAAGCACAAGAAAGCGGCCCTGGACGCGAAACGTGGCAAGGCGTTCACTCGTTTAATCAAGGAGATTATGATTGCCGCGCGAAACGGCGGCGATCCGGATGCGAATCCGCGTCTGCGCACGGCGATTCTTGCTGCCAAAGCGGAAAGCATGCCCGCGGACAACATCAAACGCGCCATTATGCGCGGGACCGGCGAGCTCGAGGGCGGCCAAATCGACGAGATTCTATTTGAAGGATATGGACCTGGTGGCGCGGCCGTGCTCGTCAATGTCGCAACCGACAACCGAAACCGTACGGTCAGCGAGATCCGGCACGTCTTTTCGAAAAACGGTGGCAATCTCGGCGAACAAGGCAGCGTGTCGTGGATGTTCGAGCGCAAGAGTCAGATCTTTATCGATGCAGAAAATGCGACCGAAGATCAGTTGATGGGCATTGTGCTCGACGCAGGCGCCGAAGACATCCGCGATCAGAACGGCGTGTGGGAAATCGTGTCTCCCCCGGAAGCGCACGAGGCTGTCTTGCAAGCTCTCGAGAAGGCGCATATCAAAACTGAATCGGCCGAGATCGCAATGGTCCCCAAAAATACGATCAGGCTCGAAGGCAAAAATGCGCAAGCCATGCTGCGGCTCTATGACGTTCTTGAAGAGCATGACGACGTTCAGAACGTTTACGGAAATTACGAAGTGGACGAGGCGGAAGTAGAGGCGCTCGCCTAGCAAGCGCAACGCCTTTTTGGATGCGAATCGTCGGAATCGATTGCGGAACCGAAAGAACCGGCTTCGGTGTCATCGATACGGATGGACATTTTCATCGACTGGTTTCTGCCGACGTCATTCGCACGAAACCCGGGGATCGTTTAGAGCACAGGCTCAGGTTCATTGCGGCCGAGTTACGCGGTGTTATGGAAGCCTTTGCTCCTGAAGCGGTGGCCGTCGAAGAGGTATTCCATGCCGTCAATGCGAAATCCGCTCTGAAACTGGCGCATGTGAGAGGTGTAGCTCTACTGCTCGCGGCAGAAGCCGGACTGGATGTCAGCGAGTACTCTCCGCTCGAAGTCAAGGTGAGTGTCGTTGGATATGGGCGGGCAGAAAAACACCAGGTGCAGATGATGGTCCACTCACTTCTTGCTGCTGATCACCCGATACAATCGTTCGACGCGGCTGACGCTCTTGCGGTGGCTATCTGTCATGCTACGCATTCGAAAATGACTGCTCTGAGCGGAGAGCGCCGTTGAGAGCCCTCGCGCTCATCGTGGCCTCCTGTCTGCCGATTTTCGCCGGCACTCCCAAACTGATCTTCACGAGGAGCTTTCCGGGCAGTACGCCAGAGTATTTCTCGGTAAGTATCGATCGCACGGGCGAGCTCCAGTACAAGGAATCCACGACAGACGATCAGGCCGTGACTGCACATTTGCAGGAGGCCGAAACCGCCCCGTTATTCTCAATGGCCGAAAAGCTGGATTATTTCAAATCACCGCTTGAATCTGGGCTAAAAGTAGCAAACACGGGGAAAAAGACGTTTCGCTATGAAGACGGAAACGGCGCAGTCACAGAAACCTCCTTCAACTATTCGACAAACGAGACCGCCCGGCAACTGCTCGATCGTTTCGAGCAGATCGGTGCGTCCGAGCGCGCGTATGTCGAGCTTGATAGCGCGATCCACTATGACAAGCTCGGCGTGAACGAGGCGCTGGCGAACATTGAGTCGCTCTGGTTGCGCAAGCAGCTCGCTGCGCCGCTGCAGTTCATTCCTCTTTTTAACCGCATTACGGCGCATGAATCGTTTATGCATCTGGCGCGGGAACGCGCAGCAAAGCTGAAAGACGAGTTTCAGGCACCCCCACCAAGCGCTTCGTCCGGGCCGACCGCGAAATGATGCGTGAGCAGGTAGATTGATTGTTCGCCCAGCGTTTTGAACGTGTTATCTGGATCGTGCTCGATAGCGTCGGAATCGGAGCCATGCCCGATGCTGCCCGATTCGGAGATGAAGGCAGCGACACGTTAGGCAACATAGCGCAGCGTCGCAAGCTCGACCTTCCGAATCTCCGCGGTCTCGGACTCGCCAATATCAAACCGCTCGATCGCTTTCAGCCCGTCGACCGCCCAGCAGGCGCGTACGGCAAATGCACGCTCGCCTCGCCCGGCAAAGATACGACCACGGGCCATTGGGAGATGGCTGGCATTTTGCTCAAGAAGCCGTTTCCGCTGTACCCGCGCGGGTTTCCTCCCGAAGTAATCGATCGCTTTGAAGAGAGCGTTGGGCGCAAGGTACTCGGCAATAAACCTGCTTCCGGAACAGAGATCATCAAAGAGCTCGGAGAAGAGCACTTAAGGACCGGATCTCCGATCGTGTACACATCGGCCGATAGCGTGTTTCAAGTTGCGGCTCACGAGCGTGTGATTCCCGTGCCCGAGTTATATCGAATCTGCGAAACGGCGCGGCAAATTTTAGGCGGCCCCCATGAAGTTGGACGCGTGATCGCACGCCCTTTCGATGGTGAGCCAGGACGATTCGTCCGTACCGTAAATCGGAAGGATTTCGCTGTGCCGCCGCCTGCCGGAATGCTGCTCGATAACCTTTCTGAGCGAAGTGTGCCGGTATACGCGATCGGTAAGATCGCGGATATCTTTTTACAGCGAGGTATCAGCAAATTCGTCAAAACGAACAACAATGAAGATGGCATGCAGAAGACCGTAGAGGCCATGCGCACCCAGCGGAGCGGATTGATATTCGTAAATCTTGTGGACTTCGATCAGCTCTTCGGTCATCGCAACGACGTCGAGGGATATGCGGCGGCTTTGGAAAAAGTAGATGCTTGGCTGCCCAGTTTAGAACCCCAGCAGGATGACGCCATCATTTTGACGGCTGATCATGGCTGCGATCCGACCACCCCATCCACCGATCACTCACGCGAATATGTCCCACTCCTTATTTATGGACCTCGCGTGCAAGCCGGTGTCAATCTCGGCACGCGGGCAACTCTCGCCGACATCGGCCAGACTGTAGCGGAAAACTTCGAAACCGAAATCCAAGCGGGCACTAGCTTCCTGGCAGACATTCAGAAAGGAACCACATCAACATCACACGCATGAGAAGGCGCATTATGGCGGGCAACTGGAAGATGTATAAGACCGCCCAGCAAACCCTCGATTTTTTCGAGCGCTTTGACCCGCTCGTGAACGGCGTCGCGAATTGCGAAATTCTTGTTTTCCCGGTTGCCGTAAACATCCCGGCGGCAGTTGAAGCCACTCGGGATACGGCCATTCGAATCGGGGGACAGAACTTGTTTTGGGAGAGAGAGGGTGCTTACACAGGCGAAATCTCGGGCGAGATGCTCTCCGCTGCCGGCGCGACTTGGGTCCTGGTCGGACATAGTGAGCGTCGCCAGTACTTCCATGAGACCGACACCGATGTGCTCAAGAAGACTCAGGCCGCCATCGAATCAGGGCTGACCTCGATCGTTTGCGTAGGCGAGCGCCTCGAAGATCACAAGGCAGGGAAAACGGCAGAGGTTCTCGTCCGCCAGTTCGCAGGCGGTTTGGCGGGCCTCACCGAGGAGCAATTCGCGAAAATCGTTATCGCTTATGAGCCGGTTTGGGCAATCGGTACAGGACAAACGGCCACGCCACAAATAGCTTCCGAAGCCCATGCGCTAATCCGATCTGAAGCTGCGAAGCGCTTCGGCCAAGGCGCGGCCCGGCAGCTACGAATTATATACGGCGGCAGCGTGAAGCCGGACAACATTGAGGCCCTCATGAAAGAGCCGGAGCTGGATGGCGCTTTGGTCGGTGGCGCAAGCCTCGATCCGCAATCCTTCGCGAAGATTGTAAAAGCTGCTAATAGCTGACGCAACCAGCGAGCAAATGGCTCTTGTGACACTGTTTTCCGTTGAAGAGTATCTTCAAATCCCGCTCCGGGCAGACGATCAGCCCGATGAGCTCATCGAGGGAGAAATTATCTTCTCACCGAGCGCGACGCCACTCCACAAGGTTGTGCGGCGGCTCATGAAGCTGCTTGAGCCGCTGGAATGTTGCGGTTATGAGTTAGCAGCCGATTTTGGGTGTATTCTCGGCGAGTACTCGTTACCCGGTCCAGACTTGGCCGCGATTAGTGTCCAGCGCTGGAACGCGCTCGATCCGGATGATTATCTCCACGGCTCGCCAGAGCTCGTAATTGAAGTTTTCTCGCCCGCGAACAAGAAAGGCCTAATGGCACAGAAGGCGGCGCTCTATCTTCAATACGGGGCGAAGGCGGTCTGGGTGGTTCATCCAAAGAGGCAGACTGTAGTGATCCATGACGCAGAGGGTGAGGCCGAAGTTCGCCGCGGTGAAAGCCTTGAATTCTTAGGTGTCACTATCCCCGTCGCTGCTATTTTCTAAACCGTTCGCCTGTTCTTCAGAAGCGTTTTTTCTTCCGCGCTTTCCGGCGAGGTCGAAGGGATTTTCATGCACTCTCTCCCGAATACCCGCATCCATGGTCTTTGCAAGCGAGATGCAACTTTCGCCAAACCGCCCGCGAATGTGATCGACAGAGCGGAATACCTCTCGCAAGCGAGAAATTTTGGGTTCTTCGAGCAGGTTCATCTGGCCTTCGGCGTGCTCCAATGACCCGGCGTGAACCCCAACCAGGCGAATCGGAATCTGCCCGTTCCATGCCCCGCGAAACAATCGAATCACTGCATTCGAAATTTCACCATCGAGCTGCGTCGCGTGATCGAGCGTACATGCCCGCGTCACAGTCGAGAAATCCTCGTCGCGCAGCTTCAGCTGTATCGTCCGTGAGTAAAGTTGATGCTCGCGCAAGCGTTTTGCGACCATCTCCGACAGCTTCAGCAGCGTGGTTTCAAGGCGATCCCGGTCAGAGGTATCCTCCGCGAACGTGTGCTCATGACTGATAGATTTCGGATCTTCAGCCTCACCGATTTCTGAATCGAACCAGCCGCCTGCGTCCTGCCCGCGAGCTTTCCCCGCCAGCGCCAAACCCCACCGGCCGAAATGAGAGGCCAGGAAACTTTCGTCAAGCGCTGCTAAATCTCCAACTTTACGGATCCCGAGCTTCTGTAATAACGCTTCGGTCTTTTTTCCTACACCGGGAATCTTCCGGATATCGAGCGGCGCTAGGAACCGAGCCTCCTGTCCGGGCAGGACATACAACACTCCGTTCGGTTTCGCCTGATCTGAAGATACTTTTGCAACCAGGCGTGAAGAGGCGAGCCCTAATGAACACCTCAGACTGGTTTCGGCGCGAATCGTCTCATGTAATGCGTGGGCTACTTTGAGGGCCGGTCCCCAAAGCCGCTCTGTCCCCGTCAGATCGATATAGGCTTCATCAATCGAAGCCATCTCGACCTGCGGCGAAAACCGGCTGAGAACCGCGAAAACTTTCTTCGAGTATTCCCGATACCGATGCGGACTTCCTTCGACAAAGACCGCATTCGGGCACAATCGCGAAGCAGTGCGCAATGGCATCGCGGAATGTACGCCGAATTTCCGTGCTTCATAAGAGGCTGCAGCAACCACTCCGCGCTGATCACGTTTGCCGCCCACCACAACAGGTCTGCCTTTGAGGGAGGGATTGAAAAGTTCTTCAACGGATACGAAGAACGCATCCATATCCACGTGGCAGACGACGCGGCTCATACTTTGGCTACTTAGCCTCTGAGAGTAGCTCCGATCACGCGCGGCAATCCCGCCAGATCCGAGGTTACTTCAATCTCCGTCCAGCCAGACGCCAGCATCTCGCGGACTCGCTCGAGAGAGCGATAGCCCAGCTCCATAAATAAGCGCCCGCCGCGCCTCAGCACAATGGCGCTTCCCACGATCAGGCGTTCGTAAATTTCGAATCCGTTTTCGCCGGCAAATAGCGCAACGTGCGGCTCCCAATTGCGAACCTCCTTCTGCATATTGGCCGCATCGGCACCCGGAACATAGGGCGGGTTCGAAACGACAACATCGATACTCGCCGGCGCCACTGCATCCAAAAGATCCGCCGCGAAGAAAGACACTGGAGCGCGATAAGTACGCCTGTTTCGTTCCGCAACGGCAAGCGCACGTTCCGAAATGTCCGAAGCCAGCACGGAACGGCCGCATTCGAGCACGAGACTAATTGCAATTGCACCCGACCCTGTTCCCACGTCCAGTGCTCGAGAGCTCAGATGCTCCTTAATAAACCGCACCGCAGTCTCAACCAGATGTTCCGTTTCCGGTCGCGGAATCAGCACATCCGAATTCACGAAAAAATCGCGCCCGAAAAATTCCTGATGCCGCGTAATGTACTGCGTCGGCTTGCCGGCGAGCCGTTCATTGAGATACCGTCCGTAATGAATCCATGCCCGCTGGCCCAGCAATTCATCACCGTGACCGTAGAGATACGCGCGCTCGCAATGGAGGGCGTGGCAGAGTAGCACTTCGGCGGTGAGACGCGGCACAGGAACAGCCGCGTCTTCGAGTAATTCTGTGCCTTGCAGTAGCGCCGTTTGAACGGTCACGCACCGTCCACGTCTTCGCGAATCAGGCGGCTCGGCCTTCGTCGCGCAGCCGCTCGGCTTGGTAATAACTGGTGAGCGCATCGATAATCGGCTGAAGCCGGCCCTGCATCACTAGGTCAAGTTGATGCAATGTCAATCCGATGCGATGATCGGTCACACGGTTCTGCGGGAAATTATACGTCCGGATCTTCTCACTGCGATCGCCGGTTCCCACCATGCTCTTCCGTTCTGCGCCGATTTGGGCGAGCTGCTTGTCCAGCTCCATCTGATACAGGCGTGATCGAAGAACCTGCATGGCCTTCGAACGGTTCTTGATCTGCGATTTCTCGTCCTGACACGAAACTACGGTGTTCGTCGGCAGATGCGTGATCCGCACAGCCGAGTACGTCGTGTTCACAGATTGGCCGCCGGGACCCGACGAGCAAAACGTATCGATCCGCAAGTCTTTCGGATCGATCTGAATATCTACTTCGTCGGCTTCGGGCATAACGACGACCGTAATGGTCGAGGTGTGGACGCGTCCTTGCGTTTCCGTAGCCGGCACGCGCTGCACCCGATGCACCCCGCTCTCATACTTCAGCCGGCTGTAAACTTTATCACCGCTAATCAGCGCGATCACCTCATTCAGCCCACCGACAGACGATTCGCTCAGGGACGTAACTTCGACCCGCCACCCCTGTTCTTCTGCGTATCGCGTGTACAGCCGAAAAACTTCGCCGGCAAACAGCGACGCCTCGTCGCCGCCCGCGCCTTTCCGGATCTCGAGCACCACGTCCTTCTCGTCATTCGGATCTTTGGGCAGCAGAAGCAGTTCGAGATGCTGCTCAATCGCGGCAAGCTGCGGCTCGAGCTGCACAATCTCCGCTTCCGCCATTTGACGCAGCTCGGGTTCCCTCTCCGTAAGAAGGGCCCGTGCATCTTGCAGTTCTTGATCCGCCTTCTTCCATTCGCGGTAGGTCGTTACAAGTTCCGTCAACTGGCTCTGTGCCTTAGTGATCTTTCGATACTGCTCACCGTCACTGATCACAGCCGGATCGGCCATGCGCGCGGTGAGTTCGCTAAATCGCGCCTCGGCTTCGTTTAAGCGGTCTTGATATTGCATGGGCAGAAACCGTTCAGCAGCGCTTCTCAGGCGATTACGAGCGTTCCCCCTTGCGCCTGCTCAAGTTCCATCGCTCGCTCGAGTGCGTGGATCGCTACTTCGGTCTGCCCATCAGATGGCGGTTGCGTCGTTACACGTTGCAGCCATAAGCCGGGCCGCGTGAGTACGGCCAGCAACCCGCCCCGGTGTTTCGCCGCAAAACGAATCAACTCGTAACTCACCCCAGCGATCAACGGCAGGAGCGCTATTCGCGAGACAAACTTCGCCCAAAAATTATCGAATGGCAGAAAAGCGTAAAAAATCATGGAAATGACCATGACCACCATCAAGAAGCTCGTTCCGCAGCGCGGATGCCAGGTCACGAAGCGCTGAGCGTTCTCCACTTTCACAGGTTGCCCCGATTCAAAATTGAAGACCACTCTGTGCTCCGCCCCGTGATATTCAAACACGCGATGAATATCCTTCATCCGCGAGAGCAGATAGAGAAATCCGAGAAAAATCAAGATGCGGAGGACGCCGTCAACCATATTGATTGCGAGCCGCGTACCGACCGCAGGAACCACTCTGCCGAGCAACGTGGCGCAATACAACGGAACAAACTTATACAAACCAATGAAGAAAGCGAGCGAAAAAACAATATTCAGCGCCATGGCCCAAGGCGCAACTTCCTTCTTCTGCTTCTTTCCACGGCTTTCCGCGCCATTATCCAGTGCGCAATTTGCCGAAAACCGCAGCGCCTTCATGCCCAGCCACGTCGCCTGTCCAAGCGTGCCCAAACCGCGCAGCACGGGCCATTTAAAAATCGGACGTCGGTCCGAAAGGCGCGCGAGCGGATTCTCCTCCGTAACAATCTCGCCGGTCGGCTTGCGCACTGCCACGCAGTAACTATGCGGTGAGCGCATCATCACGCCCTCCATCACCGCTTGACCGCCCACCAGCGTCGTCTCTTCGCCGTTCTCGAGAATGGGAAGTAACTGCATGTGCGCAAAAAGGCGCACGAATCCGCGCAGGTTCAATGAAAGGAGCTCCTAGACCATTATAGCGTGGCCCTGTGCCAGGTTCGTTTCGTAATTTCGCTCTAAATTGCTGATCTGATTGCTAGAATGAAGATTCAGGTTCAGACTGGAGGTTCGCTGTTCATGGCTGTTTCGCCGCGCCGGAAGTCGGTCGCCGTTAACGTCGGAGGTGTAAAGGTTGGCGGATCGAATCCGATCGTCGTGCAGTCAATGACCAATACTGACACGGCCGACACGGCGGCAACTGTGAACCAGATTATGGAGCTGGCCCGGGCCGGTTCCGAGCTGGTTCGCGTTACTGTCAACACCGAAGAAGCCGCCCAAGCGGTCCCGCGCATTGTCGAAACGCTTGACAGCTTCGGCGTGAACGTACCCATCATCGGCGATTTCCACTACAACGGCCACGTGCTGCTGAAAAAATATCCTGAGTGCGCCCGTGCCTTGGCGAAATATCGCATCAATCCTGGAAACGTCGATATCGGCAAGAAGCACGATGACAACTTCCGGACCATGATTGAGGTTGCGATTGAGTACGACCGGCCCGTGCGCATCGGCGTCAACTGGGGCTCGCTCGATGCCGCTCTTCTGACGCGGATGATGGACGAGAATTCGCGTTCTCGCGAGCCGTTGGACGCCATGGAAGTGACCAAGCGGGCCATCGTCGAGAGTGCAGTGCGCAGCGCGGAGCTGGCGGAGGCATGCGGCCTCGCCCACGACAAAATCATCCTGAGCGCAAAAGTCAGCAATGTTCAGGATCTGGTTGACGTGTACCAAATGCTGGCGGTTCGCTCCGACTATCCATTGCACGTGGGTCTGACGGAAGCCGGCTTGGGGTCAAAAGGAATCGTCGCCACCACCGCGGCGCTTTCGATTCTGCTTCAGCAAGGCATCGGCGATACTATTCGCGCCTCTCTAACGCCTCTGCCCAATGGAGATAGAACCGAAGAGGTCGTCGTCTGCCAGCAAGTCTTGCAGACGTTGAACCTGCGCAGCTTCACGCCGCAAGTAGCCGCCTGCCCCGGTTGCGGGCGCACCACGAGTACTTTCTTCCAGGACATGGCCGATCAGATCCAGACCTATTTGCGCGAGCAGATGCCGGTCTGGCGCGAAAAATACTCCGGCGTCGAAGAGATGAAAGTCGCCGTGATGGGTTGCGTCGTCAATGGCCCGGGTGAGTCGAAGCACGCAAACATCGGCATCTCGCTGCCCGGAACGTTTGAGAAACCCGTGGCTCCTGTGTATGTCGACGGCAAGCTCTCGACGACCTTGCGCGGCGATTACATCGTGGCCGAGTTTCGCGACATCCTCGATAACTATGTCGCGCAAAGGTACGGCGCAACTGAGGCGGTGGCCGAAACCGTCGCGTAAGCGATGCCCGATCAGGCCGATGAGCTGAGCGCCCTACGATCGGCCGTACAGACCCTGTTCTCCCAAATCGCAAATCTTGAGCTCCGGTTGAGCGCGCTCGAGCGCAACGCTTATCGGGTCCCCGCGTCCGCCCAGCCGGCGCCGGGCACGGAACCGAGCGACTCGCTTTGCGATCAACGTGACCGGCGCGATCAGCTGGAATCGCGCCTCGGACTCACGATCGTCAATCGCATCGGCGCCATCACGCTCGCTATCGGCATTGTTTTTTTCTTCAAGTACGCGGTCGATAACAAGTGGATTTCGGCTTCCGGCCGGGTTGTTCTCGGCCTCGCAGCCGGACTGATTCTTATTGGTGTCGCCGATTGGCTGCGTAAGCACGGACAGCGAGTCTTCTCGCAAGGCGTCTGTGGATGCGGCCTCGCGATTCTTTACATCTCGCTCTATGCATCTTTTGCCTACTATCAGCTTGTTCCGCAAGCGGCAGCGTTTGTCGCAATGGCTGCGGCCTGCGTCTTCTCCGTTTTTCTTTCGTTCCGTTATGATCACCCCGCCATCGCGGCTCTCGGGCTGATCGGCGGATTCTTAACCCCGCCTCTTTTGCACGATCGGCAGGATCATCCGTGGCTTCTCTTCTCATATTTGCTCCTGCTCGACGTTTGTTCGCTGGCGATTGCGCGCCGCCGCCGCTGGCCTGTTCTACACGTCCTCGCGTTCACGGGCACCGCCGCACTATTTATTGCGTGGGCCGACACCGGCAACCAGCCCAAAGTTGGAATCGGCGTATTCTTCCTGTGCGTATTCTTCGCGCTCTTTTTGACGGCCTCCGTTCAAAGGCTCGGCGCCAAAAGCGCGACAGCATCTCTTTATCTGCTGCCCTTCAATGCCTTTTGGGCCCTCCTTGCAACGCGGCTTCTCGCCCGCGAACAACATGCCGAGTGGATTGCCCTATTCGCGCTGGCTTTGGCCGTCGTGCATTTTGGCGCGGCATTCGTGGTTAAGGGCGAGCGCCGATTACACATCATGCTCTATATCATCGGCCAAGCGTACCTTTTGGACGGCGTCGTCCGAGAGCTCTACACCTGGGCAGCCCAAAACGTCGAGCCGCTGGCTCGGGCCAGCTTCTTGAGTGAAAGCGTCTCAGTTTTCCTCGCGCTCTACGCGGTTGCGATGATCATGTCCGGAGTGGCGCGAGCATTTGCGATCGATCGCGTCATAGGCTTGGTCGTGATTGGCTTTGTCATCGCAAAGCTCTACCTCTATGATGTTTGGCTGCTGAGCCGCTTCTATCGAATCTCGGCCTTCGTGGCTTTGGGGACGTTATTGCTGGTCGCCTCGTATGTGTATTCGCGATTCAGGGATAAGCTTGAGACGATTTGGAGGAGTGGGGAATGAAAGAGCAATGAGAGACGCGCTGTGCTGGGGAGCTTTCCTCGTCTACTGTTTGACCGCGAGCGCGCAAGCGCCTCCTGTTGCGCTGAAGCAGCCGGTGAAGGATGTCTATCACGGAATCAAGGTTGTTGATGATTACAGGTGGCTTGAGAATTTCTCAGATCCTCGAGTCAAGCAGTGGGTAGCCGAAGAGAATCGCTATAGCCGCTCGGTGCTCGACAAGATTCCGGACCGCGCAGCCCTCGCCCAAGAACTCGCTTCGACCATTAAACAGCTACCCACAAGCTACGGAGCCATCCGCATCGCCGCAGGAAAAATTTTCGCGTTGAAATCGGAGCCTTCGCGCGAGCAGCCGGAACTGGTGGTCTTTTCATCGCTCGCCAATCATGCTCCCGAAAAAGTCGTAATGGATCCGCTCCAAGTGGACGCCCAGGGCCATGTCGAAATCGATTTCTTTGAGCCGTCGCACGATGGCCGTTATGTCGCGATTTCGCTTTCTCGCCTGGGTAGCGAAGCCGGAGATCTTCACGTGTTCGAAGTCGATTCGGGCAAGGAGCTCAAAAGCGATCTCATTCCTAGAGTGAACAACGGAACGGCCGGCGGAAGCGTGGCGTGGAACGCGGACAGCACCGGCTTTTTCTACACGAGATATCCGCGATCCGGCGAGCGCGCGCCTGCCGATCTTGATTTCTATCAGCAGATCTATTTTCATAAGCTGGGCGATCCCGAAGCTCACGACCGCTATGAAGCGGGAAAAGATTTTCCGCGGATCGCCGAGATTGTGCTTCAGTCTAGCGATGACGGGAGGTGGATTCTGGCCACGGTTGCCAACGGCGATGGAGGCGAGTTCTTTCACCTGATTCGTGGAACCGATGGAACCTGGCGGCAGCTCACGCACTATTCCGACCAGATCAGCGAGGGCCGCTTCGGAGTTGACGATTCGCTCTATTTACTCTCGCGGCAGAACGCCCCCATGGGCAAAATATTGCGTGTGCGCGATCCCGCTGCTTCGGTGGGCACAGCTCAGATTGCAGCGCCGGAAACTGACGTGGCGATTGAAGATTTCGCGCCCACTCGCGATCACCTGTATATCGCCGATATGGCAGGCGGTCCTTCGCAGATCACCATCTTCTCATCGGACGGCAAATTCGCGGGTAAAGTGCCGCTCCAGGGCGTGCTTTCTGTAAACGGCATAAGGCGGCTAAGCAATAATGAGATTCTCTTTAGAACGGCCGGATACATACAATCGACTGAGTGGCTACGGTATTCGTCATCCCTCAAAGCCCCCGAGCCGATTCCGGTGCTTTCCCCGCCGTTTTCCATGTCGTTCAACGACGCCGAAGTGATCCGCGATTTCGCGACCTCGAAAGATGGCACTCGCGTCCCACTCAACATCATTCGTCTCAAGCGCACCAAACTCGATGGCGGAAATCCCGTCTTGCTGACCGGCTACGGCGGCTTTGGTATCAGCCGAACGCCCCAGTTGAATCCCTTAAACCGAGTGCTGCTCAATCACGGCTTCGTCATTGTCGATACCAACCTTCGCGGTGGGACCGAATACGGAGAAAAATGGCATGATGCCGGCAAGCTGACCCGCAAGCAAAACGTGTTCGATGATTTCTACGCTTGCGCACAGTATCTTGTCTCGCACAAGTACACCACGCCGGCGCGCCTGGGCATTATCGGCGGCAGCAACGGCGGCCTGCTCATGGGTGCTGCGCTCACGCAGCATCCGGAGACGTATCGCGTCGTGGTCGCGTTCGTCGGCATCTATGACATGCTGCGCCTCGAGTTGTCGTCAAACGGCGCATTCAATGTGACGGAATACGGGACCGTAAAGGAACTCGATCAGTTCAAGGCTCTCTACGCCTACTCGCCCTACCATCACGTATCTGACGACAAGACCTATCCAGCCGCGATTTTCCTGACCGGCGACAACGATCCGCGCGTCGATCCGGCAAACTCGCGGAAAATGGTTGCGAGGCTTCAATCCGTAGGCCGTTCGAAGGGTCCGATTCTCCTGCGCACCAGTAGCAATGCCGGGCATGGCATCGGGTCCTCGCTGAGCGAGAGGGTCGCCCAGTTTACGGACGCATATTCCTTCTTATTCGATCAACTGAGCGTGCGATGAGACCGTGATACAACAGGAAGCTGTATGCGTTTAATAGCTGCAGTTTCCTTTTATCTGGCGCTTTCCCTGGCACCGCTGTGGGCACAAGATAAAACTCTTGAGGTCGTTCACAGGATCAAGATGGAAGCCTTCGATAACTCGAAGGTCATGGACCATCTGTTAAATCTCGCGGACGTGTATGGCCCTCGTTTGACCGGTTCACCCGAATTTCAACAAGCAGCTGATTGGGCCATGTCGCAGCTGAAAGAATACGGCATCGCCAACGTTCACGCGGAGAAGTGGGGACCATTCGGCAGGAGTTGGTCCATTCAGAACTACACGCTCGATATGCTCACGCCCCGCTATTCGCATCTCGTGGCTGCTCCCCTAGCCTGGAGCGCGCCCACGGACGGCGTCAAGACAGGAGATATTCTGCTAGCGCCGATGCGTGAGGGGAAATTTGGGGATATCCAAGAGAACAAGAAGATTTTTGACGAGTATAAGGCGCACTGGAAGGGCAAGCTCAAGGGAAAAATCGTCCTGATCTCAGAGGAAAAGACTCCGAAGCCGAGCGAAAAACCTCTGTTCCGCCGTTATACCGACGCTGAACTCGCAGACATCGCCAAGGCGCCGGAACCCGCCGTGCGGCGTAACATTCCCCTCGATCAAATAAAAGTGCCCGCGGATGAGGAAGAAGCATACAAGTACTTTGAAAGCCTGCCCGATGCAACTATCGATCAGCTCATCGATGAATATTTCGCTCTGATCAATGAGCAAGGACGCTTTTTTCACGATGAAGGCGTCGTAGGAGTGATTCGCGCCGACAGGCGGGCGCACAACGGCCTGATCTTCGCCGAGGCGGCTGGTTCCCATAAGGCCAAGGATCCAATGGCGCCGCCGACGTTCGTCGTTACCGAGGAACAGTACTCACGAATGACGCGAGTGGTTGGGAAGCAGCCAGTCTCGGTTCGGATGAACTTACAAGCCAAAATTTCTAACAGCGATGTTGACGGAATCGACATCATAGGCGAAATTCCGGGGCAGAAGAAACCCGATGAAGTAGTGATGGTCGGAGCGCATTTCGATTCCTGGCACTCAGGGACTGGCGCCACTGACAATGGCGCAGGCAGCGCGGTCATGATCGAGGTGATGAGAATCCTGAAGACGCTGAACCTCAATCTGGATCGCACGGTCCGCATCGGTCTATGGAGCGGTGAAGAAGAAGGTCTGTATGGGTCGAAGGCGTACGTTACGGCGCACTTCGCCGATCCGAAAACGATGCAGGTCAAGCCTGAGCACGCGAAACTCGACGCTTACCTCAACCTCGATAATGGCAGCGGCAAAATACGCGGCGTTTACCTGCAGGGCAATGATGCCGCACGTCCACTCTTTGAGAAGTGGATGGAGCCATTTCGCGATTTAGGAGTGACGACCACATCGCTAAAAAACACCGGAGGCACCGACCACCTTTCCTTCGATGCCGTGGGATTGCCCGGCTTCCAGTTCATACAGGATCCGCTTGATTACGGTACAGTCACGCACCACTCAGACATGGATACATACAGCCATGCCATCCCGGAAGACCTGATGCAGGCCTCTGCAGTGATTGCGACATTTGTATATGACATCGCGAATGATCCGGAGGAATTTCCTCGCAAGCCGTTACCGCCGCCTTCCGGCCAAGGCAAGTAGTTCCTGCCCGGCGTTCTACATGTGAAGCCGCCCTGCGCTGAGCTGATTGCGTCGCCGCCGCCACTCGGCGCTCTTGAGTAGTTTGGGACCGGCTTCGATCAGCCGGGGCAATAAATCGAAGATTGCAGTTGAGGTCCATTGCGTACCGGTCCGCGTCCTCAATCCTTGCAGATTTAGGTCGTCCGCGATTTGGCTGAGCCGCTTTTCCATCACAATCTTTTCCAAAATAAGCAGCAAAGCCGCTTTCTCGACTGGATTCTCTTCAACGTGCAGTCCGTCTTCGGAAATGCGTAGTCCATACGGAATCTCTTCTGGCTCGATATGGATTTTGGGACTCGCCACATCTGGCATCGCCTCCGGTGCTTCCACCTCGCGCACCCATTCGATTGCCGCTAACGTCCACCCGTCTGCCGCCCTCCGCATAAAGTAATCCAGACTAAGCGGCCCTCCCACCAAATCACGGCTGCGCTGTGTCATCGGTTCCTCCCCAGCCGAGTTGGCAATTCGGATGCCAATTCGCTCGAGTGCAACTTGGCACATCACCAGAGGGCCGCGGTACCCCTGCTTTGCTCAACCGTACAAAAGTGGGAAAGCCCGTTCCGCCGATGGGACGCCTCCACCAGCCACAAGCAGCCCGCTGGCGTTCGGGAAATCCGCACGTCGGCGTGTACTCGCAAAACTGGCAAACGGCGTCGAAACTCTATGCGCAGACGATCTATTTTCGTGACGGGACTTCTTCTTACCTCAATTTTGGGTTTAGGCATCACGGCCGCAGAGTCTTCGTGGCAAAAGGGCGACCCCTCGCAGTGGACGAGCGAGGACGTGTATCAAATCTTGAACAATTCCCCTTGGTCCAAGTCAGTGAAGGTAACTGTTGCGATGAAAGGTTCACCCTATGGCGACGAAAATCCGGGAAACGGCGGAAACAACGGAACGTGGGGCGAGGGCGCGCCCGGCATCGGGATGGGACGCGGACGTGGCTTAGGCGGGGGCGGACTGGGAGCTGGCGGAATGGGCCGAGGGCGCGGAAGTGGTCGCGGCTATCCGAACACGGAACCGCCGCCCACAGTAACCGTGCAATGGCAAAGTGCGTTCCCGGTACGGCTGGCGCAAGCCAAGATGAGCGATGCTACTGGGGCTCCCGATGCGATGAAGCCCCTGAATGAATATGTCATAGCTGTGATTGGATTACCCAAATCGGGATTCGCACCGCAAACGTCCACGAGCAGTTCGGGCGAGGATGCCGACGACACCCGCTTAGCGGATCATTTGAAGACGATTACTGCGTTGTCGATCGGTCATGAGCAACTGAACCCGAAAAGCGTTGAGTTGAATCAGGGCCGAGACGCGCGAACAATCTTTCACTTCGAGAAGTCAGAACCGATCACGCTGCACGATAAAGATGCGGAGTTCCGCATAGTTGGAAATCGTATGGAGATCAAAAAGAAATTCGTGTTGAAGGATATGGAGTATTAAGGCAAGCTGCAACTGTGACTTTTCGCTTGCCAATCGTGCAACGTGGCCGAAAATTGATTTCTGCGTAACCGGGAGTGAAACTGCAGCGCCTCTCCAGCCGAGCGCATCGTGAGAAAGTCAATCGCAGCGCACGCCAGAGACAGTGACGAATCACCCTCTTTCGAAAATGCGGTTTGTGCAACTCGCGCAGAGCTGTTAGATCGGCTTGCCGCCATTCTTGTCAGTCTAGGTCGCGTTACATCCGACTTCATAACTGCTGCGCCAAGCGGCACTGCGGATAGCCGCGAGTCTGCGGGCCTTGAACTGCAGAGGCTACGCAACGACTGCAATAACATCAGGGTCGAACTGGAACGTCATCGTGCACAACATGGGTGTTGAGCTGGCCAATTACCCATAAACAGTGTGTTTATCTAATCGAGTTCCAAAGGAACGTAGATCAGGTGAGCATCCCGTTCGATCAGCAGAACCACGGCCGATCCAGCCTTCATGCCGGCGAGCAGCTGCCGCAGTTGAGCGACGTTGCTGACGACATGCCGATTGAGCTCGTAAATCACATCTCCCGTTTGAAGCGCTTTCCCCGTACAGGGGGCGTTCGCTTGGCGCCCGGCGACCACTACTCCCGCCGGCCGGCGTAAATCGGGCATAAGTTCCAACACGGGTTTACTGATATTTAAGCCGATGATCCCCAGCTCCGGTACGACATTCTTCATTGGGTCAACCAGATCGGCCATAGCGTCCAGCTCATCTCCGGGCTGTTCTTCCGTGATGACGGGCACATCCAGCTGATCCTCTCCGCGTTGGACACGAAGCGTCACCGTCGTGCCGGGCGCCAGGCGGAATACTTTCGCATTCAATTGCTGGAGACTGGCAACGCGCTTGCCGTTTAAACCGACAACAATATCTTCCACTTTGATACCAGCGTGGGCTGCGGCGCTTCCGGGCCGAATATCCGAGACGATCACCCCATGATCCGTTTCCAATTCCAGACCTTCGGCCATGGCGGGAGTAATCGTTTCTGCGGTCAACCCCAGTTGTGCTCTATGCACATGGCCTTTGGTCCTCAGTTGCCTGTAGACCTCGCGTGCGATGTTACTGGGGATAGCGAATCCGATGCCTTCGCTACCACCTGATTGCGTCAGGATGAAGGTGTTGATCCCCACAACACGTCCTTCGGCATCCACCAACGGGCCTCCGCTATTGCCGGGATTAATGGGCGCGTCTGTCTGAATGTAGACCATAGGGTCGTCAGCCTTGATCTGCCTGGCAATGGCACTCACCACCCCCAGGCTCACGGAATTGTCTAACCCGAGAGGATTCCCGAGCGCGAGCACTACCTGGCCTTGCTTCAGGTCATCCGAATTTCCGAATTCCAAATACGGTAAGTTCTTTCTGTCGATTTTGATAAGCGCCAGATCGCTCTCACGGTCGATTCCGATCAGTGTGCCGTTGATCGGCCGGTTGAGAGAACGATCTCCCTGCTCGCGAGCTTCAGCTTCTGCTCGAACATTCAATTGAACCTTGATGCTATGCGCGTTCTTCACCACATGCGAATTCGTCAGGATGTAACCGTCCGGTCTCACGATAATGCCCGAACCGCTGCTGTTTTCTGCAGTCAGCAACTCGCCATTGTTTTCCGCTCCCTCTCCGGCCACGTAACTTCGCACAAAGATCTGCACAACAGCGCGGCCGGAGCGCTGCGAGATCTCTTCGAAAGACGCACTCAGTTGCCGGAGCGCATCCATTTTGCCGGGATTGGGCGTGGCAGGAGGCTTTTGGGATTCGGCCGTTCGCTTCTGGCCAGCGGGCGGTTGCGGAGCGAGTATCCAGCTGGGACATAAGGCGGCCGCGGCGAAGAACTGTACCAGCGCGAGTTTGCACTTCATTCAATCGATATCATCTCGCATCGAGCGTTTCTCACTTCCCGGCCCGACGCTAGACTGAAAGCGCATGATCACCAACGCGCTGATCGATGAAAAGAGTCCTTATCTCCGGCAGCACGCGCACAATCCGGTGGCTTGGCTTCCGTGGGGGGAAACGGCTTTTGAGAAGGCGCGCACGGAAGACAAGCCCATCTTTCTGTCGGTCGGCTATTCGACCTGCCACTGGTGCCATGTCATGGCGCACGAATCCTTCGAAAACGAACGGATTGCGGAAATCTTGAACCGTGATTATGTGCCGGTGAAGGTGGATCGTGAAGAGCGGCCGGATATCGATCGCATCTACATGCTGTTTGTGCAGGCATCGACCGGGAGTGGCGGATGGCCCATGTCGGTCTGGCTTACGCCGCAGTTGAAGCCGTTCTTCGGCGGCACCTATTTCCCGCCCGATTCGCGATACGGGCGCCCGGGTTCGCGGCGATCTTACAGCAGCTCGCTCACGCCTGGAAGCATGAGCGTGACCGGGTAGAAGGATCTAGCGAGCATGTCATCGAGCAGCTTCGCTCAATTGCCGAGGCGGCTGGCGCTCGCGGCGAGCCGGAACGAAAGCTGCTCGATACGGCATTTTGGCAGTTCCGGCGGAGCTTTGACGCGCGCTGGGGCGGGTTCGGCAGTGCTCCGAAGTTCCCCCGGCCCGTCGCGTTGAATTTTCTGCTCCGGTATTCTGCAGCTAACAACAACTCGGAAGCTCTCGACATGGTGACGGCTACGTTGCGCGGCATGGCGCGCGGCGGCATGCAGGATCACTTGGGCGGCGGCTTTCGCCGCTACTCGGTGGATGAGCGCTGGTTTGTACCGCATTTCGAGAAAATGCTTTATGATCAAGCGCAGCTCGCAATCGCGTACTTGGAGGCGTATCAGGTCACGCACGACGAGAGCTTTGCGGCGACTGCCCGGGATATCTTCTCGTATGTCCTTCGCGATCTGACCGGCCCAGACGGAGCTTTCTATTCCGCGGAGGATGCGGACAGTCCTGATCCGGAGAATCCATCGCACTCAGGCGAAGGCGCTTTCTACATCTGGAGAAAGAGCGAGATCGAGGAGATTTTGGGCGAAAGAGATGCCGCGGTGTTTTGTGCGAGCTTTGGCATCAAAGCCGACGGCAACGTCGAGCTAGATCCGCATGGAGAGTTTACCGGCCGAAACATACTCTACGAAGCCGCGGAGGAAAAAGAAGCGGATCGGGAGGTTCTGGATCGGGCGAAGCGCACGTTATTCGATATGCGCAGTAAGCGGCCGAGACCCCATCTCGACACAAAGATTCTCACTTCCTGGAATGGCCTCATGATTTCGGCGTTAGCGAAAGGCTATGTTGTATTGCGCGATAAGCAGTACCTGGAAGCCGCTGAGCGCGCGCTTTCATTTCTCCTTTCGACGATGTACGACGCGAAATCAGGTCGGCTGCTCAGGCGATACTGTGAGGGCGAAGCGGCGGTCCCGGCGTTTCTTGATGATTATGCGTTCTTGGCGCAGGCGCTTCTTGACTTGTTTGAGGCTTCTTTTGATCCTGCGCATTTGGAAACTGCTGTATGCCTTGCGAAGAACGGGCTCGAGCAGTTTGAAGATAAGGTGCAGGGCGGGTTCTTCAGCACTGCTGCGGGTGCGAGCGATCTACTCTTGCGCATGAAGGACGACTACGACGGTGCGGAGCCATCGGGAAACTCGGTTGCTGCGGACGTGCTGTTGAGGCTGGCGGAGTTGACTGGAGACACCAGCTTTCGAGAACGGGCAGAACGATGTTTGCGATGGGTTGCTCCGAGGCTCGAGGTTCAGCCCACGATGGCGCCGCACATGCTGGTGGCTCTCGGACGCTGGCTTTCGGAGCCAGAGCAAGTGGTGATCCGGTGCGCTGCGATCGATAGTGAAGTTGACGCGTTGCTCTCGGACAAGCGTCACAATTTTGCGCCGAACTCGGTAATAGCGGCCCTCACGGATGCGTCCGCCCAAAGACTTGCTGACGCGGCGCCCTTTCTAGCGCAACTCGAACGCAAAGGGAGAATCACGTTGTATGAGTGCCGGAATTTTGCGTGTGAGCTGCCCGAAGTAATCGCCTAATGGAAGTACCTGTATCCGATAGCACGACCCGTTTCTCGAACCGTGCTGCGTACTACGCTGAGTGCCGGCCCAAGTACTCCGCCGAGGTGATTCCATATTTAGCTGCGCATGCCCGCCTGTCACCAGAATCAGTGATTGCTGACATTGGCGCCGGAACCGGCATATCGTCGGAGCTGTTTCTGCCGCATTGCAAGCTGGTCTACGGCGTGGAACCGAACGCGGCGATGCGCGGCGTGGCTGAACGGCTTCTCAGCCGCTATTCTAATTTTTCGAGCGTAGACGGAACGGCCAAAGGCACGCATTTACCGAATGCAGCCGCCAATTTTGTGGTCGTGGGCTCTGCCTTTCATTGGTTCGATAAGGGTCGCTGCCGCATCGAGTTCCGCAGGATTCTGAAGGATCAGGGCGCGCTGATCGTCCTTACTAACCGGTGGCGTAAGGAATCCTCCCGGTTCATGCATGATGTGCGCGAGCTGTTTCGAAAATACGCGGATCCTCGAATTCAGCCGCGTGTGGAAAATGCGGTTGAAGAGTTTATGCGGCCGAAGCCCGTAGAAAGTGCCGGATTCGACATGCTCGAGCGGCTCGATTTCAGTAAGCTAAGCGGGCGATTGCTGTCGTACTCCGTAATTCCGCTGCCACGCGAGCCGCGACATACGGAGATGATGCAGAGCGTGAGGGACCTCTTCGATCGCTACGAAACGAACGGCCAAGTCGATTTCTTATCAGAGACGAAGGTGTACTGGGGCCTGCTTACGTAGTTCGCTTCCGCGCTTTATTTGCGGTGCCGTTCAGCGGCTGAAGAACTCCGAGCATCCGGTACGAGTAGTCTCGGAATGCATCCTGCCCGGCTTCCGTGAGCTTACAGATCGTAAGCGGCGTTTTTCCCTTGAAGACCTTTTGAATTTGCACGTACCCGGCCTCTTCGAGTTTGGAAAGATGACTCGATAGATTGCCCTGCGTGAAGCCGCCCTCCCGCTGCAAGTAGAGGAAGTCAGCTTCTTCGACACTGCGGAGGATGGTCATTATCATGAGCCGCGCCGGCTCGTGTATCACGCGGTCCACTTGCGCCAAGTCCTGAATGCGTTCGTTCACGCGTGAATCTCTTGCGTCCTCGGCTGGCGAGGATTTACCCGCAAATAGTGAATCAGAGTAAACAGGCCCCGAAAGAAAAGCCAAAGCCCGGTAAAGAGGAACGGAAAAAAATATGCAACTCGGAGATTCACATTGAGCGGAACCAAGATCACCCCCACAATGAAAACCGGAATGACAGAAACAAAGCTGTAAGGGAGATCCGAGATTTTACTGACTGCATAAAGTGCTAGCGCCAGCGCCATGATCAGAAACGGTGTGACTCGAGAATCGCGCATAAGATCGTTCACACTTGAGCAAAGTACAAGAACAGAGAAGACACCGCTTGGAAACGCAACGATGTTCTTAGGCCGCGGAGATGATGCGAGTTCCAACGTGATCAATCCCGAAGACGTGTTCGCCTGTGTCGGACTCCGCACGTATCCGGTGCGGGGATAGGTGATATAGGATTTCAGCCACTCCACGATCTTGCGATTCATAATGAGTAACGCAAGAAACGCGATTGCGAACAGTAGGAAAAGAGCCTGAACCCAGTGATTCGAAAGATATACACGTGCAAGCAGACCGATTCCACCCACAGCAGCGAGACCCAAACCGAACGTGAGTTCCGGCAGGCCATCGGTAAACCAATAAGCGCTCGCCCGCTCACCGGGACTTGTGAACTGCGGAGCGGAGTGGTCCACCACGCATTCTAGTTTGCATCGCAAACTAGATTTAAGTCAAGCGAAATTTGGGAGCGTTATTCCGGGCCGGCTTTGTACAGATATTTGATGCAGTGCTTGTATAAAAGCAGGTTGGGCGCGCCGTCGCGATTCAGCTTTAGGCAGTCGCGGTCGTACCACTCGATGACTCCTTCGAGTTGTTCGCCATCCGTGAGGACGACGACCATCTGCGTTTTTCCCTGCATCTGCTTCGAGTAATAAAACTGTTCGGCGTTGGTTTGCTCGGGCGGGGTTTTTTTACTGGCTGATGCGCGGCGTAAGGGATCCTTGTCTTCCATGCCCGGCGCACGAACGGGTCTTCTGATGAGCGCGTCGGGGCGCCTCTCGTCTCTCATTGTTCCTCAGTCTCAGGCCAACTGCGTTTGCCTATTTAGGTGCGAACATTCTCCGGGTGGTTACGCAGGTTAATGATAAAAGCATCCAGCGCTGGAAGCTTCTGGATATTCCTGCGCGCCATCTCTACGAGTTCATCCAAATAACATACCGCACGCTGAATCCAGCGGAAGGTAACCGCCTGCGAAATGAGGTTCAGTTGCTGCTCAACATCACGATTCTTCATGGCAGGCTGGCCCTGCCAAATCCGCAGAATGTCTTCGAGAACTGAGTAAGAGATTTTCAGATAATACTCGAGCTTTTCGGATTTGCGGGCCGAAAAGCCTTCCGAGCTCTCGACCCATTTTGAAAAAGGCGCAATGCCAGCGCCACACTCGAGCGCAGTGAGAATCAGCGCGCGGCGCGCCCGGAACTCTTCGATGTCGAGAGTGACTGCCAATCCCGGGCAACCTTCACTTAGCGCAATGCGGACTTCGGCATCCGGCAGTTTTCGCGCCTTCGTGAATTCGCGCATTTCGGCATCAGAAAGCGCACTCATTTGAAGGACCATAGAACGCGATCGAATGGTTGGCAAAAGATCATACAAATTCTCGGCCGTGGCGATAATGACGAGATGTTCGGGCGGCTCTTCGAGAACTTTGAGCAGCGAGTTCGCAGATTGCTCGTTTGCGCGGTGCAGGTGATCAATGAGAAAGACGCGATGCGACCCGTGAAGCGGCTTGAATTGCGCACGCGCCCGGAGCGCCCGCATTTGCTGGATCGTGAGCTGGCGCAAGGGACCTTCGGGCGCAAACGTAACAAAGTCGGGGTGAGTCGAGAAGAGCAGCGGATCTTCAGAGCGTTTTTCAGACGGCCATTTATCGCGCTGCTCAATGATCTCTTGATTCGAAGGGAGGCTGAGATCATCGCGCTCAATCTTCGCGTCATCGCCCAATAGAGCGGCACCCAAGCGCCTCGCTAATGTGGCCTTGCCGACGCCTTCCGGTCCGCTCAGCAATATGGTTTGCGCGATGCGTTTCTGCTCGATCATGTGAGCGAGCGCCTGTGCAACATTCGCGTTTCCGAAGAAATTCTCGAATGGGCCGGTCATTTGCATGACCCCGCAATCAGTGGACTGACTTCGCTCCAAACCCGGTTCGCCACAGTTCCACGGTCACCTTCCCCGTCGATGATGCGAAAGCGCTGAGGTTCGAGCGCAGCGATCTTTTCATAGGCCGCTTTGACGCGCTGGTGAAATTCGAGCGGTTGCCGGTCGAGCCGCGCCTCGATAGCGTCCTCCCAATTCTGTCTGTTGCGATCTTGGGCCCGCGCCAAGCCTGTCTCGAGATCAATCATCATGCATAGCGTGAGATCCGGGAACAGCGGTCCGAGCGCAAGCTGATGCGTCTTGAGCACGGTCTCAAAACCTAGCCCGCGAGCCTCACCCTGATAGGCGAGCGTCGAATCAGTAAAACGATCACTTACGACAATGTGGCCGAGGTCAAGTGCGGGAGTTATGATCTCAGCTGCAGCCTGCGTGCGCGAGGCAAACATTAGAAGCAGCTCAGTCATCGGCGCCATCTCCTGATGAGCCGGGTCCAATAAAATGCGGCGGATCTGTTTGCCGATACTTGTCGAGCCTGGCTCCTGATTTTCCACAACTGTCAAACCAGCGGCACGAAGCCGCTCCACGAGCAATTGCATTTGAGTCGACTTACCGCTTCCTTCCGTGCCTTCGAATGTGATGAACAGGCCGCAATGTCCGCTCATCGAACGGAGGCCTCAATCATAAACGAAATGCAGTAAGGTTTTGAGATCTTCCCAGGCTTCGCGCCTGGCCTGCTGATTGTACTGACGCAAGAGATATGACGGATGATAGGTAACCATTACGGGGATGTCGCGCCACTTGTGCCACTTTCCGCGAGACCGTGTGATGCCCTCTTTCAGATTCAAGAGCGCCTTCATCGCTGTCGCGCCCAAAGCGCAAATCGCTCTCGGCTGGATGGCCATCAGCTGTCGATACAAGAACTGCCCGCAGGTCTCCATTTCATCGGGAAGCGGCGTACGGTTCTCGGGCGGGCGGCATTTGACAACGTTACAGATGTAAACGTCGGCGCGCCGTATGGGTATGCCTTCTTTCGCGGCAGTGTTGTCGATCATCTGCGTGAGCAACTGTCCGGCGCGGCCAACGAAGGGCAATCCTTTTTCGTCTTCATCCGCGCCCGGGCCTTCGCCGACAAAGACGACGCGCGCACGCTCGTGCCCCGATCCAAAAACGATCGTGTGTCGCGCTTCGCACAACCGGCAACGCCGGCAATCGCCTATGTCGGCCAGAATCTTATCGAGCGTGTCGTGTTCGGGAGCAATAGTCGGCAGGACGGCGGGAAATTTCGGTATCTCAGGTTCCGGCGCAGCAGGAAGTTTATAGATGGATTGAAAGCCCAAGTCGCGATAGAACTCAAGATAGTAGTGGACCTGCTCTCTCGTCATGCGGGTTGTGGTTACGCGGGCACGCTCACGGTTCTACGTGAGAGGCGCAGGGCCGTGATTTCATCCAAAATGCGCTCGGCGATCTCTCTTTTATCGGCGGGACCGGCGTGAATCGCATCGCCGGATTGAGTGATGATATCGACTTCATTCCGGTCGGCCTCGAATCCGAGACTTTCCTGATTCACAAGATTTCCGACAAGCATGTCACACTGTTTGCTGATCATTTTGCGGCGAGCTTCTTCCAGGAGGTTCTGCGTTTCCGCGGCAAAACCAATCAACAGACGGTAGCCCTTGCGCTGCCCGATCTCGGCAAGAATATCAGGAGTCGGGCTGAGCTCGAGTGAAAACGGCGCTCCCGTCTTCTTCAGCTTTTCGTGCGAAACGCCCGGGACGTAGTAGTCGGAAACCGCGGCATTCATGATGATGATTGTGGCTTCCTCGACATGATCGAGGACCGCCCTTCGCATCTCTTGAGCAGTGCGCACCGAGATGAGCTCAACGTTAGCTGGCTTCGGAAGCGTCACAGGTCCTGAGATCAAGAGCACACGGGCGCCTCGCTTTGCCGCCTCTTGCGCGAGAGCATAGCCCATCTTGCCGCTCGACCGGTTGCCGATGTAACGGACCGGATCAATGGGTTCTTGCGTCGGTCCCGCGGTGACGAGAACCGTCTCACCCTCAAAATCCCTTTTCTGCCGCTCAAGAGAATCCAGATGATCGGCGATCCTGAGCGGGTCTGCGAGCCGACCTGCGCCAAGCGTTCCACAGGCCAGCCAGCCTTCGTCCGGATCGATGATAGAGCAGCCGCGCTCGCGCAAGGTCGCCAGATTCGTCCGGGTCGCGGGATGCGCCCACATAGCCGTATTCATGGCTGGCGCCAGGATCACTTCGCCCGTAAAGGCGAGATAAAGAGTCGACAGAAAGTCGTCAGCCAAGCCGCAGGCGAACTTCGCGAGCAGATCGGCCGTCGCGGGCGCTACTACAAGCGCATCGTTTTCCCGAGCCACAGCGATGTGCTCGACGGCGCTCGAAAGCGCGCCGGGATCGCCTGGATCCGAGAACAAGTGAGTAATCACCTTTCGCCTGGTGAGCGCGGCGAAGGTGAGCGGCTGGATGAACTCCTGTGCCGCGCGTGTCATCACGACCTGAACGTCGTGGCCACGCTCTTCGAGCGCACGTGCAAGCTCAGCCGACTTGTAGGCGGCGATTCCTCCGCCCACGCCAAGCACGATGCGCATTGAGATTACTCGGAAAGGACTTCTTCCTGCTCTGGCTCTTCGCGGGATGGATCGCTGTAAGGAACCAGTCCGCGACGCACTTCTTCCATGCTCAACACGGTCGGTTTCTTGTTCGTGGCGGGCAACACACTGCGCTGGCCGCCTTGCAACTGGCGCGCGCGCTTGGCGGCGACGATGATGAAGCGATACGTACTCGCATCCACATCGTCCGGAATCGCATACATCGCATTGGATTTTGTTTTCTCTGGCATTTTTCTCCCGGTAGGAAATTCTCTAAAACAGTGATGGCGGCCGCAACTCGAAGCTTCTAAGTATGGGCCGTATTTGATCTTCCATTCGGATTCTGCGGACCCGTTCCGCCTTAATGATGGCCGTCAACGTCTCTATCGACTGTTCGAGCTGGTGGTTGATCAACACATAATCGTACTGTGAATAATTACGGATCTCTTCGGCCGCCTCGCGGAGCCGCCGCTGGATGACTTCTTCGGAATCCTCCGATCGCGCACGCAATCGCTGTTCGAGAATGTCGCGAGAAGGCGCCAAAACAAAGATACTGACGGCCTCCGGAATCCTTTCCTTTAATTGTCTCGCACCTTGAACGTCTATGTCGAGGATCAGATCTTTGCCTTCGCTGCGCGCCTGCTCCAGCACTTTGCGGTTCGTACCATAGTAATTGCCGAAGACTTGGGCGTGCTCGAGAAACTCGCCACGCTCGACACGCTCTTCAAACTCCTGGGGAGAGATATAGATATAGCTCTCGCCTGGTTTCTCGGCGCCGCGCGCGCCTCGCGTAGTGTAAGAAACGGAGAACCGGAGCTGCGGATCCCGCGCTAGTAAACAGGCGACCAATGTCGATTTGCCGGACCCGGACGGCGCCGAGATGATGAAAACAGTGGTGGTGCGTTCGCTGAACCCGTCACTTCGTTCCGGGCTGCGATCGACCCGTTCCAACCCGCTATTCAAGATTCAAAACCTGCTCCCGTATCTTTTCGATGTTAGCCTTTATGCCGAGCGCGAGATTTGTAACCGCGAGCCCAGCTTCACCGATGCCGGAGGTCTTGGAGAGGATCGTGTTCGTCTCGCGATTCATTTCCTGCATGAGGAAATCGAGGCGCTTGCCGATTTCTCCGCCTGCATCGAACGTGCGGCGCACCTCTTCAGTATGAACCGACAAACGAACGAGCTCCTCTTGCACGTCGGACTTGTCGGCAAGCAGCGCGGCTTCTTCAGCGAGACGCGCCTCACTGATTGCAGTATTTCCGAGCAGCTCCGTAAGTCTGCGGCGCAGCCTTTCGTGAAACTCGGGAAGCGCCTCAGTTCGGATTCTCGCAATCTCTTGAACGGCTTGGTCGATGGCTCGAAGCTCGGGATTGAGGCCGGCGCACAGCTCATGGCCTTCCTTTTCGCGGTAGGCGTTTAGATCACGGATGCAAGCGCCGAGGGCGGCCATAAGCTCGCGTTCGAAGGTGGCGTCGAAAGGCATGGATTCGGGCGCGGAATTGAAAACGCCCGGGAACATGAACAGCGTATTCAGATCGGGCCGGCTCGCGAGATCGAAGTCCTCGGAGGCTTGCGTGAATGCCGCGATATAGCGACTGAGCAGATCACGGTTGTACGCGGCTGGGCCGGCCAAAGCATCGCGGTGAAGGGCCATGCGCAGTTCGACATGTGCCCGGCAGATGTGCTGTTTGAGAAGGCTGCGCATCGCGTTTTCGAAAACCACAAGCTCCGCGCCAATGTGGAAATGCAGGTCGAGGCCGCGGTGATTCACGCTTCGCAGGCTGACTCTCAATTCTCCAGCGCTGGTTTGGCGATGCAGCAGCGCGAACCCGGTCATGCTGCGAACGGCAGGCCTGGGCTCCGCAACAGGAGAGGCGGCCCTTTCCGCGGAGCTCACAGAGTGCTATCCGACCGCTGCATTCGAATCGACGTGCTGTAGCTCATGCAGGCGCGAGTAGATGCCGCCCGTGCCCAACAAACGGTCGTGCGTGCCGACTTCCGCGATTTTGCCCGCATCAAGCACGATAATCTTACTCGCCTGGCGGATGGTCGACAGCCGATGTGCGATGACGAGAACGGTGCGCCGCTTCATCAATACATTCAAGGCTTGCTGGACGAGCCGCTCAGATTCGGTGTCGAGGTGAGACGTCGCCTCGTCGAGAATCAGGATAGGCGCGTCTTTTAATAGAGCTCGGGCAATAGCAATGCGCTGGCGCTGGCCGCCGCTGAGCTTGGCACCCCGCTCGCCGATGATGGTTTCGTATCCTTTGGGGAGTCGCTGAACGAACTCCTCGGCCAGAGCGGTTTTCGCTGCGGCGAAGACATCTTCTTCTTTTGCATCGGGGCGGCCGTAGGCGATGTTGTCGAAAACTGTGTCGTTGAACAGAAATGTGTCCTGGGCCACGATGCTGATGCTCTCGCGCAGGCTGCTGAGGCGTATGTCGCGGACATCACGGCCATCGATCCGCACTGCGCCGCTTGTTACATCGTAGAACCGGGGCACGAGGTTTGCCAGGGTGGTTTTACCTGCGCCGCTAGGGCCTACCAACGCCACGACCTCGCCGATTTTCACCTCCAGATCGATTCCATCGAGAACGACCCGGCCCGGAGCCGCGGGATAGGTGAAACTGACATTCTCAAAGCGAATACTCTTTTCGAATCGCGAGAGGCGCACCGCCGTGGGCTTGTCCATAACGTCGCGCTGGCGGTCAAGGTATTCAAAAACTTTTAATGCGGCGCCGATGCCTTGCTGGAAGATGTTGTGGATGCCGGTAAGCCGCTTGATGGGCTCGTACAGCATGACCAGCGCGAGGACGAACCCGGTGAACGTCCCGGCTGTCATGGTTGCGCTCTTCACCTGCAGGCGCGCTAACGTCAATAGAAGAACGATAGTAACGGCCCCAAAAAACTCGATGATCGGCGATGCTACGGCCTGCTGCGCAACGTATCTGAGATTGCCGTTTTTCAGCCGCTGCGCGGCGAGCCGGAAGCGTTTCGACTCATAATCCTCGGCGCCAAAACTTTTGACGACTTGATGTCCGGAAATGGTCTCCTGCAGGATTTGAGTGAGTCCGGCGGCCATGTCTTGCGCCTGGCGCGTGGTGCGCCGGATGCGGCGGCCGAGTCTGACCGTTAAGAACGCGACGACCGGAAAAACCACAAGGCTGATGAGCGAGAGCTTCCAGTCGATAGAGATCATGGCGAGCAACAGGAAGAACGCGGTGAACATCTGGCGTAACCAATCGGCGAGCATCGTCGAAACCGATACTTGGATCTTGTCGATGTCGTTCATGATCGACGACATGATGCGCCCGGTGGTCTGGTCTTCGAAAAACTGCGCATCCTGACGCAGAACGCGATCGTAGACCTCCTGCCGGAGGTCCATGATGGCGCTGATCCCGACCCAGTTCACGAGGTAATTGCCGAGGTAGTCGCACACGCCTTTGGCGATGAAGCACATGAGAATGCCGACCGCAACCATGGTCCAGATGTTGTGCACGAAGGACGGGATGATGTCGTTCAAGTAGATGGTGATCTGCGAATGCGGAATCGAGAATAGGACGGCGGGAGTGTCGGGCGCTGATGGCTTCAGCACGCGCTCGAAAACGAGTGGGATGAGCTTCACGAGAAGGCCTTGCGAGAGACCGACCACGGCCATAAAGATCACGGAGGCGATGAGTGCAGGCCAGTACGGCTTCGCGTACCGGAGAAGCCGGTAGAGATCTTTCAAGCGTGCGCCTCTTCGAGGATGCGGAGCCGTTCGAGTGCGGCAATCACGCGCGACACACTGACGCGGAGCAAACCTTCGGGAGCGACGATCACTTCCGAGGGCGTGCGCCAAGGTCCCCAGATGCTCGGGTTGGAAGCGCCAAAAAGGACCAGGCTCGGGATGCCGAACGCTGCCGCCATATGCGCGGGGCCGCTGTCATTCCCAATGAAAACTGCGGATTTTGAGAGTAGCGCCTTCACGTCGGCCAGGTTGCTCTGGAACACTTTGTGAGCAGCAAACGGGGAAGCGTCGTCACCCTCGCCAGCTAAAAAAATGGGGGTCATATGCGAGAGATCGAGATAACGAGCTAGCTCACAAAAGCGCTCCGGGGGCCATTGCTTTTCCGAGGCCGACGCAAAAGGATGAAGCACTCCGTAGCGGCCGGTGAAGGGTGGGGGCGCAGCAAAGAGTTGCGCGGGCGGCACTTCTTGCTTGGGAACGCCCAGAGCGAAAATAGCGGAGGCCAGATGTTCGGCTGTGTGGACGGTTCGACGGACCGCCATGACGTCTTGCGCGCGACCGATCTTGACGTTATAGGTGAAAGCGAGCTGGTGGTGAGCGAACCCGGCGCGCCATTTGGCACCGGATAGCAGAGTGATCCACTGGCTCCGGGGGCCGCCGTGAACATTCAGGGCGATCGAGGGATGCCAGTTACGGACGGCCTGCGAACTGGCCGGGAGGATTGCGCTGACTGCAGGATTGCCTTCGAACACTGGCCGGAACCGGTCCTCGATGGCGATGCCGATTTCGAGATCGGGACGGGCCTGTTTCAGGAGTGCGACCGCGGGCGTTGTGAGCACACAATCGCCGAGCGAGCGCAGGCGAACGATACAAACCCGGGCGCCGTCCGAAAGCTGCTCCAAGATGGTCATGAAAACTTTAGGGCTCGACAGTTGCCTGGTCGACGAGCATGACGGGTATATCGTCGCGCACGGGATACACGCGGTTGCAGGCGACACATTTCAGGCCGCTTCCATCCTCTTTGAGCACCACTTTCGCTTTGCAAACGGGGCAGACGAGGATTTCCAGCAGCTCTTGGCTGATTGGCATGGAAACTCCCAGTTTATCAGCGGCCGGCCAAGGAAAGAAGAGGTTTCGAGGGTTGTGTGAAATGCCGATTTTGGAATTGGGTTCAGGGCACCGGGACATGGAGATCTAATCCGAATTTTGGTTCCGAGCGGGTTCCGGTGATTTTGACCGGGATCTCTGCGCCTCCGCCGTGTTTATTGAAGAAGAGCGAGAGGGGCGTGAGCATCCAGGATTTCCATCGACTGGCGACCATTTGCCGGAGCGTGGCTTTGGTCAAAACCTTTCCCTGAAAATCGAAGCGCTGGCCGTCCATGGAATAGACGCCTGCGAGATTGATCCGGGCGCCCGGCAGATCATAGCTCAATTTGCTAAACGCGATTTCTCCGCTTCGAATTGAGAAATCTCCGGTCATGCGGGAATTGACGTCTTCCGCGCCGGGCTTGGCCAGCTTCGGCTCGCCGCGCGCACGCAGGCTGAACATATCGACGTTGTCCTGGACTTTGGGGTTGGTGAAATGGATATCGCGCAGCTCGAAAGATCCGCTGGATTTCAATTTCTGGGTGACGCTCTGTTTGCCGGGCTCGATTGTGAGCTGGGTTTTTGTGCTGATGACGCCGGTCAAGACGGGCGGCTGCGTTTTTACCGCAAGATTCAGGAAATCTTGAATGCGTCCGGCCGGGATATCGACATCGAGTTTGACACGATGCCCCTGGCCTTTGATCGTGAGGACGGCGCCGCGCGCGGTGAGCTTGGATTCGCCGAGCGTTGCATCGACGGCTTCGAGGTACGTATCGCCAGTGGTGCCATCAACGATGGCTTGAAACGTGGTTTCGAGCGGAAGGCCGTGATTGGCCGTATCGAGCGAGAATTCGGGCGTGTGCGTGGCTCCCTTAACGACAATGCGGTCGAGCCGGCCTTGGAAATCGCCGACGGAAGAGAGAATGCCGCCGATCCCTTTGATGGGGTTGAGATCGGCGTGGTCAAAAGTGTACTGGCCGGTGACGAGAGAGTCGCCGGGAGTCTCCGTCTGCCATGGCCCAAACAAGCCGGTTGCGTGAATATCGCCGCGCGGGACGGCGTTGATGAGAGTGGCGTTGTAGCGCCAAGGCGCGTGAGGGCCGACGTTCTGGAGGACGATGTAGCGCAGCGCGAAATCTTTGGGGTCTTTGCCGGGGTTGGAAGTCTCAATGAGCAGGCGGGAATCATCGCAGATGATTTGATCCACCACGATTTTGATCTTGCCGCGGTGTTTGCGGGCCCCGTTCGGCTGGTGGACTCTCATTTCACGCGGCGGAATGGTGATAGCGAGGCCGCTAACCCGGACGGCCTTGACGTGCATGGGCTTGAAGAAAAGACCCGCGATTCCAGAATGAAAATTGAAGTTGCGGACGGCGATGAGGGGGTGGGTCGCTCCGGCGGCGACAACGGCATCGGGTGGAAAGATGCGCAGTCCTTGCGCGGAAAGTTCGATGCCGCGGCCGAGCGAGACATCGAGGTTATCTAGCTCGACGCGGCTGTCGAAGCGTGTACTGAGAGTCTCAATGATACGGCCCTTGAGAATGGGGCCGGCGTGGCGGAGGACGATCTCGCCGACGATGAAGAGGACCACCGCTGCGGTTAGGGCTGCGATAGTGATCCATTTCCAAACGCGTCTGTGTTTGGATGTGTTGCGGGCTTGTGGCACTGGGTCGAGGCGTTTCTGCTTGATCTCGATTATTAGAGCATGCGCCTGCCGCAGAGGACATAAAACGATCGTCTGCCCGGCGGATCAGTAATCTGAAAGATGATGCTTCTCACGAGGCGCGCTGGCCTGAAGCTGATGGCGGCGTCACCGCTGATGCTCGCCACCGCCAGGCTGTTTCCGGCAAAGCCGTCAGAGTTTTGGAACAGCGAGGACCCCGCACAGTGGTCAAAAGACGAAATACAGCAACTGACGACGGACTCGCCCTGGGCCAAACCGGTCAGCGCTGACGTGAAGAGTTATTTGCCGCAATCTTCCGCTGTGGGCGGGGGGCGGCGCGGAGGGCGACGAATGAGCACGTCTTCGAGTCCATCGGCCAATACGCCAAAATTTTCCGGCGTTGTGAGATGGGTTAGCGCTAAACCCATGCTGTTGGCATTGAAGCTCGAGCTTCCGCCCGACTTAGCGCATCATTACGTGATCAGTGTCTCGGGATTGCCGGTCATTGCCGGTCACGGCGCGGGAGCGGACAACACCGACTCATACGAACCGCTGAAGGAGACGACCTATCTGAAGGTGAAGGGTCAGGAGGCCGCACAACCGGGAGTTATCGAGCAAGATCCGAACGATACATCGACGGTGCTGTTCGGGTTTCTGCATCAGTTCCTGGATCTCTCGACGGCAAAGGCCGCGACGTTTACGACCACGATGGGGCCGCTGAGCGTAAAAGCTAAGTTCGATCTGAGCCGTATGAGGTACAAAGGCGAATTGGCGGTGTAGAAGCAGGCGGTAAACTACGGTTAATTGGTTCCGAGCAGTAGTGTGTTTGTCTTCAGGGTGTTGGCGGTATACGCAGGCGCGTTTTTTCTGCTGACGAGCCTGCATGCGCAATCTACTGCACCCGGCAACGCGATGACGGAAACCCGCGGGTTTATCCAGCCGGGCGCATTTCCAAAAGCTACGTATTGCGCGCACTGCCATCCGCAGGCCTACAGTGAATGGCGGCAGGCGCTGCATTCGAATTCGTTTCGCACGCCGTTTTATCGAAACAGCGTGAACATCCTGGCGCGGACAAAAGGAGTTGAGCTCACGAGGCACTGCGACAGCTGCCATAATCCGATCGGCGTGGTAAGCGGCGCTTTGACGAAGAACTCTGAGGTTGACCGGGGATTCGATGACGACGGCGTGACGTGCATGACGTGCCACTCGATAGAGGGTTTACAGCCGACACGCGGAAATGGGAGTTACATCATGGGCGTGCCGGCGGTGATGGTGGACGAAAACGGCAAGCGCATCCCGGGAGAAGTGCCGGATGAGGAGATCATGCAGCATCCGGAGCGGCATGCGAAAGCTGTGATGCAGACCTTCTATCGATTTCCGGAGTTCTGCGCGTCGTGCCACAAAGCGAATCTGCCGAATTCGTTGAATGACTACAAATTCATTCGGGCGTTTACGGCTTACGACGAATGGGTGAATTCGAAATTTTCCCAGCGCAATCCGCTGACGTTCTATAAGGCAGATTTTTTCTCCTGCCAAGGCTGCCACATGATGCGCGAACCTGCGAAGCCGGACGAGTACGGGGCAAAGAAGCATACGTTTGCGTCGCACCGGTGGCTGGCGGGGAATACGGCTGTGCCGTTCTATTACGGCTTCGACGAGCAACTCGATAAGACCGCCGCATTTCTCAAATCGGGCATGTTCCTGAATGTCGACCTGTTCGCGATCAAGGAGGCAGGGAGCGGCGGGATGATGGGTCCGCTTGGCTCCGCGCCGGTGCGGCTTGCACGAAACGAAATTGTGCAGGCGATGGTGGTGATCCAGAACCAGAACATCGGGCATTCATTGATTCCCGAGGTGCGGGATTTGTATGAAAGCTGGGTCGAGTTCGTGGTGACGGATTCAGCCGGCAAGGAGATTTATCATAGCGGATTTCTGAAGCCGGACGGGAGGCTCGATCCGCGGGCGCATTCGTTTACGAACCGGCCTGTAAACGTGGACGGCGATTTCGTGGATAACCACAAAGTGTGGACGATTCATTCGGTGGCGTATGACAACACAATCCAGGCTGGCCGGTCGGCGCTGGTGCGGTATCAATTCCGGATTCCGGCTGATGTAAAAGGGCCGATTAGGCTGACCGCGCGGGTCAATTACCGTCATCTGCGCCAAAGCTACCTGAATAATGTTTTCGGCGAAGATCATCCGCGCTATCCGGTGATTGAAATGGCCGCGCGGAGCCGGACGCTGAATGTGGGCGCGAATGCGAGCGGGCGCCCAGACCCACAGGACAACCCGGATTGGATGCGCTGGAACAACCTGGGGATTGCGTATCTCGATCAGCTGCAATATGCAGACGCGCTTGCGGCGTTTAGCGAGGTTGTGAAGCTGCGGCCCGACTATGCGGATGGATACATCAATATCGGGCTGACAAATATTGAGTGGGAAAAGTACGCCGAGGCGCGGACGGGGCTGGAGAAAGCATTGAAACTCAGTCCGTGGAACGCGCGCGCGCTGTACTATCTGGCGCTGGTCGAGCGGCGGCAAGGAAACACAGAAGAAGAGCTGGCGGACCTTGAGGAAGTGGTGCGGCAATATCCGGAAGCGCGTGATCCGCGGCGAGAGTTGGGGATTTCGTATTACCAGCAACACCGGTACGAAGATGCGGAACATCAGTTCGAGACATTGCAATCGATCGACCCGGACGATCTCGCGGCGCATTACAACTTGGCTGTGATTTACAGGCGGCTGGGGATGAAGCAGAAGGCTTCCGAACAAGCAGCGCTATTTGCGACGAAGCAGGTCGATCCCGGAGCGCCGACGTACTCGCTCGAGTATCTGCGAAAGCATCCTGAACTTTCGATTGAGAGTGATCCGTCGCACGTGCATGATCAGCTTGCGGGGGTTAGCGATCAGCCGTCCTCTTTCCATGCTCAGCGTTGAACAAGTTTTGATTTGGGAGTTGTACTTTGGACAAGAATCGCCGCGGATTTATTCGGTCGCTGAGCCGTTCTGCGCTGGTGCTGCCGTTTTCGGATCTGGTGGCGCTCGCGGCTCCTCAGCAGCTTAAGCTTCCGGGGCCAATTGAACGCAGGTACGATGCCAAACCGCGCCCGGCTGAGAAAGGGCCGCAGTCGCCGATCGAGGGCACGCCGCTGGGCGTCAGCTTCGTGGATGTGGTGAAGCAATCCGGACTTGCGGTGAAGACGATCTACGGCGGAGAAGGGAAAAATAAGTATCTTCTCGAGACCACGGGCTGCGGGCTGGCGTTTTACGACTACGACAACGACGGGTGGCTGGATATTTTTCTGGTGAATGGATGGCGTCTGGAGGGCTTCCCGAAAGGGCAGGAGCCGCGTTGCCATTTGTTCAGGAACAATCGGGATGGGAAGTTCACAGATGTAACGAAAGGCTCGGGGCTAGAGCACCGGACGGGTTGGGGACAGGCGTGCTGCGTCGGAGATTACAACAACGATGGCAACGACGATCTGTTTGTCACGTATTACGGGCAGAATGCGCTGTATCGCAACAACGGCAACGGAACGTTCACAGACGTGACGGAAGAAGCGGGGTTGATGCAGCCGGGCCCGAAGACGCGGTGGAATACCGGCTGCACATTTGTGGATTACGACAAGGACGGGCATCTGGATTTGTTTGTCGCGAATTATGTGGACTTCGACCTGAAAACAGCGCCACCGCCGGAGGCCGGCCCATGCACGTATAAGGGACTGCTGGTCGCGTGCGGACCGCCCGGACTGCGCGGCGGGAAAAACATTCTGTATCACAACAACGGGAATGGCAAGTTTACAGATGTCAGCGCAAAATCAGGAATTTTGAACACTGCCGGAACGTACGGATTGAGCGTTGCGGCGTCGGACCTGGATAACGACGGCTGGCCGGATATCTACGTGGCAAACGATTCGAGTACCGCGACACTGTACCAGAATCAGAAGGACGGCACATTCAAAGATATTGCGATTGAATCGGGGGCGGCGTTATCGCCCGAAGGAAAACCGCAGGCGGGGATGGGCGTTTCGATCGGTGACTACAATCGCGACGGCAACCTGGACGTGGTGAAGACGAATTTTGCGGGCGACACCGACTCGCTCTACACAAATCTGGGCGATGCGACGTTCGAAGATCGCACTTACCCGAGCGGACTTGGCGTGAATACGCGGTTGCTGGGCTGGGGCGTCGGGTTCTTCGACATGGATAACGACGGATGGCTCGACATTCTGATGTCGAACGGGCACGTCTACCCGGAAGTGGACAAATCGAATGCGGACCTGAAGTATGCCGAGCACAAATATCTCTATCGCAACTTGCAGAATGGGCATTTCGAGGAAGTGACGGACAAGGGCGGGCCAGGAATTTTGGAGCCGGCTCCGGCGCGCGGCTGTGCGTTCGGTGATTACGATAACGATGGCGATCTTGACGTCGCCGTGAATTGCGTGAACGCGATTCCTCAACTGCTTCGATGCGATTCGACTCTGAATCGAAACTGGATCAAGATCAAGCTGGTGGGCGTGAAGTCGAACCGCACGGGGATCGGTACGCGCGTGATCGTAACTGCGAAGACAAAAGTTGGCGCTGCAAAACCATTGGTGCAGATGGACGAGCTGCGGAGCGGGGGAAGTTATTTCTCACAAAACGATCTGCGGATGCACTTCGGGCTGGAGCACGCAACCAAAGTGGATTCGGTAGAGATTCGATGGTTGAGCGGACAGGTGGATCAGTTGAAGGATCTGGATGTAAATCGGCTGTACACGATTCAAGAAGGTGGAAAGGTTCTTAAGACCGAAGAGCTGAAGGGAAGCGGGAAACCGGCAAGCACGTGAAGTGCTGTTTCCTGCTGGGGTTGGCTGCATCGATTTCTCTTGTTGCCGGCGCAAAGCAGGTCTGTCCGTGGATGAACGCGGCGACCGCGGCAGGAATTCTCGACGGCGCTGTGGAGCTGACTGTAACGAATCCGACTGCGTGTGAGTTCGTGCACCGGAAATCGCCGGCATGCGCGCTGCGGATCGAAGTGGGGCCCAGGATTCCTGTTGGTGATGAATGCGTTTCGCACGCGACGCCGTTGAAAGGGATTGGGAATGAAGCGACAGCCTGCGCGGAAGAGGGAAAAGACGGGCAGCGGGTTGAGCGCGTTGTGGGCCGGGTGCGGGATCAACGTTTCCTGATTCGGGTCAGCACGAATGACCGGTCCGAGGCGCAAGGGCAGATTTTCGAGAAGGCGCGGCGGGCGGCAGAGCAGGTGGCGGGGAATTTGTTTTGAGTTAGTGGCACTAGGACGGAAAATTCCCGAGATCAAAGTTGAATGGACAGAAAGCAGGGAAACGGGCGCCCGCGCCAGAGGCGAGGTAGACGTATCCACACTATATTGGTTCAGCCTCGACTCCCGGCGAGCCACGCCAGCGCCGCTGCGGGATCAATCACTGGCAGCGAGCAGTTCGGGTATCCGTCGGGATCAGGCGTGACGATGGCCTCACACCCGCTCGCTTCTGCCGCGGCGGCGCACACGGCATCCTCGAAATCCGGCCAGCCAAGTACTAGCGCGCGCCGAACGACGCTGCCATCGACGGCTGCTACGCCGAAGACGCTGATAAGCCGCTCGACACCGCCACGGGCGAACGCCGCGTCGCGCGCTTTCTCGAGAAGATAGAAGACAGTAGTCAAACCGTGCGCTGGAATAAGGCCGCGACCCTGCCCGTTCTCGATAGCGGCCCACAACACCGATCCCGCATCAGCCCCGGGTCGACGATCAAGGATCACATCCAGAATGACATTGAGCTCGAGCAGAAGAGGCTTCACCGGTATTTGCGGATAAGATGCTTGCGGTGCGCGTCGGCAGGAGTGCCACGAGCGGCGCCACGAAGCATGCGCAACACCGGGGGGGCTTCGGCCATGTCGAACGGTTGCGTGAGCACATCCAAGTAGTGTTCAACTAGCCGTGATATTGACGTGCCTTGAGCGGCCGCGTAGCGCTTCGCGTTGCGGACTACCCCCTCGTCAACGCTGAGCGTCAACTTTTGCATGTACGTATTATGGCATAAAATGAATACGTATCGCGATTGCGGGCACGCTTCGCACGTCCATGCCCCCCGACAGCTTCGCGTATTCCGCCTTGGCTTGCTTAATAATCGGAATATCTGAGTCAGCATCTTTCCAGAGGGTGAAAAGCTATTTGATCATTTCTGAACGCGGGCAGCGCCTTGTGCGAGCTTCTTCTGCTTCTCCGCCGCTTCGGCTTGGCGGAGGGCAGCGGCTTTGGCGAAGGCTTGCGTGGCTCCTTCCGAATCGCCCTTGCGGCGGAGGAGAAGTCCCAGTGTATTGAACGCACCCGCGTCTGAACTGTCGAGCGACACGGAGCGGCGGAGCGCGTCGATAGCACCGTCGACGTCGCCTTTGCCTTTGAGGATCATGCCGAGCTCGAACCACGCTTCGGCGTAATCGGGCCGCTGCTTGACCGCCGCGCGCAGTTGTTCGACGGCTTTCTGGGTATCGCCGAGATCGACGTACGTCGTCGCGAGAACATAATGCGCTTCGGCCAGAGATGGGAGCAGCCGTACGGCTTCTTCGAGCTGGGCTTTGGCATTGCTGAGATCATCGCTTTGCTTGTAGGCGACGCCAAGGTCGTAGTGCGCGTCGCCGGCTTCGGGGTGATTGCGGATGACTTCTGAAAGCTGCTTGATGGCTTCTTTGTAGTCACCTGCGCCGATGTAGGCGTAACCGATGTTGACTTGCACGTGGAAGTTGTTCGGCTCGCGTTCGAGAATTTTCCGGAACTGCGCGACGCCGGCCATGGGATCTCCGGATTTCACCAGGGCGTAGGCGTAATCATTTCGAGCGGAGGTATTGTTCGGATCGAGCTGGACGGCGTGGGTGTAGGCGCGTCGCGCTTCGTTGAAGCGGTTCTGTTTTTCGAGCGCGAGGCCGAGAGCTTTCCAGACGCGCGCGTCGCTGGGCAGTTGCTGGGAGGCTTTCGTCAGATGCGGGATTGCTTCTGTGTAGCGGCCGGCGTCGTTGTAGGCGAGGCCGAGCCGAAAACGATAATCGGCATGATCGGGAGCGAGCGCGACTGCTTTGCGCAGATCATCGATGCCTCGAGCTGCGCGGCCAGAGATCAACGAGGCAACTCCGAGATGGTACCAGGCCTGCGCCATGTTGGGATCGAGTTGGGTGGCGCGCTCGAAGTGGGGAATGGCTTCGGGCGTGCGATTTGCGGCGGCGAGCAGGAACCCGATTTCGTCTTGATAGGCGGCGGATTTAGGGAGGAGCTGCGCTAACTTCTCGTAAGCCGCGAGTGCTCCATTGACATCGTGGGCAGCGAGGCGCTGGCGGGCTTGGGCTTCAAGCTGCTCTGGCGTGGGAGAGAGTTGAGCGAAGAGCGGGAAGCAGAGTAAGGCGACTGCGAGGGAACAGCGAAACCGCATCCGCGTTTATTTTAGAGCTTCAGGGTGAAAGGGTGCTTACGGCGCGCTTTCGAAGGATGGCGGTTCCGGGACGTAGGCGCTCAACCTTGGCGGTATGGCGTCAGGCTCGACGAGCCAGGCCTTGCGATTCGGGTAGTACTCGAGAAGTTTTTGATTTTCGGTTGAGCCGAGATCATGCGCCCAGACGACGTGAGCTGCGTCGATATCGGCGGCATTATGGACCCATTCGTGAAAAATGTGCTGGGGGCCGTAGCGAACGAATGCCAATTGCTTGCCGGGAGCGCGCTCGAGCTCTTGATAGATGGATATGCGGCCTTCCGGGTCGCCGTAGTTGATGAAATCCCAAGTCTCGAAGCGGGTCAGTGCGGATCTGGTTTGATCGCTTGCCGAGGCATGCACGGTGTACCAGAAAAGGAAGTGCGCCACGCAGATTGAAAGGAGAACGGTCGCCATGTGCGGACCCGGCAAATTGCGGCGAAGCTGGAATTCGTTTAAGCGCTGCAGCCCTGTGATGCTTGCGAGCAGGAAGAGACAGGTGATCGCGGCGATGTAGTGAGGATAGAAGTAGGGGTAGAAGTTGCAGCCTGCGGCGAACACGAGAAGCGTCAAGAGAACCCACAAGAAGCGAAATTCGCGAATCATCAGCAAGAAGGCGAGGAAAGCGAGATAGAGCGGAGCCAGCAAGAAGAAGCGGTAGAAGCGCGCACGGTAGATCAGGCGTTCGAAATACGCGTGCCCCGTTTCGCCATCGGGGCCGTGAATTGCAGATTGCGCTCTATAGTCGAGATCCTCTTCACGGTTTAAGCTTTGGTGCGGGATTGGATTCGGCTGGAACGTAAAGGTGGTTGGGACACCGTACTGATAACGGTAGAGCTGATAGGGCAGGATCGTCCAGCTGCCTGTGACTTGCCGGTTGTGAAACAGCATGAGCGCGCCGGCGCAGGCTAATGGAAGCGCAACCAGCGGCACGGGGTTTGACGCTCTGTGCCATTCGATATTTCGCAAGGCCGGTAAGAAAAATAGCGCGACGCAGATGACGAGAAGCAGAAACTCGTAGGGGCGAGTGATCAACTGTAGGCCTAACCCCGCGCCCAGAGCAAGCGCATGGCTGTGGCGGTAGCGTTGCCGGAGCCTCGGTAAGGCTCCAAACACGAGGCATCCTGCTATGGCCGAAACCGCGCCACCCCAATACGAATTCGTCCAATAGCTCAGCGGGCCAAATTCGATGACGGCCAGAACGCCGCCTGCGAGGGCCCAACCAGGCGTGGTCCAGCCGATCAGCATCCAGTATGAAAGCGAACATAAGGCTGCGATGGATACAAGAACTCCCGCCCAGGGGTGGCCGAAGAGGATCGACCCGAGCGCCAATACTAAGCCTTGCCCGATTGGGTAGATGGAGCTGAGGGTGGGGCGCTGCAGGACGAAAAGCTGCTCAAAAAATTCCGGCAGAGCATGCGGGGGATTTGCGAAACGGAAGTGACGGAGCGTGTCGCCGAGGAGAAGGTAGGCGAAATCGTCGGCACCGCTGGGGGTGGGGGCGGGAGAATGCGGCAGGAGCGCTAATCGCAGCGCAACCGGCAAAATGGCCAATACCATGAGGCACAGACCTGTGTGTTTTGCGAGATTCGGCAGACGACGAAAAGCGATCGTCCGCCCCGAGCGGATGAGAATGAGCACGAGGAGAATTGCTGCAGCGGCAAGCTCAGCGAAATCGAGGAGGCCGAATCCGAGGGGGTTGTCGGGCGAGAGAAATGGGCGCGGATGAACTATCACACGGCGAAGGTGAGCATTGAAGGCGTCCCTACGGATGTGTATTGGCCGGTGGAGGTGAGCTCGCCGGTTTGACGATTTACGCGGAAGGTGGTGATGACGTCGCTGTGCTGGTTGCAGGAATAGAGGAAGTTGCCTGTGGGATCGATGGTGAAGCTGCGGGGATAGTCGCCGCGAGTCCAGGTCTCGCCGGCAAATCTCAGCGCGCCGGAATTGCCGATGGAGAAAAATGCGATGCTGTCGTGGAGGCGATTGGCGCAGTAAATGAATCGCGCGTCGGGGGAGATTCTAATTTCCGATGGGAAGTTGGTCTCTGCGCAGCCCGGCGGCAAGCTCGATAACGTTTGGCGGGAGGTGAGATGTCCCGATGCCGCATCGTAGTCGAACAGCATCACAGTTGAACCTTCCTCCTGGAGCGAATAGAACCAGGCGCGGTTGGGATGAAATACGAAATGACGCGGTCCATCTCCGGGCGGAACGGACGCGGTGGCGTTCGGAGTGAGTGTGCCGTTGGCGGAATCGAATTTCCAGATTTGGATTTGATCGAGACCGAGATCGGCGCCGAAGACAAAGTTTCCGGAAGGATCGGATTCGATCATGTGAGCGTGCGGGTGGTCGTGGCCGCTGATGGCGAAGCTACCGGGAGGAGCGCTAGTGGCGTGGATGGGACCAACCTTGCCCGTATCTTGCTTAACGTCTGTGGCGGGGCCCAATCGTCCGTCGGATTGCACGGGGAAAACGGCGAACGTGCCGCCGGCATAGTTCGCGACGAACACAAATCTTCCTGAAGGATGAAGGCTGAGATGGGTGGGACCGGCGCCTCGGGAACTGACCGTATTCAGCTTGTTGAGATGGCCGGATGAAGTGTCGATAGAGAAGGCGGTGACTGCTCCCGAAGGCGCGCCTTCGAAATTGTCGATCTCATTCGCGGCGTACAGATACTTTTTCGAAGGATGGGGGGCGAGCCAGGAGGGATTCGAGCGGTCTTCAAATACGGCGCGTTGGGTGAGGGCTCCCGTTGAGGGGTTCACCTGAAAAAGATAAATGCCTTGTCCATTGCCGGTGCTGCCTTCCGGGCCTTGCGGCGAGCTGTACGTGCCAACGTACGCGAACGATATGGGGCTTCGGTCTGCGGAAAGGGATTGTGTTGCGAGGGCCAGGGCTGCGGTATCTGCGATGAATTGACGGCGTGATTTTGGTTGCATCCTAATACTATGTATCTGAGCACTGACGGATACAGGAAGAACGGTGCGATAGGAGCCAAAGAATGAAGAAATGCACGCATACGGATCAGATTCGAGATGTGGAACCGCATACTGCGGGTTGCGAAGAATGCCTGAAGAGCGGTGATAGTTGGGTTCATCTGCGCTTATGCATGACGTGTGGGCACGTCGGCTGCTGCGATTCGTCGAAGAACAAGCACGCGACGAAACACTTTCACTCGACCAAGCACCCGATCATGAAATCGAACGAGCCGGGCGAAGATTGGGGCTGGTGCTACGTGGATGAGGTGGAACTTTCGCCATTCCATGGTTTGGGAAGGGCGCAAGCAAGTATTTGAAGGCGTTTTGGTGGCTGGCGTTCGCGGGATGCAGCGCCGCTTTGTTCGGGCAGGACGGCGACTCGACACAGTCGATGCCAATGCCGATGCCGCAGATGAACATGGTCGAGATGAATGCGGCCAGCATGTTTCTGGTGAACCTGTCGTCGGGAACAGCGATGAATCCGGAAAGCTGGCCGATGCCGATGCTGATGAAGCCGCTAGGATCGTGGAACACGATGTATATGGCGCAGGCGTTCGTCACCGATACGCAGCAGTCGGGCCCACGAGGCGGTGACAAGTTTTTTTCGACGAACTGGTTTATGGCGAATGCCGAGCACAGGGCGGGACGCAACGGAGCTCTTCAAATACAGCTGATGCTCAGCCTGGAGCCGGCCACGATTACCGAGCGGCGCTATCCATTGCTATTCCAAACCGGGGAAACCGCATTTGGCAAGCCGATCATCGATGGGCAGCATCCGCACGATTTCATCATGTCATTGGGGTTTCAATACGCATTGTCGATTGGAGAGAAGACGACGCTGGAGCTGTATTTCGCGCCAGTTGGCGATCCGGCACTGGGCCCCATTGCATATCCGCATCGTGCATCCGCGATGGAGCTGCCGCAAGCGCCCATCGCACACCATTGGCAGGATTCGACACACATTGCGAACGAAGTGGTGACGGCGGGCATTGCTTATAAAAAGATCAAGCTCGAGGCAAGCGGATTCTACGGTTCGGAGCCGGATGAGTTTCGGTGGGACATCGACTCGGGCCCGATCAATTCCTGGTCGGCACGGCTGTGGTATTTCCCGGGTAAGAATTGGGCAACGCAGGTGTCGATTGGGCGCTTGGCGCATCCGGAGGTGCTCGAGCCGGGGGATCAGACGCGCAGCACGGCGTCTGTCGAGTACTCGAAACCGATGCCGGGCGGAAGCTGGTCGTCGAGCCTTATCTGGGGCAGGGATCATAAGAGTTACACGAAACGCAATCTGAATTCTTATACGGTCGAGTCGGTTGTGCCGATTCGGCGCCATAATTTCGTCACCGGGCGAATGGAACTGGTCGATAAAGACGAATTGTTCGAGGGGCAGCCGAACATTCAGGAATTGCTGGATGTTCGTTATGGCAGCGCGTTCCGCATTGGAGAATACACGATCGGCTACACACGGGATCTGAATGTTTTCCGGCAGCTCGAAACCGGCGTAGGCGCGAATATTGAGGCATATTCGCTGCCGGCGGCGATCAAGCCGTATTACGGGAACCATCCCCTCGGCGGCAATATGTTTCTGCGATTTCGGTTGAAGGCGGCCCGCTAGAGCTTTGCTAGAGTAAAGGACCATATGCGTTTCTTAAAAGTAATCGCGACCAGCGCTGCATTGCTTTTGACCGTTGGTGTTGTGATGGGCATTGCCCGGGCGCAGGAGAACGAGCAATTGACGGGGAAGTGGAACATGGTTTCGACAACTCCCGACGGCAACGACATCTCCTGGACTTTGTCGATCACCTATAAGGACGGGGCGTATTCAGCGGTGATTGGCGGCGAGGCGGGAGAGGGTACGGCAAAGGATTTGAAAGTTGAGGGATCGAAGATTCACATGCGCGTGCCCTACCGGGATAACGAGTATGACATCGATCTAACTTTGAAAGAAGGCAAGCTGGTGGGTACGTGGTCAGGGAACGCGGATAGCGGGCAGACGAAGGGCGAGAAAGCGGCGCAGTGATGACGGGGCGAGCCAGGCTTTGCTTGCAGGCCGGGCTGTTACGACTGGACTGGGAATCGCACCGAGTTACGGCTGATCCGGCTCTGGATTGTTCAGAGGCGGCGGATTGGGTTCGGCAATTGGCTCCCGTGTTTGGTTTGATTGCACCTGTCCCTTCGTTGCCTTTGCAGCCAATTGCTGAACTTTTGGAATTTCAGTAGCGTTCCATCCGCCGCCGAGCGCCATTACCAGTGCTGCGCTCGCAGTCATTTGGCGTAGCTGGATTTGTACCTCTGTTTCGCGGGCCGTAAGCACCGTGTTCTCGGCTGTGATCACATTCAAGTAGCTGTCGACGCCGCCGCGATACCGTGTTTGCGACAAATCGAGGTAGCGAGAAGCCGAGCGAATCGCGGTACGCTGCTCGACAACTTCCTGAGACAGAATTCGCAGCGTGGATAGATTGTCTTCAACTGCCTGGAACGCGGTGAGAACGGTCTGGCGGTAGTTAGCAACAGTTTGCTCATACGAAGCCTGCGCCTGTTCGTTCAACCCGCGCCGCGCTCCCACGTCGAACAGAGTTTGGGCGAGCTGCGGTCCGACCGACCAAAAGCGGCTCGGCCAGGTGAACCATTGCGTGAAACTGCTGCTCTGCAAACCGGCCGATGCGCTAAGCGTGACATTGGGATAATACGCGGCTCGAGCGACTCCGATTTGGGCATTCGCCGCAGCGACCCTCCGTTCGGCGGCGGCTATATCGGGTCTCCTCTCGAGCAGTTCGGACGGTAAGGCGACAGGCACCGGAGGCGGATTAGGCGTGAACGGCGCAACCGGCAACGAAAACTCTGCAGGAGGTTTTCCTACCAGCATCGCAATCGCGTGCTCATACGTCGCTCTGGCAACGCCCTGGTCAGTGGCTTGAGCGGTTGTGATATCCAGCTGGTTTTGCGCTTGCGCAACATCTTCTTCGGAGGCGATACCGCCGCTGAAACGCGTGAACGTCAACTCGACATTCTTTCGATAATTTTCGACAGTCTCGGCCAGGATCTTTCGTTCTGTATCGAGGGCGCGCACCTGGAAATAGTCTTGAGCGAGCTCAGCTTGCGTGCTAAGTATGGCTGTGGACACGTCGGCCGCACTTGCCTGGGCTTGGAACGCATTTGCGGCGATCGTATTTCGAATGCGGTGCCAGAAATCGATCGTGTAAGAGACGTCGATCGGTAAAGAATAATCGGTAATTGTCCCGGGTATTGCGGACGCAGAGCCCGGTACAAGAACAGTTGAGGTCCGAGAGTTTCTAGAGAAATGTGAGTTCGTGATTCCGGGCCCAGCGGTCACGGTTGGGAACAGCGCAGACCTGGCCGAAACGACGAGGGCTCGCGCAGCCCGGAAATTGGCTTCCGCACCGATTATGCTTTGATTCGAAATTTGAACCTGTTCTTCGAGCGCATTCAATTTTGGATCGTTGTAGATCTCCCACCACTTTCCTCGAATCACATCATCGCCAGGTTTGCCGATCTTCCAGCCAGTTCCCTCTTTGTACTGCTGTGGGACGGCTTCCTTGAAGGCTGCCGGCGCCTGGGCCGGTGGCTTGGCATATTTCGGGGCAGGATTGCAAGAGCACAAAAAGCCGAGAGCCGCGGCGATGGCCAGGTTGAGGACGTAATTCTTAGTTTTCTGTTTCATCGCCCACCCGCGTAATCCAGCGCCGAAGATAGATTGGACAATTGATCAGCATGAGATCCTGATCGGCGCGGTCGCTAAAGTACTGTGCTGTTTTTCGATCTACCAGAGTGACTTCACTCAGGTCGACATAGATGCGTTGATGAGCGCTCCGAGCTGCTGAAATGGATTCGTCCAGGTCTGGCAGCGCTGCCTCGCTAAATTTTCCATTGAGCAACAGCGTGACACTCCGTTCGGCAGGATTTGACTCTGTGGTGATCTTGTAATGCGTCTGCATTGCCGTTTATTCCTAAGTGGCCGGCCCGACCGCTTCGACGGGCGCTTCAGGCAGTCGTCCGTGCCGTAGGCGTGAAAGCCACAAGCTGAATCGATCCATATAGAGGTAAATGACCGGCGTGGTGTAAAGCGTGAGCGCCTGGCTCACAATCAAGCCGCCCACAATCGTGATTCCGAGAGGGCGTCTCAACTCCGATCCCGTTCCGGTTCCCAGCGCGAGCGGCAATCCTCCGAGCAGCGCCGCCATCGTGGTCATCATGATCGGTCGGAATCGCAGTAGCGATGCCTGAAAAATGGCGTCCTTAGGAGACTTGTGATCGCGGCGCTCTACTTCGAGTGCGAAATCGATCATCATAATGGCATTTTTCTTCACGATTCCGATCAGCAGCAGCATTCCGATGAGTGCGATTACACTCAGCTCCGTGTGCGTGATCATGAGAGCGAGAATGGCCCCGACGCCCGCCGAGGGCAGTGTCGAAAGAATGGTGATCGGGTGAATGTAACTCTCGTACAGAATTCCCAGGACGATGTAAACCGCGGCGAGAGCGGCAGCAATCAACATCGGTTCGTTCGCGAGCGAGGACTGAAACGCCTGCGCTGTTCCAGAAAAGCTGCCTTGAATCGTTGTCGGCATTCCGAGTCTCTGCTCGGCCTCGGCAATTTCACTTACGGCTTGGCCTAACGCGACGTTGGGCGCCAGGTTAAAGGACACGGTGATCGAGGGAAACACGCCGGAATGGTTTACGGCTAACGCAGCGGTTTTGGGTTGAAAGTGAGTGAATGCAGCGAGCGGCACCTCTCGTCCGTTCGTGCTCGAGTTTACGTAGATCGCGCTCAAGCCAGCCGGATTCTGCCAAAAAACTGGATTCACCTCCATGACCACGAAATACTGATTCAGAGATGTGTAGGTCTTCGCTATGAGGCGCTGGCCGAAGGCGTCGTAAAGGATGTTGTCGAGGGTTTGCGGAGTAATCCCCATGCGCGCCGCTGTGTCCCTGTCAATCACGAGATTTGCTTCGAGTCCGTTATTCTGTTGATCGCTGCTGACATCCTCAAGGCCGGGGAGCTTTTGCATGGTGGACAGCAGAATGGGCGCCCAGTGATTCAGAGCGTCTAAATCGTCACTTTGGATCGTGTATTGAAATTCGGCGTTGCTGCGCCGGCCGCCGACTCGCAGATCCTGCGTGGCCTGGAGAAACAGTGTCGCGCCGGGTACTACAGCAAGCTTCGGCCGCAGTCGGGCTATGATCTGTTGCGCTGTTACGCCGTGGCGTTCAGACAGCGGCTTCAGCGAAATGAAGACGCGGCCTGTGTTTGTTGTGGTCCCCCCGCCGCCTCCGGTAAATGCTGTTACGGTCGCGATCCCCGGGTCTGAGGCGGCGATGTTCATCAGCCGGATCATGCGCTGCTTCATGGCCTGAAACGATGTATCCTGCTCGCCCATGATGTTTCCGCTCATGCGCCCAGTGTCTTGCTCGGGGAAAAATCCTTTAGGGATCTTGATGAACAGATAGATGTTCAGGCAGAGCGTCAGAATGGCGATGAGAAGCGTCAGTGCGGAGTTGCGCAACACCCAGGCCAAGCTATGCTCGTACATTTTGAGAATCCACTCGAATACCTTCTCGCTGGCTTGATAGAGCTTGCCGTGCCCCTTCCCTTTCGCCAGCAGACGGGAACACATCATGGGTGTCGTCGTTAGCGAAATGAGCAGTGAGACAAGAATGGTGACCGATAGAGTGATGGCGAACTCGCGAAATAGGCGGCCGATAATGCCGCCCATCATCAGAATCGGGATGAAGACCGCGACAAGCGAAATGCTGATCGAAAGGACTGTAGAGCCGATTTCTGCCGCGCCCTTGAACGCCGCTTCCATGGCGTTCATGCCTTCTTCCCGGAAGCGCGTGATGTTCTCCAGCACCACGATTGCGTCATCCACAACAAAGCCGGTTGAGATCGTTAGCGCCATGAGCGAGAGGTTGTCGATGCTGAAACCAAGCAGGTACATGACCCCGCAGGTGCCGATCAGCGAGACCGGAACCGCTACGCTCGGGATCAGCGTCGCGCGCACATTGCGCAGGAATATGAAGACCACCATCACCACGAGTCCAATCGAGATCAGCAACGTTCGTTCCACGTCGTGTACAGAAGCCCGAATGGTGATGGTCTGATCCATAACGATCGTCATGTTTATTGCTTTGCTGATCGATGCTTGCAGTTGAGGGAGCGCGGCCTTAATCGCGTCGACTGTGTCGATGATGTTTGCTCCGGGCTGGCGGAAGATGATGAGCAAAGCGGATGGCTTCCCATTCGCCAGCCCCAACGAGCGAACGTCCTGGACTGAATCGGTGACAGTCGCGACGTCCGATAGTTTCACTGCCGCCCCGTTTCGAAAATCGACGATGATCGGCCTGTAATCGGCCGCGTGCATCAATTGATCGTTCGCGTGTATGGACCAAGTCTTATGCCGGTCTGAAAAGCTTCCCTTAGCTTCATTCGCGGTTTGAGCTGCAATCGCGGTTCGAATATTCTCAAGCTGCAGACCGAAACTATTTATCTGCGTTGGATTGACGTCGACACGCACTGCAGGGAGCGAGCTGCCGCCTACTATCACCTGTCCGACGCCGCGGACTTGCGATAGCTTTTGCATCAACACTGTCGATCCCGTGTCGTATAGCTGGCCGGGGCTGTACTTATTCGAAGTAAGAGCGACGATCATGATCGGCGCGTCGGCTGGATTCACCTTGCGATAGGTGGGGTTGCCGGGGAGATCTGCAGGAAGGTATCCACGCGCTGCATTGATCGCGGCTTCGACATCGCGGGCCGCGGCGTCAATGTTGCGGCTGAGGTCAAACTGGAGCGTGATGCCCGTCTGTCCCAGCGTGCTGGTCGACGTCATCTCCGTGACGGCGGCGATTCGCCCGAACTGACGCTCGAGTGGAGTCGCAACAGATGAAGCCATGATTTCCGGGCTCGCGCCCGGCAAGGATGCAGAAACAGAAATAGTCGGGAAGTCGACTTGCGGCAGCGGCGAGACCGGCAAGAGACGAAACGCGACCGCACCCGCGAGTGCAACGCCTGCCGTGAGCAGGGTAGTTGCGACGGGCCGCTTAATGAATGGCGAAGAGAGACTCATGTCTAGTCTCCGGTTGCGGGAGCCGGCTGTATTCCGGGCTCCGGCCCTGCTTTGCGATTCCGGAAATGCGCAATCTTTGAAGCCAGTTCGTCAAAAAATAAATAGATGACGGGCGTCGTGTATAGCGTCAGTAGTTGGCTGAGGATCAAGCCGCCGATGATCGTGATTCCGAGCGGGCGCCTCAGCTCGGATCCCACGCCATGGCCGAAGGCGAGCGGCACGGCTCCTAGAAGAGCGGCCATAGTCGTCATCATGATGGGCCGGAATCGAAGCAGAGAAGCCTGAAAGATCGAGTCGTAGGCGCTCTTGCCTTGATCCCGCTCCGCCTGCAGCGCGAAATCGATCATCATGATGGCGTTCTTCTTCACGATCCCGATCAAGAGAACGATTCCGATGATCGCGACGACGGTCAGTTCGGACCGGCAAATCATCAGCGCAAGCAGCGCGCCGACACCCGCCGACGGCAGTGTCGAAAGAATTGTGATGGGATGAATGTAACTTTCGTAAAGAACACCGAGCACAATATAAACGGTCACGAGCGCTGCCAAAATCAACAGTGGCTCGTTCGTCAGTGAGGCGACGAAGGCTTCCGCGGTGCCCTGAAATGACCCCTGCATGGCTGGCGGGACCGGCATCTGCTTCTCGACTTTACGAATCGCGTCAACGGCTTCGCCGAGCGCAGCGTTCCGCGTCAGATTGAAAGACACCGTGGTGGCCGGGAACTGACCAATATGGGTTATCAGAACCGGTGTTGAAGAGTTACCGGCTTGCGTGAATGCGCTGAGTGGAACTTCGCCGCCTCCGGCAGAGCGGATATAAATGTCCTGTAGATTTTTCGGATGCTTCTGAAAATCCGGCTTGACTTCGAGAATCACGTGATACTGATTCAACTGCGTGAACAAAGTAGAGACTTGGCGCTGGCCAAATGAGTCGTAGAGCGTGTCATCTATGTTCTGGGGTGTGATGCCTACGCGCGAAGCAGTTTCGCGGTCAATTGAGAGCGAGGACTGTAATCCGCGCGTCTCGAGATCACTTGCGACATCTGCCAATTCGGGTAAGCTTTTGAGCTTCGCGACAAATTGAGTTACATAGTTTGAAAGTTCGTTCGGATCCGGATCCTCCAGGCTGTACTGGTATTGAGTCCGACTGACGATGTCTTCTACGGTCAGATCCTGCACGGGCTGCATGTAAAGCGTCATCCCGTCGACTTTGGCAAGCTCGGGTTGGAGGCGGCGAATGACATCGGAAGCGCTGATCTTTCTTACGGAAAGCGGTTTCAAATTAATCTGAATGCGGCCGGCATTCATGGTTGTATTCGTGCCGTCGATTCCGATGAACGAAGACAAGCTCTCAACCGCCGGATCCTTGAGAATCACGGCAGCAACATTCTGCTGAAGGGTGGACATTTCACCAAAAGAAACGCTTTGGTCCGCTTCAGTGACGCCCTGAATTTCGCCCGTGTCTTGAATCGGGAAAAATCCTTTCGGAATTACGATGTACAGAAGCACTGTGAGGCCGAGCGTTCCCGCCGCCACGGCCAACGTCAGATTGCGATGCTTCAACACCCATTCCAGGGTTCTCCCGTAAAAGGCAATCGTTCGCTCGAATACTTGTTCTGAAGCTCGGTAGAAGCGGCCTTGCTCAGCCTTTTTCTTGTGACGCAGCAATTTCGAGCACAACATTGGCGTGAGCGTAAGCGAAACCACGGCGGAGACAATGATTGTCACGGCGAGAGTTACCGCGAATTCCCGGAACAGCCGCCCGGTGATATCGCCCATAAATAAAAGCGGAATCAGCACTGCGATGAGCGAGACGGTGAGCGACATGATCGTGAATCCGATCTGTTCCGCGCCCTTCATCGCCGCTTCGAGTGGCGCCTCGCCTTCTTCGACGTAGCGCATGATGTTTTCGATCATTACGATTGCGTCGTCAACCACGAAACCGGTCGAGATAGTCAGAGCCATCAACGTCAGGTTGTTCAGGCTGTAACCCAGGAGATACATCACAGCGAACGTGCCGACAAGCGACAATGGCACAGCCACGCTAGGGATGAATGTCGCTGCGAGGTTGCGCAAGAAAACAAAAATGACCATCACGACCAGCGCGATACACAGCATCAGCTCGAATTCAACGTCCGACACCGAGGCCCGGACTGTTATCGTCCTGTCTGTGAGAGTGGTGATCGAAATGGAAGATGGAATTGTCGCCCTCAGCCTTGGCAACAGCGCCTTGATGCGGTCGACAACCTGGATGATGTTTGCGCCCGGCTGGCGCTGGATGTTGACGATGACAGCCGGAGTGCGATTCATCCAGGCGGCCTGTTTTATGTTTTCTATTCCATCAATGACGTCAGCGACATTCTTCAGCATAATTGGAGCGCCATTCTTGTACGCCACAATCACCTGTTCGTATTCCTTACCGGTTAGGAGCTGGTCATTGTCATTGATCTGATACCCCTGATTCGGCCCGTCAAAACTGCCTTTCGCGGCATCCAGACTAGTCGCGGCGAGGGCTGTCCGCACATCCTCGAGATTCAATCCGTACGAAGCAAGCTTTGTCGGATTCGCCTGGATGCGCACGGCCGGTTTTTGACCGCCGCTGATGGTAACTGCGCCTACCCCAGCCAATTGAGAAATTTTCTGCGCGAGCCGCGTGTCCGCGTAGTTCTCAACATCTTGCAGGGCCATGGAGTTCGAGGTCAATGCCAGCGTGACAATCGGCGCGTCAGCGGGATTGGTCTTGCTATAGATCGGCGGTAGCGGCAACTGCGCAGGCAGGTACGTCTGGGCTGCATTGATGGCCGCCTGTACCTCTTGCTCGGCTACATCGATATTGAGGCTGAGAACAAATTGAAGCGTGATGACGGAAGCGCCTTCTGAACTGGTCGAAAGCATTTGATTCAGCCCGGGCACTTCTCCGAGCTGCCGCTCGAGAGGGGCTGTAACCGCGGAAGCGACTACATCAGGACTCGCACCCGGGTAAAACGTGACCACCTGCATAGTGGGGTAGTCCACTTCGGGTAGCGCCGATACCGGCAACTGCTTGTATGCGACTATGCCGACTAGCAAGATCGCTGCCATTAGCAGCGACGTCGCGATGGGGCGGAGGATGAATGGCCTGGACGGATTCACTTCGCCGTACCCTGCGATGGGCTGACGTGGGTGGTAGCGTTGCCCTGAGTTTGCGGCGTTTGATGCGTCTGTTGCTGCTGTGGCGCTGCGGGTCCCGTATGTTGAGTGGCTCCTTCAACAGGCTTCCGAATGGAGACGCGAACGCCATCCTGCAGCTTGTCAAAGCCATCGGTGACGATGGTCTCGCCGGGGCTGACGCCAGTCACGCCGGCTGTGTTGCCGTCCGTCGCCGCAATCGTAACGTTTCGCGACTGCACGGTTTTGTCCGGCTTCACAACGTACACGAAAGTGACATCGTTGTTGCGCTGGATGGCCGCTGTCGTAATTAGATTTACATTCTCGAGCGTCCGCACCAGCAGCTTGGCGTTGACGAATTCGTTCGGGAACAGCTTGTAATCTTTGTTCGAGAAAATTGCGCGGACTTTGACTGTTCCAGTCGTCGTGTCGATCTGATTGTCTATCGTGAGTACGGTTCCGGCTGCAAGTTCGGTCTGATCCTCACGGTCAAGCGCATCCACCCGCAACTTGTGCCCTGCGCGCATCTGAGTTGTGACTTCTGACAGATAGTCTTCGGCCATCGTGAAGATCACGGTAATCGGCTGCAGCTGAGTGATGGTCAGCAAGCCCGTTGCGCCGTTGGCTTGCACGATGTTGCCGGGGTCCACGAGACGGAGTCCGACGCGGCCGGTAATTGGCGCAGTGATCCGCGAATAGTCGACGTTCACCTGCGCAGCCTGCAAGTTTCCTTCATCGAGTTTGACGGTGCCCTGGTCTTGCTCGACGGTCGCCTGTTGTGTTGCGAGTTGCTGTTCGGGAATCGCCCGCTTCTCATATATCGTTTTGTACCGGGCCAGATCGATGTAGGCGTTTTTCAAGGTGGCTTGATCGCGCGCGAGTTGGCCTTGCGCTTGTACGAGCACGGCCTGATAAGGGCGCGGATCAATGACGGCGAGCAAATCGCCCTTGTGTACGATCTGGCCCTCGCGATAGTGGACTTCTCTCAGTTCGCCCACTACGCGGCTCGTTACGGTTACCGTATAAACCGGAGTGACCGTCCCCAATGCGTTGATGTAGACGCCGATATTGCCTTGCCTGACCGTGTCGACGGCCACCGGAATCGCACCTCCGCCCTGCTTCCCTTTTCCAGCGCTCTTCGTCGCTTTGGCTGGCGCGCGCTGTGATAGCAAGTAGCCGGTTCCGCAAAGAAGGAACAAAACAACCGCAGCCCACACTGCCCAATGCCGGTAACGCGCGCGAGGAACCGGCCTATCAACCTGTCTATTGCGGCTACCTGGATTTGCTGGAGAATTTGGATCTGCGCTCATACGTTACGCACGCTTACACTCCTGACTATGAGCGCTCTTGCCATGCACGCGCGACTGCCAAATGGTCCCCGCTCATCTATGCCATTCGGCATAGCGTGTTTTACGTGGGAAAATGAGCAGAGTGAAAGCGCGCCCGTTTGTTAGTTCACGATGCGTACCGCCCGAATAGGCAAACCGTTCTCCCAATGCTTGGTGGTCTGCGCTCTTTTCTTGAGCATTTTCATTCCTCATGCCAGCGCTCTTGATCCGAACAAAACGCTGACGCAATATGCTCATCGCATTTGGGGTCAGGAAGAAGGCTTGTTCCAGCCGACTATTTATTCCATCCTTCAAACTCGAGACGGATTCTTATGGCTCGGGACGCAAGATAGCCTGATTCGATTCGATGGGATGCGCTTCCGCGAATTCGATGCCGATGGCATTTTTCGACGGACTCTGATTCGAGCGCTCGCACAGGATGCGCGTGGCAATCTCTGGGTTGCATCCATCGGCAGCGGCGTAGCCAAAATTAGTCCAGATGGCCAGATTACGCGATACACGACCAAACAAGGCCTACCCACCGATAACGTATTCTGCCTGGCGCCCGATTCGAAAAATAGGATGTGGCTGTGCACAAACGAAGGCTTGGTTCGCTTGGAAGCGGGAACACTTCGGGTGTTCACCACTTCAGATGGTCTTGCCACGAACCAGATTCGCTCGACGTGCGAAACGCGTGACGGTGCCCGATGGGTTGCCGGTCTCGACTTCGGCTTGAGCCGTTCGGCGGGTTCCAGTTTTCAGCCCTACTCGGATTCGCAGATTTCGCCTCGGGACAATGTCACGGCGCTCAATTGCGCAAGTGACGGGAGCGTTTGGGTAGGCAAGAATTCAGGATTAACTCAAATTGGTAAGAGCTCATCGCGCTCGTTCTCCATGCGTGACGGCTTGCCGGACAACGCCGTGTCGACGCTTGTTGAGGGGCCGGATAGCAGCATCTGGATAGGTACCGGCGACGGCATCAGCCGTTATCAGAATGGAGAGTTCAGCGTTTATCGAACGCGTGACGGTCTTTCTCATAGCTTGGTCCTGTCTTTATATCTGGATCGCGAAGGGAGTCTCTGGGCCGGCACCAAAGATGGGCTCGATCAATTCACCGACGGCAAAGTGACCCCGTACACCACGAGCGAGGGACTTGTCAGCAATGATGCTGGACCGGTGCTCGAGGACGGGTCTGGCCATTTATGGATCGGCACGCTCGGACACGGATTGAACTCGTTCGATGGCCATCATTTTCGTTCTGTGACGGTTAAAAACGGGCTCGCAGACAACACGATTCTCAGCTTGGAAATCGGCAACAGAAATGACATTTGGGCCGGAACGAAAGCGGGCTTGAACCGGCTCCGCAACGGAAAACCAATCGCCACGTACACACAAAAAGACGGACTTTCCGGCCCTGAAGTTCGCGCTTTGTTCATGGATGCTCAAGGCACGCTGTGGGCCGGCACAAACGGCGGTTTGGACCGCTTCGATGGGACACGTTTTGTCAAGGCCGAGATACCCGGGTCCGACCGGCAAACGGTTATCGCACTACGGGGCGGCCACACCGTGCGCGTCTTTGTGAGTACAAACGGCGCTTTTTATTATTTGCTAGGCGATACGTTCCAGCTGCGGCCTTTGAAAGACGTCATTCATCCGGTCGACTGTTATTACGAGGACCACCTTCATCACCGGGAATGGATGGGAACGCTCGGCTCCGGCCTTCTGCGATGGCAGAACGGCACTCTTGTTCACATCCGCGTAAAAGACGGCCTGTATGACAATCGCATTTACAGCATCCTCAGAGACGATCGCTCCAATTTTTGGATGGCTTCGAGCAAAGGTATTTTTCGAGTCAGTGAAAAGGAGCTCGACGATTTCGCTGACGGAAAGACCCGAACCATTGCTAGCATTCCTTTCAGTACCGGGCAGCTTCGTTTTGAGTGTCAGCCCGGTGTCCAACCTGCGGCTTGCCGCACGAGAGATGGCCGCCTCTGGTTTTCGACAAACAACGGGCTTGTGGTGGTCGACCCCAACCACCTGAGCCGAAATCACGTGCCTCCTCCCACGCAGATTACCGGAATGATTGTGAATGGTGAAAGGATTCCTCTTCGCCAGAATCTCCAACTGAAACCCTTCGAAAAGAATGTTGAAATTCGATATTCAGGATTGAGCTTCATCTCGCCCGAGAAGGTCGCGTTCCGGTACACACTCGAGGGCTATGAAAAAAGCTGGACTGATGCCGGAGCAAGGAGGGTGGCATTCTTTACGAATCTGCCCCCCGGCAATTTTCACTTCAAAGTGATGGCTCGAAATGCGGACGGAGTCTGGAGCACTCACGCCGCCTCTCTAAATTTCGCAATTGAGCCGCGCCTGTATCAGCGCCCGTGGTTCGTTGCATTTCTCGCGCTGCTTATGAGCGTCGCGATTGCGGCCGGGTATCTCTTCCGCATTCGCCGATTGCGGCAGAGATTCGACCTGGTGCTCGTCGAGCGGAGCCGGATTGCCCGCGAGCTGCATGACACGCTACTGCAGGGATTGTCCGGCATTACGATGCAACTCGAAGCGCTGTGGACGAAGCTTCCGCTGTCGGCTGAAAAGCGCTTTCTCCGTGAGATCATCAAAGACGCCGACCGATGCTCGAGAGAAGCGAGACAATCGCTGTGGGGCTTGCGGGTAAGTGACGCAGAATCGCTTGACTTCTCTGAAAGGCTTGCCCGTATCTCGCGCGAAGCCACAGCGGGGAAACCGGTTTCCCTAGCGCTTAGGATCGAGCCCGTGCCAGCTCCCATTTCGCCGGAAACCACAGGCCAACTTCTTCGGATTACTCAGGAATCCATCTCAAACGTGCTCAGGCATGCTCATGCGAGCACGCTCGAAATTCGCTTGTATGTGGATGGTCCGTATCTCCGGTTGGCAATCACAGACGACGGAGTTGGGTTTCAAGTCGACCTGGAAAAGGCAGCCTTTGGTCATTTTGGACTTATTGGCATGCGCGAGAGAGCTGAACAAATCGGGGCGGAGCTGACCGTCGTCAGTTCGCCTGGACACGGCGCGAAAGTGCTGGTTGCGCTAAGACTCGCGCCGCATTCTGTTCCGGAAAGGAACGCGGAGCGCGCTTTCGAGCATCAACTAAAGTGAAAAGAGCGTAAGTTGGATTCCGCCCACACCATCAGCATTCTTTCGGTCGATGATCACGATCTCGTCCGAAAGGGTATTGCGGCGATTCTGTCTGTCTCGCCTGATTTACGTTTGATCGCCGAGGCAAATACAGCCAGCGAGGCTATTTCGCTGTATCGTGAGCATCGCCCGGATGTCACATTGATGGACTTGCGCCTACCCGATAAAAGCGGAATTGAAACTACGCGCGAGATTCGCGAAGAGTTCCCGGAAGCGAGGATCATCGCGTTAACCTCCTACGATGGCGACCAGGACATATATCGGGCGCTTGAGGCCGGTGTTCGCGGTTATCTGCTGAAGGAGATGGTTCACACCGAGGTGATTCGCGCCATTCGGACCGTTCACGCGGGTAAGCGGTTCATGCCTACAGAAGTCTTCGAACAGGTGAGCGGTTTCTTTCCCGAAGTAGCGCTTACGCCGCGTGAAATCGAGGTCGTCACTTTGGTGGCGCGCGGTTTCGCGAATAAAGAGATTGCAGATGTGCTGGGCACCGCTACAGGTACGGTGAAAGCCCACGTCCAGAGCATTTTGAGCAAACTTGGGGCGAACGACAGAGCGCACGCCGTCACGCTCGCGCTGCGGCGCGGAATTATTCACCTGCATTCGCGGGATCTGGCTGCGACGATCCCGAACGGTTGAAGACAGCAGCTTCAGGAAGAATTCGCCCCTCCGACCTCCCCCAATCTTAGGGACGGAACCGAAATTCGATCGTGTACTCGGAGGGCACGCTTTTCCCGCGCATTCTCGCCGGCGCAAATACCCACTGCCTTGCAGCAACAATTGACTGCGCGCTGAGAAGAGGACCGGCGTCTGTCCCGTGCTTCGACAGAGATGCGTGAACGACTCTACCGTTTTCGTCAATCTTGATTTCGACATCGACCTTCGCAGGTAGATAGGTGCGCGCCGCGCCCAGAGCTCTCGGATCTGGCATGGCTTTTTTCAGCGGCTGCGGGGGGATGTATACGGGCGCTCGTATCGCCCTGGGACTCGTGGGCGTGAGCGGATTTGTGGACGGCAGCTCCGCGCGATTGGGGGCGGCCATCGGTAGCTGTTCCGATGCTACCCGCGGCCCTCCCTGGCCTAGTGTCTGCCCAACTCGGGCACTATCAGTCTGCGCATTCAGAGCCTGCTGAGGCTTATCAAGCCGAGCCTCACTCGTGAAGAATTCCGGTGCGCGGCTGGCGACAAGCCCTATGGGTAGGGGTAGTGAGCCCGAGTTCCTCTCCATTTGAATCTCGGGCAAGCTCGACACCTTGGCATTCGAAGCGCCCGCCGTTCGAAGTGTCGCGAGCCGGAATGTCCTTGCCGCGTTCGCTGCTACAATCCCTCGCTGTTCTTTTTCGTTGCTGGGGCGGCCGCCTATTTTGGCTGTACGCGCGTTCGGCGATTCTGTTCGGAGGTTCGGTACGGCTGCTAACCCCGATGGGTCGATCACTCGCACCGTGTTTGCGACCGGCGCTTCCCCCGTACGCTCGATTTCCAGACGAAGTGTGACATCGCCGGTAGCGGCAGCGTACAGCACCGATCCGTTCGCGGCTTGACCGCGCCCCAAATCTATGTCTCGGTGAACAGGGCCGTCCTTGATCGTCAGAATGCCGCAACTGGCAGAGCGCGCCACCGCCAACGGGCACTCCCAGCTTACGAGTAGCCCATTATTACGCGTTTGCACGCGCAGCCCCAAAGATGTATCCGTGAGGACCTGCGGAGGAACTCGACTTCCACGCTTCAGCGGCGAACGCCACGTTCCCTGGACGTAAGCGCTCGAGAAAGCCACAACCGCCGCGAACACGAAGATGCCCGATATTAGCCTCCATCGCGAGAGATGGAGCTTCACGCTTCCTGAGGGTTCCCTCGCAGTGCTTGCCTGAACACACGCCTCGGCGGGCGTTGCCACAATTGGGGTCCGTTTATCCAGGCACCCATTGTCTACCATCCCAGTTCGTACGGACGCCATGTGGACCTGTTTTGGACTGACAGTTGGTACCGTCATTATGCGGTTGGCGGCGCGAGCGGATAACTAGTAGAACTACTGGCTATACAAAGATACTCTCGGCAGTGTGGGGTTGCCTACTTCCGGATCAAGCCGACATCCCAGCAGATTGGAGATTAAAAGGCGCTCTTCGCCTTATCAGCCCTGAAAGTTGTTCCAAGCTGGGCCGGGAGGACGGCCTCAGGTTCATGCAGGCAAGCACAACCGCCCGGAAAGGATCGGGCAGGGCCGCGTGGTTAAGCCCCAGCGCCTTCCTCACCGTTTGGCCGAGCGACCAAACATCCCAGGCAGGAGAAATAAATCCCTCAATGGCTTCCGGCGGTGAACTGTCGGCCGCCGAATCAAGGCTGCGTGCCTCGTCACTTGTATCGCTTCCGGCCACACGCAACTGGCTAAAATCGCTCAGCTTCCAGTCCTCGCCTACCCGCATCACAGTGCCGGGGGAAAGAACGCAATACACAAGATTCCGTTTGTGCAGGTATTCGAGACCGCAGATCAGATCCTGTGCTAACTTCAAGGCTTCTTCCGGAGTCAGTTGGCCGCTGGCCCATTCGCCAGGCGACTCAGTAACCGCAAATGTGAGCGTAGCTTCGTTCTTCAACACCGTACCGGCATCAAAGTATCGAAGAAGATTCGGATGGTTGAGATACTTGGCTTCCAAAAACCGTTGCACTCTCTCGAGAGGGTAATCGCGGCTCTCGAGGAAAACTTGCGCAATGAGTTCGCGCCCGTTCTCAGCCGCACCGGAGTAATCGGCCCGGAACACCCCGTGTCGGGAATCCGAGAAAACAAGCTCACGCAGTCGCAACTCCGGTGTAAGCTGGCTATTTTTCAGCTGTTGCCAGATCTGTTCACTCATTGTGTTCCCAGCCGGAGCGCGCTTGGGGTTACGGCTTAGAACGGGGCCCGTTCTCGATGCGGTCTTTCCCGCCTTGTGGTGCCATCGCGGACCGCAGAGAAGCCGCTCGCGGATCCCGCACGGTGGTTCGCTTCTTGACGATTCGAATCTCCTCGCGCAAGATGAGCTGTTTCTCCACCTTCAATCGCTCTTCCATAACCGGGATAATCGTGACCCCGTCCTCGACCCGAGTTTCAGCCGGTGCGCTGAGGACGCGGTTGATGGGAACCCGCTGCACATCTATTTCTTCCTTTAACAGCGGCGAATCGATAGTCGTTTCGCCCTGCGGCGAAACCTCTGGAGCGGAGTCTTTCAAAGCCTGGTTTGGCTGGCTGCCGATCTGTAATTGATCGTCCCGCAGATAAAAGGAGCCGTCTTGCTGCGGCTCTAGAGTTGCGGAGGGCACCGTGAGCTCCGCACCGTTGTTAAGCTTCACCGTGTTGAACTCTCTTTTATCCAGAAATCGGGAACTTCTCAGAACTGTACCTTTGAGTCCACTGCTTAGCGTTACTTCAAACTCCTGTAGCTCTGCCATTACTTGCTCCTCTTATCAGGATCATTCCCGATCCCGGATGAGACGTGTCGATTCGTCCAACTTCGTACTGCCTTGACCGAAAACAACGATTCGAAGAAATACATCCCCGTGCACGGGGCGGTAAAGAACAGCGCCGGTCCTCAACAGGTTTCCATCGAGCGTGACCTGTTTCTCTTCTGCATTTCCCACTCGAACTGTCAGGATACCGCGCGTAGCCGCGGCCAGCACCGGCGCGGAGTGATTCCAATCCACCCTGAGAGCATCGCCCTGCCTCTCTGCCCGCAGCTCCAATCCGGAGTGCAAAGGCGCGCTTTGCGGCTGAACAGCTGCCCCGGAAGCTTCAGCGCGGTGCCTCAGGATCGCGAACGTCGAGTAGGTCGCCAGCAGGCATAGAATGATCGCCGCGGCAAGCCAAAAAAACCAACCGCTTCTTGAACGGTCATGAAGAACAACCGGATGTTGCTTTTCTGGCTCTGGCGTATCTATGCGCCATGCCGGCTCTAGCGGGACCGGCACATGAGCAGGGCTCTCCTCCGAAATGCTGCGCTTTAGCTCAGGCCGCGCCGGCATTGTCCAAGCATCTCCGCGTCCCTGGAACTCGGATAGCAATTGCCCGTCGGTGCCCGCAAAGAGCTTCGCGCCGCTAATTTGCACCCCAGCCAGCTTAATCAGCAAGGCCACTTGTTTGGTGTGCCGGAAGGCGGTGCGAATGAGACCAAGGTCATGGCCGGTCAACTCGAGCTCGTCTCCCATATCGCTGCGATAAAAGCCGAGAACCGAAAGCTCAGGCTGCCTATCTGATTGAAAGCTGTCTATCCGGCGTGCAAACTCGCGTTTTCCTGGTCCATTCAAACCGTATCCGTGGTCCCGCTCGCTCATCAGCAGCACAGGTTCGAAGGCGACGATCTCAATGCTGGAATCGACTGTCCCCAGAAGGAGTCCGGCGACCTCTGCGGGTCCTCCTGGATTTACCGCACGGGCCCATCTAATTTCCTCTTCGATACGGCGCACTGCCTCCGCATCCCAATGAACTCGATACCCGCCCAGGCCAGAACCGTTCGGGCCGGACAAAAGCGCCTCGTATTCCATTTCCGTCACGTGCGCGCCCGCTCCCGCCGGATCGGCCCCCTGGCTCCAAGTAGTCTTGGCCCGCATACCCTGTTTCATCGTATCCAAGGAACCGCGATGTAAACCGGGCGGGCGATCCGCCTGCCGGAAGCTCGTATTCGTGCTTAGGCCGGCGCTAACGCGCGGCGTGGAGGTCGTACCAGAAGCTGTATGGGTGTAACCCAAGCCGCTCGAAGGATTGCAACCAACTGGCCCTTCGCTCGAGTACGCCGTTGAGGCTCAGCCATGCACCATCGGCCTCTTCCCCAAAACCACCCGTGCAACCGTATTCAAAGCTCCAGTCGTCCCGCCATCTACCCGCCTTTGCGTTCCGAAGCTTTCTCTTAAAGCGGCGCCGCAGTTGATGTAGTAGGGGCTCTTGGGTCTCGTAAGGAAGAGCCAGCAGGTTGCATTGGTTGATTAGCTTGAATTTCCTGTACCCAAGTTCGCCAAGCCGATTAACGTCGGAAATAAAGCTACTTCCACACTCCACTGACACATAGATAGGCAAGCATTCAGCGCGAAGAGACTTGAGGCAATAGGTATCCGCGCCTTCTATATCGATTTTCAAATAGAAAGGCACACCATACTTCTCGAGCAAGGTTGAGAGCGTAGTGCATTGCATCGGAATTGTCGCGTAGCAAAGGTTACCTCGAGACGCAATGCTCAGGTCAAACGAACACCAGTCATTCCTCTCGCTCACGTAAAAGGGGCGCACGCCACCACTCTCATGAATCGCCACATTTTCGATGTGCAGCCGGCCCTGTTGGAGCGGATCCTTGAACCGCTTGGCAGCCGCCTCACACATCTGCGGATTCGCTTCTACTGCCACGACTTCATAACCCCGGTGCAGGTAGAAAGCCGTGTCCTTTCCATCGTTCATCCCGACATCGAAGATCCTATGCGGTGCGAACTGAGGAATGCTCATTGACTTGGCCGCACCCGCCGCGGCAAGATCCGCGCTGTCCAACGCTCTTTCAAGAAACCGCAATAGAAGAGCAAATCGCACTCCCGCTCGAACGCTTCGGCTCTGCGACCCTTCAGAAGAAGGCGCATGAAATCGACTCCGGCCTCCATGCTTTGCCTGTACATAAACGCGGGCACGTCGAGTAAGCGCCACGCCCCCCCTTCATAGTTGCTGCGGCGTCCCACCGCATTGAATTTGCCGTGACCAAAATGCCATTTCCGGTGATACGATTTCGCGATCCGGTCAGGGGGAATCTCCGTGTAGCAGAGTATTTCCGGGATGTAGATTCCGTAGCCGCCGTATTTCCAGACAGTGCTCTCCCAGTCCGCATCTTCAGTGGATCCGATACCGTCTTTCACGCGCTGGGTTGCCGCAATGAACAATCCTGTCCTCGTGAGCGCGCGGCGGCGGATGATCAAGCAGGCAAGAATCAAAACCCGCGGATACTCTCTTGAAACACGAAAGGACCGTTCACCCAGTTCCTGTGCGGCGAATGGAGCCATTCTCACATGCGCCCAACCCGGAAGGGGCTTGCTCAACCGCGGAACAATCTTGCCTCCTAGAAACTCGGCGTCCGGGTACTCGAGCGCCGCTTCGTGAATTTTACGGATCCAGTCGCTTGTGACTTCCACATCATCGTCGGTGAAAGCCATCACGTCCGCGCGAGCTGCGCCTGCTCCGGTGTTACGGGCGTATGAGCTACCCTGGCGCGGTTCGAAGACGTACCGAAATCGGCCGTTCTTTTCGACAAACGATTGGGCGGCTTCTTTCGTCGAATCACCCGAATTGTTATCGACCACGATCACCTCCCAACAAACTTCGGGAGCCTCTTGCGCAGCCAGTGCCGCAAGCGCCTTTTTCAACGTGGTGCAGCGATTGTAGGTTGGCACGATGACGGAAACGTCCACGGCGCTTTACCTCTCATCCGGCCCACGGGAGAGCTGGCCCGTCCAGCGCTGTTTGATGAAGCCGGCCGAGAAAAGCAAATCGGCCTCGTGCTCAAAAGCGGCGGCGCTGTCTCGTCGAAGAACGCACTGCGCCATCTTCACGGGCGCTTCGAGCAGTTGCCGGTATACGAAGGAGGGCACGTCGAGAAAGCGCCACGATCCCCCTTCATATTCAGCGTGCCGCGCGAGCGCGTTGAATTTCCCATGCCCCAAGTGCCATCGTCTGTGATACGACTTAGCGAGGCGGCTTGCGGGAATGTCGCAATAACAGACAACATCCGGCACATACATTCCGTGCCCACCCGTTTCCCAGACTCTCGTCTCCCAGTCGCGATCTTCAGTAGAACCGATCGTATCTTTCACCCGCTGCGTTTCTAAAGGAAACTGCCCGGCGCGGGCAAACGCGCTTCTCCGTACTCCGAGGCAGGCAGAGATCAAACAACGCGGATCTTTCAGAGAAAACATAAGCGGCCGGTCGCCATAGTTCTGAGACGCTAGCGGAGCCATTCTTTCGTTCACCCAGGCCGGCGGAGAAGCTTTCCATACGGGAAGAACCCTGCCGCCCACGAAGTCGGCATCTGGGAAACGCCGCAGAGCCTCATACATTCTCTGAAGCCAGTCCTCCGCCACGCGCACATCGTCATCGCAGAAGGCGATGAGATCCGCCTCGGCCGCACCGATGCCCGCATTGCGCGCGTGCGCAACGCCCTGCCGCTCCTCAGAGAGATAGCGAATACGGCTGTCTTGCTTGACGTACGAAGAGACTTTCTCTTCCGTCTGGTCCGCCGAATTATTGTCGACAATGATGATCTCGTACTGAATGCCGTCGACCTTCTGATTCAGAAGCGGCCGCATGGCTTCGTCCAGTAGGTGCGCCCGGTTATATGTGGGAATTACGACAGAAATGTCCATGCCTTGATGAGATCTAGATTTGTAGTTCGGCGGGACGGCGAATGCGCTCACCAGCTTCATCGCGTTTCCCGCCAGACGAGAGAAAATGGCAGGGCGCTCCGCACTGAGATGGTAAAGTCTGGTGACCGGAGCAAGAGATTTCGCCAGCAAATTCAATACCAGCTATACGGAATGACTCCAGCCCGGTATCGATCATGTTGATGGCGCGCGAGCTGGGTCCAGGCGGAACGGAGCGGCAGCTGACCGAAATCGCGCGCGCGCTCGATCCTTCCCGCTTTGCGGTTCATGCCGCATACTTTCGAGAAGGCATTCGATGTGATGAGCTGCGCCACAGCGGCATCCCCCTGCTTCGGCTGAAGGTGACATCATTTAGGCGACCCAGCGCCGCCGCAGGAGCCTGGCAGCTTCGAAGCTACATTCGGCAGCACAAGATCCGGGTGGTTCACACGTTTGACTATCCTCTGAACTGCTTTGGCGTTCCCGTCGCGCGTGCGGCTCGAGTGCCGGTCGTGCTTTCGAGCCAGAGAGCGGAGCGGAAGCTCACGCCCGCTCCTTATCTCAGAGTGCTCCGAGCCACAGACCGTCTCGTCACTGGCATCGTTATCAACTCGGAAGCCATCCGGAAAGAAATGATCGCGAACGAGCACGTTCCCGCTTCACGGCTGCACCTTTGCTACAACGGCATCGATACGGCGCAGTTCCATTCTGAAGGCAGGACGCGCGTTCCAGAGCTTGCGCAGGCTTCGCTTGTGATTGGCGTCCTGTGTTTGCTTCGGCCCGAGAAAAACCTGGAGACCTTGATCGAGGCCTTCGCAACAGTGTCGAAGGAGAACCGTAATCTTCGGCTCACTATCCTCGGCAGCGGGCCTGAGCTGGCGCGCCTTGAAAAGATCGCCCGAGAGCTCGGTGTGTTTGAGCGCTGCCTGTTTCAGCCCGCCGTATTAGACGTTGCCGGATGGCTGAAGTCGATCGACATCTTCGTGCTGCCTTCCATCTCCGAAGCTCTTTCGAACTCTTTGATGGAGGCGATGGCATGCGGGTGTGCGTGTATCGCGTCCCGCACCGGCGGCAATCCTGAGCTGATTCGCGACGGCGAAACCGGACTTCTTTTTACGCCCGGCCATTCCGAAGATCTTGTCGAGAAGCTGCGCTGCCTTCTCGATGACCCAGGTCTGCGCTGCCGGTTATCTCATTCTGGAAGCCGTTTCATTCGCGAGCGTTTCTCACTCGCTGCTTCGGTCAGTCGTATGCAGGATATCTATGCAACCTGCTTGAGTAGGGAGCTTGCGCGCTCTGGCCGGTGACATGGCGAAGGCGATGAGTCTAGAAGCTTCGGGACTGCAAATCGCGGTGCTTGGCCTTGGGTACGTGGGCTGCGTGTCGGCGGCGTGCTTTGCGAAGCTCGGGTTCCGGGTAATCGGCATTGACCGCGATGACATCAAAGTCACAAGCATTTTAAGCGGCAGCGCTCCGTTCTATGAGCCGGAGCTCGAGTTTTTTGTCCGCGACAGTGTAACCGCAGGCCAGCTCACCGCAAGCACGTCGATACGGCCTCTCGAACACGCCGACATTGCCTTCGTTTGTGTTGGAACGCCGTCCGAAAAGAACGGCAACCTGGCACTCGAGCAGCTCAGACGAGTGGTGAATGAGATTGCCGATACTTTGCCCGATCGCACAAAGCCTCTCATCGTGGCAATACGCAGCACAGTGTTTCCGGGCACGTGCGAAGAGAGTGTGATCCCGCTGTTCAGAGGTAACCGCCTGGTTTCTGTGGTGTCGAACCCGGAGTTTCTGCGAGAGGGCGTGGCAGTCAGGGATTTCATGGAGCCGTCTCTGATCGTCGTAGGAGGCGAGCATCGCAATGCGGTGGACACCGTGGCGTCAGTTTATGCATCGCTCGGCGTGACGCCTTGTCTGGTCGGGTTGCGGACTGCCGAAATGATCAAGTACGCCTGCAACGCGTTTCATGCCGTAAAGATTTCATTTGCGAACGAGATCGGCGCTCTCAGTGCCCGGCTGAATGTGGATCCCGGCGAGGTGATGTCGACGCTATGTGAAGACAAGAAGCTGAACCTCTCTAAGGCGTATCTCAAGCCTGGTTTCGCATTTGGCGGCTCGTGTTTGCCGAAAGATCTACGTGCGCTGAACTATCGGGCCAGCCGCCTGGACCTGCGTCTTCCTTTGCTCGAGTCCGCGCTGCCCAGTAATCAACAGCATCTGCAACGAGCGGTGGACGCCATTCTCGATCTGCCGGCGCGCCGTCTCGGCATCGTCGGTCTGGCTTTCAAAGAGAAGACCGACGACCTTCGCGAGAGCCCGGTCGTCACGCTGCTCGAACAGCTGATCGGAAAGGGACGCGAAGTGCGGGTCTTCGATACGCATATCCAACTCGATGCAATCTACGGGAGTAACCGGAACTTCATCCTGCAGCAGATTCCGCACATCGGCCGCTTGCTTGACCGCACGCTTGATGACACGCTGTCATGGTGCGACCACTTGGTGATTACTCAAAAGCTTTCGCCCGAGCTTACAACTCAAATAAAGCGGGCCGGGCTGCCGAGCACGGACTTGGTCGATTCCTCTCTTTCCTATACCGCCATACCGGAGCTGGTTGCCGCGCATCGCGGAAACTAGACCGAGCGCCGGTTGACGTTTCTCTGGTTTATCGATCTCGATTTTAAGACCAGGCTGCATCACGGCGCGACTCTCCGCTATCTGAACTACTCGCGGGAGCTGGTTCAGTCAGGCCACCGCGTGTACCTGGTTGTCGAATTCCAGCCGGGAGAGGCCGAAGCAGGGCGGAAATTCTTTTCGGACCTGAAAGAGTTGGCAACGTTTACTGATTTCTTCGGGTGTACGTACTCGTATCCGCGATGGAAAGGCCGCATTGCCACTCTCTCGGTGCTGCCGTCAATCGCGAACCGCTGGCTGGCTCCTGATCGATCACAGGCGCTTGCATATTGCGAGCAGCTTGTGTGGCGACTTAAAGCCACCGTTTGCCTGTTCTCGAACCGCCGGTTCTTTTTCTTATTGCCGCAGGTTGCCGGGATGACGCCGAGCATCGTCGATTTCGGCGACTGTGCAACGCTCTACCACTTGCGCCAGGCCCGGTTGCTGTGGCGGACTCACGCTGTCCGCGCCTTCATCACCGCTTTCCGCTATGCCGTGGAAGCCTGCTTGCAAGAACGCTATTACGGGCGGCGCTCACATGCAAACGTGGTGGTCTCGGGCGTTGACAAGAAGGCGCTCGATCGTATTTCCGGATGTGCGGATCGTACACATGTCCTGCTGAACGGCGTATCGACTCCGGCGCGATCAACGCAGTTTGAGAAGGTAAGCGGACGTCTCATCTTTTCCGGCAACATGAATTTTCCGCCGAACTATCAGGCTGCGATCTGGTTCATTGACCATGTGCTGCCCGCCGTCCGCAAAGCGCACCCCGAGGCGCACCTGGTCATCGCCGGCGCAAATCCAGTACCCGAGCTGATGAGCCGCGCCAGCCATAGCATTCGTGTGACCGGCTACGTAGAGGACATGAATTTTGAAATTGCACACAGCTCGCTCTACGTTGCGCCGCTGATTACTGGAGGCGGATTCAAGAACAAAGTGGTCGAGGCGCTGTCAAACCGGACCTATGTGGCTGCGACTCCAATGGCGCTCGAGTTTCTCGACGCCGATACCGCAAGCAAGATCCTGGTAGGAAATTCCGCAGAATCGCTCGCTGGCTGCATCAATCAGTTCCTTTCTGATCCCGGCCAATTTCAAGAATTGCTCGCCGATTTACATTTGATGGTGCTGCGCGAATTCACTTGGGAAAGTCGAACCAGGCAACTGGCCCGGATCGTGCGGGAAGCCGTCCAGAAATTCGATACGGCTTGACGCTGTTAAGTTGTAAAGATTATGCTCTGCCGTTACGTCTGTGCACTGCTTGTGCTGCCTTTCGCCATTCCGGCGCAGGATGCGCCTCAATTGACGCACGTGGTTCGCGCTTCCGGGGAAGCGACCGTGAATGCAAAACCCGATCGGGCCCAGATCAGCATCGGGGTGGTGACGCAGGCCTCGACAGCGCAAGGCGCTGCCGAGCAGAATGCAACGCAAACGGGTGACGTACTGGACAAGCTAAGGCCGGCTCTTGGCGTCGGTGGCCAAGTGAAGACGACAGGGTATTCCATTTCAGCCGATTACAAGTATTCCAATGATGGAAGCGCGCCTAAACTAATTGGATATCGGGCAAGCAATACAGTCCTCGTCACGTTAGACGATCTCGCCGCGGTTGGAAAGATTATCGATACGGCGACACATGCAGGAGCTAATGACATCAACGGCATCACGTTCATGCTGCGCAACGACGAAGCGGCGCGAGCGCAAGCTTTGGCTGAAGCAGCAGCGAAGGCGCGCGCCAGTGCGGAAGCAATTGCGGAAGCGCTGAACCTGCGGGTCGTCGGAATCATTGACGCGGAAGCCAGTGAAGAGCCGGGACCGCGGCCAGTGTTTGCTCAGGCCAGGATGAGCGCGCAGGTTGGCGGGGCTGCTCCCACGCCGATTGAGGCGGGCAGCTTAGACATTCGCGCGAGAGTTGTCGTGAGCCTTCAGGTGGAGCAGGCGGCAACGCCCGAAGCGAAACCGTAAATGCTTCAGTGCGCGACGGCGGCGCAGATTAGATCGTTCAGCCGATCGAGACCCTTCTTCAAATCTTTGCCGAGGTGAACGCGCAGGGCGCGCCGGTGCCGGTCCGTTAATACCTGGAAATCTCCACGCGCCTGGGCGGCCTTCACAACACCGAACGTATATTTCTGCTGCGGGACGGGCAGGTCTTGCGCGTCGTCGCAGGTGATCTGCAGGAACACGCCCGAATTCGGTCCGCCTTTATAGGCCTGACCTGTACTGTGCAGAAAGCGGGGTCCGAAGCCCAGGACGGTTGCAACCTGCTTCGATTCGACGATGTGTTTGCGAACCTCCTCCAGCTTGGTTTCGTACTCCGGAAACATGGGAATGTAGGCGAGCAAACCAAAATAATCTCCCGGCTTGAGCCGGTCCACCTGCTCACGAATCACGCCGCCTAGTTTGTTTCCACGTTTCAGCAAGGCCTCAGCATTGGCTTTGTCGGTGAACAGCTTGATCCCGTCTTGCTCGAGCACAGGTTCTTCGGGCGGCAGCGAGCCGGCCTTTTCAAACTCGGAGGTCAACTCCCGGGTCGCCACTTTGCTCGCTTCGACATCGGGCTGGTTGAAAGCATTAATGCCGAGAACGGATCCGGCAACTGCCGTTGCGATTTCCCATTGGAAAAAAGCTTGCCCGAGATCGTAGAGATCGTTCAGCACGATCCGGATTACCGGCTCACCGGCTTGCTCGAGCGCGTTGACTGAAGCTTCGATTTCCGCATCGTTGTCGCCCGCGAATTTGATGTAGGCGAAGACACGATCTTTGCCGTATTTATCGGGCGGGAACAACGGCTCGCGATCTATAGGAATGAGGCCGTGGCCCTCTTTTCCCGTCGATTCAGCGAGCAACTGCTCGAGCCAGGCGCCGAGATCGTAGATCGAGTGAGAGCAAACGAGAGTCACCTTGTCGCGGCCAAACCGCGCGGCCGCAGTACCGAGAATCAGTCCCAGAGAAACACCGGGATTCTGCGCTGCCCCGGGGATCTTACATTTTTCGACCATCACGGCCGCGCGGCGCAATAGTTTTTCAGTATCGAGCCCCATGGCCGCATGCGGCACCAGTCCGAAATCCGACAGAGCCGAATACCGGCCACCGATGCTCGGAACGCCGTGATAGACGCGGCGAAAACCGAGTTTCTCGGATACACCTTCGAGCTTTGAGCCGGGATCGGTGATGGCGATAAAGTGATGGCCCGCGCGGTCGCCCACTACCTTCTTCGTTTCGTCGAAGAAGTACTGCATGTAAATGTTCGGCTCGAGCGTCGTGCCTGACTTGCTCGAAACGCAGAATAAAGTACGGGCGGGATCGATCCGCGCTCTCAGCTTGAGTATGTACACCGGATCTGTCGAATCGAGAACGAGCAACTCCGGCGAACCCGGCTGCTTGCCGAAAGTGAGGCTGAAAACCTCGGGGCACAGGCTCGAACCACCCATGCCGAGAAGCAGCATGTGACTGAAGCCGTCCTCGCGGACCTCGGCCGCCAAGCTCTTGAACTTCGAGATGTTCGATAGCTCCTGATCGACGATGTCGAGCCAGCCGAGCCACTTCGCTTCATCGGTATTGGTCCATAGCGAGGCGTCTTTCTTCCAGAGGCGCTCGGTTTTTCCGGCGTTGTCCCAGTTCTTGCGAGCCTCTGCGACGGCTTTTTCCAAATCGTTAGGGAGTGAAAAGGACAAACTCGCCGTTTCAGCGGCACTCTGTGGGTTAGCGGAACTCATTATCTTCAATTCCTTTCACTTTATTGAGGCGCCGAACATGCCGCTCCTCGCCGGTGAAGCGCGCGGACAGAAACGCTTCGGCGGAATCCTGAGCAACCATTTGCCCGACGATCCGGGAGCCCAGCACAAGGATATTCATGTTGTCGTGCTCGACGCCTTGATGCGCGGAATAGTGATCATGGCAAATTCCGGCGCGAATGCCTTTGAATTTGTTCGCGGCAACCGACACGCCGACGCCGCTGCCGCAGATCAGGATTCCGCGTTCTGCGTTCCCGGAGCGAATGTCTTCGGCCACCAAAGTTGCGTAATCGGGATAATCGTCCGGCTTCTCGGGCTCGAACGTGCCGACATCGTGAACGCTGTGACCGAGTTTCTCGACGAAGTCGACCAGCATCCGCTTCATTTCATAGCCTGCGTGATCCGCTCCAATCGAGATTTTCATGGCCAACTCTTAGATGCCGGTATCCGGCTGCCCCGCTTCTGGCAATTTAGCAAGAGGTCAGACCCGCTTCATCACGAGCGTGGCATTTAGGCCGCCGAACGCGAAGGTGTTCGAAATCGCAAATTCCATATCAGCGCTCCGGGCAGCGTTCGGGACCACATCGAGATCGCACGCCGGATCAGCGATTGTGAAGTTCGCGGTCGGAGGAGCCAACCCATTTCTGAGCGCGAGCAGGGTTGCCCCAGCCTCGATCGCGCCAGCCCCGCCTAACGTATGTCCATGCATTGATTTGGTCGAGCTGACTAGAAGCTGGTCGGCGTGGTTAGAGAATATAAGGCGAATTGCTTGGGTCTCGGTTGCGTCATTGGCCAATGTGCCGGTGCCGTGTGCATTGATGTAGTTTATCTGCCCCGCTTCGACGTCGGCATCTTGAAGCGCCCAACGCATGGCTTTCGCCGGTCCCTCCGGGCATGGCTGAGTGATGTGGAAGGCGTCCGAGCTCATGCCGAAGCCCGCAATTTCGCCAAGAATCTCGACGCCCCGGGCCTGGGCGTAATCCCAGTTCTCAAGCACGAGCATTGCGCCGCCTTCGCCTAAGGTGAGTCCTTTTCGATCTGCCGAGAACGGGCGGCAGACATCGGGTGAAACGACACGCATGGCCTCCCAGGCGCGCAACAGGCCTTCAGCGAAAACGGCCTCACTGCCACCGGCGATCGCAGCCTTGACTTGTCCGGCGCGCACCATCCAAAAAGCCTGGCCTATGGCGTGGTTCGAAGACGAGCACGCAGTCGAAACGGTGTAAGCTGGGCCGCGAATGCCGAACTCGAGCGAAATACGGCTTGCGCCTGCGTTGGCCATCGTGCGCGGAATAGTGAGCGGAGCAATGCGCGGGTTTCGGTCAACGTACAGGCGACGGTAGCCTTCTTCTTCGGAAAACTGGCCGCCTACGCTGGTTCCGGTGACGATCGCGCAAGAATCGGCGAGGTCTCCTGTGAAGCAGAGGCCGCTCTGAGCTACCGCTTCACGCGCGGCAACGGCCGCGAATTGGGCAAAGCGCTCGAGCATGATGAGATCCTTTTCGCTGAAGTGATCGGAGCTCTTGAAATTCCAAGCTTGCGCGCCATTCTGAAACTTGTAGGGTGGATCGCCCGGGTCGGTGAGGGGCCGAATCCCACTGCGCCCTGCGGCTAGGGCTTCCCAACATTCGGGTGCAGTGTTTCCCAGCGCACACACGATTCCGAGGCCGGTAACGGCGACCCGGTTCACGCCGCACCCGGCGGCACAGTCTGGGTCTTTTCCTCGAGGAGTTGACGGACGCCGGTAATGATTTCCCGGACCGAGCGCATATTCTGGATGCCTTCGTCGGGAATATTGATATCGAACGCGTTTTCCAGCGCGAAGATGATGTTGATTCCGTCGAGGGAATCGATCTTGAGCTCCTCGAAGGTGTTGTCGGGAGAGATGGATTCCACAGGGATGCGCTGCGTCTCGGCGATCACCTGAATGACTTTTACGCTGAGCTCATCTGCTTCCGACGGTTCAGGCATGTGAAACTCATCATAACTCCCGTCCAGGTTTGCGGAACGGCGAGAGGCGCTGCCCGAAAAGCATTTATTGCGGGCGGCAGGTTTTCCGTCCATCTACGATTATTTGCCGCACATCCCGCACGGGGAGGACTGAAGGAAATGAGGCCCTTCGCACTGCCTCATTGCTGGTATCGTCGAATATCAGGTGAGCTCTATCGTTGTTCAGCGCCTTTGTGCTGAGGACGTCGAAGCTTGTATAACTCTTTGACGCGGCTACTCTAGTTAAGAAAAATAGACATCGCGTTCCCGGCGAGAGGGCGGGGAATTCACGATCTATTTGTTTGATCGTTCCCGTATCCAGGCCCACCGTCCCCCCGGCTCTCGTCAGGACGAACCTGCCTTTGATTGTCTAGAGGCGCATCGGAATCGTTCTTTATGATTTCCGAGGGACTATCGGGGGCAAAAAAGTGCCGGGTGTGTTGCGCACCCGGCACTAGGAGAACCCGAGGCCGCTCGGAGTTTCGGTCTCGGGTTCGGTGGAAGAAGGTTCAGCAGAGAAGGCCGCCGTGTCCGAGACAGGCGATCTCCCAGCCTGAGACCCGGTAGCGGGCGAGCATGGGGGGCAGAATTAGATCCAACACATTCGGCTTGGCCGAGCGGAAACAGCATGGCGCAGAGAGAATCGGCACATCGCCTTTGTAGCTAAGCAGCATCAAGTTGCCGGGCTCGACGGGAGCAAGGAAACTTTCAATGTGAGCGCCCAGCCGCACGAATGCTCTACCGACGACATCTTCGGGGCCTGCCGGCGCGGTAGTTGAGGCGACTAGGACGGCTGAAGGTTTGGTTCGCAGCAGATGCTGGAGAGATCGCGTGACCTGCTCTTCTTCTTCGAGCGCGGCCAGCGCGTACCGAACGACCGCGCCGAACCGTTCCATGCGCGTACGGACTACGTTCTCAAAAAGAGTGCGCGCTCGATCACCGTGGACCGGGTCAGTGTAGAGGACCGCGACACCGGCATCCCGGATAGGGCGGGCCTGCAGAATCGGGCCGCGCTCACCCAAGATGGACAGGATGGCGTCAAGCTGGGCTTGGGCTACGGCGAACGGAGAACTTTTCACGGTTGCGAGCTTCTCGCCCGCGCGAACGTAGCGGAAATTCCCAACGGTCGCAATCACAACCGTGCTGATGCAGTTGATTTGCTTCAGAAGGTCCTCGTCGACGAGTGCGCAACAGTCCTCTGTGGCGACGAGATTCGCGCGTCCGCCGGCCGCGAGCCGGATTTCTACCGAGCCGCAGCAGATGGCGCCCCCGACCGCCATCACGGCGTCGTCTTCGCCAACCTCGCCGTCCTCGAGCTGGGTGACCCAGACCTGATTCATGCCTTCCGTCTTGAGCAGACGCACATCTTCATCGCTCAAGATATGTCCTTTGGCTAATAACTTCCGCCCGCCCGGGCGAAAGATAGTGCAACACAGGACGTGGCCAGCCGATTCTTGTATATCCAAGGTTAATGCACGCATATTCCCTCCCGAAAATGCGCCTTAGTACTAGGCGGATGTGGTACTGAGTATACTGGTACTTAATCCAAAAATCTAGGGAAAAATACGAGTATGACGATTTATTTTTAAAAAAAGATCAGCTTTAACCGTGAATCCCAGGTAATTGCGTCGAATTCTCGCGACTCAGGCGGGTGCCGAGCGGCTCTGCCGCGAGAAGGCGGCCGCAGATACCCTGTTCGACCCCGGATGCGATTCTGACTTCGCTGACACCTTGTTTTACGGCTGAGAGGGAGGCCTGGAGCTTGGCTTGCATGCCGCCGTGGACGATCCCGGAGTGGATCAGCTCACGGGCCTGACAGGGTGTCAAGTGTGAAATGACGCGGTTTTCAGTATCCTTAATGCCCGGGACGTCGGTAAGGAAGAGCAGCGTTTCAGCTTTCCAGGCGACGGCGCAGGAGGCGGCCATTTCATCGGCGTTCACGTTATAGATGGTTCCATCCGCGTCGGCAGCGAGGCAGGCCACGACGGGAACATAGCCGGCGTTCCTGAGCAGTGCGAGCAGGCGGGCGTCCGTATAGGCGGCTGCTCCGACATACCCGAGATCTGGATCGAGCGGAACTGCGCGAGTCAATCCGCCATCAACACCTGAAAGGCCGAAGGCTGAGACGCCGGCAGCGCGGAGCGCAGAAACCAGCTGTTTATTCACGTCCCCAGCGACGACCTTGAGAAGCGCATCGATTACGGCGGCGTCTGAAACTCGCAATCCGTTGACGAAGCGGCTTGCGAGGCCGCGATCTTCGAGATAGCGCGTTACCTGCTTGCCGCCGCCATGAACGACGAGAAGGTCGTGGGTGGCCGCAACTGCCGCCAGCTGCCGGGCGATGGCGTCGCGGGCCTCGCCGGTTTCGAGAAGCGTGCCTCCTACTTTGACGAGAATCTTCACAGGAGAGCTTCCGTTTCCGGAAGGCCGAGCATAAGATTCATATTCTGAACGGCTTGCCCGGCTGCGCCTTTCACGAGGTTGTCGATAGCGGCGACGATCACGGCACGCTGGCTCTCCGGATCAATAGCGAAACCGATATCGCAAAAATTGGTGTTCTGGACTGCGCGGAGGTCGGGCACTTTGCCGGGCGCGTAGAGGCGGATAAACGGCTCATCGGCGTAGGATTCTTCATAAATTGCGAGCAGATCGACGGGTTTTTCGATGTGCTGAGTGCGGATGTAGATGGTCTCGCAGATGCCGCGCTCAAGCGGCAGCAGCTGAGCCGTAAACGTGAATTCGCGCTCGCCCAGTCCTGAATTCTGTAAGACTTCAGGAACATGCCGATGCTCAATCAGGGCGTAGGGGCTAAAGTTGCCGGCAACTTCGCAGAAACTGGTCTCGAGCGATGCTTTTCTGCCTGCGCCGCTGACGCCGGATTTGGCGTCGCAAATGACGCCCCGGCTGCGATCGACAACCTCGGCCGCGATGAGGGGTCGAATCGCAAGATTCGCGGCAGTCGGATAACAACCGGGATTCGCCACCAGGCGTGCGCTTCCGATGCGATCGCGGTAGAACTCTGGCGCGCCATAGACTGCTTCGTCGAGAAGAGCGGCCGCGCGGTGCCGCTCCTTGTACCAGCGCGAGTAAGTCTCCGCATCGCGTAGGCGGAAAGCGCCGCTCAGGTCGATCACTTTGGCGCCCGTCTCTAAAATTGCAGGCACGAGTTCGATCGAGGCGGCGGCCGGAGTGGCTAAAAAGACGAGCTCAAATTCTTCTTTCCGGATGGCATCGATATGCGCTGGGATGCTCTTACGCGGCTTCACGCCCAGGGGGCGGGCGCGCTCCGGTGCATCAGCGCGGTGCTCAATCAAAGCAACATCGACACCCGAATGGCGCGACAGAATGCGAAGGAGCTCAGCTCCACTGTAGCCGCGAAACCCGATGACGCCAACAGCGAGCGGCTTCTTATTTTTATTCACCGTACTGAATAAAGATACTATAGCTGTTCGGCGGTGGAGCGGGCGGCGAGATCGCCGATTATGGGGAGCTTCACTTGTTCTTCGTGAGCGGCTTTAATCAGCAGGTAGATCCAGCAGATAAACAGGACGACTTTGAGGAGACCAAAGATGGCGCGTTCGACTCCCAAGCCAGTTAGAAAGAAGGCCGGGCCGGCGGACGAGACAATCAGCCAGGCGACGAAGAGATATAGCGACTGAAACGCATTGAAACGGACGCGGTGGTTCATTCGGTACTTGCGGGAAGCGAGAAGGACGATCGCGGGGATAACACCGAACACCGGGATGTAGCAGAGAATGGACGCGGTGCGGTCGCTGAGGCCCTCGAGGAAGTCGCCCGCCGGGGCCGCGCGAGGGGCTTGCGGCGCGCCGCAGTTGTGGCAAAAGGAGGCGTACGGGTCAACGCTAGTTCCGCAGTTGGTACAGAACGGCAACGGTTGGGGTCCTCCATTCAGTGTTGCAGATTTGAGGGAACCGCTCGCTGACCAGGCTGTGTGAAAACAAGGTAACCGGAGGAATGAGGGAAGCGACTAGAAAGGGTGAGTCGCTACGTTGGCTTGGCGGCAACGATGCGCTCGCCGGGAGGTGAATTGAGCGACCGCGCCGCTCTCGTCATTGCTGCGAAACAGGTCGGCAGCTCTGAAGCCGACCGTATAGAAATCGACGACTTTGGACGCCGTTTCGAACGGAGAGCATGGGGGCAATTCCTGCTTTGATTGGCGGCATTTCAAAAGTAACCTTCCCGTTTCTTCAGTTCCATCGAGCCCTCCGTGTCGTAATCGATGATGCGGGTTTCGCGCTCCGATCTTCGGGCCATACGCAGTTCGCCGATGATGTCGCGAATGGTAGCGGCGTTCGAACGAATGGCGCCCGTGCAATAGGTACAACCGAGCGTGCGGAAGCGGCAGCGAACGGTTTCGACGTGCTCGCCCGGCAGAAGAGGCGGATTGTGCTCGAGCGGGATCAGGAGCGGGCCGCGCACCACAACCTCGCGTTCATGCGCGAAATAGAGGGGGACGATTCCGATGGCCTCCAGATCGATGTATTCCCAGATATCCAGCTCGGTCCAGTTTGAGAGCGGAAACACGCGCATGGTTTGGCCGGGATCGATGCGTCCGTTGAAGAGGTTCCACATTTCGGGGCGCTGATCTTTGGGGTTCCATTGACCGAAAGCATCGCGAAAGGAAAAAATGCGTTCCTTCGCGCGCGACTTCTCCTCATCGCGGCGCGCGCCGCCGATGGCTGCGTCGATGCGGTGCAACTTGAGGGCGTCTAAAAGCGCTTTGGTCTTGAGCTGCGCGCAACACTTCGCGGTGCCGAGTACGAAAGGGCTTGCGCCTTCCTCGAGCGCCTCGCGGTTTGTGTGTACAAGCAGATTGAGATTGGAATCGGCGCAGATCCGGTCGCGAAACTCGAGCATCTCGCGAAATTTAAAGCTGGTATCGACGTGCAGCAGCGGGAAAGGAAGGCGAGCCGGTTGGAACGCTTTCTGCGCCAGATGCAGCAGAACGGACGAATCCTTTCCGATGGAATAGAGGACGGCCGGGCGGCTGAACTGTGCGGCCGCTTCGCGAAGGATGTAAATCGCTTCGGATTCCAGAGCGCGAAGATGCGGAATGCTCATGCTGCTCTTTCGGCTCGACATAGACAGAATAGCTGGCCGGTGATCCGGGGAAGTTCGTGTTTGTTAGGATCAGGCAAAATGCGGCCCGCATCGATTCTTACGTGCGTTTTATGGATTGCGGTTGTAGCGCCAGCTGCGCAGAAGCCGCTTGAAATTTACTTCGTCGATGTGGAAGGCGGTCAAGCGACGTTGTTCGTCACGCCGGCGAAGCAGTCACTGCTGATCGATACCGGCTGGCCGGGAAACGCGTATCGCGACGCAGATCGAATCGCGAAAGCGGCCAAGCTGGCCAAGATTAAGAAAATCGATCTCGTGGTCATTACGCATTATCACGCAGACCACGTGGGCGGAGTGCCGCAATTGATCGGGAAGATTCCGGTGGGCACATTCGTCGATCACGGGCCGAACCGCGAGGGGAGCAGGGCAGTGAGTCGGCTGTATGCGGATTATGAGAAGGCGATCGTCGGCGCGAATCATCTGACGGCGAAACCGGGTGACCGGCTGCCTATAAAAGGAATCGAGGCGACCGTCGTCAGCGCCGATGGGAACTTAATCCAGCAGCCGCTTCCGGGCGCCGGGCAGCCGAATCCGTTCTGCGGGGGCGTCGAGCCGAAAGCCACAGACCCAACCGAGAATGCGCGCTCGGTCGGTCTCGTGATCACCTATGGAACTTTGAGAATCGTCGATCTGGGAGATCTTACTTGGGATAAGGAGCTGGAACTCGTCTGTCCGAATAACAAGATCGGAAAGGCGGAGATTTTTGTCGTGTCGCATCACGGTTTGGATCAGAGCAACAGTCCGGCGTTCGTGCACGGGATCCAGCCGCGCGTCGCGATCATGGACAACGCTTCGAAGAAAGGCGCGAGCCCCTCAGCGTGGGACATTGTCAAGTCGTCGCCGGGTCTTCAGGATTTATGGCAATTGCATTTCGCGGATGCGGGCGGGAAAGAGCACAACGTCTCCGACCCGTTCATCGCGAATGTGACGGAGGTGGATACGGGGTACTACTTGCGCGTGACGGCGAATGAAGATGGCAGCTTCGAGGTATATAATCCGCGCAACAAGTTTTCGAAGCAATACCCGGCGAAATAGCGGCGTGCCATTCGACGTCGCTGGCTCTTCTTTAAGCCGAACTCACTTTCCCGGCGCATGTTTCTGACCCGCTGAAGCTGAGTGGCGTTCAATCTCCTGCGTCGTGAGACCTGCCTGATCGGGTGGTGTTTCCGACTCGCATGAGCCGTTATCATGAGCAACATGAATCGAACGTTTCGAATCGCTGTTCTGGGCGCAGGTAATGTTGGCGGGGCGTTAGGACGGATATGGCTGGGCAAGGGCCATAAGATTACGTTCGGAGTGCCTGACCCGCAAAAGACAAAGCGACAAATCGTCGCGGGTGCTCAAGTAGCGAGGAATCAGGAAGCGGCTGCGGAAGCAGACATCGTCGTTCTGAGTGTGCCCTGGCCTGCCGCTCAGGATGCGATTCGAAATGCGGGCCACCTCGACGACAAAATTTTGATTGACTGTACCAACCCGCTGGCTTCCGATTTAAGTGGGCTGGTTCTCGGCACGACCACTTCGGCCGGGGAAATGGTTGCAAGCTTTGCGCCATCCAGTCGCGTCGTGAAAGCGTTCAACACGATCGGCGCAGGGAACTATGGCAACGCACAGTTTGGAACGGAACGCGCCGACGGATTTTATTGCGGCGATCACCAGGATGCGAAGAACCTGGCAAAGCAGTTGATCGCGGAAGTGGGACTGAATCCGGTGGATGTGGGACCACTCAAGAACGCGCGTCTCCTCGAGCCTCTTGCGATGTTATGGATCGACCTGGCTGTAAACCAACAGCAGGGCGCGAATCACGCCTTCAAGTTGCTGCGGCGCTGAAGATCTAGTACGCGGCTCGTTGAAGCTTAAGGCCAATTAATCGCCGAGAAGTACACCTGTACAGCCGAACTACGTCTGTGTCGGTGTGAGGATCGCCTCGAGCAGATCCCACGGAGGATAACAACGTGCGGATAACAACGAAACCTAGAAATTTTTTTGCGGCAGCGGCTTTGGCCGTTTCTTTATGTGCTGTACCTGTAAAATCGTCGGCGGGAATCGCCCTCTCCATTACGATTGCGCCACCGGTTTTGCCGGTTTACGTGCAACCAGCCTGTCCCATGGAGGGATATCTTTGGACACCGGGGTATTGGGCCTGGGGACCGGCGGGATATTACTGGGTACCTGGCGTATGGGTCGCGCCGCCACGCGTCGGATTTCTCTGGACGCCGGGCTACTGGGGTTTCGGTAATGGCGCATATCTATGGCACGCCGGTTATTGGGGACCGCACGTTGGTTTCTACGGCGGCGTGAATTACGGTTTCGGCTATATGGGGCTTGGGTTCGTTGGCGGCTATTGGTCGGGCGGGCTGTTCCGGTATAACACGGCGGTGATGAATGTGAACACGACCGTGATCAGAAACGTGTATGTCGATCGTAACGTCATCAACCACGCGGCATTCGTGAACAACCGCGCAAGTTTCAACGGCCCGGGAGGCGTAATGGCGCGTCCGAGCGCGCAGGAACAGGCAGCGCTCCGTGAGCAGCATTTTCAGCCGACTGCAACTCAGATCGCACATCGAGAAGCGGCCAGTCAAGATCGCAGCCAATTCGCTTCTGTGAATCATGGACGGCCGGCTGTCGCGGCCATGGATTCCGTGAACGGCCGCCGTTTCAATCAACAGGGTCGCATCGCAAATGGTATCGCCTCCGGACGGCTCACAGCGGGTGAAAGCGGTAATCTGGAACGTCGCGAAGCGAACGTCAATGGGGAGATCCGCTCCGACCGGCGGGCGAATGATGGCAGGCTCACCCCGCAGGAACGCCACCAGGTGAACCGGCAGCAGAATAATTTGGGCCAGTCGATCTACGCGGACAAGCATAACGGCGCAAACGCGCAATACGGGAATAATCGCGTCGACGCGCGCAGGCAGGAACAGCAGCAGCGCATCTCGCAGGGCGCACGCAGCGGCGAAATGACTCCCGGCGAGACGGCGAGAGCGGAAAATCGAGAACGGAACATCAACCGTCAGGTGAATGCAGATCGCCGCACCAATGGCGGGAAGTTAACGCCTGCGGAACGAAACAACGTCAACCGCGAACAGAATCGCGCGAGCCGCCAAATTTATCAAGAGAAGCACAACGACAAGGTGGCGCCGCGTTAGATGGGCGGGGCCGGGCGCATTCCCGGCCCCTACATTTGAGGGATGGCGTCAGAGCAGGCCGCCCTTCGACTGCTCTTTACCTTGTTTCGGTCCAGGTGTTGCGGCGAGTCCACCAAAGCCTGACGGTACATACACCAACTTCCGAAGTATCGTTCGACACGATCGAAACTCCGGGCAGGGCGTGTTTCAAATCGTGCATGACTTGATAGCGGAAGTAGAAAGCTCCGTCGAGATCGCGGGGGACATCGCGCAATTCGAGAGTGCGGCAGCAGCTCGCGCCCTTGCACGCCGCGGCGGCATCGGTTACGGCAACCCCGACGGTCCGCATCATCCTGATGTAGACCAGTGTGTTGAAGAGCGCGGCCGCAGCCATGATCACGACCCACGCGGTAAGCAGCGCTGAGCTGAATCGCACGGATCGCAACGCCCAAACCATAATGAATACGATCCAAATCACCGGGTGGTACAAGTACCGTCCCTGCTGCGCGAATTGCGTCATCCAGCCGAACATATTGAGCATCGGAACGACTGCGAGAAACGGAAGCAGAAGGAGAGCCGTTCGCGCTCCGGCGCTCGCTCCCCTGAACAGAACAATCGCCAGAAAAGCGGTGTACGCGAAAAGGGTAATGCGGAGCCAGATCGGCAAGCCCGCTCCGGTATTAATTAAGAACAGAGCTGCCGGCATGCGCGTCGCGAGGGAGCTGAAGGTTTTTGCGTGCACGACGAAATTTACGTTTCCACCGCTGACCACATCGGGGTAGCCGCCCAGATTTCCATAAACGGCAATCCGGATCAGCACGAGCATTACGGTCGCCGCGATGGCCGAATAGAAAATCGGCAACCAGCGTTCGCGCGTCCAACGCAGCCCAAGAGGACAGCGTAGTAAAAACAGACCGGCGATGAGCAGCGGATAGGCGTAGGCGCTCTCCTTGCACAGAACTCCAAGGCAATAAGCGAGCATGCTGACCCATGCGGAGCCTGCAAGCGCGCGTTCGAGGGCGAAAAAGGTGAATGCCGCTGCCATAAGATCGAAGCGGGCGCCGGGCCAGATGACAGCTTCGAAAGAGGCCGGAACGGCGAGGAATGCAATGCCGGCCCAACGCGAAAGCCTGAGATTCAGCCCGAGCCGAAAGGCAAGCCGCGCGACAAGGAAGCCATTCAGCAGGTGTAGCAGTAGATTTTGAATGTGATAGCCCCACAGCGCTGGTCCAAAGACTTGGTTATCGAGCCACAAAGAGAGAAACGTGAGCGGGCGGTAGAAACCGTCATATTGGCGGTGAACGAAGAAGCTCCAGGGTTTCGCACCGGTCGTGAGGGTGCGATGAGTCCAGTCGGGAAAATCGAGATTGATTTGGAAGGAAATGCTATAGACCGCGGCGATGATCGCAAGGCCGGCTACCCAAAATAAGAGGCCGGCTTTGAACGAACGTGCTTCCGGCGTATCTGAATCGGAAGCTCGCAGGCCGCTCTGAGACACAAGGGCAATCAGAAAGGCCGCGTTCAGGTACAGAAGCGGCTTGAAAAGATATGTGGCAGCCAGGTGCAGCGGCCCGAGTCGAAAGTCGTAATGCCCGAGGAACGCAAGCACAACGAAGTTCGTTGCGGCAAGAACGAAAGCGATAAGAGCGAATGCGCGCAGGATGCGCAAGATCACGAACAGAAATCGCTTACCCGAAAAAGTCGCGTACTCTATCGAAGACGCTCTTCTCGTGAGGCGCGTTATTGGCAGGAAGAATGCTGTGCAGCTCTTCAAAGAGCCTGCGCTGCTCGCGAGTCAATTTTTTCGGAATCTGCACGTCGATGTGCACATATAAATCGCCGCGCGCACGGCTGTTCAGATGCGGCACGCCGAGGCCGCGCAGTTTAAACTGAGCGCCGGATTGCGTTCCTTCGGGAACGCGAATGTTTTGCGCGCCATCGAACGTATCGATAGTAATTTCCGCACCCAATGTTGCCTGCGCGATGTTGATGGGCAGAGTGCAGTGCAGATCGGTTTCGCGGCGCTCGAAAACCGGGTGCTCAGTAACCTTAATGATTACGTAGAGGTCGCCGGATTCGCCGCCCTGCGGGGCCGGATTGCCTTCGCTGGCGAGGCGCAGGCGCGTGCCCGTATCGACGCCGGCGGGAATGTTGACCTTCAGCTTCCTTTCGATGCGGTTGAAGCGTTCGCCGCGGCATTGGACGCACACTTTTCGAATCGCCTGGCCCCGGCCGCCGCAACTGGGACAGGTCTTGCGGATAGACAAGAAGCTCTGCTGATAAATCACCTCGCCGCGGCCATTACATACAGAGCACGTAACCAGACCGCCGTTGGGCTCGCCGCCAGATCCATGGCAGCGCGAGCAGGGCTCCATGCGCGGAACCTGCAGATCGGCCGACATGCCACGCATAGAATCCTCAAAGCTGATCTCGAGGTCGTAGCGGATGTCTTCGCCGCGCTCGGGCCGGTTTCGGCGGCTGCGCTGCCCGCCCCCAAAAAAATCGAACCCGAAAAGGTCGCCGAGAATATCTCCGAAATCGAACGCTGACGCGTCAAAGCCCTGGCCCGCACCGTTGAAGGCCTGATGTCCGTAACGGTCGTAAGCGGCCCGTTTTTGCGGATCGCTGAGAATCGCGTACGCCTCCGCAGCTTCCTTGAACCTTTCCTCCGAGCCTTGATTTTCAGGATTGCGATCGGGATGGTGTTGGAGCGCCAGCTTGCGGTACGCGCTCTTAAGCGCCTGATCATCGCAATCGCGCGAGACGCCTAGAATTTCATAGTAATCTCGTTTAGCGACACTCATCGTTTCTCAGATCATTCCGATGCGGCAGCTCACCGGTTAACTGCTACTTTTAGCATTGCGGGCCGGACAAGGCGTCCCTTGAAGTTATAGCCGCGCTGATATTCTTCGAGGATCGTTTGGTCGGGATGGGCTTCAGTATCCACCATCTCGACGGCGTGATGAACGTGCGGATTGAACAGCTCGCCTTCAGTCGAAATCGGCTCGAGACCCAACTTCTTTAAAGCTTCAAACAGGCGCTGGTAGATCAATTCCATGCCACGCGCGTATTCTTTGTCCGCGGTCTCGACTCTCAGGGCCCGCTCAAAGTCATCGAGAACGGGAAGCAGCGATTTGACTGCGTCCATGGTTGCAAACTCGAACAATTCGCCGCGTTCGCGCTCCACTCTCCTGCGATAGTTCTCAAACTCGGCCTGACGGCGCTGCAGCAACTCCTGCAGCTCATTTTTCTCTCTCGCTAAACGATCTCGCTCGGCAATCAGTTCTGCCGCTGAAGCGGAAGTTTCGCGCGGCTCGGCGCCTTCAGATGCAGGCTCCGGCGCCGGCTGAACATCTTCCGTAGCAGTGCCATCAAATGTATTTACTGGTTCCATTTCGGGGTGCAGTTACAGGTCGACAGGCTGGGACCTCTGCAATTTCAGCGTAACAAAATCACGCGCCGCCGTCTAATGCCGGCCAGCGGAGCGGCATGGGTTTAAAAAGCTTGTGCGACCTGAGACACAGGTAACAGAACGTTCCGGAGACATGGGTTACACTTTTGACCTTTTAGGAAGGCGGAAGTGGGATGCCATGGAAGGAAAGTTCTGTGATGGACGAACGCATACGATTCGTGATTCGGTTGAAAGACGGGGAGAGCATGGCGTCGCTGTGCCGGGAGTTTGGGATCTCACGCAAGACCGGCTACAAGATCGTGGACCGCTATCAAGAATGCGGTTTGGAGGGGCTCACGGATCGGGCGCGGCGCCCGCACCGGTATGCCAATCAGCTTTCCGAACAGGTGGAAGCGGCGATCCTAGCGGCTAAGCGCGAGAAGCCGAACTGGGGCGCGCGCAAGATTCGTGAACGCCTGCTGCGACGGCTCCCGCACGAAGTGAAAGTGCCTGCCTACAGTACCATTCACGCCATCCTGGATCGCCACGAGCTGGTCACGCGAGCCAAGCGCTCCAGGACCCATGCCGAAGGCACGCCGCTTTCCTCGGGCTTAAACCCGAATGCCTTGTGGTGCACCGACTACAAAGGCGAGTTCCAGTTGGGCAACAAGAAGTACTGTTATCCACTCACCGTGACCGATCATGCTTCGCGTTATCTCCTGCTGTGCGAGGCCATGGAATCCAACCAGGAACAGTTTGCCTTTACCGCCTTTGAGCGCCTGTTCCAGGAACGCGGGTTACCTCAAGCCATCCGCTCCGATAATGGCGTTCCCTTCGCTTCCCCCAATGGGCTCTTCAACCTATCGAAGCTCTCGGTCTGGTGGCTGCGCCTGGGCATTACCATCGAACGCATTCGTCCAGGGCATCCGCAGCAGAACGGAAGGCACGAGCGCATGCACCTGACTCTGAAGAGAGAAGCCACTCGGCCGGCCGGCGCCAATATTCTGCAGCAGCAAGGTAAGTTCGACACCTTCATTGAAGAATTCAACAACGAGCGTCCGCATCAGGCGCTCGAGATGAAGTGCCCGGCCGAAATCTATACTGCTTCTGCCACGCCCTACCGCGGGATCGGCGAGCCGCGCTATCCATTCCATGACAAGACGGTTGTCGTCACCAACTGTGGCCGCCTCTGTCTCTATCGCAAAAAAATCAATTTAAGCACCTGCCTGGCGGGCCAGGCAGTGGGAATCAAGGAAGTGGACGACGGCATCTGGCTCGTTAGCTTTATGCATTACGATCTCGGTTACGTCGACCTGGAGGAGAAAACTTTGCAGCCCCTCGAAAACCCGTTCGGGCCAAAAGTGTTACCTATGTCTTAGGAACAAACTGTTACCTATGTCTCCGGTCCGGACAGCTGTGTTTTGGTGAGCCGGGCGGGACTCGAACCCGCGACCACCGCATTAAAAGTGCGATGCTCTACCAACTGAGCTACCGGCCCTGCCGTAAAGGCGCTGAAAACTCTGTCTCAGCTTAACATCGGATTGCCTCTTGCTGACGGACCGGGACTTTTCCCGGCGAAACATTTACGCCTCCATTGCATTCTCTTTTTCGAAGCGCGTGCAACAGAATCCGAAACGCCGATCTGCTCGTACGATGGCTTGGCTAACTGCGGGAGCGGTTTCAGCCGCCGGGGCGGTGGCCGCAGCTAAGCTAATGGCGCGCGCTGCGAAGCCGAAACTCGACCTGCACGGCAAAGTCGTTTTGATCACCGGCGGCTCGCGCGGCCTGGGGCTCGCATTAGCCTACGAGCTCGGAAAATTTGGCAGCCGGCTTGCGCTCTGTGCGCGCAATGCCAACGAGTTGGAAGAGGCACGCATGCGGCTCGCGAAGCGCGGAATCGAAGCTGCCGTTTTTCCGTGCGATCTAACTGAGGAATCTGAAATTCAGCCGCTTGTCGCTCGCATTTTGGACCGATTCGGCAAAATCGACGTGCTGATTAATAATGCCGGGATTATCAGCGTCGCGCCAGTTGATGATGTGCACCACGCTGATTTCGAACGCGCCATGAAAACCATGTTCTGGGCGCCTGTGAATTTGAGCTTCGCTGTGTTGCCGCACATGAAAGAGCGCGGCAGCGGGAATATCGTTAACATCACCTCGGTGGGAGGGCGTGTCAGTGTACCGCACCTTTTGCCGTATTGCTGCGCGAAATTCGCGTTCGTCGCATTTTCAAATGGGTTGAGCGTAGAGCTCGATTCTCAACACGTACGCGTTTTAACTGTAGTTCCCGGATTAATGCGAACGGGATCTTATTTGAATGCAGAATTCAAGGGCTCGGCTGAGCGGGAATTTGCGTGGTTTGGAGTAATCGGAAATACTCCGGGTCTCTCAGTGTCGGCGGGTTACGCGGTGCGCTCGATTGTCAAAGCGCTTCAATACCGGCGACGCACATGTACGATTTCTTTGGCCGCTAAAACATTGATTAGAGCGGAAGCATTGATGCCCGAGATGACGCAAGCGATTCTGGCCTCCGTCAACCAGTACCTTTTACCGGCCTCCCGTGGGCAGAAGCAGGCCCAATCTGGTAAGATACTTAATAGCAGCTTCAACCAGCTATACCACGCAGTTACATCACTAGGAAAAGCTGCTGCTCAGGCACTCAACGAGTCATGACGGGCATGGCTCAGGACTCGTTAAATTACGTGTCTTTGTAACTAAAGTCTTTTAATACAGATCTATAAGTCGCAGGCTGAAAACGCGAGTGTGTGGGATTCAACCTGCGAAAAAGGTGTTTGCGTCGCTCCAGAAGCGGAGAACAGAGAACAGTATTGCTGAATTCGTATCCCATTTTCCGAAGCTTTCTTCAGGCGGGTTTCGAGTGCTCGACGCACAAGGTGCGGCAGGGTCGGCGGCTCGATCTGCTAGCCTCGACGCAGCACGACTGCTTTGCACGCCAAGATTATAGACGTCTTCACGCATTGGGGATTCGCACGATTCGGGCTGGCGCGCGCTGGCATCGCATAGAAGAGATACCGGGTTCGTATCATTTTGATTCGCTCGCGGCAATTCTCGACGCTGCGGAAGAAACCGGCACTGAAGTATTACTCGACTTACTGCACTTCGGATGGCCGGATTACATTGACATCTTCAGTTCCGACTTTGTATCGCGATTCACTGATTTCACTTCGGCTGTAGTTCAATTCATTAAAACTCAGGGCTATTCGTGCAGCATGTTCGCCCCGCTAAATGAGATTTCTTTTCTCTCCTGGGCTGGAGGAGATAAGGGTGCGATCAATCCGTGCGCAATCGGCCGAGGCGCAGAATTAAAGCGGAATTTAATCCGGGCGGCGATCGCGTCGAGCAAAGTCTTAAAGCAGGAAATGCCGAACGCGCGGTTAATTTCTCCAGAACCTGTTATTCATATTGTCGGCCATCCCGCGCTTGAAGGAGATGATGTCGAGGCCGAAACATATTCTCTTGCCCAATATCAAGCCTGGGATATGCTGAGCGGCAGACTTGACCCGGAACTCGGAGGCAAACCCGAGTATCTCGACATAATCGGAATCAACTTTTACGAGCAGAATCAGTGGGTCCACAACACAAGGACTCTCACTCGCGACGATCCTAGATACCGCCCTTTTCACAAACTGATTCAAGACGTTTGGACCCGTTATCGCCGACCGATTTTCATCTCTGAAACAGGGACCGAAGACGAAAGGCGGGCGGAGTGGTTCAACTATATCTGCGACGAAGTTCGCCTCGCTCTAAATTCGGGTATACCGGTGCAGGGCATCTGTCTGTACCCGATTCTGAATCATCCCGGATGGGAAAACGACCGGCATTGCCACAACGGTTTATTCGACTATGCCGACCCGACCGGAGGCCGGGATCTCTATTGGCCCTTGGCTGAAGCGATTCTCGCGCAACAACCTAAACTGCCCGCCTGGAATAACGAGATACCCATGAGAACCCACAACATCGATCTAATCTGCCTCTCGCATTTGCGATGGGGTTTTGTATTTCAGCGTCCTCAACATCTGATGAGCCGCTTCGCGCGAACGCGAAGAGTCTTTTTCGTCGAAGAACCTGTGTTCGAAGACGCAGAGCCCCATCTGAGGTCATGTATTTGTCAAAAAACCGGCGTGCACGTCGAGACCCCTGTATTGCCGTTCGGACTGAGCCATCAGCAAATCATTGAGCTGCAAAGGAACCTGCTCGCATCGATGCTCGAGAGAGAAGCTGTTTCGGATTACGTGGCTTGGTATTACACGCCGATGGCGCGGGAGTTTGCTCGGGATCTAAGACCGCGCGTAACGATTTACGACTGTATGGACGAGCTTTCCGCCTTCGCGGGCGCGCCTTCCGCCATGCGCATCAATGAGGAAGGCTTGTTCCAGCAAGCCGACCTGGTCTTCACCGGCGGAGCCAGTTTGTTTGAATCAAAACGCAAGCAGCATCCATCCGCGCACCTGTTTCCGAGCAGCGTTGAAGTGGCGCATTTTTCACGCGCACGGTCGATCAATCGCGACCCTGAAGGTCAGCGCGACTTACCGCGTCCCCGGCTTGGATATGCAGGCGTAATTGATGAGCGCATGGATCTGGAGTTAATCCGGACCATAGCTGCCGAGCGCCCCGACTGGCAAATCATCCTGCTGGGGCCGATATCGAAAATCGATGAGGCATCTCTGCCGAGAGCCACAAACATCCACTATCTCGGTCTTAAGCCGTACTCGGACCTGCCTGCCTATCTGTCGGGCTGGGATATTGGGATGCTTCCTTTTGCTCTCAATGAATCCACACGCTTCATAAGTCCAACTAAGACGCCAGAGTATCTTGCAGCCGGACTTAGCGTCGTATCTACTCCAATACGCGATGTGATGAAGCCGTATGGCGATTTGGGCCTGGTTTCGATCGCTAATGGGCCCGGCGAATTTATCGGAGCTGTAGATTCTCTTCTGCAGAAACCTCCAGACCACGCGTTCCGGGCGCGGGTCGATCAATTCCTATCTCAATCGTCGTGGGACAAGACCTGGAGCGCGATGAGCGAGCTTATCGAAAATACGCTCGTGCTGAAGAGCTGCGCCATTCCCGCCGCGGCGCAGCAGGCGCGAACGGCGCCTTCCCTTATGACAGCAAGTGGAAGCTCTCGTAAAGGCGCTTCCCATGTTTGATTACTTAATCGTCGGCGCGGGTTACGCCGGAGCAGTTGTTGCTGAACGGATGGCCCGCTGCTTCGGCAAAAAAGTGCTTGTAATCGATCGCCGCAGCCACATCGGCGGGAACGCATACGATCACTACAACGAGCATGGGGTTCTGGTTCACCGCTACGGGCCTCACATCTTCCACACCAACTCCGAACAGGTCTTCCAGTACCTTTCTCAATACACTAAGTGGCGGCCATATGAGCATCGAGTGTTGGCGTCAGTTGATAACAAGCTGGTTCCCGTTCCGATCAATTTGGACACAGTGAACCTTCTTTATGAATTGAATCTGACATCCGACGAATTGGAAGCCTTCTTCGCGGCGCGCGCGGAATTTCGCCCTTCCATTCGAACCTCCGAGGATGTTGTGGTCAGCAAGGTCGGACGCGATCTGTATGAGAAGCTGTTTCGCAACTACACCAGAAAGCAATGGGGGAAAGATCCTTCTGAGCTGGACGCCCAAGTCACCGCGCGCATTCCGGTGAGGACAAATCGCGACGACCGCTACTTCACGGATCGTTTTCAATTCATGCCTAGGTATGGGTACACCCGGATGTTCGAAAATATGTTGGATCACTCCAACATCACTCTCGCGCTGGGCGTCGACTACCGCGACGTCATCGATGAGGTAGAATTTCGGGAGCTGATCTACTCAGGCCCTGTTGATGAATTTTTTGACTTCCGCTTCGGTGAGCTTCCGTATCGTTCGCTGCGGTTTCAGCATGAAACCCTGAATACCGACTATTTACAGCCCGTCGCGGTCATTAATTACCCGAATGATCATGCTTACACTCGAGTTACCGAGTTCAAGCATCTCACGGGCCAACAACATCGCCAGACAAGCGTAGTTTACGAATACCCATCGAGCGGAGGCGATCCCTACTACCCGGTTCCGACTCCGGAAAATGGCGCGCTCTACAAGCGCTATGCCGAGCTTGCGGCTTTGACCAAACGCGTTCACTTTGTTGGGCGGCTAGGCACATATCGCTATTACAATATGGATCAAGTTGTGGCCCAGGCGCTTACGCTCTGCAAACAGTTGGCCGCTGCGCCAGATTTTGAACTCACCAAGGCTGCTGCTGCCGCGGTTGCCGGCCGCGCGGTACCAGCGGTTCCGGCTGTAGGATTGTAAGCCGCAGGTCGGCAATGCGCGAATTGACGATCGTCTCGCCGCACCGGGATGATGTTCCGTTTTCACTAAGTCTCGCGCTCTCACGGTGGCGCGATCTGCCGCTGAAGCTGCAGGTTGTCACGGTTTTCACGGTCAGCATCTACGCGCCTCGGGCGGGAACAGCAGCCAGTGATCCCGACGAAGTACGGCCGCAGATCACCTCTCTCCGGGCGAGAGAGGATCGCCGCGCTTTCCAGCTCATCGAGAAAAATATCAAACAGGAAGCGCTCGGTTTCTTGGACGCGCCGCTGCGATTGGGCATCGCGGCGGAATCTGTATGCAGCCAGCGCAATCGGGTGATCGAGAGCCAGCCTGAAGTAAAAATTCTGAGCCGGCATTTTCGAAAATACTTTATTCGCGGACTGGTGCTCGCTCCGCTTGCCTTGGGGGATCATGTGGATCATCTCACCGTGCGAGCGGCTGCCATTGAGGGCTCCCTCCCTCAGCGGCTGGGTTTCTATGAAGACCTTCCTTATGCGACCTGGACACCCGAGCCGGCGCTTCGGAAAGCCGTTTCCGATGCGGAACATCGGACCGGCGTGCCGCTCAGAGGGTGTCTTGTCAAGCGCAGGCATTACGTTGCTCGTAAGCGGAATATAATCGGCCGCTATCAGTCGCAGATCGGCCCAAACGAGGCCGCGGGGATTGCGCGGTTTGCCATCCACTACGGCGGCGGCGAACGCATCTGGATACCAAAACACTCGAAGAAATGGCGATCTCTTGTTTAAACTGCAATGTCTAAACCTTCCAGTGACGTGCTTGTCTCGGAGCCTCCCGGCGCAAGACTAGAGGCGTGTGTTACGGTCCCTGCGAAAGATGAAGAAGAGTTGTTGCCTTCCGCGTTGCGTGCGTTAGCGGAGCAGAAGACGCTTGACGGAGAGCCGCTGAAATACGAGCGATATGAGGTAATTCTCCTCATCAACAATACTCGTGACCGCTCTCGGCAAGTAGCCGGAAGCTTCCAGCGCCTCTATCCGGCATTCAGGTTTCACATCGTCGAAAGAAATTTCGACAAAACGCATTCGCACAACGGACACGCGCGCCGCTTGCTCATGGATGAAGCGTGCCGCAGGTTGGAAATGCGGGAAGGCGGTCCCAAAGCGATTCTCACTACGGATGCCGATAGCCAGGTCGCTGCGAATTGGATTGCGCGAAACCAGCAGGAACTTCAGAACGGCGCGGAAGCTGTAGGCGGCCGTGTCGTGATATTGCCGTGTGAAGAAGCTCTTCTGGACCCCGCGACCCGAGCCATCCAAAGATACGATCATCGATACCGGCGCCTTGTCGCTTGGCTTGAGGACCGCCTCGATCCACAAGCGCATGATCCATGGCCACGGCACCACCAACATTTCGGCGCAAGCCTTGCGATTCTGCCCCGTGTTTATAAGCTGGTCGGTCGATTACCGCCGCGCCGGTATTTCGAAGACATCGCTTTTTATCAGGCGTTGATGCGGCATGATGTTCGACTGCGCCACAGCAATAGCGTGCGCAGCTTTACTTCCGCCCGTCTGGCCGGAAGAGCTCAGGTTGGCCTATCGAGTGAGCTGTGCGATTGGCAGGCTTGCGGCAAGAAAGGTTTGCGAGCGCGAGTCGAGTGCCGCAAATTTCTCGAGCACCTCTTTACGGCGCGCCGTCAATTGCGCCTCTTGTGGCTCGGTTACCGCGATGCTGCTGTGGTTCCTGCGCATCGCATCCGGGAGCTTTCGGTGAATACGGGAATCAGGTTTTCCCAGCTTATAGATGAACTGCGAGCGCCGCATTTCGGGCTTCTCCTCGAGCGAACAAGGTTCTACGAAATGTGCCGGGATCATTGGCCTGATCGTTTGCGGCTTGCGCCACTGAACTCTGTGGTTGATGAATTACAAGCGGCGTTCACGCAGCACGCGCATGCTGCCGCTCGAGCACGTCGATTCGATACAGTTCGTTACGAATCCCTGACAATAAGCGCCAGCCGCAATGGCTCAGAAAATGGCCGTGTACGTCATCCCCTCGCAGCGGAAAATCCAGTACCGGCGCCAGCCAGTGAACTAGTAGCAAGTGGCCCCGAACAGCAGCGTGCGCGGTGATCCGCGTGCTTAGATGCGAGAGGTCCTCCGGCTGAAGATAGTATCCGACTTCCGACAGCACCGTGAGATCAAAAACGCCTGCCGGATATTCGTCAGGCACGCGCATCAACTTGAATGTGACGTGTGCGAAGGACCGGCAACGCTCTTGGGCCCTCTGCAACGCGCAGGCATTAAGGTCGACAGAGAGCACATTTTTGCATCTCCTCGCCAGCTTGGCTGTAAACACTCCGATTGAGCACCCGATTTCAAATGCGTTGTCATATTCTTCACGTGGAAGGGCCTGCAGGCTGGCGTCGTATTTTTCTGTTTCGTACTCGCTAGATTCATAATTCCAGGGATCTTCATGTCCCTGATACAAGCGGCTGAAGTATTCGCGCGTGCTTTCGGTGTTCACGCATCTACCTGCCATAACGCCTCTGCGAACGGCCACTCGTCGTCGACCCACATCGCAACCGGTGTGAAGCCACTACGCCGGGCATAGGAAAGCAGTTCGGTTTGAGTGAACTTATGCGAGAACTCCGTGCAGATTGTCTCCCCGGCGCGGAATGAGAATCTACCATTCAGGGCCCCTATAGTGACCATTTGATCCCGGCGGGAAAGCAAGTGCATTTCGATCCGGCGCTGTTCTGAATTCCACCGCACTTCGTGGGCGAACGACCGCAAGTCGAAACCGCCATCCAGCTCCCGGTTGATACGGCCCAGAACGTTTAGATTGAAAGCCGCCGTCACTCCGGTCGGTTCGTCGTAGGCTGCAATCATTCGATCGGCATTTTTGATGAGGTCCGCGCCAAGTAGAAAATAGTCTCCCGGCCAAAGCTGAGAGCGCACCTGTTTCAAAAAATCGACAATACCATCTCTTTCCAAGTTCCCGATCGAACTTCCGAGGAACAGGAGCAATAGCGGTTGCGGGTTGGTTCTGGAGCGGGCGATTTCTTCGAGACCTTCGATCCAATCGGCGCAAACGGGATGTACTTCGGAGATGTCGCACAGCGCGCGGCGGCAGGCGGCCAGAGCTTCGCAAGATACATCAATGGGCGTATAAGCCACGCGGGGCTGCCCGGCTGCGGCCGCCGCCAGAATGTGTCTGGTCTTCCGTCCCGTGCCACTGCCTAGTTCCGCGATATTCGAGACAAGGCCGGCCAGAGACAAGATCTCTTTTGCGTGTCGGCGCAAAAGGCGCTCGTCCGCCCGCGTCAGTCCATATTCGGGAAGCAGCGTAATCGCCTCAAACAGCGCGCTGCCCAAATCGTCATAAAAATATCGCGGAGCTATTTTCTTTTGGCCCCTGGAGGTAAGCCCCTCCGCAACGTCCAGCGCGAATTGCGATAGCTTCGGTTCTGTTGCTGCTGCCATCGGAATCCCTAGTTCTCGACGCAACGGAAAGTTGCGTAGACGTATCGATAATCGCTGCGGAACCAGTTGCGAAATGACGGTCGAAGCAATCGTGCTGCCGTTCGCGGGGAGCCGCCCTTGAGCACGTAATGCTTGCCGTCGAAGAAATTCGCTGAATACCCTGGGTAAGTAGGCTTCGTGGTGAATCCGGGAAACGGACCAAAAGGCGTGCTCGTCCATTCCCACCCGTTCCCTACAAGCTGACTCACTCCAAATGCGCTGTTGCCTGGGGGAGTTGCACTGACTGGCTCTGGATCCCAGCGCTTGAAATCGAAGTTGCCGTGTTTGTGCGTGGGCGCGTCATTTCCCCACGGATACCGCAGGCTCGTGCCGGATGGGCTACCGTATGCGGCGCGGTGAAACTGCTGTTCCGTTGGCAAACTCTTTCCCTGCCACCGGGCGTACGCTTCGGCTTCGAGTTGAGTCACGTAAACCGGCCAGTCAAGCGGCAATATGGTCTCTTCAAACATGCCCGCGTAATAAATCGTGCCTCCGCGCTCCCGCCAAAAGTGTGGCATCGCGGCGCCCTCTTTTACAAAGCGAAGGTATTCACGGTTTGTCACGTTGTACCTCTGTATCCGAAATGCCGGCACACGCATCCGCACTTCTTCATACTCGTTGTCCCATCCAAATGTCCCGTCCTGCGGCTTGCCGAGAATAGCTTCTCCTTCAGGAATATCGCGCCATTCATTTGATACTTCCGTTTTTCCCTCGGCGCTCGAAGATTGCGCAGCGGAGACATTCTTCCGCTCATGTCCGAAGTTATGAAACATGTAGGCGAGCGTCTCGAGGTGCATCAGCCGATGCTCGAGGGCCATGTAAGACACGTCCTCCGGAGCGTGCTCTATGTTTTCATCTACCGATTTGCGGCAACGGTCTACGTACTTTTTTACTAGTTCGAGCGCTGGCCAGTCTGCAGGCTTGTCAGCCGGAAGATGAGCGGAGTCGGGGTCTATGCCCGCCTGGAAAAGCGCGTCCAATTCTTTATCCGAAGATCGAATGCCAAGGGCTTCGCGGCAGATCTGGATCGAATCAAATCCATCCAAATGTCCGATATAAAAAATGACCCGATGCCGCTCGGCAATCGGCCGCTCATAAAGAGCTTCGGGTTTAAGGATTGAAAACAGGCGATCGCTCTCGCGTCTGGCTGCGCGAAGTTCCTGCATCAAGCTGATGGTCGTGGCTTCCAAAACAGGCATAAAATTTCTAATCGTTACATATTAGTGACGCGGCAAAGTGCCCGAAGATGCCAGTTTTTATCCCTAAAAGAGGGCTAAGCCGCCGCCTCGAGTACTGACCGTGCTAGAGCCAGGGCCTGTTCCCGGGTTTGTATCTCGCCCTCAAGCTGTGCAGTCTCAACTGCGTCTAAGGCGCGGCCGAACTCAGGACCGGGAGCGTAGCCCTCATTGATCAGATCGCTGCCCGTGATCAATCGCGCCGGCCTCAAATCTTCCTCGCCCAACTCTGCAAGCTTCGCGTGAAGGAGATGGTACGTTTCCGTGTGGCCGTTGCTGGCCAGGCAATCCAGCCGGTGCAGCTCCAGGTGCTCCTCAAAGTGCGGCAGACGTAAGAAGCGCTTCAAGGTGCTAGCCTTCATCTGATGCACATCCTTGAAGCGCATGTGATTTGCAATGAGGGCCAAAACCTGACTCGTATCTTCATTCGAAAGCTTGAGTCGTGCGAGTATGGCTTTCGCCATCTCAACTCCAACCTCAACGTGACCATCAAAGCGAATGCGATCTGCGATACGAAACGTAGGCGGTTTTCCGACATCGTGCAGAAGGACAGCCCAGGCAAGCGTGGGCGTGGGGGACCGCATCTGCCCGAGCATCAATAACACGTGAGTCCACACGTCGCCTTCGGGATGAAATTCGGGCGGTTGCTGAACGCCTTGAAAGGCTTTCACCTCCGGCAAAATCTGAAGCAAAAGACCGGACTGATCCAGCAACTCGAGGCCTCGCCGTGCGCCACCCTCCGTCAGAATACGAGTGAGTTCATCGCGCACTCGTTCGGCTGAGGTCTTGCGAATGGCGGGTGCAAGCCGCCGAATTGCATCGAGCGTCCCCGGGTAGATTGAGAAGTTCAGGCGAGCAGCGAGCCGAATCGCCCGCAACATGCGCAGGTGATCTTCTGCGAAGCGTTGCTCTGCATCGCCAATCGTGCGAACTATCCGGCGATCGAGGTCCGCCCTGCCGCCCACTGCATCGAGAACTTCGCCTGAAACCGGGTCGAGCATCAGCCCGTTGATCGTGAAATCGCGCCTCTGCGCGTCGCGAGCGGGATCTGTCTCGAAGCGAACTTCGCCGGGACGCCGTCCATCCCAATAGGCGCCCTCGCTCCTGAAGGTTGCTACCTCTACGTGGGTTCCATCCGGGCGGCCCACGAGAACGACACCGAAATGCGCTCCAACCAATTCGGAGCCGGGAAAATAGGAAAGGACCTGATCGGGAACAGCGTCGGTCCCGACATCATAATCCTTCGGAGGGATTCCGAGCAGCCGGTCGCGCACGCACCCGCCCACGAGGTACGCTTGGTGGCCATGCGCACACAAATCGCGGACGATCTCAGCCGCTAATCTCTCTCGCGCAATGTTGGATGATTTGCCCAAGCCGTGAGCTGCGCCGGCGGATCAGGCGCTCTCACCACCAGTATCGACGTTGGTCTTCAGTTCCGGATTTTCTCCGCCCGCGCTGCCATTTCCGGCCGCCATCGCCGCCGCTTCCGCTTCGGCCCTCTTCAGGTCCTTTTTGGAAGGTGGCGCCTGTTCGTGGCGATAATCGTGGTCGTGATAACACGTGCGGCACCGAACTTTCGCGGCTTCGCCATTCACCAGGGACACGATCGAATGATTCGTGATTCTGCGGCATTTGATGCAGTGATCATCGATGACATCTCCGAGCCTCTGTTCATCCATAACCTGGACCCCGACTAAGTCGGAGTATATCAATGTTGCGCGCGGAAAAGCACCCCCCAGCCGAGTGTCCGCTCTGCTCGCACGGCGCAAGGAACCGGCTTTGTTAGACTGAACTTCTGAGACGCGGCCAGGTAGCTCAGTCGGTAGAGCGCAGCCCTGAAAAGGCTGGCGTCGGCGGTTCGATTCCGTCCCTGGCCACCAGACTCTCACTAAGTTACGGAAGGGTCAACAAGGCCGAGTTATTAGCATTAAAATGGCAAAATGAATCCGAGTCGAAGCCTTCGTTTAGATGGACTCCTGCGACGGCGCTATTCGCTTGCGGTTCTCTCAGTTGTTTCAGCACTGGTGCTGATCGGGCTGGGAGAAGCGATATTTGGTTCTACCGCTCTTCTGCTGCTGGCCGTAGCCATTATCACGGTTTCGAGATTTGCGGGCATAGCCGGCGCAATCTTCTCTGTTTTACTCTCGACCCTTGCTGGTGACTTCTTCTTTTTACCCCCTATATTCAGTTTCAATTTCGACCAGTCGACCTGGGTGCTGTGCGCAAAATACAGTGTGATTGCGGCCTTGAGCTACCTTATATTCCGGCAGAGAAGATCGCAGCGAGTTCTGGTCCGGAAGCGCTCGCTCGGGCTGGTTGGCCACATCGGAGAAATGAGAGATGGGGAGTTGTACGGCTGGGCAATCGATACAGACGATCCAGAACGTCCGGTGAGGGTTACCGCACACGTGAACGGGCGACCGAGTGCAGAGGCACTGGCCGTGTACTATCGACCGGATATCGCAAACCGATTTCACAGCTCGGGAAGGAGCGGTTTTTACTTGGATCTGACTCAGCGCTCGGCCATGGTCTCAGACGCGATCGTCGATGTGCGCCTTCCGAATGGAAAATATTTGGAAGGCGCGCCGATTCGTGCGCATCTGCCTGGCCGTCCGGGCATTCAGAGCTGCACCCTGTTATTCATGCATATTCCCAAGACCGCGGGAACGGCGCTTCGTGAAACGATGCTCAACAATTACAGGCAGAGCGAAGTCGCTTATCTGTATCCGGATCCCCCCGGATTTCCTGTACGAGATCTGCGCGATTTACCGTTGGAACAGCGCGCTCGGTTTCGCTTTGTCGTTGGACATTTCCAATACGGCATCCACGACCAAGTACCGAACGAATCCTGCTATTTCGCGGTAGTGCGCGATCCGCTTGCGCGTGTCTGCTCGCACTACCACTATCTCGTGCACCATCAACACCCGCTCGTGCTTAGTCAGGGGCGTATCAGAACGCTGAGGGAAGTGATCGAGGGCCGTTTCACAGCAAATCTCGACAACTTGATGGTGCGTTGTTTCGCGGGTGTCGATGAGAGGGATTTTCCTCCGGGATCAATCAACACCGAAGTGTATGAGCTCGCGTTACGCCATGCGGAAGAAGCATTCATTTATATAGGCCACCAGCAAAACCTCAGAGAAGCTTATTCTTTTCTGCAGGACAAATTTAGGTGGCCCTGGAGCATGCCTCCCGAGGTGTTGAATCGTGGTTCTTACGCGACCGACCAGCCTATTGCGGATTCGGATGCCGAGCTCATTCGTGAATCTAACAGCTGGGACTGCCAGCTCTACGGCCGCGTGCTCGATATGTTTCCCTACCGCACCCCGCTGAGCAGCAAACCCGCCCAATTTTGAGGTGCTCCTTTTGAGAAGAGAGGGGCGGGACAGAATTATTCAAAGCGCCCGAGTGCGGCGCCGCAATCGGGAAGTCCGCACTCTCAAAGCCCAGATTGCGCAACTGAGTAACCAACTAAGCGTTGCCGTCGAACTTATCGAGAAACATCAATCCCGGATGGCCGCTCACGATAGAAAGATTGAGTTGTTGGATGAAAGCGTTTGGGGAATCTTAAACGGTCGTGTGTGGAGGACTATCGAGTTGATTGGGCGCCTCCCGCGAAAGCTCTTGAGACCTGTTTAGGCTGCGGGCAGAAGTTCCGCGGCCCGGTTGGTTCGGGTGAGAGCTAGAGTTCAGGGTTTCGGTTCCGATGGTTGCGAATTCCTGCTGGTGTTCGATCACGGAAAACCTTCGGAAGGCGATACGATCCAGCATTCCAGGAATTCAAGTCGGAGCAAGCCGGAACCCGATCACGATCACGCAGAAACCTTTCTTCAATGTAAGGGATCTCTCATTACGTTGAAGCTGGCCTCGGCGGAGTCAGCAGTTCTCAGCCAGGGTCAGCGCTTTTAAATTTGGAGGGAACGGTTGTATGTCTGTCGCCCGCATTACAGAAATTAACGCATCCTCGACTAAAAGTTTCGAGGACGCTGTCCAGCAAGGGATTCAGCGTGCCACGGCCACGCTGAGAAACGTGCGAAGCGCCTGGATCAAAGAACAAGAAGTGCAAGTCGAGAACAACCGAATCACGAGTTACAAAGTCACGATGAAAATTACCTTTGTTCTCGAGGATTCGCCAAAATAGCCAGCTTAACCGCTCGTCTGTTTCTGATTGTGCACTGCCCGGCCAGCTAAATCCGGGCGATTGCGTACCTGCTCTTCGCGCAATCTCTCGATGTACGCATCCGCGTCTTGCCTATCTTCAAAGATTCCGCAAATCCCGGCGTCCATGGCGCGAGCCAATCGGAAGATGTCCCGTCTATGACAGGAGACAGCTTCGAGATTTCCGTCCTTCAGTAGAACTACTACTGGCACCAATAATAAGGTGCGTATAAGAAGCAAATTGATACAGGGGTGTTATAGGGTATCGGGTCTGAACGTTTTTCTAATTGAGCGGTACTAGAACGTTACTCTCATACTCGAACCACGTGGTGGCGGAGGGCAGTCTCCCTGCACTCATTCCAGGTCGCTCGCAACACGTCACGGCTAAACAACAGGTGTCTCACATCGGGGGTGAACACCTCCAAGGTGATCGTGCCATCGTATCCGCACGATTGTAGAGCCTCGACGCTGTGCCGCAAATCCACCGTCCCTGTTCCAAGCGGAAGATGCAAATCCGCCAGGCCGCCTTTGTTGTCGTGCAGGTGCACGTGGCGGAGGCGGTTTCCATATGCTGCAAGGATCTCGTCGGTTGTGTTGTGCGGAACCTGGAGATTTGCGTGACCTATGTCGAGATGAAGTCCCAGCTCCGGCATTTCGTCCAATAGTTCTCCGAGCTGCGGGGCCGAATTATAATCGCCTGGAAGATTCTCGATCATCATTCCGACTCCGCATCGTTCAGAGTCCGGCAGCAACTCTCGAAAGGAACCGAGATTCCTTTGTATATAGAAGCGGCGATCGTGCCATGGCGTGTTCCGGTCGGGGTGAATGTTCATCCATTTCGCGCCAATCTCGCCGAATTTTTCGAGACAGCGGCGTAGTTCCGCGACGGCCCCCTTCCGGATCTCCGGGATGGCGCTCGCGAGAGGCAGATACCAGGCAGTATGGCCCACGACCGCCATATGGTTGCGATCGAGCGCTGCGCGAATCGCGCTGGTATCGACGTTCCACGATGCCGCTCCGGGAGGTTCGAGCGTAAGGTCTACAAATTCCATGCCGGCGTCTGCCATGCGCGCGATATCGTCTAATACGTCGTGCTCCGGATGATTCATTGTTCCAATCAGCATGGTTGATCTCCTTCATTCCGGTTCGGATCGCCTGTATCATCGTCAATTGTCGGAGTGAACCAGGGGCGCGAATCCAGCAGATTGGCGCGCGAATCGTGCCCTGTAACACGCGAGTTCGGCTCAGGGCGGATGGCCCCGAGCTCGTGCCAGACCCACGCCGGCAGCTCCTTTGCGCGCCCAGGGCAGAGCCAGGCGAAGATTGAAAGCAGCCCTCTCAGAAGCGGTGCGTCCTCGCCGACCCGTTTGATGAGACGCCGCCAGTTCAGGCTCGGCCCCATCGAATACAGAATGCTCAAGCCGTCCGGCCAATCACAACGATCGCGCTGGAGAACGTACAACTTGCTCCAAAGGGTTTCTTCAGCGGGAACCAGCCGGAAGCGCTCACTCTCGACGTAGATTTCGGGCCCATTGAGCCAGCCTTCATCAATCGCGGCACGGCGGTTGGCCATAGCCCATATCACGTCAACGATGATGTCGCCTTTGTAACTGCGGTAGATCCAATGCCGTTCATAGGCTTGTTGTGCGTAATAATCCTTGAGACCAGAATCGGTGAGGATGCGAATCATGTCCTCCTTATCACTTTCGCGAATAAACAGGTCGATGTCTTTCGTTTCTCGCCACAGCCCCGTATAAGTCATGGTTGCGAATCCGCCGCCGATGGCGAATTGCAACCCGCAACGCTGCGCTTCGGTCATAACGGTGTTGTAGACGGTCCACTGCTCCACGGGAAGGCGCTCGAGCCAAGAAGCGGAACGCGCGAGCTTGCCTTTTTCGGTCTCAGTCAACCTGCTCCTCTTCCCACCGCTGTTTGTGCTTAGGTTTTTTTCGGATTGCGCGTTCTTCGAGAGGACGGGAGGCCGGCGGAGTGCCGACACGCTTTCGGGCGATTGCCCTTACGCGCTTTGCTTTCGAGAATTGCGGCCGCTTCGTCGCCATTCGGCCTCGCTCAGACCAGCCGATTTTCTTGAGCCCTGGTGTTCACGGACGGATCTGTTTCGGCAACCGTGAGCAGATTGAAAGCAATCTTGGCGCGAGATGTTATGAGGCGCCAGAGCTTCTCTGCGGTCTGTTTTTCTTCCGCCTGAATCTCACGAGCCAGCGCTTGGGTAGCGTCGTCACCAGCCGCTTCGGCAACGGCCGCAAGCGCCTCGTACATCGCACACTCGCTGCTCTCAACGGTAAATCCCATGATCAGGTTCTGCGTCGTTTGCTCTTCAGTTGTGTTTCCGACTTGGGGGGTCTTAGGCGTGAGGCCAAACAGGTGCGCAAAAAAGCTCTTGGCCGTTGAGGGGCTACCGCCTAGCTCTCCAAGGCGGGCAGTGAGCCGCTCGTACTGACGGCGCGTTTCGGCCGCATGGATGGAGAACATCGCTTTTATTTCCTCATCGTCGCCTTCTCGCGCGAAGTCCTCCAACTGGGTTTCGAAACTCTTCTCGGCGGCGATTGCGTCCTCTAAGTAGCGCCGGATCACGTCGTTGCTGGTTTCAGGCATAGCCGATTATCCTGTTTTCAATCTCTATCTATTGCTATTGATTATTCAGCCTTCGATCTTCTCTGTGCGATGCAAGTGCCTTTGAATATCGATCTGTGATTTCGGGCATGATGGTTCCGCCTTCTGGCGCGCGCTCTAATCCCCAAACGACCTTGGGAAAATCGAGCGTCTTCTGAATTGCCCAGATTTCCTCATGATCTTGCGGGGGACGGATAATTGCCGGGTCGCCGACTGCAATCCAAGCGATCGGGACCAAACTATCGGGCGGAAGACGGGTCATCAAATGCACCACGGCGTTCACGCGAACTTCCGAGCGCTGGCCAACCTGCGCACCGTTAAAAATCGCGGTCCCGGTGGCCAGAAACACCGATTCCTCCACTACGCAGCCCGTCAGATAGGCCCGCGGACCCACCAGGACGTGATCCCCGATTTGCACGCTGTGCCGCGGTGTTCCACGCACGACCGCCGCTTCCATAATGATGCAGTACTGGCCCACGATGACCGGACCGCCCTCGGCAGTAATAACGGCGCCAAACAGTACGCGACTGTGTGCGCCAATCGTGACATCGCCGCAAATGACGGCGTTTGGCGCAATCCAAGCGGACCCATGAATGCGAGGTGCTTTGCCCCGGTGCTCGAATAGCAATCCCATGTTTATAGAACGGAATAGAAACGGCTGAGATTAGGTAAGCGTACGGGTGTCTTTTGTTATGTCCGTGAACCCGTTTTTCAACCGGTCCTCAATAATCGCCCAAACTTTCGGTGGGCAGCCTTGCCAATTTGTGACGACTGTATTGCCTAAGTAAGGAAGGTCGGCAACACCCATCTTGCTTGAGTAAAATCCACTGACCGTGAGATCCCGAAACACGTTAAAGAAGAGCACCCACGCGTGATCGTCCTTTGAAGCGCGTGCGGGCCACGCAATGCGCTCTAAAATTTGCTTCTGCTGATCGGGGGAGGCATCCGCAAAGGGTTTCTGGAAGTTGCGGCCGGACTCTCTGTCGAGCCACATCAGACCCCCAAGAATCTGCGCCTCTAACCGGTCATTACCATCCTCCTGCTTCTGGAAATCGATCCAGTCGTCAATGAACTCCGGTACGCCCGCCTGAGTGGCACTGCCGCTGCGTTCATCAGCGGGAATAATGAGATCCGACAGCACGCGGACGGTACGCCACTGCTGATCATCGACGACCTTGCGTTGATACGGCTTGGCAGGCGCAGCCTGCTGCTGGGCAGCGTGGCTGTGATCCTCTTGCGCGAGTGCCGCGCCTGTAGCAACGGCGGCGATGGCCGGAACGGATGCGATTACGTGGAACAGTTCGCGGCGGCTGACCTTCCCTGACTCGTTTTGTTCTTCGGGAATCGTGTCTTCTGGCATAGCACTCTCCAGGATTCAGACCTTCACATTCATTTTCTTGACTTGATCGACAACGTAGTCCGAAGTCCGCCACCCGAGCGCGGAAATGGTCAGCGTCGGATTCTTGTCCGCATTGCTTACAAATGGCGCAGCATCTGTGATGAACAGATTCTTGCAGTCCCAAGCCTGGCAGTACTGGTTCAATACAGAAGTCTTGGGATCATCGCCCATTCTTGCCGCTCCGACTTCATGAATAATTTTGCCGCCTGGAGCGATGCCCCAGTTTTCCTTCGCATCGGACTTGAAAATAACTTCGCCTCCCGCAGCCTTGATGATGTCCTGAAATGTCTCCTGCATGTGCCTGGCCTGCAGAATCTCGTCTTGGCTCCACTTAAAGTGGAATCGCAGGACGGGTATGCCCCACTGATCGACGGTATCGGGATCGATCTCACAATAGCTGTTATCGTTCGGAATCATTTCGCCGCGCCCGGAGAAGTAGATTTCACATCCGTATATTTTGCGCAGATTCCGCTTGAGCTCCACGCCGTATCCACCGCCCAGGTAACGCTCCGAGCCGTTCAGGATGCCGGCGCCGGGTTGATCACGGCCGCCGCTAATCTCGATGTGATATCCGCGAGCAAACGGCAGCTTCCCGGCCATCTGCTGCTGATACAGCCACCAGGGCATGTAAAGGTGCATGCCGCCCACGCCATCTTCATTGAATGCAGGCAAATCCTGCAGGATCGGCAGGAATCCGCCAACATCAGAACCTACGGTGTCCATCAAATAGCGGCCGACCAAGCCGGAAGAGTTCGCCAATCCGTTTGGAAATTGGCTGCTCTTCGAGTTCAACAAGAGGCGGGCCGTTTCACAGCAACCCGCAGCCAGCACCACAATCTTGGCCCGCACGGCCACCTCGTTGCGCGTCTTCTTATCGATGTAAGAGACACCAGTTGCGAGGCCGTCTTGCCCAACCAGCACCTCGCGGACCATCGCGTTACAACGCACTTCCAGATTGCCGGTCTTCATGGCCGGAAAGATGTGCACGCCCGGTGAGTTGAAATTAGAATTCGTTCCGCAGGAACGGCCGCACTGCGCGCAATAATGGCAGGCCGGGCGTCCGTTCAGCGGCCGGGTCAGCATGGCCATTCGCGATGGAATGCACGGAATGTTCAGCTTATCGCTGGCCCGCCTGATGAGCCTTTCATAGCCGCGAGGCGCGGGAGGCGGTTGAAACTTTCCATCGGGTGTATTTTCGAGTCCTTCTTTCGAGCCGAATACCCCGATCAGCTCCTCTGCCTTGTCGTAATACGGAGCGAGATCGTCGTAGGTGATTGGCCAGTCGAAGCCCTTTCCATCGCGGCTTCGAGGCTTGAAATCGTATGGCCCCATGCGCAGCGAAATGCGCCCATAATGATTCGTGCGCCCACCCAGCATGCGAGCCCGCCACCACCACCAGTCGGAGCCGGGCGCGTTCGTATAGGGCTCGCCTTCCACCTGCCACCCGCCGTCGAGCGTCGCATCGAAATACCCGAACGGCTTCTGTTTGCTTCCGGCGGCACGGTGGGGGGCGTTATACGGCCACTCGAACATCGTCGATTGCTTGTGATAATCGAACCAATCGCCTGCCTCGAGCATGCAAACCTTGGCGCCTGCCGATGCCAGCACCTGCCCGGCAACACCTCCTCCAGCGCCCGACCCCACGACGATCACGTCGTATGTCTTCGGATTGGTTTTCACTTGCGCCATGTTGTGTATCTTTACACGCGCCCCTAAGCGCTAGGGCACGTACTGCGATAAATAGCGCTTCGCCATGATGAAGCCGACCTTGAATTCGCTGCTGAAATCGGGTCCAGGATTGTTGTCCGCTCCGTATAGCGGATCCTCGTGCTCGATACTCATCGCGCCCGAGTAGCCGACATCCTGAAGCACGCTGCAGAATTGCGCCCAATCTATCGATCCCAAACCAGGAATGCGATAGCGCCACCAAGAGGCTTTGTTCACCGGGTTGATGCCGCCGGCGCGCAGGACGGGCCAAAGAATTTCCGTGTCCTTTAGATGCACGTCGTAGATTTTGTCGACGAAGTCCCGCGCAGTTTGGATCGGATCCATGAACTGGCGGACAAGATGGGAGGGATCGTACTGCAGCCCCACATATGGTGAATTCCCGAACGCCTTAAAGAGTGCTGCGAAACCTACCGGGCTGGTCGCGAGATTGGGCCCTTCGGGCCACGGCTCCCACAGGATGCGCACGCGATTCCGCTCGCATGCGGAGAAATACTGCTCCTGGTACACGCGCACGATTTCGTCCACTTGTTGCAGGAAAGGCTTGGAACGATCTTTACCCGATGCCGTGCCTATATACGGAACGCCCAACTTGCCCGCGAGCTCAATTGCCTTCACGAAAGATGCATTGTTTTCGGCGCGCTGCTTCGGCTCGGGATCAATGTGGTTCAGAGTCATCTGAAACGCCGAGACGTGCATTCCGGTTTTCCGGATAGTTGCCCTGACGCTTTCAATCTCGGCCTCGCTGATCGACGCCGGATCGAAGCTCGAGCCCACCGCGAGGATCATGTTCGAGAATCCCTGCGCTCGCGCAAACTCGACATTTCCCGCCGTGTATGGGCCGAGAATGCCGAGCTTGGGTGTCCATTCCTTTTGATCTGCGGCAGCGCCTTTCAGCGCCGCTGCTGCCGCGAGTGACCCTATCAGCGTTCGTCTGGTCATAAGTGATGAGTGTATCTGGTCGCAAAGGGTCTTGGTTTCTCTCGCTCAAATACGATGCGAGAAAACGGGTGAGATGGCCGAAATGGCTCCCATCTCAAAGCTCATCGAGGATTCGTCGAATGTGAACGGGCACCCGTGGGAAGCGTTCACTTACGGGGATCAAGAGACGAGCCGCTCTGCTCCGGGGCTCAGCGTGAGGTTTTTCACACTCGAATAGCGGAGAAAGCGGGGCGGAAGCGGCTTTTTGCGAAACGAACTCAGGTTCAGCCACGGCTTTGACGCGCGGCTACGAAACGAACCCACGGATGCGTTCTTTCCTCAGCCGAATGAGCGTGTTCAGGGCTTGTGGAAGGCGCGGTCGTGGGTCGCCTGGTAGCGCAGAAATAGCGATAAGCGCTTTTCGTCGACGCCCTTTTCGGTGAAGCACTCGTTTTGCAGACGAAGCGCGCGCTGGGCGAGCCACCACGATTGAGCAAGCTCGCGCACGAGCAGGTCTTCGGTGGCGCTTGCAGGCTGGTGCTCGTCGAGCAGGCCGCTAAGGAGCGCTTCGAACTCGGCGCGATCTTCGCCAGGGATGATGGGCTGAGCGGAAGCGAGACCGTGCTTCAGCGAATTACGAGACGAAGCCAATTTTCCTTCGGGTGAGCGCGGCCCGCTTGAGTGCTGGGCGTTGGCGCGGTTGATATCTGTGCGGGTGATCTCGATGGGTGTCATTTCGGGTGCAACGGGTGGAGGTACGACGGCGGCCAGTGTGGCCGGGCAGGCCTGGTCACTGGCCAAATCTGCCTGATCATTGGCCGGGCGTGCCCGGCCACTACGATCTAGTTTTCTGGCGGCGCGCTCGGCGGCGCGACGTTCTCTACGAGTTTGACGGGGGGTCATGGTGAATAGATCTCCTGAGGAAAAATGCGCGTGTGCGGCTGGAGCGTAGCACCGCGAATGGGGACTCGGGCGTCTGCGGGGCGGGAATGAGGTGTAAGTGGCTGAGCGCGAGAGAGAAGAAAAATGCGCCCGATGCGTCAACGCCGGGAGGATGTCCGCCTTTCCGTTGAAAAAGGAACGGCTCGGAAACACGATCTAAGCCGCCGAATGGGCAGCGACGGTGATCGCATTTAGGTTACAACGTATGTCATAAGCACGCTGCAGATTATGAATAAGCAGCGGCAAATGGCGGTGGCCGTGAAGACGATTCCAGCGTGTTTCGGCATACAGCAGGGCTGAGGCCACCCAGCGCAAGCGGTGATCGCTGCCCTGCCAGCGTTTGACACGCCGGCAGATGGTCTCGACAACTGAAAAGCTGGATTCGATTCCATTGGTACTGCTGAGGGATCGCCGCAACCGGGCATGCACCTGCAGATCATGTAGCGTGAGGGTCTCCTCTAAGCCCTCCATTAAGCTGGCCGCCGCACTCGGGTTCAGCTCGTTCAACTCATCGTGCAATCGATAAAGCGCCTGCCGAGCATCACTGCTATCAGCGTGAGCGTAGGCCAGCCGTAGCTTGTACTTGAACCAGTGTTGATGCGTGTCCGGGACATACGCCAGGATGTTGCGGATCTTATGCACCTGGCAGCGCTGGATGAAAGCGGCTTCGCCGGCATGCCGCTCAATGGCGGCGCGCAAGGCACGGCTGCCATCAATCAGATACAAACGCGGCTGGCTGAAATCCAGCCCCCGCTCGGACAGATGCTCAAATAAGCCGCTCACCACCTTCGCATTCTCGGTGGCTCCTTGCACCAGTCCCAATACGACCTTCTTGCCAAACGCATCGATGCCGATGGCGACAACCAAATGCTGGCCCTTGAAGATCGTGCCGTCAACTAACAGCGCACAGATCTGGAGATGCTGCAAGGAACGGCTCATGAGAGCTTCCAGCTTCTTGCGGCTGGCCTCCACAAATCGTTCGCTGAGGGTGCTCTTCTCCAGCCCGTAGGCATCCATAAACTGCTGCAGCACTAACTTGTAATCCCGCATGCTGAGCCCGCGCATGATGTTGCTCCAAACTGTTTCTTCTGCCGGACTCACTTGCTGGAACAGCTGGTAAGTTCCCAAGGGCAGCTCTTTGCCGCCACACTCACGCACGCGTGGCCGCGCGATCGGAACCCGCTGGCCATCGATGAGGCACGAGCCTTGCTCGATACCCCACCGGTAAGCCTGCCGCGTTTGCCTGCGACACGATCGCGGGCCAGCAATCTGCTCGACCTCCGATTCCAGTACGGACTGGATGAACATCCGGCCCACCTTTCGGACCAGCTCACCCAAGCCCTGCTCCAAGCTGGTCAGCACTTCTGCCATCGGCAAGCAAATCTGTACCGCCCGATCCTTCTCTGCACCCGCACTCTTCTGGACTGCTCTTCTCTGATACGCTCTCTTCAAAACGACTCTCCTTTTTTTCTGGCAAGAAAAATTTCCCAGAGCCTATCACGGGCTCTGGGTGAGTCGTTCCCTTTTCTACGATCTTTCGGACATCCTCCAACGCCGGCCCAACATCGCGTTCATCGGATGATCAAGTTTTCCAACTCTGAGCGTGAGCGGGTCGTTGTCGAATGATGGGCTCGGTGCAACGTCTGGAGCTTCAGCAAGCCCTGGCCGCTATGTGCCGCGACGTTCCTGGTCCAGCCGTTCGGCGAGAAAAACCTTCAAGAGCGACTGATAAGGAACATCCCGCTTATTCGCGAGCACTTTCAGATCTTCGATCATTGAGACCGGCAATCGGAGAGAAATGGTGCGCAGGGAAGGCTTCAAATTCGGGAATTTCCGCCGCTTTGCACTTTGCCAGTCCATGAACGCGGTGGAATCATGCTCGGCCCAAAATTTGCGCTCGCTCTCTTCTGTCCGAAACTCAGGTATTTGTTTCTTCGTACTTGCCATAAGCATCTTTCTCGCGGAGGTTCATGTCTCGAACGGAGATCACGCGAATCAGCTTGCGCCGGATAGTGAAGGAGACAAAAAGCTGCCGGCCCGTGCTCGTTTGCCCCAGGGCGTAATATCTCTTTTCCCCTTTGGAGTGGCAAACATCGCTCCGAAGTACGAGAGGCCCGTTAAAAAACACATCTTCGGCCTCTTCCGGTATGACATGATGCCGCTCCCAATTCTTCTGAACATTTGCTTCATCCCAATCGAACCCAGTACAGTCGTTAAGCGGGTCTCTGCCGTCCGCCACAATTTCAGTATACGTTCAGCATATACAGTTCACAACTCGATGCATCTCCGTTCGCCGAAATGCGAAGCCGCTGTCACTCGTACCGCAGCGCCACCATAGGATCGACATTCGCCGCTCTACGGGCTGGGATAAAGCATGCGAGCAGTGCGACTGCCGTGAATACCAGGACAGCGCCAAGATAGATGAGCGGATCGGTTGCCTTTACACCAAAGAGAAGGCTCTCGAGCAGCCGCGATACGAGCACTGAAGCGAGAAGTCCGGCTGCAATGCCAACTCCGGTCAGCGTCATGCCCTGGGCGGCAACGGTGCGAAGAATGTTTGCGGCATCTGCGCCGAGCGCTACACGGACTCCGATCTCACGTGTTCGCTGGGCCACCACATACGAAAGCACTCCATAGATGCCGATGCAGGCCAGGATGAGCGCTAGCGAAGCCAAAGCTCCAAGCAACATGGTTTGCACCCGCATCTGCGTCACTTCTTGATCGAGCAATTCATCGAGGGTCATCATGTTTGAGATCGGCTGGTCCCGATCGATGGACCAAACAGCGCGGCGCCATGCCCGCATGAGATTATGCGGATCTCCTTGTGTCCGAATCACCAGATCCCGAGGTAGCGCCCAGTTGTCTTTCGCCTGCCAATAGGGGAAGTACATTTCTTGCCGCGGCGGCTCGTTGAGGCTCATCTGGCGGACGTCGCCAATTACGCCAACGATACGAACCCACGGAGCCTTTTCGCTAGGATCCGCCACTTTGAACCGTTTGCCGATCGGATCCTGATTGGGCCAAAACTTTCGAGCCATGGTTTCGTTGATCATCGCTACGAGCGGGGCATTCCCGCCGTCGCTGTCCTGCAACATTCGGCCCCGGCGCAAAGGGATCCGCATCGCTTCAAAGTATCCGGGCGTTATGACACGGTCATTCGCATCGTAAGTCAGCCCGCGTTGCAAAGGCATGTTTTCCGGCGTGAACGAATTGGTTCCGCCGCGCCAAGTCAACGGTAAGGCGCTGGTGAATCCGGCGGCGCTGACGCCCGCAAGCTGTTTCACGCGCTCTAAGACGCGTTGAAAGAATTCCGTGCGTTTGGCAAAATCGTTGTACTTCGTCTGGGGCACGACTAGACGCAGGGTCAGAACATGATCCGAACGAAATCCCGGATCAAGGCCGCGCAGATTCGAAAAGCTCTTCAGCAACAACCCCGATCCCACCAGCAGCATGAGCGAAAGGGCCACCTCGCCAACGACAAGGAGGTTCCGAAGGGTCTTATGCCTCGAACCCGAAGCGCCGCGCGTGCCTTCTTTTAACACATCGTTCAAATCTACCCTCGAGACCTGTAGCGCCGGCGCGAGCCCAAAAAAGAGACTGCTCACAAGCGAGACCAAGACCGCGAACCCAAGCACGCGGAAATCGAGCGCCAGCGAAACCGTACCGGACAGATCTTCCGGTATCAGGGCTCTGAGGAAGTTGAAGCACCAGTTCGCGAGCATGATCCCGAACAAGCCGCCCGTGAGCGCCAGCAATGCGCTCTCAGTAAGCAATTGGCACAGAATCCGGCCACGGCGGGCGCCCAGTGCCATGCGCATCGCAATCTCTCGTTGCCGGCCGGCCGCTCGCGCCAGGAGTAAGTTCGCAATATTTGCACAACCAATGAGCAGAATGAAGGCAACCGCTGCCAGCAGCACAAGCAGCGCACGGTGCACGTCGCGCGTATAGTTGTCCTGTAGCGGTTCCGTGAAGAATCGGCTGATCGTGGCGTTCGTTTCCGGATGCTGCCGCGCCATTTGCCTGGTTAGTACGAGCAGTTCGGCGTTCGCTTGTTCGACGGTGACTCCGGTTTGTAGCCGGCCCACTACGAACAGGTAATGCGATCCGAAATTCTCAAGTTGCTCCGCGGTGAAAGCGATCGGCGTCCAGATGTCGGTATCCTTGAAGGGAAAGGAAAAGCCCGGCGGCATTACGCCGATAACCGTGTACTTCTCGTTATTCAGCAGAATGTCACGGCCAACCAGTTTTGGGTCTCCTCCGAATCTGCCCTTCCACAACCGATAGCTGATCAGGGCAACGTGCGGCGCTCCAGTGCGATCCTCGTCTGGGGCGAACACGCGCCCTAAGACCGGCTTCGTCCCCAAAACGGAAAACAGATTCTGAGTAGCTTTCACCCCACCCAGTTCTTCCGGCTCGCCCCCGCGCTCAGTAAGGTTGAAGTTGCCCGACTTGATGGCTGCGACGCTTTTGAAGATCTGCGTTTGCTTCTTCCACTCCGCATAATTGCCCGGCGCTGGTGTGTTGCGCGGAAACCCAACATTGGTCGCGTCTTCGAAGACAGAGACCAGACGCTCGGGCTCGCGATAAGGCAGCCCGCGCAGCAGTACGGCATCGACGACGCTAAAGATCGCTGCCGTCGCGCCAATTCCGAGCATCAGCGTCACGAGGGCTACCGCGGTAAAACCCGGGCTCTTGCGCAGCATCCGTAGCCCAAATCGGAAATCCTGGATGAAGGTGGGCATATCCCTAAATAGACTGCACGCAAGACACCGGCGCTAAGAGTAGGTAAAGCCGATGTCGGCTGGGACTCGCATGTCCGGTTGCGGGACTGCTGCGTTTCACTCCGGGACAAGCCTCAGGCTTCGAAGATCGTTCCCTTCCCTAACAGCCAATCAGGATCAAGATGCCGTTTTACATCGCGCATGGCTTCGATCTCCTCAGGCGAATACATCAGCTTGAGCAGGTCAATTTTGAGCTTCCCGATTCCGTGCTCTGCGGCAACCGTTCCGCCGAGCGAAACCACATATCGCGCGAAATCGAGCATGAGCTCTCCCGTCGCTTCCGCTTGCTCAGGAGTGGCGGGAAGCAGATTGACGTGCACGTTGGCGTCGCCGATATGACCGAAGATGACGTACTGGCCTGGAAGAACTTCGTCACAGCGCCGGACATAGTAAGCGTAGAGATCGCGGTTGCGCGCGAGCGGCACGGCGAAGTCGCTGCCGAACTTCGGGAAACCGTTATGGCGGGCCAGATCGACCACGATGCTAGGGAGCGTATGACGAAATTCGCGGAAGCGCTCGCGATCCGCGGTAGCGAATCCGAACCATGAATCATCCGCGAATGCGCCTGCTTCGCTGAGACGCGCGGCCCAGAGATCAACCTCGTCGTCCTCTTGCGAGTTCAAGTTTTGCTCAACCAGGAGAGCGGCTCCGGCGCGCGCGGGAATATCGGGATATCGGGGACGAAGAAGCCTTAACGAATGCGCGTCCATGAACTCGAGGAAGCGAAGCTCGGGCAGGCGCCGCCAGCCCTCGACGGCATCGAGAGCTGTATCCGCAGATGGGAAAAAGATAACGCCGCTCAAAATGGCAGGAGGCTCCGGGAACAGTTTCAGCTCTGCCTCAGTAACAATTCCGAGGGTCCCTTCGCTGCCTGAAATCAGATCGATCCATTCGACGGCGGGCTGCAAAAAATAACCCGCCGAGTTCTTCGTGCTTGCCGGCGCGTGAATCGGATGAATGGGGAAGTCGACGCGATCGCCACGCTTCACGTGAAGCTCGCGGCCGTCTATGAGCATCACCTTGAGCGCGATGATTTGCGCCCGCACGGATCCGTATCGGAAGCTGCGAGCACCCCCGGCGTTGGTGCCGATAATGCCGCCGATCGAAGCCGAGGTCTCAGTAGGATTCGGCCCCAAGAATTGTTTGCTGCGCGCTGCCGCTGCGTGTAGATCGCTGAGAATGACGCCCGCGCCGCAACGCGCTTTGCCGGGCTCAATCTCGATCTGTCGGAATCGTTCGAGCGACACCACCCACCCCCCGTGGGGCACGCGAGCGCCGGTCAGACCGGTGCCCGCACCCGCAAGGGTCAAAGGCATTTTGCGAGTACGGCAGGCCTGGACGATTTCAGCGAGCTCGTCAGAATTCGAGGGAATAAAAAGCTGCTCGGCGCTGCCCCGGTATCCCGACGAATCCTCGAGATATGGCGCGAGGTTGGTTGCGGGAGCGAGCACGAACCCAGTATCCCGCCAGCCGTTCAAAGATTATGATCAATCAGGGAGTGAATCCCCACTAGTTACAGGAGATCAGGTGCAGTTTTGAGCCCCACCGCGCAAGAAGAATTCCAGGCGGATGCTTACTGGTATCCGCGCCCTCAACTTCAGAGAGAGAATTGGACGTCGCTGAACGGGACGTGGGACTTTTCCATAGATCGCGAGGCGCGATGGACCGAGCCGGACCAGGTGCACTGGAACGCGAGAATCGTGGTTCCTTTCAGCCCTGAGACGGAAGCGAGCGGGATAAAAGACAACGGGTATTACCGCGCCGTCTGGTACCGGCGGCAGTTTCAAGCGCCTGTCCGAGAATCCGGCGAGCGGCTCATGTTGCACTTCGGGGCTGTCGATTACGCGGCCACGGTGTGGGTCAACGGTACGAACGTCTGCTCCCATCAAGGTGGTTACACGCCTTTCCGCACGGATATTACAGAGGCGCTGCGACGGGATGGCCCACAGGAGATCATCGTACTGGCGAAAGACGACCCCGCTGATCTCGCGAAGCCGCGGGGCAAGCAGGATTGGAAGCTGGAACCGCACTCGATTTGGTATCCGCGGACGACAGGCATTTGGCAAACGGTGTGGCTGGAAATGGTTCCAGAGTCCTTCATCGACGTGCTGCGATGGACCTCAAATCTCGAACGTTGGGAGCTGGGGTTGGAAGCTTATGTCGGGGGAGCTTGGACGGAGGGCATGAGTCTCGCCGTGCGGCTGCACGTCGGCGATCAGATTCTCGCCGCGGACACGTACTCGGTGATCGCGGGCGAAGTTCACCGCCGCATTGCTCTTTCTGACCCGGGCATAGATGATTACCGGAACGAACTGTTGTGGAGCCCGTCTTCGCCGACCATTATCGATGTTGAACTGGAGCTGCGGAATGCTCAGGGAGAAACGATCGATCGCGTGCAGAGCTATACGGCATTGCGGGCCATCGCGATCCAGGGGGATCGGTTCATCCTGAACGGGCGCCCGCTTATGCTGCGGTTGGTGCTGGACCAAGGTTATTGGCCGGAGAGTGGATTGACGGCTCCGAACGATGACGCGTTTTTGCGCGATGTTCTGCTGGCGAAAGAGCTGGGGTTCAACGGCGTACGAAAACACCAGAAGATCGAGAATCCGCGTTATCTATACTGGGCGGACCGCATGGGCTTGCTGGTCTGGGAAGAAATGCCGAGCGCATATCGCTACACCCAGAAATCCATTGCGAGGGTAACGCGCGAGTGGATGGAGGTATTGAAGCGAGACAGCAGTCATCCCTGTATCGTGGCCTGGGTCCCGTTCAATGAGTCGTGGGGCGTACCCGACCTGCCGGAGAGTCCGGCGCAGCGAAATTATGTGCAGGCTCTCTATCATCTGACGAAAACGCTCGACGGAACGCGGCCCGTAATCGGAAACGATGGATGGGAGAGTGTCGCGACGGATATCATCGGCATTCACGATTACGACGATCAGCCGGAGCGAATCGGAAAACGCTACGGACTGAACGATATCGAGGCGCGGCTCTTACATCGCGAGCGGCCCGGCGGCCGAATGCTGGTATTAGATGGCAAGGTGAGAGCAGACCAGCCGATCGTGCTGACCGAGTTCGGGGGAATCGCGCTCAAAGGAACATATAAGGGCATGTGGGGCTACTCGCGGGTCGATACAGCGGCGGAACTGCTGGAGCGGTATCGGGAATTAATGAACACCGTCCGGGCTCTGCCGGCGTTGGCTGGGTTCTGCTACACCCAATTCAGCGATACCTATCAGGAAGCGAACGGGCTGCTGTACGCGGACCGCACGCCCAAGGCTCCCTTGAAGGAGTTGGCGCTCGCCACGACCGGAGCACGGCCGGATTTCGACATGCAGACGGAATCTGCGTGGAGGGAGCGCATCATGCATGGGCAAAAGGTGGTATCGCCCGCGAGTCGAAAATTCGAGGGGTAGCTCTCGGGCCAACGGTTCAAAATGCCAAACGGCAACGCCGCCTCGTTTGGGCCAATTCGCTGCGGCGAGCCTCTTCTTCGCTGCGGGTTTCGAGCTCGGCTAGCAGCTTCTTCTTGCGGGTGCAAAAGTCGAAAGTGTACGTCTTGAGCGTGGGAGAGAGGCAGACCGCGCTCAGTTGCAGGAGGGTTTCGATGATGCCCAGCTCTGACTGGAGGGAGAGGGAGCAGCGGAAACAGTCCGGGTCGAAAGCTGCTGTACAGGAAGAGGCCACGAAACCATCGTAGTTTTTATAGTGGTTTAGGGAAACTGGTGCAAACCCTAAGCGGCAAAGTTGTTGATCAGGTTTCTTCGAGCAGTAGAACCGGGGCGACAGAACGCGTTGTTGAGCCTGCCGCGGAGGCCCGCAGGACGGCAGATGCGCCGCGCACTCGTCCGTTCAGGATGTGGGGATAAACAGAGACTTCGGCTTCTTTCATTTGCAATTCCCTGTACTGCAGAAGCGGGAAAATCTGCCGGGCAGAGGAAGTGCGTTCCTGAACAACGTAAGGACTGCGTAGCGCTAAGTGAAGCGCTCGCTCCCAAGAAGTCTGATCCAGCTCCGCGCCGATAAAGACGCGCTGCCCCTCACGATCTTCGTTGGGGCGCAGCACGAGATGTTTCTGCATTCGTCGAATGAATTCTGGAAGATCGATTTCCTGTTCCCAGAAGCTCGTCTTTTTCTGTGCAACGAGTCTGGTCCACGGAACGAAATTGCGGATCAGCTTTCTTTCCGCAGACGATAGGCGCGCTGTTACCGTTTCGTCGGTCAAGAGGTCCAACAGGGCCGCACGCTCAGCGATCTCTGAGCGGAAGCTATTTACGACACAGATGGCCCGATCGCGATAGGCGAGCAGGAGAGGATGCGAAAGATTGAAGTGGATCAGCAAGTCCCGAGTGCGTACGCGGCGGAACACGACATCGATCTCGAAATCGGCAGCGCGCAGCTTGCCATTCGTATACTCGAGCTCGTCAGCCGGCACGACTCGAGCCGGAATCTGGCGCTGATTAAACAGCTCCGAAAGCAACGCTCCTTCAGCGGGATCGGAGGCCGATTGTTCTTTGAGTTCGACGACGGCCAAGTTGGGCGGCCGCTTCCCGCCGAATTCCTTCCAGGCTTGCAGAACCGCCCCAACCAAATGCCGCTGAGAGCCGAGCTTCGATATCTGGTAACGGCCACGCTTGAACGCTTTCAGAAGCGGCAGCTCAAGGAAGAGGTCTGCGAGCCGTTCCGAGGAGGCGATGCCTGGGGGAGTGGAAGGCTCAACTGCCGATACGGACAGTGAGCCGTTATTGAGATGGGCCTGCATTCGGGAGCTAACGCTCAGCCGCGAGTAGCCGGAGGGAATGGCGGCTAACATTTTTTCGGCCGGCAGCACCTGCATACGGTCGAGCAACGATGGCGTCTTGAGGGCCAGCATTTCGATCTGGTCGAGTATCGAAGTAAGTTGCTCGGCAGCCCGGGCGATGCGGCTCAGGTCACGCGAGCTTATGAAGTGGGGACGAAGCGGAAGACTGCTCAGGCTCGCAGAGTCGCCCAGATCCCGTCGGATGCGTTCCTGAAATTCCTGAGCCCAGGCCAGATCACGGTATTTCGCCTCATGCAAGAGCTTGTGATAGCAGGCAATTGCCCCGCCAAGCTTCGCCATTTATGTGGTTTCTTGAGAATCAGTATGGCATGACAAGCGGCTTTTTAGTAGTTTTCCGAGGGTTTTCTGAGGTGCATTCGGTTAAACCTGAAATAGAACCGATGCCGGAACCTCTACAGGTCAGCCCGCAGGGAGTGCAGTCGCGATTGGCGGAAGGAGCACGCCTATTGTTTCTTGACGTTCGGGAACCGGAAGAGTTTAGCATCACTCACCTCGATAATTCGCAGCTTGTTCCTATGGCGGCCGTTCCGGCGGAGCTCCAACGGATTGAAGCTCTTGCGGATGACGCCGACCTCGTAATCCTATGCCATCACGGAGTGCGAAGCTTGCAGGTGGCAGCTTGGTTACGGCAGCAAGGGATTGAAAATTGTTTTAGCTTGACAGGCGGGATCGATGCCTGGAGCCGCGAAATTGATCCTGCAGTACCGCGGTACTAGGTCCGGGCCGCATTGGCCGCTTCGCGGAATTTGCAGGCTCGCTCGGTTATTATGCCGTAGCTGCCGTCTGCAACCGACTTGCGGTCGATCAATTCGCTGCCCACGCCGACGGCGAGCGAACCGGCTCGTAGAAAGTCACCGATGGTCTCGAGATTGACGCCGCCGGTGGGGACTAATTCGACTTGGGGGAGCGGCGCCTTCAGCGCCTGAATGTACTTGGCGCCGCCGACCGCGTTACAGGGAAAGACTTTAACTCCATCGGCGCCGGCTTCCCAAGCGGTCAAGACCTCCGTAGGAGTGAGGCCGCCGGGAAAGATCGGCTTGCTGTAGCGCCGGGCAAGCTCGATGGTTTTCATGTTGAGACTGGGCGCAACGAAAAATTGGGCGCCCGCGAGCATACAGGCGCGAGCGGTTTCCGGGTCGAGCACGGTGCCTGCGCCAAGCAAAAGCTCATCGCCGTACCGGTCCGCAACAGCTTCGAGCGCCCCGAGCGCCTTATCGACAGTCATGGTGATCTCGACGCATCCGATGCCGCCTTGGAGGACGGCCTCGACGGCATGTAGCGCTGTCTCCGAATCTGCGGTGCGGACAATAGGAATGACGGCAATCTCCCGTATTCGGGCAAGGATCTCGGAAGCAGTCATGGGAGGCGGGGCGGAGTCAGGCCTTTTTAGTCTTTTTCAGCTTGAGATTAACGACGATTTTGGCGTGACTATCGAAAACGCTGATGTTCTTGGTCGGGCTGGTCAGATCGTGCGACTGGGCCCGCACTTGATAATTGATATCGGAACTGAGGCCATAAAAGCGGTATTTACCGTCTTTCTGCGCAATAAATGAACGGACCTGAAGGGTCTTCATGTCTTTCAGCAGGACCACCGCGTTGGGGACCGGAGCCCCTCCTTTATCAAGCACCGTGCCCTCTATAGAACGGACTCTCGGAGTGACACTAGTCTGGTCCTGTACGCTAGGCTGAATCGGCGTTTGTGCGGCGCACGCAACGGCAGCCGTGAGAAGAAGGGGCAGGGCGAGTGCCGAGCGAGACCTCAATGCCACTCCTCTTCTTGTTCCTCCTCTTCTTCGTCTTCCCCTTCTTCATCTTCGTCAAAATCGAAGTCCTCGTCGTCTTCCTCTTCCTCTTCGTCGGATTGGAGCTCGACCGGATTCACGCTAGCGACCGTCAAAGCAGCTCCGCATTCATCACACGAAAGAACGTCACCTTCGTCCAGCTCTTCTTCTTCGACGTCAATGGAGGCATCACACTTTGGGCAAGAAATCATACGTATTCCTTTCTGAACCAAGGTTCGGGATCGCGCTCCAGGTTGTCATGCGCTTATGTTTGCAGTCTACTTGTGTCAGAAAGCCGCAGCATCCCATACGACCGAATGGATCATGCGAGTTGCGGAACTGTTTCACCGTGCAATTCCTGATTGTGGGCAGCCAACTCCTCGAGCGAAACCGTCACCAGGGTTTGATCGATATCCTCCCAGCTTTCGATCATGTGCTTCAGATGGAGGGCGGCGAGCCTCATACATAGCGGGTCAGTGATCTTGCGCCCCGTGCTGCGAGCGAGCTCTAGGAGGGCGGTTTGCGGTAATGCGATTACTTTTTCTTCGGGAGCCGCACCGTCGAGGGCTATGAAAAACTTGACATCGACTGTATCCGCGTGCCGGATCGAGATACCGGTTTGCAACCAACGGAACTGGACTTTCCACATGCGGCCGAACGGATCCGGACCCGCCTCAAAGAGGCGATACTGCTCGCTCATGACCAGATCCTAGCATGCGAGGGCGTTCACAGAAGAGAAGGGCTTAGATGGCAGTTGAGCGCTGGCCGACGAGCGAGAGGAGCTCGTTCCGGGTCTCATGATTGTCCCGGAAAATGCCCAACATGGCGCTTGTAATGGCCCCTGAATGCTGCTTTTCGACGCCGCGCATCATCATGCAGAAGTGGCGCGCCTCACAGATGACGCCGACTCCAAGAGGGTTGACCAACTGCTGGATGCATTCGGCAAGCTGCTGCGTCAGGCGTTCCTGAATTTGGAGACGCCGCGCGAACACGTCGACAAGCCGGGGGATTTTGCTCAAACCAATCACTTTTTGATCGGGCAGATACGCTACGTGCATTTTGCCGAAGAAGGGCAGCAGATGGTGCTCGCATAAGCTGAAGAATTCAATGTCACGGACGATCACGACTTCATCGTATTTGACATCGAAAAGCGCGCCGTTCACGATCTTCCCCACATCGGCAGAATACCCGCTGGTCAGGTAACGAAGAGCCTTCTCGCTGCGCTCAGGAGTGCTGCGGAGGCCCTCACGGTCAGGGTCTTCGCCGATTGCGCTGAGGACTTCTTTTATATGTGAGGCGATTGACACGGAAGAAGATTTGCGCTGAATATCGATTACCGGATTGTTGTTAGTTCGTTTCGCTTTATGCATTGAGAGTGACGCTTTCTATAAGCGAGGCAACCGTGTGATCTTGCGTGCGGTTTGAAGATCGGGTGTCGAGTAGAAGCTCAAAGCCGTTGCGAGCGGTTTCCTGTATATGGATGCGATGAAGACGAACCGGAAATCCGCCGAGATAACGGCTCCAGTTTTGCCGGAGGATGTCGGCTACGGTTAAGACGAGGTTCTCGGTCGTGGGCACCACGTGCGCGAATTGGGGCACATCGAGGTTCATATTGCAGTGCGCGAAAAGCTTGAGAACTGTTTCCTCCACCAAACAATCCAGCTTTGAAAGAGGCAGCAGCAGACCGGTTTGCGGGTCGGGAGTCCCGGCGGCCGTTACTTCGAGAACATAGTCGTGACCATGGCCGAACGGATAATTGCACTTGCCATAAATGCGCGCATTTTCGGCGGGTGTCAGGGCGGCTGAGTCGAGCCGGTGTGAGGCGGAGAAGCGATACCGGCGCGTGAGGGTCGTCATGCCGCGAGACCCTCACGGACGATATCGACATACAGATCGGGCCCCTCGAAAAGCCGAACCTTTGCCAAGCCGACATTGAGTCCGGCAATCCGGCGCTCCAGACGACGCCAGATCTCGCGAGCTACGTTCTCAGCCGTAGGGACGATCGTGTCAAACGGTTTGACCTCATGGTTGAGGAAACGGTGATCCATCGGCGTGACAATCTCGTCTTCAAGAATCTGCTTCAAACGCTTGAGGTCGATTACCATCCCAGTGGTTGGATCAGGATCCCCCTCAACCGTGACCTCAACGACGTAGTTGTGTCCATGTCCATGCGGATTTGCAGCTTGGCCAAAAATTTCCCGGTTTTCGGCTTCGCTCAAGGACTCGAGGCGGCACACATGAGAGGCGGAGAATTCGGCCCTTCTCGTAATAAACATGCTTAATAGATAGGATGTGTAAGCGAAGGCGTTAGATACTTAAATTATCCCGCACACGGCTACAGTCAACAACGGGCTACGGGCGCTTGTTATTGCTCTGAGCTTAGCGTTTATCTGCGTTATCGCCTGGAGCCTGCACGATCGGTCCGCGAAAGAAGGAGGGCCCGCACCCGAGTTTTCGATAAAGACTGATGACGCAAGAGTGGTAACGCCACAGTCGTTCGGCGGCAGAGTTCTAGTACTGAATTTTTGGGCGACGTGGTGCGCCCCGTGTATCCAGGAGATTCCATCACTGAACGAGTTTCAGAAACGATTTGCGGGCTCAGGCGTGGTTGTGGTCGCGATTAGTGTTGATAAGAATGGGGACAAATACAGGAGATTCCTCGATCGCATTCATGTCTCGTTTGAGACCGCGCGGGATGCGAGTCAAGATATCAGCGCGGAGTACGGCACGTTTCAGTTTCCAGAAAGTTACATCATCAAAAACGGACGAATCATGCGGAAGTTTCCGAACGCGGAAGACTGGTTGAGCGATGATATGACGCGATATATGCAAAGTCTGCTGTAGGCGGGAAGGCGTATAGGAAATGAATGCAGAGGCGCTGGCCGCGATGGAAGAGCAGGTCGGGAAAGATGGCGTCCTGTCACTCCCGAGCGATCTGAAGCTCTATCAATATGACGGAGGCGTTGATAAGGCGCTCCCCGAAGTAGTTGTGTTTCCGCGCAGCACAGAAGATGTGGTTGCACTGGTGAATCTCGCGGCGAGAAACAATCTTGCGATTGTAGGTCGAGGAGCGGGCACGGGACTGAGTGGAGGCTCAATCGCGCGGGCGGGGGGGATGGTGATCTCGTTTTCGAGAATGAACCGCATTCTTGAGATCGATTTAGAAAATGAACGCGTGATTGCCCAGCCGGGTGTTGTGAACCTGGACATAACGCTGGCAGTGCAGCGTTTCGGGTACTTCTACGCGCCTGATCCGTCAAGTCAGCGGGCGTGTACGCTCGGCGGGAACGTCGCAGAGAATGCCGGAGGACCGCATACGCTCGCCTATGGTGTTACGACAAACCACGTTGTGAGTCTTGAAGCGGTGCTGCCCGACGGAAGCGTGATCGAAGCGGGCGCGAAAGAGCTGGATGTGCCTGGGTATGACCTGGTCGGGCTCCTTACGGGATCTGAAGGCACGATGGCTCTGGTTACTAGAATTGGCGTGCGGTTGATGCGGCAGCCCGAGGCAGTGAAGACGATGCTTGCAATCTATGGCTCGACAGACCAGGCGGGCAACACGGTGGGTGAGCTGACGGCGCAGGGAATCACGCCGGTCGCGCTCGAGATGCTCGATGGGCCGATGCTGCGGATGGTCGAGGCTGCGACACACGCAGGCTATCCGATTGATGCGGCGGCGGTGCTGTTGATTGAATTAGAAGGATTGACGGAATCGGTTGAGGAGGAAGCGGCGCAGATCGCGGAAGTTTGCCGCGCATGCGGGGCGCGCGAAGTGCGAGTCGCGCAATCGGAAACGGAACGGGCGTTGCTTTGGAAAGGCCGGAAGAACGCATTCGGAGCGATCGGGCGCGTGAGCCCGACCTATTACGTTCAAGACGGCGTGGTTCCGCGGACGCAAATTGCGAAGACGCTACGCGCGATCGAAGAGATCGGCAAGAAGCACGGCATTGAAATCAGCAACGTCTTTCACGCGGGCGACGGGAATATGCATCCGATTTTGCCGTTCGATCCGCGGCGGGAGGGTGATCTGAAACGGGCGCAGATGGCTGGAGAAGAGATTTTGCAGTTCTGCATTTCCGTCGGAGGCTCAATTACGGGCGAGCATGGGGTGGGAATGGAAAAGATGGAATTGATGCCGGACCTCTTTTCGGAAGACACTTTGGAGTTGATCAAGAAATTCAAATCGCTGTTTGACCCTACGTGCGCCTTGAATCCGGGGAAAGTGCTGCCGACGGGCAAGGGCTGCCTGGAGATCCGGCAAGCGCCGGAGATGGTGGTATAGAGCAGCGTTCGTCAGACGCGAAGATCAAAGCCCAGCTCGCGCATGCCTTGAATAATGCGGGAACGGATCTGCGTCACTTCTTCGGCCGTCAGGGTGTGATCCAGGGCGCCGACTTCGAGGTGATAGGAAACGCTCTTTTGGCCTTCGAGTAATGGGGGGCCGGCATATTGCCGCACGAAATCGATGCTGGCCAAATGCTGACCCGCGAGCCTCGATAGCTGATCTTGGATCTGTAGCACGGGGACCTTCAGATCCGCCACAACGGACAGATCGAATCCGCTGGTTGGATATTTTCGGAGCGGCGAGTACTTTATGACGCGGCTTGCTGCCAGGTCTTGGGCGGCTTCTAAATCGACATCGAAGAGCATGGCACGTCCCACGATGCCCTCCGCTTCGAGAAGCGACGGATGAAGCTCGAACAGCCGCCCGATCACGCCATCTCGCCAATGTATTTCAGCGGCACGGGCGGGATGCTCATATGGTCGGGCTTCGACTGCGCTTAGAGTACAAGCTGGGAACAGGCATTCAGCAACGCGCTTCAACTCGAAAAAATCCTGTTCATCGCCACGGATGTTGTAAAGAGCAGCAACGAGATGAGTCACCTCCTTTGGCAGGAAGCCGGGGACTGGATGAATCTCGCGGCCAATCTCGAAAAGACGGAACTCAGGATAATGCCGCGCGTTTTCGAGAATGTCTTTGAAGATCCCCGGCAAGAGGCTGCGGCGCAAATGAGTCAGGTCGGAAGCAATCGGATTTCGTATTGCCACGTGGTTCTTCGTGTCGAACAGAAAACGCCGAGCTTCTACATCGTTCACAAATGAATAATTGAAAACCTCGGTGAAACCCTGGCCGGCGATTTCCGTGCGCAACCGGCGTAGATACAGATGCATCGGATCGGAAGGCGGCGCGATGGAAGCGGCGAGCGGGGGCGCGGGGGCGATCTCTTCGTAACCGATCATGCGGCCGATCTCTTCGACAAGATCGTCCTTGATAGAAATGTCTTTTGTGGCGCGCCAAGAGGGCACGGTGACGGTGAGTAAACCAGGCGCGGTCTCGGTAGCAGTGAACCCGAGAGCAGAAAGTATCTCGCAAATTGTGGCTAGCGTAACTTCTTTGCCGAGCTTGCGAGTGACGAAACCGACGGGCAACAAGATGGGAACGCTGTGGCGTAACGGGCCGAGATTGTCGGTAACTCCGCCCATGGCGCGAATGCCGGGACAGACCCGAGAAAAAAGCTCGACGGCACGGGCCAGGCCGCGAAGCGTGTTCTCCGGATCGAGCGATTTTTCGAACCGCATGGAAGCATCGGTCCGGAGCTTGTGCCGGCCTCCGGTGAGACGAACCCTCGATCCAGAAAAGTTCGCGCTCTCGAGAATTACGCGAGTGGTGGTTTGAGAGACGGCGCTCTCGGCGCCTCCAATCACTCCAGCAAGGCCTATGGGACCGGCGGAATCGGCGATCACCAGATCGGCGGAGTCGAGTGCGTAGGTTTCGCCGTTGAGTGCATTGAGGCGTTCTCCCGGATGAGCGCTGCGAACGAAGATTGTGTCGCCTTTGATCTTATCTGCATCGAAGGCGTGCATAGGCTGAGGCAACTCGGCCAATATGTAATTTGTGACGTCGACGATGTTGTTGATCGGATTCAGGCCGATACTTTCAAGGCGGGCTTGAAGCCAGAGAGGCGATGGCTTAATGGTTACGTTCTCAAAGAGCAGAGCACTATACCGGGGACAGAGCGCATGATCACTGACGTGCACCTTGACGATCGCCGGTTTAGCGGGCAAAAAGTCAAGCTTTACGGGATCTTTAAGGGAGTTCCCCGTGATGGCAGCAACTTCGCGGGCCAGTCCGTAATGTCCCCATAGATCCGGGCGGTGGGTAAGGCTCTTGTTATCAATTTCGATGATCCAATCGGGGACGAGGTTGTCGAGCGGCTGCCCAGGCTCGACGCCGTCCAGCTCGAGAAGGCCCGATTCGTCGCGGTTGATTCCGAGCTCGGCCGAGCTCGCGAGCATCCCTTCGCTTTCCACCCCTTCGATCACCACGCTGGTGATGGTCCGCTCGCTAAGACGTGTCCCCGGAGGGACCCAGGGCGCGAACATCCCCTCGCGCACGTTCGGCGCTCCACAGACAACGCGCGCTGTTTTCCCGTTTCCGACATCGATCGTGGCAAGCTTATTCTTTCCGTTTGCGAGAGCCTCCAGGCCTAAAACGCGCGCTGCGATCACGTGATTAAAATGCGCTCCGACCGGGAGAACGCCTTCGCATTCTGCCGTTTTCATGGTGATCAGGCGCTGTAGCTCATCGGGCTGCGTAGTCAACCCAGGCACGAGCTCGCACAACCACCGATACGAAAACTTCAACCTAATTCCTTTTCAATTGGACTAGCAAAATTGGGTGAGGAAGCGCAGGTCTCCACTTTGGAGCAGGCGAATATCGTCAATGCCATAGCGCATCATGGCGAGACGCGTGAGGCCAAGTCCAAAAGCGAATCCGCTCCATTCTTCCGGATCGATATTGCTCATTCGAAGTACATTCGGGTGCACCAGGCCGCAGGGCAGAAGCTCGACCCAGCCGCTTTGCTTGCAAACGGGACACCCAGCCCCATCGCAAATGAGGCAGTGAATATCGAGCTCGAAGCCGGGTTCGACGAATGGAAAATAGCCGGGGCGAAGACGAACGGCGACCTCGCGCTTGAAGATCGAACTGAGCAGGGCCTTCATGAAGTAGATCAGGTTGGCCACCGAGACTTCGCGATCGACCATCATGCCCTCGAGTTGATAAAACGTATGCTCGTGGGAAGCGTCCACTTCCTCATTACGAAACACTCGTCCAGGCGCGATCATGCGCAACGGCGGTCCAAGTTTTCTCATTCCCCGTATCTGAACCGGAGAAGTATGGGTGCGCAGCAGGTAGCCGTCGGTTAACCAAAACGTGTCTTGCATGTCGCGGGCCGGATGAGTGGGCGGAATATTTAGCGCGTCGAAATTGTGCTCTTCGGTTTCGACCTCCGGTCCATCGAGCACCGTGAATCCGAGTGATGTAAACAGATCTTCAATTTCGTTTTGAAGTTGCGTGATGGGGTGCAGGCAGCCAGGACGAACACCGGGAGCGGGAAGGCTGACGTCAATCCATTCTTTGGCAAGCCGGCCCGCCAAATCGGCTTCCTCGAAGCGGCGTTTCTTGGACTCATATTCGCTTTCGAGATCCTGTTTGACTGAGTTCAGAAGTTTTCCCAGCCGTGCCCGCTGTTCAACGGGAACTTTGCCGAAATCTCTACTGATTTGGGCGAGCATTCCTTTGCGCCCGAGTGCGCTGACTCTCGATTCTTCGAGTTCTTCTATCGAGAGGGCTGACGCAAAAGCGGCGAGCGTGGCGCGGCGGAGCTCCTCGAGTTGTCCGTCTAATGTCATGCGCGCTACTGCAATCTCGCTCCTAGCTCTTCAAGCAGCCGGGCCACATCGTGGTGCCCCTTGCCGAGAGCGAGATCCAGGGCCGCTTGATTGTTGTCGGCGCGTGCGTTTATGAACGCCCCGTGGGCGAGCAACAGCTCAACCATCTCACGGCTTCCGCTCTGCGCGGCGGAATGTAAGGCAGTCCAGCCCCCGTGTTGAGAAGCATTTGCATCCGCTCCGCGCGCCAGCAGCAAGCGCATGAGCTCGATCTGACCACCGGCTGCGGCAGCGTGGAGTGCGGTATTCTTCATCGCGTTTGCGGACCGAGCATTGACATCTGCACCGCGGTCGAGCAAGGCCGTCGCCAGCTCGGCGTGTCCAAAAAATGATGCGAGGTGAAGCGGCGTCCATCCATCACTGCTGTGCGATTCGAGTAAGGATGGATCACGATCTATCTGGCGAGTGACTTCCTTGACTAACCCGGCAGCAGAAGCGGTGAAGAGATCAAGTTTCGGCCCCAGGCTCAGCAGATACTCGGCGATCTCGGGCTGACGGTAATATTTCGCGAGAAGTACCGCATTTTGACCCGCCGCGTTGATTTGATCGAGAAGCGTGTGATCGCGCTCAAGCGAGGCACGCACGGCAGCCAGATCGCCCTGCATTACTTGTTGGTGGAAGGAAGTCAGATCACTCATCTTCAAGCGGCGGGAAGAAAAACTTGCTCCGTCTTGTTGAGCTCCCAATCCAGATGATTGATGTAGAACAGAAGAATTTCACGCGGATACTTGCCTGAAAACTGCTCAAACACTCGCTGCTGCCAGCCTTCGTTTAGGTACTGGCGGGGATTCAAATCTTTGTCGAAGAATCCGTTTTCATTCGGGATCCCCAGGAAGTTTAGGACATCAATAATCATGTCGAGATGAGGCAACAGAAACACCTGCGACAAGTCGGTGGCGAAGTCTTCTTCTCCGGCTTCGATGCGGGCCCAGAGTTTGGGTACTGATTTGCGCAGTGTTTCCGAATTCAGCTTCACCAGATGCGCCCTCAATTTGAAGCGCTCGTAAATCTGGTAAGTCTTGAGCTTTCCGATGGAGATGCCTCGCACGAGCTGCCCGAATACTTCCGGACCCAGCGCTAAAAACACCCCGCACATCTGCATTTCTGCCAAGCGTATCACAAGCGACAGAGCCGAACGGAATGGGGAAGAAGAGCAACAATAGGCCGATTTTTCAGCATTTTTCGATTATTCGCGTTACAATTTCTTCGGCCATAGGGCCAAGCTGATGAGTAATGTAATCGTGCTCGGGGCGCAGTGGGGCGATGAAGGCAAAGGTAAGATCGTCGACTTGCTTTCCGAGAAGTTCGACGCCGTCGCGCGCTACCAAGGTGGCCACAATGCCGGGCACACTGTGTTCATCGGCCATCAGAAATTCATTCTCAAGTTGATCCCCAGCGGTGTTCTCCGGCCGGGCGTTCTGGCCGTCATTGGCAACGGCGTGGTGGTCGATCCGGCCGCGCTGTTGGCGGAGATCTCGGCCCTCGAGTCAATGGGAGTTAATGTCAAATCCCAGCTCAGGATCAGCAATCGTGCGCACGTCATCTTTCCGTTTCATCGCACGCTGGAAAAAATTTCGGAAGGCCGTCCGGATCGGAAAGCGATCGGGACGACCTCGCGGGGCATTGGGCCTTGCTATGAGGACAAGATCGCTCGCCGCGGCATACGGATCGCCGATTTAGTTGATGTCGATTTCGCCCAGCTCTATCGTTCGCTGGCTGAGGATAAGCAATTAATTGCTGAGGCGTTCAGGATTCCGGAGAAGGTGGACTTTCAAGAGATCCTGGATGCCTACCGGGAATTTGCGGATCAGATTCGGCCCTTCGTCTGCGATACGGCACATTTGTTGAACAGCATGATCCAGGAAGGAAAGAGCATTCTGTTCGAGGGTGCTCAGGGGACGATGCTCGATATTGATTTCGGGACCTACCCGTTCGTCACGAGCTCGAGCGCTGCGGCCGGCGGAGCGTGCACCGGAACGGGAGTGGCTCCCACAAAGATCGACGGCATCATCGGGGTCTCGAAGGCTTACATCACGCGCGTTGGCGCAGGACCCTTTCCTTCGGAAGACCTCACCCAGTTGGGCGCGAAGATTCGTACGGCGGGCGACGAGTTCGGCTCCGTAACCGGAAGGCCTCGCCGTTGCGGCTGGTTTGACGTGCCGCTGTTACGCTACACGGCTGAAGTCAATGGATTCGACAGCTTGATCATTACGAAACTCGATGTACTCGATGATTTGGACGAAATTCCCGTGTGCGTGGCGTATGAAGTCGATGGCAAGGTGATGACGCAGATGCCTGCGAGCACGCGGCGCATGGAGGCCATAAAGCCGATTTTTGAGCGGCTTCGGGGATGGAAACGGTCGACACGCACGTCAACAGGCTTAGATGATTTGCCGGAGGAGGCGAAACAATACCTCAGGTTCCTTGAAGAGAAGACGGGTGTCGAAATTGGATCAGTATCGAATGGACCCGAGCGGAACGAGACGATGATCGTGCCGGGATCGAAGCTCGAAAAGCTGTTGAACTGACCGCGAACCGGACGCGCGAGCACAAGCCAGCGCAGGACTGAAGGCCCTCGGGCATGCATTCAGCAACAGCACGCCTATTCTCTTGTTACGGAAGCGTGCGTAGGCTACGCTAGGAGCGTGATCCCAAACGCCGAAGCCCTCCAGGTCTTCTATGGCACTATCCCGCTCATCGGAGCGTTCCTAATCGCCGTCTGGACGAACAACAAGCGCATCGACGATCTCGGAAAGCGAATTGATGATCTTGGAAAAAGAATCGACGATTTGAAAGAAGATTTGACAGCCCGTGTGGACGCGCTCGCCAAACGCCTCGACGATAAAATCGATGGACTTGAGAAGCGATTGCTCGAACGAATCGAGCGTTTGGAACATCCGGTCGTGCGAGGTTGACCGCTAAACCGAAGCCGTGGACGTTTTCTTTCGCCCCCGAGCCGGTTTCACCGATTTCGTATCAAGCGACCAGCGGCCGAGACGATAGCTACGCGAATAGCCGGCGGATTCGTTGGCGATGGTGACAGCGATGGCGCCGCTCGAATCGCATTCGTAAACTTCTTCTACTTGCGCCGCTGCCGCATCCGGGGAGTGGGTAACCGGCACCGAGCCAAGCTCGCCATTCACCGCTAAGCCGGGATCAAATGGAAAGCGAATTTCATCCCAAAGCGCTATGTCACCCGTGGGAGCGCCATCCTCTGCGCGATGGCTGCATTCAAGAAATCGAAAGTGTCCGATGTTGTGAACCGGATGGTAGAGGCGACGAATTGTCAGATTGGGCTGCCCAGGCGCAGGCAGCAGTGTGCCTTTTTCAAGCAGCGGATCAAATACAATGCGAGTACCCGAATCCGCCTCGCGCCATACGCCGAAGAATCGAGTAAGGCCTTCACTCAGGCGATAGGTCTCGGGTTGATCCGCCTGAATGGCCAAGCCAATGGCGGTAGCGGAACGCGCGTAGGCTGACCGGCGGACGCGCCGCCCAAATCGCTCGCGCAGCATACGCGCAACCAGCGGAAGCTCACTGCCCCCTCCGGTTATATAAAGTGCTTCAAATTGACCAGCTTTGTGCTTATCGAGCAGGTCTTCAGCAGCCCGTATTGTTTCTTCGACAAGCGGCCGGGCTCTCTCGTAGAACTCCGAGACCGGAACTTGCACGCTCGCCCAGCCGGGGTTTACCTGTTCGAGCTCAATTACAACCCGCCGCGAATTCGGATGCAATGATTCTTTCTTCAAACGGCATTCTTCGAGAAGGCGGAACCAGGCCGCAGGGGAAAGCTGATCGCGACTTGCCGGAGAGATTCCGGCAGCATCGAGCGTAAGCTCAGCGAGAATCGCATCGAAATCATCGCCGCCGATGCTGGGGATTCCCTCAGATGCAATGACGTGGTGCACCTTTTCATCGAGAGTAACGAGCGAAGCATCAAACGTTCCACCGCCCAAGTCGTAAACCAGAATGGTTTCCTGGCCGGTTCTGCTTCGCCGCTGACGATGACCGAATTCGATACTGGCGGCGCTCGGTTCATTCAGCACACCAAGCACATCAAAGCCGGCGGCGCGAAATGCTTCTGTGGTCAGAAACCGCTGATTGCTGTTGGCGTGAGCCGGAACACCGAGCACGATTTGAATAGCCTCGCCAGGAGAGATCCGCAGGTTCGAGTTTTCCCGCAGACTCACAAACAGAGCGTTTGCGAGTCCCTTCAACAAATCATTCAGCTTCACCTGCTCGACAGCGAGCTCGAGCACCGTTAAAGGGCCCGCATTCTCAAGAAAACGCTTAATGGACCGTACCACCGTCCATGAATTCTCGGCTTGCAGCTCCCACGCATCCCAGCCATAACGCCGCTCCTCCTTACCGCCTCGAACGGCAACTAGCGAGGGATACCAATCAGCAGTTCCTTCGTCCGAAGTCTCAAAAGAGATGAGGGGATAGTTCCCGCGGTCAGCCGCCGCGACCACAATGCGGTTCGTCCCGAAGTCTATGCCAAGTTTCATTACTAGTAGTTTAACGGGACTGGCAGTACCCAACAGTTCGGACCTGCATGAGATAGAATGAAACGCTCTAGTCTAGATAAGAGGGAGTCGATCATGGCACTCACGGCAAAGGTTCGGCGCGTTGGAAACGTGGCAATTATGGATCTAAACGGAAAGATAACGCTCGGCGAGAACACGGGCATTTTGCGGGACGAGCTGAGATCTCTGATGTCGCAGGGTACGAAAAGCATTCTGCTGAACATGCAGGGGGTTAGTTACGTGGACAGCGCCGGGCTGGGCGAGCTCGTGGGCGCTTATACTACGGCGACCAACCAGGGCGGCTCCGTGAAACTGCTGAACATGCAAGGAAAAATGAGAGATTTGATGCAGATCACGAAACTGCACACGATTTTTCCTTCATTCGATAACGAACAAGCTGCGGTCGCAAGTTTCGGCGCGTCTGCAACCGCGTAGCTGCAGGTTTCACCTGCGCGCGACGCGGTAGTCTTCGAGAGCCCAGGTCTGAACGACCTTGCACATTTCGAATAGACGGGACCGGGCCCGTTCGCCTATCCGATCTTCAAGTGTGGTGCGAACCGAATGAGTGCGCGATAGATCTGCTTTGTCGATCAGAGGGCCGCCAATATTCGGATCGGATAAATTCGTTGTTGCAATGAGCGGTTTCCGGTGATTATACCGGTACGTCACAATTGCAGTTACCGTATCTTGGACCCACTCTGTGACACGGTGCGCTCCCAAATCATCGAGCAGCAGGATCTCGGTTTCGAGCGCGATGTGATATGCCTCTCGGTTGCTCGTACCGAGCGTCTCGTTGTAGCTGGAACGAATGGTTTCGAGCAGATTCTGGTAATCGAAAAAAGTGGCTTCGTGCCCGCGGGCTATCAATGAGCGCAGCACGGCGACCGCGAGGTGCGTTTTGCCGGTTCCAGTTGGTCCGGCAAGCAGCAAGCCAGGTTTTGAAAGAGCCGGATATTCCTGCGCGTAACCTCCGACAATGGCCTTGATCCGCTGCATTTCGGCACTGGCAATCGGATTATCGCGGGGAACGTAGAAGTTCTCGAGAGAGGCGTCACGGTATTTCTTCGGGATCTGCGCGCGTCCTTCGAGTTGCTCAGCGCGCCCGGCTGCAAGGCATGTGCATCGCTGAGCAGTTCTCGTTCCTTCATGCTCCGCGATAGCCCAGCCGGTGCCTCCGCAGAACTCACAATCTATCTTTGCCATAGAAACGCGCGCCTGTCCGGGAGAACACAACTCACTCCACCACCATGAGCGCCTCGCCTGCCGCGATGGTAGCCCCTTCAACAGCACGAATTTTTGCGACGATTCCGTCTTTGGGCGATTTCATCTCATTCTGCATCTTCATTGCCTCGACGACAATAAGCCCCTGGCCCGCCTGCACAGTTGCTCCCAAAGGAACTAGCAGCTTGATCACCTTTCCAGGCATTTGAGCGCGCACTTCCATTGGACCAGCCGCGCCATGCTTTTTGTTTTTGGCCGAGCGATTGCGTGCATCGGTAATGGAGATAACGTGACGGTGGCTCCCGTTCCAAACCTCCACATTGTCGCCGTTGGCCTTGACGGAAACCGTGATACTGCGATGGCCCAACAGCACTGAGAATACGCCCGGCATGACTTGAGCCACAGATGCTGCGCCTGATGCGGCCCCAGTTACGCCCTGGAGCGCATACTCAGATTGCGCACCATCGCGCCGCAGATCAAGCGTGTAGTCTTCGCCGTCGACCTCGATGCGCAGATTCAATGCAGCAACCCTCGCCGGGCTTCCAGACGCCAACCGTCCGCGCTCGGTGTCGTAGCGGGCGCGGGGGCAGCCTGCGCGCGTTCACCTTCTGCATGCGCGGCCGCCAATATCGATGCTATGAGCCCTTCCCGATCGGTTTGCCGGTCCGGTGAACGCTTCATAAACTCGTCCAGAAAAGCGGTATGGAGGTCCCCGGCACGGAAGTGACTGTCCGCAAAAAGGCGATCAAATAGTCCCAGGTTGTTGGTGATTCCGATGACGCGATACTCAGCAACGGCCCGGCGCATCCGCTGAATCGCTACTTCGCGCGTTTCGCCCCAGACAGAAAGCTTGGCGAGGAGAGGATCGTAGTCGATGGGCACCGTCCACCCCGCGTACACGCCGCCATCAACGCGGACGCCCGGGCCCGACGGCTCTGCGTATTGAACGATTGTGCCGGGGCTGGGGAAGAAATTATTGTCTGGATCCTCAGCATACACGCGGCACTCCATCGCTGAGCCGCGCCATTGAACATCTTCCTGACTGACCGTGAGCCGCTCACCCGCCGCAATGCGGATTTGCCAGCGCACCAGATCGATTCCTGTGACCCATTCAGTGACTGGATGCTCTACCTGCAGCCGCGTATTCATTTCGAGGAAGTAAAAATTGCCCTGCTGATCGGCCAGGAACTCAAGCGTGCCGGCATTCGAGTAATGTGCCGCCGCGGCTATGCGCAAAGCAGCGTTGCCGATCTTGTCGCGCAACTCCGGGTTCGCAAGTACCAGTGGCGAGGGACATTCCTCGACAACTTTCTGATGACGCCGCTGAATGGAACACTCCCGCTCTCCGAGATGAATCAGGTGTCCGTGCTCATCGCCCAGAACTTGCACTTCGATATGGCGGGGACGCTCGATCAGCTTTTCGAGGTAGACTTCACCCGAGCCAAACGCCCGTTCGGCTTCGCTCGAGGCCCCGCGCATCGCGGATTCGAGTTCAGACTCCGCGTCAACCCGACGCATACCCTTGCCCCCTCCGCCCGCGGACGCCTTTAGCAAAACCGGGTACCCGATTGCATTCGCGGTCGTGCGGGCTTCATCATAATTCCGAAGGCCCTGCTCCGTGCCGGGAACAACGGGTGCGCCGGCTTTGATCGCAAGCCGCCGGGCAGCCGTTTTCGATCCCATTTGTTCGATGGCCTTCGGCGAAGGCCCAATGAACTTAATTCCTGCGTCGCCGCACGATTTCGCAAACCCGGCGTTTTCACTCAAAAATCCATACCCGGGGTGAATCGCTTCAGCACCCGTTGCGCGGCCTGCATCGACAATACGCGATACGGATAAATAGCTCTCTGACGCAGGAGCCGGCCCGACAAAAACTGCCTCATCTGCCATCTGAACGTGCAAAGCGCGCCGGTCGGCTTCTGAGAAAATCGCAACGCTTCGAATTCCCATCTCGCGCAGAGCACGAACGACACGAACCGCGATTTCGCCTCGATTCGCGACCAAGACCTTCTTGAACAGGTTGGAACTGACCTCGAACAACGTTGTACCAAAGCGCCGCGATGGCTTAACTGGCGGACGACGAGGAGGACGAAAGCCGCTATCATCGGAGGTATGGAACCGCAGGTGCTGCGCATCACGGAAGCCGACTTGGTTCGAGATGTTCGCGGCGTGCTGCAACGTGTCGAAACCGGAGCCGAAATCATTATCGAACGGGATGCCCGGCCAGTCGCTGTGCTGCGCTCTGCGAGCCCTGTACGCCGCACAATCTCCGAATGCATCGCACTCGCGAAAACGCATGAAGAAGAGACCGGTTCAGCGCCCAAGTTGGATCCGGACTTCGCCGCCGATATAGAGGAAATCGTCCGCAATCGACAGCCCTGGAACCCGCCCGCGTGGGACTGATCCTGGACTCGAGCGTAGTGATCACGGGAGAGCGGCGGGGGCATACTGTTCGGCAAATCCTGGAGCAGTTGAAAGCCGCCGGTGGGGACGTCGAAATGGGCTTATCCGTGGTGACTGTAGTAGAACTGGTTCACGGTATACAACGCGCTCAAGATGAACAGCGCAGGACACGGCGGCAAGCGTTCGTAGATGAACTTGTTCGGGACGTTCCGGTTCATCCCGTGACCATTGAAATTGCTCGGCTGGCGGGTAGAATCGAAGGCGAACGCGCGGCTCAGGGCGTCACCATCGCGTTCGAAGATCTCCTAATCTCCGCCACGGCGTTGCATCTCGGCTTCGCCGTCGCAACCTCAAACGTTCGACACTTCGAAATTATCCCCGAACTGAATGTAGTCGCAGTCTGAGCAGCGCCTGTTGCGCTTCTCCGACCACCTTCCGCAGCGGTCGTTGCCAGTTCCTGCGCGGGCGATGACGAGGGCGCCACCACTCACGGGTGCAGGTCGAAGAAGACGGTTCTGAAGCGCGAGTCTTTTCAACCCGCAACCACCCTTCCGCTTGCCACCCAGTCGGCTCTCCAGTACAAATACCGGCGCGAATCTCGAACATCTGCTGCGTCCACAAAGGTGATGAACAACAACAGGAATCCTTATCTCCTGCTGGGCCTCGGTGCGGCAGGCGGTATGTTACTCGGTCGCTTCGGACCCGTGCTTCTCGCAAACGCGACCGGATTCGCCGATGGCCTTACCGGTGGTGATCCCTTTGCCGGCTTGATCCGGCAACATCGTCTCTTCCTTTCGCTGTTGGACAAGATGGAGCGTTTGCCGGCAAGCGACTGGGCCAAGCGCAAGTTCCTGTTCCTGGCTTTCAAACGCACGATCGGTAAGCACGCCATGGCCGAAGAGGACATCCTCTACCCTCTGCTCAAAACGGACGCAGAACGGCACGAGGAAACGGCCAAGCTGCATCGCGAGCACGCCAGCATGAAAATCCATCTCTTCGAACTCGAACGGGCCATTCATCAGGATCAGGAATGGAGCGATGCCGCCCGCGCGCTTCGCAGCGAAATTGAGCCGCATGCCCGTGAAGAAGAAGAGACAGAGTTTCCTCGTGTGCGAGCGTTGCTAGACCAGGCGCGAACCGCACAACTAAGCCGCAAGATCCGGCAGGAAGAAGCCCTGATCGTTTAGTGTTATACGACGCCGCCAGCGTCGTTTAGTGCTATCGGAGGCTGGCAGCCATTCGGCCGCTTTACTCCCTCGCCGCGGCCTCCAGAGTGGCGATGTCGAATTTAACCATGTTCATCATCGCAGCCATTGCCTTCGGATGCTTCAGGATCTCGCCAATCTTCTCCGGCACGATCTGCCAGCACAGGCCAAACTTGTCGGTCAGCCAGCCGCAGGCCATCGGCTTGCCACTTTCCAGCAGCTTGTCCCAGTAGCGGTCGATCTCAGCCTGGTCCTTGCACGCAACGGAGTACGAGAAAGCCGGCGTGAGCGCCTGCGCGGGGCCGCCGTTGAGGAACGTCATACGTTGGCCCATAAGCTCGATCGTGATGGTCGCGATCTTTCCGGCGGGCCAGGGACCAACACCGCTCGAACGCAGCTCCCCGAATTTCTTAGCTTCCGGAAATACCGAGAGATAAAACTCCGCGGCGTCTTCGGCGTTGTCGTTGAACCACAGAAACGGTGTGATCTTGTTCATGCTCCGGTCTCCACTTGATGGTATGCAATCGTCGAAGCCGCAGAGAAGGCGGCCAGCTTCAATCTAACAGCGTGGCAACCGGGCCTATGGCCAGTCCCATAATTGTCGGCAATCCCTCCAGAAGCCGTGTTCGCTCTGTAGATCCGATGTAGTCGGGCAGCGTAGATCTATCAATGGCCGTTACACATAACATTGGTCTTGATGTAGCCTACTCGTACCGCAAAGCTCTCAATGGATCTATTCGGGCAGCACGAAGGGCCGGGGGGCACGCCGCGGCCGCAGCACAAAGAAGAAGAATGAGGGCCGCACTCACGTAATACTTTGGATCATTCGGGCTAACTTCATAGAGTTGGTTCGCGACGAGCCGAGTGGCGGCAAAAGCCGCGGGAACGCCGATCACTACGCCCATCAACCCCTGAGCCACCGCCTGCTTAATCACCATTCCGATCACGCAAACGCGCCGGGCTCCTAAAGCCATGCGAACACCAATCTCATTCGTACGTCTCTGGACGGTGTAGGCCATGAGTCCATATAACCCGAGACAACTGAGCACGAGCGCGACAACCCCAAAAAAGGTCGCAAGCGCGGCAATCACGTTGTCCTGATTCAGCGTGAGACTTATCTCGTTCGAGAGTGTATCAACGTGCAGCACCGGCAGGTTCGGGTCAATTTCAGCGAGAACACGCCGCACTGATGCCGCAACCGTTTGCGGATCGTTCGCCGCGCGCACTTCGATTACATTGATGAACTTCGACTCGTCAGTAGACTGAGGCATGTCGCTCGATTTGTCCTGCAACATGGGGAAGAACGCGATGGGCACGATCTCCTCACGAGGGCTGTCGTATTTCGCGTTCTCGACAACTCCGATAATCTCCAGATCACCGGCGTGGCGCGGTCCGCCAATGCCGAATCGCTTACCGATGGGGTTTTCGTTCGGCAGGAACTGGTGAACGAACTCTTTGGTCACCACCGCTACCGGTTGTGAGCCCGTGCCATCACGCTCGTTGAACGTACGCCCGAGCAAGACCCTGGTTCCTAGCGTCTGGAAATATCCGGAAGAGACGCGATCCAGCATTGAGTGCATGTGTTGGCCAGGTTTCGGCGTGTAGCCTTGAACCGAGATCGAGAACGCCGAGCAGCAGCCGTTGAACGGACTATAGGACGAAAAACTCGCGCTTTTGACCCCCGGGATCGCATTTAGCCGTGAATACATTTCGCGATACAGCGTACGCAGGCGAGTGTAATCGTAACCGGCGTGAGCGGTATCCACGTTGATCACAAGAACTCGATCGCGATCGAAACCGAATTTCTGCGTGCTCAGGTTTGCCAGGCTGCGGGCGAACGTTCCAGCAATGGCCAATACAACGATTGAAAGGGCCACTTCGCCAACGATTAACAGCGTTCCCGTTCCGATTGAGCCGGATGCCAGACGAGACCCCTTGACGCCCGGACTAGCGCCCCTGGTGACAGGAGAGATCTGAGAAGTGGTCCGAAAGGCTGGCAGAAGACCGAATGCCAGAGCTGCTGCACAGGAAAGCGTCAATGTGAATGCCAGGACGCGCGCGTCCGGCGAGGTCTGAATCGGAACATATTCAATCCCCCGGAAAAAAAACGCGATCAGCAACTTGGTTCCCGATTCCGCGGCTAACAATCCGAGCGCGCCGCCAGCTACGGCAAGAGTCAGGCTCTCTGTTAACAACTGGCGGATGAGGCGCCCGCGCCCGGCCCCGAGCGCGAGACGCACCGATGTTTCGCTCCTTCGGGCAACGCCTCGGGCGAGCAAAAGATTGGCGACATTGGCGCAGGTGATGAGCAGAACGGTTACACAAATTCCGAGCAGGAGACACAGCGTCGATGAATATTGCCTCTGCATGTGCACAATCCCGCTGCCACCGGGTGTCAGCTCGATATGAGCTTTCATGATTTCTGCACGGTCTTCCGCAGAGATGCTCGGTCCTTCGCCGGCAAGCAGCCAGTTCCGCAACGCTGCGTTAAGCCGCGCTTGGGCCCGGTTCGCGGACACGCCGGGCGCCAGGCGGCCTATGAGATACAACCAATGCTCGTCCCGTTGGTCGATCAGGGCACGTGAGCCATTCAGTTGGCGATCCGCGGAGAGCGGAAGCCAAAGCTCTGGTGGGTTGGCACGCAGCGTCTCGCCATAAAACTCGGGCGGAGTAATGCCGACGATGGTAAACGAAGTGCCGCCGACGTAAATGTTCGAGCCGATTACCGAAGGATCGCCGCGCAGTCTGCTTTTCCAATACCGAAAGCTGACCACCGCAACCGGCGATGCGGAGGCAGAATCATTTTCAGGGGCAATGGTGCGACCCCGGGCGGCGTTTACTCCCAGGACGTGAAAGTAATTTCCCGATACGAGTCTCACTTGCCCGAGCTCGGCCTGGTTCCACGCCGCACGCCGTACGCTGACCTCCGTTTGAGATGTACTCTGCACCGCGCACAGGCCGGCAAACACGTTTGTGCTTTGAAGATGCTTATAAAGATCGTACGAGTAAAGCGAGAAAGAACCGTCGGCCGGAATGCCACTGCCGTTGCCCGATCCTTTTGCAGGACCGAGTACAACCAGGCCTTCCGGATCGCGAACCGGCAGAGACTTCAGGAGAACAGCATTGATGATTGTGAAGATAGCCGTATTCGCGCCAATTCCCACCGCGAGACTCAACACTGCCGTTGCACTGAATCCGGGTGATTTCCGCAGATTGCGCAAGCTATGGTGAACATCCCTGATAAAGTCCTCAAACCATGCACTGCCCCATGCTCTGCGCACATCCTCCTTCACCAACGTCATGTTTCCGAAAGCACGCTTGGCCCTGTAGCGTGCGTCTTCCCTGGAAAGGCCATTCTCTTCAAGCTCGGCAGCTTCTAATTCCACATCCACGCGCAACTCGCGCTCGAGATCGTCATCGCGATCTCCTTTCCCGAACCGAAACCACCGCATCTCAACTCTCCTCGGCAGGCCACATGACCCGTGCAATAGCCGCGCTCATTTGCTTCCATCGCGATTCTTCCGCGGCAAGCTGTTTTTTTCCTGCCGGCGTGAGCCGATAAAACTTGAATTCGCGTTTTTGATCTTTGGCAGCAGGCTCCCACTTTGCGGAAAGCCAGCCTTTGCGTTCCAGACGATGCAGCGCAGGGTACAGAGAACCATGCTCAATCTGAAGGAGATCGTCAGTTGTGCGCTGAATATGCTTCGCGATCTGATGTCCGTGGGCAGGCCCAAACAGCAACGTGCGGAGAATCAGCATGTCGAGAGTGCCCTGCAAGAGCTCAATGCGCCCCGTTGGATCTTTTGTCCCATCCATAGAAGATATTCTACCCTGATGTTAACATATTTAGGGAAGACCGTCTTCCCTGGCGCCTGGAGCTATTCCTGCACATCGTGCACATAGCTTCAGCAGTTTCGGGCCGGGCTCGGCAGGGATCTCGCCTGCCAGCAAGGTAGATTTCTTTTGAATTTAGCTCCGCTCACTCGGCCGGGAACTTCAGAACCTACAGATTGCTGTAGCCCTCGTTGCAGATGCGGGCTGCAACCTTGAATGCTCTTATGCTAAAACCCGATCTCAGCTTCCTAATTGCTAAAGCAGAGTCAGGGGTTTCTCACTCGTAGCGCAATGATATTAGAGGATCCACAAGCGTCGCCCGCCGCGAGGGAACGTACGATGCTCCATACCCAGCGAGCAGCAGAATCACCACCACTGAAATCAGCGTCAGCGGATCGTAAGTCTTGATTCCGGCAATCTGGTTTTGCATCACGCGCAGCAGCAGGAAAGAGAGAACCGCGCCGATGACGATTCCCACAATCACGAATCGCATACCGGCCCGAATCACCAGGGCCTGAACGTTGCGTGTTGATGCACCCAGAGCCATGCGTATGCCGATCTCTTTCTGCTGCTGTGAGACCGTGTATGAAATGACGCTATAGACGCCGACACAAACCAGCACGAGAGCGATTGAAGCGAAAACGGAAAATAGTTGCACTCCGAATCGAGTGGGCGAGAACAAGAACTGATCGAGCAGCTGCGTCATAGTTCCTGACTGTTGCGGAACGACATTTCTGTCAAGCGAAAGTATGCTGCTCTGCAGAGTCTTGCTCATTGCGGCGGGCGAACCGGCAGTCTTTACAAATACTCCGAAGCCGCCGAATCCGGACAGCGTCATGGGGGTGTATGCTTCGGGCACCGTCGGATCGACCAATCCGCTATTGCGCAGGTCGGACGTGACGCCAATAATCTCAAACCATGGATTGTTGATCGGGACCGGAGCTTGCTCGAAGACATCAATCCGCACTTGCTTGCCGACCGGGTTCGCGCCGTGCATTAGCTTCGTAACGAACGTCTGGTTCACTACCGCCACCATGTGCTTCCCAAACATATCGGCGTCGCTGATATTGCGGCCGCTCAGAATGTGGGCGCCCACGATCTCAAAATACCGGGGATCCATCAGGCCCGCCTGTCCGTTCCACTTCTCGCTATGTGACATCCCAGCAACATCGAACGTTGTACGGATCCCGCCGAACGGCGGAAATTCGAGCGCAGTTGCAGCGGACGTAACCCCGGGGACGGCGCGCAGCTTATCCGTCAGGTCTCGGGCGAAGCGATACTGCGATTCGGCAGTCGGGTACTGCTTTCCCAACTGGATCTGCGCAACCAGCAACTTGTCAGCCCGGAAGCCCAGGTCAGCGCCGCGCTGCACCAGGAAGCTGCGCATCAGCAAGCCTGCGCCGCTCAGCAGGAACAGCGACAGGGCGACTTCGAACACCACCAGCGCGTTTCGCATTTTGCCGCGACGAAAGCCGCTGTTGCCGCGCCCGCCCGCCTTCAACGGTTCCGCGAGGTTGCGTGCGAACGCACTCAGTGAAGGGATCAGCCCGAAAAGTAGAGGAGTCAGGACCGCGACAACTACCGTCGCTCCCAGCACTGGAAGGTTCAGCCGGATGTCGGCTTCGTCCGGAAAGGTGAATTTCGGCAGCGCCACCGTCAGCGCCTTCAGCCCCGCTGCCGCGAACGCGCACCCGAGCGCCGCCCCGCACCAGGCGAGCAACGAACTCTCAATCAGAAGCTGCCGCATCACTCGCCACCGTCCTGCGCCCAGCGAGCTTCGGATTGCGAACTCCTTTTCGCGCGCCGTCGCTCGCGCCAGCAGCAGATTCGCCACATTCGCGCACGCAATCAGCAGCAGCAGCCCCACCGCCCCCAGCAGAATGTAAAGCGTTTCGCGAAACTTCCCGACCACGTTGTCGATCAGCAGCGGCACGCGAACGTCAAACTGCTTGGGGTAGAAGACGTGATACTGCTTCGCTAACCTGTGGAGAATGATGTTCAGGTCGGGCGCCGCGGATTTCGGCGTGAGTCCCGGCTTCAGACGCCCCATCAGGAACACGAAGTCGGAATTCGCATCGGCTTCTGCCGGATTCGGTGTGAAAGGCATCCACAGGTCAGCGCCCCAGAGTGTAAATCGCTTAGGCATGATCCCGATCAGGGTCGTGGGAATGCCGTTCAGAATGTAGTTCTTCCCGATGATACGGCGGTCGCCGCCGAACCGGCTCTGCCAGAGCTTGTAGCTCAGCACGAAGACCGGCGGGGCTCCCGGTTTCGCGTCCTCCTGAGTAAAGTAGCGGCCAATGAGCGGTTGCATCCCGCAGAAATCGAAGGCGTTGCCGGTCAATTTCGCCCGCAGGAACGATTCGAGGCGGCCCGACGGATCGGTCATCAGTACGCGATCCTGGATGAGCCCCATACTGTCTTCAAAAACATGATTCTGCTGCTGAAGCTGTACAAATTCGGCTTGCGTGTACCCTTGCCTGCCGCCGTCTTGCGCCCGGGTGGAGTCGTGAATTTCGACGCCCGTTAACCGCGTCCCCCCCTTGTACGGGAACGGGTCCAGCAGCACATTATCGATGACGCTGAAGATAGCCGTCACTGAGCCAATGCCAAGCGCCAACGCAATCACGGCCGTCATGAAGAACCCGCTATCCTTAATCAGCATCCGGATCGCATACCGAAAATCCTGCAGCACGGAATCCATGGAGAAGAATACGTAAGCACGGCGGAAAAAGTGCCAAGAAAGATTTTGCGGCGGCAACGATACATTGGACACAATTGCTAACAGTTGCCTTGCTTTTATTAAATGAAGAGGGCTGATACCCGCATGCAGCCATGTACGCAGGAACCTGTAGTCAAAGCAATACAAAGAATGAATCGTGGTTGGCTCGACGGCAAAGTGGAAGCTCTCGCGCCGATGGTGGACCCCGACATCGTAATGGTGTTTCCGGGCTTCGCCGGGCGTACCCAGGGCCGGGAACAATTCCTCGCTGGCTTTCGAGATTTTTGTGAAAATGCCCAAGTGCACGAATTTCACGACCATGATTACGAAACTGATGTCGTGGGCGATACGGCCGTTGTCACTTTTCGCTTTGACATGATCTACGAGCGTTCTGGTGAGCGATATCGCTCAAGCGGCAGAGACTTATGGGTATTTCGGTGCCAAGATAGCGCATGGATAGCTGTCTGGCGGACCATGATCGAGATGCAGGAACAGACCGCCTCGTAGACTTTGCCAGAGTACGGGCAATCCGGCGCGCAGGCGACGGCGGCGCGGCTGATTCCGCAGCTATGCTGACAAAGCCGCCTTCTCAATCTGCTTCAATCTTTCCGTCAGCAATTCCTGTTCCCGCAGATTTTTCGTCATCGCGATTGCGCGTTCGATTTCCTCACTCGCCTCCGTGAACCTGCCCATCTTCATCAGCAGGTCTCCGCGCACACTGGGAAACAGATGGTAGCCGGCCAATGCAGAGTCACCGGCGAGCCTGGCCGCTGCATCGAGTGCATCAAGTCCAGCGGCCGGCCCTTCAGCCATACCAACGGCGACTGCTCGATTCAGTCCGACGATCGGAGACGGACTGATTTGCAGCAGAGCGTCGTAGAGAAGAACGACCCGGTCCCAGTCTGTGTCTTCGGACGTGCGAGCGCGCGCGTGACAGGCGGCAATGGCTGCCTGCAACGCATAGTATCTAGCGCCCCCTCCCAGTCTCCGCGCGTGTTCGAGCGAACTCATTCCTCGCTGAATCTGCGCGTAGTCCCACAACGAGCGGTTCTGGTCCGCCAACAAAACTGCCTCGCCTTTTCTGCCCCGGCGCGCTGCAGCACGCGATGCCTGCAACTCCATCAGTGCCAGAAGCGCATGGACCTCAGATTCGCCATGGAGAAGTTGCACCAATATGCGCCCGAGACGCATCGCATCTTCACAGAGTGCAGCCCGCATCCATTCATCTCCCGATGTCGCGGTGTATCCCTCATTGAAGATTAAGTAGACCACCATCAGTACGGACTCTACCCTGCTGCGCAAATCGTCCCCGCGCGGCGTCTCAAACGGAACCTGCGCTTCCGAGAGGGTCTTCTTGGCGCGAAAGATCCGCTGCCCCATCGTCTTCTCAGGCACAAGAAAGGCACGCGCGATCTCGGCCGTCGTGAGACCGCAGATCAAACGCAACGTAAGCGCGATCCGTGCTTCCACCGGAAGTACCGGATGGCACGCCGTAAAGATGAGCCGCAGGATGTCGTCATCGATAACTTGGTCCAGTGAGTCCTCCAGAGCATCTGCCAGCAACTGCTGTTCGCATTCAAGTTCCCGCGCAATTTCTTCGTGCTTTTGTACGAGCATGCGGCCGCGCCGCAAAGAATCGATAGCGCGTCGCTTCGCCGCCTTCATCAGCCACGCCCCGGGATTTTCAGGGATGCCTTCCTCGGGCCAAACTTCGAGGGCAGTTACGAGCGCATCCTGCGCCAGCTCCTCTGCAATGCCGATATCGCGGGTCACGCGAGCAATCGCGGCGATGAGCCGCGTGGACTCAATCTTCCACACGGCTTCAATCGTCTTCTCGACATCTCGCATGCTTATTTGGCTACGGCGTTCCGGTGCTCGAATCCTTCAGCCGCCTTTTGAACGTCCTCGGGAAAGTCAGACATCTCCTGAATCTGGCGGACTTCTATAACCTCGTTCTCTGACATGGGCGCCCGCTTTGCCCACTCGATGGCCTCTTCGCGTGAGCGCACCTGGATGATCCAGTAGCCGCCGATGACTTCTTTCGATTCCGCAAACGGCCCGTCAGTTACCGTCGCCTTGCCGCCCGCGTACGACACACGTGCTCCCGTCGAGGGAGGAAACAGTCCATCGAGCGCCAGCAGGACTCCCGCCTTTTGCAACGCCTTGTTGTACTCCATCATCCTCGCCACCGCTTCCGCGCTGGGAACTGCATCCGGCGCGGCCGATTCATATCCTTTCGGCATCACGATCATCATGAATCGCATTGAGCTGCTCCTATGCTTGGCTCTTCAAAGGCCCAGCGAACTTGTAGCCATTGATCATGACGCCCGACGCCAAAGCGTTCGTGCTGGCGAGCTCGAACGAACGTGGCGGCGTTCCCTCCGCGAAGAAACGTTTCCCTTGGCCCAGCAGGACTGGATAGACGATCAGCCAGACCTCATCCGCAAGGCCGTGTTCGAGCAGCGTCGATGTCAGAGTTGAACTCCCACAGAGGATCAGGTTAGGGCCGTCCTGCGACTTGATGCGGCGAACGCCGTCAACGACGTCCGGCGCAACGCCCTCGAACGGGCCCCATGCAAGGCTTTCCGGCCGGTGGGTCACTACGTATTTCGTCGCCGCGTTTAAACTGTCTCCGATGGCACTGCTCGGCGCCTTCGGCCAGTAGCCCGACCAGAGATCGTACGTGCGCCGGCCAAGCAGCAGATCGAAGCGCTCGCCATACGCTGCGAAGAGTGCATCTCTGCCGGCGGGGGTGCGATAGGGTGCGGTCCAGTCGCCGTACGGGTAGTCGTCTTCGCCCGAGCCGCGAATCTGGATCACGCCGTCCAGCGACATGTGTTCGAAAATTCTGAGCTTTCTCATTGCGACTCTCCCTGGCTCAGTGACTTTCTATCCGGCTGGATTTTGTGGAACGCTCGCACCTCGACAGGAACCCGGCAGGCTAGGACGGCTTTGCGTCCCCCAGGCCAGCGCTTCCTCCATGTCGGCGCACTCGAGTATCCAGAATCCGCCGATGTATTCCTTGGCTTCGAGGTAGGGGCCGTCGGTGATTGAGATGTTCCCGTCGGGCTGCTTGCGCAGCGATTTAGCGTGGCTTGCCGATTCCAGACCGCCTGCGAAGAACCGGGCACCTGCGCCATCCATCTCTTGGTTGAGTGCGCCGATGTCGCGAATCATTGCTTCACCTTCGAGCGACGGGTCGTAGTTTTCGGGGTGTTGAATCGCAACCAGATATTGCGGCATGTCTTCTCCTGTAGTGGTTTTCAGGCGGGCTGATTTCCCGGCCCTCCATTATGTCAACGAACGGCCCCACCGGAATTCTACAAATCGTCCAGGGAATTTTTTCCTATTGCCGCGCGCCTCCACCGATTCCTGGTGAGCACCGTGCAGTAGCTTATTTGTTTGGGGGCCGGAGATGAACAAATGTCATTGATCTACCCGATGCTCATGTCCGTAGACGGTTACGTGGAAGACGAGCACGGGCGCTTCGACTTTGCCGCTCCCGACGAAGAGGTGAATGTCTACATCAACCAGCTCATCTCGTCAGTCGGCACCTATCTGTACGGGCGAAGAATCTACGAGTCGATGCTCTATTGGGAGACTGCGCACACCCTTCCCAACCTGCCGGAGTTTTTGCGCGACTGGACGCGGCAATGGCAGGCGGCCGAGAAGATCGTTTACTCCAGAACCCTGGCCGAGCCGCGCAGCGCGCGAACGCGGATCGAGCGCGAGTTCGATCCCGACGAAGTGCGGCAGCTCAAGCGCGACGCCCGCCACGACATCACCGTGAATGGGCCCGAGCTCGCCGCGCACGCGTTAAGGGCCGGTCTTGTTGACGAGGTGCAAATGTTCCTCTGCCCTGCGGTCGTCGGCGCCGGAAAACGGTTCTTCCCGGATGGTGTGCGGTTGAAGCTGGAATTGGTTGACGAGCACCGCTTCCGCAACGGCGTGGTCTTTCTGCGGTACGCTGTCCGTGGCTGATACGCCCGCCGGATCACCCGTCATCCTGCGAGCCATCCGGGACGGTTTGGCTTCAGCATTTGTAACCGCTTGAGGACCACACACCACTTATCTGCAGGATTCAGGTGGTCCGACTCGTCGAGCCACCGTCCAACCGCATTCCAGATGTTGATGCGCGTTTTTCGTTCCTGATCGCGCCACACACGCCGAACTCAAAGCGGCATCAGCCGGTTGGCTGCTCCGTTACTCCTCAACACCCAGGGAATGCTCTTATTTAGAATCAAAAGCTCACAGGAGAGCGTAAATGCTAACGGAGAATTCCGGTTGGATGTGGCTACCACCCCTTCAACGGCTCCTAAGTAGACAGAAGCTGTTATTGCTTTGAGGCACTGGATCGGCCGGATCGCTTAGAGACTGCGCTCTTCGGCAATCGCGGAACAACCTGAACGCCCGCCCAAAGCGTGGCGATCGTTTGCTCGATCACGAGAGTCTGGTCAGGCAAGTCAGGCACAACCCCTTGGATGACCATGAGTGTGGCGAGGCCAAAGATCGTATACCACCAGGTGTGGGCTACCACTATGTCATCCTTACTTGGCAATCCTTCATCCTTGGCAACATCGAAAAAGAGCTCCACGAAACGTCTGAACAAAGGCGTGCCAATGTCGTTGATGTATTTTCCAGCGCGGATGCCGTTGCGGTTCTCAGGCCCGAAGAAGACGTTACGGAACTGCTGTGGATGGGCAGTGCAGAATTGAATCAAGCCGCGTGAAGTCGCAAAAAGACGCTCTTTCGGTGCAAGATGTTTAGCGGCAATCGCGTCGAAGTTCTGAACCAGCAGCCCGATCGTCTTCCTGCTCAACTCGGCCAGAATATGCCATTTGTCAGGAAAATGCTGGTAGATCACGGCGTGCGTATAACCGATCTCCTTAGCGATCGCGCGAAGCGTCACGGCTTCGTAGCCGCGATCGGCAAACATTTTGCTGGCAGCCGCAAGGATTTCGCCCCGCAACCTCTCCTTACGCTCTACCCGGCGACTTGGTGATGTGGATGTCACTTCAATAAGCTTAGTCTCTTTTGACGACTTTTGCGACCGATTGTTTATTTACAACCAGCGGTTTGTGTCACCACTGATTATTTTGCAACCAATGGTTTCCATGCGCCTCTAATAGTCAGGTCGCTCATTTGGATGGGCGGCCAAATACGAGCAAAAGGAAGGTCCGATGAAAGTTCTAGTGATTGGAGCAGCGGGCAAGAGCGGAGAAGCGCTGGTAAATGAGGCGCTGGCGGCCGGACATAAGGTGACGGCTTTCGTGCGCGGTGCCGCGCAGTACAAGAAGGCGAACGTCAGAGTTGTTGGGGGCGACGTGCTGGACGCGGCCGCGGTCGACGTTGCGGTCGCCGGACAGGATGCGGTGATCGACGCGCTGGGAGGCAAGACACCGTGGAAAGTGACGACGATGGAAACGAGCGCGGCACACAATATTGTGGACGCGATGCGGCGCAATGGCGTACGGCGATTGCTGAAGATTTCGGTGGTTGGTGCGGGCGAGAGCGTCAAGAACGCCGGCTTCTTCAACGAGCACCTGCTCATGAAGACGTTTCTGCGGGGTCTGCTGGTAGACAAGGCGGGCATGGAGGCCGAAATCGAAGGCAGCAACTTGGACTGGACGCTGGTGCGGCCGCCGATGTTAACCGACGCCGAGAAGACCGGCATTGCCAGGGTGCTGAGCACGGAGGGCGGCGAGAAGGCGCACAAGATCGGGCGGGCCGATCTGGCAGCCTTCATGGTGCAGCAACTGGAAAGCGGCCGGTATGTGCGTCAGGCAGTGACGGTGACGACCACATAGCAAGGCCTCCGCGAGGATCAACCACCTCTCTCATCGAGGCGATCTGATCGGCTGAGTAAAGGCCTGTAACGATTCATGCGACAGATAACCGTGGAAACTCACGGGACTAGCGGAGTGCTAGCTGCGCAACTCACAAGCTCTGGCGTTTGCATCACAGCATCACTTTCGTTCTAACAAGGAGATGAGATGAATGTCTTATCATCCGGCGCGCGGTAGGCTCCGGGAGGGAACTCCCGGAGTAGACAGGTCACAGGCTGCATTTGTTTTTGGGGCCTATGGACCCCGTCAAGGAGATTGGTCAGACCTGTGGCTGAATGTCATCGTGAGGCGCACAGCGACCTCGGATAGGAGAATGGTGACCGCCGCAAAGTGTGTCTACTCCATCTGGCAGTTCCAAAAACCAGGAGGAATAGATGGAGAAGCGGTATTGGGGAGTGGATTTACATCGGAATCAGTTCACCTGCTGTTTGCGGTTAGAGAATGGGCGCACTTATGCGAGCCAATGGCGGCTCGAGGAGCTGCCGCGGTTTCTGAAGAAACTACGGCCAGCCGACGAGCTAGCGGTGGAAGTAACGGGCAACACTCGTCTGTTCTTCGATGCAGTAGCACCGCACGTTGGGCGCATCGCAGTGGTGGACGGCGCTCAATTCCGCCTGATCAGCCAGTCGGTGAAGAAGACCGATGCCAACGATGCGCAGCTGCTGGCGCTGTATCTGAGCAAGGGTTTGTTGCCCGAAGTGCGTATGAAAGATAAACAGCAGAGCCAAATCGCCAGCCTCACGCAAACTCGCGACACGCTGGTGAAGCTACGGACCGCGCTGAAGAACAAGATCAACAATCTGCTATCGGCACGGGGCATCAACTTGGTCAAGGAAGCGCTGTCGAGTGAAAAGAGGCTGAACGAAGTTCTGGCTTTGCCGTTCGATGACCTGGTGCGGATTGAGTTGCGGATCATTGTGGAGCAGATTCGCAGTTTGAATAAAAGCATCGCCGAGCTGGAAAAGACCATCGGCGAAGAAGCTTCCAAACTGGAGGGGCACAAAAGCCTGATCAGCATTAAGGGCATCGGCAATATCACCGGGGCCATTCTGCTGAGTGTGATCGGCGACATCAGCGACTTTCCCGACGAGAACCGGCTGGCTTCTTACTTCGGGATCGTACCCCGTGTATCGAACTCGAATGAAAGGGAACGATCCGGACGCATCCATAAGCGCGGCAGCAAACTCGGAAGAACCGCACTGATCCAGTCTGCGCTCATCGCAGCTCAGTACAGTCCTTATCTGAAACAGTTCTATCAACGCCTGCGAGTCAGGCGGGGAGCCGGCAAAGCAATCATCGCCTTGGCACGGAAGTTTCTCGGAATCGTTTACCGAACGCTCAAGAATAAGTGGGTCTTTGAAGACTTTCCCAACTTTGTGTTGGTCGAAGCGGCGGCGAATCCATGACCACCGTTGCTCAAAGCTCACCACCAGGAAACGAGTTCGTCTCGTTCCCGGTTCCGCCGGGAACGAGACTCAACCCACAGGTTTTGCCAACAGGCAAATCAGGTGGCAGTAGACAAAACATCATAGGAGAAAACGAACATGTATTTAGTCATGGGCATTACTGGAAAAGTTGGGGGTGCCACCGCGCGGCACCTGCTGAAGCAAGGCAAACAGGTGCGAGCACTTGTGCGCAATCGCGAGAAAGCGGCGAAGTGGGCAGACCAAGGCGTGGAGTTGGTGGATGGAGACTGGAACGATGCGACAGCCATAGCGGCGGCGCTCAAAGGTGTTGAAGGCGCGTTTGTTATGTTGCCGGCTGTATGGGCGCCCTCGCCTGATTACAGAGAAGCAAAGGGCGTGATTGCGAACTATGTCGAGGCGCTGACCAAGGTAGTGCCCCCGCGGGTGGTAGCGCTCTCGTCGATGGGCGCGAATAGAACAAGCGGGCTGGGCATGATCACGGCCTTATCACTTTTGGAGCAAGGTTTTCGCAGCCTGCCATCTCCGGTCGCATTTGTGCGCGCAGGCGGCTTTTTCGAAAACTTTCTTTTCGGCTTACAGGCCGCCCAAGGCGGAACACTACCAGTCTTCTACAATCCTACAAACCGGAAATCGACAATGGTCGCGTCAAACGACGTCGGCGCAGAGGTGGCAACGCTTCTGACCGGGCCGGCGTGGTCAGGGCATCGCGTCATCGAGCTGGGTTCGATGGTAAGCGCGGATGAAGTGGCCGGACAATTGGGTGAAGTCCTGAAACGCGACGTAAGAGCCTTTGCAGTCCCGCGTGCAGGGTGGGCGGAAGCGTTCGAGCAGTTCGGCATCCCGAAGGGCCATACTGGACCTGCCGAAGAAATGTACGAGAGCATTAACGCGGGATGGATGGACCTCGGAATCACGGGTCCGGAGCACGTAGCGGGTACGACGTCCGCACGCGATGTGTTTGCGGCTGCACAGAACGCCGTCAAGGCGTAAGTCCGGGGCAAGCTGAATCAGCCCGGTTGCTTGGGAACCGGGCTGATCGCCTGCGACGCCCTGGTGAAGGGTGCAGAACGCCCTCGTTTAATGCACGACCCTGGAGGCCGTCCCACCCATGCAGCCTGTTGATTTCAGTCGCGTACAAGCCGACTTATTGCAGAACGATTTAAACCATTTAAACCGCAACAAGAGGATCGCTTTTTATATGAAAGCTGAACACACAATAGATAAACCCGCGCGGGCAGGTCGAGCAACTCAAATAGCCGCGATCGTAATAACCGGCCTTGTCGCCTTCATCTGGGTGTACTTCGGAAGGTTATATGTAATTCACGATCCCGACGAATGGAGGATCGCCAATCAGCAGCTCGGATACCCGCTCTATATCATCCCTCTGATTGGCGTGACCCACATCCTTGGTGGCGTGGGCCTTCTGATTCCCAATGTGCCTCGATTGACTGAGTGGGTTTATGCTGGTCTCGCGATCAATCTTTTACTCGCGTTCTATTCACAACTGAATGGCGGTGGCAGTACTTGGGATAAATTTGATCCGATTCTCGTCATGGCGTTCGTCTTTGCTTCGTATGTATTAAGACGCTGCATGCCCGCAAACAGGTGGTCGATATGAAGAACACGCTCGGCGGGCAGTTTTACTTTTTCCAGGCACGTCGCGGAGGCCCAACGAGGGTCCCGCCCGCGCCCCAGTCGGCGATTCGTTATATGGGCCCGGGTGCCATGTCCACATCGGTTGGGGACTCTACGATCACGACCGATTTCGCGCTCACACTAGATTTTGTTCCTTATATTCTTCAGGCGGCCGATGCAACCTTCTCATTGGTCCACGCGTTTTTGTGGGATAGATTTGGCCTTGGATAAAATTGTTCATCGGCGTGAGAAGACGCGAAAGCGCATTTATCGGCGCACTGCTGTGCTGAGGCCTATTTCGGGCCAGCTCTGCTGATGCGCAGATTCGTGTGAACCGTCTGCAGCCGTCCTAAGAGTGTTACTGGGATATATGTTTGCTAAGCCGTCCCGACCCCCCAGAAGTTCGTTCGGCAAAAAACCTCACCTCGCCCCCGCGTAACTCCCATCACAACTCCTCAAAATCTTCCATCTCACGCCGAGTCAATCGGATTCGACCTCTCCAACGTCCGCCTTGCACTCGCCTCACTCCACAATTCCAACCAGAGCCCAGCATGAACGACGAAAACATCCCGGACGAGCTCCCGGGGCGAACCAGACAGTATGAATGCAAAATAAGACGTTTACACGCGGGAGGGTGAATAAAGGACGAAAACCGACCGTGCTACGATGTTATACAGCCTGTCGAAACGGCAGGCGGATGGAAAGAGCCAGCACGTCACTCCACTGGCGCTTACGTCAGGGTGTTGGGAACCGCGTATCGATTATGATCGTCTCAGGACGCTGTAGAGTTCGAGCAAAAATCGACCGATAAGATATACGCAGCATGTTCGCTGGACAAAGTGCCGTGAAGTTCCTGAGGGGAAGCAATCAGCAATGAGCCAGAGACAAATGAAAGCCGTAAAAGAGCTGGCTCCCGGTATCCGTAACAACAGGCAGAAGGTTGAACAAAAGATTGCTGCAACCACTCACCACGGTCCGAACAGAGCGGTGGTGACCTCGATTAGCAAGTATCGGTCAGCCATCGAGAGACTCTCCAAAGAATAGTTGGCGTTCCGCTTCAGTCGGGCCTACGTTGAATATCTCCACGACGATGTAGTGGCATATTCGATAGGCACTCACGAAGAACCCGTCAGTCCCAAAGAATATCGCGACAAAGGTTTTGATCGAGTCGGCGTGTGCCCGGCCGTTTCAGACCTACTTTGGGGACGATCTTTTTCCCACGATTTACCAGAAGGCTGCGGCGTTCTTCCATTCGCTCGTCTGTAATCATTGCTTCAGCAATGGCAATAAGCGAACGGCCCTCATAGCGCTTGACCACTTCCTCGCCGCTAACGATCTGTGCCTCATCCTCGACAACAATGAGGCTTACATGCTCGCGAAAAACACAGCCAGCCACAATGCCGATAATCGTTCAGTTGATACCGTGCTCCAAGAACTGGCTGCCCTCATCGAGACAGATACAATCCCGATTGACGAGATGAGCGCAATGGCAACCGAGGAATCTCGCGAAGAGGTTTTTGTTCTATACGAGGAATATCGTTTGCTCCGGGATGAAGTCAGAGCCCACGCCTTGAACCAAGAGGTTAATCAGGGGACCTAGGTTAAGCTGCCATGCGAACGTGGCGCGGATGCCTGTTTCGTCGGTCTCTGCGCACATCCGGTCAAACTTGTTCGCGCCCATTTTCTAAATGCGAAGGTGAACGAAGCGCGTTCGCAGTTCGTAAGGAGGCGACACATTGGCTTCGTTCCGCAAAACAGCTTTGGTGGGGCAGGCGATCGTTTTGTCGTCGCCTGTCTGACTTCGTTTGGCAAAAACCGCCCCCCGTCCAAAAATCCCCCCAGAAGTTCGTTCGGCAAAAAACCTCACCTCGCCCGCCCGTAACTACCATCACAACTCCCCAAAAGCTTCCATCTCACGGCGAATCAATCGCATTCGCCCCTTCCAACCCCCTCCTTGCGCTTGCCTCCACCGCACAATGCCAACCAGAGCCCAGCATGCACAACGAAAACGCGGCGCCGGAAAACGGTTCTTCCCCGATGGTGTGCGATTGAAGCTGGAATTGCTTGACGAGCACCGCTTCCGCAACGGCGTGCTCTTTCTCCGGTACGCTGTCCGTGGTTGACCCCGGGACGGTTTTTGGCTTCAGGATTTGAGGAGCGCGATAAGTGGCACGATGAGCCAGATGTGAAGGCGGCGCTCGCCCGCTACAACGCCGAAACCGAACCTGAAAAGAAGGCGTTTCTCAGTGAAGAATGGAGAAAGACCGGGGCGGCAGCCAGACGACGGCTGGGTATAAGTTGAAACTGGACAGAACTCTTCACTCACCGTGCTAGACACCGAGACTGTGACCTCCGTCGATAGGTCGATGCAGACGATCGGGCTGGAAGATCTCGACCGCCTGAGGCGAATTGCAACGCAAGATCGCGAACTGTTCTTTGCGAGACATGCTGACTTTGCGAGCTACTCAGACCGGTTGATCGCAGTAGCACTCTGCCAAGGCGCGGCACTTCACTTCGTTGATGGAGGGAATGGCGTAAAGGATTTCGACGTTTGGAGCTTCTTTGCAGAGCATCCAGCTCGGCGCGTTAACGCCCGAAGGAGGGCTTCCAAGGATTTTGGCCCGTCGAAGTTTGGGAGACATCCCAGCGACGATGGTTGGCAAGGGAGGCGGGTTGATCTGCTAATGCGCGGTGTCAGGTGCAAGCCAAATGCAGATCCCATAGAGGTCATTCGCAAATACTTGAGCGCACCTGAGACAGCATCGGCGGCCTACCTTGCGCAAAAAGCGGTAGTCTTGCTTGAACCATTGGCCCTACTTGGGACGGTGGTCTGGCCAAAAAAGGCGTTCTAGCACGTCATCAGTCTGAGAACACGGTTGAGTTCCGAAGCACAACCGGCGAGTTTTCGATTACTACCGGGAGTCCCGTTTGCGTCCGCTGCACTTAGTATGAATGGGACACGACTGAGTCAGTTTTGATCACTTTCGCATCGTCAATCCTACGTGCCAACAGACTAGCGAAGACCAAATATTGCGCCGCCGTTTGCTCCGTCAGATCATGAGCGAGGCTGTGGGCTTTCGGATTACGAACGCCCTGAAATGCGCCCTTGAGGATTTGCATAAAGCCTTTCTGATCATTCCTGCCGGATTCCGTAGCGAGCTCGCTCAGAACGAGGTAAGGATCTGTTAAGCTCAGCGCGCGACCTATCAAATCATCTCCGTCGATCTGCAGCCCTGTTCGGGCACGAAGTTGGTCGCCTATGGCCAGTATTGAGTTAAGAACGGCCTCGCGAAGATGCCCATCCAGGAAAGGCTTGTACGATGCAGCAATTATCACACGGTGGAGCAATGCCTCCAGTGAGAACTTCCAGCGTGGCCTTAGTGGCGCTGTCGACAAAACGTCAGACAGTGTTCCGCTGCTCTCGGCATCGAGGTCCAGCAGCAAACGATCGAGAACCGAATCAACTAGAGGTCTTTCGCATCCCCGCGCGTCAGCGATAACCAAGCCGCTTTGCCCCTGTAGGCACAAGCTATATCCGCCTCGATCGGAGTGGATCATTAGCTCGATGGTGGCATTCGTCAGATCCGTTTGCGGCTCAAGATCTGTAAACGTGACCTCCTCAGTGACCGAGCGGCCATCATCATAACGACTCGTTTTACGTATCGAATATTTCGGTTCCGTGCCAGAGGAAAGCTGAGCTAAAGACCGTGTCAGAGCACGGCTGAGATGACCCTGCTTCAACGCCTTTGCCTCAAAAACAACGTTTCGTGAGAACACTATCTACTATGTATGAGGTTCGCATGCTAGGCCCACGGATGTGCGCACTGCGTCGATGTCAAATGCCATCGGGATTCGAAAGTTTGGATGGATTAGGAACGAGAAGTCCCGTTCTATCCGCCGATTCGTTCGGATGTCACTTGTCCTAAAAACGCGGAAACCGTAGATGTGCGGCTCGGCGCCCTCCGAAATCCCCGGAGTTCGTTTGGCAAAAAACCTCACCTCGCCCATCCTTAACTCCCATCACAACTCCCCAAAATCTTCCATTTCACGCCAAATCAATCGCATTCGACCTCTCCAACGCCCGCCTTGCGCTTGCCTCCACCGCACAATGCCAACCAGAGCCCAGCATGCACGAAACGAAAGAACGTCCGATAAGATTAACGCGTGGGCGAAAAGCTAAAGAACCCGCGGATACCGGAATCCTTCTTGGAGCATCGTCAATCGTTTGCTCATCCCTGGGTGAACGAATGGGTCGTGCCCAACCCGTTCATTTTGGCTCTGCACGAGACACTCCGTGATTACGGCGTTGGCCTTTCGGATTTTTCCTTCGCCAAAGAGACCTCAAGTATAGGTGAGACAGCGCTGACTGTGTTGATCCGAAGTCTCAACGCTTCAGCAACGATAGGTCTGGACTCTGTCGTTTTTGCGACGGCCAACCCAGACTGGAGCAAGGCGGCTAGCCTGTCGATTGCTTTCGAAAAAATAGCACAAGCGGTTTACCGAATCGTCCAAGCCACGCCGTCTTTTCAGGAGACCACTCTTGCGCTCCATCTCGTCGACGAGTCCACAGATCTGAAAGCTGAGAGTGCTAAGCTCGTCAATCCCGCGCTGCTGGGTGACGCCGCCTTTTACGGCATCTCGATCTATCGCGAAACCGGTACTCTACTCATTGAAAAATCACTCAAATACCAGGATGCGATTTTCCTCCGAATTCAACATAGATTCTTAGGTCAGGAGCCTTTCGCGGTTATTGCGGCCGCAATATACAAAGAGGAGGTCTTCTCTCTTGGGCTTCTAGGACTAGTTGATCCGGATAAAGCGAGTCTCCAGTAATGTCGTCAACGAATCAAAGACCTACTCAGGAGCTTACCTTCTCGAGTTTTTGGGATGGTAACACGCTCGAACGTGTAGAGAATTTCTCTCGAGAAATCAGGAGTACGGGCTCATCTAGGGGGCTATACACGAACTCGCCGCAGGACGTTAGCCTGGGCGTACTCGTGAACTGGACAACTTCGACCGATTACCCCAAGCAGCGGCTTGGCCGTGTTCTGCGAAAAACCGACATTTCGCTGGAAGAGCACCTAACGAACGCTCGTGCCGCCATAGCAGAACTTCTTGACCGCGAGCAGCGGGCCGAATCGACTAAGCCCCATCAAGACGCGCTGGCCTGGCTAGCAAGGAATCGCGAAAAATATGCAGGCCAATGGATCGCACTGCGAGGCGCCGAGCTTTTAGCAACTGGGACAAACGCCCGAGAGGTCTACGCACAAGTTCGCGGCATGAAACCTTCTGCCCTAGTTCTCAAGATAGAGCGTGAAGATCTGCCTTTTGCCGGGTGGTAGGGATGCCTACACTGGACTTCAACGTTCGCTACGAATATTCTCACTCACGCTCCGGCATAGAAGTTCCGGTACGCTTGAGCGTAGATGAGGATCATTCCGTCGAATTTCTGGCCAAAGTTGATTCCGGAGCGGACTTCTGCGTGTTCCAACGAGAATATGCGGAGTTGCTAGAGCTTCGAATGGATCAAGGCGTCCACAGGAGGTTTGCAACCGCCACAGGCACATTCGATACTCGTGGCCACATGGTGAAAATCTCTTGCTTGGGCTATCACAATGAGACCCAGGCTTTCTTTTCCGTTGAGGAAGGTCTCCCACGGAACGTTCTCGGCCTCGGCGGTTGGCTTGAGAAATTTCGCTTCGCTGTGGTGCATTACGATCGAACAATTTACCTGAGCCACTACGACGAGTAAAAGCCGCTCATCCGCTTTTCGGGGGCAAGTCTCTGACGTGAGTTGAAAAGATTACTCCCGACAAGTCCACTTATATCCGGCGATTCGCTCGGACGCCACTCGTCCGCGAAACGCGGAAACGGTGCCGCTAAGTTTTCGGATCTGAGATCTGTAACGGTCAAGGATGTAGTTCCGCTTTGCTCCACTGTCCGCCCCGGCCGGAATCCCCCCAGAGTTCGTTCGGCAAAAACCTCACCTGCCGCATCCGTAACTCCCATCACAACTCCCCAAAAGCCTCCATCTCACGCCGAATCAATCGCATTCGTCGTCTCCAACCCCCACCTTGCACTCGCCTCGCTCCACAATTCCAACCAGAAGACGGCCCAGCATGCACGACGAAATCCTCCACGACGAGCTCCCGCCCCTTCCCCACACCAGCCGCGGCGGTCCCCGTACCGCGGCGGGAAAGACGATCTCGAGCCAAAACGCGCTCAAACACGGCTGCCGCTCCGAAAAAATTCTGCTCGCCGGCGAAGATCCCGCTGAATTTGAATCCACCGTCGACGCTTGGTTCGATCACTACCACCCCGCCACGCCGCCCGCCATCGCACTCGTCGAGCAGCTCGCGCGCTCCCACTGGAAGCTCAAACGCAATCAGAAGCGCCTCGAAGACATCGAATACGAGCTCCCCGCGAACCATTCCTGGTGAGCACCGTGCAGTAGCTTATCTGTTTGGGAGCCGGAGATGAACAAATGTCATTGATCTACTCGATGCTCATGTCCATAGACGGTTACGTGGAAGACGAGCACGGGCGCTTCGACTTTGCCTTTCCCGACGAAGAGGTGAATCTCTACATCAACCAGCTCACCTCGTCAGTCGGAACCTATCTTTACGGGCGGAGAATCTACGAGTCGATGCTCTATTGGGAGATTGCGCACACGCTTCCCAATCTGCCACACTTTTTGCGCGACTGGACGCGGCAATGGCAGGCGACCGAGAAGATCGTTTACTCCAGAACCCTAGCCGAGCCGCGCAGCGCGCGAACGCGGATCGAGCGCGAGTTCGATCCCGACGTAGTGCGGCGGCTCAAGCGCGACACCCGCCACGACATCACCGTGAATGGGCCCGAGCTCGCCGCGCACGCGTTGCGGGCCGGTCTTGTTGACGAGGTGCAGATGTTCCTCTGCCCTGCGGTCGTCGGCGCCGGAAACGGTTCTTCCCCGATGGTGTGCGATTAAAGCTGGAATTGGTGGACGAGCACAGGTTCCGCAACGGCGTGGTCTTTCTGCGGTACGCTGTCCGTGGCTGATACGCTCGTTAACGCGACAGAACTCCCGTGCGGCCAAACGCGAGTAGCCGCGATGTCAGATCGATAAATGGCCGGCACAGACGATCCAGGTCGACCTCGACCGCATCTCAGTCTCCGAATTGCCCGTCATCGTGCGACTATCCGGAAGCTTGAACTTCAGGATTTGTAAACGCTTGGCGAGTACACGAGTAATGGACAGATTCACTTGTCCGAGATGCCGACTATACTGCCAAGTGGATCCGACCGTCGACTGACCGGGACAGCTGATCGGGGAGGATGAGCTGGAAGATGCTGTATCTTTTGTCGAATTCATCAGATGGATTGGGCCACCTAGAGCCTGTAAAATTTCTCGATGCATCGGATCTGCAACGAACCGAGAAGCATCTGGAGAACCTTATTGCTTCGCATCTTCTGGACGTCCTATTCGAAGGGGCACCTTTACTGCCGATTTTTCAAGAGCGACAGCAGCAGTCAGAAGCTGATCTTTATGCAATAAATCGGGATGGAGACCTTGTAATCTTCGAACTGAAGCGCGGAATCGCCGGTGAAGACGCTGTTCTCCAGGCTATCGGGTATACGCAACGCGCAGGCCGGTGGGTCTACTCGGAACTCGACAGACGCTATCAGTCATACTTGCAGAGACTTGGACTAGAAAATGCGGAGCTGAGTAACGCTCATAAGGAAGCTTTCCAGCTCGATAACGCCCTGAAGCCGAGCATTTTTAATCGACGTCAACATATCTATGTGGTTGGCAACGCCTCCAATGAAGCGCTGGTTGATGCGATCGACTACTGGAAGACTCAGGGACTATCTATCAGTTTCCTGCCATATCGGATTTACGAAGTAGCTGGCAATCGCTATTTCGAATTTTTCTCACTTCCTTACGATCGACATAGGAATCCGTCCTCACTCAAGGGCGTTCTGTTCGACACCAATCGCTCCTACAATAGCGATTCTGTCTGGGACATGATGGAGAAGTCTCGGGTTGCCGCGTATGGCGATGTCAAATACGTTGTGGAGTACCTGAGTCAAGGAGATATTGTATTTTTCTATCACAAGGGGGTCGGGGTGATAGCTGCAGGTGAAGTGCTCGGACGGGTGCGACAGGCGGGTTCCGATGAGCAGTACCGGGACGTGCGTTTCCTGACACCCATACCGCGACGTCAGCTTGGACTGACAAGGGCAATGTCAGCGTCGCAGGTTTCTCAGGCGATCGGGCGCAACATTTTTTGGGCAAGAACGATCAAGGTGCCATATCTCGACCGTGCGGATGCTCAGAAGTTGCTCACCGAGCTGAATAACTTGCTAACTGCTGATCAGCAATCCCTGAACGGAAGCGTTTAAGGTCAGGAGCGCTGCTCTTGCTGAACGATTCGGCGGTGGGCCTAACGTGGAGCTTGACGCTTCGTCAACTGGGCGAGAAACGCGCACGTCGTTCCGTACTGCAGTGAAACTCCCGGGCCATATGAGCGGAAGCGCGACGTGGACACTCCCGGCTTGTTAACTTCATCGGAAAACCAGTATCGGCGCGCACGGCCCCGCCCCGGCCGCCAAGTCGAAGGTTATCACGGTAAACGGGTGTACACGCACGAGAAGCATATTTGCTTTTCATATGAAAGGGATAGCGATTAGTAGTTGTGTTGGAAACCGCGTATCGATTATGATCGTCTCAGGACGCTGTAGAGTTCGAGCAAAAATCGACCGATAAGATATAAGCACCATGTTCGCTGGACAAGAGTGCCGTGAAGTTCGTGAGGGGAGGCAATCAGCAATGAGTCAAAGACAAATGAAAGCCGTAAAAGAGCTGGCTGCCGGTATCCGTAACAACAGGCAGAAGGTCGAACAAAAGATTGCTGCAACCACTCACCACCGTCCGGACAGAGCGGTGGTGACCTCGATTAGCAAGTATCGGTCCGCCATCGAGAGACTTTCCAAAGAATAGTTGGCGTTCCGCTTCAGTCGGGCCTACGTTGAATATCTCCACGACGATGTACTCGCATATTCGATAGGCCCTCACGAAGAACCCGTCAGTCCCAAAGAATATCCCGACAAAGGTTTGATCGAGTCGGCATGCGCCCGGCCGGCGTTCGATCGATCACACCCAAACTCCAGTGAGAGCGGCGCGCTTTTGGCTGAGCGTCAGTTAGCGGCCGGTGAGTGAGCCATGACGAATGCAAATCAGCCCCATCCTTCAGGGAGCCCGACGAGAAGCTCCAGACTGCCCGCCTTCATAGTCAGAAGGACCATCGTCAACGACGTGGTGCAAGGCATCATCATGGGTGGCGTGCTGGCGTTCATCACGTTGCAGATTCTCGCGCACGCCTACATCACGAAGGTCAACGGCTGGACCACCATGTACGGTTGCGGCGAACCCGGCAGCGGCGTTCTCTTGCGCGCCGCGTGTGCCTATCAATTCCCGGGACCGATAAACGTGCCGCAAGAGGCGATGTACTGGATGACGAACAAAGATGGCGCGGGTCGAAAGCTCTCCGGAGCGCACGACTACATCCTGCACTTCCCGGCAGGCGGACTTCCGCCGAACAATGCATTCTGGTCGCTCACCATGGCCGATGCGCGCAACCATTTTGTGCCGAATCCGATCAGCCGGTATAGCGTGAGCGATCGTTCCGGACTCGTACCCGACGCGGATGGCTCAGTCAATATTTACATCCAAGGCGCCGCTCCGGCAGGCCACGCATCGAACTGGCTGCCGGCGTCCTCGGGCAACTTCAAACTCTGGCTGCGCGTGTATTTGCCCGGTAAAGCCGTTCTTGAGGGGCAGTACAAGGTGCCACCAGTCGTCGAAACGCAATAACATCGCTATGAAGCACAAGCATCTCATTACATTCAGCTCGGTCATGATTGTGGCGTGGCTGATCGGCACGTTCCTCTTCGTCTATTACTGGCCGCACCTGGTGAACAATAAATTCAAAAGAGCGATCGTCGATCAAGGGTTCGGAAGCGGCCCCGTCCCGATCAATACTCTGTATACCGAGCGGCAAGCGCTCTTTGCACAGCCCCTCCACACATCGCTGCCACCCGGAAGCTCGCAACTGATGACCGTCGGCGTGAATCACGACACCCTCCTCACCGTCGGCTCGCTCGACCTCTCCAAAGGGCCGCTTGTCCTCCACGTGCCGAGCTTCTCGGGCCGCTACTACAGCGTGCAGTTCACTGATCCGTTTGATGTCGACGTCGCGTACGTCGGCACGCGCGCCACGGGTACGCAGGAGGGCGAATACCTCATTAGCGGTCCTGGCTGGACAGGACAGGTGCCGAGCGGCACGAAGCAGATATCTTCGCCGACCAATTCGGTACTCGTCATCGGCCGCATCCTCGTATACAGCGACACCGATCTCCAGACCGCCTATAACCTTGCGCAGCAGATTCAGGTCGTGCCACTCGCCATTCGGCAACCCAGCCAGTGAGATTCTTGATGCCGCGCGCTCGCGCAGCCGCAGGGAGAGAACGAACTCTTTCAAAACGCGCGATCCGGAACGGGCAGCGCGCGATCCACCTTGACGTATAACCCGTATTGCTGATATTTGGCCGTCGCACGGCCGCGAGTAACGGCGCAGTGTTTAGCTTCCAATTTGCTCCTGTATTGCCCCCGTCCGGAATCCCCCAGAAGTTCGTTCGGCAAAAAGCCTCACCTCCCGCATCCGTAACTCCCATCACAACTCCCCAAAAGTCTCCATCTCACGCCGAATCAATCCGATTCGCCCGTTCCAACCCCCACCCTGCACTCGCGTCCCTCCACAATTCCAACCAGAAGACGCCCAGCATGCACGACGAAATCCTCCACGACGAGCTCCCGCCCCTTCCCCACACCGGACGCGGCGGTCCGCGTACCGCGGCGGGAAAGGCGACCTCGAGCCAAAACGCCCTCAAACACGGCTGCCGCTCCGAAAAAATTCTGCTCGTCGGTGAAGATCCCGCTGAATTTGAATCCACGGTCGACGCCTGGTTCGATCACTACCACCCCGCTACGCCGCCCGCCATCGCACTCGTCGAGCAGCTCGCGCGCTCCCACTGGAAGCTCAAACGCAATCAGAAGCGCCTCGAAGAGATCGAATACGAGCTCCCCGCCAACCCCTCAGACTGGACCGCCGCCCACCACCAGCAATTCACGCTCTTCACCCGTTACCTCACGACTGCCGAGCGCTCTTTCTTCCGCGCCTATAAAGAAATCGAAGCGCATTACCACCGCATTCATCGCGACGAAATCGCGCGCTCGCTCGCCTTGGCCCAGATCACCAGAATGGAATTCAAGCGTCTCGACAAAGTCGATGAAGCCGCCCTCAAGCAACTGCGCTTCGATCAGATCGTCGAAGTCGAACAGGCCGATGGAATCGTGACCACCTCGCTTCTCCCGAGCAATGAAGAGCTGCTCGAGCTTGCCTCGAAACGCGCCGCTCCGCCCGTTTACGTCGCCCGCTGGCTGATGTTCACCGACGGCATCGTGCATGACGAGTACGCCTGAACTCGCGCCGTTACACCCAAGAATGGCGCCTATCCGCAGGCCTCGCAACGCATGCCCTGGCGGCGGTGGCTGGAGCAAATCGAGCACGAAGCATCCACCGGCTCTGGCCGCGTCGAGCCGCTCCTCGCCCTCCAACCTTTTACCTGATGTCTCTGCATCCATCGCAAATCTCAACAGAGCTTGCGCGGGGTGGGGCGACGCTTCACACTGGTACTACGGAAACGGGCGGCGCAGCGTTAGATGTGATTCACCCATCCGGAGAGCGCACGCGTATTGCAGTCGAGCCCGTGCCGTTCCGGATCGGGCGCGGCCCTGACAATCACCTGATCCTGCGGGATAACCGGGCTTCTCGCGCGCACGCTTCGATAGCTAAGAATGGCCCGGCATACACAATTGAAGATCTCGATAGCTTGCACGGCACCTGGGTGAACGGGCGGCGAATCGATGCAGCAACGATTCTGACCAGCGGCGATATTGTCCACTTTGGATTCGAGGACTCCTATCGCGTGGTGTTCTCGGACTCGCACGGCCGAATCCATCGCATGTTGGATCGACTGTCAGCGCCATCCCCGGCGCTAGGGGCCGCGGGCAGCTTCAGCAGACTTCGAGCGCTGGTCGAGATTGCGCGAACCGTGCAGAGTTCTTTCGGAGCAAACGAGATACTCGGAGCGATTATCGATGCGGCCTTGGCGCTAACAGGCGCTGAACGGGGATTTCTTCTCCTGTGCTCGGGAGACAGTCTGGAGATGAAAGTTGGGCGGGACGCTCAGGGCTCGATGCTCGCCGAATCGTCCCTAAATGTGCCCACCCGCACTATCGGTCGAGCGCTGCGAGAGCGGCACGACCTGCTTTCGATGAGTTTGGTTCCGTATCCAGCTCACAGTGGAGATTTGCCTGCGCCTAATTTTCGTAATATTATCTGCGTTCCCCTCGTCCGGTTCCGCGGCGTCCAGACTGAAGAGACGCTCTCGCTGTCTGCGCAGACCGACACCGTGGGACTGCTTTACTTGGAGTCGCGGGAGACGCAAACGGCCGTTTCGGATTTGAATCGTGAATTGCTGCATACACTCGCACTCGAGGCGTCTACGGTTCTCGAAAATGCGAATCTGCTGGAACAAGAGCGGCGAAAGTGGCTCCTCGAACAAGAACTTCGCATCGCGCGAGAAATTCAGAGGAGCCTTCTGCCGCAGCGATTTCCGGCTTCGGGGTGGTTCCGTGCCGCGGGATCGAGTCTTGCATCGGCAGCTGTCTCGGGAGACTATTTCGACCTTCGGCCGGCTGGCGACAATCTCTGGGCTGCGGCCGTCGCTGACGTATCGGGGAAAGGTGTCAGTGCCGCGCTGCTTGCATCGCTATTGCAAGGCGCTTTTCTACTGGCTTCGGAACTAAATACCCCGATTGGCTCATTGATGTCCAAAATGAATCGGTTCCTGATTGATCGCGCGCAAGGGGAAAAATACGCGACCTTGTTCTACGCAACCGTTCAGCGCTCAGGGACTCTAACGTGGGCCAATGCAGGCCATTGTGGGCCATTGCTAGTACGCAAAAACGGAGAGATTCGCGAGCTGCATACCACCGGCATGCCGCTGGGACTTCTGCCCGAAGCGAGCTTTGAGGTAGAAGATCTGCCAATCGCGGCCGGAGATAACATTGTCGCTTTTAGCGACGGGTTAACCGATGCAGAAGACAGCGAAAAAAATTCCTTCCGGCCCAGGTTGAATCCGACTCTCGAGCGCCTCGCTGGAATGAGTGCACAACAGGTTCATGACGAGCTGATTGAAGAGGTCCGGCGATTTCGGGAAGATGAACCCTTGCGCGATGACATTACGGTTCTGGTAATGGAATACCGGGGAAACGACGCGTGAGGTCCAGCGCTCTCGCAAATGCGTTCTGATGCTACGAATATTCGACCGAGATCAGAAACAGGCCGCTCGCCGGCGCCGTGGGCCCAGGCTTGCTCGCACACCCGCGCGCAAGACGCGCCAACAGGTCATTTCCGCTCAGGTTTCCCTTGCCGACTTCGAGCAGCACTCCCACCATGTTCCGGACCATGTGTTTCAAGAAACCGGATCCCGTCACGTTATACACAAGAACCTGGGGTTTTCGCACCAGCGCGGACCGGAAGATCGTTCGCACTTTCGAATCGCGAACCGCGTCGCTTTCATCAGCAGCGGCAAAGGCCGTGAAGTCGTGCTCGCCTTCGAACAGTTGCGCAGCTTCGATCATGGCGCATTCATTCAGCGGATACGGATGATGGTAAACAAAGCGCCACTCGAAAGGCGGGCAGATCTCTTCACGAAAGATGCGGTATTCATAGCTTTTCCGAAGCGCACTGAAACGCGGATGAAAATCCGGCTCGGCCTCGCGCACGCCGCTGATGCGTATAGAGCGCGGCAGCAGCCGGTTCACCGCGCGTCGAAAATTATCCGGAGGAATCGGATTATCGAGAGTGACTGCTGCGACCTGCGCAAACGCGTGCACGCCGGCATCGGTCCGGCCCGAGCCGATGACTCGTACCGGTTTGCCTTCAATCGCCGTAATCGCGGCTTCAAGGGTGCCCTGAATCGTCGGCAATCCGGGCTGCACTTGCCAACCGCTGAAGTCTGTTCCGTCATAAGCAACCTCAAAGCGGAGCCGTCTCATTCGCGCGCTGGTCCGTGTGCCTCCAGTCTTACAGAACGGGGCAAAGACGATTAGTCGTAAGATCAATCTGCTGTTGCAAACCCGATCTAGAAGTTCCCATAAGCGAACAGCACGCGTAGTTCGGTTACGGTGGCGATTGCTTCAGAATGAATGCGTTACAGCTCACAGCCGTTGGGCATCGCCTTGCGTAATGGTTACGTGAATATCTGCGTTACCATGAGAAATCACGGAACCTAGCTCGGCCGCCGCTCGTTCTCATGGGAGGACGGGTCACATATTGGTTGCGCAAGCCGCCGTGTGCGGTTATATATGAAGGTCCCAAAAGATTTTGATGAGAAGATTCCAAGCACCTCTATCACTGGTCTGCACGTTGCTGCTCACTGCAGGCTGCTCCTTCAGTCAAAACGCTATAAAAATTGAGCCTCCCAAAGGCGGCCTCGGCTGGCTAACGCGGCCCTACCAACAGCGAATTGTTCCACCCATTAATTTGGCGAACTCAGACCGGCTGGAAGCGCTTGTGCGCGCCGGCAACTTGTATTTGTCAGCTCAAGACGTCATCGCATTGGCGCTCGAGAACAATCTCGACATCGAGGTCCAGCGCTATGGACCGCTGCTTGCGAGAGAAATTACGAAGCGCGCCAAGGGAGGCGGAGCATTGCGCAATGTGGGTGTCGGCGTAGCTGCCGGGCCACAGAGCGTCAGCTTGACAGGCGTAAATCTAACCGCGAGCGGCGGCGCCACCACCGGAAACGCCGGAGCGGGCGTAAGCTCCGGAGGCGGTATTGTCACTCAGCTCGGCCCGGCGATTCCATTGCTCGATCCGCAATTGAATTTTTTCACGCAGTTCGCGCATACGACCAGTCCGCAGAGCAACACACAGCTTACGGGTACGACCGCACTCGTGTTAAACACCCGTACCTATCAGGCGCAGTACCAACAAGTTTGGGATTTCGGATTAAACGCTGCTCTGACTTACTCAAACCAACGGACGCAGGTGAACAGCCCATTCTTCGACTTGGACCCGTTTACCTCGGGCCTCCTGGATTTGACGGTCACCCAACCGCTCCTGCAAGGATTCGGCAGAGCCGTAAACGGGCGTAATATTCGTGTCGCGAAGAATAACGAGAAAGTGACTGATTTGCAGTTCAAGCAGCAGGTAATCACCACGGTTTCCGCAGTGCTCAACCTGTATTGGGATCTCGTGAGCTTCAACGAGGATCTGCGCGCCCGGAAGGACGAGCTGGCAACGGCCCAGCAGCTATTTGAAGACAACAAGAAACAGGTCCAGATCGGAACGCTTGCTCCGATTGAAGTCACTCGCGCCGAAGCCCAAGTGTATTCAAGCCAGCAAGATTTATTGATCTCGCAAACCAATCTTCTTCAGCAGGAAACGGTGCTAAAGAATGCGCTGAGCCGCAACGGCGTTGCCAGTCCAACATTGGCCGAGGTTCACATTGTGCCTCTCGATACTATCTCAGTGCCGCCAAGCGACAATCTCAAGCCGATAGACGAGCTGGTGCAAAACGCCCTCGGCGCGAGAGTTGAGATCGCTGAAAACCGAATCAACATAGAGAGCAATAAAATGAATCTGGTCGGCATCAAGAACTCCTTGCGCCCGACCCTGAATGCGTTTGCAGAATTGACAAACAATGGCCTGACCGGTACTCAGAACAAGCTCGCGATTCCGCTCATACCCGGAGACCCGCTTTTGGCGGCCGATCCGTTTCTGGTAGGTGGATACGGAAATCTATTGGGCCAGATCTTTCGCCGCAATTATCCGAGCTATTCAGCCGGTTTCTCGCTCAATATTCCGCTTCGCAACCGCGCTGCGCAGTCCGATTACGTTTCGAGCCAGCTAGAATTGCGGCAGAACGAACTGCAATTGCAGAAGAGTATCAATCAAGTTCGGGTGGACGTGCAGAACGCGGTCATCGGCTTGCAGCAGGCGCGCGTTCGCTATGATTCAGCGGTAAAGGCGCGCATCTTACAGCAGCAAACCTTGGATGCTGACAAAAAGAAATACACTCTCGGCGCGTCTACGGTGTTCCAAGTGGTTACCGATCAGCAAACGCTGGCGGCGGCCAAGAGCTCCGAGACCCAGGCGCTCGCGAACTACAGCCATGCCCGAATTGCATTCGATCAAGCACTGGGCACGACGCTGGGCGAAAATCATATCTCGATCGATGAGGCGCTCTCCGGACACGTCGCGCGCAGATCCGTTCTGCCGGCCAACCTGCCCACCGAGGTGAGTCAATGAAAGGCGCTTCCGGGCGGGTCTCTGATTCTGTTCGAAAGCTCATCGCTGTTTCGGTTTGCGCATTGTCCGCGGCTCCCTCTGCTTTAACTCAGACTCAGTCCATCGCGCCGGAACCACCCAGAGCGCCTTTTTTCCTGCGGCCTTATTTGGCTCCTGAAGTCCCGCCGATTCCGCTATCCAACTCTGTGCGGATTCGCGATCTCATTCGAGCGGGCAAGTTGTACCTCACCGCGCAGGACGCGATTTCACTGGCCTTAGAAAACAACATCGATATCGAGGTCGCTCGTTACAATCCGCTCATTAATGAATGGGCACTCGAGCGCGCGCAGGCCGGAGGAGCTCTGCCCGGCGTGCCTAGCGCTTCCTCGCAGGTGGGTTCGGTTTCAAGCGGCCAAGGTATTGCCGGCAGCCAAGCTGCAGCGGGCGTTAATACCGGAGGAAATGCCACGACCGGAGCAGCCAGGGCAAACGCGACGATTTCTCAAATCGGCCCCGTAACCCCGACGCTGGACCCCACGGTTCAGGATACGTCTGTCTTTTCGCATCAATCGACGCCTCAGGCCAATCCCGTGCAAAGTCTCGTCACAAACCTGGTTTCAAATACGCGCGTGTACAATGCCTCGGCCAGCCAAGGTTTGATCACGGGCGGGAACGTGGCCGTATCTTACAAGGAATCCTACCTGAATGAGAATACGCCGACCGACATTCTGAACCCTTCGTTCGCGCCTTCTCTTCAAATTTCGATACAACACAATTTTTTGAATGGTTTCGGAGTGGGTGTCAACAGCCGCACCATCACGGTTGCGAGAAACACGTTGAACTCGTCGGACCTGACGTTCAGAGGGCAAGTTATCGCAGTGGTGGTGAACGCCTTAGACCTCTATTACGGACTCGCGGCAGACTACGAAGATCTGCGAGCCAAGCAGAGCGCCCTGGCGGTCGCACAGCAGTTTTACCAAAACAACAAAAAACAGGTTGAGCTTGGCACGATGGCCCCGTTGGACATCGTAACGGCGGAAGCTCAGGTTGCATCGAGTCAGCAAGATCTGGTTGTATCGCAGACAACCCTTCAGCAGCAGGAGGTCCAGCTTAAGAACGTGCTGAGCCGCACCGGACTCGCTGATCCGCTTTTGGCCGAGGTACAAGTCGTACCGCTCGACCGTATTGTCGTTCCCGAGAAGGATAACCTTCCGCCCTTAAAAGACCTGGTCACGAGAGCATTGGCTAGCCGTACCGATATCGCTCTCGAAAAAGTGAACCTGACCAATGCGCAAGTTTCCGCACTCGGAACCGAGAACGGTGTGCTACCCACACTCGAGGGCCTCGCGACTGTGCGGCAGGCGGGCTTGGCTGGACCCGTAAATCCGATCGGCGTTGTACCCGCAGATCCTTACTTTGTGGGTGGAATCAACAATGCATTAGGTCAGATATTTCGCCGCAACTTCCCCACCCAAAATGTGGGCGCCTTCTTCTCGGCGACAATGCGCAACCGGCAGCCTCAGGCTGACTACGCGATTGATCAACTCCAGTTGCGCCAATCTCAGCTGCAGAACCAGAAGGATCTCAATCAGATCGTAGTCGACGTCTCGAACCAGGTTGTAGGGCTGCAGCAGGCTCGTGCCCGATACGAAGCCGCCGTGAAGAATCGGGTGCTCGAGGAGCAGCTGCTCGAGGCGGAACAGAAGAAGTTCTCGCTAGGCGCGTCGACGACCTTTCTTGTAGTCACGCAACAGCGCGATTTGGCTACCGCGCAATCGAATGAAGTCGGGTCGTTAGTGGCCTACAGTAATGCGCGGGTCGCTCTGGATCAAATCCTCGGAACCACGCTCGAAGAGAACCACATTTCGGTTCAGGAGGCTTTGGCCGGGCGTGTTGCCCGACCCTCCGCATTGCCGGCTTCACTTCCCGCTAACCCTTAACTTTCGTCAGGCCTAATCGACCGGCTTAGATTTGTTATGCCGTGGTGGGCGTGAATCGTTTTCCACCCTGGAAAAAAGTGCGCTCACGCGTGCGTGCTCCCTGCCCGCAAGTAGCTGAAAATGTGAAAGCCGAGCGTTTGGTATGAAAACTGCTCATACAAATCGCGTAAATCACAACATTAGCTCAGGGAACAATGGCCGTTCCGCATCACAAATCCACGACAGCAACAAACCCCAGCCAGTAACTTCTTCTAAATCCCAACCGCACATCCCGCCCGACCAGTTCCCTGAGCAAAAATCCTCAAGCGCGTGAAGGAACTCCGCATTGTCCCGCTGATCTCTAGCGCCACCGAGATTGTTCATGCCCTCGGACTCGGACAGTTCCAAGTAGGCAGATCCCACGAATGCGATTACCCTCCTTCGGTTGCCGCATTGCCCGTTTGCACGAAGCCAGCGATCGCTGTTTCGGGATCAAGCGCAGAAATTGACCGGCTGGTCAAAGAGCGTCTGCTCTCTGCAGCCAGCGTCTACGAGGTCGATTCCGGCCGCATCAGAAGTCTTTGCCCCACCCACTTGATCACGCAGACACAATGTAAAGTTTGCGCGGTCAGCCTCGAAGACGTCGAGCGTGCTTTGAAGGCAGAAATCGCTGCGAATATAAACGTGATTTGTCTCGAGCCGTATGCGCTCGCCGATCTTTGGAGCGACATCCGGCGCGTCGCATCGGCGTGCGGATATGAACAGACTGGGCAAGAGCTGATTGCAATATTGCATGAGCGCATGCAACGCATCGAGAGTCGAGCGCAATCAAGTGCGGCGAGGCCAAGCGTAGCAGCAATTGAATGGCTGGAGCCGTTGATGGCCGGCGGCAACTGGGTTCCTGAATTGATCGAAATGGCCGGCGGAAAAAACCTTTTCGGAGCCGCGGGCCAACATGCGCCATGGATGACATCGGAACAACTCGTCGCTGCTGATCCTGATGTCATCGTTGCGCTTCCCTGCGGTTTCGATCTAGCCCGGACCCGAGCTGAGATGCATTGGATGACTGAACGGCCACGTTGGGAAAACTTGCGGGCAGTTCGCGCCGGACGTGTTTTCGTTACGGACGGCAATCAGTTTATGAACCGGCCCGGGCCTCGGCTGGTTGAATCGCTGCAGATCTTCGCAGAAATCCTACATCCCGACTTGTTCGAACCGAAGCTCGAACATGTGGGTTGGGAGCGGTTCTGAAGCCTAAATCAGGCCGGTGCGCCAGTGTCCTTCAGGTCTTTCGCGATCGCTTCGGCGATTACTTTGCCGTGAAAACGTCCATTCTCGATGAAGATTTCGTTGGTGTGCGTGCCGGCGACAATGACACCCGCGAGATAAACTCCCTTACGTTCGCTCTCTAGCGTTTCCGGGTCCGTGATGGGCTTCGAAGTAGCAGGATCAAGGTGCACTCCGTGCTCGGCCATGAACTTGAAATCCGGGCGGTAACCGGTCATGGCAAATACAAAATCGTTCTTGATCGTGACCTCTCCCTCCGGCGTTTGAAGAACGACATCATAGGGACGAATCTCTTTCACCGTGCTGTGAAAGTACGCCTTGATCTCGCCGTTCGCGATTCGGTTCTCGATGTTGGGTTTGATCCAATACTTCACGTTCTTCGATATTCCCGCACCGCGGTGAACCAGGGTGACCCGGGCGCCCGTCCAAAAGAGCTCGAGCGCAGCAATACAGGCGGAGTTTTTGGCGCCCACGATCAACACGTCGTGGTTGTAGTAGGGATGCGGCTCCCGGTAATAGTGAATGACTTTGTCCAGATTCTCGCCCGGCACGTTCAGGCGGTTCGGGATGTCATAATAACCGCTCGCCAGAACTATTTTTTTCGCGCGGTAACAGAAGCGGTCGCCTCGGCTGATTTCCGTGCGCACGCTGAAGTTACCGTCTGAGCCGTCGAACCCGAGCACGCGCTCGTACTGATGAATATTCAATCCAAAGTGGTCCGCGACACGCCTGTAATATTTCAGGGCTTCCGTTCGCCCCGGCTTCTCGTTGAGCGACGTCATCGGAATGCCGCCGATTTCGAGCAGCTCCGGCGTTGTAAAGAAAACCAGGTTTATGGGGTAGTGGTAAATCGAGTTAACGATGCAGCCCTTATCGAACAATACGGGCGACAGGCCGCGCTTTTGCAGCTCGATGCCGCAGGCGAGACCGGTTGGCCCGGCGCCCACGACCGCAACATCAAACTGCTCCATTCAGCTGACCTTTTACGCGGCGCATTCAGAGAAGGGCTCCAACTCTCTCGTAGACGCTTTCGAGCGCAGCAGGAAGTGACTTCGTATCTTTGCCGGCGCCTTCCGCCATATCGGCGCGGCCGCCGCCTTTTCCGCCGACTGCTCTTGCTACCTCGCCCACCAGTTTGCCGGCCTGCACTTTCGCCGTCAGATCCTTGCTGACAGCCCCCACGATCGCGATCGTTGAGTCATTCACGGACGCCATGACGATCACCGAGCTTCCCCACTTATTTCGGAGTGAATCCGCCAGCGTTCTAAGCTGTTCCCGATCCATGCCATCGACTGTTTCGGCGAGAACGGTGGTGCCATTGACTTTCCGGCCTTGCAGCTTGTCAAGCTGCTGCCGAGCGATTTGTTTCTTGAATTGCTCTAACTGGCGCTCGAGGATTTTCTGCTGCTCGAGAAATCTGTCGATCTGGTCGAGCACAGACGCCTCAGTGGTGTGCAATAATTCGCTCGCTTTCGCGAGCTGAGCGCTTGCCTCCTGGAACTTCTCGAGCGCACTCTCGCCTGTAATGGCCTCAATACGCCTCACGCCGGCCGAAATGCTGCCTTCGTAAACGATTTTGAACAATCCAATATCGCCGGTCCGCTGCACGTGCGTGCCACCACACAGCTCGCGGCTAAAGCCCGGAATGCTGACAACGCGCACGTTTTCCCCATATTTCTCGCCGAAGAGCGCCATGGCTCCCGTTGCCAACGCCCGTTCCAAATCCATGACGTCCGTCACCACTTCTGTGTTCGCGAGAATCTGCTGGTTGACCAGCCGCTCGACCTCGCGGACCTCATCCTCGGTAAGCGCGGAGTAGTGCGAAAAATCGAAGCGCAGACGTCCGGGCTCAACCACGCTTCCCGCCTGCTTGACATGCGAACCGAGCACCTGGCGCAACGCCGCATGGAGCAGGTGCGTCGCGGTATGGTTGCGCATGGTTGCGCCGTGGGTCGGCGCATCGACTACGCCGATCAACTTGTCACCGGTCCGAATCGCCTCGAGTACCCGAATTTTGTGCACCATAGCAGAGGCTACGGGTTTATACACGCCCTCGACCACAGCAACTTTGTTCCGCGTCTCCGGATCGAGCAACAGGCCGGTGTCTCCCACCTGACCTCCGGATTCGGCATAGAAGGGAGTTTTCGGGAACACTACCTCTGCGGTGCCGCTCTCAACCAGGTCCGCCGGGCGCTGGTCTACAAGCAGCTTCGAGACTTCTACAGGCGATTCCAGGCTCTCGCGGCCAACGAACTCGACCGCAGGCAACTCCTTGTACACATCTGCAATCTGCGGTTTATCGGCGCCCCGCCAGCTCGAGCGCGCCCGCGTCCGCTGCTTCTCCATCTCTGCGTCGAAAGTTTCGCGGTCAATGCTCAGGCCAAATTCGCGCGCCATCTCTTGCTGCTCATCGAGCGCGAGTCCATAAGTGTCATACAGCTTGAACGCCGCTGCGCCGGACAAAATGCCATTTACAGCCGATTTGGCCTCATCATGAAAGAAGCGTTCCGCCACTTGAAACGTAGTTGCATAACGCGTCTCTTCATCGCGCACCACGCGTGCTACGCGCCCAATCGTTTCGTCGAGCTCCGGATAGGCTGGCTTCATCAGCTCTGCTACAAAACCTGTCAGTCTGTGGAGATAGGGTTCGGTCGCGCCCACTCGCCGGCCATTCCGCATGGCCCGCCGCATGATCTTGCGCAACACGTAGCCGCGCCCCTCGTTCGCAGGCAGCACGCCATCGTGTATCAAGAACGTCGTCGCCCGAGAGTGATCGGCATTGATTCGCAGGGCGATATCGGTGTTTTCATCCTCGTGAATGTTCACGCCCATGAGCTCAGCCGCGCGCTCCATGATCGGACGCAGCAGGTCCGTATCGTAGTTCGAAAGATGTCCCTGGAGTACGGCTGCCACTCGTTCGAGGCCCATGCCTGTGTCGATCGAAGGCCTCGGCAATGGCGTCATTCGGCCATCTGCCGAGCGATCAAACTGCATGAAAACCAAGTTCCAGATCTCTACGTAGCGTCCGCCGCCATCTAATGGAAACTGCTCGTGCTCGCGGCCCTTCTCGGCTGCTTCAGGCCCCAGGTCGTAATGGATTTCGGAGCACGGACCGCAGGGGCCAGTCTCGCCCATTTGCCAGAAATTATCTTTTTCATCCAGGCGAAAGATTCGATCTTTCGAAATGCCGGCGACCTTTTGCCATAGCTCTTCGGCTTCATCGTCCTCGCGAAAAATCGTGACGTAAAGTTTATCTTTCGGCATGGCGTACCAGCTCGGGCCCGTGACAAGCTCCCAGGCAAAAGCGATGGCATCTTTCTTGAAGTAATCGCCGAAAGAGAAATTGCCGAGCATCTCAAAGAACGTGTGATGCCGCCGCGTATAGCCGACATTATCGAGATCGTTATGTTTGCCGCCCGCCCGCACGCATTTTTGAGAGGATGTCGCGCGCAAATAATCCCGCTTCTCCAGGCCAAGAAACACTTCCTTGAACTGGTTCATCCCCGCATTCGTGAATAGCAGCGTAGGATCGTCGGCAGGCACCAGAGATGAGCTGCGAACAATCCTGTGCCCGTTTGCGGCGAAGTAATCAAGGAACTTCGCGCGGATCTCGTTTCCAGTCATCTCAACCTCAGTTTCGCATCCGAACGGACGGATGCTGCTCAACGGGTATTTGATGACGTTGCGGGCAACACGCGCGCGGTCTTAATGTAATCGAGCTTGGGAAAGTGTTCATCGAGATAGGCGTTGCCGATATCGGTGATCGCCGCCTGATCCGGACCGCTGCCGCTCGGAGGCGCATCGCCGTAATCCATGTAGACGTTTTCGATGTTCTCCATACCTTGCGTGACTTCTCCGAAGGGTGTGAAGCCCATCGAATCCAGGCGCGCATTGTCGCCCAAATTAATAAAGACCTGAGTAGCACGCGAGTCCGGGCCGCTGGTCGCAAACGTCACGGTTCCCACCTTGTTGCTCACCTTCGGAGGATCATCCTTGATGGATCTATCGCTCCACTGTTTATTTACCTTAGGATCGCCGTTCACGCCGAACTGCACGACGAATCCTCGCAAAGCGCGAAAGAACCGGTCGCCATCGTAGAAATGCACCTTTGTGAGCTGGTAAAAGCGATCGGCCCCGAGCGGAGCCCAATCGCGATGCACCAAGATGACGACATCGCCCTTTGTCGTTTGCATTAGCACCTTGTACTCGGGCGGCGCGGAGCCGATTACAGCGAACGAGCCATGCTCTTGCGCGGCCTTCTTGCCGCATGAAAGCGTTAAACCTGCAACGAGAGCTAAGCAGAAAACCTGTAGTCTGTTCATTTTGCATCTCTCCAGTTCGGTCCGGCGCCTGTGTCCGCGACCAAAGGTACCGATATTTCGTATACGGTTTCCATTTCGTGTTTTACAAGCTCTTGCAAGTGATCCGTCTCAGAGGGCGGTGATTCGAATACCAGTTCATCATGAACTTGCAGCAGCATACGTGACCGCATCTTTTCCTGCGCCAGCACACGCGCGATACGAATCATTGCCAGCTTGATAAAATCCGCGGCGGTCCCTTGTAAAGGCGTGTTCACTGCCGTCCGCTCGGCAAAAGATCGGGCGGCGGGATTCCGGCTTTGCATGTCAGGAATCGGGCGGCGGCGGCCAAGCAGCGTTTTCGCCACACCGGTTTGCCGGACCTCAGAAATCGTTCGATCAATAAACTCGCGGACACCCGCGTATCGCTCAAAGTAGCGGCGGATGTAAAGCTCAGCCTCTTTCCGATCGATGCAAAGCTGCTGTGCAAGTCCGAATGGCGTCTGCCCATAGACGATGCCGAAGTTGACCGCTTTCGCCGAGCGCCGCATGTCAGCCGTGACCATGAGCGAATCCACTTTGAAGACCTCGGCCGCAGTACGCGTGTGAATGTCTTCCTGGTTTGTGAATGATTCGACCAGCACCGGATCGCGCGACATATGCGCGAGAAGTCGCAGCTCGATCTGTGAATAATCCGCAACGACCAAATCCCAGCCGGGCTCGGGAATGAACGCCGCGCGAATCTCACGCCCCTCCTCGGTACGGATTGGAATATTTTGCAGATTTGGATTGGATGAGGAAAGACGTCCAGTTGCCGCGCCGGTTTGATTGAAGGTCGTATGCAGGCGGCCGGTTTCAGGGCGGATCAAAGCCGGAAGCGCATCGATATAAGTACCCTTCAGCTTTGTGAGTTGACGATATTCGAGAACCAGTTGAGCTACCGGGTATGCCGGAGCGAGGCTCTCGAGAACATCAGCAGCAGTTGAGATTACTTTGCCCTTGCCATATTTGACCGGCGCGGGCAGAGACATCTCTTCAAACAACACCTTGCCAAGCTGTTGAGGCGAATTGATATTGAACGGGCGCCCGGCGAGATCATAGATTGCCTGCGCGATTTTCTCGCTGCGTTCCGTAAGCCGCTCGGAAAGGCCTGCGAGCACAGCAGTGTCCACGCGGATGCCTGTGCTTTCAAGTTGGGCTAGAACAGGCGCTAGGGGAAGATCAATTTCGCGGTACACAGAGTGCAGCTCTTGGGCATGAATTTGCGGACGAAGCATTTCCGCGATCGCGAGGGTTGCCTCGGCCTGCTGCTCCGCCGCCGCATTCAGCTTTCGATCGAGATATCGCTCGGCTACGTTTTCCGGAGAGCAGCCGCTCGGATCCGCGCTGAGAAGAAACGCGTACAGCATCACATCGTCGGCCACGTTGTGCGGGGTAATTCCGACCGCGGAACAAGCCATTACAAAACTCTTTGCGTCATGCACGATTTTGGCAACCGTCTCTGATTCGAGAACTGGCCGGAGCACGTCGAGCAAAGAAAACGGAACCGCTCGACCTTCACCGGCTTGGTAGGAAAGCCCGGCGAAGGAGTTCGTCGTGTCAAGCGCAATTGCAATAGGTGTGTCACTGGGCCGTCGTGAAAGCCACTCCGTAAAAGACCGCGCGTCGTCTAGAGTTCGATAATCACGTGTGGCGCTGTCGTCTTCGGGCGGGAGATCTTTGAGCAGGCTGAAAAACTCGAGCTCTTTATAGAGAACCTTAAGAGCTGAATTTTCCGGCAAACGCGTGCGTAGGGAGTCCAGTTCCCATTGAATCGGCACCTGCGTTTGTATTGCGGCGAGTTGCTTGCTTAACAGCACTTGATCGCGATGATTGAGTAAGCTTTCGCGATACATTTTCCGCTCTACTTCTGCGGCACGCTCGAGTACTGCCTCTACCGATCCAAACCGCGCAATGAGGTCTCGAGCGCCCTTCTCGCCGATGCCGGGGGCGCCCGGAATGTTGTCAATGGAATCACCTTTTAAGGCGAGGAGATCGGCCACTTGCGAGGGCTTTACACCCATGAATTGTTCCACCTTCGGAACGTCGTACCACTCGTCATTTTTCATCGGGTTCAGCATAAAAACCCGATCGTTCACGAGCTGCAGCATATCTTTATCGCTTGAAACAATCACGACATCGAGCGGCTTAGCGTGCTCGCGGCAGGCGATCGCTCCGATGACATCATCCGCCTCATAGCCAGGGAACTGGAGGATCGGAATGTGCATGGCCTCGAGCATCCGGCGCACGTGAGGGATCTGTTCACCCAAGTCGTGCGGCATCTCTGTCCGGTTAGCTTTATATTCAGCAAAGCTTTCAGAACGAAAAGTGGGCTCACTGCTCTCAAAGATAGCGGCAATATAGTCGGGCTTGAACTCCGTCATGAGCCGCCGCACCATGTTGTGAAAGATATAAACGGCTTCAGTGGAAAGCCCGGTGCTCGTGCGCATGGGTGGCGCGCCACTCCGCGCTCGTGCGTGATACGCGCGAAAAATGAACCCGAACGTATCGATCAGAAACAACCGCGGGACTGGCACCTCCTTCAGGATAGAAGGCATCTTCAATTGCGAACTCAGCAGCACTTGGCGTTCTGATATTTCTTCGCGTGGCGGCGATCACTGAACGATTTCCACTCTGCCCGTGAATGCTCGCGCCCACTGCGCCGCAAATGGCGCGCGTACGCAGTCTCATCAGCAAGTTCGCGTACGAGGGCAACCCAGAAGCCCCAGAAATGCGTTAAGAGCTTCATACGCCCTCCGGTTCGAGGCGTGACGAAATAAATGGCGACTCCGAGCTGATTGCTGAGCGTGTACCTCGAAGCAGCCCAAACCAGATGCGCAGCGAATCGAGCACAATGACGGTGACCAGAATGAGAAACGCGCCGCACACGACGGCATCGAGGCGCTCATTGAAAATGAGTGCGCGTGTCGTGGCGAGCGCTGGACCGCGGATCTTCCCTGCAGCAATCGCGGTCTCCAGGAGAGCAGCATGAGAGAGGAACCCAACACGAGTCTGATCAGAAAAGATCTTTTCAAAACCGGCAGTGAACGTAACCGTAACGAGCCAGACAAGCGGCAGCGTTGTGACCCACATGTAACGTGCTCGGTGCATCTTCAAAAGCACGGTTGTGGCAACGCATAAAGCAATCGCGCTTAACAGCTGATTCGATATGCCGAATAAAGGCCACAACGAATTGATGCCGCCGAGCGGATCGACCACGCCCTGATACAGGAAATAACCCCAAGCGATAACAACCAACGCGCTGGTGGCAAGCATACCGGGTATCAAGCCGGTTCTGCCAAGCGGCTTGTGCACATGCCCTAGGAGATCCTGCAGCATGAAGCGCCCCACGCGCGTGCCCGCGTCGATAATTGTCAGGATGAACAGCGCCTCAAACATGATCGCGAAGTGATACCAGAAGCTGAGCAGGCCATCACCGAACCCCGCAATCTGCAGTACGCGGCCAAATATGCGCGCCATGCCGAGTGCAAGCGACGGCGCACCGCCCGTCCGGCCAAACAGGTTTGCCTCTCCAACACTATGCCCGAGCTGAGCCATTCCACTGGCTGTAACAGGAAAACCCCAGCCGCTGATCACTGCCACGGCAGCTTGCGGTGTTGCCCCGACCACGCCCGGCGGCGAGTTGACGGCAAAAAATACGCCCGGCGAAAGCGAGGCTGCGGCCACCATCGCCATAATCGCGACAAACCCTTCCAGCAGCATGGCTCCATAGCCAATCGGCCAGGCGTCCCACTCCTTCGCGATCATCTTCGGCGTGGTACCAGACGAGATAAGAGCGTGAAAACCGGAAACCGCTCCGCAGGCGATCGTGATGAAGCAGAACGGAAATATCTTTCCGGCGAATATCGGGCCAGTTCCATCCGTGAACTGCGTCAATGGCGGCAACTCCAGGCGGGGGTGTGCAAAAAAGATTCCAGCCGCCAATAAAAAAATGACCCCAAGCTTCACGAATGTGCTCAGATAATCGCGAGGAGCAAGCAGCAGCCACACCGGAAGCGCACTCGCGAGGAACCCGTAAATGACAATGCAGAGGGCGAGAGCCGTACCGCCGAACGTGAAAACCGGTCCCCAGACCGTGGACTCGGCAACTGCCTTTCCAAGAAGAATGCTCACCAGGAGGAGCGCGAAGCCAATCGCCGAACATTCGAGCACTCTTCCAGGCCGCACGTATCGCAGGTACACTCCCATGAACAACGCGATCGGAATGGTGGCGGCAATCGTAAATGTTCCCCATGGGCTGCCTTTCAGTGCATTCACGACAACCAGCGCGACAACCGCAAGCAAGACGATCATGATCAGCAACACAGTGATGAGCGAGACGATTCCGCCCACTCTGCCGATCTCTTCGCGTGCCATCTGCCCGAGTGTTTTGCCGTCGCGTCGCATCGAGCAGAACAAAATGACGAAATCCTGCACTGCACCGCCAAGAACTGCGCCGAACAGAATCCACAACACGCCTGGCAGATATCCGAACTGCGCGGCGAGCGTTGGCCCGACCAGAGGACCCGGGCCCGCAATGGCAGCAAAGTGATGCCCTAGAAGAATCCATTTGTTTGTGGGTTCAAAATCATGACCATCCTCGAAGCGCTCGGCAGGCGTTGCTCGCCTGTCATCGAGGAGCATCACCTTCGCCGCTATGAATTTGGCATAAAACCGGAAGCCTATCAGAAATATGCAGACAGCGGCCGCGACCAACCACAAGCTGTTGACGGGCTCATGACGGCTTGACGCAATGGTTCCAACGCACACAGCGGCGCAAACCGAAATGAGGGCCCACATGAGCCGATGCACATGCCGGCGCATCACTGTAATTAGAGTCTCGCGAGACCGGATAACGCAGCGAGAATGGAAATGACGATCGCTCCGATGCCCGTAAATATCAGAGCCCTATTCGTGTGTGAATCGCCGCTGTCCTCGACCCGAATGCCAATTACCGGCGCCGGCCCAGAAGATCGCGTCGATACCAAATGAACAGCCCTGGCGTCATCCGGTGCGAGAGGCATTTCAATCACGCCCTTGAGACGCGGCCGCAGAGTACCGCCCCGATATTCAAGTTCCTTGGTAATCCCGACGGTCAATAGCCCACCGGCGCACGAAACCGAATCGATGTAACGCCGCGGCATCCAGATCCCGCGTCCTGTTCGCGCATTTACGATTTTGACCTCCGATGATGCGATCACCGCTAACATCCATTCGTTCGGATCGGCATTCTTGATCGGCGGGCGAAATGCGAAAGGACTGCGTCCTATGTGGTCCAACGGCGAGGGCATCAACGGAGCCGACATTGGTATCAGTGTAACCCTGTATCTCTGATACTTCCAACGATGCTTTAGACTGAAGATGACAGTTCGTGTAAATGGAATTTAGCGCTTGACCTCCTCTACGGTTCTCGAGGCGCCACTTGCAACGCCGGGCGCCGCGAAACGCTCATTCTTGCTGGTCTTTTCGTGCACAGTGATCGGCGCACTGGCGCAGATGCTGATCAAGACCGGTTCCGGGCAACTTGGTGCGCACGTCACATTAACAGACGTCCTGCACGATCCCGCCCTTATCCTTCGTTTTGGCTTCGGAATGGTCTCGAACCCTCAACTGTTCTGTGGCTACTGCTTATACGGCGTGAATACGTTCTTAATGGCGTTGGCGTTAAAAGGCCGGGAATTGTCGAGACTGTATCCCATCATCGCCCTCACTTACGTATGGGTAACGGTGCTTTCGCTACTTTTTCTTAGCGAGCACATGAACTTTTTTCGCGCCGTCGGAATTGCTTTCATCGTGGGCGGCGTGTCCATTCTCGGCCTGAAACGCTAGGACGATTGCCAATGAAAACTCCGCTAAGCTCGATCCTCTTGATCTTGACCTCCTCGTTCATTGGCTCTTTTGGCGCTGTGTTTCTAAAGCTCGGCGCGGAGCATATGAAAGGCAGCCTCGGCAGTTTCTTCCGAAATTATTGGCTCGCAATCGGTGTGGGCCTGTATCTCCTCTCCTCTGTTTTTTTTGTGATGGGAGTTGCTCAAGGCGAACTGATGATTCTCTATCCGATGGTCTCGCTCGGTTATATTTGGACCATCGTCTGGGCGCGGCTGTTCTTCAAGGAGCCATTCACCATCAGCAAGATTGCCGGATTAGTAATGATTATTTTTGGCGTGGGACTGATTAATCTAGGGAACGCTTAGCGCCTCACGTTCGTGCGCCACGTTTCGAGAAATCTGATGACCGCGTCCGGTGGTCGGCGGCGCACGATCATTTGAAACAGCGCATAAACGGCCCAAATAAAAAACGCACCTGTGATCCACACCTTTGCCTGATCGCCGAACAGCGCCGGCAGCACAAACTGAAGCCCAAAGAGGAAGAACATGGCAACGGCCTCCCATAAATCGATGCTCATGTTGACGAGGAAAACCATGCTAACGAAACTCTGGCCGATGGTTAGCAGAAGCTCCAGCCTTTGCTCGTGATCCAATGAGAACGACGAGACTTGTCCACGGCTGAGCGAAAGCACTACAGGCAGCATCGCCATCAATAATGTCCATTGATTAATGTTGCTGGAGGTGATGTTCATAATCGCAATCGAGGCGTTCTCCTCCTGCCGCGCGAAATAGAAGGTTGACGCCAGCTCGGGAAATTCAGAAATCACTGGCGCGAACCACTGAATGATGACGAATGCCGGAATGCCCATGGCCCCGGCGAGCGCAACCAAACTACCGAGGAAAGGTTCCGCTGTGAAATAGATGAGCAAGCCGCCGGTGAGAAAGCAGGCAGAAATGGCTAAAACGCGCCAAGCGCGAGGAGCAAGCACAATATTTCGTGGAACGGTTTCAAGGTCGTTGACCTCTTCCCGTCGCTGGGGTGGAAGCTTGCTCAGCAGAGCCAGATACGCCGCATAAAAAGCGACCAGAACAAATGCGTCGTACAGGTGGAGGCTCGCCTTCCACCAGATCAGGAGCGCGTAAAGCAGAGGGAAAAAGAGTCCCACGACTTCGACACTATGGTGCGGGCTGAGCTGAATCCTTCTAAGAGGCCCGCCCGTTCGTCTGCGGTACATAACAGCTGCCGTCATGTAGATCATCGGCCACGCTAAGCCTGTCAAGATGCGCAACGCCCCAGTCAGGTTTGCAATCAGCAACGGAGTTTGCTGGCGCCATGCGAGCACGGCTTCAACAGCGAATTCGGGCAGCGTTTGCATCCACGCCAGAATCGCGAGAGCGAACCCCTGGGCGACAAAGAATTGCGCCGATTCCGCACCCCAAGTGATGAGTAATGAGGCGAACAGGATCGAAGGAATGGTCCACAGGGCCATTGCCGGACTTGATGTATGCAGCGGTACAGCGGCGAGAAAAAGTGCGCAAGCCGTTCCGCGCGGAATATGGGATATCCAACACATTTTGTGCGACCGCGATCCGGGCATCTGCATTCACAGTAGAACGCGTCAGAACAGAACGCTCCTGAAAATGCAGCCCGCGTGCCGCAACTGCAAGTGTTACAACGGGAGTCAACGTGCCGGTGATCGAGCTCCAAACTGCTCAACAGCGCTACTCGAGCATAATCCAGCGCGGCATCCTCGAGCGCGTGTGCGATTTCATTCCAACGGGTGTGGGGAAGCTGTTTATCGTAACGACCCAGGACGTGTGGGACTTACATGGGAAGCAAATCAAACAGCAGTTCGGAAGCGCTTACGAGGTTCTGTTCTTTGCCGGCGGCGAAGTGAATAAACGGCTCGCCGCAGTTGAGGAACTCGCCGAGCAAATGATGAAACTGGGTGCCGATCGCAGCAGCATCGTGATTGGATTCGGCGGAGGAATCATCACAGATGTGAGTGGGTTTCTCGCCGCAATTTTCATGCGCGGCATTCCCGTCCTACAAATTCCGAGCACGCTGTTGGCACAGGTGGATGCGGCGATTGGCGGCAAAACCGGTGTGAACCTGAGGAGCGGCAAGAACCTGGTGGGAAGTTTTCATCAGCCGATTGCCGTATTAATTGATCCTGACGTGCTCTCAACTCTGCCGGAACGCGAATATCGCGCTGGCTTGTTTGAAGTAATCAAGTGCGGCGTGATCCGGGACCCAGCGCTTTTTGAACTCCTCGCCAGTCACCACAATGATGTTCTCTCGCAGAACCCGGACGTTGTAGACGAGCTGATTGCCTCTGCGGTGCGCATCAAGGCTGAAGTCGTTTCCAAAGACGAATGTGAGCACGATCTGCGGCGCATACTCAATTTCGGCCATACCATCGGACACGCTATCGAAGCAGAGAGTGGGTATGCGCGTTTCCTGCACGGTGAAGCTATCGCGTGGGGAATGCTGGCCGCTACACGTATCGCGGAACTGCTTGGGATGCTGAACACCAATGACGGCGAGCGAATCAGAACTGTGATCTTGCGTTACGGGCCGTTGCCCTCGGCCAACGATTTGAATGCTGTGCGATTGATGACGCGACTCCCGGGAGACAAGAAGGCGCTCCAGGGAAAAGTTCATTTTGTCCTACCCACTGGCATCGGGGAGGTAAAGATCGTCAGTGGCATCGAGCCGTGCGTCATCAAGCAAGCCATCATCGAATCTCTCCAGGAACGTAAGTGAACCCGGCAACAGGAACCCGCCCACCCGGAACATCGAACGAGCGCGAAGCGGCCGAGTGGGTCGAGCGTATGTTCGCGAATATTGCTCCCCGTTACGATCTCCTGAATCACCTCTTGTCGTTCAATATCGATCGGTCGTGGCGAACAGCGCTTACCAAGCGGCTCTCCTCGATTTTGAACGACCCTGGTGCGAAAATTCTGGACCTGTGCTGCGGGACGGGGGACGTCCTACTTGATTTCCAAGAGGTGGCCAAGTCGCCGGTGCTGGGAGCCGATTTCTGCCATCCCATGCTCGTCGCAGCTCAATCTAAGGCGGCGCAGCAAGGCTTCCTTGCTCACCTGTTCGAGGCGGATGCGCTCACACTTCCCATTGCCGACCACACGCTCGATGCAATTTCGATCGCTTTCGGATTTCGCAATTTGACGAACTACAACGACGGTCTTCGCGAGTTCCGCCGCGTTCTCAAGCCGGGAGGCATGCTCGCCATTCTAGAGTTTTCACACCCGCCTGGACCGTTCGTGAAAGTGGCCTACAGGTTCTATTCTCGATTTTTCCTGCCGATGATCGGGTCGTTCCTGTCGCGAACGCCCGGAGCCTACGTATATCTTCCGGAATCGATTCAAAAATTCCCGCCTGCCAAAGAGTTACAGAACATGATGAACCAGGCGGGGTTCGTGAATACGAGCTTCGAATTGCTTACGCGTGGTATTGCGGCTCTGCACACGGGCTTATCGGCCGGCAGCGGTTGACTGTACGCGATTGATTTCCTCGCGCAAACCAAGATTTCGAACCAACCGCAGCAAGTAATTGGGATGCAATCCAAGTATTCGCGCCGCTTGCTTATAATCGCCGTTCCCTTGAACGTACGCAGCGATGATCGCTTCGCGTTTGGCATCACCGACCGAATGATGATACTTCGCACCCTGCTCAGGCGATGCGGATTCTAGCAGCGTCTCCGGCAAATCTTCGGGCAACACGCACTCTGAAACGCCCAGAACGACGGCCCGCTCCATCGCGTTTTCCAGTTCGCGTACATTCCCCGGCCATGCGTATTGGATGATCATCGCTTCCGCTTCCGCTGAGAGGCCCTCGAGATGGCGCTTACAACGTTCGGCTGAGCGCTGAAGAAAATAGCGTGCAAGCAGCGGAACATCTTCCTTTCTCTCTCGCAACGGCGGCGAGTCCAGCGTTATGACGTTCAGCCGGTGATAGAGATCCTCGCGAAAGCGGCCCTCGCGCACATCTTCAGACAGATCGCGGTTAGTAGCCGCAATCACGCGAATATCCAAAGAATGCGCCTGAGTACCGCCTACGCGCTCAAACTCACGTTGCTGAAGCACGCGCAGCAGCTTGGCTTGCAGTGAGGACGCGAGCTCGCCAACTTCGTCCAAAAAAATGGTCCCGCCGTGCGCTAACTCAAAACGGCCTCGCTTAAGCGAAACTGCTCCGGTGAACGCGCCCTTTTCGTGCCCGAATAGCTCGCTCTCAAACAGCGTTTCGGTGAGCGCTGCGCAGTTCACCGCAACAAACGGGCGTTCGCGCCGCGGACTTTTTTCATGCAGAGCACGAGCGATCAGCTCTTTCCCCGTCCCGCTCTCGCCGGTAATCAGCACCGTTGTGTCGCGCGGCGCCACGCGATCTATAAGCTGAAGCAACCGCTTGATCACAGCACTAGTGCCAACGATTCCCGTATTGATTGAGATCTGCTCGTGTAGCAGCGCGTTTTCCGCCTTCAGAGTTTCTACTTCGCGATTCGCTTCAAAGCCGATTGACGCCAGAGATGCCACGGCCGTAAGCGCTTCGAGATGACCGGGCAGATTCCGGGCTTCGCGCTCCTGTATGGTCACGATGAGCGCACCGGCTAAGACTCCCGCGAGATAAAGGGGCACGCCTGCCATCCGGGCCGCGCGATCTTCGAAAGCGCCTTCTTCGCACACGCGCGACAGCGCCGGTTCAAAATCGCAATGATATTCCGCAGCGCTTTTCGTGTAGCGACCGAGCAGCTCCGAACAACTCGCTCCCAAAACCAGCAACACTTCTTCTGTATTGAGAACGTCTGCAACCAGACGCACAATCTGCTTTTGGAGCAAGTTACTTTGTGCCTCTCCCGTGCTAGCCGCCAATGCGCGAAAGAGAAATAGAAGTGAACACGCAGTGAGCAAAATCGGCTTTGTATCTCCGGCAAGCGGCCCAGACTCTTCGATGGCCGCCCCGGTGCGAAACATTAGAATCGTTTTGCCGATACCGATCTGATCCCGGTCTTCCAGCCACCGCTCGGCGGACCGCATCCCATTCACGTAGGTTCCCGCCGGGCTCCGCAAATCGGCAATGCTGAAGCGGCTACCTTGCTGGCGAATCTGGCAATGCCGCCATCCAACTTCCGGCTCACTCAGCACGATGCCTGAATTTGGGGCGCGGCCGATCAGGATTTCACCACTGTCGAACGGGTAGCGGGTACCGGCGTGCGGTCCATTGACAACGATCAGTTCGGCACCCATGGAGATAAATCAGTGTATCCAAATCTCGCGCTCGTCTCGCCGAGCTCGCGGCTTACGAAACTGGCTGGAGAGTGACAAGCTCTTCGGTTTCCGCATTCCTCTCGAGATCGAGAAAGCGCGTATCTAAGAGCCTTTCGGGTTCAATGTTGCCCATCGCAGAAAGGAGCGTCTCTTTCAGGTGAGGATAATCCGTCTCGAGCTCGGCAAAAAGGTCGCGCAGCTTGCGACGTACCGTACCGGTCCTTTGCGAACAACCACAGGGGATTACCGGCGCCTTGAGCATCGCGGCGAAAGCTTCGGTCATCTCCTCCGTCACAAACACCAGAGGCCGGATCAGCCGGAATTCGCGTTTCCTCGACCAGGTAATTGGCGGAAGCGCGCTGATGCGGCCCGTGAACATGGCATTCCGCAAGAACGATTCACAGAAATCGTCCGCCGTATGTCCCAGAGCGATTACGTTCGCCCCGATCTGCCGCGCTACGTCGTATACTGCCCGGCGGCGAAACCTACTGCAGAGATCACACCCGTGATCAGGGCGGCTAGTCAATAAATTGAGCGATGGCCTGTCCTGCACATACCTCCAGTCCACGCCGCGTCGGCGCAAGTATGCCCCGACCGGGTCAATGGGAGCCAAAAACTTTCCTTGCTCGATTGTGAACGCGCAGACGGTGAATTGAATGGGCGCGCGCTTCTCCAGCAGCAACAACGATTCGAGCAGCGTGATCGAGTCCTTGCCGCCCGAGATGCCGACGGCCACGCGATCGCCATCGCGAATCATCCGGAAACGGCTTATCGCTTCGCCTACTTTCCGCAGGACCCCTTTTTCCAAATCCACCACTTCACGATAACGGATTGTGGAGCGGCCCGTTCCGGATCTTAGCGAACTCGCGCCGCGACGCTTTGCTTCGCTGTGTCGATGGGAGTCGGATTTGCGGGCGCCGCTTCGCTCTCGGCCGGGCGCGCGAAACCAAGCGCCTTACGTAGCTCGCCATCGACTTTGGCGCGAATATCCGGATTGTCTTTCAGAAATTGCCGCGCGTTTTCGCGACCCTGCCCGATACGCTCGCCCTTGTAGCTGAACCACGAACCGCTTTTTTCGACAATGCCGTTGGTAACCCCCAGATCGAGCAGGTCGCCTTCTCGCGAAACACCCTCGCCATAGATGATGTCGAATTCCGCTTCCCGGAAAGGCGGCGCGACCTTGTTTTTCACGATTTTCACCTTCGTGCGATTCCCGGTGACCGAGTCGCCATCTTTAATTGCCGCTATACGGCGAATGTCTGCGCGGATAGACGAATAGAATTTCAGCGCGCGCCCGCCCGTCGTCGTCTCCGGGTTTCCAAACATTACGCCGATCTTCTCTCGAATCTGGTTGATAAAAATCAGGCAGGTATTGGATTTCGAAACGATCCCTGTAAGCTTCCGCATGGCCTGCGACATCAGCCGCGCCTGCATTCCCATGTGCGAATCGCCCATCTCGCCATCGAGCTCGGCTTTCGGAACCAGCGCCGCGACCGAATCGACGACCAGCACATCAATCGATCCCGAACTGATCAGCGCGCTTGTAATCTCGAGCGCCTGCTCCGCAAAGTCCGGCTGAGAGACCAACAAATTGTCAACGTCGACGCCAAGCTGTTTCGCATACTTTGGATCGAGTGCGTGCTCAACATCGATGAACGCCGCCATCCCGCCTTGTTTTTGGGCCTCCGCCACGACCTGCAAAGCGATAGTCGTTTTGCCCGATGATTCAGGACCAAAGATTTCGCAAATCCGGCCGCGCGGAAATCCTCCCACTCCCAGCGCGTGGTCTAGCGAAATCGATCCGCTCGATATGGCGGCAACCGGTACAATTGCGTCTTTTGAGCCCAGGCGCAAAATAGAGCCCTTCCCGAATTGCTTCTCGATCTGGCCCAGGGTCAGACTCAATGTGCGGTTACGCTCTTTTTCGTCCATGGAGATCCTTTCAGCTAAGTATAGCGAAACAAAACAGCCTATTTTTGTTTGATTCGCCGGGCTATGTATTCGCCGCTTTACGCGCGTAGTAACCCTTGCGCGCCCGCACGACCAGGTCCTTCCGGCCTTTGATTTTGATCTCGACCGGATGATAGCGGCCATCAGTCTTCAGGGGCTCAGGACGGTAAAACAGGTCGTATTGATGGCGCAGCTCGTTGGCAATATTTTCAAACGACTGGTTCAGATCCTTCGCCTGAAACGGAAAGAACGCCACGCCTCCGGTCTGCTGCGCGAAATAGCGCATCACCTTGTCGCCCTCGGTTTCGATATGACTGATGTTCGTCGAAATCGTGTAAATAACCGTATCCGCACGCTGCGCCATCTCGAGCGCCTGGTCGCGGCTGTAGCGGCTCTCATTATCCTCGCCATCGCTCAAGACGACCATGGCTCGCCTGAATCTGTAGAGTGGCCGATCTTGCATCAGCTTGTCCTTGCAAGCAAAATAAATCGCGTCATAAAGCGAGGTTCCGCCCCCTGGACGCAACTGGCGAATCGCTTTCTCGAGCGTATTTGTGTTGTTTGTCAAATCGGCGACTAACTCAGCTGCCGTATCGAAACTGACTACAATCGCCTTGTCCTGGTCACGCATTACGCTGTTGACGAAGTTGGTTGCCGCCTCCTGCTGGAACTTGAACCGGTCACGAATGCTGTTGCTGGTGTCAATCAATATCGCAAGGCGCAGCGGTAAGTTGGTCTCGGAAGTGAACTCGGTGATCTGCTGTGGCTTCTTGCTCTCGAACACTTCAAAGTCGCTTCTATTCAGATCGGTAACGAAACGGCCTCTCTTGTCGGTCACCGTGAACAACATATTCACTCGCGTGACCTCGCTCAGGATGGCGCCCGGCTCGTGCTCGGGGACTTGGGAATTCTGCGGATTCGGCTGATCCTGCCGGGCTTCCAGCGCGCCGCAGGATAGCGCGGCGAAGCTGGCCAGCGCTATAGCACTAACGACTGCAGACTTCATGAGGATGATGACTTTATTGTATCCGCGTTCGCCCGTACTGATTCCAGAAAAGTGACGAGCTCCGCCGGTAGGGGACTCTCGATCTCGATGCGCTTCTTTGCCGATGGCGAGATAAACGAAAGCTTGTGCGCATGCAAAAAGAATCTCTCTAGCGCGGGAAAGCCGGGCATCTCACCCGGCGCTCCGTAAAGCCGGTCGCCGACTACCGGGTGACCCACGCTTGCAAGATGCACGCGTATCTGATGCGTACGTCCCGTCTTAATCTGCACCTCTAAAAAACTGAATTGCCGCCACGATTCGAGTACTCGGTATTCCGTGAACGCCGAGCGTCCGGACGCAAGGCGGCCAGTCATGCGGGTGCGGCGAACCGGATCACGCGCGATCGCCTTCGTAATCTGCCCTTGCAACTGTTTCATGCGGCCGTGCACCAAGGCCAAATATGTCTTTTCAACTTCACGGTTATGAAACTGGCGAGCTAACGCGCGATGTGCTTCGTCTGTGCGTGCCACTATGAGAACCCCGCTCGTCTCGCGATCCAAGCGATGCACGATTCCCGGCCGCATCTCTCCGTTCACGGAAGACAGCGTTCCGAAATGATGGAGCAGCGCATTCACGAGCGTGCCCCGCGCATGTCCCGCACCCGCATGGACTACCATGCCGGCAGCCTTGTCGACCACGATCACGTCTGGATCTTCATACAAAATGCTGAGCGGCAGGTCTTCGGGCTCGGCCTTCAGCGGCGCGAGATCGGCCGGCGTGACGAACACCGTCTCGCCAGGCCGCACGCTGCGAGATGCGCGAGCGGTTTCGCTCTGGATAAGAACGCGGCCCTGCTTAATCCACGACTGCAGGCGCGAACGGCTGAAGTACGGCAGCCGCTCATGAAGAAAAGTATCCAGGCGTTTGCCGCTATCCTCTGGATCGACAGTCAGGACCACGGTTCGAGATCAAGAGAATTGAAACTTACTCGGGATGCCCTTTACCATAGCGCATCTCGCCGGCTTCGACTGCCATCGGCAACGTATTCTCCTTCGGCGGCAGCGGGCATGTTGCATAAGGAGTAAACGTGCATGGCGGATTATACGATTTGTTGAAATCCAAATCGACTTTGCCTTTTTCCGGAAGCGCCGTATTCAGCATCCGCCCGGCCGGATACGTCTGTGTCTTGTTGGTGGGATCTTTGAAGAGAAAGAAAAGCGTGCGGCCCTCGTAAATCGGACGGAGCGAGCAAGCTTTTCCTTTGTACGTGAACTCCACTCTGCCCGGACTTTCCTCCATATCCGTTTGACCCAGCACGTTCAGTATCGGAGTCTTTTTTGGATCGGGAACAAATGTCGCCTCGAATCGAAACTCGGGATTGATCGGAAAATATGTAAGGCCCTTAAAATTCTTTCGGACCGGACTGGCGCTGTCTTTCGCGCGAACTCCGAGCCGGTCTCCGCGCTTAATTACGAAAAAGGATACAGATCCCGCCTGAACCACGTCCGGCTTCTGCTCGTCGTAGGAGAGGACGCGCGCGTTCCCGTCCGTGCCGGTGAAAGTGACTCTGTCACCCTCCAGCCGTAAGCGGCCGGCGTGCGCCGGCGCGGATCCCTTCGGCAAAACAAAGTCGTTTGAATCCGCGGAGCCAATCGTGTTCTCGCCTGGTTTCAACCAAAACAGCCCTGCCAAGGTCAGCCAACTCTCGTCTGAGCGCAATACCGCATCACGTTGCCGCTGCCATTGGCGAATCGAATCGGAGTAAGCGGCAGGCACGTTGCTACTGTGAGCTGAAACAACCGGCCCCAATGCGGCTAACGCCAACAACCATCCGAGCATAACCGGAAGCTTAGCAACATGAAATTTGCGAGCTAACCGATATTGCGAGCTTATCGCCACACCGAGCCGCAGCCGGTTCAACAACTCGCGTCATCTTCACTGCGACTCGCATTCCCGTTCCGACACTCGCCTGCGGCCGCGGAATGGAAGCCAGCAGGAGCAACGCTCCTAGTAGCCGTTTTCGATCTGACGCGCTTGGCATAACGATTCCTGCTTCGTCTAGTTGGCGCAAAACGCGTTCCATCGTGTCGTGAAGTTTAGTACGTCGATCACACAACAACTCGAGCAATCGCGTCAGCTCTTCGCGATCGCCGGGTTTTAGCCATTGTTCCGGTATATCGGGCGCCATGGAAAATAGAGCTTCCTCCGGCAGTTCCTGAATACGATCAACAGCCGCGTGGCAGAGGTTGCCGGCGGCCGGAGTGTCGTACACCGAGCGGTCATGATATAGCCCATTTAATGGACGATCCGACATCTCCCAACGTGAGCCGCCGAAGCTAAGCCCATGATCGATGAGATAGGCGCGAAATTTCGCATCAGGTCCGGCGCAGCGTTCCCGAATGAAAATAGCCTGCCTCGTATCCGTTTGACTGACCCATTTATCGAATGCAAGCGCCATGACGAGATCAGGCAAGTTCACAACCTTATGCATCAGACGCCGGGGCAGGAAATCGAAGATTGCCTTATGCGCCGGATCGGCTGGGCAGGCGGAGCCCAAATGTACGCCGGACGGAATCGGAATCTTCTTGCTGCCCACTTGAAACTCGAGCAAGCTGCCGCCCTGAACGCCTCCTCCGATCTGGATGGCATTCACTGTCGGAGTAGACAGCCGTAAATGCTTCAATAGACGGCTAACGATCCATTCGTTGATTAACGTGCGCGTCCCTTGCGGGTTCTGAACGCATTTAGCTACATAGGCGTTGCCGGAGCCATCTCGCACCAGGAGCGCTTGGGCCCCGCCGCGCATTCGGCGCTCAATGCTGTGAATTGGAATCGCAATCGTAGCCATCGTCGGTATTATGACGCAATTCGCGCCCGCCAGGGCCGGTAAGGATTTCCTGTATGTTATTGTTTCGAAACGGAATAGTTGTTTCAGATCAGACGTCTTCATCGGAGGATGTCCGCCTTTCCGTTGAAAAAGGAACGGCTCGGAAACACGATCTAAGCCGCCGAATGGGCAGCGACGGTGATCGCATTTAGGTTACAACGTATGTCATAAGCACGCTGCAGATTATGAATAAGCAGCGGCAAATGGCGGTGGCCGTGAAGACGATTCCAGCGTGTTTCGGCATACAGCAGGGCTGAGGCCACCCAGCGCAAGCGGTGATCGCTGCCCTGCCAGCGTTTGACACGCCGGCAGATGGTCTCGACAACTGAAAAGCTGGATTCGATTCCATTGGTACTGCTGAGGGATCGCCGCAACCGGGCATGCACCTGCAGATCATGTAGCGTGAGGGTCTCCTCTAAGCCCTCCATTAAGCTGGCCGCCGCACTCGGGTTCAGCTCGTTCAACTCATCGTGCAATCGATAAAGCGCCTGCCGAGCATCACTGCTATCAGCGTGAGCGTAGGCCAGCCGTAGCTTGTACTTGAACCAGTGTTGATGCGTGTCCGGGACATACGCCAGGATGTTGCGGATCTTATGCACCTGGCAGCGCTGGATGAAAGCGGCTTCGCCGGCATGCCGCTCAATGGCGGCGCGCAAGGCACGGCTGCCATCAATCAGATACAAACGCGGCTGGCTGAAATCCAGCCCCCGCTCGGACAGATGCTCAAATAAGCCGCTCACCACCTTCGCATTCTCGGTGGCTCCTTGCACCAGTCCCAATACGACCTTCTTGCCAAACGCATCGATGCCGATGGCGACAACCAAATGCTGGCCCTTGAAGATCGTGCCGTCAACTAACAGCGCACAGATCTGGAGATGCTGCAAGGAACGGCTCATGAGAGCTTCCAGCTTCTTGCGGCTGGCCTCCACAAATCGTTCGCTGAGGGTGCTCTTCTCCAGCCCGTAGGCATCCATAAACTGCTGCAGCACTAACTTGTAATCCCGCATGCTGAGCCCGCGCATGATGTTGCTCCAAACTGTTTCTTCTGCCGGACTCACTTGCTGGAACAGCTGGTAAGTTCCCAAGGGCAGCTCTTTGCCGCCACACTCACGCACGCGTGGCCGCGCGATCGGAACCCGCTGGCCATCGATGAGGCACGAGCCTTGCTCGATACCCCACCGGTAAGCCTGCCGCGTTTGCCTGCGACACGATCGCGGGCCAGCAATCTGCTCGACCTCCGATTCCAGTACGGACTGGATGAACATCCGGCCCACCTTTCGGACCAGCTCACCCAAGCCCTGCTCCAAGCTGGTCAGCACTTCTGCCATCGGCAAGCAAATCTGTACCGCCCGATCCTTCTCTGCACCCGCACTCTTCTGGACTGCTCTTCTCTGATACGCTCTCTTCAAAACGACTCTCCTTTTTTTCTGGCAAGAAAAATTTCCCAGAGCCTATCACGGGCTCTGGGTGAGTCGTTCCCTTTTCTACGATCTTTCGGACATCCTCCTTCATCGTGTTGTTGCTCGCTTTGGAAGGCGCGGCCTTTAATCCCAAAAGTGCATTTGAATACAGCCGAATCGAACTCGGCGAAGCGCGTTCACGACGATCGCGTTTTTATTTTCTGTGCCGATGTGCTTGACCGTCCATGCCTTAATACTCAAAGCCACTCGTAACCGCCTCACGCTGGATTTCCCGTCCGGTTAATCTCAGAGCGCTGAACCGCAGCACAGGAGAACACATGCGTTGGTTGCGCAAGCTTTGGAGAACATTACGTAAGCCTGTCAAAGATGCTCCCCCTCCTCACCGGCCTTAGCGTTAAGCGGAGTGGACGCGACCGGATCGCTCTAGCGGCCCGAGAATCTTCTTAGCTGGAACGTACTGACACTGTGTGGGCCTCTCACATTTTGACCAGGCTCTTTGGATCGCTTCAACCCTTCTGGCCGCAGTTGTCGTCGGCAGAATCCTCCAACAACATCTGTTCGTACGCCCGCTGAAGAGTTTCGCGTGCATGCTGTTGATCGTGCTTTTGCGGGATTTACTTCTTTTGATCCCTCGCTATTACACGCACGCGTATGCTGTGCTCTGGGAGTGCAGCCTTCCAACTCTTCTTGCAGCTCAGATTTGGGCCGCGCTCGATACGCTGAGAGCCGTCGCACGTCTGTACCCCAAAATGGGCAATTTCGTGATCCGGATTTTTTTCGTTTGTCTGCTGATCACGGTGATCGTTTGCTGCGTGAGTTTGCCCTTCGAGTTGCGTCGCCTCACGGGCGATGAGGCGGTGTTGCGGACGTTTTTCCTTGTTCACCGATGTGTCGATGGGTGGATCGGCGGCACTCTCATTCTTCTAGCGCTCTTCTTCGCACGTTCTCCCGCCCCCCTGAACCAGCCGCCGCACAATCTCGTCCTGCACACTGTTTTGCTCAGTATCTATTTCAGTGGATATGGGATTCTTTTTGCCGCTGAAAATTTGGCGCGCCTTGGATCAGTAGCCATTCTCGAACGTATTCAGGTCATGCTGGTACTGCTGTTGTATGGTGCTTGGGCCGTCGGTTTATCCAAAAGCGGTGAAAAAAGCGAAGCATGGCCGCAACTGGAAATTATCGTGCTCGAGACTGCAAAGCCAAGCTAGACGGACCCGGGATCGCGCCGGGCACTGCGACGCGATGCTGCTACTCACGCATCTCGACGATCGTCGCCCCGGCGCCGCCTTCTGCCTGCGGCGCCTCGTAAAAGCGGCTGACGTGTGGATTCGTTCCCAGAAACTCGCCTACTGCTCGCTTCAACACTCCCATGCCGTGCCCGTGAATAATGCGAACGCGATTCACTGAAGCAAGCGCGGCAGAATCCAAAAATTTATCGACCTGTTCAATTGCTTCTTCCGCACGCTGGCCGATGATGTTCAGCTCGCGGTAGGAAACGTCAAACCGTGGGCCGGCTGTAACACGAAAATCTTTCGGCATACGTGGCTCTTCCGTGCTCTCAACCACTTCCACGATGTCCTCACGCGGCACTTGCATCTTGAGGAAGCCGGCTTCGACCTCGAACATCCCGTTCTTCAATAAGCGCCGCACAGTCGCAACCTCGCGGACATCCCTCAGTCGAACCTTCGCCCCTTCTTGAATCCGCAGGTCTTCAGGAGCGCCGGTCACGGCCGATGGCGACGCGATTAGTGTGGCAGCTTCTTGACGAAACTCGCGCGCCGTCTTGGCCACTGTACGCTGCGCTTGCTCTACTGCTTTTCGCTGGTTCACCGTTTCGGCCACGCGTTCCACTGCCATCTGCGCTCGGGCTTCAAACGCGGCAATCATCGCTTCCGATTTCTTGGCCCACTCGCGCTTGCGTTCCTCCTCGCACCGAACTGCTGCCCGGTCGATCTCCGCTTCGCGCTTCGCAAGCTGCTGCCGGGCTTCCTCCAACGCTTCGGCGCGCCCCTCATTCTCCTCTATCTGGCCGTGTAACTGCGCCAACAGATCCTGAAAATCAGCCTGCATGCGGGGCATGACGGCGCGCGCATGAGATAACACCGCCCGCGGCATATCGAGCCGGGTAGCGATATCGAGGCCTGCCGACTTTCCCGGCACTCCGAGGCGCAACTCGTACGTCGGCTGCAGCGTCGCTTCATTGAAACCCATGGACCCGTTCAGCACGCCTGCCGTACTTGCCCCGTAAAGCTTCAAAGGCAGCAAATGGGTCGACGCGAGGCAGAATGCATCCGATTGCCGAAATTGGTCGAGGATGGCCACCCCCAGCGCTCCGCCTTCTTCCGGATCTGTCGCGCGGCCCAGCTCATCGAGCAGGACCAGCGTCGCCGGCGTTACCAGCTGCAACATCTCTTTCACATGCAGCACGTGTCCCGAAAAGCTGCTGAGGCTCTCGGCAATCGACTGCGTGTCGCCTATATCGGCGAGTACATCATCAAACAGCGGAAACTCCGCTTCGAGGCACGTCACTGGCAGGGCGGCGTGAGCCATCAGCGCCAACAATCCCGTGGTCTTCAGAGTGACCGTTTTTCCGCCGGTATTCGGCCCGCTGATCAGCAGGCATCGCCGATGTTCATCCAGCTCGAACGAAATCGGGATGATGGGCCTGCCTTGCTTTCGCAATACGGCCTCGAGTAGCGGATGACGAGCCTCGCGCAACAGAAGCCTGCGAACCTCATCGCTGAAGCGCGGAATCACCGCATCGTAATCGAGCGCGAACGCCGCCTTCGCGAAAACGCAATCGAATTCCGCGAGCGCTTGCGCCGTATCTGCAATTTCGTCGCTATGCTCCCGTAGCTTATTTGTGATCTCTGCCAGAATGCGTTCGATCTCGCGAAGCTCGTCTTCGCGAAGCCGGACGAGCTGGTTATTCAGATCGATCGTCTCGAGCGGTTCGACAAAAAGGGTGCGGCCCGTCCCGCTTGCGCCATGAATAACCCCGTTCACGCGCCCTTTCTGTCCGGCTACAATCGGCACCACGTAGCGGTCCTCGCGAATCGTGACGAACTCTTCCTGCAGCGTGCCGTCATCCCGGTGGGCACGCATGAAACGAGCTAGCGAATCTTGAATCTCTTTCTGCTGTTTTTCGATCTCGCGCCGGATGCGCCGCAATGCAACGCTCGCTTCATCTGACAGGCTGCCGTCGGGAAGAAACGCCGCCTGGTAATGGCGGGCGATCGGGCGGAGATCCGCCAATCTGGCTGCGCGCTGCGCCAAACGCGGGTAACGCGGCGCTACTGAAACCAGCAAACCCTTATACTCGCCCGCAAGCGAAACGGTATGGAAGAGATCCAAAATCTCCCGCCCAGCGAGCGATGCTCCTTCGATACGCAGTGTGCGGACGGGACCCGCGACATCTCGCAACTGCTCGAAATGCAGCCGTACCGCAGCTCCGCGCTCGCTCGCCTGCACTCCCGATGCCTCGCGCAAATAGCCGATCGCTTCGCCCGCTTCCGCCAGATCAGCTTCAAGCGCGAGCCGATCGTTATTCGGATTGAGAGCGAATACCAGTTCACGGCCAGCCGCGCTGCCCGCGTATTTGGCTAACAGCTCTTTGAATTCATCAAATTGAAGCAGGGAAGCACTGCTGAACGCCATACCGGCTCACTGCGGGCGCGTAACTTCCAAGCAGGTCGCCTGAGCTTTATAGCAGCTCTCAATCACTTCGCGCGTGCCTTCCGTCATCGGCAAACTAGAGAGCCCGTCCACGGTGAACCATTCGACTCGACGCGAATCATCTCCGGCACGCAGTTCCCCATCCTGAACTGCGCAATAGAAGTCGACGAGCACGTAGTGATACTCGCACGCGCTGACTCCGTCTTGCATAATCCGCTCAAAGACGGTAGCAATCGCGCCTGGGGCGACGTGCAAGCCGGTTTCCTCGAACACCTCGCGTCTTAGCGCATCTTCGAGCCGCTCCCCGGTTTCAACCACTCCCCCGGGCAATGACCAGCGCCCGGAGAGCGGTTCTTTGCCCCGCTCGACCAGCAACACACGTTCGCCGTCTAAGATCAGCGCTCCTACGCCCAGAACCGGACGTGCCGGGTACCGGCGCCCATCACTCACACCCCTAGGTTACGGTGGGCTATTCCTATCGGATGGCGACTGGGTATGACGGGCCGAATGGCGCCTTGACGTAAAAAAAGACCGGCGGGAATGACGACCCATTCCCACCGGCCAGAAAACTCCTAAGCAGCGGATGAAGAAACTTACGCGTGAACGGCGGCGCCCACGTGCTCGCAGGCCTGCGCACAACGGCGGCACGCTGCGGCGCATTCCTTCGCATTCGCCTCTCGCGCTTTATCGCAAGCGGACGCACACTGGTTGCACACTTCGGCGCAAACCCGGCAAACCTCGGCGCAGAACTGCGAATCGCGCTTTGCGAAATTCGTGCAGGCCTGGCAGATTTCCGCACAATCTCTTGCCATTTGACATACGTTCGAGTCCTTTGAGCCGCTCTGCTGGCACTGGTTCTCGAGCGCATTACAGCATTTCTGACAATCTGTACATGCTTGGATGCATTGCTGCATCTCCTTTGAAACCGTCTGGTTCATAAAATCCCTCCTCGATCTAGTGGCCGGAACGCCGGGCCAATATCCAACATTTCGACCTTTTTTGCAAAAGAAATATCCGAAGATCGGAGGGCCGCATCACGCCTAAGTCAATCGCCGTATAGGAGATGCTTCGAGCGTCGTCTGGCAAAGGCGCAAAGCCGGTTGAGTAGGCTGGTGTAGGAAAGGAATATTTTTATGGGAACAACCGTAGCACCTGTACCAGCAGGCGATGTCTCGCAGCGAGTGGGCGTGGAAGTGATTCGCGCGCGCGGCGTGGATGTCGAGAAGCTGATTAAGATGTTGATCGCAAATGCGGCGGCGGAATTTGCCAGCACCTATTACTACTACACGATTCTCCGCATGCACCTTGCGGGGTACGAAGATTACAAGGAAATCTGCGAAGACGCGCGGCTTGAGGATCGCGCTCATTGGGAGCTCATCGTGCCTCGTATCTATGAGCTAGGCGGCGAGCTGCCGAACGATCTTCCGGAGTTTCACAACCAAGCCGGTTGTGTTGCCGCGAAACTGCCCAATCCGCCGACAGTAGTAAATATCCTAACCGTTCTGCTCGAATCGGAGCGGTGCGCAATTCGTAGCTGGAGCGCTGTCTGCGACGTGACGTTCGGCAAAGACCCGCGAACGTACGATTTGGCCGCCAGAATCTTGAACGAAGAAATCGAGCACGAAGCCTGGTTCATCGAACTGCTGGCGCATGAGCGCGACGGAAAATCGATTCCCTCGGGTCACTTCCGCCGCGGCGAGCCGGGCGAAGCGCCTTACAGCAAGAACAATAGATTTTACAATCCGTAGAAACGTTCGCCTTAGCCGCGCGGACGCATGCCCGGAACTGAAAATTATCTGGTGCTGCTCGAGACGCCGGAAGGCGAACGATCCTTTCGATGCAGTCCGGATGAATTCATCTGGAATGCAGCCGCGCGGAACGGGATCGTGCTTCCGGCGATCTGCCATCAAGGCCGGTGCTTGACCTGCGCTTGCCGCATCCTGAGTGGAGCAGTGGATCAGACTCGCTCCAACTCATATTTCCCGGAAGACAGGAAAGCGGGCTTCGCCTTGATCTGCACGGGGAAAGCCGAAAGCGATTTGCGCCTCCGCACGCATCAGCAAGCAAAGATGCGCGAACATCGATTGCGGGCGGGGTTGCCGGCGCCCTACTCGTAGGGCCGGTCAGCGCTCTCCCCATGGCTGCCCGCAGATGCACTGCGCAGTCCCGCACGAGGGATGTTTCTGAGTCCTGTGCCTTATTATCTGAGAGGACGACAATCGAATATCGAGACGCTGGGGGAAACGAGCTCATGACTGAGCCCGAGGTTGTTTCCGTGAACCTTCGCGTGGCTTGCGAGATAAGGTGCGTGCTCCCACGCGATTATGATCGAGTTTTGTCGAAAGGCAAAAATGGACTCGTTCTGAGCTCTGTTGATCGTAAGCAGGGCGAAACGAAAGTTAACGAAACTCCGCGATTGTCATATTAGATGCGATGAACATCCGGCGTGGATTATTCAGAGTTTGGCTCGTAGCTAGCGTGCTGTTCGTCTTGTGCATTGCCGGGTTTTCCTACAATGGCATCCGTCAGGAATTCAAGAACGCCAGCACTGACTGGGATGCAGAGGTTAGGAAGTGGGGCGGGTACATGCTGCTTCCTGTCGATTGTTCGGCGGCACGAGGGACATCTGGTGCTAGTTATGAGGTTGGGAAGGATGACGGCCTGTGCTGGTACAAAGTAGAGGAATTTCGTCGTCTGTATCCGGAGTACAAGGACGTGCAGAACGGGTCACTATCCGAAAAACTCTATGCCAAAGTTGGGCGACGCTTCGAAAAAACCCATCCATAGCGCAAGATCATGGAAATCGCAGGTATTGCTTTCGGTGGTCCGTTGGCCGTCCTCGGGTTAGGGGCTTCGTTGCTATGGGCCTTTGCCGGTTTTCGCGGTTTACGGGAAGGACCTAAATAATCCGCAGTGGAGACAAAGGCCTTCGACGGCTAATGGGACGATCTCTTAAGGATATTTGCGGCTCAGTCGCGCTTACGCTATCAGACGTGAGATGGTCGCGGATAGACCTTCAATGGTCTCGCTGCTTCAACGGCCGTCATTCGGCGTTTTGTGACGAGGTCAATTAGTTCTTTTTTCTAGCAACAGTGTTAGTCCTGGGCGGCCACCTCCGATTCGCCTTTCCTGGCGCGCGCTCCAGGCCGGACTTCGTTCGTTCTCAAGACATCGTGCGTTCAAACTCGGCGAAGGCCCCACCATCTTCATCATCATTCGGCTGGTCCGAGCGGGAAAAGGTTGATATTTCTCGCTTAATGCTTGCCCCATTCATCGAGCATTTGACCAACCTTCTTCCAATCTTCTTCGAGGCCGAAGTGTTTGGTCACGAGATTCGTGATCATGAAAATCGAGCTAGTCGTGACCCGGATCACCTCAACGATCTCATCGTCTTTGTAGCTCGGACCGATGTCGTTCCCATCGAAGCGCCTTCCTAGCTGAAGCAGTCCAGAGTGCGTATAGCTGTGAAGAGAGTGCCTTGCTTCGTTCAGGAAGTTTTGCCATCAAGTGATCTAAGCCAAACTGGGCATCAATTTGCGCGCCAATCTGCTTGAAGTTGACCGTGTACTCATCATTCTGAATGCGTCGGAGGTCTCCTTCGGAGCCTTTGAGCGCGATGTGGGCGCGAACATTGGCTTCAATGATTGGCCGCACGAGCGCGAACGCTGCGCCGAAAAACTCTGACTGAACTAAACTCAGGATTCCCTTGTGGTAATCGAACATCAGTGCCCAGTACGCAATCAACAGGAGATTGCGATCACCCGCTGGGAATTGCTTCCGGCTCACGACGATCCCTTCCAGTTGCTCACCGAACCTTCGCGCCTTGTCAATTTGCTTGTTAACGTTCTCGCCAATCATGAATGCGATTGTATGCCGCGTCCGATCTCGAAACGATCTTGCGGAAAAGTGTCAGATTAATCGTTCACGACTTGACCTCCTCGACAAACTCTTCGTCGCGGCGAGCTTTACACGGCAAGCCGTATCTCTGGAAGAGACTTTCCCTCGAACTTTGGGCATGCTGTGCCGATAAGAATGCCGGGGGCACTCCTCGTGGGTGCGTAGAATCCAAACGACAGCGGATGCTATCATGAAACGCTTAATTTTGATCGTTTTGCTCTCTCTTAGCCTGCCTTTCCTTCCGGTCTCCGCCGAAGACAATTCCAATCATCTGTTCCTCTGTCGATCGCCACTTCTTGCTTTTGACTTTTGGGAAGCGTTGCAGAACATACAACGGCAGGGCGTGACTATGACACCGAAAATAGCCCAAGAAGTTTGTAACGGTATGCGCGGTGGACAAGATCCGCAATGCATTCGCGTGGAGGCTGACACCTTTAAGCCGGTCGCGAGTGGATGGAGCGGGGCGCTTGCGATGACTGATGGAAGAACAAAGGTTTGGTTCCACAACCCTGATGCAGGAGGCTGGGTCCATCCTGGTTATTACGTCTACTACGTCAATTGGAAGTCTCGGTAACAGGCACCGCCCGACATTTACACTGTCTGAAAGCAACTTCCGCGTGCGCTAGCACTCAGGCCGGGTAAACGAAGAATGGTTGTGACGCGGGTTCTAGGCTGGTCACCGCCACAGCTTCTCGAAGGGTGCTGGATTTGCTGCGCTGTACCTCACGGCGTGCTGAACATTGCGCAGTCCTGAATGAGCCTCCTATCCGCACCTTGATCGGCAAGGCCGAAGCCGCAAGCGTGAGGCAGCATGTGGGAGTGAGCCAGCAAGAACAGGGGAGCGGCGCTGTATTTCGCAGCGCCAGTTAACAGCCGAGGGGTGCAATGGCTTCCGCTGTACGCTGACAAGAACATCGCTGCCATGTGGCTTCATCCGGCTGTGCTTTTTCAGCCAGGCTACAACGGCCCGCGGCTCGTCCGCGCGTAGCGGCTGCGTGCCGATAACCAGCGCTTCAATCGGGCGACATGCAAGACGCGGCTTTCCATCTCGAGCTAATCGAGTTTCAATTGACAGCTCCGAGCGCGAAAACGTTCCTAAACATCAGGAGGAACAAGCAACGGTCGCGGGCTTCATTTCGGCTACCGTGGTAGCGTCAATCCTTCCAGCAATTCCGGCAAAATCTGGCCTGCTCGTCCGGTCAGAGCGCAGTCGACTAAGCCCGACAGAGGCGTACGTTCGACGTTCACTTCGATGACTTTGGCGCCTGCGGACTGCGCTAAATGCACAAGGCCGGCCGCCGGATAAACCACCGCGGAAGTGCCAATCACAACGAGTACATCGCACGATGTTGCCGCGCGCTCAGCCCGAGCCCAGACTGAGGACGGCAGATTCTCGCCAAACCAGACTACGCCGGGCCGGGCGAGCGATCCGCATTCGCACCTCGGCGGCAGCGTGAGCGGCACAGAGCGATCGAGCCATTCATGTTTGCACGCCGTACAACGCAGGTTCCAGATGCTGCCGTGAACCTCCACAACCGATTTACTTCCCGCGAGCTGATGCAAGCCGTCCACGTTTTGAGTAATCAGCGTGAATTCGGAGATGCGCTCTTCGAGTTCCGCGAGCGCGCGGTGTCCGGCATTCGGCTGCACTTTTGCCAGGATGCTTCGCCGCCAGTCATACCATTCCCACACGAGATTGGGATCTCGTGCGAATGCCCCAGGCGTGGCCAGATCCTCAGGCCGGAATTGTTTCCACAGGCCGCCTGAACCGCGAAAAGTAGGAACACCGCTTTCGGCAGAAATGCCGGCACCCGTCAAAACGGCCACTTTACGTGCGTGTTCGAGCAACTCGCGCGCTGTCTCGAGGGACATGTTTGGCCTTACTCGGGGGCAAAGTCTGCGACTGCCGTCGACTTATCCGGACACACGGCGATGAGTGCCTGGGGTATGAGCTTGTCCACGCGGCGAAGTGACGGGAAAAGCCAGACCCACATCATGACGATCACAAGCGTCCCTAAACCGCCCAGCACCACGGCCGGCACTGTCCCAAACCATTGCGCGGTGATTCCCGATTCGAACTGCCCGACTTCGTTCGAAGCACCGATGAAGACCATATTGACGGCGCTAACTCGCCCGCGCATTTCGTCGGGCGTGCCGAGCTGAATCATCGTATGGCGGATGATGACGCTGATCATATCGGTTGCGCCGACCAGCACAAGCGCGGCGAGTGAGAGCGCGAGGTTGCGTGAAAGCCCGAATACCACCGTGAAGACCCCAAACCCGAAAACGCACCACAGCATCGTGATTCCCGCGCGCCGCTTCAATGGCCAGTGCGCGACCAGAATCGCCATAATGACGGCACCCACGCCCGGAGCACTACGCAAAATGCCGAGACCCGTAGCGCCCACCTTGAGGATTTCTCGCGCATACACCGGCAACAGCGCAACCGCACCGCCCAACAACACGGCGAACAGATCCAGTGAAATCGCGCCGAGGATGAGCTTATTGAACCAAATGTATTTGATCCCTTGCAGAAGGGTTGATAATGAAGCCGCTCTATGTTCACGTTCGACAGCCTGAACGCGAATCCGCGAAACAAAGAAGAGCGAACCAATGTACGCCACCGCGGCGGACGCGTAAACGAAAGCCGGAGTCCCGCTTATGCCGTAGCCCAATCCACCGATCATCGGCCCCACAATCGTCGCAGTTTGAAAAATGGAGGAACTCCAGGCCACCGCATTCGGGAAATCTTCTTTCGGGACCAGCAGCGGAAGAAACGCTTGCCCGGCAGGCGCGTTGAACGCGCGAACCGCACCGTTCAGCAACAGAACGGCGTAAATGGGATACGCGGAAGCGACGCCGTGCAAACTGCAAAACAGCAATAGGAGCGAGCAGACCGAAAATCCCGCATAGCAGGCCTGTAGAATACGCCGGCGCGGAACGCGGTCGGCGGTATGGCCCGCAATGAGAAACAGAAGAATGCCGGGCAAAAATTGCGCGAGACCGACCAGCCCAAGATCGAGCGGCCGATGCGTAATTTCATAAACCTGCCATCCCACGGCCACCGACTGCATCTCCGACGAAGTTGTCGAGAGGAAGCGCGCCAACATGAGGCAGCGAAAATTGGGAAATCGGAACGCCGCGCGGGAGGATGACGACTCGACAGAGTTCGCGCGCATTCGCCTCTGGTGCTAGTCTGCCATAGGGCCGCGGACGTCCTAAACGCGGTTCAGAAAGTGGAACCAACATGTATAGGCTGCCGATCGCATTTGTGCTCCTGGCCGGGCTCTCCCAGCTGGCGGCCGCGCAAGGATCGCCGGCTGAGTTGCGCCAGCTGGCCCACGCCTACTACGAATGGGAGGCGCGCGAGTTTCCAGTTGCAAGCAGCGATGAAGGACTGCACACGTGGGATGACCGGCTGACCGACTATTCGCCTGAGGCGATCGCGCGTCGAAGGCAGCACGTCCATGAGGTGCTCGCGCGAGTGCGCGGAATGGCGACTGACGGCTGGTCAAAGGACGACCGGATCGATCAGATCCTTTTCCGGGCGCAGCTCGAAGGTCCGGATTTTGAAGGACGCGTGCTGCGATCTGAGGAGAATAACCCGCTTGTGTATGTGGGCGAATGCAGCAACGCAATCTTCTCACTTCTGAAGAAGGACTACGCGCCAAGCAGCCAGCGTGCAATGGCGGCGGCAGCGCGCCTGCGTGCAATGCCGGCGATGCTAGCTCAGGCAAATCAGAATCTCACCCGGCCTGTGCGGCTGTATGCGCAGCTCGCGATGGAGTCGGCCCGGTCTATCGACCCGTTGTTCACAAAGAGCCTGATGACGCTCGCTGACGAATTGAGTCCAGATCAGAAAACGGAACTCGAACGGTTGCGTGATGCGGCGCTCAAAGCAATACACTCGTTTGCTGACGGATTGGAATCGCGGCTCGATCGGATGCCCGCATTTCAGCCCATGGGGGCCGGGAATTACGAGTACTTTCTGCGTCACGTCTACCTGCTCCCAATCGATGCGACGCAGCTCGATATGCTCGGCCAAGTGCAGCTGGCACGCTATCGGGGTCTCGAAGCGCTGCTTCCGAACCCGGAAATGGCGAATCCGAACCCTGCACGCATGAAGACCGTTCCAGCGAATGAACAGGAGTTTTTGAGCGCTTACCAAAGCCGGCTCAAAGAGATTCTCCGGTTCTTGAAACAGCAACATCTGATTACCATTCCGGACTACGTTGGTGCCTTCACCATTCGGCAGTTGCCGGACGCATTCAAGCCGACAAGCCCTGGAGGATTCATGAATCCCCCCGGCATCTATGACCGCGACAACAGCGGCTTTTACTTCATTCCAGCGTATTCGCCGACGAGTCCGAATTTTTACATTCGCGCCGCCATCGAGGAGCCGCGGCCGATCTTAGGGCACGAAGGCATTCCAGGGCATTTCCTGCAGATCTCGATTGCCAACCACTTAAAAGACGAGATTCGGCGGCATCATGCGGACGGAGTTTTCATTGAGGGCTGGGCGCTTTACACCGAAGAGATGCTCTTGAGGCGTGGATTCTATGCGCCGGGATCCGCAGCCGAGGGTCAGATTTTGCGACTGTCCCGTTATCGAGCGGCGCGAGTTCGGGTAGATGTCAATCTCCACACCGGCCGCTGGACCTTCGAGCAAGGTGTTCAGTATTTCATGGAAGCGGGAGGCCTGGATCGCGAATCGGCGACGGGCGAGGCCGCGGGCGCGGCGAGTCAGCCAACGCAAAAAATGACTTACATCACAGGCAAGTTCGAAATCATGCGGCTCCTCGGAAGATACCGGGACCACATGGGAGCGCAATTCAGCCTGAAGCAATTCCACGACGACCTGCTTCGGAACGGCAGCTTGCCTCTCTCGGTCGAGGAATGGATTCTGCTTAATGACTCGAGCGATTTGGATCGTGCGCTGAAGGACTGACGCCGGCTGATCGCTTCGGCAGTAAGCTAGAAACATGGCACGCGGCTGGGAAAGTAAAGCTGTCGAGTCACAGATCGAAGCAGCAGAGGCGAGCAGTTCGCGGTCGAAAAGAACTCGGATCAGCCCCGAGCAAGTCAGGCAAGAGCGCGAACGGGAGAGCCTCGAGCTTTCGCGTACGCGAGTCTTGCAGGATCTGGCGTCAGCAAACAATCCGAAATACCGCGCGCTGCTCGAGAGGTCGCTTCAATTCTTGAACGAGAAGATTGCCGCGCTCGATGGCCCTAGCAGACCAGATCGTCCCGAAGAATCTTGAGTCCGCCCAAGCGGCCCAGCATTGCGAGAGCAATGTTTTCAGTGTGGAAGAAGTCGTCTGCAATCTGCTGGACTTCATCGCGCGTCACTGCTTCAATACAGTCGAGCATCTCATCTAGCGACATGAAGCGCTTGAAATACAACTCTTGCCGGGCTAGATTCGACATGCGGCTCGAAGTCGACTCGAGGCTTAGCATCAACGAGCCCTTCAGGTGATCTTTCGCCCGCCGCAGCTCTTCTTCGGCAATCCACTCGTCCTTTATCTGCCGGATCTCTTGTATCACCGAAGTCACTACCTGTTGCGCGGTCTCGACGCCCGTACCGGCGTAGATCGTAAAGCATCCCGTATCGCTGAACAGATTCAATTCGGAATACACGGAGTACGCGAGACCCTGTTTCTCACGAATATTTTGGAACAGGCGCGAACTCATTCCACCGCCCAGGACCGTATTTAAAACATACAAAGGAAATCTCATTTTGTGGGCCAGCGGGTAAGCCGGTACCCCAAGCGCGATATGCACTTGCTCCAGAGATTCCTTGTTCTTCAGCACGATCGGAGCGTGGTGCTTAGGAGCAGAGTCCGCCAAAACGCTGCCTCCTTCGGGCAAATCCGCGAATGTCTCGCGCACCAGATCGACAATTTCATCGTGATCCAGATTTCCGGCCGCGGTAATCAAGATATTGGTCGGCGAATAGACGCGGTTGTAATAGTCGAACAGCATGGCCTGTTCGAATTTCTTCACAGTCTCTTTTGTGCCCAGAATCGGTTTGCCGAGACCGTGTCCCTTCCAAAAACTACTGATAAACGTCTCATGTAAGACGAACTCTGGCTGATCGGCCTCCATCTTGATCTCTTCGAGAATCACGCCTTTTTCCCGCTCAATATCTTCTTTTTGAAATAGCGGATTGAGAACCAAGTCGGAGAGCACGTCGAAGGCGATAGGGAGGTGCTCATCCAGAACCTTGGTATTGAAGCTGACGAGTTCCTTGCTTGTGAATGCGTCCAGGCCGCCCCCGACCGAATCGACTACGCGCGCGATATCTTCCGCCGACCGGTGTTTGGTGCCCTTGAACAGCATGTGCTCGATGAAATGCGAAATTCCGTTTTCAGGACCGCGCTCGATCCGCGAACCGCTGCCGATCCAGACGCCGAGCGAGACGGAACGGACGTGAGGCATTACCTCCGTAACTATCCGTATGCCGTTGGGCAGCGTGGCGCGCTCAATTTCACGGACAGTGGGGCATGCAAGAACCATCGTATTGGCCTTCTTAGATTGTAACGAGATACACTAACGCTAGGTGTTGCAACAACTTGGAAGCCGAGCCCTCGTCGGGAAGGAATTATCCGAACTGCGGACCCTGCTTGGCCCGGACGAACCTCCCTATCGCGCTCGACAACTATATGACGCTCTGTACAACAAACAAGTGGCGAATTTGTCAGAAATATCGAACCTGTCACAAACTCTCCGCTTTCAGTTACTTACGAGCCATGTCGTAGGACTACCACTACCCGAGAGGCGCTTCGATTCGAACGACGGAACCCGGCGCTATCTGCTGGGACTAGAGGATAACCGGACCATCGAAGCGGTGCTCATGCCCGAACAGGGCCGGGATACGATCTGCATCTCGAGCCAAGTCGGGTGCCCGGTGGATTGCAAGTTCTGCCTGACCGCCCTAATGGGTTTAGAGCGCAATCTGACCGCCGGCGAAATTGTCGGTCAGGTTCTCTACGTGGCACGCGAGAACGGCATCAACGCCAGTGAGAACCGCATAAATATCGTCATGATGGGCATGGGAGAGCCTCTGCTCAACCTGGATAACGTGCTCAAGGCCACCCGCCTCCTCAGCGATAAAGATGGGATCGGCATTTCCGTGAAGCGGATCACGATCTCGACATCGGGCATCATTCCGAAAATCGATGAGCTTGCGCGGGCCGAGATACGGCCCAGGCTGGCAATTTCGCTCAACGCCTCAACCGAGGAACAGCGGCGAGAGCTCATGCCGATTACGCGCAAGTACCATCTGGCGGATTTGATGGAAGCGTGCCGCAGGTATCCGCTGCGCCCCTGGGAGAAGCTGAGTTTTGAATATGTCCTTTTGCGGGACGTGAACGACAGCGATGAAGACGCGCGGCGTGTTGTGCGCCTACTCGCGCGTTTGAATTGCAAGGTGAACCTCATCGCGTTGAACCCCGGACCGGGGATTCCCTTCAACACTCCCGATCCGAGCCGGGTAGAAGCGTTTCAAGCCATCATTCGCAAATCAGTGCCGTGTTTCATCAGAAAACCGCGCGGCCGCGACATTTTCGCCGCCTGCGGGCAGTTGAAACGGGTAGCTTCGGATTTGGTTGAGATCGGATGAACAGAAACTTACGGCTCCGGCCAGTCGAGCGCCCTAAATCTTCTGCGTGCCGGTGTCGTGCAGCAGGAGAGAACGTGATACTCGTTGCGCCCCCTCCGGACCATGCGGTCCTTAAGAGTGTCCCTTCCTTCGCATTCTGGCGTCTAACTCGGCCCAGATCTCGTTGATCTCGAGCATCGAGCGGTTTCGTAGCCGAAGCGTCTGAATGCGTTCGAGATTATCCGCTTCTCGACTCCATTCCCAGGCCATTCTTGACCCGGGATCAAACACAAAAATTTGAGGAATGCCGATTCGGGCATAGTGACGACATTTTTCAAAGACCTTCGTCATCGGGTCGTCCGACAGAACTTCTGCGACGATATCAACCGGCTTCGTCGGGTAAGGTTGTTCGATTTCGAGGGCCGCCACCACGTCAGGCCGCGGTTGCCAGTTCGGGTCGATGCGCAGGTCAATTTCAGACCCGCTGGCATAGCCGAGCTTATAAAAAAGGTCGCCCAAAATCAGTTGAAGCAGGCCGTGCAACCAAGTAGGCATTCCTTTTTGGACCACCTCTCCGAACCAATATTCGTAACCGTGTTCGTGGGCATACTGCGCGTTGAACTGTTCCAGCGTGAGCAGAATGGTTCCGGCTGCCATACCTTCTATTATTCCTAACTTCGTGCCGCTAAAGACGCTACACGAGGCGGAGATGCACTTCGCCAATTTCGTTCCGTCCAACGGAGAGTTGCTGTCAAGCGCCGGGGCGCAAGGTGCTCAAGCTCCGTAACCCGGAGGCGCCCTAAAACCGCCGATCTCGCGGGCCAGCAGACGGGCGAATTCAATTGGTGTGGCATCCTCCCAGAACGGGCCCATGATCTGGAGCCCAACCGGCAGCCCTGCTTTCGTCAAACCTATCGGCGCAACTGTTGCCGGACAGCCCGTCAGGGTTGCTGTAACCATCCAGGGCATCAGTTGCAGATAAGGCCGCGGCCCGTCGACAGTATCGATTGAGCGCGTGAAGAAATCACCTTCGTGCTGGTGATGAATGGCAGTCGTAAAGCTCGACGGCATCAGGAACACGTCAAACTGCTCAAAGTATCGCTGCCACAGTGCACGGTACGCCAGTTGCCTGAAATGCTGTTGCTGCCATTCAGCGTATGAGCTGAGCGCGCCAGGAGCAAACGGCGACGGACTCTGCCGGTATCGCCTGCGGTCGTCCTCCTGCGCTTCTTTGCCTTCAGTGCTAAATGTGAATGCAGCCAGAAGAAACGTGTAGTTATTGAATGCGTCGTTCAGGTTGTAGTCCGGAGGCCAGCCGGGGTGCAAGCGTGCGCCGGCACGCTCCAGCGCGGAGATGGTGCGCTCCAGCACGGGACGCACGTCCGAAGTGGGTGGCGACATGGGACTCTCGAGCATATATCCAATCCGGAAGTCCCTCAGCTCGCGTTTCCGCGGCGGCGGCAGAGTCCAGGACCAAGCCTTCCGGCCGTATCCTTCAGGGCCTCCTAGTACGTTAAGAGCCGCGATGAGATCGGCTGCGCTACGTGCCATTGGCCCAGCGACTGCAAGGCCGGTCGAAAACCCGGGCAGTCCGCCGCCCCCGCCGGGTGCATGCCCATTCATGTTCACCAGATCAAGAGTCGGCTTGTGAGAATAGATCCCGCAAAAGCCTGCGGGCACGCGCAACGAGCCCCCGATATCACTGCCCACGCTGAGATACGACAGGCCGGCAGCTAAGGCAGCCGCGCTTCCGCCCGATGATCCTCCGGGCGTGCGGGTCAGATCCCACGGGTTGTTGGTGGTGCCGTAGATGTCATTGAAGCTCTGCCAATCCATCAGGCTCAACGGCACGTTGGTGCCGCCGATCAGCACGGCCCCGGCGTCTAGCAGCCGCTCGACTACGGTTGAGTTCGCAGGCGCCTTAGAGTCTTTAAAGGCGACGATGCCCCAAGTGTCCGGCTCTCCCTTCACAGCGAACGACTCTTTCACGCAAACTGGGACCCCGTGAAATGGGCCCAGCCCGCGGCCGCGTGATAAAGCTGTATCAGCTTCCCTAGCCTGCGCGAGTGCTTGCTCCCGCATCTGGTAAACGAAAGCGTTCAGTTTTGGATTGTATTCATCGAGGCGCGCGAACATTCGGCGAGTCAGCTCGACCGAAGAGACGTCCTTCGCCTTGATCGCGGCGGCAGCTTCGAGCGCAGAGGCAAAATCCAGGTCCTGCACGTGCTCGGCAAACGCGGGTGCAGCCAGCGCCGTCGCGACGGAAACAGAAGCCGAACGCAGCAGTTCGCGGCGGGTCATACCGAAGACGGATTCAAGCGAATACTTACTGCCCCGGCCTGGGATGCGAAGCCGTGCTGCCTTCCGTCATCCCCATCGTCCACTTAATCGCCTCGAAATACATCTTCTGAATATCCGGATCATCCCAGGACTCTTTCGTGTGGCCCAGCGTGGAGTAGAACACTCGTCCTTTTCCATACATTTTGGACCAAGCCACTGCGAAATCCCGATCCGTGCGGTGCACGCGGGGATTGTTGAGGTCAAGCTTCGCCGGATCGAGACTCAACAGGACGTTCACCTTGTCCCGCGACCAATCCTTCGCCTGATAAATCTCATCGCGCTTCACGAACTCATGCGGGAAGTGGCGCACCGCGGGGAAACTGGGGTCTTCGACAATGATCGGAGCGTCAAACGTGGTCCAAGGATGGTCGTTGAACCAACCTCCGATCATCTCGCCATATTCGGGCCATTTATAGTTCGTATCCAAGGCTGCGTGAATGCCGACGAATCCCTTCCCGTCATCTTTTATGAACGACATCATGTCGCGCTTTTGACTGTCGTCCAGATCCAGTTCCCCTGTGGTGCTCGCAAAAACCAGAGCATCGAAATGATTCAGATTTTGAATATTGCGGTTCTTGATTTCTTTCTTCGTGATCAGCTCGGTGTCCGTGCGCAGCATTGTGTCCCAAAGCTTCGTGTCATGACCCATCCTCCAGATATTCGCCATCGCATCGGGAATGGAATCGTGCTCCCAGCCTTTTGTCTGGCTGATCACGAGCACGTGCTTCATGTCGCTTCCTTGCGGTGTCTGCGCCTTTATCGAACCAAAGAAAAGAAAGCTTCCGAAACAAACAGGCAGCGCCTGGGTCAGCAGTACGCGCGACATTGAGTTCAAATAGCGTCTCACGTCGGAGAGCTTATCAGACCGGTGTGCCGCTGTGCCAAAGAGGCGCTTCGGCCACTGCTGCCGCGTGTTGCTCCGCGGCAAAGGAGACTCGAAACTCAGATCCCTTACCGGGGGAACTGGTAACGCCGATGCTCGCCCCGTGTCGCCGCGCAATGCTTTCCGCCAGCGCCAAACCAAGTCCGTGCCCTCCGCCACTCGAATGACTGCGGGCCCCATCGGCGCGGTAGAATCGCTCGAAAATGTGCGGCAGGTCCTGGGGAGAAATGCCGACGCCGAAATCTCTAATGACGACCTCCGGGGCGCCGTGGCCGCTCGCCATATCGAGAATCACCTTCCCGCCCGCTTCAGAGTACTTGACCGCGTTATCGAGCAGCACGAGAAAAAGACGTCGCAGCGCCGCTTTATTGCCCTTTACAAAAGTGGATGCGCCGCCCGAGTGAAGGTGCACACTGACACCTCGCAGTTCCGCCATGACCTCAAGTTCCGAACACACCTCCTGCAATATCTGCGAGAGATCGACCGGCTCGATAGGCATCTCCGCCGAGCTCGAATCGCTTCTCGCCAGAAAGAGAAGATCTTCGACCAGCCGGGTCATGCGTTCCGCTTCTGCCCGGATCTCAAAGATCGCCTCGCGATACTGTTCCGCCGTGCGCGGACGCCGCAATGCCAGATCTGAGCTGGTTTGAATAATCGACAGAGGTGTTCGCAATTCGTGCGAAGCGTCAGCCGCGAACTGCGAGATTCGAAGGATCGCGGTTTCCAAACGCCCGAGCATCGTATTCCAGGCCTCCGCCAAACGCTGCAATTCGTCTCCGGTTTCAGGAACCGGCAAACGAGCCGACAGATTATCTATGCTGATCGCCTCCGCCGCGCCGGTCATCGCGTCCACGGGCTTTAATGCCCGCCGGCTCAGCCAAACCCCGCCAATAGCGGCCAACGCGACAACCGTCGGGACAAGCCACATCAGCATGCTTTCAAGCAGATTGAGAACGTGCTGGATCTCCTCAAGCGATGCGCCGATATCGAGTGCATACCGGCCATTTTGTGTCGCGATTTCACGATGAAGCGCGCGATACATGCGCCCTCCCCACCGAAGGTCCGCAGATCCCGCGCGGACGGCCCGGTTTTTCGCTCGTGCCATTACCGAGTCCGCCGGATACGAGAACGCGAAGCGGTTATCGAGACCGCGTACTTCGAGGTAGGAATACGGCGGGAGCGCTCTACAAAACTCTTCCAATTCCTCCTTGAGCGGTGGAGCGGGAACTTCAGCCAGTTCGCTTTTTAAAAACAGCTCGAATCCGTTTGCCCGGTTCGCAAGCTGTCGGTCCACTTCCGAAAGCAGCGCGTGCCGGAGCGAAATCCACAGCAACGCCGAAAACAGAATCAATCCGGCTGCGAGCACTGCCGCGTACCAGGCTGTCAATCGGAGGCGAATTGAAGCGGCGCGCATCACATCACTGTTCCTTCAGACAATAGCCGATCCCGCGCACCGTGTGAATCAACTTGGGCGGCTGTGCATCGATCTTTATTCGCAGAAGCCGGACGAATGCCTCGAGCGTGTTTTCGTTGATATCTGTATCGAAGCCCCAGACCGCTTCGATGATGGATTGCCTAGTGACAGGTCGGCCCGCGTTACGCAGCAGGAGCTCGAGAAGCGCATATTCGCGCGGCGTCAGGCTAATTGCCGCTCCGTTTCGCGTGACCTCTCTTGTTGCGGGATCTAACTTCAACCCCGCGACCTCGAAGCACAGAGGCCGCTCGATCGGCCCGCGCCGGCTTACGGAGCGAAGGCGCGCCAGCAACACGTCAAAGGAGAACGGTTTAGTCAGGTAGTCATCCGCGCCGCTGTCCAGCCCCTTCACGACATCGGCGGTACTATCCCGGGCCGTCAGCATCAATACCGGAGTCCGAATCCGCGACTCGCGTAAACGGCGCGCTACAGTCAGGCCGTTCACTTGAGGCAACATGACATCGAGCACGATCACGTCGAACGGAAACGATTGCGCCATTTCGAGCGCCTCTGCGCCATTCGCCGCCATCACGACCTGGTGCCCTTCTTCGGCCAAGCCGCGTCTCAGCAGCTCAGCCATGCGCTGCTCATCTTCGACGACCAACACCTGCATCTGAGTTCATCGTATCCGGAACTCGAACCCTTCAGCGAATCTTCAGAAAACAGTGCTGAACTGGTCGATTGCCGGTTTAACTTATGTAGGTATGCCGCCCGCTTCCCGCAGATTTTTAATCCTGGCCCTCATTGCTCCCTCGCTGTTTGCTTTCGGAACAGGCGTAGCGCAGGCGCCGCTTACGATTGACCTGAAGGACGCTCTGGCGCGCGCGCGCAAGTATGGGCTCCAGCTAGACGCCGCGAATGCCGCCGTCGGGCAAGCTACGGAAGACCGCAAGCAGGCCAAAGCGGCCACGCTGCCCAGCGTAAACGCGCTCAACCAATTCATCTATACCGAAGGAAACGGCACGCCTTCCGGTATATTTGTCGCCAACGACGGCGTCCACGTGTACAACGAGCAGGCGCTGGTGCATGAAGACGTTCTCTCGCTTGTAAGGCGGGGAGAGATTCGGCGCACCGAGGCCGCTGAAGCCGCCGCCCGCGCCAGACTTGACATAGCTGCTCGTGGCCTGAACGCGACCGTCATACAGGATTACTTCGCCATTGCGGCGTCGCAACGAAAACTGACCAACGCGCAGACTAGTGTTCGCGAAACGGAAAGTTTTCTCGACATCACGCAAAAGCAGGAGCGTGGCGGGGAAGCCGCGCATGCGGACGTCATCAAGGCGCAATTACAGGTTCAGCAGCGCCAGCGCGATCTGCAGGATATGCAACTTGCCCTCGAAAAGGCGAAGATCGCTCTTGCTGTTCTGATCTTCCCTGACTTCGGCCAGGAATTCTCAGTTCTTGAGAATCCGTCACAGTTGCCGGAATTGCCGGCTTATCCCGAAGCGCAGAACCAGGCGACCGCGAACAGCGCGGATGTCAAAGCCGCGCAAGCCAGCCTACTCGAGGCCCGTTACGCCTCGAACGTCGCGCGATATGCTTATCTCCCGTCTTTCGGGCTGGACCTCTTTTATGGGATCGATGCGAATCAATTCGCGGCTCGCACGAACTATCGCACACAGGCGACAGGTCGAAGCACGCTGCCGCACTTTGAAGTTCCTTACCGCCAAAACCTGGGCTATGTGGCGCAGGCGACGCTTACGATTCCGATCTGGGATTGGGGCACAATACGGAGTAAAGTAAAGCAGGCGGATCTGAGAAGAGCGCAGGCCGAAACCGAGCTGACTCTTTCGCAAAGGCAGTTACGGGCGAATCTCGATACGTTTTATAAAGAGGCGGCCGCCGCGCAATCGCAAGTCGCGTCGCTTCGGTCTTCCGCGGATCTCGCGACAGAAAGCCTGCGCCTCACCGTGCTGCGATACGAAGCGGGGGAAGCTACGGTGCTGGAAGTCGTCGATGCTCAAACGACCGTGACGCTAGCCCGCAATGCGCTCGATGACGGCGTGGTTCGTTATCGTGTGGCTCTTGCAGAGCTCGCAACGCTTACAGGAAATTCTTGACTTATGTCCGCTGCACGCGTTACATATCGTGACGGCATCCGGCTAGCTCTTCTCGGGACGGCAATTTTTCTTGCCGCGTGCTCTCCTAAACCTAAGCAAGAAGCCGCCGAGCCCGCAACGCCGGTTCAGGTCGCGGAGGCGAAGCAGGGCCCAATCCAACACACGGTCACGGCAAATGCAATTCTGTTCCCCTTGAACCAGGCCAATGTGACCTCGAAAATAAGCGCCCCGGTTCATCGAATTTTTGTGAATCGCGGCGACCACGTCCGGAAGGGCCAACTCCTGGCAGAACTCGAGAGCCGCGATTTGAGAGCGACTGCGCAGGAAAGCGAGCAGCTTTATAAGCAGGCGCAGGCCGCCTATCAAACGGTGACCGGCGCGACCGTTCCGGAAGACAAGACAAAGGCGGTAGGCGACCTGCAGTCCGCCCGGCAGAGCCTCGAAGCAGCGAAAAAGGTGTATGACAGCCGCGTGAACCTATTCCGCCAGGGCGCTCTTGCGCAGAAGTTAGTCGATGATGCCAGAGTCGCCATGGTTCAAGCCCAGGCCCTATACGACAGTGCGGAGCGGCATCTCGAGGCGGTTCAGAACGTGAGCGAACGGGAGCAGGTCGCCAGCTCCCAAGCCCAGATGAACGCCGCAAAGGCCCACTATGCCAGCACGGAAGCGCAACTGTCCTATGCGGAGATTCGCAGCCCCATCGACGGCGTCATCTCGGACCGTCCGGTCTATCCCGGCGAAATGGCGAATAGCGGATCGGCTGTCATCTCGATCGTCGACATATCGCAGGTCATTGCGCGTGCGAACATCCCCGTGAAAGAAGCTGCGGCCATCGAAGTGGGAAGGCCGGCTACGATTTCAGCTTCCGGTCGAGACCTGACTGGCAAGGTCACTGTCGTCAGTCCGGCTGTAGATCCGAGTACGACAACTGTCGAGGTATGGGTCCAGACCGCGAATCCTGGAGAGCATCTCAAGCCAGGCACTACTGTTCAGGTTTCGATCAATGCCGAAACCATCAAAGACGCAATTCTTGTCCCAGTCGCTGCTCTCCTGTCCTCTGACGAGGGTGGTGACAAAGTCATGGTCGTCGAATCTGATTCGGCGCACGAGCGCAAAGTCGAGGTCGGCGTCCGCGAAGCGGATCAGGTGCAGATCCTGAGCGGAGTGAAGGCCGGAGAGCAGGTGATCACCTTCGGCGGCCTCGGCCTCGAAGACAAGGCCAAAGTCATTGTGCAGAAGCCTGGCGCGAGTGAAGCCCCGGCGGACGAGAAGCCATGAGCCAGCTCAACACCGTGCCCCTAGCCGAAGAGCGCGTCGCTGAACATTGGACAGCAAGATTATTCCGCTCCATCATTTTCCTCGTCATCACGCTGGTCGTGATCGGCGCTTATCTGGCTTTCACTATTCCAGTTGCGGTCTTTCCTTCGACCGACTTCCCGCGAATTGTCGTCGGCGTTGACAACGGCGTCGCGCCCATCGATCAGATGCAGGTGACGGTCACGCGTCCGATTGAGGAAGCGGTGAACGCCGTTCCCGGCCTCGAAAAGGTGCTTTCGATAACTAGTCGGGGTTCAGCTGAAATCGATCTGTTCTTCAATTGGAAAGTGAACATGTTCCAGACTCTGGAATATGTGAATGCGGCGCTTGCGCGTATCCAGACCAGTCTGCCGCCTACCGCGAAACTTACGGCGAATCGCCTCACATTCGCTGCATTCCCGATCATCGGTTACAGCTTGACTTCAAACACAATCCCGCAGACGCAATTATGGGAGCTTGCAACCTACACCATTAAGCCGCGCTTAAATCGCGTGACCGGCGTTTCCACAGTGGTCGTGCAAGGCGGGCAAGAACCTGAGTTTCAAATCGAGCCGGACCCTGGCAAGCTGCTCGAAACACAGGTCACAGTTCCCGAGCTAGTCGACGCAGTTTCGAAAAGCAATCTGATTGACTCTCCAGGGCTGTTTGAGAACAATCATCAGCTCGTTCTCACGCTTGTGAGCGGACAGGCTCGTACTCCGGCTGAAATTTCAAATATTGTCGTGAAGACTACCTCGAGCAGCGTTCCTGTGCGGGTCGGCGATGTGGCTACAGTCACGCCCTCCGTGATGCCGGTCTATACGGTAGTGACTGCGAATGGTAAGCCGGCTGTTCTTTTGAATCTTTACCGGCAGCCCGACAGCAACACGGTCGCGGTTGCAGACGCGGTACATAACGAGCTCGATCAGATCCGCAAATCGCTCCCGCCCAATGCAAATATCGTGCCGTTCTACGATCAGGCCGAGCTTGTACGAGATTCCATTAAGAGCGTTCGCGACGCGATCCTGATCGGCCTCATCCTGGCCGCAATTATTCTGGTTCTTTTCCTGCGGGATTGGGGTAGCTCGCTTGTCGCGGGGCTGGTCATTCCCGCGACGATCGCCATCACATTCATTGCCTTGAAGCTGCTGGGCGAAAGCTTTAACCTCATGACGCTGGGTGGACTGGCCGCGGCCGTCGGATTAGTGATCGACGATGCAATCGTGGTCGTCGAAAATATCGTGTTGCACCGCGATTCGGGGCAAACCCGCGCTCAAGCCATTCGCAGCGCGCTCCGCGAGATCCGCGTTCCGCTCGTCGGCTCGACCGTGACGCCCATCGTGGTTTTTCTTCCGCTGATCAGCATCACCGGCGTGACCGGCACGTTTTTTCGCGCGCTCGCGCTTACCGTCGCCACGGCGTTGTTGACGTCGCTCGCTCTGGCCCTCACATGGACTCCTACGCTGAGCCATTTTCTGCTGCGGCGCACAGCAACATCGAACGCCCTCACTTCGGCGGATCAGCACGGCCACGTCGCCACGCACGGCTTTATGGGCAAGCTCACCCGCGCCTATGATCGTGCGTTGAAGTTCGTGCTCGCTCATCCGTTAGTGCTAGCCGGTTCCTGCGTGGTCGTGATTGTGGCCTCGTTCTTCTGCTACAAGGCGCTCGGTTCCGACTTGCTTCCCGCCATGGACGAAGGCGGCTTCGTTCTTGATTACCTCATGCCGGCAGGATCGTCTCTAGCCGATACGGACCGCGTGCTGAAGGGCGTTGAAAAAATCCTGCACGCCACTCCGGAAGTCGAGAGTACGTCGCGCCGCACCGGACTGCAACTCGGGCTGGCAACCGTAACCGAAGCGAACACTGGCGACATATCCGTAAAGCTCAAACCGGCGGGCGAGCGTCGCGGGATCGAGGAAGTCATGGCTGACGTCCGCGAGAGGGTCAATAAGCGATACCCACAGCTTGATGTCGAATTCATCCAGCTTCTCCAGGACATGATCGGCGATCTGACAAGTTCGCCCGAGCCGATCCAGATCAAGCTCTTTTCCGAAAATCCCGATTTGCTCGCCCAGTGGGCGCCCAAAGTGGCGGACAAAATCAAGACCGTTCCCGGCGTCACGGACGTGAAGAACGGCATCGAGAACACGATAAGCGGACCGGCCCTGATCATGAACGTGGATCCGATTGTCGCTGCGCGCGCGGGATTCACGCCTCAGGAAGTCGAGCTCGATGCAAGCGCGATTCTGCAGGGTGAGCCTGCCCCGATGCCCGTCGTAGTCAACAATCGCCCGTATACGGTACGCGTGCGCTTTCCGCCATCGACCAGGGCATCTCTCGAGCAGATTCGCAACACTCTCCTCACCAGCTCTACCGGAAAAACCGCCACTCTCGGGTCCCTCGCCGAAATTCGGAGCGAGGCTGGCCAGACCGAAATCCTTCGCGAAAACCTGCAGCGCGATGTCGCCGTAACCGGCCGCTTCGAAGGCGTGAGCCTGGGCAAAGGCATCGCGGCAGTTCAGCGCGCCGTTTCGTCGCTCAACATTCCGACGCCGATCCGTGTCGTTTACGGCGGCACCTACGAGGAGCAGCAGCGTTCGTTCCGTGACCTGATCTTCGTGCTCGCGCTCGCTGTAGTTCTCGTCTTCACCGTACTGCTGTTCGAGTTCGGCAGTTTCGCCGCGCCCGCTTCAATTCTTGCTTCTGCGTTGCTCTCCATCTCCGGTGTCTTCTTAGCGCTGTTGATCACCGGTACTACGTTCAACATTTCTTCCTTCATGGGCCTGATCATGGTCATCGGCATCGTTGCGAAAAATGGAATCCTGCTGCTCGACGCCGATCAGCGCTTCCGGGCCGAAGGCGCTTCTCCCCGTGACGCCATGCTGCAGGCCGGGGAGCGGCGGTTGCGTCCGATTCTAATGACCGCTCTCGCGACCGTTGCGGGCATGATCCCGCTCTCTTTGGCCTGGGGCGCTGGATCGCAGATGCTGCAGCCGCTCGCCATCGCCGTCATCGGAGGAATCCTCGCGTCAATGATACTGTCGCTGATTGTCACGCCCGCGGTTCATTACTATATGAGCCATAAAGAGCAACCCGTTTAACCCCGCCGCGCGTGAAAGCGCAGCGTTTCCGAAGTCAGTTCCAGGAATACGTCGCAAAATCCGGCTTTCTCGAGGCGAGCTTGGATGCTATTAGGATTTATCAGCACCATCGTGTCGCGTATATGAAGCAATCGCATGCTCCAACTGGCGCGGCTGTCCGTCGCAACGAAACTGCCTCCCGGCTTCAATACGCGACAAGTTTCTTGAAACAGCTGGTCCTGCAGTTCGCGGCTCGGCACGTGATGCAGCATCGTGAAACACGCCACGCCCGAGAAGCTCTTCTCCGCAAACGGCATGGCAGCCGCACTGCCTTCCACAATCGAGACATTGGTTCCGTGTAAGCGGGACCGCAAAGCAGTAGCAAGCCGGGTGTCGATTTCGATTGCCGTGAGATTCGCAACTCGCCGCCGCAGAATGTCCGTCGTCAATCCTGGGCCCGGGCCGAGTTCCAGCAGTTCTTGGCCTAAATCTACATCGCGCAACGCCCACGGGATCACACGCTGTTCCAACTTTCGCTTCCAGGCATTCGAGCGGCAAAGCCAGTGATGAATCCAATTCACGATTTAGCCTGTTTGCTGCGGGTGTTCAGAGATCGAGAGGACATTCCCGTCTGGATCTTTAAACCAGGCTACGCGAGCTCCGCTTGGCGCCGTCCAAATCCCCAGGCTATCTTGCTGCATCCAATCGTATCTTTCAAAGACCACGCCTTTCGTGCTCAGATTTTGAGCCACATCTTGGAGGTTTGACACCTCCCAACCCAGAATCGTGTATTGCGCAGGAGTAAAGTCCTTGAGCTTAGCCATCCTGATACTTGTTCCGTTTGCATCGAGCACAAGCGCAAAGTGATCATCACTTACAAAACGGAGCCCCAGGATATCTTCATAAAAGGCTCTCGCACGCGCGGAGTCCTTTATGGGAACAAAAGCAACTATTTTATTTTTCGAAAGCATACTGCATCGGAGGATGTCCGCCTTTCCGTTGAAAAAGGAACGGCTCGGAAACACGATCTAAGCCGCCGAATGGGCAGCGACGGTGATCGCATTTAGGTTACAACGTATGTCATAAGCACGCTGCAGATTATGAATAAGCAGCGGCAAATGGCGGTGGCCGTGAAGACGATTCCAGCGTGTTTCGGCATACAGCAGGGCTGAGGCCACCCAGCGCAAGCGGTGATCGCTGCCCTGCCAGCGTTTGACACGCCGGCAGATGGTCTCGACAACTGAAAAGCTGGATTCGATTCCATTGGTACTGCTGAGGGATCGCCGCAACCGGGCATGCACCTGCAGATCATGTAGCGTGAGGGTCTCCTCTAAGCCCTCCATTAAGCTGGCCGCCGCACTCGGGTTCAGCTCGTTCAACTCATCGTGCAATCGATAAAGCGCCTGCCGAGCATCACTGCTATCAGCGTGAGCGTAGGCCAGCCGTAGCTTGTACTTGAACCAGTGTTGATGCGTGTCCGGGACATACGCCAGGATGTTGCGGATCTTATGCACCTGGCAGCGCTGGATGAAAGCGGCTTCGCCGGCATGCCGCTCAATGGCGGCGCGCAAGGCACGGCTGCCATCAATCAGATACAAACGCGGCTGGCTGAAATCCAGCCCCCGCTCGGACAGATGCTCAAATAAGCCGCTCACCACCTTCGCATTCTCGGTGGCTCCTTGCACCAGTCCCAATACGACCTTCTTGCCAAACGCATCGATGCCGATGGCGACAACCAAATGCTGGCCCTTGAAGATCGTGCCGTCAACTAACAGCGCACAGATCTGGAGATGCTGCAAGGAACGGCTCATGAGAGCTTCCAGCTTCTTGCGGCTGGCCTCCACAAATCGTTCGCTGAGGGTGCTCTTCTCCAGCCCGTAGGCATCCATAAACTGCTGCAGCACTAACTTGTAATCCCGCATGCTGAGCCCGCGCATGATGTTGCTCCAAACTGTTTCTTCTGCCGGACTCACTTGCTGGAACAGCTGGTAAGTTCCCAAGGGCAGCTCTTTGCCGCCACACTCACGCACGCGTGGCCGCGCGATCGGAACCCGCTGGCCATCGATGAGGCACGAGCCTTGCTCGATACCCCACCGGTAAGCCTGCCGCGTTTGCCTGCGACACGATCGCGGGCCAGCAATCTGCTCGACCTCCGATTCCAGTACGGACTGGATGAACATCCGGCCCACCTTTCGGACCAGCTCACCCAAGCCCTGCTCCAAGCTGGTCAGCACTTCTGCCATCGGCAAGCAAATCTGTACCGCCCGATCCTTCTCTGCACCCGCACTCTTCTGGACTGCTCTTCTCTGATACGCTCTCTTCAAAACGACTCTCCTTTTTTTCTGGCAAGAAAAATTTCCCAGAGCCTATCACGGGCTCTGGGTGAGTCGTTCCCTTTTCTACGATCTTTCGGACATCCTCCTGCATCGAGCTTAACGCCACCGAATTTGATGTCGATTTTGCGGTGGCGGCCGCTGCTGAATTCTTCTTATAATTCCGGCATGACTCAACTGCCACCGCGAACCGAAATGCAGCGGGCCTTCTTCTTTAAGGACTCCTCGTACAACGGCGTGTTTTTCACCGCTGTCCGAACCACCGGGATCTTCTGCCTACCGTCTTGTCCTGCGCGGCGGCCAAATCCGGACAACATCGAGTTCTTCTCCTCTGCTCGGGAAGCCTTGGCCGCGGGCTACCGGCCGTGTAAGAGATGTTCTCCGTTGCACGCGGACGGCGCTCATCCAGACTGGGTGCAAGCACTCCTGCGACTCGCGGAGAATCCTCCCAACGGGCGAATCACGGAAGCAGACGTGCGTCAGCTCGGCATCGAACCCGCTCGCGCCCGCCGCTACTTCCTGCAGCAGTACGGCCTCACGTTTCAATCCTATTGCCGCGCCCACCGCATGGGTCATGCACTCGAATCCATTCGGAACGGGATGATGCTCGACGAAGTGATCGGAGAGAGCGGATATGAATCGCACAGCGGTTTTCGTGACGCGTTCCAGCGAGTGTTCGGCGACGCCCCGGCTCGAAGCCGCGCGATGGATTGCATTATCGCGACCTGGATAGAAACCCCGCTCGGCCCGATGATAGCCGGCGCAAATCGCGAGGGCTTGTGCTTGCTTGAGTTTTCTGATCGCCGCATGCTCGAATCACAATTCGTTACCATTCGCGGCCGTTTCCGTTCTTCCGTCATCCCCGGCACGAATGATCATCTCGAGCAAACAAAAGATCAACTCTCGCGCTATTTCTCCGCCGAGCTCGAGCGCTTTACGGTTCCACTGGTCCATCCCGGCACTCCCTTTGAGGAGCGCGTATGGACGGAGTTGCTCCGCATCCCTTACGGCGAAACTCGCTCGTATGAGGAGCTCGCGGTTGCTGTCGGCGCGCCCGGAGCCGCGCGCGCTGTTGGCGCCGCCAACGGACGCAATCGCATCTCAATCGCCATCCCGTGTCACCGCGTCATCAATAAGAACGGAGCGCTCAGCGGTTACGGAGGCGGAGTGTGGCGCAAGCGCTTATTGCTTCAAGCCGAACGCACTCACGCTCCCCTTGAAAATCTGGAGCGCGTATAACCGACCGCCGCCTCGCTTTTCCGTCTACAATGAAAACGCATTGCCGGGAGGCTCGTGACGCCAAGTTCGAAGCGAGGTTCGGAAAAATGGCCGTCGTTGCCGCTACTCACAATCGTTATCGTGATCGCCAGCCTGTATCTGGGCAAAGACCTGGTTGTGCCAATCGCGTTGGCGGGCCTGATCAGTTTCCTTCTCACGTCGCCCGTCGGTTGGCTCGAGAAGTGTAAACTTGGCCGCCCTCTCTCTGTCTTCATCGTTCTGACGCTGGCCTTCTCCATTGCCGGGGCAGCATTTTGGATGGGAGCGGTGCAACTCTCCGGTGTCGTGGGCGAATTGCCGCATTACCAGCAGAATATGCGCAGAAAAATACAAGCCATTCGCAATCCCGGAGGAGCAGGACTAGCCAAAGCCGCTGCCAGCCTTCAGCAAATTACGACGGAACTGTCGCCCGACACTACTGCTGAGGAGAAGCAGAAAACTCGTTCACAACAAACCGGCAATCGAAACCGCACGGCTCGCGCGCCGCAAACCCCAGCGCCGCTGCCGGTCGAAGTCGTCAAGCACCCCACCAGTACGCTCGAGGGCCTGGGGCTTCTCAGCACATCCCTAGCGCGCTTTTTCGGGGAAGCTGGCGCGGTAGTGATTCTCACGTTATTCATGCTCATCAAACGAGACGATCTCCGCAACCGCCTCGTTCGATTGTGGGGGCAAGGGCATCTGGTCGCCGTCACCACCGCGCTCGATGATGCCGCAGAGCGCGTCAGCCGCTATATGTTGACGCAGTCTCTCGTGAATGGAACTTTCGGATCCTTGCTGGGTTTCGGTCTGTATTGGATCGGCGTTCCTTATTCGCCGTTCTGGGGAGTTTTCGGAGCGCTGTTGCGCTTCATCCCGTACGTGGGAACACTTGTCGCCGGACTGTGTCCGGTGCTTCTCGCTCTCGCAGTATTCGAGGGCTGGACTCGGCCTCTCCTCACTTTGGGGCTGTTCGTAGCGATTGAAGGCATCACGTCCGGACTCGTAGAGCCTTGGCTCTATGCCACTCGCACCGGCATCTCCTCTCTCGCGATTCTTGTATCGGCTGCGTTTTGGACGCTCTTGTGGGGACCTATCGGTCTCGTGCTCTCCACACCCTTGACCGTTTGCCTGGCGGTGCTCGGACGGCATGTTCCGCAGCTCGAATTCTTATACGTTCTTCTTGGCGATGAGCCGGTGCTTTCGCCCGAAGCTCGCTATTACCAGAGATTGCTCGCCATGGACGAGGATGAGGCGACAGAAATCATAGAAACGCATCTGAAGGAAAAAGATCTCGGAGAAGTCTACGATTCAGTTCTCATTCCGGCCCTGTCACTGGCCGAGCAGGATCGTCATCAGGATCGGCTCGAACAGGAACGAGAACGCTTCGTTTACCAGAGTGCGAAGGAGCTCATCCAGGAACTCGGCGACCGAGCGGCTGCGCCAGACAGGCCGGCGGCTTCGAACCGGTCCTCCGCGCCCTTGTGCATTCGTTGTCTGCCTGCCAGGGATCAAGCCGATGAGCTGGTCGCCGTTATGCTTGCCCAGCTTCTGCGCCGCTCTGGACACGACGCCGAAGCGATTCCACTGGGCTCGCTCGAGGACATGCTCGCCCGCCTCGCCCAAGCACATGCCGACGTGCTCTTCATTTCAGCGCTTCCACCCTTTGCGCTGACTCACGCGCGATCCGTATGCCGAAGAGCGCGACAGCAGTCTCGAGAGCTCAAAATCGCGATTGGATTATGGTACTCCGGACCGGAGCTTGAAAGGAGCAAGGAACGCCTCGGAGCCGACTGCTCCGAGTGTGTGATGACCAGCCTCGCGCAGGCCGAATCTCAGGTCAGAGTCTTCGAAGGCTCGATCGCGCTTCAAAAGAGCTGATCACCGCCGCTTCTAAACCTTGTCGGCGAGAATCAGCGGAGACGGACCGGGCACATCGAGCAATCGCATATTCGCGAATCCGGCTGCGCCCAGCCATTCTGAAATCTCTTCAAACGAGTAGGTTCCGCCCTCTTCGGTGTGCACCAGCATATTCACGCCGAAGATTAAGCCCTGTGGCGGGCCAGTCCGTTCCGCGTTCACGAGAAACTCCGCGATCGCGGCTGTTCCTCCCGGCCGCAACGCATCGTAAACGCGGCGGAGAAGAATCTTACTACGTTCGACTCCTTCGCTATGCAAGATATGCCCGAGCGTCGCGATATCGTAGTTCGAGCCAAAATCGGCCGTGAGCATATCGCCTGCGACGAACTGAAAGCGATCCTCGAGCCCGAATCGCGCTGTCATTTTCTTCGTTGTAGGTAGTACTCCTTCCCAATCCACAGCTGTGACCTGCACGCGAGGCGAGGCTTGGGCGAGAGCGATTCCCCATACGCCGGATCCAGCCGCTAGATCGAGCACGCGTATCTCCTCTTTCGCGTCTGCGATGTTCAGATGCTGAGCCAGCTCTCGCGCTGTCCTGTAATTCATCGGAAAGAGCGCCTCGACGAACCCCTCGAAGAACGCGGCGCCCTGTTCCTGTTGATTCACTGCAGCGACCGGTTGCCCCGTCCGAACGGCCTCAGAAACTTTGAGCCAGCTCGGCATGAGATCCGATTTGGTGTGCTGGAACGCGCCCCCTTGGAAACCAGGCTTTCCGCGGACGAGGAACGCCGCCGCGTCCGGCGTCAATTGATATTTGCCCTGGTGATCCTTGCTGACAAGCTCGATTCCGATGAGCGCATCGGCAAGCGCTACGATACCCCGCCCCGACGCGCCAGTAGCGGCGCTCAGTTCTTCCGGCATCATTGCATTTCCATCCAGGACGTCAAACAACCGATTCTCGACAGCCGCATCGATCAACAACGGCGGCGCGAACGCCCACATCATCTTCAGAATTCGTTCCGGGCTCAATGCGGTTTGGTATTGAGTATGTCCGGACATATGACTAGAGTACTCATCGTGACGGCGGAGAACGTGAGCTAGGGGCGGCGCAGGATCTCGCCGCCTAAATTTCTTACAATCCAGCAAAGTGGCTTCGCGCGAAAATTGCGATTGAAAGCCAGAATTGAAAGTTGAGAGGTTGCGCTTGTCGATAACCGAACGGAAAGAGTGGAAGTTCTTCAGCGTGCTGCCGAAGGCGAGTTCTGGGCTGTCTGCGGCGTGGTGGACGGTACTCCTGATGCGAGGCATCTTGCCCGCGGCGTTCGCCATAGCCATGGGCGTGCTTGTCAGCAATGTGAAGGCCGGACATGCTCTCGCGGGTCAACTTGCGGCTGTAGGAACGATTTTCATTTTGCTCCAGGTACTTAGCCCGATTCACCAAGTGATCAGCAACAATCTTGGCGATCGAACCGCCGCATGGTTGTACGACCGGCTGACAGAAGCGTGTGTACGGCCACCCGGAATCGGCCACCTCGAGGATCCAGCTCTGACGACCGATCTCACCGTGGCGCGTGACTTCGATTTGGGAATGACCGGGCCGCCCCTTTCGATCTCTATGGATTTCATTGCTGGCGGAATGGTTGAGATGACCGGCGGGATTGCCTCCGCGCTCATTCTGGTCGCGTACCAATGGTGGGCGCCTGTGATACTCGCTGGTGCGTGGTTGGCAACTCATTGGCTCTTACGCGAGAGCGCGATCTGGCGCGACCGCAACACCGATGAGGTGCGGGACGCACAGCGAGATGCCGATTACGCCTATCGATTGGCGGTCGATCCGCCCGCGAGTAAGGAAGTGCGGCTATTCGGCCTCACCAGTTGGACCATCGAACGTTTTCGAAAAAGGCGCACGCGTCTGCATGACTTGCAGTACGCAGCGACTCGTCTGAGGGAGCGTCCGGTGGTCTGGAGCCTACTCCTCGTTCTTATCGCAAATATTCTGGTGTTTTGGTCCATTGCAAGCTCCGCGGCGGCTGGCCACATCGGCCTGGGAGCGGCAGTAACGTTTGCGCAGAGCGCAGTAGGCGTGTCGATGATCGCGTTCGGCGGATTCAGTTGGGCGCTTGATGGGGCCTCGGCGCCGGTTGCAGCAGTGCTCCGGCTTCGGGATACGATGCGGCGCGCTGGAGAACTGCCCCTTGGTAATCGATCCGCCGAAGGCAAACCGGCCCGCGAGGTTCGGCTGCGCGACGTGACGTTTGTTTATCCGGGAGGCGCCCCGGGTGCTGCTGCCGTACCCGTGCTTGACCATTTTGATCTCAGAATCCCGGCCGGTTCTTCTCTTGCAATCGTTGGACAGAACGGCGCGGGCAAGACAACGATCGCAAAGCTCTTATGCCGCTTGTACGATCCGCAGTCGGGCGCAATCGAAATCGACGGCGTGGATCTTCGCGAATTCAATGTGTCCTCGTGGCGCTCGCGCGTTACGGCCGTATTCCAGGATTTCATTCGTTTCGAGCTGCCGCTGCGGGACAACGTGGCTCCCGCCGGCGCCCCGGACGACATTATCTGCGCCGTGCTGGATGAAGCGGGCGCGGCGAACCTGGCTGAGTTGGACACTGTGCTCGCTCGAGGCTATACGGGCGGAACCGATCTCTCCGGCGGCCAATGGCAGCGCATTGCGCTCGCCAGAGCACTTGCTTCTGTGCGGCTAGGCGCCGGTCTGGTTCTGCTGGATGAGCCGACCGCACAGCTTGACGTGCGAGGTGAAGCCGAGATTTTCGATCGCCTGCTTGCCGCCACGCGACATTGCACAACCATTCTGATCTCACATCGCTTCTCGACAGTTCGCCACGCGGATCGCATCTGTGTGCTCGAGCATGGCCGCGTAGTCGAGCTTGGTACACACGACGAATTGATGGCTCTTGGCGGCCGCTATCGAACCATGTTTGATCTGCAGGCACAGCGGTTCACCACTCCCGAAGAGGAGGGAGTTACATATGACGCCCTCTCCTAGTCGCGATCAGCCGATTGAGGCCCTGCCACCCACGCTTTCGTCGATGTGGCGACTGTGCAAGCTGGGTTACCGGCACGAGCGGCGACTTATGTTGGGAGCTCTTATCCTGTCGCAACTGGCAGCTCTCCCGGACGCACTGTTGGCATTGTGGCTTGCCCTGCTTGGCGCCGGCATCGTTCGGCACCGATCCGGTTTTATGGCAGGCGCGGCGATAGGGCTAGGTTTATCGGCCGCTGCAACGTGGTTCTTGCGGGTCGTCAGCACCCGATTTCAGCGCCGCTTTCGCGATAAGGTCACCATCGCCTTGGAGTCACACGTAGCGCAACTGCAAGCCTCGATTGCGACCATTGCGCACCAGGAGCGCCCGGAATATCTGGACCGGCTCTCGATGCTTCGCAATCAGGTGTTTGTGCTGGATCACATGTATATGTCGCTGTTTTCCACGCTCGGTTGGATTCTGCGGCTCGGCGTTACATTGGCGCTGCTGGCATCCATCCATCCGGCTCTCTTGCTCCTTATCGTATTTGCGATTCCGACGGTATGGACGTCTTCGTGGCGTCCCGTTGTCGAGAGAACCGCGCAGGAACAAGGCGCGCAAGCAAACCGGCGCTCACGTCATTTATTCAACCTGGCCACGACAGCGGCTCCAGGTAAGGAAGTGCGGGTCACAGGGATTGAAGAGTGGCTGATACGACAGCGCCGAGCAGCGTGGCAGAACTGGTACTCGCCAGTAGCCGCCGCGCGCTGGGGGTCGGCATGGTGGCACGCGCTCGCATGGGCGATATTCGGTTGCGCGTATGTGGGAGCGGTTGTATTCGTGTCGTCTGTATTGCACGCGACCGCCGCTCAGGTCCTGCTGGTGCTTGCTGCGGGCGCTCGCCTGTCGGCGTACATCGGCGCGACGGTTGGCGAGGTCGGATTCCTGCGTGGATTTTGGGCAGACGGCTCACGGCGGCTCGCGTGGCTCGAGGATTACGCGGCAGCAGTTGAGGCGTTGGGCGATCTGCCCGTGCCTTCAGCCATCAGGCGTGGCATTCGGCTCGAACATGTTTCGTTTGCGTACCCGGGCACATCGCGACTCGTTCTGGACGATGTGTCTCTCACTTTGCCGGCAGGAGCGGTGGTGGCAATTGTCGGGGAAAACGGGGCGGGTAAGAGCACATTGGTGAAGCTACTTTCGAAGTTCTATGAGCCCTCGTCCGGCGAGATCTTCGTTGACGACAAGCCGCTCGCAAGACTCCCCGCAGCCGAGTGGCGGACGCGCCTGGCGGGTGCCTTCCAAGATTTCTTCCGGTTTGAATTCACGGCGAAGCGGAGCGTGGGGCTCGGCGACGTCTCTCGCGTGCATGATGAGCCCGCGGTAGCCAGGGCTATCGACCGCGCCGGCGCCGGCGACGTTGTTGAGCGCCTTCAGTTCGGACTCGATACGCAATTAGGGCCGACCTGGCCGAGCGGAGTCGACTTGTCATTTGGGCAGTGGCAGAAACTGGCGCTCGCGCGCGGATTCATGCGGGATGAGCCGCTGCTATTGATTCTTGACGAACCAACCGCCGCGCTTGACGCGGAGACGGAGCATGCGCTATTCGAGCGCTACGCAGCCGCTGCTCGCGGTGAGAAGAGTGGCAATGGCCGAATCACGATATTGGTCTCGCACCGGTTCTCCACGGTTCGGATGGCTGACCTGATTATCGTTTTGGACGGGGCCAGACTCGTCGAAGTAGGTACTCACGAACAGCTCATGGCCAAGCAGAGTGCATACTCCGAGCTCTACACCATCCAAGCCGCCGCCTATCGATAATTCACAGTACTCAATCGCAGCAAATTTTGCCAGAATACGAAGTGTAGAATCGTGCTACCGCATGCACATCCCAGACGGGTATCTCAGTCCATCGACATGCGCAGCGCTCTATGCCGGAGCAGCGCCGTTCTGGTATGTAGCGCTTAAGCGCGTCGGAAGCCGGCTCGCGAGTCGCCTGATTCCGCTGATTTCCGTTTTTGCCGCTTTCTCGTTCGTTGTGATGATGTTCAATCTGCCGCTTCCCGGCGGCACGACCGGACACGCGATCGGCGTTGGAATCTCCACAATCGTGCTTGGACCCTGGGCCTCCATACTTGCAATCTCGATCGCGCTTATTATTCAGGCGGTGTTCTTCGGCGACGGCGGCATCACGGCCATCGGCGCAAACTGTTTCAATATGGCCATCATCGGCTCACTTGTTGCTTATGCCACCTATCGCCTCGTGGCCCGAAACGCGGGTCTTACATCGAGACGCCGCATGATTGCCGCTGCAATCGCCGGGTACTTCGGGATCAACGTTGCCGCGCTTTTCGCCGCGGTCGAGTTCGGGATTCAGCCGCTTCTGTTTCACGACGCCTCGGGCGCGCCCCTCTACTGTCCCTACCCGTTGAGCATTTCCATACCCGCCATGCTGATCGGGCATTTGACCTTTGCCGGTTTGGCGGAACTGATCATCACCGCTGGCGTGGTCGCCTACTTGCAACGTGCCGATCCAGGACTGCTGAAGCAAACCGCGCCCGATGCACCGGATCGGGAGAACCCGCTCGAAGCAGTCGCGCCCAACTGGCCAACCACTCGCAAACTCTGGGCTGGTCTCGCCATCATTCTGGTGCTCACGCCGCTCGGCATTCTTGCTGCGGGCAGCGCCTGGGGCGAGTGGAGCGCGCGCGATTTCGCAAACCCCTCGATTCGTCGGCAAATCGCCGCTGCTTCGGGTCAGCGCCTTACGCCGCAACACGCTCCTCGCGGTTTAGAACAACTGTCTTCGATCTGGACCGCTCCCCTGCCCCGCTATGCCCCTGCCTTCGTCCGAAGCGCTTTCTTCGGCTACTTCGTTTCCGCTCTTCTCGGCGTGGGCCTGATCATTCTGCTGCTCCTGCTTCTGAGCTGGGCGCTTTCAGCTAGAGAATCCAAGCGGCCGCCACTCCGAAGCGGCCGATTCGTTGAGAGGACGGTATCGGCTCTCCTCGGAGCCGCTGAGCACGCGCTCTATGCCGAGCAGGTGGCCGGCATCAATGGGCTGCTCCAGCGCTTTGACCCGCGTGTGAAATTGGCCGGCCTGTTCGCTCTGATTGTTGGCGCGGTGGCCGCACGAAACCTCCCAACGCTACTTGCCCTCTTCGCACTCGCAATCACCATGGCCGCACTCTCGCGCGTTCCCATCCGCATGCTCGCGACCAGAATCTGGATTACCGCTCTCGCGTTCACTGCGCTGCTGGCGCTGCCCGGCGTTTTTATTACTCCCGGCAATACGATCTGGCGCGTTCCCTGGCTCGGCTGGCAGGCCACTGCCCAGGGACTCGCGGCCGCAGTGTATCTGATTCTGCGCGTCGAGACTGCGGTCACCTTTTCGGCGCTTTTGGTCTGGTCAACGCCCTGGGTCCAGGTGCTTCGCTCTTTGCGCTTTTTCCGGGTGCCCGTCGCTTTCGTCGCGATCCTCGGCATGACGTACCGTTACATTTTCCTTCTTCTTCAGGCCGCTCACGATATGTTCGAATCACGTCGCAGCCGGCTCGTAGGCGTTCTGGCCGGCCCGGAGCGCCGCCGTTTGATCGCGGGAACCACTGGCGTCCTCCTCGGCAAAAGCATTCAGCTCAGCTCCGAGGTTCACCTCGCGATGCAGGCTCGCGGGTTCTCAGGCGAAGTGCATCTGCTTGATGACTTGAGCATGCGTTCCGTTGATTGGCTACGGCTCGCCGCGCTTCTATCACTCGCCATCGCTGCGTTCTGGTTCGGGAGATGAAGCGCGCACACATGCGCGGCACCGTATTCGAAGTAATTCAAGTTACGTACCGGTACAACCGCCTGATTGCTCTCGATGATCTCTCGCTTGGAGTGCGCGAAGGCGAAAGAGTCGCCCTCCTCGGAGCCAACGGCTCCGGAAAATCGACACTGCTTCGTCTTCTCGCCGCTCTCTATTTCCCCGAACGCGGCCATGTATCGTTTTTCGGCACACACTTAAGCGAGGAGCTTCTTCGCGACTCGGCCTTTTCACTCCCCTTTCGACGCCAGGTCGGCCTGCTCTTCCAAAATCCTGACGTGCAACTCTTCAATCCCAGCGTTTTCGATGAAGTTGCGTTCGGCCCGCTCCAGCTTGGCTGGCCGAAGGACCGGATTCGCCAGACAGTAAATGCAGCCCTGGAAAATATGCAAATCGCCCATTTGGCCAACCGGCCGCCCCATCGGTTATCGGGTGGCGAAAAGAAGCGCGTCGCGCTCGCATCGGTCCTGGTCCTTGATCCGGACATCCTGCTGCTTGACGAGCCCACCGCCGCCTTGGATCCTGCAAGCCAAACTCAGATTGTCGATCTCCTCGCCTCCTGGTCCGATGGTTCCAAAACCATCGTTACCGCGACTCACGATCTCGACACGCTCGAAAGCATCGCGGACCGCTGTTATGTCTTCCAGGACGGCCGCATTGCCGCGGAAGGAACACCTCTCGAGATTCTCCACGACGTCTCATTGCTGAAGCGGACCGGCTTAATTCGAGCTCACCGCCACGTGCACGATAGCGCTGCATCGGATTCCCATCCGCACGTTCACGACTGGGAAAGCTAGTACTAGTACATTTTTGTTGTGCTGCTACCTGTCCAAGCAGGCGACCGTTCCCGTATATAGAGACACAGGATTAAAGATCGTTCGTACGATCAATTCCGACAAAGGGAGATACGTCTATGTTTCGACTCCGGGGATCAGCACTGGTTTCTTTGGCTGTTCTCGCCTTGTGCGCCCCTCAAGCCAATTTCGCGGCTAGCCATCGCGAAGCGCCCATCACCGCAATCGATCAAAAGGCAGATATTACCGATTGGTTCGCCTTCGTGAGCCCAGAGCATCCGGACAAAGTGATCCTGATTCTCAACGTGGACCCGTTTCTTGAGCCATCGAATGGTCCCAACTATTTCCCGTTCGATCCGGGTATTCGGTACGCGATGAATATCGATAATGACCAGGATGCCGATTGGGATATCAGCTTTGAATTTCACTTTAAAACCGAAATTCGCGCGCCCGGCGTATTTACGGGCTTTGTAGGCGGTATCGCAGGCATCCCGCCCATCACAGCTCTCGATGGAAACGGTTCCCAGGGACTGAGTCTGCGCCAAACCTATACCGTCACGATGGTCAAGCACGGCATTCGCCGCAGCCTTTCGGAGGGGAGAACGTTGTTCGCCGTACCCACCAACGTCGGTCCGCGAACCATGCCCGACTATGACGATCTCCGTGCGCAAGGGCTTTATGATCTGGGAAACGGCATTCGCGTCTTCGCCGGAACTGTAGCTGATCCCTTCTTCATCGACCTCGGTGCAGCTTTCGACTCCCTTAATTTTCGCGCCAGCGCCGGCAAGGGCGTGCTCAGCCCGTCGCAAGATGCCGATGATAACGACAACTTTGCGCCCAACACGCTCGCCGGATTCAATGTGAATAGCATTGTCCTCGAAGTGCCTATCACCATGTTGACCCGCGATGGCAAATGTCACAGCGCGTCAGAGAAAGAAGCGGTGCTCGGTACATGGGGCACGACCTCTCGCCAAAACGGACACTTGCTCAGCGACGAGCATGTCAGCCAGAGCTACGACGGATGGACCCAGATACAGCGCATGGGCAACCCGCTCATCAACGAGCTCATCATTGGTACTGGTTATAAAGATCGCTGGAGCCAGGCTCAGCCTAAGAACGATAAGCAATTTGCAAGCTTCGACCTGAATCCGCTGCTGGCAACCATTTTCGGCTCCCTTGGAATTCCCGTACCTCCGCCGCCGCGTTATGACCTGCTGCCGCTTGTGGTTTACGAGGCGCCCATCTGTCCCGGTTGCGGCAAGAATGATGCCGGACCGATCGCAGATCTCCTTCGGTTGAATACCGGCATCCCTCCTACTCCCGCCGGCAGCCAGAAACGCCTCGGATTTCTGGTCGGTGATCTCGCGGGCTACCCCAATGGCCGCCGCCCCATCGATGACGTGGTCGACATCTCGGCGCGTGTCGTCGCCGGAATTCTGGCCGACCCGTCAAAATACAATACGCGCATTGGCGATGGCGTAAATACCGCGACGGAGGAGCGTCCTCTTGATGTTTTCCCGTTTGTTGCTCCTGCCTATAACGGACGGAACAGTCACCATTTAGGTCCGGACCAGGCCGGTTGTCCTACGCTTCCTGGCGGAATCTGTCCGGCTGATTGAGAGCGGACCGTCCGGCAGTCGCGGCCTCGCCCCCGCAGGTCGCGACTGCTCCAACGAAACGATTAGCACGCATTCCTATTCAGATGCCGCGATTTCGCTTTTTAATCCTCCTTCTCTCAGCTGCGCTTGCCGCAGCGGCGCATCCTATGGGAAATTTCAGCGTCAACCATTACGCGCGCATCGATGTAACTCCGCGTGGGTCCACCCTGACCTATGTGCTCGATTTCGCCGAAATCCCAACTTTTGAGTTGCTGCAGCAATGGAACCTCGACGCGAAAGATTCGATCGCGCTCGAGACGAAGGCAAAACAGGAAGCCGGAAGCTGGCTCAAGAACCTCGCTCTAACAGACAACGGACATCCCATCACTCCCGTGCTCCGGACTGTCCATGTCACGGTTCAAGACGGCGCTGGCGGTATGCCCATTCTGCGAATCCTCACTGTATCGAGGCTCGCGCTACGTGCCGGGAGCGTCGCCTATGAAGATCGCAATTATCCGGGGCGGACCGGATGGAAGGAAATCGTCATTCACGGTGGAAGCGAAGCGCAGATCGTAAGCGCGTCCCGAGCCGGCCAAGATCTGAGCCGGGAACTGACCACATATCCCACTGACGCTTCGATAGCGCCGCCCCAAGACCTGAGCGCATCGCTCGAATGGAAGGTGCGGCCGCCGGCAGCTACCCCTATTGCTCAGGAAACTATCTCGAAGCCGGAACCGGCCACACCCGTTACGGTGCAACCCTCCGCCAAGCCATTCGCGGTTCAGCAGCCTACCGCGGCCGGTACCGTGATCAAGGGAGATTTTCTCTCCCGCTTGCTCCAGAAACACGAGCTTGGCTTCGGAATCATACTGATCGGCATTTTAGTTGCCTTCGGCCTTGGAGCGATGCACGCCTTGTCGCCCGGTCATGGCAAGACAATCGTCGCGGCTTACCTCGTGGGAAGCAAGGGAACCATGAAGCACGCCATGTTTCTTGGCGCGACAGTCACCTTTACGCACACGCTGAGCGTTTTTCTTTTGGGTCTCGGCGTGCTGTGCTTCGAGCGCTACGTCGTTCCGGACAAAATCATTCCTTGGCTGGGAGCTCTCTCCGGTCTTTCCATCGTCTTCGTCGGCCTTTTATTGCTGTACCGGCGTGCGCGGGCTCTCCTGCCTGCCTCTCACGACCACAGTCACGCTCACGCTCACCCCCATTCACACGTGCATGATCATGACCATGCTCACTCGCACCATGATCACGACCACTCGCACGCGCCACATACGCATAGCCACGGCGGCCGTCCGCATACTCACATGCCCGCTGGCAACATTACGCTCGGAAGCTTGATCGCTCTTGGAATCAGTGGCGGCTTAGTCCCGTGTCCGTCAGCCTTGGTTCTCATGCTGAGCGCAATCGCCCTCGGACATGCCGGCCTGGGTCTCGTATTACTCGCGGCTTTCAGTTGCGGCTTGGCATTAGTTTTGATGGGAATCGGTATTCTCGTCATCTATGCAAAGCAATTGATTCCCTCCCAGTCGGCGCTGTCTTCGCACCCATTCTTTCGGTTGGCGCCCGTTCTCTCCGCCGTCGTCGTGGTCTGCCTCGGCCTTGGCATGACCGCCATTTCGCTCGGCTGGATACAGCCGGGCAGGTTCGCAATCTGATCTAGGCTACGCTCGCGGCTCGGGTCAGCGGTATCGGAGCCATGAGCGAAGCGATTGGACTTCAGCAATGCTATCGAAATCGTCGATACATTCCATTAGCGGTTACTTAACTGATTCCAGGCTGCGCTTCGCATCCGACGCGTAGCGGAAATCAAATTTCGGATTGAGCGATAGCGCCCGTTCGAGATCCCGCTTGGCCGAATCCTTGTGATCCAGCGCGAGTTCGATCATTGCCGCATGGTAGTAAAGCATCGGATCTGGAGTATTCTCCTCCAGCGCTTTCTCGCTCGCCGTGGCTGCTTGTTGGTAACTCTTTCGGCGGTATTGCACCCAGCTCAGAGCATCGTAGGTGAACACGTCATTCCTGACACGAAACTCAGCCTGCGCAAGTTCCAATGCGCGATCAAGCTTGCGGTCCTCGTCAGCGAGAAAGACGGCCAGATTGCGGTTCATCGTCTCGCCGTTCACTTTCATCAATTTGTCAATCGTATCGATGAGTTCAAGTTGCCGGTCTGCCTCTTCGTTATTGCCCACCCGCCGGTACAGCGCTTCCAAGAGTGCCGCGTAGTCCGGAAACGGCACGATTGCCTGCGCTTTTTTCACGCGCTCTATCGCGTGCGGGTAGTCACCCTCCGCGGCGAGCAATCGCGCATACGCGGCATTCGCCCGGTGATATTCAGGAAATGTGGACAACGCCTGCCGGTACGCCGCCCTCGCGTCTTCAATGTGGCCCGTTTTGAATAACAGATCGCCGAACTCGACCAGACACCATGCTTCGTTTTCCGGCGAATCGCTGCCCGCGCGCACAGCCTGATTCATCCAGGAGAGAGCCTCTGGCGAATTCCCCGTTACGAACCGGTGATAGGCAATCCGGTTGTAACTGAACAAATTGGGTGAGAGTTCGAGCATTCTCTGATACGCTTCCCCAGCCTCTCGATACTTGCCCATCTCCATCAAAGCGTCGCCGAGCAGGCCAACAGTGCCCGAGTCGCTTGGGTTCCGCTCCAACAACTCACGAGCACGCGTGGCTACTTTTGGGAATTCATGGCGCTGCATATCGATCTCGTTTTCAAGCCTTAGCGCACCGTAGCTCCCGGGCTTCGCCGACAACATGTGGTCGACGACATTCCCCGCGCGTTGAAGATATACGGGATCAATGGTTTCGCGAAGCTTCTGCAGGAAAGCCGCCGCCAAAAGCCCTTCGAGCTGCGCATCATTTGGCTGTTTTTTCAATTTGCTCTCGAGAAATGAAATTCGAGCATCCGTTTTCATCCCCTTGAGCTCGGCGAGCGTATAACGGCTTTGAAGTCCGGATAACGGACGATCCGCCTGCGCGTATGCCGCTCCACACAATGCCAACGCGGCCACCAGTGTCTTCATAAGTGAACCCCCGGGTGCTCTCGAAGCTCCTCTTATTTATACGTTCGGAGAAAGGCGATTGGACGGTTCGAGCCGCTGATTTTAAGGAACGTGTTGCTCGAAAGCGGCCTGCATGGCGGCGCGCGGAGCCGATTCGCCTGTCCAGATTTCGAACTGGCAAGCGGCTTGCTCCAGCAGCATTTCGGAACCGTGAATGGTGGTGCAGCCTTGCTGTTTCGCACGCTTCAGAAGCAACGTTTCGTCCGGGTTATAGACCATATCAAACACAATGCCTGCCGGAATCGAATCGTTAAACAGGCACGTATTGACATGCGGAGACATGCCGACCGGGGTCGCATGCAGCAACGCGTCGTAACGGCGCGTTTGAGCTTCTTTCAGCGTGACGGATTCGGCTCTCACGACTTGAGCGAGTGCATTCGCGCGCTTCATATTGCGGCCCGTAATAGTAATTTTCGCTCCGGCGTCCGCCAACGCTATGGCGGCAGCCCGCGCCGCCCCTCCGTAGCCTGCGATCAGAGTCGAACTATGCCCCAGGCGCAGATGACGCGCCAGCGGCTTAAGCACTCCCGCCGTGTCGGTGTTCGTACCGCGCCACTTCCCGGCCCTGCGCCACACCGTATTCACCGCGCCGATGCGCTTGGCGGAGGGTTCAACTATATCGAGATAGCGCAGAATACGCTGCTTGTGCGGAATCGTCACGCTAAACCCCGCAACCGGCAGGGCCGCCGCGAGCGTCATCCAGTCTTTCAGATGAGTGCTCGAAACCAGAAACGGCAGATACACCGCATCCACGCGCCGCGCTTGAAACGCCCGGTTGTGAATGTGCGGAGATTTCGAATGTGCCACCGGATCGGCAACGATCCCGTACACGCGCGTTTGCCGGGTCAACTTTTCACAGCGAAAGAGCGTTCGCATCAGCCTCGCAGGTATTTGGCCGGAGCCTGTCGGTTCGCTGTCGAGCGGCGAGGCATACGTAAACAGTGACCCGAGGGAAGGCGCGAGCACGCGAGTCGCGGTTCCGATCTCTGACATCGCGATGACGATCAAAGGCGGATCGCGGTGCTCGCGAGCGAATTGCAGCAGCCGCAGATTGTCGCTGGGTTTGCAGATGGTCGTGGCGATCTTATATGCCGTCGCAGGCACGCGTTGCAACCGGCGCAGCACCGCTTCGAGAGCAGGAGTGTTTTCGAAATTGTGATACGAGATAACGAGCGCGGCTGAATCGCTCAGCGCCGCCAGCCTGTCCTGAGCGCTCTCGGCAGACTCGATCTCGAGATCGACAGCCGCTGCCCCGGCTTTCGCGGCATCTTCGAGGATTGCGATCTGCTGCTCGACAGGGCCGCCGAACCGCCCCCGATTCTGCTTCCCGCGGCAAGTCGCCAGAATGTGTACCTCCGGATAGCGCTTGCGAAACGAGCGAATCAGGTTGACGCCGCCCGACGGATCGCGAAGATAATCCAAGCGGAATTCGAAAAACGTGTTGCCTTCCTTGTACTCGGCTTCAGCCGCGCGGCTCAGTTCGTTCGGCGTAGAGAAGCCCAGCGCCACGCAGACGCGCGGAAGAGAGCGAGGGAGCGAGGCCATGAGGAGTCAGTGCTCGATAGGATACCAGGGAACGCAAGCGATGGACCGGTAGCAATGAGAAAATTGGCGTAACGGTATCTATAGAACTCGTCTGATTGCCTCAGCAATCTACGACATTGCTAACGCCAGTCCTGGGCGCCGTGCCAGATGTGCAGGATTTCGATGACTTCGTCCGCAATGCGATACACAACAACGTAGGGCGGCGAAACGAGTTCGCGAGTTCCTCCCACCTCTCCAGGCCGACCAAGCTTCGGAAATGTTTCTAATCGAGCGATCCGATCCATAAGAGTGCGAGTAACGTTACGGGCCGCCGCGGGATTGCTCTCTTGAATGTGTGTGAAGATCCGTATGAGTTGATCGGATGCATCCGCAGTCCAGCGGATTTGCATTACGAATCGAGCAGTCGATTGATACGGTTCAACACTTCTTGATGCTCGACGAGTTCGCCACGGTCCGCCTGCTCAATGCCTTTCTGCACTCCTGCGATGAAGCAGGCTTGATTTTCCAGCATACGATCGACAGTGTCTTTGACCAACTGCTCGGGATCCTTGCCGTTAAACGCGGCTAATTGCTGCAGCCGCGCTTCAACCTCGGGCGGGAAGCGTACTTCCATTCCCCAAGAGTAGGAGGGTCGCTGCGAAGTGTCAAGGAGACATCCAGTCACGCAGTCTCGCGGACGTTGTATGGGGGTTGTACAGGTCGCTCGATATCTGGGAGGCTTCCGATGATCTCACTAAATAATTCTTTGGGCCAGCTATGGAGGACAGCTTGGTCGATTATGAACTGTGGAACGGCTACTCGGATCTCCGGAGTGCTCGACGGCCGCGTGCGCGAGAATGCGCGCACAACACTTGCTACTTCTTCCAGTTGGTCCGGCGTTAACGCTTTCAGGTCTTTTATCAGTTCTTCAACTGAACGCACATCTACTCGGTACGACAAAAACGGCTCGAAAGTTAATACCGCGGTTTGGCCGGTTCCCTTCTTACTCGCTCTTAAACGGACTCGCCCCGCCGATGTGTTTCGTCAAATCGACAGCCAACTCGAGGTGCGCCTGAATCGTCGGCAGCCACTTTCGCGCAAGCGCTTTCAACTGAGGATTGGTTCCATTATCCGCCTCGGTACGGAATGCCGTCAACGTGGCGAGGTGATCACCGATCTGCTGCATCACGTAGGCCTGATCGAAATCGACAGGAGGCACCGATTCGAGATGCCGCATGGCCAGCATGTCGGGCGCCGCGAGGCGCTCCGGCGGAGCGGCTGCGCCAAGCACGTTGCGCAGCACCGGGTCCATGTCCTTCATCAGACCCTCGTGCTCTGCGATCATTTTGCCCGCATAGCCCTTCACTTCATTCGCGGTCCCGCGCTTCAGCGCAAGCTGCGCCATATCGATCTCGGCGTTGTTGCCCTGCATCGCCGCAAGAGCAAAGGTGCGATCAACGCTCGCGAACGTCGCGAACTTCTCGGGCGCAGGCTGCACGGGGACCGGCGCGCGGTTTTGCATCATCGGTTGGGGCGGAGGAGATGGCGGGCCCGCCTGCCCGAACATCGCGAAAAGCGCAATAAAAGCGATCATGCCGGCAGTTCCTTCGCGCTCGGGAAACCGTGTTGATGGCGCCCCACGGCGGCGTCGTACATCTTGGTCGCCTTGTAATGCTCGAGCCGTCCATCACCTGAGACCGGCTTCACGCGATTCTCGAGCGCCGCCATTTCCTGGCCGCCGAGCGCCGTGAAATTCTGGGCAATCGCCAGGTTTTGCCGGAAGACATCATAAGAATCCATTCCGCTCACAGTCGTCAGCACACCCGGCACGCTCATCGCGTATCGCAGCAACTCTTCGGGAGTGGCCGCGCCCCGCTTGACCGGCTCTCCTCCGCCTCCCATCGATTTCATTCCAATCGGCACAATGCCTTGGCGCTGCGCTTCTGGAATGACGCGCTGTTGAAAGCTGCGGTAATTCTTATCAAATGGATTCAGCGGCATTTGCACCGTGTCGAACGGATAGTGATGCGAGAGCATCTTCAAGTGAATATCCGGATCTTTATGGCCCGTAAAGCCGACGAACCGCACCTTGCCTTGCTTTTTCGCTTGCGTTAACGCCTCGACTGCGCCGTCCGGCGCGAAGTGAAGATCCGGGTCGTTGTCATAGATAACTTCGTGAATCTGCCACAGATCGAGGTGATCCGTCTGCAACCGGCGCAGCGAGTCTTCAAGCATCTGCATCGCCACATCGCGCTTGCGCCCGTGCGAACAAACTTTCGTCATCACGAACGCCTGATCGCGCTTGCCCTTCAGCGCTCGTCCTAGCCGTTCCTCGCTCATGCCGTCGTGATACTCCCAGGCGTTATCGAAGAAGTTGATTCCGTTTTCGAGCGCCTCGCTCACGACGCGGCCCGCTTCGGAATCGTCTTTGATATCGCCCAGCGCGGAGCCGCCTACGCCGATAATCGAGACCGACACGCCCTTCAGCTGCCGATGCGGTACAGGCATTCCTATTCAGTCCTCCTCACGAATGAGCGCCGGTCAGGGGCTGCTCGTGCATCTGGCGCGTAACAATGTCGTCGTAGCGAAGCGAAGTCTTATATACCTCGTAGCGGCCATCGGCTGCAACGGGTTGTACGGCGGCGACGGTCTGCTGCATTTCGTCCTGAGTCATGGCGTGGAAATCCTTCGCTACCGCAAGATTCTGGCGCAGCACCGCAAGCGATTCCATCCCCGTAATGGTCGTGGTCACGCCGGGAACACTCATCGCGTAGCGCAGCGCCTGCTCGGGCGCGAGCTTCACGTCACCGTGATGGAATGGCGCTCCATCGCCATTCAGCGGCTTCATGCCAATCACCGCAATTCCGCGCTGCACCGCATCAGGCAGCACAACCTGCTGAAAGCTGCGGAAGTGGGCGTCGAACGCGTTGATTGGAAACTGTACCGAGTCCCACTGGTAACCCATGTCGATCATCTGCTTATGGATCCGCGGATCCTTGTGCCCGGTGAATCCGACATAGCGAACTTTGCCCTGCTTTTTGGCCTGCTCTAGCGCTTCAATAGCGCCGCCTTTTCGATACGCCAGTTCGGGATCGTTATCGTACACCACCGCATGCAACTGCCATAGATCCAGATGGTCTGTCCCCAAGCGCGTGAGCGATTCTTCGAGCATCTGCATCGCCACCGAAGCGTCGCGCCCATGCGTGCAAACTTTGGTCATCAGGAAAACCTTGTCGCGATAGCCGCCCTTCAAGGCTTGCCCCATCCATTCTTCAGAGCGATGGTTGTTGTACTCCCAGGCGTTGTCGCAAAAAGTGATTCCGTTATCCACCGCCTCGTGAAGGATCGCGACGGCATCTTCGACCGAAGCCGCGTTCCCGAGATGATGGCCCCCGATTCCAAGCGCAGACACCTGATCCGGATGGCGTCCGAATTTCCGGCGGGGAATCGATCCGGGCTGCGTCGCGTCCTGCTGCTCGGCGCTTGCCCGCTCTGGCAGCGTCCATTCGGTGAGAGCCAGGCCAGCCGTCACGGTAGCGGCATCATTGATGAAACGGCGACGCGAATAAGAGTGTTCCGGCAATCGATCCCCCGAGTAGAAGCATCTACACGTTAGCGCAGCAGAGAGAACCGAAGAATTAGAAGAATTACGGATAAGCCGCACCAGTGGACGCACCGGCTCTGCGCTGTACCATGCAACCGCTGTACTATGCAGGAGATGAGCGGAATCAGCACCGAGGCCCTTAGGCCGGCAACTGAAAACACAATTTTCAGAATTCTGGCCGCTATCAGCTTCTGCCACCTTTTGAACGACATGATCCAATCGCTGATCCCCGCCATTTATCCGATACTCAAGAGCAACTTCCATCTGAATTTTGCGCAGCTCGGATTAATCACGCTCACCTATCAGTTGACGGCCTCGCTGTTGCAGCCCTTTGTCGGGCATTACACCGATAAGCGGCCGAAGCCGTATTCGTTGCCCGTAGGAATGGGATTCACGCTGGTCGGCTTGTTGCTTTTATCGCTGGCTTCAAACTTCGCAATGCTGCTGATCGCCGGAGCGCTCGTCGGCACGGGCTCATCCGTGTTTCACCCCGAGTCGTCACGCGTCGCCCGCATGGCCTCGGGAGGGCAGCCGGGACTTGCGCAATCGGTTTTTCAAGTCGGCGGAAACGCCGGCTCCTCGCTCGGACCGCTGCTCGCGGCATTTATTGTTCTGCCGCGCGGCCAATCCAGCATCGCCTGGTTCTCGGCCGGAGCTCTCCTCGGCATTATCGTGCTGACAAAAGTGGGCGCCTGGTACCAGCGCAACGGCTTCCGAATGCCAACCTTGCCGGGCCACCGGTCCGGTGAACACGGCGCCGTGTCTTCCCGAAAGGTTTCGTTCTCCATCGCAATACTGATTGCATTGGTTTTTTCAAAATATTTCTATTTGGCCAGCCTGACCAGCTATTACATTTTCTATTTAATGAGCAAGTTCCATATTTCGGTCCGAAGCGCCCAGCTTCATCTGTTTCTTTTTCTCGGCGCGGTTGCCCTCGGAACCATTCTGGGCGGCCCGGTCGGCGACCGCATCGGCCGGAAATACGTCATCTGGGGATCGATCCTGGGCGTGCTTCCGTTCACGCTGGCGCTCCCGTATGCGAACCTGTTCTGGACGGCCGTGCTGAGCGTCGTCATCGGCGTGATTCTCGCGTCCGCATTTCCGGCCATTCTCGTGTACGCGCAGGATCTCGTGGCGGGAAAGGTGGGGATGATTTCGGGCCTGTTCTTCGGCTTCGCGTTTGGAATGGGCGGTATTGGCGCGGCCCTGCTGGGCGAGCTGGCAGACTTGACCACTATCGACTTCGTGTATCGTGTCTGCTCGTTTTTGCCGGCTATCGGCATTTTGACCTGGTTTCTGCCCAACTTGGAAAGGGCGTGAACAATTCCGGCGCAGCGGCCGTATCCGCTGGTGTAGAGAAGGCAGGAGGAAATCGATGTTTTGCGATCGCTGTGGCGCGGAGTTACAACCCGGCCAGAATTTCTGTCCGGCATGCGGCAAAGCAATGGGAGCGCCGATTGTTCCGCCCCCGCGGAGCCGCATCACTGGCCACATACGCCTCCTGGGCATCCTGTGGCTCGCGATTTCGGGGATTCGCCTGATTCCGGGCTTGGTTCTGACGATCATGTTCCAGCCCAACATGCAGCTATTCCCACCCGACGTCCCCGAGTTCGTTCCCGGACTCATACAAGGTTTAGGAATCCTGTTCATCGGTTGCGCTGTCCTCGGCATCATCACCGGCTGGGGATTGCTGCAGCGCCAATCGTGGGCCCGCATGCTGGCGATTGTCTTCGGCTGCGTCAGCCTCTTAGACATTCCCCTGGGAACGGCGCTGGGAATCTACACGCTGTGGGTATTGCTCCCTGCGAAGTCAGAAGAAGAATACCACCAGGCGGTGCGAACGACGTAATGCAGGTGGCGCAGACCAATCGCCTCTCGCCGTCTGCCGGAATCCTTTGCTATTCGTGGCGCAGACGAATCGCCTTTCGTCGTCTGCGGGAATTTTTTGCTATTCGTGGCGCAGACGATCGCCTTTCGTCGTCTGCGGAAATTTTTGGTTGTTCGTAGGGGCCGGGCACTGCCCGGCCCAACGCCTCTCAGAAACCCCTAAAACGCGATCCGCAACCCAAACTCCATCGCGCGCGGCGCACCCAACGCGAACACGCCCGTGCCGAGCCCGACACGATTTGTAATTCGATCCGCCTGTGTCGTTCCGTTCACCGATCCGGGCGAACCAGTCAGCAAACCCGTCAGCGTGTTCGGCGGCAAGTCATAGTTTGAGAAGTTGAACAGATTGTAGATGCCCGCGCTCGGCTCAATCTCGAAACGCTCCCGGAACTTGTGATCCCAGCTAAACTTTAGATCGAATGCCCGCAGCCCGCCGACGCCCACTTCACCGGGCACGGGAGCCGCAATCGACGGAGCGACGCCTCCCAGCGCCTGCAACTGAGCCACGGTGAACAGCCCGTTCGCAACCAGCACCTGTCCCGCCGGGGTCGGTTGATTCGCGATCGTGCTGTTGTAGTTGGCAATCAGGCCCGCGAGCCCCGAGACCCCGACCTGTCGATTAAACGCGCCTACGTTCGTCCCGGGCAAGAGATCCTGTACGGTTCCGTCACCTGTAAAATCGGTGCGGAAGATCTCGCCCGCCCCGGCTCCGGTGTTGGGCACCTGCAGCGAGATAGGTAAGCCGGAATAGAAATGGCTGACGATTGAGGCACGGAAAGAGCCGGGCAGATCCGCGACGCCGCCAAATGAAAGCTGGTGCGTGCGGTCAAGCAAGGAGGGGCCCATAAAGCCCAGTGGATTTCGATTGTCGACCGCACTGATAACGAAATCCTGGTCGTTGTTGCCCGGCGAGGTGCCGGAATTCGTTCCGCCGTTATTGACAAATCGCGACAAACTGTACGCTACCTGGAAATTGAAATATCGTATTCCGGGCAGCGGATGACTCACATTTTGCGTGAGCTTGACGTCCAGACCGTTGTAAACAGAGCGCCCGATTGGATACAGAAGCGGTATCTCTGGCGCAGTGGGATTCATCCCAGAAAATGCGCATCCATACGTCGTCGGGCAAACGCCGCCGAAATCAATACCCGGCGACGTGAGCCCGTTACCAGCAAAATCAGTCATGTTCAGCGGCCGTACTCCGTTCGCCGCTTGGAACGTCGCCGATGGACACGGCGCATTAATGCCCGCCTGAATACTACCCACTCCGCACGCCGCAAGAGTCGTGGCAATCGCCGCCTGTGCCGCGCCTTTATTGAAGTAACGAGTGTCGCCGACGTGATTTGAATCAATACCCAGCAAAGTGTGCGTCGTAATGTTCCGCAGATAATCCACCGTGAGTACCATGCCAGGACGCAGTTCGTGCTGGAACCCCGCATTCATCTGCAAGGAGCGTGGCGTCTTGTAATCGGGCGCAAACAGGCCTAAGGGCAAATTTACGCCTTTGTTCAATTGCGTCACAAGGTAATTCGGGTTCGGCGTGGTAAGGCTAAATGGGTTTAAAGCTTGAAATTGCGACTGGAAAGCCGCAATGCCGGCAGCCGCTTGACCGATCGTCTCACTGCAAAGCGCCGAAGGTATCGTGAGCGTCCCGCCCGGCACAGACGCTGGCAAAGCGCTACCGGCGTTACAGACCAGCGGACTCGCTAAGAATGCTCCCGACGGCAAGCGCAGCGGGCGATCGAACAAAACGTTGTTATAGATGACGTTCTCATAAAAGAGGCCCGAGCCTATCCGGAACACGGTCTTGCCATTGCCCTTAGGATCCCAGGCGAAGCCAATCTGCGGGGCAAAATTTAAATTCGGCTGATTCACTTTGCCGCCCGTGCCGGGAATCAGGGCGTCCAGTTGTGGGAACCCAGGCAGGTCGCTATCCGTTCGGCCCGTGTCGCGCACGTATCGCAGCCCGTAGATCATGGTCAGGTTGGGACGAATCTTCCAGGTATCGCCAATATATGCACCGAACCGATTATCGGGCCCCAAGCCTCCCGCCGGGTAACCCACGGCCGGATGCTCGGTCGAATATCCCTGGCCATTGCCGATAATCACAAAGTCCACGGGATAGTTGAGCGGATTGCCTGAGCCGCCCGGAAAAGGGCCAGTCGCCGCAGCCGCGATATCGCCGGGAAAGTAATTCGACTGCACGTAAGGCGCGATCTTGAAGAAACTCGCAAAGCCGCCTCCCTGAATATGATCGAAGTTCATGCCGTAGCGCAGGAAGTGCGTGCCCCAGGGCTTGCCTCCGTCGTATTTAACTTGCGTGTTGTGTTGCAGAGTTGCCTGGGGCGCCAGGTAATTCGGCCCGGTCGTCGGCCCATTATTTAAATTCAGCGCGATGCCTAGGTTGGCCAGAGGCAGGCTGCTGCCGACCACTGCGTCCGCAATGTTGTTCTCAAAATGCAGCCAGGAAAAACGGATGGTATGAGTGAACTGGCCGCCACCGCTCGTGAAGTCCGCCCCCACTACATGGGAACGCGTGTAGTCCTTGTTCTTATAAACGCTCAAGCTGGAGGAAAAGAATGTTGCATCGGCGAGGTTGTCGAAATAGTTAAACCGGTAAAACATGCGCAGATTGTTGGTGGCCTGCCAGTCGACCCGCCCCATGGGCTCGTTTTCGCGGAAGGGCGCCGCAAATGTGCCGGAGAAGTTCTGAAACGGTGCCGCGTATTGCACGGGAACTGACTCATCCTGCTTCGTGCGCTCGTAGTCCATAAAGAAGAAGAGCTTGTCTTTAATCAGATAGCCTCCCAAGCGGCCGCCCATCTGGTTGCGCTGATATGGGAACGGGATGCCCTGCGGATGCATGATCTGCGCACCCCACCGGCTATCGCGAATCAAGTAAAACAGCTCCCCATGAAACTCATTGCTGCCCGAGCGGGTAACCACGTTGACGGCACCCGAGGACGTGAGGTCGTTCGATAGGTCGAGATTTGATTGGCTGAGCTGGAACTCCTGAATCCCGCTCGAGGGAATGTCTTCCGTGGTCGTCCCAACGGTCTCATCCGAAACATCCAAGCCATCGACCGAGATACGCGCCGTTCGGCCGAAGCGGCCTCCGAACGAGATCGAAGAATAACCAACTTTTGTGGGATCGAAATTTGTCCCGTCCTGAATCTGCACGCCGGGCTCGAGCTGCGCGAGATCGAGGAAGTTACGCCCGTTAATGGGGAGCGTGTCGATCTGCGCCGCCGTGATCGTACCTTGCACCATCGCTTGATCCGGATTCACGGCTACGGCTGCGGTCGTAACTTCGACCACTTGAGACGCTTGACCAATCGCGAGCTTGATGTTTCCGTTCGCGGTGACGCCCACCTGCACAGTGGCCGTGAGGACTGAAGTCGAAAACCCGGGTTGCTCAACTTTGACTTCGTAGTCTCCCGGGATCAGGCCGCCAGAGCTATAGCTTCCCGACCCGCTCGTCGTCGTCGTTGCGACGCTACCCGTAGCTTTACCGGTGATGGTGACCTTCGCGCCGGCAACTGCCGCGCCCGAGGGATCGGTTACAGTCCCCTGAATACTGCCCGTTGAAACGGTCGTTTGAGCGCTGCCGCAGAAAACGGCAACCAAAAGCGCGATCGCCAGAGCGCATGCGCGCGGAACAAATCTTGTAAGCATGTTCCTTCCTCCCGAAGCTAAATGCCAGCAGTATACTACAAAGCGCACGGTCTGGAAACAAGAAAATGCGCAGCTTCGCCATCTATCGGGACCGCAGCGAGGCCGGTGAAATACTCGGGCGTCAGCTTCTCGCGTCGAATTCCGACACGCACCCGCTGATCCTCGCGCTGCCTCGCGGCGGCGTTCCCGTCGCGTTTGAAGTAGCCCGGCTTCTGCGCGCCGAGCTCGACGTATTCCTGGTTCGCAAGTTAGGCTTGCCCGGACGCGAGGAATTGGCCATTGGCGCAATCGCCAGCGGAGGAGTGCGCGTGCTGAATCAGGATCTGATTGAGGACTTGGGGATTTCGGAAGACCTCATTAACCGCATCACGGCGATCGAGGGGCAGGAACTCGAGCGCCGCGAGCGGCTCTACCGTGAAAATCGTCCCGCGATTCCGGTCCAGGACCGGACGGTGATCCTCGTCGATGACGGGTTAGCAACCGGCGCCAGCATGATGGCCGGAGTGAAGGCGTTGCGCCCGCAACACCCGCGTCGGATCATCGTTGCGGTCCCGGTGGGCGCACCCGAGACCTGCCGCGATTTACGGCTCCAGGCTGACGAAGTGGTCTGCGCCTCGACGCCGGAACCGTTCAGCGCCGTGGGAGCGTGGTATGCAGACTTCTCTCAAACCACCGACAAAGAAGTACAAAGTCTTCTCGAACGCGCCTCTGAACCGCGACTGTAAAAGAGTGCCGCTCAGGCGCGCTGAGCGGCTCTGGCTTGCTTGGATTGAAGCTCGGTCCGGATTTTCTTCATGCGCTCGCGCGCCTCCGCAACTTTCTTCCGGCCGTCCGGCGTTGCATCGATCAGCTTCTCAAGATTTTTGAGGAAGTGCGGTCCGTAAGCGGACCGAAGCTCTCCCAGCAATGGCTCAATCTTGGAAAACACGGCGATCTGCTCGCCGTTGGTGTCATTAAAGAGATCTAAGCTGATCGCCCCATCGTTCACGAGCGCCGCGGCCATCTCCCAATAGCTCAGGACCATACGCAAATACCCGCTGTTTTCGCTGAACATCGCATCGTTCACGTCGTTCAGCGATTCCGGATGAAAATCCCGGAAGTACCAGTCGCGCGCCTTGCGCATAGTGGCTTCACGGCGCAGGTCGTACAGCTTCAGAATCAGGCCGGCTTCGTCTTGTTTCGACATCAATTCCTCCTCAAGTTAAAGGTTACGAGTATCAGAGTACCAGAGTTCCACTAGACCCCCGCAAAGCCAACCCGACCACGGCGACAAGACAATGTAGCGCTTATCCCGCTAAAATAAGAAGCAAAAAGAGCAGGGGTTTTGACCTTATTGTGGGAGGAGCATTTGAATGCGCAGCTCTGGAGACGGTCTGATAGTCTTAACCATATTTGCCCTGCTTGGGGTTGCCCAGCTCGACGCGAGTGCCCAGGCGGCTCCGGTCTCCCCCGCAACCACCCCGAACCGAATCACGCAAGCCATTGATAATACGCGCTTGGTGACGTTGCGCGGCAACACTCATCCGCTTGCCCGCCCGGAGTTTGACCAGGGCCCCGTGTCGGTCGATCTCGCCTTGGATCACATCGTTCTGCTGCTGAAGCGCAGCCCGGCGCAGGATTCGGCTCTGAACCAGTTGCTCGTAGAGCAGCAGCAGGTATCTTCGCCTAATTATCACCACTGGGTCACGCCCGAAGAATTTGGCCGGCGATTTGGTCCGTCCGACCACGATATCGAGGTCATTACGGCGTGGCTCGAGTCACAGGGTCTCGAAGTCGCAGGCGCCTCTCACGGGCGCACGGTCATCGAGTTCTCGGGAACCGCTGCACAAGTTGAGAACGCCTTCCACACCCCCATTCATAAGTTCCTCGTCAATGGCGAAGAGCATTGGGCCAATGCGAAGGATCCGCAGATACCCGCCGCGCTCGCGCCGGTCGTCACGGGCGTGGCCCGGCTGCACAATTTCAAGCTGAAACCGCAGGTGCGTATTGCGAAGCAAGGCATTCCCTACGTTCCTGGCCCGCAGCCCGGCTCATCGGTGCCGGAATTTACGGCAAGCGACGGGTCGCACGGCTTGGCCCCCGCGGATTACGCGACCATCTATAACATCAATCCCTTGTACGCCGCGGGATTCAACGGAACCGGAGCGACAATCGCGGTCGTAGCGCAATCAAACATCAAGGCTTCCGACGTCACGAGCTTTCGCAGCGTGTTCGGTTTGCCCAGCAATCCCCCGAAGATCATGGTCGTGCCCGGCAGCAAGGACCCTGGGCTCGTAAAGGGAGATGAAACCGAGTCGCTGCTCGATGTTTCCTGGGCGGGAGCGGTTGCGCCGAACGCCACGATCGAGCTGATCGTCTCGGGCGACGTTGATACGTCCGCCCAGTACATCATCGACAACAATTTGGCCGATGTAATGACGGAAAGCTACGGAGATTGTGAAAACCACTACGCGCAATCCTCTGCCGATAACATCCAAGCAATGGCTCAACAGGCAGCCGCTGAGGGCATCACGTATACCGTCTCCACCGGAGATTCAGGTTCGGCAGGCTGCGATGATCCGAACTCAGAGAAAACTGCGGTGGGCCCGTTTTCGGTGAACATCATCGCGGCGACAGCGTACACGGTAGCGGTGGGCGGGACGGAATTCAATGAGAATGGCAACAATGCTGCGTACTGGAGTGCGCAGAACGGTTCCACCTTTGGAAGCGCGCTGTCCTACATCCCCGAAGATGTCTGGAACGAGAGCTGCACGGTCGCTCAGTGCGGCAGCGCGAATGCGGGTATCTGGGCCACGGGAGGGGGCGCAAGTGTGTTTTTTCCAAAGCCGGCCTGGCAGACCGGAGTCACGGGGATACCCAATGACGGAGCGCGCGACGTTCCCGACATTTCCCTCAGCGCCGCAAGTCACGACTACTATTTGCTATGCGAAGACGGCTCATGCACGGCCAACAGCAAGGGACAATTCACGTTTGATGGCGTGAGCGGCACGTCGGCTTCGGCACCCTCCTTCGCGGGCGTGATCGCGCTCGTGAAGCAACGCACCGGCGCGCGGCAGGGGCAGGCGGACAACGTGCTCTACCAACTTGCGGCTACGGAGAACGTAGCGCAGTGCAACGCTTCGAGCTCCTCTGTTCCGCCCACCGGTGCTTGCATCTTCAACGATGTGACAGTGGGTAATAACGCAGTGCCGGGCGAAGCCGGATACGGAACAGGTAGCGCGAAATACCCGTCCACCCCCGGATACGATCTCGCGACGGGCTTAGGGTCGGTCAATGTGGCCAACCTGGTGAATGAGTGGGGCGGCGCGAGCTCGGTCTCAGGCGCGGCGAGTCTTTCGCCCGGCAGCCTGTCGTTCAGCAGCCAACGGGCGGCGACCGCGAGCGGCGTCCGGAGTATCACGCTTTCGAACACCGGCACAACTCCATTGAACATTCGGCTGATCTACCTTACTGGAGCGAATCCATCGGATTTCCTGCAGAGCAACAACTGCGGCGCGAGCCTGGCGGCAGGCGCATCGTGCACGGTTTCGGTGACTTTCGCGCCTACGGGAACCGGCTCGCGAAGCGGCTCCCTCAGCTTCAGCGATAGCGCTCCAGGTGGGACGCAAAGTGTGTCCTTAACGGGAACAGGAACGGAGAATTCGCAAGCTCCATTTGGCGGCGCACAATCGGGCGACGTCAGCATCATCGGTGATTTCGATGGCGATGGGCAGCTCGATTACGCGACGTGGCGGCCATCGAACGGCATGTGGTTCGTGTACGAGAGCAGTAACCCCGGGACCCTGGTCCAGGAGCAGTGGGGAGCGCCCGGCGATATTCCGGTGGCGGCCGATTACGACGGCGACGGGAAAACCGATTTCGCGGTGTGGCGTCCCTCAGCCGGGATGTGGTTTGTGATTCCGAGCCGCAGCCGCTCCCCGTACGCTCAGCAGTGGGGCTTACCCGGTGACATTCCGGTCAGCGGCGATTTTGATGGTGACGGGAAGGCTGACCTGACGGTATGGCGGCCCTCGAACCAGACCTGGTATTCGGTTTTGAGCGGCACAGGGGCTCCATCCAGCACCCAGTGGGGGCTGCCCGGGGATGTGCCGCTGGCTGGAGATTTTGACGGCTCGGGCCACCAGGAGATAGCCGTGTGGCGGCCGGGGACGGGTTCTTGGTACGTGCGTTCAGCGAAGACTTCCGGAGCGGTGATCGTCAAGCAGTGGGGATTGCCGGGTGACGTGCCGGTGCCGGCCGACTATGACGGGGATGGCGTGACGGACTTCGCCGTATGGCGGCCGTCGAACCAAAACTGGTACGTCGTGCCCAGCGGCAATCCGGGCGCGCCCTACATGGGTCAATACGGTTTACCGACCAACGTGTTGGCGACGAAGCTCAGCGTCGGCAGTCTGGGTCCAGCGTTCTGCGTGCGCGTGCCCGGCGATTTCGACGGCGATGGCAAGACGGATTTTGCAGTATGGCAGCCCTCAACGGGTAACTGGTTCGTGATTCCGAGCAGCAATCCCGGCAATCCGCTCAGCCAACCCAGTTGGGGCCAACCGGGCGATGTGCCGGTAGCCGGTGATTTTGATGGCGACGGAAAAGCCGATTTCGCGGTGTGGCGGCCATCTACCGGCCAGTGGTGGATCATTCCGAGCAGCAATCCGAACGCGCCGTATGTTCGCGCTTGGGGGTTGCCGGGCGACATACCGATCGTCGGCGATTTCGATGGCGACGGAAAGAGCGATCTCGCGGTATGGCGGCCCTCAAACGGGACCTGGTACATCGTGCTGAGCGGGAGCGGAGCCCTGTATTCGCCGCAATGGGGGCTGCCCGGCGATGTTCCCGTAGCTGCCGACTTTGACGGCGACGGCAAGACGGATGTAGCCGTATGGCGGCCATCCAATGGAACCTGGTACGTGATTCCGAGCGACGGAAGCGCTCCTTACATGCAGCAGTGGGGCCTGTTCGGCGACGCGCCGGTCGCCGGAGACTTCAACGGAAGTGGCAAGGCGGACTTCACGGTCTGGCGCGGGGCAACGCAAAGCTATTACACGATCCTCAACAGCCAATCCGACGGTGGGCAGATGCCGTTTGGCCTTACCGGCAACACCGAAATCTACCGCCAGCCGCGGTAGGCAAGAGAAGAAAACCTTTTGCACAGCGCGGCGTCTACTCGCTGGGCGGCATGCGGCGGCTCCAGTCCAACTACGGGAGGAAGCACATTGAGCGACGGAGAGCGAATTGCGTGCGTTACGGGTCTTGTGCTGATCGGCATGGGAATCATCGTCCTGCGGTGGGATTCAGAGGGCCGGGATCGCGGGTCTAGCCGTCGCAGCCAGGAGCCGCCGGTCGAGGAACTCGCTGAAGAGCTGAAACACGCCTGGGGCGAATTTCACACGCCCTAGGAGCCGCGAATAGCAATTCGCAAAAACGAACCCAATCCGGGAGTTCGTTTCGTAAAACCACCCGCCGTACCCGCCCCGGCGTGCGATCACGGCTTTTTAAAAAATCGCTTTCCCCGCTGAATCAGCCGCTTAGGTCAAAAGTTTTCGCTCCACCGTTCTCCTCGGCGCTACAACATCGAGCAGGTAACAAATGCCAGAAAATTACGCGCCGCAACCTCGGCTCGGGCACTCAACCGGCCCTCGCACGCAAAACGGAAAAGCCATTTCTTCTCGCAATTCGACAACTCACGGCTGCTGCTCGAATCAGATCATCATTAAGGGTGAGAGCGAAGAAGCGTTCAAGCAGCTCCTCGAAGATTGGCTACGCGATTACGAGCCCGAAGATAGCCTGCAGCGTTCCTTCATCGAGCAGGCCGTGCACGCCCAATGGATTCTCAGGCGCAACACGCTCCGCTACAACGAGCTCGAGAAGTCGCTCGAAGATAAGAGCATCTTGGACTGGAGCGAAGAAGATCACAAAAAGTTCGAGCGCTTCACTCGCTACAAAACCACCGCCGAGCGCGCCTTCACACGAGCGTTCACTCAATTGGAGCAACTCCGCAAACGTGTGCATCGAGACGCGGAGCAGGCTTCTAGCCTGTCGCTCAGGCATTCGGACCGGCGTTCTACACAGGAACCCACCCAAATGAAGACCATGCCGGTTGAGACAGGCCTGGCTGCGAGCATGCCGGCTCAAAAGCCGTCATCGCAGCCTGAAACGACCGCTCCACCCAGTCCTTAAGTCACCTCAACGCTGGTAAACTCCGGGCGCGGCTGCGCCACTTCGGGAATGCCGCTCGTCTTGGCATAAGAACGAAGGACTTCGGCGACGCTCCAGGCCTGGGCGCAACAGCCACGCGGCGTGAAGGGCGGTTCTGCGTCGAAGATTTCGCTGATTGACCCGACGCACGCCGAATCGAGATGCGATTTGAATCCTTCGAGAAACCCGCGCGCCCTCTCGAGCTCGTCAGGATACACCTTTAACCACGCGTCGATGAATGGCCCTATCAGCCACGCCCAGACTGTTCCTTGATGGTAGGCCGCATCGCGCGACCGAAGATCTCCGTCATAGCGCGCCTTGAAATCTTTGTCTCCGGGTGCAAGCGATCTCAGCCCAACCGGGGTCAATAGCTTCTCCCGCGCGACTTCGACGACCGGTCGCCAGCGCTCCTGATTCAAAACCGGATAATCGAGCGAAATCGCGAACAACTGGTTTGGCCGGCAGGCCGGGTCGGGCCGTCTGTCTTCTCCATCGATGACATCGTAAAGGTAGCCGCCCTTTTCATACCAGAAGCGCTCGTTGAAGGAGGCCCTGGCTTTCTCGGCATGCTCTCGAATGCGATCGGCGTCGGCGGTGTTCTCCGTCTGCCTCAGCCAGTGCTCCAGAAGTCGCAGCGCGTTGTACCAGAGCGCATTGATCTCGACCGCCTTGCCGCGCCGCGGAGTCACCACCCAGTTGCCTACCTTCGCATCCATCCAGGTCAGTTGGTATCCTTCCTGCCCCTGCACCAGCAGTCCGTCCCTAGCGTCCACATGAATGTTGAACCGCGTGCCGCGCAGATGATGATCGATGATGTCCGCCAGCTGAGGCAACAGTTGCCGCAACAAATGCCAATCTCTCGTGTGCCGGGTATAGCGGTGGAGCGCGTGGAAAAACCAAAGCGTCGCGTCGGCAGTATTGTAAAGCCCGTCCTTCTTGCCCTCGGGGAACATGTTAGGAATCAGACCATCCCAAATGTAGTGGGCAAACGTCCGCAAGATATAACTAGCCTCGACCTGCCGCCCGGTTACGAGCGTCAGTCCCTCTAAACCGATCATCGTGTCGCGGCCCCAATCGGTGAACCAGTGGTAACCGGCAATGATGGTTCGAATTTCGTCCCCGGCCGCGCGCGCGCGCGCTGTGTCCTCCTGCCGCCCTACCGGGCTGATCACGAATTGATCGGCCGCCCAAATCAGCTCGTCAGAGGTTTCATCGCAGCCGCTCGGACGAGCTTCTAACAGCAGACGCCGTCTTCGATCGTGCTCTGTCTCGAAAGCGTCTGGGGGCGCAAGCGCGGACATGATGTCCCAGGTTTCTGTCGAGGCAACCAGGCTTGCATCATTGCCGGCAGTAATCTCGACCGAAAAATATCCGGGGCTCCATAGATCGCCTTTCCAGACGTATCCACGGCCTCTCTCGACCGGATAGATCACATCGCGAATCACTGCGGGCTCGACCGTCAGGCCCGTGCCTTCGGCTAGCACCATGATCCGCAGCGGAGGGAGATCGTTCGACTCTTTCAGGAGCTCATAGCGGTGGTCCCGAACTGTAAATGTGTACGCTTCGACGGGCGTGTCGACCGGAGCCTCTTGGCCGCGCATGTTTACCGCCGGCCGCAGCCGCAGCTTCAGAGCGCCTGAACCGGATGAAATGCGGTAATTCAAATACGTCGTGTTCTGGCCATGCGGCAGAACGAGGCTCTTTTCTAGCGTCAGTCCATCGAATTCGTAGATCCAGAGCGGCAGCCCCAGATCAACACGGAAACTCGTGAGGTATGGAGATGCGCCGAATCGCTCAGCCCCGGCGCGGTCGAATCCATTCAGCGGAATCGCGCGGCCATCCGGGAGAACCACCTCCTCGAGAATGTCGTTGAGCATCATCGTCCGCCCGAAAGGCGCGGGAAGCGCGGCAATCAAATAGCCGTGGAACACGCGCGTGAGGCTTCCGCCGATGGTTCCCGATGCGTATCCTCCAAGGCCGTTCGTAACCAGCCACTCGGTTTCGGTCAGCGTCTCCACATCGCTTTGGGACAAGGAAGCGCCGGCTTGCCGGCTGAAGATCTGCTTGACTTGAGGTTCGGTTGGCAAACTCGGGTCTCAGTCGTCGAGCGGCCGGGGGTGCAAAAGAACTGCGGCTTGACCCGGAATCTTCCAGTTTTGCTCGGTGTCGAGGAGCGCGGTTCCGCATCCGCCGTACTGCGGGTCTTCAGAGGACCACATTTTCACCCATTCCGCAGACGGGGGAGGAGCGAGCAGCGGTTCTGGCGCAGGATTCAGGTCCACTTCTATTCCAAGATTAACTAACAGCAGCCGGTCGTTCCGGTAATCCGGCGAGAAGAATCGGACCACAAAGCACTCCCGCGAAAACACGGCGCCATCAAGGCCATCTCGCCCCTGCCGTTTCAGGACCGGATCCTCGCGGCGAAGGCGCAATAAGTCGCGGTGAAGCGCATAGATTTCAGCATGCCTGCCGGCCTCAGCGAAATCGAGTTTGGATCTCTCAAATGTCTCGATGGCATGCGGATCGTAAAAGCACTTCTGCACTTCAGGGAGAGTGAATGAGCGCCATTGTCCCAGAAATTCGAGCCGCCCCGCCTTAATCCGCTCGGCTAGCTCGGGTTTGTGGTCCGCGAAATACAGAAAAGGCGTTGAGGCTGCGAACTCTTCTCCCTGAAAGAGCATCGGCGTGCCCGGTGCGAGCAAGGTGAGTGCCGTAATGGCTCGAAACACTCCGGGCGACGTCAACTCGTGAAGGCGTTGCCCGCGCACGGAGTTGGCAATCTGATCGTGGTTCTGAATAAAGTTGATCATCGCGGCGCGAGGCAAGCCGAAGGTAGGGGTGCCCCGCCGCTTCTCTTGCCAGCGGTACCACTGCCCCTGGAACAAGTATCCGTACTTGACCGCCGACAGGAACTCTTGAGCGCTGCCGCGATAATCCGTGTAATAAGCCCCGGCCCGCCCTGTCGTCGCAACGATCGCCGTATGGTGATAATCGTCATTCCAGAGCGCATCGAGGCCGTAGCCGCCATCTTTCACAGGCCGAATCAGACGCGTGTCTTGCGGTTCATTCTCCCCAACCAGAAGAATCGATTTCTTTCCCGCGGCCGTTCGGGCCGCACAGGTGATTTCAGCGATGATGTGCGGCTCAGAGTCATCGTGGATGTCCTGCGTCGCATCAAGCCGCAGCCCATCGAGATGAAACTCGCGAATCCAATACGCGGCGTTCTCCCGAAAAAACTCGCGAACCGGTCCGCTCTCTTCGCCATCGAAGTTGATTGCCTCGCCCCAATCGGTCTTGTGGCGCGCCGTCAGATAGAACGGGGAAAATTTCGTCAGGTAATTGCCGTCGGGACCTAAGTGGTTATAGACAACGTCCAGAATGACCCCCAGACCCGCTGCGTGCGCCTGATCAACAAACGCCCGCATATCGTCCGGAGCGCCGTAAATCGAAGCAGGCGCATATGGTTGCACGCCGTCGTAACTCCATCCAAACTTGCCTGGAAAATCCGCCACCGGCATTACTTCGATTACTGTGATGCCGGTGTCGCGCAGATACGTTAACTTCTCCGCCGCGCTCCGCCAAACTCCTTGCGACGTGAACGTGCCGAGATGCATCTCGTAAATTACCTGGCCTGCTAACTCGAGTCCGGGCCAGTCGTTGTCCGACCACCGAAATAAATTCGGATCGATGATTTCTGACCATCCGTGCGGGCCCGTAGGCTGGTAGCGCGAAGCCGGATCGGGATATGACTCGCCTCCGTCAACCTGGTACTTGTAACGCGTGCCTGCGCGAACGTCAGGGACAACAGCTGAAAAGTAGCCGTTGCCCTCGTTTGCGAGTGCGGCCGCTGCGCGCCGCGTTTGCTCAAACGTCACGTTGAGCGACTTGTGTTGAGGCGCCCAGACGCGGAAGTGCGTTCCACTGCCGTCGAGAGGAGGTTCGGCGCCAATCGGGGTACGCCTCGAAATCGAGGAAATCGTAGCGGACACGGCTGATCAGTTACTTGCCGGACCAACACGCCGGGCGCTTTTCGAGAAAGGCCGAAATGCCCTCTTGTGCATCGCCGGCCAGTGCATTCACAGTCATCACTTCCTTCGCGTATCCGTAGGCTTTGGGTTGATCAAGGTCGATCTGCGTGTAATAAGCTTGCTTGCCGATACTCACGGTGAGCGGACTGGCCTGAGCGATCCGTGCAGCGAGCTTGCGCGTCGCTGATTTGAGATCCCCTGCCGGGACCACATCATTGATTAATCCCCATTCAGCGGCAGTTGCGGCATTGATGCTTTCACCGGTAAGGAGCATCTGTAGAGCGCGTTTGCGTCCGATCGCCCGGCTTAGCGCAACCATCGGAGTGGTGCAGAAAAGGCCGATGCGAACACCGGGCGTCGCGAACGTGGCCTGCTCGGAGGCAATGGCGAGATCGCAGCTCGCAACCAACTGGCAACCGGCCGCGGTCGCCACGCCTTGCACTTCTGCGATCACCGGCTGAGGGATGGATTGGATTTTCATCATCAGGTCCGCGCAGACATCGAAGATCTCGCGGTAGTCGCTGACCGAGCGGCCCACCATCTCGCTCAGATCGTGGCCCGAGGAATAGACGTTCCCTGCCGCCGCTAAAATTACGACCTGTGTACTGGGGCTGCGCTCGATCTCCTCGAGGCATCCGATGAGCGCGCGCATAAGGCTCAACGAGAGCGCATTCCTGCGATTCGGGCGATTGAGCGTGAGGACCGCTGTGGTCCCTTCCGATTCGAGCGACAACTCTTCAGATGGCATTTGCGGGTCTCCTTTTCGGGCGTACGACCTAAAGCGTCCGCTACATTAAGTCAAGCATGTTCACGGTCGAATCGCTGGGTTTAGCAATTCTGTTCTGCGTTATCACAATGCTCGGATGGGGATCCTGGGCCAACACGCAGAAGCTCGCGGGAAGAACCGATTGGCCGTTCGAGCTGTTTTATTGGGACTACGCGATTGGCGTGATGGTCTTCAGCGTGCTTTTCATGTTTACGCTGGGCAGCTTCGGCTCCTCTGGAATGAGCGCGGCTGAGAATCTCCATCTCGCAACCCACGGATCGATCGTGAGAGCCATGTTCAGCGGCGCCATATTCAACATCTCCAACATTCTTTTGGTCGTCGGCATCGATGCCGCAGGCATGTCCGTCGCCTTTCCGGTTGGGGTCGGGCTGGCGCTGGTGATTGGGACGATTGCAAGCTATGTCCAAACGCCAAAAGGCAACCCGCTCCTGTTATTCGCAGGCGTCGTACTGGTGATTTTCGCGATGATCGTGTCGGCCCTGGCGTACAGCAAATTGCCCGCAGCTGCGGGAACACGCGCAGCGAGAGGGCTAGTCTTCAGCGTCATTGCGGGTTGTTTGATGGGCTTTTTCTACCCGCAACTCCAAAAGGCCATTTCGCCGAGCTTCAATACGACTCCAATCGAGCCCGGTTATCTCACTCCGTATACCGCGCTGTTCTTCTTCGCGATTGGCCTTGTGATCAGCAACATCGTAGTGAACACGATCTTCATCAAGGCCGGCGGCAAGACTTACGGACAATACTTCGCAGGCACGATGAAGGTGCATTCCGCGGGCGTGCTCGGCGGCATCGTCTGGATGGTTGCGCTGAGTTTCAACATAATCGCTTCAGGTGTAGCCGGACCCGCGATCTCCTACGCTCTCGGGCAAGGCGCAACGCTGGTAGCGGCGATCTGGGGCGTCGTCATCTGGAAAGAATTTCGCACTGCACCACCGCAAGCGAACCGGCTCATCGGCCTCATGTTTGCCGGTTATGCACTCGGTTTAATTCTGATCGGCGTTGCGACTTTATGAGCGTTTACTGCGAGGGTGCAGCTTTGCCTTGAATTGAAGGCTGCCTCTCCACGGGAACGAACTTACCTTGCGAGTACACGAACGCCTCCCATATAGGGCGCTCGTCCTTACGAGAGCCAAAAATTACTAATTGCCGCCGGAGAGTTGACATGTCATTGAAGATGTCCGCCCCTGAAACGATCTCTTCATACTTCGCGAGTAGCTTCTCGCTCGGATCGCGCTTTGTTGGATATGTGATTAACACCTTCAAGGGGGTATTGAACAATTGGAGCTTATTCATTTCGACTTGGCTTCGACCTGCGTCGTTTTCGTGCTCAAGTGCAACCGAAATGAATTTTGCGTAGGTCATATACTCCGGGAAGTTCTTATCGTCTCGTTCTCTATAGAAAATCCCATCCAGCGTATAGTAATCGCGCTGGTAACAGCAGACCCCGAGTCGTCTGGCGATCTCCGGGAACATACGCGATCGCATCAGCGAAGTGAAGTCCTGATAATTCATCCAACAATCGAGGAGCGAGCCAGTCTGTTCCGAAGCGACTTCCCAGAATGCGTTGTAGAACTCTAAAGGTGAGGGACTTTGAGTAGCCATATGGACTCCAATCAAATATAAGTCTCGGAACCAAGTATTACAACCTGACCTAGCAATCACTGCGCGACGACCGGCAGAACCAGCGCCGACGGATGCTGCGCGTCGTGGTAGATCGTGTTGGTGGCGGAGACGTGGCGGCGCGCGAACGCGGCCTCTTCGCCTGTATTTAGATTGCGATCAAACCGGGGAAAGTTGCTGCTGCTGATTTCGAGCCGCAGCCGATGTCCCTTTCGGAACACGTTGCTCGTCGACCACAGGTCAATCGTGAATTTGTAAACCTGCCCCGGATTCATCAATTGCGGTTTGTCCTGCGAATCGCGATAGCGCGCGCGAACGATTCCCTCCGTCAAATTCTGCGCGAAACCGTCCGGCCAGACATCAACCAGTTTCCCCGTGAAATCAGTATCTACAGCCGAGGAATTGGCATATAGCTCGAGACTGATCGGCCCGGTGATTTCTAAGTCGCGCTGTAGCTGACCGGTAGAGTAGATCAACACATCCTCCCTCGCCTCGTCGGGCCGTTGATCGCGCGGTCCTGGTTCGAGGTGCTGCGAATCGCAGCACAAAGGACCGCCAATCGTTGCGACGGGATTCGCAGGATCGTAGCCGTAACGGTCGGAAGCTTCAGACCCAGATTGCTTTGGCGAGAGGGTTCCATCGCCGCGAAGCGAATTCGCTTTTCCGGCTGAATGCAGGAAATACTTCGTGCTGCGCGCGCGAGCTAAGGGCCAGTCATCTTCTTCGCGCCACTGGTTCTCGCCCAGGACGAAGATCTTCACGCGCTTTGGTTTGGCGAAATCATTTTGCACGCCCTTCAGCAGAAAGTCGTACCAGGGCACAATAATTCCGTCCTCATCATATTGAGTCGCAGCCGGACCGAAATCGACATCGCCGATTTTGCGTCCGCTCCCGGCATGGCCGCCGATCAAAACCAGCAGGCGCTGGCCATCTCTCGCCGCTTGCGTTGCGGCTTTCGTCTTCATACCGATGTAGTTGCGCAGAGATCCGCCTTGAAAGATGTCATACCAGGCTGCAACGGTTAGAGCCGGAACCGCGATATCTGAATAGTGTTCTTCAATCGACCAGCGCTTCCAATACTCGTCGTAATCGGGGTGAGCGAGCCAGTCCAGAAAGTAGGGAGCTAATGACGCGGTCAAGTTGGATGCTGCCATCGGGCTCTCGAAATTGAACAGCGGATACTTCGCGAGCGGAAGCGTCCACATCCCTTCGAGCGCGTTCGTTCGCTTCTGTACGGCGCGATTCAACGTGTCCTGCGCAAGTCCTGACGTCCAGGATTCGTTGAACCACTGCTCAAACGCTCCGCCCTGATAGGTCCAGCCATCGTGATAGTTGCTGGCTGTGACGACCGGACAAATGCCCGCGAGATGAGGAGGATGCGCGATAGCCGTCAACATCTGCGTCGCGCCGACGTACGAGCCGCCGAACATGCCCACCTTGCCGTTGGAATACGGAAGCGCTGCGGCCCATTCCACGGTGTCGTATCCGTCTTGCGATTCGTGCATGAACGGGTACCATTCGCCCTCTGACGTATAGCGGCCGCGGACATCCTGAATGATGACAACGTAGCCGTGAGCCGCCGCTTCGAGCGCGGTATCCGCGTCGCCGGTCTTGTTGTAAGGCGTGCGCTCGAGAAGCACGGGGAAGCGGCCGTCCGCCTTTGGCCGGTAAATATCGGCGCGGAGAATTACGCCGTCGCGCATCGTTGCTTTTACGCCGCGTTCGATGGTGATCTCGTTTCTTTCGGCCGCTGCAGCGAACGCAACCCCAAATGCAGCCGCGACAAGAAAGCTGCGCGAAAGCGCGTGTGTATAATTCATAAACTCGTTGTAGGATATAAGATCTCGTTTTGAAGATATGTTTTCCAGCACTCTTGCGATAGCAGCATTGCTTGGACTCACTCCGCTTGCGAGTTCAGGAGCAACGAATATGACACTGCATGTAAGCTCATCCGCGTTTTCCGAAGGTCAACCGATTCCCGAAAAGTATACCTGCGATGGGCAGAACGTCTCTCCGCCATTGGAATGGAGCGGCACGCCGGCAAATACCAAAAGCATCGCGATCATGTGCGAAGACCCGGACGCGCCCTCAGGAACTTTCGTTCACTGGATTCTTTACGATTTACCGGGCAAGGCAAACAAATTAGCTGAGGGGTCGAATGGGGACGGCAAAGAAGGCATGAACGGTTTCGATAAAAAAGGGTACGGCGGACCGTGTCCTCCGCCAGGTAAACCGCACCATTATTTCTTCCGGGTGTATGCGCTTGACGTCGAATCGCTAGCGAAAGCGCCGGCTTCTAAAGAGGACATGGCAGCCGCCGTGAAAGGTCATGTCCTCGCCGAAGGCCAAGTGATGGGCACGTACAAGAGAGCGAAATAACGAAGTCATCATCCTGAATGGAAGAGCACCGTTCTGTTCCGTTCGAAGAGGGTTCGGTACGCGGGTTTCTGCATGAGCCGACAGCTTCGGCCAGGGCTGGTCTGGTGCTCACGCATGGCGCAGGAGGCAACTGTAAAGCTCCCTTACTGGTTGCCGTCGCAAACGCTTTCAGTCACGCAGGCCTGCTCGTGCTGCGTTGCGATCTCCCGTTCCGGCAACAAAAACCGTTTGGGCCACCCGCTCCCGCCAGCGTCGCCGCGAATCGAGCGGGATTACGCGATGCGGCCGTTGCCATGCGCAAACTACAATCCGGGCGAGTGCTTCTCGGAGGCCACTCTTACGGAGGACGTCAGGCGAGTATTCTATGCGCGGAAGAACCTGAGTTGGCAGATGGTCTTCTGCTGCTCTCCTATCCGTTACATCCGCCAGAGAAACCGCATCAACTGCGGACGGAACACTTCAGCAAGCTCAGAATCCCGGCAGTTTTTTTGCACGGGAGCCGCGATCCGTTTGGGTCTCTGGCGGAGATGGAGGCAGCGCTCGAGCTGATTCCATCGGGAGCAAAGCTGATAGCGATTCAGGGCGCAGGTCATGACCTCGCACGCGGTAAATTCGACATCGAGCGGCTTCTCGTGCCAGTCGTCATCGGGCTGGTCGAAGCGGCCTAGGCGATTGCGCGCACAACCCTCAGCGGCAGAAGGATGATCGCGGCGACCAGCGCCAGCGCTCCATGCACCGCGATTCCGAGCAACCGGAAGGGGAGCAGCAGGAGCCAGACAATTGGATAGCAGATCAGGGCCGCGATCGCCAGAGGCCAGGAAAACACAAATAACAGGCACCACAGCAGAAAGAGAATCATGTTTTTATCGTTGTCCCGTCTGAGATACGATTTTTCGGCCGAGCGGGTTCCCACACAGTTTTTCGAGTATGGCGATGGGAGCGTTGCCGGGGTTCGCGAGCGAATGTCGCGCCACGATGAAGGTCTGTTCAAGCGCATACTGGCCCGATTCGACCGAGTGCGGCAGGATGTCGGTGAAGGCCAACCAAGTTGAGCCGGCGGGGAAATCAAAGCGATATTTTGGGCATCCTGACTGAAACTCTGTATTGCGCTTCAAGTAATCGTGGAAACGCAGCATGAACTCGTCATAGGGCGAGCGGGCGATGACGGGGAGGCCAAAGCTGTTCAAGCGCCGGAAAAGCTCATTCCGGAATCGGCCGATTGACGACCTCGAATGACCGGCTATTCCGTCCAACCCGGCGTCTCGCGCATAGCGCTCCGCCACGGCCCGGAAGGCGTCGGAGGTCACCCAAACGCGAGGTTCGCTGGTATTCAGATTCGTGAAAACTCGCAGAATCAGATCGCCGTGAGTAGGGCGCGATGGAAAAGCATCTGTGTGGATCAGGTCGTTACGCTTATTGAGCGGCAGATCGCGCCCCATTTCCTCGAGCGGCCGGAAGCTGGCGTAATCGAGCTTCCAATCTGCCGCGTATTGAGGGAGCAGCTCTCGCGTGAACTCAATCACACTACGCGAATACTCCTGAAACACATTGTGGAGCGTGGCCATTTCAACGCCCTTCCGGTCGACTCCTGTAACCCGGTCGAGTCCCGGCCGGTACGCGATGTTTTTATGAACCGCGCTGCCGGAGAAATCCAGGCTTCGCAAGAATTCTTTTGAGGTTTCCGACAAAACAAAGGGCGTTGTGGGAAAAAAGAGCACGTTTCCGGTCTCTAGTTCCGGCCGGTAATCGCGAGATTCAGGCGCGGGCCACTCGTTAATCGTGATTACATTCACCTGTGGAGACCTGCTCGCGTGAGATACGTGACTCGCACGGACGTACCAGTATAAGCGGCTCGGAAAATTCCAGAAGCGAAGTCTCTGGTCCCAACATCGGACAGTGAGCCGGGCATGGCCGATGCAAGTCGCTGACACCCAAGGCTAAACCGAACGGCTCGGCGCGGAACTGCAACTGCTTTAGACAACCAGGTATCCAATGCTACAAACGCTTCGCTTTGCTTCCCGGATGCTGCGGAAGAACCCGGGCTTCACGCTCGTCGCTGTGTGCTCACTGGCCATTGGGATCGGCGCAACGGCAGCCATGTTTAGCTGGGCAGACACGCTTCTGTTGCGTCCCCTGCCAGTCTTGAAGCCGAGTCAGATCGTAAATGTGCATTCGAGCTCACCGTCGGATCCTTTAAACAGTGTTTCCTATCGGGACTACGTGGATTTTCGAGATCGCAATCGGACGTTTGATGGACTTGTCGCCTGCTCGCTTGCGCCGTTTGGGCTCAGCGAAAAGCCCGCACATCGCCGCGGTTGAAGTATGGGCTATACGTGTCGGGGAACTTTTTCCAGGTTCTCGGAGTAGAGCCGGCGCTCGGTCGCGGATTTCGTCCGGACGAAGATCAGGTTCCGGGCCGCGATGCTGTCGTCGTCCTTAGTCACGACTTGTGGTCCAGCCAGTTTGGGGCGGATGCTTCTGTCATCGGAAGGAAGCTGCGCCTGAATGGAGTCGAGTTCACCATCGTCGGTGTCGCGCCGCAGCACTTTACCGGCATGGATCAGTATTTCAGGCCGGCGTTGTTTGTGCCAATCGCGATGGCGCCTCGTATTGGGCAGCAAGACTCCCTGGAAAAGCGCGATTCCCGCTGGCTGAGCGTCAAAGGCCGCCTGAAGCCGGGCGTCACCCTCGCGCAAGCACACGCCGATCTTGCATCTATCGCGGCGGCGCTCGAGCGAATGTACCCGGACACAGACCGAAACCAAAGCGTGAGAGTGAAGACGGAGCTTCAGCTGCGTATCGAACAGGACTCAGTGGACTCGCAACTTGTGGCCATGCTCATGACGCTGGCCTTGAGCGTGCTGCTCGTGGCATGCGCGAACGTTGCGGGATTGCTACTGAGCCGGGCGCGGTCGCGGTCTCGCGAAATCGCGGTACGGCTCGCGATTGGCGCAGGGCGGGGCCGACTCATCGAACAACTGCTGCTTGAAAGCCTGCTCATAGCGCTTATCGGAGGAGCTGCTGGAATTGCCATCGCCTACGGCGGCGTCCAATTGTTCAACCAGATACAAGTTCCATCCGACTTGCCCATCGTGCTATCCGCGCAACTGGATCGTCGTGTCCTGTTCTTTACGCTGGCCGTTTCGCTTGTGAGCACGCTGCTCTTCGGGTTGACTCCGGCGCTTCGGAGCACTCGCTTGGATATCGTGTCTGCGCTGAAAGCGGCCGACGCCGACATGGGCGCCCGGCGGCGCTTGTGGGGGCGCAATTTGCTCGTCATCTGCCAAGTCGCGATTTCGCTGATTCTACTGACGGTTGCAACGATTCTATTCCGAGGGTTTGCCGAAACGATAACGGAAGGCCCTGGTTTCCGAACAGATCACCTCTTGATGATGACCCTGAATCCGGCGCTGGTGCGCTACAACGAGGCTCAGACCAAGCAGTTCTATAGGCAGCTGTTGGAGCGGGTCCGCTCATCGCCGGGCGTGAAGTCAGCCGCGTGGACCGCGAACATCCCGATGGCGCCAGACCAGGATATGGAGAGTATCGCGCCCGAAGGCCATCAGTTCCCGCCCGGCCAACAAACCGCCGGCGTATTCACGGATACTGTTGGCGATCAGTACTTCGAGACTATGGGCATGCCGATCGTGCGTGGACGCGCCTTTTTGCGAACCGATACGGCAAATTCGCCGCTCCTCGCGATTGTGAATGAGCAGTTCGCGAAGCACTATTGGCCGAATCAGGACGCGATCGGGAAGCGCATACATCTTTCGAGCGCGAGCGGCCCTCTCATCCAGATTGTGGGCATAGCAAAGACCTCGAAGTATCTTTGGATCGCCGAGGCTCCGACGGATTACCTCTATCTACCACTCGCGCAGCATCCACAATCTAAGATGACGCTGATCGCCGAATCGGAAGCCGAGTCGGCGTCGCTCGCGCCTGCTCTGCGGCAACTCGTTAAAGGCCTGGATCCAAATATGCCCATTTATGGCGTCCGCACGATGGACGACTTCTACACGCAGCGAGCGATCAAAGGCTCGAGCGTCGTACTAGAGTCCGTGGGCAGCTTGGGATTGATGGGGCTGGTTCTCGCGATGGTTGGCCTGTACGGATTGGTTGCTTATTCCGTGAGCCGACGCACGCGTGAAATTGGAATCCGCATGGCCATCGGAGCGGATCGGGCAAAGGTCGCGCGAATGGTTCTAAAACAGGGCTTCACGCTCGCGTTAATTGGAGGCGCCGTTGGCGTGATGGGGAGCGTCGGCGCGGATCGGGTGTTGGGGTTCATGTTCGGAGGGTCGGGAGCGATGAACACAGAAGAGGCTCTGATCATCTTTTTACTGATGCCGCTGACGCTGGTGGCGGTCACGTTGATTGCAACGTATGCGCCCGCGCGGCGCGCTTCGCTCGTGATCCGATGCGGGCCTTGCGGGATGAATAAGGCCACAACAATCAGACCTGAAGCTCGCGAGAACTGCGGTTCCAGGAATGCAGCAGGATGACTGCGATCAGTATTAGAGCCAAAGTAAGCCCCCACCACAGTCCATAGACTCCGTGGTGAAAATGAAAGCAGAGCAAGTAGCCGATGGGCAACCCGAAGAACCAATAGCCGCCGAGATTGATCAGCATGGGTGCTCGCGTGTTTCCCAACCCGCGCAGTGCACCGGTGGCCACCGTCTGAATTCCATCGAAAAGTTGAAAGAGAGCCGCTAAAGCAAGCAGGCCCGTGCCGATCAGCAACACGCCGGCATCGTTTGTATAGATTTGGAGAATCTGCCTGGGAATCAGCAAGAACACGAGAGCCGAGCAGGACATGAAAGCGCACGCAATCCCGAGTGCGATGAAGCCGCTTCTGCGCGCGATGTGAGGATTGCCTTGCCCGATGGATTGGCCCACCGCTACGGCGGCGGCAGATGAGATACCCAACGGGACCATATAACTGCAAGCGGCGCAGTTGAGCGCGATTTGATGAGCTGCCAGGGCTGCGGGAGTCAAACGACCCGCAAGCACCGCGGCCGCCCCGAACGCGCCGACTTCGAGTAGGATCTGCAGCGCCGCCGGAAACCCGATGTGCAACAGGCGTGAAAGCCTCTTCCAATCCGGCTTGCCGATCGAGCGCTCGAGGCCCGGCTCGATGTTCCGTTCAAACCACCAGATGAAGAATGCGAGCATCGCTGCCATATAGATTCTGGCCGCGCAGGTCGATAGAGCCGATCCAACCACGCCTAGACCGGGGAACCCCCAATGTCCGTCGATCAAAAGCCAATTGAAAAACCAGTTGATGACGTTCGCGCTCACGAGCACAAACATTACCGGGCGTACGTGCCCGATGCCTTGCAGGTACCGCCGGAACGCGGCGTAGAGCAGAAGAGGCAACGTGCCCCAGCCTAGTGTCACGACAAACGGTCCCGCTAGCACACTCACTGCCGCATTCACGCGCAGGGCGTAGAACAGAGGCGGCATGAATGCGAACAGGACCATTAAGGGCGGCGTGATGAACAGCGCGAGATACGTGCCTTGCACTAAGGAGCGATGACAATCCTGACGGTCGCCCGCCCCATAAGACTGCGAGACCAGCGTATCGAGACCCAGTAGCAATCCCATTCCGAAGATGGCGAACGAGTAAAATGCGCTGCTTCCGACACCGGTCGCGCCGATGGCCGCCGGGCCAAGGTGTCCAACCATGACCGTATCGATGACGGACATAAACATCCAGCCCAACTCAGCGAGGACCACTGGAATCGCGAGCCTAAGCATGCGCGCCAGATCGATGCGGAGAGTTCGAGCTGCTAAGGAATGAATCAGAGCTGGCATGGCTCAACGCGGCATGATCCGCGCCTCGCTATCGCCACTTGATGTTGCAACCGATGCTTGGCTTCTGATTCGGGTTGACCGGTTGGCCATTCAAGACTGCATCGATGGCGGCACGCAGATCGCGGCCGGTCACGGGCTTCCCATTGCCCGGCCGGCTGTCATCCAATTGGCCGCGATAGACGAGCCGGCGCTTCTCATCAAAAAGAAAGAAATCGGGGGTGCAAGCGGCGGAATAAGCTTTGGCCGTCTCCTGAATCTCGTCATAGCAGAACGGAAACGTAAACCCGAGCTCCGAAGCCATTTCACGCAAGCTCTCAGGCGCGTCATCGGGATAGGCGTCCGCATCATTCGACGAGATCGCGACGATCCCGAGCGATTGTCCAGCGTAGTCTTTCCCCAGGCGAGCGAGTTCGTTCTGGACGTGCTTCACAAACGGGCAGTGGCGGCAGATAAACATGACTAGCAGCGCGTTCTGCCCACTGAATTGTTCGAGGGTGACGAGCTTGCCTGATGTCACGTCGGCCAACTCGAAGGCTGGAGCAGGTGTCCCGAGCTCTAGCATTGTCGATTCTGTGCGCGCCATATATTCAAGGTCAGCGTAGCAAGAGGATTCGCAAAACGAAGGTTAAAGGTTACTCAGCTAATTCCTTCAGCTGAGCTTTATCTTCAGTAGTCAAACCAGGTTCGCTGTTTACTGCGGAATCGAGACTGTTGAACAGGCGATAGGCACACAGCTTCAGGCCCAGGCTGACTAACCACAAAAAACCGGCGCAGACCAGAAATACCATTGCGTTGATCAGATTCTGGATTACCAAACCAAAATTTCGAGAAGTAATTAGCGTAGCCACAATCACATATGTAATAAACGCAAGCGGAAGACAGGTCAGGACCAAAAAGAAGTTTCTTACGTGTAAGAGGTGTTTCCCGAACTCGTATCTGCGTTTATAGCGCGTGACATCGCTCGATGTGAGCGGGACCGCGTCCGAATCCGCCATAGGGGTTGGTTATAGCACACTCAAATTTCGGCAGTGTTTCGGTGGTAAGCTGGTGAATCCTGGAAGCGGACCAGAATCCGCTGCCCTAAAGCCAAGTTAGTGCATGGGGCGGTTAGCTCAGCCGGTTAGAGCGCCTGCCTTACAAGCAGGAGGTCGCAGGTTCGATCCCCGCACCGCCCACCATCATCAATTACACGTCTCAACTCGCCGCGTTTCTGGAAGCCGGGCCGCTGACTCGCTTGCGCCGGAGCGAGTCATCCACCGATTCATTGATACCGTATGGAACTGTCCGTGACTGCAATCTCGACCCGGCGATTGGTGGCTCGAGCTTCGGTGCTATCTCCCTGAACCAGAGGACTCGTCTTGCCATAGGCTTTCACGTTGACGATGGCCGGATCGATGCCTGCCTGGACCAAGTAATCCTTCACGGCCTCTGCGCGGCGAAGCGACAGTTGCTGGTTATAATCCGCCGTCCCGATGTCGTCGGTATAGCCGTAGACAGAAAGCCCATAACCTTTCGAGGCCAAAAAAATGCCCGCAATGCGGCTCAACAGCTCACGATTCTTCTGGTTCAGGTCGGCCTTATCGAACGCAAAACGAAATATCGAGTTCGGAAGCAAAACCACCATTCCATTCGGGGTTCGGCGCGTTTCCGCAATCCGGTTCAGAGCCTCGCGCATGTGATCGAGTTCTGCCTCCCGTTCACGCTGCATTTCGCTCATCTTCTCTTGAGCTTGTGCGGCGCGTTCACTGGCCTGTTGCGCTGCCGTTTGCGCTTGCTGCCGGCCCGACTCCGCCTGTTGCGCAGCGGCTTCGGCTTGCTGCCGGCCCGACTCCGCCTGCTTGCGCTGCTCGGCAGCCAATTCGGCACGCGCCGCTGCTTGTTCCGCGCTCCTGGTAGACGCCGCTACCGCATCAGATTCCTGTTGCGCCACGTTTGCAATCTGATTTACTTGCTGCCGCAGGGCGATGACCTCGGACCGCATAGCTTTCAGGTGTCGATAACCCACGTAGTCCGAAATGGAAACCGCAGCCAGCAAAACAGCTGCGGTGATGATCCATGCTATCCGCCCCACGATTCTATGCTAGCGCCCAAAGTCGTCATCCTCTAGTGGTTGAGCGCCGGTTATCTCTGTAAGGGGCCAAACTCTTGTGTGCCGGCGATCACCGGCGCGGTAGACGGTGCAATCTTCGGTTAGGCAGTCGCAGCTTTATAGCCGGAACTGGCAGCGCGCTTCATCGCCTCCACGCCCTCCTGAACTGTTAGCAGGGGCGTCGTCTTCACGTTCTTACAAGCCCCACCTGCAGAAATTGCCAACGAGAACGCAGCAGCTGCGACACTGTCCGGCATTTGGACGATTCCGACGATATCGTATTCGCCGAATGAAAGCCAGAACCGTTCCATGGTGCCTCCGAGCTTCTTGACAGCAGGCTCCACCGCTGCCGCGCGATCCTGCGGGTTCTTCACCATCGCCGCCCATGCCTCAGGGGTGTATGCAGCTTCGATAAGGTAGTACGCCATAGGTTACAAGCCCTCCACGACGTGATGATATTGCAATCGCCCCCAGGTTGCAAACGCATCCGTCTCTTCACCCGAAAGCCTAAGCCGCTCCGCTCGTCTATTGAGATATGAACGAAGATCCGATTCTAGCCATTGTGGACAGGCAGGAATGGCTGGCGCCCATTCAGGAACAGGGCGAGGCCTTGGTCAAGAAAGCATACGAGTCCGCGGGCGCGCCGGGGCAAGCGGTCAAGAACGCTCTGCACGGTGTTTGGCTCAAGCATCCGCTACACGCCGCGATTACCGATGTGCCCGTCGGCAGCTGGACCGCCGCACTGGTTCTTGATCTGCTAGAAGCCGGTGGACGCGAGGAGTATGCTGCCGGCGCGGACGCCGCCGTTGTCGTCGGACTCGCGGGCGCGTTGGCCTCTGCGCTGAGCGGGCTCACTGATTGGAGTGACGTGCAAGGCAAACCGCAACGTACCGGTGCTCTTCATGGGCTCCTCAATATCGCTGCCACGCTCTTGTATGGCGGATCGTACGCCTTTCGAAAATCGGAGAAGCGCGGGCTGGGCCGTGGGCTCGGCTTTCTTGGCTACGGATGCGTACTGGCAGGCTCTTATCTCGGAGGCGCGCTCTCCTACAGCCAACGCATTGGCGTGAATCATGCCGCCGATCCTGACGAGGATTTCCCGAAAGACTTCACTCCCGCCTGTGCTGAAGCGGAATTGCAGGAAGGTCAATTGAAAAAAGTCACTGTAAAGGGAACTGAGATTGTCCTCCTCAAGCGCGGCGGCGCGATTTCCGCACTCGGCGAGAAGTGCTCGCACTTGGGCGGCCCTCTTTCAGAGGGACAGCTCGATGGCGACACCGTCCAATGCCCGTGGCACGGCTCCCGTTTCTGCCTGAAAGACGGATCGGTTGTCGACGGTCCGGCGACCCATCCGCAGCCTACGCTCGACGTGGTGACCCGGGATGGTCAGATTCTCGTTCGAGCCCAGGAGTCTTAGCGCGTTATTGTTGCGGGTCCATGCCGGAGAAATCAAAACGCCCGAGTTGGAAAGGCCTGGACGTAGGCGGGTTCTGTTTCATCAGGTCGACGGGATATGGCTGGTCAGTCGTCGTCGGAAATCCCCAAACGTTTCCGTTCCGCAAATCGACAACCACTTTCCCCAAAACCTGTCTGCTCCCGTCGGGTGCCCGCAACATCTTCACGCCGGGTTCGACGTAAACCGGATAAACTCCGCTTTGCGATTGAGCGTAGATCGGCGGACTCTCGATTAAAGATCGAACCAGAATCGCGCTCAACAAAAAGGCAATGACTGCCAAAAGCAGGTTCATCAAATGAGTCGGTCTCATATTTCCTCTCCCAGTTACAGTAACGGAATTTCTCTCCGAGCAAACTGTTACTGCTTGGCTGGGGCGCCCGCCTCAACCGAAATCAGGCGAGTGCCCAGGAGTTTGCCGGCCCTGTCGAAATCGAACGCGAACTGAACCTCACCGATCCGTTCACAAGCGTGGCAGCCATTTTGCAGCCAATAGCTGACGATAAATCGTTGGCCTGCCTGAGGCAGAGTTTGAACCAATGGCTCGCGGCCCGTAAACCGGTCGCCGGGCCAGATCGAAAGCTTGGGGTAGCGCGCCTCTAGCGCTTTGTATCTGCTGTCGTTTTCCAGGCTGTCCATCGCAAGAAGCTTGAAATTATCGACATCGATCAGAGCAGGAGTTCCATTCACGAGATAACAGGCCAGATTCTCGTTCGCTCGAAAGACGTATTCGACGTACGCCGTATCCACCTTGCCTGCCTTGCGAAACCTGCGCAGAAATCCGATAAGCCCGTTGCTGTTTTCATACAGCGTGCGCGAAAACGCGACAGCTTCGGACGACGCCCCCTTCGCCCGCATTTCTTTGAGAAAGCAGGCATTCAATTCGGACGAGTGGAAGCTTCCGCATTTCTGCATGATGCCTTGAATTGATTGCTTGCCGGGCCGCCACACAGTGTTCGGGCCGACTACCATTTCGGCCGCTAGTCCCGTCCAGCTTAGGAGCAGACTCAAGGTTACTGCCCGGAAATACAAAGCCATCTAATAACGATACCCACAGCCCTGCCAACCAGTCGGACCTGATAGCATGTCCGCCAGAGTAATGCGAAGACGGGACGTTCTGAAAGCCATCACCGCGGCGCCGCTCGGGTTTTCCGCAGCCCTCAACATAAGTGCCGCCCAGGGCCGGTATACCTCCGATTGGCCATCCATCGACAGCCGGCCAACTCCGTCCTGGTACACGGACGCAAAATTCGGCATTTTCATCCACTGGGGCGTCTACTCCGTTCCGGCATTTGCTCCGGTGCACGCAAAAGGGCAGACCCCTTACGCCGAATGGTATTGGCATTCGCTTACCGAAGGTCGAAAGGCAAACGCGGCATCGAGTGATGGCGCGCTGACTTGGGCATTTCACAAGCGCGTGTACGGCGCCGATTTCCCTTACTTCAATTTTGCGCCGATGTTCCGCGCGGAGTTGTTTGATCCTGAGCATTGGGCCGACACCATTTCCCGCTCTGGCGCGCGTTATGTAGCGCTGACATCGAAACATCACGAAGGATTCACCCTATGGCGAAGTGCCGAGGCCAATCGCTCCTGGGGACGGCCCTGGAACAGCGTGGACATAGGCCCGCGCCGCGATCTGCTGCTCGATCTCAGCGAAGCTGGACGCCGCCACGGCTTGCGCATGGGAATCTATTATTCCCTGTACGAGTGGTACAACCCGCTCTGGCTTTCCGACAAGAAGCGCTACGTTTCTGAGCACCTGTTTCCGCAGTTCAAAGACGTTGTGACTCATGCGAAACCCGCGATCATTTTTTCCGATGGTGAATGGGAGCTCACGAGCGCCGAGTGGCGGTCGCCGGAGTTGCTCGCCTGGCTTTTCAATGATTCGCCCGTGGGAGGTGAAGTCGTCATTGACGACCGCTGGGGAAAAGATACGCGGCACAAGCACGGCGGATACTTCACGACCGAGTACACGTCCGGCTTGCAGGAGTCTGCACATCCTTGGGAGGAGAGCCGGGGCATGGGCTTTTCTTACGGCTACAACCGCATGGAAAGCTTAGCCGACTATCGCACCGGCCGCGAGCTGATTCTGATGCTCGTTGACATCGTGAGCCGAGGAGGGAATCTGCTTCTGGACATCGGTCCAACCGCCGATGGCCGAATTCCCATCATTATGGAGGAGCGGCTGACTGAAATAGGAGATTGGCTGCGCCCGAATGGCGAAGCGATCTACGGAACCCATGCCTTTGCGCAAAGCCGGCAATGGAGTGCCGGCGCGGCCCCGCGAATGGAAGAAAAGGAATTTGGAGCAGAATACCCGATCACGAAGTTAGTCGATCAGCCGGATCCAGGCTATGCGCGGGTAGATGCGTTCTTTACAGCTAAGGATGACGCAGTGTACGCCTTTTTGCCGCGCTGGCCTGAAGCCGAAGTGTCACTGCAGAATGTATCACCGCGCGACGGCGCAATGATCACCTTGCTCGAATCCGGCGACCGGCTGCGCTGGCAGATAGAAGGAAGCCGTCTTCGCATCGAACTTCCGCAGTCGCTCCGCTCAAAAGTTCCGAATCGCGAGCTATACGTTCTGAAAATGACCGGGGTTCGCAGCCTGTAAACGATAGATCAGTGCATGTGGTTAAACAGGAACCAGATCAAAATCAGTCCCCCTGGTACTCCCAGGATCCAAGCAAGTAGATATTTCATTTTTGTTTTTCTCCTCCGCCGGGGAACGTATGCAAATTAAATGCCATTTTCAGTGCCGTTGCAGATCAGCACGTTAGACTACGGGTAATTGCGCCTCTTCCGTGCCGGTCAGGAAAAATCTTCCGATTACAGCGGTCGTCGCGCTTCCTCTCTAATCCGCTGCTTTTTGCTGAGTATCCGAGTCCCAGTACTACTCGGCGCGTTCAGTTTCGCCGCATGCGCTCAAGGCAATTATGAGATTCAAGTGTACGCATCGGATACCGTTCCTCCCGGCCGAACAATGGTTGAGCTGCACAGCAATTTCACGATCGAGGGCAGCAAGACCACGACCGACGGCACGTTGCCCACCAACCACCAGGAACACGAGACCGTAGAAATCACGCAGGGCTGGACAGATTGGTTTGAAACTGGATTCTATATCTTCACCAGCTTGGGCCCGGGCCAAGGCTATCAGTGGGTCGGAGATCATATTCGCCCTCGCGTTCGCGTTCCCGAAAGCTGGAAGTGGCCTGTGGGCGTCAGTCTTTCAACCGAAATCGGTTACCAGCGCGCGCTATTCTCTCGCGACACATGGAGCTGGGAGATTCGCCCTATTATTGACAAGCAACTCGGCCCTTGGTACCTGTCCTTCAATCCGTCTCTCGAAAGATCCTGGCACGGTCCCAGTGTCAGCAAGGGCGTCGAGTTCGCGCCCAATTTCAAGGCCAGTTATCAATTGAATAAGCGCGTTGCCGCCGGTCTCGAATATTACGGCTCGCTTGGGGACATCATCGGCTTCGATCCTGTTGGCGAGCAGCAGGAGCAAATTGTTCCCGCGCTCGATTTCGATTTAGGTCCGGATTGGGAGCTCAATTTCGGAGTTGGCGTGGGTGTCACGCACAGCACAGACCATTTACTGGTCAAAATGATCCTCGGCCGCCGCTTCCGTTTTAGGACGCCGCGTCTGCCTCATCTTTCAAAGGGCTCGCTTACTCAGTTCGGCTCATGAGTATCCAGAACGGACTATTTTCACCAGCACGTTACAATGCATTTTCATGGGTCAGCTGCTCGCCGGAAAGACGGCTCTTGTCCTCGGGGTTGCGAATAAATGGAGCATCGCATATGCAATCTCTTCGGTATTTGCTCGCGAAGGCGCGTCGCTCGTGCTCACATATCAGGGCGAGCGCCAGCGCCAAACCGTCGAAGAATTAGGCTCCGAGCTCAAGGCCTCGAGCGTCTTGAATTGCGATGTCACGAAACCCGATGAGCTCGATCATCTCGTCTCTGAGTTGAAAGGCATCTCGCCGGTTCTCGATAGCGTTGTTCACAGCATTGCATTTGCCAATAAGGAGGATCTGAGCCGGCCGTTTCTCGAAACAAGCCGCGACGGTTATCTTCTGGCCCAGGAAGTAAGTGCCTATTCACTCGTCTCCGTATCCCGCGCGCTCGCCCCATTGATGTCAAGAGGCGGATCCATTACGACGTTGACTTATCTCGGCTCGACTCGCGTGGTACAAAATTATAATGTAATGGGAGTCGCGAAGGCCGCGCTCGAAGCATGCGTTCGTTATCTGGCGAGCGATGTCGGGCCTGCCAACATCCGCGTTAACGCCATCTCGGCTGGCCCAATTAAAACTGCGTCGGCGCGCGGCATCAAGGATTTCTCAAAAGTTTTGGACAGCGTCGCCGCCCTGGCGCCGCTTCGACGAAACACGGATCCCGCTGAAGTAGCCGACGCCGCAGTTTTTCTAGCCAGCGACCTGGGCCGGGGAGTTACTGGAAACATAGTATTCGTGGATGCGGGATTCCAAACAATTGCTTTAGGCTTGCAGTGATTGGAAATTTCTTCGAGTCGTCGGAAGCGGCCTTACCTAACGGCCAAACGTTCCATTCGTCTCACAGTTTTGACATAACAATATGATTCAGGTTGAAAATCTTTCGAAGGATTATGCGCGTACGGTTGCCGTCGATAATATTTCGTTTTCGGTGGAAAAAGGCGACATAGTGGGATTCCTCGGCCCCAATGGCGCCGGAAAAACCACTACAATGCGAATTTTGACTTGCTTCATGCCTCCGACGGCCGGCAAAGCGACTGTGGCGGGCTTTGATGTTTTCGAACAGCCCTTCGAAGTCAAGAAGCACATCGGCTATTTACCGGAAACGCCGCCGCTGTATCCCGAAATGAGCGTCGCCGGGTATCTGGCTTTTGTCGCGCGCCTAAAGAATCTGCCCGGCTCTGACGTCAAGCGGCGCACCGAAGAAGTTATGGAACGCTGCGCTGTTGCCGACGTCAAATCAAAACTCATTTCGAAGCTCTCGAGAGGATACCGCCAGCGTGTCGGCTTGGCTCAAGCCATCATTCACAATCCTGACGTTCTGATTCTGGATGAGCCGACATCCGGCCTTGATCCCAAGCAGATCAACGAAACGCGCGAGCTGATCAAATCTCTGTCGGGCGAGCACACAATCGTCCTTAGCACCCATATCCTCCCCGAAGTGGAAGCGGTTTGCCAAAAGGTCATCATCATCAACAAAGGTAAGCTTGTTGCCACGGATTCGGTCGAACATCTGAAGCATCGAGCGGGTCTCGACAATGCGGTACAAGTGCAGATAGACACCGGCGGCAACGGAGACGCGAGTGCTGTCCGCCAACGGCTCGAGCAGGTTTCCGGTGTTAGCAAGGTGCTGGATAAGCCGGTTTCGGGCGACCGCCTCATTTTCGAAGTGGAGAGCCTTCCTGAACGGAACGCGCGGTCGGATATAGCTCGCGCTGTCGTGCATTCTGGATGGAATCTGCTGGAATTGAAGTCCCTGACTTTCAGCCTCGAAGAAGTATTCCTCGAGCTCACCGGCTCGAATCCGGAATCGGCGACTCCAGAAAACGCGCCGGATGAAATCCAGCCTGCGAAGAGTGTTCAATGAGAAACACCTGGACGATTTGCCGCCGCGAGCTTTACAGCTACTTCGTATCGCCCATAGCCTGGGTGTTACTTGCCATCTTTGCCTTATTGAGCGGTTATTTCACTTACGTAATTACCGGATATTTTGTTCAAGCCTCATTCCAAAGTCAGATGTCCGGGCAATCGGTGCCCATGAATCTTAATGAACAAGTGATCACCCCATTGTTTTCCAATATCGCGGTAATCGGCTTGTTTCTGATCCCTCTCATCAGCATGCGCTTGTTCGCTGAGGAAAAACGGCAAGGCACTATCGAACTACTGGTAACTTCTCCCGTCCACGATCTCGAAATAGTAATGGGAAAGTGGCTCTCAGCAGTAATCATGTACTGCGCGCTGCTGCTCGTTTTACTAATCGACTATTCGTTTTTGTTTATCTACGGTCAGCCCGATTGGAAGCCGGTCTTAACAGGTTTCTTAGGCGTTCTTCTCGAAGGCGCATGTCTTTTGGCTCTAGGCACGTTTATCTCGACAACCACTAAGAACCAAATCGTGGCCGGGGCCGTCGGTTTTGCGCTCGCGTTGCTCCTTTATATCCTGAATTGGACTACCTCCTTTGGTAATTCCCCTACTGTGCAGGTCCTGGGCTATCTGTCGATCTTAAGTCATCTTGATAGCTTTACCCGCGGTGTTATCGACAGCAAGGACGTAATTTACTATCTCTCGATGATCTTCATAGGTTTATTTCTAACCTCTCGATCGCTCGAGTCTTTGCGGTGGAGAGCATAAATGGCTGCCCCTAAATCGAAGAACTCAGTTGCTGCCCGGCAGGCTCGCTTCGGGGCAACGGCCGCGCTCTACACTCTGATCGTCATTGCGGTTCTAGTTCTGGTCAATTGGCTTGCCAATCGATACAACAAGACATACGACACTACCAGCAACAAGCGTTTCACCTTGTCGCAGGAGACAAAAAAGGTTATCAAGGATCTGAAATCCAACGCCACGATCACATATATCGACAAGAGCTCGGGATTTGAGCAGGCCAGAGGCATTCTCGACCGCTACGCAAATCTCTCTCCTAAGATCCACGTTCATTACCTCGATCCGCAAAAGCAGCCCGTCGTCGCCCGGCCGTTTGGCGCCCGCTACCTCGGCACTGCGTTTGTTGATATGGGCGGGCGGCGTGAAGAGGCGAAATCTCTTACTGAGGAAGGCCTCACCGGGGCGTTTCTGAAAGATCTCAAGGGCGTGCGAAAGGTCTGTTTTGTGAGCGGCAGCCACGAACATCAGCTCGATGACACGCAGGAGAGCGGGTTATCGCATTACAAGACGTTTCTTGAACGTGATAACTACCAGGTCGATTCCATTTCCCTAGTCGATAAAACAGAGGTTCCAAAAGACTGTACTGTGCTGGTCGTCGCTGGAGCACAGCTAGACTATACACCCAATGAAGTAACTGCGATCAAGAACTATGTCGAGGGCGGTGGGCGCGCGATGTTCCTGCTTGACCCGCCCCTAGACTTTGGCCGGGAACATATCGCGCAGAACCAAGGACTCGTGAGTTTACTCGAGAGTTGGGGTGTTACTCCTGTTAAGGACCTTGTGCTCGAGCAGAATCCCATGGCTCAGATTTTCGGTTTTGGGCCTGAGATCCCTTTGGTATCAAAATATGAATCTCAGCCGATTGTCAATGACCTAAAAGGGTCGGTCACAGGTTTTCCGGTTTCCCGTTCGCTCGAACTAAAGAACACAAACAAGACCACCGTCGATAAGCTCTTCTCGACAACGGACCGCGCCATCGCTACTACGCGGCTAAACACGAACGAAGTCAATCCGGATGATCCCAGCAACAAGAAGGGTCCTTTCATTCTCGGCGCCGCGGGTACTTACAATACCGGTAAGCCGAATAGTCAGGGGAGATTCGTCGTTATCGGCAGTTCTGAATTTGTGGATAACGCGATGGTGGGATTCCAGGGCAACCGCGATCTGGCAGTCAACGCTGTGAACTGGCTTTCCTCCGATGAAGACCTGATCTCAATTCGCCCGAAGGAACCGGAAGACCGCCGCCTGAATGTTACACAGCGCCAGATGAGTGTCTTCATGTATACCGACCTCATCGCAATCCCGCTGCTCATTATCGTGTGGGGCGTATCCATTCTCGTCAAGCGTAGATAGCATGAAGCCGCGAAATGTACTCATCGCAGCCGTTCTGCTTCTCGCTCTCAGCGGGCTTGTTTGGTGGGCCAAGCGGCATCCGGAAGCGACCGGATCCGCTGCGAACACTCCCCCTTCACCGAAGGTCGCCGATATTTCCCAAGCCTCCGTGCAGCAGATCGAGCTTAAAAAGAAGAACGCGCCGGTCATCACTCTCGATCACAAGAACGGAAAATGGGCGATTACCGCTCCCGAAGCGGTTCCCGCCGACCAGGATGCCGTCAGCACCTTAGTTTCCTCTTTGAATCCGGTTACCGCCGATAGTGTTGTCGAAGATAAGCCAGCCGAGTTGAGTAAGTACGGACTCACTACTCCTAACCTTACGGTCACTGTCAAAGAGAAGAACGGAAAGACGGATCAGCTCGCTTTCGGCGATGATGTCCCGGCCGGATCCCTTGTGTACGCCCGCTCCAGTTCCAGTCCCAAAGTGTACACGGTCTCCTCTTCTGTGAAGAGCTCGTTTGAGAAGAGCGTAAATGATCTGCGTGACAAGCGTTTGCTTACGTTTGACTCAAACCAGGTCACGCGGATCGAGCTGGTCTCGGGTAAGTCGGATATCGAGTTTGGGAAGAACAATCAGAATGACTGGCAAATCCTGAAGCCCAAACCCTATCGTGCCGACAGCTTTCAAGTCGAAGAGCTCTTACGTAAGTTAGGCGACGCCAAAATGGATCTCTCCGGCAACGCGGAAGATGTAAAGAAGATGGATGCCGCCTTCACAGCAGGGCAGCGGGTGGCGGACGCCAAGGTAAGCGATTCATCCGGCATTCAGGTTTTAGAAATAAAAAAGAACAAGGACGATTATTACGCTAAGAGCAGCGTCGTCGGAGGCATTTACAAGGTGTCTTCTGATCTCGGGAAGGAACTCGACAAATCTGTCGACGATTTCCGTAACAAGAAGATATTCGATTTCGGCTTCAGCGATCCTACCAAGATTGAGGTTCAAGCGGGAGACACTACAAAAACGTATGAGAAGAGCGGCAATGAATGGAAGCTAAACCGTAGCGTCGTCGATTCGAGTTCTATTCAGGGCTTCATCGATAAGTTGCGCGACCTTTCGGCAGCAAAGTTCGTTGAGAGCGGGTTCACTACCCCGATTTTAACAGTCGCAGTCACCTCGAATAACGGCAAGCGTTTCGAAAAAGCCGAATTTGCAAAAAGCGGTAACGCCTACATTGCCCGCCGTGAGAATGAGCCGGCTCTCTATCAACTCGATTCCAAACCCGTAAACGATATCCTGGAAGCGAGCAAGAGTATTAAGCAAGCGAGTTTAGCCCCGAAGAAATAGCCGTCCTTACAAGGTCCATCATGTCTGCCCTTAATACGGACCTGTACGAGTTGACCATGGCGGCAGGCTATTTTGCCGCTGGAAAAACGGATGAGATAGCGACCTTTGAGCTTTCGGTGCGCCGTCTGCCTCAAAACCGGAACTTCCTGGTTGCGGCCGGGCTTGAGCAAGCGGTCGAGTATCTTCTTCGCCTCAGCTTTTTGCCGGATGAAATTCGATACTTACGTTCGCTTCCGCAATTTATACAGGCTCCCTCTGATTTCTTCGATTTTCTGGCGCAGCTTCGATTCACGGGCGATCTCTTCGCAGTTCCGGAGGGTACTCCCGTATTCGCGAATGAACCGATCGCAATTGTGCGCGCGCCTCTCGTGCAGGCACAGTTAGTGGAAACCTATCTCCTTTCTACCTTCGCTTTTCAGACAACCATAGCTTCAAAAGCAGCACGTTGCCTGATTGCCGCCGAGGGGCGGCCGATTGTCGAATTTGGCAGCCGCCGTGCACATTCGCCCGAAGCCGGCATTCTCGCAGGCCGCGCCGCCTACCTTGCCGGATGCGCCGGTACCAGTAACACCGAAGCAAGCATGCGCTTTGGAATTCCGGTTTCCGGTACTGCCGCGCACTCCTGGACCATGGCATTTTCTGATGAAGAGCAATCCTTCCGGGCCCTTCAGCATTTGCTCGGTCATTCCACCGTGTTCCTGATCGACACCTACGATACGGTCGAAGGCGCCCGCCTCGCCACCCGCATCGGCCGACCGTTTTGGGGTGTTCGTCTCGATAGCGGTGATCTCGGAGCGCTCTCGCTCGAGGTACGCCACATTCTTGACCAAGCAGGTTTCGGTGACGCGAAAATTATGGCCAGCAACGATCTCAACGAAGATCGCCTCGCAGAATTAGTGCGCTCAGGCGCGCCCATTGATGTCTTCGGCGTGGGTACTGAGCTCGCTACCTCGGCGGACGCACCGAGTCTTTCTGCCGTGTATAAATTAGTCGAGCTGAAGAATGAAAACACGTTGCACTACAAGGCCAAATTCAGCGATGAGAAGAGCACTTTACCGGGCGCGAAACAGATCTACCGCTACCCCGATCACGACGTGTTAGCCCTTTATAGCGAATGCAACAGCGATTTTAAGGGTCGGCCGCTTCTACGCCCCGTGATCTCGAACGGGAGTTTGCTCGAGCCTTCAGCCCCGATTGCTGAGCTGCGGTCAAATGCCATCTCCTCTATTCGCGAGCTGCCCGCGCAATTGCACGCGCTTAAGAAAACAGTTCCCTATACAGTCGAAATCAGCCCACGTCTGCTGCAATTGGCCGACAGTCTTCGCGAGCAATATCAATTCGTCCGTTCATAATGAAATCGTGAAGACTGTCTTCTTTGATGTCGACACTCAGATCGATTTCCTGTTTCCGGCGGGAGCTCTCTACGTTCAAGGCGCCGAACAAATCGTCAATCGCCTCGGTGAGCTGACACGTTTCGCAGCCGCTAATCGATTTCAAATCATTTCCACGACCGACGCCCATGCCGAAAACGATCCCGAGTTCAAACTGTGGAGGCCGCACTGTATTGCTGGTACAGCGGGACAGCAAAAAGCTGCGACCACTCTTCTGGGCCAGCGTCTCGTTTTGAACAGCACAGCCGGATCGCTCGATCAGTTTAGATCTGAGATTGCCAAGGCCCCTCAAATCATCATTGAAAAGCAAGAGCTCGACTGTTTTTCGAATCCAAACCTGCGACCTTTACTCGATTTGATCGCCGCCGATCGCTATGTCGTCTACGGAGTAGTGACCGAGCATTGCGTTCGACGTGCCGCATTCGGATTACTCGATACCGGCGCGCGAGTCGAAGTTATTTCGGACGCCATCCAGAGCTTAAACGCATCGGAAGAAAAGCAAGTCCTCGACCGTTTCCTCGCGCGGGGTGGCCAGTTGACTACGCATGCGGCCATTACGGCTCAACCCGCAACATCTTAGCGAGTAAACGTCGCGACATGCTGGCCGGCCGGAAGCACAATAGACATTTTCCTCTGATCTCCAGCCCGCTTCCAAAACGGCGCGCCATCAACCTCGACCGAAGAAACAGGCGAGCCAAACAACGCGATGGCTCGCGCTCGGCTGGAGTACGAAATATCAGCGTTCTTCTCCGATCCGACTGCCGATCGGACACTGCCATTGAAATCCGCAATGGTTACCGGGGCTTCGCCGGTTCCCGCACTCAGCCGGTGCTTTCCCACCGGCGCAAGAACCGACTGCGCGTTCTTGAGCGGCCACGATTTGCCGTCCACCTCGATGGGTCCTTGCCAGAGTACGCGCGTCTGCTCAGGCGCATCTACGTCCATCTCATCCACGCTCGTTTCGGTCGCTTTGGCCGTCGTCGCCGCGCTCGGCAGCAAACCCAAATCCTGCCTCTCCAGCGAGTTTTCGAAATACAGCGCCACTCGATGAAACGAAGCTGCCGCCTGGTGCACCAGTTCCATCAGCTCCACGCCAGTTTGCTTTTTCGTGGGGTATACATCTTGATACCGCTCGACGATGTTCAGATCGACCGCCAGCTGTGATCCGTCCGATGTCAACGCGCGATACTGATCCGCCAGCTTCGAATAACGCTCGGCGCCTAAATCCCACAGCGTCGCCGGGTCCTCGATCAGCAGCGTGCTGTGCCGCGCTTCAATGAGCGGCAAGCTGCGCGCTACGTCCGCGCCCAGCGCGTCACGAATACCGGGTTCGAAGCGATCGTCGATGTGCGTCAGGGCAACATCGAGATACGGTTTAGAAGATTTCGTGTGATCAACGACATCCAACCAATCAGCCTGCATCCTCGAAGCCAGCCCCGCCCGGAAATCCAGAAACTTTCGCAAGCCTTCCGTATTCTTCGCCGCGTAATACGCCGATGCCGGATCGAACAATAGCTTCGGATCAAACCCGGCGCTCGCCTGAAATGCCCGGCGGACATCGTCGTTCATCGGGGTAAATCGCGCCGGATTGGATGCGCCCTCGAGCGACTCGAAATAGAGCTCCGCAAGGTTCACGCCGTCCCAATCGAATCTCTCGAGCAGCGTCCCGACCTCTTTTGCGACCGCCCTACGGCAATCCGGATTTTGCAGGTTCATCAGCTTGCGCCAATCCAGCTCGGCATCCTGCCCGACCGCTGTCTTCTCGCGCCACTCAGGATGATCCGCCCAGAATTTTTCGCTGACATGCGGCAGCTCTAGCCACGCATACACCAAAATCGCGTTGCGATGGCACGCCTCAATCAGGCTCTTCAGGTAGGAGTCTTGAAAGGTATCCGGCTCCATATTGTGCCAGACCGCCACGTGAAGAACACCGATGCCGGATTGTCTCCACCGTTTTGCCAGATAATCCACGTCCGCGCGAATTCGATATGAAGAATCGAAGAACGCCCACAAGCTCGTGGTCCGCAATGGAAGCGAAAGTCCTAAGTCAACCAGCGCCTGAAGAAGGTACGGATAGCGCTCAATTCCCGTTGCCCCGGGCGGAGTCGCCATCCAAAGAATAGCCCCGTGAGCGGTGCGCTTGCCTGCCAGAACTGGGATACGCTTCCACTTCTCACTCGCGAACACTTCGAACCCTGGCGGCAGCGTAACTGCCGGCACACTCACCGCTTCTTCCCAAAAGATATTTATCTTCGGCGCGTGCACATCGATGATTCGGCGCACCGGGACCGTCTCGCCGAATGTCCTAAAGCCTAAGCTGTCCGTTTCAGCACCCGTACCCTGGACAACCACGATGTGGCTTTCGCCCAATTTGACAACGTCCATCCGCTCTTTCGCACTTACAACAACCAGCAATGCATCGCCGCTTTTAGCGACGCCGATAGAGCCGAATATCTTCGCCCAGGGCGTCCCATCCGCCCCACTGACCCGATACGTCGGCACAGTGGCGAACACGGGAAACGCTGCGAATGTAGCTATTAGAGCCCAACTTACTCTACGCATCTTATTTAGTAATCGCGTACCAAAGACTCACGCGAACGTCGATGTAATTCGGCCCGCGCGGATTATATAGGTTGTTCGTGTAGACGCCTCTCAAAAAATCCGCTGACACGTACATATTCGGCGGCATTCCCGGTGGATGCATCTTCAATCCCGGCCCCATTTCGATCGTGTTTGCCCAATACTGCCGCTTCACATCCTGCGTGAAGTTCAGATTGAATAGCGCCTGCGCATACGTATTTCCCCACGCGTGGAACGTGCGCCCGCCGCGCTGTTGCCAATAAACCAGCCAGTCTCTATCCAAGCGGCTCACATAGATGCCATCGGCGGTGGTCTCGTAAAAGAAGCCCGGCGTATGTCTGCCGAGCAGGCTCCCGAATCCTTTGGCAAAGTTGACCCCGCCTCGATAATCCGGTATGGCTTCTCCCACATCGCGCCTGCCCGGCAAATAGCTGACCGCTTCCCCAGCCTCGGCCCACGCTGTCACGTGATGCCACGTGCGCGATGAAACGCCTGCGCCGAAGATCAATGCATTCTCGGACAGATACAGCGGTACCGCGCCCATCGGTAGGCCACTCCTCACATCGCCGTCAAAGCGCATCGAGACATAAAACGAAATCAGCTTGTTCGCTGACCCGAGCCACGGGAGCGGAATCGTTCGCTTCGCTTGGCCGTATGTGAATGCATCCTTCCAGCGCGTTGAAAACATCGGAAGCAACCAAACCGTCGTTTGCGGCACGGGATCGCCATTCAGATTGTGAAACGCTTTGCTCGCCTGCAGCGCTACTGTATTGTCCTGAGAACGCCGCGCCTCGTCGAACCAGTACTTCGCTTCACTATCTTGTTTCGCCGCATTGTATGCCCACGCGAGCTGCAACATGACTTCGGCATCCGCCGGATCGGCCTCATGAGCCCTCAGCAAGTACTTGATCGCGTCTGGAATGTAACCCGCTTTCAGGCTCTTCATCCCCATGCTCTTTGCATCCGCGCCCGCCGCGGTTGCGCCTGACACCGCCGGTCCAGTGCTCGCCTGTGGACGTTTCTTCACTCCGCGCAGCGCATCCAGCTGCTCACGCGATAACTCGTCCTTTGGTTCGATCGCAAGGACCTGCTCGAACTGTTCTATCGCCTCGCGCTGCTCATGCATGGCCAGATACAGAAACGCCAGCTCTCTTCGCAACGCCACGTTTTGAGGATCGAGCGCGATCGCATTCACAAATTCATAGGGATACGGATAACGAGCCCCCAGTTGATCAAGCGCCAACTCCGCCGTTCGCGAATCTTGACATCGCGAAGCAGCCAGCAACGCCGCATGCGCTTCGTCAACTCGATTGAGCTGCTGCCACACGCGTGCTAAGTCCAGGAGCAGCTCTTCCAGGTTCGGCTTCAGCTTGCGGCAAATCTCGTATTGCTCCGCGGCAAGCGGCAGCTCATCCCGTAATTCCGCAAGCTCAGCTAATTCCCAATGCGCGCTGAACATGGGCAGCTCATTCGGATTCGCCGAACGCTCGAGCGCCTGTTTCCACCGCGCGATCCCTTCCCCGAGCGGCCGGTCGATATTCTGGAATGCCTGCTCGGCTGTCGCACGCGTCGCAGCATTTCCACTGTGCCGCAACCGATCAAACATCCGCCGCGCCTCAATCTGCTTCTTGGTCTCGTAACACAGAAACGCATACTCGAGCCCGGCGCTCTCATCTTTTGGATTTAGCTTCAGCGCGCTCTCAAACTCGTCCCGCGCATCCGCATTCTCACCCGCCTTTAGGAGCGTGTACGCCAAATCTTTGTGTACGCCCGCATTGACGGGATCTTTCACCAGAGCCTTGCGAAATAGCGCGATCGCCGAGTCGTAATCCTTTTGAGCCAGAGACTGATAGGCCCGTGTAAGGTCGCCATCTCCGGCCGTCTGTCCATACCCGCACATCACCCCGGCCACAAGCACGCAAATGGACGCAAATCGAGTCGGCATTCCCTGTTGAACTAGTCGTGCTACTTAACCCGGAATCTCATTCCGGACGCTCAATCCGAGCGAAGAGCCGAAATCTCCGCGACTCGATAAGATAGATCTTTATGCCCCGTTTCCCCGGCGTCGATTTCCTGCAATTTGATTCGCTCCTCAGCGAACAGGAGCTTATGGTTCGCCAAACTGCACGCCAATTTGTCGATGACCGCGTGCTGCCCGTAGTTCGCGACGCCTTCAATAACGCCGTCTTCCCCGCCCAGCTCATTTCCGAAATGGCCCATCTGGGTTTCTTCGGCGCCAATCTCGAGGGCTATGGCTGCGCAGGCATGAACAACGTTGAATACGGCCTCATCATGCAAGAACTCGAGCGCGGAGATTCCGGACTCCGCAGTTTCGTCAGCGTCCAGGGCGCGCTCGTGATGTATCCGATTTATACGTACGGCTCCGAAGAGCAGAAGCAGCATTGGCTCCCCAGGTTGCAGGCCGGTGAAGCAATAGGCTGCTTCGGCCTCACAGAGCCGGACTTCGGCTCGAACCCGGCAGGGATGCGCACCACCGCTGAGAAACGGGGCGATCGCTGGGCGCTCAATGGTGAGAAAACCTGGATTACGAACGGTTCCGTTGCCGATGTCGCAGTCGTCTGGGCACGCACGCCCGACGGGGTGCGCGGCTTCCTGGTCGAAAAAGGCACGCCCGGGTATTCCACCAGCGACATCCACGGCAAACTCTCCATGCGCGCTTCCGTCACCTCCAGCCTGCATTTTTCTGATTGCGTCATTCCGGAGCAGAATCAATTACCCTGCGGCAAAGGCCTCAAAGCCGCTCTCGCCTGCCTTTCGCAAGCCCGATTCGGAATCGGTTGGGGTGTCCTCGGCGCTGCCATGGATTGTTTTGAGACCGCGCGCGCCTACACCCTTTCCCGCAAGCAGTTCGATGACAAGCCGCTCGCCGGCCACCAGCTCGTTCAGGAAAAACTCGCCTGGATGATTACGGAAATTACAAAAGGACAGTTACTTGCGTTGCAAGTCACGAAGCTCAAGGACGCTGGCAAAGTTGAGGCAGCGCACATCTCGATGTTGAAACGCAATAATGTCGCCATGGCGCTCGAGTGCGCTCGTCTGAGCCGCGATCTGCTGGGCGCAAACGGGATTATGGACGAATACCCGATTATGCGTCACATGTGCAATCTCGAAACCGTCAAGACTTACGAGGGCACCGAGCACATTCACACGCTGGTCATCGGCGAAAAAGTGACCGGAATCCCGGCCTATCGCTAAATGGCCTCCGTTCCCTTACCATGCGCAGTGGTAAATGGTATTACGGATGGTATAAACCTGCCGGGCGAAAGGACGCCTATGGAACTCAGAATTGATAAAGCTGGCCGGGTTGTCCTACCGAAGCCTCTGCGCGACCGCCTGCGTCTCAGGCCGGGTACAGAGCTGCAAGCGATCGAGCAGCCCGAGGGCGTTCTTCTTAAGAAAGTCGAGCAATCGCCTTCCATGGTCAAGATAGATGGTTTGTGGGCGCACCAGGGCGTTCCGGAACGCGGAGCAAGCTGGGACAGCGTAATCGAGACCGTGCGCGAAGAGCGTATCCAATCGGCCCTCAAGGCCTGAGCGGGTCCGTGTTTTCTTCGATACGAGCGTTCTTATCGCGACCTCGGAGCGAAGCCATCCGCATTATGCACAAGCAAGGCCGGCGTTGCTGCGCGTAGTCGCGGAAAAAGATCGGGGATTTATCTGCGCGCATTCAATCGCGGAAGTTTATGCGGCTCTCACCCGGTCGCCGTTCAACCGCGCATCCATCCAGTGGACGCGGCGCGAATCGTAACGGAAAACATTCTGCCTCACTTCGACGTGGTGCCGGTCCGCAAACAGGAGTATCTGGGAGCGTTGAATGCCATGGCCGCAGGCGGCTGGGTTGGCGCGAAAATCTATGACGCCCTGTTGCTGCGCTGTGCGGGCTCGTGCGGAGCCGACCGCATCTATACGTTTAATCTCGGCGACTTCAGACAGCTCGCGCCAGAAGACCTGCAACGGAAGATATGCTCGCCATGACGCGGCATGTCGAGCCTCTTCATCCAACGGCGCTACTCACCCGCTCACGCCAGCTGCTTTTCTATTTCCGCGTGCACTACGGCCACGCCCGGATCGCGCTGCATCACGCCGGAATAGCGTTGCCAGAATCCGTTCGCTTCCCGCGAAGGCGATAACAGCGCCCGCGTGTCATTCACCAGTCTTTCAAAATCTTGGGGGGTTCCCCGCTTCTTCGAAGCCAGCGTCTCGTCGATCTCGACCACCAGACTTGTCATCGGCCGCAGCCAGGCAAACCGGTCATCGTTGATTAATAACTGCAGAAACGCTGCCGGAGACGCAATCGGTCCATGCACGATCTCATATGCTGTCCGTTCGGAGTCTAGCAGCGCTTTGTGCAACACGAGTAGGGTCTTCCGGACCTCTATCAGCCTTTCGCGGGCCGCCTCAGATCGAGACTCGGGTGACTCCATTCAGATCCAGGTTAGCGCGCCATTTTCTCCACTCTCCGGGAATCATTTCCGGCGCGCGCGCGCGTCTTCCGACCACCACGGCCACGAGCCCGCCAGCGCCGCCGGTGGCATCAACACAACTGCCGCGGCCTGCGTCCAAATCTCTCCCTCGCCCGGACGGATAATCAGGGACACGAGCGCCCCAAACGCGATCAGTATCCCGAGAACAGCCGCATGTGCCCGTCGATAACGGCGAGCAATCGCCGCCGTCACCCAGCCTCCCATTGCGGCCGCGACAACTCCGACCGCCACACTCCCAAGCATGAATGTCATCGGAGCGGGCGCATGAGGGTCCCGGTTGCCAGCGCGTAACAATAGCAGCGCCGTGCCGCCGAAAATCGCGTCGCCTGCCAACAACGCCAGCGCGCTCCGCAAGAGGCTTCTCATCGTCCTATATCTCGAATCTCGTGTAAACTGAAATCGGAATCGAAACTGGCGATGACTAACGTGCAGTTATATCTGGCCGTCGGCCTGCCCGTCCTAGCCATTATCATCGCTCTAATTGTGAACCTGGTTCAGATAATGGGAATCAAGAGCGATGTGAGTGGGCTGCGCTCCGAGGTCAACGGCCTGCGAGCAGAAATCAACGGGTTCCGGACGGAAATGAGCGGCTTCCGAGCGGAGATTAACGGCGTACGCTCGGAGATTAACGGACTGCGCTCGGAAATGAATACCCTGCGATCAGAAATCAATACGAAGCTCGATCTCATCATCGCCAAGCTCTACGAACACGATACCGATATTGCCCGTTTGAAGGATAAAGCCGGCTTGCGCTAGACCCACCCGAATTACTTCTTCGCTTCCGCGCTCGCCTGTTCCAATTTCTGCAACTGCTGCTTCAAAAAATCGGCGTTCTTCGCGTTCGGAACCAACGTCAAGTACGCGCGCAAATGCGTCGCCGCTTCCGAGTAATTCCCTTTCTCCATCAGTATCTGCGCCAGCAGACTTTCCGCCTGCGGATACTTATGCCCGGTATCCAACTTCAGCACTTCTCGGTCGCTCTTCTCCGCCTCGCTCGCCTTCTTCAGGTTGTAATTTGCCAATGCGTTATAGAAATACGAGCTCGGAAATTCCACCGGATTCAATTGAATCACCTGCTTGCTGAAATTCGCCGTGTCCTCCCACTTCCCTTCACGCGCCGAAAGCAGCGCCAGGCGATCGTAGGGGCTCACATACTTGCCGTCAGCCGAAATTGCGGCTTGATATGATTTGCGCGCTTCGGCCGGCTTGCGTTCGCTCTCCTGAACCTGCCCAAGCTCATACCACGCGATCGCATATTTCGGATAAGTCTGCGTCGCTTTGAGCAAATGCTTCTCCGCCTCTTCCATGCGGCCCTTCTGAGCGAGTTCCAATCCCTTCTCGTACTCTTTTTGCGCGCGCTTTGGAGCAAGCGCCGTCGTTACGCTAATCGTCGATCCATGCACATTCGCGAGGCGATGCAGAACGATCGTGCCAAGGTCCGGATCATCGAGCGACTTCCGCGTCGCAAGGCTGACCAGATCCGAGCGGTAACCGGGGTACGCCGCCCTCAGATCGCAGTTCCACAAAGCGCCGAGCCCGTTTCGTCCCGAACCCGAATCTCCAGAAAGCCCGGACCGCTGCCCCGTCCCCGCAGTGCCTGTTTGCTCCTCGCTTGCGTCCGGATCGACCGCCATGTCCTGCCCCAATTGCAACGAGAACCGTCCTTTTGAATCCGTGTGCCCCTCTAGCCTCGGGCTGCCGTTACAGACTCGCTCAATCCGAATGTCCGAGCTCGCCTTGGTCCCATCGTCGAAAATCACCGATCCAAACAGAAACAGCGACCGCGTCCCATACGATCCGTTCGGATTGTATGTGTGATTTGAGTTTGGAAGCGAATTTGGATTCCCGTTGGTCGTTGTCGGACCGCTCGGCGAGCCCATTCCTCCACTCGAACCCGGACGGCTGCCTCCTCCGCTCCCGCCTGGCCTTTGCGCAAATACCGCGCTACACGAAAAAGCAAGTGTCCAGATAACTAGAGTACGGTGATGCATACAACTTCCCCAGCGTGGTTTGAGTATCGCATAATTATTGGCCTATCATTGATACTCGTGAGCGGCAAGGGTCTGCTCGGCTTTGTAGTTCTCTTCGATGCCATTGCCATACTCATTCTGTATCCGCATCTGGACCTCTTTGCTGGCGCATACCTTTTCTTGAGCACTGCGCTCGCGATCCTCCAGGTGATCGTAAACGGCCGATTTTCCAGTTCTGACGAGATCCGCCGTCTCTTCAACGCGAAAGACATCGACAAAGCCTGGGATAAGTGGGTTGCCCTGCTCGGGTTGGCCGAATTCGCGATCTTCTTCGAATACTCGCATTGGCGGCCCGTACCGGAGCTGCTCCACTCTTCAACGCAAGTAGCGGGACTACTTCTCTCCCTTGCGGGAACGCTCTGGCTCGTTTGGGTAGATTCTTATTTGATTGAGCAATTCCCAAAACACTATCGCATCGGTGCGCTCATGACTTCGGGACCGTATCGATTTGTACGCCACCCTCGATATCTAGGCCTACTCGCGACGCGTTTAGCTCTGCCGCTCATTTTCGGTAGTGTCATCGCTTGTTTTGTTGCCGCCGCATGGCTGGTTCTCATCCGTCGCCGCGCTCGTTTGGAAGAACGCTACTTGCGCACCAGATTCGGCGCTGCATACACGGAGTACGAAGTGCGCACAGTTGCGATCCCCTGATACAGCCGCGTGGGGCAGACGATCGTTTTCCGTCCTCTGCGGCAATACTCGCCAAAAACCCGTTCTCAAGCGGTTTTCGCTTCCATGACATTCTTATTGCGACGCGCTCTGCCTTGGCTGGCAGCATTCCAGAGGTACATCACGGCGTAAGCTCGCCAGGGCCGCCAACTTTCAGCGCGCCGCTCCAGCTCATGCGGGTTCGCTATCCCCAACGCATGTAACAAACCCAGGTCACCGCACGGAAATGCATCGGGTTCCGCAAGCGCTCGCATCGCTATGTATTGCGCTGTCCACTTTCCAATCCCAGGAATTCCACATAATCGATTCAAGAAAGCCCCGGTATCCGCAACCCGTTCAAAACTGATGCTCCCTTCGCAAACCGCGCGCGCCAGAGTTCGAATCGTTTCCGCTCGCGCCGCGGGCAGACCTATTCCGGCGAGCTTCGCATCCGCAAGAATCTCGGGTGAAGGAAACAGATGCGTCAGGTTTCTCCCGGCCGGGAACGGCTGCCCGAACGCATGCACCATTCGCCCCGCCAGCGCCGTCGCGCCCTTGACGCTGATCTGCTGGCCGAGAATCGCCCGCGTCGCTAGTTCGAAACCGCTCCAGCAGCCCGGAACACGCAATCCTGGATTAGCCTCAACCAGCGCCGATAAGCCCGGGTCACTCCTGAGAGTCCGCACAATCGCGGCCCAATCTGCGTTCAGGTCAAACATGGCACGAACTCGCTCAATGATGAAAAAGAGCGCGCTTGGATCGCCGAACTGAACACGCACGGCGAGCGCGTGGCTCCCCTGATCAAGCAATGCCTCTAAATAGCCGTGCCCGCCATTCAACGAAATCGAACGGCGATAGCTTCCAAGCTCGACCAGCTCGACCCCCGGCGTTGTGCGAGCTGCGAGAAACGACAACACACCGTTCCAGTCCAGGGGCGGTCGAAAAGGAAGGTGGAACAAATACTGATTTTCCGGCTGAACCGCGGTCCGTCGTGCAAGAGCGCGAATCTGTGTCGGGGTTCGATGATAGATGCTTTTGATAGCGGCGTTGAACCTCCGTACACAACCGAACCCCGCGGCAAGGGCGACTTGGGTCATCGGCAAGCTCGTCTCATCAATCAGCTTCTTTGCAAAATGCAGCCTACGAGTCTGAGCGACTGCGCTGGGCGTCGCCCCGAGATGCTTCAGAAACAACCGGCGTAAGTGGCGCGAGCCGACGCCCAGATGATCCGCAAGAGCTTCCACCCCCTCTTCCATGCCGCTTTCACCGATCAGCCGCAAGGCTCGCGAAACCGTATTCGACGTTCCGAACCAGGCTAGAGTTCCGGGCGAGCATTCGGGCCGGCATCGCAGGCAGGGGCGAAAACCCGCTTCCGCTGCCGCAGCCGCAGTGGCGAAATACAGGACGTTTTCTTCTTTCGAATTACGTGCAGGACAAATCGGTCGGCAGTAAATTCGAGTGCTCAGTACAGCGATAAAAAACTTTCCGTCGAAACGCGCGTCTCGCGAAAGCCTCGCCCGCCTGCACACCCTCCGATCCAGCGCCATCATTCGGGACTCATCATAATCAATCCTGCCAAACAAGACTGGACTTTTTCGGACCACGCTCGAAACTTTGAAAATTCGGCCTGATCACGCGCTCAAGCCACGAGCGCGCAAGAAGCGCTCTCATTACGAATTCGTGCGAGGTCCGTAAATGTCCAACATTCGTCGCAACGCGGACTTATCGTGTCACCATGCGATCCAGAATATTAACGTCGATTAGCTCTCTCATCGTCTTCGCGTGGCTGGCTGTGGCATTTCGCCTCTCCGCGCAAGATGAGAACCACAAACCAGTTCACTATCGCGTATACAATCTCGGCACCCTCGGCGGAACATCGAGCTCCGGCAACACCATTAACAACATAGGATGGGCGCTCGGTTCGGCCAATCTCCCGGGCGACACAACGGCGCACGCGACCGTCTGGATATACGGACTCAAATTCGACCTCGGCACACTCGGAGGGGCCAACAGCAACGTTGTCTTCCCAAACCGAAACGATCGAGGCGAGGTCGTCGGCATCTCGCAAACCAGCACTCCTGAGCCTCTCGGCGAAGACTGGAGCTGCTCAGCCTTTTTCCCCTCGGCCACGTCTACCGGATACACATGTCTCGGCTTCGTATGGAAATGGGGCGAGATGATTCCGCTCCCCACCCTGGGCGGCAATAATGGTTTTGCCGCAGCCGTCAATGACCATGGGCAAGTTGTGGGATGGGCGGAGAACAAGCTTCATGATCCCACTTGCGTCGCGCCTCAGGTGCTCCAGTTCGAAGCTGTCGTCTGGGGGCCGGAGAAGGGCGAGATACACCAACTGCGGCCGTATCGAGATGACCCGGATAGCGCCGCCACCGCGATCAATGACAAGGGCCAGGTGGTCGGCATTTCCGGCACTTGCGATGTAGCCGTCGGAGCATTCAGCGCCAAGCACGCACTCCTTTGGGACAACGGCAGAGTGATCAATCTGGGCTCTCTCGGCGGCGCGGGCTGGAACACCCCGTACGCTATTAATAACCGCGGAGAAGTCGTCGGATTTTCCGATCTGCCCGGCGACATCAGCGGCGGAGTGCTCACGCCCAACTTCCACGCTTTCCTTTGGACGCGAGAAACAGGTATGCGTGACCTCGGCACGCTCCCCGGTGACTCGGTGAGCGAAGCCACAGGCATCAATGACCGCGGCCAGATAGTCGGCGTCTCGTTTCCATCGAGCCATGCGTTCATCTGGCAGGACGGCGTGATGACGGACCTCAACAAGCTGATTCCGTCCGATTCGCCGCTCTCCCTCATATCCACTGGCGACATCAACGACAAGGGGGAGATCACCGGACAAGCCTGCGTCGTTTCAAATGGCGCCTGCACAAGCGAGATGCCTGCCTTTCTTGCGGTTCCTGATTGCGACGTTTCTACAGACGTCTCTACAGCGGACCAACCTTCGACCATCACCTTGCCTGACGCCGTCGAAGAGCGGGCCTCCCATCGCCTCGCATTCGGCCACTTCGGACCGCGGCCGGCAGCCCCGTAACGGATGGGCACATGTCCGTCCCATGGAACACCAGCCTTCTCGTCGCTCTCACCGCTTGCCTTTCCGTAGGGGCCGGGTACTCCCGGCTCCTCGAAACACTCGCCAAATCTGCTGCGTGCACCGCGCCCGAATATCGCCAGTTTGATTTCTGGGTTGGCGATTGGGACGTATCTGAGATCAGCGCCTCAACAAGAGTGATCGCGCATGCGCGAGTCGACCTCGTACTTGATAGCTGCGTCTTATGGGAGCGATATGACGGCGCAGACGGCTCGAAAGGGCAGAGCTTCAGCGTCTACGACGCATCGCGGCGCGTGTGGCATCAAAGCTGGGCAACCAATCGAGGTCAACTGCTCGTCATCGAAGGCGACTTGAAAAACGGAGAAATGATCCTCAGCGGCACAGACCGAACTCTGGATGGAAACGTAAGAATCGTTCGCGGCACATGGAAACCCGTCAAGGAAGGCGTTCGCGAGACCGCAGTCAGATCGACTGACGCCGGCAAGACATGGGACCTCTGGTTTGATCTGATATTTCGGCCGCACAAACCACAGTAGCCGCAGAACGAATCGCGAAACGTTCCGTATTCTTGTGGACATGAATTTCACGTCCGCCCAACGTTTTCTTGCGATCTACTCAGGTGTCTTGACCACTATCTTTGCCGCCACAATTCTTGGCGGCTTAGCGAAACGAACTGACACGGCAACCTTCGACGAGATTAACGTTCAACGCATCAACATCGTCGAGCCGGACGGCACCTTGCGCATGGCCCTGTCCGATAAATCAAGGTTTCCAGGCTTGATTATCAAGCGCAAGGAGTATCCGTATGACCGAAAAACAGCGGGCGTCCTGTTCTTTGATGATGAAGGTACCGAGAACGGCGGCCTGAGTTTCGGAGGGAGGAAAGACAAGAATGGACACGTTCAGGCTTCGGGCCACTTGAGCTTCGATCAGTACGATCAGGATCAGGTCTTCTCCATTGATGCGGACGAAGAGAACGGCCGCCGCAGGTCCGGTCTTGCGATTTGGGACAGAGGCGATTATCCGATCCTGGATGCTTACGAATTTTCACGGCACATTCAAAAGCTTCCTCCGGCACAGCAGCAAACCGAATGGAGCAGATTCATGGCTTTACATCCCGGCGACGCGCGGCGGGCTTACTTGGGGCGTACAGGTGACCGCTCAGTCGGGCTACGATTGATGGACGAAAGCGGCCATGATCGCGTCAGTCTTCGAGTCAATCCCGACGGGTCTCCGGTTATGCAGTTTTTGGACGCAACCGGCAAAATCACAGCGCAGTTTCCCGCGGCCCTTACCGCTCATTAGCACCGTACGCCGCCTGCTGCGACTGTTCACTCAGGAAAACGCATTCGGATCTTGACGATTCGGTCAAGCTCGTCCGTAACCTGAAGCACTTTGAGCTTCAAATCTTTGTCTAACGGCGCGCTTGCTAGCCAACTGTGAACTTCAGCATCCGCGGCCTCCGAATCTTGTCCCTGAATAAAGGCGTTGAGCCATGCCAATACGAAAAAGATTTTGCGCTGTTGCTTCACTTGCGGCAGTGCCTCCAACGCAGGCCGCAGATAAGGCGCCGTCAGCGCAGATTGATTCCAGAAGTTGAACGCTCCCAGACTCTGCTCGACCCAATCTTCCTGGCGGGACGGGTTGTGCAGATAGTCCTTGAAGTACCAGTTCTTAGTGGCCGCATCCGCTCTCGCAGCTCCGGCCACATACGCATATTTCTGCCCATCTCCCGTCTGATCCTGCTGCTTCTCCGCCTCGTAGACCGCGCCCGCGTCCGGATCCTTATGCGCGAGCAACGTCGTCACCATCGACCAGCGGTCTAGCGGCCGAAGCTGCACACCCGGAATCGCAGCCTTCCCGTTCAGCAGCTCCTTCATTTCATTCAATCCAAGAAGTGTTCCTGACACGCTCCGCAGCGTGCGAAACCACATGATCCGAAGCCCCTGCGCGGAAGAGTTCATCATGCGATCGAGCGCCGCTTTTTCGAATTGCGGAGTCTCTTCGCTGCTCACAGGATCACTGACATAGTGGTGCAACGCATATGCCGCGTGTCCGCCCAGAGATTGCACAAGGGCCTCGTCGGTTTCCTGCGCAGTATTTTTGAGAGCCACCGAAAGATAATTCCGCGGCGCTAATTCAGCAAAGCGCACCGAATCCCAAAGCGAGCCCCACAGCAGCGTCCGCTCGAAAAGATCGGGCAAGCTGCCGATGTGTTTCGCCACATACTCGCGGCTGCGGTCGTCGAGCATAAACAAGCCATACGCATAATCCTGATCGTTCCCGTACACGTAAGCGGGACAGGGTTTGCCGGCTGCTGCGGTGATTTTCGCGATTTCCCCGGACATTTGAGCCCGAATACGAATCGCCTGTCCGTTCGCATAGCCAAGAAGAACCTCTGTAGCCAACGGCCAAGTGCCGCCTTCACCCAGTACATTGCGCTGTGTCAGCATCAGCTTACTAAGCCGCCCCTGTGCATTGCACGACCAACGGACACGAACCTCGGGCATGCCGCGCCTGCGAATCCAGGCGCTCGCCCACACAGAAAGATTCTGCCCCGAGGAGCGCTCGAACGCCTTGACCAGATCACTCCATTCGGCGTTGCCATACGCATGTTCATCGAGGTAAATCCGCAAGCCATTGCGGAAAGCTTCGTCCCCGAGCATGTAAGAAAGCTGCTTCAGCAGGCCGGGCGCTTTCGAATAGACAATCGCGCCATAAGCCGATTTCGCGTCGTTCAGGTTGGGAATGTCCTGATAGATGGGCGTGGTTCCTTGCGTGACGTCGATGCCATACGCGGCGGGCTTGATGCTCTGATAGAAGCGCTTCCAAACATTCTGATTCGGTTCGAGAGCCGTCATCGTACGGAACGCCATGAATTGCGCGAAGCCCTCCTTCAACCAGAGATCGTCGAACCATCGCATCGTAGTGAAGTCTCCGAACCACTGATGCGCGAGCTCGTGCAGGATCGTAATGCCCCGGTTAAACCGGTCGGTTTCGGTCGGGGCTGTCCGAAACAGCATTCCATCTTCCCTGAGGAACGTTGCGCCCGCGTGCTCCATGCCTCCGTACGCGAAACCGGGGATCAAGACCATATCGTATTTCGGAAATGGAAAGGGTTGTGCGAAGTAATTGGCGAGGAACTGCATGCCTCGCGCCGTGATTTCCTCTATCTGGGGCGCCTCCGGTTCCGCGCGCTTGATCTGCGATTGGCGGACATATAGGTTTGGCATACCCGTAGCCGGATGAACGCTCCGGAACGGGCCGGCCGCGAAAGCGAAAAGATACGTGCTGATCGGCCTCGTTTCAGCGAACAGTGTGCGCTTGTTCGCGCCCTCATCCTGTGTTCGCTCCGCAGCGGAGTTTGAGATCACCGTCCAATTCGCCGGAGCCGTCAACGCCAGCGTAAATCTTGCTTTGAGATCCGGCTGATCGAAGCACGGGAACGCCATGCTCGCATCCATCGGAACGAAGAGCGTATAGATGTACTCGCTCCCGTCGTCCTTGTCCTCATAGCGTGTAATGGCCTTGCCGGCGGGAGCAACCGGCGCTGTGAAATCCAGCGTAAGTTTGTTCTCGCCGCCGCGCAACGCACTCGCGGGTAGCACGAGATGACCGCTCTCCGCCGTGACCCCAACAGAGCTGCCATTCACTTTAAAATTCGACACGGTTCCCTCCCGAAAATCGAGCAGCAGCAGGACCGCGGCTTTCAATTTAAAGCTGAGCTCTTCATGCCCCGTCGTAGCGCTCGCGTGAGGTTCGAGCCTGTAGTCCAGCCGATACCGCACATCCCAAATTTCGCTCGCACGTTCCTGTGCCAGTTGACGCGGAATGCCCGTGGGTACACTGCCGTGTAGCAGAGCCGCGAGTCCAATGCCTACGATTACGGTTCTCGTTAATTTCCGTTGTAAGGCCAGGTTTGCACGATTATCCTGGTACACGATCGTGATCACGATGATATCATTGATTTCATGACCAGCATAATCATACGCCGCCTGGATGACAGCTTGAAAGCGCGACTCCGGTTGCGCGCGGCCCGTCACGGCCGCTCTATGGAAGAAGAAGCGAGGCAGATACTCAAGGCTGGACTACGGGCTGATATAAGCCAAAGCCCCAACCTCGCAGACTCGCTTCGCCGGCACGTAGAGCCCTTCGGTGGTGTTGAACTTGCCCTTCCCATGAGGGAACCGGTTAGACGGCCTCCTAAGCTATCCCGATGATGATCTTGGATACAAACGTATTGTCCGAAGCCTTGAACCCATTGCCGTCGAAAGTTGTATTGCGCTGGCTGTCAGCACAGCAGCAACTCGCTGTATTCACGACCACCATCACGCTCGCGGAAGTGCTTTATGGGATCGAAGCACTACCACCTGGCAAGCGCCGTACGGGCTTGTCGGCCGCGTTCGACAGATTATTTGCCGAGGAGTTTCAGGATCGCATTCTCCCGTTTGATGAGGAATCAGCGCGCGTATTCCCAGCCGTTGTTGTGGAACGGGAAAAGAGGGGCGCCCAATTGCGCAGTTTGATGCCATGATTGCCTCCATTGCTCGGTCGAGACGTAGTTCACTCGCCACCCGCAACACCAGTGACTTCGAGCACTGCGGCATCAAAGTCGTCAACCCGTGGATCGACTGACGCGCTCGTCCGAGCCATTTGTCCCCTAAATACGCAACTAATAGGTTGCTTTTTACCCCGGGTCTGGACTATTATGCAACTTAGAGGTTGCATAAGATGACAGATCGTATTGAGAAGCGCATCGAACTCAAAGCACCGGTTTCCCCGGTCTGGCGGGCACTGACGGACTATCGTGAGTTTGGTGAATGGTTTCGTGTGAAACTGGACGGCCCGTTCGTGCCAGGTCAGGTCTCGTGTGGTCACATTACGTATCCCGGATACGAGCACGTCAAATGGGAAGCCGTAGTGCAGGCGATCGAGCCCGAGCGGCTTTTTTCCTTTACCTGGCATCCTTATGCCATCGACCCCAAAGTAGATTACTCGAAGGAAACGCCCACGCTCGTCGAGTTTCAGCTCGAGAAGACCGCAACCGGCACGCTGCTTCTGCTTACCGAGTCCGGGTTCGACAAGATCCCGTCCGGCCGCCGCCTCGAAGCATTCCGCAGAAATGAGGGTGGGTGGACCGAGCAAATCAAGAACATTGAAACTCATGTCGCACAGAACCCATAGCAGCTCTGCCGCCAAACGTCAGTCTCATGCACCGGTGTTCGCCGCGCTCGGCGACAGGACGCGCTTGCAGCTTGTGAACAAGCTCTCGAAGGGACAGCCGCATTCGATTTCTCAGCTAACGAAAGGCTCCAAGCTGACGCGCCAAGCCGTGACCAAGCATCTGCGCGTATTAGAAGGTGCAGGAATCGTGCACGGCATCCGTACCGGCCGCGAGAGCCTTTTCCAATTCGACCCCGAGCCGATTCAAGAAATCCAGCAGTACCTCGATCTCGTCTCCGAGCAGTGGGATCAGGCACTTTCCAGACTCAAGGCCTTTGTTGAGGACTGAGTGCCGCGTCTAGTGAGCTGTTCCGGTCATTTCGTTAGTGTTCCGGTCGCTGCGCTCGCGGGTCTGATAGCGATATCGGAGCCATGAGCGAAGCGATTGGACTTCAGCAATGCTATCGAAATTACCGGGACAGCTCACTAGTACTTCTTCTGCGCCGCCGCTGAAAGAAAACCCACGCCTGACGCACTGCCTTGCGGGCCGGCTCAAGCTCTGCGGCGCAATCCCCACCACGCCGCAGCTCCGGCCGCGACCGCAGCTGCCGCCAGAACTCCCACCGGAACAGCCGGAGTGCGTTCAAGTGTTGTGTTTTCAGTTGGTGCGCAGGGTGGAAGCCCACCCTCACCGCCACTCAGATCCATAGGTTTAGAGGCACTGCAGCAGCTAGCCTATAGCAGGCGTGTGACGTTTGGGGGGACACTGCCAGAATTTTGCTCCGGGCTATCCGGCCTCTGCGGACCGAGCACACGAGCCTCTTGGATTCCGTTCCAGTGCTTCGAGTAGACGGTGGCTGTCAATGGCCGCGACGGGAAGGACGCGATCCACCAAAGACTCGGCATCTTTCCTATAAATTCCACTGACAAGTTTCTCGATGCCGCTGCGTAAGTTTTCTATCCCCTCGATATACGTGATCTCCATCGGCTCCTCGGCGCGGCTTCCGATATAGTTCTGTCGTCTCACCGGTCGTGCTCTGACGAAATGCTCTTTTGCATCGTTCCCAACTCGCTCCGTCGTAATAATTACCGGATAATCTGGCCGAACAATGCCGATCTTCGCGCCGAACGAGTACGCGTTCCCAAGGTTGAACTCCTTATCCTTTAATTCGAAAAGTGCAACCTCGCCGTTGATGTTTCCAATGCAATCTATCTCGTCTCCACCAATACTCTGCTCTATCAGGATACTTTCGGGAGGGATGCCAACGCGCTTTAGCTCCTCCGTTACGAGAAGTGTCAGCCAACGGGCCTTATCAAGAAGTGAGCGTCCCGATTCGGTCACCGCAAGCGCTTCCTCTATACGTTCGTCTCCGATCGGTCTGCCGCAAGCGCATTTAATTCCCTTCGATGAGAGCTCCGTTAGGATCTGTCGATTCGGAGCCCGGGAAACCTGAGCCTGCGTTTTCGAGCAGATCACCACGATCTCAGAGTCAACCAGCTTTCGACTTCGAAGCGTCGATACGATTTCATCTACAGTCTCACGCGACTCGCCCGGAATCTGCTTCTGGAGATCCCGCAGCAGCAAACCTCCTGAAGATTTAATTGCAAGCGCTAGCGTTCGTGCGAGGCGATCTGCGAGAATCTCCGCAGCAATGATTTCCTCCTGCGAAAACGGCGGCCATACTAGGCCTTCCCTGCTCTCCGCTCGCAGTTCGGTAAATCTGTTCGACGGGTACCAGTGCGGCTGAGGCGGAACCCCGAGTATCTGCGCCGCGTTTTCGAGGATTGAGCTAAGTTGTATCGGTTCCCACTCCGGCGCGACTACAGTCAAGTCGAGCCCGTGCGCGGGATGTTCTTCTACCTGTTCCATTATGAGTTGATCGCGACGTTGGACAAGTCTCGTACGAGAGCCGCTCATCAGCGCCAAGATAAAGAGATTTCTCCCATCTGTGTACAGTTCACCATCTATTGCAGGCGTATTCGCTTCGTAGAATAGCTGTCGCGGCTCGCTGCGGCCGCGCAAATCGTCTGTGGAAACACCGAGGAGATCGGCCGTTGCCTGTACCGCTGGACGCAGCAATGGGCTCAGTCGGTCACCTAGCCGCGCCTTGAGAGCCTTAAAGTGTTCTTCATTGCCCGCACTCAGCTCAGCTCGAAAGATTCTCATGTAAAGCACAGTATTCCCACTCCCTCCCAGCGTGACCGCGCCGATGAAACGCCCCGCCCGCTTAAGTTGTGCGCGCCTCTATAATAATGCCGGGCAGCATCGTGCCGAGTTGAACGTCGGGCGGCGCGCTCACCAACGTTGTTGGAAATGGCATGCCGTCGCGCGGCTGTGATGATTTGGAATTGCACGGAATTGCTCTTAAAGCCCATTCAAGGCAGAAGCCTGATTCGGCTTCGCTACAGAAATAAGACTCGCATCGTCGAACTACGATATCCAGAAGGGTCGTGCAAGGCTTCTCGTTACCAAATTGGAGACACGAGCGGACCGTTGCCGAACTGGCGACGGATGCATATGATCTGATCTCCGATATCGAAGTGCTAGATCGAACTTTTCACGGTAGCCGGCCGGTTTCTTCCGGCAAACATCATGACTGGGATCAGGTTCATGAGAGTAGAAGCTGCTAAGAAGACCCATGCTTGATCGATTGGGGTCGCGATGTAGCTCAAGCTCTCCCGCGGCGCAATCCCCACCACGCCGCAGCTCCGGCCGCGACCGCGGCTGCCGCCAGAACTCCCACTGGAACAGCCGGAGTGCGTTCAAGTGTTGTGTACTGTTTTTCAGGAAGAGCGCCCGTCGGACCCTGCGGCCCTTCCTGCAAACCCATCTGCAGCACTTGTGCGAAGTGCATGGCGCGCCGATCCGTTTCCTGGCGAATCATCTCCCGGCAACTGAACCCGTCCGTGACGATCAGCTCATCGTCGCTGGCCTCGCGAACCGAAGGTAGCAACACACGCTCGCCGCACGCCAATCCGACATCATAATGATCGGCCTCGTACCCGAACGACCCCGCCATGCCGCAGCACCCGGAATCAGGCACCTGGCAATCCACGCCTGCCTTCTTGAGCAAGTCCACTTCCTGCTCAAAATGAAGCTGCGATTTGTGGTGGCAGTGCCCGTGTACGAGCGCTTTCTTTTGCAGTTTCGGAGGCCGATAACCGTTCACCTTTTCATGAAGGAACTCGCTCAGGATGAAACTTTGCGTGTTGAGCCGTTTGGCATCTTCATCATTGGGAAAAAGATTCGTCAACTCATCACGAAACACGGTCATGCAACTCGGCTCGACCCCGACGATGGGGATGCCCGCCCGAATCGGTTCCCGCAGCGTGTCCAGAATCTGACGCAACAATCTTTTCGCAGTGTCGAGCATTCCGTAGTCATAGAGCGGACGCCCGCAACACAGGCTCTGCCTCGGAACGCGTACCTGAAAACCGGCGTGCTCCAAAACCTCAACCGCCGCTTTCGCAACCGCCGGCGTGAAGTGATTGTTGAACGTATCGGCCCACAAGATCACTTGCGGCTTATCCAGGTTGCGCCGCTCTCGCCGCGTGAACCATTGTTTGAATGTTTCGGGCGCGAACGGAGGGATGTGCCGCTTTTGCGAATAGCCTCCGGCGAGCTTTGCAAGGCTATTGAGGCCGGGGGTCTGCGTAAAGAAATTCGCGCTAGCCGGCATGTGCGCCGCGATGCGCGACCACCAATAGATCAGGCCCGACGCGTAAGCGTATCGCGGACGCAGATGCCGTTCGTAGTAGTGCGACAGAAACTCGGACTTGTATGTCGCCATGTCAACCTGCACCGGGCAATCGTGTTTGCAACCCTTGCACGACAAGCACAAGTCGAGCGCCTCGCGAACAGCCTCGTTGCGCCACCCGCCTTTCACAACATCGCCGCGAATCATTTCATTCAGCAGGCGCGCCCGGCCGCGGGTCGAGTGCTTTTCTTCGCGAGTCACCATGTAGCTTGGGCACATCGTTTCATCCCCGCTCTCGTGCCGCCGGCACACTCCCGCGCCCACGCATCTGTCGCTTGCGTAGGCAAAGCTGTGGTGGTCGTCAGGAAAATGGAAATGCGTTTTCACCTGGCGCAGATCGTAATCGGTGCCCTCGCGAAGGTTCTCGTCCACGCGATACGGGTCGATCACCTTACCCGGGTTCATCTTCCACTCGGGGTCCCAAATGGCCTTGAATTCGCGGAACGCGTTGATGATTTCCGGGCTGAACATCCGCGCCAGCAATTCTCCACGCGCCTGCCCGTCGCCATGCTCCCCCGATAGCGAGCCGTGATAGCGGACCACCAGGTCGGAGGCTTCCTCCACGAAATGCATGAATTTTTCGATGCCTGGGGCCGTTCGCAGATCAAATGTCAGACGCGTATGGACGCAACCTTGGCCGAAGTGCCCATACAGCGGGCCAACGTAATTGTATTTGTCCATCAGCTTCTTGAAATCGCGCAGGTATGGACCAAGCCTGTCAGGCGGCACCGAGGCGTCCTCCCAACCCTCGTGGTTCTCCGGCATATCGGGCACTTTGGCCGTCGCTCCCAGCCCTTCCTCGCGCAGATGCCACACCAGCTTTTCCTGCGCCGGATTATCGAAGAGCTTCATCGGAGGAGCGTTGCCGCGCTTCTTGAAATCATCCATGCACTTCCGGGCATTCGCGTCCGATTCATTTTTATCCTTGCCGCCGAATTCGATCAGCAGCCAAGCGTCGCCCTCCGGCATGAAGTTCAAGTTGGGCGGATGCAGCCCTTTCTTCTTCATGTAATCGATAAACGTGTCATCGAGTGCTTCTAGGCCCGTCGGACCGAATTTCGCCGGTTCAACCACGTTGTCGGCCGCCGCGAAAATATCCTTGTACCCAAAAACGAGCAGCGAGCGCGCGGGCGGATTATAGACAAGCTTTGTCTTGGCCTCGAGCGTCAGAGCGCACGTACATTCCGTACCGACCAGCGCCTTGGCGACGTTGAATCCTTGCTCCGGAAGCAGCGCCGGCAAGTTAAAGCCTGAAACTCGCCGCGGGATCATCGGAAACTCTTTCCGAATCCGGTCGGCGTATTTATCGCGAAGCTCCCTCAGCTTGCTGTAGATCTCTCCCTTGCGGCCACCTTCGCGTATGATTCGCTCCAACTCCTCTTCGCTCGTCGCGCCGACTCGCATACGCGTTCCGTCGTAGAGGACAATATCGAGCTCGTCGATGTTGTCCACCGTCTCACCCGCCATCATCGAGTGAATTCCGCAAGAATTGTTCCCGATCATGCCGCCCAGCGTGTTGCGGCTGTGCGTCGCGGGATCAGGGCCAAACGTCAGCCCGTGTTTGCCGGCCGCCTTTCGCAATTCATCGAGCACGATTCCAGGCTGCACGCGCGCATACTTCTCATCGGGATTCATCTCGGTGATCCGGTTCATGTACTTCGAAAAATCGAGCAACACCGCGACGTTCACGGTTTGTCCGGGGATTCCTGTCCCGCCTCCTCGCGCCACAATTGGCGCGCCGAAACGCCGGCATGCGGCGACTGTGTGCAGAACATCGTCGGCATCTTTCGGCAGCACCACGCCGATCGGCACCATCCGGTAGTTGCCCGCATCGGAAGCATACATGCCGCGATCGCCATCGCTGAACCGTACTTCGCCCTTAACCCCCGCGCGAAGCTCCTGCTCCAGGCCCGCCACATCGACGATGGTCGTCGCAGTCGTGCCCGTCTGCAGCCGGTCCTCAAAGCGTGTCGGCGGTGTCTTGACGGTGATTCGAATGAGCGATTCAGAAATTTGTTTTTCTATGGTCGGCATTTCACTTCCTAAAACAGGTTCCCGGCTTCGTTGAAGGCGACTGGTGCAGGTTTATCAAGCACCTGAAGCTTCGACTTCTCTCTGACCTCGTTTACCAGCGCTTCCGATACCCAGAGCTCATCGAGCCGCGCCGTGCTCTTAATGCGGCAAACGCGCGGATCGGGTCCCGCCAGCGATGAAAATAACGCCACCTCAATCGCTTCCCGATCCGAATCAAGCGCCACGGGAAGCGGGCCTTCGCGCGTGTTTCCGCCCGGCTCCGACGCGGTTAGAAGATTGATGTAACTGACAATAGGGTCGTACGATTCCTCGAAACGGCGCGTTGTAAAATCGGCCATTCCAATTCCAAGTCCGTTCCCCAGTGAGGCGTGTGTCAGCGAGAGCACCACAATGCGCTTGTAATTGGGCTCATGCGGCGCATCGGAGTTCCGCCAAAGTCCAATCACATTGGGATCCATGCCGCCGCCGGAAATGGTTTTCCCAAGCTCGTCAACAACCAGAACGTCGAGCTCCTCAAACGGGATCCGCGCTAAATGCTTTTTCGCAAGCTTAAGCAGCCGTATATCGGCTTCGAGGAATGCCTCATAAGTCGGCGCAACCACTTCGAGCGCGCACGGATGACGGTACCCGTTCTCGACCACCGCTACGCCGCAGAGAATCTTTGATTTCGCAAGTTGCACTTTCGGCACCGCGCGCACCGATTCCCACAAGCCGTGACTGTGCGCCTGATGTGCCCCGGTCTGCTTTCCCAGACCAATCGTGCACATCTTCAGCAGCCCGGAAGCCAACTCGCCTACTGATTCGGGATGCGTCTTCGTTCGGCCGAGGACGATGATTCCGTCCGCCTCTGCCGCAAAGCGATCTACGTGAACAATCGCGCCGTTTTCCGATGCGCCTAATTCACGCGTCTCCATCGTGGCGCGAATCGGAGCGCCCGTCGATTGCTCGTTCACGCCCAGCCGGTTCAAAATTTCCGCCTGGCCTTCGGGCGTGGCGCCGCCGTGACTGCCCATGGCGGGAATAATGAATGGTTCGCCGCTACAAGATTTCACCGCATCGGCGATACCGGATAGCAACTCGACAAACGCTCCGATCCCGCGGCTTCCGGCCGTGATGGCGATACGATTTCCGGGCTTGATCTTTTCCCGCAACCCGGAGTCAAGCAGCTTCCGCTTCACGTCCCCGCGGACATCCGCAATATGGTCCGATGGAAGATCTTGGCGCACGTGCGCCATCTTGGGCAAACTCCGGCGCGGTAACGGCATGGTTGGTCTAGACGACTTCACGGACCTTGTCCTCCATGACCGTCTTGATAATTTTCCAGCCTTCCTTCTGCCCCTTCCCAAGCGCTTCCGCAAACTTCAGCGCCTGCTCCGTGTTGACTTGGCCCGGCATGGGGGGTTCGTTCGGATCGACCACCGCTTGGATCACCGCTGGCCCGGGATGCGCGAGCGCTTGCTTCAGAACAGACTCAGCTTCTTCGGGCCGCTCGATCGTGTAGCCGGCAGCTCCGCAGTTCATCGCGAATCCGGCGAAATCGATGGGCTGCAGCTGCACTCCAAATTGCGGATTGCCTTCGAGCACCATCTGTTCCCATTTGATTTCGCCAAGAACATTGTTCTTGACGACGATCACTTTCACGTTCAGGTTGTATTTGACGAGGGTGGCGATTTCGCCCATCAGCATCGTCAGTCCGCCGTCGCCGACAACGCAGACGACTTGCCGGTCCGGATACGCCACCGCCGCCCCAATGCTGTAAGGCAGCCCATTCGCCATCGTCGCGAGCGAGCCGGATAGCGAAAACTGCATGTCATCCCGCATATCGATGTACCGCGCCGACCAGGTTGCGATCGTACCGCTGTCGGACGACACAATCGCATTGCTGCTCAAAAGCTTATTCAGTTGGTACGTGACGACTTGCGGCTTCATCGGCATGTCCGTCCGCGTGCCGCGTTCTTCCATGAGTTTGTTCCAGCTCTCCATCCGCTTCTGAGACTTCTTCAGAAAAGCGTCGTCCTTCTTTGTTTTGAGAAGCGGGAGCAACGCCTTCAGCACGGTGCGGCAATCCCCGATCAAACCCACCTCCACCGGATGACGCAATCCAATCCGCGTCGGTGCAATGTCGATTTGCACGACCTTCGCCTGACCCGGTTTCGGATAGAACTCCATATACGGGAAGCTCGATCCGGCAATGATCAGCGTGTCGCATTCCTGCAGCGCGTCTTGCGACGGCGCTGTACCCAGTAGACCGATGCCGCCCGTCGTATACGGGCTTCTGTCCGGCACCACCGCTTTCCCGAGCAGCGGCTTCACAATCGGCCCGCCTACTGTTTTCGCGAGCTCGAGCACTTCCTCCCGGGCGTGCAGGCACCCGCGCCCTGCCAGGATCGCGACCTTCGACCCCTTGTTGATCAAGTCCGCAGCGGCTTGCAACGAGCTCTGCGGAGGCACCCCATGGACACCCGTGTAGGTGTCGGAGCTGTGCTTTGGAATGTTGGCTCCCGACCGCTCGCCTTCCGATGAAGTCCAATCCTGGATGTCCTTGGGAATCGTGATATGTGTCACGGTTCGATACGCGAGTGCCGTCTTAATTGCTTCGTCGAGCACGTTCACGACATGTGCCGGACCCATGACGCGCTGGTTGTAAGCCGCCACATCCATGAACAGCTTGTCGAGATCGACATCCTGCTGATAATGCGTGCCTATCAGGTCGTGAAACGTGTGCCCGGTGATCGCGAGCACCGGTTGCCCATCGCACTTCGCGTCGTATAACCCGTTCAGCAGATGAATGCCGCCCGGGCCTGAAGTCGCAAGGCACACACCCAGCCGCCCCGTGTACTTCGCATAACCGCAAGCTGCGAATGCGGCCGCTTCTTCATGCCGCACTTGGATAAACTTGATCTTCTCCTCACGCGTGCGCAGCGCCTCGAAAATCCCGTTCACGCCATCGCCCGGGAAGCCGAAGATAATTTCAATTCCCCAGTCGATTAACCGCTCGACCATCATGTCTGCTACCGTTTTGGCCATGTTATTGCTCCTTAAAGCCGCCGCGCAGGCACGCGCAGTCCGCTTTAGCGTGCCGCGACACTCGTGACCGGCAGTACCTACACGCGAATATAGAAAAGAGAGCCTCAAGATGGGGTCAAAAATCAGCAGCGCCGCGTCAAGAACTCGTCAAAGCCCGGAGACGCCCCGTCTTCCAACCGAGACCGAGAACCTTCAAAAGGCTTTGTTGAACTCCATCTCGCATAACCTTCGTACGCCGCTCGCGTCCATCATCGGCGCTCTCAGTACCTTGCAACAGGACCGGAACGCCGGCAGGCTCGATGACGCAACCAGGCGTGAGCTCATCGACACTGCCCAGGCTGAGGCACAGCGCCTTAACCGGCTGGTTGGAAATCTTCTGGATATCAGCCGCCTGGATGCAGGAGCCGTGCGCGTGCGCAACGACCCTTGTGACGTGCAGGACGTCATCGGCGCCGCGCTCGAGCAGCTAGCCGGAACCGTCCACGACCGCTCCATTCACGTGGGCATTCCACCCGATTTGCCCTTCATACGCATGGATTTCGTCCTGATCGTGCAGGTGCTCGTGAATTTAGTGGACAACGCTCAGAAGTACTCACGTCCGGAGACTCCGATCCGCATTCAGGCGCAGCTCGCGGGCGAAGCGCTTCAAATTTCCGTGGCTGACGACGGCGACGGCATTCCAGAACAAGAACTAACCAACATCTTCAAAAAATTTAATCGTGCCGGCCGAACGAGCGAAACCGGAGGGATTGGTCTCGGTCTATCCATTTGTAAGGGTTTGGTTGAGGCCCACCAAGGCAGTATCTGGGCGCAGCGCCGACACCCAAACGGAACAATTGTCACATTTGCGCTGCCCATCCATCGATGAACCGCTTCTCGCTGACACCGCGCCGAAACACGGCGCGCGCGTGCTGGTCATCGATGACGAGCAGGGAATCCGCCGATTCCTGCGCACCTCCTTATCGACGCAGGGCTATGAAATGTACGAAGCCTCGACCGGACAGGAAGGCTTGCAGTCCGTTCCGATCGTCCGTCCCGACCTGATCATCCTCGACTACGGTCTTCCGGATCTGGACGGCGTGGACGTGACGCGCTCTCTACGCGAATGGACGCAAACTCCAATCCTCATTCTGTCGGTCCGCGAACAGGAATCCGACAAAGTAGCAGCGCTCGATGCCGGTGCTGACGATTACCTGATTAAGCCGTTTGGGCTGGCGGAATTACTGGCGCGCATTCGCGCAGCACTGCGCCGGACCACTCACAGCGAGACGGGAGCTGTTTTTGCGACAGGCGGATTGCACGTCGACCTGGCGCGCCGCAGAGTCCACGCAAGCGACGAAAAAATTCAGCTGACTCCCACCGAATACGATCTCTTGAAGGTGCTAATTCGTCATGCCGATAGGGTGCTCACTCATCGTCAGGTGATCCGCGAAGTCTGGGGAGGAGCGTGCTATGAAAACGCAATGCACCTTCTTCGCGTCAATGTCAGCAATCTGCGGCGTAAGTTGGAGCCGGATCCGGCGCGTCCTCGCTATATCGTGACTGAGCCTGGAGTCGGCTACCGCCTTCGCACCGAGTAATCCTACTTGCCGTACTCGCGTCCTTGACGAATTTTTGACATCATCCCGCGAATTTTTGACCCTATTTTGATTCCCCACTAAGTACAGTTGGCTCGTGGGTTGTCATGGTACGGGATGAATTGATCCGCCAAGCCCTCGACCGCACTAACTGGGATCTGCTCGTCTGCGCAATGCCCTGCAATGTGCTTTTGCTCTCCGGGTATTGGCCGGCTGTCGGCTATTCAGTAGCGCTCGCCACGCGGGACGGGCAAATCGGTTTGGTGGTTCCCGATGACGAGGACGATGTGGCGGAACAGAGTTGGGTCGACGAGATCGCGACTTACACCCCGGCTCCGATCGACCGCCTGACAACTGCGGAAGAAACCGTTCTCGAGGCATTTCTCAGGGTGAAGCGCGATCTGGCGATTGCCGCAGACCGCATCGGGTTCGAGCAGGCCGACGCTTATGAACACGCCTCGTACGTACCGCACACCGTGCGAGGTAGCGCGGTCAGGCTGCTGCGCAAAGCGTTCCCCTCCGCCACTCTCGCGCCCGCGGACCAGCTTCTGGCGGAGATGCGAACCATCAAAACGCCGGCTGAAATTCAACACATCCGCACTGCGTGCCGCATCGCCGAGCAAGCTTTCCAAAAGGGATCGCGGCTGCTCAAAGCGGATATGACCGAGGCCGAAGCGGCCGCTGCCTGCCGCATTGCCCTGAGCGCGTGCTTGGGTGACTTCGATCCGGTGAAACGATGCGATGGCTTTATGCACTGTATGTCCGGCGTGAACTCGGAGAAAGCCTTCGGGCCCTATCCGCGCTCGCGTTCTCGAAAGCTCGAAGCAGGGGATCTGGTGATCCTGCGCTGCCATTCCTATGCGGACGGCTACTGGGCCGATATTGCGCGCACTTATCACGTCGGCCCAATCAATGAAGAGAAGCGGAAGACATTTGATGCCGTGTTCGCAGCTCGCGATGCCGCATTGGCAACTCTGCGGCCCGGCGCAAAAGCGGCGGACGTAGATCGCGCAGCTCGCGAAGTGTTAGCCGCGCATGGGCTCGGTGCCGCCTTCAAGCACCCGGCTGGCCACGGTGTAGGCTTCGGCGTTGCGGATCCAGGCGCAAGACCCCGGCTGCACCCGAAATCCGAAGACGTTATCGAGCCCGGAATGGTCCTTAAACTCGAGCCCGGCGCATATCTCGAACAGCACGGCGGCATCCGCAAAGCCGACATGGTTGCGATCACAGAAGATGGCGCCGAGGTATTGTCGCCCTTTCATTGGAGTTTAGACGAGCTGGTACTCAACGGCTCACATTAGATGCCGGATCTGAATCCGGCTAGAGGAGCAAGCATGCGTTTTACTGATAAAGTCTGTCTGGTTAGTGGCGGAGGTTCCGGTATCGGCAAGGCCGCCTGCAAGCAGTTCGCCCAAGAGGGCGGTAAGGTGACGGTGGTCGATTTAAATGACCAGCACGGAAACCAAACGGTTCAGGAGATCACGCAGGCCAAAGGCGAGGCGATCTTCGCCAAGTGCGATGTCGGTGATCCCAACCAGGTAAAGGCTGCCATCAATGCCACCGTCACGAAGTGGGGCAAGATCGACGTCGTCGTCAACGATGCCGCGATGATGACCTTCAAGCCGATCGTGGAATTACCGGACGGCGATTTCGACAAGGTTTTGAACGTGAATCTTCGCTCTGTCTTCCTGTTCTGCAAATACTCCGTCCCGCATATGCCGAAGGGAAGCGCGATCGTCAATATCAGCTCCGTGCACGCTTATGAAACGACGAAAAACGTAGTTCCTTACGCGACTTCGAAAGGCGGCATGGAAGCATTCACCAGAGGCTTTGCCGAAGAGCTCGCCGCGAATAAAATCCGCATCAATTGCGTCTCGCCGGGCGCCGTTGACACCCCGATGCTCTGGAACAACCCGAACATCAAAAGCGGTGTCGAAAAAGTCGAAGGCGCCATCGGCAAGCCGGAAGACATTGCAGCGGCCATCTGCTTTCTCGCTGCGCCGGAAGCGCGTTTCATCACGGGCACCAACCTCACCGTCGACGGCGGCCGCCTCGACATCCTTCCCTGAGGAGCGAATCAAATGGCGCAATTCATGTTTGCGACCGGCATCGAGAATAGCTATCCCACCATTGAGTGGAAAGGGAAGACCATCCGTCAGGATGAGCTCGCAAAGACGAAGCATTACCAGCGCTGGCGCGATGACTTTCGAAATCTAAAAGAGCTCGGCATCGAATATCTTCGCTATGGACCGCCGTATTTTTCCGCCCATACCGGCCCCGGAAAATACGATTGGAGCTTCACCGACGAAACCTTTCACGCGCTTCACCAGCAGAAGGTCACGGTGATTGCCGATTTATGCCACTTCGGCGTGCCCGATTGGATCGGAAATTTTCAAAACAGTGACTGGCCAAATCTGTTCGTCGAGTTTGTGCGAGCGTTCGCGCAGCGTTTCCCGTGGGTGCGGTTCTATACGCCCGTAAATGAGATCTTCATCGCTGCCACATTCTCCGCTCAATTTGGCTGGTGGAACGAGCGCCTCACCACCGACCGCGGGTTCGTGACGGCTCTCAAGAATCTTTGCAAGGCGAACGTTCTGGCCATGCACGCAATTCTCAAAGAACGTCCGGATGCCATCTTCATTCAGAGCGAGTCTACGCAATATTTTCACCCTGACGGCCCGGATTGCGAGGATTACGCCCGCAGGTTTAACCAGAAACGCTTCCTTTCATTCGACCTGACTTACGGTCATCACTTGAATGCGACGATTTACGAATACTTGCTCGACAATGGCATGACTCGCGACGAGTATCACTGGTTCCTACAGCATCATGTAAAGTCCCGCTGTGTCATGGGCAATGACTATTACGCGACCAACGAGAACCTCGTGCATTCGGATGGCAGCTTAACTTTATCCGGCGAGATTTTAGGCTACTACCCCATTACGCATCAATATTATTCGCGCTACAGCCTCCCGGTCATGCACACCGAGACCAATTACGACGAACCCGGCGCAGTGCAGTGGCTGAAAAAGGAATGGGCTAACGTGCATCGCCTCAAGCAGGACGGCGTGCCGATTCTTGGCTTCACTTGGTATAGCCTCCAGGACCAAGTCGATTGGGATACAGGACTGCGTGAAGACAACGGGCGCGTAAACCCGCTTGGCCTGTGCGATCTCGACCGGAATATCCGCCCCGTCGGCCACGCGTATAAGACTCTCATTGATCAGTGGCGGGACATTCTTCCAACCGAGAGCACTGTCCTCAGCATCCACGGATAAGCACAAAAAAGGAGATCAGCGTGGCTTCATCAAAAACGCGAACGATTGCGCTGACGAGCGCCGGAATCGGAGGCGCATTTCTCGGCTGGAAACTCTGGCAAGGCGCTGAGATTCGCAGACAGAATCGCGCGCTACGCCCCGGACAGAAAATCTTGATTCTGGGCGCCGGCTTCGCCGGTTTGAATGTCGCTCAGGAGCTCACGAAACTGCTACCGGGCCACAATGACGGACAAATCACTCTCGTCGATCAGAACAATTTCCTGCTCTTCACACCCATGCTCACCGAGGTCGCCGGAGGAGAGCTCGACCCGCGCCACATCGTCGCGCCGCCTCGGCGGCTCTCGCCCCGCATCAATTTCGAGCAGGGCCATGTCCAGAAAATCGATTTGAACGAAAAATCCGTCGTTTTGAGCATCGGCGATGGCGATAGCAGTAAGCGAACACTGACCGCCGATCACATCGCCATCGCCTTGGGCTCTGTGTCCAACTATCATGGAATCCCGGGCGTTCAGGAACACTCGTTTTCCATCAAAAGTATTGGTGATGCAGCTGCAATTCGCAATCGCGTTCTCGGCTGTTTGGAGCGCGCCCAGTGGGAGCCCGACGCAAACTTGCGACGCGAAATACTGACCTTCGTGGTTGGGGGCGGCGGTTACACAGGTGTCGAAACCATGGCGGCCGTGAACGATCTCGCGCGCGAAAGCGTCAGAGATTATCCCAACATTAAGCCCGACGAAATCAGCACACTGATTTTCGAGCCGGGAGACCGCTTGCTCGCCGAGCTCAGCCCGGATCTCGCCGCCTTCGCCCAACAGAAACTCGAGCAGCACGGAATCAAAGTATCTCTGAAGACGAAGATCACAGGCGCAGCCGAAAACTACGTCGAGCTCGAAGGCGGACGTCGGATTCCCACCCGCACTCTGATATGGGCTGGAGGAATCACTCCCAACCCTCTGATCGAAAAGCTCGATTGCAAGCGCGGGCATCACGGTGGAATTGTGGTCGATGGCTCCTGCGCTGTGCCTGGGCATACGGACATATGGGCGCTCGGCGACTGCGCTGAGGTTCCGAAGCACGATTCCAAAGGAACCTACGCGCCCACGGCTCAGAACGCAACACGCGAAGGCGCACTGGTCGCGAAGAACATCGTTGCCATGCTGCGCGGGCAACAGCCGCAACCGTTTGAATTTCAGATGATCGGTGAGCTGGCGTTAGTCGGAAAGCACGCGGGCGTAGCCAAGATCCACGGCCAACACTTCTCGGGCTTTCTCGCCTGGGCAATGTGGCGCGCCATTTATCTTTCGAAGATGCCCGGCATGGCGCAACGCACCCGCATACTTCTCGACTGGATTCTCGACGCCGTCTTCGGACGTAATATCGCAGAGTTTCCGGTCGATCGCTCTGTGATTAGTCCTCAGAAGTGAACTTCATCACCCGACCTGCCACTTGCATCGCTTCTCATGGAAACAGGTCTTCTAGCGCAAGCGAAACTTCTCATCGAATACCTGGCTCGCGGCGTCGAGTTTGCTGCCGCCCTGATCATTGGAATTGCCGCCATTGAGGCAACCATCAAGTCCCTGCTGCTCTTTGTCCGCCGCAATGCCCCGCCCGAGCAGAAGAACGAAGTTCGCCTCACTCTCGGACGCTGGCTCGCGGTCGGTCTCGAGTTTGAGCTGGCCGCCGACATCCTGAACACTGCTGTGACGCCGACCTGGAACGACATCGAGAAGCTCGCCGCAATTGCAGCGCTCCGCACCGCGCTCAACTATTTCCTCGAGCGGGAAATTCGCCAGGAATCGACCCCTCAACAACGCCGTGCCGAGCAGATCGCCACGGGCCCGCAAGCCGCTGTGCATGCCCATCATGACTAGCTTCGACTCCCGCTGGATCGCGATAGGCGGAACCTTGATCGAAGTTCTCGCAGCTATCGTCATCGCCTTTCATGCGCTGTGGGCGCTCGCCTCGATGCTGCAGCACTTCGAAGCCGATCGACCCCGTTTGATCATCGCTGAAGGAGTTCTGACGGCTCTGGGGTTCAGCGTCGCCGGCACGCTGCTGAAAGCCTTGGCGCTCGAAACCTGGCAGCAAATCGGAATGTTTGCCTTCGTGCTAGGCCTTCGCACTCTGCTCAAGCGAGTCTTTGCGCACGAGCGAAAATTGATTCTGAATCGACGTGCCAGTTCAGCCGGTGTATGAGCTTCCTACTTAAGCCGGTCACAGAGTTTTTCGACTTCATCGGCGAACTTGGAATTTTTGGCTTCCGCGCCATTCGGCGCACCTTTGTGCCGCCGTTCGAGCTTGAGGAAACGGTTACCCAAATTTATGACGCGGGCTGGCGCTCATTGCCGCTTGTGATTGCATCCGGATTCGCATTCGGTGTCATCCTCGCCCTGCAAACCCGGGCCGAGATGCAAAGCTTCGGCGCCGGCGCAATGATTCCGCAGGCCGTGTCCACTGGCCTGTTCCGTGACATCGGCGCGATTATCGCGGCGCTGCTTATCGCCGGACGTGTTGGAGCCGGTATGGGCGCCGAACTCGCAGGAATGCGCGTTACCGAGCAGATCGATGCTCTCGAAGCCCTCGGTGTCGATTCGTTCAAATACCTGGCAGTGACACGAATCATAGCGTGCGTCATCATCATGCCGATATTGACGCTGGTGCTCAATTTCGCCGGGCTTCTGGGAGGCATGCTTGCCGACATCTGGGTGCTGCAGATGTCGCCCCGTGCGTTCGTTCAGAATGCGTTCCAGTCTATGGGCTGGGAGGACTATGTTCCGCCTACCCTGAAGACGGTTGTATTCGGCTTTCTCATCGGAACAGTTGCTTGTTATCTCGGCTACAACGCCACGCAGGGTGCAACAGGGGTGGGCCGCGCGTCAACCCGAAGCGTGGTTTACTCACTCTTGCTGGTCATGCTGTCGGACGTCATCCTCGTCAAGCTGACCCAGTTCTTTGAGAGTTGAAAATGGCACACGAAGAACCCGCAGTACGCCTGGAACACGTCACCAAGATCTTTGAAAACAAAAAGGTGCTGGACGACGTGTCGCTTGACGTGCTGCATGGCGAAGCGTTCTGCCTGCTTGGCCGCAGCGGTACCGGAAAGAGTGTCACCTTGAAGCTGATGATCGGATTACTCGCTCCCGATCAGGGCCGCATTTATATTGAGGGTCAGGAAATTCAAACTCTCGATGCTGCGGGGCTTTCCGACGCGCGCAAAAAGATCGGCTTCTTATTCCAAAGCTCGGCCCTTTTCGATTCCATTACCGTAGGCGACAACGTGGCCTTTCCTTTGCGTCGCCACACGAGCAAATCAAAAGACGAAATTCGTTCCATTGTTCAAGACAAGCTGAAGGATGTCGAACTCGAAAGAGAAGGTGGCAAAATGCCGTCCGAACTGTCGGGCGGGATGCAAAAACGTGCTGCGTTAGCGCGTGCTTTGGCGCTCAATCCTCGCATTCTCCTGGTCGATGAGCCGAGCAGCGGACTCGATTCCGTAACTGCCGGCGAGATCTATGATCTGCTCCTCAGCTTGAAGAAGAAGCATCAAGTGACGCTTATTTGCGTCACTCACGACGCGGCAGGCGCCCGCAAATTCGCCGACCGCTTCGGCGTACTCGATAAAGGCAAGATTGTGGCGTCTGGATCGGCGGAGGATCTCGAACATAGTCGCAATCCGCTGGTGAGAGATTTGGCCGTAGGAGCAGAAACCTGATGTCAAAGGCAGTGAAGGTAGGCATCCTGATAGTTGCGGGCGTCGTGCTGTTCGGTCTCGGGCTATTCCTGATCGGAAGCAGCAAGCAGCTATTTGCGCATCATTTCACTATCTATACGCATTTCAACGACACCGCCACCATCAACAAAGGCGCAACGGTTCGGGTCTCAGGCATGGATGCGGGCACAGTCGACAACGTCGACATACCGGGCACGCCCTCGGCGAAGTTTCGCATGAAGCTCAATGTCGACGAAAAGTTCCGCCACATCATCCGCGAAGATTCAGTCGCAACCATTGCAACCGAGGGCATGGTAGGCAACCAGTTCGTAGAGATCAAAAAAGGCACTGATGACTCGCCCGAATGCCGGCCGGGCTGCACGATCAAAAGCCAGGAAGCGGCTAGCATTTCGCAACTGATGCAACAAGGCAACGAGATCGCTGACCAGGTTAAGAGCACGATCAAAGATCTCCACGGCCGCGCGGATATTGCTATGGGCAATATCACTGACCTGACCGGCCACGCTGATCGAGCCATACAGACCGCCAGTCCAGCGATCCAGAAGATCGCCGCCAATGGAGTGAAAATTAGCGGTGACGCCAACCAGATCGTCGCGAACGTAAGAAATGGGCAAGGCGCAGCCGGCAAGCTGCTGATGGATCGCCAGACCGGGCAAGACGTCGCGACGATGGTATCGAACGCGAAACAAACCACAGCCAATGCCGATAGTGCTTCCGCCAAAGCGAACAACATGATCGCGGGGATCCAACAGAAAGACCTTCCGAAAGTCGACCAGACAATCACCAATGTGCAGGACACGACGAGTCAGTTGCATGCCGCTGTCGGCACTTTCCTGTCGAAGGGCACCAATCAGGAGAGCACGCCTGAAGCCCTCCGCGATACAATCCAACACGCGAACCAAACTGCGGGCAATCTCGCGGACGATACCGAGGCGATCAAACATAATTTCTTCTTCCGTGGATTCTTCAAGCGGCGCGGCTTCTACAGCCTCGCTCACATGACCCCGAGTGAATACGAGCGAAGCGAGTTCATCAGGAAACCCGCTGGCCGTATTTGGGTCCCTGCAGCGGGCCTGTTCGAAGAAGGTGCGGACGGGAAACAGAAACTTACGCCTCAAGGACCTTCCATCCTGGATCAGGCATTGTCTGGATTGGTTCGGTACTTGCCGAACAATCCAATCATGGTGGAAGCCTACTCCGAGACCGGTTCGCCCGGCCGGCAATATCTGTCCTCGGAACAGCGCGGAGACCAAGTCCGCCGGTTTCTCGAATCACGCTTTCAGGTCAATTCGAAGTGGATCGGCGTCATGCCGTTCCAAGACCAGCCGCCCAAACACGCCGGCAAGAAAACGTGGAACGGGATCAGCGTCGTCGTCATTCAGTCCAAATAGCGCGTAGAATAATCAACCCGCACATTGCGTAACATGTGCGCCCGCGCGGCGCGCTCCTGCTACTGTGTACAAATGCAGAAATTCGGACGAGTTTGGGCCCAGAAAGCACGCTTCGGATGTTTGCTGATGGTAACCGTGTCCTTGGCAGTCGCACAGACCGCGACCGTCCGCGTCGACACAGCCCACGTGCTGAATTCATTCGACCCGGATGAGGCTATCGGCAGCTCCATTGATGTCCTTTCCCGGCAGGAAATCGATCGCGTGTATTCTCCGCATATTCTCGAAGAATCTCTTTCTGCCGGATATGGCCCGATCACTTACCGCAATAACAGCGAGCTTCGTATGGCGGCCTGGCACTGGAATCCTAATGGCGTCTGGAGTAATCCTGCAGGACAAAACGGTTATTTCACTGGGAGCACCGAGTTACAAGAGCCTATCCGGTACATCCTTTCTTATGCGCTGCCACACCGGGGTTTCTCGACCAGCGGCGACCGGCCTTTAGAAGGGCCGCACCTGAGCTATTGGAAAAGCAACCCTTATCTCACGAGTAAGTTCACTGCCGAAAGCGATGCGCTACATCCGCAATGGGTGGTCGTGGACTTACGAACCGAGAAGCCGGTCAATAGCGTGCAAATTGATTGGGTAACTCCTTACGCGAAGGTGTATCGCGTCGAGTATTGGGTCGGGACAGATGCGATTGATTTTGATAGCGGTCCAAAGGGCGAGTGGAAGACATTTGCTGGCGGCGACGTGAAGAACGGCCGCGGCGGACGCGTCACCCTGAAACTGGCGACGCAACCGATCTCTACCAGATACGTAAGGATCTGGATGACAGAGTCGTCGAACACCTGCGACAGCCATGGCTCGAGCGACGTGCGGAATTGCGTAGGATACGCGATTCAGAGCATCCGCGTCGGCACCGTCGACCCAAGCGGTGCCTTCGTGGAAGCAGTTGCAGGCTCTTCACCTAAGGAGAAGCCGTCATACACCTCTTCCTCGATCGATCCGTGGCACGAGGCGAGCGATGTGGAAGCGTCCGGCCGCTATCAACATTCCGGCTTCGATCTTTTTTTCACGAGCGGTCTTACCAATAACTTGCCGGCATTGATACCGGTGACGATGCTCTATGGAACACCGGACGACGCGGCTGCCCAGATTGCCTACATCGTGAAGCGGGGCTACCCGATTCGCGGCGTCGAAATGGGCGAGGAACCGGATGGAAAGCACGCGCTGCCCGAGGATTACGGCGCACTCTACATTCAATGGGCGAACGCGATTCACAAGGTAGACCCGAAAGCAAAGCTGGGAGGTCCGATTTTTGAAGGCGTCAATGAAGACATTACGGTTTGGCCCGATGCACAAGGCCGAAAGTCATGGATGGGGCGTTTCATAGAGTATCTGAAAACCCACGGCCATATTGATGATCTGGCGTTTGTTTCTTTCGAACACTACCCGATGGAAACGTGCAGCATCACCTGGAAGACGCTATACACAGAACCGCAGTTAATGAAGCACATTCTTGACGTCTGGAGAGCCGATGGAGTGCCGAAAAACGTTCCGCTGATTGTAAGTGAGAGTCATATCGCAGCACAGCTAACAGGCCCAATGAGTACCATTTTTGCGGCGCTATGGCTTGCCGATAACATCGGCTCTTTTTTTGAGGGCGGCGGTACTGCCTTCTTCCACTCGCCGATTCAGCCTCAACCGGTAGAGGATAGTTGTCTCGGATGGGCGACGTGGTCAAACTTTGTGTCTGATCGCGAGGACAACATCACTGGATACACGTCGCTGTATTTTGCGGCCCAAATGATCAATCGCGATTGGGCGCTGCACGGCTCTGGAGTGCATCGGATGTTTGCTTCGACGACGGATGTCAAAGACAGCGCGGGAAACGCGCTGGTGACATCTTACGCGCTGCTCCGGCCAGACCAGAACTGGTCTTTATTGCTGGTGAATCGGGACGAAAACAATCCGCATACGGTGCGCATCGTTTTCGATCAACCGGGTGGTCGCGAGGTCACGTTTTCTAAGCCACCAGTCGCACTCACATTTGGAAGCGAGCAGTACGTTTGGAAAAATGAAGGCCCCGCGAGCCATGCCGATCCCGACCATCCTCCGGTCACCTTGGTCCCCGTGTCCGGTTCGCAGGACACGTTCACGTTGCCGAAAGCGTCGGTGACAGTCGTTCGCGGCCGAGTAGCCCACGCAAACGGCATCAGCTGAGCGGGCAAGCTCAGCTACAACTGTCCCGCGAGATAGCTGTACGCAAACTGCGCTAACACCTGATTCGCAGCCGTGGTCGGATGCAACTCATCCCAGAAAAGAAACCCGTTCGGGTTATCCAACGTACACGTCGGTACGCCATCCGGCCCGCACCAACCCGCATCTTTCACATTGACGAATCCGTACGTGCCGGGACTCGCAACAATTGAGTTGAACAATGAGTTCGTGTTCACGACAATGATGTCGATCCCGTATGTTTCCTCGAGCGGCGGAACGTCAACGGCCATTTCATCGTTGAAGATCAGCGCCGCACTATCGCCTACCCCCTTGCCCAGCGCTTGTACGAACCAGTCCGAGTTGTCGTTGATATACGGAATCTCGCCGAGCGGGGGAAGGTTCAGCCACAGGAAGTGTTTGGCTCCCGCGCTCGCAAGAGTAGCGATGTTTGCGGCAATCGCGTCGGCGGCATTCTTGGCAACCGTGGGGTACGTGAAGAGAGTCGACAAATTTCCTAGCGCTTGATAGATGTTGTTCGAGCCGGCCCAAAACACATACAGATTGTCCGGCGAAGCCTGCGGGCCATGAAGTGAGAGAAACAGCTCGACCTGATTCGTTGTGCCCGGAACCTGCGGATTTGCCGGATCGAGATAATTCGTGGAAGAAAAGCTTGGGTTATTCCCGGCCAGCGCCGAAGCAACCGCAAAGTTCGTACCCAAGGGATTCACAGCAAGGATCCCGCCTGAAACTCCCGGTGTCGTATTCACCACGAAGGGCTGCGGGTCGGCCACTGGCAGTTGACGGGTTTGCAGTATGGTTGCAAACTGGTCGATCCATAGGCCGTATGGGCCGCCCGTCGCCGGAAGCGTTTGCGGGCCATCAGTAAACGCGTTCGCAGCGTAATTCCCCAGCGTTTTGCCGGCACTGGCCAGCGCGGCGGCCGCATTTCCGTTATCTGAAAGACTGTCCCCAAACACAACCAGTTGAGAAATCGATTGTGGGTAAAGAGACTGCATCGGCATCACGAGCAGCGCGATGGTCCCATAAACTGGATTGAAGCGCATAATCGTAGTGAAACCTCAGTACGCGAGCGTATCACAAATGCACGCATGGCCGCCACGCTTCCGCCACTTCGCAATTCTCATTACGTAATTATCCGGAACTGACCTCGGGCGTATGTGCACGTCCTAATAAGTGAACGCCGACAGTGCGACTTTTCTGAGGTTTTCCCACGGGTCCTCGGAACCTACATATATGATCCGTGGTTTGGCTATTTCGGTCCGGCGCTCGTGCCCACAAATCAAGTCTTAGGCTCGATTAGCCAGGACACGGGTGTTTGGGACGCGGGTACTGGACTGAACTTTAGATTGCCGCGCGTGTGCGCCAACTTTTATGTGGAAGGCCGCTTCTTAGCTGGCCTGACCAACGGGCGGCACACAACGATCGCGCCGATCTCGTTCGGTTTCCGGTGGTAAGCGATTTCCGTCGATCTAAAACCTAGTCTGCTGTTTGCTGGAATGGAGTGCACTCAGAGGCGGTTCGAATGCACCCCACCGCAACGGCTGTAAGCGTGCCTGATTTAACCCCTCTGACGCCCCACGCAAAGCGGCTCACCTTGAGAACATCACCAGTTCGCTAAACTCGATCCCGCTTGGGACGCTTCAGCCGGTCAATCCAGATCGGCAAAAAGCTCGCTCAACGGAACCCGGATCGGCGTATCTGCGACTTCGAGAATTTCCCCTTCGGGTTCACGGAAATCGCCGTACATACAAAGGTAGGCCCGGCGTTTCACTGGATCCAACAACCAAATATTAGGAACGCCAAAAGTTCGGTAATCATCCACGCGATCCTGCATGCTACTCAAGGTGTCGTTTTTCGAAAGCACTTCAATGCAGATAAGTGGCGGTCTCGAAAATACCGCCTCGATCTCCTGTTCCCGAGGGACGACGCACACATCTGGAACACGAAAACGGCTGGCGGAAACTCGAATGCGTTGTTCCGGCAGTACGCGGATATTCCATTCGCGTTGGCGTCGGCGCAACCACGCAACCAGGGCGCCTTGTAGATTGCTGTGCTCGTATTCGCCCACGTTCCGCTCAATGAGTTGTCCCTCCAGCATTTCCTGGTCGGGCCGGTAGCTGGTGCTCAAATATTCGCCGACCGAGACTAGTGCTGAAGTTGCCATAACCTTTCCCTCTTATTATGACCGGAATCACTCATCATGTGCCTGTTGCGGAATCTCAGGATCAAGCCGGTGCGCGATCTCAAACTGCGTTCGCGCGGCTGCCGCATCGCCCGCCCTTTGCAACGCGAGTCCCAGATTGTAATGGGCAGCCGCATAATCAGGCTTGCGGCGGATTGCCTCTTCAAAAATCCTTAGGCCGGCCCCCTTCACGTTCCTCTAGAATGGCGCTAGAGAAAACGATCGTGGATTGGTCAGGTTAAGACGGCGTTGAAACCATCCGCGGCAAGGTTTCTGGCGAAGTGCTGCTCAAGGGAACGCGCGTCCAGGCGGATACCATCTTGGAATCGGCAGAACTTGGACGGACGCCTGAAGAAATCGCCTCCGATTATCGCTTAGACCTGAGCGATGTGAAAGCGCTGCTTGCTTATGCTGCCCGTCACAATAAACCGGCGGTAGCCAGTTGAAGCGAGTTCTGCTCGATCATACCCCAAGCCCGAGAAGGGAGCGTCACAACCAGTAAAGGTCATTACATCGGCGCGTCGAATTTTTCCTTTCGGTACCGCCGAACCCATGCAGCTAACTCGCGAACACGCTCGCTTTTCAGTCCCCATGTTGCAGGATGGTCGAGAAACAAGATTGGATAAACCTGACTCTTGTCATCGGAAATACTTCCGAGAAGGGGTGAATTGCATCCGCGACAGCAGTTCGAGCCGCAAAATCTACAAAACGAATTGTACATTTCTTTTCCAAGTGCAACTATAAGCGCTGGTTTCGCGGGCAGGTGGGGTAGCAACCGCTTTATCACGGTCCAACCGTTCTCCCAGTCGTCTTTCGTCGGGCGTTTCTTTCGTGCCTCTAGGGGCCGCTGAATTAGTTCCCAGAACGCACCCTGCTCCCACACCTCTACGGCCTTCTCAAGTTCACCCTGACCATCGCAGAGATACCTCGTAGCGTATCTCGCGAAGTGTCCGGTGGCCCTGGAAAGCTCCGCGTTCGGCTTTTTCAATAGTTTCGCGGTCTGATACATTCCCCATAAAGCCACCGTAATTGACGCTGTGGAAAAATCCTTACGATCATGAGGGCCCTCAGGAAACTCTCTAGCATTTCCAACCGGGTCCAAGTAGTACGACTCGCCTAGGATAAACAGCCGGTCTGGCGTCTGTTCGTAATTCCGGCCAATAAAAGGTACCATTTCGCTTATATCCTTTGGAAACTGCAAATGCCAATCGGAAAACCTCTCATCGATCAGCTCACGTAGCCGGGCGGTTGTAATTATTTGGTGTCTCATAGGGCCTTTCACATTATGAATCGTAGTTTAGGATTCTCAGGTGCATTTCAACGCTGAAGGATAGTAGAGTCGGCCGTAACTCCCCACGACAGCCCCGCAACTCGGCCGTTTTTCACCAAAACGGCACGTACTCAGCCGTCGAGGCGTTCCCGATTATACACGTTGGGCACGAACCTTTCAAAAAGCGAGGACCGCATCGGCATTATTTCGGAAGCAGTCCTTGTGCCTGGTTTGTCCCGGGCGGGCTAGATTGCTCTTGGCTGTTATTGCGGGATTTGAGGGTCGAGCCGATGAGCTGTCGCGAACTGGTTTTGAGCCGCTGCCGAATCCCCCGCCCTTTGTAACGCGAGTCCCAGATTATAATGCGCCGCCGCATAATCCGGCTTGCGGCGGATTGCCTCTTCAAAATTCGCCTCCGCTTCTGACACTTTTCCGGTATCGAGCCACAGCAAACCCAAATTGTTATACGCTTCTGCACGATCCGGCGCGCGCCGGATGACGTCCCGATACACGGTCGCAGCGCGCTCAGTCTGTTTCTCATTCGCGTAAATATTGCCCAGCAGCATCCGCGCTTCTAAATTGTCTGTATCTAGCGCGAGACACTGCTGCAACTCACCCGCCGCTTCTCCGAAATTGCCCGTTTCTGCGAGTAACTTCGCCAGATTGTAATGGGCTTCCGCAAGATCGGGATCGCTGAGAACCGCTTCCCGAAGCTCCTTCAGCCCTCGCTCGTTCTCATTGTGCCGCGCGTAAAGCACACCCAGACTCATGTGCGATTCCGCGTAATCCGGCTTGAGCTCGAGAGCCTTTTGATAAGCTTCGCTCGCCCGCTCCGCCTCGCCGAGCCGTTCCTCCGCCAGCCCCAAGTAGTAATAACTTGAAGGCAGGTTCGGACTCAGCTTCGTGGACTCCCCAAATTTCTCCGCAGCTTCCTTCCACTGCTGCCGCTTCAGCAACTCCATTCCATCGAGAATGAGCTTCTTGCTCTGCGCCAATTCGACGCGCGATTGGTGCAAGTTGCGGATATCCCGCATTTCCGCGCTTGCCTCGGCCGTCTGGCCTTGCGTGCGCAGAGCAATGCTCAATGCATACTTGGCCCTTTCGAAATCCGGTTTCAACTCGACTGCCCGGCGAAGATTTGAAACTGCACCCTCGATATCACCGCTCTCCTTGAGCGCCAAACCCAGATCGCATAGGGCAATCGGATTCTGCGGCATCAGCCGCGCCGCCTCCCGAAACTCACGCACGGCGCCGGCGTTGTCTCCCTGCCGCCGTAGAGCAATACCGATACTCTCGTGCGCCGGACCGAAGCTCGGGCGAATCCCTACGGAGCGCCGGAACTCTGAAAGGGCTTCTTGCACTTCCCCGGTTTGCCCAAGCGCAACTCCTAAGTGATAGTGCGTCTCAAAATCTTTCGGATGCGTCCCGAGATAGCGCCGGAACTCGGGTATCGCTTTCTCGGGATTCCCATCTTCGAGATACGCCAGTCCAAGTTGCGCGCCTAAATCGGCATCCTGCGGCCGCAGCTTGCGAACTGCTTCGAGTTGCTCAATGGCCTCGCCGGGCTTATTCTCCGCAACGAGCACCCCCGCCAGATATCGCCGCGCCGCGACATTTTTCGGATCAAGTTGGATAGCTGCCCGCAGCTCCGATTTCCCGGCACTCGCGTCGCCTCGGTCGCAGTACGCTGCGCCCAAGCCATAATGCGCTGCGGACCAATCCGGCCTGATCTGGACGGTTTTGCTGAACTCATCTATCGCTGCTGCCGAATTGCCCTCGTATTTTAAAGCCAACGCTAGGTTGTAGTGCGTTTCTGCATCCTGAGGTTCAAGCGCGAGAGCCTTTCGGTACAACGCAATGGCTTGCTCCCACTGCTTTTTCTGCGAACACAGGAGGGCCTGGTTCCTGTACTCAGCCGCGCTTTCGGCGAAAACCAGGGACGCGAGCAGCAGGCAGCTGAAGCGAAATCGGAACACTCCGACAGCTATTGTCCTACCACAAGAATTTGGCGCTGACCTGCCCAATGCGCGGATCACGCGCGTTAGTGACCACTCCGAATTGGGAGCTGCTGAAATCGCCGTTTGGTTGGGAAAATTGCGTGTGGTTGAAGATGTTGAAAAATTCGCCGCGGAGCTCGAACGCCATCGCCTCCTTGATTGGTATTCTCTTCTCCAACGCGAAATCGGTGTTCAGAATTCCAGGACCAGAAAAGAATCGGCGGTTGGCAGTCCCAAAACTTCCGATAGGCGCGGGAGCGAATGCGTTCGGCAAAAAGTAGGTATTCGGGCCGTTCGGACCAGGATTTCTCGGATTCTGAATGACAACCTGGCCCACAAGATCGGGTTCATAGCTCCAGTAAGTATCGCCGACCAGGGACGGATCTCCTTTGCTTTGTACGATACTGATCGGAAACCCTGTAGAGAAACGGCTGATCCCCGTCATATTCCAACCTTGAGTCAGACGCTTGGGTAGCCGGCTGAACGCCCGGTCGAAGGGTATCGCCCAGTTGTAGCTGGCGACGAAATTGTGTCTGATGTCAGTTGTAGACAACCCTCGGCTGAGGCGGAAATTCGAGAAATTCACCCACTCTCCAAACCCCGAGGCATCGTCAATCGCTTTGGCAAACGTGTATGCCGCGAGGAAAGTGACGTCGGCCGCCTTGCGTTCAACGCTGACCTGGAAAGAATTGTAGTTTGAATCGGCAATATTGGCGGTGAAACTGTTGTTCGCGCCGAAGCACAGAAAAGTGGCCGAATCGGGGCAATAGTTCGGACCGAGTGCCGTTCTGGTTCCATAGACCTTTCTCCCATTCGGGAGCTGGAACACGTCTTGTTCCGTGTAAGGACCGCACGCAGGATTAGAGAGCCCGGTATTTAAATCAACGGCGCCCTCGGCATTGAGTTGCATGCAGAACGCAGCGTTGCCGGGATCGGCGGCATACTGCGAAATCAGCTTGTGCCCTTGCGTTCCTACATACGCGAGCGTCAGCACTGTTGACTTCGATAGCTCGCGCTCGATCGAGAAGTTATAATGTTCGGCGTACGGCATGCGGTTGTGAATGTCGTAGCCGGGCGATCCGTTGATCGGCAGATAGATCCCGTAATTGAGCGTTTTGTTGGCCGGGCTCCCCGGCACGGGGAATATGAACGGGAAACGCTGCCCTTGTGAAGCGCCGTTAGTGCGCGTAACGAACGGTTCTTCAAACAGCACACCCGTAGGGCTGGTCCAATATTGACCGAACGGCGCGTCACCGACTTCGTAAAACAGATTCAGATCTTCAATAGAGGTGTAGTAAATCCCGTACGCGGCACGAATACTGGTCTTTCCAGGACCCCCAAAAATCTTCTTCAAGACGCCATCCGTGAAGCCCGGGGAATAGGCAATGCCGACGCGGGGTGCGAAATTTTTATAGTCGGTCGGGGCCAGCGTACTGGGGATACCGGGATCGCCGGGAACTACCCAGCCGCGCGGCGCAGTTGGGAACTGGGTAGATTGCAACCCGGGAACAATCGTCTCGATTTTCCCCTGTGTGTCGTACCAGGGCATGCTGACCTCCCATCGCAATCCGAGGTTCAGTGTAAGGTTCGGTCTCACCTTCCATGAATCCTGGCCGTAGGCTCCGCCGTAACGAGTACGAGAGTCGAGTAACTGCATGCTGCATTGGTTGTAGCCGCCGGCCGATGGAGCGCCGAGCAGATAATCGGCGAAATCGACGCCGGTGACGCTGCCGTCAAAAGTGAAGCTACCGTTCGGAGAGCAGACGTTTCGCTCGTTGATTTGCAGGTACCGGAATTCTCCTCCGAATTTGAATGTGTGAGCGCCCCGGACCAGCGAGAAACCATCCGTGAACATCCATGTGTTATTCGGTTGCGTGGTGGTTAATTCAGGTACGCCTAGAGTGAAATTATTGAAGAAAATCTGAGGCACAGTCTGCGGGAATCCCGGAGGCCCCGAGGGAACGATGCCCAGAGTCCCGACACCCGTCACAAAACCCAGACTGGACAACTGAGCGAAGCTGCCCTTCGGGATGTCTTTCGTGGTGCTTGTCCGGAAGAAGCTCACGCGAGCTTCGTTCACCGAGCGGGGTCCAAACGTTTTCGTGTTGCTCATCATGATCTCCTGCGCGCGAGTGGGTGTGAATGAGGGAAAGCCAGCCACGCTGGCGGCAGGAAGAGCTGAGAAGACGTTCGAGTCGTCGAAGTGGTAATACCAGGACCAATTGCCGGTCTTCTGATTGATGAAATCGACACGTTGCCCCGCTTTGTCATCCTGGATTTTATTTTTCTGGCTGTTGTCAGAGTAAAGGCCCGCAACCGGATCGACATTTCCTACGGGAATGTAGGGCAAAATCCCAATGGCCGGTTTGGACCAGGCTCTTTGCGGAATCACGCCGCCGGGAAAAACGCAACTGGCGGTCGACGTACAGCCGGGGAAGCTATACGGTTCACCATTCGTCACCGTATAGCCCAAGCGCTGCGTAAGCAATTGTGCCCAGTAAGGGCCGTCGATACTGCCGGTGAGACTTGCGGGATCGAAGATGCCCTGGCGCTCAGCGGAGGGGACCACCTGAACGAGCCCGGTTTCAGCGCCGACAATCTGGCGAGTGCCCTGGTAATCAGTGAACCAGAAAAGCCTGTTCTTCCAGAAGGGACCGCCGATCGCGTACCCGAACTGGTTGCGGCGCAACTCGGATTTATTTGCAACAAAGAAATTGCGCGCGTCGAATTTATCGTTGCGTAGAAACTCGAACACATCTCCGTGAATGGCGTTTGTCCCCGATTTCGTGACGGCGTTCATCACCGCGCCGCTGAATTTGCCGTACTCGGCGTCAAAGCTGTTTGTAATGAGCCGGAATTCTTCGACCGAGTCGAGATTCGGAACCAGCCCGGCCCCCATATTGCGAGCCTCGCTCACGTCCCCGCCGTTGACCAGAAAGGCATTGGCCGTCTCGCGCTGACCGTTAACAGAAATGTTGCCGACGTTGTTCAGGTATCCGGAGACGGGCCTATCTCCACCGATGGTGCCCGCTGTATCGGGAGCTACTCCGGCTTGCAATCCAAGCAGGTCGAGGTAGCTGCGCCCATTTAAAGGTAGAGACAGTATTTGTTTTGTGCCAATGACCTGACCGACTTGAGTGCTTTCCGTCTCGACTTGAACCGGATTGGCCTCGACAGTGACGGCCTCCCTGACAGCTCCCAACCGGAAGACAACGTCAACGCGCAGTCGGTCATTCACATCTAGACGGATATCGGTAGTGACAAACCGCTCAAACCCAGGGGCGGTGGCAGTTACCCTGTATCGTCCGGTTGGTAACGCCAGGAGCCGATATTCACCGTCCGAGCCGGACGAAACTGTCCTCGTGAAATTCGTCTCGACATTCGTCGCCGTGACTTGCGCCCCCACGACGACGGCCTTCGAGCTGTCGCGAACCGTCCCGAGAATCGTGCCCGTCACATCTGCTGATAGCCTGCATACACAGCTGCCGACGGCTAAGACTGCCAAGAGAACATTCCTGCCATTCACGGTCGACCCCCTGGGAAGAAATAAAGCGAATGTAATCCAACCACGCCGTGAAAGTCAAGCCTATAATGTGCGCATGAGTTCCCGCATCACGCGCCGCCACTGGACCGCCCTCATAAGCGCTGCCCCGCTGTTGGCCCAAGTGACTTCACAGAAGCCTCCCCAAGGCGCGCCCACTCCTGCTCCCGCTTCCGCCACTCCCGAAGAGAAGCTCACTAAAGCCTATGCCGACGTTCGCACGGTCAGTGGCCGCCTCTCGCAACTCGAAGTGCCCATGAACGTCGAGCCGGCCTTCGCCTTTAAAGTCTAGGGCGACTCCATGGGAAACGGCGCGGCCAAAATCGACGAAGCTGCTCTTCCCTTCGCTGCCATCTCCGAGTTAAGCGCCGCGCTGCGCAACCGCCGGATCTCGTGCGTTGAATTGACGAAATTCTTTTCCAAGCGCCTCGAAACCCTAGGTCCGCAATACAACGCGCTCGCGTTATCGCTGGTCAAAGAAGCGCATAAGCTCGCCAAGGACGTTGACGGCGATTTCAAGCGCGAGCGCGTTCGAGGCCCTCTGCAAGGCATTCCCTATGGCGTAAAAGATCTGATCAGCGTCGCGAACCGTCCCACTACTTGGGGCGCGAAACCCTTCGCCGATCAAGTTTTCGATTACGACGCAACCGTCATCAAACGCCTCGACAAAACCAAAGCTATTTTGATCGGCAAATTATCCATGGTCGAGCTTGCCGGCGGCGGCGGATATAGTTCAGCTTCCGCGTCTCTGCAAGGCCCGGGGCTGAATCCCTGGAACAGGCAGTATTGGTCAGGCGGTTCGTCGAGCGGTTCCGGCGGCGCTGTCGCCGCCGGTCTCGTCCCCTATGCGCTCGGCTCTGAAACATCGGGCTCCATCCTGACGCCCGCCTGTTTTTGCGGCGTCACCGGGCTTCGCCCTACTTACGGCCTGGTCAGCCGGCACGGCGCAATGCCGCTCTCTTGGACTCTCGATAAAATCGGCGTTCTCGCTCGATCTGCCGCCGATTGCGGAATCGTGTTGCACACCATCGCTGGTGCCGATAATGACGATCCGGGCTCGGCTCACAAGAGCTTCTATTACACGCCTCAGTACTATCGGAAGTTCAGCGATCTCAAACTCGGATACGCCGAAATCGATTTCTCTGAATGGCCCGATGAGCCGCTGCGCCCCGCGTTCGCGAATGCACTCGCAGTCGTCAAGTCGTTCGGCTCCCAGATGATTGAGACCAAGCTTCCCGATTTTCCCTACGGCCCCATCATCGGCGCCATCATCGACTCCGAAGGCGCTTCCGTCTTCGAGCAGCTCATTCGCAGCGGCAAGGTGGACCAACTCGCGGATCAAAGCCAGATCGACGGATTGAAAGCTTCGCTCACCTACTCGGCCGTCGATTACCTGAAAGCGATGCGCGTCCGTAGTCAGATTCAAGCCGCCTTTCACGATCTCTTTGGAGAGCTCGATCTGCTCGTCGCGCCCACCCGCCTCAGCCTACCCGACCGATCCGACCAGCCATTCGACGAGACCGAACCGAAGCGCCCCGATCAAAAAGGTGTCGTTGCAGGACTGGTTCAGGCAAGCAATCTCGCGGGGCTTCCCGCGCTTTCTATCCCGTGCGGCTTCGTCAACGGCCTCCCCGTCGGCCTCCAGTTCGTCGGGCCGCCGTTTTCAGAAAATATGCTCCTCGCCGCCGGCCGAGAATTCCAAAACCGCACCGACTTTCACAAGCAGCACCCGCCAGTGCCTGCCTAAGTCTTGCCCCGGTGTGGCACAAACGAGTGCACGCCCAAAAATAAAAAACTGCCCCCGACAATCGCCAGCACAATCCCCGTCCACCAATTCCCAAACGTCGCCGCGCCCGATTCGTTCACTCTAGGCTCGACAATGGCCCCAAGTAGAGTCAAGCCCTCGACCAGGATGCCCGTTATCAGAGCCGCGCCTATCGAAGGCATCGCTTTGCGCGTGATCAACCCCAACGCCAATCCTTCGGGAAGCTTGTGGAGCGCTAGTCCCAGCGGCACTGCAATGGTTGCGAACGCCAGAGCGGAAAACGCGCGCACGCTCCAGCCGTCGAGAAAGCTGTGCAGCGCGGTCGCCGCGAGCAGCGGTCCAATGACGCCCTCGGGCGAACAACGCCCCGGCCGACTCAGGTATCTGTCGAGCTGCATCAGCCCGGCGCACACGCCAATTGCCAAGCCGCATGCCAGCACCCAACCCAAGCTCTGCGCGACCTCGGGAATTACCAGAAACACGGCAATGGCGAACAGCAGTACGCCGCCCACGGTAGCCAGGTGTGATGACGCTCTCCGCCATTGACCCAAGAACAGTCCGCCGGCTACCCCCGCCCAAGCCAGCAACGTCAACAGCCACGCAGCCGCCATCTATTGGCCAGTCACCTTCACCACAAAATACGTAAACGGTTTCCCATTCTCGATCACAAGCTGGTGCGGCGTTTTCGCAGCAATATGAACAATGTCACCCGCCGCCACGCGATGGCGTTCGCCGCCGTCGATCGAAGTCCCCCGAATCTCGCCCGGCTTTTCCGTACGCGGGTTCACAATTCTGCCGCCCGTCACTAGTGTCGCCTCGCCGCTCTCAACCACAAAAATATCGGCTTCGTGCTCGTGCATCTCGGAAGAGCCCGTCCCGGTTCGCACGGCCATCATCGTGTAGTGATTCCCGAACCGATCTAAATCCTGACTCGCGGATCGGCTTCGTTTTTTCAAAAGTTTTTGGCTGAGAGCCTGCAGATCTTTGCTCGAAAAGACACTCACGTTATCCGCCCCAATGGCCAAAACTGTGCTAACCATAATAGCTGCAATGATTTTCACTGAACCCGTACTCCCCATCGCGATCAAATGAAAAAACGAACCCACTCCATCGTAAGCGAGTTCGTTCGGCAAACTCGCCCCGGAAGTGGGTTCGTTTCGTAATGCGAGGGCTACGGTACCGTTACTTAACCACTTCGTCCTTCTTGACCTCGAGCGTAGTATTGACCAGATTCAGCCTGACCGGAAGGCCTCCGACGGAAGACGACGTTTGGCGGACGATCTTCTCGAATTGCCCAACTAGAGCGGGATCGTCCCAGACTCCGTTGCCTACAACAAACGAAAGCAGAGTGCCACCGCCATGCTTCGACAGAAAAACGTCGGTTCCTCTGCCCTCGAAGAAGCCCGCAGTTTTTAGCGATTGCCCGAGCGCCTGCGCTTGCGATTCGCTTGCCTCGCCAAGGTAGTACACGTGGTCTCCGGCAAACGCTGCTCTGCCGATGGTGGCCTGCTTCTCGATTTCGCGCGTCTTGTTCATCAATCGCACTTGAATCGGAAATCCTCCGATCGACGGAGCGACCTCCCGTCCGACTTCCTCAAACGACGAAAGGATGCCGGGTTGGTCCCATAATCCCTGTTTGATGATGAACGACACGGTCGTGCCCTCCTTGCCTTTTGCCAGAAGCACATCCGCTCCCCTGTCGCTGAAGTATCCGGTCTTTTTCAGCGCGTCGCCAAGCGACTGAGCCTCCTCCTTCGTCGCAGACCCCGAGTAATACACCTCGTCCTTCGAGCCGATGACCACGCTAGGCTCCTGCGCCATAGAACTCGGTATAAACACGGCGAGGAAAACGAGCGCGACTAAGCCTACCAGGAACCCTGTGCCCAACTTGAAAGCCGTCCACCTCGACCCCAGCCGCCCTCCCTCCTGCGTGTGTTTCTGGAGTGCCGAGCCTTGCAGGGATTGCGCGCTCCTCTTAATCGCGAACACCAGCGCAAGAGCGATTGGAAACGTTACGCCCCGCGGAATATTCCACGTGAGCAGGATCACCAGCCCCGTAACGGCAATTCCGACGATCACCGCCGTAAGCGCCTTCCCCGCCTGACCGAGGCGGCGATAGTTGACGGCCATCAGAGACGTTCCGGCTACCGGACTGCCAAGCAGCGTGGCCAGCCCCACCGCGTTGGCGTCGAACAAAGTATAGGCCGGGGTCGGTCCCTGTAAAGCCTCCTCCGCAAATGACATCGGTGTGTCGCCTCCTTGAAAACGATCTGGATTTCTGGTTGGTACGCGTCACGCGAAAGAAAAACGCCTCAAAATGAATTTCTGAACTTGCTGAGGCATTTTCCGGTTGCCTGACGCGTACCGCTCAGAAGATCAAAACCGCCTGGCGTTTTCTGCAGCTCTATAACGCACGACAGGCGACACGCATTTGGAGGAGAGATTCCTTATGAAACACAGATCGGCAATCTTAAGCGGGGCCATGCTCGTGTTGCTGCCCGGCACTGTGGTCTATAGCCAGCCAAACAGCAATGCGCCGGCTTCGGCGGACAGCGCGAACTGGTCTCAGACAGTGACCAAGCCGGTGACGGATCCCGCCCTGAATATGACTGCTTACACGGTCCATATTCCGGCGGGATGGAAGTTTACCGGGATGCTTGAGCGGATCGGCGGCTGCCATGGCACCGCGGTTCCGGCGGACGGGCTTGCCTTCACAGCTCTTGCGCCCGACGGCGTGACCGCGATCGAAAAGCTGCCGGGAACAAGCTGGAGTTGGTCCAGCGATGGCACAAGTGGAGTGGGGAATAAATGCGCTCCCGTCAAGATCAGCACAGCTGCGGAATTCCTGCTGAACATCGCGATTCCCAACCTGCGACCGGACGCCAAGAACATCACCGTCGTGCCATTCACGCCCGAGATGAAGCAGATGCTCGAAAACGCTCAGCAAAGAGTTCAGTCCCAGAACTCCCAAACTATGAAACGCATGATCGACTCCGCGCGCGTCCGCCTGCGGTACACATTGAAGGGTCGTCCCGTGGAGGAGATTCTCTTTGCCATTATTTCGTGCCAGGAGTTTGACATGCCAGCCTATCCCCTCCTTCATCGGGCCGCGGCCCAGCGTCATGTTTGCAGTTCAAATGGCGTGGCGATCAGGCGCGCGCCGCAAGGCAAATTGGACCCGCTGATCGGCAAAACATTGCCGCCTCCGAACATCGATAGCCAGTGGGACCAACTGATCCAGCAAAAAATGCGCGAACAGTTTGCCGCCTGGCAGAAGCAGAACGACGAGCAATTTCGAGCCATCCAGAATCACTTTAAGGACGTCACCAGCGGCATGCTGGAGAAAGGGCGGGAATTCCAGGCCCAGCAGAAATCGAGCTTCGATAACGCGATGGCGCAGGACCGCGCCACGCAGGGTGCGATCGACCACGCCGCCCAGATGCAGGTCCGTGATTCACTCAACCGGCAGGATTTCATCGATCCCAACACGGGCAGGAAGATCGAAACTTCGAACCAGTACACGCACAACTGGATCAGCTCGGACGGGCAGAGTGTGGTGCTCGGCAGCGACCCGACGTTCGACCCGAATGGGCTGATCGACCCGGTCCGCCAGAGTTGGACGGAACTGATTCCCGTCAACTAGGACCTTACGGACCCGAATGGGGTGATCTATCCGGTGAGCCAGAGCTGGACGGAGCTGATTCCGCAATAAGCGCCATCGCATTAGTAAGTGGGCCCTGTAGGATTTGAACCTACGACCAAAGGATTATGAGTCCTCTGCTCTGACCAGCTGAGCTAAGGGCCCGGCTCGTTCTACGCTATCATGACCCCGATCTTACGCATCCTGTGTCATGACGCCGAATCCAGCGCTGGGGGTTGTCTATCACTGGCTCGGAGGACTGGCCTCCGGAAGCTTCTATGTGCCATTTCGAGCCGTCAAAGGATGGTCATGGGAAACGTACTGGCTGGTCGGCGGCGTTTTTAGCTGGATCATCGCGCCGTGGCTGGTTGCGCTTGTGTTGACCAGGGACTTGCCTGCGGTGCTCGCCGCTACTCCCGCCAGGACGTTTTTCTGGTGCTCCTTTTTTGGCCTCCTGTGGGGAATCGGTGGACTTACATTCGGCTTGACGATGCGCTACTTGGGCCTGTCGCTCGGGATGGCGATCGTGATGGGCCTCTGCGCCGCATTCGGCACGTTGATGCCGCCGATCTTCAATGGCGAGTTTGTCACTCGCGTCGTCGAAACACACTCGGGGCGGGTGATTCTCTTTGGTATCGCGGTTTGCCTTGCTGGAATCGCCATCGCTGGATTGGCGGGAATCTACAAAGAGCGCGCGATGCCGATCGCAGAGCAGCAGCAAGCCATCCAGGAATTCGATCTGAAAAAGGGCTTCTTCGTCGCCGTCGTGTCTGGTGTAATGAGCGCTTGCTTTGCTTACGGTCTCGCAGCCGGTGAACCGATTCGCCGCCTTACGATAAACCGCGGCACGGCGCCGTTGTGGCAAGGACTTCCGGTCCTCGTCATCGTGTTGCTGGGAGGCTTCGCAACGAATTTTGTTTGGGCCGTGATTCTTCATCTCCGCAACCGGACTGGCCGCGAATATCTGCGCTCTGCACGGTCGGTAACTTCGACCGTAGAAGAAGCAGCCTTCACCGGTCCCAATACGTCCGTCGCGACTTCAACCTCTACGCTCGTCCGCAAAGCCGTTCGCGTGCCTCTGTTGAAAAATTATGCATTCTGCGCGTTGGCAGGCGTGACATGGTATATGCAGTTCTTCTTCTACACAATGGGAGAAAGCCAGATGGGAGCATACAAATTCTCGAGCTGGACCATTCACATGGCGAGTATCGTTATCTTTAGCTCATTGTGGGGAATAGGACTGAAGGAATGGAAGGGCGCCGGCCCGATTGCTTTCCGATTGCTCGTCACAGGCTTGGCTGTGCTCGTCGGTTCGACAATGATCATCGGCTACGGCAATTATCTGGCGGCGCAAGGGTGACTCGCTGCTCCGTTCTCGTTGTTTGTAACTTACTTCTGATCGCCGCGACGCCTGTGCTGCCCCAAAATTACGATCTGCTGAACCGCGCGTGGCCGGCGCAATGGATCGACGTGCCGGGCGTTTCGGTCGAGGACTACGGCGTGTACCATTTTCGGCGCAGCTTTGATTTGACAAGCCAGCCGGACCACTTTCTGATTCACGTGTCCGGAGACAATCGCTACGAACTCTATGCGAACGGCCAGCGCGTGTCATGGGGTCCGGCTCGCAGCGATCTTACGCATTGGCGCTATGAAACAGTCGACATCGCGCCCGAGCTGCGCGCCGGCAAGAATGTGCTCGCGGCCGTAGTTTGGAACGACGGCGTCTATAAGGCAGTTGCGCAGGTTACGAACCAAACCGGGTTCGTGCTTCAAGCCGATCGGCCTGAAAATGCGGTTGTAAATACGAACGGCTCATGGAAATGCATTCAGGACAAAGCGTATACACCGCAGCCGCTTCCGCCCCACCAGAGCACCGGATATTACGCTCTCGCCGCCAACGAGAGATTGGATGCGAATCTCTATCCCTGGCGGTGGGAGCAGCCGGATTACGACGATTCTCCCTGGGTCGCCGCGCATGAAGTGGGTCCCGCAGCACCGCGCGAGTCGCGCGACGCCCCGAACCGGTGGATGCTCACGCCGCGTCCGATCCCGCTCGAAGAACAGACTTCGCAGCGCATCCTGAAACTTCGGAAATCTGAGGGCGTTGCCGCTCCAGAGAATTTTCCAGGGCACGCATCGCCGTTCAACGTCCCGGCACATACGTCCGCTTCGCTGCTGCTCGACCAGACATACCTCACGACCGCGTACCCGGTACTGACGGTCAGTGGCGGAAAGGGCGCGACGATCAGTGTGCGCTACGCCGAGAGTCTCTTCGTCCGGAAATCGCAGGATGCACGCCTCAACGATAAGGGCAACAGAAACGATGTAGACGGAAAGAGCTTCTATGGTCCCGCCGATACGTATCTAGCCGATGGCGGTGCACATCGCGTTTACAAGCCCCTTTATTGGCGCACCTATCGATATATCCAACTCGAAGTGAAAACATCGGATGAGCCTCTTACAATCGAAGACCTGCATGGCATCTTCACAGGTTATCCGTTCGAAAGAAAAGCCATTTTTGCAGTGGTGGAAAATTCGGCCAACGAAGACGTTCAGCGCATTCTCTCGACCGGTTGGCGGACGGCTCGCCTCTGCGCTCACGAGACGTACATGGACTGCCCCTACTATGAGCAGCTGCAATACGCCGGCGATGCGCGCATTCAGATGCTCGTATCGCTCTACATGACCGGCGACTCACGCCTCATGAGAAACGGGATCGAGCTGCTGAACTCATCCCGTACCGCCGAAGGCGCGACGTACAGCCGTGCCCCATCACAGCTCCAGCAGTATATTCCGCCGTTCTCGCTGTGGTGGATTGGAATGGTCCACGATTACTGGATGTATGTCGATGACCCGGCATTCGTCAAAGAGATGCTTCCGGGCGTGCGATCGGTTCTCGCGTTCTATTCGCGATATCAGAAGCCGAATGGCTCTCTGAAGCAGATGCCGTGGTGGAACTTCGTCGATTGGGTCAAAGAGTGGCCGAACGGCGAGCCTCCCGCGGACCCGGACGGCTCTTCCGCAGCGGCGCTCGATCTTCAGTTATTGCTTGCTTATCAGTGGGCGGCCGATCTCGAGAGCGCGATGGGAATCAAAGCTTTATCGGAAGAGTACAAGCATTCAGGGGAAAGGTTGAAAGCGGCGATTCTAGCCACCGACTGGGATGCCGTGCGCGGCCTGTTTGCAGATCAACCCTCGCACCGCACCTATTCGCAACAGGTAAACACGCTGGCGGTGCTTGCGGATATCCTGCTGCTCGACCAAGAGCGTTCGATCATCCAAAAAATTAGCAACGACAGATCCCTCGCACAGTCCTCCATCTACTTCCGCGCGTATACCAACGCGACGCTGCGCAAAGTCGGACTAGGAGACACCTACATCGATGCCCTGGGACCGTGGCGCGAAATGCTGGCGCAAGGGCTGACGACCTGGGCCGAATGGAGCGGACCGGACGTGCGCTCGGATTGCCATGCTTGGGGAGCAAGTCCGAACTATGAGTTATTGCGCACAGTGGCCGGAATCGAATCGCTCGCACCGGGCTTTCATCGCGTCCGCATCGCCCCGAATCTCGGAAAACTGCAACACGTCACAGCAACCATGCCCCACCCGAAAGGCGCGATTCGCGTCGACGTTCGCATGCGAAACAACCAACTGCTCGCAAATGTCGAATTGCCGCCCGGCGTCACGGGCGAGTTCGATTATCACGGCAAGACCGTCCCGCTGAAACCCGGCAAGAATCACGTCGAGCTGAAGTGAATACCGGGCGCTAAAACAAGTGCCCCATCTTCTCGCGCTCTTAGGCTCGGCACGCCTTGGGACTAACTCGCTTTGCCGAGTACATCCTCGACTGCTTCAGGGTGCTTTGCGATTACAGCCAGCAGCACGCGAGTAGGCGCGTCCGGCGCAGCCCGCCCTTGCTCCCAATTGCGTAGTGTGGCGGGCGGGAAACCGAACTTCGTAGCGAACTGAGTCTGGCTAAGCCCCATTTGCCGACGCACCTTGCGCACATCGATCTTCGGCGCCTGCACCACGGTGACGCGGACTCGGCCGCTCTCGCCGCGCGACCATGCTGTCGCTTCTTCTAATCCCTCAATAATTCGTTGACCGACTGTCGGAGCGCGTCGCCGCTTTGCCTTTATCGTTAGGTAGCTCGCAATTTTGCTCTTTTTCATCATTTCCTCCAAGATCCTCTCGAATACCCTGCAACCAGTGTTGGAACGAGTTTGGCTATTGCATTCCGCTCGGCCTTGGTCAAATTTGCCTTTTCGTTCTTGCCGTATGCCGCCAAGAGGAAAACAGGCATGCGTTCACTGTGGAAGAAGTAGATCACACGCGCGCCTCCTCGCTTGCCTCTGCCCGGCAGCGCCCATCGCAGCTTTCTAACGCCTCCCGTCTCAGGAATCAAATCACCTGATTCGGGATTCGCTGCTATGAACGCAACCAAGTCCATTCGTTCCGATTCCGGCATTAGCTGGCTCGCGTCCCTGAGGAACCGGTCTGTCTCAACAACCGTGATCAGCGACCGCCTCACCTATTAAGTATACGCAGATTGCGTACTCATCCGTCGTCGCCGTTACATTCTTTAAAACAAGTGCCCCATCTTCTCGCGCTTGGTCTTTAGATACTCGGCCGTGGTCGCGAGCGGCGGCGCGATGATCGGGGCGCGCTCCACAACCTGAATCCCGGCCTGTTCGAGCGCAGCAACTTTTTGCGGGTTATTCGAAAGCAACCGCACCCGGCTGATCTTGAAATACCGCAGAATCGCCGCCGGCAGCGCGTAATCGCGAAGATCGGCCTTGAATCCCAGTTGCTCGTTGGCCTGCACCGTATCGAGACCTTCGTCCTGCAGCTCGTAAGCCCGCAGCTTATTCAATAGCCCGATTCCGCGGCCCTCCTGGTGCTCGTAAACCAGCAATCCGCGCCGCTCAGCCGCAATCTGATCGAGCGCCAGCTCGAGCTGCGATCGGCAGTCGCAACGCAGGCTGTGAAACACGTCACCTGTCAAACACTGCGAATGGATCCGAACCAGCGCGGGGCCATGCTCGTCCGCCAAATCGCCAATCTTCAGCGCAAGCGCTTCCTCAGTTTCATTCGGCCGCACTCCTTCAAAACCGTAAATCCGAAACCGTCCAAAGCGGCTCGGGAAGTCGGCTTCTGCTACCTTCTTCAGCTGAAACTCTGGCAAATCGATCCTATCGGGGCACAAGCCGTCGCTTTCGAACCTTTATTGTCGGACATTCAAATGAGCGCCCGGTTGAACCCGGCGGCCAACTTTTAAACGGGTCTCGCAGCAAATCCGGCAAGATCAACTTGCGAGTGCGCGGCTAACTAAAAACACGCCGACGAGCTGCGGCGGAATTCCGTCGCAAACCACCCCCATTTTGCCCCGGCTCTTCGGTCTAAGGCAACACGCAGTGGGCGAAGTCGCACTCCCCCATTACCTCGGAATCGAGCGCTGGCAGCTTCGCCAGTTCCGCACGCGCCGCGATGATTCGACCTCGCGATCGGCGCGCTCGTTCAGATTGATCCGCGCGAACATGTAGGGCGTACTGAGGCCAGTGTTTCCATTCCAGCAATCCACGCCCACTCCCGCACACCAGCCATCGCCGGTCACGGTCGTATCGGCCGCGCTGGCCTGGGATTGATTGATGGTGTTTAGGAGCTTGATTGCCAGTCCCATTCGACCTGAAAGGCAGTCGGGATCACCCCGCATTGCGGAGGCCAGCCGACCGTCAGGGTGTTTTGGGCGGTCATTTGGGAGCAGTTATGCTGGCACGCCGGACCGCACTGAACGTCCTGGGCAGCAATGGCCATCGCCGGAAAAGCGCAGGAGGCGACGAGCGCGAACAGACCTCTCCGCGCACTCATTGCGTCGCCTTCCGGGCCAGTTTCGCAGCCGTCGCCGCGTCTTCTGGGATGTGGCCGAGGTACTGCGCCCGCACCGATTTAGCGTCGGACCCCTGCCGTAACGCGGCAGCGATCCGCTCGGCTCTCGCGCGCATCCCGCGTTGGATGTTCGCCACCCCGAGCTCGTAGGCGGTTGAATACTGCCCGTCTGGAGGCAGCGCAGAGGCGGATTTTACGAATGCGCCAAGCGCGGCGAGGTCATCGGGGGGAAGCGACTCGACAAGCTTAGCCCATTTTCGGAGTTCATCCGCCGCGCCGCGCCGCTGTTCGAAAACCTCATCGACGGCATCCGTCCCGTTATCGGCCGGATCGGGCGCCGAACCGAGGTGCGTGCCGTCCGCAAAGATCACGGCGACAATCTCGACTTGCGTGGCAAGCCTTCCCCCGTCAAGGTCCGGCCACGCCCGGACGCTGTCGGCTGCGCCAGGAGCAAGAGCTGGCGAGTACTGAGTGATCACCACCTCTCCCCGGTGCTCAGGAGTCAGATTCCTGAACACAATTGCCGCTAGCGCCTTCGTGCCAGTGTTCTGGAACGCCAGCTGCGGCGTCGCCGAACTAGTGTCGAGCGACGTGATTTTGGCCACGGTTTGAGGAACGGGCGTCTGGCCGAACGCTGGAAATGCGGCGGCCGCACACAAAATCAGCGCTGCGCGGAGGAACAAGGCAGTGAACATAGAAGGCAAACCTCCGGCATCGAGTATCGGCTTGATTGGCCCACCCGGCAAGCCGCAACAGGACCAAGCCGGCGGTTCGCTGGTACGAAAGGTAGCACTCGTGGGGCTCGACATCCCATCATTTCATCGTGAGATTGATGGGTTGATTTGATGGGAAGAGCTCGACAACCTTTATTATAGGAGCCGTAACCGCTTACTCTTCCCGGCTCATTGCTCATGCTCGATACCCAGCAACTCGCTGCGCTTCTGATCAAGATCGCGGTTGCCGCTTCCATCGCGAGCATTCTGATGCGCTTTGGAAGCATTCAGAAGATTCTCCTGCGAGATGAGCGAACGGTCCGCCAGCGCCTCCAGCTAGCGTTTATTTTCTCGTTCATCTTCGGCGCGAGCTCCGAAGTGCGTGTTCTGAGCCATTCTCAATATCAGGCCATCGATCTGGCTCTCGAAGGAGCCATCATCGCCGGCATCTTGGGCGGATACGTCAGCGGCCTGATTACCGGATTGTGCGTTTCACTTCCCGGCATGTTTAACGGTGAATTCATGTCTATGCCTCTGTTTTCAGCCGCCGGCATTCTGGGCGGTTTGCTGCGCGACCTCGCCCCAAAAGAAGAAGACATCTGGTACTTCTCCCCGTTCATTGACCTCAATCTGTATCGCCTGTTGCGCCAGGTCCTTCGCCTCAGGCGCAAAGCGATCCAGCGTCCTCTCATCGAACGGGCCGCTTTCAACGTTGCCTGCAATGCAATCGTGATCTTAGCCGAATCGTTCCGCTGGGGCATTCACCGGCTCTTTCCCGGCCACGGCACCTTCTTCCTATTTCAGGGCGAGCGAGTCAACGCCTGGACCTTCGCCGCAAGCGCCGCGACCACTCTGTTCGCCGTTTCGCTGCCGCTTCGCATCTGGAGCAGCTTCCGCACGGAAAAGCAGCTCGAAGCCCAGCGCGTTCACCTCACCGAAGCTCGACTAACCGCCTTGAGCAATCAGATCAATCCGCATTTCCTATTCAACACCCTGAATTCCGTCTCGACTCTGATTCGCGTCGATCCCGACCGCGCGCGCAGCATGGTCTACAAGCTCTCGAAAATCCTGCGCCGCCTGCTTCGTAAGAGCGATAACTTTTCTCCGCTTCGAGAGGAGATCTCATTCATCGACGACTATCTCGCGATCGAGATGACCCGCTTCGGTGACAAGCTTCGGTTCCATAAGCAGATCGACGAGAATACGCTCGACCGGCTGGTCCCGAGCATGATCCTGCAACCCATCATCGAGAACTCGATTAAGCACGGCCTCGCGAATAAAGTGGACGGCGGCATGGTGCGCCTCCGCACCTGGCTCGATGGTGCCCGCCTGCACATTTCAATTGAAGACGACGGTGTCGGCATTCAGCAATCGAAGCTGAACGCTCTTTTCGAGCGCGGCATTGGAGTAAGCAATGTGAATGAACGATTGCGGGTGCTATTCGGCGCCAGCTATCGGATGCTTATCGACAGCCAGCCGGGACAAGGGACGCGCACTCTGATCGAGATCCCGGAGCTCGAAGGATCGCTGTCACACTTGACAGTGAAAACATCCGCCTGAGCCTCCGTTTTGCAGCGGCAGCGCTTAGATCGCCTGCAATTCTTCTTCGAGCAGCTGTTTCTCGTAAAGCTCCGCATAGTAGCCGCCCCGCTCCAGCAAATCGCGATGCGTTCCCGTTTCTACGATGCGCCCATGGCTGAGCACCACAATGCGGTCGGCATTCTGCACCGTCGAGACGCGATGCGAGATCAGAACTGTTGTGCGCCCTCTCATCACGCCGGATAGCCCGCTCAAAATCTTCTCTTCCGTCAACGTATCGACGCTCGATAACGCATCGTCCAGGATCAAAATACGCGGGTTCCGCAAAATAGCGCGCGCAATCGCGGCCCGTTGCTTCTGACCTCCGGACAGCGTCAGCCCGCGCTCGCCGATCACCGTATCGAGCCCGTTCGGGAAGCTTTCGATATCGGTTGCAAGTCCGGCGACTTCGGCGGCCCAACGTATCTGATCGCGCGTGGCATGGGGCGCGCCCCACGCAATGTTCTCTGCCAAAGTTGCGCTGAACAGGAATGTCTCTTGCGGCACGAAGCCGATCTCGCGCCGTAATTCCTCAGGATCGAAGCGCCGAACGTCCACGCCCCCGATCTCGACGACTCCCTCCGTCGGATCGAACAGCCGTGGGATCAAATTCACCAGAGTGGTTTTCCCGCTTCCCGTATGTCCCACCACCGCCACCGTCTCGCCCGGATGGATCGTCAAGTTAATGCCGTCGAGGGCCTTTCGTTCCCCAAACCGCATCACCACTTCACGAAACCGAATCTCCTCCGACAAATCGGCCGGCTCAACATCTTCTTGCGGCCGCGCGATGCTGGGCCGTTCGTGCAGAATCTGATTAATCCGGTTGAGCGAAGCCGTGCCGCGCTGCATTAGGTTTACGACCCAGCCGAACGCGATCATGGGCCAGATGAGCATGCCCATGTACGTGTTGAACATCACAAAGCTGCCCAGCGTGATGCGGCCCGCCAGCAGTTGTTCGCCTCCGTACCAGAGGACCAAGAGAAACGTTATCCCGATAAGCGCCTGCAGCAGCGGCATAAACATTCCCTGCAGGCGCGCCAAGCCGATGTTTTCCCGGACGTACTCGCGGTTGAGCCGCGCGAATTGCTCGACTTCAGCACCTTCCTGCGCATAGGCGCGAATCACTCGAACACCCGCGAGATTCTCCTGAACCCGGCTGCTGATATCGGAAAACATCTTCTGAATATGTTCGAAGCGCACGTGGATGCGCCGCCCGAACAGGATCACAGCAATCGAAACCAGCGGCGCCGGAATCAGCGCAATGAGAGTCAGCCGCACGTCGGTATGCAGCATCACCGCGAGCGCCAATACCAGAGTGATGCTGGTCTCGGTCCAATACATAACGCCTGGCCCAAGCATCATGCGCACGGCGTTCAAATCGTTCGTGCTGCGCGCCATGATATCGCCGGTGCGATAGCGCGAGTAGAAATCCTGCGACAACTCGACCAGATGTGCAAACAGATCGTTTCGCAGGTCGTATTCGATATCGCGCGAAATTCCAATGATGATGACGCGCATCCAGTATTGGAACAATCCCTTAACCAGCGAGAGTCCAATCAGCAGCCCGGCTAGCTGCATGACAATCCGAAGCTGGAAGCCTCGAGTCAGCGAGTCGACGCCATATTTAATTACGATGGGGAGCGCCGCTGCGAGGGCGTCCTTCGCCAGCAAAGACCCCAGACCTCGCGCGAGCCCGCTCCGGTACCGGCGCAGGTAGGGCCACAGCGTTGATAACGACTTCAGCATCAGCGTGAGGGACGGACTAACTCTCGGACGCTAGCAGCGGATATCAGTCCTCATGCGAGGTTTTGGAGGAATCGGTGGCCCGCGAATCCAGGCGCCCGACCGCCTTCAACTTCTGATACATGCGCTCGATTTCGTCTTCGTCTTCATGGCTCAGCATGCGAACGGGCTGCTCGCGCGCCGGGCTCTCGCCGCGTGAGCCTGCGAGACTCGACCAGATCCAATAATCCCGGTACGCCACCCCGTCAAACGTAGCCAAGTACGAGTTCTTACGGAGTTGGTGCGTTAGACGGTGGATGCGGTCCGGATCGCCCGGGAAAACAAGCAATTTGCGCCGCGAATTCGTCAGCCTGAGATTCAGGATCAGCGGCGAGACAAAACGCCCCGTATTGAACCGGCTCGTGTTGATCTCGCGTATCTCGCGCCAGGCAATCGCCCGCTCGCCAATATTAAACTGACTCTCTCCGATTCGAATCGGGGGTCTTGCAGCCATCCAGAACAGCCCCGCGGCTGTGCCCGCGCACAAAAGGCCTGGAATGAATGCGAGCGGAGCGCGCAGCCCGCAAACGACACAGATTAACGAGCCCGCCAGCGCCGCCCAGGCCGTCCAGGAATACAAGCGCGACGGCTGGTAGATTTCGATGCTCGGCTCCATGTCTACAGGCTACTCTCGGACCTTACGCCCGTCAATGACGGTTTACTTCACGGTACCATTCGCGATTGAAAACGCTAAGGAAATAGTCCTGCTACCCTCCGTCCTCCGCCTGTCTTGCTCAGTTGGATGCCTCTACGCATGTAATCGAGACCGCTCGCGGCCGTGAACAGACCGCAAAGAAAGATCGCTAGGTACTGCAACCAGAGCCAGACCGCATTGCTGAAACTCGCATGAATCAGCGCAACCAGCACGAGGGCGATTTGGAAAAAAGTGCTGATCTTACCGAGCGTGGAAGGAAGGAATCGGCGAACTCCGCGCAGCGCTCTCAACACCAGCGCGCCTGTGACGATCATCACATCTCGTCCAATTACCAGGCAGACGAGCCATATCGGAAGAAATCCGATGTATCCGAGGGTCAGGAATAAGACCACCAGCAGCGTCTTATCCGCTAATGGATCGAGAATGACACCGAAGCCGCCGGAGATATGCATTCGCCGCGCAGCAAACCCGTCGAACCAGTCCGTTAAGCCTGCCAGCAGCGCTACTGCAAGTGCCTCACGAAAGCGGGAGCGCAGCAGCAACGCAACCAGGAACGGAGATGCGGCCAAGCGGAGGAACGTAAGCAGATGCGGAAGCTGGCGCAAGTCCACATCTTAGTAGGTCTATTAAGAAACGAGCGCGTGAGCTGCGGCGGCATGCGTTCGGTCCGTATGGCGGTCGAACATGACGCTCTCATATAAAGAAGGATCGGACATGATTTTATTCACCAGCGCCACGTGCATGGCGTGTCCGGCCCTTTCCGCCACAACCCGGCCGAGCAGCGGTCGCCCGATTAAGGCGAGATCGCCGATCAGATCCAGCGCCTTGTGCCGGCAGCATTCATCTGGAAACCGCAGCCCTTCCGGATTTGCAATCCCTTGGCGCGTGAAACAGACCGCGTTCTCGAGCGACGCCCCCCGGATTAACCCCATGTCCCGCATCTGATCGAGTTCATACTCAAACCCGAACGTGCGTGCAGGCGCGATCTCAGAAGCATACGCTTCGGGCGTAACATCCAGTTCCAAAATCTGTTCGCCAACCAGCGGATGATCGAAAAAGTTGCGGCAGTGAAGCTCAAACCGGTCGCAGGGCAAAACTGCCACGCACTTTCCGGGCGCTTCGACGCTCACCGGCTTTACAATCCGGAGATAGCGCCGCAACCTCCGGCACTCGCGTTTTCCGGCTTGCCGCAACAGTTCGACGAAAGGCTGACCGCTGCCATCCAGAATCGGAACCTCGAGATTATCCAATTCCAGAAAGGCATTATCGATTCCCATACTGTAGAGCACGCTCAGCAAATGCTCGGTCGTTGAAATGAAAATTCCGCGCGGATGCATGAGGCTGGTGGCATAGCTGACACGCTCCACGAATTCCCAGCTCGCGGGAATTCGGGTGTTGTCGAGATCCGTGCGGATGAAGACGATCCCCGTTGCCGGCGGCGCGGGCGTGATTCGTAAATGGACAGGCGCTCCGTGGTGAAGGCCCACCCCGGTGACCTCGACGGGACGACGCAGCGTCGTTTCGTAGTTCATGTACGAACAGTGCCAGAATAGCAGGGCAGCAGGCCTAAGTCTCTAATTAATTGACCCTATGGGACTTGTTGCCGTGCATGTGTGGCCTTTTCGCAACATACTACCTGTACAATCGCAAGGAGTGTGGCTGTTTCGGCGCACTGCTGGTCCAGAAAGCAACGGAGAGCCCGTCCCCGCACACCGGAGCTATGTCAAACGATTCCGCGCCTGTGCTGAAATAAAGGTTCGAATTCGAAGGAGGACCGTCCCACGGGACCGTTCTCATTTCTTTCCTGGTTTGCGTACCCACATGAAGAGAAAAATCCGTTCGACGACCATTCTATGCGTGCGAAAGAACGGCAAAGTTGTGCTGGCCGGTGATGGTCAAGTCACCATGGGCAGCGAGGTCTTAAAAGGAGGCGCGCGGAAGCTCCGCCGTCTCTATAACGGTAAAATCATCTCTGGGTTCGCGGGCTCGACGGCCGACGCGTTCGCCCTGTTCGGACGGTTTGAAGGGAAACTGGAACAACACAGCGGCAATCTCTCGCGGAGCGTTGTGGAGCTTGCGAAAGAATGGCGGACCGACCGCATGCTGCGTCATTTGGAAGCGCTGCTGCTCGTCGCCGACCTCCAGAATATGTACATTGTGAGCGGTACCGGAGATGTCATTGAGCCGGACAGCCCGATCGCGGCGATTGGATCGGGCGGCCCTTTTGCCCGATGCGCCGCCGTGGCGCTGCTCGAGAATACCGACCTCGGCGCGCGCGAAGTTGTTGAGAAGGCCATGAAGATAGCGGGCGACCTGTGCATTTATACGAACGAAAGCGTCACCTATGAGGAGCTGACGTAAATGGTCATTTATCTTCCTCAGCAATCCTCTGAAGAGACGCCGCTGCTCGATGAGCTGACGCCTCGCGAGATCGTGGCGGAGCTCGATAAGCACGTAATCGGGCAGAATGACGCGAAGCGCTCCGTCGCCATCGCACTGCGGAATCGCGTGCGCCGCCAGAAGCTCGATCCCGAAATGGCCGAAGAAGTCATGCCGAAGAACATCCTCATGATCGGGCCCACGGGCATCGGCAAGACGGAAATCGCGCGGCGGCTCGCGAAGCTCGCGAACTCGCCATTTCTGAAAGTTGAAGCCAGTAAGTTCACCGAAGTGGGCTATGTGGGCCGCGACGTCGAATCCATGATTCGCGATCTGGTGGACGTGGCCATCGATATGGTGCGCGAAGAGCGACTCGAGCAAGTGGAAGATCGCGCCGAGCAGCAGGCCGAAGAGCGGCTTTTGGATCTCCTGATGCCGCCGCAACCGGAATCGAGCGAGAGTACCGAGCGCACACGCGAAAAGCTGCGTGAAAAATTGCACGCGGGCAAACTTGACGACCGCATGGTCGAAGTCGATGTGAAGGAGCGCGGACCGACATTCGAGGTCTCAACCAACGGCAACGTCGAAGAGATGGACATCAATTTGAAAGATGTCATGGGCAATCTCTTTGGCCCGCGGACCAAGAAGCGCAATATGCGCGTGTCGGAAGCGCTCGAATATCTGATCCAGGAAGAAGAACAGAAATTGGTCGACATGGATCAGGTGACGCGCATCGCCCTCGAGCGCGTAGAGCGAAACGGGATCGTATTTCTGGACGAAATCGACAAAATCGCGGGCAGGGAAGGCGGCCATGGCCCGGACGTCAGCCGCGAGGGAGTGCAGCGCGACATTCTTCCCATCGTGGAAGGCACGACCGTAAATACCCGGCACGGCTTCGTTCGCACCGACCACATCCTTTTTATTGCGGCCGGGGCCTTTCACGTCTCGAAACCTTCCGATTTGATCCCCGAGCTCCAAGGACGTTTTCCGATCCGAGTCGAGCTCAAGACGCTCAGTCAGGCCGATTTCATCCGCATCCTCAAAGAACCGAAATCGGCGCTGGTGAAGCAATACACAGCGCTGCTTGAAACCGAAGGCATCAAGCTCACGTTTACTGAAGATGCGGTGGTCGAGGTGGCGCACATTGCTGCGCAGGTGAACGAATCGGCAGAAAACATCGGCGCGCGGCGCCTGCACACGATTATGGAGAAGCTGCTCGAAGAAATTTCGTTCGACGGGCCGGATCTCAAGAAGAAGAACATCCGCGTGGATGCGGCTTATGTGCGCAAACAGCTGTCGGACATCGTGAAGGATCAGGATCTCAGCAGGTACATTCTGTAGTGCGAGCGGGCAGCATCGCGGTTCTCTTCACCATGCTGCTTTGTTTCAGCTGTGGGTATGTTGGCCCGGTCCTGCCGCCTTCCCCTCAGCTTCCGAATCGAATTGGCAATCTCACGGCTGTCGAGCGCAGCGATCAGATCGTCATCAACTTCAGCACACCCCCGCGCACGACTGATAACCTGGCCATCAAGCGCTTCTCGGAAATTGAGTTGCGCATTGGACCGAACGTGATTCCCTTCGATTTTGTACGCTGGTCCGCGAGCGCGCAGCAATTTCTGTTGCCTCTCCCTCCGCGAAACGATCCCGACGCTCCCAAGGCTTTCCCAATTTCACATTCGATTCCAGCCACAGAATGGCAAGGCCGGCGCGTGGCGATTGCCGTGCGCACAGCCGTCAAGGAAGGGCGCACCTCGAGTTGGTCAAACGTTGTGCGCCTCAATGTCGTACCGCCGCTCGGACAGCCAACTGTCGAGGCGAAAGCGACTGCCGACGGCATCAGGCTCACTTGGCCGGACGAGGGCCACGCCGTTCACTACCGCGTTTCGCGGCAAGGTCCCAACGACAAAGCGCCTGTCCAAATTGGGGCAACCCCCATCCCCGAATACCTGGACAAGACGTCTCAGTACGATACTCCGTATCGATACACTGTGGTCGCGTTCCAAGGCGCAGCCGAGAGTCTTCCATCGAAGCCGTTCCCGATCACGGCCGTTGACATCTTTCCGCCCAAGGTGCCTGCAAACGTGACGGCGTTAGCCGCGCCGAACTCGATTGAAGTCTCGTGGGAACGCAGCCCCGATCCCGATCTAAAAGGCTACTATGTTTATCGCTCGGTGAACGGAGGGCCATTCGAGCGGCAAGGGAACTTGCTCACCTTACCGACGTACAGCGATCAAAAGGTCGAGCACGGGAAGAAGTATGCGTATGCGATCAGCGCTATCGATCAAAAAAATAATGAGAGCGCCAAATCCGCGCGTGTCGAAGTCGCATACTAGAGCGGGTCGGCCTACAGCGCGTTCCCGGGCGGGTTTCCTACCACCGCCACTTCCGTTCGTGGAAACGCGAATTTCCGGCCGAACTCGTCGATCAGATTCAACTGGCACTCGTACTTTCCGTCTTCGATCTTCGAGAGCGGAACCTGAAACCAAATGGGCAGCGATCCCTCGCGTTTCGTGTTAAGCCGGCTTGCGCGAACCGGCGTCGATTCATAAATCTTTTTCGAGCCCGAATACAGCGCGACGCTGGCTTCCACATCCGCGGCCCGGAAATTCTCGGGCAGGCCGGCAGGAATCACCGGATCATACACCTCTAGATAAACAAACATCTGCTGGCCGGGATGAAACACCTTAGTGACATTAGGTACCAGCTTTTGTCCGCTGTTATCAATCAGCGGATTCACCGCCATTAACTTTTTATTGTTCTTCACTCCCCCAACTTGCTGCTGCACAGAGTCGCGCTGATTGCTCACGATCATTGAGCTCACGCGCAATCCATTGCCCGCGCCCAGATCCGGAACGGTAAACGGAGATTCGAACGTTCCCACCTTGCCTTCGCCGTTTTCACGAGCAACGAATCGAAGATTGTAGTTGCCGGGCGATAACGTCACGCCCGTGTCGTATTGAATGCTCTTCCGAACTACCTCGCCCGCGACGGTGTCGTTTACCTTCAACGGAATCGTGTCGCGAACCGTGGCGGCTGGGTGATTCCGGCTGTCCGTCACCTCGGCAATGAAATCGAGCTCGGTTGCCTTCTTCGACCCTTTGCCATGGAACACCAGAGCCGATCCCGGAATCTTCACGGAAATCGGGACGAAATACTTGCCTTTCTCGAGCCGGAAGTAATCCACCTCGACCGCGATCGGTAAATCCGTTACAGGATTGCCGGCCATCAGCGCTTGCTGAAGCTGGGCTTCCTTGTCTACATCCCGCATATGGCCGAAAGTGGTCGGCGCATAGTATCCCTGCCGGTATTCGAGCTTGGCTTTGAGATGAGCCGACCGAGGCGCCAGCTTCACCTGTATGCGCCGGTACCGTCCATCTTGCGCGGGATTCGAGCTGGCGTACGCCAAAACGTAGTAGCTCGAAATATCCTTATGAACCTGCACCATGCCCTCGGTCAGATCATTTGAATCGAGCAGCGCCTTCCCGCCCGTGTCGAGCGCGAGTGAGCCCAGCGTTTCCTGTTGGTTATTGAAATTCTCTTTGAGCGTTCGCTGGCCCGCTCCGCTGTAAAGGTTGTTTCCGACCGCGCCCGCCTGCGTAGCGTCTCCGCCGGGCACAAGCGCCGATAGCCCACGCGCATCGATCGGATAAAAAGCCACATTGGATCGGACGGCCGTGTTGACGGTCGCCCGCAACTGCGACTGGTTATCCACCCCAGTTTTTTGAATACCGCTCGAGAAATAGATCAGCGCCTTTTTCTCCGGGAAGTGCGCAAGCCGCCGGGCCGCATCTTCGAGCGCCGCCAATTTCAAATCCGAATTAAATATGTTGAACTCGGTCTCATCCGCCACAAATTGTCCGCTCTGATCCTGAGCATCCGCACCGGTATCGGCCATCGCCGCATTTTCACTCGATTCGCCGATTCTGAATTTATTAATCGCGGCGACGAGCAAATCACGATCCGACGTGAAGTCCTGAACCGTTTGAAGCTCCGTGCCGAAGACCATGATCGAAACCATGTCACTCGCTGTCATTTGAGTGCTGAGAAACTTAATAGCGGCCTCTTTCGCTCGAATCTGCTCGGCAGCTTGCATTGAGGAAAAATCGAAGAGCATCACGATCAGACGGCGGTTTTGAAAAGTCTGGCTGCCGCTGCTCTCGATGACGGGCTCTTCGGCGCGGCTGCTTTGCTCAGTTCGCTGCTGCAGCGCTTGCTTTAGCGCTGGCAGCGGTCTATTGTCCAGATGCTGAAAATCCACCGATTGCAGTTTCTGCAGCTTGCCGTCTTCGTACACTTCGAAGTCGTTCTTTGTCAGATTGTCAATCGGCCTGCCGTTCGCATCAAGCACCGTTACATTCACGATCACCACGTTCGTCGTAGCGGTAAACGTCGGCTGTTGTTGAGAAAGCGCAGGCTGCAATGCCAACGCGCCTATCAGCATCAGAACTGCGAACTTCAAAATCGGAACCTCACCACGGCGTCGAGCGTACGCATTGGTCCGGCCGCACTCGGCAACCCGTAATTCACAGCATTCACGACCGTATAGAGGTTCGTATAGTTCACGTGATTCAATACGTTATTTCCCTCTACGCGGAATTCCAGTCGCCGCCGTTCACCTAATTGAAATGCGCGCGCAAATGCAGCATTCACAGCGAACGTCCCAGGGCCCGGAATGGTGTTCCGCCCGGCATTTCCGTACACGCCCGGCGGCGGTAACGCAAACGCGTCCAGATTAAAAAACCCGCTGCCGGTGTCGATTGGCTCGCCCGTCGCTTCGGCTCGTTGGCTTCCGATTCCTCCGGTTTGCGCGAGCTGCGCGGTATTGCCTAGCACTCGGGCAGTAAGCGGATTCCCGGTTTGCGCTGTTACCGATCCACTGAGCTGCCAGTCCTTCAGTAGTCTTCCGATTTTGCTGTCGGGAGCGAATTGCGAACCGGTTGCGCCAATAGGCGACGTCCAGACGAACGTCGCGTTCAACTCGTGACGAACATCGAAGCTCGAAAGACCGCGTTCAGCAGCGATATCGAGCCAGTTCTGTGCAACCGTGTTCCCAGCGCCGCCGAAAGTCGAAGAATCATCTATCGATTTTGCGAATTGGTAAAACAGGTTCACTGAAAGACCCCGGTGAAACCGCCGCACTGCCCGCAACTGCATGGCATTGAAAATCGAATTCCCAACTGAGGAGTCGTAAATGAAACCAACGGCATGGCCCAATTGATGGCGTTCCGTCGGCGAGAAGCCGCTGCCCGGAAGCGCTTCATTCGGCAGCGTTCTCACATCCAGATGTGTTCCCTTGGTCCCCAGATATCCCAGCTCTACGAAAAATCCACCCGGTAACTCATGCTGCAGCGTGGCATTCCATGTGCCCGCATACGGAGTCCGGTAATAGCGGTCCACGGCGAAACTGTTTGTAATATCGCGGCGGCTGGTTGTCAGGAACCCTTTCTGCAAAGTTAATACATCGAGCGCGCTAGTGTTGACGCTGTTTGAAACGGCAAACGGCGGTTGTTGCGCCAACTGTGAAGCAAACTGAACATACGCTTGCCCGTTGTAATAGATTCCGTAACCCGCGCGGAAAACCGTGGACCGCTTTACGCGCGGAAGTTTCCACGCGAGAGCCACGCGCGGCGACCAATTCTCATAATCCGGATTGATGAGGCCGCTCGGGAACGCGCCCGTATAGAGACCCGATTGGCTTGGCGTCGCAACCGATACGTTGGTAAACCCAGGAGCAATGTCGAGGTTCGCCATGCGCCCGTACTTTTCGCTGAACGGCGAGAAGTACTCATATCGAACGCCGAGCAGCAACGTGAAGCTCGGGCGCATCTTCCATTCATCCTGAGCGTACGCGTTCCATTGATTCTGCAAAAAATAGTTGCTCGTGTCACCGTAGCGGATAGAACTCGACTGAGGATAGCCAAGCAGGAAATCGGCTAAATCGTATCCTGTCCCCGGCACCGGACGGCCATCCGGCCCGATGGCGCTGGTCGCCACTCCTGTAAAGTTGAACTGCCCGCGGCCATTCGGATTCGTGCTCGTACTTAAATCAGCTCGCGTGTAACCGCCGCCGAGCGTAATGCTGTGTACCCCTTTCACCAGGTTCACGCTTTCATTCCCGCTTTGCGCCTGGTTGCGAGTCAGTGCTGCCGTCTCATCGCTGAGCGTCCCGAAGTTTGTGAAATTGAGGGCAGGCGGTCCGTAGTCAATCGGATTGGACGACGTCCCGGGGATTCCCAACTGCGCTGCAACGTTCGGTCCAAGAGCGAAGAACGGATTAACGTCAGTTGTGTTCCGGTTAAACCGGATCTGGGTGTTGCTCAGCGCGGTGGGAGTCAGATTTCGCGTCCACTGCAGCTGAACATTCATCCCATATCCGCTCGTGCTATCGAAATATCCGAATGGCTGTGCGGCCGTGCCATCGCGCTTTTGATACTGGAAATTAAGCGCCAGCCGGTCGTTCTTCGTGATATTCCGCTGAACCCGAACGCCCAGATTATCTGTGTTTCCGACTTGCGCAGTTTCATATTGATAGTTATTCGCGTTTCCCGGCTCGTTCGGAAGCGGATAGTACCGCAGCAAACCCAGCGCGATTGGATTCAGAAGAGCCGAAGGAATAAGACTCCCGGCAAACGGCTGATGCGTTGCCGGATTGAATATCACAACTGGAACATTCAGCGCCGCGTTCCCGAGTGATGTGGTCCCGAGCGATTGTGTCGCTTGCGAAAAATTGCCCTGCCGTTCGGCTTCGGTCGGGACCGTCTCGGTAAACAGCTCTGGATTGCGAGCCCGCGTGCCGAAGTAGGTCACGAAAAACTGCGTGCTGGGATCTTTTACGATCTTCGGAATTGAAAGCGGACCCCCCACAATAAAACTGAAGCGGCTCTGCGCATAAGCGGCCTGCGGAACATCGAGCCCATTCAGTGAGAACGGTTTCGCGTTTACTGCTGAATTAGCTAACGTGAACGAAACCTGACCGCGAATCTCGTTTGGTCTACGCCGGTTTCCGAAGTATGCTCCACCCGGGCGTCCTCCTCGGCCATTGCGCCCAAAACCGCCGCGCCCTCCGAATCCGCCTCGTCCACCGGCCCCCGGCCCTTGGGCGAAACCGCCCCCTGAGGACTCGCCAAATCCAGGCGCAGTTGGATTATTTCCGTTTGCCGCTCCGAAGCTATTTAATCCTGAGCCCGTTTGGAATCTGCTGCCGGGTCCTGAATCAGCCTGTGCATTTTGCGCCATGCCGGGGCTGAGACTTCCCGATACCAGGAACGCTTCGTTGCTGCTCTGATTCGATGCAGCGGCAGCAGTCGCGCTTTGCTGCTGTGAATTCAGTTCGTTCTGCAGCTCTTGATCGGCCTGCTGTCCGTTTCCATTACGATTTGGAAATCCCGGCGCGCCGCTGCGCCCGGCTGTGTATTGCTGCAACCGTTTCGCAAGGGCCGATTGCCGCAATCGCAAATCGAAATTGACAGGCGCCTTCTCAACCGGGTAGTTCACCTCTTTCGTGGCGCTCTCAAACCCGAACATCTCTACCGTAACTTTCCAAGTTCCAGCGCCGAGTGAAGGGAATACGTAACGCCCGTTCTGGTCCGTGACGGTCGAAATCGTTTGACTGCCGTTTGTAGCTGTGACAACCGCGCCGGGAATGGGCTGATCGCCCGATCTCACGATCCCCGTTTGCGCCAGCATCGTGAACGCCGAAACCATCAATAACGGAAGAGCACGTAAAACCCGCGGCACAAGTTTCCCGCTACTCCGCTTTCGATGAAGTCACTACTCTAAGGTGGTCGGCGAATGCCGAAGGTTACTCAGCGGTGCAGTGTGGCGCAGACGATCGCTTTCCGTCGTCTGCAAAGTGCCTTGCCTACGCTCCCGAGTAATAACCGTTCCGGGTTTGAACCGTCAAACCCTTCTGCTTCACCGTCAGCAGAATTTTATGGAAACCGGCCCCGCTATCCGGCTTGTCAGGCGTGTACCCAAGGCTGTATTGATTTCGCAGCTCCTCTTCGATCTGGGTATAAATCTCATCGAGGGTTTTCTTTTTCGAGACTTCGAAATACGCGCCGCCGGTTTCCTTTGAGATCTGTTCGAGAATCTTCTTGCCGTCAGGGCGATTCATCCCCGCGCCTCGGCCACGGGGACCGCCTCCGCCCCATCCTCCGCGACGTCCAAACCCTGGTCCACCGAAGCCACCAAACCCTTCCTCTTGATCGTAGATACGGACTCCATAGGCCAGCGTGTCCGCCCGCTGAGCGGAAGCGATCGCGTCGGTTATCGAAATCTTGCTCGCATTATCTTCGCCATCGGTCAGCATCACCAACCCTTTACGGCCGGTCTGTTTTTTCATTAGCTCGTCTGACGCCAGATAGACGGCATCGAAGAAAGCCGTGCCGCTGTCCGCCCTGGCCTCCACTTCGGCGGCCCCATCCGCCACCCCCGCCCCGGCCACCGCCGCCACCCGGTTGACCGTATCCGCCCTGGCCCGAGTCGGGCGTCTCGAGCAGCGCCAGCGCCTTCTCCAACCGTTCACGCGACGAAGTGAGATCCTGCAGCAGTTCGACATCGCGATCGAAGTGGATGAGGAACGCTTTGTCCTTATCGGGTCTCAGCACCTGCTCCAGGAACGTGTAACTCGCCTGGCGCTCCGTGCCGAGCATCCGCCGCTCGCTTCCGCTGGTATCAACCAGTAATCCGAGAGTTAACGGAAGATCGCTTTGCTGCGCGAAGTACCGAATCGTTTGCGGCCGCCCGTCCTCTTCCAGAACGAAGTCGTCCTTCGTAAGATTGCGGACAATTTCCCCATCCTTATTGCGGACCGTGGCGAAGAGGTTGACTACTTTGACGCCGCCCGAGAAGGTTGGCGTTTGCGGCGCTTGGAAGGCAGAGAGTAGCCGCGCGGCCGGAAGCAACGCGATCGCTGATTCGAGTGCCCTGCGCCGGGAAATCTGTGCCGGGGCACGCTGCGACTTACTCATACTACGGATCGGAGTTGTCTACCGATAACAGGGATGCGGAGCCAGATGACTCGGTTCCCGATTTCTAGCTAAAGTGGCGCAGCCGATCGCTTTCCGTCGTCTGCGAGTGCGTGTTCTACGCTTTTACCAGCTCAAACGCCTTGTTGTAATCTTTCAGGAACTGTTCGAGCCCTTTATCCGTGAGCGGGTGATGGAACAGCTGATCGAGAACCTTGAAGGGCATGGTGGCGATGTGTGCTCCGGCTTTCGCCGCATCGATTACGTGCAGCGGGCCCCGGATGGAGGCCGCGAGAACCTGTGTATTGTAGCCGTAATTGTCGTAGATGGTCACAATTTCGTCAATCAAATCCATCCCAGGCCAGCCGATGTCGTCAATGCGCCCGATAAACGGACTGATAATATAGGCCCCCGCCTTAGCCGCGAGTAACGCCTGCGCGGCATTGAAGCACAGCGTGACGTTGGTTCGGATTCCCTCTTTCGAGAGCGCCGAAACGGCCACAATGCCTTCGGGAATCAGCGGTATCTTTACGACGATATTGTTGTGAATCTTGGAAAGCCGGCGGCCCTCCTCGATCATCTCTTTGGAAGTGGTCGAGACCACCTCCGCGCTGACATCGCCGTTGATAATGTCGCAAATCTTGCGCACCTGCTCTTCGATCGGGACGCCTTCTTTGGCGATCAGGGTGGGATTCGTGGTGACGCCGTCAACGATGCCCCACGCGGCCCCTTTCTTCAGCTCGTCCAGATTCGCTGTATCGAGAAAAAATTTCATGTTGCACCTCTATATGGCAATCCGCCAAACTCGCGGGCTACCTGATGTTAGATGCAGGATGCGCGAAAGAGTAGCTCGCAGCCTCGATACTATCAGAGTTTAATCGGAACTCACGTGAACATGAGAGCCATTCCCGTTGAAGAACTCCGCATCGTAGCAGCCGAAGAGAAAGATATTCCGCTGGTGCTGGCGTTCATTCGAAAGCTGGCTGAGTATGAGCGGCTTCTGGACCGGGTGGTCGCCGACGAAGAAATGTTGCGCAAAGCTCTCTTCGGCCCCAGGCCCGCTGCCGAGGTCCTGCTGGTTTATTTAAGAGGTGAGCCGGCCGGATTTGCCGTATATTTTCAGACCTTTTCGACATTCTTAGGACACGCCGGAATCTATCTCGAAGACCTCTTCATCGAGCCTGCTTTTCGGGGCAGAGGCATCGGTCGCGCCCTGCTGAACTACCTGGCTCGTCTGACAAAGGAGCGCGGGGGCGCCCGGCTCTCCTGGGCAGTGCTCGACTGGAATGAGCCCGCAATCGATTTCTACCGCAAGTTGGGCGCTGTGCCACTCGATGACTGGACGGTTTTCGAGCTGACCGGACCCGCGCTCCACGAATTAGCGCAGAACGCTTCGCCGTGAGTGCGTCCGATTCTGAACAGCCGCCTGTTCAGAGCTGTGATTTCCGTGTTTGGGACCCGGTCGCCGGGTCGAAGACCGTCATTTGCACCGGTGTCTTGGTAATCGAAACGGCGCTCCACTCCTGGGGAGCGATGTGAAACGCCATGTTCGCATCCAGTACAACTGAAGGACGCACTGCTGCTCCCGCCGTGTCCATCCCATAATGCACGCGCAACTCGCAGGTCAGCGCCGGACCGCTGTTTTGCAGCAGCAGCTCTCCACCACGATTGTTCACTTGGGCGGAGATGGTCTGCCCCGGCGATAGGTTCAGGTTGAGCAGTTCATACCACCTGCGATCGGCCGCATTGCCGGAATAACCCCCCACCGCCACATGGACCGTCTTGGCGGCGGCGCCTGCCGGCAGACTAAACGTGACCCCTTGATCGCTGCCGTTCACCGCATCGATGCGGATTGTATCGCTCGCTCCCGCCGCGCACTGCGCCGAGATCGAAGCCGACATGCGCGGCGTAAGGATCGCCCAGTCATAGCTGCCGTCCGTCTGCCCCTCTACTGCGAACGTCAGAGTGCTTGGCTGCTGAAAGCGCGCCTCAGCCAACGGCTCCCGCCGCACCAGTGTTTCCGTCACCGCCGACGGTGGGGCCGTCTTCGCCGCCGCCTCCAAAGGGGACTTCGCCTCCATCGTCATCATCTCCTCGCGATGCAGATAATAGATCTCCGGTCGTTTGGCATTGCGCGCCACCGGCCGAACGGGATAACGGCCGGGCACCTCAAAATCCGGAGGAAGCTTCTGCTGCTGCTCCACAATCTTCGAATCGAGTCCGCCGTCATGGATCGGTATGAGCGCCATCTGGGGAATTTTGGTCTTTGGATCGCCGTTGATATTGTTCGAATTCGCCGGCGTGCTACCGGCGGAATAAAAGGTGTTTCCATGCTCGTCGGTAATCTGCGAGGTTTTCGCATCGCCGCCGCAGATAATCAGCACGCCTCCCACAATCAGCGCGAAAATTGCATCGCCAGGTGTCACCGGCTGGGAATTCAGCTTCGAATAAGGTATGGGAAGAAATCGTCCACCCGTGTTTGGCGATCCAAACCACACTCCCGCCACTCCCTGGCTGGGGTGCATATCAAACGAGTACGAGTCATCAGTCGGAGTGATAGTAACGGTGTTGCCCGGATCGTTGTTCCCTGCATCCGACGATCCGGATGCCGGGTCATTGATGTTGCCTACCCAAATTGTCAAATTGCCGCCCTGCGGAGGCGACCATTTGTAAGGCACAATGACGTGCCCATCCGAACTTAGATCGCTCGAAGACGATATCGAAATGACCGGCCAATCGTTGCTATTGAAGGAATCGCGGCTGGCATAGAATCCGTCGATCGGCTGATGCAGACCTCCGGTCACCCACTTGCCCAAAAACCACTCGATGAAAGAAGCGCCTACCTGATATCCATGCTTGATGCTGGCTTCGTTTACCACCTCCGCATCTTGCGGACTGACGGTTTGGGTAGACGCGTTGAGCAGTTGCGCGCCGGTTGCATCGCGCAGCATCCCGTCCTTGTGATAGCTGTTTTGGGTATAGATCGGCTCGATAAATAACGAACGGTTCTCGCGCGCGTAAATTGACTCCAGACTAAACCCAAAGCACAGGCCCGGCTGACCGAGCGACTGATACACGATGTTGTAGAAAGCGATTTCGAATAGATGCAGCTTGAAGGAAAACGGATTTAGGTCGATGTGCTTGTCCGTCTCCGCCACGTCGGCAAACGTATCAGAGTAACTTCTCCAGCTCAGTTGATCGACATCGATATTTTGAAAGGGCCAGAAAAGCTGGGTGCGGAACTGATCCGGATCAAGAGAAACGGGCGGCAGCGGATCGGGCTGCATCTCGAAAGTTGCAGTAAAGGCTCCGTTCTGGTGCGCATGATTGCTCTCCTGAAGCCCCCACAGGTTAAGGATGTTGTAGTTCGCTGTTACCGTGCCTTCTTCGTCGTCTTTGCCTATCGTCTTTTCGTGAATGCAGAGCATCCAGATGCTCACCTGGGTGTTGCTTTGCACCAGCGGAACCGTCAAAAGGATTGTGCCGCTGAGGTCCTTGCCGCCGGCGTCATAGTTCCCTCCGGACGGCATGCGTCCGTGGTTGATGTTGGGCGGGTTGGCCGGCGTTGCCTCAATGTTGATCTGGACGTTGAAATCTTCGTTGCACTCGTAGCGCTGCGCGTAAAGCTGCAGACCTTGTACGGTATGCGCGCCTGCATAATCGCCCGAGGGATACCACACGATTACGCCGCGTTGAAAATCGTTAAAGCGTCCTTGGGGCACGTTTCCAAGGAAAGGAAGATTGGGAAGTGAAGGCGTGCTGGTCTCGCCCGAAATGGGAAACCCTAAGGGTCCCAGCGGTCCGCCCTTCGCGCTCCATTCTGAATAGATTGCTCCATAGACGTCCCACGCGCCTGTGCCGGCTGTCCAGTAAATGCATCCGCCGTTGGCGAAGCGGTTGAAGCGGCCTAGCTCCGCGTTTCCGTTCATTACTCCGCACTCATCGGAGATCGGCAGCCCGAGCACGCTCGTTGCACCGCCGAGCACCAGCCAACGCTCGCGTATTGCCCCGTGGATCTCGCGTGCGTCGGTTGCCGCGCTCCAGTAGATATCGCCGCTCTCAAAATGGACACAGCGTCCGTTATTGGCAAGCGCCTCTTCATCGGAGATGGGCAGACCGACCACCGGTTGCGTGCCCGTGCTGCTGATGTCCCCCAATCGCCGATACTTTTCATAGATCGGACCGGAGATAACGAAAGCCTGGCCATTGCCACGGATGGCGATCATCCCGCGCTCGAAGTAGGCTGCTGAGCCTCCGGTCTCCGCCGTCTTGAACGAATCGGATACCGGAAAGCCGAGATAGTCACGTAGAAGATCTCCGCTCGCCGTCTTCACCGACGTGACTGCAGGCGAACTCCACTTGCCGTAAATTGCCTTGTCAATCGAGATCGCCCCATAAGCCGGGTTATAGAAGATTATCGAATTTCCGAAATCCTGCAGATAGCTGATGCCGTCCGGAAATAATCTCGGTTGCGACGAAGCGCCGATCGTGGCTGCGCCTCCGAGCGCAGCGAGCTTATCGTTGACAAGCTTCGTGCCGACAGGCTGTAAGACGGAGAGCGGGAGTTGAATAGTCAAAGTAGAGTTCATGATATCTCGTCAGGAGAAGTGCGAGGTCACTTTCAACGACGACCGAGAAGTTGATACTCGTGCAGCCGCAGGCCTCGATTCAATAAAGATGCTGCGCGAACAGTACGCGCTTTAAAAGTCCTTAGATTTCGCATCCTTTCGGACGGCCGATGCGTATCAAGAAGAGAACGCGTGTATGGCAACTCTTCTTTTCGCTTGCATCTTGGGGTGGCTTGCCGCGTTCCAGCTAAGTAGCGGAACCGGCAGCGATTCAGGCCTCAGTGCCGCAGCAATCATGGCGAAAGTCGCTCAAAATCAGGACCGGGCGGAGAAGCTTCGCAATGATTATGTTTATCAGCAGCACATCCGCGTAGTAACGCGCAAAACCAATGGCAAGCTGGCCCGCGAGGAAACGACCGACTACCTGGTCGCGCCGACGCCGAATGGTGTGAAGAAAGAGCTGATGCACTTAGATGGACGCTACTGGCATCAACATCGATATTTCGATTTCCACAGCGACACAACGCCGGACGGCGGTGGTCTCGATGGCTCCCTGGTCAAATCGTTCCGAGATGATCTGCTGAACTCGGACTCGAAGGATGGAATCGGCGCAGATCTGTTTCCTTTGACCAGCGAGCAGCAGAAAGATTACGAATTCGAGATGCTCGGAAAGCAGACGGTGCGCGGCCGCCGGGTGTACCGGATTGGCTTCGGGCCCAAAGATAGGAAGGACATTGGCTGGGCGGGCGAGGCGCTTATCGATGCTCAGGACTGTGAGCCGCTGCGCGTTTTTACAAGGTTATCGCGGCGCATTCCGCTTGCCGTCCGGACGCTTCTCGGCACCGACCTGCCCGGCCTCGGCTTTAATGTCGAGTATCGCCGCTTCGATGATGGCCTCTGGTTCCCAGTGAGCTTTGGAACCGAGTTTCGCCTCCGCGCCGTGTTCTTCATCAACCGGGACATCACCGTTTCTCTTGAGAACACCGGCTTTCGGCGCGCCAGCGTCGACAGCGCGATCCGTTACGCCGAGCCCAAGTAGAATCGTTTGCGCTAGGATGCGGCGCTGGTCAGCCCGCTATTTACCTTCGTCCAAACAGTTTTGGTGCTGGCGCCCGCACTGGACAGCAGAGCGATCGCGGTGAGTGCAATGAACGCGAGCAGTAACGAGTACTCGACGAGATCTTGGGCGCTCTCCTCTCGCCAGAAAGCTTCGTATCGTCTAACGATGTATTCTCTCATACCTTAAATATCGGACCAAATAGCGGCTGGCTTTAGGGCGACCCGATCACCAGCCCGCAAAAAGAATCTTTTTGCTCGCCCGCATCAACTTACGGGCTTTTTACAATCTCGGGCGCTCAGCTCATAACCTCCGCATGCTACGGTCGAGCCGCTATGAGCAATCGTCAACTTCGCAACCTACGTCGCGCCGCTGCGCGCAATCGTAGTGGCCAGGAATGCCTGGCCGATCTTGAAAGTACCCGCGCAGAGACCAACTACGCCAATTCCCTGCACTCTACCGGACCCCGCAGTCCCGAGGGCAAGTCCAAATCCAGTCAGAATTCCTTTAAACACGGCCTCTACTCGAAGCAGTTGGTGTTGCCGGGCGAAGATCCCGCCGAGCTCGACGATCTCCGCGCTTCCCTCCGCGCCGAGCATCATCCCGCTAACGTGACTGAAGAAATCCTGGTCAACGAGCTCGCCGAGAATTTCTGGCGTCTTCGCCGCATGCGCCAGCTCGAAGCGCGCACCCTCCAACCCGAAAACCTCGAAACCCTAACCACTGCTTCCCGCCATTCAACGCACCATGGTCTCTGCCGAGCGCGCCTTCCACAAATCCCTCGCGGCCCTCCGCCGTCTCCAGCAGGACCGTGGCTTCGTTCCGCAAATTGGGTTCGTTTCGCAAAATACCGATCAGCCCGAAAATGGCTTCGTTTTCCAAAACACGGGCGGCCCCGAAATTGGGTTCGTTCCGCAAAATACCGCCGACCCAGAAACTGGGTTCGTTTCGCAAAACGACCAAAGTGCCCAAACGGAGGCCGCATAGCCGTAGACCTTAGGGACGGACTGGCCCCTCGACCAGCACCTCCTGGTGCGGAAGCAGGCGGCGCTTCCGAGTTAGCTTCCGAGATCTTTCAGGCGCCGCTCGTGATTTTCAGCTATGTGCGCTAGCTGCTCGGTAACGGTAACCAGTTGCTCGAACATGCGGTTATAACGCTTTTCGCTGTCCTGGTGCATCTGCGAAAGCAGCTCGACGGAATGCGTCAGGGCTTCAATGCGCTGGTCGATGTTGGGTGGTGTTGGGTTATTTGTGGCCATGTGACCTGCTTTCATTGTGCGACAGTTCCGAGACCTGCGACATGCCGAGCCGGGCACCCTTACCTGCGACAATCGGGAAACGATGCCCGTCAGCTCAGCGGCGCTCGAGCGCCTGGCTGCGATCCCAAACTTGACGGTGCTGGCGAACACGCAGCTGTCCGCTCACACGCGCTTCCGGATTGGTGGACCCGCTGCAGTACTCTGTGACGCTTCGGACAGCGCTTCGTTCACTGAAGCGTTACGCACCGTTCAGACTCTGGCGCTCCCGCGAATCGTTATCGGCGGCGGCACAAATCTAATCGTCTCCGATCTCGGCTTCGATGGAGTGGTGCTCCGTTACACAGGCGCGCGCGTCGCAAGAAACGGCATGGTGCTGCGGGTCGAAGCAGGAGCGATTCTGCAGGAGGTTGTCGATCACAGCATCGGCCTCGGCTTCAAGGGATTGGAAACCATGACCGGCATTCCCGGATATCTCGGAGGCGCAATCTACGGCAACGCCGGCGCGTATGGCCGCTCAATTCACGAGCTGGTCGAAACCCTCCGCGTGACCGACGGCCGCCGCACCCTGCTCTTCGATAATGAACAATGCGGATTTCGCTACCGGCACAGCGTCTTTAAGGTTCAAAAGGAATGGGCTATCTTGTCCGCCGATCTCCGTTTTGAAGAGGGACATCCCGAGGAGCTGGCAAAAACCTCGCGTGAGATTCGCGCGATTCGGGACGCCAAGTATCCGCCTTCCATGAAATGCGCGGGCAGCATCTTCAAAAATCTGCTGTTCGCACAACTTCCTGCGCGGGTGCAAGCCGAAATTCCTCGCGCGGTAATCCGTGAAGGCAAAGTGCCGTCGGCCTGGTTCCTCGAGCAGACCGGAGCAAAAGGGCGGCGGCGCGGCGAGATCCAGGTGGCGGCATATCACGCCAATCTGGTCTATAACGACGGCGCGGGCACGGCTGCAGATCTGGTCGGACTCATCCAGGAGCTGAAAGCCCGAGTGCGGGATCGCTTCGGATTCGATCTCGAAGAAGAAGTACAATACATCGGGTTCGAACACGAGCCTGTGTTGACATTAAGCTGACTATGCGTTCCGCAATTCTCTTTGGCGTTCTTGTTTGTACCGCGACTCTCCCAATTCACGCGCAACAATCCATCACCTTGCTGCTGATCAACGGCAAGATCTGGACCGTAAATCCCGCGCAGAAAGAAGCGGAAGCGGTTGCGATCAGCGGGAACCACATTGTGGCGGTCGGGACCACGTCCGAAATCTCGAAACTCAAGCAGAGCGGAACTCAGGTCATCGATCTCGAGGGCAGGCGCGTCGTGCCGGGCTTTGATGATGCTCATGTGCATTTCTTTGCCGGCGGCTCGAATTTGGCAGGGCCGCAATTACGCTACTCGAAAAGCCAGCAAGAGTTTCGCGACACTCTGGCGCAGTTCACCCAGCACACGCCGAGGGGGCAATGGATTACAGGCGGCGATTGGGATCACGAAAACTGGACACCGGCGCGCCTGCCCACGCGGCAGCTGATTGATAATGTCACGAAAGATTGGCCGGTCTTTATCAGCCGTCTTGACGGCCACATGTCTCTGGCGAATTCGGTCGCCTTAAAGCTCGCAGGCGTAGATAAAAACACAAAAGACGTGCCTGGCGGTGTGATCGTACGCGATGCCAGCGGCAATCCTACAGGCATCCTCAAGGACGCAGCGCAGGACCTGGTCGATAGGGTGATTCCCGCGCCATCGCAGGAGCAAATCAGAACCGCAATCAAGGCAGCTCAGACGTATGCCAATTCGCAGGGCGTCACGAGCGTGCAGGACATGTCCGCAGCGCCCGCTGTGTTCCGCGCCTATCAGACCATGCTGCACAACGGCGAGCTTACCGTTCGAGTCTCCGGCCATCAGCCGCTTACTTCCTGGCAGCGGCTCGCCGATGTCGGAGTGCTTGCCGATTTCGGTAACCCGCGCCTGCACATCGGCGGCATGAAAGGCTTTGCTGACGGCTCGCTCGGCTCCACCACGGCTCTGTTTTTTCAGCCCTATCTCGATGCACCCAACACGAGCGGGATTCCGAGCGCCGAGCTGGTGAATCCGGAAAAAATGTGGGAGAACATGAAGAACGCCGATGCGGCTGGATTGCAGATCGCCGTACACGCTATTGGCGACAGGGCGAATCACATTATTCTGGGCATGTACGAGGCGCTCCAGCGCGAACATGGCGAACGCGACCGGCGCCTGCGCATCGAACACGCACAGCATCTGCTTCCGTCCGACATTCCCCGCTTCGCGCAGTTGCATGTGATCGCATCCATGCAGCCGTACCATTTGATCGACGACGGGCGCTGGGCCGAAAAACGCATCGGACCGGAGCGCGCTAAAACCACCTATGCGTTTCGATCGCTTCTCGATTCGGGCGCGACGTTGGCCTTCGGATCGGATTGGGACGTTGCGCCCATGAACGTTTTGATGGGAATTTATGGCGCAGTCACTCGGCGGACTTTGGACGGCAAACACCCCAATGGCTGGGTTCCCGAACAGAAAATAACCGTTGCGGAAGCGGTACACGCCTATACGATGGGCTCGGCTTACGCGAGTTTCGACGACAAGATCAAGGGTTCCATCGAACCTGGCAAGCTCGCCGATCTTGTGGTGCTCTCCGACGACATCTTTTCAATTGATCCCGTCAAAATCGCGGACACGAAAGTATGGATGACGCTTTTCGACGGAGCAATTGTCGTCGAGCCGACCCCGCACGCTTACAAAAAAGATCCCAGCGGTCTCTATCTGCGCTGATTAACGTTTTCTCGGAGGCTCGCCGAAGCGAACCGCCATAGCAGTGTTCTTCTCAAAAGTAACTTCGCGGCCGCGGGAAATGACGTTCGAGTAAACAGACCAAGCGAGTCCATAGAAGCCGAGGCCTATTCCAATCTGACGCGGTCCCCGCGCGGCTGCCATACCCAGTAATCCGAAACCCGAAAAGCCTCCCAACGCGCGCCCGGACGGGTTGGCGCTTCCGGTTCCCGTCGCGGTTTGTTTGCCCGCATCGTTGTCCATTGACTTGGTTGCTATCAGCGCAGCAATCGCAGGGCGCAAAAGGCGGCTCTTCGATTCAGTCGCTTTCGCGGTCCCCTCGGGATCGACTTTGATCGCTCCGGGATCTGCCTCGACCGCAGTCAGTTGCGCCTGTGCAGGTTCAGTCCGGCCGTTCAAACTCGCCGCCTCGGTGTTCTCGAAAGCTGCAACCGTCGGAGTCTGCACGTTTTGAATAGCAAATCGGAGTTGACCGCCGCGATGCAGGAAACGTGCCGGGCGGGCAAGCGTGATTTTCCCGGCGAGCCGCGTGCCTTCCGGCAGTACAAGCTTGTGCGCGTTGGAGAATAGCGGCTCCGACAACACTCCCTCCATGCTGTCTCCGATGTGAGCGTCAGCCGAGCTGAGATCGGAAAGAATTCGCATCTGGGCGACAGCATCGGGTGGGGGCGCCGTACCGACTGCCGCCAGCTCTTCTGGCGGAATGGTCACATCGGCGAATTCGAGCGGCTGCTTCAACACCGCATCAAAGCGGGTACCTGCGCGATACCACTGCGGATGATACGGCAGCTTCGAAAGCAAAAAGTTCTCGACCCATTCACGCTTGTTCGGCCCGCGAATGAAATCAAATATCCCCCGACTTCGCGAGCTCAACTGACTCTGAGCCTCCTGCTTTAGAAACTGCTGCGCACGATTCACTTTACTGGGCGAACTCTTGGCCGCAGTGCTCGCCTTTTTCGCATGACCCGGCACATAAATCGTGTTAAGGCCGAGTGAGCTTTGCGTTTCGAGCTGCATAGTCCGGCCGTCCGGCAGAGTCAGGCTCATGAATTCTATCTGTGCCCGCTTCAACGGTGTGAAATCACCGCCCACGATGGCCCGCGCCCTTTCCATACCTGGCACGGGATCGAGGTCTGTTACGCGGCCCTGCACAATCGTGCCCGCCGGGATAACGATTCTGTCGAACGCCCAGACAGGCTCTGCGAATTTTGCGTCCACTGTTTCATTCGCTCGATACCAGACACGGTGCGTGATGTAGAGCCGTAATGGAGTTCCAGCCTCGACTCTCAAGTGCATCGGTACGCCTTTTGTGACGGCCGTGGGTGCTTGACCGGCCGCGATCTCACAAAAAAGTAGCAGTGTGCCCGTAAGCACTCCCGCACACAGGCTGTTTTTAGGCATTGCTTTACTACGTCATCCAAGATACAGCAAGCTCATTTGCGCGGCTGGCGGGGTTCGGCGAGCGGCAAATCGACTGTCATAGGCGGATGATCCGATATGCGGCCTGCAACCGATTCATTCAGGTCCCGCATAGTCACCGGGAAATGTGGCGCAAACCGATAACTTTGGTCCTCAACCCGCGGATCGCGGATGAAAGGCTTCACAAAGAACCAGTCCAGTTTGAACTGCCCCGCCCAGCCGCCGAAATTCCGCTCGAAACTGTAGGTCGAAATAAAGCCCTTCCCGCCGCGCTGATTACTGTCCGCGAGCGTCCGGCCTCTGCCGTGCAAAGTGCGATCCGGCTCGCCTCTGAAATCGAACACGTAGCCATCATCGAAGCGGAATTTCTCAATTTTCTTAAATAGTCCACGCTCGCGATTCTCCCAGAGAAATGGAAAATGCCAAGCTGTCGGATCGAGATAGCTATGGAAATAGCGCAATGGGAAAAGCGCATATTGCGGTATCGGGCTGTACCAAAGAGCAGCGTGGGTAACCCAGAAACGGTAGTCCGTGATCCGCTTCATGATTTCATTCCGAATCGACGTGGGAGTGGCATCGCTGCCGGACGTATTCAGGTCACCTGTGACGATCACCGGATTGCGAATATCTCTTATTTCGGCCAGCAATGCGTTCATTTGTTTCTGGCGGCACTTCGGCGGGCACTTGTTCTCAAAATGGGCAGCGACGACCGTCAGATCTCCATTCGGAAGACCGGGTATCGCGAGATCAACAATGAGCGCGATGCGGCCGCCGTGGCGCACTTCGCGTTCAATTCGCTCGCGAAACAAGGCTTTCGCGGTCCAGCGCTTTCCTTCTTCCAACTGCGAGATCGCCCGCGCTTCTTCGCCGTACCAGTCGTAACAAATCGGCAGACGGAGAATACGCGCGCGCCGGATCGGATACCGGCTCAGCACGGCATTCCCATGCAAGCCGCGATAGCGGTTCGGGTCCACTCGCAAATCCTCTTCGAGACGGCGCTGTAAGGCTTGATCGGGCAAGCTGACTCGTTCGACATCCAAATCGAACAGCGGGTCCACTTCGACGAACTCGACTGCATAGGCGTAGTTCATTCGCAATGCCGACGCCAAATCGCGCGCGACATCGCGGTACTCGGTACGCTTCATGCCCAGGTCGACCTCATTCAGAGCAAGAATGTCGACGTCGTGCAATCTTCCGAGCTGCTGTTCACGAATGCTGCGCTGCTCAGCCGTTGCGGGTAGAAGTCCCGAAGCCTTTCGGAACTCGGCCTCGCCTTCGAGCGCGGACTGGATCAGATCAAAACTAAGCCCGCGTTCGATGTTCCACGATGCGACCCGAAGAATGGGTCCGAGCCCCTCAACTACGGGATGGCGCGGCTCAGCGGCGTCGGCGCGCCCGGTCGTCCGAACAAACGGAGTATTCAGGAGCTGATCCAGCTTCCGGCCCAACGCTCCGTCCGGCTGGGCGGTTTTGGAAAGGGCGGTCAGCTCATCGAAGGATAGAAGATCTGGAGCGCTGTCCTGATTCGGCGCCAGTGTCTGCGCCAACCCATGGAGATTGCAAAACCAGAAAAGAAGAATTGCGAAACAACCCGGCCAGCGCACACGCATCCGGCGAACTAACGAACATCCAACGGCTGCTGCAATACGTTGCGAGCATCCGCCGAAAGCTTATCCGCGTTGGCCAACATCAGACTGACCTGCCACATCTCGTCGTCCTTCAGTGATCCGGTATAAGCGGGCATGCCGGTCAGCCGAATTCCGTTCGCAACCTTCCAATAGGTCTCGCCCGCCGGATCGTCCGTGACCCCGTGACCTTTGAACAGCTGCGGCGGCTTCGGGAACATGCCTTTCGCCGTTGCATAGTCAGGCTGATCCGGCAAACCATGGCACATGGCGCAATGCACGCGATAGATGTGAGCGCCTGCGACCAGGTTGTCGTTTGTCGCCTGAATCGGCGCGTTTCGGGGCGCTTCCTTCCGAATTCGCGCATGCAGCGCCATTGAGGCTAATTGCCTTTCAAAGAGCATGGGCGAAGCGGCAGTCGCGACCGGCGCATATCCGAAACGGAAATAGAGCCAGCAACAGGCAGGCAACAATATGATGCCGATGAGGAGACCTAAAAGAAGTGATTTCATCGAAAGCTTAATTCTAAGCTGGAAATGGAATCAGGTCGATCCCGCTCGTGGTGATTGCTTCCCGAATGCGCGGCGAAGTGAGCGCTTCGAACTCGCGCACGCGCGATTCCTTCAGGCGTGTTCGCGCGCGCATCAGCTCCGGACCGAGGAGGCCGGGGTGGCACATGAGCTCGGTGGTGCCATCCGGTAATGCGCGAATCGCCGCCGCTAAGCTCGCTTCCGTAAGTGAACCCGTCAGCCGGAACCCCATGAAGTGATCCGTCATCGATACCTTCACGCCCCGTGTCCAACGACGGTAGCGCTGCCGCGCAAGCCGCAGTGGAACACGCGAGAACGGAAGAGTTGCATCGAACGGCACACGCACGTAGGGAATGCCGAACTCGTCGGCCAGCCGCACCACCACGTGAAAGATACTCGGCAGCGCATGCGTGTGCTTGTGCGAATCGAGATGGCTCAGCCGCAATCCCGCCGCGAGTATCTTCTCTATTTGCGCCCGCAGCTCTGTATAAATGTCAATCTGCCGGCGCCCCAACCTAAGCAGAAGCTCGCCCACCGTCTCTGGAAACGGTTTGCCGCTAATCAGTGAGCTGCCTTGGACCAAAACAAGATGGCATCCTATGTCGAGTGCCGGTGTCTCGCGCGCCAGGCGAACGGCGTCTTCGAAAGCATCGCCATTCGCCATCAACGTGGTTGCGGTAAGGACACCCTCCCGATGGGCGCGGACGATCCCGGCATTTACATCGGGCGTGAAGCCGAAATCGTCGGCATTGATGATCAGCCGCTTCAAAGCCCAATCAAAAGATTGACAATTTGATGCGCAAGAATTTCTTAGGGTTGGCGCGGAAATCTTTCAGCAGCCCATGCAGCTCTCGCGTTGTGCCTGTGGCCGCGTCATAGAGCTGTGGATTAACCAATAACTGGCCGATGGTTCCCTCACCCGAGTTCACCTTGTCGATAGTGACGTTGATTTTCGTAAGCGTGCTCGAAAGTTGCCTAGCTATCTGGTCGTTATGTAATAACTGGCCTGCTGTGCCTTTGCCGGCATTCAGGTTCGCGAGGATTGTGTTGAGCTGGCCGACCGCCGTCTCGAAATCATTATAAAGTTTTGGATCTTTCAATAGAAGACCCGCAGTGCCCTGTCCCTGCTGAATTCCTTGCGCGATCTGGTCTACCCTGGTGATCGTCCCTTGTACCTGATCGTACAAAGTGTTGTCGTTCAGCAGATGTCCGATAGTTCCCTTATTCGAGTTCAAGGTGGTCGCCAGAAGCTGGACCTGGTTCACAGTCGCTTGCAGGCTGTTGTACAAGGTTTCGTCAACCAGCAGCTTGCCGATCGTGCCTTTCCCGACTTCAATCTGGCCCACAATATTCTGGATCTTCTGCAGGATCGCCTGGGCTGAATCGAGCACGCCGAAGCCTTGCTGCACCAGCTGCTGAAATTCTTGCGTATTCGAGGCTTGCAATGTTGCACCGGCCTTCACCGGCTCCAGACTTTTGCCTTTGGTAATTTGCAAAAATTTCGTGCTGCCGAGAAGATTGTCCGATGCAACAGAGCCGATGGAATCACTGGGAATCTGTTTCCGCATGTCCTGATCGACATCGAAGTCAACCTTGATGATCCGTTGCGGATCAGTCTGGCCGGATAGCGCAACATTGTCGACCTTACCGGCATCGATGCCGTTGATGCGCACCGGCGAGCCGCCCGTCAGCCCCGCTGCATCCGACACATAAACATGCAGCGGCACCTGCTTTTTGAACCACCCTATGCCGCCTGTCAGCAGGAAAACCAGGAGCGTGATAAAAAACAGCGCGACGATTCCCAGAATCCCGACTCTCAACTGCGCCCAATTGACCTTTTCTTTACTCGCCATGCCCGTCCTCGTGTCTGGTGAATCTCTTCACATATTCATCGTTACAGTTTTCCAGTTCCTGACGCGTGCCGAAGAAGACGATTTCCCCTTCTTTCATCACCATGAACTTGGTTCGGCTGCGTCCCGGATCTTTTTGTTCTTCCTCGCCTACGGCTACAAGCTCCTCCTGCTTCGGGTTGTACCGGAAGTTTGCCATCAGCTCGCCATCCTGATAGCGATTCGTCACAAGCAGCGAAGCCGTATTTCGCACGTCTCGCTCTTTTGCAACGAGCGCCATAATTAAGTTCGCCGTAATCGGGTCGAGCCCCGCGGTCGGCGAATCATACAGGATCAGCGGCGGCTCAGTCACGATGGCGCGCGCGATTCCGACTCGCCGCCGCATGCCGCCCGACAGCTCGCTGGGGAATTTTTCAAAGGTCTGTTCCAGCTCGACAAAGCTCAAACTCTGACGGACACGCTGATCAGCTTCGGTTCCAAACGATGGATCCTTGCTGGCGCGCCCGCCGGCCGTTTGCTGGTTCAGTAATGGGTATTCAACGTTTTCGCCGATCGAAAGCGAGTCAAACAGGCCGCCCTCTTGGAACAGCATGCCCACTTTGCTACGTAGCGGGTAAAGTTGATGCTCCTCACAAGACGTGATCTCTTCCCCGAATAATTGAACCTTGCCTTCATCGACTTGAACCAATCCAATAACCGCCTTCAGCAGCGTGGTTTTTCCGCTCCCCGCGGCTCCCAATATGATGCGCGTCTCTCCTGGCCGCAGCGAAAACGAGACATTGTGCAACGCCCACGTCTGCTCGTATTGCAAGCTTACGTTTTTAAACTCCAGAATTGGTGCTGACGTGTCGGGCATGGCAACTCTATAAATTCACGAAGATCTTATCGATGAGAAAGGTGACGAAGAAGATCCAGATCGAAGCGGCAACTACAGCTTGCGTTGTCGCCCGCCCAACGCCCTGGGTTCCGCCCGTTGTGCGGAGGCCGTAAAAACAGCCCACAAGCGCGATGATCATTCCAAATACAAATGGTTTCCCGAGCCCTTGCCCAAGATCATTCAATACCAGCGCTCGCCACGAAGTCGACCAATACTGATCTGCGCTGATCAGCCGCAATAACGGAACTGCGACAAGGTATGCGCCCAACAAGCCAATCGCATCGGCAACTACTGTCAGACAGGGCAGCATGACTGCTGCCGCGGTGAGCCGCGGAGTTACGAGCTTTTGAACCGGGTCAGTCCCCAGCGCTCGCATGGCATCGATTTGCTCGGTCACCTTCATTGACCCGAGCTCACTCGCTATGCCGGAAGCGTTGCGGCCCGCAACCAGCAGCGCCGTCAGGACCGGGCCGAGCTCGCGGACCAGCGTTAACGAGACGATTGCGCCGACTTGGCTACTCGCCCCATACGTGCTCAGCGCACGAGACATTTGCAGAGCAATAATCGCGCCGCTAAAGAATCCGGTGAGAAGAACAATCGGCAAACTTCCGACGCCGATGATATCCATCTGCAGAAACACGTCGTCGTAATAGTGCGGTCTGCGGAAGATGTTTAAAAAGGCTTGTCCAGCGAGGAGTAAATAATCCTGGAACGACGCAATCCACGTCTTCAGGAATCGGACCAAGCAGGAGCTCCCGGCATCAACCTCGCCATCATATCGCCGATGCTAGCATATGGAACACTGCGCTCCTGTTGCGCTTTCGAGTTCAGTTTGAGGGCTGTTATCGCGAGGTTTCCCGGCCATGTCACCCACGAAAAGCCACAAGAGTTTAGATAAATTTGCAGCACTCCGGAACACCGATCTCTTCGGCAGTCTCTCCGATGCTGTTCTCAGGAATGTTGCCGATCGCGCGATCGCTATGGAGCTCAAGCGCGGGCAGATCCTGTATTCCGAGCACGACCAGGCTTCAGGATTATATGTCGTCGCAGATGGCGAGCTTCGATCTATTCGGCAGAATCTGGAAGGCCGCGAGCAGGTGATTTCGACTGAGCGCGCTGGAGCGATACTTGCGGCCGCGCCCGTCTTCAATGGGGGGCGGTTCTATAGCACCATCATCGCCGATACCGATTCCCATCTTTTGTGCATTGAAATACGAGACATGCATGAGCTATGTCACAAGCACACCGAGGTGCTTTGGAGCCTGGCTCGCGTCTTTGCGCACAAAGTACGGCATTATGCAGAACTGATCGAGACTCTCGCGCTCCGCAACGTGGAGCAACGAGTGGCCCAGCATCTGCTCACCACTGCTCAAAACAGAGGCGTCCGAACCGGGGAGGATGGCTGCATCGTCGAGCTCATGTTGACTCGCGCCGAAATTGCGAACCGGCTCGGTTCGGTGCGAGAGGTTGTCTCTCGCGCGCTTACGCATTTGCAAAAGCAGGAGCTCATTCACCTGCAGGGGCGGCGGCTCGTCATGATCCCGAGCATGCGCGCGCTTACCGCATTTGCGCGGGTTACTGACGTCCAGCGCCCCGCGCTTGTTTCCGAGCTGTCTTCTGAAGTCTCCTGATCTGCCGTCAGCGGCTACTCTTGCCCGGAATCGGCCGGCACGCGATCGGGCGGTGACTCGTTGTGCCAATCAATCTCATTGAGTCGCAGCAGAAAGTCTTCGAACGGGATTCCGCAGTCCGCGCATACTTGACCGAGCGTCCTCTTCTCCGTATCCCCGGGAGACCCGATCCCGAGCTTTTCGAATACGACTCCGGAACTTGGGATCGCGCTCAGCAAACTGGCTACTGTCGTATTCGGATCGAGTTTTACTGAAAAACTCATCCTGACGTCAATTATAAAACCGTTGAGTCTATTTCTGAATGGTCGAAACGGTAAAGATCCGTGCGCGTACTGTAATAACTACTTAACGCTAATCGTGACAAAAAGCACGGCTTTTTTTACCTGTGCAAATCACAATTCAGTTAGAGGCTTTGGCCGCGTTTACGTGCTGAGGTTATGGGAGCCGCTACTTCCGAGGCGCCAAGCGCAGGCGATTGCGAGGTAAGGTCAGGATGCAGTCTCTCTCAACTGTTTTGGCCGCTGTAGTCGCACTCGCGTTTTTAAATGCAGCGTTACAAGTAGCACTGATTTTCGGTTGGATTCGGCTGCAAAAGCCGGAACGCCCATTACTCCGCCCGGTCACGCTTTGCGCTGCCGCGGCGAATCTCCGATATCTTTTAGCGGAATTCGTTAAAGGCAAGTCGAGAGGCGGCCAAGCGAACCCAGCAGCAACTCGCAATGAGGTACGCAGATATGTGTGATTATTCGCTCTATTCAATCCAAAACCGCCTCGCCGAAGAAGGAGAGGAACTGGTTCTCCATAGGTTCGAGACGGGCACTTTAGGGTTCGCTTCTGTATCTGATCTCTCCGCGCGAGCGATTACCGAAGACAATCCGATTGGCTTTTGGCCGAGGCTGAGGCAGTGGCTATTTCTGGAAGCATCAGCGAGGGTTCCTGCTGTCTGCATTCCGCCGGGCTCGCGCCTACTGCTTGCTGATGTGCCCCGGACGGTACAGGCATCTCTTCAGGTGAAGTGTTCGGAAGTCGTTAGCTTCACGGAATTAACGGACCGGAGTTATGCTTATCGCGATGCAATCGTGCTTCCGAACGGCACGCGCGTGCTCTTACAAGATTTGCCGGAAGGTATCCATGTTCTTGTACTCTCAACATCACTGGATACATCGGCGAAATCGCCAATTCCGGCATCGAAAGACTTACTTAGTTTACGTGACCTAGAAAGGATGGCATAACATGACACGCAATGAACAACTCAGTACTGCCGGTGTTGCACTGAACACTGGCGGAGCACTTACTGCAGCTAAGGCGGCCAGCACTATTTGTCTACTCGCGGGAATATGGTTTTTCGTTTCACCTTGGGTATACGGTGCATTCGACAATCCGAATGCTTGGAACTGTTGGATCGTCGGCGGATTCATGATTCTCTTCGGGATTATCCGTGTTCTCCGCCCGGCGTACTCGACCGTACTGAGCTGGTGCAACATGGTGCTCGGAATTTGGACGTTCTTCTCGCCTTGGATTTACGGTTATACAGGCAACACTGGACGATTCATAAATAGCCTGTGTGTAGGTGTCGTGGTCTTCGTGTGCTCAATCGCCGCTGCGAGGATCAGCGCTAAAAGCAGCGTTACGCCGTAAGGGAGATGACGATGGCCAAAATTGATCCCGCGGTCATTCAAGAACCCGACGCTGAGCCGACCGACGCTGAAATCCGTGTCCGAGCCTATCATTGCTGGCTCGACCGGGGAGGCGTTGACGGCTCCCCTGAGGTGGATTGGGAACGAGCCGAGCAGGAGTTGAGAGCGGAAAACGCCGCACCCGATCGTAAATCGAAAGCAGTCGCGAGTCCGGCCTAGCATGGGCTGGTCATCGCCTTTTGTGACCTGCCATTACTTGCTTGCCCTTCTGAGCCGGTCGAGAATGCCCGCCCACTCAGGCTTCTCGGGGGGCTTCTCGACCGCAATCCATTGCCAACCCTCTCGATCTGCTGTGTGAAGCCGCGCGTATAACGTCTGCGCATACGCCACCGGATCAGCGGGCATCTCGATAACACATCCGCGTCCCGCGGGACGAGCGGCACCGCGCTCCAGCAGAAAAAACGGAGTTCGCGGAGCATAATGGCGCGGGTGCAGCCCCGGTGACTCGCTCAGATTTGCCGCCGCGATCTCGTTACCCCAAGCGATGCCTGTCGCGGTCTCCAACTCGGCTCTTGAAATCATGCCGGGACGCAGCACCGCGGGTGGTTCTCGCGTAAGCGAGGCTACAGTGGATTCGATTCCCACTTGTGTGGGGCCGCCATCGAGAATTATGTCGACCGAATCCCCGAGGCCGCTTCGAACGTGTTCCGCCGTGGTGGGGGAGATCTGCGTAAATAGATTTGCGCTGGGTGCGGCAATTGGCACGCCTGCGCGGCGAATCAAGTCGAGCGCCATCGGATGAGCGGGTACCCGGATCCCAACTGAATTCAGTCCTGCTGTCACGAGATCCGGGACAGCTGCACTTTTTTTGACTACAAGCGTCAGCGGCCCTGGCCAAAACCGCGCAGCCAATGCGCCGGCGATCTCCGGCCAGTGGCCTGCGATCGATTTCGCCATCGCTTCATCCGCCACATGCACGATCAGAGGACTCGACGATGGCCGCCCCTTTGCTTCGTAGATGCGCTGAACGGCTCGCACATCGAGCGCGTTCGCGCCTAATCCGTACACCGTTTCTGTTGGAAATGCGACCAAGCCGCCACGACGGATCACTTCAGCCGCGCGAGCCAGCTCATGTTCGCCGATCACGCTAGTCCGGCAAATCCTCTTTACCGTCGCTCGAAGTCTTGCCCGTGGTGCGCCAAACCAGGTACGCATAAATCAGCGCGTCGATGTCGCCGTCCAGCACGCGGTCCACGTCGCCGATCGCCAGCTTCGTACGGTGATCTTTGATCAACCGATAGGGCGCGAGCACGTAGCTGCGGATCTGGCTCCCAAAATTGATGCCGAGTTTCGTATCTTCGACCTTCTGGTCGGCCGCTCGCTTCTTGTCCATCTCGAAATCGTACAGCTTCGCCCGCATCTGCTTCATCGCGCTCGAGCGGTTCTTGTGCTGTGAGCGCTCATTCTGGCACTGCACGACCAGCCCCGTCGGAAGATGCGTCATGCGAATGGCGGAATCGGTGCGGTTTACGTGCTGGCCGCCGGCACCGCTCGCCCGGAACGTGTCGATCCGCAGATCTTCCGGCCGAATATCGATCTTGATCTCTTCATCTATCTGCGGGTACACAAACACGGACGCAAACGATGTGTGGCGCCGCGCGTTCGCGTCGAAAGGTGAGATGCGAACCAGTCGGTGCACTCCTATTTCCGACTGCAGCTCGCCGTAGACATTTTCGCCATTGATCTCGAATGTGACGGATTTTATGCCCGCGCCTTCACCCTCCAGCCGGTCCGTAACGACAGCCTCGAACTTCTTCCGCTCAGCCCAGCGCAGATACATGCGCAACAGCATCTCCGCCCAATCCTGACTTTCCGTTCCGCCTGCCCCGGGATGGATCGTAATGATTGCGTCACGGGCATCATTCTCGCCGGAGAGCAGCATCCCGGTCTCGAGCTGTTCGAGCTTCCCCTGAAGCGACTTCATCTCGCGCTCGAGATCACCGTTGACGGTTTCGCCCTCTTTCGCAAGCTCGAACAGCGTATCGATGTCTGAGGTAGCTGCCGCAACTGAACGCGAATTCTGGATCGCCTCTTCGAGCCGCTTGCGTTCCTGCATAATGCGCTGGCTCTTTTCAGGCTGATTCCAAAATTGCGGATCGCCGATTTCGGATTCGAGTTTATCTAATTGCTGCTGCTTGTTGGAAGCGTCAAAGATAGCTCCGCACAGCGTCTGCCTGCTGCCGGAGCGTACCGTACTCTCTTTCTAATTCTTCTAGGGTCATTCATCTCTAGTGTAGTGCGCGAGCAGGGCTCGCGTGAGCGTTAGCTTCAAATGTAGGCAAAGTGGGATTTAGTCGTCAGAGGCCGGCACGCTGTGAACCCGGCAGCACCTCTCAACCCAAACAAGAAGGTATAGACTGAGTGAACCGGGCGAACAGAATGCGAGTGGAGCCCCAGGAGTGGCAAGCGTCATAGGCCAGAGTTTCCGTTTGATGCCCGGCGGCAGTTCACTATACAGTTTTTGATTGAGGAGTTCACCATGCTTCGAAAATTTCTGGGCTGCAGTGTAGGGCTTCTTGCCGTTTGGCTCTCGCTCACGCCACAACTGCGCGCACAGGCTGTCGGCGAAATTCTCGGCACGGTTCGGGACCCTTCAGGCGCTGTTGTTTCCAATGCGCGAGTTGTCGGTGTGCAGGATGGTACCGGTTTTACTCGCGAAGCCACATCCGCGGCTGAAGGAACCTATACGCTACCGCAACTGCCGGTCGGCACCTACACAGTTACGGTTGAAGCGCCCGGATTCCAGAAAGCAACGTCAACGGGGATCACCTTGCACGTGAGCCAGCAGGAACGTCTGGATTTCACGCTAACCTTATCAGGAGCTGAGCAACGCGTCGAAGTAACCGCCGCCCCTCCGCTCGTTAATACAACCAACGGATCTCTCGGAGGATTGGTGACCGGAGATCAGGTCCAAGCCTTGCCGCTGAACGGACGCAGCATTGCGAATCTAGTGCTGCTTCAGCCTGGCATGGGTCAGGAGCAGGCGGCGACGGGATGGCTCGCTCCCGAGTGGGCCGGGAATGGAAACCGAGGCCAAACGCAAGTCGGCACATTGGACGGTATCGATATCAGCGATGCCGAGATGGGCAACCTGCAGTTTTGGGATTTTAACCTGGACGCACTCGCCGAATTTAAAATCCTGCAGAATAACTACTCCGCAGAGTACGGTCAGGGCGGTGGCACCATCGTGCAGATGGTAAGTAAGTCCGGCACTAACCAGTTCCACGGGAGCGCGTTTGAGTTCATACGAAACAGCGCGCTCGATGCCCGCAATTTCTTCTCGTCATCAGTCCCGCCCTTTCAAAGGAACGAATTCGGTTTTACATTCGGCGGTCCGATCCAAAAGGATAAAACCTTCTTCTTCGGCCAGTACGCCGGTTTTCGGCAGCGATTGGGCGAGCCTACTGTCATCCCGGTCCCAACACCCGAGGAAAGGCAAGGCATAGCCGTTATCACAGACCCGAATGGGCAGCAGGATGAGTTGCGGGTACCGCTTAATCCCGTAGCCGAGCAGGTGATGAATCGCTATCCATTACCCAACCAGCCCAACGGGCAGTTCGGGGCGAATACGCTCAATTTTCAATTCAAGATCCCTTCCAACAACAATCAGTTTTCCGTGCGTGTGGATCACACGTTCTCCGACAAGGATTCGCTTTTCGTGCGTGTCTCCTGGATCGATCACAGCGTCACGTCTGATGATCCTGTCGTATCCATAGTGGATCCGAGCTTTGGACCGGTGCTGACCAACAATGCCCGGAACTATGGCGCAGCTGAAACCCATGTTTTCTCACCCACATTAGTCAATGTGGCCAGCTTTGGTATCAATCGCGAAGACACTGGCTCGGTTCCGGGCAATCAATCGATCCCTCAAACCATATTCACTGACGGCAGCTTAGCCACGTTTGGCCCGGATACATTCATTGGCTTTTATCACGTTACGCAGTTCATTCCACAGAACAACCTTACTTGGATAAAAGGACGCCATACGATGAATATCGGAATGATGTATCGGAGGCTGCGTGATAACGCGATCGGCGCATCAGAAGGAGGACCGAACGGCGACTATCTGTTTTCGTCGGGTCAGCCTGTAAACGTCGATGTGCCGTCCATAAACGGCGGCATGGGACTTCCCCTCGGCACACCAAGCCCCAATGCGCTGATCAGCTTCATGCTCGGGCAACCTTCGGCCTATGATCGTTCTGTGCCGATGCCCGGATTCGGACCTCCGGGGGGCGGCTTCTCCCCGTACGCGTTTCGTGCCTGGCATTTAAACACGTGGTTTCAGGACGATTTCAAAGTAACTTCGAATCTTACGTTGAATGTCGGCTTCCGGTATGAGTACAACTCAGTACCTTACGAAGTTTATGGCCGCGCTGCGGCGATCGTGAATGATCCCAGCTTCGATGGCGGCCATCTGTACGGGCATCTGATCCTCAATCCCGACCCGCTCTATCATCCCGATTACAGAGGCTTCGGACCGCGATTCGGTGTTGCACAGCGCATCGGCACCAAAACGACTGTTCGGGGCGGTTTCGGCGTGTTCACAAACTCGCCCCCCAACGTCTTCCCCGACGCCGCGGGTAATAGCTTCCCGTTCGCCGCCTATAGCACTCGCTTGAACTCGGTGTATTCGCTGATTCCGCTACCGCTGATTGGCGCGCCGCCCCTCACGAGCCTCTCAGGGCAAGTGCTGCCTCCGCAAGGAAACACGAAGTTGATTCCGCCGAATACTCCCGTCAATACTGAAACCGCTGCTGCCTATCTGGGTGGTCCGATCCTCGGGAATCTCACTTCAGTCGATTTCAACAACGGTTACACAATGGCGGGAAATATCACGCTAGAACGTCAGCTGCCCGGCGATATTGCCTTCCAGGCCGCTTACGTAATGAACAATGCCGTAGGCCTCTACAGCCCGCAGTACCCGAATGCATACACGGGAGCACAGCCGCAATTCACGCCCTATTCCGAGATCAGCCCGGGTCTCGGCGAATTCATGCTGCTGGACAATCACGCGCACTCCACCTACAACGCCTTACAGGTGCAAGCTCGAAAGATTTCTGCTCAGCATGGGCTGCAATTTCAGGCTTCATACACTTACTCGCACGCAATCGACAACGCCTCTACGCTGTTCAATGCAAACGTGGCCCCGAACGGAGGACAGCTGCAGCAAAACCCATTTTGCTGGTCGTGCGAGAAATCGAATTCGGCCTTTGATATGCGGCACCGATTCGTGATGAACATCGGGTACAACTTGCCGTTGTCACGTTGGAGCGCGCTCCCGAAGCGGTTAGCCGAAGGATGGCAGATCTTGACCATTGTCACGGCCCAAACCGGTTTTCCGTTTACGGTCAATTCGCCCTACGGCACTGTAGAGTACGGGACAGATACCTACAATGGATTCCAGGCCACTCGCCCCGATTTGGTTCAAGAGCCCACTATGCGGACGAGCGGCTCGCCAGAAGAACAGTATTTCTCAGACCAGGTCATAAATAATCAGTCACAGTACTTCGCAACTCCGACGACGCTTCTGAACGGGACGACAGTACAGCTTGGTCCCGGAAATCTCGGCCGGAATACATTCCGCACGGATCCCATTTCGAATGTGGACTTTTCGCTGATTAAAGATACGAGCATCACCGAGCGAGCGCGCATCCAGTTCCGTGCAGAGTTCTTCAATCTCTTGAATCAGCACTCGTTCAATCTTCCGGTACAGATTTTGGGAGCGCCAGGATTCGGCACATCCACTTCTACGGTGCCCGGCTTCCCCGAACGTCAGATTCAGTTTGGGTTGCGGTTTCTTTTCTGAGGATCTCTAGAAACTCGCCGGCATAGAGCTGGTTTAAGTCGATGTACGTCTCGGTTTTGTTCTGGGCGTTATATCTCGCGCTGCCGCAGACGGCAAACTCCCAGGATCGGGTGCAAGCCGCGGATTTCCATCGAGAGGCACTCGCTCTGGCTCGTTCAGGCGATACGAAAAAGGCAATCCAAGAGCTCGAGCGTTCTCTTTCCCTAGATTCGAGTCCACCTGAAGCTTGGAATGATTTGGGAGTGCTTCAACGTAAGCAAGGTGCGGTCGGTTCCGCTATCGAGAGTTTCCAAAAGGCGCTTGCCATAAATCCGCAATATCCGAACGCGCTCTATAACCTGGCTTTGGCTCTCGAAGCCGGCGGGAACCTGGACCGCGCGGCCTCCTACGCCGCTCGCTTTGTTGCGCTCGAGCCGCAATTGTCTACTGCGCACGCGCTCTATGGCCGATTGCTCATGAAGTTGAATCGGCTCGAAGCTGCCCAGGAGGAACTAGCGCAGACCCTTCACGTTGATCCCTCGCTTACTGCTGTACGAGTAATGCTGGGCACCACTCTTCGCGAGCGTGGTTTCATCTCAGAAGCCATGCGAGAGCTTCAGCAGGCTACCGAGTCACCGGACGCATCCGGAGAAGCGTTTTTTCAACTTGGGCTCTGCCAGTTTGCAAGTGGCTCCATGCGCGAGGCCCAACGATCGTTTGAGCATGCCATTCGCCTCAACCCCTCTTTTGTGGAGGCCCGAATCAATTTAGGCCAGTTGCTTGAGTCCAACGGTTCGTTATCGGAAGCAATCGCGGCCTATCGGGAGGCCTTGAAAGTATCGCCAAGCAACGAGAAAGCCGAACTGGATCTCGCCCTTGCATTGAACAAGTCAGGAAGTGAAGATGAGGCGCCGCGCCAAGTTCTGGATGAAGGATTACGGTACCATCCCCAAAGCGCAGACCTGCATTTTGAATTAGGACGGCTTCTGGAGAAAACAGGCAGCAACAGTGAGGCGCTAGCCCAAATAAACGCCGCGATCAAGATCAACCCGAACTCATCTCTGTTCTATCTGGAAGCTGGCCGCATATTGCGATCTCTAGGCAGACTGCAACAAGCAAAGCAGGCGTTTCAATCTGCCGTACGGCTGGACTCTCATTCTGCTGAAGCGGCTTATGCCTTAGCACAGGTATCTAAGCAGCTCGGCGATGCCGCTGGCTCAAACTCAGCGCTGGCGCGAGTCCATGCGTTGCATCAGAACGAGCTGAAGCGTGACACGGCCCTGGCTCACCTGAGTGCCGGGGTTGCGTGGGCGCAGAAAAAAGAGATGGATGCTGCCATTTCCGAGTTCCGGAAAGCAATTGAAATCAACCCGCAGCTCGGCGAAGCGTATTTCGATCTCGGGGGCGCACTGCTGCAAAAGGGAGATACACCTGCGGCAATTGAAAACTTCGAGCGCGCGATCTCAGTCGCGCCGCACTGGGCCGAAGCCCATTATCAACTCGGGCGTGCTCTGCTAAGTGAGCGACGGCCGAAAGATGCGAAGATTCAGTTTCAAGCCGCACTGAGAGACGACCCGAACCACGCCGCCGCACAGCACGAGCTCAGCGCGCTACGCTAACTCAGCTACAATCGCCGCCCACTATCCGGCTCAGTCTCTCTCGAAAGCATGATGCCACCCAGAAGAGCACATGCTACGCCGACCCACTCCAAAATCGAGGGACGTTCACGGAGAATCGAAACCCCGAGGACAACGGTGATGAGGGGAAATAGCCCCGTCAGCGGGACCGCTACGGAAGCCTTAGCGCCGCTCTCGAGCGATAAGAACAAAAACCAGGAGCCCAAGGCGTTGAGGAATCCGCTCAGCAGACCGATGAACACGAGATACCCACTGAGCTCGAACAACTGCGAATGTTGCAGAAACGGAAGCAGAAGAAAAAATCCCACCATAAGCCAAAAGAGCACAGAACGGGACGAGATCCGGTTTGTGCCCAGCTTCTGCAGCAACCCGACGGCTCCCCAACATACAACCGTGATTAGGGCATAAAAAAACCAGCTGTTTGTTCCGGGCGTTTTCATCGCGAGAAAATGGCGATTGCCACAAACGATAATGCCACTCCGACGATCTGCACTCGATTCAGCCGCTCGTGTAAGAAGACGAACGCCAAGATAACGGTCAAAAGCGGAAATAAAGAAGTTACTGGGCCCACGACAGAAACCTTGCCGCGACTCACCGCTGCATAGTACGCGAGAAGTCCGATTCCGCTAAGGACTCCGTTCAAAACGCCGTACGTTATGCCTAAAGCGTCTTTTTCGAGCCGCATTCGGCGCTGAACAAAAGCCAATAAGCCCAGAGGTACCGTGCCTGCTGTAGCCAAGATCTGAAGAGGCCCCGGAGCGATTCGGTCCGCGCCTAATTTAGCCACAAATCCCCAAGTGCCCCAAGCAATGATACAGAGCAGTGCGTACGTGAGCCAGCGCGAGATCTTCATCGTGAACGTTTATCCTATCGAACAACCCCGCAGGAACGGTTGTGGCAAACCTTGATTCGCGAACAAGAAATCGAACTCTATCATTAATCTCAGTTCGATCGGAACAGCGTGGACAAGCCTGGCGGCGCGGCTTACTCGCTCTGCTCGGTCGCGGACGGGTCAAGTACCTTCCCGATGACCGTCATGCAGCCAGAATGCAAGACCGCCCTCAACAGATTCCGGGTAGACGAAGATGTCTGCGAACGCTAACACGATCACTTCAGTGACCGGAACGAATCGAGAATTTGCTCAAGCTGGGCGTGTACTTGTTTTTGTTCCTGCTTCGTGAACTCCTTCATCGCTCCTGGAGGATACGCGTTGAAATTTGTAAATGTCATTTGAAGAGCCAACTCATAACACCTACCGTTCTCGTATCCGCGGTATAGATCAATTGCAATATCGTGGCTCATCGCAGCTGCTGAAACGGAAGCATGAACGAAGCGCGTACCGTTAATCACTCTGCTGGGATCTTTAGCATCAATTTTAAACAACGCATCGCGAGAGGTTGAGCTTTCATATTTGCCGGGACTCAAACAAGCCTTCATGGTTTTGGCCGTTAACAACGTTACTTCCAGCGAAGCGTCTCCGAAGGTGGTTCCCTCGTACTCGCCACGCGGAGCTGTGATACAGACCAGCGATTCGTCATGACAAACAGGAATGTACGACCGGCTGGGCTTCTCTTTACCCGTGTGCACGCCATAACGCGAAGGAACGCTCAACTCGAAAGATCGATCCCGGCTGATGTACTTGCGCTGCGAGGGCGGCTCGGAAGATAGCGCCAATGAAGCTGACGTAGACAGGATGAGCGTCCAGAAAAACAATGTCGCCGCAATGGCCTTGGTCAAATGCCTACCCTGATTAAGCCCTTACTCTCTTTCTAATTCTCTAGCGTGATCCATTTACACGATCCTGTACATGTGTGCGCATGTTTGTATGCTCTAAACACGTCCAAGATGATTCAATCAGAGATGTTCCGGACGATATGCATAGCCCGCCGCGTGGCTGGTTGACGGCGCGGAGCCATGGCTTTTCAGCCTTGTAAGCAATTCACTCCGGCTCGAGGAGCCTCAATCACAATCACCGGAAACATGAAAGAGCATTGAGCGAGCAGTTGCTAGGCACTCACGTGAATCACTTCCCCTGGACGAATCGAACTCACAACCGAGCGGCACGATTTAACTAGCTGCAACAGATCGTAAAGCCGGTTCGACCTCGCACGGAGAAGTAAAATTGAAATGCTACGGCCAGCTAAATTCTGTTGATATCGCAATCCCTTGTCTACGGTCAAGAACAGCTCGAAACCAGCCCTCTCAGCGAGCTTCAGCAGTTCTCCATTCTTCTGACCGGCCAAACCAGCTTCCGGCACGGTTTGGCATTCGTGCTCAATGAATGCATTCTTAAGCTTGCGGGGGATGCATTCGTCCAGTAGGACCTTCATCCCAGCTGGCCGACTAGAAGCGATTTTGCCAGTTCGAGGGACGCGACCGCCGCGTCTTTAGATACAGTCGGAAAGTCGTCCAAGAACTCGTCAATTGTCTGGCCACCTTCAAGGTAATCCAACAACGCCTGAAATGGGACGCGGGTTCCGCGGAAGACCGGAGTACCTCCGAGGATTTCCTCATCCTTGACGATAACGTCCATGGAAATCATGTGACTGACATCGTGTCGCGCGCGGATACCTCTCTATGTTATCGTCCGCGACATCAAGTGAGGCTGCAACCTGGCGGCTGCGCTACAGTCAGCCTTATTTTCCGGAGAAGATCGCCCACTCTCGTTACAATGAAGACAAATGCCGCCCGTCAAAGACCCTGCGCTAGGCATTAATAGCTGGCTTCAAGACGAACTCTATCACCAATATCAATTCGACCGGAACAGTGTCGATGAAGGTTGGACGCAGCTCTTTCAAGAATCCGCGCCCAATGGCGATATCGCAGCGACTCAGAACGGCGCAAATGTAGCGGAAGCCGCCGCGACAGTCCCAGCCAATCCACCAGAGCCGCCGATCGAAGAGCCTCCCACCGAGGAGCCGCCCATGGAAGAGCCGCCCGCTCCTGAACCCATCCCACAAGAAGCCGTGAAGCCTGCAACTGCCGTCGCCAAGAGCAATGCCGTTCAGCCCGCGACGCAGGAAACGAAGACAATCGGCGCAAGCGACCATTTGATTCCATTGCGCGGGGCGGCAGCTCGCATCGCGGAGAACATGACCGCGAGCCTCTCGATTCCCGTCGCCACCTCGCAGCGCCAGATTCCAGTTCGCGTCATCGAAGAGAACCGCAACATCATTAATAAGCAGCGTGCGCTCGAGAACCGCGGCAAGCTCAGCTTTACCCACCTCATCGCCTGGGCGATTGTGAAAGCCATCAAATCGAACCCCGCGCTCAATCACGCCTATGCGGAGAATGGCGGCGAGCCTTTCCGGGTCGTTCGACCGCAAGTGAATATCGGCCTGGCGGTCGACGTAGCAGGCAAGGACGGCGCGCGCTCGCTCAAAGTTCCGAATATCAAGAACGCTGACGGCATGAACTTCGCGCAATTCGTTGCCGCCTACGACGACATCATTGCCCGCGCGCGCAACAACAAGCTGCAGGTGTCGGATTTCGAGGGCACCACCATTTCGCTCACTAATCCCGGCACGGTCGGCACGCTTGGCTCGGTCCCGCGTCTGATGCCGGGACAGGGCGCAATCATCGCAACCGGCGCAATCGACTATCCTGCCGAGTTCGCGGGCGCCAGCGCCGACACCCGCGCCATGCTCGGCTTGAGCAAAGTGCTCATGATCACCTGCACCTACGATCACCGCATCATTCAAGGCGCGGAATCGGGGGCCTTCCTCGCGAAGCTACAGCAGTTGCTACAAGGCGAAGACGGCTTCTATGAAACCGTCTTCAAGGACCTGAAGATTCCGATGATGCCGCTCCGCTGGCAGGCGGACCAGCAAATCACTCCCAGTCGTTATGCTCAGGTCAATGCCGATGCCGCGAAAGAAGCCGCGGTGATCCGCCTGATCAGCTCCTATCGCATTCGCGGGCACTTGCTGGCCAACACGAATCCACTCGGAAGTGAGCCGGTTTATCAGGCAGCGCTAGATCCGGCTTCGTACGGCCTTTCTATTTGGGATCTCGACCGGCCGTTTCTTTCGGGCGCGGTGAAAGCGCCCAGCGGCGCGATCGCTTCCTACATGCAGCCTTATGAGACCCTGCGTGAAATTCTGGACCGCCTCCGCTCAACGTACTGCGCGTCCATCGGCGTCGAGTACATGCACATTCAGGATCCCGAGAAGCGGCAGTGGCTTCAGGACCGCATGGAAGGCACCATGAACTTATGGAAGCTCGAGGATCCGGTGCGCCATCGCATTCTGAGCCGCTTGATCCAGGGCGAAGAGTTCGAACGCTTCCTGCAGACCCGGTTCGTAGGGCAAAAGCGCTTTGGCCTGGAGGGACTCGAGAGCACCATCGTGGCTCTTGATGAGGTTCTCGAGCGCGCCGCCAACCAGGACGTTCACGAAGCGGTCATCGGGATGGCACATCGCGGCCGTTTGAATGTGCTCGCGAACATCGTGGGCAAATCCATGGCGCAGGTCTTCTCCGAATTTGAAGGCGAGCCGGATCCCGAAAGCGTGCAAGGCTCAGGCGACGTGAAATATCACTTGGGCGCAAGCGGAATTCACACTTCGAGCCGCGGCAAAGAGATTCTGGTCTCGGTCGCTTTCAATCCCAGCCACCTCGAAGCTGTAGATCCCGTCGTCGAGGGCCTCGTCAGGCCCAAGCAAGACCGTCTGGGCGATGAGAAACGCGAGCGCGTCATCCCCATCCTGATTCACGGAGACGCCGCCTTTATTGGCCAGGGTGTCGTGGCCGAGGTTCTGCAGCTCTCGCAGCTCGATGGCTACACGACAGGCGGGACGATTCACGTCATCACAAACAACCAGATCGGATTCACAACCAATCCGCTCGAAGGCCGCAGCAGCGTGTATTGCACCGATGTCGCGCTCTCCGTGCAGGCGCCGATTTTTCACGTGAACGCTGACGATCCGGAAGCCTGTCTTCGCGTGGCCGAGCTGGCCTACGATTTTCGCCAGCGGTTCAAGCGTGATGTCGTCATCGATGTAATCGGGTATCGCCGTCAAGGGCACAATGAAGCCGACGATCCCAGCTACACGCAGCCCGTGATGTACCGGAAGATCAAGAACACGACCACAGTTGCGGCTCAGTACTCCGAGCGGCTTGTTCAGGAGAAATTCGTCACCCAAGAATATGTCGACAACCTTCGGACGCAGGCGCGCGAGCACCTGAACGACACCTACGACGAGGCGAAAAAGCATCGCGAGCAGTTCATTATTGAGGAGTTCGCAGAAGCGCCTTTCGAACAGGTTCATCAGCCCATTCCCTCCACAGCCGCGGACTACAAGAGTCTCGTGAAGATCATTGAGAAGTGCACGACGCTTCCTGACGATTTCCATCTGCATCCCAAACTGAAATCTCTCATCGACAGGCGCCGCGACGTATTAAAAGGCGCGCCCATCGACTGGGGTTTTGCGGAGACGCTTGCCTTTGGAAGCCTCGTGCTCGAAGGAACGCCGGTTCGTCTCGATGGCGAAGACGTTTCGCGCGGCACCTTCACGCAACGTCACCTGAAGTTCAGTGATTACGATACCGGCGATAGCTATACGCCTCTCCAACATCTCGATCCCAATCAAGCCAATTTCGAGGTGGTTGATAGCCTGCTCAGCGAATTTGCGGTGATGGGCTACGATTTCGGCTACAGCGTGGCCGATCCGCTCACGCTCGTGTTGTGGGAGGCGCAGTTCGGCGACTTCGTGAACGGCGCCCAAATTATCATCGATCAGTTCGTCGTTTCAGCGGAAGCTAAATGGAACCAGCCGAGCGGTCTTGTCCTGCTTCTTCCGCACGGTCTCGAAGGCCAGGGCCCCGAGCACTCGAGCGCCCGCATTGAGCGCTTCCTCCAACTCTGCGCGGAAAACAATATGCAAGTCGCGAATTGCACCACTCCGGCGCAATACTTCCATCTGCTGCGTCGCCAGATGTACGGTGGCAACGACCGCCGCGGCATACGCAAGCCGCTGATCATCTTCACGCCCAAGTTTTTACTGCGTTATCCCAAAGCGACGTCGCGTCTCGATGAGCTGACCACCGGAACGTTCCAGGAAGTGATCGGTGATTCGCAGTTCATCGGAAGCCAGATTCACCGACTGCTCTTGTGCTCGGGCAAGGTGTATTACGACCTGGTGAACAAGCGCGAAGAGCTGGGGCGCAGTGATGTCGCAATTATTCGCCTCGAGCAGCTGTATCCGTTCCCGCTCCAGCGCCTGACCGATATTCTGCGCCGCTACTCCGATGCCGCCGAGTTGTTTTGGGTCCAGGAAGAGCCGGAAAACATGGGAGCCTGGTACTTCGTCGAAGAGCAGATGCAATCAATTATCTGGTCGGGAGGAGCCGGCGGGCCGTTACGGCGGCAATTGCGTTACGTTGGCCGGCCCACTGCCGCCAGTCCCGCGGCAGGCGCGCATAAAGTGCATCACGACCAGCATGAGGCGCTGGTGGACGAAGCTTTCGCGGCAACGCCCGGTATCGTTCGTAAAGCGCGGCGCTTGGTTCGGAAGAAGCGTTAGCTCGAAACCGGGTCGAATCGGCCTCCGGAGCGCGCCAGCGGGCTGACCACGTTTTCCTTGTTATGTTTCACGCCTAAAAGCATCTGACCGTCATGGGTCTGATACTCCTGGTCATTTTGCTCATTCTGCTCATTGGGGCGGTCCCGGCGTGGCCGTATTCGCGGGGGTGGGGCTACTATCCGTCCGGTGGGCTGGGATTGGTATTAATCATCATTATCGTGCTGTTCTTGCTCGGTTACTTCCACTAATCGTGTATGTCTCCGGCGTCGGCCGGGCAAACAGTCGCCTCGGATAACAGAGCTCGCTCTTCTTTCGCGAACTCTGATCAGCTATTCCTCTAATGCCGGGCTCGCCAAATCACTGACGGCCATCAACAGGAGGCTAGAAGCGGACCAACCGAAGTCCTTCGCGTTCTCACCTTCGCCGTTGAGAGGATTGTAAGTCTCCCGTATCGCAGTTCCGGTCACGGCAGCATTGGTGCGCTCCAAAACCAGTTGCTCGAACCGTTGTGCGTCGGCTTTGAAACCGTACGCATTTAGTCCGGCGACTGCGAAATATGCCTGATCCAGCCACACTGGCCCGCGCCAATATCCGCCGTTCGGCTGAAAGCGCGGATTATCGGCAGAAACTGACGGGAAAGGTAGCTTGGTTGCGAATTTAGATGGCTGCATGATGACGTCCCGCACGGCGTTCCCTTGTTGCGGAGAAGCTACTCCAGCCCATAGCGGAATCCAGCCCTCGGGGCCCTGGACCCTGACTGGCTCTCCGGTGCCAAGGTGAATGTCGTAAAAATACTTTGTTCGTCGGTCGAACATCTTTTCCCTGATCCGCTGTCCGAGTAAAGTGGCCTCGCGGTGCCAGCGTTCGGCGCTGCTCTGATCGTCCAGTAGGGTTGCCATCTTGGCAAGATATTTCTTCTCGGCGAACAGATACGAATTTAAGTCGACGGATTCCTGATCGAGCGAGTATGCACCTTCGCGGTTGAACAAAATTCGCGCTCCATCGAAGCGAACTGCATTGTCCATGCCGCTCTCCCATTTCGCGGGTAGCAGGCTGGAATCTGTAGCGCCGTATTCACACAACGCGTTTCCATCGTGGTCTCGGTTTGCGTACCACCATCTGTGATAACGGACAAGTTTCGGATACATTTCGCGCACGAAGGCTTTATCTTTCGTCGCCGAATAAATCTGCCACACCGCCCACGCGGCAAGCGGAGGCTTAGTGTTCCGTAAGTTATTGAGGCGCCGGTCGCGATAAATCACATCGGGTATCATACCGGCCGCGTTCTGATAAGCAAACATGGCCCGGACCTGATTTTTCGCCAGCTCAGGCGCGAAGAGGGCGACGGCTACCGCATGCTTCCAGGAGTCCCATGCCCAGAATCCCTGAAATTCCTCCCAGGATGGAAAGATTCCATCGAAGGTGAGGTCTCCCGCGGGGCTCCGCCAGTTCCCGATCAAGGTCTGAACCGATTTGACGATGACTCTTTCCCGTACCGGTTTGTCGGCCGTGCTGTCCACAGGTGCCAATAAGGGTTTGAGATAGCTCGCCCATCGCTTCTGAGCCTTCGCGAAGCTTTCCACCGGTTTATCAAGCGAGTTCGCCACAACAGTGCGGTCCCGAGCGTCCTCGGCCTCCGCCAGATAAACCGATTCCACAATCGACGTCCGAATTGATCGCCCGGGCTTAAGCAGGATTGGACGGGCGCTCACGACGCTATAACTTCGTGCGCCTTCGGAATCGATCAGCGGTTCTCTAACTCCGGTCCCGAAGATAATCTGTACCGACGCTGTGCTATTCGGAAGCACTACCCGGATTCCCTTCTGTTGCGGTACCATGCGCGCGCTGGGCACGAGAATGTCGCCCTTCCAACCGACATCGAGCGGCAGATCCTGTGACGAAGAATTCGAAACGCGGGCGCTTATTATCGCCGAACGGTTCGACACAAACCACAACTCCAGTTCTATGGAGAGACCTGCCTCTACGTACTTTTCACATAACGAGCCCGGATATGAGATGAGTTGGGCATGAAGATCTTTAGACAAATCGATCTTCTCGTGCGTATCGGCGCGCTGCAGCGTTAGGCGGGCGAGACCCTGGCTAATCCAGCTGCCTCCGTTGTGAAATACAAATGGACCGGTAAAGCCGCCCTGATGCACGGGATCCGCGCGGTCAGGAAGTCCAAAGCCATGCCACGATCCGAGATCGAAGAAGACATGCCGTGTCTTGGCAGTTGCGCCGCGTGGCGTACCTTCGGCGTTCAGCAGATTCGGGAAAGACTCAATAAGTGAATTCCGCACGAGATCCGCAGTTGTAACGCTTCCGGGGCGTGCTTCCGTTGAGGCGGAGAGCGCTGAAAGAGTGAATACCAGTATTGCTGCCGACACTTCGTATCCCTTGACTTGCATTCTGCCATCCAGTTTCAGGCAGTTTACACCAAAGGCTCCGAAACAAAACGGTTGAAATTGTTACCAATCTGGTTTATAAGACTTGTGGGGTCGTTTTGACCGCCGTTGCATTGTAAATGCCCGACGTCCATCGGCTCCGTGATCTTGCTGCGGAGGTAATCCGATGGGCTCGATAATCTGTTCGAGATCCAAGACCCAGCTCGCGCGTCTCGCCGCTCTTTCGTTCCTCTTCACTGCTCAAATGTTTGGGCAGGCGATTTCGGGAACGATTGTTGGCACCGTGCGAGACAGTTCCGGCGCTGTCGTGACTGGAGCGCAAGTCACGGCGACGAATTCCCAAACCGGTAATTCATTGAAAGCGATTACAGGCGCTGGCGGCGATTATACGATCCCGAACGTTGCACCTGGAACTTACGAGCTGGCCACACAGATGACCGGCTTTTCCACGAGCGTGGCCAGGAACATCGTCGTCCTCGTTCAACAGACGACCCGTATCGATATAACTCTGCAACCCGGTGCCACAAGTCAGGAGATCACCGTCAGCGCGGAAGCGACACTTGTTCAAAGTACGACATCCGACCTCGGCCAAGTTATTCAAGCAAAGCAAATCCAGGCTCTCCCATTGAATGGCCGGTTATTTGAACAGTTAGTCTTTACAACACCAGGAGCAGTACAAGCGGGATTCGGGGACTTTGCCGAGAATCCGTCCGCTGCTGGATCGTTCGGTGCGACGAACGCTATCGTTAATGGTTTGCCCTGGTCCGGGAATTACTACATGCTCGATGGCGTCCACAACGATGAGCCGTTAAACGCCTTCATCAGCATTACGCCGCCGCTCGACTCACTCGATGAATTCAAAGTCGAGACAAGCAACCCGAACGCCGAATATGGCTCGTTTGGGGGTGCGATCATTAACACTGTCGTGAAGTCGGGCACCAATGCTTTCCATGGCGAGGCGTTCAACTATCTGCGAAACGAGGACCTAAACGCTCGCGACTTCTTCGCGCAGCAGCGATTCCCCTACAAATCGAATCAATTCGGGGGCGCTGTAGGCGGACCAATTGTCCGGAACAAACTATTCTTTTTCGCGGATTACCAGCAACTCATCCAGCACGCCGGGCAGACGTATCTGCTTAGCGTTCCTACTCCCCTTCAGCGGCTTGGAATCTTAACCGAAGACGGCCAACCGGTAATCTACGATCCCCTGACCGGTGCCCCGTTTCCGAATAACACGATTCCGCCATCGCGCATCAATCCGATCTCGCAAAAAGTGGCAAACCTCTATCCTCTGCCCAATCTCCCCGGTATCGCAAATAATTACGTCACGAACACCCTGAATACGCAGAATGTTCCTCAATTCGACATCAAGGTGGATCTTCAGGCTGGCTCAAATGATCACCTGTTTGGCCGCGAATCGGCAGCCTGGCGAACCTTTGACTCACCCTCCCCAGGAAACGTCTTCATGATGGGAGGACCGAATTCTAATTCTTTAAATCAAAATGCCGTCGCCGGTTGGGACCACACCTTCTCGGCAAACATGGTGAATCAATTTAGGATGGGTTTCAACCGGTTCAATGTGAGCGATACCGCCAACTCGTACGGAATTGAGGAGAACAATGCTCTGGGGATTCCGAATGGTAATATACCGGGTCTCCCTTACACGTCGGGGATTGCACAGTTCAACATTCCTGGATACTATTCGACCGGCGACCCAGGCTGGACGGACGCTCAGAGGATCGCCAACATCTTCGAATACACCGATAACCTCACGAGGACCAACGGAAAACACACCCTGAAATTCGGAGCCGATATTCAGCGGATTCAATCCACTTTGACCAATGCTCAGATCGATCCGCGAGGGGTCTTCAATTTCGACGGCAATGTCACAAGCGGCTTTGGCGCGAGCGCCGGAAATCCCATCGCGAGTTTTCTACTCGGCTATCCGGCATCCGTTGATCGAGATTTCGTCAACACGCGCCCGGGTGTCCGAATGACGTTCGCGGGCTTGTACGCCCAAGACGATTGGCGCATAACAAATCGACTAACGATCAATCTAGGCCTGCGACGGGATCTATTTACACGGCCGGTTGAAGCCTTTAACCGCCAATCAAATTTCGAACCTGCGACAGGATTAATCCTTGTCGCATCACCTAAAAATCCCGGACCAAACGTAGACAACTACTTTGGAAACTGGGGTCCGCGGATTGGCCTCGCCTATTCGCCTGATAACGGCAAAACGGCGATCCGCGCGGCATTCGGAATCAGCTATTTCCCAGACAACTTCGGCGCCACTGGGGGCACTCTTGAACGCAATTATCCTTTCTTCACGATCACGACGCTCATCAATCCGAACATCTACACGCCGTTCAGGAGCGTAAGCGATGGCCTCCCCGCGCCGCTCGTGGTGCCGTACACTCCCGGTGGGACATTAACTCCGCCGCCTGGTTTTGGAGTTTTCTTCGTCGCTAAAAATTTCCGTCAGGACGAAGCCCAAGTCTGGAATTTCAGTATCCAACGTCAATTACCCTGGAACCTGGTCGTAACAGGCGCGTATGTCGGTACGCACGGAATTCACCTCTACAGAGACCTTCAGCTGAATCAAACTGAACCCGGACCAGGCCCGATTACTCCGCGACTGCCTTTCTTCGCCGTCGCGCCGAATATTCCGACGGTTGACCAGCGCAACGGCGATGGGTACTCGCGTTACAATGCGGCTCAATTTAAGGTCGAGAAGCGCTTGGGGGAGGGATTCTATCTGCTCGCCTCGTACACATGGTCAAAAACGATCGATGATATTTCGAATATTATTTACCCCTACAACGACGCGCTCAACCGCGGTCTTAGTTCCGACTTCACCGTACTCGACATCCCGCAAAATCTGGTGGTCAGTTACAGCTACGAGCTACCCATTGGGAACGGCAAGTCGCTGTTGGCTGGGTCATCAGGTCTCGCCGGCTACCTTCTTCAAGGCTGGACAGTGAGCGGAATTAACGTGTTTCAGTCGGGTCCGCCGCTGCCAGTATTTGTCGCGTCACCGGCTCTCAACAATAATGGAACGATAAACGAGGCAGATATTACCTGCAGTCACGTTCCGATGCCGAGAACCGTCAACGAATGGTTCGATACGGGCTGCTTTGTGAATCCACCGCCCTACACATTCGGCAACGCTGGAGTCGGCCATATCCGCGCGCCGGGGATCATCAACTGGGACTTCTCTGTCGCAAAAGCCGCTCCCCTTTCCGAGCGGCTGGATCTCATGTTTGGTGCGGATTTCTTTAACATCCTGAACACGCCGCATTTCAGCCCACCGAATAATACTTTGGGCACAGCGGCCTTCGGAAGTATCACAAGTGACACGCCGAATTCGCCGCGCCAGATTCAGGTCTGGGCAAAGATCAGATTCTGAAGACCTGACAGAAAGGACTCATGTCAAAGACCCGAACCATGTTGTCCCTCATTTTCGTGATTGGGGCGGCAGTCACCTACGCCTCGAGCCAAACAACCGTTACAGGCACCTGGGTCATCCACACCCCGAATGCTGACGGAACCGTCCAAGATACATTTTTGAAGCTTTCACAGGATGGGACGGCTGTGACCGGCAGCATCATCCGCAGCTATGACGAGACGAAGATTTCTGAGGGTTCCTACACGAACGGCAAGCTGCACATCACGGCTAATCCATGGAGCACCGTGATACTGACGTACGATGGTGTCCTCACTGACGATCACCTGCAACTGACTTACACGACGAGAGGGGAAAGAAACGATTCTGAGCCGATGAAGGTCACGGCCGAGCGAACTTCCGAATCTGCCCTGCGCCCGCCTGCGCCCCTGCCTGTTCCAGCCTTGCGCGATGTTCCCGATAACGGCCTGGCCCGCACGCCTCCGATGGGCTGGAACAGCTGGAATCACTTCGCGGACAAAATCGACGATCCTACCGTGCGAAGTATCGCGGACGCCATGGTCTCCTCCGGCATGCAGAAGGCGGGCTACACCTATATCAATATTGATGACACCTGGGAAGCCGGACGAGATGCAGCCGGTAACATAACGACCAATCGCAAGTTCCCGGATATGAAGGCGCTTGCTGACTATGTCCATGCGAAGGGGCTGAAGATCGGGATCTACTCATCGCCAGGTCCGAAGACCTGCGCCGGATATGAAGGCAGCTACGGGCACGAGCAGCAGGATGCGAAGAGTTACGCCGCCTGGGGCATCGATTATCTCAAGTACGACTGGTGCTCGGCACACGCCATTTATAAAGACACGGATATGCCCGCCGTGTACCAGAAAATGGGTCAGGCCCTCGAATCTGTCGGGCATCCGATCGTGTTCAGTCTTTGCCAGTACGGGCGAGATGAGGTATGGACTTGGGGCGCCAAATCCGGCGGCAATCTCTGGCGTACCACGGGCGACATCGAAGACACCTGGTCAAGCATGTCAACTATCGGCTTCAAACAAGCCGAGATCGCAAGCTACGCGAAGCCTGGCCATTGGAACGATCCCGACATGCTCGAAGTTGGCAATGGCGGCATGAGCGACGACGAGTACCGCGTCCACATGAGTCTGTGGTGCCTGCTCGCCGCGCCGCTGCTCGCCGGGAATGACTTGCGGCACATGTCCCCGGCCACGCTCGCCATACTCACGAACTCTGAAGTGATTGCGGTCGATCAGGACCCGGCCGCTCATCCCGCGAACCGAACTGTGCAAAGCGGAAGCGCGGAAGTGTGGACGCGCTCCATGCAGGATGGCTCGACGATCGTCGCTCTCTTCAATCGCGGCGCAGAAGCCAAATCCATCAGCCCGACTTGGTCCGATTTTGGATTGACCGGTGCGCTAAAAGCACGCGATCTCTGGAAGCACAAAGATCTGAATCTCTCCGGTAATAGCTACACAGCCATAGTCCCAAGGCGCAGCGTGATCTTGTTACGTGTCCACAAGAGCTAATCCGTAGCCCCCAGCCCACGCACGTGGTTCGCGCGCATTCCGAAAATCCGTTTCAGCGCGCGCCATATCCAGCGGAACAAAAGCACCGAAACGATCACCGCGATCAGCACGATCACGCACAGAACCGCGGGGTGGACCGCCATCAAAAGAGCGCCGCCTACGGTCAGCACATCACCGATGAGACTTAGCGCGATATTCGAGAATGGCTCAGGCGAAGTGTTCGCCGCCACTCGCGTCGCCGTCTTCGCGCTATGCGAGCTGAGCGCAATACCGCCGCCGAGCAAAAACGCGATCAGCCGTATCTTGGGATCGAAATGGGCCACCGCGGCCGCCGCAAGCACCGCGCCTGCAGGGACGCGAATAAACGTATGAATCATGTCCCAGACGGAATCGACTGCCGGGATTTTGTCGGCAATGAACTGAATCGCAAATAGAGCCGCCGAAACTGCGATGATCCAGGTGTGGCTCAGATACGCGAGATCGCCCGGCAAATGCGCCATTCCGAACCGCTGCAGCAGGCCCAGCGTGAGCACGGTGGCGTAGAGGTTGATGCCCGATAGCCACGCCGAGCCCATGGCGAATCCCAGCGTTCCGAGAGTCATACCTTATTTATACGTGAGAGCGGGGGCATCTAAGTGGAACGATTAATTCGACGTGAACGGGCTGGAAGCGGGCTGCCTCCTAATCGGATATAATTAGCTAAGCCCGCGAGGCTACCTGTTCAGGCGCGCTTGGCGTTGGCGAAACACGACCTAGCCCTCCGGCATCTAACCGCAGAATGAAAGGAGCTTAATCTTGAAGGTCTGGACGCGTGACTTTCTCAGCCAGTTTGTCCGCACCAAGCTCGACGGCTATCGTGTCATCGTCGTGTCCAATCGAGAGCCTTTCCAGCACCAGAACGTAAACGGCGAAATCCGATGCGTTCAGCCGGCCAGCGGCCTGGCCAGTGCGCTCGATCCTGTGATGCAGGCCTGTGGCGGTCTGTGGATCGCGCATGGCAGCGGGAATGCCGATAAGGAAACCGTAGATCAATTCGATCACGTCGAAGTGCCCCCGAACCGTCCCGGATACACATTGCGCCGTGTTTGGCTTACCCCGGAAGAGGAAGAAGGTCACTATTCCGGTCTTTCCAATCAGGGGCTCTGGCCTTTGTGCCATGTCGCGTTCACGCGTCCTATTTTCGATCCCGATCACTGGCAGATGTATCGCCGCGTCAACGAACGCTTCGCAGAAGCCGTGCTCGAAGAAGCGGGTGATAGTCCGACGTTCGTTTTCATTCAGGACTATCATTTCGCGCTGCTTCCGCGCATGCTGCGCAACGCTCGCTCGAATCTCGTAATTGCTCAGTTCTGGCACATTCCGTGGCCGAATCGCGAAGTTTTTAGCTCATTTCCATGGCGGGAAGAGATCCTCGACGGCATGCTCGGGAACGACCTGCTCGGCTTCCATCTCCCGCATCACTGCCAAAATTTCCTGAAGACGGTTGACTGCTCACTCGAGGCGCGCATCGACGAATCAGGTTCCGAAATCTGCCAGGGCGGCCACTGTACGCTGATCCGCCCCTTCCCGATCGGCATTGATTTCGATGAGCACGCCGAAATTGCGCAATCTGATGTGGTTGCGAACCAGATGCGCCGCTGGCGAAAAGAGCTGTCTCTTAGCGGCAAACTCCTCGGAATCGGCATTGATCGCTTGGATTACACCAAAGGAATTCCAGAGCGCCTACGCTCCTTCGACAGGCTGCTCGACGAAGATCCTCAATATCGGGGCAAGCTCGTTTTCGTGCAGATCGCGGTGCCAAGCCGCTCCACGCTTCCGGCCTACCGGCAGATTGAACAGGAAGTTGAATACCTGACCGCGCAGATCAATCGCCGTTGGGCGACTGCCTCCTGGAAGCCCGTTGTGCTTTTGAAGCGCCACTACACCAACCCTGAAATGATCGCATTGCATCGGCTGGCTCAGTTCTGCGTCGTCACTTCACTGCATGACGGGATGAACCTGGTTGCCAAGGAGTTTGCGGCCAGCCGGATAGATGAAGACGGTGTTCTGGTCCTCAGCCGGTTCGCCGGAGCGGCGTATGAGCTGAAAGACGCACTGCTCGTAAACCCGTTCTCGATCGAAGAATGCGCCCACGCATATCGCGAAGCCTTGGAGATGCAGCCCGAAGAACGCAAGCGGCGAATGCGGAAAATGCGCGAAACGGTGGAACACAACAACGTGTATCGCTGGGCGGGAAAGTTCTTATCCGACTTGGCCAAAATCGAATTTCCCGAACACGCCGATCAGGACTACCCGGAGGAACCGCCCCTGCCGGCTTTGGGCGTCGCCGTATGAGTTCGACTCAGCGCGCACCTCAGCGAGCGCTCGCTCTGCTCGACAACTTGGACGCAATTCAAGAGCGCATCACCGAAGCGCCGCGAATTTCGCTTTTCCTGGATTTCGACGGCACAGTTTCACCGATTGTGGCGAGTCCGGCAGACGCCCGGCTCGATCCGGAGATTTCCTCCATTCTCAAGGCGCTCAGCGAGCGATGGGAGTTTGATGTCGCGATTGTCAGCGGCCGCGCTTTAAGCGACGTACGCGAACGCGCTGGTTTGAGCAACGTTATCTACGCCGGCAATCACGGTTTGGAAATTGAATCCGACACGGTGCGTTTTCGCGAGCCGCGAGCCGAAGCGCTGCGGCGTGAGTTGCGCTGCGTGTTGCTGCAATTGAAGCTCGCTCTCAGCGATACCGCCGGTCTGGAGATCGAAGATAAGGCCCTGACGCTCAGCGTGCATTTCCGCTCCGTAACCGAGCATTTGCACGAGTGGGTTCGGAGCGTCACTCACAGCACCGTCAGCCGTTCGCGGTCGTTCAATTGCCGGGAAGGCAAGAGGGTCCTCGAAGTGCGGCCCCAAATCACATGGAACAAAGGGCACGCGGTGAAATGGATCGCGCGCGAAGTACTCCCCGCGGGCTCGCTTCCAATTTACATCGGCGACGATCTCACCGATGAAGATGGATTCGCGGCCATTCCCGAAGGTATTACTATCAAAGTCGGGGAGCCCACTGCTGAAACAGAGGCGCAATACTGGCTGCCGGATGTGCCCGCGGTCGGCCAGTTCCTCACCTCCTTAAATCGCGCGAAACGGAATGCACTCGCAAATTCTCAGCGGGCTGGAAGATGATCCTCTCTGGTACAAAGACGCCATCATTTATGAGCTTCACGTCCGCGCTTTCGCGGACAAGAACGCCGACGGAATGGGTGATTTCCGCGGCCTCGCCGAGAAGCTCGATTACCTTGAAGATCTAGGCGTCACCACTATTTGGCTGCTGCCTTTTTGTCCTTCTCCCTGGAAGGACGACGGGTATGATATCTCGGATTTTCGCAATGTGCACCCCGCATATGGCACCCTGCGCGACTTCCAGAGCTTCCTACGTGAGGCGCACCGCCGCGGCTTACGTGTCATCACCGAACTGGTCATCAATCACACCTCCGATCAGCACGAATGGTTTCAGCGGTCTCGAAGAGCGGAGCCCGGATCGCGGTGGCGCGACTTCTATGTGTGGAGCGACAACCCCGACCGATACAGCGGCACGCGCATCATTTTCAAAGATTTCGAGCCCTCCAATTGGAGCTGGGACCCCGTCGCCAAGGCCTATTATTGGCATCGCTTCTATTCGCACCAGCCGGATTTGAATTTCGATAATCCGGTCGTGCGGCGCGCGGTTATGCACACGCTCGATTTCTGGGCCGACATGGGCGTCGATGGGTTCCGTCTCGATGCCATTCCTTACCTCTACGAGCGCGAGGGCACCAATTGCGAGAACCTTCCGGAAACGCATGGGTTCTTAAAAGAGCTCCGCCGCCACATTGACGAAAAGTATCCGAACCGCATGCTCCTTGCTGAGGCGAACATGTGGCCGGAAGACGCGGTGGCCTATTTCGGGAATGGCGATGAGTGCAACGTCTCGTTCCATTTTCCGCTCATGCCGCGGCTGTTCATGGCGCTTCGTCTCGAAGACCGCCTGCCCATCGTTGAGATTCTACGGCGCACGCCTCCCATTCCGGAGAACTGCCAGTGGGCCATGTTTCTTCGCAACCATGACGAGCTTACGCTTGAAATGGTCACCGACGAGGAGCGCGATTACATGTACCGCGTTTACGCGTCCGATCAGCGCGCGCGCATCAATCTCGGAATCCGCCGTCGCCTCGCTCCACTTCTCGGCAATGATCGCCCGCGTATCGAAGTGATGAACGCCCTGCTGTTTTCTTTGCCCGGAACGCCCGTCATTTATTACGGCGACGAAATCGGAATGGGTGACAACGTGTACCTCGGAGATCGCAACGGCGTTCGCACTCCCATGCAGTGGAGCCCCGACCGAAACGCCGGATTCTCGGCTGCTAATCCGCAAAAGCTATATCTTCCCGTTAATATCGATCCTGCCTATCACTACGAATCGATCAACGTCGAGGCGCAGCAGGATAACCCGCATTCGCTGTTGAGCTGGATGAAACGCCTGATTGCGCTGCGCAAACAGTATCGCGCGTTCGGCCGGGGCAGCATCGAATTCCTTCAGCCCTCAAATCAACGCGTCATCGTGTTCCTGCGGCGGTATGAGCAGGAGACATTGCTGATTATTGCGAACCTCTCGCGTTTCGCACAGCCTGTCGAGCTCGATTTGCGCAAATACAGGGGCTACACGCCGGTCGAGATGTTTGGGCGCACGGAATTTCCAGCCATCGGCGAATCCTACTATCCTCTGACACTTGGTCCCAATTCGTTTTATTGGTTTTCACTCGAAGCGCGGGCTGCGCCGGTTGCAGTCACCCCGCCGCACGTAAAAACGGGGATGGCTGGCGTCCCAATTGTCGCTGTCCAGGAGCTCGAGGGCATCTGGGAGACCAGCGTTCGCGCAAGCATTGCCGCCATTCTGCCCAAATTTCTCCTTTCCCGGCGCTGGTTTCGCGGCAGAGAGCGCCGCTTCCGGTCTATCGAAATCACCGAAGTGGTTCCGATTTCGCATAATAAGCACGTCATCCTGCTGGTCCGTGCCGAGTACACTGCGGGCGATCCCGAAACCTACGTATTGCCGGTCGGCTCGGCGCGCGGTGATGAAGCGCAGTTGCTTCAGGATGAGCACCCTGACGCTCTGATTGCCGAGGTACGCGCGTCCGACGGCACGCGAACTTTTCTTTATGACGCCACGGCAAGCGAGGAATTTTCCAGCTTGCTCCTTGAAGCCTTCGCGCGTCACAAGCGCTTCGTAGCCGAAGCGGGTGTCTTAATTCCGCAACGCAACCGCGAGTTCCGCCGCCTCTGGGGTCCCCCGCATCCCAACCTGCAACCTGCTCATGAGCCGGCATCCGAGATCAACACCTCCATACGCTTTGGCGACCGCTTCGTTCTGAAGCTTCTGCGCGTCGTCGAGCCAGGGCCGCATCCGGGCGTCGAAATGGGCCAGCTATTGACCGAACAGCATCCGTTCCCGCACGCTGCTCCCTTTGCTGGATCTCTCGAGTACACGCCCGAAACCGGCGAGCGCACCACGATCGCGGTCCTGCATGGATTCGTTCCTAACGAAGGCGATGCCTGGCGCCTGACGCGTAACCACCTATCCGAGTTTTTCGAGCGGATGCAGCGCACGAAACACTCGCGCGCGCAGGTGGAGAAATCTGCGCCGACGAATTTCTATGCACTCAGTTTCGCGCTCAGTCATCCACCACAAATCGCGACTGAGCTTATCGGGCCGTATCTTCCTTTAGCCGAGATCATGGGCAGGCGCACCGCCGAGCTGCATCTCATCGTAGCCGAGCCTTCTTCCGATCCGGCTTTTGCGCCTGAACCATTCAACGATTTCTATCGCCAGAGCCTTTACCACGGCTATGTCGCCCTAACCAGCCGCCGCTTTGAGTTTCTCCGGCAGCGCTTTTCCGATATGGCTGATCCGATCCGCGCTCTCGCCAGTAAGGTTCTCGAGCAAGAAGAGCCGATCATCTCCCGTTTTCGCGCCATCTTCGATCAGCGCATTCCTTCCATGCGCACGCGTTACAACGGCCGCCTTCATCTCGGCCATTTGCTCGTTACAAATGGCGATGTAACGATGTTCGACTTTGCAGGCGATCCCGATCTGCATCTCAGTGAACGGCGCATCAAGCGCTGCCCCTTGCGAGACGTGGCGAGCATCCTGCTTTCCTTCGGATATGCTGCTCAATCCTCAGCGCGCCAGCTAGCCGCGGGCGAGCGGAACGAGATGGCCATTTTGCAAAGGCTCAGGCTGTGGGGCCGCTTCTGGTATTCGCATGTCAGCGCCGCGTACCTTCGCGGTTACTGGAAAACCGCCGCGGGCGCGTCCTATCTGCCCGATTCAGAAGCGCAGCAACAGTTACTTCTCGGCGCGAATCTGCTCGAACGCGCCCTGCTCGACATCCGCGACGATATCAACAGCAAAAACGATCTCGCCGGGATGCCCTTCCGCCTGATCCTGCATCTTCTCGATGCTGAGGCCGAGCGCAGAATTTGAGTAGTTCTGCGCGCGCAGCGTCAGCTTTTAAGGTAAGCAGTCGATGAATGCGAAGGGGATTTGCGCGTATATCGCTATCACGTTTTTGGGCGCCTGGGGCTTTTGGTGGGTAGGATGGATCATTGCTTCACGCGTCTTCCAGATTTCCCCGTCGAGTCTTTTGTTCCAGTTCGCGCTGTTCCCCGGGGCCTTCATGCCCGCGATCTCGGCGATCATTGTCCGAAAGTGGATAACGCGTGAGGGATTTTCGGACGCCGGCCTACAGCCTAACTTTAAGAAGAGCTGGAAATACTATTTTTTCGCGGGATATCTGTTGCCGGCCGTAGTCGTTGCGACCATCATCGGGCTGGCAGTTCTTTTCGGTATCAGCCGGCCCGATTTTTCTTTGCATCGAGCCTTCCGCATCCTCGTGCCGCAAGCGAGGCTTTCTTCTCTGCGAGTAACCCCGGCGCTATGGGCGATTTTGATCCTTCAAATGATCGCTATAGGTATTCCTGCCGCAACAATCATTACGTGGGGCGAAGAGTTTGGCTGGCGCAGCTACCTGCAAATCCGTCTTCTTGCAAAGCGGCCGGCGCTCGCCGCCGTCGTAACCGGGCTCATCTGGGGCATGTGGCACTATCCGCTCATTCTTCTCGGATATGAGCATTACGAAAATATTGGCGTAGGGCTTCTCGTGTTTCCAATAAGCACTATCCTGCTCTCTATCATTTTTGGATGGCTGCGGTTAAAAACGTGCAGTATTTGGTCGAGCAGCATCGCGCACGGAGCGACGAACAGTTTTGGCGTCTCGTTAACTCTCTTGCTTTTTCTCGGCGGTCCGAATTTTACGCTCGTCAGCTATCTCGGAGTCCTATCGTGGATACCCTTGGGTGCGCTTTGTGCTTGGATTCTCTTGACCGGGAAATTGAGATCAGCGCCTTCAGCTATCGCAGGATAAGCATAACGGTCGGCATATATTGAACCGGCCGCCTCAACTGCCGACCGCCACCGTCTCCCGCCGCACTGCATCGAGAATGGCGTTAATAAATGAGATCGATTCATCGCTTGAGAACCGGCGCGCTAACTCGAGCGCTTCATCGATGACGATCGGAGCCGCCACAGCTTGCTGCGTTAGCTCGTAGATTGCCAAGCGAAGAATATTTCGGTCGACTACAGGCATGCGCTCCAGTCGCCAGTGCTCGGACTTGCCTTCGATCCGCCTATCGATCTGCTCGGCATTTGCGACTGTTCCGCGCGCCAGCTCTTCCATAAACTTGTCGGGTTTCGGTTTCTTCTCGCTCTCCTCGGAATACAGACTTTCGTAAAAATGCGCAATCGCGCCCTCGATGGGCTCCCCGCGCATGTCCCACTCAAACAGAACTTGCAGCGCGCGCTTTCTCGATCTATGCCGGGCCGCCATGCTCAACGCCCATCCTTCAGCTGCTTGATCAGATTCGCCAGCTCAATCGCCGCTTCGGCCGCTTCACATCCTTTATTCCCACTTTTTCCGCCCGCGCGATCCATCGCCTGCTGCATGTCGTCCGTTGTTAGAACGCCGAACGCGATCGGCACGCCTGTTTCCACGACTACCTGCGTCAGCCCATTCGCAGCGCCGCTCGCCACGTACTCAAAATGCGGAGTGTCGCCGCGCACAACTGCTCCAAGCGCTACTATTGCGTCACAGCGCGAGGCGAGATGCTTCGCTGCGGCCGCCAACTCCCACGCTCCAGGCACCTTTATGAACGTGATGTTCTCGTGAGGGCAGCCGTATTTTTCAAGCGTTTCCAACGCGCCTTGCGCCAGTTGCTCCGTGATGAACTCATTAAACCGGCTCACGACAACGCCGATGCGCAGGTCAGTAGCATCGAGCGATCCTTGGAAGGTCTTATAAGGCATGAAAAGGGCGGAGGACGCGCGGGGCTGCGGGCAACGCTATGGGATAATTCGGTTTACCCCACAGTCTAGCGCATGGATTCCCGCTTTATCCGCAATTTCTCTATCATTGCGCATATCGATCACGGGAAATCGACGCTTGCTGATCGTTTGCTCGAATACACGGGCGCCCTTTCGCAGCGCGAGATGATGCACCAGGTGCTCGACACCATGGATCTCGAGCGCGAGCGAGGCATCACAATCAAGGCGCACGCAGTCCGCTTGAACTATAAAGCGCGCGACGGCAACATGTACGAGCTCAATCTCATCGACACGCCCGGCCACGTCGATTTCAGCTACGAAGTTTCGCGCAGTTTGCAGGCCTGCGAAGGAACGCTGTTGGTCGTCGATGCGTCCCAGGGCGTCGAAGCGCAGACGCTGGCCAACACCTATCTCGCGTTAAATCACGATCTCGAAATTATTCCGGTCATCAACAAGATCGATCTACCCTCGGCTGAGCCCGAAAGGATTCGCGAGCAGATTGAGCAGGTAATTGGCCTCGACGCAAGCGGCGCGATCCTCGCTAGCGCCAAAAACGGCGTCGGAATTGAAGACATCCTCGAGGCAATCGTCCACCGCGTGCCCCCGCCCAAAGGCGATCCTGACGCTCCGCTTCGCGCGCTCATCTTCGATTCCTGGTTTGATACCTATCGCGGAGTGATCATCCTCACGCGTGTCGTGGATGGCACGCTGCGTCAGGGACAAAAAATCCGCCTGTGGTCGAACGGCGCGACTTACGACGTCGAAGGACTGGGATTCCAATCGCCGAAACCTATCGCTTGCGAGCAGCTCAGTTCGGGCGAAGTCGGCTTCGTATTCGCGAACATCAAAACTGTCTCGTATGCGCAAGTCGGCGACACGATCACCGATGATGCGAATCCTGCCGACGAACCGTTGCCCGGTTTCCAGGAAGTCAAGCCTATGGTATTCGCCGGACTCTATCCCGTCGAATCGCATGAGCACGCTTTGCTGCGCGATGCCCTCGAAAAACTCAGGCTGAACGATAGCGCCTTCAGCTTCGAGCCCGAGAGCTCCGCCGCGCTCGGTTTCGGGTTTCGCTGCGGCTTCCTCGGCCTCTTGCACCTCGAAATCGTGCAGGAACGTCTCGAACGCGAGTTCCAAATCGACCTGATCACGACCGCTCCAGGCGTCCGTTACCGCGTCACGACCACTGCCGGCGAGGTGATTGAGGTCGACAATCCGCAAAAATTCCCCGAGCCTTCTTCCATACAGCAAGTCGAAGAGCCCATCATCGATGCCACCGTAATTACGCGCGAAGAGCACATCGGCGAGATCCTGAAGCTCCTAGAAGAAAAGCGCGGCGTGCAGAAGAAGTTCGAGTACATCGGAACCGGCCGTGTCCTTCTGCTCTACGAGCTGCCGTTGAATGAAATCGTTCTCGACTTCTACGACCGGCTAAAATCCGCCTCCCGGGGTTACGCTTCGCTCGATTATCATCTTTCGGGTTATCGCGTCTCGCCTATGGTGAAGCTTGATGTCTTAGTCGCGGGAGAACCCGTTGACGCGCTCTCGATCATCGTTCATCGCGATTTCGCCTACGAGCGAGGCAAGGCGCTGATCGAGCGCCTCCGCAAACTCATCCCGCGCCAGATGTTCGAAGTTGCGCTGCAAGCCGCCATCGGAAACAAGATCATCGCGCGAGAAACCATTTCCGCCATGCGCAAGAATGTGCTTGCGAAGTGTTACGGCGGCGACATCACACGCAAGCGCAAATTGCTGGAAAAGCAGAAGGAGGGCAAGCGCCGCATGAAGCGCGTCGGACGTGTCGACATTCCGCAGGAAGCGTTTTTGGCCGTTCTAAAAGTGGGAAGCGGGTCCGGCGAATAGGCCGCTGTTACTATTGCCGACTCGCCGGCGGAACGATTCCGTTCATTCGCGCATAAACAACAGCTTGGCCGTAATGATCGGACGTGTGCGACAGCGCCATGTTGGCGAGCCACCCGCGCGCGTATTTGTTACGAAACGGCGAAGGAACCTGTTCCGTGAAATTTTGGTCCGTAAGCGTATTCATCGCTTTATGCGCATATGCAAACGAGTCTTTCAAATACTTCACAATCGCATCTTTCGTGTTCAGCGAGTCGGGACCATTCTCCGCTTTCCCCGCCTCGACGGGACTCTTCTCGCCCAACACACCGGCCGACACCTCGTAGATTACGGTTGCGATGTGCGACATCTGCTGGCCGAACGTCCTCACTCCCTTAAATTCACCGGCGCTCGGAGCGAAATCATACTTGTCCGATGGCATAGCTTCAGCAAGCGAAACAACCTCACGCTCGATGCTCGAGAGCTGCCGGTCATAGATGTGAGCCATTGAGGCACGCCCGGCGTCCGCAGCCAGCATGCTCACGCTGCATACGGTGGATAGAAAAAACGCGCTTACGATAATCTTCATAGAATCTCCGTTCGTCCAGTGTGTCACAAACGCGGAGCAGCATTTGAAACAATTCATATATATTCTGTTCTCATGAAGAATCGGCGGACAATGCCAGGCGGGCGTATAGACCGTGACACTCTTCCCAAAGGCCCGAACGGACGCGCTCTGTGCCGCTGGTGCAATTTAGAAGTGCCGCTAGGCCGATTCACATTCTGCTCCGACTGGTGCGTTCAAGAATGGAAACTGCGGACCGACCCCGGCCACCTTCGAGCAAAGCTGCTCGAGCGCGACCGCGGCATCTGCGCCTCCTGTGGACTGAACTGCATCAAGGAATGGATGAGGATTAAAAAGCTACGAGGCGCCGCGCGGTCTAAAGCGATCTCCAACTGGCGGCTCCGAGGACGTAAGAGCTTATGGGACGCCGACCACATCCTGCCGGTAGCCGAAGGCGGAGGTGAATGCGACCTCTCCAACATGCGCACCCTCTGCCTGAAATGTCACCGCATCTCCACAGCCGAACTGCGCGTACGCCTGGGTCCGATTACTCGAGCACCGGGACAAGCTTCGATTCGATAATTCGCGCATCTGAAGTAACCAGCCGAACACGGTGGATTCGCGCCGTTGCGACGATCGCGCAATCCGCCACCTCGTCAGGCCCGACAAGCTCCTGACTATGTGCGAGCGCATACCTCAAGCGCCAGCTTAGTTTGAGCCGCGCGGTCAACATCTTCGATGTGATATGGATGTAATCGAATCATGGAAAACCACAGCCGTAGAGATTTTCTAAATATGGCGACTCGTCTCGCGTCTTCTGGCGCGATTGGTGTCACCGCCGTCTCCTATTCACGCGTGCTCGGTGCGAACGATCGTCTCAATCTCGGCCTGATCGGAGCCGGTGATCGTGGCACGTCCGTCATAGGCAACTTTCTCAATCACCCCGCCATTCGAGTGATCTCCCTCTGCGATATCTACCGCGCCCACATCGACCGAGCCCAGCAGAAGGCTCCCAACGCGAAGACCTTCACAAATCATCGCGAGTTGCTGGCGTCCCCGGGGCTGGACGCGGTCTATATTGCCGTTCCGGATCACTGGCACGCAACTATCGCCATCGACGCGTTAAACGCCGGCAAGGATGTATACGTCGAAAAACCTCTTACCCGCCTCATAGAAGAAGGCATGCCGATCGTGAAAGCCGCCCGAGAGAACAATCGTGTCTGCCAGGTGGGCATGCAGCAGCGTTCCGGCTCCCACTACTTACAGGCAAGGGAAAAGTATTTCGATTCCGGCAAAATCGGCGTGGTCACATTAGCCCGCACCTGGTGGTACGGCAACGCGTGGCATCTACGGAAAGCGCCGCAGTATCTCGAAACCAAGCCCCAGGATTTGGACTGGAATCGTTTCCTTGGCCCCGTGAGTTGGCGCGATTACGACCCTCAGCAGTATTACAACTGGCGCGCGTATCTCGCCTATGGCGGCGGGCAAGTCACGGATCTCTTTACGCACTGGATCGACGTTGTGCACATGTTCACCGGGAGGGACATTCCCGTCTCCGCGACAGGCGTCGGAGGCGTTTACTTCTATAAGGACGGCCGCACCGCACCCGATACCATCAACGTTCAGCTACAGTATCCTGGCGCTCACGAATTCACTGCGACCTTCGAAGCCACGCTCGTGCCCAGCATCAAAGGCGAGGCCATTGAGATGTGCGGGACCGAGGGGCGATTATGGATCGACCGCTCGCGCTACGAATACTATCCAACCGGCGCGAAGCAGCCGGCAGAAGTCGTACCGGCCCGGCAGCTTCCCGGTACTCGTGACTCGCTCACACAAGAGCACGTGAACAACTTTATTGACTGTTTAAAAACGAGAAGGCGTCCGAATGGCGACGTGCTGATCGGGCACCGCTCGGCCCAAGCTTCGCACCTGGGAAACATCTCTTACGAGCAGAAGCGCCGCATCGACTTCGATCCGGAACGCGAACAAATCCTGCCGCTATAAGCGAAGGGTGCGGCGCTTTGACGTCAGCCTAGGTTTGCGGCAAAGTATGAAGCTGCAGTTCTTTCATCGGAAAATCTTTCGGGTTTTGTGTGATAAGAGGTATCTGACCGTGGATGGCTACCGCCGCGATCGTGGCATCCGGGACGCTCAGCGTTTTCCCCTTTTTGCTGTAGTCGCGCTTAAGCAGTCCAGCAAGACGGGCAATATCGAAGGTGATTGGTAACAGGGCCAGGCTACGTATGAGTGTTTCGGTGGCCCGCTCCTCATTCGGTCTCATTCCCGCGCAAACTTCCGTGACGCTGATGGAGCAGCACGTTAACGTGTGGCCGCCCGCCAGAACAAGCTCATCAAGTAACTGTGCTCTATTTCGTTTGCCATTGAGGCAATCGATGATGATGCTCGTGTCCAGGAGATAGCTCATCAACGTGTATTTCGTGCTCGCTGGATCTTTTTGAACCGGGTTTCACTCTCTTGGCGCATTTTCTTGACCCATTGAGCGGAGCCATGCCTCAGCTCGGGATGGTCCTTCTCCTTCCATGCTCCGAATGTGGATAGCAGCGCTTCATGCTGCCGGATGCGCAGCAATTCCCGTTCAGCGGCCTGCACAATGAAGCTGCTGCGTTGTCGGTTTCCGACCAACCTGTCAAATCTCCCTCATTAACTGCTCAGGGATCACCACATGGGTGCGTTTGGTGCTCATAACCGGTGATTACCTGCTAAATAAATTTGTTTTTAGGCCCGATTGAATGTTAACGGGTCGTGTGATCTCAGTTCAGACTTCCGGCGTGATCTGCAGGAACTATTGGAAACCATCGCCACGGCTAGGCACATAGATGCAGGCTTTTGTGATCGTGCCAGCCCGAGCCCGATTAACCGCAACGGCGTAGACTGAGGGCATGACCTGGAACGCCTGCCCCGCTGTCGACCGCAACCTCGAAAAACTGGGCGGATCGTGGTGCTTTGCTGGCACTCGTGTTCCGGTCCTCTCGCTTTTCGAGCATCTCGACAGGGCTCCACCATAGATGAGTTTCTCGAGTGGTTTCCTGAAGTGAGTGCTGACCAGGCCCATGAAGTGCTGGCCTTTGCGAAGGCATCATTGGAGCAACCCGTCGCGGTCGCTTGAAAGTTCTCTTCGACAGCAACACGCCCGCCCCTCTAGCCCGAGCGCTGAAGCGTCACCAAGTAATTCGCACGCGCGATCCTAAGTGACAGAGCCTGACAAATGCCGCGCTACCACATGTAGCCGAACAGGCTGGTTTAGTCATTGGATGCGCAAGAGTTATCATTGCAAGCTGCGTGACATCAGACATGATCAGAAAACTAGACGCCCAACTCAAGGCAGGTATTACGACGGAGGTTCAGGTCGTCTATCTACTCGCGGGTGTTCGCGAAAACTTCTTGAACAACAGCAAGCGAAAACACAATTTCGATACTTGACATTTCACTGTGACTGGACAGTTCATGCACAGCTGGAAGGACCGACAGCTGAAAGCATTCTGGATAAGTTTGATGCAGCCAACCTTCAGTTGAGGAGGAATGTTCGACTTCAGGATCTACCTCCAGAGTTAAGGCGCGAAGTTGAGCTTGTCTCAAACATGGAACGCCTCAGAAATGAGCTAACGGAGTTTATGAATGCTAATGGACTTTCAAGCTTAGAAAAAACTCGTTCGGACGCCTGGAGCCATTTTCTTCAGCTGTACACAAAAGTGGTAGAAGATTGCCCACTGGTTATGTCTGCGAAGAAACACCCCCGAACGACTGTAGAGAAAGTGACGGTTCACATTCAGTTGGCTACTCAGCCAGTCGAGAGCGAAATGCTCTACAAGATAACGTGGAGGGTGCATGACCGGAACGGACAATCAGGAGAAATCTTCGTTATCAACTCGTTTTCCACATCCTCTTCATAAAGCCTCCGTCAATAGGGGGTTTGACCTTTATTGTCCGAAAACATGGGAGCGTTTCAGGTGCTCTTGCGGCTTACCTTCAGTCTGCCCACAGAGCTAAGGGCAGTTCTCGATAGCGATGAGACCGCACCCGTTCTCGTGCAGACGAGCCTCTCTCCTCGCTAAATGCCGCGCATTGACGATCCACAGAGTGCGATCAGATTCACTACAGGTTTCCGAGAGAACCGGCGATATGTTCAGCAGTGGCCCGACATAAAGGTCGGCCATTTGGAGATTGCCATGAAATTACTTCTCAATGCCATAGTTGTCCTCGCTCTCCCCTGCGCGACATACGCGTCCGGACCAGAAAAAACAGTTGCGCCCGGTTCAAAAATCTTCGTTGAGGCCGCCGATGGATTCGATACGTACCTCGCTGCGGCCCTTCAGAAAAAGAAGGTTCCTGTTGTCGTTGTTAACGACAGAGCGATCGCTGATTATGAACTCTCCGGAGTATCCGATCACCAAAAAGCGGGTTGGGCAAAGATCGTTTTCTCAGGACAGATTCATTCTGACGAACAAGCCAGCGTCAAACTTATAAACATCAAGAGCAGTGAGGTTGTCTTCGCTTATGCCGTTAACAAGAAAAATTCTTTACACGGCCGCCAAACTGCTGCCGAAGCCTGCGCGAAGCACATGAAGGAAGTGATCCTTTCTGAATGATGAATTCCCAAGAACTTATCCGCCTCAGTAGAGCGGTGGCAACTCGGACCGACGTTAAACAGCGGGATCGTACTTCGGCCTTTTAGAGAAAAACCAACCTTCGGGTATGAGGCAACTCCCATTAACGAGAAGAGTACAGGATATTGAGAGCTGGCCTCTAAATCAGGCACTGCCGCTGAGAACACCCACGCTCAATTCGCACCTGAACTGTGCGAGCCGTCGCAGGAGCTCGAACCTCGGCGCACTTCCAGACGAGAAGGTGACGCAAACTGCTAAATTCACAATGCGAAGCTTTGCAAGAACGCTATCTCTACTCATCTACACGCTCGGATTCGGTTTAGCGCTGGTGACTAGTTCCGCCCCGATCCTTATGGGGCAGACCGGCGATATTGCGTCGAAGGTCTACCAGGATGCGTCACCGTCCGTGTTCCTCATCTCCGTCCGCGATTCAACCGGGAGCCCTGTGTCAATCGCGACGGCATTCCTTATCAAAACAAACCTTTTGATAACAAACCTGCACGCGGTAACTGGAGGAACAGTTTACCTCGAACAGGGCGGGCTTCGGGTGCCCGGCACAATCGAAGCACGAGACCCAGCAAACGATTTGGCGCTTATCAAGGTCAATATTGATATTTCGGCCAAGCCGCTTTCATTCGCGGCGAACGCACCGAGCGTGGGCGATACCGTCATGATCATTAGCAACCCCGAGGGGTTAGAAAGGAGTCTTACCACCGGAATTGTTAGTGGCGTACGCGAATTGAATGCTCGGAAGCTACTCCAGATCACTGCTCCGATAGCGCCAGGTTCAAGCGGCGGCCCCGTCCTGAATTCAAGGAGCGAAGCGATCGGAGTCACGGTTTCTACGATTCGAGATGGACAAAACCTAAATTTTGCCATTCCGGTTTCTGAGGTACGCAATCTGCTCATGCTTGCATCTGTCTCCGGCCCCGCTAGCTTTCAAAGTTTGATGGAACAGATCGGGGCTCTACATACAGCAGAGCGGAAGCTAAAGTTCTCAGCGGAGCCAACTTCCGAATATCAGCAGGTTCAGCAGCAGATCCTTTCCATTATGAAAGCCGCACTCATTCAGTCTTTTGGCGACCCCGAACGTCTACTGCAGGTGGCTCGCAAAGCTAGCACTGAGGCAAATTACGACATCGAAGTTGAGGCATCAGAGAAATCCGTGCAATTACAGCCATCGGCGGAAGCTTACGCGTTAGAAGGCGAGGGGCTCACGTTAAAGTGCCTGCTGGCCGAAAATAGCGATAAGAAAGCGCTTCAGGCCCAAGCAGCCAAGGCACTCCAGGCAGCGATCCGCCTATCGAAGTCTCCGGAAGCAAACGTGTACCTCGAATTAGCGGGAGTTCTCGAAGATATGGAGCTCTTCCGAGAGGCGCAAGCGAATTATTACCGGGCGTTTGACGTAAGCTCGCGCCAGCTTAACCTCAATATAAAGTACAACAGTTTACGAGGCCTTTTTCGAAACCGCGTATGAGCTAAAAGACTCCTCGGGGGGCGCGGCTTGGTTCAAGAAACTCGATGAGCTTGGGAAAGCTGAACCATACGATTGGCAGAATGTTGCATCCCTGCAACATGCAGCCGAGCAGTATCGCGATGCTGCAGCGTCATACGAGAAAGCTGCGCCTCAGGGTGATTCAACCAAAACTTCTTGGTCAGACTGGTGCGAAGCGGCCTCGAACTGGTTGCTAGTCAGCCAGCCCGGTTCCATTCACGCGCGAACAGACATAGATGATCACGTGGCAGCGGATGCAAGGACGTGCGCAGAAATCGGAACCGAACAGGAAGAATCCCCAAAGCACTTAACCGCACAGGCGCATGACATGATTGCAAGGGTTCTTGTTCGCCGAGGCGTCTACGTCACTGCGCTGAATCACGCAAAAGAAGCGACTCAGCTTTATCCTTGGAGTGAATTTTTCTTCTTTACCTTAGGCGATGTACATTATAGGCTCCGCGAATTTGACGAGGCGATTAAGGCAATTGACACAGCCATTGCACTTAGTGATGGAAAGTGGGGGATAATGCACTTCACCCGAGGGCTCGCTTACTTCGATCTACAGAATTGGGCTGCAGCGCAGGACAGTTTTGAGAGAGCGGCGGACCTTGATCCTAAAGACGCCGACGCTGCTTACAACGTCGCTCTATGTCTTGTAAATCTACGTGATTCGAGTGATGCCGTTACATGGTTCCGGGAGGCTCTGCGCCGTAATCCAAGATTTCCAAGAAGCGATGAAGCCGAGCGGCAGATCAGCTTGATTGAGAAGAAATTCCATTGAAGTTGCGCAATCAGCGTGGGTCCGAATTTGGCCCCGTCTGACTCCCTGTTCATCCACTTCCGCGATTCCAACTCACTTGTCCTTCCGCAATAAACATCCGCGCTTGATATCCGCCTTCGCCTGAAACGGATCGCCATCGGTCAAAATCAGATCCGCAACTGATCTCCCAGGCTCAAAATCCTAGCCGTAACGGCGCCAGGCGATAACACGAACTGAAAGGCTTCGCCCAGCACCGAACTTTCTCTCCTGCACGAGTGGCATTGATCAAATGATCACTCCGGATTCCGCGCTAGACTCAAGTGATGGACCGCGTTGAGGAAATCGAGGCAGCAATAGACAGCCTGCCGCCCGAGGAGTTCCGACGCATCGCGCAATGGTTCCGCCAGCGCGACCAAGAACTTTGGGATCAGCAGTTGGACCGCGACTCATCATCAGGTAAGCTGGATTTCCTTTTTGAAGACGCCGAGAACGAATCCAGAGAAGGTTCTCTTCGCGAGTGGCCAGCCTCGCAGTGAGGTCTATTGTAACCCGAAGACTCTGGCAGCTCCTGCACGCTCTACCACCCGAGGTTCAAAAGCTCGCGGCTAAGAACTACCTCCTATGGCAGCAGAACCCTAGCCATCCATCTCTTCATTTCCGCCGTTTGAAAGGCAGTGAGGATCGATTTACAATCCGCATCGGCGATCATTACCGGGCGATTGGTCGGCTTGACTCCGGAACTATGACATGGGTTTGGATTGGGACGCATTCCGAGTACGATCAGCTCGTAAATGTAGAGTAGCCGTCCCCCTCACTCCCTCTTCATCCACTTCTCATACTCCCGCGTATGCCGCGACTCCAAACTCACTTCCCTTCCCGCAATAAACATCTGCTTGATATTCGTCTTCGCCTGAAGCGGATCACCATCCGTCAAAATCAAATCTGCCACCTTGCCCTTCTCGATCGACCCCAACTCATCCCCGACACCCAAAATCTGCGCCGTATTGACCGTCAACCCGCGTAGCGCCTCCTCGCGCGGCAGCCCAAACGCTGCCGCCTGCGCCGCTTCGAACGGCACATTGCGCGCAAACTCCACATCAAACGTCCCGAAACAAATCTTCACGCCCGCCCGATAAAAATCGTTCGGCAGCGTGTACGGCGCGTCATACGGATCGTCGTCCCGCAGCGGCAACTGAAACGTCTTGCCCAGCACGACCGGAATATTTCTCGCCTTCAGCAGCGGCCCCGTGCTCCCAATCTCGCGCGGATCCGCAATGATGATCCTGACCTTCTCCTTGTCCGCAAACGCGATCGCATCCTTGATCGCCCGCTCCTTCGCCGCTCGCACCAGAATCGGCGCGTTCCCGTCAATCACCGGAATCATCGCCTCCAATTTCGCGTCTTGCCGGAAATCCGCGCCGCCCGCCGCCTTCGCCTTCCGGTACCGCCGCGCCTGCTCGAAGAAATCGCCCAGTTGCTCGAGCCTCTGCTTGTACTCTTTCTCCAGCTCCGTGTAGGTCCGCGGCGCAGTCCCGAGAAACGCCGCAAACTGACGCGGAATCGTCTGGATCTGCGGAAACAGCATGTCCATCACCGCGCTTGGCTTCACCGCCGCCTCTTCCCACGTCCACCCTTCCAGGTGCATCAGCGCGCCTTGCCCCGCGATAATCGTCGCCTCAGACCCCGCTCGCCCGAACCCGCTCGATCCGCTTCCCGGCAAGCTGATCACGGTCGAAATCCCCGACGCGCGCGTAACCTCAATGTGCTCACTCGACGGATTGTAGGCGATCTCCGCTCTCAGCTCAGGATTGAACAGCCCGACTTCATCCAGATCCACCGTGTCCCGCAGCGACGAGATCTCGGACAACCCGACATTCGTCGCCGCATTAATCAACCCCGGATACAAGTCGAGCCCGTGTCCATCCACGACCCGCACGCCCGCTCCTTGCTCTGCGATCGTTGTCCCCACATCGGCGATCTTCCCGTCCACCACCAAGACCGAGCCGTTCTTGATCTCAGGCGCAGTCACCGGATGAATCGTCACATTGCGAATCAACACCGAATCGTTCTGTGCCGCCGGCAACAATCCCGGCGCAACCACCAGTAACCCGATTCCCAAAAGCTTGGCGATCCTCCTCACCGCGCCACCTCCATCTCCGGATTCGCGTTCTTCTGTCCCTTCCCTGCACCCTTCGGCCCACTACCCGGCTTCGCTTCGCCCGCCTCACGCTGACTAGCCGCTTTTTCCTTATCCATCAGAGCTTTCTTCTTCTGCTCAAACTCCTTCCGCGTCTCGAGATCCTTATCTCTATCAAAATATTCGTGCCCGTCAATCCACACCTTCAGCACCTTCGAATAATTCGAGAGCGGATGCTGATCGAGCAGCACCAGGTCCCCCGACTTCCCTACCTCAATCGACCCAACCTTGTCGTCAATTCCAAGCTGTTTCGCCGGATTGATCGTCACCATCGCCAGCGCCTCCGTCTCGCTCAGCCCCCCGTAGCGCATCGTCTTCGCAGCTTCGAGATTCAGGTGCCGCTGCAGCTCATCCGAATCTGAATTGAGCGACACAACCACTCCCTTGCGCGTCATAATCGCCGCATTGTAAGGAGTCGCATCGTAAACCTCGAACTTATACGCCCACCAGTCGCTGAACGTCGAGGCCCCCGCGCCGTGGGCCTTAATCTCTTTCGCCACCTTGTACCCTTCGAGAACATGTTGGAACGTGCGAATCTTGAACCCCATCTCGTCCGCCAGCCGGATCAGCATCAAAATCTCATCCGATCGGTAAGAGTGCGCATGCACGTACCGCTTGCCTTCCAAAACTTCTACCAGCGGCTCCAATCGCAAGTCCCGCCTAGGCGGAATCGGATGCTCGCCGCGCGTCACGCGGTCGTTGTACTCTTTCCAGTCCGCCTGATAGTTCTTCGCATCCGTGAAGCTCTGCCGAATCACATCCTCAACTCCCATGCGTGTCCCCGGAAACCGCCGTGGCCGCGTCGGACCCGCGCTGAAAAAGTCGGGCGGGTATCCTTGCCGCTTCGGATTTTCGCCCAGCGCGAACTTGATGCCCGGCTTTGCGCCCTCAAACAAAAGTCCGTTCGCGTCCTTTCCCCAACGGAGCTTGATCACCACCGTCTGCCCGCCAATCGCATTCGCGCTGCCGTGCAAAACATTTGAAACCGTCAGGCCGCCCGCCAGCGCGCGATAAATATTGATGTCGTATGGATTGATCACATCCTTGATGTTCACCATCGAGGAGTCTGAAACGCTTCCCTCATTCACGTTGCCCTCAATCGCGGTATGCGAATGGCAATCGATAATTCCCGGCATCAGGAACTTGCCTGTGCCGTCGACAATCGTTGCGCCCGCTGGAGCGCTCACATTGGCGCCCACCGCAGCAACTTTCCCGTTCTCAATCAGGACGCTTCCGTTCTCGACGGTGCCTTTGGTGACCGTCAACACCGTCGCATTCCGAATCAACGTGGTTTCCGCGCCGCTCAACGCGATCGCGGCCGTAATGGATAAACTCAGCACCGGTAACGCTCGCATCAGTTCGCACCTCCATCTGATGTTTCTAAAACCGCGGCTGTCGTTTTCTTCTCAGGCCCGCGTTGCATCTCCTTATTCGGTTTGAACTCCGCTCCATCGATAAATACGTACTCAACCGTAGTCTTGTCGTCGAAAGCATCGCCCTTGGTCACGACGAGATTTGCGATCTTGCCCTTATCAATGCTCCCCAGCCGGTCCGATACTCCGTACATCTCCGCAACGCTCAGCGTCAGCGCGCGAATCGCGTCTGCTCTCGGCAATCCCCGGTCCAGCGCTTTCTTCACCGCCTTTTTCAGATCCGGAGCTGTATTTACGCCATCCGAGTAAAACCCAAACTTCACCTGCGCTTTCGCCAGCATGCCGGGAACTGCAGGCGCACGGTCGCGCATCTCTAGTTCTCGATAGTTTGGAATGTCTGTCGGATCTTCGTCCTTAGGCTTCTCGGGCCATTTCAAGCTCACCAGCACCGGCACGTTTGCCCGCTTCAATTCGTCAATCCGCCGATATCCCTCATGCAGCCCATAAACAATGAAAGGGGTCTTCAGTTCCGGCCCGAACTGCAAAATGCGATCAATCTGCTGCGCTTCCATCGCAGGTAACAGCACTCGCCCCGACCGGGCCAGTCCCTCCAAATCGTGATCGTATTCAGGTCTGCGCGTTCCGCTCACGTGCGCCGCATAGACTTCTTTCGCCTGCTTGTATTGATCGAGATCCAGATATAGCTGCCGGATGTACGCGATATTTCCCATCAGCGAATTCGGAAAGCCGGAAAGAAATCCACCCGTCCGAAACACAATCTGCTGCCCAATCGGTTCAACGATCACCATGTCGCGCCCGCGCTTCCCCGCGAGATTCACCATCGCTCCCAACCCTTCAAAAATCCCCCGATTCGGAAATGTGGCAGCGGTCGTGAATCCCGCCGCCCGCGCTGCTTCGAGCCGGTGATCTGTCGGACTCACCAGGTCTGCCGCCCGCTCGAAAGAATAAGTTTGCGGCCGGTCTTCCGGCCCGTTCGAATGAGGCGGCGCCGGTGCCTGTGCTTGTGAAACAGCCGGAGCCGGTCCTGGCGCGCCGGCCGGTCTGCCCCCACCCGCTGGTTCAGCCGCTCCCGGTATGCCCCACGTGCTCAACCCGTCGATGAAGCCCGGATACACTGTCAATCCAGTGCCTTCGATGACCCAGGCGTCCGCCGGGATCGCGAGGTTTGGTCCGACATCCTGAATCAAGCCACCGCGCAACAGCACCGTTCCCTTCGCCATCTCCGCGCCGCTCACCGTCACCACTCGCGCATCTTTAATCGCAATCGCGAACGGCACTTCAGCACAAGCAGCGAGCGCCATCGACAGCCCCGCCATCGCCAACACATACAGATTTTTCATTGGGAGTCGCCTTCCAGTCACAACTTGCAAAAGAAATTCCCTATTGTGTCACAGAGAGGCGAAGCTGCTTGCACAAGAGTCACTTGCGGAGAAAAAGACTCTCCCGGCCCTGGCCTATGCAACTGCTGCGTCGAACCGCCGTGCTAGCGTGCCGTCATGAAATTGCGCCAACCGAAGAAACTTTCCGTGCTGACATCGATGCTGAAGAAAGTTACCGAGCAGCAGACGTTGAACTCAAAAGACCCGAAGCAAAATCCCACGGTCGAATCGAAACCGCTCGAACCTGCCGAGTTGGACCAAGATCCAGGCGCAGGCTACAACCCTGATCACACATTTCCTCAAAGCTAATTCCGCCGTTCATCCGTTACACTGTTGCTTCAGCAGTGAAGAAGCAAACCACGTACCGCGACGCTGGCGTCGACATCGACGAAGCGGGCCGGGCCGTGCGCTCAATTAAGCGCCTCGCGTCGAAAACACGCACGTCCGGTGTGCTCACCTCGATCGGCAGCTTTGGAGCTGGCTTCTCTTTTAAAGGATGGCGTGACCCCGTTCTGGTGAGCTCTGCCGATGGCGTAGGCACCAAGCTCAAAATCGCATTCGCGACTGGGCGTCACGACACCATTGGCGAGGACTTAGTCAATCACTGCGTCAACGACATTGCCGTGCAAGGCGCCACGCCGCTCTTCTTTCTCGATTACTTCGCGACCGGCAAGCTCCATGCGAACGTTTGCACTGAAGTAGTCGTCGGGATCGCGCGCGGTTGCAAACGGAATAACTGCGCGCTCATCGGCGGCGAGACGGCTGAAATGCCCGGCATCTATGCATCCGGCGAATACGACCTTGCAGGCTTTATTGTCGGTGCAGTCGAGCGTAAGCGCATGCTTACCGGATCAGACATTCAGCCAGGCGATCTCCTTCTCGGCCTGCCTTCGAACGGCCTTCATACGAACGGGTATTCCCTCGCTCGAAAATTGCTTTCCGACTCCGATCTCTCCCGCAGCCTCGCCGACGAGCTTCTGAAAATTCACAAGTCGTATCTCCGGCCCATCCAGTCTCTTCATAACGCAAAACTACTCAAAGGCGCGGCACACATTACGGGTGGAGGGCTAACGGACAATATCCCGCGCATCCTTCCGCCCGGTTGCGCTGTCCAGATCGATCCTCACTCCTGGCCCAAGCAACCCATCTTTGATCTGTTGAAGCGGCTGGGAAACATCCCTTTGGACGATTTTCGCCGTACCTTCAATCTGGGCATTGGCATGGTGCTGGTCGTCGCCGAAAAGAAGATTGGGTTCGTTTCGCAAATTTTGAAGAAGCTTCGCGAACCCTTCTATCGAATCGGCCAAGTCATCCCTTCGAAGTCCCGCAGGCAACCGCAGGTGATCTATCTGTGAAGGCTCGCCTTGGCATCCTCTTATCCGGGCGCGGCTCGAATTTCGAAGCCATCGCCCGCAACGTTCTTTCCGGCAAGCTCGATTGCGAAATTGGCTTCGTTTTTTCAAATAAGCCCAACGCCCCGGGACTCGCCCTCGCCCGGGACCTCGGCCTGCCCCACGGCTCCCTCGACTCTACTGGCGTCGAACGGACCGCGTTCGATACCCAAGTCGTTGAATTACTTAGCCAACACGGCGTGAATTGGGTTTGTCTCGCAGGCTATATGCGCTTCCTGAGCGGACAGTTCGTTTCGCAATTTGACCATTGCATTCTTAATATCCACCCCTCGCTACTTCCAGCATTCCCCGGACTCGACGCCCAGTATCAGGCCCTGATCTACGGAGTAAAGATCACCGGTTGCACCGTCCACTTCGTTGATCGGGACCTTGACAGCGGCCCAATCTTGATCCAAGCCACCGTCCCCGTCCTCGATGACGACACGGTTGAAAGTCTATCCGCCCGGATCTTGATCGAGGAACATAGAATCTATTCCGAAGCCATCGCCTGGGTGCTCAAAGGCAATTACCGCATAGAAGGCCGGAGAGTCGTCAAGACCTGAACTCTACTAATTCAATGTTGCAGATAAAACGTGCATTAGCTGTTATCGCAATCCTCATCCTGATCGCGCTTGGGTTCGTTTGGTTCTCAGGCAAGACAGTGAATTTGAAACTCGCGCGAGCCGTGCCTGCCATCGGAAACGATAGCGTCATCAGCGTTCAGGCTACCGGACCGCGTGGTGTGAAATCTTTTTCCGTTTCGCTCGAGCAGAACGGACAAACCCAAACTGTATATCAGGACAAAACACGATCCAAACAGACGAATCGCGTGTACACGTTTTCAGCCGGAAAGAAGCAGGCTTCGTTTTTGAAAGAAGGCCCGGCGAAACTGATTCTCGAAGCTGCTTCGAACGATTTTCGCGGCCGCACAACAACACTTTCGCAAGACATTCAGGTAGTCCTTCGGCCACCCACCATCGTCGCCGATGGCCGGCAACACTACATTAACCAGGGCGGATCGGAGCTCGTCACTTTCGAGTTAGGCGGCTCGTGGACCGAGGCCGGAGTGCGCGTCGCCCGCTACTCAGCGGGCTCCTTCCCGATGCCCGGCCAGCCCGATAACAGCAATCGCCGTTTCTCGTTGTTCCCGTTTCCCTGGGATGTTTCGCCCGATACCCTCCCGGTTGCCTTCGTTCGGAACATCGCCGGAACGGAAGCGACCACCGCGTTTTGGGTCAAGGTTTTCCCGAAGAAATTTCGCGAAAGCAATATTCAGTTAACCGATAAAGAATTGCAAAAAGTCGACGGCGAACTCGATCCGGAAGGAACGGGCAGCTTGATTGACCGATTCGTGAAGCTGAACCGCGAGATGCGCCGGGCCAACAACCAGCAGATCTATGATCTTCGAACCAAAACCGAAAATCGCATGCTGTGGTCAGGGCCGTTCGAGCCCATGAAAGGGGCAAGGGAATCCTATTTTGCCGACAAGCGCAGCTATTTGTACAACGGGAAAAAAGTCGATGAGCAGGTCCATCTCGGGTTCGATCTTGCCCAAACGTCGAACATGTCGGTGCTTGCTGCGAATTCAGGAAAGGTGATTTATGCGGACCGCCTCGGGATTTACGGCAACTGCGTCATCCTCGATCACGGCTATTCGCTGCAAACGCTTTACGGGCACATGAGCAAAATTGACGTGAAGGTCGGCGACTCGATTCAGAAGGCGCAGCACATTGGAGTGAGCGGATCAACCGGCATGGCGTTCGGCGATCACGTGCACTTCAGCATGTTGATCGCCGGAATCCAGGTGAATCCGATCGAGTGGTGGGATGAGCACTGGATCCACGATCGGATCCTCAGCAAAATTGCCCCTCAGGATTCTGCTTCGCCGCCCGTGCCTTCGCGTAGAGCCTTGAGACGCTCTTCGCGCCGCTGAGCGCGATCCGCCGCTCGCTTCACAAGCTCGGATCCGACCAGCTCGAGCTTAGCTGTTTCCGCGCCATCGCCCTTTCGCCAGCCGAGCCTCACAATGCGCGTGTAGCCGCCGTTGCGCTGGTTGAAACGCGGTCCAAGCTTCTCAAAAAGCTTGTCCACCGCTTCAGACTTCATGAGGAACGCCTCCGCCTGACGCCGCGAATGCAAATTATCTTCCTTCGCCAGCGTGATCATCCTCTCGACCAGCGGCCGGGCCGCTTTGGCTTTGGGCACCGTAGTCGTGATTCGTTCCTCTTCAATCACGTTCGTCACGAGCCCTCGCAGCAGGGCGCGGCGCGCGCTGATATCGCGCTTAAGCTTTACCCCGGCTTTGCGGTGGCGCATCTCTATTCCTCTGCTCCAGCGTAGTGATCGCTTGCGGCGAAATCGGATGCTGACGCGGGCGGCGCGGAACCAACCAACCTTCCCTGCTGATCGAATTTCATGCCGAACGCTAGGCCCAGGCCCGACAAAATTTCCTTGATTTCGTTGAGCGACTTGCGGCCAAAATTCTTCGTTCGCAGCATCTCGGATTCCGATTTCTGGACCAGGTCGCCAATGGTTTGAATGTTGGCGTTCTTCAAGCAGTTGTACGAACGCACGCTGAGCTCGAGCTCTTCTACCGAGCGGTTCAGCACCTCATTCATCTGGTTAATTGCGCGCTCGGCCGGCTCTTCGACCACTTCCGGCGTCTCTTCAAAGTTGATGAAGATCGTCATGTGATCTTTGAGTAGTTTGGACGCCTGCCCAACGGCATCTTGCGGCGAAATTGCGCCATTCGTCCAGACTTCGAGCGTTAGCTTGTCGTAGTCTGTATTCTGCCCGAGGCGAGCGGCCTCGACCGTGTAATTGACTTTGCGAACCGGCGAGTGAACAGAATCGATCGGTATATAGCCGAGCGGCAGGTCTTCATCGTAATTACGATCCGCGGAGACGTAGCCGCGCCCGCTCTTGATGCGCATTTCAACATTGAGATTGCCGCCTTCGCCGACCGTCGCAATATGGAGGTTGCGATCGAGCACCTCAACGTCGGCATCGGTTTCGATCTGGCCGCTCATCACCTCGCCGGGCGTGTCAATGCGAAGACGGGCGATGCGCATGCCTTCGCCAGCCATTTTGAACGGCACTTGTTTCAAATTGAGGATGATGTCGGTGGCATCTTCGACAACACCGGGAATGGGACTAAACTCGTGCGCCACGCCTTCGATGCGGACGCCCGTAATCGCAGCTCCCTCGATCGAGCTCAACAATACCCGCCGAAGACCCGTTCCGATGGTCGATCCGAATCCGCGCTCGAACGGCTGCGCTGTAAATTGGCCGAACCTCTCGGTGAGCGATTCGGTATTTGCGACTAAACGCTTTGGCTTTTGAAATCCTTTAAACATAAATCTTTCTACTCTCCAATCCTTTTACTTCGAGTACAACTCGACGATGAGCTGCTCGTTTAACTGGATCTGGACTAACTCGTCTCGCTTGGGCTGCTGCAGCACTCGCGCGCGGAGCGCGTCGCGATCCACTTCCAACCAGGATGGGCTGGGGGTGTGGGCCGTGGCGTCCCGGGCTGCAAGTATGGACGAGTTATCGCGGCTCTTTTCACGAATCTCAACGACGTCGCCCGGCTTCACAGTGTACGAAGGGATATTGACCTTTCTGCCGTTGACGGTCACGTGGCCGTGCCGAACCAGCTGCCGTCCTTGCGCACGGCTGGTTGCAAGCCCCATCCGATACACCAGATTGTCGAGTCGCCGTTCGAGCATAGCTAACATGATCTCGCCCGTGATGCCCTTCTGATTGACAGCTTTCTCGTACAAGTTCCGAAATTGACCTTCGAGGATCCGGTAATACCGCCGAGCCTTTTGTTTCTCGCGAAGCTGCAGCCCATATCCGACCAGCTTCGCCTTCTTATCTTTGCCGTGCTGGCCGGGAGCGAAGTTGCGCTTCTCGATAGCGCATTTTTCGCTGTGGCAGCGCTCACCCTTTAAAAAAAGCTTCATGCCCTCACGGCGGCAAAGCCGGCAAACTGGGCCGCTATAACGTGCCAAATCGAACCTCCATCAGACGCGCCTCGACACCTTTGGCGCTCCTCATACTCGCCGCTTCTTTGGCGGCCGGCAGCCATTGTGAGGAATCGGCGTGACATCTTTAATTGACCTGACTTCAATACCGGCCGTCGACAAAGCGCGCACCGCAGACTCCCGCCCCGATCCCGGACCCGCCACTCGCACTTCGACAGTCCGCAGCCCCGCTTCTTTGGCCTTATTGGCGGCCGTCAATGATGCCTGCTGCGCCGCAAACGGCGTTCCCTTCCGCGAACCCCGGAATCCCAATGAACCGGAACTCGACCAGGCCAACACGTTTCCTAAAGGATCGGTGAAGGTGATGATCGTGTTGTTGAACGATGCCTGAATATGCACCGTTCCGAACGGAACATTCTTCTTTTCCTTCTTCTTGAAGCTCTTCTTTTTAGCCGATTTCGCGGGTGCCTTGGCCATGTATGCTCCGAATTATGTTTTCGCTGCCGACTTCTTCTTGTTTGCGATCGTGCCCTTGCGCGGACCCTTCCGCGTACGAGCATTGGTGTGAGAGCGCTGGCCGCGCACCGGCAAGCCGCGACGATGGCGCAGTCCGCGGTAGGAACCCATTTCCATCAGGCGCTTAATGTTCATCGAGATCTCTTTGCGAAGATCGCCCTCAATCGCGCCTTCGCCTTCGATGAGGTTGCGGAGATGATTCACTTCCTCTTCACTGAGATCCGAGACCTTTTTATCGGGATCGACCCGCGCACGATGAAGAAGCGAGAGCGCACGAGTGCGCCCGATCCCATAGATATAGGTCAGCCCAATGGCTGCACGCTTTCGCGCCGGTAAATCGATTCCTGCAATACGCGCCATAAATGATCTCCTTTATCCCTGCCGCTGCTTATGCTTCGGGTTCGTGCAAATGATGCGCACCACGCCGTGCCGATGGATCACCTTGCATTTATCACACAGCTTCTTAACCGACGCTCTCACTTTCATGCCTTACCTCGCCCTCACTGAACTCAAGGCCGCGACAAAACCCAGGGCCCGTTATCCGTCACTGCAACCATATGTTCGAAGTGCGCTGAATACGATCGGTCTTTCGCAATTGCCGTCCAACTATCCGAAAGAACCTCGGAATCGGGTTTGCCCGCGTTCACCATGGGCTCAATTGCCAAAACCATCCCCGGCTTAAGGCGTGGATTTTCACCTGTCCGATCCACGTAATTGGGAATCTGGGGCTCCTCGTGCAGGGACGTTCCGATTCCATGGCCGACAAATTCCCTCACGATCGAAAATCCGTTTGCGACAACGTGCTTCTCGACCGTCCCACACACATCGAATAAGCGGTTTCCCGCACGCACGCGGTCAATCGCCAGTTCCAAACTCTCTTCAGTGATCTTCAACAGCCTTTTCACTGAATCGTTCACCTCACCCACTGCGACAGTAATGGCCGAATCCCCGTAATAGCCATCGAGCAGGACACCCGTATCGATCGACACGATATCTCCGCGTTTCAGTTTCCGCTTGGCAGAAGGCATTCCGTGCACAATTTCCTCATTCACCGATGTGCAAAGCACGTACGGATACTTAGTTGTCGCGGCCTGCGAGCGATATCCCTTGAAAGCGGGTTTGGCTCCGGCCTCCGCGATCATTTTCTCAGCCGCCACCTCCAGCTCGTGCGTCGTTATGCCCTCGACCACCATCGACTTCAGATCCTGCAAAATTCGATAGACCAGCAATCCGCTACGGCGAAGCTTCTCGAGCTCGACAGCGCTTCTGCGCACGATCATCGCGCAATACCACCCGATGGCGCCGACGCTTCTCCGGCGGCCACCGATTCACTAACAAACCCCGACGAAGCGAGCGTACGGCAGATCTGTCGCATAATTTGCGCGGGAGATATCCTCGCCGCCTCGATTTCAAACACCGGAACAGCCATATCGCGGAAGTAATTCAGCAGCGGACGGGTTTGCTGCTCGTATTCGTGGAGCCGCTCCCGAATCACCGCTTCAAGATCGTCCTCCCGCGTGATCAACGCAGCGCCGTCAAGATCACAAACTCCAGAAACTTTAGGAGGATGCGTGGTTAGGCTGTAAAGAGTTCCGCAGACCGGACACTGCCGACGACCACTGAGGCGGGCTACGATCTCATCGCAGTCAACTACCAAGTGTATCACGGCAGGTTGGAAGTCTTTCTGCGCCATCATTTCCAGCAGTACGGCCGCTTGGTTCACAGTACGCGGATAGCCGTCGAGGATAATGCCGGAGCGGCAATCCGGGGCCGCGATTCTCTCCTCGACCAAGCGATTCACAACGTCGTCCGAGACCAGTCGCCCGGACTTCAAAAGCCCTCGGGCTGCCTCTCCAATCTCGTCCGCTGCATTGATGTGCATCCGAAGCATGTCGCCGGTCGAGATGTGCGGGGCTCCCAAACAGTCCCGCAAAAGACTCGCTTGAGTCCCTTTTCCAGAGCCGGGCGGCCCGAAAAGTATGATGGCCGGTGCAGGCCGGCTGGATTTCTGAGAACCCAAGCAATTAGACCGTGGTGCTGCGGCGTCCGCGAATTCGCCCCGTACGCGGCGTGAAACCTTCGTAATGGCGCATAATTAACTGCGCCTCAATCTGATTCACAGTATCCATGGCAACGCCGACCACGATCAGCAACGACGTGCCGCCGAAGTAGAAATTCACGCCCAAACCGTCGAGCAGAAAGCGCGGGAAATGCGCATCGATAAAGTTGCCGACAAAAGGCAGGCGCTGCAGCTTGATTCCCGAGATCATGATCTGCGGGATAAGAGCCAAAATCGACAAGTACAGGCCGCCAACCACCGTAATCTTGGACAGAATCTTGTCCATATACTCGGCGGTATTCTTGCCCGGCCGGATGCCCGGAATAAATCCGCCATACTTGCGCATGTTGTCGGCCGCTTCGTTCGGATTGAAGATGATCGAGACGTAGAAGAAGCAGAAAAATACGATCAATACGACAAACGCCAGGTAATAGAGCGGTTCCGAGCCGCTTAGAGCGCCAAACATACTACTGAGCCAGGGGCTGCCCTTTACTACCGGAAATTGGAGTGCCGTTTGGGGAAGCGCCAGCAAGGAAGAAGCGAAGATGATGGGAATGACTCCGCCCGCGTTCACCTTCAGCGGCAAGTGCGTGGACTGGCCGCCCATCATGCGCCTGCCGACGACGCGTTTTGCGTATTGAACGGGAATACGGCGCTCGCCGCGCTCAACCAGCACGATAAAAGCGACCACTGCAATCATCACCGCCAGAATGATGATCATCTGGAGCGCATTCCACTGATGCGTAACAAAAGTGTTCTGGTAGATGCTGATGATGGCGCGCGGAAGGCCGACAATGATACCGACGAAAATGATCAGCGACATACCGTTCCCGATACCGCGATCCGTAATTTGCTCACCCAGCCACATGATGAATGCCGTGCCGGTTGTGAAAGTGAGCATCGTCATGAAAATGAACCCAAAGCCTGGATACAGAACAAAGTTGCCTTGTGAGTTCTGAAGCGCCAGAGCGATGCCAATCGACTGGATAATGGCGAGTGCCACAGTCAAATAGCGGGTCCATTGAGTGATCTTGCGGCGGCCGAGCTCACCCTCTTTCTGCAGCTTGTCGAGCGTGGGAATCACGACCGTGAGCAGTTGGAGGATGATGGATGCGGTGATATAGGGCGTGATTCCGAGCGCGAAGATGGTCATGCGGCGAAGCATGCCGCCGCTGAACAGATCCACGTAGCCGAGGAAGCCGCCCGAATTCCGATTGAAAAACTCGGCGAAGCGCGTCGTATCGATGCCTGGAGTTGGAATCCACGCGCCGATACGATAGACGGCAAGCAAACCGAGCGTGAACAAAACCCGCTTCCGGAGATCGGGGATCCGGAACATATTGCTGAGAGCTTCAAGAAACTTTGTCATGAACGTAGTTCTTACTTTGCCGCGTGGCGGACCACTTTGAGCCTATGTTTGCGTTGTGTGCGCCTGCCGGGGAGCGGTCGAAAGAACTTCGGCGCTGCCGCCAAGCGTTTGGATTTTATCGAGCGCGGATTTCGAATACAAGTGCGCCCTTACCGTAATCTTCCTCGTCAATTCTCCACTGCCCAGAACCTTAAGGCCGGAATGCAATTTCTTAATAACTCCGCTTGACATCAGTGACTCAGGCGTAAACGTGTCGCCTTCGAGCTTTTCAAACACCCCGACGTTAATGATTGCGTATTGCTTGCGGAAGATGTTTGTGAATCCGCGCTTCGGGAGCCGCCGGTGCAAAGGCATCTGGCCGCCCTCGAATCCGCGCATTTTGCTGTAACCGGAGATCGACTTCGCTCCCTTCGCGCCGCGTCCCGAGTACTTGCCGCGACCGGTTCCCATGCCTTGCCCGATGCGCCGTTTCTTATGTACCTGCCCCTTCGGCGGCCGTAGATTACTTAGATTCATCGGTTTTTCCTTCACCGGGGCCGATTGCTGATGCGCGCGGCTCGTTAACGATTTCAAGTAGGTGCGGTACCTTCGCCACCATACCCCGGAATCCAGGCGTATCGGGGCGTTCGACCACGCGATTGATCTTATGAAGTCCAAGCGACTTCACGATGTCTTTATGCTTCTGGGGCGTGCAGATCGGGCTGCGTACCAGTCTGATTTTGATTTTTCCTTCAGCCATGTTGCGCGTGCCTATTTCTTAAAGCCGTTCGATCGGAAGCCCACGCATATCCGCGATGGCCTGCTTATCGGATAACTGCTCGAGAGCGTCTATTGTCGCTTTTACGACATTGTGCGCGTTGTGCGAGCCAAGCGATTTCGTCAACACGTTTGTAATCCCGACGGCTTGAATTACCGCACGCACGGGGCCGCCCGCGATTACTCCGGTACCTTCCGGAGCGGGTTTCAACAGTACCAGCCCGCTGCCGAAACGCCCGAGCACGGGATGGCGAATCGTAGTTTCCACTACATTGACCTTGCGTAAATTCTTCTTGGCCGCCTCGATTCCCTTCTTGATGGCCGAAGGGACCTCTTTCGCTTTACCTGTGCCGAAACCAACCACTTTCGCGCCCGAATCGCCGACGACGATCAGGGCTGAAAAGCTCATGTTCTTACCACCTTTGACTACTTTGGTAACGCGATTGATGCTGACCACCTGTTCCTTCAGGTTCAGGTTTTGTGTATCGAGGCGCTTCGGCCTTCCATTTACTGCCATTTAGTTAAAACTCCAGTCCGGCTTGACGCGCCGCATCGGCGAGTGCCTTGACGCGGCCGTGATAAAGATAACCGCCGCGATCAAAAACGACTTTGGTGAAGCCTTTTTCCTTAGCGCGCTCGGCCACCGCTTTACCGACTACTTTGGCTCCCTCGACATTACCGCCCTTGCCGCGCAAATCCTTTTCAGTGGATGCGGCGGCAACCAGAGTATGGCCCTGTTGATCGTCAATCACTTGAGCGTAGATGTGATTGACGCTGCGGAAAACCGCGAGGCGCGGACGTTCCTGTGTCCCAGAAACCCGGCTGCGGATGCGCTTGTGAATGCGGGAACGTATGTCTTTCCGAGATTCGCGAGCCATTACTTGCCTCCCGCTCCTGTTTTTCCAGCCTTCTTGCGGAGTGCTTCCCCGGTATAGCGAACGCCTTTATTCTTGTAAGGATCGGGCGGACGCAAGGCACGGATTTGAGACGCTATTTCTCCGACCACCTGCTTGTCGTACCCGCTCAGCACCAGGTGCGTCTGTTTATCGACGCGCATATCGACACCGGCCGGCAGAAGGACCTCGATCGGATGGGAGTATCCGAGCGTAAGAGTAGCAACCTTGCCCTTCACGTCCGCCCGGTAGCCCGTTCCGACAATGTCGAGCTCACGGGTGAATCCGGTCGAGACACCCTGCACGGCATTCGAAGCCAGCGCGCGAGTCAACCCGTGCAGCGCGGCCAATTTGTCGTTCTCCCGAATCAGCTCGAGGTGATTATTGTTCTGTTCCACTCTGATGCCGGGCGGAATGGGGACAGTGAGTTTCCCTTTCGGACCCTCAACCTCAAGCCGCTCGCCGAGCTTGATCTTCACGCCTTGCGGCAACGGGATCGGTTTCTTTCCTACTCTTGACATGGACTTCGTTCCTTACCAGATCTGACAGAGCACTTCGCCGCCCACGCCCTCTTTGCGAGCCGTGTTTCCAGTCATGACGCCCTTCGGCGTAGTCAAAATATTGATACCCAGTCCGCCTAAAATGCGGGGGATCTCTTTCTTGCCCACGTACACGCGGCACCCCGGGCGCGAGACCCGCTCAACGCGCGAGATCACCGGCAGATTGGCGGGAGTGTACTTCAAATAAAGCCGTATATATCTCTTAGCCCCCTCTTCCGTCAACTTGTAGTTGAGAACGTAGCCTTCTTCCTTGAGGATGCGCGCGATTTCGTTCTTGAGGCGCGAGGACGGCACGTCCACTTTCGGATGACGCGCAATCAGGGCGTTGCGCACGCGAGTCAGCATGTCTGCGATGGGGTCTGCTGTCATGTTCTTGTTACTCTTTCGATGCCTCCGCTTACCAGCTCGCCTTTGTCACGCCCGGAATTTCGCCCGCCAGCGCGAGTTGGCGGAAGCAAATCCGGCATAGAGAGAACTTTCGCAGATAGCCGCGCGGACGTCCACAACGCTTACAGCGGTTGCGGAGCCGGGACGGAAATTTAACAGCTGTTCCGGCCTTTTTCGCTGCAGCGATCTCGGCCAACTTCTTTTCTTCTTTAGCGATCTTCGCAGTTGTTGCCATTTAATAAACCTTATTGACGGAACGGCATGCCCATCTGACGCAGCAGCGCCAAGCCTTCCGCGTCCGTCTTCGCTGTCGTCGTGATCGAGACATTCATGCCCTTCACTTTTTCGACCTTGTTGTAATCGATCTCGGGGAAGATCAACTGATCCCTTAACCCGAGCGTATAATTTCCACGTCCATCGAACGACTTCGGCGAAACACCGCGGAAATCGCGCACGCGCGGTAGGGCGACATTCATCAGACGATCCAGAAACTCGTACATCCGGTCGCCGCGCAACGTCACCATGCACCCGATCGACATCCCTTCGCGCAGCTTAAATGCCGCGATCGACTTCTTGGCTTTTGTGACCACCGGCCTTTGACCGGAGATCAACGCAAGTTCACCTACCGCGCCATCCATCAACTTGCTGTTTCCCGTCGCTTCGCCGAGACCGATATTCAATGAAAGCTTCTCGACCTTAGGCACCGCCATCGGATTCTTGTACCCGAACTCTTTCGTCAACGCCGGGACCACATTCTTCGCGTAATGCTCTCTCAGCCGGGCTTTCGAGCTGGCCCGAGCCTTGGGTTGCGTTACGCTTTCCGGTTGCGCAGCCGGCTTCGGTTCTGCCCCGCCCTTCGGTTCCTTCTTGGCCTTGGTTTCCTTTGCGGGCTTTGTCTCGGTATTTTTAGCCATAACTGATCTACTTCCTATCGAGCGTCTCGCCGCCCTTGCGCGCGATGCGGATGCGCCGCACTTTCCCTCCGAGAGTTTCCAACTTGTATGAGATCCGCGTCGGCACGCCTCCCGCCGTCAGCATCATGACATTCGAGACGTCAATCGGCATCGGCTTATCTGCGATTCCGCCTTTGATCTGCTTCGACGGATTCGGCCGCGTATGGCGCTTCACCACCATCACGCCTTCGACCGTCACTTTGCGCGCGAAGCGGTCAACTTCCAGCACCTTGCCCGTCTTCCCTTTATCGCGTCCTGCAATTACTCTGACCAAATCATCTTTTTTGATTTTGATCCGGACGGGCTTGCGCTCGCCCCTCTCTTGCCGCCGCTGATACGCTACTTTCGGCATTTCTAGAGCACCTCCGGCGCCAACGAAACGATCTTCATGAAGCGCTTATCGCGAAGCTCACGAGCAACGGGACCGAACACGCGCGTTCCGACCGGCTCGCCGACTTCGTTGATGAGAACCGCCGCATTGGAATCGAAACGGATGTAGGTGCCGTCTTTCCGGCGCGTCTCTTTCCTCATGCGCACTACAACGCAACGCACAACTTTTCCCTTTTTGATGCTCGAATCCGGCGCCGCTTCTTTCACGCTCGCCGTAATCACGTCGCCCAATCCCGCCCGAAGCCCCAGGTCGCCGCCGCGGGGCAAGATGCATTGCAACTTGCGCGCGCCGCTGTTGTCGGCCACCTCCAGCATCGTTCGCATTCCAATCATGGCGTCTCTCTCCGAATCTCGTGTGACCTGCTATTTCCGCTTGATAGTCTTCTTTACGCGCGTGTCGGCATCTGCCTGCAGCGCCGGGTGCTCGACGGCGACCTGCACCGCGCGACGAATGACGTCCCGCAGCTCCCAGCGTTTCAGGCGGCTCAAGCGACGGCACTCGATAATCCGAACCACGTCGCCGACTTTCGCGGATTGATTCTCGTCGTGCGCGTAGAATTTTTTGCGCTTGCTGACAATCCGTTTATAAACCGGGTGAGCTGCTCGCCGCGTGACCTCAACCACGATGGTCTTGGCCATCTTGGTCGAAACCACCTCGCCCACCTTCTCGTTCTTGTGACCTGTACGCTCTGTCTGCCCTGCTGCCGCCATCGCCTATTTCTTTCTCTTCTTCTCCGGCTTACTCTGAACGGTTGCCGATGCGGGTTCGGATGTCTCGCCGGCCGCCCACTTTTCACCGAGAACCGTCAACATGCGCGCACGATCCTTCTTCAGATTTCGATACTTCTTTAACCCTTCCATCTGGCCCATGCCCATCTGGAAGCGAAACCGGAAGAGCTGCTCTTGCGCATCGAGCGTCTGCCGCTGCAAGTCCGCGGCATCGATTCCGCGTAATTTTTCTGCTTTCATGATCTCGTTAGCCTACCTTCGCTTCTTCAGTCGCTTGAGCGCGCGCCACAAATTTGGTGGGCACGGATATTTTCATGGCCGCGAGCCGCATCGCCTCAGTCGCCGTCTCGAGCGTTACGCCCTCCATTTCAAACAGCATTTTGCCGGGCTTCACGACCGCCACCCACGCTTCGGGCGCGCCTTTGCCCTTGCCCATGCGCGTCTCTGGGGGCTTCTTCGTAATCGGCTTGTCCGGAAAAACTCGGATCCAAACCTTGCCGCCGCGTTTTATGAACCGTGTCATCGCAATTCGAGCGGCTTCAATCTGCCGGTTCGTCACCCACCCGCAGCTCAGCGCCTTTAATCCGAAATCGCCGAATGAGAGCTCGGATCCGCGCCAGGCTTTGCCCGCCATGCGGCCGCGCTGCTGCTTGCGATATTTCACTTTCTTCGGCATCAACATAGAGGTTTGCTCTTACAGCACGCCTTGCGGCCTACTCGTTCGACTCCTTTTTCTCTTCCGGAGCGGCCGTCTCAACCGGTGGCGCTCCTTCCTCAGACTCGCGCTTGGTTTCCTGCTTCCACGATGGCGGCACAGGCGCGAGTGGTGGAATGATGGGCGCTGAGGCAGGCTTCGGCATTTCGCTCGGAGGCTGCTGCATGATGGGTCCCGCAGGCTCGGGCGCGGCCGCAGCGGGCGGCGCAAACGGCCTGCGCTCGCGCTCGCGATCTTCACGGCGGCGGCGGCGCGGCTCTCCTTCGTTCCGCAACGAATCCCGGCGGCTCGCACCGTCGAGCACTTCGCCCTTATAGATCCAAACCTTCACGCCGATCACGCCGTAGGTGGTGTAAGCCTGGCTGAACCCGTAATCGATGTCCGCCCGCAAAGTATGGAGCGGTAGCTGGCCCTGCAGATACCATTCACTGCGGGCAATCTCAGCGCCGTTCAACCGGCCCGAGACGCGAACTTTAATCCCCTTACAACCGAACCGCAGAGCTGAGTCCACAGCTTTCCGCATCGCTCTGCGAAACGCAACGCGCTTTTCGAGCTGAAACGCGATCGATTCCGATACGAGCTGCGCGTCGAGCTCAGGCCGGTGCACTTCCTGGATATCGATGAACACCTCGCGCTTCGTCTTTTTCGCGAGATCGCTCTTTAACTTTTCGATCTCGGCGCCTTTGCGTCCGATAATGATGCCGGGGCGTGAGGTGCGAATCGTGATCCGAAGTTTATTGCCGGGCCGGTCGACTTCGATCGAGCTGATGCCCGCCGCCTTCAACCGGTTCAGCAGCGATTCCTTCAGCTCGAGATCTTCGTGTAGGAGTTTCGAGTACTCCTGCTTTGCAAACCAGCGCGAACGCCAGGTTTTCGTCACGCCGAGGCGGAATCCGTACGGATGTACTTTCTGTCCCATATATATGCTCTGCCTATTCCTCCGTGTCCGCTTCCGCTCTTTCTGCGACCTTGACCACAATGTGCGCCTGGCGCCGCTGATACCGGAAGGCGCGGCCCATGGGCGCCGGGCGGATCCGCTTAACCCGCGGTCCTTCATTCACATACGCTTCGCTGACGAATAGCCTGTCGACATCCACGTCCTCGGACTTGTTCTCCGCATTCGCTATCGCCGAACGAAGAACCTTTTCGACTACGGGCGCGATGCGCTTGTTCGTAGCGTTCAGGATGCTGATCGCCTCGCCTGCTTGCCGGCCCCGGATCAGGTCAATCACCAGGCGGGCCTTTTGCGGCGAGATGTGGATATAACGGGCTTCGGCTTTCGCGAGACTAGCTGTCTGATTCGCCATCACGTCTACTTCGCCACCTTTTCGGTTGCCTTTGCCGCGTGACCTTTGAAGATACGCGTCGGCGAAAACTCACCCAGCTTATGGCCCACCATGTTCTCGGTCACATACACCGGAATGAATTTCTTGCCGTTGTGGACGGCGAGCGTATGTCCGATGAAGTCTGGCACAACCGTCGAGCGGCGCGACCAGGTTTTCACCACAACTTTTTGGTTTTTTGCGTTCAGATCCCCCACCTTCTTCAACAGGTGGTCATCGGTAAACGGTCCTTTTTTAAGCGATCGGCCCATTTTCTTTTATCGTTTCTTCGCTTTCCTGGTCACAATCCAGCGATTGGTTCGTTTATTATTTCTGGTCTTGAAGCCGCGCGTCGGCTGGCCCCATGGCGTGACAGGATGCCGGCCTCCCGACGTTTTTCCTTCGCCGCCGCCATGCGGATGGTCCACGGGATTCATGGAAACGCCGCGATTGTGCGGACGCCGTCCCAGCCAGCGCTTACGGCCGGCTTTGCCGAGGGAAACATTTTCGTGCTCGACATTTCCGACTTGGCCGACCGTCGCCATGCACTCGATCTGAACTCTTCGAACTTCGCCCGACGGCAGCTTCAAAAGCGCGATGTCGCCTTCCTTTGAGACCAACTGCGCTTGCGCTCCCGCTGAACGGGCCATCTGACCGCCCTTGCCCGGCTTCAGCTCGATGTTGTGCACCACGGTGCCGGCGGGAATGTTTTTCAGCGGCAACGCATTCCCGACCAAAATGTCCGCGTCCGCTCCCGAGCTAACGGTTCGGCCTACCTCGAGGCCGATCGGGCAGATGATGTAGCGCTTTTCGCCGTCAGAATAGTGCAGCAGCGCAATGCGAGCCGAGCGGTTTGGATCGTATTCAATGGCAGCCACCTTTGCGATGATGCCGGTCTTGTCGCGTTTGAAATCGATGATGCGGTAGGCCTTCTTCGCGCCGCCTCCGCGAAAGCGGCTCGAAATCCAGCCATGCGCATCGCGACCGCCGGTACGCTTCTTGCCTTCGACAAGCGATTTCTCAGGCGTATCTCTGGTGATGTCCTCCCGCGTGACATACGTTTGGAAGCGCCGCGTGGGTGTCGTGGGCCGAAAACTCTTTATGGGCATCTTAAGTGCAGCTTCCTTTCGGGATGAGGCCGCTATTTTCAGCGTGGCGAAGATTCAACATTAGATATCCGCGTACTCGGGCAATTTCTGTCCAGTTTGCAAGCGCACGTACGCCTTCTTCCAATCCGATGCGTAGCCCGTGAAGCGGCCGCGCCGGCGGAATTTGCCAGCGAAATTCCCGGTCCTGACTTCTGCCACTTTGACTCTGAAAAGCGTCTCTACTGCCTGCCGGATCTCGATCTTGTTCGCGTCCGGATGAACTTCGAAGCACAAGGTGCGTTCCGTTTCACGCTTGGCGTGGCCTTTCTCGGTGACAACCGGCCGCCGGATCACATCATAGACATTCATTACGCGAGCGCCTCCGAAAGTTTCCTGGCCGCTGTCTCGGTCAGCAGCACCTGCTGATGCGCCAACAGATCGTACACATTTACTTCTTTTGCCGGAACCAGCTTGACGCCACTGACATTGCGCGAAGCTCGCGTCAGATTTATATTTTCGCCGAGCTCAACAAGCAGCACGCTTTTTTTCGTTTCGAGCCGCGCCAGCGCGCCGACCATATTTTTCGTCTTGTGATCCGCGAGCTCGAAAGCCTTCACCACCTTCAATTCGCCGTCGCGCAGCTTGGCCGAAAGCGCCGACCGCAACGCGCCCAATTGCATTTTGCGCGGCAGCTTGTAGCCATAGCTGCGCGGTTGCGGACCGTGCACCGTACCGCCATGCCGCCATAACGGCGAGCGGATCGAGCCCATGCGCGCCCGGCCCGTGCCTTTTTGCTTCCAGAGTTTCCTGCCGGATCCTGAAACTTCATGGCGCGTCTTGGTCGCAGCCGTTCCGGACCGCTTCGCAGCCGTATATTGCCGCACCGCTTCATATAGCAGCGCTTCATTGACTTCTGCGCCAAACACGGCATCCGACAGCTCCATCGAGCCCACGGCCGCATTGTTCAAGTCGAAAATGTCTACACTCGGCATTGTCTTCGATTCCCGCCGTCTATCGCTTCGCTCTCCGAACCATCACGTATCCGCCGTTCGGTCCCGGAATCGCGCCCTTCACAGCGATCACGTTATCGTCCGCATCCACGCTCACGATTTCGAGATTGCGTACGGTCACTTGGTCGGTCCCCATTCGTCCGGCCATTTTCATTCCCGGGAACACGCGCGATGGAAAGCTCGAGGCGCCGATCGATCCCGCCGCGCGATGAAACATCGAGCCGTGCGAAGCCGGACCGCCACGGAAGTGATGGCGCTTCACCAATCCCGCGAATCCCCGGCCTTTACTGGTTCCGATCACGTCGACGACATCGCGCTCTTTAAACTCGTCCGCGAGCACCCGGTCGCCTTGCTTAAGGTCGCCCGTGCCTTGATTCAGCCGGAACTCATGCAGGAACTTCACGCCTTCGGCGCCCGATTTCTTCAGGTGACTCGCCATGGGCCGGTTTGGCTTTTTCGCGTATTCGACCAGCCCAAGCTGCACGGCATCGTAACCATCAATCGCGGGCGTTTTGCGCTGCGTCACGACGCATGGGCCAGCTTTGACCAGCGTGACCGGAATCACCTGCCCGTCCGCATTGAACACCTGCGTCATCCCGATTTTTTTGCCGAGAATTCCTGGACTCATGTCTTTTTCCGTATCAGTCTTTACCTTTTGCCGAACGCCTTGATCTCCACATCCACACCGGCCGGCAGATCGAGCTTCATCAACGCATCCACCGTTTCCTGCTTTGGCTCAAGAATATCGAGCAGCCGCTTGTGCGTGCGAATCTCAAACTGCTCGCGAGATTTCTTGTCCACGTGCGGCGAGCGCAAAACCGTATACCGATTCTTTAGCGTCGGCAATGGAATCGGCCCCGCTACCGTGGCGCCGGTGCGCTTGGCGGTATCGACGATGTCGGATGTCGATTGATCCAGGATGCGGTGGTCGTACGCTTTGAGGCGGATGCGGATGCGTTCTTGCATGTTTTGAATAGACCTACGCCACGATATCCGTGACAGTTCCCGCGCCGACCGTCCGTCCGCCTTCGCGGATCGCAAAGCGCAGCCCTTTATCCATCGCGACCGGCGTAATCAGCTCAATCTCCATCGCCACGTTGTCACCCGGCATCACCATCTCCATGCCCTCGGGCAGCTTCGCCACCCCCGTCACGTCCGTCGTCCGGAAATAAAACTGCGGCCGGTACCCGTTAAAAAACGGCGTGTGCCGCCCGCCCTCTTCCTTCGACAGCACGTACACTTCGCCCTTGAACGTCTTGTACGGCTTGATCGTTCCCGGCTTCGAAATCACCTGCCCGCGCTCGACGTCCGTCTTTTCAATTCCGCGCAGCAGCAACCCCACGTTGTCCCCCGCGCGCCCCTCATCAAGCAGCTTCTTGAACATCTCAACGCCGGTTACAACCGTCTTGCGCGTGTCGCGGAATCCGACAATCTCCATTTCCTCGCCGACTTTACAGATCCCGCGCTCAATACGTCCCGTCACCACCGTGCCGCGGCCCTGGATCGAGAAAATATCTTCAATCGGCATGATGAACGGCTTGTCCACCGCGCGCTCCGGCACCGGGACATATTCGTCCACCTTCGCCATCAGCTCATCAACCGACTTCTCCCACTTCTCATCGCCGTTCAACGCCCCGAGCGCGCTCACGCGGACGACCGGCAAATCATCGCCCGGAAACTGATAGCTCTTCAGCAGCTCGCGCACTTCAAGCTCAACCAGCTCGAGCAGCTCCGGATCATCCACCATGTCCACTTTGTTCAGAGCGACCACGATATACGGAACGCCCACCTGCCGCGCCAGCAGAATATGTTCGCGCGTCTGCGGCATCGGCCCATCCGTCGCCGCGACCACCAGAATCGCCCCGTCCATCTGCGCCGCGCCCGTGATCATGTTCTTGATGTAGTCGGCGTGGCCCGGACAATCCACGTGCGCATAGTGCCGGTTCGCGGTTTCATACTCGACATGCGCGACCGCAATCGTGATTCCGCGCGCCTTCTCTTCGGGCGCATTGTCGATCGAATCGAAGCTCCGGAACTTCACCTTCGGATTATGCTTCGACAGTGTCTTGGTGATCGCCGCCGTCAACGTCGTCTTGCCGTGATCGATGTGCCCGATCGTCCCAATATTTACGTGCGGCTTGCTGCGGTCAAATTTCTCTTTCGCCATGATCTGCTTGAACCTCTCTTATCGATCTCCGTTACTTAATTGCAATTCCCTTATTGCGGTTGATGATTTCCTCGGCTAAATTCTTCGGAACTTCTTCGTATTGGCCAAAGTGCATCGTGAAGCTGCCGCGGCCCTGCGTTCGCGAGCGCAGCTCGGTCGCGTAACCAAACATTTCTGACAACGGCACCATGGCTTTGATGATTTGCGTGCCTCCGGCAATCTCCGTGCCTTCGAGCCTGCCGCGGCGCGAGATCAGATCGCCATTCACCGTTCCCATATATTCTTCGGGAACGGTTACTTCGACGCGCATCACAGGCTCGAGCAGCGCAGGCTTCGCCTTGCCGCAAGCTTCCTTCACGCAGATCGAGCCGCAGATCTTGAACGCCATCTCCGAAGAATCCACGTCGTGATAGGCGCCGTCGAACACCGTCACTTTGATGTTGTTCAATGGATAACCAGCTAGAATTCCGCCCTCGAGCGCTTCGACCACGCCTTTTTCAATCGCGGGTATGAACTCCTTCGGAATATTTCCACCCGTGACTTTGTTCAGAAACTCGAAATTCTGTTCAGGATCGGGCTCGACGCGCAGCTTGACGCGGGCGTATTGACCGCTGCCGCCGGTCTGCTTCTTGTGTGTGTAGTCGTACTCGGCTGGTTGGCGAATCGTCTCGCGATACGCGACCTGCGGTTTACCCACATTCGCACCGACATTAAACTCGCGCTGCATGCGATCAACGATGATCTCGAGGTGCAGCTCACCCATGCCCGACAAAATCGTTTGCCCTGTTTCCGGGTCGGTCGCGACATGCAGAGTCGGGTCTTCGGTGACCAGCTTGTTAATGGCGACGCCCAGCTTCTCTTGATCCGCCTTGGTCTTCGGCTCAATCGCGAGCTGAATCACAGGAGCGGGAAAATCGATCGATTCGAGAAGAATCGGCGCCTTCTCATCGCAGATCGTGTCTCCCGTAACCACCTGCTTCAGACCCACGGCCGCGCAGATATCGCCCGCAAACACTTCCTGAATTTCCTCGCGCTTGTTGGCATGCATCTTGACCAGCCGGCCGATGCGTTCTCTCCTGGCTTTCGTGACGTTATAAATGGAATCGCCGGTCGCCAGCTTACCCGAATACACGCGAATAAAGCACAGCTGCCCCACGAACGGATCGGTCATGATCTTAAAGACCAATGCCGCGAATGGTTCGGAGTCGCTCGCTTTGCGCTCCAGAATCTCTTGCGGATTATCGACAGCCGTCCCCTTAATCGGAGGAACATCGAGTGGCGACGGCAAATAATCGCACACCGCGTCGAGCAGATTTTGGACGCCTTTGTTCTTGAACGCGGAGCCGCAGATCACCGGGAAAATCTTCTGCGCCAAAGTAGCGTGGCGAATACCCGCGGCTAACTCCTGCTCCGTAATCGCCTGACCCTCGATGTACTTTTCCATCAGCACGTCTTCGGTCTCGGCAACCGCTTCGATCAGCTTGTCGCGATACTCCTTGGCCTTGTCGACCAAATCCGCCGGAATTTCAACATCGTCGTACTGCGCGCCGAGCGTCTCATCCCGCCAGATACGCGCTTTCATCCGAATCAGGTCGACAATGCCTTTGAACTGATCCTCCGCTCCGACCGGCAACTGAATCGGAACCGGACGAGCATTCAGGCGCTCCGAGATCGTATCGACCGAGCGGTAAAAATCGGCGCCCACGCGATCCATTTTGTTGATGAAGCAAATGCGCGGCACCCGGTATTTATCGGCTTGCCTCCACACCGTTTCCGACTGAGGCTGCACACCGGCAACGGCGTCGAAGACCGCACACGCGCCATCGAGCACTCGCAAGCTGCGCTCGACCTCGGCTGTGAAGTCGACGTGCCCGGGCGTATCGATAATATTGATCGTCACATCGCGCCACTCGCACGTGGTCGCAGCCGACGTAATCGTGATCCCGCGCTCCTGCTCCTGGGCCATCCAGTCCATGATCGCGGTGCCCTCATGCACTTCGCCGATCTTGTGCGTACGGCCGGTGTAATAGAGAACCCGTTCGGTCGTAGTCGTCTTACCGGCATCAATGTGCGCCATGATGCCGATGTTGCGCATTTTCTCTAGCGGTACAGTGCGGGGCATATGTGTTTAAAACCGTCGGATCTCTAGATCCGAATTACTTACCAGCGATAGTGCGCAAAAGCTTTGTTCGCTTCTGCCATGCGGTGCACATCGTCCTTCTTCTTCACGGCGCCGCCACGCATATTGGCGGCATCATTCAACTCGTTCGCCAGCTTCTCGGCCATGCTTTTATCCGGCCGCGACCTGGCATTTGTAATCAACCAGCGCAGGGCGAGACTCACGCGACGGTTTTGCGGCACCTCGATCGGCACCTGGTAGTTGGCGCCCCCTACGCGCCGGGTCTTCACCTCGAGCACCGGCTTGACATTCTCAATCGCTTTCTTGAACGCCTTCAACGGATCGTCGCCCGAGCGGTCCCGCAGCGTATCCATCGCCTGATAAAAAATCTTCTGCGCCGTTGTCTTTTTCCCGTCCCACATCATCGAGTTCACAAACTTCTCCACGAGCGTGGAATTATACAGCGGATCGGGAACAACTTCTCTCGGCTCTGGCCGTCTTCGCCGTGGCATATCGTCGCTTGAATCTTCACCGCGCTGAAAAACGCGGGCTCATCCTTTCTCCTATCTACTACTTTTTTCCGCCTTTAGCGGGAGCTGCGGCACCGCCCTTCGGCCGCTTCGCGCCATATTTCGACCGCCCCTGCTTGCGGTTCGCCACGCCCGCCGTGTCGAGCGTCCCGCGCACCACGTGGTATCGAACTCCGGGCAGATCCTTCACGCGGCCTCCCCGGATCAGCACGATCGAGTGCTCCTGCAGGTTGTGGCCGACCCCCGGAATGTACGTCGTCACTTCAATCCCGTTCGTGAGGCGGACGCGCGCCACCTTTCGCAGCGCGGAATTCGGCTTCTTCGGTGTGGTCGTGTACACGCGCGTACAAACGCCGCGGCGTTGCGGACAAGCCTGCAAGGCCGGGCTCGCGGTCTTGTAGCGGGTCGCGATGCGTCCTTTTCGCACTAATTGATTAAACGTCGGCATGTCTTCTCGCAGCGCAGGGGGCACGTCGCCCGACTTGCGCAAACAGTCCTTTTCTAAACCAAAAATCAGTGCCCTGCGGCGGCGCGCAATCCGCGCCATCGCTCCGCAGGCGATTCAAACCTCTGTTATGCCCGTAAGGGCGTCTCAAGCAGGCACGAATATAGTCGGCTGCAAATGATTACTACTCTGAAGGCTGATATAGCGTATTCACCAGCCTCAAACGCGAGGGTAACTGCTTCGGGTATGGCCCATGCCAGTTGGCAATGTCACTCCCCAGGTGCAGTGGGAAGCTTATTGGTCCGACAGCGGGGCCCGACTTCCGGCCGGATGCCTCTACAGACACGGTAGCACGGAGGCCGAAGAATCAACTCGCCAAACCTTATGAGTATAAAAGGATAGAGCGAGGCTGTCAACCGAAGTCGGCCTCAATTTGGGCAGCAGGCAGATCGTCCAGTCACAAAAGAGAAGAAGTCGGTAAGGGTCTCTTGATTAACGGCCTTAGGTGCAACTTTGAGTCAAGTGTTCACCGCGGACAGTTGCGGCGATATACATTGTAGGCCATGAGAACCCCGGACCCGGTTAATAACCTTTTTCCAGAGGTGGTATCGTGTGTTGACGTTCGTTAACGGGATATTGGCATCTGTTTTCAGGTTCCGAGGCGTCGAACGTAGTGGTTCGAATCTGGGCACCTCAGATGCCCTAGGCGGAATAGATATGCCGGAACAAGACTACAACATCGATACTGAGCAAGAATATGAGGACGGGCGGTGGATAGCTGAGGTTCGGGACCTGCCCGGAGTAATGGCTTACGGCTCCTCCCGCGAAGAGGCCATTGCGAACGCTGAGGCGATCGCTTTCAGAGTGATCGCGGATCGGATCGAGGAAAGTAAAGTCGGTACATCGCGGGTGTCATTCGCCTCAGCGTGAGTCATTGGCCGAGCAGCAAGGCGCGGCGCGTGTTCGCGGCTATTCAGCGGATTGGGTGGGTTATCAAAGGCCGACAGAGGGTCTTCGCACAAGCAAATGGAGCACCCCGAGTGGGGAGAAGCTACGTGGGCTTTCCACAATTCCGAAGAGATTGGTCCGAAAATGCTTGCGCGGCTCGCCAAGGACCAACCATTTCACCCCATCGGATCTCTGAACCTTTCACGTCAGCGGCTTTAGTCCCGTCGGATCTTAGATCGAACGCCGGCTCTAGCGCGGCTGGATTTCATCAGACTCGCTTGCCCGCGAAATAATCTATCTCATCGGCGATACACCACGCCGCCCTTCATCACAAAATCAACTCTCTGTACCAGGCTGATGTCCTCGAGCGGATTGCCGGGAACCGCGATCACATCGGCGAAATAGCCCGGTTTCAATGCTCCGATCTGCCCCTGCCAATCGAGCAATTTCGCTCCGTTGATTAGGTCCGCCTGCAGAGCCGCGACCGGGGTCATGCCGTACTTCACCATCAGCACGAATTCCCGCGCTTGCGTGCCGTGTGGAAATGGCCCGACATCCGAGCCTATAGCCATCGGCACGCCGGCTGCGAGCTGTTTTCGAAACTCCTGAGCATGGTAATCGAGCATCTGATGCTCGATCGCGCCCTGTGCGGGCGAGGCCGCGTGCTCTGCGAAATACTCAAAAATCGTGAACGTAGGAACCGCGAAGATACCTTTCTCCCTCATGAGCCGCATCGTCCGCTCGCTCAGCTGACTCGCATGATCGATCGAAGCCACACCCGCTTCGGCCGCATAGAGCGTCCCCGGCTCGCCCATCGCATGCACGGCCACGCGCTTGCCCACCCGCGCCGCTTCGGCAACCGCGGCGCTGAGTTCGGCTTCGCTGAACTGATACGGAGTCGAAAACTGGCCATTATGGATCGAATCGCGGCCGGTTTCGTAGATCTTCGTAAAATCAGCGCCTTCCTTGATCTGTTCCCGCATGACACGCACGATATCCGCAGCGCTGTTGGCGTACGTGGCGTTCGAGAGGACATGCTGCGCGGGGTTGTAGCCGATAGCGTCTTCATGTCCGCCCAGAATGTCAATCGCGTTCCCGCTGATGCGCAGCCGCGGCCCCGGTACCAGACCTTTATTAATGGCATTGCGCACTGCGGTATCGGCCGAGCCCGCCCCCTCGGTCCCCATATCCCGCTCGGCCGTGAAACCCGCCATCAGGTCAGCCCGTGCGGCCAGAAGTGCCAGAATCGTACGCTGCGGGACAGATTCCTCAACCGTCTGCAAGTCTTCCGCCCCGGGATGCAGAAACAAATGGACGTGCGCATCGATTAAGCCCGGCAGCAACGTGCGGTCGCCCAAGTCGATCGTCTGGCTGCCCGGGAGATGCGCCACCGAGGAGCCCGCCTCGCGGATGCGCTCTCCCTCGACCAGCACTTCGCCGGGCGTGACAATCCGGCCATTGTCGATATCGAGCATTCGTGCGGCATGCACCACAATCGGGTGCACGCCGGTTTGCGTTTCCTGAGCAGCAAAAATCCAAGGCAAAGAAAGCACGAAAGCTGCTGCTAGGAAGCGGGATTTGGACGTGGGCATCGGACGCGATGTTACCATTCCTATTTTGCAGTTGCCTGAGGAGGCTCTTATCGAATGCCTGGCGTTAAAGCTGTGTTACTATCCGCCGCGACACTGTTTTTGACCCATCCGGTTCTCTCGTTTGCTCAGGACCGCAGTGCGGAAACCAGCGGGGAAGCTAATCTTCTCTTACCCGATCTGGGTCAAGCGACATTCTTCAACGGCCTCATCGATGGCCGGTCGTTGCTGCTCTATAGCCTCATCTTTGTGTTCCTCGGGCTTCTCTTCGGCATTGTCATTTACCGCCAATTGAAGCACTTGCCCGTTCACAGATCCATGTTGGAAGTATCGGAGCTGATCTATGAAACCTGCAAGACGTATCTTGTCACCCAGATCAAGTTTCTCGTTGTGCTCGAAATCTTCATCGGCATCATCATCGTTTTCTACTTCGGAGTGCTCCGGCATTTCGATGCCGTCAAGGTCATAATCATCCTGCTGTTCAGCGTAATCGGCATTTGCGGAAGTTCGGGCGTCGCGTGGTTTGGAATCCGCGTCAACACATTCGCCAATTCGCGTACCGCGTTCGCCAGTTTGACAGGCAAGCCCTTCCCGTGCCACGAAATACCGCTCAAAGCCGGCATGAGCATCGGCATGCTGCTCGTCAGCATCGAGCTCATCATTATGATGTTCATCCTGCTCTTCATACCGCACGATTACTCAGGGCCCTGCTTCATCGGCTTCGCCATCGGTGAATCGCTCGGTGCTGCAGCGCTACGCGTTGCCGGCGGCATCTTTACCAAAATCGCCGATATCGGCGCTGACCTCATGAAGATTGTCTTCAAGATCAAGGAGGATGACGCGCGCAATCCCGGCGTGATCGCCGACTGTACGGGCGACAATGCGGGAGACTCGGTAGGCCCCAGCGCGGACGGCTTCGAGACCTACGGCGTTACTGGCGTAGCCTTGATTGCCTTTATCGTCCTTGCGGTCAGCAGTCCGCTCGTGCAGGCGCAGCTGCTCGTCTGGATATTCGCAATGCGCGTGATGATGGTCATCTCCTCGGCCCTCTCTTACCTGATCAACGCCGCCTTTGTCAAAGCCAAGTACGCGAAAGTGAGCCAGATGAACTTCGAAACACCGCTGACCACCTTGGTTTGGCTCACGTCGATTATCTCGATTATCGCGACCTACATCGTCTCCTACGCGATGATTCCCGATCTCGGCGGGGATCCTTCGCTGTGGTGGAAGCTGTCGAGCGTCATCACTTGCGGAACCCTTGCTGGAGCAGTCATTCCCGAACTGGTGAAAGTATTTACTTCCATGGACTCGCGCCACGTTCGCGAAGTAGTCGCTTCCTCCCGTGAGGGGGGCGCCTCCCTGAACATTCTTTCCGGCTTTGTTGCCGGCAATATGAGCGCCTATTGGCTGGGCACAGCGATTCTCGCGCTGATGGCCATTGCTTACGGCGTCAGCACTGCGGGCCTCGGCACAATCATGATAGCGCCCGCAGTGTTCGCTTTCGGCTTAGTCGCCTTCGGATTTCTCGGTATGGGACCCGTCACCATCGCGGTCGATTCCTACGGCCCTGTAACCGACAACGCACAATCAATTTATGAGCTCTCGACAATTGAGCAGATTCCAGGCGTGCAACAGGAGATCAGGAGCGCCTATGGATTCGATGTCGATTTCGAAACCGCCAAGGACAACCTCGAAGAGAACGATGGCGCGGGCAATACCTTCAAAGCCACCGCGAAACCCGTTTTGATCGGTACAGCGGTCGTAGGCGCAACGACCATGATCTTTTCGATCGTGGTCGCGCTCACCCGCGGACTCAGGCCCGAATTGCTCTCGAACCTCTCCATCCTGCATCCGCCCTTCTTGCTGGGCCTGATTGCCGGCGGTTCGATCATCTATTGGTTCACCGGCGCATCCACGCAGGCCGTCACCACGGGCGCGTATCGAGCGGTAGAGTTCATCAAAGCGAATATCAAGCTGGAGGGCGTCACAAAAGCATCGGTAACGGACAGCAAGAAAGTGGTCGAGATCTGCACCCGGTACGCGCAGCGCGGGATGTTTACTATTTTCTTGGCCGTGTTCTTCGTGACACTCGCATTCGCGTTCATCGAGCCATATTTCTTCATCGGCTATCTGATCTCGATCGCACTATTCGGCTTATATCAGGCAATATTCATGGCGAATGCCGGCGGCGCATGGGATAACGCGAAGAAGATTGTCGAGACCGAGCTGAAGCTGAAGGGCACTCCGCTTCATGACGCCACCGTCGTTGGGGACACAGTTGGCGATCCCTTTAAGGACACTTCATCGGTGGCTCTGAATCCGATTATCAAGTTCACAACGCTGTTCGGACTGCTCGCAGTGGAGCTAGCCGTGTCCCTATCCGGCGAGCGCGGCTCGGGCTTGGGCTGGTTCCTCGCGGCGCTCTTCCTGCTCACGTCGATGGTTTTCATTTGGCGGTCGTTCTTCCGGATGCGGATCGGAAGCGATTAGAAGGTCAATTTCTACTGGCCCGCTTCGTGCAATCTTAGTGGCTTTGGCTTAGGGGCAGCTAACATAGGAAATGCCCGTCATCAGTGCCTTCTATGGCATCCTCATTCAGATGTTCTGGGACGATCACCCGCCGCGCACTTTCACGTTCGCTATGATGATTCTCGAGCGCGAGTGAGCATTGAAGATCCGCGAATAATTTCAGGCAGCTTGCCGCCAACCGCCGAACGTCTGGTACTGGAATGGGCGAGACTGCATCGAGCAGAGCTTACGAGTAATTGGCTCTTGTGTGCACAACACGCCAAACCGACCAAGATCGATCCACTCTCATGACATCCGAAATGATTCCTGCGATCCTCTGCAATCAACCTGATGATGTCGCCGAGGTGAGAGCGCTCGATAACTTTCGCCTGCATGTGCGCTTTCACGATGGCACCGCAGGCGAAGTTGATCTGAGTGCTCGCGTGCATTCGCCGCAGGCGGGCGTTTTTGCCCTGCTTGCAGATGCCGGCCGGTTTGCCCGGGCGCGAGTTGAATACGGTACGGTGACTTGGCCCGATGAAATCGATCTGGCCCCCGATGCAATGTACGCAGAGATTAAAGAAAACGGTAAATGGAAGCTTCTATGACTCGTGAGCGCGGTAATGGTGTTCACATGGACTGTTAAACCCGACTGAGCTCAGGATTCGAACCGCTGGACTAAAGTCGAGCGATTTTTTGTTTGGTTGTGATGATTGCCCACGCGGCTCTGTCATCTACTACTGATTTACGGGCGCATCGACACAGGCGGTAACCGGAGGATACAGTTTGGCGATCCGTTTAAGGACACTTCGCCGGTCGCGCTGAATCCGATTATCAAATTTACGACGGGCTTCGGGCTGCTCGCAGTGGAATTGGCGGTTTCGTTATCAGGCCAGCGCGGTTCGGGGTTTGGTTGGTTCCTGGCGGGGCTCTTCCTATTAACGTCGATCATCTTCATCTGGCGGTCGTTCTTGCGGATAAGGATTGGGAGCGAGTAGATCGATTGAGTTAGGTTAACTTCCGACAAATCCTGTCTGCCGAGAAGGTGCAACCAGAAGCGCCATAAAGATTCAGACGCTTCCCAAGTGTATTGCAAGATACATCTGGCCAAAAAGGGTCAGATTTTTTCTGATTGCAAACTGCTCAGATCAGGTCTAAACTTTTTCACGCGGGGTGCTCTCGATGGACAACTTCTATCTTTCGCTATTTCGTGGCGAGCCGTGCAACAAGGGTTGCCCATAGCCGTCGACCCAAACGAAGCAATCAAAGGATGGGTGATCTTAGGGGAAGCAGCTTATGAGGCTACGTGGCGTTTTTCGCATCGTCTCGAGTGTTTTTGGCTTGTTGATACTCGGAGGCGTAAACATGACTTACTGTCAGTCGCTGGTTCCATTCGAGTTCGGAAAGGTAGTGTCTTACACGTTCGGCGGCAATTTTAATGATGGCGGAACGTTCTCAGGAGCGTTCACGATTGACTACACAAGTGTTATTTACGGAACCAACGGTTGCGTCGATCTTGCGGCGTTCGACGAGGTGTTCGGGCCTCTGACCAAGTTGACGATGAAATTCACCTTATTTCCCGCGTGACGCCTCAATCACGAGCGCACCGCCTTCATCGAATCCTACGCTCGATCAAGACATATTAGCTGTTTCTGTAGTTTGTGACGGCAAGCCTGGATTTGAGTTGCGGGGAAGCAGGGTGTCCCTAAACGGCGCGGCTGCGGAAGTGCAGTACTCCTTAGCCCTGGATGGCGCACCCACTGGTCTGTTCACTCCACCAGACATTCCGGATCCGCTGCCGAGTTTGAGCCAATTTTCGCGAGTCTCCCTCGACATCTGGGCTCCGTTTTTCCCAACGCTTTCGGGGATCGAGGGGCAGATCACCTGCTTACAAAAAGTGGACGCCGGGAGCCCGAACGCCTCTTCAAATACCTGCGGAGTAGCCCCTCTAAAGATCACTGGACCAGCAAGCCCGCTGTCATGGAATCTTCTGTACACGGGCCAAAACACAAACATTGTCTTCAACGCCTCAGGCGGCAAACCTCCTTATTTTTGGTCTTTCTCGCGAGACTTACCGGCTGGGTTAACGTTAGTGTCTACTGGAAGTTCGTTGGCGATCATGGGAAAGCCGCGAACGCCGGATCCGATTCTGCCCTTCGTTCAAACCCCCTTCTCCCTCCCAAATCAACTGATCGTAACCGTGCACGATAGTGCCAATCAAACAGCCACGACCTTCTACTCGTTCTCAATTGTGGGCCCGGTCTTCAACCCATTTTTCGTTTCTAACGACAAAGTCAGCTTTGGTTTCACGAGTCTCATAAATGCTATTGCTGTTGCCGCGCTGTATGAGACCCCATGTCCCGCAATTCCGATCTGCGATTCAGCGATTCAGAACTTCTTAGGTGTATGCATAGGGAGCGCCTTGGCTGCGCTCGATCCGCCTGATTCAGATTTCACTGTGCTGCCGAAACCAGACTTATCTCCTCCTCTTCGCTTCGGAGCTGTTAGCGGCTTGTCAAGGGAGCAGGTAACAGCTCTAAATCAACTCTTTAAAAATATGGATATTGAATCTGCTCTGTGGCTGGCCATCGGAACGTCAGTGAACCGGGCACAGGGCGCAAGCCTCGCTCAGGCGCAGGATTGGGAGGATATTCAATTGAGCACGGCTAAGAAGTATGCGGGTCTCTTAGCAGCTTACATTGGAGCCCGCTCTTCGCCCGAATGCTACTTCGGCCCTGCAAGCTGCCTTACCATCCGTAAACATTTCGGCGTCTGAAATCCAATCTTTTATGCAGCAAGTGGCTGCATCCGGACTTACGACGACCCAGCAAGCCCAGCTGAGGAGCTTCGGAGTGGATGTGGATGAACGGATCTTGCGCGTTGTACTTGGCCGAGACACGTCAGGTATCGCTCTCCCGACCACTACCTTGGAAGCTTTCAATCCGCCGAGTCTGAACACCTCGAATCAAGCCACAATAAACAGCCTTCTACACTTTCGTGCTGACCGAAACAGTGACGGCGTAGTGAACTGCGCCGATCTTGCGATCGTCCAAGCGGATCTCGGAAAGACATCCGGTTTCAATCCCTTGGCTGATGTGAATGGCGATGGACGAGTAGATGAGGAGGATCTGACGCTCGTTTCAACATACTTAGAGCCAGGGACAAACTGTCAAGGAACCCGGGAGTGTACCTACGCTCTCTCGGCTACAAGTGAGAAATTCGGCGCTTCGGCAAACAGGTGCGACGTCCGAGTGATCACCCTAGGTGGGTGTGCTTGGACCGCATCGTCAGCGTCCCCATGGATCACCATCGGGACTGGCGCGAATGGTTCCGGACCCGGATCGGTGGGCTTCGCAGTGGCCGCGAATAAGGGACCGGCTCGCACCGGAACTCTGACAATCGCCGGTCTGACCTTCACCGTCACTCAGGCTGGTTCAGGCTCACAAGGTGGAACGCAAGGCGGCCAATCGCAGCAAGCATCCGCTGCCGTGTTTCGGCCAGCAAGCGGAATGTGGTACATCCTTCCGAACGATGGGATTCCGGTAACTCAGCAATGGGGTCTTCAAGACGATATCCCGGTACCCGGTGATTATGACGGTGATGGCAAGATCGATTTCGCAATATGGCGGCCCTCAACGGGAACCTGGTACGTTATTCCGAGCACTAGCCCCGGCACTCCGATCACGCAGCAGTGGGGATTGCCAGGTGATGTGCCGGTTACGGGCGATTTTGATCATGACGGCAAGAGCGACTTCGCGGTTTGGAGGCCATCGAACGGCACATGGTACATCATCCTGAGCAGCAGCCCGGCAACGCCACTCATCCAACAGTGGGGAGAGCTGGATGACGTTCCAGTTCCCGGTGATTATGACGGCGACGGGGAAGCCGACCTCGCAGTCTGGCGCCCTTCGAACGGCGTCTGGTACATCATCCCGAGCAGCAGCCCAGGGACCCCGATTGTGCAGCAATGGGGTTTGGCCGGCGATATCCCGCTCACTGGAGACTTCGATGGCGACCACAAAACGGATTTTGCAGTCTGGCGGCCGTCAAACGGTGTCTGGTATGTCATTCCGAGCAGTCATCCTGGCCCCCGATGATTCAGCAATGGGGTTTGCCTGGTGATGTTCCGCTCGCGCGTGATTTCGACGGTGACGGTAAAGCCGATCTGACAATCTGGCGGCCCTCTAACGGCACTTGGTACGTGATTCCGAGCGGAAATCCAGGCGCCTCAATCGAGCAGCAATGGGGTTTGCCCGGAGACATTCCGATCAGCAGGCCGCCTCAGTAGTTGAGCCCCGAGTCATGAGTCCGACCGCTCGCCCATAGAGCCCCTAATTTCACAAACAGGCCTTACCGCAGGTCCGCCGTCCGCGCTGACAAGCCCACGCGTATCGTGCCTATAATGCTCGCATGAGCGCTGCGGCGCGAGCCGTGCTTCTCTGCTTTTCGCTGCTGCCGATAAATGCCCAGACTCCGGTCACCGGCAGGCCAGTCCCTCAACTCGACCCCATCTTCGATCCCCCCTCTCCCGCACTCACGCAATGGGGATTGACGGGAGACGTTCCTGTAACTGGACATCCTCAGTAAGCCGAAAACGACTGCGCGTTCCTTCATCAAACTGTAAGGAGCTGCACAGTATGACAGAAAAATTTGAGAATTTAACGCCAACTCAAGAAATTATTGCGCCACGCATTTCACTCTCTTCTGAGGCAGTGTCCGGCCTCTGCTTATCGGTGGTGAAATGAAGCGTGCAGAAGCACACATAACGACAGACTTAGTCCCTGCAAGCGCCTGCCGCCGAACGGACGAACCCAGGAACGCGCTTCCGGCCGGCAAGCTGGAGTTTGTATGGCAGGATCTGCGCTATGCAGTCCGGGTGCTCCGCAAAAAACCCGGGTTTACGATCACAGCGGTTCTTACGCTAGCCCTCGGCATGGGCGCGAACACTGCTATCTTCAGCATAGTCAACGCGGCTCTCCTGACCCCCGTCCCCATTCCCGATCCCGAGCGTGTCGTCATGCTCTGGACGGACAACGTGGCCCTTAGCTCCCAAGGCTTCCCAGCCTCGGCTCCCGATTTTCTCGACTGGCAAACGAGCGGAGTCTTTGAACACCTCGCGGGATTCACCACCAACGGCTTCAACCTGCTGATCGGAACCAGGCCAGAGCGGCTCGAGGGCGCTTCGGTCACTCAGGACTGGTTCGATATCCAACGCGTGAAACCATACGTGGGCCGCCTGTTTCGGCCGGAAGACATGCAACCAGGCCACGATCAAGCGGCGATTCTCAGTTTCAATTTCTGGCATTCTCGTTTCCAGGCCGACCCGGCAATTGTTGGCCGGACCCTCATCATCAATAGCTCTCCTTACACGGTCGTCGGTGTACTGCCAAAGAAAATCGCCAAAGTGGAAGAGGAACAAGTCTATTTCCCGTTGATCTTCGAGCCTCCTCTATCCAATGAGCGAGGCATTCGTTACATCAATACGATCGGGCGGCTTTCGCCAAACCTCAGTCTTCCAGCGGCGCGGAGCAGAATGCGCGATCTCAGCGGCCGCCTCGCCAAACAGTACCCAAAGGAGAATGGCGCCTATAGAACGCGGTTGCAGCCGGTTGAAGAAGCGTATGTGGAAGACGTGCACACTCTGCTGTGGGTGTTGTTCGGGGCTGTCGGATTTGTGGTTCTGGTAGCGTGCGCGAATGTCGCAGGCTTACTGCTGGTCCGCGGTACAGCGCGTCAAAGAGAGATTGCCATTCGCACGGCCCTCGGGGCCAGCAAGTCGAGAGTGGTTCGGCAACTCCTTACAGAAAGCGTTCTGCTGTCCTCTCTGGCGGCGGCCGCCGGAATCATTCCGGCTTTTTGCGGGATCCGCATTCTTTCCAAGTTTCAGCTTACGGAGCTGCCGAATCCGGATCTCGTCACCCTGAATGCAAGCGTTTTGCTTTATACGCTTCTCGTCGCGCTCGCGACCGGCATCCTGTTTGGACTGGTTCCCGCCTTTCAGGCCTGGAGAGCGGATGCGAGCTCGCCGCTGCGGGAACGCTCCCAGATTTCAGCCGCGCGGCGCCGATTCGGAAATTTATTTGTGACCGGCGAAGTTGCGTTCACCGTGGTTCTGGTCATCGGCGCAGGCTTGATGCTCAGAAGTTTTATTCACCTGCGTACGACAAATCCCGGATACGCCTCGCAGAACGTATTAACTATGCGCATCGCGCTCACCGGGAAACAGTATGATGCGCCTGGTAAACAGGCTGGATTTTACAAGCAGCTCATTCGCCGTATCACTCCGCTAGCCGGCGTCGAGGCAGCCGCAGCCATCGATTCTCTGCCAACCAGTAATGACGTACAGGGCGGCCATCTTCATTTCACGGATCGGCCCGAGCCGAGAGCCAGCGACCTCCCCGCCGTAGTCATCGGCTCGATCACTCCCGATTACTTTCGCGCCATGCGAATCCCGCTCATCAAAGGCCGCTTCTTCACCGATGCCGACGATGCAAGCGATCCACTGGTCGTGATTATCGATACGGACCTTGCCCGGCAATACTGGCCGAATCAGGATCCCACTGGTAGATTCGTGAAGCTGCGCCTGGGCTCTCCGGCGCGCAAAATTGTCGGGGTCGTCGGTACCGTGCAGCTCAGCATCGCCGCCAAAATGAAGGGCCGCGTGGGCCAGGTTTATATCCCCGTAACGCAGTCACCCGACCTGGATCCAAGTTCCGGAATGTCGCTCGCCATCTCCACCCGCCTCAACCCGCTGAGCCTCAGCTCCGCGGTGCGCGGAGAAGTCGCGAGCCTCGCGCCGGATCAGCCCATTTTTCAAATCGAGAGCATGGAAGATGCGCGTGCGAGAGGGCGGGCTTCTGCGCGCTTGGCCACCTGGCTTCTCGGACTTTTTGCGGTGTTGTCGCTCCTGCTTGCAGCAGTCGGCGTGTATGGGGTTGTTTCGTACAGCGTAGGCGAGCGAACGCGAGAGATCGGTGTCCGCATGGCGCTCGGCGCAGATCAATCCGCGGTGTTGCGGATGGTGCTCGGGCGCGGAGCCTGGCTCATCCTACTCGGAATCGCTCTCGGCTTGGCCGGCGCAATTGCGCTCACGAGAGTTATGGGCAGCTTGTTGCACGGCATCAGCTCGAGCGACCCCGTTACTTTTCTCGCCGTAAGCGTCTTATTAATGGCTGTAGGCATGTTGGCCAGCTACATTCCCGCCCGCCGCGCCAGCCACATCGATCCGATCATCGCGTTGCGCTACGAATAGCTACACGTAGTTGCCGGAACGCACAAGATGAGTACCACCGAATACTCCTTCGGCCCGCCGAATGACGAGATCGGCGGTTGCAACTGCGGCGCGTCCCGGCTGCCTGTATAATCGAAATCCTGATGCTAGAGGCTTTCGGTCTCTCGGACGCTGGCTGCGTCCGGCCCAACAACGAAGACTATTTCATCAGCGATACCCAGTCGGGAATTTTCGTACTGGCCGATGGCATGGGCGGCGCAAATGCGGGAGAGTATGCCTCGCGCCTCAGCGCCGAAAAAGTCTATGAATCGCTGCTGAAGGCTTCCGACTGTGACGGGCTCGACACGCTGGAACGCAGCTTTCTCGAAGCAAACCGGGCCGTGCGGGAGGCCGCGCGCACCAGTCCGCAGCTCGATGGCATGGGGACCACATTGGTCGTCGCTCGTGCGGTCCAGGACGGACAGCTTCAAGTGGCGAGTGTGGGCGATAGCCGCGCTTACGCGTTCTCGGATCACGAGCTTTCTCTCATAACGCAGGATCAGACCTGGGTTGCGGAGGTTGGGTCGGGCCTTGGCCTCAGCGATGAAGCATTACGGAAACATCCTATGCGGCATGTGCTGACCATGGCGGTTGGATCGGCGGACGAGTTGCGCGTCGACTCGCATATTGTGCAGCTTGGCCCGCGCGATCAAGTGCTTCTGTGTTCCGACGGTCTCCACGGTGTTCTTGAAGAAAAAACGCTACAGAATGCTCTGGGTTCAGAGAAATCTCTGCCCGACAAATGCCACTACCTTGTCGAAGCCGCAAAGCAAAGGGGCGGGCCTGACAACATTACTGTTGTTCTGATCCAGCTCACGTAGGTTCTGCGGCTGCACGAGGCCGCATGCGACTTAGTCCCCGTTTCGTATCAGCTCTTCTCGCGCCCATTCTGGTCGCCACACAGCTTCCGGCGCAAACATCTGCGGTCTCCGAAGCTCCGTCAGCCCAGGATTTGCAGCTTCGCGTGACAGAAGCCGCGAGCAGCGCCCGCGCTCCCAAGGGCTTGGTGTTATCGGTTACTGCGGCGAATGGATCGCCTGTTGCTGACGCCGCCGTGGTTGTTCGGTTGCCTGATACGGAGCCCACAGGCACGTTCCGTGACGGGACGCATGCCATGGTTTTATACACGGATCAGTCTGGCCACGTGAATGTCACTGGAATTCAATGGAGTCCGGGAACCGGGGTCGTCGCGATCCGCGCAACCGCAACGAAAGGGACTTCCCATGCCGGCATTCTGATTCAGGAAGAGCTTACACCTGCATCCTCGAAACTGGCCCCTGCCCAGCTAGCGCCCGCGCCTGGCACCCTCCCCGATGCTGTCGTGCCACTTCCGAAACCTCCGCCGCTCACCGCAGCTGACGCTGGCGCCATCGCTCGACCGTTACAGTCCCAAGCCGAGCCTTCCGTCTCCGTCACCAGCGCCGCCCCGGGCGAAAGCAGGCACAGCAGCAAAACCAAATGGATCATATTGGCAGCGATTGCGGCGGCGGCAGGAGGGGCCGGAGTCGCCATGATGGGCAAAAAGTCCGGCAGCTCAGCTGTAGCGGCGCCAGGTCTCTCGATCGGCGCCGGCACGGTGAGTGTTGGGCAGCCGCCTCACTAATTTAATCACTGATATGAAGCTTTCGATCTGTATCAAACTGGCAGTCCCGATATGCCTGGTGGGCTCTTTAGTCGCCCAGGTAACGACACCAAGTATCGGCATACTGAGATCCGCGGGCGGCACGGTGCGGCCTGTTTACGGCGTGCAAGCGAACCTCGTCCTCGGGAAGCCGATGCCTTTTAGAGCAGATGCTGCCACCTTCTCCGATGCCGGCGGATTGATTGCATTCAATGGACGCATTCAGCTCGTTTCCCGCAATGGCTCGGTAATGGCCACTCACGAGTCACATGAGCGCGCGCCCCTGCTGAACATTGATGGCGATCTGACAACGGCTGTAGCTTATTTGCCATTGCAGGCGGCGTTACTGCATTGGGAACCTCGGTCACGTGCGGTCATGGAAGATTCCGTACGTAGTGGCTGGAGACGCCCAGCCATGTCAGATCCGGTGATGGGCGCATTTGCTCTGGTCCATCTGGAAGAAGGCAGTTTTCCTGGAACAGTAACCTCGATCCAGGCGCAGGGAGCGCACGCAGCGAGACTGCTGAGCGTAACCAAACAAGGTGACGTGCATCAGGTCACGGTATCTCTTGATACGGGTCAGACCATTTCCGCCAACTGGCTGCCCGGAATACACGGCCCGGCATTCCTGTATCAGCAGTTCGTCCTGTTTCACGGCAACCAGGAGCTCGAAGTAGAGGCTCGCGACGGACGCCGCCGCACCGTCCCGATCTCAGCGAGTGACCTGAGAATTGAGCGCATGTCGCAGGATTGGGTCCACTTGTCCTCTCGCAGCGCCAAACAAGAATGGGCGCTGCATGTGAACGGCACCGAGCTCGAACTATCTGAGCTTCCCGCTATTCCGGCAACCGGAGATGCGAAATGAAAACTCTGCTCATTGCGGTATGTGCTTGCATTCCCGCCTTTGCGCAAAGCCCGTCTTTCTTTATCACGGACCCGACCGGTTCAAATATAACCGGCCCACTTCCTTCCACATACCAGTTTTCAGATACGCAGCAATATAGCGCGACCGCGGTTGTCTTGCGGGCCACCAACCCTTCCCAATTCTCGATGGCAATCGAGCAGATCTTCGTTGCGACCGTCCCGGGTTCCGCCGTTCAAAGTCCTAACTTCACGGTCACCGGCGTGTTCGTCGGCAAGGTTCTATCTCCCGGGTCTTCGAACTTCGAAGACTTTACCGTGAACTTCACCCCCGCGAGCTTAGGCGCGATCAGCGGCGAGTTGCGCGTCGTGTATGAAGTGCAGCAGAACGGCTGTATTTTAGGCAGCACCGACCCGAATACGCAATGCCCCGCGACCCTGGCGGATGTCTCTCTATTGCAAGGCAATGGCACAACGCCTCAGCTCGTTCCCAGCTATAGCGGCCCTAGCGGTACCGGCATACTTCAACCCAGCAGCGCCTCGCCGCAGCTCAACTTTGGAAATGTATCGACCAGCTCGAGTTCTTCGTTCACGATCACGCTTGCAAGCCAGTCGAGCGCCCCTGTGACTACGCCTGCGATTTCAATCCAGAACGCAGTGTATGCAACGAGCGCCTTCGCCCTCGACACCTCTGCCCTGCCTGCCACAATTCCTGCCAACTCATCCGGCGCGTTCACCGTAATCTTTGCGCCCGGACAAACCGGCTTGGCTTCCGCTACGCTCGTGATCGGCTCGAATACCTACCCGCTTGTGGGAACCGGCATCGTTGTATCGGATATCGACGCGCTCCAGATTTCCTACGTCGATCAAACCGGTGTGCGGCAGCTTCCCGAAGCTGCAACTCCCATCAGTTTCGGGCAGGTTACAGCGGGCACAACGGGCAGTGCAACTCTCACGTTCACCGCAACGAACCCCGTAACCTCGCTCGATGCGGTCACCGTCTCGAATCTGACGGTCTCAGGCGCGGGTTTCACTCTCTCCGGCGCACCACCGATTCCTGCCACGATTCAGCCGGGTCAATCCATTTCGTTTCAGATCACGTTTTCCGGGTCCGGCCCGGGGAACTACACGGGAAGCTTAGCCATAGGTTCCCGGCAGTTCTCGTTGGCAGGCCAAAGCGTCGGTTCACCGCTCCCGGATTTTTCATTGACAGTCGATGAACAGCCGCTCACGAGCCAGCACCAGGTTCATCTCTCGATACAGCTCGCAGCTCCATCATCTGTCAGCGCTATCGGCGAGCTAAGCATGCAATTCACGTCGTCGGTCACCGGCGTGGCGAATGACCCAGCGATATACTTTTTGGCTACCAGCGGCCGCCAACTGCAGGTCAGCGTTGCAAACGGCGCACAAACCGCAACGTACAACGGACAATCAGCTTTAACGTTTCAGACGGGGACCACGGCGGGCACGCTGACTTTCACGCTAACGTTCCCCGACACGCCGCCCTTAACAAAGTCGTTCACGATTGCCCCGGAACAGATCCAAATCACGACCGCACAAGCCGTCCGGCAGCCGCCAAATCTGGTGATCACTTTAAGCGGTTACGATAATACCTACACTGCAGGCAATCTCAGCTTCACGTTCTATGACACGAACGGAAGCGTGATCGCGCCGAGCCCTCTAGCAGTGAATGCTGCTTCGGACTTCCATCAATACTTCTTCGGTCCGAGCGATGTCGGCGGCGCATTCTCAATCCAAGCCAGCTTTCCCGTCTTGAATGGCGACGCCACTCAGGTAGGATCCGTCGCAGTAACCTTGACGAATTCCGCGGGATCCGCTTCGACAACTCAGACCTTCCATTAGACAATCGGCAGGCTGGAATTTCAAGAGTGAAACTTGAACGCGATCACATGATCACTTGGGACGCTCTTTCCGCCGCTTGTTGCCGGTGCGAACAGCCACTGTTTTGCAGCTTCCAACGCCGCCTTCCGGATCGTTGCATCATCTTCAACACCGTTGAGGACCCGCGCTTCGATCACCCGGCCCTCTTCATCGATGTGAACCCGAACCCTGACTTCCGTGCCTTCGTGAACGCTTGTCACAGAGAAGGCACTTGAGTCCGGCAGGATCTGCTTGACAGGCCGGGGTGGCGCGTCACCGCGAGGCTCTGGAACATCACTGTCTGCAATTGAAGCAGGTTCAGGCGCTCCTCTCACGCCGTAAAGTACTCGCACCTCGTCGGATAGTGTCGAGCCGCGGTTGCCGCCAATCTCGAGATGAAATTTCACGTCACTCGATGCGGGTCTATACACAATCGAACCTCTTGCGACTTCGTTCGAATCCAGGTAGACCGTGCGGTGAAGACCCCCATCATCGATTTGCAGAATACCTTGTTTTGCGTGCTGCACAGCCGGAGCTTCACGGTTCCAGCCGAGGAGAATGGCGTCGCCTCGCGGCTCAACTTGCATCTGTAAGGCCTGTCCTGAAGCGATTCGGGCACGAAGTGCGCCAGGATCTCGGGTGGGCGTCGAGTGCTGCGCTCGCTGATGCACCCATGCCAGCATTATGCTCGCACAAACCAGCAATAACGTCCCAGCTAGGGTCGATAGGATCAGCTTTGTCTTGGATCCTACCGCTATTGCCGGGGAATGAGGCGGCTGCTCCGCTGCGTCAGGCCTGAAGTCAACCAGAGGTTCCGGTTTCGGCTGCGCGGCCGCAACGCTTTCAGCAGGCGAACTAGCAAGCCGGTTGCTTGCATCATCTCCGTCACTTCTGGATGCAACTTGCATTTCGATTGGAGAGGTAAATACTGTATCTGCGTGCAGGCGCAGAGAACTCCAGTGGTCCTCGCCGCAAGGCGCTTTGTCTGAATGCCCCGCGAGCAGTTCTACAAGCACTTCCCTGTGTTTGGGATCAAAAATGAGCAGCAACCCGATCGCGCCCGCGAAATGCCGGTTGTGAAATTTCACATCTCGCTCGCGGACTCCCTCGCTTTTGCTGCGGCGGCCGGAACACCACCCGACGACGTCGAGGCCGCTCAGCTCCGGTTCGGTGCCAGCGGCAGAGCGCAAGCGGGCAAGGCGTCCCGCGAACTGCTCATCTGGGCTGGTGTCACTTTGGCGCGAGAGCACAACGCGCCGGAACGCCTCTACGGTAATCACATGCCCATCTCGGGTTCCGAACAGCAGGCCGCCTGCGTCGGCCGGCCAAGCCCCAGAGTCCGCAGCTTTCGTCACCGATGCGCAGACCGCATTCGCAAATTGAGGAAGGATCCGAACCGTTACGCCAGGAGCGCTCATAGCCGTCTAAAGAATGGTGCTTGTTGAGCCGATAAGGCTCATGAGTTTGAATGTGCGGGTCAGGTTTTTCTGGCTCTGCCTTGGCCCGTCGGTTACCCAGGCCTAAGTAGACGTATGATAGGGGAACCAGCAGCATTCAGGAGAGTTTCTGAAACGGCTTCGCACAGCTAATTGAGGGTTTCGATTCGGGAGTTGCAGGTTCAGAGGAGCGGAATGAAAAACCTAGACAACTATCGCACTCACTACTGTCCTGATTCAGGCTTTTCGCTGATCAGCGAGAACGACGCTGAATTTGAGATCTGCAACTGTTTTGAAGCCGCGGTAATCGCGACGGCAGCTTCCGGTAACGCTGAAGCCGAAGCCACACGGACCAATTCAGTCAGGGCAGAGCAACGCTGGTACCAAACCCTTTCCGCCCTCGCCAGGGTCATCGGACCAGGAAAACCGGTGCAAGCCGAAGCTCCAGTTGACGTGCAAAGAGAAGAAGAACTGGTCAGAGTTCGTAAATCCTGAGCTTGGCGTGTTCCTGGTGGACGGCATGGGATTCGAACCCACGACCCCCACGTTGCGAACGTGGTGCTCTCCCAGCTGAGCTAGCCGCCCACTCTATAACACGCATCGCGGGGTTTGCGACCTCCTCAATATAGCATTCAAATAGCACTCCTAAGCGTGTTAGCATGACTCTTCGCGCCGCGCGTGTTCTATGGTTCTTTCCGATGTCGATATTCACCGCTACATCACTCTCGGCAAGATCCGAATCTCTCCCGAGCTCCCCCCCGAGCAGTTCGGAAGCTGCTCGGTAGACTTCCGGCTGGGAGCTGAGTTCAGCGTCTTCGAGCACAGCCGGCACCCGTACATTGATGTCCGCGATCGAGGCGCCATTCAGAACCTCATGCGGCCCGTCCAGGTGAACCATGATGAGCCCTTTGTGCTCCAGCCGCGCGAATTCGCACTCGCAATTACCGAAGAGACTCTGGAACTGGACGATGATGTGTTGGGCCGGCTCGAAGGACGCTCGAGCTTGGGCCGCATCGGCATCATCGTACACGGAACGGCAGGCCTGTTCGATCCGGGATGGCGCGGCAGGGCGACGCTCGAGCTGAGTAATCTGGGCATTATGCCCGTTGCGCTCTACTCGGGCATGCGAATCTGTTCCTTCACGTTTGAGCAGCTCTCGTCGCCGGTATCTGTGCCCTATTACAAAAAGGCGGGGAACAAATACGCGGGGCAGACGCAACCTCTCGCGAGCAAGTTGAGCGCAGAGGTCGCGGACGGCAAATAGAGCGCTTTACCTGCCCGACGAACCGAATCCGCCACTCCCCCGCGCAGATTCAGCCAGATCGCCTTCTTCCCACTCGACCGGCTCATATCTCGCAACCACCAGTTGCGCGATGCGATCGCCGGGGTGGATCTCATAAGCCGTCTTCCCCAGGTTGAGCAGGATCACCCTGAGTTCCCCACGGTAACCCGGATCAATCGTCGCCGGCGAGTTCGGCAGCGTGATCGCGTGCTTCAGCGCCAGACCGCTGCGCGGCCGAATCTGCACTTCGTAGCCGGACGGAATCTCGAGCGCGAGCCCGGTCGCAAGCGCTTGGGCAACGCCAGGCTCGAGCACTGCTCCTTCGACGCATCGGATGTCCATACCGGCGTCTTCCGCCGGACCGTGCGCGTACTCGGGAAGGTGGGCCTTTGGGTGGAGCTTCTTGATTCTGATCCGCATTACGAATCCGCTATGATAGCGGCTTCAATGTCGGCACCCGTTGCACTTCCCGATTCATCTCGGAAGCGAGTGTTAACCGTCGCACCCATGCCTCCCGAGAAGTTGGCGTACGCCCTGGCGCGCTACAGCCGCTCGCCGGACTCGATCACAGAATCAATCGAGTGGGTGCGCTCCCATGACTCTGCGAAGTTTCTCGAAAACTTCTACTTCCAATACGGACACGCCTCCATCGCCGATCTCGGGCACGTCACCGTGTGCTTTGAGGGTGTGTCTGAATTAGCTGCAACAGAAATCGAAGACGAACAACTCTGGGACGGACAGGCGAGAAGCTCGCGTTATCAGGATTTCTCAAAATCCGGGGTTGTCGTGCCGCCCGAGCTCACGGCAGCAGAAACTGAGATCTATCAAAGCGCTGCTGAAGCTCTGCTCGATGCGTATCGGATGGTGCATGAGCGCGCATTCTCGCTCTTACAGACCGAAATCCCCCGTCCCGCGGAGATGAAACCGGAGCCGTACCTGCGCAATTTGCGTGCCCGCGCCTTTGACGTGGCCCGCTATTTACTGCCATTTGGCATACCTACCGGGGTTGGACAAGTCACGAGCATACGGACTCTCGAGAAGCAAATACGCCGTCTGAAAGCGTCCGAGTTTCAGGAAGTAAGAGAAATAGCCGAGGAGCTGACCAGAGCATGCGCGCTTGCCCCCGACTGCGCGCTCGACAACACAGAGACCGAAGCTGTCGCCCCCACGCTCGCGCGTCACGCCCATGCGGACGCATATTTGGGACGGTTGTGCGCCGATCTTACGGAATGGGCTTCAGACCACCTGCCCAAATCCGAGGCGCGAAACCGCGATCCTGTCGATCTGATCCAACCGGAAGATCACCTGTCGGATATTTGCGCGACGCTTCTTTATCCGGTAACGAACCGGCCGTACCGGGAGCTCTACGAGCTTGCCAGAAACTGGCCCGCAGCGCGCAAACAAGAAGTGTTAGCCGTCGCGCTCGGCCCCCGAAGTCATCGCGATGAGCTGCCGCGCCACTTTCGAAGCGCTCCCTACGTTTTCGACTTCGTCATGGATATCGGCGCCTATCGCGACCTGCATCGTCACCGGCGCTGCCAGCAGTTTCGCCAACAATACACGAATTCGCTCGGCTACGAAAAACCCGAGATGCTGTCCAGATGCGGCGCGCTCCAGCCGTACGAAGACGCATTGCATCAGGCCGACGAAGCAATTCGGAAATTGCCGCCGCCCGCGGCGCAATATCTGCTTCCGTTAGCATCGAGATCCCGATTTCTTTTTAAAATGGACTTCGCCGAGCTGGAGTACATTTCGCGGCTCCGCAGCGGGGAGAAAGGCCACTTTTCCTATAGAAACATCGCGTGGCAGATGAAGCAGGCGCTCGAGCGGCTCGACCCCGCGCTCGGAGCGCTCGTCGAGGCAACTCCGCCCTGGGTCGAGGACCCGTTAAAGCGCTGAAACGCGATCTCGAATCAAGCTAGATTGAGTGTTTTTCGGAGAGTCCCGCGCTCGGCCTGGATCTTCTTCTGAAGCATCATGATCGAGTAGATCAACTGCTCCGGCCGCGGCGGACATCCAGGGACATAAACATCAACTGGGATCACCTGATTGACAGGCACGAGCGCGTAATTACTGAATACACCGGTGGAGGTCGCGCAAGCGCCCATCGAGATAACCCACTTGGGCTCCGGCATCTGGCGATACAAGTGCCGAATGACGGGCGCCATCTTGTTCGAAACTCTGCCGGCGATGATCATGAGGTCCGATTGGCGAGGCGACCCTCTGAATACCTCGGCACCGAACCGCGCTGCATCGTAACGTGAGGCCATCATCGACATCATTTCGATGGCGCAGCAGGCGAGCCCGAAGGTCATTGGCCACAGCGAGTTTTTACGTGCCCAATTCAGTGCGCTATCCAGGGTGGTTGTAATAATACTCTCGTGAAACTCCGCTCCTTCATCCTGGTCCGTACGCGCGAAAAGCTCGGGCGGCTGGCTGATCTCGAAGCGTTCTGAATCGCCCACGTACAAATTATCCCATTTCAACCATCAATGCCCGCTGCGAAAGTCGAGTTTTTACCGTCCCTGAGCTATACAGACGCACTCGCGCGAGCCGCAGACGAAAGCGGAATCGATCGCGAGTACTGGGACATCTTGGGCAAGAGACACGAGGCGACTGATGCAGTCCGGCAGCGCATCTTAACGGCCTTGGGTTGGGATGCCTCGACTCTCGCAAGCATCGAGCAACAGCGCGTTCGGTTCTTTGAACGCGCTGCTTCATCCGTCCTTCCCGCTACTCTGGTCATCAGCTCGTCTGAGCGACTAGTCCCCGTTTCCCTTCCCGCGTTCTTCAAAGGATCGCTCTGCTTCGAAATTCTGCTCGAAACCGGCGAAGCGCTGGCCGGCAGTCTCGAAATTTCAGAGCTACCTATATATCGCGAGACAGTGTTAGGCGAGAAGCAATGGTTCACGTACGGGCTTACTCTTCCCGCGGAAACGCCGCTCGGATATCACACGCTCAAAATTTCCCTTAATCAAAAACTCACGGCCAAAAGCCATTTGATCGTCTGCCCCGATCGCGCCTATCTTCCTGAAAATCTCGAGAGCGGTTCCCGCATCGCAGGCTTCAACATCTCGTTATATGGACTGCGCTCCGACCGCAACTGGGGCTGCGGTGACTTCACGGACTTGCAATCTCTCATCGATTGGGCGTCGGCCGAGCTGGGCGTCAGCTTCATCGGCCTGAATCCTCTGCACGCGCTCCATAACCGAGCTCCCTACAATATCAGTCCTTATCTGCCGCTCTCAATCTTTTATAGGAACTTGATCTATATCGATATTGAAGGCGTTCCCGAATGCAAGTTCTCGCGCTGGGCACAGGCGCTCCTGCATTCACCGAGCGTGCAAGAGAGAATCCGCAAGCTTCGTGACTCCGAGTTCGTCCAGTATCAGGAAGTCGACAAGCTGAAACGGCGATTCCTCAAGGTGCTCTTTCGCGAAATTCGAAAAAACGCTGAGCGCGCAAAAGCCTTCGCGGAATATTCGAATCGCGAAGGTGATCTCCTCGACAAATTCACCTTGTACTGTGCGCTCGATGAAGTCTTGCACAAACAGGACCCGAGCCGCTGGACTTGGCGTGATTGGCCAATCGAATATCAATCGCCTGAATCGCCGGCGTGTGCGGAATTTTCGAGACGACATGCACGGCTGATCAAGTTTTACAAATATGTTCAGTTCGTGATTGACGAGCAACTCGCGGAAACCAGTGCCTACGCAAAACAGCGGCTTTCGATCGGCCTGTATCACGATATGGCGTTAGCGACCGACAATGCGGCATCGGATTTATGGGCGTACCGAAACTTCTATGTGAGCGGTTGCAGAGTCGGCGCGCCACCTGATGACTTCTCCCCGAATGGACAGGATTGGGGATTCCCGCCTCCGCAGGCAAGCGCGCACCACGAGAACGGATATCAGCTCTACCGCGAAAGTATTCGTAAAATCGCCAGCCGTGGCGGCGCGTTGCGAATCGATCATGTGATGCGGCTGTTCCGGTTGTTCTGGATTCCTGACGGCCTCGCAGCCGCACATGGCATTTACGTCCGCGATTCTGCAATGGACCTGATGCGCATTTTGGCGCTAGAGAGCGTGCGCAACAAGAACATCATCATTGGAGAGGATCTCGGTACCGTCACCGATGAAATTCGCGAGACTCTCTCGCGCTTCGGCGTTATGAGTTACCGCCTTTTTTATTTCGAGAAGCATCGAGACAGGTCGTTCAAGCGCAGCTACGAATATCCGCGCCATGCGCTCGTAGCATCGAGCACGCACGACCTGCCGACAATCGCAGGATTCTGGACGTGCCGCGATATTGAGGCGCGCAAGGCTGCCGGACTTGCCGATGATCGGGGCTATCGAACCCAACTACAAGAGCGAGTGCGCGAGAAACAACTGATGCTCGATCTGCTTCATTCCGAGCATCTCCTTCCGCACCATTACCCCCGAAATGCGGCGCAGATCGCCGAAGTCGACGGCGATCTCCACAACGCCATCGTGGGATTTCTAGCGCAAGTCCCTTCGATGATCCTGCTGCTGAATCAAGAAGATTTCACAAAGGAAACCGAGCAGCAAAACCTACCCGGAAGCACCGCCGAATATCCGAACTGGCAGCGCAAGATGAAAGTTAAAATCGAGGAGCTTCGAACACCGGTTTGGGAGCCGTACGCGGCGATGTTTCGCGACCACTTGAGGCGAGCGGCACGTGTTTAGAAGAACGAAACGGGGTGTCAGCGGAACAGTACGCGCCACGTGGTTACGACGAAAGCGTGTGTGACCATTGAGCTGCGTACGCTGCCGTTGTGCGCATATGCCATCCCACACCCCAGTCCGAGCACGGTAGCAAGAAGCGCGTGATTCCAGTTCGGGAAGTGCCGGAACCACATATGCGCACTGCCGAAAAGAATCGCCGAGACCACGATCGCGACAATGGGTGAGCGCCAAACGTTCAACAGCGCGCGCTGGATCACTCCTCGAAAGAAAATCTCTTCTCCGAGCGCAATCACCCAGAGAGCCCCGAAGAAAGTTCCCATCGCGATTCCGGCGACGCGCCACCAGGCTCCATGCAGCGGTGCAAATCTTACCGCCCGCAGCTCTAAACCCAACACGCAGAGCGGAACGAGGACTAGCAAATAATAGAGCAAGCCCGTCTTCCACTCCTGAACTCTAGGCCAAAAGCCGAAAGCGCCGGGATGCCATTCTCTAAAAATCAGCAAAGAGGCGATACCGAGCCTGATCCACGTCAGATGCCCAAGCACCTCAATATGAATATGCTCATCGGGGGAACGATAGATGCGCGCAAATACGCCTAGAATGACCGGCGCTGCCGCAATCACGAGAAAGCCGATATCAAATGCCGGACGGCGCGGCAGCAACACAGGCCAGTACGCCAGGATTCCACAGAGTAGCGCGAGCAGCAGCCACGCGTTCCGCTGAAATGTGTGGGTGGCCAGACTGAAGATCAGGTAGGGAAGGAGCGCGCTCGCCCACAGAATCGTCGCCTGTAACAGGCGCGAGCCCATGCGACCGAACCAGACGCGCGTCTGTTCGAAGACCGATGCGAGGTAGAAAAAAATCTCGACTGCAAAAGCGGGCAGCGCCGCCGTCATGATCCAATGAGAGTGTTGGTGTTCGCTCGAATAGAACAGCGCAGTCACGAGCAACGCGGCCCACGAGCACGCCAGCGTTACGAAAAAAGGCCGCACGTTCGAAACGCCGCCTCACTCATGGTGCGAAACATCGCCCCAATCGTAGCATCGGCCCTGCTATTTGGCTTCGCGGCAATACATGCGGCCGAACCTCCGCTTAGGCTTCTCAAAAAGATCGCTGAACGCGAGACCGAAAACGCACGCGCTCGCGAAAACTATACCTACCGCCAATCGGTAAACATCCAGGAATTCGATGATCGCGGAACCGTTACGGGAGAGTATCGCGAAGTGCGCGATATCACGTTTTCTCCCAATCGCGTCCGTTATGAGCAGGTGGTTGAGCGGCCCCGCAATACGCTGACCCACATCCGGCTCACAGCCGAAGATTTCGCGGACATCCGCAACATTCAACCATTCTTCTTGACCAGCGATCAGGCGTCGCTCTACGAAGGCAAATACAGAGGCGAAGAAGTGATCGATGGTGTGAACTGTTTCGTCGAGTACGTCCGCCCCCGCCAGATTCTTTCGACCCAGCGCTTCTTTGAGGGCACGCTATGGGTGAGAGAATCCGATCTGACCGTGATCCGCAGTGAAGGGCAGGCCGTTCCCCAAATCGAGACTCTGAAAGAACAGAATCTGTTCCCGCATTTCACAACGATTCGCCGCGAAGTCGATGGCAAGTGGCTTTTCCCCGCGGAAAGCTATGCGGATGACACGCTTTTCTTTCGGGACTGGCCGCAACGGATTCGCATCATCATTCGCTATCTGAATTACAAGCGATTTGGCGCGGAGTCGACGATTACTTTCGGCGGGGAGGCTCAACCGCAGAAGTAAAGTTCTTGAAATCTTCCGGCGTATCGATATCCATGCTGGCTTCCGGCAGCGGAAAAGGAGCGACCTTGGCACCGGCGCTCCGGATCACACTGCGCGCCCCGGCATCCGGGTCAAGCGACGCCAGCGTGTCAAACCACTCCGCTTTGAAGAGCGCGGGAACTCCGAGGGTTCCACTATATTGTGCGGCAACGATCGAGATGCCTGGGTCCGAAAGCCTCTCCTGCATGGCGGCGAGATGCTTAGCTTCGACCAAAGGTTGATCCGCAACTAGAATCGCGATTGCGGACGGAAGCTCACGCCTGTGAACCAGTGCCTGCATCGCTGCCGTGATCGAGGAGCCCATGCCGCTTTCCCAGCGGACGTTCTCAACGATTTCTACTGTTTCTCCGGCGAGCGCCTCGCGTACCCTCCGCGACTCTGATCCCACCACGATGATCACGGGCTCGCACTCGGCTGCCAATGCTTGATCGACCGCGTGCTGCAACAGCGTGGTGCCGCGATACGGGAGCAGCTGCTTCAATTGGCCCATTCGTGTCGCTGCGCCTGCAGCCAGAAGGAGGGCCGCCGTGCGCTGCGGAACCGGAACTGACCCGCTCAACCCTTATCGCTCTTGAATTTGCTGGATTTCACGACGTGCATCTTAGAGGCATCCTGGCGTGAGGACCCCGAACGGCTGCCTGAGACAACGGTCATCTCCTCAAGCTTCGCCAGTTCACGCCTGGCAATCTGCCCCCAATTGCTGCTGCTGTCGAGCTTGATGTAAGCCCTCCAGTGCCGGACTGCATTCATCACTTCGCCGATGCTCTGGTAGAGAAGCGCGAGGTTATAGTGCGCGTCGGCATAATTGGGATACAGTTTCAGCGCCGCTTCGTAGTGCACCAGTGCCGCGGCCGTGTCGCCGCGCTCGTCATAGAGATTGCCCAAATTGAAGTGGGCCAATGCGTAGTGCGGATCTATTTCGATCGCCTTTTTGTAATGCTTTTCGGCATCCGCCCAGGCATGCCCGTTAAATAAAACGGTTCCAAGATTAACCAACGCGCCGGCCGAGTGCGGATCGAGCGCCGCGGCGTTTTCATAAGCCTCTATAATTTCCCGGTACGGCGCGCCTGTTTGTTCGAGCTCCAACCCACGCTCAAACCAGCGGTCGGCTTCAATCTTCTTGCGCAAGGTCTCGGTGACCTTTTCCGTACTCTTCTGTGAGGGCGGGAGCTGCAGGAGCTTATTGATTTCGTGCTCGGCGAAATCAAACAGCAGCTGGCCCGATACGGGTTCCATCTTCTGCTTCCCGATCTGAACCCGCACCCGGCTGCCTTCCTTATAAACGCGGACGTCCTCGCTTAGATGCGGCAGATCTTTCAGCCGTTCGCGGAGAGCATTGAGACTCTGCTTGATGATGCGCGGAGGCACTTGATCGCCGCGCAACCGAATGACGGTTTTGAGGCCTAACAGGTCCGAAAATCGATATTCAGAAAGCTCTGGAACCAGTTGCTGGCGTTCCCAGCTTCTTAGCTGTCGTCCCTCGATCTTGAGTAACCGACAGACTTCCTTGCGGGTGTAAGACCCGCCCGTTTCGTGCTTCAACGCCGCTGTAGGATGTTGCGAGTGGTCTCGCAGCACAGGTCGATGATAGCACCGAATGTGACGGAGCGTGTACGGCGGCAGGAACCGCCCTGTGCCGCTTACTCGTCAAACCGGCTGCTACGATGCAAAAAAGACGATGCTCGGACTCAGTCCTGGTGACACGATCATCAAGACGTATCTCAAAGACATTCAGCATCTCGAAAACCAGCAAGTCCGGCATGAGCTCGGCATCAAAGGTCCGTTCCAAAATCTCTTAGATAAGGCAGCGAAAAAGCGGGGCTGGACTCTGGTTCCCGAGCTTTCCACTTATTCAGGTGGCAAGCGCGTCGTGCCCGACGGCACCGTGCGGGACGAGTTCCGTCTGCCTCGCGGATGGTGGGAGGCCAAGGACACCTCTGACAAGCTCGCGGCTGAGATACAGAAGAAGCTGAAAGCCGGGTATCCCACTCGCAACACGATTTTCGAAGATACGCGAACTGCAGTCCTCTATCAGGACCGCGGCGAAGCAGGCGAGTATGCGCTTCGGGAGCCCATCAAGATCGCAGATCTCCTCAATCGATTCTTCTCTCATGACGAATCCGATGAACGGGAGTTCCACCGCGCCATGGATGAGTTCAAGAGCCGCATTCCCGATCTCGCCCAGTCACTGAAGGAACATATCTCCGAAGCCCATAAGCAGAATCCGCGATTTAAACAGGCCTTTGCCGATTTCGTGAAACTCTGCCGCGCGTCCCTGAACCCGGATCTCTCCGAAGAACAAGTGGATGAGATGCTCATTCAGCATTTGCTGACGGAGCGGCTGATGCGCAATCTTTTTCGCAATCCCGAATTTACGCATAGGAACGTCATCGCCGCGCAAGTGCAGAACGTAATTGAGGCACTCGCGTCCACGAGTTTCTCGACCGAGGAGTTTCTCAGGAAGCTCGATCCTTATTACAAGGCCATCGAGCGTGAGGGCGCGAACCTCGGCCACTTCACGGAAAAGCAGGATTTCCTCAACTCTGTTTACGAGCAGTTCTTTCAGAAGTTCTCGCCCAACGTTGCGGATACACACGGTATTGTCTACACGCCGCGGGAAATCGTCGAATTCATGTGCAACTCAGTCGAGCAAGCGCTTAAACATGAGTTCGGGCTTACGTTCTCCTCACCCGAAGTCGTAATTCTCGATCCATGCACGGGCACCGGCAACTTCATCGTGAACCTCATCGAGCGCATTCCGGGCAAAGCGCTTCCGGAGGCATACCGCAATCGGCTTTTCGCGAATGAGGTCATGCTGCTGCCCTACTATGTCGCGAGCCTGAACATTGAACACGCTTACTACGAACGGATGCACAGCTATGAAGCTTTTCCCGGCCTCTGCTTCGTGGACACGCTCGATATGGCCGAACCCAGACAGATCGGTCTGTTTACCCCTGTAAACACCGACCGGATCGAACGGGAGAAGAAAGCCGCGATAACGGTGATCATCGGCAACCCGCCCTACAACGTCGGCCAGAAGAGCGAGAACGACGAGAACCAGAACCGCAAATATAAGGTTGTGGACCGCCGTATTCGCGATAGTACGCGAGAGACTCTAAAGCAACTAACAAAAACTCGCTCTCCGATATGTATGTGAAGTTCTTCCGTTGGGCCACAGATCGCCTGGGGAACCGAGACGGCATCGTCTGCTTCGTGTCAAACAATAGCTTCGTCGATCAGCATGCGTTCGATGGTATGCGTAAACATCTCGCGCAAGATTTCGAGCGTATCGATCACCTTGATTTGCACGGCAACGTCCGGCGCAACCCGAAACTCTCCGGAACGACCCATAACGTTTTCGGGATTCAGGTGGGCGTCGGTATCACATTGGCGGTCAGGAAGCGCGGAAGAGAGCGGAGTCTGCGTTATCACCGCGTGCCGGAGACATGGCGCAGACGCGAGAAGCTTGATTTCCTTGCGAAGCCTGAGGTTGCCTGGAAACCATTAAGACCCGATGCGCGACACTCGTGGATCCTCCTTGCACACGCGGACGAGTACGGTAGCGCACCTTCGCTGTCCGACATCTTCGGACTGTACACCGGGGGCGTGAAGACCAACCGCGACGAAGTGGTCTATGACTGGAATCGCGACAAGCTCGCAGAACGAATCAAGGCCTTCATTTCGGATTACAACGCTGAAGTACATCGGCAGAAAGCACATCGCGAAGCAGACTGGCCGGACCACATCAAATGGAGCGAAACGCTGAAAATGAGAGCGCTTCGCGGTGAGATCGCCGGATTCGATGCAACGAAGATCGTGCCGTCCGTATACCGGCCATTCGCGAAGAAATGGCTGTATTTCGACCCCATGCTAAATGAGCGCGTCTACCAATGGCCCAAGATCTCTGGGCGAGTCATCTGGGTGAAGGTCGGAGGGGCATGGCCGTTCTTCGTTTTGATGTCCGATATAATCTGCGACCTGCTTCCGCAGGGCGGCTCGCAATGCTTTCCCCTATCTCACGTCAAGCACTGGGCAGCAGCCCAGTTCCGTCAACACTATTCCGACGAGTCGATCGGCAAAGAAGACGTATTCCACTACATCTACGGTCTCCTTCACCACCCCGGGTATCGCGAGCGATACGCCGAGAACCTCAAGCGCGAACTGCCCCGCATCCCCTTCGCGCCGGATTTCGCCGCTTTTGCCAGCGCTGGCAAGGAGCTTGCCCGTCTTCATCTAGACTACGAGTCACTCGAACCTTGGCTGCTCGAATACATCGAGCGAAAGGACGTTCCCTTCTCTGAACGCGTGGAGAAGATGAAGCTCAGCAAGGATCGAACGTCACTTCAAGTAAATGACTCACTCACGCTCGCAGGTATCCCGCCAGAAAGCTTCGAATACCGCCTCGGTTCAAAATCAGCGCTCGAATGGATCATCGATCAATATCAAGTAAAAGGCGACTCCGATCCGAATCGCGAAGAAGATCCAGGCTACATCGCCCGGCTGGTCGGGCAAGTTGTCCGCGTCAGTGTCGAGACGGTCCGAATCGTGAACAGTCTCCCTGAATTTCGGGTCTCCGGCTAAGCCCATAGCCCGGCCATAAAGCGAGCCGAAACCGATCTCGTACTAAACTGGTCGTATATTCTATGCGGCTCAAAATGAAGCGCAAACGTGACAAGCGCGCTTCCGCTCCTGTCGTGCAGACGCTCGCCGATCTGCCGATGGGGCAACGCTGCGTTCTCGACCACCTCGAGCTGCCCGAGGATATCGCCCGACGCCTAATGGAGCTGGGTTTTTTGCCCGGACATGAAGTGATCCCGGCGAGGAGAGCCCCCGGCCGCGGCCCCCGTATCTTTCGTGTGGATGGCTCCGAGGTGGCGCTTCGTCGCGAGACCGCCGCGCGCGTCTACATTCGCCGCAATCCGGAATCCGATCTGGTCGTACTTCCATGAGCCACTATTCTGAGCAACTTGCATGAGTAGCTGTCACGACGGCGCGCCCCGGGCGAGTCTCCTCCCTAATCCCGCCATACCGCTTCCGCGCGCCGCGCAAGAGCACCCAATCATTGTCGCTATCGTAGGACCGCCCAACTCCGGGAAATCGACTCTCTTTAATCGCTTGACCGGACTCCGCCAAAAAGTCGCCAATTTTCCCGGCGTCACGGTCGAGCACCGCATGGGAAAAGCCAAGCTGAAGGACGAGCACGAAGTCTTCCTCGTCGATCTGCCGGGCGTGTATAGCCTGCATCCGCGCGCTGAAGACGAGAAGGTCACGCACGATGTGTTAACGGGCGAGCGGCCCGATTTTCCGAAACCTGACGCGGTCATTCTGATCCTCGACTCGACCAACCTCGGACGGAATCTGGTTCTTGCCGCTCCGATTCTCAGCCTCGGCATGCCCACCCTAATCCTGCTGAACATGGCCGATGATCTGGCCGTGCGTGGCGGCAAAGTGGACGTTGCGGCGCTCTCGGCTGAGTTGAACGCGCCCGTCGCCCTGATCAGCGCAACCAAAGGCACGGGCATCGACCGCATCCAACAATTTCTGCTAGCCACTGCGGCAAAGTTGAGCGTTGCCACGCCGCCCAAGATGGAGCTTCCCGTTTTGCAGGACGTGCCCAAGTGCCGGCAGTGGGCGGCGAAGCTCGGTACGCGCGCTTCGTATAAAGCACCCGCGCCGCCGCTGTGGACACGCCGGCTCGACGCTGTCTTTCTGCATCCGATCGCCGGCCCAGTGATCTTCCTGGCGATTGTGGTTGCGGTCTTCCAGAGCATCTTTTCGTGGGCGCAACCCGCAATGGAGGGACTAAAACAAGCCGTCGCGATCTCGGGCCATTGGATGACCACGGTTCTGCCGAACTCGCCTTTTCGTTCGCTATTGATTGACGGCGTCTGGAGCGGCGTTGGCGCAGTCGTAGTCTTCCTCCCGCAGATCCTGCTGCTGTTTTTGTTCATAGGAATTCTCGAGGACTCGGGTTACCTCGCGCGCGCGGCTCTCATCGCGGACCGCACCATGGCTAAGTTTGGCTTGCAAGGCAAGTCGTTTATCCCGCTGCTCTCTGCGTACGCTTGCGCCGTTCCGGCAGTTATGGCGACGCGCGTCATCGAGAATAAGCGCGACCGCATGGCCACAATCATGATCGCGCCGTTGATGACCTGCTCGGCGCGTCTGCCCGTTTATACATTGCTGATTGCTGCGTTCGTGCCGAACATCCCGATTCTCCGCGGCGTGCTCTATCTGCCTGCCGCCACGATGCTGAGCCTTTATATATTAGGATTTCTGGCTGCGATTCTCACCGCCAGAGCACTGAAATCAACCGTGCTGAAAAGCCAGCGCTCATCCTTTGTCCTCGAAATGCCGCCGTATCGCTGGCCGACCCTGCGGTCTTTAACGCTACGACTAATCGACAGAGGCAAGGTCTTCCTGCGCCGGGCCGGTACAGTGATACTGCTGGTTGCGGTGATGATCTGGGTGCTCGCGCATCTGCCGCTCGAAAACGGCAAGACGCCTCCCCTCGAGCACAGTTACGCGGGCGACATTGGAAAAGCCGTCGAGCCTGCCATCAAGCCGCTCGGCTTCAACTGGAAAATCGGCATCGGTCTCATCACATCTCTTGCGGCGCGCGAAGTGATTGTTGGAACGCTCGGCACGATTTACGGCATAGAAGGCGATGAGCCTTCGGAAGGGCTCCAAAAAGCCGTGCGGCAAGATCTCAGCCCCGCTGGCGCCGTCGCGCTACTGATCTTTTTCGCATTCGCCATGCAATGCTTCTCGACCATTGCGATTGTGAAGCGCGAGACGGGCGGGTGGAAGTGGCCCATTTTTCAGTTCTCGTACATGCTGGCGCTGGCCTACTGCGGGTCGTGGATCGCTTTTCATCTCACAAGCCACTTTCTTAAATGAGCGATCTGGCGAAGGTAGTCATTCTTGGCTCAGGTTGCGCAGGAAACACGGCCGCGGTGTACACCGCGAGAGCCAACCTCGAACCGCTTGTCTTTGAAGGACACGAGCCGGGCGGCCAGCTATCGATCACGACTGAGGTCGAAAATTTTCCCGGCTTCCCCGAAGGCATTCAAGGCCCGGCGCTGGTTTCAGACATGAAAAAGCAAGCCGAGCGCTTTGGAGCCGTGTATAAGCCCGGCCGCGTGACGCATGCCGATCTGTGCCATCGCCCGTTCACGCTGGAGTTCGAGCACGGAGAGAAGATTCAAACGCGCACATTGATCGTTGCAACAGGCGCGTCGGCTCGCTGGCTAAATCTCCCGAACGAGCAAAAACTGATCGGTCACGGCGTCAGTTCATGCGCGACTTGCGATGGCTTTTTCTTCCGAGGGAAAAAGATTATGGTTATCGGCGGAGGCGACTCGGCGATGGAAGAAGCCAATTTCCTGAGCCGCTTCGGGAGTGAGGTGGCGATTGTGCATCGCAGCGAGACCTTCCGCGCCTCGAAGATTATGTTTGAACGCGCCAAACACAACCCGAAGATCAGTTTCCTCACTCACACGGTTGTCGAAGACATCCATGATGTTGCAAGAGGTCACGTCACGGGAGTGAAGCTGCGCAATACACGAACTCACGAGGTCTACGACCGCGAAGTCGATGGGTTTTTTGTGGCTATCGGCCACATCCCGAACACTAAGCCCTTTGCCGGGCAACTCGATTTGGATGCCGACGGCTACATCATTTCGCATGGCGGCGCCCGGACCAATCTGGCAGGCGTGTTTCACGCAGGCGATGTGCAGGACCGCATTTACCGGCAAGCTATCACGGCCGCAGGCGCAGGCTGCATGGCCGCAATCGAAGCGGAACGGTTTCTGGAAGTGGAAGGGCAGTGAGGGTGGTCTAGTGTTGGCCGAGGGCCTTGCGCAGAGCCTCGTTCAACTCATACTATGGTGGCGATTATGCCTGAGCCGAGCGCAATTTCATTTCGAAACGCATTTGTCGATTCATATCAAAAAGTACGTGCAGCATTCACGGGCGACGAAAGATGGGCAGAGGTTTGCCGTCCTCGCGCGTGGAACACGATCATGTTATGCCACCCGACGGAGAAACTACGAACCCCCTGAGGAGATTATGGAGTGCAAATCTGTTCTGGCACAGACCGCCAACAAGCTTGAATTCTCCCTATCAAAACGGAGAGCCTCTAAGACTCGATGCCGTTTTCTCGAAAAGCACCGAGTCACGATTCCCGATCATGGTGGCCATAGAGCATGAGAACTTCGCCACCTACTTTCATTCGGAGGTGCAGAAGCTCCTTTCCGTCCGGTGTCCACTTAAAGTGGGCATCACCTATACGTACAGCGCGACGAAACAGCGGAATAACCAGCTACAGCGTATTGAAAACACGATTTGGAAGAACTGGTCAGAAGCGAGGAAGACTATCGGAGAAGATGCCAGGACTGAGTACCTGTTTCTTGTAGGAACCGAAGTGCACGAAGAGGGAAAAGTCATTGCGTAGTACGGGTTGAACTTCTCCGCGGCTGACGAGAGCGGCGGGGCGAGGTTCGAGCTGGTTACCGGATTATCTGCTTACGGATTATCCGCAGCGAGTTGATGGGTTGTGCCCCTCCGGGAAATGCAGTAGACAGAGTGCTACAGTAACTTGTCCCAATCCTCGGGCGCTATGTGGGCTTGGCTCAGGATACTTCGCAGGGTTCCGACTGGGATTTCAGCTTTCCTCGGGACAATGGCGGTGTCTACAAAAGCTTCCAAGCGGCGTACGAACTTGACGTGGCTCCCTTTCTGGCTGACTTCTGTGAACCCTGCTGCTTCCAACCGCCGCTTGACTTCGCGGAACGATTGAGGCTTAAGCCGCCCCAACCTCCACCTCGACAGTACGGAGTTTGGAGGGGCGCGTCGCTTGAGGTGGCTCGAAGTGCAGCTCCAGTGCTTCCTTCAGATTTGTGAGCGCTTCCTCTTCCGTTGCACCTTGGCTGGCCACATCGATTTCTAGACATTGTGAGACATACCAGTCGCCCTCGCGCCAGACAGTCGCGGCAAATGGTCGCTTCATGCTTTGTATTCTTTCATAACTCTCGAACCGCAAGCGCTGCGGTCATTCAACGGTTATTCCGGTTTAGCGAAGTGGTTTCCGGCCGAGATACGCGTATCTGGATAAACGGCGTTCTTCAGAAACCGTCAGAACGCAGGAGAGAAATTTTTGCAGGCCGTCGAAGGTGCTCTTGCCCTCGCTCTCAATGAGCATCGTTTCTCTTTTCGCTCGCGCGTCATGCCAACGCTTCGATACGGATGCAACGCTCGCGGTGAGATCGACTGATCGAAGCAGTTCGAAGCCAGCTTCACGAATCAGCCGCTCGTTTTCGCCGCGGGGAAGGAAAAGATAATACCCAACAGAGCTTCGGGTTGCCAGTTCCTCGTTCGACAACATTCCCGTCACGATCAAGGCGTCTGTGTACAGGATTCTGCCGCCGGGTTTCAGAACCCGCCACCATTCCTGGAGCACCTTGGAACGGTTGGGAATATGACAGATCGCATCGTTCGAGAAGATCACATCGAAGACTTCATTTTCAAACGGCAGGTTCCGACTGGCGTCGATGGTTTGAAACTGCACTCTCGAATGGAGATCGTGAGCGCGGGCCAGACTCTTTGCGCTTGAAATGCCCTGCTCATTCAAGTCAATTCCTGTCACTCGCGCTTGTGATCTCTCGCTGATATAAACTGCGCAGCCTCCCGCACCGCAACCTACTTCGAGCAGCTCTGAAGCGGGTGTTAAAGCCATCCACGTGAGAAATTTGTCGAGCTCTTCAGCCGTCATCCAGCCTGTCTGGCCTAGGTCGATGCCGTATGTTTCTTCTCGGACTTCACGATGCAGAGGGTCGAACTGGCCCCTATACGCGGTTCCGTAAAGATTCACCTGGCTAGACATTCAACTTAGAACGGCAGACCGGATGAATAGATCAACCACTCGACGCGATGCTAGCATGAGACCGTGGTCAAGTTCGCCCGTGCGCTTCGACTTGCGAACCGGTACGCAAACGTCGGCAACGCGAAGAAGTTCGCGCAGCACGTCGTTCCCGAAGTCGTAAGGCCTGCGCGCATCATCTGGAACCAGGCCATCGGCGCTATATTTCTGTTGTTCGCTGTCTACTTTCTCGGATACGCTGGAGTGCACACCAAGAACCCTGCGGCGCTCGTAATGGGCGCGCTCATGGGGTTGATCATGGGCTTTTTCGGGATTACTTCGTTCCGTAAGGCCCGGCGCATTTCACGCCCTTAGGTTCTCTGTTTGGCAACTTCTGAGCAGCCCGGCGAATTTCCGTTCACTCGCGGCATTTATCCGGACATGTACCGGCACCGGCTCTGGACCATGCGCCAATACGCAGGTTTCGGAACGGCGCAAGAGAGCAACCGGCGCTACAAGTTTCTTCTGTCGCAAGGCATCACGGGCCTGTCCGTCGCTTTCGATCTCCCGACGCAGATGGGCATGGATTCCGACGATGCGCTCGCGGCCGGTGAAGTGGGCCGAGTCGGCGTCGCGATTGATTCCCGGGCCGATATGGAAGAGCTATTCGAGGGCATCCGGCTCGAACAAGTCAGCACATCGATGACCATCAATTCGACGGCGGCGATCTTGCTGTGCCTGTACGTGCTGGTTGCGGAAGGCCAAGGCGCCGACCGGAAGAAGCTCTCGGGAACCATTCAGAACGACATCTTGAAGGAGTACATCGCGCGGGGCACTTACATTTATCCACCGCGTCCAGCGATGCGGATCATCACGGACTCGTTCGGGTGGGCTGGGCGCGAGATGCCGGAATGGAACACGATTTCAATCAGCGGTTATCACATCCGTGAGGCTGGTTCGACGGCCATCCAGGAAGTGGCGTTTACTCTCGCGAACGCGATCGCGTATATCGAGGCTGCGGTCGCGGCGGGGTTAGCGGTCGATGCATTCGCGCCACGTCTGAGTTTCTTTTTCAACGCTCATAACAACTTCCTCGAAGAGATTGCAAAATATCGCGCGGCGCGGCGGCTGTACGCGCACATCATGAGGGACCGCTTTGGCGCGAAGTCGGACCGCTCCTGCATGCTGCGGTTTCACACGCAGACAGGCGGCTCGACGCTTACGGCGCAGCAGCCGGAGGTGAACGTGGTGCGTGTGGCGCTGCAAGCGATGGCGGCCGTGCTCGGCGGCACGCAATCGTTGCACACGAACGGGCAGGATGAAGCGTTGTCTCTGCCGACTGAGCAATCGGCGCGTGTGGCATTGCGCACCCAGCAAGTGATCGCGTACGAGAGCGGCGTCACGGCTGCTCCGGACCCGCTCGGTGGCAGCGAGTACATCGAGAAATTGACCGATGAGATCGAAGCCGGCGCTCGCGAGTACATCCGCCGCATCGATGCTCTGGGAGGGACCCTGGCCGCAATCGAGAAGGGCTACGTACAGGCTGAGATCCAGAACTCCGCGTATCAGTTTCAGAGGGCGGTCGAAGAAGGGCGTCAGATCGTGGTCGGCGTGAACAAGTTTCAGACCGATGAAGTCGAGCCGCCGAAGCCTTTCCGTATTGAACCGGAGCTGGAAAACCGCCAGATTGAGCGGCTCCGTGAGTTACGCGCATCGCGCTCGGCGCAGGTCGTCAACTCGGCGGTAGCGCGTCTTGAAAATGCCGCCCGAGGCAGCGACAACTTGATGCCGTTCATACTCGAGTGTTGCCGGGCGCTGGTAACGGTCGGTGAAATTTCCAACACCTTGCGACGGGTTTTTGGAGAATATCGGGAATCTTTCTAACCAATGCCCACTGGTTCTATAGATATAGTAAGCTATACGCAAGCTATGCTGACGAAGAGCCGTTTACTTGAGAGTCTTCTATTCCTAATCGTCGGTGCGTCGGTCGTATACGCGCAGGTGGCGGGGGGCACGATTCTGGGCTCAGTCACCGATCCGAGCGGAGCCGCAGTACCGAATGCTCGCGTTTCGATTCGCGATCAGGCAACTGGAATCGTCCGTAACGTCCAGACAAGTTCGACCGGCTTGTATTCAGCCCCAAACCTAATTCCGGGGAGATATGACGCGACCGTGTCAGCTGCCGGGTTCGCGGATTCGGTGATCAATAATATCGAGCTGACGGTCGGGGCGGAGCAAACCGTAAACCTGACGTTGTCTGTCGGCAAGTCTAGCCAAAGAGTGGAGGTGAACAGCGCGCCGCCTCCCGTTGAGCTGGCGACCTCCGGGCTCAGCGACGAAGTAGACGGGCGAACTATCCGTGAACTACCGCTGAACGGTCGGGATTGGCCGCAACTCGCCACCTTGGAACCAGGCGTGAATCAGGTTCGGAATCAATCGGCTATCGGCGGCGTTAGCTCAGGAGATGTAGTTCGAGCCTTGCGAGGGTTCGGCAATCAGTTGAGTATCTCAGGAGCACGCCCGCAGCAGAATAACTACCGGCTGGATGGAATCAGCTTCAACGACTACACAAATGGCGCGCCGGGAGGTGTGCTTGGAAGTCTTGCGGGAGTAGACGCGATTCAGGAGTTCTCAGTTCTGACAACTGACTACTCGGCGGAATACGGGCGGACCTCGGGAGGTGTCATCAACGCTATTACGCGCTCCGGAACGAACCAGATCCATGGAGACGTATATGAGTTTCTGCGCAACAGCGCCCTGGACGCGCGGAACTTTTTTGATGGCCCGAGCGTGCCGCCGTTCAAGCGTAATCAGTTCGGAGGCGCAGCAGGCGGCCCGGTTCGCAAAGATAAAACGTTCTGGTTTTTCAATTACGAGGGTCTGCGGCAATCGCTTACATCCACTCAGGTCAACACTGTTCCTTCGGCGAACGCCCGCAATGGAATACTGTCGACCGGCAATGTCATCGTGGACCCACGCGTTGCGCCCTATCTCGCTTTCTGGCCGTTGCCGAACTCCGGAATTCTAGCGCCCGGCGACACCGGCCTGTATTCGGTGGCTACTCTTCAAAGTGGAACCGAGAACTTCTACACGGCGCGGATCGATCATAAGTTCTCCGATTCCGACTCTCTGGCCGGCACTTTCGTTTACGACAATACTCGTCTTACGCAGCCGGACAGTTTGAACAATGATCTGTTCCTGAACAGCAATTCACGTCCGTTCGGGAGCCTCGAGGAGACCCATATCTTTACGCCGGCGCTGGTTAATTCGATACGCTTCGGTTTCAGCCGCAACAGTGCGCTAAGCACGACTGCGGATGCCATCAATCCCCTCGCGACCGATCTGTCTCTGGGCGCCGTGCCAGGCCGGCCCGCGCCAGGTATTTCGGTTCCAGGCATTCAGCATTTCGACGGCGGTTTGGGAGGTTTTCCGAACTTCAGTTTTGGGTGGAATTCATTTCAGGAATACGACGACGCCTTCTGGACTCACAATGCGCACTCCCTGAAATTTGGATTCGCGATCGAACGAATGCAGTCGAATAACCTGCTTCACTTCAGCGATAACGGCAACTTTGTCTTCGGCTCGTTGTCCGATTTCCTCACGGACAGGCCGCTCGTATTTGGAAGCACTCTGCCCGGCACCGCAACCCCGCGCGGCATTCGCGAGACGCTTTTCGCAGGTTATATACAGGACGATTGGCGACTGCGTCCGAATCTCACAATCAACTTAGGCCTGCGATATGAAATGGTGACCGTGCCGACCGAGGTCCAAGGAAAACTCGCCGTACTGCGCGATCCAGCGGCGGACCAGGTTCACTTAGGCTCGCCATACTTCTACAACCCCACAACGAAGAACTTTGAACCGCGTGTGGGCTTTGCCTGGGACCCGTTCAGCAATGGCAAGACTTCGATCCGCGGCGGGTTCGGTTTCTACGATGTTCTGCCTCTGCCTTACGAGTTTGTGATCCTCTCCTCAGCTTCGGCTCCCTTCGCGCAAAATACTTCAGCCGCAAACCTGCCGCCCGGGTCGTTTCCGAAAGAGGCCCTCTACATTGCTGGCGCGATTCCTTCGACCAGCTTGTCGGGGCAGCGCGTGAGCTACATCGAGCCGCATCCAGGACGCAGCTACGTCATGCAATGGAACATAAACATTCAGCGCCAGGTAGCGCAACACGTGGTCGCGACCGTGGCCTACGTGGGCTCGCGAGGAGTGCGCTTGCCGTTTCGGACCGATGACTCGAATATCGTGCTCCCGACCGCAACTCCTGACGGCTACATCTGGCCCTCGCCTCAAGGCAGCGGCACCGTTCTCAATCCACACGTCGGACAGGAAGATCGCCTCGCTTTCGGCGCGGATTCGTACTATGACGCTCTCGAGGCGGGGGCGAGAATCAACGCGGCTCATGGGCTACAGTTTCAGGCTTCCTACACCTGGGAAAAGAGCATTGACACCGGTTCTTCTTCAATAGCGGGAGACCAGTTCTCGAATTCACCTTCGAGCCTGCCACTTTGGTTCGATCCAAAGGTGCGCCGCGGAGTATCCGATTTCAACCTGGGCCAGAATCTGGTTCTCAGCGGTGTCTGGCCAGTTCCCGGCCCACATGCACTTCCGCCCATCGCCGAGTGGGCTCTTCACGGGTGGGAGTTAGGCGGCGAATTCCAAGCGAGCAGCGGCGCACCGTTTACTGTTTTCATGGGCGGGGATCCGCTGGGTATGAACAGCACCGATCCCTGGGATAAACCCGACCGGCTCAGCGGTCCAGGATGCGGATCGTTAGTGAATCCCGGCAATCCGAACAACTACATCAGGACGCAGTGTTTCGCCGTCCCGAACCCAATTACCCGTCTCGGCAATGAAGGCCGAAATGTTCTCACGGGTCCGGGCCTGCTCAATCTCGATACATCGCTTTTCAAGAACAACTACGTGAAAAGCATCTCGGAGACGCTCAATATCCAATTTCGTGCCGAGTTCTTCAACGTGCTGAATCACCCGAATTTCGCGCCGCCGCTCGACAACTTTACGGTGTTCAACCAAGACGGAAGCCGGGTGGCGAATGCAGGCGTGATTGACGCGACTCAGACATCATCAAGGCAGATTCAGTTCGGACTCAAAGTCATCTGGTAAAGGAAACAAATGAAAGCCCTACTTACAGCGTTCTTCTCTGCGATAGCTCTATGCTGTTTCGGAACACTGCCCGCGTCGCCGCAAGGCAGCAACGGAGCAGGCACGGGAAAGCCGGTCGTCTCGGTTGATTTTTACAAGTTACCGCCCGGCCGGCAGGACGAATGGCTGGCTCTTTATAAGAAGTGGCACTATCCGATCATGCAGTGGGAGAAGGCGCATGGCCAGGTGATCAGCGAAACCGTTTACAAACGCGCGGTTCACCATCTGACCCCGGCATGGGACATCGCAATCATGATTGTTGCTCCGCCGCCTGAGAAGAGGCCGAAGCCGGATAAGACGCGTCAAGAGCTGATTCGCAGCCTCTTTCCGAACCTCGACGAATACGTCGCTGCGGAAAAACAACGCTGGTCCTTAACTCTTGAACACTGGGATGAGCAGTGGATTGAAATCGATATAGAAAAGAATCCGTCGTTCTATTACCCGGAGCCGTAACTGTTTGAGCAAACCCGTATTTTTGTTAGCAGCGCTACCGGTGGCTCTGGTCGTCGCGGCCTCTCTGTCAAGCGCAGCTTTAAAGCTAGTTCAAACCATAAGCATGCCGGGTGTCCCCGTCGGGCCATATACGGATCACCTGGCTGTTGACCTGAAAGGCCGGCGGCTTTTCGCGACGCCTCAAGCGCACCACAGTGTCCAGGTGTTCAATCTCGATTCCGGAAAGCTGATTTACGACATTCCGGGGATGGTGAATCCTCACTCGATTCTGTATCGCGAAGATCTCGACCAAATCTACGTGACGGATGGCGGGGCAGGACTAGTGAAAGTTTTTGGCGGGAGGGATTATCGCCTCCTGAAGTCGATCAAGTTACTGCTCGATGTCGATTCAATTGGGTACGATCCCACTACTAAGTATCTCTATGTCACTAATGGAGGCGAGGGGGCACGTCTCAAATTCTCGCAGCTCAGCATTGTGAACACAACTACGAGCGAGCATATAGGCGATATCAGGATTACAGCCGAGACGCTCGAAGGTATGGTGATTGATCGTTCAAGCCCGAAGATCTACATCAACATCACCGACAAGAATTCGATCGGCATTCTTGACCGGCAGAAGCGGGCACTGGTGGCGATGTGGCGGATCACCCAAGGTCGAAAGAACATAGCGGTGAGTCTGGACGAAGCTAATCACCGGCTCTTCGTGGGTTGCCGCAACACGCAGAACGATGGCGTGATCGTCGTCATGGACACGGACAGCGGCAAGCAGATCAAGACTCTTCCGATCGATGGGTGGGTAGATTACATGGCCTTTGACCCGGAGACGAAGCGCATTTACGCATCCTGCGGCAGTGGTTCTGGGTCCGCTTATGTGTTTCACGAGAGCGCGCCAGACACATACGAGTTAGTCGAAAAGGTAATTACAGCGCCCATGGCGAAGACGGCGCTCTTGGTACCTGAATTGAAAAAGCTCTTCGTGTCGGCGCCGCACAACAATCAAACGACGGAAGCGAAGATCATGGTATTCGCCACCCAGTAGAATCTAGTTTGGCTTCCATTCAGGTGATCGGCGCAGGACTTGCTGGTTGCGAGGCCGCCTTTCAAGCTGCTGAAGCGGGCGCGGATGTGGTCCTGCATGAGATGCGGCCGCATAAACGAACGGCTGCGCACAAGACGGACGCGTTCGGCGAGTTGGTTTGCAGCAATTCGCTCAAGAGCGAGCAGGTTCATTCCGCGCCTTGGCTGCTGAAGCAGGAGATGCGGCGCCTCGATTCGCTGCTGATGCGGGCGGCGGAAGCGGCGCGGGTTCCGGGCGGCCATGCGCTCACCGTCGATCGCGGTGTTTTTTCGCGCGAAATCACGAATGCGATTGGACGTCATCCGCGCATCGAGGTACGGCGCGGCGAGGCCACGAAAATCCCTGATTGCGGCTGTGTCGTAATCGCGACAGGGCCGCTCACGAGCGAAGCTCTGGCGAAGGACGTCAGCTGCCTCACGGGTTCCGAGCGGCTCTTTTTTTACGACAGCATCAGCCCGATTGTTGCGGCGGATTCGATCGACATGTCGATCACATTTCGCGCGTCGCGATATGGAAAATCGCTCGACGGCACGGATGACTACCTCAACTGCCCTTTTAATAAGGAAGAATATGACGCCTTCGTGAGCGCACTGCTAGAGGCGGAAAGCTATGAAGCTCATATAGAAGAAGACAACATTCCGTTCTTTGAGGGATGCCTTCCGATCGAAGAGATTGCCCGGCGCGGACGCGATACGCTGCGCTTCGGACCGATGAAGCCCGCGGGCCTCGACGAGCCGCGCACGGGACGATGGCCGTATGCGGTTGTGCAGCTCCGGCAAGAGAATCAGCGGGCGGATAGCTACAACCTGGTTGGTTTTCAAAATCACCTGAAGTTCGGCGATCAGGCACGCATCTTGCGGTTAATTCCGGGGCTTGGGCAGGCTGAATTCTTACGCTTCGGGCAGATGCACCGCAATACCTACATCAACTCACCGGCGATCCTTGCGCCGACGTTACAGTTGAAGAGCAATCCGAGAATCTTTTTTGCGGGGCAGATCTGCGGTGTAGAAGGCTATGCGGAGTCGATTGCAACCGGTCTTCTTGCTGGACGGAATGCCGCGGCCCTGGCGAGAGGTGAACAGCCGGAGGAGTTTCCGCGCGCGACGGCGCTCGGCAGCTTGTGCCATTACATAACGCACGCCGATCCAAAGCACTTTCAGCCGGCAAATATTACGTTCGATCTCCTCCCGGAGCTCGATGGCGAGACGAAGCAGAAGCTCCGGCACGACAGAAAAGCTCGGCATGCGGAAGTGTGCCGGCGAGCCGGGAGCGCATTTGACGAGTTTTTCTATGGCAGCGCTTCGAGAGTGTACAGCGCGATATCTGGGTGAGCTAGAGCGGCGCGGCGCCTCAGCTCATACGGTGCGCAATTACGCTTCGGATCTCGAGCAGTTCGCGACCTATTTTGATCCCACCGGAGAACCCCAGGTCGGGCAGTTAGATCTTTCGCTGTTACGCGAGTGGCTGGCGAGCTTGTACGACCAGGGTTTAGAAGTCGTGAGCGTGCGGCGCAAGCTGGCGACCGTGCGGGCGATGTTCAAGTTTCTGCTGCAGGAGGGCGTGCTCCAAAAAAATATAGCTACGCGGCTGCGAACGCCGAAAACCAAGCAGCGGCTGCCGGATGTGATGAGCGCCGAGAAGACGAATAATCTCCTCGATGCCGTCGAAGCCGGACAACACATCGAGAAGCCTTCGAAGGAACGGGACATCGCGTTCCTTGAGCTTCTCTATGGTTGCGGCATTCGCGTCAGTGAGCTGGTGGGCGTCAACCTGGAAGATATCGATTTGAGAGAAGGCTGGCTGCGAGTGCGTGGCAAGGGAAACAAAGAACGGCAGGTTCCGATCGCCGGGCGAGCTATTACAGCAGTCCAGAGATACCTTAAGATTCGTTCGGCCGGCCCGCAGGAACGGGCGTTATTCGTGAGCTCGCGTGGCACGCGGTTAGGCGACCGGCAGGTTCGGCGCCTGGTGAAGCTTTATGCACTGGCTGTTACCGGCGACTCGACGGTTCATCCGCACAGTTTCCGACATGCGTATGCGACACACCTATTGTTGGATGGCGCTGACCTGCGCGCCATACAGGAGCTTTTGGGCCATGCCCGTCTTTCAACGACCCAAAAATACACGCAAGTTTCGCTCAAGGATTTGCAAGCGGTTTACGACCGGGCGCATCCGAAGGCGTAGGAATACAATCGCCTTCGGTAGCTGTCAAGTAAATACCCGCCACACTAGTTAGCGCTGTTGCTCGAAGCCCCGGCTGCTATTCGCCGTTGACCTGCGCTTCGGTAATCCTCACCTCAAATCCGAGGGACGAAATTCCTGCTCCGATCACGAACAGGTCGTAGTCTCCGGCTTTCATGCCGGAGTGCAAGGTGAAGTTGACGGTCTCAAGCTTCGAGCCATCGACGGCCGTTGAACTCCAATTCGTCGTACGCGCGTAGTAGACATCGCCCTTCGAGTTCACGAGGCGCACGATGGGATAATTTTCATCTTCCTGAACATCATCGCCATATGCCGATGTGTCGGATGGCCCGTTCAGCCGCTTGCCAAACAACGCGAAGAGGCCTCTTCCCTCGCACTCAACTTTAGTAATCTCGGGCCGCAGTGCGGGATTGGCTGTGCCGTCGGGAGTGTACACCCACAGCTGGCTACTGGAATCGGAGAAAAGCACCTGCCCGGTGGGGAGCACCAGCATGCGCGTAACGAAAGCGGGCGATCCGGCAAGCTGGCTATCGGATATCGCTGGTGATACAGGCGAAATTGTTTCCGTTTTGGGATCGAAGTCAAAGAGCTCGGCCGGAGTGCTGAAAATGCCACCAAACACGAGCGGCAGTTTCTTGGTTGTCTGGAGCGCTGCCGCCGAGATATGAATTTCGGTAGGCGAGTCGATGCTTGTGATGTATGCGCCCGGAGGGATGGCCGTGTTTTTGCCATCTTGCTGGGCTACGGCCCAGCCGAGTTGCAAACCAGCCGTGGACGGAATATGCGTGATGGCCGTGGAACCGCGTGTTGTATCGCCGTCGGAATTGACGGGATTCGGACCCGCATCGGCGGCCATCAGCACATGCCCGTTTGGCATGAGCGCAGCCGGAGCGTCGTCGGCGCCGAAGCGCGCATCATCGATGCTGCCGAAGCGATTGCTCAACTTACCGAAAATTTTCGGCCCTTCTGCCCAGGTGTTCGTTGAGGGCGTGTAGAGCGCGGTGAGATTATTAGCGCCAATCACAAGCACGCGGCCATCCTGCAAGCGCAGCACAGCACCGAGTTCGTACCCGAGCGCTGGGCTGCTCAGCACGGGAAGCGTCCCTTTGGCAGTGCCATCAGCGGGGCTGATGCTGGTCCAGGCGTCGGGGCCGGGGTGATAGACCTCAGCGTAGCCAGTGTTTTGCGCGACGCTCTGAAAAAGATCGTACGTCAGGACGCTGCCGTCGGGCAGCTTCGTCCAGCCCTCTTCATCGCTCGAGTCGTTATAGACTTTGTCGGCTGCTAAGCTCCACGAGTCTGTCCCGGTTGAGTAGATGTAGGTAGAGTTGTTCAGAAGATTGCCGACCAGGATCTTGTCTTTTGAGAGCAGGATCGAAGGCTCATCGCCGACACACGCCAGGGCCACGCCGACGAACTGCACCACGACATTGCCGGTGGCGGTAGCTTTCTTCGAAATGTGGACTTCAGTGGGAGAGTTCACGCTGATAACTGTCGCGCCGCTGGGGATTCCCGCGCCGGCGACAGCCCAGCCGGGTAGCAAGCGATCTGTGGAATAGATTCCCGTAATCACGTCAGAGCCGGTTTTGATGTTGGTGTTGGAGGTAACAGGTACCTTGAAGCAACCGCCTGGTTCATTGGGATAGGGCGTGATGGTCGTCCACGAGTTTGAGACCGGATCCCATATTTGGCCGGAGGGCGCCCAGTTTGCGTCTGTAAACGGTCCTGTATATTCGCCGCCGAGTATCCAGACCCTGCCGTCCGGCAGCACCTGCGATTCAAAGTACAGGCGGGCGAACTCCATCGGCGCGATCGGATTTTCGGTCCAATTCCCCTTGACGTAGCTGCCATGAGAATCAGGGGTCAGCCGGAGCCAGTTCGGGCCGGTGCCGTTCAGGATCATGACCGTGCCGTCGGTCAGCAAGAGCATGGTGCCTGTGCCGGATGTGGTTGGCGCGGGGTGCGTCAGTTTCGTCCAGCTCGCTGCGAAACCGGGCACAGGGAGCACAAGCAACATCGCACTAAGCGCCGCGAACCAAAATCTGGAAATTGCTTTGCCGTTCGTATGTCGACCCATAACGCCCCCGTTCGGGTCGATCAGACCCGCGTGCAAATTGAACTTTACAGCAATCAAGCAGTATACAGCCTGACGTTACAACGGATTGCCCTTGATTATCTACAAAGCTGCTGGTATTGTAGATAATCTGGAGGAGCTACTTGGGAAAACCGACCGAACTTGTGCAGGGCACGCTCGACCTGCTCATTCTCAAAACCATTTCGCTCGAACCCATGAATGGTTGGGCGATTGCCAAACGGATTCAGCAGGTCTCTCAGGATGTGCTTCAAGTGCAACAAGGCTCGCTTTATCCCGCCCTACACCGCTTGGAGCAGCACGGCTGGATTAAGTCCGCTTGGAAAGAATCGGAGAACCATCGCCGGGCGAAATACTACTCGCTTACAGCGCCGGGACGCAAGCAATTGAGAGCCGAGCTCTCAAGCTGGGAACGGCTTTCGAACGCCATCGGACTTGTGGTGAAGACCGTCTAGGAGCAGTACGCCTATGCGTTGGCAGCGAAAGCTAGTCCTGAGACTGAAATCCCTGTTCCAGCGAAACAGGCTCGAAACCGACCTGAGCGAGGAGTTGCGCTTTCACCTCGAGCAGGAGACCGGGGAAAATATGCAGCGCGGCATGGAATCCGAGGAGGCAAGATATGCGGCGCTCCGATTGCTCGGAGCCGTTGCAGTTCACCAGGAAGAGTGCAGGGACCCGCGCGGCCTCGGCTTCATTGAGAACCTGGGACGAGACCTGCGTTACGCCGGTCGCATTCTTCGGCGCACTCCTGCATTCGCCTTCACCGCCATCCTGACCTTGGCGTTGGGCATTGGGGCAAACACCACCGTCTTCACGCTTCTCAACACGATTCTTTTCCGCCCGCTTCCGGTCAAAGAGCCTCAACAGCTCGTATTTTTCAATGTGGGCGACAGCGTGAATCTGTCGTACCCGGATTTTAAGGATTTCCGCGAGCGCAACGACGTTCTTTCCGGAATGACGGCGTACCGGCTGATGCCGATGAGCCTGAGCATTCACACCGGCAATAACCTGCGCGTCTGGGGGTACGAAGCGACCAGCAATTACTTCGACCTGCTCGGCGTCCAACCGCTGTTCGGAAGATTCTTCCATGCGGCAGACGGCGATACGCCGGGCGCGCACCCCGTCGTTGTGCTCAGTTATGCTTTCTGGCGCAGCTGCTTCAATGGCGATCCAAATATCGCCGGCCAAACGGTAAAGATTAATGGCTTTCGCTATTCGATCATCGGCGTTGCGCCGAGCGGGTTTCGGGGCACCGAGCTGATTGTGAACCCAGATGTCTGGGTTCCCATGAGCATGGAGACTCAAATCGAGCCCGGAAACAATTGGCTCATCAGGCGGGAAAGCTCGAATATCTGGGTGCTCGGCCGTTTAAAGGCCCGCGTTTCGCGTCTCCAAGCGGCCGCATCACTCAACCGCATCGCCGCGCAGCTTGCTCGCGCCTATCCTTCCATCGATGCAGGCATGAAGATCCAACTCTCGCCGCCTGGGCTGGTCGGAAATGCGCTTCGCGGTCCCGTAATTGAATTCGCGAGTGTGTTGATGGGCGTCGCAGGATTGCTCCTGCTGCTGGCCTGTGTAAATCTCGCGGGGATGCTTCTGGCTCGCGGCGCGGACCGCCGCAAAGAGATCGCCGTCCGCCTCGCTATCGGCGCGCGCCGCGGTCAAGTTATGCGGCAGCTTTTGATTGAAAGTCTCACTTTGGCCGCCGCCGGGAGCGCAGCCGGATTTCTACTTTCGGTCTGGCTCTTTCATCTACTCAGTCTGTGGCGGCCGGCCTTTGACATGCCCGCGAACACTTCGCTCGTCCCGGACATGCGAGTGCTGCTCTTTACTTTTGCCATCGCGCTGCTCACGACCATCCTCTTCGGCCTGCTGCCTGCGCTCGAAGCGGCCAGAACCGATGTGGTTCCCTCGCTGAAGAACGATCCGCTGACCAGGCGCTTCGCGCGATGGAACCTGCGCGACGCGCTCATCGCCGGACAGATTGCCCTCTCAGTCTTGCTCCTGATCTCCTCAGTCCTCGTCGTTCGCAGCTTACAAGGAGCGCTTAGCTTGAATCTCGGCTTCAACCCCAACAACGCCGTTTCGGTCTCCTTCGATCTCGGTTTACAGGGCTACACGGAACAGCGCGGACGCAATTTCCAGAAACTTGCGCTCGAACGCATTTCGGCTCTCCCCGGAGTGCAAGCCGCCGGCGAAATCAACAGTATGCCGCTCCGCCTTGGTATCAACGGCGAGGGCGCGTGGATTGGGAACAAACCGGAGCCTTCTCAATCAGAGATGGTCTCGACAGTCATTTACAACATCTCGCCCGGCTACCTGCGGGCGGCGGGAACACGTTTGCTGGCCGGCCGCGATATCGATTCGCATGACCGCGACACCTCGCCGCCAGTCGCTCTGGTCAATGAAACCTTGGCCCGCAAGCTCTTCCCCCATAAGAATCCTGTAGGCAAGCGCTTTCACCTCGGCTCGTCGGCTGCCATAGAGATTGTCGGCCTGTTCGAAGCCGGCAAGTATCAATCTCTCGGAGAAGATCCTCAAGCCGCTGTATTCGTGCCCGTATCCCAGCGTTATGACTCCTCGACAACACTTGTTGCTCGCAGTTCGATTCCGCCCGATCAGGCGCTCCGAGCGATTCGCAGCGTCGTAACGAAAATGGACCCTGAGCTGACCCTCTTTAATGTCGGAAGCCTGAAAGACGAGCTCGCTCTGCCGCTTTTTCCCGCGCGAGTCGCAGCCATCGTGCTCGGCGCTTACGGCCTGCTCGCAATTTTGCTTGCGTCGACCGGCGTCTTCGGCCTCCTGTCCTATGCTGTTTCACGCCGGTCAAGAGAAATCGGAATCCGCATGGCGCTCGGCGCCCGCGCCGGCGAAGTCCTCCAACTCATCCTGCGCCGTACCGTCACGCTTTGCTTTATCGGTGCACTTACCGGCACAGCTCTCGCATTCGGCAGCGCGCGCCTCTTTTCCGCAGTGCTCTACGGAATCAGCCCCCGCGATCCCATTACCTATGTCGTGGCCCTTCTGCTCATGACTGCCATTGCTGTGGTGGCGTGTTGGTACCCCGCACGCCGCGCGATTCGCATTGATCCCGCGCAAACTCTGCGGGAACAGTGATCATCCGGCCCGCCGTCCTATAGCTCGTCGTAGATCCGCTTCAGCTCCAGCATGAATCCAGCCACCGGCCCTTCGCCGAACACACGCTCAGGCCCTATCAGTTCAATCGGCGATTCTCGATCGCAGCTATAGATCCAAACTGCTCTCGACTGCGGATCAATCACCCATCCCAGCTCCACTTTGTTCCGCAAATAACACCGCATCTTCTCGTCCAAATCGTTCTTCGGTTCGCTCGTTGCGCGTATCTCAATGACGAACGCCGGCACCAGTTCGCCAGAACCCTGCCGCTGTTTGCGCGACAATGCCTTCCATCTGCCCTTCGGAATCCAGCACACGCCGGGTGAAATCACGCTCTTATCCGGCAATGTCATCGTCGCCGTCGGCCCCAAAACCACGCCCTGCCCGTCTGCCTTTGCCCACTCCCGAAGTTGCGCCAGCACTTCGACTCCTATGAAGCCAGCTTCCAAGCCCGCCGGAGCCATGATAATGACTATAGTTGCTCCCACCCTATCGCAGTTCGGCGGTTCTAACGTAGGGAGCGGGGGCTGGCCTAGCCGCTCACCACCACAACCAGCGCCGTCGTTCGCCGCGAGCCAATCTTCCGGTATCCGTGCGGAACCGTCGATTCAAAATAGATCGCGTCCCCTTCCGCCAGTTCCGGCTCGTCCTCGCCGACTTGTAACCCCAGCTTGCCCGAGATAACGTACAGAAACTCGACTCCCTCGTGCTGATGTTTGAGCACAGCCTCGACCGCTTCGAACTCCGCGTAGTACGCGTCCAGCTTTCGGTTCTCCGCAGGAAAATCCAAACTCTCGAAATAATACGCGGGATGCCGCCGGTCCAACCCCTCTGGAAACCGCAGGCGCGCGCGCTTCCGCACGATCTCGAGTACCGGTTTGGGCTCGGGATTGAAGAAATACTCTAGGCCAACGCTGAACACCAATGCAATGCGCAGCAGAGTCGGCAGCGTCGGATGCATGACATCCCGTTCGAGCTTCGATAACAGTGAAGGAGAAAGTCCCGTGTGCTTGCCCAGCTCCGTCAATCCCATGCTCTTGCGCAGCCGCAAGCGCCGGAGTTTCTGGCCAATTGAATACCGCTTCAGCCCTTGCGTGATTGTCTCGGACTCCATTTCGAATTTGTTTTCCTTTAGGGCAATTTTCCGCGTGCTTTTTGATTGCAGAAAAAACACTTGCGCGAGTTTTCTTTACGGTAAATCGGATTTTACTTAGGATCAAGTTGTTGGCCGCGAATAAGCTGCCTGCGCTTTTCTGAGAAAGGATTAACTCACATGAAAAAGATTGATATTCTGGCCGGCGTGCTGGTCGTAGTAGGAGCCCTCAACTGGGGTTTAGTCGGCCTGTTCCACTTTGATCTCGTCGCCGCAATCGTCGGACGGCATTTTGGCGAAACCTCGCCGATCAGTTCAGCCATCTACATTCTGGTTGGCCTAGCCGGGCTGTTCAAAGCTCTGTCCTGGAAATTCATTCCGCGAGGCTCCAAGAGAACGTACTCGCCGGCCCGCGCATAGCTCAACACACACCGCGAAAAGGAGAAACATCACATGCAATATGAGGACTTGATGAAAAGAGAACCTGAGAGCGGTCCCCGTGAAGAACATCGCGAGGGTCCAATCGCCAGGAGCATCGAACAGCAGACTGCAAAGCTTCCCTCCGATCTGTTCCTATGGGCAGCTTTCGGCTCGATAGCGGGATCACTCGCCTGTAAAGTAAGCGGGAAAGATCACGCCGCCTTGTTCGTCGGCCAGTGGGCTCCGACTTTCTTGCTGCTCGGAATCTATAACAAGATGGTGAAACTGCACGGATCGGAGGGCGTCTAGGACGCCGTCGCTTCGCCAAGCTACATCCACGGGGCGCGGCTCGGCTTCGCTGTCAAAGTGCTCGGCCAACCCGGCCTGAAGAGCAACGATTCACGGCGCTGGCAGTCGCGTCCTCACCTTCGAGTCTCAATCGAGTATCTCCATGCGATTTTCACGTACCTGGAGAAATCGAACATCCGAATGTACCGGATGTCCTCCGATCTGGCTCCCTACGTAACCCATCCGGATTTGCCGGACTTCCACAAACAAATCAAAGAAAGCCGGTCCGAATTGGGCGAACTCGGACGCCGTGCTAACCAGATCCGTCTGCGGCTTTCCTTTCATCCTTCTCAGTACATCGTGATGAACGCGCCCGGCAAAGCGCTTCGCGATCAAAGTGTCAGGGATCTGGTATATCAGGCAGAGATACTCGACCTGATGAATCTTGGCCCTGAGGCCGTGCTCGTCATCCATGTCGGCGGGGCCTATGAAGACAAGAGCGCCGCCATGGACCGTTGGGTCGCCTGCTATCGCGCTCTGCCCGAGCCAGCTCGCCGTAGATTAGTTCTCGAAAACGATGACGCGCGTTTCAGCGCTGCCGATGCCTTGCGCATTCACGAGCGCACCGGCGTGCCTCTCGTATTCGACATGCAGCATCATCAGTGCCTCAATCCGGAACGCCTCGCCTGGCGGCCTGCCCTCGAACGATTTCTGCTGACTTGGCCCGCAGGCGTGCGCCCCAAAGTCCACTATTCCTCGCCGCGCACGCAAATGCGCGAACTCATCCGTCGCAATCGAAAAACCGGAAAGAAGGAAACGGTTCTCCAGCCGCCTACCTGGACCGCGCACGCCGACTTCATCCACCCATTCGAATTCATACGTTTCGTAACGGAGACGAAGCACCTGGAGTTCGACATTATGCTTGAGGCGAAAGCCAAGGATCTCGCGCTCTTGCGTCTACGGCGCGACATCTTCTGCTACGCACCCGAACTTCAAAGTCGATTTGGCGGAGGCCTACCGGACCCCGTTCAGCAGCCGTAATCACCTCATCGTCTCTTACGATCTCGGCCGACGCGAAAGCAACCAGAAAGCCCAAAAGCAGAGAGCTGCGGACGCAAGCGTGAGGACCACGAACCAGGGTGCAGTCGCGAGCTGCGGACCCTCTACTATGCCGCGCCAAATATGGGCCAAAGTCAGCAGGCCAAAGACAACGCCGGTCGTAATGACATAGGGCTTCATAGAATTCCTTCCACCGTATCGCACTTCGGCCCGAACGCGCTCCGATCTTGCCGCGCCGTTCTGGAGAAGATACCCCGAAGTAACATCACTATAAACACAGATCTGTGCCCCTATACCGCTTTAGCCTGGACGTACCCGCGCCCGTCTATGTTGTGGCTGAGCGGATTCGCGCCATTATCCGGCCGGCTCCCGGGTTCTGGGAAGCGTGGGTTTCCTCTTGGCAGCACAAATATTCCGGTCTATCTTTCGTCGGCGAGGTTGCGGACAATTCGTTCCGGCTTCGGCGGAACATCGGCTATCGAAACTCGTTCTTGCCTCGAATTCGGGGCCGAATGATCTCTACGGCGACTGGAACCCGCGTCGACGTGTTGATGTTCATGCATCCGCTCGTATTCATCTTCATGCTGTTTTGGCTCGTAGGCGTCGGTTACGCAGGCTTGCGTACGCTAGCCCTGCAGTCCGCTGCCTTCCCTCTTCCGCTGATGATGACACTTGTTGGGCTCTCGTTGGGCTTGGGAGGCTTTTATTGGGAGGCCAAGAAGGCGCGCGCGCTCCTTACTTCCGCGGTGTTCAATGCGGCTGTCGATGCATCGCAAGAGCCGCAGATCATTTCTCCGCCGGCACCCGCAACGAGCCTTCAGCCGAAAACATCTCGGACCGGTTTCGTTTCCTTGATCTTCGCGGTGGCATTTCTGCTTTTTGCAGCTATCGCTTTCATTCAGTACAGGTCGCATTTGCGCGCATGCCCGGCATTCCAAGATTCTCTCGCGCTTCTTTCGGGATCCCGCGAAGCCCAAGCCGAGCTTGGAACACCCATCCGGGTTGGCGGATTCGTCCGTGGCGTCGTTCGCCAGAGCGCTCAGTCGGCATACGCTTTACTGTCCATTCCCGTTCGTGGACCCCGAGGCAAGGGGATGCTGTACGTTGTCGGTAATCGGCTGCGCAATCGCTGGGACCTCGAGCGGGTCGCCCTCTGGACGAAGCCGGAATCACACCGGCTCGACCTCACCCCGTCCACAAGACCAGAGCCCTTTCACTATCCGGCTACGGGCGCGGTTTACCTCATCCCGCTCGACAGTGCTGCCGCAGCTTCTCTACAAAATCTCCCCGCTTACTATGCGGCGCGGCTGAGCCTGAACGTGATCGTACTGCCCGTGTTGCCGCTCGGGCCGGAAACGGTAAATGCTGCTGCGAAACAGGTCATCGCCGAAACAGCCGTTGATTTCATTACGCGCGCCAATCGCAAACTCGCCGAAGACTTGGATTCCGTATTTCTCGCTGTAACCAGTCAAGATCTCAACATAAGAAGTGCCGGCTGGCGCTTTGCCACAAATTACCGCTCTGGCCGCTTCGCAATCATTTCAACCGCGAGACTACGCGGAACGCCTTGGTTTGACGGCTCGAATCCGGAAGTCTTTCCCGTGCGCGTTCGCAAAATGGTCACCAAGAACGTCGCACTCCTGCGCTATCCGGTCAGCCTCAGTGCGGACCCGACCAGCGCTCTTGCCAGCTCTGTCTTCACGGCGAGAGACGTTGACCAAATGGGCGAAGAGTTCCTTGGAGAACGTGGAACCTGGTCCGCGTCGCCCGTTTTAGCTCCGTGCTTTTCGATCACACAGGGGCCTCAGCGAACCCAAGCCTGGAGGTCCGATTGTACGCGCTATCCCCCCAACGACAGCCGCTTTGAAACGTTTGAGAACTATACAGACATCACCTTGCTCGTCATGGCGCATACCGACTTCCCATTTGATCGACAGCGCTACTTGTCTTTTATCCGCAAATATCGCAACCAGGACGACCGGTCGCGCTCATTTGGGATCGGGGGCAACGATTCTTTTGATATTTTTCCCGTCGGTGATTCCCAAACGTTTTCCACCATCGAGCTGATTCTTGAAGATGGCGGGAGAATCCACTTCGACCGGGTGTCCGGTGGAACGGGTGTCGCTGATGCAGACCTGCGTGCCGGCGTACTCATGTCAAGCCCGTTCAGCCACTCGCGCCTCGAATGGAACGGCAATGGATGGAACCTGAAAACCGTGGCTGGCTGGACCTATCAGTTTCCAGCGAGCGGCCCCGACCGATCACCAGAGCAAAGCGCGCTCGTGCGTATCGAAACTGGCGAGGGCGCGGTTTCCATTCAACGAAATTCGGCCGGAGCCTTGCAGCATATTAAAGGATTAGACGGCTCGATCGACTTCACGTGCGACTCCAACAACCGCATCATCCGTGCCCAAAACAGCTCAGGGCACACGATTCGGTACGAATATGGCGCGGGCGGCAAACTTAAGCGAGTTCAGGATTCAGAACTGAGCGGCGAGTTCTACCAATACGATCCCGCCAACCGCCTGACGTCCGTTCTCGATTCCACAGGCCGTCCGCTGCTTGTGAATACCTACGGCTACCTCGGCGAGGTCACTTCACAAACCTTGGCGGATCACCGAACCCTGCGGTACGCATACGGATTTGATGAAAATCAAAGGACCAGTTCCGTAACCTTCACTGATGACCATGGTTATGTCACTCGGTGGATCCGAGGGCGCGATGGCTTTTACGGGTCTCTGCCCCAACCTCCGAAACAGTAATTCCCAGCTGAAGAGCGCAAACCCGCCAGCAAACTTGGCCAATGTGCATCCTATGTACAATCTCATACAAGCAATGCCCAGTCCTTCTCTAATCCAAAACGACGTCAGCCTTTAACGCCTTTGTTAACACTGTGAGCGTTAGGGCCACGCGAGTGCTTACTTCAACCATCGAAAGGAGCACAATGTGCAACCCGCAGATAAAACCAGATTATTCGAGTTCATTGAAGCAACAAAAGCCAAGGGAGCCTCAGACGAGTTTCTTGCCTCCTTCTTAATACGGCGGGGGTGGCCCGAAGACGACGTTTATACCGAGCTAGGGACCTATTGGGAGCACATGACAGGCGTGACCGTTCCCGAGCGCACCTCTCGCGGTGAATCGTCCCGCGACGCTTTTCTTTACCTGCTGGCATTCTCGACATTAGCTACCTGGACCAGCGCCTTCGGCTCGCTGCTGTTCCGGTTGATCGACCGCTGGTTCCCTGATCCAGTCGCGATTCAGCACACCTGGAACCCGCGCAGCGCAGCCACGTGGCAGATGGCAAGCATCGCCGTGGCCTTTCCCATCTTTCTCGCCGTTATGTTTGGCATTCTTCGCGAGGCGCAGGAGCGTCCGGAGCGGCTGGAATCCAGCGTGCGCAAGTGGCTTACCTACATCGCACTTTTGTTCACTGCCGGCTCGGTAATCTGCGACCTGATTGTCTTCTTCGACTACCTCTTGACCGGTGAACTGACCATCCGTTTTCTCTTAAAGTCCGTAACCGTGCTGCTGATTTGTGGCGCTATCTTCAGCTATTACCTCGGTTCATTGCGTTGGGACCGAAACGCCAACATCGCGGAACTAAGAGCTCGCAGCTTGAAATTCGGAGTGGGTGCGGCCATAGCGGTTGTCGTTGCCTTCTGTCTTGGACTCGGCTTCGCGGGCACGCCGTCCGTCCAGCGCCATGCGCAGGCTGACCGCAAGCGCATTGAAGATTTACGGTCCATCGCCTATGCGGTGAACCACTGGTACGAACGCGCACACTTGTCCAAATCCCCTGACGTGATGCCCCATACCGTTTCACAGCTTGTGGGGCGCGGTATTACAGCCTCGCAAAGCAGGGACCCGGAAACCAACACGCCTTACTCATATTCGGCGAAGTCCGGCGCCCTGTATGAAGTCTGCGCGGCGTTCTCCGGCCCCGAACCGGAAGACGAGATACGCACGACCCAGTTCTGGCATCATGGCCAAGGCCGGACCTGCTTCACGCTTGACGCTTCGACTCCTCCTTTGTGGTAAGACCTGACGCGGCGAGTCGTCCACGATCCACCTTCGCCTTCACTGTGCGACGGTCGATTTGTAAACGCCTCGCCGTCTCTTCATAGCTGCCCGTCTGCGCATAGACCAGAGTGCAATACCGGCTCAGCAACTCACTCGCCGTCAGTCGGCCGGAGCGCGCTTCCGCAAACACGTCTTCAGGCTCTCTTTCCTCCTGCGGTTTTTGATACTCCTTGCGAATCAAAATATTGCGAACACACTGCTCCAGCTCGCGATAATTTCCGGGCCACTCATATTCCGGATCCATATGCCTTTCGATCCACTCTTGCGCCTCCGCCGCGAGGATCTCGGCTTCATCGCCGGCTACCCGCCGCGACATAAACAGGATCAAATCCCTCAGCACTTCCGGAGACTCGTCGATCTGCTGCCGCAGAGAGGGTGTGTGGACCTGATCCGAGCAGAGGCGATAATAAAGGTCCTCCCGAAAATGTCGCCTGCGAATGGCCGACGCCAGATCACGGTTGGTTGCGGCGATCAACTTGCCTTCAAAACGGTGCCCGCACGCGCTGCTTTCCCCTAAAGCCTGGAAGCTGCGCGTCTCAATCACCCGGAGCAGCTTCACTTGAATCTCCGGTGCGAGTTCTCCGATCTCGTCCAGAAAAACCGCACCGAGTGGCGGACACGCCTCCAACCATCCCCGTTTGTCTTGAACGGCGCCCGTAAAGGAACCCCGTTTGTGGCCAAACAGCTCCGATTCAACAAGCGTTGCAGGCAGCGCAGCGATGTTGATCGGGAAAAAGAGTCCGGTGACATCTTCCTCGAACGCCAGCCGGCTATCGTTAAACGGCACGTAACGCGAAAGAGCAATCGATCGCGCCACCAATTCCTTCCCGGTTCCCGAAGGCCCGGTGATCAAAGTGGCGAACTCACTCATACGCGAGAAGAGCGTGCGCCGGTACCGGCGGATGTCATACGTAAAGATCGACTGCCAGATTGCCGCTCGGAGGCGCGCTGCGGGCTGCGAGCTGCCTATAATCTGTTCAAAGATGTGATGAAACGCGCGCACCGCTTGGTAGTAGCAGGCAAAAGTGTGCTTCGGCTCATGAGAGGTGGGGAGAGTCACACCGTCGATCTGAAAAAAATGCGCCCACTCCTCGCGGAACTCGCGATAGAACAGCCATCGCGACTTAGCGCCCTCCGTTGCCTGGAAGGTCGCTTTGACGAACTGATGGTAGTAGCGGTAGTAGAACAGGTACAGCAGACCGTCTTCATACAAAATCAGGTCCGTTTCTCGCGGCCGCGCACCCGAAGCCAGCGATATGCGAAGCGTTTTCGCCAGTGGCTCCAGTCGTTCCACGATGCGCCACGTGTTTGCTCGCACCCGATCGGGATCGCTCACCGCCATCGCCCACATTGGTTCTTTCTCGATGAGGTCACCGCCGAGCGCTTCCCGCTCATACTCCAGTAACTCATTGAGGAACGGATTCGCGTACAGCAGATTCGACACTCCCGTCAGGAATCGCCGGTTCGTACTATTCAGGAAGCTCACAGTTCAATCATTGTACGCACGGGGTACACCTCGTGCATGTCACCCGAGTACCCACCGTACGGCGTAACTCTCCTTCCGAGTCCTAAATCCGGCTATATACTTTGACCAAGGACGCATCTTGCCCGCCTCTGGAGACATCACTGTTCTATTGCAGAAGTGGACCGATGGCGACGCTAGCGCTTTTGAACCGCTGTTCGAAGCCATTTATCCCCAGCTGCGCCGCATCGCGGGAGCGATCTTGCGCAGCGAGCGCCCCTCCGCGGTCCTGCAACCCACCAGTCTCGTCAATGAGCTCTACCTCAAACTGATTCAACAGCGCCGCGCCCAATTCTCCGACCGCAATCATTTTTTCAGCATGGCGGCATGCATGATGCGCCGCGTCATGGTCGATTCTGTGCGCTATGACAAACGGCAGAAACGAAATGGGGGCGCGCCCGTCGCGCTCCACGAAGATCTCGCCTGGGTGAATGCAGCCGGGCCGGATCTGCTGGATCTCGATAATGCGATGAATGAGCTCGAAAAAATCGACCCCCGTAAATGCCGCATCGTCGAGCTGCGCTTCTTTTTGGGCCTTTCTGCGGAAGAAACGGCGGAGGTGCTCGATATATCAAAAGCCACTGCCGATCGCGATCTTAAATTCGCTCGCAGCTGGCTGGGCGACCGGCTCCGCCCGCTGCCGGAATGAGGTAGTTTCTTCGCCTTTAACGCAAACATTATCAGACCACAATGAAATCGGATACCGAGCAATGGGAACGTTTGCAGGAGCTGTTTCACCGATTGGATTCCGTACCGGAAGCCGATTATGACCGTGTACTGAACGAAGCCGGCGCAACTCCCGAACTCCAGCAACGCGTGAGAGCGCTGCTTCGCTCCGCGGAACGAAACGAAGCTGCTCGCCAGGTCTTCGATAACACTGCAACCGCCGCCGGTTCCAAAAAGATTGGCCCTTACTCCGTGCTTTCCCGCATTGGATCTGGCGGCGTGGGCGCCGTATACCTTGCCCAACGCCAGGTTGCCGGTGTCTGGCAGCGAGTCGCAATTAAAGTGCTCGGGCCGCATGCCGCCGGACCTTCGTTCGTCGAGCGCTTCCAAAAGGAGCAGCGCATTCTCGCTTTGCTCGATCACCCCAACATCACCCGCATGTTGGATGCCGGCCTCGATGCCGACCAGGAACCCTATCTGGTCATGGAGTTTGTCGAAGGCCAGCATCTCGATAGTTTCTGCGACGACCATAGGCTCAGCATCGATGAAAGGCTCAAGCTGTTTCTAGCTGTTTGTGATGCGGTCGGCTATGCGCATCGCAATCTGGTCGTGCACTTGGATTTGAAGCCCTCGAACATCCTGGTAACGGAAAGCGGAACCCCAAAACTGCTGGATTTCGGCACATCGAAGCTGATCTCAACGGATGCGCAACTGACCACCACTTTGTCGCTGACGCCCTCCTACGCAAGCCCGGAACAACTTCGCAACGAGCCCGCCACCACGGCTTGTGACATCTACTCACTGGGTGTCATTCTCTACGAGTTGTTATCAGGCGGTCGGCCCAGGGGCGAGGCTTCCATCGCGGCCATTATAGAGCACACGGCCAACGGGGCGGAGCCCGCCAAGCTGAACGCCACTGTGACACAACAAGCAGCCGAGCGGCGCTGCGTCACCACCAGCCGGCTGCGGTCCTTATTATCAGGCGATCTCTCTACCATCGTTCGTAAGTGCCTGAGCAGCAGGCCGCGTGATCGCTATGCGTCCGCGAACGAGCTCTCAATCGATATCCACCGCTTCATGGAAGGGCGTCCCATCCTTGCCAGACGCCAAACCACCGTCTACTTTTTGGCCAAGTTCGTCAAGAGAAACAGGAGCAAAGTCGCCGCTGGCCTATTCGTGTTATTCGCTCTCGCTGCCGTCTCAGGTTACGCGCTCTGGCAGCAGCGCCAAGCGCTTGCTCAAGGCCAGCGCTCGTTGCGCATGCAAACCTTCCTCTACCGCCTCTTTCAAATTTCCGGCCTGAACGATACGGGAAAACCCGCTGCAACCGTCAAAGATTTCCTGAAGCTGGGAGTTAAGGTCCTCCCTGAATACATCCATGACCCCGCGGATCTGCGTCAGGCACAACTGTCCCTCGCCGAATCGATGTATCAGACCCGGGACTACGCGGGCGCCCAACCCGTATTTCAAGAGGTGATGGCGAACGCCGAGGCTTCGGGCGACGTTCCCACCGAAGCAGAGGCCGCCGCCTATGCCGGAAGCACGGAGTTCTTAGAAGGCCACACCGTCGCCGGGCTCACGCTCACCGCCAAGGCGCTCGCATTATCCAAGAAACCAGGTGTTTCGCCCAGAACGCGCGTGCTCAGCGCAATTTTCTATGCAACCAACCGCGAAGACCTGGGCAAGCACACGGAAGAAAATGTGAAGCTACTGGAGCGGGCAGTCAAGGAATCCCGCGAAAACCATCTGCCTCCGCATGAAACCGGTGACGCCCTCATGCAGCTCGGTGGTGTTTACGTTCTCGACGGCCGCTTGAACGAAGCTCAGCGTTGTTTTGAAGAAGCCGTGCGCGTCAACCGCGAAGACCCGCTTGCAACCTGTGATCAGTCAGACCTGCTCGGCTGGCTCGCCCAAGTCCTCTTCATGCGCGGCAGAGCTCAAGAGAGCCTGCCGGTCTATCAAGAATCCTATGAGAAATATCGCACGTGCGCGGGCCCCGAGGATCCCGGCACTCTGAGCGCAGGCGCTTATTGGGCGGGAGCGTTGGTAGAAGTAGGGCGCGCAAAGGAAGCCATTTCCATGTTGGAAACCGCGCTGCCCACCTGGAGGAGAGTCTACGGCCACGACCACTACCGGCTGGTCGAAATCCTCTACTTCCTTTCGCTCGCTTACGTCGAGGACGGCCGCTACCCCGAAGCGGAGCGCACTGCGAGCGAGGCCATTTCGGTGTCGCAAGGGAAGATAGCCGCTGAAGATCGAACCTTTGGAATGCTGCATTTTGTTTGGGCGCGCGCACTCGCCGGCGAACAACGGTATCAAGAAGCGCTGCCGCATGCCAAATTCGCCGCCGATATTCTTTCGCGCAGGGCCGTATCCCCTGCCGCGCGAACGCTGGTTAAAAAGACCCAAGCGGTCCTGGACCAAATTCAGGAAAAACTCTCGAAATGACCTTTTGGCTTCGTTCCGTCGGACGTTGCCGTGGCTTTATCCGTAATCTGCGGGTCACTATCGCAATTTTCGTAGGGGCTGGGCATGTGCGCGGCCTCACTTCGTTCGGGAAAAAAAATATCCGAGGAGGACCAATTTGGCTTCGTTTCACAAAACAGCAATCGCGCCTGAAAACCGACCCCGTGACTCACCCGCCTTCTGTTTTCCTGCCACTCGGCGCAACCCGAGCCGAAAGATAGTAAGCGCTGGTAAGAGCTGATACGGCGACTGACACGAACGGCAGCACAAGCTTCGTAAGGATCCAAAATCTTGAGTCACTCGGCGCGAACAACCACAGTGGAATCAATACCAGCAGCATCATACTCGCCATTCGCGTGATTTGGAACCATAGCTTGCGAAAATAGTGCGCCGTAGTTAAGCGGTCGGGCAAACTCGAATCTGCCACGTGAAAAAGCCGCCCCGCTACTGCCGCCGACGGCAACATAGCCGCCGGAAACCCGATCGAAAGCGCAACCAATAAGTTCAGCGCCATCATCATAAAAAACAGCGCCTCGGGCGTCTTCGCCATGTTTTGCTCGCCGCCAATCGCATAAGTCAGGCAGCTGAATCCGGCCAGAACGACCGCTATCAGGATCGCGAGGAAAAATACCACGAACACGAACATCCATACATAGAATTCGGTTCTAGGAACCTCACCGGCCATGGCCGCCAGCTCCGCCTTCTCTCGCTCGCTGTAGCCGAACCCTGGCCAGTTGCTTCCACGGTTATGAATCAGAGTCATGTTGAAGGACCAGTAGCGTACGACCAACGCGAGCCAGCGCTCGAGCGTAGATCGCGAATTGGAAACGGAAGTCATCACTCCAGAACGCGACAACCGCCGCGAAAATGAATCATCGCTTCCTCGTACAATACGTCTTTAGCTCCATTCGCGCGCTCCGTATTTGACACTGGGGGTCGAACATTCTCGCCAAAACATCACTCGCAACCGCATCTTTACTGATCCTCATGCCCTGTTCCGCGCGAATCGGAGCCGCGCAGACCCCTCAATCGCCGCCCGCTGCCCCCACTCCCGCTCCGGGCACGCAAACGCCCGGTACCCAAAATGTCTCTCCACCCAACGAGCCCATCCGCAGAGGCGGATTCGTCCCCGGCCAGAGGCGTCAGCCCGGCGATCCCGCGCAGATCGCGCGCGGCAAAATGTTGTTTGATATCAGCTGCCGCGGCTGCCACGGTGCCGATCTGCGCGGCGGTGATATGGGCGGCCCGAATCTTCTGCGGTCGCAGGTCGCCTTGAGCGATCGCAGTGGCGAGTTGATCGTCCCCATCATTCACGGGAGCCGCCAAAGGATGGGAATGCCGGCTATCGGCTTGAGTGATGCAGACGCAAACGCGGTGGCCGCTTACGTGCGCAGCGTCATCGAAACCATAAAGGTGCAGGGCGCCCCGCCCTCTGCTGCCAAGCCGCCGCCCAGCATTCTCATCGGCAACGCCGATGAAGGCCAAGCGTACTTCGCAACGAAGTGCGCCGGTTGTCATTCCGCGACAGGCGATCTCAGCAAGATTGGCAGCCGCGTCCCCGATCCCAAGCAGTTGCAAGACGCTTGGCTCGCCGGAGGCACGCGCGAAGAAGAGGACCAGCCCGAGGGCACAGCCGCAACCGCCCGGACCGTGACCGCCACGATCACGCTGCCGTCCGGAGAAACCGTCCAAGGCAACTTGGTCCGGGTGGATGACTTCTTAATCACGCTCATCCTCGCCGATGGATCCGAAAAAACCTTTCGCCGCACCGGAGACACGCCCAAAATCATCATTCACGATCCTTTGAAGGTCCATCGCGATATGCTCTCGCAATACAGCGACAAAGACATTCACGACGTAACCGCCTATTTGGTGACCCTGAAATGAAGCTCAGCCAACTCGCTCTGCTGATCGCGCCAGTGCTCCTTCACGCGCAAACTAACGGCTTGAATCCCGCTGACATTCTCAAGCCGCTCTCCGATTCCTGGCCGACATATAGCGGCGACTACTCCGGTAAGCGCTACAGCGCCCTCAAGCAGGTGAATCGCTCGAACGTCCAGCACCTCACTCTCGCCTGGACGATGCAGGTCACCGCCGGAACCGGGGAAGACGGCAGCGAACAACACCACCATCACCGGCATTATGAGCCAACCCTGCCCGTGATCGTCGGAGGCGAGGGCCCCGGCGATATCAACGTTCACGGCGGCACCATTAAGGCGTCCGCGCTCGAAGTCGACGGCGCGCTCTACTTCACAATGCCCGACAACGCCTGGGCAGTCGACGCCCGCGACGGCCGCGAGCTCTGGCATTACTTCTGGAAAACCAAAGGCGGCACGCACATCGGCAATCGTGGCCTCGGCATGTGGCACGGCTATCTCTTCATGGAAACGCCCGACGATTACCTCGTCTCGCTTGACGCCAAAACCGGCAAGGAACGCTGGCACAAAATCATCGCCAATGTCGACGACGGCTATTTCTCGACCCCTGCTCCCGTGATCATCGGCAATCACGTTCTGGTTGGAACCGGAAACGATATCGATTCTCCCGGCTTCCTTGATTCCTTTGATCCCGAAACAGGCGAGCTGCAGTGGAAGCACTACACGGTTCCCATGCAGAAGGGCGATCCCGGTCTCGACACCTGGGCAAGTCTCGATGCCGCCCGGCACGGTGGCGCTCAGACCTGGATTCCGGGCGCATACGATCCCGAAACCAACCTTTATATATTCGGAACCGGCAATCCCACTCCGGCTTTTACCAACGGCACGCGCGGCCCCGGCGTCAATCTCTACACTTGCTCGCTCATCGCAGTGAATGTCGACACTGGCAAGATGGCCTGGTATTTTCAGACCTCGCCTCACGACATGCACGACTACGATTCAGCGCAAACACCCGTATTGATCGATGCACCGTTCAACGGCAAAATGCGAAAGCTCGCTATCACGGCGACCCGCAACGGATACTACTTCACCATCGATCGAACCACGGGCGAGCATCTTGTAACCAGTAAGTGGGGCTCTTTGACCAACTGGGCCGAGGGCCTGACCAAGACCGGCGGCCCAAAGCTCAACCCCGAAAAGGACGCGACCGTCGGCGGATCGCTGGTTTCGCCCGGCTCGGACGGTGTCATCAACTGGGAGCCGCCCGCTTTCTCGCCGCAAACCGGCCTGCTCTACGTCTCCGAGCACAACTCGTTCTCCGAGTTTTACCTCACCGATCTCGATCCACGCGGCTCCATGGGCCTCGGCGGCAAGGAAGAGGCCGAGATCGGTTCAGGCGGCACCTACCTGACCGCCATCGACTACAAAACCGGAAAAATCGCTTGGCGTCATCCTTATTACAGCGACGGAGGTGGTGGCGGTGGCGTACTGGCAGCCGCCGGCGGACTCGTCTTCGCAGGCGACGGTGCCGGCAGCCTGGTCGCTCACGACGCCGCGACCGGCAAGCCTCTCTGGAACACACGCATCGGCGAAGTCACAAATCCGCCCCAGACTTTCATGCTCGACGGCCGCCAATACCTAATCGCCGCAACGGGCGATACACTCTGGGCATTCGTCATGTATTGACCGCCCGGGCCTCCCCGCGTACTTCCGCGATCGCGGCGACATTCTTCCGCATCGTTTCGAGCCGCCGCCGCCCCGCCTCAGATCCCTCCACAAGCCGCTCGATGCTGATCAGAAACTCAGGCAAATTCACTTTCTTCCTGAACTCCGCCAGGTATGGCTGGATCTTGGCGTATTGAAAATACATCTCCTGGCAAGTGTCATATACCAGGCTCGCATCGAGTGCACCGCTTGAAACGAACGCGGCCACCATGTCCCAATATCCGTACACCTGGAGAATGAAGCCGGTTCGCTTGCCACCGGCCATAACGAGTTCGACCAAGTCCTCGGCGGACCGGGGCATAAACTCCCCACCCACATAAGAACGCGCTTCTCGCATGACGGTCTCGCGCCGCAGTTCGTACAGTTTAAGAATCAGCTCTGCTTGCCGGATCGAATCGTTGCCTGTCATTTTCTTTTGTGCTCCCATTGGATTACCTCGTTCGCCCCATTCTTTCAGTCTGCCGGCAGCCTGAGTTCCGCGTACGGACATCCCAATTCGCCGCATAGCGCTTCTACGACGAGCTCATGATCAGCCCGCTGCGGGAGTCCCGAAACCGCTACCGATCCAATTACGCCCGACCCTGCGACTGCAATCGGAAACGCTCCACCATGCGCCGCAAATTCTGTAAGAACCAGCCCGAAACGGTCCGCCAACGTCGTGTTCTTCTGCTCGAGTTCGAGCCCCAATCCATACGAGCTCCGATGAAATCGCGCCACGACATTCGATTTCCGCTTCACCCAATCGGCATTATCGGGCGTGCTGCCCGGTAACGCGCAGAAAAAGAGTAGTTGCCCGAATCGCCGCACGTCAATCACCAGTGGCGCACTCCGGGCTACCGCCATGTCTCGCAGGCGGCAACCCATCCTCCACGCTGACTGTTCATCGAACGCCGGAAATTTCAGCCGCAGTTCCTGCTTGGCGATCATTGCAAGATCTTCGCTAAAGTCCACAGTCACTCACGATATCGCAGATGTCCCATCGGCCAAGCTGCAGTCCATGCCGCACCACCACCCCCCTTACGCTAAACTTCCCTAGAATGCTCGTTGAGCAACCCGCCGAAAGCCACCCAACCAACCCCACCCTGATCTCCATCCTCATCCCTCTCTTCAACGAAGAAACCTACGTCACCGAATGCCTCAACCGCGTCCTCCGCGCTCCATTCCCGCCCGGCACAACCTTCGAAATCATCGTCGTCGACGACGGCTCAACCGACCAATCGCCCGATTTAGTCCTCGACCTCCAGCTCACGCACCCCGCCATCCGCCTCGTCCGTCAACGTCGCAATCGCGGAAAAGGCGCAGCCATCCGCACTGCCGTCGAGCACGCCGCCGGCGAATTCTGCATCATTCAGGACGCGGATCTCGAGTATTCTCCCTCGGACTATCCCAAGCTTCTGAAGCCGCTCCTCGCCGGCGATGCCGATGCCGTATTCGGCTCCCGCTTCGCCTTCACCGGCGAGCGCCGCGTTCTCTACTTCTGGCACGCCGTCGCCAATCGAATTCTCACAACCATCTGCAACATGGCGGCCGACGTAAACCTCTCCGACATGGAAACCTGTTACAAGGCCGCCCGCACCGCGCTGCTCAAAAGTATTCCCCTTCGCTGCAACCGGTTTGGCATCGAACCCGAGCTCACCATCAAGCTCGCCCAGCGTCGCGCCCGCATGTACGAAACCTCCATCAGTTATCATGGCCGCACCTACGAAGAAGGCAAAAAAATCGGATTCAAAGACGCCTGCCAGGCCCTGCTCGTGATCCTGTACTTCGGCCTCCTCAAGCGCGACATATATAAGCAACGCGGCGCTGAAATCCTGGACACTCTGGACGCCGCTCCCCGCTTCAACCGCTGGATGGCGGATACTGTTCGCCCCTTTCTCGGCAGCACGGTCATGGAAGTGGGCGCCGGCATCGGCAATTTATCAGCGCTTTTGTGCGCGCGTCGAAAGCGCTACATCGCCTCCGATTTCGATCCCGAACATCTCGCGCATCTCAAATCGCGCCTCGAGCACGCGCCTTCCGTTCAAATCGTTCGCGCCGATCTCGAGCGCACCGAAGATTTCCTGCCCTACGAAGGCGAGCTTGAATCCGTGCTCTGCCTCAACGTTCTCGAGCACGTAAAAGACGATCGAGTCGGCCTCTCAAATATCTTCCGCGTCCTCCGCCCCGGTGGCCGAGCCATCGTTCTCGTACCCGAAGGCATGGCCGTCTTTGGCACTCTCGATGAGATCCTCGGTCATTACCGCCGCTATTCGGAGGAGGAACTACGCGCTAAATTTGCCGAAACCGGGTTTCATCTTGAGACCACCATTCCCTTCAATCGCCCGACCCGGCCGGCCTGGTTCATGAACGGCCGCGTCCTAAAGCGCCGCAGGTTCAGCCGCTTTCAAATTCTTGTCTTCGATCGCCTCGTGTGGCTCTGGCGAAAAATCGACCGGCGCTTACCCTGGAAACCCACGTCCATCATCGCGATCGGCGTGCGGCCTTCTTGAGCCATGCGCCTCGCCGGTTCCGCGCCGCTTCACGCCCGCGAATCGGTCCCGAGAAAAAAGGTCCTCGTCCTTCTTTTCCTCTCCATTCTCGCCGTCGCCGCCTGTCTTTTCTTTCGACCCTCAACCCTGCAGCTCACCCTCGAAATCTCGTCCTCCGCGCGCGCAACCGCTCAATTGCTCTATGACCTCGGCCACGGTTACAACTCGACCGATTACGACGTTTTTCAAGTCACCTCGACCTCTTTAAACTCCTTCGAAGAGATCGCCTTCGATCTGCCGCCCAAAACCGTCTTACCCGGCCACTTCGTTCTCCTTCCGCCTCCCGCCCGCTTCAAAATTCGCAACATCGCCATCCGCAACTCAGGTCTCGTGCTTCTGCGCGTTCCGCCCGAAGACGTGCTCCCGCTGCTCGTAACCGTAACCCGCGTTCAAACCGGCAACACACTTCTGTTCACTTCTTTGCCCACCGCCACTTTTGACAACCTCGAGTTCAAATTTCGAGGACCGCTACGCCTGAAGCGACGAATCTTTTTCCAGAATCTTCAACTGCTCCTGATCGCAACCGGCTTGCTGTGCCTTATCGCAATTCTGGTTTTGTGGCCGCCGCGAGTCCTGATTGCTCCAGCGCGCGTGTTCGCCGCCACGTTCAGGCGCATCCATTCCTTCTTCACGCTCGTGGCGCGCCGCCTCTCCTCCCCTGAATTCATCGCGTTCGATTCCTACGCGATCTGGTTTTACGCCATCTGCCTCGCTCTCTTTCTCGCGGGCAGTCTCGCCGGCTTGAATGGCTCCTCGATCGCCGCATTTTCTTCAATCAAGGGCCACGGAGCCGTGCAGAAGGTTTGGCTGGGCGCTCCTCGCAACACTCGCTCCGACGAATGGGGCTACTCCACTCCCGACATACTGAACCAACGGCTTCGCTCGGATCGCTTCGAAGTCAGCCATTCGGCTCTCGGCGGTCACTCAGTTGCGCTTCTCGGCAATATTCCGGTCCGCCATTTCACCACGATTTTCAGACCACAATACTGGGCCTTCTTCTTTCTGCCGCTCGACTACGCCTTCGCTGTGTACTGGCAATGTAAAGCCCTCATCCTGCTCACGGGCCTGTTCACCTGGCTACTCCTGATCACTCGCTCCACCTTCTGGGCTGTCACCGGCGCGCTCTGGTACTTCTTCTCGCCGTTCACTCAGTGGACCTACTCGTGGCCCACCGGCTTCCCTGAGATGGTCGGACTGATTTGCTTCACCATCGTCTTCACCTGCTATCTCACCGTCGGCAGCAACAAACTCGGTCTGTTTTTCTGCGCTTTACTCGTATCGGCCTGCGCCATCAATTTCGCGCTTTGCGCGTATCTGCCGCACATGCTTACGCTCATCTGGCTCGCGCTGTTCTTTTGCGTTGCATGGTTCATTGGTGCGCGCCGCGCCATCTTCACCCGCCAAAACCTCGGTCCCAGAGTCCTCGCAGCCGCCGTTGCTGTCTGTCTCGTCGCCATCGTAGGACTCCTGCTTTTCATCCAACTGCGTCCGGCCTTGGTGGCTATCGCTGCCACCGTATATCCAGGAACCCGTGTCTTTCCACCCGCAACCGCCTCGCCGTTTCTATTTGCCTCTCATTTCATGCAGTGGACGGAAACCGAAAAACACTTTCCGCCGGCTTTAGGCAACATGTCCGAGGGCTCCGGCTTCTTGTGGATTGCGCCTGCGGCCTTATTCTGCCTGCGACGAATGACGCTCACCCGCATCCAGAAATCTGTTCTCGCGGCTTTGTCGGCCTTTTCCCTGCTCCTCTTAGCTTGGTGGCTTCTCCCTCTACCCCCAGTCATCGGCAGTATCTTCGCTCTGAATAGGACCGACGCGCCACGCGGCTTCACTGGCCTCGGACTCGCTAACGTGAGCATTGTCGCCTTAACCGCAGCTTCGCTACGACGGGTTTCTGCCTTCCCGTATTACCTCTACGCGCCAGCCCTCGCGTTCATCGTAATGTTCTTTTTCCTCCGGCATACAAACGACCGTTTAGATTTCTTTTTCACCACCGGCCAAGTCATGTTCGCGGCCCTCTTTGCGGCTGCCCTGATCACGCTGCTCGTAACCGGCCAGCGCCTTGCCTTAGCTCTCGCTCTCGTCGTCCCGCAAGCCCTTGTATTCGGCACGGTAAATCCCCTCGAGCGCGGATTAGTCACGATCACCGCATCTCCACTCTTTCAATTTGTTCGCGAACGTCCTGCTCTTTTGCGCGGGAAGTGGATCGTGTTTTCTCCATCGGAGACCAGCTCCGGCTTCTTTGCCGCATCCGGATGCGATGTCTATACCGGCATGCATTACCTGCCCGACATCGACCATTTCCCTCTCTTTGCCGCGCACGGCATCGATCCTCAAACCCTTAACGCGCTAGGCTACCTGTTGGCTCGCCCCTTACCGCCAAACGAGAAGATGAGCTTCGAGCTCCGTCCTCCCGTTCTCGCCTGGAACGTCAGCCCAACCGACGCAATTCTTCCGCAGCTGGGAATCAAGTATGTTGCTTTCGACGAGCCCCCGCCGCCCGCGCTGATTCCGAACCTTATTCCGCTCTCGCCGCAACCCATCGACGGCTTCTGGCTCTATCGATTCCCCTGAATCGCTAAAATTCACATCTTTCTGATGGGCTCGTTATCTGCTCGTCTTTTTCCATTTGCCGCTCTCCCCCGTACTTCGCCTGCTGGCCCGTCGCTCTCATTGCATCCGCTTTCGACGGTTTCCCTTCTTTGAGGCCGCCTGAATCGCTATAATCAAATCCGAACGCGCGCCGGTGTAGCTCAGGTGGTTAGAGCGACGGTCTCATAATCCGTAGGTCGCAGGTTCAACTCCTGCCGCCGGCACCACACCTTCAATGTCCGGACCGGACACATAGGTAACAGATTGTTCCTAAGACATAGGTAACACTTTTGGCCCGAAGGGGTTTTCGAGGGGCTGCAAAGCCCTTTCCTCCAAATCGACGTAACCGAATCCATAAAGCTGACCAGCCAGATGCCGTCTTCGACTTCCTTGGTGCCGACGGCTTGACCGGCCAAAGACTTGCTCAAGTTGATTTTCTTGCGATGCAGGCAGAGGCGACCGCAACAGGTCACCAGCAGTGTTTTGTCGTGAAACGGGTAGTGTGGCTCAGGAATGCCGAGATAGGGTTTGGCAGAAGCCATATAGAGCTGCGCGGGACATTGCATAGCGAGCGCTTCGTGCGGGCGTTCGTTGTTGAATTCTTCAATGAAGGTGTCGAACTTGCCTTGCTGCTGCAGAATATTGGCGCCGGCCGGCCGAGTGGCTTCTCTCTTCAGAGTCAGGTGCATGCGCTCGTGCCTCCCGTTCTGCTGCGGATGCCCTGGACGAATGCGTTCGATGGTAATGCCCAGGCGCAACCACCAGACCGACAACTTGGAAAGCTGAAACAAGCCCTGCGGCGAAGCGAAGGGAACACCGTTACCGGAGCGAATGGCCTGCGGTAAGCCGCGCTCCCGAAACAGCCGATCAAACGCCCGCAAAGCCAGTTCTTCGCGATTTGATTCCAAGGCTTCACACAACAGCAGATAGCGCGAAGCATGGTCGGTGACGGTGAGCGGATAGCAATAGCTTTTGTCGCCGAGCCGGAACTCGCCCTTGTAATCGGTGCACCACAGTTCGTTCGACCGCAAGCCATCGGAAAGAGGCGTGCCTTCGGCTCGCGTGTGTGGCCGTGCCATGCGCTTAACCAAGCCATGACGATCCAGCACCGCATGTACCGTGCTGGCCGCCGGCACCTTGATCGCGTGCGGCAATCGTCGCAGCAAGCGCTCGCGGATCTTGCGCGCGCCCCAGTGCGGCTTCTCGCGCTTGGCTGCGACGATCGCCCCTTCCATGGCTCCGGCAGTTGATTGGCATACCGGAACGGCCGGCGTGCGCGATCGCTGAGCCCTTCCAGACCGCATTGCTCGTAGCGCTCGAAGATCTTGTAACCGGTCTTGCGCGAGATCCCGAACTCCCGGCACAGCGAAGCCATGCTTTCGCCGTCCTTGAGCCGGGTAACAAACCGCATCCGTTCATCCATAACAGAGCTTTCCTTCCATGGCATCCCCTTTCCCGCTCCCTCCGGGCCAAAAGTGTTACCTATGTCTTAGGAACAATCTGTTACCTATGTCTCGGGTCGCTCACAAAGTGGGGCAGACGATCGTCTTCTGTCGTCTGCCACAATTCACTACTGCCTTACCATCGCCGAAAAAATCCGGCCCAAATCGTCTTGCGAATCGGATTCCATCTCGAACCACCCTGCGGTCCCAGATCTCGCCACGAAGCAACCGGACAAAATTCGTCCCCGCCGACCCGCTCAGCCGCGCCAAGGGGAAAACCTCCAACCTGTCGGCGACCCCGTCACCTACAACCTAGGCAAGGCGGTCGTTCACCTGGCCTTCTCCCAGGACATCGCCAACGGCCACCGCCATCGCATTACGTCGCCGCGGCCGCTTTCCTGTCGAACGGCTCCCTCGTCCTCATGAACTTCCATTGCACTGACATTCCGTTCCTCAAGCGAATGCTCCGCGGGGGCCATCACCCTCGGCAAACAAGCTCCGACGCCCTTCTTCCCGCCAGAGTTCCCGGATGGAGCCCGATTGAGAAGCTATCCGGAAACTTTACTTTAAGATCTTGTACTGATGACCAACGGCGATTCTGGACTTTTGTGATAGTTCGGCATTGCGCCAGCCGCTTTCGCTTATCGCTACCCGCCACCTTTGGCAGCTAACGAGACATCCTCCTGCTGGAGGAACGCCAATAGATCGGAATTGATTGTGTCCGCTTGCGTGGTGGGCATGCCGTGCGGGAACTCCTTGTAGGTTTTTAGAGTTCCGTTCTTCAGCAGCTTTGCGGACAGCGGCCCGGAGGCGAGGTAGGGAACGATCTGGTCATCTTCGCTATGCATAACCAACACCGGAACGGTGATCTTCTTGAGGTCCTCCGTGAAATCGATCTGGGAAAAGGCAACAATGCCGTCATAATGCGCTTTGGCGCCGCCCATCATGCCCTGGCGCCACCAATTTTGGATGACGGCCTCAGAGGCTTTCGCGCCTGGTCGGTTGTAGCCATAGAAAGGGCCGGCTGGCAGGTCGCGATAGAATTGCGAGCGATTCGCGGCGAGCTGTGCCTGCAGACCATCAAACACTTCCTTGGCAAGGCCAAGCGGATTGGCCGGGGTCTTCACCATTAACGGCGGTACCGCGCTGATCAGCGCTGCCTTGCTCACCCGGCTTTCGCCATGCCGGCCCAGATAGCGGGTCACCTCGCCGCCGCCGGTAGAATGGCCGACATGGATGGCGTTTTTCAGATCGAGATGCTCTGTCAGAGCCGCCAAGTCATCGGCATAATGATCCATATCGTGGCCATCGCCAGTCTGCGTGGAGCGACCATGGCCACGACGATCATGGGCGATCACGCGATAGCCATGACCCAAAAAGAACAATAGCTGTGCGTCCCAATCGTCGGCCGATAGCGGCCACCCGTGGCTGAACACAATTGGCTGGCCCGAGCCCCAGTCCTTGTAATAGATCTCGATTCCGTCCTTCGTTTTTAAAGTGGGCATGTGCGGCTCCTTTGGGTCAATCTACGAGCGTAGCCAATTACATCACGCCCACGCGTCGCCGGCAACAAGCTTAATGTACGGGGCCGCACTGAGCGCGACAAAATTGGCGGAGAGTGAAGCTGAGGTGCTGAACGCTCGAGTCCGCCCAAAATCAGTGCGCGATTTCTTCGGCGAGTGTCGCGGGTAGGGCAAGCGGTGCGACCATAGCGTCCGGTATCTCGTAACGGCTGGCTAGGAAGTCCGGGTTGGTATAGCTGACCCAGACTGATTTATCGGCATCTTCCGAGATCAGGATTTTGAGCGGCAGGTCGATGGCAATCGTGGGAGCAGTGACCATAAGGGGTGTTCCGGCTTTGGGATTGCCGAAGATAATGAGCTTTGTATTGGGCATTCGCAAGCCAACCTTGTTTGCCTCCCCACTATGATCCACGATTGCGAAAATCGTCACAGAGCTGGCTTCCAACGCCCGTTTAAGCCGATCGACTGTCTGATCTACTGAATATCGACTCGCGACCGTTACGATTCCGCTCGCAGATTTTCGATCCATTCTGGCCCTCCGAACACATTGTCGACAATCTCACGATACGGTCGTGGGTAATCCGGCGCCTGATATCCGCAAATGAAAGCGCTACTCCCTATCGCCGCGCCAGCCCGGCTACTGGCGAGTTGTGTCTGCCCTTTTCAGATCAATGAGGAATACTGCACTGAACGACCCTGCCACCGACAATGCGACTGCAATCCACAGCAGAGTGCGATATCCCGCGACAAACGATTCATTAATCGCTTCGCGAGCATCAGTGTCGGTTGTTTGAATGGCGGCGAGCTTAGATCGTTGGGAATGGATCTGCCGGCGGATTTCGGACGGCACAGAAAGGCTGCTCAAGCGTCTGTCGAGATCTCGATTAAAGACTGTGATCAACATGAAACCCAGAATGGCGATTGCCAGCAACCCCGCGATTCGCGAAACCGCGTTGTTGATGCCTGAGGCGGCTCCCGCGTGGTTCTGAGAAACAGAATCCATCACGGTGGTCGTGAGTGGGGCGACGCTTACGGCCATTCCCAATCCAAGGACCACCACCGCCGGGAAAAACGTCTTCCAATAACTCCCGCCAATCCCAGGCATTGCAAAAAGGGCGAAGCCGATAGCCGCAATCAGCGGACCTATAACAAGCGGCGGCTTCGCTCCATAGCGCTGCACTAGCCCACCCGACCAGCGCGAGAGCACGAACATCAGCAAAATGAACGGTAGAAGTGCCGCACCTGCTTTGGTAGCGGAATATCCCTGAATTTGAATCAGATTCAGCGGAAAGAAGAAAAGTACACCACTGAGAGCGGTATAGAGAAACAGGGTGAGTAAGTTGGCGCCGCTGAAGTTGCGCGAGCGAAACAAATCGAAGGAAAGCATCGGTGCCGACGAGCGTCGTTCGATAAAAAAGAAAGACAGCAGAGCCACAAGTCCGGCCGGCGCGGCGACCGTGGCGTGAACCGGTTCGATAAGAGCGAATACAATGCCGCCCAATCCACACGTGGCGAGCAGCGCGCCCATCCAATCGACCCTCTGATGAGCCTGTTCTGGATTGCGGCTTTCGGGAACGCGCAGTAAGGTGAGCGCGAGAACGATCACACCAATCGGCAGATTGATGAAGAACACCCAGCGCCAAGATCCATGTTCTACGAGCCACCCGCCGAGAACAGGCCCGATAGCCGCAGTGATGGCCGTGAAGCCGGACCAAGTCCCGATCGCACGTCCGCGTTCTTCAACCGGAAAAGAGGAACTGATCAAGGCGAGACTTCCGGGAACGAGCAGCGCGCCGCCTACACCCTGCAGTGCGCGCGCGGCTATCAGTTCCCGTACGTCGGGCGCAACGCCACACCAGGCGGAAGCGAGGACGAAGAAGACAACACCGAACACGAAAATCTTTCGACGGCCATACAGATCGCCGAGCGAGCCGCCAGTCAAGAGAAGAGCCGCCAAAAAAAGCGCATAGCTTTCGACCACCCATTGAACATCCGAGACCGTTGCGCCCAAAGCCGTCTGCAGCGCCGGAAGCGCGACATTCACTACCGTTCCATCGATGAAAGCCATACTCGATCCAAGTATGGTGGCAGCGAGCACCCAAGGTCCGAAGCTTGTAGATGACGGGTTCAGTGAGGCGGCCAGGATCGCCGCTTCGTCACACGGAGGCTTAGCCATGTGGGCCATTGCCTATTCTCCGTGAGACTTTCGAGCTAACGAGAGATCCCCGACTTAACTGGATTTGACCGATGCCACCATTCATCTCGCGTGGAGCGGACCGTTGTGAAACTTGGCCGCGGCGCGAATCGTGAGCACAACGAACAGCACTAATACTACGAGTTGAGTCAACTTAAATGGCGCCTCGGTTTGCGTAGGTGCGAGTGCTTTGAGCGCCGGTATTTTCTGAAACATTTGCGCGACCAGCACAAAGACGTTGAAATATAGCGCAATCAAAGCGGTGATGACGTAAGTCCGGCGCCAGCCGCGGACGAGATGATAACGATAGCGGGCGAAAATCGCTATCCCGAGAACAACGAGCGACAGAATGCCTACCGCATGCGAAGGCAAGAAGCGGTGAAAAGGAAAGAAGAAGCCGGTCACGCTCGTCGCCACCGTGGTGATCAGGAAAAGAGTATTCCAGCCACTGGACCATTTGGAGGCGAGAAAGCCATACAAAACGACGAGGCCCGAGCCTATGCCGACGAGGCTCAGTGCGACGTGAAAGAGCGTGAATGCAGTCAGAATCATGATCTTCTCCTTTTCGGCCCATTAACGAGCCGGTTGGTAATGCGTTATTCAGCCGCGAGACATCGCCCGATCTTCGAAGTATCTTCAAAGTACCTGATTGGGTGCGGAGTTGTCGCAACGATTCATCTTTCCCGCACATTGGAGTCCCCATGCCTGTTTTTTCCAGCAGCAACTGTTTCGCGCTTAAACTACTGCTGTGTATTGTCCTGTGTCAATCTTTCTTAGCAGTCGGTGCTTCTCCGGAAGGTAAGCTGGACGCCACAAAAGACGTTGCAGTAGGCGCCCAGTATGATTCGACTCACGTCTATGTCTCCGAACAGGACATCGATGCCTTCGTCACGAGCTTTATCGCCACCTTCGGTGGGCACGCCTCTAAGAGAATCGTCACCAATGTCCTACCTGTCCCGAGCAGCACTGAAACCCAATACGTGTCGACGCCGGTTGGAATGCTTTCGCTATTTGCGTACAAGACGCCAGTTCCCTTTCCTTTTGGCCTGGAGCGCACCGGCTATCTCGTAGTCAATATGGATGACGCCATCAAAGCGGCGCGTGACTCGGGAGCGGAGGTGATCGTTGAACCCTTCCGAGACCCGATCGGAAGGGACTCGGTGATCCAATGGGACGGCGGCGTGAAAATGCAACTCTACTGGCACTTCAGCGCCCCTTCGCAACCGCCGCTGGCAACCGTACCGGATAATCGTGTCTATCTCTCACTGGACCGGGCCGACGCGTTCGTGCGTCAGTTCACGCGATTTGCACACGGAACGGTTCTTTCCGATAACAAGCGAGCAGATGCTGGTGAAATCGGCCGTCTCGGTCAAACCTACCGCCGGATTCAAATCAGCTCCCGCTTTGGAAGTATGTTGGTCCTCGTAACTGACGGACATCTTCCATTCCCGTTCGGACACGAACTGATGGGTTATGAGGTGAACGATCTGGACGCGATATTAGCGAAAGCAAAAGTAGCCGGGGCCAATATTCTCTCCCCTGCATATAGTTCAGACGACCGAGTCACAGCAATCCTCCAGTTTCCGGGTGGCTATGTCGCAGAGGTTCATGCACTCAAGACGGCCAGAGGCCGTTCTCATTAGAGTCGGATTCTCAGAACAGACGTGCAGAAAGGACGATCGGCCCTCTTCACGGTGACTATTGAAAAACAATCACGATTTTCCCGTTTGCCTTGCCGGAATCAACTTCCCGGTATGCTTCAATGGCATCCTCGAGCCCGCAAGTTCGCGCGATAGAAGGAGCACTGAGGAGCCCTGCTTCAAACGAGGGACGCAGGTTCTCCAGAATCACGCCGCACGCAACAGTATCCAAGGCCCGTGTATCCACGCCGTACAGCGTAAGCTGTCGATGGTAAAAGTGGATCAGATCGAAACTCACCCTTCTGTCGCCCACTGAAGTAATGTTCACCTGGCGTCCCTTCATTCCCAATAAGTTGAGCGGAACTTCGAAGAGCGGACCGCCCACGCAATCGAAGGCGACGTCTACGCCCCTTCCGTTCGTAAACTCTTTTACCTGATTTTCGAGAATGTCGCTTTTGCTGCTGAGACAGAGATCAATTCCGTACTCGGCTGCTTTGCTCCTATCGAGGACCTCGCGGTCGATGCCGATTACGCGGGCGCCTCTTGACTTGGCGATTTTGGCAACGGAACTTCCTACTCCTCCGCTCGCGCCGGTCACGAGTACGGCCTCGCCCTGCTTGACACCGGCCCGGTCTACTAACCCCAGAAATGCCGCAACGTAATTGACTCCGACGCTCGCCGATTCTGCCATCGACAGCAACTTCGGTTTCAGTCGCGCTCCGGCTTGCGGAACGACGATGTACTCGGCATGGCTTCCTTCTCGAGTAAATCCGACATCGCCCCCGGAGCCCCACACTTCTTGGCCGATGAGTTCATTCGGGCCGTCGACGATAATTCCAGCGAAATCCCGGCCGGGAATCCTCGGCAGAATCGTGCCTTCCATCTTTCCTTGAACATTTTTGACATCACTGGGATTAATGGAAGCGGCATGAACTTTCACCAACACCTCGCCGGGGGCTGGAATCGGAACTGGAACTTCCTTGATCTGCAGTACAGAAACATCGCCGAATCTATCGAAGCGAAGAGCTCTCATTGCGCGTTCCCCTTCACCTTCGGAGTCGCCCATCGCGAACGTTGCTGCTTCAACCAAACCGTGGCAGCATCAACATCATCCTGTCCCAATTCATGTCCGCCGTTGTGCCAGAACAGAGAAACCTCCGCTCCTCCTGAGTCCAGAATCGCGGCAAGCTGCTGCGGAGCATCTGGACCGACAATAGAATCGTTCCGGCCGGCTCCAATCAAAATCGAGAGCCTGCTGAAATCGCGTTCAATATCCGGTTCAAACGGAACCATTGGCCTGAAAAGAACAGCAGCGGTGAGATGGTGCGGATGCATCAGGATCAGGCTTGCGGCAATGTTTGCGCCGTTCGAATACCCGACCGCGACCACCTTGTTCTTAAGCTTGTAACGCGCAACCGCAGCCTCGAGAAACCCGGCAAGCTCGTCTGTGCGGGCCTTCAGATCCTCTACATCAAACACGCCTTCCGCAAAGCGCCGAAAGAAGCGTGGCATGCCGTTCTCCAAAACTTTGCCGCGGGGGCTCAATAGGTCAGCATCGGGCAGGAGCGCGCTACCGAGCGGTAGCAGATCCTTTTCGTTTCCTCCGGTTCCATGCAACAGAAGCAGCGTGACATCCGAGTGAGAATCCGTTGCGGGCACGAATTGATGAATGAAACCCAAGTCGCCTGTCTGCAAAGCAATTCCTTATCGTATGCTTTCGGGAACGTGAACTTTGGGCAGGACCTGTTCCAGTTCCGTTCGCGCCGGCTCAAGCCACGACGGCAGGACCAGGTGGGAGCCAAGTTGATCCAACGGTTCATCGACAGTGAATCCCGGAGGATCCGTCGCAATCTCGAAGAGCACACCACCGGGTTCCCGGAAATAGATGGAGTGAAAGTAGGTTCGGTCTATCACAGGCGTAACGTTGTATTTCAGCTCGCCAAGCATATCCCTCCACGAAAGTTGCTCTTGGTCAGTCGGTGTGCGCCATGCCACGTGATGAACAGTTCCTACGGCAACCCGGCCGGGTTTCGCGCTCGGAACACAAACGAGATCAACTAAAGCGCTCGGCTCTCCTGAACCGACGGCGTAGCGGAAGCGATTTCTGTGCTGATGGACTTGTCGGAACCCCAACGTATGAGTCAACAACGAAGCAGTTTGCTCGTATCCCTCTTCCGACAACGTGACGTGATGAAAACCGCGAATTGCGAACTCCACCGGCACGCCTCCGCCGCTCCATGTTCGGTCCGGATTCGCAGCGGCGGTGCTCACCAGCTCGATCTGCAATCCATCCGCGTCGGCGAAGGAAACAAGTGGCTCATCAAACGCCGATTCTGCTTCCGCAAAGTCGATTCGATGCTCGCCCAGCCGCCGTTTCCAGTAACTCACCGAATTCTCCGGAATGGTGAATGAGGTAGTTGTGACCTGCCCTGTTCCGATGCGCCCCTTCATTGCGCCCGGCCACGGAAAGAATGTCAGGATTGTACCGGGATGCCCCTGCCCATCGCCGTAATAGAGATGATACGTGGTTGGATCATCGTAGTTGATCGTGAGCTTGACCAGTCGTAATCCGAGTACGCCGGCGTAGAAGTCGAGATTCTGTTGCGGATCTCCCGCAATAGCTGTGACATGATGGAGCCCTAAAATATTCGCCAAGATTGCCTCGCTTCGTCAGTCGTAAAGGACCGCTGTCGGCTGCCGTTTCCTCTGTGCAACCTAGTCGATCATCAAATATTATTCCCGCATCGCCGACGTACTGCAATGTATTCCTCAACCCTGGGGGTTTTCAGCGAGTAATTCGATCCTTCCAAGCTGAGAACTGATTGGGAGCAAACCTCAGCGGTTCGATTTTGGTCAACAGATTAGAACGGAACTCGGGTTGGTAGTTCACTGCTGCTCCGTGACCAAGTCAGCCCGAAATCAGTTGACCGGTACAGGGCGCCAGCTCTGTCAGCCACCACAATCGTAGAGCCGTTTGTGGCAACGCAACCGGTGTGAACGATACCCTCGGTCCAGGCCGGCATCCCACCTTTCAACGGCCACTATGTCTCCATCCGGTCTGATCGGCCGACGATAGATTCTTCCCTGCGCCGCAAAGGGATCTGTCGCCGCGGAGACAAGAATGTCATCGCCCGAGAACGCCAGCGCAGAGCAGTACGATGCGTGTAAGCCGTCGCGTTCTATTGTCCACATTGCTCCGGCGTCGCGGCTAATGCAAAGGCCGATAGCGGACGCCGCGACGACGATGCCCGGATTTGCCGCGACGCAAGCATCCCCCGCGTATCGTAGGTAAACGTCCGTGTCTGCCCACTCTGGTTGACTTGTGTCAGATCGTCGGAGGGTGCCGTAATTCAGGTGCGGCGAACTGCCCGGATCTTCGATCAATTGCGCCACACGCCCCAGCCCGTCATTGATCGCCTCGCGCATCTTTCCAGCCGCGTCCTAAATGTTGTCGTGTTCCCCCGCATACTAAGGTCGCGGACACCGATCCCTCGGCGGTTCTCGTCTTCGTCGACCGGTTCAGCGGCCATGTGTTGTCGTGAAGCCCAGCCCGTCCCAGGCCGCTGAGGATTAGTACTTAGTGATACTCGACCCAAAGCATCGTACGCCTCGGCAGTCGAAATGTAAGAGTTTCGTCCTCGTAAGCATCATGCTCAATCAGGCACCCGCGTTTTATTTGGACCCGACCGGAAACGGCCACACGAGCAGCGACATTCTCAGCTGGGAGTTGTAGGTACGCCGGTGATCGCAACCTGGTGATCATTGCTTCACGATCGCCGAATAAATCCGGTCCAGATCGTCTTGCGAGTAGTATTCAATCTCAAGCCGCCCTGCGGTCGCAGATCTCGCCACGAGCCTAACTTTCGTCCCCAGCGCTGTCGACATCTCTTCGAGAGCCGCCCGCACATTCGGATCAGTAGTTTCTTCTTTCTTCGCGTCCGCGCGCGCACTCGGCTCAGTCAGATCTTTGACCAGTTTCTCGGTCGCTCGCACCGACAACTGCCCCGCGACGATTCTGTGGCAGGCCTTCACCTGTTCCGGCGCACTTTCAATATTGAGAAGCGCTCTCGCGTGCCCTACCGTGATCGTCCCTCGCCTCAGCTCATTGAGCACGATCGGCGATAGCTTCAGCAACCGGACAAAGTTCGTCACCGTCGAGCGATCCTTGCCCGTCCGCTCCGCGATCTGCTCGTGACTTAATCCATGCTCAGAGACGAGCCTGTGAAAAGCTACCGCCGTCTCGAGCGGATTCAGATCTTCTCGCTGCAGATTCTCGATCAGCGCCAATTCGAGCACCCGGTCTTGCTCCACGCCCCGCACAAGCGCCGGTATTTCCTTCAGCCCCGCGATACGCGCCGCTCGCCAGCGCCGCTCGCCAGCGATCACCGTGTAGGTGCCATTAGCCCCCCTCCGAACCGTAATCGGCTGAAGCACTCCATGCGCCTGAATCGATTGCGCCAGCTCTTGAAGCTTTTCCGCGTCAAATGTCTCGCGTGGCTGTTCCTCATTCGGCCGAAGCTGCTCGAGAGGAACACTTTGAAAACTTTCAAAATGCTCGGGCAGTTCGCCGCGCGTCCCTGCAACCGCAGCCGGCTCCGGAACCACCGCAGCATCCTCTCGCGGCGATAACAGGCTCGAAAGACCCTTACCCAGCGCTCTGCGCGGACTCCGGTCTGGCTCTCTGTTCATGGGCCATGATTTCCTTTGCTAGTTGTATATAGCTTTCCGCGCCTCGAGAACGCGGATCGTATGCCAAAATCGTTTTCCCGAAACTCGGCGCTTCTGCAAGCCGGATGCTTCGCGGGATCACAGTCTGAAACACCTCGCGCCCGAAAAACTCCCTCAGATCCGCTTCTACCTGCCGCGTCAGATTCGTCCGGTCGTCGTACATCGTCAGCAACACTCCTTCAACCCGCAGCGTGGGATTGAAGGCTTTTTTCACCCGATCAATCGTGTCCATCAGCTGTGAAATCCCTTCCAGCGCAAAAAACTCACACTGGATCGGCACCAACACCGCGTCCGATGCAACAAGCGCATTCAAGGTCAGAAGATCCAGAGCCGGGGGGCAATCGACCAAGACGTAAGCATATTGATCTTTGATGCCGTCGAGAGCACTCCTGAGCCTCGCTTCTCTGTCATGTTGATCGACAAGATCTAGATTGGTCGCGACTAGATTTTGGTCTGCTGGAACAATGAACAATCCTTCATTATCGGTTGCAAGTGTCACGTCCGACATGGAAGCTCGGCGAATTAACACGTCATACAGCGTCTGGCGTTCAGCTGATTTTTGTATTCCCACCCCGCTACTTGAGTTTCCCTGCGGGTCGGAATCCACCAGAAGCACCTTCAACTCTGAGGCGGCAAGAGCCGCGGCCAAGTTTACGGCCGTGGTGGTTTTCCCCACCCCGCCCTTCTGGTTCGCTATCGAGATGACCCTTGCCATTGTTTCACGTGAAACGTTGTTCCAGACTCAAATAAACATCGAGGACCGCAATCGCCGCCGGAGTCACTCCGGGAATCCGCCCCGCCTGGCCCAGTGTGGTCGGCTTCACCCGCGCCAAGTTCTGCCTCACCTCAGTCGAGAGCCCCGGAATCGCGTCATACTGAAAACCCATTGGAATCCGCCGCCCCTCCGCCTCTTTCAACTGCTCCACTCGCCGGTCTTGTTGAGCAATATAACCTGTGTACTTCGCCTCGGTCTCAATCGTCGCAAGAACGCCATTCACGGGACGAGACCCAATCCGTCCCGAAATCCAGCTCTCCACCTCCGACATACGAGCTTCTGGCCTTCGCAGCCACTGCAACAGAATTGGGTTATCTGCCGCGCTCGTAATCCCAGCCGCGTTCGCCCGAACGCGGCCGAGCAGCCCCATGATCTGGCCCTTCTGATCCTGCTTTCTCAAAAACTCCGCCCAACGCCGATCATCAACCAGCCCTGCTTCCCTCCCCAGCGGAGTCAAGCGTTCGTCCGCGTTGTCGATGCGCAAGTGCAGTCGGAACTCCGCTCGCGAAGTAAACATCCGGTATGGCTCGTCCGCGCCTTTACTGATCAAATCATCGATGAGAATACCAACGTACCCCCTCTCCCGGCCCACCACGACCGGCGGCAAACCTTTCACCTTGCGTCCTGCATTTAACCCCGCCATGAGACCTTGACAGCCAGCCTCCTCATACCCGGAAGTCCCATTGATCTGGCCCGCCAGGAACAAACCTCGAATTGATTTCACTTCGAGCGAATGATCCAACTCCCGCGGGTCCACCGCATCGTACTCGATCGCATAACCCGGCCGAATCATCTCGGCGTTTTCCAGCCCCGGCACCGACGCAATCATCGCGCTTTGCACGTCAATCGGCATGCTCGTCGACATGCCGTTTACATAGATCTCGTGCGTGTCCAAACCCTCCGGCTCCAGGAAAATCTGATGCCGCTTCTTGTCCGGAAATTTTACGATCTTATCTTCGATAGAGGGACAGTACCGTGGACCAATTCCCTCGATCTGTCCGCTGTAGAGTGGCGAGCGAGCAATGCTCTCGCTGAGAATCCGATGCGTCTCCTCCGTCGTGTAGGCCAAGTGGCAGCAGACTTGTTCCCGATCAATTCGCTCCGTTAAAAACGAGAACGGAGTCGGAACCGCATCGCCGGGCTGCTTTTCAAACCGGGTCCAGTCGATCGTCCGCCCGTCGAGCCGAGGTGGGGTACCCGTCTTCAGGCGCGTCCACGCCAAATCCAGACTTCGAAGCTGCCCTCCCAGGGTGTTCGAAGGAGCCTCCCCGTTCCGGCCACAGGCATACTTCTGTTCGCCGACATGCGCCAATCCGTTCAGAAATGTCCCGGTCGTGACCACAACCGCTTCGGCTGCGAGTTCCCGCCCGTCTTTCAAACGCACTCCGGCGATCTTTCGGGGGAGTTCGTTTGGTAAAAACACTAATTCCCCAACTTCGGCCTGCAAAATCCGCAAATTTGGCTCATTTTCGAGCCACTCCCGCATCTTGATTCGGTACTGTTTCTTGTCGCATTGGGCCCGGGGCGACCATACCGCCGGACCCCGGCTCGTATTCAGCAGCCGAAATTGAATGCCAACCGCATCTGTAAGTTCGCCCATGATGCCGCCCAGAGCGTCGATCTCGCGCACCAGGTGACCCTTCGCGATCCCGCCAATCGCCGGGTTGCAGGACATCTGCGCGATCAGATCCAGATTCATTGTGATCATGGCGGTATTGAGTCCCAGTCGCGCACAGGCCCGCGCCGCCTCGCATCCTGCGTGTCCCGCGCCGATCACGATGACATCGTACTTCCGCTGCATACTGCTATGGGTTATTCTAGCTGTCTTGAACGTTTTAGTCATAGGGGGCGGAGGCCGCGAGCACGCTCTTATTTGGCGATTATCGAAATCGCCCTCAATCGATCGACTTTTCGCCTCGCCCGGCAATCCCGGCATAGCTCAGTTAGCGACTTGCAGTCCGGCTTCCGCCGATATCTCGGGATACGCCGATATCGCGGAGGCGCATCGGATCGATGTCACCGTTGTTGGGCCCGAGGCTCCCCTGGTTGAAGGCATTGTCGACGTCTTTCGAGCCCGCAATCTGAAGATCATCGGCCCAAGGCAAGCCGCGGCACGCCTCGAAGGCTCGAAACTCTTCGCTAAAAAGTTCTTTGCAAGAGCGGCAATCCCTACCGCTCGCACCGCCAACTCCCTCGACAAGTTTTCCTATCCGGTTGTCATCAAAGCCGATGGACTCGCGGCCGGCAAAGGCGTCGTGATCGCAAACAACGAAGCGGAAGCCACACATGCTCTCGAGCAACTCGGCCCATCCGTCATCATCGAAGAATTTCTCGAAGGCGAAGAAGTGAGCTTCATCGGCCTGAGCAATGGCGAGACGATCATTCCGTTCGCTCCCACTCAGGACCACAAACGCATCTTCGATGGGGATCGCGGCCCGAACACGGGCGGCATGGGAGCGTACTGTGACACCCGCATCCTCACGCCCGAGCAGAGCGGGGAAGTCATGGAGCGAATCATGCTGCCCGCAATCCGGCAAATGCGGAAGGAAGGAACAGCTTTCACTGGTTTTCTGTATGCCGGCCTCATGATGACCCCAGACGGCCCGAAAGTACTGGAATTCAATGTCCGCTTAGGCGATCCAGAGACCCAAGCGCTGATGTACAGCTTCGAAGGAGATTTCGCGGAAGTGCTGACTTCTGGAACGATCAATCCGATGTCCTGGACAGATTGCTCCGTTTCAGTCGTCCTCGCCGCAGAAGGGTACCCGGGCAAGCCGCGCACCGGCGATGTCATTACCGGTATCGAACAAGCTGAAGCCTCTGGAGCTAAGGTCTTCCATGCTGGGACAGCGAAGAAGGGTGATGATCTCGTCACGAACGCCGGCCGCGTCCTCTCAGTAACGGCAGGCGGCCAAACGCTCCCTGAAGCCGTCGCTGCTGCCTATCGCGCCGTCGCCAAGATCCACTTCGACGGAATGCAATACCGGACAGATATCGGGCAAAAAGGACTGCGCCGCTGGTAGACTTCAAAACAGAGAGGGGACGTAGCTCAGATGGATAGAGCAGCCGCCTCCTAAGCGGCAGGTCGGCAGTTCGAATCTGCCCGTCCCTACCAAAAAATATGGCTGATCGAGGAGACCCCGATCAGCCGACCTAAGTTTTGGGTTGGAGGAGAACTTTAGCGGTACCGAACCGCACTCATAACCATCAGGGATCGCCAGGGCCACCGAACCCGGGCCGCACATTGCGATCAGACAGCTGCATACTTCTATTAAATTTTCTTCAGTATAATCCTACTAGTCCGCGTTGTCAACATGAAAAATTGGGCTTGTACGGGGAAAACGAAAGAACCATCCCATTTGACGCACTTATTTGCTAGTGCGCCGAGAGCCCCTGTTATTCCCCGCTTGCGCTATAAGTGTAGGAATCTTAACCGCACATTTCATTTATTTCACCCTGCCGGACCTCTGGCTGCCGACTGCTGTAAGCGTGGTACTTGTCGCCCTGGGATTCCTGATTCCGGGAGCGCAGCGGATGCGTCTCGGTGTCGTCTGCACGCTGATGGCGGTCGTCGGCATCGGCGCGCAAGTCCTTCACCGTCAAGGAAGAACACCTCGGCTGAACGCGGAAGATACGGAAACGGTGCTGCTGTCCGGGTGCGTCACCAACCCGCCTGTATTTTCTCCCAATCGCGAGCGCTTCACGCTCGAGCTGGCGCCAAGAGCCTCGGCCCGAATCTCAGTTAACCTCAAACCGAATGAAAACCTGGCGCTCGATTACGGCCAGCGGGTCGAAGCTGCCGCCAAGATCCGGTCACCCCGCAATTACCAAAACCCTGGCGCGTTCGATCTGGTCACGTACCTTGCGAACCAGCACATCTATTGGAGCGGCTCGGTTTCGGGGGCCAGCGACGTGCGGGTTCTACCGGGCCGCTGCGGCTCGCGAGTCGTCGGATGGCTGTACGCAGTTCGAACCTGGGCGCTCGGCAGACTGGCTCAGTTGTATCCGGACGACGCCCGGACGCGCGGCCTTCTCGACGCCACGCTACTCGGGGAAACCAGCGGGGTGGAACGGCGCTGGACCAACGACTTCCGCGTCACCAGCACCTACCACGCGATCGTCATTTCCGGCCTGCATATTTCAGTGCTCGCGATCAGCCTTTTGTGGCTCTTCCGCCTGCTTTGGCTGAGGCGCATACCGGGCCTGATCGCCGCGTCGGGCGCCTGCTGGCTGTACGCCTTCATCTCGGGTTTCAACTCACCGGCAGTCCGCGCGGCGGCTGGATTCACGTTGTTCATGGGAGCGAGCTTTTGTTTTCGGAAAACGCGGACTCTGAACCTACTGGCCGCGATCGGCATTGTGTATCTAGTGCTCGACCCAGACCAGCTCTTCGATCCGAGTTTTCAACTCTCTTTCCTCTCCTGCGCCATCATCGGCGCGTTCGCGGTTCCGGCGATGGACCGTTTCACTCATCCGCTCCGCGCCGCGCTCAAAAGATTCGATCAAGTCGCTTACGATCCGCAGGTCGAGACGCGGGCAGCCCAGTGGCGCGTGGAGCTGCGCCTCTTGGCTGAAACATTCCATACCTGGACTCGCCTGCCGTTGCCGGCTGCCCGATTCGTAATTTCGAAAACTGCTTTGTTGTCGGCCTTTATCGCGGAAGTCGTGATCGTCTCAGCGTGCGTTCAATTCGGCCTGGCATTGCCGATGATCAGCTATTTCCACCGCCTTTCGCTCACTGGCCTCTCCGCGAACATCATCGTGGTTCCATTGCTCTGTCTCGTGGTCCCATTCGGGTTCGCGTCCATTCTCACCGGCTGGCATGCGCTCGCCGCGGCAACCGGGCTGCTCCTGCATTGGGCCGACATAACCGCGGCCTGGCATGCGCGCTTCGAACCTGCCTGGCGAATGGCGGGCATCCCGGTTTGGATCGCACTCGCCTTTGCGATTTCGCTCGTGCTCTTGGGGGTCGCAATCCGCCGCAACCGCGTATGGATCGCCCCTACTCTCGCCGGCTCTGTGGCTCTGTTTACGTTGATCTGCTGGCAACCGTGGAAGCCAGAGATCCGGCACGGCGAACTCGAGGTCACGGCCATCGATGTGAGCCAGGGCGACAGCCTTTTGCTTGTTTTTCCAGATGGCGAAACGATGCTTGTCGACGCCGGAGGCTTTCCCGGAATGGGCCGCATGATTCGCAAGCCGCAGCTCGATGTCGGCGAGGACGTAGTCTCCCCGTATTTGTGGAGCCGCCGCATACGCCGCTTGGATTACGCGGTGCTGACCCACGGCCATTCCGATCACATGGGCGGACTCGCCTCCGTTCTCGATAACTTCCGGCCCCGATCCTTATGGATCGGCGCGGAGCCGGAGACCGCGGCGTGGGAAAGTGTCAAGCAACATGCGGCCTCCGATGGTGTGCGAATCGTTGCGCTAAACCGAACCGCTGCTCCGATCACAATTGGCCGGGCGCAGATACGAGTTCTCGCGCCCTCTCCAGACTACGTGGCCGGGGAAGCGCCACACAATAACGATTCGTTGGTGCTGGAGGTGACTTACGGCAAGCGCAGTGTCCTTCTCACGGGAGATGCGGAACGGCCCATCGAAGATGACATGCTCGCCGATAACGAGCTGCACCACGTCACTCTGCTGAAGGTGGGGCACCATGGCAGCAAGACCTCCTCATCCGAAGAATTCATCGACCAGGTGAGCCCGCAATTCGCGTTTATATCGGACGGTTATAAGAACCAGTTCCATCACCCGAACCCGGCTGTCCTGGAACGCCTGTCAGAACATCACGTCGTCGTGTTCCGCACCGATCAGCGCGGACTCATCACTTTTCGTACCGACGGCGATAAGGTCGAGCTAGAGCCCTTCCGCTAGTTGAGGACCGGAGCTCATTCATGAGCCCCGACCTTCCGACTTGTTTCGTACCGAATGATGCCCCAGAAGCACTGAAAGTCAATACCACAAGTCCACTTCGCCGCCCGGACTCGCGTTGCTGGCGATCACGGTGTGCTGGCGGCAATCTGTTACTCGGTCCTCCACCTGCCACGAGAGCGACATGTCAGCCCCACCGAACTGCGTCAGATTGTTATCGACCCAACCCGCCGCGCCAGGATAGATAAACAACTCGTGCACTTGACCATTGCGTTCGATGAAATTCACATGCTGACTGCTATCGCTGCCCCAGTAGCCATCTAATGCGCTGCCTGGCGCAGCTGGAGTGCCACTCGAGAAAACAGTCAGATCGTTGTCCACCCAACCCGCACCCGGGTGGATGTACAACTCGTGAATGTGACCGTTTCTGTCAACAAAGTTTACGTGTTGGCTGTTATCCGTACCCCAATAACCATCTAATGCGCTGCCTGGCGCAGCTGGAGTGCCACTCGAGAAAACAGTCAGATCGTTGTCCACCCAACCCGCACCCGGACGGATGTATAGCTCGTGGATGTGACCGTTTCTGTCAATAAAGTTTACGTGTTGGCTGTTATCTGTGCCCCAATACCCATCCAGTGCGCTGCCTGGCGCAGCCGGAGTGCCACTCGAGAAAACAGTCAGATCGTTGTCCACCCAACCCGCGCCCGGGTGGATGTACAACTCGTGAATGTGACCGTTTCTGTCAATAAAGTTTACGTGTTGGCTGTTATCCGTACCCCAATAACCATCTAATGCGCTGCCCGACGCGGCCGGAGTGCCACTCGAGAAAACAGTCAGATCATTGTCCACCCAACCCGCGCCCGGATGAATGTACAGCTCGTGAATGTGACCATTTCCATCAATAAAGTTTACGTGTTGGCTGTTATCTGTGCCCCAATAGCCATCGAGTGCGCTGCCTGGCGCAGCCGGAGTGCCACTCGAGAAAACAGTCAGATCATTGTCCACCCAGCCCGCACCCGGATGAATGTACAACTCGTGGATGTGACCGTTACCGTCGATGAAGTTCACGTGCTGACTGCTGTCGCTGCCCCAGTAACCATCTAATGCGCTGCCTGTCGCGGCTGGAGTACCACCGGAGAACACAGTCAAATCATTGTTTACCCAACCTGCCCCCGGATGGATGTACATCTCGTGGATGTGACCGTTACTGTCGATGAAGTTCACGTGCTGACTGCTGTCAGCACCCCAGTACGCGTCGAGACGGCTTCCGGATGCTGCCGGAGTACCGCCCGCGGCGGTCTTTATGTCGATGCCGACCATAGCAGTAAAGCTCGTATTCGGATAATCCGAGCATTGCTGGATGCCGTAGCACTCCAGTGTTTCGGTCGCCACCACGAGTTGCGAAATGTTGTTCACGACGAGTTCCGTGCCATCGATTCCCTGGAAAAAGCAGTTATAACTGAACGAGCCACCCGACTGTCCGGTCAGGGACATTACTCCGACCAGAGTGTCGCCTTCGTTCACCTGCACAGGATCGTGGTAAAAGGCATTCCCACTGGCATCGACAAACCAGCAAGCGACCGACCAGAAGTTGCCACCGCCCGCTTGCGAAGGTCCCCACTGCAGGACAGGCTGCAGAATGTCGTTCTCTGACGAGTCCAAGAATGCATTGAATAGAAAAATGGTCTGCCCGGATTGCGTCGACGGAGCCGGTGGAACAGTCCAGACGGTTGAGAAGAAGTAAAAGGGCTGCCCAGTCGTGTTAGTGAATGATGAATCCGTAATCCAGCCGCTTCCAAGGGCGGGTCTCACCGGGAGCGCAGTCAGGCTAACCGGCAGGTCGATGGTGTTCCCCGTCCTTAGGTCGAGTTTGCGAAGCACGTTGGCGGCACGCGTAACTCCGTACCCCTTATCGAGGCGATGCACGAGCGAAGGATGCCGGTAACCGCCTGGCGTAAGTACCAAGCTTTGCGGTTGCGGTGGATCAGTGCTCGCGCGTGATCGACCGGTTCCGGGCTGCACGTGGCTCACACCACTCTCTTGGGTCACGACTTCGCTCGGGGCCAACCGGTGAATCATCTGTTGAGAACGGAATCCCCCGGGAGTGAGTCCCTTATTTGCGTCCGCTTCTTCGGGCGCGCTTTCGATTTTTCGCTTTTCTGGCATGTGTCTCTTCTCTATTCTTTGAAAATAGCCGCGCCCTCTCGAGCACTAGCAGCTGGGTGAAGGCAATCTAAAACCCAAATGCGATCTTCAAGCAAAGCCAGCGGGTACTCGGCGGAGCGGTGCGTCGCACAGCAGCATTCGGATAATTGCTTTCGCAATTCGGCTCGCGGCTGCAGCAGCTCTGTGATGCAGGCCACATGATTCGGCTGGCCAGCATGCAGCATAGAATAAAGGCTGAGGAATCATGGAACGGGACCAGAGCATCGCTCTAAGTTGGTTTATTACCGGAATCGCCGTCGGTGCTGGGGCGGCGCTCCTGCTAGCACCGGAAGCGGGCGAGAAGACAAGAGACATGTTGGGCGAGCAGGTGGAGCGCGGGCGCAAAACGATCCTCGACTCCGGCCGTGAACTCTATGAACGTGGGCGCGAGATGTACGAGCGCGGACGCCAGATTGCCGAAGACGCAGCAGAGATGTTCGAGCGCGCCCGCAGCATCGCCGAAAAGAAGATCGACGAAAGAGTCTGAACTCAAACCATGCCTACGTCTGCTCTTGCGACCCCTGCAACTGAATTAGCTCCGTTCAAAAATGAGCCGTACACAGATTTCACAAAGCCGGACAAGGCGGCTGCGGCGCGCGCGGCGCTCTCCAAGGTTCGCGCGGAATTCGGCAAAGAATACGATCTGTTGATTGCGGGCGACCGCCGGAAATCTTCTTTGAAGCTCGAATCCGTGAATCCCTCGAAGCCTTCTGAAACTGTCGGCATTCATCAAAAAGGATCGGAACAAGATGCGCGGGACGCGATTGAAGCGGCCTACTCGTACTTCCCGATGTGGAGCGAAGTTTCGATACAGGAGCGCGTCGGGCTTCTGCTGCGGCTCGGAGAAGTTCTTCGAGACCGCAAATACGAATTTGATGCGTGGCTGGTGGTCGAGGCCGGTAAGACGTGGGCGGAAGCCGAAGCCGACGTATCCGAGGCCATCGATTTCTGCGAATACTACGCCCGGCAAGCGCTGAAACTCGCATCACCCGAGCCGACGGTTCAGCTTTCGGGCGAGCGCGACGAGATGGTATATATGCCGCTCGGCGTGGGCGTGGTCATTCCACCGTGGAATTTTCCTCTCGCGATCCTGCTGGGAATGACGACGGCTGCGCTCGTGACCGGCAACACAGTCGTGATCAAGCCTTCGAGCGACACTCCGACGGTTGCTGCGAAATTTGCAGAGGCGCTGCTCGAAGCTGGATTTCCGCCGCGAAGCTTTTCTCTCTTCACGGGCAGCGGCGCGGCAATCGGCGACATTCTGGTTTCGCATCCCAAAACGCGCTTCATCTCCTTCACCGGATCGCGCGACGTCGGGCTACATATCAACGAGCTCGCCGCGAAAACGCCCAAAGGTCAGCTCTGGATAAAGCGCGTGATCGCTGAAATGGGCGGCAAAGACGCGATCATTGTGGATCGCGAAACGAATCTCGATCAGGCTGTGATTGGCGTACTTTACTCCGCGTTCGGCTACCAAGGGCAGAAATGCTCGGCCTGTTCGCGCGCGATTGTCGATGAAGCCGTCTACGATGAATTTCTAGACAAACTGAAGGCCAAAACCGAGGCGCTGACGCTTGGCCCTTCTGAGGAGCTTGGCAACTACATGGGGCCGGTCATCAGCAAGCGGGCGCAAAAGAGCATTCTCGATTACATCGAGACCGGCAAAAAAGAGGGACGCCTGATCACAGGCGGCGGCCCGGCGGAGGGCCAGGGCTATTTCATCAAGCCGACCGTTATCGCCGATGTCGATTCGAAGGCGCGCATTTTTCAGGAAGAGATCTTTGGGCCTGTTCTCGCGGTCAGCAAAGCGCGCGATTTCGATCACGCTTTGCAGCTCGCGAATGATTCCGAGTACGGGCTGACGGGCGCAGTCTTCACAAGCAATCCCGAAAAGGTTGCGAAGGCGAAACGGCAATTCTTTGTCGGCAATCTGTACATAAACCGGAAGTGTACCGGCGCGATGGTCGGAGCGCATCCGTTCGGCGGTTTCAATATGTCAGGAACCGATTCAAAAGCCGGCGGTCCCGATTATCTGCTGCAATTTGTGCAAGCGAAATCGATTGCCGAAAAGGTGAGCTGATCCGGCGCTATACTCGATAGTGCCCCGATACGAAGGGGACCATCTAGTCACAACTCTAGGGTCGAACATGATCGACGCGACAAAAGGGGACGCAAGTCCCCTTTTCGTGACTTTGGACATGCTGCATTCTTTATACGAGAATGTTGGATCGATCATCTCTCCATTTCACACGTATTATGTAGAGCGCCTAAGGTCGAAACCAGGGCGATACAACTATGCGTTGAAACGGAGCGCCTCGGCGGAATCCTGCGACCAGGATCGATTCGCATAGCTGTCTTGCGAGTATGATCGAAGTTGTGCACTACCATCGGCTAGTTCGGAAGGGGTTCGGACGGCAATGGGATGGATTCTAGCTCTTCAAGAAGCACTTCGGCCGCTATCTCCGGCTTCTCGAGATCGATCGCATGTTGCGGCTTTAGTTCAATAACAAGCGCTTGCATCGTAGGCTGCCGCCGTGCCTTCGGGCCGTGGTCGATCAGAACCTGTCGAACGCCAACCACCAGGTAAACACCTCCGCCCTGCTGACGATCAGCCCGCAATTCGATGTGCTCGCCGACTCGAGGGCAGATGGTTACAGAGGAGAGCGGTAAGCGGCGTAGTTCTGCTTGCGCATCTACATCAAAGAAGGAACAGTACTTACTTTCATTCCTATAATGTTCGGGCATTTTGTCTACGCTAGCACGCTTCATCATGTGTCAAAGCAGTAACCGCGCTAGCGCAGTATTTATGCCAAATGTGGTGTCACTCAAGGTCGTGAACGCGCCGACCGTCGATGCCTGCGCCAATCTTCGGAACCCGCCGAATCGATGTCGCCAGTTTTGAGCCTTTTCCGTGGTGCGCGATGAGTCTCTTTGTCAGGACGACATAAGCAATGGCCGCCAGCGGCAACACCGCTCTGTGCAATGCCACCGGCCACGGCGCAAAATGGTTCCGCCTATCCAGGCGGTAGCAAACGGGATCAGCGATAGCCAAAACAATAACGGAATATGCACTTTACGCAAGCGGAAAAAAACGGTAGCGGTGGCATCTGATTCCCTTTAATTCGGCTTAGCCTTGCCCTTTTTGGGAGTGAGTCGTGCCTCGATGTCTTTGCGGCTGAGTCCAAGTGTTCGGGCAACGCTTAAGACAATATCTTCTTTGAGGTCGCGCTTCTTGGGAATTACTATTGGGCGCTTTAAACCAGGGCGGGTCATGATGTAATGATCCGCCCTTCTGTCTGTCGTAGACGCATTTCTCCGACTCACAAAGTGCGACGAGTTCGTCCCAATCAACAGGTCGCACTCGGCTCAGTTGTTTAGCTACGACGTAGGCTGGAATTGTTACTTCAAAATCTTCAGAGGTAGTGAAGTTGTCTCTAATGGCCCTAGAGGGTCTTTTGACCTCGAACACACTCGCGTTTTCTGGAACGCGCTCCCCGGGTTTGATTGGGTGAAATCCAACCTCATTTAGGGCTTCGTCCAATACGCCACGTTCAATGCAGGATTCAAACCAGAGTTCGACAGCTTGCTTTAGCGATTCAAACGCCCCGTCTTTGGTTTCTGCCTGTGCATCACATGAAGTGGGAGACACCAAGCCAACCAACATTCGCCATCCTGCCGGAAAGCAGCCTCCAGCCGAACGCGGAGATTGACCTCTGGGGTTCTCATGCTAAGAATATGCGGGCAAAGATCCCGCAGCACCCTTTTTGTGACATCATCGGACCGGGCGACACCGGCTGATACTTTCATCATATATTGGCATTTCAAGTTTGAGTATGATAAACCTTGCTCCACACGCCGGTACCAAATCCATATTATTAATGCGTAGCTTCCTCACCCACTCGCTATATACTTGACACCCGCTTGCGTTAAGTAGAAGCTTTCGCAGGAGGCTCGCCAGGGCCTTCCGCTCCGGTTTATCGAGGCCCGAGAAGACACGTTCCATATTGCGCTCGTGCTCGGCAAACACCCTGCGGATCAGCTTCGATCCCTCTTCGGTCAGGTGCACCATGCGAGCGCGGCGAATCGCTACATTTTGAGGAGGTGTGCCGGATCAACCGACACAGCGCGCCGCGCAGGTAGGTAGCTAGCCAAACAAGCCGTAATCGTCAGAATGAGCACTACTGTACCGAGCGCGGCAAAGTCAGTTGCTCCTACTCCGAAAAGAACGCTTCGCATGGCGCGGTCTACGAAATAAGCGCCGATAAGTCCCAAGCACATTCCGACGCAGGCGAGGCCCACTCCCTCTTTCATCACTAGACCGATTACGGCCCCCCTGGTCGCACCTAAAGCCATGCGAAGCGCAATTTCGTGGGAGCGCTGTACCGCAGCAAACGCCATAACGCCGTAGATGCCGAGCCCGGCGAGTAACAGCGCAATCACTGCAAAGCTGGTAAAGAGAATGGCAGTGAAATGGTCGCTCGCGAGAACCTCGTCGCGAACCTGTATCATGGTGCGCGAATTCGCGACGGCAATTTCTGGATCAACCGCGTGTACGGCTGCAGCGACACTGCTCATCATGGACGCCGGATCGCGCTCGGTCCGAACGCCGATCGCCGCACTGGGCCAGGGAAACTGCCAAAAAGGAACATAGATTTCGGGCTCATCTTGACGTAGTCCTCGGCTTCGTATGTTGTGAATGACAGCGATGATCTGAAGCGGAGAGGGAGAAGCTGGCACTGCCGCACCGGCAACCGGCTCCGGCGCCAATATCACGTGTCCGAGCGGGTCAGTTCCCTTCAGGTATCTGCCGGCGAACGCCTCATTCACAGCAGCGACTCGCAAGCTGGACCGCGTGTCCCGCTCGGTAAAGGGCCGCCCTCTGTCGATCCGGACTCCAAAAGTCTGAAAGAACTCTGGAGACACCATCCCGAATCCGGCAGTTGGGCGTTGTGCTGGGTCTTGCGACACCCCCTGACCTGCAATGCTGAAAGTTACAACCCCAAAACCCGGCCCTTCCATCGGAATCCCGGTTTCCACCGAGACGTAGGACACGCCCGGAGTGGACCCGATGCGCGAAAGAAGACGGCGGTAATAGGCCTCGACCCATTCCGGATTGTTGGGCCGGGAATCGGGAGACGAGAGAGTGAAAGTCAGCACGTGGTCCGTGCGCACGCCGAGGTCCACGTGCAGCAGGTTCCAGAAGCTGTGAATCGCTAGTCCAGCTCCAGCAAGCAAGGTGAGCGCAAGCGCCAACTCGCCCATGACGAGAAGCTGTCGAAGCCGCCGCCGGCCAACGCTCGTGCCAGTCCGTTGCCCCTCCTTCAGCGCCTCAGCAGCGTCCGCGCGCGCGGCAAACCATGCCGGTGCACAACCGAACAGCACGCCGGCCACCGTGGTCACTGCCAGGGTGAACAGCAACACCGGTAAATTGAGCCGGATATCGGCTTCGCTTGGCAACGTGTTGGGCGGTGTCACCGCTACCAGCCCCTGCAACATGGCGTAACCGGCGGCGATTCCGAGCATCCCGCCCGCTCCCGCAATCGCCAGGCTCTCGATGAGAAGCTGCAAAAACAGCGTGCTCGGTTGCGCTCCCAATGCACTGCGAACCGCCAGTTCTTTCTGGCGGCTCAGGCTTCGCGCCAGCAACAGATTGGCCACGTTCACGCAGGCGATTAACAAAACAAAACCGACTGCGCTCAGCAGTAACCAGAGCGTGACAATTCTCTCACTCGGGATGAAATCGTTCTTAAACGGTTCGACCGACACTTGCCACCCTTTGTTGGTATTGGGATACATCTCCGCGAGATGCGCTGCCAAGGAATCCATGGCAGCCTGAGCCTGCCGGAGAGTGACGCCCGGCTTCAGGCGCCCCATCGCCACCAGCCAGCGGCTTTCATGATTGATTTGTTGCGGCTCGAACGCGAGTGGCACAACGATTTCGCCCTGTCCGCGGTCCGTAAGGCCTGGCCCCAAAACTCCCACTACCGTGTACGGCTCACTGTTGATGCGCATCGTAGTCCCGACCATTCGAGGATTGGCGCCAAGCCGTTTCCAAAACTTATTCGTGAGTATCACTACGTGACTCGCGCCCGGCTGGCCTTCTTCCGGAAGAAAGTCGCGGCCAAGCGTGAACGGGTTGCCCAGCATATTGTTGAGGCCCGGCGTGACGATCCTTGCGTCCACGTTCGATGGCTCATCGCGCGTGGCTATGTTGAATGAGCCGCCGGTCCAAGCGTTCAGATCCCGGAACACGGTGTTCTGGCGCTTCCATTCGAGGAAATCTGCCGCTGAAATCTCCTGCCGGTGTCCTTGAAACTTCGACCAGACAATCACCAGTTCGCCAGCCTGCGGATAGGGAAGCGGCGCGAGCAGGGCGGCGTAGTCGACGCTGAACACCGCCGTGTTCGCACCGATACCGAGCGCCAGAGTCGTAACCGCCGCAATCGAGAATCCCGGAGCCTTGGCGAGCATTCTCAGCGCATGTTTGAAGTCCTTGCATAGCCGCTCGAACAAACCCAGCCCCCACATGCTGCGCGTGACCTCTTTCACGAGGCCTACATTGCCAAAGACCCTGGCGGCAGACTGCTTCGCGCTTTCCAAGGATTCTCCCGCCTCCATGCGCTGCTGCATCTCAATTGCAAGATGAGCGGCAATTTCTTCGTTCAACTCCTCGTCGGCGCGCACGCGCCGGCCTTGAAACACTTTGAGAGCCCACAAAAAGCGCTTCACGATTCAACCCTCCATTAGGCCGGCTTCATGATTGTGGCGATCGTCGCGACAAGAGCATCCCATTTCGACTCTTCTGCAAGCAGCTGCTTCTTTCCGGCGGCGGTCAAGCTGTAATATTTGGCCTTCCGGTTTGCCTCTGACGCTTTCCAGTCAGACTTGAGCCAGCCTTGACGTTCCATCCGATGAAGGGCTGGATATAACGATCCGTGTTCGATCTGCAGAAGATCAGCAGAGTTGGCGCGTAAAGCCTGGCCGATGCCATGCCCGTGTTGCGGACCCCACTGCAACGTTCGCAGAATCAACATGTCCAAGGTGCCTTGCAAGATCTCGATGCGGTCTTTATACGGTTCGCGTTTCTTCATGCACGTTACTAGCAGACATCCTACCACGAAAACGTATACTCTGGAAGGGTGTCTTTAGAAGGTTGTCTACTACAGAAGGCTGCCCCGCAAGCCCGGACGCCAATCAGCATCGCCGCTGGCTTGGTTGCGCCGTTTGTACTGGTATTTTTGCTGATCGACGGCATTGCGGCAGAACCTCTGGCCTGTTGCGAGGATCTGATCAACAAGCTCCAGGCCGCCGAGAGAGCCGGCCGGATTGAGGAGGCGCATCGGTGGGCTTCGCTCATTATTGAGCATGAAAAAGCCGTTAACCCGGATGGCCCGCTGCTGCCGGCGGCACTTGAGCGTTTAGCTTCCCTTGATCAGGATGAAGCACAGTTCGACGAGGCGGAACGGTTATACCAGGAATCGATCTCGCTCTGCGAAAGGCAGCCGAAAGCGCTCTCATTGGAACTGGCGAACTCCGTGAACAGTTTGGGCTCTCTGTACGATGCCACTGGAAAGCTGAAGCGTGCCGAGGCGCTGTGCCGGCGCGCTCTTGCGCTGCGTCTCGCAATCTTGGGTCGTACCAATGTCGACGTTGCAATCTCCTATTCAAACCTCGGGGTGGCTTTGTTACGGCAGAAGAAATTTCAAGAGGCTGAGGCGAATGCGCAGCACGCGCTCGGGATTTGGCGCCGGCTTCATTCCGAGCAAGATCGATCAGCCGTAGATCTGAATACCCTTGCGCTGGTACGACTGCAGCAGCGTGATTTTCAAGCCGCGACAGCCTTCGATAAGGCAGCTATTCAAAAATGCAGAGAATCTCCGCCGGCAGACCGATGGAGCTTGATTAGCTATCTCCATACACTTGCGGTTATCCAATGGACTGCTGGTCAGGGTCCAGAGTCGGTTGCTACCTTCGACCAAGCGTTGAACGTGCTCGGAGCCGGCTCCTTCCCCAATCTCTTGGAGAAATGTAACTTGCTGACCGATTATGCCCTGGTGCTGCGGAACATCGGACAGAGGAAAAGGGCTAAGACTATGGATCAACAAGCAAAAGCCACTCGCTCAGAAATCTTTAAACGCAATCCTGCTCAGCACTATACCGTCGATATGAGAGCGTTGATTCCGAGGCCGTGAGGAGTCCGCTTATGTCCATATGAATATCACATCTTGACAAACAGGATGACCGCAAACTATTCTGGCCATATCTCGCCTTTTCGGAGCATCCATGAACGCGCCCAATACAGACGTCATCCAGGGCACGCTCGACATGCTCATTCTTAAGGCGCTCAGCCCTGAACCCATGCACGGCTACGGCATTGCCCGCCGGATCGAGCAGGTATCGCGCGGAGTCTTCAAAGTGAATCCCGGTTCGCTCCTCACCGCATTCCAGCGGCTAGAGCGCGTAGGCTGGCTGAATTCCGAATGGCGCCAGACAGACAACTCCCGCCGTGCGAAGTTCTATTCGCTCACTCGCGGGGGACGAAAGCAGCTTGAGATTGAGACCGCGAACTGGAACCGCCGCGTGTCCGCCATAGCGCGTCTCTTGAAAACTGAGGGCTGAACGATGTCCCTCTGGCGGCAGATCACGCGCGGCTTGCGAGTGCTCGGAAACCGGGAAGCCGCGGACGAGGAAATCGCCGACGAGGTAAATCAATATCTCGAAGAAGCCACGGCTGTCTTGATCGCCAAAGGACTCACTCCCGATGAGGCCCGCCGGGCTGCACGCCTGGAACTACGCGGAGCGACAGCAGTTCGCGAACAGGTGCGCGGCTATGGCTGGGAGAACGCACTCGACATCTTATTTGCCGACGTTCGCTATGCTGCTCGCGCGCTGGCCAGAAATCCCGGCTTCACGACGGTTAGCATGCTCACTCTGGCGCTCGGCATCGGCGCATCCACAGCAATTTTTTCTGTTGTCGACGCCGTTCTACTGCGCCCGCTCCCTTATCCCAATCCCGAAAAACTCGTGCGCATCTGGGAACAGGCTCCAGATGGCCATCGAATGAATCTAGCGGATCCAAATTTCGACGACTTCCGCACCCAGAACGACACCTTCGCGACACTGGCCGTATATGGTTACGGGCTCTCCTCTGTTTCCGGCGGCAGCGAGCCTGTCCGCGTCAATATCGCCGTAGTTTCCAGTGGCTTTTTCAAAATCCTCGGCATCGAGCCTGTTCGCGGCCGCGCCTTTGCCCCGGAAGAACAGCGCGTCCACGGCGCGCCGGCAGCGATCGTCAGCTATGCCTATTGGAAGCGATACCTCGGTGCGGCAACCGATCTCTCCAAATTCCACTTGAGGATGGAGGGAGCAGTTTATCCCGTGATCGGCGTGATGCCGGAGGGGTTTGATTTTCCGCCCGGTGTCGCCATATGGATTGCGCGTGAGCTCGATCCGGAACTTCCCAGCCGTACAGCGCATAACTGGCAATGTCTCGGCCGCGTCCGCGATGGGATAACCGTTGCCCAGGCGCGCGCCAATCTCAGCGCCATTGCTGATCGCATCAAAAACCAGTACGGGAAAAAGGTCGATCTCAACAACGCTGCAGTCGTCCCGCTTGCGGACGCCATGGTCGGAGATGTGCGCACCGCTCTCCTGACCCTGCTCGCGGCTGTCGGCCTGTTGCTCGCAATCGCATGCGCCAATGTCGCCGGATTGCTTGTAGCGCGCACCTCAGCCCGCCGCAAAGAACTCGCTGTGCGCGCGGCGCTCGGGGCTGGGCGCGGCCGCCTCGTTCAGCAGTTCCTCGCCGAATCGTTTTCGCTTTCGTTCGCTGGAGGCGTGCTGGGCGTCTTGATTGCGGCTTGGGCCGTGAGAGTGCTTCCCGCAATTCTTCCGGCCAATTTGCCGCGCCAGCAAGAGATCGCCCTCAACACATCGGTTCTGCTCTTCGCTTTGGCCGCAATTGTAATGGTCGCCGTTTCGCTCGGCCTGTTTGCCGCGTGGCGCGCCGCTACAGGCGATCTCCAGGAAGCGCTCAGCGCAGGTTCCCGCAGTTACACCGGCACGGGCGCCAGCCACCGGCTCCGCGGATTTTTGGTGATCGGTGAAATCGCCGCGACACTTGTGATTTTGCTCGGAGCAGGCCTCCTCGGCCGCAGCTTTCTGCGCCTCATTTCGACCAGCCCTGGATTTAGCCAGCGAAACCTGATCACGATGGAGTTCTCGCTGCCCGTTCCGCAAGGAATGGAAGGCCTGAACGAGGCCGAAGTCGCGCGGCAAGTCCATTTAATGGACGACGTCGTCGCCCGCCTTCGCGCAATCCCCGGCTCGGAAAGCGTGGGTTTGGCCGGAGCCCTTCCAGCGGCGGCCGGCGACGACCTCGCTGACGGACAATTCCTCATACTCAATGGCCAAAAACCGCCCACCAATTTTGAGGAATGGGACCGTATCGGTCAAAATCCGTCGCAAGCCGGACACGCCTTTTATTGCGTTGCCGGCGAGGGCTACTTCCGCACGTTAGGCATTCCGCTGATCCGCGGCCGCATGTTCGCCCATCAGGATGGTTGGAATTCGCCGCATGTTGCTGTCATCAGCCAAGCACTGGCTCACCAGCGCTGGCCCAATCAGGACCCCATCGGCCAGGTGATCGATTTCGGCAATATGGACGGCAACCTGAAGCCGCTCACGATTGTTGGCATTGTCGGCGACGTTCGAGCGCGCGGCCTGGATCGTCCGCCCAGTCCTATCATTTACGTCAACTACCGCCAACGCGGAATGAACGCCAATTCATCGCCGACCATCCTGATGCGCAGCGCCGCGCCACCGGCAGAGATCATTCCGGCCGCCCGCCGCATTTTCCACGACCTCGCTCCCGATGTTCCCGTCACATTTTCCACGTTCGCAGATGAAATGGGCGGCTGGCTCGCCAATCGCCGTTTTCTGCTTCTTCTTGTGGGATTATTCGCGACTGCTGCTCTGGCTCTTGCTGCCGTCGGAATCTACGGAGTTGTGGCCTTTTCGGTGACACGCCGCACTCAGGAGATCGGCGTTCGCATGTCTCTGGGTGCGCAGCGTACCGACGTATTGCGCCTGATTCTAGGCGAAGGCGTCCGGCTCGCGCTCCTCGGGGTGGCCATCGGCATGGCTGCATCCATCGCAATCACGCGCCTTTTATCCAGCCTTCTCTTCGGAGTGAGCGCGACGGACCCCATCACCTTCGCCGGCGTGGCTGTGCTTCTGTCTCTTGTCGCGCTGCTCGCTTCCTATATCCCCGCAAGCCGCGCCATGCGCCTCGATCCCAATTCCGCATTACGGTATGAATAAGCAATCGCGCTTTGATCTAACTCGCGCGCGCAACTGCCAACCGTTTGCGCCGTGTCCTCCCCGCAACCGCCGCGATTAGCAATCCCGCACCCAGCAGCATGAAACTGTCCGGCTCGGGCGTCTCCACGAGAAACTCCTGCTCTTCGCCGCTGACAGTATCGGACACGATCTCGAAACCGCTGAAGTTCATGTTTTTGTAGTCCGCCAACGCGGCATCGATATAGCTGTTGTCGCCAATCAGGTATTTATAGGAAGAATTCGTTATGCCGTACGCTGTAATGTCCCACGCCGCTTCTTGCAGGCCGGTCGGGTCTGCACCGGGCTTCACAATTTGGCTGAAGAGATATGCGTCTTCCTCATACTCTTGCCCAAACGTCGGATGATACGTATCACTCAGGTTGGAGCCGATTGCAGTCACGTACGCATTCCATGTATCGTTGACATGGCTAGTATCGAAGAAGTCGATACAGAGAGCCGCTGTGTCTTGCCCGTTCATAGAGAGACTGTAGGGGCCGATGTAGACGTTCTGTTTTGTGTCGCCGTCGATGGTGACCGTGGGCGCGATAACTGAGGGGCTGCCCGCGTTCGTCAGGGTCACTTGTGTAATGGGCCCGGCAGAAAGCGCTGCCGCTGCGATCAAGAAAGACGCAAGAAGTTTCATAAGTAATTTCGAGCTTAGAGTCTGCGGCAGCAATCGCCTATTGCCTATCACGGCTTAGGGTGGCCCAGAACCGCCGGTGCCCCAGCGCTGTGTGTGAACAGATGCACGCTTTTCGATCTGGTACGAAACCGACTTGGTAGTCGGAACTACTCCCGTCAGCGCATGTGCTGCGAATATCCGGCTCGGCCCGGGCCATGACCAGCACGCGCGGCAGCTGCACTCCGCAATCGAGGACATGAACGGCTTTTATCAATCGCGGCTGGAGGTCCAGACGAACGTCGCGGCCTTGGCACTGCTTGATTCTAAAAGCTGGACAAATGTGACGGAGGGTCGCTACGGACTTCCTGTGTGCGAGGGAACCCCGCTAGTGATTTTCATGCCGGCCACGCGCGACAACCCGGCCTTCGGTCTGATGATGGCGCGCAGGCAGGCTATACCGCCCGGACTCTTGCAAACGTTTTTGAAGGATAACAACACCACTTTCGATGCGGTGGCAGATCAATTTGTCGATCTCATCGGCTTTCACGAACTCGGGGCTGAAACTCCTCATCGACCCCCGAAGGGATCTGACCTCTAGCTCACCTGGTTATACGGCGCCGCTAACAAGCAGAATGAGGCCGCAGCAACTCCTTAAGCGACTGGAAAAGATTCCGCCCGGATTTCAGCAATGGCGGTCTCATTCAATTCTGCCCCACATCCTGCGACTGAGCCTCGGTAGCCAGCCAAGCAGGATCCCGCACCCTGCCTCGCACTCCAGCCATAACCCCCGGAGCCCCTTTCATGCGGTAGCCTAGCAGGGTGCGAAAGGAACGCTCGTGATCGGTGAAGTCCTCGGACACTGCCGCGTCGTCGCGAAAATTGGCGAAGGCGGGATGGGAGTTGTCTATCGCGCTCACGACGAGGTCTTGAACCGCGACATAGCCTTAAAAGTCGTCAACAAGGACGCGGGGCTCGATCCATCCTCAAGCCAGAACCTCTTGCAGGAAGCGCGCGCTTCTTCCTCGCTCTCTCATCCGAACATCTGCACCATCTATGAAGTCGGCGAGACCGAGGGCGAGCTCTACATCATGATGGAGCTGGTCGAGGGCAAGTCTCTCCGCGTCATGAGCGCAGACACAGCCTTGCCGGCCGCCTCAGTGCTCCGCTACGGCGTTCAGATAGCGAGCGCACTGGCACGCGCTCACGACCGGGGCATCGTTCATCGTGATCTCAAGACTGCGAATATTCTCATCACTCCTGACGGTCTCGTCAAAGTCCTCGATTTCGGTTTAGCCCAGCGAGTAAGAGCCGGAACCTTCGAGGGCTCTACTCAATCTCTTGAAGCGACGCAGGACGCCTCGAGCATAAGCGGCACGGTGCCCTACATGGCGCCCGAAGTCTTGCGCGGCGAGCCAGCCGATTACCGCAACGATTTATGGGCGCTCGGAGTTGTGCTCTATGAAGCCGCCTCCGGGCGTCTGCCCTTTGAAGGGCACACTGCATTTGAAATCAGCTCCGCCATTCTGCGCGAAGTGCCGAAGCCGCTTGGCCCTCCCGTGCCGCCCGGCCTCTGGGCGATTATCCAACGCTGCCTGGCCAAGGACCCCATCGAGCGCTATCAACGCGCGAGTGAGGTTCAGGCAGCGTTAGAAGCCGTTCAGTCCGCTTCAGCTGTTTCGACTCTTCCCCGTGTCGATCGAGCAGGCCCTCCGACAACGGTGTTGCACAATGTGCATCACATCAATGTCCGAAGAGGAGATTTTCTTTTGCTGGTGGGGACCACGAAAGGAGCATTCCTCCTGCGCTCGAACCCTCAGCGCGCGCGTTGGGACGTGGGCGGCCCCTATTTCCATGGCGATAACGTTTACGCGATCGCCTACGACGACCGCGAAAACCAGCATCGCATCTGGGCGTCAACCTCGAGTTACTGGGGCACGCTCCTGCGCTCCAGCGACGATTTCGGCAAGAGCTGGACCAATCCCCGCGAGGTCCCGATTCGATTTCCTCCCGAGACTGGCGTTTCGCTCAAGAACATCTGGCAGATTGCGCTTGGCCGCCCCGAAGAACCGAACGTCCTCTATTGCGGAGTAGAGCCAGCCGCGCTCTTTGAAAGCCGCGACACGGGTGAGACGTGGTCGTTAGTCCGTGGCCTGTTCGATCATCCGCACCGGCCGCGCTGGGTGCCGGGAAACGGCGGGCTGTCCCTGCACACGATTCTGCTCGACCCCGTCAATCATCAGCGCATGTACGTCGCCATCTCATCCGGGGGCGTCTATCGCACCGAAGATGGCGGGCTCATGTGGACGGCCCAAAACCGGGGTATCCGCGCTGCGTTCATGCCCAACAAATACCCCGAGTTCGGCCAATGCGTTCACAAAATCGCGCTGCATCCGAGGCGTCCCGAACGCCTCTTCCTGCAAAATCATTGGGGGGTGTATCGCTCCGACGACTGCGCCGAAAACTGGACCGACATCGCGAATGGAGTTCCCTCGGATTTCGGTTTTCCGGTGGTCATGCACCCCCAAGACCCGGACTGCATTTACATTCTTCCCGTTGAATCCGATCAGTTTCGCTGCGCCTGCGACGGCCGGTTGCGCGTGTATCGAACCCGCAATGCGGGGGCCTCATGGGAGCCGCTCTCGCGCGGCTTGCCCCAAAAAGGAGCGTACGAGACCGTCTTGCGCGACGCCATGGCAGCGGATTCTTTCGACCCCGCTGGAATTTACTTCGGCACGCGCAGCGGGCAGCTCTTTGCCTCGCGCGACGAGGGGAAGACCTGGACAAGAATAGCCGAGGGCCTGCCGCCAGTGGTCTGCGTACGGACTGCCCTAACCGAGAACGCGTCTACCGGTTCAGCGCCAACCAAGTCGCGCCGCACGAAAAGGTAATCAGTGCCGATTGTTTTTTATATTCCGGGCGCGTTGCGCGAGTTTACGAATGGGCATGCGAAAGTCGAGATCGAACAATCGCCCGCAACAGTAGCGGATGCATTCTCCGCGCTGTGGACACTCTACCCCGGCGTCCGAGATCGCATGGCCACCGAGCAAGGACAAATTCGAGAACACATCAACATTTTCATCGGCAACGAGAACATTCGCTATACGGGCGGACTCGCGACTCCCGTCTCCGCCGGATCAGAGATCTCGATTATACCGGCGATCAGCGGCGGCTGAGACTCCGCGCGCCCGCTGAAGTGGAAAATTTTTTACGATGATTGCGATTGTTCAGGATATTTGGGCTGACGACAAGCTGCTCTGAAATGCGCCTAAGAACTCGTCAGCGTTCTTTGCGTTTTCTACATCAGTTAAATGGATTGCGCGGGTGTTGGCGAGCGAGACAGGCATGTTGTTTAGAACATCGCGCCTTGTGATCACCGGGACAATTGGTTTACCGAGCGCCCAAGCCGCCCCGATCTCCTGCAATACCCAATTGGAATGAACGGAAGTGGGGGTCAGCAGAGCCACAATCACATCAGCGGCGGCCAATTCGTCCCTGAGTTTGTTCTCCCATTTCTCGCCGGCGCTCAGATCTTCGGTGGTGAAAACGTAAGCATTCGCACGATGCACAAGCAGGTTGCGAAGTTTTCTCGCCGACACCATGTCCACGTCTGAGTGGCTAATGAACACTCGAAGGGGATGTTGTCTGATCGATTTGCGATCTTCAGCCATACCTATGGTCTGCCCTTCATGCGTCTGAGAAGCTGATCCACGTATGCATCGAAGTCATTAAGGTCTGTCGCTTTATATGGGCTGATTATGTCAGGCATCTCTTTTGGTCCAACTTTGTCAATAACAGCGATGATCGGTTTGCGTAGACCCCATGCAGCTCCCATCTCAATTAGCACCCATGGCCGATCCTTTGAATATCGGCTCAGCAACACTATAAATTCATCGCATTGCTCGATGCTCGTACGGATTGAATCAGCAATCGATTCCCCGGCCTCAATGTCCTTCTCATCCAAGAACACCTCGATGCCTCCGCCGCTTCGCTCGGCGATAATCCTGCCGCACTGCTTAGCAATCCAGCGATCTTTATGCGAGTGGCTGAGAAACACGCGGTAGCACTCGCGAGGTCGTCTCTTCGCCACGCTCTCTGCTGGAAGTGTATCGCAGGACTGTGATGGGATTCTGCTCTTACTCGCGATTCAGGCCACGAGCCTTCGGGATGCCATTACCGGTTGCAGGTTTCATGCGCAGTTTTCGGTATCTACCTTCCGGAGCGGGGAATGGGCGTGGATCAGCTAAGTTGGTGTAGTACTCTCGCACGAATCGGCCACAGGCTGTCACCGGCCTTTCGGAGTGTAGTCCGACGGCTCTGCGACCACGATCGCGTAAGCCGTAATGCGGAACCGTGGAATCGGAGTGAGTTGCGTGCTGCCGACAGGCGGGGCAAACAGGCACGAATTCTGGGCGGTGCGCCTAGCAGTCAAGGCTGAGTTCGTGCCAGTGCTGCCTCTTTCTTTTCTCACACCAATCAGTGATCCCGGGAGCTAAGGCTTCGCCCTGGAGGGCGACAAAGTCCGCCTCCTTGATGAAATCGAGCACGTCCCCCTGGTCCCGGCTGCGGAACACTTGACTATCCCGTGGACGATCTTATTCCTCCGTTTGCGCCAATCATCAATTGCAGCGCGAAGATCAGGAAAGTACTTCGTCGGAATGACTTCTGGCACTAATGCAGTCCATTGTCGAAGGAGCTGCGCAAAGCTGTATCTCTCCGTGTGCGCGTCAGATTTGATTGCACCTGCATGCAACAGAAACGAAATCAACCGATCCGAAATTATGCTCTCCTCAAGGGTTACTGCTTCGAAATAGAAGCCGTGCACTCTCGCCCTGCGGATACGCCCCACGCCTCTCGGTAGGTGAAGTACTTGGAGCCATTATTCTCTGGAATTGGAATCGCCCGGCGGTCGCGTCCACGCTTCATAATGGTGTTGGCGAGACCTAGTTTATCGCCGTTCAGTCCCGAAATCTTCGAGTGATTGCGGGCACGGTAACGACGTTGGCCAAAGTAACGCCTTCCCCATCGGCCGGCGCCTTGCCGGGGCGGCTGGGTTAGCGTCGCCCCTTATGCGCCAACCGGCTGCACGCGTCGGGAGTCTTCAGCATTTTGATCGCATCACCGCCCGACTCAATTGTGTCGATCTTCCCACCGGTATCGATCACGAATGTGACGCGGTTCGCAACTCCGTACTTCGGGAGATACACTCCGTATTCCTGAGATACTTTGCGGTCCAGAAAATCACTCAGGATCGGGAACGTCAACCCGAGTTGCTCTGCGAATGCCTTCTGCGACGGGCCGTTGTCGGTGCTGATGCCGAACACTTTGGCCCCGGTCTCCTGAAAATGTTGCATACCAGCCTGGTACGCTTTCATCTCGGCCGTTCAACCACCCGTGAACGCGGCCGGGAAAAACGCGAGAACGATCGTGCTCTTGCCGATGAAGTCCGCCAGGTGAACCGTTCCGCCGTCCGTCGAAGGAAGCGTAAAATCAGGAGCTTTGTCCCCCACCTTTAACGTGCTTGAAGGCGACCCCGACTCTTGCGCAAACACGCCCAACGCACCCGCCAGCGCTGCAAGCAGAACTCTTCTATTCATTCTCACTATGGTGATCCTGCGACTACGACGTTAGCACGAAAAGCCACAGCGCAACGGCTACCCTCAAAACCGCCGCTCATCTTGTAACCGCTGCTAGCCCCGCACATTGCGCGCCAGCGTGAGCGATCCGTCGGCGTTCGTCTTCTGCCGGCACGCCCACGCCACCGGATAGCGAACGCCTTTCACTTCCAGTTCAGCTTTCAGTCGCAAGCCCTTCCAGTCTGTTCCGGGCGGCAGCATCAACATCGCCTGTCGAATCCCCGTGGGCTTCGGGTATCCCGCATCAACACATCCGCTGACGTTGACGGCCCCGTTCTCGCTAAATACTGTCAGTCGCAACACACCGGGCACGCCCGCCACACCGTTATTCGCCAGCCCAATCACCAGCCCGGGCGTCCCCTCCCGCTCGAAGCTCCATATAAAGGATGGCCGCACCCGGTACCCGATGTGCCGTGCAATATAGTCGATCGGCTCCGGATATTTGTCGTAGTAACTCAGCACGTTTTTCGCCGCTTCGTTATGCCAGTTCCACACCGACCAGTAGTTCGCGCCGACATCCAGCACGTGCGAAGTGATCTTCTCGTTATAGGTGACTCCGTCATCCAGTCCGACGCGCTGCGGATCGCCGGTCGTCATGCCCACCTCGCACACCGCCGCCGTCCACGACGGCCGGTTGCTTAACGCTTCGATCTGCGTGTTTTCGATAAAGATCGTGTCCGTACGAATCCAGTTGTCACTGCGAATGGTCCGGTCGAGCAGGTCAGAGTTGCCCACATGACTAAAGTCCGGCTGTGTATTGGTGACCAGAGGCACTTTGGTCCAGATTGCGAGCTGCGTCTCGAGCATCTTCATCCAAGTCTGCTCGGCGACGACATCGCTCGGGAAAATGTTGCCTTCAAACGGCCAGGTGTGCCCCTCGCCCCAGAATCCGTACATCATCGTGTCCATGTACTCGACCCGCGGATTTCCATTCAGCTCAGCCGCCAGTAGCTCGTTCAGCTCGCGAAACGCCGCCTGATACGCCGGATCATCGTAACGCGGCATGCGGTGCTCTTTCCGGTAACGTGTTTCCGAGCGGTTGCCTTTCCACTCGCCCTTGAGCTTCACGTAGGGAACCTTGGCCATGAGGAACTGCGGCATCCCCGGCTCCGGGAAATCCGGGTTCTCCAGCATGATCCGAAACCCGACCCGCTTGTTATACCGTTCCGCCAGATCGAACGTGATCTTCCACCAGTCCGGCAAATCCAGCCTGCCGGGACTCTTCTGAACCTCTCTCCAATTCGGCCGAATATAAATCTTCTGCGTAAAGGGAAGCTTCACCAGGTCTTCAATCGATTTCTCGAGCGTTTCTCCTGGCAGGCGCGGCGGTCCGGTATCGCCCGATACGTAAACCACCAGACCCATTCCGTAGTTGGGAACAATCTCAGTCGACGGCGTAGTCACCATCACCACATCGCTGTCGGGAACCACGGCATCAGCGGAGTATTGCGGGAACGGCCCCTGGTACAACCTGTCGCTGACCGGCGGACCGGAGCCGAAATCATATTTTTCCCAGTTGTGCTCCGGAATGACGGCCTGCGCCGCCACAGGGACCACCGTCGCCGCCGATCCGGCCCCCAGCGCGTGCAAAAATCCTCGCCGATTCACGCTCTCCTCCCTTCCGCTACCGCCATCTGTTAGCCGATTCAGTGTAATTCTAGCCGCGCTGTTCCGTCCGCACCTGTCCGGAATAGGCCTTTCATCGCAGTGGATTGAGCAGCGTCGGACAACTGGCCCTTATTGGTTAAGCGCGTCTGGGTGAAGCGTCAAGTAGCGGTGGACGTCTGAGATGACAACCGAGCCTTCACCTACCGCAGAAGCCACGCGCTTCACGGAGGCGGTTCTCACATCTCCTACGGCATAAATGCCGGCGATGTTGGTTGCATAAGGAGTGCTATCGAATCCTTGCGGGCCGCCCGTAATGACGAAGCCCTTCTCGTCCAGGGCAACGACCCCCTTGAGCCACGACGTGTTGGGTTGAGCACCGATCATCACGAACACGTCTTCGATAGCCTTGGTCGTTTCCGATCCGTCGCGGCGATTCACCCACCTTACTTGTTCCAGGTGCGATCTGCCTTCCAGCGAGACGATTTCCGTCTCGGTCAGAACCGTGATGCGCCGCGATTGTTCGATTCGCGAGAGCAGATATTGCGACATCGTGGCCGCTAGTGACTTGCCGCGAACCATGATGTAGACGCACGCCGCGCTTTGCGCGAGAAACAGAGCAGCCTGTCCAGCGGAGTTGCCACCCCCTACGACAACGACCTCTTTGTCGCGACAGTAGGCCGTCTCCATGCCCGTTGCTGCATAGTAGATACCCTGATTTTCAAACCTCTCGAAATTCTCGAGCGGCAGCTTGCGGTATTGTGCGCCGGTGGCGATGACGACCGCTCGGGAGCACAACGAGATGTGGTCTTCAAGGGTGATCTTGTGAACATCGCGATAGCGTTCTAAGGTAAGCGCGTCGCGGGACACGGCGAAGCGCACGCCGAATTTCAGGGCTTGCACAAAGGCACGGTTCGCGAGTCTTTGCCCCGAGATGCCGGTGGGAAAGCCAAGATAGTTTTCGATTTTGGAACTTGTGCCCGCCTGTCCTCCAGGCGCAATACCTTCTATCACGACGGTCGAGAGACCCTCGGAAGAGGCATAGACGGCAGCAGCAAGACCGGCAGGACCGGCCCCGACCACAGCGACATCATAGACCGTGCTTTTGTCCGGCAACTCCGAGATACCGAGTTCGTCCGCGAGCTTGGAAACCGTCGGACGATGCAGCACCCGACCATCGCTGAAGACCACAGCGGGCCAGGAATCCCCATCCAGTCGAGGGAGCACGGAGGAGCTTTTATAACCTTCGACTGAAGCCACGTGATGGGGATAGCCATTGCGCCGCAAGAAGCGTTGCAGCTTGACAGTCTCAGCCGCGCCTTCATCACCGATTAGCGTCACGCCGACTTTGGTCTGGTACGCCAAACCGATGCGACGCCAGATGAACGCCTGCATCACCAGGTTTGCGATTTCGCCTTCCGCACGCATGAGACGCCGCAAGTCGCCGCGTGTCACGCGCAGCAGCACGCTCGGGACGGTCGTGCGGGCGCCCACCAGCGTTGGCTGGTCGTTCAGCATGTCAAGCTCGCCCGTGAACTGGTGCTCGCCGAGATCGATCACGGTGTCGCTCGTGTTCTCTTCTGTGCCGGTGTAGATGTTCAGATTGCCTTCGAGGACAACGAACATGTCAGTGCCGCGCTCGCCACGCGCAAAGATTGTTACGCCGGCGGGTTCCGAGACCTCGGACGCATAAGCGCGGATGGTTTCGACCATGGCATCCGTCAAGGGCGGGAAGGCCATTTCCGGCCGGAAGGCCGGGAAATCGAGTTGAGCTGAGGGGTCGCTGAACGCGGTCGCCATGGTTCTATTGTGGGGGTTGGGTTGAGTGGATGATAGCGCCTCAGGTTTGCGAGCGCGTTTGAGAGTTAGCAAGCGCCCGATTATCAATCCCCTCGGTGACCTAAGGCACGAGCACGGCTATGTGGGGCCAGTCTCATACTCACTCTGCACCAGGCCCCCCTTATAGGAACGCGTCGCAACGTGGCGGAGGCTGATATCGTGCGGCACTGGGCCAAACAACGGGATGCCGGCTCCGATCAAGACCGGCACGCGCGTGATCACCAATCGATCGATAAGTCCGGCCGCCAGGAATCGCTGAATGGTCACCCCGCCGTCTACATAAGCATGCTTGAAGCCGCGCGCTTTGAGCTGCGCTACGATTTCGGCCGGTTCGCCCCCGAGCTGCTCGACCACTCCTCCGGCCACCGATGAGAAATCGAGCGAACGGCTGCTCAGCACGATAACCGGTTTCTTGCCGTAAGGCCAGTTGCCGAATGTCAGTACGACTTCGAACGTCTTGCGTCCGATAACGACCACGTCGACGCTGTCATAAAATTCTTCGAAGCCGTGGGGCTCCTGCTCGCCCGTTTCCAAGAAATCGAGCGCGTGGTTCGGCCGGGCAAGAAAGCCATCCACGCTCACTCCACAAAAGACTGATAGCTTCATTAGCGCACTTTCCTGATTGAATAGTGATCCTAAACCGTGAGCAGCAATCTGAGCCCCCGATACGCTCACCGGCGACTCTTGCTTGTTGGTCGGGCCTTCCCGTAAACGCCGTCGTCTAAATTCGGAAGGATAAGTCAGCATGGCGTCTATCAAGTTCCCGGCAGAGCCTGATAGTGGCGCTATTCAACTACGCCAGCTCCGCTTCGATCACGCTGAACGGCGACTGTGTAGGCACGATACGGGACATGCGAAAGCCGGCCCCGGCAAACAGGTCGCGCCATTCCGTCTCCATGCGTTCGCGGCCGCCAGGGAACATGAGCATCTCGATATCGATGATCTTCGAATGATGCGGCTGGTTCCCGGGCGGCACCACAAACTCCACAAGCACGACTCTGCCGCGCTCCTTCCCGTCAGCCTTGGCCTCCAACGCGCGCCTGCAATTCCTCAAAATTGTCGTAGCCTGTTCGTCGGTCCAATCGTGCAGGATGTGCTTCATGAAGTAAACGTCCCCGCCTTCCGGCACCGCCTGGAAGAAATCGCCAGAAGCAGTCCGGCAGCGCTCTTCGAGGCCGCATTCGCGAATGCGCTGGTCCGCACCCGTCACAATATCTTTCAAATCAAACAGGACGCCCTGCATCTGCGGGTACTTCTCGAGAATCGAGCAGATCGCAAAACCGTGCCCGCCGCCCACGTCCACAATCGCGTGAAACGGCGAGAAATCGTAAGCGGCGAGCACAGCGCCGACCGCCATCGCGCTAAAGTTCGTCATCGCGAGATGGAAACGATCAAATTCCACCCGGTCCGCTGCGAAGTATTCGAAGGCCGGCTCGCCGGTGACGTGCTCGACGGCAGGCTGCCCGGTTCGCACCGAATGCAGCAGCTCCGCCGCGATCTTGAAATGGAATGGATCGGCCAACCAGACGACCATGTCCCGCATGGATTGAGGATGGTCGGAGCGCAGCAACTCGGCGGGCGGCGTGAGCGAGAACCGGCGAGGCTCGGTCTCAGCGAAAATGCCCACCATCGCCAGCAAACGGAGAATGCGGAAGAGCGCGTCCTCGTAGGTTCCGGTTCTCCTGGCCAGCTCGGCCACCGGTTTCGAGCCCGTGCCGATCAGATCGGCCAGCTTCAGTTCCGCTGCGATCCAGAGGGCGGCGCACGGAACATAAGCGGCAGTGAATTGCAGTAAAACCTGCAACGGATCGGCGTTCGCCGGCAACGTTGCTGAAGGAATTTCACGCTCGACGAGCGGAGAAGAACTTCCCATTTTGGTCTCCTGGATGTTAGGTGTAAATTTTAGTCACGGGCTGAACCGGCTCGTCCCTGAAACCGGTCTTTAACACTATACGCAAGACGGGACTGCTGGATGGTGGCGCCCTTCAGAGACACGTTCTTCGCGTTACCCTCCTTCACATGAGCGGTAGCTGAGATGTTCTCCGGGCGTTTGTTGGAAGGAGTTCGTTAATCGAGCCCCTTACGACTCCCGCGCCTCAGGATCTGGCGTTAGCTCCCGGAGCCGCCGATTCAGAAACTCCCGTTCCACGGCATTGGTTGCGAGAGCTATCGCGCGCCCATACGCTTCAACGGCCTCCGTGCGCCGGCCGAGGCGCCGAAGAAGATCAGCGCATGCGGCATGGAAAAGGTAATACGGCTCGAGTGAAGCGGCAAGGCCGCCCATCCGCTTCAGGCCTTCCTCCGGGCCTTCGCTCATACCCACCGCAGCAGCATGGTTGAGCGCGACCACGGGAGAAGGATTCCATGCGATAAGCGCCTCGTAGAGCCGTGCGATCTGGTGCCAATCCGTTTCGTCCGGTGTGCGCGCTTCGGCGTGCAAAGCCGCTATGGCCGCCTGCACCTGATAAGGTCCGGGCTGCCGCATACCGAGCGCTCGCTCGAGCACTGCAAGGCCATCGCCAATCGCGCACCGGTCCCACAACCCGCGGTCCTGTTCCTCGAGCGTGATTAGGGCGCCTCCCCGCACCCTTGCCGCCCGCCTGGAATTCTGAAGCAGCATCAGCGCCAGCAGCCCAAAGTTCTCCGCATCTCGCGCAAGCAGTTCACACAAGACCCGAGCGAGGCGGATCGCTTCTGCGCAGAGATCTTCGCGGACCAGGTCATTGCCGGAAGTCGCCGCGTACCCTTCGTTGAAGATCAAATACACCACCGCCTGTACTGACTCCAGACGCTCGTCCAGGCGTTCCGGGCCCGGCACTTCGTAAGGAATCCGAGCTTCGTGAATCTTTCGCTTTGCACGCACCAGCCGTTGTGCAAGCGTGGCTTCGGGCAGCAGAAACGCCCTGGCGATCTCTTGAGTACTCAAACCGCCGAGCGTCCGCAAAGTCAGCGCAAGCTGCGCCTCCCGGTTGAGCGCCGGATGGCAGCAAGTGAAAATCAGACGCAGCCGGTCGTCGGGAAAGTGCACGAATTCCTCCTCAACTTCCGAGCCTGCCGAAGCAGCGGACTCGATCTGGTAGCGCAATGAATCCTTTTTGTCGCGGCGTGTACGATCCTTGCGCACCGCATCGATGAGCTTTCGATGCGCGGTGGTGGTGATCCAGGCCGCCGGATTACCAGGGATGCCGTCTTCGCGCCAGGAGACGAGTGCGGCCGCAAAGGCCTCCTGCATCGCCTCCTCTGCGCGATCGAACGATCCGGAGATGCGAATCAGGCTCGCGACGATCCGCCCTGATTCTCGCCGGAACACGTCTTCCGCCAGCGAGCGGACATCAGTCATCCGTCGGCAAGCCGGGCATCGGGCGGATCTCCACGCAGCCTTCCCCGCCTTTGCACGAAGTGGGAATTCTGGCGGCCCATTCGATGGCGTCGTCAAGGTGTTCGCAATTCAGGATGTAGTATCCCGCCAGTTGTTCCTTAGTCTCGGCGAACGGGCCATCGGTGATCAGCGCCTTCCCATTTTGCATACGCACAGTGGTGGCGCTCGCTGTCCGTGACAACGGCTCGGCGGCTTGCAAAATGCCCTTGCGCGCGGCTTCCTCAATCACCACGCGATGAGCGGCCTGGATTTGTTCGCCTTCTTCGGGCAATGGGCTCCCCTCTACCTCTTTCGTATAAATCAGCATCATGTAGCGCATCCCGATCAGCTCGCAGGAAAACCGGCCTCGGCCTTCACTTCCAGGATCTGTCGAGTATGGCGGTCCGTGTGTGCGGCCGCAGCAAGCATCCACTGGTAACCGTCCATCAACTTGTGTTCGCCATTCGTGACCGCATTCAGCGGCGGCGAGGGCCCACGCTGTTGGCGTAAGCCCGGCGTGTCTTCCAGGCGCTTGATCAGCCGCTGAGTATTCGCCGATAGCCGGCTCAGCGACCCGGAAGGAGTCCACCGGCTCGTAGGATGCACCGACTCAGGCGCCGGGAATTTTCGGCTCCGATCCGGAATCTTCGTTTTGATAATCGCGTCGATTGTTTCCGGCTCACGGGCGGAAGCTTCAGGCGAGTTGGCGAGCGCTTCGGCAATCGGTCCCAGAATCAACTCCTGAATCACCACCATGTGCTCGACGATCCCGGCAACTAACCAGCCGCCGGACGTCGGCCGATAATTCCACTGCGCTTCGGACAGCCCGTCTGTAGCTGGGAGTGCGCCATCGCGTGCTTCCTCGAGATACTGGCGCGCTTCTTCGATCTCATATGCTGTGAGCCCTTCACATGTCGCACTAACGTTTGTTGTCGTCATGTTTTCCTCCTTGAATAAACTTCGCCAGCTACGAAAACTTCTGGACGGGGCGAGCCTCGACAGAGCCGAAACGCGCGCCCGGTATCTTCGCCGCAACGGCTATCGCCTCATCCGCGCTCGCAGCTTCGATCAAATAGTACCCGCCAAGCTGCTCCTTCGTTTCGGCAAACGGCCCGTCGGTGACCAGCGGTTTGCCGTTGCGCACGCGCACCGTTTTCGCGGCACTGGTCGGTTGCAGTGCGTTGCCGCCCTTAATCGCCCCCGCAAACTCTTGGCCGAAAGCACGATACTCGCCAAGCTCGGCTTGTAGCTCCGGCGACTTCAGGTCGGCCCATCGCTTTTCATCTTCGTAGATCAACAGCAGGTATTGCATTTTAATTCCTCCTGCCAGTACGACGGGCTAGGAACGCAAAATCGACACTTCCTCGACAGATCATTTATTTTTTTGTCCAGAACTCAACTCACGAGTTCGCTCAACAAAAACGCCCATTGCCGCCCCACACGGGATGGCTCGAGCTCATCCAACGCGAACGAGCCGCCGGCACCGGCCACGTCGGCCCGCTCCGTACCCCCACTGATTCCCCATAGCTGTAGGGGCTGGGCACGCCCGCCCCGATGCCGCAGAAACAAAACATGCTTTAATAGAAACAGGGTCCGTCCATCTCAGGATTCACTCGCAGCTGCGATCTCACCTCAGAGTTCGCATCAACGATGTATCCCAGTGTTCGCGGTCTTATAATCTGGACAGTGTAAATATGAGCATTCCAATACGTGTACTCGTGGCCAAGCCTGGCCTCGATGGACACGACCGCGGCGCAAAGGTGATTGCACGCGCTCTCCGTGATGCGGGAATGGAAGTCATTTACACGGGTCTCCGGCAAACTCCGGAGATGATCGTGAACGCAGCGTTGCAGGAGGATGTCCAAGTCATTGGACTTTCAATTCTGTCGGGCGCGCACAATGCGATTGTGCCGCGTCTGATGGAGTTGCTGCGTGAAAAGGAGATGACCGATGTTCTGGTGGTCGTCGGCGGGATTATTCCCGACGAGGATGCGGCGGAACTCAAAAAGCTTGGAGTCGCCGAGGTTTTTCAACCCGGCGCTTCACTCGAAAAAATCATTCAGTTCATTCGCGAGTCGGCGAAGCAGCCCGCTTGAGTACAATTTCTCGCCAGATTATAAGAGATACGCCTGCGCCTCATCTTGAAGCCGCGCGCGATGGACAGAAAAGGGAATTCATGCAAGACAGACTGAACATTGCGGTGTTCGTCGATTACGACAATATTGAGATTGGCGTTAAATCCACGCTACGCCGCGAATTCGACGTATCGCTCCCGCTTGGGGCGCTGAAGGAACGCGGCGATATCGTCGCAAAGTTCGCCTATGCCAACTGGGGGCGTCAGGAAGGGGCGACTCGCCAAATGGCGGAAAACGCGGTACAGATGGTGCAGCGCATCCCGTCCCCTCGCGGCGACAAGAATGGTGCCGACATCAACCTGGCTCTCGATGCGCTCGAGATGGCCTTCACGCACGCGCATGTCAATGCGTTTGCGATCGTCAGCGGTGATAGCGACTTCATTCCGCTCGTGAACAAGCTCAAAGAGTATGGCAAAACGGTGTTCGTGGTGGGAGGCAAGGCCTTCACCAGCACCATTCTTCAGCAGAATTGCCACGAGTTCGTGAGCTACGAATCACTGCTCGAAGACGGCGACCGCATCGTCGCGCAACCCATGCCCGATCGCCGAGAGCGCGGTGAGCGCCCCGATCGCCGAGAAAAGAGAGAACGCGGCCAGCGTCCCGCTCCTCTCGATCTCACGCAGGTCATGCCGCTAGTCGAACGCGCTCTACAAGTCCTCGAACGGCGCGCCGTTCAACCGCAGCTTGGTCTTTTGAAGAGCACCATGCTGCAGCTCGATCCAGCCTTCAGTGAGCGTGCCTATGGCGCAGGCAGTTTTTCCGATTTCGTCGACAAGCTCAAAAAGGCCGAGTTCATCAACGTGAGCGGTTCCGGCGGCCGCTATGTTATCGAGCGGCGCGGCGGCCACGCTGCCGAGAAAACTGCCCCGAAGCCGGAAGAAGCGCTGCCTCTGCTGCGTGATGTTTTGGAAACGCATCGCATGGAGCTCGAGAATGGCGCAACCGCCGAGGAGCTCGAACAGTGGGTACAAACCGAGCGGCCCGACTTTGATCTCGCAAAGTACGGCTTCCAACAATTTTCAGAATTCCTGAACTACGCCCAGGACAAGACGGTCGTTCGCACGGAGCCCGATGAGGAACGCGGCCTGATCGTCCAATTGGGCGCCGAATTCTATCCGCCGGCTCTGCCTGACGCTCCGCCTGAACAGGTGATCGAAGAGGAGGACGAGCCCCAACCCATTGTGGAGGGCCAGCCTACTATCTTCGAGCCGAATCCGCCGCCGCCGAAACCGAAGAAGACGGCGCCCAGGAAACGCGCGGCTGGGCCTGGCAGCGGCGCAAATCGCCGGCCACGGAAGCGGAAGCCGGAGTAAACATGACGAACCTTCCACAGGAGCCGTATGAGCTCCACGACGCAGACCGCGTCATAACTCCTGCGCTGCTCATTTACCCCGAGCGCGTCGACGCGAACCTCGAGGCTACTTTGAAGATGCTCGGCGGCGATCCGAATCGCTGGCGTCCGCACATCAAAACGGCGAAGCTCGGCGTTATCGTTCGCCGCATGATCGAATACGGAATTCTTAATCTCAAATGCGCGACTACGCTTGAGCTGTTGACTGCATGCCAAGCTGGAGCCTCAGACGTTCTTCTCGCCTATTCCGTGATGGGCGGAAATGCCCGCCGCACGGTCGAAATCGCAGAATCTTTTCCTCGCACACGCGTTTCAGTCCTGATCGAAACACGTGAGCAAGCCGCGGCTTGGCACGGCTCGAAAATGGGCGTCTTCATCGATGTAAATTCAGGCATGAATCGAACCGGCATCGCACAAGAACACATCGATGAGATCGTTCAACTCGCTCGACACCTTGGCGATCAATTTCGAGGACTGCACTATTACGACGGCCACGTATCGGCATTCAGTCCTTCGGAGCGTGAGCAGCACGTCCACAAAGGTTACGATCAACTCTTACAAATCGTGGATGGTCTCGGCGCGTCCGGCATCGAGGTCGGCGAGCTGATCACCTCAGGAACTCCGGCGACGCCTTTCGCCGTAACGTATCCCGGATTCCAGCGCTCGCTCACACATCGTGTATCTCCGGGAACAGTCGTTTTTAACGACATGAGCAGTCTCGAGCAGCTTTCCGAATATGGCTACGCGCCGGCCGCGCTCGTCGTAACCACTGTCGTAAGTCATCCCACTCCGCATTCCATCACTTGCGACGCAGGACACAAGAGCGTTTCAGCCGACGCCGGCGTGCCTACTTGCCAGGTAGCCGGGCATCCGGAACTGAAGCCGCTTAGCCCAAGTGAAGAGCACCTTCCCATCGAAAGCCAGGCAGACGGCAATCTCCCTCTGATCGGCGAGAAGCTTTATCTTTTACCTAGACACGTCTGTCCAACCGTAAACAATTTCGATCAGGCTCTCTTTGTCGTGAACGGACAGGTGCACAGCATAGAGCCGGTAACAGCCCGCGGTCACGAATCGCCCCTTGTTCTCGCGCATGCTTCTTAGAGCGGAATGTTGCCGTGCTTTTTGCGCGGCATCGTGTCGCCTTTGTTCGCCAGCATCCGTAGCGCACGAATCACCTTCGGCCGAGTCTCGTGCGGCTCAATAACATCGTCGATGTAGCCGCGCTCAGCCGCAACAAAAGGATTCGCGAAACGCTCCCGGTACTCTTCGATCTTCACCTGCCGCATCTCCTCAGAATCACTGTTTGCCTGTAACTCGCGGCGGTAGAGGACGTTCACCGCTCCTTCGGGACCCATCACCGCAATCTCCGCCGTCGGATATGCGAAATTCACATCGGTGCGCAGGTGCTTCGATCCCATAACGCAATACGCTCCGCCATACGCTTTCCGCGTAATCACTGTCACTTTCGGAACCGTCGCTTCGGCATAGGCGTAGAGCAGTTTCGCCCCATGGCGGATGATCCCGCCGAACTCCTGCGCCGTTCCCGGCAGGAAACCGGGCACGTCTTCGAAGGTCAGAATGGGAATCTGAAAGGCATCGCAAAAACGGACGAACCGAGCCGCTTTGCTCGAAGAATTGATGTCCAGGCATCCGGCAAGATGCGCGGGCTGGTTCGCGACTACGCCGATCGCTTCGCCTGCCATACGCGCGAACCCGACCACAATGTTTCGGGCGAAGTGCTCCGCAATCTCAAAGAAGTCACCCTCATCAATGACGCGGCCAATCACGTCCTTGATGTCGTACGGCTTGTTCGATTCAACGGGTATCAACGTATCAAGCTCTGTATCCGCGCGCTCCTCGGGATCCTGGCTGGCAACCCGCGGCACCCCGTCGAGATTGTTCTGCGGCAAGTAGCGCATCAGTTCCCGAATGCTGCGCAGGCAGTCTTCATCATCGGCAGCCAAGAACTGCGCAACACCGCTGGTCGCGTTGTGAGTCAGCGCGCCGCCCAGGTCTTCTTTACTGACATCTTCATGCGTCACGGTCTTGATTACATCCGGGCCAGTCACGAACATATGACTGGTTCCCTCGACCATGAATACGAAGTCCGTCAGCGCCGGCGAATAGACCGCACCACCCGCGCACGGGCCCATGATCGCTGAAATCTGTGGAATGACGCCGCTCGCGAGCGTATTGCGCAAGAAGATGTCGGCGTAACCCGCGAGCGAAACCACGCCCTCCTGAATGCGCGCGCCCCCGGAGTCGTTCAGGCCAATAATCGGTGCGCCGGTTTTCAGAGCAAGATCCATAATCTTCACGATCTTCTGCGCGTTCGCTTCCGAGAGCGAGCCGCCGAACACAGTGAAGTCCTGAGCAAACACGAACACCTGCCGCCCTCGAATAAGCCCGTGCCCGGTGATGAAACCGTCTCCCTCAATCACGTTCTCTTCCAGCCCGAAGTTGTAACAGCGATGGCGCACAAGTTTATCCAACTCTTCGAACGAGCCTTCATCCAACAACAACGCAATGCGTTCACGAGCCGAAAGTTTTCCCTCCCGGTGCTGCCGTTCTTTCCGCTCAGCGCCTCCGCCCTCTTCCGCGCGCGCATGTCGCCGCCGTACTTCCTCGAGTCGGTTTGTGCTCATGTCCTGTGCCGCGTCCTGAATGCGACGATAAAGGTCAGCTCCCGCATGTCAGATAGTAGTATGGCCCGTCCGAGTGGAGTCGTGATAGGAACGGCCGGGCACATCGACCACGGCAAAACATCTCTGGTCTACGCGCTTACCGGCATGGACACAGACCGCTTGGCCGAGGAGAAGCGGCGCGGCATTTCCATCGACCTTGGATTCGCTCACCTCTCTCTACCGAACGGGCAAAGCATCAGCTTCGTCGACGTTCCCGGCCACGAGCGCTTTATCAAGAACATGCTCGCGGGTGCGGTGGGCATCGAAGCCGTTCTACTGATTGTCGCCGCTGACGAATCCGTAAAGCCGCAAACGCGAGAGCACTTCGAGATTTGCCGCTTGCTCGGTATTCAAGCCGGCATCATCGTGCTGACCAAGATCGATCTCGCCGGCCCTGAACAGATTCGCACCGCTCGGGAGGATGTGCGAGTGCTGTGTTCCGGCTCCTTTCTCGAAGATTCCCCGATCATTCACGTAAGTTCAGTGACCCGTGAAGGACTGACGGAAGTGACAGCGGAGTTGTCGGCCCTGACACAGCATCTGAAATCACGGGATACGAGCGGCGTAGCGCGATTGCCTATTGACCGCAGCTTCGCGCTGAAGGGTTTCGGAACCGTGGTCACCGGCACGCTTTCGAGCGGCAGCTTTGGGGCAGGCGACAGCCTGCACTTGCATCCGACAGGAAAGCAGGCGCGCATTCGAGGACTGCAGGTGCACGGCAAGCCCGTCGAGACAGCGGCTGCCGGACAGCGCACCGCAGTAAACCTCGCCGGGATCGAAAGCTCTGAAATTCGCCGCGGCCACGTGCTGACGCATTCCGGCGCGCTCGAAACGACGAGGCTCATCGATGCCCGCATCGAATGGCTGCAGAGCCACCAAGCGCCTCGACGCCGCGAGGCTGTGCTTCTCCACATTGGTACAGCGGAAGTGGTCGCCGTGGTAAAAATCCTCCACACAATTGGCGCATCAGAAACACTCGCACGTCTCTGGCTGTCCGAACCGGTCCTGGCGCTCCCCGGCGATCGACTTGTTCTGCGGCGGCCTTCACCCGCAAGCACGATTGCAGGGGGCGCCGTAATTGATCCATTTCCTCCGGGGCGGCTGAATCGATCAAAAACAGTCACGCGCTTGCAGTCGCTTTCAGTAGCGGACGCCGGCACACGTCTCCACATTCTCGTTGAAGAGACGGAGGCAGGCAGGCGAGTTCAAGACCTCGTCCGGCTTACCGGTCTGACAGAAGCCGAGGTGAAATCGGCAGTAGCGCGTAACAAATCACTCGTCCTGGTTGAAGCAGCGCGCCATGTTCTCACGAGACAATGGATCGCGCAGAGGCGGAGTGAACTGGTAACCTGGCTGGGCGCATTCCACGCTGCGAATCCCTCCGCGGCCGGCGCACCCATAGCGTCAGCGCGCCTCGGTCTCGAGCCGCCCCTCGCGGCCGCAGTGTTCGACGGCTTCTCCGAAGTTCGCGTGCACGGTGATTCCGTCGCACTCGCAAGCCACAAAGCAGTTTTCAGCAATCACGATTCCCGAGCGCTGACAGTCATAGAAGGCGCATTCCGCCAGGCCGGCTTTCAGCCCCCCGCTTTGAAAGAGGTTCTGAGCTCTGCCACTATGGATTCAAAGCAAGCCCGCGCGCTGCTCGAGACGCTAATCAAACGCCACACTTTGGTGCGCATTTCGGAGGATCTCATCTTTCACGCCGACGCGATCGCGCACATTCGGAAGTCGCTCGCCGTACACAAGGGCCGTAGATTTTCAGTACCCGAGTTCAAGCAGTGGACTCAGATCTCCCGGAAATACGCCATTCCGCTGCTCGAATATCTTGACCGGGAGCGCGTGACGCGCCGTGAAGGCGACATGCGCGTCGTGCTTTAGAAGGTCTAGACCACCTCCAAAATCAGGCACTTCAAATAGTGAGTCTCGGGCACAGTTAAAAGGATCGCGTGGTCTCTTGCCTGGGTGCGCCGCTCAATGACACGCAACTGCTTGCCGCAATCGAGCGCAGCAGCCGCGATCAGTTCCAGAAACCGCGCTTCGCCCATATGGTGCGAGCACGAGCAAGTGATCAGGATCCCGCCGCGCTTCAACAACCGCAACGCTCGCAAGTTGATCTCTTTATAACCGCGCGCAGCGCTCTCGACAGCCGATCGTGATTTTGTGAACGCGGGTGGGTCGACTACTACAAAATCGAAGCATCGGTGCGCGGCTACCAGGCTCGGAAGATAATCGAGCACATTGGCCTCGATGAATCCAACATTCTTGATGCCATTTGAAGACGCATTCCACTTGGCAATTTCGAGCGCCGGCGCCGAGCTATCAACGCCCTCGACCGATTCTGAAACAGAAGCCAGATGCAGCGCGAATCCGCCCGTTCCCGTGAAGCAGTCCAAGATGCGTCCGCGCGCATAACTTCGCGCAGCCAAATAGTTCTCGCGCTGATCGAGAAAGATGCCCGTCTTCTGCCCCGTCAAGAGATTCACCCGCCAGATTAAATCATGCATGTGGATTTCGATATGCTCGGGCACTTCGCCCGAAAGCACACGAGTCTCCTGGGGCAGGTTCTCTTTCGCACGGCTCGCAGCATCATTGCGCGCAACGATGCCTCGTGGAGTGAAAAGCTGGGTACACACACGTACGACTTCAGGCGTAAGCCGGTCCATTCCCTGATCGAGAAACTGCATCGTCAACCATTCGCCGTATCGATCCACAATCAAGCCGGGGAGCAGATCGCCCTCGGCGTGTATCAGCCGGTACGCGTCTGAGCCCGAGACCACACGCCGCCGATAAGCCTCGGCCGCTTCGATACGCCGCAGCAGGAACCCTTCATCGATGTCTTCAACGTGGCGGCTCAGAAGGCGCAGAGCGATACGCGAAGTGGAACTGAAATGCGCAGTTCCAAGACGTCGTCCTTTGAAGTCGATCACGCCTACTGCATCGCCCGGCCCGGCTGAACCGCGATCAATGACGTCGTCGCTAAAGATCCAAGCATGTCCGGACGCAATGCGATCGGCCGCCTTCCGATTCACCCGCACAGCCATGGCCCATTAGAACAACCCGCGCCGACGCTGCTGATAAGATCGTGGGGCGGACCTCCTGGCCCGCTAGCCGGTCTCCCGGTCGGCCAATAACACAGTTGATGCAGGACATCCGCTATGCCCTGCGCATAGCGCAGCAGAATCCAGGGTCCACGTTCGCGGCCTTTATTGCACTGACGCTCGGTATCGGCGCCACCACCGCAATATTCAGTGTGATCAACAGCGTAATTCTGCGCCCTTTGCCCATCAAGGATCCCGATGAAGTAGTTCAGATCTTCGAAACCAAGCCCGGAAACGACCGCGCCGAGATCGCCATGCCGGATTACCTCGACTGGAAGGCGCATCTGAAATCCTTTAACAGCCTTGCGATCTACCGGGAGAGCCAGGCCAATTTTACGGGCGCCGTAAAGCCGGAGCGAGCGCGCCTCTTCTTGTGCGAATCGACAATGCTGCCTCTGCTCGGCCTGAATGTGATGCGAGGAAGGAACTTCGCTGCCGAGGAAGACGAGCCGGGGCATAATGACGTCGCGATTCTGACTTGGCCCTTTTGGCGGAATCACTTCGGCGGCGAGAATGTCATCGGGAAAAAGATCATCTTGGATGATCATCCGTACACGATAACGGGTGTTTTGAAAAGCAGCTTTCTTGACTTCGAAGACGAAGACATCTTGGTTCCGGTGGCGTTCGATCTGAAGCAATTCGAGAACGCTCGCGGGTATCACCAGTATTCGGTGATTGGCCGCCTTCGGCCCGGCGTCTCACTCTCCCAAGCGGATGCCGAGTTGACGGCGTTGTCCAGGTTTTTGGCTACCGAATACCCGAAGGAGAACGGAGACGTTGGCGCTAGGGCAGTGAAGCTGCGCGACACGATAACGGGCGACGTTCGGCCGGTGTTATTTCTGTTGTTCGGCGCCGTGACATGCGTGCTGCTGATCGCGTGCGGCAACGTGGCGGGTTTGTTGCTCGCCCGCGCGTCAGGCCGCCAGCGCGAAATATCAGTACGCATCGCCATCGGCGCAAGCCGCGCCACCCTGTACCGCCAGGTGCTGACGGAAAGCATCTTGCTTTCTTGCTCGGCGGCAGTAGCCGGCGTCGGTCTGGCCCTCGTTGCAGTTCGGATTGTGCGAGGTCTGAAAAATACCGGCATCCCCGACCCCGCCAGCATTGCTATCGACTGGCGCGTGCTAGCTTTCGCAATTGGTACGGGCGTTTTGACTGGCATTCTTTTCGGCTTAGCTCCGGCGCTTGGCTTCTCAAGCGAGCATGTGAATGAAATTCTGAAACAATCGAGCGGCAGGGTTACGGAATCGAAGAGCCAACATCGGCTCCGGCAATTGTTCGTCGCTCTCGAGACTGCGGTGGCAGCCCTACTCCTGATTGAATCGGGCCTCCTGCTGAAGAGCTTCGTAAAGGTTTCAAGCATCAATCCGGGATTCTCGACAGATCACGTCCTGACCTTACAGATCTCTCTCCCGCGATCGCAGTATGGCGGCCCGGGCACGGTCGGTCCTTTCGTGCGTGAGGCTATCGAGCGAATTCGATCCATTCCGGGGTTGCAATCGGTTGCTGTGACCTCAAAGTTGCCTTTGCTCGGCAGCGGTTTGTGTTCCATTCTGATCGAGGGAATGCCGCCCGCCAAAACCGCGGACAACCGCTTTGTTCAATTCAGCGGAGTCTCACCCGGCTATTTCCGAACTCTCGGGATATCGATGTTAGGCGGACGCGACTTCACGGACCGCGATACGGTAAATTCGACGCCTGTTGTGATCGTGAATGAGGCGTTAGTGCGCCGCTTCTTTGCCGGGCACAACCCCATCGGCCGCAGACTCGCATATTACTCGAGCGATCCTCATTGGAAACAGATCGTCGGAGTGGTGGCGGACGTCCGGCAACACGGAATAGAGGCGCAGCCGGTTCCTGAAATGTTCACTCCGCTCGCTCAGGACGAGTTCAAGTGGCTTGCGATTACAGCTCGCACCGCAGGCGACCCGCTCAGCTTCACGGCAGCCATTCAAACCGAAGTGCAGCAGGTCAATCCGGAATTGGCCGTCTTTCTGCCCAGAAGCATGGAGCAGATCATCACTCGAGAGCTTGGGTGGCGAGCCTTCCATACGTGGCTCTTAGTCATTTTCGCAGCCATTGCGATCACACTGGCCTCGATTGGCATCTACGCCGTGATTGCCTATTCGGTCGCGCAGCGCCTCGGCGAAATGGGCGTGCGAATGGCGTTAGGGGCCGAACGATCAGATATCGTGCGCATGGTTGTCTGGCAAGGCGTGATGCCCGCGCTCATCGGCGCAGTTGTAGGAGCTGCCTGCTCTCTAGGAATTTCGCGCCTCATCTCGCGGCTGCTGTATGGAGTGCAACCGATTGATCCCCTGACTTACGTATTCGTTGTGCTGATATTGCTGGCGGTAGCCGCTGCTGCAGCCTACTTCCCAGCGCATCGCGCCGCCTCAGTCGATCCGGCCCAAGCGCTGCGGTATCAGTGATCGGACTTTACACGTCCAAATTGCGAACATCGAGCGCGTTCTCTTCGATGAACTTCCGGCGGCTCTCCACATCCTCTCCCATTAAGGTTGAGAAGATCGGCTCAGTCTCGACGAAATCCTTCAAGTCGATCTGCAGAAGCGTGCGCGTTTCCGCGTTCATGGTGGTCGCCCAGAGCTGCTCGGCATTCATCTCACCGAGGCCTTTATAGCGCTGCACGTTCACTTCACGCGTGCCCTCGTTTTTTACCGTAGTCAGTAAATCGCGCCAGTTCTGCTGTACGTCTCGCTGAGAATCTTTGACAATGGTGAACGGGGGCCGGTTTAAGCGCGCGGCTTGCTTCACCATCGCGCGCAGACGGCGAAATTCGGGTAATGAGAAGAACTCGGTATTGATGTAGCGAGTCGCGTTGGTCGGATCTTTATATCCGATCATCCAGGCAGAATGTTCTTCTTCGCGCTCAACCGTGACTTCAAGCTTCGCGTCGCGCAGACGCTGGGCCACTCTCTTTACGCTCTCCTCGTTCTGTAAATCGGCTTTGGCGTCCATCGGCAGACTTGCGTCCGAGAGCACCTCGACCACCCGCGAGTCCCGCACGCGGCGTTCCAGCCGGCGCCAAATTTGCTCCAGTTCATCGAGCGACATCAAAAATCCACGCAGCTCGGCACCCTCGATGCGCACCGGGGCGCCCGGATCATCCCCGCCGATCTCAACCGCCAAGTTTTCGGTGGCGCGGCGCAGGATCTCCCGCGTAAATTCCTTGTCGTCCTTGATGTACTTCTCGCTCTTTCCCTTCTTGATGCGATAGAGCGGCGGCTGTGCAACAAATACCTTCCCGCGGGTGATGAGCTGCTGCATGTGGCGGAAGAAGAATGTCAGCAACAGAGTACGAATGTGTGAGCCGTCTACATCCGCATCGGTCATGATGATGATTTTGCCGTAGCGTAGCTTCGCCAGCTCGAAATCCTCACCCTTCCCGATGCCAGTTCCAATGGCCGTAATCATGTTCCGGATTTCTTCATGCGCCAGCATCTTGTCGTAGCGAGCCTTTTCCACATTCAGGATCTTGCCCTTCAACGGCAGAATGGCTTGGTAACGCCGGTCGCGTCCGGACTTGGCTGTGCCGCCGGCCGACTCGCCCTCGACCAGGAAAAGCTCGCAGCGCTCCGGATCCCGCTCCTGGCAGTCATACAACTTGCCCGGCAAGCCGCCGGAATCGAGCGCACCTTTACGGCGCGTCAGGTTGCGCGCTTTGCGGGCCGCCTCCCGCGCACGCGCAGCCTCGATGGCTTTCGTGCCGATCTTCTTCATCACGGCGGGATTCTTGTCGAAATATTCGCCGAGCTTCTCGTTGATCAGCTGAACGACGTAGCCCTGGATGTCCGAATTGAGCTTGCCCTTAGTCTGCCCTTCGAACTGCGGCTGCGGCAGCTTTACGCTAATCACGGCAGTGAGCCCTTCGCGGACGTCGTCGCCCGTGAGATTCTCCTTTGCATCTTTGATCAAACCCGCCTGCTGCGCCGCAGTGTTGATCGTGCGGGTCAGAGCGCTACGAAACCCGCTGAGATGGCTTCCGCCATCGACGGTGTTGATGTTATTCGCGAAGCTGAACACGTTCTCCGAATACGAGTCGTTATATTGCAGCGCAACTTCGATGGTCAGCTTGCCGCCGCCCGGCAGCTCGCGGTCGCCTTCAAAGTGAATCGGCTTATCATGCAGGACCGACTTGCCCCGGTTGAGGTGCTTGATGAATTCGGCAATACCTCCGCTATAGAAGAACTCTTCGGTGCGGATATCTTCGCCGCGCTCGTCCGTAAGGCTAATTTTCAGGCCCTTATTGAGGAACGCCAGTTGCCGAAGACGTTGCGCCAGAATATCGAAATTGAACTCCGTCGCATCCATGATGGTGGGGTCCGGCTTAAACGTGATCTTCGTGCCGGTCTTGTTCGATTTGCCGGTTCTGGCTAGGGGGGCCTTAGGAATGCCGCGCTCGTACTCTTGCTCCCAGGTCGCGTTTTTCCGCCAAATCTCAACGTGCAGCATCTCAGCCAGTGCATTCACGCAGCTAACGCCTACGCCATGAAGGCCGCCGGACACTTTATACGTGTTCGAATCAAATTTGCCGCCGGCGTGCAGCTTCGTAAGCACAACCTCGGCTGCTGAAACGCCTTCTTCCGCATGAAGGTCCACAGGTATGCCGCGACCATTGTCAACGATTGTGATCGAATTATCGATGTGGATGGTGACGCTGACTTCGCTGCAATAGCCGGCCAAAGCTTCATCGACCGAATTGTCGACAACTTCGTAGACCAGATGGTGCAATCCCAGCTCGCCTGTCGAGCCGATATACATGGCAGGACGTAGACGAACGGCCTCCAAGCCCTCCAGGACCTTGATACTGGTTGAATCGTAAGTTTCGTTTGGAATTACTGTAGCCATAGTTCAGGACCGTCACGTACGATCGCAGGCCGACTGCTCGGCTCCCCGCGTACGCTCAAAAAAACTCCCTTATGCCGCGAGCGCATCAGATACGCATGGGCATTACGACGTACCGATACACCGTGTCAGGGCTGCCGCCGTGCGGGCGCAATTCACCGGCGCTGTTCCCATCTTTAAAGTGAAACTCCACTTCGCTCTCGCTGACCGAGCGGAGGAAATCGAGCAGATATTGAGCATTGAACCCGATCTCGACATCCGGCCCGCTGAACTCGATGGGGATCGTTTCCTCACTCTCGCCCGTTTCTGAGATCGAGGAATGGACCTTCAGCTCCCCTTTCAAAACCTGCAGGCGAATCGCTCGTGACCGCTCATCAGCAAACTGGGCCACGCGCTCGATCGCGGATTTAAGCTCTTCCCGTTGAATCACCAAAGTGTGCGGATGTTCTTTCGGCAGCACGCGCTCGTAATCGGGAAAATTGCCGGTGAGCTTGCGGCTCAGCAGCAAGCGCTTATCGATGCGAAAGAAAAGGTGATTTTCATTACCGGAGAACTCGATCTGCTTGCTCGAATCGTCACTGGCCAGCTTCTGGATCTCGGCCATGGCTTTTCTGGGCAGCAAGGCGCGGTACGAGCCGCTTAAACCCGGAAGTGCGACCTGTTTTTCGAGCATTGCCAACCGATGCCCATCAGTCGCGACCATGATCAGCCCGCTGTCTTTTAGAATCAGTAAGGCGCCATTGAGGGTGAACCGCGATTCCTCCGCCGAGATCGCGAAAATAGTACTCGCTATCATCTGGGCCAGCACACTCAAAGGGATCTCAGCGAGCGGCTCCGGCATCTGCGGCAACTCCGGGAAGCTTTCGCGCGAAATGCCTGCAATCCGCGTACGCGAGCGCCCACACACGAAACTCGCCCATTGATTCTCGCCGACCTTCACCTGCAGCTCGCTGTCTGGAAGCAGGCGTACATAATCGAGCAAGCGCCTGGCCGGAATAGTGCCCGCGCCCTCTTTTTTGACCCGCGCCGGGCAAGCACAGCGAATCCCCAACTCTAGGTCAGTGGCCGTGAGCCAGACTTGGTCCTGATCTGTCTCGACCAGAATATTTGAGAGGATCGGAATCGTCGTCTTCTTCTCCACCACCCCTTGCGTCAGTCCGAGTTCTCGAACCAGATCCGACTTGCTAACCGAGAATTCCATGGCTTTGAGTAAAGCTCCTCGCTGTCTTGCTTTCTACTATTCCTAGAAAAATAACTAGTACTAGAGAGAATCGTATTAGTAGGGGCTGTGGAATTGTTGAAATCCTTCTAAATTATAGCAAAAACTGCCGGTTGATGCCATTCTTAGCTGTGGATATAGAGGTGTTTGACCGTGCAGCGCGAACCCCTCAGTCAACTTTCCAACGGTCCGCGAGAGCTTCCTTCATGAGCTATTCAATCGGCTGGACCGTAACCCTAATTGATCGAGGCCATTAGGCCGTGGATTAAGTTGTCTAAATCCTGATCATGTTGCCGCTGACCCTCGATCTTATGGATGGAATGCAGGACGGTCGTGTGGTGCTTGCCCCCAAAGTAGCGCCCGATCTCAGGCAGCGACGCGCGGGTCAGTTCCTTTACGAGATACATGGCGATTTGACGTGGGAACGCGATCTGGCGAGTATTGCTCTTTTGCTTGAGTTGAGCGGGCGGCATCGAGAACCGCTCAGCCACGGCTCGAATAATCGATTCCATTGAAATTTTCTTTTCCGCGCCGGTGTTCAGGTACTTCAGCGTCTGATGCGCCATGTTCAGATTGATCGGCTGTCCGGTTAAAGACGAAACTGCTATCAGCCGCGTCAAGGCGCCTTCGAGCTCGCGCACGTTTGACTTCGTCTTGGTGGCGATGAAGATGCGGACATCCTGCGGCAGGACCACGTTCTCGGACTCAGCTTTCTTGTCAAGGATGGCCATTTTCGTTTCGAGATCCGGCGCTTGCACGTCCACCATGAGGCCCCACTCAAAACGCGACCGAAGCCGCTCGACGAGGCCCGGCAATTGATTCGGGGCCGAATCACTCGAGATGACGATTTGCTTGCGATGATCGTAGAGCTCGTTGAAGGTGTGAAAGAATTCCTCTTGCGTGCGTTCCTTACCTCCAATCACGTGGATGTCGTCGATCAGCAATACATCCGCCGTTCGATAGTGGCGATGAAACAGTGAAATACGGTCGAGTTTGATCGAGGCAATCATCTCGTTCATAAAGCGCTCGCTCGATGTGTACACGACGTTCATCGCGGGGTAGTTATCGAGCAATTTGCGCCCGATTGCGTGGATTAAGTGTGTTTTCCCGATTCCGACGCCGCCGTAGATGAACAGGGGGTTGTAGCTGCAAGAGGGCGTCTTCGAGACTGCCTGAGCGGCAGCATGCGCCAACTGATTCGAGGAACCCACCACGTAGGTGTCAAATGTGAGCCGCGGATTGAGCCACGAAACAGACTTTTCAAACACAGGTTCAGGCGAGTGTGAGGCGCCGTTTGATCCCCCAGGTGATATCCCTGCCGCGGCCGCGAATGCGGCAGGCGCATCCACGTCATAGTGGATGTGACGTACAGGCAATTTCAAATCCTCAATCACCGATCGAATTTGAAATGCGTATTCCTGTCTGATCCATTCTTCGGTTGCAGCATTCGGGACGCGTACCGTAAGGCGCCCGTCCTGGAACGAGCTTAGAGCGGTGGGAGAAAGCCAATTCTGGTACGCTCCGCCGCTGAGCCTAACAGCCAGCCTGCTCTTTATTTCTTCCCAAACATCGTTCACAGCGGCGCTCCTCAAAAGTGCACACGGCGACAACTTTCCCACATGTTTTCCACTTGTGTGGAAAAGCAAGCGACCTCAATTTTTCAGGTAAGCTAGGCTCGATAACCGCAACGCGTTACGGGCTGGGGGAAACCGTTCCGTCTCTTCGGAAATCTCAGTCTAACAACAGCCCACCAGTTTTCAAAGACAAATCTCAGAATTCTTTAAGCTGCTGAAAACAAGTGTTTTGGACCGCAGGCGACAAACGTGACTAACGCCTCCGCGAGGCGTTCTGCCGCGGTGATTCCGGCCTAAGACTCAGCGTTACAATTAGATGAATTGACTTCGCAACAAACTCGTTCGAGAATGTCGAATGAGCCGTACGCGGGAGTAACTCAGCTGGTAGAGTGCAACCTTGCCAAGGTTGATGTCGCGGGTTCGAATCCCGTCTCCCGCTCCAACTGCGCGCTGTCCGGACCGGAGACATAGGTAACAGTTTGTTCCTAAGACATAGGTAACACTTTTGGCCCGAACGGGTTTTCGAGGGGCTGCAAAGTTTTCTCCTCCAGGTCGACGTAACCGAGATCGTAATGCATAAAGCTAACGAGCCAGATGCCGTCGTCCACTTCCTTGATTCCCACTGCCTGGCCCGCCAGGCAGGTGCTTAAATTGATTTTTTTGCGATAGAGACAGAGGCGGCCACAGTTGGTGACGACAACCGTCTTGTCATGGAATGGATAGCGCGGCTCGCCGATCCCGCGGTAGGGCGTGGCAGAAGCAGTATAGATTTCGGCCGGGCACTTCATCTCGAGCGCCTGATGCGGACGCTCGTTGTTGAATTCTTCAATGAAGGTGTCGAACTTACCTTGCTGCTGCAGAATATTGGCGCCGGCCGGCCGAGTGGCTTCTCTCTTCAGAGTCAGGTGCATGCGCTCGTGCCTTCCGTTCTGCTGCGGATGCCCTGGACGAATGCGTTCGATGGTAATGCCCAGGCGCAGCCACCAGACCGAGAGCTTCGATAGGTTGAAGAGCCCATTGGGGGAAGCGAAGGGAACGCCATTATCGGAGCGGATGGCTTGAGGTAACCCGCGTTCCTGGAACAGGCGCTCAAAGGCGGTAAAGGCAAACTGTTCCTGGTTGGATTCCATGGCCTCGCACAGCAGGAGATAACGCGAAGCATGATCGGTCACGGTGAGTGGATAACAGTACTTCTTGTTGCCCAACTGGAACTCGCCTTTGTAGTCGGTGCACCACAAGGCATTCGGGTTTAAGCCCGAGGAAAGCGGCGTGCCTTCGGCATGGGTCCTGGAGCGCTTGGCTCGCGTGACCAGCTCGTGGCGATCCAGGATGGCGTGAATGGTACTGTAGGCAGGCACTTTCACTTCGTGCGGGAGCCGTCGCAGCAGGCGTTCACGAATCTTGCGCGCGCCCCAGTTCGGCTTCTCGCGCTTAGCCGCTAGGATCGCCGCTTCCACCTGTTCGGAAAGCTGATTGGCATACCGGTGCGGGCGCCGCGCCCGATCCGTGAGCCCCTCCAAACCGCATTCTTGATAGCGGTCCACGATCTTGTAGCCGGTCTTGCGTGAGATCCCAAACTCCCGGCACAGCGACGCCATGCTCTCCCCGTCTTTCAACCGAATCACGAATCGTATGCGTTCGTCCATCACAGAACTTTCCTTCCATGGCATCCCACTCCCCGCCTTCCTAAAAGGTCAAAAGTGTAACCCATGTCTCCGGAACGTTCTGTTACCTGTGTCTCAGGTCGCACACGCATCCCCCTTTCCGAATACATCGCGAAAGTATCTCAATCCGCCGATAAGGTAAGCGCCAGTACTACGCACCGCAACGAGTTCGCTGGCTCGAACGTAAACAATGGTGAGACCAATGGGGCGGAATTCATTTTGGCCGCTGGTTGCCAGCCTGCTACTCCTGTTCAGCCCCGGCGCGGGCCATGCGGAGAAGATCCGCAAGATCAAACCTACTGCGAACCCCCCGGAATACATTGCCTTCAGCAAGGCATTGCCTAAGGATGAGCAATTCCAGCACGCATTGAGCCGTTTGAGCTTCGGCCCTGTTCCCGGAGACCTGGAAAACATGGAACGCATCGGAATCAGGAGGTGGGTGAATCTCCAGCTCTCGCCCGAGAAAGTCCCGGAGAATCCCGTGCTCCAAAAGCGCCTCGAACCGCTTGAGTCGTTGCGCATGAGCATTCACGAGGCGTATCAAAACTATCCGCCGCCCCAGATGATCGCCGCAATCGCTCGCGGAAAGGACCCGCTCCCGGAAGATCCGCAACTGCGAGCCCTTGTCATTCGATTGGCAAATCGTTACCTGAGAAAGCAGGAGGCGGATGGAAAGCTTGCGCCCGGCTTGCCTTCCAAGGATCTTGCACAGGCGAATGAGTCCGAGCTAGATGTCAAATTGCCGGATCTTTTGAACTCAGATCAAATTCAAATTCTGCGCGACGGCGAGCCGCAAGAGAAACAGCAATTGCTTGCCTCGATTCCTGTCGCGAAGAGGCAGGATTTTGTTTGGGCGCTCCGGCCGGAACAGCGCCGCCAGTTGTTTGCCGTCGCCCCGGTGAGTTTGCGGCGCGAGCTGATGCTGTCTGTGAATCCGCAGAACGTGGTCGCGACGGATTTGGCCGAAGGAAAGCTGTTGCGTGCCGTTTATAGTCAGCATCAGCTTCAAGAATTGCTGGCCGATTTCTGGTTCAACCACTTCAACGTGTTTTTGGGAAAAGGCGGTGACCGGTATTTCCTGCCGTCGTATGAGCGGGACGCGATCCGGCCGTACGTCCTCGGCAAGTTCTACGATCTCTTGCTTCACACGGCGCAAAGCCCCGCAATGTTGTTCTATCTGGATAACTGGCAGTCCGTCGCGCCGCAAGCAGCTGATCGCCGCCGCCTGGGCGCGAATCAAAAGGCGAAACGCGGCCTGAATGAAAACTACGGCCGTGAATTGCTCGAGTTGCACACGCTGGGCGTGGATGGCGGATACACGCAGAAAGACGTCATCGAAGTAGCGCGCTGCTTCACCGGTTGGACCATAGCGAAGCCTCGGCAGAGCGGGGAATTCGAGTACAACGATAAGGTCCACGATAAAGGGCAAAAGGTTGTCCTCGGTCACGTAATTCCGGCGGGCGGAGGCATGGACGATGGCCTGAAAGTGCTGGACATCCTCGTGCATCATCCATCGACTGCGCATTTCATTTCGCTGAAATTAGCCGAAAGATTCGTCGCCGATAACCCTCCGCCGTCGCTCGTGAATCGAATGGCTCAGACATTCCGGAAAACGAACGGAGATCTGCGCGAAGTGACGCGCACGATGCTGCTGGCCCCAGAATTCTGGTCTGAAGGCGCGTATCGCGCAAAAGTGAAGACGCCTTTCGAGATGATCGTGAGCGCCCTCCGCGCAACCCGCGCGGATGTAGAATCCGCATTCCCGCTAGTAGCCGAGCTGCAACGTTTGGGTGAGCCTCTCTACGCCAAAGTCGAGCCCACCGGATATTCCAGTTCGAATGCCGAGTGGGTGAGTTCGGCGGGCCTGCTCGAGCGCATGAACTTCGCTTTGGCGCTCGCTCATAATCGCGTAGCCGGCGTGACCGTTGATACGGGTGAGTGGCAGGCCGAAACGCAAAAGGACCCAATGGAGCTGGCGCGTTCGATTCTCGAACAAGACCCCAGCCCGCAGACACAGGCCGCAATGCAGAAAATGCTGAAGGATGAGACATTACAGAAGCAGCTCGCCGCGAATGCGAATGCAGGCCCGCCGCAACTGCCCAGCCTGATCGCGGGGCTGGTGATCGGCTCGCCGGAATTTCAGCGGCGATGAGACAAGAATGCGATTAGGAGCATAGGATGGCTTCCCGAAGGTTGTTTTTGAAAAGCTCGGCCATGGCGATGTTTGGCGTAGGATCTGTTCCCGCCTGGTTGGCTCGCGCGGTGTATGCAAACGAAGCGCCCGGCGAGCGCAAGAAGATCCTGATTGCTATCTTTCAGCGCGGAGCCGTAGACGGGCTCAACGTTGTCGTGCCTCACGGCGAGCCGGCCTACTACGCGCTGCGTCCAAGCCTGGCGATTCCGAGGCCGAACGGCAGCGCAGATGCGGCTATTGATCTCGACGGCCGCTTCGGACTGCATCCGGCGTTGCATTCGTTGAAGCCGTTGTGGGATAAGCAGCAACTCGCGATCGTAGAAGCTGTCGGATCTCCGGACCCCACGCGCTCGCACTTCGACGCGCAAGATTATATGGAATCTGGCACGCCCGGCCTGAAAGCGACGGACGGCGGCTGGTTGAACCGCGCCTTACTTCGGGAGCCGCGGCCGTCGCCTGTGCGCGCTATCAGCATGAGTCCCGATCTGCCACGCATCTTGCGCGGCAAGAATGAAGCGGTCGCGATATCGAACATCAACGATTTCCGAGTGAAAGATGCGCGCCTGGCCGCCACGTTTGAAAGCATGTATGGCGATACTCCCGATCGAGTCCTGAATGGCACAGGGCGCGAAACCTTCGACGCTATTAAGATCATGCAATCGCTTCAGGGTATGCCCTACCTGCCGGGGAACCATGCGAAGTATCCGAATGGACGCCTGGGGCAGAGCCTCCAGCAGATTGCGCGCATCATCAAAGCGAACGTCGGATTGGAAGTGGCGTTCACGGACGTAGGCGGATGGGATACCCACGTGAATGAGGTCGGTCCCCAGCCGCATGTGGGCCAGCTCGCGAATCTTCTCCGCGATTTCGGCGATGCGCTGGGCGCGTTCTCGCAGGACATGGGCGACCGCATGGCCGATATCACTGTTGTCACCATGTCCGAGTTCGGCCGCACGGTGAAGGAAAACGGCGACCGTGGAACCGATCACGGGCACGCCAATTTCATGTTCGTGCTCGGCGGCAACGTGCGCGGTGGGAAGGTGTACGGCGATTGGCCCGGGCTCGAGCGCGAACAGCTCTACGAAGGACGGGATCTGACCGTAACTACGGATTTCCGCACAGTGCTCGCAGAGCTTGTCACGAAGCAGATGGGCAATCGCGAGATCGCGAGCGTGTTTCCGGGCTTCGAGCGCCCGGCATCTCGCGGAATCCTTTCCGCGTAGTGACTACTTCGGGTGCGTAGTCGCGAACTGCCACGCATCCCCGACAATTCTGTCGAGATCGGCGCGTTTCGGACTCCATGCCAAGCCGCGTTGTAGTTTTTGGGAGTCTGCGACGAGGCTGGGAGGATCGCCTTCGCGACGCGGCCCGATCGTGTGCGGCACAGGCCGGTCTGTAACGCGCTCTACTGCGTGTAAGACTTCGAGGACCGAGTGGCCCGAACCTGTACCCACGTTGAAAACCTCTGAAGCGCCGTCTCTCAAGAGATGCTCGACAGCCAGCACGTGCGCTTCCGCGAGATCGCTCACGTGAATGTAATCGCGAATGCAGGTGCCGTCCGGCGTCGGATAGTCATCGCCGAAGAGAGTCATCGGGCGGCCCGTCTGAATAGCACGCAGCATCAAGGGAATTAAATGCGTCTCGGGCTCGTGCCTTTCGCCCAGCCCCGCTTCCGGTTCCGCGCCGCAAGCATTGAAATACCGGAGCCGTATGCCTCGAAACTCCCGAAAGCGATCCAGCCACTCGAGAACCTTCTCGACCATCACTTTCGTTTCGCCGTATGGATTGATGGCCGCGTATGGCTCATTTTCTGTGATCGGCACTCGTTGCGGAATGCCATACACAGCCGCAGAGGAAGAGAACACCACGCGCTTCACGTTGGCGCGCAGCATCGCTTCAAACAGAGAGATCGATCCGGCGACGTTATCTGCAAAGTACACTTCAGGAATCTGAGTGGATTCGCCTACGGCGATATAGGCAGCGAAATGAATGACGGCATCGATGCGTTCCTGTTCAAGAAGCGCCGCCAGCCGGTCTGTCTCGCGGACGTCGAGGATGCGAAGCATTCGTTCCGGAACGGCGTCCTTGTAGCCTCGCGAAAGATTGTCGGCCACTACAACGCGGTGCCCGCTCTTTTCGAGAAAGTATCGCGTATGAGAGCCGATGTAACCAGCCCCTCCGGTAACGAGAATGTTAGCCAAGCCAATCCGAGTGTAACGGAGGCCTAACTCGTGCCGTCGGATGCTAGATGTATGGCGCTGCTTGAAGTGCGTAACGCGAGCAAACTGTATCGCGCTGAGGGCGGCCCCGTAACCGCGCTGCATGATATTTCTCTCGAAATCGATGGCGGTGAGATCGTTGCGTTCGTAGGCCGCAGCGGCTGCGGAAAAACCACGTTGCTGAATCTATGCGGCGCAATGGATTTCCCGACCAGCGGCGAAATCATTCTCGATGGTCAAACGACAACGCGCTTAGCGGATGCCGAGGTGACGCGGTTGCGGCGCGAGAAAGTGGGCTTCGTTTTCCAGACCTTCCAGCTGCTTCATACGCTCAGCGTCGTCGAAAATGTCGAACTCCCGCTGCTATTGGCGCAAAAACGCAAAGCGCGGCAGACGGCGCTCGACCGGCTCGGATGGCTCGAGATGGAATCTTACGCGAACCGGTTGCCGCATCAGTTGTCGGGAGGCCAGCAGCAACGGGTTGCGATCGCTCGCGCGTTGGTGCACGATCCGCGGCTTCTGCTTGCGGATGAGCCCACCGGCAATCTGGATACCGCGACGGGCGAGATTGTGCTGAATCTGTTGGTCCGCGCGGCGCGTGAGTTTGGTGTAGCCGTCATGCTGGCGACACACAGCCTTGAAGCCGCCAACATAGCGGACCGGATCGTACATTTGCGCGACGGCCGCATGGAAGAAGCTGTTGTAATGCGATGAAGGGTGCAAGGATGCTATGAGGTCCGCACTTGTTCTTTTTTCGCGCTTGTCGCTACGTCCGCTCGAGCGCGAGCCCTTACGCGCGGCGCTTGTCGTATTCGCCGTGGCATTGGGAGTCGGCGTGGTGCTCGCCATTGATCTCGCGGGAGAAGCTGCGGCCGGCAGCTTTCATTCGTCGCTCGAATCGCTGACGGGAAAGAGCGATCTGCTTATCACCGGTATTGGCGGCATCGATCAGAAGCTCCTGGGTGCGCTGGTTCAGTTACCGTATGCGTTTGACTTCGCGCCGCGCATAGAAGATTTTGCTTTTGTCGGCGGTAAAGGCGAAGCTGTTCCGTTTATTGGCCTTGACCTGATCGGGCACCGCGGCGATAACGAATCAGATATCGCCGATCCGCAAAATGCCGCGCAGACTATAGCGGCAGGAGATCCGATCTGGGTGGGAAGCCGCCTGGGTTTGCGCCCACGCCAGCATGTGACCTTACTGATCGACGATGCGCCCCACGAGTTCACGGTCCAAGGCGTTCTAAGGGCTCGCCCCGGCGAGATCGGCGAAAAGAACGTGATCGTTGCCGATATCGGGCTTGCGCAGCACGTCACAGGCAAAACCGGCAAGCTCGACAGCATCGATGTCACCGTGCCACCCGGCCGATCGCTCGAGTATTGGCTTCAGTTGCTTGCTGCGAAAGCTCCCCCTTCGGTGAGCATTGAAGCGCAAGGCGCGCGGACGGACGAGAACCGGAAAATGCTCGCTGCGTTCCGCTGGAATCTGCACGTGCTGAGCTACATCGCTCTGATTGTCGGCGCGTTTCTGATTTACAACACGATTTCGATCTCAGTGGTCAGACGCCGCAGCGAGATCGGCGTCGTCCGGGCACTGGGCGCGACGCGAAGCATGGTGATCCGCGCTTTTCTGGGGGAGGCGGTTTGTTTCGGGCTGGCGGGAAGCGTGCTCGGGATTGTGATCGGCCGCGTGATGGCGGACGGCGCGCTACGCCTGGTCGGAAATACGGTGCAGTCGTTGTATGTGAGCAGCCAGCCCGCCGCGATTGCGCTAACTTCGCGCAGCATGATTACAGCGATCGCGATCGGCCTGGCCGTATCGATCCTGGCCGCTGTTGCGCCGGCACTCGAGGCATCGCACGTTGCACCGGTTGAGGCCATGGCGAGAGGCCGCGAGCAATACGACGCAAGCGTGCACTCGCACCGAAACGCGTTCTGGGCGCTTGTCATGCTGGCGGCCGCCGGCGCATTTTCACAACTGCCGCCCGTCAACCGGCAGCCGGTCTTTGCATATTGCGCTGCCCTATTGTTGGTTGCTGCGACGGCGGCGGCGATCCCTAGCGTTGTGGCGTTTTTTGCGGGCGCGGTAAACCGGGCTGTTGGAGAAGTGCTTGGCGCGGAGGCGTTACTCGCGTTGCGCTCCTTGCGAGCATCGCTCGGGAGAACCTCTGTTATGACCGCTGCGTTGGCCACGGCAGTTGCGATGACCGCAAGTGTCGGCATTATGGTCGGCAGCTTTCGCGAAACCGTCTGGCTCTGGATGAACAATCAGCTGAAGGCCGACTTTTATCTGCGCCCGGCCGGACCCGCAGGAGCCGATCGCCATCCCACGATGAGCGCCGCCATTGCCGATGCGATCGAACGTATCCCCGGCGTAACTGCCGTAGATCGGTTCCGAGCGTATCCAATTTCTTACGAAGGCTTGCCCGCGACGCTTGCGGGTGGTGATACCGCAACGGTACAAGCGAACGCCAACACGCGATTCCTCCCGGGCGAGGATCGTCGCGCAATTTTGTCAAAGCTCCCGACCGGCGACTACGCTGTCGTGAGCGAGCCGTTTGCCAATAAGCATAATGTTCGGGTCGGGAGCACTATTCGATTGCCGCTTGCCGGCGCAACCCGGAGCTTCAAGGTGCTCGGAGTTTACTACGATTACTCGACGGAACGCGGCTTCATTGTGCTCGACCGCCATACGCTTTTGAAATACCTGCCCGACACGGCGGTATCGAATCTCGCTGTTTTCCTAAGTCCGGGCGGCGACTCCACAGCCGTACGCCAACAGATTGATCACGTGATTAGCGGGCGCGCCGTTATGGTCTTCACGAACGGAAGGCTGCGTCGTGAAGGCATCGCAGTGTTTGATCGAACCTTCCGCATCACTTACGCTCTCGAAGCTGTGGCGGTGATCGTAGCCGTTTTGGGCATTGCCGGCACGTTACTGGCCGTCGTGATCGACCGCCGCCGCGAATTCGCACTATTGCGTTTCCTCGGCGCTGCGCAACCACAGGTACGAAGAATCATTCTTTGCGAGGCGGGCTTGCTGGGGCTTCTCGCAAACGGCATCGGTCTGGTTCTCGGCACATTGTTATCGCTCATTCTGATCTTCGTTATCAACAAGCAATCGTTTGGTTGGACCATTCAGTTCCATTGGCCGGTTGCTTTACTCCTGGCCGTGCTAACCGGCGTTTATGTCGCGACGATTTTGGCCGGGCTCTACCCGGCGCGCGCAGCTACGCGTCTGAACCCCATCGAAGTGATTCATGAAAACTAGAGTGGCCACCACGCTCGTCGCGATGCTGCTTCCGGCGTGCGCAGCGCAATGGCAATTAGCTCTGCCTGGGTATGAGTATCAGTTTCCCCGGGATCACTTCAGCCATCCGGACTACGAAACGGAGTGGTGGTATTACACGGGAAATCTGCGCGCCGCGGATGGGCATCGGTTCGGTTTCGAGCTGACGTTTTTCCGGCAGGCTTTAAACTTGCCCAAACGCACGCTCGCCTTCGCGGACGCGACCTGGCGTCCCGATCAAATCTACTTGGCACACCTCGCGCTCAGTGATATCGATAGCGGCGTGTTCTTTTACACAGAGCGGCTGAATCGCGCTGGACCGGGACTAGCCGGCGTGGACGCCCGTGAAGAACGCTATTGGAACGGGAACTGGCAAGTGCGCTGGCTTGCTGGGAGGAAGGGTGAGCAAGAGCTAAAAGCCGTGTGCCGGCGCTTCACGCTCGAACTCGATCTCACGCCAGAAAAGCCGTTGGTGATTCACGGCGAGAACGGCGTGAATCAGAAGGGGCCGGAGCCGGGCCGCGCGTCACATTACATCTCTTTTACGCGCCTGCACGCGCGCGGGAAATTGCAACTGAACGGCAACTCGCTTTCATTAGATGGCTTAGCCTGGATGGATCACGAGTTCTTTACTGAGCAGCTAGACAGTACCGAGGCCGGGTGGGACTGGTTTTCCATTCAACTCGACAATAACGAGGAGCTGATGATTTACCGGCTCAGCAAAAAGTCCGGCGGAGCAGACGCGTACTCTTCGGGAACCTACGTCGATTCGCGCCGAGAAGCGCACTTCCTAAGTGGCTCCGAGTTCTCGTTATCGCCGGGCGGATTCTGGGAAAGCCCGCACTCTCGAGCCCGTTATCCGTTGGCGTGGCAGATCAGGATTCCGTCGCTCGATCTGCAATTAACAGAGCGCACCGCGTTCGAGGATCAAGAGTTGTTCAGCCGGGACAAAGCGTTTCCAACGTATTGGGAAGGCGCTGTTACGTATTCCGGCGAGATTCACCGGGAGATCGTAAGCGGCGTCGGATATCTCGAGATGACGGGTTACGAGAAGCCGCTCCAATTGGGCGCCGCTCGCTGACGTCGCGGCTCAGCTAGCATGAAACATGCGCGCGTTTGAGACCCTCTATCAAGACATTCGGTATGCGGCTCGGAGCTTGCGCAAGTCGCCGGGCTTTGTAGCGGTCGTGGTGCTGTCGCTCGCGCTCGGGGTTGCGGCGAACAGCACGATGTTCAGCGTGATCGATACCGAGATGTATCGTCCACTGCCGTATTATCAGCCGGACAGGTTGATAGTGATCTGGGAAACCGAGCAAGGGCATCCGGAAGACGAGGAAGGGCCGCCGATAGCGGAGGTGGTGGATTGGAACCGGCAGAACCATGTTTTTGAGGACATAGCTCTGGCGAGCGGCACCGAGGGCCAGCCCATGGGCGATCTCGGTGAGCCGGAGTTAATTCGCGCCGAAGCCGCCACCCCGAATTTCTTCAGCGTACTCGGCGTGAAGCCGGAGCTCGGACGAGCGTTCTTGAAAGGCGAGATTCAGGACCGTTCGCAGACGGTTGTGATCAGCGATTCGTTTTGGAAACGGCGATTCGGGAATGATCCAAAGGCGATTGGGAAATCGTTCGACATTGGCGGGGTCGAGTCAACGGTGGTCGGGATCATGCCGCCCGATTTCGCGCCTTTTCACGGGCAGAAGATTGACATGTGGCTGCCGATCAATCCGGAGAGCGTGCGGTATTCGGAGCGCAAGGATCGTGGGTGGCTGATGCCTATCGGGCGGCTCAAGCCAGGAGTGACGATCGCGCAGGCGCAGGCTGAGATGAACGTGATCGAGCGGCGACTGGAGATAGCGTACCCGAAAAGCAACACGGGAATGCGCGCGAAGGTCATGCCCCTCCAACAAGCGATTTCGGGCTGGGCGCGAGCGCTCTATCCGCTGCTGGGCGCTGTGGGCTTTGTCCTGCTGATCGCTTGCCTGAATGTCGCGAACCTGCTGCAATCGCGAACGGAAACACGGCGGAAGGAACAGGCCGTGCGAGCCTCGCTCGGGGCGGGGCGGTGGCGCATTATGCAGCAATTGCTGGCAGAGAGCGGGTTGCTGGCGGTGTTGGGAGGAGCGCTGGGGTTTAGTCTGACGCTGGTAGGCATTCAAGCGTTCCGGGCGCTCGCTGGAGATTTTCCGAATGCGGCGAATATCGGGATTGATGGGCGAGTGCTCCTGTTCACGATTATGTTGTCGTGCGTGACGGCGATTTTGTTCGGCGCCGGTCCAGCGCTACGCGCGTCCAAACCGGATTTGAACGCTGTGATCCGGGAAGGTGACCGAACGAGAGTGGCGGGATCGAGGGGATGGACTCGCCACGGACTGGCTGTTTCGGAAGTAGCGCTCGCGATGGTGCTGCTTGTGGGCGCAGGCCTGATGATCAACACAGTGCTTCGGCTGAAGCAGGTCAATCCGGGCTTCGATGCGAGTCACCTCATGATGGCTGGGACGTCTTTGCCGGAAGGCGGAAAGTATGTTTCCAGAGTGCCCGGCGGAGACATGGAAAAGACATCTCCGCTGGTGACAGCGTTCTACCGGGAATTGCTCGAGAGCATAACTGCGATACCCGGTGTTCAATCGGCTGGAATCATGAGCCAGAACCCCAGAGGCGCCACATTCTCGATCATGGGGAGGCCGGTCCCCGCGGCGGAGAGGCGGCCGAACGCGGCGAACGCAGAGGTGAGCCCGAGCTTCTTTGAGACATTACGGGTGCCGTTAAAGAAGGGGCGGTATTTGAGGGAGACAGACCGCGGGAATATGCCGTGGGCCGTGGTGGTGAACGAGACGTTCGCGCGGCGTTATTTCCCGGATCAGGACCCGATCGGGCAGCGGCTGCTGTTGCGATACGAGCCATACAAGATTGACGAAGATCAACCGCGTGAGATCGTCGGAGTGGTCGGGGATGTGAAGCATTTTGGACTGGGAGAGAAGGCGCCGCCTTTCCTGTACTCGTCTTACCTGCAGCAGCCGGCAGTGTTCCCGGGCGGCTGCACGATCCCGCATATTGCGCAGATGATTGTCGTGCGGGTCGCGCCGGGGTCGGCATGGGAAAGAGATTTCGCGGCGAATATCAAGCGGGTGGTGGGGAAGATCGATCCGGATCAACCGGTGACGGATGTGATGACAATGGACCGGTTTCTTGCGGGTTCGATTGACGATTCTCGGTTCGTGATGCGGCTGCTTGAGATCTTTGCGGCGATGGCGCTGCTGTTGGCGGCGGTAGGAATCTACGGAGTGATGTCTTACTTCGTGAACGAGCGGACGCGCGAATTTGGCCTACGCATGGCATTGGGCGCGGACCGGGCGAGCGTGCTGGGCCTGGTTACGAAGCTGGGGCTGAAGCTGACGCTGGCCGGGGTTGTGGTGGGCGCGGCGCTCGCGTTTGCGCTGACGCGGTTAATCGCCCGGTTCCTGTTCGGGGTGAGCCCGGCAGATCCAATCACGTTTGGCGCAGTTGCGGTGGTGCTGGTGAGCATTGCGCTCCTGGCTTGTTATTTGCCGGCGCGGCGCGCGACGAAGGTGGATCCGATGGTGGCGTTGCGGCACGAGTGAGTGTGCGGGATGTCTTTGAAGTCGGCTCGAAAGCCGCGTTTGCAGACTGAAGGTCAGCTCCACCCGAACCGATGGGATCGATATGCGCGTCATCTCAGGTCTGAACGTGTGCGGCGTCCGCCTGTTTTCCTTGCCTGACGCAGTTGCGCGAGTTCCCGGTCTCCAGCTGCGGCATTGCGGCGAGGAATTCTCGAAACGAGTTCATCGAACGTGCGGAGCATTTCGGAGCGTTCGCGCCTGCTCAATTTTCCGACCTTGTCATGAAAGCGCATGATGACCTCTGACGATATCACCATAGTGCGAAGCATATAATGAATTCCTGTTCGCGTGGTCTCGAAGAAGGAAAGCTAGACTTAACAAGGATACGGATGGACTTTTTCGAACGCTGGTTTCACGTTTCGCCCGATAACGGGAGCGGCATCTGCGAGGCGGTTGTGATTGCGATCGCTATCGGTATTGCGCTCAGATTCCTGAGTCGTTACGGAAGCGGCGGAAGAAGGCGCGAATGTCTTGTGCGAGCAGCTCAGGTTCCTCGGCGGCTGCGAAGTGGCCTCCGCGCGGCATATCGGTCCAATGTTGCAGGTTGTACCCGCGCTCGATCCAGGGGCGTGGAGGGAAGGGTTCTTCTTTCGGGAAGCGGGCGATTGCGCAAGGCACATGGACGAATTCGCCCGGCGCGAAGTGAAGCGGCGCTTTTCCTCCTTCGTAATATAAGCGGAACGACGAGTGAATGGTTTCAGTGATCCAATAGAGCGTCACATTAGATAGCAGCTCATCGCGCGTGAACCTGCCGTAGAGATCGCCGTTACAATCCGACCAAGCCCGGAATTTCTCAAGAATCCAGGCGGCTAAGGCCGCCGGTGAATCGTTCAGCCCATACGCGGCCGTCTGCGGGTGCGTCCTTTGCAGGTGTGCGTAAGCGCCACTCTCGTCGTACCAACGCGCCGCGTCTTTCAGAAATTGCTCTTCCACCGCGTCGAGTTTCGCGGAGGGATCGAGAGGAGGGCGGTAGGATCCGGGGATGTAGTTCAGATGGATACCGAGGATTCGATCTGCATGGCGCAGCCCCAAGATGGTGCTCACGCTTGCGCCGAAGTCGCCTCCCTGCGCGGCAAAACGGCTGTAGCCTAAGTCGTCCATCAGTCCCGTCCAGATTTCGGCGATGCGGAAAGTGTTCATGCCTGGGCGGATGGGGCGATCCGAGAAGCCGAAGCCGGGAAGCGATGGGACTACGACATCGAAGGAGTCCGCAGGATCCGCTGCGTGGCTCGCGGGATCGGTCAACCGCGGAATGATACGCAGCATTTCAAGGAACGAGCCGGGCCACCCGTGAGTGAGAACGAGCGGGATGGGATTGGGTCCTTTGCCGCGCTCATGAATGAAGTGGATTCCAATGTCATCGGAGTTGTAGCGGAAGTGATGGAACCGGGAGAAGCGCTCGATTTGCGCTTTCCAGTCGAAGTTGTCTTTCCAATAGGCGCAGATATCCTGCAGAAAGCGGAGATCGAAACCGTAGCGCCAGCCAGAGCCCGGTATTTCGTCAGGCCAGCGGGTGCGCGCGAGGCGGTTTCGAAGATCGTCGAGTGCGGATTGTGAGAAGGGTATCGAAAATGGATGAACCGGCAGGTTAAGCGGCGTCCTTTCGGGAGAAATAGGTGCGCTGGCGGATGTAGATGCGCTTCATCACGTCGGCCAGATGTTGCTCAATTTGCTGAGTTGAAAATTCGAAGCCAAATTCGGCGGGATCGAACGGCTGGCCGGCATCGCGGGCGTCTTCATAAAGATCGCTGGCCTGCTTCATGCGTTGTTCTTCCAACTGTTTACGCTCCTTCTGGAGAGTTTTGAGCTCGGCCATATCTTTCTCGCGGTTTCTACGCAGGCGCGCTTCCTGGGTCCCGATGTTTTTGAGCTGTTTCTCATAGAGGACTTGGATTTGCGCCTGGATGAGCGAGGAGCGGACCTCCGGGTCTTGGTTTTCAAAACGGGCGGCCAGATCGAGGTAGCCGAGGGCGTAGATGCCGTGTTCGAGGGAGGGGATACGAAGCAAGCGCCATCCGGTGTCGGCGAGCGATTGGGTGAGAGTGTGCTCGTCGTCTCCGACCGGCTTGTATTTATTGAAGAAGCTATCAACGTGCTTCTGGTAGGCGGCGGCATCGTCGCCGGGCAGCAGGACGGTGCGGCCGGTGAGCCCGGTTTTGACGGCGTTCAGGGAAGATTTCGCCTTTCCCTCAGGGGTTTTCGGGCCGGTACTGAGCTGCGCATTCGCGCGGTTCGCGGAAATTTGTGAATTCGACGACATGGTTTCAATTACCTCCGCACGCACGGTAGCAGGAGCGGGCAAACCGGCGGAACAGGCGTTTCGATCTAAGTTATTGAGGGCTTTGAAAAATTAAAAAGCGCGGCGATGGATATAGGCTCGGCGGTGGCCAAATCGGAAACAGGCCCGGGTGCAGGAAAGGCTGAAGAGTAGGAAGATGACGATCAGGATTAAACAGCCGAGGCCGATGTTTTTCGCAAGCGAGTTTCCGGTGCGTGGCGCCACGGGCTGCTGGTAGGGGCCGGACGCCTGATAGTTCGGAGGAGGTTGGTACTGCTGGCCTGCGGCAGCGCCGAGTGGGGTGCCGCAGTTGGCGCAGAATTTTGCGTTCTCTGAGTTTGCCAATCCACAGTTCGGGCAATTCATGGGTATGCCCACTGTAACGGATTCTGGTTTTCAAAAGGTCCGTCAAAGCTGTTTTGTAGGAGTAATAGGACCATAGTCTGGGCGATCAATCGTGCGTATAATCGAGGGACTATGGCTTCAACGCGACGGGCTTTTTTCTTGACAGCTTCGACGGGGTTGGGGCTGGTGGCTGGGCCAACTTTAGCTGGGAGGCTATCAGCGGAGCCGGGCGAAACGCGAGATTGCTCGGAGTTAGAGGCGGACGTACAAGAAGTATTTGCGAAGCTTCCGGAAAGAAAATCTTTTAAGATCTGGGCGCCGGCTACCGAGAAGGGTTCTGAATTCCTGACCGGGTTGCATGGAGAAGAGGGGCTCTTTTCGGCGAGCACAAACAAAGCATTCATATTGTGTGAGCGTTTGCGTCAGGTGGACTCGCCTGCGGTGGGGGAGGAACTGGTCACTCATGAACTTACGCTTGATGAAAGAGTGTGGTCCTTAGGCAGCAGCGTTTTCAACCCGCCCCACTTATCTGGAGTCATCAACGAGCGGACGGTGATGGAAGCCATGATCACGCACAGCGACAACACCGCGACGGACATGGTATTGAAACAGGCTGGGCCGGACAACGTGCGGCAGTTTATCCAGAGTATCGGGCTGAAGAACACAATGATTCCGGATAGTACACGCGCGCTCTTCGGGTACGTCGTCGGGGCTCCGGATTATAAGCGCCTCACGTGGGACGAGATGGTTTCGCTGGCCGGGGCGCCTCTGGTTCACCCGCTTCTGAACGATGTAGAGACATTGGCCTCATCGGCTGATGATTTGGTGTTTTTCTTCGGGCGGGCGCTACAGGGCAAATTCTTTGCAAACCGCCAAACATTGCGGGAATTCAGGCGGATCTTGTCGCTCGGCGACATCACGTATCTGGTTCCTTTCCCACTCGGCATGAGCGTGTTTGGGAAAGCCGGATATTTCGACGCTCCCGGATATCACGGCCGTTGCATAGCGGGGGGCATGTACTTTCCTGAGCGTTGGGTTTACTTCGCGATGATTTTGAACTGGGAGGCCCCGGCTGCACAGGATCCGACGACGGTCGAGGCATACTTCGGAGCGGTACGATCAGCGATCGAACTGGTTTACGACGGACTGCGTGACTGATCTGGAGTTCGCGGCACCCTCGTGTACTTGCCTCGGGGAACAGCGAATTAACAATAGCGTCTGATCGTCGACTTGCTTCCCATGCTGGAGCGCGCGGGCTCTCAGGCGGTTGGCGAGGTCGGAGAGGGGAGCGCCTGCATTCTCGACCAACACGGACTTCAGCGGTTCTAGTCCCAGCTCGCGGTCGTTGCCGTCGGTGATTTCTGTAAGTCCGTCGGTAAGGATCACGAACACGTCGCCGGGATTACTCGCGGTTCTCGAAACCTCGAACATGGGATGGCTCATCAGAGCGATGGGAAAGTTGGAGGAGCATCGCTCGTTGACGCGGCGCGAGACGGATTCGTAATAGAGGATAGGCAGATGACCGGCCGTTGCGAATTCGAGCGCATGCGCCGTGTAGCTGAGAAAGGCGAGCGTGACATACATGTTGGGAGCGCTGAGGGGCATCAACACATCATTCAGAGCGGGAAGAAAATCAGCTGGTCCTCGCGCGGCCAACCTGGTGCGAGCTGCACTTTTTACCATAGTCATCAGAACGCCCGCGGGAACGCCATGTCCGGAGACGTCCGCAACGTAGGCAAACCAGCCGCTTTCGTCCTGGACGACGTCCACCAGGTCACCGCTCACTTCGCCGCTCGGCCAAGAGCAGCCGTAAAACTCGAAAGGAGGCGAGGCCATGCGGATTTCGGGTACGAGACTCCGATGGATCGCTCCAGCAAGCTGCATCTCAGTCAGGGTTCCGTAGTATCGTCTGCTCTCCGTACCAAAAAAGATGAGGAAGAGCACGTAGCCGACAACGATTAGACCGATAGCGGTGAGCGCGTTGAACAGGGCATAGTTCTTGAGACTGCTGAACTCGAATGCGGGAATCAATAGTCCGTTTCTAAAAATAATGGAAAGGAGTAGATTTGAAGCGACCTGAAAACAACCCGCAAGCACCATGGTTTTGGGAAGCCGCCGGGTGCCTGCAACGGCCCACAAGACAGCGCAGAAACCGTTCGCGAAGGCGAAACAGATGTTCGCAGTGGGGTTCGGTTCACCGAATGTGATTGAGCCCAAAATAAAGCTGAACGAGGCAAACAAGCAGAACACGGCGGCCAGAAACCGCAACGTAGATGGCCGAGGTAACTGTTTCCAGTACTCAGCATTTGTTTGCCAGCCCACTGCCATGTCACGATTGTAGGAAGAGCGGCGCGGTGCGGGCGTGCCCGCACCCAGTGGGATGTTCCGGCAATTTCGAAAACCCTTGAACAAGTGCCCCGATGAGTCGCGGCACGGCAGGCAAAGTGCCTGCGCCACTTACCAGATACGGCAGTTCATAAATGACCGGGACAGCACACCGGGTTAGGTGTCGCGGTTACTTGAAATACCAGGGTACGTTCAGAACCGAGATGCGGTCGTTCCCTTTAACGAGTAAGAGTGTCTTGAGTAATGTCGCGCGTTGCGAGTGCAAAAAGTAGTTATACCAGCGATCTTCGACCAGCTCAGGAACGATCGCGACGACGCGCCTGTCGGGATTGTCGCGTGACAGCTTAATGACGTAATCGACGATCGGATACACGACAAACCGAAAGGGCGATGGGAGCACGACCAGCTCGGGAACGCTCGAATTCGCTTTGCGGGCAGGCTCAACTACATTGCGGGTCCAGTTGTCGAGAAATTCATCCGATTTGTCCTGGTCAGTAACATAGAGGGTCTTCACCTCGCTCGAAATGGCCAAGGCGGCGCATAGGGCGTGCTTAGAAATCTTGCTCCATTGCTGCAGAGGAAGCACCACCAGCGGCGGCTTGTTTCCGGTTAGTTCGAGCGGCGCTGGGCTGGCTATTTCACTTGCAATATTGGTGTAATGACGCCGCACACCGTACATGAGCAGCAGGATGGCGGGAACGGTTACGACAGTAATCCAAGCCCCTTCCACAAACTTGGAAATAATGACGACAACGACGGTAGCACCCGTTGCAATTGCACCTATTCCGTTGACGAACATCTTTCGGCGCGCGGCGGGGCCTCGCACCTTCCGCCAATGGACCAGCATTCCTGCTTGTGAGAGAGTGAACGCCAGAAATGCTCCGACGGCATACAGCGGAATCAATCGATCCGTCACACCGCCGAAGGCGACCAAGAGAGCGGCGGTGAGGAACGCGAGGACCCAAATTCCCTCTGTGTAGACCAGCCGACGCCCGCGCGTGGCAAAGGAAACGGGGAGGAAGCGGTCTTCAGCGACCACGCGGCAGACTCTTGGAAAGTCGGCAAATGCCGTATTGGCCGAGAAAATCAATACCATCAGCACCGAACAGATCGCGACGTAATAAAAGGATCCTCGTCCCGCGACCGCCTGGAACAACATCGACAACACGCTCTGGTAATGATCTCCATTCGGGTCGGTAGCAACGATCCGGTAATGATGAACCAAATACGCGATTCCCGCCAGCATCGCGACAAGGCAAACGATGATAATCGCCAGCGTGCGTTGTGCGATCTTCGCAGTGGGTTCGCGGAAGGCCCTGACGCCGTTGCTTACAGCTTCCACGCCTGTCATTGCAGTACAACCGCTTGAGAATGCTTTGAGCAGTAACCAGAGGCTCGCCGCACCTGCGGCGGCGCCTGAAACGGGCGGAGAGACGATGGGCGTCGGATTGCCGCCGCTCACGAGCGTTTTGAGGATCCCCAGCGCGATCGCCGCAAGCATACAGACAAGAAATAGATAAGTCGGAAGCAAAAAGACGCTCCCGCTTTCGCTGAGGCCGCGAACGTTTACGAGAGTGATTATCGCGAGTGCGATCAGGCACAGTGACAGAGTCCGTGGATGTAGTGAAGGAACGGCGGAAGTGAGGGCGCCGATGCCGGCGGATATGCCTACAGCCGCGGTTAGAACGTAATCGATCATCAGCGCAGCGGCGGCCAACAGGCCAGGAGCGACGCCTAGATTTTCGCGCGCCACGGTATATGATCCGCCTCCTCCCGGGTAAGCCGCGATGGTCTGGCGATAGGAAAAGAAAACGACGATCAGTAGAGCAATGATGCTCAGACTGATAGGGACGATGTACCCGAGACCGGCCACACCAAGAGGAATCAGTAAAGTTAGAGCTGCTTCGGGCCCATACGCCGCGGAACTGAGCGCATCAAGGCCAAAGATCGGGATGCCTTTTGTTACGCCGATCTGTTGAGCGCGCTCGTCAGATGTGGCAATTGGCCGTCCGATTAAGAAATCGACGATCGACATGGCGTTTCCTCTCCGTCATGGACCGGCAGAAATGATTGCGACGCTCCCGCGAGCGATTGTGCGGAGCACGGCGGTGGGATCTTTGCCGAATCTGCAAAGGCCGAGGGAGAATCAGACCAAGTGGGCCTCAAATCCAGGCTCGGAATCGTTCTCTACATGCTGTAGAAAAATTCTTCGTAAACGATCTTGCCATCGGCAACTTTGTAGACGGCCACCTCTTCCATCCGGAAGCGTTTCTGCTGAGGCTTGAAGGTGACGTCGAACTTGAAGACGACTGCGAAGTGGGAAGCTGCGACGAGCGGACCTTCAACACTGGAAGAGTGGACTTCGTGGTTGGCGGTCCACCATTCGCCCTTGGCCATTACGGCGTCGAGGCCTTTCGATTCCCGAGATTGTCCGGGAGGCGCACCGGCTTCGACGCTGACGATATCGGGCGAGTAGAGGGTGCGCATGGCTTCATCGAACTTGCCTTGCGAGCAAAGTTTCACGAGCGTGTTTGCAACTTCTTGAGTTGTCATTATGTGTCTCCTGGAGAGTTTGTGGGTTCTGGCTAGGCTAACACAAAGGAGCTTATGCGGTGCGGGCACACGCCCCCACCCTACGATGCGTTATCTCGTTCTAAAGCGTGCGACGTATTGCGGCGGCTCAAGGCCATTCGCAAGCCGGGGATCAGATATAGGCGCTTTCGCCTCCACCGCGAGGGGGAGAATTCCGGCCCAGACGGGCAGATTGTAATCGTCTTCATCATCATGGGGCGGCCCAGTCCGAATTTTTGCTGAGGCTTCTTCGATTGCAAAATCGAGCACGGTCGTCGCTTTCAGTTCCTTGTCGGTGGGAGTGCGGACATCGTTCCAACGGCCCGCGATCACGTGGTCAGAGACGACGCGCAGGGCCCGCATTTTCTCGGCCGGTTCCTCGATCTTATGCGCTGTGCCAAACGCGACTACAGACCGATAATTCATTGAATGATTAAACGCAGACCGAGCGAGCACTAATCCGTCTACCAAGGTTACGGTGACACAAGCCGCTATTCCCGTTTTGAGCTCATTCAACATTCGGCTCGCAGCGGAGCCATGCAAGTAAAGCGTGTCGCCGTCGCGGCCAAACAGCGTGGGGATCACGAAAGGCTGGCCGTTTACCTGAAATCCCACATGCGCGAGAAACGCGGCATCGAGGATCGAATGAATCGTCTCGGGGTCGTGCGAGCCACGAGTAGGAAGCCTGCGGAGTTCAGTGCGTTTGGTTCGGTTCATGATTTGTGCGTCTCTTACAATCTCTCAGAGGTAACTTAACCACGGGCTGCGGTTTCTCGCTTTGACGCTTGCGTACCATCTGCAGAGCGGATACAGAGAGGCAACGACGATGATCCAGACCGCGTACGCGACGGGTAAACTGTAGCCGAAGTTTTTTGGGAAAAGTTGCTGAGGACCTCCCATTGACGGAAGGGGATTGAACATGAACGAAAACGTGGCTGTGCCGTATCGCAGGAAGCCGAAGAGCACCGCTAAAGCGTGAATGAGGTAGAAGTGCAGGATGAAGTAGAACAGCGGTACGCGGCCGAATGTGACCAACGGATTGTTGGGGTTGGGCGCATGCCGATCGAGGTAGACGAACAGTAACAATGCGGGTCCGAGCGTCATGAGCAAGAAGTCGAGAGAGGCCGGATATTTCGTGCAGTTGAGAAAAGAGAGTGCTGTGAATATGGTGGATTTCTGAATGGACCAGGGGGCTGGGTCTCCATATTTGTTAATGGCCCGAAGCACAATGAACGCCATCACTGAAAAGAGTCCGAGGGATCGCACGAAGCGTTCACGGCGCGACGGCTCCCATTTCAGAACTTGACCGAAGCAGAAGCCGGCTGTCAATACGGCGATCCAAGGCAGAAGCGTGTATGGCGTCAGTAGAGATTTGCCTGCGAGGACGAAGACGCCCGGCTGATGGATGAGATTCCAGATCCAAGCGGCGGAGCCGAAATGGGATGCAGCAATGGGATCGAGACAATTGTGCAACGCGATGAGGGCGACGCTGAACACCACGAGCCAAGAGATGGGCAGGCGAACGAGCCCCGCCATGACGATCATGCAGAATCCAAAGATCCACAGGATCAGAAGGATGATAAGGAAGCGGGTCGGGAGATTGAAGTCCTAGGCGACTTGCATGACCGTCAGCTCGAGGAGGACGAACCAAAGTCCGCGGGTCCAGAGAAAGCGCGAGAGCTGGCGTTTGGTGCGGCCGCCGCGATGCCACCAAAGAAATGCACCGGTGCCGGCCGTGAACATGAACACGGGCATGCAGAAATGAGTAATCCAGCGCGTGAAGAACAGGATGGGAGTTGTTTTAGCGAGATCGGTGGGGGAGAAGGACATTGCGCCAATGTGGAAGAAGTCGCGGACGTGATCGAGCGCCATGAGCACCATGACTGCCCCGCGAAGCGCGTCGATGCTGGTCAGGCGGGAGCGGGCACGGGTGCTGGCTACGGGCTGGAAGGACAGCGGGGATTCCGCAGACGACGGAAAGCGAGCGTCTGCGCCACGCTGGGGATTGTTATTCGGCACGCAGGCCGCTTACGCCAGGACCTCTAACGGCGATTCATGCTTATCAATAAGGCGAGGCGGGAGTGGCATATCGTCCCATGTGCGGCCATCTAAAACGCGGCCCGTCCTCGATTTTAGAACCCCACCCCACTGCTTGAAAAAGAACGGTACTCTTGATCGCACGCACAGATTCCGAATGTGGCGAACCCAGTCGGGATTCAGCGGACGCGCTTCTGGGCCTGACTCGCCACCCACAATTACCCAATTAATCCCGGTAAGGTCCAGGTAGCGCAACGGACCAAGCAGGGGTTCAATACTGAGGAATTTGATATGAGCCCCGGTGCGACGTAAGTTGTCCACGCGGTTGAGATATCTCTCGCTTTCAATGCTGACGCCCATCCAAATGTGCGGCTCCCATTCGATAAAGGGATCCAGACTCAGGAGCCTTTCCGATCGCTTTGTGAGTATTTGGTACTGGTGCCGATCGGCACGCCGCATTACCGCGAAGACATCCTGAATGTATTTTTGAGGCACGTTTTCATGAAAGAGGTCACTCATGCTATTCACGAATACACGGCGCGGCCGATGCCATTTCAGCGGGTGCTCCAGCATTTCAGGGTGCAGAGTCAATTCAAAGCCGTTACGATAATTCTTCTGCCCCATAGCATGAAGTCTATGAGCAAGGCGTTCAGCATAACAGTGCTTACATCCCGGACTGATCTTTGAACAACCGGTCACTGGGTTCCAGGTAGCATCCGTCCACTCGATGTGTGAGCTTTCAGCCATCGTTAAAGCCCCTGTCTAACGCGATATTTTTGGAAAATTTGCTCAACGATCTTCTTGCCTGTCTCGTTTGATGAGGCAAAGAAAAGGTAATAGATTGTTCGTCGCAAGGTGTTGACGAATCGAAGCGGCGGAGGGACAAAGACGACCCAGCGACATGCATGAGGCGGGCGCGGTACGCTTCAGCAATTTTTTCGTTTGCGTCTTCTACTTTTACGTCCTCAGACTGCTCGAAGAGGCTCGCTTGGCGGCTGACCTCATAAGCGACTTCGCGCCAGGAGCGATCTCCCCAGAATCGGTCCATTCGCGCGATTTGGGACGCGTCAGCCTTAGCGGGATGCCGCAACAACACATTCATGTTCATGTCCATGACCATGAAATTCAGGAAGACTTCGATAGACCTCATCTGTCCGGCTGTGAACACTACGTCCCATGAGAGATCGATGTTGTAGGGATCGAGCAAGCATAGGCCTCTACGATGGTCCTGATAGCGGACACGAGGGAATACATCTCGGAGGAGGATCTCGTTACAATCCCCGAGGTGCACGTGAACATGGGGAGTTCCAGCGCTCAACGCTCGTAGCTGGTTTACGCGGTCTGGACTAGTGTCGATGAAGTGATACTCGTTGAATGGCGGCTGCGTACTCAGCGCGATTTTCGCGCTGCCTTGAACGACAGCACCTGTCTTCCTGGAAATGTGCGATCCTCCGGCAGCAAAGGCATCAATGTAACAGTGATAGAAATTCCTAGTGGACAGAATGGTCGAGTATGGAACGGCATACTCTCGAAGAATGTCAAGCTTCACCTCTGACCAGGGTCCGATAACATCTTGTTCAGAGGCCATGCTCAGATTAGCCAAAACACGAGCATATAGAAATGTTTTAGCACGGTTTTAGTTAAGCGTCATGACGGTCTCTAGAGTGACCGAACTGATTCAGCACGCAGGGCTTCGATGGGATCGACTGTGGCGGCGCGGAGGGCGGCAAAGAGAGCGGCGAGGATCGTCACGAGGGTCAGGAGAACGGCGACTCCGGCGAGAGTGAGTGGAGCGAATGGCGTGACCCGTGAAACATGGCGAGGACGAACCGAGTCGCGAAGTAGAGCGCGATAGAACCTAAAATGATTCCGGCGCCCAGCAGGGCGCGACACCAGCTTTCGAGCATCGGCGTGGGCTGCTAGAAGTTTGGCATATTTCGTAGCTTGGCGAGGCAGCTTGCTGTCGCGCGGTTCTGCTAGCTGTGTGGTTAGGTTGCGGCAAGAGGCTCCAAAGGCGGCGATGCAAACGCTGTAGTTTTCATTCTGCGCAAATACACCACAGCCGGAATGCAGCAAACGATGACAGCCACGAGGGAAGCTTCGGGTCCGAATGGGCCTCCGGTGAGAATGGTTGGGCCGTGCAGATTACCGGCCAGTAGTCCGTGAGAAAAGTTGTTACCCGACACCGCCATCCCGAAGATGGATCCTTCTGCGAAGTTCCACCCCGCGTGTATGCCGATGGGCAGCCATAGTGAACCGCTAGCGGCGTAAGCAGCGCCAAGCAAAATACCGGCTTCAATGGCTATAGCTGCGGAACTTGCCAGGGTTGCGTGAGGGTTGGATTGATGGGCCAGGCCAAATAGGGCGGCAGTGAGGGCGAGGGCTGTCCAGTTTCCTCCCACGGCAGCGAACAAGCGGAAGAGAAATCCGCGGAAGACAATCTCCTCAAAGACCGCGTCGAGGAACGCAAGCAGCAGCCCTGGCGCAAGAGTGCGTGCGCTGTTCCATCCAGTCGGATGGTAAGCTCCCGAAATCGCGAGAACGCCCATAACGGAAGCGAACAAGGCGATACCGAGAGCGAGACCTGTTGCAAATTGGTGAACGCCTCGACGCGTGTATAGTTCTGCAGGCTTGCGCCGTTCGATCCAGTGATTCCCAAGGAGGTACAGGGCGAGTAGCAATGCCGCGCCTGCAGAGAGTCCGAGCCAGTCGGGAACGCGGCCTCTTAACAGGAGCATCAGGCTGGCTGACGCGCCAACGGCAATCACGAGATCTAGGAAGCCGCGTAAGAATGCGTAGAGTCTCTGCCGCATGTGGGGAAGACGAAGAGTAGCGGTCGGAAGTTCAAAATCATGCGGTCGAGTGTTCCTACTGAAAAGATTCAAGGCATGAGTACGCTCTTGTGGTTACTGTTCGGCCTGAGTAACCAAAGTCAGTCAGGGCAGGCCACAAAAGACGATGGCCTGCCCCACGTCCGACCGAAGTCGCGCGCTCTAATCGCCCATGCATTTTCCGGGCGGGCTGTTTGGGGGGGCGGAAAAGTAAAGCCTGGCCGGTTCATGAGCGCTCTCAGGTCGAGAAGCGTAGCAGGAATTCGGTCGATCCATTCATGAGATTTCCCGCGGTAGCGGATAGAGCGACAGCTCGGGCATTGGAAAATGCTTTTGGTTGTGAGTGATCAGGGTCAGCGCATGCTCGAGAGCGGTGGCCGCGATCAGCGTGTCGGCCAGCGAGAGAGTAATTCCCTGCCTCGCATACTCGAAACGCAAGCGGCCGGCCCGTCGCGCGGTCCCGCGCGAATTGCCATACCAGACAAAGGCGGACAAGAACGCATCAGTGCCCGCAGCTTCGTGCGGCAACATCCCGGAATAGACCTCGGCCAACGTGATAGCGCAGCACGCCAGCCGATGACCTTGTAACACCAGATCTCGCAGCCATTCGCGGCAGCCGCGCTTGTGATTGAGCGCATCGACCAAGACGTTCGTATCCGGGAGATAGGTGATCATTCGTCTCGCTTCGGGTTAAGCCAATTGCCGAGTAATTCCCCTTCGAGACGCAGATCCTCCTCGCGCAGCTTGCGGACCCACGCCGCGCCTCCCTCCGCGAGCTCGGGATGGTCCTCGTCTTTCCAGATGGGTTCCTTGTTGCTCAGAAATTCGAGCAAGCGGCGACGGTTCACCGCCTCACGGATCACCTCAGTCAAAAAGGCACTGCGCGCGCGTGGGCCGACCAGGGCATCGACATCGGCCAACAGGTCGTCAGGAAGGAACACGTGTGCACGTTTGCGGCTCATTGTGCTATAGCACCTGCACAATCAGTGTGTCATATTGCCGTGTGCGTCACAACCGCACACAATGCATATCCGCGTGCGCCGGGCGAATGAATATGGAGACGAACCGGGCTTCGAGCCTATCCGTCTTTTATGCTATAGACGCGCGATTGCGAGTCTCTGGCGCATGTGGGGACGCGCCTCCAAAGGCCAAATGTATGGGGTCGAGTCACTAGGCAATAGCACCGCCTGGAACTTCTGAGGAACGAAGGAAGAGTAAAACCGGGGTGAACACGCCTTCGAGAATCTTCGTCTTCCTTTCACAGAGGGAGCAAGGGTAGTGGAAGACTACGGAATAGGCAGAGCGCCGCGTTGGCTGCTCATCGGATTTTGGGCGTGCATCGCGGTTGCGATCGCGGCGGTTGTGCGGCGGATTTTCGCGCTGGCTCATCCCCTCAGCTCCGGACCGCCGAAGTTGGTTGCTTTGGATGCGCTGTTCGCGTCTCACAACACGCTGACTCTGGCGCACATTCTTCCGGCGCTGGCATTCGTCCTGCTCGCGCCATTCTTGATTTTCCGGAGGTTTGCCGGAGCGGTCTGGCCGGAACGCCTTTTCTTTCCGCTGGGCGGCGTGGTCGGAATCACAGCTTACGCGATGAGCGTGTATTCGGTGGGCGGCTGGGTCGAGCGCTCGGCGGTTTTATTGTTTAACAGCTTGTTCCTGTTCTCGCTGCTTCGCGCCTTTATATATAGGAGGCGCGGTGAGTTGGAATTGAAGCGGCGCTGGCTCGGCCGAGCAATCGCGATTCTTCTGGGGATCGCGACTACGCGTCCCGTAATGGGAGTGTTTTTTGCGACGAGCGCGCTGACCCATCTGACGCCCAGGCAATTTTTTGGGATTGCGTTCTGGATCGGCTTTTCGATCAACACTGTGACCATCGAGTGGTGGCTACGTTCAAAGCCTCGCTTCGCGGGAGGTGGGTCTCCCATGAGACGCACTCCTGTGCTGTAATCGAGTACATGCTCAGCGCTTCTCGTGTTCGATGGTTCGGTCTAGCGATTCTGTTTTGCGGGGTGTTCGGGGCGCAATGCGCGACGCAAACCCAAACTTCAGATTCGAGATTGCAGGGCGGTTTCCGCAATCCAGTAAAGGAAGGATGGATTTTCGTCCATCTCGAAGGCGCGCCGTCCGCCATCGGGTTCCAGCACGGATATCTGCTGGCGCCGGAAATCGAGGATTCAAAGCGCGCGATTGAACTCAGCACGACTCACGGGGTCAATCACAACTGGGCCGAGCTACGCGAAGTATCGCTGAAATATTTTTGGCCGCGCGTGCCGGACGAGTATCGTCAGGAGCTCGGAGGCATAGTCGATGGGCTGCGGGCGCACGGTTCCAAGCTGGATGTGATGGATTTGGTGACCATGAACGCCTACATGGAGTTTTCGTATTACTACGGCGAAGCCAAACGGCTCGAGACCAAAGGGGTGGTAAGCAATCCGGCTGAGCATTGCAGCGCGTTTGTTGCGACGGGCAGCTATACAAAGGACGGGCGCATCGTGATCGGGCACAACAATTGGACCGATTATTTAACCGGTAGCCGCTGGAACATCGTTTTTGATATTGCCCCCACGGGCGGTCATCACTTCATCATGGACGGCATGCCGGGGCTGATTCATAGCGGAGACGATTTCGGAATCAATGATGCGGGAATCATGATTACGGAGACCACGATCAGCAATTTCCATGGTTTCGATAAGAATGCTACGCCTGAATTTGTGCGCGCGCGAAAGGCGATGCAGTACTCGGAATCCATCGATGATTTCGCCCGGATCATGAAGGAAGGGAACAACGGCGGATACGCGAACACGTGGCTGGTGGGCGATCGCAAAACGAACGAGATCGGGCGCCTGGAACTGGGGTTGAAGAACGTGACGCTAGATCGTACGAAGGACGGTTATTTTGTGGGATCCAATTTCCCGATCAATCCGAAGCTGATTGCGGAGGAGACGGATTTTCCGGCTAACGATCCCAACACACCGGACCAGGTGCGGCATCGCCGGTGGGATCAGCTGATGGCTCAGTACAAGAGCCGGATCGACGTAGACGCGGGCAAGAAGTTCGAGACCGATCACTACGACGTGGTCACGAAGGAAATCGATCCGAACGAGCGAACGATTTGCGGCCACATCGATAAATCGAGCCGGGGAATGAAGGGCTGGCAGGGGCCGTATGGGCCTGCAGGGACGGCTGAGGCGAAGGTTGCGGACAGCGCGATGGCAGAAAAACTGTCGTTCGCCGCGGGCATGGGGCACCCTTGCGGAGTTGAGTTTCACGCGGCCGAATTCCTGAAAGCGCATAAGGAATATGCGTGGCAACAGCCGTTACTCGAGGATCTGAAGGCGAATCGCTGGACCGTGTTTTCGCCGGTGAAACCGGCAGAAGCCACGACCGCGGCGCGTTAGGCCGCAGACAGAAGCGGGGATTCCCGTCTGCGGATCACCGGAGGAACGGCACGAGAGGAAAAGAGTGCTGTTGCGCGGAAGCGGCGATGGCCTGCACTGGTTCTCATCTGGGTTCTCGCCGTGCTGGCGGTATTGCCGGCCTTGTTTCACTGGGCGGCCCCGCGCCCAATACTATCGAGGACGACTCCCGCAGTTGCGTTCGGATATGCAGCGTGCGCACTGATTTGCTATTTGCTGTACCGGTCTGAGTCAAAGCGGCTGGGCCGGTCGCGAGCAGCAGTTCTGGTCTTTTTGATTTTTCTGCTTTCGAGCTTCACGAATAATCTGCACAACTATTACGTGGACCGGCATGGCACGTATGTTCCCCACGTCCCGAATCTGCGGGTGCAAGAAGACTTGCAGAATGAAGTGATACAGCTATTGCCCGGAGCTGTGCCGCATTCGTACCGGTTTCTGCCAAATGCAATCGTGCGCTGGATCGAGCTTTGTGGGGTAGAATTTGCCGCGGCGCGTGACATATATCGCGCGATTGCGGGCGTTCTGCTTTTTTTTGCGCTGTACCGGTACGCATCTTTATTTACTGACTATGTGGGCGCTATGTTCGCGCTGCTGTTAGTGGCGGCAGTGTATCCAATCAGCTTCGAGTGGTACGCCGGGCAGCTTACAGATCCGTTGTCGCATCTCTCGTTCGTGCTCGCGCTCATCTTTTTGGAAACGGAAAATTTCCCATTGTTGCTGTCAACGCTGCTGATTGGCTCGCTTGCAAAAGAGACTGTGCTCGCGCTGGCAGGCTTTTATGTGTTGTTCCGCCGTGGAGAACGAAATTACGCTGCCAAGGCCACTGTGCTGTGTGTTGCCAGCTTGGCTGTGTTCTTCGGCGTGCGCATGTTCGTTTTACATGGAAGCATGCAGTATCAGCAGGTCAGCGGGGTCAGCGCGGCACATATCTTTACGAACTGGAAAGACGTGAAATGGCCGGCGATGTTCGTCATTACGGCGTGCGCCTATGCTCCATTTCTGGCCATTGCCTGGAAGGAGACGCCGGGTTCGCTCAAGCGCATGGCGTTCTACCTTTACGCCGTGTTGTTCCCGTCGAGCCTGGTTTTCAGCTGGCTGTCTGAGACGCGGAACTTCATGCCGTTAGTTTTTGTGTTGTCGGTGATCGCCGGCCGCTATTTAAGCCGGCACGGCGCGGTGCGTCCCGAGCATTCAGGATGAGATTTGCAGTATCGCGGCGGGAGTGCTGTAATATGGAACAGAGCGTCGAAACGGAAAGGTGGGCGAAAGCCCACTTTTTTATTGGATCGCGAGGCACATGCCGGGGTTAGAACAAAGCGGAGTATTAGAAAGGATCACGCGGCTGGGCGAACAGGCGGCGACCGGGACAGGTATCGAAATTGTGGAAATTCAACTGCGCGGCGGAGGGAAAGCGCGACTGCTGCGGGTGTATATCGATAAGCCCGGAGGAGTCACTCACGCCGATTGCCAGCTGATCTCCGAGAAATTCGGGCATCTGTTGGACGCCGAAGACGCGGTACCCGGCGAGAGTTACACACTTGAAGTGAGCTCGCCTGGCGTAGAGCGTAAGCTTTCTAAGCCACGCGATTTCGAGCGTGTTCTTGGACAGAAGATCCGGGTGGGGGTTCAGGAACCCATTGAGGGGCAGGTGCGGTTTGAAGGCAAGCTGGCGCAACTCGCCGATGGGGAGCTGGAGCTCGAAACGGAACCGGGGCACCGGGTGCGTATTCCGTTGGCGCAGGTGCAGAAGGCCAACCTGAAGTTCGAGTGGTGAGCCGGTACTTCCGGCATCAGCAAAACATCAAAGGATAAGTGTTAGAGGTATTCACGTGGCTTCGATCTATCAGTCCATTGAGATATTGAGCAAGGAAAAAGGCATAGATCCGCAGATCGTGCTGGACGCGGTGAAAGACGCGATGCTGGCGGCCGCGCGCAAGCATTTCCGGTCGCAGGAAGATCTGGTAGCAGATCTGGACCAGGACACCGGAAACATCCAGATTTATACGGTCAAGCAAGTGGTCGATGCCGTCGAGGATCCGGTGAAGCAGATCAGCGTTTCGGCGGCCAAGAGAATCGACGAGAGCGCGGATATCGGCGCGGAGGTCCGCGTATTGAAGCCGACCGATGCGTTGGGGCGCATTTCCGCGCAAACGGCGAAGCAAGTGATTTTGCAAAAGGTGCGGGAAGCCGAGCGCGACAGCGTGTTTTCCGAGTTTCAAGGGCGGCAGGGCGAGCTGGTGAACTGCGTAATCAAACGGCTCGAAGGCCAAGACTATATTGTGGACATCGGGAAAGCCGAGGCTCGTCTTCCGAAGAAAGAGCAATCGCGCGTAGAGACGTTCAGCGTGGGCGATCGCGTGCGTGGCGTGATCAAGGGCGTGGAGCGGGGCGGCAAGAATTCGGGCGTGGTTGTATCGCGGGCCGCGCCTGAGCTGGTGATGCGGCTCTTCGAGCAGGAAGTTCCAGAGATATACGACGGCACGGTATCGATCAAGGCTTGCGCGCGCGAGGCGGGCGAACGAACCAAAATTGCCGTGTTCAGCCGCGACCGCGATGTGGATAGCGTGGGTGCGTGCGTGGGCATGAAAGGCATGCGCGTCCAATCGATCATCCGCGAGCTTCGCGGTGAAAAGATCGACATTATTGAATATTCAGACGATCCGGTTCAGTATGTGAGCAAGGCCTTGAGCCCCGCGAAAATCTCCCGCGTGACGATCATGGATGCCGCGGAAAAGCACATGGAGGTGGTTGTCGATGATTTGCAGCTATCGCTTGCGATCGGAAAACGCGGCCAGAATGTGCGGTTAGCGGCAAAGCTGATCGGCTGGAAAATCGATATTAAGAGCGAGGAGGAAAAGCGGCGCGAATTGGATGAGAGGATGGCGGATATGGTGATCTCGGGCGCGCCCGTTTCTGTGTTGATCGATCATGGCCTGGACGAAGCTGTCGTAGAGAAGCTCGTGGCGGCGGATATCGGTACGGTTGAGCGACTGGGTTCGATGACGCCTGAAGAATTGGAGGCCATACCCGAGATTGACGAGGCGACGGTGAGCCAGATTCAATCGGCGGTTGTATCGTTCTATGGCCAGTACGATGCGGCAGAAGACGAAGCGGCGCCGGCCGATGCCGAGAGCGTCGAGACGGCAATTGACGCAGACACCAGTCCGGCAGCGGAAGGCATAGATTTGGGGGAGGAGCACGATCCTCCTGCATTCGAAAATATAGAGACGGGCGTGCTCGAGCGTGATTTGGCTACTCACGAAACGGCGCCGATAGATGAAACCGGAGAAGGTGAGGTTTTGGATCTGGGAAACGTGGAAGGATTGTCAGCTGCGCCCTCTACGCTGCGGGCCGTGGCGGGTTCCGAAGAAGTCGACGAAAGCGGCAAATTTGATACCATGGAGAGATCCGAGTAGCCAGCTACAAAGTGTGGTGGTGTAAGGAGTTAACCAGCAGTTTCTGCTATGAAAAAAATCCGAATTAACGAGCTGGCACGGGAGCTCGAGGTCAAGCCCGGCGTCATTCTCGAACTGTTACCCGAATTGGGTGTAGCGGAGAAGAAGACGCATTCGAGCTCGATCGACGAGGATGTCGCGCTTTTACTGCGCGAGCGACTGACGGGTTCCCGAGCTTCGTTAGCGGGCGGTCCGGAAATCTCAAACGGACACGTTCGCGATCGTGGCGCTGAAGAGGAGATGCAGCCTGGGCCGGAAGCTCCGGCCACGAAGGTTGAGGCAGTTCAGGAGACTGCGACAAAGCAGGGTGACGCGGAGGCGGCAGCACCGTCGGTCGAGAGCGCTTCACAGGCAGCAACGCCATCACCCGAGGCAATTCCGCCTGTACCTGCTGCGAATCAGAGCACGGCCGAATCGAATCCAGCGGCGCTGGGCACAACGGGCGAAGCCGCGCAAACAGGCTCGGAAAGCTCTAGCCCCATACCCAAATTTCATCCTCTTCGTCCGCCATTGGTTGGATCGAAGGGGGCCATACATCCACCGCTCGCGTCACCGGCAGGTCACCAGGCAACCACGGGACCGATGAACCGGTCGATCTCCGTTCCGGCGCGGCCAGCGCCACTGCCGATACCGGGGCCCGCGGCAAATCGGCCGGTTCCATCCGGTCCGCGCCAACCTTTGCCTGAAACGCGACAGAGGACGCTCGGCACACCTTCCGAAATTGTGCGGCCGGAACCCCCGGCTGAACGGCCGATGCCCGCTGCGCCTCCTCCGCCAAGAGCGCCGCAAGCGCCGACACATGTTGTAGCGCCGGGTCCGACGGCTTCGGCGCCTACGGGTTCGGCAGTACCGGGCGCGCCCATTCCGCCGCGTCCCGCGCCTCCGCGTCCTTCGCCTGGCTTGACGCCCGGTGCGCCGATTGCACCGCGTCCGCCGGCATCGCGAGCAAGTCTGGCTGGACAACCATCGCTGCGACCCATCGTTCCGCCGCGGCCCGATCTAGTGAAGCGATTACAGCAGACCCGACCTGGTCCTGCAACTCCGGGGCGGCCCTCGCCTGCCCCTGGTCAGCCGATCTATCGCGGCCCAGTTCGCCCGGGACAACCTGTGATGCGTGGGCCTGGGCTTCCGACCGGCCCGCTCCAGCCCGGACAACGGCGGCCGATTTTGCGGCCGATGCACCCGACGTCTCCGTTACGGGCGGAGACTGCAACTCCGTTGCCCACTGAACAGCGGCGCCATCAAGCGCGGCCTCCGCTGCGGCCAGGGGCGCGGAAACGCGAGGATCACGAAGAGGGAAATCTCCGCGAGCGCGTTTCGAAGCGCACGGCGGTTCTGGAGCCGCCGCCCATTGATCGAGAGATCACGGTAGCCGAGGGCGTCACCGTTAAGGAACTTTCGGAGAAGTTGGGCGTCAAAGCGAATTTAGTTGTTAAGAAGCTAGTCGAAAAGAAGATTTTTGCGACGATCAACCAGACGCTCGACGTGAGGCTGGCTGAAGAGTTGGCGCGTGAATTTGGCGCCTCGACGAATCAGGTCAGTTATGAGCAAGAGAGCACGCAGGATCTGGAGCTTGCGGAGGAGACAAAAGACCTGGTCCGGCGCGCGCCAGTCGTGACGGTGATGGGTCACGTAGACCACGGGAAGACGTCGCTGCTCGATGCGATACGGCAGACCAATGTCGCCGGGCACGAGGCGGGCGGCATAACGCAGCATATCGGCGCGTATCACGTTGAGAAAAACGACCGCAAGATCGTGTTTATCGATACGCCGGGACACCAGGCGTTCACTCGCATGCGGGCCCGCGGCGCGAAGGTGACCGATATTGTCGTACTGGTTGTTTCCGCTGACGATGGGGTGATGCCGCAAACCGTGGAAGCGATCGATCATGCGAGGGCTGCCGGGGTCCCGATATTGGTCGCTATTAATAAGATCGATAAGCCCAACGCCCAGCCCGAGCGTGTCAAGCAGCAACTCGCGGACCGCGGGCTTCTGGCGGAAGACTGGGGCGGCGATGTAGTCATGGTCCCGGTCTCGGCAAAGATGGGTCAGAATCTGGATCTCCTGCTCGAGATGCTATTGCTGATGGCGGACATCCAGGATCTAAAGGCGAATCCCAACCGGCCCGCATTGGGAACCGTATTAGAAGCGCAGCTTGATAAAGGGCGTGGACCGGTTGCGACGATGCTGGTTCGGAACGGAACGCTGCATGTCGGCGACTACTTTATTTGTGGAGCGCTCTTCAGTAAGGTTCGCGCGATGTTCGACGACCGCGGCGATGCGGCCAGGGATGCCGAGCCGTCAATGCCGGTTGAAGTGATCGGACTCGAAAGTCTTCCCGAGGTTGGGGACAGCTTTCAGGTGGTCTCCGACACATCGAAAGCCAAACAGATTGTGATCTACCGTGAGGCCAAGGCTCGCGAAGCAGCTATGGCGAAGGGCGCTCGCGTGGCTACGCTGGCTTCTCTGAATGAGCAGTTCAAAGAAGGCGAGCTGAAAGATCTCAATTTGATCATCAAGGCCGATGTGGGTGGGACTGCAGAAGTGCTGTCAGACACCTTGCAGCAACTTTCAAACGAAAAAGTGCGGGTGCGGGTGCTGCGAGCGGGCGTGGGCGCAATTACGGAAGATGATGTTTTGCTGGCATCTGCATCCGACGCGATTATTGTGGGCTTTAATGTCCGGCCAGAGCGCAGCGCGCAATCGACCGCGGAGCAGCAGAAAGTCGAGATCCGCCTGCACAGCATCATTTACGAATTAATCGACGAAGTACAGCGCGCGATGACCGGCCTTTTGGAACCGGTTTTCAAGGCAACCATTCAGGGTCATGCAGAGGTGCGGGAAACCTTCAGGATCAGCAAGGTTGGCACGGTGGCCGGCTGTTATGTCTCGGACGGCACGATACGCCGTGACAGCCAAATCCGGGTGATGCGCGGGGGTGAGGTAATCCACACCGCGAAGATCGACTCGCTGAAGCGCTTCAAGAACGATGCCAGCGAGGTGAAAAACGGCCTCGAATGCGGTATCTCTCTGACTAACTACAACGCTGTCCAGGTAGGCGATGTCCTCGAGGCGTTCACCATGGAGCGAGTCGCGGTGGAAATGCCGGCGCCGCAGTAGAATTCGCGGCGGTGTACGAGGCACCTAACGCCCTCCGATTCTCGAGCTTATGCCCGTGGTTGGCGTTCTGACGCTCGAAATACATGTGGAATACTCACACTCTTTGAAAGAGAAGAGGCAGGTGCTTAAGAGCCTCAAGGACCGGTTGCGGCAGCGATTCAATATCTCGATCGCGGAGATCGATCATTTGGATTCATGGCAAGCCTCGCTGATCGCGGCCGTAACTGTGTCGAACGATCGAGTGCATGCTGAACAAGTGCTTCAGGCTGTTGAAGCAGACGCGGCGAAACTGTTAGGCGGCGCATTGTCGGCGACTAACCTCGAATGGATTTAGCAGGGACATCCCGAGGCGCGGATCGTGAGGCTTGAGAGCTTGCGAACGTACACTCAAAGGGGAGACCGGAATGGACACTCATCGCGCGGAGCGGGTTTCCGAAGCCTTGCGGGAGGAACTTGGGGAGATGATTGCTTATGAGCTCTCGGATCCCAGAATCGGGGATGTCAGCGTGACAGAAGTTCTGCTCTCAGCGGACATGAAACACGCTCAGGTGCGTTTGCATCTGAGCGGCGGAGCGGGCGAGCGGCGCGACAGTTTAGAAGCGCTCGAAGGCGCTCGCGGTTTCCTGCGCAGGCGTGTGGCCGAGCGGCTGAATCTTTTTCGCGCGCCGGATCTCCACTTTGAAGCGGACGTTCTCTCAGCAGCGCCGGGCAGGATGGAAGACTTACTCAAACGGATTCGCCGCGGCCGCCCCCGTGATGAAGAACAGCCGCCGCGTTAGCGGTTCAACGCAGCACGAGGTGCAGACAGGGGCGACATGCGCTTGGCACCCGTGAGCGGACGATTTCTCGAAGCGTGCCGACGCCGCCCGACCGACGTCCGTCCCGTGTGGTTCATGCGCCAGGCGGGGCGGTACCTGAAGCCCTATCGCGAGATCCGGGCAAAACACGGGATTCTTGAAATCTGTAAAAAGCCGGAATTGGCCGCAGCGGTTACTCTTCAGCCAATCGAAATCCTGGACGTAGATGCCGCGATTATTTTTGCAGATCTTCTTCTGCCGCTCGAACCGATGGGACTGAAGCTGGAATTCATTACCGGCGAGGGGCCATTTATTGAGAACCCAATTCGCGAGCCGGAGGATATCGATGCGCTTTCCACCGGCAGCACGGATGAGCTGGGATACGTCGGAGAAGCGATCCAGATGGCGACGCGAGCGCTTTCCGATAAGGTACCCGTCGTGGGATTCGTGGGAGCGCCGTTCACGCTCGCGAGCTACATGATTGAGGGCGGTCCCTCTCGAACGTTTGCTAAGACAAAACGATTGATGTTCAGCGATGAGGTGATGTGGAGGCGCTTGGCGGGGAAGTTAGTAGATGTATTGGGGGATTTTGCATTAATGCAGGTGGGCGCCGGAGCGCGTGCGATCCAGGTGTTTGATAGCTGGGTGGGCGCGCTCAGCCCCGAAGATTACGTGCGCTACGTGCAACCATATTCGCGAGCGCTGATCGAGCGGATTCGCGGCGCGGGCGTCTCAGTCATCCACTTCGCAACCGGGGCCGCAGGGTTCTTGCGTGAGCTCCACGCGGCAGGGGGCGATGTAATCGGGGTGGACTGGCGCATCAATATCGATCAGGCCTGGATGGATATCGGATACCGCTCCGCGATTCAAGGCAACCTGGATCCTGCGGCTCTGCTCGCGCCGCTGCCCGAGCTGCGCACCAAGGTGACTGACCTGCTGCGAAGAACGGGAAGCAGGCCCGGCCACATCGTGAATCTGGGGCACGGAATTCTTCCCGAGACACCCGTCGAAAATGTGAAGGCGGTCGTGGAGATCGTTCGAAGCTTCCATCGATAGAACGCGTTTTGGCTGAACCAGTCATCATTGTGGGCGCGGGCGTTTCAGGACTTGCAACCGCCTATTTTCTTGGCAAGCAGGGCATCCGCTCGATGGTTGTGGAGAAATCCCAAAGGCTCGGCGGGCTGATTCAGACCGATGTGATCGAAGGATGCCGACTGGAGGCGGGCCCCGACAGCTATATCGCCACGAAGCCGGGCGTAACCGAGCTGGCGCAAGAGGCCGGCGATTTACGGAACGAGATCATTGGATCAAACGATCAGTTCCGGCGCATTTTTATAGTGCGGGACGGGAAGCTGGTTGCGATACCCGAAGGGATGGTGATGATGGTTCCCGGGAAATGGGGTCCGCTTCTGCGATCCGGGCTATTCGGCCTGAAGGCAAAGGCCAGGTTTGTCGCTGAGACGTTTTCCTCGGCGCGCGGGCGAACGACCGATATTTCGGTGGAGGAATTCATCGCGGATCACTTCGGCAGGGAAGCCGTCGATTGCGTCACGGAACCGCTTTTGACAAGCGTTTATGGGGGCGCTCCAGAAAACCTGAGCGCAGCGAGCGTGCTGCCGCGGTTCTGCGAGTACGAGCGAGAGTACGGGAGTCTCATCCGGGGCGTGCGGCGCGAGCGTAGCAGGAGGACGCCGGGCAGCAGTGTGTTTCTTTCATTCCGGAAAGGGATGCAGACGCTGACCGATTTTCTGGCCACAGCCAGCGCGGATTGGATGGATGTGGTCCATAGTGAGGTAACTCAAATCAGACGAGGCGGGAATGGCTGGATCGTAAAGACCGCAAACGAGGAGACTCGGACCGATCAGCTGGTGTTAGCCTGCCCAGCCCACGTGTCCAGTCAACTGCTTGAAGTGGCTGAACCGGACTTGGCTCGAAAGCTGGCTGAAATTCCATATTCATCCGCGATCCTCGTGACACTGGCTTACGATGGGCGGAAATTCAAACACGCCTTAGATGGATTTGGGTTTCTGGTTCCGCGTATCGAGCGCCGAAGCCTTGCCGCTGCGACTTGGACGAGCAGAAAGTTTCCCGGGCGCGCGCCGGAGGGAATCGCACTGATCAGGGGCTTCATCGTGGGTTCGGAGGCGGAGCGGCTGATGCAGGCTCGAGAGCGAATCCTGTTGCAGGAGGTTTCTGCGGAAATTGAGCGGCTCATGGGAGTGAAGGGTCCGCCACTGTTTCATAAAGTCCACCGGTGGCCGAAGTCTATGCCGCAATACGTGATTGGTCATGGTCTGCGCATCCGTGAGATCCGCGAGATGGTTGAAGATCGGCCGGGTCTCAATCTAGCAGGAAACGCCTATGATGGAGTCGGCGTTCCGGATTGCGTGGCGCTGGCGAAACAAACGGCGGGCCGGATAGTGGGAGTCCGCAGTGTAATGCGGGTTACGTAACAATGGTGAAGTTCCGCGAATGTTGAAAAATCTTGGTGTTCAATCTTGGTTAGAATGAACGTCATAGAAACGGGAGCTGCCGTGTACTCGGCGGTAAGACCAAACACAGTAGGAGGAGTGATGATGAAAATTCTAGCGGGAGCGCTGTTTGCGGCGCTGCTAACGTTTCCAGCGTTCGCGCAAAAGACGGCGACAGCGCGATTGAATGCGGCCACAGAAGACCTGCACGCCATGATGGAGGCCTCTGATAAGGGGATCCCGCAGGATCTGTTGAATCGGGCGACGTGCGTGGTCGTGGTTCCGAACCTAAAGAAGGGCGGGTTTATTGTAGGCGCAGAGTACGGGAAGGGATTTTTTACTTGCCGGAAGCCGAGCGGAGTGGGTTGGAGCGCGCCGGGCTCGATACGGATCTCAGGCGGTAAGTTCGGTCTTTTGATCGGAGCCGCTGAAACAGATGTTGTCATGCTGGTGATGAATAAATCCGGAATGGAGCATTTGTTGAGCGATAAGTTCCAGCTGGGCGGCGAGGCGTCAGCGGCTGCCGGACCGCTCGGTCGAAACGCCTCGGCCATGACGGATGCTGAGATGCACGCCGAAATCCTGACGTATTCACGCCAGCGCGGGCTATTCGGCGCGCTCGATCTTAGCGGCGCGGCCGTGACGGAAGACAAGGCATCGAATCGTGAGCTTTACGGGTCGGATATCAGCAATAAGGAAATCTTGAATTCCAATATGAAGGTTCCGGCGGCAGCTCGCGCCTTTATCCACGCGTTGGACCGCGATTCGTCCCGCAAGTAACACCGATTGACATAATAAACGTCAGGGAAAGCCACCTCAGTTGCTTGTCAGCTAGGTGGCTTTTCTCTTGTTCCCAGGGGAACCGAGAGACAATGGAGCGTTGAGCGAAGAAAAACGCAGGATTGCCGTGGCCCTGGTTTACGGAGGGCGATCCGGCGAACACGAGGTTTCGGTTCGTTCTGCTCAATCCGTAATGCGGTCCCTGAACCGATCTAAGTACGACGTTACCGAGTACTTCATCGGGAAGGACGGGAAATGGAATCCCGGGCCGATATTGCCGGAACCGGGCGCCAATCCCGGCATCGACGTGGTGTTTCCCGTACTGCACGGCACGTTCGGAGAGGACGGCACCGTTCAGGGCTTACTCGAGCTGGCCGAACTGCCTTACGTCGGCGCTGGAGTATTGGCATCCGCGGTTTCGATGGACAAGGCGGTCACCAAGCGGCTTTGCAAAGAGGCGGGACTTCCGGTCGTCGAATACGTCGTATGGATGAAGGGAGAATTTGATCCCGAATGCCGGGATGTACCTTTTCCATTTCCAGTGTTTGTGAAGCCGGCGAACCTCGGCTCCTCGGTTGGCATAACCAAAGCGAGGAACTGTTCAGAATTGCAAGCGGCAGTCAAAGTTGCCGCGCAGTATGACCGCAAAATCGTCGTCGAACGGGGAATCGACGGACGGGAGTTTGAGTGTGCTGTTCTCGGCGGCAGCGCGCCCATCGCGTCAACTCCGTGCGAGATCATTCCTTCTGAAGAGTTTTACACATATGAGGACAAGTATCTCCTCGATAAGGCCGTGATTGAGTTACCGGCCAAGCTGGCCGAAGAACATGTGAAGGAGATAAAGCGGCTTGCGCTGGCGTGCTTCGATGCGGTGGACTGTGAAGGTTTCGCCCGAGTGGATTTTTTGATGGAGCGGAAGACCGGCCAGTTGTTCGTGAACGAAATCAACACGATTCCGGGCTTCACGTCCATCAGCATGGTTCCGAAGATGTGGGAGTATTCCGGAATTGCGTATGCGGATTTGCTGGATCGCTTAATCAGTTTGGCTCTCGAGCGAGCCCAGTCGCGAAGGCAGATTCGTTATACGCGATGAAGCGGAAAGCTAGAAGCTTGAGGATGTCTGTCTCGCGGCGACTCATATGCGGCTCCGCCATGGCCCTCGGCTTAGCCGCGCAAAGTTCCGGACCGCCCTCCGATTCGAAGTCGAACAGCGCGCCTCAGACCGATCCGGCGCAAGAGATCGCTCCATCGCTCCGGCAATTCATTGAAGTGTTATCGACTGTTCAAGCACAAGGCGCTGCGGAAGCGCCATTAGACAAGCTGATCTACGAGGGTGCGATACCTTCCATGCTCCGGCAGCTTGATCCACACACGCAGTTCTTCGATCCGGCACAATTTCAGCAACTGCAGGAGATGGAGGAATCGGAACAGAAGGGATTCGGCAGCGTGGTTTCGGTACTTCCGGGGCAGGTTATATTTCTGCAAACGCTGCCCGGGACGCCGTCGAACAAAGCGGGGATTCAGGCCGGAGACGAGCTAGTCGCGATCAATAACGTATCGATTGGCGCATTGGAGCCGCAGCAGATCATTCAACTGCTCACGGAGGCGCGCCAGCAGAAGATCTCCGTCTACATACGCAGGCAGGGAACGCCCAAGATCCTGGACTTCGTGTTGACGCCCGAGCTGGTCGATTCGCCGAGTGTCGATCGAGCTTTTATGCTGCGACCGGGATTCGGCTACATACGCGTGGCGAGCTGGGATCTGCAAACCGCCAAGCAATTGCGAGATGCGATCGAGAAGCTGGGAGGGAACGGATTGCAAGGCTTGGTCTTGGACCTTCGCAATAACCCGGGTGGCGTTGTGAAAGCCGCGCTCGATGTTGCATCGATGTTCCTCCGCTCGGGTCAACGAATACTGACTGCTAAAGGGAGGACGGGGCAGGGTGAGGTGGCTGACGTGCCGGGCCATGTCTCCCCATACACTTTCAAACTCGCGGTGCTCATCAATGAAAGAACCGCCAGTGCATCTGAAATCTTTTCCGGCGCGCTGCAAGATCACGATCGAGCGCTAATTGTCGGCGAACCGAGTTACGGTAAAGGGCTGGTGCAAACCGTAGTGCCGCTTTCAAATGGGGCGGGACTCGCCATTACTACAGCGTTTTACTACACACCGAGCGGCCGCTCGATTCAACGTCCGTTGCGAGATTCGGCGCTTTCGGAAATCTTCAAGAACTCGTCATCCCACGCGCCTCCCGTGTATAAGACCGACAAGGGGCGGCTTGTGAGCGGAGGAGGCGGGATTCAGCCGGACATTCGCGCCGATCCCGCCATACCGACTCAACTTGAAACGGTGTTGGATGCGAGCGGCGCAATGACGGCGTATGCAACTCAGTATCTGTCCACGCACCCTCATGCTGCGACGCCGTTCGAAGTCACGCCCGAAATCATCGACGACTTCAAAGTGTTTCTATCTTCACGGCAGATTCAGCCGAGCGTCGCAGAGTGGACCCGGGAGCGGCCGTGGGTGGAAAACCGCTTGAAAGAAGAAATCCTCACGCAGGCCAGCGGCGTGGCCAAGGGCGATGAGAGCGCGGCCCAATCGGACCCGCAGATTCAAACTGCTTTGCGCGGACTGCAAACCGATGCGCTACTCGCAGCTATGAAAGCTCACTGAGACCTGCGGTAATCGCCGCGGCTGAAATACTTTTCGAGCCAGACGTAGAGGCAGATGAAAAGATAACGGCTTCCCATTTCTTTTATCTTCAGCTTGGCCTGCCCGGTTCTTCGGTTGCGCCAAGTGATGGGAATGACGGTCCAACTGTAGTCGCGAACTATGGTTTTTAAAGGCAGCTCAACGGTGAGGTTGAAGTGCGGTGAGAGCAGAGGGCGGCAACCGTCGATGACCGCGCGCCGGTAAGCCTTGAACGCATTTGTCGTGTCGTTCAGCTTGATTCCGAACATTATCCGTATGAAAAAATTTGCGAGGCGATTGACCTTCAGCTTCAGCCAGGGATAATCGATGACGCCGCCACCTTTCACAAAGCGGGAGCCGAATACCGCGTCCCAGCCCTGATTGAGGAGCTGCCAATACCGCACAACATCGCGGCAGTCGTCCGATTCATCCGCCATCATCACGACTACCGCATCTCCTTTCATGCGATCCAAGCCGCACTCGATGGCCCGTCCGAAGCCGTGAGGCCCCTCGTTCCGGACGGGGCTCAAAGTGGGCACGCGCTCGCGTAAGCCAGTCAATTTTTGCCAGGTGGAATCCGTGCTGCCGTCATCGACAACCACAATTTCATGCGGAACTGCATGGATGCGCAGCTCGACGTATAAATGCTCGACGGTTGAAGCGATACAGCCCTCTTCATCGCGCGCCGGAATCACGATGCTCAGCAGATGCGGTGGCTCTCTGTTTGGATCGGGCGCTTTTCGGTTCATGTCGCGGCGCAGCGTGACAGCCAATCGGGATGGTTTTGGACGTGGACCGCGATTTCGTCCAGAATCGATCCTAAGGAGCGCTTGGGCTTCCAGCCAAACTCCCGGTTGACGCGCGCAGAATTTATGACAAGCCAGGGAATATCGAAGGGCCGCGGGACCAGATCCGGTTCCGGTTGATGCGGCCCGAAGCGCTCATTACACCACTCGGTAAGCTGCGCGAGCGACATGGCGTTCGACGCGCCTCCACCGGCGTTGTAGATTGCGTCGTGCGGCGGATCCCGGCGCATTTGGGACAGAACTAAATCGGCGAGATCTTCGGGATGGAAGGCGTCCCGGACCTGGTAGCCGTGGCCTCCAAAGCCGATGTAGCGCAGGCGGATTTTGGCCGCGTGGGCATGCAGCCAGTAAGAAAAGATTCCCTGTTCGGCAGTACCGAACTGACCGGCTCCGGCCAGCACTCCACAGCGATCGATCCAAACCGGAAACCCGAAAGTCGTTCCATACTCGAGGGCCATGATTTCGGACGAGAGCTTGGTCGCACCGTAAAGCGATACCGGTTGCCGGACGGAAAAACGCTCAGTGATACCGGCCTCGCTAACAGTGTCGGGAAGATCCTTCGTAGTGTCGACAACGAAGGCTTGCTTACACTCACGAACCGGCAAAGCGGCAAGATCCCTGATGGAATAAACGCGGCTGCTGCTCAGGAGAACCAGGCCGGCCTTCTTTTCCCGGCAGTATTCGAGAATGTTTAACGTTCCTGTCAGGTTGTGCTCGCACAATTGGCGGGGACTCGACCGCCCGTCTACGCCCGCGAGCACGCTTGGGTTTGCGGCGGCATCGATGACCCAGTCGCAGGGCGGGATCATCTCGATATCGGTTCGCATCCGCAGATCGCCATGCATGAATCGGATGCCTTTCGACGCGAGCTCAGTACGGTTCCCCTCGGATCCCGGCCGCAGCAAATTGTCAATGCCGTGAATTTCGGTGCCCGGGAGGCGCTCGCGGATAGCCAAAGCGAGCCGGCTCCCGACGAAGCCGCACACTCCGGTAATGAGAAGTTTCATTCCTAAGCGTCGGCGAAAGTATGCCGGGCCATGTCAAGACGCGTGTCCCACGAGCGGACGATCTCTTCGAAAACGGCCGGAAGGGGCCGAGTGATGGTCCAGGCTGGGAAATGGGTTTTGATTTTGCGCAAGTCGCTGTAGTAGCAGATATGGTCGCCGATGCGATTCTGCTCGACGTAGGTATACCTTTGCGGCTTTCCCGTCAGCTCCTCGACTGCTGCAAACGCCTCCAGAATCGAGCAGGAGTTTTCACGGCCGCCGCCGACGTTATAGACTTCTCCACACCTTGGCGTTTTGCAAAACTCGAGGATAAGATTCGCAACGTCCTCGGAATGGATGTTATCCCGAACCTGTTTGCCTTTATAGCCGAAGACTTTGTACTCGCGCTGCTCGAGGTTACAGCGCACCAGATAGCTCAGGAATCCGTGCAGCTCGACGCCGGAATGATTCGGGCCGGTTAAACAGCCGCCGCGCAAACAACAGGTAGGCATGCCAAAATACCGGCCGTACTCCTGGACCATGACATCGCCTGCGACTTTAGAGGCTCCAAAGAGCGAGTGTTTGGATTGATCAATGGAGAAAGTTTCCGGGATTCCGTGCTCGAAGTTAGGGTCGTCGTACTCCCAGCGGGTAGCGAGCTCTCGCAAGGGGATGGAGTTCGGCAGGTCGCCGTAGACTTTGTTAGTCGACATGCTGACGAACGGCGACTCAGGGCACGAGCGCCGGGCCGCTTCGAGCAGGTTTAGGGTTCCGACTGCATTGATATCGAAATCATCGAAAGGTATCGAAGCCGCACGGTCATGCGAGGGTTGCGCAGCGGTGTGAATGATCGCATCGGGCTTCACTTCGCCAACGATTCGAAGAATGCTTTCACGGTCGCGGATATCCAGATCGAAGTGTGTGTACTCGGGGATATTGGATCGCAAACGTTCCAGGGACCAGCGCGTGTCGCCCTCGGGACCGAAGAAAACAGCCCGTTCGTTGTTGTCAATGCCAAAGATCCGAAAACTATGGCGCGCAAGATGAAGGCTGACTTCAGAGCCTATCAGGCCGCATGAGCCTGTAACCAAAGCGCGTTTCCCGGGCAAGATAACTCGATTTTACAGGACAAGCCAGCGCGCCATTTGAACGCACCGCACACATGTGTAAGCGCTCTAACAGACACAATCACTCGCGAGAAGTTCGTGTGTTTTCAGGCTCTACCCAGTGAAGGATCATGCACATCCTGCACGTGGTAGGCGCGCGGCCGAATTTCATGAAAGCGGCTCCGGTGTTTCGGGCAGTTCGCGAAACGGGCATTCGCCAACGGCTCGTGCATACCGGGCAGCACTACGACGTAAATATGTCAGACGTCTTTTTCGAGCAGTTGGAAATGCCGAAGCCGGACGTCAACCTGGCGGTCGGTTCCGACACTCAGGCGCGACAAACAGCACAGATTATGGTGGGGCTCGAATCGGTAGTGCAAGAACACCGGCCCGATTTGCTGCTCGTGTACGGAGACGTAAATTCGACCGTAGCGGCCACCTTAGTTGGCTCGAAATTGGGCATCCGCGTAGCGCATATTGAAGCTGGATTGCGATCATTCGACAGGTCTATGCCGGAGGAGATAAACCGGTTGGTTACTGATCAGTTGTCAGATATGCTGTTCACGCCATCGGCGGATGCGGACCGGAACCTGGCCCGTGAAGGTGTGGCCTCTGAACGGATTCACATGGTAGGTAATGTCATGATCGACACCCTGGTTCGCCTGCTGCCCCGGGCCAGTGAGACAAACGGGAATGGGCTTCCCCGGCAATATGCTTTACTGACTTTACATCGTCCGGGCAATGTAGATAATGCGGCGGCGTTGCGCGCAATCCTGGACTCATTAGTGTCCGTGAGCAAGGACCTACCAATCGTTTTTCCGGTTCACCCGCGCACGCGTCAAAGGGTTTCAGATTTTCAAATCGTTACGAGCGGGATCCAGCTCTCTGATCCTCTCTCCTACCTCGAGTTCCTCAGACTGCAACGGCAGGCGACTGTTGTTCTCACCGACTCGGGCGGAATCCAAGAGGAGACTACCTATCTCGGGATACCCTGTCTGACGCTTCGATCGAACACAGAGCGGCCCATTACGATTGAGATCGGGACGAATACTCTGGTCGGAAATGATCTCCTCAAGCTGCGGACGGAGATGACGGAAATTCTAAACGGGCGCGCAAAGAAAGGGGCAATTCCACCTTTGTGGGATGGCCGCTCCGGAGAGAGAATCGCTCACCTTGTTGACAGGGCGCTTCGAAGTTGATGAACTCTAAGCAGCCTCGTCATTGAACGTTCAAGCTGCCGAAAAGAGCAAAGAGCGCCTGCCGCGTTTCCGATACTAATAATTTTCCTTATTGCGTGGTGGATTCGTTTGCTGGCCTTTGTAGGCCTTCCACGCCTGAGCGATCACGTAAGCGTGGATGGCGTCCGCATCCTGGGCGGTCATTTTGATCGTGGGGAATGCGAATTTTGGAGGATTCGCAAATCCCGGCATGCCGTTCTTCCAGTCGCTGCCGCCCAAGACGATGCCGTACCACTGCTTATGAATTTCAGGCGGGGCGTAGCGTAGGTCCGGAACCGCTCCGTTGAGAACCCAGGCTCCGCTGCCATCGATTCCTGGAGAGTGACATCCGTCGCACACAAATTTCGTGTACAGCATTTCGCCTTCTTGAACCGTTTTCTGGTTCGCCGTTTGCGGCGGCGGCATGGGAACTGGGGGAATGGTTACATGGGGCACCGGAAACGGCATTTTCGCTCCCACTTTGAAGGCAAGCAATCGCACGGGCCCACGCTCGGATTCGGGAGTCGCCATCATTCTTGCCGGGCTGAACAATCTCGAGCCGGAGCCCCAGCCGACCGGAACCAATATGTATTGCTCGCCTTTAGCTGTGAAGGTGACGGGAACCGAATCGATCGCTGAACCAGTGTTGATCGACCAGACTTTAGTACCGGCGTCGGCGGTAAAGGCATCGAATTCACCGGTGCCCTGGCCCTGAAAAACAAGATTGCCGGCAGTCGAGAGCACACCGCTGTTGACGGCGATGGGTTCTTCGGCGGACCAACGGGCAGATTCGGAAACAGGGTCCCAGGCAATCAGCTTGCCGTCATATTTAGATACTGTTCCGAAGTAGTTCTTATAGTCGGCCTTATAGCCGGCGCGCACGTCTGTAATTGGGATGTAGACAAGACCTGTAAGTGAGTTGTAACTCATGGGCCACCAATTGTGAACGGTCCACTGCATCCCGCCACCCTCAGTTTTCGGTACTTCCACCGGCCTGCCGGTTTTCATATCGATGGAGGTGGCCCAATCTGTCTTGACCAGAGGCTTGGCTGCGAGAAGCTTCCCTGTGTGTGCGTCGAGCACGTAAAAGAAGCCGTTCTTGGGCGCGGTCATCGCAACGTGATGTTTTTCACCGTCAATCGTCAGGTCGGCCATGGCGATGTGATTGTTTTCGGTTTGCACGGTCGGACCACTGGTTTGGTAATGCCAGACGTATTCTCCCGTGTCCGCCTTCACTGCAACGATGCATCCGGCAAAGAGCTTGTCGCCTTGCGGCTTAATCCTTGAGAGCTCACCGAAATCGACACCCGCGCCAGCCGTGCCAAAAATCAGGTAATCTGTGACAGGATCATACGTGATCGCAGTCCAGACATCGCCGCCGCCAACCTTCCAGGCGTCTGTCCCCGACCATGTCCTGGCCGCCGTTTCAAGAGCCTTCGTTTCATATGGCTTCGAAGGATCGCCCGGAACTGTCCAGAATCGCCAAACCTGGTTGCCCGTATTCGCGTCGAAGGCAACAACTGACCCGCGGACACCATCGTCAGAACCGTTATACCCGATAAATACTTTTCCTTTGGCTACATGAGGGGCCCCAGTGATTCCGGTTTGCGTGGCCTGGCAGACCGGAGATTGCCAGACTTGTTTGCCGGTCGAGGCATCCACCGCGACGAGACGGCAATCGCCCGTTCCGACGTAGACTTTACCCTCGTAGACCGCAACTCCCGCATTAGTTCTCGACGAATAGGAGCCGTTAATAGCTTGATCGAGGCGTACCTGGGGATCAAACTTCCACTTCAATTCCCCTGAGACCGCATCGAGAGCATAAACGCGAGATTGCGGGCCGCTCACATAGATCACGCCATCGACGACAAGAGGCTCCGCGACCACACCCATGGCGCTATCAGTAATGTCCAGATACCAAGCGAGTCCAAGGCCGCTGACGTTTTTATCGGTTATTTGCTTCAGCGGACTGAAGTGCGATTCATCAAAGGCGCCGCCATTCACCAACCAGTTACTCCCATTTACGGCTTCGGCTGCTACCCTTTGATCGGTGACATCACCGGCTTTGTTCGGGTTACCGGCTATAGATTTTTGGACGAAGGTGATCCCAAGTATCAGGCATACAGCCGCAGCACAAAATAGGGAGGCTTTTTTCATGACAGACCTTTTCGCTCGAATTAAAATATTATTTTTAGCGCAAGTTGGATGTTAAAGGCTTCGCCTGGGCCAATCCCCGGGGCGCCATTGTAATCACCAATCGTATCCGCGGAGAGACCGAAGCTACCGCCGAGATAGCCGTTCGGTGGCGCTAGATTGACGCGGTTGAAGATATTGAACATATCGACATGGAACTGAGTTCTTATGCGCTCCGTGATGTTGGTGCTTTTAACTACTGAGAGATCAACGGAACCGTATCCGGGTCCGTAGAGAGCGTTGCGCGCCGTGTCGCCCAGGGTTCCAGGAGGTGGATCTGTGAATGCCGCCGGATTTACCCATTGAACTCCGGATTTATTAAAGGCATGTGAAACACCTTGAAACGGATCGCCGATTAGATTAGCGCGTTGAACTCCTTCATTAGTGCCCGTGGTGTCGGTGGCTGAGTACACGGTAAATGGCTGGCCGGTGTGAAACGAGAGCAGACTGGTCAACTCCCAGCCATTGAGAAGTAGCTTCGCATGTGAAGCGAGCGGAAAAGTATAGTTAAGCACGGCGGTGAAGTTATGCCGCGTGTCGTAGTCTCCGTTGCCGTAATCACCTGGTAAATAGAAGCTGTTTTGCGGAATGACGCCTCGGAATTGGGACATGATATCGAGAGAATGCGCCCACGTGTAAGCAACCTGAGTGGTGAAACGATGCCATTCCCGCGCCTTCAACACGGTCTGGAGTGAGTTGTAATTGCCGTACCCGTCCGTTTCCACCTGATTGATCACACCGAAATTTGGAAATCGGCCGAAGTACGGCCGACTGGCTTGTATCGCGGCTTGCGCAGCAGCTTTTTGCGCCGGAGTAACGGCGTTCAGGAGGTTATTGGCCAAGGTGGGCGAAATAGCCGGCTGATTGATGTCCGCAGTGGTCATTTGATGGTGAAATGAACTGCCTAAATATCCCACCTGAATGAGAAAGTTTTTGCCTAGGCTATTTTGAATGTTTAGGTTGTAATTATAGTTAACAGGCGTCTGAAAGTCCTGGGCTACCGAGAAGATGTTATACACAATAGGATTTCCGAAGCTGTCGACGCCGCACCCGTTACCGCTCGGACAGACTCCGGGCTGAAATAATGGCTGGCCCGAAGCTATCGTATAGTCATTGTGCGCAATTGTAGATACCGGTTTCGGCCCGGCAGGGTTTCCCTCGATGCCATTAGGAGCATCGTTCGGGGGGCGATTATCCAAAAACATATTAAGGTTTGGGGTATCGTAGAAAACTCCGAAGCCGCCCCGAATGACCATGCTGCCATTCTCCCGAGGCTGGTAGGCAAAGCCTATCCTTGGAGAAAAGTTATGGTAATCCGGCGGATAGATCGAGCTAATGCCGTTGCCCTGAAAAACAAGTCCCCCTTTACTTGGAATGAAGACGGACATGTCCTTTTCGTTATTTCCCAACGGCCCCTCGTAGTCCCAGCGCAGGCCATAGTTGAAAGTAAACTTTGGAGTGATCTGCCAGGCATCCTGCGCGAAGAAGCTGAAGGTTTTGACGAACACTAATCGCACGGGATCACCCAATGCGATTGATGAACGGCTCACATTCCCGGCGAGGAAGTCTGCGAGAGTGAGAATGTTGTAGTCATAAGTTCCCGCGCCTTGAGGGCGGCAACTCGAGATTGCAGCGAAATAACCTGTACAGGCTTCATAGTCGCTGTACCAAGGTCCTTGCGAGCCATCAAACGTGAAGGTTCCGAGCGAGTTCCGGTGGTAAAACTCATCGAGTTGTGCCCGGCGGAACTCTCCTCCAAACCGGAATTGATGTTTTCCAACGATATAAGAGAGCGCGTCGGTGAGATGAGCCGTGATGTCCTCGCGGCCTTCCGGGGGTGTCAGCCCGGTTTGATCGAAGCCGATTATCTGGATGTTCGGAGCGCCAGTGATTCCAGTCGCGTCGAAATCGGGTGACAGCAAAAGACCGTATTCACTTACCCGAAAGCCATTCTGTAGATCGTTAAAAAGCTGACGGAAATAGTTAGTGCCTGCTAGCACCTGATTAGAAAGGCTTGGCGTGATTATCGTATTCCACGCGAGCGCGTAGTTTTGCACATGAATGGGCGCTTGTTCATAGTAATAATCAAGCTCAGAAGCTCCCGAAGACAACGCCGATCCACCGACTGGGGCAATCTGGTTTCCCTGGCCGGCAAACCAGTGGAACGAGAGTGTGTTCTTGTCATTGATTTTGTAATCCAGCTTGACCAGCCCGTTGTTGCTGTAGCCGGTCTCAGGATTGGGGCTTGAGTAGTTTTCAGGGGCGGCCGCACCGGTGAGGGCATAAGAAGGCCAAAGATTGGCGAGCAGGGCGGTACTGACTGTATTTAACGGAACGTGATACGCAGTAAGTAGCGCGCCTGCTTCCTGTTGATAGGCCTGTGAAGGCTCGGTTCCCAATCCGGGCAAGCCGATCGTGAACTTTTGCCTTTCATAACTCGTAAAAAAGAACAAACGATTTTTGAGGATAGGTCCTCCGAAAGAAAAGCCGTATTGTTGGTTGCGGTTTTCTTTCTTCGAGATAACAAAAGGACTGGCTGCCGCGAAAGCCTCATTCCGAACGTAGTCGTAGACCGAACCGTGGAAGTCGTTGCCGCCGGACTTCAACGCGAGGTCCACAGTGCCTCCGGGATTGCGGCCTTGTTCGGGAGCCGATTGCGTCTGAACCGAGAATTGTTCAATCGAATCCATCGGCAGCACGGTACCGGCAATATCACCAACACCGGGCTGATTGACGGCGTTGTAGTTTGCCCAGATATCGTTGTTGTCGGCACCTTCGATTTGCCAATTGACTTGAGTGACGCGCGTTCCGTTCAACGAGCCTTCCCCAGCCGCCGCATACCCGCCGAATCCTGGAGTTGCCGCAATCAGTTGGGTAAAATCCCGTCCGTTGACCGGCAATGTTTGAAGAGTCTTTCCAGTAAGAAGCGTAGTTTGGGTCACAGTCGTTGTGTCGAGGCTTAACGCGGCAGCGGACACTTCTACCGTGGTTGCTCCTTGCGTGATCTTGAGCCTAATCGGAAGGGTATAGATCGAACCTTGCGAAACGAGGACGTTCTCGACGGTCAAGGGGGAGAAACCTGGCGCCGTGACGACTACCCGGTAAGTACCTACTGGAACATCTTGGAAGGCAAATTCACCATCATCCGTGCTTATGGTCGTGCGTTCGATCCCGGTGGCTACATCGGTCGCTTTAACTGTTGCCTTCGGTATGAAACTCCCGGATGGATCGGCAACTGTACCGTTGATGGCGCCGCGATAGGTTTGGGCACTTGCTGAGAGTGCAAATGAAAGAAAGATTACAGAGACAATAAGCTGACGCATAAACTCCTCCCTTCGGCGTTGATCTATCACAAGTCCAGAAAGTGTTTCAACTGAGTGTACTGCATGCGCCGGCGTTTCAGCGATTACCCTAATTGGACGCTTGCTCGATTTTTCCTGCCCGTTTCCACAAAAGATATACCGGAACGCCCAGTAAAACGATGATTAGGCCCGGCCAGGTGTATTGGGGCTTATACCGCAAAAGTTGGATTTCGATGAACACGGCCATCGCAAGATATAGAGCGGGCAAAAAGGGATATCCGAATGCACGATAGGGGCGCGGCATATCCGGCCGAGTCCGGCGCAGGATGAAAAGTCCACTCAGCGTGAGGATATAGAAGATTAGAACTGCGAAAATCAAAAAGTCGAGCAACTGGCTGTAGGTGCCCGATAAGCAGAGCAGACATGCCCAGATGCACTGCACACTGAGAGCGGCGGCCGGCGCATGATGCTTGTTCAACTTGCCGGCCAGCTTGAAAAAGAGCCCATCCTTAGACATCGCGTAGTAAATGCGCGCGCCGGAAAGAATCAGTCCGTTATCGCAGCCGAATCCTGAAATGAGGATGGCTACTGCGATCACAATTGCTCCCGCAGGCCCGAAGATCACTTCTGCAAAAGCCGTACCGACTCGGCCGTCCGAAGCGAATTCAATCCCACGGGCAAGCACGTTCGCGCCATGTGGATCGCCTGAGATGGGCAGAACCCGCAGATAAGCGACGTTTGCCATAACGTAGAGGAAAATTACAATTCCAACGCCCAGTGCCAGCGAGAGCGGAAGATTGCGGCTGGGATTCTTTACTTCGGCGGCCGTGAAGGTGATGTTGTTCCAGGCGTCGGAGGAAAATAGCGCGCCCACCATAGCGACTGCGATGAGAGTCAACGTGCTGATCATCCAACTCGGGTGGTCGGCGGGATAGGGATGAATCTGCCAAAGGCCGGCGTTGCGCCAAAAATGTGTGAAGTTCACACGGAGTGCGGCAACCGTCGAAAACCAGCACCCGATACCGACTAAGGCTGCGAGCGATCCGGCTTTCGTTACGGTGAAGACATTTTGAATCAGTTTTCCGGTGCGCAAGCCGCGGGTGTTGATCCAGGTGAGAAAGACGACGGATGAAATGGCAAGAAGATTTTGGCGGTTCAGGCCAACGTTATATGGGCCAAGTGTTCCGAACCAGAATTGCCAAGGTCCGACGGTGCCGAATTTCCAAATCCAAACGACGTTGAACCATGGCGCCATGACAGCGGTGAATTTAGCGAAGGCAATCGCCACGGCTGCAATAGTGGCCGTTTGAATCACGAGCAGCATGGTCCACCCGTAGAGGAAGCCCCACAGTGGGCCAAGCGATTCGCGAAGGTAGACGTATTGACCACCCGCTTGAGGCATCGCGGCGGCCAGTTCCCCGTAACTGAGTGCGCCGATCATGGTCATCAGTCCGGTGACGATCCACACAATGAGGAGTAGCGCGGGACTTTTCACTTGGTGCGCAATGTCCGCCGAGACAATGAAAATGCCCGAGCCGATCATCGAGCCGCAGACGAGCATGGTCGAGTCGAATAGACCGAGTCCTTTGACAAGTTCAGAGTTCGTGCTTGCGGTACCGGAGCTGAGTGGTTGTCCTTGTTCCACCATCGCGGGTTTTGAGAGGGCGCGATCGAATGCAGCTGTTTACACTGTTACAATCATTGCCTCCGAGCATTGTACGTTATTGGGGCGCAACTGACTGAGGCTACTGGAGCAGTGCTTATCCGAACCCCGCGCTCCCGGATGATGATAGTTGTGCGACCTGAGACACAGGTAACAGAACGTTCCGGAGACATGGGTTACACTTTTGACCTTTTAGGAAGGCGGGGAGTGGGATGCCATGGAAGGAAAGTTCTGTGATGGACGAACGCATACGATTCGTGATTCGGTTGAAAGACGGGGAGAGCATGGCGTCGCTGTGCCGGGAGTTTGGGATCTCACGCAAGACCGGCTACAAGATCGTGGACCGCTATCAAGAATGCGGTTTGGAGGGGCTCACGGATCGGGCGCGGCGCCCGCACCGGTATGCCAATCAGCTTTCCGAACAGGTGGAAGCGGCGATCCTAGCGGCTAAGCGCGAGAAGCCGAACTGGGGCGCGCGCAAGATTCGTGAACGCCTGCTGCGACGGCTCCCGCACGAAGTGAAAGTGCCTGCCTACAGTACCATTCACGCCATCCTGGATCGCCACGAGCTGGTCACGCGAGCCAAGCGCTCCAGGACCCATGCCGAAGGCACGCCGCTTTCCTCGGGCTTAAACCCGAATGCCTTGTGGTGCACCGACTACAAAGGCGAGTTCCAGTTGGGCAACAAGAAGTACTGTTATCCACTCACCGTGACCGATCATGCTTCGCGTTATCTCCTGCTGTGCGAGGCCATGGAATCCAACCAGGAACAGTTTGCCTTTACCGCCTTTGAGCGCCTGTTCCAGGAACGCGGGTTACCTCAAGCCATCCGCTCCGATAATGGCGTTCCCTTCGCTTCCCCCAATGGGCTCTTCAACCTATCGAAGCTCTCGGTCTGGTGGCTGCGCCTGGGCATTACCATCGAACGCATTCGTCCAGGGCATCCGCAGCAGAACGGAAGGCACGAGCGCATGCACCTGACTCTGAAGAGAGAAGCCACTCGGCCGGCCGGCGCCAATATTCTGCAGCAGCAAGGTAAGTTCGACACCTTCATTGAAGAATTCAACAACGAGCGTCCGCATCAGGCGCTCGAGATGAAGTGCCCGGCCGAAATCTATACTGCTTCTGCCACGCCCTACCGCGGGATCGGCGAGCCGCGCTATCCATTCCATGACAAGACGGTTGTCGTCACCAACTGTGGCCGCCTCTGTCTCTATCGCAAAAAAATCAATTTAAGCACCTGCCTGGCGGGCCAGGCAGTGGGAATCAAGGAAGTGGACGACGGCATCTGGCTCGTTAGCTTTATGCATTACGATCTCGGTTACGTCGACCTGGAGGAGAAAACTTTGCAGCCCCTCGAAAACCCGTTCGGGCCAAAAGTGTTACCTATGTCTTAGGAACAAACTGTTACCTATGTCTCCGGTCCGGACAAGTACTATTCTGGTCGGGCCGCCGGGATTTGAACCCGGGACCTCTTGCACCCCAAGCAAGCGCGCTAGCCAGGCTGCGCCACGGCCCGAGATCTTCAGTTTAGCGTAGGCTCGCGCTTATTCGACGCTTGCGGTTTCGTGTCTGCGGTCGGCTACGATCGTAACTTCCATGTCGTGGGCGAGAGCGACAATCTGATTCACCAAACTTTTCCCGAGAAGACGGTCCGTACCTTTGCCCGCCAACCGGGGTAGAAAGATCTGACGCGCATTATGCATGCGCGCGAACTCTACTAAGGTTTCCGCATGATCCCGGCCCGCCAGCACACGCGTTTCGATATGCAGGTTGCGCGCGAAATTCAAGTGGCGCTCCAGCGCTTCACGTTTGGCTGTAGGCAATCCCTCCAAACCCCCTTGTTCGGAGACGGCTACGGCAAAACAGTTTGCATGTGTTACATCTGCGACACGTTTGCCGCGCCGAATCAGCATAGCTGTCGAGGGGTCGTCACTGATGTAGATTACGACAGCGTCATGTAACCTGTGTCCGCCGGCGAGCACCTGCTCGGCATCTGATTGTGGTCCGCCTGCGTCGTCGCCTTGCTCCAGCCGTTCTTCTACCTCATGAGCCGTTTGCCGCAAGGCCATTTCACGGAGCGCCACCAAAGTAGATTCTTTGAAGAAATGTTGCAAAGCACGCTGGGCTTTGTCGGCGGGATAAATGACTCCGCGCTCCAGGCGATTCAAAAGCGCGCGCGGCGTCACATCCACCATCACAACGTCGTCTGCCTCCTTCACGACCCAATCAGGAATGGTCTCGCGCACCTTGATCCCGCTAATCTGGACCATCTGGTCGTTCAGGCTTTCGAGGTGTTGAATATTCATGGTAGTCAGCACATCGATGCCCTGTTCGAGGATGTATAGAACATCTTCCCAACGCTTTTCGCGCACGGAGCCAGGCACATTGGTGTGGGGGAATTCGTCGATGGCCGCGACCTGCGGATGGCGTGCGATTATCGCGTCCGTGTCCATTTCATCGAGAAGCGATCCGCGATACTCCGCTACTCTTCGAGGTACCATCTCGAGACCGTCAGCCTTAGCGATGGTGTCCTTGCGGCCATGAGGCTCGAAATAGCCCACCACCACGTCGATGCCTTTAGCCCGTAAACTCTGGGCTTCCTCGAGCATTTGATACGTCTTGCCCACGCCAGCAGCGTAGCTGAGAAAAATTCTTAGCTTGCCGGGTTCACTCATATGCGGAGCACGCAGGGCCGATGAACAGCTACAATCGCCCGGACGCCTGGCCGGCATTTACAGCCGCCCCAATGACCGCGACCGCTTCTCCGCCCGGCACCACCTCAACGGAATAGCCTTGCAACGGGCTCAGCTTCACCATCTCGTGGAGGTACTCACTCAAGAGCGTGATATTCAGGAATGGCGCGTTGAACCCGCTCACGTAGAACTTGCCGGGCCCATCCTGGTGAATGCTGGTGGCAGTCGCAGCTGCAAGAGCACGATGCCAGAGTTTCACAAAGTCGGCGCATCGGGAATCGCCCGCTTGCGCCTGTTCAAACACCTCATCGGGTTCCAGATCCATGAACCGAAGGCGCATAGCGCGCTGTCCCATGATTCCTTCGAGGTGTCCCCTTCCTCCGCAACCGCAAAAATGCTCTTTGGGATCGAGCGTCACAACCGAGTGGCCCGCTTCCCAAACGCCTTCCCGGAAGGGATAGCGGCCAAATCCGATTCCATTTCCTAATGTCCAGACGCGGATTAGCCGGTCCAGGTGCCCACGGGTCGCTGCGATCCCCGCGGCAATGACGTCTGCATCGTTGAAAATCGAGACCGGTAGCTTTCCAAACACCGGAGTGAACGCTTCCGTCAGCAGCGACTGCATATTGGCGCCTTTGAACTGGATCAGGTTAGGCGAATCTTCAACAACTCCGTTCTGCATAATGCCGGGCATCCCGACTCCGACGTGCGTTGGAGCTTCTGCAAGCTGGAGCTTACGAACCTGTTCGACAGTAATATTGATAATCGTCTCGACGGGGAGACCCTGGAGCGAATCGAGCTTCGAGCTTTCTTCCGGATACAGCCGGATGGATCCTGCAATGGCGTTGTCCGAGACCGCTGCGGCAGCGATGCTTTCCGTGATGAGGATACCTATTCCGTACGCCATTATGGTGCCGTGTTCAGGTTCTGGCCAGCTTGTTCAGGCCGTTGAAAGCTGCGGCCTTGTAACATTCGGCAAGCGTTGGATAGTTGAACACCGTGTCAACGAAGTAGTCTACCTTCCCCTTTAAGATCAGCACAGCCTGGCCGATATGCAGCAGTTCTGACGCGCCTTCTCCAATAATATGGACGCCGAGAAGGTCCAGATTTTCACGGTGGAAGATCAGCTTCAGCCTTCCGGTTGTGTCTCCGCGGATCTGACCACGGGCGATTTCGCGGTAATAGCCGACTCCGACTTCGTAGGGAACATCCTCATCGGTAAGCTGTTCCTCCGTCTTACCAATGAACGAGATTTCCGGAATCGTATAGATTCCGAACGGAAAGTAATCGGAATGCGATGAGATCGGCTTGTTGAATGCGTGCGCCACGGCAATCCGCCCTTGCTCCATCGAAACCGAGGCCAAACTTGGAAATCCGATTACATCGCCGACAGCATAGATATGCGGCTGGCTGGTTTCGTAATGCTCATTCACCTTGATACGTCCGCGCGAGTCCGCTTCGAGACCCGCAGCCGCGAGATTCAACTCGTCGACATTGCCTTGACGGCCCACCGCATATAACAGTGCGTCTCCAGGAACCTTTTTGTTGCTCTCGAGATATGCGACCACGCCCACGCCGTCCGCGGCCTCTTCGACGCTTTGCACTTCCTCATTGAGCCGCATGGTGACGCGGTGATCCCGCAAATGATAAGAAAGCGCCTCGACGATTTCCGAATCTGCAAACTCGAGCAGCCGCGGACGCCGCTCAATCAACGTAACCCGGACACCCAGGGCGGCAAACATGCAGGTGTACTCAACCCCAATTACGCCGCCTCCCACAACGATGAGCGTCCTAGGGATCGAGACCATATCCAGGATCTGGTCGCTATTGATGATGGTTCGCGCATTGATGGGCACTTTGGGCGAGGAGGCCGGTTTTGTGCCCGTCGCGATCACGATGATACCGGCAGCAACTTCGGAACTGCCCCGCGAATTCGTGATCTGGATCGTGGTCGGATTCTTGAAAGTGGCGACGCCGGTCAGCACTTCAATGCCGTTGCGCGCCAGCTGCGCTTGCGTGACATCCACCTCAGTTTTGATTACGTGCTGAACGCGGAAAGCGAGATCAGCCATCGTGATCTTCTCTTTCACGCGGTAGCTGACACCGTAAATGTTCTGGTAGTTATAGCCGGAAAGGTGCAGCACGGCTTCCCGCATGGTCTTGCTGGGGATGGTTCCCGTGTTGATGCACACTCCGCCGATGACCTCAGTTTTTTCGACGAGGGCGACGCGCTTGCCGCTCTTTGCGCCCTGGATAGCAGCTCGCTGGCCCGCCGGGCCAGAGCCAATCACAACGAGATCGTATTGAGGCATGCGAGAGTGGGTTGCAGGCCCGGTTCAGCCGCGGCAAGGAACGGCCTGTTGGGCTTCAAACGACTCTCCGAGTATAGCCCGTCAATGCGCTTCGAGATGAGTGCCGTTGTGAGATTGCGCGGTTACTGCTTCGGATTCGTATCGGCAGTTTTGTCGGCCGCCTTGTCGGCGCCTTTTGCAGTCTTGGAAGCCGCTTTATGAGTTCCTTTTTTCACGGCATGGCCGGTCTTCTTCGCCGCCTTTTTGGTGCCGTTCCCGGCGTCCTTTGCGGCATCTTTCGAGTCTTGACCGGCCTGCTTCATGTCCTGGCCGGCGGTCTGATGGCCCACGTAAGCGGGAATCGCAGATGACCCGGCAATCATTAGTACAACAGATAAAAATGCAGTCTTCATATCTGTATTCGAGCACAGTATGTGCTCGAGATTACTGAACGCGGTATTAAAATCGCGTTAACTCAGGCGGGTCGGTCACGCGGAACGAGGCGCGTCGACATCCGTTGAAAACCGGTTTAACAATTCATCTTCGAATGTGAAGTCCGGCCGCGGAAAGCCGCGCCGTTTCAAGTACGCCCGATACGTCGTTTTTAGGCCCGCGTCGAAATCCGTGGGCTTGAATCCGAGCATGCGTTGAGCCTTGGTAATGATCTGCGTGATCGCGGGCAGGTCATAGTAATACCCGAAATACAATTTATCGCCGCTAACCTGTCCGCCTGCGCGATGAATTTTTTCACGGGGAATCGAGACGAGCCGCGGCTCTTTGACTCCCGCGATCCGCGCCAGTTCCAGACAGAGCTCATGTTGCGTGATAGCTCGCGCGTTCGCAACGTTAAAGGCGTGTCCTGCCACGTTTGGCGATTCGAGCATTTTAATCGCGATATCCACTAAGTCCTTCACATAGACGAATTGCATCAGGCGATGCCCTTCGCTCGGAAGGATGACGGGGCGCTCGGCCCGAAAACGGTCCCAAAAGAAGGCTTCTCGATAAAACGGGTTCCCCGGCCCATATACAAACGGCGGCCGCAGCGTAACGATCGGAAACCCGGAACGTTGGTGAATTCGAAAGAGCGCGCGTTCGCTCATCGCTTTGTTCCTGGCATACGCGTTGGGATGATCGTCTGGAGCGAGTGCGTCGCCTTCGTGATGATTTAGTCCGTCTCCATACGCGGCTACGCTCGACATGAAGACGTAACGGTTCACACCGCCCTCGAAAATGTGCGCAGTGGCTTCTACTTGCGCGCTTGTGGTGCCGCGCTCCCAATCGTAGGCGTTATCGTACACCGCGTCAAAACGCGTGCTTCCGATGGCCTTGCGCACGCTCGCGGCGTCGTTGCGGTCCGCTACCAGATTGTGAACGCGTTTGCTGAAGGGGTTATGGGATCTCCGGTGCAGGACATACACTTCATGGCCGGCGTGCGACAGTTCCTCGACCATTAGGCGGCCGATGAATTGAATCCCTCCGATGACGAGCACCCGCTGCTGGCGCGAGCTCGGATTTCCAGCGGCATTGCCCTTCGGGGTTGAGTGCGCACCGGAAGGTTGCCGCGGCATTTCTATTACCTAAACTTTGGACGGCGCAACGGCTAACTGCGTGTCAATCGTAGTATTCGAGGCCGAGATGCGTAATCAGGTCTTCGCCCTTCATCCAGCGCAGCGTGTTTTTCAGCTTCATCAATTGGATGAAAATATCGTGCTCCGGATAGAGCCCGGGCGCTGTCATTGGACCCTTGAAATAGAAAGACAGCCACTCCTGTATGCCCTTCATCCCGGCTCTCTGCGCCAGATCCATTAACAGGACCAGATCGAGCACCAGCGGAGCGGCGAGGATGGAGTCGCGGCACAGAAAATTTACTTTGATCTGCATGGGGTATCCGAGCCATCCGAAGATGTCGATGTTGTCCCAGCCTTCCTTTGCGTCTCCACGAGGAGGGTAGTAATTGATCCGAACCGCATGATATAGATCCTTGTAGAGCTGAGGATAAAGATCCGGCTGTAAGATGTGCTCGAGCACCGAGAGCTTTGTCTCCTCTTTGGTCTTAAACGAGCCGGGGTCCTCGAGCACTTCTCCGTCGCGGTTGCCCAGAATGTTTGTTGAGAACCATCCGCGCACGCCGAGCATCCGCGCCTTGAACCCCGGCGCGAGCAGGGTTTTCATGTAGGTTTGCCCGGTTTTGAAGTCTTTTCCGCAGATCGGAACCTGGTTCTCGCGAGAGAGCTCGAGCATGGCGGGCACATCTGTCGTCAGGTTCGGCGCGCCGTTCGCGAACGGAACCCCCAATTTCAGGGCTGCATAAGCGTAAATCTGGCTGGGAGCAATTTCAGGATCGCTTTTACGAAGCCCGTCTTCAAAGGATGCGATGCTCTGATGCACAGCGCCGGATCTGTGAAAACTTTCCGTCGAACCGCACCAGATCATGACCAGACGGTTACACCCATTTTGCTTTTTAAACTCCCGGATGTCCTGCATCACCGCTTCGGCCAGCTCCATTTTGTTCGAACCGGATTTGACGTTCGGTCCATGGATTCGCTTCACGTACTGCTGATCGAAAACCGCCTTCATCGGCTTAATGCGGGAGAGCGGCTCTTTCAAGCGATCCATCAGATCCCTCTCGAGCACTTTTGCATTCAGGGCAGCTTCGTAGGCGTTGTCTTCGTAGATATCCCAGGTTCCGAAAGAAAGGCATTCAAGAGGCGCGAGTGGAACAAAATCCTTGATGCGAGGCGTCCGCCCTTCGGTTCTCTTCCCCAGCCTAATGGTCCCGAGCTGTGTCAGTGAGCCTACCGGTTCCCCCAAGCCTTGCTTTACCGCTTCAACCCCCGCGATAAACGTTGATGTCACCGCGCCCATTCCAGGAATGAGGACGCCCAGCTTCCCATCCGCGGGCGCGATGGTGACATTACCCTGTGTGGACACTTGAAAAATCTCCTCGGAGGGAACCGCCTCTGCTACGGCGAGAGCGGCTCATCTAACTTCCATGCGAGCCGTCATGCAGTTCTACGTTGTTATACTAACATTCAAATGTCACAGCGTGTTACGGGAACCATCTCGACGCTCGTTGTGGACGATGAGCAGTTAGCGCGCGAAGAGCTGTCGTATCTGCTCAAAGATTTCCCCGAGATCGAAGTTGTGAAAACGGCTTCGAATGGCCTTGAAGCTCTCAAACTGATTACAGAACTCGAGCCCGATTTGGTGTTTTTGGATGTACAGATGCCGGGTTTGGATGGCCTGGGAGTGATCCATAAGCTGCGGGAACGGGGCGGACCTCTGCCCCATTTCATACTCGCGACTGCGTTCGATCAATACGCGGTGGAGGCCTTCCGCGTCGAAGCCATTGACTACCTGTTGAAACCGGTTGAGCGCGAGCGTCTTGCGGAATCGATCGCGCGCGCCAAACGAGTTATCGAGGGAGGGCAACAAGAGCCGACTTCCGCGGGTGAATCGCAGGGCGGCCCGCAACGCAACAAGCTGCTCGTGAAAAATAACAACCGCAATTTCATCATCGATGTGCAGGACATGATTTACGCGACCATCGACGACGGCCTGATTACGGTAGTGACATCGCACTTCGAAGGGCAATCGAACTACCGCACGATTGAGGAATTACAGTCTAATCTGGATCCGAATCTCTTCTGGCGCGTGCACCGCTCGTTTCTCGTGAATATCAATCGCATTCGAGAAGTCATCCCCTGGTTCAAATCCAGCTTCCAGTTAAAGATGGATGACAAGAAGCAAACCGAGATTCCCGTGAGCCGCATCCAGACCAAGCGGCTCCGGGCGCTCCTGAAACTCTAGCCCGGTCCTTAGAATCGCGACTCTAATTGCTGCGCGTCGGCGCTTGCTCTTTGGCTAGCCGCACGCGGGCGCTGTCCAGCTTCCTCTGAACCTTGGCTACCTCATCCGGCTCGAGATCGGCGGGAGAACTCTCACTCCACTGCTTGAGCGATGACTGCCATTGGCTGATCGCTTCTTTCAATTTTCCCTCTTTGAAATAGACGTCACCCAAATGATCGTGAATCGTCGGATCTTTCGACATTAACTGAAGAGACCGGTTGAGCTGCTGCTCGGCGTCGTCGAGCCGATTCAGGCGGTAATAGACCCATCCGAGGCTGTCGAGGAAAGCGTAGTTATTCGGTTCAATGTGAACGGCTCGCTTCACAAGGTCTTGCGCCTCCTCGAGCCGGACATTCCGGTCCGCCAGCATATAGCCGAGATAGTTCAAGGCGGAGGCATTCTCAGGATCCATATCGAGCACTTGACGAAACATCTTTTCCGCCAAGTCATATTTCTTCTGCCGCTCGTACATCGATCCGCGCATAAATAACAGCGTCGCTTTATCAGCCTTATCCGTGGACAGCTTTTCGGCTGCATCCAGCGCCTTGCCCATTTCGGAATAGTTATGAGCCTTCTCGTAAACTTCCGCAATCGCGATGTAAGTCTCCCGATCGTTCTTGCCATCGAGCGACTTCCTCAGTTCGGTTATTGCCTGGTCTGACTTCCCTTGATCCCCAAGCAACTCTGCATGCACTTCGCGGATGGTGCGATCGTTTGGGAAATTCTTCAAAGCGACGCTGCTTTCTTGTTCCGCATGAGCGTAATCTTTCGCGACGCGGTAAGTGTCGATGATCTGCGCTTCTGCGCGAGGAGCGAATTGCGCGTCGAGTGCCGCAATCTCCCGATACGCCGCGACGGCCTGATCGTATTGCTCGCTGTTGCGATACAGGAATCCGAGCTGCTCGAGCATCTTTGCCCGGTTGCCGCGCTGCGGCAGGTCGTAGGTGTGACGGGCCGTACTGTCCAGAATGTTTTTCAGCGCCGCTATGGCCTCGCTGGTTTTGCCTTCATCCTGAAGAAGAGCGACTTCGTTGTAGCGGACTTCAATATTGTCGGGCTCCAGCTCTTTTGCCTTGTCGTTCATCTTGCGTGCGAGCGCGAACTCCTTCTGCTCCCGGTAGATCTGCGACATGCCCAGGTAAGGCTGCGCATCGCGCGGGTTCGCGTCGGCCATTTCCTGGTAGGTTTGTAATGCTTCTGTGAGATGGCCGGCCAACGCCTGATCCTGCGCCAGGGCCGATTTCAATTCCAGCCGGTTGGGGTCTAAAGCCAAAGCTTTCTTGTAGGCATCTGCTGCCAGACCGTACTCGTGCATCTGCTCATAGTTGTTCGCGAGAATCGCCAAAGCGCGTGGAGACGGGCTTTTATCGGTTAGCTTTTCGAGCAGCGCTGACGCGGAGCGGGCATCGCCACGATCGGAATAAACGCCCGCCAAGCCGGTGATAGCGTCCTCATTTTCAGAATCCACGGCCAGCACTTTCTTGAACGCTGCCTCGGCATCGACGGAATTTCCCAGCAGCTTATCCAGCCGGCCCAACATGACGAGGCTGTCAACATCTGCCGGATCTTTTTGCGTGATCAGCTTGTACTCGTCCACTGCGCGGCGCGCCATCGCTTCGTCGATATGATTCGTCTGCGCGTCTCCAATTTGCTGTGTGTAGATGCGAGCCAGCACTCGCCGGGCATTTAGATCGTCCGGATTCGCTTTGAGTGCATCCTGCGCTTCTTCGACAGCCTCACGAATTCGGCCGGAAACACGATACAGTTCCGCGATTTCTTCAACCAGGAACGAGGCGCTCGGGTCCTCCTTCATGGCCAGACGATAATTCTCGATGGCTTTATTTACGTATTCGCTGCGATTCCCGTAGCTCCCTGCAAGCTCTTCGTATAGGTGGCCAAGAGAATAGTGATAGTAAGCCGCCGCCTTCGGCGAGCTTGCCTCTTTCGTGGGCTGAGGGAGAGCGGTCCCGGTACTCTTGGTTTCGTTCACAGCCCTCTGTCCGGAACCCTCGGCAGCGGGAAGCCCTGGCGTAACAGCCAGCGCAAGCGTCAGAAGACAGATTCGGCGTAGGGGGTTAAAGTAGAGATGAAACATTCGACCGCTTCGAGAGTGCTGGCGTTGTCACAGCTTCGATTCAAGCTGCTGAGGCCAGTATAGCTCGAAAGACATGGGACGCGCGCGCGTAGAGGATTGCCTTCACCGCTGGTTATTGTAGTTGGGCCCACAGGCTCCGGAAAGAGTGAGCTCGGCCTGACTCTGGCCGAAGCTTTGCACGGCGAGATCCTTAGTTGTGACTCCATCCAGGTGTACCGCGGGCTCGACATTGGGTCCGCCAAAGTTTTGCCAGAAGCGCGGCGTGCAATCCGACACCATCTGATCGATATTCTTTCGCCCCATGAGGAGCTTACTGCGGCAGCTTACTCTGCCCTGGCGAGGAAAACGTTGGCGATGCTCAAAGCGAAGCGCATATTACCCGTGGTGGTCGGAGGCACGGGGTTCTACTTGAAAGCGCTACTCGAGGGTCTTTCGCCTGCGCCTGGCCGAGATGAGAGGCTTCGATCACGCTTGCGGAGGATTCAGCGCCGCCGACCGCTTGCGCTGCATCGGTTTCTGCGCCGCCATGATCCTGACGCTGCACGGCGAATCCATGCGAATGATTATCAGAAGCTCAGTCGCGCTGTCGAACTGACGCTCGCGGCAGGATGCCCGGCAACAATCACGCAGAGGCTGCCTCGCAATGCTCTCACCGGCTTCCATACGCTGAAGTTTGGATTAGCTCCTATGCGCGACCTTCTGTACGAGAGAATCAATCAGCGAACCGTTCACATGTTCAACAATGGTCTTATACCTGAGACAAAACGCATTCTCGAGACTGGCGTTTCGCCAACCCCGAGACCGCTCGAATCTCTTGGATACAAGCAGGCACTCGACGTGATCACGAACCGCAGCGATATCTCCCAGGCAATTAGAGAATGTCAGGCCAAGACCCGGCAATACGCAAAACGGCAAATCACCTGGTTCCGCCGTGAACCGGATGTGCAGTGGCTGCCCGGGTTCGGTTCCGAGAAGCGCATCCAGCAGCAAGCGGTCGACTTGACTAGGAAATTCCTATTGGGATAAGAACGTGCAGCTACTAAAGGTCTTAGTTTTCGGCATCATTTTCTTCTTAGCTGTTCCAGCGTATTCTGCGACCGTGCTCGTCATTCGCTTTCACAACGATTCCCAATACCCGGATCTGGATTGGGTGGGTGAAAGCGTAGTTGAAACGTTAATGACAGAATTTAGCGCGGCGGACGAAATCGTTCTCGACCGCGCATCGCGATCCGAAGGAATGCGGCGGTTGTCTCTAAGATCCGGGGCACTCTTCACAAAGGCGACCCTCATCAAGTTAGGCCAGACCCTCGACGTTGACTACCTGTGTTACGGCACTTACAACGCGACTCTGCCTCCCGGTAACACCCAACTGAGAAGTAGCTCGATTCAAATCAGCGCGAGATTTATCGACTTGCGCAAGATGCAGGATAGCCCGGAGCTGCTCGAGGCAGGGCCCCTGACAGACTTATCGAGGCTCGAAGAGCATCTTGCCTGGGGATCTCTGAAATACCTTCAGCCTCGCGCAAATTTCGCATTGGAGCGGTTTATGCTCCCTCAAAAGCTGACTCGCGCGGATGCGGAGGAAAGCTACATCCGCGGGCTGTTGTCCCCACATAGGGAACAACAGGAAAAGTGGTTTACACAGGCCGTAGCACTCGACCCGCACTTCGCCGCGCCCGCTTTCGAATTGGGGAAGTTGGCTATGGAGGGCAAAGAGTATCGCCAGGCAATTCAGTGGTTTGAGCGCTTGTCTCCAACTGATCCCAGCTACTTAGAGGGGCGCTTCAAAATGGGGTTGAGCGCGTATCGTGACGGCGAGTACAGCGCATCTGCCACCTACTTCCGCGAAGTGCTAAGAGCTATGCCACTCAACGAGGTGTATAACAATTTGGCCGGCGCGGAAAGCTATGTCAGTGTGCCGTCCGCAATCGACGATTTTCGCCGCGCGCTCGATGGCGATCCGAACGATCCCGTTTACGCCTTCAATCTCGCGCTGGCACTCGTAAAGAATGGTTCGTTCGACGAGGCCGTCAAGCGTCTGAGGGACCTGACAGATCGCGATCCTGATGATGCTGATGCACGTACGCTCCTGGAGCAAGCAGAAAGCCGCGAGACAGCATCTTCGGAGGGTGCGTCCCTGCCGTCCCCGCGTCTGAAAGACAACTTCGACGAGACCGCCTATCGCGAGCTGAAGGCGGCGCTTCAGGCGAAGGCGCCGCAGTAAATCGCAGGCTCAAAGAACGGCGAGTTTACTGATTGGGACCGGTCGGAGTGTAGCCGTCGCTAAGAGTTTTCATAAAGTCGACGATCAGATTCTCCTCTTGATCCGTTAATCCGAGATTCCCGATCCGCTGTTCCAAATTTTCTTCGACTTCCGGCGGGGCCCAGCAGGTCTTGCCGAAGCCCGGATCATCGACGCCCTTCGGGCAGTGAGGCAACACGTCGCGCGTGTTGTAGAAATGGACGACCATTTTCAGATCCTTGATCACGCCGTTATGGAAAAACGCCTTTACGAAAGCGGGATTGGGCCTCTTATCGACGTCGCGAATAGTGGCCGTCTGGAACTTGCCGTCGTTTTTCTCGGCGAATTTCATCCAATTATGGTTAGGGTTGATTTGACCAGTACCGGGCGCGTTGCGCAAGAAATCGCCCAGCCCGTGATCGATGTAAGAAGGCCCCTGCGGATTGGGTGTGACTCCAAATTTGTCGGGCTTGTTCTCGAAAAGGAACGGGATGTCATCATTCTTGGGGAGTCCGAGATTAAAAGCGGCAAAATCGGTGAACAGCGGCTCGGTTTCGGGCACTTCCTGGGTTGAGATGTTCGGCTGCCCACTTTGGAACGCCGTAAGGCTATCGAGATGGCACAGGTTGCACTTGCCTTTGCCGTCGAACAGTTCCCAACCGGCGTGTTCGTCCGCGGTCAAGATCTGCTGGTCGGGATGGGCGATCGCATAATCGAATTTCGAGGTGAATGGACTTACGTCCGGGCCGGCTTCATCCGCGGCGATAGACATTGCAAATTGATCAAAAACGGTCTTGGCAAGCGATCGGCTCAGTTCATCCAGTGGAACATTGCCCGGAAAGTCGGGATCAGCCGGTCCTTGAGTAGGCGTGCTGCAAGTCTCTTCAATGTTGGATGGAAATTTGATCGCGGTGATGCCAACGCCCCAGACTGCTTTAAACAGGGAAAGGTAGGGAGCGTGCGAGAGCCGGTAGACAACACACGCCGAATCCGGAAAGCCTAGTTCCAACGGATCGACGGGAGGCTCCTGGGCTTGCTGAGAGGAAGGATTTTGCAGCTTCCAGGCGGTGGCCCGCTGGTCCCAAAAGTTTCCGCCATAGAATAGCTGCGAGTTGGGGTCCAAATGGAAAACTTGAGAGTACGGCGAATAGGCATAGCTCTTGGGTTTGCGGCTGCCGAAGCGGTGGCGAACAGATCCCGGATAGCTGACAGTCGTGTTGTTCAGTTCCGATAGGGGGCCGGTGAATCCGGTGTCGGTTGTGTGACAGGATGTACAGGTTTCATTGCGATTCACTGAGTATCTCTTGTCATAGAGGAAGAGCTTGCCCAACGTACGTATCTGCTGGAGCCGTGTCCCCGGATTGATAGGAAGAGATTCGGCATAGTGCAACGTCTGCTCTTCAATTTGATCGAGCTGTTGCAGTATGCGATCCATCTGTGCACACGTGTCGCCGGGAATCAGATTAGGGGGAAATGGATAGCCGCTTAAACAGCTATTGGTTGTCGAGTTGCCGGTTTGAGCGGACATGCGGTGCGATCCGCCACTGACGAGCAAAACCACGGCGCACGCAAATAACAGGGAACAGAGAATGCAGATGGCACGCTTCATGACAACTCCTCAAAGTGCCCCTATGTTAGCCCTTACTGCGTGGCAATATTGGCTCGTAAGAATACCGATACACTTCGGCGCCGCGGACGGTGCAAGTAGTACGTCATTTTGCGATTCTTCGGAAGAAATTAGATTTGTTCCCAGCGGCCGGTTTCTCCTGCGCGGAAGACAGCGTCGATTACGCGCATGTTGGCGAGCGCGTCCTCGAGCGGAACGGGGACTTCTGTGTTTTCCTGAATGGCCTTCGAGAAGAGATCGCCTTGAATCGTGTACTGGTCGGAAGCAGCGAATTCTTCGACCCGGGCGTTGTGTGCAGCAAGTTCTGAGCCGTCGTCGATGAAAATTCTGGTGGGGCGGTCAGGCGGGATGTTGTATGGAATTTCGATCTCGATGCGGCCGCGTGTGCCGAGGATCTGCATGCGTTGAAAGGGCACGAGCTGGGTGCTACACGTAAAGATCGCCTGGCCGGGGGCGAAATCGAGGATGGCTGAGCTGAGGCGGTCGATTTTCATTTCCGGATCGCGATCGAGCGCGGCCGCGACGCGGACAGGCTCACACTCAAAGAGGAAACGGGACGTGGTTATGGGATAGCAGCCGATGTCCATGAGACCGCCGCCGCCGAAGTCCGCGATATTTCTGATATTGTTTGGATCGCGATTGAAGTAGCTGAATGCGCTCATGATGGCGTTCAGATCGCCGATTTCGCCGCTACGGACGATTTCGCGGGCCCGCAGCCACTCGGGATGGGTGCGCACCATGAACGCTTCTCCGATTTTGACGCGCATTTTGTCGCGGACTTGAATCAGGGTTTCGGCTTCGCGAGCGGAAAGCGCAATCGGCTTTTCGCACAGGACGTGCTTACCGGCTTCGGCTGCTTTGATCGACCAGGGCACGTGCAGATGGTTCGGCAGCGGATTATAGATGGCTTCAACCTGCGGATCGTTTAAGAGCTGCTCGTAGGAACCGTAGGAAGCGGGGATGTTCAACTGCTGCGCGGCTTGACGAGCGCGGCCGAAATCGCGGGAGGCAATGGCAACGATTTCGGAGCGCTCGCCGCGCTGCATGGCGGGAATGACTTTTTTAGTGGCGATACCGGCGACGCCCAGCACACCCCAGCGAATTTTTCCAGGCAAGTTTTTGAGAGCGTAAATTGAGGCAGGTCACAAGAGGCGATGACCTGCCGCACGTTTACATGAGCTTTACGTCCATGTGATCGAGTCCGCGGCGGATTTCGTAGGCCAGATCGATCGGATCTCCGGTCTTGAACTGGTGCGAGAAGAACAGCTGCGGATTTTCGCCGGTTTCCTGGTTATAGAGGCATCCGATGTCCCAGCCCTGATGGCGCATGGTGCCGACGACGGATTGAATCTCGGAAGTGATCATCCCAAAATCGGGCGCTCCGGCCGCTTTCTCTCCCTTGTCGTCTAAGGGCTCAAAAGAAATGCTTGTGGCAACGTTCAGGTAGGGGTTGATGCGCACGCCTCCGAGCCAGATCGGGTTCTTACGCGGGATATCGAAATTCACCACGCCGTCAGAGCCGATACTCGGGGAGGCGCCGAGAATCTTGCCCATCTTGTCTGCCGGAAGCGGCGTTTTCGGATTGCTGGGAAGAGTTTGCGGAAAGGGAGTGGATGTCACATCCAAAGCAGCCTTTACGCCGCGCGCGATCTCGACCGGATTGCCGACTTTGCGGAAGTGGATGAACCAGGTCGGGGGATCGAAATCATAGAAGTGCTGGTGCTCGGCCTGGAAAATGATGTCGTGCTTCAAGAGCTGATCGATCCATGGGTCGATTTCGTCTGGCTTGAGCGCGATATCCGAGTTCATGGCAACCGTGTCGTCGCCGAGTTTCTGGAAGTACAGCGTTCCGTTGATCTCAAATGATGGTTTGATCGGAACACCATGCAGCGTGACGTAGTTGATATCGTCGCGGTCGATTTCTATCGAGAACACGCCGTTGGAGTACATTCCTTGCGCTTGGATGATGTCCTCAATCTGATCCCAGAAGTGAGACCCTCCAGGATCGTTCGCCGCGGCCTGAGCGGAGCGTGCACTCAGATGGCTGGCTCCCAAAATGCCGGCCGCCGCAGTCGCGCCCCATGCTAGAGCCCGGCGCCGGGTCAGTTCTTGTTGATCGTCGTTCATATTTCTCCCTTCGCCCTTCATTCTTAAGTCTCAGTCCTTTTAAAGCGAGATATGTGAAGAAGCGAACGTTAGATCAGTGGGCACGCTTACTTGTTTCCCGGGCCAGCATTGGGAAAAATACGGTGAGGGCCGCGCAGGGTCGATCGAGGACGTCTGTTACAGTAAAACCCGTGAAACTGTACGACATTGATCCGGGACCCGAGTGCCCGGAAGTTGTGCGGGCCATCATCGAGATTCCGAAGAACTCGGTGAACAAGTATGAATATGACGGGAACCTGGGCGTGTTCCGCCTCGATCGCGCGCTCTACTCGCCCATGCACTATCCGGGCGATTACGGTTTCATTCCCGGCACGCTGTCGGAAGATGGCGATCCGCTCGACGTCATCATCGTGGTCGACGAAGCAAGTTTTACGGGCTGCCTGATGGATGCGCGTCCGGTCGGTGTTCTGCACATGATTGACGGAACGGAAAAAGATCAGAAGATTTTGGCGGTGCCGAACCGGAATCCGCGTTTTGACAGCATTCATACCATCGATGAGATCTTTCCGCATTCGCTCAAAGAGATTGAGTACTTTTTTTCGATTTACAAAGAGCTGCAAGGCGTGAAGACGCAGATGGAAGGATGGGGCGATCCTACCGAGGCGCGCGACATGATCACCGAGAGCCGGGAGCGTTATTTGAAGCGTCGGAAGGACAGCGCGCCATTCCGAAAATCGGTCGAATGATCCTCAATTAAATGTTTATGCCGATTTGCCAGAGCACGAAGCCGGCGGCTTGACGTAGATAGAGCCAGCGCAACTCCATGCGGTTGAAGGAGCCTGCAGGCGGGCGTGGAGAGCCGTACACCTTGATCCCTTGCGCTTCGAGTAAACGCTTCACGCGATAAATGTGATAGCCGTCGCTTACTACGATGCAGGAATGCAGATTCATGCGCCGCATGATCTCAGCGGAAGCGTCCAGGCTCTGTGCCGTGGTCTCGCCCTGAGGCTCGACCACAATGGCTTCTGAAGGAACGCCGTGCTCGGCCAGGTAAGCGCGGCCGACCTCGCTTTCTGTATAGAAGGGGTCTCCGCCTGCGCCGCCGGTGGTAAGAATGTAGGCCGCGAGACCCTTCAGATAGAGAATCAGAGCGTGATTCAGGCGCGCTTGCAGAACCGGAGAAGGCTTGCCGCTGTATTCGGCCGCCCCGAGGACAATAATGATGTCCGCGGTTTGCGCTTCGTCGATAGTCGACTGGCGCTCAATTTGCTTCGCAACATAGAACAGATACCCTAAGAGCAGGATTGAGAGCAGAACCGAGCAAGCCGCAATCGCGCGTTTCATGATGCATGCTTCAGCGCTTGCACTTCGATTTAGCTGAAGCCATTAGTGTATGCCTGATGTGCGTGTCCGGCCAACGATGCAGCTCACAAGCGCAAAAAATCCGGTACTGCAGAGTATTCGCCGCGCGGCTTCGTCTGGACGCCCTACCGAGGATGGGCTGGTGGTGATCGAGGGACCGAATTTGCTGGAAGAGGCGGTCCGGAGTGAATGGCGGATTGAGCAAGCTTTCGCAACCGCGCGGGCGCAGGCACGGCATGCCCGGTTGTTGGGCAGCGTGGATGCGGAAATAACTGAAGTTTCGGAACGCGCGCTTGCCGCTACAGCGTCCACCGAGGCCCCGCAAGAACTCCTGGCTCTCTTGCGTCCCCGCAGTTGGGCGTGGAAGGATTTGTTTGGGCCGTCTGCGCTGGTCATTGCGCTGGACGGCATCCAGGACCCGGGAAACGGAGGAACCATCGTTCGATCGGCCGAAGCCTTTGGCGCGAGTGGAGTGGTTTTCTTGAAAGGCTGCGCACGCGTGGCGAACGGGAAACTGCTGCGCGCGAGCGCGGGCTCCATTTTTCGCGTTCCATTTCTTGAAAGCATAAGCGCGGCGGATCTGATTCAGCAGACCCGGGTGGAATCTTTGCCTCTGTATGCGCTCACGATGCATGCGACGGCAACTCTGGACGACGCCGATCTCGCTTCCCGGTGCGTGCTCGTAGCCGGAAGCGAAGGCGCAGGTGTCTCCGGCGAACTGCTCGGGGCAGCGCAGGCGATCTCGATTCCGACCACCAGGGTCGAATCGCTGAATGCCGCAATCGCCTGCTCGGTCGCGCTGTTTCAAGCCCAGCGGCAGAGGCACACGAAATGAGCCTGTTCGATACGTCGCCGCTTTCTGCCGAGCAGGCGGACGAAAAATCGCGCCGTCCGCTCGCCGACCGCATGCGCCCGCAAACTCTCGACGAATATGTCGGTCAAGAGCACATTCTCGGCCCAGGCAAGCCGCTGCGCGCGCAAGTCGAGAACGGTCATGTCACTTCACTGATTCTGTGGGGCCCTCCCGGTTCGGGTAAAACCACTTTGGCAGCGCTGATTGCCGCGCAGAGTAAAGCCGACTTCCTGCGCTTTAGCGCCGTCCTAAGCGGCATAAAAGAAATTAAGACCGTGATGGCCGACGCTGAAAAATCCAAGCGCCTGGGCCGCAAAACGATTCTGTTCATCGACGAAATTCACCGCTTTAACAAGGCGCAGCAGGACGCCTTTTTGCCGTATGTCGAGCGCGGTGACGTCGTCCTCATCGGAGCCACCACCGAAAACCCATCCTTCGAGGTTGTTTCCGCTCTCCTCTCGCGAACCAAGGTGTATTCGCTGCGTGCGCTCGAGACCTCGGAAGTGGTTACTCTGCTGCGCCGGGCGCTCGAGACCCCCGGCCGTGGGCTGGGCCACTTAGGCCTGACGGTCCCCGATGAACTGCTCGAAGAAATCGCTGTCGCGTCCAGCGGAGATGCCCGCGCGGCATTGAACACACTCGAAATCGCCGCCGAATTGGCGCACGGCGGCACGGTCGATCGCGAAGCCGTAGCCAATGCATTGCAGCGGAAGGTTCTGCTCTACGACAAGTCAGGCGAAGAACATTACAACCTGATTTCGGCTCTGCATAAATCGGTACGGTCGAGCGATGCAGATGCGGCTTTATACTGGCTGGCGCGCATGATGAAGGCCGGCGAAGACCGGCTCTACCTTGCCCGGCGCTTAGTGCGTATGGCGATCGAAGATATAGGCCTTTCTGACCCCCGAGCCGTCGAGCAGGCAATCGCTTGTATGCAGACCGTACATTTTTTGGGCATTCCCGAGGGAGATCAAGCGCTTGCGCAACTCACTATTTATCTGGCGCTAGCGCCGAAGTCTGACGCCGCGTACCAGGCTCTGAATAAGGTGAATGCAGCTATTGAAAGCTCGGTTGCTCCTCCGGTTCCTCTGCATTTGAGGAATGCTCCGACTCGGCTCATGAAAGAGATGGGATACGCAAAGGGATACCGGCACGCGCACGGGGAGCCGGATGCGGTGACCGAGATGCCGTGCCTTCCCGACTCATTATCAAAACTTGTTTTCTACGAGCCTACGGACCGGGGATTCGAGCAGAAATTGCGAGAGCGTTTGCAATGGCTAAATAAAAGGCGCGGCAAGCCAGAGGAATTAACGGATAAATAAAATGCGCATTAATTGTGTAAGCTTAGGTATCGGGGTTTTTATACGTGTCTGAAACCACTCTGATGCAGAGCCGGCGCCCAGAAACTTCGGACGCAGCCGCGGAACGACGGCGGTCGAGCCGTTTTCCGATTGAGCGGGAAGTCCGCTACAAGACCCTCAACCAGCGCGCCGAGATCCTCGCGGGAGCCGGTAAGACGCTGAATATCAGCAGCTCAGGCGTGCTATTTACGTGCGATCATGATTTGCCGATCGGCACGCGTCTCGAAGTTTCGATCAGCTGGCCCGCGCAACTGAACGAGAAGTGTCTGCTGAATCTCGTCGCACGTGGACGAATTACGAGGCATATGAAGGGTCAATTAGCGTTACAAATTCAGCAATACGAATTTAGAACCCAAAGTCAAGGGCGCCCCGGAAACGCCAAAGAAAAATAAACCGCGCGAACCATCTATAAATCATCCCGCGCCACTCTGGGCTACCATGACAGTGTTGTGCGCCGACCCCTGGCTCTCACTGCCGCCGCGCTAAGCTTTTTGATTCTGCTGGCTCTGGTGATCTGGCAGGGCTCGTTCCGAATCGCCTATTCCCCTTCCGGCCTGATCGAAACCATCATTCTGTGGGCGGTTTCGACGCTCATTTTCGTCCTTACGGTCACGCTCGCGTTCATGCTCTTTCGAGCGGGCGTAAAACTCTACATTGACCGGCAGAGCAACAAAGAAGGGTCGCGGATTGGATCGAAGCTGCTGTTCGGGGCTCTCACGCTGACTTTGGCCCCTGCTCTCTTTTATGTGGTGTTCAGTGTATATGTCTTGAATCGCACGCTGGATAAATGGTTTAGCCGGCCGGCCGAAAATATTCAGCTCAAGCTGCAGGATTTTAAAAATTCCTATCAGCGAGAAGCTCAAAAACGTGTAGAGGCGGAGACGGGCTGGATCAGCTTGCTGCCCCAAGTGCAGGAAGCCGCGAGAACCGGCCAGATCGATCCGGTGTTCTTCCGCGAGCTTTGTGAGCGAGCGGGTCTTCGCCAGCTCGTGTTGACACCCGAGACGGGCGCTCCGATTTCGCTATACCGCGCGCCTGAGAACCCGAAAGGCCCATTATTCCGGACGAATGCGGACGTGTTTGATGGCGCCACCAAGCTAGGTCGCATCAGCGCATTTTCCTCGTTAGAGGACGATCTGTTGCCGGAAGAAAACGCCATTCAGCAGTTTATTGATGAGCAGAATCAGCAGGCCGGCCGCAGGAAATTTTATCACGACACGTATTTCCTGCTCATCTGCCTGATCACGCTTTTCGTTTTGTTCTTTGCGGCCTGGTGCGCGCAAATCCTGTCGCGCCAGATCAGCGTTCCGATCTCGGCTTTACTAGGCGCGGCGCAGGAAGTCCGGCGCGGCAATTTGTCCTACCGCGTGCGCGTGAACGCGATGGACGAACTGGCAACGCTGGTGCGCGCTTTCAACGAGATGACGAGTGAGCTGGAGGCGAACGCGCGTGAGCTCGAGGCGCGCCGCCAGTTTACCGAAGCGATTCTCGAGAGCATTCCCACGGGCGTGATTTCCGTGTCTCCGGATGAGCGGATTGAGCGCGTGAACCGGGCGTTAAGTGGCATTTTTCCGCAAAAAACGGCGTCCTCCGCAAAACGCCTCGAAGATCTGTTTTCAGCGGAGGATCTGGCAGAGATTCGATACCTGCTGAAACGGGCACGCCGAACGGGGGTCGCGGCTTGCCAACTCGAGATTCAGCGCCCCTCTTCCTTGCTGCATCTCGCTGTTACGGTCGCTTCGTTGGAAGAACAGCGTGGATTCGTGCTGGTTTTGGAAGATACGAGCGACTTATTGCGCGCGCAAAAAGCGGCCGCTTGGCAGGAAGTGGCCCGGCGCATCGCGCATGAGATTAAGAACCCCTTGACACCCATCTCGCTCTGCGCGGATCGCATAGCCCGGCAACTCATTCGACTGCCCGTCGATCCGGCGGCTCGCAGCATCCTCGAAGAATGTACGGGCATCATACAGCAGGAAGTGCAGACCGTTAAATCACTCGTTGACGAGTTCGCGCAATTCTCCCGCTTCCCCACCGCACAGCCCGTGGCGGCGGACCTGAATGAGATTGTCGAGAACGCGGTATCGGTTTTCGCGGGCCGGCTCGAGAGCATTGCCGTTTCCCTAGATCTCGATCGCAGCATTCCGCTCGTGCTCGCCGATCGGGAACAGCTGAAACGAGTGATCGTCAACCTGATCGATAACGCGATTGAAGCCATGAACGATGCGCCGATTCGGAGCCTCCGTATTTCCACAGGTCACGCCTCCGCGGATATGGTCGAGCTATCCGTGACCGACACCGGTTGTGGAATTTCGGCTGCCGATAAAGAGAAGCTCTTCTTACCGTATTTCTCAACCAAGGCCCGCGGTACGGGATTGGGTCTTGCGATCGTGAGTCACATCGTGACCGAGCATCACGGGAATGTGCGCGTCGAAGACAACCGCCCCAGGGGCGCTCGATTTGTGGTCGAGCTGAATACTTTCTCTCCGGCTGAAGCCGCGCTGGTGGCGGACGTATCCGGGGCGCACGCCGCTCTGAAAATCTAGCCATTCCGAAACATGCCACAGCGCGGACCGAAAGTTCTGATTGTCGATGACGAAGCCGGCATTCGTCAGTCTTTGCGCGGAGTGCTGGGTGATGAAAATTACCAATGCACTGCCGTTGAGAGCGGCGAAGCGTGTTTGGCGGAATTGGGCCGCGAATCCTACGAAGCGGTGCTGCTCGATATCTGGCTGACGGGCATGGATGGACTTTCGACGCTCTCTCGCATTCAGGATCTGCCGGCCGGATCGCGGCCCGCGGTCATCATGATCTCAGGACACGGGAACATCGAGACCGCCGTTAAGGCTACGAAACTCGGCGCATTTGATTTTCTGGAGAAGCCGCTGACGCTTGAAAAAGTAAGCGTCGTCGTGAAAAATGCTCTGCAGCAGCGGCGCACGGATCTCGAATTGCAGCGGCTGCGCGAAGATGCCGGATTACCTGAGATCATCGGGGAAAGCGTTCCCATGAAGGCGCTCCGGCAACAGTTAAAGCTGATGGCCGGAACGAATGGACGTGTCTTGATCTATGGCGAAAGCGGCACCGGGAAAGAGCTTGTCGCGCGCGCTATTCATCGATCCAGCCAGCGCTCGACCGGCCCATTCGTCGAAGTGAATTGCGCCGCGCTGCCCGAAGACCTGATTGAGAGCGAACTGTTCGGACATCGCCGGACGAGCCTCGATGGCACTCCCGATCACAAGGTCGGAAAAATGCAGAAGGCAGACGGGGGCACGTTCTTCCTCGACGAAGTGGGCGACATGAGCCTGAAGACGCAGGCGAAAGTGCTCCGGGCGCTGGATGAGCATCGCTTCGAGCCGGTCGGCGCGCCGCAATTCATTCAAGTGGATGTGCGCGTGGTCGCCGCGACGAATAAGAATCTGGAAAAGGAGATTGAGCGCGGTAATTTCCGCGAAGATTTGTTTTACCGGCTGAACGTCATTCCGTTCACCGTGCCGCCATTGCGAGAGAGGGCCGAAGATATTCCGTTGTTAGCGGCTCATTTTCTGCGGGAATTCGCCGTGGCGTATGGACGCAAACCGAAAGAGCTGAGTGAAGACGCGTTGGCGGTCTTGAAGAGTTATCAATGGCCCGGCAATGTGCGCGAGCTGCGTAATTTGATGGAGCGGATCGTAATTCTCCATCCACACCACCGCATCGAGGTCCGTCACCTCCCGCTGGAGGCCGCGCGTAAATCACAAAGCGGTAAAGGCTGGAATGGATTCGGAACGCTGCATGAAGTGAAAGAAGCCGCAGAGCGCGATTATATTCTGCGCAAGCTTGATGAAACAGGCGGAAACGTCACACGCGCATCGGAATTACTCGGGCTCGAGCGAAGCAATCTGTACCGGAAAATGAAGGCGCTTGGAATCGTGCCGAAAGAATGAAGGAGAAATGAGGGCATGAGCATCGATGAGCGGTTGGAATTTCTGTTGCGATCCAGCGAATCACTGCAGAATAATGTTGCCGAATTCCATGCGATTGCTCAAGAGCACGGTTTTCTCCCACGATGCTCGCCTCTTCGTCCTGTGCAAATTCGTGGTACGGAACTGTGGAAGTGGCCCTTGATGGCGTCATGCTGGCAAATGGGGACAAAATCGCGCTCACAGGGACCGAGAGCGCCCGCCGTCATATCCGTCCCGGTTTAGTGGTTTTCGTCACGTTTCCCATCGGCTTCGTAGTGCAGCCACGGGACCCTCTTTGGCTAACGCCACTGGGCAGAGATGCAATCATCAAAGACGGCAACGATTTCACGGTATGGACCGATGGCGTAGCCGACCTTGATAGCTCAGAATTTGAGCAAAGGTAGCGTCTTCATTCGAGAGCCTAATCTCATTCAAGAAGCTAATCTTCTGCGCCGGACTAAGTCAGAGCCGATCCGTCTATCTACCACGAATGTCTTTTATCGCTCTAAACATCGTTCAAGCGGCCCAGCCTCTTACGCGCGCGGCTCGGTAGCTCTCAAATATTGATCGGTCTTGTTGATCCAATCCGCGCGCGGGGGTGTGAAGATGTCGACGTCTACCGTGTCTTCGAGCGCGAGCGCCTGATGCGGCACGTTCGGCGGAATGCAGAGGAACTCGCCTGCGCGAACTGTGATCTCCTGGCCGTTGATCGTGAACTGCAGCGCTCCTTCCTCGATGTGCGTCACTTGCTCGTTCATGTGACTGTGCATCGGAACCAGGCAGCCCTTTTTCAGGAGAACTCGCGCGACCATCATCTGATCGCCGACCACGATCTGGCGATCGAGCAGCGGGTTCAACGTTTCGACCGGAATTTCGGACCATCGCACATGTGTGACCGCATTAGTCATCGCATTCCCTCCGTTGATTGCGAGAGTATCAAGCTGGCTCACAGCCCTTTGTACATGCCGCCATCGACAAGCAGCGTCTGTCCGGTGATGAACGAGGTGCGCTCCGACGCCAGCCAGACGATCGCGTCCGCCACTTCTTCCGGCCGCCCTAACCGTTGGAGCGGGATCTGATCGATCCAGGTTCGCTCGACTTCCTCTTCAGTTTGGTGCGAAGCCGATGCGCGGCGTGCCGAAAGCTCTTTCAAGCGCTCGGTCGCTGTGTAGCCCGGCGCAACATTATTGACCAGAATATTGTCTTTTCCGAATTCGTTCGCGAGGCTCCGGACCAAGCCCATGACTCCGGCGCGTATGGCGTTCGAGAGCACGAGGTGGGGTTGGGGCTGGCGGACAGTGATCGAGCTGATTGTGATGATACGGCCCCAGCGGTTTCGCTGCATGCAGGGGATAACAGCGCGAGAGAACGCGACCGCGCTGCGGAGATTCAAGTAATACGCCTGGTCCCAATCTTCATCAGTCGTTTCCAAGAATGATTTGGCCGGCGGCCCACCCGCATTCGTAACGCATACATCGACGCGGCCGAACTGTTTGTCGACTCGGTTCACAAAAGCGTTGACCGCCGGAGTGTCTGAGACGTCGAGCGTCTCCGCGTGTACATTGACGTGGAAGCGCTCGCGAATCGTAGCAGCGGTTTGTTCGAGGGCTTCCCTGCCCCGAGCACAGAGCGCAACATGGGCGCGCTCGGCCGCTAACGCAAACGCGGCTGCGCGCCCAATGCCCTGGCTTCCGGCAGCCACGATGGCAACGCGATTGGCTAGACCGGTTTCCATGCTGCCGCGTGCGGTATCAAATTCGGACGATGTTGACGTCAGCGAAGGTCGAGAGACAGGCCTTCCGACATCGCCTTCACCATCGTTCCGTTCTTGTCGTCGTCTTTCAGTGCCCAAACGAATCCGCCGCCCAACCCTCTGAGGTCCACGTAGACCATCTTCAGCGTCGCCGTGACCGGATCGTCGTAGGTGTAAAAGATTTGAGTGGTTGGATCATACAGCCAGACGGCGATCCGCTTTTCATCGAAATACTGGTTGTATCCGTTCGCTGTCAAGTTTTCGAGCGTCGCGAAGGTCGCGAGGCCGGGCGTGAGCAGAGGATCGCAGCCTGGCGTCTTTCCCGAGAGATCCGTGCAGATGCCGACCCCGTTCGCATAGGGAACCGGCGAGGGGCCAGTTGCCATCTGATACAGGCCGTTATTCGTGCTGGGAACGCCGGCCCAACCCGCGCCATAGAGCGGCACGCCCATCACATACTTGCGGCCCGGTACGCCGGCCCTCAGGTACGCATTCACCGTGTCGTTGATATCGAGCTTCTGCCCGTAAAACGGATTCTGCTTGGAGTCGAAAAGCGGCGAGGCATGGTCGGTGATATCCTCCCATGATCCTGCGTAGTTGTAACCATCAATGGTGATGAAATCAACTTGCTTCGCGGCGGCGGCAAGGTCGATGTTCGTATAGTTCTGCGATCCCGCGGGTCCATCGAAGGACAAAACGTATCGCTTGCCCGTGGTCTCGCTCAACGCGTTCAGTTGATCGCGGAATTCGTCCAGCAGCAGCGTAAAGTTCTCTTTGTCCGCTGCTGTCGGAAATTCCCAATCGATGTTAAAACCGTCGAACAGATTCGGAGCGGTGACTCCGGGCGCAATGTTGCCCTTCACGAACATGTTGATACAGGAAGACGCGAGCGCCTCTCGGCCGGCTTGCGTGCTCGCAGCCTGCGCGAAATTCGCAGTGTTCGCGGCCGATGCGCCGCCGATCGAAATCAGCACCTTCAGTTTCGGATGTAGGCCTTTCAGTTGCTCCAGCGCGGCGAAGTTGCCGTACAGAGGGCCTGTGTACGGTTGGCCGTTTACGCTGGGAAGATACTGTGACTGGTAGTCAGCGTACGGATCCGCGATCGCGCATCCGGCCGGCGTTCCAGTGCTTGCCGCGGACACGTTCGCGAATGCGTAAATCAGATGCGTGAGTTTGTCAGCTACGCCGTTCTGCTGCAGATTTGCGATGTTGTAACCGGCGTAATAGATACTCCATTCCTCGAAGAACCCGGCGAGAATCTTCTGACGGTCCTTGTCACGATCATGTCGGGGTGATTGCGCCATTGCCGTGGTGCTGCATGTAATGAGCATCGCGGCTGAAACACAAGCGATTGAAAAAGCTCGCAAAAAACGAGCTGGGAAAGCACGGTGCATAGTTTCCTCGGTTGTACTCGGTAGAGCCCGGCCATTATATCAGGGGAATTGTAAGGCCGAGCGGACGCGCGAACTCGCAGTGTATTCCCGTTCTGCCCTGGCTGGCGCTGGCATAAAAGCGAGAACCAAATGAGCCTTCACATTTCGCCAGAGATCGCCCCGAAGATACGCACCAGCTTGTCGGAATTGTTAGTATTCAGGGCTTTGAAAAGCACGCCTCGAATCATCGCGAACATGGCCGTATTTCCCTCCGATCGCTAGCGCAAGCGTGAGAATCGCCATGCCAACGAACATGGGATTCTTGCGCATCGCTCGGAGTGCGTAAAGCAAGTCTTGGATGAGACTCTCCAGAAATCTTCAGGATCCATATATTCGCTGATACATGAATCTCTCATATTTCAGCAGACGTGCTTCGCTATTCAATCCAACGCTGAGGTAGAAGCTTTTCCAATGTCTGCCCTGCATCTGGCCCCAGCACGATCCAGGTCCTCCGGTTCGCCGGGTTCAATTGCCACAGCAATTCTCGACAGCGTCCACAGGGAGCCAAGACCTGCCCTCCTTCCTGGACCGCGACAATCATTGTGATCTCGCACTCGCGGGCTTTCAACATCTCCGCTACTGCCGCATGTTCGGCACAGAACCCGAGGCTGCACGCCGTGTCAATACAAACTCCCGTGTACACATGACCAGCAGCAGTCACCAGCGCAGCGGCAACTGTGCCCGATTGTACGTCCGCGCTGGGCGCATAGGCGTGAGCGAGTGCGGCCGCAGTACCGATGAGCTCTCGCGGATTCACCTGACTATGCTGGCACAAACGGCGATCCGCAAAGTCGAGAACTCTGCCACTCATTGTTCATAGGGTGCAAATGGATCATCCAAATGGCTCCGCAATAGAATTGGACAAATGATCGTCAGAATGTGGCATGGGTGGACGAGCGCGTCGAAGGCGGACGAGTACGAGAATCTGCTCAAATCCGAGATTCTCCCCGGCATTCATCGCATTCTGGGATTTTGCGGTGTGGAGCTTCTGCGCCGTGAGTCAGGTGAGGAAATCGAGTTTGTGACTTTGACTCTGTTCGATTCCATGGAAGCTGTCCGTGCGTTCGCCGGAGAAGATTATGAGATGGCGGTTGTGCCGACCAAAGCGCGCAAGCTGCTGTCTCGATTCGATCAGCGGTCGGCGCATTATCAGAGCGTGCTGCGAATATGAGCGAAAAAACTTTTGACGAGCCGCGACTGGCACTCAACCGTATTTACACGCGCATGGGCGATGCCGGCGAGACGCATTTAGCAGGCGGCCAGCGTGTGCCCAAGGACGATCTTCGTATCGACTGCTACGGCACGGTGGACGAGCTGAATGCGTTTGTCGGTATCGCGCGCACCAGCGCCGAACAGCTGGCGGGCAGCGCGGAACTACTCGCGCCGTTCGCCGGAACGTTGAAGCGCGTCCAACATGAGCTGTTTAACCTCGGCTCCATCTTGGCCACCCTGCCCGAGGATGTCCATCCCAAACAGCCGCGCGTCACGAAGGCAGAGATCGAATTGCTGGAGCAGGAAATCGATCGCGCAAATCAAGAGCTACAGCCGCTGCGATCGTTTGTGTTGCCGGGGGGAACACGTTTCGACGCCGAGCTGCATGTCTGCCGCACGGTGTGCCGGCGAGCCGAGCGGCTGCTCGTCGCATTGGCGAAACAGCAGAGCGTTCCCGCCGAAGCGATACAGTACCTGAACCGGCTGAGTGACGCCTTTTTCGTCTGGAGCCGCTGGGTGAATCGCGCGCTCGGGGCTCAAGAAACTCTATGGGAACCGAACGCGGCCGCGAGCGGGAAGTAACAGCAGTAGCGACGGCGGATCATTGGGCCGCTTTACTTGCCAGCTTTCTCGGGTGGACGCTCGATGCGTTTGATTTCTTTCTTGTAGCGTTTTGCCTTACTGCGATCGGGAAAGAATTTCATCAGGCGGATAAAGCCGTCGCGCTCTCGATTACGCTCACGCTGGCATTTCGTCCAGTCGGCGCCTTCATCTTTGGAATGATCGCTGATCGCTACGGACGGCGGCTGCCGCTGATGATCGATCTTATTTTCTATTCGATTGTCGAGATAGCGACAGGGTTCTCTCCGAATTTCACGACATTTTTGATCTTGCGCGCACTGTTCGGAATCGGCATGGGAGGCGAGTGGGGCGTGGGCGCATCGCTGGCGATGGAAAAAGTTCCCGCAAAGTGGCGCGGCGTTTTATCGGGCGTGCTGCAGGAAGGGTACGCGCTCGGGTATCTGCTCGCCGCGGTCTGTTACTTACTCGTGTTCGAAAAATGGGGTTGGCGGCCGCTGTTCTTTATCGGTGGGCTTCCGGCGTTGCTCGCGCTTTTTGTCCGGTTTCGCGTGAAAGAATCGGAGGTCTGGGAGAAATCGAAACAGGAAAACTGGCGCGGTCTTGGCAGTAATGTCCTGAAACATTGGAAGCTGTTTGTGTACCTCACGCTGCTGATGACCGGCATGAATCTTGCCTCGCACGGCACGCAGGATATGTACCCGACATTTTTGCAACGGTTCTGGAATTTCGGTCCTGTTGAGCGTTCTACGATTTCGGCAATCTCGATGATCGGCGCAATCATCGGAGGGATTGCAGTAGGTTTGCTGTCCGATCGCATCGGGCGCAGACGGGCGATCGTGTTGTCTCTCATTGCCGCAATTCTCGTCGCGCCGCTGTGGGCGTACGCTCCGAGCCTAGCCTTACTGGTAGCAGGCGCATTTGCGATGCAGTTCTGTGTGCAGGGTGCGTGGGGAGTGATTCCGGCGCACCTCAGCGAGCTTTCGCCAAATCAGATCCGCGGGTTCATGCCGGGATTCGCGTATCAATGCGGCGTATTGTTGGCCGGTTCGGTAGGGTATGTGGAAGCGGTTTTAGCTGATCACATGAGCTATGCATCGGCGATGGCGCTCACGGCTGTAACGATATTCGCGGTGACAGCGATCATCGCCGGAGTGGGGCGCGAGAGGAGAGGAGCCGAGTTTGGTTGAGATGGAGAGTAGTTTCTTTCATTGCACGCTTGGTTGCTGCCGGCCGCCCACGAATCCCGAAAGTATAGATGTAACCAGGCAGCAGATCACGACTAGACCGAGCGCGAAGCGTAGCGTGAACACTTGTGAGGCGAATCCAATCGCCGGCGGTCCGGCGATGAAACCGATGTAGCCGATGCCAGTCACGGTTGCGATGCCCGCTCCGGGGCTGATCGGTTCTACACGGCCACTGCCGCCGAACACCAGCGGAACGATTACGGAGAGTCCCGCGCCGGTGGCAACGAATCCCGGCATAGCCCAGCCAGGCGATTGCGCGGATAGCGCCCAGGTCATTCCCAGAGCTGCGACGAGAGCTCCCGTTCGAACCGTCATCACGGGTCCAAGCCGAGAGGTTATGAGATCGCCCAGAAGACGGAAGACTGCCATCCCAGCCGAGAAAACCGAGTAGCCTGCCGCAGCGATACCGGCACCTGCATTCAGTGCCTGCCGCAAATAAAGCGCCGTCCAATCCGCCATGGCGCCTTCTGAAAGGAAGATGCAAAACGCGATTGCACTCAAGGCAATCAGCGCTCGGGGTAGCCTTCGCAAGCGCAGTTTCTGTTCCAGCGCCCGAAGGCGCGGTGTCCTCAACAGAAGCCGGGCGACAACACTGATCACGCACACGTACGCGAGCGCGCTGATTGCAAAATGGCTGGCCGGGCGGATGCGACGCGCTGCCACAACTCCGCCGAGAGCTGCCCCGAGCATGCCTCCTAAACTGAACATAGCGTGAAAGCGCGACATTGTCGGATGGCCTAGCCGTTTCTCAACCTCAACGCCCTGTGCGTTCATTGAAATATCCATAACCGCGCCCGTCGCGCCGAAGGCGAACAGAGCGGCAGCAAGAGTGGCCGTGCTCCATGCCAACGCCGGCAACAGGAGGATACAGCAGAATGCGACGCTGGCAAAAGCAGTGACATTCTTGCTGCCAAACCGGTGCAGCAATCTGGCAGAAACCGGCGTCGCGCAGATCGCCCCGATCGCGCCGCCAAGCAAAGTGACCCCGAGCACGGCATTATCAAGGCCGAGAGCAGTTTTAATTGCAGGTATCCTGGAGACCCAGGTTGCGACGACGAGGCCGTGAATCAGGAACACAACGCCGGTCGCCCACCATGCAGCGTGGACATCTTTGGCTGAAGTTCCGAAGCTGGCGGCACGCGTTTCAGCGGCTCGGCCGGACAGCGAATTCAAGTGCGTGAACCTTCTGTGGTCTACAGCGCTGAGGTTCCAGCGGGGATCGCGACGCCCGGCCGGGCATAAATCGTGATCTCCTGCCCGCGCCGAGTCCACGACTTCACCTTAGTAAGGCCCAGCAACGAGCACTGGGCAGGCGAAATTTGCGGCTCAAATTCATAAAACCGGGTCAGAAACTGCCTCACCATCGGGATAGCGATTACGCCGCGCTTCGGCGCCCATGTGCGAGTGTACGTAATCAACACGTCGTAGTTCTTAGCAGGCAGAGCGCGGACCGAGGAGAAGTGAAAGTCTTTCGCCTCGACAACCTTCAAGGTGTGCTCGACAAAGCCGTACTCGGGCGTCTCAAGTGCAGCCGTGTAAGGCCAAGCTGTGGCAATCGTGTGATTCGGTAAATTGCGCTCCACAAAACTGGCCGCAAGTTGCTGCAGCCTGACAAAGTCCACCATCGCGTAGTTATTCTCAAACGGAAATGGGTACGGCGGGTTCCAAAAGAGATTCAGGAGGAGGCCTACCATCAGGCCCGCAGCGGCCATCGCCCTCGGGGCCGGTCGCCGCACGTGAGTCAACGCAATAGCTACGGCAATATAAAAAAACGGGAGCACCGGCAAGAGATACCGTTCGAGCTCCGCTCCGCCAAGCACCGTAACGAGCAGTGTATTCGCCGCCGTAACTGCAATCACGACGCGCCAACCTTCTGCCCTGAAGACTTTCGTGCGTCTGATAGCCCACAGAAGCACCAGCGTACCGATCCATCGAAATTCGGCAAAAAACAAATAATAGATATGGCGCGCAAACGACAACGCCACGCGTGCCGGATGCAGGGCATAAGTGACGTTGTAATGCGCGAATCCAGGATTACCGAGCCAATAACCGGTCGAGCTATGGAGGAATATCAGCCAAGCCAGCAGCGCCGCCCCGGGCGCAACAAAATACGCCGCGCGCTTCCAATCTCGGCGTAAGAGCAAAGTTATGCACAATACCAGAGGGACGACTAACCCGGTTTCTTTCACCAGGACCAGCGCCAAAGTTGCGGCGGACGCCGCCGCGTACTGCTTCCGGAGGAAAAGCAGCACTGCCAGAAGCGTGAAGAGCATGGCCGGCATGTCTAGCTCAGCCATCATGCTCTGTGTATAGAAGAGTGGAGACGCCAGCAGAAAAAGAGTTGCGAGAAATGCGGGAGTCTCCCGGTTTCGACCACTCAGCTCTAGGGTTAAAAGAAAAGTGACCAGCAGGCCCAAGCCGGAAAGCGCTAACATCGCCACGCGGGTCACCGGAATGGAAAAGCCGACCAGCTTGTACCACAGCGCGAGGTACGCTTCCACACCTGGCGGGTGCACGTTGGGCGTAGTCGAATGTGCAATCCACGACCCGCTGCGGAGTAAATCGAGCGCAGTCGGGATGAACTGCCCGTGTTCATCCCAGAAAAAGGGCAGCGCAAGCAGCCGGAGGTGGATGACGAGCAACGCTTCGAGCAGGAAGAAGAAGACTAGGACATAATACTCACGCCTGCGAGCGGGCGCGGCGGTCCGGGCAACCAGCGAAGGCGATTCAAGCAGTTGATCCTGCGTGGTCATGCGCGCTTTCTGCTGCCTATTGGATCAGCTCCCCCTGCGATTGCGCTTCCAGGCGAATCTCCCCAAATGCGGCTTCATACTGTTTTAAATTTTGTTGCAGCACGTTCAATAAAGCCTTAGCTTGCGGGGGGCTCAAATAGATTCCTTGAAAGTTCTGAATGGTTACCGCATCGGGTGCAGTCGGATTAATTGTGCCGAACATCAGGAAAAAATCCCACAGGTTTACACGCATCTGCACGCTGTTGGCGTAGTTTTCCCGGTAATCCGCCGTGGTCGTGAGTTGAAACTTAGGCTGTGGCTGTCCTGGTGTCATGTCCTAGTATGTATCGCAATTACGAAAACTGTGACACCCGCAGTAGCAAGGATGTCGCAGAAATGGCGGGGACGACGGGGCTCGAACCCGCGACCTCCGACGTGACAGGCCGGCGTTCTAACCAACTGAACTACGTCCCCTTTTTTGGGCGAATAACGTCGGACAATCGCAGAATAACATAGCCTGTGAAGCATATCAGGTACCGTCCTCAAGAAGGTGTTTGGATCACCGTCTTTTGTTTTGTCGAGAAAATAGCGATACGCTCGAATCGAAGACCTATGTTCTTCTGCCCGAAGCCGCGCGTAGAAGCAAGTTGAAAACCTTTCCTCATTCGTTCCGCCTGCTCTTCCGCTTCGCCGCAGTACTTGGCGCTGTCGCTGGAGTGACGGCCATTGACGTATGGGTTCTACACGCTAACAGCCCGACAGCTGCTTTTTCATTTCTTTTGTTGGTTCTGGCTCTCGCCACTAGAGCGGGTCTGAAAGAAACAATTCTTGCTTCGCTAGCCAGTACGCTGGCTTATAACTTCTTCTTTCTTCCTCCTGTAGGCACATTAACGATCGACGACCCGCAGAACTGGGTGGCGCTTTTTGTTTTTTTGGCGACCGCAATCACAGTGAGTCACCTTTCAAACACCGCCCGCCGGAAGACAGAGGAGGCTGCCTCACGAGAACGGGAACTGCAGCGAATGTACGATTTCAGCAGGGCGTTAATGCTGAGAGAATCAGCACAGCGTCTTACTGATCAAGTCACACATAAGATCTCCGAGATTTTTCAAGTGCAGGACGTGTCATTTTACGATTGCGCATCCGACTCAGTCCGCAGAATCACGGCGACGGGCTTCGCGCCCCAAGAAGCTGCCCTTCGCGAGGTTGCGGCATCCGGTGTCGCCCAGCGCGACTCGGAAACTGCGGCTGTGATTGTGCCGGTTCGATTCGGGGGCCCAAGTCTGGGCAGTATAGGTATTGTCGGCAACATCTCAGAGGTCGCAGTCCAGGCAATTACACAACTGGTTGCGATCGCGCTAGAGCGAGCGCGAGTTCAGGAACGAGAAGCTCATGCGCAGGCTGCCCGCGAGAATGAGCAGCTCAAATCTACGCTCCTTGACGCGTTGGCCCACGAGTTCAAGACCCCTCTGACGTCTATAAAGGCGGCGGCGACCACTGTCCTTTCCCGAGATGCGCTGGATGAAACGGAGCGAGATCTTCTAACTGTTGTAGATGAGGAAGTGGACCGTCTAAATGAACTTGTGAGCGAGGCCATCGAGCTCGCGCGCATCGGCGCTGGTCCTGTTAAGTTGCAGCGGGAACCATGTTCTGTAGGTGCGTTGATCTCGTCTGCAGTGACACGGCTGAAGAGAATCAGTGCAGGAAGAATCCCGCAAATAATAATCGACCCTGATGTCCCGGACCTCGCACTCGATCGGCGGCTGATTGAGTTGGCGTTACGGCAATTACTCGATAACGCTCTGAAGTACTCCTTTCCACAATCACCGATCCAGGTTACGGCAAAACGAGAGAGCGATGAGGTTGTGCTTCGGGTATCCAGCACAGCTGTCGGCATCCCTAAGGCCGAACAAGCTCTAATCTTCGAAAAATTCTATCGTGGCCGCGACGTGCGGGGCCGCGTTCCTGGAATGGGCATGGGGCTGGCGATTGTTCGGGAAATCATCGAGGCGCACGGTGGCCGCATTGGGTTGAAAAGCGAGCCCGGGAAAGAGGTTCAGTTCTCGTTCACGCTTCCAATTCTGCCGGCCCAGCAGACCGCTAAGGATCAGAAAACCCATACAGTCGCATGAGCGGAAAAATATTGGTCGTGGATGACGAGCCGCAAATTCGCCGTGTCATGAAGACTGCTTTAGCCGAGAAAGGCTATTTGGTCCTGGACGCCAAATCCGCAGAAGAGTGCTTTCTCAAGCTGCGGCAGGACCGCTTCGATCTCGTTCTGCTCGACGTGAACATGCCGGACATGAACGGATTGGAAGCGTGCCGCGAGATACGGAGCCATTCGGATATCGCGATTATCATGTTGACCGTCCGAAGCGCCGAAGCGGACAAGATTGCTGCGCTCGACGCCGGCGCCGATGATTACGTAACAAAGCCCTTCAGCATGCCGGAGTTGTTCGCCCGGATTCGCGCTCACCTCCGTCGATCTCCTTTCGCGGCGCTGGGCGGACCCCAAATCATCCAATTCGACGAAGTAGAAATCAATGTCGCAACGCGCCATGTTGCGGTCGGAGGCCGAGATATTCGATTTACTCCAAAGGAATTCGATCTGCTGTATTACTTTGTTACTCATCCCAACGTGACCATCCCGCACGGGAAGTTACTACAGGCAGTCTGGGGACCAGATTACAGCAATGAGGCCGAGTACCTACACGTCTTCGTAAATCAAATACGCAAGAAGATCGAGCGCGATCCCCGCAGTCCGCGGCATCTGATGACTGAGCTGCGCGTCGGTTACCGCTTCGCACTGGATCGGACGCCTGCAGAAGAGAATTCTTAGTATTCCTTTAGCCCCCCTTTAGGTCTGAACCCGTATAGTTAAGCCGGGCTTAACAAACAACAACTTATGGCTGATCTTTTCTACATACTTGTTGCTGTCCTGTTTTTTGTGGCGGCCTGGGGTTTGGCTAAAGCTTGTGACCGCCTGTAAGAGCGACGAGCAACCTGGAAAGTAATTGTGATGGATTACATCATTGCCGGACTAACAACGGTACTTCTCTTCGCCTATTTGGTTTACGCGTTACTGAAACCGGAGAAATTTTAAGTTTCGGAGTTTCTGATGACCCTGAATGGCTGGTTGCAAATCGCAGTTTTCTTTTTCATTGTTCTAGCCGTGGCAAAGCCGATGGGCCTCTTTATGGCGAGGCTTTTCACCGGTCAAAACACCTTCGTTCACCCCGTCTTGCGCCCTGTTGAAAGGCTGATCTATAAGATCGTTGGGATTGACGAAACTGCGGAACAGCATTGGACTCAGTACACCGCCGGCCTACTGGCATTCAGCATTCTCAGCTTCCTGTTCGTCTATTTGCTTCAACGGCTGCAAGGGGTTCTGCCACTGAATCCGCAGGGATTCGGCGCAGCACAGACGACGCCAGATCTTTCGTTTAACACCGCCGTGAGCTTTGTGACAAACACAAACTGGCAGTCCTACTCTGGCGAGTCGACACTTAGTTATCTCGTGCAGATGGGGGCGTTAACGGTCCAAAACTTTGCTTCGGCGGGGGCCGGCATCGCCGTAGCGATAGCCGTAACACGCGGCTTCGCCCGACAACAGATGAACAGCCTCGGCAATTTTTGGATCGACCTCACGCGGGCGACCGTGTACATCTTGCTTCCTGCCTCGGTTCTGGCCGCCCTGTTTCTCTGTGGTCAGGGAGCCATCCAAAATTTTCATCCTTATACAATTGCGAAAACGCTGGAAGGCGCGAAGCAGGTAATCGCGCAAGGCCCGGTTGCTTCCCAGGAGGCGATCAAGATGCTCGGCACAAACGGCGGCGGGTTCTTCGGCGCGAACTCGGCTCACCCATTCGAGAATCCAACACCGCTCGCGAATTTGCTCCAAATGTTTCTGATCTTTCTCGTTCCGGCAGGGCTGACCTACACCTTTGGAGTCATGGTCGGAGATCGGAGGCAGGGCTGGGCACTGTTCTCAGCCTGTGCGGCCATGTTCCTTACAGGTGTGTTGGTTTGTTACTGGGCCGAACAGCGAGGAAATCCGATGCTCGCCAAGTTGGGCGTCGAAGCCCGAGCCACAGCTACCCAAAGCGGCGGCAACATGGAAGGCAAAGAGACCCGTTTCGGGATTGCCGGCTCCACTCTCTTCGCCACTGTCACGACAGATGCCAGTTGTGGCGCCGTGAACGGTATGCACGACAGTTTCACGCCGCTTGGAGGCCTCGTTCCTCTATTCAACGTTCAGACGGGTGAAGTGATTTTTGGAGGCGTCGGCGCCGGGTTATATGGACTTCTTCTGTATGCGATTGTGGCGGTATTTATCGCCGGATTAATGGTTGGCCGGACTCCCGAATACGTCGGGAAAAAGATCGAAGGAAAAGAGGTGAAGATGGCCATGATCGCGTTGATCACCACTGCGTTCAGCATCCTGGTCTTCTCCGCTATCTCCTCTGTAGTGCCCTTCACATCTCCTACGAAAGACGCGAAAGGACAACCTGTGCCGCACAGTTATTGGAATCCACCTGGACCCGCCACGGCCAATTTGACTAACGCGGGCCCTCACGGCTTCAGCGAGATTCTATATGCATACACAAGCGGCACGGGAAATAACGGCAGCGCATTCGGGGGTCTCAACGCCAATACACCGTGGTACAACCTGACGCTCGGCCTGGCCATGCTGATTGGGCGTTTCTTCTTCCTGATACCGTTGCTCGCCGCGGCCGGTAGCCTTGCAACAAAAAAGAAAATCCCCGAAACGCCGGGCACATTGCCTACACACGGGCCGCTCTTTGTCGGTCTGCTGGTCGGAACTGTGATTCTCGTCGGAGCGCTGACATTTTTCCCGGCACTCGCCTTGGGTCCTATCGTCGAACACTACCTCATGCAGAGCGGGAAGCTGTTTTCCATGCTGCTGTTTCCACTTTGGAGCTAAACAATGGCAACTACACTTCAGGCCGCTCCTTCGAAAGAGCCAAGCGCGCTCTTGTCACACGATCCGACATCTCTCCTTCCCGGCAGGCTGGTACGCGCGCGCCCGCTATTTGATCCGGAAATCGTTCGCCGCGCCAGCAGGGATTGCTTTGTCAAGCTCAATCCGCTTACGCAATTGAAGAATCCCGTCATGTTTGTCGTGGAAGTGGGAGCCGCACTGGTCACGATTTTCTTGCTGCGAGACGTTTTCCGAGGAGTTTCCGGGAAAACAGGATTTGAGCTCCAGATCGCCATATGGCTTTGGTTCACTGTCCTCTTTGCGAATTTCGCGGAGGCCATGGCGGAGGCGCGTGGGAAAGCGCAAGCTGACGCCCTGCGGAAAACCCGGACCGATTCAATGGCAAACCGTTTCCGCAATGGAGACATCGAAGCCGTTCCCGCTTCGAAGCTGCGCGTCGGCGATATCGTCATCGTCAAAGCAGGTGAGCTGATTCCCGGCGATGGAGAAGTAATTGAGGGGATTGCCACAGTGGATGAATCCGTCATTACGGGCGAGAGTGCGCCTGTTATCCGCGAGTCCGGAGGAGACCGCAGCGCGGTCACCGGTGGGACGGAAGTTTTATCCGATCAAATCGAGATCAAAATCACCTCGAATCCAGGCGACACTTTCCTTGACAGGATGATTGCGCTCGTCGAGGGCGCCGAGCGTCAGAAGACTCCCAACGAGATTGCTCTCAATATCTTGATTGCGGGGCTGACGTTGATCTTTCTCCTGGCAGTGGCAACGTTGCACCCGTTTGCCATTTACGCGGTTTCCTCGGCGGCTGCGGGAACTGTGCCAACGATCGCTGTTTTGATTTCTCTCCTGGTCTGTCTGATCCCCACCACCATCGGTGGCTTGCTGTCTGCAATTGGGATCGCAGGTATGGACCGCGTGATGCAGCACAACGTCTTAGCCATGAGCGGCAAAGCGGTAGAGGCGTCCGGCGACGTGAATACGTTGCTTCTGGACAAGACGGGGACGGTCACACTCGGTAATCGCCAGGCGGTGGAATTTATCGCGTTTTCCGGGGTTTCCGAACAGGAATTGGCGGATGCCGCGCAGTTATCGAGTCTCGCAGACGAGACTCCCGAGGGCCGTTCGATTGTTGTGCTGGCAAAGGAAAAGTATGGGCTGCGCGGGCGAGATGTTGCGCAGCACGCAGGAAACTTCATTCCTTTCTCTGCCTATACACGCATGAGCGGTGTTGATCTTGACGGACGCATGCTCCGCAAGGGAGCGAGCGCTGCGATAGCCAAGTTTGTCCGGCAACTTGGTGGTTCGGTGCCCGCGAACTTCGAGGAAATCTCCGATCGGATTTCGCGCACGGGAGGGACGCCTTTGGCCGTAGCTGACGGGCCTCGCGTCCTCGGCACAATTCATCTCAAAGACATCGTCAAAGGCGGCATGAAGGAGCGTATCGGCCAGCTTCGAAGGATGGGCATTCGTTCGGTCATGATCACCGGAGATAACCCGTTAACGGCCGCTGCCATTGCGGGGGAGGCTGGGGTCGACGACTTCCTCGCACAAGCCACGCCCGCTGACAAGCTTGACTACATCAGACGGGAACAGCGTGAAGGGCGGTTGGTCGCAATGACGGGAGATGGGACGAATGACGCACCCGCCTTAGCCCAAGCCGATGTCGGATTGGCCATGAACACGGGAACCACCGCTGCCAAAGAAGCCGGCAACATGGTGGACCTGGATAGCAACCCAACCAAGCTCATTGAGGTGGTTGCAATCGGCAAACAGTTGTTGATCACCCGTGGCGCGTTGACAACCTTCTCCATCGCGAACGACGTCGCGAAGTATTTCGCGATTATTCCGGCGATGTTTATGACGACGTATCCCGCGCTGGCGCGATTCAACATCATGAGACTTCATACGCCGCAAAGCGCCGTATTGGCCGCCGTGATCTTTAATGCGTTGATCATCATCGCTCTTGTGCCCCTCGCACTTCGAGGCGTCAAATACCGGCCCGTTGGAGCCGCTTCGTTGCTGCGACGAAATGTTTTGATCTACGGGCTCGGCGGCATCATCGCGCCATTCCCCGGGATGTGGCTGATTGATCAGTTGTTGGTGCTCCTGCATCTCGCTTAGGAATCCGGAAGGACACAAGAATGTTACGGCAACTTGCCCCAGCGCTCAGAATGACCGTCCTGCTGACCGTGCTCACCGGGCTTATTTATCCAGGCGTGGTCACAGGCTTGTGTCAGTTGCTTTTTAGACATCAAGCCGATGGAAGCTTACTGGTGCGAAATGGGCACGTGATTGGATCACTACTCCTGGCGCAGAATTTCACGAAATCGGAATACTTTCACCCGCGCCCGTCAGCTGCCGGCAACGAGGGCTATGATCCAACTTCATCGAGTGGCTCCAATCTCGGGCCGACGAGCCGCAAACTCTATGAGCGGGTGAAAGCTTCCGCCGAGCAGTTCCGGAAGGAAAACCCCGATTATTCCGGACCGATTCCGGCGGATGCTCTCACTGCATCTGGTAGCGGCCTCGATCCGGATATCAGCATCGCCAATGCCGAGGCGCAAGCAGCGCGTGTATCAAAAGCCCGAGGAGTGAGTACGGTCACGATGAGCAAACTGATTTCATCAGCAACGAAAGCCCGAACTCTCGGATTTTTGGGAGAGCCGCGCGTCAACGTGCTCGCGCTCAATCTGGAGCTCGACAGCCGCTTCCCGCAGCACTGAAATCCTGCTTTCCAAAGAAGAATCTATGTCAAATGCGAAGATCGTGTTGCCCTTGTGCCTTGTTTGCTGCGCGAGCATAGCTGCGTGTTTCGCTCAAAATACAATCCCTTCCGCGCCACAGGCCAGCCCAGATACGATCGCTGACGGATCTGCTAAATCAAGCGCTCAGAATCGGCGCACTGCCGCAATTCTGAAGGAACTCGAGGGCATGAAGGAGCGCATCGCCCAACTCGAACAGGAGCTGAGGAGCGAGATCGGCCCTGGAACTCCTGTGCAACCGCCGGAGCAGCCCGTCGCCGCCGCGCCTCCGCCCCATGAGGCCGCCACGCAGGAAGAGAAAGCGGCCGAGCCATTCGCGTTTGCCGATTTCACTTGGTTGACCGGAAATCCGCGAACCAAGGAATCGCCCATAGATACGAAGGTTTTTACGGGCGAGGTCAGAGTAGATACCGATTACGTCTACGATTTCAACCACCCGAGCGATCACACAATCGGGGGCTCGAGCGAGGTCTTTCGATCCGGCGAGGTCCAACTCACGCAGTTTGGCGTGGGCGGGGACTTCCATTGGAATAACGTGCGCGGCAGGCTGATGACCCAGTTCGGAATGTACTCGGAGACAACGCCACGCAACGACGCCAGCCCAGCACGCGGGCAATGGGATCTCGATACCGCGTATCGCTATGTCTCCGAAGCGTACGGCGGCTATCATTTCGACAAGCTGAACGGGATCAATGTCGACGCAGGTATTTTTATGTCCTATGTCGGCTTGTTCAGCTATTATCAATTCGACAACTGGGCCTATCAGCCCTCTTATGTCTCATCCAATACGCCGTGGTTCTTCAACGGCGTGCGCGCTCAAATATTTCCTACTGAGAAGCTGAAAATCGAGCCGTGGTTCGTGAATGGATGGCAATCCTACGGCAAGTTTAATAAGGCACCGGGGTTCGGATTGCAAGTCCTGTATCGCCCGAATGGATGGTTGTCGGTGCTCGGAAACCAATACGAGGGGACGGATACGTTAGGCATTCCTGGGCGTAGGCGAATTCATACAGATGACAGTATGCAGATCAAGTACTACGACGATCCGGCAAGGTGGTTCGACAAGGCCGCCATGACTCTCACCGTCGATGCGGGATGCGAATTTGGCGCCAACAGCGGAGTCAGTTGTTACGGAGGCAATCGCGCTAAACCGTCGCAATACTTCCTTGGCTTCATGGCGTATCAACGTTTCTGGTTCCACAAGGATCTGTTTGGGCTCACCCTGGGAGGCGGGGCGATAAACAATCCGGGGCGCTATCTGGTTCTGCTACCCCCGATCAATGGCGCGACCGCAATCACCGGGAGTCCTTACTTTACAGAGAATCCCGGCGACCCGTACAAAGCCTGGGATGCCTCGGCTACGTTCGACTATATGCCGAGCCAGTTCCTCACGTGGCGCTTCGAGTACAACCATCGCGCTTCGAACGTGCCGTACTTTACTGGCCCTGGCGGCATAACCCCTCCGGGCGGTAATAACGGCGCACCCGGGTCCCTCGTGCCCGGCTGGATCCCCGATCTTCGCAAAGCAGAAGACCGCTTCACCATCGCGATACTCGTGAAGCTTTAATGACGGAGTGAGATCAGTTCCCGGCTGCTACAACAGCATCAGGAGAACGAAGGATGTTTATAGCTTCCTCGATACCGCTTTGCCGCAGGTTTGCATGCAGGAAGGCGACGTTCATCAAGCTCACCGCGAATTGTCTGTTGTTGTCCGCTCTTTTACCCGGCCAGGACAACAGTGCGGCGCCCACCCCGCAACAGAATCCGACCGACCTCAACAGCGAGGTTGTTGAGCTCCGCGCAACGGTTGAGAAGCTGGAGTTACGGGTTGCAGACTTGGAACGACGCTTACAGGCGCAACAAACAGGCGCTACGGCCCCCGATACGGACTTGAGTACAAAAAGCGCGGCCGCTTCACAACTGCAAGCGCAGAATGTGCAGTCCCCCCCTCCCGCAGCATCCGATCCCCTGCACGGAACGACCGTCAATTTACTGTTTGACGGCTACTACGGGTATAACTTCAACAATCCGATTGGCCGCGTGAATCTGCTGCGGGCATACGATGTAAGCACCAATGCCTTCACGCTGAGCCAGGCGGGTCTGATCCTTGAGAACGCGGCTGACCCGGCAAATGGAAAACGATTCGGCTTGCGCCTCGATCTCCAGTTCGGACAAGCTACACAAACGCTGCAAGGCAATCCGGCGAATGAACCGCGACCCGATATCTACCGGAATGTTTTCCAGGCGTATGGAACTTATGTCGTTCCGCTCGGCACGGGACTGACCGTAGATTTTGGGAAGTTCGCCAGCTCTCTCGGCCTCGAGGGCAACTACGCGAAGGACCAAATGAACTATTCGCGCGGCTATTGGTTCGATTTTTTGCCGTTCTATCACATGGGGCTACGAATGAATTACAAGTTCAACGATATATTCACAGCGAACTATTGGATGGTCAACGGTACCCAACAAACGGAACCATTCAACGGCTTCAAAGACCAGTTTTTCGGATTGGCGATTCAACCTGACAAGCGCCTTACATGGAATGTAAATTACTACCTGGGTCAAGAGCATCCCGATGTGATCTTCTTTCCGAACGGCGGTGCCCCTCCAAATCTCCCGACCCAACAGGGCGTCCCGTTTCAGCCGATACCGAACCCCCCAAACGGAAAATTACATATTTTCGATTCCTACCTGACATGGCAAACATCGCCCAAGCTCACGCTTGCGCTCGAAGGTGATTACGTGATCGAGCGGCTTCAGACCTATTCAGCTCCCGCGCATTCGGATGGTGGCGCTGGATACGCGCGTTACCAGATCACGCCAAAAGTTGCTTTCGCCGGGCGTGCCGAATACCTTTCCGACCGCGGCGGCCTCTTCAGCGGCGTCACCCAGGCCCTGAAAGAGACAACCTTTACGACGGAGTACAAGTTCGCCGACGGATTCCTCGCTCGTGGAGAATGGCGGCGCGATTTTTCGAACCGCCCTTATTTCCTGACCAGCACTCTCGGGATCTTGAGTAAACAGCAAAGCACTTCGACGCTCGGATTGATTTGGTGGTTCGGCGCAAAACAAGGCACGTGGTGAGTCGCGCACGGCGGAGCCGATAATAGAAGCGTGCCAACCTTGAGCCAGCGTAAAGCGGCGCCGGAAGAATTGCTTCGGCAGGCGGAATCTCAAGAAGAGCCTGGGTCGCGTGGCCGGCTTAAGGTTTTTTTGGGCTACGCCTCAGGCGTCGGCAAGAGCTTCCGAATGATAGATGAAGGACGCCGCCGCTACGAGCGTGGTCAGGATGTTGTGGTCGGCGCCGTTCAGCCGGATCTCTCTTCAGACGTGCAGCAAGCTATTTCCGCGCTCGAAGTCATTCCCTTGAAGCAAGTTGAGGGCAGGCCGCAAATGGACGTGCCGGCTTTGCTTCAGCGCCGCCCGGGAGTCTGTCTGGTAGATGGCCTCGCCTACGACAACCCGCCCGGCTCAGCTCACGGAAAGCGTTGGCAAGATGTTGAAGAATTGCTCGATGCCGGGATCTCGGTCATCACGTCGCTCAATCTGCAGCACATTGAAGAAAAGCGTGCCCAGGTGGAAGCCATCACTGGGAAACACGTAAGCCAGACCGTGCCGCTCAGCTTCATCAGGACGGCGCACGAAATCGTTATCGTCGATACGCCGCCTGACGCGGCGATGCGCATTTCGGAAGATGGCGATTCCGGCACTTTGAAACGGCTGACGCAACAGCAGCTATCGGAATTGCGCGAAATTGCGTTGTTGCTTGCGGCCGATGTAGTCGAGGAACAGCTCGAGCATTATCTCGCTCGGCATGGCATCGAGCAGGTTTGGGGCACCCAGGAACGTATCCTTGTATGCCTCTCTCCGCATGCCGATGCGAAGCGCATGATCGATAGTGCTGCCCGGAACCGTGACCGCTTTCACGGCGAGCTGCTGGCAGCTCATCTGAACAATCCGGATTGGTCCCCGCAAGAACGCGAGACGATCGACGCCGGCATACAGCTTGCGCGTGAAAAAAACGCCGAGATCGTCGAGCTGAAGGGCGAGGATCCGGTTGACATGGTCCTACGCTTCGCCCGCCAGCGTGGAATCACCCAGATCTACGTGGGCCACAAAGGCCGAGAGCGTTTGCGGGAGCGCGTGTTCGGTAGCGATTTAGACCGTTTAATTCGCTCGGCTGAAGGGTTCGATGTGCGGGTGTTCCCGCATTCTTAAGCGCGGGAGATAAAAAAGATACGGCCAAAACCAAGCTCTGCAGTGACCCCCGCTTCCGCCGCCGAAACCATTTCGATGTCGCGAAACCCTGCTGTTTGCAACCCCGCCGTAATCGCCTCTGGCGTATAGCACCTCTGCTCCACGATGCTCCGGTGCTGTTCCCAAACGTTGCCGCTTCCTGTCTTTAGGAACCAGATGAGTTCAGTCGACGCCTTCTTTTCGGCTACGTCGTACGCCCCCCGCACAAGGCCCACGCTCGCATCCGCAATGTTCACTGACCAGCGCCGTTGCTCAGAGAGATAAGCCCGTTCCACGTTCATATCGAACACGAATAAGCCGGTCGGTACAAGCACCCTGTGAACTCCGTCGAATACCTGCCGAAGCTCCTCGATGGTCATCACATGGTTGAGTGAGTCGAATGTAGAGAGCACGGCATCGTAGCGGTTTTCCAGCCGAATGGCCCTGGCATCCTGAACGCGCAGATCAGTTTTAGGCAAGTCCTTCCGCGCTTGCGCGATCAGCGCTCCCGAAACATCGATGCCCGTCACCTGATACCCGCGCGCGACTAACTCCTTGGTCACGTGCCCCGATCCGCAGCACACATCGAGAACCCTTGCGCCGCTCGGTACTTTTGAAAAGAACAGCTTTTCGAGTGCTGGCCTCGCTGCCGGAAGGTACCAATCGGCCCAGAGCGCGTGATACATTCCTGCGATGTCGTCGTAGGAAGAGGATTCGGCTGGCATGGGGAACGGAGCAGTTCGAATCGAACCGCTTCATTTTAGAACGCCTAAGAATCTGGGCGCGGCGAACGAAAATATCACCTCGCTCTTATACCGTAAATACATGGATATCTTTACAGCATGAGCTCTCGGCTTGTGAATGTACGGCTGGATGAAGAGCGCCTGCGAAAAGTTCGTATGCTTCGGGAAGAGGGTCTCGCCCTCTCTGACGTGATCCGCGAAGCGATCGATGAGCAGTTCGAGCGATTGAACCGTTCGAGGAAAGTGCGTGATATGAGAGACATTATCCAGCGCATTTTTGAAGAGCATCCTGATCCTTCTGGTATCCCGCCGCGAGCCTACAATGTACATGACAGAAGGCAGCCCGCGCCGCCATCTTCGAAAAATTGCGCCGCCGAGCTCAATGATTCTGGTCGATACGACGCCGGTGGTCGCGCTTTGCGATGCTCGAGACTTCCATCACGCCTCGGCCGTGAAGGAATTGGAAAATAGCGACAGGCGCCTGAAAGTATGGACTTACGACCGCGAGTTTCACAGCGCTTGGCGCAGGCCCGATGGAAGCGCCATTCCTCTGGCGATTAGAGCGTAGTCGTTTCCCCGTTTCGATTCTCAATGGCCCTGCAACTTGTCTGAGGTTTAAGACAGCTATTCGGGACAACCTGTTAGAGAAGCTCGCGAACCGGGATGTGCTCAACCAGACGCACGGCTGACTCGCAACTCCCCGCGCGGCGCTGGTCTCGCGGCAGCAATTGCGGATGGTTCACGCCGAGAAGCGGGCAGGATGCCGGTCATGCAGTGTCTATGATGGTTTATTAGTGGAGAGGGCTTGCCTATTATCGTTGGGGTTCCTCGCGAAACGTTCCCTGGAGAACGTCGCGTCGCGATTATTCCGCGTCAATGCGAGTTACTGAGTAAATCAAAGGTCGAAGTGATTGTTGAGCACGGCGCGGGCGCCGAGGCCGGGTTCCCGGATGACCTGTATCGCGCTCGCGGCGTACGGTTGGCCAGCCGCTCTGAGGTATTTCAGCAGGCGGACATCATTGCACAAGTGCGATGCCTGGGCGCGAATCCCGGGGCGGGACGGGCAGACCTTGCACTGCTTCGCCCGGGGCAGGCGCTCGTCGGTTTCAACGAGCCGTTGACGGCTCTCAAAGAGTGCTCAGATCTGGCCGGCGCCGGAGTATCGTCTTTTGCGATGGAACTGATTCCGCGGATCACGCGCGCGCAGAGCATGGATGCTTTATCTTCGATGGCGACTATCTCGGGCTATCGCGCAGTGCTGCTTGCAGCCAGCACGCTGCCGAAAATGTTTCCGATGTTGATGACGGCCGCAGGAACGGTGACTCCGGCTAAAGTGTTTGTGCTGGGAGTGGGTGTTGCGGGTTTGCAAGCGATCGCGACCGCACGCCGGCTGGGGGCTGTGGTTTCGGCGTACGACATCCGGCCCGCTGTGAAAGAACAAGTCGAAAGCGTGGGCGCGAAATTCGTGGTTTTGGATGTGGATTCGCGGGCTTCGGAAGACAAAGGCGGCTACGCGAAAGCCATGGATGAAGCCTTTTATCGACGGCAGCGGGAACTCTTGAGCCAAGTTCTCCGCGAACAGGATGTCATCATCACGACGGCCGTTGTCCCCGGGCGAAAGGCGCCCGTGCTGATTACTGCTGAAATGATACAGGGGATGTGTGCCGGGTCGGTCATTGTTGACATCGCGGCGGAGCGGGGCGGCAACTGCGATCTGACTCGCGCGGGTGAAACTGTGATCCATCAAGGGATCACGATTCTGGGACCCGTCAATCTTCCTTCGATGACGCCTTATCATGCGAGCCAGATGTTTTCAAACAATGTCGCGGCTTTTCTGAAGCTGCTGGTTCGAGACGGCGCGTTGCACGTTAATACTGAGGATCAAATCATCCAGGAGACGCTCGTGACTCACGGAAACCAAGTTGCCCATCCGCGCATCGCTGAACTGCTGAAGGCGTCCGAGGGCGTGGCCGAAAGCGAGGTGAGAGTATGAGTTCTTACGAAATCGCGATTTGGGTATTCATGCTGGCGGCGTTTCTGGGATTTGAGCTGATCCGCCGGGTGTCTCCCCTTCTGCACACGCCGCTGATGTCATTGACGAATGCGATCTCGGCGATTGCCGTGGTGGGCGCCATTCTGCTCACGGGCGAGAAGAACGCTTCGACACTCACTCGCACGCTGGGCTTCATTGCCGTTGTCGCGTCGATGACAAATGTGGTTAGCGGATATCTCATCACCGACCGCATGCTCAAGATGTTCAAGAAGCGAGGCCCGGAGAAGAAGTGATCGAGAGTATTTTTCCGGCGCTGTATATTCTTGCGGCAATCGGCTTTATTCTTGCCATCAAGTGGATGAATTCGCCTGTAACGGCGCGGCGAGGAGTGATCGTCGGCGAAATCGGGATGGTGCTGGCGGTGGTTGGTACGCTCCTGCGGCACGAAGTCGTCAATTACGAATGGATTCTGATTGCGTTCTTCATCGGCACCGCACTGGGGGTTCCGCTGGCGTACCTGATGCCGATGACGGCCGTTCCGCAGCGGACAGCGTTTTCGCACGCGTGTGGCGCGCTGGCTTCCGCATTGATCGGAACGGCCGAATACCTCCGCCACACGCCGCATGGATTCGCGATGGGCGCGTTAATCGTCGAGACGTTACTCGGGTTTCTCACATTCACGGCGAGTCTCATGGCCTGCGGAAAGCTGCAAGAAATTCTTCCGACCAGACCGATGACCTACCGCGGCCAGAATTTCGTCAATCTTGGAGTATTCGTCTTGGCGGTCGCAGCCGGGATCGCGCTGATCATTTCACCCGAACAAAGATGGCTCTATCCGATTTTCGCGACGCTGTCACTTGTATTCGGGGTCATGCTGATCGTTCCGATCGGGGGCGCGGACATGCCGACGGTGATCGCTCTTCTCAACTCCTACGCGGGCTTGTCAGCGAGCGCCATGGGCTTCGTTCTAAATAACCGGCTACTGATTGTCGCCGGGGCCCTCGATGGCTCATCGGGATTTATCTTATCCGTCATCATGTGCCGCGCCATGAATCGTTCCTTCAGCAACGTACTGTTTGGCGCGTTCGGCACCATTCAGTCGAGCGCGACGAAGACAGGCGGTGAACGTCCAGTGCGTTCGGCATCGGCTGAGGAAGCGGCGGAGATTCTGGATGCAGCGCGCACCGTGATTATTATTCCGGGCTATGGGATGGCGGTGGCTCAAGCGCAGCATAAGCTTCGGGAGATGTTCGATGTGCTTGTGCGGCGAGGGGTGGACGTGCGGTTCGCTATCCATCCGGTGGCGGGTCGAATGCCGGGACACATGAACGTATTGCTGGCCGAAGCGGACGTTCCTTATGACCGGCTGTCTGAAATGGACGATATCAATGCTGATTTTCCGAGAGCTGACGTCGCGCTGGTCATCGGGGCTAATGATGTGGTTAATCCCGCTGCAACACATGAAAAGAATAGTCCGATTTCGGGCATGCCAATTCTGAACGCGTATCAGGCGCGCACCGTGATGGTGATCAAGCGCAGTATGAGTCCCGGGTTCGCGGGAATTGACAACGAGCTGTATTACATGGAAAAGACGTTGATGCTGTTCGGCGACGCAAAGGCTTTTGTGGGCAGCATTGTCAAAGAGCTGAACACGGCGGTGGCGGCGCGGTAAATAGAAGAGCGCCTTAGTCTCTTCTATAGGCGCTATAGGCGGTGGCGGGCGATGTTGCCGGACTTACCCTCATGAACTTCGTTCACTAGAATCGTTTTGTTCGCTGAGTGACGTTCAGATAAACTGGCACGCCGGTTGCTTGCTAACTGATGGCGCTTTCGGGCGCGACAATGTTCAATCGAGGTTACTTATGAGTACTCCAGCTGGTGCATCTATCCCAAGTTACGCAAAGAAAGCGGGTCCGCATCACGGCATGATGCTGATGCGCGGATTAGAGACTTTTAGAGGTCCCGAAGCTCCCGCAGTTTCGGGCCGATTCGGGCGAATCTTTCCGAAATCCAACTACAATCCGGGCGATGATGCCATTCATGCATTAGCACAAACGATGCAGGAGATGAACACTCCGGATAACGATAACCCCGAGGTTGCGATTGGCATTACATTCCTTGGGCAATTTGTCGACCATGATCTGACGCTGGATGCGACCACGCTATTTGGGCAAGAGCAGGATCCCAACGCCGTGACCGATTTCCGCACGCCCAATCTGGATCTCGATAACCTTTATGGAGCCGGACCGGGTGTCAGCCGGCACATGTATGACGTGCGGATGCCGGACACCGCGAATCCCGTGAAGTTGATCATTGATCCGGATCGCGATTTCGATTTACCTCGCAACGCGTTAAATTCGGCGCTGATCGGTGACCTGCGAAACGACGAGAACTTCTTAGTCTCACAATTGCACCTGGCGTTCATCAAATTCCATAATGCTGTCATTGATCTATACCGGTCAACGAATCCTGGCAAGTATTCCGGCCTGCATGGGAATTCGCAGCTATTTAAGGACGCTTCGCAGGCGGTCCGCTGGCATTATCAATGGATTCTGGTGCACGAGTTTCTCCCGGCCATTCTCGACAACGATGTTCTAACCGATGTTCGAGAGAACGGGCGCAAGTTTTATTTGTGGAAGGAGCACGCGAAATATCCGTTCATGCCGGTAGAGTTCTCCACGGCGGCTTATCGGTTGGGACACACCATGTTGCGACAGGATTATCAGATCAACGGAAGCTTGAAAGCCGATTTGTTTGATCTGCCAGTATTTGGGAATCCGCGCATAGACGCGAGCTATAAACTCGATTTCAAACTCTTCTTCGACTACCCCGGGCAAGCGCCAGCTCAGCGTTCGCGAAAGTTCGACGCGAAAATCACGATGCCCGTATTTAAGCTTCCGTTCATTGATCCGATACAAGATCCACCGGTGTCTTTGCCGGAACGCAATATGCTGCGATCAAAGGTGTTTGGGGTGCCTTCGGGGCAGGAGGTTGCTCAGCAAATGGTGGAGCGCGGAGTCGACCTGCCGCATGTATATAGCAATGCCGATTTAGGCATTGATGGGATCGCCGGATTGCAAGATCAGGCCCCGTTGTGGTTCTACATCCTGAAGGAGAGTGAGTTCGCGCCGACGAACGGCCTTCGGCTAGGGCCAGTGGGGAGCCGCATTGTGGCTGAGGTGATCTTAGGTTTATTGACGGATATTCCAGGGAATTATCTGCACGACAATCCTGCATTCAAACCCGCGCTGCCGAGCGCGCAGCCTGGCCAGTTCACGATTCTCGACTTGCTGAATTTTGCAAATGCTTGACCTCATTGGGGGCGGGCGTTAGTCTCGCTCTGTCCTGACACGAGCGCCAAGGCGAGATCGATTCCCGCGCTGTCCCTGCCGAGCTGGGAAGTTCTGTCGCCCATCACGAAACGAGCACTTTTTTTTCACGCTTACGCCCCGGTGAAAAGCCAGAAGTCGAAAGCCGAATCATGAGTGGTCGCGCGGAGGCCATCGAGAATACCTGCAGCCGTAAGGATGAGGCTTCTGGTCCAGATAGACGCGATGCCCATTGCGGGGTGTTAAAGAATTTGGAAAGCAGGCCAGTTAGGTTCGACAACACCGGAACTTGTCGACGCGCTCCAGCGGTCAGGAGTTTTGGTTCCAAATGTCGACGTGCCATTTCCACAAGCCGTCTTCCTGGCGCCAGTACACGACGTATTTGACTTGCATCTCGGTTGGAGCGTGTCCACCAGGTTGCACCCGAAGTGTGGCGCGCCCAATCTCGACGATTCCATCACCGGCCGGCATCACGTCTACAGATTCAAGCGCCGCAGAGCTTGCGTTGGCCGATTGAATCAGGTTCGACCAAAACTCCTTGACGGCTTTCCTGCCGGAAATCATCGACGCTCCAGGCGGCAGAATGCGCGCATCGGCAGTATAGATTTTGTCGAGAGCGTCAAAATTTCGTTGACCAAAAACCTCTGCGTTAAACAGGTCGTTGGTGGTAGCCATGGCGCGTCTGATCTGATCAAGCGCGGGCGCTGAACTGGACATAGGCGAAGCCTATCATAGCCATGCATCCTGGATTTGATGTGTAATGCTGATTCGACGCAAGCGACTCGATCACGAGCTTGGAAACGCCGAGGATCTACTCCCTGACGGTCCTGGTTCAGTAAAGCGTCCGTTGCTTTTGGGAACTTTGCCCGGAATCGGATCGAGCGTGCCCGATTCCTATTTAATCCGCGTAGAACAGGTACTTGCGCCATTGATCGTCGCTGCGCCCCAGCAGCGGCATCAGGTGGCGGCTGGTGTGCAGAATTAACGAGTGGGGTGCCCATAGTACGGTGATCAAGCGCAGCATGAGCCCCGGTTTCGCGGGGATTGACAACGAGCTGTACTACATGGAAAAGACGCTGATGTTGTTTGGCGACGCACAGGGCTTCGTGGCAACGTAGTGAAAGAGCTGAACACCGCGGTTGGCGCGCGTAGATACGAACGCAGTTGCCAGCAACCGGTGCGGAAAGCGATTCAGGCTAATGAATCAGACGGTTTAGGGGTGACCGGTCATTCGATGATTCAGCACGTGCTGGCCGAGCTCAACCATGCTTAGCTGCACAAACGCGGCGAGTTCTAACCGCTGCTCAATGGTTGCTTCGCGGAGGACGTCGTGATGCGGGTCCAGGATTTCAACTGCTCGGAGGCGGTCGCAGGTTAGCGCTCAGCTAGGGCACGGCTTCGAGCCCTTTGCGGTCTAAGACGAACAGTATCCCTGACCTATCGCACTTGTGATAGACGCCCCGATCATAACTAGACGTTCTTAGCTAGACGCCGATGCTGCGATGTCTTCTCATTCTTGCTGCGTTTGCTGCCGGTGCAATCTGCGGCCCGAGCGATCGGTACCAACCAGATCCTAACGAGACAGAATCTCGCTTAAAGGACGCCATCACAAGAGGAGAAAGTTTTCTATGCTGTTCATCTGCGGACAGTGCAATAACAGGAAAATTTATGGCGGGCGTTGTGGCGCGTCCTGGGAATCCGACTGCCGAAACGATCTATATCAGTGGCGCAACCGTGTCAGATCTGAATCTTTTGAATGTCGAGATCCGTCCCACCGTGATTTTCCAGAAGTGCAGTTTTAAAGACGTTTTTGGGCGAAGCAAGCCACGTTTGATCATGACTTGATCATTGCTGGCAATCAAATGGAGCAAGGAGATTGTGACATTACCGGTGCGACTTTCCATGGAAACCTGAGCATCCAGGACGCTCAGGTTGATGTCTTGGAGGCTTCAGCGATCGATGTCTCAGGAACGCTGACCATCAAAAATCTGCAAGTGAACACGGTTGATCTTTCGTACGCAACTCTTGGCGGGTTACTCTGGACACTCGACGCCCGTCAGAGCAAATTCGCCAATACATCGGTCTCTGCAGAGGATCTGTCTTTCAATGGAGCGACTTTCGCGAAGCTGGATCAGTCTGGGAAACTGGGGATGCATCACGGCCGTTCTTGCAGCAGGTCAACTTCTCGGTGCCGCTGTTTACTGAATTTGAGAAATTCCTCGCAGCGCACGCGACAGCCTGAATTGTCCGTTCCCGTGGTCGCCATCACGGGATTTACAAAATAGACAGTATGACCACGGCTAGACAACGCTTGGGCAGGCTCGATCAAACCGGCTCGACTCCGGGAGTGATTGCGCCCAATCGGCAAGCGGTGCGGCACTCTGAAAAAACAGGGCAGGTTGTGAGTTTATGGGAGGCCTCTCGAACATGTTAAACGAAGCCGGCGCGAGCGACTTGAGAAGCAGCTGATGCGCCTGTGCCCGTAGCACTAGCGCCCGCTGCTGGGGGACGAACAACGTTAACGATCTGATAGCCAGACGCAAGGGCTCCGTTCTGGAAGTTCAGATTTTGCGGCCGCCATGCCGAATTATTTTCGCAGCGCAGCACAACGCTGTTCGCGATTGACGCACTCCCGTCGATGATACGCCTTACCGGGACGCCACAAAACACGCTCCATGACTCATGAAATTTGGCGTGCGCATATTCCGGATCGAGTGGGCATGTGTATAGCTTTTGTACATCTGGATCGGATTGTAGCCCTAGAGCACTCGCTTTCCCCATCATCCAACTCAGCGTTATGTCAGACAGTTCTGTGGTGCCAGGGAGATCGTCTGGTTCTCCACCGCCAACATCGCTATGTGCGCCGCTAAACCAGACTTGCTCGAGTGTCTGACCGGGACCGGGCTCTCCCTTCCACAGAGTCGGAGGAAACTGAGCGCGTCTCTCGTCTATCGCTAGCGCGTGATAGCCGTTCTTAATCTTCGGACTGAGACCAGTATTCAGGAAACCATAGGCAATTGGGTCTACAGCTCCGACAGCGGCCGGAATTCCGAGCGCGCCGACTGTGTCCCACACACCGACCATGGTGATATCGGCATTAAACATCTCAGTCGCCAGCTCCTTAAGCTTTTCTTGGCGGTTATTTTTGTCTCGATACGCGTCGAAAGCACCCTCAACAAGATCATTTGTGAAGGTTTTCGTAGGAAGACCGCAGGCCGCGATCATCCCGGCCAGACTGCGGGCGGTGTAGGCACCTCGGCTGAAGCCAAAAATGAAGATTTCATCATCCTTTTCGTAAACGTGCGCAATTTTTGTGTAGCCTTCTTTGATTTTTGCCCAAAGCCCTGTTCCGAAGGCTCTGTGCGACCTGAGACACAGGTAACAGAACGTTCCGGAGACATGGGTTACACTTTTGACCTTTTAGGAAGGCGGAAGTGGGATGCCATGGAAGGAAAGTTCTGTGATGGACGAACGCATACGATTCGTGATTCGGTTGAAAGACGGGGAGAGCATGGCGTCGCTGTGCCGGGAGTTTGGGATCTCACGCAAGACCGGCTACAAGATCGTGGACCGCTATCAAGAATGCGGTTTGGAGGGGCTCACGGATCGGGCGCGGCGCCCGCACCGGTATGCCAATCAGCTTTCCGAACAGGTGGAAGCGGCGATCCTAGCGGCTAAGCGCGAGAAGCCGAACTGGGGCGCGCGCAAGATTCGTGAACGCCTGCTGCGACGGCTCCCGCACGAAGTGAAAGTGCCTGCCTACAGTACCATTCACGCCATCCTGGATCGCCACGAGCTGGTCACGCGAGCCAAGCGCTCCAGGACCCATGCCGAAGGCACGCCGCTTTCCTCGGGCTTAAACCCGAATGCCTTGTGGTGCACCGACTACAAAGGCGAGTTCCAGTTGGGCAACAAGAAGTACTGTTATCCACTCACCGTGACCGATCATGCTTCGCGTTATCTCCTGCTGTGCGAGGCCATGGAATCCAACCAGGAACAGTTTGCCTTTACCGCCTTTGAGCGCCTGTTCCAGGAACGCGGGTTACCTCAAGCCATCCGCTCCGATAATGGCGTTCCCTTCGCTTCCCCCAATGGGCTCTTCAACCTATCGAAGCTCTCGGTCTGGTGGCTGCGCCTGGGCATTACCATCGAACGCATTCGTCCAGGGCATCCGCAGCAGAACGGAAGGCACGAGCGCATGCACCTGACTCTGAAGAGAGAAGCCACTCGGCCGGCCGGCGCCAATATTCTGCAGCAGCAAGGTAAGTTCGACACCTTCATTGAAGAATTCAACAACGAGCGTCCGCATCAGGCGCTCGAGATGAAGTGCCCGGCCGAAATCTATACTGCTTCTGCCACGCCCTACCGCGGGATCGGCGAGCCGCGCTATCCATTCCATGACAAGACGGTTGTCGTCACCAACTGTGGCCGCCTCTGTCTCTATCGCAAAAAAATCAATTTAAGCACCTGCCTGGCGGGCCAGGCAGTGGGAATCAAGGAAGTGGACGACGGCATCTGGCTCGTTAGCTTTATGCATTACGATCTCGGTTACGTCGACCTGGAGGAGAAAACTTTGCAGCCCCTCGAAAACCCGTTCGGGCCAAAAGTGTTACCTATGTCTTAGGAACAAACTGTTACCTATGTCTCCGGTCCGGACACTCCGCCCAAGACCCGTGTGATCGGATTCCCATCCGCGCCGACGCCGTCATCGTAAAGAGGTACTTGATCTGCGCTCGTAATCAGCGATTTGTACAGCTTGTACACATTCGTGTGTTTGCTCGGGTTGTCCCATGTACCATCTGCACAAAAAGCGATCCGCTTACTCATAATTTCTTCTCCTCGGCCAAAGGCGCTGAGAGATTATATCGAAGTATTCAACGTCCCTCGCTGAAAACCAGCGAATGCGTCTGTGCACGCTTCGTTGACTCTTGGGGTGATCCCGGGTGGGAAGTGACGTCAATAAGCGCTCTCGCAGCGGCATAGATCCTGCGATCCCGTGCGGCTCCATTTAACGTTACGAGCATCTTTCGCCGATACCCGCGCTATCCTCTCGGCTCACAGAACATGGCGCACGCCATCTCGTCTGCGGCCCCAGAATTTGGTTCTACTCAATCCGCGTAGAACAGGTATTTGCGCCATTGATCGTCGCTGCGCCCCAGCAGCCGCATCAGGTGGCGGCTGGTGTGAAGGCTGAAGGGGCGGGGCGCGCGCACCAGCTTCATACCGGCTTCATCGGGCGTGCGGTTGCCTTTCCGGTTGTTGCAGGGATGGCAGCAGGCGACTAAATTCTCCCAAGCCGTTTCACCGGCCCTGGATCGAGGAACCACATGATCGAGCGTCATTTCGCCGGAGGGCAGCGTGCGATGGCAATATTGGCAGGTGTAGCGGTCGCGCATCAAGATGTTCTTGCGGGACAAGGCGCGGGTTTGATGCGGGATGCGCCGGTATTCGAGCAGCCGGATGACTGAGGGCACGCCAATCGCACGGCGGGCGGAATGCACCTGCCCGGGCGCGAGCTCTTCGGCCGAGGCGATGCCTTTGAGAATCAGGACGACGGCTCTTCGAGCTGCGCAGATGTTGATGGGCTCGTAGCTGGCGTTCAGAACGAGAACGGGTCTATGGAGTCGATCCAGGCTGGGCATAGAGCGGGCTCGTGTGTAGGCTATGAAACTCCTGTCATGGCGGGAACCGTATCGCAGGCCTGCTGCGGGGAGGAACCCTTCAAAGTCGAGAACGAAATCCTTTGGTCAACGCGCGCGAGCGTGAGGGCAGTGACGCGCCTTGCTCCGGCCGCTTTCAAGACGGTGGCGGCGCTGCGCAAGGTTGCCCCGGTTGTGAGGACATCATCAATCAAGAGGATCCGCTTACCGGCAATTTTGTGAGCGTTCTTTACGGAGAATGAGTCCTTAAGGTTTTCGCGACGCTGAGCCTCGGTGAGACCGGCTTGAGCGCGCGTATACTTATTGCGCCTGAGCGCGTGGCAAAGCGGCAATCCACGCCTCTTCGCGACAGGCCTCGCCAGCAAGCCCGCTTGATTGAACCCGCGTTCCCACCGCTTGCGCCAGTGCATCGGCATGGCAATCACGAGATCGAAGCTTTCGTCGAGAGGCACCGCCTGGAGCAGCAGACGACTTAAGGGAAGGGCGAGCGTTTCGACTTTCGCGTATTTGAATATGTGGATTAATTTCCGAAGGGGACCTTCATAGCTGCCAAACGCGTACGCTGCGTCAAAATTCACCCGACACTCCCGGCAGGCAATGCAGAGATGGTGGTCGTCGAGAGGATTGGAATCGACGAACGGTGTCCGGCAAGCAGCGCAGAAAAATTCAGCCTCGAGTGGCTTGGGAAGCGCCAGGCAGTCGGGGCAAACCGGAATCCGGGATAAATTGTCTAACGGCCGCTCACAAAGTCTACACTGGTCCGGCAACACAAGATTGAAAAGGCCAGTCGAGAAAATTTTTGTTGCGGACCGCAAGGCATGCGGCCAAAGGCGGGCTTTAGATATGGCAGTGCGATTGGTAAGACGAGGGAAAGCACACCCCCACTACTCGAAGAGTATACAACGATAAAAGAAATTTGTGGAATTTGCGATTAAAGTTTGTCGCAAAATCTACTGAATAGATGTAGAATTCGAACGGGTCGAAGCGGGAACATCGGTTCGCGCTTTACGCTTGGGCTATGTCATTGAACAGCTTGCGGGTGCTTCTGGTTGAGGATGATGCTCGCGAGGCGGACATGATCTCCACGGTGCTGACGGGCGCGAAGCATACGGTGCTCCCCGCTAGCGGGTTAGCCGAGGCCTCCGAAGCATTGTGCAATCAGAAATTTGACGCAGTTTTGGTGGGTTCCGGGCTGGCTGGCGACGGTGTAAGCGAGATGGCGGAGAAGCTGCGGAGCCTCGAGAGGAGCCAGGCTGGGACGTCTCGCACCCCGATTCTCTCGGTTTCGCCAGAGGTTTGTGACGCTTCCGAATGGCGAGGGAGCGAAGATGGGGTCATTGATGGATACCTGCCGGAATGCTTTGAAGCGGACGCCCTAGTCGCGGCCGTGAGGAGCCTCGGTAGCGTGGTTTCTGCGGCGAGCGATTCGAGCAGAAGCCCGGATTTCGCAGACCTGCCCGTCTTCGAACCGGACAAGTTCAAGGAACAAGTCGCTAATGACCGGAACTTGCTGATCGAGATTATCGATCTGTTTCTGTCTGAGCATCCCGTCCAAGTTGCCGACATGCGCGAAGCTTTGGTGACCGCGGACTTCGATCGCGTTTATCTCACAGCGCACACGATAAAGGGATCGCTGGCCAGTTTGCATGCGGCTGTGGGGAGGCTGCGCGCCGAAGAGTTGGAGAGCGCAGCAAAACAACGCAATGGCGAGGAATGCGAGCATGCGTTAGCACTTCTGAAGCGCGATCTCGAGGCGCTTGAGCCCGCGCTCTTGAATCTCCGCGACGCTCCTGACGCAGCATAGCAGCACGCCTCTGCAGTGCTCCTCTTGCTTGCTACACTGAGGTTGCTCCATTTAGAGAAATCGTTTTGATGAGCTCCTCAGAAGCGCTCGAACTCGTTTGCGCCCATAGTCCGGATTCCGACGATGCGTTCATGTTTTATGGGCTGGCTACGAAGAAGGTCCGCTCACGCCTGGTCTCGTTCCACCATGTTTTAGAAGACATCGAATCGCTGAATCAAAAGGCCACGCAAGGGCTGTATGATCTGACCGCGATTTCTTACCACGCATATCCGTACGTAGCGGACAAGTATGTTCTGATGGCGAGCGGGTCGAGTGTCGGAGACGGCTACGGTCCGATGGTCGTGAGCTCGCGGCCGATGGCGCCCGACGATCTGAAAGGGAAGAGGATCGCGATCCCAGGCACGCTTACGACTGCGTTCCTGGTGCTCAAACTATTTCAGCCGGACTTTGAAGAAGTCATTATCCCTTTCGACAAGATTCTCGACGCGGTGAGGGACCACGAAGCCGATGCAGGCTTGGTGATTCACGAAGGCCAGTTGAGCTACGGCCACGAAGGATTGCACAACATTCTGGACCTTGGAAAGTGGTTTAAGGGCAAGTACAACCTTCCGTTGCCGCTCGGGGCCAATGCGCTGCGGCGAAGTCTGCGGCCCGACGTTCAAGCAGAGTGTTCCAAGTTATTGCGAGAGAGTATTCAATATTCTTTTGACCATCGGGATGAAGCATTGAATTATGCGATGCAGTTCGCGCGCGACCTGGAGCCCGCGCTCGCGGAGCAATTTATCGGGATGTACGTGAATCAGCTCACAGTCGATGGGGCGAATGTGGTGCCCAGGGCCGCGCAAAAGCTGCTCGATTTGGGCTATGAAGCCGGTCTGATTCCGTATAAGGTTGCGGTTGAATTTGCCAGCTAGTGACATGTCGCGGCGAATTCGTTAGTGTGATGCAAACCGCTCTCTCACAGTCGCGACTCCGTCTCGGTTTATGGATGTGTGCGGGCTGCTGCTTCACGGCGCTGCTTGGTTTTGCGCAGAACGAGAATGGTTATAGTGCAAATCAGCGGATCGCCCGTATTCGTGATCTTGGGAAGAGAAACAGCGACGCCATTCCCGCGCTGGCGCAGTACCTGGGTGACCCGGACCGCGATATCCGCATTGAAGCGATCAAAGCGATTGTAAAGATCGGGACGGAAGCAAGCCTTGGGCCGCTCAGCGAAGCGGCGCATGACAAGGATGCGGAGATTCAAATTCGCGCAACCGACGGCATTGTGAATTTCTACGTGCCGGGATACGTCGTAAAAGGCGGTCTGACCGGTCATTTGACGCGCGGCGTACGGCAAATCAAATCGTTTCTATCTGCGCGTGACAATCAGGTGATCGATCCTGATGTTTCGGTCCGAAGCGATGTGTCGCAGGCCCTGGGGAATGAGATACGTACTGGTACTACGGTGGATTCGCGGGCGAATGCGGCTCGCGCAGCGGGCATCCTGCGAGCCGGGCCAACGGTTCCCGCGCTGCTGGAGGCGCTGCGCTCGAAAGAGAGCGAATTGATTTTCGAGTGCTTGGTTGCATTGCAGAAGATTGACGATGCCTCGGCCGGCCCGGGGGTCGCGTTTCTGGCTCACGACCTGGACGATCGCGTCCAAGCGACAGCGCTCGAGACGATTGGCGTGTTACGCAGTACGAGCTCGGCCTCCGATGTTCGCTCAGTTCTCAGGGACGCCCGGAATCTAAAGATTCGCCGCGCGGCGCTGGAGTGCCTGGCGATGCTCGGGCTGGCTGCTGATCGAGGAATCTTTCAGCAATACCTGGGTAATTCGGATGGAGACTTGCGCGCTTCGGCGGTCGAAGGCTTAGGGCGCGTTCGCGAGCCGGAGGATGTTCCAGCGATCGAGCAGATTTATAACGAGAAGGATGCTGACCCGAAGGTCCACCTCGCTGCCGCCTTTGCACTCGTCAGCGAGGGGAACGTGAACACCTCAGAGTTCAGCCCGCTGCCGTATTTATTGGAAAATCTCGACGTCAAAGGGCAGCGCAGCTCGGCCCGAGCTTATCTTGGCGAGTTGTGCAGACGCGCTGATGTCTGCAAGGCTCTGCTTCCACTATTGAACGAGGCGACGAAAGATCAAAAGCTGGCATTGTGCTCGGCCTTCGCGGAAAGCCGGAATGAGGACGTAATCCCGGCCCTTCAGACCCTCTCAAAGGACATCGATCCGGATGTCTCATTGGCCGCCTCGAAAAGTTTGAAAGCGGTACAGATGTCAGCGGCCAGATGAAGCCGGGCTTTTGAAAAAAGCCGGGGAAATTACTTCGCGCGTTTCTGTTTTTGTTGGCCGACGCGGATCTTAAAGTGTTGCTGCTTCGCTTCCTGATAGGCCTTGTGGTCATGGCGGGCGACAGCATCGGTCAAGTAGGCATCTACACTGGCGTCCTTAGGCAGGACCGCCATCACAGTAAAGTTCTCCTTGCAGGTCGGGCAAAACGGCCGAAAGCGCTTGACGTTCGGGATTGGCATATGCAATTCAGGATAGCAGAGCCACCGTTGAACAGCCCGAAACCGCAGATTCGAAAGGAAGTTCTAGCACCGGCGGGACCACTTAGTCCATTGTGCGGCCGCACCTGCTCACGCGACGCTAAGTCAGAGGCGGGAATCGTCTCAGAGAGGACTTCAACATGAATAGAAACAACTGGATCGGCTCCGCCCGGACTGCAATCACCAGGTTCGCCGACGAACAAGATGGCCAAGATTTGGTCGAATATTCGCTGCTTACAGCTTTCCTCGCGCTCGCCGCGGTGGGTTTGCTGGGGGGCATCGGGAACACGGTCAAGGGCGTGTGGACGCACGTGAGTTCCACAATGACTTCTGCTGCTTCTTAGGTGTTCATGAGCGGGGCGGGCGTAGGCTTTCGGGCTGCAACCCGCCGGTACCGCAAGGTTCCCGGGGAGGCGACTGCGGGTCAGCTCACCAGAGTTCCTGGCGCTGAAGCCGCCCGTCGGGGGAGATTTTGAATACCCGCACCGTCGATCCGGAGCGGCGCAAGGGCCGTTGGACGAATCTGGCCTCGCGTAGCGTGCGGACAAACTCCATTCGCAACAGAATGTCCGTCGCACAAATATCCAGCCGATATTTGTATCCATACTCGAGCGCCAAGAGATTCAAATGGACGTCCGACGCGATCCTCTTCTGAACATCGGTTTCTGAGGTGCTCGTGAAGGTTCCATCGCTGACGACAAGTCCCATAAAAAAGGCGCCTTCTGTAACTCCGCGCACAGACTCGTATCTTCCGGGGGCGCATCAAGCAGGTGCGGCGGCCAAGCTACTGAATCCAGTGCCCTTCGTATGGTGTTTCGGCGCCGTAACCTACATGACGGCTGAGGGGTCAACGACGGCATCGCTGACGCGAACATTACGTTGCGTCTCCATAATAACCGTAATTGCGCTTCTTTAAAGTGAAAAAGCGTAATATTGTTGTATTTTTTCTAGGCCGTTCTGCCTCCTACTGCTAAGGTTATGCCCGAATGAGTGAGTGTTTCCTGATAACGTGGCAGAACAGGGAGGATGTATGAAGCTTCGGGGGTTCTTCGCTTTTCTTTTCGCATATGCATTTTGGTCCTTTCCGGCGCACGCTGAGCAGAGATTCATCGTTCGCGATTCGCTCGGCTCGACGGTGATCCAGAGGATTTGTGAGGCGTTGGGATGCACCGTAGCTGAGACCCTGGACGGTTCCCTTGACAATGTTTTCCTCGTTACCACTCCAGACGCGGTGAACCCTGCTAGATTTCTGGCGCTCCTGCTCACGCAAACGGGAGTGGTGGATGCGGAGATTGACGTCCTAGCCCAGACCGCGGCCAACACATACGCGATTCCACTCGGTTTGTCGAATACGAAACGAGTCGAGTATTTCGGCCAGAGTCTTCCGGATGGCTACGTGAACCAGCCGGCAACTAAAATCATTCGCCTAAAGTACACGCAAACAAGCTTCAATGTGAAGGGGACCGGTATCGTCGCTGTGATCGATACGGGCATTGACCCGAATCACCCTGCCCTGAAGAACTCACTGGTACCGGGATACGATTTCACCCGTAACGAAGCTGGAGAGGGAGACGAAACGGCTGACATCACTCTCGTCAACCCGCCCACCGTGGGCAGTCCTACGTGGGTCAATCAGCAAGGCTCGGCTCAGCAGGGCGCCGCCGATATCGATCAGTCGACAGCTGCGGTAGTTGACGGCAACCCGCAATACAGCGACTTCGGGCACGGGACCATGGTGTCGGGAATCGTTCATCTGGTTGCTCCGGGGGCCAGTCTGATGCCGCTCAAGGCTTTCCGGGCAAATGGCACCGGTTACAATTCCGACATTATTCGAGCGATCTATTTCGCTGTTTTTCACAACGCGAACATTCTGAACATGAGCTTCAATTTGGCGGGCTATTCCAGAGAGGTGGAAGACGCCGTCAATTTTGCCGATCTCAAGGGTGTAATCTGTGTTGCCGCCGCGGGGAACAGCGGGGAAAAAATCCAGGTATATCCCGCCTCCTTCCGCCATGTAATGGGCATCGCATCGACGACGAACGAAGACCAGCTTTCTCTTTTCTCGAATTATGGAAAACAAGTGGTGTGGGTGGGGGCGCCCGGAGAGGGTACCGTTACTACCTATCCATTCGGACTGTACGCGGCAGGTTGGGGCACTTCGTTCAGCACTCCATTTGTAGTGGGGGTGGCTGCCCTCATGCTCGATGTCAGCAGTTTCTGCGATCAGTCTGAGAGCGCGAACGCAATGGCTCACGCGAAGCCGATCGGCCCAGCTTTGAATCATGGGCGGCTCGAGGCGTACCAAGCCGTGCTGGCGTGGCGGCGTTTTCTCGAATTGCACTAACTGCCATTAACGAGGTGACACCGTAGTAGTATTTCCAGTACAGGTAACTCCTCTTTGCTCGAAGTCCGGAACCTCACGGTAGAGTTTCGAAACCGGCACGGTCCGGAAGTGCGAGCTCTCGATGGTATTAGCTTGGATGTCGGCATGGGAGAAACTGTTGGATTGCTTGGGCAGTCGGGTTGCGGCAAAACCACTCTCGCTCTGGCGCTGATGGGCCTGCTTTCACCGAAGGCCCGAATGGTGTCCGGGTCCGTGCAATTTCGCGGAGTTGAAATGCTGCGAGCAAAAGAGCGAGAGCTCGAAAAGCTTCGCGGCTCGGAAGTCTCGATTATCTTGCAAGACCCTGAGACGGCGCTGAATCCCGTGATGCGTGCCAGAGATCAGGTTGCGGAGGTTCTTCGGGCCCACAGAGGCTGGAGTCGACGGCGTTGCCGCAGCGAGGCAGAATCTCTTTTGGACCAGGTCCGGCTGCCGCACGCACGGATGCATTCCGCTTACCCGCATCAATTAAGTGGAGGAGAACGCCAGCGCGTGGTGATCGCACAGGCTCTCGCTTGCAAACCCAGCTTCCTAATCGCGGACGAGCCTACCAGCGCGCTTGATAATACAACCGGGGCAGAAATTCTCGGGCTTCTGACGCAGATGAAAGAGCAGCTTGGAGTGGCGCTGCTGTTCATCACACACAATCCCTTACTGCTAACGGGAATTGCAGATCGCGTGCTGGTCATGTGCGCGGGCCAGATCATCGAGGAAGGCAGCGCAGCCCGGGTTTTGCGCGAACCGCGTCATCCGTACACGCAAGGATTACTGCGATGTGCGCCTCCGATTCCGGGAACGCGCGGGTATCCGGTGAAATCGCCGCTCCCAACGCTAGCCGGTGTGTCAGTGGCGCTGCGCAACCCGAACGGGTCGTAAACCAATGCAAGCGCGCCAGGGGTTGCTCCTGAAGGTTGAACACCTGAATAAGCGTTATGTGCAAAGGAAATGGCTCTCGCGAAATAAATTCACGGTTACCGCGCTCGACGACGTCAGCTTAAGCCTGCACGCGGGTTGTACGCTTGCGCTGGTAGGTCAATCCGGTTCCGGTAAATCCACTCTTGCACGATGCTTAACGCGCTTAACGGAGCCGGATTGCGGCGAAATTTTCTTTCAAGACAGGAATCTGCTGACGTTATCGAGACGGGATCTGGCCGCGGCGCGATGTCAAATACAGCTCGTCTTTCAAGATGCCGCGTCTGCGATGAATCCTCGCTTTTCAGCTGCTGAAATCGTGGAGGAACCATTTCGCGTGCGAGGATGGCCGGGCAGGAGGGAGCGGCGCAGGGAAGCCGTTCGCATGCTGGAACGAGTTGGAATCGATACGCGGTGGGCAGACCGACGGTGTCACGAATTCAGCGGAGGCCAGCGGCAGCGGCTGGTCATCGCCCGCGCCTTGATGCTGAACCCCGCAATTCTCATTCTGGACGAAGCGCTAGCCGGCCTGGATCTCTCGATTCAGGCACAGATCGCAAATTTACTGGCCGATCTGCAGGTGTCCCTTTCGTTGGCGTACCTTTATATCTCGCACGATCTTCGTATGGCTGCGCATTTGGCGGATGAAATTGCGGTGATGGACGAGGGGAAAATCATCGAGTCGGCGGAGACATCAGAGCTATTTACGCGTCCTCGAGCGCCGCAGACTCGAGCGCTCATCGCGTCGATTCCGGGACAGGAACAGGCAAGCTGACTCGCGCTGAACGGGGATGATGGGCTATTTCGCTCGCCGGGTTTTCTATAGTGCCTTTCTTCTGTTTAGCGTTTCGGTGTTGTCGTTTGCCCTGGTAGATCTCGCGCCCGGCGACTTTTTTGCCGCGATGCAATTGAATACACGTGTTTCTGTGCCGGCCATCAATGCGTTGCGCGCAGAACGCGGCTTGGACCGCCCGCTACCGGTGATCTATGCGAGATGGGTTCGCTCGGTGTTGCGAGGTGACTGGGGATTTTCGTTAGCGTATAACAGCCCCGCCGCCGCCATCCTTCGGGTTCGTGCCCGAAATACGCTGCTGCTCACCGGAACGGCCATGTTCATGACATGGCTGATTGCCATCCCCTTCGGGGTGTGGAGCGCGGCACGCCGGGGAAGAGCCCCGGATCTTTTTGCGAAAGGGACGATTTCGGTATTGCTCGCGATTCCAGACCTCACGCTGGCGCTGCTTTTACTGTTTTGCGCCGTCCGCAGCGGGTCGATTCCAGTGGGCGGGATGGTGTCGCTCGACTTTTCGGAAATGACGGCGTGGGCGAAATGCAAGGATATTGCGAGTCATATTTTGCTGCCCGGCATATGCCTGAGCGCCGCTTCGTTACCCTTGGTCCTGTCGCACACGAGGACGGCTATCGCGGAGGTTTTGGAGTCGCCGTTCATTATGGCCGCGCGCGGGTATGGAATCCCTTTTCGACGCCGGCTGCTCCGGCATGCGCTGCCGGCAGCGGCGAATCCACTTGTGTCGCTGTTCGGGTTCTCCATTGGAATCCTGCTGAGCTCGTCGCTGCTGATCGAGGTAATTTTTGGATGGCCGGGGCTCGGGCCACTCTTGCTGCAGGCCATACTCGAACGCGACTTTTACTTGGTGATCGACTCGGCTATGCTGGCCGCGGTTTTTCTGGTTGTCGGAAACCTATTTGCGGATATTCTCCTGTACGCGATTGACCCGAGAATCCGAGCGGATTAGAAATGACTCTACCTGCGCTTCCGCGCGTTGCGCTCGCAGCCCTGGCAGGATTGCACGGGGTTGTGCTGCTTGCGGGCTTCTTTGCCCCGTACGATTTCGCTGCTCAGAACCGGGCGCTATCCTTTGCTCCGCCGACGCGAGTTCATTTTTGGGATGCGCGAGGTAAGTTGCATGCGCTCCCGTTCGTCTATTGCTGGAAGGCGCTCAGCGGAAATGTTACGGCATATACGGAAGATCGCAGCGTCGCTTATCCGGTGCGGTTCTTCGTGTCCGGAACGCAATACAAGGTACTGGGGACATTGACCTCGCGTCGGCATCTTTTCGGTACTGACGAGCCGGCACGAATTTTTCTGATCGGCACAGACGCTTACGGGCGGGATCAGTTTTCACGGTTGCTCTATGGAGGTCAAATTTCGCTGTTTGCCGGACTGTTTGCTACCGCGATTTCACTGGGCTTAGGTATCGCGATTGGCGTTACGGCAGGTTATTTCGGCGGCTGGGTGGATGAGATTCTGATGCGAGGCGCGGAAGTGTTCCTGGCTCTGCCGTGGCTCTATCTGCTATTTGCCGTGCGAGCTTTCTTACCCTTGCACATCTCCCCGAACGAGGTCTTTGTGCTGTTAGTGGCGGTCATCGGAGTGATCGGCTGGGCTCGCCCAGCGCGGTTGATTCGAGGCGTCACGCTCAGCGCCAGAGAGCGCGGATACGTTCTCGCGGCAAGGGGCTTTGGGGCCTCTGATCTGTACATTTTGCGGCGTCATATTCTTCCACAGATTTCCGGCGTGGCGTTCACGCAGGCAGCTGTATTTGTCCCGCGCTACATTCTCGCCGAAGTGGCGTTGTCGTTTTTAGGGTTAGGTGTAGCAGAACCGGCGCCCAGTTGGGGCAACATGCTGTCGAGTCTGCAACAGTTCTATGTCATCGCGTCGTATTGGTGGATGTTTCTGCCCGGAGTCGCGTTGATCCCCGTGTTTCTCGCATATTACAGCCTGCTCGCGTACTATACGGTACACGATACGATACACGGCCGGGTTTTCATGGGACCTTTGGCCGGGATCAGAACGCCCCGGGCTTCTCCGGCACAAAGGTAAGGCTGATGACGCTTAAGATTCCGCAATGGCTGATCCCTTCGTGTGCCGCAGCTTGCGTGTTTTTTGGCGTATCTCATGCGCGCCTTTGCGCTGCGGGTGGAAGCTTGTCTTCCGAAGAATTTCTGATCGAAAAGGGCGAGATAGGCCAATACGGCGGCAGGCTGGTGATTTCCGGGCGCAGTGAACCCAAGACTCTAAATCCAGTCACGGCCATTGATACTGATTCGAGAGAAATCATAGGACTGCTCACCGCGGATCTGATTCACATTAACCGCTATTCTCAGCGCACTGAACCGGCGCTCGCCAAGTCATGGACGGTTTCTCCAGATGGCCTCCGGTACACGTTGCAGTTGCGCCGCGGCATCCGATTTTCCGATGGCCACCTCTTCGACGCGGATGACGTGATCTTTACCTTCGAAGCTTACCTGGATTCCAAGCTCAATTCTCCGCAACGAGACCTTCTGGTTATCGGGGGAAAGCCTCTGTCAGTTGAAAAACTAGACGCTTATAGCGTGCGGTTCGAACTGGCGCAGCCCTATGCGGCAGCCGAGCGTTTGTTTGACAGCATCGCCATCCTGCCGCGGCACGTACTGCAGCAAATTTATGACGCGCATAAATTGGGCGGAGCTTTGAGCCTGAATACGCCGCCCGCGCAGATCGTCGGTTTAGGCCCCTTTCGGGTGAAGGCGTATGTGCCCGGACAGCGCCTGATTTTCGAACCGAATCCTTACTATTGGAAGGTGGACGAGAAGGGCAGCCGCTTGCCGTATCTGCATGAAGTGGTTGCAGTATTTACCCCAAATGCGGATGTGGAGGCAATGCGGTTTGAAGCCGGTGAGATTGACGTCGTCAATCGGCTGAGCGCCGCGAATTTCGCAGCTCTGAAACAGTATCAGCAGGCGCGCGGTTTTCGCCTGTACGATGCGGGGCCCGGGCTCGAGTACGATTTTCTGTTCTTCAACCTCAACGAGCTGAGTCCGACGAAGTTTCCGGCCATTGCACAGAAACAAAGCTGGTTTCGGCAAGTCGCCTTTCGGCAGGCGGTTTCAGCCGCCATTGACCGGCAGGCTATCGTGCGGATGGTATACCGGGGCCGAGCCAGTCCTTTGTGGGCCCAAGTTACGCCAGGTAATAAATTGTGGGTGAATCGCCTGATCCCGCAAGGCTCCCGCGATGTCGCGAAAGCGCGAGAGCTGCTGCAGGGCGCTGGATTCTCCTGGACTGCGGAAGGCGGCCTGATTGACAGCCAAAAAAATCGAGTACAATTCTCAATCATTTACAACGCCGGCAACCGCCAGCAGTCGGAAATGGCGACCTTGATTCAAGCGGATTTGACCGAAATCGGCATGGAAGTCAATCTGGCGCCGCTCGAATTTCGTACTGTGCTCGACCGAATCTTCAAGACGCACGAATACGAAGCGTCAATCATGGCGCTGGCGAGCGGAGACGCAGACCCGAATTCAGAAATGAACGTTTGGACATCAGACGGAAGCACGCACGTTTGGAACTTAACGCCCGGGCATAATCCTCGATGGCAACAAGAGATCGATCGGCTCATGCAGGAACAGATGATCACTCTCGATTATCAGCAGCGTAAGCGCCTGTACGACCGCGTGCAGGAACTGGTTTGGGAAAATCTGCCTATCATCTGCTTAGCGAGCCCGGATATTTTGGTGGGGGCAAAACAGGAAATCGGGAATTTCCGCCCGGCAATTCTCAACAGTCACACTCTTTGGAATGTAGAGCAACTCTTCTTCCGGGAACAGACAACTCCGACGCAATGAGCGCGCACGCGAAAGCTGCCACTGCTAGTAAAGGCTCGATGGAGGACGCCCGTCTAGTCGAGGAGTGCCTTAAGGGCAGCCCGGAAGCGTGGTCGGCGCTGGTCGACAAGTATAAGAATCTGATCTTTTCCATTCCAGTGAAACAAGGCTTTTCTCAGGCAGATGCAAGCGACATCTTTCAAGCAGTCTGGCTGGCCGCGCTTGAGACGCTTCCGCAACTACGCCAGCCGCGGGCGCTGGCCGCATGGCTCATTCAAATGACTTCACATAAGTGCTCCCGGTGGAGAGCGGCAGAGAAACGGGAGGCCGCAGCCGAATTACCGGAAACTGTGGCGGACCGAACACTCGAGATCCCGGGAGATTTTTTGGGTGAACTCGAACGTGAACAGATGTTGCGTGAATCGGTGGCGGCGCTTCCACCCGACTGCCACAGGCTAATCGAACTGCTTTTTATCAAAGATCCACCTGTGCCCTACGAAGAAGCTGCGCAAACGCTCGGAATGGCGAAGGGTTCAATTGGAGCTACGCGAATGCGATGTCTCGAGAAGTTGCATCGCGCGCTCGAAAAGAAAGGGTTCCGGTAAAGGTTCATGGAGCAAGTAATTGAAGAGCTCTGCGCTGAACTTTCGAGGCTTTCGGATGATGCAAGCCGCAGGACTTTTCTCGGCCGCTCTCCTCAACTGCTCCGCCCGGCCGTTGTTGAAGAGCTTGCGGAAGCTGTTCGCCGGGAAGTGAGGGTGGATGTTAAACAAGCTTTCGGGCTTGCCGAAGCCGCACTTGCCATTGCACAGCAGTTGCCGGATGGACAAGCACTGGCGCGCGCTCTGCGAGCGAAAGCCAACGCGCTCTGGTTCATGGGGCAGTGTAGGAGCGCGGCCGATCTGTTTCAAGAGGCCGTGCGGTTGTTTGAAGAAGCGGGCGAGATGAATGAGGTGGGGCGCACGCTGAGCAGTTCGATTCAATCCCTCGCCTTACTGGGCGAATACGGAGCGGCATTCTCGGCGGCGGCAAAAGCTCGCGAGATCTTCACGAATCTGGAAGACACATCGCGTCTGGCGCGTCTGGAAATCAATGTCGCGAACATCCATCACCGCCAAAATCAGTTCCCGGAAGCTTTGGCTGCGTATGAGCGAGCGTACGAACAACTGTTGCCCCATCGCGACGTGGAGGCCATCGGGGTGGCGCTTCACAACATGGCAGTCTGCCTGATCGCCTTAGATGATTTCCCCGGGGCATTGCAGACTTATCGGCGCGTACGCAGCTTTTGCGAGAAACACGAAATGCCGCTTTTAGTGGCGCAGGCGGATTACAACATCGCATATCTTTTCTATCTGCGGGGGGATTACAGCCAGGCGCTATCGCTCTTGTGCACGACGCGCGAGACGTGTCGAAAAAACGGTGACGCCTATCATCTCGCACTCTGCGATCTGGATGAATCGGAACTGTATCTCGAGTTGAGCCTGACCGAAGAAGCAGCCGAGAAGGCGCAAATAAGTTTTCAGCAGTTCCAAAAAATCAACATGAAGTACGAAAGCGCGAGGGCAATCGCAAACTTGGCCATAGCCGTGAGCCGGCAAGGGAACCTGAGGCGCGGCTTGGAGCTCTTCGCGCAGGCGAGGGAGCTGTTCGCGCGCGAAAAAAATAAAGTTTGGCCATCACTTCTGGATCTCTATCAGGCGGTAGTCCACTTCCAAAACGGCGACTTTGCTGAAGCCCGACACCTGTGCCTCGCAGCATTAAGCTTCTTCCGAAGCACATCGATGCCCAGCAAACTTGTGCTTTGCAAGCTCCTAATGGCCCGATTGTCTCTCGAAGCGCGCGAGTTCGCGTCCGCCGCTGATGAATGTGTCGAGGCATTGGAGTTACTGGCGGAACTTGATGCTCCAATATTGTGCTTCCAAGCCGAGTTTTTGATGGGACAGACTCAAGAGGCACTGAACTGCGCCGCGAAGGCATACGATGCTTATCAAGCTGCGCGATCGGCGCTCGAGACGCTGCGAAGCAGCCTTCAAACCGAAGAGTTGAAGATCGCCTTCATGAAAGACAAGGTAGAGGTCTACTCTCGCCTCGTCCAGCTCTGTTTAGAGCGCGATTCCGGCGAAGAATCAAAGGAAGAGGCATTCTCCTACATTGAAGAAGCCAAATCGCGCAGCCTGAGAGATCTGATTTTTGGACGCGCGCAACCGGCCTCGTCTGCCGAAGATGAGGGAAACGAGACTGCCGTACGCATTCGAGAGGTGCGGCATTCTCTCAACTGGTATTACCATCGCATCGAGCGCGAGCAACTTTCACAAGATGACGTCTCAACTGAGGCGATCGAGTCGCTCACGCGCCGGGCACGAACGCGAGAGCATGAGTTACTGCGACTCTTACGTGAGCAGCCCTGCTCTGACCCTCTTAACAAGGTGTTCGGGGAATCGAGAACGGCGAGCATCCCTGAGATTCGTGAGGCGCTGGATGCAGAAACCACGCTGGTGGAGTACTTTTCGATTCGAGAGCAAATGCTTGCTGCAGTGGTGACGCGGACAAGCCTTGACATTGTTCCACTCGCGTCGGCTTCTCACATCAGCGCATGTTTGCGAATGCTTCAGTTCCAAATGTCCAAGTTCCGTTTAGACCGGGACTACACGACGCGCTTTGAAAAACCTTTGCTGCGGGCGGCTCAAGCTCATCTGCGCGCGCTCTATGACGACGTTTTCTCACCGCTGCGGCCTTTGTTAAAGACTCCCCATTTTGTCATCGTGCCGTATGGCCCGCTCCACTCTCTCCCCTTCCACGCACTGTTCGACGGCAAGCAGTATCTCATGGACAAATTTACGATTTCGTATGCCCCCAGCGCCAGCATCTATACGCTGTGCAATCGGGAAGCTAGCAATAGCAGGGGGCCATCGTTGATCTTAGGAATCGATGATCCGAAAACTCCATTCATCCGGGAGGAGGTTGCAAGAGTGGCAGACGCGGTCCCCAACCCTGAAGTTCTTCTGGGTGCAGCCGCGAACGAACGCGCGCTGAAAGAGCAAGGGCGCCGCAGCCGCTTCATCCATATTGCTTCGCACGGCTATTTTCGAAAAGACAGCCCTATGTTTTCCGCAATTCGCCTCGCCGACTCCTATTTGAGTCTGTACGATCTCTTCCATATGAACTTTCCGGTCGATCTATTGACGCTGAGCGGCTGCGTGACGGGTCTGAACGTGATTGCGGAAGGAGACGAATTGCTGGGATTGGCGCGCGGCCTGCTTTATGCGGGTGCTCGGGCCATTCTGCTTTCCTTGTGGGACGTGGATGATCGAAGCACGGCGGAGTTCATGGGGCTGTTTTACCGAAGCCTGCCGAGCCGGCGTAAAAAGGCCGAAGCTTTGCAGGACGCGATGCTGGAGCTGCGTGCCCGGTATCCCCATCCCTATCACTGGGCGCCATTCAAGCTGTTGGCAAGCGCCGCCGCTTCGTGAGCGGGAGTTCTGAAATAGCTATCCAAAAGTGTATTTTTTCGGAAAGAATCCGCTCTTCTTAAATAGGACGGAAGCTGCCGGATGACAGAAACCGCTTGCTGACGCGCGGTTCAGATTACGAGGAGGGCGGAAGCTAAGCCTTTGTATGACTCACTTTACAGCAGAAAGATGGTTTGACTTCGCACGCGGAATGGTGGCTGGTGAAGATAAACTCCTCATGGAACATCACCTGGATCAAGGATGCGAGCGGTGCGCGAGATTTTCCGAGACTTGGCGGAGGGCTTTGGATCTCACCCGGACAGAAGCGGCTTATTCTCCGCCTCCTGACGCGGTTCGGCTGGTTAAATCTGCTTATCTGTATGAGGGCCCCTCGCGCTGGCTTCCCAGAATCGCCAGAATGGCCCGGCTGATCTTAGACAGCTCCCAGCAACCGGCCTTAGCAGGTCTGCGCGGTTATCAAGCAGCGACCCGGCAGTTCCTGCACGAGGCCGAACCGTTCGTCGTTGATCTCCGAATCGAGTCTGATCCGGCGCGCCGGCGTGTGTGGCTGACGGGACAGGTCCTGCATTCGAAGAGGCCGGAAGCGGAGATGAACGGAGTGGATGTGATTTTAATCAGTGGCGAGCGGTTCATTGCGAAGACTATGGCCAAACCCTCGGGTGAATTTGATTTCGAGTTTGGCGAGGAAAAGCGTTTGCAGCTCTTCATCAACATTCGCGGCTATAGGGCGATCGGAATTATTTTGCCCGATTCCGGGACTTAGGGGAATTGTATGCAGCGAATGCGAATCGAGGCTAGTTCGTCCCTACTCTTGTGCATTGAGAAGGCTCTCGCCGCCTTATACAAACGCAAAGCGGAAATCGACGAGTTGATCTCGTCGCTCGAATGTCAGTCGCCGGGCTGCATAGAAACACGCCGTGCTGCTAGAAGACGCCTGACCAGGCGCGTGTCGCTCAGGAGGATTCGCCCTCAACGCACGCCGAAACCAAGGTACGACTTGTATGTTAATTGAGCATGAAACAGTAGGCCGGTGTTCAGGATCGCGAATCGTGATGATCCCCGCAAGTTTACGCAAAGCTGCAAAATGGGTACTGATCATGATCTCCGCTCCGGTCGTCATTATCGTCCTGTACTATCTTTTCTTTTTTGTAGAAATGTTTGTAGTGTTGCCGTTGGATCTGTACTTCGAACAGGATTATCACTTTTGGACGGAAAACGTGAGCGATTTGGCTGCATTTCGCTCCGGCACACAAGTATTTATGGATTCACAAGAATTGAGCAGGGCAGTTTCCGCAGCTTCGATCAGTTGCGCCGAGATGACGCCAGCAATTCAACACCAACCTTTCTTCTTTGTGGCGGCTAACACGTATTGCAAGATCCGGTCTCGAAGTGAATGCCCCTGTTCCAATGACTCGAGCCGCGGCTACTGGATCAAAGTTCACGTCACTAGAGGTCCCCAAAAAGGCAAAGAGGGGTGGATTTGTCGCGAGGATGTGGGACTGACTGTAGCGTTGCCGTAAGTTCAGGAAACGAACCGAGGACCGGCCTGTTGTGTCCGCGAGCTAACGGCGACTGGCACACTGTTTCACGATCTGCTGCAACCACGAATGGTTTTGCTCAGAGTGAGCGACTTGCAAAAAGGAATGCCCTGGACCGGAATTTGGCGTCCCCAAGGGGATTCGAACCCCTGTTATCGCCGTGAAAGGGCGGTGTCCTAGGCCGGGCTAGACGATGGGGACGTGGCTGAAAAGCGGCGAGCTTTCTACAATCTAACAGATGCCGGGCGTCTAAAGCGTCTTTAGATACGCCAGCACGTTGGCTTTGTCGTCAGCCGAAAGAATGTCGCCGTACGCCGGCATGCCGTTACCGCCGCTATTGATCTGGTCGAGAACGTTGGCATCATTCACCGGCTTGCCGTTCATCAGTTTTGGTCTCTTAAAGAGGCCTTTCAGTGACGGTCCCATCTTCTTCTCGTCGGTGGTCGCGCTATGACACACGCTGCACTGATCGAAGACGTCTTTGCCTTTCGCTGCATCGCCGTGTCCCGGCTTAGTCTGCTGGCCCGGCGCTCCGAGTAAAAGCGATGCGCAAAAAACAGACGTGCCCGCAAATTTACCCGCACCGATCAATATCTCGCGAAGCATTCGATCAATCTCCCTCCCCTATGCTCGGGGCAACGGCTTTCTCAGTCTACAACCCTTTGACATCTGCGATGCGAGAAACGTGTCGGAATGAACGGAGATTAACGCACGGAAACTTCAAATGCTGCGAAACCCGTCTAAACAGTACCAGGTAGTGCGGGTTTGAAGGTTGCGGGATAATGTTGAGATCCGGCGACTGGCTGCCTCCAAAACAAGCTCGAGGTGGCATCCCCGAATCGAAGAAGGATTTCATGTTTCAGCGAGCCCTACTATGCTGCTTTGTTCTTTCATGTTGCTGCTGCGTGCCGGCGGCAGCTGCTGCCGCGAGTCCCGCCGTTCCGAACATGTCAGCGCCACCCAAAGCAGGACAAATCGAGTTCTTTCCGGAAAGGGCGCTGAAGCCTGGAATGAAAGGGGTCGCGTGGACGGTGTTTCAAGGCAGTAAACCTGAACCCGTTCCCGTTGAAATCATCGGGTTATGGGAGAACGCCTGGGGGCCGAAGCAAGACATTATCGTGGCGAAACTGACGGGCCAGGCCCAACGAACGAATGTAGCCGGGGGCATGAGCGGCAGCCCCGTGTACATAGACGGAAAGCTCGTGGGCGCGATCTCTTTACGGCTGAGCGTCTTTTCGCCGGATGCGATCTGCGGCATCACGCCGATTCAACTGATGCTCGAGATCAATGAGTTCGACAAAATGCGGCCGGCGGATAGCCGTACTCCCGGCAAAGTTCAAGCAGATTCCGCAGCGCTTGGCGTGCCTGGCGAGCTGCCCTCGCGGCTGGTTTCAAATTCAGGGTTGGAACGCTTGCCGGAAACGGCGATCATGACGCCGATTGCTACGCCCATCACTATGTCGGGTTTTACAGACGACGCGGTGAAGGAATTTGCGCCTATTTTTAACCAGCTTGGGTTGACGGCGTCGCAGGGCGGGGCGGGCGGAGCGCTCGATTCGGCAAAGCCTGCGGCGGACTGGCGCACGTCGCTGCAACCGGGTGAAAGCGTCGCGGCGGTGCTCGTTTCAGGCGACATGACGATGACCGGCGCCGGTACGGTCACTTACAACGACGGGAAGCGTGTTTTGGCTTTTGGCCATCCGATGTTCAACCTGGGACCCGCTGACATGCCGCTTGCGAAAGAGAACATCATCATGACGCTGGCTTCGGCGTACCAGCCCACGAAAATGGGAAACGCGTCGGAAGTCGTGGGCGCGCTGCGGCAGGATCGGCACAGCGGTATCGAAGGCGAGCTCGGCGCAACCGCGCAGATGATTCCCGTCACGATGCATGTTCGCTCCCGCAATGCGGACAACACGGTCCGAAAAGAGCGGGACTTCCACTTCAACGTTTTCGTCGATCAGAAATGGACGCCCTATCTGATGATGGCGACCCTGTTCAACTCGCTGTCAAACTTGAACGATTTTTCTGAAGAGGCGACGTACCGGCTGCACGGCGAGCTGCAGGTCAAAGGACAGCCCCGGATCGAGCTGACTACGATGCAGGCGCCTGCGGAAACACCGATTCCCACGCCCATGCTTCTCGCGGGATGGTGGGGCGACAAATTCAACCGGCTGTTTGTGAATTCGTCCAAGATGCCGAAGCTCGATGCAGTGAATGTAACCGTTGACCTGCTTCCCGAGCGCCGCATCGCGCAGATTGAGTCGGCCTGGATTGGCGACAGCAATGTTACGGCCGGTACCAGCGTGCCTGTAAAAGTGTATCTCCGGCCGTATCGCGGCGAACGCATCGAGCGCACCGTCGAGGTCAAAATACCGGCCGGTTTGGCGCGCGGCGATCATCAAATCCTCTTTAGCGATGCCGAAACACTGAGCCGCTTCCAGAACATTGCCAGCTCGCTGAACCGGATTGAAGACATCCCGCAAACCGTCGCCATGCTAAACGAGGAGCGCAGCAATAACCGGCTTTATGTTTCTCTGATTGAGTCACAGCCGACCGTGTATTCCGATGAGAAGGTACTGCCGAGCTTGCCGGCTTCCGTGCTCAATGTGATGCAGAGCGGGCGCGCAACGAATCACCAGTTCGTTAGCTCTCCCGAAAGCGCGCATGAGCAGACATCCGTGCCCTTCGACATCGTCATTACCGGGAACTATTCGCTGAAGATCCACGTGAGCTGAAGGGCCGTTACCACCAAATCATGAACCATTCTTCGGGCCTGGACCGGGCCGCAGTTCTTCTGCTGCTCGCTGCGGGCTGTCAACTCTGTTTCGCGGTAGACACTCGCGTATGGGAGCAATCTGATCAGGCAGCATTTGCGCGGGGTACGCCTAAGCATCTCTCGATACGCAGCGATGGGCATCTGACGCTGGCCCCGACTTTCAAAGAATTGGACAGCACCGGCGTGCCATATCTCTGGGCCATTGCGCAGGATTCAAAAGGGACCGTATACTATGCAGGCGGCGCGCCCACCGGCGCTACAACCAAGCTCTTCGCATTGCCGGCAAACGGCAAGCCAAGAGTTGCCGCTGAGCTGGCCGGTCTCGAGATTCACGCGCTGGCCATCGATTCGCAGGATCGCGTGTACGCCGCGGTTCTCCCGGACGCTAAGGTTTACCGCATCGATCCAGCTGGAAAACCAGGCGGGAAGCCCCAGCTCTTTTTCGATGCGAAATGCAAATACATCTGGGCTATGGCTTTTGATCCTCACGGAAATCTTTTTGTGGCGACGGGAGATTCCGGCGTGATCTACCGTGTCACTCCGGACGGCAAAGGCTCGGAGTTCTTCCGCACGGAAGAGACACATGCGCGCTCGATGGTCATGGATCACTCGGGGAACCTGATTGTTGGGACCGAGCCGAACGGCTTGGTTCTTCGCATTACGCCTGAGGGCAAAGGCTTTGTCCTGTATCAAACCAACAAGCGCGAAGTAACCGCGGTTGCGGAACATGCGGGCGTTATCTATGCCGCAGCAGTCGGAAGCAAGCCGGCGGGCGTTTCCGTGACGGGGCCGCCGCCAGTTCTTCCATCGAATGCTCCTGCGGTGACGCCCACGGGCGCGCCGAAGACCGGAACCGCTCCGCCCAGCCTGCCTCCCGCAGTTGGCTCGTTGAGCGCTGCTGTAAGTGGGGGCTCAGAGTTTTATCGCATACAAAAGGACGGATTCGCGGAAACGGTTTGGAGTTCTCCAACGGATTTGATATACGCCATCGCTTTCGATCCAGCCGGAAAGCCACTGCTCGGAACCGGAAACAAAGGCCTGATCTACAGGGTGGATTCGAATCAACTGTCGACCCAGTTGCTCAATGCGGCTCCGACGCAAGTAACCGCGTTCTTACAGGGCAGAAACGGTCTCATCTATGCGGCCACCGGCAATGTTGGAAATCTGTATTCCATCGGACCGGCGCTCGAACCCACGGGCACGCTTGAGAGCGAGGTTTTGGACGCCGGCGATTTCGCGTTTTGGGGTAAAGTCCATCTCACCTGGGCGCCGCACGAGGGCGGGATCAGTATCGAGACGCGAAGCGGCAATCTGAGCCGACCCCAAAACAGTTGGAGTCCTTGGACCAAAGCTCAGGTAACGAAGCTCGGTGGACAGATCGAGTCGCCTCCGGCGCGATTCGTGCAATACCGGCTTACCTTGACTTGCTCCCCGAGCGCCGAATCGCCCGAGTTAAGCGTCGTCTACATCGCCTACTTGCCAAAGAATATTGCGCCCGTCGTTCACCAGATCGAGATTGCGCCTTTCAACTATCGCGAGTCAGGGACGATTGGTGCGGCATCGGAAAGATTGCCTTCCGGCTCGCCGCCTACATTAGTTCTGCCCGCGATCGGGCAACGAAAATCCACGCTGTCCGCTTCCACGCTCGAACTCAGCACGAGCGCGACTCTGCAGTACAGCAAAGGCTTCGTAACTGTGCGCTGGAGCGCGAGCGATGCGAACGGCGATCCTCTCATCTACAAAGTCGAAATGAAACAGAAAGCCGGGTCTATCTGGCGTCTGCTGCACGACAAGCTCAAAGACGAGCACTACTCGTTTGACAGTACGGCTTTTCCGGACGGCGAGTATGTGGTACGCGTGACCGCCAGCGATGCGCCCGGCAATACTCCGGCCGAGGCGTTAAGCGGGTCGTTCTCGAGCGATCCTTTTACAATCGACAATACGCCGCCCGCGATTACTGACGTGAAGACGAGGGGCGATGGCGCTCATCGCCAGATCAGCTTCACGGCCAAAGATGCGCTGAGCTGGCTCGACAAAGCTGAATACTCGGTGAATGGCGGCAACTGGACTCTGCTCGAGCCGGTGAATAAAGTAACCGATTCGCAGATCCTGACTTACTCGGTGCCGGCAGAGGAAGGGCAGCTCATCACTGTACGCATTTTCGATGAGAACGACAACGTAGTCGTCAAGCAGCTTCCGGTCGAATAAAACGCTTCGAATTAATGTAAAGAGGCGGCGTACTGCAAAGTGAGGAACACTTCGTGCGATTGCGGAGTCGCTCCCCCTTCGATATCTTCGCTCGGCGATCCACCTTGCCACTTGGCGGCGTACTCGAGAGCGCCGTTATTGAGCGCTGCATCGGTTGAAGTAATCAATTCCAGATCTGCCAGGTGGCCGTTAGGCGATTGCATGCCGTGAACAACTACGATTTGCTCGGCCCCGTTCGCGGCTGCGGCAGGTGAAGGGACTCTGACGCGATAACGCAAAGGCGCAGTCATGATAGGCCCTACACCGACAGTGTTGAGATCCGCAGGCTCGAACGCGGACGGATTCTCTGAGGCATCCGTAATGCTGTCGGTTTGAGCCTCAATGATGGCGTGACCGCCCTGCGTGATTGTGAACTTATTCGCGATTACCTTGTCGTGAAACTGTAGCGGCTTCGAGTAGTCATAGAGCACATACAAGCCGGGCACGGGAGAATACGTGACGAGATTGCTCGCCTTGGAATCGACGCAGTACTCCGCTTCCTCCCAGCGGCGGCCGCCGGTTGCGATCGCTGCCATCGGGGCGTAGGAAATGAGAGCGCAAACCAGCGCAGTGCCATCGAGAGCTCCCGCAGCCGTCCTGAGTGCCGCTCGAGGACCTAACCTCGCTTGCACGAAGAAGATGGCAGCGCGAGCCTGAGCCACCCGCAGCGGAACGGAATTCGCCGGCTGATTGCTATACAAAACGCTGTCCTTATAGAGGTTCACCACCGAGTACGAGGGCCCCTGCGCGGTCCAGCGGTAGAGATTTCCACCCGGAGACGTGTCGTGTAACTGCCAAGATCCATCGGAGCCGGAAGAGCCGAAGGCCGTGAACCGGGTCTTCAAGTCGTAAGCATAAGTCCGCACATTCCTGTGCCGTTGGGCATTCATCAGTAAATTGATAAGGCCCGCACGTTGCCCGACGTCCTGAACTGGTTGAGCGCCGGCTGCCGCTAACTCGAGCGCATCCGCAGGTACGGCAGGCTCGGCTACCTGCTGCGGCATTCGATTGATCGCGGAAGGCGCTGGGTTAGATGCGTTTTGGGGAACTAAATATCCCTGCGATGCGAAAAGCCCAAGAGCAACAAGCGTTGCGATTCTTACGCAATCGCCGAGTGACATGTGTCGCCCTCCGTCTAGCATGATGGTACAGCAAACTTCGGGAACAGCTACACCGCACAGCTACCGAAGGCCCGGCACGGTAAAGAAGAAAGTCGATCCCTGGTTCAAGTCGGACTCAACCCAGATGCGGCCTCCCTGGCGCTCTACGATCCGTTTGCAGAGTGCCAGTCCAATCCCACTCCCGCCATATCTCTCTCTCCCGTGGAGGCGCTTGAAGATACCGAAAATCTGCGTGTGGTACTCAGGCTCGATCCCTATGCCGCTGTCCTTCACCGAGAACAAATGATACTGGTTCGAAACCGTCGCCGACACATGTACGCGGGGAGGCTCTTCGCCCCGGTATTTGATTGCGTTCGCAAGTAAATTTTGAAAAACCTGATGTAAACGGAGTTCGCTCATGCTGACTTTTGGCAGCGGATCGTGCGTAATTATCGCCTGAGTGTCGAGGATCGTAGCTCGCAAATCGTGGATAGCGCTCGCGAGAGCGACGTTGGCATCGGCGGTTTCATCGGGTTCTCGAGCCGACTTGGCCGCCTCCGCATATGCGAGCAAATCACGCACCATGGCGATCATACGCTGCGAGCCCTCGGTCAAAATATCGATAAATTGGTCCGCATCACCGTCCAGTTTGCCCCGGTACCGGTTTTTCAGCCATTCGCTGTAAATCGAAATGTTGCGAAGCGGCTCCTGAAGGTCGTGAGACGCCGAATACGCAAACTGCTCGAGATCGGCGTTCGAACGACCCAGTTCCTCCGCCTGACGCGTCAGCTCGAGCTCGGCGCGCTTGCGTTCAGCAACTTCGAGCTCCAAATCTGAATTGGCTCTGGCAAGCTCCGCCGTCCGCTCGTAAACGCGCGCTTCGAGTTCCCTATGAGCCTGCTTTAATTCATCTTCGGCTCGTTTGAGTTCGCTTATATCGAAGGCAGTTCCATGCAGAAACCAAGGGCGGCCGTCGTCAGCCAGCACCATCTTTACTTCGCAATGGAACCAAACTACATGACCATCCCGTGCCAGCACTCGATATACAGATCGCAGCGGCTGTCCGGATAGCACCAAACCCGCAGCTTCCACATTCCAGCGTGCTCGATCGTCAGGATGAATTTGCTCGTACCAGCGCACGGGGTCATGCAGCCATTCTTCTTGCGTAAAGCCCAGCACGGATTCAATGTACGGGCTCACGTATGCTTCGCTGACGCCCTCATCGAGAAAAGCCATAAAGATAACGGCCGGAATCTGCTCTGCCAGAGTGCGATATCTCGCTTCCGCATCAGGCCGCTCCATCGCGCCCGCGCTCTGACGCGCGAGAAAGGCCTCGAACACTTCCGCAGCCCCGGCCGGAAATGAAACGTTCGCAAGGGCTTTGAGAAGATTCTCTGCTTCGGCCAACTCCGACAGTTGACGATCCTGCGAAGCGGGATCCTCAAGTTCGTACATGCTTATTTGTCAGGCGAAAACGTGTCTTCGGGAGCTCGCCGCCGCGATTGGGGCTCCTTGTTCAAAGAGTTCTGCGTGAACCTGCGTAACGCCTTAATTGCTTTCCCGTACGTCATCACTGCCTTGGAAGAGAGCAACGAGCCGGGTGGCTGATTCATAAACGGCATGAATTTGTCCGGAAATCCCGGCATGGTGCAACCGATGCAGATGCCGCCGACGTTCGGACATCCGCCGATGCCGCTCATCCAGCCGCGTTTCGCGACGTTGCAGTTGACCACGGGACCCCAGCATCCCAATTTCACAATGCACTGCGGTGCCCCGTATTCCTCCGCAAAGTCACCTTGCTCGTAATAGCCGCCGCGATCACACCCTTCATGTACCGTCTGCGCGAAAAGCCATGTCGGACGGAGAGCTTCGTCCAAGGGAATTGCCGGAGCGCGCCCCGCGGCCTGGTACAGCAGATACAAAAGCACCTCAGTGAAGTTATCGGGCACTACCGGACAGCCCGGGACGTTCACGATAGGGATGCCGGCAATCGATTTCCAGCTCCAGCCGAGGTAATCCGCAAGCCCCATGCAGCCCGTCGGATTCCCCTGCATGGCATGGATGCCGCCGTATGTAGCGCACGTTCCTGCCGCAACGACCGCCCATGCCTTGGGCGCCAGCCGGTCAATCCACTCGCAGGTCAGAATGGGCTGCCCGCTCGCTTCATCTGTACCGAAGCCGGCCCAATAGCCTTCCTGCTTATTCTTTTCGTTAGGAATCGATCCTTCGATTACGAGAATGAACGGCGTCAATTTGCCTTCGGCAGCCTTGTGAAAATGCGCCATGAAATCCTGTCCCGTCTCAAAGGCGAGCAACGGATTGTGGAAGTTCATCTTTGGAATTCCCGGTATACCGCCGAGCACTAAGTCCTCCAGACTCGGCTGGCTCGCCGCAGTCATGGAGATCGTGTCACCGTCGCATCCCAGGCCGGCGGTGATCCAAAGAACATCGATCTCGTCTATGGGTTGCAATTCTTCGATCCGCTAAACATCTGATTCTCGCGCGTTCGAGACCTGCGCCCGAGCGCGGCAGGACAGTAGACTTCATTCCCCGTGCGCGGCACCGCGCTTGGCTTTTGCCTTTTGGAGCACGAAAACGACCGGTAAACACCCAAAGCAAACCAGCGCCAAATATCGAAAATCATCCACATAGGCCCATAAGCGAGCTTGCGAGGTTAACGTGTGCTCGAGCATTTTATACGCGCCGCTGCGCGCGAGGGTCGGCCCTGCCGCATTCGTTCCGCTGAGCAGGTTCTGCAGCGCAGACAACCGGTGAGCTACGAGAGGATTCGTGGGTGATAGCGAGTGCACCAGTTCGGTCCGGTGCAGCTGCTCATGCCGGGCAACGATCGTGTTTACGACTGAGATGCCGAGGCTGCCGCCCACATTGCGTAAAAGGTTGTAGAGGCCGCTAGCATTGCCCATCTGCTCGTTTGAAATAGTTCCCATGGTGGTGGTCGATAAGGGAACGAACACCATTCCTGACCCAAAGCCGCTCAGAATGATGGCCCAAATGAACGTCCATTGCGAGATCGCAAGATTGGCTTCTCCGAACCACAGGCTGCATATCGCGAAAATGAAGAAACCCGCGGCAATCAGCCAGCGGGTGTCAATGCGCATGGTAAGCACGCCGATGATCGGCATCGCGACAATGGCTCCGATTCCCCTGGGGCTCACAGCCCAGCCGGCATTCAGAGCCGTGTAGCCGAGCAACTCCTGATAGAACAGCGGCAACAGCGTCACCATTCCATAAATGACTGCGCCGAACAATGCAATGAGCAGGCATCCCAAGGCAAAATTTCGATTCTTGAAAACTGACAGGTCGACCAGCGGCTTTCGGAGCCGCAATTCTCTGATCAAGAACGCCACGAACCCGGCCAAGCAGACAAAAGTCGCCCAGCGGATCCAAGTGGCGCCGAACCAGTCGTCTTCCTGGCCCTTGTCGAGAATCACCTGCAGGCAGCCGAGCCATAGCGCCAGCAGCCCTAATCCGAACGAGTCAATCCGGCCGGGCTTCGCGTTCTTGATGTAGGGCGGGTCCTCCACATACCGCAGGATCATGAAGACCGCAAAGATTCCAATCGGGATGTTGATATAAAAACTCCAGCGCCAGGAATAGTTGTCGGTCAGCCAGCCTCCAAACGTCGGCCCAAGAATGGGCGCAACGACCACGCCCAGGCCGTACACTGCCATAGCCAAGCCGCGTTTCGCGGGAGGAAAGCTCTCGAGCAGAATCGCCTGCGAGATCGGCTGCAGCGCTCCGCCGCCGGCACCTTGTAGAGCACGCGCCAGGAGCAGTATCCCAAGGCTTGGCGCCGCACCGCACAGAAACGACGAGGCTGTGAAGATCACGATACAGGTGACCAGGAATCGCTTCCGGCCAAAGCGCAGGCCAAACCATCCGCTGGCCGGAAGCACCACCGCGTTAGCGACCAGATAGCTGGTGAGGACCCACGTAGCTTCGTCGTTGGTTGCGGAGACGCTCCCGGCAATATAAGGAAGGGCGACTGCCGCAATGGAAGTATCGAGAACCTCCATAAACGTTGCCAACATGACTGAGATTGCAATCAGCCAAGGGTTCTCAGACGGCCGCCAGACGTCAGACGAAGGAGCAGCGGTTTCGGCGGCGGCCATGTCGCTTCGAGTGTAGCGTGACACCAGAACAGGTCAGAAAGGCCTTTATAGCCACTGCTTCAGCACTCTTCGGGAACAGCGTGGCCCGCGTTTACGTATCCCAGTTTTTGCAAGAATGTATCGGAGGCAAAAATGAAAGTACTCGTCCCGGTTTTATTATTTGCGGCGCTCGTGTTTTTGCAGCCCAGCGCCAAGGCAGATGAATGGAATAAGCACTGGTCGGTAGGCGCCAACCCCGAGCTCCGTATTAACGCGGGTGATGCAGCCGTGACGATCGAGGCCAGTGAATCGAATGCGATTACCGCGACCGTGACGACGCGCGGATGGTCGATTGGATCTTCGGGCGTTCGGGTCACCGATCACCAGAGCGGCAACTCGGTCGAGATCGACATCAGGGTACCTTCTATGCACTTTAATTTCGGAAACCATTCGATTCGACTGGATGTCAGAGTTCCCCGCGAGCTGACAGCGGATGTTCACACGGGAGACGGATCGATTCGCTTACGTGGTCTGCATGGTCCGCTTCACGTGGACACCGGTGACGGCAGCATCCAAGGCGAGGATCTCGACGGCACCCTCGAGGCCAGGACCGGCGACGGAAGCGTGCACATCGCCGGCCGCTTCGATAACGTGCAATTGCATACTCAGGATGGCTCGGTTGAGTTGAACGCCATGCGCGGTTCCAGGATGAATTCCGATTGGCGCGTGCAAACCGGCGATGGCAGCGTGCGGGTGAACGTTCCGAGCGATCTGGCCGCGGATGTAGAGTTACAGACGGGTGACGGGGCCATTCATCTTGATTTGCCGCTAACGGTCAATGGAACACGAAGCGAGCACGAGGTGCGCGGCAAATTGAACGGGGGCGGCCCGGCTCTTACGGTGCGCACGGGCGATGGCTCAATCAGCCTCGGCTCGGTTTGATCGATCTGGCTTAGCACGGGCGACTCGCGCATCACGCAGATGCAATACGAAATAAGCCTTTATTCCTCAGGTATTTGCTGCATGTAGATACGCCCCTGAATAGACCCACTCGGTACATTCGCAAGAGAGAAATCCACGCGAATGGATAGCGCAACGCCACCCGACAATACGCGGCCCGTCGATTCACGTGTTTGCGGCGTAAGTGTCGGCGTGGTCGCGAAAATGTTCCCGGATACTCCGCTACAGAACATCCAGGCCCATTTACCGTTGATTCTCAGTGCACTTTTCGAGGCTGATCTCGCTGACCGGCAAATGATCGTTATGGCTCTTGCGACCATTCGCGCTGAGGTGGAGTGTTTCGAGCCCATCAGCGAATACGAATCGCCCTTCAATACCTCTCCAGGCGGGCATGCGTTCGATCTCTACGATTACCGGGCAGATCTTGGCAACCGAGGTCCGGCCGATGGCGCTGATTTTCGCGGGCGAGGCTTCGTTCAAATCACCGGGCGCAAAAACTACGCGTTACACGGTCAGGCAATCGGGCTCGGCAACCAGTTGGTCGAGAACCCTTCAATGGCTTGCGATCCAGGAGTCGCGGCAAAGCTGCTGGCGAGCTTCATGCGAGTGAACGCGGGCCGGATTGCGGAGGCGCTTGCGGCTAACAACCTTGCCGAAGCCCGGCGATGCGTGAACGGCGGAACGCACGGGTTGGCTGGATTCACGGCGGCATATACGACGGGGATGCTGCTGCTTCCTCCCGAGGTCCAGCTCCGCCCGGCTGCTTAGCCTCCAATCAGCTGCTTCAGTTTCAGAGCGTTTTCCGCGGCGTACCCGGCCTGATCGTTATCGAAATACAAATGGACCGCCTTCAATTCGCAGCGCCACTTCCGGATGCGCTCCGCCCATTGGCCGAGAGCAGTGTCGGTATAACTTCCCTGATATTTGCCGCCCGGCCCATGCAGCCGCACATAGGCGAAATCGGCTGTCACCTGCACAGGCGATTGCGTACCCGCGAGGTCGAAGATGCAGTACCCTGCGTTGAAGTGGTGTAGAAGCTCATAGATTTCGGGCACGCTCCAGGTCGCGTTGCGAAACTCGAACGCATAGCAATGTTGGCCGGGCAGTAACGCGAGAAAGTTCGCCAGCCGCTCTGAATCCAGCTCCCAATTCGGCGGGAGCTGAAACAGAATCGGCCCGAGCTTGTGTTCCAGGATCTCGACGCAGTCTAGAAATCTCCGCAGTCCCTGCTCGGCGTCGTTCAGCTTCTTCATGTGCGTCAGGAACCGGCTCCCCTTCACAGCGAAACAGAATCCGGCGGGCGTTGAATCGCGCCAGCATTCCAGGCTGTTCTTCTTTGGGAGATGATAAAAACTGTTGTTCAGTTCGACCGTATCGAATCGGTCGCAGTAATAAGCCAGCATTTTCGATCCGGGCGTTCTGGCCGGATAGAACGTGCCTACCCAATGCTTGTAATGCCAGCCTGAGGTCCCTATCCGAACCGTCCCGAGTCGCTGTACCATACGGCGATGAGCCTTCGCATTCTTATTCTCCTCGCCATCGTTCTCGCGCCCTCGTCTGTGCGGGCACAAACCCAGACAGCGCAAGCAGCTATCGAAAGCGTGCTAACCGCTCAAGTCGAGGCGTGGAATCGCGGAGATGTCGCAACATTCGTCACGACATATGCGGAGGATTGCACCTTCGTGGGAAAGCAAATGCTGCAGGGGAGATCGAGCCTGCTGGCTCGCTATCGCAACGCGTATCCATCTTCGGCAGACATGGGAAAGCTGAGTTTTCAGAATTTAAAAGTTCGCCAACTCGACCATCAAATCGCGACCGCAGTAGGCGAATGGCACATCGACCGGCCGGCCGGCGCGGGTGGTCCAGTCGGCGGAATTTTCAGTCTAGTTCTGCAGCTTCACGGTACAAGCTGGCAAATCGTTCTGGACCACACGACCTAGCTCTGCTTCTTCGCCCGCAGCTGCTTCTTGTACTCTTTTTCCAGCACGAAATCGGCGCGCACAAGAACCCCGGCATTCTGTGAAATCTGAATGCTCATCCGTTTGCTTGCGGTGTTCAAGGCCAGCGTGTACGGGCCGTCTCTTGTTCCAAACTCGTCAACGAACGTGATCTCATTTCCGTTCAATTCGTACTGGCCGTGACGGTCCACGGTTTGGCCGTGGATGTGAATACTCTTTACAAACGTGTTGTCTGTGTGCAACGTAAGTGTTCCGCTGCACTGTTCCGGATGAGGCTGCCCATCAAAGCACGTGTGCTGCGTCTGAATGCCGTTATCGGCGTCGCTCACCGTGACGTACTCCCAGCCGCCCGTGTCCTGCAGCATCTTCAACTGATCGGGATCAAGATTAGCTCCAGCGTTCAGGCGTAGGCCAAGCGGCACGAATAGGAGAATGCCGGCCAGCAGGTATTTCATTGGGGACGCCGCCGGGGGGCTGGACTGGAGGAAGCAGTGGACGCCCCCAGTTGCCGGAGTTGCTGTTGCGCTTTTCGGGCATCGTCGGTGCGCGGGTAATTCGCGACCAAGGTCCGGAATTCCTGGACAGCGCGGCTACGCTGCCCCGCTTTGACCAGAGCCATGCCCTTCATGTAGTGGGCATCGGCAGTCTTGGGGTTTTCCGGATACCGTTCGAGCACTGCGTCGAACGCCTGGATAGCATTCGGATACTCGGCGCGCCGGAAGTGAATCTCGCCAATGTAGTACTGCGCGCTCGCGGCAAGCTCGGTGTTAGGGAAATAAGTCAGGTACTGCTGAAACTCCTGTAACGCCAAGTCCGTGTTTCCGGTCTGCAGGTCGCGCCGCGCATCCGTGTAGGTTTTCTCAGCAGTCATCCCGGCCGGCGGTCCTGCTTGCGGCCCTACAGCAGCTCCCTGTTGGCCTTCGGCGGCCGGCGCTGTACCCGGCGCAGCAGCGCCCGGGGCAGGCGGGGGATTCTGTATGATTTGCATCTGGTTCTTGAGATCTGTCACTTTGGCGTCCATGCGCTCGAGGCGTGCATTTATATCGTTCATCGAATCCCTCAGCGCGCGTACGTCATCGCTCATGGAATCGACCTTTGTGCTGAGCCCGCTCACGGGAGCGAGTTGCTTTCCGACGCCGTTGCTGAGCGCGTCCTGCAGGCTGGCGTTCGCGCGGGTGGAATTATCCTGTACGGCTTGCAACATGGCGGTCAACGCTCCCAATTTGGTGTCGAGATCGCGTTGCATGGTGTCGACTTTGTCCTGCAGCAGAGCGACGTCTCGCTGCAACTCGACGATTTCTTTACTGGCTCCGAAGGAAAGCGCCGACGAGATCAGCGCGATACCGGCAAGGCGCAGAACTTTCATTGAATCTCCTCAAAGGAGGGGACGGATGCGATCCGCCCCCGTTTCACAGCTTGTCTTCAGTGTAAGAGAAGCAGTAGAGCTTTGGCAGCGCTATTGACTGGCGGAGAAATGAGCGCGCCGGTTGCGCTGATAACAATCCTCGGTGGCATCGGTGCAGAGGGGCCGCTCCTTGCCGTAGCTGATTGTTTTCAGCTTGTCTCCGGGGACGCCTAAGGCCACCAATGCATCCTTGGTGGCGCTAGCACGGCGGTCGCCGAGGCCCAGGTTATATTCAGCCGAGCCGCGCTCATCGCAGTGTCCTTCAACGGTGACTGTAAAGTTTGGATCGAGCGAAAAAATGCTCTTCAATGCATTCGCATCGGCCTGCAAGATCGATTGATCTTGAGGACGAACGTCGCTCTTATCGTAGTCGAAGTGAATATCCTGCACTTGTCTCGCGAGCATCTGGGCAGGCGATTCGCTGGTGGGCCTTGTAATCGGCTCGGGAGCGGGAGGAGCGCTGACGGTCACAGTTGTCGAGGCATCGGTTGAACCGCCGGCTCCGGTTGCCGTCAGGTGATAGGTAGTGGTGCTGGTTGGGTACACCGCGCGGCGTCCGCTCGGGCTGACTTGACCGATCCCATCAATTTGGACGTTAGTGGCGTCCGTGACAGACCAGCGCAGCGAAGAAGGCTGGCCGCTGTTGATGGAGCTGGGCTCGGCGGTAAAGAAGGCGATGGTCGGTTTAGCCGCCGGTGGCGCTTCTGTCGGCGGTGGGGGAGGTGGTGGTGGCGGTGCTTTCTTATGGCAGGCCGCTGCCAGAACTAACATCAGCGCGGCGGCCAATGTCAGCGATGCTCTACTTTTCCTCATGATCCTTGTAATCCCTCCTGAGAACTTCCTTACACTTGGTTCAGTTACTGCTCGGCGTTGACCCACACCGGTTTTTCGTTATTACCGGTTTGAGTTAGCGCATGCTTATCGGTGCCATCCGCGTTCATGACCCAAATTTGAGATTGCCGCCCGCGTTTTGAAGCATACACGATGTGCGCGCCATCGGGAGCCCAATTCGGATTTTCATTGCGTCCTTCATTCGACGTAAGCTGCGTGGTCTGTTGCGAGCTGACATCCATTACAAAGATGTTGTAATTGCCAGGCTCGAAGCCCCTGGTCCAGGCAAAGGCGATATGTTCTCCGTCGGGGCTCCACGCCGGGTTAGTGGCTTCCCCGGTTCCCGCGCTGAGCCGTTGCACATCAGCGCCTTCGAGATTCATGCGGTAGATCTGGGGGTAGCCCGAGCGGCCGGATACATCGACCAAATCGGCTCCCGTCTTCGGGTTGATTTTGGCTTCGACTTCAATGGCGCCGGAACTCGTAAGCCGTCGGAAGTTGCTGCCGTCAGCATTCGCCATATAGAGCTGCGGAGGTCCCCCGGCGGCTGTTGAAGAAAAGATAACCTGCCTGGAATCGGGCGTGAACGTGACGAACGCGTTCATAGAAGCGCGTTGATTATAAAACGGCAACTTGCGCCCGCTGTCAAGAGAAAACATATAGATGGCAGGATAACCGGCAGCATAGCTGGTAAAGGCGACGCGGTGGCCATCGGGCGAGGCAGACGGAAAGGTTGAAATGGAGCCGAAGCGGGTCAATTGTTTCTGATTGCTGCCGTCCCAATTCATCGACCAGATTTCCTTGGCCCCGGAGCGATTGGAGACAAACACGATGCGGCTGCCAACCAGGCTTTTCCCGCCGAACTGCGCGAGGATATCGGCGGCGTATCGATGTCCTGCATCGATGGCCCCCGCTTCATCGAGCGACGCGGTGTAAACCTTCCCGAATACTTGCGCTTGTTGCAACGTAGTCATGGTTGGAGCCGTGCTGAACAGCCAGCCGAAGACGACGAACTGAGTGTCCTTCTCAGCGCCGTAACCGATACCGAGATAGTTCGCGCCCATAGGCGGCAAGCTCCAATCGGTGAGCCTGGTTCCCTGCGGATTCGTCGAACGTGAAGTCGGCGGGGCTACACCTGCCATAAGATCGGACGGCTGTTGCGGAAGCTGGAGAGGATACAGCGTCTTAGGAACGAAATTGACGAGCGGCGAACTCTGTAAGTCGCCGGCCACGGTGTTATTGAAGCTCGTGATATAGGAAGCAGCGCTTCCCGAAGCACGGAAGTCTGGAACCGCGATGAGAGGTTTACCGGGGTTCTTGGTGATGACACCGCTGACTTGCTGTTTCGCCGGAAGCAGGGCGATACCGGCAAAGATCAAAAGTGAAGAAGTGAAGATTCGCATCAACGTAAATTGAACGAGAATTGAGCCGAGATAGAGCTTTCCGCAACCTGGGGCGGAAGCGCAGGCAGCGGATTCGAGTTATAGACCGCGCGGAGTGCCGTGTCGTCGATCGAAGGATTGCCGCTCGACTGGACAATTTGCACGTTGCGCACGCTTCCATCGCGCATGATGGTGAACCCAACCATTGTGGGCGCAGCTTGACTTTGAGCATTCAGTCCATTAGTTCGCCAGTTCTGAGCGATGCGCTCACGAACCAGCTCAGCGTACGCGCCCAGACGATTTCCCAAGGGTGAATTAGGACCGATTCCCACCTGTCCAGCGCCGCTTTGAGCGGCATACATCGGACTTGAGACTGCCTGCCTCGACTGGCTGAAGATCTGATTCTGTGGAGTGGGCTGGATATAGCGTTGCTGCTGAGTTGGCCGTTTCGCTTGGGGCTTCATTTTGTCAGGAATTTCAACTGCGGTCTTGTCCGGCACCGGCGGTTTTTTTTCGGCCTCCTGTTTCGCGGGTGCGGTGGGGACCGCCGATTGGGAGTCATTCGCTACCGGGTTGGGAGGGGTGTTGCGCCGGGGAATAGGGATCGTATGAACGGGAGACACGGAATACGCCGGGCCGCCGGCCGGATGAATATCTCCAAAGGTCTCGCGCGCCCGGTTCATCCAATACCAACTCATGAAAAAAACGGCGACCACCATGCCATGGATCAACACGGAACCGATAAACGGGAAGCCCAGCGGATCGCGCTCATCCAAGATGTCGATCGGCTCTGCCATCTTCGTCATCGGCGCTGCCGGGCGGCAGTGTCAATGGGCGCGGTAACCATTTTGACTTCGAACTTCGCATCGCCGAGCTCGGCGACAATCTGCGCGATGGGATCCCAGGGCGTCTCTTTATCGGCCCGGACGTAGACCGCGGCGGGATTATGGAAGCGCTGCCTGATGGCTTGCGCGAGCAGATTAATATTGGTTGCCTTGTCGTTCAGGAACGATTCGCCGCTTTTAGTGATGCTCACGACTGGCAAGTCCTGAGCAGTCTGGCGAACCGTCTTTACCTTGGGTACCTGAATATCGAGGCCAAACTCCATGACGTTGGCCGTGATCATAAAAATGATCAACAGCACCAGAACCACATCCACCAGAGGCACGACATTGATGTCTGAAAGCGCAGCCGGGCCGCCAAACCGGCGCCCTCGTCTTCCTCCATCACTGAATGAAAATGCCACTCGATTGCCTTAGCTGCTTACTCTCATACTTACCCGCCGAAATCCCGCTCAGCAAGGTTTTGAAACTCAATCGCAAAATCTTCCATGCGAGTGCCTATCTCTTTAATGCGGGTGCCGAAAACGTTATAGAAAATCGCGGCGGGGATGGCGGCGGCGAGGCCGATCGCGGTCGTGATCAACGCTTCTGAGATGCCCGGCGCGACGGCGCGAAGACTGGCAGCGCCTACGTTTCCTAAACCCTGAAAAGCGTCGATGATGCCCCACACCGTGCCAAACAGTCCGATGAAGGGAGAAACCGACGCGACGGTTGCCAGCCAGTTCATGTTCATCTCGAGCTTAGTTACTTCTTCGCTGATTCCGAGCTGCAAACTTCGTTCGATGGCGGGTTTGTTGACGAGCGCACCCTTTTGCCTGACTTGGCGTTCGACCTCGCCGTAGCCGAAATCGAACACCGCGACCAGCGGGGCGGCGGTAAATTGCTCGCTCGCTATGGCGACGGATTGTAAGTTATCGGCTTTCCGAAAGGCGCGCAGGAAATTACGATTGTCTCGCCGGGCGCGGCTGAATACGCTGCTTTTCGAGAACACGATAGTCCACGAAAACAGCGAAAAAAGAATCAACAAAACGATGACTGCCAGGGGAACTGGTCTAAGATTCTGAATGATGTCCCACATGCTCAGGTCGAGCAATGCGGGAAGCAACACAAGGTGCAATAGAAAAGTGTCCTCTCCTTTACCTCCTCTTCATTATAGGGAGCGCGTGGATACTAGCAACATTTTCGCCGTATAATTCGGTCACATGCTGGTGGAATTAATTGTTGAGAACTACGCTGTGGTCGAACAGGCCCGCATTCGTTTCCAGCAAGGGCTCAACGTGCTCACCGGCGAGACAGGCAGCGGGAAGTCAATCGTGGTGGATGCGCTCAGCTTGTTGCTCGGCGCGCGCGCCTCATCGGAGATGATCCGGACTGGGGAACCGAAAGCGCGGGTCTCGGCCACTTTCGACCTGGAGCGCGGCCCGGATTTACAAACGCTGTTGGCCGAAGCCGGAATCGAGCATGACGCCGAAGAGGAACTGATCGTAGAGCGGGAGATTGCCGCGAACGGGAAATCCCGCGCCTTCGTGGCTAACCGGCCGGTAACGACGGCTTTCCTGAAGCAGCTTGCGCCGGCTTTGGGCGATATTCACGGACAAAACGAGCAGCAGCTTTTATTCACGGCGCAGGCGCAGCGGAACTTGCTTGATGAATACGCGGGCACCGATGAGCTGCGGCAACGAGTCGGGAGCGTGTTTCAGGAGTGGCGTGATACGACCGAGAAACTCGAGGAACTGAACCGCAACGAGCAGGAAAAGCTCAGAATGCTCGATCTGTGGACCTTTCAGCGGAGCGAGATCGAAGCGGCGCAGCCTAGATCCGGAGAAGATGCCGGGCTCGAGGCAGAACGGCGCGTATTGCAGAACATGACACGGCTGCAAGAGAACGCGAACGTCGCTTTTCAGGCGTTATACGAGGCGCCCGACAGCGTGAGCACGCAGTTGCGGCAGACGTTGAAGCGGGTTGATGAGGTAATGCGCATTGACGCGAGCGTCGCTGAAACCAGTTCGGCTTTGAAGCAGGCGGCAGTACTCGTGGATGAGGCGGCTTACGCTTTGCGCGATTACCTCGGCCGGCTCGAAGGAGATCCGGGCCATTTGGAGGAAGTAGAGAGTCGCCTTGCAGCGCTGGAACGAGTGAAGCGGAAATACGGCGGCTCGATCGAGCAGGTTCTGGCGTTCCTGGAAGATGTGAAACGGCGAATTGATGAAGTAGAGAACGCCAGCGAGCATAAGGATGCGCTCGAAAGGCAGCGGACAGAACTGGCTCAGACCTACGAACAACTCGCGGATGAATTAAGCGCAAAACGGAGCGCTGCCGCGGAACGCTTAAGTAAGCAGGTGGAGAGCGAACTAAAGAGCTTGGCGATGTCGGGGACGCAGTTTCAAGTATCGGGCAAGCGAGGCGCGTGGACAGCGTTAGGAGTGGATGAGATTGCGTTCCTTGTATCACCGAATCGTGGCGAGGAGCTGAAACCGCTCGAGAAAATCGCGTCAGGAGGCGAGTTATCGCGAATTGCGCTTGCGTTAAAAACGGCCGCCGGCGATGCGGACCGGCACGCGGGAACACCTACGCTCGTGTTCGATGAAGTGGATGCCGGTGTAGGCGGAGCGGCTGCGGCAGCAGTCGGCAAGCGTTTGAAAGCACTGGCGCGAAGCAATCAGGTGATCTGCGTGACCCACCTGGCGCAGATTGCCGGATTCGCGGATCATCATTATGCAGTGTCGAAACGCGAGAAAAAGGGCCGCATGAGTACGGTGGTCGAAGAGCTAGCGGGTGATGAGCGGGCGCGCGAAATCGGCCGGATGCTATCGGGAGAGCGTGTGACTCCCGAGGCATTGAAGCACGCCGAACAGCTCTTGCAAGCCGGAGCGAGGTCTTGAAGGGGAGCGAAATCGAATGCCTGAACTGCTCAGTGCGGAAGAAATCGAAAATCTAAACGCCTATTGGCACGCCGCAAATTACCTCACAGTTGGCCAGATTTATTTAAAAGACAACGCGCTGCTCGAGCGGCCGTTGAGTAAGGACGACATCAAGCCACGCCTGCTGGGGCATTGGGGCACCACGGCGGGTTTGAACTTCATTTATACGCATCTGAACCGGTTGATTCGCGCGCACGACTTAAACATGATGTACATCATCGGTCCGGGGCATGGCGGGCCGGGTATTGTCGCGCATACGTATCTGGAGGGCTCTTACACAGAGATCTATCCGGCGGTTGAGCAGAATCGCGACGGCATCAAGCGGCTGTTCCGGCAATTCTCCTGGCCATACGGGATACCGAGCCACGTTGCGCCAGAAACACCCGGTTCCATTCACGAGGGAGGCGAGCTTGGGTACTCGCTGCTGCACGCGTATGGTGCGGCCTTCGACAATCCGGACCTCATGGTTGCCTGCATCGTGGGAGATGGTGAAGCGGAAACGGGCGCGTTGGCGACGAGCTGGCATGCGAATAAGTTTCTCAATCCGGCAAAGGACGGCGCAGTCCTGCCGATTTTGCATTTGAACGGATACAAAATCGCGAACCCGACCGTTCTTGCCCGTATACCGAAGGCGGAACTGCGGTCTTTATTCGCGGGTTACGGATACGCGCCCCGTTTTCTTGAAGGGAACGATCCCATCAAGATGCACCAGGCGATGGCGGTCGCGCTCGAACAGATGCTCGGCGAGATTCAAGCCATACAGCATGCAGCTCGCGACGAGCAGAACACGGAACGCCCGCGCTGGCCGCTGTTAATTTTGAGAACTCCGAAAGGGTGGACCGGGCCGAAGAAAGTCGATGGCAAGCAGGTGGAAGGAACGTGGCGCGCGCATCAAGTGCCCGTGACGGACGTGCGTGAGAACCCGCAGCACTTGAAGATTTTAGAAAAGTGGATGCGCAGCTACGCGCCTGAGAAGCTCTTCGACAGCGAGGGGCGGCTGCGGTCTGACTTGGCTGCGCTTGCTCCAAAAGGCCAGCGGCGAATGGGGATGAACCCGCATGCGAATGGCGGAACACTGCTGAGGCCGCTGGTTCTCCCGGATTTTAGAAACTACGCGATTCCGGTTGAGAAACCAGGCGGGGTCGAGGCGGAAGCCACGCGCGTGCTGGGGTACTACTTACGCGATGTGATCAAGCACAACCAGAGCGCGCGAAATTTCCGTATGTTTGGGCCGGACGAGACCGCATCGAACCGGCTTGATGCTGTGTATGAAGTTACCGGCAAGGAATGGATGGCCAAGGTGGAACCGGTGGATGAAAACCTGACTACCGACGGCCGGGTTGCGGAAGTGCTGAGCGAGCACATGTGCGAAGGCTGGCTCGAAGGCTATCTTCTGACCGGGCGGCACGGACTTTTCACATGTTATGAGGGTTTCATCCACATCATAGATTCGATGTTCAATCAGCACGCGAAGTGGCTGAAGGTTAGCAGGCATCTGCCGTGGCGAGCGCCGATCGCTTCTCTGAACTATTTGCTGTCTTCGCATGTTTGGCGGCAGGATCACAACGGATTTTCGCATCAGGACCCGGGATTCATCGATCACGTGGTCAACAAGAAGGCCGATGTGGTTCGGGTTTACTTGCCGCCTGACGCGAACACGCTCCTCTCGGTGGCTGACCACTGCCTTCGAAGCCGCCAGTACGTGAACCTGATCATCGCCGGAAAACAGCCCCAACACGTGTGGCTGGACATTGAGGCTGCGGTGCGGCATTGCACAAAGGGCGCGGGCGTTTTCGAATGGGCGAGCAATGACGCAGGCGATCCGGATGTTGTGATGGCCTGTGCCGGAGATGTGCCTACGCTTGAGACGCTAGCGGCCGTGATGTTGCTGCGCGAGTTCGTGTCCGACATTCGAGTGCGGGTCGTAAACGTAGTGGACCTGATGACGCTCGAGCCTTCGAGCGAGCATCCTCACGGCTTCGCTGACGAAGACTTCGATGAGCTATTCACGACGGACCGGCCGGTGATCTTCGCGTTTCACGGGTATCCGTGGCTGATTCACCGGCTGACCTATAAACGGCGGAATCACGACAACATTCACGTGCGCGGCTACAAGGAAGAGGGGACGACGACTACCCCGTTCGACATGACGGTGCTGAATAGTATGGACCGGTTTCAGCTGACGTTCGATGCGATTCGCCGGATTCCGCGCTTCCAATCGATTGTCCGGAAGGCGAGCGACTGGCTCAATGACAACCTCCAACGGCATAAGGAATATGTTATGGAATGCGGTGAAGACCTTCCGGACGTGCGCCACTGGAAGTGGTCGTTGTGAGCGCCCGGAGGCCCCGCGAGCTGCCGGTCCTGACGCTCAACTGCGGATCTTCTTCACTCAAATTTGGCGTTTACTTTTCAAACGGGGAGAAAGCGCAGGCCTGTTGCGAAGGTGAAGCTGAAGAAATCGGACGGGAAAGATCGCGATTCTGGCTCAAACTCGGTGAGGACCGCGCTGACGAACAACTCGTCTTGCCGGATCATGCGACGGCTCTCGATCACGTCTTGAACGCTGTTACAGATTGTGCTGCGCCGCATCCCGGCGCCATCGGCCACCGATTCGTAAACGGAGGGCCGAAGGTACGAGAGCACCAGCGCATCACGCCTGCAGTGATGGACGAGCTGCAAGAGGCGGTGAATTACGCTCCTCTACATGTGCCGGCCGCACTCAGCGTGCTTGAGGCGATGCAGCACAATTTGCCCGGCGTGACTCAGGTAGCCTGCCTGGACACGGCGTTTCATCGAAACATGCCTGAAGTGAGCAGCACCTACGCGCTTCCCGCTTCGATACGCGAGCTTGGCATTGAGCGATACGGTTTTCATGGGCTCTCGATCGAGTCGATTCTTGCGCAAATGGACAAGATACCCGAGCGTCTGGTGATTGCACATCTGGGCAACGGATCGAGCATCACGGCGATTCGTAATGGCGAGTCGATCGATACGACCATGGGACTGACGCCCACTGGCGGGGTGATGATGGGGACGCGGTCGGGCGATCTCGATCCGGGCGCAATCGTTTACATGATGCGCAAGGGATACGCGAGCCCTGAGGAACTCGAGAAACTGCTCGACCGCCAATCAGGCCTGCTTGGGGTCTCGGGAATCACGAGCGACGTTCGCGAGTTGCTGGATTCGCGTAAGGAAACTCCGCTGGCCGATTTGGCTCTCCGGATGTTTTGCTATCAGGTTCGAAAAGCCATCGCGGCAATGGCGGCGGCGCTGGGCGGGTTGGACATGCTCGTCTTCACGGGCGGGATCGGGGAGCACGCCGATACATTACGCGCGGAGATTTGCTCAGGGCTCGAGTTCCTCGGCAATTTTCGAACGCACGTGTTTCCAGCGCAGGAAGATCTGCAGATCGCAAAGATTACGGCGAGACTCGCCGCGTGATGCGATTTAAGATCAACCGCACAGCCCGATCGGATTCCGGGATATGGAGCAGAAAGCTGCCGCCAAAATAGACAGCACCATAGATAGGAAGCACGACCAAACCGGCGAGACGAGGATGAGCCGTGCCCACCAGATTCTTAACGAAGTAGGCGAGAGCTGCACCCACGAGGGCCACTGACCAAAGCTTGACAAGAAAATCTCGGCGAAGCGCCGTACTGCCGATGCGTTCCCCGAGCGAGCGGCGCAGAAGGACAAATTCGAGCCAGCCTGCGATTCCGGCCGAAGCCGTCAATCCGGCAACACCCCATTTCGGGTCAATTCCGATCCAGTGCGGCATGCGTAATGCAAAAACGTATCCGAGAGCGGCTGTCAGCAGAACGCGAACGATCGCGAACCGCAGCGGCGTACGCGTATCAAGCAGCGCATAGAAGGCGGAAGAATAGAGCCGGCCCAGGCAGGTCGCAAGAAGTCCGACCGCGGAGCCTGCCAGCGCGGACCAGACGTACACTGCATCCGAACGATGAAAGTGCCCGGTCTGATACAGCGCTCCGGCGAGAATATCTCCCAAGCACAAGAAGGCTACTGCGGAAGGAATGACTAAGAACGCGATGCGGCGCAGGCCTGCTCTCAAGCGTTCCTGGAGAACGGCGGCGATCTCTTTCTGCGTGCCGATAGCGCTCGAGAGCTCAGGAAGTTCTGCGGCGGATACGGACATGCTAAAAAGACTCACCGGAAGAATCGCGATGACTTGGCCATAGCCGAGCGTCGACACGGCCGTGGGCCCCAGGAAACTGGCAATGATCTGATCGATATAGGCGCTGATCTGAACAACGCCGCGGCTCAGCGATACCGGACCGAAATTCCGGATGACCGTTCTGACGTGCTCTGAAGAGATATCGAGAACAGGACGGAATCCCGGCAGCAGCTTCAAGACACGAGGCAGCTGCACAGCAAACTGAAACACGCTGCCGAGCACGGAGGCCCAGGCGAGATCAATCACGAGTTGTCTCTGGAGCGCATTCCGGCCGAAGAGCACGGCCGCAGCGATCACGGTGATGTTCATCGCTACCGGTGCGGTGTACGAAAGAAGGAATTTTCGACGGCTGTTGAGAATGCCGAGGCACCAGGCGCTCATGACGAGCATTCCGGCGCCTGGAAACAAAATCCGCACCAAATGAATGGTCAGGGTGCGGTCGTCGCCTCTGAAACCGGGAACGATGAAATCGATCAGCAGCGGCGCTGCGAGGACACCCGCCAGCACGAGAGTGGCGCACAGGAGCGCGAGAACACCGAAGATCGCGGCCGCAACGTGCTCCGCCTCTTCATTTTCCTCTCGCGCCCGGAGTTTCGAGTAGACGGTCACGAAGGCTGCCGAGAGCACACCCTCTCCGAACAGGTTGCCTAATAAATTCGGAATCCGGATGGCGGCGCGGAAGACGCCTGCAACCGGCGAGTTGCCCAAGAAATGCGCGATGACGCTTTCGCGAATCAGCCCCGTAATCCGGCTGACAAGGATTCCCAATCCGACGCGAGAGGACGCGCCAAGCCGTAACACCGGCTCGGAGGGAGCATGTACAGTTCCCGGGCGCGAAATTCGAATTCGAAGTTGCAAAAGGAAGTTGTACTGTTTGAGAGTAACAATTAAATCGAGAGATGAACGACCGACCTATCTCAAATTTTGTTAAACAGCATTTTCGGCATTTCAACGCTGCCACGCTTGTCGAGGCTGCCGAAGCGTATGGTGAACACCTGAAACGCGGCGGCCAAATGTTCCTTACAATGGCGGGCGCGATGAGCACGGCTGAAATCGGAGTTTCGCTCGCCGAGATGATCCGGCAAGGTAAGGTGCACGGGATCTCGTGTACGGGCGCGAATCTCGAAGAAGACGTGTTCAACCTGGTTGCCCACGATTTTTATGAGCGTGTGCCGGAGTGGCGCGATTTGACTCCGCGCGACGAGCAGGCGCTGCTCGACAAGCACATGAATCGCGTAACCGATACATGCATTCCTGAGGAAGAGGCAATGCGGCGTATTGAAGGCGTGATTTTGAAGGAGTGGATGGCTGCAGATAAGCAGGGCGAGCGCTGCTTCCCGCATGAATTCTTCTTCAGAATTCTGCAGACGCCGGAATTGCAAGAGAATTTCCAGATCGATGTAAAGGATAGCTGGCTGTATGCCGCAATGCAGCGCAACCTGCCGATCTTCGTTCCGGGTTGGGAGGATTCGACTCTCGGCAATATGTACGCCGGCCACTGCATTTCAGGTGATGTTAAGAATGTGCACACGGTGCGGACGGGCATCGAGTACATGATGTCGCTCGCGGATTGGTACACACGTACATCGCGTGAAGCTTCTATCGGGTTCTTTCAAATCGGAGGCGGCATCGCGGGCGATTTCCCAATCTGCGTGGTGCCGATGTTGCGCCAGGATTTAGAGCGGAAAGATACGCCCTTATGGGGCTACTTCTGCCAGATCAGCGATTCCACGACCAGCTATGGCTCTTATTCCGGAGCGATCCCGAACGAGAAGATCACGTGGGAGAAGCTGAGCATCGACACGCCCAAGTACTTGATCGAATCGGATGCCTCGATTGTTGTACCGCTGATTTTTGCGGCTGTACTGGGGTGGTAAGTCGCCGCCGGACACCGTCCAACAAGACAGTGAACCCCACGGCAATCGTGGGGTTCGTGCAGTGGGAAGGCAGCGGGACGATCGATTACTTGGCAGCTACTTTCTTCGAAGGCACGATCGCGTCTTTGACCGATTTCGCGACTCGGAACTTCACCACCCTCTTGGCGGGAATCTTAATCGCTTCGCCGGTCGCGGGATTGCGGCCTACACGAGCCTTACGTTCGGCGCGGACCAGACGGCCAATGCCCGGCATCACGAACACGCCGTTCTTTTTGGTTTCACGTACTGCCAGTTGCGCGAGCGAGTCCATGAAGTGTTTCGCCACGCGATTATTTACACCAGTGGTTTCCGCCAGTTCCCTGACGATTGCGGTTTGGGTCATTCTCTTGTTGTCAGCCATGCATCCTCCGTGCGCGGTTTACCGGTAGCGTTGAAGAGCCATCGCCATACAGTTTTGGTGCAATTACATTAAACAAAACTGTGTGGAAATGTTTCAATGTATTTCCGGTCAACTCGATAATACGGGACTCGGACTCGGTTGTAAAGAAAAAAACAGCACGAAATCGGCCTTTTTGAAGGTTTTTTTCGCAGAATTATGCCCGCACAGGCGTGAAATGGGGCTGCGGCGGCCTGATACGGCTCGCGTGGCCGTGTTTTGGCCTTTCCTACACCGGGCGAGGATGGGTTAGTGTGTACTGTAACGGTCTGGGACTAATGGCCCGGCTCAGGCCTTGTCGAGAAACGCAGCGCAATTCAAAAATGGGTTGTGAGAATCACGCCTGTCGACCTGCTCTACCAGGAATGGCAGTGGCTGGTCCAGGAAAGCGCGAGCGCGGTGCGGGCGGCGCGCCTGAATGGAGCTTCCGCTACGGAACTGGCGGATGAGGAGCGGCGGTACGCTTTGCGCATAGATGCCGTCTACGCGCGCCTGAAACAGGCTGAAGCAGAGAGCTCGGCCCAAGCAACAATTTTCCGCTGACTGCTTGGCTGTTTATAATCGGCCGATGAGCTTGCGTTGCAGTCGGCGGAGAGCGCTTCAAACCTTCGCTCTCATGCCATCGGCTCTGAGACACGCGCTTACCCGGGTGTTGAGACCTGGGACCGGCATGTACCTATCGCTGAATAGCGTTCTCGTTTCAGACAGGGTGCCCTGGCCGGAGTTTGCACGGCTCGCAGCGCGAGTCGGTTTTCCAGGAACCGACGTGATGATCGAGCCCGCTATGAAAGCGGGTCAAGGCGCTACAAAGCAGTTGCTTCGAGAACTAAAGATCAAGCCTGCAATCCTCGATTTTCCGGTTGAGTTTCGGAAGAGTGATGCGGAATTTCGCAGCTCGCTTTCGAAGTTAGACGAAGCGGCGCGATTTGCAGCAGACATCGGGTGTCCGCGCATGACCACGTGGATCATGCCTTCGAGCGGCACGCCGAAGGACGAGCTCCGGCGAATCTACAAGCAGCGGTTTACCGAAAGCGCGCGTATCCTCGCGCGCTCTGACGTGCGGCTGGGACTCGAGTTTATAGGCCCCCTTCACTTGCGAAAAATGTATCGGTACGAGTTCATCTGGCGCATGAATGACATGCTGGCCTTCGCGAAAGAATGCGGCCCGAACGTGGGACTGCTGCTCGATGCCTGGCATTGGCATCATGCGGGCGCGACGACAGAGGACATCATCGCGGCCGGACGGGAGCGCATCGTCCATATTCATTTTGATGATTCGGCCAATTTGCCGCCGGAACAGATTCGGGACGACGAACGGCTTCTGCCGGGTGAGGGGGTCATCGATCTGGTCGGCTTCTTGAAGGCGCTTCAAAAAATCGGTTACACCGACGCGCTGAGCGTAGAAGTATTCGGCCGTGGGTTAAAGAAGCTTCCGCCGGAGCAGGCGGCCCGGTTAGGCCTCGAGGCGTCGCGTGCAGTTTTTCGGAAGGCAGGAATTGAAGGCTGATCCGCCTATTAGGCGATAGTTGCGCGCTCTGAACGGACGACACTCGGCCCCAGAGCATCTTGCAGCAGCGGCGTCCGCGGATACGGATGGGCGCGATATTGCCGAAAGCCTTCTCCGAGAGCCAGTCCAGCTCGAGCGCCAGAGGCACGCGTCCACTCCTCCATTTTTGCGAGATAGTCATCAATCTCGTGTTGACGCCTCAACCAGGAGCGTTGCGTTTCATGCTGGCCGAGCATCCCCGTCTTGACTTCAAAGGTCAGACTGACATCGACGGTGAAGTCCGGGGGGACCGGCCTGCCGCGACGGTCGAGCATCTCGATCGGGTCCATGAAATAGAGATGCGGAATTTCCGGCAGGGGAACTGCGCCGTATCCGGTCAAATAGTTTGGCACGGCGCAGGCAAAACAGGCGTCGCGAACCAGCTGGCTGGTCGCCTCATGATCGCAAAGATAGTCTTCCGGCGACGCGGTAAGGACAACGTGAGGGCGGACGCGGCGAAGCAACTGGGTGACTCTGCGGCGGGAACGATCATCGTTGAAGATGGCAAGGTTGCGAAACCCGGCACATATATATTCCGCGCCGATGAGGCTTGCTGCTGCCTTCGCCTCCGCTTTGCGAAGCATAGATAATTCGCCCGGCCCATGCTCGTCAGATCCGCAGTCGCCGGCAGTCATCGTCGCAATTGTGATGCGATGAGCAGCCGCTGCGAGAAGAGCAAGCGTTCCGCCCGCCAGAATCTCCGCATCATCGGGGTGAGCGTGAAGGCTAAGTACGTGCATGCGCCGTTCCGAAAGAGCTACGCCTTTTTTGTCCAGCGCGCGCCATCGAAGGTGGCGTCCTCGTAACGCCAAGGGCCGAACTTCGACGACGTTTGTCCTCCGTCGACAAGCAGTGTGGCGCCGGTAATGTAAGAAGCGAGATCGGACGCGAGAAACAGAACTGCCCTTGCAACTTCTTCGGGCTCACCGCCGCGCCCGAGCGGGATTTCGCGGAAGTACTCGGCTAACACCTCTGGAGTCGAGAATTGAGAAGCGGTTAGCCGAGTGCGGATCAGGCCCGGGCAGACCGCATTGACTCGGATGCCGTAGGGGCCAAGCTCGTTTGCGGCCGTGTGCAGAAGCCCGAGAAGTCCAGCCTTACTGGCGTTGTATGCGACCAAATTCGGCTCGCCGTCATACGAGTTGGTCGACGCAGTTAGGACAATCGAGCCTCCGCGGCTGCGGCGTTGCATGCGGGCTGCCGCGATTTGCAGCGTGAGAAACGCGCCTGTGAGGTTTACCGCGAGAGTGCGGTTCCAAAGCTCCTCGGTCGTGGCGGCCAGAGAACTCGCGGAGCCGACTCCCGCGTTAATAATGACGATGTCTGGATTCGCGGCCTCCTCGAACGCGCGCTCGAGCGACTGGCGATCGGTCACATCGGCGATGCAGGCCTGAGCGCCAAACGAGCTTGCAGCCTCGAGCGGCTTTTCGGCCGCCAGATCAAATATGCAGACTGATGCTCCGGCTGCTGCAAGACTGCGCGAGATCGCCAAGCCGATGCCGTTCGCGCCGCCGGTGACAATCGCTGTTTTGCCTGTAAAGTCGAGCTGCATTGAAAGACGGCTATTTTTCCCGCCTATTTGGGAACGCGCGCAAGTATTGAGCGGGAACGCGCGCTTCAGCGCCAAGGGCCTGGGCGGCTTTGATCGGCCAGTACGGTTCGCGCAGAAATTCGCGGGCTAGCAGTACCAGGTCGGCCGCTCCATCACGAATAATGGAATCCGCCTGAGCGGAGTCTGTGATCAGGCCAACTGCAGCAGTGAGAATGCCGGTTTCGCGGCGAATGCGCTCGGAGAACGGAACCTGATATCCGGGGTGCGCGGGAATGGATGCGCGCGGCACGGCGCCGCCTGAGGAGCAGTCGATCAGATCGACGCCTCGGTTTCGTACTATGCGCGCCAGCTCAACTGAGTCATCCAACGTCCATCCGCCTTCCGCCCAGTCCGTCGCCGAGATGCGAAGGAAAAGCGGCAGGCGCTCGGGCCATATGGTTCGAACTCTTTCGACGACTTCCAGCGCAAATCGGATGCGGTTCTCAAAAGATCCTCCGTATGCGTCTGTTCGCTGGTTCGAGAGCGGAGAGAGAAACTGATCGATCAGGTAACCATGGGCGGCGTGCAGCTCGAGCACCTCAAATCCAGCAGTCAGCGCGCGAGCGGCAGCGGCCGCGAAGGCTTGCACGATTCCATGAATATCTTCGAACTCGAGCTCGGCTGGAACCGGATGCCCGGAGTCAAACGGAATCGCACTCGGCGCGACGGGCTCCCAGCCGCCTTCGGCCGGAGCAATCGGACGAGTGCCTCGCCACGGTACGTCGGTACTCGCTTTCCGCCCGGCGTGGGCAAGCTGGATGCCGGGAACGGAACCATTTTGCTTTACAAATCGAGCGACGCGGGCAAGCGGCTGGATGTGCTCGTCCTTCCAGATCCCGAGATCCCAAGGCGAGATACGGCCCCGCGCTTCAACGGCGCTTGCTTCGGCCATGACGAGAGCGGCTCCTCCTACTGCGCGAGTACCAAGATGCACCAAGTGCCAATCGTTCGCGAACCCGTCATCGCACGAGTACTGGCACATGGGCGAGACGACGATGCGATTGCGGAATTCGACCTTGCGGATGCGAAGTGGGGAGAACAGGTGGGGAGCATTGTCAGAGAGGTCCGGAGGGGGCCTAAGTGGAACCTCAACCGTGCTCATCTCTTCCAGTATCGCCATGACAGTATTGATGATGCAGAACTTTCAGATAGCGTGGAAGCAGCCGAGTCCGGATTTGAAAAAATCTTTGGAAACGTTCGTGCTGGAACCTTTGGGTAGAGGTAAACGCCGGGGTTGAGGGCCATTACTTGAAAAACGAGGGTGTCTGGTGAAGGTAAACGTACGGCGTGAACAGCGGAGCCCTTCGAAGGAGAAATACGTTCTTTCCTGGCAGGACGGAGGCGGGTTAACGCATTCGGCCGAGGCTCAGGGGAGGGACTTCTCGCATTCCGGCGTTGGACTGGTGTGTCCGGTTGCGGTGCCGGAAGGCAGCAGTGTCTACGTTGAAGCGCAGGGGGGGTATCCCACAGGTTACAGTGTCGTGCGGCATTGCATGCCTCAACAGGGCAGGTATGTAATAGGCCTGGAACTGGATGATGCGGTCAAGAAAAACAGGGACACGCCTCTCGCAGAAAGCAGTAAAGACCACTATGAATTTCTGCAGATCAGTCCCAATGCCCAAGCCGAGACCATCCATCGCGTGTATCGCTTCCTAGCCGCGCGTTTTCACCCGGACAATCCGGAAACGGGCCATCGGGAAAAGTTCCTACGCCTGAACCAGGCGTTTGAAGTGCTCTCGCATCCGGAGCGCCGCGCGGATTACGATGCCGAGCTTCGAAAAAAGCAAGCCTCGCCCAACCCAATATTCGATTCTGTCGACTTTCTCGATGGGATCGAAGGCGAGATGAACCGGCGTTTGGCCGTCCTCTCATTGTTGTATCGACGGTGTCGTGCCCGTGTGAATGATCCGAGGGTGTCGCTGCTCGACCTCGAAGCACAGATGGGATTCCCGCGCGAATATCTGGATTTTACGACCTGGTATCTTCGAACGAAAAAATATATAACGCGCGAGGACAACTCGGACTTCTCGTTGACCGCGCTGGGCGTAGACTACGTCGAAGCAAACTCCTCGAAGCTCCCCCTGCTTAATAAATTGTTGAAGACGGGAACGGCGCCCGGCAGCAGCGAAAACGGACACGAAGGATCGAAGGCTGGACAAGCGAAACTGATACTCGGCGCGGGTGAATTTGCCGATCAGGGCGTGGACGATACCGAATAGCGCGGGATCGGGGTCCTGCCCAAACCGTCTATTATGATGAAGCCTATGCGGCGATATCTTCAGGTGTCGCGCGCGCCCGGGTGGCGAAATCGGCAGACGCAAAGGACTTAAAATCCTTTTTCGCGCAAGCGGAGTGCGGGTTCAAGTCCCGCCCCGGGCACCAGTCATGAGGCGGTTTTCGATACATGAATTTCTCGATCCCGCTCATTCAAACTCCAGAGGTTTTCTCCCACGTGGCCATTGTATTTTTGCCTCCACATAAGTTGCCGTCGACCGGTGCTTATCGTAATCCGAACAATGACGTTCGGGTCGCATCCGGTGAGAATTCTGGAGCGGGATCGAGGATGACGATAAACGATGAGTTTGCCTTCGAGCAGAATCATGCCTTCGCATTTGTTCCCAGTGCCCGTCCATCTCTTTCCGATATAGCCGAACCTACTTGCAAGATAGCCACCCCCGGAGCGGTATAGACCGCGCCTGGATCGCGTCCGCAACCCGGTCGCTCACCTCCCAACTTTTTATCCGCCTAACTTCCAGCAATTTGCCGCAACCCTGCGATTATGAGGCAAACCCACCTGACCCGTGATTTGTCTGACATCACAAACGCCAAATCCGCCAGCTGTGGAGTAGGCACTCACTCCTCCGAGTCGCCGACTTTAGAGAAATGGCCGGACAACAATTAGGATCGTTGCGGTTCGGAACGGAACCCCGAAGCTCAATGGTTACGGCGTTCAACTTGGTCCCGAAACTTACTCTTTCCGCGACGCATTCTTAAGCGATAAGGTTTTCATAGCTTTCGTGGTCGCCAACCCAGAACCACAAAAAACCATAGGGCCTTTTAAACGCGAGGGCGCGATGGCTCAACGTCACTCGGGCGGAGTAAATTTCTTCGCCGTGCCGGTCCCCGATTTTCTTGAATTGCAATGAACGATGCTGCGGATTTCCTTTCAGCAACGAGAACTGCTTATCGGCGCTGCTGCGGATGTGCGGCTGTAGCGCGTGATAGCGCTCCCAGAATTGGGAAGTGGCGCGGTGCTCCATGGAGCCGCGCTTCTAAAGCGGCTGAACGCGCCCGTTTTTCTCATCCTCCAAAGCGCGGTTGATCGTCTTGTCGAGACGGCCGGCGGCGAGGTCGGATTGAATGCGGGCGTCAATGGACTGCGGGTACTGCTGATGAAGCCATGAGTACAGTTCTTCCAGTTCACGCGGCGTAAGCGCCTGTATCGCGCGTTCGATCTCTTGCACAGTGTTCATTGGCCTCTCCATCATTTTATCCAGTCGCTCACCTCCCAACTTTATCCCTCTCGCTCCCAGCAATTTGCCCCACGTGCTGACGCGAGCAGACCTGACGCATTATTTGCCTGAGATCACACCCCGAATCCGCGAGCTGTGAATTGTGCACTCACTTTGCGGAGTCGCCGAGTAACCACACAACTAGGCTCGCGCACGAAAAGCGCGTTGTGGGGAGTAATCGCTGGGAATCTGCGGAACGGCTTGAATCGAGACGTGTTTACCACGCCAAGGCGATCACAAGTACGGGATGCGCGTTACACGTCAACTCGGGAGTGCACCATTCGCCGACGAGACCTTAGTTTTGCCATCTTCCTGATAAAACAGGCCGGCTAACAAAATTGTGTGAAAATAGTGGCGCGCATTCTAGCCGGGCCGCAAATGGAACAAGGTAGATGCACGTCGAATTTTTTGCAGACACGAGCGTTCTGAGTGGACGCTTCGCTGAATTGGCGAAACGCGCAGACCAAATCGAGATTGCCGTAGCTTGGGCTGGCAAACCCGACGAAGGAGTCCAAGACCTTCTTTGGAGAATGAGGGCAAAGGTGAACAAACTGGTTGTCGGCTGTGCGCTGTATAACACCAATCCCGATTTTCTTGAGAGATGGCAAGGGCACGGGGGATTCAAGGTGGTTCTAGATACGAGTGAGATCTTTCACCCGAAGGTTTACTTATTTCGAATCCGTACAGCGGCTTACCTTTTTATTGGGAGCTCCAATCTGACTGACGGCGGGTTTGAAAAAAACCGAGAGGCCAATCTCCTCCTGCACGGCCGCGAAACGGGGCCGATTTCTGACGCCGCGGCCTACATTGACGCACGGCACAAAGAAGCCACAAAACCTACAGGAAAGTTATGGACCCAGTGGCTAGTCGCGTACCGTGCGGCTTGGCAGAAAAAGCAGAACTTCGCAAAGGGCATACAAAACAGAAGCGGAAGTTCACTTCCTAAGAACACGAAAATGCAAGGCTTGGGAGAGTGGTCATTTGGAGAATATTTTGACCTGCTGAAGACTGGAAATCCCTGGACCAAAATTGCGCTCAATGACTGGCTAGATTTTCTTGAGCACGTTCGAAAACAATGGTCCATCGCTAAGTGGTCCCTCGCAAGGATGCCCCTGCAAGACCGGCGGCTTGTTGCCAGTACGGCCAACGAACCGGGCGTGGATGCTGGGTTGTTCGGAACGGTAGGCCTCGGCTTCTTCCGCCACGCCGTCATCAGTGACCCGGCACCTATTGATCGAGCTCTGCTATGTATTCCTCGCGAAGGGCCAGTGGAAGCTCAACATTGGATTAAATTCAAAACTGCCTATTCGAATGCGTTCCAGAAAGCAGCTACGGGGACCGCATCCCGCCTGCTCTGCATGTGGAGACCAGACGCTTTCTTTTCAGCAAACAGCGGAAGTATTCCCGAGATCGCAAGTCGTTTCGGCCTTTCCCAGAGTTCACTGCGAACGTGGGATGGTTACTGGGAGGCTGCCAAGTGGATAATGCAGCGGCCCTGGGTGCGCAGCCCTAAACCGAAAGGGAAACTTGCAGAGCGTTGCTGGCGGGGACGGGTCGCTTTGCTCGACGTGTTGATGTATCGAAGGCCGTAACGCTAGCTTCCGATCCCGGCATCACATCCACTTGGTCTTATGGTCGGCGTTGCTGATGTTGAGGCGCTAGCTCGTCCAAATGGCGCTTCGGCTTCGTTCAAGTCCGATTTGCTAGACCGGAGCGCTCTCACACCTGGTGATGACAAAATTGAGAGCAGTGGGAGAACAGGTCTGAAACGACCGCAACAACATGTCACGGATAGCCAGGGAGATGCGCTATTCCGTCAAGTATTCGCTGAATGGGCGGTAAATCCGAGCGAACAAGATTACGGCTGGGACTACGTCGTTGAGCGATTTAAGGATGGTCTCTCCACGGGCCTCCTGTTCAGCGCCCAACTCAAGAGCTCGATACATAGTCCCTACTCGTCCGACAGGCAATTCATATCGCAGCCGCTCGAACGGAAGGCTGCGGAATACTTGGCCCTGCAACTTCAAATTCCAACCTTTCTGTTCCATGCGGACGTGGAGCAAGGCAAACTTTTTTGGCATGCGATCCAGCTCGATGAGCCAATTCGAGACGCTCTTGAGCGCTCCAACACGGGTCAACTGACGGCACGCATCCGAACTTCCAATGTCCTCCCCGACAGGCTCGACCAGTTCGTGAGTGATCTGATTGCATCCCAAAATGCGATCGTGCGTCGTATACTCCTCGGCACTAAAGCGATGGATTTCTTCGAAGGTGTTCAGCCCAGATCTAGTGAGCGAATTCAAGAGGAGGCTCAGGATTTCCATGAAAAGGGTTTTTTCCTTGAACTCACGGCGGCAGACAAACTTAGAAAAAGAGGAGACTTCCCCGGGGCGATAGCAGTGGTCAAGAAGATCTTGGAAAAATCTGATGGATACGTGAACATCCAGTTCAACGGCACATTACAACTTGGCAGACTCGAAGCCGTTGAACTCATGCGGTCAGATAGGCCCCAGAGTTTTTTGGCCGACTACAAACTTGCCAATGCTAAAGAGCTATGCAGAATTGCGAATCGGAGTCCCAAACATCTCCATTTTTTCGCCCAAATGACCAGACGATCGGCTGAACTGAGCATCGCCGTGCATAGGACATTTGGAATGCTCATGAACTGGTACGCCCAGGTTCGCAGCGGAAAGGATCCGATTTGGGTGGCAGCCTTGGCGTCCAAAGTCAATAACAGTGTTCTGGAGACCCATAAAAGCTATCGGCGGGCTCTCCGCCTCGCTGGTGCCACTTCGAAATCCAGATATCGATGGATAACACCGTTGCCTGTCGTCGACATGGCGACAGAGGTCATAAAGCTAGCGACATCACTATACTCTTCAGGATTCAAAGATGCTGCCCAATATTACCGTTCAGCCTCCTTCGATTTGTTGAAATTTGCGGCCGCCGTCGCGACTGAAAACGGCAACATGGATGAACTCTTTGAGGTTGTGGCATGTGCGCGGATGATCGGCCAAGAAGGAGATGACGAAGGGCTCCGTTGGGCTCGTTCCATAGTTGAAAGATGGCCGGAAGACAGCGAGCATAGGCGAGTTGCGGAGGAGTTATTCGAACGGACGGTACAAAGGGAAAAAGGTGTAGAGTTCGAGAATGATATTCAAACGACGCCTCGGCAAATTCATCAAAATTTCTTGACCGCGCACGGAATCGACCCAACTGTTCCTCCTTGGCCCCAACTTATGAACTTGCAATTAAAGATGATGATCCGACTCGGGTTCTGAAACAATGCAAACACAAGTTTGCGTCGCCGTATCCAATTCGCGACATCACTCTCGACCGGCTGGCCCTCGAGCGGGCGAATCCGAAAGTCATCTATTGTGCACTGCACCAGCACGCAATTGGTGGTTCCGAGTTGGACGGAATAAGCGAGGAATTTAGTAGCAAATACTGCAGTGGATGTGCCGACAGGATCGCTAGGCCTGATAATTGGTCATTCTACGATGACGACGAGGCGATCTATGCGCGACCACCAAGCTGACGAATCGTAGCGAAATTTTGGATTGCTCCGAAGTGGCACGTCGCAGCATCGGAGTTGCGCAGCTTGTTTAGATGCAGCTTAGCCAGAAATCGGATCCCCGGAAATCACACGGCATAGAGACGTCGCGTTTCTGACTTCCACCTGGACGTGTAGTCGGCATGTCGGAAACTGAGTTCCCCATAAGTCCGCTTCGGTCCGCAACTCCGGGAGTTGTCCTATAACCCGCATCCGTCACCTTGACAATGCAACCTCCTGGGCCGGGCGCCCCAACGCCTGCCGCGCTCCCCCATCTCATTCCCTCACCTCCCAACTTTTTTATCCCCCTCGCTTCCAGCAACTTGCCCCAACTCTCCGCCTTGCCGCATCTCCGTACGCGTGTATCCTCCCCATGCGCGGGATCACCGCGCCAGAAAGGTTTCCATCATGTCTACTCCAGCTCAAATCGCAGCCAATCAGGCCAATGCGCAACATTCAACGGGTCCCCGCACAGCCGAGGGTAAGGCCATCTGTGCCAGGAACAATATCCGCCACGGTTTTACCGGCGCATTCGGCGTGCTCCCCTGGGAAAAGCAGGAAGAATTCGATACGCTGCTCAACGGTCTCCGCGACGAGCACAAGCCTTCCACGTTCACCGAAACCATGCTTGTCGAAAAAATGGCGCAAGCCGCATGGCTCTCCAGACGCGCCCTCCTCCTGCAGCACACGACCTTCAGCTCTTACCAGCCCGGTTGCGACGACGAAAAGCAGCTCGCTCTCTACATCCGTTACCAGATCACCAGCGATCACGCCTTCCACAGATCCCTGAACCAGCTCCTAAAGTTAAGAGCCGAAAAGCGCAAAGCCGAAATTGGGTTCGAATCGCAGCAGCAGAAAAAAGCCGCCGAAAAGCGCCGGCAGGAACTCCACGAATGCAAGGTTCTTCTCGCCGACGCCAAGGTGGATCACCAAAAACTGCTGAATTCGAACGTCCCTCGCTCAATCCCAGCGGCCTCGCGCGCCGAAACTCGCACGGAAGCAGCCGAAACAGCCGCGTAATCCGCCATCCTCCCCCTCAAACGTCACTCCGCGCACGTCATCTGTGTCCGCGCCTTGCGCGTTTCTGCAAACGGAACCACGGGGAGTTGTATAATGAAGCCCGGCTCCACTCATACCCTCGCGTGAGACCCACCGACGTTCAGAATCCGAACTACTACCACAAGGTTGTCGATTGCCAGTGGGCTTGTCCCGCGCACACCAACGTCCCGGAATACATCCGCCTCATTGCGCAAGGCCGTTATACCGACGCCTACATGCTCAACCGGGAATCGAACGTGTTCCCCGCCATCCTCGGACGTACCTGCGACCGTCCTTGTGAGCCGGCCTGCCGCCGCGGCCGTCTCGATGGAAAGCCAGTCGCCATTTGCCGCCTTAAGCGCGTCGCGGCCGACCTGCGCGGCGAGATCGCGCACTTGCTTCCCAAAATTCCTGACCGGAAAAACGGCAAGCGCATCGCCTGCGTCGGTGCCGGCCCGGCTTCGCTCACCCTAGCGAATGATCTGCTCCCGCTCGGTTACGAAGTAACGATCTTCGAAAAGCTGGGCCAGCCCGGCGGCCTCATGCGCTCCAACATTCCCGCCTTCCGCCTTCCCGAGCGAGTCCTCATGGAAGAGATCAATTTGATCCTCGACATGGGCGTCGACATGCGCTTCAACACGCCTGTCGACAGCATGGGAGAGCTCTTGGCCCAGGGCTTCGACGCCGTTTTCGTCGGCAGCGGCGCCCCCCGCGGGAAGGATCTGGAGATTCCCGGCCGCCACGATACCGACCGCATCCACATCGGCATTGACTGGCTCGAATCGATCGCCTTCGGCCACATCGATTCAATCGGAGAACGCGTCCTGATCATCGGTGTTGGAAATACTGCCATGGATTGCTGCCGTTCCTCGCGGCGGCTGGGCGGCAACGACATTAAAGTGATGGCCCGGCGCCCGCGCAAATATTTCAAGGCCTCCCCCTGGGAGCTCGATGACTCCGAAGAAGAAGGCGTCGAGATCTTGATCAACTACGCCCCCAAGAATTTCGTCATCGAAGGCGGCAAGCTCACCGGCATGCTCTTCGAGCGCCTGGAATGGGATGCCGATGCCAAGCGCTCGCAGGTTCTGGACACCGTCTTTCTCCCTGCCGATGATGTCATTCTCGCCATCGGTCAGGAAAACGCATTCCCCTGGATCGAGCGCGATCTGGGCATTCAATTCGACAAATGGGAAATGCCCGTCGTAAACGAGACCACCATGGAAGCGACGCGCCCGGGCGTGTTCTTCGGCGGCGATTCAGCCTTCGGTCCCAAAAATATTATTTGGGCCGTCGAACACGCGCATCAAGCCGCCATCTCCATTCACAACTACTGTGAGGGCATTCCCACGTCCGACCGGCCGGCCCAGGGCATGAATCTCGTCAGCCAAAAAATGGGCATCAGCGAATGGAGCTATCACAACGATTACAACCCTGTGCAGCGCCAACGCATGAAGCACGTGGACTTGGTCGAGCGTTTTCAGCAGCTCAACATCGAGGTCGAGCTCGGCTTTACCGCCGAACAAACCGCGCGCGAGGTGGAGCGCTGCCTAAATTGCGATATCGAGACTGATTTCACGGCCGCGCGCTGCATTGAGTGTGATGCCTGCATCGACGTCTGCCCGGTGCAGTGCCTCACCATCACTCGCAACGGTGAAGAGCTCGATCTCCGCACCCGCCTCTCCGCCCCTGCTCTCAATCTGGAACAAGCCCTGTATGTTTCCGCGCCGCTCCCTCAAACCACGCGCATCATGGCGAAAGACGAGGACGTCTGCGTGCATTGCGGTTTGTGCGCGGAGCGCTGCCCCACCGCCGCCTGGGACATGCAAAAATTCGATCTTCTGATTCCCTACGCAGGCATAAAGACGTGCACGAATACTTGCGTACCCGCGTAAACGATTTCGCCCTCAAACTCGCGAACGTGAATGGAACTGGCTCGGCCAGCGCAAATGGTCTTCTCATGCAGGCCATTTTCCGCATGGGCATCCCGGTTTCCGGCAAGAATCTTTTTCCTTCGAACATTCAGGGCCTGCCCACCTGGTACGAGATTCGGGTGAACAGGGACGGCCATACGGCGCGCGCCCTCGATTATGACTTGATGGTTGCCATGAATGGGCAGACTTATGCCCGCGATATAGCAGAAGTCCGCTCGGGCGGCTATGTGCTCTACGACTCCAGTTGGCCGCTCGATCGTTCGCTCTATCGGGACGATGTCAATTTCCTGCCCGTGCCGCTAGCTGAGATCTGCAACCAGCATTTCCGTGATCCGCGCGAACGCACGCTGATGAAAAACATCGGCTACGCCGGATCGCTCGTCGCCATTCTCGACATCGATATGCCCATGGTTGAGGAATTGCTTGACGAGCGCTTCTCCGGCAAGAAAGCGCTTCGCGAGTCGAATCGGCAAGCCTTGCGCTTAGGCTACGAATACGCCAAAGAGCGTTTCGAGTGTCCGCTCCCGTTTCATCTCCAGAAAATGGACGCGAATCACGACAAAATTCTGATTGACGGCAACACGGCAACCGCGCTCGGATGCGTGTATGCCGGCGCAACCGTCGCCGCCTGGTATCCCATTACACCCGCGACATCAGTGATGGATGCGTTCAAAGTCTTCTGCGAAAAGCTCCGCCGTGATCCCGAAACCGGCCTGAACAACTATCTCATTCTGCAGGCTGAAGACGAGTTAGCCGCTATCGGAATGGTCATCGGCGCGTCCTGGAATGGCGCGCGCGCTTTTACATCCACAGCCGGCCCCGGCATCTCGTTAATGAACGAACTCCTCGGACTCGCCTACTACATCGAGATTCCCGCTGTCGTTATCGACGTGCAGCGCGTCGGTCCATCAACCGGCATGCCGACGCGCACTCAACAGGGTGATCTCCTCGAATGCGCCTATGCTTCGCACGGCGATACGAAACACATTCTCTTGCTTCCCGCGAATCCCGCCGAGTGCTTTGAATTCGCAGTGAAAGCCTTCGACCTCGCCGAGCGTTTTCAAACTCCCGTCATCATGATGTCGGACCTCGATATCGGAATGAACGATTGGGTCGTGCCGCGCCTCAATTGGGATGATTCGTATCGCCCCGACCGCGGCCGGGTGCTCAGCGCCGAGGAGCTGGAACGTCTCCCGAATTTCCAGCGTTATTCGAACGAAGACGAAAATTACGTCGCTCCCCGCACTGTGCCAGGCGTGCATCCCGGCGGTGCGTATACCGCCCGAGGCTCCGGCCACAACAAGTTCGGCGCATACACGGAGACCCCCAGCGAATATCGCGAAGTCGTCGATCGCCTCGCCAAAAAACAAAAGGCGGCCGCGAACTTCGTGCCTTTGCCGAAAATTGAGAAGCGGCCTGACGCCCGCTTCGGTGTAATCACCATCGGAGGCTGCGAGCCCGCTGTCCTCGAAGCCCTAGAGATTTTCGCGGACCGTGGAGTCCCCGCAGATTTCATGCGCATCCGCGGTTTCCCGTTTCACAAGAGCGTCGAAAGCTTTCTATACGAGCACGAATTTTGTTTCGTTGTCGAACAAAATCGCGACGCCCAGCTTCGAGCGCTGCTTGTGCTCGAGACCTGCGTTCCCAAAGACCGCCTGCGCTCTGTCCTCGTCTATGGAGGCTTTCCGTTGAGCGCCACGCACGTGATTGACGCAATCAGCCCCCAACTGGAGAGATAATATGCCCTCGATCGCCAAGCCCGTCGCCCGTCACCCCAGCTTGCAGCAGAACGCGCTCGGGTTGACCATTCGCGATTACGAAGGCTCCATGTCTACTCTCTGTGCGGGCTGCGGGCACGATTCCATCACCGCCGCCATCGTGCGTGCCCTTTGGGAGATCTCCATCGAGCCGCACATGCTCGCCAAGATGAGCGGCATCGGATGTTCCTCGAAAACGCCCGCGTATTTCGTCAACGGCGCGCATGGATTCAACTCTGCCCACGGACGCATGCCAGCAATTACGACCGGCGCCATTGCCGCGAACCGCGATCTTACCTACATCGGCATCTCGGGCGACGGCGACTCACTTTCGATCGGTCTCGGCCATATGTGCCACGCTATCCGGCGCAACGTCAAGATGGTCTACATCATCGAGAACAACGGAGTCTACGGCCTGACCAAAGGCCAGTTTTCCGCCTCCGCCGATACGGGATCGAAAAGCAAGCGAGGCGAAGCCAACGAGATGTCGCCCATCAATCCCGTCCTGCTTGCGCTCAGCATCGGAGCCACATTCGTCGCCCGCAGCTTTTCAGGCGATAAGGAGCAGCTCGTCCCCATTCTGAAAGCGGCGCTCGCGCATCGCGGCTTCGCGCTCATCGACGTCATCTCGCCATGCGTCACTTTCAACGACCACTCGGGATCCACCAAAAGTTATCTCTATACCCGAAAGCATGAAGTCAAAGCGACTGAGGTGGACTTTGTTCCGCCTGAAAAGGAAATTCTGGCGTCCATCGCCCGGAACGGAGTCACCAGCGTCACCATGCATGACGGCAGCCTTGTGCAGTTCAAATCGGTCCCCCCGGACTACGATCCCACCGACCGCGCGAAGGCCCTGGATTATCAACTGCAGCAGCAGAGCACTGGCGAAATCGTCACCGGCTTGCTGTTTGTCGATGAAGCCGTTCCCGACCTTCACGAGATGAACCACGCGTCTGGCGTTCCCCTCGCCAGGCTTCCCTACGAGAAGCTGTGCCCCGGCCAATCGGCGCTACAAACTTTGCAAGAGGAGTTTCGCTAGACCGCGGCCGGTTTAAGATCCTTCGGCTTTTCGGGCTTCTCTTTAGGCGCGGCGCTCGCCTTTACGGGACTGATAATCACGTGAGCATTGCGGCCCTCGAGCCGCGGATGGCCTTCAACCGCTCCAATGCCCGCGAGATCGCCGGCAAACCGTAACAGCAAATTTTTCCCGAGCTCCGTATGCGCGATTTCGCGCCCGCGGAACTGCACAATCGCTTTCACGCGATTGCCTTCCTTTAGAAACCGGATCGCGTGATTTTTTTTGAAGTCGTAATCATGGTCATCGGTGTTCGGCCGGAACTTCAGCTCCTTCACTTGGATAACATGCTGCTTCTTCTTCGCGTCATGCTGCTTCTTCTTCTGCTCGTATTGCCATTGGCCATAGTCCATAGCTTTGGCAACCGGTGGTTCAGCCGTCGGCGCGATCAGTATCAAATCAAGGCCCATGTCTTGGGCCCTGCGAACGGCCGCTGGCGTGGGCATGATCTCGGCCGATCCGTCCGGAAATACCGCGCGGACTTCTCGGGCTCGAATCGCCTCGTTCACGTTTTCTCGAATTCTAGGCCGGCGTGGCGGGAAGCTTCTGGGTGGATACATGCCGGACTAGCGGGCCGCGCGAGTTCGCGCTTGGGAATCGGGGAAGAAAGAAATCAAATAAAGTACCTGGAATTAGTTTACACGTATTAGAGGCTTGTCAACCCTGCTGTTCATCAAAGAAGGGCGGGGAACCGCTTCAGATTTCCCGGAGAGCAACCATGCGCCTTGTCAATTGACCCATGAAAAACGCCTATGCTAGCGTAAGTTCATAGAGGGCGCGCCTAGACAGCCGTGGTGCGCTTCATATTCCCGGCTGGCGATGTGAATCGCTCCGCCATAAGCCTAGAACGCTCTGAATGGAAGGAACTCTACACTCTCTTGCCGACTTGTTGGTGAAAGCCATACCAACCATCTTCTTTTTCGCTCTTTTGACCGTGTACCTGAAGCACGTCTTTTTCCGGCCCATGGCCAGGATTCTCGAAGAACGGAAGCGTGCGACCGAAGGCGTCAGGCAGTTGGCTCAGCAAGCTTTCGCTGCAGCTGACCAGAAGACGTCAGAATTTGAACGCGCCTTGCAAATGGCTCGCGCCGAAATAGAAGAGGAGCACGAGGCACTCCGCCGCGCCTGGTCGGCCGAGCAAGTCGAAGCCATTACTAAGGCTCGCGCCGAAGCCGACCGCGCCATCCACGGTGCCAAACAGTCGATCGCGGAAGAAGTCCAGCGCGCACAAACCGAGCTGAACGCGACGGTCGAGTCCCTCAGCGATGAGATTGTAAGCTCACTGCTGACCCGGAGAGCGGCATAGTGAGTCGCCTGCTTCGGCTGTGTTGCTTCGCCGCACTCTGCCTATTTCCGGCCTTGGCCGCGGCGCAAGTGCCGACGCCGCAAGAAACCGCCCAGTTGGACGTCGTTACGCGTTGGAAGATTGCGAACACCTTGATCTTCGTAATCGGATTGGGTTACCTGATTGCCAAGTATGGGCCGGCCTTCTTCAATGCGCGCTCTTCTGAGATCCAGAAAGCGATTCAGGACGCAACCGGGCTCAAAATCGAGGCGGAGTTCCGTTCGTCAGAAATCGACAGGAAAATGGCTGGGCTCGCCGAAGAGGTCAAGAAAATGCGCCAGCACTACGCAGTTGAGATGGACCGCGAGCACGAGCGCTTCCGGCAGGACACTCAGGCGGAATTGACGCACATTCAACATAATGTCCAAGCTGAGATTGAAGCTCTGCGGCTCGAAGCAACACGAAATCTTCGGCGTCACACAGCTCAGCTCGCCCTAGAACTCGCCGAGCGTCGATTGCAGGATCGCGAAGCATCTAATGGTGGACAGAGAAATTTCGTCCCCGATTTCGTGCACCTCGTCGAGCAATCGAGAAATTAGATGAAGCGACCGGCAATTCAAGACGTGATGTTTGGACAAGAGTTGTAATCATGATCGACGCTCTTTCAACACACTACGCTCGCGCGCTCGCCGATACAGTTTTCGCTCCCGGTTCCGGCATCTCGCCGCAAGAGGCTCTGAAGCAGCTCGCGGCCGCCGAATCCTTGATCTCGAGTTCGAAAGACCTGAATATTGCGCTGCTTTCGCCTGCCATCAGCAAGGCCCGCAAAACAGCTGTAATCGAGCAGCTCTCTGACGACTTAGGCTTGCACCGCATCCTGCGGAACTTCCTTCTGGTCGTCGTCAAGCATCGCCGAATTCAGGAATTAAGTGCGATGCGCCAGAGTTTCGAGCTGACCGTCGATGAAAGGTTAGGATGGATTCCCGCAGACATAGCGTCCGCGGGCGAGCTGACCCCCGAGCAGCGGGAACAAATCGAGCACGCTCTTGGCTCGAAACTCGGGAAGCTCATCCGGGCAAACTATAAAGTGGATGCTGGGCTGCTGGGAGGGATCCGGGCGCACGTCGCCTCGAGAGAGTATGACGCTTCACTCCGGGGCAAGCTCGAAGGCATGCGCCAGCGCTTGGCCTCACATTTTTAAAGGGATATCTAAAGTATGGCTCAAATCAGAGCAGATGAAATCTCGCGCGTACTTCGCTCGCAAATCGAGAACTTCGATGCTGTCGCGAATGTCGCGGAAACGGGTTCGGTCATCAGCGTAGGCGACGGCATTGCGCGGATCTACGGCCTTGAAAACGTAATGGCCGGCGAACTCGTCGAATTTGGACCGGACACGGTAGGCATCGCGCTCAACTTGGAAGAGGATCAGGTCGGCGCGGTCTTGTTAGGCGACTTCAGCGGAGTGAAGGAAGGCGATCAGGTCCGGCGAACGGGACGAATTATGTCCATTCCCGTCGGCGAGGCCATGATTGGCAGGGTGGTCAATGCGCTTGGCCAGCCCATCGACGGCAAAGGCGCCATTGATACTCATGAGTTCAGTCCGCTCGAGCGCCTCGCCCCCGGGGTTGTCGATCGCCAACCCGTAAAACAGCCGGTGCAAACGGGAATTAAAGCCATCGATGCGATGGTGCCGATTGGCCGCGGTCAGCGCGAGTTGATCATCGGCGATCGCCAGACCGGGAAGACCACCATCGGCCTCGATACCATCATCAACCAGAAAAACGGCGATCTGATCTGCATCTACGTCGCGATCGGCCAAAAACGCTCGACCGTCGCGCAGGTCGTTAAAGCGCTCGAAGAGCATGGTGCCATGCCCTACAGCATCGTGGTTGCTGCAACGGCTTCCGATCCCGCGCCCATGCAATACATCGCTCCTTACGCCGGTTGCACGATAGGCGAATTTTTCCGCGACTCGCAAAGACACGCGCTCTGCATTTATGACGATTTGTCGAAGCACGCTGCCGCGTATCGTGAGATCTCGTTATTGCTGCGTCGTCCGCCCGGCCGCGAAGCCTATCCTGGCGACGTTTTCTACCTGCACAGCCGCCTTCTGGAACGCGCTGCAAAGCTGTCTGACGAAAAGGGCGGGGGATCTCTCACGGCGCTCCCCTTCATTGAAACCCAAGCAGGCGACGTCTCCGCCTACATCCCGACAAACGTTATTTCGATCACCGACGGCCAGATTTACCTCGAAGCCGATCTGTTCAACGCCAATATTCGGCCCGCCATCAACGTAGGTCTATCGGTCAGCCGTGTCGGTGGCAACGCCCAAATTAAGGCCATGCGTTCGGTCGCCGGAAGCTTGCGCCTCGACTTGGCTCAATATCGAGAGCTGGCCGCGTTCGCGCAGTTCGGTTCAGACCTCGACAAAGCCTCGCAAGCTCAGCTGAATCGAGGCAAGCATCTGGTCGAAGTCTTGAAGCAGGGCCCCTACTCGCCCATCCCGGTCGAAAAGCAAGTCATGATCATCTTCGCCGGAACTAACGGGTATCTTGACGACCTTCCGATCGAGGACGTCCGCCGCTTTGAAGCAGAGCTTTACAAATTCCTCGATAACAGCAAACCCGATCTGTTGCGCGCCATTCGCGAAAAACGAGAGCTCAACGACGAAATCAAGAAGCAGGTCGTAGAGGCGCTAAAGGAGTTCAAGCAGCGCTTCCAAGCTCCTCGAGAGCCGCAGAGGACGGATGAAAAGAAGCAGCCGGAAGGCGCAGGCATCGATCAAAACGGTAGTCAGGGGCGGAAATCAGATCAGCAGAATCAGCCCGCCGAAGTGATCGGGGTTGCCGCGCCCATAGGCACTTCTTAGCAAGATGCCGAGCTTGATTGACATCCGGCGTCGCATTCGCAGCGTCAAAAACACGCAGCAGATCACTAAAGCCATGAAAATGGTCTCGGCCGCGAAATTACGCCGGGCGCAGGAACGGGCTTTCGCATCGCGCCCTTATGCGAACATCATGAGCCGTGTGCTGTCGAATGTGGCTGCAGCAGCCGCTGGCGGCGAAGAAGTTGCCGAGCTGCCGCTCCTGCAAACCCGTGAAGAAAAACGGCTTCAGTTAATTGTCATCAGCAGTGATCGAGGTTTGGCCGGCGCGTTCAATGCCAACCTGCTTCGCATGGCGCAGCGTTTTATCGACGATCATCGAGGCGCCGAAATTCGAGTGGAAGCCATCGGCCGCAAATCGCGTGATTACTTCCGAAAACGGCGCTTCAATTTAACCGGTGAGCACATCGGAATTGTTGAAAAACCAACTTACGAGCGAGCCTCCGAAATAGCTGATAAGATGATCGAGCTCTATAGCAAGGCCGAGGTTGACGCCGTCTATATCGCCGTGAACGAATTTAAGAACGTGATGGCGCCGAAGCTGGTCACTAAAAAAATTCTTCCCGTGGAAGTTCCGAAAGGCGGTGAACAGATCGATTACATTTATGAGCAGCCACCTCAGGAGCTTTTGAGCATTCTGCTGCCGCGTTATGTAGAAATGGAAATCTATCGTGCGTTGCTCGAATCAAATTCGGCCGAGCACGCCGCGCGCATGACAGCCATGGATACCGCCAGTTCGAATGCCGGCGATGTCATTCAGTCGCTCACGCTGAATCTGAACCGCGTGCGCCAGGCGGCGATTACGCGTGAAATCATCGAAATTGTCAGCGGCGCTGCTGCCGCTTTGTAACCGAATGGAGAATGTATGGCAACACAACCGGTAGCGCTGGCGGAGGGCCACGTCGTTGAGGTCGCGGGCCCGACCATTGAGATTCAGTTTCCTGAAGGCCACGTTCCGAAAATCTTCAACGCGATTCACGTCACCAGCGAAGGCTTCGACGTTCCGATGAACATCGATATCACGGCTGAAGTGGCTCAGCACATCGGCGAAGGCCGTGTCCGTACTATCGCTATGGAGCCGACCGACGGCTTGGTTCGCGGCATGAAGGCTTACGACCTCGGTGAGCCCATCACCATCCCCGTAGGGAAGCAAACACTGGGTCGCGTTCTGAACGTTTTAGGCCAACCGGTCGACAACATGGGGCCCGTCGAGACTGAGCAGAAGCTCCCCATTCATCGCTCCGCCCCTCTATTCGAAGATCAGGCAACGCAGCTCGAGATGTTCGAGACCGGCATCAAGGTCATCGACCTTCTCGAGCCTTACCTCCGGGGTGGAAAAATCGGCCTGTTTGGCGGAGCGGGCGTCGGCAAGACCGTCATTATTCAGGAACTCATCAATAACATTGCCATGAAGCACGGCGGGGTTTCTGTCTTTGCCGGCGTTGGCGAGCGCACGCGCGAAGGGAATGACCTGTGGCTCGAAATGCAGGAATCCGGCATTGTGGACCCTCACGATTGGCGCAAGTCCAAAGTGGCGCTGGTCTATGGGCAGATGACAGAGCCGCCTGGCGCGCGCCTCCGCGTAGGCCTTACTGGCTTAACCGTTGCCGAATACTTTCGCGATGAAGAAGGGCAGGATGTGTTGCTCTTCATCGACAACATTTTCCGCTTCACTCAGGCCGGCTCCGAAGTGTCCGCCTTGCTCGGCCGCATGCCTTCCGCAGTCGGCTATCAGCCCAACCTTGCAACCGAGATGGGCGATCTTCAGGAGCGCATCACATCCACTAAGCGTGGGTCGATTACTTCGGTGCAGGCGATCTATGTGCCCGCGGATGACTACACAGACCCGGCGCCCGCAACCACCTTCGCGCACCTGGACGCCACTACGAATCTTTCGCGCGCCATCTCCGAGCTTGGAATCTACCCGGCTGTCGATCCGCTCGCCTCTACCTCGCGTATTCTCGATCCCAACGTCGTGGGGCAAGAGCACTACGATGTCGCTCAGCGCGTGAAGCAGACCCTTCAGCGTTATAAGGATCTGCAGGATATCATCGCGATTCTAGGCATTGATGAGCTTAGCGATGAAGACAAGCAGGCCGTCGCTCGCGCCCGCCGGATTCAGCGCTTCCTGTCGCAGCCATTTCACGTCGCCGAGCAGTTCACCGGCCGCCCGGGCAAGTATGTGAAACTTGCCGATACCATCCGCAGCTTCAAGGAAATCGTCGAGGGCAAGTACGATCAACTGCCCGAGCAGGCTTTCTATATGCAGGGCACGATTGACGACGTGCTCGAAGCCGCTGAAAAACTGAAAGGGCAATAGCGTACTCCCGCACTTATGCCGGACACGTTCCAGCTTGAGGTCGCCACGCCCGAGCGCCTGCTCGTTGACGAGCAAGTGGCTGAGGCTGAGGTGCCGGGCAAGGACGGCTACATGGGCGTCCTGCCCGGGCATGCCCCTCTGCTCAGCGCATTAGGCGCTGGTGTTCTGACTTTTCACAGCGGAAGCGGGCAGCGCATACTCGCCATAGATGGCGGATTTGTGGAAGTCTTCAAGGACCATGTGCGCGTGCTAGCCGACCACGCGGAATTCGGCCGCGATATTCAGGCTGGTGATGCTCGGCAGCAGCTCAATCAAGCGCTGGAGGCGATGAAGAGAGCCAACCACCAGCCCGATTCAGATGCCGCACTGGCAGCCGTCAACAAAGCGCAGGCCCGCCTCGATGCGGCAGAGAAGGCGTCAGCCAGAACTCAATAGATTGCCTCGCCTGTTCAGCTGGGATCCATGAAGCTGTTCAAATCGGCGCAATCTCAAATGCCCCGGAGCCGGCTGACATACTTGACTTCCGGCCCTCGAGCGTTCCTCAATTCACATTCCGCCTGCATCGGACTGCTAATCCTCGCGATTCTCTTTGCATGGACTGCGTCGTCGTGGTATTTCATCGTACAAAAAATAGTGCAGTACTATGATCCGCTTCCTAACTGGGATTACTGGAATGTTGTTCAGCACCTGCCCGCTTATCGCGCTTTTGACTTCGGCGTGCTCTGGCAACAGCACAATGAGCACCGCATCATCTTTCCCGAGATTGTATTTGCCGCCGACATGCTTTACCTGCATGGCCGCCAAACCTTACCGCTCGTAATCAGCTTCGCGTGTTACTTCTCAACGTGGCTCATGATGAGCTGGGCGTTATTCTCGGACAGAAACTTACCTCTTACCGTTCGTTGCAGCGCGATTTCCCTCGCCGGGATTGTGTTCGCTTGGAAAGGGAGCGGAATTACTCTTGGAACGCCTTTCCTGCTGCAGTGGACGCTAACACAGGCTGCGGTCGTACTTGCATTCTGCCTGATTCACCTTCTAAAAAGCTCTTCGCGCCTCATTTACTTGGTTGGGGTAGTTACATTCGGGGTTGTAGCCACCTACTCTTCCGGAAACGGGATGTTAGTATGGCCGCTCATCCTTGCTATCGGTCTATTAGTATCGCTCTCAAAGCGCAATATGTTTGTGCTTGCCGTTTCAGCGGTTCTTAGCATCGGCTTATATTTTGTGAAATACAAGGTGCTTGGAAGCCTAAACCTGATGGATCTAGTCCTCCACCCGATCTATCTGGTTGGTTTCTTATCCTCCTATATAAGCTTACCGTTAGGTTTCTTCGAGAGAGGCTGGTTTGGCGCGTGCTGCGGACTAGTCAACCTCGTACTGTTTTTTTTTCTGCTTATCATCGCGCTCAGAACGCGCCTGATCACTTCGCGGCCGGGTATTGTTTTGTTGGGCTATTCCGCATTCACCTTTCTGACTGCGCTTCTAACTGCCGCCGGCAGAATGGATCCGAACGATCCCACCTTTACGGGCGCAAAGGCCGCGCGGTTCTTGTCAGTACCACTAGTCAACTGGGGCGCGCTGCTGCTGGCGTTCGTTTGGATGGCGGGAAGGCGTCATTGGAGACTCGTACGTCCGGCATACATCCTTGTAGTGGTAATTGTGTTAATGCTGGCGGCTTCGCGAAGGCTACGGCCATGGGTAGCGGGGAACGACGTCCTTTTCGCCCGCCAGCAATGGGCAACTCTCAGTATTGAAAACGGGTTACTCGACCCAGACCTCGTGCGGTATGTCCATCCTTCGTTACTGACGATTAAGCCCTTCTTGCAGTGGCTCCGTGACGATCACTTGTCCTGCTTTTATCGCGGCTATAGCGGGTTGCTGGGCAAATCGCTCGCCTCTTCCTTCCCCGAGCCGTCGACGAGGCCTCAGCTCGGCGGAGTCATGCGTATCGTTCCAGTGCAGGGAGGCGTGGAAATAGAAGGTTGGACTGCCCAAGCCCCGCCCGAGCGTCTCGTTTTTGTAGATGAGTCCGGCCGGATCATCGGCTTGGGAAGAAAGCTCCCGGCGGGCGCTCCACCGGACTTTGGCTCTTCAGGCGCGCCCTTCCAGTTAGCCTGGGTTGGATTCATCAATTCGAAGTTTGGCAACGAATCGTTTTCGACATACTCGTTCGGCCCGCATGAAGGCCGGCCCACCCTGGTTTCGGGTCCCAGGGTCTGTTCCGGAGATGGCGTAATCGGCTTGCACAGCTCGCAATGAGCGGGCTAGCAGTGACGCTACTCGTCAGCACGGTCGTGCATTACGCCCTGATTCTGCTGCCGGGCTTCGCCCTATGTGTCTTCGGCTTGCGCAAAGGCGTTCACGACACCATTTTGGCCGGCTTGATCGCGCTTGCCGGAATTGGCATTTCAGGCTACCTCGCATTTTGGCTCTGGTTCATCGCACCCTGGCTCGGCCGCGCTTTCTCGTTCTCTCTGCCGATCGCAGCGGCTGCGTTCTCCATTTGGATGTTTCAGCGCTTGGACATCGCCGGTCGAAGAACCTTACATCGCCTGCTTACACTGCTGGCTTTGCCCGGCGTGGCGGCTCTGTTGGTGCTGTGCGCTGGATTGCTATTCGGTGGTTCGGAGCATCCGCAAATGACGGCTCGAACTCGGTTCTCGCATGCCCTGCCGCCCGATAACGAAATCCCCTTTCTGTTCGCGGACGGCATTGAAAAAGCCCATGTACCCAAGCCGTTCCTTGGCGAATGGCACACCAGCGACCGCCCCCCGCTCCAAACCGGCATCGTGCTCTCGCAATTTGTTTACCTGCCGCATCCTCGCGAGCTGGAATATACGGTGATCTCCGTCATCTGCCAAAGTCTCTGGATATTTGCAGTATGGCTGTTCCTCGCCGCATTTGACGTCAATTCAAAATGCATCGCGCTCGCGCTCGCTGTATGTCTCTTCTCCGGCTTCACATTTTTGAATAGCTTCTACGTCTGGCCGAAACTTCTCGCGGCAGCATTCATGATCGGGGCTTCCGCTGTTCTCCTGCCCTCGCGATTTGCCGTCGCATTACGAAGCGGCACCTTTCTGGCTGTACTCGCGGCTGTATTGTCCGCACTCGCGCTGCTGGCGCATGGAGCAGCCGCGTTTTCTATCCTTGCTGTCGCCCTCACGGCGATTCTTCTCAAGAGACGTATAGGAGTAAAGCTCGTGATACTCATGGGGGCTGTTGTGTTCTCGCTTTACCTCCCTTGGACGCTGTACCAGAAATTTTTCGATCCGCCCGGAGACCGGCTGCTCAAATGGCATTTGGCGGGTGTAATTCTTCCCGATTCGCGATCTTTCTTGCAAGACCTCGCCGCCTCTTACAAACAGTTAACTTTCGATCAATTCCTTCAAGACAAATCGGCGAACCTGGACGTGATCGCGGATCATCAAACCGAATACTGGCGTCACATTCTCGAGATGCTAACTCAGTTGCGGCACAGCGATGCGCGCACCCGTACTCTGATTACGGAAACCGCCGCAGGGCTGAGGGGGATCTCCTTCTTCTTTTTCGTCCCGAATCTCGCGTTCCTGATTCTCGGGCCGATCTCGCTCCTGCGTGGAGTTCAAAGGCGATTCCGGTCTCAGGAATGGCGGATCGGAGCCATCACTTGGCTCTATGTCGCTCTTACCGTGGGGGTGTGGTTACTCCTGCTTTTCCTTCCCGGAACAACTTGGATTGTCACGAGCAGCTATGCCATGGTCCTGCTGGCGTATGCGGGATCAATCCTGGCGCTCTGGGCGGTTTCACCCTGGCTCGCGATCCTACTGGGAGCGCTTCAGATTGAGTTGAACTTCCTGCTTTACGGGGCGTTTATGAATGCGGAAGGCTCGATCCGATGGGGAACTGCCGGATTGGGATTGCTATCGCTGATTGGCATGCTTCTTCTTTTGAGAAGCGTCGCCCACTATCGTTCAGAGCCTACAGCGAAGCGAGCCACCTACGGATAAGCGTCTTGCTTGCCTCATCCAGCTCATCGCCCGATAGCCTCACTTGCCGGCTGTGCACCTCGAGCGATTTCTCGGGCTCTGTTTCGGGCTTATCAACTCTCCAGGCATTCAGGCGAACCACGGGATCGTGCGATTCATCGACAACGCGGATCACCCAGTTCTTGGTGATTCCGCTTTCATGTTGAACGAATTTTTCAATCGCTTCTCGCTTGGGCGTGTGAGCTGTCATTTCTCAATCCTATCTGCTGTCGGATCCGAGGAGATTCAATCTGTTCGCTGCAGCGCGACGATGTCGCTGGTCATCTCACCCCGCGCGAGCGCGAGCAGTTTGCCGTCCCACCTCCAAGCAAATCGGAAGATGTGTCCTTCGTTGAAAGTCGTGATCTGGGTTGGTAGGCCGCCAGCCAGTGGTTGCACCCAGAGATTATCGACTCCGTCGCGTGCCGCGATGTAGGTTAGCCCCTTGCCATCGCGCGTCCACTCGATTCGTGAGGGGGCGGGAATATCGAAACTTGCGATTGGATCGCCTCCTGCAAAAGGTATGACCGCGAGCCGATAACGGCGACGGAGGGGGTCCATAAACCCGAACGCGATAAATCTGTCATCAGGCGAGATAGCGGGCGGAAAAGGGTAAACAGAAATATTTGAAAGAATCGTGTCAGCGCCGCTGTGTACGGGCATTTTGTGCAAAAGGCGGCTTCCCGATCTGACTGCAATGAAAACGATCCATTTATCATCCGACGAAAGGCGGCCGTCAAACTCTGAACGCCCGAAGGTCACTTGGCGCACGTCTGTGCCGTTGAGGGCCATTCGCCAAAGATCTATCCCACCCGTGCGAGTAGAGCTGAACAGCAGAAATTCGCCACTGTGCGATACGCAAGCACTCATGTTCTGCGCCCCTGTATCGGTCAGGCGACGCCTGTGCTGCCCGTCGGCATCGATGATCCACAGCTCGCCGCTGCCGCTCATCAGCGATGAGAACGTGATTCGGTTATCGGGCGTCCACGCAAGGGAGTTCGACCCGTCCAAGGCCGTGTTTGCGGTTGTAATCGGGTGAGGCTCCTCCACAGGATGCGACTGCGCCGGGGGCACGAGCCAGAGTGCCATCGTGCGCTCAATGCGCGTTGCGGCCAGAACACGAGAATCTGCGCTCACGCTGACCTCGGAATACGAATCGAGATCATTCGTAACGCTGCGAAGCACGCCCCCCGGGTATGTTATTGTCCAGATCTGGCGGCGTCCGCGAACGTCCTCTGCCGAGAATACGAGCGCTGCACCTTTCTCAATCCATGCGCTATCGATATCTCCAAGCCAAGCATAGGGCGTAAGGACGCGGATCGGAGCACCTGCTCGGTGCGCCTGGATTACAAGATCATACCGTAAGAACCCTCTTTGCGTTGACGCATATGCAATGACATCGCCGCGAGGAGACCAAGCCGGATGAGCAAGATATTGAGGAAACTTCGCGAGTGCGATCCGCCGTTCACCGGAACCGTCTGCATGCGCGACAAATAGGCCCCCTTCTCCGGCATCCCCGTTGAAAGTGGAGAAGGCAAACTCATGTCCGTTTGGTGAGAATGAGATCCTGTCCCACGTGTCCCAAGGCCGGGAGTGTATTTGCTTCACCATGCCTCCCAGTGCCGGGATCACGTACAAGCCTGCATCTGCCTGCGTGTAGTAGAGGCGTTGCCCGTCTGGAGAGAAAACAAGGTCTGCCGGATGGGCGTTGTTCGGCGGGGCTATCTCGAGATCGCTCTCGCCATCCAATTTGCGCAAACGTAAGGCATCTTTCTGCACATACGCGATGAATTTGCCGTCGGGCGATATTGCGGCATCCGCAGCTTCGCCGGTCGCAGTTACTCGGACCATGTGCGCATGCTGAAATGCTTCTGATGCGTTGCCGGCCTGACCGGCACGGATGAAGCGGAGCGCCAGATATCCAACGCATATTATGAACATTAGAGCTAAACTGCCGAGCAGTGCGATTTGTCTGCTGCTATGGGCGCGTCTGCGCGGTAGGCTCAGCTCAGTCGCGGATTGGGCAGAACGTGCCGAAGAAGAAGTGCTTGCGAGACACTCTTCCATTTGGATTCGCGCTTCGGATATACTCCGCAAACGCTGGTTGAGATCGCGTTGCAGACAGCTTTGAATGAGCAGTTGGGCACGGCGCGGAACCGTACTGCTAAAGCTCAGGACCAAGCGATCGCGAAGGATTGCCGCGATGGTGTCTGAAGCGCTATTACCGGAAAATAACGGCGTTCCCGCAAGCGCCTCATACAGCATGCAGCCGAACGACCAGATATCCGAGCGTTCGTCCAACACCTGGCCACGCGCCTGCTCGGGACTCATGTAGGCTGCAGTCCCGAGTATGGCGCCAGGCTCGGTGAATTGAGTTTCCGTATTCGGATCGACGGAAGCGCGTCGCTGCGCTTTCGCCAATCCAAAGTCCAATAGCTTCACGTAGCCATTTGGCGTTATCTTCACGTTGGACGGCTTGAGATCGCGGTGAATGATGCCGTTTTGGTGCGCGGCCTCGAGAGCTTGAGCGATTTGCCGGAACAGATCCAAAGCTTCTTTGAGCGGGAGCGGTCCGCGCGCCAGCCGCTCTCCGAGGGTCTCGCCCGGCACAAACTCGAGCACCAGGAGGCAGTGTCCTGCGGGCTCGGCTAAATCATAAATTCCGGCGATGTTCGGGTGATTTAGGGCTGCGAGTAGTTGTGCTTCATGCCGCAATCGGGCCACGCGGTTCGGATTGCCGGCGAACGTTCCCGGCAGAACTTTGATCGCGACCTCGCGTCTTAGCCGCACATCGCGAGCGCGATAGACCTCTCCCATGCCGCCACGCCCGATCAGCTCCAGAATTTCGAAATTGGCGAGCTTGGACCCGCAACCGAGCGCCGGCAACTGCACTGATGTGACGGCAGGACGTTCGAGAAAAGACGCGGCTGCAGAAGCGCGATCAAGCAATGAAAGCACCTCACGGCGAACCTGATCGTCGGAACAGGCCTGTGCCAGAAACTCCAAGCGAGTTTCCGGCGGCCGCGACAGGGCCGCGTGAAACAGCTCTTCAACCTGTTGCCAAATTTCAGCTTGCATGTGCCAGCTTGCGCTTCAGCCAGGCCTTTGCCAAGCGCCAGTCGCGAATGACGGTGTTCTCATGCACCCGGAGTACTGCCGCGGTCTCTTGCACATTCAGGCCGCCAAAGTAACGCAGCTCAACGACTCGAGCCTTTCTTGCATCCTGCAGGGCCAGATCGTTTAGAGCAGCGTCCAATGGAATCAATTCCTCTGGCCGGGCCGGAATGAAAGCCATGCTTTCCTCCAATGGAAGATTATAAGCACCACCTCCGCGCTTTTTACGGCGGGCGCTGCGGGCGTAATCAACTAGAATCTGGCGCATAAGCCCTGCGGCAATGCCGAAGAAATGCGCGCGGTCCTGCCATTGGTTGTGCCCGTCCACCAGGCGGAGGTAGGCCTCGTTGACGAGCGCGGTGGTTTGGAGCGTGTGGTCTCTCCGCTCCTTCCGTAATTGAAGATGCGCAATGCGCTGCAACTCGCCGTGAATCAGAGGAATCAGCCGATTGACGGCGTCTTGATCGCCGGCCTGCCATTGCCCGAGCAATTGCGTCACCAATCCCGGTCCGTACGGCGCCAATCTCTTCTGACCCCTGTTAGCGAAGTGTAGCGCTTTTTATTTGAGGGTTCGTTGTGTCTGCAAACGGATTTTAGCGCTATCCCGTGTGAGGCCGAACACCTCATTCATTTACGAAGGAGAACGTATGTCTGAAAGAAATTTGATCCACATTGCGGCCACGCTACTTTCAATCGCGACGGTCTGCGGGGCAGCGACGCGAACTGTCGGAAAGCCAAACACGGGCTGTTCGAACGCTGAATACACAACGATCACTGCAGCCGTCAATTCCGCGGCTGCGGGCGATGTGATTGAGATATGTCCCGCCGTTTACGCGGAGCAGCTCACCATTGATAAGCCATTGACGCTCCGCGGGGTAGGTGTTGACAGCATCAAGCGCGTTCTGGTGCAGCCGTCATCGCTGACGCCCGTTATAAGCTCGGACGGTGCTGTTGGCGGTCTGCCCTTTGAAGCGGCCATTACGGTAATGAATACTCGACATGTCAACATCCACGATCTGGCCATCGACGCCAGCAATAACAACGTCACGGGCTGCAGCACACTGGTTGCCGGCGTTCATTACTACAATTCGTCCGGCGAGATGGACAATGACGCCGTATTTGGAGCGCAGGTGACAGGCTGCACCGGGGCCAGCGCGTTGCTGTTTGGCAACGGCTTCGGAGTGCAAGTCGACGCCGACCGGAACGGCGATTTCGACGTCTGCGTCCGGAACAATAGCATCCACGAGTTCACAAGGGATGGCGTCCAGGTGATCGGAACAGGCGTGACCGCGAAGGTGGAAGACAACCTGATCGCAGGCCGAGGACCAAGCAGCGGTGTCTTCCAATTTGGAGTTTTCGTCCTGAACGGAGCCGTGGGTCTCGTGAATCGCAATGTGATTCATGAAGGGCCATGCGGCTCGCTATCGCCATCGGATTGTGTCGCAGTACGGAGCGAGGGTGTGACTTTTCGAGCTGTTGGGGACGGTAGCGTTGTCGAACAGAATGTGATTACCAGCGCTCAGAGCGGTATCTTTATCAACGGCGGAAACCGCATGCGAATTTCGGATAACTACATCAGCGATATCGATCTATTCGATGGGATAGACCTGCAAGGCACGGCTTCGGGATTCTTGACGAATAGCCGGATTAGCGGCAACATCATCTTTGACCTGGGACCCGTGCAGAACGAAAGTTGTGGCGTATTTGAAGCCTCGGGCACGGGCGTCTCGGGAAATTCCATCTCGCACACGACCGTCAACGATGGCTATTGCGGCGTGGCTCACGTCAGCGCCGACCGGGTCGAGGACGGATCATATCACAACACCCTCTACACGGAGCTGAATACAGATCAGCCCGTGCCGCCGCCAGTTGAGCCTGCACAGGCGTCCAGCGCTCAGGCATTAACGAAAACCGCCCGGAATTCTATCCAGTAGCGCGTAGCGGCAGAATAGCACCTTCAAAAGAAAAAGCCCGCCAGGCGCGTACCTGGCGGGCTTATCAGTTGTGTACTGTAGAACCGGATTAGTAGTCCATGTCAGGACCGCCGTGGCCGCCGGGACCGCCTCCCATAGGAGCGGACTTCTTCTCGGGTATCTCGCACACCATCGCTTCGGTTGTCAGCATTAAAGCCGCAATCGATGAAGCGTGCTGCAGGGCCGAGCGAGTGACTTTGGTCGGATCGATTACGCCGGACTTGACCAGATCTTCAAACTGGCCGGTCTGTGCGTTGAAGCCGAAATTAGGATCGGAGTTGGAGCGAATCTTCTCGAGCACGATAGCGCCTTCGAATCCAGCATTGCCGGAAATCTGGCGCACGGGCTCTTCCGTCGCTCGCCGAATGATGTCGATCCCGATCTGCTCGTCGCCGTCGGCCTTCATGTTCTGAAGACTCTGACCGGCACGGAGCAGCGCCACGCCGCCTCCCGGAACGATTCCCTCTTCAACGGCTGCACGCGTCGCATGCAGCGCGTCTTCGACGCGGGCCTTCTTTTCCTTCATCTCGGTTTCCGTAGCGGCGCCGACTTTAATAACGGCTACGCCACCGGCCAGCTTCGCCAAACGCTCCTGGAGCTTCTCACGATCGTAGTCGGACGTGGTCTCTTCAATCTGAGCGCGCAACTGCTTGATGCGGCCTTCGATGTTCTTCTGAGTCCCGCCGCCGTCGATAATCGTCGTGTTGTCCTTATCGACAGTGACGCGCTTAGCGCGGCCCAGGTCTTCCAGGCGAACACCTTCCAGCTTGATGCCGGTCTCTTCCATCAAGGCCTTGCCGCCCGTCAGGACCGAGATGTCTTCGAGCATGGCTTTGCGGCGATCGCCAAAACCAGGCGCCTTCACAGCGCAGGCGTTCAGGGTACCGCGCAGCTTGTTAACGACGAGCGTTGCTAGCGCTTCGCCTTCCACCTCTTCTGCAATTACCAGAAGCGGCTTGCCCGACCGGGCGATCTGTTCGAGCAGCGGCAACAGGTCTTTCATGTTGCTGATCTTCTTCTCATGGATCAGGATGTAGGGATCCTCGAGCACGCACTCCATTCGATCTGGGTCGCTGATGAAATACGGCGAGAGATAACCACGATCGAACTGCATGCCGTCGACGGTCTGCAACTCGGTAACCATGGTCTTCGACTCTTCCACCGTGATGACGCCGTCCTTGCCGACTTTCTGCATAGCTTCGGCAATGATGTTACCGATCGTTGAGTCCCCGTTCGCTGAAATCGTGCCGACCTGCGCGATCGCGTCACCTTTGGACGGAACATCTTTCGAAAACTTCTTGACGTCTTCGACAACCCGTTCCACGGCTTTCTCAATGCCGCGCTTCAGAGCCATCGGGTTCGCGCCCGCCGCAACGCTCTTCACGCCTTCGCGGAAGATCGCCTGCGCCAGGATGGTGGCTGTCGTCGTGCCATCGCCGGCGATGTCGGAGGTCTTCGAAGCCACCTCTCGAACCATCTGCGCGCCCATATTTTCCAGCGGGTCCTTCAACTCGATTTCCTTCGCGACGGTAACTCCGTCCTTGGTAATCGTGGGTCCGCCGAATTTCTTCTCGAGAACTACGTTTCGGCCCTTCGGACCGAGTGTCACTTTCACGGCGTCGGCTAACTGATTCACGCCGCGAAGAATCGCTTGACGCGAATTTTCGCTATAAACAATCTGCTTTGCTGCCATTTGTCCTTTTGAAAACCTCCCCTTTTTATGCCATTGCCGGAACGGCGACGTTCTCGAGCACGCCCAGGATTTCATCCTCGCGCATGATCAGATACTCGTTGCCGTCAAGCTTGATATCATTGCCGGAATACTTGCCGAACAGAATGCGGTCGCCGACTTTCAAGTCCATCGGCAGCAGCTTGCCCTCTTCGGTGCGCTTGCCTTTGCCTACGGCAACCACTTCGCCTTGCTGCGGCTTTTCCTTCGCAGAATCCGGTATATAGAGACCGCCGTGCATAGTCTCGCCTTCTTCGAGCCGTTTGACCACGACGCGGTCGTGCAGCGGTCGAATGTCCATACTTAAAACCTCCAGTGTCGAACTAGCGTTGAGCTGTTTTTGAAATCGGGCGATTCGTGTTGAATGCCCAAAGGCTGTTTTAGCACACTCGGGGATGGAGTGACAAGTACTATCTGCAAACCCTTGATGCCAAATAGCTTAGTTGATTAATTCGCGGGCCTTGATGCTTTCGCACTCACATTTGTTTCGGGTCTGGTTGGCTATGTGGAAGAAATCGCGCTTGTTATGATGAAATCTGCGTGGTTCGGTAAACAATGCGGCGCATTTCTGTTTTGCTGGCCTTCGCCGCGATGCTTCTCTCGGCAGTCGTGGGCTACACCTACAAGCTGCGCGTTGAGAAAGATAGAAAGCGGCCCGTCGCGCCAGTACCGGCCATCGGCACAGCGCTCGAAGCGATGGCCAATTCCGGATGGCACTGGCGCAAGGACGACCCTCAGACAAACCGTCCGATTGTAGACGTCAAGGCGAAGTCTTTCGAAGGAGCGCATCAGCCTTCGACCTTCGAGTTGAAAGACGTGCGCCTACGGCTCTACGACAAAGCTGCCGGTTCTTACACCTATGTCAGCAGCGGGCAGGCATTCTTTGATGAAAAATCGGAGGTGTTGAAATCAGACGGCCCGGTTTCGATTGTGATCAATGTTCCTGCTGACAAGAACGCGGAGAACGAGGACGAAGTGTCCAAACGAGTTCGCGTTGAAACCTCCGGCGTGACCTACGAAACGAAAACCGGGAAAGCGCATACGGACCGGCCGGCTTCCTTCCATTTCCCCGAAGGGGATGGCCAAGCCGTGGGCGTTGATTACGATCCGAACACACGCGACCTGCACCTGAGATCCCAAATCGCGCTCGATTGGATTGGCAAAGGGCCCATCGAAAATAAGATGCACATCGAGACCGGGGATTTGGTCTACAACGAGGCGCAGCAAAAGATTTATCTGTCGCCCTGGTCGAAGATGCAGCGGCAAGACACAACCATTCAGGGACAGAATTCAGTAGTGACCCTGGACGATGGGGTCCTGCACCAGATCGAGTCCGACCATCCGTTTGGAACGGATCTGCGCGAGGACCGGCGAACCGAATATTCGGCTGACAAAATGACCGCGCTGTTTGACGAAAATGGCGTGATGGTGAACATTATTGGCGAGAAGAACGCCCGGATTACTTCGACCGAGCCGGGATCGCGAACCACCGTCACCGGGGACCGCGCAGATCTCAGGTTTACAGTCGACGCCAAGCAGGTAAACGGGCAAGAGCAGGACAATAGCGATCTCCACCTGGTGCTTGCGGACGGTCACGCAAACGCCGAGTCAGTTCCTCTGCCGCAACCAGGCGTTCAGCTCGCCGAGACGCGTATTCTGCGGAGCGAGCACATCGAACTGGAGATGAAGCCGGGAGGCCAGGAAATTCAGGAGATCCGCGCTCCCTCCCAAGCGCAACTGGAGTTCAAGCCGAATCGCCCGGAGCAGTCGCATCGAACCCTGAATGCTTCGCATTTGCGGATCGTTTATGGCGCGGGCAGCTACGTCGATACTTTCCTCGCTTGGAACGTTTCGACGCATACGGATAAGCCGCCCACGGCCGCAAAAGTCAAGCCGGCGGCAAACGTGAGCGCGAAGGCCAACGCGGGAGCGCCGGTTCCAGCGCTCACCTGGAGCGATCAGCTAACGGCAAAGTTCACGCCCAACACCAACCAGATCGCGACGATTGAACAGACCGGCAACTTCCGGTACCAAGAGGGTGTGCGCCAGGCCCACGCAAAGAAAGCCTTTCTCGAACAGACGATTAACCGCATCACGCTCACAGATAACGCGCGGGTGTCAGACGATACGGGCGCGACCATTGCAGACAAGATCGTGATGAATCAAGCGAACGGCGATATGGATGCCGCCGGACACGTTGTATCGACGCACGAGCCGGACCGGAATGCTAAAGCCGGCACATCCATGCTCGACGATACTCAGGCCATGCAGGCGACCGCCGACACCATGATCACGCGTGAAAACAACACCAAGGTGCATTATCAAGGTCATGCCGTGATGTGGCAAGGCGCGAATCGCATCTCGGCGAATGTTATCGATGTCGACCGCGATCAGCAGACCCTGCACGCGGTTGGAAAGGTAGTGAGCGAGTTGGTGGACAACCGGTCCGACGACAAATCCCAAACCCAGAGCGCCGCAACGCAAGCGCCGCAACCTGCCCAGGCCGATTCGGCGCCGGTGTTCACAATCGTGCACGCACCGGAGCTTTCCTATAGCGATGATACGCGCATAGCTCTGTACACGGGCGGGGTAAAGCTGGTTCGGGACAGCATGACGGTGAACGCAAAACAGCTACGCGCGTTTCTAACGCCCAAGAGTCAAAAAAAGAGCGATGAATCTTCGCTCGATCATGCGATTGCCGACGGTAATATCGTCATGGTCGAAGTCAAACCCGATAGAACGCGCACCGGAACTTCCGAGCATTGCGAGTATTACACCAAAGAAGACAAAGTGGTTCTGAATGGCGGCAGTCCGCAGATGCTGGACAGCTACAAAGGCATCACCAAGGGACGCCAGCTTACGTATTACAGCGACGACGATCATCTGTTTGTGGAGGGCCAAAAGGCTCAGTTGGCTTACACGCAGATGAAGAAGAAGTGATCAGCGCCGCGCATCCACTCTGCGATAAATCAAGCAAAGGTTCGTGCGGGCAATAACCGCATACGACGCTTCCCAGCGCCTGAGATCCGGAAAGACGTCCAGGCGCAGCTTTGGATTCAGAAGTCCTAGGCCGTCGACCAGAAAGGTTGGATGTGACCGGGCAAGTTCTAGACGGTTGGCAACCGCCGGGCCGGCGTAGATCGCATTCGTCGCCGAGAGATGGCGGTCGGCTGGAACCCCCGTCAGTGGCTGCGAGTCCCAAAAGCGGCTGTCGGAACTCATCCGTGTAAAGACGTATAGATCCGGCCGGTAACCCCACACGAACAATGTGTCCCCGGGATGTGCCAAGGAGCGGATTTTTGCCGCCGCGTGCTGGCTATCGATGTCCATAAGGACGTCGGACCAGTTGGGATCGCGATGAGATAAGTTATCGAGCACGAGCAAAGCGTAGCGAGGCCCGAACCGAATCAGTGGGATCAGTAGAAGAATCGCCAGCGCTACCGTCGCGCGTCGTCGGTATCTTCGGACTCCCAGAACGATTCCGTGAGACGCGGCAATGGTGAGCGGCGGCAATACCTGGAGAAAGTAGTGGGACGCAAATCTGAAGCCGAGGCAAACTGCGGCGAATGAGAGAGCAATCCAGACGAGAAGCTGAACCCGGTCGTTGCGCTTGGCGCGTGACAAGCCATAAACGGCGCCGAAGACCGGCGCTGCGTGAAAACCGGTCCAGTCGAGCGTTCTGATCAGGCCCGTTTTTAGGGGGTTCAGCACGGGCGAGCGTTCTGCGTAAATCAAACCCCAACGCCATACCTGTTCGTAGTAGCCGGCCCAGGCGCCCGAGATCAAGGCGGTGATCGCGCCGATAGCCAGGGGCACAGCGAACCCAGAGAGCAGCTCGATCCATTGCGGAAGCAGAAAAAGGCCGCAAGTGGCAAGAACAAAAAGCGCCTTTGCGTTTACGAGAAACGCGATTCCGGCCCACACGCCGGACCAGAGGGCACGCTTTCTGCGCATGCAGTAAATGGCCGCGAGATGCGGAAGGATCATGAGCGCGTCCGCAGCGAACGGAATGACTGCCGAGGGTAGATAGAAGGTCGTAAAAAATGCCAGGAGGAGGGCGGCGGCGTATCCTTCGAGTGCGTCGCGCCACCAGTCGCGCGCGAGCAAATAGGTGAGACGGCAGCACGCAAGAATGTAGGCGATATCCAAAAACCGAAGCGGCCATCCGGAGTAGCCGCCGATAAGCAAGTAAAAAGCCGCGCAGAGAGGCGGCTTGTCGTACCAAAAATCACGGTACGGTATTTTCCCGTTCAGGATATGAATAGCCGCCGCAAGATGGTAGTCTTCGTCGGCCCAGAGCAAGTGAATATGACAGAGGCGAAGACTTGCGATCACCACCACAAGAAACGGAATCGCCCGACGCATTCACCGCGTATGATAGGACATGGGCCCGGATCCGAGCCTCGGCCCGTTTAAGCGAATCAGTGCCCAGCCCACAGCGTATCCGAACTCTGCAGACAGTCGAGATATCGAAATCGTATAACGGCCGCAGGGTTGTCGATAACGTATCCGTTCGAGTGGAACAGGGCGAAGTAGTTGGGCTGCTTGGGCCGAATGGCGCCGGTAAAACGACTTCTTTCTATATCATTGTTGGGCTGGTCAGCCCCGAAGCCGGTGAGGTCCTTCTCGATAATCAGCCCGTGACCCGTTTGCCCATGTACTTGCGGGCGCGCCGGGGCGTCAGCTATCTTCCGCAGGAGCCATCGGTGTTCCGAAAACTCAGCGTTGAAGACAATCTGATGGCAATCCTTCAGACTTTGCCCCTGAATGCACGCGAGCGGCGAGAGCGGATGAAGAATCTGATCAGTGACATGGGCCTTGAAACCGTACGGCACAGCAAAGGCTACATGCTGTCGGGGGGCGAGCGGCGGCGTGTCGAAATTGCGCGCTCTCTGGTTCTACAACCGGACTTCATTCTCTTGGACGAGCCGTTTTCCGGCATCGATCCGATTCAGGTGCTTGAGTTGCAGCGGATTATCGGCGATCTCAAGCGAAAGGGCATCGGCGTCTTGATTACGGATCATAATGTCCGCGAGACGCTGGCGGTAACAGATCGCGCGTACATCATCAGTAATGGGCGCATCTTTCGGGCCGGGTCTCCGGAGTCGCTGGGCAATGATCCTGAAGTCCGACGGATTTACCTTGGGGACAACTTCTATTTTCCACCGGGCTTGGCCAGTTGATTGTGCTGACGCCGGCCAGGATGCCGACGTTGGCAGGAGTGCCAGAACACATGAATAAGTTGCGAAAAAGCGCTTAGATACGGCACGTTTGTGTTGTCCGGGACACGCGTTTTCCGGTGCTACACTGAATCCAAATGAGTTCGCTTTCGCAACGCCTGCACCTAGGAGTACAGCAAAAGCAGATACTCACGCCGGGCCTGGTGCAAATGGTCACCGTCCTCCAGCTCAACCGCCTGGAGCTGAAGGACATGATCTTAAATGAGATTGCCGAGAATCCGGTGCTGGAGGAGGCGACGGAAGCCGGCGAGGAATTGACTCCCGAGGAAGTCCAGGCGCTGCTCGAGCGCGAACGGCAAACGGACCCGGCGGATCAGGCGCTTCTCGAAAAAGTCGAGCCGCAGGATTTCATTGAAGCAGTGGATTTGGCGCCAGACGGAGACGGCGCGAGTATCGTTTTACCGGAAAGCACGAGTGATGGCTCGGGTACTGCGCTGGCGGTTGAGGAGTCGAGCAAAGCTGAAACCGATCCTTTCGATGAAATTGATTTCGGCACATTTTTCGACGATTATCTCGATCCCGGATTCAAGAGCCCGGCTTCAGAGCCGGTCGACAAGCCGTCTTTTGAGACGTTTTTGTCATCGCCGGTTACTTTAAGCGATCACCTCGAAGCGCAATTGAGCGTGGCCATACTGCCGGACGCCGTGCGGCAGGCTGCGAACAGCATCATCGGCAATCTCGAAGAAAGCGGATATTTAACCACGCCAATTGAGGAGATTGGGACGGCAGAAGGCATCGGCATTGAAGATATGCAGGCTGGGTTGCGGGCGGTTCAGATGCTCGATCCTACCGGAATCGGCGCGACTACGTTGCGGGAATGTCTGCTGCTGCAGCTCGAAGCGCGCGGATCGCGGGACAGTGTTGCGTGGAAAATCGTTCACGACCATTTAAAGCTTCTCGAAACGCGGCAAATGTCGCAACTGGCCCGGGTATTGGGACGGCCGGCGGAGCACATCCAGATTGCAGTCGATGTGATTCGGCATCTCGATCCCGCTCCGGGGCTCCGGTATTCGGGGGCGGGCGCGCGTCAGGTTGAGCCGGACGTCTATATCTCAAAAGACGGAGACGATTACGTAATCAGTTTGAACGATGACGATATTCCGCAGCTTCGGCTCAATGGCGAGTATAAGCGGATGATCGACCGCGAGCAGGAGCCGAACAAAGACGTGCGCAACTATGTGAAAGAGCGCTACGCGTCAGCCCTTCAACTGATTAAGAACATCGAACAGAGAAAGCAGACCATCCTGCGCGTTTGCCAAACCATTGTGCGGAGGCAGCCCGAGTTCCTGGAATTTGGCATCGACCGCCTAAGGCCCATGATGATCAAAGAGGTTGCCGAAGAGATTGGAGTGCATCCGTCGACGGTGAGTCGCGCCGTAGCCAGCAAGTACGCGCACACGCCCCAGGGTGTGTTCGAGTTGCGGTACTTCTTTTCGGAAGCTGTTCAGGGGCCGCTGGGGAGTGGTACGCCGCTTCTGATCGTAAAGCGCCGCGTCAAGAAGATGATTGAAGAGGAGAATACCTCGCATCCGCTCACGGATGAGCAGATCACGGCACGGTTGCAATCCGAAGGAATCCAAGTCACCCGGCGTACAGTGGCAAAGTATCGGGAGGACATGAAAATCCCATCGACGCATCAGCGCCGTTTGCGGGACTGATAACGCAGAACCCGTCACGCCCGGCGAGGAAGACATCCGCATGCCCGCCTATTTGAGGGAACGATGAAGCTCATCTATACCGGCAAAACCAAAGAGTTCACTCCTGAGCTTGAGAAGAAAGTGGGAGCGAAGCTCGCGAAGCTGAGCAAGATGATAGAACAGCGCGGCGAGCGCGAGGCCCACGTCACGCATCACCTGGAACGGCATCTTCACAAAGTGGAGATCGTGACGAATGTGTACGATCACTCTCTGATCGGGGAGGCCGCCGACGCCGAGCTTGCGGTCGCGTTTCAACAGGCAGTCGACAATCTTGAGAAGCAGATTGTAAAGCTGCGCCGCCGCTGGCGCGATACGCATCGCGACCCGAAGGGCGTTCGAGAGAGCAAGGAAGAGTGGGCAAATGAGGTCCCCGGGGAGCGGCAGAGCGCTCCCGGTAAGTCCGGGCCTGTGAGCGGCCGCCTGGCAGGGACACCGAAGATTTTCCGGGTAGATTACGATGGCCGCAAGCCCATGACCCTCGATGAAGCCATGATCGAGATAGAAACTCAGGCGGATTATGTTGTGTATCGCGATTCCGACCGAAACTGCCTCTCGGTATTAGTCCGGCGGCCGGATGGAAACTTCGATTTGATCGAGTCGTAATCTTCCAGCTAGTTACACTAGTAAGCGTTCGCCGCGAATACTAGATATATTTGCGGCCGCGCCTTTAGAAATGCCGAAGCCGAAACACGTGGCGCAACCGGCGGCTGCCGGGGGCGACCATGCTTTGAAACCCGATCTCGTGATCATTACGGGAATTAGCGGCTCTGGAAAATTGACCGCTTTGAATGCATTCGAGGATGCAGGATACTACGCGGTCGACAATCTTCCAATCTCGCTGGTGCCAAAATTTGCCGATCTCACTCATGATTCGAAAAGCCGCAGGCGCGCGGCGCTGGTTGTGGACATTCGCGAAGGTGAAGACCTCAAGCAATTTCCGAAGATGTACCGGGAATTGAAGAAGCATGTCAACTCGACGCTTCTATTCATGGATGCCGACGACGAGGTTCTGCAGAGAAGATTCAGCGAGACCCGGCGCCCGCATCCGCTGGGCGCTGAGGCCACGGTGTTGACCAGCATTCGAGACGAGCGCGATCAACTGGCCCCGATTCGAGCGCTGGCTGATCTTTACATCGACACCTCAAAATTGAACGTGCACGAGCTGCGGCGGCTGATCACGAGCAAATTTAAGGACGCTCAGGATGGCAAAAAGATTTTGGTATATGTGAACAGCTTCGGGTTCCGTTACGGCATACCGGCCGACAGCGATCTCGTGTTCGACGTCCGCTTTCTTCCTAATCCAAATTACATTCCGGAGTTCAAGAATCTTAGCGGACGGCACCCGAGGGTGGCTCGATATATCCGATCCTTTCCCCAAACCGTTGAATTTATCAATCGCATTTCGGAACTACTGATTTATCTTTTGCCCCACTACATTCGCGAAGGGAAAAGTTATCTGACTATCTCGTTTGGTTGTACGGGCGGTCATCACCGCTCCGTGCTCATTGCCAACGAGATTCAAAAGCGATTGAACAAGGCGGGATTTGCGGTAAAGGCCAGCCATCGTGACGTAGATAGTGATTAGCAAGCCGCTCAAGAGTTCTGCGAAGCGCGGGGAAACGCGTACGGGTCCTGCTCCCCGACCGGCGCTTCCGTACATTCCAAATCCTTTTCTATGGCGATTTTGAGACTACTGCCATTCGCCGGAAACTCGAAATACATTCCGATCACGTCCTTCTCAGCCCAGTCGCGAACTAAATGGTACGGTGCGCATAAGCGGATCGTGCCATTTTCGAAGGAAGCTCGAGGCGCGAACCCAGAGCACGGTTCGACCACATAACGGATACACTCGCCGCCGGGAAAACAAATTTCTTCTTCCAGAGCAGCGCCCTGCGCCAGACGTTCCACTTCAGGCCGGTTTACCCGAACGCGCACGCTATTGTTCCGAAACCTCAGCTTCACCCTCTACTGAGTCTATCCGCCACTCACCCGAGTAAATATTGAAATGGCCATCCCGAATGAATCCGATCAGCGTCAGGCCGTGTTCCCGCGCGGCTTCGATTGCCAGGCTTGACGGCGCTCCCACGGTGGCCAATATGGGGGAGCCCGCCAATACGGCCTTCTGCACGAGCTCGAAGCTGCTGCGGCTGCTCAGGAACAGAAGGCTGTCGTTAAGCGGAATGCGATCGTTCAGAACACAGTGGCCGATCAGCTTGTCGAGCGCGTTGTGACGGCCGATGTCCTCGAACAGCATTTCAATCCGGCCCGCCCGGTTCACCAACGCGGCGGCATGTAAGCCTCCCGTTTTTGCGAAGCCTTGCTGACGCTCTCGCAGCAGCTCCGGCAGTCTTAGAATCAGCGCCCCATCTATTCGCAGGCACACGTTCAGCGGACGAAAGACTTGGCCCGTAATCGCCTCGAGCGTGCGTTTTCCGCAAATGCCGCAACTCGAATTCACGATACTGACGCGGGCAGTTCTCCAACCGTCGAAATCGACACTGGCTGCAAGGTCGGCAACGATTTCGTTCGAAGGATGCGTGCCTAGCGCGCGAATGTCAAGGAGATCTTCCCGGCTGCGAATCACTCCTTCGGATAGCAGAAAGCCTGCCGCAAGTTCCCGATCGTGGCCGGGCGTCCGCATAGTAACGGCAAGGCTGCCCGTTGTGCGCACGTCCTTAAACCAGTAACTGACGCGAATTTCGAGCGGCTCCTCATTCGCGACGCTGTCGAGAATCCGCTCGGACTCCCCGCCGTTGATGCGTTTCACGCTGAACAGGCGAACGAGCGATTCCATTAACAGGATCCCGCGTCTCCCGGAATTCGGCCGTAAGCGGCAGCAAGGTCGCGTAGCCGCGCCTGATGTTCCCGCGTGAATGCGTCAGGGCGCATTCGCCATCGCCAATTGCCTCCGAGAGTGGCGGGTTTGTTCATCCTCGATTCGCTGCCCAGCCCGAGAATGTCCTGCATGGGCACGATGGCAGCGCGAGCGACCGAAGCAAGCAGAGTGCGGATCATTTTCCAGTGCATGGGCTCGCTGCTGGGGCCCAGGTACTCCAGCGTAAATGCTTTTTCTCTTCGCACGTCGTCGGAAGTGCGCGTGCTGTCGCCGCCTTCGCTGTTCCACCAGCCCATGATTGTGTCGTTGTCGTGAGTGCCGGTATACGCAAATACGTCGCGCTCATAATTGTGTGGCCTGAAGCTGCAAGCCTGCGGGTCAGCGCCGAAGGCAAACTGCAGGATTGACATTCCGGGGAATCCGAACTCGTGCCGCATTGCCTCAACTTCAGGCGTAATCACGCCCAAATTTTCGGCTACGATATCAAGCTCGCCCAACTGTTTTCTTACAGCTCGAAAGAGCGGCGCTCCGGGTCCCTCGACCCAGCGGCCGTGTACGGCGGTGTGTTCCCCCGCAGGAACTTCCCAGTAGGCCTGGAATCCCCGAAAATGATCGAGCCTCACGATATCGAACAGGCGGAACATCGCGTGAAAGCGTTCGGTCCACCACGCGAAATCTGAATGCCGCATTTCGGCCCAACGGTAGATCGGGTTGCCCCACAACTGGCCCGTGGCGCTGAAGTAATCCGGCGGTACTCCGGAGATGGCAGCTGGCCGGCCGCGTTCGTCCAGGCAGAAGTGCTCCGGGTGAGCCCAGACATCGCTGCTATCGTGGGCAACGTAGATAGGAATATCGCCCATCAGACGAACGCCGCGATCCTGCGAGTGCTTCCGCAGCGCGTGCCACTGACGATAAAACTCAAATTGCCAATACTTCTGACACTCGACCTCCTCAGTCAGCTTTGCGCGCCAGCGGATTAGTGCGTCCGGCTTACGCTTGACGAGATCCTTATCCCAGGCGGTCCAGTCTTTTTCGGGCCCGAACGCATTCTTAAGGGCGGTAAACAGCGCGTAGTCATCCAGCCAAGCCGCTTCCTTGGCGCAGAAATTCTCGAAAGCCCGCTGGTCGGCCGCAGACCGCTCTTCCCGAAAAGCTCGATACGCTTTTGCGAGTAACGGCAACTTCCACTGGCTTACTCGCTCATAATCCACGCTGTCGAGCGGAAATCGCGGGGCGCTCTCGAAGTCCCTATTGCTCAGCAATTCCCCGTGGACAAGCGGCTCAAGGCTTATGAACAAAGGGTTGCCCGCAAAAGCCGAAAACAACTGGTAAGGCGAATCGCCATAGCCGGTCGGGCCAAGCGGCAACATCTGCCAAATCGTTTGGCCAGCCGCGGCTAGCTGATCTACAAACCGGAATGCTTCCGGCCCAAAATCACCGATGCCCGAAAGCGATGGGAAACACGTCGGGTGCAGCAAAACACCGCTGCAGCGGGGCAGATTCACGCGACTACATTAGCAAAGAACAGCGTGCGCCAAGCAGTCTGAAGACTGAGAGCTTGTTGAAAAAGAGACTCAGAGTGCACTCCATCACTGTCGCGGTTCTGAACCGCGCACGTGAGTAAGTGGACTTAGGAAAGAATAGCGTACGAGTGCAGCAGGATCGCGGATTTCAATCTCTCCAGTACTCTAGTACTGTTCTGCACCATAACTTAACTGTAAGACGATAGTACTACGTAGAATTGCTTATGATTCTGAAAGCCGTTATTCTCGAATCTCCGACAAGTTTTAGCAAGGGAGGGTGATGACTATCACCGGCGTATGATCCGAGTCGCGCTGTCGTCGCGGGATTCCAAGTTGCAGCCCCTGCTCGCGCCTGCATTAGGCAGGGATTTTCACGTAATCGCCGGAACCAATGGAGATCAACTCAAGCAACTCGTTCGGGACGGCTCGCTCGACGTTTTGCTGCTGGATCTGGACGAGGAATTCAGCGACATCGATCAGGAAGTAAACTTTTTCGATCAGATTAGGGTGCATGGGATTGCTGTGGTGGTTCTGACGGATGATGCCTCGCGCCCAACGGCAATTGACTTGGTCCAACGTGGCGCGCATAGCTATTGCCGCAAGCCACCGGCATTGCGTGACCTTAAGGCGGTGATCCGCCGGGCATCAGAGCACGCCGCAATGAAGCGCGAGCTCGAAGGCAAGCGCGCGAGTAATTACACCCAGGGCGAATCGGAAGAGCCGCTGCGGTGTGATGGCCTGATCGGCTCGAGTGCGGAAATGCGCAACGTCTACGATCTGATAAAGCGCGTTGCAAACTTAAACGCTTCAGTGCTCATCGCGGGGGATAGTGGAACGGGTAAGGAACTCATCGCGAGGGCTATTCACAACCTGGGTGAGCGGGCGAAGTTTCCGTTCGTCGCCGTCTCGTGCGGCGCCATTCCAGAGACGCTGATTGAAACCGAGCTCTTTGGTCACGAGAAGGGCGCTTTCACTGGCACCGCCGGTACGCGCACAGGTTACTTGGAGCAAGCCGGGAACGGCACTCTCGTGCTGGATGAGATAGGAGAATTGAGTCTTCAGACGCAGGTGAAATTGTTGCGGGTACTGCAGCAAAGGGAGTTTACTCGTCTCGGCAGCGGCCGCGCAATCCCGCTGAGAGCCCGCGTGATCTTCGCAACACATCGAGATCTTCCGCGCATGGTTGCCGAGGGCACGTTCCGGCTTGATCTGTTTTACCGGATCAACGTCGTTACGATCAAAGCCCCGGCATTGGCGGACCATCTTGAGGATGTTCGCGTCCTCGCCTGCTTTTTCCTGAAGCAGTACTCTGATGTCTACAATAAATCCGTAACCGGTTTCGCACCCGGCGCTCTCGCTTTGCTCCAGCAATACGATTGGCCTGGAAATGTTCGAGAGTTGGAAAATGCGATTCAGACAGCCATCATTCGTGCCGATGGAGATCTCATCCAGGGAATGGATCTGCCGGAAAATTTGCACGAACAAGAAGCCTTAGAGATGAGCGAGGTGCCGCAAATCGGTTCCTTCGAGACGCTTTTGCGCGACTTCAAGGTAAGACTCGCAACGAAGGCGATCGAAGACTGCAAAGGCAATAAGACGCTCGCTGCCCGAAGCCTCAACATCTCGCGGGCGTATTTGCATCGTTTGATTCGATCACCCGAGGATATCGGAACGATCGATGCCGCCTGAAGCTTTAACTGAGCCACACCTCGACATTTCTCCCAAGCTGATCCACCGCAGCGCGTGGCGTGCAGTTTTCTCGTTTCCAGTCGTACTGGCGATTCTACTCGTCGTCCTTACGCTGTTCACTGTTCGGTTGCGTTTCAGTGACCCGGACCTATGGTGGCATCTTAAGACGGGCGAAATCATCTGGAAGACACACTCGATTCCGCGAGTTGATCCATTTTCGTTTACTGCATACGGTCATCCCTGGGTCGCACAAGAGTGGCTTTCCGAGGTCACCATATACGCTGCCTGGAAGGTTGGCGGATATTCGGGATTAATGTTTTGGTTTTGCATTCTGGCTGCAGCATTGATCCTTGGCGCCTACATACTTTGTAGTTTTTATTCAGGCAATGTAAAGGTGGCATTCGTGGGCGGGCTCATTACCTGGCTGTTTTCGACCGTTGGCTTGGCGATCCGGCCGCACATGATCGGATATCTGCTATTGATTTGCGAACTCCTGATTCTTCATCTTGGACGCACCCGTGATCCCCGTTGGTTTTTTGCTTTGCCGCCCCTATTCGCGGTCTGGATCAATTGTCACGGCTCCTTCTTCTTTGGCATGGCGGTCTTTGCTGTGACGATCTTTTGTTCTTCTCTTGACTTCAAAATGGGGTTACTCGTCGGGACACGCTGGGAGAGACGGAGGCGGATAATGCTCTTGATCTCGTTCGGATTTTCTGTGGTAGCGCTGCTCGTCAATCCGATCGGGCCGAAGCTGTTGGTTTATCCGCTCGATGTCATGCTGAACCAACCGCTAAACCTGCAAAGCGTCTCCGAATGGCAGCAACCGAACTTCTCTAATGGGCGAGCGCTCGCTTTCCTAGCAGTGGCTGCACTGATTTTTCTGGTTCCGTTACTTCGCAGTCTTGAGTTGCGGTTTCAGGAATTTCTCTTGGTGCTGATGGGATTCGGATTTGCTGTCCGCCATGAACGGATGTTTTTTGTATTTGGGATACTTGCAGCGCCCATTCTATGCCGACTGCTCGCGACCGCTTGGGATCAATACCGTCCAGACAGGGACCAGCCTTGGCCGAACGCCGTCATGGTAGCATTCTCGCTGCCGCTTCTGGTGCTGGCATTTCCTAACCAACGCAGCCTTGAGCAGCAGGTCGAGAATGCAAACCCCGTAAAAGCAGTGGAATTCATACAACGCTCGGGAATCTCGGGCAGAATGCTCAACGAGTACATCTACGGAGGCTATCTTATTTGGGCTGCACCGGAACACAGAGTGTTCATTGACGGGCGAGCTGATTTGTACGAGCCCGCGGGCGTGCTCGCTGAATACGGGAAATGGAAAAGCTTTCAGGCAGATCCGAGGAACTTACTCGATAAATATCACATAACCTTCTGTCTATTATCACACGAGAACAGCATTTCTCGTGTATTGCCGTTAATAAGTGGATGGAAGAAAATCTACTCCGACCAGTCGTCAGTTGTCATTGCGCGATCCCGGAGTTATCTAAACTGACACCTTAGTAACGCAAAGTTACATGCTGATGCGCGGCTTCGGGCTGGAAGACGTGAGCCGCTAGTTGATCTTTTCGCCTAAACCCTATACAGACCAGGGCAGCAATCATCGGAATAGCCAGCAGGGAAAAATGTAGCTGGGGCACGATGGCAATCAAAATAGGAAGCCCAACTGCACTGAGCGCTAGGTATATTTTCCCTCGATTGTGAAGTCTCTTCGCTGCTATACAAAGCGGCGCGATCGTCAAAGAGAGGTCATATGGACAAAAATGATAGCTGACGAGCATGCTGGCCAAGAGAGCAGAAGAGAAGCCAGAATCGAGACTTGTCCAGGACCACGCCGCGACCGCCAAGACCACAATGGCAAGAGAAACGACCACAATAATGTGGGGTCCGCTTCCAAGGAACAATTCTGTCAAGCCTCTCAGGTTCGCCATAGCCTCCGGCTTCACGTCACGGGCGCGATCACAATTGAATACAAATTGCGGATAGCGAAGCAAATTACGAAATCCCACCATTTCCCCGGATACCACAACGAGCGGAATACAGCCTGTGGCGAAGCCACCAAGCTCCCGCCATCGCTTTCTCAGCAACAACACACACACAAAACCGACAACAAGCTGGAATTTGATAAGAGCTAGCGAAAGCACCAGGCCAGCGGCAAATCGTCTTCCGCCGCTCATAAGTGCGTAGGCCCAAACATAACAGGCCAAGATGAAAATGGAAAGTTGACCATGCACGAGGTTCAGAAGAACGGGTAAGAACGCCAATGCCAGCCACATCGGCCAGTTGTGGTTTAAAAGGTGCGCTCTCAAGCACAGCGATCTGACCGAGGCAGTGAGTAGGGCCAGGGACGTAGCGGTCCAAAGAACAAAACCGGCCTGGATAGGAAGCATTGCGAACGGTAAGAACGGTAGGAGACTCGTCGGCGGGTAGTAAAACAGCAAGTGAGGAGGGCGATGATACCGAAGCTGAAACAGATGCTGCGCGTTCAGATCGTATAACGAACTGCGCGCGCCATCCAAGACCATGTGGGCCGCGTAATAGAAAACTCCAAAGTCATAGGGAGAATCGGCTGCCCGATGAGCGGCCACAATTACGAGAAGCATGATGGCGGAAACCGCCAGCATGCCCTTATTCACTCGAAAGGGGCGCTCGCGCTGCGCCTCCTTTGGGATCATAGCTGTTAAGGAAACGGCCAAACTGCCCCTTTAACCCGAACGCAGAGTATGTAAGTCACTCTCCATCCTACGCGGCTTGGGTGGTCATCCGCTCCGCCAGACCATAGGCGAAGCTTAGGTTTCGACTCCCGACTATGCAGCTCCTTGGAATCGGTCCAAGTTAGCTGGTCAGATAGAGTTGTTTAGCGTGGTAGCAATATTGGCGAATGCCGTGTTGATGCCGGTCGCCAAAGCTTTCATGCCGGCCGTTGCTCCGAGAGCAACCAGGGCGACGACGAGGGCGTACTCGATCAGATCCTGACCGTTCTCGTCATTCTTCAAAGTGGCCAGTGTCACCTGCGCCTTCACATACAGTTTCAGTAAGCTATTTCTCATCGCATTTCTCCGGGTTAAGTGTGTCTCTGCGGTGGCAATGCACCGCGAGCTTCTCTTTGCAATCGAGGAACCACGCTGGAGCGGCTTCCGAACCATCTAAGTCATTGGTTTTTGGTGATCAATGCCGCATCGACCGTCCACTCGCGTACACACTTGATCCGTGGAGTCAATTAAACAGTACACTGATTCGGCTTCGATGCACGCTGTCGACCTTCAGCGTCGAGATTTCAACGTAGAAAGTGGCTAGCGAATTGCCAGGTCCACGGCATGCCGTCTCGGCAAAGCGTGGAGTGTGGGTATCTCACCGTTGCGGTGGCCATAACTCGCTATGTCTTCAGAAGTCACTATCTCTACGATTTGGATTCCGTGAATTTCGCACTCGGGATGAAGCGTTTTAACCCTGCAGTTCACCAACCACACCCGCCAGGCTACTTCCTTTACATCTGTCTCGGACGATTGTTAGATACAGTTTTCCACAATCCTAACGCGGCATTGGTATGCCTGAGCATTGCTGCAAGCTGCGGAGCGGTCTTGACGATTTATAAACTCGCGTATGTTTGGTTTGGGTCCGAAGCAGCTGTGTTTGCAGGTATTCTGTTCCTGTTTTCACCACTTGCGTGGTTCCACGGAACGGTTGCTTTGACGTATATTGTTGAGGCCTTCCTTTCCGCCTTGGTCGGATATCTTTGCTGGGCGGTTTACACCGGCCATAGAGGGACCGTGTTTGCAGCTGCAGCCACGCTCGGATTTACGGTCGGAGTGCGGCCATCGTCCGCCCTTTTCCTCGGACCTCTATTTCTTCTCTCGTTGCGAGGCGTGCCGCGTAGGTACGCGTTTCTTGGGATTGGCGCACTCGGAATCACAATCTTGGCGTGGGTCATACCCATGATTCGGGCTAGCGGCGGAACGCCCGCGTACCTTTCTGCTTTGTTTTCTCTGTGGTGGCGAGTGCCGGCGCAGCAGAGCGTCATGAACTCTCGAATTTTGGCATCTCTCGCGCGCCTGTGCGTTATCGCGAAAATTTACATCCTAACTTTTGGATGTGCCATCATCTTTTCCGCCAGAGCGCTTCACCGAAGCAGTATCGCGCAACCGCTAAAGCTATTTACCCAAGTGTGGATCTTCCCCGGCCTGCTATTCTTCACCTTCGTTTTTCTTAAGTTCGCAAACAGCGGGTATCTGCTAGTCTTGTTTCCTCCCGTTTGCGCCTGGTTGGGGCTGTGGCTATCGGAATGGTATAGGGAAATCCATTTCCGGAAGCCACTTAAGCTTGCTATCATCGGCGCTTCGGCACTTGCGAACGTTTTCATTTTCGTGCTCGCCCCGGTGTACTGTTCTTACCGCGGAGTGCAACAATTTGAGATCCAACTCACTGAAATTTTAAGGGAGTTGCCCCAAGTCGCGTCCCCTGTACACAGTCTTGTTATCGGCTTTGATGTCCATTTATTAGGTTTCCGGCACGCTGGCTATTACCTGCCAAGTTATTGGACCGCAGAGTATTCGGATGAAATGCTCGCACCGGGCAACCGCATCTTTGTAATGCGGCAACGCGATACGCAATTGCTTAAAAACTTGAGCGATTGCGCCCTCACCGACTTCGTTTTCTTTCCACTGCCTTCTGACGAGGCGGAATACGGTGGGCTTCTGTCCCATTTGCGGGCGAAGTTCCCGCACACCGTACGCGCTGGAGGGAGGGAGTTCATCACTGGACGCCTTTCCGATTTAAGGATTCTGTTCCCTAGGGCGGTGCCTCACCTGTCACTGTGTACGGCGCGCCACTGACCCGAGCAAGTGTAAACAGCCGTTCACAGAAGAGATCCGGTTCCCTCGCTTAGATGCTTGCGTTTCAATGGCTTTCGACCTCATCGAAGTGGGTTTCGAATTGCTACAAAGATTACTCAGCCCCGTGTATTTATAAGTTCGTGTTGATGGAGAAAACCTGGATGCGAAATCTAAGAGCGAAGCTCTACCCCGTAACAAAACTCGCGAAGCTCCTGAAAGAAGAAGTTGGGCAAGACCTGATCGAGTACGCTCTGATTGTCGCGCTCGTCGCCTTGGGGGCGACTGCGGGAATGCAGAGTCTCGCAAATGGCATCAACGGCGCGTTCGTCAGCGTCGCGGCGACGCTAAACAGCTCCATCTAGACTACGCTACGCTCTGCGGTATTGAACACCTATGCATTCCGTCGCCTGGTGGCCCACGCTCATCGTACTCATGATCGCTATGGTCACGGATCTCCGCAGCCGGCGCATTCCGAATTGGCTGGTGTTCCCGTTCCTGTTGGCGGGGCTCACCGTCTCGGCGCTCACTCACGGTTGGACGGGCCTCGAGCAAAGTGTTCTTGGCGTGCTGCTTGCGGCGCTTTTGCTGGGAGTGCTGTATTGGCTCGATGCGATGGGCATGGGGGACCTCAAGCTGTGCGCGGCTGTTGGAGCATGGATCGGCCCGCGGCAGCTACTCCTTGCGCTGGTCGTGATGGGCCTCGCCGGAGGCGTGATGGCGCTTTTTTGGGCGCTCCGCGGCGGTTTTTTGAAGGAAGCGCTCACGGGCGCAGGCGATTTGGTTTTTGGCCTTAGAAAAAGGGGACTGCGGCCTCACCCCGCGCTAGCGTTATCGAATCCGGCCGCGCGCAGCATGCCCTATGCTCCCGCCATCGCGATCGGGACCATTTTTTCGTTTTTCGCAGTGTCATGACAAAGCTACTTCGAGAGTATTTGAAACCTGGTTGTGGCAATTTACCCTTGCGTTCCGTTCAAGCGCGTGGCGCGGGGGCGAAAGTTGGAATCGTGTGATGTCCACTTCTATCCGCGACACCGAGTCGCTCAGTATGAGCGCGCTATCCCTGGTTCTGATCGGGCCGCATGAAGAGCGCCGCCGCGCCGTAGCGCATGCCTTGGCAGGACCGCAGGCCACCATCGCGCGTGAGCTGGCGCGCTACCCGCAAGTCGACGACCTCACAAAGATCATCGAGGCGGATCACGATGTCATCGTTATCGACCTTGACCCTGACCCCGAATTGGCCCTCGACGTAGTCGAGAATGTGTGCGCATCCAGCGGCTCGCTCACCGTAATGGTCTATTCGGCTCAAGCGAATTCTGAACTGCTCGTACGCTGCATGCGGGCTGGCGCGCGTGAATTTCTGACCGAGCCGGTTCAGCCGGGCACTATCGCCGAGGCGCTGGTGCGGGCTTCGGTTCGCCGCGACGAAGTGCGGCGGCAGAAGAAAACGACCGGCAAACTGCTCGTTTTTGCGAGCGCTAAGGGCGGCTCGGGAGTCACTACAGTTGCCGGTAACTTCGCGGTAGCGCTTGCTAAGCAATCCGCCAGCAAAACGGTTTTGCTGGACTTCGATCTGCTGCTCGGGGACGCCGCTTTGATGCTGGGAGTCACGCCGAAGTTTACGGCGCTCGATGCACTCGAGAATACGCAGCGTCTGGATGCAGATTTCCTTTCCGTTCTGCTCGCCAAGCACCCTTCCGGGCTGGCCTTGCTGGCGGCTTCCGACACCATTCCCTCTCTTCAACCCTCGAAGAACGGGCTCGATAAGTTGCTGCGCGTGGCCCGTGAAAATTTCTCTCACGTCGTGCTCGATGCGGGATCTCATTCGGTCGAGATGTACGAGGCGCTCTTTGAGATGGCGACCACTGTGTATCTCGTCACGCAGGTCAGCGTGGCCGCCCTGAGAAATTCAAACCGTTTTATATCGCGCTACTTCAGCGGGGTCGACGCCGGCAAACTGGAGATCGTCTTAAACCGGTTTGTAACGCGGAACGCGGATATCGATGAGGCGAGCATTACGAAGGCTTTGACGCGCCCGGCAAAGTGGAAAATCCCCAATGATTTCGCGGCCGCGCAACGCGCGCAGAATACCGGGACGCCCATGGCGCTCGATAAGAGCCTCATAGCCCGGGCATTCGCCGAAATGGCGACCTCAGCCTCCGGGCAAACTCCGGGCCCGGCGAAAAGAAAAAAGTTTGGTTTGTTTGGATAACGCGACTGTGTCCGGATCCTAAGACAGGTGCAAATTAATGGAAAAGCCTAATTTCGAGCAGTTTAAAGCGGACGTTCACCGAACCCTGATCTCGAAGATCGATCTCGAGAAGCTGTCGACAGTACAAAACGGCAAAGCGAAACTGGCCGTCGCCAGCCTGGTTCAGAACATCATCGCCGATGGCAAAATCCCGCTGAGCGCGGCGGAAAAGGACAAGATGCAGGCGGACCTCCTCGATGAGGTCTTTGGCTTGGGCCCTCTCGAGTCACTGCTCCGGGATCCGAAAATTTCAGACATCCTCGTCAATAACAAAACTCAGGTCTACGTCGAGCGCGGCGGCATGCTGCAGAAAACGGATGTGGTGTTTCGGGACGACCGCCACGTCATGCAGATCATCGACCGCATCGTCTCGAAGGTCGGCAGGAGAGTGGATGAATCTTCGCCCATGGTCGACGCGAGACTTCCTGACGGTTCTCGTGTGAATGCGATCATTCCGCCGCTCGCGCTCGACGGGCCGGCTTTGTCCATCCGGCGTTTTGCAAGCGGCCCGCTCTCGGCTGACGCACTGGTCGGATTGAAGACTGTTTCGCCCGAGATGCTGCAGGTCCTTTCCGCCGCCGTGCGCGCGCGTATCAGCATCTTGATCTCCGGCGGCACCGGCGCAGGGAAGACCACCTTCTTGAACATGCTTTCGCAATACATCCCGCGCACCGAGCGCCTGGTCTCGATCGAGGATGCTGCCGAACTCCAGCTCGCTCAAGAAAACATCGTGCGCCTCGAAACCCGGCCCCCGAACGTCGAAGGGGAGGGCGCGATCCGGCAGCGCCAACTGCTGATCAACAGTCTCCGCATGCGCCCCGACCGGATCATCATCGGTGAGGTGCGCGGCGAAGAAGCCTTCGACATGCTGCAAGCCATGAATACCGGTCACGAGGGCTCGATGACCACGATTCACGCCAACAGCCCGCGTGACGCTCTCTCGAGACTCGAGTCGATGGTTCCCATGGCGGGCATGAACTTGCCGGAGCGGACGGTGCGCCACCAGATTGCCTCGGCCATCACGATTCTGGTCCAGTGCTCGCGCCTGAGCGACGGCACAAGAAAAGTGGTCAACATCTCCGAAATCACAGGCATGGACGAGAACGTCATCAGCATGCACGAGATCTTCCGGTTCGAGCGGAAAGGCATCGGGCCGAACGGCAATGTGATCGGAGCGTTTCGCCCCAGCGGCATTCGGCCCAAGTTTTTGGAGCGATTGCGCGTAGCCGGCGTCCTGCTGGGAGGCGAGCTGTTTGAAACCTCAATGGAAGTTGCGTGAAGATGCCGAAGGATAAATCCACATGCTGCTCGCGTTTGTAGTTTTTGTAGGCATATTTCTGGTGGCCGCTCTCCTGCTTGCCGCCAGCGGAACCGGCGCCTCGGAGCGCGTAAAGCAGACGTTGACCCGGTTGGATGCCATTTTGGCGACCGAGGGGCAACGCGTCAAAGACGAGTTGGTAGACATCCGCAAACAAGAACTCGTCAGCGCGATCCCGCTGCTGAATCGGCTTTTATTGCGGTTCGATCTCACGCCCAGGCTGCGGCGTTTGTTGTATCAGGCGGATCTGAAGTTAACCCCAGGCGGCGTGCTGCTCCTCGCAGTCACCGGATGGGCGTTGGCTACCTACGTGATCTATTTAAGAACGGGCGCTCCTTTGGTGTCGCTGATTTTGGGGCTGATTCCTGGTGCTCTGCCGTTTGTCTACGTGCTGAACAAGCGCGCCACGCGGTTCCGGAAGTTCGAGGAAGGGCTGCCTGGAGCGCTTGAAATGATCGTCAGCAGTCTGCGGGCCGGATACAGTCTGGTTTCAGCGCTTGGGCTTGTCGGGCGCGAAGCGCCCGAGCCGATCGGCCGCGAGTTCCGCATCTGCTTTGACGAGCAGAACTATGGCCTCGAGCTGCGCACAGCCATGGAGAACCTGGCGGCGCGGGTTCCCATTCAGGATGTCCGTATTTTCATGACGGCGGTCCTGATTCAGAAGGAAACCGGCGGAAATCTGGCCGAGGTGTTGGACCGGTGCGCGTACGTGATCCGCGAACGGTTCCGGCTCAAGAAAGAGGTTCGGGTTAAAACCGCTCAAGGCCGTATCACCGGGTGGGTGCTTTCATTTCTACCCGTGGGTCTCGGCATTCTTCTCTACTTGGTGAATCCGCAGGGAATCAGCCTGCTCTGGAGAAATCCGTTGGGCCTGAAAATGCTATACACCGCTTCGATCCTGATGCTGGTTGGAGCGCTGATCATCCGGAAGATTATCCGGATCCGGGTTTGAGAGCTTCGTTATGGGACTTGCTGTTTTTGCCTTTCTCGCCGTCTTCCTGCTGATCGCTAGCGGCGGCCTTCTGATCTTCAATCGCGCCGGCGTGATGCAGCGCCTGTCCGAGGTGATTTCTCCGCCTTCAGAGCGGGAGACTTGGTTGACGCGCCTGAAGATGAGGGGCGCGGGAGACTCCGTTAGGGCGGTTGTCCAGCCCTTTGAAAAAATATTGCCCAAGAGCCCGCAAGAGGTTTCGGTGGCTCAGAAACGGCTCATTCGGGCTGGTTACCGGGAGGATTCTGATGTCAGGATCTTCTACGGGGCCAAGGTGCTCGTGCCGCTTTGGTTATGCGTTCTGGCGGGCGCCACCGGAATCGGTCACTACAGTCCCTTTTTTGTGTATGCGATGGCTCTAGCGCTGGGTTATCTCACGCCCGACTTCTGGGTGGGCCATCTTATCAAGAAAAGGCAGATGAGCATCCGGGTTGGACTCCCGGAGTTTCTGGATTTGATGGTGGTCTGTATTGAAGCGGGATTGAGTCTCGATCAGGCTCTCGACCGTTCGGCCGGGGAGCTGCGCGCGAGCCAGCCGGCGCTGGCTGACGAGTTAGGCTTGACGCTGCTCGAACAACGCGCCGGGCGTCCCCGCGTGGATGCCTGGAGACATCTTGCGGAGCGGGTTGATATCGACATCATGCGCGCGCTTGTCTCGGCCATAGTACAGGCCGACCAATTCGGGACGAGTCTCGCCAAGATGCTGCGCGTTTACTCGGACTCGCTTCGAACCCAGCGGCGGCAATATGTGGAGGAGCTGGCTGCTAAGACGCCTGTCAAGCTGGTCTTTCCGCTCGTGCTGTGCATCTTCCCGTCCTTATTTGTCGTGGCGCTTGGGCCAGCCATCATCGTGATGTCGGAATCCTTTGGTAACTATTTTAAGTAGCTGAAAACGAGGAAAGGAGATAACATGGACAACACAACTCTCATCCGGCTCATCGCCGGAGTTTTGTTTGTAATCGTGCTGATTGTTCTGGTTCAGCGCCGCCGCACGCGCGTGCGCTGAGAAGCCGGACGGATTCTATTAAATGTGTAACGAGAGCGTTTCGGGACTTACTCGGCGATCGGGTAAGCGGCCGGGGGGAAGATGCAATTGGCGGTAAAGGAACGCAAGAATACGTCGCAACAGGGCTACTGCGTCTTTAATAAAACGCGGGAGTCTTTCTTGAGCTTGCGCGTGTATGCAGCGGACACTCATCTCGCGCGGCTGAAAGGACTGGTTGGCAGAATTCGCTTGAAATCCGACGAAGGAATCTGGGTCATTCCCTCTCAAGGGGTCCACACTATCGGTGTGCTCTTTGCGATTGACTTGATCTATCTGAACTCGGAGCATCGGGTGATTCACGCCATAGAATCCTTCGGGACCTTCCGCATCGGACCTATCCGGAGTAAGTGTGCCAGCGTGCTAGAACTGCCGACGCGAACCATTTACTCATCGCAGACCCAGATAGGCGATGAGCTGCTGATCTGCTCGTCGGCGGAAATGGAGGAATATCTGACCGAGAATCGGGAGAATAGGGGGGTTAGATAGATCCTGAATGAGTCCTCTCGGTTGGTTCAGCCAAACGCCGCGCTTGAAAAAGCGAGCGCTCCGTTACATAGATCCCGGGGTCGTGGCCCATTTTTGGGACGGTACCGGGCAAATGGATCACCTGGTGAAGGACCTAAGCTTGACCGGAGCATACTTACACACTCTGGAACGATGGTACGTCGGATCGGTGGTTGTGCTGACTCTCGAGCGGCAAGCCGAAGGAACAGGAACGTCGAGCTCGATATCGATACCGTGCCGAGTCGCCCGGCATGGCCCGGATGGAGTCGGTGTGAAGTTCTTATTGCATATCGAGGAGGACCGAAAAGCTGTCGGACAGTTTATGCGCGCGTACACCGAAAAACAGCAGATACCCGAGCCCCTTGCAGGTGCCGTTACCGCCGAAACGCAAGCGCAGCGAGACCTGGTCGGGCAGGAGGGAGCAACGCGGCTTCACTCACGCGCAGAGATTCTGAAAATGAGCAGACTTGGATTCACCGTCGAGTGAGCCTGGGAGAAGATCATGAAACGATCAACGAAAGAGAGCGGACAAGCCATCATGCTCATGGTTCTATGCATGACATGCCTGCTCGGATTTATGGGATTCGCGGCTGATGTCGGCATACTCTTCCGCGCAAAAAGAATCATGCAAACAGCCGCCGATGCCGGTGCGATCGCCGGAGCGTTGGAAGTTGCCTACGGAGACTGGAAAACGGCGGCCCAGAACGCGGCGGCCCAGAACGGTGTAACCAACGGAACCGGAGGAGCCACAGTTACAGTCAACAATCCCCCGCTGGCGGGACCACATACAGGCGTCGCGGGTTACGTGGAAGTCATTGCTTCTCAACCGCAGCCGACTTTGTTTATGGCGTTGTTTATGCCGAAGACGACAGCCGTGAGCGCCAGGTCAGTGGCCTATCTCAATCCCGGTCAATTTTGCGTATATACATTCGGTACTGTGGGTGGCGCCTCTGTGCCCGGTATCGATAACATCGGAATCGCAATTTGGGATTTACCGAACTGTGGGCTGGTTGATAACTCGGACATAGATGGTTTCATCCTCTTTCTTTCGGCTAATTATGTCGGTTTGGTAGGCAACGATAATGGCCTGTTCGATACGATTACGCCAAATCCCGTAAAGATAGCTGCCGTAAGTGATCCTTTCAGCTATATGACCGAGCCGTCTACGGCGGGCTGCGGCGCGAAACTCGCGCTGAGCCCTAGCAAGAACACTGCGAGTCCGGGATGTTACGACGGGCTCAGCATCACTGGCGCCTCAACATATACATTTAATTCGGGCCTTTACGTCTTCAATGGACCGGTTTCCTTCGTAGGCGCAGGAATCCTTCAAGGGACGGGTGTCACGTTTTACTTCAACAACACTTTCAATTTTGATAGTGCTGCGCTCATGACTCTCTCGGCTCCGACAACCGGAGCGTGGAATGGCGTTCTGTTTTTTGAGAGCCGGGCCGATTCCAATCCTCTCGCACTAACAGGTCTCAACGCCTCTGTTCTTAAGGGGATTATTTATCTGCCGAACGCGGCTCTGGATATCAGTGGAGTTGGACTTATGGAGCTCTATGATCCTTTGGTCGTCGGCCAACTGAAGAACACGTTCGCTTTCAGTGTCGCTGTAAACTTTCAAAACTACCTTTCGGTCAACCCAAATTCCCCGCTCGCACAGGCAACGCTGGCGGAGTAAATATGAGCAACATGACGAAGACAAATTCACGTGATACCAAGAAGTGGCGAGTCGGCACAATGCTCCACAGGGCCATGCACGAGGACAGTGGGCAGGCATTTGTAGAACTCGCTCTTTCGATGACCATTCTCGTGCTATTACTCACTGGAGCGGCGGAATTTGGCCGGCTGGCGTACGCCGGCATCGAAGTGAGTAATGCCGCCCGAGCAGGAGTCGGTTACGGCGCACAGAACCACATCACTGCTTCGGACAATGCGGGGATGCAGTCGGCGGCGACCAATGATGGCTCGAATGTCGCCGGCTTGACCGCAACGGCGACTCATTTTTGTTCCTGCTCCAATGGAAATGCCTCCACCTGCGCACCAACGGATTGTGCAGGAGCACGCATTATCGAATACGTTCAAGTGAATACAACCGCCTCGGTCGATCCTCTGTTCCATGTCCCCGGGCTGCCCAGGACATACACGCTCAACGGGCAAGCAATCATGAGGGTGGTGCAATAGGTGCAAGCTCTTCGAACATCGCGGGGCGATGAAGGCTCAACCCTCGTAGAGACTGCGCTGTCGTTCATTGTCCTGTTGACCATGATCTTCGGCATCCTGGCAATCAGTTTGGCGCTTTATACTTATAATTTCATCTCCGACGCGGCGCGGGAAGGGACACGCTGGGCCATGGTGCGCGGCTCGGCATGCCAGGGGTTTGCCTCCGCGTGCCCGGCGGCTGCATCAGACGTTCAGACCTACGTCAAAAGTCTTAAGTTTCCCGCAATCAATCCGAGTGCAATTACAGTGACTACGGCGTGGTCCGCTGGGGGAGCAAGTTGTACACCGTCTCCGAGCTGCAATAATCACGGAAACGTCGTTCAGGTGACCGTCCAATATAAGTTTCCCTTGGCAATTCCGTTCTTGGCGGCCCGAACGCTGAATATGACCAGTTCTTCTCAGATGGTCATTTCGCAATGAGCCTAATCCGGTTCCCTCGGAATAATTAGCAGTATCTCGACTGTCGTTCGTACACCATCCCGGCTTGCCGGGCGAAACTCCCACTTACTGAGCGAGCTGATCAGCAAATCCTTCTTCTCGAGTTGCTCGGGATACACCATCGCAAGCTGATCGAACTGTCCTTCTGCGGTGATCATGCCGTGAACCATCACGTAATCTTCGCCCGTGGAGCTGAATCGATCGGGCCGTAAAATGAGAAACGGCCACGGCGCATCGAGCGGAGTCGCGCTGCCCCGTGTTGTAATGCGTAGCTCGGCAGTTTTTGGAAGGCAATACTGCAAGATCCAACTCTTGCGAAGGCCTACCTTCAGATACACGGTGTACACCATTTTGCCGCCCAGTGCGCCAACACTCTCCGGATACGGGGCGCCGGGCGCAGATCCAGCTACAACGACGCCGTAGCGTCCGTCTTTCGGCAGAGTGAGCCGTGTCACTCCTGCGATGCTGCTCGGCAGCGTGTCCCCAGAACCATCTGCTGCGCCCGAGCCTCCTGATCCGCTTGACCCGCCCGTGCCGCTCGAACGGCCTGCGCCGGAGCCGCTCTTTGACTCCCCAGTCCCGCTCCCGCCCGCACCTGCACCGGATGCAGCAGTCCCGGCCCCTGATCCTGCCGATTCGGAATCTCCCCCTGTTCCGCCGCCTCCCAAACCCTGCGCCCCTGCTGCCTTCCCGCCATTTCCCGCCGCTTCGGTTCCCGCGCCACCCGACCCCGAGGCGCCGCGTCCTTGTCCCTGATCTCCGCTTCCTTGTGTTCCATCTGCCGCGGCGGCTGCCCGGCCGCCCCCCCCGTTGCCGGCTGCTGAAGGAGCAATCTGGTTCACCGGCGGAAGCACAATCATCGTGCTCGAACGCAGCGGCGCGTCCGGCAACGAGATCACGTTCGCAGGAATCGATTCACTCGAATCCGCCAAGGCAACCTGCGGAATTTCTTTCGCGAGTTCAGGAGCCGGCCTCGATACCGGTGTCGCAACCGCCTGCGGCCTTACCAGACGCGGAGTATCGTTGAGAAAAGCTGCTCCGATGTTCAAGTCGGCGACGCTCATCTCGAGATTGGGCGGCGTGAGCATCGCAGGGACCGGCAAGCTCTGCGCGGGTTTTACAACCTGCTTGAGCGGCGGCGCGACGAATTGCTTTCTCATCGGCGGAGGCATTTTGTTCTGCGTCCAAAGCAGCGCCGTAGGAATCGGGATCTCGTGTTTCAGCACGATATCGGGAGGCAAGTCCAGTTGCACTAGAGTCTGTTTCACCGGGTCCACGTGCGCAGTTGGCGGCAGCTCGAACAGGCGATGCTCTCGCGTGATCGGCTGTGCCCGAGTCAGTGCTTCGGCTGCACCGGACTCTGAATTCTCGGTTCCGCGCGCCGGACTCTGCAGCGTCCCGGACTTCCGAACAGCAGATGCCCCTGCGCCCATACGGGAGCCGGCTCGCTCGCGCGACTCCCGAGGCATTTGCAGCCGCAGAAACCGGACCGAATACTTTCGGCGCACATGCCCGACCGAATCGTCATTGGGCGCCTTCACAGACCACAGCGCCAGCGTCGCAAGCAGGGCGCAATGCAGCAAGCAGGATCCGGCAAATGCCATTCCCCGCCTGCGTGGGCGAGGACTTGTTTCGAAAAGCATCTTGGAAAACGTTTTAGATCCGAAACTGCGCCCTCAAAGAGGAACCGTTCGCGCACACTTCTAATGCAGTACGGACGCCGTTCGTTTTCTATCAGCAAAGCGATGACCGAAACGCCATTACGTTGTATCCCCATGGGCAGAAAGTGTAGGTGTCTACGGCTCGACACTTTCTCGGGCGGTTTGTAAACACGCGTTCACACCCTCTCACTGCGGAAAACGCAACTGTCTGATCTCTCAAGGTCTGGGCTACTTTCCCTTGGCCCCTGGATTGCGCCATACACCTCGCGCATCTGAGCGCAACGTGGTGCGGAGTGAGTAGTGTATGAACAGAAGGTTAACAACAATTCTTTTTCTTGCGTTCGTCGTGGCCGCTATCTCTAGCTACGCCGTTTATCGCGTGGCGGGGAAGCAGATGCGTCCCGCGCCTCAGGCGCGTACGACGCGCATAGTCGTGCCATCGCGAGATCTCGAGATCGGCACTCTGATCCGTGACGTCGACCTGACAACCGCGGAATGGATAGGCGCGCCCCCCAAGGGCACGCTGACTTCGAAAGACGCGGCGATTGGGCGCGGAGTTGTATCGGAGATTTATCAGGGCGAACCCATCGTCGATAGCCGGCTCGCGCCCGCAGGTTCAGGCGGGGGTATGGCCGCAACCATTCGGCCGGGGATGAGGGCGTGTGCCGTGCGGGTCAATGACGTTGTGGGCGTGGGCGGATTCGTACTGCCTGGAATGCGGGTAGACGTACTCATATCCGGTGTTCGCCCCGGTGCTGCCCAAGCCGAGGGGCCCAAGGTCAGAACGCTTCTGCAAAATATCGAGGTGCTTTCTGCGGGCAACAACATTCAAAAAGATAACCAAGGCAAGCCCGTGCAGGTGCCGGTCGTGAATCTCTTAGTCACGCCGCAGCAGGCCGAACTTCTCAGTTTGGCAGGCAACGAGACCAAAATCCAACTCGTGCTGCGCAACCCCTTGGACACCGATACCGCGAAGACGTCCGGTATCGCGATGTCGAACCTGTTCTCAGAAGGCGCCCCTGCTCCGAAGACCGTCGTAAAGGCGGTTCCGGTTGAAAAGCCGGCGCCCAAGCCATACCTGGTTGACGTTCTGAACGGCGGCAAGCGTACGCAAGAGAAGTTCAACACTCCAGTGCACGGACCGGTAAATCAATAAAGGAGATTTTGGCGTGATCGAGGAACAACGGTGAAACAGAACTGGGCGCATGCAATCGCGGTAATCGTGACTGGCTGCCTTCTTATGGCCGCTGTTCCAATCGGCGCTGCCGGAAAGCAGCAGGCGCAGCCGGCGCCTGCAACTCCGCAGGCTGCGGGGCAAACTACGGAAGAATCGCCGAATGAGCTCTTCGTGAACGTCGGGAAATCCGTCATCATCAATAGCGCAGTCCCGATTGAGCGTGTCTCTACAGGGTATGGGGACACCGCAGAAGCCACTGTCGTTAATCCGCTCGAGGTTTTGGTGAACGGAAAAGCGCCTGGCGAGACCAGCCTGATCGTGTGGCAGGAAGGCGGCGGCAAGCTGTTTTTCGATGTCATCGTGCAGCCCAGCCGGTTCGCGAACAACGCCCGCGTCGAAACTCTTCGCCGGCAAATCAATCGCGAATTGCCCGGGCAGAAGATCGATCTCAACGTCGAAAATGATCTGATCTTTCTGCGCGGCACCGTTAAAGACCTGACCAGCGCCGATCGCGCTATGGCCATTGCCTCCGCAGTCGGTAAACCGGTGAATCTGCTGTACGTCGATGTACCGCCGCCTGACGCGCAAATCCTTTTAAAAGTTCGTTTCGCAAGCGTAGACCGCAGCTTACTGAAGAACTTGGGAATGAATTTCTTCAGTACTGGCGCGGCCAGAACCATAGGATCGGTGACAACGCAACAGTTTTCTGCGCCTACTCTCAGCAATTCAGGCACGCCCTCCACAAGTGGCGGCATAGCAAGCAATGGAGTCACGGCCACCCTCACCAACTTCCTGAATCTCTTCTTCTTTCGTCCTGATTTGAACCTCGGTGCAACCATCCAAGCTTTGGAACAAAAGGGCGTGGTGGAGACTTTAGCCGAGCCGAACGTACTCGCAGAAAACGGGAAAGAAGCGAGCTTTCTGGCGGGCGGAGAGTTTCCGTATCCGGTCGTACAGGGTGGCAGCACGGGGGGAACCACCGCGATTACCATTCAATTCCGCCAGTTCGGCGTTCGGCTCAACTTTATTCCTACGATCACCCCGCGCGGGACAATCAAGCTGCAGGTAGCGCCGGAGGTTAGCGCGCTTGATTATGCGAACGGGGTTACCTTGCAAGGCTTCACAGTCCCGGGCCTTACTGTCCGGAACGTCAATACCGAGGTCGAATTAGCCGAAGGACAAAGCTTTGCGATCGGCGGGCTTCTCGATAATCGAGAAACCGAAACCTTCAGCAAGATACCGTTTATCGGAGACATTCCGATCCTGGGAAAATTCTTCCAATCGAAAAGCAAGAACAGAACGAACACGGAGCTGATGGTCATAGTCACACCGCAGGTGGTTCGCCCGGTTCCGGCCGGCCAGACTATCGCCGGACCCAAATTCCCGGTCCCATTCTTGCCGCCCAATACAGGAAAAGAGATGGCCACTCCCGGCCAGAGTGTCACCGGACCGGTTCCCGTGACTCCTCCCGCGGCATCGGTGCCCGTCGAGTCTTTGATCAACAGCCTTGCCGAGAAGCCACTGGTAGTCACTTCGACGTCCGGTGCGACTGGATACGGCTCGGGATCACAGACGGGGTCGCCATTAGCTCCCCCGACGGCGCCTGCCGCGCCGACCCCTCGCTAGTTCGAGGATGAGCGTTGGCCGGGGGAAGTCGACAGCCGCTCCAGTGATGCAGGTGCGAAACGAGACTCGAAACAGCACTCTCGCGGAGCGGGTGGATGTAGCTGATACGGCCTCGAAGCGGCAGAAAGGACTACTCGGACGCGATAGCCTTCCTGCTGGACATGGGTTGTGGATTGTTCCTTGCGAAGGCGTCCATACCTGCTGGATGAGGTTCCCGATAGACGTCGTCTACCTGGATCGTAAGAAACGAGTCCGGAAAGTTCGCCCGGCAATGGCGCCCTGGCGTCTGTCACTGTGCCTGCTGGCACATTCGGTCCTGGAGCTTCCCGCTGGGATGATCAAGCGGACGGGTACGGAACCCGGAGATCAGTTAGAATTTGCATCCGCTTCTGCATAACCAGCGCAGCGGTTTGCGGCTAAGGACTCTCGGCTGAAACGACCACACCATGCTCTAATGTCGCCACCGTGAGTTGTGTCCGGTCATTGTTGACGTAGTAGTAACGCTCAAAAAGGCGCCCGCGCTCCATTGCAGTTACGCGCGCGGTAGGCTCGCCATATGTAGCGCGAATCTGAGCGCCCGAAATGCCCGGGGGAAAATCACTGCGGGTCGGGAACGGAGATCCCGGAACCGGCACATCAACCTCGATTTTCGAAGTGGGGAGATCGCCGATCGTAAAGTTGCTGATCGCGGTATGCCGGCCGGCTCTATCCAGTCTGCGTTTAGCAGTGGCCGGAACAAGCTTCGAGTTGGGCTTGCCCGCTTTCCCGGACGTGGCAACAGCTTCCGGGGTCGGAGAAGCCCATTCGGGCAGCCATGCCCGGCCCTTCCAGACCCCGATTGCTACGAGTCCCAGTAAACCGGTCAAGATCAGCACTTCCATTCCGCGCATATCGAATTACCTTCTGCATTTGCATGCCCAATCGAGCTGGAACTTGCATTGCCCTATTTGTTCAACACGATCACTCTCGACTATGAAAATCCGGCGGAAAACTCGCAGCCGACTCACCCTTAGTCGCGCCGCCTTGCCCGAAGATCACGAGTTTGAACGACACTTCGGCGTGGGTCGGCCTATAGACCACCCCGCCGCTTCTCAACAGGTCTCCATCAAGTATCACGTCTCTCTGCCGCTCGTTTCCTTCCCGGATCGTCAGCATCCCGCCCGTTGCTCCCACGAGCACCGGAGCCTTACGATTCCAATCCAATCGCAGATCATCGCCGTCCTTCTCCGCCCGCAACGCCAGTTCGGAGTCACGCGAGCCGGTGGACGCCGCATGAAGGCCCGCCGCTCCGGAAATGTCAGCCCGAGGCGTCAGGGTTGCCGAACGGTGGAACACTGCATAGCTCAGCGCGAGTGCAATAACGACCGTTGCCGCGATGATCGCGGCCAAACGACGATTCAACGGACGCTTAACGGGAACGGAATTTTCGAATGGCTCCTCGTCAGTTGTGCTCGGCGCTTCATTGAGCGCCTCATTTGTAAGCGCCGCATCTGCGGCGACCGCAGCGGGTTCGGGCTCGACGCCGTCGGGGTTGCGGACATCGCTCGATAGGTGATCCCACAGCTCAATCCACCTCGGCATACCCGATATTTCTTCTGAAGAGTGGAACTCCGAGACACGCTCCCCGTTCTCGCCTCGAAAGAGGCCGGCCATACTTGATGTGTCGGTAAGCTTCAGCAACAGGATCACTTGGCCGCTATCTTGAAAGCACGTGCGGAGGAGTTCAAGGTCCTCTTCCGCAAGCTCGAATCGCTCTCCTATGTGGCCTCGATAAAAGCCGATGATGGCGAGTCCATCTTGCGGAGCCGATCGGAAGGTGGCGATCGCGCGTTCGAACTCGCGCTTTCCTGGCCCGGCGAGCCCGTATGCGTGGTCAAGCGGATTCATCAGAAGAACGGGCTGGCAGTCCGTGATCTCTAAAGTGGGACCACTCTTGCCCAAAAGAATTCCCGCAACCTCGGCCGGACCAGTCGGGTTCGATGTGAGCGCCCAGGCCACATCCTCATCCAGTTGGCGCACTGCATCCGCACTCCATCGAAATGAGGGGGCGGTCTCGAGACTCATCATTTTCGTTGGAGCTCCGCTTCGCGATCAGAAACGGCCGCGACACCCGCATCCGATTTCAGGCTGGCGCGCCGGGCTTCGCGTGATCCGAGCAAGACTAGCACGGATTCTCCTTTGGGTCTGCCTTTCTCCAAAATCAAGTGGAAGGTGATTTCATCAGTGGCAGGGGTGTAATTTGTCGATCCCGAATCGAGCGTGCGGCGGCTCAATACGCGCTTGGCCGGAAGCCCCCCATCATAGATATAAAGGATGCCGTAGGACGAACGCCGGATCGGCTCGGCCGATCTATCCCACGCCAGGCGTATTTTCGATCCGGATTTCGTCTTGTGAGTCTGAGCGCTCAACGCGATTGTAGAGTTCTCCGGCTGGTTCTTGGGGTCAGCGATAACCGGGTCCGAGTACGCAAAGGCAGGTTCTGGATGGTGGATACGCCGGAGCCCGAATGTAACCGTGGCGCCGGCCAGGATAACTGTAGCGATGCCCATAACGAGGAATTGCAGAGTAGGCCGCGGCATACGCGTCATAGACATGATTCGCTCATCCTTCGGGGCGGGCAATGCATATTCCATCTAACACCAGAAAGGGTGGCCCTAGCTTGCTTGAGCCCCTCAAACAGTACTGGAGGACGTGGTACGTTCGGGTTCCGGCCGCGGCTGCCGCCAATCCCAATACTGGAGCCGGCATGCCGGACATTTGTTCAAAGGCGCACCCAGTATTTGCAGAGCCCGGCTCAACGGATGATTTGAGACTGCGTCAATGCGGTCGCGTTTAGCGACTCTGTGTACGCGCTCGGTGCCGCATTTGATGCATCGTGTGTAGCGGGAAAAAATAATATTGCGATTGAAGCGCAACCACGATCGAAGCTTGCCGGCTTCCCATCCGCACTTTTGGCAACGGAAGAGAGCTGAGTAAACAAGGGTTTGAAGACGGCTACGGTGGATTCGTACCAGAGTTCCTTCACATTGGGGACATCGAGGCATTACTACGGCCGGCTTTGATTATTCATCGGGCAAGTGGGTCAGACAAACGTATACGCTTCAAAACTAAGTGTATGTCCTGCGTCTTGCAGCGCTTGATTGCATGTGTTAAGTTCGGACAAACAGTAACTTACTTTTCATGTTAGTCGAAGTCCTTTTAACGCTTCTTCTGATCAGCATCTGGTTTGGTTTTTACCAGATTGTGAAGCAGCAAGGGCGCATCATCTTGCGACTGGATGCGCTCGAGCGGCGCGTTCCTACGCCCGAAGCGCCGCAACCGGAGGGTGTAAAGCCGGGCACGGAGTTTCCGGGTTTTAGTCTTCGCGATCTCGAAGGCAATTCAGTTTCACTCGAGAACTTCCGCGGGAGACGGGTCCTGCTGGTTCATTGGAGTCCGCAGTGCGGGTTCTGTGACCTGATTGCTCCCGATCTTGCGCGGCTCCAGCCCACTTTTGAAAAGCACAGAGTGCAGTTGCTGCTGCTGGCGCAAGGCAGCGCGGAACGGAACCGGAAACTCGCCGAAGAGCATGGCCTGAAATGTCCCATCCTTCTCTATAGCGATGGAAAGATTCCGGAGCCGCTCGAGAACCTGGGAACACCTTCGGCTTATCTGCTGGACGCGGAAGGCCGCATCGCGAAGCCGATCGCGGTCGGTTCCGATCAGGTTCCAGCGCTGGCGGAAGAAGCCGTGCAGGAAGAAGCGCTCTCAGCCGGCGAGAGTGGATCGAAGCGTCTTGCGGGTGAGAAGCCGATCAGTTCCAGCCGCATCGTGCGTGACGGTCTGAAGGCAGGTGGGCCCGCTCCCGGGTTTCGCCTGCCGGATGTCTACGGCCGTACGGTTTCACTCGCTGAGTATCTCGGACATCGCGTGCTGCTACTGTTCAGTGATCCGCAATGTGGCCCTTGTGATGCAGTGGCAACTGAGCTTGCGCGCTTCCATCGCGAGCACGCCGGCGGTGAACTGGCAATCGTGATGGTAGGCCGCGGCGAGGTTGAGGAAAACCGGAAGAAAGCCGAGAAGCACGGGATCCAATTTCCAGTCGTGATTCAGGAGAAATGGCGGCTGTCGAAAGAGTACGGGATTTTCTCAACGCCTGTAGCGTTCTTGATCGATGAGGACGGCGTGATCGCGAAAGAGGTGGCGATTGGTCCCGAGCCCATCATGGATCTGGCGCGAGAAGGTTTGAAGCTACAGAAGGAATCGGAATATGAGCTATCTTATCGATGATGTTGCCCGCGTTGTCGCTAGCCCGATACCGCGCCGCCAAGCCTTGAGATTTCTTGGCGGTGCAATCGCCACCGGGATTTTTGGAACTCTTGGCGCGAAATTGGCCAGCGCCGCAGGTTGTCCAAGGGGGACTACCGCGTGCGGAAGCGTTTGCTGCGAAAGCGGCAAAATATGCTGCAACGAGGCAGGCTATAAACCCTTCTGCGCCACGAATGGCAAAAGTTGCTGCGGCGGCAACTCATGTGACGGCGGCCACACGTGCTGTCGAACAGGTTCCAAGCCGTTTCAGGTCACAAGAGGCAAGGCCTGTTGTGGCAACACGGCATGTAATAAGGGCAGCATCTGTTGTACGACAAGCTCCCGGCCCTTTTGCGCGACGGGGGGTAAGAAATGCTGTGGCAGCACGGCATGCGGAAACGGACAAGCCTGCTGCAATACTGTTTGCTGTGCAGCTCACCAAATCTGCAAAAACGGGCGCTGCCTCGCGTCCAACGTCTAGTCGGCCCATTGACAAGCTAACGTTGGGGGATTGCAAGCTCGTCTAACTATCACTCCGAGGGACTGCCGTGAAGTATACGGCGCTGCATGACCCGCTCTCAATCGATTGCATTCGAGACGGCGGTGCGTATCAGCTGCCCGCAATACCGTTTGTACAAACCAACCTGTTTCTAAAAGTAGGGCGCCTCAACGAGGTGTTCATTAAGGTTCCGTCCGAACGCGGCCTGGATGACTTTCGTAAATTCGTGAAGCTGGGGAAATCTTCTCCCGAGGACGTACGTTCACTCGCGGACGCAGAGCAGTTCGGAAGCGTTGAACTCACGCTCGAACGATTTCGAGATTTGAAAGAAATCTTTGCAGCAAATACCGAAGCAGGCCACTATCTATTAGTTCACGCTCTGCAATACAAGAGATTGCAAAATCAGAATGCGATCGGGATCCCACAAGCAAGGTTTGGAATCCTCGGATCTGCCCGTTTAGGGTTTTTTCAGAGTTTTCAGCCAGCTCTGTTTCAACAGCGCGTGCATGGGACGACGCTTTGGAATATGTTTGATTTTAAGGTGCTGCGAGTGAGATCACAATGGCGGCAATTTCTACCCGCAATCTCTTCGCAATTAGCACAACTGTTTCACTCTGAACTTGCAACTCACATCGATTGGAATATCAAAAATTTCGTTTGGGCCGAATCCGAAGAGCAGCTCTTCTATGTTGATGTGAAACCCAGTCTATTTGTTGCAAAGAACAGCAACGAGCAGAACCGGAAGGGCATTCTCGATTACTTCATCCATGATTGAAGCGGGGCGCGGCGTTCGACGTATCCCGCAATCGTTTTATCTAGGACTCCTGACGATCGCGCTGGAGTACGCGATTTTCCATGACGGCGGCATGGTTCTCAGGGCTTGGAACGTTTGTCTGCTGATTCTCGCGCTCACGGCCCTAGTGTGTTGGTCCCGGAATACGCAGGCGCTTCGGCCGATGAAGCCATACTTGGCTTGGCCGGTGATGCTATTTCCGGCTTACGTCGCCCTACAACTGCTTCCGCTTCCTTTGTTCCTGCTGCGCATTCTGTCTCCCGCGCGGGCAGGGCTGGTTGACAGTCTCGGAAGTGTGATGCGAGTGCCGGCGTTTGCGCCAATCGCCATTGCGCCGTCGACGACTCTTGCTTATTTGTTCAGAATCGTTGCATACACGGTGACGTTTCTTCTCATCCGCGATATCGCTTCACGGAGGTCCGCAAGGCCCTGGGCGCCTGCGATTGCTCTGATCGCGATCGGGTCAGTCGAGGCGATATGGGGTCTTCTGCAAAACGCGGCCGGTAATGCGGTCGAGGGGAGTTATGCGAACAAAAACCATTTCGCCGGGCTCCTTGAAATGATACTGCCTCTTGCGCTCATGTCTGGAATTGCTCTGCTGCGGAGCGGGGATTCGTATCTTCGCGTTTCGACAGTCCTCAAAGCAGCCGCAGTACTTGCGCTGGCGGCGATGATTTTCGCTGCCATTCTGTACTCGATGTCGCGAATGGCTGTTGTGTCCACGATGGCTGCGCTTTTTGTGATGGGTAGTTTGGCAGCTTTCGGGCAAGGGGTGAGCGCCTGGAAAAAACTGCTGGCTGGGGGCTGTCTGGTTGTCATCCTGCTCCTTGTGTTTATCTACTTGCCTCCAGATGAGCTCATCAAGCGATTCGGAGAGGTGGTGAACGGTCAATCGGCCAGCAGCGAGGGACGGTGGCCTATTTGGAGGGACACGCTGCGGCTCATTGGGAGTTACCCGTTGTTGGGTTGTGGTCTCGGCAATTACGATGTCGCGTTCCTGAAATTTCAGACGGCAGTTGTCGATCGTGAATTTACGTTCGCTCACAACGACTTTCTCGAGCTGTTTGCGGAACTGGGCGCTATAGGCTTCCTGATCGTCGCGAGCTTAATGCTGGCCATTTTCGCGATTGCCGTTCGAGCTGCGACTCGGACCCCGGAACGCGGCGCGCGCTACCTCGGATTGGGGTGTGTTGGCGGGATAACGGCGATCTGTGTACACAGCGTCGCCGATTTCAACATGTATATTCCGGCCAACGCCCTGCTGCTGTGCTGGATTTCGGGGATCGCTGCAGGGCTTCCGAACCGTCCCGCGCGTCATGCGATTCGAAGCCGCGTTTCCTTCCGTAGTTTTGCGATTGCCCTCAGTTTCCTGCTGGTTGTTTATGCTTCATCGATCTTGTTTGCGCGGACGGCCGAGCGTGATGGAACTACAGCCGCAATACCTAGGGCTCAGCTCTTGGATGCACTTCGAACGGACCCGGCCGCGCCAAATCGCTGGTGTGATCTTGGAGACGCGGCGTGGAGATCGGGGGAACTGAAGCTGGCAAGAAAGTGCTTCGCGAATGCGCTTGCTCTTGGCCCGAACATCCCGCCAGTCCTGCTGAGGGCGGCTGAGTTCTACTATGGCGTGCACGAAACCGAACAGGCGTTACGACAGACCTCCCGGATTTTGGGAAGAACCGATACCTACGACGGCCTGATCTTCGATTGGTACGAGGCGAAGAAGGTCCCAGTGCGCGAGATCTTATCTTATGGCCTGCCCGGCGGCCCGCGTGCTTCCCGAGCGTATCTTCGTCACCTGATTGGCATCGAAAACGCCGCCGGTTCTGCCGAGGCCTGGAATTGGGTGGTGTCGCATGCGTATGCGGATGACCGGCTGGCAGTTGAATACGTGGATTATCTGTTCAGTGGTGAAAAATACGAAGCTGCAGCCGCGTCCTGGGCACAGTATGCTGCGGGCCGGCAGAACGGATATCCGGAAGCCAACCGGATCTTTAATGGGGATTTCGAATCCGATCCTACGCGCAGCCGATTCGATTGGACGATCGAGCCTGCTCCCGGCGTCGCCGTCGCTTTCGATCGCGAGGTCCGGTACTCGGGCCGCCGCTCGCTTCGCATTCAGTTTGATGGAACGCAAAATGTGAGCAACATCGGCGTTAGCGAGGCAGTGTTCCTGGTCCCGGGTCCGTATCGGTTTCAGGCTTACGCGCGCACGCAGGACATCACGACCGACGAAGGCGTTGCGTTCAGCGTAGTCGATCCGAACGCGCCAAAGCAGCTGAATTTCACAACAGAAGCGATGGCGGGATCGAGCGGGTGGAAATTAATCGAACACGCGTTTCAGGTATTGCCCGGGACGGGACTCGTTCAGGTGAGTCTCGTCCGCAAGCCGTCGTTGAAATTCGACAACCTGATCCGGGGGACGGTTTGGATTGACGACGTGAGTATTCGGCCAGCGAATGGAGTGCGTGCTACCAGCGCTCTGACTTCACCGGGAACCCGGCCCAGGCGTTGAGCAGACCGAACCACTCGCGAGAGACTGACATGGCGTCTTCTGTGTTTTGCCACCAGCGATCTGGTGTGAACGGGTCGTCCGGCGTGTATCGAATGATGGCGTCGGGATGATGGCCCACCAGCTTTTGCCAGATGAATTTTACACGGCGCGCGTGGTACTTCGATGTAATTAAGATGACCCGATCTCCACCGCGGGCTTTGAGCTCGCGGGCAATGACGCGGACCTCCTCCGCTGTATTCTGTGTGCGGCCGCCTACCAACAGGATGGCTTGCGCCGGCACGCCGAGGCTTTCGAGAACCTGGCGGCTGTACTCGTGCTCCGGCGTCCTGTCGATGCCGAGTCGCGCAAGCGCCAAGTCTTCCGGATAAATGCCGCCCTGTGTCAACCAGACTTCACGCGTCCACCCGTCTCGATAGATACCCGCAGCTTCCATAGCGCGAAACGGAACTTGACCGCCAAACACCACAACAGCGCGGGCGTGCTGCAAGGGGTCATCAACGACAAGCGATGTTCCCGCAGTCGTGAAGGCAACGGCAGTGATTGCTAACAACGCCGCCAGGCACACACCGGCAATGAGAAAGCGCTTCTTCGAAGGAGAGCGAATCGGCTTGGTGGCGGGCAGCGGAGGGGCCGCAATCATAAGAGCGCCCTCAAGGGCGTCGGCTTGTGCTTTCCAAAAAGTCGCAGCAGACGGTACGGGTAATAGAGTTTATAGAGAGCGGGCGGCAAGCGAAAGTCTCGCCACTCAGCTTCGCCCGGCGTGAGCAGAATACCGCTTAAAAATTTGATTTTGTCTCTTGAACGGTCAAGCATGCGTAGATTCATGCGGCAGGCTTCGATTGCCGATGGTTCCGTTGCGGAGTTCTCCGAAAGTCGGGCTTCGACTGTTTTTGCGAGTTCGGCGACATCCGAATCGGCTCTGGCCAGGTGCAGAACGCCTTGCGGCAGATTCGCTCCCAAGATGTCGCTTGCCAACTGCACTCCCACAAACAGCATGCGCTCGATATGCGCCTGCCGAGCGTGTGCGAGGAGGCGATTCCAATCGATACTTGTCCGCTTCAGGATAACTGTGAAATCGCAGATCCAGACGAGGCGTTCCCAACGATGCTTCCCTCCGTGCCCGGCGAGGAACAAGAGAGTATTTTCAGGGGATAGAGTGGGCACGGCCTGTCCGCCCAACGGAACGCTGGCCAGATTCTGCCAAAGCTCCTCGGGATCGAGCGACTCTGGGAAATAGTCCGGGAAAAGCTTCCAGTGGAGGTCTATGTTAATGCCTCGGTTTACGCTTTCAAAGATGAGCTCGCCATCTTTCGACCGCAGCAATCCGTTTTTCGAGCTGGAATGAATGCCGGACCGAAGCCGATAACCTGCCTTGATCAAGACGTCTTTAGCAGGGGCGACATGCTCGCGTCGGATAAGCAGATCGAGATCTGAGAACTCGCGGAGCGCGAGATCTCCGTAGCCCCATTGGGCGAGCACGGGTCCTTTGAGGGCGATCGTGGGAATCCGGTGCTGCTCGAGCAGCTTTAGGATCTTCAGCAACTCGGCGGTCTGAATAAGATTGGTTCGCGCATGCCGTTCAAAGCGGGCGCGGATTTGCGGGGGGATTCGATCGGGAGATTCCTGCTCCAGCGCCCGAAAGAGGAGCGGCATGACGGAGTGCGCATCTGCCAGTTCCAAGATCGCGGGCCAGTTCAGGTGTTGAGCTAAAGCTTCGCGCAGCTCAGCCGGATCACGGCCGGTGAATCGGCGCGCGCACGCCAGCAGTAAATTGGCTTCACGCTGCATCCTGTTTATTTCAGTGCCGCTTGGGACGCCTGCACCGCGCACCCGCCGCTCGTAGCGTTGCTCGGCGAGGGGCAAGTTATGGAGCTTGTAGCTGAGGAGAGATAGGTGAAGTAGATTTGCGACCCGCCTCCGGTGCCGGTGTTATCGATGATCATCCCACTCGCGCCGCCGGCTGCGGCAATTCCATCGACTGCTTTGGAGGTGCTCGTTGGCGGTGACGTGATGTTGAACGACAAAGCGCAGGCGCCTGTGCACGTGTTTGTACCGGAAAATGTGATATTCGCGCTGCCGGTGACACTGAGAAAGATCAAGTCAGTACCTGCGTTGTCGATTTCGGTAATAGGGGAACACCCCGCTCCCGCGCTGGTGAGAAGTGGACCGGACGTAGCTGTTGACGCGAGGACACCGCTTGAGAACGGTAGGTAGTACAGCTTCGGCGCTAGTGAGGGGGAAGCCGTGAATGCGCAGACGTAAAGATTTCCCACTGGCGTGCTGCCGGTGTTTGTATAAAAGGTGTTGTCAAACGCGCCCGTATAGAGAGTTGTCGTTGCGCTCCCGAGCCCCGTTATGCTCTCATTTCCTGTCGTTCCTGACGAGAAACTAGTCGCGAACTGGTACACAGCCGTGCATGGTGAGCTACTCCCAGAGCCGCACTTCGCGGACTTGGCGTCATCGCCCACAAAGGCATAGACGGTCTCAGTTGTTGGATCGACAAGCGGGGCATCGACGATTCCGAGGCCGAGCCCGATTTGACCTGACTTGATAACATTACTCGAACCACCTCCGGCTGGCACTGAATAGAGATAGCCAGCCGAATCGCCGAACAAGACCAGCCCGGATTTCGAGTCGTACACGGGACTGGTTAGATCGTCACTCGCATTACTCGAGACGGCGACTGGCCAGTTAGTTGAGACCTCCGTGGGCGTTCCGGTGAACACGGTCGTGAACTTATGGAGATTGCCGTTGTTGTCTCCGACATAGAGGGCGTCGCTACCGTAGTCGTAGAACGGCGATGAATTTGTGTCGTTCTTGCCGTTTGCGAATGCCACCGTGGTCATACTGCAGGGCGAACTGCAGGAAGCTGGGGCAGAGGCGGTCGCGTTGCTGTAACTCAGGGTCTCACTCGCAGAATTCGTCGCTGCGGCGCTCAGAGTAACAACGGAATTCGGGGCCGTACCTGTACAATTTGAGACCGTAATGCCCTGAGGGATTCCGGTGCCATAGATCGGCGAGCCATTGGTCAATGAAGAACAGGACGCGCTTACGTTCGTGACGGAAGTTGAGTGAGTGGTCTGCCCAGTGAAAGTGCCTGTAGTCGCGCTGGGCGTGAGGACGACCAAACTCGCGGTCGTGCCATTACTTTGCATGAATGCCACTTTTGAGCCAGTAGGCGACAGCACGACGGAACGCGAAATAGTACCGCTCGTGTTGTAAGCCCAATAGGTTTGCGGGATCGCTCCGGCACATGTTCCGGAATAGAGATTGTCGTAAGCGACGATGCTGGCCTGTGTACTCGCGCCCCCGACGCTGGTGTTGAACACTACATAGTCAGGTGCAGAACCGCCGGCGCAATTCGTAGTTGTGGGCGTCCCGCTGGCGGAAAACGAATACTTCGCGGGGTAATTGCCCGGCCCGACAGTAGCCGAGCTGCCGCCGAGCGACTCGCCCCATAGCCCCGCATTCTTTCTTTTTTCTCGCAGAGCGTCGCGGATCTCGCTCATCGAGCCTGGCGTCGTGCCATTGGTGTTCGTGAGACCGATTGATTGCTGTTCGTCTGATGATGGCGTAGAGCTGAGGTCCGAGACGCCTGCCTTCGCTTTGCGGTAGGCTTGCTGATGCTGATAGCGTGGCTCTTGTTCCAGTTCGGCCGCTTGGCTGGCGTCCTTGGGGGCCGAAAAGATCAGGTGATGATGACTCCAGTCATGTGGGTTGCCTGTGGCGGGCGTGCCGGACGTTTGTGCGCACAGCGTGACCGCCGCGATCAGGAAGAATGTACCGAGCGCACAGTGAGATTTAGACGAAGCGAGAATGGGAGACATTGTTTTGTGGACCCTCCGAAAGGTATTGGGTTACAGGTAAGAGCCGTAAAAGAACATACGCCGAGAAGATGATCAGGTAGATATCGAGGTAGCTGCGGTGGCTGGTGTGGGCCCAAAAGATGGCAGTTACTCCGGCGAAGGTAAGAAATAAGAGATAAATGAGGCTGAGTTCTCGCCAGCGATGGCGAGTTAGTAAGATGCCAGCGATCCCGAGGAGTAGCATCGGGGCGTATGAAAGTAAGTACACGGTTTGGACCAGCGGCTCTCGGGCCGGATTGAAGTTCCAGGAGAAGCCGGCCTTGATTTTGCGAGCGGCAGCATACATGGTTGCCAGAGGGTAAGTGCGGATGTAGTGGAGGCCTTTCTTCTCCAACCACCGGCTCTCTTGCATTTCGTTCGCGGATAGGGCATCTGATTGCCGCTGTTCCGCCGGTGTGAGCGCGGCGAAAGCTGGGCCTTCGGTCCGATCGATGCTCTCGGAAGGATAGTGCGTGAATGTGATGGGATTGTTTCCTAACCACAGGTAAAGGCCGGTTTCGGATGTGAGGACGGGAGCGCCTACGACGGAGTAGTTTCGGACTAGCCACGAACCGACGGTCAGACCCAAGGGTAGGAGAACCGCGCAAACGCGGTAAATTTTTCGACGGGCGGAGCCGCTACCAAACGAACCCAGCCAGATGACCGCAGCCAGCGCAAACGGGGCGAGGGTGGGCCGGGTTAGAACTGCGGTTCCTAGAGCGAGGCCGGCGAATAGCCATTGGCTGAGGGAATTGCGATTGAGGGCGCGGAGTAGGAGCAACACGGAGAGCGCGGTGAGAAATGTGAACAGGCTGGTTTCCTGAAGCGCCGTATCGTGTATGACGTAGTAAGGATAGACGGCTGTGAAGAAACTGGCCAGCAAACCTGTGGCGCGGCCGAAGAGCTCGGAGGCGATCAGATAGGCGCAGAGTACGGTTCCGGCGCCGATGAGGGCCTGCGGTATTACGATCCAGAGATAGCTTTTGCCGACCAGGACGGTGAGGGCGAGAAACAGAGGATAGAGTGGAGCGCGTAATGCGCATCCGGCTCCTTCGAGGCACAGGCCTTTGCCTGCGACCACGTTGGTCGCCAAATCGTAGAGGAATGAGTACCCATTCTGCCAGAAATCCGCGCTACCCATGTGCATGCGCCAGGCGATTCGGAGGGTAAAGGCCAGAAGGAGAATAGCGCCTAAGCCCAGAGGCACTTTGAGCCTGGATTTGGGGCTGACTGGGCAGAACTCGAGTGCTGCTTCTGTTGCGTACATGCGAGTTGTGTCGCTGGGGAACGTCTAGAGGGCGGTTCCGGTCATTTCAGGGTCGGATCGGGCGTGCCCGATCCCTACGAAAGTCGACGGATCGGGGTCAAAATGTATTGGAACGGTCTCCGGCGAGGGCGACATCGTCGAAAATTCGGGAACGAAGCCAGGATTGTCGACTTCCGGGGTTTTTTGCGAAACGAACCCACGCTCTTTGCGCTGGTGGCGGAGAGCCGTGAGCGCCTTGTGCAGACCGCGTTCGGCTGCCGCCATGGTGCGCAGGAGGAGGGCCAGCAGTCCGTTATTGGACCACTCGTCGAAATTTTCCGGCGTAAAGGCGCGCGCTTCGAGAGCGCGCATGCGGCGAATGCGCCAGTACTGCTCGGCGATTTCGTTGACCAGGATGTGCTCGGTCTGGTTGCCGGGACGGTGCTCGGCGATTAGGTCGGCTTTGAGCGCGTCGAGCTCGGCGGGATCTTCGCCCGGCATGACGAGTTGGGTGGAATAGAGGCCGTGCTTGAACGAGTTTTGCGAAGAGCGGGTTTTCCCGGCGGCAGTGCGGGGACCGGTGGAGTGAAGGGAATTGGCGCGGTTGATGTGCGCGCGGGAAATTGGAGCGATTGGAGGCGCGACAGCCTCCTCCCGGGCGGCCTGATATTCCGCTCTCCGGGATTTACGCTCGGCTTCGCGGCGCTCCCGACGTGCTTGTCTCGAAGTCATAGTGGTTGCCATGTCCGAGGCTTTAGCAGGGGGCCGGGTATGCTGAGCGCGGAAAGTGCGAGTAAGTGATTGAAGGGGCACGTGGAGGAAAAGCGTCTTGGAGTTGTGACCGGTGTAAGCCGCTGGCTCGCGGTCGCGGTCCAGAAATGATGTCGGTTACGTGAGGCAGCGGGGCTAGTGAGCTGTCCCGATGATTTCGATAGCATTGCTGAACTCCAATCGCTTCGCTCATGGCTCCGATACCGCGACCGGAGCACTAACGAAAATGATCGGGACAGCTCATCGAGCGTTACAGCGGTTCAGAAGTGAATCTGGACGAGACTGGACGCTACGCCGGGAAGTGCGCCGGATGCCGACACGTTACCGAGCTTCGCGAGCATGTTGGCGGAGGGGATGCCCGTTCTGGCAAAAGATTTTTCGCAGTCTTGGGTGGATGGACCGCGCATGTTCCCCTCCATATAAGCGAGGCCGGGACAGCGAGTGCAGGTGCCTACGTGCGAGCAGGTAGAGCACACGGGCAGAGTGCGCGCGGTGATTGAGCGGACTTCTTTGAGCTGCGTAGAGTTGTACCAGATGTCGCTAAAGCTCTGCTGGCGCACGTTGCCGCTCGGTAAAGGAAACTGGACGCACGGATAGAGATCGCCGTAGGGCGAGATGTAACAGGCGGTGTGGCCGGCGCTGCACGGGAGGCCGTCGAGAATGTCGTCGTCAACGGCACCTGGAGGCGCGCAGAACTCTTCCACGTCGCCCACGAGCTCGGCGTTGCGGAAGACTTCGCGAAGCTGCTGACTTTCGATTCCGAGTCCGACGATGGAGCGGTCGCCGTCCATTTTCGGCGTGATGGTGGGATCAATGGTGTATTCGGCTCCAAGCTCTGCGGCGAGCTGCTTCACCCCGCGATAGTCGGCGAGGTTCTGGCGCATGAGCACGTTCGCGATGGTTACGTGCATGCCCTGCGCCTGAAGAAAACGAATTCCGGCGATGGAGCGCTTGAGCGAGCCGGGCAGTTTCGTGATGGCGTCGTGGACTTCAGGACGATGCGAATAGATGCTGATCTGGACCGACTGGACGCCGATTTCGCGGAAGCGGGCCGCCTCCTTCTCGCGGATCATGAAGGCATTGGTTTTGAGCTTGACGCAGAACTGGAGCTTGCGGGCGTGCGCGAGGATGTCGAAGAAATCCATGCGCATCAGGATTTCGCCGCCGCTCAGGGTCAGGAAGAAAACGCCGGCGTTGGCGAGCTGATCGAGAACGTTGCGGATCTCGGCGGTCGACATTTCGCCGTGATCGTCGTGATCGAGGTAGCAGTGAACGCAACGCTCATTACATCGGTAGGTGACGTCGAGCTGGACGGAGAGCGGAATGCCCAAGCGGAGCGCGCGGCTGCTCATTTCCTGCATGAGGCTCATACGGGCTCCTTCGCGGGCGCAGTAGCGGGTTCGATCGGTTGATCCGAGACAACGAGGATGCCGTGAGCGGCCAAGCTCTCGACAAGCTCTTCGGCATCGCGCAAGGCGGCTTCCTGGTCGACAGCGAACTCGCCGCAAATGCGCTGCTGAACGATGTCCGCGAGTGGCGTGACTCCATCGGCGGCTTGCCAGATTGCCGAAGCGGTTTCGTTCAGGGTGAAGAGCGAAGAATCGCGGGCAGACATGATCATCATCTCGCCACCGAGCATGCGCGCGGCAATGTCCGTGCTGCGGGCCACATAGCTTGTTTCGCTCATTGAATCAGCTCCCAAACGCGCGAGTCGGGCAGGAAGGTGAGGCGTTGAACGGGAACCCGCTCGACAAATTCGCACGCAGATTGAAATACGTTCCGGACCAGCTCGCGGTCATCTGCAAAGAAGAGGACGTTGGCCAAGAGGGCGCGAGCGGCTTCGGCAGAGTCGACCGGCTCGATTCGATTTTCTGGACCCTGTGATAGCAGGTATACGGCGGCGAGAGGCGCCTGGACATTCGCTCCGGGTTTGCCGAGCTCGCCTGCGAAGGGCGTACCGTAGGCGACATAGCCGCGGGCGCGTGGCCGCACATAAGAGATTTCGTCCGTCAACAGAGTTACGCCCGGCGGGGCGAGGCGTGAAATCGTGGTCTTGCCTGCGCCGGAAACACCGGCGAACAGGAAGGCGCGGCCGTTGCGGATAGCGCTCGCGGCGTGGACCAGAAGGCCGCCTTGTTTCGCGAGCATCAACGAATGAAGCACTCGCATGACGGCATCGATCGCGTACGGATAGGCGGCTTGTCGAATCGATCCGCGACGGGACACGGGATCGCACTCGGCGTAGAAATCACCGCGCCTGAGAATCCACCGGCCGGATTCGAAGCGGACGCTAAGGTCTTCGTCGGTGCAGATTCTTTGCGGCGGCACAATTTCGACATCAAATTCGAAAGCGGGAGGGGCGGACGGGTTTACGAAATCACCGTAGCGTTCTTCGAGGATAGCGAGAAAGCCGGGGTTGTCGGTGCGGACGAGAACGGCCATTCCGCCGATCTCGACGGTTACCCGTTCGGCGGTCACGTGTTCCATGCGGTGACCAACAGCGGTACTGTTCTCCTCAGAAGCGGTGACCCGCGCAACACAGCTGCCGAGACGCGTGCGGGGCGGCTCAGGCGGGCGGACGGTTGAAATTGCTTGCTGCCGCGATGGACTGCGGTTACGATGCCGAGAAATTCCTCGGCGGTGACGGGATGATCCGCGCGGGAAAGAGCATCGCCTTTGGTGATGAGACCGGCGGGACAGCGGTCGACGATGCGATGGGCAAACAGGCGGCCATTGCGAGTAAACAGCGCAATTTGTCCGGTTTGGACTTCACTAAGGGTGCGTTGTTGCACCGTAACGACATCGTCCGGCCAGATGGAAGGCAGCATGCTTGTCCCATTGACTCGGAGGCGAGCCACGCCGAAGCGGCGAACGACTGCCGCAATCAGCGAGCATTTCACCGCATGGCCTGAGTCCGCTTGTCGCATTGCAAGATTAAGCTAAGAGTTCTTGCGAGTGAAGTGGCACTGCCCTTGCGTACTTTGCATTTTGCCGCAAGAGAGCGCCATGGTTTCAAAGACGCGCTCGTGGCGGAACGCGGGTTTCTGGTAGGGCTTTTTGGGCTTGCTGCGCTCGTCCGGAGTCGCTGTCTGGCTTTCGTTTTCGTTAGATTCGGTCATTATCGTTTTCTTTCTTCGAGGGCCAATGCCCTCATCGCCTGCTTATGGTGCGGTCTGTAAGGCTTGTATGGCGCATCCGCCTGTGCCGTTCCCAACCGGGCCGCTGACTCCAGCACAGGTAGCCGAGGTGCTCAAGGTCCCAAAATAAAGGTTATTCGTGGTTAGGGAACCGCTCGTATTTTGTGTGTCGACAATCATTCCGCTGGCCCCGCCAGCAATTGCTCCCGCCGCTTTTAGCGTAGCTGTCGTTCCGCTCACGGTGTAGCTGATGACGCAACCCGTGCTGGCGGAACAACCGCTGACAAACCCGGTAGAGGGCTCGGTTTGAGGGCTAACAAAGATGTAATCGGTGCCTACCGAGGAAGTACACGCCGCTCCGCCGTTGTTACAAAATTCCGTAACAGGAGAACAGGTTGTGCCGGTTGCGCTCACCGTGGTCGCAGCGGTGATCGTCCCGGTGGTCATTGTGCCGTTAGTAATCGTAATTGGGTATAGGGCAGGGTTTCCACCCGTGTCGCCGCACACCCACAGATGTCCGGTGGGGCTGGATGAGGAACTGGATGTGAAGTAGGCGTTGTCGAACGTCCCTGCGTAGATGTCTCTTGAATTACTCCCGGTCCCTACTTTTGCCTCCCCGTTTCCGCTGCTATTTGAGGCGAAATTATACGGGAATTGAAAGACTCCGCTACAACGACTACTGGAGCAAGAAGAGGTCGAATCGCGAGTCACAAAGAGATACACTTCACCGGCGGCGGGATCTACAAGAGGCGCCTCATCGATGTCTGGGCCACCAGTACCGACTGCGGCTGAACTTGTGACGCTGCCTGAGGAGGTGATGGCATCAAGTCCTCCACAAAAATCGCCTACGAATATTAAAGAGTGGGTGGAATCGTAGACCGGGCTGGCGACTGCGCCATTGCATGAGGAGCGGTCAACCGGCCATCCGCCGCTGGTGACTTCGCCGGGCGATCCCAAGAATACGTTGGTGAACTTATGCAGATAGCCAGAGCTGTCACCGACCCAGAGGGTGTCCGAAGCGTAGTCATAAAAAGGGGCCGAGATGGTGTCGGTGTTCGTTTGCGTCTGAAAGGCCACACTAACCAGGCAGGAGTTGCCCGTAGGGCAGGTACTCCAAGCCGTATTCCCACCGTTACCGGCAGTTGTGTTCGTATAGAGCTTGTCGGGAGCAACGGGGCTCTTGTAATCCGTACCCTGGCCGCTTTTGAATTTCAGAATTCGGAGAGTCGAGCTTCCGGAAGGATTACCGCTCTCAACAAAGGCGACCTTCGTCCCGTCTCCTGAGAGAACGGGGGAAGTCAGCACCGAGCCTGTTCCTGTGTAGTAGGACCAGTACACCTTTGGGACCGTGCCCGGGGTGCAGCCGGGATAGATGTTGTCATACCCGATGATATTCGCTTGTGTCCCTGAGGCGCCCGCCACGCCCGTGTTGTAGACGACGTAATCCGGGGTGGAAGCACTGGCGCAGTTCCCTGCATTAGTCGTGCTGAAGGAGTACTTCGCCGGATACTGGCCCGCGCCTACCGTTCCGGCGCCCAAGTCCATGCTCCAATCCTTGTCTATTTTGGGCCTGCTAGTTCTCGATCGTTCCGAGTACGCGCTGCCGGGTGTAAGCTCTCCGGCCCCTTGAGCCGCATGCTCAATCGCAGTGACATCCTGGGCTGCGGATCCCTGGGCTGGAGCGCCGCGCTTTAGTTGCTGCATGACGTATCGCGGGTCGTTGACGATCCTCGACCACTCGTAAGAGGCACCGTTGTGGATTGCGTCTTGCTCGGATCCTGGATCCGAGAAAACGAGACGATGGTGAGTCCAATCGTCAGGAACGCCGGGCTCATTGACCACTTCAGTTGCGCTCTGCTGGGCTAGGGCAGATGCAGAGAATACAACCGCAAAAACAGGCAACAAAATCTTAGAAGGGAGGGGATACTTCAGTCTCAAAACACACCTCGAAATACAGGAAGATGACCTAGTCTAACTTTGTTAGTCAAGCTACACAAGGACTACGGGTTACACGTTACGTCTACGTTTGTCTACGCGCGGAGTGGAATTTCCGAGCTTGCAAACCTTCTCGGTCTTTCATAATTTGCATGATCTTATTGCAGGCCCGACTGGGTGAGTTTGACGGCGCAGAATACCCCCGTGCCGCCGCCGCAATTTGACGTGGCCTGCGTCGCGAAGTAAATACTGGAGGCCTGCGCCTCGGTTGAAATATTATCCACGACAATGCCGCTAGTGCCGGCGGTTCCGTATGGCTCGGCGATCCCGTTCTCGTTCGAGAGGCTGGTCGCAGTGGTGACGTTCTCGGCCGTAAGGTTGGCAGGGCCACCGGTGATGCCGTCGCCGTAGAACAGGAGATCCGTCGAGGCATTGGTGAAGATCTCGGTGATAGGCGAGGCCTGGACGCCAGGCGTGCCGTCGACAACGACGGTTGTGGGGGAGGTTCCCGGCGACATCACCGCGCCCGGGCTCACGGTAGCGGTAGCGGTCGCATTGGTGGAACCGCCCGAGATCGTGACTGTGGGCGAGGTATATCCGCTGCCGCCGTAAGTGAGCGCAACATTTGTCACGTTGATGGTCGAGCTGGCGATCGCGCCGCTGCCGCCTCCGGAGAATGTGATTGTTGGGGCCGTTGTGTAGCCGCTGCCGGGGGTGGTGGGCACGGTCAGAGCGACCACCTTGACCGTGGTACTCAAGGTGGCGTTGCCGGTGACGCTGGCGGTGGGAAATGTGGTGTAGGATCCGGCGGCTGTGACGCCTACGCTGACCACCTTGAGGTCCGCAGTGGCGGCCGCGCCGGTTGGATTAAACGTGAGTGTGATCGGACCCGCCGTATAGCCGGTGCCCGCTGTCGCTACGGTGACGCCGACCACCTTGGCCGACGTAACGGTCAGGGTCGCGCCGGTAGCAGACGCAGTGGGGAAGGTGGAGTAGGAGCCTGGGGCTGTGACATTGACACTCTCGATGGTGGCAGTCGTGGCGAGGGTCGCATTGCCGGTGACGCTCGCGGTTGGAAACGTGTTGTTGTACGAACCGGCGGGACCAACACTCACGCTGACAACCTTAAGGGACGTGGTACCAGTCGCCTGCGTTGACTGCGCGCAACCACTGCCGCAGGTGAAGGTGACACTCGGCTGGCTGGTGTAATTAGTTCCCGCGTTGTTTATGGTCACGGTGCTAATCGGCCTGTTTCCGCTAAAGCACGATCCACGACTGCTGGCCAGCGTCGCGGTCGCTGACGCGCCGGATCCCGCCCCACCGCTGAATCCAACCGTTGGAGCCGAGCCCGATGAGCTGTAACATCCCGCGTTGGTTAGGGACACGGAACCTACGCCCATCACCGCCGTCGCCGACGCGGGCGGGCTGCCCGTTCCAGCGAAGCTCACAGCGGGAACGGAGGTGTATCCGGATCCGCCGTTCGTGACCCCGACCGCGGTGACGCCTACATTTGGCGTGGCGCTGCCGCCCGAGCCGATTCCGTTGATGGTGATGGTTGGTAGCGAAGTGAACGAGCCGCCGACGGAGACGCCAATCGACAACAGGCCCACGCTAGCCGAGCCCGTAGCATTGGTCGTGCCGCCCGGGAACGTGACTGCGGGCATGCTAGTGTAGGAGCCTGGGGTTCCAACGGTGACAGCATCAACTCCAAGGGCGGCTGTGCCTGCGGCACCGCTGCCAGTTCCGGCGAAGCTCACAGACGGGACAGACGTGTAGCCAGATCCCCCGCTCGTGACATTCACTCCGGTGACCCCAACGCTCACGGCAGACCCGCTCGCCGTGGTACCGGAAGGAGGCGCGGAGAACGAAGCGGTCGGCATGGCGGTGTAGCCGGAGCCGCCGTTCGTGAGGGTGACACCCGTCACGCCGCCGCTCGCCGTTGCGGTCGCGCCCGAACCGGTGGCGTCGTTGAAGACGACTGTGGGCGTCGTGTATCCTGCTCCGTTCGTGTTTAGGGTGACCGAAGCGATGCCGCTGTAGCCAAGCTGATACATCGTGGGGCTGGTGACCGTAGCTGTGGTACCGATGGCATAGAAGTGACCGGTGTTCACGCCGGAGCCGCTCCAGGTGAAATACGCGTTGTCGAAGCTGCCTGAGACTACGTTCAGGTTGGTGGTTGAGCCCAAGCTTCCTTCTCCGATGGTGGCCACTTTCGGCGAGCCAAGGGCGGTAGTCGTTTGCACGACCACTGCGCTTGTGTTGGCCGCGAGGGTTGTGCCGCCGACGCTTGCCGCGTTCGCCGCTGCATAGGCCAGCACGGTACCGTTTGAAGGATCGATGATGGGCGAATCGACAATGCCGCCGCCTGGGTTGGCGCTGCCGCTGCCGACCGCGATGGACCCGTTCACGGTCGCAGTGCTCGAAGACACGGAATACAGCTTGCCGTCCGAGCCGCCGATAAATAGGTTGCCGGAGTTGATGTCGAGGATCGGGCCGGTCATCTTAACACCGGTACCTGCGACGGTGACGCCGCTCGCGCTCCAGCCACCGGTTGTGCTCACCGTCGGCGTTCCCGTAAAGACGCCGGTGATCTTGAAAAGCTGCCCGTTGTCGTTGCCAACGTATAGCGTGTCGCTGCTGGGGGCGTAATTGTAGAACGGCGACGAGAGCGTCGTTCCGGAGCTTCCATAGGTCAAGCTGACCATGCACGGAGCGGCGCAGGTGGCGGCGTTCGTCGCAGAGGTAGGAACTATTGGGGCGCTCACCGTTCCGTTGTTCGCCGCCCACTTCAGGACGTGAAGAATGGACGCGCTGCCGGTGCTTTCGATGAAGGCCACCTCGCTTCCGGTGCTGTAGAGGACGGGCGAGGTCGTGATCTTGCCACCGGCGGTCGAGGCCTGATAGGCCCAATAGACGGTGGGCCCGGTGCAAATGCCGCCGCTGCCGGAGTACAGGTTATTGACGCCGACGAGGTTCGCTCGCGAGGCGCTTGAGGCGACATTCAGGCCGTATACGACGAAATCGTTCGTGCAGTCCGGCGTGCTGTCTATATAGAAGTTGAATTTCGCCGGAAACATGTTCTGGGCGACTGTGCCGGCGCCGAGCGAGAGGCTCCAATCGCGATGCGGCTTATTGGGTTTTGGGGCGCGGGGTGTGCGGGTGGCGGCGCCCGTTCCGAGAGTCAGGTTGGACTGCGCTGCGCCCGCGGTGCCGGGTTGTGCGAGACCGGCCTTGTGCCCTTGCAGCAGCCATTGGTAATAGGCGCGCGGATCGTCCCGGGTATGCGTGGTATCGGTCCTGGCGTTCCGAGCCGTGTAGATGACATGGCGGAAGCTCCAATCGACGGGAAGGCCGGCGAAGGGCCAGGCGTTGTCTTGGACTGGGGATTCGGACTGGATGGAGACTGATGCAGTGGCGGTGGTCTTTGCGGGCTGCTGAGCTGCTACGGATGTAGAGAACACGACTGCGAAAACACAGAAGGAGATCCTAGGAGGACAAATAGAGTTCAGTCTCACGAGACACCTCGGGTTATGAGAGATGACTTACTGTAGGCTTGTTAGTCGAGTGGAACAAGGACTACGGGTTTGGCGTTGTTTACGGGCGTAGACCGCTATATATATCGCGTTTAGGTAGCGGCTAGACCAGCGCTTCGAGCCCGTGTTTCTCGACTACCGAGAGGAGTTTGAGCGCCATGCCGCTAGGCTGTTTTGCGCCAGTCTCCCACTTCTCAATCGTCGATTCGCTAGTATTCAGATAACGCGCAAAGACTGGCTGGCTTACGTGAAGGCGCTCACGCAATTTCTTGATTTGCTGGGGTTTTAGAGGAGCAGGCGCGGTAAGGCACGAGACATCAAAACTTCGCAGAGTCGTTTTGTCGATTGCCCCTATTGCGTAAAGTGCCGATGCGGACGAGTGAATTGCCTCGAACGCGTGGCTTTTGAATTTACGCTTTCTGGCCATAACAAATCTCCATCCAGTGATTGTTCTGTAGCAGTTGATTGATTTGCTGTTTCGTCAGATTGCGATACACGGTGGCGAGCTTGCGGAACTGCTCCTCATCCGGTATGTGTGCTCTCCGGGCTGCTCTATTGAACCATGATGTTTTGAAGGTCCGTGCTGCGGATTTCTGAATGTGGGCCGAATTTTAGTGTTGCACCTAGTGCTACGCTTTGTCAACGAAAAACCTTGCGCCTTGGCATCGTCAACGTTGATCGGCGCGTGGGTGAAAGTGGCATTTGAGGCTGCACTAGCGCTCCCTCACGGTCGCGGTTCCGAAGGGCATGGATCAGCTTTTGCTCACAGTCGCGGCTCGGAGAAAGGGGCGCGTAAGTCATGGGCGCTAACGGTTCCGGCTCAGTTTCGGCAGGGGTGCGGGAGGGAGAGAAAGGCTGATTAGACCGCCGCCGGCATAATTCAGGAGCTGCTTTCTACCATGTAAGTTGATGGTGCGCACACCCGCAGCGCCATGAGCAGTGATCGTGACTTGCTGCGGGTTGACGGCCACTTCCGCGGGGCCGCCTTCGATGCTCATTTGCGATGACTTACAGAGGTTCGGTCCAAAGGAGGTGAGTACTGTGCTCGGGCCATCGGTGTAGGTGAAGCAGTGGCCGTCGAATGTGGCTGTCGAGCGGTTGCGGGTGATGAGGATCTCGGGGCCGTTCGCTGTGACCGTGGTTTCCGGGTTCTCGCCTTTACGGTAGGGAACGAGCAGAGTTTCGAAATCGCTCGTGCCGCGGACGCGGAAGATGTACTGGCTCTCGCGGAACGGGAAGCCGTTGGCTTTTTGAAATTCCGATTGTTCGCGGCTGGGGTGCCAGTTGTGGGACCAGCTGCCGAGGGTGGCGTCGAGGGGCTGTGTGCTCAATGTATACAGGTTCCAATCGATCAGCCACTGGCCGGTGAATTCAAACTTGTTCAGTCCGGGGGGCAAAGAGAGCACAGTAGCTTGGGGAATCGATCCGGCTGCGGAAGCCATCAGGTTGAGAGTTGAGATTTTGTTCGCAGCGGCGTCCTGCCCGGAGAAGCTGTCGCGAATGACGAGCACCGGATGATTCTCGTCGGGATGGAGGGAGTAGATGGACCGAGTCCACGTGGTTCCGTCAGGAGTGTTGTAGGTGGCGCGGATGTGGGCGCTGGCGCTGAAAGACTCGAAGGCTTGTGGGGCGGCGTTCTGCCAACGGAAGCCGGTGGCGGCGAGCGACGTGTTGTTCTGGGACCAGGGGGCGTGCAACACGTTTTCCGGAATGACGAGGCTGTGCATGAAGGCGCCGGGCACCTGGGGCGAGTACATGCTGCCCCAATCGATCGAAAGCGGAGCGCCGAGGGCGTAGATCACGACGGTGCCGTTGTCTTCGTGGGCATGATCGCGATAGAAATCGCCGTCGACCAGCCAGACGGCGGTTTCGTGAAGAGTGGCCCAACCGTTGCGCAGGACGGTGTACCAGCCGGGAAAGTTCGCGTTTGTGAGGTGCGCGTTCTGCGGAGGGAGGGTGTCGTCGATTTTGAGGAGGGTCGATCCGTGAAAACCGGAGTGCATGGCGCCGGACTGGAGCCACGCGGCCATGAGGCGGGAACTGAGCGCGGGGTCATCATCGGCGAAACCGGTGGCAAGCTGGCCGTAGAGCTCGGAGGATTGGGTTGAGGCGTCGCCGACGGAGATCAATTTGCGGTATCCGCCGAAGCGGGGTTCGGGGGGCGTGAGCAGGTTGAGGTAAAACTCGGCGAAGTTGCGCAGGCGGTCTTCGGTCTTGAAGGCATCGGTAATGCCGGCGGTTTTCAATTGCTGGAGCGTGCTGAGGAGCGGGCCCATGGAGGCGCCTATATAGGATGTTGAGCCCATGTGCGCGCCGGATTCGTTGATGGTGTGGTGCAGGTTTGAGAGCGCGTTCCGGCAGGCGGATGCGACTCGGCCGGACATCATAGGATGGTGCGCGAGCAAGAGCGCGTAGAGGTCGCGGTATTCACTCTGTTGGACGGGCATGTTGGCGGTGCCCAGATTCAGGCCGTGTCCATCGAAGAGGGGCACGAAATCGGAATCCCATAGGACATTCGCGAATACGACGGCTGCGGCTTTTACGCGCGCCTTGTCTTCAGCGGTAGCGATGTCGCTCGTCAGGACGCTGTTGATCCAGACGGCTTGGCGGCTCATCTCGAGGCCACCGTGCCAGTAATGGAAGTGGAAATCGTAGATGCCGTCGCCGTTCACCAACGCGTCGAGTAAATTTCGGGCGCCGGCGGTGACGTTCTCGACGACATTTTCGAGTTTCTGGCCGGACGTGTCGCGCCACGTATCGAGCAAGGGCCGGGCGGTGGGCTCGGCGTTATACAACTGCTTGTAATAGTCTGGGTCCGTTCGGACCCTCTGCACCAGCTTGGCGGTTGCTTCTCGGGACATATAGAGGGGGCGGTATCCGGCGGGCGGGTCGTCGAAGCTGGTCTGGTAACGGTAAACCTTATTGAGGTTGATGCCGGCGTGGAGGTTCATTTGGCGGGCGATGTTTTGGACCTGGTAGGGATCGCGGAGGTCGTGACTTTTCGTGCCGATGAAGATGCCCCAGGAAATGCGGACGCGGGGAAAGAGTCGGGCGTCGGGGGAGCGGCGATTGCTTTCAAAGGTGATTCCGGCAACCGGTTGTCCGTTGGGCGGAGCGGGAGCGGTGAAGATTCCGGGGCCGCTGTTCGCTGCGCCGATGGCTTCTGAAACGCGTCCGGCGAAGATTCCGAGAAGGTTTGCGTGTGCATCGGCGTGGGAGTCATACAGCATCCAGTACCAGCCGCTGTCGAAGACCCAGGGATCCCAGATCGCCATCCTTCTTATATAAGGATGGGTGCTGGTGTAGGAGGAGGGCGCCGGGGTGGTGTATTGAAGATCGCGGAGGGCGTCCATAGGAGGGCGCTCGTGCCACATGCGGTACTGCCGACCGTCCGGCTCGCGGCCATTTTCGATGGAAGTGGAATGATGGCCACGGTAGCGGGCCTGATCGGGATGGAGGCCGGCGAAGACATCGAGACGGTACCGCAAATCCATGTCGGTATCGTCTTCAATCAGGAGGGAAGGCTGGCCGGCTTGGAGCTCGATTGTTGACCGGTAGAAACCGGCGCCAGCGGGAATGAGAATCTTTCCGCCATAGACGAGAGCGGGGCGGTGGAAGGCGTAGGAGAGCTCAACGGCCACTTTGAGGGGGCCGTTATCGATGAAGCGGACGTCCATGGTTTTCGCGGCGAGGCGCACGCCGGCGGCATCGGAGAGAAAATTGGGACCGGCAGCGGTCCACGCGCCATCGCGATACAAAATGCCTTGGATGGGCGCGCGGTCCTTGCAGGGATTTCCGCAAGCGCGCGTGATGCGAACACCGGTGAGGCCATTCGTAATCTCATAAAAGGATGTCTGCTGCGCCACTCGGACGATGTTTGGGAACGGCGTTGGCGCGCGGCCGGAATAGAGTTTCCAGGTTGCTTCGGCGTACGGCGGGAGTTCGGCCTCGACGGCGATTTTGTGATCATGCAAGATCTGAAACGGAACTTCGAGACCGTTTGGCCCGGTCATGTAACTGTTCTGCACGGTCATCGGTTTCGCGAAATCGAAATCGATGATCTGCTTGGGGTGCCTGACTCCGAAAAGCTCGTGGATTTGAAAGGTCTCGATCAGGACGGGCTCTTGGTGGCGGATGCTGCCGCGGAGTCGGGAATCGGCGCAGAGAAGCTGTCCGAGAAGTCCTGCGAACACGATCGCTCGGAGCCGCACTCGATCCAGATTCCGGTATTGCCTAAGAAATCGACGCGGCAAGCGATTTGGAAGGCTCAGGATCCAGTTTGAGGCCGGAGCCATTCTGCGCAATTGCCGTTTCGGGGCGGAACTGCGCGAGCCGCGATGCGAGCGAGCGCTGCAGGATTTCGGCGAGCGAGGTGATGCCCATCATGGTTCGCACAGAAGACTCGCGCTGGTGCGTGAGGTTCACGTATTCGGAATCGGATAGCGGGATGCGCATGGTCCAGGATTTCTGTGGAACCGTGTCGCCCAGTTGCGCTTCGTACTGCGTTCCTGCCAAATACATCTGCAGAGACGTGAAGCCATAGTCCTTGCCGGCATCGCGAATGGCTCGCCAGCATTCTTCGGCTGTTTTCGCGATGGCCAGCTTCTTCTCGAAGTGCGCCATATAGAGCTGCGTATGGAGGATGTGGCGGAAAGTGCCTTGGAGCGCGAGGCGGCGTGCTGTGCCGAACTCGCTGTAGCCGAGGTGCTGGACGCCGACCCAGGTGGTAATGCAGAAAACAACAATAATGAGACCGCCGAACTGGTTGTGAAGCGTGCTCTGGAGAAGCGAGAAGGCGGCGGCAATGCCGCAGAAGCCATACAGAAGAAGCGAAACTTTGCGCGGGCTGAAGCCCCGGTCGAGAAGGCGGTGATGCATGTGGTTGCGGTCGGCGGTGAAGATGGGCTGATGGCGCAGGAACCGGCGCGCGACGGCGAGCGCAGTATCGATGAGGGGAATCGAAAGGGCCATCAACGGGGCGGCCATACCGAGAAGCGTGGCTGATTTCTGGCTCCAGATCACGCCGCAGCAACCTAATAGGAACCCGATGGACAGGCTGCCGCAGTCGCCGAGGAAAATGGACGCGGGATTAAAGTTATAACGCAAGAACCCGAGCAAAGCGCCTGCGACCGGAACCGTCGCGATGGCGAGGGCGGTGTTGCCTTGCAGAAGAGCCGCGAGGAAGGTTGTCAGTGTGGCGAACAGACCGACACCTGTCGCGAGGCCGTCGACGCCGTCGATTAAGTTGAATGCGTTTGTGCAAGCGACTAGCCAGAGGACGGTGACAGGGATGCTCCACCAGCCCGCTGTCGAGTGGCCGGCGATGCCAAGAATGCGAACTCCGCAATAATAGGCGAGACCCGCAGCCGCCAGTTCTCCTAAGAGCTTCTGCCAAGGCGCAAGCCCAACGAGATCGTCCAGCAAGCCGGTTGTAAACACGACCATTGCGGCGGGTACGAGAGTCAGAACAAGAGGCAGGCTGATCTTGGACGCTCCGTGCAGCGGAGAGAACACGAGAAGCGCGAAGGCGATGATGCAAGAGGCCGCAATGGGTATGCCGCCGATACGTGGAATCGGGGAAGAGTGAAGCTTGCGCTCGGCGTTCGGATAATCCACGATCTTGAGGCGGCAAAATCCCCTGCGAGTGAGCGGAGTCAGAATCAGAGAGAGAACGAAGGCGGTGATGGCAAGAAATAAGATGGAGTACACGGATCCTCCAGATGCGCCGCGGTCAGCGCAGGGATTTAAGCTTCAAGAAAAAGAGATGGTTTAACGATTAGGCGGAGGGCGGGCCCCGTCAGGCGTGGGTTGCGACTACGTGTCTATCGGGGGGCCAGGCAAGGGGAGCGGTTCTCGGCAGCTGTCCTGCGATCCAGCGATAGGTCTTGGCAAGCCCGGTCTCGAGGGGAATTTCCGGCTCCCAGTCCAGCACGTTTCGCAGCCGGGTGTTGTCGCTGTTGCGGCCCCTGACGCCCTGCGGTTTCGTGAGGTCGTACGTTTTCCGAATCCTTTTGCCGGCGATGACGGCGACTAAATCAACCAATTCGTTGATCGAGACCAAGCGGTCCGTGCCGAGATTCAACGGCTCGCGGTGGCCGGATTCCATCAGGCGGTAAATGCCTTCAACGCAATCATCGATGTAGCAGTAGGAGCGCGTCTGCTCGCCGTCACCCCAGACCTCGATGGCGTCTCCGTCATTTGCGAGGGCCACCTTGCGGCAGATCGCAGCCGGTGATTTTTCCCGTCCGCCATCGTAGGTGCCGAGCGGTCCATAGATGTTATGAAATCGAACGACCCGCGTGTCGAGTCCGAAGTCCTCAGTGAAATGGCGGCAAGTTCGCTCCATGTAGAGCTTCTCCCAGCCGTATCCGTCCTCGGCATCGGCAGGGTACGCGTGTTCTTCCTTCAACGGAGTGACATCGGTGTTCTTTTGCAGATAACCCGGGTAGACACAGGCGCTAGAAGTGTACAAGAGGCGCTTGACTGAATTCTGCCGGGCGGCCTCTATGGTGTGGAGATTGATAAGCGTGTTGTCTCGAACGATCACCGCTTTGTTGGACTCAATGAAACCGATGCCGCCCATGTTTGCCGCAAGCGCGTAAACTTCGTCTATGCCGCGCGTCGCCTCGAGGCAGTTCTCCCAATAGCGCAAGTCCAACAGTTTGAATTCATGAGCCGCCGTTTCGTCGTACTCGGGCTGTTTGATGTCTACACCGCGTACCCAATAGCCGCCTGCGACCAGGTACTTGGTCAAGTGGTGGCCGATGAATCCGCCTGCTCCGGTGACTAATACTCTCTTTTGAGTTGGCATGTTTTTCCTTTTAAGACGGTATTCTTTATACGGCCAAGTGACTCTAAACTCGCGACCAGCTTGGTTACGGATGCGTGCTGGCTGCTTTCGGCAGGACGTGTTGGGCGAACGACTCGCGATGCATGCGAGGCGGCAACAGTTTGGATGTGCTGCACGACCGTGTTCACGTCTCCGTGCCTCGCCATCAAAGCGGGGTTCATCTCGCCGATATGGCTGGTCTTCGGCCCGATGTAAAGGTACGGAATGCCAAGAATCCGGATGTTATAGATCTTGCACGGGTGAACGATTCCGACGAACGGATCGCCCATGACCACAACGTGCAGGTCCGCGGAGGAGAGGGACGCAGCCAGCGTGTTGAGCGGTTGATACGGGATGGTTACGATGTTCGAAAGTGCGTGGCGGCGTGCGAAGCTCCTGACGTTTTGAAATTCACTTCCGCCGCCGATGAAACAGAAGGCGATGTCAGCGTCGGCCGCTAACCGGCGCGCAGCTTCGAGCAAAGTGGTGAGAGGATGGCAGGGACTATGATTCCCGGAATACATGACGACGAACTTATCGCCGAGTCCGTGCATGGCGCGAAACTCTTGACGGCCTTCGAGGTCATAGCGCACCGCGTGATCGTGTGACCAGGGTGGCAGGACGGTGATCTTATTGGGAAAAATTCCTTTCTCTTGGATGCGATTGGCCATGAATCGATCGAGGGTGATGATGATATCCGCGCGATGCAGACTGTAGAGCAGCATGCGATCGAGGCATTTCGTGGTCCACGAGCCGCGCTGGAGCCATCCGGCGGCTACTGCTTCGTCGGGATTGAGATCCATTACCCAGAAGCCGAACTTCCCGCCATTGAACCGCACAAAGAGCGCTCCAATCCAAGAAATGAGCGGCGGCGAGGTCATCGCGAGAACCAGATCAAAGCGTTCGAGGACAGACAGGTAAAGCACGCAGTTCGCAAGGTAACTTGCAAAATCTGCTGCGCGACGCCACTTTGATTTTTTTCCAAGCCCAAAACAGGAAATCCTGCGGATGCCGATGCCGCGCCACGTCTCGCGCCTGGGATATCGCTCTTGCGGATTGTCGTAGGCCCGGCGGCTGGAGACGACGGTGACAGTATGGCCGGACTCCGACAGCCTGGCCGCGAGATCGCTGGCGTGTTGCGCGGTTGAGACCACGTCGGGGTAGAACGCCTGGTTGAGCAGCAGGATTTTCAAGTGAGGGCCGGATTCAGCGCGCGTTCACTTCTGCAAAGGCACGGCGTGTTTCGCAGTGCTCTAAATTGGCGGACTTAAACAATACGAAGGAGCCGATGACCAAGACATCCATATGGGTTCGCAGAAAACAGTCGAGCGCCTCGGCCGGAGTATTGACGATCGGCTCGTTCTCGTTGAAGGAGGTGTTGAGGAGCACCGGAACGCCGCTCAGCTCACCAAAGCGCTTGATCAATTTCCAATAGAGCGGGTTGACATCGCGCTCGACGGTTTGCAGACGTCCGGTTCCGTCCTGATGTGTGACGGCGGGAATGTGGGCGCGCTGCTCGGGCTTGATTTTGTACGCCTGAACCATGAAGGGCGATGGATAATTTGTCTCAAAGTAGTCCCCGGTTGATTCGGCCAGCACGGACGGGCAAAAAGGACGAAAAGGCTCGCGAAATTTGATGCGCTGGTTCAGGGTGTCCTTCATGTCTGCGCGCCGCGGGTCCGCTAGAATACTGCGATTGCCCAACGCTCTCGGGCCGAACTCCATTCGTCCCTGAAACCAGCCGACGATTTTGCCTGCCGCGATCTCACTCGCGGCGACGCCTATGAGTTCTTCTTCGCCGCATCGTTCGTATACGGTACCGGCGCGCTCCAACTCTCTGCGCAGTTCCGCATTGCTGTATTCGGGCCCGTAGTACACGTGCCTCATGACGAAGGAGCGAGGTTGCCGGAGCACCTGGTGGGAGACGTAGAGCGCCGCGCCAATCGAAGTGCCCGCGTCATGCGCTGCCGGCTGAATGTAGACGTCCCGAAACGGAGTGCTCTCGAAGAGTTTTCCATTTGCCGCGCAATTCAGCGCCACGCCGCCGGCGAGGCAGAGTGCCTTCAGTTTGGTGTGCCGGTACACGGCATTGAGCAGCGTGAAATAGCATTCTTCGAGAACTGCCTGGACGGATGCGGCGAGGTCGGCGTGATGCTGCTCAATTTCGGCGCGAGGCAGGCGCGGGGTTCCAAAGGTTTCGATGAGTTTCGAGGAGTAGACAGGGCCGAGTTGCGGCTCGCCACCCTCCCACGTCATTTCGACTCCTTCACTGTGATGCACGAAATAGTCGAGGTTCAGACGGATTTGCGTACCGAAACAGCGGACCACGTCGCGCACTTGCGGGACAAACCGCGGCTCGCCGTATGCGGCCAGGCCCATCATCTTGTATTCGTCGCCGTATTTGAGAAAGCCGAGAAATTGGGTGAAGGCGGTATAAAAGAGACCCAACGAGTGCGGGAATTGCACCGAACCGCGGACATTGAACTGGTTGCCGCGCCCTGTCCCCCACATCAGGCTTGAGAAATCGCCGAAACCGTCTATCGAGACGAGGGCGGCTTCATCGAACGGCGAAACAAAAAACGCACTCGCGAGATGCGCGCGGTGATGTTCGACATGATGAATTCGCACGCGATCCGAAGCCGCGATGCCGGAGCCTTTCAAATCACTCGCGACGCGCGCGACACGTGCACTGTTCTTGGCGCGGGAAAGCATCCGGCCCCAGTCACCGGGCCGCACCGCTGCGCGGGTCACTTTCTTCCAGAAATGTGCGCGCGGATTGCGCGAGATGGCGATGTGTTCGAGATCTCCCGGGTCAGTGCCCTCGAGGCACAGCTTGGCTGCCTGGGCCGGGAAGCCAGCCCAGTGTTTGATGCGGTTGAGGCGTTCTTCTTCGATCGCGGCGGCGAGTTGTCCGCCGGAAAGCAAAGCCGCAGAGGCGTCGCCGTGGAAGGCGTTAAGGCCGAGGATGTTCATGAGTAAGTGAGTTATCCCGGCTTCTTAGCCGTGACAACCATGCTCTTCCAAAAAAATGGGCAGCGCCCGGTTCCATAGAACGCGATGTCCGTGAATCCTGCCTCTTTGAGAAGGATTGTGAGTGTCCGGCGCGACCAGAATTTGATATGACCGCCGTCCCAAAGCACCGTAAAGTGAGCGTCTAGCCTACCCGTCAGAGCAAGGGCAAGGTTTTTCAGATATCCGTGATAAGGCGTCGTCAAAATTAGCTCGCCACCGGCACACAGCGCCTGAAACGCATTGGCGGCCAACTTCCGAGGTGAATATACGTGCTCGATTACCTCCGTCGTAATGACGACATCGAAAGCACCGGCCGGACATCCGAGGTCATTGAACGGGCCCGTCACATCCGCAACAGAAAATTCAACACCGGGATGTGCCAACTCCGCCATTTCGATTCCCGAACTCGATGCATCAACGCCGTGTAATTGCCACACGCGGATGGCGAATGGCTCCGATCAATGAACCATTTCCGCACCCGAGGTCGAGAATGCGCGTACCCGGCTCCCGTTGTGCAAGCAGTAATCGAATCCGCGGGAGAATATACGAGTGTGAGTAAGTTGCGAACGGATCCGAATACGAGTATTCGGCAATCGACAGACTATCTGGACGAAACGTATTCATCTGACTCCGGTAAAGATTGCCCTATCAGCAGCGGCTGAAGTGCCTTTCGGTTTTAGCCATGGCGTCCCCGTGGAACGCGTTAAGGCCGAGACTGTTCATGAAGTTTCCGTTCGTTTTGCCGCTCGAAGATCATGGCATCGACCAAGAATCGAAACCAGAAGCCCTGGAGAAAATGGAAAATCAGTCCTTCTTTGCCATCCAGGAAGCCTAGCCGGAAGAAATATCGATACAACCAGTAAGCGAATCCCCGTGTAAAAAGCGGGGCGCGGCCATACGCCAGCCGAAGCCATCTGCGCCTTTCGATCGGATTACCGAACAGGCGAGGACGAACTCGGCCAGTTTGATTTTGCCGGCTCACGAGTTCTTGGGCTTCCAGTTCGGCCCAGCGCGTGTGCCGGACGCTCCATGTGCTAAGGCTCGATGCGACCACGTCTATGTAGTCGTTTCGGAGAGATTTAACCCTGCCATCGCAGAGGAAGTGTTGATCGTAGAGGCGGTCTTCACAACGGCCGCGACCTCGGCGGAAGAGCCGCAGATGATAGGAAGGGTAGTGTCCGCCGTGTCGAATCCACCTGCCCATGAAAACGGTCCTTTTTCGAAATAGAAAACCATCGATTTCGTCATTGGGGTTCTGGAGTACTTGATTGATTTCGTTAACAAGCTCGGGAGTAAGGCGCTCATCAGCGTCCAGGTGCAGAATCCACGGAGAGTTGGCGGGAAGGTTTTCTTGTGCCCAATCACGCTGCCTGGCATAATTCTCGAACGCATGGGTCAGCACCTTGGCCCCGTACGAGCGAGCAAGGGCGACCGTACGATCCGTACTGCCTGAATCGACGACCACCAACTCGCAAATCAGGCCTTTTAAGCTCTCGAGGCAAGCCGGCAAGTTCCGCTGCTCGTTGTAAGCCAAAACAACGACAGAGAGCGGCACGGATGAAGGGGCGAGCTGATCCTGCTCTGCAGATAGAACAATAGTTTCTGAATTCTTCAAGGGGATGCTCTTGCGGAATCCGGTTATGCGGGCCTGGAAAGCCGAGTAGCAGTGATGTCCTTATAGAGATGCAACAGGGCCTGCGTAACGGCTCCAGGCGAGAAGCGGGTCTTTACCAGTACGCGCCCGCTCTGCCCTATCTGTGAGCGCAAATTGGCATCGCGCAACAGTTGGACCAACGCATCAGCCAGCAGTTGTACATCACATTGGACCACCAAGCCCGCTTTCGCGTGCGAGATTTCTCGATGGATTCCAACTTGATCCGAAATTACAACGGGAAGGCCGAATGACATGGCTTCGGCAACAGCGACGCCGAAATTTTCAGAGTGCGACGGCAGAACAAAGAGGTCGGCATCCGTCATAGCAGCGCGTCTTTGTCGACCCTGAAGAAAACCGGTCCAGATTACATTCGTCGAAACGCCGAGCTCGATCGCCCTCTGCTTCAATCGAGCTACGTATGCAGGGTCGCCGTCTCCCGCCAATACCAAAACCACATCAGGACAATGCGTCAACACCGAGACAAAGGCGGGCAACAGGAGATCGATGCCTTTCTTTGGATCAATTCTGGAAAGAAACAGGATTGCTCTCCGATTGAGCAGTTCGGGATGTTTAGCGCGAAACTCGCCACTGACATCCTCGCCGGAAGAGTTTTCGACAGCGTTCGGGATAATCACGGAATTTCCTGCGATTCCTAACTCGACCGCTTCCAACCGCTCCTGTTCGCTCGTGTAGTGAAGTGCTGCGGCACTCGCCAGAATTCGCCTTTCAATCAGGCTTAACGACAGCTTCTTTAACCAAGGCCGCCTGTTCTGTACTCCCCAACGGTTCAATGTTCCCAACGGCCGAACGATGTATGGGACATTCGACCGTAAGGCTGTAAACGCTGCCGTGACGGGCGCGTGGCTGAACAGTGCGTGTATGTGCAGGAGATCATAACGGCGCGCGTTATCCGAGAGCCAACACTGAAGCGGCCGCGAGAATTGGTAGAAACGCGTTTGGCGGGGAAAGTACCAATGAGTCACTCCGTCGACCATCACGGGCGAACCATGAACGGTATCCAGTTTTTCCGGACCATTGTCGTCTGTTGACGCGACATCGACCTGCAATCCAGCTTGCGCCAGTCCTCGGGTCAGAGTGCGGATGACGAAACTCGGCCCACCGCGTAGCGGACCAACGGAAGGAATCACATGGAGCACTTTCATGCCATTTGTTCCAGGGCGGGTGTTCGATCGCGCATTGGCAATGCCTGAACCAAGCGGTGCTGAAATTGGGGGCCAGTGAATCTATTCTCGTAACGCGCCCGCGCACGGGTTGCCCGGCGCGACCATTCATCATCAAGGGTCAACAAGCGTTGAGTAGCCGCGGCGAGCTCCGGCAGGTTACTTGGGTCCGCAGCGAGTCCGGCTTCGGGAGGATTGACGACCTCGCGGCCCGCGTCCTGATTGCTGACCAAGCAGGGGCGCCCTAGTCGCATAGCCTCGAGATACACCAGCCCGAATCCTTCGCCGCAACTTGGAAGGACCAGGCAGCGGCACTGCTCGAGGAGCTGCTGTTTTTCACCTTCCGAAACGGCGCCGAAAAAGCGAATGCGAGCGCTTAGTCCAAGGCTCGATGCGAGTTGCTCGAGTTCCGTCCGCAGGTCGCCCTCGCCGGCGATCCATAATTCTGCGTCCGGCATGCGTGTCAGTATCAGAGGCCATGCCTCGATCATTTGACGATGGCCTTTGTAACTCTCGCTCCGAAAGAGGCGGCCAATCATCAGCGCTATCGGGCGAGCGGCGGGAGCGGGGACTGGCCTGCGAGCGGCTGCTCCAATCCCCAGATGAACAGTCTGATGCGGCACGCTCGTGAACTCGGGATTATAGGAAACGAAGCGCCTCCACGTGTACTCGCTATTCGATAAAAACAAGTCGACTTTCCGCAGGCCGAGCCTGGTGAGTAAATCCTGTCTTTTCCAGGCTTCGATTCCATGCAGGAAGAGAATCACGCGGCTGGCCGTACCGTTTAAAAAAGGAACGAGTTTGAGTAGATCCAGGTGCCAGACTAAGATGACTTTGGCCGTAGGGCGGTTGCGGATTAGTTTCAACACAAGGTTCGTTCTCGACCACCGTCCCGGCTCATACGAGAGCAAAGTGGCGCGATCGGATCCGGTCTCACGTACAATGCATTCCCAGGCTTCCCGACCACTGGCCTGCACTCCGCCAAAGCCGGAGTCAAAGGAGGGGAAGAACCCAAGAATTTCTAATTTGCAGCTCTCACGCATGCCGAGCCGCGATAAGATCTGATTGCGCTGCGTGGACTCCGAGAACCTGCTTGCGTTGAAGGCGATCCAGATACTTATTCGCCAGGATGGCAACTATGATGCCGGCAACCGCGCTGGTCGTGATCTCGATCATTGACCCCCCAACTTGCAGCAAACTGATTCCGGGCAGAAATCTCAGAACGAAACCGTGCAGATCGCCGACGGCCAGACATTCCGCTGCGAGAAGATCGAGGAGCGTAACGACAATTCCCATGATCGTGAAACCGACTAACACGCCCAGTGTTCCGAAATTGACGTAAAATTCCATGACCTGGCCGATGCCGATGCTGGTTCCGGCGACGAATTGGATGCCCGTGTATTCGCTGACCAGTGTTCCACTGCCCGCAACCATAGGTTTATCGGGCCAGACCGCCCGTGGAATCAGCGCCAGCAGCGCATCCCAGAGTGTTGCGCCGTGCGCATAGCCACCGATATCAGAGAGACGGCTCACGGCAACGCCTACGAGGTAACTCTGGTTTAGGCGCCCATCGACGCGCGTAAGGTGATCGTTATTCGACGGATCGAACCATTCGAAATCCTCGATGGTTGTTGTAACGCGCTCTGTGCGGTCGTGCAGCGATTGGCCGCCCCAGACCACTTCCCGGATCTCGCCACGATCGCGCATATACGTGACGAAAACCGATAATCCCAGATAGCCGATCAGGAGTCCTGCGACCACGACCACAAATTTGGATCGGACGAATGTTGAAGTAAAGATCAAGACAGTTAGGGCCGCAACCGCTCCATATCCTATAAATCCTCTGGTGACGATAGTGATGAACGGCAGCAGCAAGGTAAGGCCAATCCAGGTGGCGAGGAGCCGGTAGCGGTGTTGCCGCCAAGCCTGCCAGCAACAGAGTCCGAGGCCTATGATGACGAGCTGCTGCCCTGTACCGACGATGGCCGTGGCTGACGGAAGAGCGCTTGCTTTCGATAGCAGCAAGTAGCCGCCTACCCCCAGCCAGATATAGGCTCTTGGCAGATTCGGATCGGGCGTGTGGGGCACAGCGCGCGGCAAAATTCCCAGGGTTCGGATGAACGGGGTAAGGACGATGCTGCCGAACGCGAATGCCAAAACAGCATACATGCTTTGTTCGAACCCGAGCTCGACAATGCGCGGATCATTGCCTTGATAGCCGGGCAGCAAATAGATGGCGACGGCCAGCCAATGAATCAGCCACAAGTTCAGCAAGTACGCGAGAGTCAATCCGCATCCTTGTTCTTTACGCCAGTAGCGCACAATAGCAACCGCCAACACGGCTGCCATCCAGACGAGAAGCAGTCCCGGTAATCTGCTAGTTTCCATGTACCGCCATCACTCCGGGTGTTTTGGCTGACAACACCTTTGCGCAAATCGCTTCAAAATCAGCCGCTACAGCGTTCCAGTCGCGGGGTTGAAATTCGTGATAGATGCGCCGCACCATTGCGGCGAGCTCGATACGGTGCGAATCGCACCAGCGCAAACCGTCGACGAACGCCTCTGGGCTGCGGATCGGGAGCACCCACCCCGTCTTGCCGTCCTGAATGAGATCAGGGCCACAGCAATTCGTTGTTGTCAGGATGGGCAGCGCCCCCGCATTCGCCTGCGCGAGAACCACTGCGAATCCATCTTGGATAGTAGGGAAGACAAACAGATCGCTCGAGGCGTACCAGTCAGGCAATCTTTTCTGTGGTTGCTTGGAAATGAATTCGGCGCAGGACCGTAGCTCAACTCGCAAACTTCTCACTTCTGGGGTTACCGGTCCAACGAGTCGAAAACGGAAATTTTCTTTTCCCAGGCGGCGGAGAACCGCCGCCATGTCCCACATTCCTTTTTGAAACGAAAGGGCGCCCACGTAAAGCACGCGTAAAGGCTGACCGGAGAGAATCCGATGGCATCTGTCCTCCACGATTTCCGGACGGGGTCGAAAAGCCTCGGTGCGAGTTCCTAAAGGCAGAAAGCACAGCTTGGCTCCATCTACGCCTTCGGCCAGGAAGGTATTGTAGGCAAACGTTGAGAGCACCACGATGTGGTCCGCAAGCTCATACTCGCGTTGCTCTCGAGCGATAATCCACGGGCGCGGCCGATCTATTCTGCGGCCCACTCTTGTTTGCTCATCCTGCAGAATCCGGCGCTGTGTTTGGATATGGGCTGAACCGCGCATAATGAGTTTCAAACCCAAGCGGCCGTTCAGTGACTTAAGAATTTCCTCAGCTACTCCGCTCCACAGATGTACAACGTCCCACTGCTCTTTGCGAATTTCTGCGGCAGCCCAGCGAGCGAAGGCGGGATGCAACCAGCGCTCCGGCTCGAAAGAGATGCGGCGCAGAGGAGCACCGTAAGCGAGTCTCGAGGCGATCCCGTGAAGCCAGAAACTTCGGACGCGCTCCGGCGCGATGCCAAAACGCTTCACCGCCCATTTCGGGTAATTGGTGAAGACTGTTACGTCGTGTCCTCGATCGAGCAGCGCTCGCGCCAAGTCAAACGCATGAAAACGCCCTTGAACGACTATCGCGATCTTCATGTCACTGGACCGGAAGCTCGAGCATCGCGGCCAGGCGATCCCGGTATGTGTTTTGGCCATTCACAATACGGCTCTGAGCTGCTGATGCCAAGCGACGGCGCTCTTCCGGGTGATCCAGAAGCCAGCGTGATTTCTGGACCATCTCGGGAATCGTCCGGAAGTAGACAGCCGCCTCGCCATCTGGTCCCAAGATTTCGCGATGCTCCTTGGTATCCTCGACTAACATGCAGGCACCGCTTGCCGCGAGCTCGAATGTGCGCATCGAATGTCCGTCGCGGTTGGCGCGGCGCACGAGGCAGAGTGCAATTTTAGATCCGCCGATAGCCTTACGAACCGTGTGCGGGTCCGCATGCCCCAAGGCGTGATCTCTTGTTTCCGGATATCGTTCCCAATACCCGCCATAGAGTGCAATGCGGAAACCTGCGTTCGCCAGCGCAGCAAAATAAGGCAGGCGGTCTCGATCGGCCCCTCCGGCGAAAACCATATCCGATGAGAACCGGCTCGTTTCATCGGAAGTAGCAGGCGGATCGGCGAAATGTGTTTCAGGTGAATAGGCGAAAGCGAGGTGCGAGACCCTGGGACATCCCAACGCGTGTAAGTCGTCCAAGTTGCTTTTGCGAGGCGAAAACACGCGATCATAATGCGGCAAGGCACGCATGAACCAAGGAGCTTTGTGATGAGAATTCCAGGGATCGTCGGTCAGGAAATTCAACCTTTCAACCCCGAGCGCACCGGCTGTTTGGAGCGCATCCTTCGTGATCGGTGCTATTCCCGTCGACAGCAGCCATCGGGGTTGCACTTCGCGGCAGGCCCGCACTACCGTCTCGCTGAATTCTTCGAGGCGTGCCGGCCGGTGTCCGCAAAGCGACCAATTCATTTTCGCGATCAGACGGGAACTGTGGAACGCTTCTTCGGCGTTCAGGAAGGTCACGTGGCAAGGGAGGTTTCTCGCTCCCTTGTCGAAATGTGACCCGACGTGAACGGGTCCAGGATTGCCCACGAGAATCAGGCTCGCGCCGGCCAACGATCTCCGACTTCCTTTCCTTTGTCCACCACGCTGCAGTAGGCGCTCGCGATTCCTTCTGCGGCCTTTTCGGTCGTGTAGTGCGATACCTTGTTCCGGCAACGCCCGCGAATGTGCTCCCGGCCAACTAACATCAGCCCTCTCAAGATGGCGTTACTGAGACTTTCGACCGAGCCTGTTTCGAAGACCTCCCCAGTAGTGCCGCTATCAATCAGGTCAAGTGCGCAACCAACGGCCTCGGAAACTAGACATGGGACTCCATGGTGTAGAGCTTCGTTAACGACGAGTCCCCACGTCTCGGAGTGACGACTCGGCAGAACCAGCAAGTCAGCCGCATGGTAGTAGGGACTTAGTTGTTTCTGATTCTGAAAGCCGACCAAACGTGCTTCGATGTCAGGAGCTCGCTTTGCGGAAGCTTGCAGGTCAGCTTCCATTGCCCCACTCCCGAGAAAGACGATTACAGTGCGACCGCGAATCTCCGTCGGTAGCGACTTTACTGCGGATAACAGGAGGTCTGGGCCCTTCCTGTGGCTGAGCTTGCCTGAGAAGAGGAGCACGGTGTCAAGGCTTCGAATGCCCAGGCGCGCACGTACTTCATCGCGTAGTTCGAGGCGGTGCCGCTCACCGGCCGAGAACACGTTTGTATCCACACAGTATGGAGAGAATAGGAGTTTTGCGTTGGGGACTCCGAGCCGTTTGAAATGCCGGTACGAATTTTGGCCTACATAGAGCATTTTTGAGCAGTTCTTGTAGAAGATACGCAACGCGCTGCTTCGAAGAAGTTCTTGAGCAGACCGGCGGTGTCTCGCATTGTCGGTTGTCTCACCGCGAAAGAGAATGGGAAGGCCCAGCCGCCTTGCTTGAATGAAGGCGATTTGGTGAAAAGCGGGGCTGTATCCCGTTAAAAGCACTGCACGCGGGTTTAGTGCTCGAAGGGCTTTGCCCATGCGAAAGAAAGGGGCACGTTGACTTGATTTTTCGCCATCTGCGGGCGCACGGGATAGAAAGGCAGAATCGTAGCCCGATAGTAAATCGACGTCCCAAGCGAATGATGTTCCAAACTCCTGGTCCAGGTATCCGGCGATGCTACAGTCTGAGCCGTAGATAGCGGCGACTGGAATCCCGAATCGTTGCTGCAATGCTCTATACACGGGCGCATGGTACTGAATGGGATGGGTGTCGAAAATAGCGAGCGGACAGGGCACGTGCGTCTAATTCCAATTACTAAACTGCGCCTAACGCGCCCTTTTGGGGATGGCCGTCGCCATACCCGTGCGCTTGTACGTGAAGGGTAAGAGAGAAAACCGCACGAAATATGAGATCAGAGTCAGAGCAGCAGAAAGCCTAAGCTTGCTAATAGAAACAATTACTCTCCTCAAGAGCATGCGGGCCTGCCGCTCACAAATCTCCATTGCGGCGCTCCAGGCGAGTTCGTCAGCGTACAGCAAAAGGTTGTCACGAAGAATTTTATATCTCTCTGCGACATCTACAGCGCGTCTCAAGTTACTCGCGCTTGCTTGAAGAGAGTGCAATCGGAGTTCCGCAAGCGAACGCTCGTAGTACAAGAATGACTCGGCTCTGATCGCACGTAAAAGCCACTCGTAATCGCCGCAGTGAGGGAGGTCAGTTCGGAATGGAAAAGACTGAAATAAATCCTTCCGAGTGAAAGAACCGCTTATGGTCCAGATGCAACCACGATTAAGGGTGCTAAGCCACGCGGGGTTACCGGGTCTAATATTCTCCAGCCGAAACGTATTTCTTCCCTCACGCACTACACAACCATCTGCGCCGATAGTGTCCTCCGTTGCCCATAGGGCTCGTACGGATGAAGCTCGACTCAATACGTTCTGTATTTCTTCTAGGTAGTATGGCTTGAGCCGATCATCTTGCATCAGTATTGAAACCCAGTCCGTCTGCACTTTGCTGATCACAGCTGCAAGTGAACCATACAGCCCTAAATTAACTGGGTTATCGATGCATGTTATTCGCGGATCCTTATAGCGCTGGATGATTGCGCGTGAATTGTCCTGACTACAATCATCTACAAGAAAAAGACACCATTCGGGACAGGTCTGGGCAAGCACGCTGTCCACAGCCTCCGCCACATATGGCAAGCCGTTGTATACGGGAATGATAAATGTTACTTTGGGTTCCATTTATCGCGGTATGGCTTCGAGGAAATAAACTACGGTGAACAATTCTGGTTTGACGGAAGCGGCGAAACGACGCAGCTTCTCCACAAGTCTGTTTCCCGAAATGAGTTTGATCAGGAGCCGTTCGAACGGGATCATTGATTCCGCCGGCTCTAAGTCGGTCACGTCGTAATCGGACGAATTGAGTAGGCGCTTCCAGGTCAGCGCTGTGTAGAAATGCAGGTGCGTCCTGTCGAGAATCCCCGTTTCCTGGTAGTTCCAGCGTCCTGCAAGGAGATGCATTCGGACGGCCCAGTAAGCGACGTTCGGACCTGTTATTAAAAGGCGCCCCGTGCGAGTCAGCAACGACTTGAGTTGCCGAAGCGTACTCTCAGGATGCTCCAAATGTTCTATGACATCCATGAGAAGAATTACGTCGAAGCGTTGAGTAATTGTATTTAGTATCTCAGGATCGGAGATATCGGCACAGATCACTGAGACACCCTCGTTTCGGGCATCCGCTGCTGCGTCCGCGTCTTTCTCCACCCCAAGGACCTTATATCCCCGGTCTATTAGATATCGGGCGAAATAGCCGGTGTGGCATCCGATTTCCAAAACCGACATTCCCGGGGTGAGCTTGGTCATTATCTTTTCGTATTTGCCCTCGAGTCCGTTTGCAAAGCTACGATGATACACAGGGTGCATATGTGGGGTGAGCGGTTGGGAACCGAAGGTCCGTCCTGCCACTGCTACTCGGTTGGCACAAGTGCGTGATCTTCGATACGCGAGCCGATAGCTGACGTGAGGCCCGGATACAGAACCCGTGCAACCGGCTGGAACTGCGACTCGTAATTCCAGTCGCTCAGGATTCTTTGGCGTCCGCGCTCACCCATAGCACGTAACTCGCGAGGGTGATCGAGCAAACGCCACACAGCCTCGGCGATATTTGCCGGGTCTTCGGGATCGCAGGTCAGGCCGTATTTCGCGTCTACATATATAGCGCGCCAATCCGGGAGATCCGGAACAAGGACCGGCAGGCCGCACGCCAAGTAATCAAAGACCTTGTTGGAAGCGCCTATCATTGCCTGCAAGTTGATGTCCCCGCTCGAAATGGGCAATATAGATATGCCGACATCGCAGTGCCTGGACCAATCAAGGACCTCTGCTCTTGGTAGTACGCCTAAAACTTCGATCCGATGCCCTATTCCGATTGCAGAGGCTTTCTTGTGCAACTCTTCTAAATAGCCGAGGTGACCGACAGTCTCATAGCCGATAATGCGCAACTTCACGCAATCGGGGAGCAGCGTCAAAGCATCTAGAAGGGTCAGCGGCAGTCGGGAGGGCACGATGGAGCCGTGATACAGAAGCCAGAGCCCGTCCTCGTTCAGCGGCGCCCGGGCTGCGGACGCTTCATCTTTCGCTGGGCAGTTCCAGACGCACAAAACGTTCCGGGGCTGCCCGACTGCCGCCTGGAATTGTGTCGCACGCTCCTGATTGGGCAGGATGCAGCATCCCGCGCGCATCGCCAGCTTGCGCCTCGCCCATAAGACGAACTTGGCAAACCAACTCGTGGCGTGCTGCGTACCTGGTGAATCGTGCTCGTGATAGATAACTCGAACACCCGGAAGCCAGCTCAAGAGGAGCGAAATAGGACAGGCAAGCGGGTCTGATGCGTATATCCATTTCGGGCGCCACGCGACGGTCCAGCCGAGCACCCACACACAGAACGCGGCGTGGTGCAGCTTTTGCCGCCAACCGGCTTTACAAAACCTTAGTTGCCGGATCGCGATATTGCGATGGGGCCGAAACCGGAGAGCTCCCGCGCCCAACGCGCCCGTCCCCAGGAACATCACGTGCCATCCGCTATCCGCGAGAATTCGCGAGCTATGTTCAAGTGGCGGATAGCCAGCCGGATTCGTGTATTGAACGTAAAGGATTCGAGGCATTTACTGCGGCCCGGTGGCCATCCAGTCCGGCTTGTCTGAAACTTTGCCCAGCGACCCAAGATCATGTCCCTGCGAAGGAACATGGTAAACACATAGCCCGGCAACTGCCGTCAGGACGTATCCGGCACTCGTGATCCGCGCGTGTGTTTCCAGGCACTTTTCGATTCCGCAAATTGACGGATGGTATTCGAGCGCAATGAAGTCGATTCGCTGCTCGACCAAAATACGCCGGCCGCCCTCGATCACAACGGCTTCGGCCCCTTCGCAATCTACCTTGATGAGCCTGGCTCGTGAGATCGAATTCGCAAGGAAGAAAGAATCAAGCGTTGTGCAGAGGACCCGCTCAGTCCGCGATCCGAGCTTCCAATGCCGGAAGAGGCTGGATGCTCCCGTGTTCGTAGAAGGCCGCAAGAACAGGTCGACATATCCGTTTTCGTTCGACATCGCGGTTTGATATGCGAGGACTTTTGACCCATTCAGTTCAAAATTCTTTCTAAGGATGGCCTGTAAGCGGCTCTGAGGTTCGATGCAGTGTACCGCGCCATCTCCGATCAGCGAAGCAGCTACGACTGAGAAGTATCCTTCGTTTCCGCCGATATCGATGAATACGTCTGACGGACGCAACAGCAATTGCACCAGCCTTGTCATGTGCCGCTCGTGCACGCCGTTTTCCATAACGTGCAGGCCAAAAACTGAAACAGGATCTACCCAAAAGTGATGTCCGCTTGACGTTTGCACGTGCCTACGCCGGATCAGCATCACCCGCTTTACGAGATCGCCTAGCTGAGCGGGGCGCACGCGCAACAAAGTGGAGTAGCAGGCTAGAGGATAGATCCCCGATTGTGACTCTGCAATCACTTGGTTCTGCTTAGTCACAGCGGGTACGCGAAAACGTGACCGTAGCCGTGAATCGAGCTAACGGGTTCTCCAGATATCGCGCATGTGCGATACCGTAATGCCCATAAGAGGTTAAGAAGAGTATCAGCGGTGGTACCAGCAGCCTCCCAAGCGTAAGGGTGAACTTCCATGCAGATCAGTCGCGGTCTACGCTTCAAATCGGATAGCAGGTCAGTTGCACCGCATAACACGTGCTCCTCGAAACCCTCGACATCAATTTTCAGGATGTCCACTCGAGTCGAACGGAAGAGGGTATCCAATCGATTCGCTACTACTTCGGAGGTCGCACAGTGATCGTTCACCGCGATATGGGACTCGCTATTCGAGTTTGCAGTGAATCCGATCAAACCGTCCGACGAGCTTACCGCTACGGGCAAGCAGATAAGCCGCGCGGCTAATCGGTTGAGCCGGATGTGCTCGATTAACAGAGCTCTGTTGGCTGCGTCCGGCTCGATTGCGTACACTTTTCCGCGCGGTCCGAGACGTTTCGCCATCGCGGCAGCATATAAACCGATATGGGCGCCGACATCGACAACGCAATCGTCCGGTCGGAGAAAACTCAAGAGATAGTCCCACACCTCGGGCTCATAAGTTTCCTGAACTGCGCGACAAGCCGGGTGAATTCGGAGGATATCGGTCCCGTTGATATTCCGCTGTAAGCCTTGCCTGCCAATTAGGGTAAGGATCCGGCTATAGAAAGGCCGCGCGACATCCCACAGGACTTCTGCACGGCGCAGCAGGCGACTGTGGCGAACGCTTCGGCTTTGAAGCTCGAAGCCGCGCGCCCACGTATGTATCAGGTCTTGCACTTAAATAGGTTGGGCCCGGCGGCCACTAAGGGTTAGTCTGTATACGCCAGGCTCTCAATAGGAAGCCGCTCGTGCAAAACCGTCGCGTACAGTTCAGACATTTCCTTCGCGACGAGGCTCATGCTACGAGGGGGCCGAACTCCGGAGCGGAGCCGCGGAAGCAGATCTCGGTCCTCACACAGCGAGCGAAGAGCGTCCGTCCAGCCCTCGATCGATTGAGGTTCGACCAGCAGGCCGCTGATTCCGTCTTCGACCAGCTCAGAGATTCCGCCCAAGTCGGAGCCAATGACCGGAATGCCGGCAGCAAAGGCTTCGAGCGCGACCATCGGCCCGGTCTCGAGCAACTGCGAAGGGACTGCTAGCACGTCGTATTGCCTCAATCGGGAGACCACTTCCGCGGGCGGGATCGGATCGTGAAACTCGATTCGCGCGTCGCCAGCGGCTAACCCGTTCAGACGTTGTCTGTATAAGGCACCCGCCTCTCCCTGAACGATTCCGTATATATCAAGATGGACCGGAAGCTGAGGAAGGCGGCGAAGGGCCTGGATCAGGATGTGAGCGCCTTTGGTAGCATCCATCCGGCCCAAGAACGCGATTTGGAGCGGCGAGGACGAGCGCGTTCGCCCGCTTGTCTCACGTGCTTCCTGGCACAAACCCTGCCGCGAAACCGTGATCTTCTCTGGGGCAACTCCGTTAACCAGAAGAAGCTGTTTTACCCACTCGCATACGGCCACGACGTGGTCCGCTTCCCTCGTCAGCTCGCGAAACGTGTTGTGCCTCAGCTCGACAAGTTCGGTCATTCGCAGCGCCGTCCACATACCGCCCGATAGGCCGATGCCGCCGAGAAATCGCCCAATACCCGGTTCGAGAGTGCCGAGCGCCACGCTTGCCTTCCGGTTGAGCCCGTGACCGTGTAGCGCGCATTTAGCGCAAGTTCGAACGTCGAGGACGCCATCACAGATTTGGGAACCCCAGCGCAAGAGTGTTCCGCGCTGGCAGCTCACGGTTGGCGTGTGGTACGTGAACACGACTGGGACATCCCTCTGTTTGGCCTCGCGCACGACACGGAGCGAAACGCCACGCGTGAATGCGTGCAGATGAACCACGTCGGGACGCTCTTGATCTAGAATCCGCGCAAAAGCCTGTGCAGCGGACGGATCGCCATCGCCATAGAGTTCGCGCAGGTCAGATACGTGCTCGGAAACCGCGAAGCGCCGAACCGGAATCCCGTCGCAGGAGTAAGCGTCATCGCGTTCGCTCGGAGCGGCGATTACAACTTGATTGCCTTGCCGATGCTGTTTTCGTGCGAGTGCATCCACATAGATTTCCGTGCCGCCGACCGGATCGGGATAGAAGCAGAAGGGGACGTGGATCAGCTTCATTGGGCTACCGCCTGGCCTAGGTTCTTAAGCCTGCGGTAAAGCAGTGCGAATGTTTCGGCGCGGCGATAGCCGAGCATTCGCGATGCGTACCTGAGGTGGCGCGGGCCGCTCGGCAGAAAACGGGGCACCAGAGCTTCAATCTGCCCGACTACTTCCTCAAAGCGCTTTTTGTCGCATGAAGCGAAATACCGTGCTCCTTGAAGGTAAATACCGGCAAGCAGCTCTGCGCGGCTGCTGCTAAGGTCGCCGTTTTCGCGCCAATAAACCTCAACCATGCCAGCGTTACGGATGCAGCCTTCTATAAAGGCGCGCTGACTGCGGCGGGAGAGTGAGCCTTCGTGCTGTCGATAGGAGAATAGCGGGTCAGGATGAGGCACGCGACAGAATCCGCCGCCACGCATCGCGATCCGGAGGAGAAGATCCACGTCTTCGATGAACCAGTGGCGCTCGTCGAAGCCAGATACCCGTTCAAGCCAGGTTTTCCGAACGAGTTGTGAGCCTACCGGAAGGAAATTGCCAGGCCTAAGCAAATCAGCAACCGAATCAGCTCCGATACTCGGTGCAACCATTCCTGGGTCGAACTCCCATTGCAAAATCCCCCGTCTCAGATGTCCCCAATCGGAATACAGGACGGCAATGTCAAATCCGACGTGGTGAGCGGCGGATAACTGGATTTCGATTTTTTGCGGGCGTAAAAGATCATCGCCATCGAGGAACTGGATCCAATCACCTCTCGCTTGCTGCCACCCAATGTTTCGCGCTGCACTGGGTCCCCGATTCTCCGTCCGCAATATGCGAAACTCAGCTCCGGCCTCTCCAAGAACTGATTCCGCAACTTCGGCGCTCTCATCTGTTGAACCGCTGTCAATCACAATGATCTCGAGGTTGTTACCGAGACCGTGGGTTTGGGTAACAACGCTATGGAGCGTTTGCTGAACCCATTCCCGCATGTTGTGGATCGGGATAACGACGCTTACGGATGCCATCAAGAGACCTACGTGGAGTGGAGTTAGGAATCGACTCGGTTGCTCAGTGCTTCACTAGGATTGAACCCTGGCTTATGCTTGCGAGAACTGCCGCTATACCTGGCAAGATAGTTCTCTCTGTGTTCGATCATGCCTGAGGGGCGCTCAATTCGACATATTGTGTAACCTATGCCTTCCAGGTATGACAATAACGAAAGTTCCTTGGCCTGGCCGGATTGATCGCAGTCGGCTTCAAAAACGATCGCTTTCGGAGGTGCTTCTGCTAGCAGCATCCTTGCCCCCTTGAACACTTCAGATTCCCACCCTTCAACGTCGATCTTCATCAGAGTAGGACTGGGTATCTTCTGGTCAAATACCAGGTCGTCAGCCGATCGACACTCAACGTAAAATGTCTCCGTACCGACTCCGGATATCAGAGACGTGAGGCCAGTGTTTACGGAAGGTCCGCGATGTAACTTTGCGATGCCGGACGTGCTGCCCATTGCATAAGGGTGGACGCTGTACCGTCCTACGTTAAGCCTGAGATTTGCCACAAGCCTCTCTCTGTTCGCTGGATCGGGTTCAAAAGTGTGTACCTCCTTTACGCGCCGATCGAGCATGGCGCGTACCGCAAAACTTCCAATGTGAGCCCCGACATCCCAGACCACCTCTTCACGAGCGGCATAAGAGGATAAGGTGTTCCAAACCTCGGGCTCGTAAAAGCCAGTAGTAAAGATGTGACGTTGAACCCAATCGGTTTCATCGAGCGTGATGTTTCCGGTCTGATCGTAGGGGAGTGTTAGGCTTCCTGTGGCGATTGTTTTCCGGACCCACCTCCACAGGCGGAGTTTCATGGGATGATCCGGACCAAGATAATAGGTCCTAAGAAGCTGTGACAGCGGCTTGCTGATCGTCTTGGGCATACTCACGGTACTCGGATAACGCATCAGCCTCGATCCGCCAATTGCAATCGAAGAAAACGAGACTCCAATCGGCGCTGCGCATCTTACCAGTGCCGTAAACGTCCGAAGGCTCGATGTCGAGTTGGAGGGCGTCCGTCAGGTGATCGTACCTATGTGGATCGATTTCGGTTCCCGCCGCAAAGTGAAGTAGATATCTGCCAGGCAGTAGATTAGGCTTGATTACGTGGAGTTCTACATAGCCGCCTTGAGTTATTTCGCTGATTTCCACGTTTAGATCAGTCGTGTGTACGGCAAAGATCGGAAGACCCATTGAGCTGCAGACGGCGATGGAAAATGCAGGTCTGCGAACTGCTTTGTCACACCGAAACCCAAGCCGAATAGTAAAGCTTTGGCCTGCCCGCACGGGAGCTGGAGTCCCAACAGCGAGCGAGATTACTTCTGCGGTAACGAACCTAATCTCCCCTGAGCCTCTCCTTTCTCGAATCGGGCTTAATAGTGCGTTCGTAGTGATGGCTGTGTTCCGTGAAAGATACTCGTGAACGATTTGTCGCGTGCGCCCGCATCCCATGAGTTCCCCGTTCTCGAACAGAAGCGCACGTGTACAGAGGTTCTCGACTGCGACCAGATTATGACTCACAAACAGAACGGTCCTGCCCTGATCGGCGACAGATCCCATTTTTGTTAGACACTTCTTTTGAAACGCTGCATCGCCAACCGCTAGGACTTCATCGACAATCAGGATCTCCGGCTCCAGGTGCGCCGCGACCGCAAACGCCAGCCGCATGTACATGCCGCTCGAATAATGCTTGACCGGCGTATCGAGAAATTTCTCGATCTCGGCAAACGCGACGATCTCATCGAACCTTCGCGTAATTTCAGCCTTCTTCATCCCCAGAATCGCGCCGTTCAGATACACATTCTCGCGGCCGGTTAATTCGGGATGGAAACCGGTGCCTACCTCAAGTAGGGACCCCACGCGTCCTCGCAACTGCGCCTTCCCTTCGGTCGGTTCCGTGATCCGCGAGAGCACTTTTAATAAAGTCGATTTGCCTGCACCATTCCGGCCGATAACCCCTACCACTTCGCCTCTGGGTACCTCAAAAGAAACATCCTTTAGCGCCCAGATCGAATCAGGCTCTCCATTACCGTTCGGTACGCGACGCAAGCGCCGGAACGGAGCTCTTGCCGCATCGGTGAGCGAATCGCGCAGTGTCCGATAGCGCTCTTGCTTGCCGATCCGGTACTGCTTCCCGAGATTTTCGACTCGAATTGCGATGTCGCTCATACAATGTCCGCGAAGGTGCGCTCGGTTTGGCGGAAATACTGGAGTCCGCCGAGGAGCATCAGGATCACAACCGCTACCGAGACCCAGAGCAGCGGTCCGGGCGCGTGCGATTTTCCGAGCAGCGCCCACCGGAATCCTTCGACTACTCCGGCCATCGGGTTGAGTCCGTAGAGCGGACGCCAACGTTCGGGAACCAGGCTCGCCGGGTACGCTACCGGTGTGGCGAAGAGCCAGAACTGCATCAGAAACGGTATCGTGTAGCGCACATCGCGATACTTGACGTTCAGCGCTGAAAGCCAAAGCCCTACCGACAGCGCCGTCACTACCGCCAGCAGCAGGAACAAGGGCAGCAGCACGATCGCGCGGCTTGGGACAATTCCGTAATAGAGCATTAGAACCAGCAACACGACAAAGGCAATCGCGAAATCGACAAGTCCCGCGAGCACGGCCGAAATCGGAATCACAAGGCGCGGGAAATACACCTTCGTAATCAGATTCTGGTTCGAGACCAGGCTATTGCCTGACTCGGCCAGCGCGTACGCGAACAGCTGCCACGGCAAGAGCGCCGCAAATGCGAACACAGGGTAGGGAATTCCGTCGGATGGGACTTTTGCGAGACGCCCGAAGAACACGCTGAAGACGAGCATCGTCAGAACTGGCTGCAGAACCGCCCAGGCTGCTCCTAACGCGGTCTGTTTGTAGCGCACCTTGACATCGCGCCAGACGAGAAAATACAGCAGCTCACGGTATTCCCAAAGGTCTCGCAGCTTGAGGCGGAGAAAGCCTTTGGAGGGCTCGAGGACCAGAACGGGCTCAACGGCGGCGGCTTGCATCGGCAATCAGTTCGTGGTGTTTCCGAGAACGCTCAGCGCCCAGGCGCGTGACCAGTGCAGGCGTCCCGAGTCAAAATGTTTCCAGAGCGCCCGCACGGCCTTGGTATCGAGAACCTTCGTGCTTGCGGCCATCTCTTCGAGCGCGCCGGGATCGCTCTTCATCCAACGATCCATCGGAAACGAGAATCCTCGCTTCTTCGCGCGCGCGAGATCGAAGAGCATGGGATCATCCACTGCGCCCACAAGCAACGGCTTGTTGATCCCGTTCCCCATCTTCAGAGCGGGATCGATCCCGGCGGCATACTCGACCACCGGGTGATCGAGGTAGGGAACGCGCACCTCGATTGAGTGCGCCATGCTGAACGTGTCGGTATCGCGCAAGAGCTGGTCGTGCAAATAGCGCTTGCATTCGATGTAATTGAAGGCGGCCGCGCTCGCGCCGTGGTGGCCGTTTGAAGGCACCAGATCGAAATGCTGTTCCACGGCGTCCGCGAGCTCGCGCCGGCTGATCCCAAGCAGACGCATCACTTGCTGGGGCGCGAAAAAACCACGCATGGCGAGATAGAGGCCGCGGCCGGAGGGGTGTCCGTCGAGAAAACCCATACGCATCCAGTTCTCGCGGCCCCGCATCCGGCCCCACGTCGATGCACACCCGGTGAGCGCGTTGCGCGCCGGCGCAGGACAGTTAGCGAGCCAACGGGCGCCTCCGGTCAGCCAGCGGTAATGCCGGTATCCCCAGAACACTTCATCTCCGCCGAGCCCTGAAAGCACCACGGTGAGGCCAGCCTCGCGCGCCGCTCGAGAAACAAAATAGGTGTTCACACCATCGTTCGTCGGCTGATCCATAGCCTTCAGAATGGCCGGCAACTCGTGAACGAAATCCTTCCGGGTCACGCGAATCTCAGAGTGCCGGGTATCGAAGCGCCCGGCGATCTCACGCGCCCGATCTGCCTCGCTGAACTCCTTTTCATCGAAGGCTACCGTCAAGGTCGTCAACTCGTTTCCGGATTTCTGGGCGCGCTTGGCGAAGGCGACGATGGCGGCTGAATCCACTCCTCCACTCAGAAACACGCCGAGCGGCACATCGCTTACCAGGTGGCGCGAGACGGAGTCCTCGAGTAAGGCTCGCAGATTGTTGCCATCTCTATTTCCGTTCGTGTGTTGAGATTGAAAATCGAGGTCCCAGTACTTTCGGATAGCGATCGTACCGTGCTCCCAACGAAGATAATTCCCGGCGGGCAGACAACGGACGCTCTTCACAGTGGTCAAGGGCGCCGGGACCGAACCCGCGAGCAGGAATCCTGCTACTGCCTGGCGATCAGGCTCATCAGGCACATAGCGGCTTTTGAGCAGCGCCTTCACCTCGGACGCAAACACGAGTAAGCCGGTTTTCTCTTCGGCCGAGTAGTAGAGCGGTTTGATCCCCAGCCGATCCCGGGCGAGTATCAGCCCGCGGCGCGAATCGAAGAGTCCGAACGCAAACATGCCCCGGAGCTTTTCGAGCAATCGCTCGACACCCCATTCTTCATAGCCGTGCAGGAGCACTTCTGTATCCGACTGCGACCGGAAATCGTGCCCGCGTTGGAGCAGTTCCATCCGCAGCTCGCGGTGGTTGTAGATCTCGCCGTTATAGGCGACCCACAGCGTGCCGTCTTCATTCGACATGGGCTGGCGCGCCGCGTCCGATAAATCGATGATCGACAATCGGCGATGGCCCAGGACTGCGCCAGCTTCCTGGTACAGGCCTTCGGCATCGGGTCCGCGGTGCACTTCAGCGGCCATCATGCGCGCGACGGCCGCTCGATCTTCAGCAGTCGACTCGCCCGCCCGCATCACTCCCGCAATGCCGCACACCTAAGATTTGGTCCCCTTGACGGGAGTATCGCCAGCCGGCTTGGCTTTCTTGGGCCCGCTCCCATTGCCATTGCCGTTTCCGTTCCCGTTGCTGCTTCCGTCCCCGTTTCCGTAGTAGTGATAGTAGCCGGCGTAGTAGTAGCGATAGTAGCCATATCCGGGAGTCTTGGGGTTCCACCAATTTAAGACCGTCCCGAGGATGGGGATTCCGTCTTCGGCGAAACGGCGCTTGGCCAATAAAGCGGCATCGCGCGTGGTCACGCCGGACCGCACCACCAGAACCACGGCGTCGCCATCGCGCGAGATCACGCGGGCGTCGGAGATATTCACCATGGGAGGCGTATCGATGATGACGGTATCGAATGTTTCCCGTGCCAGCCGCATCAGCTCGGAGAGCCGCGCCGAGTGCACCAAGGTCGAGGCGCTGTGGCGGGACTGCCCGCTCGTCAACACAGAAAGGCCGGGAATCGAAGTTTTTCGAACCACGGCTTCTAAGGCCACGTTGTCGAGCGGCCTCTTTTCCATCAAGAGATCGCTCAACCCGAGGCCGTTCTCGAGGTCGAAAACATCATGCAGGCGCGGCCGGCGCATATCCGCGTCGATCAGCAGGACGGTATGGCTGATCTCGGCCATGGCAATCCCCAGGTTGCAGACTACGGTGGTCTTGCCCTCCTTGGGACTGGCGCTGGTAAAGACGAGCGTGCGCGGCCGGTCTCCCCTTTGGCCCGAGAACAGAATCGAAGTCAGAGCGGTGCGAAAGGACTCGGCGACGAGCGACGACTTGTGGTTCCAGGTCATCAGCTCGATCGGATCGTCGATGGCGCTCGCTTCCGCAGTCTTCCCGTTTCCGGGTAGAAGGTTCAAGGGAGCCCCCAGGCGCTTTGAATTCGGCAGATTCACTTGCGTGCTTCCGAGCGGCACCACGCCCAGCTCCGGGAGGTTCAGGTAGAAAGCGGTATCGCCCGGATCTTGGAGGGTTCGATCGGCGCGCTCGCGCATCACGACAAACCCGACTCCAAGGAAAAGGCCGAACAGCAAGCCGACAATCGTGCTTTGGGACACATCGGGCTTGTAAGGCGCGTTCGAGGGCTCGGCTGCGTCGACCACTCGGATGTTGCTCGCCCGCAGAGCCGACGCAATACTCGCTTCCTTGAGCTTCTCGAGCACGTTCTCATAGAGAAGCCGGCTGGTGTCGACTTCGCGTTTCAAAAGGTTGTAGTGAGCAGCCTTTTCGGCTTCTTCGGAGACCAGCCGCGCTTGCTGGGTGTAGGAAGCCAACAAGAGCTTTTCGCGGCGCTGCGCAGCCTGGTATTCGTTCCGGATGCGAGTCAGGATATTCGAGCGGTCGTTTTCTTGCGCCGCTTCCATAGAGGTGATTTGGGCTTGGAGGCGCTTGACATCCTGGTGATTCGGCGTAAACGTCACGCGCATTTGCGCGAGCTTCGACTTGAGGTCATCGAGCGCGGTTTGAGAGTCCCGCAAGGAGGAATCGTCGAGCACATCGGGGACGGCGCCCACCGGGCTGGCTGCGGCCATCTCGTACTTCGACTGCTTTGACATGCGGTCGGACTGGGCCTGCGAGAGTTCCTTCTGGAGATCGGCCAGTTTCGCCTCCTCGACGTTGTTTTTCTCATCTGTGAACACGAGCCCCGTGGCGCGCGCATAGGATTGCAGCTGTTCTTCCGACTTCTCAAGCTTCAGCTTGAGGTCCTGCAATTGATTCGTGAGCCACTGGCCGGTATGTTCGGTGCTCATCCAGCGGGCCTCGAGATTTTGCTGGATATATTCCTCAGAGAGTTTGTTGACGAATGCGGCTGCTACCGCGGGGTTGGTCGAATCGGTTGAGACCTCGACGATACGATTGGTGCCCGAAGAGCGCACCCTCAGGCTGCCGCCTGCGACCCCGAGGGCTTCGCGCCACAGCGCATCCTGGCTGGGAGGCGCAATGCCGAGAGCCTTTCTCCAGGCGGAAAGCCGGTCCGGCGGTTGCAGGTCTTCGGTTCGCTTCTCTTGCCCGAGCTTTCCGAGAACTCGTTTGATGAGCGACTTGCTTTGCAGGATCTTGACCTGTGTCTGGATGTCGTAATCCGGGTAATAACTGCTGGTCTCTTCCACCGTCGGGTTCACGTTGTGGAAGTTCAAGAAATCGTCATTTAAGCCTTGAATCTCAAGCGTTGCGCGCGCCTGATAGATACGTAAGGCCGGCAACGTCGAGGAGAACCCGATCAGCCCGCCTAGGAGAATGGCAAGGATGACGGTCGCCTTGTGGCGGCGAACCATCTGCCAGTATTCGAGCACGCCGGCATAGTCGCGTTTCAAGCCTGGACCCGGCGTCTCAGGCGGTGGAATACGCAGGGGAGAAGTGAGTTCGACGGCCGGAGCCGCTAGGCCGTGCGCTGAGCTCTTCGGGATGCGTTGCAGATCGTTCATAATTAGCGCCTCGATTTAACGGACCGCTCCGTACGTGCCCGCAATGGTGCCCATCTGGATAGCCGCTTCGAGAGCACGGAGCGCCACCCTCTTTCCGGCACTATCGGGAACAAACAGGATGTCTCCGGCGACGAGCGTCTGGTCTTTGGCTTGCCCTTTCAGAATTTTTTTGATGTCTACGGGAAACTCGGCCCACGTGGAACTGCCCGCGACCGGGCGGAGAATCTTTGCATTTCCGGCCGCTGCAGTGCGCAACACCCCGCCCGATGAGGAAACGGCCTGCAGCACGGAAATCGTGTGGCCCTCGCTCAAGCTGAGCGGCCCCACTTTCGCAACTTCACCGATGACGTAAACGGTTTCCGCGCGAGGAACCGAGATCACATCATAAGGACGGATGACAATGTTTTTTTCCGGAGTCTGGGCGGCGATGAGCGGTTTCAGCTCGATTGAGGCGACGCTGAACTTGCCCGTCGGATCGTCTTTTGCGTCGGGAAGTGGGATGCGGCCGAATTCGAGCCGTCGCGTGATGGTGACGGTAGGGCCGGCATCAGAATGTACGCCTCCGGCTGAGGAGAGGATTTCAACCAACGTCTTGCGGCCTTCGATTTGGTGGACGCCCGGACTATTCACCTCGCCGATGACCGACACAGGCTGGCTGTGGAATTCCGCGATCGTAACCGCCACGTCGGGTTTTTCGAGGTACACAGAGAGGCGCTTCACCAACTCTGCCTCAAGCTGTTCCGCAGTCAAGCCGGCGGCATGGATGCGGCCGATCATGGGCAACTTGATGTCACCTCCCAGGTCCACGCGCACGGGCTTGTCGCTGATGTCCGGAAGATCGAGCGCATGAATCACGATCTGATCGTCCGGTCCCAAGATGTAGCTCGACCGAACCTCCTTATCGCTTTGCACCGGCTGCGAAGCCTGAGGCGCCGATTGGGCCAGCAGACCAAACCCGAGCACGACCATAATTGCAGGCAGCATGATCCTCCTATGCGTGGTTGTCCATTGAGGTCTAGAATTGATTTCCTCTCGCGAAGATCGGTGGTCAGAAAGTCTGCTCATGGTCATTTGCTTCGGTTTCACTGTTCAGATTTCAATTCACTCGCTATCCATGCACGAGGCCCAAATGGGAAAAAGGGAAGCGGGAAGGCTCAGCGTCTCGAGAACTGGTACCATTTCCTGTTTTTCGCGGGTTCCGGCTCAGACCACTCTAAGGGCTCGCCAAGCAACGCCGCTTTGGGATTCGTGATAAAGACTCTTTCGGCCTCATCGGCGCCGTAGGTGCTCGCAACGTAGCGATACGCTTCACTCAGGATCGGTGTCCGATCGCATCGAGCGTGCGCATCACTGGCGACAAAATGAGCTGCGCCGGTCCTCATCAAATGGTCGGCAAGCGCTTTGGCGCGTTTTCCGAACCGGCCTAAAAAGGACTGAGCGGTGATCTGGATCAAACATTCGTTCTCAACCCACGCCTCGATCTGCTCCGGATCGTCTTGGAGAAGTTGATTCCTTTCCGGATGCGTGATGATCGGCGTCATGCCCACCATCTGCATTCTGCGGAAGATCTCGCTCGAGCTGGGAGGAATCAGAAACTCCGAAAACTCGACCAACACATAGGAGCGATGGTTAATGGCGTACTTGGCGGGATTCAAAAGCGCGTCTTCGATGTTGGTTGCGCTCAGATGAAAGTCGCAGCCTAAATGCAAGTGAACGAGACCTCTAGTAGCTTGCCGGAGCTCTCGAATCTTCAGGTCATTCACGTCGGGATCAAAAGAGTACTGGGGATTGGCGTGCGGCGTGGCTACGATGTCAGTCGTCCCCGAAGCGGCTGCCATTTCGACCATGGCAATCGAATCTTCAAGCGCCTGCGGCCCATCATCTACACCGGGAAGGATGTGGCAATGGATATCGATCATGCTGCGTGTGTCCGGCGGTACTTCACGTGCTGCGCGCCTGGCTACGATCTTCGCGAAGAGGTCAGTGCCTGCAGAGTTCCCACTGGCTCAAACGGCTGCGGCTCAATGAGGCCGGCCAATCTCCGGAGCTCGCGGTCGATCACGCCGAGCTTGCGGTGAATTTGTTGCAACGCGCTTTCCCCCTTGGCCTCTGAGCCGTCCAGTTTGAACTGGCTCAAGGTAACAAAGCGAGCAAAATCGGAGAGACTCCTCGCCTGCCGGTTCAAACAGATATTGACGAGGTCCTGGTATTCTTCCTCCGATACCCGAAAACTCACAACGCGCGTACGCCGCGTAAGGGCGGTCATGTTGGTTTATCTGCCTTTCTTTAGCCGGAAAAGAGCTGTGGGATTGAAGAGACTTTTAGGCCGCCGGTCGAACTCCGGCCCGTTCGATGCACACGGCGACAGAACGCTGAAGAAGGGTAATCGAGATGATCAGGTTGCTGACGCCTTTGATCTTCGTCAAAATTCCTTCGACATCACGAAGCGGCCCCTGTTGGATGATGAGCCGTTGCCCAACTTTGAGGAACGGCCATGGCTGCATCAGAAGGCCTGATGAAACCACGCGCTGCAATGCGGTAAGCTCGTCTTCGTCGACAGGCTCAGGGGCGCCCCCCATCCCGACAACATGGACCACATGAGGCGTTGTCAGTATCGGGAGTCGATTCTCAGCATCAAAGCGGCAAAACACATAGCCTGGAAACAGAGGAACTTCTACCTGCTTTGTGCGGTCTGACCAACGTCGATAGGTCGAATATAGAGGCAAAAAATCTACGAATCCTTTGTTCCGCAGAAGTAACGCGACGGATTTTTCGCGGCCTGCTCTTACTCGCAGCACATAGCAGGGATGCTGATAGTTTCCGTTCGCTTGAATCACTGTTGCGCCTCTTAAATGAACTGGATTGTTGCGACGATCGCTCATGTCTTCAGACAAGCTACCGCCCTTGGACTCACAGAACGCTTTCTCGTAACACCGACCACACGTCTGGCTAGGCTTGAGCAGGCGATGCCAAGTCTAGAGAAGCTTTGGCTGGTTACGGCACAGTGTCCAAAGCAATTTGCCACCCAATTCAAACTGCGAAACGTAACACGTTGGAATACGCGAGTTAGGCAGCAAAACGGGTTAACGCGCCCGGCAAGTCTGTCAACCCTCGTATACAGTAATATGCGGCGCGTTCCGTCGAGTATACAGTTCAGACAAGCTGAGAATCGTTCGACTGACAACCCTTGAACCCCATACCATCCTGAGTGTTCCAAGGTAGAATGGTAGAAAATACCCACTCGGGGTAGAAGCGCAGAAATGAAGACTCTCAATATCAAAGACCCCGAAGCCTACCGACTCGCGAACACCATCGCGCAGCAGACGGGAGAGAGCATGACTCATGCAGTTACGGAAGCTCTGCGCGAGCGTTTTGAGCGTCTGAAAAGCCATCGCGCCAAAGCCGGTACGGACGAGCTCCGCGCGATCGCGAGGCGAGCCGCTCTGCAAGTCAAACACCCGCACCTTGATCATGCAGAAATTCTATATGACGAACGCGGTGTTCCCACATGATTGTGGATACGTCAGCCTTAGTGGCCATCTTCTTTGGAGAACCTGAAGCGGATCGTTACATCCAGGTCATCCATGATGCCGACCGCTGCCGAATCAGCGCGGCAAATTTCGTTGAGCTCTCGATAATAGTCGAAACCCAGATCGGTCCTGATGCCGCTCGTCAGTGTGACATGTTCTTCCGGCGGGCAGAAATTATCATTGAGCCAGTTACTACCGAGCAAGCGTATTTGGCCCGGCAAGCGTACGTTGACTTCGGGAAGGGCCGCCACGCCGCGCAATTGAACTTCGGTGATTGTTTCGCGTATGCGTTAGCAAAAGCCACGCAGGAGCCGCTCTTGTTTAAGCGAAAAGACTTCAGCAAAACCGATATCAGCACGGTCGCTACCGAGTGACAGTATGCGGAATAGGGTGCTGCAGTTCGGAAATGCACACAACTCTCTAAAGAAGCTTTGGTTGCGGACCTGCAATACCGAATTTTGCTGGCCGTATTATTCAGTAAGCCACTGGCAGGACTTTAAATGCGCTCACTTCGCCGGAAGACATCGATGCTGAGGTACTTCAACCCAGAGTCGACGCGTAACGTCCTCATCGTCGCGCCGGGACTAAGGCGAAGGCGTCGCCCCGGAGGCCTTGCCTGGATCTTCGGTCTTGGGCGACAATCTGGATGTGACCGTCGTCGACGAGATCCCGTTGACCAAAGATGCTGAGGGCGTGTACCGCGTGGGCGGCACGCGCGTCACGCTTGACCTAGTGGTGCAGGCATTCAACCGCGGAAGAGATCGTGCAGAAGTACGACAGCCTGCGGCTTCCCGACGTGTATCAGGTTATCGGCTACTACTTGAAACATGCGGACGAGCTGGCTGAGTACTTCGAAAATCGGACCCGCCAGGAGGAAATGCTGCTTGCGTCTCATCCCGAGTGGTCACCGAAAGGGCTTCGCGAACGCCTGCTGGGCCGCCGTAAAGTCCAGTGAAATGGCTGGTTGACGAATGCTTCGACAACAATATCGTCCGCGGGCTCTTGCGCCGCTCCCCAGACTTCGATTTGGTTCGTGCACAGGACATCTCGGAAGTCGCCGGTCGTTACGACGAGACGCTGCTGGCTTGGGCAGCCAAGAATGACCCAGTGGTCCTAACGCACGATCTGGCGACCATGGTTCCAGCGCTCCAACGCGCACAAACCCCTGTTGCCCAGAACCATTGCGCTAAGCGGCGCTTCGCAGCGTTGCTTCGGCATCGCGATATTCCACGGGTGCCCCATGCGGTTCGGAGGGCAAGATTCGAAATTGGGCACGTGTAGCTCGCCTACTAAGTAGCCCGCAGCCAAGTTTGCTGCAGAAATTGCTCCAGGGTGGTCTTGGAATTCCCTCTGGAAGCTTGTAACCGATTGAGTTTTGGTTGCGGGGGCAAGATTTGAACTTGCGACCTTTGGGTTATGAGCCCAACGAGCTACCTGACTGCTCCACCCCGCTCTTGCATCCTACTACACAAGATCGGCAGCATGGTCAAGATTTCGCGGTCTTTTAGAGCTCGGGGCTTTACTAGCCTCAGACGGCAAACGCCCGAATTTAGGCCTCATCGGGGCCGCCGTTTTACAGTAAAGGAAGGCATTTCCGCCCGATCACCCACAGTATGAGGCCCGCCCGTCCCGGCAGAAGACGACACGCGACCGCAGCCCGGGCCTCAGTACCGGCTCGCCGCCTCGACGCACCGGATCTTTACCTCAACCCGCACCTGAGCCTGCTCGCGTTTCAGCGGCGCGTGCTCGAAGAGGCGATGGATCCTGCCAATCCGCTGCTCGAGCGCGTGAAGTTCGTCTCCATTCTCGGATCGAATATCGACGAGTTTTTCATGGTTCGGGTGGCCGGTCTGTGGCAGCAGATCGAGACTCGCACGACTGAGATCAGCATGGATGGCAAATCGCCTGCGGAACAGCTCGAGCTGATTCGGCACGAGGTGACGAGCCTGGTTGCAGAGATCTATAAACTCTGGCGCGAAGAGCTGATGCCTGAGCTAAAAGATGCGGGCATCTACATACTCGATCTCGAAGAGCTGAACGCGCAGCAAAAGACGGCCATCGACGATTACTTTCGCCGCGTGGTGTATCCGGTACTGACGCCGTTAGCGGTTGACCAAGGCCGGCCATTCCCGCACATTTCGAATCTCAGCTTGAACATCGCTGCCACTGTGAGCAATGGCGACGGGCAGGAGCGATTTGCCCGGATCAAGGTTCCGGACTCTCTTCCGCAGTTGATTCAAGTGCCTTCGATGGGAACCGAGCTCGCGTTTGTCTGGCTCGAGCAGATCATCATTGCCAACCTGAGATTGCTGTTCCCCGAAATGGACATTCTCGAGTCCGATCTATTTCACGTCACGCGTGACGCGGAGCTCGCGATCCAAGAGCTAGAGACCGACGACTTGCTCGAGAGCGTGCAGGAAGCTGTCTGGCAGCGAAGGTTTCGCGATGCCGTACGTCTACAAGTGAATAAAGGAATGCCTCAGAAGCTGGTTAGTTTGCTTACCAGCAATCTCGAGCTCGACCAGAACGACGTATATCGTGTGGATGGAGCGATCGATCTGAGCCGGTTGAAGGCGCTTCTCAATATAGATCGCCCGGGGCTGAAGGACCGGCCGTTTATTGCTTCTGTCCCCCAAGGATTCACGACGGCTTCGGGCCCGGAGATCTTTACGGCCATTCAGCAATGCGACATATTACTGCATTCGCCGTTCGAATCCTTTCAGCCTGTGGTGGATTTTCTTCGCGTTTCGGCGCAGGATCCCGACGTATTGGCCATCAAAATGACGCTGTACCGGGTGGGGCGAAATTCGCCCATTGTCGAAGCGCTGCTCGAGGCAAGCCAGGAAGGGAAGCAGGTGGCTGTACTCGTCGAGCTGAAGGCGCGTTTTGACGAAGAAAGTAACATCGAGTGGGCGCAACGGCTGGAACGGGCAGGCGTGCACGTTGTCTATGGCCTGCCGGGTGTTAAAGTGCACGCGAAAATGGCAATGGTTGTGCGGCGCGAGGGTGATTCGATACGCCGCTACGTGCATTTGGGTACGGGCAATTACAACCCCACGACTGCGCGGCTCTATACCGATCTGGGCTTGTTTACCTGCAATGAAGAAATCGGCGCAGACGTGAGTGATTTGTTCAACCATCTGACCGGCTATTCCGCAAAGAAGTCGTACCGCAAGCTGCTGGTGGCGCCGCATAGCCTTCGAACCGGACTGGAGCGCCTGATTCGCGCCGAGATGGAGCGTCATCGGGAACACGGCGACGGCCATCTGATTTTCAAGATGAATGCGCTCGAGGATCCCGGGATGATTCGGCTGCTTTACGAGGCTTCGCAAACCGGCGTTGAGATCGATCTCATCGTTCGTGGTGTCTGCTCGCTGCGGCCGGGCGTGCCAGGCGTCAGCGACACGATTCGCGTGCGCAGCATTCTCGGCCGGTTCCTCGAACACAGCCGGATTTTCTATTTCCACAACGGAGGCGACGAACTGGTGTATCTCGGGAGCGCGGATCTGATGCCTCGCAATCTGAACCGGCGCGTAGAGATCCTTTTCCCCGTTGAGGATCGCGGGCTGGTGCGCCGTGTGCGCGACAAGATTTTGGCCAAATACCTAGAAGATGAGGGCGCGGCCCGTATCATGCAGCCCGACGGGCGTTTCACCCGCCGTAAGCGGCAACCCGGCAGGCGAATACAGAGCTGCCAAACCTGGTTCTTAAAGCGGCACGAAGCCTGATTTGATGTCCGGCGATCGGCAGAACATCTCGTCCGGCGTGAAATGGGAAGAGGTCGTCGGATACAGCCGCGCTGTTCGAATCGGCACGCGCGTTTATGTCACGGGCACCACCGCTACGGATGAGAGCGGAAACATCGTGGGCACGGACGGCTACGCGCAAGCTGCGCAGGCAATTCGCAATATTGAACGAGCCCTCAAGCAAGCTGGAGCGACGCTCGCGAATGTCGTGCGCACGCGCATGTTTGTGACCGATATCTCGCGGTGGGAAGAGTACGGCCGCGCACACCGCGAATTCTTCGGCGAGATTCGCCCTTGCACCAGCATGATCGAAGTGCGTGCGCTGATCGATCCGCGGATGCTGATTGAGATTGAAGCGGATGCCGAGCTTTAGTACGCCATCCTCCACTACGGCAGGGAATCAATAAGGAACTGGATTGATTAACTTGGGAGATTCAAATTTGCAGAAAAGTTCGAGGCCCCCGCTTTGTGCCGCGGGGATGTTGCTTGCTCTCGGTTGTTCCGCCTGGGCGCAGCAAACAGCCACCGTGCGCCAGATACTTGCCGGTACGATGCTGCCGGGTCTCGAGGTGGCCACCTTCGAACATAGCGAGACCCTGTATCCTTCGAATCTCGTACAGCGAAAAGGGCCTGTGCGGTCGCTACGGTTAGCGCCAACCCAGCTTCAGAACGTTCGTTTCGAGTCTGGCGGCAAGAACTACGATCTGTTCGATTACCTTGCCGATAATCGTGTCGCGGGTTTGCTGATCCTCAAGAACGGTAGAATCGCGCTGGAAGACTATCAATTGGGTGCCACGCCTCGGACGCGTTGGGCGTCGTTTTCTATAGCCAAATCTGTTTCCTCAACTCTTGTCGGAGCGGCGCTGCAGCAGCACCTCATCGCAAATCTCGATGTTTCCCTCTCAATTTACGTGCCGGCGCTCAAAGACGGCGGCTATAGCGGAGTGAGTATTCGCAACCTGCTGCAGATGGCCTCCGGCGTCAAGTGGGACGAAACCTATACCGATCCGGGATCAGATGTCAGTAAGCTTGGACTACTTTTGCTGTCTCACGAGCCGGGTACCGTGGTGAATTATATGCGTGCTTTGCCCAAGGCCGGAGCGCCCGCTTCAGCCTGGAACTACAGCACCGGGGAGACCTACTTGATAGGATCGGTCATCGAAGGAGCAGCCCACAAGCCGCTTGCGACGTACCTCTCGGAAACGCTCTGGTCCCGGCTCGGCATGGAGCAAGATGCCACTTTGTGGTTGGAATCCCCAGGCGGCATCGGACTTGCCGGTTCTGGTATGGGTGCAACCCTGCGCGATTATGGACGTTTCGGTCTGTTCGTTCAGCAGGACGGGATGATCAACGGTAAAAGAGTGGTTCCAGAAGGATGGTTCAAGGAGGCTGGCAGCGCTCACGTTATCGGCGGCAAATCTGTCAACTATGGTTATCTTTGGTGGCCCATGCCCGCTGAAGACCCGATTCACCAGGGTGCCTTCGAAGCGCGCGGGATATTCGGGCAGTACCTCTACATCAATTCCAAGGAGAAGTTAGTTATTGTCGTGCTGAGTGCGCGTCCGAAGCCAACCGGGTCTACTGTCCTCGATGACGCCGCGTTCTTTGCAGCCGTGGCTCGATGTCTGCGGTAGTGTGAACCTGGAGATTGACGCTGCGCCCACAGTAGCTCCAGCAAGGTCGCTCAACGCTTGCTGGCTGGGCCTCTTATTGAGATCGAAGCGGATGCCGAGCTTTAGTACGCGCTAGCCGAGCTTCTTCTTCAGCACGTCACTGACGGAGGTTGGGTTAGCTTGCCCGCGACTTGCCTTCATCACTTGGCCCACTAGGAAACCGATCACCGCAGTTTTGCCGCTCCGGTATTGCTCGACCTGTTTCGGATTCTTGGCGATGATGTCGTCCGCAAGCCGCTCGAGCGCTCCGGTGTCCGAGATTTGCCTAAGGCCCTCCCTGTCCATAATTGCGGGAGCCGCTTCGCCCGTAGCAAGCATTTTCGGAAGAATCTCTTTCGCGAGCTTGCCCGAAAGCTCGCCTTTGTTGATGAGCGAGAGCAGTTCGCCGAGGTGTTCAGCGGAGACGGGTGATTCCGATATCTCTTTTCCAGCAGCTTTCAAGAGGCCCATCAAGTCTCCAGTGACCCAGTTTGCCGTCGACCGCGCATCTCCGCTCGCCTTGACCGCCGTTTCAAAATAATCGCCGGTTTCGCGGTTCAAGGTCAGCACTTCGGCATCATACTCGCGCAGGCCGTAGTCGTTCACGAACCGGTCGCGGCGGTCGGCGGGCAGCTCGGGCAGCCGGTGGCGCACTTCATTCAGCCAATGCTCACTCACGCGCAGCGGCACGAGATCCGGTTCGGGGAAGTAGCGGTAATCATGTGCGTGCTCCTTGCTGCGCATGCCCACGGTTTTACCCGTTTCAGCTGAATAGAGCCGCGTTTCCTGCACCACCTTGCCGCCTGATTCAATCAGTTCGACTTGACGTTCGATTTCGTACTCGAGCGCCATCTTGAGAAATCGGAAAGAGTTCAGGTTCTTGACTTCCGCCTTCGTGCCAAATTTTTCGGCGCCCCTGGGCCGGACGGAGACGTTCGCGTCGCACCGCAACTGCCCTTTCTCCATATCGCAGTCGGAAACCCCGATGTACTGCAGCATCTGCTTCAAAACGGTGAGATAGGCATAGGCCTCGTCGGACGAGCGCATGTCCGGCTCGCTCACGATCTCAATCAGCGGCGTCCCGGAGCGGTTGAGATCGACATAGGTGTATCGGTCAGAGTCCGGGAAGCCTTCGTGCAGGCTCTTTCCGGCATCGTCTTCCATGTGAACGCGCGTGACCCCGACCCGCTTTTTGCCGGCCGAGGTGAGATCCACGTACCCATGCTCAGCTAACGGCTGATCGTATTGCGAGATCTGGTAGCCCTTCGGCAAATCCGGATAGAAATAGTTCTTGCGAGCGAATCGCGAGAACGGATTCACTTTGCAGCGCAGCGCGAGGGCTGCCGCCATGGCGAGCTCGACCGCTTGCCGGCTGAGAACGGGCAACGCGCCCGGCAATCCCAGGCACACGGGGCAAACGTTTGTGTTGGGAGGCGCGCCAAATTCAACAGGGCAGCCGCAGAAGATTTTGGTTTTGGTGCCGAGCTGGACGTGCACCTCGAGTCCGATTACGGGCTCATATTTGGTGAGAATCTCGTCGGCAACCGCAGTGGACGACATGCTCTGATTCTAGCCGTCAACCTGGAAGCGTACTGGACGGCTCAGCCTTGACTTTCCTCAATCTGGTAGTCTATTGTGACGGTTCGGCGAGTCAACTCCCGAACCCGGAGACACGCTCCTATATATGGCCTCGCGCGAAAGCGGCAACGTGGAGAAAACGCAGACCACGTTCGATTCAACATTAGAGAGCGTCGATAAGGCGGAGGTCATCGCGATGGAGGAGGCCGGGAAAGCAGGCTTCGATGAAGACGACCAGCAGCAGATCGGCATGGCCGTGCGGGAGTGCATGGTGAATGCCGTCGTGCATGGCAATCGCTATAACAAGAATAAAAAGGTCCATTTGGAAGTAGAGAGATCGAAAGAGCGCCTTGCGTTTACGGTTGGAGATGAGGGGCAGGGCTTCGATTTGAGTTCGCTTCCCGATCCGCTGGCGCCCGAGAATCTGTTGCGCCAGTCGGGCCGGGGCATTATGCTGATACGCGCGTTTATGGACGATTTCGATCTGCACACGCGTGCGGGCGGGGGCACCGAGGTTCGTCTGGTCAAGAATTTGCCTTGAATTTGGTTCGTGAACTAGTGGCTAGCATGTTTAATTGCGGCTATCCGCAGAGGAGGAAAAGTGAGTGTTAAATTGACGTCCCGCCAGGTTGGCGATGTCACCGTAATTGATGCGGCCGGACGAATTACATTGGGTGAAGGCGCGAGCGCATTCCGCGACATGATCCGCGATCTCGTGGCGAAGGGAAACAAGAAGATCTTGCTGAATTTGAGCGATGTTTCCTATATCGACAGCTCCGGGATCGGCGAGATGGTTTCGGGATTTACAACGGTTACGAATAACGGCGGAAAGCTGAAGCTTGTCGGGTTGTCGAAGCGCGTGAAAGATCTGCTTCAAATCACGAAACTGTATACCGTGTTCGAGGCCTATGATGATGAGGCCGAAGCAGTTCGCAGCTTCGCCTGATTCATTTCCGGGAGCCCGTTTTGTGCAGCCGTTGTGCCGCACGTTTCCTGAGATAAGGAGTAAGGAAACGGCACTATATCTGCACAAACGTGTCGACATCACCACGGCCTACCCCCGCTTCCGCTTCCGAAGCTGTAACGGTTCCGGGTATTGAGACAGCTCCGGTCGAAGTGCTGGTTGCCGATGAGTTGACCCTCGTACGTGAAGGCCTGGCGGCATTATGCAACTCGATTGACGGATTTCACGTCGTCGCGCAAGCCGGGAGCGCCGCAACCGCGCTGGCTGAGATCGAGCGGCTCGAGCCTGCTGTAGCCCTTCTCGATCTTGGGCTTTCGGATCTCGCCGCGACGGAAGTGATTCGCCGGGTTCGCGATCAGGGGCTGGCCACCCGCTGCGCCGTATTCTCGATTCGCAAGGACCGGAAAACGGTGCTTGAAGTCCTGCGGTCAGGCGCTTGCGGCTTCGTGCTGAAGAGCTCGAGCGCTCTCCAGATGGCCGAGGCACTCGGGCAGTTCACGCAAGGCGGCATTTACGTCTCTCCGCAAATCGAGGTCATGTCGCTTTTTGGCGAAGGGAACGGCCGCCATCACGGCGCTGACCCAATCGAAACTCTCAGCAGCCGCGAGTTCCAGGTCTTCTCCTTGCTGGTCGAGGGCGTGCGCGCCAAAGAGATAGCCGCGCGCCTGTCGCTCAGCCCGAAAACGGTCGATACCTACCGCTCCAGCCTAATGCGAAAGCTCGATATCCATGACGTTGCGGGTCTCGTGAAGTTCGCGATAAAGCGAGACTTAGCCGAACTGCCCGCTTAATCGCAGGGCTGTGATCCTGTAGGCTTCCTAGCCCACATCTCGACGACTCTATCTCCTGTTACCATTTACACGATGTCGATTCAGTTCACGGCCGTGTTCATGAGAGTGCCGGAGGGCTATGTCGCGTTCGTGGAGGAGTTCCCAGGTGCGAACACACAGGCCAAAACGTTTGAAGAGGCTCGCAAGAACCTGAACGAAGCAGTAACGCTCGTTCTCGAAGCCAATCGGGAGCTTTCAGAAGAATCGATCGCAGGTGCGGAGGTCATCCGGGAAAAATTGATCATCTCGGCCGCATTGAAGCGTATAGATCTCGTCCGGCACCTGGATTAGATCGGGATGCGAGTTTTTGCGAGAAGGCGACCGGCACACGGTTTACGTGAACCGAGCCGCTAAGAAAACCTCAAGGGTCCCACGGCATCGTTGAGATCAATGAATTCCTTGCACGGAAGATTTGCGACGATCTTCAGGTTTCCCGGCCGAAGTGAGAGCGTATGATACTCTACGGGTTGCTCACCAGTTAGAAAGGCAGTCTCGGTCTTGACTCGTCACGAACTCAAGGAGCAACTGCAGCATGACCATTTCACCGATGCAGTCTCCGACGTTGTCAGCTACGCTTTATCCAATCCTCAAAGACTGATCCGTTGGATCGTTATCGCCGTAGTCGTATTGATCTTAGCCGGTGGAGGGCTGTGGTACGCCGCTTACCAGAGATCCGTGCGGCAGCAGGCCTTACAAGCGGCCCTGCGCGTAATAGAAAGTCCCGTCGGACCCGCAGGCCAGCTCCCGAACAGCTATCCGACGCAGCAGGCCAAGCAGAACGCCGAGATCAAAGTGCTGTCTGACATGGTTGCAAAATACGGGGGAACCCGGGAAGGCTTGATCGCTCAGTACTATCTCGGGACGATCAAGGTCGACAGAAACGACTCGAAAGGCGCTGAATCGGATTTGCGCCGGGTGGCGGATTCGAGCAGCGATTTCGCTGCACTCGCCAAGATCGCGCTCGCCCAAGTCTACGCCGGCGAGAACAGAGTTCCGGACGCCCAAGCACTGCTGCGCAGCATTGCGAATAAGCCGACCGATCTGGTTTCGAAGGCGCAGGCGGACATCTTGCTTGCGCAATTGGATGTGACGACGAATCCGCAGCAAGCGAAAAAGATTCTTCAGTCGCTGAGAGCGCCTAACGAGTCGCCTGCGGTGAGCCGGGCGGCCGACCAAGTCTCCGGAGAGCTGACGAGGTAGTTGTCATCGTAACGAATGCTGGGCCGCCTCTCGCTGGGTCCACAAAGTCTGCGCGGCCGCAGGTACCCTGAGCCGGCGCACGCCTATCGCAGCGATTTTCAGCGCGATCGGGATCGCATCATTCACGCCCGGGCCTTTCGCCGGCTGGAGGGGAAGACGCAGGTCTTTGCCGCCGGGCTTTGCGATCATTTTCGAAACCGCCTGACGCACACGTTAGAGGTATCTCAAGTTGCGCGTACAGTTGCGGCCGCGCTGGGCCTGAATGAAGAATACACGGAAACTCTGGCGCTGGCGCACGATTTGGGCCACCCGCCTTTCGCTCACGTGGGCGAAAAGGAGTTGGACCGGCAGATGCAGCGCTTTAGCTCGCGCTTCGAGCACAACCAGCACGCGCTTCGCATCGTGGATCGTCTCGAGCAGCGCTACGCGCGATTTGATGGCCTGAATCTGACCTTTGAAGTTCGCGAGGGGATCGTAAAGCACTCGCGGGAAATCAGCGCGGGACAGGATGCGGAGCTCGAGGAGCTGCTTCCCGACAAACGTCCGCCTCTCGAAGCCCAACTCATCGATTTGGCGGACGAAATTGCATACAACACAGCCGACGTGGACGATGCCTTCTCGATAGAACTCTTTTCCATGGAAGAGCTGGGCAGGGCGGTTCCAGCGTTCGCGGAGTTGGCTGAGCAGGTCGATATGCAGTTTCCCGGAGCTTCCGATCGCGTTCGGTTCTGGGAGATTCAGCGGCAATTGCTCGGGCTGCTCGTGGGAGGGCTGATCGACGGGACGGCTGCGGAGGCGACTGCAGCGGGAGTCCAGACTCTCGAAGACGTTCGCGCTCTCGATCATCGGCTGGCCAAGTTAACGCCAGAAGCGGCGGAGATCAATCGCCAGCTAAAGGCGTTGCTGGTCGATCGCGTTTACTCTTACGTGCAACTGGTTGCGGATCGCAGCGCAGCCGTCGCCAAAATGGGAGAACTCTTTTGTTTCTTGATGGAGAATCCCGATCGGGTATCCGCGGGATATCGCGAGAATCTGAATCACATGCCGGTCCATCGGGTTGTCTGTGATTACATCGCGGGTATGACGGATTCGTACTTCAGTCGCACTTACGAAACTCTGCTCGGTAATAAATCCTGATTCGGGTTATTCGCGCGAGACGGCGTTCGACAGCTCCGCGGAACGGACATAATACAGCTTCTGAAGCAGACGGCAGATCTCGTTGGCTACGCGCTCCGGACGCTCATCTTCATCCAATTCGACTTCTACTTTGACGTACAAATCCACTCTTTGCATCGGGCCTGATCCGATAATACTTGTTACTCATGCAGGCTTGTGCGGGAGCGCAACGTGTTCAGCGCTTCCCAGTAGCAGAGGATAATGGCCGTAGTGGATGCCGGAATTGATCTTATGCAAAATATGTGCCAAACGCCGCGCCAGACGCGCGTGTCCGGCTGTTAACGGTGACATCTGCACTCTTTGCTGCGGCACCCAACGTGAAGTGACGCTCACCTGCCCTCTCGAATGTGAATACCTCAAAGAAGCTCACCGGCGCGAGAAACCAGCATTTCCTGCCGACGGCGAGCTCCCGAACTCCGATATCCACGTTGACGAGGAATTTCTTCGATCGCATGAAGAGTTATTGCTCTTTTCCGTGTATTCACTGGTGAAAGCGGCATTTGGAACTCCAGGAGCGGTTGATTCCGACGTGGTCGAAGCTTTGGAGGCTCTGATCCAAACGCATCGGACGCTGGAAGCGGGGTTGTTTTATGAGACCAGATCACAGAATACGATAGCCGCGTCCATACAGCGTTCGTTCTCGGCGTCGCTTGCTGAATACGAGAAGGTGCGCTCCGACCGCGAGCATGTCGCGGCTCCGCGCAATGCTGAAACACTCGCGATATTGGTTTTCCTGCACAAGCTGGCACAGGTAAATCAGAACGGACGGCCCCGCGGACGAATGTATCTCGATCTTCTCTCGAAAATGACTCCTGAGCGAGCAGCCGAAGCACGTTCGCCGGGCATCATTCTATAGGTGGAGCGGTTACCCTGAAGACTAAACTAGTTGGCTGGAGAGAGCTGGCGCCTGAGGTGCACCACTTCGAGTTTGAGGTGCCCGGCGTCGAAGACCTCGCGTTCACTCCGGGGCAATTCGTCTCTGTAATAGAACGCCTGGACGGGAAAGAGATCACACGCGCTTACTCGATCGCTTCACCGCGAGGCGGCAACAAGTTTGCACTCTGTCTCAATCGTGTTGAGGACGGGATCGTTTCTCCGTATTTGTTCCAACTGAAACCTGGCGATGAGGTAGAGATGGGTGAACCCCTGGGCTATTTCACCCTCCGGCATCCGGGGCATCGCTCAGTATTCATTGCCACTGGAACTGGAATCGCGCCGTTCCGCTCCATGCTGCTGGAACACTTGCCCAAAACTCAACCTCACATCACCCTTCTGTTTGGAGTGCGATATGAAGCCGGGTTGCTCTATCGAAACGAGTTGGAAGAATTAGCCAAGCAATTCGAGAGTTTCCGTTTCTTGCCAACTATCACGCGACCGACGGAGAGCTGGAACGGGCGTACGGGCCGCGTACAGACGCATCTCGATGAAGCTCTCGCGCTACCCGCTTACGAAGACCAAGCGACGCTAGACGTCTACATCTGCGGACTGAAAGAAATGGTGGATGATGTCCGCGCCGAACTAAAGAAGCGAGGATTCGACCGCAAGCAGATCATCTACGAAAAGTACGATTAACGGGGCTCTCAATGAATTTTCGTGACCTGAGTGTGCGGGTAGATCTCTTTAGCCTGTTCGAAATCGGCGAGACTGATACCCGGCAACTTGGATGAGGCTGTGCCGGCAGCAACTCCCCAGCGCAGCGCTTCGCGGAAAGAATCGCCGCGATCGAGCGCCCAAACCATAGCCGCAGCCATGGCGTCTCCAGCGCCGATCGGACTGCGCGTTTCAACTTGCGGCGGGACTACCTCGAGAACTCCTTCGGAGGATGCCGCCACCACGCCGCGCGCGCCCAGCGAAAGAACCGCGCACTTCGGTCCCATGGCTCTGATCTGTTGAACGGCGTCGATGAAGTGAGCTCGAGTGATCAGGGCGCGATTCAACAAACGCTCCGCCTCGGACTGATTCGGCTTAACGATGGTCGGTTCTCCTTCGATGCCATGCAGTAACGCATCGCCGTCGGTATCAAGCAAGGTCTCGACCTTGTGCTTGCCGGCCATGCTGATCAGCTTGGTATAGAAATGCGCGTCGACGCCGGGCGGCAGGCTTCCGCAGATCATCAGCCAAGACGCAGTAGGCAGCAACTTCTCGACAGCCTTCAGTATTCGGTTTTGTTCCGCTTGCGTAACACTCGGGCCCACTTCGTTGAGCTTGATCGAAAGCCCCTGGCGATCCGTGATCGTCAGATTCATTCGCACGTTATGCCGGATTTTCACGATCTCTTTTCCGAAGCTATCGTTATGCAGCAGCTCTTCGAACTTGTGCGCCTGGCGTCCGGAAGTTGTGATGGCGATCGCAGCCGCCCCAAATTTCGTGAGCACACGCGCGGCATTGATGCCGCGGCCTCCCGCTGCGTCGGTCCGCGACACGATATACGCGCGGTCTTCAAAAACCAAGCGGTCTACCAGAATGGTCCGGTCGATTGCCGGATTGACCGTAAGCGTAAGAACTGTTTTCCGCATTCAGGACGATCGGCGGCCACGGGTGACCAGCTTCGCCCCGAGTATCCCTCCCAGGCCCGGCAACAGCGTCACCATCAGGAAGGTTTGGATGATGCCGAGGGGGAGGTTCATTAGAAAATCGTGAGGATTATCAAGCACCTTTGCGACTTCGGCATTCGTCGGAACACTCTTGAGCAGCTCACGTCCTGCGGGAGAGGTGAGCGAAACGCTCAAAATCAGTAAGCAGATAAGGACCACGAGAAACAGCCAGAGGCCGGTCATCCACCCAAGGCGCGCACCCGCAGCTGCCGAAACCGGCTCTATCGAGTGGCCTTTGTAAAGCAGAACCGCGATCAGACCCGCGGCGCACAGCACCACGGGAGCAAGCAATGGACTGACGAGGGCAGCAATCCCGATGCCGAACACCGCGCCGGCGGCAACCCCCAGGCTGATTACTACGGCTCGTGAGTTACGAAAGGAAATCCGCGGCGCGGAGGCAACCGGTGGCGCGGCCGGCGTGGCGGGCGCTGAAGTCTCTGTCGCCAACCTCGCAATGTCTTCCGCGTATTGAGGTTTTCCGCATTTGTGACAGAAGCGGGCGTCCTCCGGGAGGAGGGCGCCACAGGTACAGCGTGGTTGCACATCTATAGTTTACCGGCCAGATTACGAAACGAACTCCCGCTAAGATGTCAGAGAGTCTCTATGGGCAAGCCGGCCGTCCTAGTGATCTGTCCGCCCGACCATTACGTTTTGCGAAATCTGGACCAGATCCGTGAAGCGGCTGACATTTATATCGGAAACGAGCTTGCGTCCGTAGAAGCGCACGCAAACGACGCCGAGATCATTCTGTACTCGGGCCTGACCGGGAGGGCGGTTCCGCTACGGGAGCTCTGGCCGTATGCCAAGAAGGTGAAATGGATTCACTCGCTCGCGGCGGGCGTAGACAAAGTGTTGTTTCCAGAGTTGATCGACAGCCCCGTAGTCCTAACAAACGCGCGGGGGGTCTTTAAGCGTTCTCTCGCCGAATTTGTCGTGCTGGGGATGCTCTACTTCTATAAACGAGTGCGGCGGCTGATCGAGAGCCAGCGAGCGCATAAATGGGATGATTTTCTGGTGGACTGGCTTCCCGGCAAGAGCATGGGAATCGTCGGTTATGGCGAGATCGGGCGGGAATGCGCGATGCTCGCGAAGGCGGTCGGCGTGAAAGTTTACGCCACGCGCAGAAACGTGGAACTCTCGACAAAAGACCCGCTGCTCGAGCGCATTTTCCCGGTGACAGACCTGAAGCAGATGCTCAGCGAAGTAGACGTAGTGCTGGCGGCGGCGCCACTGACGCCCGAGACCAGGCACATGATCGGGGAGCCCGAATTTAATGTAATGAAGCGCTCGGCGATCGTAATGAACGTGGGGCGCGGCCCAGTCATCGACGAAGCCGCCCTGATCCGCGCGTTGCAAGAAAAACGCATCGCCGGGGCCGCCTTAGACGTTTTTGAAGTCGAGCCGCTACCTCCGGATCATCCGTTCTATGACATGGAAAATGTGCTCTTATCACCGCACTGTACGGACCGTACGCGCGATCCGGATTGGCTGGACCTGAGCATGCAATGTTTCATCGATAACTTCAGGCGCTACACAAAAGGAGAAGAACTCGAAAACATCGTGGACAAGAAGGCTGGATACTGATGAGCCTTGCCGGACAGGTTACCGAGCCAGCGGTGACGCTCGATGATGTGATTGTCGCCGGCGAGCGAATCGAGGCTCTGGCGCGGAAGACGCCTGTGCTGAGATCGCGGCTTTTTGATGAAGCGGCCGGGCTTAAAGCTTATTTCAAATGTGAAACTCTGCAGCGTGGCGGCTCGTTCAAGATTCGCGGAGCAATGAATTTCATGGCCTCGCTGAAGGAGGCCGATCGGAAGCGCGGGGTGGTTACTTATTCTTCCGGCAATCACGCGCAAGCGGTCGCGATCGCAGCTGCGCACCTGGGAGTGTCCGCGACGATCGTGATGCCGACCGATGCGCCGAAGGCGAAACTCGAGCCGACGAAAGCGTATGCGCCGAAGATCATCTTTTACGACCGGCAGACGCAGAACCGCGAAGAAATTGCCAGGCGCATCGCGGCGGAGACAGGCGCCGTCCTTCTGCCCTCATACGATCACCCCTGGATTATTGCCGGGCAAGGGACGGCCGCGCTCGATTTGCTGCGGGACGAAACAGAATTGGAAGCGCTGGCGGTGCCACTCGGGGGCGGTGGGTTGCTGTCGGGATCGCTTGTAGTCGCAAAGGCCTTGCGGCCCGGCATCCGCGTATTTGGCATCGAGCCGGAACTGGCGAACGACTGGTATCTGTCGCTCGAAAGCGGAGCAAGAGTCGAGATTGCGCCTCCCCCGACGATTGCCGACGGGCTTCGAACCCCGATGCCGGGAGCGATCACGTTTCCGATTGTGCAGTCGATGGCGGACGGCGTACTGCTCGTCTCGGAAGATGAGATTAAAGAGACGATGCGGTTCCTGTTGACGCGCATGAAGATCCTGGTCGAGCCGAGTGGCGCGGTTGCGGCCGCCGCGATTCTTCACAGGAAGCTGCCCGCCGAGATACGGTCGGTAGGCGTGATTTTGTCGGGCGGCAACGTGGATCTGGATGTTTTGGCCGACATCTGTAGATAAGCGGCATAGCGGCGTGGCGGAAAACCCATGGAAAACGAAGTCATCGCGCGTGGCATACGAAAACGCGTGGATCCGGGTGCGCGAGGACCAGGTTATTCGCCCGGACGGCGGTACGGGGATCTATGGCGTTGTCGAGATCAGGCCATCGGTCGGTATCGTGGCCATGAATGAGCGGGATGAAGTCGCGTTGGTCGGGCAATGGCGTTATTCGGTGAACCGTTACTCATGGGAAATTCCGCGCGGCGGATCGCATCCGGGTGAGACTGACATGTTGTCGGTTGCGCAGCGTGAATTAGCCGAAGAAGCGGGGCTGATCGCGCGCGAGTGGGAATCGTTGGGAGCGGTGGATGTTTGTAACGGAGTGGCGGACGATGTGCAAAGTCTGTATCTTGCGACGGGACTTACGCCGACCGACATGCAGTTAGATCCCGAAGAAGATATCACTGTTAGATGGTGGCCGTTTTGGGGTGCCGTCTCGATGGCGATGGACGGACGCATCACGGAAGTTTGCAGCGTGGCGGCGATTCTGAAGGTAGCTGTGCTGCGAAAGAGAAGCTGATGGATCTCGCACGCCGGAGCTTCGCGAAATTTGCCTGGGCGGTCTTGGCCTATAACATTCCAGTCATCCTGTGGGGAGCTTACGTGCGGGCGTCTTTCTCAGGCGACGGCTGTGGCGCGCACTGGCCCTTTTGCAACGGACAGGTAATCCCGACCAATATGGGCGCGCCGATGGCGATTGAGTTTACGCATCGCATGATGACGAGCATCGATTCACTCGCTGTGATCGTGATGTGCGTGTGGGCGTTTCGCGCGTTCCCTAGGCGTCACGCGGTGAGGCTGTTTTCGATTCTCTCGGTGGTGTTTTTGTTTGTCGAGGCGCTCTTGGGAGCGGGCTTGGTGCTGTTGCGCTATGTCGCGCAGAACCAGTCAGCTGGCCGGGCGTTGTATCTGTGTGCGCACCTGACGAATACCATGCTGCTGCTAGCCGCGTTGACAATCACCGCGTGGACGGCTTACACGAATACCGATCGGGTACGGCTGGCGAACGTGTCAGGACGACTGATTGGGGCGCTCGCGGTTGTGTTGGTGGTAAGCATGACAGGCGCAATCGCAGCGTTGGGGGACACGCTGTTTCCCGCGTCATCGATTGTTGCGGGCATGCAACGGGATTTTTCGAGCGTGTCCAGTCTGTTATTGCGATTGCGACTCGTGCATCCGGTCATAGCGGTGCTGGGCGCAGTCTATCTGGTGTGGGTTATAGGACCGGTGTTGAAACGGAGCGAAAGGGATCGGTGCAGTACCGCCGCGTCCAGAGTGCTCGGCTTGGTGCTGTTCCAGTTGGCCGTAGGAGCAGTGAACATCACGCTGCTTGCACCGGTGTGGATGCAGTTATTTCATCTGTTCGTAGCGGATCTGCTTTGGATCGCCGTACTGTTACTGGTACTTGAAGCATCGGCCGTCCGAACGCGGACTGAGCTTGAAGTGGGCGCGGAGTATCGGCATGCTTAGCAATACTGTGATTGCAACTCCGAGGAGTTTGACTTTTTTCCTGGCAGGACTGCTCCTCTCACCGATTTGTCCGGTCTGGGCGCAATCGCCCGAAGGGGCAATCGTTGGGACAGTAAGGGATTCAAGCGGCGCGCGTGTTCCCGGCGCGTATGTTGAGGTTCAGTCGCTTGCATCCGGCGTCAAGCGGGAATCAACCAGCGACAATCGCGGTGAGTTCACGATCGAGTTCCTCGCCCCCGGCGGGTATCGCGCGACCGTTTCGAAACCGGGTTTCGATCCCGCGGTAGCGTCCGTCGATCTACCAACGGGTTACTCTCAGGCGGTTATCGTGACGCTCCGCCCGGCGAAGCGGACAGAATCCGTTACTGTAAGCGCGACTCCATCTTCGCTAGCGGCCCAGCCGCTCGATCCATCGTCGAGCGTGATCAAGACAATTATTTCTTCGAAAGATCTGGACTCAATTCCGCTCGCTCATCGCAGCTTCGCCAATATTGCGTATCTCGCCCCCATGACTGAGCCTGTTGAGCCGTCGGATCCGACGAAGGCCCGCATTACAGCGGTTTCGTTTGCGGGAAGCTCTGGGCTGAACGTTGATCTCTCCGTCGATGGCGGAGATAACAATGATGACTACATCGGAGGATTTCTGCAGAATATATCGCCCGAGGCGATTGAAGAATTTACGGTCCGGACGGCGCAGTTCGACGCCGATACTTCGCGTACCAATGGCGGCTCAGTCATCATTACAACCCGGCGTGGAACAGATGACTGGCACGGGGAGGTAGCCGATTATTTCCGAGCGGAGGCCCTCAATGCCCGCAACACATTGGATAATCCGGAGCCCAATCCGAAACAGCCGTTTTCGCGCAACAACGTAGTCGGGTCGCTGGGCGGCCCGATCATCAAGCAGAAGCTTTGGATTTATTCCACGCTCGAATATGTCGATGAGAATTCGAGTGTGGCCTATAGCAACGCCTCGCTCGCCCAGTTTCACGGGCTAGCTCAGCTTGCCTCGATGGGATTGATCCCGGGCGTCACTTCGATTGCTGTGCCCTCTTTTACGCCCGTGCCGTTTCGCGACAAGCTGTTCACCACGCGGCTGGACTGGGCGCAATCCTCACGATCGCAATGGTTTCTGCGCGGCGGCACGGATGGATACCATACGCAAAACGACCTGATTCAGCAGGCGACTCTACCCTCCACGGGAGCGTATTCGCGATCGCAATACTACAATGTGCTGCTGCACAACGATTTCGTCTTCAGCCCGGAATGGCTGGGCGTGCTGACACTCGAAGCAAACGGGTTCCATCACACAGAGCGGCGGAACTCCGATTACGGGTTTGCGTTGTCTTTTCCCTTTTCCGTCAATTATCTGACGACCTCCGGCTTTGAGACTTTTGGAGACAATCAGTTCGCGACGCCCATTACGGCGTTCCCCATCCTGCGCAATCAGCAGAAATATCAGCTCCGGTATGACGTGGTGCACGGGAGCGGAGCGCATTCGATCAAGTTCGGCGTGAACTTCATTCACGAGCCCGTGTTCGGAGGCGAACTCTCGAGCACCCGCGAAACGTTGGTGACGTTTCCTCAGGACCCAAGCTATTACGTGACTCATCCCACCCAGTTCGTAAGCGATTACGCGGCGGGAAGCACTGTAGCAAGTGGCGGGAATGGCGCATTCGGGCAGAACGTGCAACGTCTCGGATTTTATGCCCAGGATTCATGGCGGGTCAAGCCGTCGCTGACCTTGAATCTGGGCGCACGATATGACACGACCTATGGATTGTTCATCGCTTCGGGGCGCAGCCAGGATCAGAACCCGGCATTCGTCACCTTGAAAGCTCTGGGAATCAATCTGGTTCCGGGAGTTCCGCACGATTATCGGGGGGCAATTGCTCCGCGGATCGGGCTGGCTTGGTCGCCCGGCGGCTCCGGAAAAACTGTGATTCGCGCGGGCTTTGGACTGTACTATAACGACCTCGCGCAAAACGGATGGGTGAACGCATTTCAGGCCGTGAATACGCCCTTTTCGGGGCTGCTGGGGCCTGGGGATCAAGGCGCGTTGATCGATCCCGGTTATAAGACGCCCTACGCGATTCAGGCCAGCTTCAGTTTCGAGCACGCGCTCAGCCGTTCGTGGACGCTCGACATGAGATACGAGCATCAGGAAGGAGTTCATCAGTATCGCCGGTATGAATACGTCAGCGGCTTCACTCTTCCCGGGGACGCGCCGAGCATTTCACTGTTCCGTTCGGATAACCGCTCGCGATATGACGGCGCCGCGTTCGGGCTGCGGCATCGCTTTTCGAGCCGTTTCGATCTGTCCGCATACTACACGCTTGCGAGCGCGAGCACGTGGGGCGCGGTAGTTGGCGAGCTTTTCGATTATGTGAATGGCGTGACGAATGTGAATAACGCGTTTGGGCCGGGCGATCACGGGCCCTCCGGTGAAGACGTGCGGAACCGGGCGGTGATTTCGGGGACTGTTATGCTGCCCAGGAAAATTGAGCTTGCGTCTCTTTCACAATTTGAGAGCGCGCGCCCGTTCACGCTTGCGACACCTATTGACGTGAATCATGACGGAAATCCGAACAACGATCGAGCGGTGATTAACGGCCGGCAGACTTCGCTCGACGAGTTTCGAGGCACCCCTTACATGCAGGTGGATTTGCGCGTGAGCCGGCCAGTGCGCTTCGCCGAACGATATGAGCTGCGGCCGTTTGTTGAGTTTTTCAATCTGTTCAACCGAACGAATCCGGGCAACAACTATGTAGGCACCGTTGCCCAGCTTCCGGTTCCGGCGAATCAGCTCGGCAATGTGACCCAATATTGCCTGAATGCAGCCTGCACTTCGACCCGGCCGATTACTCTGAATGATTTACGCGTTCCCGCGGGTGCGCTTGGAGATTTCTTCGGGCCGGGAACAACGGTCGGGATTCCGTTTGCAGCACAGTTGGGAGTGCGGTTTAGCTTCTGAATCACTGAATTAGTACGCTGTTCCGCGATTTCGCAACCGACTCGGTCACGCTCGCGGCTCTGCTACAAGCTCTGGACCGATACGAGAGCGGATCGTTGAAAACCGTCTATAATGGACTTCCCATATGTCCATCCCACGTTTGCTAGCCGTTCTATTTACTGCTTCGTTCAGCCTTGTATATGCCGCAGCCAGCCAGAGCGGCGGTACGGACACGGGAGTTCCCAAGATCGCTTTCGAGAAATACACTCTACCCAATGGTCTTCAGGTGATCCTGCACGTCGACCGCAAGCTGCCGATGGTGCATGTGAATTGCTGGTATCACGTCGGGTCGAAAAACGAGCGCGCCGGGCGCACAGGGTTCGCGCACCTCTTCGAACACATGATGTTTGAAGGCTCGAAAGACGCCAACGCGAAGTATTTTGGTTTCATTGAAAAGGCCGGGGCCAATCTCTTTGAAGGAGGCGTGAACGGAACGACCGATCAGGACCGCACGAATTATTTCGAGACCGTTCCGTCGGCGAATTTAGAATTCGTCCTCTGGCTGGAATCAGACCGGCTCGCGACGCTTACCGACGTGCTCACGAAAACGAAACTCGATAACGAGCGAGACATCGTGAAGAACGAGCGGCGACAGGGGCTCGAAAACCAGCCTTACGGCCGATGGATCATGCTGCTGTATCAGAATGTGTTTCCTTCTGGGCATCCCTACGCTCACGATGTGATCGGAAGTCATGAGGATTTGACAGCGGCCAGCGTAGAGGACGTGAAAGAATTTTTTAAGACCTACTACACGCCGAACAATTTGTCTCTGGCGATTACGGGAGATTTTGATCCCGCCGAGACCAAGCGTTTGGTCAACAAGTATTTCGGCCCAATTCCTCCCGGCCCAGCGCTGGATCGCCCAAAACAATGGGTACCGGCACTGGATGGACAGAAAATTATCGAAGTGAAGGATCATGTGCCGCAGGAGCGCACGTATTTCGCTTGGCCGACACCGGCGTTTTTCGGCCGGGGTGATGCCGATCTCGAACTTGCGTCCTTGATTCTGACGGACGGTTTGTCCTCGCGTTTGAACCAATCGCTGGTTTACGAAAAGCAGCTCTGCTCAAAGGTGGAGTCCTTCCAAGGATCTTCGGAAATGGCCAGCGCGTTCGTGCTGTGGGCAACCGCGAGAGCCGGCGCCTCGCTCTCAGAAGTCGAGCAGAACGTGACCGAAGAAATCGCGCGTCTGGCGAAGGACGGGCCAACTCCTGAGGAGTTAAACCGAGCCAAGACCAAGTGGGAATTTCAATATGTAACGGGGCTGGAGCGCATTGGAGGCTTTGGCGGGCAGGCGGATTTGCTCAACGAGTACAACACGTTTCTGGGCGACCCCGGCAAGTTTGCAGCTGATGTGGAGCGTCACAGGGCTGTTACGGCCGACGACGTGAAACAGACAACTGCGAAGTGGCTGGATACTCGCAACCGGCTTCTCATACGGTTTCATCCGGAGTCTGCCGTGATCGAGGCAAACGCAAACGTTGATCGCTCGAAGCAACCCGAACTCGGCGCGGATCGGCCCTTCAAGGCGCCGGAGGTGAAGACAGCCAAGCTCGATAACGGCATAGAAATTTTTGTGTTGGAGAAGACGGACTTGCCCAAGGTGGCTGTTACGTTCGCCACGCGTGCGGGTAGCATTGATGACCCAGCAGGGAAGGAGGGCCTGGCCAGTCTGGAGCTCGAGGCGATGCAGCGCGGAACCAAGACGAAGAAAGCGCTCCAGATCGATGAGACATTGGGGGATCTTGGAGCAGCAACGGAGACACACGCCGATCGGGAGTATTCGTCATTGCGGCTCGAGGTGCTGCAGAGAAATGCGGCGTCGGCGCTCGGAGTACTCGCAGACGTGGTGCGTAATCCGAGTTTTCCCGCCGAAGAAGTTGATCGCGAGAAAAAGAAGCGACTGGATGCTCTGGCCCAAGCCGACAACAACCCGACTGCAATTGCGCGGCGCGTTTCGGTCATGCTGGCGTTCGGGCGCGATCACGTTTACGGTCATCCGCCGCAAGGATTTCGTTCCGCAGTTGAGAAGATCAGCTCCGAAGATCTGTCGAAATTTCATGATGCCTATTGGAAACCAGGAAGTTCGGCCTTAATTTTCGTGGGTGATATTTCGCTCGATCGGGCGACCGCGCTGACTCAGAAAAATTTCGGATCGTGGACAGGCGGAGCCGCCCCACAACCCGCCATTTCTGCGCCCTCTCCGATGGGGCCTGGCAAGGTCTTTCTAATAAACCGGCCGGATGCAGCGCAAACGGTGGTTGCAGAGATCCTGCCGGGCCCGGCACGAGGGGGAACGGATTACTATCCGCTGAACTTGGCAGACGCAGTCTGGGGCGGCACTGCGGGAGCACGCCTGGGTACGAATCTTCGCGAGGAAAAAGGGTACTCGTATGGCATTTTCTCGTTTCCACAGTCATTTTCAAAATATGGAACGTGGATAGCAACGGGCGGAGTCCAGACGAATAAGACCAAAGAATCCGTTGTGGAGTTTGAGAAGGAGCTGAAGTATATCGCCGGGCAGAAGCCGATCTCGGAAATCGAACTCACGGCGTCGCGAAATAACCGTGTGCGGGGCTACTCTCAGCAGTTCGAATCAATGGGCCGAGTATCGGGAGAGATCGAACAACTCTGGTCGGTTGGGCTCCCGATGACAGAGCTGCAGCGTGAGCCCGATGAATTGGCGAAGGCGAGTCTTCAATCCGTCAACGCCGTCGCCGAGAAATACGCGACTCCGAGCCGGGCAACGCTGTTGTTAGTCGGCGATCTCTCAAAAATTGAGCCCGGAGTTCGAGAGCTAAAGCTGGGTGATGTCGTGCTTCTCGATGCTGAAGGCCTGCCAATCGGCGCCAACACGCATTAATCATGCGTGGAAGGTTGTGCCGATGGCCTTTGGTGTACTAAAAAAGGTAGGCACATGAAAGCAATTCTCTTCTTCACAAGCCTGTGCGTCGCCTTTTCCGCAACCGCGCAACAGACGCCGATTCTGTTTCACAATGTGCGAGTGTTTGACGGCACAGAGGTCATCCCGTCAACGGACGTGCTCATCGCCAATGGGAGAATTCGCGAGGTCGGCGAGAACCTGAGCGCTCCCTTCGCACAAATCGTCGATGGGGCAGATAAGACTCTGCTTCCTGGACTCATCGATTCTCACACGCATGTCTCGGGGGGAGAAGCGCTTGTACAGGCCCTTATTTTCGGAGTCACAACGGAGCTTGATATGTTCATGCCAGTTGCAACCGAGCTGGATATCAAGAGCTTGGAAGCGCAAGGCAAAGCGCAGAATATGGCAGATCTGCGCTCAGCCGGCACTCTGGCGACAGCTCCGGGCGGGCATGGGACCGAATACGGCGTTAAGATCCCGACCATCAGTAATCCATCGCAAGCGCAAGCCTGGGTGGACGCGCGAATTGCCGAACACTCAGATTACATCAAGATTGTCTATGACGACGCAAGAGTATACGGCGGCCGCCCGGTCCCGACGCTGAGCAAGGAAACGATGGCGGCAATTGTCACGGCCGCGCATAAACGGGGCAAGATTGCGGTGGTCCATATCGGGTCGCTGCAGGGGGCGCGAGATGCGATCGATGCCGGTGCGGATGGGCTCGCGCACCTGTTCATCGGACCTTCGTCGGATCCTGATTTCGGGCAGTTTGTGGCCGCCCATCACGCATTTGTTATTCCAACCTTGACGGTACTCCACAGCATTTGCGGGCCTGGATCGCCCGGCGTGCGCTTGATTTCCGATCCTCGCCTGGAACCCTATCTCACTCCTCAAGACATAACGGCGCTGAAGACCAGTTTTCCCCAGACCAAGCGGGGCCTGTCCTGTAACGGTGCGGAAGAAGCCGTGAAACAGTTGAAGGCCGCAGGAGTTCCGATACTAGCGGGCACCGATGTGCCGAATCCTGGGACAGTGCAGGGCGCGAGCTTGCATGAAGAGCTTCAATTTCTTGTAGAAGCCGGGCTGACTCCAGAGGAAGCGCTGACTGCGGCGACTGCGGCGCCCGCGAAAGCATTTCATCTCACGGATCGGGGACGCATCGCGCGTGGATTGCGCGCCGATCTGGTCCTGGTGAACGGCGATCCCACGCAAGATATTTTGGCGACACGCGACATTGCGGCGGTTTATAAGCAAGGGATCCAGGATGACCGGGCGAGTTATGAAGCGAATGTAACGAAGGCGAAGGAGCAACAGAAGCAGCTCGCCGCGATGCCCGCGCCCGCGGGTTCGGAAAGTGGACTGGTCAGCGATTTCGAACAAGCGGCGCCGGTTGCGAAGTTTGGCTCGGGATGGACGATCTCGACCGATACGATCGCGGGCGGTAAATCCCGCGCCGAGATGAAGATCGTGCCTGGCGGGGCGAACCGTAGCGGTCATGCACTCGAAGTGAACGGCACGATTGCAGCGGGTCTCCCCTATGCGTGGGCGGGAGTGATGTTCAGCCCCGGAACGACTCCGATGGCCCCTGCCAATCTCGCATCAAAAAAGAAGATCAGCTTTTGGGCGAAGGGAGACGGCAAGACGTACCGGGTGATGCTGTTCGCGCAGAGCCACGGTTTTATGCCCGCGATTCAGAATTTCGCCGCGCCCTCTGAATGGAAACAATACTCATTTGACATCTCATCGTTCGACGGCATGGACGGGCACGATCTGATTGGCGTTGTCTTTGCGGGCGGTCCGGAGCCCGGTCCCTTCCGCTTCGAAATCGACGACGTTCGATTCGAATAAAGCGCTGCAGGCGAGAATGCTGCGGATATAATGCAGAGAAACTTCTAGACAGGAGAGCCATACATGTCGACGGCCTCGCAGCCTCTTTCAACGCAACGCGAAACGATCGGCGATGATCTGGCGGGCATGGGCAGTTTCTATATTGACCCGCAGGGCGCCGCGCGGCGCGTTTTCCACAAATGGTTTTGGATCGGGCCGGTCGTGGTGTTTTCAATTGTGTCCGTGATCGCGAGTTACGAGCTGATGCCCATGATTCAGCACGTGCTGGAGGTTGCGCCAACGCCCAGCGGCGCCCGCCCGGAAGATGTTCAACGGGGCATGGAGCTCGCGATGACCATGCAGCGGGTCGGGATGTTTTTTGCGCCACTCATCGCAGCGCTGCTCATGGCCGTGCAGGCGCTCATCATCTTCGGAAGCTGCGCGATTGTGGCGGTCGAGGCGAAATTCCGATGGCTTTTCAATCTGGTTGCGGGATGTTCGCTCATCCAGGTGCTTGCGTCAATCGCCAGCGTGGTCATCTTAAAGGCGAAAGGCGAGGCATCGACGATGGCCGAGTTGCGTCCGGCGCTCGGGCTCGACATTTTTCTGCCCGAAGGGACGAACAAGTATGCAATGGCGTTCCTGGGCTATTTCTCGATTTTTGAGATCTGGTGGATCGTGATGCTGATCCTCATATTCAGCGCGGCATTCCGAGTCAGCAAAGCGAAGGCGTTTGCGGCGGTTCTGCCTTTGATTGTGTTGAGCGTTTTGCTGCGGGTGGGCGCTGCGGCATTTCAGCGATAGATCGTACAGGACTAACTTCCCGGTCTGTGCGCTCGAATACAATTGAAATGTGGAACGCGCGGAGGTTTCATGAGACTTGGCGGGCCTGAGCTTCTGGTAATTTTTAGCGGGCCTGACCTGCTGGTCGTTCTGATTGTGCTGGTGCTGCTGTTTGGTGGCAAAAAGATTCCGGATCTGGCAAAAGGGTTAGGCCAGGGCATCCGGAATTTCAAAGGGTCGATCAAGAGCGACGAAGAGACGAAGGAAGAAAAAAAGCCCTAGGACGCGCGCAGCGTTTTTCAGCAGATCGTAAATCGTGGTGAGGTGCGAGAGTGGTTGAATCGGGCGGTCTCGAAACGCGATTCAGGCAGTTTTGCAAGTAGTACCAAATTCAACAAATCCTCTTGCCGGCCAATAACTTACACCCGAATCTGACTTCATTCAGTTTCCCTCGATTTCACTGCTTTTGACGGGTCTATAGTGACAAAACAGTGACAGTTGGGCGCTGCGAGGCGTTCTAACGGCGGACTGTCACTATACGGAAGCAAAAGCGCTTACAGGTCAATGGGATACATCCAAATTTTCTGCATTGCAGTTGAGTGCCAATCGCGATGGCTGTTGAGACGCGAGAAAATATGAGGCGTGCCTTCCCGGCACTGCTGCACTCTTTGGATCGAAGCCTTCCTCCAATTCGAAACGCCATGTACCCTGAAAACGAGGGAATCTATGAGCATTGACATCTCACCTGAGACTGAAGCTCGTCTGAGGGCGACGGCTCACGCGGAAGGAATGTCAGTTGATGGTTTGTTAGCCCGCCTGATCGACGAACGCGAGCAATTGGCTGCAATCATCGAGCAAACGGACGCTCATTTAGCCCCAGTGTCGGGAAGAAGAGGTCCGAGCCAAGATTGAGCGCGGATTTCTCCAGTCGGGACGCGGTGGAAGTTGTGGACGGCGATACATTCACCGCCGGCCTGCTGGACGAAATGGAACGCAAGCGACACGTGGGATGAGTTCGCTATGTTCTAACCACCCAAGCCCAAGAAGATCTAATTTGTGCGTGGCATGGCATGCGCAAGTGCGCGTATGTTTTTACAATCCCGAGACCCTTGAGATGCGAGAAAATAAGATGCAGGATCTCCTATGGACAGGGAGCGTGTGATATCGAAATTGCGGGAGCACGAGGCGGAGCTTCGAGCTGCCGGAATTATGACCCTCTCGCTGTTCGGCTCCGTAGCTCGCGGCGATGCGAACGAGCAATCCGACGTCGATTTGATGGCGGATTTCGACAGGACCAAAAAGCTATCGTTACTAGGTGCCGTGGGTCTTGAAAACCAACTTTCCGACATTCTCGGGTTCAAGGCCGATCTGTCGCAAAGGGAAATGCTGAAGCCGGACGTGCTGCAACGTGCAACACGTGAGGCTGTCCGTGTCTTTTAGAAACCGGAATCCCGAGTCAGTCTTGCGCGACATCCTCGATGCGATTCGCATGATTGAGTACGAGCGCTCACCGCAAATTGACGAATCGTACTTGTTTGACGCGGTGTGACTGTGTCCTAAAGAGTTTTTGTTCTGAAGCCAGATTTCACATTGAGCAATTGTCAAGAGAAGACCTAGCGTCTGTGGCAGTAACGGAAATCGTTCATGGCCAGGCCCAACGCTGGCGCCAAGTCCTGTACTAACTTCCTGAGCGAATGTAAATCAACTCAGGAAGAATTGCGCTTTGAATACCCTATCGGGCCAAAAGCTTGTCGAGCACATTCAGTTCATCATGGACTTGGGCCCAGCCCGTGCGCCAACGCTCATCAAGAGGTTCACTCGGCTGGCAAAGTATTTCAGCTGATTCGTTGAGCCGTGAACATGAGTCTGCGATGGCCCGAACAACTTCCGAACAATCAGCGGGAGCTTGAAATGGCCCAGGCAGGATCGGCTCAGTGATGCCGTTCTCTCGCGCGATTACGCGACTGCAGTTCAGTATCAATCGCTTCAGGCGCGTTCGCGCAAGATACGCGGCTTCCGGCGATGCAGCCGCTTCAATGACTGAGGCGACATCCTGTCTGCAGTCTTCTCTCGTAATCGTGGACATGTTCCTCTAAAACTCGAAGAAGGTTATCACCATGATCGCACCATCTGCGGACCTCCGCAGGCGTGACTTCTCGCGATGCTGTTGATCGGCCTTCTGCTCGAATTCGAAACTGGTAGAAATCCAGAAAGCCCGCCGCGATCTCGGGATCGAGTTTCCAAGCATTTACTACACGAAAAACTGGGTCAGCGCGTCCAAACGCTGGGAATCCCCCGACATAACAGCCGAGGATAGCGGAATGACGCAATACGGTTGCTACTACCGATGCTTCAAACAACGGCGATCCACCACGGCTCAGAGAATGTCGTGCATCGCGAATTGCTATTCTGAATGCCTTAACGTCGTTCGAGCCCCTTCGATATGGAGGCATTCGCTCCAAAATGGAACTCAAGATGCCCCGCGCGGCCGGGTCTTCGTAAATCGAGCGGCCTTCCAATCTGACGTGGTGCAAGAAGAGCGACCCGTAGTCGGCCATTCCCGTAATCTCACTCCAGCTGTACTTGCTCATCGAGGGAGCCTGGCCGAGGGGAATTAAAGTAGCAATACCAATTGACGTGGCGGCGTCTTCGGAAACTATCAGTACATCGAGATCACTGTCGTTGTCCGCGTCGCCGCGGGAGTGAGATCCATAAAGCCAGATCGCTAAATTCATCTATCGAGGATCCAGCGGAACAGATACGAGGCGAAAAGCGCGATGGCAACCACTGCAATAAATGCTTCGAGACCGCTTACGGCACGTGCCGCAAAACTTTCGGCCACTACATCGGAATCGATCCCGGCGGGCAGGAAATTCTTGAGACTGTACGCCAATGCCTCACCATAGCCGATCACTCCGCCCGATCTCCTTACTAAGCCATGGGGCATCATCAGGAAGATCACTGGGAACACTCCAAACGCAAAGATGATGGTGTTTCGAAGCAAGACGATCGCCCGCTCGCCGTAGCCCCAGAGTATACGGTTCGAAACACTAAAGCAGAACGCAAGGCCAGCGCCAACTCGTCGGAAGGCGTCGTAATGTTCCCGATACCACGCGGTTGCGCCAGTCATCGCGGCGCGCAAATCCTCCTCGTGCGCGGCTATTTGGCACAGTCGAAATGCGCGGGCTTCATCGCGTAATCCCAATGATCCCGCTTCGATGGCGAAGTTCCGTGCCAGTTGCTCCCGAAGGTTGGGCTCTTGTGGCAGGCAAAGCTTCACTTCATCGAACGACAGAACGCATCCAGAGAACTTCGCATACCGAAAATTACAGCCGCGGAGTGCGGCTTTAGGGAACTCGCAGTCAATAAACTTGCAAGCGACGAAACTAGTTTGGGTGAGATTGGCGCGCCTGAAGTAGCATCCAATGAAAGCACAGTCCAGAAAACTCGATTCGGAAATGGTCGCATCCTTGAAGCTGATGTTGAAAAACGAACAGTGCTGGAAATTCCCCTTTTCGATGACTTGTGCATCAAGTTTTTGAGCTGCAAAGAGCTTGTCACAATCGGCGAAAGGGCTCTGAATAGTCCCCCTTGAGCGGCCAACGATATAAGCACCAGCATTCATCTTGAGTTAGAGCCCAAGTTGTATAGGTCGGCCCGTTTTCGGCCCAGATCTAGTTGGTGTGCAACAACTGCCGGACCAGGACGGCCGGCGCTGCCCCGACCGGCGCTTGTACCCAGCCGAATCGCCTGGTTTACGTGGCATTCCGAAAGTAAGAGCAATTATTATCTGGTCAGCCCATGCAAAGCGCTCGGGCAGACCCCGTTATCATAATCTTTTCACACTCGAAAATTTTCGATAATTGGTCCTGAACTATGGCAAGGCTGGAAGAACTCACGCGTGGAGCGTCCGTAAAGGGCGTTCTCCCGAATGGCCTGGTCACGGTCATTGACATTAAATGGCACGGGACGGCAGCTCTCGAACTCACTTATAAGGATGCGGGCGGGAAACCCGGCATAGAGCTCCTATTCCGTGATCGCGAGCCGCAGCTCGAGATCCTCGAGAGCGGACGGCCTTGGGGCTTCGACAGCGATGCAAGGCTATTTCGTCTCGTATCAGAAGCGCAGCGCATAAACCTCGCGCACCTATTCGACCCGGTACTCGCGATCCACAGCTCGGAAGTGGACCCGTTGCCGCATCAGATCACAGCAGTGTACGGGGAAATGCTTCCTCGCCAGCCTCTTCGGTTCTTGCTTGCCGACGATCCCGGAGCCGGCAAAACAGTCATGGCCGGATTGTTCGTGAAAGAGCTGCTCATTCGGGGTGATCTTCATCGGTGCCTGATTGTCTGTCCAGGGAATTTAGTTGAACAGTGGCAAGACGAGCTTTATCAGCGTTTCCAGCTGCCGTTTGAAATTCTCACCAACGACAAACTCGAAGCAGCCCGCACGGGGAACTGGTTCGCAGAAAATCCACTCGCAATCTGCCGCCTCGATAAGCTCAGCCGAAACGACGATGTGCAATCCAAGCTGGCCGCTACGGATTGGGATCTGATCATCTGCGACGAAGCGCACAAGCTCTCCGCTACGTATTTCGGCGGAGAGGTGAAATACACGAAGCGCTACAAGCTCGGCCAGCTCCTCGGCGGCATCACGCGGCACTTCCTTTTGTTGACGGCAACGCCTCACAACGGCAAAGCAGAGGATTTTCAACTGTTTCTCGCCCTGTTGGATGCGGATCGTTTCGAGGGGAAGTTCCGGGACGGCGTTCATTCGACCGACGCTTCGGATTTGATGCGCCGCCTAGTCAAGGAGCAGCTCCTTAAGTTCGATGGAAAACCGTTATTTCCTGAACGCCGGGCGAATACGGTCAGCTACAAGCTTTCTGATCAGGAGGCGGCGCTCTATAAAGGCGTAACCGATTACGTGCGCGAGGAATTCAATCGCGCCGATGCACTTGAAAATGACGGTCGAAAGGGCACCGTCGGATTTGCTCTGACGATCCTGCAGAGGCGGCTCGCCTCATCACCGGAAGCCATCTATCGCTCACTCCTGCGTCGCCGTGAGCGGCTAGAGCGCCGGTTGAGAGAAGAAAACCTGCTCCGCCGCGGCGCCAAGCTCGACGACGTGACTTTCGAGTCTGTTCCCGCGTTTACAGCCGACGACATTGATGAACTCGATGATTCACCTGAATCAGAGATCGAAGCGACGGAAGAGAGTGTTGTCGATCAAGCCACTGCAGCGAAAACCATCGCTGAACTAGAAGCGGAAATCGCGATCCTCCAAAGGCTCGAAGCACTCGCGCTAAAGGTGCGCAGAAGCGCGGCAGATCGCAAATGGGAAGAGCTCTCTTCGCTTTTACAGAATCAAGCGGAGATGTTCGATGCGCAGGGCCATCGCCGAAAGATGGTCATCTTCACCGAGCATCGCGACACGCTTAATTATCTGGCGGAGCGCCTCCGAAGCCTTCTCGGCAACCCAGAAGCGCTAGTCACCATTCACGGCGGTATGGGTCGCGAAGAAAGGGCCAAAGCGCAGGAAGGCTTTCGGCAGGACAAAGATGTTCTGATCCTCGTTGCCACAGATGCTGCTGGTGAGGGCATTAACCTTCAACGCGCTCACCTGATGGTGAACTATGATCTGCCTTGGAACCCGAATAGGTTAGAGCAACGTTTCGGCCGGATCCATCGCATCGGGCAGACAGAAGTTTGTCACCTTTGGAATCTGCTCGCTGAGGAAACGCGGGAGGGCGACGTTTACAAACGCCTGCTCGACAAAATCGAAGAAGAGCGCGCGGCTCTCGGCGGCGGAGTCTTCGATATTCTCGGCCAGATCTTCCGCGAACAGCGCCTTCGCGATCTCCTGATCGAGGCTATCCGCTACGGTGATCAGCCGGATGTTCGCGCGCGCTTGTACCGAACGGTGGACAATCTCCCGGACCGGAAGCACTGTCAGGAACTTCTGGAGGAGCGTGCATTAGCCCGAGACAGCATGGACGCCTCAGAGGTCCGGCGTATTCGCGAGGACATGGAACGCGCTGAAGCTCGCCGGCTCCAGCCATTCTTCATTGAGTCATTTTTCCTTGAAGCGTTCCGTTGTTTGGGCGGAACAATTCGCGAGCGCGAACCGCGCCGTTACGAAATCACCCATGTCCCAGCTTTGATTCGCCATCGAGATCGACTGATTGGTATTGGCGGGCCAGTCGTTCCCAGGTACGAACGCATTACCTTTGAGAAATCTCTGCGTACGATTCCCGGTCAGCCGCTCGCTGAATTCGTTTCGCCGGGACATCCACTCCTTGCGTCCACAATCGATCTGATTTTGGAACGCAATCGCGATCTTTTGAAACGGGGCGCAATTCTGATCGACCCGACTGACGGCGGCGAATCCATCCGCGCACTCTTTTACCTGGAGCATTCGATTCAGGATGCTCGCCTAGACCGCTCAGGCAACCGCCGCGTCATTTCCAAGCAACTTCAATTTGTCGAGATCGATTCGACAGCAGCTAGTCGATCCGCAGGCTACGCTCCTTATCTCGATTACCGGCCCTCTACCTCCGAGGAATCACTGCTGATATCACCAGTTTTGGAAGACCAGAATTGGCTCAAGGCCGATTTGGAATCGGATGTCATTTCGCATGCGATTGCAACGCTCGTGCCCCAGCACTTGGCCGAAGTGCGTTCCCGCCGGGAGGAACTCATCCTCCTCACAATGGCGGCGGTCAAAGACCGGCTGACGAAGGAAATCACGTACTGGGATCACCGCGCAAACCAGTTGAAAGACCAGGAGCTCGCCGGTAAGATCAATGCGAAAATCAATTCCGGAAAAGCGCGGCAGCGTGCAGACGAGCTTCAGTCCAGACTGCAGAAACGCATGCAGGAGTTGGAGCAAGAGCGCCAAATCTCTCCTCTTCCGCCTCTCGTGATCGGGGGCGCCGTTGTCATTCCGATAGGCCTTCTGAAAAAACTCGCACCATTTCAATACGCTGGCATAAACCAGGAGACTGGCCTTTCTGCTGAGGACCGGAAGCGCATTGAATTAGCAGCAATGCAGGCTGTAATGGCTGCCGAACGGCAGCTCGGCTTTGAACCTCGCGACGTGAGTGAAGAGAAATGCGGCTACGACATCGAATCCCGCGTGCCTGGCGACGGCAAGCTTCGCTTCATTGAGGTGAAAGGCCGGACTGTCGACGCTGACACTGTAACGGTAAGCCGGAATGAGATCCTGACTGCTCTGAATAAGCCCGAGGACTTCATCCTGGCCATTGCGCAGGTTGATGGTCACACTTCGCAGCTTCACTATGTGCATAAGCCGTTCCACCAAGAACCGGAATTCTCGGTCGAAAGCATCAATTACAAGATGCAGGAACTGCTGAGGCGGGCGGAACTGGTTACATGACCGCGGCCCTTCAAGACCTTGAAGAATGGCTACGGAAGCCCGAGGGCGAACACCTGGAGTTCAAAGCCGCGCGCGAAAACTTTCATTTTGAAAAGCTTCTGCAGTATTGTGCTGCTCTGGCGAACGAAGGCGGCGGCAGAATGATTCTCGGCGTCACGGACAAGCGACCCCGCAAAGTCGTCGGGACCCATGCTTTCCCTCAACCGGAACGAACCGTGAGCGGTCTCGTAGAGCGGTTAAGGCTGAAAGTCGAAGCTGAAGAGATTAACCACGCGGACGGTCGCGTCCTCGTCTTTCATGTGCCAAGCCGTCCTGTCGGCATGCCACTAGAAATTGGTGGCGCTTATTGGATGCGAGCGGGCGAAGATCTCCGCCCAATGACCCAGGATGAGTTGCGGCGCATACTTCTCGAAGCCGGGCCCGACTTCAGCGCCCAAATCTGCACCGGCGCGACCATTTCCGATCTCGATTTAACATCCATCGAGCGGTTCCTTTCTCTTTGGAGCGAAAAAGCCGGCAAACCATCACAGCAGCGGGTTTCGTTAGAACAACGTCTCGAAGATACCGAACTTCTCATTGGCGGCGAGATCACGTATGCCGCTCTCGTTCTATTCGGCACGCGAGCAGCACTCGGCAAACACCTTGCACAAGCGGAAATTATTTTCGAATATCGCTCCTCAGAGACTTCAATCCCGTACCAACAGCGAGAAGAATTTCGGCAGGGGTTTTTCACCCTGTTAGACGAGCTCTGGAATCTCGTGAATCTTCGCAATGAGGTCCAGCATTATGAAGACGGCCCTTTTGTTCGCCAGATCCCCGTTTTCAACGAGCGAGCCGTTCGCGAAGCCGTTCTGAACGCTGTCACGCATCGCGATTACCGGCTCGCGGGTTCTATCTTCATCCGTCAGTACCCGCGAAAACTCACGATTGTTAGCCCGGGCGGACTCCCAAACGGGATTACATTAGAGAACATTCTGGACCGCCAGGCTCCACGCAACCGGCGCGTTGCCGAAGCGTGTGCCCGCTGCCGCTTAGTGGAGCGCTCAGGTCAGGGTATCGATCTCATTTACCGCAATCTCATAGAAGAAGGGAAATCGGTACCAGACTTTCTAGGCACCGACGATTATCAGGTCTCGGTGACGCTTCACGGCGAAGTTCAAAATCCGCAGTTTTTGAGATTTTTAGAGCGCGTTAGCCGTGAGCGGCAGGTCTCTTTCGATACCGCTGACTTGATCGCCCTTAATCATCTCCAACGGGAAGAAATCGTTCCTGATCCGTTAAAACCCAGGCTGAACCATCTTCTTGAACAGGGCGTCGTGGAGCGCATTGGGAGGGGCTCGGGCGTTCGGTATATACTCTCGAAGCGGTTCTATAGCTTCCTCGGCCATAGCGGACGTTACACCCGAGCCAGGGGGCTGGACCGCGAAACGCATAAAGAGTTATTGGTACGGCATATCCGCGGATCGGAACCGGCAGGCGCGCGGTTGGCTGATCTTCAGGAAGTGTTGAAGGAACTCTCGCGCCGCCAAGTCCAGGAGCTTATGCGAGAGTTGCGGGAAGAAGGTCGAGTTTCTTTAAGGGGCCTATACCGAGGCAGTCGGTGGCATCTGAGCCGCAAGGAGGCTGGAAATGCACGGAAGCCAAGCTAATGGAGCAATTGCGTGCATTTCCCGTGCATTTCTCAGGGGAGAGCGCTTACTTTTCAATACTTTATATGCACGGCACTCCGACGCGCTAATGTGCATTGCGCGTGCAAATCAAATCCCGAACGACCCACATGAAGAAGAAACTAATTGAAGTCGCTCTGCCATTGGAGGCGATCAACAAAGCGTCTGCCAAGGAGAAGTCGATCCGGCACGGCCATCCTTCCACGCTGCACCTTTGGTGGGCCCGACGGCCGCTCGCCGCGTGCCGGGCCGTGCTTTTCGCGTCGCTTGTAGACGATCCGTCGAGTCATCCTGATCAGTTTCCAACTGAAGAAGATCAGGAACGCGAACGACAGCGTCTGTTCGGCATCATCGAACGGCTCGTTCCTTGGGAGAACGTCAACAACCAGGCTGTTCTGAATGAGGCAAAGGCGGAGATCCTGAAATCGACCGGAGGCAAGCCGCCCGCGATCTACGATCCGTTTTGCGGCGGCGGATCGATTCCGCTCGAAGCGCAACGACTAGGACTCGAGGCACACGCCAGCGATTTGAATCCAGTCGCGGTGCTGATCACCAAGGCTTTGATCGAGATCCCGCCCAAGTTTGCGAATCGCGCTCCGATCAACCCGGAAGCGCGGAAGAAAGAGCTCAAGGATTCGGCATATCCGGGCGCGCGAGGCCTGGCGGAAGATGTCCGCTACTACGGCGAATGGATGCGCCAGAAAGCGCAGGAACGAATCGGCCATTTATATCCGCCTGTGAAGTTGCCGGACGGCAGCGAAGCAACTGTGATTGCGTGGCTTTGGGCGAGAACGGTGAAATGCCCGAACCCGGCTTGCCAAGCGGAGATGCCTCTCGTTCGCAGTTTCGAGCTCTCAAGAAAGGACGGCAAGGGTGCCTGGGTTCAGCCGGACATTGACCACACCAAGAAAACGGTTCAGTTCAATATCCGGACGGGAGTCGGCAAGCTGCCCGAAGGCACCGTGAACCGAAAAGGCGCACGGTGCGTTGTCTGCGGGACAAAGGTGCCTTTCGACCATGTTCGGGCAGAAGGCCGCGCGGGGCGAATGAAGACTAAACTCATGGCAATTGTGGCGGACAGTCGTTGCGGACGCGTATATATTGAGCCAAACGAGAAACATGTCCGGACGGCGCAATCGGCGCAGCCGAGTTGGTCGCCGGAATCAGACCTGCCCGAAAAGGCGCTTAGTTTCCGAGTCCAGGTTTACGGGATGACCAAGCATCGTGACCTCTTCACGGCCCGCCAGCTCGTCGCGCTGACGACATTCTCGGATCTTATCAGCGAGGCACAGCAGCAGGCAATCAAGGATGGAGCAAGCGGAGAGTACGCAAACGCGATTGCGACATATTTGGCATTGGGACTGAGCCGATTGAGTGATATTTGCAACTCACTTTGCCGCTGGGAGATCTCTAAAACACAAGTCCGGAACTTGTTCGGTCGCCAGGCGATTCCGATGATCTGGGATTTTGCCGAGCCCAACGTTTTCGCAGAGTCAGCCGGTGATTTCGGGGTAAGCCTTCGAAATCTCGCGAAGGCGCTGAAAATGACTCCGGCTCTTGGTAGTGCTGAGGCACAACAACTTGACGCGACCGCAGCGGATGGCGAGCGTCTTTCGTTTTCAACCGATCCACCGTACTACGACAACATTGGTTACGCTGATCTCTCCGACTTCTTCTACGTCTGGCTTCGCCGCTCGCTTTACTCTGTTTACCCTGACCTCTTCAGCACTCTCTTGGTGCCCAAGTCCCAGGAGCTTGTCGCTACTCCCTATCGTTTCGGCGGGGACAGAACCAAGGCCCAAGATTTCTTCGAGAAGGGGTTCGGGAAGGCCATGGAGCGTATTCGAGTACACCAGAATGCTGATTTTCCTGTGACTGTTTTCTATGCCTTTAAACAAAGCGAGACAGAAGACGATACCGACGATGCCGCCGAAGTCACAACTGCTTCGACAGGCTGGGAAACGATGTTGGAAGGTTTGCTTCGCGCCAATTTCCAGATTACCGGCACGTGGCCTATGCGCAGCGAACTGAGTAACCGCCCTGTTGCAAGCGGCACAAACGCTCTCGCATCCTCGATTGTCCTCGTCTGCCGTCCACGGGCGGAATCCGCTCCGCTCACAACGAGAAAGGATTTTCTCGTCGCGCTTAAGCGTGAACTTGGCCCGGCGATTCGAATTCTGCAAAAAGAGAATATCCCTGCCGTCGATCTCCAGCAAGCGGCGATCGGGCCGGGTATGGCGATCTTTTCTCGGTACAAGAAGGTCATTGAGTCGGATGGGAGTGCGATGCGTGTGCGAGTCGCTCTCGGCCTGATCGACAATGCTCTACAACAAGTCCTTAGTGAGCAGGAGGGCGACTACGATGCGGAAACACGCTGGGCGCTCGCCTGGTTTGAGCAACATCAATTCAAAGAAGGGTCATTTGGGGACGCGAATACGCTCGCGAATGCAAAAGCCCTCAGCGTAGAAGGCATGCAGCACGCTGGAATCGTTTCCTCACGTGCTGGACGAGTTCGATTACTGAAGCGCGAAGAATTTCCCGAGGGTTGGGACCCCTCGACCGACTCGCGGGTGACGGTTTGGGAAGTTACGCAACAGCTCATCCGTGTTCTGGAAACAAAGGGACAGAATGCTGCGCGCGAGTTGGCTGCGAAGGTGGGCGGAATGGCGGAAACGGCTCGTGAACTCGCGTATCGACTCTATACCCTTTGTGAACGCAAGGGCTGGGCGGAAGAAGCAGGCTATTACAACTCGTTGGTGGTAGCCTGGCCATCTATCCGTTCTCAGGAATTCGCATTAACCGGGCAAGTTTAATGGCAATTACGAATACAGAACGTGTCGGGCGAGGACTGGAGCAACTCAAAGCAGGGCTTAGCGCGTTTGTAGAACGAGAGCTGAAAGCCACTTACAAAGAGCGTTGGCGCGATGTCGCTATGCCTAGTTTTCCCGACTGGCAAACGCGAGCCATGCAATTGAAAAAAGGCGAGCTGAATTGGGACGTGCAGGCGCTTGTGTCGGTCATGCTTGACCTTTGGAAAGATTGCTTTTCCAAAACACTCGGCCCTTCGGAACGCACGCTGGTCAACGAATTGCGCGATGTTAGGAATAAGCATGCGCACCAAAAATCGTTTTCGACCGACGATGGGTACCGAGCGCTTGACTCAATGGCGCGTCTGCTGATTTCCGTTTCCGCTCCCGAGGCCGCAACTGTCGAGCAGATGAAATCGGAACTGCTGCGCCTTAAATTCGAGGAGCAGATCCGGGGGGAAAAGCGGAAGGAAGTTTCGGTCGCGGTAGAAGGACGACCGGCTGGAGGGCTGAAGGCCTGGCGGGAGATCGTAATGCCGCACCCGGATGTTGCTTCTGGTCGCTACGCTCAAGCTGAATTTGCCGCCGACCTCTGGCAGGTCTACTTAGGTCAGGGGTCCGAAGAATACCGGGAGCCCGTCGAATTTTATCGTCGGACGTTTATCACGGAAGGTCTGCAAACACTGCTGAAGAATGCGATCCGCCGTCTGGCGGCACAGGGCGGCGATCCGGTGGTTGAGCTTCAGACGAATTTCGGTGGCGGCAAGACCCACTCCATGCTGGCTCTCTATCACCTATTTGCCGGCGTGCCGGTGGGATCTCTTCCCGGCATGGAGATTGTGGCGGGCGAACTGGGAATCTCCGTCGCAACGAAGGTTCAACGCGCGGTTCTGGTAGGCAATCGCATTACCCCCGGCAGAATTCACCGAAAGAAAGATGGGACGGAGGTGCGGACCTTATGGGGTGAGCTGGCGTGGCAATTGGGCGGACGGCAAGGCTATGAGATGGTTCGCGTTGCTGACGAGGCGTGCACAAGCCCCGGAGATGAGTTGCGCGAGCTCCTGAAGGCGTATTCGCCTTGCCTCATCCTAATGGACGAGTGGATCGCCTATACGCGCCAGCTATACGGCAAACAAGAAATTCTGGGTGGCACTTTCGATGTCCAGTTCACGTTCGTGCAGAGCTTGACCGAAGCCGCCAAGCTAGTAGACAACGCGCTATTGGTCGCGGGGATCCCAGCCAGCAAAAACGAGATTGGAGGAGAAGGGGGAGAAGTCGCGCTCGCTCAACTCAAGAATCTCATGCAGCGGGTCGCGGTGGCGTGGCGTCCCGCAACGGCGGAAGAAAGCTTTGAAATCGTTCGGCGCAGATTGTTCCAGCAGGTCACGGACCCGGAAGCTCTAAAGGCTCGAGACCTTGTGATCCGTTCTTTCATCGAGGAATACCGGCGGAATCATAAGGAGTTTCCAGAAGAAGCCGGCCAGGCGGATTACGAGCGCCGCATGAAACGCGCCTATCCCGTCCACCCGGAACTCTTCGACCGGCTCTACACCGATTGGGCCAGCCTTGAAGGCTTTCAGCGGACTCGCGGAGTATTGCGCCTGATGTCCGCGATCATTCACCAGCTCTGGGAGCGTGAGGACAAGAACCTGCTCATTTTGCCGGCGAGTGTTCCAGTGGATGCGGCGGTAGTGCAGGAGGAATTGATTCGATATCTGCCACAGGAATGGAAGTACGTCATCGAGAAGGACATCGATGGACCGAATTCGCTGCCGCTAAAGCTGGATCGCGACAATCCGCTATTTGGGCGCTTTTCTGCTTGCCGACGCGTGGCCCGAACTCTATATCTCGGTTCGGCGCCGACCATGGAGGCTTCCAAGAAAGGAGTCGAGGACCGGCGCATCAAGCTTGGGTGCTTGCAGCCGGGTGAGACATCCGCCACGTTTGGCGATGCGCTACGCAAACTATTCGACCAATCGACCTATATGTACCTCGATGGAAGCCGTTACTGGTATTCCACTCAGGCGAGCGTTTCCCGGCTTGCTCAGGAGAGAGCGGCGGGATTTCCGCTAGATCAAGTACTCGAAGCGACGCGCCAGGTTTTGAAAGAGCAGGAAAGAAACCGTGGCGATCTTGCCCGAGTGCAGGCTTGTCCGACAAGCATCAATGAAGTGCCCGATGAGCCAGAAGCTCGCCTGGTAATTCTTGGGCCGGAATATCTGCACACCGCGAGGCAAGATGGCAGCCCGGCGCGCGTGCATGCGGCGCAAATTCTCGATAGGAGCGGATCAGGCCGCAACTGCGCAAATATGCTGGTGTTTCTGGCTGCGGATCAGTCTAAATGGCCCGAGCTGGAACAGGCCGTACGGCTGAAGCTCGCGTGGGATTCCATCGTTAAAGATATTGAGCGTCGAATCCTGAACGTCGACATGGCGCAAGCCGACCAGGCTAACGAAAAGCTGAGAGCAGCAGGCGACACCGTCCAGGGGCGTTTACCCGAGTGCTATCAATGGCTGCTCGTTCCAGGCCAACCCAAACCGGTGGCAGGCGAAAAGTTTCCCGGTATGGAATTGCAGGAGCTGCGGTTGCAAGGTCAGGAGCCGCTCGCGGCACGCGCGTCGAAACGCCTAGTGAGGGAAGGACTGCTGCTCACTTCAATGGCCGGAACCTTGCTTCGCCTCGAAATCGATCAGATTCCGCTATGGCGCGGCGACCATATTGGCGTGAAGCAGCTCGTAGATGATTTCACGAAGTACCTCTATCTTCCGCGAGTGAAGAATTCCCAAGTGATTCTAGACGCCATCCAATCCGGCATCAGCCTGCTCACCTGGCGTCAGGAGACCTTCGCCTACGCAGACTCATATGACTCGGCTGCAGGCCGCTACCGTGGATTGTCGAACCCGCCACATTCCACGTCGGTGGTTCGCCTGGATTCCAGCAGCGTAATTGTGAAGCCCGAGGTCGCCGCTGCGCAACTGGAAAAGGAGTTGGCCGCTGTGTCAATGGGGGTCAGCCCGGCTGCGACACCCAGCACGCCGGGAGATCATTCCCCAACGCACACAGGTCCGATTCAACCGAGCGCAAATGGACCACGCGCTCTGCGACGGTTCCACGGTGCGGTCAGCGTGGATGCAACTCGCCTATCGCGCGATGTCGATACGATTGCCGGCGCCGTCGTTCAACACCTCACGAGCTTACTGAATGCCAAAGTCTCTGTCACAATCGAGATCAACGCCGATGTGCCTTCGGGAGCGCCGGACAATGTTGTTCGAACAGTGACCGAGAATTGCCGGACACTGAAGTTCGAGAGCGCGGGGTTTGAGGAAAGCTAGTTAGCTTTAATTGAGCGGTTTTCGTTAACCGGGGGGTCGGCGGTTCAGGGCGCGAACTCAGCGGTGCCCAGCTTAATTCAGCAATCTTAGATGGCTTCGATATCTTCGGCAAGCTGCTCTCGAACCCGCATTACTTCTTCCGCGCGTTTGTACGCACGTTCTGCTTCGCTCAGTCTGCCTAGGCCGCCAAGTATCTTGCCCCAGAGCTGCCACGTCTGACTGTTCCAAGGTGCTAGCTCGGCCGCCAACTGAATATCTTGAATGGCGCTTTCGTAATCGCCCGCCCGAACCCGAAATGCCGCATGTTGAAAGGGAATTTCCCAGTACTCTGGATAGAGCGCTTGAGCCTCGGTAAGCACCGTATACGCGCGTTCGGTTTCCTCCATCCATTCGTGCAGGCGTGCGAGATAGCAAAAGTCGACTGCCTCTCGCAAGTCTTCAGCGTGAACCACATCAGCAAAGAATTCAGTCGCAAGCGGCGCAATAACGCGCTCGCCATTCTTCATCTTTCCGATACAGAATCCATCGGCGACTGTCATCGCCCGAACACGTTCAAGCCTGACAACATTGTGTCGCGGCACGGGATTGGTCAACTGAACCTCGGCGATACGCATGAGCCAACGATCACAGAACTCCCAGCAGCCCTTATGATCATTGACGCGATCAAGACAGCGAGCGAAAAGATACATCAGAAACACACGATCCGAGAAGTGCCATGGAAGATCCTTTGCGGCGGCGATTTCATCGGAGCATTGGGCATACGCCGTCATTTCCTCAAGGGCCACAGGCAATTGCATCCGCACAGGGAGGTGGCGCGGATTCAGGTCCCTCGCCTCGCGAAGAAGGCTGACGGCGTACTTCAGGTTTTTGAGGGCAAGCGGCCAATCGAGTTCGCGGACGCTCCTGGCGTACTTGCAGTGGAGGGCTGCTACTTCGTGCAAAGAGAGGACATCCCGTGTATATGTCAGCCTGGTCTTGGCGGTTTCCGCGGCGTCCGAAAACATACCAAGAGCAGTCTGCGCGACCAGGAGATTGCCGGTAAGATCTGGATCGGCTGAATAAAATTGCAGCCCTTCAATTGCGGTGCTCGCGGCGGCTCGGTAATCGGATTGCCTGATCTGAGCGAGTGAAAGATTGACAAAATATGCGGCAGGTTTCCTCTGGGCGCTGTTAAGGCACTCCAAGGTCTTAATCGCGTCATCCGCCCGTCCAAGGGCCATCAGACAATCCGCGTAGTTGATTGTGACGTACTGATTGTGTGGATAATCCGGAACGGCATTAACCGCCTCCGGCACGAATAGACTCCCGTAAATCTCCGCCGCCTTCGCGTAATCGCCAGCGGCTACCAGTACCTCCGCCTCGCGGAGGTATTCTTCAATGTCGGACAATTCAACAATGCCGTGTGTACCGACCTCGTTCCAGACTCCAGTTGCACGGGACCGAAGGCGATATTCCCCCGCTCCGACCATCGGCATTCTATAGCGAAGGGATGGTCGAAATCTTTCATACTGAACTCCGCGTGTTCTGGCCGCCTCCGCAAGCGCGAGATCTAACGAAGGATAATCGGGCAGTCTCTTCTTTGGATCTTTATCCAAGCATCGGCGGACGACGTCTTCTATGCCAAACGTGGTTTTCGTAGGAGACGTTCCGAGTGCTGCCGGTAAGTCGAGCAAATGCTTTAACGCGATCTCGTCGGCCGAAGTTCCGGTGAATGGGCAATTGCCGGCTTCCCACTCGTACATAAGACACCCAAGGCTGTAGATATCCGTTCGATGATCGAGTTCAGGATTCCCGAGGAGCTGTTCGGGAGAAGCGTAAGAAACCGTGCCAATAAAACTGCCCGCCGCGGTTAAAGCTGGATTATGGACGTTTTCACGTATCGTCGAGGAGTGATCTTGAAGTTCCGAGCCGGACCCTACAACTGGGCGGGCAAGTCCCCAATCTGATACGAACGCCAAACCAGTCTGATCGAGGAGAATATTGTCTGGCTTAAGATCTCGATGAATTACGCTGTGCTTCTCATTCGTCCAAGCTAGCGTGCCTACGATGCGAGCCATCACTGAAAAGAAAAATTCGGGGGAGCGGTTTCTTAAGTAGCGCCTGAGACTGCCACCGTTCATCCAACGGCAGCAGACCACTGGGAGCTCGTTGATGCGAATCGCGCAAAAAGCTTCTACAACCCCGTCGCACGCAGACAGAGTCGTCCAGAGCCGAACCTCGCGAAGATACCGATGCCACGCCTCCGCATCATCAACGATGTCGTCTTGAATGATCTTCAGCCCGAACGAATGTTGGCCTTGGACGACGCGTACGCACTCGCCCATTCCACCCTTCAGGATGCGATCAACCCTGAATTCGGGGGACGCTAAACCAACGTGAGCGGCCAGTTCGGGAATGGCTAATACCTGATTGGATTTGAAGGCCATCACTCCTGCGCCTCACATCGCGTATGAAAAGATAGCATGGCAGAGCTGTACCACGAACCTGTGTTGGGCGATTCGGAAAATTCGCTACTGAGGCTGAAACCGCTGAAGTCACTTACCTCAATTAACTAGGGTCAATGGACGGCAACTGCGAGCAAATCGGCTATAGCGAGAATTGAGCCCCTGCCGGATGGGTCCGAACAAAACAAACCGCTCAACGATTACGAGAACGCTTTGCATCTGCATTTAGGTGATTTCTTTCACGGCGTTGTCGCCGATCTACTTCCTCGAATGCCGCTGCTCGAACTGCCGCTTGGTACCGCCCAAGCCATCCGCCCCATCCGTCCTCCTCTGGTGCGATCCCGCGATTGAGGAGGCTTCGGACGGTTTCTTTCAGATGACGCTCGTTCCGCAAGAGTGCTTCAGCGTCCCCACGATCATCGATTCCCATCGCCAGTTTCCCGTCCACGAATAGCTTCCGGAGCCGAATGAATGAATTCGTACGAAGCCCGCCACGGCTCCGTGCCTCCTCCATTTCTGTCGTGTAGTAGATGTGATGGATTCTCCCATCGGTCCCTTCGAGCATGAGATAGCTCCGGCCCGATTCTTCCTCGCCGTGTACCAGGATTCGCCCTTCTACGGATTTGAGATTGCGGTAATCGAGAGACGTGACGGGCAGCCGCTCATCTGACTTCAGAACTCCGTGCGCCGCTAGCGTTTTTTGCACGTCGCCCATCCGCTGCATGGCCCGCAACACGCTTTCGAAATCGTGTCTCACGCGCCATGTATTTCGGCCAATGCATTCTGCGAGACCCATCTTCTGAAGCGTGAAGAGACGCTCAGCCGTGTGCTGTTCCCGGAGCCGCAAATGATTCCGGACTCCCGGTTCGGCCCGGTCTGGAACGAAGGTAAAGAATCGGACACCACCTTCAGAGCGATCATCCGGTTTCGCCGCTCTACTGATAATCCGGTCCAGCGATGTGTACCGCTGCTGGCTCACTTCGCGACGCTCCGCCCTGGCGGCATCCAACTCGGTCCGATATCCAAGCTGCTGTGTGCACAGATTCTCTGCAATTCCCCGTATGCCACTTTTCACGTAATCCCGGTCCAGGTGTAACGGCTGGTTTCGGCCATCTACGCCTCGAAGCGTTACGTGAATATGAGGGTGCTCCGTATTGTAGTGGGCGACAGCGACCCATTCGAGTGAGCCTCCGCCAAGATCGTTTTTCATATGGGCCATTAACTCGCGGGTGAGCCGCTTCAGATCGACCTGGTCACCGAATTCGGGTGAGAGGATGAATTTCCACATGCGCTCGTCCCCGGCGCTTTGCCAAGTATTGAGGCTGGCTGGCAGATCGATATTGTCGTGACGCTCATCGAATCCTACGGCTTTTGCGTTAGCCTCATCAATCGCGCTCTCGCGTGCAATGTAGCGCCCATGGGCTCTCCATTGGCCTTTCACTGCATTGCGGGAATACACCACGCGCACAGCGCATCTTTGGCTGTACGGTTTACCACTCCGGCTAGCGTTAGCTTCGCTGCGAGCTGCGCGACTCCTTGCCTTTCTCGTCATTCGAGCATGCCGAATGACGCCCTTCATAAGGATTGCCCAGGTCGGTTGCCTGTTGCGGCTCTTCCCTATAGGCGGCTTGCGCGGCCTGAGCCGCAATTCTCTCTCGTCCTCTTCAATCCGCACGGTTCACCAGATCCTGCATGGCCGCATGTGAGTCGCCGACCATGCCTTGACCAGCGGCTTTAACAAACCGGCTGTAACGATCCCGCGCTCGCGCGACGGACTGGTTCATACCATTTGGGGGGGGCTCCGGCACGCAAGTCAGAAAAGTCTTCACCAGTGTGTCAATTACGGCAAAGAGAGCTTGCTGGCCCCGATACACCCGAAAGATATCCCTCGACTCGCGTTCCAACGTTGCAGCGATCCGCTGTTCCGTTTCAGTCAGTTCGCCCTCACGCCCATTGAGCTCGTTCCGAATGGCGGCACGGATAAACGCAGTTGGACTCAAGTACCCACGGTCTTTTGCTGTCCGTTGTACCCCGATTTGTTCATCCGCGCTCAAGCGAACAGTAACCTTGACGGTCCTAGCCATGGGAAAGCTCCTTCATCTAGAAGGGGGTTGAAACATGCTTTCCGAACACCTTCTGCGGGGATAAAGTAAACGCCGGGCAACTGCCGGGCACAGACTCTTAATCGTCCGGCGCGAGAAAGTGAAGCAAAACCAGAAGAAGAGCTTCAGAAACGGCACAACCGTCCGACGCCCTTTATGTTCCTCTACCGATGTTTTCTGCCGTGATCGCCCGGATTGTCAGGCTATCGTTGTTTCCTTTTGCCTCATTCTGTCACGGACGGTTGTGAATCAGCGCGGATTGTCGTAAATCTTCGGAGGTTGGCGCAGCTTGTGTTTTTCGGTCGTAAGTGTTCGGAAATGCCTCCGGCACTCCCTTTCTATTGAGCGCAGCTTGATACAGGAAGGCAATCAACATTCTGACTGGGTCGCGGAGACTCGGCGCCGCCTCGCGCAGAGCCGCGGGAAAAAGCCGGAGACAAAAGCCGGTCAAATTCGGGCGTTGTGGCCGGAAATTAAGCTTGCAGTGGCAGGCGGCCAACGGATCGGCACGATTTGCTCATTGCTGCGGGAAGAGGCTGGAATTCAGGTTACGCCTAACGCTCTTACCTCCTACATTGCCCGGTGCCGCAAAAAAGAGGCGTATGGTCAGCTGAAAGCTAGCGCCACTCCAACTCAATTATTCGATAATCGCCCCCGTGATCCTATGGCGATCGCGCGTGAGGCTTTGAACAAACCACGGTTCGATATCCGCAAAGTTCACAATGACGGCGATCCGACCGGTCGGAAGCTGATCTGAACGGCGGGTCCAGGTACTAATTTATGGAATCCGCCATTTCAAGCCAACACTTAAAAACAGTGCAACCCGTATCCCCGCGTGTCCTCATCGATATCGATGAGTTGTCCACACGATTAAAGATTGCAAAGGGCACACTCTACAACTGGGTTTACCTGCGTCGCATACCCTTCGTAAAACTCGGTCGTGCCTTGCGTTTCGACCCACTCGAAATCGAGCGCGTCTTGCAAGCTTCTTCTACACTGGAAGAGGTCGGCAGGAGGTAGAAGGAGCCAGTCATGGCACTCTACCAACGCGGCCGTATCTGGTACGCGGATTTTTACGTTCAAGGCACGCGAGTTCAGGAGAGCACCGGAACTGCTAACCGGCGTGAGGCGGAGAAGTTCTACGCTTTGCGCATTTCGGAGATCGAGCGCGGCGAGTATGCAAAGCCCGTCAAGATTACGATCTCAGAATTCGGACAGCAGTATCTCGAATACGCGAAAGCGAACAAGCGATCCTGGCTGCGAGATGAGCAGATCATGAAGCACCTGGGGGCATTCTTCGGGAATATGCTTCTTACCGACATGGGCCCGCTTCCTATCGAGCGCTATAAGCTTGGGCGGATGCAGGTCGTGGCACCGGCTACCGTGAACCGGGAGATTGCACTGCTGAAACATCTGTTCAATATGGCGGAGCAGTGGGGCATGTACCGAGGACGCAATCCGGTCAGAGGTGTGAAGTTTCTCTCGGAGAACAACCTTCAATTCCGATCGATAACGGAAGAGGAGGAGAGGCGGTTATTACGATACTGCTCGCCTTACCTTCAGGACCTTGTCACGTTTGCGATCCATACCGGAATGCGGCTCGGTGACATTCTGAATTTGAAATGGGAGGAGGTGGATATAGGGCAGGACGCCATCGCGTTTCTGGTGCAAAAAACGCGGCGAATTCTGGAACTGCCGCTGAACAACGAAGCGGCCAGAGTGATTCGTGCGTGGCACGGCATCCGCAAGTGCGCGTATGTTTTCTACAATCCCGAGACGGGTGATCAGTTCAAAGATCTATGGCTCGGTCTCAAGAAAGCATGCCGCAAAGCGGAACTGAAGGGCGTGACGTGGCACACCTTCCGGCACACGTTTGCTTCGCGGCTCACGCGTCGAGGAGCAGACCTAGTGACCGTGAAGGAACTGCTCGGGCATGCGAACATAACGACGACGATGCGTTACGCACACACAAATCGTGATGCGAAGAAGCGGGCAGTCGGGCTTTTGGGCGGTTATAGTGACAAAACAGTGACAGTGCCGCCATCTGAGAAGCAAACCGCATAGTGACAGTAGCCGTAAATCTAGGGAAACTGGTAAGTTAAGACGAGGTGAGGTGCGAGAGTGGTTGAATCGGGCGGTCTCGAAAACCGTTGAACCTTTGCGGGTTCCGTGGGTTCGAATCCCACCCTCACCGCCAGTTAAGTTATGTCCGGACCGGAGACATAGGTAACAGTTTGTTCCTAAGACATAGGTAACACTTTTGGCCCGAACGGGTTTTCGAGGGGCTGCAAAGTTTTCTCCTCCAGGTCGACGTAACCGAGATCGTAATGCATAAAGCTAACGAGCCAGATGCCGTCGTCCACTTCCTTGATTCCCACTGCCTGGCCCGCCAGGCAGGTGCTTAAATTGATTTTTTTGCGATAGAGACAGAGGCGGCCACAGTTGGTGACGACAACCGTCTTGTCATGGAATGGATAGCGCGGCTCGCCGATCCCGCGGTAGGGCGTGGCAGAAGCAGTATAGATTTCGGCCGGGCACTTCATCTCGAGCGCCTGATGCGGACGCTCGTTGTTGAATTCTTCAATGAAGGTGTCGAACTTACCTTGCTGCTGCAGAATATTGGCGCCGGCCGGCCGAGTGGCTTCTCTCTTCAGAGTCAGGTGCATGCGCTCGTGCCTTCCGTTCTGCTGCGGATGCCCTGGACGAATGCGTTCGATGGTAATGCCCAGGCGCAGCCACCAGACCGAGAGCTTCGATAGGTTGAAGAGCCCATTGGGGGAAGCGAAGGGAACGCCATTATCGGAGCGGATGGCTTGAGGTAACCCGCGTTCCTGGAACAGGCGCTCAAAGGCGGTAAAGGCAAACTGTTCCTGGTTGGATTCCATGGCCTCGCACAGCAGGAGATAACGCGAAGCATGATCGGTCACGGTGAGTGGATAACAGTACTTCTTGTTGCCCAACTGGAACTCGCCTTTGTAGTCGGTGCACCACAAGGCATTCGGGTTTAAGCCCGAGGAAAGCGGCGTGCCTTCGGCATGGGTCCTGGAGCGCTTGGCTCGCGTGACCAGCTCGTGGCGATCCAGGATGGCGTGAATGGTACTGTAGGCAGGCACTTTCACTTCGTGCGGGAGCCGTCGCAGCAGGCGTTCACGAATCTTGCGCGCGCCCCAGTTCGGCTTCTCGCGCTTAGCCGCTAGGATCGCCGCTTCCACCTGTTCGGAAAGCTGATTGGCATACCGGTGCGGGCGCCGCGCCCGATCCGTGAGCCCCTCCAAACCGCATTCTTGATAGCGGTCCACGATCTTGTAGCCGGTCTTGCGTGAGATCCCAAACTCCCGGCACAGCGACGCCATGCTCTCCCCGTCTTTCAACCGAATCACGAATCGTATGCGTTCGTCCATCACAGAACTTTCCTTCCATGGCATCCCACTTCCGCCTTCCTAAAAGGTCAAAAGTGTAACCCATGTCTCCGGTACGTTCTGTTACCTGTGTCTCAGGTCGCACACTGCTGATTTTTCAACTTCCTACATGCGATCACAGATTAGATCGTAATTGGATCGCAAAGAATTGGCTTTAGATAGAGGCATGCTCTCGCTGCATCGCCTCCACACGAAGCGCTGTTCGGCACGCGTGATCGGCTTGATCGCGGGTACCGAAAGTGCAGTTGCCCGATCCATGTTGAAGGGAAATGCGGGGACGAGTTCGTCCGCAAGGGCCTCCAGACTTCCAACTGGTAGCGTGCGCAACAGCGAGTTATGGAAGCCGACGCGCGAGGGTCGTGGGAACCGCTGCCCGACGACAAATCCGCGCAGCTTATCACGATTGCTGATGCCAAAACGCGCTTTTTAAGGGACGCGGAGTTCGGCCGCAGGCTCGGCGAATCAACCCTCAAAAAGTACAGGCTGATTTTAAAGCACCTGGAACAGTTCGCCGCGACGAAGGGTCTCCTGTATTTGAAGCAACTCGACTCAAATGCCCTTCGGGATTTTCGGGACACTTGGCAACTCCGACCGCGAACAGCTCTTAAGAAGCTGGAACGGGTCAAGGCATCCTTCCGATTCGCGGCCGAGAACAACTGGATCAGCGCGAACTCTGCAAAAGTCGTACGTGGGTCGGCGAATATCCGTGATACACAAAACTCCCGTTTAATCCCGCCGAAATGGAGCGTGTCACGAAGGCGTGTCAGGACGTCCGGATTCAGAATTTCTCCGGCGACGAGGTCCTCGCGTTCGTGCTGTTGCTTCGCTCTTCGGGTTTGCGAATTGGGGATGCAGCGATGCTCACAATTGACAGGTTCAAAGGGGATGATCTTTACTTGTACACGCAGAAGAGCGGTACGCATGTGTACGTGCCTCTCCCACCGGTCGTGATGAATCCATCCGTGCAATAAAGCTGCGACACGGGAAGTATCTCTTTACAGGTCCCGAATCGCTTCGGATGGATACGGCCAGTGATCTCTGGCGCCGCAAGCTCGGTCACGTGTTCAGAGCCGCGAAAATCCAGGGTGGCCATCCGCACCGGTTCCGGAACACGTTCGCTGTGGAGCTTCTGAAAAAAGGAGTGCCAATGGAGGAAGTTTCGATTCTCCTCGGCCACAGCAGCATACGGATTACCGAGAAGCATTATGCTTCGTGGGTCCCTGCGCGGCAAGAGATTTTGAAGTCCACGTTGCGAAGACTTGGGACACCTTCGGCGTAATCGAAGGTGGAAGAACTCAGAGGAAGTGAACACGGATACGGTTACGCGACTAGAGACATCCGGCGGTGTACGCGCTCGACTACGGCCTTGGGAATTCTGACCGTCGTGTAGGCCCGCTTGTACCTGGATGGAGGTCGGTGAATACGCACGATTCCAGGTTCATTCTTGAAGATGTCTCGTACGGAGTTTTCGCAAAGTCCCCAAATCTCGGCAATTTCTTTGATTGAAAAATGCCGCCGCGTCCAGGAGTTGCAGTGCCGCCCATTGAGTTGCTCCGGTTGATTCGCGCTCTGTTCTGTTATCCCCAATCGCAAATCGAATCCGGTCTGCGGCAACCCGCATTTGGTGCGCCATTTCAAACTCACTCAGTGACGGCGTCGATCTCACCTTAGCCTCGACAATCGCGAACACTTCATTAGCAAGATCTGTTTCATTGTTTTTCCCTCGCCCGCAGTTCACCGGACCCGTGGGGTTGGATCGGCTGATTCAGGTGCTTCAAACAGATTTAAGTTCTACGGCACCGGCCGATCAGCCTGCTTGTCATGGAAATCGAAATAACGGAACCAAGCGCGGTTCCGAGCAACGCGAATCCCAGGGCCGCGTTCGAAAGGTTCAGGTGGCTCTGAATCGACGGATACGAGAAGCCCAGGTGGATAACACGAGGCCATGCAACAGGAATCGCAATGCGATGGCCAGCTGTGCAGCTGGCCACGAAGGCCTTGAAATGGCGTTATGCCAGCAGATTTTCAATCCGTATTGGCAACTTTCTGACGCGAATGCCAGTTGCATGATAGACCGCATTCGTGATTGCCGCAGCAACACCGGCCAGGCCAATTTCGCCAACGCCGCGCGCGCCAAGCGGATTTAGGTTGTAATCCGGGTAATCGAGAAAAGTAACGTCGATCTGTGGACAATCGGCATTCACCGCTACGAGATAGTCGGCCAGGCTGCTATTGATCGGTCCGCCGCTACGCTGATCGTATTCCGTAGCTTCCAACATTCCCATGCCGACTCCCATGACGACCGCACCTTCGATTTGGTTGCGAGCGGAACGCGGGTTAATCATGCGCCCGGCATCAATTACAGTCACGACGCGGCTGACGCGTAAACGGGCGATCTCCGGCTGCCAGGTGACCTCAACGAACTGCGCGCCGTAGCTGTGGAAGGACAATTTCAGATTTGGGTCGCCGAACGTCCCCTTAGACTTTGCGTTGCCGTTCACAGCCTGTACTTTCGCAAGCTTGAGAAGCTCAGCCGCGGGTACCTGCTTACCGGCCTGCCCTTTTAAGCGAACGCATCCGTCGACAAATTCGAGATCGTTCGCGCCTTTGCCGTTGAACGGAGAGTCTGCGGTCTTTCCCGCCAGCTTAAGCAGGCTTTGTATAGCTTTCTGCGACGCCTCCAGCACTGCGGGTGTAATCGAGGCCGTAGCCATGGAGCCGCCATTGAATGGGCCGGGCGGCAACGCAGAGTCTCCGATGACAACCTCGACTCTATGCAGCGGTAGGCCGGTTTCATGAGCGACCATTTGCGCAATCACCGTATAGGTGCCGCCGCCGATGTCCTGCGTGCCGCAGGTAACGCGCGCCGTACCGTCCTGCTGCAGTTCGACCATGGCTTCGGATTCGACGCGAGCTGCCATCCACGTGCACGCGGCAACGCCCCAACCGAGCGTCATACCTTCCTCATTTTTCATTGAGCCCACAGCAGGATTTCGCTTCGCCCAACCGAACTTTCCGGCGCCGGTTGTGTAGCATTCCTTCAGATGACGCGAGGAGAAAGGCTTGTTGATGCTTTCGTCTATCTCCGGCTCGTTCTTCAGGCGCAGCTCGATAGGATCCATCTTCAGCTTGATCGCCAGCTCGTCCATGGCAGACTCCAGCGCGTAGAGGCCAGGCACAGCGCCCGGACCGCGCATCGAGGTCGGTGCACCCATGTTGCGGCGGACGAGCTTACCCGTGACCAGCACATTCGGACACGAATACATGAAGGCGGTCGCTTCACCGCAACCCTCGTCGTAGTCGTCCAGCATATCCGTTTGGTTCGCGTAATCATGCTGGATGGCAATGAGCCTTCCGGCGCCATCGGCCGCGAGCTGAACGCGCTGCTCGGTGATGGGGCGGTGCCCGGCGCTCTCGAATGTCATGGAGCGGCTGAGGACCAGTTTTACCGGACGCTTGAGATTGCGCGCACAGGCAGCGGCCAGCAACGCCTGCGGCCACGGCCAGAGCTTGCCTCCAAAACCGGAGCCGAGAAAACGCGTGATGACCTGCACGTTTTCGGGCGGTACGCCGAGCATCGCAGCCATGACGTCGCGATAGTTCACCACCGCTTGTGTGGTCTCATACAGCGTGAACTTGCCGTTTTTGTAAACAGCGACAGAGGCGTGCAGCTCGATGGCATTGTGCGTTTCCGTGGGCGTGGAGTAGACGGCATCGTGCTTGATGGCCGCGGAGCGAAGAGCAGCATTCGTGTCGCCTCGCTTCGATACCTGCTTCGGCTCGGGCTCCGGGTTAGCGTCATGCGGCGCCGCGTCATGGCCGGCATTACTGCCCATAAGCTCGTCCCGGGTGTTGTGGGGAGTCTTGCTGTAGCTAACCTTGACGGCCTCGGCGGCGGCGCGCGCCTGCTCTACCGTTTGCGCCACGACGACTGCGACATATTGGCCGTAGTAGCGGATGCTTGTGTCTTCGAGCGGCGGGCGTCGCTCATCGATCAACATCGTCACGCCGACGGATGGTGGAGTGCGATAGAGCGGCCCGATATTTTCGTGCGTGTAGACAGCCAGAACGCCGGGCATCTTCTCCGCGTCGGACGTCTCGATGCTCGTTACCGTGCCACTGGCGATCGTTGCCGTAACTGGCCAGGCATGGACCAGGCCAGCGAAATGATGGTCCGACGAATACTTGGCCGCGCCCGTGGTTTTGAGAGGTCCGTCGATGCGGCGTGTGGGAACGCCAATGATCTTGCTCTCCCGAATGGGTTGTTCTGCTTGCTGCTCCTGCATCGCGTCCTTCCTTTTTATGCTGCGGTTGTGGCCTGCGTAAGCGCGTGCGTGAGGCAGCGTTTAGCGAGCTCAACCTTGAAACCGTTCTGCGATTGCGGCCTGGCTTTGCGAAGCGTCAGCTCGGCAGCTTTATGAAAATTCGCAAGTGTAGCCGGTTTCCCGTGCAGCGCTTTCTCCGCTTCGTGACAGCGCCAGGGCACGGTACCGAGGCCTCCCATTGCGATCCGGATGAAATCGATATGCCCGCCATTCTGCCTGACGATAACGGCGGCCGAGGCAAGCGCAAATTCAAAAGAAGCGCGGTCGCGGAGCTTGAGGTAGAGGCTCTTTACACCGGGCGGCAATGCCGGAATGCTGACATGCGTGACGAGATCTCCTGGTTCGAGCACCGTTTCGCGCTCCGGCGTGTCGCCGGGAAGCAGATAAAACTGCGCGATCTGAATAGCGCGCTCGCCGTTGATGCCCGTGACATGAATCGTGGCCTCAAGCGCAGCGAGAGCGACGTTCTGATCGGAAGGATGGCTCGCAATGCACTTATCGCTCGTGCCAAGAATCGCCATCATGCGGTTATGGCCGTCGATGGCGGAACATCCCGAGCCCGGCTGACGCTTGTTGCAGCCATAGGCGGTGTCGCGGTAGTAAACGCAACGGGTCTTCTGTAGCAAGTTCCCGGCAGTGGTGGCCAAGTTCCGGAGTTGCACGGAAGCTCCGCTGAGAATTGCCTGCGAAAGAACCGGATACTGCTGCTTTACCGTCTCGTGGTGAGCGACGTCCGTGTTGCGGGCAAGCGCGCCGATCTTCAGTCCTCCGCCTTCGGCAGGCTCGACCTTGTCGAGCGGCAGATGGTTAATGTCCACAAGCTGGCGCGGCGTCTCGACGTTCAGCTTCATGTAGTCGACAAGATTGGTGCCGCCCGCGATGAAACGCACGGCTGCTCCCTGCTGCGCGGTTGGAGAAGCTGCCTGTGCCTGCACGGCATCTTTGATGCTGGTCGGAGTGATGAGCTCAAATAGATGCATCTCGAATCCCTTAGCTGCCGGAGTTGCGGCGGACCTCTTGTACTGCCGCGATGATATTGAGGTATGCTCCGCAGCGGCAGATATTCCCGCTGAGCGCCTCCCGGACATCGTTGTCACTGGGCCCACAAGGCTCATGCAACAGGGCGGCAGCGGACATGATTTGCCCACTGGTGCAATAACCACACTGATAACCGTCGTGCTCCACGAATGCGTTCTGGAGAGGATGCATTCGTTCGGGCGTGCCGAGGCCTTCGACAGTGGTGATCTCGGCATTCTGTTGCATCGCCGCGAAGAGAAGGCAGCTATTCGCACGGCGGCCGTTAATGTGTACCGTGCATGCGCCACATTGGCCGTGGTCGCAACCCTTCTTCGTGCCGGTTAGGTGCAGCGTCTCTCGCAACGTATCAAGAACGGTAGCCCGTGGATCGATCTGGACGCGGTACGTTTCGCCGTTTACTTTCAGGGTCACCGGTACAGCACCGGCAATGGGCTGAGTCTCCGACTCCTGCGGATCGTCAGCGTCTGCATTTACAACCGGCGCTGTAATGGCAGCGGCGCTCGTGACCATGCCAGTGGCGCTGGTCCGGGATAGAAACGCACGCCGGCTAAGCTTTTCGAGAGTAGTCAGGCGCCGTGAGTCATTATCGGGTAACGGCATGGAGTATCCTCCTCGACTTAACTGCGGGGGACAGTTCGCTGTTGTCAACGCAAAGTCGCGCTAGTCTCACAATAGCCAAGACTGACCCGTTTACGCTTTCACGATCCTGTCAATTCTTTGCCTGATCCTGTTGCGTGCCTTGTACGGCACTGGAGAATTTCTCGGTACGCGACAATACGGAGCTATTGAGGAGTCTGTCGGAGATAGATTGCAAGCGCAGGGGAGCGAACCGCGGTTAAGTGAAACATGCTTGCTGCAATATGTGCGAAGGAGCAGGATACTGATGGCATGGCGAAGCGGTTTTTAGAATGCAGTCTGGAACAGCCGTATCTGTTACCGCCCGATCTGCAGGAGTGGCTGCCGGAAGGACACCTGGCGCGATTTGTTGCTGACGTCAGTGAGCAACTCGATTTAAACGCGATCTATAACTGCTACGAGCGAGGCGATGGTCGCGGCAAAGCAGCCTATCATCCTCTGATGATGACGCGCCTGTTGCTGTATGCATACGCGCTGGGCGTCGCCAGTTCACGGGCCATCGAAAAAGCAACCTACGACAATCTTGCGTTTCGCTACTTGAGCGCAGACCAGCATCCGGATCACGACACCATCGCGCACTTCCGTCAGCAGCACTTAGAAGCACTCGGAAATCTGTTCGCACAGGCTCTTGCATTGTGCCAGCGGGCCGGCTTGGTGCAGTTGGGCGTGCTGGCCATTGATGGGACAAAGATCAAAGCGGCCGCGAGCAAGCGAGAGTCGATGCGGCTGAACACCATGCGCGAGCGAGAGCAACGTCTGGAGGCCCTGGTGAAACAGATTCTGCAACAAGCAGAAACCACTGACGCCGAAGAGGATATGCGGTGGGGCAAAGAAGGGCCCGCTGATCCGTTGCCTCAGGGATTGGATCGCGCGCAGGAACGGTTGCGCCGTTTGCGCGAAGCGAAAGCGGCGTTGGAAGAAGAGGCAGCGCAACAACTTGTTCAGGCCGAAGCCGCGCATGGTAAGCGCAAGCCAGGGCCGAAACTCAAAGGCACGCCGACGCCGGACACACCGCAATGGCAACGCGAGAAGACGAAAGCGGCCGTGCAGCGTGCACGCCGAGCAGTGCAAGGCCACACGCGAAACTACAACTTCACGGATCCGGATTCGCGAGTGATGCGCGATGGCGCAACTGGTGTCACAGTACAGGCTTACAATGCGCAGATTGCGGTGGACCAGGCGAACCACATCATTGTGGCCGCTGTTGTGACGCAACAGGAACTGGACCGACAACTATTAGCTCCGATGATGAAAGCCGCAGAAAGCGCACTGGCGGTGATGCCGGAGACCGTTCTGGCGGATGCAGGTTACTGGAGTTACTCACAGATTGCGGATCCAGTGTTTGAACGAACGAACTTGGTGGTGAGTCCGGACGGGCCTTCCGGGAAGTGCAATGCGTCGGTTCGCGCCGACAACCCACTAGTTCAAACCATGCGCGCCAAGCTTAGCAGTGGCACGGGGAAGCTTTTGTACAAAGCGCGCCAGGGCATCGTGGAACCGGTCTTCGCCTACATCAAAGAGCGGCGCTCATTTCGTAGTTTCAGCTTTCGCGGCCTTGCCAAAGTACAGGCCGAATGGTCGCTCATCTGTGGCACTCACAATCTGCTCAAACTGTACCGTTCCAGACTGGCTGCGTGATGTGCGAAACCGCTTGCACGGCCTGAGAACATCGGCCGCCGCTGAAACCTCTCGACCCTGCTCAACCTAACAATCTGGATTTTCCTTGGCAGCATTTAATACAAATAGCGAATACGGGTTTCATTCCGACAGACTCTGAGAGTGTACCCGATACTGGGCCGGTTCCGAATGGATTGCTTGAGTGCCCGCCAATCGCAGGTTTCGAACATCTCGCATCGGAGGCTGTCCGAAAAAACGACTGTACTCGCGGCTGAACTGGCTTACGCTCTCATAGCCGACCTCATACGCAGCATTTGTCGCATCAATCCCATCCGTCAGCATCCGCTGGCGGGCTGCCTGTAGCCTAAGTTGCTTCTGGTATTGAAGCGGGCTCATCGCCGTTAACGCGCGGAACTGATGGTGAAAGGTGGACACGCCCATTCCTGCGATCCCGGCGAGTTCCTCTATTCGGAGCGGCTTGGCGTAATTCGCCCGGACCCAAGCCATTGCTGTAACCGTTCTGTTACTCAGGTCACCTCTCGTCGCGATCGCACGAAGGCGCTCTCCTTGTGGGGTCCTGAGAATGCGATACACGATTTCACGCTGGACCAATGGGGAAAGGAACGGAATGTCTTCGGGCGTATCGAGAAGGTCCATCAGTCGGTTGATCGCGGCGAGCAATCCAACCGTTGATTCCCCAACGGCCAATCCAGAACCTTGCGACGTTGTCACGGGTCCGGGTAGATCTTCCCGGCTCAAAATCTCCTGCACTGCCGGCATATCAAGCAGGAGACGCATGGCGAGGAAAGGAGCTGCTTCGGAAGCTTCAACAATCTGACTCTGAATGGGAGCTTCGATGGACGAGACGAGAAATGATGATCCATCGAACAGGTATTCCGTTCCTCCGAGATTGATAAGTTTTCGCCCCTGCACGAATATGGACAGGCTCGGCACGCACGTCGTCGGGTAGCAGGCACTCGGGGCCGTGTGACGGTAGAGGACGAGGCCGTTGACTGCCGTCGGATGTTCTCCTTCCGAGTGGGTACGGGCGGCAAATTTACCGGCGAGCGCCTGTCGCATCCCAATCGCCGCCAGTTCGGGATCTGCGTGCTCTTGAATGTGCTTGGCCATTTCCCTGACTCCTTCTTCAGCTTACTGTCGAAATGTTTGTCGTGTGCGCAATACCTGTGCCTCAAACAGGATCGGGCAATAAATTGGCAGGATTGGGAAAGCGGGGTATCCGCATTTCCCGGTAGTTTTGAAATAGAGAGGCGCCGAGGCGTAATGCCGGAATTCAGCTTCAGAAACGGCGAGCACGCCAACACTCGGCGGACGTTTCCGTGATGAACTTATCTTTCAAGAACAAAGTCGCACTCGTGACCGGAGCAAGCTCCGGCATGGGGCTGGCAACGGCCCAGGCGTTTGCCGAGGCAGGGGCGGCCGTTGTACTGGCCGATGTCAGAGAGCACGCAGTCAAAGCGGAAGCGCAGAAGCTGGTCGCTGCCGGTCACAAGGCAATTACCGTCCGCTGCGATGTGAGCGACGAAGCGCAAGTCGAGCAGATGGTCGACCGTACCGTCGCCGAGTTCGGCCGGCTCGACGCCGCCTTCAACAACGCAGGCGTTATGGCCCGCATCGCCCCGACCGCTGACAGCACCCGCGAAGAGTGGGAGCGCGTGATCGGGATCAACTTGCGCGGCGTTTGGAGTTGCATGAAGTACGAATTGCGGCAGATGCAACGCCAGGGCAGCGGCGCCATTGTGAACAATGCCTCGGTCGGCGCATTGACCGGTAACCCCGGTATTGGTTCCTATATCGCCTCCAAGCACGGCGTGGTCGGCCTGACGCGGACGGCGGCGTTGGAATACATCAAGCACGGTATCCGCATGAATGCGATTAATCCCGGCCTGATCGATACGAAAATCGCGCGCGATGTCGTGAGCGGGGACGAGCAGGCGTACGCCGAGATAGCGAAGAACGTCCCCATCGGACGCGCGGGAAGGCCCGAGGAGATTGCCTCGGCCGTGCTCTGGCTTTGCAGTTCCGGCGCGAGTTACGTCGTGGGCCAGGCCATCACCGTGGACGGTGGAATGACCATTGCTCCCTGAGGCTCAGCAAAAGGAGGTCACATATGAAAGGAACTATGCTCTACGGCCCCCGAGACATTCGTTTCGAAGATCGGCCGGACCCTACCATCACCAAGCCGACAGATGCGATCCTGCGCCTCTCGGCCACATGCATCTGCGGATCGGACCTGTGGCCCTATCGCGGCGTCGGTAACTTCGCAGAGCCGCCGACCCCGATGGGTCACGAGTATTGCGGCATCGTGGAAGAGGTCGGTAAGGAGGTCAAGAACATCAAGCCCGGCCAGTTCGTCGTCGGCTCGTTTGCAACCTCCGACAACACTTGCGTCATCTGCCGTGACGGCTATCAGTCCTCGTGTGTGCAACGCGAGTTCATGACTGCTGCACAAGCTCCCTTGTTGCGCGTTCCGCTTGCCGACGGCACGTTGGTTGCAACCAGCGAGCGTCCTCCGAAAGAAGTGATCCCAAGTCTCCTCGCGAGCTCCGACGTTTTCGGCACGGGTTGGTTTGCCGCTGATGCAGCCAATGTGAAGCCGGGCAGGACGGTGGTGGTCGTGGGCGACGGTGCAGTCGGGCTGCTCGCTGTCCTTTCGGCCAAGCAGATGGGCGCCGAGCGAATCATTGCGATGAGCCGGCACGAATCGCGGCAGAAGCTCGCGCGAGAGTTCGGCGCAACCGACATCGTAACCGAACGCGGTGACGAAGGTGTTGCGCGAATCAACGAGCTGACAAGGGGGCTCGGCGCCGATTCCACGTGCGAGTGCGTGGGCACGCAGGAATCCATGATGCAGGCAATCCGCTCCACCCGTCCTGGCGGGTACGTGAGCTATGTTGGCGTGCCGCACGGAGTTGAACTCGATGGGACAGAGTTGTTCTTCGCTGAGGTCCATCTGCACGGCGGCCCCGCCCCGGTTCGCAGGTACCTCCCTCACCTAATTGATCTGGTGCTGAACGGGAACATCAATCCCGGGAAGGTGTTTGATTTGGTGCTGCCGCTGGATCAGGTCGCCGAAGGCTACTCGTCGATGGATGGGCGCCGGGCGATCAAGACGCTGCTGCAGCCGTAAGCCAAACCAGAACTGGAAAGGGCAATTGAGCTTATTCATTGAGCTCTCTCAGGAGAAATTGGCACACGCGTCCGGGGCGCAACAGTGAAGGTCTTTCCGTTCGATGAGGGCGAACTATGAGACTAGGAATTCTTCGTTCGGATCATTACCGCATTTACAGGCGGCATTGGAAGCAGGCCTTTAAGCTCTTGAGGAATGGGCCGCTGGCGGGCGATGATGGCGCAGCACACATTTCAAGTCAGGAAAGACTCAGTGGAAGGGCCGTCAACTGGATCGAAAAAGTAAGGGACGAGCAATTTAGGAGAGCCCGATCGAAAGAAATTTGATCACGAGAGGAGTAAACATGGCTTCCGCATTTACACCAAACGTTTTTGGACAGGCCGCACAGAACACCGCGAAGGCGGAACACGATCAATCGATGAGCAATCCGGCCCAGCGGAATTTAGAGCTGGTCAAAATCAACCCGAACAGCAACATGCCGCCGCCCACCGATCACGGTTCGATGCCGGTAATCTGGCATTCCTTTGATTTGACGCACCGCCGTGTACAGGAGGGCGGCTGGACACATCAAGTCACGCAACAGGAGATCCCGCAATCGAAGGAAATCGCCGGTGTAAACATGCGCCTGACGCGCGGCAGTTACCGCGAACTGCATTGGCATAGGGCTGATGAATGGGCCATCATGCTGAACGGCACGGCGCGCGTGACGCTATTCAGCCCGGACGGCTCCATGTTCGTCGATGATGTCCAGGAGGGCGACTTGTGGCTCTTTCCGGCCGGCTTGCCGCACTCCATTCAGGGCATTGGCGAGGACGGATGCGAGTTTCTGCTGGTCTTCAACCAGGGATCGTTTTCGGAGGAAAGCACGTTTCTTCTCTCCGCTGATGCATACGCCGCCTGACGTTCTGCAGAAGAACTTCGGCTTGCCTGCCGAGGCGATTGCGAAGCTGCCGAAGGGTGACCCGCTCTATATCTTTGCAGGCAATCCTCCGGCTCAGTCGCTCGAAAAAGAGCAAGCAGAAGTCGGTAATCGCAATCCCAAGCCCCAACAGGCGTTCACTTTCAAAGCCAGCACGATGACGCCCACGCACAGCAATGCGCACGGCAGCGTGAAAATCGTGGATGTCCATAACTTTCCGGCTTCTCCCAAGATTTGCGCCGCGATTGTGACGGTCAAACCCGGAGGCTTGCGTGAACTGCATTGGCATCCGACCGTGAGCGAGTGGCAGTTCTGGATCAAAGGTCAGGGTCGCATGACGGTCTTCAATGCGGAAGAAGACGCTCGTACTATGGATTCCGCGCCAACGATGTCGGCTTTGTGCCAGCCATGGCAGGCCACTACATCGAAAACACCGGCACGGATGACGTGATGTTTCTCGAGATCTTCGCCGCGCCGGAGTACCAGGACATCTCGCTCAATCAATGGCTGCGAGCCTTGCCTGCGCAAGTGGCCCTGGCGCATACAAACCTGTCCGCGGATGAGCTGGAAAGAATTCCGGCTGAATCCAATAAGATCGTCGGCTGAGGAAGGACGAATCAATGAAAGGTGTAGTCTTGACCGGCACCCATGAGGTGCAAGTGCAGGAGATTCCGGATGCGGAAATCCAAGAAAGTACGGATGTGCTGATGCGCGTCACTTCTACGGCCATTTGCGGGACTGATCTTCACTTCTATGACGGCCGCATGCCATATAACGGGCATCTGATCGGGCATGAGCCGCTTGGCGTCGTCGAGGAGGTGGGAAGCGGCGTTCATTCCCTACAGAAGGGAGACCGCATCGTCGCGCCGACCCATATCTGCTGCGGTTTTTGCCCGAATTGCACTCGCGGTTTCAGCGGTTCTTGTTTGACCACTCATCCCGGCGCGGCGGGCGCCGCCTATGGTTATCCCAACCAGGGAGACTATGCCGGCGCACAGACGGAGTTGTTGCGTATTCCGTTTGCGGATGCGAACGCGATGAAGCTGCCGGGCGAGCCCGGCGACGCGTGGGAGCACGACTTTGTCATGCTGGCCGACATCTTTCCCACCGGCTATCATGCAACGGAACTGGCGGAGGTGGGCCGGGGTGATTCGGTCGCCATCTTCGGAGCCGGCCCTGTCGGACTGATGACGGCGTACTCTGCCCTTCTGCGCGGCGCGGCTTCCGTGTTTGTGGTGGATTGTATCCCGGAACGCCTGAAAGTAGCCGAATCGCTCGGCGCGATTCCAATTGATTACCGGATCGAAGACCCTGTGACGCAGATCCTGGAATATCGCAAAAAACAACGCAGCGACAACGCCTACCGCGATGAGCATGTCATGGACGGCGTGATGTGCGGTGTTGACGCGGTCGGCTTTCAGGCGCGCTCACGCGGCGATTATTCGAAAGATGATCCAAACTGGATCATCGCCTCGTTGGCTCAGCTAGTGAATCCGACGGGCCGGATCGCCGTCATCGGGGTGTTCCCCCCGAAAGATCCAGGGGGCGTTGACCCTGCCGAGCAGACGGGTCACTTAACTGTGCCCTGGGCGACCTTTTTCAACAAAGGCATCAGCGTTAAGTTTGGTCGGGACCAGGACAAACGGTACGACATCATGCTGCGGAATATGATCGTGGAAGGCCGCGCGAAACCCGGACAGATTGTCTCGCATCGTCTGTCTCTCACGGACGCACCGGACGCTTTTCGCCGCTTCAATGCGCGGGAGAACGGGTACGTAAAAGTGGTCCTTGATCCGTTTCAGAAATAAGAGCGCACTTGACAGCGCCTTGTCGAAGATGGTTTTTCTGAGCCAGCGAGGCAGTCAGCTAGCTGAGTTTCAGCGGCTCTGTTTGATTTTGCTCAATACGGCTTAAACCTTGGCATACTCGCCTGCCTTTGCAACTCGATTTCAAAATGAACGACAGGATGCGCGACGCCCAGGTAATTTTCTCGATGACGGCTGGACCCTCAGCTCGGACGGTTGGGGTGCCCAGATGGTTGTCTTTCCTTGCTGCGTGCACAATACATAACGGCCAAAACAGAATCAGGCAAAAAATAGACAGGATCGGGAAAGCGGGCCGGCCGCATTTCCCGATAGGTTTGAAATGGAGGCGGCAAACACGCCAATACCTCGCAGAGGATTGCCTGATGAATTTGTCTTTTGAGAACAAAGTTGCACTCGTGACTCGGCGCAGTCTCCGGTACGCCGAAAGTGAAAATTCGGAAGCGGTGAACGGCATCGGCAGCGGGATTTAGGACGACAGGAGAACCAACATGCAATACACATCTCTGGGACGCTCTGGCCTCCAAGTTAGCCGCCTTTGTCTGGGCACGATGAACTTCGGCATGGTGGCGGACGAGGCGACCAGCTTCCAGATCATGGACGAGGCTGCGGACGCCGGGATCAACCTTATCGACACAGCCGATGTGTACGGGGGTCCACAGTCGCCTGACATGGAGAGGGGCTATGGCATCTCGGAGGAGATCATCGGGCGCTGGCTGGTTCAGGGCGGCCGTCGCAACCGGATCGTTCTGGCGACCAAGGTGTACCAGCCGATGGGTACCGGCCGGCGGTACAGGTAAGGCCCGCATCGTTGCTAGTTCAAATTCGGCGCAAGCTACTTCTAAGGGGAGCCAGAGCATGAAAATGAAGCGAACCGCGGCATCAGACGCAGGATCGCTGGCGCGGATGCTACGGCCCTGAAGGGGGTGCCTGAAAGCTGGCACCGATCACGCAAAAGGAGATGAGCACTATGATACACACGGTTGGATTCATTGGAAGCGGCGCAATCGCCAGCGTATTGGCTCGGCTTTCCGCCGCTGCCGGGCTACGCGTTATCATGAGCAACTCCCGCGGTCCCCAGACGCTCGCCGATCTGGTCCAGGAACTCGGCGATGATGCACGCGCAGCCACTCCCGAAGAGGCCGCTCGCATATCCGATTTAGTGGTTTTAGCAACTCCGTTCAACGCCTATCACAAACTTCCGGTCGAGTCCCTACATGACAAGATCGTCATCGATACAACGAACTACTATCCGATTCGTGACGGTCAAATACCCGTTCTCGATTCGGCTGAGCTGACATCAAGCGAATTGATTCAGCAACATTTGCAAGGCGCGAAGCTTGTTAAAGCTCTGAACAACCTGAATGCGCCCCACTTGTTCCTGAATGCTCGTCCCCACGATAAATCTGCGCGTACCACTCTTCCCATAGCCGGCAACGATCAGCAGGCCAAGGAAGTCACGATGAAATTCATGGACGCCATCGGATATGACGCTATCGACATGGGCCCGCTTTCGGAGAGCTGGAGAAGCGAACCGGGCACACCGATTCATGTATGGCCTTATGCTCCGCAAGTTCCTGAAGGATTCCGTGGAGAGGAAGCGCAAGCCTGGTATACACAGACTCCGGGCACTCCGGTTTCCGCGGCTCAGGCAAAAGATCTCGTCGCAGAAACCGTCCGACCGTTCCCTGTGGGTGGCTCGCCTGAGCGCTTACCGCCTGTGCTGGCCGCTATCGCGAGAAAACGCGGGTCGTTGCCGGCAGGGTCGGCAAAAACCCGAGCATGAAAAAATAAAAATGGAAATTAAACGAGCAAGCTCGCAACCCATCGCACTAATCACCGGAGCCAACCGCGGCATTGGATTCGAAGTGTGCTGGCAGTTGGCTAGCCGAGGGTTCGTCGTCTTACTCACAACCCAAGACGCCGCAAAGGCGGAATCGGCAGCAAGGAAACTTGAGAACGCCGGCACCGTCGAACCTCTGGTCCTGGATGTTGCCGACGCAGCCAGCATCGAGACGGCGGCGAAAGCCGTGGCGGATCAGTACGGCTGCCTCGACGTGCTCGTCAACAATGCCGGCATCAATTACGACACGTGGGAGACGGCTGAGAATGCAGATATCGACGGCACGGTTCAAGAGACGATCAGGACGAACCTGCTCGGGCCCTGGCGAGTCTCGAAGGCGTTCCTGCCGTTGCTTCGGAAAAGCCGGGCGGCGCGGATCGTCAACGTGTCGTCAGACGCAGGATCGCTGGCGCGGATGGGAGCCGGTCCGCCTGCCTATCAAGTCACCAAGGCCGGCCTGAATGCGTTGACGCGGACCCTGGCCGGTGAACTTTCTAACGCGGGCATTCTCGTAAACGCAGTTTGCCCGGGTTGGGTCGCCACCGACATGGGCGGCTCTGGCGGCCGTCCTGTGGCCGAGGGCGCTGCCGGTATTGTATGGGCTGCAACCCTGCCCGACTCCGGTCCGACTGGGGGCTTCTTCCAGGACGGCAAGCCATTGCCGTGGTGACGCGCGAGCCGAACAGAAGAATGGTCCGTGAGGTCCGAATGAAAGTCACAGCCGCTGCGATCGTGTCTGTCGCTCTCTTCCTCCAAAGGATGTCTTCGAGAAACGAGCGCACTGAATCGTGAGGCCGTACATCATCCGTCACATGCTCTCGTCGGTGGACGGCAAAATCGACGGGGCGTTACTTAAAGGACTTACGCCTGCTGACGAATACGAGATTACTGGTGCGGAGCTGAACGGCGATGCCTGGATCTGCGGCCGCACGACTATGCAGCAACACTTCGCCGACCCTGAGCCTTTCGTTCCGAGTTCGCATACCCCGGCCGGTCCACAGCCGGTGCACGTCGCCCGGCGCGCCAAATCGTACGCCGTTGCTGTTGACACGATCGGTAAGCTACGGTGGTCGAGCGCTGATATCGACGGCGATCACCTCATCTGTATTGTGAGCGAGCGAGTTCCGGCGGAATACCTCGCGATGCTCCGAAACGTCGGGATCTCCTACGTTGTTTCAGGAGAAGGCCCGGTCGACCTTGCGCAGGCGGTGAACCTGCTGGGAGAGCACTTTGGGATCCGCCGATTGCTGCTGGAAGGCGGTGGCCATATCAACGGGGCATTTCTGGAGCCTGGCCTCGTCGACGAAGTTAGTCTTCTGATCGCACCTGGAATCGATGGACGCCACGATATCCCCGCGGTGTTCGATGGCGTGAATCCGGGTAAGACCAAGGCGATTCCTCTCCGGCTCAAATCCGTGGAGCGCCGCGAAAGCGACACGCTCTGGATTCGTTACGAAAGACGTCTCTGGCAAGGAAAAGAATCAGAACAGGAATAAAGATATGGAAATCAAACGAACTGGCTCGCAAGCATCGACGAAAGGACCTGCCGAGTGGTTCACGGGGAATGTGCGCATTGACCCGCTGTTCCAGGCGCCCGATCCGGCCATGGTTTCAGGCGCGAGCGTGACGTTCGAACCGGGCGCGCGGACTGCGTGGCACACACATCCACTGGGACAGACGCTCATAGTCACCGCAGGCTGCGGCTGGGTGCAGCGCGAAGGCGGCCCAGTCGAAGAGATTCGATCGGGTGATGTCGTCTGGTTTCCGCCCGGTGAAAAGCACTGGCACGGAGCGACACCGGCGACGGGCATGACGCATATTGCCGTTCAGGAGAAGCTCAACGGAAAGCTCGTTGATTGGATGGAACACGTCAGCGACCAACAGTACCGGAAGGGATAACGCCGGCCCCAGAGCCGATCAACTTTTATGAAAGCGATCCGTGTTCACCGTCATGGCATGCCGAATGTGCTCGCCTACGAGGATGTTGCTGTCCGCTGGCCTGGCGCCGGCGAGGTCCTTACGGTCGGCGTTCAAGGCTTTGCTCCGGGTGATCGCGTGTGAAATCCCGCCGTTCGACATGATGCTTCTGCTGAAAAAGGACTCGCTCTTCGCCACGTTCCCAGGGCTGAACATGCATTTGGCCAAGCGTGAAGATGTTCTCGCAAGGGGTCAGGAACTTTTCGACGTTGTCGCGAGTGGCGCCGTGAAAATCCAGTCTCCTACGCGACTGCCCTTAGCCGAGGCAGCGGAGGCCCATCGCAGGCTCGAAGCCCGACAGAACACGGGAGCAACTGTGCTCATACCGTAACCCAGGCAAGGTGATTGCGACCCAGCTATCAATCAGTTCATCAACCTAAAAGGACAAGATCATGACGCCCAATCAAACTCAACGTTTCGCAGGAAAAGTTGCATTCGTCACTGGCGCCACAAGCGGCATCGGACAGGCAACGGCTATCGCTTTCGCACGAGAAGCCGCAAACGTCGTCGTGGCGGATATAGCTGAAAAAGGCGTGCAGGAAACAGCACGTCTGGTCGAGAAAGCCGGAAGCTCTGCCCTCGCCGTCACTTGTGATGTAAGCAAGGCCGAGCATGTAAAAGCCGCTGTGGACAAAGCCGTCGCCACGTTCGGCCGCATCGATGCGGCCTTCAACAATGCGGGAGTGGAGCAGCCGTATGGTGCGATTGCCGATGTAACGGAAGACGACTGGGATCGCATCGTCGCCATCAACCTGCGCGGCGTTTTCTTGTGCATCAAGTATCTGGTGCCCGTCATGCTCAAGCAGGGCGGCGGCTCCATTGTGAACACCTCTTCGGGCGCTGGCCTGATTGGCTTCACCGGGCAGGGGGCTTATGCGGCTACTAAGTTTGGCATCATCGGTCTCACGAAATGTGCCGCGCTCGATTATGCGAAATCCAACATTCGCGTGAACGCCATTTGCCCAGGAATCATCGACACGGCGATGATTCAGCGTGTCGCCGCGGGCGCGCCTGACGGGTATGCAAGCATGATTGCGCAAGAGCCGATTGGGCGCTTAGGCAAGCCTGAGGAGATTGCTTCAGCGGTATTGTGGCTGAGCTCGACCGAGGGCGCCTTTACGACTGGAAGTGCGATGGTGGTCGACGGCGGACAGAGCGTCGGCATCAGCGTAAAGTAAGCATTCAGTCGGCTATGACCAAAGCCCTTCTCGCCGCCTCGGCTCTCTTTGCGTGCCTTGCGCCCGCCGCACACGCGCAACAGGGTGGAGCGGCTCGCGCACTCGCCTATGACGCTCAGACGCGCGGACCCGTCCCGATCCCGCCTTCTGAGCGCGGTTTGCAGACGGTTGTCGCCGAGCCGTGGTTCAAAGTGTCCCACGAGGGAATAGTGCTTGAGGGTGCAGCGTTCGAGCGCGATGGCAATCTGCTCTTCTGCGACGTATCGGGCCGCCGCGTGCTGCGCCTCACTCCGGACAAACGGCTCTCGACGGTTGTCAGCCTGAAGGATCTGAGTCCGGGTGGCCTCGCCATTCACAAGGACGGGCGCATCTTCATCGCCGCCATGAATCTCGCAAGCGGAACCGGTTCAATCATCGCAGTAAAGCCGGACGGAACGGGTATGCAGACGGTCGTTCCGCCGACAGCCGGCTATATGCCAAATGACTTAGTGTTTGACGAACACGGCGGCACCTACTTCAGTGATTTTCGGGGGATCTCAACCGAACCGAAAGGGGGCGCCTACTACATATCGCCTGACTTCAACACGATCACGCCCGTGCTGCCATACCTCGCTATGGCAAACGGCATCGCGCTCAGCCCAGACGGAAAGGAATTGTGGATCACCGAATTCGCCAGAAACCTCCTGCACCGGGTCGAGCTGGCGGCCCCGACAAGCATCGCGCCGGTCGGGACAGCGATTCCCTATCATTTCATCGGTCCCGCTCCGGATTCGATGCGCGCCGACAGTGATGGCAACCTTTACGTCGCCATGTACAGCCAGGGCCGCGTGCTCGTTTTCAATAAGAACGGTATTCCCATCGGCCAGATACTCTTGCCGGGCAGGGATGAAGGGCACAACCTGCTGTCCACCAGTATGGCGATCAAGCCCGGCACCAACGATCTCTATATCGTGACGAGCGACGGGAACGGTGGAGAAGGCGCGACGATCTTCCACGCAAAAGTGTTCGCGAAGGCCCTACTGCTCTACTCGCACCAGTAATCCTTTCCTCAGAGTTGGTATTTCCCGGTCCGATACCGGTGCTCTCTCGGCAAGGTATGCGGCAATGTGTTCGCAACACGGCGCGGCTGCGTATCCGATTTCCGATAACTCCTGCATCGCGCAATCCGGACAGAACCGCCGAATAGGTTCACATAATTCTTGTAATGGGCAAATTCTCGCAATTCGGAAGCAATTCGGTCGTGCGGTTACTCCGCCCTGGTCGGCACAGGTTTACCCGTCGTAGCTTGGTGAATCACTGCTTCGTGGACGAAGCAGAAAAAAAGAGCGCCATGTGGTCCTTTTCAGGTGTTCAATCGATGCTAGCGCTTCTTCTGCTTTCGTGCTTCGCCATCTCGCGACCGACGACTTCCTTGGCCCGGAACTTCGCAATGCGTTCAATCAATTTCACCGGAACGCGCTGTGAGAGTGGAAAACGAATCGTGCCCTTGTTGATCTTATATGCCGCAAGCTCGTCCCTAAACGCCGCGACCAGCGTCTCGCCAACAGGGTAGAGCGAATAGTGCTGCTTCCAACCCGCGAAATAGAGCACCGCGCGCCCATGCAGTTTGTAAGTCGGGATCTTGTACGAGATCACTTCCTCCGCTTCCGGCAGCGCGTGACGAATCGCGCTCCGAACGCCCTCAAGTATGTCCTGAACGCGCTCGGGTTGCGAAGCAATGTACTCGTCAACCGAATCGAAATCGGTTCTGGTCATCGCGGATTTTGTGCTCAGTCAACGCCTCCTCAAATCCCTGGATTCGCTTCCGCTCGGCTCCATTTTCTCCCGAGATCAATGCCGTTTTTCCGTTGGAGGACGGCTCTCCTCCGGCCTTGGCGCGCTTTGGCGCTGCTCCATCTGCCTCTGTTGAGAGGTATGCTTTTGCTCTAGCTGTTGCGTTTGCTGAGCGTGCCGCTGCTCCATCTGCTGTTTTTGCGCGCCGTTGTAATTATTCCTGGCGGCTTGCTGGTGTTCTTTTTCCTGTTGCTGCGCGAGCTTCTGGTGTTCCTTATCTTGCTGGGCCGCTAGCTTTTCCTGTTGCTGCTGATATCTCCTGTCTGCTGCCGTGTTCCCGGTATTGGGAGGGGTGAACCTATGCGGCTGCAATTCGCTCGCGTGATTGTTCGCGGCGCTGCGAGTTGCTGCAGCATTCTCGGGACGATTTTCCGCACCTGCCCGACCCTCATTTCCCGGCCGTCCTGCATTGCCGCGCGCGGCATTCGCCGGAGGAGGCCTGTATGTGCCGCCTGCCGCTCTAGAGGGTACAACGCCAGTTCTGAAATCAGCGGGTCGCGCGGTCGCTGCAATGGGGGGCCTACCGCGGTTCGCGGAAGCACGTAATTCGGGATTACTGCGTGCTTCCTGGACGTGCTGCGTTTGCGCAGGTACCGGACCGACATGGCGCTGGCTCGCATAGGCCTCTTGCTGCGGCGTAGGGCGCGCTTCGATACCGCCGTTACCACCGTTGTAGCTGACGTGATTTTCGTAGACATTCGTCACCCTCGTGTTGTAAGTATTGTGAATCACGGTGGTATTTACTCGATTCACATACGTGTTGTACGCGAATTGACCGCCTTCCCAGCGGCCGCCTTCATAACCGGAACCGAAGTAGCCGAAGCCATAATTAATGCCGCCGTAGAAACCGACCTCCGGACCCCAATATCCTTCGTGAAAGAAGAACGCATTGCCGCCCCAGCCCCAATAACCCGGGGTCCACAGAAAGCCGACCTGAGGCGCTTCGACCCACGTACCCGGCACCCAGTAGTAGCCATACTCGTCGTCATAGGCCCAGTAACCGGGAGTCCATAAGTAACCCGCGGCGGGACAAATGGGCTGCTCATACACCGGAAGCGGAGGAGGGCCGAAGTTCACGGAAATGCCGATGCCGATTTGAGCGAATGCGCTGTGCGAGAAAACCAGCAACACAAACGAAAATAGTAAAGAGCGAAGAGCGATTTTAGAATGCATGATTCCTTCTTTCTGCCTGCTCATTTTTTTGCCTTGAGCGATGAGAGGCTCACAGGCCCGGACTTCAACGGCCGGCCCGTCAGGTGTGGTGGGACCCTTCCTACACTCTACTGGTTTTGAGAATTAGATTCTACCGTAGACTCGGATTATGAAACCAGTGCAGCGCCCCACCGCTATCATTGACACGTGAGGACGACGGTTTCGTTGCCTTTTGTCCGGAACTGGACATTGCCGCGAGGGTACGTCGATCGAAGAGGCTCGGAGCAACCTCATCGAGGCGCTCACGCTCTTCTTTGAAACGGCTGTTGGGACAGAAATCGCAGCGCGATCTCATGGCGAACTTTTCGTCACGGAGCTTGAGGTGCGGTTGCGTAAGCTCCGACTTTTTTCCGCTCGGAGATATGTCAGATTCTAGAACGGAATGGATTCGTCGCGGTTCGCCACCGCGGCAGCCATCGACCTCTAAATGAAGATTACGAGAACTCTAAACGCCACGTCAATTCGATGTCGTAATCGAGCGGCGACGAGGAAGGTTATTACGTCGCCTCTGTCCCGCAGATACCCGAATGCCGCACGCAAGCGCGATCAACTGGACGAGGCCACCCAACGGATTCGCGAAGCGATAGAGCTGTGTCTCGAAGGAGAAGCTGGGGCCGGAACAAAAACTCGCGGTCGTCCGTATTCAGCGGATTACGATCGCCGCGTGAGCCGAGCCCCGCGAATCTCCGGCTCGGAAGTCAAGTCACTGGACGGGCTGCAAGGGTTCTGAAGCTGAGGCGAGAGCTGGCCTTCAATTCCTCGGCTGCTCAGTTTTCGGTTTTGGTTCAAGTTACGGGCGAATTGGCGTCATCGGCGCTTTCTTTGATCGAAGCCGTTCGCTGCCCCTGCCGAGGCAATCGTGCCTCCGCCCGATCGACGAAATTGGTCTAACTGATGATGGATGCATGGATCAAAAAGTTCTCCGAATTGGACATCGCGGAGCAGCTGGCTATGCTCCAGAAAAGACGGTCCTTGCCATCGAAACGGGGATTTCCCTCGGAGCCGACTACGTTGAGATAGATGTCCAGCGTACGTCGGATGATCAGCTGGTTCTGATGCACGATAAACGGGTTGACCGTACTACGAATGGCTGTGGACTAGTTTCTGAGCTAACGTTGCAGCAAATTTCGCGGCTTGATGCAGGCGGTGGCCAAAGGGTGCCGCTCTTATCAGAGGCGCTGGAAGCAGTGAATAGTCGCGTCGGCCTTATGCTTGAGATCATCACGCCCGGCATTATACCTGAAGTAATCGCGACGGTTCGAAAGGGAAATTTAAAGAGTCCCTTACTGTACGCGTCCTTTCTCCATGCCGAAGTACTAGAGATAAATATGATGGACCCTCTAGCGAGCACAGTAGCCTTGTTTGAAGGGGTTCCTATTAGCGGAGCTCAATTCGCCCACGATGCTCGAGCATCGTACGCCGGACTTTCCTTTGAGTCGATCACTTTGGGTTTCTTAAATGAAATCCATGCACACAATCTCAAAGTCCTGGTTTACACGCTGAACGATCCACGTGATATCGCCGCAGCTGTAGCGATGCAAGTTGATGGAATCGTGTCCAATTATCCCGATCGCATTTGACCCATTACTACTGATGTTTGCTGCCGTGGTGCATCGTGACTGATCTGGGGTGCCGATGACGTCGCGAGTCGTATGGTGTTTTTCGACAGAGAGTCCCGGATGCTTACTGGGACAGCGCGAGCCTACGTAACTTGCTCGTTTCGATAAAATTACCGACAACTGCGGATCGGCACACGCGTGAGGTGTATATGGCGAGAAGATTGGTGAATATTGAAAAACTTCTAGACCGAGCTCAGCGGTGGGTATTCCTTCCCCTCATATTCGTCTGCCTCGTAATTCTTCTGCTCTGGACAGTGGACCCTGTTCGCACATGGTTTGTAAGTCACGGTTGGTTGAAAGACGTCGAGAGCGTTGTCGGAATCGCCTTGGTCGTGACGATCTTTGTCCTGGTTTCCTTCGACCAGCGGCTCGGTCGAACGGTAGAGCGGCTAGACGCCTTTTCACCGTCTGCAAGCTCGCGCATATGCAAAGGAGGAGTGAGCACTATTTACACGCCTCTGCACGAGGCATTAAAGGAGTTAGAACAAGCGCGCGCCGAGAAAACCTTGGACGTGCTAGGTCTCACGCTATATACAGCGTGGCCACAGTTGCTTCGGCCAAAGCTTGTTGATGGCAGCCTTCGAGACTGGCACGTCAAGGTCTACTGTCTGTGCCCCGATTTCATCAAAGATACTTCTTGTTTTCCAAGCGATTGGGTGATGCAATCCCAATCCTTCCTCTCGACGATTCAGACGTTCATGAACAACAACTCACAGCTGTTGAAACGCTTCGGCACGACGCTTACTGTGAGCAAATACACATTCTTCCCTGCCATTCACGGCTTCAGAACGGGAGCGGGCCACCTGTTCGTCTCCTATATCCACTGGGCGAACCCCGCGGAACAGATTGTAGAGCCGATGCAGTTTTACGAACTCTTCCAGCCCTCAGACAGATCCATGCGTGCCGAGGTATATCGCGAACTATTTGCTAATTGGGTTGAGCGGGCAAAGAAGGAATCGGCTGCTCGACCGGTGGTCTGAGTACCCAACCCCCAAAGCGCTTATTTTCGACGTATTCAGAACGAAAACTCCGCGACTCAGAAGTTGCCCCTGACCGCACCTTCCTCTTCACCTCACCCGCGCGCTTCGCCTCCGGTCGCGCCGTAACCGAATGAATCTGAATCACAGGCATTAACGAATTGCTTTCAGCAGGCCGCCGAGCCGCACAGTGCTAAAGCTCTTCATTCAGCGTCTCCACAAAACGCGTCCGCTCATCGTGCGCATCCGGCGCGCGCAGCACCACTTCGACCTCATCTCCGCGCGAATTCTTCCGTGAAATTAAACACGCCCTTCTCGCGCAGCCGGAACTTCTGCCCGTTCTGCGTCGCTTGCGGAATTGTCAGCAAGGCCCGCCCGTCGAACCGGTGTCGAGAAGTTCGCCGCTGATCAAGCCTCACCCGGCATCGACCCCAAACACTTCCGCAGAAAATGGACCGAGTCAGATTCTACTTCAAAGCATTCAAGAAGCATCCGGCACTTAGGGAGCATTAAACTCGAGGCTAATCGGGATGATCATTCTGCATTTTCTGGCTCGTCTGCGCTCGATGAGCAACAACTCCTTGCGCTGCGCCTGGAAGAGCGAGTCTCGAATTTGCGCATACACTAACGGGTTCAGGCACGTTTAGCAAAGCTCTTCATTTTGCGATTCACCAATGTGGACAGAGCTATTGCACCCTATGCGGCGTCTCATCCGCTGTCACTCTGATATAGAGTTGATCCCACGTGTAGTGCTTTCCAGAGGGGACCCTCCGACCGCCCCTGAAGGTCTTATCTAATGGCTCAAGTTCGGAAATCAAATCCACATCCATGAGACGCCAATTCGGGAGAGGCCCATTACTAGAACCGGCAATCTGATACGCCAGAAGTCTTCGACGGCCATTCTGGACACCATAGTCATGCGGTTCGACAATTCGCTCCTTCGCGCGATACCGCAAACGAATAATTCTCCGGTCTTTGATCGCCCGGCGGAGCAGTTGATCGATGTTTAATTGCTGGCTTCGCAAGGCGATGAATTGGCTGTCGTCCAATTCTGTTTCGATCTCCTGCGATTGAGTGTTATCTGCCCGCTGCGTCTCACGCGCAGGTGCGGAGACTTCCTCAGTTCGAAGGCGTTCTGTGATTCGGTCGTGCTCGTCAGGGGGCACATCGGGGATCACCTCCAAAGCCCGCTCAAATTCCTCTCGATTGAAGAGTCTCGCCCGCGACTCAATACACTCGCGGCCCGCAAGTTGGGTGGAGAGAGCAGTTGAGACAAACTCCTCGATAGGGACATGATCTGCCTTAGCAGCTTTGACCACTTCGTCGTACAAATTCTTGGACAATCCTATATTCTTCCTCATCGGGCCTCTCCTTTTATTCTCCGCAAAAGCTCACGTGGCGTTTCCGCGTGAACTCCGAATCGCTCCGCTCCCCTAAAATCCCGAAGATTGTAAGTGACGATACGATCGGCCCGTCCGGCGACGGCCAATTCGAGTATAAAATCATCGCGCGGGTCTGGAAGAGCCGGTCGCAATCGAAAATGTATAGCCGGTTGCTGGCCGTAGAAGCAGAAGGCACGGAGAACGGCTTCTATTGCCTCCTCCGGAATCTTCAAAGATGCATTCTCTCGCTTCGCAACGGCCTCGTACTCCAGGATCAACGGAACAGATATGACGGGCTTCCAGCTTTTCCCGAGTTCGCTTAGAACGGCGAAGGAAGCCCCCTGCCGGGATCGAAGGGCCGCAATAATCACGTTTGTGTCCACTACGACTAAGTGCATGTCTACTCGCGGTTCCGATCTTGTCTGTCCGACTCCGATCTCACATAGCCATCACTACGAGAAAAACGTCACTTAGCACTCGTTCGACCTGCTGACCCTGAGTCAATAGGCCGGCATAGTGCCTGTCCAGCGACTTGCGGTCAGTTAAAATCCTGATGTTGGTAAGTGTTACGTCGACTCACGCCGCGTCTGCGCGAGCAGAGAGGCACTGAGCGAGCGTCTCGGCTCTCTCAACCGCGTTAAGAGTCCAAGCCGAGTCCAGAAGATACCGTTGCAGTCTGTCATAGCATTGCAAGTATGTCGATTCGCGCTTGCCTACCTGATTCAGTTGGAGATTGTTGCGCGATACCCGCTTCGCTTACCGCACCTTCCTCTTCCCCTCACTCCCCCGCTTCGCCTCCGGCCGCGCCGTAACGGAATGAATCTGTATCACCGGCATCAACGAATTACTCTCAGCTGGCCGCCGCGCCGCGCGCTGCGATAACTCCTCATTCAGCGACTCCACAAAACCCTGAATCTGCTTCTGCATCGCTTCCATCTTCTCGCGCATGTTGAGAATAATCTCCACCCCTGCAAGATTCACGCCCAGCTCCCGCGTCAGCTTCAGAATCACCTCGAGCCGCTCCAGATCCTCATCCGTATACAGCCGCGTGTTTCCCTCACTGCGCGACGGCGCGAGCAATCCTTCCCTCTCATACAGCCGCAACGTTTGCGGATGAATCTCGTATTGCTCCGCCACGGCCGAGATCATGTACGCCGCTTTTCCTTTAGCCTTTGTCATAACTACTCCTCAGCCCGCTTAAGCCGCAGGCTGCACATGCTTCCACATATCCGAACGCACGTCATCCTTCTGCACTTGCCCCAGCTCACGCAACAACTCGCGTGTCCGCTCATCGTGTACGTCCGGCGCGCGCAGCACCACCTCGACAATTTCATCGCCGCGCGAATTCTTCCGCGAATTAAACACGCCCTTCTCGCGCAACCGGAACTTCTGCCCATTCTGCGTGCCTTGCGGAATCTTCAGCAAGGCACGCCCATCAATCGTCGGTACCTCGATCTTTGCGCCCAATCCGGCTTCCGTAACCGTGAGCGGCACTTCAACCGAAATATTGTCCCCATCGCGTTTAAAGAACGGATGCTCTTCGACGCGAATCGTGATGTAGAGATCGCCCGGTGGCCCGCCCGCCACTCCTGCATTCCCTTTTCCCGCCACGCGCAGCCGCGATCCCGAGCTCACCCCGGCCGGTATGCGGACCTCGACCGAGTCGGGACGCGAAATCACGCCTTCGCCCCGGCACGTCGGACACGCATTCTTCAAACGCCCTGTCCCTTCGCAGCGCTGGCACGGCAGATTGAACTTCATCGCCCCGGCCATCTGCGTAATCGTGCCTGTGCCGTCGCATTCCGGACAAACCGCGACGTTTTTCCCCGAAGTTCCCGTCCCATGACACGTCTCGCACGTCTCCTGGCGGGAGATATTCAGCTTTACCTGCGTGCCCCGAATCGATTGCCAGAAATCGATATGCAATCCATATTCGAGATCCGCGCCCCGCTCCGGCTGATTGCTCGGTTTCTTCGCGCCCGAGCCCGACCGGAAGAACTGACTGAAAATATCGCGGAATCCGCCGCCGCCGAATCCTTCCTGAGGCTCATACCCGGCCCCACCCGCTCCTGCTCCACCGCCTCCGCCCGCCGCTTGCTGCTGCCGGAAGTATTCGTTGAAATCAAATCCGCCGAATCCCGGACCGCCCGTCTGCCCGCCACTATTCGGCGGCGGCATATTGTCCGAATAAAAACCGTACTGATCGTAAACCTTCCGCTTACTTTCATCGCTCAGGACGTCGTACGATTCCTGAACTTTTTTGAATCGCTCTTCGGCGCTTTTGTCACCCGGATTCAGGTCCGGATGATACTTGCGCGCGAGCTTCCGGTACGCCTTGCGAATTTCCTCCGCATCCGCGCCTTTCGCTACTCCGAGCGTCTCGTAATAATCTTTTTTAGTCGCAGTCGGCATCGCACATTCCTATAGGTGCAAACTCTCAGCAAAACGGCGGCCCCGCTTTACCAGAGCCGCCGCCGCTTCCTTTCCTCTCAACAGGTCATCAGGTTCTGACGGCCCGCTGTTGATACCCATGCGGTCTTCGCTTACTTCTTGTCTTCCACATCCACGAATTCAGCGTCGACGACGTTGTCTTTCGGCTTCTCGCCCGGTTGTGCGCCGGCCCCATCCGGACCCGCGCCCGGCTGAGCGCCTCCGCCGTTCGGACCACCTGCTGCTGCGCTTTGCGACTTGTACATCGCTTCGGCGAGCTTGTGGCTGGCTGTCGTCAATCTGTCCGTAGCCGAGGTGATCTTCTCCAAACCGCCCTCCGCCATCGCCTTCCTGACATCCTCCAGCGCTGATTCGACTTCCTTCGCGTCTGCCTCGGAAATCTTGTCGCGATGATCTTTCAACGTCTTCTCGACGCTGTAGACCATCTGATCCGCCCGGTTTCGAGCTTCGATCTCTTCTTTCTTCTTGCGATCTTCCGCTCCGTGCGACTCCGCATCGCGCGCCATCTTGTCGACTTCATCCTTGCTTAGGCCCGAAGAAGACGTAATAGTGATCTTCTGCTCGTTGTTCGTCGCGCGATCCTTCGCCGATACGTTGAGAATTCCGTTCGCATCGATGTCGAACGTCACTTCGATTTGCGGAATGCCCCGGGGCGCCGACGGAATGCCGACCAGTTGAAACACGCCCAGCATGCGGTTGTCCCGCGCCATCGCGCGCTCGCCCTGGTATACCTTGATCTCAACCGAGGTCTGGTTGTCCGCCGCCGTCGAGAACGTTTCGCTTTTACGCGTCGGAATGGTCGTGTTTCGCTCAATCAGCTTCGTGAACACGCCGCCCAAAGTCTCGATTCCGAGCGATAGCGGAGTCACGTCGAGCAGCAGCACGTCTTTCACTTCGCCGCCCAGCACGCCACCCTGAACCGCCGCGCCGACCGCAACCACTTCGTCCGGATTTACGCTCTTGTTCGGCTCTTTCCCGAACAGGTCGCGAACCATCTGCTGCACTTTCGGAATACGCGTCGAGCCGCCGACCAGCACCACTTCGTCGATGTCCTTCGGGGTTACGTTGGCATCCTGAAGCGCCTGCTTGCAAGGCCCAACGGATCGCTGCAAAATGTCGTCGACCATCTGCTCAAAGCGCGCCCGCGTCAGTTTAATCGTCAAATGCTTCGGGCCGCTGGCGTCCGCTGTCAGGAACGGCAGGTTGATCTCCGTCTCGAGAAGCGTCGAAAGCTCGATCTTCGCCTTCTCAGCCGCTTCCTTCAGCCGCTGCAGCGCCATCTGGTCCTTCGAAACGTCTACGCCCTGCTCTTTCTTGAATTCCTGAATCAGCCAGTCGATGATCCGCTGGTCGATGTTGTCGCCGCCCAGGTGCGTGTCGCCATTCGTCGACTTCACTTCGACCACGCCGTCACCGACTTCCAAGATCGAGATGTCGAACGTGCCGCCGCCAAAGTCGTAGACCGCGATCGTCTCGTCCTTCTTCTTATCGAGTCCGTAGGCCAGCGCCGCTGCCGTGGGCTCGTTGATGATGCGCATCACTTCGAGACCCGCAATCTGCCCGGCATCTTTTGTCGCCTGCCGCTGCGCGTCATTGAAGTACGCCGGAACCGTGATCACGGCTTTCGTGACTTTCTCGCCCAAATAGGCTTCCGCCGCTTCCTTCAGCTTGTTCAGAATCATCGCCGAAATCTCGGGCGGCGAATACTTCTTGCCCTGTATCTCGACCCGCGCATCCCCGTTCTCGCCCGGCACTACCTTATAAGGAACGAGCTTCATCTCCTCGCTCACTTCGTTGAAGCGCCGCCCCATGAACCGCTTGATCGAATAAATCGTGTTTTCCGGGTTCGTCACGGCCTGCCGCTTGGCGACTTGTCCCACCAGCCGCTCCCCGCTCTTCGTGAATCCTACAACCGAGGGCGTCGTCCGCCCGCCTTCCTGGTTGGGAATCACCGCGGGCGTACCCGCTTCCATTACCGCGACCACCGAATTTGTGGTTCCGAGGTCAATTCCGATAATCTTACTCATGTGTTTCCATTCCCTCCGCCAACCGCCACGCGACTGGCCATCTTTAGCACAATCCTAGTATCGAATATGAGTGCTGGGTTGTCAAGTCCTTTGGGCGCCTCTCCGCTGAAAAGTCTTACGATTGCGGCAGCAGCCGACCTCGCCAGCCTCGAACCCGAGCTCGTTCAGCAATTTGAAAAAACGAACCCAATTCACCTCCGTTTCGTCAATGAGGCCAGCGCCGTCCTCTCCCAACAGATTGAAAACGGAGCACCTTACGACGTTTTCCTATCGGCAAATGCCCAATATGTGGACCACTTGAGTTCGTTTGGTAAAATCCGGCCTGACTCCGTCCGGGCCTACGCCCAGGGTTGCGTCGGCATGCTCTGGAAAGGTGGCAAGCGCCACCCGATCAGTGACTTAGCTCAGAGTTGGGTTCGTTCCGTAGCGCTGCCCAATCCAACCCTCGCCCCCTACGGAGTCGCGGCGCAGCAAGCGCTCGAGCACGCCGGAATCTGGGCTCAAGTGGAGCCCAAAGTGGTCTACGGGGAGAACGTGCGGCAAGCCCTCCAGCTCTTCGAAAGCGGAAATGCCGACGCCGTCCTCACCTCGGCTTCCCTTCTGACGGGCCGCAAGCCCGACCTGATTCCCGCAGACTGGCACCGCCCCATCATCCAAAAAGCCGGGATCGTGGAGGCGACCAGCAACTTAGGAGCGGCCCGCCAGTTCCTCGCGTTTCTGACCGGCAAGCAGGGCCAAGCCGTTTTCGCCAAATTCGGCTTCAGCCCACCACGGTGAACTGACCCGGGGCGCGCCAGCGCAGCAAGCGGGTAACGTTTCTTACGTCGCGCGCCTTCTGCAATCCATCTAAAACACATGACCAAACGCCAACTCGGGCATTCAGGCCTCGAAATCCCCCCCCTCGCTTTCGGCGGCAACGTCTTCGGATGGACAGCCGATGAAGCCATGTCTTTCCGCCTGCTCGATGCTTTTGTCGACGCGGGATTCAATTTCGTCGACACCGCCGACGTGTACTCGAGATGGGCGCCCGGCCATAAGGGTGGCGAATCGGAAACCGTCATCGGCAACTGGTTACGCAGGACCGGCAAGCGGGGCCGCGTCATTATCGCCACTAAAGTCGGCAGTCAGATGGCCGCAGATAAAAAAGGGCTTTCGAAGGCCTACATCACAACTGCCGTCGAGGACTCGCTGCATCGCCTCAATACCGATTACATCGATCTGTATCAGTCCCACGTCGATCATCCCCAGATACCGTTGGAAGAAACTCTAGGCGCTTACGCAGCCTTGATGAAGGCAGGGAAAGTGAGGGCCATCGGCGCCTCTAATTACAGCGCGGAGCGGCTGTCTGAGGCCTTGGAGGTGAGTGAGCGCATGGGATACCCGCGCTACGAAAGCCTGCAGCCTCTTTATAACTTGTATGATCGCGCCGAATACGAGGCGAAGCTCGAGCCGGTGTGCCTGCAAAACGGCCTCGGCGTCATCCCTTACTTTTCTCTCGCGAGCGGTTTCCTGACCGGCAAATACCGCTCCGAAAAAGATGTTGCAGAAAGTCCGCGCCGCCAGATGGTCCAGAAGTATCTAAATGAGCGTGGGTTCCGCATTCTCGCGGCGCTCGACGAAGTGGCCGCGGAATACGACTCGACCCCGGCGAAAATTTCCCTCGCCTGGTTGATGGCGCGGCCCAGCATCACCGCTCCCATCGCGAGTGCCACGAATCTGCAGCAGCTGAATGATCTAATTGAAGCGACGAGACTGAAATTGGATTCCTCCTCGATGGAACACCTGAATCGGGCGAGTGAATCTTCGGATACCGCGAGCGCTTGAAATGACAAAATCTCGCATCGATGCCATAGCTCTCATCGCCGCGCTCATTGCCGCGGCCTTGCTTTTGGGTTTCCAGCTCGAGAGATTCGCATGGCTGGCAGTCATCGCCGCGCTGATTCTGCTCCTAACGCTATTCGCCTACGATCGGGATGGGTATCGGTCCGTCTTCGAGAGTCTCGGCTTCTCGGCCGTGTGCGGATTCTGTCTGTCGGTTGCCGTCGCAATCGCCGTTCGCGTCATCGGGCTGCCCAACCAATTATTAGGGTCGAATGGGCCATCTCCGGTTATATGGCCCCTTGTGGTTTGGGCGTGCGCCTCGCTTATTTTTTGGGCGATCGATCGCGCTCGCATGCAAACCCGTCAAGCCGCTACAGGCGAGCACGTTCGCGAAGCGGTCCGGCGCTCCGCGAGTATGTTCGACATTGATGCCACTCCGCGGCCAATCCGTCAAGCTGCCGAGCCTGTCCGCGAACCGGCCCCGAGACCCCCCAAACCAGCTCCTGCCCCCGTAGTCGAGCAGCCTGCCCCGGCCCCTCCCGCACCGATTCCGGCGGCTGCCCCGCAACCCGTTCCTTCGAATGCAGTCCCTGTCCGTCCGCTCAAAGAAGAGATGATTTATGTGAATCTCGTGGGCGAAGGCCTGAACGTGATGCGCTCCGTCAGAGCCGAATATCTCGGGCGCAAATTCTACAAGATCATCGAAGACATGCCGCCCGATGAGACCTGGGAATACGGACCGGGCCAAGTGGTCAAGTGCGAGAAGAAAAAACTCTCGAGCGGTAAGGCCATGGTCGCGGTCGAGGAAGCCCCTCGGCAATCGTAGCTCTCAATCAAATTCCAATTCAGCCAAGTTCTTCTGCACAACCGGCCACGCGCGGGAGCGCGGATCGATCACATCGAAGTGCCCGGCGCCTTCGATGGTCACGAGCAGCGCATTCTTTGAAGCCCGCGTAAAGCGCCGGCTCATGTCATAAGGAACCGTATCGTCAGCGGTGCCGTGCAGCAAGCGTTGAGGAATCCCGATCGGCACTAGCTCGATCGGTGAAGACAAAGCATACCGTTCAGGCGCCTGCTCGGGCGTGCCTCCCAAATACTGCGCGACCACGCCGTCGCTGAGCTTCAGTGACCAGGCGCTTCGCAAATCAGAAACCGCGGCCAGCCCCACCACTCGGCGCAAATCTAAAGCGCGCTGTGCCGCGAGCCAGAGTGCCAGTTGACCTCCCGCCGAGTGTCCCGCCGCAATCACGCGGTGCAGGTCGACATTACAATGCGCCTGCAAGGCGCGAACGTGCTCGGCGCCAAGCCGCACATCCGCCATGGTTCCGGGCCATCCGCCCCCAGCTTGTCCGATGCGCCGATATTCCAAGTTCCAAGTTACGAAGCCGGCTCGTGTGATGGCGGCGCATAGATGGCCTGCGTGCGTCAGGTCGTAAGCCGCCCGCCAAAATCCCCCATGCATGAAGATGAGGACCGGGTGCGGGCCTGGCCCCGCTGGAATTCGGAGATCGCCGAACTGGTTCGGGTCAGAGCCGTATGCAATGCGAGCGTCCGCTTTCGGAGCTGTTACGTCGAGGATACTCTGGCTCATTCTGCAGCTGGTAAGCGCGGCCGCCGCAACTCCTACGAGTTCCCGGCGAGTCATCCTCGCCGGCTTTCGCGAATCGCTAACGCTCTCAGCGGGACCATGTAAGTCCGCGGCCCAGTACAAACATGAACAACAGCGAAGCGGTCAAGCCCGTGGCGATCCACGCGACGCTCCGCCGTACTGGTCCGATCGTCTGCTCTACTGTTCGCCGCGGTCTCCCCATCATGCTGGGCACGCTGAGCAGCCCGGCGTTTGCGCCCAGCGTCGACGGCAACGCCGACGCGATCACATAGAACACTCCAAGCGGATTGAATAAACCTCCAATACCAGCCAGGATTCCATCTGTCACGTAGGGCGTCCAACTCAGGCGGCGAATCCGTTTCAGGCTCGTATCGAGCTCTCGAAACACTTGCAACTCCGCTCTCACCAGAAGCATCGAGACATAGTACGAGGCTACTCCAAGCGCAACCAGCCCCACCCGCCAGAGCCAGTGCGGGTGCAAGCCGCGGATCACTTCAGCCCAGTCGCCGAAATTCGAAACGCCCGAAAAGAAAAAATAGCCCGTTCCCGTAAACAGATTGCCCGCCATCGCAAGCACGAGAAAGTAGCGCGTCGCAGGTTGATAATTCCGCCTTCGCAGAAGTCCCCAGAAGATCGCTCCGAACAGAAGGTTGACCAGCGTGCCATTCGCCGAGATCCAGCGCGTCTCGATATCACTCTGTAGCGCGACAGTACTGATCGTCAAGTTATGCGCTCCGCTCAACCATGCCGTTACGCCATGGCCCAGCCCTTCATGCAAAACATCCTGAAGGACACACGCAATTGCTGCGATAGCAATGACCGTCAGCATGTCGTCTTTGGGTGAAACTGCGCGGCCGGCCACGCCATTTTGTAGCACAGCAGTTGCAAAAGCAGGCTGGCATCATGGGGCGATGGACATTGCAGGCTGGGACGAAAGGTATCGGTCGGGTGATCGCGGAAACGAAGACGCTCCCACAATGCTGGTCGTAGAGGTCGCCGAAAAGCTCGCCCCCGGAACTGCGATCGACCTGGCATGCGGCGCCGGCCGCAACGCCCTGTACCTGGCGGAACGAGGATGGGCAGTAACTGCAGTCGACGGTTCGGAGAAGGCCATTGAACTCGTACAGCAGCGGGCTGCTGCGCGCGGTCTCGAGGTGCGCACGGAAGTTGCCGACCTGACCGCCCCCGATTTCATCCTTCCGCAGGACACGTTCGACCTCATCTTGATTGCCTATTACCTGCAGCGCGATCTGTTTACAAAAGTGAAGGCGGCCGCACGGCCGGGTGGAATGGTTCTAGCCATCGCCCACACGCCGGAGCCGGGCGAGACATGGAGCGAGAAGCGAGTCCGGCCTGGTGAGTTGCGCGGATTCTTTAATGACTGGGAAGTTCTCTGGGATTACGACGGACCATCGCGCGATCCAGCGCATCGTCGGCCAGTTGCCGAGATCGTCGCGCGCCGCTGCTGAACCGATGAGGAATCCGACCGCTATTGCGTAGCCGGCAGACACTGATCAATAAAGCTCGCCACATCGTCCTTCATTTTTTTCAGCGACTGCGAGTCGAGATATACCATGTGGCCGGAAGGATACGTCGCATAGGAGATGTTGTTCCGGTAGCGCGGACTGAGATCCAAGTGATCCATTGTGTAGTTGGCCGCATAGTAAGGAGTCGCCAAATCGTAATAGCCTTCCAAGACTTTCACCTTTAAATACGGATTCTTCACGATAGCTTCGCGCAGCGCGCTCGCGGTATCCGGAAATCCGGCGACCGCCGAGCCCCAATTCCAGTCAAATGCCGGCCCCCAATCCTCGTGCGCGCTTACGTAATACGGCATATCCGTCTTGTAATTGAGCTCACGGCGAACGTAATCGTTAAAGGCCGACGTGAAAGGCGGCTCCGTCTCCGAGCTCGTCGGATCGAAAAATCGCGTCTCGTTGAATCCTTGTGGATCGGGACCCGAAAACCGGCCGTCGAGGCGCCCCACGCGCAGTTTCTGGTCGGCGAGCAGCCGATGCGTGAAGCCGCCCACATCCACCCGCAGATTCGATTCGTCGATGAATTCTTTGCTCAGGCCGGTATACCGCGACAGCGTGTCGATCACGGTTTGCCGTTCTGGCGGTGTGAGCGCATCGCCTTTGGCCAGCGCGCGCGTGTACTCGTTTGACGCCCAGCGTTCCACTTCGCCTCGCGTCCGCTCCAGATTTTCAGCGAGATCCGGCGCGAGTTTGTGATGATAAGCCGCAATCATCGCGTACGACGGAAGGATCAGCGGATACGGAACATCGTTGGTCTTATTGAACTCGAGAGTCTCAAAGCTCAAAACCGTCGAGAGCAAAACAATCCCGTTGAATGAAATGCCTTTTGAGGCGAGATAGCCGGAAACTCCGGCTGCGCGAGTCGTCCCATAGCTCTCGCCGAACAGAAATAAGGGCGATGACCAGCGTTCGTTGCGTGTGATGTATAAGCGAACAAATTCGCCGAAGGATTCGAGATCTCCCTTCACACTCCAAAATTTCTTTCCCACTGCGGCGCTTTCCGGGCGGCTGAAACCCGTCCCTATCGCATCGACCAGCACGAGATCGCTTTTGTCCAATAACGTGCTGCCGTTATCCACAAAACGATACGGCGCGGCCGGCATGAACCCTTCCTTCTGCATAACCACGCGGCGAGGGCCGAGCGCTCCCATATGCAGCCAGATGGATGCCGCACCAGGGCCGCCGTTAAACGCAAATGTCAGCGGACGCGAGCTGGTTTGGGCATTGTCGAGAGTATAAGCAACATAGAACATGAGCGCTTCTGTCTTGCCGCTTGCATTTTTGATGGGCAGGCGCCCGGCAGTCGCCGTGTAGCGCAGCGCGCGCCCGTTCACTTGCATCTGATGATGCGTCACGACAGGCGCGATCTCGGTCATGTCGAAATGCTGTTCTTGGGACGGCCCTCGTTCCTCTTCGCCACCAGCCGTTGCGCGAGGCGAGCGCACCTCCTCCCGTGGAGTCTGCGTTGCCTCCTGGGGAGGTTGCTCCGTCTTAGGAGGCGTTGGGGGATGGGCGGGCGTCGTCTTTTCAACCTGCTCCTTCGCAGGTCTCGCTTGTTGCGCCGCTCCGGGAAAAGAAATGGACAGAAGCAGGGACGTTATTAAAATCGGCAAAGATCGCATCATAGTTTTAGTTCTCTTCTATCGAAGCGCCGTACGCGGCCCGACATCACAGTCTGACGCCGCTCGTCTCTACTCTACGCCGTGCTGAATGGGGCGATTTGAAAGAATAGGAACAGCATGCAAAACCGGCGATCTGTTTACTTACCTGTCGTACTCACCGTATCGGGCCTGCTCGGTGGTGCACTTTCGCTTGCGCAAACTCCGCCACCGCCTCAGAATCCCGGCGAAAGGACGGTCCCCATCTATCGGCTCACCGTCGTGCAGCGAGCCCTCGAGGCTGTCAATTTTCAGAGCCACGCGGGTCCCACGCGAATCGATTTTAAAGGAACCGTCTTGCTGCCCAAGGCCGATGGCGACGCACGGGTGGAAGTAAAAAACGGCTACACCGAAATCAACGCCACTTTCAGGCGTCTCACTCCGCCTACCCAATTCGGAACCGAATTTTTAACGTATGTGCTGTGGGCCATTACACCGGAAGGCCGCCCCCTCAATCTCGGCGAAGTTATCGCGGACAGCTCGAACAAAGCCAGCATGCGAGTTACCTCGCCGTATTCCACGTTTGGATTGCTTGTGACGGCTGAGCCTTACTTCTCAGTTCCATACCCAAGCGACGTCGTAGTTCTCGAAAGCGCAGTTCGCCCGGATACTGTCGGAAGCGTGCAGGAGATAAAAGCGAAGTACGAGCTTTTGCCGCGTGGTCAGTACACGATGAACATTCAGCCGCAGCAGCTGGCTTCCGCAAATATGAAGACCACGCCCGGCGTTTCGATGACCGAGTATGAGGCCGTGCTCGAGCTTTACCAGGCCCGAAATGCTGTTCAGATTGCAAGGGCCGACGGCGCCGCCTCGGCCGCGGCCGATACCTTCAACAAAGCGCAGGACTCGTTGAACCAGGCCGAATCTCTGTATGCTGCGCGGAAAGACTTTACGGCAGTGATTAATGCAGCCCGGCAAGCCGTACAGGCGGCCTCCGATGCCCGCTCGATCGCAGTGCGCCGAAGCAGTGCCGGCCAGCAGCATTGAGACTCGCAAATAGGGCGTACGTTTTAGCGCTCCGGCGGAGTCCAAACCTCGGAGGCTTTTATGGCTAAGGACAAGAAATGTGCTCATTCGGCATGCAAGTGCCAGGCTAGAGAGGACAGCAATTACTGCAGTACCTACTGCGAAGGAGCCGGGAAGACCACGGAAATTCAATGCAATTGTGGTCACAGCGATTGTGCTGCGCAGGGCTTGAAGGCTTCACAGTCGGCTCAATAACAGGCCGTCGGCACAGCTTTCAACTCGGATGAACTGGCTCCGGCGGGTTCCCGGGTTGAGTGCGCTCACTGCACTGGCGATTCTGGCGCCCGCGCTCCAGTCGAGCCCCGCCGCTCCGGGCTATCGGTATTTCGTCACCGGCAAGCCGCTTCATGCGATTGTCCGCACCACGCCGGGCATTGCACTTATGGGAGGCGGCTCGGATCAGGACGCGGCATTCCAATGGATGTGCGAGCGCGCCGGAACCGGCAATTTCGTCGTACTACGAGCATCCGGAACGGATGCGTATAATCCGTACGTTAAGAAACTCTGCCCGGCACTGGCCGCTGTTGAAACTCTGGTCATCACTTCCCGCGAGGGAGCGCACGCCGCATTTGTCGTGGATACAATCCGCCATGCAGATGCTTTGTTTATCGCGGGAGGCAGCCAGGACAACTATGTGAATTTTTGGCAAGGCTCACCGGTCCAGAACGAAATAAACGGCGTGATTGCGCGAGGCGCTCCGGTGGGCGGTACCAGCGCCGGCTTGGCCGTGCTGGGTCAGTACATGTTCTCAGCGCTGAACGATACGATTCAATCCGCTGACGCCTTGAAAAATCCATTCGATCGCCGCGTGACCATCGGGCGCGATTTCTTGAAGGCGCCGCATCTCGAAGGCAAGATTACCGACAGCCACTTTGTCGCCCGCAACCGCATGGGACGCCTGGTTGCGTTTCTCGCCCGCATATCGCAGAACGGGTGGACCCGCGCACCCTTTGGCATCGCGATCGACGAGAAGACGGCCGTGCTGATGAACGCTGACGGGAGTGCGACGGTTGTCGGAAGGAGCGCGGCCTACTTCTTGCACGCGCCCGGTCCGCCGCAAGAGTGCCGCCCGAATACGCCGCTGACGTATCGCGATATTTCGGTGTACCGTCTGCCCGCTGGAAGCGGCCGATTTGATATTGGTTCCTGGACGGGCTCAGGAGGAAAAGCCTACACGCTTTCCGCCGACGCCGGAGTCTTGCATTCGACTCTGCCCGATGGCCAGATCTACTGACCAGTACCCTGCCCGCATTCTTCTCTGTTCAAAAAAGCCAATCCCGGCGTCTACTTTTCGCAACCACAATGATGCGAAACATAAATAGATCAACCGCCTTTGCGCTTCTGGCATTATCGTTCTGCGCTTTCCCGCTACTCGCTCAAACGAGTTTCGGAACTGGGGACGACATCAGCGTGCAAGGCGATTTCGACGGTGACGGAAAGCTCGACTACGCAGTCTGGCGTCCAAGTAATGGAACCTGGTACGTGCTTGAGAGCAGCGATCCGACCACGCCCGTGGTGGTGCAGTGGGGCGAGCTCGACGATATCCCCGTACCCGGCGATTACGACGGCGATGGCAAAACTGATTTCGCGGTCTGGCGTCCTTCAAACGGTACTTGGTACATTCAGCCGTCCAGCGGCGCAGCGTCCTACAGCGTGCAATGGGGACTGCCGGGCGATATCCCTATAACCGGTGACTTCACGGTTGCCGGACGCGCTGACTATACGGTATGGCGGCCCTCGGAGGGTACTTGGTACGTAATGCCAAGCAATGGCTCCGCGCCACTTACGGTTGCCTGGGGACTACCCGGGGACGTTCCGCTGGTAGGCAGCTTTCAAACTGCCGGAATCACCGACTTTGCAGTGTGGCGGCCTTCCGATGGCAACTGGTACATTTTGCCCGGCAACGGCGGCGCATCGTTTAGCGTGCAATGGGGATTGCCCGGCGATGTTCCGGTCCCTGGCGATTACGACGGCGACGGCATCATCGATTATGCGGTCTGGCGATCTTCGGACGAAAATCTTTACATCATGCCCAGCAGTAATCCCGGAGCGCCTTACACGCAACAGATCGGCTCGCCGGCGAGCATTCTTTCGACGAACTTCAGCGTGGGCACTCTCGGACCTGGCGTTTACGTTCGGATAAACGGCGACTTTGATGGTGATCGCATTCCGGATTTCGCGCTCTGGCGCATCATTGATCAGACATGGTTTGTCATCCCGAGCAGCGCGCCGGCATCAACCATCGTTCAACAGTGGGGCGCGCCCGGTGATGTCCCTGTGGCCAGCGACTTTACCGACCATGGAATCGCTGATTTCGCCGTCTGGCGGCCTTCGGACGGCACATGGTACATCCTGCCTGGCGTGAACGGAACCGCGTTCACTGTACAGTGGGGTCTGCCTGGCGATATTCCCGTCCTTGGCGACTTCGACGGCGACGGCTTGAGTGATTACGGCGTCTGGCGGCCGTTAGAGGGGAACTGGTACGTGCTCCCGAGCGCTAACTCTCAGAATTCGTTTGTAAAGCAGTGGGGAATCTACGGCGATATCCCGGTGCCGAGGGATTTCACGGTCGCCAATGGACCCAGCGACTTCGCTGTGTGGCGTCCCTCCGAAGGCAACTGGTATGTTCTTCCGAACAACTCTTCAAGTGCATCCTACGTACAGCAATGGGGACTGCCTGGCGATGTTCCTGTCGCCGGCGACTACAACGGCGACGGACTCACTGATTTCGCTGTCTGGGCAGCATCGGAAACCAATCTGTACGTTCTTCCGAATACGACAGGCGCCACTCCTTACGTTCAGGGCTTGGGAGTCGCCGGGAATCTGTCCATCTATGGCCAGCCTCCTCTCACCCCATCCGTCGGAGCTGCAGGCACCGGCGCTCGCAGGCATCTGACCAGAAGAGGCACGACCGCCAACGCCGCTAGAATTTCCGACAACGCAGTCGTAAGCGCTTCAGGGAAAAGCAGATAAGAAAGTCGGAGCAGCGATTACTCGGTCCGGAGAGCTGAGACCGGATCTGTCCTGACGGCTCGGAAAATGGGCGCGAACGCTGCTATCGCCGCGCAGAGCAGTATGGCTGCGGACGCGATCAAGAATCCGCGAGGATCGAGAGGCTGGACTCCAAAGAGAAGCCGGCGCAGCATGGCGAGTAACTCGAGTGAGGCCAACACTCCGATGAGCAGTCCACCGGCAATCGCGAGCATGAGCCGTGCGGTGACGGTCCTGATGATGTCGCTTGTGGCGGCGCCGACTGCCAGGCGAATGCCGAGCTCGCGCTTGCGGGCGGCAACCGAGTAGTCGAGTGCGCCGTACACGCCCGCTGCAGCCAACAGCAGCGAAATAATTCCGAAGAAGGTTGCGAGAAACGTCAGGAGGCGCTCTTGCCAGAGCGTGCTTTGGACTTTTTCTTCGAGAGTCGCCAGTTGCGTAACCGGCACTCGTGGATCGAGCTGGCGCAAGAGCGTGCGGATGCGAGCGAGTGTGGGAGCCGGGTCGCCGTAGGTTCGGGTGTAGATGACTGCCCCGCCGAATACGTCCGGACCGTAGAAGATGGGCGGGTTTTCTTCGCGGAGCGAACGAAAACTGGATGTACCGACGAGGCCGACGATGACGTACTCCGGCGGTTTTCTTCCGTCCGTGCCGGTAACGAGCAGCTTCCCGAGGGCGTTCTGGCGCGGAAAGAACAGATTTGCGAAAGCAGTGTTCACGACGATGGGCTCTGGTTTCTTCTTCTCGTCGGAAGGCTCGAGATTGCGTCCGGCGATCAGAGGGATGCGCAGAGTCTCAAAATAGCCCGGCGTGATGCCATTGAGAGTCGTGTTCAGGAAAGTTTTCTGGGGCAGAACCACGCCCTGCGGAGTAACGGTAGTTATGAGACCGAATCCGACCATGAGCGGCCGAGCGGCCGCTGCTGTCGAGTGTACGCCCGGCAAATCGGCAACCCGGTTTTTTACATCGCGCAGGAAAGTGTGTGCCTGGGTGTCTGAATAACCGGCGGCCGTAGGATCGAGGTTCAGCTCTATGACGTGCGCGCGGTCGAAGCCAGGATTGCGGTGTTCGAGATTCCAAAAGGTTTGGAGGATGAGGACAGCTCCCGCAGTGAGCACGAGGCCGAGCGCCAGTTGAATGGCGATGGAAGTCAAGGCCGGGAGATTGGTCGTGACGTGGCGGCCGAGGCCCTTCAAATCGTCATTGGCGTCGCTCGTCAGCGCTCGTAAAGCGGGTAGCAGCCCAAAGAACAGGACGCTCGTAACCGTAAGCGCCACAGCGAACAGTAAGACACGGCGGTCGATTTGGATGTCGATCACGGGAGGGGTCGCATAGGATGTGAAATTCGCGACGGGAGGCAGGCATTTGATCAGAAGCGGCGCTCCGGCGTACGCGGCGAGCATTCCCAACACTGTGGCGGCTGCGGCAAGTAGCAGATTTTCAGTCAGGAACTGTGCGAACAAGTGAGTCGCCGTCGCGCCGACCGAGCGCCGGATGGCAATCTCTCTTTTGCGTTGTTGGCTGCGCGCCAAGAGTAATCCGGAGACATTTGCGCAGACGGCGAGCAGCAGCATTGCGACTCCGGCCATGAGCACGTATAGGGCGTGAGAGAACTGGGTTCGGAGCCGGGAGACGCCGCGCGCGGCGGGCTCGAGCGCGATTTGAAAGGAGGTTTCGTATTGCAGAGTTTCGGAGCGTTCGGCTGAAGTTTGCAATGAAGAGTGAGCGAGCAGCTCGTGCCACAGCACGGCGTTACTGTCCCGAGCGGTCCGCGTGATCGCTGCTGCAGCGGCTCGATGCGTGACGCCGGTTGCGAGGCGCGCGAGAAGTTGAAAAAACAGTCGACTTTCCTCATGAGGCTGGAGGACGGTCTCTTTGTACAGAATGGGCGCCGCAGAGATGGGCAGCCGGACATCGGGTGCCTGCTCGATGTCGATGCTGTGAAACTCGCGAGGCAAGACACCTACGATGCGAAAGGGAAAGTTTTTCAAGCGCAGCACACGCCCGATCACGTCTGCTCGCCGTGAGAACTGAGACTGCCAGAACTGGTAGCTGATGACGACGGGTATGGCGGAGGTGAGATTCGCATCCGCGGGGCTGAGCAATCTGCCGAGGACGGGCCGGATGCCGAGCTCGGAGAAATAGTTTGGGGAGACGATGGCCGTTGAGATCACTCTGATATTGCCCGTGGTTTCGAGGGGTATGAAGCTGTTGTCCGACCAAGCCTGCTCGGCGATCACGGAGGCAAACAGATCCTTACGGGCGCGAATGGCCTCGAAAACGGGATAGAAAAATTCAGTATCGGGGCGAACCTGTTTCGGGCGGTTCTGTTCGATGAGGAAGAGATTGGCGGGATTGCGGACGGGGAGAGATTTCAGCAGCAGGGAGTTGATGAAGCTGAAGATGAGGGTGTTGGCGCCGATTGCGATGGCGAGAAGAAGCGTTACGGTTGCGGCCAGCGCCTGGTTGTGTTGCCAGTAGCGCAGAGCGGAGCGGAGGTGAAGCCGCATTGCTTGGAATTTTAGCGCGGAGCAGGGAAGTGGAAATGTCAGCGTAAACTCGTTCTTAGCAGTGTGCGCGAGAGTTCGAAGGGAAAGTCGCGGCTAGTTTTCATCAGTCACAGCAGCTCCGATACCTGGGTCGCGAAACAGATTGCGCGCGAGATCGAAGCGCGGGGCGCGACCCCGTTCTTAGACGAAGCTCAAGTTAGTGTCGGAGCAGACTTCGAGGAAGACATTCTGAAGTTTTTGGAGCGAGCGCATGAACTGGTTGTATTGCTTACTCCATGGGCGCTCGACCGGCCATATGTGTGGGCCGAGATTGGCGCTGCGTGGGGGCGTCGAATCCCGATCGTGGCTCTGCTGCTTGGACTGACTCCGACGGAGCTGCAGACGAGACCTGGCGTACCAGTACTCCTAAAGAAGCGCGACCTCCTAGAATTGAACAATATTGAGATCTACCTTGAACAGTTGACGGCGCGCATGCGGCAAGATCAAGGATAAGAGGCATGGAAAAAGGAACAGTTTTCATCTCGCACTCCAGAAATGATGCAGAGTGGGCACGCTCTTTTGCCGAAGCTCTGAAGGAACGCGGAGTCAGCGTCTGGTTTGATGAATTCGACGCGCAAAGCGGTGAATCGAGGCGCGACGCGCTCGAGGACGCATTACGTGGCAGCGATGTGCTCGTGACGTTGCTGGACGGAGAGTCACCGTTAAAACCTAAGCTGTTCTTTGAACTGGGAGCAGCCATCAGCATGGGGAAGCGGGTTGTACCGATCGTGCCGCAGGACATGGATCCAAGTATCTTGCCGTTGGATGTTCGGGCACGCCGTTATCTGGTTCGAGATACGCCGGAACAGACTGCAGAAGAATTGAGTAACACGCTGCAAGCGGCTTGAACATTGCGTCGGAGATCCGCTCCGCAGGTATTAGGCGCTCCTCTAACGAAAGACACATCGATTCGTAGTACGTGAAGCGGCCTTTCGGGGCATCAAGAGGCGGGCGTTCGTGGATCGGGAGCTTGCGAAGCTCGATCGGATCAAATCCCGATACTTTCCCAGCTAGATTTCGTGGTATCCCCTTACCGAAATTACTCTAAGTGCCGATAAGGTAAGCGAGGCAATGCAGCCGAAGCGACGAAAACTATGAGCAGTGAGCTTCCCACAATCGTTCTCTCCATGGAGTTACCGATTGCCGATCTGCGGGGCTACCGCGAAGGTGCGCTTGCCATATGGGAGCGGTCCGTTTCCGCGATTCAGATGTGGGCAAGATCTCTAAGTGGGTCTCAAGACGCCGCCATGATTGCAATGACCAGTGCAGGAGTTGCCGTCCTTTTACTTCTCGTTTACGTGAGTATTCTTCTGGTTCGAGCGCGCCGGGAAACTCGAAGACTTCAAGAAGAGCATGCCAAAATGGTCGCCCTCACGCAGACGGCTGAGTCTGTCAACGATAGAAAAGCAAAGTTCCTGGCAAAAATGAGCCATCGAATTCGGACCCCGATGAACGCGATTATGGGTTTCACCGATCTGGCGTTAGAAAGGGGCCTCAATCCTGAACTGCGTGAGCATCTGAATGCAGTGCGTACGTCGGCCGACTGGCTGATGCATATCGCAAACGATGTTCTTGAGTTTTCGCGAGTCGAAGCAGGAACGGTAAAGCTAAATCGCGTTCCCTTCTCGATTTCTGAGTGCCTTGGGTCTGCAATCAAAATCCTGGAGCGCGAGGCCTCTGCCAGGAATGTCGCGACTGCCTGCAAGATAGATTCGGAGCTGCCGGAAATGGTTTGCGGTGACCCGGTAAAGCTGCGTCACGTCGTTCTCAATCTTCTGGACTATGCAGTCAGATTTACGTCGCGCGAGAGTATCATTCTCTCAGCCCGGATGGAATCGAATTCTGCAGATGAGGTTCTCGTCCGCGTAGCGGTAACCGATACAGGTGTGGGCTCCAGGCCTGCGATGCAGAGCCCGGTCGTTGAACCGTTTCGGCGCACACATCCACGCGAAGCTCTCAAATGTGACGCGAGCAGCCTGGGGCTTGAGATTTCGCGGCAGCTCGTGGATCAGATGGGCGGAACCATGGACTCTCGGGACGAATCGCGAGGAGACTGCACGTTTGAGTTCACGGCGCCTTTCAAGAAGCATGAAGGACTAGCGGAACTTGATTCACCGGTGCGTTCTCATGACGAGGCGGGACATAAAGAGCTCTCGGTTCTGATTGCGGAGGATAACGCGACAAATCGACGCCTCATCACAAAGGTTCTGGAATCGGCGGGACATCGCGTTTGGATAGCGACAAACGGAAAGGAGGCTGTGCACAACGTACAAACAGAGGGATTTGACCTGATCCTTATGGATATGGAAATGCCGGATATGAACGGCGTCGAAGCGACCCGGGCGATTCGAGCCGCCGAAGCTCCGGGTTTACATGTCCCGATCTACGCGCTGACAGCGCATGCCTCATCTAGCGATCGGGATAGATGCCTCGACGGCGGAATGGATGGTTTCTTAACAAAACCAATCGCGGCGAATGAAATTTTACAACTCGTATCCAAAATAGCCCAAAGCACGCCGAATCGCAGTACGAATGATATTGACGCCGGGGACAAGGCGCACATTGCGGAGACAAGCGAATCGCTAATAGCCGCGGAATACCGGATAGCAAAGGTAGACGGGAATGCGGACACCGTAACCGCCTCCGAAAACAGCTCTCTTGATTTCGGCATCAGCGATGCGGGACCCGCTAGCAGTGCGTGCCCGGAGAGCCCTGAAGCGCTGATTGCCGAGCGGACGCAAAATGAGTTCACGACAAAGCGCATGCATGGCGAGCCACCCAGCGTAAGTGAAGCCGCTGAAGCTAGCAGAGAAAGCGAAGACTCAACCGAAGATTCCGCGGAAGCAGACTTTGTACTGAGCACGATTTTGAGGGCGAGTGCCGCTGTCGGCCTAAGTACACGGATGGCCGATTCGCATATCTCAGAAGCTGATGCAATTCCTTCGACCGACCTTGTCGAAAAACGAGAAGCTCGGGACCTCGCAGCGAATAGCGACCTGCTCTCGATGGCGCCGGAGCCTGTGGGAAGCGATTCTTCTGACGCAACCAGGCCCGCGTTCGATGCGCAGATTGAGGAGCGGCCCGATCTTGACGGACAGGCAGCGGAAACACCCCTCATGCCGCATGGTGGCAGCTCTGATGACTACGTTTCTCAAGAGGCGAGTCAAGGTGCGGAGATCATCAGCATCCTAAGTGGTGTACAAGCTTCGCAGGGCAAGCCGGAAGGCGGCGAGCCGGCACCGAACAATCAGGTGAGCGCTCCAGCCGGCCTCGTGCTGCTGGGGGCAACTTGCCAAGTCATGCAGGAATTGCCCCAGGCGGTGAAGCAGGACGATAGCCGGGCGCCGGCTCCGGCGGGTGATCCCTTTGCGCAGGCGCGGAAGTCGCTCTCTCAATCGACCTTCGCCGTCAGGGTGATTCACAACGATGGAGATCCGAGCGACCGCAACTTGATTTAACGAAAGGATTCATGAACAAATGTCGACAGTTGATGTGAACGGAGCGAATGGGAACGGAGCGGGCGGCGCGGTGGTCCACCTGATTCTCCAAGGGAAGGGCGGCATCGGGAAAAGCGTGGTCGCCGGCTGGCTGGGCGAGTACCTTCTAAAGCGCGGAAAGAACGTGCATTGCATTGACGGGGACCCTGTAAATCGGTCGCTCACTCAATACAAATCGCTGAATGCGGAGAAGTTGGATGTGGTCAATGAAGAAGGCCTCATTGTACGCGTTCGTTACGATACCCTGCTCGAACGCTTCGCTACCGAGGACGGAGTATTCGTCGTAGACAGCGGATCGACGGCATTCCTTCCTTTGTGGAGCTACATCGTGGAGACTGAGGTGATTCGCGTGCTGCGCGAGACTGGCAGGAAGTTATACGTCCATTGCGTCGTGAGCGGCGGCGAGATGTTGAGCGACAGCCTCCTGGGATTCGACACCTTGGCGAGGAGTACGCCGGATCGGAACCTGATCGTTTGGATTAATGAGTATTTCGGGCCGGTGGCGCGCGATGGCAAGACGTTCGATCAGATGAACGTATTCCAGACACACGCCGATAAAGTTCTGGGATCGATCGGAATTCCGCAGCGGAGCGCGGACACTTTTGGGGCGACGGTTCTGCAGATGCGCGAAAAGAAGCTGACGTTCGATGAGGCGATCCAGTCGGACGAGTTTATGCTCGCGCAGAAATCCCGGCTGCACATCGTCCGGCGTCACCTGTATGAGCAGCTCGACGCATTGCAACTGGCCCAATAGAAGGCTCCGCCATTCATGTGAGTGAGTAGCCTGTTTCGAGCCTCGGTTACACAATAGGGGCATGGGTGGTTCAACACGCAGGGAAACCGACAGCATGGGCGGGGTCGAGGTGCCCGAAGAGAAATATTGGGGCGCGCAGACGCAGCGATCTCTGATCCATTTCGATATCGGAGAAGACAAGATGCCGCCGGAGCTGATTCGGGCGTTTGGAGTGCTCAAAAAGGCGGCGGCGTTGGTGAATCGAGATCTGGGAAAGCTCGATGAGGAAAAGACGCGGCTGATTGCCGAGGCTGCGGACGAAGTGATCTCGGGACGGCTCGACGCGGAGTTTCCGCTGCGGATTTGGCAGACCGGGAGCGGAACGCAGACCAACATGAATGCCAATGAGGTGATCTCGAACCGCGCGATTCAGCTCGCGGGGGGGGTGATGGGCAGCAAGAAACCGATTCATCCGAACGATCACGTCAACATGTCGCAGTCGTCGAATGACACGTTTCCGACCGCTATGCACATTGCCGCGGCCGAGCAAGTAGAGCGCGCGCTGATACCCGCGGTCGAAGAGCTGCGGGCAGCATTGCATGAGAAGGCAAAGGCCTTCGCGGGTGTCGTCAAGATCGGCCGGACGCATTTGCAGGATGCGACTCCGCTGACTGTCGGACAGGAAATCTCAGGCTGGGTGTCGCTGCTCGATCGCGATATCAAACGGCTGCAAGCGGCGCTTGACGGATTATATGAGCTGGCGATTGGCGGAACCGCAGTAGGCACCGGGTTGAACGCGCATCCTGAATTCGCGGACCGGGCGTCGAAGAAAATCGCGGAATTGACGGGACTGCCGTTCCGGTCGCATCCGAATAAATTCGCGGCATTGTCGGCGCATGATGAACTGGTTTGGGCAAGCGGCGCGCTGAAGACGCTCGCGGCTTCGCTGATGAAGATTGCGAATGATGTGCGGTGGCTCGCTTCGGGGCCGCGCTGCGGGTTGGGAGAACTGATTCTTCCCGAGAATGAGCCGGGGTCGTCGATCATGCCGGGGAAAGTGAATCCGACGCAGGCTGAAGCGATGACGATGGTGGCCGTGCAGGTGATGGGGAATGATGCGGCGATCGGATTCGCAGGATCGCAAGGAAATTTTCAACTGAACGTTTTTAAACCAGTGATGATTTATAACTTCCTGCATTCGGTGCGGCTGCTCGCCGATGTGTGCCGGAGTTTCACGGAGCACTGCGCGAGAGGGATTGAGCTGAATCGCGCAAATATCGATCAGTCGGTGCAAGATTCGCTGATGCTCGTGACTGCGTTGAGTCCGGTTGTGGGATATGACAAAGCTGCGAAGATCGCGCACACGGCGCATGTGGACGGATCGAGTCTTAAAGAAGCGGCTGCGAAGCTGGGGTTCTTGACGGCGGATGAGTTTGAAAAATGGGTCAAGCCTGAGGAAATGACTCGGCCATCTTAGTAGTCCAAGGCGATAATGGCTTCGCGCAGAGCAAGCACTTACAGATCGCCGGGATTCTGGGTATTTTGCAATCTGGGACGATGCTGGGTGATGCGGCGTCTGAAAATCGATCAAAGCAGGATTGCCCGCGACAATTCGAAGCCTAGGCTTGTACGCTTCTCGGACTTGGGTCAACGCAGCGGTTGCAGGATCGAATTGTTCTCCAACCTGCGAACAGTTTTGACTCGGCCTTAACTCATCTTCTATCCGCGTCCGCAGCGTTCTCTGCTGCTCTCGCAGATCGGCTGTTCGGCGGTATGATGCTCAGTGAATTGAGCGGTTGAGGTTCCTTGGTGATCGGCAGCGCCATATCGCACTACCGCATCGTGCAGCTAATTGGTAGCGGCGGGATGGGTAAAGTGTTCAAAGCCGAAGACCTCACTCTTCACCGATATGTCGCGATGAAGTTTCTGCCGGAGGAATTAACGCAAAGTGCGGAGGCGCTTGAGAGGTTTCGGCGCGAGGCACGCGCGGCATCGGCCCTCAATCATCCGAACATCTGCACAATTTATGAATTTGGCGAGCACGGAGGTCAGCTCTTTCTGGTTATGGAGTATCTGGAAGGAGAGACTTTGCGGCAGTGCATGGCGAAGCGGCGGGTGCGGCTTCATGAACTCATTGAGTGGGGCGTTCAGGTAGCCGGGGCGCTGCATTGCGCGCATCAGAGCGGAATCGTTCACCGCGACATCAAGCCCGCAAACATATTGCTGATGAGTGATCTGCGTGTGAAGATTTTAGATTTTGGAGTCGCAAAGACTCTCGTGAGAGAGCTTGGCGCGGAGAACGGGCGCGTCAAATCAGACGACAACTTAGCGGGTACGTTCTTGACTACCATACCTGCTCAAGTGAGTGCTCTAACGCGCTGGGGGGCTGCAGTGGGAACGCTGCAGTATATGAGTCCTGAGCAGGTGCTTGGCACAGACGTTGACGCCAGGGCGGACATCTTCAGCCTGGGAGTGGTGCTATACGAAATGGCGAGCGGCGAGTCGCCTTTCGAATGCTCGAGCGGACCTGAACTGATAAGCGCGATTCTTTGCGCGGAGCCGCCCCCAATCAGGCACAGCAGCGTACCACGGGAACTCGAACGAGTGATCCGGAAATGCCTGGACAAGAACCGCGAGCTTCGCTATCGAGCAGCAGCTGATCTGGCCGCGGACTTACGCGCCTTGCGGAGGAGCAGCGACACCGGGCGACAGGCTCTCGGGCCGGAGGGGAACGCCGGAAACCCTGAGCACGGAAGTGCGCTACGGCGAGCGGCGGTGATGGCTGGGCTCGTTGTGTTGGGCGTAGTTATGATGCTCTGGACCTCGTATCCAGGTCGCTGGCGTGCGTGGCCGCCGAGCAGCTCGCCGATTATGCACTCGGTTGCGGTGCTGCCGCTCAACAATCTATCAAAAGATCCCGAACAAGAGTATTTTGCGGATGGGATCACGGATGAGCTGATCGCGGATCTCGGACGGATTCGTACGCTCGCCGTCATCTCGCGGAACTCCGTCATGACGTATAGAGGGACCCAAAAGTCACTGAACCAGATTGCCCGCGAACTCAAAGTTGACGACGTGGTGGAAGGGTCCGTGCTGCGATCTGGCGGACGGGTGCGGATCACGGCAGAACTGGTGCGGACCGAAGGCGCACGAGAGATCTGGGCCGATAGCTATACGCGGGAATTGCGGGATGTGCTCTCAGTTCAGAGCGATGTTGCCAGGGATATTGCAACGCACGTCAGCGTGCTGCTGACACCGCAAGAACGAGAGCTGTTTTCGGGTTCCAAGCCGGTGAAGCCAGAGGCCTACGATGCCTATCTGCGGGGTAAGTATTACTGGAATGAAGTGACTGATGAGGGTTTGCGTAAGAGTATTGGGTTTTTTCGGGAAGCGCTCGAGGAAGAGCCTTCTTTCGCGAAGCCTTACGTCGGTATCGCCGACGCATGCATTTTGATGGGCAACTGGGGTTTCACGGCTGAGCGGCAAGCTTTTACAGAAGCCAAAGCGAATGCGTCCGAGGCATTGAAGCTGAACCCAAAGCTCGGAGAAGCCTACGCCGCCCTGGCGTATGCCGAATTTATGGCCGACTGGGATTGGCGAAGTGCAGAGGAACATTTCCGAAAAGCGCTGGAACTGAGCCCGAACTATGCGCCTGGGCGATTGTGGCACACCCTGTACCTGAGGTCCGCTGGCCGGTTCGATGAAGCCCTTCAGGAGGCAGTTCGCGGGCAGCAGCTCGACCCACTTTCACCGCTTATGGAAATGACGATTGGGTCTACGTACTACACGGCGAGGCGGTATGAAGAGGCTCGAGCTGCGCTGGAGAGGGCGCTGGCGCGCGCTCCGAGTCTCTATGGAACGCACCATTATCTAGGGCTGTCCTATCTGGGGCTTGGGGAGTACGACCAAGCTTTGCGGGAGTTCCAGGGGAGGGATGACATTCTGACTGCGCTTACCGATCTCTCAATGGGCAGGAGAGGTCCGGCATTGGGAATTATCAAAAATATCAAAGCGCAACCGGAAGCTGACGATGACGATCTGGAGTATGCATGTGTGTATGCGGCGCTCGGCGACAAAGAGGAGGCTTTGCGGAGGCTAGAACACGCCTACAAAGAGCGGGAGCCGTCATTGGTCAGCCTCAAGACGTTCCCCCTATTCGATGGCCTGCGCTCTGACCCCCGTTTTCAGGAAATCCTCCATGGAGTAGGTTTCCCGTGAGAATGCCATTGCGGACTGCGATCGTCGGTGTGACGATCTAAAAAGTTATACCGTTTCGCTTCTCAAGCGGCTGTGTAAGAACTCCGAAAGTACGACAACGCATTCGGATCGATATGGGGGTGAGGTACAAACGAGTCCGCGTTCCAATCGCTCGTGATTCTAGCACCCTAACAAGGGTTTCGCTGGCTGTCACGCCAACGATGGGCGCGATGACCTCAGCGCCAAAGATCGGCGAACGGCCGATTCGGGTGGCCTATTCCACAACAACTGAGGCCTTGATCGGCTGATTCGTCAGACCACAACACCAATCACGGCCGTACAACACTCGCGAGTGAACTCGGTATGAGCTGGGGATTAATGAGAGGTTACCGCTCTTCGGGGCACGATTTATTCGAGCAATCCTGTCATCTGAGGCGGCGTGTCGATCCGATGTGTGCTGAGTATGAAGTGTTTAATCTGGACCGCGGATCCCGGCTGGGAAGCCAGGTGCGCGTTGCCGGCAGCAGCGCAGCGAGACGGCGCGGATTGCTGGGAGTGGACGCGATGGCAGACGGTTCAGGATTATGGATCGCGCCTTGCGAAGCGATCCACACATTCGGCATGCGAACGCCGATCGATGCCATTTTTCTCGATGGCGGTTTGCGTGTGAGAAAGCTGAGACCCAGCCTAAGGCCAGGGAGAATCGCGGTGTGCATGTCGGCTTCATCCGTGCTCGAACTGAGGCCCGGGGCGATTTCGGACTCCGCGACTGAATTGGGTGATCGCTTGAAATTATGCCGACGGCTCTGAAGGCCCTGCTGCTCGTGGTGGTGGTTGTGGCTGCGATCTACGATCTGCGGTTCAGGCGGATTCCGAATTGGCTCAACTTGACCGGCGTAGTGCTCGGGATTGCGATCAACACGATCCTATTCGCGGGTCACGGGCTGACCGCGGCAGTGCTCGGGATCGGGTGTTCGATGGCGGTATATGTGCCGCTGTATCTGATTCGCGGGATGGGCGCGGGGGACGTGAAACTGATGGCCGCGGTGGGCGCCATAGCAGGGCCTTGGAACTGGTTCGGCATTTTCGTTGCGACGGCGCTCCTGGGCGGGGTGGTATCACTGCTCTTCGTCGCATTGAAGAGGCGCTTGCATGAGACCTGTTGGAATGTCGCGCTGATTGTGCATGAGCTGTACCATTTGCGCCTGCCCTCAAAGAGCAACGCGCGCTTGGACGTGCGGAATCCACAGGCGCTGGGAATGCCGCACGGAACTCTGATCGCGATCGGGGCGGCGGTATTTCTACTCGTTTCACCGGGCCTTTCGAGGTGAGCGGGGCGAGTGTCGAAAATCCTGGCTAATTAAACCCGCCGAGCCGCCGATGAGAGAACATAGCCCGAAAAGCATCTGACATCTAGCGATATGGCAGCCATTGCGGTTCAAAGTTGGGAGACAGCGTACACCGGAAGCAAGCGGTGGTTCATACGTATGTTCCCATGTTTGACCGACCTAGTGTTCCTGTTTCCAGCGTTTCTGATGTTGTTTGTGCTGCAGGGGACGAAGGCTCTTCTCGCGGACGGAGATACGGGCTGGCACATCCGAACCGGCGAATGGATCCTGGCGCACCGGACCGTCCCGACGGTAGATCTCTTTTCATTCACTAAGCCGCATGAGGCTTGGTTTGCATGGGAATGGGGCTGGGACGTGATGTTCGCGGGCATTTACCACGCCTGGGGATTGTCAGGAGTGGCATTCGCAAATCTGCTGCTGCTGTGTCTGATCTCTGCGCTGCTGTACCGGCTGATCCGGCGTTGTTCGGACAACGATCTGCTCGCGATGTTCTTTACGCTCGTCGCACTGCTTGGGTCGACAATTCATTGGCTGGCGCGTCCGCATCTCTTCTCGTGGATTTTTCTCCTGCTTTTTTCGCATGTTTTGCTCTCAGTTGAGAACGGGAATACGAGGCGTCTAGCGTGGCTGCCGCTCTTGACAGTGGCCTGGGTGAATATTCACGGCGCGTTTTTTGTCGGAGTCCTGATGGTGCTGATTGCCGGCGTGGGCGAAGCGCTTGCATGTTTCCGAGGGCAGGCGCCGATGCCTTGGCGAGCGGCGTGGTTGCCGGCACGGCCTTATTTGCTTTGCGGAGTTGGGTGTATGGCAGCGAGCTTTGTGAATCCATACACGTGGCATTTGCACCAGCATGTTTTCTCGTACCTGCGGGATTTCAAGCTGCTCGACGAGATTCAAGAGTATCAGTCTGTGAACTTTCACCATGGCCCCGTAATTTTCTTTGAGTGCATGCTGCTGCTGGGTCTCGCTTCGACGGTATGGTGCGTGCGCGAGCGAAAGTTTGGCGCGGCAATTCTGATGATAGTTTGGGCCCATTTTGCGCTTGTGTCGGCGCGGAACATACCGATTTACCTGTTCATCGCCGCGCCTTGGGTGGCTTGCATGTCGCAGGATGCGCTTCGCTCAATAGGCTCAGCAGCGGGGTTGAGGAGAGTTCGTACCGCGCTCGCCGACGTATACAGCGAATTGCGGCCGCTCGAAAGAATCGGGCGCTGGCATGTGGTCTCGGTGGCGGCGGTGTTATGCCTATGCGGGTTATGCGCGAAGGGCGATCCGAAATTCGAGGCCGATTTCGAGGCAAAGAACTTTCCGGTACACGCGCTTCCGGCTCTGCAGGCGATGAAGCCTGCGCACATTTTTACGTATGACCAGTGGGGCGATTACCTGATCTACCGGCTGTTTCCATCGACTCGAGTGTTTGTAGATGGGCGAAGTGACTTTTATGGAGCGGATTTCGTGATTCGCTGCGAGCACGTAGTCGCCGGCCGATACGACTGGGAGCAGGATTTGAAGCGATACGGAGTTGATACGGTGCTGCTCAAAACGGACGCTCCGCTAGCAGAGGTCCTCAAGGAGTCGCGGAATTGGAGCGTCGCCTTCGACGACGGAGCTGCAATTATTTTTCGGGCTGGTGCGAATCGGACGGCGGTAATTGCAGCCTTTACGAAACCAGTAACACAATTTTCATCCGTTGCACGCAACGGAGGAAAGGAACTTGGAGCCCCTTCTGGCTTGCAAGTTGACGATAGTAAGTCACGACCTATAACTCACGAAAGGAGGAGCTTATGAACCATTCCATTCTTCAGGCGTTCTGGCAAGAAGAGGCCGGACAGGATTTAGTAGAGTATTCGCTGCTGCTCGCCTTTATTGCACTGGCGGCGATTGCTCTATTGAGCAGCGCTGGCGGAAGCATCAAGACGATTTGGACGAGCATCAACAGCAATCTGACCAGCGCGAGTTCCTAGAGAGGCGCTACGATGCATGGTCGAGAGCCGTGGTTTCTGTTCGACGGCGCCGCGGCTCTCTTATTTTGTTTTCGCAGTTAAGCCTTGGTTTTCGAAGTGGTCTGACGGCACGAAAAGGCTGTGCCGGCGTTGAATTCGGACACGCTAGTTGATTGAGAAGACCAGGGTTAATTTTCAACCACCTTATTGGACTCCAATGAACCGACGTTTGATAGCGGTGTTTGCGTTTGCACTCCTCGTGGCTAGCGTAACTAGCTTTCTCATTTACCGGGTGATTGTCTCGCATGTACAGTCGCCAGGGCATGGACCGGTGGCAAATAACACGCTCGTGATCGCTCTACACGATCTACAGGTGGGCGCGCTGATTCGCGATCTGGACGTAAAACAAGTCCCCTGGGGCGCGCCGTTGCCGGCACATGTGATTACGAAGGTGCAGGAGGCAGTGGGCCGTGGCGTAATCGCGAACATCTACCAGAATGAGCCGGTTTTGGGGGATCGATTGGCTGCCAAGGGCGCGGGCGCGGGCCTTGCGGCGACGATTCCGATGGGCAAGCGCGCAGTCGCTTTACGGGTGGATGAAGTGGTCGGGCTGGCCGGGTTCGTTTTGCCCGGCATGCGGGTTGACGTTCTGGTCGCGGGAAATCCGCCGGGTGAGCAGAATCGGCTGGGGACTCTGTCGCGAACAGTCCTGCAGGATATCGAGGTGCTTTCGGCGGGACAGAAGATAGAGAAAACGGCGGACGGCAAACCCGAGACGGCGCAGGTGGTGAATCTGCTCGTGACGCCCGATCAGGCTGAAATTCTGAATCTGGCCAGTATTGAAACAAAAGTTCAACTGGTATTGAGAAACCCGCTCGATACCCAGGAAGAGGCGACTCGAGGGACATCCATTGCCAGTTTGTTCGGGGTAGCCGGGGAAGGGCGGCCCGCAGTACTGGGCTCGCCTCTTCAGGCGCCGTTGCGGCGGGTAGTTGCCCGGACACCGATGCCTCGCGAGCCGGAGACGACGACGGTTGAGATCTTCAATGGCGCGAAAAAGACAGAACAAAAATTTCAAGCGCCCGAGGAGAACAAGTAAGTGAAAGCATTCATTGCTGCACTCGTATCGACGGTTTGGCTTCTTGGGAATCCGGGGCCGCCCGGCGGCGGCGCGTATCATGCGCAGGCATCAGAGACGGCTCAGCGGGCCGGCACCGGGCAGGCGTTTGGGGACGCCGCTCCGTCAGACGCGCCTTCAGAGCTCAGAATAACGGTCAATAAGTCTGCGGTGGTGGACCACGGAATGACCATTCGCCGGGTTTCGGTCGGAAACGCGGAGATCGCAGAAGCGGTGGCGGTCAGCGCCACGGAACTGTTGATTAACGGGAAAGCGCCTGGGCAGACGAGTCTCATTCTGTGGGATGCGAGGGGGGCGCGGACGAAATTTGAAGTGGACGTCGTCCCGAACGACGGGAATATCGAGGCGGTCCGGCGCGAACTTGGGCAAGAGCTGCCGGGGCAGAACGTTTCGCTGGTTTTCGAGGACGGTACCGCGTTCTTGCGGGGCACAGTGAATGATTTAACGGCGGCGGACAGGGCGTTTGCGATCGCCTCGACTCTGGGAAAAGTCGTGAATCTGCTGCGAGTTTTGGTTCCTCCGCAAGAATCTCAGATCCTGTTGAAGGTTCGTTTCGCAAATCTGGAGCGCGCGGTAACGACGCAGTTGGGTATCAATCTTTTCACTCTCGATCCGAGCAAGAATATTGCGCAATCGACGACGGGTCAATTTGGCCAGCCGCCTGCGTTTGATTTTTCGCAAACGCCGTACAAGTTCACAGTTACCGACCTGCTGAATCTGTTTTATTACCGGCCGGATATTAACTTTGGCGCGATTCTGCAGGATCTCGAAGCCAAGCAGGTGTTGCAAATCCTTGCGGAACCGAATCTGCTTACGGTCAGCGGGCGGCCAGCGAGCTTTCTCGCTGGAGGTGAATTTCCGTTTCCCACGTTGCAAGGCGGGGCGGCCGGGGTAGGGCAGATCACGATACAGTTCAAGGAATTCGGGATTCGGTTAGGTTTTCTGCCGACCATTACGCCGAGAGGAACGATCCGGCTGGTAGTCACTCCCGAGGTGAGCTCGCTCGATTATGCGAATGGACTGACGGTGAGCGGATTCACGATCCCCGGTCTTTCCACGAGGCGCGTTCAAACCGAGATTGAACTCCGGAGCGGCCAGAGCTTCGTAATTGCGGGACTGCTGGATAATCAAGTCACCGAAAACCTGAACAGGATTCCAGGCCTTGCCAGTATTCCGCTGTTCGGAAAGCTGTTTCAGTCGCGGAGCGTGGCTAAAAACAACACTGAGCTCCTGGTCTTGGTGACGCCCGAGCTAATTGCTCCTATTCCGGCGGGAGCGAAGCTCCCTGAAGTGAAGATGCCGTATCCGTTCCTCAAGGGAACGGCGAAGGCAGCGCCGCGGAATCCAGGCCCGGAGGTTACCGGTCCGATACCGGCGACACCGGCAATTGACTCGCTGCCCGTCGAAGAAATGAAGAGCATCAGCGGCTCGGAAGGCAGCTCAAACGGGGCGCCGAACCCTGCGCCGGCGAATCCCGGAATACCGGCGCTTCCGCCAATTCAACCAAGCCAGGCGCCTCCGGGTGGCACGGCATCTCCGGCCGCTGCTCCGGCTACGGCTTCTGGCAATCCACCTAACCCCACGGGCTCGAGCCGATAAGGAACAGGTATGGTACCGGCGAATTTGTTGCTGTATGTGACTGACGGAGCGCTGCGGCGGGAAGTGCTCGACGTGCTGCGCCAGTCTGAAACCCCGATACCGTTCGATCAAGAGGACTCCGATTGGGCCTGTTTGCTTGAGAGGCTCGGCAAAACAAAGCCGGAAGTTCTGCTGCTCGATCTCTCCGCGGTGCCGGTCGATCTGAGTAGCGGAATCCGCCAGATCCGGTATCATGTTCCGCGGATCAAAGTTGTCGCACTGCATTCGAGCGCGGATCCCAAAACGATTCTGTCGGCGATGCGCGCGGGGGTGAACGAATTTCTCCACCCCCCGTTAGCGGACAGCCTGCAGGTGGCGCTCGAACGGATGTTGAGCACGCCGGATCCGGATCTCGTCGCTGTACATCGGGGCAAGGTGATCGGATTTTTATCGGCGAAGGGCGGGTGCGGAGCTACGACGCTAGCGTGCCATGTCGGGACAGAGCTTCAGAGGTTGACGCGAAAGAGCGTCTTGATAGCGGATCTCGATCTGACCTCTGGGTTGGTAGGGTTTCTGATGAAGACGCCCAGCTCATATTCGATTCTGGACGCGATCAAGAACTTAACCCGGCTGGACGAGAGCCTGTGGAAAGCGCTGATCGTCGAGTACAAACAGAACCTGTCGGTTATGCCTGCTCCCGCCTCTTATTCGCGGTGGGATCATCCGGATGAAGAGCAGTTGCGGCAAGTGTTGCAATTCATGCGAACGCAACACGACTGGATTGTGCTCGACCTCGGCCGCAGCCTGAATTCGATTGCCACCGCAGTGCTCGACGAAGTCGACCAACTGTTCCTGATATCAACGCTGGAAGTAGTTGCTTTGCACGGTCTGAAGTCGATCGTCCACGGTCTTTTCGAGCAGGGCGAGAAGCTGCAACTGGTGCTGAATCGGACGCCGAAGATGATGGACATCAGCACGCAGGAGCTTGAAAATATTCTGGGCCGCTCGTTGTACGCCGCGCTCCCGAACGACTACATGGGACTGTATCAGTCCTACTCAAGCGGCAATCTGCTGGATTCGAATAACCGGCTGGCGCAGCACTTCGCGATGCTCGCTTCAAAGATAGCCGGAGTATCGCCGGTGAAGTCCAAGAAGAAGTTCGCGCTGTTCGGATAAGAAATCTATGATCGCTACCGACACACTTCGAAACGACACGCAGGCGAGTGATGCCGTCCGATTGGGCGGGAAAGGCCGGGACAGCTCGTCGCCGCAGTACCAAGAGCTGAAGTTTTCCATTCACAGGAAGCTTCTTGACAGGATCAATCTCGAGGCGGTCTACGCGATGCCGGGAGATCGCGTGCGGCAGGAAATACGCCCGGCGGTCGCGAAACTGGTCAATGAGGAGAAGACCCCGCTCAGTCTGGTCGAAAAAGACAGTCTGATTGAAGAGGTGCTCGATGAAGTATTCGGGCTGGGCCCGCTCGAGCCTCTTCTGCGGGACAAGACGGTATCGGACATTCTTGTCACGACGCCGCGCCTGATCTACGTGGAGCGCGCGGGGAAACTCGAGAGGACACCGATCCAATTCAAGGATGATGCTCACCTGATGCGCATTATTGAGCGAGTTGTGTCGCGCGTGGGCCGGCGGATCGATGAATCTTCGCCGATGGTGGACGCACGCCTGCCTGACGGATCGCGCGTGAATGCGATCATCCCGCCGCTCGCGGTGGATGGGCCTCTGCTGTCCATCCGGCGGTTTGGGGGGGATCCGCTGCAGCCGGCGGATCTGATGCGCAATCTGTCGTTGACTGAAGGGATGCTGGAACTGGTAAAGAGTTGCGTGAAGGCGCGGCTGAACATCATCATCTCCGGAGGCACGGGCGCCGGTAAGACGACGTTCCTGAACATGCTTTCGAGCTTCATTCCCTCGAACGAGCGTATTGTGACGATTGAAGACGCGGCCGAGCTGCAGCTTCGGCAGACCCACGTCGCACGGCTGGAGACGCGGCCGCCAAACGTAGAAGGCAGGGGAGCAGTCGCGCAACGGCACCTTCTGATCAATGCTTTGCGTATGCGGCCGGATCGAATCATCGTCGGCGAGGTTCGCGGCGAGGAAGCGCTCGACATGCTTCAGGCAATGAACACAGGTCACGACGGGTCACTGACCACAATTCACGCGAATAGCCCACGGGACGCGATCAGCCGCCTCGAAGTGATGATCGGAATGGCCAGCTCGAATCTCAACGTTCGCTCCATCCGCCAGCAGGTTGCTTCAGCCATTGACCTGTTCGTTCAAAACTCACGGTTAGCGGATGGGAGCCGTAAAGTGACCTACATTACGGAGTGCGTAGGGATGGAAGGCGATCTGGTCACAACTCAGGATATCTTCGTGTTCGAGCGCACAGGAGTGACCTCTGAGGGCAAGGTGACGGGACGCTTCCGTCCGACGGGAGTGCGTCCGAAATTCAGCGAGCGTCTGAAAGCGGCCGGAATTGAACTACCGCCGCAGCTGTTTCAAAACGTGGTCGAAGTTCGCTGAGATCGCATGCTCGTACTGCTGGTTGTTTTTGGTTTCACGTTTCTGGTGGTGGTGGGCTGTGTAGGGCTCGCGACCGCATTTTTCAAATCGAAACAAAAGAATCAGATCCGCTCCATGCTGGAGGAGGCGGAAGCCACGCCGGCCGAGCAGCGCACGACGCCGCTGGTGCGTCCCGCAGATGTAGAAGACTTTTTCAGCAAGCTGCTGAAGCGTTTCGAGTTCATGGAACGCCTCAAGCTGATTCTCGAGCAATCCGGATCAAGTTGGAATCCGAGCAAACTGTTTACGGTTTCGTGCGTAGCGTGCGTAATTGGATTCCTGCTTGGAACGAAGGTGCGCGTGCTCTACAACGTAGAAGCGAGTGAAGCGGCCATTGCGATTCTAGGCGCGCTATGCCCGCTGCTGCTGGTGCTGCGAAAGCGGCGCAAGGCGATTGCGGCGTTCGAAGAACAGTTTCCGGAGGGACTCGATTTCTTATCTCGCTCGATGCGTGTCGGGCATGGTTTCACGATCGGCCTGGAAATGCTCGGCGTCGACTCGCCCGATCCCATGGGCGCGGCGTTCCGGCGGGTGTCGAACGACCTGCAATTAGGCTCGCCGCTGGAAGTAGCGCTCAACAAGTTACTCATCATGGTGCCGCTCGTAGACGTGCGGTTCTTTGTGTCCTCAGTGCTGCTGCAGCAAGAGACGGGCGGCAATTTGGGGGAAATTCTAAACAAGCTTTCGTACGTCATCCGCGAGCGGTTTCGTTTGAAGGGGCAGGTAAAAGCGGCCAGCGCTCACGGCCGCATCACCGGGCTCGTGTTGCTGTTGATGCCGGTCGCGGTGACGGCTTTTATCATGATGACGACGCCAGAGTATTTGTCGGCTCTTGTGAAGGACAAGATTGGCCGTTTCATGATCTATGGCGCGATTTTCGGACAGATCATCGGATATTTCGTAATCAAGAAGATCGTCAACATCAAGGTGTAAAACGTGGCCATTCTGATTGCTATTTTCATGTTTCTGCTTCTCGTAGGAGCTGTGTCCTTTTTCGGGTACATTCACTACGTCAAGCCGACGCTGCTGCTGGACCAGCTGACGACGACAACATCCGATGCCATACCGACCGCATTAACCGACCGCAAGCCGAAATCGACTTTTTCGGTAGGCAAACTGCTCGAGCCAATCGGCAACTTGATGCCCGTGTCATCGCAGGATACCCTGATGATGAAACAGGAGCTGGTATCCGCGGGAATCCGTTCACGATCGGCGATTCCTGTCTTTTACGGAACAAAGATCGTGCTCGCAGTGGTGTTGGTGATTCTGGGCCTTGTGTTTCGGGACCGGATTCACAACCGGATACTTTCGGTGGTTTTACCGGTCGCAAGCGGCGGCCTCGGCTATGCTCTGCCCAGTTTCATCCTGGGCCGAATGGTGAGACGGCGGCAGGAGCAGATACGGTTCGCTCTTCCAGATGTTTTGGATTTGCTGGTTGTATGCTCCGAGGCCGGATGCGGGCTTGATCAATCGATGGTGAACGTAAGCCGGGAGCTGAAGACCGTGCATCCGGCAGTTGCCGAGGAGCTCGCCTTCGTGAACATGGAAATCATGGCAGGGAAAGGGCGGGCCGATGCGTTGCGGAATTTCGGACGCCGGACAGGCGAGGACGAGGTAAAGAAGCTGACGGCGATACTGATTCAGACGGACCGGTTTGGAACCAGCGTCTCGGACGCCCTTCGAACTCAATCGGATTTTCTGCGAATCCGGCGTCGTCAGGAAGCGGAAGAACGCGCCGGGAAAGTGGGCGTGAAGCTGGTGTTCCCGATTTTTTTCTTTTGCCTTCCTTCGCTTCTGGTGGTTACGGCAGGACCGGGGATGCTTCAACTGTTCCAAAATCTCTTCCCGATGATGAACCGGCTGCATTAGAGCTCTGGAAGCTAAAGAAATTCCCTATACTGCCGATCTGATTTGTACCGGGACTTTGCGAACAATGTTCTGGCGAGGACACTTCCTTGACAGAGACGGAAATCTCTAGAGGGTTGTTAAAAAGGAGAACACGATGGGTGAAGTGACGATGGCGGCCACCTGGATAGCGGCGGGTTGCATACTTGTGATGTATCTGAAGCGTCGGCGTAAACGCAAGACGCTTCCATAGGCGGACGAGAAGCCATGGCTGAAGGGGATGAACTTCAGCGCAAGCTTCTAGAATCGCAGAACCGAGACGGCGGTTGGGGATATAAAGGCGGAAGCTCGTGGGTCGAGCCGACCGCCCTCGCGCTGCTGGCTCTAGAAGCTAATCAGAACAAGGGAAGTGCATACGAGCGCGGAACTACGTGGCTTCGGCAGGCACAGGCCCGCGACGGTGGTTGGCCACCCAATCCAAGAGTAAGCACCAGCACGTGGGTCACGAGCCTGGCTATTCTGGCGCTCTCGGATACGAGTTTCAGTTCGGACATGTACCGGCGCGGCATTGAATGGACGGTCCGGCAAGTGGGCCCGGAACTCAGTCCGATAGAGCGAATCGTTTTGCGGCTGCGCGGGATGCCTCGGGAAGAAGAGGCGCGCGGCGGGTCACCTTGGTTTCCCGGCACGGCTGCATGGATCGCTCCTACGGTGATGTCCGTTTTGGCTCTTTCAGACGCGGCCCTTAGAAATGGCAGCTCAGAGCTGAAGGATCTGATCAAAGCGGGGAAAGAATACATTCTTTCCAGGCGCTGCGAGGATGGGGGCTGGAATCATGGGGGCACCAGATTCCGCAGTCAAAATGCGGCATCTTACCCCGAAATGACGGGAATGGCATTGCTCGCGCTGTATGGTGTGCCAGAATCCGACCTGAGTGGCTCAATAGCGCTCGCAGAAAAATATCTCGCAGCGCCAGGCTCTATCGAAGGACTCTCCTGGCTGCAAATGGGGTTGTCAAGGCATGGGCGAGATTGCCTGAACATCGTAACGGATCTACCGTGCCGCACCACACGAGGTGTCTGCCTGCGCTTGCTCGCTCTGAATTCGTATTCAAGCAGCAACAAGTTTGTCACGCAGAACTGCTGAGCTTATGCCGGGAATCAATCGCCGACACTTCTTCTTCGGGTCTTTTGCGGTTACGTTGTCGTGTTCGCGAGTCGCTCAATTCCGTAAGACGCGAGTTTCGGTGATTCGCGCCGCCTCGTATTCAGTCGAACTGGAAACAATCATTCGGCAAATCCTGTTGGAGCACCGGGTCAGCGTAGTTGGAAAACGAGTGCTGCTGAAGCCGAACCTCGTCGAATTCAGCTCGCAGGCGCCGATAAACACGCATCCAATTTTTGTTGGGGCGGTTCGGGCGGCATTTGAAGGCTTGGGAGCGCGGGAGGTGCGGATCGCCGAAGGGCCGGGCCACCGGCGCATGACGCTCGACATGGCGGCCGCGGCCGGATACTTCGCAAATGTTCCGGGATTCGAGAAGAACTTCACGGATCTCAATCTGGATGACGTGAGCGAAATCCGAATACGGCAGCCGTTCTCGACGCTTTCGACACTCTATGTTCCGCATACGGTTCTGGCGTGCGACTTACTGGTCTCGCTGCCAAAGATGAAAACGCATCATTGGGCGGGCGCTACGCTATCAATGAAAAACCTGTTCGGAGTCGTGCCGGGCGGCGTTTACGGATGGCCGAAGAATCCATTGCACTGGGCGGGAATCGATGAGTGTATCGCCGACCTGCATTATCTGTTTCCACAGCAATTCTGTCTCGTAGATGGAATCGAAGCGATGGAAGGAAACGGCCCGATTTTAGGAACTCGCAAGGAGCTGGGAGTCATCGTTGCAGGCGCGCACCCGCCGAGCGTCGATGCGACGTGTTGCCAAATCATGGAGATCGATCCGCGGAAAATCGGGTACTTGAAACTGATTGAGCGGCGCTCGGGGTGGAACGTGAACTCGATTCAGCTGATTGGGGAGCCCACCCGCCGAGTGCAGACACACTTCGCGCTTATTCCAGACTTAGAGCATCTACGCCTAAAGACCGTCGCTTGAAGACGGGCGCCTAGATGAACATCTCTTCGTCGGAAGTAGCGTGGTCGACCGTCGGCCGGCCTCCACTACCCAGATGCGACAGCGCGGTGCGAATACCGGCGAAGACTCCATATACCTCGCTCACCGGGCGAACCACGCCGCGCTGGACGAAGGAAACGGTTCGTTGAGCCCGGGTCATGGCATCGTCGAGCACCATTTCGGCGCGTTCCATCTGAACCTTGGCGCGGGTGCTGGCGTCACTCAGCAACTCGTCAACTTTGGCGAGCTGCTGTTTAGTGACGTCCAGGATGGCGTTGCTGCTGGCTCCGATTTTCTGAACCTGTTGTTCGACGCCTTCGACGGTCCGCTTGGAAACTGCAATTACGCCCTGCACTTCGGGCAAAATCGGGACGATTTTCTTTTGGAGTTGGCGGGCGACGACGAAAAGCCCGATCAGCATTCCCGCCTGGATCAATAACGCGATCGCCGAGACGATCACGAAAATTGTGAGAAGGATGAGAAGAGTTTCCTGGTCCATGCCGGTCCCCAACTCGCCTAACTACCCTTTGTCAGGGCACCCGACGCATTTTGCGGTCGGGCGCTGTAAACATGGCAGCAGAAGCGCGTTTATACGTTTCCTCCGGGTCTGTTTCCGCTCGTTGCCGCCGCCGCATCGTTCACAGCATCTCGATATGCCTGCTTGCCCGCTTCAACCGCGGAGCTCAGAGTATCTTTTTGCCGGGCGACTGTGGACTTTCCTTTTTCGTAAAGATCGGATGCCGATCCTTTCAGATCCTCCGTGCGCTGCCGTATATACTCCTTTCCTTCTCCAGCGCGGGATTTCAGGTAATCGGCCCCTTCGCCGGCCTTATCAGCGATCAATTGACGGGTTTCCTCGCCCGTTCGGGGCGCCCAAAGTAGCCCGACACCGACGCCCAGCCCGAGTCCCAACAAGAAATAACCGAAGCCGCCTCGTTCCTCCATATGTCTCTCCTTTTTGGATATAATTTGGCTTTTCCATTTTGTAGAGCGTGCTACAGTAGCAAACGTTTCAAGCAGATGGCTGTGCCGGGGAAGTTTAAGAAACTCAACAGCGAGGGTCTCTGGGAGTACGCCCTACGCGCCTTGGGGCAGCGGGCGCACTCGGCTAGTGAACTGAGACAGAAGCTTTTAAAGAGAGCCGAAGCGGCAATCGATGTGCCGCCCGTAATGGGAAAGTTACAGGAATACGGCCTGACGGACGACCGGAAGTTTTCCGAGGCGTTCGCGTCTTCGCGGCTGGAAAGCCGGGGTTTTGGGCGCTTCCGCGTCTTGCGCGACTTAAGGAGCAAGAGGGTCTCGGGGAATATTGCCAATGCAGCCATAGAGAAGACGTTTGCGGGGTTAGACGAAGCCGACTTAATCCAGCGTTTTCTGGAACGTAAGTACCGAGGGAAGAAACTCGAGGAATTCCTTAAGGACGAGAAGAATGTAGCCAGTGCCTACCGGCGCCTGCGCAATGCAGGATTCAGCAGCGCTAATTCGCTGGCTCTATTGAAGCGATACGCGAAGCAAGTAGATGATTGGAGCGGGTTGGAGCAAGAGGATTGATCCTGCGCTAGCGGCCAAGCTCTAAAACTTAACTTGGGGAACCTTTTTTTCTTCTTCTGTGGTCTTGAAGTAGGCGTCATCGCGCTGGAAGCCAAACATGGAGGCTGCGATGTTGTTCGGGAAGAGCTGGACGTCGGTATTGTACTTCTTGATCGCCTCGTTGTAATCGCGGCGTGAGACGGCGATGCGGTTTTCCGTACGCGACAGCTCGTCCTGGAGGCGGAGAAAATTTTCATTCGACTTCAGCTGGGGATAGTTTTCCTGAAGTACGAGCAGCCGGCCGATAGCGCCACTCAGCTGATTGTTTGCGGTAATCTCATCTTGTTTGGTATGCGCGCCCAACAGAGCTGCACGTGCGTTCGCGACTTCACCGATCACCGCCTGCTCTTGCTTGGCATAGCCCTTCACAGTCTCGACGAGGTTCGGGATGAGATCGGCGCGACGCTTCATGTCGTTATCAACTTGCGCCCATTTTGCATCGATGTCGTTCTTTTCGGTGACTAGCTGGTTGCGCTGGCCCACCAATTGGCCGCCAAAGATCAATCCTGCGAGCACCAAAACACCTATGACAATTAGCGCGCCTTTCATTGTTTTCCGCTCCCGATTCTATATGATCACACGCACGGATGCGTGTGCTACATTTCCCACCCAAGTTCACCGGTCCAAATTGTCGATAAACCGGACCAAGAAATCCGTTTCTGCCAGGTAGTTGTCGAAGATAGGAATCGGGTCTACGGCGGGCCTTTTCTTTCCGGCCGCACGAAGCGCCAGGATCGCATTAGCGCCTTCAAATTTGCGACCGGTTGCGTGCTCGAGTGCAGCGACGATTTCCCTCTTCTTCCAGCGCGGTTCATGACCGTTCAGGATGAGAGCGTGCCGGCCGAGAACACAGAAGGTTGAAACGGAATCGATGAGGAGATTGAGCAGTTGTTCCGGACGCGAGAGCAATTCGGCGGCTTTCTGCCGTAGACGGATCTGCTTGGCCCGAAGCTCGTGCTCGACTTGGGCGCGATAAAAGGAGCGGTCGACATTGAGATCCCGGATCACGTCGGGACCGTATAACACGCGCCGGTGTTCCTGCATATCGTGGAACTCCATGGGAAAGCAATCGGTCGAGGCGCGAAGCTCTTCCTCGCTCATGAGCAGCGGCGGAGGATTCCCTTGCTGGCGCCACCAGCGGAAGACCGGCTCCGAGGCGGTAAGCTCCTGACGAGAAAGTTGGTCAAGGACACACAGCACGTTGAGATCGGAGCTGTGCTCGTGCCAATCGTCCATGGCGGCCGAGCCATACAGGACGGCAGCGACTAGATGGCCGTCGAATGCCGACTTAAGTCGGCGGACGAGTTCTGAGAGTTTTTCTTGCAACCTGTGTTCCTCTTCCATCACAACTCACCAACTGCTGTTTGCGCCGCCACCGCCGAAACCGCCGCCTCCGAAGCCTCCAAACCCGCCGCCGCCACCGGAGCCACCGCCGAAACCGCCTCCGCCGCCCCATCCGCCACCCCAACCGCCTCCGCGTCCGCCACCGAAAAGATTTCCGAGCAGCATGCCTGTCCAGAAACCGCCCATGCCACCGCCGCGTCCGCCTCGACCGGCTCGACTGAGGAGCCAGAATATGAAAAAAATACCGAAAATGAGCAACGGCCAAGGAATGCCGCTCCCGTGGCGTGAGCGGGCGGTTCGCGCCGGTTCTCGAGATTGGGGAACCGCTCCTGAAAACGCGATGCCTTTGCCTTGTGCAATCTGCTGGGCGATGCTGTGCGCGGCCGCGAGCATGGCAGCGCCGTAATCGTTATCCCGGAGCTGGGGCCGAATGGAACGCAAGATGCTGCCGGAGAAGCCATCCGTGAGATAAGGCTCAATGCCGCGGCCCGTTTCGATATCGTCCTTATGATCTTTGATTGCAAGCAGCAAGAGCACGCCTTGATTGCTTTTTCTATCGCCAACGCCCCACTTGCGAGCCAACTCGATTGCGAAATCCTCGATTGGCCGGTCACCGACTGTGTCGATCGTGACGAGCGCGAGTTGAACACCGAGCTGCTGCTCGACAGTCGTACAGAAGTCTTCGAGTTGGTCCTTCTCGGCGGGATTCAGAACGTGCGCGAGATCGCTGACGTAGCCGGTCGGTTTGGGTAGTGAATTGACGTCAACTGCCGGAAGCGCGGCCGGGGTACCGATGCCGAGCAGCGAGCCGAGAATGCAAAGCCATAGACAAAGATTTCGGAACCGACCTTGCATGCAAGATGAGCTTACCAAGAAAGGCATGTTATTCTCGCGGATACCGCACGAGGATTGGAGTATCGAATGTTGATAAGAGAAATGCTTCTACCCGAATTCGATGAGGAGATGAAGAAGACGCGCAGAATGCTCGAGCGCGTGCCGGAAGACAAGCTGGGTTACAAGCCGCACGAGAAATCTATGACCCTTGGCCGGCTCGCTTCGCATGTGGCCGAGCTGCCGGGGTGGACGAAACGCACGCTCGAATCGGAGGAGCTTGATCTTCAGCGGGGGCGCGCGCCCTATACTGCGCAGTCGCATCAAGAATTGCTGGACGCGTTCGATAAGCATGCGGCGGAGGCCCGGGAGTTGATTGTCCGGGTAACCGATGAAGATCTTCAGAAGACATGGACGTTGAAGTTTGCGGGCAACACTGTGTTCTCGATGCCTCGATTTATGGTTCTGCGAAGCATGATGATGAATCACTTAATCCACCACCGCGCGCAGCTGAGTGTGTACCTAAGGCTGAATGAGGTAGAAGTTCCCGGGATGTACGGCCCTTCGGCTGACGAGATGAAGAGCTGGGTGCCCACGCAGTCTGCGCAGAACGCCTAATTCGGTCGACCGGCCAGATCGCGATTCCAACTCAAAGCGTTCCACGACGGTTTGGTTGCCTTCTATCGTGATCATGTCGATTTACACCGTCGGATTCTTCCTGTCCATAGCCAAGCTGTAAGGAGATCTGAGCGGCCGTAACTTTCACGGTTCTCGCCAATTCCGGGACGTGGTCAGTCGGTATTTGAGCAGTCGTTCCGGCGACGCTAATCGCCGCCACCACCTGATTCGTGAAATCGAAGACGGGCGCTCCGATACAGCGGAATCCGATTTCGTCCTCTTCATCATCGAAAGAGTAACCAAGCGTCCTCACATGCTCCAGTTCACTCTTCAACTTGACGATAGATACAGTCGTGTTCTCATTGTGTCTGGCTAGCCCTTTAGCTTTGAACTGCCGGTCGAACTCCTCCTCCGATAGAAAGGCGATGAGAGCTTTTCCCACTCCGGAACAGTTCACATCGAGTCTCCGGCCGATCCAAGTCGCCAAGCGCAGTAACCCCGGGCATTCAACCTTCTCAATGATGACCGCCTCATTGCGTTCCAGCACGGCCATGTGAACTGTGAGCGCTGTTTTCCGCATCAGCGTTTGCAAGAATGGTTTTGCCTGCTCGCGCAGGTCCAATCCCTCGAGAGCCGTGCGGCTCAGAGTAATCAGCTTTAGGCCAAAAGAATACTTTCCGCTAAGCGCGTTTTTCTGCAAGTATCCACGCCGTTCAAGTGTTCCTACCAGCAAATGAACGGAGCTTTTCGGAAGCTTTAACTTCCTGCTGATCTCAGAAATGGAGAATCCATTTCTCGACTGCGCCAGCAATTCTAACACCCCGAACGCACGGTCTATCGATGGCACTGAGTACCCGGTACTAACGCTCATAAACCACCTGCCTATCGTTCACCCTGTTGGCGTTCAACTTATTGGACGGTGTGGGTCGATCATAACAAAGATCCGCTTGACACGACCGTGAGCCGGTCGAACAATCGGAGTTCGAACTTAATTTTGACCATGCGTTTCCTCCGCTCCCATCTCATGCTCGCATCTGTTGTGATCTGCTGTTGCGGCACAATCGCGGCTCAGACTCCGCAGCTTGCAACGACGCCTGCTATGGGATGGAATAGCTGGAACCACTTCGAGTGCAACGTAAGCGACTCCGTCATCCGCGCTCAAGCCGATGCTCTCGTAAGCACCGGGATGAAAGCCGTCGGCTATCAATACGTCAACATCGACGACTGCTGGCAGGGGCAGCGCGATGCGAAAGGCAATCTTCAGCCCAATAAGAGATTCCCGGACATGAAGGCATTGGCCAGGTACGTCCACTCGAAGGGTTTGAAGATTGGAATTTACTCTTCTCCCGGCCCCAAAACCTGCGGAGGATTCGAAGGCAGTCAGGGCCATGAAGAGCAGGATGCCCGGACTTTCGCCGAGTGGGGAATCGATTTCCTGAAATATGATCTGTGCAGTTTGGAAGGTAAAGGCGATCAGATCGCAGCCTACAAAAAGATGGGCCAAGCTCTCAAACAGACCGGCCGCCCGATTCTTTACAGCTTGTGTCAGTACGGCATGGAGGGCGTCTGGAAGTGGGGCCGCGCCGTCGGCGGCAACATGTGGCGCACTACCGATGACATTCGGGACAACTACTACAGCATGCTTATATTCGGCTTCGGCCAGAATGGGCTCGAACAATTCGCTGGGCCCGGAGGATGGAACGATCCCGACATGCTCGAAATCGGAAACAAGAACTTCGATGAAGACGAATCCAAAACCCACCTGAGTCTCTGGAGCATCTTAGCCGCTCCCTTGTTAGCCGGCAATGATCTCACGAGAATGAGCCGCTCGACGACCGCCATCCTGACAAACGCGGAAGTGATTCGAGTGGATCAGGATGCGGCTGGCGTGCAAGGGCGGCGCATCAGCCAGACTGGGCCTCTCGAAATCTGGATGAAACCCTTGTCCGATGGCTCGAAGGCGGTCGGTCTATTTAATACGGATTGGGGCGCCATGCCGATGACTGTGAACTTCCACGACATCGGACTGGGGCCTTCTGCGTCAGTTCGCGAGTTGTGGGCTCATAAAGATTTGGGACGCTTTCAGCAAAGCTTCACAGCCACAGTGCCGAAGCACGGCGTAGTCATGATCAAGGTCAAGTGAATGCGCCATATTCCGCTCATCGCTTTGCTCTGGGCCGCCGCGGTTCCTATCCTGCAATGCGCGGACCACAATCCGTTGCTGCCGTACCCGCAACACGTGCAGTACGGGACCAGCCGCCTCGCATTGCACGGCCTGGCAATTGAATTTGCTTCTCTACCAAGCGAGGAAGAACGTTTCGCTGCACGCCAGCTCTCGATGTTCATTGCGGAGCGCACCGGGGTTCGAATACCTGTTTGGGACACAAAGAAATCGAGCCCCGCGATCGTATTGGAGCGTTCCGGCCCGGCCGATCCGCTACCAATACCAGGCGAACACCCCGGCCCTGAATCGCGTGAAGCGTACGAGCTTACCGTTACTTCCAGCGGAGCTAGCGTCCGCTCGCGTTCATCCGCCGGCGTCTTTTATGGTATTCAGACACTCGCGCAATTAATCGAAGGAAGTGGCGAAGCCGCTTCTCTTCCCAGCGTCGAGATTCATGACTGGCCCGCGCTCGCTTATCGCGGAACGATGGTCGACATGAGTCACGGACCGCTCCCGACCGAAGACGAAGTGAAGCGGCAGCTTGATTTCTTAGCGCGGTGGAAAGCCAACCAATACTATCTCTACAGCGAAGCCAGCATTCAACTCACCGACGATCCCCTATTGAATCCCGAGGGCCGCTTCACAAAAGACGAAGTGCGCCGGATCATCGCTTACGGACGTGAGCGACATATTGATGTCGTTCCCAATCTCGAGCTTTACGCGCATCTTCATGACCTCTTTCGAATCGAAAGATACGCCAACTTGGCCGATATCCCACACGGTACGGAGTTCGATCCGCGTAATCCGAAAGTAATGGATGTTCTCACGGATTGGATCAACCAGTTTGTCGATCTTTTTCCGAGTCCGTTCGCGAATATCGGATTTGACGAGACTTTTCAAATTGAAATGGCCACCAAAGCCCAGGGCACAAGCGCTACGCCAACTCAGCTGTTTGTCAAACAGCTGACGAGGGTGACCAATCTGTTTCAGCAGCGCGGAAAAACCGTGCTCGCGTGGGGCGACATCATGGTCCGCTATCCGAAAATCATCCCGGAACTGCCCCATGGGTTGATCGCGGTCGCTTGGTATTACACTGCAGAAGACAAAAAGTACACGCACTGGCTTCGTCCGCTCGTCGCGAATAACGTCCCGCATTTCGTGCAACCGGCGGTAACGAGTTGGGCGCAAGTCGCTCCTGATTTCGATACCACGTTTGAGAACATTGATACGTTTCTCGCCGCCGGACGTGAATCGAAAGCTCTCGGCCTGATCAATTCCGTTTGGTCGGACGACGCGCAACTGCTGTATCGCATGTCCCTGCCAGGGATGGCCTACGGTGCCGCGGCGCCTTGGCAATCAGGACCGATGGACAGAGCGAATTTTTTCTCCACGTACGCCCAAATCATGTATCCCGCCGCTGTCGCGCCTCAAATCGCCTCGGCGCTCGTGAATATGACGCGTGCGGAATCCGAGCTGCAAAAAGTCTTAGGACCGCAGACGATGTTTGCGTTGTGGCATCGCCCGTTTTTCCCGGCATACTACAAAGGCCTGACTGGCCATGCCGAAGATCTAAGGCAGACTCGCCTCTGCGCCGAGGACGCCGAGCGATCTCTTCTCCTCGCGCTTGCAAATGGCGCTGACCCTGCAACGGTAACAAGTCTTCTCGTCGGAGCTCGTCTTCTCGACTATGCTGGACAGAAATTTCAGACCCCTCTCGAGCTGACCAGCCTATGGCAGCGCTTAGGTTCCAAACGCCCGGATGCGGACCGCTGGTGGAATGAATGGGAATCGCAAGTTATTTACCAGGATCATTCGCGAATCGTTGATCTCCTGGATGCCATCACCGAGCTGCGTCCGCACTATCGGGCAGCCTGGTTTTCCGAATATACGCCCTATCGCTTGGATTCCGCTCTCGGAAGATGGGACGCCGAATACCAATACTGGCGCGGAGTGCAGGAAAAATTGCAGGAGTTTTCGGACAGTTCTCATGAGGGCGATCCTTTGCCGCCTCTCGAAAAACTCCTGCAGAGGAACTGAGATGATCCTGATCGATGCTCACCTGGATCTATCGCTCAATGGGCTCAACCTGAATCGCGACCTGACCCGGCCTGTGGCCGAGATTCGCCGGTCCGAGCAGGCCATGACGGGACCGAACCGCGGAACAAACACCGTCGCGTTTCCCGAGATGCGGCGCGGCGAAGTTGCGATTTGTCTCGCGACGATGCTGGCACGCACGAATCCGAATGGGGGAACCTATCTGGATTTCAGGACGCAGGAAATCACTTGCGCCATGGCGCAGGGCCAGTTGGCGTATTACAATGTTCTCGAAAGCGAAGGCCATCTCCGCCAATTGAGAACCTGGCGCGACGTCGACGCCCACTTGCGCGAGTGGCGAGCGGATCCAGACCGTTGCCCGCTCGGCTACATTCTGAGCATGGAAGGCGCGGACCCCATTCTCTCGCCGTCGCACGTTGGTTTCTGGTGGGATCACGGCCTGCGCGCGACCGGCATATCGCACTACGGAGTGGGATGCTACGCGCATGGCACGGGCGTTTCGGGAGGGCTGACCTCGCGAGGCGCGGACCTGCTCAAAGCCATGCGGGAGGCTGGGATGGCGCTGGATGTGACGCACCTGGCTGACGAAGCTTTCTGGCAGGCGATTGACATCTTTGACGGGCCCGTCTGGGCAAGCCACCACAATTGCCGCGCGCTTGTCCCAGGAGACCGCCAGTTGACCGACGACCAGATTCGCTGCCTCATTCAGCGCGATGCCGTGATCGGCGCGGTGCTCGACATCTGGATGCTCTATCCGGGATTCGTGGCGGGCGAAACGCCGAATACGGTTGTCGATCTCAAGGACGTTGTAAATCAGATCGACCATATCTGTCAACTCGCGGGCAATACGCGGCATGTGGCCGTCGGTAGCGATCTCGACGGGGAATTTGGGACCGAACAAACTCCGCACGACGTCAATACTATCGCCGACCTTCAAAAACTTTTGGGCGTGCTGCGCGCTCGCGGCTACAGTGAGCGGGACGTTGAGGCGATCATGCATGGTAACTGGCTGCGGATTTTTGAACGGGCTTTGCCGGCTTGAGTCACACATTAAAGATCGAGGCCATACATGTTATACAGCTCACTGATCCTTACTGTAATTTCCGGGCTACTTAGCGGCTCAGCTTGCTTAGCGAGCGCGGAGGTGTGGGTCGTCGAAAGCCCCTTACACCGCGTAATGCCCGCGGAAGCGCCGGGCGAACTGACCAGAGCCGATATCTACGCCGCTCGAGGTGAATACCAAGCCTTCCAGATAGCCGTTCACGCGCGCGACAAAGCGCTCACCGTTACGAACGTCTCTGTAACGGACTTAGCCGGGCCGGAAGTCATTCCATGCCGCGACGCTCTTGTTTATCGCGAATGGTACGTAACCGTAAAGGAACATAGTCCCACTTATAACGGGCCGCCCAATCTCCCGATTACTAACGAAAATACGTTCCCGGACGCGCTGATCCCGTTTATCGACGCGGCGACTGGAACGCGACCGGTCGAAAGCACCTACAAGCCCGTGCCCTTTGATGTACCTGCCGGTCACAATGGCGTCATTTGGGTCGACAATTTCGTTCCGCGCAACGCCAAGCCCGGCGACTATGCCGGCTCTTACATCGTCACGACTAACCAAGGCTCGTTCAGAGGCCCGATTTGCCTCCATGTTTGGGATTTCACGTTGCCGCTGAAGCCTTCTCTCAAATCCAGTTTCAACGGCGGCGGAACAGCCCTGCCTGGAGTCAATAACGAGTTGCTCAGAAACAGAATCATGCCTGATACTGTCCCGCCGGGTGATGCGCCGGGAGACATCAAGCGTTACGGCTTGAATGCCACTGATTTGGGCTTTTGGGATGGCGTTTCCTACGGCCAATGCAATCCCTCCGCGCCTCCTTCCGTCGCGGCCATATTACAAGCCAAGAGCCAATATCCGGATGGGCTGTTGCTCTACGACGATTCCGCAGATCCCGAAAGCAGTTGCACCAGCTCGAGCTTCTATGATTCAGTGATCCATTGGGCGAAGAACCTGCACGAAGCTGGAGTCGACAACCTGGTGACCCAGGAACCCGTACCCCAGCTCTATAGTGATGGGTCAGGCACTGGGCGGTCAGCGGTTGATATCTGGGTGATGCTGCCGTCGGCTTATGACGACGCTCAGTCCCACTCGCCGCCTCGCGTCACCTATGTATTGCGTAAGGGCGACAAAGCTTGGTCTTACAACGACCTCGTCCAGGATTCGTACTCGCCGAAGTGGGAGCTAGACTTCTTGCCGATCAACTACCGAATTCAGCCGGGGTTTCTCAACCAGAGTTTGGATCTCACAGGTCTTCTCTACTGGAGCGTTGACGACTGGTCAGCCGACCCCTGGACCAATCCGCAAGGAGGTCAAAACCCGGATTATCCAGGCGAGGGAGTGCTCGTGTATCCAGGCGCTCCCGCCGGTCTGAAAGGCGTTGCTTCTTCGATGCGGCTGAAGTACTTGCGCGACGGCGTACAGGATTTCGAATACGTCCAGTTACTCAAAAATTGCGGCCAGACCGCCTGGGCCATGAAAGAATCGAGGTCAGTGGCGTCCGACTGGACAAACTGGACTCGCGATGAAACTCTTCTTCTCTCGACTCGTAAGCGCCTTGGAGATCAAATTGCCACCACGGGGTGCGCGCCGTAGTAAGTGATCCGCTTTTTTACCCTCGCAATTTTCGCCGTCGGCCTGATCTTCGCGCAACAAAGCGACGACGAGCTGGCCAGAGCACTGCAACTTGCTCAACAAGAGAAGTACGCAGAAGCAGCCGGGATCTTGCAAACCCTCCTGACCCGGAATCCTGCTAACGCTGAGGCCCGCTATAACCTCGCTCTGGCGCTCTTGGCGCTAGGGAAACCTCAAGACGCGCTGCACACCATCGAAGGGTGGCGTGGCGACCCCGACGCCGTGCCATTCCGCTACTTGCGCGGAAAGCTCGAAGCATCGGCAGGCAAAGATCAAGCCGCCGAGAAAGATCTCATTTTCGCCGCGAAGGCCCAGCCGCAAGAAGAGGCATATGGGCTCGATCTCGGCATGTTCTACATCCGGCATCAGAACTTCGTCGGAGCGATCGCCATCCTCAAGCAAGCCGCGCAGTACCATCCTGATTCGAATTACATTCTCTTAGCCCTGGCTCTCGCGCAGTCCTTTGCCGGGAAAACGGCGTATTCGATCGAAACCGCGCGCCGCATTCTGAAGAGCAATCCCGGGTTCAGCGAAGCGCGTCTGGTCCTTGCTCACGCGCTATATATGGATGGCGACTATTCCGGATGCGAAAAGCAGAGCTCAGCCGCGATTCAGGCCGGAGATTCCAACCCATACCTTTCCTATCTCCGGGCAGCATCGCGTTTCAAACTCAATTCAACGGACTGGAACGCGATCCTGGCAGATCTGGACTCATCGCAAAAATCCATTCCAGATTGTGAGATCTGCTGGCTCCTTCGCAGCAAAGTCGATCAGGCAAGAGGCGATCAGTCCTCCGCCATTTCCGATCTCGAGCACATCGTGAGTACGAATGCCGGCTTCGCCCAGGCTTGGCCGCGCCTTGCGGTCCTGTATCAGCGCGCCGGCAGGACAAACGATGCGGTCCGGGCTAGGGCAATGTACCAGAAGTTGCGGATGAATGAGCAGCTCGATGCGGAGAAACGGCTAGCGCAGCGATATCTGTTGGGAAGTCTTCAATAAGTCGCACGCCCCCCGCTGATGTCAAACACAGCGCCTGTGGAGAAGCTGCATTCCTCAGAGGCAAGCCACGCTACAAGGGCGGCGACCTCTTCAGGCCGGCCTACGCGATCCATTGGAATCTTGGAAACCATGTAATTCACCGCTTCGGAGGTCAACTGCGTCAGAAGCTCAGTTTCGATTACAGCCGGGGTCACGCAATTCACGTACACGCCCTTCGTCGCCACTTCCTTTCCCAAGGCCTTTGTGAAGCCGATCACCCCGGCCTTTGCCGATGAATACGCGCACATATTAGGATTGCCTTCCTTGCCGGAAATCGAAGCGATGTTGATGATGCGCCCCGAGCCTCGAGCCAGCATGTGAGGCAAAACCGCCTTGCAGCAATAAAACACCGCGTCGAGATCGACCGCGATTACGCGCCGCCACTCATGCTCTGGATACTCGTGCACTGGTGCGGCCGGCCCGGTCACGCCGGCATTATTCACGAGCACATCGATCGATTGATAGCGATGTGAGACTTCGTCGACCATCTTCTGAATGGATTTCACATCCGTGATATCGACTCGAATAGGAAAAGCCTCGCCGGCCTCGCGTAACTGTGCAGCCGCTTCAGATGCACCCGCTTCATCAATATCTGCAACAGCAACCGCGAAACCATCCCTGACGAGCCGCAACGCAATCGCGCACCCGATGCCTTTTGCCGCTCCCGTTACAATCGCCGTTTTCACTTGAATTGCCCCTTTCTCCGGTCCACAGTACGACATTGTGTCAACGTTCGCTTTTCCGGGCGTGCTCCTTGGAGCGTCGCCGAGTTTTCGTTCAATGTATTGGATGCGTACACTGAAGGCTCGCTTTTCTTGTTGCCCGCCCGGCACGTGGGAGTTAGAAAGGAGCGGTGAGATTCACCAACCATAATGAAGAACTCTGATCGGCACATGTTTGAAGCGAATAAGAACATACGCTTTCCGGTAGGGATCATCCTGGCTTTGTCCTTCGTCATGACGGCGCTGGCTCAGTTTACGACGGCCCGGCTGAGCGGTACGGTCGTTGATCCTTCCGGCCTCCAGCTTACCGGGGCGACGGTCAAGGTCGAGCAAGTAGGCACCGGGTACACCCAATCGACCACGAGCGGGTCTTCGGGTGAATATTTGTTCCCGAGTCTGCCGGTCGGTAGCTATCAGCTTACGGTCTCGCTGGCGGGATTCAACTCCTTTGTACAGAAGGGACTCACTTTGTCAGTTGGCCAGGCTGTAACCGTTCCAGTGCAGCTGGAATTGGGCACGCTTCAGCAGAAGGTCACGGTTGTCGAGAACGCTTCACTCGTGACGAGCGACTCTGCAACACTCGGCCAAGTCATCTATCAAAAAGAGATCGTTGGACTGCCTCTGAACGGCCGTTACGCCCAGCAGCTGGTTTTTCTCGTGCCGGGCGCGGCCAATGTAACCGCTAACTACTGCGCCGCGAATTGCGAAGGCGGAGTTTTTCCAGACGAGCAATACGCGAAAGTCAATGGCGCCGGTGCGAACGGGGTGAGCTACCAGCTCGATGGAGCTGATTACAATGACACATACATCAACACGAATCTGCCGTTCCCAAACCCTGACGCCATCCAGGACTTCAATGTCGCGACCGGCAACATGAGCGCGATTTACGGCAATGCGATCGGCGGAGTTGTCAACGTGACGTTAAAGTCGGGAACGAATTCGATCCACGGGGACGCCTTTGAATTTGCCCGTAACTCCGCCTTCGATGCGCGGAATTTCTTTGCAAGCTCGGTGAGTCCGCTGAGCCAGAATCAATTCGGCGGAGATGTGGGCGGCCCTATTCTCAAGGACCGCTTGTTCTACTTCGGAAGCTATCAGGGGACCCGGTTCAGCGCGACAAATAACGGGCTGATCGCCTTTGTGCCAAGCGCCGCAGAGCGCACCGGAAATTTTTCCGAGTTGCTTCCCGGCACACAACTTGTGAATCCCGCCACAGGAGCGCCATACCTAAATAACCAGATTCCCGTCAATCCAGTGGCCGCATTTCTTCTTAAGGGAGTTCCTCTCCCGAATGGTCCGAATAATGAGCTGAACTATAACGGCCTGCCTACCGTTCAAGACACAAATGAGTTTCTGGGGAAGGTAGATTACATTTTGGGCAAGCACCATCTAAGCGGGCACTATTTCCAGCACGACTATATTCAGCCGCTCGTGCAGCCCCCGGCGTCAAACCTCCTCGAGATGACGGGCAACGCAGAAACGCTGGTCGATAGGAACATTAGCGTAGTCGATCTCTACTCGATTTCTCCCCACTTTCTGTTAGGCACCTATTACGGCTACACGAAGCTTGATGGCACGACATTCGCCTCGAATCCATTCACTATGGCCGATGCCGGGTCGAATATAGCTGTTCCGCCGAAGGGAGGCGCAGGGGATATCGCGTCCATTAATGTTGGGATTGGCGGAGCGTTTGGCATCGGAGGTGGCGTTTACGGAGTCTGGAACCGAGGCGACCAGGCGTTGCGTGAAATTGCCACCCTCACCGTCGGCAACCACTCCATTCAATTCGGCGGGCAAGCCGTTCGGCTCACCCAACCGATGGGGAACACGTTTCAGGAGGGCGGTACTTTCCAGTTCACAAATGATTTGACGGGAAACAACATAGCGGACTTTGAGCTTGGAATTGTTTCTAACTTCATTCAAGGTGGAGGATTATATCTGAATTTCACCGGGATCAACTGGAGCGCTTTTGTGCAGGACGACTGGAAAGTAACTCCGCGATTCACAATCAGCGCCGGTCTCCGCTGGGATCCGTTTATCCCTTCGAAGGACAGCTTGGGAAGGGTCGCGTGTTTTGAGCCGGGCGCTCCTCGCTCCCAAAGGTACCCGAATGCTCCTCCAGATTTGGTGTTTGGTGGGAAGAATCATGACCCTGGATGTCCCGAGTCGGGCATATTCCCTGACTATGCGAATTTCGGCCCAAGGTTTGGGTTCGCCTACCGTTTGACGCAGGATGGGAAAACGAGCATACGAGGCGGTGCGGGATATTACTACGAGCCGCCGAATTCTTTGATCTACCAGCAGATGGTAGGGGTCCCGCCTTTCGCGCCTATCGTGAATCTCACGAATGTTAGCCTCTCGGATCCTTACGGAAGCGCGGGGATTCCCAACCCGTTCCCGGCGGAATTCGGTCCGCGCAACCCAGGCCCGAATGCAACTTTTCCATCGGACATCTCGTTTTCGCAGATACAAAGTCCACGCCTGCGACTACCAATGGTTTTATCGTGGAACCTGACGCTTGAGCGAGCTATTGGTACGAATTGGATGGTGCGAGCGGCCTACGTGGGCAATGATGGGCATCGGCTCTATGGGACTGGCGACCAGGAGAGCGGGCTTCTCCAGTTGAATCCCGCGATATACATTCCGGGCCAATCCACCGAAGCAAATACGCAGCAGCGACGCCCTTATCCAGACTATGGATCGATTGCTGAAATTGATTCCGGCGTGAACAGTAATTACAATGCGGCTCAATTTACGGTTGAAAAGCGTTTCACGAGCGGGCTTTCTCTTCTGAGCAATTTCTCATGGTCGAAGGCGCTAGACGATTTCGCCCCTCAGGGTTCGCCCTATTTCACAAATACCTGTACTTGCGGTCGGCGGTTCGACTACGGTCCGTCAGCGGACGATATAGGGAAGGATTTTAAGATCAATGGAACCTATGACGTTCCTCACGTTCATATCGAGAAGGTGGCCGACGCGCTCTTGAACGGGTGGGGACTCACGGGGATAGCTGAGTGGCACACCGGTTTACCGTTTACGATTTTCAGCGGCTATGACAATTCGTTCAGCGCGATAGGAGCTGACCGCGCCGTGCAGGTAGCACAGAACCCGCAACTGAGCACGGGACGCCCGCATTCGAGTCTCATTCAGGAGTGGTTCAATACTGCTGTTTTTGCTCCAAACGCGATCCGTACTTTCGGCAATACGGGAAAGAACGCCATGCGCGGTCCAAGGTTCTTCAATACGGATGTCGCGGCGATCAGGAATATTCACGTGAACGAGCGAGTCTCGTTGATGTTCCGCGCGGAATTTTTCAATATATTCAATAACGTCAATTTTGGACTGCCCGGTAACGTCGTGGCTTATGGTCCGAGTGGCGGGTTCGGGCAAATCACGGGCACTGCGGGTTCGGGAGCGTATGGCGGTCCGACCTCGTATGGAACATCCCAGCCGAGAATCCTACAGTTTGGAATAAAAGCGAGCTTCTGAGGGCGGTGTTGCCATTGGGTCCGGGCTGGCGAATGGTCGTCGAGATCGTGGGAAGAGTGCAGATCACCGTGCCCCAGTGTTCGGGCAGCACGCGCCCAACTGTAGCCAAAGTAGTCCAGAGCACCAACTTCGAATTCGCTGCCGGCGGGAACACCTGGAGCCGGCACGAATGCAGCAGAAGAGCATAGAAGACGAGAACGCCCACGGGCACGGCTGCCTGAACGCGCCACGATCTCCGTACGAGCAAGAAGGCTGCCAGGTATGCGACCGCAATCGGCTGAAGCGCGCTGCTCAACTCAATCAAATACGGATGATTGAAGGATATCGATTCTCTCAGCACCGAGCAGAAACAGAACGAGGAAACGGCGCAGCACACGCATGAAGATCTGATGACTGAGTTTGGGTGAGTGATCGTTTAGCCTACGAACATCGGCAACGACATGCCCGTCATCGTCCAGCCACGAAAGAAATCGAGCGAAACAAGCCGTCTGCTAAGTGGCGGCTGCGCTACACGCCGCATCAGATCTGCTCGCCGGATCGACGATCACCCGTTCTCCTGTGGTCGCTATGTGTTCCTGCTCCATTCGGTTGTGTTAAGGCTGTCTCTTGATCGGGTCTTCAGGATTCGGCATCTCGATATATACAAGAAACGGAGGGATCATACTCAGTCCGCTTCCAGTTCACCACGATCCTCGGAACCGGTCGAGCTATCTCAGGAAAAAATTGTCCAAGCAATTGGACATCGGGCCGCAAACACCAACGTGTCATCTGGACACGGGTTCAGCCCTCACATATAGTCGTCATGGATTCGATTCTTCGGAGGGATACTGTGCGAAATCTGCGAAAACTTTTGACGTTTAGCGTGCCCGTGCTGTTGTTTGCCGCGCTTCCAGCGGTTACGAAAGCACAAATAAGTCGGGTGAAGACTGTCTGGATCATCATGATGGAGAATCACAACTGGACCGGCAACAACGCCGGTGCTGCGTTCGGTGACCCGGATCTTAAAGGCAACCCGCTGGCACCGTATCTGAACGGGTTCATCTTGCATCATGCGGCGCACTCCGAGCGCTATTATAACCCGCCCGGAAACCACCCCAGCCAACCTAACTACTTGTGGCTCGAAGCAGGGACAAATTTCGGAGTCTTGGCGGACACACAGCCGGGACAAGTTCCTACCGATAATGCGCCACATCTGGTCGAGCTACTGAAGGACAAGGGCATCAGTTGGATGACGTACGCCGAGCCCGATTTTGGTTCGCCTGTCTTTGATACCTGCCCGCTCGACTTCACTTATCTCGACGTGGAACATCTGCCGCAAGTCTATTTTTCAGATGTTACCGACAATTTCAACGCCAATTCAAAGTACTGCATCGAGCACGTCAGGCCGTATTACCAACTGGCGACTGATCTGGCCGACCATACGACGGCGCGCTATAACTTCATCGTTCCGAATCTGTGTCATGACGGGCACGAGGGTGTCTCGCCTTGCGACACAACGGAGCCTTCAGATAATACCCTGCGCGGCGATACCTGGCTGAAGAAAAATGTGCCGCTTATCCTTGAGTCAGAGGAGTACAAACGAGGGGGCGCCTTGTTCATAATCTGGGATGAAGCCGAAGACAGCGGCCAGTTCAGTGATGGGCCGATCGGGGTGTTTTTGCTTTCCCCATTTGCGAGAGGCGAGGGTAAAAGAGAGTACGAAAATTACGTCCATTACGACCATAGCTCCACACTGAAAACGTTGGAGGAAATCTTCGACGTCGAGCCGCTGCTGGGAGCTGCCGCGAACGACAAGACCAAAGATCTACGCGATTGGTTCCTGAACTCGTGCGATGGCGATCATGATGCCGATGACAAGAACTGTCACTAAGAAGTTCGCTTCAGAGAGAGGGATCGGTTGAACCCATTCCGGCCGGTCCTCTCATTCTTGTTCTGCGCCATACCGGTTTGTGGGCTAGCTGGTTTAGCCCACGCCCAGACTACGGCAGCTTCACTTGAGGGCGTTCTTCGACCGCAAATTCAGCCAGCGTCAGTCACGGCATCTCAGCTCCAAAGCTATCTGATGAAGCGTATTCCGAAGCTGCCTTCTCCTTCGAGTCCCGAGCAGTGGCGCGAGGAGGAGCGGGACATACGCAAGCGCATCCTCGAAGACGTAGCGTTTCACGGATGGCCTCGCGACTGGGTGGAATCGGCTCCGAAATTCGAGCAGGTCGATGTCATCGAAACCACTCACGGCTACCGTTTGCGAAAATTCCGGTACGATATCGTGCCGGGATTCCAATCGACAGCGGTGCTCTATGAGCCGGAAAACATACATGGAAAAATTCCGGGAATCCTGAACGTCATCGGCCATGAGCCTGCTGGAAACGCAGCAGAATACGAGCAGAAGCGTTGCATCAATTTCGCGAAGCGCGGCATCTTCGCACTCAGCTTGGATTGGCTCAATTTCGGCGAATTAGCGCAAGCTCAAGACGAGCACGACTTCGGCGCTCACCTGGATCTTGTGGGCTCAAATGCGCTGGGCTTCTTTTATCTTGCGATGCGCCGCGGACTCGATTACCTCGCAACCTTGCCACAAATCGATGCGGCTCGCCTGGGCGTCACAGGTCTGTCGGGCGGCGGCTGGCAGACGACGATCCTCGCTGCTTTTGATACCCGAATCGCGGTCTCTGTCGAGGTGGCAGGATTCGGAGCGCTCGAATCGAATCTCATTCGTCCGCTGGATACCGATGAAATCGAAGAAAATGCGACGGATCTTATCCGGCATGAAGATTACCCCGCGTTCGTCGCTATACGCGCACCTCGCCCCACCATGCTCATTCACAACGCTGAAGATGACTGCTGTTTTCGCGCCGGGCTGGTGAAACCCTACATCTACGACCGGATCAAACCGTTTTTTCAACAGTTCGGTAAACCGGACAATCTCGCGTGGCACGAGAACCGCGATCCCGGCACGCATAACTATCAGCTGGATAACCGGGAGCACGCGTACGCCTTCTTCGACAAACATTTCGGATTATCCGGCGGTTCAACCGAGATACCGAGCGATGGCGAGATCAGGCCGGCGAAGGAACTCGCCGCCGGTTTGCCGCCGCAAAATTTAACAATTCTCGGACTTGCAAGGAAACTAGCCGGCCAAATTACACGTACGCCAATTCCGTCCAATGGTGAGCGTGAGGCCTGGAGTAAACGAGAGCGGGAACAATTGAAAGCCGTCGTTCGCGATGCGCCGGTCTCCGTCGAGAACGCGTGGAGAATGGCGGCTGGCAAGCGCTTAGGGTATGAGAACCTGTCCTACCGGTTTGACTTTTCAAACGGGCTGAGCGCAACCGGAGTTTGGCTGAAGGCGATTTCGGCGCCTGGAAACGCGCCCGCGGTGATCGTGCTGAACGACAAGGGATATAAGGCGAGTGGCGAGATGGTGTCGGAACACATCAACCGCGGAGAGCAGGTTATCGCGTTGGATGTGCTATTCAACGGTGCGACAGCCCCGGAACAGCCCGACCCTTCGGATTGGGAAATGCTGGTCGCCACCACAGGAGGGCGCCCGCTGGGTCTCGAAGCGGCCCAATTGCTGGCCGTAGCTCGATGGTTTCGCGCTACTGCTTCGGACAATGCCGTTAGCCTTGAAACAGACGGCATTCGGAATCAGGTGATCGCACTCGTTGCTGGGGCGCTCGAGCCCGGCACGTTTTCCCGGATCGAAAGCCATCACACGATGCAGAGCTTGGGTTATCTCCTCGAGAAACACGTGCCGTTCCGCGCTGCGCCGGAGCTTTTTTGCCTCGATCTCTACAAGTACTTCGATCTCGATCGCCTCTCGGCGCTCGCCGCTCCCACGGAAATAAAGCAAGCCGCAGGCGTGACCACTCCACCGCCCTATACGAGAGTTATTCCGAAGTAACCGGGGCGAGCCTTGGCGTGATTAGCTGAATGACGCCCAACGCCACAAGATACGCCAATCCCGCCAGCAGAAACGGAATTTTGTAGCTGCCGGTCCACTGCAAGACGTATCCGACTAACTTCGCGATGAGCATTCCTCCGATTGCGCCCGCCATACCACCGATGCCGACAACGGAAGCCACTGCAGCGCTGGGAAACATATCCGACGTGATTGTAAAGATGTTGGCGGAGAATCCCTGATGCGCTGCCGCAGCGAGTCCAATCAAAAACACGGCGCTCCAGACGCTGGCAACAGCGTACGCGTGGATTACCGGAAGCGTACAGAGTGCGCAGAGCAGCATCACGAATTTGCGGCTGAAGTTCACAGTGCGCCCGTGCTGGATTAGCCATGATGAAAACCAACCACCCACCACACTGCCGAAATCGGAGATGACGTAAATTGCTATGACAGGCAAGCCGATTTGAGTGAGTGAGAGCCCGTGCTGCTGTTGCAGGAATCCCGGCGCCCAGAATAAGTAGAACCACCAGATTGGGTCGGTGAGAAATTTTCCAATCAGAAAAGACCAGGTTTGCCGATAGCGCAGCAGACTGCGCCACGGAATCCTCACGCGCCGTTCGTCTGAATCGCTCCGAATATACTCGAGTTCAGCAGGTGTAACGGATTTGTGCGCTTCGGGTTTGTGGTAAATCAAGAGCCAGAGCACGACCCACAGGAAACCCAGCCCGCCGGTCATGACGAAAGCCCAGCGCCAGCCCCATTGAATCGTTATCCACGGCACGAACAAGGGTGTGAGAATCGCTCCCATATTGCTTCCTGCGTTGAAAATTCCCGTCGCCAGCGCACGCTCTTTTTTGGGGAACCATTCTGCCGTAGTTTTGATGCTGGCCGGGAAAACACCCGCCTCGCCGAATCCGAGCGCTGAGCGGGCGAGTACAAATTCAAAAAGAGAGCTGCACAGCGCGTGCCCGATCGATGCAACGCTCCAGAACACCATCGCCAGCGCATATCCTAAACGCGTGCCGACGTAATCAATAACCCACCCGACAATGATCATGCCGGCGGCATAAGCGGCTTGAAATGCAAAAACCAGATTGCTGTAGTCGATTTCATTCCATCCCAGGTCATGCTGTAGAGTGGTTTTCAGCACTCCGAGGATCTGCCGATCCATGTAATTTTTGGTGGTGCCGAGGAGCAGCAGAGCGCAGATGATCCAGCGAAAGCGCCCCGCGAAAAGACCGCTGATTGTTTGACCGGAGGCCCGTCCGGGCCTTGAGTTACTGAACGGGTTCATCGGGGCAGTCGATGCCAAGATACTGCCGCACGTTGTCAAAGCAGATGTTTCGCACCATATTTCCGATAAGCGCTTCATCATTGGGAAGCTCGCCGGTCTCCATATCGCGCCCTAATAGATTGCAGAGCACGCGCCGGAAATACTCATGGCGCGGGAAGGACATGAAAGAACGTGAGTCGGCGGTCATCCCGATGAATCGCGCAAGCAGGCCGGTGTTCGAAAGTGTGTTCAACTGCCACTCGATTCCTTCTTTCTGGTCGAGGAACCACCACGGCGTGCCGAATTGGAGCTTCTGCATTCCCGCGCCGTCCTGGAAATTCCCAATCGCGGTCGCAAACACGTAATTATCGGCGGGGTTCGCATTGTAAACGACCAGCTTCGGCAGCGCGCGTTGCTGATCGAGCCGGTCCATATAGGAGCAGAGGGCCTCGGCATGACGCCAGTCGCCGATGGAATCGAATCCCGAATCGGGCCCGTGCTCGCGCAATGCGCGACTGTTCGCGTTGCGCAGCGCTCCCAAATGCAACTGCTTGGTCCAGCCCTTTTGGGCGTCGAGATGCCCGAAATACAGCATCAGGAATGCGGCAAATTTACCCTGCTCGTCAGGAGTCGCCGGTTTGCCGGAACGCACTTTATCGAAGATCGCCGCTGCCGTGCTCTCGGAACAGAAATCGACATAGCAGTAATTCAGCCCATGATCGGACGCGCGCGCCCCCAATGCATGGAACTCGTCATGCCTTCGTTTCAAGGCCTCGAGCAATTTCTGAAGTGAGTTGATTTCGATATTGCTGGTTGCACTCAGCCGGTCAGCCCACTTATTGAACGCGTCGGGAAGGTGCACCTGGAGAGCTTTGTCAGGGCGAAATGTTGGATAGATACGAAACGTTTTCTCCTCGGCCGCAATCCGCTTGTGATACGCAAGATCCTCGCTTGGATCGTCCGTGGTGCAGAGCACGGTCACGCGCAGTTTTCTCAATATTCCGCGGGCTGTGAGGCCACGACTCGTGAGCGCCGCATTCGCACGCTCCCAAATTTCAGAAGCACTACGCTCGTCCAGCAGTTGGTCGATCCCGAAATATCGTGCCAGCTCGAGATGCGTCCATTGATACAAAGGGTTTCGGAGCGTATGTGGAACGGTCCTGGCCCACGCCATAAACTTTTCGCGCGGAGCCGCATCTCCGGTACAAAAACGCTCTGAAACCCCGTCTGCCCGCATCGCGCGCCACTTATAGTGATCTCCCGCGAGCCACATTTCAAAAACGTTCGCAAAATGGCGATCCTCCGCGATGTCTTTCGGCGAGAGATGCGAGTGATAGTCGAAGATGGGCGGGATGGCCGCGTGTTCATGGTACAGCCGCCGGGCTGCGTCGGAATGCAGTAAGAAATCCTCTGTAATGAATCCCATGCCTGCGGCTCTCCTAACGCGCTACTTAGCCTCGCCTCACTACCGCTTGCTCCGACGCTCCTTCGGTAAACACGATCTCTTTACTTGAATGTGAGACACGATTCAGGGCCAAACTGACGTCTCCATTCCCAGGGCCTGTAAGCCGGACCAATGCGCGGCCATTCGATCCCGCAGAGCAGGACTGCACTACTGCCTGCTGCACCTCTTTCAGTTCAATCATTGGTGCATTCGGCTCTGGTTTGGGCGCTCGCACCCGGATCAATTCGACATCGCGCACGTTCCTGCACGCGACCGACGGTCCGCTTTCCGCATTCACAACCATGTTGCTGAGACTGAGTCCGCGCACCTGGTAGGACGAAACTCCCTGTTGGGCAGCTTTCACGAAGATATTTTCTAGCGATACCCTGTGCATCGGGTTCTCGGGCAGACCCTCGATGACAACTGCGCGTTTCGCTCCATCGACGAGAATATCGGAGCAGTAGAAGTCGCGAAAAGTTGGCGTGCCCTCGTTTACCGGCCGCGCTGTATTGCGATCCTCGTCCTCATAGAACATCCCGATCACAAGGCCCGTATCGAGAATGCGTCGCATGATGAAGTTGGTTGCCGATACGTTCTCAACCACGTTGCCCCGGCCGCGCGCAGTCCGAAAATACAATCCGCAATCGGTTCCGTCACATACGCAATTGCTGATCACAAGGTTGCGTACGCCTCCGGCCGTTTCGCTTCCAATGCCTACTCCGCATCCGCCATCATGGAACACGCAGTTCGTTACAGCAATGTTTTCGCACGGCACGAACGACTTTCCGGGCACGTATCTGTAGCCGGATTTGAGCATGATGCAATCATCGCCCGTGCTGATGTAGCAATTAGAAATCCGGACATTGCGGCAGGACTCAGGATCAATACCGTCCGTATTCCAGGAGTGGGCTGGATTCAGAATCGTGAGCCCCTCGATGCAAACGTCTTCACATAGGACCGGGTGAACCGTCCACGATGGGGACTCCTTAATGGTCAACCCGCTGATCAGCAGATTACGGCAGCGATATAGGTTGATCATCCGCGGCCGAGGCCAAGGCAGCGGCGAGCCGGGAGGATTCTCGGGCTCTCTTCCTACAATGCCCAGCTTCTTGCGAAGCTCTTCAGTCTTGCCCCATGCCTCTAACCAAATCGCTCCCTGCCCGTCGAGAACTCCCCGGCCATAAATCGAGACGTTCTCGAGCCCCACACCCGTGAACATGGAAGCGTAGATCTTCCGCTCGACACCTTCCCACCACCCCTGCATGGTCGGATAATCTGAAAACTTCGTGCTTCCGAGAAGCGTGGCGCCTGCAAGAATCTCAACCTCAAGATTGCTCTTCAAGAAGATTGGGCCGGTCAAATATCTTCCTGGCGGAATGACAACCCTCCCGCCGCCGGCATTCGCACACCCATCAACTGCGGCCTGAATCGCCGACGTGGTGAGAGTGCGTCCGTCGGGCACGGCGCCGAAATCGAGCACATTCAGAATGTGATTGGCGCGAGTTGGGTTCGCGGCAGGATATCCGGCTGCGCTCGCGGGCGCGAAAGCTGCGCCCGCTGTCAGACGACGGATAAATTCGCGACGTTCCGGTTGCTGGGTAGACATAGCTTCGGAGCTGTCAGACTCGATCCCCAATGTCTTCGGGATATTTTTGCGCGAGAGCGCGAATATCGTAACTGAATTGAAGGAACAATTTCTCCCAATTTTGGGCTTGCTCGGGAGTGTACTGGTAGAAACCTTTCGCGTTCGACACGCCTCGCGCGCCTGACTCAACTACTTGTTGCATTAACTTCGGCATTTCTCTGGAACACGATAATTCCGGAAACAAATCTCGCATGACTTCGGCATAAGCAGGAATTCCGGTCAGGTCCATGAACCGAAACGGGCCGGCGAAAGTAATCCAGTAACCGTAATCATTCCGGAGCGAGCGGTCGATATCGGTCGGCGTGGCGTAACCGTTCTCTACAAGAAAAAAGGCCTCGCGCAGCATTGCGTACATGATCCGGTTGGTAATGAAGCCGCGTATGTCTCGGCGCACAAGGGTAGGTTCCTTATTCCAAAGGCGGGCGAACGAAACGGCGCGCTCTGCGAAGCCCGACGTGGTGCGATCGCCGCATACGATTTCCATGAATCGCGTGACGTGAGCTGGCTCCGCCCAATGGATTCCGAGGATTCGTTCTGGATGGAGCGCACCCTCTTGCAAAGTGGAGATCGGAATTCCCGAGGTGTTGCTGCCGATCAGAGTGTCTGGAGATACTGCTTCCTCGACTCGCCGCAAGACTTGCTTCTTAGCAGTTACGTTTTCCGTGATCGTTTCGATCACGGCCCCGCATTCCGCAAGCTGGGCGAAATCGTTCGTAATCTCGAGCCGACCATGAGCTTGTTCAGGGACTTCGCGCAACAGCCCCTCTTTCTGCATTTCGCGCAGGTACCCAAGGACGTGCTCGTCAGCATCGGCGTCTTTAGCTCTGTTATCCGTAATGCCGACGACGCGATGACCCGAGGCAAGAAGGCAGGCGATGATGCTGCGACCCATCAAGCCTAGCCCGATCACGCCAACTTTGATCGCTTCTGATACAGCCGGCAGACTCGATTTGTCCATCACGTTACCCATTCACCGCTTGCGCGCCCAGCGCGGCGGAATCTGACCGGCTGTGCCAGAGAGTAATCAGCAAGGTTCCCGTAAGAACCATCAATCCGCCGATGATCGCCAATAGGCTGAGTTTTTCACCCAGCCAAATCGCTGCGATCGCAACACCGAAGATGGTTATCAGGTAATTCGATAAGGCGGCCTGAATGGCATCGAGCTGCTTTAATGCTTTGAGGAATAGAACCATTGACAAGTAGTTATGGAAAAAAGTCAACAGACCAAGCCCGATCCAAGTTCTCGCCGTAAAATGCGGAATATTCGCAAATACCTGTCGTTCTTCGGTCAGCACTAAAGGCGTGAGGATAACGAACATCGCTACGTATGTCCCGAACAGCATTTCCATCTCGGAGTAACGCTCGAGTAATTTCTTCCCATATGAGTTATAGAAGGCACTCCCGAGGACTCCCAGAAAAATGAGCGTGTTACCGAGCAGATAGCCTCGTCCTAAATTGAATCCCTGAACGTCCTTGCCTGAGCAAATCACCACGCCGACTATCGCCAATCCAAAGCTGATCCAACGTACCCGGGTCATCCTCTCCCCGAGAAAAATGAAAGCCATCGCCGCAGTACAAACGGGCAGAGCCAACATGAGCAGCGCAGCGTTACTGGCGAGAGACATCCTTGTTCCCCACGTGACCAGAATCTGACCCGGGAAGATTCCAAATAGAGCCAATATAAAGAAGGTTAGAATGTCGCGCCTATAATGCTTCGGCGGAACGGCGTTCGACTTGTCTTTCTTTTCCGTTCCAATCAGGGGAACGAGCATGAGCGTGGCCAGGGTCATCGGCCCCCAGACAGTAAATAAGGAGCCAACTTGATCCTGAACCAACTTGATACAGGTAAACTGCAATGCCCACATCAAGTTACAACTGAATAATAGGAGCCAAGATTTCATGTTTAACTTAGCTGGTTAACGCTGCGGGACGCGAATACTTACCGAGGCAGCATGTCAACGATTGCTTCAGGCACTCCAGGGTGGTCTCAATGTCCGTTTCAGTATGCGCAGCGGAAACGGAACATTGCTTCACTGCATGCGGGAAGAAGTAAATCCCACGCTCGATCAGATCCCGCCGCAGTTCTTCGTCGAAAGCAAAATCGTGATTCTTGGCTAGGTCATGCCAATCCTTTGGCAGGTGATGCATAAAATACGTGCAAAAGGCTGAGCCCTGCCGCGCAACTACGGCCGCCACACCCGTTTCGTCGAAAATTCTTTCCATACCGTGCTGCATCTGCTCCCCAAGCGAATCCACATGCAGATAGACTTCGCCATCGTTCATGAGCAGGCGTTCTATGGTCGCGATGGCCGCTGCAGTCGGTACAGGGTGGGCATTGTAGGTTCCGGCTAATAGGACTCGCTTCGAAGCATCAGGATGAACAAAATAGTTCATCAATTCCCGCCTGCCCCCAAGAATCGCCATTGGATACCCATTCGCGACGGCTTTGCCAAATACAATCAAGTCCGGCGTGACTGCAGCGATGCTCGCGTATCCACCAATTGCATGGCGAAAGCCTGTTTTTACTTCATCAAAGATCAGTACAAAACCGTAACGGTCTGCGAGCGCTCGAAGCCCCTCCAGATAACCCGGTTCCGGCTTGATAATGCCTACATTTTGGAGAATCGGCTCAACGATCAATCCGGCGATCGAGTGCTGTTCACAAACGTAGCGAACAGAATCGAGATCATTGAAATTAATCGGATGTATTAACTTTTGGTGCTCAATCGGCACGCCAGCGCTGATAGGCTTGTACGGATATTCGCCGGGAGATCGTCTGGGGCCAAGCTCGCCCAGCGCCGTCATGAGATTGCAGGAAACATCGTTGTGCCAGCCGTTGTAACCGCCTTGCATCACAACAATGTGATCGCGGCCAGTCGCGGCGCGAGCCAAACGGAGCGCCTGATAAGTGGCTTCGCTTCCGGTATTAAGAAGCTGAATAGTATCGACCGATGGCACATGGCCGCAGATTAGCTCAGCCAACAATCCTTCCTGAACGGTGGTTCCAGATCCGTACAGGCTCGCTCCGTCGCGCAGAACACGCATAACAGCGTCGTTTACATATGGATCGTTATGTCCTAGGAAATGCGGGGCAAAAGCCGCATGATAGTCGATATACTGGTTCCCATCGGCATCCCACATATACGCGCCCTGACCTTTTACAAACACGATTTCCGGCTTTACTGCGCGATTTACCGAAACTACTCCGCCAGGAATGTAATTAGCATTGTTGGCGAGAATAGCGCTAGATTTGTTATGGCAGTACATCTCTCAGTGTCTCCAAGGCGTGCGCGTCATATAGGTAGTTACTACGCGTGCTTGGCTGTCAAAAGAAGAACTTCAGCGCGAATTCCATAGCTCGCGGATCCGTTTGCACATCCGTGATTCTCCCAAACGTACAGCCAGCTTGGTGGACCAAGTCGGTGGAGCCGTCTGGATTCGGCGGCAAGCAAAACGCGGTGTTGGGAAGACCCAGATTTTGGTGATTCAGCGCATTGAAGACTTCCCATCGAAATTCGAGATACTTAGCTTCTGTAAAATGAAAGTCCTTAATCAAGGATGCATCCAGATTCCAGAATCCCGGAGAGCGAATCGCGCTGCTCCGTGGGCCCAAATTCCCGAAAGTCCAGGCACGCGGATCCGTCGGATCATAGTTCGCCCAAAAGGTCGGGTCGTTTCCAAAAGCAGGCTCGAAAGCTGCTGGATTGAACCATTGAGCAGTTTCCTGCGCTTTGGTTCGAGAGCCGGTGAAATTCGGATCGCCAATGAGGCTGCATCTTCCAAGGCCGCCCGTCGCGCTTAGCGATTGAAGCGTGCTGGGAGGACATGTGATGGTTAAAGGCAATCCGTCTTGCGCATTCAAGTTGCCCGTCAGTTTCCAGCCTCCGGCAATGCTATTGAGCAGGCGGTTGGGAATTACTAGCGCCTTACCGGTTCCGATTGGCAACTCGTACGTGCTCGCGATATTCAGCATCTGAGGAATATCATTTACGCTGACCGCGCGCTCCGCGGTGAGGTTGTCCGGATCCTGAAACGAAACCGGTCCGCCGAATGAGCTGTATAGCGCACCTCCCCGGCCCCCGGTAAATCCGGTCCGGTTGTAATGAATAGGATCGACAACTTCTACGCCAAGCCCGCCCACTGCCCCGCTGTCAATCTCTTTGGACCAGGTATACGCAACGATAAAGTCGAGGCCGTTAGAGAATCGCTTCTGGATCTTGACATCCAGAGCATCGTAATCGCTCGAACCCCGGTATTCCCCGTTGGCGTTCACTCCGCCTGCAAAGAACGGATACGGAAGAAGCAGGGTTGAAAGCGGCAGCGATGTTGCGGGCGTCCCCGAGATTGGATCGGCATACAATAATCCCAGCTGCGTTGCGGTCTTACCCGAATAGAACTGACTTATGGGATAGTTGTTAAAAAGCTGCGCCTTGTATTTCAGTTTTAGCGCAGTCGGAACATAGTTGTACCAGTTACCCGGGCCAAGACCCGCCAGATGAGTTCCATGATTGCCTATATATCCCACACTAATCATCATCGTCCCAGGAAGCTGCTGCTGAATTTCAAACGTCCAGTTTTCCACCATCGGATCTCTGGGAGGCTTCGTGAAGGCGTACGCGCTGCCTAGCACATTTCCCCGCACTTGTGCAGGAAATGGCCCGTTTATCGATGGAAACAGCAAGTTAGTCTTATTGATGCTCCTGTCACTTAGGGGGAATGCGACGCATGGCCCGGCAAACGCGACGCACTGCGGAGTGTAGCTCGTATCCCATCCCGCAGAGAGCCCCCATCCTGATGCATTCACTTGAGACTGCCCTGGTGCATTAATATTTGCCAGAGCATCAGTGTAAAAAATGTCGTAGCCGCCACGTATCACAGTCCTGCCATTTCCGAGTGGTGACCAGGCAAAGTTCAACCGCGGAGCGAAGCCGTTGTGGTTCGCCGGCAGTATGTCGCCATTCGGAAAATCCGGGCTACCCTCGTACACCAGTTGCCCTTTCAACCCCGTTTGCGGATTGATACAAGTAAAGCAAAAATTCGCCATCGGATAATTGCGCGATTTGAAATAGCCATTCAGGTCGTAACGCAGCCCAAAATTCAACGTAAAGTTCCGCGTCACATGGAAATCATCCTGGATGTAACCCGCCCAGGACCGCCACCGCGTGTAGGGCGATGTCGAATGGCCCGCATAGCCGCTCCCGTCGGCAGGCGCGGCTCCCAGTTCAAATTGCGCCAGACCGTTCCCTCCCAACCCCGTAACGGCGTTCTGCGTCAAAGATCCCGAAAAAGTGAGTGCCGTCGGATAGTCGCTCTCATACATTCCGTGATCGAGCCGGTACATAAACCCCGCCTTCAGGGTGTGCCTGTTCACGACTTTAGTTACGTTGTCAATCAGCGTGTACGCCTCGGCTCCCGTATTCATGTTGGTCCAAGAAGTAGGGCCGAACGAAATATAACCACCGCCGGGCGTATTGCTGATCGTGAAGTGAGGTGTTGGATAAAAAAAGTTCGTCGGTAAGTCCAGCCCTGCCAAACGCTGTTCCACGCCCGACTGGTCTGTAACACTGTTCGGATACGGCTGGGCCGGATTTGTAGTCATGAATTGCCGGCTGAAACTAACCCGAAACTCGTTCAACAGCGTAGGACTGAACGTGTAAGTATGGCCCAACGCAAGTATCTGATTGTGGTTATTAAAGTCATAAGGCGATCCGAAGCCAACACTATCTTGTGGGAAAGTCGGGCCAGTCCAAGGTAAGACAAAGTTTGTGTACTGCGTCGGATTAAAGAGCCATTCCGCAAAGTAATGGCTATTACCGCTCTGGTGATCGATTTTGAGCGAAAGATTGACTGGATCTTGGCTGCTTGCGACCGGTCCCAGATAGTTGTTACAGATGCTGAAGGTTCCGCCTTGCGCGAGCGGACAACCTCCTAGAGTATCGATGTGATTGGGCAAAGGAAACGAATTCACAAAGAACATCGCAGTCGGATCCAACCGGTTTGCAGGGATGGATGTGGCCATACCACCGCTCGCGTTCAGGAACGGTTGGCGGGCAAATAATCCGTTCGGGTCAGGACCGGCAGTCGTGTAAGGATCGTAAATGCCATTGCTGACGACGTTCGGATCCTCGCTGAAATTTCCTTGGCGCATGAGCGGAGTAGGAACTGTAAACACATTCTGGCCTGCTTGATGAAGAATCTGCGTGTCGTAAGAAAAGAAAAAGAATGTCTTGTCCTTTCCGTTGTACAGATGCGGAATAATCACCGGGCCGCCGAGAGTCCCGCCGAAATTGTTGAAGCGCACCTGCGTCTGGCTGATCCCGCCTATCGACGCAAAAGGGTTGCGCGCATTGAAAAAACTGTTGCGCAGATATTCGTAAACATCCCCGTGATAATCCTTGGTTCCCGACTTCAGAACGACATTGAAAACAGCCCCTCCCGTATGCCCATATTCCGCTGAGAAGGCGTTTGTGATCGCCTGAAACTCCGAGACAGCATCGGGAGAAGGATCCACCACGATGTTTTCTCCAAGGTCCGAGATGTTCAGATTGCCATCGAGATACCAGGCGTTCGCGCCGCTCTGCCCGCCATTGACCGCCACCTGAGAACCGATAAGGTGCGTTGGGTCCGGAAACGTTCCAAACTCACTGTTAAACCCAAAATTGCTGCCGGGAGGGCCGCCTACGTTATTCACGCCGGGCAGTAGGAACGTCAACTGCTGCAAGTCCCGGCCCGCTAGCGGAACGTTTTGAATGATGTTGCCCTGAAGAGTGGTACTGAAATTTGAAGCTGACGTTTCGACGAGCGGTACGCCGGCTTTCACCTCAATCGCTTGCTGAACGGTTCCGACCCGAAGTTGGCCCGCCACCCGAATTACCTCGCCCGCCGGGAGTTCAATCCCGGTCACGTCCAAAGGCGAGAACCCGGCCGCTGAAAAATGAGCGGTATAGTGCCCGGGCACCAGATCTTCAACACGGTAATATCCGGTGTTGTTCGTTTTCGCTCGAACTGACACATTCGTATCCGTCGATGTGATTGAGACAGCCACCCCGGGCATCGCGCCCCCTTGAGCATCCGTAACCACGCCCTCAATAACACCGCGATTCAGTTGCGCCTTAACGATTGCCGTGGACCCAAAATAGAAAAATACAATCGCAGAAAGCTGAAGCGCTCGACGGAGACAAAACATCGCCCCTCCTGCCAGGCCCATTCTTTGGCCTCAATGCCAATAAAAACGTCCAAAGAGATAGGTGCTCTCGTATGTTTAACCACAGCGCTGGTCCTGTCAATCCCTGGCAAGCTAAATTGTCCCGCCTCTGTCCAAAGCACTGAACACTTTCTGTGAGGGGAATGCCCAACAAGCCCGTCATGTGTCTACCGTCTCTTGGCTTTTATGACAATTGGCGTACCCTCAAAGCCAAACCGCTCCCGCAATCGGTTCGTCAAGAACCGTTCAATCGAAAAATGCATCTTGTCCGCTTTATCCGTGAACACCACAAAGGTCGGCGGCCGTATGGAAGCCTGCGTTAGGTAGTAAATCCGTATATCGCTCTCAAACCTCAACGTCTCAACAAACCGGTTCAGCTCTCCCGTCGTTACCCGCTTCGAAGCCGTTTCGAAGCATCGCCGCACAGTCATCAAAATCCGCCGCATCCCTTCACCATTTTTTGCCGAGGCGAACAACACCGGCGCGTAATCGAGAAACTTCAGCTCATCGCGCACCGTTTGGGTGAACGCACGTTTGCTCTTCGCTTCGGCCGCATCCCACTTGTTCACGACGATGATCACCGCGCGTCCTTCCTCGTGCGCATAGCCCGCGACTGTTGCATCCGATCCAACCACGCCCTCCGTCGCATCCACAAGCAGCAACACTACATTCGCCATGCGGATATGCCGCCGCGCCATGACGACGCTCAACTTCTCGGTCATCTCGCTCGTCTTTCCCTTGCGTCGAATGCCGGCCGTGTCGACGAACCGAAAGACCGTGTTGCCTTCACGAACGCTCTCATCGACTGCGTCGCGCGTTGTCCCCGGCACCGGCGAAACAATCGCTCTCTCTGCCCCTACCAGTGCATTCAACATCGTCGACTTCCCAACATTCGGCCGCCCGATGATCGCGACCTTGATCCGCCGCTCGCCGCCTTCCGCTTCAGCTTCTTCTTCGGGCTCAGGTTCGCGCGGAAAGTCAGCTGTCACGTGGTCGAGCAGTTCATCCAACCCCAGCCTGTGCTCAGCCGAAACCGCCCACGGCTCTCCCAGTCCGACCGAATAAAATTCGTGCACCAAATTCTCGCGCGACTTCGCATCGATCTTATTCACTACCAGCGACAACGGCTTATTCAAAGTCCGCAACAGCGTCGCCAAATCCCGGTCCGCCGCCGTAATCTCCGTACGCCCATCAATCACAAACAGAATCTGCGTAGCCAGATCGAGCGCCACCCGCGCCTGTTTCAAGATTTCCGTCGGTATGAGCGCGTCATCATGCGGGAGAATGCCGCCCGTATCAATCACGCCAAAGCGCTTGCCCCGATACTCCGCTTCTCCATAAATCCGGTCCCGCGTAATGCCCGGCTCATTTCCAACAATCGACCGCCGGTCTCCCAAGATCGCGTTGAACAATGTCGATTTGCCTACATTCGGCCGGCCCACAATCACGAGCGTCGGCAATCCTTCGATTCCAGCCATTCCGTCACAGGGTCGCATAGCGGTTCCGCATGCGACCATGAAACTTACGGATGTCCTCACAAAACGGCGCGATCAACACGCGCAACATCGCCATCATTGCGCACGTTGATCACGGAAAAACCACGCTGGTAGATGCCATGCTGCGCCAAAGCGGCCTATTCCGGGCCAACGAAGCAACCGTCGAGCGCATGATGGATTCAAACGAGCTCGAGCGCGAGCGCGGCATCACTATCCTCGCCAAAAACACGGGCGTGCGCTACCACGGCACCAAAATCAACATCGTTGACACGCCCGGCCACAGCGATTTCGGAGGCGAAGTCGAGCGCGCTCTCAAGATCGTCGATGGCGTCATGCTGCTCGTTGATGCGAGCGAGGGCCCGCTTCCCCAAACCCGCTACGTTCTGATGAAAGCCCTCGAGGCGAAGCTGCCGCCCGTAGTCGTCATCAACAAAATCGACCGCCCGGACGCGCGCATTCAGGAAGTGCTCAACGAAATTTACGACCTATTCATCGATCTAGATGCCACCGAAGACCAGCTCGATTTTCCCGTCATCTATACCAATGCCAAAGCAGGAATCGCCCTGCTCGACCCCAGCCAATCCGGCGAAAATCTCGCGCCCTTATTCGAAACCATCCTGAAGCACATTCCATCCCCTAGCGGCGATCCGGCTTCTACCCTGCAACTGCTCGTTGCCAACCTCGATTACAGCGATTACCTCGGTCGCCTTGCGATCGGCCGCGTCTTCAACGGCACTTTACGGCACGGCGATGAAGTAGGAATTGTAAAGCTCGACGGCTCGCTCCAGAAAACGCGTATCACGAAACTCTATTCCTTCGAAGGCTTGAAGCGCGTCGACGAAACCGTCGGGCAGCCCGGCGATGTCCTCGCGATTGCAGGTGTCGAAGGAATCACTATCGGCGAAACTGTCACTCACGCAGAGGAACCCAAACCTCTGCCCAACATCCAGATTGACGAGCCGACGATCGCAATGACCTTCACCATCAATAATTCGCCGTTCGCCGGCCGTGAGGGTCAATTCGTCACCTCGCGCAATCTTCGCGACCGCCTTGACAAAGAGCTCCTGACAAACGTCTCCATTCGCGTTGAAGAAGCCGGCGGCCCGGACGCTTTCAAAGTGATGGGCCGCGGAGAACTGCAGCTCGCCATTCTCATCGAGATGATGCGCCGGGAAGGCTACGAGCTGCAGGTCGGGAAACCCGAGATCCTCACCCGTATGGTCAGCGGGGTCCTGCATGAGCCACTTGAACTACTCGTCATCGACTGCCCCGAGGAGTATATCGGTGTCGTCATCGAAAAACTCGGCACGCGCAAGGGCAAGATGAGCAAGATGGTGAATCATGGCTCCGGCCGCGTGCGCCTGGAATTTCTCGTTCCCTCGCGTGGCTTGATCGGCCTGCGCAGCGAGATGCTGACGGACACCAAAGGCACCGCCATCATGAACTCGCTGTTTCACGGATACGTCGAGTGGCAGGGCGAAATCGAAATGCGCCCAACCGGTTCACTCGTCGCCGATCGCCCCGGCACAGCGACCAGCTACGCAATTTTCAATCTGCAGGAACGAGGCGTAATTTTCATCTCGCCGGGAACGGAAGTCTACCAGGGCATGATCATCGGCGAAAACGCCCGGGACAGCGATCTCGATGTGAATATCGTCAAGGAAAAAAAGCTCACCAACATGCGCGCGTCCACTTCAGACGAAGCCATTCGACTCGTGCCACCCCGCATCCTGAACCTCGAGCAAGCCATCGAATTCATCCGCGAAGATGAGCTAGTCGAAGTAACGCCCAAATGCATCCGCCTGCGCAAAAAGATCCTCAAATCCAACCAGCGCTAGATTACGCTACATCCGCCAGTACGAACTTTCTCTCCTCCCCGAACCACCCCAGCACCGCTTCCGCCGCCAAATACCCGCTGCGCACCGCGCCTTCCATTGTCGCCGGCCACCCTGACCGCGTCCAATCTCCAGCCAAAAACAAATTCGAAATCGAAGTAGCATTTTCGGGGCGCCGCTCCTCTATCGCCGGAGCCGCCGAAAACGTCGCCCGCACTTCTTTCACCACATGAGCCCGTTCGACCTGCACGCCCGCCGCAATCGGAAAAAACTCTTTCAACTCCCGAAGCGCAAGCTCGATCACATCCTCGCGCTTCGTCTCGACCATGCTGCGTGACGCGCTCACCACAAGCTGAATGTGCCGCCCTTCATGTTTGTTAAACATCCACTGAATCGTCCGGTCGAGCAGCGTCGCATGCGGCAGCTCAGTAACCGCCCTGTCGAACCAAAGATGAATCCCCGTAATCGGCGAATGACTGAAACCGGAAGTATCAATGACACCGGGCGCCAGAACCGCAACACGCTCAAACGGCACCGCGAGCACATATGCGTCCGCCACGACCCGTTCACCGTTCACGATCAAATGAGAAATCCTATTGTTCTCAATCTCTAACCCCTGTACAGCCGCCCGGTGCTGAATCGCGATATGCGGATACTTCTTCCAGGTTTGCTCGGAATAAAGGTCGGCGAGCGGCACTCGCGGCACCCCCATTTCGTAGGAATCGGCGCGCGAAAGAAATCCCAAATAAAAAACTTGCAACCCATGAACCGCTGCCATACGGTCCAGATCTTCATTAATGGCGCTCACCAACACTTGACGCCAGAACCGCTCGATTGCGCCCGCCGTCTGTTTCTTTTCACGGAGCCACTCGAGCATCGTTATGCGCGCGAGATCTCTCCGCGTTCGAAACTCGCGATTGATCGCCAGCAGAGCCCGTCCAATGCTGAGCTTGTCCGCCAGAGATAAAAAATGAAGCTGCGCGAACGATTCCGTGAAATGAAGGGGCGCAGGCAGCCAGCCCCGCCGCATCACCGAAACGCGCCCGCCCGGCTCGATCCAATAAAATTCGCGGTAAAACTGGATGCGATCTTCCACCCCCAGACGCTTATAGAAATCGATCAGATTCGCGCAGCAGCGCAGCAGCACATGCTGGCAGTTATCGATCGTCGGGCTGTTTTCATCCACTGCATTCAGCGGATAAGAGGTAGCGCGACCGCCCAGAAAGGGTCGCGCTTCAAAGACCGTGACTCGACGCCCAGTAGATCCGAGCGCCAGGGCCGTTGCAAGCCCAGCCAGCCCGCCGCCGATTACCGCGAGAGTCGGCTTCTCAGCGTCGTTCAAGTGCCAGTGCCGCGCTCGCGTAGCTTTCGATCATGTTCTCGATCAATTGCAGCCCGCAATCCCGCTCGAGAGTAAGGATCGATTCCGGATGAAACTGCACTGCCTCGATCGGCAGCTCGCGGTGCCGGACGCCCATGATTATTCCGTCCTCCGACTCAGCGGTAATCTCGAGGCAATCCGGAAAACTTTCGCGCTTCGCGTACAGCGAGTGATACCGCCCCGCACGAAACGGCGAAGGCAATGCCCGAAACACACCGCGTCCTTCATGCAGCACGAGCGAGCGCTTGCCATGCACAGGATAATCGAGAACTTCCAGCTCGCCTCCAAACGCCTCAACAATCCCTTGCAAACCCAAACACACGCCGAACACAGGGACGCCGCGTTTCCCCAGCTCCCGAACCAGCTCACTGACGCCAAAATCAGACGGCCGGCCCGGCCCCGGCGAAATCAATACGATATCCGGATTGGTTGCGCCGATCGCTTCCAGCGCGACACTTGAACGATATGTCGAAACCACCGCCCCGGTCTGCCGCGCGTAATTCGCGAGCGTGTGAATAAAGCAATCATCGTTATCGACCAGCAGCATCCGCACGCCGTGCCCAACTCGAGTGCCCGCATTCCGCGCTTCCGCGCTCGCGGCGGCTGGCTCGAGCGCCCGGAAAAAGTTCGTCGCCTTCAGGCGGCACTCTTCGTGCTCCAAAGCAGCCTCCGAATCGTACAGCAGCGTTGCACCCGCCGCGTAGCGCGCCATGCCATTTTTCAAATGCACGGTCCTGATGAGAATCCCCGTATTGATGTCGCCATTGAGGCTGATGATCCCCACCGCGCCCCCGTACCAACCCCGAGCATCTTTCTCGAGATCTTCGATCGCCTGGGCGGCCGCCTTCTTCGGCGCTCCGATAATCGTTACCGCCCACATGTGCGTCAGGAAAGCATCGAGCGAATCGAAGCCGTCCATCAGTGTGCCCGTCACATGATCAACCGTATGGAACAGCCCGGCGTAAGACTCGATCAACCGCCTCCCAATCACGCGCACCGAGCCGGGAACGCATACCCGCGACTTATCGTTTCGGTCAACATCGCTGCACATCGTCAGCTCCGACTCTTCTTTCGTCGAATTCAACAATTCGCGAATGCTCTCCGCATCCCGCAACGCGTCGCCCGATCGCCGCGCCGTGCCGGCAATCGGGCAAGTCTCAACGTGCTCGCCTTCGACTCGAATGAACATCTCAGGAGACGCCCCTACCAGTTGCTCATCGCCCATTTGCAGAATGAACTGATATGGACTCGGGCTCGACTTCTGAATCCGCTGAAATAACTCCCCCGGCCTCCCTCCATAGGGCGCGCTGAACGTCTGCCGCAGCACGACTTCGTAATAGTCGCCTCGCCGCATGCCTTCCCGCACCGTTTCCACTTTCTCGATGTACTCTTCGCGGGTATGATCAGAAACAATCTCCGTATCCGCGCATGCCGCCTTCGGAATCTTGAGCGATCGCGAGTTCCGCGCAAGCCCGGCCGTGCTTCCCGCCTGGCCCGAGAATTCGTAACGAAAGCGCTCGATCACCTCCTTCTTGCGATCCATAAAATAAATCTCGTCGCACAGGAAAAGGTGCAGGTCCTTCTGCGCCGCCCGCGGCAAGCGCAGCCGGATCGGATCGAACTGCAACAGCAAATCGTACCCGAACGCGCCGATGAGCGCCAGCCGCGAGTCCTCCGGATACCGGAACTCTTCAATCAACGTGCGCAGGACAGAGAAGGCGGACGGCTGTTTGCTGCGTTCTTCTTCCGGAAACCGGTCCGCCAGCGGCTTCAGCCGGCCACTCAGTAAGCATTCGCCCTGCTCGAACGATTCCCAATACGATTCCCCTCGCAGCACATCTCCGAGCAGCGCGATCACCACCTCGCCGCGCCGATTCAGCGCGCGAATGTCGAGCTTCCGCTCTCGCCCGACAATCTCGATGGGCGGAGCAACGCTCGCCACGTCCCAGCGCGAGTAGCGCTCCGGATACTCATAACCCGACGACAAATAAGCGCCGCGTTTCTTGTCTAGGTGCTCTAAAAGTCGCTCCAGCCCGCGCGCATACGGAATCTTTGAAGCCGATCGAGTGACCGTAATCCTATGCGGAGTGGTATAGCGCAGTTGCGGCATTCAAAACTGGTACTTATCTATCGTAGAACCTTGTTTGCAAACACCGCGTCCAAGACCGACCCGGTCCGGCCATACTCCACGCTTGTGAATCCCGCCGATTCCAGCAGCTCCCGATATTCACTAAACGTCCGCTCTCTACCATCAGTGCAAACCAACATGTTCAAATCTTGCAGCACCGCATACACAGGACCCGATCGGGCCTCATCGAGAAGCGCCTCCGCAATCAGCAGCCCGCCTCCGTCTGGAAGCGCGTCATAAATTCTTTGCAATAGAGCGTGGATTTTCTCCTCGCCCCAATCGTGAAGAATACGTCCCAGAGCGTAGAGATCGCCCTTAGGTAGCGCGTCTGCAAAGAAATCACCGGCTACAAACTTCACTCGTTCGGCCATTCGCGATCCTCCGATGTATGTCCCTGCGAACGGTTCGATGTTTGCCAGATCAAACACCGTGGCGGTTAACTTCGGATACGCCTCACAAGCCGCAATGGCCAGGTGTCCAGTTGCTCCGCCTAGATCGACCAGATGGCTAAACCGGCTGAGATCGAAAGCATGAGCCACCAACGGCGAGGTAACCCGCCCAAACCCGTGCATGCCCCCAATAAACGCCGCAGTCGCGGCACGGTCCCGGAAATAGTGGGCGAAGAGCGCGTCCCTACTGCCGAACACCTGCGTCCAGCGGTTGGTGCCTTCCCGAACCGCATCGTCAAGATGCGACCAAAGCGGATAAAGCGACTCATCCGAGTACAGAATATATCCCGAAAGCGCCTCCGGGCTGGTCCTAACTAGATATCTTGAAGCGATAGCCGTATTGTGATACGCACGGGCATCGCGCCGCAATAGCCCCATTGCGACGCACGCGTTGAGAAGCCGCGATAATGCCCCCGCATTGACTTCGAGTTTCGCCGCGAGCGCTTCGGCCGATTGCGCCTGCTCCTCGAGCCGATCAAACACGCCCAATCGCACGGCGGCGAACATCGCCTTCGAGCCTCGGAACGCTCCGATCAATTCCACGACAACCGACGGGTCAGCCTGAGCGCTCATCGAAAATGATCGAATCCTTTCGGCTTCAGAGGTCGTCCTCTAAAGTACACTTGGCCGGCGCGCCCGCGTGCTATCGTTCCGATCTGATTCAGCGGCAATCCTGCGATCTTTTTTGGAATTGTTTTTCGTTGCGGCGCGGTGAAGAGCAGTTCGTAATCCTCCCCGCCATTCAGCGCTTCTTCCAGACTCGCGCCCGGAGCAATCGGCGGAGCGGATTCAATTTTGGCGCTGACGTGCGACTCCAGGCACAGCCGCTGGAGATCGAGCGATAACCCGTCGCTCAAATCCATACCCGCCGACACGCCCAGCTTGCGTAGCGCAATACCCACGTTGATGCGCGGCTCGGGACTCAGCGCTCGGCCCGATACAGCCAGCGCCTGGGCCGCTCCCCCCAGCGCGCCCGTTACGTAAATGCGGTCGCCAGCTTTCGCTGCGCTTCTCAGGATGGCCTTGCCGCGCGGCACCCGTCCGCAGCAGATCACGTCAGCGACAACGGTATCGAAGTTCGCCAGATCGCCCCCCGCCAGCGTCACCCTGTATTTGCCCGCCAGGCTCAGCAACCCTTTGTAGAAGCCGTCAATCCATCTCGCACCAAGCCGCGCCGGTACTGCCAGCGACACCAGGCAAAACACTGGCTCGGCTCCCATTCCAGCCAGATCAGATAGGCTGCGCGCCAGCGCCATATGCCCGATGTCCGCCGCCGCATGTGCCTCGAGACTGAAGTGCCGGGTTTCCAGAACGAAATCCGAAGTAAAGACAAGATCCTCACCTGGCTTCGGACGAAGCACCGCGCAATCATCTCCAATACCCTTGAGAATGGATCGGTTCGCTCGACCCGATTCGGCCAGCCTGCGAATTCGCTCAACGATCGCAGTCTCGCGCACGCGCAGCGCTACTCCGTCGCCGATCCGGCGAGCACTAATCCCGCTGGCAGCTCTTCACCGAACACGCGGCTCGATGCGGCAAGGTCCTCGCCTTCCCCTGCTAGTTGCGCCAACAGATCCGCGCTGCGCGGGCTCTTCTCGACCGCACGGCGAATCGCATCCAAAGTCGCAGGCGGAAGATCGCGCGCCGTGTCGCCGGTCTGCCGTCCCATCTGCACAATCGCTTCAAGCAATGCCGGCGTGCTCGGCAATCGCAGTAGCGCTTCCACCCAGCGGCTCGCAATGCTTGGCGACAACACCAGATTCATCGGACCGCTGAACAGCTTGCGCGCGCCTAAGCGCGACAGGCACCAAACCGCAGCGTCCACCATCTCGCCTTGCTTGACCATGGCGATCAAGTTATCGCCAAGCTGTGTCTTCGTTTGTTGCGGCAGCAATTCAAGGCTCGCGGCTGTCCGCCACATCTCGCGATACAGGCTCTGATTCATGCGTTGCTTCCGCTTCTGCCTCGGCAGCAGAACAGGCGAGAGGCGCTGAAAAATATCCGCCTGTTGATTCCGATTCAGGCCTCCCGCAATTCGTCCGCAAAAGATCCACCAATCGATCTCGCATTGCACTTGGTTCCCAAACGTCAGCCCGCTCGCATAAATGCGCCTCGCTTGCTCGATGCGGAAGTCATCTCCAGGGAATCCAAAGCCCGGCCGCAAGCAAAAGCCCGTCAAGTTCAACCAGCGCGCTTCATGTGCCGCGTTCTTCCTGCGCCCATCGGCTAGCGTCAGAAGTTTATCCGCCAACCCGCGAATGGTCGCGAGCGGCCACGAAAGCCGCCCCAATCCTAATGCCTGTTCCAAACGCGCTGGAAGCTGTTCAGGAGGGAACCCCGACCGCGATGTTCCGAATACTTGCTCTATCAGCTCCTCGGCATGGTGCTGCGCCTCCGCACCGATGACCGCCCCGGAACGCACTGCGGTCACTGCTGGACGAGACTCCGCCGTATCGGCGCTCTTGCGCAATTGAAACTGTAAGCGCCACCGATGCTCGCTGATCTTCGACTCCGCCCACGTCTCGAGCGTTCCCACTTCGCTCAGCCGCGCTCCCAGCGCCACCGGGACCAGACGCTCCCCGCCTTTTCCGAACCTGATCACGGCTCGTAAAGGCGCATGTAAGCGCGGATCGCTCGCGGGATCGAGCATATCCCCCGGCGCATCGAACGAAATCACGTCGCCCGCGCCATCCTCCGCCCGGCTCAACGAGCTGTATAGGCGGAACGCCACCGGCGTATTCGCCAAAAGCTGCAGCTCCGGTTGCTCCAGTTTGATCTCTTGCCCCTCTTCGCTCCCGCGCGGCATCAAACAAACCGCCCGAATCGCCGACGACCCTGCATCCTGCAACCCCAGGAAGTACGCGCGCGGCAGCCCGCCCCGCACCAGCACGCCGCTTCCGGTCGACCGCACGTACGAGTAATACGCCGCCCCCATCGCCACGGCCAGATCGAGATCCTGATTCTCAAATACCAGCGGTTTGCGCCCGAACCAGTGTTCGACCACCTCGGAAACTCGCTCGCGAAAAACCCGCGGGATGAAGAACCCGCCATTGAACAGGATCGCGTCAATCCCGTGTTCCGCGGCCGGCGAGTTATGCAGGAACTCAGCCAAGTGCCGCGTGATCGCCGGGTCCGAAACATACGGCAGCCCAAGCTCACGAAACACGCTTTGCTTTTCCTGCTGCGGCTGATCCGCCAACTCGCACGGCGGAAGAAAGCCGCCGAGCGCGAGTTCGAGAACTTCGTCGCGTGTAATCGATGTCTTGAGAGTCCCGCCGATCAATGCCGCGCCGCTTCCCAGAACCGTAACTTCCACGCTCGAAGCGCCGCCTTCGGAAAGCAACACTTCTTTCGCAGCCGAGCATTGCCGCCGCAACCCGCTGCGCTGCCGCAGCGACAACGTCTTCCCGAGTTTCGATTCCACCAGCCAGGAAAGCGTCAGATCCAGATTGTCGCCTCCTAACAGCAGGTGCCGCCCGACGGTGGTCCGCGTGAACTGGACCCGGTCCCCCTCGCGATCGACACGGATCAAAGTAAAATCGCTCGTTCCGCCGCCTACATCGCACACCAAAACAATTTGCCCATCCACCAGCTCCTTGTTCGAGCGCGCAAGATGGCTCGCAATCCAGGCATAGAAAGCCGCTGCGGGCTCTTCCAGCAGCGTTAACGTTTCGATACCCGCATCGCGCGCAGCCTGCACCGTCAACTCGCGCGCCTCTTCGTCGAAACTCGCAGGAACGGTGAGAACCACCTGCTGCGACGCCAATCGAACGCCCTTCGCGCGCTCCCAGTTCTCCCGCAAATGCGCCAGATAGCGCGCCGACGCCTCAACCGGCGAAAGAATCCGGCCTTCTTCCTGCGAATCCCAAGGCAGGATCTTCGCCGTTCGATCCGCCTCCGAGTTCGAGAGCCACGATTTCGCCGAATGAACAGTCTTAGTCGGAACCAGCGCCCCCTGATCGCGTGCAAACGCGCCGACAGCCGCCGGTTCGCCCAAATACAAGAATGACGGAAGCGTTCTCAATGCGTCTGTCCGGTTGGCATCGATCTGCTGCTCGATCGGCAGCACGTGAATCGGCGGAAAATCCGCTTCGGCGGCCTCTTGCGGATCGATATAGGCGAGTGCGGAGTTCGTCGTCCCTAAATCAATACCCGCGTTCATGGGCGGAGAGTCATGCTGCCGCTCCAGCACGCTCGCGCACGTTGAACTCTAGTTTCCAGCGCCTTCCATCTGCCGCAACGCACCACAGCTCCAGCATCCCCGTTTCAGTCACGTTGCTTTCCAGCGTAACCGGCACAACCTGTTCCCGCGCGTCCTCCGCCTGTAAAGGCAGCAATACCTCAATTGGCGCGAGCTCTTCCACGCCTTCGGGAATCTCTTCCATCAATACGCCCGCAGCGTCGTTCTTCCGCGACACCGAAGAGAAGAACCGGAATTCAGCAGGCTCCCCCACAACCAGTGCGAATTTCCGTTCCGGCAGTTCGACTTTTGACCCTTCCTCTAAACCAAACGGCACCACAGAAAGCGCTTTCATCGGCGCAGGCAAGCCCGGCACGGCTGGCAACGAGCTTTCAATTCCGACGTAATACGTGCGCGGGACACCGCCGCGGATGCGCACCCCGTTCCCTGCTCGAGCCAGCCCGTAATAGGCGGCTCCCCGCGCCACCGCATGCATCAGATCCGCCTGCTTCGATTCGTTCTGCAGTTCAATAACTCGCGGAGCGCCTGCTTCCTGCATCCACCCGTTCACTACTTCAAAAAGGCGCCGGTCTATCGCACCCGCTTGTAGCACGCCGCCATTCAACAAAACGTGAGTCGGAGTGGCGTCCTTGCCCGCGCTTCTCAGGAAATGCGCGAGATGCCTGGTGACGGCGGCATCGGAAGCATAATTCAGGCCTGCTTCCATCAGCGCCGTGCGCCGCTGGCGTTCAGGAGCAGCATCCGAAGGAACAATCGGGAAAAATCCATCCAGCAAGAGCCGGCGAATTTCGTCCCGCGTAATCTTTCCGCGAAGCGTTCCACGCACCAATCCCGTGCCTCGGCCGAGTATCGTCAGCGGATGCTCTTCCGCGCGCGCATCGCTCGATAACAGCGCCTCTTTTGCAGCCCTGCTTTGCTGCCACAGCGAATGGAATTGAATCGCGTCCAGTTTTGCGCCCTTTTGCGCGAATTGCTGCTCGGCATACCGCGCCACCGCGAGATCCATGTTGTCCCCGCCCAGCAGCAGATGCTCGCCGACCGCAATCCGTTCTAAGCTCAGCTCACCCGCTTCTTCGGTTACAGCGATAAGGCTGAAGTCGGTCGTGCCGCCGCCGATATCGACGACCAGAATGAGATCCCCGGGCTTCACTTGCTCGCGCCAATCCGCGTTTCGCTCGATCCACGCGTAAAAAGCGGCCTGTGGCTCCTCGAGGATGATCGGGTCGGGGTAACCCGCCTGCTTTGCAGCTCGCTGAGTCAAATCGCGCGCTGTCGCATCGAACGAAGCAGGCACTGTGATGAGAACGGATTGGTTCTCGAGTCTGCCCTCGGGATGCGCAGTATCCCAAGCGCTCCGGAGATGCGCCAAGTATTGCCGTGATGCCTCGACCGGCGAAATTTTTTTCACGCCCTCTGGCGCTGCCACAGGAAGCAACGGCTGAGTAGGATCGGCGCTCTGATTCGATAGCCACGATTTCGCGGAAGTCACGATGCGAGTCGCGTTTTCAACACCGCGCATCCGCGCGAGCCGGCCCGTGATGTACACAGGATTCTTGTCCCACGGAAGCGTCAGCGAACCTTCGACGAATTCGCCCGGCCCGGGAATGTATAGCGCAGACGGCAGCAGGTCGAGTTCACCCATCTCCCCTGCATTCACAAGCTGTGGAACTGGAAATAGTCTCACTTCCGGACGGTCGCCGTTCGCAGCCCCGGCGGGCGCGTACGCAAGGGCGCTGTTGGTCGTCCCCAGGTCGATACCAATGATGTATTCCGGCATGCAGGGCGATACTACTGAACTTCTACTTCCGCCGGAGCGACGACGCTTGGATCTTGTCTTCCGAGCGGAGGAAGATTAACGGAGGAAGCCATCCAGCCGCGATGCCGCAGGGTTCCGCCGGGCGCCTTCCCGTTTGCAGGAACATTGCCGATCAGCTTGATCCGGTTAGGATCCGGAAGCTGTGATCCATCGAGCTTCTGATATGTGCCTTCGACTCCGTCGATCACGGGGCTGAGCTTCACATGCCGGTCCAGGCTGGCTTTGCAGTCCGCATGGAGCGTGCGCACAGCCGCGCCGATTTGTTCATCCGCATAGGCGCTGATGTCTTCCATGAAAAAGTCGATCAGCCTCGAATCGCGCTGCAACAAGTGCAGGATCTGCAGCGCTCCGTCGCTCGTTTTGGGCTGCTCTTCGATAACCGTTGGAGCAGCAGGTTTGGCCTTCGTAAACCCGAATTCGGATGCGATGTCCTCGGGCAATACGCCTGAGAAAAGAATCGAAAAAAAACTTCTGAAGGCTGAAGAGATTCGCGACAAAACCACCTCTGCAACTCAGGATATCAACCGTAATATGCTTCAAAGCCTCGTCAACATGCGTTTCGCTGAAACAAATTTGATCGACCGTGTCTCCAGTAAATAGGACTCTCATATGGCCACAAAGAAAAAATCTAGTTCCAAGCGATCGTCTTCCGGCTCGACCCCGAAGTCCAAGCGAATCGTTCACAACAAAATGCAGAAGACGATGCACGAATTCAAGCATCACGAGCTCGAATCGGGCCGCAGCGGGAAAAAGGTAAAAAATCCCAAACAAGCCATCGCAATCGGACTCAGCGAAGCCCGAAGATCGGGAGCTGACATTCCGAAAAAGGGCGCGAAGAAAAAAAGCGCGACAAAGAAAAAGAGCACAGCCAAAAAATCTTCTCGCAAGAAATCCACATCGAAAAAGAGCAGCCGCCGAAGATAGCTTCCGCTTGCAATGCCTTTCGGTCCGTGATAGATTAGTCGCATACGACGTTTCGTAGACGACGCATTTCAGCCGGGAGGCGAATATGGAACCTAGACTGCTCACCTACATCGGATACGCGTGGGTTGCTGTTGGAATCATTTGGCTGATTGGCGCGCTTCGCACCCGACCGAGTGCGCGCGTTCAATCCCCGGCATCGCGTTTGCTGCACGCCTCCATCCTGATCTTCGCGTATCTTCTGTTGTTTAGCCAAGCGCTTCGGCTAGGCCCGCTGGCATGGCGCTTCGTCCCGGCCGCCCCGACAGTGCTGTATGTCGGCTTTGCCCTAACGGTCGCGGGTCTTCTCTTTGCCGTATGGGCACGGTTCTTTTTAGGGCGGAACTGGAGCGCAACCATCACCGTGAAATGGAATCACGAGCTGGTACGAACCGGCCCTTACGCGCTCATGCGGCATCCGATCTACTCGGGAATCACACTCGGTCTGCTTGGTACCGCGCTCGCCATCGGAGAGATCCGCGGCCTGGTTGCAGTCGTGCTCGCAATCATTGGATGGCGTCTGAAATTCCGCATGGAGGAAGCGTTCATGACCGAACAGTTCGGCACCGAGTACGTTGTCTATAAGCAGCACGTGAAGGCGCTAATCCCATTTGTATGGTAACGGCCCGTGTCATCGCGCAAGCAGCAGCAACAGCTCGTTGACATGGCGCAAGAGATCGACCGCGAGCTGCGCGGCATAAGAGAGATCTTGCGAAAGCCCATCGAAAGTGAATTCGCGTGTGGCGAATTGACGGGGCCGCAGCGCAGCATTATGCAAATTCTCGTCCATTCAGACGGCTTAAGCTTGAAGGACCTGAGCAAGCAGATTGGACTTGCGCACAGCACAGTTTCCGGGATAGTGGACCGGCTCGAAAAACGGGGTATGGTCGAACGCGAGGCGAACCAGGCAGACGGTAGATCGAACAAAATCTCGGCATCGAAAGAAGTGCGGGACTACGTTCGCGATACGCTACCGACGCTTGCGATCCATCCACTCGTCGAAGCTCTCCGCCGGGCAAAACCGCCAGAGCGCGCGGCGATTTTGGAGGGGTTGCGTACGCTCCGCCGGCTTACGGGTACACCGTAAACTTCGTCGAACCGGGAACGGTTATGATCTCCCATGTAGGAGACTTGGTTTATGACTGGGAATGCAGTTTCTGGCCACGTTTATACTGCCCGAGATAGCGGCGAGATTTCCGCTGAAATCTCCAGCGCGATGCACGAACTGAGCAAGACCGGCTATCTTGTGACGTTCCTTGAAAATCAAGACGTCGAAGGCGAGCTTATGATCGTATTCGCACTCGGCGAAGCGCAGCAGACGATCAAGATCGAGCGCTACGAGTGGAAGGAACCGGGCTCAATTAGGAAAGTTGTCGTCGATAACCTGAATATCTGACGCTCCATACCGGTTCGAACTATCTACAGATGCGTCGTTTCCGTGTACGTTCCAAAAGCGCCGCGCAGCGTATCGCAAATTTCGCCCAATGTGGCGTACGCCCGAACGGCGTCGATGATGTAGGGCATCGTATTCCCGGTGCCCTCGGCAGCCCGCGTTAATGCGTCGAGCGCCTTGCGCACCCCGGCGTTGTTGCGCCGCTTTCGGAGCGCTAAGACCTTTTCCTCCTGCCTGCTCTGCGCGCTTTGATCGATCTGCAGAATTTCAATCTGCTTGTCGTTAGATTGGAAGCGGTTGGCCCCGACGATGACGCGCTCCCCCGCCTCGACTTCCCGCTGATAACGGTAGCTCGCAGCCGCAATTTCCGATTGCGGAAATCCGGCTTCGATGGCCGGAATCATTCCCCCAAACTGATCAATGCGCCGGATATATTCGTTCGCCGCTTCCTCCATTTCGAGCGTCAACTTCTCGATATAGTATGAGCCTCCCAGAGGATCAGGCGTATTGATAATTCCGGTTTCATGCGCCAGGATCTGTTGCGTGCGGAGCGCAATCGTCACCGCTTCCTCGCTTGGCAGCGCATACGCTTCGTCGAGCGAGTTCGTATGCAGCGACTGTGCGCCGCCCAACACCGCCGACATCGCCTGCCAGGCCGTTCGCACAACATTGTTATACGGCTGCTGCCAAGTCAGCGAGCATCCCGCCGTCTGCGCATGAAAGCGCAATTTCATGCTGCGTTCGCTGCGCGCGCCATAGCGGTCCCGCATGACATACGCCCAGATTTTACGGGCAGCGCGATATTTCGCAATCTCCTCGAAGAAGTCACTATGGGCATTGAAGAAGAAGCTGAGCCGCCCCGCGAATTCGTCGATTTCTAATCCGCGCTCGAGCGCCCAGTCAGCGTACTCGATCCCGTCGCGCAGCGTGAAGGCAAGCTCTTGCGCGGCTGTCGAACCCGCCTCTCGAATGTGATAGCCGCTGATCGAAATGGGATTGAAACGCGGCGTGTGCCGCGCTCCGAACTCGATCGTGTCGGTGACCAGGCGCATCGAAGGCCGCGGCGGAAAGATGTACTCTTTTTGCGCGATGTACTCTTTGAGGATGTCGTTCTGAAGCGTTCCGGACAGCCGCGCCCAAGCGACCCCCTGCTTCTCGGCCACAGCCAGATACATGGCCCACAAAACCGCCGCCGGCGAGTTGATGGTCATCGAAACCGTCACGTCGCCCAGCGGGATGCCGCGGAACAGAACCTCCATATCCTCGAGCGAGCAGATTGAAGCGCCGCACTTGCCCACTTCCCCTTCGCTCATCGGGTGATCCGCGTCATAACCCATCAGGGTCGGCAAGTCGAAGGCCACCGACAGCCCGGTCTGCCCCTGTTCGAGCAGGTAATGATAGCGCCGATTGGTCTCTTCCGGCGTTGCAAACCCGGAGAATTGCCGGATGGTCCAAGGCTTCCCGCGATACATGTCGCGATGAATGCCGCGCGTGTACGGAAACTGACCCGGCTCACTCAGCTCGCGCGCCGGGTCGAAACCCGCGAGCTGCTCGGGTCCATAGAGCGGCTCAACCGCAACTCCGCTAATCGAGGTGAACGGAGGTGTCTCAGTCGTGGTGGGGGGCATGCTTTCAGATTACCGGAACTTGGGATCGCGCAAATCGGCAAAAAAAAGAGCCGCCATCGGCTGTTAGGCCTGGCGGCTCTTCGTGTTAACTGATGAAGAGAGCTACTGGGGAGATGTGCTGCTTTGTCCCGATGAAGTCCCCGACATCGTATCGCTCGAGTTCTTGTTCTTCTTGTGCTTGCGCGATTTATGTTTGCTGCCGGAAGTGCCGGACGTATCAGATTGCCCAGACATATTGCCATTGCCCGTATCGCCGGATTGGGCCGTCCCGGATTGGCCCGTCGTGCCGGACTGGCCGCTTTGGCCGGAGGAACTCTGACCAGTGGTACCGGTTCCTGAGCCGGAACTGCCCGACCCCGACGATCCGCCCGAAGAACCCGATTGCAGCGGTAATCCAAATGCGATCAAGGGAAGCGCGACAGCGCCGAGGAGGAATGAGTTAAGAGTCTTTTTCATATATGAAAATCCTTTCGACTGACACAGGTAAGACTCCTCGATCTCGCTCGAATTACCTCGTCCAATTACTGGGCCTAGGTTAAAGTTTTCTCATCATCCCTGGGCAATCTCCGAACCCCCGCGCTCTTTCCAGCGCCCCCGAGTGAAATCGGGAAACTTTATGGGCGCGCTGCCGTGCGCGACAGATGCTTCGCTCAACGGACCTGGTGCCGACCAAGCGGCTGCGTCGTACACATCCATGTCAGGCGGCAACCCGCGGCGGACACACTCCATCAGCCGGTAAACCATGATGAAATCCATGCCCCCATGACCGCCCAGCTTTCGCGCGATCTCCCCTTCTTTGGCCCATAGCGGATGCTGATATTGATCCTTGTACTGATCAATGCTACCCCATTCCTCACCGCCCGGCTGGCCATCAAAGTAGATCCGCGGCGGATAGTCTTTAAAAATGCCCTTCGTTCCGGCAATCGAGTTCAATCGGCTGTAAGGGTGCGGATTGGAGACATCGTGCTGGAGATTAATCGTCAGCCCGTTGGCCGTTTTGATGAGCGACGCATTCATGTCTCCCTCGATGTACCGCTCCCTCCACTTCGGATCGCCCTTGGGTACGTGGGCTTCGCGGTACAGCGCCAGGCCCTTTGCCGGCGTACTCATCGATACCAGATACTCGAATCGGTCCCCCCGGTTGATTCGCATATAGTTCGATACAGGCCCGAGGCCGTGCGTGGGATAAAGATTTCCGTTGCGTTCCGTGTGCACAGTACGGCGCCAGAGACCCTCGCCCTTGTTCGAGAACATCTCTTCGCGAAGATCGTGAAGGTATGCCGCTTCCCCGTAAAGAAGATCTCCGAACAGGCCCGCTCGGATCATCCGCAGGACAAGCGTTTCGTTAAACCCGTAGCAGCAGTTCTCGAGCATGATGCAGTGCTTGCGAGTCCGTTCGGCTGTGTCAACCAGCTGCCAGCACTCTTCGAGCGTGGTCGCGGCGGGTACCTCGCTGAACGCATGCTTGCCTTCTTTCATCGTGGCAACCGCCATCATCGTGTGCCAGCGCCACGGCGTCGCGATTACGACTAGATTTAGATCGTCACGCGAAACCAGCGCCTCGAAAGCGTGATCCCCGTTCGTGTATAGCGTTGGCGCTTTTTGCCCGGCTTTCTCGACCAGCCCCTGCGCGTGCTGCGCCTTCTCTGGCACGATGTCGCAGAGTGCGGTGACTTGCACATCAGCGGCCAAAAAGTTTTCGAGAAGGCTTGTACCTCGGCCGCCCGTTCCGATGATGCCGATCTTCGGATTCACGGGAGAGAACGGCACGTTGATCATCGTAGAAGAATTGTGTGCTTGCAACCCTTCGCCGGTCGCCAAGGTGGCTGCGGCTACGCCTGCGCTGCCGAGCTGAAGAAAGTCTCTGCGGGAGTTGTAGGACATGCCTCGAAATTATCAAATCGAGGTCGGCCTGAGAGCGCATTTTTGAGCAAGTCAAAATAGAGGAACACCTATGGATCAAGCCCTGCCGGACGCCTCGCAATTTCTCAAACGCTATCGCGTGAAGCACGGAAAGAATTTTCGGCTGAACGATGTTGACCCATCGGACAGTCAGGGTCTCGATCTCAAAGACGACGCAAAAGCTTTATTGGCAAAGGGTGTCGCACATCTGAGCGATTTACAACAAAAGCTTTACGCACAGGACCGCTGGGCGCTTCTGCTTATCTTTCAAGCCATGGATGCGGCGGGCAAGGACAGCGTCATCCGGCACGTCATGTCGGGGATAAATCCGCAAGGCTGCCAAGTCTATTCCTTCAAGCAGCCTTCGCAAGAGGATCTGAATCACGACTTTCTTTGGCGGGCATCGAAACTACTGCCTGAGAGAGGCCACATCGGGATCTTCAATCGCTCCTATTATGAAGAGGTTCTCGTGGTGCGAGTGCATCCGGAGCTTCTTCAAAAGGAGCACTTGCCGCGCTCTCCCGGCCGCAAGAAAACTTGGAGGGAACGCTTTGAGGACATCAACGCGTTCGAGACTTACCTCGATCGCAATGGCGTGCTGATCAGGAAGTTCTTTTTGTACGTTTCAAAGCAGGAGCAGAAGAAACGTTTTTTAAGCAGGTTGGACGAGCCGGATAAAAATTGGAAATTCTCCGAGTCCGATGTGAAAGAGCGTGAGCGCTGGGATGACTATATGAGCGCATACGAGGACATGATCCGTCACACGGCTACGCCACGTGCGCCATGGTTTGTAGTGCCTGCCGATCAAAAATGGTTCACGCGCCTCGTCGTTGCATCGATCGTTATCGAGACCTTGGAGCGATTGCATCTCAGTTTCCCGAGCGTTGATGCAGCCAAGAAAAATGAACTCGAGGCAGCGCGCGAACTGCTTTTGAATGAGGACGCGCAAAGCGCCAATCAGCCGTCCTGAGCGCGTCCCGTCCCGCCCGGAGTTGCCCTTATCGGGCGGCGGCTTTCGCCTTCTGGGGCACGGCGGGCCGGGTTACCTTCGCGGTATGCGTCGCTTTCGCCTTGTGCGTGGCATTCGCCGAAGCTGCGCGAGTCGCCCCGTTTGCCGTCCCATTGGTCCCGTTACGCGGTGAGCCGTTGGGCGTCAGTTTTCCAAGCACAACCGATCGTTTCGCTCCAGTCGCCATGGGCACGTTCGACGGCCGTGAATGAGCCGTCTCGTACGCCATCACCGCAAACGCAATCGCTTCTTTCGCGTCAACGTCGAGACCGACTTCAGTCGTTTCCATGACCGGAATCGTATCCATCGCCTTCCGGAGCATACGCATGAGCGTTGGGTTGTGAGTGCCGCCGCCTGAAACGAAAATCTCGTCTACGCGCATAACGGGCAAAACGAAATTGCGAACGCCAAGCGCGATGCTCTCGGCGGTCAAAGCCGTCGCAGTCGCGATAAGGTCCTCACTGCTCAACTCCGTATCAAGTAGCTTGCTGACGAACTCCGTTCCATACTGTTCCCGCCCGGCCGTCTTTGGCGGCCGTTGGCGGAAATATTTGTCGCGCAGCAATTTCGCGAGCAACTTTTGATCGATTTCGCCCGTCGCCGCAATCACGCCATCGCGATCGAATGTCTGCGCGCCCAGCGTAATTCGCGTCACGAGCTGGTCAATAACCAGATTCCCAGGCCCTGTATCGAATGCGATCACGCGATCCGTATTCGTGTTGGGGGGAATCGCGGTCAGATTCGCGATCCCGCCGATGTTCACGGCCACGCGCCCGCGCCCGCGATGCCGGATCAACATGTAGTCGAGATACGGCACCAGAGGCGCACCCTTGCCGCCGGCCGCCATATCCCGCTCGCGGAAATTCGAGATCACGTCAATTCCCGTGCGCTCGGTAATGATGCTCGATTCACCAATCTGAAACGTGCTCGCGACTTTCTTGCCAAGGTACTGCGCTCCCTGTCCCTCGTGGAAAATGGTCTGGCCATGGCACCCGATCAGCTTGACTGACTCGAGTGGGATCCCGCCTCGCTCGGCGGTCTCTTCCAGTGCCTCGACGTATAGTTCTCCCAAAAGGAAATTCAGGCGCGAAATATCTCCGGTATGCGTGTTCGCATTCGAAACCGCAACCAGCGCTTCACGTATGTTCTTGGGGTATGGGACCGAATGACTCGTCAAGACGTTCACTTTCGCCTTGAAGCCCGAACCGGTAATGTCGATGATCGCTACATCGATCCCGTCGAGCGAAGTCCCGCTCATGATTCCTGCTATTCTCATCTCTTTAATAACTCTTGCTGCAAATCTTGCAGAATCTGCAATGCTTCGACTGGGCGCAGCTCATTGATATCCAACGCCCGAACCCGATCGGCGAGCCCCTGGTTCAGGGGCTCAAAAAGTCTAATTTGTAGGGGTGCATCCGCATCCCTTGAGCCCAACTCCTCGGTGAGAGAGTGTTCCCTCCTTTCATGATGCAATAAAACAGACCTCGCCCGCTCGATTACTTGCAGGGGTAGTCCTGCCAAACGCGCCACCTCAATACCATAACTACGGTCAGCCGGACCCGGTTCGACCTTTCTTATGAATAAGATCTGATCGCCCAACTCCTTAACCGAGACATGTAAGTTTCGTACTCCAGCTAGTTGTTCTGCTAGGTCAGTCAGTTCGTGATAGTGCGTGGCGAATAGTGTCTTTGCATTAATTCGCTCGTGAATGTATTCGACCATCGCCCACGCCAGCGCTAGGCCATCGTAGGTGGACGTTCCCCGGCCAATCTCATCTAAGACGATGAAACTGCGCGCCGTGGCGGTATTGAGGATGGTGGCGGCTTCCGTCATTTCGACCATGAATGTAGACCGCCCACGAGCCAGGTTGTCGGCCGCGCCGATCCGGGTAAAAACCCGATCCACCACGGGCAACAGCGCTGCTTCTGCGGGCACGAACGAACCCATCTGGGCCAGTATCAATATCAGCGCAGCCTGGCGAAGATAGGTCGATTTCCCGCCCATATTGGGTCCGGTAATGACACCTATATACTCCTTGGACGAATCCAAATACAGATCGTTTGCAATGAAGCGCGTTGCATCCCGCTGCGTCAACTTTTCGATCACCGGATGCCGCCCGGCGTCGATTCGCATCTCGCCGGAATCCGAAAAGCGCGGTCTCCGGTAGCGATTCTCAACCGCAACCTGCGCCAGTGCGGCGCTGACATCTAATTCACTGATGATGCAAGCCACAGCTTTGATTCGCGACGCATGTCCGGCAACGAAAAGACGGACCTCCTGGAAGAGGTCGCGCTCCAGCGTGAGAATTTCGTCTTCCGCGGCCAGGACCTTGGCTTCGAGTCCTTTCAGCTCAGGCGTGGTAAACCGTTCCGCGTTCGCGAGCGTCTGTTTGCGCTCGTAGGATCCAGGCACCAGCGGCAGGTTCGTCTTTGAAACTTCTATGTAATACCCGAAAACATTGTTGAACCGGACCTTCAGCGATTGAACCCCGGTCGCGGCGCGCTCGCGCGATTCGATAGCTGCGATGAATTGCCGGCTGTTACGGCTTATGTCGCGCAGCTCATCGAGCTTGGGATCGAAGCCGTCGCGGATTGTGCCGCCGTCTGTTACGCTAAGTGGCGGCTGCTCCGAGATCGCGGCGAGAATCGTGTCCCGGACGTCATCGACTGTATCGATTTCCGACCGCAATCCGGAAGTTTCGAGGTGCGCGATTAAGCCTGCGACATGCGGCAGTTGCGCGAGCGACCTGCCCAGCGCGAGAACATCCCGTGGCGTCGCTGTCCCGAGGGTCACTTTCGCGAGCAGCCGCTCAAGATCGTGAATAGAACCCAAAGCCTTGCGGAGTTCGCCGCGAAGCATCATTTTCCCGCTGAGTTCCGTTACTGCATCGAGCCGCGCTTCAATTTCGGCCCGGTCGCATGAGGGTTCGAGCAGCCGTCTTCGCAGCAGGCGTCCCCCCATACCGGTCGCTGTCTTATCGAAGACATTGATAAGCGTGCTTTCCCGGCTCTCGCCTGCAAATAGCGGCTCGAATAATTCCAGATTCCGCACCGTGGCCGCATCGAGCACCATGTGATCGCTTCGCTCGTAAAACACCGGCCGGTTCAAATGATCCAGGGCAGCTTTTTGGGTATCTCGCAAGTAATGCAGCACAGCCCCGGCAGCTGCGGTGGCCAACGGCTTACCGCCCAGCCCGCATCCATCAAGCGTCAGCAGTCCGAACGTTTCAAGTATCAGGCGGCCCGCGTAATCTCCCCCGAAGACCCACGCATCAAGAGGCGTTTCGAGACACGGCGCGCCGATCTCATTCCCTTCGGCATGCAGGACCTCGCGAGCATTCAGGGCTTCTAGAACGGGGGCCAATTCGTCCGTTCCGAGCTCAGTCGCTCGAAAGTCGCCCGTCGAAACATCAACATAAGCCAGCCCGGTGCGGCCTCCTTTGCTAAATGCCGCGGCGAGATAGTTGTTCTCGTGCGGGCGTAGAAGACTTGATTCCGTTGCGGTCCCCGGCGTGACAATGCGCGTCACTTCCCGGCGCACAAGCTTTTTGCCCGGACCCGCTTCTTCCATCTGTTCGCAGATCGCCACGCGATAGCCTCGTTGAATCAATCGCGAGATGTAGCTGTCAGCGGCATGATACGGAACGCCGCACATCGGCACGGGCTCGCCGCGTTCTTTGTTGCGGGCTGTGAGAGTGATTTCAAGCTCGCGGGCCGCCGTGACGGCATCCTCAAAAAACAGCTCGTAGAAATCGCCCAGCCGGAACAGCAGCAGCGCGCCCGGAACCTGTTTCTTAGCGGCTTGATATTGCCGCATTACCGGAGTTGTCGCCTCGGGTGTCATCTGGTTCGAATTGGGGCGGAGCGCGGCGGCGGCTTTGGTCTTATGCGTACAGCCCACGCAGCCTGATCGCGTTTGCAACCCGGTCGAGCGCCAGCATGTAGGCCGCGGTCCGATTGTTTACACCGTGCTTGGCCGCGTACCCGATCACGTCATTGAAGCTCGTCACCATGATCTGTTCAAGCCGCTCATTGACCTGCGGTTCGTTCCAGAAATAGCCCTGCCGGTCCTGCACCCACTCGAAATACGAGACGGTTACGCCGCCGGCATTCGCCAGAATGTCGGGAATGACAAACACCTTCTTCTCCCGTAACACCGAATCCGCGACGAAGGTGGTCGGGCCATTGGCCCCTTCACACAGAATCTTGGCTTTAATGCCTTCGGCGTTCGCCGACGTAATCACATTTTCACGCGCTGCGGGAATCAGAACGTCGCAATCCATAAGCAGTGCATCGTAACGGTCAACCTCTTCCGATTCAGGAAAGCCACGGATCGATCCCGTCTCTCGACGGTGTTCCATCAACGCCTGAATATCGAGCCCGCGTGGGTTGTACACAGCGGCATCATATTCAATGATGCAGACGATTTTGAAGCCTCTGCGGCTCATCAGCCGCGCCGCCATGCCGCCCACGTTCCCAAAACCCTGAATGATTACCCGCGTGTCCTGCGGGGAGAGGCGGAACCGCTTCAGCGCCTCCATCGTGACAAACATGCAACCCCTGCCCGTCGCCTCCGGGCGTCCTTGTGAGCCGCCCAGCTCCAAGGGCTTACCTGTGACGACAGCCGTCACAGTGTGCCGTTTGTGCATGGAATACGTGTCCATGATCCAAGCCATCGTCTGATCATTTGTGTTCACGTCCGGCGCCGGAACATCGCGCTCCGGGCCAATGAACTCGAAAATCTCGGCCGTGTAGCGCCGGGTGATGCGCTCGAGCTCGCCCTCGCTCAGCAGATGCGGCTCGCAAATAATCCCGCCTTTACCGCCCCCGAACGGAATGTTGACTACGGCGCATTTCCATGTCATCCACGCTGCCAGAGCGCGCACTTCATCCGCCGAAACATCCGGAGCGAAGCGAATGCCTCCTTTGGCAGGGCCCCTGGCAATGGAGTGTTGGACGCGATACCCGGTGAAGACTTCGATGCGCCCGTCGTCGAGCAGGACAGGAAAGTTGACTGTCAATTCCATCGCCGGTGTGCGCAGCACCTTACGCATCCCGTCATCGAGTTTCAATAGCTCCGCCGCTTCATCAAAGCGGTGCGCCGCCGATTGCCATGGGTTGATTTCCTGATCTACGGACAGGGTTGCTTCCAAAAGCATGGAAAGCCTCCTAACGAGCGGTTCGGCCTGAGCAGGCGCAAACCCCACTTTTTACACTGTCACGAAGCAGACCTGGTTGCAACATTCCTTTAATCAACAAACGCGAAAACAATAGCGTCTGTTAGACGTCTGGTTAAAGGAAGGACGAGGGCGCACATGACACCTGAGGAACGCAAGATGCTGGAGGATTTGGCGGATAAGATCGCGAGAACACCACCGCCTCCGAAGGACGCAGAAGCTGAAGACTTGATTCGCAAGCGCATCGGCTCGCGGCCAGACGCGCTTTATCTGATGACCCAAACCGTGCTGATCCAAAATTTGGCGCTCCAGCAGGCGCAGGAGCAGATCCAGCAGTTCCAGCGTTCACCGCAGGACGCCGGTTCGACCTTCCTGGGACAGCGGGGCGCTGCAAGAGTTTCCAGCTCTGGCTATTCGGCCCCGCCCCAATATGCTCCGCCCAGCCCGGCCGGTCCGAATCCCAGCGGGGCTCCCAACTTCTTGCGAGGCGCGGCACAGACGGCCGCCGGAGTTGCCGCAGGCGCGCTGGCATTCGAAGGTATTCAGTCGCTCTTCTCGCATCCCGGCTACGGTGGCGGGGGCTTGGGAGGTTTCGGCGGCGCAGGTTTCATGGGAGGGGGCCCGGGAGGAGAAACGATTGTCAACAACTATTACGACACGCCGGGCGCTGCCCCAAGGGACGACGTCTACGCTCCGGACGACGCAACGAATTTCGACAACCCGAACAGCATACAGGACGTGAACGACGTCGACGACTCCTCGCAAGTCGATGATCCTGGCCAGTACGATGATGTGACCGACTACGGCGACGGCGGGTTTGACGATGGTGGTGGCGGAGACAGCTTCGTCTAAACGGAGCCGTCCGCTACGCGGGGGTGAGCTTCCGCAATTGCAGCGTCAGCCGGCTTTTGTACCGCGCGGCTGTATTTTTTTTAATGATGCCCCACTTGGCTGCGCGATCAACGAGTGAGAAAGTCGCCGGAAGGGTCTTAGCTGCACCTTCAGTGTCCTTGTGATCAATGAGGCGGCGCAGCGCACGAATTTGATGCCGCAATCGTGATTTCCTGGAGCGGTTGATTGCAGTGCGGCGCTCAGTGATGCGGACGCGCTTCAATGCGGAAACAGTATTTGCCATTAATCTACTAACCTGATCACTTTCAAAAAGAATGCAGTTCCCACATGCGTGGGAAGCAATCTTTAGAATACCTGATTGCTTCCGCAAGAATGCGGATGAGATTCGCGCTTGTTTCGGTTAACAATAGAGATGGCTCCTCAAAACAGATGTCTCTAAAAATGATTGGGCGTTATGGATCGGGTTGGGTGGTGTCAATTGGTTTATCGGCGATCGGGATAGCGGCGTGGGCCGTCTCCGCGCCAGAAGTGGATTGGAAGATTGCGGGCCCGTTTGGAGGAACCGCGACTGCCATTACGCTAGACCCGCAGGATTCGAACGTTGTACTGGCCGGTGGCAGGAACTCCCTTCTGTTTGCGAGCGAAGATTCCGGCGCGAATTGGAATCAGCTGAATTTTCCGAAGCGCAATTTCGGCGAGATCACTTCGATTCTGGTGGACCCCGCCGATTCCAAGCACTACTTAGCGGGAATGATTGCGGCCGATGATGCCGGCATTTTCGAGAGTCATGATGGCGGGAAAAGCTGGGCAGCGGTAAAAGACGTAGCGGATGTGGGCGTGCGCGCGCTGGCAGCTTCGGCGAGCAAGCCATCCCGCTTCGTCGCTGGCACGCTGCGCGGCGTCATGTTGAGCGATGATTCGGGCAGATCGTGGACGCGTATCTCGGATCCCCAGAATCCCGAAATGCAGGGCATCACGGCGGTTGCTATCGATCCTAAGGAGCCCAACATCATCTACGCGGGAACTGCGCACCTGCCCTGGAGAACGTTAGATGGCGGCAAGACGTGGGAGTCGATTCACAACGGGATGATTGACGATTCGGACGTTTTCTCGATCTACATAGATCCGTCCAACCCTACCGGCATTTTCGCGAGCGCGTGCAGCGGAGTCTATGCCAGCAGCACGCGCGGCGACGTGTGGCGCAAGCTTTTAGGAATCCCGAACACGTCCCGCCGTACTCACGTGGTGCGCGCCGACCCGGCTCAGCCTTTAACGCTCTTTGCTGGAACCACACTCGGGCTTTTCAAATCGCAGACCGGCGGCACGAATTGGAAGCTCGTGCATGACGGTCAGGTAAATGCGATGGCGCTCGACCCATCTCATCCGAACAGCATGTATTTGGCGATGGAATATGACGGCTTAGGCAAGAGTACGGATGGCGCCGAGACAATCCAGTTCATCAATCACGGTTTTGTGGATCGCGACGTTAGTGCAGTAACTGTTTTGGGCAAGAAGCTCGTTGCGGTTGAAACTCAGGAGGGCGAAACCTCCGGCGTCTTCGCGAGCAGCGATGAAGGCGAATCGTGGTACAGCGTGAATGCCCGCGGGCTTAGCGGCGTACACCTGCGAGCCATTACCGGCGCGCCCGGCGACGATCGATTTCTACTCGCTGCCAGTCCACATCAGATGTACAAGTCACTGGATGGCGGAGCCACGTGGAAGCCGGTTTCTGTGCGGTTAATCGTAAGTCCACCGCCAGAGGCCAAGAAAACTAGCGCGAAGACAGCGGCGGCGGTGCGCCAGGCACGTGTTCCACCGAGGGCGCGCGCAAGGTCTGCGAAGCCGGCGAAACCCCGGATCATCTCGAAAGAGGTGTCTCCCTCGGAAATTAGCGCTCTTTATTCGATGAAGAGCGGCGCGGGGAATACGTTCTTATTTGCGGCAACCGGTCTAGGATTGCTCCGAAGCGTTGACATGGGCGAGCACTGGACGCTAGCAGAACTTACAGGGTCAACAGCCGCGTATGTGCTATATCTGCCGCCTGTGCCGGACGGCCGCCTGGTTGTTCGCGCGGGCGGCGGCTTGTATGAGTCCAAGGATTTTGGCGACCACTGGTCTCAGTTGTATTTCCCGTTGCCTGTTTCAGAGATGAACGATCTGGCGCTCGGCGCGGATCAGGCTGCTCCCATCTTAGTTGCGACGCAGGTTGGGCTGTATAGCTCAGCAGATATTGGGACGACATGGTACCCGAATTCAGGGAGATTGCCTGCCTCAACTGTAAGCTCCATCACTTACAGCCCAGCTACGCCCGGCGTGGCTTATGCCTCGGAATATGGCCAGTTGTATGAAAGCAAGGATTGCGGGAAGTCGTGGTCGCGCGTGCCCACTGCGCTCCCAGCCTTGCACATTCGGCAGCTTTGGATGCCTGCTCAAATACCAGATCGCTTGTACGGAATTACAAATGATTTGGGAATTCTCTTCCGTAAGTAGGCCGTTATCCGCTAAGATCAATTATTGGTGGTGGTTAGAACTATTGCTTTGGAGGAGAAGGATGGAAGCTTCGCGTAAGATGAGGGCGGTTAGTTCGGGAATCCTGTGCGCGGCTCTGTGCGTCTGCACTGCAGCCTACGCCCAAGATACCAATACGAATGCGAATAAAACGAATAACAACAAATCGAGCAATTCGTCTGCCGATCAGTATCCCGATCTGATCGAAATAGATCCGTTCGGTGGAGTAAGTGTCTTTCAGCAGGTCGCGCGCGGACTGAACGAAAAGCTGATCGACGGTGGCGCGTTTGGCGCGCGTGTGACATGGAATTTCAACACACGTATCGGCCTGGAGCTTAGCTACAACTATCTGGTGAACAATGTGCGGCTGGTGAATAGCATTGGCTTAGCGAGCCCGCCGTCGCCGGTCTTCCCGAGTTATGATTTCGGGAACCGGGTGCATTACCCGGCGTTGAACCTGGTGTTTAACCTGAAGCCGCGCGGCTCGCGCATTCAGCCCTATGTGACCGTGGGTGCGGGCGGCGCACAGTTTACGCCGACTAAAGCAGCAGAGGACTACGCGCGCAATCCAACTACGGACGCTATATACCACTCGGCAAACCTGAACGACAACTTGCAGGTGGCCGTGAACTATGGAGGCGGCGTAAAGTTTCATCTTAGCGATCATTTCGGTTTGCGGTTGGATGCGCGCGGCTTCTGGTCGCGCAACCCAACGTTTGACCTGCCCAACTACAACACGGGCGGAATTTACATTCCGGCGAAAGACAAGATCAACGGCCTACAGGCGACCGCGGGTTTGGTTTTCTACTTCGGAACCACCAAGTGTCCGCCGATGCCGGAGGCTCCGCCGCCGCCTGCGCCGCTGAATGCGGGAGCGATCACGGGAGCGGAAGGGGCGACGATCTGCCAGGGCAAGCCGGTGGCGTTGCATTCAACCGCGAGCGGTCCTTCGGGACACACTTTGGCATATGCGTGGAAGCTGAACGGGCAGGCTTCGGGAAGCAACAGTCCGGATTTTACGTTCACACCGAACAATACGGGCAGCTTTACGGTTGAGGTGACGGTAACCGATACGACCCCGCCGCCGGCGCCGATGGAGCGGCCCAAGAAGTTCCCGGAACGGTGCTGGGTACAGCCACCGGCTCCGCAGGCGGCAGCGCCGGTAACGGCGACAACCACGGTGACGGTGAACGAGACGGCGCCGGAGATCACGAGCGTGACGGCGACGCCGAACACGCTGGCCTGCGCGGCGAATACGAATGGCACGCATACGGCGGCGCTGGCAGCGGCGGCGACTTCGTCGGCCTGCGGCGGGAACTTGACGTACAAGTGGACGGTAACGGAGGGCAGCGTGAGCAACGACACGAGCGCGAACGCGACCTTCGATGCATCTACGTTGAACTTCGAGAGCGGTGCGCAGACTCAGACCAAGACCGTAACGGCGACGGTGACGGTGACGGATGAGACGGGCAAGACGGCTTCGAAGACCACCGACATAACGGTGAACTGCCAGCCGCAGTTCGTACGGTTGTCAGATGTGATCTTCGCGAAGAACAACGCGCGGGTAAACAACTGCGGCAAGCGTATTCTGATCGACGAGGCGGCGCCGAGGTTGAGCAGCGGCGATTACAACATCGTGCTGGTTGGCCATCGGGACTCGGATGAGCAGGAGAGCGTAGCCGGACGCAGGGAGCGTGGGCGGAGACGGGCGGCGCGGCGTGCGCTGGACGAGGAACGCACACTGAACTGCGCGGCGGTGCTAAGCGGCGGAACGGGGACGTGCGCCAAGGTCGATCCCTCCCGCATCAAGGTGGACTGGGTGGGGACGGACCAGACGTCTGATCCTCAGCCGGGACTGTGCGGGACTTCGAACCTTCCGAGCCAGAAGGAGCGGAGAGGGTCGACGGTGAGCGGAGCGGACAAGAACCGGCGGGTAGAAGTTTACTTGGTGCCGGCCAACAGCCAAGCGATGCCTCCGGCGGTGAAGAACATCAAACCTCTTCCCGAGCAGGAAGTCAAAGCCCTCGGCTGCCCCAGATAGACCTGCAGTCATAAAGAAAAGGGTCGGGCGTGAATCGCCTGGCCCTTTTTTCTTTTGAAATGAAACGTAAAGTAATAAAATCTTTCAAGGTAGATCCATAGCTAGAGATCAGGCGGTACCCTATCGCCTGGAAGGAGTAGGATGAGAACTCGCCTCAAAGTTGGGCCCGTAAGTGCGTACATGTTGTGTACGGCCTTGTGTGTTACGACGGGAGCATTCGCTCAGGGTACGAGTAATACAGGTAACACTAGGGCAACTAATTCGACGACCTCGGGAGATGAGTTCCCCGATATTGTCGAAATAGATCCCTTCGGTGGTATTAGTCTTTACGGAGAGGTAAATCACGGCTTAGGCACCAAGCTGGTTGACGGCGGCGTGGCTGGCCTGCGCGTAACATGGAATCCCAGCCGGTGGATCGGATTCGAGCTGTGGGGCGATTTTGCGCAGGCGAACGTCGAATTTAAGACCTCGAGTGGTCTTTATCCTGCTGGCTCGCCGTTAGCCGGCACGCCTCTTCCAACTTATAGCTTCGGCAGCCGCAATTACTACTTGGGTCTGAATCCGGTCTTTTATCTGAAGCCGCGCGGCTCGCGCGTTCAGCCCTATTTGACCGTGGGTGTGGACGCAGTTCAGTTTACGCCGACCAAGACTGCGAAGGATTTGGCGCGGTCCGCGGCTAATGATACTTTGTTTTTCTCAGGGAACTTGAACGATAACCTGCAAGTTGGCGTGAACTACGGCGGCGGTATCAAGTTTCACCTGAGCGATCACTTCGGGTTGCGGTTTGATGGACGCGGGACATGGTCGCGTAATCCAACCTATGGTTTGCCGAACTATCCTGATGGCGGAATCTACATCCCAGCACGGAATAAGATAAATGGTTTCCAGGGCACGATGGGCCTGGTGTTCTACCTTGGCCAGACCAAGTGTCCGCCGATGCCGGAGGCTCCGCCGCCGCCTGCGCCGCTGAATGCGGGAGCGATCACGGGAGCGGAAGGGGCGACGATCTGCCAGGGCAAGCCGGTGGCGTTGCATTCAACCGCGAGCGGTCCTTCGGGACACACTTTGGCATATGCGTGGAAGCTGAACGGGCAGGCTTCGGGAAGCAACAGTCCGGATTTTACGTTCACACCGAACAATACGGGCAGCTTTACGGTTGAGGTGACGGTAACCGATACGACCCCGCCGCCGGCGCCGATGGAGCGGCCCAAGAAGTTCCCGGAACGGTGCTGGGTACAGCCACCGGCTCCGCAGGCGGCAGCGCCGGTAACGGCGACAACCACGGTGACGGTGAACGAGACGGCGCCGGAGATCACGAGCGTGACGGCGACGCCGAACACGCTGGCCTGCGCGGCGAATACGAATGGCACGCATACGGCGGCGCTGGCAGCGGCGGCGACTTCGTCGGCCTGCGGCGGGAACTTGACGTACAAGTGGACGGTAACGGAGGGCAGCGTGAGCAACGACACGAGCGCGAACGCGACCTTCGATGCATCTACGTTGAACTTCGAGAGCGGTGCGCAGACTCAGACCAAGACCGTAACGGCGACGGTGACGGTGACGGATGAGACGGGCAAGACGGCTTCGAAGACCACCGACATAACGGTGAACTGCCAGCCGCAGTTCGTACGGTTGTCAGATGTGATCTTCGCGAAGAACAACGCGCGGGTAAACAACTGCGGCAAGCGTATTCTGATCGACGAGGCGGCGCCGAGGTTGAGCAGCGGCGATTACAACATCGTGCTGGTTGGCCATCGGGACTCGGATGAGCAGGAGAGCGTAGCCGGACGCAGGGAGCGTGGGCGGAGACGGGCGGCGCGGCGTGCGCTGGACGAGGAACGCACACTGAACTGCGCGGCGGTGCTAAGCGGCGGAACGGGGACGTGCGCCAAGGTCGATCCCTCCCGCATCAAGGTGGACTGGGTGGGGACGGACCAGACGTCTGATCCTCAGCCGGGACTGTGCGGGACTTCGAACCTTCCGAGCCAGAAGGAGCGGAGAGGGTCGACGGTGAGCGGAGCGGACAAGAACCGGCGGGTAGAAGTTTACTTGGTGCCGGCCAACAGCCAAGCGATGCCTCCGGCGGTGAAGAACATCAAACCTCTTCCCGAGCAGGAAGTCAAAGCCCTCGGCTGCCCCAGATAGACCTGCAATAACCTACACAGAAGGGCCAAGCTTGACCGCTTGGCCCTTCTTGTTTTGGAAGGCTGCCGAATGCTACTCCTCAACAGACGGCGAAACGCGTCGCATGATTGATCGATCTTCAATGAGAATGCAGCCGGACTGCTCGGCCCGGCGGACGTTCTCGATAGCTTCCGGATCGGCCATCAGCTTCTCACGGTACGTCTCATAAGCTGCGAGACTTGGAAAATCGTGCAGTTTTCTCCTGCACGCAGGCTAACAGCAATTCGAGATCAAACGGTTCGACGGTCAACGAAATGTCGTCATCACCGTTTGAACTCAATTCCAAAGTAGCTTCGAAAGCTGCTCATGGCCTCGATGCGTGATACGAACCGCGCGAGTTCTGTCCATGCGCGCGATCCAGTTCGACTCGAAATAGAGTTGCAACAATGCGGTTCCCAGGGCGCCAGCTATATGATGGCGCCGTTCCGTCCAGTCTAAGCACTGTCGGGCAAACGCGGTGCGACCAGACGCGACCTTTTCTATATCGAGTCCCAGATGTTCAAACCATATTCGTCCTTCGTCGGTCACCGAGTACCGCTTATCGGGTTCCGGCCGCAGAGAACCGCGTTTCTGCAGCGCATCGGTGATTTGAACTGCGAGCGTGCCGGCGAGGTGGTTGTAACATGTGCGGGCAAAACGAAGCAAATTGCTCTGCTTGCTTTCTAACGTCCCCTGCGCTTTCCTGCGAGGCACCGCGCTTGCCAGAGCTTCGACAGCCGCCCCGACTTCAGGCCTGGCCAGGCGGTAGTACCTGTGTCTCCCTTGCACATCAGCAGTGACCAACTCGCCTTCTAATAATTTCGACAAGTGGACGCTCGCAGTTTGCGGCGCCACATTCGCGGTCCTTGCCAGCTCGCCGGCGGGGAGCGCCCGATCGCCCATCAAAGGCCCATAGCATGTGCGCGCGGGTGGAATCGCCGATTAGCGCTGCAACCGAGAAAATATCTGCATCCATGCCGCGATCCTAGCAGGGTTGTCAGATAGAACGTTTCCATGATGGCCGAAACATTTGCGGTTTCGGCGAGCTTACGATTCCATATATGAAAACTAAGATCGCTGAAGACGTTCCCGGGTACACCTACGGGCAACCGGGCGCGGCGAGATCCCCCATTACTCCGGACGAATTGGAACTCCTGAAGCAGAGTGTCGGCCTAACGGGCGAGGATGAGCACTACCTGAGAGCCGCAGGAGAAGTGTTATCGGAGCAAACAGAGCAGCTGGTTGAGCGATGGCGTGCCGTAATCTCTGCGCATCCTCATCTGGCGAAATATTCGAAACGCCCGGACGGGCAACCTGACCCGCACTATTCCGAAAACAGCGGCCTGCATTTTCAGCAATGGATTCTCGACACCTGCTTACGGCCTTACGATCAAGACTGGCTGAATTACCAGCAGGAAATAGCACTCCGGCACACCAGCATAAAGAAAAACCAGACCGATAACGTGGAATCCATTGGTTCCATTCCCTTGCGTTACGTTGTAGCTTTCACGGGTGTAATTAACGATGCCGAAATTATGAAGCCGTTTCTGGCAGCCAAGGGCCACTCCGGCAAAGAAGTGGATCGGATGTTCCAAGCCTGGTGCAAATCGGTCCTGTTGCAGATAGCACTCTGGACCGAACCGTACACCAATACAAAGCTTGCGCCAAATGAATGGTAATCCGGCTTCGGACAGAGCGGCAATGGACGCTCCTATCTCGAAGCATCTTTAAAAATAGCCAAAAGCGAGATAAACAGATGAATCAAGAGAATCAACCCCAATCAACTCCTGGGGCAATAACGCTTAGCAGCCCCGTAGAACGCATGTATCACGCCTGGGATGAGGCGCTCTCGCGAAACGATGCGGCAGCGCTCACCGCCCTGTATGCGCCGGACGCGGTCATTGAAAGCCCTCTCATTCCTCATCTGATGGGCTTAGAGCGCGCCCTCACCGGGCATGAGGAGATTCGTACATTCTGGGAAAAACTGGCTGACAGAAAGCCCTCAGTCCGAAAGTATTACCGAACCGGTTATCTAACCGACGGCAAAAAGCTGATGTGGGAATATCCGCGAGAGACACCGAGCGGCGACCAAATGGATTTTGTAGAAGTTATGGAACTAAATCACGAGGGCTTGATTCAAAGATATCGCGTTTACTGGGGCTGGTTCGGTTTCGGGATACTAAAGAGAGATGAATATCATAAATAGCGTGGGCTGAGAATGCCCACAATGCGGATGCCTATTGCTGACCGGTGCAGTGAGGGCGTCTCAAGGTGGCCCGCTTCACTGTCCCATTCCCGGACATCAGATATTCACGCGAACAGTGAATTCTTGCGCGGCGCTTGCGTTCGTGGTCACGTTGCTGGCGGCCAATCCGGGAGCCGACGGCAGGTTCCTTTACGATCGAGCAGGTGATGAGCGCGCCCTTTGCTTCTTCTGCGATTCCCGCGCCCGCCGGAGCAGTCGTCGCCTGGGTGCTCAACGAGCAAGGACGACGGAACGTCTGGGTCGCGAGCGCGCCTGATTGGAACGCTCGCAAGATCACGAATTTTGATGTTGATGACGGGCAGGAAATCGGCGAGATTTCCTGGTCGCCCGATGGCAAATATTTGCTGTTCACGCATGGCGGCGATTTCGAGATGGACCGGAGCAATCCCGATCCTGCGTCTTATCCGCAAAACCGGAGCAGGCGATTTGGATGACCTCACTCGACGGCGCCCCCGCCAGGAAATTGACGGAAGGACACGCTCCGGCGATTTCGAAAGGCGATCTGGTGGCGTTTTTGCGCGGCGCTCAAATCTTCACGATGAAATCGTCAGGGGAAGGCGTGAAGAGTGCGGTGACCTGAAGGGGTCGCCACGCGATCTGCGGTGGTCTCCGGATGGCGGCGCGCTGGCCTATGTAAGCGCACGCGGAGATCACAGCTTCATCGCGATTTACACACCGGGTGAGAAGGCGGTGCATTATCTCGTCCGACTGTGGACAGTGATTCGGCACCGTCTGGTCACCAGATAGGGTTCATGTCGGTTACCTGAGGATACCTGCAACTAGCCGTGCATTCGCGTTTGGGCCGCAGAGAGAGGGCGAGCCGTGGTCGATTCAAGTGGCCGACTCGAAAACCGGAGCGGCTCGCGAAGTGTTCCATGCGAAGCGGGGTCCATGGAGCGTATTTCACCGGATCCTGGCACAGCACCAGCTCTTTTGGATGGCTGGTGACCGGCTGGTTTTCCGTGGGAGCAGACGGGCTGGCTCCATCTGTATAGCCTTGCTCCGGGAAGCGAACAGCCGGTTGAGCTGATACCGGGCGAGGGAGGGGTTGAGCACGTAGCGATCTCGGCCGACCGCAAGACCATCTTTTACTCGACCGATATTAGAGACATCGACCGTAGACATATTTGGCGCGTAAGTGCGAGTGTCGCCCCAGCCGGTCACGCAAGGCGAGAACATCGAAGGGGATCCCGCGCCGGCGACAGACGGATCGGCGCTGGCCTTTTTGGCCTCGAGCTACAACCAGCAAGGCTCACGCTATAGTGCGGATGCGAGATGGACGGATTAAAGCATTGGCGCCTGAGAGCGTTCCCGCGGAATTCCCTGCGGCGGCGCTCGTCCGGCCTCAGCCGGTGATGATCACGTCGGCAGACGGACTGGAAATCCACGGCCAGCTGCTTTCTGCCGCCGAGATCGCAACCTTCCCGCAGCGCCGCCCCGCGCTGATCTTTTCCCGTGGCGGCTCACGGCGCCAGATGTTGCTCGGCTTCCATTACATGTACTACTACTCGAACGCCTACGCATGAAATCAATACTTCGCGAATCCGCGATACGTTGTGCTTTCGGTTAATTACCGTAGCGGTATCGGCTATGGACTCAATTTCCGCGAAGCGCTGAACTACGGAGCCACAGGCGCGAGCGAGTTCAATGAGGTTCTCGGCGCGGGATTGTACTTGAAGTCGCGGCTCGGACGTGGACCCGAAAAGGATCGCACTGTGGGGAGGATCGTGCGGCGGCTATTTGACCGCACTCGGCTTAGCTCGAGCATCGAATCTGTCCGCGGCAGGCGTGGACTTTCACGGCGTCCACGATTGGAACCAACTCATTGAGAACTTCGTTCCAGCATACGATCCACGAACGCACGCGGTGCGGCGCGACTGGCGTTTGAGTCGTCGCCGCTCGCCTCCGTGAAGACCTGGCATTCACCCGTGCTTGTGATTCACGGCGATGATGGCAGGAATGTGCCGTTTTCGCAGACAGTCGAGCTCATTCAAGCGCTGCGGAAACAAGATATCGCATTCGAGGAGCTGATCATTCCAAATGAAATTCACGATTTTCTAATGCACCGCCACTGGGTTCAGGCGTATAAGGCCACAGCGGACTTCTTTGCCCGGAAGCTCGAGGCGGAACCGCATTCCGCCCAGGTGCAATGAGCAGCGCGGCGGCACTTAGGCGCGCCCCGAAGCTTCTTTTTGCACGATGACGGTGCCCGTCATGGTTGGGTGGATTTTGCAGAAATACGGATACGATCCGGGGCTCGTGAACGTAAAAGAGAACTTCTGGTCTGTGTCGATCACGGGAGACGAGAACTTCCCGCCAGCGCTGGTGACGAAATGAGGAATGTCGTCGTGATTCGTCCAAGTAACTGTTGTCCCCGCTTTCACGGTTAGTGATTTGGGCGTAAACGAGAAATTGTCAATGTTGACCTCTGTCGAAGCCGCGACATTCTGAAAAGCTCCGTTATCGGCAGATCGGCTGGCGAGACTAGAATCAACAATCGCGATCCTGTGATTCCCGGCGAGATAATTCACGTCCGTGATCCCTAACACATCTCGCAGACGCTCCGCGGGAACTTTCATAGGGCCGGGGGACGGAGCGGTTCCTGGCTTCGGCTGAGGAAAAGCGGTCGACATTGCAGTGTGGAAGCTGACCTGTGCCTCCACCTTTTGCATGATCTGGTGAATGTGGCCGTTGAGTACTGTTACTGAACCAAACCGCTTCATATATGACAACGCTCTGGCGCCATCGTCGGTGCCCCAACCCCAGGCCGGATACACGGTCCATAAAGGGATATGTGCAAACACCACGAGCGGCGTGCTGCTGGAGCATCTGCTCAGGTCTTTTTCGAGCCAACTCAGTTGTTCGCTGCCGAGCGTTCCAAGGCCGCCAGCCTTCAAATCCACCACATTCACCAACCCTACGAAATGCACGCCTTTGTGGTCGAAGCTGTACCACCCCGCGCCCCTGGTTCCCTTCCCATAGCGCTGCAAATACTGCTGCCCGTTGTCAGTGAGCATGTCATGTTCGCCGGGCACAAAAAATACCTGCCGCGCTCTTGCGGACTTCAGTACCTCATCGAGCGTATCGAATTCGCTCGGCTTGGAGAGATGACTCAAATCGCCGGTGTGAATGAGAAAATCCGGGGTACGCTGAAGCGTGTTGATCTTTGTGATGGCTGCCTGAAGCGTGGCCGTAACATCTTGGTTAGCGGCTTTGCTGAAACCGATATGGCTGTCACTGATTTGAACGAAGCTGAAGTCTTCACTTGGGGTGTGGCTCAATTGTTCGACGGGTTTCGACCTCAACACCCCCCCGCTCATACTCCAGATCGCGCCGGTTCCCGCCCAAGCCATGCATTCCAGAAAGCCGCGGCGGTCCACTCCATCTTGGTTTGAATTCTTGTTTCGATCAGGCAAAATACTGTCTCCTTTTCACGGCGAACGATATATGCCCTGGATACCGATCTCGGACGGGTTTTATTCCTGCCTGGAAGCGGCGAAAATTGCCGGAGGGTGGAATATAATTGCGAAGATTCCAGTAGATAAAGACAGAATCGAGCGCTTTGAACAAGTTATTCTGCCGCACTTGAATGCCGCGTACAACTTGGCACGATGGCTGACGCGAAATGAGCATGACGCTGAAGATGTAGTTCAGGAGGCGTATTTGCGCGCGCTGCACTCGTTCCACAGTTTCCAATCTGGGCGGGACGGGCGTGCCTGGTTGTTGCAGATCGTGCGGAACACCTCTTATACGTTGCTTCGAAAAAACCGCGCACCCGAAGCGGCTGCGGAGCTCGCTGACGGCCGAAAAGAAACCTTCGATACACGCCCGGACCCGGAAACGGCATTGCTCGAGAAGCTGAGCTCGGAGGGCGTGCAAAAGGCTCTCGAGGAGCTACCCCCCGAATACCGGGAAATTATCATTCTGCGCGAATTCGAGGATTTTTCGTACGCGGAGATGGCGCAAATTCTCGAGCTCCCGGTGGGAACTGTGATGTCCCGGCTATCCCGCGCGCGAAGCAAACTGCGCGACCAACTGCGCGAAGGCAGGCAGGAGAGAACGCCATGACCTGTCCAGAGACACGGGAGCTAATTGACGCTTATGTCGACCAAGAACTGGATCTTGCCCGAATTCTCGAGCTGGAACGTCATGTGGAAGGATGTGACGGCTGCAGAGAGTTATGCAAGCAGGCTGAAGAACTGCGCCGGACAGTGCGGGCTCACGCGCCATATTACGTCGCGCCGGCAAGTCTCGAGCAGAGACTTCGCGCCAAGCTCGAGATGTCTTTGCCGCGGCGCAAGCGGACAATTCCGAAGGGCCATCTCGGCTGGCGGTTGTCAGCCGTTGCGGCAAGTATCGCAGCCCTCGCAATTCTCAGCGCCATATTCGCGGCAGTGCTCAACCGGCCGTCTGCAAGCGACGTGCTAGCGCGGCAAGTGGTCTCGAGCCACATCCGCTCGCTGATGGCGAGCCATTTGACTGATGTTGCCTCATCCGATCAGCACACGGTCAAACCATGGTTTGCCGGGAGGCTGGACTTTTCGCCGCCAGTGAAGGATCTGAAGCCAGAAGGGTTCCCGTTGATAGGCGGCCGGCTCGACTACTTGGACGGCCGACCGGTCGCCGCGCTTGTCTACCAGCGCAACCGGCACCGGATCAATCTTTTCATTTGGCCATCTTCGCGCCCCGACGCTGGGCTGCAAACATTTGCCCTCAACGGCTTTCACGTCCTTCACTGGACCGAATCGGGCATGACTTACTGGGCAGTTTCCGATTTAAACGCGGGGGAGCTACGCCAGTTCGCTATAAATCAGCGAAAGTGATACAGAGGTGATGCGCAAGTTAGGTGATCTGCGCCCAGGTAATCGGCTACACTGGGCGAGATACTGGCCGTGGATGAAAATCTTCGGACCGGGGAGAACAAATCGGCGAGGTGAATATGCGCAAACTTTGGTTGCTGATGCCGCTGCTCGCTTGCGTCGCGGCGCAGATGCCGGCACAGGAGGATCTTAAGGCCGCCGTTCTGAAGCATCTAAAAACGTCGCGTGACTTCACGGTCAAAGTGGCCGAGCAGATGCCTGCAGCGGATTACAATTTCAAGCTGACCCCGCCACAGATGAGCTTTGCGGAGCAGCTTGTGCATCTCTCGCAGGGGCTCGAGTACTTTCTAAGCCCGTTTTCCGGCGAGAAGCCCAACCCGGGCAAGCCGAAATCCATGAGCAAAGAGGACGTGATCGCGTTTATAAAGACGTCCTTCGACAAGGCGATCGACACGGTTTCAAAACTCACACCGGAGCAGATCTCGAAGACATATAAATGGCCCGAGGGAACGATCACCGGGGCGGATATGCTGTTAGGGATGCTCGATCACACGACGCATCACCGTGCCTCGGCCGAAATGTACCTGCGAGCTAAAGGCATCACTCCGACGGAGTATCAATTCTGAATTCAAAGCAAGGAGAATAGCGAAATGGCTGGAAAAGTAAATGCAATTCCTACCGGTTACCATTCCGTCACGCCGTATCTGGTCGTGAACGATGCAAACCGGGCTATCGAGTTTTACAAACAGGCGTTCGGCGCGACTGAAACGGTGCGGATGGGTGGTCCTGGTGGAAAAATTGGACACGCCGAGATAAAGATCGGGGATTCGATGTTGATGCTGGCGGACGAGATGCAGGGGAATCGCTCCCCGCAATCGATTGGCGGTTCGCCTGTTAGCATCTTTTTGTATGTCGACAACGTCGACTCGGTGTTCGATCAGGCCGTCAAAGCGGGCGCGAAAGCCGACATGCCTCCGCAAGACATGTTTTGGGGCGACAGATTTGGAAAGCTGAAGGATCCATTCGGGCACGAGTGGGCGATCGCGACACACATTGAGGATGTTGCCCCGGAAGAGATGAAGAAGCGCGCACAAGCCGCGATGACGCAGATGGCACAGGGCGCAACGCAAGGCAGCTGATTTGTTCCGCGTTCCTGCGTACGAGGAGTCTGGCTTCAATCGTGCAGCTTAAGCACTTTGCGCTTGAAGTCGGGCCAGAATTCCGGAGCCAAATTCGCGAAACCCGCGCCCGCAACGCTGGTCACAAAACGGAGAATCATGGCGCCACTGGTGCGGCTGGGTGAAGGATAGTAAGCGTTTGAGAGCCCGGCGCTCATCGCAGTACCCAATACATTTGACCAATTAAAGGTGTTTCCGCCAGCATCAGATCGAATGATCACGGCACGGCTGACGGCGTATACGGCTCGCGACCATACCCCGGACGGCGGTCCCTTTCGCATGTATCTTGGGTCTTCGTGAAAGGCCGAAGCTAAAAGGAAGTCCCCGAAGAAATTCTGCGAAACAATGTCAGCGACCGATGCGCCGAAACGTTCTGCGAAAGCTCCGCTATCTCTTCCATAGCGCGGGTCGGAGTTGGTCAGATGCGAGAAGCCGGCATTGAATACGCCCCCGCCAAGCGTAATCGGACTCACCGTCTCGTCCACGAAGTTCTGCCATTTTTCGCCCGTTGTAAGTGGCGATGCGTTCTGCCCGGACGCCATCGGTAGGCACAGAAAGAACGAGGCTATAACGGTTACAGTCCTCGGGTTGAGTCTCATCGGCCTACAGAACCGGACCGATCTTCCAGGGAACAAACTCATGATGCCCGAGTAATTCGGCCTTGCTCTTTTCCCCGGACGCGATGCTGAGCAAGGAGTCGAAAATCTCACGCCCGACATCCTCTACGCTGCTGAGGCCGTCCGCAATACGGCCGGCATTTATGTCCATGTTGTCCGGCATGCGGCGAAACGTGTCGGAATTGCTGCTGATCTTAAGAACGGGAATGGTGGGAAAGCCGATGGCGCTTCCCCTACCCGTCGTGAAAGCAATCAGATTCACGCCTCCCGCCGCAAGACCCGCAAGCGAAGCTGGGTCATATCCCGGAGTGTTCATGAATACGAAACCGCGGCTGCGGATGCGCTCGGAATAGCCGATCACATCTTCAAGCGTCGATGTTCCCGCTTTGGCAACCGCTCCGAGAGATTTCTCGATGATGTTCGTAAGCCCACCTTTTTTATTACCGGGAGACGGATTATCGTTGAAGCTGCCGCCGAACTGGCGCAAATACGTTTTGTAACCGTTCACGCAATCCAGCAGTTTTTTCGCGGTCGCCTCGTTTTTGGCACGTCTCAGCAGGAGGTGTTCCGCACCGAAGATTTCGGTGGTCTCAGCAAGAACAACCGTGCCGCCCTCGCGAACGATCAAATCGGAACAGTACCCTAAGGCGGGATTAGCGGTGATACCCGAGAACGAGTCCGATCCACCGCAATTCAGGCCGAGAACCAGGGCGGAAGCGGGAATCTCAGTGCGGCGCATGCGGGCCGCGTCATCGATGAAGGCCGCGATCTCACGGCGGGCTCGCTCGACAGCGCCACGCGTACCGCCACTCTCCTGCAGCGTCAATCCGGCGAGGCGCTTGGCGGAACGGGTATCGCTCTTTCCGAGGTAATGATCGATCTGGTTCACTTCGCAGCCGAGTCCGAGAATGAGCGCAGCAGCAACATTCGGATGATCGAGCACTCCTTCGAGAGTGCGCTGCAGTTGCTGGGTATCCGGACCGATCGTTTGAGCGCATCCATCACCGTGAGGAAACGCGACCACGCCATCCACATTTGGGGGCAAGCTTTCTCGCTCGAAGCTGCGCGCGATCAGCTCGACCGTGTGAGCGGCACAGTTGCTTGCGGCGACCACCGCAATGTAGTTTCGCGTTCCTGCACGGCCGTCTTCGCGCAGGTAGCCCTGAAAAGATCTCGTGCTCTGCTTGGAACAGGACGCGAGCGGCGTGTAGGCGAAGCTGCGCTCCGGCTCAAAGAACGTTAGGTTGTGCTCGTGAACATGTTCTCCGGGCTGAATGGCCTTTGCCGCCAAACCGATGGTTTCGCCGTATCGGCGAACCGGCTGACCCGATTCGATGCGTTCGAGGGCGATTTTGTGACCGGACGGAATGGCATCAATCGCGGTCACGGATCCAGATTGTGCGTCGATCCGTTGACCCGGCGATATGGGCAGCCGGGCGATGGCGACGTTATCGCTCGAATGAAGCAGGATAACGGCGTTCTGTTCCGTCACTGCGGAGTCGATCTGGACCAACATAGCTGCCTAGAACAAGTTTCGCGCACCCGTGTACCACAATCGAAGGCGGGAGCGTTGAACGTGGGATCGAATGCAAGGCCAATGACCGTGCTCAGCGTGGCTTTTCCATTACTGCCGGTCGGGCCAGATTCGGGCGGCGGCGCGGAACAGATTCTATCTTTAGTCGAACGCGGACTGGTTCTGGCGGGGCATCACTCGATCGTGATCGCGGCGCAAGGGTCGCAAACCAAGGGGAACCTTATCGAAGCTGCGGTTGAGAACGGCGAGATAAGCGACGAAGTTCGCCGGAACGCGCAGCGAGTGCATCTCGATTGCATCCGGCGAGCATTCGAGCGATTCCAAATCGACCTGATTCATTTCCATAGTTTGGACTTCTACACTTACCTACCCGAGCAGCGCGTCCCCATGCTAGCCACGCTCCATCTGCCGGTCTCGTTTTACCCAGAGTGGATCTTCAGCGAACCGAAAGTGAATTTCAATTGCGTATCGCGGGCGCAGGCAAAGACTGTCCCGGCTGGCAAGGAGCTGCCGATCGTTTTTAACGGCATTGACACAGAACGGTTCCGCGGCGAATCCGGCAGAAACGATTTTCTTCTGATGCTGACCCGCATCTGCCCCGAGAAGGGGGTGGATATCGCGCTTCGGGTAGCGCACCGGCTTGATTCTCGTCTGATTGTGGCTGGGCCGGTTCACCCGTTCCGCTATCACGAGCGGTACTTCTCGGAACGTGTTCAGCCGCTACTCGACTACAAACGCACATATATCGGCCCAGTAGGCTTCGAGCGAAAACGGACTCTGCTCGCTGCAGCCCGGGCGGTCCTGATTCCAAGTCTTGTGGCCGAGACCAGTTCGCTAGTCGCAATGGAAGCGATCAGCTCAGGAACTCCGGTTATCGCTTTTCGCTCCGGCGCGTTGCCGGAAGTCGTCGAGCATGGCGAGACCGGGTTCATTGTCGATTCAGAGGACGAAATGATCGAAGCCGTTGCACGTCTGAATGAGATTTCTTCACAGACCTGCCGCGCGCGTGCCAGAGTGCAGTTCGACGCAGCGAGAATGGTAACTGACTATGTTGGGCTCTATCGAACTCTTTGCTCGTCTAAGATTTCTCGCGAACTAATCTAACCCGGCGCTTGGGTATCGCCTGCGCCCCCCACCAGAATTTGTACGGCTCTTCGCCCCGCAAAAAGTTCCAGGCTTCGTATCCGTTTTCAAAACAGTGGCGCACGGCATCAGATAACAGCGTTCTACCGAAACCCAGCGCTTCATATTCCGGATCAAAAGCACTCAGATACCCGAACATCGTCCGTTTGTAGGGGAAGGCGACAATCAGGGCGACTATTTTGTTCTGAAAGCGGAGAGTAAAGAATCGAAGCATATCGCGGGTTGCAAATTCACGCGCAATATCGCACAGAAATTCGGCCGAGCCATTTGCCTGAATCATTCCCGGCTCGCCGCGCTTTTGCCACTTCGCCGTATGCAACTTGACCAAGGCGCTCATCAATTCGGGACGAGCGTCCTCCACGGCTTCGAAGCGCAATTCGCCGAGGGCTTCCGCCTTCTGCCTATAACGGCGTAGATTCCGCTTCAAATCTTTCGGCCGCGCATTCCGGAACTGTTCAAAGCTCCCTGAAAGACGTATTTCGCTGCATGGCGCGTCGGGGCTCAGGATCGTTTCGAACTTTGCACCAGCGCCGAGTTGCGCGAGCGGCGTCCCGGCAGAGAGATCCTGCCAGTCGCAAACGTCCCAATCAGTATCGGCTTCCAAGTGAGCCCGTAAATGTGAAATCACCGCGGAACAGTGCTGGGCATCAATTCCGGGCTCGAGGTAATCGGAAACTCCGGATCCAATCAGGGTTATTTGGCGTAAGCCGTTCCATTCATGCCGGAAGCAGGGAACGACTCCCACAATCGAATGATTGTCACGAAAGACCAGCGCATGTAATGTCCCATTCCCGAAGTGCTTCCACCAGGTCAACAGCCATTCAGGCAGCTGAAAGGGTGTGATGCCCGGAATCGTGTCAGCGAACGAGGACCACTCCGGTTTGAGCGCCGATAGGCGCTGGAAATTATCGATGACTTCGAGCGCCAGAACAGACGGTGCGCATTGAGCCGGTTGCACGGCTATCGCACTTCAGCCGTGCAGTGCCCATCGAGAAGCCGGAGCGCTTCGCGATACCCGTTCAGAGTGCCGACATCGACGTAAGATTCGCCCGACTTGAATCCATAAGCGCGACCTCCCCGGGCCAGATACTCGTTAATCAAAGTCCCCAAATACTCATCCCCACGCGCACTCCATAGATCGTGCAACTCACGAAAAATAGCGGCTGGCATTTTCAGCGCGCCCCACACCCACTTGGTGGACGCGTTTGCGCTTTTTACGCGCACTTCGATTATTTCGTTTTGCTCGTTGGTGACAACCGCGTCAAATCTCTCCGGATGTTCAACGGGGAACAATAAGAGTGAAAGAAAATCGTCCGGCAGATCGGCCAGCGCGGTTTCAGGAAACCAGATAGTGTCGGGCAGCCCGATACACACGCACTCATCAAGGGGAACCAAAGGAACGGCGCGAAACAGTGCGTCGCATAACCCGGCGGGCTGTTGTTGCACAGCGTAGAACACGGTTGCGGAGAGCACGCGGCCTCCGAAGTAATCCATGATGTCGGACTTCCCCGGTGAAATGACGAAACAAATCTTGTCCACCCCGGCGTTCACCATCCGCTCGATGAGGTATTCGCTGACAGCGCGGGGGCGTTCGCTCGCTCCAGAGACGTAGCTGCCGAGAGGCAATAGCTCTTTCGAAAAGGCGAGCGGCTGAATTCGGCTACCGACGCCTGCGGCGGGGATGATTCCCCACACCCTAAAGTCCCCTCGACGCATAAGACTCGCCTGAAATGTCGCTGCGCTCATCCGCGGGGTTTTCGAGCAACTTAAGAAAGCGCTCGGCGCGAAGATCGGCGGTGTGGCAATCTAGAGCGCGTTCTCTCGCGCGCGAGCCGATTTGGTGCAGCAGCCCGGCATCTTTGGCGATTATGGAAACTGCTTCGGCCGTCGAACTTGCGACCAGGATCTCCTGACCGGGCTGAAAAAATAGGTCGAGGCCAGTCCACCAATCACTCAACACAGCGGTGCCGCACGCAGCAGCCTCAAATAAACGGCCCGACGGGCAATAGCCCATGGACGCCATGAGCGCGCGCGTGACATTCAGCGTCAGCGGCGACGACGAGTAGAACGCCGAGTGCTCGGGAGGAGACACATGCCCGAAGTACCGGATGTTTGGCGGCCAAGCTTCAGGAGCAGGATACATCGCACCCGCAATAAGAAACCGGCGACCGCCAAGCTGACGGGCCGGTCCGATCAACAGTTCTTCCAACGCGTCTTGCCGGTCGGCCGAATAGGTTCCGAGATACGACAGATCTGCTTCGAAGCGGCTGTATAGATCGACACGACGGTGCAATTCGGGATCTACCCAGCCGTACAACGTAGCTGCGCGGCGGGCGCCAAGTTGGTTACGGAGCTTATTGAGCGCCGGGCCACCGGTATAGCTCAGCACGAGATCGAAGCCTCCCAGGCCCGCCAGAGGAATGTACTCGACCGATTCACCCCGTTCGAGGCGGCTCAACGTGACCGGCGTGTCCATGTCGTAGAATACCGTTCGCGGAATCCCGGAGTTTAGAACCAGGTCACAAGCTGGTACTCCATCGGGACAATAAGACGTGACGATTGCGGCATCCGCATTCGAGAGCTGTTGCTTGGCTCGGCTCAGGTTCGTTTCCCAATCCGAGTAGTAGTGCAAATGCGCAAACGGCAGAGATGCTGCATCCCGGTGTGCCGCATAGTAGGGAGTGTCGCGCTCGAAGAAATGAATCGAGTGGCCGCGGCCGTTCAAGGCTCGAAAGAGTCCCCGGAGGAGCGTCGCGTGACCGTTGCCCCAGGCTGAACTGATCGACAGGCCAAATATGACAATCTTCACCCTAAATGTAGTCTAAGAGATGCATGGCGCAAGACTGGCCCCGATGAGCAGCATCTTTCAGCAGGAGAAATCGAGCTGGAATCTCATTCCGTAATCGCGTTGTTACTGGCGAATAGTGCTGACGTGGCACATCTGCCATTGGCGCTGCTGATCGTTTTCGGCGCCGCGAAGATCGGATCTGAGATATTCGAGCGTTTGGGGCAGCCGGGCATTGTGGGCGAGATTCTGGCGGGCGTGTTGATCGGCCGGAGCGTATTCAATCTCGTTCAGCCGGACGACGTGATATTGGCGCTGGCCGAAATTGGCGTGATGTTTCTCCTGTTTCGGGTGGGTCTGGAAGTGAAGGCTTCGGATCTGGTTCGCGTGGGGCCGACAGCTCTGCTGGTCGCAATCCTGGGGGTCGCGATTCCGTTTGCCATCGGGTGCGCGATCATGATCACAGTTCGCGCTTCCTGGGTTGAGGCGTTCTTTGTGGGCGCATCTCTGGTTGCGACGAGCGTCGGAGTGACAGCCCGGGTACTCGCGTCCCGCGGTCTTTTGCAGGAGCGCGCCAGCCAGGTGATTCTCGCCGCCGCCGTTATCGACGACGTGCTGGGGTTGCTTGTGCTGGCTTTCGTCAGCAGCTTGGCGGAACGGCGCGTTCATATTGCCGGACTGATCACGACCTCCCTGATTGCTGCAGGATTTACGGTGCTGGTTGCCAAGTACGGGACAGGAACGCTTCGCCACGTAGTACCACGAATCGAACGAAGACTGAAGGCCGGAGAAATACAGTTCAATGTCGCATTGATCGTGCTGTTCGGACTCTCCGTTCTCGCGGGATCGCTGGGAGTTGCGACGATTGTCGGGGCGTTCCTCGCCGGGATGGCGCTTTCTGAGACGGTAGACCGCAGAGTACACGATTTAGCCCAGGGAGTGACAGAGTTGCTCGTTCCATTTTTCCTCGCAGGCATTGGGCTGAACCTCGATGTTTCGGTGTTCCGAAGCAGAAGCACGATTCTGCTGTCACTCGCAGTAGTCGTAGCAGCCATCCTCAGCAAACTGGTTGGATGCGGCATTGGAGCCTTGCACTTGGGCCGCCGAGATATGCTGCGGATCGGCGTGGGAATGATACCGCGCGGCGAAGTTGGCATGGTAGTGGCGCAAATTGGCTTGAGCCTCGGCGTGATGGACAAGGCGCTTTATGCGGTGGTGGTTTTGATGACCGTGGTTACAACGGTCGTAGCTCCGCCGATGCTGAAGTACGCCTATCGCGATTGCCGGCCGGGCTTATCGGAGGAGCAGTTCAGCTTATCGTGAGGCCACGTACTGCCGGACCGCGTTTGAGAAATGTGACTTGCGCAGCACCTGTGACTCCGGCTTCAAAATTCACAGCCGATGCCGCCAGATACAGCAGCCAAGTTCGATAGCTGGCCGCGCCGACCAGCTTCTGGCATGCTTGCTCGTTCGCGCGAAGGCGCTCGACCCAGCAGCGGCAAGTAAGCGCGTAATGGTTTCGAAACTCCTCAACGTTCAGCACTTCGAAGCCCGCCTGCTCGCCTTCGCGCACGACTTCGGCGAGATGTACAAGCTGCCCGCCGGGAAAAACATTGCGCTGCAAGAAGAGCGTCTCCGGACCGTCTGAAACGCCTTCCGGACGGACAATGCCCCGGTTGAGAAACATGCCGCCCTCGCGCAGAATCGAATACACTTTGCGAAAGTACGCGGGCAGATGTTTTCTGCCGACGTGCTCGAACATGCCGACCGAAGCGACTTTGTCGTACGTGCCGGTCAGGTCGGAATAGCGCCTGAGCTCAACGGAAGCGCGGTCCTGAAGCCGCTGATTCTTGATCAAGGCATTCGCGAACTCTAATTGCTGGGTGCTCAAAGTGCAGCCATGGCCCACGACTCCATAGTGCTCGGCAGCCCAGAGAATCAGGCCGCCCCAGCCGGACCCGATATCGAGAAAGCGCTCATGGGGCTGGAGCTGAAGGTTACGGCAGATGCGATCGAGCTTCTCGGCCTGGGCATCATCGAGCGATACCTGCGCGTTTTCAAAGTGCGCGGCCGAATATTGCATCCGCGAATCCAGAAACAGGCTGTAGAACGCATTCGAGCGGTCGTAATGGAACTGAATGTTACGCTCGGCAGTCCACTTCTGCGGCAACGCGGCTGCGAGGCGCGCGCGCAAGGCCAGCCATCCAGTACGGAGCGTCAATTGCCGCTGGCTTAGAAAAAAACGAATCGCGGAGAAGATGTCGCCTTCAACCGCAAGCTCTCCTTTAATGAAGGCGAGGGCGGCGGAATACGCGTCGGCCTTCAGGTAGGGCCCGATGGTTCGGTGAGCCGCACCGAGAATAGTGAACCTGCCAGCAGGATCACTATAAGCGCTGCTCGCGGCATCTGCTCCGATCGCTCTCGAGCTCATGGCAACGTCGCCAGTCCCATTCTATCGAATCTTGAACTTGTAGTAGAACTCCAGGCTAACGTTGCCGTTATAATCGTGCAGCGCGACGGCAGAGAAGCGCGGCGTGAACGCCCATTCCACTCTTATGATTTCCGAGTTCGTCTGGGTGACGTCGGTGATGTAAGTGAACGTGATGTTACTCGTAATCTGCTGCTGCAGGGTCACGCGCGCGGTCGGCTGTCCGTTGCTTCCTTGAAAGGACGGATCGATTTTGAACTGACTGATCCCGAATACACGTTGAATGCGGCTGGCGAGCGGATTTGCGACCGCTTGGCCGAGGACGGCGGATTCGCCCATCTGGGCAAAGGACTGCTGCGCAGGGGCGGGCTGTTGCGCGGCAATGGTCGGATCGGTGGTGGGCGTCTTATTGGCCGCAAGGAGTTCCACGATCTGCTCAAACGTTAAGGGTGGATCGGAACGATAGCTCAATTTGAGGTCATTCATGGGGCCGGAGACGCCAATCGTCACATCGACGCCCTGCACATTCGCCTCAAGTGAAATATTGAGGATCGGCTGAATCGAAGTGGGATTGTAGAAATTAATCGTCCCCGCGTTGACCGTATATTCATTGCCGAAGAAGACCAACTGGCCGTTCGTAACGGCGACGCGGCCGATGATTCCAGGATTCTCGGCTGTGCCCCGGACGGTGAGATCGGCTTCGACTTGCAGCCGCTGCGCGTAAGTAGTAATCACACGCAAATCGGGCGCGGTCAAGATGTGAATGTCTAGCTTCACTCCCCCGATGACGCCGGACGGAGCTCCGGGTGTGGATGGAGGAGCGGAAGCGTTCGACAGCATCGATCCGATATCGCCAGTCGATTCATATGCGATCCGCTGGACGGTGACTCCGCCTGCCAGCAGCGAATGTACCGAGTTGCCACTGAGTCTGAGCGCGGCGCTCGAAACGACGCTAATCCCGGAATAGCGGGTCCGTACGCGATTGGCGGTCGCCTGTAGATTGTAGTTCAAAACCGTTCCGGTGAACCCGACGAATCCGGCCAGAGCGATCTTTCCGCCACCGCTCTCCGCGGTCAAATTCTGGATGCTGGCACTCGTCCCGTTTAGCAGAATGACGCCGTTTGCCTTCGATAATCCGTTTGGAGCATCGGCATAGTTGACATTGGCGTTCTTCAACTCAATCCGGCCGTTGACGAGTGGTTGCGTGAAACTGCCGCGCACGGTGGTGGCCAGCGTGACGGTGCCGCTCGAGTAAAAATCGCGGCTCATATCTTGGAGGACGCCGAGGTCCATGTTCGCGTCGAGCCGCAGCCGCAGAGGGGCGGCGGCTTCCCTGAAATTCACCGAGCCGGAGGCATTCAATGTGGTGGATGGCCCCTGCATGTGGAGCTGCTGGACCTGAACCACGGAGTGATTTAGGGCAATCACGATTGCACCTTCGTTGTGAAAAGAGACCGTTCTGCCCGCAGGCGATCCGGTCGGAGATTCGTGAGGAAGGGTCATCAGCTCGAGCCGATTTAATTGCAAACGGCCGGTCAAGTCATTTGTGTTGAGAAGCGGACCGTTTACGGAAGCTTCTCCTTCCAGCACGCCGTCAAAATCCGGCGCAACGTTGGGCTCGCTCGATACGAACGGTGCGAAATTCGAATACTTTACATTTGAGAACGACAGATTCGCGCGTAGCGGGTAATCGCCCGAAAGCTGCCCCTGCCCTGAGCCGTGAATCCGGCTCTGGGCTATGTCGGAATCCAGAGCAAAATTTAGATTCCCGCCCGTGGTGTGGGCCGTGAACTTTGCCTGACCGAGATTGCGGTTGTTCAAGCGCAGCGCAGCCGCAGATGCATCGGCGTTCAGGTTCGATACCAGCACGCTCGGCTTCCCATTCTGGTCGCGCAGATTGGCCGAAAGGTCGGCGGCTAAGCGCAGGACACCAGTCAAACCCGGCTTCTCTTGCCTGACATGCTGAATTTTCGCAACTTGGATATCGCTGCTGTTGACGCGCAGCGCTACTGCGCCGGCGTTGAAGTTACCCGCCGCATGCGCGAAAAATCCCGCGACAGTAATCCGGCCCGCCGGAGCGACAAGCTCAAGCGAGGGGATGTCGACAAGCGTATTCGAGTAGCGCAGCGTAGCTTGAAGACGATCGATCGGCTCTGTATAGACATTCGCGTTTGCGAGCGTGAGGCTCAAGTTGGCATTCGGCGATTTGATTGTGCCCGCGATGTGAGCATTAGCCGACAACTTGCCGCGCGCAGGAAGCCCAGCTTCGCCCACAATGCTAAGCGCCTTCTCGATCGACAGATTCTGAATGGAAGCGTCGGCAGTCGTCGGGTAGTCCTTCGCTAGTCCGGTGTTTCCCTTGACACTGATGCTCGAGCCCGCGAAATCAGAGCTGGCGTTGTAGTTGACTGTGCCGTCCACCGTCCGAGCGCTCGCGACAAGATCACCCGCGTTCTGATTTTGCACTCGAAGCCCGCGCCCGGAGAGATCCGCGTTGACATTCGCGATCTGTACTTCTAATTGATGATTCACTTGCCTCAGATCGGCCGCGGCATCGGCGGTTAGCTGTATGAGGCCTGCAACACCCGCATGCTCCCGCTGCAAAGTCTTTAGATTCGCAAGCTGCAGGTTTGAGGTGCCGACGTGCAGCTGCGCGTGTCCGACAGTGAAGCTATCACGCGGGTGCTGAAACGTGCCGCTCGCGGTGATGCGCGCCTGCCCGGCCGCCAGCTCGAGAGTGGAGAGCGTCACTAATTGATCGGACAGATTGACCTGCGTATAAAGCCGATCAAAGGGCTCCTGATAGGCACTGCCGTTCAAGACTTGAAGAGTAGCGCTGCCGAGCGGGTTGCCGTAAGTGCCGCCAATGTGGACATTGGCGCTGATGTTGCCCGTCGCCGGGAGCGACGCTTCGCCCGCCAGGCTGAGCAAATCCGGAAGATCACCGTTACGCAGTGAAAGGTTCGCGGTAACCGCGGAGCGAGAAGCGGGGCTCCACTTGCGAAGACCTATCGACGCATCGAAATTTGTGCGGAGCGCCTTGCGCGTCAGCAAGCCGTTTTGGACCGCTGCGGCGGACGGCGACGCGCTGAGGTCGAGGGATAAATGGTCGAACGAGCGTTGCTCGACGGCGAACCTGTCCATCGCCATATGACTTGTGATGCGAGGCGCGGAAACATTACCCGTGATCTGCGCCTGGAGAGTCGCGATTCCGCCTTGTAATGTGACGGGCAAAGAAGTTTGCCGCGGGCCGGAGGATTCGAAATTTTCAGCCGGAAGAAAATCGTTCAGATTTCGCGAGCTCAAGCTCACGTCGATGCGCTGATTCAGGCTGCCGGACAGATCAACGCGCGAGCTTGGCAGCGCGAGATAAGAACGTCCCAGAATGACCGTATCGCTTGCTCCCATGTAGTCGGCATCGAGGCGGCCGCTCACTGGAACACCGCGGTTCCCAGGGATGATGTCCAAGCGAACGGTGGCCGTATATCCGCTGGTGCCTTTTGCTTTCAAATCGCCTTGCGCCTTGACAGATCCGCCAATCGTTCCGTCATAGCCTAACCGCTTGCCGGTAAATGCTTGGGCGAGGGCGGCCAGGGCGAAGCCGCGAAGATCCCCCTCAACACTCAATCGCTGCATGTTTTCGACAAAGATCTTCGCTGCCAGACTGCCTCCGAACGCGCCGAGCTTTAGGCCATCGAGGCTGATCAAGTAGGGATCGGCATGGAACGGCGAATAGAGAGCGACGTTCGGCAATCGCGTCGTGCCGCTTTGGATTGAGACATCTCGCGTATTCAACGTGCCATCGACAAAATAGGTGTTGTCGGCGTCAATCCTGGCAGTTCCGTGGGCCTCGAGCTCCCCGGTAGCTCGGGTCGAAGAAACATTGAATAGCCGTCCCAACTCACCGAGCGCCAGACTCGCATTGAACTGGCCGGAGCCAGAATTCGAGGCATTGCGAAGCGTGCCCGAGCCTTCAAAAGTGGTTTGCCCGAGAGTGACACGCGCAGTTTGAAGCTGAATGTTTTTCTGTTGATCCATGCCAACCGCAAGATCGGCCGTCAGGGTTTTCGGCGCTCCTTTGGCATTCGCCTCAATTGGCAGCGCGAAGCTGGTTTGCACTTCCGGTAGCGACAGATTCGCATTCAGGTGAGCGGATACGATCGGCGCCTTCATGTGCTCGATTGAGCCGTTCAGCAGGATTTTTGATTGAGCGGTCGTCAATTGCGCGCCCGCAATCTTCACGGCGTCCTTCTCCATCGCCACGGGCAGATTGACGTGCACATTGAGCGGGGGCCGATTTGCCGAACTCAAAAGAAGCGGATCAATCCACAAATTCCCCTGGTATCCCGGCGTCGCGAAGTTGTAATTCAGGAGCGCTCGAAGATTCTCGCCGCGAGCGCTGAAGGCAGTCTTCTGGTGTGAGAATTGGAGCAATCCGTTCTGGATCTGGAATTGGCCGATCGCCAGATCGACAACCGTTTGAAGACCCGACGTCTGGCTCGGCTGCTTCTGAATTTTCGGCTCGGGCACATTCGTTTTACCGTCGGGGAAGACGATGAAATTCACGTGCGGCTGCTGGATTCCAAGATATTGAATATCGACGGCCTTCTTCAGTCCCGCGAAGAGCTTCAGCCGCACTTCGAGCAGCTGCACGCGTACGAGAGGATCGCTACCTGGAGGCTCAGTTCCGTGCAGGACAAAGTTCCGGATGCGCGCGGTAAGGTGAGTCCAATCGAATTGAAACGAGGCGATCTCGACCTTGCCGCCGGTCGATTCTTCAGTGACTGCGATAATCTTCTCGCGCACGTAGTTGGCGAACCAAGCGCTGCGCAGCACCAGGATAGAGGCGATTAGCAGCACGACAACGAGGCCGGCTAACGACGCCACGATGGTCAGGATGATTTTCTTCTTTCGTTTGGTCACCGGAGATCCTCCTCCAGAAACTGAATCTTCGCGTCCTTCCTCTGTTCGTCTAACCACGCGAAAAATTGTTGATTTACCTTCTCGTCCGTCAAAATCCTTCGAATCTGGGCGCGCATGTCGGCCCGCGAGGATTGCGTAGGATACTGGCGCCGCAGACTGGCGGCGTGATCGCGATAATATTTATCGAGGTCATCGCTCGTGATCAGCACAGCCGGCCTGAAGCGAGCGTCGACGAAGCGCAGCACCGTCAATTCCCATTGAAAGTGAGTGCGCAGATCGAGTGCGGTCAGGTCATATTTACCAAGTGTCTGGTCGAACGCGGCACTCGATTTAAATCTCTCGTCTTTTAAGCGGTCGAGCTGCTGGTCCGCCTGTTGCAGCGTCGCTCGAGGATAATCGCCTAGCTCGATCTCGCGGCGTATGAATACCTGGTCGATTAGACGATTGGCCGCCTTGCGTTGCGAGGCGAGGCTTAAATCCGGGGTCTCGTTATTCAAGAAGCTAGTGACGCGGAGATCGCGTTTAATGTCGCTTTCCTTGATAATCCGGTTCCCGATAACGATAGCCATGCGGTCAATGATGACTGCCGATGCCGCAAAGCTTAGAAGCAGGAGAACGGTCGTGACACGAAACCACATCAGAACGCCTGGCCTATGGAAAAGAAAAATTGAATATGACTCAACCGCTGGGGGCCAACCGGACACGACGGTTGCGGAGCGCAGTGGTTCAGCAAATCCTGGATTGTGAGACTCGTGCTGAAGCCGGTGTATTGCGGCGGATTCATCGCGTACGCCAGATCGACGCGCACCGGTCCGAGAGGCGTCTTGTACCTGACGCCGAAACCGGGAGCCTGAACCGCATAGTTGAAATCCTGGATATCTTTCTGGTGATACGCCAAAGACATATCGCTGAAAGTGGTGTAGATATTGCCCATGTCGTGGAACACGACGCCGGACAGATTGGGCCATAACAGCGGAAACCGCAGTTCAAATGTGTTGAAGAAGAGCGCGTTGCCACCGATCGGGAACCCGGTTGCGCAGGATTGGCTGGTGGTGCAGGCCGGATTCGGCGCACCGCCCGGAAGCTCCGTCACCGTTCCGATGTCGCGAGGACCCGCCTGATTGTCGCCAAAGCCTCGCATCGAGACGCTGCCGCCGCCAAAAAAACGCTCCGGTAGGGGAATGGCATCGAAGCTAGCGATCCCTGCAGGATTGTTGAACGGCTTGATTACGCCAATTTGTGTCTGCCGCGCAAAGACGAGATTTCTGCCAATGGGCGTGTAGGTTGCATTACGCGCCAGCGCACGAGCGAAATTACGCTGGGAGCCGAAAAAGTTCCCCGCAACTCCGGTATCGATCGTATTCCAAAACCCGCGATGCGCGTCGGCTGGATTATCGCGATGATCTTGGATGTAACTGGCTGATAAGATGCCGATCCGCACAGGCTGTTGGAACTGCGGAATCAGCAGCGACGGAATGTTGATACTGGAGGTGCTGACGCGGCGATAGGCGAAGCGCAGCAAGAGCGTCGACGCTCGATTGAATCTTTGAGAAGTTTGGACCGATGCCTCTTCCCGGCGAGCGGCAAAGGTCTGAACATCCTGCGTTGTGTCATAGAGCAGCGAGAACGTGACGGTCCGGTTCGCCGATCCGAGAAACCGCGGGACGATGTAATTCAGGGATTCGCGTTGTTCGAGCGTCGAGTAGCGGAGTTGCAGTGAAACGGTTTGCCCTCGCCCGAGGAAATTAATGCGGTTGATGTCGCCGGCGAAAATCGGCGATGTGCCCTTCGCCCCTCCGGCCTGAGCCAGGTTGTTCGTCGTTCCTCCGAACTGCCCGATCTCGAGGCCGAAGCCGACCCGCATGGAATACCGGGCGGCCTCATCGAAATCGTAGAGCACGTATTTGTAACCGTTCGTTCCGTCGGGATCCTGAAGTGCGGTGTTCACGCTGGCGAAAATGCCCAAGTCCGTCAATTCGCGTGCGATATCGTTCACCTTGACCATCGAAATGGGATCACCCTCGTGGATATCGATTCTTCGTTGAACTAAAGAAGGACGCGTACGATGGAGGCCGGAGATGACCACCTTCCGAACGAATTCGCGCGGCCCTTCTGTGATGTTGTAGGCCAAATTAACCGTTGCGGGATCCGGTCCTGAGCTCACAGCCACGGTCACGGCGGCTGCCGCGAAGCCATTCGTGTAGTAATAGTCGAGGATGCGATTCCGGTCCGAGGCCACGTTCACATCGGCATAGGGCTGCCCTTCAGCCGAGGCCAGCTCATCCCGGATGGAACCGATGTCTAAGCGAGCTGCGCCGTTGATTTGAAGGTTCGAGACGCGCCATTGCTTTCCTGGATCGATGTGGAACGTTACGGCGAGATCGTTCGGCTTCCCCTTGTAATTTGTCTCGACCGAAGAGGTCACCTTCACGTCGCGGAAGCCGTTCGCGCGGTATAGGCTTTCGATAGCGTCCCGGTCGTTGTTGCGGAAAATCTCGCTATAGCGCCCGTATCTCATCACGAGCGAGTTGGTGCGCAGGAACATACGCTCGCGGAGCGTGTCCTGAGTGAAATAGTTGCTATCGACGATATTAATTTTCACCAGTCTGCGGCGCGGACCCGTTGCGATGTAGTAATTGATCACTTCCTGATCATTTTTGAGCGGCTCGGTCTTGAACGTGACGTCGACATCCGGATAGCCTTTCGACTGGAAATAGTCGCGAAGATTGCGCGCCCCCTCCGTCAACAGATCGTTATCGACTGATCCTTCCTGATATACAGGCACAAGCTGTTGCAGCTTGCTTTTTTTGATTTTGGCCTCGAGCGCTTTAATCGTGATTTTGGGTCCGGCTTCGATCTCTAGAGTCGGCCGGACACGTCGCCGGTCGGCGTCGTAATCCAGAGACGTAATGTCGACCGAAGCGGTTAAACGGCTTTGCTTCGCGTACTTCTTCTGAATCCCGTCGATCCCTTTATCAGTCAACAGCTGCGTTACCTGACGCCAGCGCTTGATAAAACGAATGCGCCACCCGGTCGCACGGATAATCGCCGAATCCGGCAGCTTGGTATCGCCTTTAATCACCGGCATTTCGTATTTAGCGCGCTTCCCCGCTTCAATGTCGAAGCGAATCGTGAGTTGATGCGTGTCGGGGTCTTCAATGGTTGCCACACCCACCTGGGCTTCATACAGGCCGTTGTCGCGCATCAGTTGTTCGATGTTCCCTTTGGCGTTGTTCAGTGACTCGGGATCGAAAGGCGTTCCAAGATTCAGCTCTGCGTCACTCAAAATCACGCCGCGGCTGGGCGGGTCTGAGATCTTGCCTACGGCATCTACATGGCCGATGAAGCGGCGGCTACGAGTGATGAAACGGAGCGCGACTCCATTGCCGCTCGGTTCCGCATCCACTTGGATGTCATCGTAGAGTCCCGACGCGAACAGCCGGTCAATGGTGCCGGCGACCTGATGCGGGTCGAGCGGCTGGCCGGTTTCGACCAGCTGCATGGTTTGGAGATCGCGAGGATCGATGGGTTGCTTCTCGGGATCGTAGTGAATTGCCGTAACTGTTCGGCCTGTGAAGTCCTGCGGACGCGCCACCCCGGAACCGGCAATGAATAAGATCAAACAGGGAAACCACCACCTGGGCAATAAAAAAACTTGCTTCATTTCTGCTGTTACTGCGAGACCCTTATGTTGAAAAGTGTAACCTGACATACCTGCTGCACTGATCACATCAAGCATCGGGTCACGCTAAAATGGGCTTTCCCACTTTTTTTCCATGATTTCAGTCAGTAATGTCAGCATGCGGTATGGGGGCAAAATACTCTTTGAGGACGTAACCACGACCTTTTTACCTAGACGGCGCTATGGCTTGACGGGCCCGAATGGAGCCGGCAAATCCACCTTCATGAAATTGCTGTCGGGTGAGCTCGAGCCGCAAAAGGGAACCGTCGTTCGCCCCCGGAAAATCGGGGTTTTGCGTCAGGATCAGTTTGCATTCGATGAATATCGAGTTGTGGATACGGTGATCATGGGGAATTTGCCGCTTTGGAACGCGCTCGAAGAACGCGAGATCCTTTACGCCAAACCGGATTTGACAGATCAAGAGGGGATGCGCCTCGGCGAGCTGGAAGGAACGGTGGCGGAAGAGGACGGCTATACGGCCGAGAGCGATGCGGCCATTCTGCTCGACGGGCTGGACGTTCCTGAGCCGCTTCATTACCGCAAAATGGGCGAGCTGCAAGGCGGGCAGAAGGTTCGAGTTTTGCTGGCGCAAGCGCTCTTTGGCCAGCCCCAGGCACTCCTGCTCGACGAGCCAACGAACTATCTCGATCTCGAGTCAATTCATTGGCTACAGCATTTTTTGGGTCGTTATGAAGGAGTGCTCGTCGTGATCTCTCACGACCGGCACTTTTTGAACAGCATTTCGACTCACACCGCGGATATCGATTATCAGGCGATCATCACCTATCCCGGCGGCTACGACGACATGGTTCTGCAAAAGACTCAGATTCGCAGCCGGATCGAAGCCGAGAACGCGCAACGGGAAAAGAAGATTGCGCAGCTGAATGAATTTATCGCCCGATTCTCTGCTGGAACAAGGGCCAGTCAGGTCACCTCGCGAAAGAAAGAAGTAGAGCGGCTGCAAACAGCCGAGCTTGCCCGATCGAATATCCAGCGGCCCTATATTCGATTTGAGATGAAGCGCCCCTCCGGGCGGCATGCGCTCGAGTTCAAGAATGTAAACAAGGCCTACGGCGACGTGCGCGTGATCCGGAATTTTTCAGCCGCCATACAGCGCGGTGAAAAGATAGCGATCTTGGGGAGAAACGGCGCCGGCAAAACGACACTGCTCAAAGCGTTATTGGCCAATGCGCCTGGAGTTGATGACCCCGACGCGGGTCTGGATTCGGGCGTTGTCACCTGGGGACACGAGGTGCAGGTAGGTTACTTTTCGCAAGACCATCGGCCGAATATTCGCAATGGCACGACGGTCGCCGATTGGCTGCACGATTGGGACCCTCAAGCTTCGAAGGAGGAGATTCGCGGACTGCTAGGACAAATGCTGTTCAGCGGCGAAGAGGGCCTGAAGGCGACAGACGCTTTATCGGGCGGGGAAGCGGCTCGTCTCATCTTCTGCAAGCTGATGCTGCAGAAACCCAATGTGCTTGTGTTCGACGAGCCGACGAATCATCTGGATCTCGAATCGATCAATGCTCTGAACATCGCGCTGCAGAAGTTCGAAGGCACGGTGCTTTTGGTCACCCACGATGAGGATCTGGTCGACGAAGTGGCTACACGAATCTGGCATTTTGAGGACGGGCACATCGAAGACTTCGCAGGCGCGTACGAGGAATACGGCGCCGCACTGTCGAGATAAATTCTTAAGCTCCCTACTGCGCAGCCGAGATTTTTGGAACCGAGCTCAGTAGAACCACAGCTTGCGCTTCGCAGGAGCGGCCCTCGCCCACCGGGCCCACCTCCTCAGCCGTCTTGAACTTTACGCTGACGGAAGCCATAGGCAGACCGGCGGCCCGCGCCAAGTTATTCCGAATGGGATCGCGAAAATCCTTCAGCTTCGGACGCTGTAAAATCACTGTTGAATCGATATTGGATAATTGAAATCCTTGTTCCGCGGCTAACCGGAGCGTATGCTCGAAAAACCGAACGCTGCAGGCGTGCTTCCATTCCGGTGCGGTATCCGGGAAATGCATTCCAATATCTCCGAGAGCGAGTGCGCCGAGAACAGCATCGGTTACAGCGTGAAACAAGACATCGGCATCAGAGTGGCCCGATAGGCCAAATTCGCAAGGAATTTCTACGCCGCCAAGAATCAGTTTCCCGCCCGGGAGGATTCTGTGGGTGTCCCAACCCTGGCCCACACGAAAGGAGGGCAAAGCAGGTTCTGCCATTGTGTTACGAAAGATGCAGGCCCGCGCTCTCGAGAGCCAGGTAGAGCCGTGCGAGCTCCATGTCGGCGGGTTTGGTGATCTTGATGTTCCGATCCGTACCGGATACGACCGAAACTTCTACCTGCTCCAGGCGCTCAACGAGCGATGATTCGTCCGTGCCGATAAACAGGTCTTGCCGCGCCTTCTCGAACGCTTGCCGCAGAAGTTCAAATTTGAACACTTGTGGCGTTTGTGTCAAAACCAGACGTTCGCGAGGCAATGTGGCTCGAACCTTGTTGCGGTGCACCTGTTTCACTGTGTCGACGGGTACGATCCCGACGATTGCGGCTCCGCTCTCACTCGCTTCGCGGATCACCTTTTCGATGATTTCCACTTCGATGAAGGGCCGCACCGCATCATGGACTGCCACCAGCTCGGTGTCTTCGCTCAAAGTGGCCAAAGCGTTTTCGACCGATTGCTGGCGAGTCTCGCCGCCCTCGGCCGCCCGTACAAGTTTCGTGAAACCCTGGCCTTTGAATAACTCTTCGGCCCACGAGAAATCATCCGCCCGCAGCGCAACCACGATCTCTGCCACCAGTGGGCAACTGACGAACTTCCGTATCGTGTGGACCAAAATCGGCGAGCCGTTCAGCAGCATGAATTGTTTTCTGCTGATGCCTTCTTTTTCCGGCGCGCTTCGCCCCATGCGCGTTCCAAGTCCGGCCGCAGGGATAATGACAGACACTTTCATGTGCGGGATGCGTGCGCCGTCAGGGTTTCAGCCTCATTTCGGTCGAACCTACATGATAGAGGAACGCGGCTGGTCCCGCAGTTTCTGATAACGCTCACAAATGCTTTGAAGGGAGAAGAAAAGAGAAGGGAAAGAAAAGATCCGGAGGGAGTTGTGCGTGAGGCTACAGAGCTTTTGCGAGCTCTTCGGCAAACGCACTCTGCTTGCTGTTGTCTTGCGACCCGGCAGGTCGGCGGCCGTTGCTCTTTCGTGGGGGGGCATGAGCGCCAGCAGGCCCTTGCCGTCTACCGCGATCCGTTGGCCCGGCAGGCCGCGCCCCAGCCTTTCCGGATTTGGGAGGCTGAGCCGGATTCGCCCGGAGGAGCCGGTCTTCCAAAGGCGCACGGTCAAAGCGCCGGATGATTGCACTCATCTCGTCCTGGTTCGGAGCGTCGATGAAAGCGAATCCCTTCGATTCTTGCGTTTCCGGATTGCGAATGACTTTGATCGCGTCAGCGACCAGATTTTCTGAGGAAAGCCACGATTTGATATCGTCGGCCGTCACCCAGACAGGGAGATTTCCGAGGAAAACGGTAAAACTCATTAGAAAGTGTATTGTGCTCCGTGAGCGAAGATGCGAAGCGGGCTTCGCAGGAAGCGGCTCTCGAAGACTACCCACATCCTATCACACGCGCCGCAATCAGGTAAACAGTAAAATATCGCTTAATTCATTGGTAGATAAGAGGTAGCGCATCTCTTAAAGGCTTGTGACCGGCAATTCTACTAGTACAATTTCCTGCGCCAGGCTGGCCGCCTGCGACGTGCTGCGAGCAGTAGCCCGAGGCGGGTACGCATCGGACGCTCTGCTCGAACGCAGTAGCTCGCTCGAAAGTCGGGATGCCGGTCTAGCTTCGCAGATCGTCTTCGGCTGTCTGCGCTACCAGGCACAGCTCGATTACCTGATCCGGCATTATTCCGGTCGGAGGGCAACGGATCTCGACGAACCCGTCCTCATCGCGTTACGCGCAGCAATCTTTCAGATCCGTTATCTGGACCGCATTCCATCGCACGCCGCGGTTCATGAATCGGTCGAACTGGTCAAGCGCGAGAAGCGCGCTGCGGCGGGATTCGCAAATGCGGTTCTCCGGAAGGTGAATCGGGCTCCCGTTGAATGGCCGGACGCAAGCGTCGAGCTCTCCTGCCCGGCTTGGCTGCTCGAGCGCTGGACTGTCCATTTCGGAGAACAGCAAGCGCGAGCGATTGCCCTAACCGCGCTCGATCAGCCAGTCCCGTACGTGCGGCTCCCGTCGGGTTCCGTTGTCTCCGGCAATCTGATTACCGAACGCACATCCGTCCAGGGTTGCTTCCGTCTTCTGTCGCAGTTGCCGTCCGGCATGCGCCTGCAGGATATCGGTTCTCAATCTGTTGTGCAGAAACTGGACTTGCGCCCGGGTCACACATTTCTCGACCTGTGCGCCGCGCCCGGCAACAAAACGGTTCAGGCGCTCGAAACTCCATTCGCGCTCGCGCTCGCCTGTGACATTAGTCTGCAACGCGCACGCCAGATCCCGGCGCTTTGCCCACGCATCGTTCTCGATGCGCGCCGACAACTCCCGTTCTCGCAAGCCTTTGACCGCATATTGGTCGATGCTCCCTGCTCCGGCACCGGAACCCTGGCACGCAACCCCGAGATTAAGTGGCGCGTCAAAGCTGAAGAGTTTTCGCGGCTTGGGGAAATGCAGTTGCTCATCCTTTCACAAGCCGTCCGAGTCCTGGCTCCTGGTGGCAAGCTGCTATATGCGACCTGCTCGCTCGAGCCGGAAGAGAATGAGCAGGTGGTTCGCGCCGTATTGAAAACGCATCCCCAGATGCGGTGCGAGACTGAGAGCTGGCGGCTTCCCGGCCGTGATGAAGGAGATGGTTTTTATACGGCCCTTTTGTGCTAGGCTCACGTAGAAAGCAGTAGAACGGCAGTCACGTGCTTCAGATTGTTCCCTCGATTTTCGCAGCCGATTTCGTTCACTTGGGCGACGAGATCCGGCGCGTTGAACGAGGCGGCGCAAATATGATCCATATCGATATCATGGACGGCCATTTTGTGCCAAATTTCACGATGGGCACTCCGATTACGGAATCCGTCAGGCGGTTTACGCGCCTCAAGCTCGACCATCACCTAATGATTGAGGATCCCGATACCTATGCGCCGGTCTTCATCCAGGCGGGCGCCGATTGTGTAAGCGTGCATTACGAGGTGTGCCGCAATTTGAACCGTACGCTGCATATGATCCGGGATCACGGCGCGAAATCCGGCGTAGTGATTAATCCGGCAACCCCCGTTATGCTGCTTGAAGACGTTCTCGACATCGTCGATTACGTTCTGGTGATGAGCGTTAACCCCGGGTACGGCGGCCAGAAATTCATTCCGGGATCTCTCGATAAGGTCCGTCATCTTTGCAGGGTGCGGGCGGAAAGACAGCTGCGATTCGCAATCGAGATCGATGGCGGAGTCGGGCAGGATAACATTGAGGAAGTTGCCAAAGCGGGCGTAGATTGGGTGGTGGCCGGTTCCTCGGTATTTCACACCCCCGATGCTTCGGAAGCCGTTCGCGCGATGCAGCGCCGCGCCGAAGAGGCGACGTTAGTCAGGGTTTAAAGCACATATGGTTTTTTGCAGTTTTGTGGCGAAACGGGCGCTCCTGCCCATTCTTTCGATGGGTCTTCTTGCGTCGTGCATTCATAAGAAATATGAGACACCGATCACAAAGAACACGCAGCAGCCCGATAAGGTCCTCTTCGATCAGGCCATCCACGATATCGAGCACGGAAAATACGAGGTCGCGCGCATCTCGCTTCAGACTCTGATGAACACGTACGAATCGAGCGAGTATCTTGCGAAGGCCAAACTCGCGATCGCGGATAGCTGGTATCGGGAGGGCGGCGCGACTGGTCTGGCGCAAGCCGAAGCCGAATACAAGGATTTCATTCTGTTCTATCCCACGATGCCGGAGGCCGCCGAAGCGCAGAATCGGGTTTGCGATATCCATTACAAGCAGATGGAGAAGAGCGATCGCGACTGGTCTCAAACCCTGCGGGCTGAAACGGAATGCCGCACCTTGCTGGTTCAGTTCCCGAACAGTAAATTCGCTCCGCTCGCCGCGCAACGCCTTCGCAACATCCAGGAGAGTTTAGCGGAACACGAGTTCGTTGTCGGCGCGTTTTACCATCAGCGTGAGATGAACCCCGCAGCCGCAAACCGGCTGGAGGCTCTGGTCGCCCAGTACCCGCTCTATAGTAAGGCGGGCGAAGCGCTGTATGAAGCGGGCGATTCGTATTCCAAAATGGGCCCTCGTTTCCGCCAGAAGGCGGGAGAAATGTTTGCACAGATCGTGCGCGATTACCCGCTCAGCAATCGCGCTGAGGATGCGAAGAGGCGTCTCGAAGAAATGGAAATGCCGGTTCCTCACGTCGATCAGGCCGCGTATGAGCGCATGAAGTATGAACAGGAGAACTATCGTCGGCCAGGTCTCCTTGCACGCTCGACGTTCTTTTTACGCGGCGCTCCGGACGTGAGCCATGCTGCGAAATCCGGGCAGCCCACCATGACGGATCCCAAACCGACCATTCCGGCCAGCATTCCGGTTGCAAATAATACGGACACGGCGAGCAGCGGTGGGACGGGCTCGGGCAGCACCGACGTAAGCGCAACTACTATCAGCGGCAGCAGTGCGCTCGATAAAAATCCCGACGCTCGCAGCAGTGGCGGCACGAGTCAGCCTGCTGCCCAGGCGAACCAGCCTTTGCCGACGAACCGCGATGCAGAGTTGAAAAAGCTTCGCGAAAAGCAGGCAAAGAAGCAAGCCAAGCTGCTGAAGAAGAGGGCCAAAGAGCACCAGCAAGCGCCCGATCAATCGAAACCCAATCAGCCAGCGCAATCGGCTCCCGCAGGCGCGGCCAATGCGGTTCCCGCCAACAATACGCCCGCGTCGGCACCGGTGCCACCCAATCCTCCGCAGAATCCATGAACCGTATCCTGCTGGCTGATGACAGCCCACAGGCCCTACGGCTGGCCGAGCAGATTCTGGCTGGCGAGGATATTGAAATTGTCAGCGTGACTGATGGCGCGACCGCACTGCGCCGATTGGGTGACGTGAATCCGGACCTCCTGATCACAGACGTCTATTTACCGACGAAAAGCGGCTTCGATCTGGCACGGTTCTTGAAATCGCAGCCGCAACACCGCCACATGCCGTCATCTTCGCTGCCGGGCCAACGGATACCTTCGATGAGCAGGATGCGCGAAATGCTGGCGCCGATGTCATTCTGTGGAAGCCCTTTGAAGCCTCGGCGCTGGTCCGCTCCGTGCGCCAGCTCCTCCAGCAGAGCGCGTCGGCACGGAATCACACGGGCCAGCCGTGGCCTGCCGCTCTCGATCGAAACAGTATTCGCGCCGCCGTTACCATTGCTCTGGATTCCGCGATGCCGTCGTTAATCGAGGAGCTCACAGAGCGCGTCTTGTTGGTGCTATCGCATCGCATCTAAGCAGCGCGTGAGATTCTGAACCGCCGTCCTACTATGGGCATAGCCAATCGCCATGCCCGAAAACACTTTCGATATCGCTTCCAAGATCGACCTGAATGAGGTCTTGAATGCCATCCAACAAGCGTCTAAAGAGATCCAGACCCGCTATGACTTGAAAGACAGCAAGTCGTCTATCGAGCTGCGCGAGAAAGAGCACAAGATTCTGCTCGCCAGCTCCGACGAGTACAAACTGAAGGTCGTCTCGGAGATCCTCAACCAGAAGCTTGTGAAACGCAATGTGCCGTTGAAAGGGCTCGAATACGGAGCTGTCATCCCCGCCTCGCAGGGCAGCGTGCGCCAGGAGATCACGCTACAGCAAGGCATCCCGATCGAGAAGGCGAGAGAAATCGTCAAGGCGATCAAGGACAGCAAATTAAAAGTGCAAGCCGGCATCCAGGGTGATTTGGTTCGCGTCAGCGGAAAAGATCGCGACACGCTGCAGCAGGTGATCGCGTTGTTGCGCGGAAAAGAGTTCGGCATCGATATGCAGTTCACGAATTACCGAACCAACTAATGCCGCGCCGCATCGAGAGCTTCTTCATCGCCGGGTTGGCGGGGAGGCTTGAAGCATTGCTGGAAGAGCCGGAAGAAACGCCTCCCCTCGAAACCGCGCTGGTCTGCCATCCCCATCCACAGGGCGGAGGAACCATGCACAACAAGGTCGTGTATCGCCTCGCGCGCGGGCTGCGCACCTCCGGCTGCGTGGTCCTGCGCTTCAATTACAGGGGCGTCAACTTGAGCGAAGGCAAGTACGACCGCGGTCACGGTGAAACCGAGGACAGCCGCGCTGCGCTGGAAGAGCTGGAGCGCCGCTACCCCAATCTGCCGGTGTTGGCTGCCGGGTTTTCGTTCGGCTCAAGGATTGTGTTGCGCCTGGCCGTTCAATCCCCTGGCATTGGGCGTCTGATTCTGGTGGGTTTTCCCGCCAAACACATCGATGGGCCGCAAATCTATCCCGCGGGAATCCCGAAATATTTCGTCCAGAGCACGCATGACGAGTTTGGGCCGCGACCCGAGTTCACGGAGTTTTACGACTCGGTGCCGGAACCCAAACACCTCGATTGGATCGAGGCCGCGGACCACTTTTTTAAAAATGGGTTGGACGCCTATGAACGCGTGATCGAGCGCCTCGGGCAGACCCGTCAGCCGGAACCGAAGCCGCAAGACTCGGATACCCAGCTTGTCTGAGCTGCCGCTCTACTATACGAGCCGCGCGTTCACTGATCAAATCCGCCACTTTGCTGAGCAGACCCGGCAGGTCTTCCGGCTTGATCAGCAGAGGCCAGCGGCGATCCGGGCGTTTATTCTGATAAGTGGTCAAGATTGCGGTGGCTGGTTTATAGTCCATCAGACGGGCGTGCGCCAGAACTTTTAAGCCAGCTTCCGGCGATTCCATTTCTAAATCGCTCAGGACCAGCTCGTACTGCCGTTCATCCAGCTTGCCTACGGCTTCGGCTGCCGATGCCGCTGAATCGACAAAGTAGCCGCCGGCTTCGAGCACAGTCTTCAAGGTCAGCCGTGAGGCAATGTCATCGTCAACCAGCAGCACTCGCGCTAGCTCTAGGTCCTTGCCTGACAGCGTTCGCTCGTTGGCCAGCATCTTCGGGCCTCGTTGCCCGCAATCAGTGTAAACGAAAATCGTCTAAATCCCCATAGTGTCTTTTCCTATATCGTTGCGAATGTGTAATTCACTAAACACACGCTCAAAGATTTCGTCGATATGCTGCAGATGCCGGCCTAGTGAAAATACGTGCTCAACCTGCTCTTTTGTCAAATAGCGCTGAACAGTCGGATCGGTCGCCACGGCAACTTTGAAATCAGCTTCGTTCTCCCACGCTTCGAGCGCATGCCGCTGGACCAAACCGTAAGCTTCTTCGCGTAGCATCCCCGCTGCCGTCAGATCGAGCAGTAATTGACCGGAAAAGATCAACCCTCGAGTCTTGTCCAGGTTGGACCGCATGCGGTCCGTGTTCACGCGAAGTCCTGAAATTAGCCAAGTGCTCTTCGCGAGGAGATAGTCAATTAGGATGGTCGAGTCCGGAAGGATGACGCGCTCGACTGACGAATGCGAAATATCGCGCTCGTGCCACAAGGCAATATTTTCGAAGGCCGGTTGGGCGTTCGCGCGCACAACGCGCGCCAGTCCGCAGATCTGCTCAGCGATGACGGGGTTACGCTTGTGCGGCATGGCCGAGGATCCTTTTTGTCCAGTGGCGAACGGCTCCTCGAGCTCGCGAATCTCGGTCCGCTGTAGATGCCGGATCTCGAGCGCTATCTTTTCGAGCGTCGAGGCGATACCGGCGAGGATCGCCACATAATGCGCGTGAAGATCGCGAGAGAGCACTTGAGAGCTGATCGGCGCCGCTTTGAGTCCCAGCCGTTCGCAGATCTTCTCCTCAGCTTCAGGGCCGATATGAGCAAACGTGCCTACGGCGCCCGACAGCTTTCCCACGCGCATCTCTTCCGCCGCAGCCGCGAATCGCCTTTGCTGCCGCTCGAGCTCATCCCACCAGTTCGCCACTTTCAACCCAAACGTAATGGGCTCCGCATGCATCCCGTGCGTGCGCCCTATCTGCACGGTGTGCTTGTGGTCGAGGGCCAGCTTTTCCAAAGCCGCAGCCAACTCGTCCAGCCCTCGCGCAATCAGCTTTGAAGCCTCTTTAATCTGCAGAGCCTGCGCAGTGTCGACCACATCGTTCGATGTTAGGCCGTAGTGCAGCCAGCGCGACGCTTCTGCCGCGCCTTGCGATTTGAGCGTGTTGGCAACCGCCGTCGTAAACGCGATCACATCGTGCCGTACCTCGCGCTCGATTTCCGCAATGCGGCTGCTTTCAAAACCGGCGTGCAGCCGCAGCGCCTCTGCCGCGTCCCGGGGCACTTCGCCAGCCTCGGCGAGTACCTCTGCAGCCGCAAGCTCTACCGCGAGCCAGCACTCATATTTGTGCTGGTCGCTCCAGATCGCACCCATTTGAGGGCGTGTATAGCGCGCAATCATGCCACCGACTATTGTGCTATTGCGCAAACGGAGAAACGTCATCGCCCCGCGCCGGGGCGCATCCGGTAAGATCCTCAAAGATGCCGATTTATGGCGAGGAGGCCCCGAACGCGTTCCTCGCAGAATGGGTCGAGTGCGGCTGGTTTCTCGAGAGTAGCGTCAGAATTCAGCAGTATCGCGTGCCGCCCGACGGCTGTATCGATGTGATCTTTGAACCCGTAACGGTCTACGCGTGTTTGGCAGCATGATTCATCGGGACGCAACGTATAGAGGGCTCGCTGCGCAATCTGTCAAATTCTGCTCATTGTGAAACCGCACAAGGCATGCAATGTATGGTATGCCGTCATTTCAGTAATGATAAGGGAGGGCAAAAGTGATACATACGTCCGCCACTCTAGAGGCCATTACCGATTGGGCAAAAGCGCATCAAGACATTCGGGGTCTTGCTCTCGTCGGCTCTCATACTCGCAAAGAGGCACGGGCCGACTCTGATATCGATTTAGTCTTTCTCACCACAAATCCTGCCAACTTTCGAGGCGCTTCTTCGCTGACAACTATTGATTGGCCAGAAGCCAGTGTTCATCCAACAGGCTGGGCCGATGAAGAATATGGAGTGGTCTGGTCCCGGCGTGTATGGCTGACAACGGAATGTGAGATTGAATTTACGTTTGCGCCCCTTTCGTGGGCAGACGTGTCACCTATTGATAAAGGCACTGCTCGGGTTGTCTCGAACGCTTGCCGCATCTTATACGACCCAGCCGGATTACTGAACCGCCTGACGTTGGCCGTGGCTCGTCTCAAATAGGACCTTTTCGCGCGATTATCTTCGCCGCTCACGTTGCTTAACGAGCCGCACTGGTTCAGAAGCAAACCGGCGCGCAGATCAGTAACAAAAGACTTCAGACTGCACGCCCGGCTGGGCCACGATCAGTCGCGTGAACAGGGCTCGCCCATCCAGCGCCTTCAAACCCATTTTGCGCACTAGTTCCGGGTGGTTATTATGCTCGCTGATATGCCCGAGCACCAGCGTTGAAACTCTTCCGTCGAGATCGTTTTCGATGAACTCGGCAGCCACTTCGTTCGAAAGATGGCCGCGCCGGCTCATTACGCGCTGCTTGATCGGCCAGGGGTATGGCCCCACGCGCAACATCTCCAGATCGTGATTGGATTCGAGCAGCAACAGATCGGTTCCGCGCAAGTGCACCCGAAGCGAGTCAGGGATATACCCGAGATCTGTCGCAATCGCAACCTTAATCCCTTCAGCGCTGACCGTGTATCCCACGGGATCGATCGCATCATGGGGGACGGTAAAGCTGGCAATATCGAAGTCTCCAATCGAGAACGAACAGCCCGCCTGAAAGGTCTCGATTACCGGCTTACATTCGCCCCACTCCATAAATTCCGCTGTCCGATGCGTCACAAAAACGGGCAGTGCGCGGCATGCGGTCTTCGGCTTGGCGAGCGCGACTACTCCGGTCGTGTGATCGCTGTGCTCGTGCGTGATCAGAATCGCGTCAATCGAAGTAACATCCTCTCCGATCGACGCGAGCCTTTTCGCAATCTCACGCCGGCTCAGGCCCGCGTCGATCAACAGCCGGGTCCGGCCGGTCGCAATGAAAGCCGAGTTCCCCGAACTGCTGCTCCCGAGAATGCAGATCTTAACGATAAGAACTCCTCTGTGCCCAGTCAGCAGACATCCTAGCCGACACTATTCTTATCGTTTATACCAGACTTTCAAAACAATTTCCTGAAAAATTGTTTCTGCCGTCCCCCATACAATAGAAGTTCTCATGAAAGCGCGTGTTTACGTGTCGATTAAGCCCGATATCCTCGACCCGCAGGGGGAGACCATCCGCGCCGCCCTAGCCGGTTTGGGCTATCAGCAGATCGTCTCGGTGCGTCAGGCAAAATACTTTGAAATCGGGATCAAAAACAGTGCCTCTCCTGCCGATCTGGCGAAGATGCTGGATGAAATTGCCCGCGATGTGCTCTCGAATCCGGTCATCGAGGAGTACCGGGTTGAGATTCTAGACTAGATACATAGACTTTATTTTGTATGTGCGGAATCGTGGGGTATATCGGTAGCCGTGAAGCGGTGCCCATCATTGTCGAAGGCTTGCGCCGGCTTGAGTATCGTGGCTACGACTCGGCGGGAGTGGCGGTATTGTCGGACCAAAACTGCCTCGAAATCCGTCGCGCTTCCGGTAAGCTGAGGAACCTCGAAGACGCCATACGTACCATGCCGCTTGCGGGCGCTTACGGCATCGGCCATACGCGCTGGGCGACCCACGGCCGTCCTACGGAGGAAAACGCGCACCCCCATCGCGATTGCACGGGCAACATCGTCGTCGTTCACAACGGGATTGTCGAAAACTATCTGGCTCTCCGGAAGCAGCTTACTGCCGAGGGCCATACCTTCAAAACGGAGACCGACACAGAAGTTATCGCCCACCTGGTTGAGAAGCATCTCAACGGCAGCCTCGAGCATGCGGTTCGAGAGGCCATTAAGCAAATCACGGGCGTGTTCGCGTTGAGTGTCATATCGAGCTCCGACCCGAACAAGATCGTCGCCGCCCGGTCAGGGCCGCCGGTGGTGGTCGGCCTCGGTCAGGATGAGTTCTTTGTCGCGTCCGACGTGCCCGCAATTCTCAGCCACACCCGCGACATGTTTTTCCTGAATGACGGGGATGTCGCGGTCCTGACTCCCGGAGGCGTCCGCCTCACCGACTTCGATGGCCGCACCGTACGACGCCAGATCTCGCATATTCTGTGGGACCCGATCATGGCGGAAAAGGGCGGTTACAAGCATTTCATGCTCAAAGAAATCTTTGAGCAGCCGCGCGCTATCAAGGACACCATGCTGGGACGCTTGGGCCTTGAAAGCGGCCGCGTGTTTCTCGACGAGGTAAGCATCTCAGAAGCTGAATTCCGCGAAATTCAGCAAATCAAAATCGTTGCTTGCGGCACCAGCTGGCACGCCGGTCTCGCGGGTAAATTCATCATCGAGCGCCTGGCGCGGTTGCCGGTCGAAGTCGACTATGGCAGCGAATTTCGCTATCGCGATCCGATTATCCCGGCGCATACGCTCACCGTCGTGATCTCGCAATCCGGGGAGACCGCCGACACGCTCGCCGCGCAGCGCGAAGCCAAGCAGAAAGGATCGAAAACGCTCGCCATCTGCAACGTTGTCGGCTCGATGATTACGCGCGAAGCGGCAGGCACTCTGCTCACGCACGCCGGACCTGAGATTGGCGTCGCTTCGACGAAAGCGTTTACATCCCAGCTCACGGCGCTGCTTATTCTTGGCATGTATCTCGGCCAGGTGCGCGGCACGCTGAATGCCGAACTCTCCTGCACCCTGGTTCAGGAGCTCGCCCGCATTCCGGGTCAGCTCGAGCACGTTCTGGCAAACTCTGCCGTTTATGAAAATCTCACGCGCGCTCTGTTCCGGGCCGGTGATTTCCTGTATCTCGGCCGCGGCATCCACTTCCCGATCGCGCTCGAAGGCGCGCTCAAGCTCAAAGAAATCTCTTACATTCACGCGGAAGGTTATCCGGCGGGTGAAATGAAGCACGGGCCGAATGCTTTAATTGACGAGAACTTGCCTGTGGTCGTGCTCGCTACCTGCGATCCCGATTCCGAGGAAAGCCGGGTGCACTACGAAAAAACGCTCTCCAACATTCAGGAAGTCAAGGCGCGCAGCGGCATCGTCGTCGCCGTGGCTTGCGAAGGCGATGAACAGGTCGCGAAGATGGCCGACCATGTGATCACGATCCCCGCTACACGTGAATTGCTTCTGCCGCTGCTCGAAATGATTCCCCTGCAGCTGCTCGCGTATCACATCGCCGTTCGGCGCGGCTGTGATGTCGATCAGCCCCGCAATCTCGCGAAAAGCGTCACAGTTGAGTGAGACGTAATTTCGCGTACACTTGCAGTAGGAGCCGCGCTTTGACGGACTTACAAATGTTTCTGCCGATGGCCACGTTTGTGGGCACGGTTGCCGTAGTTGTCGTGGGCTTTCTGTACAGCAACAGCCGCATCACAGACTTGAGAACGGATATGAATGCTCGGTCTACCGATATGAACAACCGCTTCGGCCACTTCAACAACCGTTTCGGTGACTTCGAAAAAATGTTCGACGCCAAGCTAGCTCGCTTGGAAAAGATGATGCTTCACGAGTTCGCGGAACTCGATGACCGGCTCATTCGCATCGATAACTGGTTAGGCATGCACGAGTAGTTTGCTGATCCGCAGTACCACTGTCACCGTCTCAACCCGCGGAAAGGGCCTTTACCCGTTCACCAAAGCCGTCGAAGACTGGATCTCAAAAGAGAGGATCAAGGATGGGCTCCTCACGGCGTTTATCCAGCACACCTCCTGCTCTCTCGTGATTCAAGAGAATGCCGATTCTGACGTCACGCTCGATCTCCGAGATTTCTTCGAGCGGCTTGTCCCGGAAGACGGCGAAAATTATCGCCACAGCGCGGAAGGACCGGACGACATGACGTCACATATCCGCTCTACCCTCACGCATACCAGTCTTTTGATACCCGTGATCTCGCGCCGCCTGGCGCTCGGCACATGGCAGGGGTTGTATGTGTTCGAGCATCGCTCACGGCCCCACAACAGGCGAATCGTGCTGCAATTCATCGGGCAGTAATAGCCGACTTATTGGATTCCCACGTGGATCTCGACTTGCGCGTTTTGCGGATCCGCCGCGCGATCATCGTAAACCTCGAAATCCGTTCGGAGGCTGCGCCGGAAGCCCGGGTTTGATGCCGAGAGGGACCAGATTCTTTTCCAGGTATCCAACACGACCTGGGCAACCGGCCCGCGCTCTGAAGTAAATACAGCGTACCTGCCCGCAGCGATCTGTTTTGCGACCATACCTTGGGGAGTCGCTTCAGCAGGACTTACCCTCGCGCCCAATACATACGTGTACTCGCCGTTCTCGTCGCTCTCGTAATCCGTATACAGTGCAATGATGCTCGAATCCGTTCGGTTTGCGATTCTGGTGAGCACGCCTTCCCGCACAAGCTCGTCCCAGAGCCGTGGAATCACTCCATCGCCCGTTGTTTCTCGCGCATTGCTTGTGCGCGCTTCAATACCGACCAGCCGAAACGGTTGGCCGGTGATGATCCTCATTTGTCCAGATGCCGGTAGAACTCCAGGTCGGCGCTTCTCAATTGTTTCGTGATGTAAAGAATCTGGCCGTGGTGCATCCCAAAATGTTCCACAGCATGGTAAATCGCCTGGAGACCCGTAACGTCTTCATCGTTCTGGATTGTGTACTGCGCGAGCAGCTCGGCCGGGCTCAGCGTGTTTAGAATCGCATCGATTTCTTCCAGCGTGTGCGCGAGGTTCTCACGCAGCGATCGCATTTCGATGTGCGAGCGCTCAGCAAACTCCGCAGGCCGATTCCGCAGGCTCGCAACGCGTCCGAGCGGCGCTATTATCCATTGCCGCAGGTTCCCGTTCAGGTGCAGCAGCAAATTGCCAATGCTGTTGCTCTGTTCATTCGGCCGCCACCATATCTGCTCATCATTCAGCGAGTCGAGGCACGTGCATGTCCTCGGCCAATACTCGCCGATCAATTTCTGGCGCGAAAACTCGAGAAAGATCTGCGCGAACTCTTCGGAAGCAGCATTCATAAAGGCTTCGCTTATCTTAGAACGACTCACGGAGGGGTTTGCCGTCTATCAGCAACCCTTCCGCAGAATCGGTGCCGGTTCAGAGTCGTTTTTAGGTGCGAAATCCTCGGTCTGACCGCAAACGCTCCTGAGACTCTGACGGATTACAGGTAACGGACGATTTCCGCCGTTCCTAAAGTGAACGCGAGATCATGGTCTATCTATGTTGAATTCCACCATCTTCAGCTCGGTGCCAAGCTTTGAGAAGCAATTTCAACGGTGCTGTGAAATATATACGTCCCTTCACATAGCGACCGCTTGGTGTGGCAATCCGAACCGTGTCCTCCCGTATGCTCACCTCGATCGTATACGCGGCGCGATCAATGCAACCGTTGGTCGATCTTTCGATCGTACGCATCCTGACGCTCTGGAATTCTTGCGGAAAAAAGCGGACTTACGAGTGTTCAAACAGAACACAGACTTATTTCATCCCAAACTGTACCTATTTACCTCCGACGACAAGATAGCCCTCTTCATTGGAAGTTCGAACCTCACATACAGCGGGTTTTATTGCAATGTCGAAACCAACGTTTTACTTGAGGGTTCACTGGATAATCCAGAGCAGAAAACCCAAGTTGGGAACCTGCTAGGGCAATTAGAAGAATGGCGCTCGGATGCGTTTTCATTTGTACCCTCTGAAGAGTGGATCATCGAATACTCCAAAGCTTACTATGAAGCTCTCGCAAATGAGAAGAAGTACGGAATCAAGGCGCGTAGCGGCTCTGAAGACGAGATACCCTTCGCAAGTTGGGTGAGGGATGCAACCTGGGCCACATATTACGGTAAGGTCCTAGACGGTCTGAAGGAGCATGATCGGAACGCGAAGGAATATCCGCAGGTTCTCAGAAGAGCTGCGGAAATCCTGCCCCGCCCATGGACCACGATCTACTTTGATGATCTCGAGGTTCGTAGAGTAATCGGAGGCCTAGGCGTCTATGGCTGGTTCGGTCACGTGGGAGCATCCGGAAAGTTTCTTCGCTTACTTAAGTACGGAAGCGAAGTGCAAAAGACAACGATAGCCGAGGTTGTCAATACCATTGCTCCGCTAGATCCGCCTATGGACTGGGATTACCTGCTGGCATTGTTGGAGAAGCTTGTCAGCCTCCGTCCCACCATGAAGGTTTGGGGTCGGCCGTTATGTCTCGTGCGTCCCGACCTATATTGCAGCGTCGCATCTCCTTCGGTACGCACAAATCTTTCGCGCGCGCTCGATATTCCGCAGAGCAGTTTCCAATCCGCCGATGGATATGTGAAACTAATCCAGCTTCTACACTCTTCACCCTGGTTTCAATCACCAGAACCAAAAGACGAAGAGGAATCAGAAGTGTGGCGGGCAAGGGTCGCCTTTATGGACGCGATCTTCTATTCGGGCAGCGGCCCCGCGGTGAATTCGTAAATATCTCGCAACTCACCAAAATAAACGACATCGGCTCTAATCGCAAGAACTGCGATGCTGATTATTCCCGAGAACGCTTGCGGATCTTAGCCGTACGGTAGTGGCGAGTGGATGCGGCGCGTTCTTCACTGCACCATCCGTCTCTGTTTCCGCAGAATGGCCGGAAGCTCATAATCGTTCACCGGTGGCATCTCTTCGACTACCGGCTCGGATTCTGTTTCGTGCTCCGTTGCCGCTTCTGTTTCGATCGGTGCTCCATCCGGCACAGCGTCCGGAATCACCGGCGCAGTAAATGGGAAATGCGGATTGCGGCGATCGATTTCGGGCAGCGTGTCCCGCTGGAAGCCGGTTGCAATCACCGTAACTTTCACCTTATCGCCCATCTTTTCATCCAGCACCACGCCGAAGTTGATCTGGCAATCGTCGTTTTGCGTAGCGGCTCGAATCAGATTACACGCCTCGTTCACATCGTGTATCCCGAGCTGACTCGAGGCAGTGATGTTGATCAGCACGCCGCGCGCGCCGAGCACACCGCCTTCCTCCATCAAGGGGCTGTTGATCGCCCTCCGCGCCGCATCGACCGGCGCATTTTCGCCGGAAGCGATCGCGGTACCCATCATCGCGTAGCCCATGCCGAGCATGATCGTCCGAATGTCCGAAAAATCGCGGTTGATCAAGCCAGGCGTTGTAATGATGTCCGCAATGCCCTGCACCGCCTGCCTCAGAACGTCATCCGCTAGCCGGAACGATTCGAAGAAACTAGTCCCTTTGGGAACCAATCCCAACAATTTTTCATTTGGAATACTGACCAGAGTGTCGCAGCTGCCAGCCAGCTCCGCCAGCCCGCGCTCGGCCTGCCGCATCCGCCGCGGCCCCTCAAACGCGAATGGCTTGGTTACCACCGCGACCGTCAACGCATTCAGTTCCTTCGCAAGCGAAGCCACTACCGGCGCAGCGCCCGTTCCTGTGCCGCCTCCCAGCCCCGCCGTGACGAAAACCATATCCGCCCCTTGCAGAATCTCGATGATCTGCTCTGTATCTTCGAGCGCCGCGTGCCGACCGACCGACGGGTCCGCCCCCGCGCCCAAGCCGTTGGTCAACTTTTTCCCAATAGCTACTTTGTTGGCCACAGGCGAAGCCCCCAAGGCTTGCTTATCCGTGTTCAACACGTAGAACTCGACTCCTCCCAGTCCCTCCTGCAGCATTCGCGCGACGGCATTCGAGCCGCCGCCGCCCACCCCGACCACTTTGATATTGGTCCCAAGCTGGACTTCATCTTCAATCGAAAATTTCAAATCTTCCGTCATGGTTTTTCCTCTCTTCTCGCTTCCTCTCTATGCCGCTACTTCAATACCAACCCCGCCAATCCCGCTGTGGCCCGCTTCCAGTCACGTTTCAGCTTCAGCCGCCCTGAGTACATCGCGAGTCCTGCGGCTGTGGTCCAAACCGGAGTATCGAGTTCCGCGGGCCAATCCTCGATACCGGTCGCCAGCCCGTTTCGTGCCTGGCAATTCATCACGCGCTCCGCAACGTCGCACATCCCCGCGAGCAGAGCGCCGCCGCCCGTCAGAATCGCGCCTTCGAGCAGCGAGCGCTCCATGCCCACGCGCAGAATCTCCGCGTACGCCTTTTCGAAAATCTCTTCTGCGCGCGCTTCTAAAATTTCGTTTAGCTGGTGCCGCGGAGCTTCTCTCGCAGCGCGCCCCTCCGCCGAGGGAATCTCGATTAAGCTGTGATCGGAAACCAGGCTGGTTACAGCGCAGCCATACTCGCGTTTCAGGTTCTCGGCGTCTTCGTAATTCACTTTCAAGAGAAACGAAACGTCGCGCGTGAAATGGTCCCCTCCCACCGGAATCGCCGTTGCAAGCAGCAACGCATCACCGTCATAAACCGCCAAATGCGTCGATTGCGCGCCTATGTCGATCACCGCTACGCCACGCGCCCGGTCAGCAGGCAACACCGCCGCGTATGCCGTCGCGATCCCCTCAAAAACCGATTCCTCGACGGCTAGATGCGCCTGATGTACAGCCGCAACCAGGCCCTGATGCTCCTGAGCGGAGGCGGTAACGACATGTACATTCGCTTCCAGCCGCGCGCACGAGATGCCTTTCGGATTGCGATAGCCCGCGCGCCCATCGAGAGTAAAATCCTGCGGGCAGATTTGCAGCACTTGCCGGTCGTCTTCCAAACGGACACGCGCTCCCAGCTCGACCGCATATCGCAGGTCGCCCGGCTCTATTTCGCGCCTTCTTCCAAATTCATATAACCCGCGGCTATTCACGCCCGCAACACTGCCGCCTACCCCGATGACCGCCGACTCCGCCGACCCCTGCGCGCGCTGCTCGGCCTCTTCAAGGGCCATGCGAATGCTTGCGGCGAGCGCTTCCTGATCCGTGAGTCTCGATTTGGTCCAAGCCTGTGCAGGCGCCTCTCCATAACCGCGGAACTTCAGCCCCTCTTCTTCCACCGCACAGATCAACACGCGCGTACTCGTGCTGCCCAGGTCAAGCCCCACCGCGAGCGTTGTCTTATTTGCCACCTGATTCGTCTCCCGCGGCCGTAATCACGCCGTCAATGCGCAAATCGAGCAGCTTGGCATCCGGCCGCTTGCGCTCGATTTCGCTGTAATTCTCGCGAAAGTTCTGTAATCTTTCGCTATAGTTCTCGTCACCCAGCATCAGATTTATGACCCGATTACCCACATGCTCCGCGACAATCAGGTTGTTCGGATCGGCTACGCTGATTTCGGAAATTTGCTGCGCGAGCGGTCCCGCCTCTTTCAGCATGCCGAGAACCCGTCTGATTCGAGCCCGCCGGTTCTCGAGGCTCTCGCTCTCCCGCACGCCCGTGATCACCGGCAGCGTAAACTTTGCCGCCATTTTCGGCCGCAATATGTAGCCGTCGCTATCGATAAGCGCAAGTTGCGACATGCCGTCCTTCGGGTTCGGGCGCAGCCGCACAAATGCGACCGGCACGCGCTCGTGTATCGAAACTCTTATCGTGTTCGGCCATATCTTCGAAACGGCCGCCTCTTCCACCCAATCGATCGCGAGTAATTGCCGGTGCCGCGTTTCCAGCGGTACGAGATAAAGGCTGCGGCCAAAATCTTCCGCGAATACGTGACGGATCTGGGAAGCCGACGCATAATGTATTCCCTCAACAATCAGATTCGGGCTTTGCCCGGCAAACTCTTCCGCTTCCGTAATACGGAAACGGTCGTCCTTGATTAAAAATTCCTCGGTTCGGCGCCAGGCAAACAGCGTGCCCACCATCAAACAGAGTCCTAGAATTACCCACGCGACAAAACGGCCCCACCGAATGCTGCTCCAAAGCGATTCCTGCTCTCCACTCTGGCGCGGACCCCGCCCGCTCTGCGTCATTGCGCCCGCTCCCGCAACTTCTCGAGAATGTGTTCCGCAGCCTGCGAAACGTTACCCGCGCCCAACGTGATGATCACGTCTCCAGGGCGGGCTGCCGCGGCAACCGCTTCAATGCCTTGCTCCATGCTCGGCGCGTAGTGCGCGGAACGATGTCCGTACGAGCGAATCTTCTTGAGTAGCGCTTTGGCCGTCACGCCCTCAATCTCAGGCTCCGACGCGGCATAGATGTCGAGCAGATACAAGTCATCGGCCTGGTGGAACGCTGTCCCGAATTCCTCGAGTAAATGTTTGGTGCGCGAAAATCGATGCGGTTGAAACAGCACGCGTATCTTTCGGTAGGGCGAAAGCCGCGCTGCCGCCAGCGTCGCCTTCACCTCTGTCGGATGATGCCCGTAATCGTCTACCACAGTCACGCCCCGCTCCACTCCTCGCACCGAAAATCGCCGGTCAACGCCGCTGAAGGAAGCGACGCCTTCGCGAATTCGGTCGAGCGGAACATTCACCTCCCGACCGACGCCAATCGCAGCGGCCGCATTCAAGACGTTGTGCATGCCGGGAACTTCGAGGTGAAATGCGCCCAGATCCTCCCCTCGCTGCCGGAGGCGGAAATCGCTTCCCGACGCCGAAAGCTGCACCTGTTCGATCTCCAGATCCACTTGCGCCGAGCGGCCGTAAGTAATCGTTCGCCGTTTCACTGACGGAAAGATCTGCTGAATGTTCTCGTCTTCCATGCACAGCACCGCCGCACCATAGAACGGCACCTTGTTCACGAAATCCGTGAAGGCCGCTTGAATCTCCTCGAGCGACGCGTAGTGGTCCAAGTGCTCGCGATCTATGTTTGTCACGACAGCCACAATGGGCGCCAGCTTCAAGAACGATCCGTCGCTTTCATCAGACTCGACTACCAGAATCGTTCCAGTGCCGACACGCGCGTTCGATCCGCCCATGCCAGCCACCCGGCCTCCTACCACCACCGTCGGATCGAGGTCTGCCGCGTTCAAAACTGACGCGACCATGGAAGTAGTGGTCGTCTTGCCATGGCTTCCCGCGATCGCGATTCCGAATTTCAGCCGCATCAATTCTGCGAGCAGCTCGCCCCGGGGAATCACCGGGGCCTGCAGTCGCCGCGCCTCCGCAACTTCGGGATTGCCGGTGTCGAGCGCCGACGTAACAACCACAGCTTTTGCTCCCGCGACGTTCTCAGCTTTGTGGCCCAGGTAGATGGTTGCGCCGAGCGCCGCTAAACGGTCCGTAATCGGGCTCAATTTCACGTCCGACCCCGAGACCTGATATCCGAGGCTGAGTAGAACCTCGGCAATTCCGCTCATCCCAATGCCCCCGATTCCCACGAAGTGCACGTGTTGGGGCTGAAAAAACATTTCTCAACCGTATTGTTCCGGCTTTCTACCGGAGTGTCAATGTGCAAAAGCGCCCTTTATCGATTTCTCAAGTGTTTTCCTACGTCGCCGCCGCCTCTTCGAGCACTTCGGCCGCCCGCTCGGCTGCGCCACGCCTTGCGAACCGGGCAACCCGGGTTCGCATGTGCTCCAATTCACCCAGATTTTTCAACAAACTCTCGACTTCGTGAAACAATCGCGTTCCTGTCATCTCTCTGTCCGGAACCATGCGAGCCGCGCCCGCCTCGACCAAAGCCTCGGCATTACGCCTCTGATGATCGTCCGCGGCGAAAGGAAAGGGCACCAGCACCGAAGCCATGTGCGCCGCCGCGATCTCATTCACAGCTCCAGCCCCCGCACGCCCCACGACCACGTCCACTCGTGAAAACGCTTCCGGCATATCGCGAATAAACGCCACGACCTCGCCGTCGATCCCTGCCGTCGAAAATGCGCGTGCAACGCTCTCATATTCCGCCGCGCCCGTCTGGTGCACGAGGCGAAGCGGCGTGTGATTCTCGCGGAATAGCGGCCAGCTCTCGACGGCTGCCCGGTTCAAAGTGCGCGACCCGCGGCTGCCTCCCGTAATCAGCGCCGTAAATGCCCCTTCGCGCTTCGGCGCGATCTCGAAGAACTCATTTCGTACGGGAACGCCGGTGACTTCGCACCTGCGGCTCGGGAACCAGGCTCGCGTCGCTTCGAATCCCACCAGGGCACGGTACACTCGCCGCGCGACTCTGCGATTCGCCAGCCCAGGGATGGCATTGGGTTCCATCACCACCAACCGAATTCCACACAGCAAAGCGGCCGCCATCACCGGGCCCGCGACATAGCCGCCCATGCTGAACACGGCTTGCGGCCGGAAGCGCCGCAAGATGCGCCAAGCCGCTCCGATACTCGAGGGCAACAGCGCCGCTGTTTGGATTTGCCGCCGCAGCCCTACGCGCTTCAGGCCTCCGCTCCGAATGAATGCAATTTCAAATCCGGCGTCCGGCACCAGCCCCGCTTCCATCCCTTCTTCGGTCCCCACAAACAGCAGCCTGTGCCCGCGCTGCTTGAGCACTCGGGCAACTGCCAGGGCAGGGAACACGTGACCTCCCGTACCCCCGCCCGTCATCACGAACGAATACGCCAATCAACCCTCATCTCCAGCAACCTTCTACGCCGCATGCTCGCTCACGCTCAGCAGCATCCCCATCGACACCAATGTGCTCAGCAGCGAGCTCCCCCCATAACTGATAAAGGGCAGCGGAATGCCTTTGTTCGGCACTAAATCCAGCACCACGCTCATGTTGATCAACGCCTGCACCACCACCAGCACTGTTGCGCTCAGCGCGAGATATCGCCCGAAGTCGTCCCCCGCATGAAAGCAAGCCCGCACGCCACGCCACAGCACAACTACAAATCCGGCGACCAGGAATGCGCACCCGAGTAATCCCGTTTCCTCCCCCACAATTGCGTAAATGAAGTCCGTGTGAGCCTCGGGAAGATAAAGCATTTTCTGTTTGCTCTCCATCAGCCCCAGCCCGGTCAGGCCACCCGACCCTACCGCGATCTTTGCCTGCAGCTGCTGATACCCCGGATCGCTCGTCGAGGCAGTGTCTTTTGCATACCCGAGAATCCGGCCTTGCGGATCGAGTTTTGAGAGCAGTGTGTGGTTCTTATCCACAAACGCGATGGCGCGCGCAAGCCGGTACGGCTTCATCACGATAAATACAGCGCAAAGCAACACGCCCAGAACTCCGCAAACGATCAGATATCGGGGCTCGACCCCCGCTACGAACAGAACCGCGATACCCGTGATAACGATCACCACCGCCGTTCCAAGATCGGCAACCGCGACGGCGAGCGCCACTGTGCAAATGGCGACGGCTATCGGCCCCAGAGTGTGCTTGTCATTAATAGCGCCCAGGCGGTGCGAAAGAAAAAACGCCAGGAACAACGCGAGCGCCGGCTTCGCCAATTCCGAAGGCTGCAATGAGAACGGTCCCGCCTTTAACCATCGGTGGCTCGCGCTATCGGTGAAGTAGACCAGCAGAAGCATCAGCAAAACCCCTCCCAACCCGGCAAACGCAATTTTGGGGTCATTCCAGCGCCGGTAATCCTTGCGCATGCAGTACAGCAAAATGAGAAACGAGAAGACCGCCCACCAGAGCTGCCGCAAAAAGAAGTATGTGCTCGAAACGTGATACTTCAGCTCTGCGACCAGCGAAGACGCGCTGTACACCATTACCAGACCAAAGCAGACCATCGCGAGCACGGTCAGAAATAGAATCCAGTCAGTCTTGAGCCGTTGCGCCATGTTGCTTAAAACAATTCTGACACCAATTGTTTGAACACATTTCCGCGATGCTCGTAATTTTCGAACTGATCGAAGCTCGCGCACGCCGGGGCGAGCAAAACGACGTCCCCAGGCGCGGCCTGCTCTCTCGCATATCGCAGGGCACCGAATAACGTCCCGCATTCCCGAACCGGCACGACGCCGGCTAAGGTCTGCTGGATTAACGGGGCCGCTGCATAGGGGTAGGGCGGCTCCGCCCCGATCAATAGAACGGCCTTCGCCCTCTCATGTAATGGCGCGCGCAGCGGTCTATAATCGCTCCCCTTATCCTTGCCGCCCAATATGATCCACAAGCCTCCGTCAAAAGCGTGAATTGCCTTTAACGTGGCATCCACGTTCGTAGCTTTTGAATCGTTGTAGTAACGAACCCCTTCCAGTTCGCGCACGAATTCGATGCGGTGCTCGACTCCCGGAAACGACTCGACCGCCGGGCCTATGCTTGGGAGACTGGCACCGGCTAACCGCGCCACGAGCGCAGCAGCCATGACGTTCTCCACGTTGTGGAGCCCGCGCAATTTGATTTGATCTCGCTTCATGAATGACTGGTCATTAAAATACAGCTCATCGCCGTTCCTCCACACGCCTTTCGGAACTCTTTCCGAAACGCTGTACCAATGGACTTCCGCTTTGGTGCGGCTCGCATAAGCTCGGCAGGTGCGATCGTCGTAATTCAACACTGCGCGATCGCCCGCGTGTTGCAGCTCGAACAATCGCGCCTTTGCGTCTGCGTAGCGCTCGAACGTGTGATGCCGGTCGAGATGATCGGGCGTCACATTCAGGCAACCTGCGATCTGTGCCCGAAAATTAGAGATTGATTCCAGCTGAAAACTTGATAGCTCGAGCACGTTCCATTGGTTCTCAGCCGATGAATCGACCATCGATGCGAGCGCGCGGCCAATGTTCCCTCCCACCTGGCATCGGATTCCGCACTGTTCAAGCACATGACCGGTCAGAGCGGTCGTAGTGGTCTTGCCGTTAGATCCCGTAATCCCAATAACCGGGCCTTTCAGAAAAACAAAAGCCAGTTCCACCTCGCCGATCACGGGAATGCCGTTTGCACGCGCCGAAACCAGCATCGGGAGATCATAAGGAACGGCAGGCGAGAGCACGATCATGTCCGGCGCGCGGCCCTTATTCCGGAGATTCTCGGGACGCTGAGCGACAACAGGAACGTCCCATTCATCGAACTTCGCCTGCTCGTCCGCGCTGAGTGGCTTCTCATCCATCGCCCGCACGCGTGCACCTTGCTTTTGCAATAGCTCTATCGCGGCCACTCCCGATCTCTTCGTGCCGATCACCAACACTTCGCGTCCCGCCAGTTCCAACTGCTTGCTCCACTACCTCAGCTTCAGCGTCGTCAACGCGAACAACGCCATCACCAGTCCCGCAATCCAAAACCGCACAATCACCTTCGATTCCGACCAACCCAAGGCCTCGAAATGATGATGAATCGGCGCCATTTTGAAAATTCGCTTCCCTCCGCGCAGCTTATAGCTGCCCACCTGCAAAATGACGGATAGCGCTTCGATCACATAAACTCCGCCGATGAACGCGAGCAGAATCTCCTGCTTGATCAACACCGCCACGATTCCTAATCCACCACCGAGAGCGAGCGACCCGACATCCCCCATAAACACTTGCGCCGGATGGCAGTTGTACCAAAGGAATCCCAGGCACGCGCCCACCATGGATGCGCAGAAGATCGTCAGCTCCTGCGAGTTCGCAAGCCGCGCCAAATCGAGATACTGCGAAAAACTGGCGTGACTCGAAACATATGTCAGCACGGTCATCGCGCCCGACGCGATGATCATCAGGCCGATGGCGAGTCCATCCAATCCGTCCGTCAAATTCACCGAGTTCGAGGAGCCGACCATGATGAAGACGATGAAAACATAGAACGGCACGAACGCGAGCGGATACGTCCAGAAGCTCTTGGTCAACGGCTCGATCAGGAGGTCCGGCTTGAACTGCTTAAAAAAGGGCACGTTGACGGCGGTCGAATAGGCTTGATTCGCATGCAGCAGCAGCAGAAAGAAGCCAATGATCATCGCGCATGCCACTTGCGCCCAGAATTTCTGCTTCCCCGTCAAGCCCAGATTCCGCCGTTTCGCAACTTTCGCGTAGTCGTCGACGAACCCGATGAACCCAAACCCCAGCAGCCCGAGCAAAGCTACCCATACGTACCTGTTTTGCAGATTGGCCCATAGCAGCGTGGGCACGACGACCGCAACAACAATCAGGACACCGCCCATCGTCGGCGTGCCCGCCTTGCGCTGGTGCGATTGCGGTCCCTCTTCACGAATGTGCTGCCCGAAGCTAAGGTCGTTCAACTTGCGAATCATGCGCGGTCCCAGCGCGAGCGCGAGGAACAAGGCCGACAAATTCGCCAACGCAACCCGCGTCGTGATGTAACCAAACACCCGAAACGGCGGAATGTAGTTATGCAGGAGTTGAAACAACAGCCAATACAGCATTGCTTATGCTTCCATTCTGGCGATTGCTTCTTCTACGTGTGTGCCCCGCGATCCTTTGAACAGAATTGCGTCGCCGGCGCGCACGAAATCTCTCAAAAAGTCTCCGGCGCTCTTGGGCTGTTCGAAAAAGAACGCCGCCTGGCGGCTGAGCCCATGTCGAACCGCTTCTTCAACTATGAACCGGCTCATGCCACGTACCCCAAGGAGCACGTCTACGGCCGATTCGGCAGCATAGCGGCCCAGCTCGCGATGCAGCGCCTCCGAAGCGCGCCCTAGCTCGAGCATTTCGCCGAGCACCGCAATTCGCCGCTCAGCTCGCTCATTGCAAAGCACATCGAGCATGCTGCGCGCGGCCTCGGGATTCGAATTGTAGCTATCGTCCAAAACCGTTATGCCGAGCCATTCCCTGCGCTCACCTCGCATTTCGCCTGGCCTAAGGCGTTCCACTGTCGGCACTAGCTCAAGAAAATCGATGTCAAAAACTTGAGCGACAGCGAGCCCCGCCAGAACGTTCAGCACATTGTGCCGGCCCGTCAGCCGGGTTTTGAATCTCACGCCGCTAACGCTAAAGGCTGCCGCGTCAGCATCCATTTCTACTTCCGTCGCGCGTACTTCCGCCGCCGCACAGAAGCCGTAGGTTACCGAGCGCCCCGCGTGCACTTGGCGGAAAGCCGCAACGCGCTCGTCATCGGCATTCAGAATCGCCACGCCATTCGCAGGCAAGGCTTCGATCAGCTCCCGCTTTGCCGCTGCGACCTCTTCAATAGAATTGAACGCCTCAATGTGCGCATATCCGACGTTCGTCACCACCCCGATCTCGGGCTTCGCGATCGTGGCCAAGTTGCGAATCTCGCCCGCATGATTCATGCCCAGCTCGATCACGCCAATTTCAGCCTCATCGGGAAACCGCAAAAGAGAAAGCGGCAGCCCAATCTGATTGTTGAAATTGCCGGGCGTCTTCCCTACGCGAAAGCGAACACTAAGCAGCTCCGCGATCACATCCTTAGTTGTAGTTTTTCCCGCGCTGCCGGTTACGGCTACTATGGGCCGGCCCCATTGCTTTCGCGCCCATCCCGCCAAGCCTTGCAGGGCGCTGACAGTATCCGAAACTTCGAGCAGTGTACCCCGAGCCTGAACGGGTTGGCTCACGACAGCCGCGATGGCCCCGCGCTCGAGCGCTGCTGAGGCGAACGCGTGTCCATCGTGCCGCTCGCCTTTGATCGCAAAGTACAAATCTCCGTTGCACACCGTACGCGAGTCGATGCTCCATCCCCGAACACGCCCATCCCGCACCGCGCCCGAGCTGCGCGCCCCGATGGGCCGTTCGATCTGCGCCAGCGAGAACTCCATCCCGCCCCTACGAATGGGTTCCCTGCGTGTATCCGAACGAGCGCAGGACCCTGCGCGCCACCTCGAGGTCATCAAACGGAATCGGCCCGTCCTTCAAAACCTGATACGTCTCATGCCCTTTACCTGCCAGGATCACGATATCGCCGGGATTCGCTATCTCAATCGCCTTCCTGATCGCACGCTCTCGGTCCGGTTCGCTGACGTAGGGTGTGTCGTAGCGCCGCAAGCCCACACTTGCATCATTCATGATGGCCAGCGGGTCTTCGCTCCGGGGATTATCGGACGTCAATACCACGTAATCGCTCAGCTCGGCAGCTGCCATTCCCATTAACGGCCGCTTTGACCGGTCTCGGTCTCCCCCGCACCCGAATAGCGTGATCACCCGTTTCGGAGACATGGCCCGCGCGGCTGCGATCACATTACGCAGCGCATCGTCGGTATGCGCATAATCGACAATCACTGCAAACGGCTGCCCTTGTTGTACCCGTTCAAATCTTCCCGGCACTCTGCGCAGTTCTGCGACTCCCTTTTGTATGTCTCGCTCGGTTAGATCGTGCGTCAACGCTACGGCACAAGCCAAAAGAATGTTATACGCATTGATGTGACCCACGAGCGGTGACTCCACGCGAAAGCGCCTTTCTCCTGATTCGAGCGTGAACCGCAGTCCCTCGAAAGAAGAATCAATATCGACTGCCCGTACCCAAGTGCCCGTTCTCAGTCCGGCGTTCGAAGGCGGCTCGCGATCGAGGCCGTACCAACAGACCTCTGTATCGGACGACAACTCCAGGCGCCGCGCCCGCTCATCATCGGTGTTCAAAACCGCAAAGCGCGGAGGATGCCCGCTCCGCGGAGTGAAGAGCAACTGTTTGGCGGAAAAGTACGCGTCCATGGTGTGGTGATAATCGAGATGATCACGCGTGAAATTGGTAAAGCCGGCCGTGTGCACCTCCATCGCGTAGATCCGGCCCAAATCGAGCGCGTGCGATGAGGCTTCGAGCGTCGCATGCGTTCCACCCATCTGCACCAGATCGTGAAACATCCGGAACAGGTCGAGCGACTCGGGTGTTGTATTCACAGCCGGCAGCACGCGCCCGGCAAGATGATATTCGATGGTTCCGATCAACGCCGTCGTTTTCCCGGCTGCGCGCAGCATAGCATCGATCAGGGACGTGCTGGTCGTCTTGCCATTCGTCCCTGTGACAGCCGTGATCGCGAGCCGCTGATCCGGTTTTTCAAAGAAGTTCTTCGAAGCAGAAGCCAGAGCCTGCCTGCCGTGCGCAACCTGCAACCATGTGCCGCCGAATCCGCTTGGGCTCGGCCGCTCGCTGACCACAGCCACCGCCCCCTTCTGTATCGCTAGATTTGCGAATTGCGCGCCATCCGTTTTTGCGCCGGGGAATGCGAAAAAGAGGTAGCCCGGTTCCACTTTTCGGCTGTCGTAAGCCAAGCCTCGCACATCCGCACCCAGCAGCTCGGCTGGCACATTCGAGATCAGCGGCACTCCTTCGAACACGCGCTTCCAGTCCATTGGCCATAGCGCTGTTATTGCGCAAACCTCACGCGTATGTGTTCGCCGGGATTCAGGATCGCCCCGGGCGCAGGAATCTGTTCGCGCGCCAGACCCTCGCCGAACATCTCCACTTCGATGCCGTCCGATGCGGCCTCTTGCATGACGGCCTTCACCGTTTCGCCGAGAAAGCTCGGAACGGTGGGAACACTCGAACTCAGCGCTGGAATGACGGCCGGATCCGTTTCCGCATCGCCGCGCGCCTCTCTCATATCCTCTTCCGTTAACGGGTTACTCAACTCGGCGAGCGGCAAGTCCATCACGTCCTTCTCTTTATTCTTATCTTTGGATTTGCTCTTTTGTTGCTCCGCGATCAGCTCCTGAGCCTCGATCTCCTCGGGAACATCCCGCGGAATCCCCATCAGGCGCAAGGCGGTCGACATGACGGTTTGAAACGCCGGCCCTGCTGCAGACCCGCCATAACCGGCCTCGCCCGTTGTCCCGGTGATGGTCACGACAATCACGATGGCCGGGTTCTCCATCGGCGCGAAGCCTAAAAATGAAGCGTTGTATTTATGCGTGTACACGTGATGCGCGAAGTCGTAAATCTGTGCGGTGCCCGTCTTGCCCGCCAGAGTGTATCCGGCAATATGAAGCGCATGCCCAGTGCCGCCCGGCATGGTCACGCGATGCATCATCATGCGCATGGTCATCACGTTTTCAGGCTTCATCACTTGAACCGGAGACGGATATGTCAACACCTCGCGGCTGGTTCCCGGCGCCTGCTTCCAGGCCACTAAGTGCGGGTGCACCAGAAATCCGCCGTTTGCAATCACGCTTCCCGCCTGCGCCAATTGCACCGAAGTGACGCTGATCTCGTGTCCCATAGGCACTGATCCGATCGACGTCGGCTGCCAGCGCCTCAACGGCCGCACCAGTCCCGGCGCTTCCGCCGGCAGCTCAATGCCAGTGCGGCGGCCAAACCCGAACCTCCTGATATACTCGTATAGATTCTTGCTTCCTACCGTCATCCCGATGTGAATCGCGCCGATATTGCTCGATTTAGCGAGCACATCTTCCATTGATAACGCCGGATAAGAATGGTGGTCGTGGACCACGCGCCCAAAAATCGTGATGGTTCCGTTCCCACAATTGATGATCGTCTCCGGCCGGAGATTCGTAGTCTCAAGCGCCGCCGCGAGCGTAATCACTTTGAACACCGAACCGGGTTCAAAGGGCGCCACTACCGCCGAATCCTCGCGTCCGCGCCCTGGTTCTCCGGCATGCAGGCGTTCGTTTGGATCGTACGTAGGGTAATTCGCGAGCGCGAGAACCTCACCGGTTTTCGGATCCATGGCGACCAGACTGCCATGCACGCCGTGGTTCTCGATCACCGCGGTTTTCAAAGCTTCTTCTGCTCTTTCCTGCAGCTCGCTGTCGATCGTCAGCCCGATACTTTTACCGATCACCGGAGTTTTCTCGATCTCGGACGCGTAAGCGCGCTGCTTGACATCGATTTTGACGCGCATCAAGCCGGGCTTGCCTCCCAGCTCCTTGTCGAGCTTCAACTCGATGCCTGCTGCGCCCCGGCCTTCCGCTCCTACGTTGCCGATCACGTGGGCGGCCAATGGGCCATTTGGATAGCTGCGCAAGCTGCCATGCCGGATCTCGAGCCAGTCAAGCTTCATGCCGCGAAGCGTGTCGGCCTGTTCGTTCGAAAGATGCGTATCGACGATGAAATATCCAAAGTGATGTTTGGACGCGGCTGCCGCTTCCAGGTCCTTCTGTAACTTCGCTGTATCCAGCCCCAGAATCCGCGCCAACAAAGCAGCAGCAATCTCCTTATTCGGAATCCTTTCCGGATTCACGACGGCGAATTGCGATGGCGAATCGATCGCCAGATAATTTCCGTGGCGGTCGAGAATTGCGCCGCGCGGGGCATCGATGGACTGCAATTTTTCCTGCTGCGATTCACCCAGTCTCGCGTACTTATCGTGCGCGAAGACCTGAAGGTCAAATAGCCGCAGCAAAATAAGAAGGGCCCATCCACACAGGATGAGCCCCGTTACCAGCAAGCGCTGCGTCGATTTGGTCAGCGACGCAAGCGCTGATCTCTCTGTTTCCATTGCCTCGCCTTGCGAGTTGAACCGGACACGCCAGGCCCGGTCACGTTCAACTACCGCGCTTCTCGCTCCGCACTGCCGGGCAGCTGGTTCCGCGCATCGTCCTTCGCTTTGGAATCAAGATACTGAACCTGCTGCGCCACCGGCTCGATCATTTTGAGTGATTTCGCAAGCGTTTCGAGCCGCGCCGGGCTGAGCAGCTTGGCTTCATCGAAATCGAGGACCGCCCGTTCCTGCTTGAGCTTGGTTTGCTCCTGCTCCAAGCTCTCGACCGTAAAGCCGGCCATGGTGTTGTACGCCGCCGGCAGCAGGCCCGCGATCACCAGCATGGCCGCGATAAATGCCGTGGTTACCGACCGGCTTCGCGCTTTCCGCGCAGCCGGATCGACGGCCCGCAAAACGGCGCTGTTGTCGATGCGCTTCACAAAGAGAAACACGTCTTCGTTCGCGATCGGGCGTAAGCGGCAGGAGTCTGCCCGCGTCCATACCGCTGGCCGCACCTCAGCCAGCTCACTGATACCCACAAAACGATTCACGAAACTTGCCACTGACGCCATGCTCTTTATTCCCTTCTGATTCCGCCTTTACTGCCGCCCTTCTACATCCGCTTGAGCGCTCGCAGCTTCGCGCTACGAGACGCTGCATTCTCTCTAATCTCTGCCTGGCCCGGCTTGACCACGTGCTTGGTCAAAATTGCCGCGGTTCCTGCTCGAGCCAGTGCTTGAAACGCTTGCTTCACTTTCCTGTCTTCGGCGGACATGAACGTCAGAACCACAAAGCGCCCGCCCGGCCGTATGTGCTCCGGTGCTGTCCGAAGCAATGTTTCTAACTCCTCCAACTCCTGGTTCACCTTAAGCCGCAACGCCATAAATGTCTGCGTTGCCGGATGCATTCTCCCCGTTCGCGGCACGGCCTCTTCGATGACCGCCGCCAAGCGGCCAGTCGTCAAAATGGGCCGGGCGCGAACGATTGCTCTGGAGATTCTTCGCGACCTCCTTTCTTCGCCGAGCTGATAAATCAAATCGGCGAGCGCCTTTTCAGGCAATCCATTCACCAAATCCGCGGCGCTGCTCCCTTGGCTGCGATCCATTCGCATATCCAGGGGTCCGTCCTCCATCAGTGAAAAGCCGCGCTCTGCGCTGCTCAACTGATAGCGGCTGGCCCCCAGATCTGCGAGCACCCCATCCACCAGCTCAACGCCGTTCTCCCCCAAAATTTCAGGCAGTTTCGAAAACGGTCCGCAAAAATATCGAATGCGCTCAGTTTGGGCGGCAGTCCGCGCGCGCACTATTTCGAGCGATTCCGGATCCCGGTCGCACGCAATCACCAACCCGCTCTGCAATCGCTCGGCAATCGCCTTGGTATGTCCGCCCAGCCCCGCCGTGGCATCTACGTAAACCCCATCCGGCCGAATCGCGAGATACTCGAGCGACTCCCCTAACATCACCGGATAGTGCCGGGGAACGTCCATACATAGGCGCTACCGCAATCCCCTCTTCTCCAAATCCCGCACCTTGTCGGCGAGCCCTTCCATCGCCTTCGCCAGCCGCTGCTCGTATACCTCGCGCCCAATCACATCAATGCGCTGCTTGAAGCACCGCAGATACACCTGCTCGTTCTCGAGCTTCAGCGCCCGGCGCAGATCAGTGGGCACCAGCACCCGTCCTTGCGGATCGATCTCCGAATCCGCCCCAAAGTGGTCGGCGACAAACGCGACGTCTTCCCGCGTTTCGGCATCCTCGCCCGCTTCCTCCAACAAACTCTCGGTTTGCAGCCACGCGGAAATAGGGTAGATTCGAGCTGTAGACCCATTCAACGTCGTGACGAACACCTTCTGCTCGCCCAAAGAGCTCAGATACTGCGTGATCGCCGCCGGCAGTTTCAAGCGGCCCTTTTCGTCTACACGCGCGCTCAAAAAGCCGCGAGGGGCTTCCACCGGCGTCGCCGTGTTGTTCGGACCCTTGTCTTCTACCACTTCGGACCACTTTTGTCTTCTTTAGACCACTGGATAGATACTCGCACGGGTCAATCAACATTGCAATATGTTTTTTCATAAGATTTTCCCGTAAGTTGTTCTATTCGCCTTTCTTGCGCCGTTTATCTAGTTCTAGGACTAGACGGAGGTTCGTTACAGGGAACTCCTTCGGCATCCTGCTCCAACGGTGAAAAACACCTGGGCGGGTCCGCTTAGCGGAGTGAGGGATATCGATCAACTCCACACTGAGCACGTACCAGGGCGAAGCGATCGGTCTCTTTCGGCAAGCTGTTCCCCATCTCCCCCGCAAGAACACCGGCAACTTCAAAGCTGCTCATTATTAGGGCAGACGCCACCGCTGCGGCTGAAGCCGCTGAGCCAGTCTGGGTTATAAATTTGTAGTGATTTAAACGCTTAAATACTACAAAACCCCGTAGATGCTAAAAGTGGCTTGCGACCCGACGTAGACTTTCCCGTTCGCGATGGTTGGCACAGTAAACTTAACGGCGCCTCCCGGAACATCGCGGCTGTTGGCAGCCTGAGTGCTGTTATACAACTCTTTAGCGAGATTTGTGGCGTCGTACGCGTGCAATACCTGACAACAACTTGATCCGGCGGAACCGTTCTCTAAGCCCCAGACAATACCGTTCGCGTTGCTGTTAGCCGAAACGGAAGGGGTGATTCCGGGGAAACTGAACTCTTGACTGGTCTGAGAAGTGGGCGAACTGGAGAGTAAGCCGCTCCCTTTCGCGTTGAAAGAGAAAGCTTCGAGAGTGCCCTCATAGCTTCCTCCGAAGTAAACGTTACCGTTCCAATATGCCGGCATGCCATACACCCCTCTAACCCTGTGATAAAGCTCCTGCACGATCTGCGTGTCAGTGCTTGTGCACGTTGAGCAGTATTTTCCGAGGTTGTTGCAATCTACGAGGTATATCGTTCCGAGCTTTCCCGCTTCTATTAGAAGCTGCCGGTGAGCGAACCCGGAAGGCAGGAGGGGCAGGAGTAAAACGCCGCCCGAACCCAAATCCCAGTCCTTAGAGTCCATGGTGGCCTGATTATAGGGCGTGAACCAATCGAGCAAAGAGAAAGAACCACCACCGGGCTCGTCGAGTTTCAGGATGCTGTCGCCGAACTCAGAGGTCCCGTCATAATCGCCATTGCCGGTGGGGACATAAATGTTGTAATTGGCGTCAGCGGCCAAACCGGCGCCGCTCATCCATACACCGCCTGCGTTCCCGTTGGGCGTTGCATTGAAGGCCGCGTCCTGCGACAGCGTCGCCGCATTATAGGACATGATCCAGCCATGCCAAAAAGAGGCGGAATCACAGTATGAGCTCCAAGCAATCACAACATGGCCGTCTTGCAGAAGGAGGCCAGCGCGCTGATTGCTATGCACTGGATCAAAACTCACCGTGCCATTCTGGCTTCCCATACCGGTTCCACGTACACTAGCGCGAATCACCACGGGGCCGCCGAACTTTTCGGCATGTGTCGCGATATCAATGGCGTGAAGCCGCTGGACGTAGTTGCCATTCTCCTCGGTGATTGCGACCAGATAAATCGTGCCGGTGCCGGTGTCGATAACCGGCGTGCCAGTGATACCGAAATGCGGTGGCAACCGGTCGCAGAAACTGTTAGTGACAACCGTGACGCCGGCTGACTGATCGAGAAAACTGAGCTTCCACAATACTGAACCATGATCGCCATCAATTGCGTACAGGCTATCGTTTTCAGTGGCAACATACACGACGTGTGGCACGATTTTAGAGTTGATCTTCACATTTGAGACAACGAGAGGCTGAGCCACTACATTGCCGTCCACGCTGACGGAATACAACTTCCCGAAGTGAGTCGAGTTCACGTTCGCAGGACTCAGAACGGTTTCGCTGATATTTTGTCCTGTGCGCGCATTGTCGTTGTGGTAAGTCAGAACATTAATTTGAGCGTTCAAGCTTAAAGCAACAATACACAGCAAGCAAAGATTTCTCATCACAGCCCATGTATAGAGCTTTATAAAGTGCTCCGGCAGTCCTTCAGGTACCTAGTACTAGTAACAGGACCGCTTACGTACTTCCGGTTTGTAACATTAATAGAGACATGACTCGTAGAACTGCAATTCTGCTCTCTTCTGTTTCTCCTTTGCTCGCGCGCGCGGTTTTCGCACAGGATAAGAAAGGACGCGCCAGCCCGCACGAGACCGTTTCCGTTGATCTCGACGGCAAGCAGATCAGCATTAGCTATGGCCGCCCGTACCTGAAGGGCCGCCAAGTGGGGGACCAAGTCGCGCCTTACGGCAAGGTGTGGCGCCTCGGCGCCGATGAGGCCACCAAGATCACGCTTCCTTCAAATACCAGCGTCGCGGGGCTGCAGGTTCCCGCGGGAACCTATTCGATGTTTGCCATTCCCGGGCGCGAGAAATGGACCGTGATCATCAACAAAGTCGCCGATCAGTGGGGCGCGTTCAAATACGACGAATCCCAGGATTTCGGCCGGTTTGAGCTGCCTGTAAAGCAACTGCCCTCGCCGCTCGAGCAATTCACGATCACGCTCAAAAAGGAATCAGGCAACACAGCCGATCTGACCCTTGCCTGGGGCACCACGTCCGTTTCGACCACGCTAAAGGTTTCGTAAGCGCGTTTGGAAGCGGAAGCAGCTAGCCCTGGCCCTTCCCCTTCCACACCGTGCTGCCGCGCTTGCCGAAAAGATTCACCAGAAAGATGAGCACGGCCAAGAATATGAGAAAGGCGCTCGGATAAACGGTCCAGTGTCCGCTGTAGGGCCACACGGGGAGGCAGATGATCGCAAGGATAAAGAACGCCAGCGCTATCCACCTAAAATCCATAGCAGCCTCGCTGATTAGATCGACCTGTACGCAGCACGTTACCTCGCCTGATACTCTGGCAATTCCAGGTAGCGGAAAAGCGTTTCAAGTGAGGTAAAAAGCCCTGCAGGTAGTGGCCGGAGTGGACCTTGGCGGAACGGCCGTCAACTATACGTTCCTGAATGACGAAGAGCAGTTTCTGATCGAGGGCTTGTGCGAGTATCCGGCCCGCGCCAAAGAAGGACCGGAAATTTGCCTCGAGCAGATCACTCAGGGACTCGCTGTGGCTGTGCAAAGTGCGGGGATTGAGCTGGCGGATGTGATCGCGGTGGGCTTGGATACGCCCGGGCCGGCGAGCGCGGCGGGCGTGTTGAGCGCGGAAGGCTCGACCAATTTTGTGCATCCGGACTGGGCGGGATTCGACATCCGCGAAAATCTTGCGAAACGGCTTGCCCGGCCCGTGACCTACCTGAATGATGGGAACGCGGGAGCGCTGTGGGGCCATTTCGTGCTTTTCGGCGCGACGAACCACGCCACTTCTATTTCAGCCATCATCGGGACCGGCTTGGGCGGCGGCGTGATTATTGAAGGCAACGTCGTAAAAGGCAGAATGGGATTCGGCGGAGAACTGGGACACGTACTGATTCCCTACCGCAGCATCCGCGGGATCGAAGCGCTGACGCCGGAATGCAACTGCGGGCGTGCGGGAGATCTCGAGGCGCTGTGCTCGCTGACTGCGATTGAACAATCTCTTCTTCCTTTTTTTTTGGCGCAATATCCAGGCCACGAACTCGGGGCCATGGGCGATGTTCGCAAAGCTGCAAAACTTGTGCGGGGTTTTGCCGAGCGAGGTGATGCGATGTGCACCGAAATTTTCCGCGTTCAGGCTCACGCACTCGGGTTGTTCTTCGACGCCATGATCAATACTTTTGATCCGGATGCTTTGATCGTGGGAGGAGGTGCGCTCGAAACGAGGGAAGAGTTTCAGCGCTGGTTTTTGAGCGAGATTCGGGCCAGCATGCCGACGCAGCGCAAAGAACAGGCAGATATCCCCATACATGTGATGCCGAACGGCGATACCGCGGGCGCCCGCGGCGCGGCCATTGAAGCGCTGAAACTTGTCCGGAGCAGCGCGCTCGGAATTGCGGAGCCGGTTTCTTGAGATCGCTTTTATTCTTTTTCGTGCCGGCGCTGGTACATAGCGGATGCCGAAGCGCCGTGCGCAATGAAAAACTGAATTAGCTCTTTCGACCCGTGAGCGGCCACGCTTGCGAACAGGATGTGATTCTCTTCGGTGTCGGCGCGGAAGTCCCATTTTTCGGCCAGCAACGCAGGCCCGGTCTGGTCGTTGCCTTTCACCCATTTCTCGGTTCCGGCGAACTCATCTACGGCGCGCTCGATCTCTTCGACTGATTTGGGCATGCCCACGGCTTCTCCGACGTAATCTTCAACCGACTTACCCTGCCCGTCAAACTCGATTGAGGTTGTGTAGGTCGGGTGATCGGTGATCATCGCGACATAGCGATTGTTCAGAGAGAAGAAGGCGGCATCCTCAAAATACGCCAGAAGGTCCCGAACCAGTTGCTTCGAAATTTGGGCGTGGTGACGTCCCGGGATGAGGACGTTCGCCTCGCCGTCGAATTCGACTGTGCCGTCACCGTGCACTTCGACCGAGTACTCAGGACAGGAGCCGAAACAGTCGCCACGCTTCAGTCCCATGCGCAAGCTGTTCCAGTCTTTGATTTCCGGGAATGCGGCCGGTTTCTGAGCGAACGCGAAGCTGCAAGAGAGCAGTGCGATTCCGCCTCGAATAGCCCAAGCGATCCGCATATTTGGATTGTAGATAAACTTTGCGGCCTCGGGTTACGCCAGAATGTGGAGATATGGCCATTGATGATCCGACCCGGAGAGATTTTTTCTACAGTGCCGGGGCTCTGTCTGCGGCTGCGGTGGCGAAACCCACAGCGTTCCGCGATTTTTATTTTGCTGCGCTCAAAAAGAACGGCATTGTGGGAAGCAGCTTTCTGCTGCTAAGGGACGGCGTGCCGACTGTGAATGAATGTTTCGGCTACTCGGAGCTGGCCAACAAGACACCGGTTGACTCAAACACTTGTTACCACTGGGCATCGATTACAAAGACCTTCACAGCGATCGCCGTGATGCAGCTTTGTGAGCGCGGCCGCTTGCGGCTCGACGATTCGGCGAGCGCCTACGTCCCGGAACTGCGCCAGGTTCACGATCCCTACGGGCCGGTAGATCGGATTACGATTCGCCATCTCGTGACACATAGCGCGGGGTTCCGGAATCCGACCTGGCCGTGGCGGACGGAGCCCTGGCAGCCGTTTGAGCCTACGAAATGGTCGCAAATCGTGGCGATGCTGCCGTACACCAGCGTCGATTTCGCTCCCGGCAGCCGCCACAGTTATTCGAATCTCGGCATTGTGTTTCTCGGGCAAATTATTGAGCGGCTGACGGACGACGACTACGAAGTGTATGTCGATAAAAACATTCTGAAGCCGCTCGACATGCATCAGACTTACTTCGATCAGTCGCCGTATCACTTATTGCCTCAGCGCTCGCATAGTTACTTCCTCGAAAAGGGAAAGCTTACGGAAGCTCCGTTTAATTTCGATACCGGCATAACGGTTTCAAACGGCGGGTTGAACTCGCCGTTCCCGGATATGCAGAAGTATCTTCGTTTCCTGCTTGGGAACACCGAAAACCCACGCTATGAAACCGTTCTGAAACGCGCTTCCCTCGAACAGATGTTCCGGAAACAGCTCGATGTCCCGTCGAGCGATTCGTCTCAATTGGCCGGCGGCCGCGGAACGGATTCAATCGGCTTGGGCTTCTTCCTGCATGAAGAGAACGGTCGTCTCTATATTGGCCACGGCGGGGATCAGAACGGGTTTCTGAGTCATTTCTATCTCGATCCCACCTCCCGGAGCGCGTACCTGGTTGCTTACAACACGGACGCGATGGATGAATCGCAGAATACGAACAAGCTGGATTTAGAGATTCGCAACTATTTATTGGATAGAAAACTGGCCGTCTCGTGAATAGACGCCGCTTGTCCCCGACATTCCGCAGGAAACGGTCAAGCACGCCATAGGCGGAGTTCGCTAATGCCAATCCGTTGACTGTTGGTACGCAGAAAACCACGGGTTCGCGATAGACGGGACCAATAAGTTGTAAACCGGGAGGAAACCCCGACGCGCTGGAAGATCGAGCCGATTCCGAGGGAGACGTTGTTGGTCATGGGGGAGTCGACGAGCAATCGCAAATCTTTGACTTCGTAGCGGATCAGACCTCCAAATCTTTTCACGAACTGATTGATCTGCACACTATAGGGAACGCGCCACACCCTTGAGTGCGGCAGGAATGATTTGCGGAGGCGGCCTCGACGATTCGCTAGAGCGGAGCATTTGGTGCCGGTGCTAATACTGGCTGTGGACGCAATCGGCGGGACGCGATCAGATCTAGATCAAAGCTGCACTGTCGTTCGCAGTGCTACAGTCAACAGTCAGGAGACCGTTCAGAGCCTAACTTATGCCCTGCCTGCTTGCGTTTTTGGCTGTAGCGTTTCCACGCGTTGCGATTGTCCTCCTGTGGTTATTCACCAGTTTCTTTAGCCACGTTCACGGGATCATCATTCCCGTGCTCGGTTTTATATTTTTGCCGCTTACCCTCATCGTCTACGTTTACCTTTTGAACACGCATCAACCGATGGGAGCCATCCAACTCGTATTCCTATTCATTGCGATCGTTGTCGATCTAGGCCTCCTTCATCGTGGAACGGTGAGGCGCCGTTCCACCGTTTAACCGGCGCACTTGTAGCCGAAACCGATCATTCTCGATTTGAGAATGAACCACGCCCACTCGTACTAGCTTCTTGTGGCATTGTTCCGCACCTTTAGCGCTGCGATTCAGGGCATTGATGCACACGTGATCGACGTCGAAGTCGACATGTACCCGGCTGGCACGAATCGCGATTTTGTCACGGTGGGGATGCCTGATGCAGCCGTGAAGGAGAGCCGCGAAAGAATTAAATCTGCACTGCTCAATTCAGGTTTTGGATATCCCAGTAAGTCAGTGACCATCAATCTAGCCCCTGCAAACGTCAGGAAAGAGGGCGCAGGCTTTGACCTGCCAATGGCCACCGCAATACTCGGTGCAATGGGAACCGTCGGCAAAGCTGATGACTACCTGATCGTGGGCGAACTTTCTCTCGATGGCAGCTTGCGCCCGGTGCGCGGCGCTCTTTCAATCGCCGTTTGCGCTGCACGCCGAGGCATCCCCAATCTGCTCGTCCCAATAGATAACGCCCCGGAAGCCTCAGTAGCCGAAGGCGTTCGCGTATTTGGGCTGCGGCATCTCGCGGAAGTCGTACAGTTCTTGAACGAGCCGGCTGCCTTTACGCCAATGGCCGCGAGTCTGCCCGAGCCTACCGCCGTTGACTCCTCGGTTTCGGATTTCAGCGATGTGCGCGGCCAAATCATGGCCAAGTGCGCGTTAGAGGTCGCTGCCGCGGGAAGCCACAATGTTCTGATGATCGGACCGCCAGGCTCGGGAAAGACCATGCTTGCGAAGCGCTTTGCCGGCATCCTCCCGAAGCTGACGTTCCGTGAGGCGCTTGAGGCTACGCAGATTCATGGAGTCGCGGGCGTGTTGCCGCCGCATATAGGAGTGTTGAGAGATCGTCCCTTTCGCGCTCCGCACCACACCATCTCGGATGCGGGCTTGATTGGGGGTGGTAGCGGCAGTCCGCGTCCCGGCGAAGTGAGTCTGGCGCATCAAGGTGTGTTGTTCCTGGATGAATTGCCGGAATTTCCGCGTGGCGTATTGGAACAGTTGCGCCAACCTTTGGAAGAGGGTTCTGTCACGCTAGCTCGAAGCAATGGCACCCTGACGTTTCCTGCGCGTCTGATGCTGGTAGCCGCCATGAATCCGTGTCCGTGCGGATTTTACGGTGACATCACGCGGGAATGCCGCTGCACTCCGGGCATTATTCAGCGCTATTTGGCTAAAATCAGCGGCCCGCTGCTCGACCGAATCGATCTGCACATCGAAGTCCCGGCAGTGCCCTATAAAGAACTCCGCAGCAAAAGCGACGGGCATTCTTCCGCCCAGATCCGCGAGCGAGTGGAAGAGTCGCGCGAAATCCAACGCCAGCGCGGGTTCTATAATTCACAGATTCCTACATCCCAGCTTCGAACCCTTTGCGCTCTCGATGACAGCGGCGAGAAGACTCTCGAAACCGCTGTTCGCCGGCTGAACCTTTCCGCTCGCGCGCATGACCGGGTGCTGCGCGTAGCACGGACGGTTGCCGATCTGGACCACTCGGCTACTGTTTTAGCGAAGCATCTTGCGGAATCCGTGCAGTACAGGAATTTGGATCGGAATTACTGGAACTGAGAGGCGAGAGATTTTGGTCGAATCAGGACATGCACTCTCTTGCCATCGACATTGGCGGCACAAAGCTTACTGTCGGCGTATTTCAGGACGAACTGTTGATCGAGCGCGTTACGTGCGCCACAAACCGTGAAGGCGGTCCGGTCTGGATGGTCGGCCAAATCGAGGAACTCGCCGCGGAGTGGGTATCGAAGTTCGGCATTCAGGTCTGCGGAGTTGGCTTCGGTGGCCCAGTGGATTTCAATTCGCAGCGTGTCATCTGCTCGACCCACGTACAAGGTTGGGATGATTTCGAACTGGTCTCCGCGCTTCGAGACCGCCTGGGCGTGCGATCGATTATCGACCGCGACACCATGGTGGGCGCGCTTGGCGAGGGCGAATACGGGGCCGGCGTCGGCGTCCGGCCGCTGTTCTACATGACGCTCTCGACTGGAATCGGAGGCGGCCTGCTGACCGGCTCCGGCCTGTATCGCGGTGCGGATTCGTTCGCCTGTGAAATCGGCCATCACACGATCGATCCCGACGGTCCCGAGTGTCTCTGCGGCGCGCGCGGATGTCTCGAGCGGCTTTGCTCGGGCTTGTGGCTCCAGCGCGACTACGGCCAGCCAGCAAGCGAGCTGTTGAAGGACCCCGCGTTCGTCCGACGGTATGTGAAGCCGCTCGCTCAGGGTTTGAAAACCTGTGTTATGCTCCTCAACCCCGAGCGCATCGTAATCGGGGGCGGCCTCAGCAAAGCAGGGCAGGCGCTCTTCGCTCCGCTGCGCGAGGAATTAGCCAGACAGCTAACGCCCTGGTCGCGCGCTCGCGTCGATGTCGTCCCGGCACGGCTCGGGGATGACGCAATTCTGTTGGGCGCCCTGGCTCTGGTTCGGTCCAGTTTTCCATCCGCGTTATAAAGCTCGGCCTACCTTGCGGCCCTTCTTACGTTGCATTCCGGCGTAATAAACAATTCCGGCCACGAGGAATCCCACGAACCAGGAATAATCGTACAGCCAGCGCAGCGACGAAACCACTAATCCGCCCAAAGCAACCGCAATTCCCGCACCCAGCGAATACATAGCAACCGGGTTCACGCCCTTGTGATACTCATACGGCCCTCCCCGCCGGTAAAGACTGGCGAGTTCGAGATCCGTTCCGCGTATCAAAAAGTAGTCCGTAATCATGATGCCGGCAATTGGACCGAGCAGCCCCGAGTACCCAACAAGCCATCCAAAAATGTAACTGTTGAAGTCAGTTAAAAGCTTCCACGGCATCATGAGCAGGCCGGCAACGCCCGTAATGAACCCGCCGGTGCGGAATGAGATCAGGCGCGGGTTTAGGTTTGAAAAGTCGTTTGAGGGCGATACAACATTCGCGGCCACATTCGTGTTGAGTGTTGCCAGCGACAATGCGACCAAAGCGATAGACGCGACCAATGGCTGGTGGAAATGCTGCAGCAGCGCCACCGGATCCCAGATGGCATGCCCGAAAAGCACGGCGGAAGCGGAGGTGACCGCCACGCCGATAAAAGCATAAGCGGTCATGGCTGGAGGCAACCCGATCGCCTGCCCAACGATTTGCGAGGCTTGTGACTTGGCATAGCGCGTGAAATCCGGAATGTTCAACGCAACCGTCGCCCAAAATCCAACCATCCCCGTCAGCGATGGAATGAAAAAATGCACAAACGCGGATGTGGTGTGAAACTTGCTCGGGGTGCTCAACACGGGGCCGAGGCCACCCGCCTTCCGCGTGATCCACCACAGCAACAGCAGGCCGATGCCCAGCATAAAGGGCGCGCTGATTCCCTCGAGAAACTTGATCATGTTAATGCCGCGCCAGATCACGGCGATATTCAAGAGCCAGAAGACGAAGAAGCAAATCCATACGCCCGAGGCGTGGTTTGCGGCCGCCGGATACACGATTTGCAACATCGAGTAGATCGCCTGCCCGCCGATCCAGGTCTGAATCCCGAACCACCCGCAGGCGACGATGGCGCGTAAAATCGCGGGCACATTTGCGCCTCGCACGCCGAAGGACGCGCGCACGAACACGGGGAACGGAATTCCGTACTTCGCGCCCGCGTGCGCATTCAACAGCATTGGAACGAGGACGATAAGGTTGCCCAAAAGAATGGTCGAGATGGCCTGTTTCCAGCTCATCCCGCCCGCGATTAAACCCGACGCCAGCATGTATGTCGGAATGCAGACGCTCATCGCAACCCACAGCGCCGCGTAGTTATAGATGCCCCACGTCCGCCTCTCTCGTGCGACCGGAGCGAGATCTTCGTTATATAGTGTCGGTTCGAAATGGCCGGCTGATTCCATGTCGAGACCTTAAGATTAAAGGAAAGCCCTTTGCAGTCTCGCGAATCCGTTACGAGCCGACCTTCTTTGGAATCCCGCCAGCCCCTTTCGGAGCTGTTGCCGCCGCTAAGCGACAACGAAGCTGTCATCGAGGCGAATCGTTGCGTCTTCTGCTACGACGCCCCTTGCACGCACGCTTGCCCCACGCACATCGACATTCCCCGCTTCATCAAGAAAATTGCAACCGGAAATACATCGGGTTCCGCAGCTACCATCCTTGACTCAAACCTGCTCGGTGCGACTTGTGCGCGCGTATGTCCTGTGCAGGAATTGTGCGAAGGCGCTTGCGTGCTTGGCGCGGATCACAAACCGATCATGATCGGACGGCTTCAGCGCTATGCCATGGATCATGCCTATGGCCGTGGCCTGCGGCTCGTAAAACCCGGGGCGGCCACGGGGAAAAAAGTGGCGGTAATCGGGGCGGGACCGGCTGGCCTGAGTTGCGCGGGGGAATTGGCAAAATGCGGGCACAGCGTGACGGTTTTCGACAGCCGGGAATTGGGCGGCGGACTCTCGACGTACGGGATCATCGGGTTGCGGGAACCAATGGAGATCGCACTCGCCGAAGTTGAAATGATTCGAAGCCTCAGTGTTGAGATTCAAACCAGCAGGGAGCTTGGCCGCAACCTCGATTTTCGGGATGTGCAGGCCGACTTCGATGCAGTCTTTGTCAGCGTGGGGTTAGGCGAGGCGCCCGCGCTCGGAATTCCAGGCGAGGAGCATATCTTGGACGGGCTCGAATATATCGAGCAAAGCAAGATTGACGTATCCCGGTTGAGAATCGGCCGCAGCGTCATTGTGATTGGCGCGGGCAACACCGCCATCGATTGCGCTACGATTGCGAAGCGTCTCGGCGCGGAGCGCGTCACAATCGTTTATCGTCGCTCCGAGCGCGAGATGAGCGCCTACCCTCACGAATACAAATTCATCAAGGAAGAGGGGGTGGAGTTCCGATTTTTGGCTCAGCCGAGTCGCGTGATGACGGAGAACGGATCTGTTGTTGGGCTCGTGTGCATGCGTATGGCCCTCGGCCACCCGGATCCTTCCGGCCGTGCATTCCCGCAAGCTGTTCCCGGCTCGGAGTTCGTCTTGCCTGGCGACCAGGTCGTCAAAGCAATTGGCCAGGAGAAACCGTCCTTGGCTGCGCGCCTCGGTATGGAAATAGACAAGGGAAAGATCAAAGTGAACGACGCATTCGAAACAAGTCTGCCGGGAGTGTACGCGGGCGGCGATTGCATTCGAACTCGAGGGGCCTGCTCGACGGTGATGGCTGTTCAGGACGGCAAGCTGGCCGCTGCGTCTATTCACCGGAAGTTGATGGAATCGCCTGCGCATAGAAACACGGTGGATCTAGATGGCAGATCTTAGGACCAATTTCAAGGGCATCCGATCGCCAAACCCATTCTGGCTGGCATCAGCGCCTCCCACGAACTCGGGAGCTCAGGTCCACAGAGCTTTCGAAGCCGGATGGGGTGGGGCGGTGTGGAAGACGATTGGCGCTCCGGTACTGAACGTCTCGAATCGCTACGGTGCGTGGCACTATGCCGGGCAGAAAATGCTGGGCATCAACAATGTCGAGCTGATTTCTGATCGGCCCATTGAAGTGAACCTCCGGGAGATCGCGGATGTGAAGCGGCATTGGCCGGATCGCGCCGTCATCGTGTCGGCGATGGTCGACTCGAAGCCCGAAGCCTGGCGTGAAATCGTACAGCGCATCGAGGACACGGGAGCCGATGGCATCGAGCTCAACTATGGCTGTCCGCACGGTATGAGCGAGCGCGGGATGGGCAGCGCGGTTGGACAAGTGCCGGAATACTGCGAGGAGATCACGCGCTGGGTGAAAGACGCCGCCCACATTCCGATCATCGTCAAGCTCACTCCCAACATCACGAACATAGTGAGTCCGGCGCAAGCGGCCGTTGCTGCTGGAGCGGACGGCCTGTCGCTGATCAATACGTTAAATTCCATTGTCGGAGTGGATCTGGATACGCTCGAGATCACGCCGAATATCGGCGGCAAAGCGGGGCACGGCGGCTACGCCGGACCTGCGGTGAAGCCGATTGCCTTGAACATGCTCGCCGCGCTGGGCACGGATGAAGTCGTGGGTCGCTCGGCCGTTGCGATTTCCGGAATGGGCGGTATTGCAACGTGGAGAGATGCCGCCGAATTTCTTCTGCTCGGCGCGAGCAGTTTGCAGGTGTGCACGACGGTCATGCACTACGGCTTTCGCATCGTCGAGGATCTCTGCGATGGCCTTTCACGCTGGATGGATTCAAAGGGTTTTCAGACAATCGAAGATATTCGCGGCAAGAGTCTGCATCGCATGGCAAACTTCAATGATTTGGATCTTGCGTTCCGGGCAGTCGCACGCATTGACCCGGCGAAGTGTATCAAATGCGACCTCTGTTACGTAGCCTGCAACGACACCGCGCACCAGTGCATTGATCTGATCAGCGCAAATGGCGAGCTCGTCCCACCGCACGCGTACGGCGTTTATTCGAACGGAAAGCAGACCGCAGTTACTACCCGTCCGCAACCGCGCGTACGCGAGGAGGATTGCGTGGGCTGCCGGCTCTGCTACAACATCTGCCCCGTCGAAGACTGCATCCACATGGTCGAGCTACCGCCCTGCCGCTCATCGGTGACATGGGGACAACTCTCGCATGCTCAGCCCGAAGTCGCAGAAGACTGGGAAGCCATGAAGCGCTACCGCGAGGAAGTAGGAATCCACATTCACTGAGAGTCCGATGCCGTTGCTGATTCAGAATGGCGAAATCGTAACTGCCGATTCTCGCTACCGGGCTGATATCTACGTAGAGCACGAGACGATTACGCGCATCGGCCAGACTCTCGACGCTTCGCCGGGAACGGAAGTGATCGATGCGACCGGTAAGGTTGTTTTCCCCGGGTTCATCGATCCTCACGTCCACATCTATCTGCCCTTCATGGCCACGTTTGCGAAAGACACACACGAGACCGCAAGTATCGCGGCGCTGATCGGCGGGACCACGACGTATATCGAGATGTGTTGCCCCTCTCGCACGGACGACGCCCTCGCCGGATATCATCTCTGGAAGTCGAAAGCCGAAGGAAACAGCGCGTGCGATTACAGCTTCCACATGTCGGTCACGAAGTTCGATGACGCGACCGAATCGCAGTTGCGTGAAATCGTGCGCGACGGCATCAGTTCGTTCAAGATTTTTTTGGCTTACAAGAACTTCTTCGGGGTGGAAGACGATGAGATGTACCAGACACTCGCGCTTGCGCGGAAACTCGGGGTAATTGTCACGGCGCATTGCGAAAATGCCGAGCTGGTCGCGCGGCTTCAGCAGGATCTGCTTACAGCGGGGAAGACCGGTCCAGAGTGGCATGAGCCCAGCCGTCCCGAGTCAGTCGAAGCCGAAGGGACGAACCGTTTTGGGGCGTTTCTCGAAAATACCGGCGCAACCGGCTATGTCGTTCACCTCTCGTGCGAAGCGGCACTCAAAACGGCGCTGGCGGCGAAAGAGCGCGGCGTGAAAATTTTTATCGAGTCGGTCGTGCCGCACTTGTTCCTCGACAAATCATACGCGGAAAAACCGGGAGTGGAAGGCATGAAGCACGTAATGTCGCCGCCTTTGCGGCATCCGCGAAACCAGAAAGTATTATTGAACGCGCTGGCGGCAGGACTGATCGATACGGTGGGCACGGACCATTGCCCCTTTGATCTCGAACAAAAGCTGTTGGGCAAAGACGCGTTCACACTGATACCGAACGGTATTCCCGGGATTGAGGAACGTGTGAATCTGCTGTACACGTACGCGGTGAAGCGGGGCAATCTCGATCTGCACCGCTTTGTGGATGCTGCGAGCACGCGGGCAGCGAAATTATTTGGGCTGTTTCCGCGCAAGGGTACGATCGCGGTGGGTAGTGACGCCGATCTTACGATTTATGACCCGTCGTATAAGGGCGTTCTCTCGGCGAAGAATCAACACACGAATAACGATTACAACGGATTTGAAGGCATGGAGATCGAGGGTCGGCCGTCCGTTGTCACCGTGCGAGGCAGAGTCCAGGTGAGGGATGGAAAATTTATCGGCGAGCGGGGCCGCGGTCGATTGCTGAAACGCGAACCGATATATTTCTGAGATGGCGAGCCGATGAGCCTCGATCCCAAGCGAACTGTCACCGAGCTGAAAGAGCTGCGGGCATTGACCGCCGATGAAAACGGCGCACAGCGTGTAGCTTGGACTGACACCTGGCTGAAAGCGCGGGAATGGTTCGAATCGAAGCTGGCCGGTTTGCCGGTCGAGCACCACTACGATGCCGCTGGAAATCGCTGGATCACTTTGCCGGGTGCTTCCCCGAAAGCTTTGATTATGGGAGGCCATCTCGATTCAGTGCCGAACGGTGGATGGCTGGATGGCTGCCTGGATATGCTCGCGGCGCTCGAGATTCTACGGCGGTTCGTGGAGCAATACAACGGGCGTCCCCCCATCACAGTGCGCATCGTGGATTGGGCGGATGAAGAAGGCGCGCGCTTCGGTCGGAGCCTACTTGGGTCTTCGGCATTCGCGGGGAAGCACACCATTGAAGCCGATCGCGGCCGCACAGACAAAGACGGTATCACGCTTGAGGCCGCGCTCCGGAGCTGCGGAATCGAGATCGAGCATTTTTCAGAAGCGGAAAAAGAACGTGCCGGCGCTGCCGCATATCTGGAGTTGCACATCGAACAAGGCCCGGTTCTCGAGCGTAGAGGGCTGCCGCTCGCAGTTGTGCTCGGCACAAAAGGCGTCGAGCGCCACGCGGTCACGTTTCACGGGCAGGAAGCGCACTCCGGCTCCACGCCCATGAACGAGCGTCATGACGCGCTGGCCGCTGCGGCGAAGCTGGCACTCGAGATCCGCGCGATCGCGGGTAAGCATGCCGACGCTGTCTGTACGATGGGCAGTGTCAAAACATTTCCGGGAATCGTAACCGCCGTAGTCGGCCGCTGCGAAACGGCACTCGATCAGCGTGATCTTGATCCGGCTGTGCTCGCTCAAATGCTTCGCGAAGCCCGTGAGGCGAGTGAACACTTTGCGCGCGAGGAGCGATGTACGGTCGAGTGGTCGCGCATCTGGAACATTGAGCCGGTTCCGTTCGACCCCGCATTGATCGCACTTTGTGAAGAGGCGATTCGCGAGGTGGCCCCTGAAGTTCCGCGGCTGCCTTCGGGTCCTCTCCATGACGCCGCCGAAGTGGCGAGAGCCGGTATACCTACCGTCATGATGTTTGTCCAGTCACTCGGTGGGATCAGCCATAACAAAATAGAAGATACGAAGGAAGAGCATATAGAGCTCTCTGTCGTGGCGCTGGACAAATTGGCCACGAAAGCAGCGGCATGGATTCAGAAATCTTAAATGAGGTGGATTATGACACAAGTGGAAACGGCGGCTGAACTCAGAGTTGTGAATCATTGGATTGGAGGACGGCCGGTCGAATCGGCTTCGGGCCGCTCGGGCATTGTCTGGAATCCCGCCACTGGCGAACAGCAAGCGACGGTTCAATTCGCGAGCGTTGAAGATGTGAACCAGGCGGTAGCCGCGGCGAAACAAGCCTTCCCCGGCTGGCGCGCGACGGCATTATCGCGGCGCACCGAGATCATGTTCAGATTTCGCGAGCTGCTTGATGCAAATCGCCGCGAGATCGCCGAGCGGATCACGATGGAGCATGGCAAAACCCTTGCGGACGCGATGGGCGAAGTCGCGCGCGGGCTGGAAAACGTAGAATTCGCATGCGGAATTCCGAACATGCTCAAAGGCGGCTTCTCGGAGCAGGTAAGTCGCGGAATTGATGTGTATCAAATCCGCCAGCCGCTGGGAGTTGTGGCCGGCATCACTCCATTCAACTTTCCGGCGATGGTTCCGCTTTGGATGATCTCGAACGCCATTGCCTGTGGGAACACCTTTGTTCTCAAACCTTCCGAGAAGGATCCCTCGGCCAGTCTGCTTTTCGCTGAGCTACTCGCGAAAGCCGGCCTTCCCGGCGGCGTCTTCAATATTGTGCAGGGCGATCGAGTTGCCGTAAACCGGTTGCTCGAGCATCCGGATGTGAAGGCGATCAGCTTCGTCGGTTCGACACCGGTCGCGAAATCAATTTATGAAACGGGTACGCGTAATGGCAAGCGAGTGCAGGCGCTCGGCGGGGCGAAGAATCACATGCTCGTCTTGCCCGATGCGGATGTCGGCATGGCTGCCGATGCTGCGGTCTCGGCAGCATACGGGTCGGCGGGTGAGCGCTGTATGGCTATCTCCGTTGTCGTTGCAGTCGGCAAAATAGCCGATCCTTTGATCGACACCATCCGCCAGCGTATGGCTGGTATCAAAATCGGCCCCGGGCTTGAGGACGGAAATGAGATGGGCCCGCTGATTTCGGGCGAGCATCGTGAGCGCGTCGCTTCTTATATCGAAAATGCTCCTGGCGAGGGCGCGACGGTCGCTGTCGATGGGCGCCAGGATCCAATCCGGCAACGCACCGGCTTCTTTCTGGGCGCTACATTGCTCGATAATGTGAAGCCCGGGATGCGCTGTTATGACGAGGAGATTTTCGGACCCGTGCTGAGCGTCGTGCGAGTCGATACATACGAAGAAGCACTGCGCATTATGAACGAGAATCCGTACGGAAACGGCACCGCGATTTTCACGCGCGATGGCGGCGCCGCGCGGCAGTTTCAGTTTGACGTCGAAACGGGTATGGTCGGCATCAATGTTCCCATCCCAGTTCCTATCGCGTACTACAGTTTTGGCGGTTGGAAATCTTCACTATTTGGCGATCTGCACATCTATGGCCCGGAAGGCGTGCTGTTTTATACCAGGGCGAAAGTTGTGACGAGCCGCTGGCCCGATCCGAGCACCAGTAAAGTCGATCTCGGATTTCCTCAGGCCCGCTAATGACTGCTCCGCTTGCCGTATTATGGCCAACATGCCCAGCCCTTCCGGGAAATTCGTAAAGGTGAAAATACTTGTTGCTGTTTCGCTGATCACAATTTGCGCCCCCGTTATACGCGGACAAAATACGAAGTCCAGCCCGGATCTGGGGCGCGATACTCCAAACTCGATGGTTATCAGCCGGTTCGGAATCGTCGCCACCAGCCAGACAGTTGCGTCAGCGGCGGCCGCAGACATTTTGCGACAGGGAGGGGACGCTGTCGATGCGGCGATTGCCGCAAACGCGGTTCTGGGTGTCGCCGAACCGATGATGAACGGAATCGGAGGCGATCTTTTTGCCATCATCTACGATGCGAAAACGAAGAAACTATATGGCATCAACTCGAGCGGTTGGGCGCCTCGCGGCCTGACCATCGATTTTCTGAAATCTAAAGGTATTTCCAATTCGCTGCCGCGCAAGAGCATTCATGCAGTCACCGTGCCTGGAGCGGTTGCCGGCTGGAATGCACTCCATAAGCGTTTTGGCAAACTTCCGCTCGAACGTGTGCTCGAGCCCGCGATCTACTATGCAGACAACGGCGTTCCCATAACTGAAATGGTCTCCGAAGTGTGGGCCGGCTCTGGACACGTGCTGCGCGATCAGCCTAACTTTCAGAAGACTTTTCTGCCCAAAGGACATGCTCCGAAAACTGGCGAACTGTTTCGCGATCCGGATTTAGCGGCTTCTCTCAAGCTGATCGCATCCTTTGGGCGTGACGGTTTCTATCGTGGCTCCCTGGCCGATAAATTGGTTGCGCTCTCAAAAGAGCATGGCGGGACGATGACTGCCGAGGATCTCGCGGATTTTCAGCCTGAGTGGGTTGATCCGATCTCAACCAGTTATCGCGGCTGGACCGTTTCGGAGCTGCCGCCGAATGGACAAGGGATCGCGGCGCTTTCGATGCTCAACATCATGGAACAGTTTCCTCTCAGGGAATATGGCCACAACAGCGCGCGAGCATTGCACGTAATGATTGAAGCGAAAAAGCTGGCGTATGCGGATCTGCTCCGATATGTAGGCGATCCGAGGTTCACGCACGTGCCGGTCGAGCAACTCCTTTCAAAGCAGCTTGCGAAAAAACGCGCCGATTTCATCGATCCTTCCCACGCGCATTGCTCCGTATCCCCATCCGAAATCGCTGAAAGCCTGACTGCCGGTGGGCGCGATACGACCTACTTGACAGTCATTGATCACGACGCCAACATCGTTTCTCTCATCCAGAGCAATTTCGACTCATTCGGCACTGGGCTGGTTGCGCCGGGCACGGGGTTCGCGCTGCAAAATCGAGGTGAGCTGTTTACGCTGCAGCCGGACAAGCCCAATTCACTCGCGCCTCATAAGCGGCCGCTTCATACGATCATTCCCGGATTCATGCAAAAGGGTGACGAGGTGATCGGGTTCGGCATTATGGGAGGGTTCAATCAGGCGCAAGCGCACGCTCAGTTCGTCTCGAATGTTGCCGATTTCGGAATGAACATACAAGCCGCTTTGAGCGCCGCACGGTTCACAAAGCCGACATTTCAGGGCTGCGACTTGCTGATCGAATCGCGCGTCCCCGAAGCCGTGCGCAATGAGCTCTCAGCGAAAGGACATCAACTCGACGTGGTGCATGCCTATTCCTTGAGCATGGGCCGTGGAAACGCAGTGATGGTCGATGCGGCGGGGATGCATTACGGCGCCTCGGATCCTCGAGCCGATGGCGAGGCAGTTCCGGAAACGCCGCCCTGGCGCGGGATGAGCGCGATTGCTACTGCACCCACAAAGGCAATCGCAAACACAACGCCCATCGCGCCGAAGTAATTACCGTAGTGCTGTCGCAAGGTCGAAACCAGATAAGGGCACCAGGTTTGGCCAATCGTATTTAAGGGCAGAATGACGCCCATGGCGCGCGCGAGCGTGTTGACGCCAAACTGCTCGGCTGCCATGAGCGGGATCAGAATGTAATCGGCGCCCATCGCAAAACCAAACACAACGGAAAAGACGTACAGAGATCCATTACGCTCGGGGCTGACGGAAAGCAAGAGCACGACGCTGATTGCGATTACGGCATAGGTTGCGGCCATGACCAGTTTCTTAGAGAAGATGTCCGCAAAATAGCCGACACTCAAACGTCCAATAATGCTCGACCACAAAATCAGTACGGAAGCCGTCGTCCAAGTCGCGTTCAGTAGCTTCTGGTTCGTGAATCCCTGATCTCGGAAAACGAATTTCATATGCAGGTTGATCGCCCCGATTGAGCCGATGGAGCAGACACTACCAACCAGGAGAAGCCAAAATGATCCGCTATGCAGCAGGCGCGCGAATGTTTGTGGAGTAAGCTTCACATCCGGAGCCGGGTGATCGGCGCCGTCGGCATATTGACCGACCTGCTGTGGTTTATCCTTCAGCAGCAAGATCGAGAGCGGCCACGTGATGAACATCAGGGCGCCCACCCCAATTAGCGCGACGCGAAAGCCTTCTGCCTCCGTCAGGGTTCGCACGAAGATCGCTCCGAGGCTGCCGAACAAGCCCACCCCCACGTAAACCAGCCCCATAGCGCGTCCGCGCTTCTTGTGGAACCAGTAAGACACCAGGATCTGATGCGGGATCGGGCCCGAAAGGAGGAACCCGAGCGTGTAAAAAAAGTAAAGGAGGAAGTAGACGCTCAGCGCTCCTCGCATCAGCCCGAAACCGATGAATGAAACTGCGGTCATACCGGTGCCGACAAGAATAAGCTTTCTGGGGCTGAAGTGAGGCACGATGAGCGGCCCAACCCACGCGGTCACCAAAGCCGCAATGGGGAAACCCAAAGTAATTTGGGCAAGATCCCAGTCGAACGTCTTCTGGAAGTAGTCATAGAAGAACGGAAGATTGTAGTACGGCACGCCTAGCGCAATGCCGAGCGTCACGAACGCTGTCCCAAGAATCCAGCGCCCGTAGAATGGCGATTGGCGCGGCCAGCGGTTCTGCAGACTCGGCATCTCAGCTGAGCCAGCGATCGAGGTTGCTCATTACGAATTCGTCATCCTGGAGCTCTGGGTAGCTGGCGCATACACGATCGATCTCCTCGAGCTGTCCCGGTGAAAGATCCTCGTGGGGATCGAGACACCAGCGCCCGGCAAGAAGTCCTTGCCGCCTCAAGATCTCATGCAGGCCGGCGATACAACCGGCGAATTGGTTTCGCACATCGAACAAGGCGGCGTTTGCATCGGTGAGCGAAGCAGAACGCGCGAGAACCTCCAACGCCAAATGGCCTTCGGCGCGGCATGTCTGAACATCGTGAAACAGCTCGACAGCGCGCCGCGTCCACACTGCCCATTGACCGAGCAGGCCTCCAGAGAAGTGAAGGGTTTCCTTGTTCAGCCGGAAATCGGTCAATAAGTCGGGGATGATGTTGTCATCATTTCCCGTATACAGAGCGATCTCTGAGCCGCGCCCGCTATCGGCGAGGGCGCGCACCACATCGAGTGTTTGGTAACGGTTGAAAGGAGCGACTTTGATTGCTGCTACTGCGTCGATTTGACAGAATTCGCGCCAGAAATCATAACTGAGCACTCGCCCGCCGACTGCGGGCTGCAAATAAAAACCGAACAGCGGGATCACCTCGCCGACCGAGCGGCAGTGCTCGATTAAGTCCCGGTCTGTGGCTCTGCGAAACGCCGTGAGACTCAGCAGACCGAGCTCGAACCCGGTTTGGCGAGCCAGTTCCGCTTCCCGAACGGCCTGTGCAGTTTTCCCACACAGCCCTGCAATCTTCAGCACTCGCCGGCCAGTTTTGACTTCTAACTCCGTAGTCGTTGAAGCAGCTAGTTCTAAAACCGGCTGAAACAGTCCAAAGCGCGGATGCCGAATGGCGAACTGCGTAGTGTGCACCCCAGCGGCAATGCCGTGTGCGCCCGCGTCGCAGTAGTACCGGGTGAGTGCTCTTTGGCGGCGGTCATCGAGCTTGCGTTGTGCGGTCAGCGCCAGCGGATGCGCGGGAATCGCGCCGCCTTTTCTTAGAATTTCCGCGGCCCTGGGATCGAGCTTCGCCTGTGCGCCCATCAATAGCTTCCGTCGACCACTTCGAAATGAGTCGGCTTATTCAGAGTTTCGCCTCCGGCGATGATCCAGTTCGCAACCATCTCCTTTAACGTGGTGAGGGAGACAGAAGGCGCCCCGAGCAGAGAATGGCACAGAGAAGCGTCGGTTAAGAGTGCAGTACTAGCCTCGCTGCCCGCAATTTGGCAAGCGCGGCCGCATTGCTTTGCAAAGGACTCCGCCATTTCTCGAACAGAAACGGTTTCCGCCCCCGTTACGTTCAGGATGCGCGGCGGCGACGAGCACAGCCCGAGTGCGCGCAACGCGTACGAATTCGCGTCCCTCTGCCAGATTGCATTAAATGCGGGAACTGTCACATCGACCGCCTCACCTGAATAGACCTTCTGAGCGATATCGACGAGCACGCCGTAGCGCAGGTCGACAGCATAGTTTAGTCGGAATATGAGGCACTCCGTCTTGTGCGAGTTCGAGTAGTACTCGAAAATGCGCTCTCGCGCGAGACATGATTGAGCGTACTCTCCGACGGGTGACACGCGGTCGGTTTCACGCGACCCGCCACCGCCTACATCTGTGAAACCGTACACGTTTCCGGTAGAGAATGCGACAATGCGGCTTTCGCAGTACCGATAGGCAGCAAGGGTCGGCGCAATGGCATTCATCGCCCAAGTCAGATCAGGGCGGCCGGTTGAGCCAAACTTTCGCCCTGCCAGATACAGCACGTTTTCGCAAGACGGCAGGTGGCTCACTTCCTCGGGATTCAGGAGATCGCACGCAATCACCTCGATGTTAGTGGCTTCAAGGCGGCGCCGGCTGGCAGCTGAGGTAAATCGGGACACCGCGATAATGCGCTTGCGTACACCGGCCTCCTCCGCGGCTCGTCTCGCGAGCTGGGCGAGGGACGGTCCCATCTTTCCTCCCGCGCCCAAAACGATGATGTCGCCCTGCAGGTCGCGCATGAAGCTGCGGTCGGCTTCGCTCGGCTCTGAAACCCGCCGCTCCAATTCGTCAGAGGACAATATGGACGGTACACCCCCCATGACGCTCTTTATCCGAATTCAGGACCAACGACTCCAAACATGTATTCGGGACGGCCGGGATGCTGGTTTCGGCCTCGATGCATCCGCATGAACGAGCGCTCTTCTATGAATCCGTTTGCTTGTAGCCAAGCCAGCCATGAGGCGGAATGCCCCGGCACATCAATTCCAAATCGACGGCCAGTTTCGTCACGCAAGCACTCCGAGAGCAGGTTGCGTGCCACAGTGTCATCGGTCGCGACAATTGGTCCAACCTCATCGTACAGAAATCCCCGACGTCCAAAGCAGTAGCCTTCGATGCCGCCTGCACCTGTTACCCAAGCACGCTCGGGTGATCGGAGGAACAGCGATTGAAGAAGCGCTTCCCGATCTGCTCCAAAGATTTCGCGGTCCCAATCGAAAATCGCCGGAAGGTCCTGCTTCTCGATACGCCGAGCTTCCCGCGCCCCGGAAGAGCGCGGTGCGAAGCTAACGCTGGTTGTGAACCGGGTCAAAGGGTATTCATCAGCGAATCCGTGCTGCCGATACAGATCGCGGCCAGTCGGCGTCGCGTCCAAACGGATACATTGCTCATCGCGCATCAGTGCCAACCCTTCGCACAGCAGTCTCGTCCCAATACCTGCCCGCCGTACGCCCGGATCGACCAGCACCATCGCGAGCCAGCTGAATCGGGGACCATACCGGAGCGTAGCCACTGTACCCACCACATGGCCGTTCTTCTCAGCCACCCGGCAGCCGCCGGGGCTCAGTTCAAGGAATAGCGACCAATCAGCTTCGACCTGGTTCCACCCACTAGCCCGGCACAGCCGCAAACCGGCCCGAATGTCTTCAGGCCTCATGTTGCGAAAGGCGATTTGGGGTGTATTGTTCAGAGTGTCCTCCCTCTATGCCTGCACTGCCATATTTCCGTTTCAGCCTGAGATTTGCTGTCGGACGTGAACACAGGTGTATAAGGTGCACACCGCCTCTTCCAGTATCAGGTCCAGGCATGCAATTGCAAGATAGTTCCGTTCTCACGCTGGATGATGCTGAAATTCCGGCCAGACTCCTGAATCCGCGGTTTAATAATAGGTTTGTTCCTCCGGTTCCCCAGAGCTTGACTGAGCTTGGCTTGCCCACCTCTCTCATTGAGCAGCTAATCCTCAAAATTCTGTACTTCAAAGGCGATGTGATGGGCGGGGATCTCGCGCGTGCCATCGGACTCAGCTTCAGCCTGATCGAGCTGATAGTTGACCAGTTCAAGTTCAAACAGCTGGTTCAAGTGAAGAGCTCGCTCGGTTACGGTCCGGTCTCAGCCCTGCTTTCCTTGACCGAACAGGGACGCCATGTAACACGAGACTATCTCGAGAACAACCAATATGTCGGCCCCGTGCCGGTTTCAATCGATCAGTACCGCGATGCTGTGCACGCACAGCGAATGCCGCCGAATTGGCTGACGGTAGAACGGCTGAACGCAGCCTATTCGCACATGGTCATCAGCAATACCATTTTGGATCAGATCGGCCCTGCAGTCACCTCCGGCAAATCGTTTCTCATTTATGGGCAGCCTGGAAACGGCAAAACATATCTTGCCGAGGCCCTGTCCAACATCGAGACTTCTGACATTTACGTTCCGTACGCGCTCGAGTGTCAGGGGAACATCATCCAGTTGTACGATCCGATCTATCATCGGCCCGTAATCGAGAAAGAAGGAGATCGCGATTCGGAGTCTCCATTCGATGGGCGATGGGCGCGCTGCCGACGCCCGTTCATTGCATCCGGTGGAGAGCTGTCGCTCGCCATGCTCGACCTGAGTTACAACGCAGTATCCAAGATTTACGATGCTCCGTTTCAGATGAAGGCGAACAACGGAATCTACTTGGTTGATGATTTCGGACGTCAGAAAGCGACATCGGCTGAAATTCTCAACCGCTGGATCGTCCCCATGGAGCGCCGAGTCGATTATTTGTCGTTCTCGAATGGCGGCAAGATGACGATTCCGTTCGAAACATTTCTGGTCTTTTCGACAAATCTCACGCCCGACCAGCTGGGGGATGAAGCGTTTCTGCGCCGAATCCAATACAAGATGCTTCTCCGCAGCCCTGATACAGACGAGTTCTGCACCATTTTTTGTGAGTTCTGCAAAACACAGGGGCTGAGCGCGCCGGCCGCTCTGATGGACAGCTTCATTTCGAAACACTATATTGCTACTGGGAAGAAATTCCGCCGCTGCCATGCGCGGGACGTGATCTCGCAGGCCATCGACTTCATCAATTTCAAGCGGCTCCCTTATGAGCTGACAGAAGAACTGCTCGATCATGCGTTTGAAAGCTGCTTTCTGTCGACTGCAGAGCTTAGCGAAACGTAATAGAGCTCGTATTCTGGATAACGAGGCCGGCCATAGATGCCAGCGGTGTCAGAGAGTCCAGAAGTACGCGGGGTTGAGATAGACTCGCAAACCCGATGCGTTCACTATTGCAAACCTGTTGATGTTATCGCCATCAAAATGCGGTGCTGCGGCGTTTACTATTCCTGCAAATACTGTCATGACGAGCTGGCGGGGCATCGCGTCGAGGTTTGGCCACAGCGGGAGTGGAGTGAGAAGGCAGTTCTGTGTGGATGCTGCCGGACAGAGCTGAGCATTAACGACTATATGGCAAGTGACGCTGAGTGCCCTGTATGCCAGGCTCAATGGAATCGAGGCTGCAGACACCACTATCACTTCTATTTTGAGATGCAACGGACTGACATCAGCGAGGTGGGAGAACATCCACGGTGACGACCGTAATATGATGCTGCTGTTCCGTTGAATGCCAGATTGTCATTTGCGCACTTCAGAGAGCAATTATTGCGATAGCTCGGAACGAAGCAACAGGGGTGTGGAATCTTCTGGGATCATCCCAGCAAGGGTGGGCGGCCCCCCTGTTCGCCAAACGGGCTTTTGGTCGGGGCGGCAAGATTCGAACTTGCGACCCCCTGCGCCCAAGGGAGCGAAATCGGCTCCAAGGCATCCATCGTCTTTCGCGAATTCCTAACGTTTGCAACAATGTGGGGAATCTGCTTTCGCTCAAAAAAGGCAACCCCCGGCGGTTGGAATAGATGCGATTGGGACACAGTTTTGGCACGATTAGAAAGCAGCGGCGCTAGTGTTTTGGTTGACAGTTATATTCTCCATATATGACAACATAACTTCGTGGCAAGAGGTAATCGATGGTTGAGCCGCGGAAAACGCCCCGTTTCATGCATCAAGGCGGCGCTCAAGGAGTTCGAGACCTTTCCCGCCGACGCACAATCCATCTTCCTCACTGCGCTTACCATTGCGGCGGACGGTGGGAAAGCGGACATCGCGAAACCGATGCACGGCCTTTGGTCCGGCGTGTTTGAAATCGCAGTCGCCTTCCGAGGCGATGCTTTCCGCGTCATCTACGCTCTGCAACCTTGCTGAGGAAATCTGCGCCATCCACGCGTTTCAAAAGAAATCGACGCGGGGAATCAAGACGCCCAAACACGAGATTGACCTGATGAAGGATCGCTTGAAGAGTTTAAAGGAGGCACTGCGATGAAAGGCGAAAAAATGGAAGTTGTATGCGGGCAGCGGAAATGTGTTCCGCGACCTCGGGCGTGAGAATGCGGATGTCGAGCAGTTGAAGGCGTTGCTAGCCGCTGAAATCATCAAGGCGCTCGACCGGGAAAAGCTGACCGTCCGCGCGGCTGATGCCCGAACGGGTTTCGCTGCTGCCGACTTTTCCCGCATCCGCAATGCAGATCTCGCAAGGTTCACTGCGGATCGGCTAATGTCAATTCTGAACCGCCTCGGGTGCGTGCGGAAGTGAAAGTCCGGATTAGGCGGCTGGAATCGGTGCCGGACGAGGCGGAGTTATCGGCACCTACCAAGTTGTCCCGGCCATAGCCGCAGAATGGATGAATGACGTTGCCGACGTTTGTGCAAGAAGTGAGCCTGCGGTCTGGATACCACGCCATCGGTCTCGTGATGTGAAAGACGATCTGGCCGGTATAGCGTTGGCCGGTCTTGAGGATTCCCTAGGGCGGATAAACCCACGGGTATGGAGCGTCGTGACACATTCGGGCTTCAACATATTTGGGCGTCGCGACTTCGCGACCCAATGTCTACGCTCAAACGATTTGCTTCTGCACGCATTTATTACCGAACTCACGCGATCTAGATTCCCTAAGCGCGTAGTACAGAACGTACATGTAACACAATGCAGGAAGAATAAATGAACGATGGACGCCGATTGTATCCGCCAAAGCACCTTGCAGAACGGGAACGATGGCACCGCCTACAGCGGCAGCCATTAGGATACCGGCGGCCTTTCCGGTGAGTGGGCCCATGTTCGCGATCCCGAGCCCGAAGATACTCGGAAACATGATGGAATTGAATAGCCCGACAGCGATAATACTCCACATTGCAAAACTTCCGAGAGAGAGGAGCGAGATGAGAACTAATGTCAGCGCGCCGCCGGATGCGAATGCCAATGCCGGCGCGGTTGCGATCTTTCGCAAAACCACAGAAGCAATGAACCTGCCGGCCATTGAGCCACCCCAGTAGAGGGAAACGTATGCGGCGGCAGTTTTGATGGTCAGACCGCCGATCATGGGAAGCGCCAAATAATTCGCGAGGAATCCTCCAATCGAAATTTCTGCTCCCGCATAGACGAAGATACCGATTGCACCAAGGACCAGCGAGCGTCGCTTCCATATGCTGGTGACGGCATCAGCAGCTCTGCGATCATAAAGGGGCTGCACGTGCGTTCGCGTCAGATTGAACCGAACGATGAATGCCAACGTGATGAACCAAAGTGCAATTCCTAGATATGGCACGACAACGGTACGAGCTTCCTGCAACCGATAGAAGTTGAGCGCGGCTGTTGAGACGGGATGTAGTTCAGCAGGATTTCTGGAAATCGATGGGAAAATCACGTGCGCTCCGAAGAAGGGGGCCAGCGTTGAACCCAATGAATTGAACGCTTGCGTCAGGTTCAGTCTTGCGGAAGAGATGCGGGCCTCGCCAAGCACGGAGACGTACGCATTTCCCGCCACCTGCAGGCAGGTGTCCCCGGCAGCCACGATCGCCAAGGCCACCATGAAGAGGCCGAACGCCGGCACACTTCCCGCAGCTGCGACGAGAATGCTTCCCAAGCCCATGACGAGCACGCCGATGGTGATGCTGTAACGGTATCCGACGGCCTCCACGAGTCTTCCCGAAGGGAAAGCGAAAATCAGGAACGCTGAAAAGAAGCTGAACTGGACGAACATCACCTGGAAGTAGGTCAAAGAAAAGACGGACTTCAGATGTGGAATGAGGACATCGTTCAGGGTCGGGAGAAAGCCGCACATGAAGAATACAGCGGCCATGACGGCCATGGATCTTGCGGTTCTCACAGGATTGGTAGCAGCGCGGTTACGCGTTTACGCCCGAGGCGAGAAACCCACCATCAACGGCGATAGACGTTCCATTAATAAAGCTGGCAAAATCGGACGCAAGAAGTACAGTTGCTCCGATCAATTCCCGGACGTTACCGAAACGCCCGAGGGGGCTTCGCATCTTGTATTCACGGCCGCGATCCGTGTCATCGAGAAGTTTTTCGTTCATTTCCGTGCGAAATACTCCCGGGACGATCGCGTTTACGTTAATCCCTTCTTTTCCCCATTCGAGGGCCAAGCTTCGTGTGAGCGCCAGGAGCCCTGCTTTGGAGGAGTTGTACGCCGCCACCTGGTACAGAGAAGCGAATGCGGCAAGAGACGCCACGTTAACGATGCGCCCGCGCCTGTTTTTCGCAAGAGCGTGGTAGAAGGACTGACAAGTCCGGAGAACGCCCGTGAGGTTTGTATTCATGATGCCGTCCCACTCCTGCTCGCTGACTTCCAGCGTTGGTCGCTTTACCGTGAGGCCGGCCGCATTCACCAGGATGTCAACTTGTCCGAATTCGCCAAGCACTGCATCGTGAAAATAGTCGACCTCACCCCGTTTCGCCACATCGCACGTCGCCAAGAGCGTCCTTGGTCCAAGCGCGGTAATCGCGGCGCATACTTGCTCCAGTAATGCCTTCCGACGTCCGGTGGGGACAACGTGCGCTCCGGCTTCCGCAAGACCGATCGCAAGCTCACGACCGATGCCCGATGTTCCGCCGGTCACTACTGCCACTCGGCCTGTTAGATCGGTGAAGTTCGTTTTCGGCATGGATGTTTCGATGGAGTAAAAGGAGGGCGAGAGAGGCAGGTTACCGAATCACCTCGTCCGTGGTGAGTCGGATGATCGACGAGGCGCCGCCGTCTATAGGAAGCAAATGACCCGTTATATAAGAGGCGAAATCGGATGCGAGAAACAGAACCGGGCCGACGACATCCTCCGGTGTGCCCCATCTGCCGAGCGCCACCCGTTCAATAACTTTCTGTGGTGCGGTCGGATGCTTTAGCAAAGGAGCATTCATTTCCGTTTCAATCCAGCCGGGAGCGACACAGTTCACGCGAACGCCGAAAGGCGCCCACTCTGCCGCGAGATCTCTGGACATGGCCGCGACGGCACCCTTCGTACCTGTATAGATCTCGGTTCCGCGGCCCAAGCCGATGACCCCGCCGCCGAGCGCCGACATGTTGACTATGGATCCCCGGCGGCGCTCTACCATGTGCTGCCCGACTGCCCTGGCAACACAAAAGCTTCCGATAAAGTTAACAGAGATGACCGCATTCCAATCCTCTGCGGTCCACTCGCTCAGCTTTTTTCTTCGATTTACGCCGGCATTGTTGAACAAGATATCTATGCCTGAAAATTTGGAGAGGACCTCGCGAATAACGCCCCGGACCTGATGCTCCGAAGCGACATCACAGTGCCAGCATTTCAGAGCACCGCCGTCCGAGACAGCTGCGCATGTAGCCTGCGCGTCCGATAAGTTGTTATCGAGAACAGCCACATTGGCGCCTGCGCGGGCGAACGCTTGGGCGACAGCGCGGCCGATTCCATTCCCCCCACCGGTGACAACCGCGCATTTACCTCCGAAATTCCAATCCATGAAGTCTTGGGGCAGCTACTGCACGATAGCGGCAGACCTGACGCTTTGCAAATATTCGAAGCTGCTCTTCGCTCCGTTTTCGAGAGACAAGCGCCGGTAAACTTTCACTGACGCAAAACTCGTATAACCGATCCAGTCAAGAGCCTGGAGGACGCCGGCAAAATCGATGTGACCGGTACCGAATTCCGCCCCATTGCTTTCGCAAAGATGCACGTGCGCCAGCTCGCGGCCACAATCCAGAATCGGCTGAGTGACGCTATGCTCCTCGATGTTCATGTGTATCGTGTCGACCATGGGTTTTATACTCGGAAGGTCGACGGCCCGAATTAGAGCGCGGACCTCTTCAACGGAATTATTGAATCCGACCTGAAGGTGATTGACTGGCTCAATGACGAATTGCACGTTCTCTTTATCGGCCGCCTCTGCGACTAAGCGCAATCCGTCCAGAATCCTCCTCTGGGCTACCTTGGCGATAGGCTCGTCCTGAGCCGTGCCTTGGAGCAGGCCGACGACGAAGAAACTATTCAGACGTTTAGCGACGTAGACGCAGCGGATCAGTCGTTCTACAGCTCGCTGGCGAACCGCAGCATCCCGCGAGGTCAAGCAAAGGCCTTCAAAATAGCCGTCGCCTGTCAAAAATGACGGTAGGCGCAGTTGGTATTCGCGAAGCGAGGATTCCAAAAAATCGAGATTGTCCAGCAGCCATGCTGTCATGCTCAGCTCGACTCCCTCGTATCCGCAATCCTTCACCACACGCAAGGCATGCCCGAAATCTGCCTTACAAGGGAACTTTTCAACAGGTTTGACGATGATGTAGCTGAGCCGGAACGACCTCGGGTGAGGCATGTTGACACTATTGTTAACAGAAAAATTATAGAACTGATCAGTCGTGGATTCAAGCGCTCATTCACTTGCATTTTCGTTTTGAGGGGGCCGGGCAAAGCGTTACTTGTACTGCTGGCCGGTTGTGTTACCGTTGAATTCCATGCGGGCCGGAGGCTCATCTCGCCAACTTTCGGCGACGGAGCGTGTTGAGCAGTACGTCCGGCAAGCGATTTATCGGGGTACTTTGAAGCCCCGCGAACGGCTTATCGAGGAGGACTTGGCTTGCCAACTTAAATGCAGTCGCGGACCCGTTCGGGAAGCGCTACTCCGGCTCGAGCGCGACGGCCTCATCGTTACGCTTCAGCGTCGCGGAACGTTCATTCGAGACATTTCTCCTGAATCGATTGAAGTCGTGTTCAGTATGCGCGGCAAGCTCGAAGCGTTGTGCGTGCGGTACTTGCGACAGCAGCTCGGGCGCGAATCGGAACAGGCCCTGCGGGCAGTATTGAAAGAGATGAAAAGTGCCGTCTCACAGAACGATGACGAGTTGTTTCTACAGGCCGACATGAAGTTGCACCAGACGATATGGCAGCTCTCGAATCGTGAGCCACTGCAACGTACGCTGGGCACGATCATGAATCCGTTTATTTTTATGCTGGCCCGCGCCTATTCGGCTCAGACACCAAGGGCGCAGCGATACAAGGAACACGCGCAATATATCGACACAGTTCTGACCGCGCCCGCCTCGCGGGTCGAGCAGCTCGTTGAGCAATACTTCCGGGGGCTCGCCCAAGACGTGTTGTCGCAAATTCCTCAGATCAGCCACTCGCTTACGTCCGCCAACGGGGAAGACGAAATCGTTACGTAGACGGTTCGGCTGAACTTCTCTACTTTGCCTGAAAAGTCAGCATTTCAGAGGTGAGATTTTCGTCGAGGCGGATGGGCAATCCTTCCTGTTTGAGTCGATCACCGGAAATCTGAAATACCTGATTTGAATCCTGGAAGTGAACGGAATAGCTGCGCGAAAGGTCCAGGCCTCGCGGAGTGAAATGGTAGACCGGATCTCCGGATTGCGAGGTGCGGAACACTCCGACGGTCGCTTTTGTGCCGTCAGGCGCCGCATATTCAAGCACGACCCAGGGCGATGGCGACATTAAAGGCGTGAGAAGCGTGTGGTGAAATACGCGGCTACCGATCATGGTCGGCCGCAGCGTCTTCTTGAAAAGCTCCACGTCTTCTCGGATTCTTGCGTCCAACAATGGATTCAGTTCTGGTAGTGAGGGGCTTATACCGCGGAAGATCGGAAGCCCCAGCATCGTGTGCGTTAACTGTGTGTCCAAGTCGCCATCGGATTCGAGGCCCGCGGTCTCGGTACCGAACGTCAACAGGAGGACCTCGGGGGGCAGGACCCAAGTCGTCCCGTTGAGAATTTTGAGAACACGCGGTGCACGCATCCAGTCCGACATCTCTGTGTTGTCGAACCGCTGCATGATGCCGTAGTCCAGGCGGCCTCCGCCGCTCGCGCAGTTTTGAAAGATAACGTTCGGAAATTCTTTTCGGAGATGATCGAACATCGAGTAGAGCGCCTGCACGTGACGCCATTGCGTATTCTCGAGAAAGCCGTCTTGCACTCGATTGCCGCCTTCGAAAGCCGCCGTGTTGTAGTCAATGCGGAACAGGTCCAGGTCGTACTTGCGAATGATGCGTTCAATCTCCGATTGGGCCCATTTCACGACGGCTGGATTCGCGAAATCGAGCTGTCTGCCTTTGGCAACCGGCTGTCCGTTACGAGTCAGTATCCAGTCCGGATGTTGCTGCCTGAGTTTCGAAGCGGCACCCACGCTCTCGATTTCCACCCACAAGCCGAAACGCATGCCTTTTTGCCGGGCATATTCACGAACTGGATTTAGATCGTGGGGAAGCCAGCTACCGGCATACCAATCGCCGACGTTTTGATTCCATACATTCGGATCAGGCCCATACCATCCGGCATCGATCACAAACTCTTCCGCGCCGACTGAAGCGGCGATATCGACCTCGCGTTTAAAACCCGCTTCGCTCTCATGGTCGACTATGTATCCGCGATGATTGGCCTCGATGTCGTAGTCCTTACGGCGGCCTTGCGGCAGAACGAAGTTCCGGACATGCGTGTGAAGTTGCTGGATAACAGCGTCGAGATCGGAGTGCATCAGAAGGATATGAGCTTCAGGACTTTTTACGGTTTCACCGGGCGCCAAGACGCGAAGAACCGGATCAACCGCGCTCGGTCCGATGTCAAACCAGAGGCGCGCCAAATCGTTGTGCTCGTCCTCGACCCCGGTCACGTGCATGGTCCAGTTGCCGCTCCAGGCGAGCGAGCAGACAAACCATTCGCCGCTGGCTCGGTTACGTGCAAAAAAGGTAGGGTGTCCCCAGCCCGATCTGCCGCGATCACCTACAACGGTCTTGGTGTCATTCGCGAGGGGCGTGAAGCCCCAAGCGGCTTCCTGACCCCAATCCTTGTACCTGGTTGTCGCTACTTCAAAGGGCGGCTCTGACGGCGATTGAATCCTTTCCTGGTATCCAGTCATTTCCCAGACGATGCCGGACCAAGGAGAAACAGACGTGATTGCGGTGGGTTTATTGCCGGTATTCGTGATCTCAAGCCACCGCACCATAACCGGACCGCCGTGGAGAAGCGTGTGAAGTTTCACCGTCACGGGTCGCGCCGTGCTTTGGAGCGTGACCGTTACGAGTAGACCGTCGGGATTTTCAACATGCTGTTGGTCGGCGCTAATCCACTTCCAGGTACCAGAAAGGTTTTGCCCTTCCATTCCCAACTGGAAAGCGTCCTGAGGCAGACCAGCTCGACGCTGGCTCTTACCTTCGAGATGAACGTCAGGTTTTATTTGCCCGGTTGACGTCCAATAACGGTTGACCCATCTACCGTTGTAGAGTTCTTCGTCACAGATCACAAGGCCGGAGCTTAGCCGCAATCCCGGTGATGGACCGGATCGAATGACCGCATCTGTATAAGGGGTCGCGGCCCGAGCAAAGAGGACGGGGACAAAGAGCGCAAACGTAAGCGCGCGCGGCAACCCCCTCGTTGAGTAATGTCTCGGCATTGAAGCAGACTTCTCAGTTACGAGCAGGAAGCTTAGTGCTTTATTGGAGAGCAAATCAATGGCATTCTAGTTCGGGAAATGCACATTTGTCAACATAAGTGTTGACAGACGCTCTCGTAACCGGTGAGAATCTGGAAGCACCAAAGAGTCCATGCAAATTTTTCCGAACGTTTACCAGATATCCTCGCGTATCGCCGACCGGAATCTTTTCCAGTACGTGTTCGTCGGAGATAATGTCGTGCTTCTGGATACTGGCTTCTCCTCCACGCCGCGCGATGTTATCTTTCCATTCACGGCGAGTATCGGTCTCGGGTCGGAACGTATCACGTTCGCTATCAACACGCATGCTGACGCAGACCACCATGGTGGGAATCGTGCAGTGAAACAGGAGTGCCCAGGGACTCTGTTGTGCTGCGGCGAACTGGATCGTGCGGTGATCGAAAATCCCGACCTCTTGTTCGCAACGCGGTATAACCAGTGGCTTGAAAGCGATGGCGTGGGTCTGGGAGCGAACGCAAACAGCGAAACTTGGGTACGGCAAATGACGGGCGAAGCCCAACGGATCGATGTGAGCTTCCGCGGTGGCGAACAGATCGCATTGAATGACAACACTAATCTTCAGGTTGTCCATTTGCCGGGACATAGCCATGGGCACTTAGCCGTGTACAGCGCAGCGAATCGCGCGATTTTTCTCGGCGACGCACTGCATGGCAGCGCGTGCCCTTCGACGGACGGGAAGCCTTCCCTTCCGCCGGCCTACTTCGCCGTGCTGGCTTATCTTTCCAGCGTGCAGACTGTGGAAGCTCTGCGGGTCGATTGGATCTATTCAGCTCATTGGCCTGTGTTCCACGGAAGGGCTGCGGAGGCGTTCCTTTCGGAATGTAAATCTTTCGTCGACCGAGCCGACCGGTTTCTGCGCGAAGAACTGGCCCGCCATCCGACAGGAGCAACGCTCAGGCAATGCATGGATGCATGCACGCCGGCGCTAGGCCGCTGGCCAACGGACAATTTGTGGCTACTGATGTACCCCGTCCGCGGCCATTTGGATCTTCTGGAGGAAATGGGCGTGGTTACAGCGGCGAAATCAAACGGTGTGACGAGGTGGAAACTGCGGTAAAGAATGACTCGGTAGTTCTCACCTCAAGAGGCGATGCGTCCTGCTCTAGTCAGAATCAGAATAGCGATGAGCAGACACGCGAGACCCGCGATAAGAGTTCGGAACGGACCAGTGGCTGAGATTGTCCATTCGCGCGTCAGCACACCAATGATGTTGCTGACGACCACGATTGCAGACAAAAATAGAGGCCAGCCGATAGAGGTCCCGATCTCACCGAGCATGCTTGCCGCAAGCGCGTAAACGAGGATACTTCCGTACCACAGCAAGCCCATGCAGGCCGCGGTCGGCCAGTAATACCATCGGGCATTCGCGAAAAACTCTTGAGTTACTCGATTTCGCCGCATGAGATACACGCAATAGACCACGCCAGGGATGAAGCCCGCGTAGACACAAGGCAGCCAGACCGTGTTGGCCGCCATGACGTCGCTCGCTCCGTGCGCGTGTGCAGCGCGTAGAATGCGGTCACCGTAAGCGAGTCCGAGGTTCAGGAGAGAACCGAGAACGCCAGAGATTAATGAAAAAACGAAACCGCGAGCGAACTTAGGAGCCGAACCTTGGTCCAGCTTGCCAGATCCTCGCTCGCGCTGCAGGCCCGCGCGCCCGCAGAGAGTGACGCCCAGAGTGATCAACAAAATGCCGGCTAAGAGCAGGCCGCCTTGACGCGTAGAGAACTTCTCCGGATGCCGCATGATCAGCGGCAACAGTGCTCCCGAAGCTGCGGACGTGCTAAGCGAAACAGTGAAGGCGACAGCGATGCCAACCAACGGCAGTGAGAGACCGAAGAAGACTTGAGCGACTCCCCACCCTGCACCGAACAATGCCATGGCTAGGAGCGCGTTGCCGGACGTGTTCCCGTATATAGACCAGAGTCCAGGCACTGTCAACACCCCGATTATGGTCGGTACGCCTGCAATACCGAGGACACTGAATGCGCACCAGGAATGCTCCCATCCCCAGGAATGATGAACCTTCATCGGGAGAGTGTAAGTCGCGTTCATCACTGCCGCGAAGAGAATCAGACTGACTGGGTGTAAGACGCCCTGTTCCATGGAATGCGACCCTAAGCCGACCCGAGCAGTCGCTGAGCGATTTCGTCGAGCGCCGTGCGCCTACCGCGGAACGCCCACACTTGGCTGATATCTTCGCAGCGAGTCTTGCCAGTGCCATCGCCGATTGCGGGCACGTGATACTCAAGTTCGCTGAACGTACCGAGCGAGCTGTTGACGTTACACGCTTGCACGGCGTACCCGAAATCGTTTGGCGAGTCCCAGGGCACATCAACGTATTCGCCAGCTGGATTGACGAAGAAGTTTTGGATGACCAGTCTGGCTTCTTTTTGCAAGTCGTACACGTATCCGACCCGCCCTGTTGTCGCGATAGCTGGAACCCCGATCTTTTGTTCCCCAGCCGATCGCATAATCCAGTCAATCGCATGGTCTTTGGTTTTCAGATCGCCGCTGGGTATGGAACCAAAGTACAAGCGGGGTTCTGTGCGCTGATAAGTGGATATCCTCAATCGGCCGGCGTGTGGCATTTGGATGAGATTCCAGAGACCGATCCTTCCGGGACCATCGCCGAATAATTCGAGCGTGGTGTGCTGCTCATACCCGCAGAATTCGACCTCTGCACCGGAGAATGTTCTGTCATAGCGCAAGGGGTTCGTGGTGGGTTGAACCCACTTGGCCAGTTCAAAGTGGACGGTGATCTTGGAGCGAAATAATGTGAGCTGAGCGCGGTTCACCAGCCGTACACGGCCGTCTTGCGCGTCGACTTTGTAAGCTCCTGGGTCTAACTGGCGGGGCTGGAAATAGCCGGACATGCCCAGGTCGGGATATCGGGGGAAGAACAATTCAAGTTCTGGCCCCAGCCAAGTGCGGTCGCCACCGGAGTTCTCCCAAGCTCCACTTGAGTAGAGAGCTATCGCCGTTTCAGCGGACCGCAACGCCGGATGAGTCCAGTAGAAGTTGTCTTCGCTTCCGCGCGAGAACAACCCGAGTACCCGGCCTCCGTGCGGGAGAAGCAGAACGCGAGTTCCATCGGGCAGCGGTAAAGGATGAATTTCTTTGTTTGCGCTGTGGAGGACATTTATCAGAGTCGAGTAGTCCATAGACGCGCACTACACTCCGGGAACATAGCCGATACCGCAACGCGCAGTCGATTCCGTGCGAAAGTCTGATACGAGCGACATCAGTGCGGTCGTGCCGCCGTCCACCACGATCGTCTGCCCGATGATAAAAGCCGCTTCCTCCGAGCAGAGAAACAGCACCATTCGCGCGATATCTTCGGGAAAGCCTGCCCGACCCACCGGAACTTTATTGGCTGCGTCGTGCATGGCAGATTGCACGGTCCGACCTTCGAATGCTCTGCTGTGGCTTTCGACAGCAATCCAGCCGGGAGCAACGGCGTTAATGCGAATGCCTTTGTGAGCAAGCTCAACTCCAAGTGCGCGGGTTTGGGCGATGACGGCACCCTTTGTTCCGGCGTATACGGCGTGCTCGGGCGCACCCTGGAATCCGTGGACCGAACTCATGTTCACAATTGCGCCGCGGCCGCGGTTTGCCATCTGATCCACCGCTCTCTGGGTCAGGAACAGCTGGGCCCGGACGTTAACTGCATAAAGGATGTCGAATTGCTCCGGCGTAATTTTGAGGACTGGTTTGTTTAAGGTAATCCCCGCGTTGTTGACGAGGATGTCCATGCCCCCGAGGAAATTGACAGCAGCATCGGACAGACGAAAGACTTCGTCTATCTGGCGAAAATCGGCGCTGATCGAGTGCGCTCTGGGTCCGAGGTTCTGGATCTCGGCGGCCGCGCTGAGCGCGCCCTGCTCATCGAGGTAGTGAAGGACGACGTCTGCGCCTTCGCGCCCAAATGCCAAAGCGATTTCGCGACCGATACCCGTTCCCGCGCCGGTTACGAGAACCTTCTTTCCTGAAAATCTCTTGGCGTCCATGAATTGATGGCGTCGTGGTTACCGATTGTCGAGAACTTAATTGTCGGTACTTACGAGCTTCCTCGGTTCGTCAAATATTGTCAACACTATGGTTAACAATTGTTATACTGCCCCGTGATATTCGAAAGCGAGGCAGCGGCGAAGGGACCCTGGCGCTTGGCTAATCCATGAAGATCAATCGACTCGAGACCATTCGCATTGGCGAGTTTCCACAACTCGTTTGGCTCTTGGTCCACACCGACGAAGGGCTGACCGGTCTTGGAGAGACCTTCATGAACGCCGGTTCTATCGAAGCTTACATTCATGAGGAGATCGCTCCAGCAATCATCGGGCGCGACGCTTCGGGCATCGATGCTATTTCACGAGACCTTGTGCCCTATGTCGGTTTTAGCTCGACGGGGGTCGAGGTGCGGGCTGCTTCCTGCGTGGACATTGCTTTATGGGACCTGCTGGGAAAGTCGGCCGGCAAGCCGATCGTGGAACTGCTGGGCGGAAGGACACGGGATCGGATTCGCACCTACAATACCTGCGCGGGTGCCAAATACATGCGCAGAGCGGAGACGCAATCCAGCCGAAACTGGGGCATTGAAGCGGGTGCCCCTGCGGCCGCTGTTTCCGGATTCAGCGATTTGAACGATTTCCTGACGCGGGCCGATGAGCTGGCGGAATCGCTGCTCTCAGAAGGCATTACGGCGATGAAGATCTGGCCGTTCGACATCGCGGCGGAAAAAACACGCGGCCAAGACATAACGAATGAAGATCTGAGAATTGCACTTGGGCCTTTCGAGAAAATTTGCCAGCGGGTCGGCAACAGGATGGACATCATGGTGGAGTTTCACTCGATGTGGCAACTCGCCCCGGCGATAAAGATTGCGAGGGCTCTCGCGCCGTTCGAGACGTTCTGGCACGAAGATCCGATCAAAATGAACAGCCTCGACAGCCTCAAGCGATACAAGGAAGTCTCTCCGGCTCCCATTTGCGCATCAGAAACTCTTGCGACGCGCTGGGCGTTTCGAGACCTGCTTCAAACAGATGCGGTCGGGGTGGTCATGTTTGATGTCAGCTGGTGCGGTGGGTTATCCGAGGCACGCAAAATTGCTGCGATGGCTGAGGCCTGGCACCTCCCCGTAGCTCCTCACGATTGCACCGGGCCTGTTGTTTACACGGCTTCGACTCACTTGTCGCTGAATGCCCCGAACGCGATTGTTCAAGAATCCGTTCGTGCGTTCTACAACGGGTGGTACCCGGAGGTGGTCACGGCGATACCGAAGGTGGAACGAGGTTTCGTTACCGTTCCTGAAGGGCCGGGACTCGGGTGCGAGTTGATGCCCGACATCGACCAGCACTTCTCGGTTACGCGACGCATCAGTGATCAAACCGGCCTGAGCTAAGCAATCCCTAACTTGCCGGACGCGGCCTGGATCATCCGGTCGACCAAGTCGCCGGTGCCGCAAGAGCCACGCAGATCCGTACCGGAAAGAGCAGCCGGCAAAGCCCATAGCATCATCGCCTGGTAGTAGTCAGTGCCGAAAATGCGGGCACCGGTGTCACCGCGCACCAGATTCGGCGAGTCCCAAGGATGCTTTTGATCGAAGAAGAGATTGGACCAGTGACGACGAACCAAATCCAAGCCGACATCTTTCATTCCTGCGTAGATATACGTCATTCCGAGCACAACTACTTCGGGGGTGAACATGGCGTACGGGCCGTAATAGGCAACCTTGTTCGTGACTGCCAGCGGTGACCCGTCGGGTTTGGTGAAGTTGGCAGCGCCGACCCGGGGCGTTAGAGCGATGTTGCACTTCTGAATTGTGTCAAGTGCTTTGAGCGCTCGTTCGGGCTGAAATACAGGGGACAATCCGTGGAACTGGGCTGCCCATTGACCGTCGAGCTGATAGCCCATCACGTCATCGGATTTTCTGCCCGTCTCTTCTTCATAAAAGTTGAGGTAGTACGTGCCTGTCCAGAGTTTATTCTCGAGCGCGTCGCTACCTGACGTGAACCATTCGTGGCATTGGGTGATGTAATCGGAATCGCCGACGCGCTCGGCCATGCGTGACATCATCCGCAACTCGGCGAGATGCAAGCCTCCCATATGCGTACACATGCCGGCCCACTCTCCATGCTCGAACCATTCCATTCCTTTGTTTGCGTCGGGCATGCTGATGACCGCCCCGGGTCCATGCCGGAGATTCATGGTCATGGTGTTGCAGTGCTTGGCGGAGTCGTAAAATTCGCGGAGGATCTCGTCATTGCCAGTGCGTTGCCAGAGGCGGTCGATCAGGTCGATGTAGCAGGAACCGTTCAGCGAGATCTGCCAATCCCAGCTAGGGGTTGCGAAATCGGGCAGATCGCCGAGCGTGCCAACCAGGAACGGCGCCGCACCGTCGCTACGCTGCAGCTGTTTGTAGATTTTGAGGCTTGAATGGGCAAGATCCGGGAAGAAGTAGACGACGGGTAAATTGCCGTACCAGTCACAAGGGATGCAGGACACATCGGGATCACCGCGCGGACTCTCGATGAGACCGAACGCACCGTTGGGGAGTGCGCTATCGGGTATTGGCGGAACGAATTGAGCCCACACGCCGCACTCGGTTAGGAGATAAAGATTATTCACCAAGGAATCGCGCAGCCACGCCGGCAGAGTGCTTTCGCCATAGACAACACTCTGCCAAGCGACTACGCGGCCGAGCAGCGACTCGTGTTCCGCATTCACATGCCGCGCCACATCGAGCGCATCCCGATAGCGCGCAGCGTACATGTGAGTGTAATGATGAACCGCATCGCCGGGTGTAGCCGGGATCCATTTGGAACTGACCGGACTGTGCTCGAGGCGGTGCTTCGTTGCGCCTTCCCAGACGGGCGCATACCATGTGACCAGAAAACGGACGATTTGTTGCTGTCCGGCGGGTAGCGAGAAGGCTACCGCAGCCGAACTGCTGCTGTCGTCGGAAAGTTGCGTGTAGTCGTGCTCGCGGCCAGCTGGTGACGGCAACGTGTGGTCAATTTTTGACCAGGCCGACGGATCGCGGCTCAATCCGCCGCCGAAACGCGCATCGTGGGAGCCAATGACCGCAAGAACATAGTTAACGCGCTGCGAGCTGATGTATACGCCATGAAAATCGTCGCGAATGGTGCGCCTAGTGAACTCGGAGGAGCCCGATTCCTGCTCGTCGGGACCCGGAAAGTGAAATCCTACTGTTCCCTGCTGATGCTGGTGGGAGCCATTGCGCAGGTGCACTTCGAAAATGGCCGCTGGAGTGTTCGAAGCGGGCGTGTCACCGGGCAAAAACGGCGACCACGCGCGCATCCCGACCTCGATAGGTGCGTTGGTTTCGAATTCCATGTCGATGACGGGATAGTGACCCCAGTAATGAATCTCGCGAGCCGCGGAAACGCCCTGCAGCCGTGGTATGGCGACGCGATCAGCTTTGAATGCGGGGTGACCAAAGAATGGATCCTGGCACACCGGGATGTCGCCACCATTGATGATTTTTTGCGTGGCAAGCACCCAGGTTCTCGAGCCGATGGAGAGACCCAGGATCGGCTGCATGGTTTGCGGCTTTCGAGGCATTCTCCAGTTCTTGACCGCCGGGCACGGCGATACAGGATTAAAGATGGAGAGCAGGCCGTAAACGCCTTGAACATCCAGGTCGATGCACCCAGTATCGATTCCGCCGAGAGGTGCACCGCAGCACGGAGGCGCCGAACCGCGGAAAATCGATCCGCTCACAGGATGCGGGAAACCGAAGGCCCGAAACTCACTCCAGTGCGAAGGCGGCGCATCGATTGGAAACAGTCGATCAACTGCTGATGTGCCGGCCGGGGTCTCCTGTGAGGCGGTCGCGCATCCAAAGAGTGGTGCGGCAACTGCCGCTCCGGCCAGGCCTGTCATGAATTCGCGGCGAGACGAAGGCCGAAGCGAACCGGATGGCTTATTCATGGAATACTCCTGTTACCGCAAGATATTTTTCATCATTCGTTGCACGGCTTCGGATTGCACTCCTGTTGCTGCTTCGGACAAAGGCGGCTCGATCAAATCGAAGTTGCCGTAGTCGTCTATACCGCGAGCCAGAATCGCAAGTGGGCGATCGCCCTGCTGCTTGACCTCCGGGGCGACATAGCGGACAGCAATTCCAATGCGTGACTTCTCGGAGGTATTGGCTTTAGAGCCATGCACGATAAGCACGTGATGCAGCGACATCTCCCCCGGCTTAAGGGCGATGTCAATCGCGCGTTCCTCGTCCACCTCGACTGCGATCTCCTGGCCTCGCGTGAGAGCATTATCGGGCGCATAGGTTTCAATTTGCGGAAGAAGAGCCTGCTTGTGCGTTTCCGGGACAACGCGAAGGCAGCCATTCTCCGGGATGCTGTCCGACAGGGCGATCCAACAGGTGGCTATCTTGAGCGGTTGCATGCCCCAGTACGTGGCGTCCTGATGCCAGGAAACATAGGTCTTGTCACCGGGTATTTTTGAAAACCAACGCGAACTCCAGATCAGAAGATTCGGTCCAAGAATTTCCGCGACGGCGTCGAGCACCTTTGGATGGGAAGCGATGGTATAGACCCAAGGGAGAAAGGTATGCGTCTCAGACAAGACACGATAATGTTCACGCGGCGGGAGCGCCTTCAATTCGTCGCTTCGTTCGTCGATGTAGTTAGCGTAGGAGGCGCGGAGGGTAGCGGCGCGAGCTTCGTCGAATACTCGAATGGGAAAGTAATAGCCTCGGTCCTCGTACTGTGATTTCCAGCTCGACTCGGGTGATGTCATAGGATGTCTGGCCATAAGTTTATCGCTAAACCTACCAGAAGATTATATTCAAGGTGATCATGATGACGAGCGAGAGAACGGCGAGAGCTTCGGGTGTGCGATACCAAGACGTTTCGCGGGGTTCGTTAGTGGCAGTCTGTGGGACAGGCCGTACTTCTGCAGTATGCCGATCGTGGAAAAAAGAAACGATCGCGGCTATTCCGACATTCGCAACGAATCCGCATCCCGCGCCATAAAAGTCCATCGCGAGAACGCTGCCGTAGTGAAGGTAACCATATACGTAGAGCCAGTAATGGGCGATGGTGGCGAGGATGCCGCCGAGCATCCCGAGAAATGCGGCAGTTCCGCCAATGCGGCGCGTGAAAACGCCGAGAACAAAGGTTCCGAACGGGGCGCCCACAAAAATCGAGGAGAGCAGCGCCCAGTAATCGAAAATATTCGGGAAGGCTCGGGCAGAATAGGCGGTCGCGATCGAAATGACGATGCCAATGACAGTAACCACGCGACCCACATTCAGGTAATGTTGGTCACTTCGGTTGCGCGCAACGTAGTTTTGATAGATGTCGTAGGTCCACACCGTATTAAAAGCCGTTACGTTGCCCGCCATACCCGACATGAAACTGGCAAGCAGCGCGGTGATTCCAACGCCAAGCAAGCCTGCCGGGTAGTAGTGCAGAAACATCATGGGAAGAACCATGTTGTAGTTTCCGGCGATCTGTTGAGGCACGACAATGAGCGCGGCCAGTCCGGGAATGACCGTCAGGAGGGGGAAGAACATCTTTGGGAAAGTCGCGATCAGAGGCGTTTTCTGCGCTGCGGCCAGATCTTTCGCGGCTAAGGCACGCTGGATGACCAGAAAATCAGTCGACCAATATGCAAAGCTGGCAACGGTGAGGCCACCGAACATGACGGTGAGTCCGCCGCCGAAAGGCGTGCCTTGGGGGTGAAGAACCGGTACCCATGTGTGACGGAGATTCTCCGGGACGCGACTCAATATGCCAGATAACCCACCCAGAGAGTGCAAGACCATGATAGAGAGCGGCAAGATGCCGACGACCATGAGGAAGAACTGGAGCACCTCGGTATAGATTGAGGCCCTGAGGCCGCCCAGCGTGACGTAGGACAAAACGGTACCGGCGGAAATCCAGATGCACAGGTTGATTGACCACCCGAAGAGCGAATGAAAAACCACAGCCAGGCCGTACAGGCTTAATCCCGAAGTGAAGATTGTCAGAAACGCAAAGCTGACCGCGTTTAGAGCCCGGCACTTCTCATCGAATCGAACGCGGAGATACTCGGGCACGCTTCGCACCCCGCTTTTGTAGAAGATCGGCACCATAACGAGCGCGGAGAAGACCATCGCCGGCACGGAACCAAGCCAATACAACTGATTGGTAAACATGCCGTACTTCGCGCCATTCGCAGCAAAACCCATCAGTTCGAAGGAGCCCAGGTTCGCAGCCATGAAAGCCAATCCGGTAATCCAGGCAGGCAGCGAACGACCGGAAAGAAAGAAATCCTTGCTGGTGTGAACGGAGCGCCGGGTGCTGAGGCCCACGTATATGACAACCAGGAAGTAGGCGACTACGACGGCATAGTCAATAATTCGCACAAAGCTCCTTCAGTCGCTAGCAAATACAGCACTGTCAGCGTTGCTCTACCGGGACCATCAACGACAGATATTCGCGGTCCCAAATAAACTCGTTCTCTTCGAAAAAAGTATCCGGCAGAATCAGATCGCGTAGTTTTCGTATGGCACGCTGTACGTGCTTGTAGGCGCGACGCAGTACGAACACTCCATGCCCCGGGAACAATGCGTCCGGGTGTACCTCTAACAATTTATGAATGTTGTGCCGGTAATCGTCCAGGCTGCAGCCCTCCAGATTGGTGAGTCCCAACCGGCCGCCATAAAAGAGAACGTCTCCGGTAAATAAGGCCCGGGATGCTTCCTGTTGAAAGAGAAGGCAGGTGGAATCGGGCGTATGTCCGGCCGTTCTAATCGCACGCAGCGTAATACCGCCCAGGACGATTTCTTCTCCATCCCCGAAGAAGTTGTCGGCTGAGCAGGGGTGCGGCGCAAATCCCTCAGGGTAACGACCGAATTCGAAATTGATTTTAATGGCAGGATCGTTCTCGACATCGCGCATCGCCTTCTCCGCACCGACTGGCGCCCAGACTCGGGCTCCTGTTCTGGCGCGAAGCTCGTTGGCGCCTCCCCAGTGCCCAATGTGCGAATGCGTAATAACGATGTGATGTATCGATGAGGCATCAAATCCGGCATTCGATACGTTCTGCAGAATGTCATCGACGCCCAAGCCCAAGCCGGTGTCGATCAGCACTCTCGTGGAACCCGCGTCGATTAAATAGCAATTGCAATCGAGTGGATGACTCAGCCCGAATTGCTCACTACCAACCAGATGGACACGGCTGCTGATTTTCATAAGAGTCCAGTCAGACTTCGGGGACGAGATCGGTTAGTACTTCGATAATTTCGAACATCCAGCCATTCGGCGTCTCGAGGAATGCGACGCGACGCGCGCCGAAACGAGCGGAGATTTCGGCTGTTGGCCCGATGCTACGCGCACCGCTTGCTAACGCCGTTTGTCTGTCTTTCTCAAAGTCATTGGTGCGATACACGATGTGAGCTATTCCGTATCCGAGCGGCCGGTCAAGCAAGCGTTCGTAGACCATCTTTTCCGCCAGATGAAGATATTTGTCACCCATGCGTATGAGAGGTATGCGGAACTGCTCGCCTTCAAACTCCAAGGTCTCGTCGAGAACGACCTTATTCCCCATGCTGCGATGAAAGGCGAGCTCGTGGTCGAGATTGGGCACCTTGATGCCGATGGTCCACAGTTTCGTCAGCATCAACGGTTTCCTAAGGTTCCCGCGGAGCTAACGCGGGGTTTGGGTCCCGTCTCATGTTTGGTGACCAGGCCCATGAACACACGATGTCTACTCCGGGAATTCATCGACGTAGGCGACACCGAGTTCCCTCAACTTTTCCCGAAACCCATACAGATCGATGGTCAATTCACCCGACATCAATCGCTCGCGATCCTGCTTCTCCCGCGCGTGGCGTAGCTCTGCAGTTTTTGCCACATCCGCGGCTGCACCAGCAGGCACGACGACAATGCCATCGAAGTCCGCCACCATGATGTCGCCCGGAAAAACCAGCTCATCCGCACAGGTGACGGGGACATTTACCGACCCGGCGGTATTCTTTGTTGTGCCTTGTGCGCAGACTATCTTCGTCCAGACCGGGAATCGCATATCGATCAGATCGGACGCGTCCCGTACACCCGCATCAATGACCAGGCCTGCGATCCCGATCGCCTGACAACATGTGCCGAGCAACGCGCCAAACATAGCGTGGTTGGATTCAACAATGGGCGCTACTACGAGCACATCGCCGGGCTGGCAGACATCGAGTGCAGCGTGCAACATCAAGTTATCGTCGGGATGACAGGAAATTGTGACGGCCGGACCGGCGACGGCAGCACGCTGGTAAAGAGGCCGCAGGTACGGATTCATCAACCCTGTGCGACCCTGCGCCTCGTGCACGGTTGCGACACCGGAAGCTGAAAGGGCATTCAGGATGCCCGATTCGGGCCTAGGGATGTGACGCACGATTACGGGATTTGTATGCTCCATGCGGCTCCGCTTAAGTGAGATTGTTGGCATACGCTAATACACCGATCGCGCCTACGAGAATGGCAATCGAGATATACAAGACTCTTAATGCACGGAAGGACGCCTTTCTCCACTCGCCTGTTAAGAGTCCAATAGAAGCAGCAACGATCAATGCCATTCCGATGTTCATTCCCCAGCCGACAGTAGTGCCAAGCCTTCCGAGGTAGTACGCGCCAATGCCGTATGGGATCTGGGCAAGAAAATGAACGAATCCCATGGAAGTGGAAATTGTGAAATCGCGCCGTGACCCGGCGACGAAATAATTTCTCCAGGTGCCGCTAAAGAACATGGCACCACCCATAAAAATCAGGAGAGCTGATATGCCGCCCCAATACATGGGCATCCAGCGAATCAGCGTGGCTTTCCACGCCAGCTGCGTGTGTGCCTGCGCCACCATGGCGTTTTGGATGGCATCACCCCGATCGTAACCGAGGTTTGCACAGGCACTGATCACTCCCGAGACAAGACACATTGCCAGTCCGATCAAAAAAATGTTGCTCGACGGCTTGACGGGCGAAGGCGGCTGAAGCAGGTTCGTCGGGGAGATTAGTTCGAGTGCGGAGGTCGAGGTCGAGTCTCGGTCCTCTCTTTCGCGCATAATGCCGGCTTTACCGGCAAAAGCAGTACCCGCGACCAGGATAGACAGGCCGATTATGGTGACGGTTCTAGCGTTTGAGGGGATGTAGTCCCAATGGCGTATCAACGGTCCACCGGACCCGACAGCAACCGTGATCCCTTTGAGCAGAGACGCTGCCAACGCCATGCCAAGGATGTTAAAGCCATAAGCATAGGTGATAGCCCCGAGACCCCAGCAGAACCCAAACGCGAACACAATCGCATTGGTCTTGAAGCCTGCTTGTGCAATTGCGTGTGACCAACCAGGGAGAAGGATCGAGCAGGCAATCAACGGCACGGGAACGGTAGCTACAAACATCGACAGCAGAGATGTATTTTCGACCGTATACTTGCGCATTGCCCGGTATTGATAACCGAATGCACCGCCAGCGACTGCGGCGAGCAATATTAAGAGCAGGCCAACAAATAATGTAGGCATTGGTTTCGACACAGGGACTCGATGATGACGGGCAGTCTTTCGCTTTCGCGCAACAGACTGGAACCCAGGGTCATCTCACATCAAACGCTTTGCATATACCTGCCCTTAGTGTTAGAGTAGAAATCCAGTTTATCGCTAAACCAATTTAACCCGAGCGCGGCACATCGTCAATATGAACCGACGTGACTTCTCGAAGCACTCCCTGACTCTGCTAGGAGCTTTCCTCGACAGCAGGAGACATGCACATGCCGGCAATGTTCAATCGAACGATCCTTCCAAGCCAGCGAAAGATACTTCGAACGACACTACTGGCAGGCTATTCCCAATTGACGTCACCGGCGAGACGTGGCGAACTTTCCGAGCGACAGGCTTCAAAAATCCAGCCTGCGGAGTTGTGTACAAACGGCGCAACCGACCTGAATGCGGCATGCCGCTTGGCTCGATTGATACCGGCAGGCTGGATTTGCAGGCCAACGCCACATTCGGATTCTGCACGATCTACAACTCGGTCTGCCCTCAAAGGGGACCGTTGACCATGCCGTTTCTGGGAATGACCGTGGCAGATCAGAAGTGGCTGTTTTGCGATCCGCCGGGCACCTACGGTGAATACATGTTTGCGGGCCTCAATATGCCGAGCGATATCCACTATTGGGGCCATTTTCCGGTAGCCGATCTCGAGTTCGAGACTAAAGGATCTCCCGTATCTGTGGGTCTGCGGGCGTGGGCTCCGTTCCTTCCGGGCGATTCTGCTTCGAGCAATACGCCAGTTGCGGTGTTTGACGTCCATCTTCGTAATACGACCAACCACCGACAGCAAGGGCGGCTGGTGCTCTGTTTTCCCGGTCCTACACAGGAAGAAGCACAGACTTTTGTGGACTGTCCTCGCAAGAAGGTCCCGTTCAAGCCCTTTGGACACACGTGGGTACCGGACCCATCAGGGAAAACGCGAGCCAAACGAACTACAACGCGGGGCAGCTTCAGCGGCGTGGTGGTCAGTTCCGAAAAGGTCGAAGGTCTGGGGTATGCACTGGGTGTCGTCGGCGACACTGAAGTCCATTCCGGCGGAGCATTGTCTTACCCGGACGATCCCTATCGCGCCCGTCAGTCGTGGGGGAAAATCGCGACAGAATTGCCGGAGGCGAACGAACACGATTTCGGGGGATCGGTTGCCGTCGATTTTGAACTTCAACCTGACGAACAGAAGGTGGTCAGCTTTATTGCGGCATGGTATGCACCTATGTGGATTGGAGAAGCCGATCACACATTCATGCACATGTATGCAAGCAGGTACCCGAATAGCCTGGCTGCCGCACGCTTTGCAAGTGAAGGTCACGATGCGCTGCTCAAGCGGGTGCTGGCGTGGCAGGACGTGGTGTATGGGGAAGAGGAACTACCTGTATGGTTGCGCGAAGCCCTGGTTAACATCCTTTATCTGTTCCCGGTAAATAGCTTCTGGGCAGCAGCTCGGCCGCCAGTGGGTCCTTGGTGTAATCCCAAAGATGGGCTGTTCGGGTTGCTTGACGGCATAGTAGAGGATCCTGCAATTGAGCCGATCCCCGACACGTTTTACGCTAATGCGCCACTGGTTTACTTTTTCCCCGATCTTGCGCTCTCAACCTTGCGAGGCTATAAGGCGTATCAGTTTGCCAGCGGTGCGGCAGTCTGGATTTGGGGAGGTGTAGTCGGAGCGGCAGTTGGCGGATATGAAATGACGGCCGGCACCGAGTTTGCGATGCCGACGCCGGGATATCAGACGACTACGAACGGACCGTGCTACGTGGACATGATCGACCGTTATCTTCTTCGATCGGGCGATGTGAATGTGCTTCACGAGTTTTACGACGCAGTGAAGAAAAATACGCAATACACGATGAGCCTTCGGCCAGAAGATGGGCCTGAGGGGATCGTTAGCGTGCCGAGCGGGAACGTCGATCCAGAGAACAAAGAGAACCCTCCTGGCTATCATCTGGAATGGTTTGAAAGTGTCCTCTGGTTCGGGATGACGCCGCACGTCGGTGGAATTCATCTTGCGAATATCAAGATGGCTCAACGACTAGCGGAGAAGGTCGGAGACAAGGAATTCGGCCGCCAGTGTGAAACATGGTTTAGAACAGGGAGCGCGGCGCTAGAGAGCAAGCTGTGGACGGGCGATTACTACCTGGCTTATTTCGACGAGCGAGCCGGCAAGAAATCGGACGACGTATTCGCGTATCAGCTTGATGGCGAATGGATGGCCAGGTTTCACGGCATAGACGGCGTTTTTCGACATGACCGCGTCCAAAAGACGCTACGTACGATCCGGAAGGCGTGCATCGAAGACTGGAACTTCGGCGCCGTAAACCTGGCTCGCCCGAATGGGCAACTGGCGCAAGGCGTCGGATATGGACCGAACGCGTTGTTCGTGCCCGAGCTATACATGCTGGCGATGACGTACATGTACGCCGGCGAAAAGGACTTTGGCATTGAACTAGCGCGCCGGTGTGTATATAGCTTGAACGTTCTGAACCTGCTTACGTGGAATCAACCGAACCTACTTCGCGCGGACAACGGTAACCAGTTATTTGGAAGTCACTATGTCCAGAACATGATGCTTTGGGCGTTGCCGGCTGCGATGAAAGGACAGGATATCGGCACTTTTTGCGCGTCCGGCGGGTTCGTAGACCGAATTATGCAAGCGGCGAAAACCGTGTAGACGCAAAGGCTCACGAGCAACGTGTATGGATCGCGTCAGGGTTGCCGTTATCGGCTGCGGCGGTGTGGCATGGATTGGACATCTACCTTGGATTTGGGAGCATCCGGACGCCGAGATTGCAGTTGTCTGCGACTCAAAAGAGCAGCGGGCGCGAGAGGCCCAGGCGCGGTATCAAGTACCGACCATTGATACAGATTATCGTCACACTCTGAGCAGACCGGACATCGACGCGGTGTGTATTTGCACGCCCCAAGCGTCGCATCGCGAGATCGCAATGGCCGCAGCGCGACATGGCAAACACGTACTGCTCGAAAAGCCGATGGCGCGAGACGTTGCGGAATGCGACGACATCCTGCGCGTCTTTCGCCAGGAAGCTGTTCTGCTCATGCTAGGCCACGAAAAACGCTTCAGTTTAGCCTGCGAAAGCATTCGCAATATCATTCAGCGTGGCACGATCGGGCAAGTGTTTTATATGACGCTGCAGTGGGGAGCCAGTGTAAAGCTGGATCCGCAGCGCCTGATTCCGAAAGGTTACGAAGACAGTTATCTGTGGCGGTGGACAGACAAGTCGCTGGGGGGCGGGATTCTGCAAGACCATCTGCCGCATTACATCGATTTGTGGCGCTGGTGGACAGATTCGGAAGTGGAGAGTGTCTGTGCGGAAGTTCAATACATCTCTCGCGACTACCTCCGCGATGAGGAGACGGGTAGGTGGGAAGACTTCGGCACGGTGTTAATGCGATTTCGTAACGGCGCTGTCGCGGTATTCAATACAGGAACGGTGGGCAAGGCACTATCACCGATCCAGCATGTCGGATCCGGCATCGGCGAATGGTCTGAGTTCGGTTATCTATTTGGAACGCGAGGGCAGCTGACATTTGATTTCCTGCCGTGGGACTCTCCCGAGCATGGCCGACTGATGGTATGGTCCCTTGAGCGCGGCCAGGAATCTGATCGAGGCTGGTATCAGGTAGAGTTGCCCGACCCATGGCGTGCCCCTGGAGGTCCACTGTCTCCGAGAACAAACGAGAGCTTCATGTTCCGCCGGCAAATGGATCACTTCATCCGATGCATTCAAGCAAAAGTGCAGCCGGTCATCACTGGAGAAGACGGGCGCGCCACGCTGGCCGTTGTGCAAGCAGTATATGAATCGCATCGCACCGGACAAAAGGTGTTTCTTCCACATTAGTTCAGGATCATTCGTCTTCATCCACGTAGCGGTGCCGATACCGTCGCACGGTATCCACATCCATCCACATTTCGAGATGCTGGTATAAGCTTCCATGTTGGTCTGCAACAACTTGAGCTGATCCTGCCTCTCGTACCTCCCGTGCGGCCTGCCACATCGCATTCGCCGCCACTCCGATCAACGTTGTGGGCTCAATGTACATCTCGTATCCCATGTCATAGAGTTCCTGAACGGATAGATGCATGACGGCGTCGCTGTACTGCACTCGCGAGGCATCAATCTTAGTTCCCAAAGTACGGATGGTGATTAGTGGTCCGGGAACTTGCGATCGGAACCAGCGAGCCTGTTCCACGGTCCAGCAAATCGGGAATAATGCGTCGGCCCCGGCCGCTAAGTAGGCCTGCGCGCGATTGAGCCAGTCCGCACGTCTCCCTTCTTCACTCTTATGTACGGCCGCGACATAAGTACCCGGCCTGCCAATCACCATGAAATCGGGATCTCCCTTTTCTCCCGCCAAGGCGCGGATCTTTGCGGCTGTCGCTTCCCGATCTTCCATACCGAGTACGTGTGGAGGAATGAAAGGACATTTGTACGGTAGGCCGTAATCGTCAATGTGGATGGCCGAAACTCCCGCCGCCTGCAACTCTTTCATCCAGTGAACTGAGACGTAAGGCTCTCCGAATCCCTGCTCGAAATCAACAACAATAGGAAGGTCAACAGATCGCCGAATACTTCGGCAAACTCGAACCAGCTCTTCGGGCCCGATTACACCAATATCAGGAACACCGTTTGCAAAAGCCATTTGCAAACTTTGAACGCCGATGGCATCGAATCCAGCTTTCGCAGCGATCTTCGCAGAGAGTGCGTCGTACGCACCCATGATCCAAATGGGCCGCCCTTTGCCAAGTAGTTTGCGTAGAGCGGGTCCATTCATGATCTTCTCTTCAGCGCCTTCGGGGCAGATCGAAAAGCCATCGCGTCTGCGCGATGTATTCCGTAAAGTTCAGATAATCTGCTGTGAGCTCGAAGGCGGGCAGGAGATCCTTCAGAAGTCGATTCTTCCTCCGAGCTGGACTTGCCGAGAGCCGAACGGACCGAGTGTGTTCGCACCCAAGCCACCCCCGGGCCCATGGGTCTGACCGAAGGTCGGGTCACCTAGATTGGAATCCGGGGGGCCAAACTGCGGAGTATTGGTGAAATTGAAGAATTCACCAACAAGCGCGAACCTCACGCGCTCGGTGATCGGAATGATCTTACGTAGGGTAACATCGAGTCGCGTGTCCGTTGGGCCCAGCAGCGTACCACCGAAACTACCGATCGTACCGAATGCGGGCGCAGCAAATGCAGCCGTATTGAACCAAAGGCTCGGAGTGGGGTTGGAGAGAGTGGGATTGCCAACGATGTTTACCCTATTAGCAAGAGGAGTGTTGCCGTTGAGCGAACTGCAACTGCAGGTCACGGTGAAAGGCACGCCGCCATTCCAGCTCAGTACACCGCCAACTGACCACCCGCCTAGAATTCTAGCCATGAGACCGCTATTTAGATATGGCTTTCCCACGCCCCATGGTAGATCGTAGACTCCACTGATCGTTGCCATTTGGTACGGAACTGCAGTAACTCCATTTGCCTCGTTATATACATTAGGCCCGTAACTGAGGCGTGGATAGTAAATCGACCCGCCCAAGAAACCAAGCGTCTTGCCTATAGAATAGTTCGCGGTCAGCGTTAAACCTTTCGAAAAGCGCTTCTCAAGCCGAACGTAGCCGTCCCAGTAGTTTATTGTGCCTTCCGCATTCTTCACTTCCACTACATTGTTGTATTGAGGGAAAGGCCGGCGGGCGTAGTTAGGACCGGTTATACCCCAATATTGCGGAGGAACTTCGTTCCAGTTCACATTTATGGGCAGATTTCGCGAAAGACTTCCCTGTCCAGCCACTTCAAATAGCATATTGAATGGTAGCTGCCGCTGAACAGATAGGTTGAAGTTTTGCGCGTACCCGAATTTCCAGTGAGGATTCACGAAGGTCGGAGAGGTAGTGGGCGTCTGCCCTACAGGCACGGCACCGAAGCCGGCATTTAACAGGCTAGGATCCCCGCCGAGAGGGTAATTCGGAAACCCATTAGCGAGTATAAACGCGGGGGTGATGCCACCATCCGGAGAATTAAAGGCGCCCACTGTGGTGAAGCCCAAACTCGGCGCTCGGGTGTTTGCTCCTAGATCTGGATTGATGTTAAATATTCCATATCCTCCGCGTACAACCGTTTGTGAAACAGGCTGGAAGGCAAATCCAAACCGAGGCGCAAACCGGTGCCAATCGACGTTGTAAAAGCCTGCCGTTGGATCACTCGGGGTATTCAAGAAAGTGACAGTACCCGGAGTCCCTGAAACCGGATTAATGCCGTTGAAATTGAACCCGTTGCCACGATTCTGCAGTTCGTACACCGGCGCATCAATGTCCCAACGCAAACCCAAATTGATAGTGAGATTTCGAGCTATTTTCCAATCGTCTTGGACATAGCTGCCGTAATAGGTGTTATGCCATGTCAGCGCGGGTCCAAGTTGCGTTACCCCGTTATCTACTTGGCCAAGAAGGAACGATGCGAAAGCGTCACCGGAATTGGCTGAGCCCGGTAAGCCCGTCTCCGTCGGGCTGAATCCGAAGCTGCCAGTTGGCAAACTTTGATCCGGTGCACCGTGTTCGCCATATTCGGTCTGGAACCCGAATTTAAGGGTATGCGCACCGTGGACATAAGTCATGTCGAGATCGTATGACAGCTCCTTGATCGGCTTCTCCTGAAACAGGAGACTGCCCGGACCTAGGCCCGTGTATCCGCTGAAACTGTAACTTGGGAATCCCAAATCCCCGCCTAAGGATGCAGGTAGACGCTCGCCTGCGTAATTGTTGATACCAAGCTTCTGCGCCCATTGTGCGCTCGGATCGACTGCCGGGTTAACCCGTTCGATGTCACGAGGCCGGTAAACAAAACGATTCGACATAAAGAATACAGGGGAAAACGTATGGAATTCGCTGAAATTGAACGACTGCGTGAAGAATTGGAACCCGAACCCGGATAAGGTAGGACTCGCAGCTGGCGAGAGCTGATTGTATGCAGGCACACCTAAGTTGGTATTGAGGGTATGATCAAACAGGTAATCGAAATAGAAATGATCATTTTGGCCGATATTCCAATCGATCCGATCAACGCCTCGATATTTAGTCAGATCCGTCCCCGTGCTCGAAGGCAGGTTGTTCGTTAACGCTCCCGGAATGGTCGGAAGCGGAATGTAGGCCAGCGCCTTTACCGCCGACGGGTCAAATAAATTCATGGGTATGATATTGCCTGGAAAAGGATCGCGCACCACCTGTCCTGTGACCGGGTCGGTGTGCGTAGTAGCGGGATTGTAGATTGGTTTTCCGAGTTGACTGAAATTGCCATTCCTCTCAGCTGCAGTCGGAACCGTGAGCGATACGCCAAGCGGTGAGATCGCCAATTGAGTCTCAAATGCTGAAAAGAAGAACAGCTTATTCCTTAGGATGTGGCCGCCGATTGTGGCACCCGGCATTTCCTGACGGTCGACTGGCCGGGTTTGTGAAAACGCGTTCATTGCGTCGAAAACTTCATTCCGGAAATAGTAGTAGAGACCACCGTGATACTCATTTGTTCCCGACTTAGATTCCATTTGGACCAGAGCGCCTAGATCTTTTCCGAATTGCGCACTGTATTGATTCTCAGCGATTTTCACCTCCTGGATCGCCTCGACGGACGGGTTCAGCACCATCTGAGCGACGTCCTCCCTATCGCCGTTCACCGATGCGCCATCGATCATAACGTTCACGTTTGTGAATCCAGCCACGTTATAGCGCGATGCTCCGTAGGAGATCACATCCTCACCGGTGTAGCGCACCGTGGGTGCCAGCGATAAGAGCACTCCGGCAGAACGGTTGAAATAGGGGAGACCCTCGATTTCTTGTGATTGCACGCTCTGCCCTAAACCGGAATCTTCGGTTTTTAATAACGGGGCTGCAGCGTCAACCTGAACCGATTGGGTAACCGCGCCGACCGTCAACGTAATATCGAGGGATCTGGGCTGACCCACCAGAACCTCTACTCTCTTGGTGATTGCTGTCTCGAAGCCCCCTGCCCTGACTTCCACGTTATAAAGTCCAGGAGGGATCGTCGGGGAACGATACAATCCAGTGTCGGTGGTCTTCAGCTCATAACGCGTGCCAGTGTTCTCGTCTACGATCAGCACACTCGCATTCGGTACGTCGGCTCCACTGGGGTCGGTAACAAACCCTGTCAGGTAGGACGTGCCTTGACCTAACAAGATGCTTGCGCCCAAGCCGATAATTGCAAACGCCGCCCAAGCGGACCTGCGCACGTAACTTGATACAGCAAAATTCTTTGATTTGGTCCCACACAGGATCGCAGTTTTCATTGGAGCCTCCTCGCTGAGTGCCCGGATGTGAACACCCGGACATAGATGCCCTGCATATTCCTACTGACTGGGGAGTTTACCTAGATAAAGCAACCTTGTCAAGAAGAAAGTTTATCGCTAAACTAGAGCGAGTTCATCGAAAAACTCTAATTGTCAATCTCGTACGCCAGAGTTGCTGTGATCTCAGCATGGCACTGCTGAATTGCATTAAACGTTCCAACAGCCTTGCGAAAACTACTCGGTACAATCTATCGAAGATGCTGCGCGCTTTTGTCATCCTCGCAATGTATACCTGCCCACAATTTACTGCGACGGCGCTCATCAGAAGCTCCCTTCAGATCCAAGCTGCAGTCTCAACTGATGGCAGCCAAGCCAGCTCCCAATCGGCGGAACAGCATAATGAGCGCGGTGTGGCACTTGCGGAAAAAGGGAATCTAGTGGGTGCGATCCAAGAGTTTCACTCTGCCGTGAAGTTAAAAGCCGATTTTGCAGCAGCTTTTTACAATCTCGGTACTGCCTACATAAAGCGGGCCAAGGGATCTCAACAGCAGTACGGAGAAGCGTATTACACAAACCTGAATCAAGCATTCGAGGCTCTGAGGCGCGCCGATGGATTGGACCCCCACATCGCCCACATTCACGACTCTCTCGGTTGGCTCGAACAGGAGATCGGCGATTTCCATGCTGCAATCGAGGAATTTCGCAAAGCAGTCGAAACGGATCCGCGTTCCGCTAGGGCATATGAAAACCTGGCGACGGCCCTGGAGCACAACAATCAGTTCGAGCAAGCGATTCACAATTATGAGCGCGCCGTCAGTTTGGATCCTAATTTGATACGAGCGCAGCTGAACCTGAGCACAGCCGTTCAAATGCATGGAGATATGCAGGTTATTCTGAAAAGGCGTCAAAGCGCTGTAGCTGCACATCCCGCTTCCGCCCTTGCGCATGCGCTATTGGGTGATGCATTCTTCTTTACTGGCTATCCAACATCCGCAGAATCCGAACTCCGAACTGCTATCAGACTCGCTCCGAACCTAGCATTCGCGCACGTAGTGCTGGGTAGAGTCCTGGTCGCAAGGGGAGAGCCGAAGCCGGGATTGGAACAACTTGCAACCGGTGCCAGACTTGCTCCCGATGTTTCCGAGATTCATGTGGAGCTTTCGTCCGCTCTCCTGTCCGATGGCGAGACCGCGCGAGCGATTGCTGAGGCGCGGTTGGCCCTTCAGTACAATCCCACGAACCCGGCCATTCACTATCTGCTTGCAAGGGCGTTGAAAGCGACTGGCAAGTCGGTGGAGGCTTCTACCGAGTTTCGTAAAACCGAGGCCCTCAACAACGCCAAAGCTAGCTTTGAGCAGGCGGGCGTCCATACGATCAGGGGGGTCGCCGAATTGAGAGCCGGAAGGACCACTAACGCCGTGGAAGAGCTTCAGCAGGCAGTCTCTGAGAAGCCCGATTATCCCGAAGCGAATTACTATTTAGGAATTGCACTGGCCCAAAACGGTGAGACTGAGGGAGCGATTCAGGCCTTTAAGACTGCGCTAGAGAAAAGGCCTAATAGTGCCGAGATACATTACAATTTCGGAGTTGCTCTATGGCACATGGGGCGTGAGGCCGAGGCCGTTTCACAGCTAAAGATTGCCTCCGATTTGAACCCTGGCGACGGATTGGCGCATTGTGCGCTCGGCAAGGCTCTGCTGAAACAAGGGCACGTTCAGCAAGGCGAGGATGAAATTAACAAGGCGCATGCGCTAGGAGCCTGCAACTAAGCTCCAGGCAACACCCGACCTAGATGTGCAATCCGAGATTCGCTGGGTGTGAATGCGCGACCACCGCGGCTATCTGCTTCGCTGCGCCAGATAGTTCCGGCACATAGACATTCATGCTGTGCGCACCTTCGAGGCATCGAGGACTCGTGCCACGAGTCCACCAGTTCTGCAGGGCGCAGCAAGGTCACGGCCTGCTAACACCGCTGGCAGTGCCCAGATGCTCATGCATTGGTAATAGTCTGTCCCGTAGATTCGCATGCACTCGGGTTGTTGCCCGTCTCCGGGGTCAGCGCGAATCATGTTAGGCATATCCCACGTCATTCCGAGGTGATTAACCACGTGATCCATTGCACGACGAGCGATCTCGAGACCGCGCTCGCGATCACCGGCCTGGATTACGGTCATACCAACGATAAAGACGGACGCCGGCATGCTGCACATCCAACCCATCCGTCCCCCAAACGGGGTCAACGAATCTGAGCGGTCGACGACATCGATCATTACGCCTTGAGGGCTCTTATGTTCGAGCATCTTGAGAGTTTTGAGACACCGTCGCACTCGATCTTGTGGAAAAACTCCGGCCAAACCGTGCAGGCGAGAAATCCATTCGCCATCGAGCTGGTACGCGAGCAGTAGCCGATTCTTTTTTCCAGTGATCGGATCCAATGACAGGAGGTAGGTCGTGCTGTCCCACAAGCTCTCGTTAAGCGTTCGTTGGCCGATATCAATCCATTGCCTGCACTGGTCGCGAAATTCCGCATCACCAACAACTTGGGCGATGCGTTCGAGGATTTGAAGCTGGGCTAAGCGAACTCCGCCGCCATGGGCGGTAATTCCGCGCATGTCCATTGACTCATACCACTCATCCGAGACAGCAGAGATAATGCCGAGTACCTCGGCTCCAGTCCCACCGGCGCCGAAAGTGAACCGGGCATTCGCTTTCAGTGCCGGATAGTACTCGTTGAGGAACTTATTATCGTTGCTTGTCATCCAGATGCGATCGACAAGATCGGCAAAGCAGGCGCCATTGAGTGTCTTCTGGCGGTCATGGGCGTAGTTAGTTCCGTCTGGTGCACCTGCGAGGTCGAGGCCCTGGCCCAAATAGAACGGTACGGCACCAGCCTGATTCATGTTGGCAGCATACGCGCGCAACGTAGATTTCGCGAGCTCGGGAAACAGGTAAACGATCGGGAAGTTGCCGTACCAATCGCACGGGATACACGATTGCTGTCCTGCGGCTACCGTGCTTTCTACCAACGAAAATAGGCCGCCTTTGTAGCACCAGTCGCCGAGCGGCGGTTTGGCGACAGCCCAGAAACTCTCCTCTGTGATGAGGTGAAGCGTGTTAACCAACTGATCGCGCACCCAAATAGGAAGCGACTCGTCTTCGTAGATTGCGTATTGCCATGAAATGATCCGAGAGAGCAGATCTTTCCTTTGGCGTGCCATGGCGGCAGCAGCCGTCCATGCGGACGGATAAGAAATCGCATAGTGATTCGTATACCGGTGTTGCGGCGCGCCGTACGGAAAATCAGATTGCCAACCTGAAGTATGCCAGGCGAGCAAAAACGTGACCGTCGCAGAGGAATGGGGAGATATCTGTACATTCACGGCCGCGGATAATCCGCAACCGCCCATCGGCGGTAAAGCCGAACCGATTTTCGACCACTCGACACCTGTACTCAGGGGCCTCCAAAACGAACGTTAGGCGCAAATACCCCGAGCGAGTAGGACCCCTCAGCGGTAGTTACCTCCATGCCAGTCAGACCGAACTCGGTCCGCTTGCTCTGCATCACCGCGCGGGAATCAGGGCCCGGGAAGCTAAAGGCGAGTGTTGCTCCGTTGCTCCCGTCGCTCGCGTTCCGAAGAGTGACCTCGAAAACCGCACAGGGCATCTCTGAAGCTTGTATATCACCTGGAATGAAAGGCGCCCACGCACGAAGCGCTGCTTGGACGGGACCTCCGATGTCGAATTCGATGTCAGCAATCGGATAATGACCCCAATATTCGATCATCTGAACCGGGTCTACCCCGTCGAGCCCGTCGCTTGCGAGCAGGCAAGTACGACCTTCTATCGACACGCCAAGGAACGGCAGATCAAGAAGGCACCGCTTCCCGGGCCAGAGATCTCGGACGACGCCATCCTTCACAGTAGTGGCGGTTCCGGCGTTCTCCTTCGGATCATTTCCAGAGTTCTGCCTGGAGGTCGCGAACACGCGATCGCGATAATCCCAGCCCCACACGCGCCTGAAGAGCGTGCAATATCCGAGGCGACCATTTACGCCTAAGTCGAGACACCCTGTACCAATCCCGCCCAACGGCATTCCGCTAGACGGCACCAGGTCATTGGATCGATAAATGGTGCCGCAGACCGGACCTGGGTATTCTGCAGCCTTGAATTGCTGCCAGCGGCGGGGCTGGAGCGAAGTATCGAACAAGCGCATCACCCGAGGCGGCGATACATCGCTAGAAAGAAGTCCACTTAGCCCGAGAGATGTGCCAGCAGCTGATAAAAACTGCCGTCGGGTAGGAACAGCCGATGTATATTCCATGAGATCTCACCAATTGCCTGACATGGGATCCAGTTGTAAGCTACGCGGTCTGAGCGGTTGAACATTACTGCGCCGTCAAGAGGAGCAATTCGGATATCTGCTTCCCGTTCGGCTGAATATTTAACCCCGTCCGGGCCAATGCTGCTCCGGAAAGGGTTTCGGTTTTCGCGCTGCTATCGAACACGACATGATATTGCTTGTGGCCATCCAAGCCGCGTGGCTTGAACTCGTAAGCGTCGGTCGATTGATCGAGGCGGATGATGACAGCCCAATCCTTGTTCCGGTCAGGGGTTGCGAACTCCATGGCAAACCAATGCCCGGATTCGACACCACCGGAACCATTGACGGGCGCGTGATGATACACAAGAGCAGACGCGAGCGCCGGTCGAATGAACGCTTTATAAATTTCCGAGTAATGGAGAAACTTGTCGCGTGTCTGGGGTGTGAGTTGATCCTGACTACGGGGAACCAGCGAGTTGAACACCATTGGCGTGTTTGCGAGAGCGTAGATGCTCCGCAGCATCGTGTCCAGATCGGGAAGGTCCTTCGGATCAGCCATACCGATGGGCGTCACCAGAGTCTCTGGTGGCAGGTAAGTTGAGACCCCGCTTAGCATTCTGTACACGTACGGCATGCTGACGCGATCGCTCGTGTAAATTTCCGGAAAACGCGCAAGAGTCGCGAGATCGAGCCTCGTTCCTCCGGCAGAGGCCTCCTGTAAAATCAAATTCGGGAATTTGGCGTGCAAGGTCTCAAACGCGCGATATAAGGCGTCGTATTGGCGCCAATAATCGCTTTCCGGGAAGCCATCGTGTATCGTTACGGCCCCCTCACCAATCATCGGGGCATTAAAGTCATGTCGGTATAAATCCAAACCGTAGTGGTCTACGATCTGTTGCAGCTCCGATGTGAAGTATGCCGCAGCTTCTGGGTTGGCAAGATTGAGAGTCGGCGGGACTTGGTGCTCAGGCACAAAATATCCATCGATGCCGACAAACCGCAACTTAGTGTTTTGGCCGCCGAAAAACCAGTTCGGATGCTGGCGAAAAACGCTGCTGTTCTTCCAAGGTCCGATCGTTAGTCCGTGATTATCGCTGGTATACCCATCCCGTCCCCCCTCCGGCTCAGCATAGAGCCCGAACAAAATATGATGGTCATGGGCATAGCTCACAAGAGGCTGAAGACCCCGCGGAAATTCAACTTTCTGAGGGGATAGCCACTCGCCATAGTTCGAGCACCATGTCGGCCCGTCCAGGATGAATAGCTCTATTCCAAGCTGGCTGGCAACGTTCAGAAAACGCTTGATATTGGTCTCGTTATAATCAGCACCGCGGTACACGGTCATCGGCTGATCTTCCGGCATCAGACACTCAACCCGATAGCAACGATCAGCTGGACGCGGATAAAGGACGCTGCGCCTGACGTGATCATGCATCATCTGCACGGCCGCATCAAAATCACCTCTAATGAAGCCAAGATGCAGCGTGGGCGTTTGGATGCTCTCGCCAGGCTCGATAACCCGCAACGCATTTCGGGCGGTCGGACTGGCGCTGAAAGTCAGACCCTCCTTCTTGTCGAATTCGAAGACACGATTCAAGGGCCATCCAAGTTCGCCGAAAACATATTCTCCGCGACCTTCGTTATGCAACACAAAATAAGGATGATCGAATGACAGACCGTGCTCTTGCCTCAGAAGATTTGGCCCGTTTTCCAAACGCTTCCATCCAAACCAGCCCTCCCAAGTAACGTTAAATTTGGTCGAATAGCCTACGCTCATCGCTGCATCATTGGACCAAAGGCGTCCGGACCAGACGGATAATTGCGCTAACGCGACGCTACGTTGACCGCTGTTCGTAATTTCGAGCCATCGCGCCAATACGTTGGTTCCATCCAGCAGAGTATGGACTTTGAGGTTGACTGGTTGGGTTGTGCTCGTCAGCTGCACGACGGCGTGACGCTCGCCTATCCGGCCCCCCGGGATCTCGGAAGCTGAGACAAACCTCCAAGTATCAAGCCGAATACCGGCGGTGTCCTTGGGATCCGTCTTGATATGAACTTCAAATGCATCGCGACTCCATGCGTGTCGCCCTGCACCTGCACCGATCGCGAGGTCGCGGTCAACCCAATGACCATTGACGAGTTGCTCCACATAACTGATGGCGCCGGACACATAGCGTACGTGTGGCGATGCGGCGTTCTGAGTGATCTCGACTTTGCTGTCCGCCAATAAAGTTTGGGGCAGGTACATCACAAAAGTAAACAGGCTAATCGCTCCAAGTAATCGGAACCTACTTGACATCTCGTTTCTCCTTTTATAGTCTGAATGGTTTCGAACTCCGCCTATATCGAAGTAAGCTGGCGGAGTTGAGCGGGGAGCGTTCTACTCACGAAGTACGGACCGCATGAGGCCACGCTACACCGGCTGACGAAGCTGCTTCGAGGACTTGGTCCCAAGTCTCATCATCAATCGGTATCCCAAAGCGCAGACGCTCTTCGCGTGTCTCGAAATCTGGCTCGCCGGGAAGCAGAACTTGGTGTGTTCCTTGGGCCGGCCGGGCTGACTTCACATAGTCCCGCAACTCTTCCATAAGCACGCCAAACTCTTGCAACGGCAGGAAGGCATTGACGTCGATAATCACGAAGGCCAAGCCGTTGCCGGGCTGGTCTACAGTCGTGCTGGAGCCTCCCATAACGCCGCCCAAGATCTCTACGAGAAGCGATAGTGCATAGCCGCGATATCCCTTTTCACCCCCGAACGGGAGAATCGCACCTCGGGGCGGGCCATAGAATTTCAACGGATCGGTCGTTGGTGCGCCTTGAGAATCGACGATGGTTCCGGAAGGAAGAGGGGTTCGTAGATTACGATGCAAACGTACTTTCCCTTCGGACGTTTCGGCGGTTGAAAAATCCGCGACAATCGGCCAAGCAGATCCACAAGGCGCGGCGAATGAGAACGGGTTCGTAGCCAGCCGGCCGTCTATTCCTCCCCACGGCAGCACAAAGTGCCCGTGACGCGGGGAGTTACAGACACCGAGCGCGAGCAGATTATCTTCAGCGGCACGCTGAGTAAAAGCTCCAAGCCGGCCAGCGTGATTGCAACGCTTAGCAACAACTGTCGCCGTGTGAAAGCATCGGGCTTTGGCGATGCCAATCTCCATTGCTTTTACACCCACCACCTGGCCGAAGTTCCATCCACCATCTACAATGGCAGTGGTATCGGTTTCTCTTTCTGTGGAGACTGGCGCCCCTGGCTTGATTACGCCTTCGCGAATAGCCTCGACGTATTGCGGTATTCGGATCATGCCATGTGTGTCGTAACCCAGCAGGTTTGCTTCGACAAGGTGCTCGGCCACAATGCGCGCCTCGTCCTGTGGCGTCCCGCACGCATGAAAGATTTGGATCGTAAAGTCGAGAAGTTGGTCTGCTTCGAATTGAGCCATGTGGTTAGGTGTCATCGCGGTTCAGCCTCTGTAACTCGTCATCTTGCAAGGTCGGAAGCGGCCGCAACGAAAGACCGCCGTCGACGACAAAGTCGGCGCCTGTGACGTAAGAACTGAGGCGCGGCGATGAGAGTAGAACCGCGACTGCTGCCAACTCGTCGGTACGCCCAAAGCGACGTAGCGGTATCTGGGCCTTTAAAATTTCCTCGTGTCTGGCAGCGAGGCCCTGTGTTAATCGAGTGCTGAAGTGGCCGGGTGTAATCATATTCACCCTGATGTTGTAGGGTGCTAATTCGATTGCCAGGGTCTCCATGTACATCTTGAGACCCATCTTTGAAATTCGATACGATGCCTCCCTGTAAGCTGGGCAAACGCGTACCGTGGAGCCAGTGATCAAAATGGATCCGGAGCGCTGAGCGATCATAGGCTTGACAATCTCCCGGCATGCCCAAACACACGCTGCGAGATTCGTATCTATGGTCTTATAGAAAGCATCTCGGGTAATTTGAGTCACCGCCTCGTGACGAGCAATGGCGGCGTTGTTTACAAAGATGTCAACTCCGCCTAGTTGGTCCATAAGCTGCCGCATCATTGCCGTTGCGGCGTGCTCATCGCTGACATCTCCGGTAACTGCGATTACATCTTTGCTGATCGACTTCAGCTTTTCAAGAGACGGCGGATCCGGGTCGATATCCACAATGGCGACCTTCGCGCCTTCAGCAGCTAACGCGTGCGCAATGGTGAAACCTATGCCTCTTTGGCCTCCGGTTACGATCGCGCGCTGTCCACACAGATCAGTTTCAAGCGCCATATGGCAAGGGAACTACGGTCGGTTTAACGATCAAGCACACAGATTATAATGTGTTCTCAAGCCTAATTGCAATTCCTAACTTTCAAGTTTCGCCGATTTACTTGCAGAGCACGATTCCCGCAGAGCACCGCCTCTCGGCTACAATTGGTTGAATCTACGGAAGCGTTTCAGGGTGACCCGCAAAATTACACTCCAGGACATCGGGAATAGGCTGGGCGTCTCCGCCACGACTATCTCACTCGCTCTGCGAGATCATCCACGTATTTCTAAGGCGACTAAGCAAAAAGTTCAGGAGCTGATAGCAGAGCTGAAATACCAGCCGGATCAGGTAGCACGGGCGCTGGTCAGCGGCCGATCACAACTTATCGGAGTGATTGTTCCGAACAGTACAGACCAGTACTACGCCGAGGTGCTGAAGGGAATCGAAGATGCGGCTCGCGCGACTGGTCATCACGTGATATTGAGCAATGGCTCATATGATCTGGATGGGTACGCGCAGCGCGTGAAAGAGATGATGAATCTGCGCGTCAGCGGTATTGTCGCGGCACCCCCATTCACGAGCGAACGTCCGCATCTCCCCCGCTTTTGGCAGGACCTTCTTCAGAGCAAATTCTGCTTTGTTCTGGTAAATCGACATCTGAAACCGGCGGTATTTCACCAGGTGAGCGCCGATTATGACTCCGGGGTCCGCATGGCGGTCGAAGCGCTAGCTGCGATGGGCCACCGCCGCGTCGGTTATATCTCCGGACATCCGGTTCTTCTGCCGATTCGACAACGTCTAACCACTTTCCGGCGGTTCGCCAAGAAATACAAATTCTCCCAAGACCCTGAACTGTTTGCCGATAGTGAACTCAATTCGGCGGGCGGATTTGAGGCGTGCAAGCGCCTCTGGAATGCACAACGCAAGAAGCCGACCGCCATCGTTGCGTTTAGCGATACCGTTAGCGTGGGAGCTCTGCGCTTTTTGCGCAGCCACAAAGTAGATGTCCCCGGCGAGGTATCGCTGGTCGGCTTTGATGGGGCGGCTGTGACTGAGTTCACAACCCCAACCCTATCGACAGTGGAAACGCCAATGTACGATATAGGCACGCAGGCGTTTAGCTTGTTGTTGGGCTCGATCCAGGAGAAATACGCATTTCCCCAAGACTTGAATCTTCCCGTGCGGCTTGTGCTGCGTGAGTCTGTTGCTTCGATCGCAGCCGAGCGTCAAATCGCTTAATACGCGGAGGTAAAGGGCTAACCTCGATCATGCAGGATCATATCAGCGGCTTTTTCCGCAATCATAACAATAGGGCCGTGAGTATTACCGGAAATGACCGTCGGCATGATCGAGCCGTCAACGACTCTCAACCCGGTGACGCCATGCACGCGAAGCCGCTCATCGACAACGGCCAGTCCGTCATTGCCCATCCTGCAGGTACCAACGCCATGGTAAATCATTGAGGCAGTGCGGTACGATGTCGTCAGGAAGTCTTCGTCGGTTTGAACCGTACACCCCGGAATAAGCTCCTGCGGAGCATAGGGCGCGAAAGCTGAAGTACCAAGCACGAGTTTGCGAATAATCTTCAACGCGTTCGCGCCAACAACAGCATCTTCGCGTTCAGCAAAAATATTGGTATCAATTGCTGGCCGAGTGTAGATATCGCTTGCCATGACCGTAACCCTGCCGCGGCTTTTCGGCCGAAGAATGCAACCCAAAACCGAAAACGCAGGAAAGGGATCAGTCCTGCCAGGGAACGTAGGCAACGATAGTGGCTGTATTAGGATCTGCAGATCGGGCCTATCCGCTGTTCGAGAGCTCCTCGTGAACGCGCCAGCCTGGCTCGCACCCATGGTCATGGGCCCTCGCCTGAAAAGAAGATATTCCAGACCGATTTTGGCAACACCTGCGAAACTATTCAGGCGTTCATTGAGCGTACCGATGCCCGAGACTCGATAAACCGACTTGAGGACAGCATGTTCTTGCAGGTTCTCACCTACGCCAGGCAAATCGTGCAGAATCTGGATATTGCGCTCGCGCAAGAGGGCCCCGGGTCCGATACCAGACACCTGCAATAAATGCGGGGAACCAATCGTACCACCCGCCAGGATCACCTCGCCTCGTGCTCGGGCTGTTGCTTGTTCCCGATTCAGGAAGAAATCGATCGCCGTTGCTTTTTTCTGATGCAGCCTGATACGTTCCGCATGAGCCCCAGTTATGACCTTGAGATTAGAACGAGACTTGACGGGGTTCAGAAACGCCGTCGCTGAACTCCAGCGGACACCATTTCGCTGGTTCACCTGAAAATAACCGCAACCCTCGTTGTCACCCCGATTAAAATCTGAGATCTTTGGAATTCCGATCTCCGCCGCAGCGTTGATGAAGACATCTAATAGGGGCATTCTGTTACGCGGATCAGTAACCGGAAGCGCTCCGCCAACACCGTGGATGTCATCCGCGCCGTGAACTTGGTCCTCGGACTTTTTGAAATACGGAAGAAGGTCCGACCATGCCCATCCGGCGTTCCCAAGAGAGCGCCAGTGATCATAATCCGCTGCCTGTCCCCGGATATAGATATGGCCATTGATTGAGGAGGAGCCCCCCAAAACTTTCCCGCGCGGATAGGGGAGTACTCGATCATTTAGGCGGGTGTTTGGCCGACTCTCGAAACACCAATCATATGGAGGTTTGCCAATCAGTTTTGTGAATCCCACCGGGATCCTAATCCATCGACTGGAATCTTTTCCTCCTGCCTCAATGAGGAGAACTCGAATGGAGGGATCAGCCGTCAAACGGTTTGCAAGCACACACCCCGCAGATCCAGCTCCCACGATGATGTAGTCAAACGTTCCGAAATCCGCGCGACGGGCAGCCATACATTGAATTCAATTCTGCAGAGTTTTGACTGCTTCACCCTCAATCGCGACTTGGGTAGGAAATGGAAAACGTTTAACGAGCTCGGAGGCCGGCTCTTACGGACGCATTCTTCACGACAGGCTTACGTTTTCTTGCCTGCGGCCATTACGCGGTCCACCAAGCTGCCTTGTCGGGTAAAACCCGCCAGGTCCTGGCGGTTGAATGCTGCCGGAACTGCCCACAGCATCATGTTTTGATAGTAGTCACTACCGTACACACGCTTGCCTGTCGCACCGTTCACGATGTTCGGCTGTGTCCATGTGTAACCCCATCGCGTGATTCCCTCAAGGCAAGTTTTCGCAAGTTCCGCGCCGATTTCCATCTGGCCCTGATACATGTACGTCGCCGCGAGCATGAACACTTCGGGCGGAAAGTATCCGAACGAGCCGTAGTCCAGTCCCCATGCTTCAGCCATGTATTGCTCGGAGCTCGCCGGCGTGCCGTCTGGATTGCAGAAATTCGCCGCCCCGTACGGAGTCAGCGCCATGCACGTGTTTTTGATGGTGTTGAGTGTAGTCTTTGCTCTGTCGGTCTGAAAAACTCCCGGCAGGCCATGATAAAAGCACATCCAATCGCCGTCCAGCTGATAGCCGAAAACGAGGTCCGATTTCTTTCCCGTTTCCGGTTCGTAATAGTTTAGATAGTAACTGCCAGCCCACAGCTTGTCCTCGAGCGAATGGCTGCCCTCTTGGAACCACTGGCGACATTGATCAGCGAACGCATGGTCACCGGTCTTTTCAGCCATTCTCTCGACTATGCGCAGATGTGCTAAATGGATTCCCGCAACATGCGGTGTCATCCCAAAAAATCCGTTCCCCTCGAACCAATCAAGTCCGGAACCGGCGCGACCTTTGGGCTGAGTCGGATTGCGGTCGCCATTCGGCACGCTGGCAATTCCATCCGCCCCTGATCGCAATCCCATGGTGTAAATAGTGTTTTTCTTTACTGACTCATAGAATTCTTTGACAATTCCGTCATCACCTGTTCGCTGCCAGTAACGGTCGACCATGTCGACGTAGCAGGGTCCGTTCAAAGTCGTTTGATACCCAGGACTCGGGATCGCCATCTCCGTGCCGTCCGTTGCCCGATGCCCTTCCGCCGCGCCAGCAGTGCATCCCCCGAAAACCCATGGCGCTGCGCCGTCGGGATACTGGTATGCTTTGTAGCCGCGCAAGGTTGAGAGAGCCAGCTCAGGAAAGAAGTAGATCACTGGGACGTTGCCGTAGAAGCTGCAGGGGATGCATTCAATCTGCGGGCACTCACGCGGGCACTCGTTCATTCCGAAGAGACCGTCCTCTTCGCGGCACCAGTTACCGATAGGCGCTTCGGCCTGCGCCCAGTAGCCCGTCTTACTGATCAGATGGAGCACATTGACGAGCGATTCGCGCAACCAGAGAGGGTACTCATCGGCGGAGTAAATGGCCTGCTGCCAAGCGAGTATCTGTTTCAGAAGCGAATCGTGATTGGCGGCTATTGACCGGACAACGTCTGCAGCGCTTTTGTAGTTTCGCGTGTACATGCGGTGGAAGTAGTGCGATCCCTCGCCCTTCCAGATTGGCGAGTACCAGGTCAGAAGAATGCGGACGATCTTGCTCTCGTTTGGCTGCAGTGAAAAATCCACTGCCATCGAAGAGCTGAATTCCGTCTCTGCGGCCTTCGGAAGCCGCTCGGCGATTCCTGCCCACATTTGGCCGCTTTCAAAGTCATATCCGTCTGCCCACAGAGCACCACCAAAGCGCGGCCGCTCCTGGCCTCCAATAATACCGAGCGCATAACTTACCCCTGTGTTCGAACTGACAGACATACCACGGAACTGGTCCTCAGACACATCCTTTCGCATCGCAGGTGTCGCACCAACCGCAACAGGCATGTTCATTCCCCATCCGATACTGAGCTTCTCACGGGGACTTTCGGGCGAGATCTGCGCCTCCGCCTGTGTTGGTCCAGGGAAATTGAAGGCCAGCGTGCCTTTCCGCGGAGTTGCTGTCAGATTGCGTAAACGCACTTCAAAAATCGCACAGGGTGTATTCGAGAGGTGTGCATCGCCGGGGACAAACGGCGACCAGGCGCGGACACCAACGCTCACCGGCGACGGCATCTCATACTCGAGATCAACTATCGGATAGTGGCCCCAGTAATGAATGTCTTCGACGTTCGATGCTCCTACAAGCGGTTGATTCAAACTGAGAACCCAAGTACGTCCGCCGGTATTCATTCCTAAAAACGGCACCCGCAATGGTCCCCTTACTAGGGGTACTCCAGAGTTGAAGATGCTCGATAATCCGAAAGTGCCGTTAGTCTCAACATCCAAGAATCCCGTACTGATACCGCCTAGCGGCATTCCGTGCAGTACCTGATTCTCAGAGCGGTAGATGACGCCACACGCAGACTCAGTAAAACCAGCGGCCCGGAACTGCACCCATTCTGCATTCGGAAGATTCATCGGAAACAGAGAGTTGCGATTGACGAACTCCCCGTTGCGGTTGTCTGCCGCGCTATTCTGCCCAGTTGTTGCTCCCGGAGCGCTGGACGACATAGCCTTAAGTGCGGTCACACCAGCTGCTGATTTGCGAAAGAATTCCCGGCGATCCATGTGCCTCCTTCTGCCGGACCTCAAGGTTTCCGAACCGGCAAGAAATAAAGTTTATCGTTAAACTTCCTCTGCCGCAAGTCCCGCGTGAGAATCTCTGCTGCAGCTCATCCTCATGTTCCTGCAGTAAGATTGGAGACGCTGATGCGCGGAAGCACGATCACATTAGAAGACTATCCAGTGGAAGAGGCAGTGAAGCTCTTTCGAGATGCGGGCTTCGACAGCCTGGAGATGTGGAAGCATCATCTCAAACGTGCGCGGACAGCGGAGCTCCGGGCTAAATTCGCGGCCTTTGCGGGTGAGCACGGGATCTCGATGGGCGGGTTCAATGCTGTCGGCGAAGATTACTTTGAACCATTCAACACCAATACGGATCTTCAGCAGACTATAGACGGTATAAAAGCCGACACGGATTTCGCAGTAGCTCTAGGCACACGCGATGTTCTGCTATGGGAGGGCCGAGCCCCAGAACGAAGTTCTGAAGCGGAATGGCTGGACCGACTCCTACCGCGATCGGTTGAAATGTTCCAAGACGTGATCGCTTATGGAAAGCCGATCGGCGCACGGTACCTTGTTGAACCACATCCCTTTACGGTGGGCATGAGCGACAAGTTTCTCGCGCGGCTCTGTGATTCGCTTGACGGATCGTGTTTTGGTGTGACATACGACTTCTGCCACTACGGTGTCGGCCGGCCGAATGACTATATTTCGGCAGTCCACAACCTTGGACATCGCATAAAACACCTACATTTCTCCGACTCCGATCAACAATCTTCGGAACTGCATTTCCCACCGGGCCAGGGCCGGATGGATATTCGAGGTGTTTTACACGCGCTCAAGGAAATCGGTTACAAGGGGAGCGCCGCACTCGATCTCTACGGTTACCCAACTCCCCTGCAATTTTTGCGGGATAGTGGTCTCCGTCTGAGAGAAGCGTGCGACTTTTTGGAACTTGAAGAGAATGCCTCAGCCGCCTCGTAGGCGGCCTCGAGGGGGGCAGCTATGCTCCGACTGAAACCGGTTTCCTCGCGAGACCAGTGATCTGGCGCGCTTCATCGACGGTTGCAACCTCGCGGCCCAATGCGCGGGCGATGTGAACGATCTTGTCCACGAGTTCCGCGTTGCTGCGAGCCAAGGTGCCGTTCGCGTCCACATACGGGTTATCCTCCATGCCGACGCGAACGTGGCCGCCCAACAGGATAGACTGCGTCAACACCTGCCACTGGGTGGGCGGATCCATGACGCTGACGCTGTAATTGAAATCCGCCGGTTTGTGGTTGTGCATGTACTGCATGGCCGTCACGGTCGGCGGCGTCCAGCAGCCACCGGGCCACCCGAGGAAGAAGGTGGTCCAGACGGGTGTATCGAGCAGCCCCATGTCGATGAATCGCCGTGCGTTCCATACCGCACCATAGTGGAAGGCCTCCACCTCCGGCTTGATGCCGTGCGCTTTTGTAAATTTGCAGTACTTCTCGAGTTCTTCGCGGTCGTGAATTCCGTAAAGTTCGACGGGGGGATAATTTGGATCAGGCTGGAAGCATTCGTCATGAGCGTTGAAGCAGATCGACATCATGTCCGGCCTTTGTTTCATCAATTCGACACGCTGCGGAAATTTTCCATTGGCGATGCCGTACTGAATGATGGGGCTCACCTTTCCCTCAATGAGATCGCGGAGCCGCTGCCAGCCCGGAAGGTCCAGGTCGGATAGCTTTGTCCCATCCGCCTGGATTTTTTCATCGAGCGTATAAGGCCCGTGAAGATGGCAGATAGCAGCGCCTGCGTTTACACATCGAATGTATTCTTCGGCGAGCCCTTCGACACCCTTGGGGTTATAAGGATTCCGCGGATACGACATCGTGGAATCGCAGGTAATTGTAACGATTAGCTTATCCATAGCTCTTCTCCTCGTTTATTCCTTTATGACAACAACTATCCGGCCCAAAGATCCGTGGCGGGTCGAATCGAAGGCGTCGTTAATGTTGTCCAGCGGATAATGCGCAGCGATGTACGGTCTCACAGCGCCAGATTCCATCAGCCGTATAGAATCCACCGTGTCTTGGCGCGTACCGTTCCGCGAGCCTAAAATCTCGAGCTCCCGCTGTGCGATCTGAATCGTATCAATTTGCGGGAACTCGGGCTCCTCGCCTATGACGATGAGGCGTCCGCCGCGCACGAGGTAATCCGCTGCGTCGCGCATGGACCGAGCAGTCCCGACGCAATCGAATACGCACTGCGCTCCGCCATTGCTGAACTCGAGTATCGCGGAGCGGGTTTCGGGTTCTGAGGTGCGTAAAGCCAGGTGTGCACCCATTTGCTTCGCTACCGCCAGCTTTTCCGGGGTTCGTGCCGTCGCAATGACGTTGACCCCGGAAGCAGTCAGGATCTGCGTCAGCACCTGTCCGATCCCGCCTGCACCAATGATGACGGCGGTTTCACCGATTTCCAGACGTGCACGTTTTACTGCATGCACGGACGTAACCACCGCGTCCGCAATCAGACCGCCGGAGTCAAAGGGCACGTTGTCGGGGAGTTTGAACAAGTTTGCGGCGGGAACTTTGAAATACTCTGCAAACGCGCCGGGAGACAAAACTCCGAGAATGCCGTCGAGCTGTGTACACTGCTGCTGTCGCCCCACCCGGCAGAAGTAGCATCGTCCGCAATTGAAAAAAAGGTGGGGGACGACCCGATCGCCACGTCCGATGTTCGTGACACCGCTGCCCACGTCAGCGACGATGCCAGCGGGTTCATGGCCAAGGATGTGGGGTAACTCAGGCACATAGCCATGGCCCGCGAGGATGTGCAAGTCAGTCCCGCAAATGCCGCTCGTATGGGTTTCTACAAGAGCTTCGCCGGGACCGATCTGCGGAATTGGCACGTCTTCGATTGCAAGCGGCTCGCCTACCTTTTGCATAACAGCTGCTTTCATTCGTCTACGCACCTCTGAGCACCCGGGCTCGATCCGACCAGGTAAAACTCAGAGTGTATCAAAATACGTCAGGTTGAGCGATCAACTAATGCGTAAGTACGCGTGAAATCAGCACCTAACTCGCTTGTTTGTTCGAGACTTCAAGATTTAAAAGGTAGCCGTGGGGTTCACAGGCGCGCCAGTCCCACCGTCAACAGCCAAAGGCGCAACGGTCAGGAGAAAGTCCCAGCGTTTGTGGGCGGCTGTGTAATTTCCGACTTCTTCGAGATCACAGTTGTCGATGATTACGACACCCATTGAGTAAATCGTTACCCAGTGTACGGGCAAGCGGAAGCCCTCGACACCCGAAGGCATGACGTCCGCTGCCAAGTCACTCGCGAGGACCGCAATATCCCGCTTTCTGAACCACGGCATGCTCGAGACGTGCAGTCCGGCCGAACCTTTTTCGATATCCCACTCACCTTCCGCGTTCAGCCTAGCCCACCGTCCCGTTCGAATGAACACCGCATCGCCGCTTTGTATTTTTGTCCCCGTCTTCTTCTCCCAGGCATCGAGGTCCTGCGGATAGATACCCTGCCCCGCGTGCAAATAATGAGACCCAAGGACGCGTGGCATGTCGATGAGCACGCCGCGCGTAAAAATGCCGTTTTTTGCCTGAATCACTGAAAGCGCCTTGGCTCCGTGATCGGTTACATCCTTCTGGGGAAAACCGTCGTACATTTGACCTTTGTAAAAGATGTGGCAGAGTGCGTCCAGATGAGTTTGCGTGTAGCCGTGATATTGCACGGAATAGACATCACTCGAACTCACTGCTCCGGGGGTGAAGCCGGTTTCCACCATTCGGTGTTCGAAGGGCTCTGATGGTCCTATCTTTTCCTTGATCACGTTCCGTGCGAGAGAGATCGATACGCCGGAAGTGACCAGCGTAGCGGCGGTCTTCCTTTTCTCAGCGGTGATCAGGTTGAGGGCGCCGAGCTGGTCCGTTTTTCCCCAGCGTCCCCAATTGGAGACGGAAGCCATGATTCTCTCCACATCTGCAGTCGCCAATGTATGTTCCTCGGAAGACATTGCTAGAGTCACTATATTCAAGGCCAGAGCAAGCGCCGTGAACGAAACCGCCAGGATTGTCGCACTGACACTTATCTTCAAAACTGGCATGAGGCGTCTCACTTCAGACGGAAGTAACCCAGCATAATACACTGTTCCACCGCGGGGCCGCCAGCCAGTCTTCTGGAAGAAAGGATTAAAATCTCATCGGGTGAATTCGATACATGGATCGACGCAGTTTCCTCTTGTCTTGGACGGCGATGCTCTCGAGCCTCCCTCGTCCCGTGAATTGCTGGCGCGCCGGAAGGGTAGGTTCGGAGCTTAACCTTGCAGCGTATTTGCAACTTCCGTGGACTGGTCCGCCTGCTGATCTCAATGAGAGCACGTTGTTTCCCACGAATATTTCTGGTACAGACTGGGTGCAATTCCCCGCAAAGGGTTTTTCACGACCGGCTTGCGGTGTCATCCACACACGATCACATCCTGCAGTGGACGGCATGCCTTTAGGGGGGATCGGCACTGGATATTTGGACATTGAAACGAACGGAACATTCGGTCACTCGACGCTTTTCAATTCGGGAGTTCCGGTTGGCTGGGTTGGCCGTCCGTTCCTAGCGTTGCGGCTGCCCGGGGGCGGACGAACGTGGATTCTCACAACAGAGAAGGTGCTCGGTCTACGGAACGCACAAGACATTCTGTATTGGGGCCATTACCCGGTAGCGGATCTTGAGTTCGTGACAGACGCGCCGGTCAGTGTAGGACTGCGCGCGTGGAATCCCTTCATTCCCGGCGATGTCACTGTTTCGAATACACCCGGAGCGATTCTGGAAGTGCATCTCCGAAACGTCAGCGACACGGCGCAGCATGGGAACCTAATCTTTAGTTTTCCTGGGCCGACACAAGCGGAAGCGCAGATCGGACCGGGCAGTCTTCGGGAGCTGCAGACATTGGGGTGGTACCAGGTACGAGTCCCTGCAGCCAAAGGGCTGATTCCGGCTCGACGCAACGACTTACGAGGAGAGATCACGGGTACGTCCGTGAGCGCCGACACGGGCACGCAATATGTGGTCGGGGTGATTCGAGAAGAGAAAGTTCGTTTCGGGCGCGCAATCGCAGAAGTGCCAGGACACCCGGAAGAGACAGCGGGGGAATGGGCCGCGAGTGTGGAGGGCCCGGCGCATGCAGGATTCTTCTTGCCGCCGGTACAAGATTCGGATTTCAGCACGTCGATGGCGGTGGAATTTGACTTGAGTCCGCAGCAGGAGAAGACGGTTCGCATCGTGTTGGCTTGGTACTCGCCGATTTGGAAAGGTGAGGGAGAAAACAATTACACGCGCATGTACGCGACACGATACCAGAATGCGGTGGCCGTAGCGCAACTGTTAGCGCGTGAGCACGCATCCCTGCTCAGGCGAGTCTTGGCTTGGCAGGAAGAGATCTATGCCGAGTGTGAACTTCCTGTCTGGCTACGAGAGGCGCTCGTGAACGTCCTTTATTTGATGAGTAAGTGTAGCTACTGGGCAGCGGCAAAGCCACCGATTGGGAACTGGTGTCGTTCCGAAGATGGACTATTCGGCATGACCGAGTCGCCTCGAGAATGTCCACAAATCGAGTGTATTCCGAATAGCTTTTATGGGAACCTTCCACTCGTGTATTTCTTCCCTGAACTGGCGATTTCCACACTCCGAGGCTATAAAGCGTATCAGTTTCCCAGCGGTACCATGCCATGGATCTTCGGAGGCATAACAGGGGGCGCCGCGGCCGGATATAGGGAGACGGACGGGGCCGATATGGTGACGCCGTCACCTGGGTATCAAATCACGAGCAATGGTGTTTGCTATGCAGACATGGTGGACCGCTACTGGTTGCGAACGGGAGACGACGCGGTCGTGCACGAATTCTACGCTTCGCTGAAAAAGAACGCGCTATTCACGCTGAGCCTCAGGCCGGGTCCTGAGGGCGTCGTCAGCATGCCGAGCGGAAATGTGAATCCTTTTAGCGTCGGCCACTTGAGCCCGGGCAGTGGTCTCGAAATGTTTGAAGGCGTCCGCGCGTTCGGGATGACCCCTCATATCGCGGGTCTACATTTGGCACAAGTGGAAATCGCTCAGCGTATGGCGGAAAAACTCGGCGACGATACGTTTCGTCGGCAATGCCAGATCTGGCTTGAAAAAGGAGGCAACCTCATCGAGAAGCATCTCTGGACGGGGAAATACTATCTCGCGTTTTATGACCCCGAAAGCGGAAGCAATTCAGAATTGGTCTTCGCAGCGCAATTGGATGGTGAATGGATCGCACGCTTTCATGGACTGCCCGGGGTCTTCCCCGCCAATCGAGTTAAGCAAACTCTAAACACGATCCTCAACCTGAATGTGCCACCCACTCCATTCGGAGTCGTGAATCTTGTGCATCCGGACGGAACACTGGATCCAGAAGCAGGATACGGTCCATTCGGGATGTTCGTCCCAGAGGTTTACATGTTTGCCATGACCCTGATGTACTCGGGTCAAGCAGAACAGGGTCTAGAGCTAGCCCGCCGGTGCGTTCACAACCAAGTCCTTGGACACCGCTATTCCTGGACAGCACCCAACGTTATTCGCGGAGACACGGGCGAAAGGACATACGGGTCCGATTACTACCAGAACATGATGCTTTGGTCGTTGCCGGCGGCCTTGGCGCACGAGGATCTGTGTGGACCCTGTAAACCGGGGGGATTGGTTACGCGTGTGCTAGAAGCAGCAAAGAAGAACCTGACGGGCGCACGACACACTTGTTGTTCGCAATTGCATATCGGGGTGCGTTAGGATAGGCGGTGGTTAATCGATTAACTGATCCATGCAGAGGAACACCGTCAAAGAGCGTCTGCGTCGCGGCGAATGCGTATTCGGGACTTCCCTCGAAGACTGCCTCGATCCGGAAATTCCCGTTATTCTCGCAAAGGCCGGCGTCGATTTCTTTTTCGTAGACACGGAACATTCGCCCGCTACGTACCCGCAAATCCAAGCGCTGTGCCGAACCGGTCGGAGCGCCGGAATCACACCACTCGTTCGAGTAACCGAGAATCATCCTCCTTTGATCTCGAGGACTTTAGATGTCGGGGCCATGGGCGTCATTATTCCGCGGCTGCGTTCCCTGGACGAGGCGAGGGCCGCCCTGCAGACCATTAAGTTTCCGCCGCTAGGACGGCGCGGCTTCGGGCTTCGGACGATCGTGACAGATCTCGAGACGCGACCAGCCAAGGAGGAGGTAGAGTCAGCCAACCGGGAGACCATGGTCGTGCTCATGATCGAGACTCGCGAGGCGCTGGAATGCGTTGAAGGGATCGCTGCTCTTCCTGAAGTTGACGCCTTGTTCGTCGGACCTTACGATCTCACCCTTTCGCTGGGCATTTTGCAGGAATTCGAGAATCCAATGTTTTGGGCTGCAGTTGATCGAGTGATCGCAGCGGCAGAAAATTCAGGAATTGCGGCGGGCTTGCAGTCGCGCGATATGTCAATGTTGCTTGAAACTCGGAAGCGAGGGGGCCGATTCCTGATGTATTCAAGCGATGTTGCAGTCCTTTTCGAGGCTTACAGTCAGGCGATTGGGCACCTGAAGGGAATTAAAGCTGCCGGCCAAGTGTTGTATTAATCGTGCCTTAGTCCCTTGGGCACGCAAGTGCGAGATCATTCGTCAAACCATTAGTCATGCTCCCACTTGTTGAACCCACTGGTTCGGCCGCGAAGCGTTCGGAAAGAGCGAGGCGACTGCCCCCATGGCCCAAGCGATTGGATATATCGCTTCTTTGCTTCTTCGGGTTGTTGATAGCTACCTGCGACCGAGTCAACATCGCGGTCGCTGCGCCTTCGATCATGTATGAACATGGTTGGAATACGGCCCAAATGGGCTGGGCGCTATCGGCATTTTTCCTCGGGTATGTCATTTTCATGATTCCGTCAGGGATCCGGGCGGATCGTTCCGGACCTAAGCGAGCCTTTGCTTGCGGCGTGAGTTGCTGGTCGATATTTACGGCCTTGACGCCTGTACCGAAGACGCTCGTAGGGCTCTCGATCATTCGCGCTTTGATGGGAGTAGGTGAGAGTGCGACAGTACCCTCGATCGGCGCAATTCTCGCGCGCTGGTTTCCTCCGCAGGAGTATTCACGTGCCTCAGGGTTCGCGTGGAGCGGTGGTTACGCCGGATCGGTTTTGGCTTTTCCCCTCGCTTCAGTGATTCTCCATTTATGGGGTTGGCAACCCATTTTTTACGTATTCGCAGCCTTCGGGCTTCTCTGGCTACTGTTCTGGTGGTGGGGCGTGTCTGACACTCCCCCGAAAGCTGTTCAACTCTGGACCGAAAAGAACTCGAGTTCATCGTATCCCTTCGACCACCAGTACAGGGCAATCGCGCAATCCCATGGAAAGTGATTTTGTCTTCACCCGCAGCATGGGGAGTTTTTCTCTTGCACTTCTCCTCTAACTGGTTCACTTATTTCCTGATTTCGTGGTTGCCGACTTATCTTCGGCTGGTACGGCACTTTTCGATCAAGAATATGGCCGTCGGATCGGCGCTTCCGTTTATTTGTGCGCTCGTCGGTACTAACGTTTCAGGATTCTTCATTGATAAGCTCAGCCTCAATCACGATCGCACCGCCGTGAACAAGCTGTTTCTGCTTTCGTTCCTGGGCTCCGCAGTAATTCTGTTCTTGTTATATCGTGTTTCGTCTCCCGTAGTTCTTATCTTCCTATTTTGTCTCTCGGCGTTGCTTATGACTGGCGCTACTCCTGTATTCGCGAGTGGCGCTCTGAACCTGGTACCACAGTCAGCAGGAACTTTCGTAGGTGTCCAAAACACGATCGCCAATTTTTCTGGTGTGCTCGCCCCGGTCATTACTGGCTATCTCGCCGCGAAGTATAGTTGGGCGACAGCATTTGCTGCTACCGCCCTGGCGTGCTGTATCGGGATTCTTGCTTATATTTTGATGGGGAGAGCCGAACCCGCAGCCGAGACAGAGCGGCAGCAAGTAGTCAAATCGTAGAGCACTTGAAGGACCCGGATTCTTTCCCCAAAGACAGCGACACCGGGCGCAATCACTGACTTAAGCCCGCTCACGCTGTGAACTTAAGTGCCCGAGCTCATCTCCAATTCACCTTCCAAGTGAGCGGTCCCGCTGTCGTTTGCGGTCGTAGTTGCGCGCCAACCTCTCTTCTTGACACTGAATTATCTGACTAGCTGCCTTGGCAAGAGCTCGCTGATAGCGCCCCAGCCAACCTCCCCAGCCGTCCTCGGTTGGCATGATTCCTCGGTTGAGGAGCTTGCCTGCTGCGGTAGTGAGATAGCGCTGATTGCTCAACAGGCGCTCGGCGTTGCCCAGATCTTCAACGTCCAATTCCGAAATCCCATGTCTGGACAACATCTGCAAATGCACGAAGGAGTTGATCCGCAATTCGCCGCGACTGCGCGCCTCTTCCATCTCTGGCGCGTAATGAATGAAGTAAACCTTTGCGTCAGTACCTTCGAGCATCAAATAATTCCGCCCGGATTGCTCGTCCTGCCCATGGACCAAAACCCGGCCCTCAACTGTGCTCAGTTGGGACAGGTCGAGTACTTCGAGAGGAAGTCGTTCGTCCGACATCAACGCGCCGTGTGCCGCAAGCGTTTTCTGCCGATCGGCGGCTCGTTGCATCGCTCGCAGAACCTGTTCGAAATCCCGGCGGACGAGCCAAGTTCCTGCGCCCTTCGGTTCCGCCAAACCCATTTTCTCCAGCACGACGAGGCGTGCAACCTTATGATGAGCATGCAGCCGCGCGGTCTCACTTCGGTCCGACTGAATCGGTTGCCGAATCACAGTGAAGTAGTGTGATCCCAGGTCCGAGCTGATCTCGGATGCTCCTTTTATGATCCTGCGGTCGATAGACGTAAATCGCTTCTCAGAGATCTCGCGTCGTTCTGCCTCCGCTGCATCGAGCTGTGTGCGATATCCGAGCTGGCGAGTGCAAAGGTCCTCGGCAATGCTGCGAATCCCTTGCTGGACATATTGCCGGCTCATCCGCAACGCATTGCCGTCATCTCTCAAATCGCTGAGGGCGATGTGGACGTGTGCGTGCTCGGTATTATAGTGCTCCACCGTAACCCATTCGAGGTCCGTTCCAAGATCCTTCGCCATACGTTGCATCAGATCGCGCGTTAACCGAGTCAAATCGACCTTCTCACCGAGTTCCGGAGATACGATCAGTTTCCAGACCCGTTGATCGCCTGCCTTCTGCCACGCCTCCAGATTCGACGCTATATCGACGCGTTCATTGTCACGGCTAAAACCGGCACCTTCGCTGTCGCTTGCATGCGCGGCGCTTTCTCGTGCCAGGTAGCGCCCGTGCGCTTTCCATTGCCCTCGTATCCTGTTGTTGAGATACGTCACGCGCACTGCGCAACGCTGCTGGTACGGACGTGCCGTTCTTTCTTTTCCAGCGTGGGCGCGGCGGATGCCCCTTTTGCTTGTGCTACGGGCGTAGTGCATCAGCAGCTTGAATCCGCTTGAGTAGCCAGCACATTCGTATCGACTGACGCGAGGCTTCCTTGGCCGCAGTCGGAATTCCCGCTCTTCCTCAGTTCGCCCCATGACCAGTCAGATCTTGCATGGCGGTGTGCGCACCGTTTGACATGCTCTGACCGGCGGTCTTCATGAGCCGGTCGTATCTTTCCTTTGCTCGTGCAATCGCCTGCGGCCGGGCATCGGCCGGAGGTTCCGGCACGCAGGTCAGGATCGCCTTGGCGAGAGTGTCCATCAACGCAAATAGGGCTTGCTGCCCGAGGGCAAGTCGAACAATATCCCGCGACACCCGATCAAACCCTCCAGCGATCCGCTCTTCGGTCTCGGTCAGCTCGGGCTGCCCGTTCAGTTCGTTCCGGATGGCTGCCCGGATGAGCGCACTGGGACTCGCGTAGCCTCGGCCTTTCACAGCCAGTTCGATCTGATCCCGATCTTCTTGGCTGAGTCTCAGGGCCATTCGAGCTCTTCGCGGTGCGCCGGTCGGTTGTCGCATAAATTCACCCCTCTAATTACTAAGGGAGCGGCGAACGGCACTTTGGAACGCCTGGGACAAAAAATTTGTGATTTTCTCGCGGTAAAATCTCTCAGTCAAACACGCGTCAGACACTGGCTTGATCTCGTCGGACAAGACAAACTGCTGGCTAGAGACGGCTTGCGGCGGCAAAAACACACAGCTGTCAAACGTTTCCTTTATGTTCCACTACCCGGTTTTATTGGCCGCCGGAACGATCTGGACTGGCGAGAGTGTCGCAACCCGCCGCATACTGCCGCAGATAGCGTCGGATGCCGCATTCCATCGCAGACAGCCGCAAAACGTCGCAAACGGCAGCAACTCATCTGCTGGTGCAAGAAATTTTGTCTTGGACTGTCCTCAAAGTCTTCTGCCAATCCCTTAGTATTTAGAGGCTCTTTTTCTGTCTCTACAGCAAACCGACACGTCACGGAACTGGATCGCCGACGCACGTAGACGCTTTGCCGCCCGACGTGTCGAGAAACCTGCGACCAAAGTCGGCCAGATCCGAGCACTATGGCCAGAGATCAAAGCCGCCCTCGAAGAAGGACAAAGTTCAAAAACGATTCGGACATGGTTGGAGGAGGAAGCCGGCGTATCGCTCAGTGTTACTAGCCTCACCTCGTACATCAGTCGGATTCGCCGACGCGAATTGCGGCGCAGCGCAGCACATTCCCAAACCGGGCTGCAATCTCGACTGTGCGAGAGCATGTCAGGTCATTCGCAAGACTCACAGGAACGAGTGAAGCACGATCCACTCGCATCAGCCATGGCCGTCTTGCGTCAACCCCGATTCGACATTCGGGAAGTACACGGTAACGGAGATCCGACAGACAAGAACTTGATTTGAACAACGGGAGCATCAAATGTCAAAGAACGATTCCAATAGTAATGGCGCAGCCCAAAGCGTCCAGGCCACCGTTCATCTGATCCTGCAAGGCAAAGGTGGAGTGGGCAAGAGCGTGGTCGCAAGCTGGCTTGCCGAATTCCTTATGAAGCGCGGTCAGCGCGTGCGGTGTATCGACGGCGATCCGGTCAACCGCTCCTTCGGCCAATACAAAGCGTTTTCCGCCGAGAAGCTCGATCTGCTAAACGCAGACGGCGTGCTGGACAGGACTCGTTACGACGGTCTTGTCGAACGGTTCTTGGCTGAGGACGCCGTGTTTGTCCTCGACAGCGGTGCGACCGCATTCCTTCCCTTCTGGAGCTATCTGGTCGAGTCCGATTTGATATCGGCGCTGCGTGCGGCTGGCCGAAGGGTGTATGTTCACGTTCCGATCGGGGGCGGCGAGATGCTGAACGACACATTGCTCGGCTTTAAGACGCTTGCTGAAAGCGCGACCGATAGGAACCTGGTCGTCTGGCTCAACGAGTATTTTGGCCCCATCGCGCGCGATGGGAAGACGTTCAACCAAATGCAGGTTTACCTCGACCACCAGGACAAGGTTCTCACTGCGGTTGGGATTCCGCAGAGAAGCCCCGATACATTTGGGCAAACGATCCGCCGCATGCGCGAGAAAAAGCTCACGTTCGAGGAGGCCATCATATCGGCGGATTTCTATCTAGTTGACAAGTCCCGACTCTTCCGGGTCGAGACGGAACTGTTTGCGCAATTAGAAGAAACGCCGTTTGCATGAGGACCAACAATGGCCAGTGTAAGTACAAATAACCTCTCAAGAGCCCTCGACCGCCACTATCACGAAGATCTGATCCGCGCTTTTTGAATGATGAGATGCCGCTCACGGTTCGCCATGCCGCCAAATATCTGGGCGTCAGCATTCAGACCGTGTATCTTTGGGTAGAGCGAAAGCAGATTCCCCATCTCCGCGTGATGGGCCGAAACATCCGATTCCTCAAGTCGGAGTTGGAGCCTTTCCGCGCGCAATTCAAACAGGAGGTGGTGAATTGGCAAGACCAGTAAAACATGATGGGAGCTTGTACAAGCGTGAAGGGTCGAAAGTCTGGTGGATGCGGTACCGCGACAAAGACGGTGTTCGCCAGCGCGAATCGACCTTTACCGAAGATTGGGGCGAAGCGCAGAAATGCCTCAGAGAGCGCCTGCAAGCTCGAGACAACAACACGCTGCCCGCGCTGCGCCGCGGACAGGATCTTACACTTGGCGAATGGTCGGAATTTTATCTGGAAAATTTCTCCAAGCCGCCATTCCGCGCGCCGAAAACTCACGAAGTGAACCAGCGCGCGCTGAAGGACCTGAGAAAGTGTTCGAGAACATCAAGCTCGCAGAGCTCACTGCTGACGATATTGAGATGTATCTTCGCCGGCGGCTGAAGCAGCGGGCATTGGTGAAGACGAAGTATGGATTCGTAGAAAAGCATGTGCTGAAGGCAACCACAGTGCATCAGGAATTGAGGGTGCTGCGCCGCATGTTGAATGTGGCGGTGCGCAAGAAGTTTCTGTTTGCGAATCCATGCGCAGGGGTCGAGTTTCCGGCGAGGGTCGATGGACTGTTCCGGCCGCACTACATGACGTGGTCTGAGCAGCAAAAGATTGAATTCAGCGCGCCGGAGTACTTGCGCAACATCATCCGGATCATCACCGAAACCGGCTTACGGATCTACAAGGAGCTGACGCCTATGAAGAAGGATCAGCTCGATCTGGAGAACCGGACAGTGTGGATTCCGGACTCGAAGACTCCGAACGGAGTCGCGGAGGTTCCGCTAACCGACATCGCGGCTAACGCGTTTCGTAATCAGCTAGCGATCTCAGGGCCAGGGCCTTTTCTTTTCCCAAGTGACGAGAATCCAGACGGTCATCAGAAGAGTTTCAAGACGGTCTGGCACGCTACGTTGAGACGGGCAGGTGTTCGATACTTTCGCATCTATGATCTTCGTTCGACGTACGCCACCCGGCTTAGTGCCGGGGGCGTTGCGGACGAATGGGTCACGCAATTGCTCCGGCAGGGCGATGCGAAGGTGTTCAAGAAGTACTCCCAGATGAAGCTTCAGATGAAGCGCGAGGCGCTGGCGAAGCTCAACCGGCTTGCAAACGAAGCAGGGCCGGGTTTTGGCACAGTTTTGGCACGCTAGAGACAAAGGAACCGCGTAAGCGATGAAGGTTGAATCCATCAACTCTTTTTGAATCAAACGGAGGTTTGGTCGGGGCGGCAAGATTCGAACTTGCGACCCCCTGCGCCCAAGGCAGGTGCGCTACCAGGCTGCGCTACGCCCCGACAGTGTTACCTAATTCTAAGCCACCGCGCGCGCGATCCCTCCCGTATGCTTCGTTTCGCGTTCTTTGAGAATCGCCGGCAAAATTTCGACTCTGGCCTAAAGTCTTCGTCAGAAGAATTCGCTCACGCTGCCTAACCCTCTTCGAATCTCCCGCCGATCAGACCAGTGATCGCATTCGCGATGCGGAGAGTAAACGATGAGATCCCTTGTTTCAAACAGCTCAGCAGTATTGATCCTACTCGCGGGTGCGGCATACGTGCCCGCGCAGACGGCCGTTTCGCCAGGACAGATTGCAAGCGCCTCTGAAACACCGGGGACGAGTTTCGCCGCTTATGCCTCGAGCAGTAGCTTGCCCTTGATCCCCCCAAAAATAGAGATCGCGAACGTAGGGGATAAACACGACAGAACGATGAACCGCATGTGGCTGGGCAGTGTCTTTGCAATGTTGGGTGCTTCGGGCATGGATGCGGCTACTTCGTGGGGTAAATATGAGAAGAACTCCTTTCTCGCATCACCCGACGGAAAACTTGGCGCAAAGGGGCTGGGTTTCAAAGCCGGTATTGCAGGCGCAGTGGTCATTCCGCAGGTTCTGCTGCGAAAGCGGAAAGATCTCCGGACAAAGTTTGCCATCGCTAACTTTGCAGAGGCTGGCGTTTCTACCGCTATAGCGATACACAATCTCGGCATCCCCGCTCCTTCTAAGAATTAGATCGAGAATTCGGGGCGTTTCTAGTTAAGGCGAACGCCGAACCAGCGTTGCCGTGCCTGCGGTGAGAGCGCGCTGCGTGCTGTACACCGTGGTGCGCCATTCGACGCGGATCGTATTCGAGTCCATAGGTCTGATTTTCAGCCTGCCCCGGCTGCCGTTAGCGCTTTCCCAGATAAACTTTTGGGATTTCCGATCTGCCGGCAAGAGTAATAAGTCTACATCGGGAGAAACGGGCTGGTCAGATACGTGATAGCGCGCCTTGTATTGCCCTCGCAATAAACCTTCGCTCAAAAACAATTTAAGGTCAATAGATTCAGGCGGGTAGAAGCCGGGCTTTTGCGTTTCCGGCTCTTTAGAAACGTATACCCATTCACCTGCCAATGGATTTCCGTGCCCGGCACCGGCTGGCGTTGTGACGATGGTCGCCGGGGCTACCGGAAGAGGAAGCAACATGGGAGGCATTTCTGGCCTTACCTCAGTCACAGCAATGCTGGGAGGCGGTGGAGGCGCGATCTCATTCTGCGCCCGTGAAAGCGGTAGGAAGAGAGTGGGTGTGTCAGCCAACGCGGCAAGAGTGGACTCGGCGTTTTTCCGAGCTTTGGCCTGACCTTCCCGTGCCTTCGGGAACTGGCTTTTTGGCACTCCATCACTTTTCGGCCCCAAGCTCGCTGTGGCGTCTGGGAGCTTCGTAATGTCATCCCGGGCTGAGATGGGAGCCGCAATGGAGTTCCGAATCGGGGAACGCAGTCCGTCGGCCTTCTGAGCCGGTTCAGATATCGGGTGCTTCAGGCTTGTTGCACGCTTCCTTGAGGCTGTCGTGCGCCCAGTTATTGCGTGGGCATTCTTTTCGCCACCGTTATCAAAGGAAGCGCCTGAAGAGTTCGCCCAAAACCAAACCGCACCTCCGGTAATGACGATCGCGAGCAGCGGAATCCAAGCCCACCATAGAAGCAAACGCTGCCCGGGCTTTTGGAAGGGAAACGGCTTTAAGTCATCCGTTCCGCTTACGTTCCGAATTCTCGCCGCGGCAGTGGAAAACGCTGTTCCTCTAAGTTGGCGGTCGTATTGATCGCGCAGTTCCGGATCACAGAGGATTGCTACAATCGCATTCAGCCGTCGCATTTGCGTTTCTGCCAGGACCTTCATCGTGTCGTCGTTCTGCTGGTCCGGATGGAACAGTTTGCTTAAGCGGCGGTGGGCCTTGTGGATCTCGTCCAGAGTGGCCGAAGCCGGAATCCCGAGCTCCTCGTAATAGTCCATCTCACTTCCGTTCCGTCATCCCAATTGACCGGTAATGCCCTAAAGCTATGGCCAAAAGGAACCTAGGCCGGATTAAGTGGTAGGGGCGGCAGGGATCGAACCTGCGACCCTCAGCTTAGAAGGCTGATGCTCTATCCAACTGAGCTACGCCCCCACGGCACGTACATATTTAGTCTAGTGCCTCGTTTGGAGGCGGGACTCCGTCAAAAAAAACGCATATAGCTGCGGAAGCAACCAGCACCGTGTATTTGTGTTCGAGGTAGGCGCCTTGCATGCCCGGGCACGTGCCCGACCCGCAATCCACCGAGCCTGCGCCGCAGGAAGCGCTCGTGTATGGCCGCAAAACAGACAATCGCGTTTTTTCAGGAGCTGGCTAAAACGATCTACGCTGCCTGACCGATCCCGCTATCATCTTTTTTTTGGAGCTTCGCCTCTTCTTGCCCCTTTGGCAATAAAGAAACCGTCATTAAGGTGACTATATAGTTGAGAAAATGGGCAAGACAAGAAAGTTTATCATCTCTTCTCAGCCGCGTCAACAAGCAGTCTACCTAGCGTGGTGAGTTCTAGTTGTTTTGCATCCGCGAGATATCCTCTGTGTGGGTACGACGTTATAAGTCCAGCGTTGCGCAATGGCCTCGCTATGTGCAGGCTTCTATCGGTCCTGTCGAGTCGAAGTCAACGCGGCCATCTTTTCGGAGTTGTTTCAATAGCAATAATTGATCTGGGGAGAGCTCGCGGTCTCCTAAACTTTCAGTGATTGAGTGTTCTATCTCTGGAAGCAACGCTTCAAAGCTGACTCCATAGACCGTCAGCTTGACTTTAGATCGCGGTATGAGCTGGCAAAGAATTTCTTTGTACTTGAGAATCGCGATTAAGGCAACGATAGGCCACGCCAGAACTGCAAAGTAATCTCGAACAAGCTGAGCGATTTGCATTGCTTCGGAATTACGCTGATTTCTTGGGCCGCCTCTTCCGTTCACGGAGCTTCTTCAGCCTAGCCTCTTCCTTCAGATACGCTTCCTTGGAAACGGTGACGAACTCTTGAACGGCATTACTCATCCTTCCGCTTCAGTGTTGCCCGGCACGTTCGGTGCCGGCGCGAGTTTCATTACCACAATGATACGGCCAGAGCGGGTGCATGGGGCTGAAATACTGCTCGTCCACATCAGCCCTGCGGGGCGGGGTAATTTCCGTTGACATTACGTGACAGAATTGGGCGGGATGGCCCAAACAGAATTCACCGCCGAAGTATGCGAGGCTCTTTATGCTGCGCGTAAGACTTTGGCTTCGCGCATCGCATGGCGACCAACAGATGCTCGGACATACATCTTCATGGCAAAAGTGCTCACCGCAGATGGCGATGTGCTAGACCTCAGCGGCCATTGGTGCCAGAACGATTTCCACGGCCACAAGCGATGGGGATTCTCGCTGCGCTATCTGGGCCACTGCGTGCGCAGTTGGGATATGGCCGCTAAGCACAAGAATCCCGACGGGGGCAGTTGGATTTATGGGCCACACAAACATAAGTTCGACTCAACGAAGGTTCCACGGTTTGCGTACAAGCCTGAGCCACCGCTGTCAGACAAAGACCCGAATCAGTCGCTGATGGACTTCCTCGCCGAGTCGAACATCCAACTCCCGTCGGACTATCAGATCGTTATGTTTCCCTAGCGGCGGTACTGTTCAGCGAGACTAACGAGTTGTTCTCGCTGGCTGACATACATGATGGCGGGAATGCTATACCCTTCAAAGACCCGCTTCATTCTGGGCTTCCACAGCGGTTCTCGTTCACCTTCGTCGTCAAGAATGACAACACTGCGCCAGTCTGCCTTAACTTCGCGCACATCGCGAATCTCAAAAACACTCTGTTCGGTACCCTTCATGGCTTGAGTTGTGGAAGTGGCGGTGAGTGCTTTCACGTATGTCGTGGGCGCAACGTGGTTCAGTGCGAAGTTGAACTTCCACCGGCCCGTTAGACCTTCGATGGGATCACCGGGAATATCGAACTGCGCTCCGTGGTCCGCAAAGAACTTCGCAACGATGCTTGCGAAGTCCCTGCTCGGCTGTGTTGTTCTGAGGGTGAACTGGAGAGACAGCATAGATTGAATGGCGCTCACGAAATCGAACAGGTCGCCTAATAAATCGTTTCCCGACAAGACGCGCGACAGTTCGTTATCGCGATCCGTAAGGCCGTGGTTGGTCATGAGCCGCTGAAACTGGTCGCTCCGATCTGACTCTTCGTCAAGATCAACTCCGCCCAGATACAGCATTTCGTGCGTGTGTCCCAGATCAGAAACGCGCCACCGGGACTCGCCCAACACCGTGACGCCCAACTCCATAGAGTCGCCGTTTGGCTGTAAAAGAGGCAATATAGCCGTGAACGAATCGGCATTGCCGTGACATTCCAACTGCTTACCAAACCACTCAACAATGGTGGATTTTAGTTCAGCGCATTCCATGTCTGCCGTTCCGCCGCAGCAACGATACACTACGACTGGTGAAGAGAAAGGCCAGAACGCTGGCGTGCCGCCAAGCTGACAGCGATCAGCCAAACCCGAGCAATAAAGAACTTAACTCTTCAAAGAACCAAAAGTTTTCCGTGAGCTAGACCCTTTGCGTTTCCCGCGCTTCTGTCGTGATCCTAGCTCACCGCTGCACATTCTTTACCAGTCAATTGATCGAACGTCAGGCGCTTTCCGACTATGCTAGTCACGGCCATACTGAATCGTTCAGCATCGGTTAATCTTTCTATTGGTGAATCGATAAGTCTGCCTCATCGAGATAACGGAACAGGTGAAAGGGTTCCACGCTGATATAGGTTCCGCTGATGCCACGCTTAAGAGACTCCAGAAATTTTCCAGACTGTTCGTGGGAACCTGACCGTCAACGTACTTGATGGCGTGATCGATAACCTGGTGCGCGTAATCGCTTGCCAGTCCGTCATAACTGAGTAGCGCATCTGTATAAAGGGCGGCTCCGGCTTCCACATGTTTCTTCACTTCAGATTGAAGGGCATGCTTCTTTTGGTTAAAGACGACGCTGGTGCGAACTTTACCGCCACGCTCCATGATTCCCATCACAGCGGTTTTGTCTTTCGTGCCCGTTCCGGTGATGCGCCGTTTCCGTTTGCCAACGTGCATGTTTCGAGCTTCGCCGCCGATAAAAAGTTTCATCAGCCTCCACGTGACCGGAAAGTTTCTCGCCTGAATCTATACCGAGCGCAAAGCGAATTCTGTGATCCATGAACCAAGCAGTTTTGCGTTACTCCGATTGCGCGGTGCACTTCGCAAGAGCTAATCCCGTTTTTGCAGTTCACGATTCGCCACATTGCGGTGAGCCATTTGTCCAGACCTATAGCGGAATCTTCCATGACTGTTCCGGTCTTCAGCGTGAATTGCGGTGCCCTTATGCCCCTGCCTACAATACCAGCGGTTGTACTTCTCTAGGAACAGAACCTTGTCACTTCCAGAGCGTGGGCATGTGACGCCATTCGGCCAGCGTCGCGCAACCAGATAGTCACGGCAGTTGCCAGGATTCGAGAAGTATACGATGGCTTCCTGAAACGTCCTCGGCTCTTGTTCCATGCTTCGAGTATGCACTCAATGGGCCATCTTGTGAGTATATAATACCGCCATTAAGCGTCTTCGCAAGGGTGACACGAACGCATCGGGTCAGTCCTGGGGTGTATTGGCGCCGGGCGCTTTGCAGTTTAAGCGTGAGCGCGGCCGGTTGCCGGACATCACTGCCCAGGATGCCTCGGAGAAGCGCATCGCCGAGGGTATGGCGGCACTCGCTCGCTACCGCGCCCAGCGGCAGGCGGCGATATGACTGATCTTGGTGATGACGAATTGCTGGCCGAGCTTGGCGTGAGCGCAGAGCCGCCAACAACTGGCAGGCGCACGCCGCGCGACGAACGGCGGCAGCCGAGCAAGTCGCAAACCGCACATCCTGCCAGGACTTTAAGCGTTTTAAGCCGCTCTTCGAGCAGGCCGAAAAGCGATCTCCAACCCGGGCTTGTCCAGACGCGGCAATTCGGTAGAAATGCAAGTATCACGACGGGCGATTTCTTTTGTTGTTGGTGGCCAGCTCGTCTAGGTGGCTGAGATCGGCGAGACATCAAGGCCCCTAATGGTGAAAGCGATGCGCGGCTGACAGTGATCTATCGTTTTGGATAGCCGGTGCGCCCACGGGAATGGTTCCTCGTTCCGCTTCATGTGATTGACGAAGCGGTTTAGCGCATCCGCGATGGTTCCCTCACCAATGTGGTCTACCATCCCAAGAGTCTCCCCTTAGTCGAAAAGGTAATCCAAGAAGGCCGCCCACACTTCGTTTCGCAAAACCGGCACTTCGTTTCGCAAAATCACCTTAGCCCCTCGCCTCCACGCATGGTGACCGTTTCTTAAAAAATCGCTTTCCCCTCTGAATCAGCCGTTTACGCCGAAAATCCCGTCATCGCTGCTTCCCTCCGCGTTACAACTTCGAGCGGAAACGCAAATGTCGGAAACTTACGCCCCTCAACCCCGGCCCGGCCACTCGACCGGACCTCGCACAGAAAACGGGAAAGCCATTTCGAGCCGTAACTCGACTACCCACGGCTGCTGCTCAAAACAAGCCATTATCCAGGGTGAGAGCGAAGAGGAGTTCAACCAGCTGCTCGAAGACTGGCTGCTCGACTATCAACCCGAGGACAGCGTGCAGCGTTCTTTTGTCGAGCAGGCCGTGCACGCGCAATGGGTTCTCCGGCGCAATACAAATCGCTACAACGAATTCGAGCAGTCACTCGAAGCAAAAAGCGTTTTGGAGTGGACCGAAGAGGACCACAAAAAATTTGAGCGCTTCACCCGCTACAAAACCACCGCCGAACGCGCCTTCACCCGAGCCTTCACGCAATTGGAGCAGCTCTGCAAGCGCATCGAGCGAGAACAAAAGCGAGAGCGACAAGCCACACCCGCAGCCGTCAAACCCGCTCCACTCGTCCTAACGGCGCCTTCAGAAGAAACCCACGCCGTAGTGGCCGGTCATGACCTGTGCACTGCCTTTGCGGAACTTCACCCGGAATTTGGCGTACGATATATGGCGGGGGAGGAACCTATATGTCATATCGGAGAAGGGTGCCTGCATGGGCGTTGACTGCAGCGCTGTGCGCGTTGCCTGTCATGTCACTTACCGTCTCTGCGCAGGAGCCCGCGGACAAGCAGCAAACGCGCGACGAGGAACGAGACAAGAAGTCTAAAAAAGATACGCGCGCTGAAAAAGACACCCGCGACAAGTCAGGACATGAAGCGGAATCCCGGGATTCCCGCCCTCAACCGGCGAAAGGCTCCGAGCACGCCCAGCCGCAAACGCGCGCGTCTAACGATCGCAAGAGCGCCAACGCCCATTACCACTTCCGGGCTGAGGACCGGTCTAAGCTACGGCCGCATTTCCAGGCGCAACTCGCGCACGTTGATCGTGCGCACCGGCCGCATGTCGCCGCAGGGGTGACTCTGCAACCCACTTACCAGACAGTTATCGAGCCGGTTCCTCAAGACGTGATTGTATATCTGGCGCCCCCTCCACCCGGTTACGAATTCGGGTTCCTGGACGGGTACGTGCTCGTGTACGATCCTTCCACGTTTTTCGTGATCGATGTGATTGATTTACTGTAAAAATCTCCTCTGGCGGCGGGGCTGCACCGTAAACTCCCGTGTTGCAGTCTGGGGCTAACTGCTTGTTATACTAGTGTTTCCCTATGCCTTCTACCGGTTTAGTATATGAGACCGCCATACCCGCAGGGATTGCTCCGGCTGAGGGCCTCGAAAAGAAGATCCTACTGCTGAAGCCGCGAGGGTTTTGCGCTGGAGTGGTGCGGGCAATTGACGTGGTCCGTATCGCTCTCGACCTTTATGGCGCACCCATTTACGTCCGCAAGGAGATCGTGCACAACCGGCATGTCGTCGATGAGCTTCGGCACGCGGGCGCTATCTTCGTTGATGAGCTGAGCGAAGTCCCCGAAGGGGCGCGGGTCATCTTCAGCGCGCATGGCGTGTCGCCCGCGATTCGAGCCGAGGCGAAAGACAGGCGATTGCAGGTCATTGACGCCACGTGCCCGCTGGTCACAAAGGTGCACCTCGAAGCAGTTCGTTTCGCGAAGCAGGGGTACACGATCGTTCTGATCGGACATCGCGATCACGACGAAGTCATCGGGACGCTGGGCGAGGCGCCCGAAAGCACAATTTTGGTTTCGGACGTCGCGGATGTCGACCGGCTGAACATTCGCGATCCCGAGCACGTCGTCTACCTTACGCAGACGACGCTCTCTCTGGATGAGACGAAGGACATCGTGAAGCGTCTGTTTGAGCGCTTTCCGAAAATCATCGGCCCGAAGACGCAGGATATCTGTTACGCGACCGAGAACCGGCAATTAGCGGTGAAAGCTGTGGCGCCGTTGTGTCAAGCCTTGCTCGTCGTCGGTTCGCAGAACAGCTCCAACTCCCGGCGTCTGGTGGAAGTTTGCCAGAAGGCGGGCATTCCGGCTTATCTGCTGGACGATTGCAGCGAGGTGCGTTCGGAGACGCTGGAGGGCGTCGACATCGTTGCGGTCACGGCGGGCGCTTCCGCCCCGGAACATTTGGTTCAACAACTGATCGATCACTTGAGGACGAAAGGATATACCGATTTAGAAGAGGCTGAGATCAAGGAAGAGGACGTGCGCTTCACGCTGCCCTCCGATCTTGAAAACTTCAAACCTCGGCTTCATACCGTTCGTAGTTAGCCGTTGCGCGAGTACGACGATAGATGATGCAATCAAATCTCCAAGAATCAGCGTCTCTGACCTTCAGCGTTACGAACTCGGTCGGCAAAGCCGCTGAGGCGCTTCTCAACACCCAGTCGGCGGAAGGCGGCTGGTGTCCCGACCTGAAAGCCGACACTACGCTCGAATCGGATTACGTGATGTTGCAGCTTTGGCTGCATCCGCCAGCTAATGGCGTTTGGAATCCTTCCACGCGGCCGCTGATCGATAAAGCTGTATCGGCCATCCTTGCGCGCCAACTCGAAGATGGCGGTTTCAACATCTATTTGCACGGCCCTTCCGAGATCAGCGCGTCGATCAAGGCGTATTTTGCATTGAAGCTGGCGGGTATTCCGGCGGACGATGCGCGCATGCAGCGGCTACGCGCACGGATTCTGGACATGGGTGGCTTGCAGGCGGCGAACAGCTACGTTCGCACCAATCTGAGCCTGTTCGGACTATATCCGCGCCAGGCTTGCCCATCGATTCCGCCGGAGATCATGCTGCTGCCGCTCAACTTCGTCTATCAGATGTCGTCTTGGACGCGCGCCATCGTGATCGCGCTTTCGATCGTGCATGCGGCGGATCCTCGCCGCCCGGTCCCGGCGGATTTCAATTTGGAAGAACTCTTCATCCCAGGAGCCCCCGCCATGCCGCAGCGTGGCCGGGATTTATTCAGCTGGCGCAACTGCTTCCTGGCTCTCGATCGCTGCCTGAAGATTTGGGAGCGAGTAGGGCCGCGCTTCATCCGTCGTTTTGCGGTAAACAAGTGCGCCGAGTGGATGATCGAGCGCTTCGAAGGCTCGGACGGTTTAGGCGCGATCTATCCATCGATGCAGTATTCGATCATGGCGCTCGACCTGCTCGGATACGGGCCCGATCATCCGCTGCGCATGGAAGCGGAGAGGCAGTTCAACAAGTTGATCGTCGATGATGAGCGCGGCTTTTTCATCCAGCCTTGCTTTTCGCCGGTGTGGGATTCAGCTATCGCAGCCTTCGCGTTAGGAGAGGCAGAAGCCACGCATCCCGGGGCGCTCGAGCGCGTGGCGGACTGGCTCCTCTCTAAGGAAGTGCGCCGGAATGGGGACTGGTCCCGGAAGCGGCCGCAGGCTGCTGCGTCGGGCTGGGCGTTCGAGTACAACAACGAGTTCTATCCGGATGTCGACGACACGGCGATGGTTTTGTTGGCCTTCGGCAAGGCTCGTGCATCGAACCAGGCCGAACAGCTTGCATGCGAAAAGCGGGCCGTGGACTGGCTTCTCGCGATGCAAGGCAAAGACGGGGGCTGGGCGGCTTTCGACGCGGACAATAATTGGAAGATTCTGAGCCATGTGCCGTTTGCGGACCATAATGCGATGCTCGATCCGGCTTGCCCGGATATCACGGGGCGCGTGATTGAAGCTTTGATCCGTTGCGGAGTCGAGCCGAGCCATCCCGCCATTCGCCGCGGAGTTCAATTTCTTCTGCGGGCCCAGGAAGCGGATGGAAGCTGGTTTGGACGATGGGGAGTGAACTACATTTACGGAACGTTTCTCGCCATACGCGGCCTGCGAGCGGCCGGTCTGAGCGAGCACGAGCCGTGCATCCAGCAGGCGCTCGAATTTGTCCGTGCGTATCAGAATTACGACGGCGGCTGGGGTGAGAGCTGCGCGAGCTACGACGAGAACCGCTTCGTTCCGAATCCCAGCACTCCGTCGCAAACGGCCTGGGCCATTCTGGCGCTTTTGGCGGGAGGAGATGTCCGGAGCGAAAGCCTCTTTAGCGGCATTGACTACCTCACCAGATCGCAGCACGCTGATGGAACCTGGGATGAAGACTACTGCACGGGAACCGGTTTTCCGAAAGTTTTTTACCTTTCATATACGGGATACCGCAATGCGTTTCCGCTGCTTGCTCTTTCAACATTCGTGAAAACCACCATGCCCGCGGGGCGGAAGCTGGCGAGAAGCGCTGCCGCCGGGCAATTGAGATGAGGAACTTATTATGAGATTTCCGCTATCGATGACACTCGGGATGGGAGCTTACATTGCGAAGAACAAGCTGAATCCCCCGCCGGAATGGCAGAAGACCGTCATCGGTGATGACTCGGCGAACCCGTTCAAGATCCTGATGCATACACGTACCGGAGAACAGCCGGACTTTGTGCATCCTCTGATCAAGAAACGGTTTCCGCTTGTGTTGATGCTCGAGCCGCTGCACGCTTGCAATCTCACCTGCACCGGCTGCGGGCGAATCCGCGAGTACGAGAGCACCATCTCCCAGCGCCTGACCGTGGAACAGTGTCTGAAGGCCGTCGATGAATGCGGCGCGCCTACGGTATCGATCTGCGGCGGCGAGCCGATGCTGTATCCCGAAATCGGCCGGCTCTGTTCCGAGATTCTCGCGCGCGGGAAAAACATCATTCTCTGCACCAACGGCATGTTCATCCGCAAGAAGGTGAAAGAATTCAATCCCGATTCGCGGTTCTTCTTCAACGTGCACCTGGATGGCATGGAGAAGAACCACGACCTCGCGGTCGAGCGAAAGGGCGTGTTCAAGGAAGCCATTGAAGGCATCAAGGTCGCGAAGAAGCACGGCTTTAAGGTCTGCACAAACACTACAGTCTACAAAGAAACGGACATGAACGAGATCGAGGAGTTGTTTACGCTTCTCGAAACGCTCGACGTGGATGGTTTCCTGATCTCGCCCGCCTACGGCTATTCGGCCGTAAATCAGCGGGAAATCTTCATGACCCGTGAAGACGTGTTCGAGAAGTTCAAGGACATCGACCGGCTGGCGAAGCGTTTCCGGATCAACAACACGCCCACCTACCTCGACTTTTTGAAAGGCGACCGAAAGCTGCCTTGTACGGCCTGGGGCAACCCTACCTACAACGTCAAAGGCTGGAAGGGTCCGTGTTACCTGATTACGGATGCCCACTACGACACCTTCGAAGAGCTGATGACAAAAACACAATGGAACCATTACGGCGAAGGTAATGATCCGCGCTGTGAGCACTGCATGGTGCACTGCGGTTATGAACCCTCAGCAGCGCTCGGGATCAACTCTAAATTCGCCGATACTTTCAAATTGATGACCTGGGCGTTCCGCTAAGCGGGACGTCCCTCCCACGATTGCCTCAGACTCTGGTCACTGGCGCTAGCGGCTTTTTGGGCTGGCATGTTGCCCGAGTGTTGAGTGAGCGCGGGCATAGGGTTCGCGCGTTGTGCCGGCCGGCCAGTCAGATTCGAGAGCTCGATGTCGAGCGCATCTCCGGTGACTTGCGCGATGCCGAGTCGCTCGCCCGGGCCATTCAGGGCTGTGAACTCGTGTTTCATGTCGCGGCGGATTATCGCCTGTGGTCGAAACATCCCGAGGAGCTGTACAGGTCGAACGTGGATGGGACGCGCAATCTGTTGGAAGCTGCCGAGGGCGCTCGGGTCGAGCGCGTTGTGTACACCAGCACTGTCGGTTGTATTGGCGTGCCTAAGAGTGGCATTGGCAACGAGGATACGCCGGTTTCGAAAAGCGACATGGTGGGCCATTACAAGACATCTAAGTGGTTCGCAGAGCAGATCGCTGTTGAAAAGGCGAAAGCCGGATTTCCGATCGTGATCGTAAATCCGACTGCGCCGGTGGGCGATCACGATTGGCGGCCTACGCCCACCGGCAAGATCATTCTCGATTTTCTGCGCAACAAAATGCCCGCCTACATCGATACCGGCCTGAATGTTGTCGACGCGCGTGATGTCGCTACCGGACACGTGTTGGCGGCCGAGCACGGGCGCAGCGGCGAGCGTTATATTCTCGGCTCGGAGAACCTATCGCTCGAGCAAATCCTCGCCCGGCTCGCGAAGCTGACGAACCGGCCAGCTCCAACAGTAAAGCTTCCTTACGCTGTCGCCTATGCCGCGGGCGTGGTTACAACGGCTTGGGCTGACATTAGCGGCCGGGAACCAATGGCGCCACTCGACGCCGTGAAGATGGCCCGTAAGAAAATGTTTGTAACGCATGCGAAAGCTTCGCGTGAGCTTGGATTTTCACCCGGTCCCGCGGATTCCGCCCTGCGTCGCGCGGTTGAGTGGTTTCGACAGAACGGATATTGCTAGGCTATGGCCATTCTGTACGTAGCGTCTGAAGCCAGAGAGCTCGAACCCTTCGCGAGTCTGCTCACGGGATTGCGAAAGCTTAAGTGGCCAATCGATTACGCGTTCGAAGGCGTGTTGGAAGGGCGCCGCGTCCTGCTCGCGGCCAACGGTGCAGGGCCTAAGCTCGCATCGCAAGCTGTCGAGATCGCTATCCGCGCTGTAACGGGCGCCGAGCTTTCTTCTTCAAGGCTCGAGGCGGTGGTCAGCACTGGATACTGCGGAGCGCTCAACCGGAATCTTCGTGAATCGCAGATCGTCGTAGGCACCGGGGTCCTCGAGCTGGCATCGCGCGAGATGTTTGAATGCGCTCCGGTCGATGCGGCCGGCGAATTTGTTTCAGGCCTGGTGCTTTCGCAAGACCGCATAGCCAATGATGCGGCCGAAAAGCAGCAACTCGAGCAGCACGGGGCTGTGGCAATCGACATGGAAGCGGCAGGGGTCGCCGCGCGCACGAAACGCGCCGGGCTGCCCTTTTACTGCATCAAGGCCGTGTGTGATCGAGCCGATGAGTCCTTTCCACTTGACATAAACCGGATGCGAACCCCGGAGGGCCGAATTGCACGTGTGAAAATTGGAGTACACGCCCTCACGCATCCCGGATTGGTCCCCCGGCTGCTTCACTGGAAACGACGGAGTGAGGATGCGGCGAAGGCCCTAGGGGAGTGTCTTGTCAGTTGCCGATTTAAGCCGAAGCCGGACGATGCGCCTGCCGCATGAAGCGGTGCCGCGTTCCATGACGGCTGCGGTGTACCGGGGCTCAGGGCGGGTGTCGGTCGAAACCATCGAAACTCCGCGGCCGGGGCCGGGCGAGATCCTGATTCGTGTCGAGAGCTGCGGCATTTGCCATACCGATCTGAAAAAAATCGGGTATGATCTCCTGCCTCCGCCACGCATTTACGGCCATGAGACTGCCGGCGTAGTTGCTGCCGTCGGCGCCGGTGTCACCACATACTCGGCCGGTGATCGCGTTGTGGCTTTCCATCATATACCTTGCGGCAGCTGTTTTTATTGCTTCCGGCGTCTTTATGCCCAGTGCGCGGTATACAAGCGCGTGGGTGTCACGGCGGGTTTTGAGCCGGCGGGCGGCGGCTTTTCACAGTACGTCCGCGTCATGGATTGGATTGTAAATCGCGGCCTCGAAAAGATCCCGGCGCACGTGGCGTTCGATCAGGCCTGCTGGGTTGAGCCTGTCAATACATGTCTGAAGGCCATCGAGCTACTAGGCATAACGCGTGGCGACGCGGTCGCCATTCTGGGGCAAGGGCCGATCGGCCTCATTTTCACACTGCTCGCGAAGCGCGTGGGCGCTGAAGTCTTCTCCACCGACACGCTCGAGTTCCGGCGAGAGCTTTCCGAGCGCTTTGGCGCGCTGTCATTCGATCCGCGGGAGAGGGCCTTCGAGACCGCTGTAAAAGATTGGACGGACAATCGGGGCGCTGACGCGGTAATCATCGCTACCAGCGCCCACGGACTGGTCGAACAAGCCTTGCGCATCTCGCGGCCTGGAGCAAGAGTACTGCTGTTTGCGCAAACCTCGGCATCGGAGCGTATCGAAATCTCCGGCGCTGACGTCTGCGTGGGAGAGCGTGTTCTACTCGGTTCTTACAGCGCCGATCTCGATCTGCAAGCCGAATCTGCCCGGCTGGTGTTCAGCGGCGAGCTGCCGCTTGAACAACTTATTTCCGATCGGATTCCGCTGCAAGAAATCGAGCGGGGCATCGGCATTGCACGGCAGCCCTCTGAGCGGTCGCTTAAAGTTGTCGTTCATCCACAGGAGACTGCGTGACGGCCAGTAACATGCAAGCGGCAGTGCTTTACGGCAAGGAAGACGTGCGGCTCGAGTCCGTACCCGTCCCGCCGGTTGGCCCTGGCGAATTGCTGGTGCGTGTGCGTGCTGCTCTGACGTGTGGGACCGATATTAAGGTGTTTCGCCGCGGGTATCACGCGAAAATGATCATTCCGCCCGCGCTATTTGGCCATGAAATGGCCGGCGACGTCGTGGCAGTCGGAGAAGGCGTCACGAACTTTCGGGCCGGACAGCGCATCGTAGCGGCCAATTCCGCTCCGTGCGACCGGTGTTTTTTCTGCCTGCGGCAACAGCAGAATCTTTGCGAGGATCTGCTGTTCAATAACGGGGCATACGCGGAATTCATGCGCTTGCCGCAGCGCATCGTTTGCACGAATACCTACGGGATACCTGGCGATCTCGCGTATAAGGACGCCGCTCTGGTCGAGCCGCTCGCTTGCGCTTTGCGCGGGCTCGACGAGAGCCATATTCAGCCGGGAGATGCGATTGCGGTGATGGGCCTCGGACCGATTGGCCTGATGTTCGTGCGGCTTGCGAAATGGGCGTTTGGCGCACGGGTGATCGCGATTGCGCGGCGCATCGAACAAGTCGATCGAGCCGTCATGCTGGGCGCGGAAGAGGGCATTCTGATGGGCAATCGCGCCGCTCTCACTTCAGAGGTGCGTGCTCGTACCGCCGCACGCGGTGCAGATATCGTGATTGAAGCCACGGGCCATCCTGAGGCTTGGGAGCTTGCGACGCGGCTCGTTCGAAAGGGAGGAACCGTCAATTTCTTCGGCGGATGCCCCAGCGGCGCTAAGATTGCGCTTGATACGGATCTGTTGCACTACTCTGAAATCACGTGTAAGGCGACTTTTCATCACACTCCTCAGCACATCCGGCGGGCGCTGCAATTGATTGCTGACGGCGCCGTAACTGCCAGGTATTTCGTCAATCACGAAGAGCCGCTCAGCCGGCTGCCCCAGGTCTTGAGCGACCTCGCCCACCACCGGAACGGTCAGATCAAAACCGCAATTCTCCCGTGACGCAAATCGGCGTGGCAGTCGCACATCTACGGCCCAAAGAGTACATCCGCCAGGTTCCTTTTGAAACCGCCCCGCATTCAGAGTGCGATGCGCTCGAGTACACACGCTGGCTGGCTACGCACCACTACGAAAACTTTCACGTGGTGAGTTTTCTGCTTCCCAAAGAGCTGCATCAGGATTTTTACAACGTGTACGCGTTCTGCCGCTGGGCGGATGACTTGGGCGATGAAATCGGCGATCCGCAAGAGAGCTTGCGCCTGCTTGCCTGGTGGCGCGATGGGTTGGAGGCCATGTACGAGGGGCGAGCGTCCCATCCGGTATTTGCAGCCTTGAGGCGTACGGTTGCCCGGCACGACATTCCGATAGACCCGTTCGAGCGGCTGATCCGCGCGTTCGAGCAGGACCAAACAGTCGGCCGGTATCAGACGTTTGAAGACGTCTTCGAGTATTGTGTGAACTCGGCGAACCCGGTGGGCCATCTGGTTCTGTATCTGTGCGGGTATCGCGACCGCGAACGGCAGCACTTGTCTGACCAGACTTGCACTGCTCTTCAACTGGCAAACTTCTGGCAGGATGTGACCGTGGATCTTCAAAAAAACCGCGTGTATTTGCCTCTCGATTTGTTGTCGAAACACGGCTACAGCGTCGAAGAGTTGTTCGCACGCGAATACAATGTTTGCTTCGAGCGGGTCATGCGCGATGCCGTGTGCGTAGCGGAGGATCTTTTTCGCAAAGGACTGCCATTGATCAAGAAGGTCGACCGGCGCCTCGCTTTGGATCTTGAATTGTTCAGTCGAGGCGGGCTGAAGATTCTCGATAAAATCAGGTCTCAGGGCTATAACGTCCTTAAGCGCCGTCCGCGCATTTCAAGAGCCGAGCGCGTCGGTATTCTTATCCAGTGCCTGCCGCGATTGCTTCCGTTTTGACGGACCGGCGGGTCGCCGGGTCCTATCGCTACTGCAGGCAAATCGCGCGGAAGCGGGCCAAAAACTTCTATTACTCTTTTCTAGTGCTTGAAAAGCCTCAGCGCGACGCCATGTGCGCCATTTACGCGTTCATGCGCCACTGCGATGACTTGAGCGATGATCCTGAAACCGCTAACAAGACCGCACTGCGGCAAAGCATTGCACAGTGGCGCGTGGAGCTGAACCGCGCTCTTTCGGGCGATGTCGAAGGAAATCCGATCTGGCCTGCATTTCACGATACGGTTCAGCGCTATTCGATTCCACATCGCTTCTTTCACGAAATGATCGACGGCATCATGTCCGATATTGAGCCTCATCAAATACAGACGTTTGAAGAGCTGTATCGCTATTGCTATCAAGTGGCTTCGGTCGTCGGGCTTACGATCGTTCACATTTTTGGTTTCGAATCGGTGAAGGCGCTGCTACTGGCGGAGAAGTGCGGCGTAGCCTTTCAATTGACGAACATTTTACGTGATATTCGCGAAGATGCTGCGCTCGGCCGCGCGTATCTGCCTCGCGAGGACCTTGAGCTGTTCTCTGTGCCATTTGATCAACTCCGCTCCGGAAAGGAGAATGATGCGTTTCGGGACCTTATGCGTTTCGAGGCGGCGCGGGCCCACGCGTACTATCGCGAATCGGAGCCGCTTGCCGGGCTGATCGCTGAAAAGAGCCGCCGGTCGCTTTGGGCTCTCCGCCAGATCTATTCCCGGCTGCTATCCAGAATTGAACGGTCGAACTATTCTGTGCTGAGCCGCAAAATCGATGTCCCCGCCCGAACGAAAGTTGCCGTGCTTTGCCGCGCGTTCCTGCGCTAACCATCAGCCACGAATTCGCGTTGATGGGCGATCTGACGCATAAGTGAGGATCCATTCCGAATCAGAACCGTGAATATGAACCTCTTTGCCACCCGCAGGGATGAGCCAAGCTTGGCCCGGCGTGAACTCGTGATCGGCAATTGTCCCGGACCCTTTGATGCACAAAAGGATCGCGTAATAGGGCAATTCGGCCGCGACTCGAATCGACGGTTTGGGCTTCAGCAGCTCAATGCGAAAAAACGCGCACTCAAGTAACTGCTCCCGCCATTCGGCTACCTGTACGGGATTCTCGCGATCGTCATAGGGACCGAGTTGGCAAACGTTAATCGCGTGCTCGAGATGCAGCTCGCGTCCGCGCCCATAATCGTAGAGCCGGTATGTCAGGTCAGAGTTTTCCTGAATTTCGCAAAGCGTCACGCCTTCTCCGATCGCGTGTACGGTTCCGGCCGGCACGAAAATCACGTCCCCTCGCGCCACGGTTCGCCAAGCGAGCAAGTGCTCGATCTCGCCCGATTGCGCCGCTTTGCGTAATTCTTCCCGCGAGAGAGGCTTCTGAAATCCAAGCGCGACCTTCCCGAGAGGATTCGAATCGAGCACATACCATGCCTCCGTTTTTCCCAAGTTGCGGTGATGTGTTTGGGCGTAGTCATCATCGGGATGCACTTGCACCGACAGCCTTTGGTTCGTGAAGATCAGCTTTAGCAGCAACGGACACAGGCCGGGATAGCGGGGCTCAACGGCATTTCCCAAAATGCCGGGATGATCCATGAGCAACTGGCCGAGCGGCTGGTCGAGTGAGGTCAGGCTCTCTTCAGCCGTAAACCACACTTCGCCGATATGCTCATGCAACTGCGTGAACGGAAAGTAAGGTGCAAGATTTTCGCGGCCCCAAACGCGCTCGCGAAACAGCGGGATCAGCTGAATCGGGTCGAGCGGGCGAGAAGACACGGCTTCAGAATTTTAACAACCCGATGCGACAATCGGAGCGTTGGCTTCAAACAAAGATCAGAGCCCGCATTTGAACATCCCGGAGCAGGAGCTCTTCCGGCGTCCGGTCGCGTACCGCGAGGAAGCGTTTCTGCAGAGCCCGGAATCGCGCCCGCTACGCATTCTTTCCGAATATTTATGGCCGCTGGCGCATTTCCAGGAGGAGAGAATACAGGACACCATCGTATTCTTCGGCTCTGCCCGCATTCAGGAAAGCGGGCCTTTGGGGCGCTATTACAAGGAGGCGCGTGAACTCGCGCGCCTGCTAACCGAATGGGCAGCCTCGATCTCCGAGCCGGAGCCCTGCACGGAGCCGCACAGGCGGTTCGTCGTGTGTTCGGGCGGAGGTCCGGGAATCATGGAGGCCGCCAACCGGGGCGCGAGCGATGTCGGCGGCAAGACAATCGGCCTGAATATCGGATTGCCGTTCGAGCAGCGGCCCAATCCTTTCATTACTCCGGAGCTTTGTTTCGAGTTTCACTACTTCTTTATGCGCAAGTTTTGGTTCGCTTATCTTGCGAAGGCGCTGGTCGTGTTTCCAGGCGGGTTCGGAACCCTTGACGAAATGATGGAGATTTTGACGCTCGCGCAAACTCGAAAGCTTGAGAGCAAGATCTTAATCGTCCTTTATGGATCGGAATACTGGAACGAGATCTTAAATTTCAATGCGCTTGTGAAGCACGGCGTCATTTCGAAGGAAGATTTGAACCTGTTTCGCTTTTCAGATTCTCCGGAAGCCGCTCTTCACATTTTGAAAGAAGACCTGACGCGATACTATCTCGAACCGGAAGGCGCGCTGCAGCGGCCGATCGAAGAGGCCCCTCAGATCGCACACACGCGAACGTCTTAGCAGAGCGCCTATTCTCCCCACCTCTTCACGCCTGGAACTTCGATATCGAACAAATCCAAGGCGCGGCACACGGTGTGGTCGACGAGCTCGTCAATGGTCGCCGGTTTCAAATAGAATGCGGGCACGGGTGGCATAATAATTCCGCCCATTTCGGTAACGGCCAGCATGTTCCGTAAGTGCCCGGCGTGCAGAGGCGTCTCGCGGGGCAGCAAGACCAACTTGCGCCGCTCCTTCAATGCAACGTCGGCGGCGCGCGTCAGCAAGGTACTGCTCATGCCGGTCGCAATTTCGGCCAGCGTGCGCATGGAGCAAGGAGCCACGATCATGCCCATGGTCTTGAATGAGCCGCTCGAGATGGCAGCCGAAACGTCGCCGACGCGATAGTTCACATCGGCCATTCCCCTCAACTCGTTGATCGATAGTGTCGTCTCGTAAGTGCGTGTGAGGTCACCGGCTTTTGAAACCACCAAGTGACTCTCGATCTGGACGCCCCTGAGGCGCCGCAGTAATTGCACGGCATAGACGATTCCCGTCGCGCCGCTAACCCCAACAACTATTCGCTTGGGGGTCACCGGGCGCTGGTCGTCGCCCATTGCTGCTTCCAGGCGTAGAGCGGGAACCTATCGGTAAGAGCGCCGACTCGTTTTTGCGCTTCCGCAACGGCCTCTTCTGATTTGACGTTATTCAGCACGCGCGCAATGAGCCATCCAACTTCCGCCATCTCAGGTTCACGAAAGCCGCGTGTCGTAACCGCAGGACTTCCCAGACGAATGCCGCTGGGGTTCAAGGGAGGGTTTGTGTCAAACGGAATAGCGTTTTTGTTGGCTGTGATGTAGGCATTGTCGAGAGCCTTTTCGGCCTCCTTGCCTTTGACACCCTTCGCGAAAACATCAATGAGAAACATATGCGAGTCCGTGCCGCCGCTTACGACGCGGAAGCCTTCGCTCTGCAGCGATACGGCGAGTGCACGCGCATTCGCCAGAACCTGCTTTTGATAGATCCGGAAATCTTCTGCGAGCGCTTCGAGGAAGCAGACAGCCTTTGCCGCGATGATATGTACAAGCGGCCCGCCTTGTGCGCCCGGGAAGACGGCTCGATCTATAGCCGCGCCGAATTTCTCTTTCGCGAAGATTACGCCGGCACGGGGTCCGCGAAGGGTCTTATGCGTGGTCGAAGTTACGATGTCGGCATGCTCGCAAGGATTCGGATAAACGCCTGCTGCGATCAGACCGGAGTAGTGCGCCATATCGACGATGAACACCGCGCCGACGGCGTCGGCGATGTCACGAAAGCGTGCGAAATCAATCACTCGCGAATAGGCACTGGCCCCCGCGATAATCACCTTGGGCTTGTGCTCATCGGCTAATCGCGCAACCTCCTCGTAATCGATCAGCTCGTCATCCCGGCGGACACCGTACGCGACAACCTTGTAGAGCTTGCCGGAAAAGTTCAGCGGATGGCCGTGCGTGAGATGGCCGCCATGCGCCAGATTCATGCCTAGGATTGTGTCGCCGGGCTGAAGGACGGAAGCATAAGCCGCTTCGTTGGCCTGCGACCCGGAATGGGGCTGAACATTTACGTACTCGGCGTTAAAGAGCTTCTTGGCTCTGTCTCGTGCAAGATTCTCGACGATGTCGGTGAATTCACAGCCGCCGTAATAGCGCTTGCCAGGATAACCTTCCGCGTATTTGTTCGTAAAGACGCTGCCTGCGGCTTCGAGTACGGCTTCCGATGTAAAGTTCTCGCTCGCGATCAGCTCGAGCCGGGTGTTCTGCCGCTCCAACTCGTGCTGAATCGCTTCGTAGATCTCGGGATCCGCCTCGGATAGATGCAATGCCATGCGTTGTTGGTCGTTCATATCGTCTGCCTTAATTGTTGGTTATCTCCGTTCCGTTTACGCCCTTAAAGAGCTTGGCCATTTTGACGGTCGCACTCTCCTGATAAGACCGAAAACCGCGTAGCAGCTCGGTTTGCATGTCACGAGTCCGTTCATCAATGTAATCTCGCAATGCCTTCATTCCGGCGTCGAAATCAGCTTTGGTTACGGGGATGGAATTGTTGTCCGGCATACGTTTCGTCTTCCTTATAGTATCGGGATTGTAGAGAAGACAGCGATAATTGTCTAGTCATGCGTTGGAGCAACCTTTTTATCCCCACTCTGCGGGAAACTCCCGCGGAAGCGGAAGTGATCAGTCATCAGCTGCTGTTGCGGGCCGGCTACATACGGCAGCTTTCGGCAGGCATCTACAATTACCTGCTGCTCGCGCAACGCTCGCTTCTGAAAATTCAGCAGATCGTTCGCGAAGAGATGAATCGAATCGGCGGCCAGGAGATGCTTTTGGCAGCTCTGCATCCCGCGGAAGTGTGGCAGGAATCGGGGCGCTGGGAAGTGATGGGCGACAACATGTTCCGGCTGAAGGATCGCTTCGGGCGCGACCTGTGCCTCGGAATGACGCACGAGGAAATTGTGACCTTGATCGCGCGCGGCGAGCTGCGCAGCTACAAGCAATTGCCTCAGATCTGGTATCAGATTCAGACCAAGTTTAGGGATGAGCCCCGGCCGAAATCCGGTTTGCTTCGAGTCCGGCAGTTCATCATGAAAGACTCGTACACCTTCGATCTGGATGCGAGCGGCCTGGATGCGGCTTACAACAAGCATCACGAGGCGTATTGCAGGATCTTCGATCGATGCGGGCTCGAATACATGATCGTTGAGGCACATTCGGGCGCCATGGGCGGTAGCCAGTCGGAAGAGTTCATGATCGCGTCAGATGCCGGCGAAGATTTCGTGGTTCGCTGCCGGAACTGCGGGTATGCTGCGAATCTGGAGAAGGCGGTGGCACGCCCCAGCGCGCACGCCACACCCGATCCCGAGGGCGATTTCGTTCCTGAGCAGTTTCACACGCCGGACTTGAAAACGATTCCCGACGTCGCGAAGTTTACGAAACTGCCGGAAACGTCACAGATGAAGAGCCTGGTCATCGTGGCGGACGACAACGCGGTGCTGATCATGCTGCGTGGCGATCATCAGTTAAGCGAGACAAAACTTGTGTCAGCGTTGGGGGCGTCTGAAGTAAGGCCAGCTCATCCGCAGGAGATCGTGGAATGGTTCGGCGCAAGCGCGGGCTCTCTTGGGCCTGTTGGTATGAAGAAAATGCGCGTGCTTGCAGATACCGCGCTGAACGGCCGCCGCAATATGATTACGGGCGCGAATCGTGATGACTACCACCTGAAGAACGTAACGCCGGGTAAAGATTTCGAGCCAGAATACTTCGACTTGCGCCAGGTATCAGCGACCGACATGTGCTTGAATTGCGGCGGCGCGCTCGACGTCATCAAGGTTATCGAGATTGGACACATTTTCAAGCTCGGCTATAAATATTCCGAGTCGATGGGTTTGCGCGTCCTCGACGAAAACGGGAAAGAGATCACGCCGATCATGGGCTCTTACGGCATCGGGATCGAGCGAATTCTGACCTGCGCCATCGAGCTCTATCACGATAAAGACGGCATAGCTTTGCCCGCTGCGATTGCGCCCTTCTCGGTCGTGATTACGCCCGTGAACTACAGCGACTCTCTGCAAAGAGAAGCGGCCGATTTGTTGTATGCGGAATGCACGAAGGTGGGAATCGATGTCCTACTCGATGATCGCGATGAAAGGCCGGGAGTGAAGTTCAAGGATGCCGACCTGATCGGCATTCCGTACCGAATCACAGTGGGCAAGAAACTGAGCGAGGGCAAGGTGGAATTTGGAGAGCGGCGTACGCGCACTTCCGAGGATGTGTTGTTGCATGGCGCCGTGCCGCATTTGCAAAAGAAGCTGGGATTGGGTTGAACGGGAAACGGCCCGTTGCTGACGCTCCGAGTTCCGTCCGGGCGGCGATGGGCGGTTGGGGCTATCTATACGCGAGCGTAAGAGTAAAATACCTAACTGGGAAACGAAGCGAAACGAAAGAGTCGGCGTGAGCGAACCGAAAGCAACTATGAAGAGTATCGCTGGAAGTCTCATTCTGGTGAGTGCAGTAGTGCTGATGATTGCACTTGCCGTAGCTACCGCTCTTCGGCCCAAAGCGGTCCCCCATTACAGCGGTGATTACATGAGCAGCTATTCGACATTTACCAATAAGAGACTTATACGGAGTATGCCTTGCGCGGAAAAACAGGTGGACGAAGTCGAGGTACTTCTCGCCGCCTCACGTCACGATACAGCAGGCGCGGTTGGGTTAATGGCAAGACACGACATCCCCATGTTGGATGAAGGAACGATAGTTGATGGCACGATCGAGGGAAATGACAATGCGCGAGTGCTGGCGCACGTAACCGTCAGAAGCGGTTACTACCTCGGGACCTCTTGCTGGGTGTATTCGCAATGGGTTCGGTAGCGAAAAGCGTCTCGCCCACATAGATATAGGCTTGTCACCGTAGAACCAGGCTGCCGTGGGCAGTCCGGCGCCCGGTTTGGGTCGGACGCTAATCGGGGCCTAGAGAATCTTTTTCCCCATTGCTGACATCACGAGCTCGACGGCCAGCAAGGCAGTCCGATTGGCTTCGTCAAGAACCGGATTCACTTCGACGACTTCCATCGACAGCATACGGCTGCAATCGCAAATGGTTTCCATGGCGAGATGCGCTTCCCGGTAAGTCATGCCTCCGCGAACCGGAGTGCCGACGCCGGGGGCTTCATCAGGATCGACTACGTCCATGTCGAGCGAGAGATGAAAGCCGGATGTGCCTTTATTTGCGGCCGCAATCGCCCGCTCCATAATCATGGGAAGACCACGCTCGTCGATGTCGCGCATGGTGAAAGCGGTAACGCCGGATTCGCGGATTGTCTCGCGCTCGCGTTGATCCACATCACGGATTCCCACCAGCACGACGTTTTTTCCTTCTACCTTGGGAGCGTAATCGAAGATATGGGTCAACTCGCGCGGACCTCTACCGATGCAACAGGCGAGCGGCATGCCATGCACGTTGCCACTGGGGCTCGATTCGGGCGTATTCATGTCCGCATGGGCATCGATCCAGATAAGACCCACCTTCTCGCCTCGCTTATGGAAGAAATCAGAGACGCCCGACATAGTGCCTGTGGCAACGGAATGATCGCCCCCGAGCACGAGAGGAAAGTTATCCGAATCGAGAATTTTTTCAACCATTTCAGCCAGCTTTGTACAGGTCCTGGCGATCTGCGACAAGTACTTGGCATTCTGCGGACCGCTGGGAGTGCTCTCCTGTTGAGCGACGGAGACATTTCCCAAATCGTCCAGCTGGTAGCCGAGCGAAGGCAATCGCGTGTTCAGCCCGGCCAATCGCAACGCTGAAGGGCCCATATCGACACCGCGGCGGCCAGCGCCCAAATCCAGCGGCGCTCCCAAAACCGAAATGTGAGATTGGCGCATCTTTTTCGCCTAACTGCTACGGCCGCGTCCGGTAGAGCATTCGCGGATAAGGAATGGTTTCACGAACGTGCTCGAGACCGCACATCCAGGCGACAAACCGCTCGACACCCATCCCGAAGCCTCCGTGCGGCACGCTGCCGAACATTCTTAGATCCAAATACCACTCGAACGCTTCGCGCGGAAGGTTGTGTTCGCGCAGCCGCTGTTCGATCAGGGCGAGATCATGGATCCTCTGTCCGCCGCCGACGATTTCGCCGTATCCTTCGGGCGCGATGATATCGACGCCTAAAGCCAGCTCGGGGCGCTGCTCATCGGTTTGGAAGTAGAAAGCCTTGATGGCGGCGGGATAACGATCGACAATCACGGGCCGATCGAAATCCTGGGTAAGCAGTGTTTCATCCGCGTTGCCGAAGTCGCCGCCCCATTGAATTTCACTGCCTTTCGCCTGTAAAAGCTTCACCGCATCGTCATAACTCATGCGCGGGAATGGCGCCTTAACCGCCTCAAGCTTGGATGTATCGCGCTCGAGCACGTTCAGCTCTTCGCGCCGGTTCTCGAGCACTTGCCCGACCGTATATACGATAAGATCTTCAGCCACGCGCTTCACTTCTTCGAGATCCGCGTAGGCCATCTCAGGCTCAACCATCCAGAATTCAGTCAGGTGCCGGCGCGTTTTCGACTTTTCCGCGCGAAATGTAGGCCCAAAGCAATACACTTTGCCGAACGCCATAGCGTTCGCTTCGTTGTAGAGCTGCCCGGATTGCGTGAGATACACTTTTTCATCGCCGAAGTAATCTACTTCGAAGAGCGTTGTAGTCCCCTCGCAGGCCGCGGGCGTGAAGATGGGCGTGTCGACCAACGTGAAGCCGTGCGAATCGAAGTAATCGCGTATCGCCTTGATGACCTGGTGGCGCACCCGAATGGCCGCGTGCTGGCGCCGGCTGCGCAACCAGAGATGGCGATGATCCATCAGGAAATCGACGCCATGCTCTTTCGGAGTGATCGGGTACGGACGCTCTTCGCTGACTCGCTGAAGGACGCGGGCATCGCTGACGTCGAGCTCGTAGCCTCCGGGAGCACGTGCTTCAGCGCGTATCGTGCCTATGATTGCGAGCGAACTCTCTTGAGTCAGGTTCTTCAATTCTTCGAAGACCTGTTCGGGCAAGCTGCTCTTTACTGCTACGCACTGCATGAGCCCCGTGCCATCGCGCACAATGGGAAACACAATTTTCCCTGACTTTCGTAGGTTATAGAGCCAGCCTTGGATCTCGATGCGCTCGCCTACATGCCGGCTTGCTTCGCCGATCGTAATTTTCGAAGCGGTTCCAGCGGTCGGGATTGCCGTTGCTTCGCCGCTCATAGGTGTTTTGCCAATTCGTCCCAGGCTTGGCGCGCTCCTTCGATCGGGTGCTCGCGGCCTTCCGGCTCGCGCAGCTCGAGCAAGAGCGGGTATTGATCGGCACGCGATCCCAGCACCTGTATGGTTTTTGTCCAATCGATGTTGCCTTCGCCCGGGAACCAGTGCCGGTCTTCGTTGCCGTCGTTATCATGGATGTGTGTTGAGCGAATCCGGTCTTTCATTACGTCGAATTCAGCTTCGATTCCGTGCGCCAGGTGGGCGTGTCCGACATCGAAACAATAATTCAGATTGAGGTGGGTTTGGCGCAGAAAATAGTTTAGGCGCTCACCCGATGACAGTGCATTGGGAATGTTCTCGAGCAGGACTTCGACCCCGCGTTGCCCCGCGAAAACTTTGATCTCATCGAGAGAAGAAAACGCCGCTTCCAATTTCCGCTCGTCGAGCTCTTCTCCCGCCACGCCGAGATGCTGAATCAAGTAGCGGAACGGCACCACATCGGCAATTTCGATAGCGCGCTTGATCTCGTCCACCATGCTCATGCGCTTCGCCTTTACAGTCTCGGTGATATCGAGGACGGCTTGCGGCCCGGAGCGTCCCCATACATCATCGCTGTACATGGGCGCATGTAAAGAGTGCATGGTCAATTCGGAATCCCGAAACCAGTGGCCCAGCTCGATGATTTGCGCTTTGTCCCGATAGTCGATATGTTGGCGCGCGCAGAAGATCTCGACCGCCGGAAATCCGGCATCCCAGACGCGCTCGAGCCAGACGGTCGTCAGGCGGTGCTTCACAAAGAGGTGAGTCGAAAGAACACGCTGCATTTTCAATGTTTATTGGCTGGGCTCAGCCGTTCTTGAACAAGAGTGCTTTAATATCCCGAAACTTTGCCATGCCCGCGAGATTCGGTTCCGCCCTCGAGAACGCCGTCGTGAGCGACAATCGCCTCTACGCGCGCAACTCCTCCCGTGCTTTCCACGTGATAGCCCATGTTCCTGAGCGCCTGTTCGGCAGCATCAGGAAATCCGTTTTGCAGATAGAGGACATCGGGCTTCCATTGGTGATGGAAGCGGGGCAAGTCGACGGCATCCTGCGGATTCATGTGGAAATCGAGCACATTGAGAATCACTTCCATGACTCCGGTCGTGATCCGCGAGCCGCCGGGTGCGCCCACGGCCATGAAGAGCTTGCCGTTGTTGGTGATGATCGTGGGGGTCATCGAAGAGAGCGGACGCTTGCCCGGCTCAATTGCATTCGCCTCGCCCCCGACCAAACCGAACATATTCGGCTCACCGGGTTTGGCCACGAAATCATCCATTTCGTTGTTCATCAGGAAACCGAGGCCGGGCACGGTGATGCCGTTCCCGAAAGAGCCATTCAGAGTGTAGGTGACAGCCACCGCATTTCCCTTTTCATCGATAACGTTGTAGTGAGTGGTCTGCGTGCTTTCGGTGAGCGAGACACGCGCATTTCGCGCGTTCAGAGATTTCGGAAGCCCCGGGCCAATCAGGTCACTGGGCGTCGCGCGATTCGGATCGATGGTCCCGCGTCGCCAAGCGAGATAGGCCGGGTCAAGCAACTGCTTCACCGGAACGTTGTAGAATGCGGGATCCCCAAGGTACTCGCTGCGATCAGCATAGAAGCGGCGCATGCTCTCGGCTTCATAATGGACGGCGGTTGCGGAATCGGGTCCGGCCGCGTCGTAGCTGGTGCCGGCCAGTATGCCCATCATTTGCAGCAGACCGATGCCTCCGGCGCTTGGCGGGGGCGCGGTGAGGACATGGAAGCCTTTGTAGTCGCCTTCGAGTGGAGCGCGCTCGATGACACGATAGCTCTTCAGATCGTCAACACTGATCAATCCCCCATGGGTTGCCATAGCGGCCACGAGGCGCTTGGCAGTGTCTCCTTCGTAGAACTCTTTCGCGCCGTTCCTGGCAACACGCGCCAGAGTCGCCGCAAGGTCCGGCTGTTGGAACTTGTCGCCAGGCTTGTACGGATTTCCATCTCTCAGGAAGATTCGCCGGGATTCCGAATCGAGCTGAAGCCTGCTTTCGGGGCTGTTCAGAGACGCCGCGAACGCCTCATCGACAACGAAACCATCGCGCGCAAGCTGAACCGCGGGCGCGAGCAAGTCCGCCCACGATCTGCTCGCGAACTTCCGATAAGCAAGCTCAAAACCGGCAACCGACCCCGGAACTCCGGAAGCGCGCCATCCGACGATGCTGTCGCGCGTGGGCTTGCCGTCCGGCCCGATATACATGTTGGGAGTGGCCTTCTGCGGCGCCGCCTCACGGAAATCGAGAAAGGTTGTCTTGCCGTCGGCTAACCGGACCAGCATAAAACCACCGCCGCCGATGTTACCGGCCGAGGGATGCGTCACCGCTAGCGCAAAGCCAACCGCAATCGCCGCGTCGATCGCGTTTCCGCCGCCTTTGAGCACTGATGCGCCAACATCTGCCGCGATTGGCTCTTGCGCGACGACCATTCCATGCTTGGCTTTGACAGGTTCTTTCGCCGGCAGAGTCGCAGCGAATGAGCATATCACGAGCAAGCAAGCGAGCCTGCTTTGCATATCGAAGCCAGTGTAACAGCTAGGACGAACCCGGAAAGCCGTGGAGCATCATAGTATCAGGTGACTCCCGCGACAGAGACGGCCGCCCGTGAGCGTGAGCTTAACTCGCTGTCCGTGTTCACGGTGATCGTAGTCCTTGCCACCGTCACTATGACGTTTGGCGCAATGATCGCCGTATTTCTGATTCGCTCACATTCAGCGCTGTTTTGGGGGCGCATCGCTATCCCTCGAATCCTCTGGGGCACTACGGGCGTTCTTCTCGCAAGCAGCGTGATCTTCGAAGCTGCGCGGCGTCGTTTGCGAGACAACGATCAGCGCGGCTTTTTTCGTCTGATGATCTGGACCGCGGCGCTGGGCTTGCTGTTCCTCGCCGGGCAGATCACCGCCTGGTTTCAGATCCTCCACTCCGGCGTCATCCTGAAAAGGAACCCTCACTCCTGGTTCATTTTTCTATTTACGGGACTACACGGACTGCACATCATAGCGGGTCTGGCTGGCCTTGGCTATCTCCTGGTTCGTACGCATCAACCGGCCAGCGGACCGAAATACCAGATGAACACGCGCGCTCTTGCAAACGGCGTCTCCATTTTCTGGCATTATTTGGATTTTCTCTGGATTGTGCTGTTTATTCTTTTAGTGGCTTGGCGCCGCTAAGACCGGTCGAGGCCAAAGCGGGCTCCCCCACCGGTGAGAGAAGCCGCTTATCTAACCACTTCTTTACGATCCCGACCAGTTGTTCGGCTTGAAACGGCTTCGAAAGATAGTCGTCCATGCCCGCCGCGAGACACCGGTTGCGTTCCCCAACCAGCGCGTTCGCGGTGACCGCGACAATCGCGGGCTGCGGTGGCCCGAGCTCGCGAATGTGCCTGCACGCCTCGAACCCATCCATTACCGGCATCTGGCAATCCATCAAAATGACGTGGTACGGATTGGCGCGATGCGCCTCGACGGCCTCATAACCGTCCCCTACGAGATCAATACGGAACCCTGCCCGCTGCAGGATGAGCTTGCCCACACGCTGGTTAATGGCATTGTCCTCGGCCATCAGAATGCGGATCGTGGCTTCCATTGCGGTCCCAATCGGTCTTTTTTCCCCAGACTCCAGGCGCGTTCCCGGTAGGCTTAAAGATACAACAGTTTTCACGCCCTAAAGCCTTAAGTGGCGAATTTGCCGGAAATCGCTCTCAAATGCGGGCGAATACAGGGATTTCCGCGATTAATGCCGGGTCAGTTCATCCAGCTCGACCTTGCCGTCCCGGATATGAATGATCCTGTGAGCGTGCATGGCAATGTCGGCCTCATGCGTAACCAGCACGATGGTATTGCCTTCCTGGTGCAAGCGCTCAAACAGGGCCATGATTTCACTCCCCGTATGCGTGTCCAAGGCGCCGGTCGGCTCGTCAGCCAGCAGAATCGAGGGATGATTCACGAGCGCCCGCGCAATGGCGACGCGCTGCCTCTGTCCCCCCGAGAGCTCATTCGGCTTATGCTGCATCCGTTGCTCCAGGTCCACCGCCGCCAGAGCTTGCCGAGCCCGCTCGATGCGCGTTTGGGACGGCATACCGGCATAGATCAGCGGCAATTCCACATTGTGCAAAGCCGATGCCCGCGCCAGCAGGTTGAAGGTCTGAAAGACGAATCCAATCTCCTTGTTCCGAATGCGCGCGAGCTCGTCGTCTTCCATATCGCTGACGAGCTTTCCGTTCAGGTAATACAGGCCCTTGGTCGGCGTATCCAGACAACCGACGAGATTCATTAGGGTTGATTTCCCGGAGCCCGACGGGCCCATGATGGCGACGTATTCACCCCGCCTGATCTCGATATCAACGCCCGAAACTGCGTGGATCTCCTGGTCCCCCATAATGTAGGTTTTCCACAGATCGTAGGTCCGAATGACAACGCCTTCGCGCTTGAGTTGTTCTCCAAGTTCCTCGCGCTGCTTGGCGCTAAGTTCCTCGAGCGCTGTTTCGAGTGCTGGCATGTAAAGACTGTTCGGCGGCTATCCCGCAGCGGTGCTGGAGGGCATCGTGCGCGGCTTATTGTCTATCTTCACTCTCGCATCGTTCCTGATGGTGCGAATCACCTGGTACGCGCCGGTGACAATTTCATCCCCTTCTTTCAGACCGCTGACGACTTCGATGTCGGTCTGGCCCGTAATCCCCGTCTCGACCTTTCGGAATTGAGCTTTTTCGCCGTTCACGACAAAGACTCCTTGCAGCTCCTCTTTGGCCGCCTTCTGCGCCGCCGGATCGAGTTGCTGATCGCTTTGCTTCTGGCCAGGTTTAGGCTGCGTCAGCTGTCCTTTTTGACGCATGGTCAAAGCTTGAATGGGAATCGCCAGAACATGGGAGCGCGTGGCCGTTGTGATCTTTGCCGTGCAGGATAGGCCGGGCCGCACCAGATCCTCGGGAATGTCGAGCGCGATCACAACTCTGAAATCCTTTGCCTCTTGACTGGAAGTCTGGCTTTGCGATGCTGCTACGCCTGAAGAGCGAACAATGGCAGTGTTCCCGATCTCGATCACCTTTCCTTTGAAGGTTCGATTCGGTATGGCGTCAATTGTGACCTCGGCCGGCTCATCCAACCCGATGCTCACGATGTCTGTCTCATCAACATTGACCTCAGCCGTGATAATCGACATATCGGCGATCGTCATGATGGTCGAAGAAGCCGAGTTCTGAATTCCGGGTACGACGGTTTCACCCACTCGCACAGGCAGGTTGGTCACGACGCCGTCCAAGGGCGCGACCGCATCGTACTCCGAAAGGACGTTCTCTGAGCGCGTCACCACCGCTTGCGCCTGCGCTATCTTCTTTTGAGCTGACGCAAGCTGAGCCGCCGATTGCGCCCGCTGCGATTGCGCCTGCGCCACGCGCCGTTGCGATTCGACCAAAGTAGATTGCGCCAGATCGTAAGCCGCTTTTTTGGCCTCAAAATCTTGCGGTGCAATCAGTTTTGCATCGGAAAGCTGCTGGCTGCGTTTCAGGTCAATCGTCTTTTGTTCCAAGTCGGCACGGTCATGCTCGACTTGGGCTTCTGCAACGGCGATATTGTCGTCCGCGGATTTCAAAGCTGCTTCACTCGCTGCCGAATCGGCCAGCGCCGAATTCACCAACGCCTTCGCTGAGCTGACATCGGCGCTCGGCTGAACGTCAGCTAACCGGGCCAGAAGTTGCCCTTTCCTTACGCGGTCGCCCTCTTTCACGTAAATTGCCGTGATCGGCGCAGGGCTTTGCGCATTCGTACCGATATTGATGTAGTTCCGCGGTTTCACCTCGCCCGAGGCGGTCACGATCGAGGTCAGATCCATCCGCATCACCTTGCCGGTCTGGACGATCACCACTCCGCGCTGGCTGATTTTGATACTGGCGAACACTGCTCCTGCAATGAGCACCAACAAGCTCAGTAAGATAACTACCTTCCATTTTTTCTTCAAACTAGACGAACTCCCGCCTCTTGCCAGACGGAAACTTTTCCCCTAATGTTCCCGTTTTGTGGAGGTTTCAAATAGTAGTAGCCTGAGCTCCGGCCAGCTCGCCGTGCTTCTCGCACTCTAGCAGTTCGGCAAGCCGGAACACGCGGTCGAACTCACAACCGAGCTCAGCCAAGCGCTTTTGGCCGCCCTGCTCGCGATCCACTAAGCAAATCGCGCCCAGGACAACCATTCCCGCTTTGCGCGCTTTCTCAACTGCGTCAGCCGTAGAGCCGGCCGTCGTACAAACATCATCGACAATCACGACGGCGAGCCCAGCCGGATTGCTGATCCCCTCAATGAACCTGTGCAGCCCATGATCCTTAGCTTCCTTGCGAACTAGAAAGCCATCCATGGGGCTGTTCGTCTCGATACTTTCACGCGCAACGGCGCTGACGATCGGATCCGCCCCGAGTATCAGCCCGCCGATGGCCTGCGGCTTCCAGCCATGTTGCCGGATTTTGTCGAGAAACAAACGGCCAACCAGCGGGATCGCCGGCGCGTGAAGCGTTGTGAGCTTCGCGTCGACATAAACATCGCTGGTCAGACCGGAAGCAAGTTTAAATTCCCCGCGACGGACAGATCGCGCCGCCAGCAGTTGTTTCAACTGCTCCCGGTCGCTCGAAAGGGACATGAAAGACGTAATTTTAGCATCCGCAACAGGGCGCAATCACACGATCACTTTGCGTTTGCTGCTGATGCGGCGCGCCGGCGAGCGTCCGTAACGAGCGCCTCAAAACGCGGGTCGCCGTGGAGCACTTTCAGGTCGGATTCTTTCTCGAGGCCCAGCATCGTTTCCACATCTAAATGGTTATCGAGCGCCTCGCGTAGAAGCAAAAGCGCTTCGTCACGCCGCCCCAGATGTGCGGCAATAGTGGCCAGGTTATAGGTTGTCTCCGCGGTGTCCGGATGATCGCGTCCAAGGACCCGGATCTGAAGATCCTGCACTTCTCGCTCCAGCTTCTCCGCCTCTGCATAGTTGCCCGTATGCATAAGAGTTGCCCCGACATTCGACATCGAGCGAAGAGTGTCAGGATGTCCTGCCCCGAGAACCCTGCGCCGGACACTGAGGACTTCTTGCTCCAGCGTCTCCGCTTCCGAAAACTTGCCCTCCTGGTCCAGCGTGATCGCGAGGTTTTCGCGCGAACCCGTAGTGTTCTTGTCATCCGGCCCGAACACGCGGCTTTCAACATTGATCGCTTGTCGGATTAGCTTTTCTGCCTCCTGATAACGGGCTTGCTCGCCGAGGCTATTCGCCAGGTTGTTCATTGACGCTAACGTATCCGGGTGGTCTGGCCCGAGTATCCGGCGTCGACTGTCCAGCACCTGACGGTGTAATCGCTCCGCTTCGATGTACCGGCCTTGCTCGTCCAGAGTGGTACCGAGATCGTTCATCGATTTCAGCGTATCGGGATTCTCGAGGCCGAGAATACGAGTGCGAATCTCAAGCGCCCGCGCCAATAGAGGATATGCCTGCGAATACAATCCGAGGTTGAAGTACACCGTTCCCATCACGTTCATCATTTGGGCCTGCAGTGCAGGGTCATTCGCCAACCCTGTGCCGATGTCCTTCGACGCTTTATCCAGGATTTCCCGAACCGTCACCTTGCTTCCTCGCGCTTCGCTCGGATTCGAAACCTTGAACATGCTCGTCATAAAGTTCGTTATGCGGTCCGCCCGGTCACGTTCGCGCATAATCCGACGCAGTTGAAAGCCTTCCGTTATAGCGAATGACGCTAATAACAGAACCAAAGCTGCGGCTGCCGCGACTCCAACCCTGTGACGGCGAATGTATTTCCGGGCACGATAGGCGATGTTCGCGGGCGTGGCTGAGACGGGCTCATTGCGAAGATACCTCCCGAGATCCCCGGCGAGCTCCGATGCCGTGCCATAACGTCGTGAGCGATCCTTTTCGAGAGCTTTCAAAGTGATCGAGTCTAAATCGCCCCGCAATTGCCGCCCCAGTGTCGCGGGTTCCGTGCGGCGTTTATGCGCCGTAGCCGTAGACTCATCGCCTAACGTTCGCAGCTTCGTGCTCGGCTTCGGAGCATCCTCATCGCGCAGCTTGCGGAGCATCTCTTCAAAAGCCAGCTTGCGGAAATCGAGCGGGAGGGCGCCCACCAGCAGTTCATACAAAACCACCCCGAGCGAATACACGTCCGTACGCGTGTCGATGTTCTCTCCCGCCGAATCCGCCTGCTCCGGGCTCATGTATTCCGGCGTGCCGAGAATCGCTCCAACCTGCGTGAACATCGTCTCCGCCGTGAGCCGTTGCGAAATGGCCTTGGCAACCCCGAAATCGATGATCTTCGGAACTGGTTTCCCATCCACTTCCGTCACCAGAATGTTCGAAGGCTTCAGATCGCGATGAATGATTGCCTTCTGATGCGCATGCTGCACGCCTTCGCAAACGTGCACAAATAACTCCAGCCGCTCGCGCGTGGTTAACGTGTGCTTGTCACAGTAGGTCGTGATCGGGATTCCCGCGACGTACTCCATCACGAAGTACGGCCGTCCTTGCTGCGTCGAGCCCGCGTCGAAGACCTTCGCGATCGCGGGATGGTCCATCATCGCTAAGGCTTGCCGCTCGGATTCAAACCGCGCCACGACCTCGCGCGTGTCCATACCGGCTTTGATCAGCTTGAGCGCAACCCGGCGGCGCACGGGATACTTCTGCTCACTGAGCCAGACCTCTCCCATCCCGCCCTGGCCGATTCGCTCGAGTAAATGGTACGGACCAATTACCGCTCCAGCGATCGCGCCGGACTCGCGCGTGGCGTTCAACGATGCGGGATTATCGCCAGGAGGCGGCGTTTCAGGCGGCGAGGCGGACACTCGGTTCTCCGAACGGAAGAACAGGTTATTTGGTTCAGTCTAGCTCAGTACGCAACCGCCAGCGTAGATAGCTCTAAATGTAAACTCGCTTCACTCGCGCATGAATGCCGCACAGCACGCTGTAGGAAATGGTTCCGGCCTGTCTCGCAATCTGCTGGGCGTCGATACTCACTTTTCCCTCTGAGCCTAGCAGCGTAACAGAGTCCCCCACGCGCGTCTCCGGCGAGTCAGTCACATCGATAGAAGTCAAATCCATCGACACGGCCCCGATGATGGGAGCCAGCTTGGCATTCACAATCACGCTGCCCCGGTTCGAGAGCCGGTGCGGAATGCCGTCCGCGTAGCCCGCCGCGATCACGGCCACCCGCGTCGGTCGCGCTGCCCGAAACATCCCGCCATATCCGATGAGTGAGCCCGTCGGCAAGTCTTTCACCGAAAGCACGGTTGCCCGCCAAGTCAGCGCCGGTTTCACTTGCAAAATTTTCCCCGGCGCATGCCCCCGGACGGGCGAAACATATCCGTAGATCGCGTGCCCGGGCCGAACCATGTTCCGCCACGCCGTCTGCCTTCCGTACGCCACCGGAATCGTGCTCGACATATGCACCAGGGCCGGATGGACACCCGCGCTGTTCAGTCTCTGCGCAAGGAGGTCAAACAAAGCCGACTGCTCGTCCGTCTGGCCGGTCTGATAATTCGCGGCTGAAGCGAAGTGCGTCATCAATCCTTCGAGCTCGACATTTTTCGCCGACAAAATCGCTTCTCCGATTCCCTCAGCAGTCGCGCACACGCCGAGCCTGCCCATCCCGGAATCGATTTTGAGGTGATACGGGTACTTCTGCCCGCGCGCAGCCGCCAGCCGGTCCAGCTCCTTGATATCTGCAAGAGAGTGGATCACCGGGGTCAGCCCATACGCCAACATCACGTCACGCGTAAACGGCAGAAAATCGGCCATCACGAGAATCCGCGCGCTGATCCCCGCATCGCGCAAGACCACGCCTTCATCGGTACTGCTGACCGCAAGCCACTTCGCGCCCTGTTCTTCGAGCGTTCGTGATACTTCGATCGCTCCGTGCCGGTACGCGTCGGCCTTAACGACCGGCATGACTTTGACGCCTCGGCCCACCACATTCAGGATCGCCTGATAATTCGCCGCGATCTGCCCTCGCGACACTTCGACCCAGGACCGGAACGGAAACGAATGCCGGCTCATGCCGTCAGGCGCCGGAATAGCGCTTCGTATGCGTCGGTGACCGCATCCCAGCTATAGTGTTCTCGCACTCTACGCATCGCACGGCAGCCCCAGCTCTCGCGCTCGTGATCATCGACGTCAACCGCCCACTGCAGCTTTTCAACCAAGTCATTACTGAAGGGAACGGCTGCCCCGCCCGCGACTTCCGCGCTTACCGGCGTATCCAGGTACAACACCAGCGTGCCTCTTCCCATAGCTTCAATCAGCGCCGGATGCGTGCCGCCCACCTCGGTCGCTTGCACGTAGGCCCCGCAATGCGACTGCAACTGCCGGTAGCCTTCTCCATAGATTCCACCTGGGATGACAATCCGCGGGTCCCGCGTATCTTTCACCTGCTTTATGTACTCCGCTGCGTAAGGCGCATCGCCCACCAGCACCAGCTTCCAATCGGTCCTGACCTTTTCGAAAGCTTGTCGGACCATGAGCGCATTGTTCTCAGGCTCCATGCGGCTGACGTATAAAACATATTTCCGCGGCTCTAAACCCAAAGCCCGCACGAGCTCGCAATGCTCTGTGCGCCCGGCTTCTGCTCCATACGGAATGAATGTGGATTCCCGCCCATAGCGCTCAAGATAGTACTCACGAATCCTTTGGGCATCGGAAACAATCTCTGAGCAACACCACGTCGCCAACCACTCCGATATGCGATACCAAGCCTTCGCGATGCGGTTCCACTTCTTACGGCGGCGCTCGACGCCGTCTACATTAAGCGCCACCGGCGTGCCGACTAGCCGTGGCCATAAGGTGAACACCGCGTTCGCAGCATTGCAATACAGCAGCACGTCAAACGAACGAAAGAGGACATCCATTGTCGAGAGCGCAGTATGCGCAACGGTGTCCAGATATTTATGGCGGATGGTTGGCAGATAGCGCAGCCGTACGCCCCGATACGTAGTATCCGCGTTGCGCTCGCGGCAATACACGGTGACCTCATGCCCCCGCTCCGCCAGCCGGACCGAGATCTCTTCAGCAAACGTCTCAAACCCACCGTAATTGGCCGGAATGCCGCGCGTGCCCAGCAGTCCAATCCGCATCCGACGACCGGGCAGCCTGCTAAGTCCCCAATTCGGCCATCTGCTTGTCAGCCTGAATCGCGAGGACGGCGGGCGCTATGCCGGGAGCCGGGTAACTCACCGGCCCATGCGAAAACCAGGCCGCGATGGAGCGATCACTCACCCGGCATCGGGCCATGATCTCGCGCCGCTTCTTCAAAAATCTTCGAAGGTTTCGAATGACATACGGAAACGCGCGCAGAGATGAAAATTCCCGCAGCAGGCAGCCGGCGATCACGGCCGCGTCCCGCAAGCTCGCTGCTAACCAGGTGCGCCGGAACACGCCGCTTGTCATATTCTTTATGCGCATCAGCCAGCGGTTCTTGACCGAGTGCATGTTCAAAACCGGCGCGATGGCAGCCCGGTTTCTCGGCAACACCGCACGGACGTGATAGCCAACTGCGTGCGGCGTATAGACGCACTTCCATCCCAGCAGTTGCGACCGCCACGCTACATCTGCGTCCTCGCGGTACGCAAAAAAATCCGCATCGAAGAACTCCCCCGCAATCGAGACATCCTCGATCATGCGCCTGCGGTAGAGGGCTGCCGCTCCGGTCGCCCCGAAAACATATTCGCACTGCTCGTACCGGCCGTCGTCCAGGTCATCGCTTCCCCGGTCGAAGTGCCGCATCGCAGGCGTAAAATAAATACCCGTTGAATCCAGGCGCGGCTCTTTCAAAACCGAGAAATCTGGGGACATCCTCAGCAGCTTGCCGCATACACTGCCTACACTCGCATCCGCCTCACCGGCTGCTACCACGGAGCTAATGAAACTGGGCTGCAATTTCACATCCGGATTCAGCACCAGAACCCAAGCCCCTTCAGCCATGGCGATCGCCTGGTTCTGCGCCGCCGCGAAACCCGTGTTCTCAGGGTTGAAAATCACCCGAACACGCCCTTCAAACTCGCGTAAGATGGCCGGAGTCGGGTCGCCAGATCCGTTATCGACCACAATCACTTCTTTGGGCTGATACTGTTGCGCCAACACCGACGCAAGGCACTCGGCGATATATTGCGCGCTGTTGAACGTAACGACGGTTACACTCACCATTCGGGTGTGTGGCTCTCACGTTCAACCTAACACGCTATCGCCAGCGTGATACCGTCATTTCTGTATGCGTGTTATCTGCCGTACTGTACTGGTTGTGGCGCTTGCCGCTCCTATTCTTTTGGCCGACGAAGGCATGTGGACATTCGACAATCTTCCCGTCAAGCAGCTTCAGGAAAAGTACCACTTCACTGCATCCAAAGAATGGCTCGATCACCTGCGGCTCGCGTCCGTACGGCTCGCCGATGGAGGGTCGGGTTCCTTCGTCAGCTCCGACGGGCTGCTGCTCACAAATCATCACGTAGCGCGCGGCCAGCTTCAAAAGAGCTCCACGGGCGAACACGACTACATCAAGAACGGCTTCTACGCCGAAACTCGCGAGCAGGAGATCAAATCTCCCGATCTCGAAGTCGCGGTCCTCATCTCGACCGAAAACGTCACTGAGCGCATCTCAGACCAGATCAAAAACATCACCGATGAACAGCAACAATTCAAAGCTCGCAAAGCGGCCATGGCGCAGATCGAGCAGGAGAGCCAAACAAAAACCGGGTTGCAAAGCCAGGTCGTTACCCTCTACTCGGGCGGCGAATACTGGCTTTATAGATACAAGCGTTACACCGATGTGCGCATCGTCTTTGCGCCTGAGCAGCAGGCCGCGTTCTTCGGCGGCGATCCCGACAATTTTACGTATCCGCGTTACGATATGGACCTCGCGCTCTTCCGCGTATATGAGGACGGCAAGCCCATCCGCAGTGAAAACTATTTGAAGTGGAATCCGAACGGTGCGGCGGATGGCGAGCTGGTGTTTGTTTCCGGCAATCCCGGCACCACTCGCCGTCTCGCTACCGTGTCTCAGTTGCTGTTTGATCGCGATGTTCTCGATCCGCTGCTTCTCGAACTGTTCAAGAGCCGCATCGCCCGGCTTCAGCAGTACTCTGCGCGTGGCGCTGAGCAAGCCCGCGAGGCCGCCTCCGAGATCTTCGGCTTGCAAAACGCGCAAAAATCCATCAAAGGCGAGCGCGATGCCCTGCTGAATCCTCAGACCTTCCAGAAGAAGCAGAAAGAAGAGGATGCTTTCCGCGCTCTCGTCATGGCCAACGCCCAGTGGAAACAGCAGTTCGGCGGAGCTTGGGATGCGATCGCAGAGGCCGAGCGCAAAGCGCAATCCCGCATCAAGCCGGCCATCTTTTACCGGCTCGATTCCCAGCTCGTGCAGTTGGCTGAAACCATAGTGGATTACGCCGCTGAAATTAAAAAGCCGGCGGGCGAACGTCTGCCCGGTTTTCAGGAGGCCCGCCTGCCTTCGCTGCGTCTCCAGTTGTTCTCCCCCGCGCCGATTTACCCCGGCTTCGAAAAAGACAAGTTGGCCGGCAGTCTGAAACTCGCTCTCGAACAACTGGGGAATGACGATCCGTTTCTAAAGATCGTCTTAAATGGGCGAACGCCCGAACAGGCGGCTGCGGCACTGGTTGACGGCTCGAAGCTCGCAGATCCCGCTCTCCGCAAAAAGTTGGTGGAGGGCGGGCAAGCTGCGGTCGATGCTTCTGACGATTCGATGATCGTCCTTGCGCGCAAGGTCGATCCGATACGCCGCGAGTTGATCAAGTGGCAGGAGGACAACGTCACAAGCGTGATCCAACATGCGGGCGAGCAGTTGGGGAAAGCGCGCTTCCTCGCGTATGGGAAATCTACGTATCCCGACGCCACGTTCACGCTGCGCTTGTCTTACGGTCAGGTGAAAGGTTACCCGATGAACGGGACGATTGCGCCTCCCAAGACGACGTTTTACGGTCTGTACAACCGTGCGGACGGATTCGACGATCGCGGGCCGTTCGTGTTGCCCGCCCGCTACGCGCAGGGAATCAATAAACTGAACCTCGCGACTCCGCTGAATTTTGTGACGACCAACGACGTGGTGGGCGGCAACTCCGGATCGCCCGTCGTCAATCGGAATGGCGAACTGGTCGGGCTAATCTTTGATGGCAACATCGAGTCGCTCGCGGGCGATTACGTCTATGACGAAACGGTGAATCGGTCGGTCGCGGTTCACACTGCCGGCATCACGGAAGTGCTGCGGAAGCTCTACAACGTCGGTCCGCTTTTGAAAGAGCTGCAACTCGCCCCGCCGCCTGTGAGCGCAGCCGGGCAGTAGATCTCAACTCGGGTTGGCTCCGAACTCAATGCAGCATTCCTCTCCTCGCGCACGCGCCGAGGCGTTTGCCGCTCGTCTCGGTATCCGTCTGCCAATCCTGCTGGCGCCTATGGCGGGCGCATGTCCTCCGTCGCTGTCGATTGCAGTCGCGAACGCGGGCGGCCTGGGAGCCTGCGGAGCTTTGTTGATGCAGCCGAATGCCATCGCGGCCTGGAGCGCCGAGTTCCGCAAGCACAGCGCTGGAGCATTCCAGATGAATCTCTGGATTCCGGATCCGCCGGCCACGCGCGACTTCGAGCTGGAAAAACGCCAGCGCGAATTTCTAGGCACCTGGGGACCGCCGGTTCCGCCTGAAATGGGCGATGCGACACTGCCGGACTTCGACGCGCAATGCCAGGCCATGCTCAAGGCCGCGCCGAAAGCCATCTCATCAATTATGGGCCTCTATCCCCCTTTGTTCGTCGCCGAGATGAAAGCGCGCAGCATCCTCTGGCTCGCGACCGTTACAACCGTTGCGGAAGCCAAAGCTGCTGAGGCGGCCGGAGCCGACGTGATTGTCGCTCAGGGCATGGAAGCCGGCGGTCATCGCGGAGCATTTGATCCCACCGCAGCAGAACGCGAGATGGTAGGCCTAGTGGCCCTCCTTCCGCAAATCGTCGATGCGGTTGACGTGCCGGTCGTCGCAACCGGCGGAATCGCCGATGCGCGCGGGGTGGCCGCAGCCCTGGCCCTGGGCGCCAGCGCGGCACAGATTGGAACCGGATTCCTGCGATCCCCCGAAGCCATGCTGCACCCGGCCTATGCAGCCAGACTTGCGCGAACGGAAGCGCACGAGACCATGATCACTCGCGCATTCAGTGGACGGCCGGGGCGCAGCGTCGCAACTCCGTATGTTCGTGCGCCGAATGCCCCTCCACCCGCGCCGTATCCTGTCCAGCGCGGCCTAACGTCCCTGATGCGAGAAGACGCGAAAAAGTCTGGCGATGCTGAGCGGATGCAAATGTGGGCAGGGCAATCCGCTAAACTCGCCCGCGCAGATCCGGCCGGGAGCATTGCTCAGCAGCTGTGGGAAGAAGCGTCACGCTTTCTGGTGTAACTGCCCTCGCAGAGCTGGCGCACTCCATCGCTGTTGAATTTCAGGCATTGCTGAACGCAAAGTGGCCCCCCACTTTGATCGCCTGTCATCCTTGCTGTGTTCCCTTTGTGAACCAGGTGTCCACTTCATGCCACCAGCCGTCTATTTTGGAGGCTGCCCCTGAGTGGTTCTGTATGACAGTCTGGGAATAGGAACTAATCGACTTACTCAGGTCCTTGGCTTGGTCTGCGTGCTTGGCGGAGCTTTGATTCGCATACTTATCAAGCGCTGCAGAGGCGTCCTTCAGAGCCGTACGCACTTCGCTGTAATGCTGTTTCTCCGCCGCCCTCTTCGCTAAGCCCAAGTTTTCTCGCGCCGTCAGGAGTGGGAGGTCCGAACTTACGGTCTCCATTACAAGATCGTTCTCTACGCCGGAGAGCGAATCATCGGCCGCCTGTAGATTCTTGTTGTCTAATGCCGTTTTTGCCGCGTCCAGCCGCTGCTTAGCTTTGTCGAGATCGAGCCCGATAAACGTGTATTCGCCTGAGGTCTGCTCGACAGCGATGGGAGCCGTTCCAGAAGAGGACCCGGATTGCTTTCCACCTGCTTTTCTCTTTGCCTGAAGCGGGCCAAGAACGGAGCTCTCATCAAACTCCGAGTACAACGGGACTACCGATGGTAACCCTTTGGCTTTCGCCAACGAGGCGACTCTACTTTGATCGGCAAGCGCTTCATTTACGTGTTGCAGGGCGGCCTGGGTCTGCTTATTTGCAATAGCCTGCCGCGCTAAATCGACGTGCCGCAGCATGCGTGTCGACTCCCGGCTCATCTGCTCGCTGGGGTTGCTGCCCGTACTCGACCGCTTTGCTGGAGCAGATTTCTTGCTGGTTGCGTTCTGGGGCGTCGCATTGAGCGCCGGAGTTATCATCGTCATCTGGCCCGTTACATACAACAGGGCTGCCAGATAGTTAATCTTCATGAATACCTTCCCTCATTTTTCTTCCATCGGCGAAATCGCCATAACTTTGGACGGGTGACCGCCGGTTCAGTTTGAGAGTGTTATCGATAATCCATTACTGTCATGCACTCGGCACGAGCGCGAAATAAAACCGCCAATACACGTCAAAACCAATCTGCTTCTGCAACGCGCGTATCTCGCCTTCGCTCTCGGAAACCGCAGCTTCTATCGCGCTCCTCGCCTTCACTTCGCCTCGAAACGCGTTCCATTGCCGCAACGCCTCTAACTTGCCGCGTACTGCCGTGAACAGATGCCCGTGTTTCGCCGCTACGAGTAAGGCCAGCATCTGGCCCACTAGAATCGGCCATGCGAACCGGCGCAGCGTTTCGACTGGATAATGCTTCGCGAGTAACAGCACCTGGTTGCGCGCAGTCAAAAACATGACACGCCCGGCGTTCTTCCCCAATGTGCTTTTGCCCATATGCATCGCAATTGCTGCGGGCTCATAGACGCCCTGCAGTCCTGCCAGCGCGCAGCGCACACCGAAATCCACGTCCTCGTAATAGGATTCGAAACGCGTTTCGAGAAGTCCGATCTGCTCAAACACCCGCCGGTGGAAGAGCGCCGCCGTCATCGGGGCAAAACGTATCTTCCTTCTAACCGACCATGCCGACCCGTCCGGCCGCCCAAACCCGCAGCGCCACGCGTAAGCTGCCCGCGACACCAAATCCCAGCTGCCATCGAGAGTTTGCGTATCGTCGAGGCGCAGCAACTTGCCCGCCGCGAACCACGCCTGCTCCTCCTCGGCGCTCGCAAGTAACCGTTCGAGCCACTCCGGCTCCAGCACCACGTCATTATTCAGGATCAGGAGCCAGTCGCCGGTCGCCTTCCGAATGCCTTCATTTACAGCCGGCGCGAATCCTCGATTTTCCGGAAACACGACCAGATCTACCGGAAATTCGCGCGCCACAAGCTGCGTCGTATCCGTGCTGCCGTTGTCGATCACGATCACCTGATCCGGCGGCCGGCTCTGCCCGCGCAAATTTGCCAGGATGGATCGGAGCAAATCAGCTCGATTCCACGTCGGGATAATCGCCGACACAAACGCCATCGGTTCCATCATCGTACCTGGACGAACGCCGATCGCGGCTCGTCAGGGTATCAGGGATGCGCGATAACCATCAGCGTGGGCGCGTGCTCGAGCGTGCACTCGAGCGCCGTCCGCAGATTTTCCGGATCGAGAGCGGCGAAGCTTTCATCAAGAATCACCATCTCCGCGCGACCCAGCAGCGCGCGCGCTATATAGATACGGCTGCGCTCGCCGTGCGAGAGTTGCCAGCCGCCCTCCCCCACCATCTGCAATAAGCCGCTGGGCATGCTGTCGAGCAAATCGCCTAAGCCGAGCTCGCGGCACAGCGCTTCAGCATCTTGCATGTCCCGCGCCAAGGGCGGCCATCGCCGGCCCATCAAAAGATTGAACGCCAGAGTTTCCGTCAAGATATGGTTCTCATGGAATTGCGGCGCTGCGGCCACTCGTTCGCGCCAGCGTTCGGTTCCGAGCGTATGTATGTCGAGACCATTCAACAGCAAAAGCCCCGACTCAGGCTGACGCATTCCGCTGAGGAGCGAAGCGAACGTGGTCTTGCCGCCTCCCGATGGGCCTTCGAGCAAAATGCGATCGCCCTTGTTAATGACAAGGCCGCAGGCTTGTAACGCCGGATTGCCTTGCTTGCGATAACGGTAGGTCAGCCGGTCGGCTTCGATCACCTTGCCGCTGGGATGATCGGATTTATTTTCGGCCTGCAGTTCGCCCACAAGCGCGGGACGCGTGGCGGCGCGCAGCAACGGAAGAATGCGCTTCCACGCAACCCAAGCGCCGGCTATGTCGGTGAAGGAGGCCGTCAAGCGTTTGAAGGCGGTGAAGGCCAGCAAAATGCCTCCCAATAGGACGGCGGTTTGAGTGGCCGACGTTTCTCCAACCGTGATTACGGGCGCGAGCGCGGCAATACCGGCGAGCAGCCAGCCGCGCGGGATCCCGGCGACCAGTATGGTTCCGCATCGATCAACCCCATACGAGCGATCGAAATATGCATCCAGCGCCTGATCTTCAGAGTCGTGCCACTGCTCGCGAGCTTGCTGCGCCAAACGGGTACGATGGCCGACCATGGATTCGACGAGATCGTGCGTCATCTCCATGCGTGTATCCGTCCAGCGTTGATAGCGGCTTACGAACCGTAACGCGAGAACAACCGTGAGAGCGCACCAGAGGATCAGCAGGATCGAAAAGCGCCCCAGCACAAAACCTGCAACCGCGAGTTCAATGGTGGCCAGCAGGCCTGCAACCGCGCCGCTCAATGCGAGTGTTTCTACGGCTTCCGCCTCGAGCGCCTGGCTGAGAAATGTTCCAATGCCGCTGCGGCGTACTTCTTCAGATCCCAGCCGCATCGCGCCCGCAAGCAGACGCCGCTTCAGCAATCCGCCTACGCCGATCGCAAGCTGCCCCTGCAACCACGTCGTGAGCACGCGAAACGGGATCAGCGTAAGCAGCAGCAGCGCCCACGCGAATAGCCACCCGCGATCCATGCGGCCATCAAATGACAAGCGGCCGATGATCACCCACGAAGCCAGCCAGAGCAGATATTGAGCTGTGTGCGCGGCCAGGAGCCCGATTCCCTTTGGAATCGCATTCACCTGACTCAGCCAGGGAAGCGGCCTGCTGCCGGAAGCGGCATGCAATACCCAACACTGGTCGAATCGGCCCTCTTCACCTTGTTGCTGCGACAGCAGCCTCAGCGCATGCCGCTGCCGAGCGGGCCGAATTTTGGCGTCCTGGAGTAAACGCTCGAATTGAGAACGCATAGCGCGCTCGCCGGGTGTCCGAATCATGCGAGCGATATCGGCGACCGGGACGCGTCGTAACGCAAGTGCCGGGGTCAACACCCATAACGTGCGGCGAGTGCCGCGCACGACTGCGAGAAACAGCGAGTCGGAAATGCGCAATAGAGCTGGATAGCAGCTTGGCAACTCTCGCTCGAGGTCACTGAACGCCATCTCGACCGGCTCGGCTTCGAGATCAAGATGATTCACCGCGCGTTCGATCCATCGTGAGCCGGACTGTACGGGATTTTGGATCTCGGCAACTGCGGAACTCAAGCCCGTTTTCCGAATTAGAGCAGAAAGACAACCGCCGGCTCGAGCCGCGCGCCAGGCGACCTCTTCAAGGTTCACAGGCTTCATCAGGCGACCTCGGTCTCGCGCTCTCGCTCTGCGACAGACTCGGGCACTTTCTCGGCGATCCGGCCGGAGTGGAGATGAATACGCCGCCACAGCCTGCTCGACCACAGGCCGGAACGGATCTGGCTTTCGGCCTCGAGCAGTTGAGAGTATTTGGAATTGTGCGATGCAGATATCTGTGCCGGCGTGCCGTCTTCGATAACCCGGCCGCGCTCGATCACCAGCACGCGATCGAACTCCTGCGTTTCATCAAGATCGTGCGTAATGCATAACAGCGTGCAGCCGCGCCAGAATCTGCGCGCGCGGCGAAGCAGCTCACGGCGTTTTTCGCGATCCAGTCCCCGGAACGGTTCATCAAGAATCACAAGTGAGGCATTTTGGCGAAGCATGGCCCGGCCCAGCCGCACGCGCTGCCCTTCGCCCCCCGACACCAGCCCGCCGCCTTCGCCGAGCGTTGTCTGTAATCCCTCCGGAAGCGATTCGAGAACGCTGCGCAGCAAAGCGGCATCGATCGCTCGGCCTACATCGGGGGACTCGGACTCTGAACCGTACGCCAGGTTAGAGAACAGAGACCGGTTCCAAAGTTGAATGGCGGGATCGACCCAAGCAGTCGAGAGCCGTACCTGCTCGCAATCCAGCGGCAGCCCGTTCACGAGCACATCACCGGCGCTGGGCTTTAACCAACCGAGCAGCACTCCGGCCAGACTCGATTTGCCGGCTCCCGAACGGCCCACAATCGCGACGTGAGCGCCCGGCTCGATCTCGACGTTAATTTGTTCGAGGATCGAATGGCCGGAGACCGCGACCGACACGTTTCGGAAATGCAGCGAGGGAGGCGAGGCCTGCGCCATGCGGGACTTCAGGTCTTGTTTCCGGTGCGAAACGGGCTCTTCGGGCGCTCCCAGCGGCTCAAGGAGACGAAGCGTCAGGTTGCGATATGCCGGGTATTGCCGCGCCAGCGCGCCGATATCTTGGCCGAGTACCGGGAGATTCAAAGCCCAATACAGAACGAGCAAGGCGCGCCCGATGTCTGCTCCTTGAAAGTGATGAGCGAGTACTAGCCAGGCCACCAGGCCGAAACTCGCGATAAACTGGACGGCTTCCAGGCTGACCACCGCCTTCTGCAGCCGAAGAGCAGCCTGCGCCCATTCCCCGAGCAGCTTTTCGTGCTCGCGGCGAAGGCTCCTTTCAGCGCCGTGCGCTCGGATCGCGATGAGTCCGAGCATGCCGTCCAGGTAGAAACGTGTCAATCCTGCGGCGTGGCTGCGGGTGCGCAGATCGCGTTCCGCAAGCAACGATTGGCTCATCAAGGCCGGGAATAAACAAGCCGCAAGAATGAGTAAGACAAGAGGAGCCGCGGAAGGCTCGAGCCAAATGATGCCGGCCGCAGTGGCGCAGAGCTCGAAAGTAGAGCGCGCCAGCTGGCGCATGAGGTCGGGTAAATGGCGGAGGCGGTGTGTCGCATGACTTCTCTCAGCCATATCCGAGGTAAGCCTGCTTTGGAAATAGCGGTCTCCGAGTTTCGGGATTTTTGAGAGAAAAGCGATCCGCAGCCGGTTTTCGAGTTGCCGTCCTAGCCTGGCTGCCGCCGAAAAAGCCGGAAGCTCCAATAAGAGGAGGGCCAAGCTGAAGAACAGAATGGCCGCCATGGCCCCGAGGCGCTGACCCGCGAGGTGCAACTCGCCGGCAATATCGAACAGACCCCGGAAGAGCAGTGCTTCGACGGTCACCCCACCGGCAGCGACGGCGAGCGCGAGAGCGAGCGTTCCGACCGACGAGGGCCCGCTCTGCCATAAGAATCGGACCAATTCGCCGCCCGGACTGAGCGGCTTCTGTTCGACAGCCGCCGCCAGCTCGGGGCTCAGCGGCTCGTCAACGGGACTGGTCTTCTTCCCTCGAACGCGAACCAGCACCGCCCCGCGCATGAACAGTTGTTTTTGCCCGTCCTCATCCGCAGGACCGGAGCGAACGGACCAGTATGCAGATGGAATCAACTCGGGGTTGTCACAGATCCGTGCCAGTAGGCGCAAACCTTCCGGCTGCTTCAGCGCACGGGCAGCACGGAGCGAAGCAATCAGACGAACTGCGGCATCGAGACTGGCGATGGGCTCCCAGGTCCCGGCTTCGAGCGCTTCTAGCGTAAGCCGCCGCGCCTTGCCTCTTCGCACACCGATCTGGGTGAGCCGAGCCCTGAGCGCGGATTGAAACTCATCCGACACGGCAAATTCGCGCCACGCCGCGACGCCCACCAGCATGCTATGCGAGAAGATGTCCCGGGCCAATTGAGTGCCGCTTATCCATCTGCGCCCTATCGCCGGATCCATAACTTGAATCGCGCTGCCATGCCGGCGCCACGCAACCACGAAATGCGTGAGGCCCGTCGGCAGCTTGACGACCACCACTGCCGGCAGAGCTTTCGACTCGGCGAGCAGGACGTGATCGATCGGCAGCATCACCTGCTCGGCCTCGAGCCCGAGTTGTGTGGCGACGCTCTCGATCGTGTCGATCGATGTGCCATCGAGGCTGGTCTGGCACGCTTCACGCAAACGGTCATATCCAACATGGGTGCCAAAGCCCTCGAGCAGGCATTTGAGCGCGGCGGGTCCGCAGTCCAGATTGGACGTTTGGACCACTTCCGGCGCGAAGAACCGTTTCAATGGCCACCCACGAACTCGCCGGCCGAGCGCAGGATGAGGGCTGCGGGCGAGATGCGCTCAATTTGCACTTCGACCGAGCCGGGCAAGCCGTGCTGCAAGCGAATGCGTGTAGAAGGCACGGAGTTTACCGCCAGTTCGACGCGCACTTTCCCGTCCCGAATTTCCCCGGCGACGCGCGAAACTTGCGCTGAAACCACGCCGTATTGCGCCCAGGGGAACCCGTCGAGGCGCAACAACGCGGGTTGACCGCGACGTAACTTCCCGAATGCGGCCGTGGGCAGAAACTCGGCCACAATGTGGAGTTTGCCGGTGGGAAGAATCACTCCCAGTTGCTGCCCCTCGCTGATATGCGACCCGGGGCGCAATGGCGCGCTCTCGCCCAGACGGCCGGAGATTGGCGCGCGAATGCTGCGGCGTTCGATCTCATACTCGAGCCGCCGAATGGTCGCGGCGGACGTCGCCGCTGCGGCCTGAAGCTTCGCCAAGTCGCCCAGGTCCTGCTTCAGGCGCACTTGGCGGTCATTCTCACGAACCTGGAGCTCCGGTGTCAGGCGGGCTATTGCGAGGTTGAGGCTCTCGGCTGCAGCGCGCTTGCTCTGCGCTACCGCCTTCGCGCGCTGCGCGTCGGCTGCCGCAAGGATGCCTTCATTGTGGAGGTGCGCGGCACGCTCGGCTTCCTGCTCGGCGGATTTAGCGTCTGTATCCGCTTCGCGATACCGGGCCTGCGCTTCTGCCACCGAGACTTGAAGGACACTGTGCTCCTCCGAGCCGCCGTGATCTTCGGACTGCATTTGGGCGTCGAGCGCGGCAATCTCGGGCTGGAGAGTGGCCAGACGCGTGCGCTCCTCTTGTAGGCTCAGCCGCGCGTCTTCACTGTCGATTGCCGCCAGCACATCGCCCGCCCGGACTTCCCGGCCTAAAGCAAGGTTTGAGGCAACCAGCCGGCCCGACACGTTCGCCTGCACCGGATAGGATGCAGCGCCAACTTCGATACGCGCGGATTCGGAGGTCTCGTAGCGCGTGATTCGAGCCGTGAAGGTCCAGAAAACCCAGGCGGCGATGATGCAGATGACAATGAATAGGGTTGTCGTAGAGCGGACGCCGCTATCGGCTCGAAGCGACTGGCTGACGCGATGAAAACTATTCCCCATTTCGAACGTGATGCATAAAAAAGAGGCCGCCCGGTAAGGAAGCGGCCATTTAGTTGTAAACTATTTCTTTGGAAGCGCCGAAGAGAGTATTAAGCGCCCCACAGAGACTGACCGGCTTTCACATTGGTTTTCACTTTCACGGCTTGTTCTCCTTTCTTAGGTTGGAGTCTTGCGGGCAAGGCAAGACTCCAATCACTTACGAAAACGTCGAGGGGAGGATTATGCGCCCCAGAGCGACTGGCCAGCTTTTACATTCGTCTTAACTTTCATCGCTTGTTCTCCTTTCGTTAGATTCGGGCTTTGCGGGCAAGGCAGAGCTCGGAGTTCTTACATCAATATCCGTCGATTTCGGACGCACTTACACGGCGTATTCTTCCGATTTTCGCTGTGCTGAATTTCGCCGTTCCACATGATTTGGTGCATCCCTTTTTTTGATTTGTGGAGCCAGTATAGCGGGATGCGCGCCTTAGTCAAATAGCTTTGGGGTCGTAAGTGGGTAGGATTTTCCTTACCCGCGTACCGGCTGTTTTGAGCCGTTAAGTACTAAGTGGGCGAGCTTCAGTGCGACGGTTCGCGAGTGGTGTTGAGTGACTCTGAAACAACTTACCGGGTTGCGGTACTTCAGGACTTCCAAACGGCCTCACTTTTTTCGGCCCGATGAGATACCAGGAATGCGAAAATACGCTGCGTAACGGTACCAAATTCGTCTGATCCCGCGCTTGTGCCGAACGATGACCCGAGCGAGCGGCATTTTCCCTTCGTGGAGATGGATCGATGTAGCCGAAATCCTCGCAATCGGGTCAACAGTGCAGCGAGGAGGATTCGATGCCGCTTACGGTAAAGCCGATCACGCTGTGGCGCAAGGAGATCGAGAACAAGCCGGGTTCGCTTGCCGGCACTCTGCAGCCGCTTGCCAAGCAAAACGCAGATTTGCAGATCGTCATGGGATACCGCTTCCCAGGACACGAAGAGAAAGCAGCCATTGAGCTTTACCCGGTAGCCGGAAAGGCGATCCGTGCCTCCGCGGAGAGTGCGGGATTTCACGGCGCCGCAATCCCCGCGCTGCTCGTTGAAGGAGATAACCGCCCCGGGCTGGGATATGCGATCTCTGACGCCATTGCTGGCGCGGGAATCAATCTCGATTTCCTGATCGCTCAAGTGCTGGGCAGAAGATACTCAGCCGTGCTTGGTTTTGAGAGTGAAGCGGATCTGAAGAAAGCGGCGTCTTTGATCAAGAAAGCCGCGGGCGCATCCAAGTCCCGGTCCAAGACGTAAAACTACTGCGTCTCCCAGTTTCGAGCCCGTTCGAGCGCCCGTGCCCACGCAGCACATTGCCCCGCACGCTGCTCTTCACTGATTGCCGGCGTGAATTGCCGGTCCGCTTCCCATTGCCTGACGATTGTCTCCTGATCCGGCCAATAGCCGACAGCGAGTCCGGCCATATACGCGGCGCCTAGCGCTGTCGCTTCAGAGTTCGAAGAGCGTGTTACCGGAATGCCGAGGAGGTCGGCCTGCATTTGCATGAGCAGGTTGTTCCGTGCTGCGCCTCCATCGACGCGCAATTCTTGCAAATGAACTCCGGAATCGCTCTGCATCGCGGTAAGCACGTCCGCGATTTGAAATGCAATCCCGGCAAGCGCCGCTCGCGCAATATGCGCCTGCGTTGTGCCGCGCGTCAGGCCCAGGATCGCGCCGCGGGCATGCTGGTCCCAAGGCGGCGCTCCCAGTCCGGAAAACGCGGGCACGAAATACACGCCGCCGCTGTCCGGCACTGATGCGGCGAGCGCCTCAATCTCTTCCGCATCGCGGATGATCCGCAGCCCGTCCCGAAGCCATTGCACGACGGCTCCGCCAATAAAGATACTGCCTTCGAGCGCGTAACAGGTCCGGCCGTCCACTCTCCAGGCAATCGTCGTTAACAGCTTGTGCTCGGAATTAATGGGCTGCTCGCCCGTGTTCAGAAGCAGGAATGCGCCGGTGCCATACGTACACTTCACCATCCCCGGCCTCATGCACATCTGTCCGAACAGCGCGGCCTGCTGGTCTCCAGCAATTCCCGCGATGGGGACGCCTTCGAGCACGCCCGCTGCCGTTGCGCAGACCTCACTCGAGCTGACGACTGCGGGCAACAGCGCAGCAGGAATCTCGAAGAGCCGGAGCAACTCCTCGTCCCATTGCTGCGTGCGCAAGTTGAACAGCATGGTTCGAGACGCGTTGGTCACATCCGCGACGTGCGTAGCGCCTTTCGTGAGTTTCCAGATCAGCCAACTGTCGACCGTGCCGAAGGCGAGCTCGCCGCTCCTTGCACGTTGCTCTACACCGGGAACGTTATCGAGCATCCAGCGAACCTTGCTGGCGGAAAAGTAAGCGTCAAGCACTAAGCCGGTCTTTTGCTGAATCAGCGGCTCAAGCCCGCGCGCGCGAAGTTGATCGCAAAATGCGGAGGTCCGCCGGTCCTGCCAGACGATGGCGTTCGACACGGGCTCACCCGTCTTGCGATCCCAGATTATGGTTGTCTCGCGCTGGTTCGTGATGCCGATCGCGGTGATCGAGTCCACTTTCGCATCCGCGTGCGCAAGCGCTTCGAGAGCGACTTCCACCTGCGAGGACCAGATCTCGATCGGGTCATGCTCGACCCATCCGGGTCTGGTGAAAATTTGCCGAATCGGCTTCTGCGCTATGGCGTGAACGCGGCCATCTTGCCCAACTACCAGCGCTCGCGCACTGGTCGTGCCTTGGTCGAGCGCGAGAATGTACTTCATCGCTCAATCGAGAAGGCTGTCGAATTTGAGCAGCGTTCTCGGCATGGCGAATCCCCGCTTGACTACTGGCAGGGCGGACCGGCGTCCGTCGTGAAGGTATCGTTGTCCGAATACCAGTGGTGAATGCCGATTGACGGTTCGCCGAAGAACCACGAGAAGAACGCCAGCTCCTGAAGGTGATACGTGAATCCGTTCGAGCCTGCAATCGGAATACCCGGCGAACCCGTCAGCGGATCGCCGACCTCGAGGTTGCCTTGGCAGCCTCCCACCTGTCCGACATGCCCCCACGGCGGAGTGGGATTATCGACGAACGGGTCGTTCATCCATTCCGCAATTTCGTGCGCCGGGACGTAGGAATCCCTGATCTCCGGGCTGACGAAAAATCCAGCGTTCGTATCAAAATCCAAAGGCGAGTAGGTCTGAATGGGAAAGCCGCTATAGCCGTGATAGCCGATGTAGCAGCAATCATTCAAATTCGTCGGCGGGGAGGCCCAAACCACATCGTGCACCAGGAAAATCGGAAAATTGGATGCGTTCACGCCTTGTGAGGCCAAGGCCGGAAGAACGGTGTTGTCGAGGTAGGCATCGAACCAGTTGATATCAACGATCCCCTCCGTAGCGCAGGTACCGGTTAGGGATGCAGGAAGGGTTGTCCCGTCTGCCGCGGGCACATTGATGACCACGGCACTGAGAGTCTTCATGGGACCGAGCAGAACGTGGTACGAATCGTGGTCGTCCACTTCCCAGAAGTTAGCGCGCTGGAACGCGTCCGCGTACTGCGTTTCGCCGACCACGGTTCCGCCAAAATCGAACGTGGCATACTTCTGAAACAGCGGAGAGGCTTCGAATAGCGTTAATGGAACGTCATTCGGCGCCGTGAGGCAAGACTTGTCCGCAAGGGTCGGGTTGAAGGTTGTGACCCCTGCTTTTGTTGTGATGATGCCCTGAGCAGTGATTCCGGTTCCAATGGTATTGGTCCTGATGATCAGCGGAACAATATAGGTAGGAACGCTCACGCTTCCTCCGCCATGGAACGGATCGCGGCCGACCATTACGCCGCTGTAGCCGTTGTGATCTCGAGAAGACTCGGTAAAGTACGTCCACAACGGCAAGGTCTTGCTCGAGCCCGCAGCCGACAAGCTAGTTGTCGCTTGAACGCTGGCGCTGTTCGGAGCCGGCTTGATCCAGGAATACGCCTTTAATGGCGGCAGTTTCCTGTGCTGTTGTATCTGGTCCTGCCCGAACGACGCAAATGGAGTGATGCATAACGCGGCGGTCACGCAGGAGGAAAGTAAGAGCAGTGTACGTTTCAAATTGCAATCCCTCCTGTCCATCGATGCTCGATCACTGGCCACCGTGACAGGAAAAGAGACGCCAATGGGCCACCGGGTAACCGGCGGCCCATTGTAGTAGAACGCTATCGATTTAAATTATTGGCAGGGCGGCCCGGCGTCCGTCGTGAAGGTATCGTTATCCGAATACCAGCCGTTGATCCCTATCGAAGGTGCGCCGTAGAACCAGGAGAAGAATGCTAACTCCTGAAGATGATAGGTGAAGTGGTTCGGCATATCGATCCGAATGGATTCCGTGCCCGTCAGCGGATCGCCGACTTCGAGATTGTTCTGGCAGCCTCCCACCTGTCCGACATGTCCCCAGGGCGGAGTCGGATTATCGCCGAACGGATCGTTTACCCATTCCGCAACTTCGTGCGACGCCGCATACGTATTCATAAAATCAAATCCGAAGAGTCCGGTAGAATCGAAATCTACGGGCGAGTACGTTTGGATCGGATACCCGGTTGTACCGTGATAGCCAATGACGCAGCAGTCGTCAAATCCTGGAGTTCCCACCGACTGCACGACGTTATAAAGCGGAAATACGGGGAAGTTAGAAGGGCTCACGCCTTCTTTGGCCAGCGCCGGAAGTACCGTGCTGTCCAGGTAAGCGTCGAACCAATTGATGTCGATGACACCCAAAGGACCGCACGGAGCAGGCAGAAATATCGAAGGAGGAACGGCGGCCCCGTGCGCCCCCGGCACGTTGATCTCAACGGCTTTGAGGCGGATGACGGGATCGAGCAGCACGTGATAGGAAGAGTGATCGTCTACCTGCCAGAAGTTCGCTCGCTGGAAAGCATCCACGTATTGCGTGTGTCCAACCACGGTACCGCCAAAATCGAAGGTGGCCTTCTGGAAAATGGGAGACTGTTCGTAGAGAGTCGCGGGAACGTTATTCGGGGCGGCCAAGCAGGTGTTATCAGCCACGGTCGGATTGAAAACCGTGACACCCGGCTTCGTGTTGAAACTGCCATCGCTGTTGACGGCCGTCACGATGCGGTTGGTTTTGATGATCAAGGGAATAATATAGGTTTTTGCATCCGCAGTTTGCCCTCCGCTAAACGGGTCCCGGCCCACCATCACCCCGCTATAGCCGTTGTGGTCACGCGAGGATTCCGTAAAGAACGTCCAGAGAGGTAGTGATTGGTTTTCACTGGAAGTACCCATCAGGCTTGTGGTGGCGTCTACATTCGACTTCGGCGCGGGTTTCACGTAGAAGTACGCCTTCAGTTTGTGATTTACCTTGCCCTGTATGTCTACCTGCTGACCGAACGATGGTAGTGCGGAAAGGCACAGCGCGGCGGTGGTGCAGGAGAAAAATAAAATCAGTTTATGCTGCAATTTAGAACCTCCTCTTCATCGGATAATCTATCGAGAGGTTTGTGTCAATGAAGAAAGCGGAGACTTGGTACTTTTCGGACCACTGGAGTGTGACGAAGCGCACAGAAGCGCTCGCAATCCGCGCTTTTGTATACTGAGAGTTCGGCCTCAGTGCACTGCGAGTGGTCTGTCCGCGAGCTCCCCAACTTGAGACTAAGGATTTGTTATGCCAAAGCGTACGTTTCAGCCGAATAACCGGCACCGGGCGAAGACCCATGGTTTCCGAAAGCGCATGAAGACATCGGATGGCCGCGCGGTGCTGGCGCGGCGGCGTGCGAAAGGCCGGCACAAACTGACCGTGAGCGACGAACCAGCGGTTCGGGACGCCAGGTAATCGGCTCAATCGATTTGGTCCGCTGTCACTCCCGAAACCAAGACGCGTTCTCCGGAGCTCTGAATTTCGCAGGATCTATGAAACCGGTACGCGCATGACCAGCCGCTTCTTTGCCGCATTCTGTTTGCATAGCGATGGAGAAAGCGCACCTGCGCGATTCGGCTTCACGGTCCCGCGCGGTGTTGGAAAAGCGGTCGCGCGGAACCGGCTCAAGCGCCGCATGCGAGAAGCGGTCCGCAGCCAACTTGACAGCATTCCGCCGAACTGGGCAATTGTGTTCAACCCGCGGCGCAATGTTCTCGAAGCGCCGTTCGACGAACTGTGCCGGGAAGTGAGGAGAATCTTTGTGCGATGCAGAGAGTACTGATTGCAGCGCTTAAAGGATATAAGCGGTTTGTCTCTCCACTACTGCCGTCGGCCTGCCGCTTTTATCCCACTTGCTCTGAGTACATGCTCGAAGCTATCCGTCAGCACGGGACGAGGCGCGGTTTATGGTTGGGCGTCAAGCGGGTCGGGCGCTGCCATCCCTTTCATCAGGGCGGATTCGACCCGGTCCGGTGATCACGTTTCGAGATCGAACCATGCGCGGAGGCCATGCCTAACAAACCCGGGAACGTGAACCAGCCACTCTCGCTAGAGAAGCGTCTGCCGATCGCGCTCGGGCTAATGTTGCTAGTGCTGCTGGTATCGCAATACCTGTTCAAACCCGCGCCGGGACCCAAGCCCGTCGCACCCGTTAACGACAAAGCTGCTCCAATCCTGGCGACGAAACCGGCACCTGCGGTTACACGGGCGCAACCGGCGCCGGAAGCGGCCAGCGCCGCGGGCCAGATTCAAGCCAGCTCCGAAATCACCAGCGACATCGATACGAAGCTGTATCACGTTGTGTTTACGAACCGGGGCGCCGCAATCAAGAGCTGGGTTCTCAAAGGGTATCGGGATAATGCGGGAAAGCCTTTGGAGCTGATCAACCCGGCGGCCGCGCAAATTGGATTGCCGTTCACGATCGACACCAGAGACCACAAGCTTTCGGTCGACCCGAATACGGCTTTGTATGAATCGAAGCTTTCCGCCGACGGCACTGAGATCAGCTATGAGTTTTCGAACGGCACTACCGATATTCGGAAGTCCTTCCGCTTCGGCAAGGACAGCTTTCTCGCGAATGTCCAGTCATCCGTCGTCGAAAACAGTCTTCCGGTTCCGCATTTCCTGGTGTGGCGCGGCGGATTCGGCGATCTGGCGATTCGCAATGCTTCGACTACCGAGCAGACCGTGCGTTATGACGCAAGCACGAAAAAGCTAATCAAGAAGAGCGCCAAGGACGCCAAAAACGGACCCATTACGGACAGCGGCAACTACACGTTCGGCGGCCTCGAAGATAATTTTTTTGCCGCGGTTGCCCTTCCGGTTGATTCCTCTTCACTCGAGATCCGCACGTACAGCGACCAGGTGAAGGCTCCCGGTGAGGATAAAGCCATAGCCTATGTAGGAGACGGCATTTCAACGGGCACGCAAAACGATTTCTCGCTTTACGTGGGACCGAAGGACATCGACATCCTCCGCCAGGTCAACCCAAAATTGGCTCAGCTTGTGGACTGGGGTTTCTTCGGCATTCTTGCCAAGCCGTTATTTCTTTCGCTCAACTGGGTCCACGACCACTGGACGAACAATTATGGCTGGGCGATCATCCTTGTCACCCTGATCATCAACGTGCTGCTGTTCCCGTTCAAGCTCACGAGTTTGAAATCTGCACGTAAGATGCAGAAGCTGCAGCCGCAGATTCAAGCGATTAATGCGAGATACAAAGAAGTCAGCATTCGCGATCCGCGCAAGGCCGAGCAGAACCAGGAGGTAATGGCGCTCTATAAAAAGGAGGGCGTGAACCCGCTTGGCGGATGCCTGCCCATGCTGTTGCAGCTTCCGTTCTTTTATGCGTTCTATCGCGTGCTGAACATTGCCATCGAGCTACGCCACGCGCCATGGCTGTGGGTTTCCGATCTTTCGTCGGCCGAGGCGCTGCCGATTCATCTGCTTCCGATTATTCTGATCGCGACGCAATTCTTTTCCCAGAAGCTCACGCCTGCGGCCGGGGTCGACCCGAACCAGCAAAAGATGATGATGTTCATGCCGCTGATGATGGGGTTCTTTTTCTACTACGCTTCTGCGGGGCTTGTACTATATTGGTTGACCAGCAATCTGGTGGGAATCGCTCAACAGCTCATCATTAATCGATTCATGCCTCCGCTCGCGCCCGCGCCGCCTCCGCCCAAAGCGCCGGTAAAGAAGACAGTCAAGAAATAAGCCGCATGAAATACACCGTCGACTCGCTGGGGCCGAAGCTGGACCAGTTTCTAGTGCCGTTACTCGAGCGCGCCGGCTTTGAGCTTACCTATGAATTGAGCAAAGGCGAGAATCCGCATCCGGAGGTGGAGAACCCGGAAGTGATTGTGCGGTTCCACGGTCCCGATGTCGAGCTGCTGCTTGCTAACCGGGCCGAACTCTTGCTCGCCTTAGAATATCTTTCGATGGAGGCGCTGCGAATTCCAGCGGAAGACCATTCGCTCATTTCCTTTGACGCGAACGATTACAGGCTGCTGCGGGTGGAAGAGCTGCGTATGAGCGCTCTGGCGGCTGCGGAAAAGGTAAAGCGCACGCGCGTTCCGTTCCATTTCAATCCGATGAGCAGCCGTGAGCGCCGGGTGATCCACCTGGCTTTACGCGACGAAAAAGACTTACGCAGCGAAAGCGTGGGCCTGGGACCGGCGCGGGCGGTGGTTGTTTTGCCCGCCGGCATGCCTACGCCGCCTGCGCCGCCAGTAGCGCCGTATGTAGCGCGGAGGGGCGGCAACGAATTTCGCGGCGGGGATCGATACCGCTCCGGTGGGGGACCCCGAGAGGGGCGAAGCCGGGAAGGGAATCGGCCACCTCGGGGCGGCCGCGGACGCCACTAGATCAAAATCGGTCGATGAACCCGCGCGACACCATCGTCGCCATTTCAACTCCCTTTGCTCGCGCCGGTCTGGGCGTGGTGCGCCTGTCCGGCTGGCAAAGCCGCGCCATCGCTGAAAGCATTCTTCGCTTTCACCGCACGCCGGCTTGGCGAAGCTGGGCGAGTGAGTTCGCCGAGCTGATCGATGCCGACGGCGCGACGGTCGATCAGGTGGTGGTGTCGTTTTTCGAGAAGCCTCGATCCTACACCGCTGAAGACGTGATCGAAATCTCCTGCCACGGGGCTCCAGTGGTTCTGCGCGCTTGCCTGGAGAGAGCGGTCGCTGCAGGCGCGCGCATTGCGGAACCCGGTGAATTCACGCTGCGGGCCTTCATCAATGGCAGAATCGATCTGCCGCAAGCAGAAGGCGTCCGCGAGTTGATTGATGCTACGACTCTCTATCAAGCCCGAGTGGCCGCACAGCAGATCGAGGGTTCAGTTTCACGGCGCATGAGGCCGCTCAAAGAGCAGTTGCTCGAACTGATTTCGTTGCTTGAGGCCGGGATCGACTTTGCGGAAGATGACGTGAGCGTTGCTTCGGCGGATGAGATTCTAAGGCGGCTCGATCCGATCCGAAATGCAGTTTGCGATCTGCTCGGCAGTTTCCGCACAGGCAAGCTGGTTTATCAGGGCTTCACGCTGGCAATCGTCGGGCGTCCGAACGTGGGGAAAAGCAGCTTATTCAACCGCCTGCTCCAGCAAGATCGCGCGATCGTGACGGATATTCCGGGGACCACAAGAGATCTTGTTTCAGAAGGCACATCACTCGAAGGAGTTCCGGTGAAGCTGGTAGACACGGCGGGAATTCGCGAATCGTCCGATTTGGTTGAATCACTCGGGGTCGAGCGAAGTTATAGCGCGATGGCGGATGCCGATCTTACGCTGATGGTAGTTGATCTCTCGGCTGAGATGACGTCAGAAGATGAACGACTGTTCGATAAGTTACGCGGCCGTGCGCCGATTCTGGCGGGGAACAAGTGCGACCTCGAGCGCCGCTTCAGAGGGCTTCCAGAGTTGCTGCCGGTCTCGGCCGTTACAGGCGAAGGGATCAATGATCTTCAGCAAGCTATCTTACGGAGTCTCGCGCCGGAAGGGCTGGCAACGCCAGAGAGCGGCAGCATAACCAGCGTTCGTCATGAAGCGCTTCTGGGCGAGAGCTCGGAAGCGCTCGAGAATGCGCGGCGGGCCGTCGAGTTTCAGATCCCGCATGAAATGCTTCTGCTCGATCTATATGCAGCGCTGAGTCCGCTTGACGCGATCACCGGCGCGACCACCGCAGACGATATTCTGAATCGCATTTTCTCGACCTTTTGCATCGGCAAGTGACGGGTGTTTCACACTGCTGAAACTATAGATTAAACCGCAAAATACTGCGAAGCGCAGGCACGTGATTTCGGCGTCCAACTACAGGAGGAACATATTATGGCGGATGTTAACGTCAAAAAATCTTCACAGGGCTCGACAGATACTCAGAGCTCTCAGTCCGAGCAGAGAGGACTTCAGCGGCAGCGCGGTGGGACGGATGTATCGCGCTCCCGGGGCTGGGATCCCTTCGGCCTTTCTTTGACTCCCTCGGACTTTTTCTCCGCGAACCCGTTCTCTTTGATGCGGCGCATGAGCGAGGAGATGGACCGGGCTTTCGGCAGCTCGTTCGGGCAGACCGGCGGTAGCGGAAGCTGGTTCCCGGCGGTCGAAGTCACGGAGCACGAGGGGCAGTTGCACGTTCATGCCGATTTGCCTGGCTTGAAACCTGAAGACGTGAAAGTCGAGATTACAAACGATTCGCTTGTTCTTCGTGGCGAAAGAAAGTCAGAGCACGAGCACAAGATCGGGCAGGCCTATCGCTCGGAGCGGCGTTACGGCGAGTTCTATCGAGAGATCCCGTTACCCGAGGGCGTCAATTCTGATGAAGCCAAGGCAAATTTTCAGAATGGCGTGCTCGAGATAACCGTGCCCGTTCCGCAGCAAGCGTCAAAGCGCCGGGAGATCCCGATCCAGAGTGGCGGGACAAGTCAGTCTTCGGCCGCAGCGGCAGGCTCACAAGGCAGTTCTTCATCATCCAGCAGCTCCTCAAAGATGGGACCGTCTTCTGCCGGATCCGGCAGCGCCGGGTCGAGCGGGAAAACGGCGACCGGAACGTAAGATTAGGGACACGCCGCCCGGCGTGTCTTTCAGTTACCGGCCAACCGCCCTCAACGCAGCCTCGGGATACCGCGCACCCGAGGTTGCGTCGCGAGGGAAGACTCGATCAATACGCGCCAAATCTTCAGCGCTCAGATGGATGCGGGTTGCAGCGGCGTTCTCCTCGAGGTAGTGAACCCGCTTGGTTCCAGGTATCGGCACGATGTCCTTTCCTTGGGCCAGCACCCACGCCAATGCAAGCTGAGAAGGCGTGCATTGCTTCTCGCGCGCCAGGGCTTCGATCTCTGAAACCAATTCCAGATTTTTGTTGAAATTGCCGCCCTGGAATCGCGGCATATTGCGCCTGTTGTCATCGGACGCGAGATCTTCAATACGCCTGATCCGGCCGGTAAGGAACCCGCGCCCTAGCGGACTATAAGCAACGAAGCCGATGCCGAGCTCACGAACCACGGTCAGGATCTCGTCTTCGGGATCGCGCGTCCAAAGCGAATATTCGTTTTGCAGGGCCGTTATGGGATGAATGGCTTGGGCTCGCCGGATGGTTTGCGGCGCGGCTTCTGAAAGTCCGAGGTATCGAACCTTGCCTTCGCGCACCAGCGCGGCCATGGCTTGCACGGTTTCTTCGATTGGAGTATTCGGATCGACGCGGTGTTGATAATAGAGGTCGATCACGTCGACCCCTAAGCGCCGAAGACTGGCTTCGCAAGCGGAGCGCACGTACTCGGGCTTGCCGTTCACAGCGATAAAAGCGCCGCTTTGGTTGCGGACATTGCCGAATTTTGTCGCGAGAATGACTTTGTCTCTGCGGCCTTGCAAAGCGCGCCCGACTAGCTCCTCATTACGACCCTGACCATACATGTCGGCCGTATCGAGAAATGTGATGCCCAGATCGATGGCTTTGTGAATGACTCGAATGGATTCAGCCTCGTCACGCGGACCGTAAAACTCCGACATGCCCATACAGCCGAGGCCAATTTCAGAGACTGCGAGGCCGGTGCGGCCTAGTGTGCGTTTGTCCATGGGGTGTTCGATGTATGGATTGGGCGAAAAGGTGCAGACCTTTGCGGTCTGGTTCAGCTGGAAATGAAGAGGGCGTTCCCCAGTAAGCGGGATCGATCCCCCTTGATCTTGCCGTTAAGCCGTGTATTCCGCGGTCGTGATTTTATGATCCTCACCAGTTGGCAGCGTAGATGAAATCACGAGCAGGCCTGTCGAGCCAAGTTACGATGCGCATTGCGAGGCGCATACCGATGGCGAATCGCGCCCGCTTTATTCCGCAGAGTTGGCTGGGAGTGCATCGCAGCTCATGCGCGAGTTGCGGCGATGTGAAGCTCCGTTCGCGGCGCTTCGAATCAAGCGCCTCATAGAGTTTTGGAAGATCCCAACGAAGCCGCTGATCGGGACCGACGAACGGAAGTGCCGTCCTGTTTGCGTCAGCCATCGAGCCGGGCATGAAACTCTCTGGCGTGCGGCCAAGCCAGCGAAGCATAAAAAGCGCATGTTGGCAGGTCGTGTCCTTCCGCTTCGCCATGCCGGTGAGGGTCGACGCACTAATTGGGTGATCGTTTCGTTGCGCGTTAAGCGCGGCGGATTGATTCCACAATTCCTGAGCAACACCTTGCCAACTCAAGGCGCGACTGAGGCGTTGCGAGTCCAGAGCGTCGAACAGCGCGGCGATGTCGAAGTCGATCTGCACATTCCGTATCCAGGGCATGCACTTCATTAGATCGGGATTCGTGGGTAGCGTACACATGAGAGTCGATCACGCTACGAGCCTCCACGTCCCGATTGTCTCGGCGGCGCTACAATATCACTCTCCCTTTCGCGCTGAGCGAGTAGGTGCCGGTCCGGCTTACGGCTGCTGCATTCCGGCCTTGATGATGCTGGTCGCTGTGGCGATGAACGAGCTGGCATCCGAGAGCGTGGTCGGAATAATCAGGGTGTTTCCTGCTTTGGCGAGATTTCCGAATTGCGTGATGTACTGTTCAGCGACGCGCAGCTGAACAGCTTGGAAACCGCCGGGGGTCTGGATCGCGTCAGCTACGCGGCGAATGCCTTCGGCGGTGGCACTGGCAATCGACAGGATGGCTTGCGCCTGGCCTTCGGCTTCGTTGATTCGCTGCTGGCGGACAGCTTCGGAAGCTTTTATGGCTTTCTGCTTTTCCCCTTCGGCTGTATTGACGGCGGCATCGCGCACGCCTTCGGAGGTGAGAATGACGGAACGCTTTTCCCGTTCCGCCCGCATCTGCTTTTCCATGGCGGAAAGGATGTCCTGGGGCGGAGTGATGTTCTTAATTTCGTAGCGGAGCACCTTCACGCCCCAGGGCTCGGAAGCTTTATCCACTTCGCTGACGACCGCGAGGTTGATCTGCGCGCGTTCTTCGAAGGTCTTATCGAGATCGATTTTCCCGACTTCGGACCGTAGCGTGGTCTGACAGAGTTGAGTGATGGCGAAGGTGTAATTCGAGATGCCGTAGGAGGCGCGCTCGGCATCCAAAACTTTCAAATAGAGCAGTCCATCTACCCTGACTTGCACATTGTCCCGAGTGATACAAACCTGCTCGGGGATATCGATTGCGATCTCTTTGAGCGTGTGGCGATAGCGGATGACATCGATGAAGGGCGTGAGGACATGAAAACCCGCCTGAAGCGTGCCGGAGTAGCGGCCGAGACGCTCAACGACGTAGGCCGCTTGCTGAGGAACAACTACGGCGGTTTTAGCAAGAACGATAATGGCGAGGAAAATCAGCACGCCGATGACGATAACGCCTGCGGTCATATAGTTCTTCTCCTATATACGGACATGTAGCGTAAGGCCGTCGACTTTCTCTACCCGGCAGCGGGCATGCAAGCCGATGAGCTCCGAGCCGGTGTTTAAGGCAGACCAGAAGGATCCGCGCATCTCGACTTTTCCGATCGCTTGAGGAGCAATAGCTTCGAGCGCCTGCGCCGTTTCGCCGACGAGCGAATCGACCGCGTGAGTCCGGTTGCGGAAATGGAATTTGGTCAGTAATGGTTTCCGGAGCAGGGCTACGCACAGGAGCGAGATTACGATGAAAGCGATTCCTTGTGGGGCAAAGGACGTTAACACGCCGAGACCGGCCAGCAAGGCCGTGATCACGCCACCGACGCCGAAAAAGAACAAAAAGAAACCAGTCGGCAAAAGCAGGTCGGCGAGCATGAGGACCAAGCCGATGATGAGCCAGGTCCACCAAGTCAGAGTGATCGGTTCCATGCGCGGGGCTGGAAAGAAATGTACCACGGCGCGTGGGCAAGCGAGAACAGCCTGGTTTCTGCTAGAAAGGACAGTGTGTATCATCCCGAAGGTGAAAATCCGGAACTGGACTTAGTTGTGGTTTTCGAAGCTAGCGATGCGATGGCGCTGGCATTGGCGAAGGGATCACTCGAAGAAGCCGGCATACCGTTCGTTGCTCTGGATGAGATCAGCACTTTGATCGAGAGTGTCGACCCGTTCCTGCACAAGCGAGTGCGAATACAAGTAGCACGCGACTGCGAAGAGGAGGCGAGAGAGGCGCTGATGCCTCTGCTCTATCCGGCACCTAGCGATTAGGTTGAGAAACCCGGGCGTGGCCGGGTGCGATTTCGAGGGCCTTTTTGTTGCGCGCTAGGGTCTCGCTTCGAAGACCAAATTAAATGGAGTTTCAGAGGCGCGCCGAAAGCGCGTGAATCCACCGGCTGTTACAACTTCGCGAATACGCGCTTCACCGGCTTGGGCGCCGAGACCTAGAGCAACCTCTTGTGAGAGCGAGGCCGGGACACAGATCATGGCCGAAGCCGAATAGTAGATGCGTCCGACGGGGTTGAGGTTGGCCGAGATGTCGTCGTTTGCAAACGGCTCGACAATCATCCACGTGCCGTCCGGCGCGAGCGAGTCAAGAACATGGCGCGAAGCGCCAACCGGATCACCCATGTCATGCAAACAGTCGAAGAATGTCACAAGATCGTAGTTTGAGCCGGGAAACTTTTTTGCCGGTGCGGCTTCAAAGCTAACGCGCCCTGCAATACCGGTTTGTTTCGCGCGCTCGCGAGCTTGTTCGATGGATGCCGGATGATAGTCAAAACCAAAGAATTGGGAGTTCGGGTAGGCTTTGGCCATAAGGAGAGTGGAAGCACCGTGCCCACAGCCTACGTCTGCGACGCACGCTCCTTTTCGCAACTTCTCTTCCACGCCTTCGAGGGCTGGAAGCCAATTTGTGGTCAAGTTTGCGATGTAATTGGGGCGGAAGAACCGTTCGCAGCCTTCGAAAAGTCCCTTCTCGTGCTCATGCCAACCGAACCCTTTTCCGGTGCGGTAGGTTTCCGTCAGCTTCTCCTCGTCCTTCATGACTGACGCCAGCATGTGATAAAAGCCCGGCAGATGGACCGGGGTGTCGTCGAGCGCGAAGGCAAAGGCCTGCTCGGGCGTCATCGAGTAGGTTCCGGAATCTGCATGGTAGTCAACGTAGTGGCCGGCGGCATTCGCGTTCAGCCACTCGCGGACATACCGCTCCGCGGTTCCGGTGCGCGCGGCGAGCTCGGCGGGCGTGACCGGCGTGCCGTCGGCCATGGCGCGGTAAAGTCCCAATCTGTCGCCAATAACGATGAGCGCGCCATGGAGAGCTGCGCCCATATCTTGAACCGCCTGGCCGAGAAGCGCGTTCAGTTTGTCAGAATCGATCGGCCTTGATTGTGCCTGTGCACTCATATGCACCTCCGATTAGCCGACTAGTATACAGGTTTTACTTGCTCATTGCCTGGGGGTTGGCTAGCCAGCGCGATCGCGGATAGCGGGGCCATCGCGAACACTCGTGAGCAGATACCGGGTGAAGATTGTGTCAATTCCTTTCCGGCTGGCCAGGTGCACCAGACGGGCATCGGCAAGCTGCAATCCCAAGCCGAGCGGCGGCCTTAAGCCGTTCCCGCAGTTCAGCAGAAAGCCGCACACTGATGCGATAGGCTTTCATATGCCCTGTCAGACAATTTATCGGATCTGTCTGACAGCCGGAGGGCTGCTCCACAGTGCGTGGTCGCGAATGGCGGGTGCGTCATCGACACTTGTGAGCAAATAGCGATCGCCTTGGCCGGGTAGTCCGAGCATCCAGACGAGGTCTCCGGCGGCGTCTTCCTGCTCGATGGTTTCGAGCCAGGCCTGATAGATGTCGTTTCGCCGGGCGGAAGCGGGCAGGCCGTATTCTTCGAGGATCATGGGTTTCGATGCGCGGCGCGCGGCGTCAATGTGGTTTTGAATCCACATGTGCCCGAATTCCTCGGGATCCTCGGCGGCCGCCCAGTTATCGGGGTACATGTGACAAGTTCCGAAATCGATATCGGCAATTCCGAGGATGTCTTCTGTGCTTACGCCGCACGATCCGTTGAAGAGCCAATTATTTCCGGCAAACTGGTGCTCGAAGAAACCTTCATCACCGGCAGCGATGAGCTGGCGGGGGGCGAGGGATCGGATGAACGCGCTCATTTCGGCGAGCCAGCCGGTAAGAAGCTGAGTGCCGGACGAGTCCCCGGGACAGCGCGGCTCGTTGACGATCTCCCAGGCGAGAATCGTGGGGTCCTCAGCATAGGACAAGCCGGTGAGCGAGTTTTCGCGCGTGAGAATCGCTTCGATCCAATTCTGAAACATCACTCCAGCGTTGGCGTCGCGATAGAAATCGTTCAGGTTCGGCAAGCCGAGCCAGCGCTGGTATTGCGGCATGCCGCCGTAGTCGGGATTGTGATTCGTCAGCGTGAGAATCAGGCGAATCGCGCGATCGCCGGCGAGCTTGATGGCACGGTCGAGACGCTCGAGGCCGAAAGGTCCTTCGCGGATTTCGGGAGCGCTCGCGCCGGAAGCGAGGAATTGGAAACAGACGTCTGTGTCTGCGGGAATGGGAGGATTGGGCGGGAGATTGATGTAGTCATTGAATGCCCAAACTCTGAGCACGTCGAAACCGAACTCGCCGGCAAGATCGAGGAGGCGCACTTGATCGGCTTCCGAGCTGAAGGCGAAATAATAAATGTTCGCGCCGACGATTCGAAAGGGATGGTTGTCGAGAATGAGGCGATCGTCTTGCCTTCGGACAAAACTATTGAGTATCGGCATAGTCCGGGTGCTGGGGGAGCGAGAAGTAGAACGTCGAGCCTTTGCCGAGCTCGGATTCGACCCACAGGCGGCCGCCATGTTTCTCTACGATGCGCTTGCAGATGGCGAGCCCTATACCGGTACCCGGGATCTCGTAGCCGTGAAGCCGCTTGAAGACTCCGAAGATTTTTTCGGCGTAATCGGGTGAAATGCCTATACCGTTGTCGTTCATCGTAAATAGCCAATCGCGGCAGCGGCGCTCGGCGGTTATGTGAATTCGAGGGACGTCAACGCTCCGGTATTTAATGGCATTGCCGATTAAATTCTGAAAGAGCTGGACGATCTGCACCTGATCGCCAAACACGGTTGGAAGCGCATCGTAGCTGATGGAGGCGCAGCTCTGCTCGATGATGATTTGCAGATTCATGGTCGCCCAGTGCAGAGCGTCAGTAATCACGACGGGCGTAAACGGGACGGTCTCGACGTTGATCACGCGCGAGTAATTGAGGAGGCCATCTATGAGCGCTGTCATGCGACGCGCGCCCGAGAGTATATAGGACAGGAACTCGTCCGCGTCCTCATTGAGCCTGCCCTGAAAACGCCGCTGGAGCAGCTCGGCGAAATTGGTGATATTGCGCAAGGGCTCCTGCAGATCGTGACTGGTCACGTAGGCAAACTGCTGCAAGTCGGCATTCGAGCGAGCGAGTTCCTGAGCCTGTTTCGCGAGCTCTTCCTGCGCCTTGATGCGATCGGCTATGAAAGCTTGGACCTGGTACTGGCGGCGGCGGGCGCGTAACGCTGCTTCGGTGGCGCTGACCAGGGTGATGATACGAAGCGGCCTCTCGAGGAGCGAGACATTTCCGAGCGCCTTCAGCCGTCGCGTGATCTCGAGGCTGCGCCGGGTGGACTCGCCGCCGCTGGTGATGACGATGAGCGGGAAGTCGGACCACGGCGGCTGTTTGTCGATCCACATTTTTAGCTGTTCGAGCTCCGGGCTGCGAAGCGACTCCTCGGTGAGAATGCCCGCACCGGCCCCGCTCTCCAGCTCGGCGGTGAAGAGCGATACAGTCGCACAGGATCGGCAGTCAATTCCCGTACTCTGGAGCGCGTGGCAGACGAGGCTCGAGTCGCGGCCAGTGGGCAGGAAGGCAAGAACAGTCGCCAAGCGTTCCTGGTCAGGAGTCGCCATGTTCGGGCTTGGAGAGCATCCCGGCCTGGCCCTGGTAACGTGGCACTCCGGTCAACACACCGACGAACTCCCGAAGCGGTTCGCCGATGCGAATGCCATCACTTGTGATCCGGAGCTCGCGAATAGTGCGCTCATGGGCGCTCTTGCGCTGCTTGACGATGGAGAGCGCAAGGCGCACCTCGCCCAAGGCTTCAAAATAGCGGAGCAGAAGGACGTTGTCGGCGAGATAGCTGACTTCGAGCGGCGTTTGCATGTTCCCCATCAACCCATGCTGGGCCATCACGAAGATCGTGAGCACGCCCTGCTGCGCGAGATAGGTGAGCAACTCGTGCATCTGAAGTAATAGGTACTGCTCATTCGGCATGGCGTTGAGATATCCGTTGAGGCTGTCGATGACAACTATACGGGCGCCTTGCTGCTGTACGGCATCGAAGACGGCGGCAGCAAACTGGCCGGGTGACAGTTCGCCGGGATCGATCTGTTGCACTTTGAGAAGCCCGCTTTCGACAAATTCGTTGAGCGGCATTCCCGTTCCAGCGGCTCGATGAAAGAACGTATTCAGGTTCTCTTCAAAGATGCCGCACCACACTTTTTCTCCGCGACTGCAGGCGGCGAACACGAATTGGGTCGCGAGCGTTGACTTACCCGAACCGGCGGGGCCCATGATCAATGAACTCGTTCCGCGCTCGAGCCCTCCACCGAGAAGCGCATCGAGGGCGGCCAGGTCGCTGGCGGCTCTTTCGCGAGGGAAGCCGGGTCGATATTCGGCAGCAACCAGGCGCGGGAAGACGACCAAACCTCCGGTATCGATGGCGTAATCGTGATAGCCGTCGCGGAAACGCACGCCTCGCATTTTGACAACATAGAGCCGCCGGCGAGTTATGCCGTATTCAGCGTTGACGCGCTCGAGCCGGATTACACCGTGTGAAATGCTCTGCAATTGAAGATCATTTTCGCCGGCCGTACGATCATCGAGCAGGAGCACGGTACTGCGGCGTCCGGCAAAGAATTGCTTTAGGGCCAGAATCTCTCTGCGATAGCGAAGAGCCGCTTGCGCCAGCAGGCGCAATTCTGAAAGCGAGTCGAAAACCACGCGGCTGGGATTGAGCTGTTCGACGCGAGTCAGAATCCGCTTGGTTGTCTCAGCGAGCTCTATTTCGGCGGGATGGAAAACGGTGTATGCCTGATCCTCATCGGTGTCGTTCTGGAGGGCCTCCAGCTCATAAAGCCCGATGCCATCGAGCGACCAGCCGTGCGATTCAGCAACGTCGCGCAGCTCGTCTTTGGTCTCGGAGAGCGTGACGTACAAGACCCGCTCGCCTTGGCGGTGGCCCTCGCGAAGAAATTGCAGAGCAAGTGTTGTCTTGCCTGTGCCTGGGTTGCCTTCAATAAGATACAGCCGGTCGCGCGGTAATCCGCCAGCGAGCACGTCGTCGAGCCCGGGAATGCCGGTTACGATGCGCTTAGCTGTAGAAGAACCATTGGTGGTAGCCGGTTCGTCCATAATTTTCCTCCCTGGTTGTTGCATAGCGTCTTAGGTGGCGAGACCGCACCATTAACGGCATTCCAGGGGCATTGGACAGCCGACGAGTACATCTTACAGGATGCAAGCCGGAGGGGATAGGGTGCAAATTATGCGGCGAAATAAGCAGGCATGCTGCAGACGCGGAACACGTTTGAGCTTAAAAGTGATAGGCTAAGCAGGCTTGCAAGGGAGACAATATGGGGACTCGTAGATGTGCTTTTATTTTGCTGATAAGCGCCCTGCCGGCGTTTGCCGCTTCGCGAGGGGCTTCGCTTTCGTTTGAAGCGAACCACGGCCAGACCGATCACGAAGTGAAATTTCTGGCCAGAACGGCGCGATACACGTTGTTCTTAACGGCGAATGAGGGTGTGTTTGCGTTTCATACGGGACCTACCGCACCCGTGTCCATTGTACGGATGAAGCTGTTGAATGAAAGTTTCACGAATGCTGTGGGAAGCGCAGCGTTGGATGCTAAGTCGAATTACTTTATCGGCAGCGATCCGAAAAAGTGGCTTCGAAATGTTCCCTTATATGGTGAAGTTCACTACTCGGGCGTTTACCCCGGAACCGATTTAATTTTCTATGGCAACGAGAAACAGCTCGAATACGATTTTGCTGTCGCGCCTGGAGGAGATCCGGGGAGAATCAGTCTCGGTTTCGAAGGGGACGGAGGTCCCGCTCGTCTGCGCATTACGCGGGAAGGAGATTTGGTGATCGGTGTGAGACCGGGAGAGATCCGGTTTCGCAAACCAATCGTGTATCAGGCGTCGAACTCGAGGGCTGGCCAACGGCAACTTATCGACGGCCGATTCGTTTTGCGCGGACAGGGCAGAATCGGGTTCGCTGTCGGGCCATATGACCGGACGAAGGACTTAGTTATCGATCCGGTATTGACGTATTCCACTTATCTGGGCGGCAAGGATGACGAAGGGATATTTGGGATCAAGTTGGACGCGAAGGGAAACATCTATTTAGCGGGTGAAACCTCGTCTATAAATTTCCCAACTGAGGGTGCATTTCAAGACAAGCTGGGCGGTTATTATGACGGGTTTATCAGTAAGTTCGATCCTACCGGGTCGCGCTTGATTTACTCGACGTACCTTGGCGGCAGCGCATACGATCACTGCGCTGCGCTTGCGCTCGACCCTTCGGGCGATGCTTACGTAACGGGGATCACGCAATCACTGGACTTTCCGATTGCGAATGCGTTTCAGTCAACATTGCGGGGAACCGGTAACGCCTTTATCTCGCGTCTCGATCCAACCGGGCAACTGTTGTTCTCAAGTTTTCTGGGCGGCAGCGGCTTGGATCAGGGGGAGGACATCGCATTGGATAAGCATGGGAACGCGTATGTGACCGGAGGTACAAACTCGCCCGACTTCCCGGTAACGCCCGGCGCGTATGCAACGGCTTGCGACAGGGGCTCAAACGCGGGCCAGTGCTTGGGCGACGCGTTCGTTGCGAAGATTAGCGGATCGAAATTGGTGTATTCGACTTTCCTGGGAGGCACCGCTCAGGAGAATGGGCAGGGAATCGCGGTTGACCGCTCCGGTGCGGCCTATATCACGGGGCAGACACTGTCGAGCGATTTCCCGTTGAAGAACCCGTTCCAGAGCAGCCTTGCCGGACCGGCTAATGTGTTTGTGACGAAATTGAATCCGAGCGGGGACGCTCTAGAGTTTTCAACATACTTGGGAGGAAACGGATTTGATGCAGGCTTCGCAGTGGCTCTTGACGTTTTCAATGAGATCTACATAACCGGATTCACGGGATCTTCGAACTTCCCTCTGGAACACCCGTTTCAATCCGCACCGAAAGCTCCGGGAACGCATGGGTTTCTCACTAAGTTCGCCTGGACAGGTCAAACGCTGAGCTATTCGACGTATCTTAGTGGCAGCAGCTCCGATTATGCATGGCGGATCACAGTAGATGCGCTCGGCGAGGCCTCCGTGATCGGATTTACAAGTTCGACGGATTTTCCGGTCGTCAACGCGCTGCAACCGAAGTACGGGGGAGGGAACACGGACGCGTTTGTCAGCAAATTTGATCCTATCGGCAGGCCGGAGTACTCGACTTACCTGGGCGGAAAAGGTGACGAGTACGGGTATGCGATTAACGCTGACATGGCGGGAAACGTGTGGGTCGGAGGAAGCACATCGTCGCGTGATTATCCATTGGTTCGGGCATTCCAGAAGGAATATGCAGGCGGGCCTTTTGACGCGTTTCTAACGAAGATATCGATCAGCCCGGCTCAGTCGATTGAGGTGCTCGCAGGCGCGGTGTTGAATTTCGTAGTCGAGGGAGTTCTGAGTGGAGCGAACGTACCCTCACTGCTGATCGATCTCCTAGCTGCAGAAGAGCGGTTGAGAAACGGCGATTCGGAGGGTGCGCGGGAAAGCCTCGAGAAGTTTTGCAGGACGGTCGAAAAGCTGGTCGCGGCAAGAGAGCTGGGGACGAGCGAAGGAGAGCAGTTATGCACGGCGGAGCGTGATATTTCGGCGCGCGTGGCGCAGCCATAATCGCGCAAGACTAACGTATTAGCGAAACGCCATGCCTCGCAGCACTCCGTCTGCGGTTCCGTCGCGCTTTTGAGAGGCGGCATACTCGACCAGCACGGCGTTTGCCGGTTGCGGGCCGCAGGTGAACTCGGAAGGCGCGTTGCGCATGAGCACGCGCGAGGGATCCGGGATCGTTAAAGTGAGTGGTCCTTGGCTGGTCTCAATGGCAATGCCGGTGGCGCGGCCGCTGGTGCACGTAAATTCGCGCAGCTTGGCTTCGACCCGGCGGATATTGTCGGAAGGCTCGATGAACGGATTCCAGTCGAGGGTGTTGCGCGGGACGCGCGTAGTCTCGAGATGTTCGCGTCCGTTGGCATCGCGAGTGAAGCGAACGGCGAGATCGGTTTGAGCCACGTAAGCGAGCTGGGAAGCGTTGGCGCGCTCGGTTGCGGTGGCGGCGTGTTGCATGGCGTGGTGCGCCGCGTCGATGGCCTCGTCGCGCTTGCCGGCTTCGTTCAAGGCGTATGACATGGCAGTCCAGTAGGCGTATGCGCGACCCGGCGAAACGGTGCGCATGGCGCGGAGCTGGGTTATGGCGGAGTCATAATGGCCGGCATTGCTTTCGAGCAGCGCTAATGAATAGCGGGCGTCGTCGAAATCGGGGCGGAGCCGAATGGCTTCTTCGAAAGCAGGGCGCACCTCATTGGCGGGGATTCCGGCATCCTCGGCGAGCATGGCGTAGCGATAGCATAGCGCCGCATCCTCGATGCCGTTATCAATGGCGCGTTGCCATTGTTTGAGCGCGATATTGGTTTCGCCGTTATGAAGAGCGATGGCGCCGAGCGCAGCGGATACGTTCGGGTCATGCGGCGACTCTTGCGCAAGATGCCGGTAGGCTACATTGGCGCGATCGAAATCGCCGATTGCGAGGAGCAGGCCGGCGATGAGCGAATCGGATGCGATAGGTGAGAGCGTCGAAGTTTTGACTGAAATCGCAGGAGCGGACAGGCCCGGGAGTGTGAGTACTGGGAGCTTGTGACGAGAATCGGCCCAGGCGCGGAGGTCGCGCGCGATTGCATCGAGAGGTCTGGCATATATAGTGGACAGCGCCTGCGCGCTGGGCGTCCCAGAGGCGATGCTCGAAAGCAGAGTTTGGAAGCGTGAAGCATAGTCCGGCGAGACCGCCAGCATTTCCGTCAAGGCCCAGCTCTGGGCGTAGAACAAGCCCATGTCATCCGGATCGTTCCGTAGCGTGAGGAGTTGAGAGAGCGGCATCCACGCGTAGCGCTGGAGAGTTTGTGAGCGGGCAGGCAGATCGCCGCCCAGAGTGCAACCGTGCTCGGAGATGCGAACCGTAGAAAAGAACTCGGCCAGCCCTTCACTTAACCAACGCGGAAGCTGTTGACCGCGCGCATGCAGAACCACGTGCGCGTATTCGTGCGCGGCTAAATGGAACGCGGTGGGATCGGCGGCAGGCAGAACAATGTAATCACGCGCTTCGGCGCCGACGTAATAAGCGTCGGACGAAAGTCGAAGGCGATACGGCTGGTAGTCCTTATAGGAGCGAAACGCGATCACCCGGACGGGCGGACGGTTGTCCAGGTTCAAGCCAGTCTGCCGTTCGAAGAAGGCGAGGAGCTGCTCGAACCATAAAAGGGCCGAACGGGCGCTTGCCTCGCCGGATTGCGAATAGATTTCGAAATGAGTGCTGCTGGCGAGCGTCCAGGTCGAGGGCGGGCGCGAGTGTGCGAACAGCGATCCGCTCAGCAAGAGAGCCGCAATCAGGCGCATGAAAGACGTGCGGGCGCCGACATACAGTGTCAGCGAACAAACTTTCTAGAGGTGATTTTATGATCGCAAATTTTGAAAGTTGAGTTCTGATGTTTTGAGAGGTTAGGCGGCCTTCTTTGAGGAGAAATAAGTGCGGTTGCGGATAGCGATGCGCTTATCGACATCGGCCAGATGCTCCTCGATTTGCTGAGTTGAAAATTCGAAGCCAAATTCGGCGGGATCGAACGGCTGGCCGGCATCGCGGGCGTCTTCGTAGAGAATGCTGGCCTGCTTCATGCGTTGTTCTTCCAGCTGTTTGCGCTCCTTCTGGAGGGTTTTGAGCTCGGCCATATCTTTCTCGCGGTTTCTGCGCAGGCGCGTTTCCTGGGCGCCGATATTTCTGAGCTGTTTCTCGTAGAGGACTTGGATCTGCGCCTGGATGAGCGAGGCGCGGACCTCCGGGTTTTCGTTTTCAAAGCGGGCGGCGAGCTCGAGATGGCCGAGCGCATAAATGCCGTGCTCGAGAGAGGGGATGCGCAGTAAGCGCCATGCGGTGTCGGCGAGCGATTGGGTGAGAGTGTGTTCGTCGTCTCCGACCGGCTGGTACTTGTTGAAGAAGCCATCGACGTGCTTCTGGTAGGCGGCGGCATCGTCGCCGGGCAGCAGGACGGTGCGGCCGGTGAGCCCGGTTTTGACGGCGTTGAGGGAAGATTTGGCTTTGCCTTCCGAAGAGGTGGGCCCGGTACTGAGTTGAGAGTTCGCGCGGTTGGCATTGATTTGTGCATTGGATGACATAGATATAAGTGACCTCCGCACGCACGCTAGCAAGGGGAGGTGCGGGGTAGAGATGCGCTTCCCGGTAAGTTACTGAATGTAAGAATTATTTTTTTCTGGCTCGATCCGTGAAGATGTAAAATGCCTTGTCGAGTTCGAATGTCTTGATAATGTTCTGGTCGAGAGTGGCTAAGTACAGGGTGCGGCGGGCTGCCTGTGACATGAGCAGGCGATCAAACGGATCCGGATGGAAGAAGCGCATCTGATCGAGTCCGCGGATGTCATTGTATTCAATCGGCAGTTCCGTGCACGAAAAGGCCTTCATCGTCTGCTCGAGCTGATTCAACGAGAAATTAAAGCGGCCGCCGTATTTTTTGTGCTTGAACTGGATTTCCCAAGCACTGACGTGGCTGACCAGCCGCGTTTCGACGGTTTCAATGGTTTTAAGAGTGAGCCCGGTAAACGCTCAGGGTCTGTGGCCATCCAGATTACGACATGGGTGTCCAGCAACAGGGCGTGCCGAGCCCTCATAGCCGTGTGAACTCGTCGAGGTCTTCCTCTGAGGTGTTGAACAGAACAGAATCCGGGATTCTCCCGACTTGATCTTTCAGAAATCCGAAAGGGAATTTGCCTTTGGGCAGAGGGATGATCTGAGCAACGAGCGCACCGTTCCTTTTGAGGAAAACCTGTTCTCCTCGCTCGGCGGCTTCGACCAATTGCGAGAGCTTGGTCTTGGCTTCGAGCATGTTGGCTTCGATCACAAGAGCCTAGCTTAGCTAAGGGCATTAGCCAAGTCAAGGAGCTGATCGCCACCCGGCCGGCAGTGTATCAGGCCGGGGCACGCGTATCAGTTCGGAACCCGGCCTGAAACGAGAACCCTCCGGGGGTCAGCGGAGAGGTTCGGTCTGAACTACGGCGGGGCACAATCCGCGCGTCAAAACTCCGGGCGTCAAGCCTCTGAAATCACATCGGTTAGCGAAATCGTTCTCGCTAGTTTTTTCTTCGAATTTCCGCATTCCGTCCTCCTGGCGCTGGGAGTGCTTTTTCCAAAGCGACAGTAAGCCCTCGATCAGGAGAAAACGAAATGAACGCTGCCGGTACCCAATCAGCCCTCGCACCGAACACGAAAGCAAACGACAACTCCCGCCGGGACGCGTTGATTCTGGAGCATATGCCGCTTGTGACGGTGATTGCCGCACACGTCCAAAGATCGCTTCCGGTTCATACCGAGTTTGATGATCTCGTGCATGCGGGCGTTATGGGGCTGTTTGATGCAGCCACCAAGTACCGCGACGACAAAGAAGTCGCGTTTCCGACATACGCGAAGCACCGCATCAAAGGAGCGATTCTTGATAGCCTGCGGCAGCTGGACTGGGCATCGCGCGATCTTCGCAAACGCCACAAGCAGATGGAAGCGGTGACGCGCGATTTAACCCTGAAACTGGGGCGGACGCCCGCGGAGGCCGAAGTCGCTGCGGTAATGGGGCTCACCCCACGGCGTTGGCAAAGCTTGATGGTAGATTTCCGCAATTTGGGTTTGGCGGCAACTCAATCGCGCGCGGCGGATCGGGAAGACCAGCCGGTAAAGGACATGCCTTCCACCACCGCTCAATCCCCTGAAGAGACCTTCGCCCGCTCCGAAATGCGTCAGAAGCTCAGCCTGGCAGTGAAGACTTTGCCTGAGCGATATCAACAGGTCGTCACGCTGTATTATGAACGCGATCTGTCAATGAAGGAAATAGGTGGAATTCTCGGCGTGAACGAGAGCCGCGTATCTCAAATTCACAAATCCGCTCTTCAAAAAATGCAAAGCTCTCTGAGCAACAGCGGTATTAGTTCGGCGGCAGCGCTGTGAAGCTTATCGAATCCTGAATTGGTAAGGCAAAATGCGCAGGATCCCGCCATCCAGCAGTGCGCGGCCCGGCAGCTCGGGGAGGCGCTCGCGCAGCTTGCGCTCAATCATGGCATCCTCGACAGAATTTGATGATGAACTGGCCAGGACCTCAAAGAGGGTGCGGCGGGGTGGATACAAAATCAAGTTGGTCTCGCCCGTTGCGGAGAGCTTGGCTCGCTGCCGTACCACGGTTATGGCTCGATCCAATCCGCCGAGCTGGTCAACGAGTCCATTCTGGAGCGCTTGGGCTCCCATCCATACCCGGCCTTGTGCAAGCGGGTCGATCTGATCGTAACTTTTCTTCCGGGCAGCCGCGACTTTGCTGACGAACGATACGTAAGTCGCCTCAATCGATTCATGCAGCTTTTGACGGCCGGCATCGGAGAGCGGCTGAGATTCCGAATCGATGTCCGCCAATTTGCCTCGAGTGAGTAGGTCCTCTTGAATCCCTAGCTTGTTGTAAAGATCGTGCACGTTCGGCTTCAGGTAAAGGACGCCGATTGACCCGGTAATCGTATCGGGGTACGAAATGATCGGATCTCCGGTAACCGAGATGAAATAGCCGCCGGAGGCCGCCAGGTCCGACATAGACACGACGAGAGGCTTGGCGCGGCTCAACAGCTTCAGCTCATGCAGGATCTCATCGGAAGCAGACGCATCCCCTCCGGGCGAATCGACCCGCAGTATGACTCCCTTGATGCTGCGATCATTCCTGATCTGGCGGATAGTCTTTGCAAAGGCCCCCGAAGAGATCACGTCCGTGTTGCTGAAAGTATTGTCCGGCTCGCCGCGCTGGATCTCTCCGGCGCCCACCAGCACGGCAATCCGGTCGCCGCGATTCGGTACAGCACGGAAATAGGCCTTGATGCTGGTGCGATTCAGCTGGCCGGCTCCCAGCTTTTTCTTCAGATCGCCGTACACCTGGTCTTCATACCCGAGTTCGTCGACCAGCCCATTCGCTTTGGCGTTGCTTGCGATGAAGGGACCCTGATCGATCAGAGCTTTGACCTCGTTCGCGCTTTTGTGGCGTCCTTGTGCGACGGTGGAGCAGAAGTCTCCATATAGTTGGTCCAAGACCTGATTCAAGACTTCGCGCGTTTCGGGCGACATGCTGGTCTTAGTGAAAATGTCGCCCGCGTCTTTGTAGCGCCCGATATGGTCCACTTGCATGTCGATTCCGAGCTTGTCCATGGTGCCCTTGAAGTACATGGCTTCGACAAGCAGCCCTTTTACATCGAGCATGTCGTCGGGAGACAAGTAAATTTTGTCTGCGATCGAAGCGAGATAGTACTCCCGCGAGCCGGGGCTCTCCAGCAGAGCGTAAAGGGGCTTGCCGGATTTCTTGAACGCGGCTAGCTCTTCGTGAATTTCCTCGAGCTTGCCCCAGCCGATGACAAGATGGTGGGGGCGCAAGAGGACGGCTTTTATGCGGTTATCGGTTGCGGCTGCATGCAGCGATGCCCACAAATCGCGAACAGTAGGCACGCTTTGGGATTCGATAAACGGAATCGGTATCTCGACGGGGGCCGACTCAGGGATATCGCCATCGAGCGACAGGACGAGCACTGAGTTTGCAGCTATCGTCGGCTGACGGCTCGCGGCGAGACGCACAATTACCAGCGCGATGATAAATAGGCCAACAAATACAACCAAAACGCCGACAATCACACCCAGCAGGAATTTCCGCATATGGTCGAACCGCTTCTCCCCAATCGAAGAGTAGCAATTTGCCGTGCAGTTTCGCTATTGAGCTGCCGGTGCGGCGATCGCTCCGGTTTGGATGGCGTACTCCACCAGGCTAACCCGGTTATGAATGTCAAGCTTGCGCATCAAGTTCAACTTATGGGCTTCGACCGTCTTGATGCTCAGTGACAACTCCGATGCCACCTCGCGAACCGTCCGGCCTTCCGCCAGGAGCTTCATCACTTCCTGTTCGCGCGCCGTGAGAACGGACCCGCGCGCGTACCCGCGATTTGACTCCGCGAGAGCCTGCAGGTCAGGCACAAGCCGGGACAATGCTCGAGGGCTTGGGTCGTCCGCGCTATTTGCAATCTCTCTAACTGCCGCTATCAGTTGGTCTGGTGTGCTGTCCTTCAACATATATCCGCGAGCTCCTGCTGTGATGGCCATTTGCAAATGCTCAGGCTCGTCTTCCCGGGTCAAAAAGAGGATTGCAGTGGCTGGATGAGCCTGGCGTAAGGCGAATGCAGCTTGCTGCCCTTCAGCCTCGACCAGCGCGAGATCGATCATGAGTACGTCGGCGTGCGTCAGCCGCATCTTAGCTACGGTATCCGCTATGTGGGACGCTTCGTCGATTACACGAAAATCATTGTGAGCGGAGAGCAGGGTTCGCAGCCCGCTGCGAAACAGAGCATTGCCGTCTGCGATCAGTACTTGGCTTACTCGCGTGGCTCGTTCCAAAGTCGCTCGTCCCCTCCCTTAGCCTTATCGGCGGGAGCGGCAGCGAACCTTAGGAAAGTTAAGGGAGACGGTCAGTTCTGTTGATTACACAGAGGCGGACACGTGCGCGTCCAGCATCTTTTGGAACTCCGGCTTTCCGATGGCGCCGACCTTTTGGTCAACCACCTTCCCGCCTTTAAATAGCAGAAGCGTGGGTATGCCGCGAATGCCGTAGCGGGCCGCGGTCTGCTGGTTGGAATCGACGTCCAGCTTGCCAACCTTCACTTTTCCCACGTAATCGGTAGCGACCTGATCTACGGTCGGACCCATCATGCGGCATGGACCGCACCATTCCGCCCAAAAATCGACCAGAACGGGCACATCCGAGTTCAGCACATCCTTGTCGAAACTCGCGTCTGTAAAGGTTACTGTATTGTGACCTGCCATATCCCCTCACTGTGATGGATGATGCTTATGCCGAAATTGATTCACTCGGGTTCCCGCCATACCGGGGGATCTACAACTTACGCTGCGAGCGCCCGATAGAGCCGAATGTACTCAGCGGCCGAGACCTGCCAGGAAAAGTCCTTTTGCATTGCGGTCTCCATCATTTCTGTCCAGCGTGGCGTGCCATAGACCTGAATCGCCGTCCGGATTGCGTCCAGCAGCTCGCGCGGATTATCATGCTGAAATTTAAATCCCGTATCGCTGTCTACCGTGTCGTCCAACCCACCGGTCGCGTGCACGACCGGCAACGTGCCGTAACGCATGCTGTAAATCTGGTTCAGTCCGCAGGGCTCGTACCGGCTCGGCATGAGGAACATATCTGAACCAGCTTCGATGCGGTGCGCCAGCCCATCGTCATAGCCGATCGTGACCGCTACGCGGTCCGGGTACGCGGAAGCGAAGACTCGGAAGAAATCCTCAACCCGCCTTTCGCCTGAGCCGAGCACGACCAGCGAAACATCTTCGGCTGCGAGCTGGTTCGGTATTTCCATCAGCAGGTCGAAGCCTTTCTGCCGCGCGAACCTCGAAACAATACCGATCAGCGGCCGATCCAAGCGATCCTCCGGCAGCCCCGCCTCGGCCAACAGAGCGCGCTTACACTCCCGTTTTCCATCCGGGTGCATTCGGTCGAAATTCTTCGCGATATGCGGATCTGTGGCCGGGTCCCAGGATATGTAATCGGCGCCGTTCAGAATTCCGGTCAGGACATTGCTTCGCGAGCGAAGCAGCCCGTCCAAGCCAAATCCAAATGCGGGAGTTTGTATCTCCTGGGCATAACGCGGGCTCACGGTGGCGAGAGCGTCGCTGAACACCAACCCTCCCTTCAAAAAGCTGATCTGGCCATAGAACTCGAGCGCCTCAGGCCGGAACAGCCGAAGCGGCAGGCCGAGATCGGCGAGCGCTGCAGGGGAAAACAGTCCCTGATAGCCAAGATTGTGAATCGTGAAAACGGTCTTGATTCCGAGGTGCGCCGGATGGCTGCGGTACGTGTCTCGCAACCACACCGGCAGCAAGCCGGATTGCCAATCGTGGCCGTGAATGATGTTCGGCGTAAACAGGTACCGAGCCACGCCGAGCGCCGCCTGGCAGAGCGCCGCAAAACGCAAATGGTTATCCGGGTACTCGCGGCCGGCTTCGTCGTAGAATTCGGCCCGGTCATACAACTCCGGTATGCGCACGAAGAAGTAGGAGACGCCATTTTCGACTTGCTCGAGAATCGTCGCGGAATATCCATGAGGGCCGAGCCCGAATTGCAGGCGCTCATACACGATTCGGGCATTCGCGGCCGCCGCGCGGCGATAGAGCGGCAGCACGACCGCGACTTGCTCGCCGGCTTGAACGAGCGCTCGGGGAAGCGCTCCGAGAACGTCTGCCAGTCCTCCCGTTTTGGCGAACGGCGCAGCTTCGGAAGCGACCATGAGAATTCGCGCCACGCAACGATTGTACTGAGGGGTTTCGTTAGGTAACGGGAATGCACGATCCTGTTTGGCGCCTGTTTCAAAGCGGGCCCGAGAGTGCTAGCATAATGCTAGCAAGAGATTGTGCCAACCTTAACGATCAGGAATCTGCCGCCAGCCGTCGTAAATTCGCTGAAATCGCTCGCCCGGAAAAAGCGGCGTTCTATGGAGCACGAAATTCGAGAGGTTCTCGAGGAGTATGTAGCCGAGCGGGAATCGGTACTTGGACAGATTGAGGCCGCTTGGTCGCGCCAAAGAGCGCGGCCAACCGCCAAACAGGTAAACGCGTGGATCGACGCCGGCCGAAAGTGAGGGCCGTTGTCGACACAAACGTCGTGGCGTACCTCCTGCTAGGCACTCGTCCTTTTATCGAAGAAGTACATCAGTTTTGGAGCGAAGCCGCCGAGACAGTCGCGCCGGCGATCTGGGAAGCGGAGTTGGCCAATGTAATTTGGATGGCGATTCGGACCCGTTTTCTCGCGGCCGAGGAGGGACCGCAGCGGCTTCGTCTCGCCGCGCGCCTGGGCGTGCATTCCGTATCGAGTAAAGCGCTTTGGCAAGGCGCCCTTTTGCGCGCAGTGGCATCCGGCGTCGCTGTTTACGATACTTTGTTCGTCGAACTTGCAATAAGGCGGCGCCTTCCGCTGGCCACATTCGATTCCAAAGTGCTCTCGGCGTTTCCCGAGATTGCTGCGCGTCCCGGCTCTCTGCTGGGAAAGTGAGTTTTGCGCGCACGATTTTCGAGAGGGCGGCAATTTGAAGCGCGTGCTGCTCGGAGCCGCTCGGAAGCGAGCATGAGAATTCGCGCCACGCAGCGATTCTACTCAGCGGGATCTCTTCAGCAGGTGTCAGCGCATCAGCGCGAAATAGAAGCCCTCGAGCTTGTCGGGTTGAGAGGCGCGTACTCTGGCGAGGAGTGCGCGCCCTATTTAGTTCCTTATCCGCACGGAGGCGTGATAAACCGCGAAGCCGTGATACACATGGTTCTTCTCATTGTAGGAGCCCGTGATATCGCCGTTGTCATTGATGGCCTGCGGCTCGGTGCCTTCGAATGGGCCTGTGCCGGCGCCCGGAGGATCGAACCTAGTGATGGCGCCGTTAGGCGCGCGCAGGAAGCCGTGGTTCACGCTGAACCCATCGTTGTACTCTCCTACGACCGCTCCGGCGGAGTTGATCGCAACGGCAAACGTCCAAATACAGCACGGCGGGTAGGTCGCTGCATCGAACGTCGCAAAACTGTCATCGCGATTCCGCACGAAGCCGCGATAGTTGCCCCCAAATGGGTTTCCCGAGATCGTCGCAAAGTAAGATCCAGGGATCTCGCCGGCCGGGTTGATATCTAAGCCAGGACCGACACCGAATCCGCCGTAGACGCTCGGCGGGCCTGGAGGATCAAATGTGGTGACGGCGCCATCACTCGCCCGCAGGAAGCCATGACCCTTGTTGTTTGCGTCAATGTAGAATCCCGAAATCTCTCCCTCGGGATTGATGCCTTCGGGGTTCGTTCCTTGGAATTGGCCTGTGCCCGCGCCCAAGACATCGAATGGCGTGATCATGCCATCAGGCGACCGTACGAAGCCGTGCCTCACGAAGTTTGCGTCGAAGTCGTATCCGGTAATCGCACCCTCCGCATTGATGGCATCCGGGGTGGTACCCTGAACCGCGCCAGGCGCATCGAAGGAGGTCGTGTTGCCCTCGCGATCCCGCAAAAATCCGTGACAGAAGCCGTTTGCGTCACAGTAGGATCCTGTGACCAACCCCTCCGAATTTATGCCGCCAGGGTAGGTGCCAATGGAGCCCTGGGGATCGAACGGTGTGATAGCGCCATCGCGGTCGAGGACGAAGCCGTGGGACACATTGTTTTTGTCGGTGTAGTAGCCCGTGATGTCCCCCATCGAATTGATGCCAGCGGGAAAGGTGCCTTGATTAATTCCCGTGCCGGCACCCGGAGCGTCGAACTCGGCGAAATATGCCAGTTTCAACGCTTGGTTCGCTTCTGACTCCGCCTGCGGCTTGTACAATTCGCGGTTCGCAGCACCTACGCGGCTTTTCGTGACAAGGGGCGGCATTCTTGGGTCCTGAGCATACCGGCCTGCCAGAATTGCTCCTTGCGAGTTTTCGGGACCAGCCGTCTGGGCTGCGATCTGAGCAACTGCGCGGCCGGGTAGTCCGGAGACAAGAGTGGTGGAGGCGATGAGCGCCAGCCAAATTCGGTTATTCATATCATTTTTCTCCTTTGCTATTGCCTGTGTTTCACTGTGAATTGCCTTGCCAGCTTCAGTTGTTCTGCGGGGGCAAAGCCCCGCTCCCCTCTTCGCCGTCTCTGTCGTCATAAAGCTTGAGCTTGAACACCACTCCGCAGCCGGATCCGCAATAGGGGCTGGTTAAGTCGCCGCCGAAGTAAGTGGTGCCGTAGAGGTTGCCCTCCTCGTCACGAAGTAAAGGTGCTACCAAATACCCACCGTCCGCTTCTCCGGTGAAGGTGTAGAGTACGGTCTCTTTGCCGGCCCGGTCCAGTCTGAAAGCCACTCCGCCCCCTCCAGGCCCAACCGTCGGCCCGCGGTTAGTGGTGCCGTAGAGGTTGCCCTTCCTGTCCCGAATTACACCGGCTTGCGGATCACTTCCGTCGGCCCCGCCCATGAAGCTGTACAGCACGGTCTCCTTGCCGTCCCTATTCAGCTTGAATACCGTTCCGCAGCCGAATGTGCCGCATACGCTAGACGTCCCACCGTTTACGTCGCCGCCGAGGAAGGTGGTGCCATAGAGCTTGCCCTCCTCGTCCCGGATCACATCGTTGGGTAGCCCCCCGTCGGTTCCACCAGTGAAGCTGTACAGCACAGTTTCCTTGCGGGTCGTCCTATCCAGCTTGAACACCACCCCACACCCATCTCCGAAGCATGATGATGACGTGATATCGCCGCCGTAGAGAGTAGTGCCGTAGAGGTTGCCCTCCTCATCCCGAATCACACCGTTGGGAATTGCACCGTCTGTCCCGGTAAAGGTGTACAACACCGTGAACTTTCCGTCCCTCGTGAGCTTGAATACAACCCCGCAACCGGGAGGAAGAAGGCCACCGCAAAATCCGCTCGTATCGCCGCCGGAGTCGGCGGTGCCGTAGAGATTACCCTCCCGGTCTCGAACCAAACCGGCGTAGGGTGCAGACCCATCCGTGCCGCCAGTGAAGTTGTACAGCACGGTCTCCGTGCCGGACGGATCCAACTTGAACACGACACCACAGCCCGTTTCGATGCCAAATAGTGAGCATGTTCCTGTGCCTCCGTTGACAGTCGTGCCATAGAGGTTGCCCTCCTCGTCTAGGATCAGACCTGCGTAGGGATTTGCCCCGTCCGCACCTCCCGTAAAGCTGTACAGCACGGTCTCTTTACCCCAGGGGTCCAGCTTGAACACTACTCCGCAGCCGCCGCACGAGCCGCTTACGTCGCCGCCGCCACGAGTAGTGCCGTAGAGGTTGCCCTCCTCGTCTCGGATCAAACCATTGAAGTCCCACGGATTTGCCCCATCTGCGCCGCCTGTAAACGTGTAGAGGACTCTATAAACCGGCGGTTTCGCTGCGTCCGCTTCCGACTCCGCCTGCGGTTCGGACGACTGCAATCCTCGGTTCGTAGCGGCCGCGGCTTTTTGTGACAGCCATTGCAACAGTCTTGGGTTGTGAGCATACCTCCCTGCCAGGATGGCCCTTTGGGCTTGCTCAGGACCGGTCGTCTGAGATTCATCGCTCTGAGCAACTGCCTGAGCAGCTGCGCGGCCGGGTAGTCCAGAGACAAGCATGGTTGAGGCGATGAGCGTCAGCCAAATTTTTTTATTCATATTGCTTTCCTCTTTCGTTTATCGAAGCTGTTTTGCCCAAGTTCACTTAACGCGATTCGCACCCGTCGCGATCGTGGTCTTCCGACGGAGCGTTCCTGTGGTCCTTGCACGAGGGCTTCCGCAGGAAGCCGTGATTCACGTTGTTTGCGTCAATGTAAGATCCCGTGATCTCCCCCGCTGGGTTGATGGCTTGGGGCTGGGTGCCTAGGTCAGAGCCTGTGCCAGGCCCGGAGCATCGAAGGTAGTAATCGTGCCGTCGTGGGTCTCCGGGCCTCCAATGGATGCTCCCTGGCAGTCCACACTGTCCTCTGCCGCCGAGCATGGAGAAGCGCAGCAGACCCACTTCAGCAAATCAGGGTAGCTTCATCCCTGCGAGCAGACCGCTCGCGTTATGCGCAATTGCCGCGGCTCCGGTAGGCGCTCCGGCCGGAAGGGGCGGGAGAGGTTTCCTAATCATAGCCTCGTCACCCCCATCGCCACCATCTCCGCCGCCATCATCCCCGCCCGCACCCCCTTCGAATGCCTGGTAGATATCCGAGAACGCTGTTCCCAACTCGGTACCCGCGTCGCTAACCCATTGCCCTAGGACCACCCAGATACTCTCGTCATAGCGATTCCAACACCAAGCAACGCCCGAGTTCCGGGCGGCGATTGCGTACCAGTTTTCCGCTATCAACGGGCATTTTGGAGTCAGGTTCCAGGTGACAAGGGAGCCGCTTTGGGGGGCTGACGGAATTTCGCCCGAATAACTGATGGCGTAAGCCCGGCCAGACGTATCGTATACGAGGAAGGCGACAACAAAGGCCTGCGGCGGAGCGGTCCCCCACCAAACATCACCACGGTTTTGATAGTACCCCGAGAAGGTGCAGGAACCATCTTGATGGATCGAGACGCTGACCTGGTAGGCGCACTGGTTCCCGTCGCTTCCCACCGTACTGGAGTTTGGCGCGGGCCCGGTGCCCACAGGTCCCCAGGAAATGCTGCTGGAAACAGGCCCGGGGAACGCTCCGCCCACCGCTTGCCATAACTGGTTATCGTTCCCGGCCGTCTTTTGCGGAAACGCGTCGAGCAGGACCCCGGCCTCGTTGGATGCCCCTTGTATGTCGATCACATTTCCTGACAGCTTACTCCTAATGAAGTAGTAGCCTGAGGGATCCGGGATGAACTCCCAAAGTTGGTTATCGTTTCCTGTCCCCTTCTGCGGAAACGCGTCGAGCAGGACCCCGGCCTCGTTGGATGCCCCTTGTATGTCGATCACATTTCCTGACAGCTTACTCTTGATGAAGTAGTAGCCTGTCGGATCTGGGATAAACTCCCAAAGTTGGTTATCGTTTCCTGTCCCCGTCTGCGGAAACGCATCGAGCAGGGCCCCGGCCTCCTTGGATGCCCCTTGTATGTCGATCACGTTTCCTGACAGTTTGCTCTTAATGGTGCAATAAGTAGCCATCTGATACTTCCTCCCTCACTGCGTCTGAGTTTGAACTTAACTGCTGTTCACTCAAGTTAGTTCCGCCACTCGGCAACCTCAATGACAGGGATCTTAGAATCGTGTTAGGGTCCATCGTTCAGAATCTTCACGCCTTTAGCTGGCCTGGACTTTGCCGCTTACTCCTCCATCCAGTGTTATAAGGTGATAGAATTCACCCGTATTCCTCCCAACGGGGTCTCCATGTGGCTTCGCCAGCCGGTCAGCCTTCGATCATTCGCTTCGGCGCCTTTGAGCTCGACCCCGCGACCGGCGAGCTGCGCAAGGCAGGAATTCCGCTAAAAATCCATCCGCAGCCTTTTCGCTTACTCCTACTGCTCGCGGAACGGTCCGGGCAAATCGTAACCAGGGACGAAATTCAGCACACTCTCTGGGGCGACAACACATTCGTTGATTTCGAGCGCGGCATCAACTTTTGCGTAAACCAAATTCGCGCCGCGCTGGCGGACGATGCGGATAATCCTCGTTTCATCGAAACGCTGCCCCGTCGCGGGTACCGTTTTATCGCCTCCTCGGCTCCTATCGGCCCAACGAAGACGCCCGCCAGAGGCTCTGCCGAGCTCGACATTCACGTTTTCCCTCACGTGGACGTCCCGAAGCAGAGTCCGGATTTCAGCCCCTCGGCACCGCCTATCGCCCCGGGGCGCTCAAGAGGCGGGTGGTCCGCAAGGGCGGTCGAGATGGTTGGGCGCCGGCCGATGGCTACGCTTGTCACCGCCCTGGCGCTGGTCCTCTCGAGTGGATTCTTCGCGTGGCTCTGGACGTCTCCGACACCTGCCCCGAGGGTTCTTCGGACGGTGCAGCTCACTCACTTCGGCCGAGTGGAGGGTAACATCATCGTGACCGACGGGCCGCAGATCTATTTCGTTGTGGCGGCTGCAGGCCACTACGGTCTGGCTCAGGTCTCGGCCAGCGGGGGAGAGCCCGTCCCGATCGCAACGCCCTTCCCTAATGTGAAGCTGTTCGACATCTCGCCTGATCATGCGGAGCTTTTGGTGGGTAGTTTTATCGGTGCTGAGGACGAAATGCCACTCTGGACCGTGCCTACCTCGGGCGGCTCGCCCCGCAGGCTTGGCGAAGCGGGCGGTCACGATGGCGCATGGTCTCCGGATGGACAGCGGGTTGCATACGTGCGCGGCTCTGGCCTTTACTTGGTTGATCATGACGGGTCGAACTCCCGCCAATTGGCCGCTGTTGCAGGGAAACCTTGGCAGCCCCGCTGGTCCCCGGACGGGCGCGTTCTGCGATTCTCTCTCCTGGACATTCGAACGGACATTTACTCAATTTGGGAGATCTCTGCCGAGGGCAGGAGACTTCATCGTCTGCTGCCAGAGTGGCGGGAAGCACCGACCGGTGGGAGGGATGGCGATTTAAACGGAGATTGGACTCCCGACGGAACGCATTTCGTGTTTCTCTCAACGCGCGCTGACCACACCAGCATATGGACGATTCGTGAGAAGGGAGGCTTCCTGCGCAGACCGCCGCGCCTGCCCGCGCTACTGACGACTAGCGATTTAGACCTGTGGAACTTAGTGCCGGCCCGGAATGGGAAAAGCATCTTTTTCGTGGGCTCCAAGGACAGCTTGGAACTGGCTCGCTATGATGCCCGGTTGAAACAATTTGTCCCATATCTCGCGGGCACCCCGGCGCACTGGATCAGCTTTTCGAGGGATGGGCAATGGGTTGCTTACGTCGCTACGAACTTCACACTTTGGCGAAGCAAGCTGGATGGCAGCGAACTGCGGCGGCTCACTTTTCCTCCTCTGCATGCTTTTTATCCTCGGTGGTCTCCGGACGCAAAGCGGATAGCGATTGAAGCGACGATGCCGGGAAATTCCCATCGCGTGTATCTGGTCTCTGCAGACGGGGGTGCTCCGGAGCCTCTCGAAATACCGGCGGGAAAGCGGGCGACAGACCGCCCGACTTGGTCTCCGGACGGGAATTCAATCATCATTCAAGCCGGGCTTGAAAGAGCTCAGCACAACGCGATTTATCGAGTGGATCTCAAGACGCGGAAAGCCGTCATGCTCCGGGGCTCCGAGGGCCTTCACGTGGCGGAATGGTCTCCGGACGGCCGCTACGTGACTGCGGCGGCTGAAGATGACCGAAAGCTCATGCTCTTCGACTTTCAATCAGATCAGTGGTCCGAGCTGGCGAATGGCAGCGTTCTGATCACCAGTTTTTGGTCCCCGGACAGTAGATATCTCTACTGGGAGGATTATGGGACGGTTGGGGAGCCTGTTTTTCGGGTGCGGATCAGCGACCGCAAGCGCGAGTGCATCGCAACCTCAAAACAGCTCCCGTGGGCAGCCGACGCATCCTACGTTCTGGCCGGGCTGACACCGGACGGCTCGCCTCTCATTTCAATACACCGCGGAACTTCCGACATCTACGCCCTTGATGTGGATCTGCCTTAGCGACATTACGCTCGCGAGCAACTTAGGTTGCTAGTTTCCGGCGCAGCAGTAAGAAACGCTTACTAACGCGCTCGACGCCTTCCGCTGGCCACGTTCGATTCCAGAGTGCTCTCGGCGTTTCCCGAGATTGCTACGCGTCCCGGCTCTTTGCTCTGAAAGTGAGCCGCGCACGAATTTGGCCAAAAGCTTCGGAAGCGATCGTCAGAATTCACGCGAGGCACCGTTCTGCGACGCTTCGCTTCGTAGGGATCGGGCATGCCGATCCTGTTCCCCTCGAGGCCGGGTAACGAAATTATCATTGAGGGTGAAGATCACCGTGCAGTGGCCGTGATGAAGCAGCCGCAGCCTGTGGGCCGGAAAATTAGCGAATGCATCGCCCTCGCCAAGGCGTACGAAGAGAAACTCGGCTATGCACCGGTGCCCGATGAAGGCTTTGTCACGAACGTGCAGGAAGGTATCGATGGCCGCCGCGAACCCATCCGCAACGTTTGGGACGCACAGCGCTGCGTCAGGAACCAGCCGCAAGTTATAGTGCTAGCATAATGCTAGCAGGGATTGTGCCAACCTTAACCATCAGGAATGTGCCGCCAGCCGTCGTAAATTCGCTGAAATCGCTCGCCCGGAAAAAGCGGCGCTCTATGGAGCACGAAATTCGAGAGGTTCTCGAGGAGTATGTAGCCGAGCGGGAATCGGTACTTGGACAGATTGAGGCCGCTTGGTCGCGCCAAAGAGCGCGGCCAACCGCCAAACAGGTAAACGCGTGGATCGACGCCGGCCGAAAGTGAGGGCCGTTGTCGACACAAACGTCGTGGCGTACCTCCTGTTAGGCACTCGTCCTTTTGTCGACGAAGTACGTCAGTTTTGGAGCGAAGCCGCCGAGACGCTCGCGCCGGCGATTTGGGAAGCGGAGTTGGCCAATGTAATTTGGATGGCGATTCGGACCCGTTTTATCCCGGCCGATGACGGACCGCAGCGGCTTCGTCTCGCCGCTCGCCTGGGCGTGCATTCCGTGTCGAGTAAAGCGCTTTGGCAAGGCGCCCTTTTGCGCGCGGTGGCGTCCGGCGTCGCTGTTTACGATACTTTGTTCGTCGAACTTGCGATACGGCGACGCCTCCCGCTGGCCACATTCGATTCCAAAGTGCTCGCGGCGTTTCCCGAGATTGCTGCGCGTCCCGGCTCTCTGCTGGGAAATGAGTTTTGCCGCGCACCGATTGTACTGGGGCTCTTGGTTTCTTAGGAATCGGGCATGCCCGATCCTGTTCGCCACGAGGCGGAAACCAACGAGAACCGCTATGATCGAAAGTATGGCCACGGTTCACATGTCGGATAACGAGGTCACGAACAACTTCGCCGCTGTGCTGGAGAAAGTCCGTGAGGGCGTCGAAATCGTCGTTGAACAGGACCATCGTCCCGTGGCCCTGATCCGTTCGCCGCTTCCTTAAGGTCGTCTGCTGTCCGAATGTATCGCTTTAGCTGAAGCGCGTGGCACAACCGCTGTTCCCGATCAAGGCTTTATAAAAGATGTCGCAGAAGGAATAGCGGAACGCAGCAAACCATGGAGCCCGCCAGCCTGGGAGTAGTCCTCGATTCTAGCATCGTGATCGAGGCGGAACGGCAACGCCTCGATGTAGCATACTTCCTGAAGCATATCGCCCGTCAGCTCGGCGAGCAAGAAGCGGCACTCTGTTCGATCAGCGTGGCCGAACTGGTTCACGGAATCCATCGTGCCGACACTCCCGTGCGCCGCCAAGCCCGCCGTGCTTTCCTCGATGATCTAAAGGCCGCTGTGCCCGTTTATCCGATCACAGCAGAAACAGCGGAACTGGTTGGCAAGATCAACGCCGAGTCTTCGCAGAAAGGAGTCACGATTCCGTTCGACGATCTGCTCATCGCTGCTTGCGTGCTCGAGCGCGGTTATGCCATCGCCACTCGCAACGAGCGTCACTTTCGAAAACTCCCCGGACTCAACCTCATCCCGCTCTGAGCAGCCGTAGAGACGGAAAAGCCGTCATCAAGAATATGGCCATGGTCCGCATGACAAAGCCCTGAACTGGCCTGCGACGTCCGTGCCGTCCCCGAAAGGTCGAGCGGGGTAACGAATTCATCATCGAGCGTGAAGATCACCGTGCAGTGGCCGTGATGAAGCAGCCGCAGCCCGTGGGCGGGAAAATTAGCGAATGGATTGCCCTCGCCCAGGCCTACGAAGAGAAACTCGGCTATGCACCGGTGCCCGATGAGACTTTGCCACGGATGTGCGGGAAGGTATTGATGCCCGCCGCGACCCATCCGCAACGTTTGGGACGCATAGCGCGCGGGTTTAGTGCTCGAACTCTAGCGTGCTCGTGGATGCCGAGCGTCGCGAACTGTCCGTCAGCGTGCTGCTGGAAAGGCTTCGAAACCGTCACGACGCGACGGAGATCGTGCTCTCAGCGATCAGCGTCGTTGACTAGAGCATGGCGTCCATGGCGCCCAGTCCCCGCAACGGGCGGTCAAGCGGCGCAGCTATCTCGACACGGTCTTCGCCGCGACTCCCGCCGAACCCTTTACCCGAGAGATCGGCCAGATCGCCGCGCGGGTTGACGTCATTACGAGTTCCCCTCGCTAACGTGAGCATGAGTTGGAATGGTGCCGCCTCCGAAGCGACCATCAGAATTCGCGCCACGCACCGCTTGTACTGAGCGCAATCGAGGCCCTACAACGCGAAAGGACCTTGCGTCTTTACGATGGCAACGATAACGACAACCGTTACGACCACGGCTCCTACAACGATGCCGATGATGATCCACTTCTTATGTGAATGCCCAGCCTTAGCTTGCGAAATCGAGAGTACCTGGTCGTACGTAATCGTTTGCGCGCCGCCTCGCTTCTCGCGTTGCAGTGTGAAATCTGACTCGCCACGCCTGACAATATGCCCGCGCACTCTGTCGCCGCCTTGTAGCCTGACCTCGACCAGCGAGGTCGAAGGGAGCGCGGCGACCTCCTGCTTCACTGAAGTATTCGGTAGGGGCTGCTGAGCCGGAATCTGGTCCATTACCATAAGTCCGATAAGGATCGTAGTCAATAGGCCCCGCATCGGAATTCTCCGCCCGCGCCCCGCAGATGGCTCTTTTCGCAGACTTCTTACCAGAGCGTAGTTCCGGGTTCGTGCGGGCATTACCTTCGTACCCGCACAAAGCCGTGATACGTGTTGTTGGCGTCAATATAGGACCCCGTAATCGTTCCTTCAAGGTTGATGCCGTAGGCCAGAGTTCCATGGAAATCGCCTGTTCCGGCATTAGGCACATCGAATGTAGTAATGGACCCGTTGTGGGCCCGCACAAAGCCGTGATACACGTTAAATCCATCATTGTCGTATCCCGTGATCGCTCCCTCTACATTGATGGCCGTGGGATACGAGAATATACAGCACGGAGAATACGTCGCCGCATCGAAGCTCACGAAGCTGCCGTCGAGGTTTCGAAGGAAGCCGCGGATCAGGTACCCGAAGGGGTTGTTCTCAGGTGCGATGTAATCTCCCGCGATTGCTCCCTGCGGGTTGATGGCGCTGGGAAGCGTGCCTTCTGAGCTGGGCGGATCGAACGTGAGGACGTCGCCCCGCCAGCCTCGCAAAAAACCGTGACTCACGTTGTTTGCGTCAGAATAACTCCCTGTGATCGCCCAAAAATCATCAATGCCGGCGGGAAAGACATATGGGGAGTTCGAAGGATCGAAAGTTGTGATCGCGCCCTGCGCGCTTCGTGAAAAGCCGTCGCACGCGACATCGTTACAATAGCCCCCTGTGATGGCTCCTTCGATGTTGATAGCGGTAGGGAAGGTGCCGTCGTAAGGGTTTGTGCCAGCACGCGGGATGTCGAAGCTAACGAAACCGCCTTCCCAGTTACGGAGGAAGCCATGGTATACGTTATCGACATCAGTATAGGTTCCCGTGATCTCCCCCTCCGGGTTGATGGCAGCCGGTGCAGTGTATCCGTAAGAGCCCGGCGCGTCAAACGTTGCAATCTCGCCTTCGGGGTAACGCATGAACCCGTGAACTTCGCCGGTGGAATCAATGTAGTAACCGGTAATCTTCCCCTCCAGATTAATGGCGACCGCCTCGGTGCCTTGGCGGGAGCTCGTGCCAGCCCCTGGCGCATCGAAGTCGATGAACTCCGCTTTCTGAGCGTCTGAATCCGCGCCTGATGAAACCGGCGCTTCGAGCGGCTGTCCATCTCTGTTCACGAGGGAAGCCGGCTTTTTTGGCACGATTCGCCTCAGCACTGGGTCATGAGCATACCTGGCCGCAGGAATTGCCCTTTGAACGTCCTCGGTACTGGCGGCCTGCGATGCACCGGTCTGAGCAACTGCGCGGCCGCGTAGTCCTGTGACAAGAATGGCGGACGTGATGAGCGCCAACGAAATGTGTTTACTCATATTCCCTTTCTCCTCCTATGATGTTTTGTCTACTGCCACCTGATTTGCCTGTTGGCAAAACCTGTGGGTTGAGTCTCGTTCCCGGCGGAACCGGGAACGAGACGAACTCGTTTCCTGGTGGTGAGCTTTGAGCAACGGTGGTCATGGATTCGCCGCCGCTTCGACCAACACAAAGTTGGGAAAGTCTTCAAAGACCCACTTATTCTTGAGCGTTCGGTAAACGATTCCGAGAAACTTCCGTGCCAAGGCGATGATTGCTTTGCCGGCTCCCCGCCTGACTCGCAGGCGTTGATAGAACTGTTTCAGATAAGGACTGTACTGAGCTGCGATGAGCGCAGACTGGATCAGTGCGGTTCTTCCGAGTTTGCTGCCGCGCTTATGGATGCGTCCGGATCGTTCCCTTTCATTCGAGTTCGATACACGGGGTACGATCCCGAAGTAAGAAGCCAGCCGGTTCTCGTCGGGAAAGTCGCTGATGTCGCCGATCACACTCAGCAGAATGGCCCCGGTGATATTGCCGATGCCCTTAATGCTGATCAGGCTTTTGTGCCCCTCCAGTTTGGAAGCTTCTTCGCCGATGGTCTTTTCCAGCTCGGCGATGCTTTTATTCAAACTGCGAATCTGCTCCACAATGATCCGCAACTCAATCCGCACCAGGTCATCGAACGGCAAAGCCAGAACTTCGTTCAGCCTCTTTTCACTCGACAGCGCTTCCTTGACCAAGTTGATGCCCCGTGCCGATAGCAGATTGTTGATCTTGTTCTTCAGCGCGGTCCGTAGCTTCACCAGCGTGTCGCGAGTTTGCGTGAGGCTGGCGATTTGGCTCTGCTGTTTATCTTTCATACGCACTTCGGGCAACAAACCCTTGCTCAGATACAGCGCCAGCAGCTGCGCATCGTTGGCATCGGTCTTCTTCACCGACTGGCTGATCAGGCGGAATTGAGCGCCGTCCACCACTGCGATGCGCCCAACGTGCGGTGCTACTGCATCGAAGAACAGACGAGTGTTGCCCGTTACTTCCACCGCTAGCTCGTCGGCTGGCCGTAGTTTCTTCAGAAACCGCGGCAGCTCCTCGAGCCGCCATTGGCTCGCATAAGTGCGCCCATTCTCTAACCGCAAACAGCAGGTGAACTGATTCCGATGTAAATCCACTCCCCAATACCGCTTCTCCATCTATTCCTCCTGGTTTTTGGAACTGCCAGATGGAGTAGACACACTTTGCGGCGGTCACCATTCTCCTATCCGAGGTCGCTGTGCGCCTCACGATGACATTCAGCCACAGGTCTGACCAATCTCCTTGACGGGGTCCATAGGCCCCAAAAACAAATGCAGCCTGTGACCTGTCTACTCCGGGAGTTCCCTCCCGGAGCCTACCGCGCGCCGGATGATAAGACATTCATCTCATCTCCTTGCTATTCCTCTGTTCCACTGTGAATTGCGTACCCCCTTCAGTTGCTCTGAGCGGGCAAAGCTTGGTTCCCTTCTTCCCCATCTCTGTCGTCGTGAAGCTTGAGCTTGAACACCACTCCGCAGCCAATTCCTCCGCACGCCGGTAGGGTACTCGCTAAGTCACCGCCATATGCCGTGGTCCCATACAGGTTGCCCTCCTCGTCCCCGACCAGACCGTCGTAAGGGTGTGCCCCGTCCGCATTCCCGGTGAAGGCGTACAGCACCGTCTCTTTAGCGTGCCGATCCCCCGGATGAGCGGCGCCGAGTCGCATTTCCCTCCTTTGCATTTGCATCAGAAAGCGCTGCCGCTACCGAGCGGATGATCGTACCTTCCGGTTTGCTCTGCTCGCTGTCGGCACCGTTCGCCCGCCGTGGCTCCGGGGCTTCGCCCCGTTCCCCTTGGCGTGGCTCACTCACAGCGGCTCATTTTTCACGTGAATAGCGATGACGGCCACAACGACAACCACCACAGCCACGACCACGCCGATGATGATCCATTTCTTGTTCGAATGGTCCCTGATCTGCTCTACAGCCGAAACCTGGTCGTAAGAAATCGTCCGCGGAGCCTCTCGGTTGTCCGGCTTGAGAATAAAATCGTGATCGGTGCGGCTCGCGATGCGGCCCCGCAGTGTGTCTCCGTCGGTCAAGTGAATAACGACGTGCGCCTTCGGAGGTAATGCCGCAACACTTTGCCGTATGGCATTATCCGGAACGGGCTGCTGCGCTTGAAGCGATTGCACACCCAGCAGAGTAGCCATAAGAAAAGCGACGGCAGTGCGCATCGGCGTCACGTTCAGCGGTGACATCCCGAAGTGCCGTGGAACAAACGTGGCCCTCAGAAGAGGCGAGATCGATCCGGCCACGGAAAACAATGCCGTTGTCGCCAGCAATTCTGATATCCTCCTTTACTATTTCTCTTTCCTGGTGAATTATTCTCAATCCGCTGGGTCGCAGAGCAGCTGTAATTTCCCTGCTCTACTTACTCATGCGCGAATCAGCGCGGGAAACGGACATCGGGCGATAACTTTCGTATCTAGTAGGCTGTCGCTCCAATCGCTTCGCTCATGGCTCCGAATCGAAATTGCGGTCATTCAGAGCCGCGAGCCCAGCTGGGAGCGATACAGTTGTGTTTCGGAGCCATGAGCGAAGCGATTGGTGTCTTGCTCACCTTCACCACTTACGGCACACACCTGCATGGCACCGATACAGGTTCTGTATCTCGCAATCATCGAAACTGGGGATCTCCCGTCATCCCCTCCAACGCGGCTTGGCAGCAGCAAGCCCGGCGGCTCATGGCGGGACCCGAGTTTATCCTCGGCCCGCAGGACCGCATTGCTGTTCTGAACTCCGTTCTCGATACGTGCGCACATCGTGCCTGGCATCTGTTCTGCGTCCATATCCGAACGAATCACGTCCATGCCATTTTGCAAACCGATGTCCCGGCGGACCAGGCTCTGACGTACCTGAAAGCTCGCGCGACGTTCGTGCTGAAGACACATCATCCGGATCGCCAGCGGTTCTGGACCAAACATGGGAGCACTCGCTATCTGTGGAATCGCGCATCGCTGGCGGCCGCCTTGGATTACGTGATGAACCGGCAAGGAGTTCGTATGGAACTGTGGATATGCGAATCGATAGCGTAAACCCCCAATCGCTTCGCTCATGGCTCCGATTGCACACTTCTATATCGCCCGCTTCTGGATGGATCTATGGAACGATTACTTCACCACCCAGCCCCGCCATCCGGAATGCGATACCACGGTCCACCTGGCGTCCCATCGGGCAATAGCATCCGCGCGCGACCGGCGGGCTTCGAGGTTACAGGTGGCGCGGCGCCGACTTCACTCACGCCGTTTGAGCTCTCCTCAGCGGAGTCGTCCCAGCGTTCCCCGTGAAGCTTGAGCTGGAACACCACACCGCAGCCGATTCCGGCGCACGCCGGTAGGGTACTCGCTAAATCACCGCCGTATCCCGTGGTGCCGTACAGGTTGCCCTCTTCGTCGCCGACCAGACCGTTGTAAGGATTTGCCCCATCCGCATATCCAGTGAAGCTGTAGAGCACAGTTTCTTTGCCAGCTCTGTCCAACTTGAAGACGACCCCGCAACCAAATCCAGCGCAATTCTGGGGAAGTCCGTTGAGATCGCCCCCGAACAAAGTCGTGCCGTAAAGATTGCCTTCGCGCCGAAGCAGACGTCCATAAGGAACTCCCCCATCCGTTCCGCCGGTGAACGTGTACAGTACGGTCTCATTGCCGGCCCGGTCCAGCTTGAATACCACACCGGAGCCCGCGAACCCGGGGAAGTTACCGCCGTCTTCCGTTGTGCCATACAGGTTCCCCCGCTCGTCCCGGATCACACCGGTAAAAGGATTTGCCCCGTCCGCGCCGCCACTGAAACTGTACAGCACGGTCTCATTGCCCCAGCGGTCCAGTTTGAATACCACTCCATCACCAAAAGTCCCACCTTTTATCGTGGTGCCATATAGGTTGCCCCGCTCGTCCCGGAGCAGGCCTCCGTAGGGATCCTTACCGTCTACCCCAGCGAAAGTGTAGAGCACGGTCTCGTTGCCCCAGCGGTCCACCTTGAACACCACGCCGCAGCCATATGAGTCGCAAGGGCTGGATACACCCCCGGTTACGTCGCCACCTTCCGTAGTGGCGCCGTACAGGTTGCCCTCTTCGTCCCCGATTACACCGCCTTGGGGACTATTGCCGTCCGCCCCGCCAGTGAAGCTGTAGAGCACGGTTTCGTTGCCATTACGGTCAATCTTGAACACGGCTCCGAACCCGAGACTCCCGCCGAACGCAGTGCTGCCGTACAGATTACCTTCCCAGTCCCGGACCATACCCGTGTCGGGGTCAGCCCCGTCAGGCCCTGTGAAAGTGTGGAGCGTGGTCTCTTTGCCATGCCTGTCCACCTGGAACACGACTCCGCAGCCGGGAGCGAAAAATCCGACTGCGCAGCTAGGATCGCCTCCCGCATCGGCGGTGCCATACAGGTTGCCCCTCCTGTCCAATGTCAGCGCGTTTCCACCGAGGAAACCGGGAAGCGCCCCGTCCGCTCCGCCGGTAAACGTATAGAGCACGCGGTAAGCCGGTTGCGCGGCATCCGTTTCCTGAGCGGGCACGCTCACCGGAATAGCCGCTGCGATCAGCGCTGTCGCGCCAATGCACATCGAGATTTTGAGTTTCATATTCTGCACCTGAATTGTTTCCACTTAAATTCCACTACTGCGAATCGCACCCATCGCCATCGTGGCCCTTGCACGACGGGGTGCGGAGGAAGCCGTGGCCCACATTGCCTGGGTCAAAGTAGTACCCGGTGATCGTTCCTGCGGGATTGATGGCGTCAGGGAAAGTGCCTTGGAATATGCCTGTGCCGCTGCCCGGGACATCGAACGCGAGGATGACGCCGTCGCGGTTTCGCAGGAAGCCGTGACCTACGTCACTTGCGTCATAGAAGTTTCCGGTGATGGCTCCTTGGGGGTTGATGCCGAAGGCCTGTGTGCCGTTTAGGGCGTTTGGGGCATCGAACACCGTCACGAGTCCATCGCGGTCTCGTACGAAGCCGTGAGAGACGTTGTTTGCATCAATACTGTATCCCGTTATTGTGCCCGCAGGGTTGATGGCCTCGGGGTTGGTGCCTTGGAATGCTCCCGTGCCGGCATCCGGGGCATCAAAGGTGATTGTCACGCCGTCGCGGTGTCGCAGGAAGCCGTGAGTCATGCTGCCCGGTTCGAAGTATCCTCCAGTGATTTCCCCTCGCGGATTGATGGCGACGGGGAAGGTATATCCGGAGCCGGGTGGATCGAAGGTCGTGATCGTTCCGTCGCGGTCTCGCAGAAAGCCGTGCGCCTTCGAACGAGGATTCTTCGTACTGTCCCGTGATAGCCCCATCCGGGTTGATGCCATTCGGCTGGGTATATGTGGAGCCGGGCGGATCGAAGGTAGTGATCGCGCCTTTGCGGTCCCGCAGAAACCCGTGACACGTGGTTGCGTCACAGAAAGTTCCTGTTATTTTCCCTTCGGGGTTGATCGCAAACGGCTCGGTGCAGATGGAACCGTAATGGGGGCATGTGGCGCCCGGGCCATCAAACGTAGTGATGGTCCCGTTGCGGTCGCGCACGAACGCGTGGAGAGATGCGCTTGCGTCAGTGTAGTATCCCGTGACGGTCGCTGCCGGATTGATGGCAACGGGAGTCGTGCATGCGGGATAGCCAGACTGGCATGTGGCGGCCGGCACATCGAAAACAATAAACTCCGCGGCTTTCGCGGCCCCGTTCGCATCTGAGTCCATCTGCGGTTTGTACGAGTCGGGGTTTCCAGCCGTGCCCGCTTTCGGCGAGCCGAGTGGCATCAGCCTTGGATCGAGAGCATGCCTATGCGCGAGAATCGCGATTCTGGCTTGATCGTAACCCGCCTCCTGCGATGGATCACTCTGAGCAAGTGCGCGGTCGAGCAGTCCCGTAAGAATGATTGGGGCACCGAGGACTACCCAAATTCGCTTATTCATATTTTTTTCTCCTCTACCTACTCATGCGCAAATCCGCGCGAAAAGTGGACATGATCTTGCAATCGCCAAAACGGTGATATAGTAAGTGACACTCAAGCCAGTTAGTACAGCAAGGCGAGACAGCACGATGTCTGCAAGCCATGGAATCACCGCCCTCCTGGGCGAATGGGCCAAGGGCGACGCGCAAGCCCTCGACGATCTCACATCACACGTGTACGCCGAGCTTCGCAAGCTGGCTGCCGCTTACCTCAGGAAGGAACGCCCGGACCATAGCTTGCAACCCACCGCGCTCGTCCACGAAGCGTACGTTCGGCTGATGGCTCAGAACGAGCCGCCCGATTGCGAGAACCGCTCACAATTTTTCGCGATCGCAGCGCGCCTGATGCGGCAGATTCTCGTCGACCACGCACGCCGCCGGCAAAGCATCAAGCGGGCCGTTCACAAAGTTCCGCTCGAAGAGGCAATCAGCCTCCCAGGTGGGCGGATTGCAGACCTTCTGACGCTTGATGAGGCGATGAACGCGCTCCAGGAGCTCGATCCGCGAAAGTGCAAAGCCATCGAGCTGCGCTATTTCGGCGGCTTATCGAGCAAAGAGATAGCCGAGATGCTGGATTTGTCGGCGAAGACCGTCAGCCGCGATCTGACGTTCGCCGAAGCATGGCTCTACCGCCGCATGCGGATCGACGTGCATCCTTGAACCCCGCGCGTTGGGTACAAATCGAAGAGTTGTTTCACCGGGTGATCGAGTGCGACGCGGATGGACGTGTTCAACTGCTTGAACACGCTGCCAATACCGATACGGACCTGCGGCGCGAGGTAGAGTCGCTGCTTGCTTGCCATGTAGGTGCGGACGGTCATCTCCGGGCTGCCGTGCGCGAGGAAGCGGGAGCGATCGACTCTAGCGGGAACGGTGACGGCGTATTCGTCAGCCCCAGCGCTCTAACTGATGCACTTGCCGGAGCCGTGATCGGCCCGTATCATCTCGTCGAACTGATCGGACAAGGCGGCATGGGCGAGGTCTGGCTAGCCGAACAGAAGCAGCCCGTCCGGCGCTGCGTCGCTCTGAAGCTGATCAAAGCCGGCATGGACACGCATGAAGTGGTCGCGCGTTTCGAATCCGAGCGGCAGGCGCTCGCGCTCATGGACCACCCCGCCATTGCCAAGGTTTTCGATGCGGGTTCTACACAGTCTGGACGGCCGTACTTCGTCATGGAGTTCGTGCCCGGCATGCCGGTCACCGACTATTGCAACCAACACACGCTGAGCGTGCCGGAGCGGCTGCAGCTTTTCATTCAGGTATGCGAAGCCGTGCAGCACGCGCATCAGAAGGCGATTATCCATCGAGATCTCAAGCCCTCCAACATTCTGGTTACTGACATCGGCGGCAAGCCCAGGCCAAACATTATCGATTTCGGAGTGGCCAAAGCAATCTCGCAAGCGCTCACAGAGAATGCTTTGGTTACGCGCGTCGGGGCGCTTCTCGGCACGCCGGAATACATGAGCCCGGAGCAGGCGAATTCAGCGGGCGAGGACATCGATACCCGCACCGACGTTTACTCCCTCGGGGTCATTCTCTACGAGCTGCTCGTCGGCACGCTGCCGCTCGATTTGAGAAAGCTGAGATTCGACGAGATGCTCCGGAAGCTGCGGGCTGACGATCCATGCCCTCCGAGTACGAGGCTGCGCAGTCTGCGCGAGCAGTCCCAGACCACAGCCCAGAACCGCCGCACAGAGCCAAAAGCCTTAGCCCGGCAGCTGCACGGCGATCTGGATTCGATTGTGCTGCAAGCGCTGGACAAAGATCGTTCGCGCCGCTATGGCAGCCCCTCGGAGCTGGCTGCCGATATCGAGCGCTACTTGCAGCACAAGCCGGTCGCGGCTAGACCAGCGAGCGCTCGATACCGGGCCTGGAAGTACGCTCGGAGACACCGCGTAGGCGTCGGGTTCGCAGCAGCGTTGACATTACTGCTGGTCGCAGGCGTCGTTGTGAGTTCCTGGATGGCAATTCGGGCCAGCCGTGCTGAGCAGGAAGCACGGGCTGTCAACGACTTCCTGCGAAACGACGTCCTGGCACAGGCGAGCGTTGACGAGCAGACCAAAATACGCACCAACAAGCCCGATCCGAATCTGAAAGTGCGCACCGCGCTGGATCGCGCCGCGGCGAGAATCCCCGGCAAGTTCGGCAAGCAGCCTTTAGTCGAAGCATCCATCCGGTACACTATCGGCGGCGCGTATTACGATCTGAATCTGTATTCTCAGGCGCAGCGGCAATTCGAACGCGTGCTCGACTTGCGCAGGACTAATTTGGGCGCCGAGAATCAGGACACGCTCTTGAGCAAATGGGCCCTCGGGTTGGCCTACAGGCAACGGGGCAACTACAGCAACGCGGAAAAGGTGATGATCGAGACTCTCGCCGCTCAGCGCCGGGTGCTCGGCAGCGAGCATCCGAACACCCTAACCACCGAACACGATCTCGCGTTGATCCATCTCGATAAAGGCGAATACAGCGAGGCAGAGAAACTCGACCGCGAGGTTCTTTCCCGGCTGCGCCTCCGTTTGGGCGAGAACCATCCCATTACGCTCGAAGTCGAGAACGGCCTCATAGCCTCTTATGAGCTACAAGGCAAATATGCCGAGGCCGAGCCGATGAACGAGAAACTCGTGAACGCTATGCTGCGACTGCACGGGGCGGAAAACCGTGACACACTTCTCGCCATGAGCACTCTGGCTATGCTCTATGGCTTTGAGAATAAGCTTTTCCAATCGGAGGCCCTGTATCGCAGGGTGGTCGACGGCTTGACGCGCCTGGAAGGGAAAGAAGACGAGGATACCCTCGCAAGCAGTCTCGGCCTTGCGCAGACTTACAACCGTGAGGGCAAGTATGCCCAGGCCGATACGCTCTTTTCCGAAATTTTGCAAATCGAAACCCGGGTGCTGGGCAAAGATCATCCTTATACTTTGTCTGCGATGAGCGATCTCGCTGCCTCATACCGCCGCCGGGGAATGTATAGTCGCGCCGAATCGCTGCTCGTGGCGGCACTGGAGGGAGCAAGACGTAAACTGGGCTCTGCAAATCCTTACACGCTGGCCACTATGGGTGATCTTGGATGGGTGTATGTGAACCAAGCGAGATATGCACGGGCCGAGGCTATACTGCGCGAGGCATCCAATCAATTCGAAAAAACTGGGGGTGATGACTGGGAGCGATACCGCGTCCTGTGCGCGCTCGGCGCTAGCCTTTCCGGTCAAAAACAGTATGCAAAGGCCGAGCCGCTGTTGATAAACGGCTATCGCGAGATGCGCAACCGGCGACCCTCAATGATTGCTGCCGACCCAGGCTTTGAACTGCAGCAGGCCGGAGAACAGATCGTGAAGCTTTATACGGATTGGGGCAAACCGGAGAAGGCCAGTGAGTGGCGGGGGAAGCTCAAACAGGTCGCCTTGTCCATCTCACCAAAACGCGCTTGAGAGGCGATTAGCGGCTCTCGATACCAAGTCGAAAAGAAGCGCCAAGACCCGCTATGATCGAGGGTATGGCTGTTATCCATATGAGCGAGGCCGAAGTTGTCAGAGATATCGCCACCGTGCTGGCCCAAGTCCGGCAAGGAAGCGAGATCATCATCGAACAGAACCATCGCCCTGTAGCGGTCATCAGGCCCTCGAAGCCTACGGGCCGTATGACTTCCGAGGTGATCGCGGACCTGAAGGCGCGCGCATCAAATGCCGTTATTGATGACGACTTCGCCCACGATATCGAAGAAGGCATCAAAGCGCACCGGCAGCCATGGAATCCCCCCTCCTGGGAATAGTCCTGGACTCCAGTATCCTGATTGCGGCAGAACGCCGGAAGTTGAGACCGGATCAGGTTATTGAAATCGTACAGAAGGAGATCGGCGAAGTCCCCATCGTGCTCTGCTCGCTGACGGTTGCTGAGATCGGCCACGGCATCTATCGCGCCAACACGCCGGAAGCTCGCAACCAGCGGCGGACGTTTCTCGACGAACTGAAAGCTACAGTGCCTATCCATCCCGTAACAGAAGCGACGGCCGAGATCGTCGCACGTATCGGCGGACAGCAAGCTGTCAAAGGGATAAATCTTCCCTTAGCTGATCTCCTCATTGGAGCATGCGCGCTGGAACTTGGCTATGCAATCGGTACCAGTAATAAGCGCGATTTTAAGCGAATCCCCGGGCTCGACATTATCCACCTCTGAGCACTGCTCCTTTTCTCTTCCTCAAGGACTTTTCACAAAGCTGGCCGCCTCCTCTGGACAACTTTCTCTCAGGTGCACTCCTCTACGCTACACTAGGCTGAGAATTCACTCCGTTCAAGGTTCTCTTGCTCCGCCGCCCTACCCTCCTCGTCCTTTCTGTTCTTCTCTCGCTGGGCCATCTCGGAAAAGACCATCAGTACTCGCGCCACACACCGATTGTACTGAGCGATCTGACTCGCATCGTCGTGATACGCTCTTCACTCTCATTCCGAGCCCAACGAAAGCTGCTCGGTTCATGCGTGCTCCTGGTTCCGGTTCGGCGATCGGCGCGGCACCTGGCCCCGAATCTCAATCAACTTCTCCCTTTTCGCGACATCAAGCTCATAGTTCTGTTGTAAATTTAGCCAGAACTCCGCTGAGTTTCCAAAGTACCGGGATAGACGGAGAGCCGTATCCGCTGTGATAGCCCGTTCTCCTTTCAGAATTGCTTGAATCCGATTCGCCGGTACATGAAGTTCAAGACTTAGCGCATTAGCAGAAAGGCCCAGTGGCTCCATAAATTCTTCGTGCAGGATCTCGCCGGGTGTGACGAGAGGCAGCAGCTTACGAGTGGTAGTCGACGATTTCGACGTCGTATGCATATTTGGATCTCCATATGAAACAAATTCGATATTGATCATTAATACGAATGCTGTACTGGCCCTTCCGATCACCAGAAAGAGCCTCCAGCCGGTTGCCAGCAGGCGTCGCCAAGTCCTCCAGCCCCACGGCTGCGCGGAGGATCGCTAGCTTGCTTTGAGCAATTCGCGCAATCGCTTCGAATCTCTTAACACGAACACCGGTAGCGACACGTTCAGTATCCTTGTTCGCGTATGACGCGATCACAACCGATAATACTACACCATGCGTACGATCTGACGCGTACAAGTGAAAGATCGAATTGAGATCACTGAAGTTGAATATGCATCTGACATCTGGAAGCGGAAAATCAAAGCTGCTTTGGCGTCCCTGAACCGCTGAACCGATATACATTCCAGCTTGCGAACCTGGAGCCGAATCGCGTCATATTTCTACAACTAGGCTGCAGAACTACTAGCGGGAATCGGGATGCCACTGCGCATCTAATCCCGTTGGGCTACACTGGCGTTGAGATAAGCTCGCCAAGGTCGCCTTGCTAAGCCGCCCTACCCTCCTCATCGTCTCTATTCTTCTCTCGCTGGGCCGCCTCGCCGTTGCCGCGGATCAAGCCGCTTCCCCGAAAGACTCCGGCGAAAACGAATTCGGCATCAGCAGCACTCTGTTCTCGACTTTAGCCGCGATCAATGCGGCCGGTTATGACGCGGGCATAGACTCGCCGCTGAACGAGCGCTTCAAGGTTCGCACGCAACTTCGCGAAGAGCTTGCGAAGCGCAACATCGGCTGCCTGCCCGAGCTGAAGGCCTTCTATAAGGCCCATAAGGCGGCGTCCGAGACTGCCGACCTGAGCCAATACATCTCGTTTGCCCTGGTTGCGGGCGGCCCGCCCAACTTCGAGCTGCCCGCGAATGTTCCGCCCGATGTCGAACCCCTAAAGCCGTTCAGCGAACTCTTGGCCCGCTTTTATAAGGAAGCGAATCTGGAGAATCTTTGGAATCGCGCGCAGCGGCCGTATCTCGCGGCGATCTCGCAATACCAGGATGCTGTCATCGGCACGCTCTTCGAAGCCAATGGCTATCTTCGCAATCCTTCCGGCTATCTGGGCAGGCGTTTTCAGATCTATCTCGACCTGCTCGCCGCGCCCGACGAGGTGCAGGTGCGCAGCTATCGCGACGATTACTTCGTCGTGATTACGCCCACAAACGCGCCAGTGGTCGATCAGATCCGGGATGCGTATCTGGCCTATCTGCTCGATCCCCTCACCTTTAAATACAGCATGGTCATTAAGGACAAAAAGCCGCTCGATAAGTTCGCTCAGGAAGCGCCCGCTCTCGATCTGGCGTACAAAGACGATTTTTCGCTGCTCGTGACGAAATGCCTGATCAAGGCAATAGACAGCCGCCTCATGCATGCCAGCGCGGAACAACGGCAGGCGTTTGTGAACGAGGCCATGCGGCAGGGATTCATTTTGACGGCCGCGTTTGCCGATTTGCTCCCCGCTTATGAAAAGCAGGATGAGGCGTTTCGTCTCTACTATCCCGACCTGGTCTCGGCCGTGGATGTCGGCAAGGAGCAAAAGCGCCTGAAGCATATCCAGTTCGTCCAGAACATTCCGCCACGCGTGCTAGCGCCACCGGCCCCGATGCAGTTAGATCCCGCGGAACAATCGCTCGAATCAGCCGAAGGCCTGTATGAGCAGAAAGATTTCGAAAACGCGCGCAAGCTCTTCAGAAAAGTGTTCGAGCAGACTACGGACAAAGCGATGCAGGGCCGCGCCTATTACGGTCTCGCCCGCATCGCAGTGCAGCAGAATAAGAAGGACGAAGCCGTGGATCTCTTTCAACGTACTTCGGACTTGAACCCCAACCCGGCGATCACCGCGTGGGCCCATGTTTATTTAGGACGGCTCGCGATCGCCGCCGGGCACCCGGACGACGCGAACAGCCAGTTCAAGCTTGCGCTGGCGATTGAAGGAGCCTCAGCCAAGGCCCGGGAAGCTGCGGAAAAAGGATTACAGGACATCTCAGGAGAACAACAGCAATGACACTCAAACGCTTGACCCATGCCGTCGCGGTATTCGCACTCGCCATTCCGCTTCTGGCCCAACAGGCTCAGCAGTCTCAACAGCAAGCCGCAGCTCCTCATCAGGGCCCCAGGCCCAAATCGCAGAAGGAATCGGACGCGCTTCGTAAAGTGCTTACCGCACAGCAGGCGAAAGACTGGGATGGTGAGATTCAGGCCATCAATTACGTTCTGGAAAACTTCGCCGATACCGAATATAAGCCGTTGTTGCTGAATATGGCGATGACAGCGGCTCAGCAGAAGAACGACTACGCGCAAACCGTTATTTATGGTGAGCGCGCGGTTCAAGCCGATCCAAACAACATTCTGAGCACCGTGATGCTCGCCGAAGTCATCGCACAGCACACGCGCGAGAACGATCTCGACAAGGATCAGAGCCTGAAAAAGGCCGAGGATTATGCGAATAAGGGCTTGGATTTGATCAAGAACTCGACCGCCCCGCCGCCGGGAGTTTCCGTTACGGCCGACCAGTGGCCTCAGTATAAAAAGGACTTGGCAGCGCAGGCGCACGACGCACTCGGTCAAGTCGCAATGCTGAAAAAGAACTATCCGCAGGCGATCGACTACTTCAAAACGGCGACTACGGAAGCAACTCGGCCCGATCCGGCTACCCTGGACCGCCTCGCCAAGGCGTACAGCGATAACAAGCAGTATGATGATGCGATCGCGACTGCTGATAAAGTTCTCGCGATGAGCGACGCTCAACCCGTGGTGCGGCAATTCGCTCAGCAACTGAAGGATCAGGCGACCAAACTAAAAGCGGCGCCGCCGAAATAGAGCGCGTTTCGCTCAGATGCAGCCCGGTATCGAAGCGCTTGAAGAAAAGCTTGGATACCGGTTTCGCAATCGCGAGTTGCTGGTGCGGGCGCTTACGCACCGGTCCTCGTCGGCTTCTTGGAATAGCGACAATCAACAACTTGAATTCCTAGGGGATGCGGTTCTCGGCTTTGTAGTGAGCGATCTTCTTGTATCGAGGAATCCCTCGCTTCGCGAAGGCGAGTTGACCGTCTGGAAAGCACACCTGGTAAACGCAACGCACTTGTCTCACTGTGCCAAAACTCTTGGCATCGGTGACTACCTCCTCATCGGGAGCGCGGAGGAAAAAAACGGCGGCCGCGAACGAAGGAGTTTCCTTGCGGATGCGCTTGAGGCCGTTATCGCCGCAGTGCATATCGACGGCGGCATCGAAGCAGCTCGAGCCTTCATCGACCGGCACGTAGTGGCACGTTTAGAAAATCCGAAAGAGGCGGCGCGATCTGGTCTAATCAGTCCAAAAACTGTGCTTCAGGAGAAAGCGCACGCGCTTGGGTTGCCTGCGCCCGAGTACGATGTCGTAGAAACCAGCGGACCGGAACACGCCAAGACCTTCACTATCGAAGCGCGAATTGGGGAGCAGCTGATTGCCCGGGCGACTGAATCTTCCAAAAAGGGCGCCGGCCAGCGCGCCGCTCAGCTATTGCTCGAACAGCTCGAGAGCGCCGAGCCTATTTTGGACGGGCGCCCTGCGGCTGATTGAGGATCTCGAGGATCTCCCGTAGCTCCCGCCGCAGCTCCTGATACAAAGCTGAGGTAGCGGTGAACAATTCCGCTTGTCCGCGCGCGGGGGCAGCCTTCGCATTGGCCCGTTTAGGCTTCGCCTCGAGGATCTTGCGCGCGCCCTCGATGGTGAACCGCTTTTCGTAGAGCAGCCTCTTGATCTCAAGCACCAGCTCGACATCCTTGCGCCGGTACAAGCGATGCCCGGTGCCGGATTTCTTTGGGCCTAGCGTTGCGAATTCAGACTCCCAGAATCGCAACACGTATGGCTTGATTCCCGCCAGTTTCGCGACTTCGCCGATGCGGAAATATAACTTGTTCGGAATCTCCGGATCTGGACTGCGTTTTGCGGCCAAATCTTCCATCAATGACCGACATTTATTGTAGCGGAGTAAGGGCGTAGTGGACACTCCAATGTAAGAGCCATAAATGCAAAGTACGTAAGCAACAAGCGAGCATTGGTTTCGTAAACCCGCTACCGAAGAGTGCGAGGGCTACGTCAGTGAACAGCATGCGAGAAGCTTGGTCGGCTTCAGATTCGCACTTTGAGGTGGCCCGATCTCGGGGATCCTGCCGCTCAATCCTGTTAGAGCTGTTCGTCCAGTTGCTTCAGGGACTTGCCCTTACTCGTTTTCCACACGATGAGGCCGTTTGCGCTCCCACCATGGATAACGACAGCCGCGGCGGAAGGGCTGGAGAACTCGGCATCTCTGGTGAATACTAAGAAACCATCCTTCTCGATGAGCGTACCGTCCGCAATCAGTTGTTTGCGCTGGGCTAGAAGATAAGGATAGCCTTGCGCAGATGGACGTTGCTCCAAGACGGCCGTCGAGCCTTGGAATACGACGAAACCGTTCGCGGTTCGCTGCCCCCGCGCCTCCGCCCCCTTAATGCGGCAGAGGAGCACCCCGCCCGCCTGCGATTTCGCCGGTTGAGCAATGGGGGCGAGGATGTCGGAGCCGAGCACGGGAAGGAGTTGCCGAATGTGGGTTAGAAATACCTCCATGTCCTCGCGATCTGATTCGGGAAGCTTCGAGCCACCAGCTTGATTCTGTTCGAGTGTGAATCTATTGACTTGCGCTGCTTCGGAAAGGAGACGATTCTCGAGATATCGCACATGAGCTTTCGTCAGGTTCTCGTCCTTGCTGACGAAGACGATCGCGGAAACCCAAAACTCCCGCGTCCTATGCTGTCTCAACCGATCGCGAATGATCTCCGCTTCCCCGATGTATGCTTGGGGAACGTTTGTAAGAGGGTTGGCACCCATAAGGATATACACTCCAGCCTTGTCGAGCTCATCGCGGGATAAAAGCTCGTCTAATTCAGTGCGGGGCGCCGCGACAGCCTTGCCGGTCCAGTTTGAGATTTCGGCAGTGCGCAGGCTCTTCGCATCTCCGCGTGGAAGGAAGAGTTTGATAGTTGCCGATGCCATGCCACGATCTATTCGGTTGAAAGGGCGCCTACCGCCGCCCGTGTCGTCACTATCGTATCTGAGCGGCTACTGTGCCGCTGATCATTCCAATCCTCGCCAGGTGTCACAAAAAGCACTTGCGTAGTAAGTTCGTAATATTAGAACCGGTGCGCCTGACGCTTGGCATTCATCCGGTTCGGGAAGCGCTCCGCGCACGGCGTCCGCTGGATAAGGTGCTTATTGCCAAAGAAGCCGCGAGTCCCCGCATCCAGGAAATCATCGAGCTTTGCCGCGCCGAGTCAGTGCCGGTGCGTTTTGAGCCTCGCGAGCTCCTCGACCGCGCCAGCAAAGGCGTGGCTCACCAGGGCGTCGTGGCGTTCGGCGCGGCTCACCAATATGTCGAGTTGAACGAGATTGTCGGTAGTTCAAAACTCATCGTGATTCTGGACGGCGTGGAAGACCCGCACAATCTGGGAGCGATTCTCCGCACCGCTCACGCAGCCGGCGCAGATGCAGTCGTTGTGCCCGAGCGCCGGGCGGCCCCTCTCACAGAAACTGTGGCCCGAGCAGCAGCGGGCGCGCTTGAATACCTGCCCGTGGCTCGAATCATTAACGTCAGCCAAGCGCTAGAGCAGCTGAAGAAGAAAGGCTTCTGGATCTACGGCCTCGACGAGCGCGGAACTGAGCTCTACGATCAGGTTTCATACAATACGCCGACGGTGATCGTGCTGGGAGGCGAAGGAAAAGGCTTGCATCAAGGGGTTCAAAAGCATTGTGACGTCCTGGTCCGCATACCGATGGTAGGCGCGGTGTCTTCGCTGAACGTATCCGTTGCGTCTGGCATTGTGCTTTTTGAGTGGCGGCGCAGGCAATCTATAGCCGAGTCGCGCGCATGAGCAAGCTCTTCTTTCTGTTTTTCTCAATCGCCTTTAGCGCTCTCAGTGCCTTCGGAGACAGCACGGCCAACCTCCTGGCTAGCCGAGTGCAATCCGACTTAGCTGCACTCGATACAAAATTCACGCTTGCAGAGTGGATTCGCATCTATCCGGAAGAAAAGCTTCAACTCGCAAAGTACGGCCTCGAATACGAAGATCAAGGCCGGTGGTGCGCGAGCACCATTGCGAGCATACGCTCTTCCGATGGCGGAGAAATCACCCGCTCTGCCTTCTTCTATCCGCCTCCGGTAAGACCCGGTTTTCTGCCTTGGGGAAATCCGGGCGCCATTCCTGAGAAAGAGCGGAACTTTTGGGGCTCGGCATCTTGGAACCCTCTGTTCACATGGCAGCGCAAAAACGAAACGATCTGGGTTTCGGTGGACTCCGCAGGACTTCCGGGCGAAGGCCCGCGCCTGCTTGCCTTCATATACTCCCAAACGCTGCGGTCGCAGCCGGTTACTGATGATCTCCCCCGAGGTCACCTTCCTCTTGCCATGGCAGCCGCTAGGATTGCCTGCGCTCGGCCCAGATCCTACGCGCGAGATTCTGCGCGGCGCAATATCGGAAACATGGTCGCCAGTGGCTGGGCCGGCATCCCGCGTGATTAAGCCCGTAATGGAATGGCTCCGTAAGGCGCACGATCTGTCCCCCGAACGTCAAGCCGCTGCCCTCGTACTAGCCGATACCTACATTGCTCGTCTGACATGGGTCTCGAGCGAACTCCTATCTCCGCTCGGCGTCTTATTCCGACCCTCCTGTCCTGGAGAAACGGCATACACACACAGCTTGTTGGGCAAGGCTGTGGAGCTGAGCCCAAGTGGGCCTGCCGGCGAGCTCGCTCGCGTTGCGTATCTCGAATATCCGTGCTATTTCGAGGGCAAGCAGGACTGGCGCGATGGGCGGATTCGCCGAGCAGAAGACATCCTCCGGGAATGGCCGCGAAGCCAGTGGGTGCCATACGTTCATCAGGTCCTCGCACGTACATACGAGGCGAAGCTGCTGCTCTATTACCCCGCGGGCGATCCGGAGGGCCAGACGCTTCCGTCGGAGCGGGATGTCGCGCCGCGGCTCCGCACTGCAGCTATTGACCACTTTCGAGCATTTCTCGAATCGAAGCCAAGCGGTTCAGACGGCGTCCTTGCCTGGGACGAAGCTTGGCGGCTGCTCGCGGGTCTTCCTCCACAACAAATTCATTTCGGATGCGGTTGCGAATGAGCCTTTGCTACTCAGCCCGTCAAACTGATAACCAAATTCTCCATCACAATCCGATCATCCTTATATCCTTCGCGAAACTTCTTGTCTGTGTCGTAGATCAACGCCACTGCCTGGGCGAGGCGCTCTTTACTGAAAAGATTCGCGGTTCCCAAAACCTGATCGGCCCGGTCGCGCCACATGCGTACGCCAAGCTTCGCAAAAAAACTCTGAGCCTGCGCTACCGAGTGAATTCGTCCCTCCTTCGCAGCCAGCGCCAGCCGGAATTGGGTGCTTAAAAAGCTCAGCGCAAGCGGAAGATACTCGCCTTCACGGATGAGAATATCCAACGACTTCAGCGCAGCCGCACGGTCACGTCTAGCGAGCGAATTGACCAGGTTGAAGATGGTGCTTTGCGCGGCATTCGGAACCAGCGCACTCAAATCATCCGTCGTGACGGGCCGGGCCGGCCCGACGAACAGCGCCAATTTTTCCAGTTCAGCAACCAGCCGATTGGCGTCGCCTCCTACTGCATCCAGAAGCGCCGCGAGCTCCGCGCCCGCAATTTTGAGCTGGTGTTGGTTCGCGAGCTGCTGCGCAAGGAAACGGCTCGACTCGGGCGTGAATTGGTGAAATTCGACGGCCGCCGGCACCGCGGAGTAAAATTTTTGAACGCGCTCGATCTTCGCCCGATCCTCGCCCGCAAAATCGTAACGGCTGCACTCGAAGACCAGCACGGTACCGGGTGTAGGTGCCTTCAGATATTCGGCAAGTTCCGATGTGCCGGCGCGGGTTGCATCTTTCTCTTCGCCAGCACTGAGCCGGCGCGGCAACGCCAGCTCCGCCCCGCAGATCCAAATCACTCGCTCGTTCGAAAACAGCGAAAGCGAGCGTGCATCGTCCAGCGCCTCGAGCAAACTCGTGTTCTCGAGATCGATCTGCGTCAGCCCTCCCGGACGCGCATCTCCAGGCAGCACGCGATCCAACAAGGCTTGCTTGCAAATGCGGCGCTGGTAGCCTTCCTGCCCCAAGAATAAGTAAGCGGGGCTGGGAGGCTGCTTGGCCAGCCGTGCCAGAAACTGTTCCGGATTCATGGTCGTTACAAACGCAACTCGCAACCGCCCGGCATGCTAGAAATTTTCGAGAACCCCGCTGACAATCGTATGCGCCATGTCGCGGGCCAGGCGGTCGAATGCGGGATCGCTCTCATCGAAAAACTGATGCGGATCTACAGCAATATCGTAGTTCTGCGCGAAACCCATAGCTGGTTGCGAGTACAGCACTCGGCCTGTCCTGCGTTCGATGAGATTGATGCTAATAGAAACAATCACGCGCACGCTGGTGGCTTTACCCGACGTCGGATCAGCTACAGCCGGAAGCGCCAGAACGGACGTAATCGTGCCATTCAACACCGCATCGGCTGCACTCGGGTTATCTTCAATATGAAATCGCGTGCGGGAGATAAACTCGCGCGCGATATATCGTGGTAGCGTGTCGCCCAGCTTGTAACGGAGTGTTAGATTTCCGAATTTTGGTATCGCAATCGTCTCAACGCTCTTTGGAACCAGATCGGCTTTTCCGCCGACGTGGTAACCGCAAGAGACGAATGATCCGGCGAGGCCCAAGAGGAACAGGAGCCTCAGCCGCCTCACCGTCCCTCCGCGGCGAGGCCAGTGACAAGGTCCACTGCCGCATCCGCCGTCAAACGAAAGTTATCTCCCACGATCCAAAACCAGGCAGCGCGCGCGTCGTTCCGGTCCAGCCGGACGTCTCCGGCAATTAAGCCGCTTTGACCGGCCGCCCCGGCTGTATTGGGCGGTTCCTCGTCTTGTCCACGAACTTCGACCTGCGCCGAAGCCAAAGCCTCGCGCAACTCCGCCGCCTTCACGTCAGACTCGAATTCCACCCACAAAGAGATGCTGTATCCATGGAAAACGGGTACTTGAATCAGCCGCAAAGAGGGTATTGGGACGGACGCTGCACTCTGATCGCCCAATAAAGAGGCCAAATGCCTTTCGATACGCTGCTCTACCGTGGCGAGACTCGGGGCAGCCTGCTCTCCATACTGGGCTAGCAAGTTGAAGCTGACCTGCGCGTCGAAAACTTGTTTGTCCAGCGGCTTGAACGTAAACAGACTATTCGTCTGCCGATGCAGCTCAGAAACGCCGCGCTTTCCGAGCTCGCTCGCGGGTTCAAAAATGTGCGCGAGTGCGCGCTGAATCGGCTTGTGGCTCGCAAGCCGGGTCAGAACAAGAGCCAGCGCGCTAGACGCCGGATGCGGCACGATCAGCAACCAGCTCGAATCTTGACCGGGCGCCTCGTGCAGGGGTGATGCGATACGCGCTTCCGGCTTTTGGTCCAAGTGTCTCGTGCAGTCGATAATCGTGGGCCGCCCGCCCGCAGCTTTCACCAACTCGTAAGCTTTCAGAGCGCCTTCGCTCGATCCGGCGATCAGAACCGCTTCTTGATTCGCGAGCGATTGCGCCTCTAACGGATTCCGGTATATTGCTTCACCGTCTTCTTCGTCGAAACTCCCTTCGGCTGTCGCGGAATACGGCGCGATTACCGCCCCCGTCTTCCGGCTTTCGAGCACATCGCGCAATTCACGGCCGAGCAGGGTTTCATCCCCCACCAGCACGACTCTCGCGCCTCGACTCTTCGAATGAGTGCTAGCCAATTTGATGCTCCCCCACCGGGGCAGCGGGCCGCAATTTCATGCGTCTCCGAACGAGTCCGCCGATGCGAAGCAAAATGCCGCTGAGAACGTAAGCCAGAGCCATGGCCAGCAGAACGGGTTGCGACCAGGCCCAAATGATCGCCACTGCGCCGACAACCAGAACGATTAAGGGCGATCGCGGCTTCGATGAGCTGATCTGTTTCAGGCTTGGATAGCGCCACGTGCTCACCATCAACAGCGCCACAACGCTCACTGCAATCAGCCACACAATCGAAAAACCGAAGGAGCGCACGGGCGACGCATCCATGTACACAGAGGCCGCGACGAATCCCGCGCCCGCAGGTATTGGCATCCCGACAAAATACTTTCGGTCCGGGCGGCCTGGATTCTTGGGCGCGGGATTGGTCTGCACATTGAAGCGGGCCAGGCGAACCGCCCCGCAGAGCGCATAAAAGAACGCAACCAGGTAGCCGGCGCGCGTTACATGGCTGCCAAAACCCTCGATAGGCGAAACGACGAACAGCACGCCCCAGACAAAAGCCAGAACCGCCGGGGCAATGCCGAACGTGATCACATCAGCGAGCGAATCGAGCTCGCGTCCGAAATCGCTCGTTGTGCGCGTCATGCGCGCGATCCACCCGTCTAATCCGTCAAAGAAAACCGCAAACCCAATTGCCTTTGCCGCGATCTGTGAAATGCTGATTGACGTTGAAGTCTCCGCCTTCCGCCTCGAGCGCTCCTTGAAACGCCTGCAGAATCGCGACGAAACCCAGAAACATGTTCCCGCTCGTGAACAGCGTCGGCAGCACATACGCCGCTCTCCGCGGTCTCTTTTCGAGCGGGTGCGCACTCATGACCGGATCGCCAGCACCGTGCTTCCACCCGCAACTTTGTCGCCTACTCGCGCGGTGGCCTTCCACTCCGGTCCAAAGAAAACATCCACGCGGGAGCCGAACTTGATGTAGCCGATGCGTTCCCCTTTGGCGACGGGATCTCCAGCGTGCTTATAGCAGACAATACGCCGCGCGATCAGTCCCGCAATCTGGCGGCAAGTGACTCGCGTGCCGCTGCCGTCGATCACGAGCGTATTCTGCTCATTTTCCAAAGATGCTGCGTCATGGCTTGCGTTCACAAACTTACCCGCCTGATACCGAACGTCAGTGATGGTTCCGGGAATGGGCGTCCGGTTCACATGTACATCAAAAATGTTCAGGAAGATGCTGACGCGCGTCTCGGTTGGAGTGATTTCGCGGATGGTAACGACCCGCCCATCGGCAGGCGAGACCAGCACATCTCCCGGCGGGGGCGTACGCTCCGGATCACGGAAGAAATACAAGCAAAATGCAGCTAAAACGTAGAAAGGCGTTCCCGCCCAGGGATTCAGAAAGTACGAGAGAACCAGCCCGGCCAGCGTCAGGCCGCAAGCGTAATAGATACCATCAGGAACGATCCGCAACGTACCATGTTCTCACGCAAGCACCGGTTCGACGCCAAGGCGCGCCGGGGATTTTGCTCCTGGCGCAACGCCACGAGTGGATCAACTTTAGTAGCGCGCCTCGCGGGAACGTAGCTCGCCGCAAGTGTCACGAGCGTCAGGATGATCGCCACCCCGATGTAGGTCATCAAATCACTCGGCTGCACTTCGAACAGCATGCTCGCGAGTACACGCGGTGTTGGCGCCGATGCCGAACGCCATCACGACTACGGCAAGCACGGTAAAGCCCGGATTCTTCCACAACGATCGAAGCGCGAACTTCAGGTCCATATCCGCCATCTACGCAAATTGCCGCGCCACGGTTCCCGCGCGGCATGTTTCAGACACTCCTGCCGGCGATGCCGAAGTGACTCGCAGCAGCAAGCAGCTGGCGATCGTTGGTCCAAATTTCGGCTTCGCCCACATCGATTGCAGTCGCCACGTGAATCGCATTACCGGCGCGCAACGGAATAGTTTGCGGAAGTCCCCTGATCAATGCAACGGCCCTCTTCAGCAACCCATCGGTCACCCTGACCAAGTTCCAGAGATCGCTCTCGACATGGTGTCTGAAGAGGTCGATCAATTCCTGACCCTGCGCCGCCGTCAGCGATCCCTCGCGGATATGGCGATGAAACGCGCAGGTTACCTCGAGTGACGCCCATGAGGAAGAACAGACATAGGGCGCCCGGCGTATTAAGCTGCGCACGTGAGCCGCATCGGGCTCGTTCACGTAGAACTTAGCAACGTACGCCGAATCGAGATACATTACTCAACGATCTTCTTCGAGAAAGCGCCCCGTATCAGTCGAGACGGAAGGAAAACGCCGCCACAACTCTGCCATATCCGGCAGTTTTGGCTTTACATTTCGCTTCGAAATCGGCCGTAGTTCCGCTATTGGTTCGCCCCGCCGTTCGATCAATATTACTGATCCGTCCTCGGCTTCGCGCACGATTTCGGATGTACGGATGTGAAGATCGCGAATCGAAGTCTTCTTCATGTGCTACATTGTAGCATTTCGGAAGGCTTTCCAACTGCTCTCCCAACTCAGTGGTGGACTCGTAACTCAGTGGTGGAAGTGATTGCCGTGTTGCCAGCCGCCCGGATAATAGCGATACCGATTTCCCTGACGTACCCAGCGAGGCGAAACCCATCGATCTATGGGGTGCGGCCGCCGCCTCCAGGTACCGTGGCGCCATACCCACGTTCCGCCATACCAGTCATAGTAACCAGGCGTCCAGACGTAGTACGGACCTGGAGCTACTCCGTAGGGCTGCTCAATAATCGGGGCTGGAGGCCCGTAGGAAATCCCCGCATAATAGTGCCCGCCTGCGCAACCCGCCAGCGATAGGCACCCCAGGAAAACAGCGCCCAAACCCAAGACTTGAAATCTCTTCATATCTCTTTCCAATTTACTCGGAAGCGCGTGCCTGCGCAGTCAACTCTCTTGCGTGTGCAAGCTCCGGCCGATCCGAATGGGCCGCATCCTGGCAGTTCTTCAGCAACTGCGTTGAGTACGCCGCAGCCTTTTCATTATCGTGCGCCAATTCGGCGGCATGGGCTGCGCCATACAGTCCGTTGAACCGGTTCGGATCCGAATTCAATGACTTTTCATATTCTGCAAGCGCTTCTTGCGGCCGATTCATTTCTAACAGCATGTCAGCCAGCATCTCGCGCGCGGGCAGCTCAACCTCGCCCTTCCCAATTTGGTCTTCCTTATCCGCAACCGGCCGCAGCAATCCAAGCGCCTCGTCATTTTTTCCCTCGGCGAAAGCCAGCCAGGCATGCGCTTCATCGCGATTGGTCGCCATCTCTTTCCCCACATAGGCATCCGGACTCTTCTTCACTGCCTCGACTTTCGCATCAAAGTCGTTTACCGCAGCGCGTGCCGCGGGAACATCGCGCAAATGTCCAGCGCCCACAGCCCGCGCCCAATACGTGATTCCCTGATAAAACGGCTTCGCCCCTGCAGGCGGCTGGAGCGCTTCAGCTTCCTTCCAATTCCGCGTCTCGAGCGCGTACATCGCAGGGAAATGCGCATGCGCGTAGTTCAAGTAGCCATCGAATTCTTGATCCGATTGTGCCGACCGTATCTGCTCTACCTCCGCAACAATCGCTTTCGCCTTCTGGTCTTCTCCGATCTGCAAATACGCGTACTCGAGAAAGTCCATCGCGTGAATGCGGTTGTGCGAGCCGGTATCGATGACGCCCGGCTTCTCCGTCGCCGCCTTCGACGCGAGATTGGATTGAATGTCTTCGTTCCAAAGGCCCAGCCGCGCAAAAATGTGCGACGGCATGTGCAGCGCATGCGGCGCCCCCGGAGCAATGGCCGCGTATCGCCGTGCCGCGGGCAGGCCCAACTGAGCCATCTTGGGGTTATCGCAAGCATGGATTAGATAATGCGCAACCCCCGGGTGGTCCGGCTCCTTCTTCAAAACACCATCCAGGATGGAAACGGCCTTTTTTCGGTACGCCAGATCGGTATCGGTGTCAGGTTCCGAAGCAAGCAGCGACAGCGCATAAAAGACTGCTGCCTCGTTGTCGTCTGGATAGTGTTTATAGACTTTCTCCATCCCTTCCGAGTAGGCCGTCGCGCGCTTGTCAAAATCCACTTTGTCGTAATCGCGGTAAAAGCCTGCGAGCGCTTCAATGTAATCCCGCTCTCGTTGCGTCTTCTTGCCGGTGTCCTCGGCCTTTTGGATGAGATCCCAACCCTGCTTCAATCTCGCTTCACCGGGACGATCCCAAAGCTGGTGATAGAACGTCATCGCCTCGCCCCAATACGCCATGGCGCAAGTGGGGTCGCTTTGCGTAATTTCTTTGAACTGCTTTTCGGCGTCGTCGTAGGCGAATGAATGCAGCAGAGCGACGCCTCGGTCGAACGGCTTCTGAGATGTTTCCGAACACGAGACAGGAAACGACACCGTCCCCAGCTTCTCGATCGGCTCAGCGTGATGATGCGATTCAGCCTGGTAAGCCCAGGCCCCTCCGGCGCCAAAGAGCAGAGCAAAACTCAAAACCACGCGCGTATACATGTTCCGATCTTACTGTGAATTGCATATCACGTGCGATCTTGGATTGCACCACATGTCGCCGCCTAGCTACCGCAGCATGCCGGTCCGGGTAAAGCGTGAATCATTTTAGCGCTCCAGAAATTTTGCAATCCGTAGCCCAACCCGTATGGGCTTAACTAACTCGCACTCCCAGAGTACTAAGCAATCCCATCCATCCGCCTTTAGTGCCTTCAGATACTCAGCGTCGCGTGCGCGATTCCGCAGGAGCTTGGGGCCCCAGAACGACTGATTGGATTTGGGGAGGTTGAGAGGCCCGCTTGCATCCGTGGTGATGCCAGAAACAACCATGCACAAAGATTATCTTCCGCTTTCCGGGAAAGACTAAATCCGGCGTTCCGGGAAGGTCGGCGCGATGCAGCCTGAAACGATACCCCATCGCATGCACAAGCGGCCTAAAAAGCGACTCCGGTTTCGTGTTTTCGACCGAACGGCAGCCATGTTCTGGCTTCTGTTCATGAGCCGCGCTACTTCAAACGATCAGCGAACTTTTTGCGGAGCCAGTTCAATACGGCAAGTTGTTCGCCTTGGCCAGCACGTCTGACTTGTGACAACAGCCAGATAGAGGTCGGCTTCTCCGTTGTGATATTCTTCGCACCTTGATTACACGTTGAGCAGAGCGCGCGGAGATTCATCAACTCGTCTTTCCCCCCCAAGCTCTTATCTTTAATGTGCCCGATATGGAGGCGAACCTTACGTCCAGTGGCCGGATCAATTTCTCCCGGCCCGCACCGCACATGTAGCAAGTGAATCCATGATGGTCAAGCACCTCGGCGCGAAGTGTTGCGGATATCGCACGAGAAAACACAATATCATCCCGCCCGCTTGAGTCAGATTTATTCATACGATTTCATCCCTGAGCGTCGAGCTACCGATAATATCGACGAGCATCTAGCTTATTCGTGCTTCAGGCCGAATCAAAAGGACGCTCGCCAAGTCTCTGGCCGGAGAATGACCGCACCCTCAAGGGGCGGCGATATGGTGAAAATACGAGGGCTCTTGGCGAACAAGTGAACCCGGTAAATGCGCCATTGTTCCGGTCGCTCTGTCGCAAACTCGCGTTCATTGCGTGTCAAGAAAAAGGGGGTTCGCGCCGCACCGTTCGTTGTTTTTACTTCGATCAGGCGTTCGCAGCCAGTCTGATCGAACGAAAGAACGTCGTAGCCTGCGCCATCTCCGTCTTCAGTGGCCACCCATCGCACCTTTTGTGCCAAGTCCGCTCGGTTGTTTTCCAGAAGACGCTGTTTTTCGACTTCAAGAACAAAGGCCTCTCCTGCCTTACCTAAACTGCGGTTACGGTGGTCGCGCTCGACAGGATCGAATTTCCGCATAAGCCTCTGCAGGCGTGCTGGAATCTGCTGCTCGAATGGTGTGGGCACTGGCTGCGGTACAAAAACAGCCGATGGCGCGGGAGTCGGTATCGGCAATACTGGAGCGATTTCTAAAATTGTGCGATGTCGACTGAGGTAACGGTCAACTGCATCGAAAATTGAGTTTTGATAGTTGCCTTTGGGTAAGTAGCCAGGAATCCACGGAAGCCCCAGTTCATTGAGCACGGCGGAGATGTTCTGGTGCTTGAACTCCACTGATCGGTGCGAGCGGCCAATCCTTGCCATAAGCCCCGCGGTATGTTGGGACTTAACGTATGGCTGCCCGGCAAGATCGGCAGTGAGCATGACGAAATAATCCGTGATGATGGCGTCGAGTTCATCGTCTTGCCAAGGTGTTCCGAACTTTTGGTCGTCAGCCATGTGACGAGCGTGCCGCTCGGGTCTCACAACAACGTATTAACACTCAGCTCCCGTATTGCCTCGTACGCCTCAATCGCAGACTCCTGCTGCAAGATGTACCCCAGCTCATCTACGCCTTCTACCAAACAATACTTCGAGAACTCGTCAATCGGGAAAAACACGGCCGAGCCGTCCGGAAGCGTCAGCCTGTTCTCGGCCAGATCAACCGTGACGGTTACCGCCGAATTCTCTGCCACTGCGCCGACGAGTTTTCCATGCACGTCCGCTGAAACCTCAATCGGCAATAGCGAATTCTTCAGCGCGTTCCCGCGGAAGATGTCGGCAAAGGACGTGCTGATCACCGCCTTGAAGCCGTACTGCGTCAGCGCCCACGGAGCATGCTCTCGCGAGCTGCCGCAACCGAAATTGTCGCCAGCCAATAACACCTGTGCCGCTCGTCCCTCTGGCTTGTTGAGAATGAATTCAGGATTCGGATTTCCATGCGCATCGTAGCGCCAATCGTAAAAGAGCTGATCTCCCAACCCGGCCTTCGACGTGGTTTTCAAAAATCGCGCGGGAATAATTTGATCGGTGTCGATGTTGTCGTGCAGCAGCGGCGACAACCGGCTCGTAAATTTCGCGAATTTTTCCATCGTCGCCGTCTCCTACAAAAGCGTTCGCACGTCCGTTACGTGTCCCGTGATTGCGCTCGCAGCAGCGGTCAAGGGACTCGCCAGAAAAGTGCGTCCGCGCTGGCCCTGACGCCCTTCAAAATTCCGATTGCTGGTCGAAACACTGTACTCGCCGGGCTGCAGTTGGTCTCCGTTCATCGCAATGCACATCGAGCAGCCCGCCTCGCGCCACTCCGCGCCAGCCTGCTTGAAAACACGGTCTAGCCCTTCCTCCTGGGCCTGCTTTTTGACTTGCTGGGACCCGGGCACGACCATCACGCGCACCCCCGGGCTCACCTTTCGCCCCTTGAAAATCTCGGCCGCTGCGCGCAGATCGGAGATCCGCGAATTGGTGCAGCTCCCGATAAAAACAACGTTCACGGGGTGCCCCAGCAGAGGTTTACCCGCGGGCAGATCCATATATCGCAGCGCTTTGCTGATCGAAGCGCGTTCGACTGGATCAGGAATCGAAGAGGGATCCGGCACAGGCGCAGTAATTGGAATGCCCATCCCGGGATTCGTGCCGAACGTGATCATCGGCTCGAGCGAGCCCGCGTCGATGTCAATCTCTTTATCGAACACCGCGCCATCATCCGTTGGCAATTTTCGCCACAACCTAAGCGCGCGTTCCCATTTCTGGCCTTTCGGCGCAAACGGCCGGCCCGCCAAATACTCGTACGTCGTCTCGTCGGGCGCAATGAGCCCGGCGCGCGCGCCGCCCTCGATCGACATGTTGCAGATGGTCATGCGCTCTTCCATTGATATCCCGCGAATTGTTGAACCTGTGTACTCGAACACGCATCCCGTCCCGCCGCCGATTCCGATGCGCGAGATCAAATTCAGAATGATGTCTTTCGCGCCCACGCCATTCTTTAACCGGCCATCGACTCTCACTTCGTAGGTCTTCGATCGCCTCTGCAACAGGCACTGTGTCGCGAGTACGTGTCCCACCTGGCTCGTACCGATCCCGAAGGCTAATGCGCCAAACGCTCCGTGGGTAGCCGTGTGACTGTCGCCGCAAACTACCGTCATTCCCGGCTGTGTCAATCCCTGTTCCGGGCCAATGATGTGGACAATGCCCTGTTTTTCGCTATGCGGCCCATACAGCGGAATCCCGAAATCGCGGCAGTTTTTCTCGAGCTGCTCCACCTGCGCTTCGGCCACTTTATCCAAAATGGGAAGGGACCGGTCATGCGTCGGAATGCTGTGATCCGCCGTTGCAACCGTCAGATCGGGCCGCCGCACCTTGAGACCGCGTTGGCGCAGTTCCTCAAACGCCTGGGGCGAGGTCACCTCATGCACGAGATGCAAATCGACATACAACAGTGCGGGAGCGCCTTCCCGCTGCGAGACAACATGGTTGTCCCAAACCTTTTCGATAATGGTGCGGGGTCTCGAAACCCCTGCATTTTCCTGTGACATAGATTCCTACGCTGAAACCGCGCGGGCCGAAAGCGCGGCACATACTCGATCCCCAACTTCGGTCGTGGTTGCCGGCGCGCCCGCAGGTTTCAGATCCGCCGTAACTCGGCCACTGTTCAGAACTGCCTCGATAGCGTTCGTCACGCTCTGCGCCTCTTCTACCAGGCCGAAACTGTATTCAAGCATAGCCGCGACTGAGCCAATCGCTCCCAGAGGGTTCGCCTTATTTTGTCCTGCGATGTCGGGCGCCGACCCATGCACCGGTTCATACAATCCAACCCGCGCGCCGGAGGTTCTCGTTGCTCCCAGCGAAGCCGACGGCAACATGCCGATGGATCCGGCTAGCACAGCAGCCTCATCGCTTAAGATATCTCCAAACAAATTCTCCGTCAGCACAACGTCGAACTGCGTCGGGTGCAACACCAGTTGCATAGCGCAGTTATCTACTAATAAGTGCTCGAGCGCTACGTCCGGGTATTCGGCCGCAATGTCAGTTACAACGCGCCGCCACAGTTGCGAGTTTTCAAGCACATTCGATTTGTCGATGCTCGCAACTTTCTTCCTGCGTTTGCGCGCAAGCTGGAACGCCACGTGTGAAATGCGCTCGATCTCGGGCCGGCTGTATGCCATCGTATTGACGGCGCGCTCATCAGCTCCCGTCCCCGAAATCCCGCGAGGCGTCCCATAATACAGGCCTCCCGTGAGCTCGCGAACCACGATCAGGTCCGTTCCTTCGACTAACTCGTTCTTGAGCGGCGAAGACGAAACGAGCGCGCGATACGATCTCACAGGGCGCAAGTTCGCGTACACCTCGAGCGCTTTGCGGATGCCGAGCAGCCCTCGCTCCGGACGTTTGTCCGGCGGAGAATTGTCAAACTCGGGCAAACCTACCGCGCCCATGAGCGTCGCATCCGCTTCGAGCGCCAGTTTTCGCGTTTCCTCGGGAAAGGGGCTGCCGGTCTCGTGTATTGCGATCCCGCCCAGCAACGCTTGCTTCAATGAAAGATCGTGCCCGTAAATTGCGGCCACGCGCCTCAGGACTTTTTCAGCTTCACGCGTGACTTCAGCGCCGATCCCGTCGCCCGGCAACAGCAGAACGTTGAGCTTCATTTTACTGCGCAGTTTGCGCAAAGACTTGCCGCCCTACTACCTCGCGTATCAACACCGAAATCTCCTCGTTGCGCACACCCTTCTTATTGTCGGCGCGGACCGTGAACTCGCGGTACACCTCATTCAGTTCTTCGTGCGTCAGTTGGAAACCTAAATCCTCGGTGCGCTTCTTGAGCGCATGCCTGCCGCTATGCTTGCCCAGCACCAGCTTCGCCTCCGGGACGCCGACCGTGCGCGGGTCCATGATCTCGTAGGTCGTTTTCTCTTTCAGATACCCGTCCTGATGAATGCCCGCCAAATGTGCAAAGGCGTTCTCTCCAACAATGGCTTTATTCGGTTGCGGCCCGAATGAAATGCATCCTGCGAGGGCCTGGCTGGCGCCGTACAGTTTTTCCGTATGGATCTTCGTCTCGAACGGCAACCGGTCACGTCGCGTATTAATCGCCATCACCACCTCTTCGAGCGCCGCATTCCCGGCACGCTCCCCGATGCCGTTGATTGTGCATTCCACCTGTCTCGCGCCCGCCGACACGGCGGCTAGCGAATTCGCCACAGCCAACCCGAGATCGTCGTGGCAATGTACGCTTACGACAGCCCGATCACCGAGCAGTCTCGCCATCCTTCCAATCAGCGCCGCATACTCATCCGGTACCGAATACCCGACCGTATCCGGCAAGTTGACCGTCCGCGCGCCGGCTTCGACAACCGCGTTGCTCACGCGCTCCAAATAACCAAGCTCGGTCCGTGTCGCGTCCTCCGCCGAGAACTCAACATCATCGGTGTAGTTGCGGGCCAGCGCCACCGCTGCGACTGCCTCATCCAGCACCTGTTCCTGACTCTTGCGCAATTTATGCTTCAGATGGATCTCGCTGGTCGCGATAAACGTATGAATACGCGGGCGCTTGGCACGGTTCAGCGCTCTTGCTGCGCGTTCCACGTCGAGCGTACACGCCCGAGCTAGCGCCGCCACCTGCACCCACGGAAACTGCCGGCTCACCGCATCCACCGACTCGAAATCTCCATCAGATGCAATCGGGAACCCAGCTTCAAGAATGTCGACACCCAAATCAACCAGATGGGCAGCCATTTTCAGCTTTTCTGATCGCGTCATGCTGCAGCCCGGCGATTGTTCTCCGTCGCGCAAAGTCGTATCAAAGATATAGATCCGGCTCATTTGAAGGCACCTCTTGAGGGAATACCCTCATCCTAAAATCAAGCTTTACAATTACCCAAATTTATAGTGTTGCTAGCATATATAAGATAGAATGATGACATAAACGGAAAACAGGTACAGGAATGGAACTCTATCCCCTCAAAGTCTTCCTCACAGTAGCCACGGAGCGGAGTTTTTCCCGCGCAGGCGAAAAACTCCTGCGAACCCAACCGGCTATTTCGATCGCCATTCAACGCCTGGAAGGCGACTTGAAAGAGAAATTGATTGATCGCTCCGGGCGCGAGTTATTGCTGACGGACGCAGGCCGCGTGGTCCTCGAATACGCGAGGCGATTCCAAAATCTCGAATCGGATCTGGAGAATGCGCTGCGTGAGCTGAAGGACAACTATGCCGGGCGCCTGTGTGTAGGCGTGAACGAGTCGACAGCCCTCTACCTGATCCAGCACATCGAGCAGTATCGCCGATTGTTCCCGAAAGTCAAAGTGCAAATCAGGCGCACGGAATCGAGCAAGATCCCATCTCAGCTGCTCGACGGCGAGCTGGAGCTCGGCGTAATCAGTTACGATCCCGGCGACGAGCGTGTGCTTTCGCAGGTCATCTACACCGACAGGCTTGCGTTCGTAGTCTCGCCCAAGCATCGTTTCGCGAATCGCAGCGAAGTATCCATTTCGGAGCTGGACATGGAGACGTTCATCGCGCATAATGTCGTGTCACCGTATCGCGAATACGTGTTGCGCGAGTTTCAGCGTTACAAAGTTCCCTTGAACATGGATGTCGAAATGCCGACCGTAGAAACCATCCGCCTCTTGGTTCAAGATAACGAGGGTGTGGCGTTCCTCCCGCGCATGTGCGTCGAGCAGGAAATTCGCCAGGATTTGCTGCGCGAAATCCGGGTGAACGAAATCACCATTGAACGAAAGATTCGACTCGTCTACCCGGGAAGGCGAGCGCTCAGCCATGCGGCAAAAGCGTTCCTCGAAGTCGTAAAGAAAGGAGACATCGAGGCGGAATCCCTCCAGAAACCGGCGTGAGCCAGTCCGATCCGAAGCTGTCGCACAGAAGCATTGCAATAGCGGGCGCGGGAATTATTGGCGCATCCATTGCCTGGCGTCTCGCCCGGCATGGCTGGCGAGTAACTCTGTTCGACAAAGGTGAAGTAGGAGGTGAGTCGACCTGGGCAGGCGCCGGAATGCTTTCGCCGGGTGGTGAAGTTGAACGCCCGTCCGATCTCGCTTCACTCGCAGTCGAATCGCGGCGGCTTTATCCGGAATTCATTCGCGAACTGGAACACGAATCTGGGCTGGCCATCGATTATCAGGAATGCGGGGCGCTTGATCTGGCCTATTCAGATGCCGAACAGGATGCCTTGCAGGATCGAGCGCGCCGGCAGACTGAGCTCGGCATCCGCTCAAAGCCGGTCCTGCCGCGCGACGTAGCGGCCTTTTGGCCCAGAATACGAAGTGCCGGGCTCACAGGGGCATTTTTCTATCCTGACGATGCAATCGTCAATCCCCGCGAGGTGATGGTCGCGCTCGCTGCAGCGTGTCACAGACTTGATGTCTCGGTCCAACAGAGCTGCGCTGTACAGCGGGCCAAGATTTCAGACGCGGAGGCGCGCGTCGAGACCGCCCAGGGCTCGAAATCGTTCGACGCGCTTGTGATTGCGGCGGGGGCCTGGAGCGATGCCATCCCGATCGCGGGCGTACCGCCGCTGCCTGCGGCCGAGCCCGTCAAAGGGCATCTCGTCGGGTATCAGCAGCCGCTTCAAACCTGTCACACTGTCGTCCGCCACGGACGCGCCTATTTTCTACAACGCGCTAACGGGCTGCTGATCTCCGGAGCATCTGTAGAGCACGTCGGCTTTGATCGCGAGGTGCGCAGCGAGCTGACCGCACCGCTCGTCAATCAAGCTGAATTCGTGTTCCCGCATCTTCGAGAGACCACGCCATCAGAAGCATGGGTCGGGTTCCGTCCCGGAAGTGATGCGCTTCGAATGGGCTCGTGGCATTCACCCAGGCTCTACCTCGCTTACGGCCATTACCGGAACGGCATTCTACTCGCTCCCTTAACTGCAGACCGCATCGCCTCTGAGCTCACCGCCAGTTTGCAAACGCAGTAGCACGCGTGCGCTGCACTTCTTGTATCAAGCCGCCGATTCGCGAACGCCGCTTGACCAATCTTTCTAAAAGATCCTCAAGCGGCGCTTCGTCATCTTGCAGCCAGTCGCGCGGAATCTCTTTCCAAGCCGAATCGATCACCTCAATCGGGAAGTTCTCGACCATCGCCATCCAGGGTTGGAATGACTCCAGCGACCGGACTTCATCATAGACACTGCTTCGGAAATAGAGCCCTTGAATCGGAGAATCGTGGAACTCCCAATGCGGGCCGTTGAACGCGAACCCATGGTCGATCATTTGGGAGAAAAAGCCGACGCGAGCCGGCGTTTCCCCTTTCAACGGCGTCCAGGCTTTTGCACGCGCACGGAAGAAAACGGCTTGACGCGAGTCCGCATTCGCGACCCACTTATCGAATACCAAAGCTCCCAAAAAGTCGACACGGTTCTCGATCTTCGAAAGCAATTTATCGGGAAGAAAATCGAAAATTGCTACACGGTCGGGATGCACGGCCAGCCGTGAGCCAAAATGGAGGCCCGGCACAACTGGCTCGCGCCGCGGGCCCACTGACAGATACAGGTCAGGATTGTTCTCGACGAATTCACTTGTCAGCTCAATGACCACGGTATCGGGAACGTGAATTTGTAGATAGCGCAAAAATGCACACGCCAGCCACTCGTTAATGAGGATGCGGCGGTGCTGCGGGTTATTGACAAACTTCACCACGTAAAACGCGCCATCTTCTCCCTCCAGTAAGTGAGCTTGTGCGCCGCCCCGCATCTTACGAATCAGATTGCGGGCGCGAACAGGCATGGAAGCACGGTAATGAGAGAATCAGGCTAGATCTTACGCCAAGGAGAATGACCGACAGGCATGGCCGAACAGCGTTCAGAAAAAGAAGCGCCGCGATCGAGCCCCGATGAAGTGGCGCTCGAGTTGATGAAATTCATCGCAGTGACGACGGGTTACGGCAAAGGAACAACCACCACCGGATTTGGGAGCAAGGGCCCCCGTACAAGCGAGGAGTACGCTGACTCACTGATGGAGCTTTTCGAGCGATGCCGCGCGGTCGTCCGAAAGGAGCCGAAGTAAATTCGATTACATTCGAACGCGCCCGCTCTTCCGGCTATCTCTTTCGTTTTGCGGCTTTCCTGCCGCCTGCTCTCTTCCCCGCAGACCTCTTAGAGGAACTCTTTTTAGAAGCCGCCTTTTTAGAAGCTGTCTTGCTAGAAGCTTTCCTGGCGGATTTAGGGGCAACTTTCCTGCCCCCTCTACTGGACGCCGCCTTCTTTCCTGCGCTCTTCTTCTTCGAAGCCGCGGGTCTTCTTGCACCGCTCTTCTTGGCGGCCGCCTTCTTCGCGCCTGCTCTCGATGGCGCCGTTTTCCTGGTGCTTCGCCTGTGCCGTTCCGTGGCTTCGGGGCGGTCTGTGTCCTGTTCCTCTAGATCGGAAGTATCCATGGCAGCAGCGGTGTTCCCTGCACTCGCAACATTCTGATCCGATTCGGAAGTGTTCTTCTTATCCGTTGGGGCCGCCTCGCGCTTTGCCGGCGATCTCCTGCGCCGAGCGGGAGCCGGAGCCACCGCCGGAGCCTCTCCCTGCTCCTCGTCCTCCTCCTCGTCGTCGTATTCGTCCTTGTCTGACGCCAACTCTACGTGTTCGTCTTCGTAATCGAAATCTTCGTCCTCATCCTCTGGGCTCAGCCGATAAAACAAGCTCATGCGCTCCTCCTTTTCCGCAACGTATTCAATATGCCCCAGATGATGTAGGAAGGCAAATGATTTCACAACAATCCCGCAATCGCAAATATTAGACGAGATCGCCGGGAGAATTGGGACCGCGCGGACGCGACGCCGCTGCTACTGCCCCAGCGAGGCAGTCCGAATAGCCGCTTTACGGCGCAAAACTTGCGCCGGCACGCGGTCCAAGGTAACGACGCTTCGGCCATGATGCGCCGAAACGGATTTGCCGCGAGTCCTGCGAAGCCGGGCGTGGGACCGCTGGCTCTCCGGGTGATAAACGGCTGGAATGAAAAGCATGTCGCCGGGTTCGAGCGAATCTGTCGCCCGGTTTACGGCAACAATCCGCTCCGGCGCCAAATGGTACATTCTGGCGATGGTCTCGAGCGTATCGCCGGTTTCAACGCGATGCAACCGCCACGCCTGGCGATTTTCGGGAGGAACCGACTCGAGAGCCGCCTGCGCCGTCCCACTGGTGCCCTTCGGAACATGGATTTGAAAATTTTCGGGAGCCGTAAGCCCCAGCAGCGATGGATTCAAATCCTGAATTTCAGAAAGCGGCTGCATGGTTGCATCGGCGATAAGGTTCAGGTTTGTGGGCGCCGTTAATTGGATCGAATCGTAGTCCAAAGGCGGATCGGTTTCAACGTTCTCCAAACCGTAATCCTTCGGGTTTTTCGCCATTATCGTCATGGCGATAATGATCGGCACGTAACTGGCTGTTTCCTTGGGCAAAGCGTGCCGTTTCAGCAGCTCCCAATAATCCGCATACCCGGTCCGCTCCACCGCCCGGTCGACAGCACCGGCGCCGCAGTCGTAAGCTGCAATCGCGAGATACCAGTCCCCGTACCGTGTATACAGGTCCTTCAGATGTCTCGCAGCCGCGCGCGTCGCCTTTTCCGGATCGAATCGATCATCTAATGTCGAAGTGCGTACGAGGTCATACTGCGACCCGGTTCCCGCCACGAATTGCCACATCCCCACAGCCCGCTTGTTCGAGACCGCACGGGGCAAAAAACCGGATTCGGCTTGCGCCACATAAATCAACTCCTGCGGCACCCCTTCCTCTGCAAAAACCCGCTGAATCATCGCCTTATAACGGCCGGACCGGCGAAAGCCCGCCAGCAGAATGCTGCGCCCACGGTCAGTCGAAAAAAAGTGCACAAAGCCGAGAACCGGGTCCGCCAGTTCCAGTGGTATCGCCGACGTAGTCTGGCCGAGTTCTAGCCGCAGCTTTGGAGCGAGAGTCGGATCGACGGCGAAGGTCATGTGGCTGATCTCATCTATAGGCGCTTTATCGAACGCCACGGCTGTGTCCGACTCTCCCGCACCGAGCTTTTCAATGTCGAAGCGATAAATCAGATCGCTGATCTCTTCTAAACGCCGCTCCAGGCTGCCGCGATCGGGAAGCGATTCGGGGGCGTTCAACAATGCATCGATTGCGGCATCGAACTCGCGGCGGGCGGCCGTCAGATCGCCCGCGAAATAAAACTGCCGGCCAGCGACGAAGTGCCTGTCCGCCTGCGCCAAGCGCTCATCGACTTCAGATGAATGAACATTTGCTGGACCGCTGTTATCCGGTACGGCGAAGGCCGCCGTCGCAGCTAGCAGCATGAACCCCATCAACAGAGGGCGGAATTGTCGCATTATCGATAGAAAGGCCTTACGTGAAGAGGCGCCCCTCAAGCGACCGTCAACGCGTATCTCCCAAACTATACCAAGCTCTAATAGGAAAATGGATGCCCCACTTAAACAAGTGGGATATAGGAAACACGTGTTCTAAGGGGCGCAAGATTAAAGCCCCTTAATGTTCGATTCTCAACGCGCCGGCACAGGGTGCAGCTCGCGGCTCGAGATAATGCGGTCGATCATGCCATATTCGAGCGCGGCATCGGGCTCCAAAATGTAATCGCGATCCACATCGCGCGCAATCTTATCTACCGGCTGACCGGTGGCATCCGCCAGGATCTCGTTCAAGGATTGCCGCATGCGCAAAATCTCGCGGGCATAAATGTCGATATCGGCCGCCTGCCCACCCAACCCGCTCATGGAAGGCTGGTGAATCAGTATGCGGGAGTGCGGCAGGCTAAAGCGCTTCCCCTTTGAACCGCAAGCCAAAAGGACAGCGGCCATTGAGGCGGCTTGGCCCACACAGTACGTCACGATATCGGGCTCGACCAGCCGCATAGTATCGAGAATGGCGAGCCCGGCGGTAATCGAGCCCCCCGGAGAATTCAGATAGAGCGAGATATCGCGCTCAGGATCTTCCGCTGCCAGAAATAGCATCTGGGCGATAACCAGGTTTGCAACGTTGTCATCGATGGGCGTGCCTAGGAAAATGATATTTTCCTTTAAGAGGCGGGAGTAGATATCGTAGGCGCGTTCACCCCGCGACGTCTGCTCGACAACCATGGGCACGAGTACTGAATTATTCATCCAAAGCTCCTTCACTCGAAAGCCTTCCGCGTGTTTTGGGAATTTTCTTGAGGCACACCCATTATAGGATTGATTTTGGGTTTCGAGGCGCTCCGTCGTATCTGCACGGGGGTATTGACCCTAACCATAGGTCCACTCATAGTAGAAGACAGGACTTGCTTTCTTGCGTTTTCATGATGCGGCCGGGGACGTCGAAAAGACTTGCCCTAACCGGAATCTTTTCTGATATTGGGTACTAATTCTTTTCGCCGGATCGGACGATTAGCTTTATAGAGTGCGGAGCCCAGCCCCAAAATGAGAGTGCTCATAGCCGACGATAATGCCACCTCCCGGATTATGTTGCGAGGTGCGTTGCTGCAATGGGGCTATGAAGTTGTCGTAGCTGAGAACGGCGCTCAAGCCTGGGACATCCTCGCTGATTCAAACCCTCCTCCACTCGCCATTCTGGACTGGATCATGCCTCATATGACCGGCCCAGATGTATGCAAAAAAGTTCGGGAAACGCGTCGGGAACCGTACACATACATTCTTTTGCTCACTTCGAAGCACACCAAGGACGAGACTGTTGAAGGGCTCGAAGCGGGAGCTGACGATTACGTCGTCAAGCCGTTCGATCGTCATGAGCTTCAAGTCCGTTTGCGGGCCGGAAAGCGCATCATTGATTTGCAATTGGAGCTGCTGAGAGCGCGCGAGGAGTTGCGCGAGCGAGCCAATAAAGACCTGTTGACAATGTTGCCGAATCGCTCGGCGATTGCCGCCACCCTCGACCAGGAGCTCTCGCGTTGTCACCGCGACCGCCGAACCGTCGGAATCATACTTCTTGACATAGATCATTTCAAAAAGATCAACGACACCCATGGCCATTTCGCGGGTGACGCTGTGCTCCGCGAAACCGCTACACGGCTGCGCGGCAACATGCGGCCATATGATCAGGTAGGCCGATATGGCGGCGAGGAATTCCTGGTAGTGTTGCCGAATTGCGAGCTCGAGCAAGCCGCGCATCAGGCCGAGCGCATGCGCGCCAAATTGCAGTCCAGCACCATGATGGTCGACGGCGTTGAAGTTCGCGTTTCGGCAAGCTTCGGAGTGACCGTTTCGGATGGGTCGGAGCGGAATCCTGAGACCTTCGTTCGAGTTGCTGACGAGGCGCTGTATCGCGCGAAAGCCGACGGCAGAAATTGTGTGATTGCATTGAGTCTGGAGCAATCGGCGCATGCATCCCAACCGGAGCACGCATACGCCCGATGATCTAATCGGTCTCCTCGTTTTTTACCGGCGCTTTGTGGTAAAACCTCAGCATCATGATAAATCGCCGGGAATGGATCCTGGGATCGGCCGCAATCGCGGCAACCACTAATCAAGCAGCAGCTCAGCAAAGCACAGCAAGCAAGAAACCCGTCGTAATTTCGAGCGCAAATGGCCGCGCGGCGTGCGCCAAAGCCATGGAAATGTTGCGGAGCGGCGCCGACACTCTGGATGCGGTGATTGCCGGAGTAAATATTGTCGAGCTGGACCCCAATGACACTTCCGTCGGATACGGCGGCCTGCCTAATGAAGACGGCGTCGTCGAGCTGGACGCAAGCGTGATGCACGGCCCCTCGCGCCGGTGCGGCGCTGTTGCGGCGATTCAAGGCATCAAGACGCCCTCTAAAATCGCCAAGCTAGTGATGGATCATACCTCGCACGTGATGATCGTCGGCGAAGGCGCGCTTAAGTTCGCAGAAGCTTACGGGTATCAACGGGAAGATCTCAATACCGAGAAATCGCGAACCGCCTGGTTGGTCTGGAAGGAATCTCTTCGCACCCCGGAAGCCTTCAATAACTGGATCTCAATGGACCAAAACCTGACCGCCGAGGCGACACCCATGCAGCAATTAAAACAGGCCTTCCCGGCCGTCGATGAGAAAACGCTGGCCTGGGCGTGGCAGATGGCAAAGCATCCTACTTACGGCACCATTAACTGCCTCGCGCTGAACGAAAAAGGCGAAATGTCCGGCGTGACCACAACCAGCGGTCTTGCGTGGAAAATCGCGGGCCGGGTCGGAGATTCCCCCATTATCGGCGCCGGTCTATATGTCGATCAGGATGTCGGGGGAGCGGGGTCGACGGGCGTAGGCGAGGAAAATATTCGGATTGCTGGGGGACACACCATCGTTGAAGCGATGCGCCGGGGCATGTCGCCGCATGACGCCGTTGTTGAAGCCCTGAAACGAGTGTCCCGGAACTATAACGATGACCGGAACAAGCTCGACAAACTGGATATCGAGTTCTACGCGCTGCGCAAGGATGGCGAACACGCAGCGGGCTCACTCTGGGGAAGTCACCGCAGCTACAAGGTGTACACGGTGAATGATGGCGGGGAGAGTCGTCACGAGCCGTGCGTGTTTTTGTACGGCAAATGACTTCGCCGGCCAGCGGCTAGCTGCGATATCCCAGCGTGTCGCCTTCGAAGCGGTTGTCCGTGCCGGACTCGCGAAGCAGCGCAAACGCAATCACCACAACTTGAAGGCCTACCAGGATCAGTGAGAGGGTCATGCCTATGCTCTTGCATTCGGCTGCCCTCTACGCAAGTACTTGAAAAGAAAGGTGCGTACCCGTTTCGGCAACCATACCGGGCAATTTGAACGCCCTCGGCGCTCCACTTTGAAACGCCTGGGTTCGTTTCGAAATTCCGCTTAGCTGCGATAGCCGAGCTTGTCGCCGGCAAAGCGCTCGTCTTCACCGGAATCGTGAATCAGCGCGAAAACGGTGACCAGAATCTGGAGGGCAAAAATGATGATCGAAAGGTTCATGCAAATGCTTTCGCATCTGGGTCGCCGTCCATAACACAAACAAAAGAAAAGCTTACCTCGGCTTAGTTTTTCAAAAACGAACCCACTTCGCGTTTCAAAACGAAACAGAGAGTTCGTTTGGTAAATTCGCGCTGTCTAGCTCTGCCGCAGGACGGCTACTACATCGTCGACCGTAATGACCCCGATCAACCGCTCGCCCGCGTCGACGACAGGCAGCGTCAAAAGATTGTACTTATCAAATAGTTCCGTGATTCGGTCCTGCTTTTCATCCGCATAGACATAGAGCAGCGGCTCTGAAGCGAGCACGTTCAGCGGGGTATCACCCGAGGCGAAAAAGAGCTTGCCAAGAGAAACGCTGAAACGAAGCCGGCCCTCGGTATCGATCAGGAACAGATTGTGGAGATCGTCAACCACCTCCTCGTCCTTCTTGAGCGCCTCCATGGCTTGCGCGACAGTCGCGTCTTCCGGCAAAGCCAGGTACCCGGGGTCCATAAGGCCGCCGGCAGTATCGTCGCGGAACTCGAGCAGCTCTTCGACTTCTTCCTTTTCTTCGGGCTGCATTTTGTCCAAGATCTGCTCGGATTTCTCCTCCGCCAGATCGTTTAGCAAATCCGCGGCTTCTGACGGCTCCATTTCTTCCAGAATGTCCGCCGCCTTGTCGGCCTTTAGCGATTCAATGATGCGGGTCTGTATGCCGGGTTCGACCTCGCTCAACAGCTCGGCCGCAACCTCGTTGTCCATGGTGTTGAAAATAGCCTCGCGATCTTCGTGGCTGAGGTCCTCGACGATATCCGCGAGATCCGCCGGATGCATGTCTTCGAGCAGCTTGTTTGAGATGTTCAACCGTACTCGGCGCTGCGGGTCGGCCTCGAGAATGTTGCAGAACTCCCAACGGATCGAGTGTGCCGGTATCCGTTCCTGCACGGCGCGAATCACGGATGGAGAGACGATGCCCCTGAGCACGCGCCGCAGCATGGACCGAATCCCGATATCGACTTCGAGCACATGCAGAACCAGTTGACCGTTTTCATATTCTTTGAGAAGCGTTACATCATTGACGCGAACTACTTTTCGCCCCTGGGCATCGATGATTTGCTGGTCGAGCAGGTCCCGCACCATGCGCAACATGTATTCATCGGAGTGATATGGAGTCAGTCGCTCGTCTTTTAGATGGATGCCGTCTGCAGCAATACTCTGCACCTGGTCATAGCGAATGCTGAGCCATCCCGGCCCGGCGCCCACAAGATAACGATCGACGCGGATGGGATCGATCAGCGGAACGATCGCGGCGTCCCGAAGCGTGCCGATCCTGCGCCCCTTCAGATCGTACACTTTCACGCCCAACAACTCCGTCAAATAGACGATTTCTTCCGCCATAGCCCGGCAATCGGAAGGAGTTCCCTCCCGGTACCCTTTGAGAATAACCGGGGCGCAGCCGTACTAAACTGAGGTTTCTTTCGACCATCCGCAGTGAGCACGCTCCACAAGATCCATTCGCCTGCAACCGCCGGGAGGATCAATGTCAAGAATTTTTTCGCCCGCGCCGGAGTCTTGTCGCGCGCTCATCCGAACTATGACTACCGTCCCAGCCAACTCGAGATGGCTTTAGCTGTCGAATCCGCCATGGCGGAGCACAGGCACTTGATCGTCGAAGCTGGTACGGGAACAGGCAAAACACTCGCTTATCTGGTTCCGTCAATTCTGTCGGGCAAACGCGTCGTGATCTCGACCGGAACCAAGAACCTGCAAGAGCAGCTATATTTCAAAGACCTGCCGTTTCTTAAATCTCTGTTTCACCAGCCATCATCGATCTGCTACATGAAAGGCCGATCGAATTACCTGTGCCGCCAAAAAGTGTACGACGCCGAACGCGATCCGGTGCTTTCCGGTTTCGATGAGATCGGAGACTTTCATCTGATCCGTGAGTGGGAAAAAGTCACCGAAATGGGCGATCGCAGCGAGCTACGGGCATTGCCCGAGAACAGCACCGCCTGGGCGAAGCTCGATGCGCGAAGCGATTTGTGTGCCGGACAGAAATGCAAGCAATTTGACCGCTGTTTCATTACGGAGATGCACCGGCGGGCTCTCGCTAGCGATCTCATCATAGTGAATCACCATCTTTTCTTTGCCGATCTTGCCGTTCGCGATCAGCCTTTCGGAGGCATCTTGCCGGATTACTCAGCCGTCGTGTTTGACGAAGCACACGAAATTGAGGATGTCGCCGGCCAGTATTTCGGAATCAGTGTCAGCAACACGCAAATTCAGCAACTCATAAAAGACACAGCGGCCGTTTCCCGCGCCAAGCTGTTTGCCACGCCCGAGCTCGATCGCAGCTTGATACGCCTGGGCGATCGAACAGAAGAATTCTTTGGATTGTTCCCGCAGGAAGGCCGTCAGGGATTCCGCGATCACGCCCGTTTCTTAGAAGTGCATGAAGACGCATATCGCGAGTTGCTGCTGGCTCTCGAGGGGCTCTGCACCCGACTTCAATTGACTGAGCGGGCGATAGAGGATGTGTTGCCTTTGTTTCGCCGCGGCACGCTCATTCAACAGGCGCTGCACTTCTGGATGGAAGGCGCCGATACGACCTACGTGTATTGGATCGAGCGGCGCGGCAGGAGCTTGTATCTTCAGGCAACTCCTATCGACGTGTCACGGGCTTTAGCCACCCGCCTCATGGACCGCGTCGATTCAGTCATTCTCACGTCTGCGACGCTAGCCGTTGCGGGCACTTTTGAATATGCGCAATCGCGCTTAGGTCTCGAGAACGCGAGAACGCTACAGCTCGAAAGCCAGTATGACTACGCGAGGAAAGTCCTGCTCTACGTGCCGCCTTCTTTACCGGATCCGCGGCAACCCGAGTTCACCCAGACTGCGGCGGTCGAGATCGAGCGCGTGCTCGAGGCCTCCCGAGGGCGTGCCTTTGTGCTCTTCACGAGCTATCAACAAATGCGGCAGATCTATCAGCTCTTGAGGTCTCGGTTGGAGCATCCCTTACTGCTGCAAGGCGATGCTCCGCGAACCGCGCTTCTCAACAGTTTCCGCGAGACCCCCGGCGCCGTTTTGTTTGGCACTTCTAGCTTCTGGCAGGGAGTAGATGTGCAGGGCGACCAACTCAGCTGCGTCATCATAGACCGGCTTCCCTTCGCGGTTCCGACCGATCCCGTCGTGGCTGCGCGAATTGACGCCGTCCGCCAGAGCGGCGGAAACGCGTTTTTCGATTACCAGGTGCCGCAGGCCGCTCTCGCTCTCAAACAGGGTTTTGGACGGCTGATTCGAGGAACTGCCGACCGCGGCGCGCTCGTGTTACTGGATAATAGGATTACCAAGCTGTCTTACGGACGAGTATTTTTCGACAGCTTGCCGGCTTACCGGTTCACAAGCAAGTTCGAAGACGTTCAAGAATTCTTCCATGTTTGAGATTTGTGTAGAACACACGTTCGCTGCCGGGCACGCGTTGCGCAACTATCACGGAAAATGTGAAAACGTGCACGGACACAATTACCGCGTGCAAGTGGGCGTGCAGGGGCCGGAGCTCGATGAAACTGGATTGTTGTATGATTTCGCGGAGTTAAAGCAACGGCTTCGCGCCACGAGCGAGTACCTGGACCATCGCTTTCTCAACGAGCTGAAGCCGTTCGATGAGATCAATCCGTCGGCAGAAAATATCGCAAGATTTATTTGCCAGGAGATTCAAAAGGATCTCAAGACAGCGTCCGTCGCGTACGTAAAAGTCTGGGAAACGGACACCTCGAGCGCCATGTACCGGCCGTGATTTTTGGCAGTTTGATTTAGACAGCTAACGACCGAAAAACGAGGCGTTTTTTTGCGCGAAATCGGCCCATTTATCGGGCAGATCATCGGCTGCGAAAATGGCCGAGACGGGACAGACCGGAACGCATGCGCCGCAATCGATACATTCGACGGGATCGATATACAACATTTCTTCGCCCTCGAATGTCGCTTCGTCCTTTTTAGGATGGATGCAATCTACGGGGCAGGCATCCACGCAGGCGCTATCTTTGGTTCCAATACAGGGTTCGGCAATTACGTAAGCCATTCTAAATACACTTCGCTCTGTCTTACATCTTACGATTAACACACATTTCTTGATTCCAAAAACTCGGATCAGCGAGCGGGCGGTTTTGAACATTCAACCGCGTACAATGGCCATGGATGACTTCAAAGGTGCGCAAGGCCGTGTTTCCAGCTGCGGGATTGGGCACCCGATTCCTTCCAGCAACGAAAGCGCAACCCAAGGAAATGTTGACCCTTGTGGATAAGCCCCTCATCCAGTATGGCGTCGAAGAGGCAATGAGTTCCGGCGTGCAGACCATCATCATTGTCACTGGCCGCGGCAAATCGTCGATTGAAGATCATTTTGACGTCAGCTTCGAGCTCGAGCAGCTGCTCGAATCGAAGAGCAAGACAGAGATGCTTTCGATGGTCCGCTCCATCTCGGACATGATCAATGTCGCCTATGTTCGTCAGAAAGAAGCCCTCGGGCTAGGCCATGCTGTGCTGCGCTCCAAAGAGTTGGTTGGGAATGAAGCCTTTGCTGTCGTGCTGTCCGATGACATCATTGCGTCGCAAACGCCCTGCTTGCGGCAGCTTCTCGAGGTTTATGAGTATTACGGCGCTCCGGTTTTGGCGCTGATGGAGGTTCCGCGCGAGCAAATCTCGGCTTACGGCGTCGTCGATGCGGAACCAGTTTTGGACGGAGGAACCGAAAACCGGCTTTTTCGAATTCGCAGCATGGTTGAGAAGCCCAAAGCAAACGAGGCGCCTTCGAATCTGGCGATCATCGGCCGGTACGTGCTGACACCCGAAATCTTCACCTGTATTGAGGCCATCGAACCCGGAAGCGGCGGCGAGATTCAGCTCACGGACGGTCTGAAGTTGATGCTGCAGACTCGTCCCCTCTATGGTTTAAAGTTCGAAGGCAAGCGGTACGATGCGGGTGACAAACTCGGGTTTTTGAAAGCCACTGTCGAATTTGCGCTGAACCGCCCCGATCTGGGTAAGTCGTTCCGCGATTACCTTAAAACCTTGTGCCTTCAGTAATCCGGTTCGCACGCACCTACGCGATAATCTCTAGAATGAAGCTCGCGCTTGTACTCGTTTTGTTTGGGTGTTTGACCCTGCTTGCGGCTGCGCCGGAGACGAAGATCGTGGTGACTGTCACAGATCAGTTCAATAAGCCCGTCGACAATGCGGCGGTGATTCTCGATTTCCTTGGCTCGCACCAGATTGCAAAATTCGGCAAGCGCAAAGTGACTCACTGGGAAGTGCACACCAACCAGGAAGGCTTGGCCCACTTTCCGCCAGTCCCGCAAGGCACGATACAGCTTCAAGTAGTAGCGAAGGAACACCAGACTTTCGGAAAGAAATTCGACATCGATACCGATTCAAAAACAATCGATGTGAAGCTGAATCCGCCGCAAAACCAATACACCGCGAATCCCGGACCGAAGTAGGGAGAGCCTTCACTCCGAAATGTTCCCGGAGTGAAGGCCGCCTAGAGCGCACGCCCCGCCCCGATGAGCCCCCTTCCAAGCGACGGCGAGTCCACGCTCAGCAACAACATTGCGATTATGCTCCCGAGAGCTTTTTCATGAAATGACCACCTTGGGTTTCCGAGATTCGGTCACATCAGCAGGTTCTCAAGTCGCCGCCGCATATCTGGGCCCGAAGGCTTTAAGGGATCGGGACTCCCACTGATGGAGCGGTCGCATGTGAAAACAACCACTTCCGATCGACTTTTTTTGCGACACCCTCAACCGCCAGATGTGCGGCTGCGGTCCAGAGGGGCTTCCCAGTAGCGGTGTCGAGCGCCACGTTGAAATAATGGCACTCAAAGTAGACGGACGCCTCATCACGATCAACATCCAACTGGAAGCGCGTCCTATAGCTCGGTGCCAGTGAAACAAACCTATTTTGTGGCTGGAAAGACCCGGCGACATATTTGAAGAATGTGCACAGGGTTCCTCTATCTGCCGGGTTGTCCGAGGGCGGGGGACATGTGAACGGATCGTCCGGTTCACCCTTCCCTTTGTAGTACCCGTCGCGTGGCGTGCCGGCTGAGAGCAAAAGCCAAGGATCGTCCGTCCACAGCGAGAGCATTTTCTTCAACCGCTGCTCTATAACCTCGTCCGAATCACCATTCACCGGATCACGAACCGAGGCAGCGCCGTGAAATTCCGCCTGTAAGACGTACAGTTGTGCGATCTGAGCGCCCGCGTGCGAGTCAACACTGTCGCGATCGTCATCCGGTGGCGTAGCCCAGGAACTGGGCGCGAACAAGAGCGCGAGTCCGAGCATCCCCAATGTGCCGGTTAATGTTCTGTAACTTATCTTCATGTGATCTCCTTTGTTCCGCCGGCATGCCGGCTAGCACTGATGTAAGCTCCTTCTGTCCCCCGAAGCAATGAACCAAGGTAAAGTTTGAGGTAAAGATCAGGTGAACCGGCAAGCCTCTGAAACCAAGTAAGATCGCCTTTCCTGCTTGTATCGGGTATACTTTCATCCGCAGGGGTGCGCTCCGGTGGAAGTTTTCGAGTTCGGTGATTTCAAGCTGGATTGTGACCGGTTTGAACTGTCTCGTGCGGGACGCACCCTGAAGCTCGAAAGAAAGCCGTTGGAGTTGCTCATTCTGTTGGCGGGAAGAAAGGGCGATCTCGTCACCAGAACGGAAATCGCCGAGCGCCTCTGGGAACGTGAAGTCTTCGTAGACACCGAGCACGGTATCAACACCGCCGTCCGTAAGGTCCGCCAACTGTTGCGCGACGACCCTGACCACCCTCGATTCGTGCAAACAGTCAGCGGCAAGGGTTACCGGTTTATTGCAGAGATCGCTTTCCCGGTGAACGGTGTGGAGGTGCGCGCCGGGGAGGCGGCCAGCAAAGAAATTGTCAATGGCGTAGCAGCCGATCCCGCAAAACAGGGAGCACGAGAGGCGGTGCGAAAGCGGCCTACCTGGTTAACCATCGCGGGCATCTGCGTTGCCTTGGCGCTTGTCGCTACAGCGCTGGTCTTTCTCCTCCGCGTCCATCCCGCCAGGTTGCAGTACACTCAGCTCACCGATTTCACGGATTCGGCGATGGCGCCCGCTTTATCGCCGGACGGCCGCATGGTGGCGTTCATCCGAGGCGATAGCAGTTTTTTGACCGCCGATCAAATCTACGTGAAAATGCTCCCCGACGGAGAGCCTAAGCAGGTAACCGACGACCCGCGGTTGAAGTACGGCGTCGCATTCTCGCCTGATGAATCCCAGATCGCTTACTCGGTCTTGGAACCTCACGTTTTTTCGACCTACACTGTCTCCGTACTGGGAGGCGACTCGCATCTTTTCCTAAACAATGCGGCCGGCCTCACCTGGCTCGATCAGCGCCAGCTTCTGTTCTCCCAAATCCGCTCCGGCCTGCATCTGGGAGTTGTGACCGGAACAGCCGCTCGCGAGAATTTCCGGGAGCTCTATTTCCCCCCGCACGAGCGTGCGATGGCGCATTACTCTTATGCCTCTCCCGACCGCAAATCCGCTCTCGTGGTCGAAATGAACGAATTAGGGTGGTGGACAACGTGCCGGCTCATATCACTCGACGGTCGCGTTCCGGGCCGCCCAGTAGGTCCGGAGGGTGCATGCACATCTGCCGGCTGGTCTCCCGATGGTTCCCGGATGTATTTCACGGCTTTCGTAGACGGGCGGAGCCATTTGTGGCGCCAGCGCTTTCCGAACGGTCAACCCGAACAAGTCACGTTTGGCCCCACGGAGGAGGAAGGAGTGGCTGTGGAACACGACGGCCGTTCTGTCATTACGTCTATGGGCGTGCACGAAAGCGCCATCTGGATTCACGACCCGACCGGCGAGCGCCCCTTATCTTCGGAGGGAGAAGTGTTCGCGATCACTTCACCTCCCTCGTTTAGCGCGGACGACACCATTCTGTATTACCTTTTATTGCGCCCGTCGACCAGTTCTGGCCCGGAGCTTTGGCGCATGACAATCGCGTCGGGTAAAAGCGAAGCGGTGTTTCCGGGCGTTTCCATGCTTGCCTACGATGTATCGCCGGACGGCAAACAAGTAGTCTATTCAAATCCGGGTCACGACGGAAAGTCCCAATTGTGGCTAGCCCCTGTCGACAGGAGCTCTCCCGCAAGAAGAATCGGTAACTCCGGCGAAACGTCGCCGCATTTCGGTCCGCGCGGACAGATATTGTTTCAAGTTGTGGAAGGGAACTTCAATTTTCTGGAGCAGATGAACCCTGACGGTTCCGGCCGCTCTAAAGTGGTCTCGTACCCCGTCAATGCGATCAATGGCATCTCGCCCGGCCGGCAATGGATCATGGGGGATGCGCTCCTTCCCGGTAGGACTGGCTCGCCCGCGCCCGTCGCCATTCCGACCGGTGGTGGACCTCCGCGCATCGTGTGCGCAATCTACTGCGTCCCGACATGGTCCTCGAACGGGAAGTGGCTTTTTATTCCGGTCGAAGAACCATCGCGGACCAACCCAGGGCGAAGCCTGGTGATCCCGGTTGGCCCCGCAGAAAGTTTGCCGGAACTTCCACCGGGAGGAATCAAGCCGTTCGCCAATGCAAGTGTCGTGCCAGGCTCGGTATCGGTCAATCGCGCCGAGCTTGTTCCTGGGAAGGATCCTGCTCATTTCGCATACGTGAATACCACGGTGCACCGAAATCTGTATCGAATCTCGCTGCCCTGAAGTGGCTTCCCGCCCGGACCGGAGCTGGTTGGCCGCGCTTACGAAGCGGACCCGACCGCGACTGCATCAATCTCAATCCTGACATCGCGCGGCAAACGCGCGACTTCCACGGTCGAACGCGCGGGAGGGTTTGAACCGAAGTAGTTGCCGTATACCTCGTTCATAAGTGCGAACTCGGCCAGGTCCTTCAGGAAAACGGTGGTTTTTACTACATCCTCGAGCGTCAGTCCGGCCGCTGCAAGCACAGACTTCAGGTTCTCTAAAACACGCTCCGTCTGGGATTGAATGGAGCCGGTCACAAGCTCTCCGGTCTGCGGATCAAGCGGGATCTGTCCGCTGAGAAACACCCATCCATTTAGGCGTACGGCCTGCGAATAAGGTCCGATGGCCTTGGGTGCGCTCTCGGTTGTAATGATTTCTTTCATGGTTCATTGTGCACTCTTATGCTCTCAATCGGCTTCGTGGTGCGTGCATGTTGTGAACCCCGCCAGCGGATTTGCTGTCGTAAACTCGCCTGAAGCCGATCCGCTGCTGCCCATTTCCTTTGATGTAGATGGACTTGAGTTCGGCTGCGTTGCAGGTCGCAGGCGCGGGTCCGAGTGGGTCTGGGGCAGCCAGTTTGCCATTAGACGTAAGCCCAGCTGAAACTCCTGAGCGGCAGTAAGAGGCAGCCTCGTAATGCGTTCACTAGGGCCACTGACCGCTTGTAATGTTGGGATTCGCTCCGCGAGCTGCGACCGTAGAAACGGCGCACGTCGCGGTTGGCGCAACATACGGGGCGGCACCGTCGCGAAATCCTCAATTATTCGGCAACAGCTGGAGCTACTAAAACAGAGCGTAGCCTTCACCGACGAGGATGAGTGTTATCTACAAGCTGCGTTGTAGGTTCCAAAGGTGGTTATTAACGACGCCGACATTATCAAACCATTTTTAGCGGCCAAGGACATTTCGCCGAAGAAGTGGATCGAATGTATCAAGATTGGTGCAAATCGGTGCTGCTGCAGACTGCACTCTGGACCGAACCATACATCACAAAGCTCGCGCCAAACGAGTGGTAACAACTTCACGCGCCGGCCGTCTTCTGCCGTCTCGAGTTAGCTGTGCGAGAATATCGCAGACCGGCTCGACAAACCCGAGGGGCATTGCCCTTTTCAAACCCGGACCGGAACGGAGACCCAAATGCCTGCGATCTCGCGAAGACAGTTTACAAGAAACGCGGCGGCCGACGCTGCTGCACTCGCCGGGCTATTGTCCGCCAGCGCCTTGAACGTTCGTGCCAATCCCCTTGGCTTGCCGATTGGATGTCAAACCTATCCCGTTCGAAGCATGATCGGTCAGGACTTTCCCGGCACAATCAAGCAACTGGCGAACGCCGGCTTTCAAAGCATCGAGCTGTGCTCCCCCGTCGGTTACGCCGACTCCGGTTTCGCCACCCTCGGCAAATATAAACCCGCCGAGATCCGCAAAATCTTCAGCGATATCGGCGTCTCCTGCCAAAGCTCTCACTTCTCAATACAGGAACTCAGGGAAAATCTCCCCGGCAGAATCGCCTGGGCCAAAGACATGGGTCTAACGCAAATGCTCGTCCCCAGCCTCGATGGCCCGCGCCATCCAACCATGGACGATGTGAAGCGGGCCGCCGAAGAATACAACAAAATGGCCGAGCACTCCGCCCGCGCCGGCATTCAGCAGGGCCTTCATAACGAAGACTTCGAGCTGTCGACTGTCGACGGCAAACGCACTTATGACGTCCTCTTTGATCTCCTCGATCCGCAACTGGTCAAGTTCCAATTTCAGGTCTCGACCATAAGCCGCGGTTTCGATGCCGCCGAGTATTTCACGAAGTACCCCGGCCGCTTCATCTCTATGCACGTCCAGGGGTGGTCCGCGGAAACAAAAAAAATCGTGCCGGTCGGACAAGGCACCCTCGACTGGAGAAAAATTTTCACCGCGGCCAAAACCGGTGGAATCAAGAACTACTTCGTTGAGATGGACCTCGAAAAAATGAAGGCCAGCGTACCCTATCTTCGGAATCTACAGGTGTGATGAAGCCCTTCCGTTCTCGCCAACCGGAGGATGCATGAGGCGCTTACTGCTACTGCTCCCGTTGTGCGCGCGGCTGCTGCTCGCTCAAGGCGCACCGCCACAAACCGCGCCCGATCAACCCTACACAGTTGAGTACTACTATAAAGTGCAATGGGGACATCAGCAGGAGTTCCTGCAACTCTTCCTCAAGAATCACTATCCGTTGCTGAAGAAGGTTGTCGAGAGTGGGCGCATGACGTCAGTTAAGATCGAGACCCCCGCCAACCACATGACTGAGGACGGCCGTTGGGACTACCGGGTCACGATTCGCTTCAAGAACTCGACGCTCGCGACCACATCGAACCCCGAGGAAGAAGCTTTCATAAAACAACTCTGGCCCGATCAGGCCACTTACAAACGCGAGGAGCAGCGCCGCTTCGAAATCTTGCTGGCTCACTGGGATCTTCCGGTCACCGATATCACCCCTAAACGATAACCGCTGAATGCAAGATCTGTTTTTCGGTCTTCGCATTCTTTGAAGAGTAAAGGGTTCGCCCCTATGAGCGCTCAGCCAGCACGAAATCGTTACTGCGTGCTACACGGAATGGCGCAAACTGAAGAACGGCGAATTGCTGCAGGTTCCGGAAGAAAGTGGTTTTGAAGTTTTCGTTACTGGCGACCAGACTCTCGTCCATGGCAGAATCTTCCTGGCAGCGTCTCGCGACATTAGCCTTGTCGGCGAATAACTGGCCGATCATCAAAAGATTACGTTCGGGAATTCTCACTGCAATTGACAGCGCCACTCCTGGTTCTTTTCAGACGGTAAAATGCGGTTGTTCAGTCTAAAGAATTCCGGCGAATAGGTCAATACCCTATCCGGTGTTAGACGGCTCTTTGTGACTATCCCGGATCGCATGGTTGGACGAGCAGAAGCATTCGATCCAAGGCGGTGTGTCGTGCCGGTTCGAATCCACGGCGGGTGCATGGCGTCGAGAGCGCAAGTTACTGAAACAGCGAAGGCGTTTTCGGAAAAATAGTGGCTCCCCAAAAAGGGTACTTTCCAACTACCTCTCCAGCACCCCAAGCGACGTGCACTTGCATTCCCGCGCGCGGGCGGCGCTTGCCCGTCCTTCTTCCGCTGCATGCCAAGCCGAATCCTACCATTCGCTACCAACCACAATCATTCTTCCCGGTTTGATGCGCAAGAAGCGCGGCAGCGGCATCCGGCTCGTCAGCACCACGACCAATGCCGCAGGGTTGTTTAAGGGTTGGCAAGCGATGATGAACGCTCTGTACACGATCTGAAAGAGCTCTTGCGGACCACCAGGAGCATAAAGCTTTAGTATTTTTGGTCATACGTCCGCCTGCACCGCCGCTGGGCCGCCAGTATTCATGGACCGCGTTACCGAGCCTTGCCAATTGCCGGCGAGCGTCTTCATTAGGGCAAACGTCTTTTGCGCATCAGATACGGCCGCGACTGGCCGGTTTGCAGTCTGCCCCGACGGCATTGCACACACAGCTAGCATGTGACGCGTGTGCTTCAAACTTTTCAAGGATTGTTGCCCCCCTGGAAGGTTGCTCAGCAAGTATTGTCGGCTCCTCAAACCTCAATCGGTTTTGCAGGTAATTTTTTAACTCGATTGCCGTCTTCGTGTCGCGGCCGTGGACGATGAATGACTTTCCGCGCACATCGCACGGTTTCATAATCCGCTCGGCCGCGCGAATCAGTTCCGTGGAGTGTGAGACTTTAAGAAAAATGCACCGCCGTCAACTTTGAATTGTATGTACCGTTCTTTCGTTTAGACGTGCACACAGAAGCACGCGCAACTGCATAATTGTTCGCGAAAGGAGTACGGCAACCTGGCGCATAATTGTGACCTCCTGCTCAGGCACCGACATATCGAGATTCGAATCGTAAGTGGAACAAGGCCTCAAATGTGAATCATCGATTTGCATGAGACTTGAAGTAACCAATTGCGCACGCAGCAGCTATGGAGCCAAGTTCAATCTTTATTGCAGGATCCGGGATGGCTTTCTTGAAAGCGCTTCTTAGGTGCATGCGAAGTCTGAGGAGGAAGGCGGGAAAAGAAGCCGATGGACACAGCCGCGCTGAGCAACGGGAAGCCGGCTGGTATGGTCCACACTTGTCGGACCGAAGGAGCTGAACCTCCGAATATACCGATCGTTACTTGCAATGTGCTCAAGCTCCATTCAGAGAGCAGGCAGTCGAGCATCCTCGGGCAGTTTGGGAGAAGCAAGGGCTCAATTCGTTACTGGGATCGCTTGATTCCCGTGATACACCTTTCCGGGGCTGTCATCGGTAGGCGCCATCTCGTGTTGATTCTTTGGAGTCGGACGCCAAGGCTGGCACAAGCCATGAGCGTATCGCGCTGGCCAGAAGCTTCCCTCCATTTAGACGAGTTCCTGCGCAATACATGGGTAGGCGACCCAGGCAAGTTTTCACCTGTTCGACTTACATCATGTCCCTATACTGATCTTTCTCGGCCATTCGATCATGTTTCAGAATCGTAGGGCTCCTCGATTTCCTGCTGGATATGTTGTGCGCCTTCGAGGTGACAGGCGCGCTTTCTGAAGCAATATTCGAGGCGTATTACATAACCGGCAGGATGTTCCTTCGGGAAATTCAAGCGAACTATCGGCGTTTAGACACTTCATTCGCAGGCATCGCATGGAGGCAACGTCTATGCAGGAGTGGCTCTAACCTCAATCTGCAACGATCCGGCCAATCGCGTCATTGGATTGTAGAAACGACGTAGGATACCTCCTCCGAAGCATGCCGAGGTGTGGAACCGGTTTCCCCAAGAGTTTTGTAACTATTGGGGATCGGCAGGTCGCCTAGAGTCGGCAGCTGCTGGGAGTACGGGATACCCGAACTGCTCGGAACGACGTACCAAGTGCCATCTGAGGGGCGCCACACCGCCAGATCAGCCTTTCCATCTCCATCGTAATCGCCCGGCGCAGGAACATCACCCGAGAGGCCCCATTGCCGGGAATAAGGGATGGCTGTACTGCTCGGAATAATGTACCAAACTCCGTTTGAAGGGCGCCACACCGCGAGGTCAGCCTTCCCGTCGCCATCGAAGTCGCCGGCGGCGGGGACATCACCGATGAGACCCCATTGTGTCGAATACGGGATACCTGTACTGCTCGGAATGACGTACCAGACTCCGTTTGATGGACGCCAGACTGCAAGGTCGGACTTTCCATCTCCGTCGAAATCACCTACGACGGGGATATCGCCAGGCAGGCCCCATTGGACGATTCGTGCTGACTGTCCGTCCGCGGGCAAGATGTACCAGGTGCCATTCGAAGGACGCCAAACAGCATAGTCAGTTCGTCCGCTGCCGGTGTAATTGCCGGGTACAGGAATGTCACTGGGCAGACCCCATTGCTGAATTATCGGGACCTCTGGATTGCTACTCGGAATGATGAACCATTCGCCACTCGCGGGATACCAAAGCGCGAGATCAACACGCCCATCCCCGTCAAAATCGCCCGCCACGCGCACGTAAGCACCCGAAAGCCGAGTAGCTACGCTAAGCTTCGTGCCGGTGAGCTGGTCGGGCTGGCCCCACTGCTCCGCATATGGTGCTGTCGGATTCGTGGTTGGTCGGATATACCAGAGTTGATCGGACGGTCGCCAAACCGCAAAATCAGTCTTTCCGTCGCCGTCGTAATCGGCCGGGACCGGAACATCGCCCGCGAGCCCCCACTGCTGTGCGTATGGCGCGGAGCTAGCGCTCGGAATGACATACCACGTGCCGTTCGAAGCGCGCCATACCGCGAAATCCGTTCTGCCATCACCGTCGTAATCTGCAGCAACCGGTACGTCGCCGGGCAACCCCCATTGCTGCTCGTACGGCACGCCCGAGCTGCTTGGAATCACGTACCAAACTCCATTTGATGGGCGCCAGAATGCAATATCGCACGTTCCGTCACCGTCGAAGTCGCCCACGGTGGGAATATCACCAGCCATGCCCCATTGCACGATTTCTGGTGACGGCCCGTTCACAGGCATGATGTACCAGGTGCCATTCGAAGGACGCCAAACAGCATAATCGGTTTTTCCAGTCCCGGTATAATTCCCGGGTACAGGAACGTCGCCAAGGGCACCCCATTGCTGTTGAACGGTAATCCCAGTGCTACTGAGAGTTACGTACCACGTGCCACTTGAAGGGCGCCATATCGCGTGATCGAGCTTTCCGTCACCGTCATAATCACCATTAACGTGAATATCCCCAGCTTGTTCGTTCAGGTACACTCCTACGCCGCTTCCGCTCAGAGCGGCCGTTTGAGGCGAACCCGCAGCGCCGGCGCTGACCGTAATAGAAGCCGACCGGCTCCCCACTGCCGCGGGTGTGAAGGTCACTGAGATCGTGCAACTCGCTCCCGCCGCTACGCTCGTTCCACACGTGTTGGTCTGGCCGAAATCCGACGCATTGCTTCCTGTTACCGATACACTTGTGATCGCCAGAGCCGCGGTGCCCGAATTCGAAAGTGTGATCGTGCGAGTGGCGCTCGTGCTGCCGAGATTCTGGCTGCCGAATGTCAAGCTGGCAGGATTCAGCGAAGCCTGTGCAACTCCCACCCCAGTTCCGCTCAGAGCCGCTATTTGAGGAGAGCCTGCAGCGCTGTCACTAACCGTAATAGAAGCCGACCGGCTCCCCACTGCCGCAGGTGTGAAGGTCACCGAGATCGTGCAACTCGCTCCCGCCGCTACGCTCGTTCCACACGTGTTGGTCTGGCCGAAATCCGACGCGTTGGCTCCAGTTACCGCAATGCTCGTAATCGCCAGGCTCCCGCTGCCCGAATTCGAAAGTGTGATCGTGCGCGCGGAGCTCGTACTTCCGAGATTCTGGTTGCCGAATGTCAAGCTGGCAGGATTCAGCGAAGCCTGTGCAACTCCCACCCCAGTTCCGCTCAGAGCGGCCGTTTGAGGCGAACCCGCAGCGCTGTCGCTGACCGTAATAGAAGCCGACCGGCTCCCCACTGCCGCAGGTGTGAAGGTCACCGAGATCGTGCAACTCGCTCCCGCCGCTACGCTCGTTCCACACGTGTTGGTCTGGCCGAAATCCGACGCGTTGGCTCCAGTTACCGCAATGCTCGTAATCGCCAGGCTCCCGCTGCCCGAATTCGAAAGTGTGATCGTGCGCGCGGAGCTCGTACTTCCGAGATTCTGGTTGCCGAATGTCAAGCTGGCGGGATTCAGCGAAGCCTGTGCAACTCCCACGCCAGTTCCGCTCAGAGCCGCTATTTGAGGAGAACCTGAAGCGCTGTCACTAACCGTAATAGAAGCCGACCGGCTCCCCACTGCCGCAGGTGTGAAGGTCACCGAGATCGTGCAACTCGCTCCCGCCGCTACGCTCGTTCCACACGTGTTGGTCTGGCCGAAATCCGACGCATTGGCTCCAGTTACCGCAATGCTCGTGATCGCCAGGCTCCCGCTGCCCGAATTAGAAAGTGTGATCGTACGCGCGGAGCTCGTACTTCCGAGATTCTGGTTCCCGAATGTCAAGCTGCCGGGGCTTAACGAAGCCTGTGCAACTCCCACGCCAGTTCCGCTCAGAGCCGCTATTTGAGGAGAACCTGAAGCGCTGTCACTAACCGTAATAGAAGCCGACCGGCTCCCCACTGCCGCAGGTGTGAAGGTCACCGAGATCGTGCAACTCGCTCCCGCCGCTACGCTCGTTCCACACGTGTTGGTCTGGCCGAAATCCGACGCATTGGCTCCAGTTACCGCAATGCTCGTGATCGCCAGGCTCCCGCTGCCCGAATTAGAAAGTGTGATCGTGCGCGCGGAGCTCGTACTTCCGAGATTCTGGTTGCCGAATGTCAAGGTCGCGGGGCTTAACGAAGCCTGTGCAACTCCCACGCCAGTTCCGCTCAGAGCGGCCGTTTGAGGCGAACCCGCAGCGCTGTCGCTGACCGTAATAGAAGCCGACCGGCTCCCCACTGCCGCAGGTGTGAAGGTCACCGAGATCGTGCAACTCGCTCCCGCCGCTACACTCGTTCCACACGTGTTGGTCTGGCCGAAATCCGATGCATTGCTTCCTGTTACCGATACACTTGTGATCGCCAGAGCCGCACTGCCCGAATTCGAAAGTGTGATCGTGCGAGTGGCGCTCGTACTTCCGAGATTCTGGCTGCCGAATGTCAAGCTGGCGGGGCTTAACGAAGCCTGTGCAACTCCCACGCCAGTTCCGCTCAGAGCGGCCGTTTGAGGCGAACCCGCAGCGCTGTCGCTGACCGTAATAGAAGCCGACCGACTCCCCACTGCCGCAGGTGTGAAGGTCACCGAGATCGTGCAACTCGCTCCCGCCGCTACGCTCGTTCCACACGTGTTGGTCTGGCCGAAATCCGACGCGTTGGCTCCAGTTACCGCAATGCTCGTAATCGCCAGGCTCCCGCTGCCCGAATTAGAAACTGTGATCGTGCGCGCGGAGCTCGTACTTCCGAGATTCTGGTTGCCAAACGCAATGATCGAAGGACTCAGGCTAATCCCTGTTCCCAGCGCAGTTCCGCTCAGAGCTACATTCAGAGATGAGGTGGTATTAAGCGAATTCGTGTTCACTTGTAGACTGCCTGTGAGATGGCCGGAGCTAGTGGGTGCAAACGCTATGGCGATAGAGCAACTTTGCGTGGGAGCGAGATTTATGAAGCCCGAACAGTCCGTTGTGCCCGAGGCCTGTTGCTGAAAATTAGCAGGTATCGTGACCCCATTGAAGGTTAAGGGCAGATTGCCGATATTCACGACCGCCAGTGTTTGTGCCACGCTGGTCTGTCCAACGTTTGTCTGAGGAAAAGAAACAGCAGTGGGAGCGACCGTTATTTGTCGAATGACGTTGTTGACGTTATCAGCAATGTAGAGGTTTGCAGCAGCGTCCAATGCAATGCCAAACGGCGAGTTGAGCCGACCTGCTGTCGCCAGTCCGCCATCGCCGCTATAACCTGTCGTGCGATTACCCGCCGTTCTTGAGATAATGCCAGTTGTCTTGTCGACTCGACGGATCATGTTATTGTTCGTGTCGGCGATGTAGAGATCTCCTGCAGTGTCCAATGCGACGGCGCTTGGACCGCTGAGGCTTGCGCTTCTTGCAGGTCCGTTGTCGCCTGCGTACCCTGCGTTTCCGTTTCCGGCAACGGCTGTAATTGTTCCGGAGCTTACTACGCGCACCAACTGGTTTCCGGTATCCGCGACGTATAGATTTCCCTGCGCATCCAAGACGACACCTTCAGGGTTGCTCAGCTGGGCGTTCGTTGCTTCGCCCCCGTCGCCCAGTCCGTCATTACCCGGATTACTGCCACCTCCAGCAACAACACTGATCGTACTGGCAGTCGCGCTTACCTCCCTGATGAGGCTGTTATAGCTATCCGCGATATACAGATTGCCAGCTGTATCGAATGCCAAACCAGCCGGTCCGTACAGGCTGGCACCGATTGCTGGGCCCCCATCCCCGAGACCGTCATTACCTGGGTTTGGACCCCCTCCCGCAATAGTGCTGATAATACCTGTTGCGGCATTTACTTCTCGGATCACATTGTTGTCGAAGTCCGCGATGTACAGGTCGCCGGCCGCATCGACTGCCACTCCTGATGGGCTGGCCAATGAGGCGGCTGTCGCCAAGCTTCCATCGCCGGTGTAACCGTATGCGCCGTTGCCCGCTACAGTAGTAATGATTCCTGTGGACGCAGCGACCTCCCGCACTACGTTGTTCCCAGTATCCGCGACGTAAAGATTCCCTGCTTGGTCAATTGCCACGGCTTGGGGTAATCGCAATTCACCAGAAGTCGCAGCGCCACCATCACCCGCGTACCCGTATATGCCGTTTCCCGCCTGGGTTGAAATTGTCCCGGGCAAAATAGCGCCCTGGGGTGCCTGGCCTACTCCTTCGAGGTATGTTATGGCAAGCACGTTGCCCGAGGAGTCCTGAACAATTACCGCGTCTTGACGCACACCAGGCGTTTCCGGGGAAAACGTCACCGCTAACGTACAGTTCCCTGTACCGGCGCAAGTCGGTGTTCCGATTGTAAAGTCAATCCCATACCGAAGTGAGAATTTCGGGGGCTCCGAAGGTAGGCCTGAGAAGCTAAGATTCATCGTGCCCGGTGTGCCCCCATTAACGGTCACTTGTCCGAACGCCTGCCAATTCAGTTGCGCTCCGGTCGATGCGGATACTGAGTTGATGAACCCACACAGAGTCGCGATTGCAAGTAAAGCAGAGTATATGGATGCTCTGGATCGATGTGATGGCAAGATCTGGAAAGGAATCAAGGAACTCACCTCTTTCACTAGCCACTTCGTCACTTAACGTGTGTTTCTGAATATCCGAAAAGTCCGAGCCGCATCGTTCCATCCGGAGTTCATTGCTGAATGGCTTATCGCCGTGAGTCGATCACAAAGTTAAGAAAAAATGCTCAAATCGTGATTTGTTCAAACGACACAACGACTTCTAGCAAAATTTGCATCGCGTTCGGATTGAAGTAGTTCCTGTCTGCTCTGATGTACTGTTCTCCTCCGATTGGCAGCGGATGTGCTGTCGAAGGAGGTGATCGTATCAGAATCGTAACGGTGATTGGGGGTGTTGGACTGATTTGGGCGATTTATGCCATGACGAGAGCTTCACGGGTGAAGCCTCCGGACCGTGAGGGCGTGGCCTCGGCGGCTAGCGGCGAATCGCATGCGAATAAGCCGGCCGATGCACCCGTCCCACACAAACCAGTCAAGTAGCAGTTAGACAACGGCTTTAAAGGTGTTTGCCACTCACGCGGACACCTTAAACCGATTCCGCATCGGTAGTAAATTCTCCATTTCGAGGCCGAGCACCTGCCACTCTTCCGACGCAGACTGCGGACCAAACGCGAGCCATTGTCGAGCCCGACAGGCGTTCACGTTCCGAGCACGAGAAAAGGAGTTAAAACCACGCACAAAGTATGTGTGGCACGGACATAATTTGTTTATCTTTCTTGAAAGAGAATTGTGGATTACCTGTATCTTCTGCGAGCTCACGCTCTGTGTCGCACTGATCAAGCGCGGGCTCCTCGGAAGCTACTTTTGCCTATTCGGCTTGGGTTTTGTGAACGCCATCAGAGATATCGTCTTGTTCGTGGGCTTCGGTACAGCACATCCGATGTACGCCCGTGCTTGGGTGATCACGTTACCTATTCTCATGGCTGTACAGGTCGCAGCAGTATTAGAAGCATATACGAAGCTTATTGGGCAATATTCTGGTCTCGCTGCGTTCGCTTCAAAAATGCTCCGGTGCTGTGTAGCAATATCAGTAGCACTCAGCTGCATTTTGGTAGCTGGCGAGTTTGATCACTTGGCGCAATCGATGCTTGATGGCGTCCTCTTTACTTATCGTTACTTCGCGTTTGTACTCGGAAGCTGCTTGGTATTCCCTTGCATTTTTCTTTCGTGGTTTCCAAAACCGGAAAAGAAACCCGCAAGGAACATAATGGTCCACCTCTGGATGCTGACGTGTTATTTCTCTGTTTACATCGTGGGCTTTTTCTTGATCAACTTAAGTGGCATTCATGAAAAAACTATAACAATAATCAACGTTGGGAGCATGGCTGTTCTTTGCGGCCTTTATACTTGCTGGGCCTTTGTACTAACTCCTTTAGGCGAGACCTCTGTTCCATGGCCGAGATTAGCGCCTCATTTGATATCGCTGATCGACGTGCAAAGCGATGAAGCGATTCATAGGGCGAGGGAATTAAGCCACCACACTCGGCCCAAGTTTTCAAAAGACATTCGACTCTGAGCACTGTGTATTCCAGTTCTGGCGGAAGGGGGGCTAAGGCGATGGAGGAGCCCTTCCAGGTAATCCCTAAGCGACATTACCTACGCTAGACGGTCTTTCAAGGTAAGTGTCGTCTGATCGTGCGCATGCTAGGCGCCGACCGAGCACTCTGAATGTGACATCGAACGCGATTGTTAATTTCTGGACCTGTGTCTCTCACGAACATCAGCGGTGAAGGCCAACGAGAACTCGGGATATACAAAGGACTGACTCTCGCGAATGCAACAGCTCTCCGGAACGAGGAAGAACTCCTCGAAATCTTCAGGGCCGTCTCCACGGTTTTCCCTGGCGATCCTGCCCCGGCTAATGCTTTCGAGCAGTACCGTTCAATGCGTCTCGCCCTTGAGGAAGCGAACACTCAACTAGAGCGATCAGGCGCCTTCAGCAATATAAACTCGAGCAGGGAACGCTACCGTTTATATCGCCACGCCCTTAAGCTACTCGAGGCCGACCTCCGTCGCTCAAGGAAGCAGAAGCGGGCGAGAATGGCACTCAGCCACGATTGGAACGGGATGTCTTCGTACTTACGCGAGAGCCTCGCGATCTGGAAATATCGCGTTACACTGCGATTTGCCGCAGCCTTCACTCTCCTAGGAGTGCCACCTTCAATGGGGATCTCTGAAACCACAGCGTGCGAAGTGTCTGGTTCATCAATTTTGGACTCATCAACGGCGCGGCCTCAGCTAGTCGGTCATTCAGGCCATGGATGGGTGGGGTTCGGAGGACTATCGGGAGGCAACGTCCCTGAATATCGATCCCGTCTACAGCGTCGAGGTGTGACGATAGCGAGAGATAAACCGAGCACTCCGATCAGAACTGGTTCTTTCAGTCTTGATCAGGCGCTTCGAATAGGGGGCTTTCCCCGTGGAAGGATTGTCGAGATATTTGGGAAAGAGGGTGTAGGTAAGACGACGCTCGCCTTGGCGGCGGCAGCCAATGTACAAAACGAGGGCGAAAAGCTTGCTTATTTCGACAACGAATATAAGCTCGATTTTTCCTGGGCTCGCACTCTGGGCGTGAGGGCGGATCAGGCATTGATTCTGCAAGGCACGAGAGCCAAGGAAACGCTTGACTCCCTGCTCGATATCGTTAGGTCGGGAGATTTTGCTCTCGTTGTGCTTGACACTCTCGCAGCCCTCTTCCCTAATGAGTTTCTAGAGGACGTGAATAGCCAATTTCAAAGCGAAATGGAGCAGTTGTTCATTAGAGCTCTCCCGCGCATCGCGGCTGCGGCGAACCGAGCCGGGACATGTATTCTACTGCTTAATCAGATTCGTCGCAATGATGAGCAGGTATTCGGAAGGCCGACTGTTTCCGTCGGTGGCCACGTCCTCGATCACTGTTCTTCTATCAGATTGGAACTGCAAAAGGGACTTGCGGATAAGCGAGGCGATGAAGAGGTGCTAGGCCGTCGCGTAAAGGGAACGGTTGTCAAAAATTGCCTTGGAGCTCCTTTTGGCACAGCCGAATGGGCGATTAACTTCAAACGGGGGCTAGATCAACCACTCGAGTTGATTGAGCAAGGCTTGAACCGAGGAGTAATAGAAAAACAAACGTCAGCTCTCAGATTTCGCGGTCGCGATCTCGGATGCGATAAGCGAGCGGCACGTGGTTTCCTTCTCGAACATCCCGACGTAGCCACGGCGCTTGAGGCCCAGCTTAGAGCAAGGGCGAACTGTATGGCTGAAGTGGGTTAATCGACACGCGGTCAATGCGCCAAAAACGTAACGCGAGCTTAACAACTGTCAGTCACAGCTCGACATTGTTTTTGATAATTTTCGTAAATCATAGTACCTAGGGGATTAACATACTCCGTTTTGCGCGTTGCAGCGAGTGTGGAGGCCGCGTTCGACTCCTGAGCGTGCTGTATTCGGGAGGTGAAAGCAGGTATTCACAATGCGATCTAGATCTCTCCTTGTTTTGGCATTAGCCGTAAGCTGTTTGGCACAGGCCGATGTGAGCGGCGTGATAGACAAGGCAAATACGCCAGAGTCGGGAGTGCGAACCTCATTTGACTTAAACCCAAGTACTTTCTCGATTGACAACACCACAGCTCCGCCGACCTCAGCGTGGCTGCGGAATAGAATCCCGTACTTCGTAAGCGACCTCTCGATCGCGAAGACATTCTCGTTTCGGGTCCGTGGAACAGAGCAGCCCGTTGGATATCAGGCTATATTCGATGAGAATTCGCAAAATTCGAGCTTCGAACTGCTATTAGAGAACGTTCAAAGAAGCGAAGCCGGGCAACTCACAACACGCGAACCCGAAACGCTCCCTGAAAATGTTATTGAACCCCGGGCCGTTACCTTACCCATCAAAATAACTGATGTGACTGGGTTGAGTGCTGCACTCAGTCAAATCAACAATTCTCTTGCTGCATTGAACACTACTTTAAGCAACCTGACTACTACAGTAAACAACTCAGGCACTACCGTGGCCAATTTAAGTGTTACAGTGAACAATCTGAATACGACCGTAAATAACTTGGCTGCCACGGTTACCAACTTAAGTGCGGGCCTTGGCGCGCTTCGCACAACTGTTCAGAACCTTCCTTCTGTCCCCAACTTCGCGGATTTTGAGACACCGTCAGGTGTGATTGACGGATCCAACTCCGTTTTCGCTCTGAATGCATCGCCCTCACCTGCTTCGAGTCTCACCCTCATTAAAAATGGCCAGACACTGACTGCTGGACACGATTATTCGTTGTCGGGCAACAACATTTTGTTTTTGGCTGGCGCTGTTCCCCAACCCGGCGACGCCCTAGTTGCTAGCTATAGATACTAAAACTGTTAGGACGCAACAGCGAGCTTAATTTGGCTTATCCGTTATGCTCAATGAGACTTACCGCATGTAGACAGGTGTGCGCGTCGAGCGAGTAGAGCCGTAATCCTGTATTGCTATTCACACGTAAAGATGAAAAGCGTGACTGGCTCGCTTTCACCGAGTTGAGGGATTTATCCAATTTCGGTTGGGCTATATGACGCAGATAGGTTCGGAGGACGAGATGAGAATCACAGGGCGCCCGTGCAGAAATGCAAACTGCAAAGAGCCCGCAAGAAAAGATCGCGAGTTCTGCTCGGTTAACTGTGCGCGCATCGTTAATGCACCTTCACTCTATCGAGGGGACCGCGAGAAACGACCCTCGCCCGAAATCGGAATTGCTCGCGACTTTCGGCTAATAACCGGTCAGTCCACATGGGCCACGCGGGTCCAGATCAAATCATTGAACGGGTCCTACCTCCCGGATTGCGAAATTCTGAATTCTATTCGCTAGCTGAGATAATCATCTCGTAAGCCGAGCAGCGTGGGATTGGCGCATATGCGTCTAAGGGCTGGGTTGCTCCACGACGCGCTTGGGAATATCGTAGAAGGTTAAATCGTGCCTCTGAGCGGATCCAAAATCCCGGCTCGGGAAGTCGCATTCACTCAGTAAGATCGGCTCACGCCATCTAATTTGATGAAGTGACGGAAGCCACTCTCCTACTCTCGGCTGGTATCCGATGCCTTGCAGTCATCTCTTATGAGTGTCTTTCGCAGTTGGTAATGGGATCAGGGGGCCGAGAGTTGAACTGACCGCGAAACAGTGCTTTTCAGGGGACGCAGGAAGCCGAACGGCAAGTTGAGCGAGCTGCTCAGAGAAAGCGATCTGCTCAAATGCAAACTCCTGGCCAAAGGGCCTTCGCATAGCCGGTTTGCTGTTGTGGTGAGGGATTGGAAAAATGATCGTCGTCAACAAGCAAAGAAAGCTCCCCGCATCTATTGACGGACGCGCCCTTCTCATCTACACAACCGGCTCTAAGAAGTTGAGAGCTTCATTTGCACTTGGCCCCAATTACGGGCGGATGAATCGGGAGACCCGAGTTGTGCAAGTGCGGCCGATGAATTCATTCTCAAGCAGATATCCAATTAGGTCGGCGCGACGGGTAACGATGTCCTAATCGTACGCGATTCCTGCCAACCCCCACAGCCATCGGAGTGCACGTTCAAGAATCCACGTTTGCTGCGCATTGAACATGTCGTACGGCGCCGACAACGATTTGAGTTGGTAGCTAAATCCGAATCTCAAGGAGAAATCCAAGACATTTCACCGAGGGTACCGACAACTTGCTTGTCATCAGCGCGTAGGTTGGGTCCCAAGTTATATCGACGGTTTGTGCAAAGAACCTCTGTCCTGTTGGAAATTGCAACCTTCGGGACCCCAGGCTTGAAAGTCCTGTCAACAAACGCGACCTGTCAACTGTAGAAAACGGAGAAATCAAGGTGCCAATGGCTCCCTCCCCAGGTTAAGCGTGCTCCCCATTCGTTCTCCCTTTCAAGTCCGATGCGGGTCGGACCTCCTCACGACATTGCGAATATTGGGCTTACGCGCGCCAGCCCGCCGTAAACGATGCTGTCAACAAACGTACGCCGCGAGTTTGTAACAGAAGATTGGCTCCCCGACATGGATTCGAACCACGATTCACGGCTCCAAAGGCCGCTGTCCTACCATTAGACGATCGGGGAGCAAAGGAGGGAAGAGCGCAGCAATCAGTGTAACAGGAGCTGGCGGCGCAGCGTCACCAGTCGGCGTATTGAGTGCCGTCGAGCGCCGTTTTGTCCGACCCGCTTCGCACATCGAAGATGCCCGGCGGGTTATTGCCTCCGCCGATCGGAGTATCTTCCATAATGATTTTCCAGGTCTGGTCGGAGCCGGTGATCGGGTCCTGCGGGACCTGCCGAAGGTACCCTTCTGACACGAGATCCTGCAGAGTCTCGGGCGCCTTTTGCTTATCGATGGTGTATTCATCGATCATCGTGCGCAGCGTAAACAGGTTATTCCGCAGCACGCTTTCTTTCGCGCGGATGATGGACTTCTGGTAAATGGGAAGCGCGATTGCAAGCAGCACTGAAATAATCGCCATGACAACCATCAGCTCGATCAGCGTGAATCCCCGCCGCCAGCCCCGTCTGGCTTCGATCGCTTTTCTGTTAGCCAAGGCGCGCATCACCATTCCGAGTAAGGCGTCCCATCACTCGCCTTGTCCGTGGTCTTCGAGAACACGTTGAACACATTTTGGCCGCCCCACGAGCTGGAGGTCGGCTCATCCTGCATGCTCCGCTTTCCCCAGTCGGTGTCCCCGGTCATGGGATCTTTCGGTATCCGGCGCAGGATGTGCATTTTCGAGCTCTGGCCAAGGCCGCTGAGCTTGTTGTTCATTTGTACGCCGTCGACCAGGATTTCGAGAGTGGGCGGATAGCAGTACGCTTCGTTGCCGGTTGACTGAATTTTGCCCTCGTCGCACAGGTCTTTATACCGGTCGATGGCTTTGCGCATTTCACGCAAATCGTCCCGCAGCTCCTTTTCACGCTCGCGCCGTATCTGATATCGAGTCATAGGGACAGCCATCGAAGTGAGAATGAGCAGAATCGTGAAGGCTACGATCAGCTCAACGAGAGTGAGCCCGGCCTGAGATCTACGTCGCCTTCGAAGGCTGGAGGGTGGGTCACTGCGCAACATCGATCAAACTTCTGTACGGTTCTACTTGTTCTGCGGCTGCTGATTGCCTTGCGGCTGCCCGGTGCCATTGGCCTGGTCTGGCTTTTGATCTTGGGCCCGTTGCCGCAGCACATCCACCAGGGTTTCCAAACGCCGGTTCCGCTCCTCGAGACGCAACATCTCGTCTTTATCGGCAGCAGTCTGCGCATTAGGGTGAGATGCCGAATTATCGCTGATCGGCTGGCCGGATGAGGTACCCGCGGGCGGGCGCGGCGTCGGCGGATTGGGCGTCGGCGTGATTGGCTGCGGCGGAGCGGCAGGAACTGTGCCGGGCGAAGGCGACGTCAGTCCGGCAGGTGCCGCAGGACCAGACTCGGGGCGCCGCATGACTTTAATCACCCGTTCGGTACCGGCCACTACCCCGTGTTCACTAATAACACTCAGGTCGGGAGCACGCACGATATGAGGAATCAGCGCAATCAGGATGTCGTCGTTCTCGTGAGACTTGGTCCTCGTTCCGAACAGATATCCGAGCACGGGGATATTCGTGATGCCCGGAATGCCCGAAGCCGAATTCTGATTGTTGTCCAGAGAAAGGCCGCCGAGTACACTGACTTCTCCGTCCTTCATGCGGATGTTAGCCTCGTTCACACGCTGGCCGATGATCGGCTGCTGGACGCCGGCAATAGTTACCATGCTGGTTTCGCTAGAGATCTCCACCTTGACGTGCATGCTGACGTCCTCGGGCCCGTTTACTTTGGGCTCCAGATCGACGTTCACCCCGATATCGATCTGCTGGAACTGCGTGGTCGCATAGGGAATCGCTCCCGGCGTAGCAACCGCGGAATTAAGCGAACCGGACACGTAGGGAATTTTGCTTCCGATTTTAAGGGACGCCTTACCACCATCTGTTACGCGAACTTGCGGCCGCTGCAACACGCGCGTGCTACTGTCTTGCAGCAGGGCTTGAATCAACGCCCCTGGGAGGCTAATCGAAAAGTCGCTCGTTGACACGTGACCCATCTTCGACAGCAGGATGGAATTGCCCGTACTCGTGCCCGTAGTAGTGGTTCCGGTCGTGATCCCGTTTACGTCCGTTCCTCCCGTCGTGGTTGTTCCCGTGCTCGTCGTCGTACCTGTCGTAGTGCCCGTTGTTGGCGTCGTTGGGGCACTGTAAACCAAAGCATTCCGGGGCGTAAACGTAATGGGAACGTTCAAGCCGCTGGTCTGTCCGGCCAGCGCGGCTCCGAGAGTTGTGCTCTTTTGCCGGTCGACTTCCATGACGATGACATCCAAAACAATCTCCGCCTTGGGCTTGTCGAGATCGTGAACCAGTTTCTCGACGAGCGCGATGGTATCCGGGCTGCCGCGCGCCACGATCGCGTTTTGGCTCGCTACCTGGAATAAGCCCGTCGTGAGCTTGGCTCCGGTGCGGACCCCATTGTAAATTTCGTTGAATTCATTCGGTGTTGTGGCGTTCTGAATGTAAAAAACCTTGACCACCTCATCCTGATACTCGAGCCGCTTTTGTTCGCTTTCCTGCGTAACAAAAATGGCGTTCCGGCTGATCGCCTTCCAGAATGTATGCGTTACTAGCGAGACATAATCGAGCGCTTCCTCGAGCGTGACGTTGTTGAGCTCGAGATTGAAGTTCTTTCCCGCGAGGGTCTCAAATCCAGTCGGATCGAACAAAACGTTGATGCCGGCCAGCTTGCCGACCGTCTCATAGAGCACGCGAGCCGGCTGGTTGTTCATCTTCAGGCTGGTGATCTGGTCTGTGATGGGCCGAAGCACGGGCGGCCCTTCGAGCGAGTTAATGCGGGCCTCGGTCTCCCGCTGCGCCTTCTCGGCGGGTGTTAATACCGCTGTTCCAGCCGGAAGCATCGAGCGCTCTTTGATCATCGCTGCGGTCTGGCCAATCTCCTGAATCGCGATCTGGGAGGATGGGTCGGCGAGAAACGCCTTCTGAAATTCGACCAGAGCCTCATCGAACTTTTGCTGGGCCAATAACTTTTTGCCTTCCGTCACATGGATTTCAGCGGCCTTGCTGCGCATGCGTTGGTCGGCCAGTAAATAGGTGGGGTCTTTAGGCTCCAGCTCCAGCGCCTGGTCGTAGTAGCGGAGCGCCGCGTCGTACTGCTTCTGCGCCTCAGCTGTCTGCCCCAGCTTGAAAATCTTATCGGCCTTCTTGTCGCGCGCCTGAGCTACGGGGAGTATTAGGAGAAGGGTGCAAAGCAGCGCGGCAAACCGCCGTAATCTATTAGAAAAATTCACCTTAGACGCATCCAAAGCCTATGTTAAACTACGAAAGCGCACAATCCTGCGAACCCGCCCGCGCGCCGGTACTAGGGAAGGACATGGCGGACGTACAGACAACACTTTGATGGACGGTCCGATACCTTCAGGAACACTGTCCATTCGCAAATCTATTCGTCTCTTTCGATTGGAAGACGCTGCATGGCTCGCCTCCGTGCAAGCTGTCACGCAGCTTAGCCGGGCAGGCCGGTGAATCCCATGCCCGAGCGAAACGAAATGAGGAATTTGAGCGAGAATCGAGCCGCCAGTCACAATTATCATCTGCTACAGCGGTACGAAGCCGGCATGGTGCTGACCGGCACAGAGGTAAAGGCTGCGAAAAGCGGGAAAGTTCAGTTGAAGGAAAGCTACGCCGAAGTGAGCAAAGACGAAGCGTGGTTGATGAACGCGCACATCAGCGAGTATTCGCATGGCAATATCATGAATCATGTACCAGTACGAAAACGGAAATTGCTGCTGCATCGCACGGAGATTGACCGACTGCGGGAGGAAACCCGCGAGAAGGGCCTGACCCTGATTCCGACGCGGATTTACCTCAAAGGAGGTCGCATCAAGATTGAAATCGCAATAGCGAAAGGCAAAAAGTTCCACGATAAACGCGAGGCAACCAAGGCCAAGGAGATGCAGGCCGAAGCGAAAGCCGCCATGGCAAGACGTGCTCGCCAATGAAACCGTTACTGGCGCAGGCCTTTTTCCTGGGCGGCCGGGGCTGCCCGCCCACCTCTTAAGACTCTCATGCACATTCAGATAGGAACCTCACCATTAGAGAAGCTGGCCGCAGACGCACTTGCGGTGATTGGCTTCGAAATAAAAGATACGAAGCAAGCCGATGGAACGGATGCCGAAACAGTTCCGGATCCTGAAGTCGCAGCGCAATCCGGCTGGCTTGCGGAGCTTCGCAGCTCCGGCGAATTCACGGGGAAACTGTACGAAATCGCAATGCTTCACCGGCCTGAGGGCGTTCAGGCCAAGCGCCTGGTGATGATCGGCGGAGGCAACCGCGAGAAATTCTCCACTGTCGAAGCGAGAAACATTGCCGGAGCGCTGGTCCGTGCCCTTAAATGCAAGGGGGTTCGCGATGTCGCGCTGGCTCTGCCGGACACGAATCTCGCCGATGCCGTGGCGGCAACTGCAGAAGGCGCGATCTTGGGGGCATGGGAGCCGGACAAATACAAGTCTGATCCCAAAGCTAAGGAAAAGCAGGTTGATCGTTTCACGATCGCGGCGCCGGGCGGAAGTGCGGGCGCCCTGAATGAGGCATTGCAACGCGGCCAGATCATCGGCGAAGCTCAAAACCTCACGCGTGATCTGGCAAACGAGCCAGCAAACAGGCTCATCCCAGCCGCTCTCGCCGAAGCAGCCAAGCAGATGGCGAGTGAAACGGGACTGGGCTGCGAGGTGCTGGATCAGGAGCAGATGGCAAAGCTCGGAATGGGCGCCCTTCTCGGTGTCGCACAAGGTAGTACGAATCCGCCGTTCCTGATTGTGATTCAGTACCGGCCGGCGGGGAACGATAAGAAAGATCATCTCGCGTTGGTTGGAAAAGGCGTGACATTCGATACCGGCGGCATCTCGATCAAGCCTGCGGACGGCATGGAAAAGATGAAGTACGACATGGCGGGAGCGGCTGCGGTCATCGGCGCAATGCGGGCCATCGGACGGCTCAAGCCCGCCATTCCCGTTACGGGTTACATTCCGACGGTCGAGAACATGGTCAACGGAAATGCACAGCGCCCGGGCGATATCGTCACTGCGCTATCCGGAAAGACTATTGAAGTCCTCAACACGGATGCGGAAGGGCGGCTTATTCTCGCCGACGCAATCACGTACGCCAATCGCAATGGCGCGACCCATATCGTGGATGCGGCAACTTTGACGGGCGCGATTGGAATCGCTCTAGGTCATTACTACATCGGCGCGTTTACGAACAATCAGGGTTTTTTCGAGCGCGTGCTTGCGGCCACCAGAGCCGCGGGCGAAAAGACTTGGCAATTGCCGATGGACGACGATTACAAAGACTACTTGAAATCCGCTTATGCGGACATACCGAATATCGGAGGCCGCTACGCCGGCTCGATTACGGCGGCGTGGTTCCTGCGGGAATTTGCCGATCCCACTCCCTGGGTACATCTCGACATCGCCTACACAGCATGGCTCGACGATGCCAAGCCGTGGCTCGCAAAGGGAGCTACCGGGGTCGCGGTACGCTCGTTCGTTGATCTTGCGCTGAATTGGCAATAGTATGCTAACGGCGGAGGCTTGTCGGAATGCAGCTTCGAGTCCTCGCGTTTGTCCTCGCGGGTGGAAAGGGAACGCGGCTTTTTCCGCTCACTAAGGAGCGGGCGAAACCCGCCGTCCCTTTTGGCGGCCGCTACCGCATCATTGACTTCGTTCTCAGTAATCTCGTCAACTCTGGAATCTATTCCATCTATGTGCTGACTCAATTCAAGAGCCAGTCGCTGTTGCAACACCTCAGGGAGGGGTGGGAAGTGAGCGGTCTCCTAAGGAACAACTTCATTATTCCTGTCCCCGCCCAGATGCGCTCGCCTCAAGAAGATTGGTACCTTGGCACAGCCGACGCGATCACGCAAAATGTGAACCTGATCGAGCAAGCCGATCCCCACGTTGTCGTGATTTTCGGCGCGGATCACATCTACCGGATGAATATTCGCCAGATGGTCGAGTACCACGTCGAGAAGCGGGCGGGCGTGTCCGTCGCGGCGATTCCCGTAAGTAAAGAGCTGGCATCGGAATTCGGCGTCATCGAAACCACGCCCGAGGGTGGCATTGTCGGTTTCCATGAAAAGAAAGCCAATGCACCGACAATGCCCGAAGACCCAACGCGGGTTTATGCGTCTATGGGCAATTACGTCTTCTCTACGGATCTGCTGCTGCGCGAGTTGTACACGGATGCAAAAAACGAGCAGAGCTCGCATGACTTCGGAAAAGACATCTTGCCATCATTGATCGGGCGCGCCGATATGTATGCTTACGATTTCCAAACCAACGCGATTCCGGGGGATCCGATTGGCTCGCCGCATTACTGGCGGGACGTGGGGACCTTGGATGCATATTACGAAGCCAGCATGGATCTGCGCGCAGTCTCGCCGGAATTAAACCTGTACAACCGCCAATGGCCCTTACGAACGGCGAGCTATTTCGATGCGCCCGCGAAGTTTGTTTTCGATGAAGCCAACCGGCGTGGCATTAGCATCGATTCAATCATTGCGGGAAGCTCGATTATTTCAGGCGGACTCGTGAGAGGCTCGGTGCTTGGCCGCGGAGTACGAGTCCACACGGGCGCGCTGGTAGAAGATTCCGTCCTCTTCGACAACTGCGATATCGGCCGGTATGCAAAAGTGCGCCGGGCCATTCTCGACAAGAATGTGAGGATTCCCGAACGCTCAGAGCTGGGTTACAACCTCGAAGAGGACCGCAAAACGCACCACGTGACCGAGACGGGAGTCGTGGTTGTCGAGGGGACCCGGTCAACTGTCGATGTCTCGACTTTGCAGGTGTAGCAGATGTTACGCGCGGCGCTCTGAGGTGTGCTGAAACAGAGTTAGCGAAGCGGCGACTCCAACCACCACGAGGCAGCCGACGACGTTATACCAGAGAAAAGAGATTCGCGTGAACGCCGCAGTGGCGAAAATCGCAGCTTCGCCGGCCAGCACGCCCCAGAACGCCGCTGTTCCTTGCACCCGCCTGAAAAAGAACGCAAGCACAAACACGCCCAGCAGCCCTCCATAGAACAGCGAGCCCACTATATTCACGCGGACGATGAGCGCGCCGAATCCCCGGGCACCGACCGCCGCAAAGGAAATCGCGTACACGCCCCAGAAAACCGTCAGGCACCGCGACGCAATCAGGTAATGACGATCGCTGCCGCTGCGCACGAAATACCGTCGATAGATGTCGATCACCGAAACCGTAGCAAGTGAATTGATCTCACCGGAGGTCGATCCCATGGATGCTGAAAAGATCACGCCGATTACCAGTCCGACGAGCCCCAAGGGCAAATAAGTCGTGACAAACGAGAGAAAAATGTAGTTCGTGTCGTCGAATTTCTCGCCGCCGTGCTCGCGCTCGATGATGTGAAGAGCGCCTTGGCGCGTGCGCGTAAATTCGCTCTGTGCGTTGCGGAAACTTGATAAAGCGCGCTTGATGCCCGGGTCGTGATTGCGAATCGCGCCTGCCAGTTGATAGGCTGCATCGCGCCGCTTCTCGAAAGCGCGGTCGTAATTCGCTTTGACGGGCGGCCACTCGGGAGCCTTCGCGGCTCGCGCGGCTTCGACCGGCTGGAAAATGGCAGGTGAGTGTATGAACAGCGATGACGCGAACACCATCGCCCCGATGAACAGAATAAAAAATTGCATCGGAATCTTGACCACCGCGTTGAAAATCAGACTGAGGCGGCTCTGTGCGATGGACCTGCCGGTGAGATACCGTTGAACCTGGCTCTGATCGCATCCAAAATAGGCCAGCGCCAGAAAGCATCCGCCGATCAGTCCGCTCCAAAGGTTGTACCGGTCGGTGAAATCAAGACGGAAATCTACTGCCTTCAACCGCCCCGCCGCCCCGGCGAGGTGTACTGCATCCAAAAAAGAAATTTGCGAGGGCAAGGCGTGTACCACGACAATCAAGCTGGCCACCAGCGCTATGAAAATCATGCTCATCTGCTGGACATCGGCCCAGGTTAGGGCCTTAATGCCTCCGCTCGCGGTGTAGATAATGACGAGCACGCCGATAAGAGCAGTGGTGAGCCGGTCCGACCAGCCGAGCACTACCGACAGCGCAACCGCGGGCGCATACAAGCCGATGCCGGCGGCTAGACCGCGCTGTAGCAGAAACACCAGGCTGACCAGCGCGCGGGTTTTCCCGTCAAACCGATGCTCGAGATATTCGTAAGCGGTATAGACGTTCGCGCGATGGAAGATCGGCACGGCGGTTGCCGAGAGGATCACCATCGCGACCGGCAATCCAAAATAGAACTGCACGAACCGCAACCCGTCAACGTAACCCTGTCCGGTAGTCGAGATAAATGTAATCGCACTCGCCTGCGTGGCCAGTATGGACAGCCCCATCGCGTACCACGGCATGCTCTTTCCCGCGAGGAGGTATTTGCTGACGCTATCGCTCCCGCGCCCGCGATACAGGCCGTAGGAAACCAAAAACGTCAGCCACGCGCAGAGAACAACCCAGTCGAAGGGCCTCACCCGAGCAGCCCTTTAAGCGAAGCTACCTGAGTTCGGCTGACCACGCCGGACGTGGTTTGAGGAATGCGCGCAGCCCGTCCGACGTGAAGCTCGACAGCCCGGAGCTCGTCGGGAACCTCGGCAAGAACCGAAGCGTGCAGGCCAGGCGCCACAACCAGTCGGATCTGCGGAGCGGCTGCGCGCTGCCACTCAAAAAGCCGCATCTTGCGCTCAATCCAAGAGCCGTCGCCGCCAGTGGTCAGCACGCGGTCGAATTGCGGAAGCTGCTTTAATCGCTCGATTGCATCGAGTGGCTCGCGGACATGATCGAAGGCGCGATGGAATGTGGCGCAGGAGTGCGGCGCGGCCGCGAGAATCTGTTCCATCGTGGCCATATCGAGAGCGCCGTTTTCGATGAACCCGATTACGAAACCATCCACCCCGAGATCGGCGAACGTGCCCGCATCGGCTTGGAGACGCTCAATTTCCGTCCCGTTTCCGATCGACATGGAAGCATTCTCCCGGAGCATGACTCGCACCGGGATCGAAACGCTTTTTACAACCTCGCGGACCAGTTCCGATCGAGGAGTCAAGCCGTCCGCATCAAGCGAACGAACTAGTTCCAGGCGATCTGCGCCGCCGAGCTCAGCTTCCATCGCTTCGTGAACCGAAGTGACAATCACTTCGAGGATTCGCGTAAAGGAATCTCCTAATAGCTGAAGAACCGGGAAAAAGCGTACAGTCCGGCTATCAAGATGAGAAGGTAACAGAGGACCGCCGCGTAGATCCCGGACCAAGGGCCCGGGATACGAGGCAAGTCTGCGGTGGCATCGCGCGAATCGTGACTCGGATGGTCCATGACTCCCTTTAGAATCGGCCAGGAATTCCTACACTAGCAAGCCGGAAATCCGGGGGATTTCACATCCCCAGCCTCTTTGAAAACGGGCAGCTCCAATCGGCTACACTTAAAGACCGTGGCCAATCAAACCACACGTGTGCCAACTAACGTTCTCATCGTCGACGACGAAGAATCGCAACGCGCTCCATTGGCCGCCATGGTATCGGCTTGGGGTTTCGTGGCGGAAACTGCTGCGGACGGGCAGGAAGCTCTCGAAAAGCTGGCCAGTTTCCCCGCGAACGTGATTATCACGGATCTCATGATGCCGCGCATGGACGGATTCGAGCTGATGAAGCGTCTGGCTGGGGACGCTAACATGCCGCCCGCCATCGTGCTGACTGCCTTCGGAAATATCGAAACGGCGATTCAGACGATTCACGATCTCGGCGCGTTCTGGTTTCACGAAAAACCGATTCAGCCCGCTGCTTTGCGTGTACTGCTCGAGCGCGCGGCATCGCAGAGCCAATTGGCGGAAGAGACTGAAAGACTACAGCGCCAGTTGTCATACACAGGTGTGCTGGCCGACATGGTCGGAACTTCGCCGGAAATGCAGCAGGTCTTTTCTCTTATCCGCCAAATCGCGCCTAGTAAGGCTGCGGTGCTGGTGTCGGGCGAGAGCGGCACCGGCAAAGAACTGGTCGCCCGCGCCATTCATCAGTTAAGCAGTTCGCGTTCCGGCCCGTTCGTTGCCATTAATTGTGCCGCGATGCCGGAAACACTAATGGAAAGCGAATTGTTCGGCCATGAGAAGGGCGCATTCACGGGCGCTCTAGAGCGGCGCGCCGGCTGCTTCGAGCTGGCGCAGCACGGAACCTTGCTTCTGGATGAGTTGGCTGAGATGCCCGCTGGCACACAGGCCAAGCTTCTTCGGGTTTTGGAAGATTCACGAGTGCGCAGGCTTGGCGGAAAAAGTGAGATCACGGTCGATGTCAGGGTGATCGCTTCGACCAATCGGAATGTCGAGGAGGCACTCAAAAAAGGGGATCTGCGCGAAGATCTCTATTACCGACTGAATGTCTTTCGAATCGCGCTGCCGCCGCTACGGCAACGGATGAGCGATCTTCCGGTGCTCTGCGAGACTCTCATCGCTCACTTGAACCGAAAGCACTCCTGCAATATCACTCACGTGACTCCGGACGTAATGGAGGCGCTGAAAAAACATTCCTGGCCGGGCAACGTTCGGGAATTGCGCAACGTTTTGGAGCGCGCTGTCATTATGGCGGGCGAAGGCGCAATTCAAACAGCGCACCTGCCTTACGATTTCGGCGTTTCCGTGGGATCGCGTCCGGCGGCCCAGGTTTTTGAACCGGACTCTGTTCGATTGCCAGTAGGCACCACTGTCGGCGACGCTGAAAAGGCTCTCATTCAGCTCACTTTGCAGCACACAAAAAACAATAAAACGCGAGCTGCGGAAATTCTGGGAATCAGCCTGAAGACTCTCTTCAACAAATTGAAAGAGTACGGCGCGTCGGAGCCGGCTGACACGAGCGCGTGACGACCGGTAGCGAATACTTGCTCTCCCGGGCGTTTTCCGCGAACTGACTCAGACGTGTAAGCAAAATACGAGATTAAGTGATCTACTCCTCTTCAGATCGGTGATCCGTGGCCTTTCTCTAATAAGTTCTCCTGGCAGCTAGGAGCAGGAGCACTCGCGGCGCTAACGTGAGCGGGGCGAAACTGATGATCAATGCGATTGATTCTAAGAGTAAAATGAATATCCCAAAAACAGGGCATGGGTCGAAAAATTTTGGCACAGAATAGTCAGTGATGCAATACCCAAAACTCCGCCTGGAATAGCGCCCATAATCGCCAAACCGAGGGCCCGGCTCCGCATGTCTAATCAAAACGACAAATTAACCATATCTCACTGCAGTTGAACAGCGCGAGGAGCACTGACGTTCAGATGGGGCTGCACACCGATTTCAATGCGAGAATCCCTATGCTACGCTGAGGGTTCTTGCCTGAATGACTAGCGCCGCCGGCCTGAAGAGAACTCCGCTTTTTGAAGTTCATTCCTCATTCGACGCGAAGATGGTCGATTTCGGTGGCTGGCACATGCCGGTCCAATATTCGAGCATTCTGGAAGAACATAATGCAGTCCGCACAGGCGTCGGACTATTCGACGTCAGTCACATGGGCGAGATTGAGGTGCATGGGCCGCAGGCCTCGCACCTTGTCGATTACGTTTCGACGAACAATGCCGCGAAGCTCAAGCCTGGCCAGGCTCATTACTCGGCGCTGCTTTATGAGCATGGTGGATTTGTGGACGACATCTTGGTACACAAGATTTCGGAGACTCACTTTTTCTTGTGTGTGAACGCCTCGAACCAGGGAAAGGATTTCGAACACATCCGTTCGCTGAATCAGTTTGATGCCGAGGTGGATTTCGCCAGCGATCGTTACGCGCAGCTCGCGGTGCAAGGGCCGAAAGCGCGGGCGACTCTGGAGAAGCTCACGGATACCAATCTTTCCGAGATCAAATACTATTGGTTCACCGACGGCGTCGTCGCAGGTGTTCCGGCGCGGATCGCGCATACGGGCTACACGGGTGAAGACGGTTTTGAGATCTACATCCCGCCTGATGCCGCGCAGCAAGTCTGGAATAAGGTCATGCAAGCGGGCGAGGAATTCGGCATAAAGCCTTGCGGGCTAGGCTCGCGCAATACGCTTCGGCTCGAAGCTAAAATGGCGCTGTACGGACATGAGCTGACTGCTTCGCTCAATCCATTTGAGGCCGATTTAGCGTGGATCGTCAAAATGGAAAAAGGCGATTTCGTCGGCCGGCGAGCGCTCGAATCGGCGCTCCAGCAAGGCATCACGCGCAAGCTGGTCGGTTTTGAAATGCAGGGCCGGGGCATAGGCCGCGATGGTTACGAGGTTTGGATCGCCGGCAGTCCCGCTGGCTGGGTTACAAGCGGCGGCCCCTCACCTACGCTAAACAAACATATCGGCCTGTGTTATCTCCCCACCGATAAAGCCGCCCCCGGCGTTCCCATCCACGTACTTGTTCGTAACTCACCGGTTGAGGCTGTAACTGTCACTACGCCCTTCTATAAAAGGCCAAAATCATGAGCTATCCCGAAAATTATAAGTACACAAAAGAACACGAATGGGTGCATGTTGAAGGGAAGACGGGAACTATAGGCATCACCGATCATGCACAACATGAGCTGGGCGATATCGTTTTCGTCGAATTGCCGAAACCCGGCGCCAAGGTGAGTCAGGGGGAGACCTTCGGTTCCGTTGAATCGGTGAAAGCAGTCTCCGATATCTATTCTCCCGTATCGGGAGAAGTTACAGGCGTTAATGAGTTACTCACGACCGCTCCTGAGAAGCTGAACAGTGATCCGCAAGGGGATGCCTGGCTAATCAAAGTGAACTTATCGAACCCTGGCGAGATTGACGGCTTATTATCGGCCGCTGATTACGAGAAGTATATCGGCGCCGAATAAGTTTCGACGATAGACCGGTCCCGGCATTTAGGAAACGTAGTTGCGATATCTACCGAAGTCAGAATCCGAGCGTCAACAGATGCTTGCGGCCATCGGATTAAATTCTGAAGAAGACTTGATCTCATATCTGCCGCAGGATGTCCGTTTCGACCAGCCATTAACTATAGAAGACGGTAAGAGCGAATATGAGATTGTCGACTATTTCAAGCGGCAAGCCGCACGCAACGCAAATGGGTATGCGAGCTTCTTAGGAGCAGGCGTTTACAACCACTACCGCCCGGTGTTAGTCGATACCGTCGTTTCTCGCGGTGAGTTTCTCACTTCGTACACGCCCTACCAGGCCGAGATATCGCAAGGCACGCTGACGAGCATCTTCGAATTTCAAACCATGCTGTGCCAGTTGACCGGCATGGAGGTGGCCAACGCTTCCATGTATGACGCATCGTCGGCCGTGCCGGAGGCGGCCATGATGGCGGTTCGCGTAACGCACCGCGATAAAGTGCTGGTATCCCGCACGGTTCATCCGGAGTATCGGGAAGTTTTGCACACTTACACGCGGCATCAGGGCATTCCAGTTTCCGAGTTGAAGTACGGGAAGAACGGCCGCCTGGATGTGGACGATCTGAAGAAGAATCTGGATGACAGCGTCGCAGCGGTCATCATTCAGACCCCGAATTTCTTCGGCATTTTGGAACAAGTGAAAGAGCTCTCGCATATCGTTTCCCAGAAAGGCGCGCTGCTCGTCGTCGTGTTTTCTGAGGCGGTCGCCCTGGGGCTGATCGAGCCACCCAAAGAGGCTGACATCGTGGTGGGCGAGCTGCAAAGCTTTGCAATTTCGCCGAGCTACGGTGGACCATTCGCCGGCATCATCGCCACTCGTGAGAAATATATTCGGCAATTACCAGGCCGCCTGGTCGGTGAGACGACGGATGCAGACGGAAAACGTGCTTTCTGTTTGACGCTGGCAACACGCGAGCAGCACATTCGCCGGGAAAAGGCGACCTCGAACATCTGCACCAACCAGGCCCTGCTCGCTCTGATGGCTACCGTCTTCATGACCGTCTACGGCAGAGAAGGCTTGCGCGAGCTAGCCGAACAGAATCTCGCAAAAGCGCACTATCTCGCCGGGAAGCTGCAGCTCGAATTTGACGCGCCGTTCTTCAATGAATTTGTGGCGCGAACGAATGGAAAATCACCCGAACAGATAAACCAGCAATTAATTGAACAGAAGATCATCGGCGGCCTTCCCCTCGGTCGCTTTTACCCCGAGCTGAAGCATTGCGTTTTGTTGTGTGCGACGGAGATGAGCAAGCGGCCAGATATGGATGCTGTTGCCGCGGCGTTCACAGGCCATGATTAAAAAAGTTTCGAAGCACATCGTCCAGAACGAGCCGTTGGTCTTCGAGCTGAGCTCGCCAGGCAAACGCGGCTATCAGCTTCCGGAACTTGACGTGCCCGCAGTCGACCCATCCGAAGCGCTGGGTAGAGAGAACGTTCGTGCAGATATCGACGGTTTTCCGGAAATCAGCGAGACTGAGGCCATCCGCCACTTCACGCGCCTCTCCACCTGGAACTACGCGATCGATCTGGGCCTATATCCGCTCGGCTCCTGCACGATGAAGTACAACCCGCGCGTGAACGAGCTCGTCGCGCGAACCGAAGGATTGGCGTGGGCTCATCCCTATCAGCCCGAAGAGTTATCGCAAGGCTGCATGGAGGTGATCGCCGCGCTCGAACAGGCGTTGGCTGAAATAACGGGCATGGACGCGGTAACGCTGCAACCCGCGGCCGGAGCGCACGGAGAATTCACCGGAATTTTGATGATTCGGGCTCTGCTTGAAACGCGCGGGAATCCCCGCAAGAAGATCCTGGTTCCCGATTCTGCGCACGGCACCAATCCGGCTACCGCGATGATGGTCGGCTATACGGTAAATAACATCAAATCAAACGATCGCGGCATGGTGGATCTCGAAGTTTTGGAGCGCGCCGCTACCGAAGATGTCGCCGGTTTGATGATCACGAATCCCAACACGGTCGGTGTATTCGAAGAGAACATCCGCAAGATCTGCGGCATCATGCACGACCGAGGCGCGCTCGTTTATATGGATGGCGCAAACATGAATGCGCTCGTGGGGATTACCCGGCCCGGCGATCTCGGAATAGACGTGATGCATCTCAATTTGCACAAGACTTTTTCCACTCCGCACGGCGGAGGAGGGCCGGGTTCAGGCGCTGTCGCGGTTGGAAAAGTCTTGACTCCGTTCTTGCCCTCACCGCGCCTCAAGCGTGAAGGCGATCGGTGGACTTGGAACTACGTTCTGCCGAATTCGATCGGCAGGGTGCGCGCCTACTACGGCAATTTCGGAGTGCTTGTGCGCGCGCTCGCCTACATCATGGCGCACGGCGGCAACGGGCTGCGCCAGGCCACTCTCGATGCATTGCTGAATGCGAACTATCTTCGAGTGCTGCTCGAACCGCATTACGATATCGCGTATCGCGCTCCGAGCATGCACGAGTGTGTGTTCAGCGACGACCGGCAGGCGAAGCGGGGTGTGCGCACCGGGGATATCGCCAAGCGCCTCATTGATTACGGTTTCCATCCATACACGGTGAGCTTCCCTCTGATCGTGCGCGGCGCCCTGATGATTGAGCCTACCGAGACTGAAAGCAAGCGCGAGCTGGATTTATTTGCTGACGCCATGATCTCGATCGCGAAAGAAGCGGAAGACAATCCGGAGCTGGTGCTGAAAGCGCCTCATTCGACCCGCACCCGTCGCGTTGACGAAGTAACTGCTGCACGGCGACCGATCGTGCGCTGGAAGCCGCAAGCTAACGCGAGTCAAGCAGCCGATTAGCGACATTCGCAACGGCCTGCACCTCTAATTTTTCGAGCGACTCCGCACACGCGACAGTAACGTTGTCGCCGCGCGGAGCCCAGCTCGCGCGTGACGCAGCGCCGAATAAAGCTAAAGTTCGTACTCCAGTCGCAGCGGCCAAATGAGTGATCCCCGAATCATTGCCGATATAGAGCCGCGCTCCCCGAATCCAAACAGCGAGCTCCGCCAAGTTCGTGAAGCGCACCGCTTCCGGCAATTCTTCTTCAGGACCGGCGGTCCACTCAACCGGCAAGCGTAGCTGGCGAGCCAATTCGCGGTATCGATCGAGCGCCCAGTTCTTGCGCGCGCTGCCCGAGAACGGATGAATCACGACGGCGCCTCGATCCGTTATCGGCCCGACATCAATCCGCGGCACGAGACCTTCCGGCGCCCTCGCCTGCCGGGCGAAGAAGTCAATCGCGTGCTCCTGGCTGTCTCTAGGCGGCAAGGCGGCGTGAAACTCGCAGTGCGCCCCGATGCGCAGTAACAGTTCACGGAACTCCGGCCGATTCGCTCCATACCAACTGACAATGGAATCGAAGCTTTGAAGCCTCTGTTTCAGATTCCCCGAGATTTCCAAATCGCCGACCCCTACCAGATCGATCCCCGTCGAAGATAGCGGATACACTGCATCCGCGAATCGAATCAGCGGACCGATGGGCGTGGGCGCCCAAATTTCCGTAAATTCCGCAATCAAGTGTTCCAGAGCGGGCAACGAAAGAATGCAATCGCCAATTGCTCCGGGCCGAATGACAAGCCGGCGCGCTATTCGATCACCACAGGCAGCCGCACGTCGATCGTCGCGGGCCGGAAGCACATTTGGTTATTGCAGGCCTGGTAATGAAGTTTGCCCGACATGATGGCAGAGCCGGCTTTCACATCGCGGGGCGCCTGAAACTCCGTTACGATTTCGAACGCCCCCGTGAAGACGGTGAGCTTCTCGCCCCCAACTTGAATCTGTTCCGGTTTCGGATACGTGATCGATTTCGTTTCGAGCGGGCCGCCGACCCAGGTAAGTTTTAAGGGAATGACGTACTCGGTCGCGGGCTTGTCACTATTCACGTGCAGGCCCGGCAGCACGGTCACTTTCAATTTCTGGACGGCATCGCCGCCCGGCTTGATCGTGATTGGCTCGACCGCACTGACCGCGAGTTTATTTTGCTGCCCGATCAACAACAACGGCAGGCACAGAACGCACGCCGCGCTTAGAACTGCTGGTTTGCTTCTCACTGAGAAGGCTCTGAATCTCGCTAACATACTCGTCTTTTCCGGCTAAGCCCACGTGCACAGAAGCGATATTGCCGTCCCGGTCGATGACGAAACTTGTCGGCAGCGCTTCAACGCCACCGTACAGTTGGCTCACCGAATCGTCGCCCAATAGCACGCGGTAGTTTAGTTTGTGTTCCGCTATGTACGGCTTCACGGCGCTCCAGCCGTCATCATCCATCGAGACGCCTACCACTTCAAAGCCTTTCGATTTATACTGCTGCTCGAATTCCATAAACCACGGGATTTCGAGCGCGCACGGTCCGCACCACGTCGCCCAGAAATTGAGGAGAACCACTTTTCCCCGGTAATCAGAGAGCTTGACCCGGTTCCCATTCGCGTCCGTTAACGTGAATTCAGGCGCGGGCTTTCGTGCTTTGGATTCATTCGAGGCGCGGCGGTTCGTCGATGAAGACGCAGAGCATGAACACAAAAGCGCGATTGCGGCGAAAGCCGCGACAGCACACGATTTCCACGCAGTTGTTGAACCCACCAGTTTTAGTGTATCGCTAGATCGAAGCCGGCTGGCCATTCGAGCCGCCTGCAAAGCTTTCCTCAAACCACTGCGCCCGGCGCTTTCTCCAGCGCGAGCTCAACGTGAACGTGCCGCTTTGCCGAATACGGGAAAAGTGCCACGCGGCCGTATCGCAGAAGCTCTCGCAAACGTAATCGCGCCAACGGCTTGAACGGGCTACACAATCACGAGCGTTAAGGAGGGACTTCTGCACGGCGGCCGATTCACCTAACTCTCCCCTTGCCCTCTGTGCATATTCGTTTGCCAGGAGCCGGCCAAATCGCGCACGCCGCGGATTGCCCAACCGCACCCAGACAAAATGAAAAAGTTCATGAATCAGAATCAGCTGCAAGAGGCGAGGCCGCTCGATCAGCTCAGCGTCAAGCACGATTTCGCGCCTTCTCAAGAAGCTCGCCGCGTACACGGCGGTCCCGCATTCGGGCTGCCGGCATAGCAGTTTCCCGCGATGCGCGGTCAATTGCGATTCAAAGCGGACGCGAATCGGATCTCCGGCCAACTCCGGCAGCGTTGTGATGCAATCCGCTAAACAGGCCGCCGCGAGTCTAGTGCTGGGTTGGGGCTTTGCTCGAAGCTTGACCCGGCTGAGATGGCGCGGATTTCTGGAGAGAGGGGGTGTTCGCCGGCGCAGCGTTCGAGGCATTAAAGAAATCAGGATCCTGCACCTGGATCTTATACTTATCGAGCTCCTGCTTCAATGCGGCCTGGCTCTTATCGCTCTTCCACTTCTCAAGAATCTGTGTCCGGGCCTGGTCGAAAGGCACTTTCGTGCGGCTATCGACCTTCAAGATGTAGAATCCGGTGGGAACCCGAATCGGGTCCGTAACCTGGCCGGCCTGCAGTTTCGCGATCGCCGTCTTGATATCCGGTGGAAGAGTGGGCGCGTTTGTCTGGAAGGTTCCCACTTCTCCGCCTGTGGCGCCCGATCGCTTGTCATCAGAATCCGATCGCGCGAGCGCCGCAAAATCTGCCCCACCCTTCAGCTTCTTTTCCAAGTCGTTTGCTTTATCGCGAGCTTGTTGCTCAGTGCGCGAAGCGTTCGCGGTAGCGCCAGGCGTTCCAGGCGCGTTAAATGTAACAAGGATCGCGCTGAGTTTCACCTGATCGAACTCGTCCGGGTGTGCGTCGTAATACTGTTTTGGGTCCTGTGCGGGCGCGCTTGCAGCCGAGCTGTTTGTGAGCCGGTCCACATAGGCCTGCGCCAGAATGTTCGCACGAGCCATCTGGATCTGCTCTTTCCAGGGCGATTGCTGATCAAGATTCAGCTTTGCTGCCTGATCGGCAAATTCCTTCTGAATGTAAAGCTGCTGCACAAGCGTAGAGAGCTGGCGTTCAAAGCGCTTCCGATTTTGGGCGGGAACTCCCTTGATCATTTCGAGCGCCTGCTGAGCCGTAATCGGTTTCCCCTCAATCGTCGCAACCACGCGTTTCGGATCCTGCTGTGCAACCGCCTCCGGGCCTCGTGGTTTTAACTGTCCCGGTGAAGTCGATCCCGATGGGCTTGGAGCAGCCTGACTTGCGGTGGGCGACTGTGGTTTTTGGCTCGCGGGAGCCGAAGACGAGGTACTTTGCGACCACGCAATCGTGGCACAAGAGAGAAAGAGTAACAGGCTGCTTTTCATTAAAGATGTCGGGATGACACCTTCACTCTATCATGTGAACCGGTTAGTTCCGGGAGCGGGAAAGCAGCCTATTGTGGCTGGACGGAAGCCTTCTTCAGGCTGGCAGTTGCCTTCGCCTTCGCGCTCGCACTTACTTGAATGTTATTAACGACCTGCACTGCGCCGGCGGTCCGCGCCATGCGCGTGGCTGAGCCTTTATGCTGCATCACATTAGTACTCCCCTCCCAGGTAACGACACCGCGCTGCACTCGAAAGCGGAACCCGTCCTTGCCGATTTTTGACTTCGCCAGTTTCGTGCGAATGGTCGCCTCGATCTGCGCATCACTGGGAGTGGCTGTATGCTGCGACCGCGCGGTCCGGGTAGAGGTTGTCGCGTTCAGTGGTATTGTTACCATCGCAACCATAAGCGGAATGGCAAGGAAATGGGCAAACAGACGCGACATGAGTTGAGTCCTTCCCGGCTCATTCTGATAGTGGACGCTGAAGAGCAGAACTCGCATCGAAACGTGGCATGAAACATTCCTTCCGGGGTTTGATCCTACAAAGAAAGCTGAAATGAAGCTTGTATTTCAAGCTGTTACGATTCTCCTACTCGCGCGCTCCGGCTTCGGGCAGATTCAAAACCGACCCGATGATGGCCAGTGGGTCATGGCCCCGAAAAACTACGCAAGTACCCGTTTCAGCACCCTCGAGCAGATCAATACTTCAAACGTTCAGAATCTGAAGCTCGCCTGGACCTTCTCGACAGGAGTCACGCGCGGGCATGAGGCCGCGCCGCTCGTCGTCAACAACACGATGTATATCGTCACTCCGTGGCCGAATTATCTGTACGCGCTTGACCTCACCAAACCGGGCGCGCCCATGAAGTGGGTGTACCAGCCGAATCCTTCGCCCGCTTCGCAAGGCGTCGCATGCTGTGATGTCGTGAACCGGGGCGCTGCCTATTACAACGGCAAGATCTACTACAACACCCTCGATGTTCAGACCGTCGCGGTAGATGCGAACACGGGTAAGCAAGTTTGGAAGACCAAGCTGGGCGATATCAATCTCGGCGAGTCGATGACCATGGCGCCCCTCGTGGTCAAGGGCAAGGTGCTCGTCGGCAATAGCGGGGGTGAATTCGGCGTTCGCGGTTGGCTCGCGGGTCTCGATGCGGATACAGGAAAAATTGTGTGGCGCGGTTACTCGACAGGACCCGACAAAGATGTTCTCATCGGACCGAATTTCAAACCGTTCTACCCGGAAGACCGGAAAAAAGATCTGGGCGTAAACACGTGGCCCGGCGATGCCTGGAAAATCGGCGGAGGCACAGGATGGAGCTGGATCTCCTATGATCCGGATCTGGATCTCATCTACTACGGCACATCGAATCCCGGCCCCTGGAATCCTGAGCAACGCCCCGGCGATAACAAATGGGCCTCCTCGTTATTTGCGCGGCGTCCGGAAACGGGCGAGGTGATTTGGGCCTACCAGCTGAACCCGCATGACGAGCACGATTACGACGGCGTGAATGAAAACATTCTGCTCGACCTGGACATTGGCGGCCGCCTGCGAAAAGTGCTCGCGCATCCCGACCGGAACGGCCGCATGTACATCATCGACCGCGCTACGGGTGAGGTCCTTTCGGCCGAGCCGTTTGCCTATTTGAACACGACCGAAGGCGTCGATCTGAAAACCGGACGCCTGAAGGTCAATCCCGAAAAAGCGACCGGCTTTAAAACTGTGCGCGACGGCTGCCCTGCGCCCCCCGGCGGCAAAGACTGGCAACCCTCGGCATACTCGCCAAGAACGGGCCTGATCTATATTCCGCATAACAACCTCTGTTACGAAACACAAGGCGTGCAGGCAAACTATATCGCTGGGACGCCGTTCGTCGGCATGAATGTTCGCATGTATGCAGGGCCGGGCGGTAATCGCGGCGAGTTCTCCGCCTGGGATCCGATCAAGGCAAAACCAGTCTGGAGTGTAAAAGAGATGTTTCCGGCCTGGAGCGGCACTGTGGTCACGGCCGGCGATGTCGTTTTCTACGGGACCATGGAGGGTTGGTTCAAAGCTCTCGACGCGCGCACGGGCAAACTCCTCTGGGAATTCAAGACCGGATCGGGAGTGATCGGCCAACCCGTTACGTATAAAGGTCCCGACGGCAAACAGTATGTCGCGGTTCTATCCGGCGTGGGTGGCTGGTCGGGCGCCGTCGTCGCGGGCGGTATCAATACGGTCGACGGAACGGCTGCATTGGGCTTCACGAACGCCATGTCGGATTTGGGCAAGTACACCACCAAAGGCGGAATGCTGTATGTCTTTTCGCTGCCTTAGCATCGCGCTTGTTGCCGCTCTGGGCTGTCTCACGGCGTATGCGGGCGTGTTTCGTGTGTGCGCCGATCCAAACAACTTGCCCTTCTCGAATGACAAAGGGGAGGGCTTTGAGAACAAGATCGCAGAGCTGATCGCAGGCAAGCTGGGCGACAAGCTCGAATACACTTGGTGGTCGCAGCGCAAATCGTTCGTCAAAAATTCCTTGGACCAGGGGCGTTGTGACGCTGTAATCGGCGTCCCTTCCACGCTTGAATCGATCACGGCGACGAGGCCTTATTACCGCTCGACTTACGTATTCGTCTCGCGCCATGATCGCGCGCTCGGCATCACATCGCTTCAGGATGCGCGGCTCGACAGATGCCGGATCGGCATTCACGTGGTGGGCGATGATTACGCCCCACCGGCGGTTGCGTTAGCACGCCGAGGCATCACCGCGAATGTGATTGGCTTCAGCCTCTTTGGCGAATATGGTGAACCCAACCCTCCCGCGAAGATCATCGACGCTGTGGCGCGCGGCGATCTCGATGTCGCGATTGTTTGGGGACCGCTTGCGGGCTATTTCGCGAAAAACGCGAGTACGCCGCTCGATATCGTGCCGGTTTCTCCCGCCCTGTTCCTGGCCGTTCCCTTTACTTACGATATCTCTGTCGGCGTGCACAAGGGAGATGAAGTGCTGAAGGACAAGCTCAAGGATGTGCTCGAAAACGAATCCGTTCCCATCGAGAAGATCCTTTCTGAATACGGGGTCCCTCAGGTTCGCTAACCCAGAAAGAGCATGCGAATCATTTACTCGTTTTTCGGATGCTGTTCCCTGCTGCTGCTCGTTTCCTGCCAGCGCGAGCATCGCGATATTCGGCCCTCCCCGGCGCGCTTAGCGCTGTTCGGCGACGCCGCGCGCGAGAGCCCGTTACGGCCCGGCGGCTCCGTGCCGCAAGCGCAAGTCACGAATCCATACAATGGCAGCGCATACGACATCCAGGAAGGCCAGCGCCTTTTCGAGTGGTATAACTGCTCGGGCTGCCACTCGCACGGCGGCGGCGGCATCGGCCCTCCGCTCATCAAAACCCAGTGGATCTACGGCGGCGAGCCGGCCAACCTCTTCGACACGATTGTCAAAGGCAGACCGAACGGAATGCCGTCCTGGGGCGGTCGCATCCCCGAATACCAGATCTGGGAGATCGTCGCCTACGTTCGGTCCCTCAATGGCGAGCAGCCGAAATCCGCTACGGCCGGCCGCTCCGATACCATTCAAACCAACCCGCAAGACATTCTCACGCGCGGTAAACCCGGAGAGACAAAATGAGCGTCCGGGATTCGGCCCCCTGCAGTTTGGGCTTCGTCCTGCTACTTGCAATGCTCGCGCTGGCCGGGTGTGCCGGTCATCAGCAATCGAGCGTCGATCCCGCCGGCGCGCTTTCGGGCAAGATCGCCGCGCTCTGGTGGTTCTTCCTCGCCGTGCTCAGCGTGATTTTCATCGTCGTGATGATTTTCACTGTACTGACGTTGACGCGCCGCCAGCGCGGGATCGGGCAAGGTCCTCTCGAAGCCCGCCACCTTCCTTCTGAAGAAACCGAACGCAAGCTGACGAGAATCGTTGCCGGAGCCACAGCCGCAACCGTCCTGATCCTCTTCGTTCTCCTGGTTGTCAGTATCTCGACCGGCAAGGGTATTGCCGAGATGGAAAACAAACAGAACGGAATGGTGATTGAGGTCACGGGGAATCAGTGGTGGTGGCACGTTCGCTACGCCAACGACGATCCCCGCCTCATCCTCACAACTGCTAACGAAATTCATATTCCGGTCGGCCGCCCCGTGATGATTCGCGGGACTTCGAACGATGTCATTCACAGCTTTTGGGTGCCGAATCTTAACGGCAAGCGCGATTTAATCCCATCCCGCATCACCACCGAATGGATCGAAGCGGACCGCCCCGGCGAGTTTCGGGGACAGTGCGCTGAGTTCTGCGGCCTACAGCATGCGCATATGGCGCTGTGGGTAATTGCCGAGCCTTCCGATAAATTCAATCAATGGATGCAGCAGCAATTGCAGTCCTCGGTTTCACCCGGCGATCCTGTTAAGCAACACGGTCAGCAAGTATTTCTCAATAACGCGTGCGTGTTCTGCCATTCCATTCGCGGCACCACAGCGGCCGGACAGATGGCGCCCGATTTGACACACTTCGGAAGCCGCAAGACCATAGCCGCAGGAACCTTGCCGAATACCAAAGGAAATCTCGGCGGCTGGATTTCAGACCCGCAGAGCATAAAGCCAGGCAACCACATGGCGACCATCGCTCTGAATTCGACCGACCTCGATCCGTTGCTCGATTACCTCGAGAGTCTCAAATGAACCGCACGGAACAGTTTTCACCCACGCTAGAAAAACCGCCGGAGGACCTCAAGCGCCTACAGGATTCGTGGCGTCATCCTCGCGGCATTATCGGCTGGCTCTCCTTCACCACGCACACCGCCATCGGCATGCGTTACATGGTGACTGCGTTCGTCTTTCTGCTGGCCGGAGGCGTTGAGGCGCTGCTCGTGCGCTTCCAATTGGCGCAGCCGAACAACACGTTGCTCGGGCCCGACGGCTACAACAAGATGTTCACGACCCACGGCACGACCATGATGTTCCTGTTCGCGGTCCCGATGATGGAGGGCATGGGAGTCTATCTCGTGCCGTTGATGCTCGGGACCCGGAACGTCGCATTCCCCCGGCTGAACGCGTTCGGCTATTGGATGTACCTCGCGGGCGCCCTTTTCCTTTACTGGGGCGTGTTCACAAACACCGCGCCCGATGCTGGATGGTTCTCCTATCCGCCACTCGCCGGACCGCAATTCGGCGCGGGCAAGCGCGTCGATTTCTGGTGTCAGATGATCACCTGGACCGAGGTCTCGGCCATGTGTGTAGGCGCAGAGCTCATCGTCACCATATTCAAAATGCGCGCGCCCGGAATGTCGCTAAATCGCATTCCGCTGTTTTGCTGGTCCATGCTTGTGCAATCGTTCATGGTGATTTTCGCGATGCCGGCCGTCATGAACGCCAGCTCGTTTTTGCTTTCCGACCGCACGGTGGGAACTCACTTTGTGAATCCGGCAGAAGGCGGCGACCCGCTGTTTTATCAACACGTCTTTTGGTTCTTCGGCCACCCCGAGGTGTATATCATCTTCATCCCCGCGCTCGGGTTTATTTCGCACATTGTGAGCGCCAATTCGCGGCGGGAAATCTTCGGATATCCGGCCATGGTGCTTTCCATGGTCGCGACCGGTTTCATCGGCTTTGGACTCTGGGTGCATCACATGTTTGCCACCGGCCTGCCGCAAATCGGAGCCGCATATTTCACCGCTTCGAGCATGATGATCGCGATCACCAGCGGAGTTCAGATCTTCTGCTGGATCGCGACCCTGTGGACCGGACGGTTGCGCATGACAACGTCCATGCATTTCGTGTTCGGGTTCATTGCCATATTCGTTTTGGGCGGTCTGAGCGGCGTAATGTTGGCGTCGATGCCGCTCGACTTACAGGTGCACGACACTTTCTTCGTGGTTGCGCATTTCCATTACGTGCTCATCGGGGGCGCCCTGTTCCCGCTGTTCGGCGCCTTCTATCACTGGTTCCCGAAAATGACCGGCCGCATGATGGACGAAACAGTCGGAAAGCTGAATTTCTGGATTCTGTTCGTCGGATTCAACCTCACGTTTTTCCCGATGCACATTCTGGGGCTGAAGGGCATGACGCGGCGAATCTACACCTATCCGCCGGAGATGGATTGGGCGACGGACAATCTGCTCGCCACCATCGGCGCGTGCATCATCGCGCTCGGCGGCATCGTTTTCCTTTTCAATGTCCTCTACAGCCGGAAGCGCGGCAAAATTGCAGGAAACGATCCTTGGAATGCCGACACGCTCGAGTGGGCAACTGCCTCGCCGCCTGAAAACTACAATTTCGAGTACTTGCCCGTCGCTTCGAGCCGTTCGCCTTTATGGGTACCTCCTGCGGATCGTACCGCTGTTACCGGATTGCGAGATGACCGTAGAGAAGTCCTGGTCGTGACTCTAATGGATGCTAAGCCGCATCACCGCTACGTGATCCCCGGGCCGTCAATCTGGCCCTTCATCACCGCGATCGCTGTCACGATCGGGTTCGCCGGCTCGGTATTCAATTCCTGGTACATCACCTATGGATCTATTCTCACCGGCCTTGCGCTGATCGGCTGGTTTTGGCCGCGCCAGCCGCGGGAGCTGAAACCATGACCGAAGCCAGAACCCTCGACGTTTCACATCTCCCGCCATATGACATTTCAAATCAGGCTCCGTTGTGGTGGGGACAAATGTGCATCGTTGCCATTGAAGCCACGATGTTCTCGATTCTCATGGCGGGATACCTGTATGTCCGGCTCCGAGTCGATGTCTGGCCGCCTCCTGGCGACGTCTTTCCGCACCTGACCTTGCCCACTCTCGCCCTCATCCCTCTGATTCTCAGTGCGGTGGGCTCCTATTGGGCCAGCGAAGCAGCCAAGAAGGACAGCCGCGCGGGCATGATCGGCGGCATGGTTTTGAACATCGTGCTTGCGGCAATTTTCTTCACCATGCGCGTCGTCGAGTGGTATCGATTCAACTTCGATTGGAAATCCGACATTCAGGGAAGCTTCGTATGGGCCATCCTCGGGCTGCATAGTTTCGATCTCATCGGTGACGTAGTTTACACGTGCGTCCTTATCGTTATCATTGCCAGCGGGCGCTATGGCCAGAAGCAGCGCCAAGGCGTACACGTCGATAGCGTCGTCTGGTATCTCATCGTAGGCATCTGGCTGCCTCTTTACGCCGTCGTCTACTGGGGTCCGCGAATGGTAGGGAGCCCGTAGTGAGCCGCGATTTCGCACTGTGGACCGGCCTTCTCGCCGGGCCTATCGTATGGCTTATCAGTTTCGAGGCGAACTTCGCGCTGGCGCCGTGGGCCTGCGTGATTCAAGGCAAGGCAGCGCTCTACGTCGTCTCGATTGTCGCGCTCGCGCTTACCGCCGCAGCGGGTCTGCTCGCCTGGCGCGAATGGAGCCAAATGGGAAAAGAATGGCCGGGCGATCGCGAAGCCGCCATTTCACGCACCCGCATCATGGCGGTCGGCGGCGTCCTCCTCAGCGTTTTGTTTTTCCTGGTCATTCTCGCCCAAGCCATTCCGGAACTGATTCTGAAGGCGTGTGACTGATGTGGAAGCGGCCGGCCTTTTTGATCCTGCTCACTCCGTTACTCGCCTTCGCGCATCCCGGTGAGCCGCTACACCCTGACGATCTCTGGTCCGCGTGGGAGTTCGACCCCGGCGTCGTGATTCCGCTCGTGGTATCAGCGTTTCTCTACGCTCGCGGCGCGCGCCGTCACCGCGGGTTGCGGCTGCGCGAACAATTCTGTTTTTGGGCCGGCTGGTCCACGCTGGCGCTCGCGCTCGTTTCACCCCTGCATCCAGTTGGTGAGGTTCTGTTCTCCGCGCACATGGTGCAACACGAGATCTTCATGCTCGTGGCTGCACCGTTGATGGTAATTTCGCGGCCGCTAATCACTTTTCTTTGGGCGCTGCCGTTTGAATGGCGGCGCAGCCTTGGGCGCTGGTCGAAAACAGACTCCGTCCGCAGGACGTGGGGATTCCTCACCGATCCCTTCGCAGCCTGGTGCATTCATGCCGCAGCGATCTGGATCTGGCACATTCCCGTCATGTTTCAGGCGACCCTTACGAGCGAGCTGGCGCACACCGCCCAGCATCTGAGTTTCTTCTTATCGGCTCTGCTGTTCTGGTGGGCGCTGTTCTATGCGCATGGACGCCTGGCGTACGGAGCGGCAGTTTTGTATGTGTTCACGACCGCAGTGCACACCAGCATCCTGGGAGCGCTGCTGACCTTCGCTCCGCACGTCTGGTATCCCGCTTACAGCTCAACCACTCAGGCCTGGGGTTTAACTCCTTTGCAGGACCAGCAGATCGGCGGTCTCGTGATGTGGGTTCCGGCTGGTCTTGTATACCTGGTCGTCGGCTTGGCGCTATTCGCTGCCTGGTTGAAGGAGAGCGACGCATTGCTTGAGAGAACGCAGCATGCGGAATAACTTTGTGTCGGCGGCTCTCGTTCTCGGCGCGGCAATCTGGCTTTCGGCGTGCACCGATGAAGCGCAGCATATCGCCGAAGTTACGACCGGCGGCAACGCGCGGCGCGGCGCCGCAGCAATCGAGCACTACGGCTGCGGCTCGTGTCATATCATCCCTGGAATCTCCGGCGCGCAAGGCCGGGCGGGTGCATCGCTCAACGGAATCGCGAGTCGCATCTATATCGCCGGCGTCTTGCAGAACACGCCTGAGAACATGGTGCGATGGATCGAGAACCCGCCCGCCGTCGATCCCAAAACGGTTATGCCGAACCTTGGCGTGAACGAACGCGATGCCAAGGATATTGCGGGTTATCTGTACACCTTGAAATAGCAGCTAAGGAGATGAGATGAATGTCTTATCATCCGGCGCGCGGTAGGCTCCGGGAGGGAACTCCCGGAGTAGACAGGTCACAGGCTGCATTTGTTTTTGGGGCCTATGGACCCCGTCAAGGAGATTGGTCAGACCTGTGGCTGAATGTCATCGTGAGGCGCACAGCGACCTCGGATAGGAGAATGGTGACCGCCGCAAAGTGTGTCTACTCCATCTGGCAGTTCCAAAAACCAGGAGGAATAGATGGAGAAGCGGTATTGGGGAGTGGATTTACATCGGAATCAGTTCACCTGCTGTTTGCGGTTAGAGAATGGGCGCACTTATGCGAGCCAATGGCGGCTCGAGGAGCTGCCGCGGTTTCTGAAGAAACTACGGCCAGCCGACGAGCTAGCGGTGGAAGTAACGGGCAACACTCGTCTGTTCTTCGATGCAGTAGCACCGCACGTTGGGCGCATCGCAGTGGTGGACGGCGCTCAATTCCGCCTGATCAGCCAGTCGGTGAAGAAGACCGATGCCAACGATGCGCAGCTGCTGGCGCTGTATCTGAGCAAGGGTTTGTTGCCCGAAGTGCGTATGAAAGATAAACAGCAGAGCCAAATCGCCAGCCTCACGCAAACTCGCGACACGCTGGTGAAGCTACGGACCGCGCTGAAGAACAAGATCAACAATCTGCTATCGGCACGGGGCATCAACTTGGTCAAGGAAGCGCTGTCGAGTGAAAAGAGGCTGAACGAAGTTCTGGCTTTGCCGTTCGATGACCTGGTGCGGATTGAGTTGCGGATCATTGTGGAGCAGATTCGCAGTTTGAATAAAAGCATCGCCGAGCTGGAAAAGACCATCGGCGAAGAAGCTTCCAAACTGGAGGGGCACAAAAGCCTGATCAGCATTAAGGGCATCGGCAATATCACCGGGGCCATTCTGCTGAGTGTGATCGGCGACATCAGCGACTTTCCCGACGAGAACCGGCTGGCTTCTTACTTCGGGATCGTACCCCGTGTATCGAACTCGAATGAAAGGGAACGATCCGGACGCATCCATAAGCGCGGCAGCAAACTCGGAAGAACCGCACTGATCCAGTCTGCGCTCATCGCAGCTCAGTACAGTCCTTATCTGAAACAGTTCTATCAACGCCTGCGAGTCAGGCGGGGAGCCGGCAAAGCAATCATCGCCTTGGCACGGAAGTTTCTCGGAATCGTTTACCGAACGCTCAAGAATAAGTGGGTCTTTGAAGACTTTCCCAACTTTGTGTTGGTCGAAGCGGCGGCGAATCCATGACCACCGTTGCTCAAAGCTCACCACCAGGAAACGAGTTCGTCTCGTTCCCGGTTCCGCCGGGAACGAGACTCAACCCACAGGTTTTGCCAACAGGCAAATCAGGTGGCAGTAGACAAAACATCATAGGAGAAAACAAGATGATCACATTAGCAGACGCGCGGCGCATCATCGCCGCAGCCGAGAGGAAGGCGGAAGACATCGGCCAGCCCATGAATATCGCCGTAGTTGACGAAGGAGGGAACCTGGTCGCTCACGCGCGGATGGATCGCGCTTGGATCGGCAGCGTCGATATTTCAATCAACAAAGCCTGGACGGCGCGAGCGTTTGATATCTCAACCAAAGAATTAGGCGAGCAGAGTCAATCCGGCGATCAGTTCTTCGGCATACACGCTTCGAACCGCGGGCGCGTAATGATCTTTGCGGGCGGCGTTCCGCTGAAGCGCGGAGGCCAGGTGGTCGGCGCTGTCGGCGTAAGCGGCGGGTTGGGAAAACAGGATCAGGCCGTCGCCGAAGCCGGTGCCGAAGCCTTCTAGTTAGAACTCGTATTGCAATCTCAAATTACCGCTCCGGGACGGCGCAACCGCCGTTCCGGAAAATAACCCTTCGAAATTGATCACGTTCAGGCGGTTGGTCAAATTCTCGCCCTCGATCTCCAACCGAATCTTCTGTTTTTCTCGTTGCCATAACTCGAACCCCCCGTTTGCATCGAGCGAAAAATTCGGACGCACGCGGCCCCGGTTGAAATTGACCTGATCGACAATTGCCGGGCCGTATTGCGCAACCAGACGCGAGATATCGGTTCCCTCGACGTCCGAAGGTAAGCCGCTGCCGTACTCACTTATGACTGCTAACCAAACGCGGGGATGCACTTGATACCGGATGCGGGCGCGCGCAGTGTTGCGCTGGTCCTGCGAGACCGGGAACGTGCTTCTGACACCCAGCACTCCTTGCGCACCGTCACCCAAAAACAATCCTCCCGTGACGGGTAGTTGCGCAATGCCGGTCATGTTCGAGTAACTGAGAAACCCGGAGAACCGGCGCCACTCCGGCAAATCCAATTTCGCGTCAACACCCTGGATGCGCGCATTGTGAAAAGCGATCGGGAAACTGATACCTGTATTGAGGAACACATCATCATCCGCGTAGTTGAGAAATGAACGGCCATAGGCCGAAGCGTCTAGCTTGAATTTGCCCGCGAGTCCTTTCGTAAACCCGATCTCATAGAAATTACCCGTTGAAGGTTTCACCGGAAGACGGAGCACGAGTGGATTCAGGCTATCGACTTCAGGCGAGCTGGCGAGGAGCAGGTTCTCAATGGCGGGCGTAAGAAACGCGCGATCATACGAAACGTGAAACACCACCTTTGCCTTCGGCCAATACCAAGCCGCCCCGAGCCGAGGACTCCAGGCATTTTGTTTCACAACCAGCCCGTAGTGGTCCCAACGCAGGCCCGCGCTCAACGTAAAATTTCCGAATCGCATCGTGTCTTGAGCAAACAGGCTCTGCTCGTGATCGGCCGCGTGGTCGAAAAAATTGAAGATTCGTGGTGTGCCCGGATCGAAGTAAGACGGATCCGTGATGCGGTACGCGAGAGCTTCGGTCACCGGAGCATAATACGTGTCTCCACCGACCTTGATCTCGTGATGCGCCTTGTGCACCGCCAAGTTCGAACTCACGTAGCTCCGCCGGAAACCGCGCTGCTGAGAAGCAATGATCGGAGTCGAGAGAGCATTCGACCAAAGGTTTGCCGAGAGATCCTCGACTGCCGCTCGGAGGTTGAACACGATATCAGGTGAAACTTCGTGAGTCCACGCGGCCTGCCCCAGGTTCTCACGGCTATTACGATCCTGGCGTTGCCCGGCTGCTTGCTGCAGATTTTCGTTCGGAACCACGAACGATGCCTGGCTGCGCCGGACATACAGATGGATGCGGTCCGAGTCCGACAGCTCGCAATCGTACACCGCTGTGATGCCATCGAGAGTGCCGGAGTTCGTGTAATTCCCTAGCACCGGAGGATCGAGATAGCGGTTTGTATGCCCGGCAGACGCGCTCAGCGTCAGAGCGCTTCGATCCCAGCCGTAGGTGCCGGAAAGAAAGCCGGTCTCAGTTCCGAAACTCCCTCCGCCAAGCTCGACTGAACCGTGGAATCCGTGCTGAATATCTTGGCTCGTCGTCACCTCCACAACTCCGCCGAGCTTGCGGCCATATTCTGCGGGATACGTCGCCGTCAGCACGTTTATCGACTGCACGTCTCCGGTCGCAATGCCCGGGGCAAACGCGGGCGAGCGGTTTTCGTCCATCGGCACTCCGTCGACAACGAACAGAGTCTGATACTCGGAACCGCGCGGATGCAGTACTGCATTCCCCTCAAACAGCCATCCGGGTTGCATGTTCACGAGGTCGAGCATTCCCCGCCCGGGCACAGTGGACTGCTGCTCGCGAACCTGCTCGCTTCCGACTGAATACACGATTCCGCTTTGATGTGGATCGACGAGCGTCTGCGAATCGCTCACTTCTATATTTGTCGAGGCAGGTTGCAGGCTCAACTGAACATGCGTGTCGAGAGGGGCTGCCGAGCGAATCTCAACCAGCACGGAAGACGGCGCGAACCCCGAATGCCTGACCGTCAGGCGGTACATGCCCCAAGGCAAACGTTGAAACGTAAAGCGCCCGGCATCATCGGTATTGAAATCCCGCCGAATGCGGGCGGCATCGCTCGCAAGCGTACCCGAACTGGGAAGCGCCAATCCGCTTGGGTCGCTCACCGACAGCCGCAGCTCACCCGTTGCGAATTGCGCCCGGACCAGAGTGCTTGCGAATAGGACAAGGAGGACCTTCCTCATCATTCTTGATCAGTTGCGCATTGGTCCGGAATCGTGAACGAGAACGTCGCTCCTTGGCCGGGCACGGACTCGACCCAAATCCGGCCGCCGTATCGATGAACGATTTTCTGGCAGATCGCAAGCCCGATCCCAGTCCCCGGGTATTCGGCGCCGGAGTGCAGGCGCTTGAAGATTCCAAAAATCTGTTCACCGTATCGCGGGTCTATGCCGATCCCATTGTCTTGCACCGAGAGCAGCCATTCACCATCCCGGCACTCGGAACGCACCATGATCAACGGCTTCTTCTGACCCCGGTACTTGATTGCGTTACCGATCAAGTTTTGAAAAAGCTGCTCCAGGTGCACGCGACGCATTCTCACAGGCGGCAGAGAATTATAGGTGACAGACGCCTGGCTCTCTTCGATGGCGCGCCGTAGATTGGACAACGAAGCCTTGAGCGACTCCTCGGCATTCACCATTGTGATTGGCTCGTCATTCACGCTCGATATTTGCGTATAAGCGAGCAGGTCCTTAATCAGATCCTCCATGCGCTGAGCTCCTTCGGCAGCGTAGCGAATGTAGAGATCGGCGTCCGCTCCCAGTTTTGCGCTGTACTTCTTGCGCAGCATGTCAGTGTAGACACTCACCATTCGTAGAGGTTCGCGAAGATCATGGGAAGCGGAGAACGCGAACTGCTCGAGATCAGCATTCGCGCGCCGGAGAGCGGTATTGGCCTCCTCGGTACGCATGCGCTCACGGCGCACTTGCTCAAAAAGACGGGCATTGTCAATCGCCACGGCCGCCTGCGCGGCAATTCCCACGATTAGCTCTTCATGCTGCTGCGTGAATTTGGCGGGACTCGAGTGCCCGAAGAACAACCCCCCGAGAATCTCGCCGGAGCGGGAGATCACTGGAGCAGCGAGATAGCTCTTCACCGGCAAATGACCTTCGGGCATTCCATAGTACGGCGGATTTTTGCCGTATCGAACGTCCTTGGTGATATCATCGCTGCGCACCAGAGATTCACCCCGAAACGTAGGTCCGAATACCGCTGTGTTCCGCGGCATCGGGAATTTGGCGAACGCCTCGCGAGGAACACCGGAGAGAGCATAGAGCGTGTATGACTCGCCCTCCTCGTTCACGACGTTATGAAACAGAGCTCCGAATTCGGCGCCGGTCAGTTGCGTCGCGAGATCCGTGACCCGTTGCACGAGGCGATCGGCGTCGAGCTCGGAAGTCAGCATCGGCCCGATGCGGTTCAGAAGCTCGGCTCGAAAGCGCGCCTCTGTCTCGCGGTACAGCAAGTCGCGAGTAATCTCCTGTTGCGCTTTCTCAGCTTCCTTGGCGCGCACGTAATCTGTGACATCTTCTACGCGATGGATGACGTATTCAATCTCGCCGTTGTTTCCAAGAACGGGTGAATTGACCGGGCTCCAGCAGCGTTTCTCGGACTTTTGGACCGGCATGGCATCGCGCTCTTTGGTGAGTAAAACGCGATCCAGCGAGGCGCGGACATCATTGAGCATGGCAGCGCTGAAATCGCCCTGCATCTGAGGCAGAACTTCAAACAGTCCGCGCCCCAAGAGTTGATTCCGGCGCGTGGCCGTGTTCTCGACGTACGTATCCGTCGCCGCAACAATGGTGAACGTCGGGGCGTCGGGTAACAGCACCAAAGTAGGACCCGGTATAGACTCAAAGACTAACCGAAAGTCGGGGGCCGTAGGGGACATCCAGAAATCTCAGCATAGCTTGCTGAGCACGTGTTCGGGACCAGAGTCTGTCAGTGGCTTGGGTGTTTGGAACCTTGGATGCCGCACAACGACTGTTGTACTAGCTAGGGCTCAATCTCTGCGATGTAAGCGCCGTACGCGGGCAGGGCGATGTGCTCCAGATCAGCAGCTTCCCGTGTCGGAAATGAGGCAAGCACGGTCTTCGCGTGTTTGCCTTGCACGTCTTGAGGCGTGAAATCGAGGCTGACGGTCTGTGAGGACGGCGTAAAGTTAAGCGCGACGAGAACCGCTTTGCCGTCGTTTGTCTTCCTCAGAAACGAAAGCACGCTCGTGTTGTTTTCATCAACCGGGATGAAATCGCCGTCGCGCAATTGCGGATTCTCTTTGCGCAGACGGATCAAAGCTTTGTAATAGTTCAGAACCGAATCCGGCTTTTTCTCTTCAACCGCGACATCCACCGTTTTGAAATCGGGTCCAACTGGCAACCAGGTTGAATTCCCGGCACTAAATCCGGCGTTGCGATCGTTACTCCACTGCATGGGCGTGCGCTCGCCGTCGCGGCCCTTGTCTTTCGGCCACCCCAGTTTTCCAATGGGATCTTTCACGTCTTCCTTGCGTTTCGGATCGTTGTCCATCATGCCGAGCTCTTCGCCGTAATACACCAATGATGCGGAGCGGGGCGCGAGCAGAATCGTGGCCAGCAGTTTAGCCATCGGCACGTTGCGCTTGCCTCCCGCATAACGATCCAAACTGCGGGGATTGTCGTGATTCTCGAAAACGAAGAGCGGCACGTTGCCGTTCATTTTCGTTTCCGCATCCACAAGCTTTTGTCGAAATTCCGGGACGGAAAGATGGTTCGTAAATCCGAGCTGGGTATCCATCGGCAACTGCAACTCATCTTTCTTTGCGCCGTACATCTTTGCCAGTTCGCCAATGTTTGGAACGTACGTCTCTCCAATCAGAACCCGGCCCGGATATTCGTTCGTCACGCTGCGCAGTTCTCGCAGCACATCGTGCACTTCCGGCAGATTGTCAGTGTAAATTCGCGAGATCTTACGATCGCCATAGGCGTTCGTGCCTGTCAAGTAAGGCTCGTCCTTGAGCGCGAAGTCCTCGAACAGGCTTGTGACAGCATCGAGACGAAATCCGGCCACGCCCTTCTGCATCCAGAACCGCGTGACATCGTACATTGCGTTCCGCACGTCCTTATTACGCCAGTTCAGGTCCGGCTGCTCTTTATAAAACGCGTGATAGTAGTACTGCTTGCGCGAATCGATATATTGCCAGGCGGAGTGGCCGAAAATCGATTGCCAGTTATTGGGCGGCTGGCCATTCGGCTTGCCATCGCGCCAGATGTACCAGTCGGCTTTGGGATTGGTTCTGGAAGATTTGGATTCGATGAACCAGGGATGCTGGTCTGACGTGTGGTTGACCACAAAATCCAAAATCACCCGAATCCCGCGTTTGTTTGCTTCCGACTCGAGCCGGTCGAAATCCGCCATCGTCCCGAACTGCGGATCAACACCGCGGAAATTCGAAATGTCGTACCCGAAGTCGACCTGCGGCGAAGGAAAGAATGGCGTAATCCAGATGGCGTCGATTCCCAGCTCTTTCAGGTAATCCAAGTGCTCCGTAATACCGTTCAGATCGCCGATGCCGTCTCCATTGGTGTCTCCGAAGCTGCGCGGGTAGATCTCGTAGATGACGGCGTGCTGCCACCAGTTGTTATCCGGCTCCGCTCCGTAACCCAGACGAGGAAAGAGGAACGGGAAAGCGGAAAGCAACAGCGTGAGCGCAATATAGCGAATGGAGCGCATGAGGGTATCTTATGCCTACTTCACGAAAGCGCTGCGCGTGGGGGCCGGGGGTTCCGTTCCCTTGATCGCGCGCCAGAGAATCGCGTTCAGCTCATCATCGTCGACGAGATCGGCATCGGAAAAATCCAGCCGAGCTGATTCTGCCGCGCCGCGCGCCTTTCCAGTATTGCGGTCAGTAAGCGATATCTTCGGCTGCATCGCGGTATAAGGCCGCACATCGGCTTGCTGGCTGAAACTATCGAACATGGGCCGCGCGGCTGCGTCGAAATGCGTGAGCGGCCGCAGCCCGACGATCAGTTCCATGGTCCTGAGCACACTCGTCTGGTTGTACATTGTCGAATCGACAATGCCGCGGTGTGTAAAAGGAGAGATAACCCACGCCGGCGCGCGATGCGAATCCACGTGATCGGGACCGTTCTGCGCGTCATCCTCAATGATGAAGATCGCCGTCGAGGGCCAAGATTTGCTGTGTGAGACCGCATCGACAAGCAGCCCGCACGCATAATCGTTCTGGGCAGCAAAGGAAAGCGGCGTGAGCTTACCCGGCGCAGTGCCTTCGGTGTGATCGTTGCCCAGCCGCACGATCGTCAGTTGCGGCGCCTGCCCCTTTGCATCGAAGTCCTTCCATTCACGGATGAACTCGTGAACCCGATCGAGGTCCGAATAGTCGAGATCGAAGCCGCGATAGTTCAGATCCGTGTATGGCTGCAGCGCAGCGTCTTCCACTTTTGCCACCTGCCGCTGTCCCGCTACAGAAGCCAAGGGGATGTTTGCAACCCACTCGCCATAATCCCGAATGCTGATCCCGGCTTCGAGCGCGTTGTCCCAAATGTAACCCGCGGGCGGATTGTTCGCCGGCTCACCGCCTTCGTAGTCGTACACATGCCGTCTATCCGCATATGTATTCGGCCAAAGCTTTACGGTGTAATCCGGAGCAATCGCCGCATTCGCCCAGTTGTGCCCTTCCGCGCTTACGTCTGCATTTTCATAGAAGTTGTCGTACAGGATAAACTCGCGCGCAAGCTGGTGCAGATTGGGCGTGATCCGCTCACCGAATAAGGTCAATGACTTGTCGCCGTTGCCTTTCTCCATGTCGCCGAGCACCTGGTCGTACGTGCGATTCTCTTTAATGATGTAGATCACGTGCTGGATGGGCGAGGCGTGCTCCTGCGTTCGCGCGAACCGAGCCTCCTGAGCGTCCGTGATTTCGCCGTAAATCATTTCGTCGCGATAGGGCGAATTTTCGAGAACCGTATTGGTGTAAGTGGGCAAATTTTCATCTGTGACCGGCGGCACAAATGCCGCGGTTCCTGTCTGAATGCGCGCTACATATTGAACCGCGGGGTTTCGACTGCCACGCCCTCGGACATCTGGATTCGGCCCGTTCGGATTAGGACGGCTGCCCAGCCCTTTTCCATTCAGGATGACTAAATGGTTGTCATCGAGCGTACGCACAGCCGTCGGATACCAGCCGGCCGGAACGAAACCGAGAACACGGGTCCGCGCGCCCGATATATCCGCAACCGCAACCGCATTCGCATCAGAGCAAACGATATAAAGATGCGCGCCCTGCCTGTCGATCGCCAGACTCGAAGGCGTCATGCCGAGCGGGTGCATCGGTGTGAGAGAGACATTGATTGACTCCAGCGTCTTGAACTGGCCATCGTGCGTCATGCCGAGCGAATAAACATAATTGGTGTTTGCAGCCGCAACGAATAGACGGGCCACATATTCGGAGCTGCCGTTTTCCTCGGTAGGCGCAGGCTTATTGAGCCAGAGCATCCCGGTAGGATGTGAGCCCACGCGAGTCATTGCGATTTCCGCGCCGCTGTTTGCGTCGTATTGATAGACCGCAGCATCAGCCCAGCTGCTCACAATCAGTTGACGGTCTCCGGGCGGAAGAAGCAGCCCATACGGCCGGCGCCCCGATTTCCAGCGGGCGATCAATTGGCCCGACTGAAGATTGATTACGGCAATGCTGTCACCGTACAGGTCCGCCGCGTACAGCAGATGAGCATCGGAAGAGACAGCCACATCGCCCACAAACGAGAGCCCTTTGTGATTGACGTCTGTAACCGCAGCGAACTCGCGGCTCCTTGTGAGGGTGCCGGTCTGCGGGTCGAGAGACAGTTCATAAACCGAGGCGGTGCTGCCACCCCCAACGTAGACGTAGTTGCCGCGCGGCGAGATGGTGAGCCCCAGCCATGCATCGGGCAAAGGCGTGCGGCCTACCTCGCGTTTCTGTGCAATATCAATCACGCTCACCGACGGTGGATTATAGCCGCCGTTCAACACGAGCAGGTACTTGCCATTGTTTGAGACCGCCGCGCTCATTGGAAACGTGTCGACGGGTACCTGATCGCCCACCGGCCGGATGGTCCATCCGCTATTCAGCAGGAATCCGCCGCCGGGCAAGGGACCGACCTGCTGACGGGGACCATTTTGACAAACAGCATCTTGCGCACCCAGCAATCCGGCCAGCGCAAGCACAAAGCTTGTGAGGAGTTTCATTCGGTAAACCTGTGTGCGATCGGGAAGCGCCGTCCTACGCCGAAGGCCTTGGGAGTGATGCGCAAACCGGGCGCGGCTTGTTGCCGCTTGTATTCGTTGCGGTCGACCTTGCGAACGATATCGCGCACCAACTCTTCCGATAGATCTTCTTTCGAGGCGATTTCGGCCACCGATTCATACCGTTCGATATACCCCGCAAGAATCGCATCCAGCACGTCATATTCGGGGAGGGTATCGGTGTCTTTCTGATCCGGACGAAGCTCGGCTGACGGCGGTTTAGTCAAGGTGCTCTCGGGGATCGGGGGCCGCGCTCCCTTTGCTTCGTAACGGGCGTTTGCGATGCACGCCAGCTTGTAGACCAGGGTCTTCGGCACATCACTGATCACGCCAAGACCGCCGCACATATCGCCATACAAGGTGCAATAGCCTACCGCGATTTCGCTCTTATTGCCGGTGGTCAACACAAGCGCGCCGGATTTGTTCGAGAGCGCCATCAACGTAAGGCCGCGCAGCCGCGATTGCAAATTCTCTTCCGTGGCATCCGGGTTGCAACCGGCAAACAGAGGCTCGAGCGTGTGAATCATCGATTCGTAGCCGCACTTAATGGGCAGCACTTCAAATCGAATGCCCAGATTGCAAGCCAGCGCCCGTGCGTCCGTAAGGCTGTGCTCAGAGGAATACGGCCCGGGCATCCCAATGCCCGTCACATTTTCTTTTCCTATCGCTTCAACCGCGATAGCCGCTACAAGCGCTGAATCGATGCCGCCGCTCAATCCGACCAGGGCCGCGCGGAAGCCGCACTTACGAATGTAGTCGCGGGTGCCGAGCACAAGAGCTTCAAACACCGCTTCGTCTCGCGCGAGATGATTCGAGTGATTGTCGCCTTTGCCCGTCACCGAATCGAACAGGATCAAGTCTTCCGCAAAGGATTTTGCTATAGCCGCCAGCTCGCCGCGGCCGGTCATCGCGAAGCTTGTGCCGTCAAATACGAGCTGATCGTTGCCTCCCACCATCTGAACGTATGCTACGGGGAGGCCGAAGCGCTTGGTGTTTGAGCAAAAGATTGCCTCACGCTGCTCGCGTTTCCCGATGTTCCACGGCGAAGCGTTAATCGAGACGATCACATCCGCGCCTTGCTGCACCAGCTCTTCGATTGGATCCCGCGAATAGCGCCGCCGCTCCCAATACTGCTTGTCATTCCAGAAGTCCTCGCAAATGGCAAGCGCCACTCTTGTACCGCGGACCGTGCAGACGCCTTGTTTGGTTGCGGGCTGGAAATAGCGCGCTTCGTCGAACACGTCGTAGGTGGGCAGAAGCATCTTGCGCTGATCAAATACGATACGGCCGTTCTCGATGACGGCGGCAGCGTTCTGAGCTTTTATGGCCGAGCTCTCCGCAGAGCGCGCCACGTATCCGACAACCAGGCTTAGATCGAGATGCGCGGATTCCTGTGCAATGTGATCCAGAGCCGCCGCGGTGCGGTCGAGAAACGAATGCTTCTCTACCAAATCCCGCGGCGGATAGCCGGTCAAAGCCAGCTCGGGAAAGGCCACGAGTTCCGCCCCGGCTTGCTCGGCCTGCCGCGCAAAGTCCAGGATTTTCGCGGAATTGCCGCCCAGATCTCCAACTGTCGTGTTGATCTGCGCGAGAGCGATCCGCATGCGAACTCTATTGTATCGGCGACCGGACGCCTGACCGTCGTTGCCGCTTCCAGTGGCAAGCGCTACGCTGGAAGAAAGGATGGCATTTATGCGGTCAGCAATGCGGACTTTTCTGATCGGCGCGCTAGCTGCTGCTGTTTGTGGCGGTTTGCTGTATGCTCAACATACCTCAGGACACGGGAGCGGTTCAGCGGGGTTCCATGGATCGGGTTCCCATGCAAGCGGTTCGTCGGGCTTTCATTCGAGCGGCTTCGGGACGCATTCCGGCAACACGGGCCTAGGCTTCGGAAATTCCGGATTCAGCGGCATCAATTCTTTGCCCCCGCCCGCAAGCGGCATCAGCCCATTTGCCTGGAGACAGATCCAAAGGAGCAATCGCTACGCTTACGGCAACACGCCTTACGGGTATTTCTTCGCTCCTTATTACTACCCATTTCTCGGCTATGGCGATTCCGGCTATTCGGGTGGCTACTACGACGCACCGCCGCCGGAAGATCCGGGCTTGCAGAACATGAGCATGGTGCAGGGCGCGCTGGGCCGCCAAGTCCAGAGACTGAGCGACCAAGTCGAGCAATTGCGGGCTGCGCAGCAATCCGGAGGGATACCGGAAAATAGTGATGCCCAGCAAACAGTTCCGATCACAGTCGTATTGCGCAACGGCCAAAAGATGCAGGTCCTGAATTATGCCGTGATGGACCAGACTTTTTGGGACTTCAGCAGACAGCCTGCCCGAAAAATTCCGATCTCAAATATCGACATCAGCGCTTCGACCACAGCCACGGAGGCCAGCGGTGGCGAATTCCCAAGCCTTAGGGCAACGCCGTAAGCTGAGGCCAAGCAATCGACCCCTGGAAATCGCAATTAATATCGGCGTCCTCAATCGGACTGATTATTCGTCTTGATCAATGATCCTGTAAATATCCGCGCCGAATTTTTCGATCATTCGAAGTCCCACGCCTGAAATCGCAAGCAGCTCCGTATCCGTTCGCGGTCGAGTGGAAGCGATCGTTCGGAGTACCCGGTCGCTAAAAATGCGAAACGGGGGCACCGCACGCCGCTTTGCTTCGGATCGCCGCCACAGGCGCAACGCCTCCTCAGTCCGCAAGGTCTCGATGCTTGCGGCCTCACGGCTCTCCACGCCGGCATTGGGCGCAGCCTCCGGCTTCCGCTTTCGAGCCCGTTTTCCCGAACCAGGCTCGGCCTTCATTACCAAGTGAATCGGCGTGCTTTCGTCCACCCGAAATCCTTCGCGTGTCAGCCTTACGCTTCGATACGGAATCTGCTTACCGTTAGCTTCAAAGAGAGCCTCGGATACCGCGATAAGTCCGGCGCGAGCCATCCCTCCCAGCAGTTCTTCAAACCTGTCGCGGTCCATCTCCCGTTTCGCGCATAGTTCTGCATGCAGTTTGCCGCTCGATTTCGAGTTCGACCGCCGCAACGCGCCTACCACCCGGAAGAGCATCGCTCGTTCCGCAGCGGTCGCTGTTCGGAATCGCTGCGCAACACATTTTGCCGGAGCGCAGAAGTCACACATGCCGCACAGGCTCTCTTCATCGGCAGAATTCTCAAAGTGGCGCACCAGCGTCGACATGCGGCACTCCGCGCAGCGAGCATAACGCATCATGAGATCAATTTGTGCCGCCTTCTGGTCGCCACGCGCCAGGTACAGCGCTCGCCACTGCCCATCACCTCGCGTGGCGCGCTCCTCGTAGTCGAGCGCTGCGCCCGAATGCAACCACAGCTTCTCTAGAGCTTTGTCGAGCTGCTCCGGATTCATTCGCAGCCGCTCCCGCAAACCCTCCTTCTCGATAGGCGAAGCTGTCAACTGCGCAAAGACCTCGTCCAAAACCGCAACATCCGGATAGTCGCGTTGAAAGAAAAAATCGTGAGTATGGCGGTCTGCATAGGATTGCATGAGGATGGCGCGGCTCGCCATGCCGTCCCGTCCGGCCCGCCCGATCTCCTGGTAATAGCCCTCTAAACTGCCAGGCAGCCCCGTGTGAATTACGGTCCGCACATCCGGTTTATCGATGCCCATCCCGAATGCGACGGTTGCCACAATCACCTCGAGCTCCCCGCGGAGAAAATCCTCCTGCACGCGTCTGCGGCGGCCGGCATCGAGCCCGGCGTGGTAGGCGGCAGCCGCGTAGTCACGGCAGATTTCCTCGGTGACCGCTTCCGCCTGCTTGCGCGTCGGCGTGTAGACGATCGCTGGCCTGCGGCTCTCGTCCATCAGAATGTCGCGTGCGAGCGCAGCCCTTTGTGATGGAGCGATCTCAACCACTTCTATCGCGATGTTGTCTCTTCGGAACCCATGAATGAATCGCGCCGCCTTGGCGAGCCGCAACTGTTCAACAATATCCTTCTGTACAAGCGGTGTTGCCGTAGCCGTGAGCGCTATCACCGGCGCGGGCCGCAGCGTCGGCAGATATTGCCCCAACATCCGATAGTCGGGACGAAAATCGTGTCCCCATTGGGAAATGCAGTGTGCTTCATCGATCGCGATCAGAGAGGGTTTCCGCTTTGCAAGCATTTCGGGAAAGCCGCTCACGCCCAGGCGCTCGGGGGCGATGAACAGAAACTGTAACCTGCCCGCCAGGTAATTCAGGCAGGCTTGGCGTGAAGCCGCTCGGTCACGGCCCGAATGGATAGCATCCACAGCGAAATTTCGTTCCTTCAATTTCGCGGCTTGATCTTCCATCAGCGCAATCAGCGGGCTGACTACGAGCGTTGTCCCGCCTCGTGCGATTCCGGGCAGTTGATAACACAGCGACTTCCCGGACCCCGTAGGCATTACCAGCAACACGTCCTGCCCTTCGACAGTGGCGCGGCAAACCGCTTCCTGATTCGGACGAAACGAGCTGTATCCAAACGCGCTCTGCAGAAGTTCGATGAGGCGATCGCGTTCCAAAGCTTCGCCTACGTCTTCATGCGCGCCATCAAGTACAGCCCCGCCAGCGAGAACACGCTCGTTTTCAGTTCTCGAGTATCGAGTATATTGCTCGAGCGGCTGAAAATCATCTTTTGTATTCCGTTCTCCTTTCACGAAGGGGATCACTCCCGTGTGGCCGGCGCGCATACAAATCCTTTGGACCAACGAATTATGTCACTCGAAGAGGCTCATGCAGCAAGCCACGCCAAGCGTCATCGTTCTCACTTCCTCTACACAGTTGAGGTAAACTAAATCTCACTTTATCAGCCGAATCGGTGATAACGGGAGGGATCACACCGTATGAGCCTATGGCGATGCAAGAACTGCGGATTCGTCGGCAGCCGCCGAAAGTATGTGCCCGGCTCTTTCGCGTTTGAGGTTCTTCTGTGGTTGCTTTTTCTTTTACCTGGGATCATCTACACCGGTCTACGAAGGACGAAAGCATACTACGGTTGCCCGAAATGCCGCGCCCCGAACATGATTCCTTCAGGCGGCCCAAGTGTGACGCCGATGGCAACTGCAAAATTGAAATCCGACGCGGACCTAACATGCAGTGCGTGCGGTGAACCCTTATCACTGGGCGCAGCATTCTGCAGCGCTTGTGGAGAGCGGCAAAACTCTCGAAGCAACGTAAGCGCTGCTCCGGCCACGGGGGCGGAGCCAGTTATGCGCCACTCGCCCTCGCCACACGTTAGAAAGACTGCCCTTGGAGCAGGTAGTGTCCTAACCTTAGGACACTACCTTGGAGCAGTTATCGCCTGTTTGCTGGTACTGGTTGCTGTACTCTCTATTTCCAGACAATCAGGAACACGGAAAGTATCGGAACAACAGAACACGGTAAGTATTCCCACAACGGCAGGAGAGGGTGCAACCGCGCAAAATGCCAAGGCGGTTAACATGAAACAGCAGCTTCTATTGGATGCCCAAAGAACTGCGCGCGAGAACTACATAGACCGCCTCAGGCAGAACTATCAACACAGTGGAGTCGATGCTTCAGTTTCTGATATCAACGGCGAACTAACGATTGCCTCAGACGCTCTAAAGCTGAAGTCTGATCGCGACTACCTCATCCGGCAACAGTTTGGGCCAAAAGTGCGGCACAATCTATGTTCGATCGGATTCAAGACCTTGGCGCTCAAGAGCGGCGTCATTCTCGGCGACAGCGATGAATACTCTCTTGGCTGTCCGGAGGCGAAGACAGAAAGAGAAGTCCGGCTGCGCGAAGAAGAGTCCAAAAGACGGGATTTCGTGGCCAATCTCCAGAACACATTCAGTAGCGATCCACAAGGCTCAGGTATTCAGGTCACACAAGGTAAGAATGAAATAATCCTAACCGGTGCGTCGTTTGCCGATCTCAGTCCAGAGATGATCCGGGGAATCTGGGCATCGAAGTTCAGTGATGACGCACAGCAAAACCTATGCGAACTCGGATTCCGAAGTCTGAGGGCAAGGGCCAATCGCAATGCTCGTGGGGCGTTCATCTCATTTCATTGCGAAGGTCGGGAGCCCGCCCATTGAAACCAGCGCTTTTCCCACTCATTTGAAGTGATTTTTAAAAGCTGTTCCGCCGCCGTTTTTGCCTTTGGCAGACCGTCCTTCCAATCGCTTGTCAACAAAGCAGCGACGTGGGCTGCCAGAATTTTGAACGCACTGTATTCTGGATGATCTGAGCGGGTCCACGCCAAATGCGTTCCGGTTCGAATCGAGTGCCTAAGTTGCTGAAAGCCTTGGCGAAAGCACCCAAGGGTCTGAATCTGCGCTGAATCGAGACAAATCTCGCTGGAGAGCTTCACAAGAATGCCTTCGACTCCGGCTTCGGCCTTCGCTGCCCGTTTATGAAGCTCCCACCTTCGCTCGTCACAGTGGGGATCCTCACGATCAAGCCGGTTCCATAGCTTCCACACAGCGAAAAACTCGCCGTACGCGTCGTAAAACTGCTGCGAAACAGAGATCTGGACTTCCTTTCGTTTCTGTCGGATGTTCCACTTATACGTGAGCCTTTGGCCGATAAACCAACCGAACCCTAGCGTACACACCGAAACGAGAAGAGCCGACGCGGTCTTGACAACTTCGTCGAGGAGACCTGTTGAATCTAACATGCGGTCCCACGTGGGTTACGTCTTCATGCGCGCCATCAAATACAGCCCCGCCAGCGAGAACACCACGTCCGGCGACCAGGCCGCCATCACCGGCGGTAATTGGTTCAGGTCCCCCACTTGCTCGAAGAGCGTGCCCACCGTCCAATACGCGATCGCGATCCCGAAGCTGATGCCGACCCCTGTCATTGCCCCTCGATTGCCGGCCACGAATGCGAACGGAATGCTCAGGATCGCCATAATCAACGCGAATAACGGAACGGCGAATTTTTTGTAGTACTGCACTTGCAGCGGAGTCGTATCCAGGCCGCTCGCCTTCAGCTCCCGAATATATTGCCCGAGCTCCTCGAAATTCATCTCCTTGTATTCCTTTTCTTCCTTCACGAACCAGGAAGGCGGCTCGTTCAGCTCTGGGAATGATGCCGATGCGCCGTAGAACTGCCGGTAATCGTCTGCATTATTCCGGACAGTTTGGCTGATGCCGTTTTGAAAGACCCAGGTCTTTAACGTCGGCTCCCAGCGTGCCCGGTCGGCCGAAATCTGATGAAGAATGTGGAAAGTCTTGGGATCCAGCTCATACACGTTTACTTTCGACATGATCGCTTCGTGCGGGTCGAGATAGCGGTAGTTGTAAATGCGCGAACCCTGTCCGTACACCCACTGCCGGTCGGGCCGCAGATATGTCTGAACCGGTTTCTTTTTGATCTCGCTGCGCAGCATCTCCTGCCGGCGGTTCGCCTCTGGGATGTAGTAATGATCGAATGCGAACAGCAGACCGCTGATCATAAGGCTCACAAACAGCACCGGCATCGCGAGCCGGTGCACGCTGATACCACCTGCTTTGAACGCCGTGACTTCGTTGTATTTTGTGAGAATTCCGAAGCAGATAAGCGAGGCCACCAACGTACCGATTGGCGTGAGATCGTAGACTAGCTTCGGAGCGAGATGCGCCAGATAATCCAGCATCATCGGCATGCCGATGTCGTTCTTGATCATGTCGCCCAAAAGCTCAAAAAACGTGAACACTTCAATCAGAGCTACAAGCGCGACCAGCAGCACGGCGAAATAGAACAGAAACCCGTTCAGCACATAGCCATCGATCAACATGGGCCGGAATCCAAAGCGCCGCTCGGCGCGGGAGCGCACTCGCTGACGCGCCACGGGTCCCATCGACTTCAGGCGTGTCACCATCCGTTGCGCCCAGCCTCTCAGCCAGCCCATAATGTCCCGATCGCCCGGTTTCTCGAGTCGCGCCAACAGCACCGTGCCCACAACCGCGAATACTGCATTCGGCGTCCACACTGCAATCGGGACCGGCAGACTTCCTTTTTTTGCCAATCCGATCAGCGCTATCAGGCCCATATAGTACAGAAACGCCAGCAAGACAGTAAACACAAACGCGGCGGATTTTCCGCCTTTCCGCGAGGAAACACCCAGAGGGATTCCGACCAGAGCCAGGAGCAAGCATGCAAACGGCAGCGCGAATCGCTGATGCAATTCTATGGCGGCATCGGCGTGCTCTTCCGGCGACAGGCCGTGCTCGCGATAAGCCCGCTTATAGAGAGGCCCCGTGTCCATCTCGCGCTCCGTCTTGTTCAGTTGGAGATCAGCGGGCTTCTGCGCCTGAAGCGCCTCAATCTGAATCGGCGCCGCAGTGGTGATGACCTTGCCTTCTTTGTCCCGCTCACTCGTCCGTACTTCGCGCATATCGAGAATGATGCGGTTGTGCGCGGCATCCGGATGCGGGATCGCTTGCTCCGCCACGATGATGCGTGGACCTTCGCCCCGCTGCTTGCCCTGCTGCTCAAGTTCGTCCGGCGGCGTAACATCCGCCATAAATACCTGTCGCCATAAAATTTGCTTGCCCGCCGCCAGCACGTTCCCGACATACAGCACGGTGTTCGGAAACTGTTCGTCGAAGATGCGCGATTCGATGTCGCCTGTGAGCTGAGACGCCGCCAGGTTTCGTGCAATGTTGGATTCCAGGTGCAAAGACAAGGGCGTCAGCCATAGAGACGCCAGAGCCGTTACAGTCATCGCTAAAAAGGCGAACAGCAGAACGGGGCGTGCCACAGTAACGCTCGAGATTCCAGCTGCGCGCATGGCCGTAATTTCGCTGTCGGATGACATCCGGCTCAGCCCAATCAGGATTCCCACCAGCACGCCTAATGGCAGTGCGAAGGGAATCGTTGAAGGTAAAGCATAGAGCAGGAGCTTCGCAACAACCGGCGGAGCAGCGGAAGTTCGCACCAGCAGCACCGAAAGACGCTCAATGGTTCGAAGAAACAGAACAAAAATAAAAAGAAGCGTTCCGAGAGTCGCGCCGGTTGAAACTTCAAGAAAAATGGCCCTGCTGAGGATGCGCATCTACTACTCACCAGTATCCAGCGCCGCTAATTCGCTGGCGGAGCATTGCCGCAAGGAAGCGATTTATCAAACAGGCACAGATTTTCCGCCTTCCATCGCATGGCGGCGTAGATACGAGTCCGGCCGCTAGGATGATCGAAGAAAATGAACTCTTCGATCGGCCCCGGATCGAGCTTGCGATATTCGCCCAGCAGGAGGTCGGCTTCGGCTTCGCCATCCGGCTGCCGCGCCGCATTCAGGCCGAAAATGTCCGCCTCGTATTCCTGCGTTCGGGTATACGTGTTGCCGATCGGAGTAAACAGGAAGCTCAAAATAAAGACAATCAGAACCGCCAGCGGGAGCGCCGCCACATCCCCCATGTCTCGAATATCCCAGCGCGTGCCCCAGCGAGCCAGCGCCCACTCCAACGCCCATCGCAGAATCGCGAACATCACAGCCACAACGATGCACGCGAAGATCACTCCCTGATAAAGATGATGCAGAACGAAGTGCCCCATTTCGTGACCCATTACCGAGAGAACCGCCTGCGGCGAGCAGCGATTTAGTAAGTTGTCGTTCAGCGTAATGCGCTCGGTTCCGAAAATGCCGCTCACATTAGCGCTGACCCGCTTACTTTGACGCGACGCATTCACCTCATACACATCGCTCGCGGGAATGCCGTTCGCATGTGCAAGACTCAGGATCTGATTTTTGATGACGGCGTTCTGTAGCGGCTTGTAAGTATTAAAGAGGGGCGCAATAAAAACAGGGCCAATCAGCATTCCGAATATCAGGAACAGAATCGCGGCCCCGGTTCCCCACAGATGCCAGGTCCGCGGAACACGCCGCACAATGCGTACCAGAATTACGAACGCGATCCCTCCCAGCACCAAGCCCACCAGCAGCCCGATCAGCTCATCGCGGAACCAGGATGCAAAGTTCTGGTTCGATAAGCCGTATTTGTGCTCGCGAAAAAAATCCTCATATAGCGTGAGCGGGAATAAGAGTACGCAAGTCACGATCAGGAACTCGACCCAATAAACGAACGCTTGACGCCACCGCGAGCGCGTGAGGCGTTCCGCGATATCGCGCATGCCGGCCGACCACCTCGTCTCGAGCAGCAGAATCATAACCCCTGCGCCATATAGAAATTCCCAGAGCATCAGCCAATAACCGCCTTCGAAATATGCGTTCGAGCGCTCGCGAGCACGGGCGGGAATTGTAGCCAGCCACGCGTCTGTAGCTGCTTGCGCGTCAAAATGAACCGAAGGTTGAGCGGCAGCAGGAACCGTAGGCGCTGTGGGTGGGACGCCGAGCAGGGTGAACGCAAATAGTACCGGTATAAAGGAAAAAACTCGCATCAGAATTGACGATTATTTCACTTTTACGCGCGTTTCGGCGTCACCCATCCCGCGCTATCATAAAGGCGTCGGAATAAAAGCAGGAGGCTCATGGGACCGATCGGCGTGCAAGAAATGCTCGCGATTTTCGTGCTGGCGCTGCTATTGTTCGGCCCGAAAAAGCTGCCTGAGCTCGGACGCATGCTCGGAAAAGCGCTGACCGAGTTTCGAAGAGCGAAAAACGAGCTGAAGTCCACCTTTGAATCTCATTTAAGCGAATTGGAGCGAGAGGTGCAAGCCGACAATTACTCTACGCCAAGTACCACTGATTCATCCGCCCACTACCCGTATCCGTATGACGAGTATGGGCATCAGCAATCCGACTATGATTCTTCGCCTCCTTCGTACGCGGCAGATGAATCTTCCCAGACGCCCACGCCGGAACCCTACGTCCGCAGAATCGCTAACGCGCAGGAGGGCCAGGATCACCCGGATGCGCCCTCAACCAATGACTCGCTCGTTCCTGGAACCGTGCCGCGCTCCGGCGGTTTTCGGCCTTCTGCCTCCGTTTCGCTCGCTACGGACGAGAAGGAATCCGCATAATCACTGAGGGTTGATGGCCGATTATTTCGAGGAGCAAACGCCTCCTGAAAGCGAAACTGCATCCCCGCACGAGAAAACGTCAGACTCGTACCCCGCAGTATCGATCAACTTGGAAAATCCGGCAAATGGTCAATCGCCTTCACACAGCGACGCGACGACGCCTCCCGCAATTCCTGCCAGGAGACCTCCTCCCCCGCCTCCGCCTCCTCCGCCGGCGGACTCCGAGAATGACCATGGCGACGATGAGGAGCGCGGAATGCTCCGCATGTCTTTCATGGAGCACCTCGAGGAGCTGCGGACACGTCTCCTGCGCGCGCTCATGGGCGTGGTCGTTGCCTTTCTCCTCAGCATTACCTTTTGCAAATACCTTTGGGATGTAGTTAAGGCGCCTGCCGTTACGGCGCTGCAGCACCTCGGCATTCATCCGCCCAACCTGGTCGCGATCTCGCCGATGGATCAGTTCAACATCATTTATCTGAAGCTTCCGCTATTGGTTTCCGTGTTCATCGGTTCGCCGTGGATCTTGTACCAGGTTTGGGCATTCATTTCACCCGGCCTATACAAGCGCGAAAAAAGGTGGGCCGTCCCTTTCATTCTCTGTACCGCCGGGCTGTTTATTACAGGTGGGCTCTTCGCTTACTTTGTCGCGTTCCGCTATGGCCTTGAATTCCTGCTCGGCATCGGCCGGGACGTCAACATCTCCCCCATGGTTTCGATGGTCGAGTATTTCGACCTCTTCGTGAACGTAACGCTCGGCGTAGGCCTCGTGTTCGAGATGCCGGTTATTATTTTCTTCCTGACCCTATTGCGTCTCGCATCTCCGCGCTTCCTGCTGCGCCACAGCCGTTACGCCATCCTCGGCATCACCATCCTCGCTGCCGTCGTCACCCCCACGCCCGACGTCTTCAACATGATGATCTTTGCCACCCCTATGGTCCTGTTGTTTTTTGTCGGCGTCTTTGCCAGCCACTTACTGGTGCTCAAAAGAGAAGGCAAGAAATTTCCGTGGACCACAGTGCTTCTGGTCATCTTAGCCGTTCTTCTGCTAACCGGCGGCGCAGTCGCACTGCTGCTGTTGCGGTATCACTACCATTTGATCCCCAAATGGCCGTACTTTGTGAAATAGCTTCGTTCGACCTCCGGCATCACTCGCGCCACAGCGCCGCGCCGCCCAGTAGCCCGTCTTCATTGGGTACCCGCGTCACGTGTTTCGGCAACGAAACATCAATCTTGTGAGCATTCCCACCCCCGATGTAAAGGTGATCGTAGTTGAATAACGCCTCGAGCTGTACAATCGCTTTCTCTACTAACTTGTTCCAGCGCTTGCGGCCGAATTTCTGAAGGCCGCGCCTGCCCAGAAAGTCCTCATAGGTTTTGTTTTTCGTCCACGGATGATGCGCCAGCTCCAGACCGGGCACAAGATAGCCGTTAGTAAACAGAGAAGATCCAAAACCCGTACCGAGCGTGATCACGAGCTCAACACCGTTGCCGCGAATTGCCCCCAAGCCTTGCACCGCAGCGTCATTTGCAACCCGCACCGGCTTCTTCCATCGCCTGGCAAGAACTTTTTGCAGATCAAATCCGATCCATTTTGGATCGAGATTATGGGCCGTGAGAGTAGCTCCTCGCTTCACCACGCCCGGGAAACCCACCGAGGCCCTGTCGAATTTCCCCAGCCGCTTCGCAATCTCATCCATCACTCCCAGCATCGCCTGAGGGGTCGCGGGATTCGGGGTTGGAGCGCGTTCTCTATCCGTCAGCGGTTTCCCCGCGCCGTCGAGCAACATGCCTTTGATTCCTGTGCCGCCGATGTCCACAGCCAGGGTTGTTAGATTCTTGCTTTGCCGCGCCATATTCGACACTTTACCCCGTTACACCAATGCTCGATCTCGATCACGGCTCCGCGCTCTGTTCGCTCTCTCTTTCCTTTTGTATATTCCGGCTGTCAAATCGCCGCCCTAGCTCGGTACTTTTTTCGGGTAGGATGACCGTTGAAACCGTCCAAACCTCTTGCTCCGTCACACATAATAGGTTGGCCCTCCGGGTGCAACTGGATTACTGAGCAATCGCGCAATAGATGACGCGATATAGATGAAACTTTATTCTTTTGGAGGAGCTACAAAAAATGACGCATAACTTGCGTTCCTTTTATATAGGTGCCCTGGCAGTTGCGGGCGTTGGTTTGCTGGGAAGCGCTTTTATTCCCACCGCCCATGCAGATGCTTGGGACAAGATGACGATCGTAAGCGTAAATGAGCCGATCATTGCGGGCAATAAGGTACTGCAGCCGGGTACTTATGTCTGGAAGCTGCTTGACTCGCCATCGAACCGTCACATCGTTCAGATCTTCGACAAAAATCAGCAACACCTCGAGACCACTGTTCTGGCAATCCCGAATTACCGCCTGCAGCCCGAAGGGAATTCGCAGTTCAGCTTTTGGGAAACGCCGGCTGGAGTTCCGAAGGCTGTTCGCGCATGGTTCTATCCAGGTGACAATTTCGGACAGGAATTTCCGTATCCGAAGAAGTTGGTAGCTCAGCTCGCATCGGCGGCCCCCGTTCCGGTCCCCATGAATTACAGCGAGCCTGAGCCTGCGGCCGCTCCTCCGCCGGAGCCTGCCGCGCAACCGCAGCCTGCCGAACCGCCGCCCGCACCTGCTCCGCAGCCTGAGCCCCAAGTGCAGCAGCAGCAGGATACGACTGTTGCACCGGCACCGGCGCCGCAGCCTCAAGCTTTGCCGAAAACTGCCAGCTTCAATCCGCTCATAGGATTGCTAGGCTTAGGTTCACTGACTCTCGCTGGACTACTAACGTTCGCGACTAAGCGGGCGTAGTAAGTTTGTAGCTCAACACGCAGACCCGCCGCTTCGATCTGATGCGGCGGGTCGGTTTAGCTATGCCTATGCTGCGGACGCGTATCGGATACGGGCAGCTGCCGGCAAGCGTCGCAGCGCTTCTAGGCATGGCCTTTCCGCTAAGCGCGGCGCAACATCGCGATCCTTACACGATATCTGATAACGTCAACCTCGTCCTGATCGATGCCAGCGTGAAGGACCCGCGTGGAGCATACGTCCCTGGTTTGACGAAAAATGATTTCCAGGTGTTTGAAGACGGCCGCCCGCAACACATAACGACGTTCGGCAGCGGTGACACACCCGTCACGGTCGGGCTTGTCGTTGATAACAGCGGAAGCATGCGCTGGAAACGCCCCCAGGTCGTTCTCGCCGGCTTGGCCTTCGCGAAAGAAAGCAATGCTCGCGATGAGTTTTTCGTCGTGAACTTCAATAATCGCGTCGTCCGTGGCTTGCCCGTCGGAATCGCTTTCACCGATAATCTTCAACAACTCCGGGCTGCTCTGTATTACGGCGAGCCGAAGGGCCAGACGGCCCTCTACGATGCCGTTGCATATTCACTCAAGCACCTCGAGCTCAGCCATCAGGACAAGAGAACGCTTATTGTTGTCAGCGATGGCGGCGATAACGTCAGCCGCACTTCCTTAACGCAGCTGATCGCCTTCATCGACGCCTCGCGCGCCACCGTATACACCATCGGGCTCTTCGATCCTGAGGACACAGACCGCAATCCCGGCGTTCTTCGAAAACTCGCTAAAGTGAGTGGAGGCGAATTTTTCGAGCCCGGAACACTCGATGATGTCCTCTCGGTCTTTCACAGAATATCGGCTGATATCAGACGCAGGTATTCCATCGGATTTGTTCCGCAGGATGTCGGATCGAAGCGCCTCATCCGCTCGCTTCGCGTAACGGCCGTGGACAAGAATCACCGCAAGCTGATTGTTCGTTCGCGGACGGCCTACAGCACGGTGCCGTTCTCTGAATTGATAGCGCAGCCGTCCCAGCGCAAAAGGAAGTAGACTTCGGGTTATATGAGCCGCTCCGTCACATTTGACCGCGGACAAGGACCTCACTTCATTAAGCCAGGTCTCCACAGCCACAACACGCGGCGTCGCCTTGATCGAAACCCGTCGAGAAACCGCAGTCTGCGTCATCTTCGTGCCTCGTTATTTCTTCTTGGATTATGCGGGCTCGCCTACTACGGTTACACTCTAGCCGATCAATATGTGTACCAAGCCTATGAAAACTGGGCTTTCGATCAGCACATAGCGGGCCGCCAAGTCGGTTTCGCCGATTACCTGCGCCAGCGCACCCCCTTCGGTTTTCTCACTGGGAAACGCGAATCTGCGGTTCAGATGCTGCCTCAGACTCAGCCCGCAACCCCCTCACGGCTACTCGACGGCGCCGTCTTGGGCCGCGTCCAGATACCTCGACTCGATCTCTCAGCCATCGTCCGCGAAGGAGTGGACGAGAAGACGTTGAGCCGTGCCGTCGGCCACTTGCCTTACACAGCATTACCCGGTCAAACCGGTAACTTCGCGATTGCCGCTCATCGAGACACGCTCTTTCGAGCACTGAAGGACATTCAGAAAGATGATCAGGTTATCTTTGAATCGCAAGCCGGAACTTACACCTACCAAGTAGTTTCGACTAAGATCGTCAGGCCCTCCGATCTAAGCGTAGTTCAGCCTCAAGGAAACGACAAACTCCTCACCATGATTACCTGCTATCCCTTTTATTACGTCGGCTCGGCGCCCAAGCGCTTTATCGTGCAGGCCAAGTTAGTCTCATTTCGATCGGTCGCGATCGCCTCGCCCCACGCGGCTCGTGGCCCCCGAAATTGTACACTGGCGAAGGAGACTTGGGAGGTCGTCTAATGGTAAGACTGCAGACTCTGGATCTGCGTATCGGGGTTCGAGTCCCTGCCTCCCAGCCAGCCTTTCTGGCCAGGCTGGAGTGCTGAAGCCCTCGAAAAACTCCCATTGTCATTTTTCTAACCCCTCGCGTCTTTTCAACGAGGCACTATAAAAATGGCATCTTCCACAAGACAATTCGCTGTAGTCACGGGCGCTTCGAGCGGCATCGGCTTGGAGCTGGCCAAGCAATTCGCTCAGAATGGCTTTGATCTTTTGCTCACCTCGGGTACCGATCGAATCAATACCACGGCGAAGGAAATTCAGAGTCTTGGCGCGACCGTCCAAGCCGTCGAAGCCGATCTCGCCGACCATGATGGAGTACATAAGCTCATTTCTGCGATTCAGTCCAGCGGTCGGCCCGTGGATGCGGCAGCAATCAACGCGGGCGTCGGGGTGAGCGGACGCTTCGTCGAAACAGATCTCGGCGAAGAGCTCAACATGGTCGCCTTGAACGTCACGTCCACTCTGCACTTGGCCAAATACCTGGTCAGAGACATGGTGGCTCGCGGCAGCGGGCGCATCCTGTTCACCGCCTCCATCGCCGGCACCATGCCGACTCCGTACGAAACGGTCTACGGCGCCACCAAAGCCTTCGTGCGTTCGCTTTCCCAAGGTCTCCGGGAAGAGCTGAAGGACACGGGCGTTTCGGTAACCGCATTGATGCCCGGAGCGACGGAAACCGAATTCTTCCACCGCGCCGGTGCGGATGACACGAAGCTCGGCGCAAGCGAAAAGGACGATCCCGCCGAAGTTGCTAAAGAAGGCTACGAAGCCCTGATGGCCGGAAAGGATCACGTCGTGGCCGGCGCGTTCAAAAATAAGTTGCAAGCCGCGGCTGGATACGCCTTACCGGATCCTCTCGTTGCAAAGGCTCACGCCGGTATGGCGGAACCCGGCTCAGCGAACAAGAAGTAATTCGGTTGCTGAATCAATCGAAACACTTTCAGCCCCGTATCGCTGGCGAGTCGCGCTCGCCCGAACCGTTTACTGCCTCAGCTCTAGCGGCGTAAAAGAGATCCGAATGTCCCCGCTGATCGGATGCGCCAGCGCCAGAACGTTCGGAAACTGCGGCAGCGCAATGTTGTTTGATTGCAGCCGCGCAGCATCCCCCGTAAACGAATCGTCGCCGTCTCGAACCGCATAATCGCGAATGCGTCCGTTGCTATCGGTAGTGATCGTCAGAATCACGGCGTCCGAGCCCAGCTGCAGGGGAACCAGGTTCGCAGCCGCGTGGTCCGCATAGACCAGTGGCACTTCGTAACTCACATTCCGTGTGGTCGTGCCAATCGTAAAGGCGAGCGCCCCGAATAAAATAAAACTCGACAGCACTCCGCCCGTTGCCGGAATCGTCAAGGGCCGTATCATCTCGTCCAAACGGAACCTCCAGCGCGCCCACATCGCGCCCCATCGCGAGCCGTGATTTTCTCGCGCAATCTGCCGCTCACGCGACGCAATCACGCGCAGATCCGTCGTCAAGCTAGCCGGAGCAACAGCTTGCGGCAAGGCCCTCGCTGCCGAACGCATCCACGCGATCTCCTCAAAATGACACGCGCACGAATCGCACTTCCGCAAGTGATTCGCAACTCGGGAAAGCTCGCGCCCGCGCAGTCTCCCGTCCACGTAAACCGTGCTTTGATGCTTCGCGCTACTGCAAGTCATATGCTTACCGCCTTCTATACGAACGCCGCAGCCAGGCCCGAATCCGGCCGCTGCGTGAGTTCGTGGCGCAACGCCTCGCGGCCGCGCAAGATTCTCGATTTCACAGTGCCTAGCGACACCTGTAAAATCTCGGCAATCTCTTCGTAGCTCAGATTCTCGATATCTCGAAGCACGACTGCCGTCCGGAATACCGGATTGATATGAGACAGCGCCTCTTCGATGAGCGTACGATTTTCGCTCTCTACTACGCGGTCAAACGGAGAGCGTCCACGGTCGGCTGCGCTTTCGAGCGCCATCGAACGCTCGGCCGCTTCTTCGAGCGCCACTTCCCCCCGGCAATGGCGGCTGAACCAGCGATGGTGGTTATGCGCCTCATTCACCGTAATCCGGTAAATCCAGGTTCTGAGGCTGCTGTGCTCCCGGAACGCCCCCACCCCGCGAAATACCTTTAGAAACACCTCCTGCACGACATCGGACGCGTCCGCCGGACTCCCCAAAAGCCGGTACGCAACGCTATACACCGGCTGCTGATACTGCGCAATCAACTCTTCGTACGCCGCCTCGATGCCAGCCCGCAACCCCCGCAAGATGCGCGCATCTTCGTCCGATAGCCCGGCACGCGGGCCCGCCAAGATGGACAGATTGCTTGAATGGATCGACAAGCGACGCCCCATCGCTGAATTTTACCGCTTTTGCCCGGTCTTCGGAGCAGTTCGGCTAACTATGTAGACACCGTTGGCGCCCTCGCGGTTCCCAAACCCTTGTGCACATGCCCTGGTACGCCTCGTACTTCCGGATTTCTACATCCATTAAAGAAAGAGCTTCAACCCTCATCCGCAAACTCTGCCCAAACCACTGTGTGATCGGAAGCGCCGGACGCCCTTCGCGGTTCAAGATCCACTTCGATGCTCCGGCAGCGGTCTGCTATAGGCGCAGTTGCAAGGATGTGATCGATGCGCCATCCCCAGTTGTTCTCGAACGCCCTCCGGTAGTAATCCCAATACGTATATTGCACGCGCTCCGGATAAAGTTTTCGGAACACGTCGATAAAGCCCCAAGCGCACGTTTCCTTGAATGCATTGCGCGCATCGATGTGAAAATCCACGTCGTTGACCCGCCTTTCCGGGTGATAAACGTCGATCGGCTCGGGCGCGACGTTCATGTCGCCTAGCCAGAGCGCCGGCCGCTTAGCATCGAGACGCGTCTCAAAGTAGCGCCGCAAGTATTTGAACCAGAGCAGCTTCTCGACGTACTTGTCCGACAGAATCGATCGCCCCTGAGGAACATAAGTATTGATGATCGGAATGCCTCTGACCACCGTCTGCAGAATTCGGACATCCTCGCCATCCGGCTCGTCACGCAACCCGTACACGACGCTCTCGGGTCTGTCCCGGCTTAGCGTCGCAACCCCGTTGTAGCCCTTCATTCCGCGGAACGCAACGTGATAGCCTGCTTGCTCGATTTCTGGGGAAGGGAAATCGGAATCCTGAACTTTGGTTTCCTGCAGGCACATCACATCGGGCTTGTGGCGCGCCAGCCAATCAATCACGATCGGGAGCCGCCGCCGCAGCGAGTTCACGTTGAATGTAGCGACCTTCATCGAGTTTTTAGAATAGCCGCTAGATGATCGCAGAGACCGGGCCCTACGCCCCTTCGTCTGTGCCGTTGTACGCTGGAGCAATCTTCCTATGAGTGCGATCGCTCAAGCTGACGCAAGTCCGCCGGCGGAACTCGCGCGGCGGCTCTCGCTGTCCGATTCGATCGCGATCGTCGTAGGAATCATGATCGGCGGCGGCATTTTCCTTATACCGAATCTGGTCGCGCGCAGCTTACCGTCGGCACCGATGATCATGGGCGTGTGGATCATGGCGGGCCTGATCTCATTTCTGGGTGCGCTGGCTTGTGCTGAACTCGGCGCAGCGTTTCCCGCAACCGGCGGCCAGTACGTATTCGTGCGCGAAGCCTATGGACCGCTGGCTGCCTTTCTCTGCGGCTGGTCCTTGTTTACCGTGGCGCGCAGCGCGCAGGTTGCATGGTTATCGGTGGTGTTTTCCATATATGTTTCCTATTTGACGCCCTTAGCGCCGCTCACTTCGAAGCTGCTTAGCCTTGCATTGCTGGCGGTCTTCACTTGGGTAAACTACCGCGGAGTAAAACTGGGAGCTGCCATTCAGAACAGCTTTACTCTGGCGAAAGTCGTGGGCGTTCTTATTATCATCGCCGCTGCCCTGCTGTTCGGTCACCGCGCTGGGCATTCCAACATACACGCCGCTCCTACCATTTCACTCGGCACTTTCGGACTCGCGCTCATCGCCTGCCTCATGGCTTATGACGGTTGGGTGCAATTGAGCTTCGTGGCAGGCGAGATCCGGAATCCGAAGCGCAACATCGTGCGAGCTCTCACGCTTGGCACTTTGGCAGTTATGGCGATTTATCTGCTCGCAAATCTGGCTTATATGCGGGTGTTAACAATTTCTCAGATTGCGGCCAGTGAACACGTCGGTGCGGACGCGACCGCGCGAGTGCTCGGCGTGGCGGGCGGCACCGTCGTTTCGCTGATCATTCTCGTTTCCATTCTGGGTACGCTAAACGGTTGCTTCTTGACCATCCCGCGAGTGTATTTCGCCCAAGCTGCGGATGGGCTTTTTTTCCGGAAGTTCGCCGACGTCCATCCGAAATACGGAACTCCTGGTTTTGCGATCGTGGCGCAAGGCGTTTGGGCGGCAATGCTGCTGCTTACCGGCTCATACGAATCACTGATCGATTATTCATTATTTGGTATCTGGGTCTTCTACGGCCTGATGGTTGCGGCAGTAATCGTGTTGCGGCGTACGCGGCCCGAGGTGCCGCGTCCGTACCGCATGTGGGGTTACCCTGTTACGCCGCTGGTATTCGTGGGTGTGACGGCCTGGTTCCTGGGTAATATGCTGGTCACGCGGCCGGGACCGGCTTTCGCGGGCCTGGCCCTGATGTTAACTGGTTTTCCGGCATACCTGATATGGAAACGTCCGAAGCTGCCGAAGCAAGCATTGCCGGAGGTACAGCTCCCGTCATGAACACGGATCCACTGCTCGAGTGGCGCAAAGAGTTTCCGATTCTCGAGAAAACCACCTACCTCATCAGCCATTCGCTCGGCGCCATGCCGCGCCGCGCCGCCGTCGCGCTGCAGGAATTCGCGGAAACATGGGCATCCAGAGGTATCCGCGCCTGGGAAGAAGGCTGGTGGGAAATGCCGGTGACCATCGGCGATCTCATCGGCTCGATTATCGGGGCGGCTCCTGGCGAAGTGGTGATGCATCCGAACGTTTCGATCTGCCAGTCAGTCGTGACTTCATGCTTCGATTGGAGTGGGCGGCGGAATAAGCTCGTCACAGGCGGCCTGAACTTCCCATCGAACGACTACATCTATTACGGGCTTGAGCGCCAAGGAGCGCGCGTATGCAAGGTTCCTTCTCCGGACGGCATGACCCTGCCGCTTGAGCTGATGCTTGCCGCCATTGACGAAGAGACGCAGCTTGTCTCTGTTTCCCACGTTGCGTTTCGCAGCTCGTTTGTGCAGGATGTCTTGGCCATCACCAAACGTGCCCACGAAACGGGAGCGCTGGTAATCGCAGATCTGTACCAATCGGCGGGAGTCCTGCCCGTTGACGTTCGCGCTCTCAATGTGGATTTCGCAACCGGCGGTTCGGTCAAGTGGCTCTGCGGCGGACCAGGCGCAGGATACCTGTATGTGCGATCGGATCTGCGATCCCGTCTCCGGCCCACAGTCACGGGATGGATGGCTCACCGCCATCCTTTTGAATTCGCGCCTGGCCCGATCGACTTCGCTGTCGATGCGTTCCGGTTCCTGAACGGGACGCCGAATATTCCAGGGCTGTATTCGGCGCGATCCGGTTATGAGATTGTCAACGAGATCGGCGTGGACGCCATACGCGCAAAATCTCTACGTCAGACTCAGCGCCTCATCGAACTTGCCGATGAAGCGGCCTTCTCCGTGCGTTCCTGCCGCGATCCGCGAGTCCGTGGGGGCGTGGTCGTGCTTGACGTGCCAAATGGAAAAGAAGTCACACGTGAGCTCGCGCGCCGCGAAGTGCTGGTGGACTACAGGCCCAATGCGGGAATCCGCATTGCCCCGCACTTTTACACCGCAGATGACGAACTTGACCGGGCGATCAGCGAGATCCGCTCGATTGCAAGACTGCCAGAATACGCCTGGTCGTGATACGCTTGCTGGAGCGCAAAGGGCGCATCCGGTCCGCGGAAAGGACAGAAGTCCACCTGATTGCGGCAATTCAATTTACGAACTGACTTTCTGCCCGTAATTGCGGACCCGGGCGTAGGAAAGGAAGTTCGTCATGCCTGTAAAACGCCTCCCGGCGAAAGCGAACGTCGACCATCTTAGGTATCAAGCGAAAGACTTGCTCAAGGGCCATGATGCCCGCAATGCGGCGGTGGCCCAGCGTATTCGGGAATTTCATCCGCGATTCAATCGAGCTGCGGATGCTGAAATTTTCGAGGCCAAGCTAAGCATCACTGACGCGCAGTTGGCAATTGCCCGTGAATATGGATTCCCAAGTTGGGCGAGACTGAAACGGCATATTGAAAAGCCAACGCTCGCTGACCAACTGAATTTGCCCCACCATGAGCGCATTGAAGACGTCACATTTCGCCGCGCCGTGGAACTGCTCGATGCCGGGGACGCAGCAGGCTTGCGTGCCTATCTCGATCAGCATCCAAACCTCGCGCGCCAACGCGTTCTTTTCGAAGGCGGCAACTATTTCCGCAATCCAACTTTGTTGGAATTCATCGCAGAAAATCCGGTTCGCCAGGGCGCCTTGCCGAAAAACATTGTCGAGATGGCGAAGGTCATTCTCGATGCTGGCGCGGAACAGCCCGCACTCAATGAGACATTGATGCTCGTGAGCACCGGAAGGGTGCCGCGTGAATGTCGCGTGCAACTTCCGTTGATAGATCTCCTTTGCGAGCGCGGTGCGGATCCCGGAAGCGCGATCCAAGCAGCCGTTTTGCACGGCGAGTTGGAAGCAGTGAACGCCTTAATCGCGCGGGGCGCTCGAATCGATTTGCCCGTGGCAGCAGCTCTCGGGCGCATCGAGGATTCGCAGCGGTTGCTTCGAGACGCCACCCGCCAGGATCGCCACTTGGCGCTCGCCATCGCATCCCAGTTTGGTCACGTCGAAATCGTTCGATTGTTGCTCGACGCGGGCGAAGACCCAAACCGGTACAATCCGGCCGGCGGCCATTCCCACGCGACGCCTTTGCACGCTGCCGCCGCGTCTGGACACGAGGAAGTAGTCAGGCTGCTCGTCGGGCGAGGCGCAGGATTGGACTTAAAGGATATCCTCTGGCAAGCTGCCCCGGCCGACTGGGCAAGACACGAAGGCAAGACAGAAATCGAGGCATATCTTCGCGCGGAAGCCGATCGTTTGAGGCATAATACACACTGACGCGCAACCAAGCCGGGAATCAATTTTGAACAATTGGAATCTCGGGTTCGCTCCCTCGATAACACACGGATGTCCATGCCTGCCGGAAGAATCTGCTACCTGAAGATCCGGACGAACCGATATCGAAACTTCTGCGAACTTCGTGGGCGTGCTCACTCGGCGGTTGCCACGAGAAATCGGCGTTGAACCCATGATACAGAACTAGGCTATGGCTGACCGAAAGATCCGAGTTGGAATCGACGATGCCCCACCTGCGCCCATGCAACTCGGCAATCCGGATACGGGCGATTTCCGCGGCTACGAAGTCGATGTTCTGGAGGAGGTCGGCCGGAGGCTTGGATTTAGACTCAGTTTTCGACGGGCCTTGTGGAGTGTAATCGTCCGCGAACTCCTAACGGACAATATTGACTTGGTTTGCAGTGCAGCAACCATCACCAGCGAGAGGGAATCCGAGGTTGATTTTTGTTCCCCTCATCTTAATTTGGCGCTCGCTGTTGTGAAACGTGACGGAATGGGCGAAGGCACGTCAATTGATGGACTTCGGGTGGGAGTACGTCGTGGAACGACGGCGGAAGCCTACGCCCAGCGACACGGGGCTTCCGAGCCAACGCACAAATCGGAGTCCAACGAGAAACTCTATGCTTCACTGGCTGTCGGCGAACTTGACGTCGTAATCGACGATTCCCCGATTGCGCAGTACTTTGCTAACTCTATGCCTGGCCTGCGGTTCACGGGTGTGCTGCCGGAAACCGCAGGATGTTACGCGATTATGGTCCGCAAGGGAAACCACACTTTACGGGCAGAGATTAATACGGCGCTCGGAGAGATGGAGCGCGACGGAACTCTCCAAACGTTTTTGTCGAAGTGGTTTGGCGGCTTCGGAGAGAAAGCTCTGAAGGTGCTGTCGAAAAACATCACGGATCGATCGAGACCTTTTAAACACGATCGGTAAGTTTGTGCGACGGCCGCCAACGGACGTGAGCACACAGAAATAAGTCAGCGATCTTTTCTGCGGCCTTGAAGCCACTTAGTAGACAACCGCCGGACAAGAAAAAAGGAACACATCACCGCGGCAACTTGGCTTGCAACGCTCATTTCTTCAATTTCTACTCCCCAAGAAATCGTTTCTAAACATTGATTTTACTAACAGTGGATCACGTATAATCCGGAACTATCTCTGTTTTCCAGAAAGTGGTGTGGCGAAAACCTTTCGCGCCCTCGGCTCTCATCCCACGTCCGGCCGAGCCGCTTCCAACCCCCCGCACACCCGCTCATAATACGCCTCATATTGCGGAATAATCAGATCCGTACAAAATCGCGTCTCCGCCGTACGCCGCCCCGCCGCCGACATCTTCGCATGCAGCTTCTCATTCGTCAGAAGTTCCGTCAATCTCCGGGCCTGCCCGTCAATATCGCCTACTGCTTCCATAAAGCCGTCCATCCCATCTGTAATCAGGTCCGGCACTCCGCCCGTCCGCGTCGCTAGCGGGGGCACCCCGCACGCCATCGCCTCCAACGCCGCCAAACCGAACGCCTCAATTTCGCTTGGCAAGTGCAGTGCGTGCATCCGCGGAATCAGCCGCTCCATATGGTCCTGCTTCCCTAGAAAACGCACTTCGCCACTCACTCCCAACTGCTGCGCCAGCCTTTCTGCGCTCCCACGTTCCGGACCATCCCCGGCCAAAATCAGCTCCGTATCCACGTGCTCCCTCACCTTCGCGAACGCGTAAATGCAATCCTGCACGCGTTTCACGGGCCGGAAATTCGAAATGTGCAGAATCCGCTTGCGGCCCTTCCGTCGCGCCTCCTCATCCGGCCGGTACAGTGAGCAGTTCACGAAATTGTGGATCACCTCAATCGGATTCTTCACGCCGAAAAAGTCGACCGTCCGCTCGCGCATGTACTCGCTGATCGTCGTGATCCCGTTCGAGCGCTCGATCGAGAACTTCGTAATCAGAAAATACGACCGGTCCGCCCCCACCAGCGTGATATCCGTGCCGTGCAGAGTCGTGATGAACGGTAGAAAGCGCGCGGTCGTCATCTGTTGGGCCAGCAGCGCCGAAATCGAATGCGGGATCGCGTAATGCACATGCAGCAAATCCAGTCGCTCCCGTTCGGCCACCTCCGCCATGCGCGACGCCAGCGCCAGCGTATACGGCGGGTACTGAAACAGCGGATAGGTTGTGACTTCGACCTCGTGATAATGAATGCCCGGCGTGTCCCGGTCCAGCCGGATCGGGTTGGCATAGCTGATAAAGTGCACCTCGTGCCCGCGATGCGCCAGCTCCAGGCCCAGCTCTGTCGCCACGATCCCGCTCCCCCCGTACGTCGGGTAGCAAGTGATGCCAATCCGCATGGTCTTAGTATGAATCGCAAAAACGAACCCAACCGCCAGTTCGTTTCGTAAAATCGCCCACCTCGCTCGCCTCCACGCGCGTTCACCGACTTGTAAAAGATCGCTTTTCCCACCGAATCAGCCGCTTAGAGCGAAAGTTTTGTCCCTGCCGCTCAGCTCAACGCTACAACTTCGAGCAGGAAACAAATGCCGGAAACTTACGCCTCACAACCCCGGGCCGGCCGTTCAACCGGACCTCGCACACAAATCGGAAAGGCCATCGCCAGCCGCAACTCGACGATTCACGGCTGCTGCTCAACACAAACCATCATCAACGGCGAGAGCCAGGAGGAGTTCAACGAACTGCTCGAAGACTGGCTGCTCGACTACCAGCCTGAAGACAGCGTGCAGCGTTCTTTCGTCGAGCAGGCCGTGCACGCTCAATGGATTCTCAAGCGCAATACGAATCGCTACGATGATTTCGAGAAGTCGCTAGAAGACAAGAATGTGTTGGACTGGAGCGAAGAAGATCACAAAAAATTCGAGCGCTTCACCCGCTACAAAACCACGGCCGAGCGCGCCTTCAAGCGTGCGTTCACTCAACTCGAGCAACTCCGCAAACGCCGCGACCGGGATACAAAAAACACACCCGTAGTGGCCGCGCATGCCCGGCCATCAACCTCCGCCGCTACCTTCGCGCAGGCGCAGTCTGGCTTTGCGAGAAATCCGTCCGCAGTTCTTGCCCCAGAAAGCGCATCACTTGTTCCCGAAGCGTGTTCAGAGCCGTTGTCAGCCGATCGGTTTCGATGAGTACAAATTCGTAAGCGGGCGAGAAGCTCTCACGGGCTCTTACCAACCGGCTATGATCGTCGCGCAGTTTCGGGAGAGTCTCAGATGCCGCAGCCGACCCGCGCAAAGCGGCCGCCAGGAAGTAGAGCGTGAATTCCACATCGTGGCCGAATGCTTCAAACTCCGGCGGCAGGCTGATCGCTTGAGTTTCAATCGACCCTGCTTCGAGAGCCATGATCGAGCGCACCAACGCGTGAGAATGAGCGAGTATCGACGCAAGGCAATTCAATCGCTCTGCCGTGATTCCCGGCTCAGCGCTCACGCGGTCTACCGAAGCTTCGGCGTTCGATCTTGCACGCCTCCAAGCCCGGCGGGTTTCATCCAAATTCGATTCGAAGGACCCGTCCTCTCCCTTGAACCGTTCGACCACTGCATGGAAGTAAGCGCGGCAGGCATCCAGCATCTCCGCCATCGCTTCCGATACTTGTGTTCGCTCCCAAGTGGGCCAGAGCGCATAAGCGATCAAGGCCAAAACGCCTCCGGCGCCTGTGTTCAGGCCGCGCTCCATGACAACTTGTCCAGGTGGCGTGCCCGTCGCTGCGATCAAAAATACGATCAATCCGCTCACGGCAACACTGAAGACACCGTAATTCGCCGGCCCGACAGAGCGCAGGAAGAACGTAAAGATGCCGACGAGAAGCAGTTCCGCTAGTGCAGACTGAGGGAATACGCGATAGAGCACGGTCGCTAGAATCAATCCGGCAAACGTTCCGGCTAAACGTAGTGCTCCCCGGCTGAATGTGGTCGTGAAATCCGGTTTGAGTACTACAGCCATCGTCATCGGCAGCCAATATGACCGTTGCCAGCTGATCCCGCGTCCGATCGCATCGCCGATTCCTACGCAGATCGCAAGACGCACGGCATGCCGGAACGCAGGAGAATTCAGATCGAGATTCGCGCGAAGCGTTGCCACCCAGCTCCTTACCTGCAATTTGAATGGCTGCGCTGCTTCCCGCCTCGCAAATTCCGCAAGCCCCTCGGGCGTTGCATTCCGCGCCAGATCGAGCGCCGCGCGAAGCTGGCCTGCGAACGTGTCCATGGCCGATGACAGTTCGTTCGATAGCGTGAGTCCACCCTCCGGCGCTTCACAGTGCGCTTTTTCGAAAATCACGCGCAGTTCCTTCAGCAGCTCCGGCCCGCCTTCAATCGGCCGATCCCCGCTTAAGCTTTCACCCACGCGCCGCAACAGCTTCGCGCCGGTTTCCAACAGATCGGCCAGGCATTCGGCAGCGCCGTGCGAGTCTTGGCGCTGTTCACTCTGCAAACTCTGACGAAGCCGTTCGAGCATAAAGCTCGACATCCGGATACGGTCTGCCTGATCGAAGAGCAAACGATAGCGCTCGCCCTCGACACTGTGATCTCGCCCAAGAGCAGAGAGCGTGTCTTGCGCCTGGGTAGACGGCGCGCTCAACGGCAGAGATGCAGCCTTTTCTGAGCGGGGATCCACATGCTCGGCTAAATCGAGATACACGCTGCCCAGCGCCCGGCGCTCCGGATCGTCTGGCCGAATGGGCCAAAGCAAAAGCGCGAGGCAAGTCTGAAGCAAGCCGCCGGAAAGGACCAGGAGAGCGGCGATGAAGGCGCTTACCGGGGATAGTGCGCCGCGCGCGGCGAATACGATGAGCGCCACGAGCGTGTTCAACCCGAGATCGCCCGCCCTGCTGCTGATCGAAACCAGCATGCCCGCGACGAACGCCCAAGCGGCCGCAACCACGATCGCCGCCCAATGATACTTGCCCGTTACCGATCCGGTGAATACCGCGAATGCACCGAGCAAACTCCAGGCGAGCATCCGGCGGGCTCGCTGCGCGTATGGGTCGCGACCATCGGAATAGGAAACGTTTAATGCTCCCGTAGCAATCGCGACGCCCCCGAGCGGTTCCCCTACCGCGATGCCGATACCGAGCGGCAATGCAACGCCCAGCGCATTTCGAAACGCAATCCAGAAATCGACTCTGTTCTTATCGAGGCGTGTGATCGTGCGCCAAAAAGCAGTACTGGGGCGCTGCTCGGCCATGTCTGCCAAAGCCGAGTATAAGACTCAAAAAGAAGCGTCCCGCACAAGGCCCGTCAAACGGCCATCGAGCTTTGGTGAGGCAAGCCGAGCCGAAACCGCACCCGGTCATAATCGATGAGCGGTTGAAAATATTCGGGCTCCTGCAAAGGCCAAAGCGAGGCGCGCGGTGCACTCGATCCGCAATGATCGAGAATGCCGTTTACAGCGCGCCGTGCAGCCTCGTTCGCCGCTTCCATGCATGCCACGTCCGTATAGGTTTTCACGTAATCCGAAGCAAGAAACAGGTTGGGAATTTCCGTGGACGCCTCGGGCCGGTACTGCAGAGATCCGGCTGTATTGATCATCAGAGGTTCGAGATTCGTTACGTCGGACGGATTCGGGAATTGCACGTCAGGGTCAAGGAACCAGCTCATCAGGTTGTCGTCGCGAATGAGCTCTGCGCCCGCAACATTGAGATGAGTTTTCAATTGCGCCCAGACCTCGTTCTTGATCTCCTCTGCCGTGCAATGCATGGCCTGCTTTCCGTAAACAATCCCGGGCGTCTCCCAATCCGATATGTCGACGGACAAAATGCCGCCGAGCTGGCCATTGCCATAGTCTCCTATGTTCACCTGATTCCAAAATTGCCGTTGAGAAACAGACGTGAGCGCCCACGGCGAATCCGCATAGAGCGTGTGGCCAAACTCGAGCGGAACATCCTTAGCCAAATAGAATTGGATTCCATTCATCCACTCGATTCTCAACTTGCCCAAGTTGGCGAGTGATGGAGCCAATTGCTTCAGCTCATCGTCGACCAGCCCGGACATGATTTCGACCGGAATGGCAGAGATGTAATAATCGGCCGTGACGTCGCGGGTTTGCCCGTTTGCCTCGACTGTGACCGAGCTGACGCCGCTTCCGCCGGCTTTGAAAGCCTTGATCGTGGTGCCGCTCTGGAAATCGACCCCGCGCTGCCGGAGATATGTGATCCAGGGAGTCAACCAGACTTCATTTGTAGGGCCGCTGAGCAGGCGGTCGAAGCCGCCCCAGGTCAAGATGCCGAAGACTAACTGCAGGAAAATATAGCCGCCCGTTCGCGTGCTACCCTCCTGAGCGCGCACAGCGACGAGCGACCGCGTGAGACCCTTTCCGAGTAGGGTCTGATAAGCCGTGGACCGGTTGCTTGCGTCGATAAAAGTCCACCATGGAATCTGCTCATATTCAGCGAGTCTTCGTTCCGGACAGGCTGTGAGCAGCGTGAGCAAGCGGTCGATAAAGAAAAGGAGCTCGTTATCAGGGACGCCGATTCCGCCGAATAGTTCTTTGAAGGCGAGCGTCCAGTCCTCGATGTTCTGGGGGACACGCGCGGTGAGGATGAGCGGTGGCTGCCCGGCGCGGGCGAGATCAATGCGCGTCGCGTGCACGAGATTGTTGAACACGCTTACATTGCCGGGGAACGGGATTCGCATCATCGTGTCCGGCAGGTGCCGGTAAAACGCCGGAAAGAAGCGGAACCCATGCTCGCCTGGAAGATCTTTGCGGCCCTCTGTTCCCGTATTCGCGACAGACAGGCTGCGAGCTTTCCCGCCAAACACATCCTTCTTTTCGTAGATCGAAACCTCGAACCCGCGCTCAATCAGCTCATGCGCCGCACTGAGTCCGCCCACACCCCCGCCTAGAATCGCAACTCGGATCGGCATGAAGGAATACTGTACGCGAGCGGTTTGTAATTATCAAGTATTGCAACTGCTTTTACCGGCTTACCTCGATGAGTTTCAATGTTAATCGAGCGGCAACTCCGCCGTTAAATCAACCTCGGCAGCCGCTCACCCATCCGCAATGACCTGGCGCGAATATCACGAATCTACCAAGCACAGCATTGAATCGCTGAGACGTGCGCCGCATTTTCTCGATTGGGCAAACATGCCCGATCCGTTTCGTCATTATGAGGGCGTGCCAGTGTTAGATCTGCCGGCCGATCCGCCCGCCCCTGAAGTGCCCGCGCTCGCAGTCCTTAACGGTGTTTCCGGCGCCGCGTCTGCCGGTAACGGCCCTTCCTTTCTTTCGCAACTGCTGTTTTATTCCGCTGCGATCAGCGCGTCCAAGCGAGTTCCATCCACCGGAGATCGGTACGCTTTGCGCGTGAATCCATCCTCCGGTAATCTGCATCCGACCGAGTTTCACTTCCTCACACGGGACCTGAACGACTGGCCCGACGGACTGTATCATTATTGTCCCTCGGCACACATGGCCGAGCAGCGTGCGCGGGGCGATCTCAACAATTTGACTGACAGCTCCGCGCCCATCGTGTTTATCCTCACCAGCATTGCGTGGCGCGAGTCGTGGAAGTACCGCGACCGGGCATATCGTTACTGCCTACACGACATCGGACACGCCTGGCAGGCACTCGCACTAGCCGCCCGGGCCATCCGATGCGACACCTTCGCTTTCGGTCATTTCCGGGACGATGAAGTCTCCCAGTTCTGCGGCTTCCCTGAGGATGAGTGGCCGATGCTCATTGTCGAGCTGCGCGGCACGTCCATTCCAGTGTGCGAACCGCACGCATGCCAGCCCGTTTGGTATGGCGCTCACCCGAACCAGATCTCGACAGAAACAACTGCTTACCCGCGTATTGACGAGATTCAGATGGCCACGAAACTCAGCGACGACGGGCAGCGCCGCATCTCCGCCGCCGAGCCGCCTGCCACTGGCTCCGGCGAAATCAAGCTGCCAATTGGCGCTTCATCGCAGCGTAGCTTTGGCGAGGTCGCCCGAAGGAGGCGTTCCGCACTGAATTTCCTGGGTGGCTTGCACTCCATGTCCTTGGCGCAACTCTCGGCCATCCTCTCGGCTGCAAGCCGGCCCTTCTCTTCTGATTTCGCCGGCGCACGTTTCATCCAGCTCTATCTGTACGCCCATCGTGTCGACGGACTGCAACCCGGTGTATACCGGCTGTGGCCTGATCATGCTGAGTTGGAGCAGATCAGGAGTGGCGACCAGCGCGTCCCCGCCGCCGGCCTGAGCCTCGGGCAGGATCTCGCCGGTAACGCATGCGTCGCCTTCTCGATGATCGGCGATCTCGACCGCGCCGTGCGCGCCCATGGTGATCGTGGTTACCGCTACGTGCATTTTGAAGCAGGCGCTATCGGCCACCGGCTCTATCTGGCTGCGGAAGCATTCAGGCTGGCGGCGACCGGAATTGGCGCGTTCTACGACGAGGAGGTGCACCGCTATCTCAACCTCACGTCCAAGCAGGGACAAGTCGTGTATCATTTCGCGATCGGTTATCCGGTTCCCGATTCACGCCTCACGGCATAAGATCGCGATGCGACAGAGAGGCTGCGAGCTTTCCCGCCAAACACGTCCTTCTTTTCGTAGACCGAGACCTCGAACCCGCGCGCAATCAGCTCATGCGCTGCGCTGAGTCCGCCAGCCCCGCCGCCCGGGTCCGACTCGGATCGACGTGAAGGAATACTGGATGCGAGAGGTCTGGAACTATCAAGGGTGGGTGGGTCGGTTGAGGGCGGAGGGATCAGCGGCGCATAACGTCGGGTGGCTGCATCCAACCTGCGGCCACCCTCGGAGATTAGCTGATGTCCAGGTCTATGCGGCTGCGGCCTCCTTTACTATGTCCAGTTTGGGCTGCAGTCCTGTACGCCGTCTGAGAAAGTCGATGATTGCCTGCGCGTTATTACGACCTGCGCCTAGAATTACGACCTGCTCCTTATCACCACCCTTAGGAACGGCCCACTGGCCAAGGCCGGCTTTCTCAACCCATTCTTTGTTCTTCCGGCTCCAGTCGAGACCGGAAATCACATCGTATATGTGCGTCCGCTCCGGGCCGGAAAGATTCAACCCACGGTGGTATATATCGTGATGGATGATTCCGAGTGCCTGCCATCCGGGTGCAGTTAAGTGCAAGCTTTCGAAGTCAGTCCAGTGATTTCCCATACGGCTTGCGATCTCGGAAAAGAAGCCAGCTATCGACTGAAGCTCCGACTGATATGTACTGTCGGTGAGGACGGGGTTTGGAGCGGAAGCCAAATTGCTCTCCTGGAAATCGCGTCCTTCGCATGCTCCGCGGACTGTGCGGAGAAGGACACTCTGAACAACTAGAGCGGTCGACTTTTTTCCGCGACTCGCAGCTTTGATTTCCATGCCGCCGTGCTTCGCGATGAAAGGCTCCTTTGCGAGCAAATTGGTCAGGCTGATGTAGATGTCACTCTGGTCGAGCGCAATTGCAATACGCGCAGGCACTGGGTGAACACGGAAATTGAAATCCATGAACAGCTGGCCTAATTCCGGGAGTGTCAATGGTTCGGCCTCCGGGGCAGGCACATAGAAGGTCACGGGTAACACAATGGATTTGACGATTGCGGCACCTTCTTCGCTCTCCTCCGCAAGATCCATACATCCGCTCACACGCCCGAGCCCATCCAGCATAATACGCTCCCCCTCGTCCTCAATGTGCAGGGTGCCAATGGCAGATTTCTCCTGGGTTGGCTCGAATCGCGCCGGGTGTGTGATGCCGATCGAGATCGCAGGAAAGCCGCCGACGGATGCACGTGGTCCAAACCGCTGCTCCAGATAGGCGGTAACTCCCTCACGACGATCTTTGCTTGTAGGCCTTTGAATCCGTTGATAAATCTCTCTCGTGTTTTCGGGTAGAAATTTCCAGTTCTTCGAACGAGGATCGTGTCCGAGAACCTTCCTGAGCTGAAGAGCTGGAATCTGAGTTGTATACGTCGCAATCCGCTTGCCGAAGTATCCTTGCACAGCGGGCACGGGAATTGTGATATTTAGAGTGTCGAGGTTCATAACTGCTCCTTGATGTTGAAGTCATCGGTCGAGATCTTTTCCGGATAAGACCGATGGCTTCAAGCTTAATCTCCTTTTCACTTAAATGCAATAGTTCCCCGTATACTTTTTACATTTCCCCGTAGGGCCGTCGACCGAATGTGGGACTTTATAACGGGGTTTGGCCCCAGATCCCTTCTGCCGGCAGCTGAATTGTTCCAGGAGTGCGCGTCAATAAGCCGTATCGCGCACGACCAACAGATGGGGGCCGGCGGGATATAATCCTAGGTCCGATTCCTCGGGAACGGCGTTCGAGAGCGACACATGCAAGGCACTTCGCCTACACCGGCCGAAACTTCGCCTTGAAGTGCCGCAAGTATTTCGGCTCGGAAACGATTTCGAAACCGCGTAACTCCTCTTTCCGCTCATTCACTTCGAGGATTGCCTCTACGAGATAGTCGATATGGCTTTGAGTATAAACGCGTCGCGGAATGGCCAACCGTAGGAGTTCGTACCGCGCATTCTCTCCGAACATAACCGATCCGATCTCGACTGAGCGGACGCTGGCGTGCCGGTACAGCTCGACGGCCAGCGATTGCCCAGGAAATTGCTGGCGCGGGATGTGCGGCAGCATTCGTCCTGCATCGATGTAAATCGCATGGCCGCCCGGAGGCTCGACAATGGGCACGCCGTGATCGGCGATGTGGCGGCCTAGATACGCTGTTGACGCAATCCGGTATTCCAGATACTCGGGCTGGAGCACTTCTTGTAGTCCAACGGCCATCGCCTCCAGATCGCGCCCTGCGAGCCCGCCATAAGTGGGAAATCCCTCAGTCAGCGTCAGCAGATCTTTCTGTTGCTCGGCAAGCCGGTCGTCATTTGTGCACAGCAAGCCGCCAATGTTCGCGAAAGCGTCCTTCTTCGCCGAGAACGTGCAGCCGTCAGCCAGCGAAAACATCTTCTGAGCGATCTGCTTAGGCGTCCAATCTCCATATCCCGGCTCGCGCTCTTTTATGAACCAGGCGTTTTCGGCGAAGCGGCAGGCGTCGAGATAAAGCGGAATTCCATGACGCGAAGCAATCGCCCGTACTTCTTCGATGTTCGCCATCGACACAGGCTGGCCGCCGCCCGAGTTATTCGTCACGGTGATCATGATCAGCGGAATATTACGCGCGCCTTCCGCTTCGATCAGCCGTTCCAGCGCCTCCACATCGAGATTTCCTTTGAATGGAAGCCGCGTCTGCGTATCGACCGCTACCGGAAGATCTACCGCTTTCGCTCCGTGATACTCGATGTTGGCGCGTGTTGTGTCGAAATGCGTGTTATTCGGGATGATCAGGCCGGGACGGCACGTAATCGCAAACAGAATCCGCTCTGCCGCTCGCCCCTGGTGCGTGGGGATTACATGCCGAAAACCCGTAAGCTCCTGCACTGCATCCTTGAGCCGATAGAAGCTGTCGCTCCCCGCATAGGATTCATCGCCACGCATCAGCGCCGCCCATTGCTCGGTTGACATCGCGCTGGTTCCCGAGTCCGTGAGGAGATCGATCAAAATGTCGCGAGCTCGCAGTAGAAAGAGGTTGTAGCCTGCCTCTTCGAGCAAATGCTCGCGCTCCTCCGCAGTCGTGCGCCGGAGCGGTTCGACGCTCTTGATACGAAACGGCTCGATAATCGTCTTCACCGTATCCTTATAAATAGCAACCAACCGAAATCCGCCCATGGAAATGCAAACTTTCACATCCACGGCGTCGTCTCCGCCTCCCACGCTGAACCTGATCGGCAACACGCCGCTGGTCCAACTGACAAGCTTCGACACGGGCGTGTGCGAGTTGTACATCAAGCTCGAATCGCAGAATCCCGGGGGATCTATCAAGGATCGAATGGCTGTGGCCATGGTCGAGGCGGCTGAGCGCAGCGGAGTGCTTTCGCGCGGCGGCACGATCATCGAAGCCACGGCCGGCAATACGGGTATCGGACTGGCGCTGGTTGCGGCGGTAAAGGGCTATCACCTGATCCTGGTCATTCCCGACAAAATGTCACCCGAGAAAATCGCGCATGCCCGCGCGCTTGGCGCTGACATCCGGCTGACGCGCTCAGATGTTGGCCCTGGCGATCCCTCTTACTACCAGGACATGGCGGCCCGCCTTGCGAGAGAGATTCCCGGCTCGTACCACATCAACCAGTTTGCGAATGAAGCAAACCCCTTGGCGCACGAGGTGACGACCGGCCCCGAAATTTGGCATCAAATGGATCACCGGCTGGACGCAATCGTGTGCGGCATTGGGTCGGGCGGAACCATGACCGGGCTCAGCCGCTTTTTCGCGCGCGTTCAGCCCGAGGTCGAAATGGTTCTGGCAGACCCGATTGGTTCCTCGCTCGCGGAATACGTCCGAACCGGCAAACACGTTCCGTCCGGAAGCTATGCTGTCGAGGGCATCGGAGGCGATTGCGTGCCGGCCATTGCCGATCTGTCCCGCATCCGGCAAACCTACAGCATCAGCGATACCGAAAGTTTCTTAACCGCGAGAGATTTGTTGAAGCGCACGGGTATGTTCGGAGGGCCATCTTCGGGAACACTGCTCGCTGCCGCCCTGCGTTACTGCCGCGAACAGACCAACCCCAAACGCGTCGTCACTTTCGTCTGCGACACGGGAGCGAAATACCTCTCGAAAATGTATAACGATTATTGGTTGATCGATCAGGGCTACCTCGAACGACCTGCAAAGGGCACGCTCGGCGAGCTCATCGCGCGCCGCTACCAAGAAGGCGCGGTGATTACGGTCACACCTGACGACACGCTTCTAACTGCCTTTCAACGCATGCGGATGGCGGACGTTTCGCAGGTACCCGTGATCGAGCAAGGTCGATGTATAGGTGTGTTGGATGAATCGGATCTGCTCCTCGCAGTGCATGGCGAGCCCGGCAGATTTCACTCGCCGGTACGAAAGGCCATGACAAGCCGTCTTGAAACCGTTTCGCCCGACGCCGGAATGGAGACTGTCTACGATATTCTCGACCGCGGTCTAGTGGCTCTCGTCACCGATGACGATAATTTTCTGGGCTTGATTACCCGTTCAGATCTGCTCAGTCATCTGCGCCGGAAGCTACACTAAAGGCGCTTCTTCGAAACCATTCATGCCTGATCGATTCGGAACACGCGCCATACACGCCGGGCAACCGCCCGATCCTTGCACCGGGGCGATTATGACGCCCATCTACGCAACTTCAACCTACGTTCAGCAGAGCCCCGGAGTTCATAAAGGATTCGAGTATTCACGGTCGCAGAACCCAACCCGCTTCGCCTATGAACGCTGCGTGGCCGATCTCGAAGGAGGCACTCGAGGCTTCGCTTTCGCTTCCGGTCTCGCCGCCATGGGAACGATTTTGGATCTGCTCGATACAGGCGATCATGTAATTGCCAGCGACGACTTGTACGGAGGCACCTTCCGCCTCTTCGAGCGCGTCCGAAAAAGATCGGCCGGATTGAATTTCAGCTTTATTGACATGTCGCAACCGGAATCGCTCACCAGCGCGCTGCGGCCAAATACGCGTATGATCTGGGTCGAGACGCCTTCGAACCCGCTGCTAAAGATCATCGATCTCGAAGCCGTTGCAGCGTTTGCAAAGGAGCATAAACTCCTCTCGGTTGTCGACAACACGTTTGCGAGTCCGTATCTGCAGCGTCCGCTCGAGTTCGGATTCGATATCGTGGTGCATTCCGCGACGAAATATTTGAACGGTCACTCGGATGTAGTTGGCGGTGTGATCGTCGCTTCCGATGCCGGCCTAAGTGAGCGTTTGGGCTTTTTGCAAAACGCGATTGGCGCGATCGCGGGACCGTTTGATTCCTTCCTTGTGCTTCGCGGCCTGAAGACGCTTCACTTGCGCATGAACGCGCACTGCCATAACGCGCAGCACTTAGCGGAATGGCTCGAGCATCACCCGAGCGTGGAGCGCGTTTTGTATCCCGGCCTCGCTTCTCATCCCCAGCACGCGTTGGCGCGCCGCCAGATGGCCGCGTTCGGCGGAATGATTTCCGTCATTCTGAAAGGCGATCTTTCGTATGCCCGCCGCGTTCTCGAGCGTTGCCGGGTGTTTGCGCTCGCCGAAAGCCTCGGCGGAGTAGAGAGTCTTATCGAACACCCCGCCATCATGACGCACGCGTCCGTGCCCGCTGAACAGCGGAACGCAGCGGGAATTTCCGACTCGCTCATCCGCCTTTCGGTCGGAATCGAGGATATCGACGATCTGAAGGAAGATTTAGAGCAGGCGCTTGCTGCATCATTTCGGAGCTGCAGGGGAAACACGAATGAATAGACGCCGATTACTAAAGCAGATGGCGGTTCCCATTGCTGGAGCCCTCGCGCGGTCTTCAGCGAACTCGTTAAGCGCTGCAAATGAGCAAGTCGGCCCGGCCACAGAACGCACGCCACTCATCGCCGAATACGAGCGCCTCCGTTTCGGCGTGTCCTACCACTTCAGCATGAATACGTTTACCGGCGATGACTACGAGCAAGGCAAAGTGCCGGCAACCACTTACAATCCGACGCACCTCGATGTCCATCAGTGGCTCAGCGTCGCGCACGAGCTCGGCGCGAAATACGCCGTGCTTACCGCGAAGCATATGTCAGGGTTCGCGCTCTGGGATTCCGAAGCATACGACTACGATGTGGCGGCGAGTGGAAACAAGACCGATGTGGTTGCCGCCTTTATGGCGGCCTGCCGCGATTTCAATATACGTCCGGGCTTCTACTACTGCATCCTCGATCCTCACAATGAAGGCAAATTCGACTGGAACGCGCCGGTCTTGCCCGGCTACTACAAACTGATCGTGCACCAGGTCACGGAATTGCATACGCGATACCCCGGAGCGTTTTATCAGCTCTTCGACATCACATGGAAGCTATCGCAGGATCAGCGTTGGGAACTATATCGGCTCGTGAAGCGGCTGAATCCGAACTGTGTTGTGGTCGATAACCAAGCCTTTTATCAGAGCCGGCGCAATCAGGGCCGCATATGTGAGCCGAAGAGTTGGCCCACGGACGTGATCAACGGAGAAGATACTTTACCTCCCCCCGAAGGCCATGACCCGCACGTCAAATTCGAGGGCAAAACTTATTACTTGCCCTTTGAAAGTTGGATGCCGACCGGTCCGCCGTATAAGCCAATGCCTCCTATGCATAGCTGGTTCTGGCGTGAAGGGTTTAAGACCCAGAGCCCGCAAGTGATCGCGGACATGTATCGGGATTGCATGGCTCGCAATTCGAACTTGCTGCTGAACATGGGACCGGACAAGACGGGCCGCTTAGCCGATGAAACCGTCGCGGCCATGCATTCCGTCGCGAAGCTGATTCACGCTTAAGTTCATTCGTATCGCAACGCTCGAACCGGTTCGGTGCGCATGGCTCGAAAGCCTGGGAGTAAACACGCCGCGATGGTCGCCAATATCAAAATGCACGACGTGACGGCAAACGAAGACAGATCAAATTCTGAAACGCCGAAGAGCAGTCCTTGCAACGTTCGCGTGAGAAGCAATGCACCGAAGATCCCGACTGCCACGCCGATGAGGCCCATCAGCAAACCCTGTCCAATGACTTGAAGCAGCAGTTGCCGAGGCTCCGCGCCAAGCGCCATCTTGATCCCGAATTCCGCCGTTCGTTGCTCGACGGAATAAGACATCACGCCGTAGATCCCGACTGTAGCCAGCCCCAGCGCGAGGATCGAAAACATGCTCAAGATAAGTGTCAGGAATCGCGGCCGCGAGCTGGCAGCGGCCATGACGTCTTGCATGGTACGAAGCTTTGCAACTGGAAGGCTCGGGTCGATAGAAGCGATGACCTGACGAGCCGTTCCGGCGAGCGATAAAGGATCGCGCATCGTTTTTATTACGATGTCGGGATCGTTTAATCCGTCACTTGTCGGGAAGAGTTGGTAGGGAATAAACAGTTCGGTTCCTGTGGGCTTGTCGAGACCACCATTCTTGATATCGGCCACAACACCGACGACGGAAATCCAAGGCCCTTTGGGAGTATCGATCCGTATCCGTTTGCCGATGGCCGATTGGTGCGGCCAGAACGTGCGGGCCATCGTGGCATTCACCACCACGCCGGGCGAGGCCGGGTTCCCATCGCGTGGTTCGAGAAAGCGGCCCTCCATTAGGCGTGCACCGAGAGTCTCAAAGAAGTGATCGCCCGCAATCTGCCAGTAAGCGACATTTTGAAGAGGACCGTTGGGCACCCGCACGAAATTCTCGATCTCCGTGTCGTTGTCATTCTCGGGCCGTATTGGCGGTAACCCTTCCATGAGCGTGGCGGAGCGCACGCCCGGCAGTTGAGCCAAGCGTTGTTCTATCAGTCTCCAAAAGTTCTTCATCGCATTCGCGTCTTTATAGGTTGCATTCGGCAAGGCGATGTTGAAGGTCAGCAGGGAATCCGGATTAAACCCCGGATTCACCTCCTGCAGCTTCCAAAAGCCGCGTACCATCAGGCCCGCCCCCGCTACCAACAAAAATGCCATGGCCATTTGTGCAACCACCAAAACGCGCCGGAACCGATTTGATGCGGCATTAGCAGACGCGCGGCCGGCTGACGCCTTGAGTGTTTCGTAGACCCGGATAGCAGACACATGGATAAAAGGCGCCAAGCCGAAAAGAACGCCGGTAAACAGCGACACTGCCAGAGTGAATAGCAGAACCGGCCAGTCCAACCGGATCTCGTCGACCCGCGGTATGCTCCCAGCGTTCGTCGCTTCAATAAGCCTAAGGCTTTGGAACGCCAAAGCAATCCCCAGCGCCGCCCCGGCAAGAGAAAGACATGCACCTTCGGTGATGAACTGTTTCAGCAAATGGCCCGTCGACGCTCCCACCGCCCTGCGTACTGCGATTTCGCGTTGGCGAGCCTCGCTGCGAGCGAGCAATAGATTCGCAACGTTCACGCAAGCGATCAGTAGAACGAACGCAACCGCCCCAAGCAACATGAGCATGGCTTTTCTCACGCCTCCGACCACTTCGCCGTAAAAGGGATAAATCGTCACGGGATGCTCTTTAGGGCTGAATGCGTGATTGTTCGGCGATGCCGCTTCACCCCAGCGCGCGACCAGCCGCGCCATCTCATCGCGCGCTTGCGCCACTGTAATGCCTGGCCGGAGGCGTCCCACGACATCATAGTTATGGTCGCCGCGTTTGGTGCTCTTGGGATCGAGTTGAAGAGCGGACCACGCTTCGGTCTGATCGACGGCCCGGGGCGGAAAGACGAAACCCTTCGGCATCACCCCGATGATCCTGGCCTTCGCGCTGTTAAGGTAAGTATCCTTTCCCACGATGTTCGGATCGCCTCCGAACGCCCGCTTCCACAAACCGTAGGAGAGAATTACAACCGGGGCCGAATGCGGCACGTCTTCATCCCGCGTAATCATGTGCCCGAGCATCGGCTTCGCGCCCAGTAATGGCAGAAGCTCAGAAGTGACAAAGCTCGCCGTCACCCGCACGGGCTGGTTCATTCCGGCAATATTCGCGCCGGTGGTTGCCCATGCGCCGATCGAACCGAAGGACTTGGCAGCCCTGAGGTCGAACACCTCGGGTTCCGAGACCCAAAACTTGTGAAGACCTCCGTTCGGGAAAGTAGGGAATTCCGTGTAGATGCGCATCAGGCGGCTGGAATTCGGATACGGGAGCGGCCGCAAGATGACCGCATTCACAATGCTGAAGATTGCGGAAGTGGCTCCGATGCCTAGGGCTAGACAGATTAAAGCAGCAATCGTGAAAGTCGGAGTTCTAAACAGGCTTCGTAGGGTGTAGCGAAGAGTCTGCGGCATCTGAGTTCCAAATATGCAAGCCAAGGTCCATCGGGAATCACCAGACTGCAACGCCTTGGGAGAGAGTTCTAAGAAGTGCGAATGTCCGGTAGTGGGACGGGTCTTCCGGTTACCGCTCCGATTTCGGCAACCAGAACGGTTCAGGCGTGGCGATGAACTCGATCGGAACTTCGGTTATGAACGTCTTCAGCCATCGCGCGCATTCTTCCATGCCCGCCTGCTCAGAGGGAATGTGGCCGAGCAAGACAAGCGCCTTTCGCTTGCGTTCCGTGACGGCATCCGCGACATATTCAACCGTCTCCCATTCCGGCGTTTCTCCGATGAGCAACACTTCGACGTCGGGCCACTCGAGCAGTTGGATCTGCTTTGCTGAACCGGCCGCGCCCGGCAAAAGTGCCGCTTTTGTAAGTTTCATGTTCGGATCGCCGACCACGCGGAGCGCGCGAATGCTGAGCCGGGCCTTGGCAGATTCGGCCAGTGTGGCGAGCGTGGTTTCTGGAAGCACGAAGAGGTTTTCAACAGTCCGGTTCTGGAAGTTCTCCCATCCAAGCGCGTGGGTCATGCCGACAAGAATGCCGTCCGGTCTCTTCGCATGCCAGTGATCGTGGAACCGCCAAATGATGAGGCCGTGCTTTTGGATGAACTCCTCCTTGGCCGCGAGCACCGCATCATTTTGCTGTTTCAGATTTTCAGTCGTGTCGAGATGGTTGTAGAACGTTGGCTCGTGCGTAATGACCAGGTTCTTGCCTGAGGCTGCCGCGCGCTCGAGCACGTCGAGAGTGGCCATCATGGTGACGGCGATTCCGGTAACCGCCGCGTCGGGATTACCTGCCTTGAACGTATCGACGGTTTCGTTTCGCCAGGGCACGCCTACATTCTTTTGGATTCGCTCCACCACCTGTCTCGCCGTGACATGGTTTTCCCGCGCCAAGGCCGTGGCACTTAGGAGCGATCCCATCAGTCCGGCAATTACAAAGCAATTGGTCCAGTGCATCGTTTCCCATGATCACTCGTTCCGGCCGCCTCAAATGCCGGCCGCTCGATCAGTTCCGGTGAGGCCCATTGGGGATTTACCTCAGGCTGGTATGTCTCCGCGCTGCCTCCACTACCTCCCGGATCGCGCTCACAATGATTTCAGGCTCGTCAACAATGACCATATGAGAACTGTTTCGTGCAACGATCCGCCGGCTATCATGCGAGAGCGATAAAAGCTTCGCTTGTAATTTCCCGTAATTCGGCGACTCGTTTAGCGTGTTGACAACGACCAGAGGCGTGTTGCCGAGAGGATACGGACCGTCGTCTGTAGCACTTGCGACAGCAGCAATACATTCGGCTGCTGACTCCGCTGTTGGACGAAGGGGATGATTTGACATAGCCCACATATGGAGATCTTGATCGCGTTGCGGCAATTTCCTGAAGTTCTCGTCGTCTTCAATACCCAAGGTGATTGGGGTTTTCGAAATCAGGATCGGGGGCGTATCTACTTGCGCCGGTGACAGTGGGGCTTGAGAATCACCGGGCGGAAGCCGCAACTTTGGCGCAGCGGAACCGCCGGGAGGGGCATTTCCACCCGGATCTATGAACGCGTGATCGATGATAACCATCCCGGCAACTTCTTCCGGGTAGCTATTCGCGTACAAGCGTGCGAAGAGTCCGCCAATCGAGAAACCGGCAAGCACATAGGGTCCATTGATAGATGCATTCTCAAGCAGCTTATGAATTTCCTTGACTCTCTCGGCGCATTTGGGCATGCGTTGCGAAACCACACCGTTGGGGCCCGCTATGCTTTGGAAGGGATCGCTCCAAGCGGTTCCAGAAGGATCATAAGTGCAGATACGGGTGAACTCTGCCACGTTCGGCTGAACCAGGCCCCAATCGAAGGAGAATCCCCCACCTACAACCATCACGACCGGGCTGCCTGCGCCAGTGCAATAGAGATGAACACGATAGCCGCCGACATCGACCAATTTGCCGAGCAACGGCGGCGGAACCACGTCTGAAGCGGCTACAGCAGAATAGCTGGAGCTCAAGATCACGACTAAAGCGGCTGCGAATGCTGTGCTGAAGAGATCAATTAGGCTGAGCATTCTGATCTTATTTATCGCTCAGCTATGGTCAAAAGGAAAGGTGAGTAGACCGCAGGGTGTCAAGGCTACGAGGTCCAAATTATCGCCAACCAGCCGTTATATTTCTGCTCGTGTGCATCGGGATACTGGCTGCAGGTTTCGGATGTTCGCGCAGGATCGTACCTTTATCGCAGGCGGCCAGTGTTGCTCCAAAAGATAATTCCTACATTGATTTGGCGCCGCAATGGGGGCTCTCAATTATTATGCCGCTATTCAAATCCGGAGGAACGCTCCCTACGTTAACGGCTCAGCAGAGCAAGGGAAACACTATCTCGTACTCTGCGCCGGATCTGATCGGCTACCAGACTGCATATTACGAAGCAGCAGGAACACGAAGCGGTGCTGTGCGGTTAAAGTTTTGGTCAGCGGCGATAACGAAGGATGGAAAAACCGTTGTGCAGCTGAAGCCGCCCACGCTGCCGTTCCCGCTACCCAAAGGGCCTCAGTACATTCGCCTGGTCTACTTTGTGCGCGTGAGCCAAGCTGATCACAATATGGCGATTGTTGCGTCGAAGCATCTGGAAACTCTAAACACATTTACAAGAGAATTGGAAACAAACCCCGATCGCTGCAGCCAAAGCGGGAACGTTTTCTGTTCATGGGTTCCGCCGGGAGTGGCGGTCAGGCCGGAGGCTGCAAAGCAATGAAAAGTGAGTGCGTCCTAAGCTCGATGCAGCGCTTGTTCGAAATCGGCCAGCAGGTTGCGCCAGTTCTCAATACCGAACGAGATCCGCACGAGACCCTCTGTAATTCCTGCCTCATCCAAATCCTTTGCGCTCCAAGCCGAATGCGTCGTGCTGCGCGGGTGGCAGACCAGAGTTTCGACACCGCCTAGCGAGACGGCGTTGCGAGCAATCTTCAGGTTGCGTAAGAAGTCAAAAGCGGCCGGCTTTCCTCCCCGTAAGTCGAGCGAAACGAGGCCACCCGGAAAATCACATTGTTCCCGATTAATCCGCATCTGTTCAGGGTCATCGAACAGGGCAGGGTAATAGATCCTCGCGATCTTGGAATGCCCGGCAAGCCTCTCGGCCACGCGCTGCGCATTCTTACTTTGGCGGTTCATGCGCAAACCGACCGTGGGCAGACGCGTGTCGAGGATCCAGCATTCATCGGGCTGCAGAATGTTGCCGAACAAGCTGCGCTTGCTGCGGATCTTTTTCATCAGCTCGGTGTTTTTGACCAGTGTGACTCCACCGATGATGTCGCTATAACCGCCGAGGTATTTTGTCGCTGAATAGAGCGACACATCCGCGCCGAGCGCGAGCGGGTGCTGAAACGCCGGACCCATGAAGGTGTTATCGATGATCACGAGCGGCCGCTCGGCACGCCTCCCGTTTTCACGGCCCATGCGCAATGCCGCCACCGTGTCGCAGGCACGTCTGATGTCTGTCATCACGATGGTCGGGTTCGCGGGAGTTTCAATAAGAACGACCCGGAGGCGCTGCGCGTTTCGTATGGCCTGATCGATGAGCTCGCTTTGGCCCGCGGGAACCGGAATGCCGCGAATGCCGAACGGCTCGAGGAAGCTGCGAATGAAGGTTTGCGTTCCGCCATAAATCGGGACGGTGTAGACAATGCTGTCGCCTGGTTCAAGAATCGCGAGCAGGGTCGTCATGATCGCCGCCATGCCGGAATTGAAGACCGCCGCTGCCACTGCGCCCGGTTCGAGCGGCACAATCTGATCTTCCACAATCTCGGCGTTCGGATGGTTAAACCGCGAATACACCAGATCCATGCTTTCGCCGGGCTCTAGCTGCCCTCGTCCGCCCATCACATCGAAGGCGCGCTCGGCTGCTTCGGGGCTCGAGAAGACGTACGTAGAGCTGCGGAACACCGCAGGCCGTGCCGATCCGACCGAAAGCGTAGGATCGAAGCCCCGGGTCAGGACATTGGTTTCGGGCCGGAGCTCGACTGGAGACTTGGTTTCAGCCATTATCACCCCCGCCTAGAGTGTAGCGCCGGGATGCGCAACTGAACTTAAAAGACGGAAGGAGCGTTACTCTGAGTGTTGAGTCTTAGGTTCTGATGCTAGCGAGAGGACCCTTTCGGGCGCCAGGGAGGTGTTGCTTCAGGGGTCTTTCTATGAGGTTAGTCTCGCTTTGGTGGGAGTTGCCTCCCTGGCTTACTTCCAATATTAGAATATGAATTTACGGAGCGCAAGCGTTTTTATACAAAAAACGAAATTTTCTTTGACAAGGACTTGGGGCACCCCACGAAATAACGCGTAGAAAATGAAACTAACCTTGTTAGGCTCAACGGGTTCGATAGGCACGAGCACCCTGGACGTGGTGCGTCGAAATCCTGAGAGATACAAGGTGTATGCGCTCGTGGCCGGCAAAAATCTGGAAGTTCTGCACTCCCAAATTCTGGAATTCCGGCCTGCCGTAGCCGTAGTCGCGGAGCCGAGCAGCCTCGATGGACTACGGAACGGGCTTCTCGAAGCGGGTATGCCGCGATCACAATGGCCTGAACTTGCCGCCGGTCCGGATGCCCGGGTCACAGCCGCAACCGCACCTGAAGTGGATTTCGTCATGTCGGCCATAGTGGGAGTCGCGGGTCTCGAAGCCACTTACGCCGCGATTCGAGCCAGAAAGCGGGTGGGCCTCGCTAATAAAGAGGTACTCGTGACCAGCGGACGGCTCGTTATGCAAGCAGTCCGAGAAAGCGGGGCAGAGCTGATCCCGGTAGACAGCGAGCACAACGGCGCGCATCAATGCTTTCGGGCAGGGGAGCGGTCGGAAGTCACCAAATTAATCCTTACGGCATCCGGAGGACCCTTTCGTGACACACCCGCTCACGCCCTCTCTAAAGTGACGCCTGAAGAGGCTTTGGATCATCCAACCTGGAAGATGGGGCGACGCATTACGGTCGACTCGGCAACGCTGATGAACAAAGGATTTGAGGTGATTGAGGCTTGCTGGCTGTTCGATCTGGTTCCATCTCAGGTCGAGGTGGTGGTCCACCCCCAGTCGTCGGTCCACGCGATGGTCGAGTACAAAGATGGAAGCGTGATCGCGCAGGTGTCGGCGACCGATATGCGCATGCCGATCCAGTATGCGATGACGTATCCGGAGCGGCAACGAGCGCCGGTTCCCAGCCTGGATTGGACGCAGCCGAGGACGTGGCACTTCTCCGCGCCGGATTTCGACCGGTTTCCGCTTTTGAAGCTGGCCTACCAGGCACAAAAGCAGGGCGGGTCGGCAGGTTGCACCTTAAATGCAGCGGACGAGGTCGGAGTAGAAGCTTTTCTGGATGGAAGGATTTCATTTCCGGCGATTGCGGCAACGGTCGAAGAGACGCTGTCCCGGCAAACGGCCTCGGAACCAGGGACAATAGAGGAAGTGATTTCGGTGGATGCAGTCTCGCGCGAACTGGCTACTCAGATTGTGGCTGAATCGCGCTGGACGGCCGCGAAGGGCCGGCCCGCATAGAACCCGCCCAGCCGTGTTGCCGTCAGAACGAATCAAACTAGCGGAAGGGCCGTCGAAAACAATGTGGTCTACCGGAGAGCAGAAGGGATAAATTAGAGCGTGGCGTGGATACAACCTGTTTTTTGGGTCGTGATTCTGCTGGGAGTCATGATCCTGATCCATGAGCTGGGGCATTACTGCGCGGCTCTTCTGGTGGGCGTAAAAGTCGAGACCTTCAGCTTTGGTTTTGGTCCCCGGCTGTTCGGGTGGAAGCGCGGGGAAACGGATTTTCGCATATCGGCAGTTCCGTTCGGCGGCTACGTACGGATGCTCGGGGAGCAGCCGGGCGACGAGCCTTCGACAGATCCCCGATCCTTCCAGTCCCAGGCCCGCTGGCAACGAGCGCTCATCGTGATTGCCGGACCGCTGATGAACATTGTGTTGGCTTTCGTCCTGGTTACGGGCCTCTACATGCACGGCTTCCCGAAGGAAGTTACCTCGACCGACCCGGTCATCAGCAGTCTCGAACCGGGATCCGCCGCCGCCCAGGCGGGACTGCAGCCGGGCGACAAAATCGTTCAGCTCAACCGCCACAACAATCCAACCTGGCAAGACCTCCTGACGCAGGAAGCACTCAACGCGAATCATCCGTTGCCGGTCGTCGTAGATCGCAACGGGAGGAAACTCGACTTTACCGTGGTTCCCAGGATGGACGCCAAGCAGGGTGTGGGCGTGGCGGGGTGGGGAGGCGACGTGCAAGTGGGCCAGGTCTTACAGAATTCGCCTGCCCATGCTGCCGGACTCGCGGTGGGCGATCTGCTGATGAAAGTAAATAACCAGCCGGTGGCCTCGGCGACAACGGTTCAGCAGGCGGTGATCCGGTCCGGCGGCAAGCCCCTCCAGATTACTTTGATGCGCGGTGGAAACATTCGCCGGATTTCCGTTACCCCGACAGCCACGGGGGACCCCAAAATGCCGTTCCGTATCGGAATTGCGTTCCGGCTTCCGGTCGAGATGGTGAAGCTGGACCTGGGATCCGCGCTAAGGGAATCGGCAAAGCTGAACGTGCAAAACGCCACGTTGATTTTTCAAGTTTTGGGAAGTATTGTCGAACGGCGCGTTTCGCCCAAGACGCTGGCCGGACCAATCGGCATCGCCCAAATGTCGAGCGAAGCGGCGCACCAAGGAGCGCCGAGTTTCTTGGGGTGGATGGCCCTGGTCAGCCTGAATCTTGCGATATTCAACCTGCTGCCTATTCCGATTCTGGACGGCGGCACGCTTCTGATGCTCGTCATTGAGATGCTCATGCAGCGCGAGATGAGCATACAGGTCAAGGAAACCGTTTTCAAGCTTGGATTCGTGTTCCTGATGATGATTGTTGTTTTTGTGATCTATAACGACATCAGCCGGATTTTGACAAATAGCTGAGATCGCAATTCCTCAAAATCTATTGCACTCGGATCAAAAGCAAATCGCAAAGCTTTAAATAGGCCTCGATCCAGAATTTCGCTTTGCTGTCGCCGCGCGCGGCTTTTCGCCGGTTGCGCTGATACAGTCCGGCATGGATCGCGTAGACCTGGTTTTGCGGCACCCATAGATTGACGGCAAACGGCATCTGCTTCGCGATCTCCAGGCCGGACCGCAATTCTGCGAGTTTATCCAGGTTCGACGGATCGGTCGAGAAGCGCAACGCCAAGATCTCGATTTTCCGCCGCAGTGCGAATTCGAGAGTGGTCTTGTCAAGCATGACATTACTTGCTTGAGCTTCACGAAGCAGGCTTTCTATCCGCTCCCGGTCGAGTTCATCACTCGTACAGGCACGCCGCAGCAGGCCATTGATTGCGTATTCCACTGCGGCCAAAAATTCCCGAGGCGTCGGGGTCCCGAGACTGGCAATGAAGCGCATCAGCGGAGCGTGGTGCTCGTAGAGCTGCAGGTAGGCCGCCTCTGCTTCGGCAACGGTCGAGGAGAGAATTATTTTCAGAATCCTGCGCTGCTCATCCCGGAACAGCGATCGAAGCGAATAGGTTTTTCCGTCAAAACGCTTATCAAGAAGACGAACCACTTCCGGAATTTCGGCGCTGGAAAATGAGTCGCTGATGGATTCGATCATCTCTTGATAGCCGGATCCTTCCGGCACAGCCTGGACCCCGCCAGCGACGTTGTGGTCGCCAAAATGCACAACCCAGAAAATAAGGGTTTCGCATTCTTGAGTCACCTTGGAAGTAAAGCTTGCCTTCCCGAGCGCCATCTGCAGCTTGCCCGCGTTGCTCGCGTGATAGTCGAGCCGTTTCACTGTGTAGGAAAAGATGTCTGCGCGCTCCCCATACGGAGTAAACAAAGAGCTGATCGAGTAGTGCGCGCCGACCTTCTCGAGATCGATGATCGCGGGCTTCACGTATTTCCGATAGATGCTTGCGCCATCGCCGTATTCCGGGAGGTTGCTTTTCGCCGCGGACAGCTTTTCGAGAAACTGCGGCTCGATTTCCACTTCGAAAAGTTCTTCGGCCAGCTGCACGGCTCTTCCGGCGTACTCGATCACCTGCACTGTCTCGATTCCGGAAAGATCGTCGAAAAACCAGCCGCAGCTGGTGTACATCAGCATGGCGTGGCGCTGCAGCTCTAACAGCTTCCAGACGATCACTTCTTCTTTAGGGCTCAGGGCGCGAGAAAAGTGTGCTTTCCCGAAGCGTTGCCGTACCTCCGGCGAGCGATCGAGAACGACACTGATGTACGCGTCGCGGGCAGCCCATGGGTCCTTCAGCAGACGTGAGGCGAGAGGCTCAAAACGTGGATTCACGAAATCGCGCAGCCAATCGAGAGCCTCGCGCAGCGGCTTGCGCCATTCCTGGTTCCACCCGATGCGCCCAGAGTTGCAACCGCAATTGCTGCGCCAGCGCTCGATGCCGTGCACGCAGCTCCAGGACGTGTTCTCGTAAATCTGCACTTCCCAAGCAGTCTGGTTTTTTTCGAGAAATTCGCCGTAATTTGTAAGCTTGGCCAGCTTCTTCGATTCGACGTGGTCAAGTGCAAAGGCGAGCGCCATCTCACCGTGCCTATGGTGGTGGCCATAGGTTTCGCCGTCGGTGGCGATGTGAGAGAGTTGCGCTACATCGCGCGTATCCGAAAGTGGGGCCAGCAAGCGCGAAGCAAATTTCTCTCCATCGTGGAGCAGCTTCTCGAATGCGACGGCTTGCGAAATGGGGCCATTGTAAAAGAACAGGTGGATCGATTTGCCGCTCGGCGCGCGAAACAAGTAAGCGCGCGTGGTATCGATATTTGAGCCGCCGGCATCCTGCCAGTCTCCGTCTTCAATCGGTCGAAACGCCTTCGCCTGATGCGGCGCAAGTATCGCGAACAGTATTCCGGCTTGGGCCATCAGGTCCAAGCTTTCGATATCGACCGCAGTCTCGGGGAGCCACATGCCTTCCGGCAGCCGCCCGAAGCGGCTCACGAAATCCTCGATGCCCCATAAGATCTGCGTGCGCTTGTCGCGAGAGTTCGCAAGCGGCAGAATCATGTGGTTGTACGCCTGCGCCATTGCGGAGCCGTGGCCTGAAAAAAGCCTCTGGCTGTGTTTATCGGCTTCTATGAGGCCACGGTACAGTTCGGGCGCGTGCTCGACGGCCCAAGAGAGAAGCGTAGGACCGAAGTCGAAGCTGATTCTCGAATAGTTGTTGACGATTTTCGTGATACGCTGTTGCTCATCGAGAATGCGGGCTGCAAGGTTGGGCCCGTAGCACTCGGCGGTGACGCGCTCATTCCAGTCGTGGTACGGATAGGCCGAGTCTTGCAGCTCAATTTGCTCGAGCCATGGGTTCTCGCGCGGAGGCTGATAGAAATGGCAATGGATACAGAGATATTTCATTGCATTTGGATCAAGCCATAGGCAGCAGAATCGTGAAAACCGCGCCGCTCGACGTGTCGCGATTGCCAGCCAGGACCCGGCCCGAATACTTCTTGACGATCGATGCCACAATATGCAGGCCGAGGCCCGACCGCACGGAAGCCGCGGTCTTGGTTGATACGTGCGGCCGGAAGATGCGAGGCAGAATGTCGGCCGGGATACCCGGACCATTATCGGAAACAGTAATTGTCAGCAAATTCTCTGCCTGCGAAGCTGCGATCTCAATCTTTCCAGGTTTGCGCATGATCTGCGCTGCATTTAAGAAGAGGTTGACGAACACGCGTTCCCAGTCCTTTGCCGATCCGGGCAAACGGAAATCGGCCGGGAACTCACGCACGAACCTGATGCGCGGCTTGCGGGATGCAATGCAGTAGTCCAGAACCGATTGGATCGCGCCATCGACGATTTCTGCCAGATTCGGCGTGCTGTCGGGAATCGCTCCAATCAGACGGCGTCCGCGCGCAATGGAGCGCCGCAGAGTGCCGGCCAGCGGTTTCCAATGCCGGTCGGCGTTGAGCAGCTCGGCTACATCACTGATGGTTTCAAATACGTTGTTCAGATCGTGAACCAAGGTCTCGTGAGTAAGATCTGAATCGAGTGAGTCTTCCATCCGCGGTCCCGATTACTGTACGATCTGGCGTAGAGTCTCGTAAAACTCAGGAAACGAAATGGAGGCCGCTTCGGCGCCGTCCATAGCGCACACATCATTTGCAGCCAGAGCGGCAACGGAAAACGCCATCGCAATTCGATGATCGCCGAACGAGCTCAGCCGGCCCGCGCGAAATTTCTGCTTGCCTGGAATCTCGACGCCGTCCGGGGTCGCAGTCGCCGTGATTCCCATACTGCGGAGATTGCGCAGCAGCGTTTCGATGCGATCGGTTTCTTTGACGCGCAGTTCGCCCGCGTGGCGTACAATCACGCCCTGCTCGCTCACCGCGCCAAGGATTGCCAGAACGGGAATCTCATCGATCACCGCGGCAGTCGTCGCACCCTCGATCGTGCCGCCGCGTATGCGTGATGTCTTGACTTGGAGGTTGCCAATCAGCTCGCCATTCACTTCCTCGATCCGAAGCAGCTTGATCGAAGCGCCCATGGCGCGCAATACGTCGAGCACTGCGGTCCGAGTCGGGTTGAGACCCACATCGGCGATGATCAGATTCGCATCGGGAACTATGAGCGCGGCCACGATGAAAAACGCGGCCGAGGAAAGATCGCCCGGAATAAATATGTTCTTACCGGTGAGATGCGCGCCCCCGCGCACACGAGCCAATCTGGGTTCGGAGATTATTTCAGCGCCCAGCTCACGCAGCGCGATCTCAGTGTGGTCGCGCGTTACCGAGCGCTCGCGCACAACCGTTTCGCCATTCGCATACAGGCCCGCCAGCAAAACGCAGCTTTTCACTTGCGCGCTAGGGACCGGGAGATCATATTCGATGCCCTCGAGCGAGGAGCCTTGAATTGTAAGCGGCGGATATTCGCCGTTCATTGCATTAATACGCGCGCCCATTGCGGAAAGCGGCTTGATGATGCGGCGCATGGGGCGTTTCGCGAGCGAAGCGTCACCAGAAATCTCGCTTGTGAACGTTTGTCCGGCAAGAATTCCGGACAACATGCGTATCGTAGAGCCCGAATTACCCGCCTCAAGCGAGTGCTTCGGGCTTTTGAGGCCGTGAAGACCTTTTCCCTGAATCTTAAGGGTTCGATGGCCATCCGCCTCAGCAAATTCGTAATGCACGCCGAGTGATCCAAGGCACGAGAGAGTCGACTGGCAATCCGCGCCAGTCGCGTAGTTGGAGACTTCCGATTCACCCTCGGCGATTGAGGCGAGCATGGCGTAGCGGTGCGAAATCGACTTGTCTCCGGGCACTCGGATGACGCCGTGAAGTGCGCGCGCGGGTGCGACCTGCTCGATCATGGAAACCGTATTGTAACGTCGAGATGCCGGCGCGTTGAAAATAGGTGCGGTTGTTATACTGAGGGTCGATTGCGCCCGTAGCTCAGCTGGATAGAGCGTCTGGCTACGAACCAGAAGGTCGGCAGTTCGAATCTGTCCGGGCGCACCACGCCTTTCTCTCGAACCGATTCCAAATTCGACCCGATGTCTGTGTTCCAGTATTCAACAAAATCAACGTTGCTATTTCAAAACGAGCAGGCTTCGCCTAATGTCGTTTTCGAAATCGGAGAGGCGAATAGCGTTAGCTCTGATGATGCTCGATGGTTGCGCTCGAACAATTTCCTGTTTGTAATAAGATCACCTTAGGCGGCGCACCCCAGGTGATGCTCAAGTTTGCGAAATCCTTATCTTTCGTGAGGAACGTAACCCGTGTGCCTTAGCATATTGCCATATGATTACGTCGGATCGGCTGCCGAGGTTAGCGAAACTGACGTGAATTGAGCCGGGGAACAAGTCGGCGACGTCGCTGGCGAGCCTCGGCGCGAGGTTCTCGTCAGCGAGAAGCTTCAGGAACCGCTATCCTCTCCGGAATACTGGCAAAAAATTCGTAGACAGCCTGGAAATCTTCCTTCTCGAGGTACGGGAAATCTTTCAAGATCTCATCCTCAGTCATTCCGGAGGCCAGATACGACGCAAGATCGTAGACTGTGAAGCGTAGGCCACGAATACAAGGTTTTCCACCCATTTTGCCGGGTTCGACAGTAATGCGTGGATTCAAGCCAGTCATCGAGTCCTGACCACCATGATAATGTACTTCCCAGCCGCACGCCGTGCACCTACGCCAGGGTGCGGCGGAGCAGATCGAGGGCGCTTTGCGTAGCCAGCACCCGGATGCGCTGACGGTCTCCCCCGTGCCGGACGCGAACGACGCGCGTACCTGATGGGCCTGTGATTCCGATGTACACCGTTCCCACGGGATCGTACTGTGTCCCTCCGCTTGGCCCGGCGTAGCCAGTTGTTGATAGTGCATAAGTTGCGCCAGTACGCGCAATCGCGCCTTCGGCCATCGCAGCTGCGACCGGCTCGCTGACGGCTGAATGTCTCGCAAGCAGTTCCGGCTTGACGCCCAAGACATCGCGCTTCTGTGCATTGCTGTAGGTGACGAAACCGCCTAGAAAAAAATCGGAGCTGCCCGGACGCTCTGTCAAACGCGAAGCGATCAGGCCACCCGTGCAGCTCTCGCCGGTGGCAACGGTTGCGCGGTGCTTGCGCAGCCGGCAGCCGACAACAGCTTCGAGAGGCTCGTCCGTTTTTTCGCTGTAGACGCGTTCGCCGAGCAGCTCGCGAATCGGATTCCCCACTTCGCGCAGCAGCGCGCAGGCTTCGTGCTCAGTGTTGCAAGCGGCGCGCAAGTGTACAAACAGGTCGCCGGGCGACGAGAGAACGGTGGTCACCGGATTGGTGTACTTCGAGTAAACCGGAGCGATGAGCGCATCAAGATCCGATTCGCCGATTCCGGTGATGCGAAAGCTTCGCACTTTGATAGCTTGCTGCGGCAGCATGGGCCTGAGGCGCGGGACCACTTCGTTCGCCATCATCGGCTTGAGCTCATTGGGAGGCCCCGGCAAGAGCACGAGAGCGCGAGGGCCGAGGCAGACGATTTGGCCCGGCGCAGAGCCGTTCGGGTTAGCCAGCGCCTCAGCGCCTTCGATTAAGTAAGCCTGGCGCAAGTTGTTGGGCGCCATAGGCCGATTCACCTGCCGGAACCGACGAACCAGAATCGATTCCTGCTCTAGCGACAGGATCAGCGGGCGGCCGAGCGCGGCAGCGGCAGCATCACGCGTCACGTCATCTTCAGTAGGACCAAGGCCCCCGCTCAGGACAACAATCTCCGACCGCCCTATTGCAACGCGTATGGCATCCGCCAAACGAGTGCGGTCATCACCAATAATGGCTTTGGCCACGACTTCAACGCCCAGCACATTCAGGTGTTCAGTGATCACCAGAGAGTTTGTGTCGACGTACTGCGGAGTGAGCAACTCGCTGCCGACGGCAATGATCTCTGCTTTCGCCACCTAGGGCCTGCCCTTAAGAAATGCGGCGTCCCGCGATATTCACATCTACTCGGAACAGCGCATTGTGCGTCGCAACAACCAGAGAGCGCGATGGGGAAAACGCCAACCCGACAATTCCGGGACCGGAGAGAAACTGCTCGGCTTTCCGCGACGCATCGATGCGTATGATGCCGCGCCTGCCGCTTAGAGAAGCTGCCACATACAGCCGGCTTTCGGCATCGAATGCAAGCCCTTGCGGGCGGCCCAGACCACGATAAAACGTCTCCACTTCGCCCGTGTTCGAGATTCGATGGACGGAATCGAAGCTCGAAGTAGTGGGTCCGGTGACATACAAGAAATCGTCCGGACCGAACGCCAGGTGATACGCCGCGATCGAGGGCTCGAGAGTGGCGAAGACGTAGATCTGGCGCGAGCGGCTGATTTTAAAAATCGTGCCGCTGCGATCGCCGGCGTAGAGGTTCTCTTCGTTATCGAAGGCGATGCCGGTTGCGACGCCCATTCCTTCGGCATAGACCGACATGTTGCCGGTGGGCGTGATCTGGTAAATGATCCCGTCGTATCGGCTCGACACATACAACAGTCCGGCGCGATCGAAAGCGAGGCCGGTCGGATTCATCAGGTCGGTCACAAACGGCTTCGAGTTGTAGTTGGTGTCGATCTTATAAATCGACACCGGAGACTTTTGGCCGCGCGAGCCGCTGAAGGTGCTATACACATTCCCTTTTTGGTCGATGGCCGGGTTGGCGACGGGATGCAGGCTGTCGGCGATTTGAATACCGACGTGAGTCCCGAAAACTTCACTGTGGTGATTTCCGCTGGACGCGACCAGGTCGCCGACGGTGGCCGATTCCGGGACACGCGCGATGATATAGGAATCGCCCGCGACAATCAGGTGCGCAGGCTGGTTGCCCAGCTTGACCGAAGGCCGGCCTTCGGCTGTCAAGTTGTAGCCCCGGATGTGCAAGTCGCCCCCGGTGATCGCCGCAAACGGCTCGACCGCCACAACCGTGGGCCGGATCATCTGGTTACGAACCTCATGTTTGCTGGCCATACTTAGTAGAGTCTCAGTTTCCCGCCAATATACAGAATAAGTGCGCCATAGATTCCGGCAGCAAGGTCGTCTGCGACGATGCCGAGGCCTTCGGGCAGTTTCTCCAAATTGCGCACCGGCCACGGCTTCCAAATATCGAAAAAACGAAATAGAAGGAACGCTGCACAAAAGCTTTTCCAGCGCAACGCGGTCGCTCCCAAAAGTGTGACCCACTGCCCCAGAACTTCATCCACGACTACGCAGGACGGATCTTTCTTTCCAAGCAGCCGGGCAGTCTGAGTGGAGGCCCAAATGCCCGGCGCAAGCAGCAGCACCGTGAAGAGCAGCAAGGCGGGCCGGCCTGCGCCTGCGTATCTATGCAGTACAACCGCGATCAAGATCGCCGCCATGGACCCTGCCGTGCCGGGCCCGGAACGCCAATAACCGCAGCCGAACCACGTGGATAGAAGAGTCGCCACTCGGTAGGTGAAGCGGTTCACCGGGAACCTTCGGACGACTCGGATTCCTCCAGCTCCTCAAACTCGTTTGGGAGAATCGGGGTGGAAATCACATATTTTTCCGAAGCCCAGTTGCCCAGATCAATGATACGGCAGCGGTCGCTGCAAAACGGCATATTCGGATTGTCCAAGGTCACTTCCTTTTTACAGATAGGGCAATGAAGAGTTGCTGCCACCGTCGGCGCCTCCAACTCCTATTATCGGATTGAGACGCTAGCGGCCGGGTTGTTGTGCGACGGAAGGATTACGAACGGCTCGCGGTGGGAACGATAAGAGTGTTCAGGCGGGCCGATCAGCTCACCGATGACATCGTAGTCGTGAGCTTCAGTGATACGCACGGCGCGGATTTCTCCGCGACGCGCTTCAGCCGGCCCGAAATCGTTGATGTAGCAGATGCCGTCAATTTCCGGCGCCTGCGTTGACAGGCGCGCTTCCCACAACAGGTCGGTTTCCTTCGACGGGCCCTCGATTAGAACCGGCAGCTCAGCGCCGAGGAGGCGCCGGTTCCGGGACAGTGAGATGCGCCGCTGGAGCGCCATCAGCTTTCTTTTCCGGAGATAGATAGCGCGCTTATCGACTTTGCCGTCGAGGTGATAACTGCCGCTGGTTTCTTCATCGCTGTAGGAGAAGACGCCGAGACGATCAAACTGAGCAGCTTCGATAAACTGGCAAAGCTGTTCGAAATCGTTTGCAGTTTCGCCCGGGAAACCCACAATCATGCTGGTCCGGATGGCTACGCCTGGAATCGTGTTACGAATCCGCTCGAGCAATCTGAGGAAAATATCCGCGTTCGCTCCCCGCTTCATGCGCTTGAGCACCGCCGCGCTCCCATGCTGCAGCGGCATGTCGATGTACTTGACCAGCGATTCGTGCGCCGCAATTGTATCGAGGAGCTTCTGCGTGATTTTGTTCGGATAGGCGTATAGAAAACGGACCCACTTTGGCAGATCGGCCGGAATCTCGGCGAGCCGGGCGAGGAGAAGAGCTAGACCGTCCTTCAGCCCGAGATCTTCGCCGTAGCAGGTTGTATCTTGCCCGATCAAATTGATTTCTCTGACGCCGTTCGCGAACATGCGAGAGGCTTCATTGACGATGCTCTCAAAGCGGCGGCTGCGAAAGTGCCCGCGAAACTGCGGAATGACGCAAAAGGAGCAGGGGTGATCGCAGCCTTCAGCGATTTTGATGTAAGCGGAATGACGGGGCGTGGTGAACACGCGGGCGGTGAGGTCGTGATACAGGTACGGCTCGGGCGCAAGCGGTTTCGGCGTGAGGCCTTCGCAGAGCGCGGTGATCCTTTCCAGTTCGTTAGTGCCGAGAACGGCGTCGATCTCAGGAAGTTCCCGCTGAATGTCAGCGCGATAACGCTCGACGAGGCAACCCGCGACGACAAGCCGCTGCGCTTTGCCGCTCTTCTTGTACTCGGCCATTTCGAGGATCGTCTCGATCGATTCTTGTTTGGCCGGATCGATGAAGCTGCAGGTATTGACAACGATCACGTCGGCTTCGGACGGCTGTGGCGTCAACTCGTGTCCGGCCGTAACGAGCTGGCCCATCATCACCTCGGTGTCAACAAGGTTTTTGGGGCAGCCGAGGCTTACAAATCCAATTTTCAAAACGCGTTGAATCCGTTCGGGAAGGGGTTCGCGGCGCACCGCCGCGAGAATCTCCAGCATATCAAGAGATCTTCAACCTGTCGCTTCGCCCCGTGCTCCGAGTCGAGACTGAGTTGAAAACATGCTAAAGTCGCGCATTGCGATTTACCTCGTTTACGATCAACCGGCCGGTAAAGCAGATTCATCTGGATCGCCTCGAACTCGATCCATCCGGAGTGATTCGGGTCGCCGGGTGGTCGCGCGCCGATTTGCATACGCATGCCGAGCCGCGTGTGTTCCTGGATGGGGAAACGGTTCCCTTTCTGCAGCGGTACCGCGTGTCCCGTCCCGACGTCGACTCGAGTGTCGGCGAGATCGAGGTCCTTCAGGCCGGCATCGTCTTCGAATACCGAGTGCCCGAATCGATGCTGGCGAAGCGCTTCGAATCTGTGTCGCTCGCGATCGGTAATCTGGAGCTGTATTTCGCCGGAAGCTTCGATTTCGTAAAGCCTCACTACGGCGAGTTGCTCGATTCCGAGCGTGTCTACCATCGCGACGATATCTATGGCTCCGGTCCGCCGAATCGCGTTGTCCACCCCGACATCTTGGCGCTTGCGAAAAAACTCGAAAGCCCGGTCCTCGATTTCGGCTGCGGTAGCGGCTTCGTCGTCGCGGAGCTTCGAGCGATAGGCGTCGAGGCTCAGGGTTTGGAATTGGATACCCAAATGATCCGCGGCTCTATGCTGCCCGCGGCCAAGCCTTATATTTCTCTCTACAATGGCGCGCTCCCTTCGCCCTTTTCGCCTGCAAGCTTCAGATCTGTCTTCTGCTCCGAAGTCATCGAGCATATTCCGGATTTCGAGGCGGCTGTCCGAGAGGTTGCGCGGCTCTCGATCAAAACGGCCATATTCACCGTGCCGGATGCAAGCGCGATCCCGCTCGGGTACCGTCACTTCCTCCTGCCGTGGCATCTGCTCGAAGAGACTCATATCAACTTCTTCAACCAGGCAAGCTTTCGCCGCGTACTCGACCCGCATTTTTCAAAAATAGAGTTCGGCCGGGTATGCGCCTGTACCATGAACGACAGCCCGTTTCATGTCAGTTTGGTCGCAGTGTGTGTCAAATAAGACTTTACGCCCACGATCGCTACTCCTCAATCCCATCCAAATCGGTCTCGCTCTGCTGTTGGTAATCCTTGCAGCCTGGGCTGCCATTAATTGGATTGAGACAATTCACCGCGTTATTCGTCTCTACAATCCGCTGCCGGTCGAGGACTACTGGCGCATTCCCACACACCTTGAAAACTCCAGGTTTTTCAAAGTCCGCGAGCTCTGGCATCAGCACAACGAGCACCGCATCGTGTTTCCAGAGCTGTTCTTCGTTGCGGACATGCTGTGGTTCCACGGAGAGCAACTCCTGCCATTGGCGGCTAATCTTGCTGCCTATTTCGGTTGCTGGATTCTGGCCGTAATGGCCCTGAATTCCGGTGCCTCCGCGTCCACGCGCACGGGGAGGTTTGGCGCAGCGGTTTCCGCCATCGTAATCGGCTGCCCCGTGAGCGCTTTTGTGCTCTCGACGGCATTCCTCCTCAATTGGACGCTGACTCAATTCGCCTGCTGCGCGGGCTTTCTGCTTCTCTGGCGCAATAAGGTGACAGGCGGCAAGTTCGCGTTGTGGGGTGCAATCTGCGCAGGGGTCGTCGCGTCTTACTCTTCAGCGAACGGCTTGTTAGTCTGGCCTGTGCTCGCCATTGCCGCGCGTCTGCTTCAGCTCCCAAGACGTGCCGTCTTGACTCTCGCCGCTTCCGGCATTTTGTCCATTGGCATCTATTTCATCGGGTATCACAGAACAGGAACTCTGCATCTGGGCGAGCTGCTGCGTCACCCGATTTATACGTTTGAATTTCTCTGTGCCTTCCTCAGCATGCCTTTCTCGGCCGACCGCGCGGCTTCCTTCTCCATCATCGCCGGATTGGTCTGCATTCTCCTCACCTGCTATTTCTTTCTCTTGGCCAGGCGTAACCGCCTGCTCCACTCGGCTTTCGCAATCCTGTGCTTTGGCTTTTTCGCGTTCGCAATTCTCACCGCACTTCTCACGGCGGTTGGCCGCATGTCGGCAACTCACGACAAACTGTTCTTTGCCGCGAAGCCTGTCCGTTACGTAACGCTTCCGCTTCTTAATTGGGCTTTTTTGGTAATCGCTGGACTCTGGATCGCCGATCGGATTCGGTCGAAAGCTCTGCTGATGCTCAATACGAGTCTTATCGCGGCCATTCTCGTTTTCTCAATGGCCCCGCGCCTCAAAAAATGGGAACGGGCCCGGGAAGTTGAGATAGCCGATCAGCAGCTCGCGACACTCGATATCGAAAATGGCGTGCCGGATCTGGCCATAACGAAAAGCATTTTCCCGAATCTCGCGTTCGTGACCCGATTTTCTCGAGTTCTTCAGCTGCGGCATTTGTCGATTTACCACAATGGCCCGGCGGAATGGCTGGGAACGCCCATCTCCGAGTTCTTGAATGACTTCGGCCCTGCGCAAAACGGCGCACTCACCTTCACCTTTCCTGTGAATGGCGGGCTCGAGCTTGCGGGAACGGCGAACATTCCGCCCTACCTCTCGTTAACCGACCCTCAGATCGTGTTCTTTAATGCCCAGGGTCAACTCATCGGCTTCGGGCGTCATCTGCGTGCCGGCGTCCCGCATCAGCTCGCGCATGCCTGGCCTGCCGCTCCGCTTCAGTGGGTAGGCTTCGTGAACCTCAGCTTCGACGCTCGCTCCGTTCGCGCCTATCTCGTAACCGGGCCAAGGCTTTTCCCGCTTGAGATTCAGATTCCAGCTATTGCGCCATTCTCTCCAGGCGCGCGATCCGGTCCGCAGTCGATGGATGCGTTGAAAACAGCCGCATCAACCCCTCGCCCGTGAATGGCTTAATGATGAATAAGTGCGCAGTTGAGGGTGTGGCGTCCATGGGCAAGCGCTTCGAATACGCATCCAGCTTCTGTAAAGCCGAGACCAGCTCTCGCGGATTGCCGGTGTATTTCGCCGACGCCGCATCCGCATCGTATTCCCGCGTGCGCGAGATCGCCATTTGAATCAAGGCCGCCGCGATGGGCGCCAAAATCAGCATGAATAGTCCGCCGAACCCGCCGCCTTCTTCCTCGTCATCGCGCCGAGTGCCTCCAAAGAAGAAAGCCATTCTCGACAGAAAGGTGACCGCCGTCGCGATAGTCGCCGCAACCGAGCTGATGAGAATGTCCCGGTGCAGGACGTGACCCAATTCGTGCGCCACAACGCCTTCGATCTCGTTGTCCGACATCACGTTCAGAATCCCGGCTGTAAACGCGACGGAGGCATGCTGCGGGTTGCGGCCCGTCGCGAACGCGTTGGGCGACTCTTCGGCAATCAGCCAAAGCTTGGGCATCGGAATGTTCATGCGCTGCGCCAACCGCTCGACAATCGGGGCCACGCGCCGGTACACCCCTGCGTTTTGCTCCGGAGTTACAGGCTGCGCGCGGTACGTCGCGAGCGCCACTTTATCCGAAAAGAAATAGCTGAAAAAGTTCATCGCAACGGCTAGCATCAGACCGACATACAGGCCATTGCGGCCGCCGAAGAACTCTCCTCCAAACAGCAGGAGGCCGCTCAAAATACCTAGTAGAAGAACTGTTTTTACCGTATTCATGGTTCCACCTTTTAGATGAGAAACGAGCCGGGCAACCCTTCAATTTTTCTATTTGGGCAGGGAAGAAGGGGGGCGACGGTGCGGTGCCGTTTCCCACACAAGTGGCCGAACTGTTCCATAAAAGAACGAGTACTATAGAAAAGCCCTGACTTTTTCGGGCATTTGATACAAATTCGGAAAAATCCGTAGTACGAAGTGAATGCGGCGCCACTCGACATTCGCAGACTTAGTTGATAAAGTTTCGTTTTCGGACAGAGTTCCGGTGTATTGGGAATCGAAATGCTTAAATCCGATCGTAGATCCAGAATGGTCACGTTTCGCCTTTCCGCGGCAGAATACGACGCCGCCGTGAACAGTTGCCGGGCTCAGGGATATCGAAGCATGTCCCTGTATGCTCGAGCGGCGCTTCTCGCGCTCGAATCCTCGACAACTAGCTCTAATCCCCAGCTAACACATATGGCCGAGATCCGGGAGCGGCTTGAATCTCTCAGTTCCGAGATCCAGACCCTCACAGCCGCGCTGGGCGCACCGTACGGTGGCTCGGCTCCATTAGAAATGCAATCTGACCGGCAGAATTTTGTTCCAACCGATACGGATGGGGATCAGGGACAACACGCGAATGGTCTTATTTCATTCGCACGGGCTACTGCGGCTGCGGAGACCACAGCGCCCGCCGCCTTGCACTCGGTGACGCGCGAGTGATGTACCTGCTCTTGCGCGAACCGGTAGTCTGCGATTTCAGGCAAGTTACTTATCCAGCCCGAACTCGAAGTACATGATCTCCTGCCCCGACGGCGTATCGCGCAAGCCATTAATGTAGAGTTTGTCTCCCGGCTCGGGCTTGGCTTCGAAGTAGAAAAACCCAGTCGCCGAATCCCCGGGCGGCAGCATCTTGGCGGCAAACGCTCGCTCGACGATCTGCGGCGCGTTCAACGGATTCTTTTTTCGAGGTAAAGGGTTGGGGACGGGATTCATCTTTGGCGGCTTGGTTCGCTTCCCCAAGAACAGGATGTCTTCCGGACTAACCGGCCCGGAGTGCCTGCCGTCGGCTGCGACCAGATTCACTTCGAGATCACGCAAATCGAGTGTCTTTTGACGCTTGTTCTCGATGACTAGGAGCACCGGAAGAACGCCGTATTTCAGAAGATCCGTCTTTTTCCCAAATGCCTCGGCGATCAGCTCTTCGGTGTCGTATGACTTTGCTCCGATGGTCACCTGATCGGATGTTTGATGCGCGTAATCGCTGGCAGCGCCGGCGCGAAAAACTTTGTTTTGGGCATTTGCTCCTCCGATTGCGGCCCCGATGGTCAAAGCTATACTCGAAATCACGAAGCGAGTTCTTGGAATCACGCCTGCACTTCTCCTTTACCGGTTAATTCAGCTTGTATCTTTCCCCTTCATCACTGTTTACTTCGCGTTCCGGTTCTTAGCAACGCGCGGCTACAGCTCCCATTTTGCCGAGCGGCTCGGATTTTTACCCCGGCGTTTCACTCGGACGAATCCCGGCTGCATTTGGTTGCACGCAGTATCGGCGGGCGAAATCGCTTCCGCCATTCCTCTGATTGAAGAGCTCAAAACGGCCCAGCCACTCACTCCAATTTATCTGTCCACATCGACAATCGCCGGACGGGAAGCTGCGGAGAGGCGTGCTGCATTGCTAGTCAATGGGATTTTCTTTTGCCCGCTGGATTACGTATCGTGCGTGCGCCGAACGTTACGGGCAATCAGGCCGGCCCTCCTGATTGTGCTCGAAACCGAGATCTGGCCGCATCTGTATGTCGAAATCAGCCGCTCCGGCTGTCGAGTGGCCATTGTGAACGGCCGTATCTCGAGCCGCAGCTGGCCGCGATACAAGAGGCTCAGCCGGTTATTCGCACCGATTCTGCAAGTGCCGGACGTCGTCTATGCACAAAGCGAGATTGACTCTGCAAGATATGCCCAGCTTGGCGTGCAGGCTGACCGGCTGCATATAGAGCGCAACCTGAAATACGACAGCCCTATTTCTTCCAGGCCCAGCGAGGTTCCCGTTTTTGGAGCGGAGCGAATCTGGATTGCGGCAAGTACTGCAGGCCCAAATGAGCAAGGTAGTGTTGCCCGGCATTCGATCGATGAAGACGATATCGTTCTACGCGCGTTTCGCTCACTTGCCCGGGAATTCCCAGGCCTTCTGCTCATCCTCGCACCGCGCCAGCCCCGCCGATTCGAAGCTGTTGCAAGCAAGCTCGAGGAGAACGGTATTCCCTTCGTCCGGCGTACTGCGACCAAATCGAAGTCTGCAGTAGCACTCGAGCTTCCGGGAGTCTTGTTACTCGATACGATTGGTGAGCTCGCGGGCACGTTCGCACTCGCCGATGTGGTGTTTGTCGGCGGCTCGATCGCACCCAGGGGCGGGCACAACATCCTGGAGCCTGCCGCCGCGGGCGCGCCGGTCGTTTTTGGTCCACACATGGAGAATTTCGAAGGCATCGCTCAGGATTTTATAGACGCATCAGCCATCGTGCAGATTGAAACCGAAGATGAATTGCTTTCGACCATACAGAGCCTGCTCACGGATCGAGCTCGTGCTGAAGATCTCGGCAGGCGTGCCCGCCAGGTGACTGAACGCAACGCGGGTGCATCGCATCGTCTCGCCGGCCATTTATCCCTCCTGTACAATACAGCGTTCTTACGGCCGCGCCGAAGCTTGCTTATCAGCTCTATTCTTCGGCCCCTCGCGTTTCTTTGGCGCTCGGCTGGCCTTCTCAGGTCTCGAAGATTTGAAGAGCAAGCCGCTACTCTGCCACATTTGCCGGTACCGGTTGTGAGTATCGGCGGCATCAATGTCGGCGGATCCGGGAAAACACCTTTCACGAATCATGTTGCGTCCCGGCTGAGCGCGCGTGGTTATTCTCCTGCAATACTGACTCGCGGATACCGGCGCCGCTCACCAGCCCCCAACCTGGTATTCGCTCCCGGCGCACAGGTTCCGCCGGCGTTTACAGGTGATGAGGCCCAGATTTTCTTGAGGACGGCTGCGGCTGCGGTAGGAATCGGCGCGAATCGATATGATACGGCGAAACTCTTGCTGACGCAATTCCCGGCCACTGACGTGCTTCTTCTCGACGACGGATTCCAGCACACCCGCATGAGGCGCGATTTCGATATTGTTGTCCTGGATGGGCTGGACCCGTTTGGACAGGACGCGGTGGTTCCGCTCGGCCGGCTTCGTGAGCCTCTCGAAGCCTTGGGCCGTGCGGACGCGTTCATCGTTACGCGTGCCGAATGCAGAGCGCGCTACGAAGCGATCTGCGGGCGATTGCGTGAATACAACGCGGCTGCTCCCGTTTTCCGGACGCGTCTGATTGCGCGGCAGTGGTGCGATTACGGTACTGGAAAGTGCACTCAGAATCTCGGCGCGCGCCGAGTGGGTGCGTTCTGCGGTTTAGGTAACCCGCAGAACTTCTGGAATACACTCGAGATCCTGGGGCTTGAGATCGTCTCTCGCTGGGCTTTCGCGGATCATCATCAATACAAGCCCATTGAGTTACAGCGCATTGCGCATCAAGCGCGCGTGCATGGCGCGGAAATTTTAGTCACGACCGAAAAGGATCGCCTGAACTGTCCGAGGCATTTAGATCGAGCGATTGCACCGCTGGAATTGGCATGGCTTGAAATTGACCTTGAGATTGAAGATGAATCGCGCTTTTTCACGCTGCTGGACGAGGTTCTTCGTCGCGGCGCGGTCGCCGAGGCATCTTAGCCCGCTAACTCCAAATCGCAGCTGTTCCGTTTGCTATCGTGACGGTTTCACGCCGTAATGCATTTCCCCAACATCGAAATTCCCTGCGAGCAATTCACTCTCGACAATGGCCTGAAGGTCATTGTTCACGAAGACCACAAAGCCCCGATTGTTGCCGTAAATGTCTGGTATCACGTCGGTTCAAAGAATGAGAAGCCGGGAAAGACGGGGCTGGCTCACTTATTTGAACACTTGATGTTTGGCGGCAGCGAGCACCTTCAGGGAAGCTACATCGAAGCCATGGAACGGGCCGGCGCGACCGATCTGAACGGCACTACGAGCGAGGACCGGACAAACTATTTTGAGAACGTTCCTATATCGGCTCTCGATTACGCTTTGTTTGCAGAATCAGACCGCATGGGATACTTCGAGCCGACGCTCGGCCAGGAAGTCCTGGACCTGCAGCGCGGCGTGGTGCAGAACGAAAAGCGCCAAGGCGATAACCAGCCGTACGCGATTGTCGAAGAACTCGTCGTGAAGGCTACGTATCCGGCCGAGCATCCTTATTCGCATACCGTGATCGGGTCTATGGAGGATCTCGATTCGGCATCGCTTGACGATGTGCGGAACTGGTTCAGAAGCTACTACACGCCGTCGAACGCAGTGCTCGTAGTCGCCGGAGACATTACAACCGCGCAAGCGAGAGAACGGGTGCGCCGCTATTTCAACGATATTCCGCCTGGGCCGCCCGTCGCCCATGAGAAGGCGTGGGTGGCCAAAATGGCCGATGAGCATCGGGAGCTCGTCCAGGATCGGGTTCCGCATGGGCGCATTTACAAAATTTGGAACGTGCCCGGATATGGCACGGGCACGGCCGACCGATTGAGGCTGGCGGCGGGCATTCTGTCTTCGGGAAAGAGTTCGCGGCTCTATAAACGGTTGGTCTACGACGATCAGATCGCGACGCAGGTCTCTGCGTATTTGGATGAGCGTGAAATCGGCAGTCAATTCGTAGTAGTCGCCACGGCGCGCGCCTGCCAGGACCTTCGCAGTCTCGAGCGCGCGACTGATGAAGAACTCGCCCGGTTTCTCGACGAGGGCCCGACCGAGCGCGAGCTCGAACGCATTAAGGCGCAATCCTACGCAGGGTTTGTTCGTGGAATCGAGCGCATTGGTGGCTTCGGCGGTAAATCGGACATTCTTGCGAGCAGCCAAACGTACCTAGGCCGTCCCGACGCATACAAGGAACGCCTGCGGCATCTGGATGAAACGCGGGTAGAAGATCTTCGCGAAACGACGCGTGACTGGCTTTCTAAGGGCATGTACAGCCTCGATGTGATTCCATTTGCGCCGGCAACTCCCGTCATCGAGGCTCCTGCCGAACGCCGCCTGCCGGAACTCGGCCCCGCGCACGAACTCAGGCTTCCTGCCATTCATCACGATCGGCTTGGCAACGGCTTGAAAATTCTTGTCGCGGAGCGCCACGACGTTCCGGTTGTCAACTTTTGGTTGATCGTTAACGCTGGGTACTCAGCCGATCAATTTGCACTTCCGGGCACGGCTCGACTCGCGTCGTCCTTGCTTACCGGGGGAACCAAGCGGCGCACTGCGCTCGAGATCAGTGATGAATTGCAACTTTTGGGCGCGCAACTCAGCAGCGGCTCGAATCTCGACGTCTCTTCGGTTTACCTGTCGGCTCTCAAGAACACTCTTGATGGCGCGCTGGATGTTTATAGTGATGTGATCCTCAATGCTGTTTTTCCAGCCGCGGATTTCGAGCGTCAGCAGAAGCTGCTGCTGGCGGCCATCGCGAACGAGAAAGTCACGCCTCTGCAAATGGCGCTTCGGGCCTTGCCGCCGCTGCTTTTCGGCCGCGGACACGCCTATGGTTTACCCCTGACCGGCTCTGGAACCGAAGAGAGCGTTCAGAAACTAAGTCGGGAAGACATGGCGCGGTTTCACACGAGCTGGTTTAAACCGGGTAATGCGACGCTCATCGTTGTCGGCGATACTACGCCTGCTGAAATTATGCCGAAACTGGAGAGATTCTTCGGTGAATGGACGGGCGCCGCGGTTCCCGAAAAGGACGTCAGAGCGGTTCCGAAACCCGCAAATCCGAGATTGTACCTGGTGGACAAGCCCGGAGCGCAGCACTCGATCGTGATAGCCGGCACTGTTGCTCCTCCACCCAGCGCAGAGAACGAGGTCGCACTCGAGACCACAAACAACATTTTCGGCGGCTCCTTTGGCGCCCGGTTGAACATGAATCTCCGCGAAGATAAGCATTGGTCTTACGGCGCTGCCTCAGTGCTCTATGGAGCTCGCGCTCAACGCCCGTTTTTGGCGTACGCATCCGTGCAGGGCGACAAAACGAGCGACTCCATCGCCGAAATCATAAACGAACTCTCGGGAATAACGGGCACAAAACCGGTTCGCGAAGAGGAACTGGAGAAGGTGAAGCAGCAGCAGATTCTGGAGCTTCCCGGTGCGCACGAGACCATGAACTCGATCGGCAATCTGCTTGGCGATCTGTTGCAGTTCCGCCTGCCTCTCGACTATTACGACACATACGTTAGCCGCGTGTCGGCGCTGTCCACGGGCGAGATTGACGCGTGTGCGAAATCGCTGCTCGACCCTCGAACCATGATCTGGATCGTAGTGGGTGACCGGGCGCAAGTCGAGCCCGGATTGCGCGGCCTGGGGCTCGGTGAAATTATACGGACAGAAGCGTAAAGCCCGGAAAGACTCGTGGCCACTCGTTCTGATGTTTGCGGTAATGACGATTCGAGAAATAACGCCCGACGACGCTGAAGCCGCCGCCAAGCTGAGCGGCGAACTGGGTTACCCAGTATCGACTGCTGCCATGCGAAAGCGCCTCGAGGCATTGCATCGGTTACCGGATCACGTTGTCTATGTTGCCTGCGAAGAGAGGAGTGTAGTCGCTTGGATCGACATAGGCGTCGTTCATCACCTGCAAGCGGAGCCTGTGGCAGAGATTGGAGGGTTCGTGGTTTCGAGCGAGTTTCGCAGTCGCGGCATCGGCCGGCAATTGCTTGCGAAGACCGAGCAGTGGGCGAGAGATCGGGATCTCGCCCGTATAGTGGTGCGATCCCGCGTCACGCGAGAAGCGGCTCACCGGTTTTACGAGCGCGAGGGTTACGAAAGAATCAAAACTTCAGCAGTGTTTGTGAAAACACTTGTTCTAAGTCAAGCCCTGAAGGATTGCGGGAGATAGAATGTGGATACGAATCCCGAGCCGGAGCGCATGCCATTGCCTGGCGAGAACGCGAAACGCATACTGGAGCCCAACGGGACGGAAATCGAGACTACCGCGGGCGGCGCGCGCCGCTATCGTAAGCCACTCGCTGCATTTCGCTGGTGCGACGTTAAAGAGCTGCTGACCGAGAGCTTCGATGAATGGAGCAAACATAAAGCTCAGCGTTTAGGAGCCGCACTGGCGTTCTACACGCTTCTTTCCCTTACGCCGCTGCTACTGGTCGTGGTGGCCATCGTGGGCCTCGTCTTCGGTCATGACGCCGCAGAGCACGACATCGTTCAACAGGTTGGAATGCTGGTTGGTCCTCCGGGAGCAAAGGCGATTCAGGCGGTGCTCCAAGGATCGCGAAATACGACTCACGGCATTATCGCCACGGCGCTCGGCTTAGCAACTCTTTTATTCGCCGCATCGGGCGTGCTGATCGAGCTCCAGGATGCACTCAACACAATCTGGGAAGTTCCGACTCCCAGCTTCAGCCGCGTGAGCAAAATTACTGCATTTATCAAGCAGCGGCTCTTTTCTTTTGCAATTGTGCTCTCAATCGGCTTTTTGCTAGTGGTCTCGCTTGCAGTAAGCGCTTGGATTTCAGCCCTGGGTGTGCTGTCGGCCTCTATTCTGCCCGGCGAGGAAGTGGTGCTGCATCTTACCAACGTGCTCATTTCATTCCTTGTGATTTCCGGGCTTTTCGCAACAATCTACAAAATCATGCCCAATGTGCGAATCGAATGGCGGGACGTGATACTTGGCGGGGCGGTCACGTCCTTTCTGTTTACGATAGGCAAATTCGTCCTGGGGTTGTATTTGGGAAAGGCTAGTTTTGCGTCCACCTATGGAGCCGCCGCTTCTATTGTTGTTTTAGTCCTTTGGGTCTATTATTCGGGCCAAATCTTTTTCTTCGGAGCGGAGTTCACCCGCAGCTTTGCCACCCGGTACGGCTCACAGCCGAATTTGCATCCAGGCGGCTTTGTAAAAGCCGCAAACGACACTACTCAACCAGCATCGTCCGAACCGAAAATCATCAGACCCTCCGGCTTCGACGTGTAGGCCGAGCTGGCTGCAGCAGCGCCGCCGGCGTGCTCGTGAGAGGATGTCCGCCTTTCCGTTGAAAAAGGAACGGCTCGGAAAACACGATCTAAGCCGCCGAATGGGCAGCGGCGGTGGTCGCATTTAGGTTACAACGTATGTCATAAGCACGCTGCAGATTATGAATAAGCAGCGGCAAATGGCGGTGGCCGTGAAGACGATTCCAGCGTGTTTCGGCATACAGCAGGGCTGAGGCCACCCAGCGCAAGCGGTGATCGCTGCCCTGCCAGCGTTTGACACGCCGGCAGATGGTCTCGACAACTGAAAAGCTGGATTCGATTCCATTGGTACTGCTGAGGGATCGCCGCAACCGGGCATGCACCTGCAGATCATGTAGCGTGAGGGTCTCCTCTAAGCCCTCCATTAAGCTGGCCGCCGCACTCGGGTTCAGCTCGTTCAACTCATCGTGCAATCGATAAAGCGCCTGCCGAGCATCACTGCTATCAGCGTGAGCGTAGGCCAGCCGTAGCTTGTACTTGAACCAGTGTTGATGCGTGTCCGGGACATACGCCAGGATGTTGCGGATCTTATGCACCTGGCAGCGCTGGATGAAAGCGGCTTCGCCGGCATGCCGCTCAATGGCGGCGCGCAAGGCACGGCTGCCATCAATCAGATACAAACGCGGCTGGCTGAAATCCAGCCCCCGCTCGGACAGATGCTCAAGCAAGCCGCTCACCACCTTCGCATTCTCGGTGGCTCCTTGCACCAGTCCCAATACGACCTTCTTGCCAAACGCATCGATGCCGATGGCGACCACCAAATGCTGGCCCTTGAAGATCGTGCCGTCAACTAACAGCGCACAGATCTGGAGATGCTGCAAGGAACGGCTCATGAGAGCTTCCAGCTTCTTGCGGCTGGCCTCCACAAATCGTTCGCTGAGGGTGCTCTTCTCCAGCCCGTAGGCATCCATAAACTGCTGCAGCACTAACTTGTAATCCCGCATGCTGAGCCCGCGCATGATGTTGCTCCAAACTGTTTCTTCTGCCGGACTCACTTGCTGGAAGAGCTGGTAAGTTCCCAAGGGCAGCTCTTTGCCGCCACACTCACGCACGCGTGGCCGCGCGATCGGAACCCGCTGGCCATCGATGAGGCACGAGCCTTGCTCGATACCCCACCGGTAAGCCTGCCGCGTTTGCCTGCGACACGATCGCGGGCCAGCAATCTGCTCGACCTCCGATTCCAGTACGGACTGGATGAACATCCGGCCCACCTTTCGGACCAGCTCACCCAAGCCCTGCTCCAAGCTGGTCAGCACTTCTGCCATCGGCAAGCAAATCTGTACCGCCCGATCCTTCTCTGCACCCGCACTCTTCTGGACCGCTCTTCTCTGATACGCTCTCTTCAAAACGACTCTCCTTTTTTTCTGGCAAGAAAAATTTCCCAGAGCCTATCACGGGCTCTGGGTGAGTCGTTCCCTTTTCTACGATCTTTCGGACATCCTCTGCTCGTGACAATTTCTGCAAAAAAAAGATCTTTTCTCGAATCAGCAGCTTGCCTCATTTCCCGTTCGCTGTATCGCGGTTCGGGGAGTATCTCTTAAGCAGAGCTGACGCATAAGCGAGCGGCTGTTCAGGAATCCAGATTTAAGTTTCCACATTCGCTAATCAGTGTCTCCCGCGCGTGGGGGCACACGCGTATAGAGATGGCGGCACGGCGATCCGCTTTCTTTTGGTTGAGAAGCTGATCAAGCGAGCGTGGAGAAGGCGCCGGAATGCGCGTTCCGGCGCCCTTAGAGGCGTGTTGCCTTGCGGAGGGCAATACGCCTCGCGATCTTCGTTAAGGCCTCCCCATACTTCTTGCGAACCCAGGGCGGGCGTGACAAAGTAGGTCTTTGTACTCTTACTCGAAACGGCTGCCCTGGCCGTTTTCCCCGAATTCGTTCAGCCGCCTGGTCGAAGAAAAGCGAAATGCTGGCGTCCCCCTGCTCGACCTCACTGTCTCGAATCCTACTGAAGTGTTCGCGGACTACCCGAATGAAGAGATCAGTCGCGCTTACGCAAGTATCAAGGATTTTACATATCGGCCTGACCCGTTCGGAAATGAGGAGAGCAGAATTCACCTTGCCCGCTACTACGAACATCGTGGCGTCTCGATATTGCCGGAGCAAGTTGCCTTGACGGCAAGCACAAGCGAAGCATACTCGCTGCTGTTCAAGCTGTTTTGTGATCCAGGCGACGATATCTTGGTCCCGGCGCCTTCCTATCCGCTGTTCGAATACTTGGCTTCGGTGGAATCGGTGGAAATTGCCCGTTACCCGCTGCTGTACGACGGCAATTGGTTTATCGACTTCGCCAGTTTGCAGAAACAAATTACTTCGCGCACTCGCGCCATTGTGGTAGTAAATCCTCACAACCCGACCGGTTCGTTTCTAAAAGGACCGGAAGCCGGGAAATTGCTTGAAATCGCAGAACAACACGGACTGCCGGTCATCTCGGATGAAGTATTCATGGATTATTCTTTCGGCGTGGATGCAGCGCGCGTGACAACGCTGACCGGCTGCGACTCTGCGCTTACCTTTTCGTTGAACGGGCTTTCCAAAACCGCCGGCATGCCGCAGATGAAGCTTTCCTGGATCGTGCTGAATGGCCCGAACAAAGACCGGGAAACCGTCCGGGACCGTCTTGAGTTGCTCCTTGATACGTATCTCTCTGTAACAACTCCTGTCCAGCGCGCACTCCCCGAGCTACTCAATATAGGGGAAGGCGTTCAGCAACGGATTCGGCACCGCACATCGCAAAATTTGAAGGCTATGGATGCTCTTTTGGAGCACAGTCCCGCCCGCCGCTTGCACTGCGAAGGCGGGTGGTCTGCGATTCTTAAGCTGCCGGAAATCCTGTCAGAAGAAGAATGGATAGGCCGGCTGATTCGTGAACAAAATGTTGTTGCGCAGCCGGGCTATTTTTTTGATATGGCATCGGAGCCCTACATTGTGGTGAGCCTGATCACGCCCGAGGACGAGTTTGCGGAGGGGATCAGAAGAGTGCGTAATCTCGCTGCGAGCGCCGATTGATTTACCGTCACTCGATACTAAATGCTTCTCGCGTTTGGCAAGTCTGATTGCCGACTAAATCTCGAACCGTAAGAACGATGACATAGTCACCGCGAGCCGCATCGCGTGAAGTCGTAATGCTGAAATTGACGGGTAGGAACTGGGCGGGGTAAAAGGTGCTCTTGTCGTATTCCGCCGCTTGCGGCTGCTGAAGAAAGGGCGTCCCGTTCGGCCGGAGAACGCTGAGATCGTAGACCACTCGATAATGGTTCTGTGGGCCGATCTTGAACCCGACGATCTCGAAATTTGTGTATATCGTATCGCCCGGGCTAAAAGCCGGAACTGCGAGCGGTTCGCGGTCATTTTGTTGCCGCAAAAAGCGGAAATTCTGCACACCAAGAGCCCCAGAAGGCTGGACCGTAACACCGCCGATTCGAAACGGAAAGTCCTTTGACGTTTCGTCCTTACCCAAGAGATCCCGAACGGCGACGTGCATGCGGAACTCACCCTTCGCAACAGATGCAGGCAAGAGAAAAGACGCCCGGCGCCTTGGCATCCAGTTCTTGTCCTCGGGATTCAGCTCCACTTTCACAACCCCCGAATTCGAAGGCGCTAACGCAACTCCGTTTGCATCCTGAGGAGTTATCTCATAGGAAAGCGAGATGCGGCGGACGTTCTCAGTCTCGTTTGTAGCAACGGAAAAACCCGCAATTTGAAAGGTGAAGTAGACGGAATCTCCAGGCAGAAATTGATAATCTGGGGGCACGAAAGGTGCATCTTCCGATTGCGCTACGCCGCCATTGATAATCGCCAGCGAGGAATCTGGCTCAGCGGCGCCCGGCAGCATTGCAAACAGGACCAGGAGAGCCGCAATCACCGACGATAAAACCGGCATCGATAAGCAGGCAGGCAACGCCGAGCCGTCGACCGCAAAGACCACCAATGGTTTCGGTACGCGCCCGAGAAAAATACCTACTCGGCTACCCGACGGCTCTACTTCCAATATAGAAGAACAGCAGGGCAGTGCGCAGGCAAGTCGCAGGAACGTTTCAGCGCCCGTTAGCCGCTATATCGATTTCAACCGCGACCAGTGGAAAGCGCTCCGCGCGAACACACCGCTCTTGTTGAACGAGGAAGAGCTCGCGTCATTGCGAGGCATCAACGAGCAGGTTTCGTTGCTTGAGGTCGAAGAGATCTACGTTCCTCTATCGCGATTTCTGAATCTGCATGTTGCGGCTATTCAGCACCTGTATCAAGCCAGGCGCGAGTTCATCGGATCACCCCTCGCCGCCACCGTCCCTTACATCATCGGTATCGCAGGAAGCGTGGCTGTCGGGAAGAGCACATTCTCACGCGTGCTGCAAGCTTCGCTTGCCAGATGGGCCGATCACCCGCGAGTCGATCTGATTACAACCGACGGATTCCTTTTCCCAAACCGGATTCTCGAGGAGCGTGGTCTGATGAACCGCAAAGGCTTTCCCGAGAGTTATGATCTACGACGGCTGTTACGCTTTTTGGCTGACATTAAGGCAGGCGTCGCGACTGTTGCGGCGCCTGTTTATTCGCATCTGCACTACGACATCATTCCGGACGCTACTCAGGAAATAAAACAACCGGACATTCTGATTGTGGAGGGCTTGAACGTCCTACAGTCTCCGGACTCACAAGGCCGCGGAGCGTCGCAGGTCTTCGTGTCCGACTTTTTTGATTTCTCGATTTACCTCGATGCCGAAGAGCAGATTATCGAGCGCTGGTATGTGGATCGGTTTATGCGGCTGCGTGAGACCGTATTCAGGGACGAAGCTTCATATTTCCACCGTTTTTCGGAATTGAGTGAGGTGGAAGCGCGCGAAACTGCCTGTGGCATTTGGGAAGACATCAATCTATTGAACTTGCGCGAGAACATTCGTCCGACACGCGAGCGCGCGCACCTGATCTTGGAAAAGCGCGAAGATCATTTGGTTGAGAGCGTAAAATTGCGGCGAGTGTGAAACAACAACGCTCGAAGGCGCGGTGGAGATTTTGGTGGACCTGAAGGGATTCGAACCCTTGACCTCTTCCATGCCATGGAAGCGCGCTCCCAACTGCGCCACAGGCCCATGCAGGCAACCGTAACGTTCACGAGAATATCACAGCAACGTACCGGAAGTACCGCGCCGTTTTGTGAACCAAAGTACTAGTAAATTTACTTTCAAAAAGTATTGACTCGCCTCTGAATCAAGCGCACAATCAAACGGTCGGATTCAGTCTTCCGGTTTTTACTGGCGACTGACTCACAAATTCGAATGAACCAGCAACTCCCTTCGCCTATCTCGTTCACTTCACAAGCTAGCTGCATCGGCGCGAGTGAACTTGATCCGTGCCACACGGGTCCGAAGAATTTATCGTTCGATGAATTGGCGCATGAACTCCGTCAGCCGCTAGGCGTGATCGAGTCGCTTGCATATTATCTTGAACTTACGGCGGCAGATGAAGCGGTGTGCGCCCATGTGCGGCAGATCCAGCTCATGATTTTGCAAACGCATCGGATTCTGGAGCGCACACAGACATCGGAAAACGCACTGGCGTTTGCAGCTGGCGCTTGCTGAGAATCAGGACTCGGCGCGGGTATCTAGCATCTTCATTTTTCGCTCGAGTTGCCGTACCTTTTCGCGCAGCTCCGGGATTTTTCCCACGTTCGCTAGACCAGTCAAGTGACTGCGGAGCGGTCGGGCGGGTATTCCCCAGACGGGCTCTCCCGCGCGTACTCTGTGCGACGGTAACACGCCGCTCTTTCCGCCGATGACGGCCTTTGAATCGATATTGGCGTTTTCGCCGAACCCTGCCTGTCCCCCGATCACCGCATAGTCGCCAACCGAAACGCCTCCTGAAAATCCCGTTTGCGCCGCGATGATGACATGTTTGCCAATGTTGCAATTGTGGGCTACGTGAACCAGATTGTCGATCTTGGTTCCGTCGCCAACCTTCGTCACTCCCAGTGCGGCTCGATCAATGCAGCAGTTCGCGCCAATCTCCACATCGTCGCCGATATGTACACTCCCGATTTGCGGAAATTTTTCATAGCGATCGCCCATTAAGGTGAAGCCAAACCCATCAGCGCCGAGGACGCATCCGGAATGCAACACGGCGCGCGACCCAATATGCACGCGATCATAGGCGGTCACATTCGGGTGTAGAACTGTATTCTCGCCGATAGTGACGTCGTCTCCAATAGCGCAGTGATTTCCAATCGAGCACCCCTTCTCAATGCTTGTGTGCTCGCCTATTGTGACGTAGGCCCCAATGTAGCATTCACGCGCGACGCTCGCTGTCAAAGCGATGATGGCAGTCGAATGAATTGCTGGTAAACGGCGTTTTATCGGAAAGAGAGCCTCAACCGCACGCGCGAATGCCGTCCGAGGATTTTCGACACGGATCAGCGACCACGGCCCGCGTTCTTCAAACGAGAGTGGAACCATCAAACAACCTGCAGCTGAAGTGGTCGCTGCTTTGTGGGCCTTCTGATTCGCCACAAACGACAGATCCGCCGCCGTAGCATGCTCGAGCGCACTGGCGCCGCTGATCAAACGCCGAGCATCCCCTTCAGCTCGGCCCCCACAAACTTCCGCTAGCTGAGCAACGGTGAGCTGAGGCATGTCACATACTTAACATGATGTCCGCCGACCCCTCCGCCGAGATTGCCCCAAGCGCGCGCGTGCATCCCGATGCCATGATCGGTCCGGGCACGAAAATCGGTGAATTTTGCGTGATTGAGGAGAACGTCAGCATCGGAGCTCGCTGCTTGCTCGAGCCGTGTGTGTATGTGAAGCGATGGACCACGATTGGTGATGAAAATGAAATCTCCGCGGGCGCCGCGCTCGGCACCGATCCACTCGATAAAGCCTTCACTGGTGAGCGCAGCTACTTGTCCATTGGCGACCGGAACAAAATTCGCGAGCATTTCACGATTTCCCGCGGCAGCCGGCCGGAATCGGAGACGCGGATTGGGAATGATAACTACATCATGACGTCAGGCCACATTGCGCATGATTGCCGCATCGGCGACAACATCGTAATCGCGAGTTGCGCATTGGTGGCCGGATATGCGCAAGTGGAAAATCAGGTTTTCCTCTCGGGCGGGGTTGTGGTTCACCAATTTTCGCGGATCGGGCGGCTTGCCATGGTGGGAGGTAACACGCGAGTGAACAGTGATCTTCCGCCTTATTTTTTGTATTCGGATTTCAACGTAGCGCCGAAAGGGCTAAATCTGGTCGGATTGAAGCGTGCCGGCTTTTCCCAACAAGAGATTCGGCAGCTCAAGACAGCTTATAGGCTGCTGTATCGCACGGGGCTGAAAACCCACGAGGCCCTAGCCCGTATCGAAGCGGAGATCCCGTCTGAGCACACCCTGTATCTTGCCGATTTCATCCGGCGAAGCAAGCGAGGAATCTGCCGGGAACGCGGGCCACGTCGAGAGATCGAGTGATAGGCGCTTATTGCGAAACAGCGCGGGCAATCTGCATGTGGCTCAGCGAGTTTGCGTATTGTGAAACGCCCCTGAACAGAGCTTCGGCCATCAGCGCTCGCTCGTTGCTTCGCATCAGAAGCCTTTCGTCGTGGGGGTTGGAGACGAAACCGATCTCTGCAAGAATCGAGGGCATTGTCGCGCCAATCAGCACCACGAACGGCGCTTGACGCACGCCCCGGTCGCGCGAGCGGTTATTCATTTTCGCCGAAGCTCCCCACAGCGATGTTTGCACTTTCTGCGCGAATTCTCGAGACTCTTCCGATTTTGTCTTCAATATCGCTTTGTGCAGCAGATCATTCAGATCCGAGATCGAGCTGATCGAAGTCGCATTCTCGCGTGTAGCGAGATCCAATGCACCTTGATCGGTTGTCAGATTGAAATAGTACGTTTCGACACCGGTGGCGCCAGGCTCGGGGGACGAGTTCGCGTGAATCGAAATAAACAGATCGGCTTTCTCGGTGTTCGCAATTTTAGTCCGGTCTTCGAGCGGAATAAAAATATCATCTGAGCGCGTGTACACTACTTCAGCGCCTAGCCGCTGCGTAATCAATCTCCCCAACCGCAGTGCGATGTCGAGCACCAGATCCTTTTCCATGAGGCCATTTGGGCCAATCGTTCCCGTGTCGTGTCCACCGTGTCCGGGGTCGATTACCACCTTGCCCAGCTTCAACCCGAATACGCGCACCAGACTTCGATCCCCACTACTGTCTCTCTTCGCCGGGGTCGCGATTCCCATTTCGCGGGTACTCGCGATTCGCGCGGGCGCGGGCGGCCGATTGTGAGTCGTCTGCGAATTGATGACCGTGCCAACTCCGGGAGTCGGAGAGTCCATTCGCGGAGTTGTATTGACTTGTGGCGGGCCAGAGGTGCTAGATGCATCGTCGTCCTCAACCGAAACAACCTCGATGGGCGGCCTCTTCGCCGGTGCGACTGCCGCCGCGGGCGCGGTCGAAGCATTTAAGGGCAAATCACTGTCCGCCTTTGGCGACGGAAGTTCGTTCCGATTCAGCGGGGCTGCGGTTCGACCGACCGCCCGCATTGGCAAGCTGGGCTCTTTCGGACGGATTTCAATAATCAGCCGGTCCGGATTTACAAGTTCGGATGAGGCCACCTCGACGGGCGTTTCGAGATCGAACACGATGCGAGTTCTACCCGGACTGACTTCCGCTATGCGGATTTCCTTAAGCCGCCGGTCACCGACTCGAATGGTTTGTATGCCGCGATTACGCGCGGAAGGCGGCCGGAGCCCGGTGAGATCGAAATACAGGCGCGAAGGATTCGCGATCTGATCCGACGTTAGCTTGTATTCACCGTCGGTCTGAATGGCAACGCGGGTGACGTCCCCGAAAGACCAAAACCGGATCGCCTGGATACGAGCCGGGGCATGCGATTGGGATTGCGCGGCAGCCCCGAAACAGAACGTGAGGAATGCGACGGACACAGATGCGCTTGAATGGGGGAGGCAAAGCATGCAGATTACTCAGCGAAGCGGCTCTCGTGCACGGGCGGGCTGCTGGTGCGCACCATAGGACAAAATCAATCAGCTTTGTTTGTTTCAATTATAGCCGGAAAATCTGCGTATCGAATGTTACTATTTCTTCATGAAAGCGGCTGCTTTTGTGCTTGCGGGCGGCCGCAGCTCGCGGATGGGACGCGATAAGGCGCTGTTACCACTCCGTTCGGGGCTGCTCATACAAACGATCGCCGCAAAAGCAGCGGCGGCAGCCGGCACAGCCGTGCTTATCGGAGACCCCGATCGTTACGGGCGTCTCGGCATCGAGTGTTTACCCGATCTGCGGCCTGGAATGGGCCCGCTTGCCGGGATAGAAACGGCGCTGGCGAGCGGCCGCGGCGAGTTGAATCTGGTCCTCGCCTGCGACATGCCGGACATCGAGACTCGCTGGCTTCGCCGCCTCCTCGCGGGGGCGCGGCAAACTGACCAACGCTGCATCGTGACACGCGAGCCGGACGGCGCCCTGCAACCTCTGTGTGCCGTATACCGGAGCCACTGTCTAGGGCTTGTCGAAGCTGCGCTCGACGAGGGCCGCTTGAAACTGTTGGAACTCGTCCGGGAGCTGAAGGCTTGTGCGCTGCAAATTGACACCACGATATCGAATATCAACACTCCTCAAGAATGGGCTGCGTGGCAACGCGCTGAGCGGGCATAAGCGCACGCGATGCCAATCGAGGAATACCCGCACTACATCGAATTCCGGAATGTAAGTAAGGCGTTCGATCACCCGGTTTTAATTGACGTCAGTTTCTACGTCGACACCGGAAAAACGCTTGCCATTATTGGCCGAAGCGGGGTCGGAAAATCAGTGACGCTGAGCCATATCATGGGGTTCCTCAGGCCGGATAAGGGAAACGTCATCGTTGCGCATACAGACATCACAGATCTGCCTGAACCGGAGCTACGGCGTATTCGAAAGAAAGTCACGATGGTATTCCAATCGGGCGCACTCTTCGATTCTCTGACTGTCGGAGAAAACATTCTGTTTTCGCTGGAGCTCCGCGACGATTACAACGAAAAAAACAAGGAAGATGTCGTAAACGGGCTGTTGAACATGGTGGATCTGTTGCACGTCAAAGATCTATTCCCGGCCGACCTTTCGACAGGGTACAAACGCTCGGTCGCAATCGCTCGGGCGCTCGCCGCGCAACCAGAGTGCATCCTCTACGACGAGCCAACGACGATGGTCGATCCCATCATGTCCGACGATTTGGGCAACCTCATGCTCCGGTTAAAGCGCCAATTGGGGCTCACGTCTGTTGTTGTGACGCACGATCTTGACCTGATGCGCAAAGTGGCCGATTCAGTAGTGTTTCTTTACAAGGGCGAAGCTATCTATTTCGGACCTGTATCCGAGCTCGCGCAATGCGAACATCCGCACGTGAAACAGTTCCTTGCGATGGATAACGTCGAGATTGTAGGCAAAATTGAAGACGTCTAATTCCCTGCGCCCGTGCCCCGCGTGAGTGCATTCCATTGGCGGCGAAGCCATCCCGGTGATTTCGCCTTCAGTTGATTCGGCTTCAAAGGGACGACATGACTGCCGTTCCCTGAGACGCCAGGATCGTAGCCTCCCTTGGCTGTGAGGTGGACGCGCACTCCGTCGAACAGATAGCTCCGGCGCCAAAGTTTGCCGTCGTCGTCTTTCATAATCAGTCTGAAAGTGCGCTCGATACTGTTTGAGTCTGGCGGATCTACTTCGACAGGAAAATAGCCTTCCACGTCATGCTGCCGGAACGAAGTTTCGTAGCGATGGCGGCGGCGGTTCCAGAGAAACACCCGCCATGCGTCAAAGTCGAAGGGCAGCGTCGCGGAGGACGTAGTCCACAGCCAGTTATGTTTGGTTCCCTTGACCTCGTCATAGACCGCTCCCAAATCGAAATAAGAGCTGATGCGCTTGCCCTCGGCATATTGCGCCACCTCATCCGGGATCGACATAATCAAGTTCCGCGAGAGCACCCACCCGGTTTGATTGCTTTTCGTACGCACCAGCGACCAATCTTCAAAAATGACGGGCTTTTTGAGTTCCTGTGCTCTAGTTGTTGCGATCTGCTGCTGGCGGTTGGCCTTGATATCGGCGGTGCTGCTCGATCCGTCAACACGCTCGGCCGAGAGTTCTTGCCAATTCGCTGGAGGCTTGGGCGGCGGCGGCTTGGGAGGAAGATGAAACACGCTCTTTGGTTGCTTTTCCCGCCGCTGCCGCCGCGATGGACTCTGAGGCTTTTCGAACGTAAACGCCGAGCTGCCGGCTTGGGCGGGCATCTTTGGTTCAATCCGGTGCGCTAACACCGTAACAGAACCTGCCTCTGGAATTCTGGCAAGCGCCGGAGATTGCCGATTGGGTTCAATATGAACGTTTAGCGCCTCGAAGACAGTCGCCGATCCTTCGGAAGAAAGGTTCAGCGCTCGCTGGCGCTCCTGACGTATTTGATCCATCTGCTCCGGGCTCAGCAGCTGACTCGAATCGATCCAGCCTTCTACTCCCTTAGCCGTGCGAACCTTGATAAAGCGGCGTCGAACGTCCAAGATGCTCACCCGGTCGCCGTGTTTCAGCACGGCCACCGTGCTGTTCTTATTCGTAAGCTCTTGACGAAGGTTGATGGATGCGGGCGCGACGTAAGCTTCGCCAAGCGCGCTACTCGATTGGGTGCCGCAGCTTCCCAGAGCAAGCACCAGAAGTAACGCGACCGTGCAAGACGCGAGCGGCAGCGCCGCCCACCGCACGAATGACCCATGCATGTGGCAGGAAGGCTTTACGAACAGTAGTCTAGCGCGCACGGCGCGAAACTGAATCAGCCAAGCAGGCGCGCAAGCTCTTTCAAAATGCACCGATTCATCACGACGGGAATGCCGGCCGATTCCGCTCTGTGTGCAGCCGCATGGTTGAGAATTCCTTCCTGCATCCAAATGCACCGGGTTCCCTTTTGAAGCGCATCGTCGACTATTTCAGGAACTTTTTCAGAGCGGCGAAATATGTTCACGACATCTAACTCATCCGGAACTTCAGTCAGCCGTCCATAAGCGCGCTCGCCCAGCACCTCGGTCTCATTTGGGTTCACAGGGATGATGCGGTAGCCTTGGCGCTGCAAAAAGCGCGACACTCCGAAGCTCGCGCGCATTCGATTGCTCGAAAGCCCCACAACGGCAATGTTCTTAGCGCCCCGAAGCAGCTCAGCGATTTGGGTGTCAGTCATCTCTTGACGCACTCCCGTTCATATCCAGAATCTTTCGAAAGCGGGCGACCTCTGCGTTGGTCAGAGTTCTGTAGGCGCCCGGTTTCAAGCTTCCCAATTCGAGAAACCCGATTTTCACCCGCTTGAGTTTCTCAACCAAATAGCCGAAATGCTTGAACATAGTCCGAATCTGATTTTGCCGCCCCTCTATCAGACGAACTTCGTACCAGGGATTCGCCCCTTCCCGGATCAGCTTCAGTCCGGCCGGCGCGGTTCGCCGTCCGTGCAGCGGAATACCGCGACGAAACTGCTCGGCCTGCTCCGGGGTCAACCCCCCGTTCACCTTAGCGAGATATGTTTTGGTCACGTGGCTCGCAGGCGATGTGAGTTTATTCGCAAACTCACCATCATTGGTCAGCAGTAACAGCCCTTCGCTTGCGTAATCCAGGCGCCCAACCGGATAGATTCGATCGTGCACTCCCTTAAAAAACGACAGCACCGTCTGGCGTTTTTGAGGGTCGTGAACGGTTGTAACGCAGTCTTTCGGCTTATTCAGAGCAAAGTAGAGATGATGCTTCGGTTCAGTGAGTATGCGCCCGTCGATTTTGACTCGGTCAATTGATAGGTCCGCCTTCGATCCTAGCTGAGTGACGGTTTCGCCGTTCACGGAAACCCGGCCTGCTAAGATCAGCTCCTCCGCTTTCCGCCGGCTTGCGACACCCGCATGCGCCAGGATCTTTTGCAGCCGTTCCTCAGGCATCAGTCTGCGTTGTTTGTGAATCCATGAACTCCTCCGTATTGCGTTCCGGCGATGAGTCTTTATCCGGATCGGTCACGGGCGCTTCTTCCGAGTCGCTCAAGGCAAACCTCCCAAGCTCCTCAAATTCCTTCAAAGTCGGCAGCTCAGCAAGCGAGCTAAGTCCGAAGTGAACCAGGAACTCGCGGGTGGTCCTGTATAAAATCGGTTTGCCGAGCACGTCCTTTCTTCCGGCTGCCGCGATAAGCTTTCGGTCCAGCAACGTCTTCAACACGCCTGCGCCTTGCACTCCCCGAATGTCCATGACTTCGGGAGCGGTGATGGGCTGCTTGTACGCAATAACGGCCAGGGTCTCTAGCGCTGCGAGCGAAAGCTTCATCGGCGGCTGAAGGTTTTTCACGAAGCGTCGAATCGATTCATGATGCTCGGCTTTCGTCGACATCTTGTAGCCGCCGGCGAGCTCTCGGATGGACAAGCCGCGATCCGGCGCTGCGTATTCAGCAACGAGCTGGTTCAAGATGTCCTTAACCCGCTCGCTTGGCCGCTGAACCGCCGTAGCGATCTGCTCTGGCGTGAGCGGCTCATCCGTGATGTAGATCGCAGCTTCAATTACCGCTTTCAAAATCGGGTCGGATTGCGGTTCCGAAGCCGGATCGTGTACGGCGTCAGAGATCAGCGAGTCGCTTTCAACCGCCATTTCGTCGGCCGCGCTCTCGCGAGAGGCTTCTGTTCCGGGCTCGGCCTCCCATGGCTGTTGCGAGTCCTGCATGTGCCGTCAGTGATATTCCTGTTCTACCGTGGCGAGATCCGGAATGCTCTGCTCCAATTCTTCAAAATCCGGCCCTCGCCGCAGCCCGATATCGCCGAACGACTCACTCTGAGTAAGTTCTACGGCCTGCCGCCTGACAAGTTCGAGAATGGCCAGGAACAAGCAGATCATCGCCCGGCGCGTACGCTGCCGGTCAAAAAGTTGAATCGCGGAAACGGGCTGCTGGCGGGTTCGCCCGAGCTGATCTTGAAGATAGTGCATCATATCGGCGATGCTCACAGAGTCCGTCTCGATCGAATAGCTGGGGCGATTCTTCGCCCGTTCGAGCACCAGCTGAAAAGTTCGAACAAGATCGAAAATTGAGACGGCCAGGGTTGGGGATTGATCCTCGGATAAAAATTGCCCGATTTGCGGGTTAGACCATAGAGCTTCTTCGATGACCCGCTTCTGATGCAACATCTCGGCCGCGTTTCTGAACCGCTCGTGCTCAAGTAGCCGATCCACCAGTTCCTTTCGCGGATCTTCGCTGGGCGACATTCTCTCGAGCTCAGGATCTTGGGGCAGGAGCATCTTGCTCTTGATGTGGATCAATGTCGCAGCGGTGTAGACAAACTCCGAGCTGAGCTCGAAATCGAGGGCCATCGCCTTCTGCATGTACTCGAGATACTGCGCCGTAATTTGCGAGATAGGAATATCGTAGATGTTGATCTGTTGCTTGCGAATCAGGTCCAGCAACAGATCGAGCGGCCCCTCGTATTGTTCGAGTTGGAACTCCAGGGGCAGCGACATTAGCTTCACCATAGCATTCACGGACGCTTTTTACAGCGGCGGAAAGCGTGGAGCGCATGCTCTGTAAAGATGTATCTTTATGCCTCGGATCGAGCGTGCGCTGCTGAGCGTTACAGACAAAACCGGAATCGTTCCTTTTGCCAAGAAGTTGCATGAGATGGGACTAGAGCTTCTTTCAACGGGAGGAACTGCGAGGCTGCTTCGCGACAACGGCCTTCCTGTCATCGACGTGGCTGAGGTTACCGGCTTTCCGGAGATGCTCGACGGCCGTGTGAAGACCATCCATCCGCGAATCGCCGCCGGCATTCTCGCCATGCGAGACAACCCGAGCCACATGCGCGCGCTGGCAGAACACCACATTGCTCCGATTCAAATGGTGGTTGTGAACCTATATGAATTTGAAAAGTTTGCGAACCGGTCAGGGGTAAGTCGAGAAGAGCTGATCGAGAACATCGACATCGGGGGCCCCACGCTGATTCGCGCCGCTGCGAAAAACTTTCAAGATGTAGCAGTAATCGTTTCGCCCGCGCAATACGAGCCGATTCTGAGCGAGATGGAATCGAATGGGGGCGTCCTGAATTCTGCAACACATTGGAAACTTGCGCAGGAAGCTTTCGCGCGGACCGCGGCTTACGATGCTGCGATTTCCACTCGGCTGCTTCAAATTGGCGCCCAAGGAAACGCGGTGAAAGAGGAAGCGCTTCCCGCAACTCTTCGCATTTCGGCACCGCGTACGGCAACTCTTCGTTATGGGGAAAACCCGCACCAAAAGGCAGCCCTGTACAGTTTTCAGGATGGCGGTATCGGAGATGCCGAACAGATTCATGGAAAAGAACTGTCCTACAACAATCTCCTAGATCTGGACGCAGCGTGGCAGCTGGTCCAGGAATTCCGAGGTCCTGCCGCCGCGATTATAAAACACACGAATCCGTGCGGTTGCGCGGAGCAACCTACCCTGGGGGAGGCTTATCGCAAAGCGCTCGAGGCTGATCCGGTTTCCGCCTTTGGCGGCGTGCTGGCTTTCGATCGAGAAGTCGACGGAGAGACGGCGGAGGAAGTTTCAAAGCTATTCGTGGAGGCAATCGCCGCGCCGGCGTTCTCAAGGGATGCGCTCGCGCTCCTTACGGCAAAGAAGAATCTACGGCTGGTCAGGGTCACTCCGCAGACTCAGTCGGAGCTGGTCATCAAATCGATTTCAGGCGGCCTTCTCGCGCAAACCGCGGATGTGGACAGGCTCGATACTGCGCAGCTTCAGGTGAAGACGATCCGGCAGCCAACCACAACCGAGAGAGGAGACCTACTCTTCGCGTGGGCGGTGTGCAAACACGTAAAATCCAATGCAATTGTTTACGCGCGTTCGGGCCAGGTAGTGAGCGTTGGCGCGGGGCAGATGAGCCGCGTCGATAGCGTGAAGGTCGGAGCGATGAAGGCGATTCTGTCGCTCGAAGGGACCGTGCTTGCATCAGACGCCTTCTTCCCGTTTCCGGATGGTATTGAAGAGGCCGCCAAGCACGGAGTCGCAGCGGTCATTCAGCCCGGCGGCTCAGTACGCGATGAAGAGGTAATTGCAGCGGCCAACCGGTTGAATTTGGCGATGCTATTTACGAGCGTGCGGCACTTCAGACACTAGCCCGGCTCCCAACCGCGGAGGCCCAATCGGCCGGAAGAGTGCCCAGAGGAAGCAGTTGACCCTTTTCGAGATGCCGCACTGTTTTCGCGAATTTCGCAGCATGAGGATCATGCGTGACGATCAGCACGGTTTTCCCATGCTCGCGATTCAATCGAGTCAGCATCGTGAGAACGTCCTCGGCTGCGGCCGCGTCCAGGTTGCCAGTAGGCTCGTCCGCGAGAATCAGATCCGGATCGGTCACAATCGCCCGAGCAATGGCTACACGCTGTTCCTGCCCGCCTGACAACTGCTTCGGCAAATGATCCATTCGATCGTCCAGTCCCACAAGACGCAGAGCGGTTTGGGCATGTTCGATGCGCTCTTTCTTTCCGAGCCGCGTCAGCTTCAACGGCAGTTCCACATTTTCAAGAGCCGTCAACACCGGAATCAAATTGAAGGATTGAAAGATGAATCCGATATGCTCATTGCGCCAGTGGGCGATTTGCTTGTCACTGAGTTCCCGAAGATTGGTGCTGAGCACTTCAATCTGACCGGCGGTCGGCTTGTCCATTGCGGCGATCAAGTGCAATAACGTCGACTTACCCGAACCGGAAGGACCCATCAGCGCCGTAAAATCACCGCGTTGAATCTCGATATCAACGTCCTCGAGCGCAATGACGTGAAATTCATCCCGAACGAATTCCTTGCTGAGCTTGCGTGTCTTGACAATCGTTTCACTCATAATCGGCGTCTGCGTACGGCTATCCTTTCACTTCCACTCTCGTTCCGTCTTTCAGCGTGGCCGGCGGGCTTACAATGAGCTCCTCGCCGCCAATCAGACCACTCTCGATCAGCACTCCCTTCTGTGATGCGCCTCCGGTCGTGACAGGTATGCGCCGCGCACGTCCATTCACGAGCACGAAGACGGCCCCGTTCTGCACAGCGCCCTGCGGAATGACGATCACGTGTTTCGCTTCCGAAGACGGGGCTGCGGGCGCGTCATTGTAAAACGCTACTGTCGCGTTCATGTCAGGGCGCAGATACTGGTCGGGATTCAAGACTTGAACCTTCACCTGAACGGTCGCCTTGGCGCGGTCCGCTTCCGGAGATACCTGCTCGATCGTTCCCTGGTATTTTCTGTCCGGGTAAGCATCGGTCGTGATCGTTCCGTTCTGACGCGGTCCCAGCTTTGGGAAATCGCTTTGGGGAATATCGAGCTCGACCTGCAGATCATTCAAATCCGCCATGGTGACGAGGTATCCTTTCGCGCCTTTGTCGCCCACGAATCCGTTCGTGACGAATTCGCCTTTTTCCACGTTGCGGTCGAGAATCGTGCCCGTAACGGGCGCCTTGATAATCGTGTTATCGAGTTGCGTTTGCGCGTAATCCAGCGCGCCCCGGGCTTGTTCGATCTGGCCCCGGACTTGAGCGATCTCTTCCTTTCTGGGCCCTAGAACAGCGAGATCGAGCGTATGCTGCAGGCTCGCGACCTTTGCAGCATCGCCGTCGTATTTCGCTTGCGCATCGTCAAGAGATTGCTTGGCCAGCACGCCCTCAGTGACGAGCTGTTTCGTGCGGTCAAGCGAAACTTTCGAATCCTCGAGATCCGCCTTCGCCTGTTCGACATCCGCGCGAGCCTTGGCGATCTCCTCGGGGCGCGAGCCGTTCTCGAGTTCTTGTAATTTCGCCTGCAAGTTGGCGAGCTGGCCTTGCTCTTGCAGTAACTGCGCGCGGTATTCGTCGTCTTCCAGACGGACGAGTACTTGTCCAGCTCTTACTTTGTCGCCCTTTTCGACGCCGATCGACGCCACGCGACCGACCACTTTTGACGCGACCTCGATTTTGTGCGCCGCGACGATGTATCCGGTGGCGGTCAGGATTACCTGCTCACCCGCAGCCGATTCGTTGATGGGTGCTTGCACCTGGACCACGTGCACTGGAACAGCAGCATTCACTTTCTGATAAGCAAAGAACACCCCGACAGCCACCAGGACGAGCACCAGCGAGATCACGATGAGCTGCACTACGGGCTTCGACTCACGCGTACGCCTGGCAGTACGGTCTATGCGGAGGTTCTTAAGTTCTGTTTCCATTCCCTTGCAGACAGCGGCCACTTATACTTCGCGCAGCGCCGTTAAAATCTCCTTCTTGGCAGCTTGCCGCGCGGGCAATAGACCGCCGATCGCCCCCAAGATCAGCGCGAATAGAAGGCCGATAACCATTATCTCGGGACCAATCCGGAAGTTGAAACTGGTCTGGCTGAACGTAACAAAATTGCCCAAGCCGGTGGTCACGTTGTTCAACGGCAGAACAACCAGGCACGCGATAATGCCGCCGACGAGCGATAGCAGCAGCGACTCGAGAAAGAAGCTGAGTAAAATGCTTCCCCTGGTAAAGCCCAGGACTCGTAACGTGCCGATTTCTTTTCCGCGGCGCGCGACTGCCGCATACATTGTGTTCATGGCCGCAAAACAACTGCCGACGGCCATAATGATGCACACAAAAGTTCCAAGAAACTGAATAGGCATCGCCGAAACGGTTTGCAGGGCGTAATATGCCTTCTCGCTCATTACGGTTACATTCAAGCGGCGGTCGGCTTCGAGTGACCTCTGGAGCGCTTGGGCGGCGCTTTCGTCCGTGGCCTGAAGCAAGGCGGAGCTGTACGTGTCCGGCCGGTTGAAGTCCGAAGCGACCGCATTGCCATCCGCGAAAATCTCGCTATTCACGGCGCTCTTGCCGCCATCCATAATGCCGACGATGGTCCAATTCCCTTTACCGAATTTGAGCTCATTACCGATCTGTGCGTTGGGATATTGCTTGGCGATGAATTTGCCTACGACGACCTCGCGCTGGCCGGGCTGAAACCATCTTCCGGCCGCGAGCTTGAGCTTCCGCATTTGTACTCCGCGTAGAGAAAGCCCGCGAAGGGTGACGTTTTCTCCTGTGGGGTTGGCCTTGCTCGGGAGGTTTATAACCGAGACCACTTCGAGCGATGCCATCGGCTGACCATCAGGGCCGGCGGCAATACCTGGAAAGCTCTTCACGATCTCGAACTGTTGCTGAGTCAGCAAGCTGGTCAGTTCCGCGTTGCCTCCCTTGCGCATAACGAGTACATTGAGCGGATCGCCTGCGGCAGCGAAGGCTGAATTGAGGCCCGAGACCAGTCCCATGATGGCCAGCAGCACGGCAATCGTCATCGCGATCCCGGCGGCTGTCATCAGCGTCGTCGCTTTTCGAACGATCAGGTTGCGAATGTTGTAGGAGATTGGAATTGCCATAGCCGTGCTCTACCCGCTGTATCGCAGGGAATCCAGTATATTGGTTCGGGCCGCGTTCCACGCCGGCACGGAAGAGCTCACCAGGCCGATGAACAGCGCCACTCCCAGCGCGATTAATGCGGACGCAGGTGTTAACGACAGATTATGCAATTGAGGCACGAAAGTGGCCGCAAAGTTGCCAACGACTGCCGTCAAACCGGCTGCGAGAGCCAGGCCCAGAATCCCCCCGATCAGCGCGATCGTGACCGACTCTCCGACGATGATGCCCAAAATCGTGTCGCTTGTGAAACCCAAGGTCTTGAGAATACCGACTTCTTTGATGCGCTCGCGCACCGACATGGCCATGGTGTTTCCCGAAACCAGAAGTATCGTGAAGGTCACTGCGGCGCAGATGCTCAGCAGGAACAGCTTAATATTTCCAAGGAACGAGACAAAGCTCAAGGCGAACTGCTGTTCGGACTCCGTTTTGGTCGCCGGGGACGAGTTCGCGAACATGTCATCTATGGTTTTAGCTATGCGCGGGACGTCTTCAGGGCTATCTGCAAGAATGGCGACGGTGCTATTCCAGTTGCGGCGAGCCACGGGTAGCGAGTCCCGAAGATAATCGAGGTTGAAGAATAGCGATTGCGTCGCGTCCGGGTCCTCAAAAATGCCGCGCACGGTTAACTCGAGGTTGACCGGGTAAATGTCCCCGATCAGGGTGATCCTATCGCCCAGCTTAAGGTCGAGCTTCTGGGCCAGATCGCGCGAGATCACGCAAGCTGTGCGGTCGGTGACGAAGGCGCGCCTTTGGTCTTCGGGCATGTCCATCTGAGTGCGGATGGTCAAGAAGGCTTTGGGCTCGACGCCGAAGCGGGCGAAAAAGTTCTTGGGGTCACGAGCGTCTTTATAGGTGCCACCGAACCAGTTCCAGGCAGAGACCTCCTTCACGCCGGGGACTTTGCGTATTTTTTGTTCATAGGCGACCGGAATCGGCTGAGCCAGCGAGACCTTGTGGCGCGTTACCAATCGAAGCGCCTGCCCAGGAGTAGCCTGTTGGTAGAAAAGCGCATGATAGATCGCCACTAGAACGCCCAACAGGCACAATGAGACGGCGATACTCGAAATCGTGAGAATACTCCGGCGGCGGTTCCGGAGACTGTTCTTGAATGCCAGGGGGAAGAAGCGAAACATGGGTATTGCAGTTAGGTTAGCGTAAAGTCAGCGGAGGTATGCCTTTCGTGCGCACGGTTCAGCATCGGGCCGTCATTAGAAATACGCAGCTGTGAGTCCTGTCGTTCAATCGAGTTCGGAAACACGCTTCTCGGAATCTGACGAGCGCTTCATGCGTTTAGCGCTCGACTTGGCCCGTAAGGCGGAGTCTGAAAACGAGGTTCCGGTGGGGGCAGTCCTGGTGCGGGGGAGCACCGTTATCGGCGAGGGTTGGAACCGGCCGATTTCTTCCTCGGATCCAACCTCGCATGCTGAAATCCAAGCTTTGCGTCAGGCCGCATCTCAAGCCCAGAACTATCGTCTGCCAAGTTGCACGCTGTACGTGACCATGGAACCGTGCGTCATGTGCGCCGGGGCGATGGTACTGGCTCGGATTGAACGGCTTGTATTCGCGGTTCGGGATCTCCGTTTTGGAGCGGTTCGCAGTAGCTTCCGCCTCGCTGATTCCGAGCTTCTAAACCATCGCGTTCGCGTAGAAGAAGGACTGCTCGCCACAGAAGCGGCCAGCTTGCTGGACGGGTTCTTCCGGCTCCGCCGGAACGCGGCGAATCTGAATCCCACAGAAAACGATGGGCCGGACAAATTGCCCGGCCCATGAAAATTTCAACGTGCTTTGTTCGTAAGCGATTACGCGGCTCGCTTGACGGGAAAACGCAGGCCGGGTTTGAGTTTGGGAGCGGGCTCCGTCTCCACTTTAAAGGGTGTCGCAATCTCAATCGGGTCCTTAGTACGGCTATTGAAATACTGATCCAATGGAAACAGAGGATGAGGCTCGAGCTCGCGAAATGTACGTCCCAGTTTCTGTTGAATCCGGTAGACTTCGTGAAAGAATGTGCCGCGGTCGACATTCAGCTTCCGGCAACATAAATTCCAGTCCGCACCCAGCAGAAAATGATACTTGAATATCGTGTATTCATAGTTGTCCAGCGTCCGCCGGCTTACCAGAATAAAGTCTGCAATATACTCCTCGTTCTTTAAACCCCAGACTGATTTCCTGTGGCGGCCGGGGTTCGATTCCAGCGAAACCCGGCTAACATACTTCTCTTTCGACGCACACTGCCGAAAGCGGGCATGGCAAGCGCGAAAGATCGCCCGAAATACGCAATTACAAGGGGTCGACGCCCCGGACCGGCCCGGCCGCAAACCGAGACCGTAGCAAAACGTGCATGACTGCTGAGCAAGGACAAGGGTTTCAGAACGAGTCCATTCCATTTATTTTTCCCTTCATTTAAACCCGACACGGGAGAGTGTCGAGTGCTTTGGCTGAAATAAACATAAACTTATTTTAAAGTTGTCAATGAAATAATTGTGAATTCTCAGTTAATTTAACTAGGAAATCCCCCAATAGACGACACGCAAGTATAAGTACCATCATAACTTCATCTCTCAATAAGTGAGGGGCTAAGATGATTTTCGGTTTATATTACGCCGGAAATTCGAGAGAGCCTATTTCAGAATGGAATCGACTTCTGGTCAGAACAAAATATCATTTGGAGTATTACAGGGCCGCCTTATTCTTTTTTTAAACCTTCGGATACAAAACGGCGATTTCACTGAGAGAGGGCTGGCCAGAATGGTGTCCATTTCTCAATCACAAGTCCATAACGTGCTGAAAGGCGCGCGCAAGCTGACACCCGAACTTGCCGATCATTTCTTATGCAAGTTCGATATGGGAGTGCTCGACCTCTTGGAATCGGGCGAACTCGCCGGCCAAGCCTCGGATCGCGACGGACGATTTCGGCGAGATCCCGGCACTGCGGCGGGCGACTTTTGAAGGTTTACACGCAGACCTGACGAATCGACGGGTGACGCAGGTCGCTTTGAGAGTTGAGTTCTGGTTTTGAGAGGTTAGGCGGCCTTCTTTGAGGAGAAATAAGTGCGGTTGCGGATAGCGATGCGCTTATCGACATCGGCCAGATGCTGCTCGATTTGGCGGATTGAAAATTCGAAGCCAAATTCGGCGGGGTCGAACGGCTGGCCGGCATCGCGGGCGTCTTCGTAGAGAACGCTGGCCTGCTTCATGCGTTGTTCTTCCAGCTGTTTGCGCTCCTTCTGGAGGGTTTTGAGCTCGGCCATATCTTTCTCGCGGTTTCTGCGCAGGCGCGTTTCCTGGGCGCCGATATTTCTGAGCTGTTTCTCGTAGACAACTTGGATCTGCGCCTGAATGAGCGAGGCGCGGACCTCCGGGTTTTCGTTTTCAAAGCGGGCGGCGAGCTCGAGATGGCCGAGCGCATAAATGCCGTGCTCGAGAGAGGGGATACGCAGAAGACGCCATGCGGTGTCTGCGAGCGACTGCGTCAGAGTGTGTTCGTCGTCTCCGACCGGCTTGTACTTGTTGAAGAAGCCATCGACGTGCTTCTGGTAGGCTGCGGCATCATCGCCGGGCAGCAGGACCGTGCGGCCGGTGAGCCCGGTTTTGACGGCGTTGAGGGAAGACTTCGCTTTGCCTTCCGAAGAGGTGGGCCCGGTACTGAGTTGAGAGTTCGCGCGGTTGGCATTGATTTGTGCATTGGATGACATAGATATAAGTGACCTCCGCACGCACGCTAGCAAGGGGGAGGTGCGGGGTAGAGATGCGATTCCCGGTAAGTTACTGAATGTAAGAATTATTTTTTTCTGGCTCGATCCGTGAACATAGAAATGCCTTATCGATCGTGAAGCACAGACGACGCAAGGCGATCGTCTGCGCCACGAAGCTGAAATAGCAGGGCGGCAGATTTCGGGAAAGATAGGATGGAAGACACGGAGATTTGATGCTTTTTCGAATTCAAGCGAGCGCGGAGCCGGAAGTTGACCTCAATATGGTCTACGATGCGGTGGTTGTGGGCACGGGTGCGGCGGGGGGCATGGCGGCGCATGTGCTGACGTCGCAGGGGATGAAGGTGCTGCTGCTCGAGGCAGGGAAGAAGATCAACACGAGCGAGATCCTGCATTCGATGGAGTGGCCGTACGATCATCCGCGGCGGGGGAAAATGCCGCCGGATTACCACGCGCTCACGTTGAACGAGTACACGATTCGGAATCCGCCCTACGCGCAGAACTCGCCTTATAAGAAGGTGACGTCGTATGTGCAGGGCTGGGGCGGGTCGGACTACAGCAAGACGATTGTGGTCGATGAGAAGCAGCATCCGTACACAGGAACGAATTACGCTTGGGTGCGGGCGCGTTGCGTGGGCGGGAAAACCAACATTTGGGGCCGGCTTGCGCTGAGGCTTTCGGATATCGATTTCAAAGCGGCTAGCCGGGATGGTTTCGGAGAAGACTGGCCGATCTCGTATGCGGACATTGCGCCGTATTACGACAAAGTGGATTTGTATTTGGGCGTGTCGGGCCATCCCGAAAATTATCCGGTGATCCCGGACGGCAAATTTCAGCGCGCGATTAAATTGAGCGCGTCCGAGGTGCATATGCGGCAAACCTTGAAAGGGATGAACCGCGTGCTGACACCCTATCGAGCGGGCGTGACGACGGATGGCTTGAAACACAATAAGTACCGCAGCCGGTGCTGGGGGCGCGGCGCCTGCAACCGGCATGTAGGCGGGTGTGATATTCACGCGGCCTTTGATTCACCAACGGGATTGATTCGCCCGGCCCAGGACACGGGGAATTTGACGCTGCGGCCGAACTCGACGGTGTACGAGGTGACCGTTGATAAGAACACGGGGAAGGCGAGTGGGGTATCGTTCATCGACACGGAGAGCAGGAAGACGTATCAGGCCAAAGCCAAAGTCGTGATTCTGGGAGCTTCGACTCTCGAGACAGCGCGGTTGATGCTGAATTCGAAATCGACGCTGTACCCGAACGGCATCGCGAATTCGAGCGGGCACTTGGGGCACAACTTCTGCGAGCACGTGATGGGGCCGAGCATCTCGGGTTACTGGAAAGACCTGGTGGGCAAGCCGCGAACGTTGGATGATGGACGGCCGGGGGGCTTCTATGTTCCACGGTTCCGGAATCTGAATGGGGCGAAGTCGGATTTCATTCGGGGATACGGATTTGAAGGAGGCAGCGGCACGGGAATGATTCCGGGGACCGCGTACGATACACCGGGCTTCGGCGAGGAATACAAGAAGCACGTTCGCGATTATGCCGGCGCGGTGATCGACATGGGCGGCTTCGGCGAGGTGTTGGCGCGCTATGAGAACTGGGTCGATCTGGATCCGGAAGTGAAAGACCAATGGGGGGTGCCTGCGCTACGGTTCCACTATAAATTCGGCGACAACGAAAAGAAGATGGTGAAGGACATGGCGGTTTCCGCACGCGAGATGTTCGAGGCGGCAGGATTCGTGATTACATCCATCACCGATAAGCCGCTGACCGAAGGCTGGTCGATTCACGAGCTGGGAACGTCACGCATGGGGAACGATCCGAAGAAGTCGGTGGTGAACCAGTTCCAGCAGGCGCATGATGTGAAGAATCTGCTGATAGTCGATGGCAGCACGCACGTTTCGGCCTCGGCGCAGAATCCGACTTGGACGATTATGGCGCTGTGCTGGCGGTCGTGCGATCACCTTGCGGATGAGATGAAGAGAGGGGAGGTGTAGGCGATGGCTCAACTGAGCCGGCGTGAGCTGGTCGAACTGTTCGCGGGTGCGGCGATCGCGCTGCAGCTGCCGGCTGCCGAGCCCGGCGCTCCGTTATTTTTCACCAAAGACGAATTTGCTCTGCTTGATTGCCTGACGGATATGATCATTCCGACGGACGAGCACTCGCCGGGAGCGCATGCGGCGGGAGTCGCGGCATTCATCGATAAAACGACTGCGGAGGCGTTTCTCGCGAAAGACAAGCAGACGTGGCGGGATGGGCTGCAATCGATCAACAGATTGTCGCAGGAGGCGAATGGCGCGCCTTTTTTGGGATCGACCAAGGAACAGCAGGTTGCGCTGTTATCGAAGATGGCGCAAAGGGAAAGCGGCGACGATGATCCTAAAACGCCCGAGCATCAGTTTTGGGGGCAGTTGAAGCAGACGACTGCGTTTGCCTATTACTCGTCGAGCATCGGGATTCATCAAGACATGAATTACAAAGGCAACGTGTACCTGCGGGAGTTTGTCGGGTACGACGCGACTTAGAGTTACATACGATTGAGATAGGCAGGGCAGCCAGACAGGAGGGCAGCATGGCTTTCACCCCGGACGAGATTCACGCAAATCGGGAACACTTCGCTCATAAACTGCAGGCGGAAAAGCAGCGCATCACTGTGCTGCACGCGGTTGAAGGAGGGAAGTTCGATTTCGTTCTCCTCGACACGCGGGGGAGACACGCGTTCGATAGCGGGCATATTCCAGGGGCGTGGTGTGCGCCGGAGGAAGAGCTTCAGCAAGTCGTTCCGCTTCTTCCGAGAGACAAAGAGATCGTGACGTACTGTTGGAGTCACGATTGACAGCTTTCCGCTAAGGTAGCTCTGCAGTTGGCAGAGCAAGGATTTCTGGCGAAAGAGATGAATGTGGGTTGGAAGGAGTGGACGCATAACCGGCATCCGACGCATCAGGGGAAAGTGGACGGGTTTCGCTGTGAGTGCAGTAAATAAATAGGGGATGCGGAAACGCCTTGCCGGCGGTGTAAGTTCTTCACTCATTCTCAGTTTTATTCTGTCGGCCGGATTGACGGCCGGTTCTCTTGCCGTCGGGCGGACAACACAATCGACGCCGAAGCCGGGCGCCTATCAAGTCACCGAAGGAACCGTTTACGTCGGAATGGAGGCTGAGCCTCCCGATGATCCGACGATACAGTACTACGACGCAAAGACGCGGCGTATCGGAACTCTCGAAAATATCTCGGGCCATGAATACCGAACCAGCGGCTCTCCAAAGATCACGTTCGTTTTAGACTCGCCGAGTTCTCCAGTTGTGGAGAAAGCGTTCATCGTCGAGCGCGGCCATGATCGTCTTGGCGCATCGCTGTGGGAAGCGGCGGCGGCGGAGCGGCGCTCGACAATCGTCTTAATTCACGGCGCCGATGACGAGACGCGCGCGATGGGGTTTCTCATTCCGTACTTCGTCTCGCAGGGACTTACTGTGGTCACCTACGATCAGCGCGGGACCGGCGAGTCTACGGGCAATTGGCGATATACAGGTCCCGCTTCCAAGGCCGATGATGTCGTTGCGATACTTCAAAAAATTGAAACCGATCCCGCGGTCGACGCGCATCGCATGGGTGTTTGGGGATTCAGCAATGGCGGTTGGGCGGCTCCGATTGTTGCAACGCGTTTTCCGCTCGCGTTCCTGATTTTGAAGAGTGCGCCAAGCGAAAGCATTGCGGAAAATGTGCTGTACGAGATCGAGCAGGTTTTGCGCGAACACGGCCGATTCACCGCGGAGGAGGCTTCGCATGCGCTCGCTTTCGAACGGACGATGCTTTTGGCGCTCGAGACGAACTCAAACTGGAGTGCGGCGGGCGAGGCGTTGAATGCGGCAAAGAAGGAGCCATGGTTCCAGTACATGCGGATTCCCCCGGGAATGACGACTCCACCGCCCCCGCCGATGTTGGCCGCTTTGCAAGCTGCGCTCATCTACGATCCGACAGCCACTTTGCAGAGGGTTCGCACGCCGACGCTCGCACTATTCGGAGCGCTCGATAGGAACCTGAACGCGAACGATAGCGCGGCAGGCTTGCGCAAGGCGTTCCATCGAGCCGGCATGAAGGACCTGACTATAATGACCTTCCCCGGAGCGGGACACACCTTGGTAAGGTCGGCGACCGGATACGAAGACGATCCGTCATTGCCGGAGCGGACGGTCGAGGGATATCCGGAAGTGATCGTGCGTTGGCTCGAGGCTCGTGGTTTTACGAAATAGCGCGATTTCCACGGAGCGTCAGGCAATCATGCGCGAAAAAACGCTTGCTGACGCGCGCGGTTCAGTTCGAGGCTCGGCGCTACTGGATGTATTGGTCGGGCCGCGCGTGCGCGGCCCCTACGAGTGACAGAGCGGGCATCAATGGCATCGATTCCAAACGTCCACCCTGAAGAGTCGTGCCAAACGGAGCGGGCATTCGATTTATGCGCCGGACCGATTAGTGGGGTGTTCCAGGGGCGGACGGTGGTGTAACGTTTTTCAGTTTTTCGAGAACGGTTCGGGCTTCGTCTTTTTTGCCTTCGGCGGTTAGGGTTTGACCGAGAAGGTACGTCGCGGCGTGATTGTTTGGGTCGATCAGCAGGGCGCGGCGTAGGATGCCTTCCGCGTTTGTGAAGTTGGCCCGTTTGTAATAGCACCGGCCTAGTAGAATGTAGGGGCCGCTGTAGTCGGGGTTCAGCCAGACGGCGCGCTCGAGATGCGGGATGGCGAGATCCCAGTGCTGCTGGCGGGTGTAGGCGTCACCGAGGCGGTACCAGGCTTTCGCGAAGCTGGGATTGATGGCGAGCTCTTTATCGAGCTCGGCAATGCCATCATCGAGGCGGCCGCGGTAAATCGCGACTTCGCCGAGCAGGAAATGAGCTTCGGGTAGTTTGGGGTCGAGCGCGAGGGCCTTATTGACCTCGATCACCGCCGCATCTTCATACTCTTTCTTGAGCATCATCTGGGCAGCGAGGAGATGGCCTTGCGCGGACTCGGGTTTCACGTCGAAGAGGCGCGCGAACGCAGCTTCGGACTGGTCCGGCTGCTTGGTTTGCAGGTAGGCGTAACCGAGCATGTAATTCGCTTCGTTGCTCGCGGGGACCTTTTCGAGCCAGGGGATCGCTTTCGGGGCTTGAGAGAGCATGAAGTAACTCTGGCCGATTAAGAGAACTGATTCTTTGTATTCCGGCGAGCCTGGATCTTCAGCTTTCACGGATTCTTCGAGGGCCGCGATGGCTTCCGAAAATTTTTGTTGCTTGTAGAGATCCACTCCGCGCTGATGAGCTGGGCTCGGCGGGCCCGCCACAAGCAGCAGGGCGATTACAGCCGCAAACATACTTAATGCCTGGCCGCGAGACTGGCGCGGGCACGCTCGAGATCGGCGCGCGCGGTCGGGTGATTCGGATTGATTTTCAACGCCTCTTCGAAAGCTTGGGTCGCGCCGTTGAGATCGCCTTGCATAGCAAGCAAAGCGCCTAAGTTGGTCTGAATGTCGGCATCGTTCGGCTTGAGCCGCGCGGCTTCGCGAAAATGCGGGAGCGATTCGTTATATCGATGTTCGAGAAAGTAGATGGTGCCGAGGCCGGCTTGCGCATCGGCGTCCTCGGGCTTGTCTTTCAGGAATGCGGCGTATTCGTTCGCGGAATCATCCAAATCGCCTTTGGCTGCGAGGGCGCGGGCGAGGTTGTAGCGGGCATTTAAATAAGACGCGTCGATGCGGAGAGTTTCGCGAAGCTGAGTGATGGCGTCGTCCAGGTGGTCTTCGGCCATGAGCGCCGCAGCGAGGCTGTTGCGTGCGGTCGTGTTTTTCGGTTCGACTTCGAGCGCCTGCTGATAGTAATGGATGGCTTCGGGCAGATTGCCACGAAGCTGCGCGAGCGCGCCCAGATTGTAGTGAGCCAGAAAATCGGCAGGATACTTTTCGAGGCGACGCCGCATGACGGCTTCCTGCAAGCTCAAGCGGGGATCCTCGCGTCCTTTCTCTGTCGGAAGAACCTGCAGCCAGACGTGGCCCATCTCGTCGATGCTGCGGTTACCGCCGTGGACGTGTATGGGTGGGCGGCTCGGGTTGCGCGGATTGGCGGACGAATTGTCGTACGTGATGCGCATGGCAACCGTGGTTCCGGCAGGCAGCGAGACGGGATGGCGATACGTGTAGACGGCTTGCCAGTTGATGTCCCAATCGGGAATCTTGATGAGCCAGCGACGCGTGCCGTCGGGCAACGTGGCCCAGGCTTCGATCTGCTTTCCGACGTAGTGCGCGTGCGGATAGATGGCGAGCAGGTTCACGCTAACCGGAAGCGTGAGGTGGTCGGTGACGGTGAAGCGGCGGTCGCCGGGCGGGATGTCGAGCGCTCCGTCGTCTTCAAGCTGCACGAGCATGGGGAAGAGCGTGGGCGCGTGCGCAGAAAAATATAAACCGATGCTGGGCTGAATGATTTCCTGCTTGCCGGTGGGCTGCAGATGCAGATTGAGGATCAAGTCGTTGCCGGGATCGAGACGCCAGCTCATGCTTTCGGGCTCGGGCTCAGGCACGGAACCGGGTTTCCAGAACAGGAAATGCGAATCGGGGTCGAAGACATCCGGGCTGCCTTCGGTGGTGACGTCCATGCCGGGGAAGCCGGGCTGCTGGCCGTCTTCGCCGTCCCGTTCGCGCAAGCTTTGAGTGCGGTCGACGATTACGTTCGCGTGATGGACGACCTTGTTATTTCCAGGGCGCAGCTCGAGGGCGCGAACGTATTTGGTTTCTTTCAACGGAACCGGAATAACGAAATTTCTGAAGACATCGGTGCCCGCCGCGGGCATGGTGTACGGTTGCGGGAGCTTCAGAACGAGATCGAGCGGTCCCAGCTGCCAGCCGTTCGTGAAATGCGGGGTTGCGGGCAGGTCAGCGGGATGGCCTTCTTGAGCGCCCTGCTTCACCCAATCGGCGATAAGGCGCAGTTGGGCGTCAGAGAGGCGGCGTTCTCCGACGAAATCTCCGTAACCGGGCTCGGGCGGCCAGGGCGGCATGTAACGGGTTTGCGTGACGGCCACTATTTGGGCGGCGTGGCTACGGACTTCGTTATAGGTGAGAAGGGAAAACGGAGAGCTGCCGCCGGGGTGATGGCAGGGAGCGCAGGATTCGAAAACAATCGGGGCGATGTCTTTGGTAAAGGTGGCCGAATGGCTCAGGAGTGGAAAGGCGAACAGGGTGGCGCAAACGGCTTTCATCGGGCCTGCGGGGCTTCAATCGCGCAGCCGACGCTTGTGGTTTGGTGAAACGGCGGAACCTTGCCGGCCGAGATCGCGGATAACTCCTCATCTAAGTCACGGTGATCGGGCTGGGTTCTGCGCTTACCGATAGCCGCATAGGAATCGTCGATGCGGCCGACGTACATCAGCTTTTCATTGACGAAAACAGCGGCTTCGGGGGTGACTCGGACTTTGGCGCGGGCGACGTAATGATGATCGGGATCGAGAACCGCGGGGATGGAGTAGCCGTACTCGCGCTGGTGCTGCTGCATGGCTGCGGCGGTGAGACCGGATTCGGGATAGACGAGCAGAAAATCGATTCCGAATTTTGAGTACACGTTATAGAGGCGCTGGATCTCGGGGGCATAGCGGTTCGAGACGGGGCAGTCGGTGCGGATGAAGAGCAGAACCTGCGCCTTCGGGGCGTGGGAAGCAACGCTTTGGGCGTGCAATGCCAGTGCAAGAACGAAATACGCAAGCATCGCGAGGTCCTACTCAAAAGTATAATTGCGTTTGTTGCAGGCTTGTCGCATTCTTCTGGCCGTGGGTTTGGTTTCGGGGCCGGTGGGACGCGTTTGTGCGCAACAGGCGCATGCGTGCTTGCCGTGCCATCCGAAAGAGGTCGAGCGATTCGAGAATTCTGCGATCGGGCGGTCATTAAGTACGCCGGGGCAGGAGGCGGGCGGCGATTTTGTGCACGAACCATCGCACAGCCGGGTGACCGTTTACTGGAAAGGCGGCAGCATGCACCACAAGATTGACGAGCGCGGGTTGTCGGCGGATTACCCGATCGCTTACTCGATCGGTTACGGGAACGTGGGGCGGAGCTATTTAATCGATGTAAACGGGCATCTCTTCCAGTCCCCGGCGGCGTATTACACGGCCAGCAAGGAATGGAACGTTTCGCCGGGCTATGAATCGGAACGAGTTCTCGATTTTACGCGCCCGATCACTTCGGATTGCTTGTCTTGCCATGCAGGAGCGGTGAAGACTACGCCAATTGCAACGGAGCTGACGGCCCTATCTTGCGACCGATGTCATGGCCCGGCGGAAAAGCATCGGCAGCGGCCGGTTCCGGGAACGATCGTCAATCCGGCGAAGCTGACCGGCAGACAGCGTGACAGTGTTTGCGAGCAGTGTCATTTAGAGGGCGCTACCGCAGTGTTGAATCCCGGCAAGTACTGGTGGGATTTTCATGCGGGCGAACGGCTCGAAGAGGTGGAAACGCACTATGTCTATCGGACGGCGGCGGGCGGCCTGCCTTCCATCGCAGCCGTGAGCCAGGCAGAAGAGCTGGCGCTGAGCGCGTGTTTGAGAGGGAGCGGCGGCAAGTTGTGGTGCGGCACTTGCCACGATCCGCACGGCCCGCCCGTGAATCGCAGGCAGCAGATGGAGCAGATCTGTGAATCCTGCCATGCGCCCGCACAGTTACGGGCAACGCATAGCGCGAAAGAGGACGATTGCGTGGCTTGCCACATGCCGCGGCGGCAAGCTTCCGATGTAACGCACGCTGCCGTGACAGACCACCGGATCATGAAGCGGCCGGGAGAGCCTGGGAATCTGAATGCCGCTACTTCGCTGGTGGCGTGGCACGATCCGCGGCCGGAACTGGTCGACCGGAACTTGGGGCTCGCGTATTTCAATGCTGCCAGACAGGGGCACTCGGCTCAGGACTTCCAGCGAGCTTACGAGATCTTGGCGCGGCTGCCGGATAAAGAGAAGGATGCTTCCGTTGATGCGGCGTTAGGTTATATGCTGCTGGGAACTGGTCAGCCGGCGGCAGCGGTTCGATATTTCGAGCGCGCGGTTGGCGAGGACGCGGGAAAAGCGGAATACTGGCTCGATTTAGGGGTGGCGCAGAACGCGGCTGGGGACAGCGTGTCCGCCGTGAAATCGTTTCAGAAGAGTGTTGGTCTCGGCAAGTACGATTACCGGCCTTATCAGGCGCTCTCGAACTTATATAAAGGAATCGGCCAGAGGGCCGAAAGCGAAGCGGCTATCAGTGACTACCTGAAGCTGATGCCGCAGAGCATAACGATGCGGCTGAACCGGGCGGCTGAAGCTCATTGAAGCGAGCCCTTTAAGTAACTTAGATTACAGAGTGGCTTACTTGTTCGTGATTTCACAGGGAAAGTTGCGAGTTTGCGGTAACATTCTGACGCAAATCGTTTAAAATAAACCCCGGTGGTGTGAGTTGTGAGCCGTAGCCCCGATCGGTCTGGGGAGCGGTGCTAAGTTGATTTGCTTCTAAAGGAGAAGTCATGGTTAGACTGCGTCCGGGGTTGTTTTATTCGCTTCTAAGTGCGTTTGTGCTGCTCGTGTGCTCGCTTACCAGCGCGCAGGCGCAGCAGGTTTTCGGCAGCGTTATTGGGACGGTTACCGATCCCAGTGGATCCGCGGTGAATAATGCCAAGGTTACGGTCATCGAGACTACGAAAGGCACCTCGTTCGAAACGACTACAAACGAGTCCGGGAACTACACGAAAGGCCAGCTGATTCCCGGCACCTATCAGGTGACGATTGAGGCTCCAGGATTCCAGAAAGTGGTCTCCAGTCCCATTACCGTTCTGGTCGATCAAGCCGCTCAATTTAATGCTGCCTTGCAAGTTGGGAACGTCAGCCAGGAAGTCGAAGTAACGGCCGCGGCTCCCCTGCTGCAAACCGACCGGGCCGATATCGCGCAAACCTTCAATTCGAAACAGCTTTCCGAGCTGCCGCAGATCGGACGCAATCTGCAATCTTTTGAGTTGTTGAGCCCCGGGACGATTAAGATGCCCTGGCAACATGCGTCGGACGAAGACCCGCAAGGGAGCGTGCAGACGGTGGTGAACGGGCAGCTGTTCTCCGCGACCGGATACGAGCTTGATGGAACCGTAAACCAGGACCCGATTCTTGGGATTATCGTCGTGAATCCGACGTTCGATTCCGTGAATGAAGTCAAGTTGGCGAACCAGGATTTCGATGCCGAGTTCGAGTACACGGGCGGTGGCTTGATGACGTTCTCGACTAAATCCGGCACCAATCAGTTCCACGGTGACGCATTTGAATCTCTGGAGCTGAATACGCCAGGATTTTCAGATTACGCGCGAAATCCGTTTACCGAGCCGAACGGCGCTCCGACTCAGCACTACAACCAATTCGGCGGGTCAATCGGCGGCCGGATCATTAAGGACAAGCTCTTCTTCTTTGGCGATGCTCAATTGACGCGGAACCATGAGGGAGGTTCGGTTTTGACGACAGTGCCTACCCTTGCCGAGCGCACAGGGAACTTGAGCGACTGGCTTGCTGCTTCCCCGGGTTATCCCGGCTGTCTCACGTCGGCAACGGGTTGTTTGTATCAGATCTACGATCCCGCGACGGGAAACACGGCGACCGGACAGGGGCGCACTCCGTTTCCGGGTAACATCATCCCCCCAGGGCGGATAGTCCCGCAGGCTACCGCTTTGCTGAATTATTTCCCGGCACCTAATACGGCCGCTTCCGGCACGACGTACCAGAATAATTACACAACCAGCGCTAATGCCCTCCTGACAGGCAATCAGTGGAACACGCGATGGGATTACTACGGGAACGAAAAGAACACGTTTTTCGGCCGTTATAGCTATGCGGCATACACGCTGTCAGCGCCGGGAGCTTTCGGCGAGGAAGCTGGCGGCCCGGGTCTTACAGCGGGCAGCCTCCGGTATGCAGGAAGCTCGAATACGCTGAATCAGAGCGTCGCGGCGGGATGGACTCATACAGCGAGCCCCACGTTGATTAACGAGATCCGGGTGGGCTATATGAGATACCACGTCAATGACGTGCCGAATGGCATCAACACAACTCCGGCTACGGATGCCGGCATTCCTGGCCTGAACATCAGCGCTATCACCGGGGGCATGCCGGGCTTCAATATCAATGAGAATGGCACCACGGGTTCGGGTGGAGGCACAGGCCCTGGAGATATTCAGCTTGGCTACGCCCTGAATACGAATGGCTGTAACTGCCCCTTGACCCAGCTCGAACGGCAATATCAGTTTGTCGACAATCTGAGTAAGATAGCGGGTAATCACACCTTCAAGTTCGGGACCGATATCCGGTATGCCTTGAATTTGCGGGTGCCCAGCGATTCGCACCGCGCGGGCATTTTAGGGTTCGACCCGGGTTACACCGGGATTGTTCCGGCAGGCGGCAGTAGCGCAGTGAACGGCTTAGGACTTGCGACGTTTCTGCTGGGAGACGTGTCGGCCTTTGGGCGGTATTACAGTGAAACTACCAACGCGCAAGAAACACAAAGACGGTGGTTCTTTTACGGCCAGGATGAATGGCGCGTCACGCCCAAACTCACCTTCACCTACGGCCTACGATGGGAATTGGTGTTTCCGGAGAGGGTGAACGGAGCCGGCTACGGCGCGGAAGCCAACATGAACACGGGACAGATAGATGTATTTGGGCTCGGCGGGATACAGAACTACGGCTACCAAAGCATGAACTATCACAACTTCGCGCCGAGAGTGGGGCTAGCGTATCAAGTTACGCCAAAGACGGTGGTGCGAGCGGGCTATGGATGGTCGTATAATTTGGGAACCTTTGGATCGACTTTTGGTCACAACGTGACGCAGAATCCGCCTGTCCTGATAAACCAGAACATCACGAATGGGAACGTATGCGGAAGCAATTTCTGCGACGTGTTTACGCTGGCACAAGGGCCGCCACTGCCTGTGATTCCCGCGACGAACCTGGACGGAACGATCAGTCTTAACAACAAGATAAATCCGAATAATAATTTGCTCGGGGCGGTGAAGACTCGGCCGGCAGAATTTACTATGCCGGTTGTGTATCTCTTCAATTTCTCCGTTCAGCATCAGGTGACGAGTAAGGTTTCGGTACAGGCGTCTTATGTCGGCAATCAGACGCGGCATGGATTCCTCGGGCCATCGAGCAACACGGTCAACATCAATGAGCCGCTCTTCGTTCCCGGAATCACAAACTCGAATCTCACGAGACCTTACAACGGCCTCTTGGGACCTCGATACGATTACGGATTTACAAACGATGTAGACGATTTCTGTAACTGTGCCAATGCTGAATACAACTCGTTCCAGGGACTGTTCAATGTGAATGCGGCGGCCGGCTACACGCTGCAAGGGAACTACACGTACCAGGTAGCGAAAGCGGATAGCGGCACCTCAACTTACGACCAGTCTTACTATTTCCTGTATGATCGGGCTGCCGGATGGGGCAATATCGACTGGCTTCCTCACCAGCAATGGACGTTCGCGCAGAACTACGAAATCCCGTTTGGGCGGGGAAGAAAGTACGGGGCGAATATGAACCGGCTTGTCGACGTGGTTTTAGGCGGGTGGAACATTGCGGGTATCACTCAGTATTACAGTGGTGTTCCATTCTCTCCGACTATGGATTCGTATCCGGGAAAGCCCAGCACTGGTCCGAACAATCGGCCGAGCATCGGAAGCGGAAGCCCGTATTCCGGGGCTCTGGGTGGCCGCGCTCAATGGTTCGTGGGCTGTCCGGGGGGCGTTTGCACGAGTGGACCGTTCCTCAATCCGGCTCCGAATACGTTCGGCAACTATCCGATTAACACGCTCTATGGGCCGCATTTCATCAGCCAGGATGCGTCTTTGATGAAGGTGTTTTCCATTACGGAACGGCTGAAGTTCACGTTGCGCGCCGATGCGACGAACGTCTTCAACCACACGAATCTCGGGACGCCGAATGCGGATGTTCAGAGTTCGACGGTGGGGCAAATCACGCAGACTGCATTTGGGAACGGATACCAAATGCGGCGGATTCAGTATACGGGCAGCATCACCTGGTAGAACCTAACGCAGTTTAATTGCGCCAAGGACCGGCAGCATCACAAGCGTGCCGGTCTTTTGATTTGCGCAGGAAGGTATCTCTTTCAGAGAACACTGTCGAGTATCAAGGTCTCAAACTCGTTGAGTCTTTCGAATACGGAATCATTCGTGACGAGTCCGCTAGCTTTTGATTGATGCGCCGTCGCCGCCTGTAGCGCGTCGGGAGTGCGGAGACCTGGGTGGCGCGAATTCTGGCGGCTTGGTCGGCTATTTCCAGCGTCGGTGGAATCCATTTCAAATTGGGATACGTAGACAGCAGTCCATAGAATTCATCAACCTGTTTTTCATCGGAGAACCGGTATGGCTGGATTAGCAACTCTGTCATGGTAATCGTAGAGGTTACGGCAGCATGAGTTGGTCGTTCGAGCCATAAGAAGACTTCGTCTGTGAACGCGGCATAACGAGGATTTGCTTCTAATTGATAGATGAAGACGCTCGTATCGAGGGCAATTCGCGGGTGATTTCGCAGGAATGCGCGAAGAAGCGTCAATTCCAGCTCTGGCGTTCCTTCTTTAAATAGCCTCCCGGATAGTTCCGCTTCGCCAAGCCGTGAACGGCTGCGTGAGGCAGCGGTGGCTTTTGGAGCACGATGACTCTGGACCCGCGTACAACGACCAGGAGTTTGTCGCCGGCTTTCAGACCAAGAGCTTCACGGGCTTCCCTCGGAATTACGATCTGATTTTTTGCGGAGAGCGTCGACTCGGACATCCCTTTACATTATAAGGAAAAGTAAAGCGATGAGTGTGGCCGGCTAGGCGAGGTTAGGGTACCGGATTAATCCAGCGGAGATTGGGGAAGCGGCTGAAATCCCGATCGGTGGAGGCAAGTACTGCACCGTTTTCGATCGCCAGCGTAGCTAAAGCGGCATCGGTAACCAGCGGTCCCGTCGCGCGACAATCAGTCACAAGTCGCTCCAGTAACTCTATATGGCGCGGACCCGGATGAACAACAACGACGCCCGGTTCAGCCAGCCAGCTTCGAATAATCTCGAAAACTCTCGGAAGCGGTATAGGAGAGGGCCAGGCTCGGGGGTTGGTACCAATGCGAACAAACGCCCAAAGCGTGATCCAAGATAGGCCGATTATGTCTTCTCCAGCGAACAGATCAGATAACCAGGAAACTGCCACCTTGTGCTGCGGCGAGGCAGCCTGATAAGCATATAGAAGCACATTCGCATCGACGAGGGTCACCGGTGGTTCGGCCCCTCAAGGTATTCAATCAACGCTTCGGTGCAATCGTAGTTCAATCCTGGGTAATATCCGCCATGGTGCGGGACGATTTCGAGTTTTCGCCTTTTTGGCTGAGTGTCTGACGCCAGCAGTCCTGTGCGCAGGACATCGTTCAAGGTTTCACGAAAGGATGTTCCGCGTGAGCGACTTTGCTGCTTGACGCGCTCCATTACGTCTTCATCTAACGTAACCGTGGTTCTTATGCTCATGATGCGTTAATCATAACATCTTTGTCATCACGACTGCTGTATTGTGCTTGGCCGGGAAACATCACCTTGCTTTCCCTTCGACCACCGTGACTACTCTGTTCGCTTGGACCCCGGAAAACTTATCGATCTGTCCGCTCGGCCAATGAATTTCGAGATCCGCCTGAGTGGCTTTGCCGAGGCCGAAGTGGACGCGCAGGTCGTTTTGTGAGATATAGCTGCCGCCGCTGCGGACTTCGTCCATTTGCTGGTGCTCGCCTTCGGGTTTGCAATAGATTCGTGCGCCGATGCCGGACCGATTGGATTTCGTTCCAATGGTTTTAATTTTGAGCCAGTTGCTTTTGAGCGTGCTGTCACAACGAAGCAGCTGCGGAAGATCGTTGACGCAGTTCACTACAACGTCGAGATCGCCATCATTATCGAAGTCTCCGATCGCGCAGCCGCGGGCGGGAACTGCCTCGAGAATGCCGGGACCTGCTTCGAGCGACACGTCCTGAAACTTGCCATTGCCCAGGTTGTGATAGAGCACTTTCCGCTCACGGTAACCGGACTCGCTCTCTTTCTCGCGCACTTCGGGATAGACGTGTCCATTGCACGTGAGAATGTCCGGCCAGCCGTCATTATCGAAATCGAGAAAGCAGGCGCCCCAACCGAGGAAGCGCGTGTTGCGGCCGAGGCCCGACTGGAACGTGATGTCTTCGAAATTGTCCTTGCCGAGATTGCGGTAGAGAGTGGAGGTATCGCCCGCGAAGTTCGTCTTGAAGATCGCGAGCTTGCCATCGCCAAAAATGTCGGCTGCCGCGACGCCCATGCCGGCCTGCGTCTTCCCATCGGGGCCGAACGCGACGCCTGATTCCAATCCGATATCGGTGAAGGTGCCGTCGTGATTGTTCCGGAAGAGCGCGGAGGGGCTCGAATCATCGGCGACGTAGATGTCCGGCCAGCCGTCGTTGTCGAAGTCGGCGACGAGCACGCCCAGTCCATAGGTTCCCTGCTTCTTCAAGATTCCGGCTTTCTCAGAAACGTCCGTGAAGGTGCCGTTTCCGTTGTTGTGAAACAGAATGTCTTTTCCGCCTTGCAATCCCGGAGGGCCGCAGGCGACGATTAAGCCTTCGTAAAGGCAGGGGCCGCTTTCGGGAAGCGGAGCGGTTTTCGGATCGAAGTCGATGTAATTCGCGACGTAGAGATCGAGATGGCCGTCGCGGTCGTAATCGAGAAAGGCGCATCCGGTGTTCCAGCGCTTGAGGCCGGTGGTGGTGCGGGTGGTCACGCCGGCTTTTTCGGCAACATCGGTGAAAGTGCCGTTTCCGTTGTTGTGGTAGAGCGCGCAGTCTCCCCAATAGCTCACGAACAGATCATCGTGACCGTCGTTGTCGTAGTCGCCGACGCAGACGCCTTGGCCCCAGCCGGTGCGCGCGAGACCTGATTTCAAGGTGATGTCGGTGAACGTGCCGTCGCGATTGTTTTTGTAAAGCCGGCTGATCGGCGCTTCGCCCTTCGGGTAAGTGGTGTCGAAACGGGTTCCATTCACGAAGAAGATGTCGAGCCAGCCGTCGTTGTCGTAGTCGAAGAAGGCGACTCCGCAGCCTGTGGTTTCGAGCAGGTATTTGTTCCGCTGCTCGGCGCCGAAAATCGTTTTCGAATTCAGGCCGGCTTCGCGGGCGACGTTGACGAATTGGACGCCCAGCGGGGTTGCGGACAGAAGTTGATCAATTGAGAAGACGGGCAAGGCGGCGCAGAGGGACTTGATGAACGAGCGGCGGGAGGGCATGGGAGCGGATCGAGCGGCGCGTCTGTTCAACGTGGAGCCTGGGCCGCCGGCTGTGGAGCTTGGACCAGCGGCTTAGGGAAATTTCCGCCGCGCATACCCTGCTCGAGCGAATTGGCGAGTTGGGATTCCTTTTCTTGTTTCAGGCGCGCGCCGGTTGCAAACGCCTCTTCGCTGCCCTGTTTGTCCCCCTTGATGCGGAGGATCTGACCGAGAGTGTTGTACGGTCCCGGAGTTGTGGGGTCGAGCCGGATGGCTTCACGCAACTCGGTAATTGCACCATCGGGATCGCCGCTTTGCTTCAGAGCGATGCCGAGCATGTAGTGGGCCTGCGCGTAATCGGGACGGATCGCGATGGCGGCGCGCATCTGCTCTGCGGTCGCAGCGAAATCTCCGAGCTGCCAGTTCGTGATCCCGAGAGTGTAATGCGCTTCGGCCATGGACGGGTCGAGCCGAATCACTTCTTTGAATTCCTTTTGGGCGGCCTCGATTTGGTCTTTCTGCTTGAGCGCGATGCCGAGATCGTAGTGCGCGGGAATCGAATCGGGACTAATCGTGAGCAGCTGCCGGTAAGTCTTTTCAGCGGAATCGAACTTACCTTCCTTCAAATAGGCATAGCCGAGATTTGCGAGCGCGGAGGCGTTTTGGGGATCGTGCGCGAGGATTTTCTGGCACTCCTCGATGCCGCGATCGGGCTGACGGGTTTCGATCAGCATGAGGGCGTACTCGTTGTGGATGCCGTCGTCTTCGGGCTTGAGGGCGAGTGCATGTTGATAGGCGTCGAGCGCGCTGGATAAGTCGCCGGTTTGTTGAAGAGCACGCCCGAGTGATTCCCAAGGCGCGGGTTTCGAGGCATCGAGTGTGATGGCCTGCTTCAGCTCAGGCGCGGCTTTCGCGTAATCGCCTGTGTCGAGGTACGCGGACCCGAGCCGAAAACGGTAGTCAAAAACGGCGGGCGAAAGGCGGGCGGCTTCCTCGAGCTCGGGCAGTGCGCGATCGTGGTCGTTCCCGAGCCAAAGAGCTACGCCGAGATGATAGTGGGCGGGCGCGTACTGCGGATCGAGAGAAATGGATTTCTGGAAGTGTTCGATGGCATCGTTTTGCTGTTTGAGAACGGCGAGGAGGAAGCCGATTCGATCTTCGGATTCAGCAGAGGCGGGCGTGGAGGCTGTGGCCTTCGCGAGTGCGTCGAGCGCTCGTGACGTGTCGCCCGTTCGAATCAGTTGTTCGGCCCGGCCGGTCCATTCTGCGGGCGTGTCGGCTGCGAGTGAGGCGCAGAACAAGCCAACAAGAATGCAGATCGAAACAGCTTTCAACATCTAATTATACGGAGAATGCGCATGCGCCCTGAGCCGCACGGCTGGCCTAGGTTAGGGTTGAAGCATGCTGCCCGTCGCGCTTACGATTGCCGGCTCTGATCCTAGCGGCGGGGCCGGCGTTCAGGCCGATTTGAAGACATTTCATCAGTTTGGGGTGTACGGGGAGGCGGCGATTACGTTGCTGACAGTGCAGAATACGAGAGCGGTTTCGAGGGTTGAGGTGCTGGCGGCGGATTTGGTGAACGAACAGATTCAAGCCGTGGTGAGGGATATCCTGCCGGGGGCCGGCAAGACGGGAGCGCTGGGAAATATGGCGATCGTCGAAGCGGTCGCCGAACTGGCTTCTTCCTTCCCGTTTCCGCTCGTCGTCGATCCTGTGATGATCAGCAAGCACGGTGCCCGGCTGCTCTCGCCTGATGCGGAAGAAGCGCTAAAACGCAAATTGTTGCCAAGCGCTTTTCTGGTGACGCCGAATATTCCGGAGGCCGAAGCGCTTACGGGCCTGGCGATCCGCACGGAAGAAGATATGCGTGAAGCTGGCGAACGGCTCCTCGATCTTGGATGCAAATCGGCGCTGATAAAGGGCGGACACGGTTCGGGTGAGCCGGTCGATGTCCTATGCGCTTCGGGTTCGGTCGAAGGATTTCCTGGAAAACGAATCACTACGCGGCATACTCACGGGACGGGCTGCACGTACTCGGCCGCGATTACGGCAGGGCTCGCCTCGGGCCGAAGCCTGCAGGAATCGATTGCATCCGCGAAAGCGTTCATCCAATCCGCGATTGAGACGGCACCCGAGCTAGGCGCCGGTTACGGTCCGGTGAATCATTTCGCGCCAGTGACTAAGCGCTAGTATTTCGGCACGCTCGGATCGACTTTATCGCTCCAGGCGAGAATGCCGCCGGTCATGTTGCGCGCTTTGCGGAAGCCGTTTTGCTTGAGCAGATCGACGGCTTTCTGGCTGCGCGCGCCGCTTCTGCAATGCGCCACCAGCTCAGTATCGGGATCGAGCTCATTCAGGCGCTTCGGCAGGTCGCCGAGCGGAATGAGCTTTGCACCGGGGATGCGCGCGATTTGATATTCATAAGGCTCGCGCACATCGATGAATTGAAAGGTTTCGCCGCGATCCAGTTTGGCTTTCACCTCGGTGGGATCGATGACGGCATCTGCGGGCGGAGGCTGCGGTGGTGCGGCGTGGACTCCGCAGAACTCCTGGTAATCGATCAGCTTCGTGACGGTGGGATGAACTCCGCAAACCGGGCAGTTGCGGTCACGGCGAAGTTTCAGCTCGCGGAAGCGCATGTTCAGCGCGTCGTAGAGCAACAGTCTGTTTTTCAACGTCTCGCCAATGCCCAGGATGATCTTCACGGTTTCGGTCGCTTGAATGACTCCGATGAGACCGGGCAAAATGCCGAGCACGCCTCCTTCGGCGCAGCTCGGGACAAGACCGGGTGGAGGCGGCTCCGGATAGAGGCAGCGGTAGCACGGACCGTCCTCGTAGGCGAAGACCGTCGCTTGCCCTTCAAAGCGAAAGATGGAGCCGTACACGTTGGGCTTGCGCAACAGAACGCAGGCATCGTTCACCAGGTAACGTGTCGGAAAATTGTCGGTGCCGTCTACGACCACGTCGTAGTCCTTTAATATGTCGAGCGCGTTTTCGCTAGTAAGGCTCGTATCGAATTTATCGATTTTCAGATTCGGATTGATGTCGAGCATGCGCTCGGCAGCCGAATCGAGTTTCTTGCGGCCGATGTCCTTCGTCCCGTGGATGACTTGGCGCTGCAGGTTTGAGGCGTCGACAGAATCGAAATCAACCATTCCGATCCTGCCCACTCCGGCCGCCGCGAGATACAGCCCGAGCGGCGCACCCAAGCCGCCCGCGCCGATCATCGCCACTTTCGCCTGCTTCAGCTTGAGCTGGCCCTCCAGGCCCACTTCAGGCAGGATCAAGTGACGGCTATAACGAGCAATTTCTTCGTTCGACAAAGCGGCGGCTTCGGTTTCAGCGAGTCCCGCCGAGCCGCCGGCGATGCTCGGGACAATTGAAATCGTGTCGTTGCCGTCGAGCTTCGTCGCGTCCTTTTCCAGATAGCGGATGTCTTCGTCGTTCACATAGACGTTGACGAAGCTGCGGAGCTTGCCTTGGTCGTTGAACAGATTCGTTTTGATGCTCGGATATTGGGCAGTGAGCTGAGCGAGCGCATCCGCAACGGTTGCGCCGGCCACTTCGACGGCATCCTGCTGCCCAGTAAACTGGCGCAGCGCCGTCGGAATCAGGATTTTTGGCATATCAATTCCTCGCGATCCGCCCGCGTCTGATCGAAGTCGGGCAGGAAACTATTGGCGTGATCGAAATTTCCACTCTTGACAGAAAGCACGACGAAAGAGAACCAGGGGCAGGAGTTCCGCAGGTCCGTTTCGGAGAAGTAGGCGTCGCAATCGGGATGCGAATGGAAAATTCCGACGAGATCAAGGCCGCGATTTCGAGCGCTCTTCTCGGCTGAAAGCAGGTCTTCCGGACGAAGCTCATAGTGGCTGCGCCGCTCGCCTGTCGAAGCGTTTTCGAGCGGTATCGCCGCCGTGACGAGCTTTTTTTCGCCGTCGATACGGCCCAACATGGCGCCGCAGCACTCGTTGGGGTACGTGTTTTCGGCATGCGCGACCATGTCGTGCCAGGCGCTCGGCGAAACTTCAATCATTCCAGAAGGGCTCGCTCAAATATTTTTGGCCGCCATCGCAGAGAATCGCCACGACCACGCCGTTCTGCTTTCGATCAGCCACATCTTTCGCGATGCGGCTTGCGGCGAGCACGTTCGCGGCTGCCGAAACGCCGACCAGCAATCCCTCTTGTCGGGCAAGGCGCCGGACCATCTCATAAGCGTCTTCCGTGTCGATCCAGATGTTGTCGTCCGCCAGATCTGGATCGTAGATCCCCGGCTTGATCGCAGTCGGCATGTGCTTGGTGCCTTCGAGGCCATGCAGTGAAGTGGAGGGTTGAACGGAAATACAGCGCACATCTGGGAGATGCTGCCGCAAGCGCCGTGTTGTTCCGGTGAAGGTGCCGCTCGTACCGACCGCTGCTACGAAGTGCGTTACCGTGCCGCCGGTCTGTTCGATGATCTCGACGCCGGTAGTAGCAAAGTGCGCGCGCCAGTTGGCGTCATTGTTGTACTGATCCGGATAGAAGTACGTATCTGGAGCCTCGTCGTAAATGCGTTGGCAGACGCCGATTGAGCCGTCCGAGCCTTCGGCGGGATCGGTAAGCACGAGTTCCGCGCCGTACGCCATTAAGATCTGTTTCCGCTCGGGGGAAACATTCGCAGGCAGGCACAGCTTTACGCGATAGCCTTTGGCCGCTGCGATCATCGCGTAGGCGATTCCGGTGTTGCCGCTGGTCGAATCGAGAATTATCTTGCCAGGGACGAGCTTGCCGCTGCGCTCGCCTTCGAGGATCATGTTGAGCGCGGGTCGATCTTTGACCGAGCCGCCAGGATTGAGAAACTCGGCTTTTCCGAGTACGCGTACATCGCCGACAGCAGCCAGCCGGATATCGAGAAGCGGCGTGTTGCCGATTTTTTCGAGGAGACCAAATTCGGCCAGGTGGGGAGCAGATGCGACCATCGCACTTCTAGTTTATGTAAATCGAGTTTGTGGAGTAAAACGCTGGGCCGGATCTAATTGTCAATCCGGCTTGCTCCGTTGTATGCGAGTAGTTCACGCTGATCTCGGCGCAATGAACACAACTCAGCCCGAATCAGCGCTGAAGTTTCTGCGATAGTTAATCAGTTGTGCAAGCGGGGATTCGGGTGAAGACGAGCTACCGCGTACTCCTAATTGCGGGCCTGCTGCTCGCTTTGATCGCAACCGGCACCATCGGATTCCATCTCATCGAAGGTTGGCAATGGTTCCAAGCGTTCTATGGCACATTGATGACCATTTCAACCATCGGTGCGGAGCCCGAGAATGAGCTCTCCCGAGCCGGGCGAATCTTCAACGCCTTTCTGATCCTGGCCGGCCTCGGCGTAGTCGGCTTTAGCATCGGGTCATTCACACACGCGGTGATACAATCCGAACTCGGCTCTTTCTTCGGGCGCCGCAAGATGAAGGGGGAGATCGCCAAACTGAAGGACCACTTCATCATTTGCGGAGTGGGCCGAGTGGGACGCCGCATTGCCTTGGAGCTGGCGGCTCGAAAGCTAGCGTTTGTTGTGGTCGAAAAAGATCCTGCAAAAGCAGCGTGGGCGCAGGACCAGGGCTTCTTAACGGTCATCGGAGATGCTACCAGCGAGACCATCCTGAACGAGGTCCGCATCGAATTCGCAAAAGGTTTGGCCAGTGTCGTCGGCTCGGATGCTCAGAACGTGTACATTGTTCTGACTGCCCGGGGAATGGCGCCCAAGCTGCCAATTGTCACCCGAGCGAGTGAGGAGACGGCCGAGTCCAAGCTAGTGAGGGCGGGGGCTACCAGCGTTATTTCTCCGTATGCTTACACCGGCCAGCGGCTGGCGCGCCTTTTAACGCGTCCGAAAATCCAGGGCTTTATCGAGCAGACCTTCGCCGCACTCACGGACGAGAGTCTGGACCTGCAAATAGGAGAAGTGGCCGTAGACGTTGGCTCGCCTCTGGTAGGCACAAAAATAGCCGACATGGAATCGCGTTTTCAGCTCGGCACGACAATTCTAGCCGGGCGCTGGAAGGGCGGTGAACTGAAGTTTCACCCAAAGTCGGACCAAATCATTTGTTCCGGAGATGTCTTGGTCGGTTTGGGCTCGTCGGCCGAACTGGCCGCTCTTGAAAAATTGGCAGCAAACGCGCCGGTTCACTTAGGCCCTAAATAATTTGCTCAGAAGTGCAGCACTGTCACGCGGGCAAATAGTGCCGTAACGGCTCGAAGAAGGACTGCACAAAGGAGACGGCGGTTTGTGTTGCGGCTCGCGAGTCGCTGCTTTCTATCGGCACGACCACTCTCACAAGCGCCGTATCGCTGCGGTTGTAACGGATGGCGTCGGCGACCGTGAAGATTTTGGCGCTGTACTCGCTTGCGATCACGCGGTTTCGAGATTCGTACCAGTAGAGGACGACGCTCTGATTCTGCCCGCGCGCGACAACGTAGCGGTTTACGCGTATCGGTTTGTTCTCTCCCGCGATCGGGATGTCAATCATGCCGGATTCTGACGGCACCCAGCCGCTGCCGGGCAGGCAGTTCTTGGGGGAATGCGGCGCTTTGCCGGTGCGCTGCGTTTCAAAGTACGCCACGAACAGCGTGGCGAGGCGTCCCGTATTGCTGTCCTGGTAGACACGCGAAAGGATATCGTCTGCTTTCAAGATATTGAGAGTGTCTTTATCGAGCTCCACGTTCTGACGCATGACCCAGTAGCTGGCGGGCAACGAAAATCCCGCAAGCGGCTTGTGGGCCGGGAGGTTCTCCCGGCGCGAGAAGCCGTAGAATACGGCAGCTTGGGCCAACAGCACGAGGGTAAGAATCCGGGCGCTTTTTGAATGGCTCATGTTTTATTCACCCGATAAGCGAGGGAGCCCAGCCCCCGATGTGTCGCGACCAGGGCAATCAAGGCGACCAGGAAGACGAGGTAGCCCTCCATCTCGTGGTACGCGCCTTGCGCAAACTTTGTATTGATCTCTGATAGCAAGCCGGTGATCGCGACGCGGACTGCGTTCGCGAGAATGGCGATGGGGACGGTGGAGATCAGCAGCGCCCACCTCATCCAGATGCGTTTCTCGGTGAAGTAGGCGTACACCTGGGAGAGAAACAATAGAGACACGAGCGAGCGAATCCCGCTGCAGGCGTCGACGACATCCAGAGTTTGACTGGGCAGCTCGAGCAGGTTGCCCGTCCGGATTACGGGAATGCCCATCCAGCCGATCAGGACTTCGCCTAACTGGCTCGCGAGCCTCTGCAGGCCGAGCGTCAGGCGCGCGTAGAGGATCTGGGGAATCGGGATCATGAAGAGCAACAGCAGGAGCGGGAGCAAGAGCGCTTTCACCCAGGCCTTGCCGCCGAGGTACAAGACAACGCCCAACAGTGCGATGACAAAGGCGAGCCGCGCAGTGAAGAGCTCGGCACCTAAGGTGGCTGCGAGCGCTTGAAGAGCCGCGAAAATCACGAGCGCCAAACCCCAGCCGTTCGGCTGCCGGGGAATCGCGAGCAAGGCTCTGCGGCGCTGCCACACTATGAATCCTGCGACGACCGGCACGAAGAAGCCGTGCCCCATGTCTTCGTCGCTGGCCCATTGCCCGGCCATGCGATACAGAATCGGCGCGTAGCAGAGCAGGAGCAATCCGCCGAACCAAGCCACTGGCGCCCATGAAATCTTGCCCGGCGGAGGAGCTTCAATGGGCCTTGCAGCGGTCACGCTTACCATGGAGAAGGACTCTTCGGTAGTAAATGGAAACGTCTCTAGAAGTGTGGGCGCGACTGAAATGTCTGCGTGTGCTGGCCGGCTTGTGCGCCATGCTTTCCACGGCTGGGGCCGGCTTCTCTGCCGCTCCAAACTTTTTCCCTTTGAAAGATATTCGTCCGGGGCTCCGCGGGATCGGCCGCACGGTTTTCCAGGGCAACCGCATCGAGGAGTTCCAGGTCGAGATTCTCGGCGTACTCGAGAACGTCGGGCCGAAGCAAGCCCTCATTTTGGGAAAGCTCAGCGGAGGTCCGCTTGAACAAACCGGCGTGATGCAAGGCATGAGCGGAAGTCCGGTCTTTATTGATGGCAAGCTGGCGGGAGCGATCGCGCTCGGATTCCCGTTTGCGAAGGAGCCGATTGCGGGGATACAGCCGATTGAGCAGATGATCGCCGATGCAGATTTCGTACCGCCGGGCGGCGCGGGCGCACAGGAGATGAGTCATGACGCGAGATTGTGGGGAAAACCGGCGAACGTGCCACCCCCGCTCACGGTCGATTTCCCTTTCGGCCATTTGACTGAGATCCTCACACCACTCGCGTTTTCGGGATTCACGCCTCGGAGTCTGGAAGTTTTCAGTCCCGTGTTCCGGAGGCTGGGCTTTGAGCCACAACAGGGAGTGTCAGCCGGATCTCCAAAGTCTCAGCGCTACACGGGGACGGTCGAGCCCGGCTCAATGATCAGTGTCCAGTTGATTACGGGAGATCTGTCGATCAGCGCCGACGGCACGGTGACGTTCGTCGACGGCAAGCGAGTGTATGCGTTCGGGCATCGTTTTCTCGAAACGGGCTCGACCGAAATGCCGTTCGCACGCGCGGATGTTGTGGCTTTGCTTCCGACTCTGAATACCTCATTTAAGATTTCGACGCCGCGAGAATGGGTAGGCACGATGGTGAGCGATCGCAATACGACGATCGCGGGGGAGATCGGCCGCGAGGCGCACATGGTGCCGCTCACGATATCGGTCCGATCCCGCGACATGGGTACGCACGACTATCACATGCGCGTGGTCAATGACCGGCTACTGACTCCATTCCTGACGCAAACGGCAATTTTTTCGGCGATTGATGCAACAGAACGCACGCTGGGCGCGGGCACTTTACGATTGCGCGGCACGGTCGAGTTCGAAGGCGCTTTGCCGCCGCTGGTGATTCGGGACATGTTTGTCAGCGATAGCGCTCTGGCGCAACAGGTTTCGGCGGACGCGGTGGTTTCCCTCGCGTTCACACTCGGCGCGGGGTTCACGAACCTGCACATAAAAGACATTTCTTTCGAGCTCGAACCGATCGAGACGAAACGGCAGCTCCAGATTTCTCAAATCTGGACTTCGCGCCGTGAAGTTCGGCCCGGCGAGTCCGTCGAAGTGACGGCTGTGATGGCGGGCGAAGATGGCGTCGAGCTTACGAAGTCCGCTTCTTATCGTGTCCCGATTGGGGCTCCACTGGGCCAACTGAATCTCACTGTAAGTGATGCGAACGGGCTCAATTTTCCCGATTTTGCGGGCCTCAGCCCCGCGTCTTTCCACTCCTCGGATGAGTTGATTCGCGCGGTTGATCGCTTTCGCGGGAGCGATGCGGCGTATGTGCGCGTGTGGCGTCAGGAGCCGTCGTTTTCCGTGGCGGGCCCGCTTCCCGGCGGCGACCTGACCGATCCTCCGCCATCGGTGATGCTGATCCTCGCCAACCCCGCGGCGTCGATCAGCAGCAGCGCGCCGGTTCTGACGTCGCGCGGCTCCGAGATCGCGGAGTTTGCACTGCCCGTGAACGGTTACGTGGTCAGCGGGTCGAAGACCGTTCAGGTGGACATAATCGAGTGATCCGAACGGTAGCGGTTGGTGTTTGCGCGCTCGCGATCACGGCATACGGGGCCACCAGCACGGCCTGGGAGGTTGCCGGCTACGGCGAGTTTCTGAAGGGGCGGCTTTCGGGTCTGTCTTTGACCGCCGACGGCCTGCTGCAACCCGGTCCCTCGGTTCGCTTCCGTACAGATCTCGAGCAGCCCGCTTTTTGGAGCCTCGCTGCGTCGCCCAGCGGCGATCTGTACGCGGCGACGGGTTATCGCGGAAAGGTGTTCCGTATTTCGCCTGATGGAAAGCAGAGCCTCGCGTGGACCGCCGAACAGTCGCAAGTGTTTGCGATTTGCGTTGATGCGCACGGCACGCTTTATGCCGCCAGCTCACCGAATGGCGGGGTGTACCGCATCGAGCGCGGAAAAGCGACGGAGATCTGGCACTCGCCCGCGAAATATATTTGGGCGCTTCAACCCGCGTCAGATGGCGGCCTGTATGTTGCCACCGGCGAACAGGGCCGCGTGTACCGGCTCGATGGCGGCAAAGCGGAACTCTACTTTGAGACCGGCCAATCGAATGTAACTTCACTGGCGCTGGATTCGCAAGGACGGCTTTACGCGGGCACCGATCCGAACGGATTGCTCTACCAAATCTCGGCTGCGAAGCAGGGGACCATACTACTGGACTCGACGTTGCCCGAGATTCGCGCCATTGCGGTCGATCCGAGTGGAGTTGTGTACGCAGCGGCAATGGGCGGCTCAGTGGCGAGCCGGACAAAAACGCCTGCGCCTGCCCCGGCTACTACGTCATCGAGCGCCGTCGTCGCAACTAACCCCACAGTCATCACGGTTACTGAAGCCAAAGAAACGGGCACTCGCGCGCAGGAAGAGCAGAACCCCGGAGTTGCACCTGCCCCGCAGCAGCCGCGCGGCACGGTCTCGTCCACCGTTACGTCTGCTGCGCCTGCGGCGGCAACAACGGTTGAGGTTAGCGGAGTGGAGAAATCTGCGATATATCGCATTGCTCCCGATCGCACGGTCGAGACGCTGCGGAGCTCTAAAGAAGATAACGTGTACGACCTGCTGCTCGATGGCGGCGCGATCCTCTTTTCAACGGACGTTCATGGGCGCATTTACCGGCTGGACGGAACGAAATCCACGCTGCTCGCTGAACCCGGCGATGGCGAGACGACGCGCATACTCAAATCGGGTTCCGTTCTGTATGCGGCCTTGAGCAGCCCGGCGCGGCTCGTCGCGCTCGATCCTGCGGCGACCGGAGCGGGATCTTACGAATCGCAGGTTCACGATTGCACAAGCGTTGCTCGATGGGGTCACCTGCAAAGGCACGGGCCCGGTTCTGGCGTCGTGTTCAGGACGCGAACCGGCAATGCTGCGCGCCCGGATGCGACATGGAGTGCCTGGTCCGAGCCCATCAGCGCGTCTGGGGACGCTCTCATCAAGAGTCCGAATGCCCGTTTCGTTCAATGGCGCGCCGAATGGCCCGCGCGCAGCACTTCAGAAGTCGAGAGCGTTACGGTTCCCTACCTCCCGCAGAACACGCCGCCGGTCATTCACAGCATTTCCGTCAGCTCAGTTGTCGCGACCAATCCCGCGAAGGCCACGTCGAGCAACGCGAATGCATCTTCGGCCTATTCGATCACTGTTACTGATACGGGTGAAGCGCCAGCCGCGAGCTCCAGCAGCACTCCCGCCCAAACCGCTTCGCATCTTCAGAGCACGCAAACTCAAGTGTCCTGGCAAGCCGATGATCCGGACGGCGACAAGCTTGTCTACAGCCTCTATTTCCGCGCAGAAGACGAAAGAAATTGGCAGCTGATCCGGAGCCGGATGTTCGAAAATACGCTGTTGCTTGATCCCGACGTGTTCGCCGATGGGCGCTATCTGTTTCGAGTTGTGGCGTCCGATGCTCCGTCTAACGCCGCCCAGTATGCAAAGGAGACAGAGCTGATCAGCACGCCGGTGCTGATCGACAATACACCTCCGGTTGTTACGCCGGGCGCGCCGCATCGAGCTGGCGCTTCGCTCGATATCGATGTGGATGCGGTCGATAAAACCAGTCCACTGCGCCGCTGCGAGTATTCGCTCGATGCCGGGCTTTGGCAGCCGATTGAGGCCGTCGATGGAATTACCGATTCGCCTCATGAGCAGTTCCATTTGCACTTGGATAAATTGCGGCCGGGCGAACATCTGCTGGTTTTTCGCGTGTACGATTCGGCGAACAATGCGGGGTTAGCGAAGGTTGTGGTGCGATGAGTGGAGGTGTTACAAATCCAGGATGAGACGCAGACCCGCACTGACGGTTTCCTGAAAAGGTGCAGAGAGCGTGCTCACGTGCTCAGTCAAAAATTCGCGACTGAGCGTGATAAGCTGCGACACGTTTACAACGGAATCCTTACGAAGACGGGAGATGCGTGCCGGGAGAGCAACATTTCCAGGCGCGGTTGCAAGTCGTAGATTGCTTGTGATTACAGCAACTATAACCGTCTCGATATTGCTGCGATTAAACGTCTCTGCCTGAATCACCAGCACCGGACGCCTGAAAGCTGGCTCCGACCCGCGCGGCTCCGGCAGATCGGCCCACCAAATTTCACCACGGTGAATTTCCAAGGTGGACTCCGAATCGCCAGGCTCTCACCATTCGGTGAGTCGAAGCAGTTGTACTTGTGCGCGCTGCAGCTCCGGAGGAACTTCCGCGTGTGTCGCTGGATAGACCTTATTCAATTGCTCCGTAACTGAGTCAGAATGCCTTTGGGTCAGGAACTCTGTAAGGGCCTGCGCATACAGTTCACTTCTGGAGACACGAAGGGTTTTGGCAGCGACTTCTGCTGCTCGAAAAAGCTCGTCGGGAAGTGAGATCGCAGTCTTCACACATTGAGTATAACTGAGGTTATACTCTGTACGGCAAGCGCGGGGAGCCCTTCGCCCGTGAACTAACAGGCAGGTTGTGCCGCATACTGAGGAGGGTTTCGGAAAAAATCATCACGTGTCGAGTGCTCGGAAACACGCGCTCATCATCGGCGGAACGAAGTTCATCGGACCTCATGTTGCGGCGCAGTTAGTCAGCCTCGGACACAGGGTCACGGTCTATCATCGCGGGCAAAGCGAGTCGGATCTCCCGGCTGGCGTGCGGCATATTCACGCGCCAGAAGCTGCTATGCCGGTGCGGAAATTCCCAGCCGATCTGTTCACACCGGCGCCCGACGTCCTCATTCACATGATTGCTATGGGCGAGGAGGACAGTCGCGCGGCGCTCAAGGCGTTTCGCGGACGAACCGGGCGAGTCGTGTGGCTCAGCAGTGGCGATGTCTACCGTGCCTATGGACGTTTTACCGGCTTGGAACCGGGGCCTGTCGATAACGCGCTTTCGACGGAAGATTCTCCTCTGCGCAGCGTTCTCTTTCCGTACAGAGCGCAAGCAAAATCGCCGGACGAATTGAGTTATTACTACGAGAAGATCTTAGTCGAGCAAACAGCTCTCACTGATCCCCAAACGCCTGGCACGGTACTCCGTTTGCCCAAAGTCTACGGGCCGAACGGAAATGCTGATCTCGCAACGATGTACGGATTCCGCAACCATCCGCACTGGCGCTGGACGCATGGCTACGTCGAGAACGTCGCTGCGGCTATTGTTCTGGCTGCACTTCATCCCGCGGCTTCAGGCCGCATTTACAACGTCGGCGAAGCGTACACGCCCACCATCGCCGAGCGCATGCAAACTATTCCCGAATCTTCTGTGCCGCTGAACACGAGCCTGAACGTTAATTTCGATCAGAATCTTGCGTACGATACCAGCCGGATTCGAGATGAATTGGGATATCGCGAACCAGTTCCGGAAAGCGAAGGGCTGAGGCGGACGTTAGCGGGTTGAATTAGTCGTGTTCGTGCGCTCAGGCTGTTGGCCCTCTGCGCACCAGCTCGCCGATAGCCGAGACCAGCCGGTCGACCCGGCCATCGAGCGCTTCATCCTTCTGGCGCAGAAGCTCGATTTGTTGAGTGTGGGCTTGAATCGCGGCCCAGGTCTTCTCGATCTGATCCTGCTGTAATACCTGAGCACGCAGCAGGCTCTTTTGTTCCTCCCGAAACAACTCGTGGTCGGAGATCAGCAGCTCGAGCGCTCGCTCGATGCGGTCCAGGCGCGTATCGCGGCTTCCGTTCTCATCCGGCATACCTCGTTGTCTGAAGAACTATCTTTATCTTTACAAAACCAGCGCTTACGCCTTTTGCGCTCTTGCGCGCCGGAGGGAAACCGGCGTCGCGTAGATCTCACGGAACGCGTTAGCCGCATCATTCGCCGCCCAGAGCTCCAAAGCAGCATCTGCATCAGCCTGTAAGACCAGGGTCACTTCGCCGTCTTTCTCAACCATGGTGATGTTCCGCACCTTCTGCTCGTGCTTACGGTCAAGGGCATCGGCCATTCTGAGCAGCGGTATCAGGTTCATGACCAGGCGTTTTGAGTCAGCATCGAGGAATTGAAACTGCGGGTGCGCGGGATCCGGCAGCGCCCTGCGATGAAAGCGGCAGAGCGCCGCGATTACAAGCCGCTCCTTGGTTGTGAATCCCGGCAAACCAGAATTCGCTACGAGATATGCGGAATGCTTGTGATGCCCCAGATCACCGACGAAGTGGCCAATATCATGCAGATAGGCCGCGGCTTCGAGCAGTTTACCGGCGGCCGGAGGCAATTGGTGCTGTGGCCGCAGCATCTCGAAAAGCCGGTGCCCGAGATACGCCACGTGCCGCGCGTGCTTTAACTCGACGCTATAGCGCGTGGCCATGGTTGCAACGACTGAACGCTGCTCGCTCGAGAGCTGGGACAACTCACGGCCGACGCGCCGGGCGGCAAGATCGGCGATGATGCCGTCACGCACGCCGGCCGCGCAGTAATAGATCGAGCGCTGCCCAAGCAATTCCAAGGCTCGGAGAAACACGGCGACTCCGGCCGTGATAATCTCGGCGCGCCTCGGACCAATGCCCGCGATCTTGCGGCGGCCGCGGACATCGGTTTCGATCAGCTTCGCATAGAGTTCGCGTATCTGAGTCGTCCTCGCGCGCAAGCGGTCCGCCTTCTCACGCTTGGCTCGCGGCACCAGGTTCACGGCGCACACGATCGCAGCGGCTGTCGCGGATGTGGCGACTGTGCGATCAAATTTCTCGCCAGCGTGCCTCTGAAAGGAAGCGAGTTTGCCTTCTATATAGGCCTGCATCCGATTCAGCTCTTCGGGCAATGGCGGATCTGTTTTCAAAAAAACCTCAGTCAATCGCACCGCGCCCAGAGGCTTTGAAAGCGCGTCTTTCATATGGCCGCCCTTGCTCACGATCAGTTCGGCGCTGCCTCCGCCCAGATCGATGATGAGAGTGCGCTCGCTCGGCCGCGGCCATCGCGCTTCCACCCCCAGGTGAATCAAGCGGGCTTCTTCGGAACCCGAAATGATTTCAACGTTCGTGCCCAGGGCCGCGCTAGCCCGCTGCAGAAATGTTCTCCGGTTACTCGCGTCGCGCACGGCACTGGTTGCAACCGCGCGCACGCCCAGAACCTCCAGGCGGCTATACACGCCCGCCATCCTGGTCAGAAGCGTGCAAAGAAAATCCAGGGCTTCCCGGCTGATGCGTCCTGAGCGGAAGACGCTCTCGCCCAGCCTCGTTACCTGGCGATCTTCAGCGAGTATCTGGGTGCGGCCCTCGATCACCTCAGCCGCCATCATGCGGACAGAGTTGCTGCCGATGTCGACCGCTGCATAGCGGGGCATATCCGTTTATAACAACGACGGCCAGGCACTCGCTTACGCTCATGGTTCTGTAACGCGGTCGATGCTGAAACTGAACCGGTGGAAGTGTCAATCGACCGGCGGCGGATTCCGCTCGCTCGCGTTCAGGCGCTGGTGCCAGTAGGGGTACGGCGGAGTGGCGGCGCTCGCGGCATCTAACTTTTTGATCTGCTCCAAGGTCAGCGTCCAGCCGAGCGCCCCGAGATTCTGCCGCAATTGCTCCTCATTTCGCGCCCCGATGATGACCGAGCAGACAGTCGGCCGCGTCAGAAGCCAGTTCAGCGCAATCTGCGGAACGCTTTTGCCAGTTTTCCGCGCGATTTCATCAATGGTGTCGACCACGCGGTAGACATGTTCGTCCTCAACCGGCGGCGCGGCCTCGGCTGTCTTCGCCAATCGGCTGTTTTCAGACGGCGGCTGTCCGCGCCGGATTTTTCCCGTCAGCCTTCCCCAACCGAGGGGACTCCAAACCAGCGTGCCCACTCTCTGGTCGATGGCAAGCGGCATCAGCTCCCATTCGTAATCCCGTCCGATCAGTGAATAGTACGCCTGGTGCGCAACGTAGCGAGGCAAATTATATTTCTCGGAAACCGCGAGCGACTTCATCAGATGCCAGCCCGAAAAGTTCGAGCAAGCCACGTAACGCACCTTGCCGCTGCGCACCAGATCCTCGAGCGCGTTCAGCGTCTCTTCAACCGGGGTCAATGCATCAAAGCCGTGCATCTGATAGAGATCGATGTAGTCCGTACCGAGCCGGCGCAGACTGTCTTCGCACGCCCGTATCAGGTGATGCCGCGAACTGCCGAGATCATTTTCATCCGGCCCTTGCCGGAAGAAGGCTTTGGTCGCGAGGATGACTCGGCCGCGCCGGCCCGCAACGGCTTTGCCCAGGATTTCTTCGGACAAGCCGTCCGAATAGCTGTTTGCCGTGTCGAACATGGTTACGCCCGCTTCGAGGCAAATGTCGACCAGCCGCGTCGCTTCGTTCACGCCCGTAGCGCCCCAGGCGCGAAAGAAATCATTGCCTCCGCCGAATGTGCCCGTGCCGAACGTCAAGACCGGCACCTTGAATCCTGAGTAGCCCAACTGCCTAAATTCCATCGCCATCCTTCCGCCGCGGAGAGTTTCTTGGTTCTCGAACTACTGTCATAACATCCTGGGATACCCGCATTTAGGCGCCTTCGAGAGCATCAACATACACGGCAGTGGCTGCGATGTTCTCGGAACTACACGGCACGTCGAGTACTGGCGCGAAGATCTAGAGATGCTACGCGACGCCGGCATTCGTGAGCTGCGCTACCCGGCGCCGTGGCATCGTATCGAGCGGGAGATCGGGCAATGGGATTGGAAATGGCTGGACGGTCCCATGCAGGCAATGTTCAGGCTCGGGATGCGGCCCATCCTCGATCCGCTGCATCATGTTTCGTTTCCGGGCTGGCTCGATGACGGCTTTCTTCATCCGGAATTTCCCACTCTCTATTGCCGCTTCCTGATCGAACTTGCGCGAAGGTATCCGTGGGCGGACCACTACACGGTTTTTAATGAGCCACTTCCGACGGTGCTCCATTGTTCGCACAACGGCCAGTGGTATCCGCACCACCGGTCTGATTTACATTTCGTGCGCATGGTGGCGAACGTCGCGCGGGCGATTTCCCTGGCGACGGCGGAATTGCGGTCATTCAATTCCCGAATACAGCTTGTGCACATCGATACATGCGAGCACCATCAGGCGCTCGATCGAAAAGCGGAAACGTGGGTAGAACACGCGAACGACCGGCGCTTTCTTTTCCACGATCTTGTGCTGGGGCGTATCGGGCGCGCTCACCCGCTGCTGCACTACTTGATGAATAACGGCTTCGACGAGGATTGGCGACAGTGGCACGAGGACCATCCCGCGCCCTTCGATATTCTCGGGCTTGATTACTATCACCACTCCGAAATTGACTGGATGTGGAGCGAAGAACATGCGTCCGCAATCATTCGATTCCCGTGCGAGAATCCCCGCGGCTTTGCGAACACCGCCGGAGACTACGTAAGCCGCTACTCAGCCCCCATACTGCTTTCTGAAACCAACATCGGCGGCACCGTTGAAGACCGGCTCACCTGGTTGAAATTTATGGAAGAACAATGCGAAGACCTGGCCCGCCGCGCGGATTTTCGCGGCTTCTGCTGGTTTCCGTCGATTGATGCGACGGACTGGTGGTCAATGTGCACCGAAGCGCTCGCGGAGGTCTGCCCTATGGGCATCTGGCGCCTGGACGACCGGCGCCACATGCGCCACTCTTCTGCGCTTTCCTACTGGTACACCCGTCTGGCGGGCGGCGAGGCCACATCATCGGATTTGCCGGCGTTCCGATTTGCGCCGCCGTTAGATGATGACCTGCGCGGCTACGTAAAGCTGATGGCTCACTGGACCGACGTCCAGGATCCGCTCGATCCAGCAGCCTGAGCGCGCGCTGATTTACTTCTTCGCCTGATGCGCGACGATCTGATCTTTGATCTTGGCGTAGGTCGAAGCCGGCAAAATCTTCTTTTGAACAAGATCGGTTTTCGACCGATACGGTCTGCCTGCAATGATCTTTTGCGCAAACGCCGGCCCAATGCCCGGCAGCGCATCCAGATCCTCTTCGGATGCCGAGTTAATATCGACTAGCTTCGATTTCGAAGCCGAAGAAGTAGGTTGCGCGCTCTTATTTCCGGTCTGCCAAGCGGGCGCGGCGAATACGCACAACGAAGCGGTTGCAAGCAGCAGAAGTCGCGCGATGTACCGCATCTTTCGCCCCTGCGACGATCTACACGCGACGCCGGAACAGGGCGTGGTAAATGACCAGGAATATGATGGCGCCGATCACCGCCACAATAAGACTGTAAATATTAAATCCGGTGACGCCCTGAGCCCCGAAGAAATGAAATACCCAGCCGCCGACAACCGCGCCTACAATGCCGAGAATGATGTCTAAAAAGATACCCTCCCCGCTCTTATTCACAATCTTGCTTGCAATAAAACCTGCAATCAGGCCTAAAATGATCCACGCGATAACGCCCATAGTTGCTCCTCCGATTCGGGGCGTTTTCGCGCCCTCGGTGAATGGACCAGAACGCGTGTCTTTTGTTACGAAAACCCTCTGGCAAATGTCCTAGTACCACCGATGCGACCCGTACACTGGGGATTTCGGGATGAAATTTCTGCTGAGGCCCGTCGCCCATCATTACCGGAGCTGGATGGAGCGGTGGGAAAACGAGCTTTGCTCCCGCGCTACGGATCGGACGGTTCGTCCGTTTGAATACGGGCTGGAGTGGACGCGCGACTGGCCGTGCGCGAATAGTGCCCAGCTCAACGGATCGGATCATCCTGTCGAATACCTCATGGGTCTGAACCATTGTGCGATAGCCCACAGCCATGAGTTCTTCGGCTATGAAACGCCTAGCTCGTTCGAGCTGCAGGACGATTGGCTCCAATTTCCGTCCCCCGTTCGTACGCCCTATCCTGAAAACAATCTGGTCCGGGGCCGCTGGTTTCAGGCGCGCAATTCCAATCGCCGGGCCGTGGTTGTGCTTCCGCATTGGAACGCGAAGCTGCCGCAGCACAATGCTCTGTGCGCAGGATTACAGAGGCTCGGCATCTCGGCGCTGCGCCTGAGCTTGCCTTATCACGATTCGCGCACGCCCGCCGGACTGACACGCGCGGATTACGCCGTATCGTCCAACATCTCCCGCACCATTGACGCGACACGGCAGGCGGTCATCGACACGCGCTCGTGCTTCGATTGGCTCGAACAGCAAGGCTTCCGCCGTTTGGGCGTCATCGGAACGAGCCTCGGCTCCTGCTACGCCTTCCTCGCGAGCGCCCACGATCCGCGCATTCGGGTGAACGTCTTCAATCATTGCTCGACGTACTTCGCCGACCCCGTCTGGGAGGGCTTATCGACGCGCCACATCCGCAACAGTCTTGAAGGCGCCATTGACCTCGAAACGCTCCGAAAATTGTGGCTGTGCATCAGCCCGCCCAGTTACTGGGATCTGTTCAGCGCAAAGAAGCAGCGGTCCAAATTCATCTACAGCCACTACGACAGCACGTTTCCGGTGCGGCTCTCGCGAGAGGTCATCAAAGGAGCGCGCAAAAAAAACTGGGATCACGATGTTACGGTGCTGCCGTGCGGCCATTACACCATGGGCGAGTTTCCTTTCAAGTACATCACGGGATATGAAATCTGTTCGTTTCTTAAGCGGAATCTCTAGGCTAGGAGCTTGTTGAAATAGGAACACACGAGTCCGCTCCTTCACGGTCGCGGTTCTGCAGGTGACTGTAAACGTGGAACCGGCTGTGAACCGCGCACGTGAGTTAAGGCTACTGTGCTTTTTTCAACAAGCTCCTAGACTGTTAGTCGAGACACGTGATGAAGAAAACGAGATTCGCTCGATTCCCGATGTTCCTGTGCTTTGGATTCTGCATCTCCGAGGCCGGCTTGTTGGCGCAAGCTCCGACGCCGCTCGGCGCGCCTCAGACTCCGGGTGCTGCGAGCGCACCGGCCCAGATCACTCTTGCGCCCCAACAAGGCGAACCCGCATACCAGGGCAGTGTCCCGCAAGGAACAGCTTCTTCTACGCCGATCGCTCTCACTCTGGTCGATGCTATCAGCCGCGGGCTCAAAGCGAATCTGGGCCTGCTAACGAGCGAACAATCAAGCCGCGAAACGCGTGCCGAGCGATACCGCGCTCTCGCCGGCCTGCTCCCCAACATAAATGGCCAGCTGAGCATGACCGAGCAGCAGCTCAATCTTCAGGCGCTCGGCTTCGCGGCAACCTTTCCCCCCAATCTCGGCTTTGCGATTCCGAAAATCGTCGGCCCTTTTTCGTATCAAGCCGCCCAGGCAAACGCGACTGTTCCTCTTTTCGACTACACCGCGATCAACAATTACCGGTCTTCCCGCGAGAATTTGAAGGCGTCCGTCCTTTCGATTAAGAATGCGCGTGATCTCGTGGTAGAAGCCGTCGGTGACGCTTATCTGAGAATCATTGCCGACGCCGCCCTGGTATTCGCGACTCGAGCTGAAATTGAAGCCGACACCGCCGTATATGTGAACGCTACGCGCCGTCACGAAGCGGGGGTTGCGATCGGGATCGATGTGCTGCGCTCTCAAGTCGAGCTAAAGCAGCGGCAGCAGGCGCTGGTTGCTCAGAACAACCAGCTAGCCAAGGACAAGCTGGCATTAGGCCGGGTGATCGGATTGCCGATCGGCCAGGAGTTCACAGTCTCCGATCCATCGCCGTCGGTGCCTTTAGAAGCCCTGTCGCTGCAGGACGCGTTGACAAAAGCCTATGAGCATCGCCCCGATCTTCAGGCCGCGAAAGCGCAACTAGCCGCTGCCGAGTTCTCGCTGCGCGCCGCAAAAGCCGAACGGTACCCGACGCTGCAGGCCTCCGGCTTCTATGGCGCGGAAGGCCTTCAGCTTTTGACGAATTCACACGGTGTTTTTCAAGCCACCGGTTCCGTTCAGTTCAATATTTTCGATGGGGGCCGCATCAAAGCCGATATCGTCCAGAACGACGCAGAGCTGAGGAACCGGCGCAACGATGTCGAGAACCTGCGCGGGCAGATCGATTATGAAGTGCGCGGCGCCTTGCTCGACCTGAAATCGGCCGGCGATCAGGTGGATGTGGCGCATACGAACGTAGAACTTGCGAATCAAACCCTGAAACAATCGCGCGACCGGTTCGCGGCGGGTGTCACCAATACAGTCGAGGTGGTGCAGGCGCAGCAGTCGGTCGCTGAAGCCGACGAGAATCTGATCTCAGCGCAGTATCAGTACAACGTCGCGAAGGTCTCGCTGGCGCGGGCTTTAGGCTTGGCGGAAGACGGGATTCGCACGTACTTCGCCAGGCAACCCTAGCCCGGATTTTTCGTCAGTAGTTGAGAAAGCTTGACAGCATAATGATTCGCGCTTGTGAAGGCACGCTCCCGATTGCGAAGGCCTGCTGAAGCTGCTCACCCTGCGAACCGTAATACTGATTTGCACTCAATACGCACAACTGAGAGCGGACGGTCCCGGACTGCGCGGCGGGCCCAGGGTGCCGGACAATGCCAGCCGGCGCAGTCCAACGGGCTCTCCTTTAGGTAATAACTTACTTGACTCACACATAACTGGCGCTGCGCTTTGCTGGCTGCTCTTTCTGCTTGGCGCAACAGGGCTAATGTCTTTTTGCGTGTATAATCCTTTCGCTTTCAAGATAGGCGGGGAGTTGAGCGCAATCAACGGTAACGTTCTCCAGTGCTTGTGGCAAGTCTGCGGGGTGAGGAATCTGTACGAGGAAGTCTTGGCAAAGGGTCGGATGCCTGATGTCATCAAAACCGTTTTCGTACTGCATCGTGGCCTTGGTCACGATGGCTTCGTTAATTTTTTCAATTCTCCCCCAATCTGGCTTGCCAATATTGGTGAGCGTGACCCTGCTAATGATGGGTCCGGTGACACGAAGCTCTTCCTGGGATATATCCAATGTTGCGAGAAGCGAAATGCGCTTGTTGCTTGGCAGCGCGTTCCGGGATACTTCGACATGCGCTGTGAGGTTGTGCGCGCTGGTTTTCCCAATGTTCGAGATTGTGACCTTTTCTGTATTGCCTCCCGGTTCGGGTTCGCCTTGCATCTGCACGATGGCTTCGTCAGTGTCCTCGGCATGACGCTTGGTCAGTCTGAACGAATTCTCTGCAACCTGAGCGGCGGTCCTAGCCGCATCTGCACTCTCTTTGCTAATACCTGTTTGACGAATTACGAGGACATCAGAAATTACGCTGGTCAGGAACAGAAGACCGGTAAAAATAGTCAAGAGCCAGTTCGTCGTACGCTGGCTGCCCTCATGCTTTCGCTGCTCAGCTTTGTCCTCGCGCTGCTGTCGTTCTACTTCGTTAAGTCGGCTATTGATGAGGAGGGAGTCATCAAAATATGGAGGTTGTGGTTTGCGGTCATGCTGTTCTTGATTGCTCACGTCCCTGGATACTTATCCCTCTCGTTTTGGAGTCTGTGAGCTTCGCATCGGCGGAGCTTTGACTATCTGCTTAAGCAGTTTTTCGAAGTTGCGGTATCCCGGCGGTTTTTTGGGTTTGGGATGTTTTCTGTCCTCGGCCTTGCCGGACTGTTCGGACATCACCCCGCCTCCTGACAGGTTAGTGCATCCCACGTCAAGCGCTTTCCCGCAATGGAATTCAGCACTTTCCCAAAACGCTCAGCATCCGTCGCGTGGCGTTCGTTATGCCGAAACGATTGCTCATCGAGGTATCTAAATAAATGGAAGGGTTTAACACTCGCATACGTGCCCCTGATCCGGTATAAAGCTCAGAACCTGGAGCAACGGTCTCTCGGATACACCGCTGAAGTTCACCCTTGCGGCGCGTACCCACAACGGATGTGCGAATCTTTCCAGTCTCGGCGGTCAAGCAAGCCAAACACTACAGCCTTACCGAGCGGTCCACGCCCATGAATCGTTTTCTCGCGTCTTCCGGCGTGCATATTCCGCGCTTTCCCGCCGATGAAGGTTTCATCCGCTTCAACGTGCCCAGACATCTTGTCGATGCTTCCGTGGTGCTGGGCAAAGCGGATTCGTTGCAGCATGAACCATGCGGTCTTCTGCGTAACGTTCAACGCACGTGCAACCTCGTAAGAACTAACTCCGTTCTTGCAGTTCCCAAGCATCCACATCGCGGTGAGCCATTTATCGAGACCGATAGCGGAATCCTCGAAAATCGTGCCGACTTTGCACGAGAATTGCTTCCGGCATTCAAGGCACGTCCACATAAGGCGCGTCTTCAGGAAAGACAGGTGTTTCGCTTGGCAACGCGGACACTCCGGGCCATTCGACCACTTGGCTTTGGCAACGGCTTCAACGCAAACCAGTCGGTCAGAAAAGTAGCGGATGGCTTCCATCAAACCGCTGTCGTTATTGAGTTTCACCGTCTTCATGCGTCAAGTATAGAGCAGGAGACTGTGTGAGTCAAGTAAGTTATTACCCTCCTTTAGCTACACCCGCTAGTTCCCCCGCAGTTCTCGCACTTATAACACGACCCGTTCCGCGTCATGATGCTGCCGCATTCCGAGCACAGCGGCGCATCGCTCATCGAGCTCGCATCGAACGGTAGCGCGACTTGCGGATCGGGCTCGGTCGGGCGCATCTTCGGCGTTTCCCCTGCCTCGTTCGCTTCCGTGATGCCTAGGAATCGCGCCCCCAGCCAACGGAAGATGTAATCAATGATCGACTTCGCGTACGGCACCTGCGCATTGCCCGTCCAGCCGCTCGGCTCGAACCGGACGTGGCTGAATTTGTCGACGAAAAATTTCAGCGGAACGCCGTATTGCAAGCCATAGCTGATCGAGGTCGCAAGCGTATCCATCAGGCCCGAGATGGTCGAGCCTTCCTTCGCCATCGAGATGAAGACTTCGCCCGGTGTGCCGTCTTCATACAGACCAACCGTGATATATCCCTCGTGTCCGCCGATCGAAAACTTATGCGTCACCGATTGACGCTCGTCCGACAACTTGCGCCGAACCGGCCGGTACACAATCTTCTCGACCGTCTGCGTTTGCGGAGCGGATTTCTTTTCGCCCTTTCCCGTGCTCGAACTGAGCGGCTGAGAGCGCTTCGATCCGTCACGATAAATCGCCACCGCTTTCAAGCCGAGCTTCCAGCTCTCCGTGTAGGCCTCCATGACGTCTTCGACAGTCGATTCCTCGGGCATGTTGATGGTCTTTGAAATGGCCCCCGAGATGAACGGCTGCACCGCGCCCATCATGCGAATGTGACCCATATGCGCGATGAATCGCGTTCCATTTTGCGGCCGGAAGCTGCAGTCAAACACCGCCAGGTGCTCGGGCTTCATATGCGGCGCTCCTTCGATGGTCCCCGTGGAATCGATGTGCGTCACGATCTGTTCGGTTTCTTCGGGAGTATAGCCTAGCTTGATGAGCGCTTGCGGAACCGTGTGATTGACAATCTTGATCACCCCGCCGCCGACCAGCTTCTTGTATTTCACCAGCGCGAGATCGGGTTCGATGCCCGTCGTATCGCAGTCCATCATGAAACCGATGGTTCCGGTCGGTGCAAGAACCGTGGTCTGCGAATTGCGGAAGCCGGTTCGCTCACCGAGCTCGTAAGCGTGGCGCCAACATTCCTCCGCAGCGTTAAACAATGCAGAAGGCACGCGCCGGTTATCGAGACTCTTCGTCGCGTTCCAGTGCATGCGGACGACCTCGAGAAACGATTCCTCGTTCTCGGGATACCCGGGGCACGGACCCACTGCTCCGGCAACCCGTGCGCTGGTCAGATAGGCTTGGCCGCACATAATCCCAGTAATCGAAGCCGCAAAATCGCGACCCAGATCGCTGTCGTAAGGCATTCCCAGCGACATGAGCAGCGCGCCAAGATTGGCGTATCCCAGACCTAGGGGCCGGAAATCATGTGAATTCTTCGCGATCTTTTCCGTCGGATAGCTGGCGTTATCAACCAGAATCTCCTGCGCCAGAATCACCGTATCGACAGCGTGGCGGAACGCTTCCACATCGAAATTCCCGTCCGGCCCCAGAAACTTCATCAGATTGAGCGACGCCAGATTGCACGCCGAATCGTCCAGAAACATGTACTCCGAACAAGGATTCGAAGCGTTGATGCGGGCCGTCTTCTTCGACGTGTGCCAGCGGTTAATGGTCGTATCGAACTGCATACCCGGATCGCCGCATTGATGCGTCGCTTCCGCGATCTGCCGCATCAGATCACGCGCCTTATAACGCTTCACGGGCTGCCCGCTTACTACGCTGCGGGTCCACCAGTCGGAATCGTCAATCACCGCGCGCATGAATTCATCCGTAGCGCGTACGGAGTTGTTCGCGTTCTGGAAAAAAATAGACGAATACGCTTCGCCATCGAGAGACGAATCGTAGCCCGCATCAATCAGCGTATGCGCCTTCTTCTCTTCCTTCGCCTTGCACCAGATGAACTGTTCGACGTCGGGATGATCCGAATTGAGGATCACCATCTTGGCTGCGCGCCGCGTCTTGCCGCCCGATTTGATCACGCCAGCAAACGCATCGAAGCCTTTCATGAAGCTAAGCGGACCTGAAGCATGCCCGCCGCCCCACAGGTAGGCATCTTCTTCACGAATGCTCGATAGATTGGTTCCCGTCCCTGAGCCCCACTTGAACAGCATGCCTTCCGTCTTCGCCAGATCGAGAATCGATTCCAGCGAATCAGAAACCGAATTGATAAAGCACGCCGAGCACTGCGGATGGCTCTCGCCTGGCTGAAGCTTTTTAACCACCTGCTCGGTTTCATCAAAGTAAAAACCGTAGCCGCGCGATTCACTCACGCCCACGTTGAACCACACCGGCGAATTGAAGCACGCCTTCTGTGTGAGCATCAAGTGCGCCAATTCGAGCCGGAAATTCTCCCCATCTTCAGCCGTTTTGAAATACTTCCCGGCCAAACCCCAATCGGCGATGCTGTCGACGACGCGGTGCACAAGCTGCGCCACGCTCGATTCGCGCTCCGGCGAGCCGATCCGGCCGTGAAAATACTTGCTGGCTACGATGTTCGTCGCCGTCTGCGACCACTCGGCAGGCACTTCGATGTCGCGCTGCTCGAAAATGACCGATCCTTTGTCGTTCCCGATGGTTGCCGTCCGCAACTCCCAGGTGATTTCCTCGTAAGGCGTCCGCCCCGGCTCCAGCTTTGCACTGAAGAAGCGCGGAAACGACACCCCGGTGCGCTCTTCTCTTTTGAGCGACCGCTGCAATTCCTTGACTTTAATGGCTAAATTGACGCTTAACTGTCCCATACGGGCCTTTCTTCAGGGGAGGATGCCGGCATCTAAGAGGACGTCTGACGGCACTCCGTCAGTTTGCCCCTATATATAGTATGAGTCAAGGAATTTAATCTATAACAAGTGCATTGGTTTACAAGGATGCCGCAAACCCCTTACATTTTCGGCTGTGACGTGACCGCACCCTCGGAAGCCGATCCCACCAGTGCTGCGTACTTCGCCATCACGCCCCAGGTGTACTTCGGAACCGGTCGCTCGAACTTCGATAAGCGATCCTGCAGCTCCGTAACCGACACATCCAGCCGGATCTCTCGCTTATCAATATCAATCGAAATCGAATCGCCTTCGCGAACTGCGGCAATCGGGCCGCCAACCGCCGCCTCAGGCGCTACGTGTCCCACCATAAAGCCGCGAGTCGCTCCGCTGAATCGTCCATCCGTGACGAGCGCCACCCTGTCCGATAATCCCGCCCCCACGATCGCGCCGGTCACGTCCAGCATCTCACGCATCCCCGGGCCGCCTCTTGGCCCTTCATAGCGAATCACTACAATGTCGCCTGCCTTGATTTTCCCGTGCATTACCGCATCCATAGCGGCTTCTTCGCTATCAAACACCCGCGCCGGTCCCGTCTGCGATTTCCGGTCGAGCCCCGTCACTTTGATGACACATCCTTCGGGCGCGAGCGAGCCTTTCAGAATCACGATTCCACCCGATTTCTTAAGCGGGTTATCCAAGCTTCTGATCACATCCTGGCCGGGAGTCTCGTGCGCGGACTCGGCCTCTTCACCAAACGTCTTGCCCGTGATGGTCATAACATTCGAGTCTGCGTAGCCGCCATCGTGTAAGCGCTTCGCGATCACTGGAATCCCCCCTGCTTTGTCCACATCGACCGCCGTGTATTTCCCGGCGGGTTTCAAATCGGCCAGCAAAGGCGTCCTGTTACTCAGTTCTTGAAAGTCATCAATTGTCAACGGTATGCCTGCCTCCCGCGCCATCGCCAACAAATGCAGTACCGCGTTTGTCGATCCGCCCGACGCCGCCACGCTTGCAATCGCATTCTCGATCGCAGCACGCGTCACGATATCGCGCGGACGCAGATCATTTCGCACGGCGTTCAAGATCACCTCGCCGCATGCATGAGCCGCGCCGTGTTTTCGAGAATCCACTTGGGGGATCGCGTTCAGTCCCATCGGCGAAAGGCCGACGATCTCCATCACTGTCGACATCGTGTTCGCTGTAAACTGTCCCCCGCACGCCCCCGGCCCCGGGCAAGCCCTGTTCTCAATCTCCAGCAGCTCTTCATCACTCATACGCCCTGCCGCATTCGCGCCGATGGCCTCATAGACGTCTTGCGCGGTAATGTCCCGCCCCTTGTATTTCCCGGGCAAGATCGTTCCGCCATATAGAATGACGCCCGGCACATTCAGCCGTAATAGCGCCATCGCCGCGCCTGGAATCGTCTTGTCGCATGCCACGAGCGCAACGAGGCCGTCGAACATGTACCCGCGCGCGACCAGCTCAATCGAGTCCGCGATCACCTCCCGGCTGACAAGCGAAGTCTTCATGCCCTCGGTACCCATCGTGATTCCATCACTGATTGCAATAGTGTTGAATTCCATCGGAGTGCCGCCCGCCTCGCGAATTCCGGCCGCTACATCTACCGCCAGCTCGCGAAGCAGAAAATTGCAAGGCATCGTCCCGATCCACGTATTCGCGATGCCGATAATCGGCTTCTTCAAGTCCGCGTCTGTAAATCCGATGGCTTTGAAGAAGGATCGAGCGCCCGCGCGCTCCTTGCCCTGCGTGATGGTATAGCTCTGGAGTTTCATAGAACTCCTATTTAATCAACTGGCGCAATTTTGCCGCGAAGCACAATGATCGAGGCTTTGGGAACTTGATACAGCGTGTCCGGGCCGCTTGCCCTTACCGCTGACCTCGATGGCGGCCCGTCAGGATCTGCATGACCTCTGCCCCAACCACCGCGACGGTCCGTACTCGGAGAACCGGGATCGGCGTGCCACTTGTATTCGTCCGCCCCGAAGACGACCCGATCCACCGCGCCGGAGAAAAAGCGATCCCGCATCCTTACCGGATCGGAAAAGCTCACTTTCACCGAGTGGTCTTCATCACGATCCTTATTCACCAGCATGATGGACCACTGTCCGTCAGGCCGCTCGACAGCGTACGCGGTAACCAGCGTGTTGCCATCCGCGTCCTTCACATCACTCGCAACTTTATAGAGCTTGTGGACAGCATCTACAGGCTGCACCCATTCCTTAGTAATTACCTGCGTAGCCAGATACTGCGGCGTATAACTCTTGACGTGGTTGTTGTGGTCGATCGGGAGAAAGCCGTCGTTGTGCTCCGACGCGATGTAGTGGAAATAATAAGTGCCCCCCGCGCCCGCAGTCAAAATCGAGCCCACGTAATCGGCGAGCCACAAGCCGCTCTTGACCGTGCCCGCGCCGCCGTCATCGAGATCGTTACCCTCCGTCATAAAATACGGCACATTCTGCGGCAGCCCATTATCTTTCCACGCTTGAATGACATGGTTCACCCACTCCGGTTCCCGATACAAGGAGCTCCAGTCAGCGCATTTCCCAGTCCCCAGGCAAGGATAATGCTCAAAAGAGAAAAACGTGAAATCCTGCAAATGGCCGTGCGCTCGGAGGTAATCGACGAAGCGGCCTAGAAACGAGACTCTTCCGTTCGCGTCCGCCCAGGAATCGACATCGCCGGGCGTCCCCTCAAAAGCCGGGCCGCCCAAAGGCGCATTCGGCACCAGCTTGTGGATCGCCTTAGCGAACTGCACGTATAGCGCTGCATAATCCTCCGGCAGCACGCGCTGTCCGTCCGGCTCTTCTCCCATTTCGATCCATGAGATCGGATATTTCCGCTTATAGAGATACGCGATCTCGTTCGCCGCGTCCTCCGGTATGGCGTAAAGAATCGCGATCGGAATCATTGCTGGCAGCCCGCGCGTCACCCCGCAATTGAAGAAGAAATCAAATCCGATTTGATCCCCTCTTCCGTAGTCCAGGTCCGAAGCGGCGTGCCATGGATCCACAGACGAAGGCCAGGTGATTGTCTGCTTTCGGCTCGGGACGTGCTTAACAATATCTGTGAACTGCCCATCTTCCGAAATGGTCCCGATATAAAGTTCATTGATCGCGTATCCCACGCAATTGCGCTTGTCCTGCGCTCCATGCGTATCGCACGTATTGGACGATTCCGTCATCCAGATCCGCAGATATCGCACCGGGATGTTCCAGTCCACCAATTTCAGGGTGGGCGTCCCACCTTTCCCTTCGGTAATCGTGCCCATCGGGAAGGTCTGCCAAGCACCCTTGTTGATGCCTTCATAGAACGGCTCCTGCTCACCTGTCCAGAACTGCACGTAGTAGCGCCTCGCATAAGGGTCAGCCCAGGCGATCTTAATCGCATTCACGTTCACCTTGGAGCCCAAATCGACCATGACCCATTGCGGGTGAAGCGAGTTGTTCTCCCCTGTATAGGGCTCCGTCAGGTAAGGATTGCTCTTCCAATAAGATTTCAGGTTGCCGTCGGTCAACCGGGACCAGCCGTTGCCATCTCCAAGCGTGGCGCCGCGATGCGGAAGCGGGTACGCCCAGGAGTGCAGAATTTTCTCGCTCGTTGGCTCGGGACTGCCTGTGAAATAACCCTCCTGCTTCGCCGCATTGCTCCAAGTACCGTGCGCGTTCCAATGCCACGCCTCGATCATTAATTCCGTGTTCTGCCGGTACGTGACCGTTTGCCATCCCGCGCCCAAAAGCTCCTTGAGGACCGGGTCTGTCAGTAGCCGCTCCGTATGCTTCTCGTTTTCCTCCTTCGTCGTTCCGCCGCGCAATCGGTCAATTGCTCCACCGAGCGCCCTAAACGGACTGAACGAATTCACCGCGTGCGATGGCGCGCTGTCTACGACAATGGTTTGCGCCTCCGCCGCGAGTGGCAAGCTGAGAAATACCGCAATGGCAGGGCTGATGGCGCGAACGCGGCGGTTCGGGTGCGAAGGCATAATTGGCTTTTATAATACCCGCCGTTCGCGAGTAATCGGAATGGGGTTATTGCGCTTCAGCCAGCTTGCGGGCGCGCTGCCACTGCACTCTGTCGCGATACTCCTGATAGAGCGTGCTGAAGGCCGCCCAAAAATAGCCGCAAACGAAGAGCAGCAGGAAGGGAATCGCGAGAAAATTGTACGTCTCGATCGCGAACTCGATCATGTACAAGAAATAGCTTCCGGCGACCAGTTCGAGATATGGAAGCACGCCGCTGCGCCGCCGGTACGCGGCCGGCCTCACGTTTACTTTTCCGCAGCCGATCGCATATTTCGGCGTTCGCGCGAAGCTCGTCTGGATCCCGAAGAGAGCCTCGAGCACCGCCTTCGTATTGCTGACCGTGAGCGCTACGCCGGCGGCCATCAGCATCGGCAAAAAGGCAATGGATTTCCACCATGTCCTCGGATACAGTTCCTTTTGCGCGTAAAGATAGAACGCCGAGATGGACCAGAACGAAGCGACGATGAGCGGCAGATCGATCGTAAACATCTGGAACACGCCCATATAAAACCGCACGATCATGACCGGCAGCATCAGCATGGAAACCACCAGCATCAGCGGGTACGAGATGTTAGGCGTTAAATGCAGGAATGCTTCCGCTTTCACCCTGAAAGGCAGATCCGCTCTGAAAATCCGTGGCAGCAACTTTTTCGCGACCTGTGTCAGCCCTTTCGCCCAGCGCGCCTGCTGTACCTGAAAGCCATACGTATCGACGGGCAGCTCTGACGGGCATTCCACACTCGGCACATAGACGAAACGCCAGCCCTTCAACTGCGCGCGATAGCTGAGATCTGAATCTTCTGTAAGCGTCTCATGCTGCCACCCGCCTGCGTCATCGATCATCTGACGCCGCAAAATTCCCGCAGTCCCGTTGAAATTGAAGAACAGGCCCGACCCGCACCGCGCTCCATGCTCCAGCACGAAATGCCCGTCGAGCAGCATGGCTTCTACCTGCGTCAGAATGTTGAATTCCTTGTTCAGGTAGGTCCAGCGCGTCTGTACCACTCCCACATTCGGATCCGTGAAAAAATCCACCGTCCGCAGGAGAAAGTCCCGGGGCGGTAGAAAATCCGCGTCGAAGATCGCAATCAACTCGCCCGTTGCCGTCGCGAGACCTTCCTGCAGAGCGCCCGCTTTAAAACCACGGCGATTGGCTCGATGCCGGTACTCAATCGAAAACCCCGCCGCTTCATAGTCGTTACAAAGCCGCTCCGTGAAGGCGTGCGTGTCATCGGTCGAGTCATCGAGCACCTGGATCTGCAGCAGCTCCCTGGGATAGTCGATCTTGCTCACCTCTTCGAGCAGCCGAGCCACGACAAATCGCTCGTTATAGAGCGGAAGCTGAATCGTGATCCGCGGGAGCTGCGCGAACTTTCCGGGCGCGCGTTCGGGCAGCTTGTGGCGGTGCTTAAAATACCGCCGCATCGTCTCGTAGCGATGCAGCCCATACACCGAGAGCACCGATAAAATAACGAAATACGGTATCAGCAGTGACCAATCGAACAGCGACAGCCGGTAGATTCCCGAGAACGTGTCGTCGAACATACTGTTCACGATTTGAGAACCGATCGACGGCGCCGCAAAAAGGAACCCAATCGCTGAGGTCAAGCCAACCATCACCACTCTTCAGGACTCATTCTATCTTTTTTCTTATACATAGGAGAAATCGTAAGGCGGCCTACAGTTCGCTCGGGACCTAGGTTCGTTTGGCAAAAGCCGTCTAAGTGACTGAACAAATTGGGTTCGTTTCGCGTATCATCGACCTGAAGGAGTCGGCATGAGAGACCACGTCAAAATCCTGGGCATTCTGAACATCATCATGGGTTGCCTGGGGGTGCTGGCCGGCATCGTCGTCCTGTTCGTATTCGGTGGGTTGGCGGGCTTGGCCGGACTCTCGGCCGGTCCATGGGCCCACGATGGCGACTCTGCGGTTGCCGTTCCGATTTTGGCTCTCATCGGTATCTGCATCGCCATATTCCTCTGCGTTCTGGGTCTACCCTCAATCATCGGAGGATGGGGACTGCTGAAGTTCAAGCCCTGGGCGCGCGTTCTAATGATCGTGATCTCGGCTCTGCACCTCTTTCACATTCCGATCGGAACGGCTCTCGGAATCTACGGGCTATGGGTTTTATTGCATGACCAAACACGGCAGCTATTCGAGACGGGCGGCCAAGCCTACGTGCGTGCGGGCGCCTATCCTGTTCAGCCTACTTACCCGCAGCCGCCGAACTATCCACCGCAGCCGCCTCCGGGTGTTTAGGGCTGCCAAGCATTCCTCGAACACGCTCAAAAATCTCGCGCAGCATGGCCGCGGTCAGCCGTTTTGTTGAGGTGTTCTGCTGGCTGGGGTGGTAGCACGCCAACACAATTGGCCCTCCCGGATGTGTCTCGAAACAGGCTCCGTGCGCGAACGGAAACGCCGCGCGTGATTTGATCGCGCCCTGCTCCTGGAGCACGGAGAGGTATGCATTGAGTGCGATCCCGCCGAGTACGACGACCACGCTGACATTCTTCAATAGCGCAAGTTCCCGCACCAGATACGGACGGCAGGCCAGCATTTCTTCCCGAGTCGGCTTATTGTCGGGAGGCGCACAGCGCACCGGGGCGGTGATATAGGCATCGCTGAGCGAGAGACCATCCTCGCGCGAGATGCTGTGAGGTTGATTCGCGAAGCCCGTTTCCCACAGCGCACGGTACAGAAAATCGCCCGAACGATCGCCCGTAAACATGCGCCCGGTTCGATTTCCGCCGTGCGCAGCAGGCGCCAATCCGATGATCAGCAGCCTGGCTGCAGGATCTCCAAATCCCGGCAGGGGCCGGCTCCAATAAGACTGTCCCCGATAAGCGCGCTTTTGAATCCGTCCGATAGTTTCGCGATGTTCCACCAGGCGAGGACAGCGGCGGCACTGGACCACTTCCTGGTTCAAGACTCGCAACGCTTCCAGATCTATACAGCTACCCCCAGCAGCCGTAGACAGCATGCCTTCGGCAGCGATTATAATCCGACGACTTGCTTGACAGATTCCGGCCGCTTCGCAAGCGATGCGCTGCGTCCCGGGCTCTTTCGATACCGCTCAAGGGACGCCGCCAGCGCATGCAGCGACATCCTGGATATGTCAGGCGGGGTTTGCGTCCGGAACATGGGTAAGATCTCACCGAAAGTTCCCACGAGATAGGGATCTCGCCAGCCTCTTTCGGCCTCGCTGTTAATGATTTGAACCGCTTCTTCGGCGCTGAATGCCGGTTTGTACGGCCGGGCGGTTGTCAATGCATCGTATACATCGGCCAGCTGAAGGATACGCGCGAGCAGCGGAATCTGCTCACCTTTCAAACCATCGGGATACCCGGAACCGTCCCAACGCTCGTGGTGATGGCGAATGATGGGAAGCACGGGCGCGAGCGACCGCATGCTGCTGCAAATGCGTTCGCCCCGGTCAGCATGGCTTTTCATGATCTCCCACTCCGCCGGAGTTAGCGGCCCAGCCTTGAACAGGATCTGGTCGGGAATCGCGACTTTCCCCACGTCATGCAGGTAACCTCCCCGCTGCAGAGCCAACACTTCGTTCTGCGGAAGCCCTAAAGTCACTCCAATGGCGGCAGCCATCAATGCCAAACGCTGACAATGCTGCCCCAGAGCCGGATCCCGCTGTTCGACGGACTCGGCGAGAGAGAACAGGACTGTCTCAGAGTCATCGAGCGAATCGATCATGGCTTTATGCCGTAAGCTCGCCTGTATGCGCGCGCGCACCGACCTGGGTCGCAGAGGGTAGGTCAAGAAGTCGTCGGCTCCGGCTTCGATGGCCCGAACTTCGTTATCGACATCGTCGGACGGGGCCGTGATGAACACCGGCAAGAACTGGGTTGCACTGGCCTTCTTGAGCATGCGGCAGAACTCCGCGCCCCCCAGCTCGGGCGCGAATAAATCAATCAGCACCAGGTCGACATTGTGAAGCGAAATGGCCGAAATCGCTTCTGAGGTGCTTGCCGCTTCGATCAGTTCGTGGTCCAGCTCACCGAGCGCTTCGCGGAGAGCCGAGCGGCTGGTCCCCGAAGAATCGACCATCAGCAGCTTGCTGTGCGCGGCAGGCGCATCTGGCTGGATGCCGCCCGAGTTCAGAAAGCCCAAGTCCTCGAGCTGCGGCACGGTTTCCGGAAAGTTTGTGTCCTGCTGTGTCATTGAGTCTCTGCCCAGAGTTTCTATCGACTTAAGTGCTCCGCGGCTTTAGAAAATCTAGCCCGGCGCTAAAGCAGGTCTCGGGGTCTCTCCCGCGGCCCCCGCCCTCAGGGCGAATCGTACTGAGGGTTTTGTCCTATGCTCCGGGCTGGTTCTGACCAGCTCAGGTGCAACCTTATGGCGTAAAAACCGGTCTAGGTTCGTAGGTGAGGATAGTCGTGCGCCTGAAACGTGAACATCACAATGCCTCGAGGTTACCCCCATAGAACCCTTCAAGTCCTTCTAATCGAAGACAATCCGGGTGACGTACGTCTGCTCGAGGAGGCCTTTCGCGAGCTGGACGCGGATATTCAGATGGAAGTCGCCAAAGACGGTGCCGAGGGCCTGGAGATCGTATTTCAAACGCCTCAGCCGAAGAGAGGCTGGCGTCCCGATCTCATCCTTCTAGACCTCAATTTGCCCAAAGTGAACGGTCACGACGTTTTGGCGAGCATCAAGAACAACCCCCAGACGTGCCGCATTCCGGTCATCGTTTTGACCTCTTCTCGAGCCGAATCGGACATACGGCGCGCTTATGATTCGCATGCCAATGCGTACCTGAAGAAACCATCCACGTTAGACGGGCTGATTTCCGCCGCACAGCAGATCAAGAGTTTTTGGATGGAAACGGCCACGCTGCCGAGCTAATTTGATGTTCAAGTCGCTCAGGTCTTGCTGACGACCGGCCTCACGCAAGAATGGCTGGACGTTGGAGATTTCCATTCGTCGCCGTTGCGCAACCGGATCGCGGCCGCAGTTATCGTGCATGTCGCCACAGACATTTGGAATGAAGAAGTTGTAGCGTGCCATTTTGTTCGTGGCCAAGTCTCCCGGCAACTCGCCGAACGGACGGATGCGCTTGATGCAGCGGGCCGAATTGGGATTCAGATTATCGGTGAGATCGTCGAAGTAGACAAACGGATCGTGCCTGTAGAGATGGGTGCCGTCGGCATCGACAGGGCCGACATCCGTGAGGGGACATGTCTTGCCCCGTCGATATCCTCCGCGTAAGCCTTCCAGGAAATGCCGCTAATCTCCAAAAAACGACCAGATGCTCGTGTGTCGATTGCTGATGGGAGCTTGGGTCGTTGTCGTCAAAAGATTCCGAAGTTGGTGCCCCGCATCCAGCCCCAGGTAGTTCGGCAGGCTGGGATGGTTGCCGGGCCATCGGAATAGTTGCTGGCGTATGAACCCCTCAGACGCCGGACATACTTACGTCAATGTGCACGATTTCGGCGCGAAGGGCGATAGCAAGACGGACGATACAAAAGCCATTCAGTCGGCGCTCGATGCTGTCATCGAAATCAACGGATTTCATCAGAGTGCGTCGGTTTTCGTGCCGCCGGGATTTCTTGTAGCGGCCGTCTTCAGATGCGCTCGAATACGGCCCTGGTTGGCATACCCGCCTGCGATTATCGGCAAGCGGGTGGGACCCAAATCTTGTTGACCGATCCTTCCACGCCCTGCCTGGTTTTCCGGTAATCGTGGCGTTTGGTTTTGCATCTCGCGGAAAGGGCAGCTCCGCTATGACGCTGACGGCCAACCGCATCGAGTGGAACGAGCTTTAAGGAATCCTGCTCACGAATGGCAGCAGTTTTCTTCAGATCACCGGAAATTATTTCGATAGAAACTTTCTTTCGGGGCTCGCTGCTCTCACCCGGCCCGTGCGTGAGCAATTCGTTCCACGCAGGAGGAAACGATTTCGGCGAAGCACGGGGACAATACAGCCCGTCATACGGCATCTATTATCGCGATCGAGAAGATTGCGTAATCGCCAATAACGTTCTTCATCAGGGGGCGGTAACGGCCCTCGTCCGGAGCAGCAACAACCCCGGCGTGCTCGTAAACAATAATCCAGATCCTTGTTTGTGCATATTAGCCCTCGCGTGAACGCGGTCTTTTTCAGCCGGACAGAACTTTTCAGCACGAATCGAATTCTCGTGTTTTAATTGTGATTAGACGCGCCTCGAACAAGGTGCCTTTCAAGACCTCGATTCCCACCTGAAGGAGCATTACCCGCGTTGAACAGCAAGGCCGCAGTCCCCGCGCAAGTCCGTGAGCCGGCCGACCGATGGACCTTTAACGACGCAGCGGAGCTTTACGATGTCGCGAGTTGGGGTAAAGGCTACTTCTCGGTCGGCGAGAACGGAAATCTCCAGGTTCACCCCACGAAGGAAGCGAACCGTTCGATTGACCTCAAGCAGCTCGTCGACACGCTCGAGTGGCGCGGCATATCGCTGCCGATTCTGATCCGCTTCTCCGATATTCTGAAGCATCGTCTGGAGGAAATGTACCAGGCCTTCGACCTCTCGATTCGCGAGCACGGCTATCAGGGCGGCTACTGCAGCGTTTACCCGATCAAGGTGAACCAGCAGCGGCAAGTGGTCGAAGAAGTTTTCAGCTTCGGCCGCAGGTATCACTTCGGCCTCGAAGCCGGCTCGAAGCCTGAGCTGCTCGCCGTTCTTGCGATCGCCGATAACGGCACGCCCATCATCTGCAACGGATTCAAGGACGACGAGTACATCGAAATGGTGATGCTCGCGAAAAAGATCGGGCGGCGCATTATTCCTGTCGTCGAGAAGTTCACCGAGCTCGAGCTCATCGCGAAACATGCCGAAAAGGTCGGCGTCAAGCCGGCCATCGGAATTCGCGTAAAGCTTGCCAGCCGCGGCTCGGGCCGCTGGAAATCATCCGGAGGCTATCGTTCAAAATTCGGCCTGACCGTCAGCGAAGCACTGAAAGCGGTCGAGTTCCTGAAAGAGCGCGGCATGGAGCAGAGCCTGCAACTGCTCCATTTCCACTTGGGAAGCCAGATCACGAACATCCGCCAAATCAAAGGCGCTGTGATCGAAGCGGCTCGCATCTATGTCGAGCTGAAGAAGCTCGCGACGGGTCTGAAATATTTGGACGTGGGCGGCGGGCTGGGCGTAGATTACGACGGTTCGCAAACCGACTTTGAATCGAGCGTGAACTACACGCTCGAAGAGTACGCCCGCGACGTCGTCTACCACATTCAAAGCATCTGCGACGAAGCGGAAGTCGCTCACCCCACGATCATCACCGAGAGCGGGAGAGCCGTTGCCGCGTATCACAGCGTGCTCGTGTTCAACGTTCTGGGCGTGAGCGGGTTCGGCGAAGCGGATCTCCCGTCAAGCGTTCCCGAAGATTCGGAACAGTGCCTCATCGATCTGTTCGAAACCTACCGTTCCATCAACAAGAAGAATTTGCTCGAGGGCTATCACGACGCGCAACAGGCGCTGGACTCGGCGCTGAATCTGTTCAGCCTGGGCTATCTTTCACTCGAACAGCGCAGCTTCGCCGAGAATTTCTTTTGGGCGATTTGCCGCAAAATCCTGAAGCTGGCTGCGGAGCTCGAGTTCTTCCCTGAGGAGCTCGAAGGACTCGACGGCATGTTGTCGGATACGTACTTCTGTAATTTCTCGCTATTTCAGAGCATGCCCGACAACTGGGCGGTCAAGCAGCTTTTCCCCATCATGCCGATTCACCGCCTCAACGAGGTTCCTACTCGGCACGCTGTGCTGGGCGATATCTCTTGCGACTCCGACGGAAAGGTCGATCAGTTTATCGATCGCCGGGACGTCAAGAAAACCCTCTCTTTACATCCGTTCAACAACGGCTCGTACATACTCGGCGCATTCTTGCTCGGGGCGTATCAGGAGATACTCGGCGATCTCCACAATCTATTCGGTGACACAAATGCGGTGCAGGTAAGCCTCGACGAGCACGGCGATGTAGTGCTTGAGACGGTTGTGCAGGGCGACACGGTAAGCAAGGTGCTCAATTACGTGCAGTACAATTCGCAGACGCTGCTCGATCAATTCCGCAAAGATGTTGAAGTGGCGGTTCGCGAGCAACGTGTCGGATATGAAGAAGCCGGCCGCCTGCTGAAGTTTTACGAAGATGGTTTGAACGGGTACACCTACCTGGAGCAGTAGTGTCCGATCCGCTCCGGATCGTCCTTGTTTCGACCCGTAACCCGCTCAACATCGGGGCCGCAGCCCGCGCCATGAGCAATTTCGGATTTTCGGAGCTGCGGCTGGTGAACCCTTACGATCCGGCGTTCCGGGAAGCGCGCTCGGCGGTGCGCTCGCGTTATATTCTCGATCGGGCGCAAGTCTTCGATACTGTCGCAGCAGCGATCAGCGATTGCGCGCTGGTTGTGGGCACGACGGCCGTGGGAAATCGTGACTTGCACGTTCCGCTGCACCGCCTTGAAACGGCGAAAGCGCTTATCAGAAAAGAACTAGACTCCTCTCCTGTCGCGCTGCTTTTCGGTTCCGAAAAATTCGGACTTTCGAACGAGGACATGAGCTACTGTCACTGGCTCCTCCGCATACCCACACGCGAAGAGCACGGCTCCATGAATCTGGGACAAGCGGTTGCGGTCTGCCTGTACGAGCTGAGGCGCGAAGATGGCGGAGCCGAGAACCGCTTCGAGGTTCCGGAACGCGTCGTGGGAGAAGACCTGGACCGGATCACAAATCTGGTTTTGGAGTTGCTCGAGCGCTCGGGTTATGTAAACGAGCGCACTTCGAAATCCGCAGAGCTGAAGATCAGGCGTCTGGTCCGCCGCCTGGGAATCGCGGCGCCCGACGCCGAAACCTGGCTCGGCATCTTACGCCAGATCTTGTGGAAAATGAAACAGGGTACGTCCAGCTTGTGACTCCGGCATGATGTATAAAGGCACCCACGTAAATCACTGTGATCACGAAACTGAGAGTGTTCTGATCAATGCAGTTCAGAAGACATGGATGGAATGGTTTGGGCCAATTTCGGACCTCGGCGCTTACTTTTCAAGGTAAAAGTTCCCGGCGAACATCGCATCGATTCCGGAAGAGAAAAAGCTTCGGACGGCGTCGCGGGGAGTGCAGACCAGCGGGTCTCCGAATAGATTGAAGCTGGTGTTATAGAGCACCGGTAAACCGGTGGATTCGCCTGCTCGCACGAGCAGCGCGTGATAAAGGGGGTTCTCATCCTTTCGAACCGTGTGGATCCGAATTAAGCCGTTTCCGAGAATCGCCGCCGCGAACCTGTCGCGGTGTTCTGGACGCACGCGGCCGACTGTCGCCAGATAACAGGCGTTTGGCCCGACCTCGAAATAGGTATCGGCGGTTTCGGCCGGAACAGAGGCAGCGAATTTCCGGAAGCTCTCGCGATGCTTGATATAGACGTTCAGATTTTCTGTCGAGTAAGGGTTGAGCGGGGAGGCCAGAATGCTGCGATTCCCCAACGCGCGCGGGCCGAACTCCATGCGGCCCTGCATCCATGCGACGATTTTTTGGTCCTCGAGCGCGCGCACAGCCTGCCCGATCAAGTCGCCTTCTGTCATTAAGTACCTGAAACGCAGCTTGCAGTTTTCGAGCACTTGCTTGATCTCTTCGGGAGAGTAGGCGGGTCCCAGACACAAGGTCGTGAACGGCACGCGGGCTTTTTCGTTGTAGAAATTGTGCCACGCGTATAGGGCAGCGCCCAGAGCCGTGCCTGCATTGCCTGCGACCGGCTGAACGAATACGTTCTTGAACCTCTGTTCCAGCGAATGGACCAGGAGCGTGTTGAGCGCAACCCCGCCCGCGAGGCAAACGTTTTCGGCCCGCCCAAACATGGCGGCAACGGTTTCTAAAACAGCCGCCTGCAAGCTTGCCGCCAGTTCCGCTTTCGTATTCGAAGAGAGCGCTTCGCCCGGCTTAATTCCGGCAGCATCGTAGAAGCGGCTGCTGAACCCTCCGCGCGAGGGGTGATCTGAATCGAAGAAACTCCGGTCGATTTGAGGCCACGCGGCTTCGCCGTGATGCAGCAAATCGCGGAAGAGCTCGACGAAGCGCGGCTGGGCGGGCGCAGAAAACCACTGGATTTTGTGTTCATCAGCGCGCGGTTGGAATCCCAGCAACTCCGTTACGCGGTTGAAAAGATCGCCGAGCGAATCGGGAAAATAAAGCTCGCGCAGGGGGGTCAATCGATTCTCCCGGCCTTCAAAGAGCACAGCGGAACGGAAGTCTCCGGCGCGATCGATGGTCAGGACCGAGGCTGAATCGAAAGAGGTCGCATAATAGGCCGAGGCGGCGTGCGCGTGATGATGCTCGACGACAATGATGTTGGCTTTGGGGAAGCGAGCGCGGAGCTCGAGCTGCATGGCGCTCTCCGGGCCGGGGGCAAACGGGCGGGCAAGGGCGAGGCACTCGATTTCCGGCACCGATACGCCCGCTACCTTGAGAGCTAAAGCGAAGGCTTCGTCGGGAAACGAGCCGGGCCGGTTGTGGCGCGAGACTTTCGATTGCTCAACTGCTGAAGCAAGCTGTCCGTTTTTCAGAATGCAACAAGCCGGATCGCTGAGCAGTCCGCCCAATCCGGCAATGATTCGGGCCACGTCTATACCTTTCGGAGCCTCTGAATCGCGCGCTCACGACCGATGCAAACAAAGACCGGGAATGCGCTGGGGCCAACCGGTTGCCCGGTCAATGCCGCGCGGCTGGCGTTGATCAGCACGCCCGCCTTTACTCCACGTTCTTCGGCCAGCTTACGCAGATTCGATTCAACGCTTGCCTCCGCGAACTCCGGATTCGCTTCGAGGCGATCGGCCAACTCACGCAACAATTCACGCGCGCCAGGCGCATTGAGCTTTTCGAGGGCGACCGGCTCTATCGGGAAATCGTCGGCGAAGTAGGCGCGGCCTTTTGTCGCGAAATCGAGCAGAGTGGAGTAGCGCGTGCGAATCGTATCCACAACGTGCAGGAAAAAGGCATCGTCTCCGTATGGCGCGAGATTGTAAGCCTGTAACGCATGGCGCACCAGGGGAGCTAATTGCGCGAGGTCCATCGACCGCAGATGTTGCGAATTCAGCCACAAGGCCTTTGGATCGATAGGATCGGTTTCAGTGAAATTCACGACCGCATTGCTGCGGTGAACTCCTTCGAAAGTGAAAGCGCTGGTGAGCTCATAGAGGCTCATCTGCTCGCGGTCGTCTTTCGGCGACCAGCCGAGCAGGCATAGAAAGTTGATATACGCGAGCGCGAGAAAGCCCTGGTCGCGATAGGTCGTGACGCTGACGACCGGGCCGTGCTTGCGTTTGGAAAGTTTCGCGCCATCGGGTGCCGTCAGTAACGGGAGATGCGCAAAGCGGGGCACAGAAACGCCAGCAGCCTGAAAAATGAGAATGTGCTTGAAGGTGTTCGACAGGTGATCCTGCCCGCGAATCACGTGAGTGATATTGAGGTCGATATCGTCGGCGCAAGAAGCCAGATGATACGTGGGCATGCCGTTGCTGCGCAGGAGTGCGAAATCCTCAATGTCGGCGGTGAGCTTCGATTGCTCGCCGTAGACCTCGTCTTTGAAGGCAACTTCAGACGATTGGTCGCGCTCCACGCGAAAGCGGATGACGAACGGCTCACCGGCTGCGGCGCGCGCCTCGCTTGCATCCTTTGAGAGAGCGCGCATTTCAGGATTGCAGAGCCAGGGACCCTGCGCGTGCGGCTTGTCATCGAGATCGGCCGCAGCGGGTGTGAAGTCCCGATAGGCGAAACCCTTCGCGAGCAAATCATGAGCCAACTTACGATGCAGGTCGAGACGCTCGGACTGCCTGTACGACTCATCCCAGTTCAGCGCCAGCCAATTCAGGCCTTCATAAATGGACTTGAGGGATGCTTCGGTGTTGCGGTCCACATCGGTGTCATCAATCCGAAGGATCATCGTGCCGTGATGCTTGCGGACATAGAGCCAGTTGAAAATAAACGTGCGCGCGCTGCCGATATGAAGATATCCGGTAGGCGATGGCGCAAAGCGAGCCCGAATCATGAAGTCTCAGTGTACAAAGCGGCCGCAGATTCTCGGTCGTGAGAGAGTTCTATACAGATCGATGAATTGAGCTGTCGTGAGCTGTTCGGCGCGCGAGGCAGCCTCGCGCAAAACGTCGATGCGTTCGCCATAAAACGGGCGTAGATTGTTACGCAGCGTTTTTCGCTTATGGGCGAAGCAGCGGCCGACGAAAATCAGTAAGTTCTGAAGATCGGACGGCGGATCGGGCTTTCTCCGGAACCGCACTGCGGCTGAGTGCACCTTGGGCGGCGGTACGAAGGCTGAAGGCGGTACTTTGCAGATGAGCTCGACATGGCAGACCAGCTGGATGGCGACGGTTAGATATCCGTAGGCGCGCGTGCCTGGTGAAGCGAGCACCCGATCGGCTACTTCCGATTGCATGAGGAACACCGCGAGGGGAAATCGTTCATCGAGCGCCAGGAATTTTTCGACGATTGGGGAGGTTATGTAGTACGGCAGATTTCCGGCAATCACGGCCGGACCCCATTGCGCGATGTCGGTTGAAAGCACATCGGCGGTATGGACGTGCAGCTTGGATTCAGTAGCATATGTCGAGCGCAGATAATCCGCGAGCGAAGCATCCAACTCGATGGCGTGCACTTCGTCCGTGCGGGGAAGCAGATGCCGCGTCAAAGCACCCCGGCCCGGCCCGATTTCGATGAGTCGCGGCGTGTATGAGCCGCATGCAGCAGCAGCGATACGCTCGAGAACCGCATCGCGAATCAGAAAATGCTGGCCCAGCTTACGAGGCAAGTGCGAAGGGCTTCTCCAGGGATAAGTGCCGGGAATAATAGCGGCGATCGGGAATCAGGTCGTGATTCAACTTGGCGAACGAGTCTTTTTCGGAATCGCGCACGAGCGAGTCCCAATCAAGATCGGAAACCCCGCTGAGAAAGGGAGAGTAAATGATGCGCTTACCGGATCGCATTGCGCGCGCTCCGGCCCAGGCCCCAAGGAAGGCGAGCGAAGCCTGGTCCGGCAAAGAGTCGAGCAGCTCCAACAAAAACGCCGCATTGACGACAGCAAACTGGGTCGAAACCGCACTGACGGAGCGCTGCTTCCACATCTGGGCGAAATAGCCGGGATCGAGAACAGACTTGCTTCGATTGGGGCAGCCACATGGTCCGGCGAACCCGAAGTAGCGGCCGGCTTCCGTGATTATGCCCTTCTGATTCCGGATGCGGCCGCCGATCATGACCGTATCGGGATGGAGCTCGAACAACGCAAGCGCTTCCCACGGCCACTCCGGATCTTCGATGGCGACGTCAGCGCCTACCAAATGAACGAATCCACTTTGCCGCGCGGCTTCGCGCGCAATCACAGCGAGGCAGCCGGGCTGTGAGGCGACCGGTAGTGAAACTACGTTCGCGGTGCTCCCGGTCTGCGTTAGCACGACCGACGTGATCCGCGGACCGCTATCACGCTTGCGGCGGAAATGCCAATGGGCAGCTCCGCCCAGCAACGGGCTGTACTCAATGCTGAATTTTTCAGGATTCGCCTGGGTGTCCAAGAACTTTTGCAATACCGCCTTTTGCGAGGCGTGCACGTAAGGCTTGCTCGCTGCATCGTCGGCGGTCGAGCGCGCGTGTACTCGCCAACTATATAGCACTTCGGGAATGTGTACCGCGGTGTAGCCCGCAAGCATAAAGCGGATGAAAAGATCCCAGTCGGGACTTCCCTCCGTTTTGGAATCGGTGTAGGCGCCCAGTTCCAACGCCTTTTCGCGGTGGATGATCCCGAGATGAGCAATATAAGCGGAGTTCAACAGAAGCACCGGATCCCAGTCGGGCTTGAGATACGGATCGAAAAATTTCGTGCCGATGAGCTTGTCTTCATCGGTGTAGAGCAAGGCCGGATAACCTGTGCGCGACACAAAAGATGCAATGACCCGAAAAGCATCCGGATACAGGCAGTCATCGGCATCGACGGGCAAAACGTAACGTCCCGTCGCGTGCTCGAGGCAATGGCGCAGCCCCGCGATGATTCCAATGTTCGTCTCAAGGCGATGCACTTTGACCCAGGTATATGCGTTGAGCTCAGCCAAATAAGAACGGAGATTCGGGTTCACGCAGCCGTTATCGAGGATCACCCATTCACATGCGCCATCCGGATTTTGAGCGATCACGGATTCTGCGAGCACCTTGAGATATCGCAACGGACTCTGGTTCCAGACCGGGGTTAAGACGGACAACAGGCCTTGCTGGAGAGGGTCGGTACAGAGCGAGTCACGCTTTTTCATACGTTCGCCCATCCAGCGGCGATACTCGCGCGACTGCCGATCGGGCAAGAGAATTTCCGACTGACGCCTCAGTACGCCTCGAACAACGGCCGGAAGTTTGCGCCGCAGCCGCCCCAACTTTTCCATTCGTTAGAGCACGTCGGCGAAGGCGGGCTGCAAACGCCGGTACAATGAAAAACCCAGTGTGAAAACGACCAAGGAAAAAACGGTTGCGGCTGCAAATTCGCGCCATTGATCGAAGCGGCCGGATAAAATCAAACCTCGATACGCATCGACGAACGCCACCATGGGATTGATGGAGAAGATGAAATCGCGAAACCTTGCCGGTATCGCTGAACGCGGGTAGACAATCGGCGTCAGGTAAAACCAGATGTTAAGAATGATGCTCATCGTCTGGGGCACGTCCCTCACGTAGACCGTCAATCCCGCAACGATATAGCTGAATCCAAGCGTGAACAAGATCTGCACGATCCATACGAAGGGCAGCAGCAACACCGTTGCGTGGATCTGGTGCGCGATGAGCGCGAAAACGACCAGGAGCGGTAGTAATCCGAAGCTATTCTCTACGAGGCTCGAAAGAACGGGAACAATGGGAAGCAGAGAGAGTGGGAACACGACTTTCTTGACGAGATTCGGCTGGCCGGTGACTGAGTGCGCGGCTTGGTTGAGGCCGCCTGTAAACGCGAGCCAGGGGATGAGGCCGGCGAAAAGCCAGATTCCGAAAGCGACGTTTGTTCCCGGAAGCCCTTCGATGTTGATTCGAACACGAAGAATGACTCCAAAAACGTAGGTATAAAGCGCGATCTGAGAAGCCTGCGTAATCAGCGGCCAGAACTTACCGAGCAGAGAACCCTTATAACGAGCGTCCAGATCTCGAATGAGCAGCATCGTCAGGAGATCGAGAAGCGCGCGCGAGCGGGTGATGAGCTGGCGCATAATCCAGCTAACCATACCCGCTTGAAACGAGGGTTGAAGCGAAGGCCCGCTTGCTATTGTTCTAAAAGAATTATGGAGGCCCATGACCCTCTTGCAGCACGGCTCGAAGAGACGCAAGAGGCGCTGAAGCGGCTTGAATCCGAGCTGAAGGTATCCCAGCGCCAGATCGCGACGCTTTCGGTGCTGATCGAAAGGCACGACGGCCAGCTCACCGCTCACGAGTCATCGATAGCGCGGCTCGACCGCATTCTGATGGAGCTTCTGACAGGCCGTACGTGGCGAGCGCTACAAGCGGCGGGAAAGCTCGTCAAGAGATTTGTGCCGTCCGGCTCGGCGCCAGCCGCGGTCGCGGTCCGCAATAATTCGTATCTGTTCTGTGATGAACCCAAGCCGAATGCGCGCAAGCCTCGCAGCGGAAGAATCAACGTGCGTGGCTGGTGTTTGGCGCCGGGCGGCGTTGATTGCGTCCAAGTCGCGGTTCCGGGTATCCCAACGCTCGAAACATCGCCCAAAGTGCCGCGGCCCGACGTGAAGCGGGCCCACCCTCAGTTGGATCAAACCGGGAGGTCGGGCTTCTCGGTGTCATTTGATTCCCGGCCGCTTCCGAATGGCCGGCATCCGATTATCATTCGCCTCCTCTCACAGGGAAAAGTTGTCAACGAGACACGAACGGCAATCCGAATCGATCACGAAAAAGGGTTCCCGTCCGATTACGAAGAGTGGATGCATGAATTCGAGCGCCCCGACGACGAATTGATGGAGCTGAAGCTTCCCACGCTCAAGACTCGCCCGCTCATCAGTATCGTCATGCCGGTGTACAACACGGAACCTGCAGAGTTGAAAGCGGCGATTCAATCGGCGATGGATCAGTCCTACGGGAACTGGGAGTTGTGCGCTGCCGACGATTGCTCATCGAGGCAGGAACCGAAGGAAATTCTCCAGGATTTCGCGAGCCGGGACGGCAGAATCAAGGTTGCGTTTCAAACCGAGCGGGGCGGCATCTCGAAAACCTGCAACCGCGCTTTAGAAATTGCATCGGGAGATTACGTGTGTTTTCTCGATCACGATGATACGCTTGCGCGGCACGCGCTGGCCTACCTTTGCGACGCATTGGACGGCTCGCCCGAGGCGGAGTTACTTTATAGCGATGAAGACAAGATCGACCAGGACGGCCAGCGATTTGATCCCTTCTTTAAGCCCGATTGGTCGCCGGACCTGCTGTTATCGGAAAACTATATCTCGCACCTGTTCGTGCTGCGGAAAGAGCTCCTCGAAAAAACGGGTTCGTTTTCTCCTGAGTGCGACGGAAGCCAGGACTATGACTTGATCCTGCGGGCGACGGAACAAGCATCACGAATCGAGCACATTCCGAAAGTGCTCTATCACTGGCGAGCCGGGGTGGCTTCTACGGCGACGGCTCTCGAATACAAGCAATATGCGCTCGACGCGGCGCGGCGGGCGATTGACCGTGCCTGCGAGCGGCGTGGTAAAGAGATGCGAACCGAGCCTGGCCGGGCTGTGGGGCGATGGCGTGTCAGATATCCGATCCCTCCGGGGACTCGCGTCAGCATCATTATTGCGGCTGGGGGCCGAGTTGGCGTTTTGCGCACGAATCTCGATAACCTCTTCGAAAAAACCACTTACGCCGATTACGAAGTTGTAGTGATCGACAACTCTCACGAGAAAGCAGTCGAGAAACTCGTTAGCAGTTACAAGGGCAACTCACGCGACCTTAGATATGTCGATTGGCGGAATCAGCCATTCAACTATTCGCTGATCAATAACACGGCCGCGGCGCAATGTGACTCGCCCGTGCTTCTGTTTCTTAATGACGACACTTCGGTTATCACTCCCGAATGGCTGGAATCGATGCTCGAACTTGCGCTGCGGCCGGAAGTGGGCGCAGTTGGGGCCAAGCTTCTGTATCCCGACGGACGGATTCAGCACGCCGGAGTCGTGATGGGCATCTACGATAATTGCGGACACGCGTTCAAGGGCTTGGATGCGGAGACACAGCACTATTTTGATTTCCCCGATGTGATTCGGAATGTCAGCGCGGTTACGGGCGCCTGCCTCATGACGCGGGCGACTGTGTTTCAAAAAGCGGGCGGCTTCGACGAGACCGATTTTGCGGTAGCGTTCAATGATGTCGATCTGTGTTTGAAGATTGGCAGCCTCGGTTATCGCGTGCTCTATACGCCGCATGCTTCGCTATACCACTACGAAGCGTTTTCCAAGACTTCGAAGGACCTGATTCCGCACCCGGAAGAGGTGGCGCGAATGCGATCGAAATGGAGCGCCGTGATTGCACAGGACCCGCATTACAGCCCCAACCTCACGCGGAACAACGAAGATTACTCATTGCGAACGAAGTCTCAAAGTTGACGAGCCCGCACCGGCTTAGTCGAATGCTTCGAGCAAACGCAGCCAAAACCGGTCACTGATCCAGCTTAGAGCTGACGCATGAACGCGACTAAGTCGTGCTTCTCCTGTTCGGTCAGCCTCGTTGCCAACACTATGTTAAAAAATTCCACGGTATCTTCAAGCGTGAAACACCGTCCGTCATGCATGTAAGGGGGACTGTCCTTAATACCTCGCAGCGTGAACGCCTTTATAGGTCCATCGCCGGGCTCGTCTTTTCAGAAAGCGTTCGAGGTGCAGGTCATGCATCTGGTTGTCCAGATACATAGGTGCCGGGTGACAGGCCCCGCACTGGCCCTTTCCGAAGAAAATCTGCTCGCCGTGTAGCTCACTCTGGGTTGCTTTGGACCGATCCAGCCGGCCCGTAACGGGATCGAGCTTCGGAACAGGAGGAAAGTCCAACATATTCTGCATTTGTGCCATATGGCTGACCTGCACCCGGTCGAGGATGTTCATGCCCTTCTTGATGGCATGGATCTCGTCGCCGTTGAAGTAGGCAGTACGCTGCTCGAATTCGGTGAAATCCTCCACCGACCGGAGGCTGCGCTTTGACGAGTGGATCTGTTGGTTGAAAACCCCGCGCAAACTGGTGGTATCCAAGCGGAGCCGGCGTTCCTCCGGCCTTATGTCGGGATTCAAATGAAACTGCCCCGTGGTATGGCCGTTCACATGGCAATCAAAGCAGGTGACCCCTAGGCTCGGGTCCTGGCTCTTGCGGTCATCTGTCGGATTGAATTCTTCCTGGGGAAACGGTGTAAGTAACATCCGAAGCCCGTCCAGTTGAACGGGAGTCAGAATATCTTTGAACAGGCGGTAGTAGTTGTTTATTGAGACGACTTCGCCTCGCGAGACGTCGCCCAACTCCGGTCTGTTGCTCAGAAACATCGCAGGAGGAAATTCGGGCAGGAATACTTCGGGAAGATCAAAGTCGACATCGACTCGCTGAAGCCGCGGGAACATTTGAATCTGCATTTGCGGGAAGACTTGGCCTCCGACGGTCTGCAGCGGGTGCGGCAGCGATGGATAAGGAAAAATGCCGCGCGCTTTGACCGTTTCGGCCGGCATCTGTCCGAGTTGTTGCCACGTTATGTCTCGCGCTAAGCGTGCGGTGGGTCCGACCGCCAGCGGCTTGCCCCTGGACATTTTGGCTTCGGGGTCGAGCTTGGGCTGCAGATTGTAGCGGCTCTCGAGAAGGCGCTGCTGAGCAGCCATGACGCCGGGCTTGGCGGCAATCAGCTGTTGCATGATCTCGTCCGGCGATTGGTTGGGGCGATCCGCGTTCAGCGGATCGCGATAGAAGTCGAAACCGGAGATCTTTCCTTGCTTCGGCTGGTCGTTAAATACCGGCGAAGAGGGCTTTGCTCGGGTGGCTTTAAAGATATCGGAACGGTCATGGTCGGTTTTTCTTTGCTCCGGACGGGTGACCGGCACTGGGGTGGGCTGTTGCGCTTGCGCAACTGCGTCGCGAGGCGCTGTCGGCACTTGATTTTGCCTTGGGGCAGCGGCCGAAGAGAAGATCAAGCCACTCGCCAGCAGAGAACAAGTTGTCACCAAAGCTAGTTTGCGTGTGGCTCCCGCGGGATCGTGAAAGTGGGCGTGTTCCATGGAGTTCCTCCTCGCGGGCACAACCGCCGGTTTACGGACACAGTCCCGAAGTTCACGATGCGGGCACGCGTTGTCTGGATCTTAGCAGGGTACGGGTGGTTTCGATGCGGGTTTAGTACTTCTAAAACCAGGCCCAGGGCCCCAGCCTGCATAAAAGTGGCGCAGAAAGGGTCGAACACCTTGGAGGGAAACGGATGAGCTCGGAAAGGAAGCAGACGATCAAACGGTTGTTGTGTGCGTTGGCGTGCGTGGCCGGCTTGGCAATCATGGTAGAACCCGCGTTGCCCCAAACTGCGCAACAGTCATCCTCGAAGAAAACGCGAGCGGGAAAATCGACCGGCAAAGCAGCTCCTTCGAGCCCTGTCGATCTCAACACGGCTTCACAGTCGGACCTGGAGTCTCTTCCGGGGATCGGTCCTTCGACTGCGAAAAGGATCATAGCGGGCAGGCCGTACGCATCCGTTGCCGATCTATCGAAAGCCGGCGTTTCCGCCGCGCAGGTGAAAAAGATCTCGCCGATGGTTACGGTGAGCGCTGGTGCTCCTGCTCAGGCAAGCGCGCCCGACGCATCGTCCACGGCTTCGAGACGTACGCGCTCCAGGGCGGCTTCTTCGACCGCCTCAACGCCTACGGCCTCAACCGCGAGAACCGCGCCTACGCCGGCCGCAACTGCTGCTCCGGGCGGCGGTCCCGGGATGGTGTGGGTGAACACCGAGACGAAGGTTTACCATCAGCCCGGCGATAAATGGTACGGCAAGACGAAACGTGGCAAATATATGAAAGAAAGCGACGCCAAAGCAGCCGGATATCGTCCAGCCAAATAAGGTGCCACGCGGCCGCTCAAAGTAGGCCCGCTACTAGTGCCTTGTCGCAAAGACGCCGTGCCACCCCGGTCGCTGCGCTCGCGGCTCTGAATGACCGCAATCTCGATTCGGAGCCATGAGCGAAGCGATTGGAGCGACCGCGGTAACGAAATGTTTGCGACAGCCCACTTAGAATCGAGGTGTGCCTCACGTCTGCACTCTCATCCCCGGCGATGGAATTGGTCCGGAGGTCGCTCAATCGACCGTCCGTGCCGTTCAAGGGACCGGAGTCGAGATCTGCTGGCGTCGCGCAGAGCTCAACGAAGCGATCATCCTCGAATCGGGCAAGTCGCTGCCTCAGTACCTGCTCGATTCGCTGCACGAAACGCGTGTAGGCCTCAAGGGCCCCGTGACAACGCCGGTGGCGCAGGGCTTTCAAAGCGTGAATGTTGCGTTGCGAAAGGCGCTTGATCTGTTTGCAAACGTGCGCCCGATTAAAACGCTGCCGGGGATCAAGACGCGCTTCGAAGACGTACGGATCGATATGGTCATTTTCCGCGAGAATACGGAAGATCTCTATTCGGGGCTGGAGCACGAGATCGTAAAAGACGTGGTGACCAGCCTGAAGGTGATCACCCGGACCGCTTCGGAGCGCATCGCGCGCTACGCGTTCGAATATGCGCAGAGGAACGGACGCAAAAAGGTGACGGCCATTCACAAAGCGAATATTATGAAGCTGGCCGATGGCTTGTTCCTGCGCTGCTGCCGCGAGGTCGCGAAGGAATATGACGAGATCGAATACGAGGAGCTGATCGTAGACAACGCGTCGATGCAGCTCGTGATTCGGCCGGAGACCTTCGACATTTTGCTCCTGCCGAATCTTTACGGAGACATCGTGTCCGACTTGGCCGCGGGTTTGGTAGGTGGGCTGGGCATTGTTCCTGGAGCAAATATGGGAGAGAGCCACGCGGTGTTTGAGGCGGTGCACGGCAGTGCTCCCGATATCGCGGGACAGGGAAAGGCGAACCCGACTGCGCTCATGTTATCGGCCGTGATGCTGCTGACTCATATCGGCGAAACAGAAGCAGGTCAAAACCTGCAACACGCAATCGAAGGCGTATATCGCGAAGGCAAGTATCTGACCCGCGATGTGGGAGGCAACGCGTCCACACAGGAATTCACGGATGCCGTGCTGAAAGCGCTAAAGGGATGAGCAAACCGAAGGCGCGCTAGAGTCCTTTTTGTCCGAGGAACGCGATCAGATCCACGACGCGATTTGAATAGCCCCACTCGTTGTCGTACCACGAAACCACTTTCGCGAAATTGCCATCCAGCACTTTGGTCAACTCGGCATCGACTATGGAGCTATTCGAGTTATGCAGGAGATCGCTCGAGACGACCGGATCCTCTGTATACGCCAGAATGCCTTTGAGCGGACCCTCCGCGGCTTCCTTCAGAGCGCCATTCACCTCCTGCGTACTCGCATTCTTCTTGAGCGACGCGACAAAGTCGACGAGAGAGACGTTGGGGGTAGGCACTCGGATTGCGTAGCCGTCAAGCTTGCCTTTTAGCTCGGGAACGACTAAACCGATCGCTTTGGCTGCGCCGGTTGAGGTCGGAATCAAGTTCACGGCTGCGGCGCGGGCCCGGCGAAGATCTGAATGCGGGAAATCAAGGATACTTTGATCATTCGTATAGCTGTGAATGGTCGTCATCGAGCCCTTCTCGATTCCGAACGAATCATTTAAAACCTTCACCAACGGCGCGAGGCAGTTCGTCGTACAAGAGGCATTCGAAATGATGTTGTGCTTGGCGGGATCGTACATTTCATCGTTCACGCCTAAGACGATCGTCACGTCTTCGTTCTTGGCCGGCGCCGAAATGATAACTTTCTTCACCGACCCGCGCAGATGTTTTTTCGCATCATTCGCGTCTGTAAAGCGGCCCGTCGATTCAACGACTACCTGCACGCCCAGACCGGACCAATCAATTTCTGCCGGATCTTTGATGGCGAAAATTTTGATCTTCTTGTCTCCGACATGGATGTGCTCACCGTGCGCTGTAATCTTTTCCGGCAGGTGGCCCAGTATGGAGTCGTACTTCAATAAGTGGGCGAGTGTTTTGGTGTCCGTAAGGTCGTTGGCGGCAACGAATTCTATTTCGGGATTTTGAAGCCCGGCGCGGACGACATTTCGTCCAATGCGGCCGAAGCCGTTGATACCTACTTTGATTGGCATACAGTTTTTATCTTACTGACGAGAGGCATGCCGCCCGTGTGAGCGTACTGTAGGCGAACAGCGCTTAGCGGGGTGAAGGTAGAGGCGGGGCAGTCGTCCCGCCGACGTTGGCGTACGTTTCTTCGATCTTGACGACTTTACCTTCATTGAAGGTGATGAAGGTCATTTTGCCGGGGGGCTCTCCGTAAATCCAATCCTCTAATTCATCGCCGTCCTTATTCGTTTCGCGACTCTTGTTGTGCGGCTTTCCAAGCGCAAGCAGGACCTGATCCCGATCCATTCCTTCAATAGCGCGCTGCTCTTTAATGGCCTTCTTCACGGGCTCGGGCAATCTATCGACGTACTGTTCAGTGGCAGAATGCTTTTCGAAATCGAAAATCGGTGAAAGCATTTGCCGGATATCGGCGGATTTCAACGCTGGAACACTGCCCGGAAACACAAGCGCAATATTTGACCCGTTCGCCGCGCCTGCGCTCTGGTTGCGGCTTACCGGCGAAGTGCTCCCGCCCATGCCGACCTGCACATGGTCGTACCAATGTCCGGATTTCGTGCCTCCATTCACTTGCAGCAAAATTTTGTTCGACTCAATGAGCACGCGCGTGATCTGGATCTCATCACCCAGCCGCGCGGCTGGTCCGCCTTCCCGTAACGCGTCATTCCACGCGCCTTTGTCGTAAGTTCCATTGCTACGAAAAACCAGCGGCTTTTTGGACCGGGGCAACAGGATTTTAGAAGTAGCAAACTCGGCTGTCAGCCCACGCTCAATCTCCATGCGCTCATCGAAGCTCAGCTTGTCGGCGCGCGAGATCCGGCACACACCAAAGAAGAGCACAGTTAGCGCCAGAAGCGCTACAGCGGTTCGTTCAGGACGCGAGCGATTGCAGCGGTTTGGGGTACGATGGGCGCCCGCGCCAAGGCGAAAAATAGCGCGATTGCAAAGATCGTCGTCAAGAGACCGCCTTCGGGTCCATAATCTCCGCCACTCCAGAGAGACGTCAGATCCCATCGGTAGAAATACCTCGTCACCTCGATTGTAAGCCCGCTCAGGTTCACGCCAAACAGCGGCAACACTGCGTTCCATCCATAATGCAAGCCGATTGGAAGCCAGAGGTCACGGCTTCGCAAGAAAGCAAAACCTAGCAGAATACCCCAGAGAATCGTGTTGAAGACCGCCAGTTGAGTGACGTTCGGATTCGAGCTGTGCGCCAGTCCGAAGATGACACCGACGGGCAGCACTGTGGCATAAGGACCGATTTTGTCGATCAGGAGCTGAAAGGCGTACCCGTGGAACATCATCTCTTCACCGGTTGATCCAAACAGAAGCGCGGCCAGGTAGAAGAGCAGACTTGGCCAGGCAAAGGTGGAATTTCCCCGTAGGACTAAGTGCCCGGTTCCGGCGAGCAAAGGCGCGGAGAGCATGAGCGCTGCCGCTCCGCCACCGAAGATCACTCCCAGCAGGAAGTTGCGCGCCGTGCCGCGGCGGCCTGCCAATCCGATGTCTACAAGTGGGCGCCGGTCGAAAATCCGCATTGTGAGAACATTCGCGAATAGCCCTGTACAAAGCAGTCCGATGGTGGCGGCAACAACAGTTCCGAAAACTGCAAACAGTAACGGAGTGAACAATCGCAAGCCGATGAAAACGGCAGCGACAAAGAATGCGACTCGAAGGACAATGCCTATCCGAGTTCCGGGGGCGGAAGGCGGATCAGAAATTTCAGGCTGCGGGCCCATTCTGTACGAAAACCTGCTAGCATGCCAGCCGGGCCGTACTATACGTCCCAGATGGCATTTTGGCGCTAGTCTAATCCTAAAGCTAAGTCTCGTTGAAAGAAGGGGCTCATCGGGCGGCCAACTGCGTCCGATGAGACTTGTATGCAAGAACGGCGAATCGATCCCAGACTGTTATGCGCGGAACTGGTGGAAATGATCTGGACGGATCAAAGCGGGCGTCAGCGCCGGCGAGTGGCGAATCTTGAGGACATTTCCTCTTGCGGCGCCTGCGTTCAAGTAGAAAGTCCCGTGGTGTGCGGCACGGTTGTGTCCATGCGCTATGGTGATGGACAGCTAAGCGGAATCGTCCGCTATTGCTTGTACCAGGATATCGGCTATTTTTTAGGAGTGCAGTTTGAAGAGGGTTGCCGCTGGTCGCGCAAGCGCTTCCGGCCCAGCCATTTACTGGATCTGCGGCAGCTTGTGAAAACCGCGGCGCGCCGCTCACATTCTAATGCCGCCGCCCAGAAGCCCGCGACACGTGTTTAGCGGTCCATCTTCCGCAAGCGAAGCTAAGTGCAATGAAGTTACAATCCATAGACGGCGCGGCTCACGCGTGGCTTTCGCGTGAGTTCCAGCTCCCCAGGCAATCGCATGGAAGGCAGCCAGCAATCAGGCTCCGCCACGGGCGTGTATGCAGCTATTGCTACGCCGCGAACTCCAGGCTCGATTGATGGAGACGCAGCCGCGCTGCTCGAGTATGTTGACGCTATTGTTCGATCGGGCGTAAACGGTCTGGTTCTGTTCGGCTCAACGGGAGAGTTCGTGCACTTCGATACGGCCGAGCGTATGCGCTTGCTCGTGTTCGCCGCGCGCCGCAGTCGCATACCGATTCTGGTGAATGTTTCGCATTCGACTCTCGCCGGGGCGGTCGACCTTGCGGAGCACGTAATTGAGGTTGGCGCGGCCGGTATTCTGCTCATGCCGCCTTATTTTTATCGTTACGACGATGACCAGATCGCGCGCTTTTACGAACAGTTTGTGCAGCATCTCGGCGGGAAGCTTCCCGTGTACCTGTACAACCTTCCCGCTTTCACGAATGAGATTTCCCCGCAGCTCGCGGCGCGCTTGCTCAGCTCGGGGGCATTTGCCGGAATAAAAGACTCGAGCGGCGAATGGCAGAACTTTGAGTCGCTCAATTCGCTGGATGCCAGGCGTTCCTTCAAGCTGCTCATTGGGAACGAGTCTCTTTACCTCCGCGCTCGCGCCGCAGGGGCGGACGGCATTGTGTCGGGAATTGCAGCGGCTCTCCCGGAACTGCTGGTTGCCATGGATGAAGCGCTTTCAAAATCGGAGGTCGCTCGGGCTCAGCAGCTCAATACTCGCCTCGAGGAGTTCATCGCGTGGGTGCGCAAGCTGCCGACGAATGTGGGAATCAAGCAAACCGCTGTTGCGCGAGGCTGGAAGCATGAGGGGCTTGCTGTCCCGCTCGATCAGAAGAATGCTGAGAAGTTGAACGCCTTCCGCCGATGGCTGGATGACTGGATGCCGGACATCCTTTCCGAGTGTGCTCGAAAAAGCGCGTTCAAGTGAGCCGGAAATAACGGTCGTGCTGGAATTGAGCTAGGAACCGATTGTGGACGGCGAAAACTCCAATTTAACTGGTGGCCGATCCATGAGCACGGAAGAGTTCCGGCAAGCAGCGTACCAACATGCCGATTGGATCTGCGAATACTTCAATACCATTCGCGCGTTCCCGGTGACTCCTGCCATTAAGCCGGGCGAGCTAACGTCACGTCTTTCCAAAACTGCGCCTGAGCAAGGCGAGAATATCGGAGACATTTTTTCCGATTTCGAATCTTCGATTTTTCCGGCGCTCACACTTTGGAATCACCCCCGTTTTTTTGCGTGGTTTTCGGTTTCATCCACTCCGCCATCGATCTTGGCCGAGTTTCTGAGCGCAACGCTGAACGTGAACGCGATGTTGTGGAAGTCCGCGCCTGCTGCAACCGAACTCGAGCAAGTCACATTGAGCTGGCTGCGGCAGTGGCTCTCGCTTCCTGAAACATTTTTCGGAATTATCTACGACACGGCTTCCGTAGGAGTGATGCAAGCGATCGCCGCAGCGCGGGAATGGGTCGCGCCCGAATGCCGTTTCAAAGGCATGCGCGGAAATTTGACGGTATACATTTCGGAGCACACGCACTCTTCTTCTGAGAAAGCTGCAATTCTTTTGGGCTTTGGCCAGGACAACGTGCGCAAAATTCCGGTTGATGATCAGTTCCGCATGCGGGCGGATCTGTTGGAAAACGCGATCGAGGACGATCTCAAATCAGGAAAGCGGCCTTGCTGTATCGTTGCCTCAGTCGGTTCCACGTCGACAGCGGCAATTGACCCCGTTCCGTTGATCGCGGATATCGCAGAGCGCTACCAGGTATGGCTGCACGTTGACGCAGCATACGGTGGGTCCGCGGCGGTGTTGCCTGAAATGCGCCACGTCCTCAATGGAGCGGAGCGCGCGCACTCCCTCATACTGAATCCTCACAAATGGCTGTATGTATCCATCGATTGCAGCGTCTTCTATACGCGATACCCGGAGATGCTGCGGCGGTCCAGCTCGCTCACCGCCGAATATCTTCGAACTGCAGAAGATGATCGCGTTGTGAATTATATGGACTACGGCGTACAGTTAGGCCGACGTTTTCGCGCTCTGAAGCTCTGGTACGTGTTCCGTTATTACGGACGGCAGGGCATTATGAGCATGCTCCGCGAGGGCCTTCGATTGGCCCAAGTTCTAAAGACGCTGATTGAAGGCGATGAGGACTTCGAGCTTTCCGCTCCCGTGCTGTTTTCGCTGGTTTGTTTTCGCCGCCGCGGTAACAATGCTCTGAACGAGCGTCTGTTGTCCGAGATCAACGCTGCGGGAAAGGCGTTCCTTTCCCACACGGCGCTCAACGGGACTTACGTACTCCGCTTCGCTATCGGAAATTTTCAAACGACGGAAGAAGACATTCGCGAAACCTGGGACCTGATCCGCGAAACAGCCGGGCAGCTTGCAGTCGCCGAATCGACCGCCACATTTAGTGGATAAGCCCGCTCACACATGACCGACGAAAGGCTAGCCATAACCCTTTGCGGTCTCGAGCTGCGAAACCCGGTTCTTGCCGCTTCCGGGACCTTCGGCTATGGCCTGGAATTTGAAAGCCTCGTCGATCTGAACGAGCTGGGCGGAGTCGTCACCAAAGGCCTTTCGCGCGAACCGATGGCAGGGAATCCGGCTCCGCGGCTCTGGGAAACGGCTTCAGGCATGATCAACTCTGTCGGGCTGCAAAATATCGGCGTCGCCGCGTTCATCCGCGACAAGCTGCCCAAACTCCGCCGGCATGACGTGCCCGTTTTCGTCAATGTGTTCGGTTACTCGATTGAAGACTACTCCGAAGTGATTCGAGCGTTAGAAGACGCGGCGGGCGTAGCTGCCTACGAGCTGAACGTCTCGTGCCCGAATACCGAAAAAGGCGGAATGTTCTTCTCGAGTGATCCGATTCTGCTTTCCGAGCTGGTGGGGCGAGTGCGGCATGCGGCGCACCGGCCAATGATTGTCAAACTTTCCCCGAACGTTTCTAGCATCGAACCGTTGGCGAGAGCCGCGGAAGAATCCGGAGCGGACGCGATCTCACTTGTGAACACGTTTGTGTCGCTCGCAATCGATATCAAAACACGGATGCCACGACTTGGCGGCGGATTTGGCGGGCTTTCGGGACCGGCAATCAAGCCGATCGCGCTGCGAATGGTCTACCAAGCATCTCAGGCGGTAAACATTCCCGTGATCGGTTTAGGTGGAATCGCAAGCGGCGCGGATGCCGCCGAATTTCTGATTGCCGGTGCCCAGGCCGTTCAGGTTGGAACTGCTACCTTCATCGATCCGCGCGCACCCCAGCGCATCGCGAGCGAGCTCGATGAAATCCTCCGAAGTAGTGGTATTACAGATGTCACCGATTTGATTGGCACTCTGCGGTTTCAAAATACACGCACGACGAAATCGGTTGAGAGCACAAGTGCAAAATAAATTCCCTCGGAACGAAAGGAGGCCGCCGCCTCGGAGCTATTCGCTGCTCTGGCGGCCCCGTCGCTACCAAAGTGCGGATTGCAAACGCGAATGCACAGCCCGCTTCAACAGGGAAGGTATTTTGGGGTACGTTATTCTTTGCGTTCGGCGATATGGATCGCAAAGCTGGCACCCTTACAGTCGAATGGCCGCTAAGGTTCGCGGCGCGTAGGATTCGCGAAGCGGGTTGTGAGGAGCTAGACGGGTTAATCGAGAAGCTTGAGGGCGCGAAACTCATCGCGGACTTCGAAGCTCGCTACGATCTTTCCGATGCGGCAGCGCGGGAACAGCTTTTCAAGCTGAGCGAGTGGTACGGTCTGGCCAGCTCCGAAATGTTGCTGGTAGCGCTCTGATCGACGCGAGGAAATAGACTGCCGTCCGGCAGCGACTGGAAGGCGGGCCGGAGCTGAAGAACGTTGAATCGCTCGGAACCGCAAAGAAAGCCGGCGCAGCCGCCGGCGCGAGCGGAACTGGCAAAGGTATCAGACCTGGAATCCCTTTGCAACAGGCGCTGGGCGAGTTCGAAAACTGTGAACCAGCCGGGAACCATGTTTCAAGCCGGCGCTCTATTGGACGTGCTTCACGGACGGCACTGGATAGGGGACTTGATCGCGAGTGGTTGCAAGGTTCGCCTATGGCACGGCAGAGTTTCTTTGTCCTAGAGGAATGGAAGGAACCACAGTCCGATGCCGCACGCGAAGTCCACTGATCATGCTCTACTGGATTGAGTTCTTGCGTCCGAGCACAAACAGTGTCACGTCGTCCGCGAGTTCTGCGTCCCGGCAAAACTCGGCCAGATCGTCCCGGCAAGCAGAAACGAGGTCAGAAGGGCTCCCAAACGCACTCCGTGCGAGCACTTTTTTCAGCCCCTCCGTCCCATACTCTGTGCCAGATCCGTCGGCCGCTTCCGATACGCCGTCCGAATAGATAACCATGGCGTGTCCGGCATCGAGCTGCAGTTCCGCTACCGAAAACTCCTCGCCTGCGAACAGCCCGACCGGAACATCAAAGCTGTCAACGGCGCGGATATCTCCATTGCGAACGATCAGCGGACATGGATGTCCCGCGTTGCAGATCTCAATTTTGCCATCCGGGAGGGCGCGGCCGCATACCAGGGTGGCGTATTGGTTGGGCAATGTGCTCTCGGCGAATACCCGGTTTGCATGATGGAGCATGCGCTTGAGCGGCAACTCGACCGAGATCAGGCTGCGGAACATGGCATGCAAATGCGCCATGAGCATGGAAGCGGCGAATCCCTTTCCGGACACGTCCCCGATCATGAAGTAAAGCCCCGAAGGCCCGGCATTAACCACATCACAGTAATCACCGCTCACGAGACCGGCCGGCTTGTAGTGATAACACATATGCCACCCGTCGTATTCGAGCTGCTCACTGGGCAGCAAGCCCCGTTGAACCTGCGCCGCGAGTTCAAGATCGTTCTCGAGAGCATCTCTCTCGCGGCGTGAGAGGTGGCTGAGGCAGAAGCGGGCAAGCGGATCGGCCATGAGGCGGTCGCGCTCAATGGATTCGTGACAGGTTTCGCAGATGCCGAACGAGCCTGCGTCCATTCTGTTGAGGGCATCATCCACTTGCTCGAGAAGCAGCTTCAACGAGACCGGTTGCTGCGCGTGCTCGATGACGTGCTCGAGTTTGTGCCGGCGCTCGAGCAACTGCTCACGCATGAACTCGCGCAGGTATTCGTCGAGACGATCGAAAGATTGTTCGAAATTAGGAAACAACTCACACCCTCACATCAAGGGCACACGCGGTCTGCACGTCCCGGCATGGGGGTTACGTTCATCCTTTGGCCAGGTACTCGGCGAGCTGATCGAACGTTCCTCCAAAGCCCTTCTGCATAGATGCGTGCCCGGCCGCGAAAGTCTCGCGTTCCTCTTCCGACGCATTTATAGGGCCGCCCGCCAGTGTGAGCCTGGTTTGGTCATCATGCTGCGCCAAGGTTAATGTATTCAGCACCTCCAGCGGCCAGGTCGAGCTGAAGGGGTGGCGCACGAGGTTCCCCGTCTCATCCGAAAAGGAATTGACGAAGACCATGCCATCCGGGGGAACGATTTCGCGATATACGAATTTGCCCCACGTCTCCCGTCCGTCAGGCGAGCGCATCGAGTAGTGAAAGACTCCGCCGGGCCGCAGATCCAGCTTGATAGTCTGCATAGTGAAACCTTTCGGACCCCACCAGTGCTTCAGGTGATCCGCATCCGTGAAAGCATTCCACACCCGCTCGCGCGGCGCATCGAAAACACGTGTGATCACGAAATCCGGATGCTCCGCCTGGCGCCCATTGACGCGCATTTTGGGCAGGTGCTCGGCGAGCCTGCCAAGGGTTTGCTTCGCGCCTTCGATTGCTCCGTACGTAGTGACCACGTACTCGCGCGCCTTAGCCGACGGGAAAAGCATCCGCATGGTCACGCTGGTTTTTGAGCCTTCCTCGGCAAAAGTCACTGTGGTCTGATGAGTTACCGGCTCGGACCCTTTTTCCGGCTCGTGTTTGAAGACCAGGCGCTCGGGCCTTACAACCTCCAGAAAGATGATTTTGTTGAGATAATCGCGTCCATCCGGGCCGCGCATAACATGACGCCAAACGCCTCCCGGCCTGACATCCATCTCTTGAATCGTGGTCGTAAATCCATTCGGCCCCCACCATCGGGCAACGTGCTTTGGGTCGGTCCAAGCTTCAAATACGAGCTCGCGGGGCGCATCGAATACGCGCGTGAAGACGAGTTCTCGATCCGCCGTATCCGTTGCGGCGCTAGCGCTTCCTGTGCTTCCGGGCATCCTTCTTCTCCTTTATCTTTAATTCGCGTAAATACTCGTCCAAACGCTCGAAGCTCTCCTCCCAAAAGCGCCGATAGTGCTCCACCCATTCCGCCACGTCCTTCAGAGGTCCAGGTTCGAGGCGGCAGGGTCTCCATTGGGCTTGGCGGCCTCGTGCGATCAGTCGCGCCTGTTCGAGCACCTTGAGGTGCTTCGAAATCGCCGGCATGGTCATTTCAAATGGCGCAGCCAGCTCCGTGACCGACGCCTCGCCCGAGGCGAGACGTGCCAGAATGGCGCGCCTCGTCGGATCGGCTAAAGCTGCGAAAGTGGCGCTCAGTTCGTCGGGCATGTTGGTTACAACGCCATTATTTAACCGATAGGTTAAATATAGCGCGGCGAGGCGGCGCCGTCAAGAACGTAAAGTGCGTTTAGCAATAAGGATTATGGTGCACTCTTGCGCGGCGTAACGTGCAGAGCCGAGGACGGGACGTGATGAAGCACCGTCCAGCCTCCGTCCTCTTCCGAAAAGACGAGATCGTCTGCGTCAGCTCCGAGTAAACGTCCCTTTGGATAACCCGTCACCTTCTGCCAGCTTTGTGTGCTCCGATCAAAAATTGCATAGCCTGCAGGCCGCTCGAAGTTGAATACCTGCGCGTAAAGAGCATTGCTCGAGGTGAAGGCCACAGGCGAGTGCCATAAACCGCTGTCAAACTTCCACTCCCATTGTCCGATCAAATTGCCAGAAAGGTCGACCTCGATCCACTTTGTCGCTTCGTAATCGGACGGGGACCAGGTACCGATCCGGTCCTTAGCCGCACGAAGCGTCCAGCCACCACCGACCATTCCCTGTAACGCAGTCAAAGCATTGTAGCCTGATGCGATCTTCGACCACGGCACAAATGCGCCGAGCTGCTGTCCTTGGCGCGAGAACCGTCGAAATACAAGGAAATCATCATTCTGGTACTCAAATCCTACCGTCCAGATCGAGTGATCGTCAGCAAAACAGATGCGCGTTGGAATATAGACACCCGTGTTGATTGACAAACCAGGTTGTCCTAAAGAATTAACCAGAATGATTCTTCCTAGAGGCTGCGGGCCGCCGAGCATCTCGTAAATACCTGCTACGGTTCCATCGCTGTCCGCCGCGAAGCCATGGACATGCATATTCACGGTACCCAGCTTGTCTGGCAGTATCGAATAGACCAGTCTTCCGTCGGGCGAATAGAGTGTATATCCGCCCAGGTTCTCTTTATCCCAATCGACCACGTATCCTCTATCGAACGTTGGTCCGGTCCATGATCCCTCGTGCCGTACCTCCTCCCGCGTCTGGGCAGACAGTAAGGCATGAGACGCAACAATTATCAGAAGGAAGAAACTGGCGCGCATATCCATAGCTTACGGAAATTTTTTAGCTTACGGGAATTTGTCGAGTACCACTCTTTTCGCAGCCTGATCCACATCGAATGTGACAGCGCAGTGCTTTCCGATCAGCGCGCCCCGCATCTGCTCGAGCGACGTGTAGAAGTCGAAATAGTGGAATGGAGAAATTCCGCCGCGCACCATTTGGTATTCCCTGACGGCTTTCTTCCATTGCTCGAACACGTCCGAAACGTCTACATAAATGTAGGGTTGAAAGCCTTCGTCGTCTTCCCAATTCTCGGCGTAGTAGATCTGCCGCACTCCGCTGTACGGCTCATGAGCCGTTTTGATGGCTTCTAGGCCCGCCATCAGCACCGCGTCAACAACGATCGCGTGCGTGTTGCGATGGTCTTTGTGAAAGCTGTTCTTCCAATGCGTAATGACGTAGGTTGGCTTCACCTGGCGGATGATGTCCGCGACGTATCTTCGTCCTTCCTCGTCATTCGGCAGCATCGCATCGGCATAGGGACCGATAATGACCTCCGCGCCGAGATCCTTGGCCGAGGCTTCTGCTTCACGCCGTTTCTGCTCCGCATATTTCTGCGGCGGTAAATGCGGATCTCCCGCTTCGCCGAGCGTCATGTGAAGCAACACGACGCGGTCTCCGAGCTTCTTCTGATGCGCGAGCAGCGCGCCTGCCGTTAAATCCATATCTGCGGCATGCGCGCCAATGGCCAGAATCGTATTCTGCTGGGCGAGTGCAGCAGATACGCAAATTGCAAACAGCATGGCTGTCGCGAGCGCGCGCCCAACTCTGTTAAGCATTCTCTTGTCCTCTCAGCATTCGCTTCGCATGCCATTGCAAGGCGAAGATGGCGAGCGCATTCAAAACGACTAGGAACAGCGCTCTTCTGATGCCCCAGCCTCCTGCAATTCTTCCAACCAGCCAAGGCAGGCTCATGCCGCCTGCCAGAGCGATTCCGATCAAAATTCCAAACACCGTTCCGGCATGGCCGGCGTATCGCGACCCCGCCAAGCCCAGCACCGTCGGAAAGATCGTGGCAATGCTGAAGCCTAGCAGGATGACACAAAGTAAGGCGGCCGCAGTCGATCGTGCGGACAGAAGCAACATCATCGCTACAGCGACTCCCAAGGCGCTGGCTTGTACGATTACCCCGCCGCTTTTGCGCAGTATGACGCGGCTCAGAACCACGCGGCCCAACATGAGAGACGCCCAGTACGCTGCGAGCAAGTAGGATGCCGCCTCGACCGTTGCACTCAGATCTCTTGTGAGATACGTGCTGATGTACCCGCCGAGAATGAACTCATTCCCCGATTCGAAAAACAGCAGGAAGGCGAACGTGAGCACGAGTGATTGCCGCGCCAGAGTTAGCATTTGCCGTCCCGAGACGCCCTCGCGCTGCCTCGGACGAGGGAATGCAAAGGGAATGCTGAGAACCAACGGCAGCAAACTCAGCGCCATTGCAAGGAACAGAATGGTGCCGAACCCGAGTGTACGCAGCGCCGCCCCGATCGTGAACGGCACGAACAAGGCTCCGAATCCGAAAAAGACTCCGAGCACGTTTAAAGCTGCGCTTTTCGCATGTGCGTCTTGATACAGGTCGGCAATCAACGTGTTCGTCGCCTGGTTCAAAACTCCGCCGCCGATTCCAAGCAGCAGTAAGGAGAACATCAACTCATCGAAGCTGGCGCTTCTCGGAACGAGACCGAGCGCCGCGGCAACCAACAGCGGCGCAATCATGAGCGGAACCTTGTGGCCGAAGCGATCGATGAGGGAGCCGATAACCAGGGTTGCGACCAGCATCCCCGCGTTCATCACGAGAAATAAATCACCCGCGCGCGCCAGATCGAAATGCACCCGCTGCGCGAGCAAAGGCAGTACCGCTCCGAGCAGCGCCATCACGATGCCGAACCCGAACATGCCGGCATACGCGGCTGCGCTGAGCCACCGGAGAGACAGGCGCGGTTCTGCAGAGGTATCGATCACGGGACCTATAGATCACGACCCTGTGCGCGAGGTCCACAGCTTGCTGAACGTTTCGAACACCACCTGGTTGTGATTCTTTTCGATGCCGGGCACGTTAGGCGAAACAAAAGTCTCCGGTGCGTGCCCCTTCGCAGCGAGCCGCGTTCCGGTCTCGGCGACGAGCGACATGGCGATAAACACGGCAGCGATGGTCGAACCGGCAGCAATCTTCTCCGGCCGGCCGATCTCGACTTGAGCATCCTCGGGCTCGACGCAGTTGTCGATCGGGATATCGGCTAAGTCCGGCAATTTCTTGCCGCTCGAGTGCTTCGATTTGGCGATACCTGCGTTGGCCAATGAAGATATGGTGATGACGAGCAGGCCTTTGCGTTTGGCGTACATGGCGGCCTCGATCGGCGCTGCATTCAACCCGCCATGCGAGAACACGATCATGGCATCCCCCGGTTGCAATGGATAACTTTGCAGGAAAATTTCGATGTAGCCTTCCTGCTGCTCTAGCCATAGCAGTTCCCTCGCGCCGCCCGGGCCCACGACATTCGACCACATCAAGCGCGGATCATAGAGCGGGAAGAAACCGATGAAGCTGCCATAGCGCGGGAACACATCCATGACCGGGATCACGGAATGGCCGCTTCCGAAAAGATACACACGCTTGTTCGCTGCGATGGCGTTCGCGAGCGCTTCTCCCGCCTTCTCGAACTGGCTCTGCTGAGTGGTGTGAATTTTCTTGAGAACGTCCGAGATCTTCTCGTAGTACTTGGTTGCAGACATAAATTTAATTCGTAACTGGAACCGACAGGTTATCGAACGCGAGCCGGGCGGCGCCGTAAAGTCCCGCATCCTCTCCGAGCTGTGTCACGGTGATGCGTACTTGCCGCGCAGCAACGGGCTGAGCCCATTCGGCCATGACGTGTTTGACCGTGTCGAGGAACAGATCCGCGGATTGCATGAGGCCCCCGCCGAGCACGATCATTTCGGGATTCAGCAAGCTGACGATATTTGCAACGCCCATACCCAGATATCTTGCTGTTTGCTCGACCGCCCTCTCTGCGGCTGCATCGGATTTGCGCGCTGCCTCAATCACATCTTCCGCTGAAGGAGCATGAACACGCCGGGCCAAAGCCGGTCCGGCCGACTCGGCTTCCCAGCAGCCGACGCTTCTGTACACCTCTTGAAAATTCGGGTTCAGCGCGAACCATCCTACAGCGCCCGCGATCTCGCCCGCGCCGCGCACCAGATGTCCACCTGCGATGATGCCCGCCCCGATTCCCGTTCCGATTGAAAGGAACACGACATCGTTTAATCCCTTCGCTGCGCCGAGCCACCGCTCACCGATTACGTATCCGGCCCGGTCACTGTCAACCACAACGGCCAAATTCAGTTCCCGTTCGAGTTCAGATCGGAAGGGAACCTGATCATGGCCCCAGAGATTCGGCGCCCACACATTGCCGGAATCAGAAAAATAAATTCCCGGCACAATCACTCCCACGCCACGGATCGCTGGTCCGCCCGAGGCCGCATCCTCGACTGCCTCGTGGATCTGTTTGACGCACGCGCGCACGTCAGCACGCGTCACGGGGCGCTTACTTCGGCGAGAAACTTTGCCGGCGCTGTCGATAAGCGCAGTCGCGAGCTTCGTGCCTCCCAGATCAACCGCAATCACGGAGTCCATAGCTGTCTATCAGCGCGACGCTTCGAGACTCACGATCCAACTTTCGCCGCCGGCGAGATTCTTGTGCAGAACAACTCCGTTTTGATTCGTGGTAAACGTAACGGGGGAGTCGTCCTGCAGGTTGCGCGCTTGCTGCGTCTTCCAGGGCAGCGTGATCGAAACTGTTGCGTCAACAGGAGCGTTTGAATGATTGAACGCGAAGACGATCTGTTCGTGATTATTTACCAGACGCCTCACTTCTACGTTCGCCGTTCCCTCGCCGGTCACTTGCAGGTCCGGCGCAACTCCCGCATCTCGCGCAAGCGATAAAAAGAACTGCTTCGCGGGCGCAGCGTTGTCCTTCTGATAGCCCAAAGCGACAAACGAACCGATGAGAATGCCTTTCCCTTTTCCCGTTGCGTTCTCGATAATCGCCGGCTTGCCGTTGGCGAAACGCCCGAGCACACGCGCTCCTGTTGCGGGCTCGAGCTCTTCTTCGAAAGCTGCGCCGTTGACTGCTGCCGGACTCGCGGCGAGCGTTCCGGGTTCCATTACGATGCGTGCGGCATCGGTTGGCCGGATCAGCTTCTCTTTCGCACCGAAAACCTGATCGAGCCCGAAGCCCGGGATCACATCGCTCGCGAACCCGCGCTCGTCGTTCCAGGCGAGACGTGCCTCGCTCACTGCTGTACCGCCGCTCTCGACGTAGCGCTTCACGCCCTCGGCGACGTCTTTGGACAACATCACCGGAAACGGAAGAAACAGGATTTTGTAAGCACCCAGCTTATTGCCCGCCACGTCTTGAGCGCTCACAAAATTGACGGGGATATGCGCTTCGAAAAAGGCGCGATACAAGCCGAGCAGAGAATCGCGCTCGGCATTGCCGAGCTTTGAAAGCGACGGCTGTGATCCCCCAACCATATACGAAAGCCGGTTATAGAGGATCGCGACTTGGGCGGGCGCGGGTTTCGAGTCGAGCAGCTCCGCAGCGTGCCGTCCAATACTCTTTACGGCATTGCCCGCAGCTCGTGCACGGTCGGTGATGCTTCCGTCCAGATTGATCAGACCGTATCCGTTCGATTCGAAGCCGGAGCTCATCGGATACCACGCATAGATCGCGAGTTCGCGCGCGCCGTGCGCAACTACCTGCCAGATCCAGGACTCTTCGTCTCGCGGAGTGACCGGGTCAGCAATGCGCATTCCCGTCGCACCCTGACCGGCCTGCAGCTCGCCGATCCAGAATCCCTTATTAAAGCTATGCCCGGCGGAGCGGGTGAAATCGAGGCCGGCAGCCAACATCACCGCCGACCAGGGATGAGTCGATTCGGAGTGTTTCGGATACAGCGACGTGCCGAAGGAATCGGCAGTGGCGGACATTTTGAAATCGTCCGGCTCGCCGTAGCCGTCAGTAGGCGAAGTGAAGAGCGCAGGCGCGGCCGCGTGGCTCGTAATCGGATGAATCTTGTCGGCGGCACGAATCGCATCCACGCGTGTTTTCAAATCGCCCGCCAATTTGTCGGCGATGAACGCACGCCAGTCGAGATAATCGGTGTAGGAAAGAATCGTCGGATAGCGCGGCGGCTCCACTTGCTCCCACGTTTCGAATCTGCGATACCAGGCCGTGTTCAACGCAGAAAGCGTCGTGTATTTCGACTTCAGCCATGTGCGGAACCGCGCCTTGGTGTAAGCGCAAAAGCAGAATTCGGGATTGCTCAAGTACGGAAACTCGGCCCAATTGATGACGTGCGGCTCGCTCCAGACATCCCAGCCGTAAAACGCCGGCGACCGGTTCGCATCCCGAGATAGCGCCTGCAAGAAACTGACGATTTCGCCGCGCACGCGGGTGTGATCGATGCAATATCCCGGAGCGGATTGCGACGTGATCATCGCGCCGCTTCTATCGACGAAGCGTGCATCGGGATAGCGCTGACCCACCCAGTCCGGAGCGGAGTCGAGATAGATTTGAATGATCACCCGCATGCCGCGCTCGTGCGCGAGCTTCAGAAGCAGATCGAGATTCGCGAAGGAAAACTCGCCCGGCTTCGGCTCGCCAGTCGCCCAATCCACCCAGCACTTGATGGTGGTGAAGCCTGTCGATTTGATCTCATCGAGATCCTTGCCCCATCGCGCCGCGCTGCCCGGCCCCAGCCGCTCGAGCATAGGGGCGCGAGCCTTCCCCCCGCCATACCAGACCGCAGCAGGGTAGAAGCTCTCGTCGGGTCGAGATTCTGCTTGCACGGCCCACAGACAAGCGCTCGACGTTAGCGCTGCAAGTGCAATTCGGAAGAGGTTCACGTTAGAAAAATTCGCGATTGAGACGCGTGAGGCGATTCACGATCTGGTAGCGGTCACCCCGGTATGTAGATAAAACGTACTCTACCGGCTGACCCTGTTGAACGTAGGAAGTGCGCGTAAACGAGAAAACCGGGCTGGCTTCCCGAATCCGCAAGAGCCGGGCCTCGTCCGCTTCAGCTAATCCCGCTTCGACAACTTCGTCCGCAGTAGTGATTTGAATGCCGTATCGCTCCGAAAGCGTCTGATACAGAGACGTCCCCGGATCGAACGTATCTTTGATATCGGGGCACAGCCGGGCCGGAACATGAGTGCACTCTATACCCATCGGAAGTGAATCGGCGATCCTGAGGCGCTTTAGCCGGACAACGTCATCGCGGCGTTTTAGACCAAGCGCCTGCGCAATCGCTCCCTGTGCGGGGATGATGTCGAAATCTAAAACGCGCGATCGCGCGCAGCGTCCGCTGAGCTGCATTTCTTCGGTGAACGACAACACCTGGCGGAAATTCTTCTCGAGTTTCAGTCCCGAGACGAAGCTGCCCTTACCTTGCTGGCTGTAGACAATGCCCAGCTCGCATAGGGATTTGATCGCCAGTCTCGCCGTCATGCGGCTGACCCCGAGCCGCGCTGAGATCTCTTGCTCGGAGGGAATCGGATCTCCGGCCTTCAGCTCGCCAATGCGGATGCGCTCAAAAAGCTGTTGCTGTATCTGGTAGTAAAGCGGGGCGACACCGTTACGGTTGACGAAATTTAGCTCCACTAAGCTGTGCTCCGGTCTTAGAAAGTAAATCTGGCAGCGAATTGGAACTGCCGTGGCGTATTGGCCGCGCTCGTGATCTGGCCGAAGCCCGCCATGTTCGCCGGAGTGGGATTCGGATTCCAGAAGATGTTGGGATATCCGTACTGCACAGAATTCGTGACATTGTATGCGGCGAACTCGAGCTGAAGCTTGGCGCGCTCAGTCACGGGAATGTTTTTGAAGATCGAGGCGTCGAGATTGTGCCCGCCATCCGTGCGCACGTGCGTGAAAAATGCAGGCGCGGTGCCGGGGAAGAATGGGCTCGCCGGCTCAGACAAACAGGTGTAATTTACCCATTGCGCCGGTGTGTGGGGCGCGCCATTCGCCGGATCGCAGGTCAAATCCGGGCGCTGGTTGAAATACGGATCGCCGGTGCCATTGGGAACTCCGATAGGTGTGCCGCTGCTGAAGAACACGATGCTGTTGATCGTCCAGCCGCCGAAGATTCTGTCAGCCCAACCTTTGAGATTCACGAAACGGTCTTTGCCAATGGGCAGATCGTAAGAGGTCTGCCAGGAGAACACGTAGCTGAGATCCTGCGGGCTGAGAGACCGCTCTATATTCAGGTCCCTCCAATCCTGATAAACCTCTGTGCCGTGATAGCCGATGAACGCGAGTGGGGGGCCGTAGTCATCAGTGATCAACTTGCCCCAGGTGTAAGCGGCGAGGGTGGTGAAGTGCTTGGTCAGGCGCTTCTGGAATTTTAGCTGGAGCGAATGATAGATGGAGTCGCCTCCGCCATACCCGGCGACGCTGACGCCGCAATTGATCGCGCCGCAGTTGAACTGCGGATAGGGCTCGAGCGCGAGGAACTGCGGAACAGTAGCTTGCCCATAGAAAGCCGAAGTCGTGGGCCAGATTGGCGCCCATCGATTCGGGATTGGAGCGTTGAGCGCGGCCTGATAATTCGCGATTGTACCGAGAGCGAGCTGATTCAGATCGACGCCTCCGATCGGCATGTACAAGCCGCGGCTGCCCACCCACGCGGCGGAGAAGATGGAATCGTGCGGCAGTTGATATTGAAAGCCGAAGTTGAAGTCGTAAGTGGTTGGGGTAGGCTGCGAGTGCAGCGCGGTTGCGAGCACATTCCCGATATTGGTTGCCGGCCCGAGAGAGCTGTTGGTCGGTTGGACCACGCCACGCGGGAAAGGATTGCTCAGAGTGCTGATCGGCACTGTATTTCCGTCAGCATTGTAGGCCGTTGCGTTCCAGGTGCTCGCGGCAAAGAAGCCGTCGCTATTCAGCGCTGAATTCGCCACCATCTGCGTGCTCGGCCCGTAAAAAATACCGAAGCCGCCGCGAATGACAAGCCGGTTGACTGGCTGATACGCGAACCCGAAGCGGGGTCCAAAATTATTTAAGTTCGTCGTGAAGGAGCTGCCGCCGTTTTTTACAAACTGCTCGCCCCCAACCAGAGGCACGCCGTTAAAGGTGTACTGCACGTTGGGATCGAAGTATTCCAAGCGGTTATAACGCTCGGTACGTCCGCCGAAAATGTCCCAGCGCAGACCTAGGTTCACCGTGAGCTTGCTCGACAGGTGATAATTATCCTGAGCGTAGGCGGCGTAGTACGGATTCGCTTGTGCGCCAAAAATGTCTTTGGTGAAGTTAGAGAAATTAAAGCCCGGCGCTTCACCGACGCCGAGAAGGAACGAGGCAAAATCGCTGCCGTTGCCGGCGAACGTAGTGGAACTGGTAGCGGAGTTATCAAACTGATACCAGCCGCTGGGCGCGACCGGCTGCCCTTCGTTCATGAACTGTTTCTGGAACTCGAAGCCCATGCTCAGGTCGTGTTTGCCCTTCACGGTTGTGAGCGCGACGATCACATCGTGAGCCATGCTCGCAAACTTGAACGTCGTGTAGGCATTTGAACCGAGATTCGTTGTGCCGTTGCCGAAGGTAATCAGCGGAATGTCGTTATAGACTTGCTGGGCGGCAAGCGAGGCCGGAAAGCCGAGCGAAGTCATGTCGAAACCGATCTGCCGCGGATCGCCGGTCTGGTTTTCGTAGTGGCGAACAAAGGAATACCGCAGCTCGAGAATGGTCGTGGGACTCAGCGTGACGTCGTCGGCCAGCAGAACGTTCCGGCCATTGGTGATGTTCTGGTAATAGTTCGGATCGTAGATGTTGCTCGCGCCGTAGAGGTCTGAGTTGCCGAACTTGAGCCGGTCAAACGAGACGCGGCCGAAGATCCGTTGCTTCTCGCTCTGATAGTAGTCCATTCGGATATCGAATTTTTGCGCATCATTCGGATTCAGGCCCGACGCGAAGTAGTTATTGATGTGATAAGCGCCTACTCCGGGCTGATTCGGCAGCGGAAACTGTTGCGCGTACTTCAGAGCGATGGGGTTCAGATCAGCCGGCGGAATCATATTTCCGGGGAATGGCTGGCGCTGGCCGCTCGGCAGGTCAGGGGCGAGCGGGTTGTAAATCGTAAACGCGTCGCCTGCGAAGTTGCCGGTGCGTTCAGCCGCGGTTGGCACCGTGTATGTGGCAGTTTGCAGCGACTGCTGCTGCGTGGCCTCGTAATCACTGAAGAAGAATAGCTTGTTGTGCAGAATCGGGCCGCCGAACGAGCCACCTTCCTGATAGCGGTGAAAATTGGGGGGCTGGTTGGGCTGGCCGTTCGCGAGCTGGCTGGCCTTTACGAAGGTATCGTTCGCAGCCAACGCGTTCGGTCTTATATAGGCGAAGGCGTCGCCATGAAACTCGTTAGTGCCGGACTTAGTGACGAGACTGATCACGCCTGCGCCGCCGCTCTGGTAAGTGGCGGGCACGCTCTGTGTCTCCACCCGATATTCCTGGACATCATCTAGCGGAACTTGAAAGGCGGGGATGAGAGCGGCCAGGTTATTCTCGGCGATGCCGATCGGACTGCCGTCCAGCAGATAGTAAACCGATCCCTGCAGCGCGCCGTTAATCGTGTAGCCGGAGACATCAGCGCCGGGACGCGAGTTGTAGATTCCAGGCGTATCGGCGGCATTCGGAGTGCCGTTGGTCGGGTTAACGCCCGCGCTCAACTGAACCAGCTCGTAGACATCGCGAGTAATCAGGGGCACGCGATCGATCATAGGCGCGGTGATGAGTTGGCCGACGGTTGAGTTGGTGGTTTCAGCGAGCTCGGGCGCGGCCGTGACAGTAACCACCTGATTGACGGTGCCGGGCTGCATCGTGATGTTTACTGTGGCGACCTGGTCCACCGATACAGGGATGTTCTGCTGTACCACGGTTTGAAATCCCGGATGATTCACAGTTATCTGATAAGTCGCGGGCGTGAGAGAAACGAAAGAGTACAATCCAGCGCCTGTCGTAACGGTAGAGACGGTCACGCCCGTGCCTGCGCTACGCAGCTCAACGGTAGCGCCCGGAATTGCGGCTCCCGTTGCGTCAGTGATCAGCCCGCTTAAGCCTCCGCGGCCCGCCTGTGCAAATCCCGCGGCGCTCGTCGCCAACATTAGAGCCAAAATCCTCACGAAGTTCAGTTTGGAATGGTAATCCTGCATGTGCCCGCTCCGTCCACTTGTATAGACAACTAGACTTTTACTAGAAATCGAAGCGACGTGTCAAGGATTATCTTTGATTCCATGCGGCTCAGTTTGACGTTTCTCATTGCGGCGTTCCTTGCGACGGGCTATTCGGTTGCCGCCGAGCTCAGTGCCATCACGGATCAGAAAGCTTACAATGTCGGCGACACGATCCGCATTCGCCTCGACCCTGGCGCAAACGGAACTGCTACGATCAGATATGTCAGCGAAAAACAGGCCGTAGCCACGGGAATTCCAGTCACCGGGGCAGCTTACACCTCTCTGTGGAAGGTGCCCTGGACGGCCCGCACGGGACTGTATGAGGTCGATGTAAGTGTCGCGGGCAAAGCAAACGTTCGCACTGCCGCATCTTTCGCTGTTCACCGGCAGCGTGTCAAAGTGATCGCGCTCGAGCTCGATAAAGCGTTCTACACTTCGGGCGATGCGGTCAATCCGCGGATCGTAGTGCGCAACTTCTCGAACCACCGGTTGGACCACATCGAAGTGGATTTTGAAGGCTACACATTTCCGTGGATTGCGCCGAAAGCCGACGAGCCGCCCCCCTGGAAAACCGTCGCGGCGCAATCGCTGACGTTGCCTCCCGGCGGGGAAAAAGAATTTCGTGTCGGCAAGGCGGCGGTCGTACAGGCGCCGAAGGATCCGGTCGCCATCTACTTTTCGGTTGTCGTACACGATAACCGCGACCCAAACCAGATTTACGATCTGGTTGCTTCGCCTGCCGCGTTCACTTTTCCGCCGAATACCGAGTTTCCCAAGCAGTATCCATTTCTATATCTCTATCCGCGCCTGCAAGACGTTCCGAAATCCGAGACGTACCGGCACTTCTATCCACCGGAATTCGTATCCGATGCAATCACGTTCGATTCATCGCACACTATGTTTCCGGCAGGGGTCGCGCCTACCGTATCGTTCAACGTCAAGCTGCCGTCCGATGCCCGTTGGGGCGCTCAGGTTGCTCGCGCATCGATCCGCGCCCGCATTCTCAACAGCGAATCGCCCGCCATCTCGCCCGCAGCAGCGCCCTTAGTGGGCCGCCACACCCTGACTCTGAATCCTCTTCCTCCGGGTAATTACACCCTGGAGATTTCTGTTCAACTGCCCGGCGGCGTTACTGTAGCGCAGAACCGGCTTGAATTGGGGATCAACGCGCTTCCCAAATCGCTGCTCGTGTTTTGCGCCCATCAGGACGACGACACCGCACATCCCGGCATCATTCGCGCCGCGGTTGAAAACGATATCCCGGTGCACGTGGTCTATTTCACAAGCGGAGGCGGCAATGGCTGCGAGCGGTATTACATGCACATCTGCGATCCATCACGCGCCATGGATTTTGGCGAAGTGCGGATGGCTGAAGCGCGGGCATCACTCGGACATTTGGGCGTTCCGCGCGAGAACATTTTTTTCTTCGGGCTTCCCGATGGCGGCCTGGGGCACGTCTGGTCTCGCCATGGGAACGGCGGCGAGCCTTACCTTTCGGAGCTACTCGCCACTGATCATTCACCCTACCGCGAGGCCGCAATTCCGAATCTGCCCTATACGAGAGAAGCGGCTGTGTCCGCCGCAAAGGACTTTATTCTCCGTTTCAAGCCGGATGTGATCTACACCGGCCATCCCGATGAGCGGCACGTCGACCATCGCACCAATAACTGGATCGTCGTAAAAGCGATGCAGGAGCTGCTGCACGAAGGGAAGCTCTCACGCGACACGCAACTCATTGTCGACGTGGCGTATGGCGCAATGCGTGAACATCACGCGCCTTACAAGTATGAAAGGCACGCGCTGCACGTTTCCGGCGAAGTGGCGCGCATTTCGCAAGAGGCGCTCTGGTATTACCAATCGCAGGATGGCAATCATCAGCAGGCCGAGATCATCGATTACGCGAAACTGCCGCGGGACGAGCCCTACCCGCATGACCGCATTCTTGACTGGCAAGACCACGAAGGCTGGAACGAACAGGAATGAGTGCCGCCCAGCTCGCCCGAGAATTTAACCCCCGGACTGTCCTTCGTCTTCTAAACGCGGCGGATCTGCGTGCTCGGTCGTCTGGCCTTTTATTTCATCTCTGAGTGAATTGCTGTCGTTCGGGTCGAGTGTTTCCGGGTGTTCTTCATCCGCGGGTAAGGGCGTTTTCTTAGATGGCTCGGGTTTCATCTTTCAAGTGTGCCTTGCTGGAGCCACTTTTCAAAGTATCCAGCTTCGTGGGCGGAACATCGCCGCGGCGGCCAGATCTTCTCACGCGGAAAAGATGCTGATGCGCCTTGAGATCCACGCGCGAACCGCGAAACCGCACCCCTTCCATCTCTAGCCGCATACGCTGCTCGAAACCGCCGTCGCGTTTGCACTTGATGTGACCGCCGGCGCCCAACACGCGATGCCACGGCAGCGTATGACCCCATTTGCGCAGCACTTGCGCGACTTGCCGGTGATAACGCGGGTATCCGGCGGCCTCGGCGACCTGCCCATAGCTCGCAACTTTTCCGCGCGGAATGCCCCGGATCGCAGCGCGAATCGCGGCTTCCATTTCGCTACTCTCAGGCGCGCGCCGGACTTGCCTCATGCTGCTTTCGCAAAAATGAAGACTACCATGTCAGGCCCACTCGCAGGCATTCGCGTCATCGATCTAACCACCATTGTGATGGGACCGTATGCGACTCAAATTTTGGGCGATATGGGCGCTGACGTAATCAAAGTCGAATGCCCTGAAGGCGACATTTTCCGCGATGTGGCCCCCTTCCGCCACCGCGGCATGGGCGCGCCTTTCCTGAACGTGAACCGCAATAAGCGCAGCATCGCGTTGAATCTCGAAATCGAGGAAGATAAGCAGATCCTTCTGAAACTCCTGGATAGCGCGGACGTATTCGTGTACAGTTTGCGCCCGCGTTCTCTGATGCGGCTCGGTCTCGACTACGAGAGTCTGCGGGAGCGCAACCCGCGCCTGATTCATTGTGGCGCTTATGGGTTTTCCGAAGACGGCCCTTACGCCGGACGCCCCGCTTACGACGACATCATCCAGGCAATGAGCGGGACCGCTGCGCTCGAAGGGCGCAATCATTCAGATGGCCCGAGATTCGTGAACAGCATCATGGCCGACAAGATCGCGGCGCTCTCGGCCGCGTATGCGATCGCAATGGCGCTTTATGAGCGCGAGCGCTCGGGTTCCGGCCAGGCGATTGAGGTGCCGATGTTTGAGACGCTCGTTTCGTTCAACCTTGTCGAGCACCTGGCGGGCGAAACATTCATTCCGGCGCTCGGCGGCATGGGGTATGATCGCGTGCTTTCGCCGCATCGCCGTCCGTATCGCACAAAGGACGGTTATATCGCCCTTATGCCCTACACCACGCCGCAATGGCAGCGCTTTTTTGAAATTGCGGGGACGCCGCAGTACGCCGCTGACGCGCGTTTCGCCGATCACGCAGCGAGAAGTGAAAACATCGGCGAGCTCTACCGGCTTCTCGCCGAGATTCTGATCCAGCGCTCAACGGATGAATGGATCGCGCTGCTCAAAGAGGCCGATATCCCAATGGCTCCTGTGCTATCGCCGGAGGACCTGCTTTGCGACGAGCACTTACAAGAAGTCAACTTTTTCCGGCGGGACGTTCACGCTTCGGAAGGCGAGGTTCGCACGATCGCCATCCCCGTCCGTTTCAGCCGCACACCAGGCAGCATCGACCGCTTGGCGCCGCTTCTCGACGAAGCTCGGGAAGAGATACTGAGCGAGCTAGAGTAGCCGAAATTTGGGAAAAACCTACGCTAGTGCTCGAAAAGATTATGCCCGCGATCCACAGAGCCCCTTTGTCGCCGTGCAGATGGGTTCCGTAACAGGCAAAGGTAATCAGATAGGCCACAGAGAAATCTATTCCCGTGTGTTATATCGTAAAAAAATAGCCGTCAGGGGAGGTGGTCTATGCGTTCCTTCAAGACTCTGCCGATCATGGCATCCGTTCTCGCCATCGCGTTCGCTCAATTTTGCTTGGCGCAATCGTTTACTTCTTCGATCACGGGTACTGTTAGCGACCCGACCGGGGCCGCTGTCCAAGGCGCGACACTCGAATTGAGGGACATGGCAACAGATGACGTCCGCCAGGGCACATCCGCTTCGGACGGCTCCTATCAGTTCACGAACCTCTCTCCCGGCACTTATCAGATCACCGCGACCGCGTCAGGCTTCAAGAGTTTTGTGCAGCAGAACCTCATCTTGCAGGCCAACACCGGCGCTCACGTGAACATCTCGCTCGAGCTCGGGAACACGCAACAAAAAGTGCAAGTGACCGCCTCGGCAGTGCTGGTCGATACGGAGACCGCCAACAACTCGGTCACGCTGAATAGCCAGCTGATCAATGCGCTCCCCAACAACACCCGCAATCCGCTGAATTTTGTGTTTGCGGTCGCGGGCACAACGCCTGCTCCCTCCGGCAGCGGCCAGACTCAAAGCTATGGCACCTTCGATCAGTTGTCCAGCAATTTCGGGTTGAATGGTGGGCGCACCGGCGATGAAGAGATCCTCGTCGATGGCGCTCCTTCGCAGGCAGTGGATTGGGGCGGCATGATGGTTTCGCCTCTGCAAGACTCCGTTCAGGAACAGCAAATTATCCAGAATACGTACGATGCTCAGTACGAGCGGGGCGGGGCCGGTATCGTCACCCTGATCACGAAAGGCGGCAGTAACGAGTTTCATGGCGAAGCGTACGATTATCTCCAAAACTCCTTCTTGAATGCGAACAGCTGGATCAACAACAAGAATGGCGAGCCCAAGGGACAGTTCAAGCAGAACCAATTCGGCGGAAATATCAGTGGTCCGCTTCTGAAACGGGCAAATCTGTTTTTCTTTGGTGGTTATGAGGGTTTGCGCCAGCCGAATACCCAGAGTACTGGGCTTCTAACCGTTCCGACTTTGGCGGAGCGCGCGGGTAATTTCGCCGGTGCTCTGAATGCCGATGGCACGCCCGACGTAGTCTATAACCCTTTTTCCACGACTCCAGCCAGTAACACCAATGGCTACACCCGTACCGCGTTTCCGGGCAATATTATTCCACCAAACCTGATCAATCCGGTCGGCCAGAAGATTGTGAATCTGTTTCCGCTGCCGAATCGTCCGGGCGTTGGGCCGAACAATCTTGACAACTATTACGCTCAGGGTCCGGGTTATTTCCAGAACGACAAGATGGATACACGGGTCGACTGGGAGCAGAATGCGGTCCACCGGATGTTCCTGCGGTGGTCCGATCGCTGGCGCCAGGATCAGGTCACGAACTGTTTCTTCTGCAACGGAGCAGATACGGGAGTGAACCAATACAATGACGGCTTCCAGGTAGTTCTGAACGATACCGTCACGCCCAGTCCGACGTGGGTAATCAACTCTTATGTCTCCTACAGCCGCTGGCTCGAGCAGCACATTGCGCAGGGTCTTGGGACAGACGCGTCAGCGATCGGGTTGTCCCCGTCCCTGTTCCAGGCGCCGATCGTCCCAAGCATCTCTGCGGACAACGGCTTTACGAGCTTAGGCAGCGGAACCTACGAAAAATTCTCACGGACTTCCGACACCATCCAGGTGAATTTGACGAAGGTATTCACTCGCCACACATTGAAGTTCGGCGCGAACTTCGACAACCAAATGATCAACGTCATCAATGAGGCTGCCGGCAAGTTCAACTTCAGCAGCGGGTTGACCGCCTGCGACCCCAACGCAGGCGGCGCGTGCAACGCTCTACAGGGCGGCCAGACATCCGTTGTTAGCGGCAACGCGATCGCGTCCATGTTGCTCGGCACCGGCAACGGAGGGGGGCAGGGGATTACTTTAGACCCGGCTTTGAGTCTTCATAACTACGGGACCTACATTCAGGACCAGTGGCGCGTTAATTCGCGGCTGACGGTCAACCTGGGTGTGCGATATGAAAACCAACGGCCCGCCACAGAACGCATCAATCGAATCACTTATTACGATCCGAACGTCGTCAATCCCATCAGCACCGCATTCTCTCCACAGTATGGAGAAACGATTGCTCAGGTGTTTGGGCATCCGCTGCTTGGCGGTTTCGAGTATCCGGGCCAAAATGGCAATGACCGTTATCAATGGAGCCCGAACAACCACGATTTCGCTCCCCGGGGCGGAATTGCTTTCAAGATCACGGACAAACTTGTCGCGCGGATGGGTGCCGGCATATTCTTCCTCGGTCCGACGGCTTTGATCGGCGATGACGGCGGGCAGTCGATTGGTTTCAGCTCGAGCACGCCCTACGTAGCGACTAACAACAACGGTTACACTCCGCTAAATCTCGTAAGCAACCCGTTCCCCTTGGGAATCAATCAGCCGACCGGCAGCTCACAAGGATTGTTCACGTTCTTAGGAGGTGGCGTTAATGGAATTTGGCCGAAGGGCTCGCATCCAAATCCGTACACCGAAGATTGGAGTTTCGATCTGCAATACCAGGTTACCCCGCATTCTGTGTTTGAAATCGGCTATAACGGCAACCGCGGGAAGAAGCTGCTCTATGGAAACATCAGTCTCGACGCCGATCAGATGCCGGATCAGTTTCTGCATTTAGGACCTGTGCTCGATTCGCAGGTGACCAATCCGTTCTACGGGGTGGTCAGCTCGAACTACTATTTGGGACAGGTTCAAACCATCGCTTACAACGAGCTGCTGCGGCCGTATCCGCAGTTCACGAATCTGCAATGGACTCGCTCGCTGCCGGGCGCGCGGTCGGCTTTCGACGCCTTAGAGGTCAAGTACAACCACCAATTCACTTCCGGGCTGAGTCTTTTGACAACCTATCAGTGGTCGAAGGCGCTCGATAACGGGCCGGAAGATAACTTCGGGTGGGCAGGCGGCATACAAGGCGGCGGGAACGGATGGCGCGATTACTACAACACGATGCTTGATTACAACGTCAGCACGCACGATATCCCGCAGAGCTTCGCTACTGCGCTGGTGTACGATTTGCCATACGGTCGAGGCAAGCGTTGGGGAAATAGCGCTCCGGGAATAGTGAAAGAGGTACTCGGGAACTGGCAGCTATCCTCAGTAGTCCGGCTGGCCAGCGGCCAGCCCGCTCCTGCGGTCTACACGGGCAATTACAACCAGCTCAATAACTATGGCTTCCCGGGACCACAACTTCCGAACTTGATCGGCAACCCTGCCGCGAGCAACCAGGGCCCTGATAACTGGATCAACCCGAACGCTTTTGCTCAGCTTCCTTCGATCTACATGCTCGGCAATGAGCCGCAACGCATGACGCAGCTTCGAACGCGCGCTCTGCGGAATGTGGATCTGTCGGTGGCCAAGAACTTCGGAGGCGAACGCTACCAGGCGTGGTTGCGCGGCGAATTCCTGAACGCGTTCAACGACGCGCAATACAATAACTTCTGCTCGGATCTTTCACAAGCGTCGTGCTTCCCATTCGGCGCAGCTTTCGGCACCGAAAATGTGCCCCGCACGATTCAGGTTAGTTTAAAGTTATCCTTTTGAACGCTGGGTCTGCCGCCGCGTTATTTGACGAGTATAGGGCAGGTACCCTATACTCGACCAAGTTAGGTGGGATCTCAGTATGTTCAGAAAAATCTATCCGGCCCTAAGTGTATTTATCCTTACGTTCGTCGCGGCTTCGGCTGTCTTCGCGCAAGCGGTATCCGGTAACATCTTTGGAACCATTCAGGATGCCTCGGGCGCCGTTCTTCCGAACGCAACGATTACGATTACCGATCTCGACCGCGGAACGGCGTTTCGCGCGCAAAGCAATCAGGACGGTAACTACGAGCAGACTCACCTGCTCGCCGGCCGCTATCAGGTGAAAGTGGAGAGCCCCGGGCTCGGGGCCTTTACTGCGAATGCGACCGTCGAGGTGAATGCAACCACCCGCCTCGATGCCACTCTGAGCCCGGCCAATGTCGCAACGACGGTCAACGTCACGGATGCAACTCCACTGCTGACAACCGATCGGGCGGAGGTCGCGACGACTTTCACGGGCGGGCAGGTTCAGCAGCTGCCGGTACTCGACCGTAATGTCACTAACCTGCTGCTTGTCGTTCCCGGCACTCAGCTCAACACATGGCAGCACTCGGCGGCCGAAAATCCGCAGCAAGGCATTCAAGCCAACGTGAACGGGCAGTTCTTTACTGCAAACGGCTTTCTACTGGATGGCACGGAGAATGACAGCGCGATTCTGGGGATCGCCGTGATCAACCCGAATATCGATGCGCTGCAGGAGTTCAAGGTCAGCACCAGCAACTACGATGCGGAGTTTGGCTCGGCTTCCGGCGCGCTGATTCAGGCCACCACAAAGTCGGGTACGAACGAGTGGCATGGATCGCTATTCGAATTCTTGAGGAACAACCTCACCAATGCTACTGATCCCTTCACGAAGCTGAATCCGCCGCTTCGATGGAATCAGTTTGGCGGATCGGTTGGTGCGCCCATCGTGAAAGACAAGTTGTTCGGCTTCTTTGATTACCAAGGCACGCGACGCCGCACCGGCGGATCGCTGGTCACAACCGTGCCGACCGCTGCCGAGCGCAGTGGCGATCTCACGGGCTTGCTTGGGGATTACATCTGTGGGAACGGAGCTGTTTCAGCGACTCCTTGCGCAGCTCCGGCTCTGGTCACTACTACGGAAGGCGCAACGGTTCCGGCACGCGCGGGCATGGTGTTCGATCCTAACACCGGTAATTCGGCAACGGGCGCGGGCCGGTCCGTTTACTCGACAAACGGCATAGTGAACGTGATTCCCGTTTCCGCCCCTATGGGCAAGCTTTTGTCCTTGCTGCCTCTTCCGAATAACGGCCCCGGTTACACCAACAACTTTGTCAGTGCTGGTGTCCAGAGGTTCGACAGCGATCAATACGATGGACGCGTCGATTACAACTGGACTGCGAACACTCATGTGTTCGGCCGGTACACCATTGCGGATTTCAACAACTACTCGCCGGCGGCTTTCGGCGATCTCGCGGGTGGCCCTTCGGCATTCAGCTTTTCCGGCGACTCGATTGATCGAAATCAAAGCTTGGCTCTCGGCCTGGATCACACGTTTAGCCCCACTCTCATCACGGACGCGCGTTTCGGCTTCTACCGGTATCGAATCCGTGTCCAGCCAAACGATGTCGGAACGACTCCGGCAACCGACGCCGGCCTACCCGGATTGAATACCGGCTCTCCTGCGACGAGCGGCATGCCGGCGTTCTATATCAATGGGAACGGCGGCTTCGATTTCGGATACTCGCTGAACGTGAATCAGTGCAACTGCCCGCTGAAAGAGACCGAGAATCAATTTCAATGGGTGAATAACTGGACCAAGATCTTGAACAATCACACGCTGAAGTTCGGAGTCGACGTTCGACGCGGCCAGCAGCAGCGTATTCCGAGCGATTCTCATCGTTCCGGTGAGATCACCTTTAACGATTCGACAACCGGCGATCCCGCGCTTGATACGCTCGCGGCTGGGGTCGTTTCTACGGGCTCGGCAATCGGCTCGTATCTGCTGGGATTTCCCAGTAACTTTTCCCGCTACTTCACGGGATCGGATTACTATCCTGGGCTGCGCGAGACGCGTATCTTTGTGTTCGCGCAGGATTCCTGGCGAGTTACACCGAAGCTGACTTTAAACTACGGTCTGCGCTGGGAAGATTATCTTCCTCAAACAGCAGCGAAACCCGGGGGAGCGGGCAGCTTCGATCCGTCGACAGGCGACGTGCTTGCGGCAGGTATTGGATCGGTTCCTCGGAACCTCGGAGTGCAACCCTATAATCTCGGATTCGCGCCGCGGATCGGAATCGCTTACCAGGCTGATGAAAAGACAGTCATCCGGACAGGGTACGGAATCAGCTTCAATCCGGGCGGACTGGGATCGGTATTCGGGCAGGGCGCCGACTATAATCCGCCGATTGTTAATCCTCAGGTTGTGAATCAGCCGAATCCGTATGTGCCGGACTTCTTCCTGCCTAACGGGCCGCCCACGCCTGCTAATCCACCTGTGAGCGCAAGCGGCAGATATCCGCTGCCGAACGGAATTGGAATCAATTACTTTACCTGGCCGCTTGATGCGTATCGCATCCCGGAGGTCTATTTCTGGAATTTCACCGTTCAGCATCGATTTGCCTCCGATCTGGCGCTCGAAGTTGGCTATATAGGCAATGCCGGGCGGCATCTTACTGAAGAGGTAAATGAGAACCAAGCCGTACCGGGACCGGGAGACTTCAATCCACGGCGCCCATTCTATGTGCTGTACGGCCTTACTCAAGGCATTTATCAATATTGTAACTGCGATACATCGAGTTACAACGCGCTGCAAACTAAGTTCACGAAGCAGTTTTCGCGCGGACTTGACTTTTTGCTGACTTACACTTGGTCAAAAGCCTTGACTAACACTGAGGGTGGCAGTAACTTCGGGAACGCCTACGACATACAGGCGGATCATGGGCCGGCATCATGGGATCGTGAGCACGTTGTCACTCTTCAGCATGATTGGGATCTACCGTTCGGGCGCACTCGTCATTGGACTCTCGGCAACAATGCCATTGCTGATGCAGTTCTTGGTGGCTGGCGGCTGAGCGGCACCCACACGTGGGCGACGGGCATCCCGTTCACGCCACTCGTCCAGAATGCACCGCTTCTGAACGCGGACTTCGCTCAGGTTCGGGCGGATCTTATCGGAAACCCGAATCTTCCGAATCCGAGCGCTGGGCTGTGGTTCAATCCGGCTGCTTACACCGAGCCAGAACAGCCATTCCGCAACGGAACCGCGGGGCGCAACTCCTTGCGAGGGCCTGGTCTAGCTGTATCGAACCTGTCTCTGGCGAAGAATCTTTTATCCAGTGAGCGCCGCTCACTGGAGCTTCGCGCCGACGCATTTAACGTTTTCAACCGTGTCAATCTTGGTACTCCCGGCGGCCAAGGTACGAGTAGCAACCAAATCGATTCAAGCAACGCGGGACAGATTACCTACACGCAAGTACCGATGCGGCAGATGCAGTTTGGTCTGCACTTCCAGTTCTAGTTAGTAGACGGCACGATTTTGTTCGGTGCCTTTCGAAGCGAGCGAGAACCGGGGTTCAACGGCCGGTGTCGTGGCTCCGGTTACTCGCGCTGCTGCGTACTCGCCGACTGCCGGTCCGTGCTTAAAGCCGTGACCGGATCCGCCGCCCGCGATCCATACGTTCTCAAAAACGGGATGGCGGTCGACGACGAAATCGCCATTCGAAGTGTTCTCGTACTGACAGACACGCGAGTCGACAACGGGCGCATTGGCTAAAGCGGGGAACCGCTCGGCGATATAGGCGCGCGCGGCTGCGATCTTCTCGGGACTGGCGAAACGGTTTGTAGTATCGGGGTCGATCTCCGGGCCGTGCTTGTCGAAGGCCACTTTGAAGCCGCGATTTTCGAGATCCGGGAAGCCATACATACCGCGATCATCGCTGAAGTCAATCCAGACCGGCATCTGCGGCGGCTCGAAGCTGCGGTTTCCCGCCGGGATTCCAAAGAAGAAGACCTCCTGGCGTGTTACGAAGATGCGGCGGCCCAAAATGTCGGGGAATACTTTCCCTAGCCAGGGGCCACACGCGAAGACGTAGGCGTCGGCAGTTATCCTTTCGTTGCCCGTCATGATTTGCGTCAGGCGATCTTTGCCTTCAGGCGTTCGCACCGCGGCGTGGCGATACACGCCGCCATCTCGGACGAATTGCGCGACAACGGCTTGCACTGCCTGGCGCGCCATGAGAGCGCCGCTGTTTGTCTCGAAAATGGCACCCACGTTTTCGCTTACCTGAATCTGCGGATAGCGTTTGTTGAGATCGCCGGGAGACAAATCCTGAAAATCAATGCCTAATTCGCGCAACGCTTCGCGACTTTCTTGCGCGTAGGCGTTGTCCGTCTTCGCCATCCAGAGGACTCCGGTGCGATGCAGCAGATTTTGCCCCGTTCTAGCAAAGAATGCATCCCACAGCGCGAGCGATCGAATCGCCATGCGAGTGTAAACTTCGTCCTTTCCGTAGGAGGCGCGGATGATTCGCGATTCGCCACCTGAGCTGGCGCGGCTGTTCGCTGGCCCGTATTCATCGATCAGAGTGATGTTGTGTCCCGCACGCCTCAAGTGGTACGCGGTCCACGCGCCGAACGCACCCGCTCCGACGATAACGTAAGATTTCGGGGAGTCCGCGAGTGCCGGGATTGCGGCCGCAGCGGCCAGCGATTGCGCCATCTCACGACGACTCATAAGAATTCTCATTCCTTTAGTTAGCACGTTCACCAGAAAGCAAGAACGCAAAAAAAAGGGCTGAGAGGGTGAACCTCTCAGCCGCAGAGATCCGCGCTTGCAGATCTAAATTTCTTAGCGCCGGCCGCCGCCGTGCGAACCGCCACCGCCGCTGAATCCGCGAGCGCCACCGCCGCCCGAGAAGCCACGGGCAGCACCGCCGCCTACAGATCCACGGACAGCACCGCCGTTACGCGCAAAGCCGCCGCCAACCACTCCGCCACGTCCGTAAAATCCACGGCCGCCGTAATAGCCTCGGCCGTAGTATCCGCGACCGTAGTATCCGCCATAGTAACGACCGCCCCACCAGTATCCAGGCCCGAAGTAGAACGAGAGGCCCGATCCCCAATAGTAGGGATAACCATAGCCGTAATAGTAGGGATAGGGGTAGGGGTACGCGTAACCGTAATACGGATACGCGTAGGGGCTGTAACCGTACGGCGGCGGAGGCGGAGCATTCTGGGCGTATTGCGCCGGTTGCTGCTGCTGCGCATTACCGGTTTGATCGTATTCGTTGGGTTGGACGTATTGGAACGCTTGCGGCGCGGCCGTGGTTGAAATCGTGACCGGCGCTTCGATACGGAACGTCAAGACTTGTTCGGGATAGATGATGCTGGGACGTCCGCGGGTAAGGAGAACGCCGAGGGTGCCTACGGCCAGACCGGCGCCCGCGCCGATCGCTGCACCACGTCCCCAATCCGCGCCTGCGCCAATCGCCGCTCCCAAGCCGGTGGTGCCGGCAATCGCGGCTGCATCTCTGCCCACTGATGTGGGGCCGCTGCGGCTAATCAACTGGGATTGAATGGGAATCTGCTGGCCATCCACCAGCGTGAGATCTGTCAGTTGAACCCGGAGCCGGGCGACGCCTTCGATACGTCCCGCCTTCTTCGCCTCGACAACGCGGCCGCCTAGGGTTTGGCCCGGTTTTGCGACGACTACGCCGTTAACGACGAGAGGCGTTACCAAAGTCGCGGCGAATGCGTCACCGGCCTGGTTGCGGTCGGATGAAAGCAGCTGGTTGACGCGCACCGTAACAAAAGTGCCCTGTTGAATCATGAGCTGCGCAGGCACTTGATAATTGTTCGACTGATTGTCAGGAGCCTGATTATTGTCGGATTGATAGTTGGGCTGCTGATTGTAATTGGGTTGATTGTCCGCAGGCGGCGCCTGGTTGGGATCCGCTGGACCATTGTTCATATTTGAGCTGCCGTTTGGATAAACCGGATAGGGAGACGATGGATCCTGTGGTGGCGGGGCTTCGTCTTGCGGCGCCGTCGAGCTGGCTTGGGGCGGTGGGTCGTCTACTCGCCGCCAGCCGCCACTCGACGCGGTAGTGGTCTGCTGCTGATTATCGGCCGGGGGGGCCGATGAATCTTGCGCGTATGCGAAACTCGATGCCGCGAATAGACCGAGCGTGACGTAGCAGGCTGCGGTCCGAACAGAGCTGCCAGTAATCCTTCTCATAGTTGCCTCATTCTTCTCGACGGCCAATATAGTGCAAGCGTTTCGCCAAGTCAAAGCTATGCAAGATAAGGAGTTATAAAACGAGTCCCGGTTGCAATCCACCGCGGTGGTGGATTTGAGCCACGCTATTCGAGGCGGCTCCGGAGGTGATGCAGGTAAGTTTTGACAGCGATTCCGAGAACGATAATGAGCGCGATGTAGAGAGCTGTACCCTTCAGGGTGGCGAAGGCGGCGACTAGAAGCAGGGCGTACAAGATCATGGCCGTGCGCAGGCCGATGATCGAGCGGGATGGCTCGGGGGGATTCATAGTGCGGGCATGTTGTAGCTAAAGGTGAAGGCGAGCCGAACCTGCAGACCTTTGTAATCGGGCGGCAAGGGGGGCAGGGGATTCGACATGCTGAGACCCGCTACGGCGGCGCGGTCGAGCGGGTCCGATCCGGATGGGTCCGCTATGACGAGTTTGGGAATGCTGCCGTCGCGGTTGATCGCGAATTCTACAACCGTGCGGCCGCGCCGCGTGCCCATGCGCACGCTTTCGGGAATGACCGTACGCCAATTCGAGCGCACTATGGCGAGGATGCGCGCCAGGTAGGGTTTGAAATCGGCGCCCTGCGGATCGCTTTGGAGCTCGACTGCGGCGTGTTGGGCCGGCGCGCGGCCCATCGATCCGGGAGCTCCGGGCAAGGGCTCGGAGGGGTTGTCGTCGCTGATGACCAGCTTGCGGCTGTTCGTGTCACGAGCTAGCGCGTCCATGGCAGCTTGCACGCTGGTCCGCGGAGCGGCAATTTTGGGCTGCGTTTTGACCGGCAGTTCCGGGCTGATGTCTTGGAACGGTTTTTTGGGCGCTGATTCTACGGGCAGGGCAGGCACCGGCGTCTGGTTCACGGCGACATTCGGCGGCTGAGGGAGCACCTGCGGCGGAACGAGTTTCGCTATCGGCTGGGGGGTAGCCTGCTTCGGCAGCTCGAAACGCTTTCGGCTGGGAGAGGGAGCGGGCGGGCGTGGCTGCGATGTCCGGGACGCGAGGAGGTCCGCGAGGTCGACGTGCTTCGAGGGCTTCCGAAGATTCGGCGCCTTTTGGGTCAGCAGGTCGGGAGGCAGATAGAGGATGGTTCGCTTGAGAACCACCGTGCGCTCGGGCGCGACGCGCCGAACGAATGTTGCGATCTGAATGAAAGCAAAGAAAAGAAGAACATGGAGCGCGGCGGAGGCGGCCAAGATGGCTGCCCAGCGCGGGCCCGAGCGTTCGTTGGGCCATTCTAGCAGGAGGCTTAGCTCGGGATCGAGGGTCTGAGGCTCGACTGTTTGGGCTTCCATACTGCTGAAGAAACGCTTAGCGGGGGCGATGCAAAGTTTGGGCCACTAAGTGTGCGTGCTCATTGATCTTAGCAAGAATTGCCTCGGCTACGCGAAGAGTTGAGGCGGCAGCGAAGCCGTCGACTTTGGGGCGCGTGCGGTCCCGGACGGCGGTAAAGAACGCCGCGAGCTCGAGTTGGAGAGGCTCGCCCGGGTGGACGGGAAGGTGGTCGAAGCCAAATTGCGGAACGAAGCCAAGAGGAGGGCCATTTTGCCAAACGAACTCCCCCGCGGACGGATTGGGTTCGTTTTTGCGAATTGCAACGCGAAGGGCATCCTGGCGCTGGTAGTCGAGTGAAATGTACTCGCCAGGCTGGAACAGCCGGAGCTTGCGGACCTTCTCGGTTGAGATGCGGCTGGCAGTTAAATTAGCGACGCAGCCCGAGGGAAATGAAAGACGAACGTTCGCGATATCGACGCGGGGTGAAAGAACGGAGATCCCGGCCGCGCGAATCTCGTCGGGCTGCGCTCGAGTGAAGCTCAGGACGATGTCGAGGTCGTGAATCATGAGGTCGAGCACGACGTCGATGTCGAGGCTGCGCGGAGTGAAGGTGCTGAGGCGGTGAATTTCGAAAAACAGCGGAACGGTGAGGGCTTGTTCCAAAGCCGCTACGGCGGGATTGAAGCGCTCGAGATGGCCGACTTGGAGGATGCGGCCGTGCTGTTCGGCGAGCCGGGCGAGGCGTTCACCAGCCGCAGATGAATCGGCAATGGGTTTTTCGACGAGAACGTCGATACCGGCTTCGAGCAAGCGGGCGGCGACGGGTTCGTGAGTGACGGTCGGTGTGGCGACAATCGCGGCATCGATTTCACCGAGAACTTCTTCGCTGTTGCGGACGGCACGGGAATTATATTGGTCCGCGAGCTGCCCGGCTTTTTCGAGATCGGCATCGACGATGGCTACGAGATTGGCGTCGGGAAGTTGCTTAATGGCACGCGCATGGTGGCGGCCGAAACTTCCTGCGCCGATAACGGCCGCGCGAATCGGGCTCATAAAGGTGGATATCCGATGACGGCGATCCCGGCTTCATTGGCGCGCTTGAGCATGTCGTCTCTGTCGAGCAGGAGCGTGCGTCCGGCGTCGACGGCCAGAGCTGTGGTTTGAGTTTCGATCATGGTTTCGATGGTTGACAGGCCTGCTACGGGCACGTCGAAGAGCAGATTTTCGCGGCCGCGCGAGGCTTTGACTAAACGTAACGGTTTGCCATTCGTGAGTGATGCAGCACGGCGCAGCATGGCGTCCGTTCCTTCCATGGCCTCGACAGCGACGCAGGCCTTTTCGCTGACCGCGACGCTCTGGCCGATATCGATTGACGCGAGCATCGACGCGATGCGGCGGCCGTAGGCTATATCGGATTCTTCCTCTTTATTCAGTTTGCGTTGCGTCAGAACGCCTTCAGCAGCGAGCAGGCTCTTGAGCAGGCGGGTGGAATCGACAAGCTCGATTCCTTCGTCATGGAGAACTTTCTGGATGCCCCCGATGAGCGCGGCGGTGTTCTTTTCCTTGAGAGACATCAGCAGCTTGAACAGACGCCAGTCGGGAGTAATGGAAGAGAAGATGCTGACGTGTTTGACTTGGCCGGCCATCATCACTTCGCAGACTTGCTCGCGTTTGAGGATGTCGATGAGTTTGCCGAGCTGGCCGATATTGATCCAATGCAGCGAGGCGGCATGCTGCGCGATTTCCGGTGAGGCCTCGTTCTCGATCGCGATGACGACGACTTCGTGTGCTTCGTGCTTCGCGGCCTGGAGTGCGAGAAGAGGGAAGCGGCCGTTTCCGGCGATGATTCCGTAGCGCGGACGCAAATCGCCAGGCAAAAGATCCTACTTGATAAATCCGCGTTGCGAGCCGCGGATGAATTCGAGCAGCTCTTCGACTTCGGTAGTTCGCGGGATCTCTTCTTCGATGCGAGCGAGAGCTTGGGTGGTGTTGAGGCCGGCGCGGGTCAGGATGCGAAATGCATTTTGCAGCGCTTCGATGGACTCGGAGGAGAAGCCGCGCCGCTCGAGGCCGATACGATTCGCACCGTAGACTTCGACGTGATGGTCGGAAGCGGTGATTGAATACGGAAGCACGTTCTGTTTGATGACGCTGTAACTTCCAATCATGGCGTGACGGCCGATGCGGCAGAACTGATGAATGGCGCTCAGACCGCCGATGTTGGCGTAGTCCTCGACTGTGACGTGGCCGGCGAAGGTGACGCCATTCGCCAGGATGACATTGTTTTGAATAGAGACATCGTGCGCGATATGAACGTAGGCCATGAGGAGATTGCCGTCACCGATCGAAGTGACCATTCCGCCGCCTTCGGTGCCGCGGTGAATCGTGACGAATTCGCGGATGGAGTTTCGGTTGCCGATACGGGTTTCAGACGGCTCGCCTTTGTATTTTTTATCCTGCGGCGCGACTCCGCAAGAGCAGTAGGGATAGAAGATGTTATCGTCTCCGATTGCGAGCTTGCCTTCGAGATAGACGTGGGCAAGGAGACGCGTGCGGGCGCCGATTGTAACCTCGTTACTGATGATGCAGTACGGGCCGATTTCGGCGTCGAGAGAGATTTCGGCGCGAGGGTCGATGAGTGCGGTCGGATGAATGGCCATCCCGTGAGCGCGAGTTGAGAAGGGCCTGGCTCAGACCATCTGATGCTCGGGCAGCTCGATCATTGGCGCGGGTTCAGAGGCGCGATCGGTGAGCTTGCACATGAGGCCGGCTTCGGCGACGACTTGCCCATCTACGGTTGCGATTCCCTTGATTTTCGCGACGGTGGTTTTGAGACGGATCATTTTCATTTCGATGCGCAACTGGTCGCCGGGGACGACGGGTTTGCGGAATTTGGCTTCTTCGACGGCTGCGAGGAACATGATCTTGCCGCGAGTGTGAGGCGCGAGTTTTGCAACCAGGATGCCCGAAACCTGGGCCATGGCCTCGACGATCATGACACCGGGCATGACGGGGTAGTTCGGAAAATGGCCGGTGAAAAACGGCTCATTCACGGTGACGTTTTTGATGCCGACGATCGAGTCTTGGGTGATGTCGAGAACCCGATCGACGAGCAGCATCGGATAGCGGTGCGGCAGTATGTCACGGATCTCCTGGATGTCCATGGATGCCTGCATGGATGCATGGCATTATAACAGCGCATGTGTGAATTGCGGACGTATGCCGCTTGCAAGGAGCGTTTCTAAGAAACTACTCAGTCTGCGGGTCCGCAGGAGTGAATGGCTGCCGAGTCCGTGGCCGCGGTTCTGGGGAGTTTCGAGGGGGAAGAGATGGCATTGAGCGTGACGCCGGAGTACGCATGCTATAGCGGGGCTTAAACTTCGGTTATGTGATGCAGAGTCTCGAAGACAAGAGGCGCAGTTTACGGGGAAATCCGACGGAGTGTCCGAACTGCAGAGGCTCCGAATTCAGGAGTTCTGGTGACCGTCCCCGGATCTCCCGGATCCGGATCTCGTCCCTTCCCCGGATCTCTCGTCCCCGGATCTCCCCGTCCCCGGATCTCTCGTCCCCGGATCTCCCCGTCCCCGGATCTCCCGGATCTCGCGGATCTCGCAGGTATGCGGGGCGCTGATCTGCCCCCGGATCTCCGGGATCTCGGGTTTTAAGTGCGCACGGTCAGCGAACGGAATAAACGTCGATACTACGGCGCCGCTCGCCTGACCACATGTCGCTCAGCAATAATCGACTGTCCGATGAAAATCCAAATCGCGACGGATCAAACGTCCACCCATTGTAGATGTCAACGGATGTGTGGTGCTCGAATAGGGGTTGGCCGCTCTTCAGATCAACCACCACAATACGGGGTGAGATCCGGTAAACAGTTTCCATGTTGGCCAGCGTGTCGAAGATGCTCGTCCGCTGCGTGGTGGCATCCGCAGCAAGGAGCGCCCCATCAGGTGAAAGCTGCATGCTGCCGCGAACTCCACTTTTTGTGCCAGTAATCACCTTACTTAAGCTGCACGAGCGTGTATCGAACACGCGAATCAGGCCGGGGGACCTGACATATGTGCCGTATAGATATGTGCTGATGGTGTAAATGTACCTACCACCGCTTCCGAACAGAATTTGAGCCTCGCTCGACCCAGTGGAAAACTTTCTGGTTGGCTTGCTGGCGAGTGTGTCAAAGAGCCAAACGTCCGGCTCTGGCGAGAGATCACGCAACCGGCTGCTCACAAGGCGCTTGCCTGCATTGAACCGTGCCGCGTATAGTACTGCAAGTGTCCGGCCGTCCGGCGACCAAGAGACATCACGCACATAACGGGGTAACGGCCACTTGGCCCTCAGCTCCAGATGAGCATCATACAAAAACAACCCTGTTTCAGCGCCGGAGTTGAATGCCACGGCCGTCCAGCTCTTTTCGGGGTCCGAGGCCAGTATGACGCCCCCTGGGAGGTCAGCCGACCTATCGGGTACAGCCACGTTCGGATCGAGATAGGCGTCAGAAATCAAGACCCGGCGGATTTCCGTCTTGCGCTTTAGATCGACGAGCACGACCCAGGGGCCCTGGACAGCGACTAGCCTGTTTGGATCTCGCTGAAATCTGAAGATTTCCTGCGACCGTAGCTGCTGAGGGGCCTTGTTGCCCCACTCACTCCAATTTCGTAACGTAGCCTCAGCGGTTATCCGCCTCCCGCCAATATCCCACACAGTTAGCTGCTGATTCGCATTCCTAAATAGCGCACGTCCATCGCTGCTTACTACCTCCAGTCGCCCGAAGCGGCCTTCCGCGATCGAGTAGACTGGCACAAAATCACGATCCTTGCCAGACGTAGTAGCAAGTAAGGCTGTCAAGGCTAAGAAAAAGAGTGCGAAAAACCGAGCCCGATACGCGAAAAACCACATTGACTATATTCTAGTTGAACTTGACAGTACAGCCGTTCAACCCCGGATTTCTCTGCCAGACCGTCTCGCGGAGCAGCTGGAACATGTGGAGCCCGAAATCGAGCACGTCCTGGGTCGAACCGACGTCACCATGTGCCTCGCCCCCTGTAAGGGTCCGGGGACCCTCCTGATTCCACAGCACGTGTCCAGCATTGGAAGGTCCCGGCAGGCTCGCCCCGGGGATGCGCAGACCATGATGATACCCTGGATAGTGCTCAAACGGGCGCCCCGCCTGTGGAAGGTCCTGCGTCGTTTGGGTGGTCCCTCCGAACGTTAAGGTCCGCGTTCCGTTGGGCGCAGTGTTAATCTGCACCTGCCCTCGATTGAGATCCGTGTGAAGGATTGTATTAAACAGATTCAGGAGGGCAGCATCAAGCGTTCCGATGGTAGGAATCGAAAGGCAGGGCAGCGAGCCTTGAAACGAGCTTCCATATTGGCTGTCGGACACCCCGCCCTGATCCGGATTGCCCGGCGAGGAGACCGGGGGCAGGGACGGTGCCGGCGGTGTACCACCACCTCCACCTCCACCGCCGCCCCCACAATCGAGGCAGGGCGGAACCGGACCGGGCCCGTCACACGAGGCATCGAACACGAAACAGGGGTCACCACCCCAACCCCGCAGTCCCCATCGTCCTCACAGACCTGTTGAATCATCCCGCTCGGATCAACGAAGCTCAGCGGATTGTTTGCCACGTAGCTGTATCCATTCCAGCTCTGCGGGTTCATCGAGTCCGCTCCGGCATTTCCTGGATCCGGGCTATTGAACCGCCCCTGAACACCGTAAAAATATCTAGCCTGGAAGAAATCAAACCCCGTTTCGTCGTCCCGCTCCTGGCCGGTGAACTTCTGATTCACCTTGTCACCGAACGGCCCCCACTGCGCTGTTCGCCCGGCTGTGTTCGCTGGAACCTCTTCGCCGAATGGCAAATAGTCGTGACGTGAAATCACATTGGCTGCACTGTCGGTCGTCAAGCGTACACTGCCGAGGTGATCGTAACTCAAGTAACAAGTGCTGCACGGCGTTTGCTGCGCAGCGAAGCTGTTGTACTCCGCCGCCAGTTGTCCGAAGATGTCATACACATACACGGTGCTGACCTGCCCATTATTGCTCTTCGTGACGCGCTGCCCAAATCCATCGTAACCATACGTAACTTGGCCTTCTGAAACATTATCCACGGCTTGCGTTTGTTGGTTCTCAGCGTTATAGGACAAAGAGTATGATCCTACCTGCGTCTGGTTCCCCGCGGCATCATATTTACCTGAAAGCAGCCGGTTGTTCGCCGAGTTATACGGATTGTAGCCGTTCGCAGAAAATGGTGTCGTGCCGTACAACGGCACTCCGCTATTCGCCGTTACCGACATATTCCCGTAAGGATCGTAGCTGAAATACCGCGACCACCCTCCCGTGTCATTGCCCCAGCTCAGCCGGTTCACTCCGTCGTATGCGAAAGCTTCATTGAAAAAAATCAACGACGACTGCGGCCCGGGTCCTCCCGCATACGTCTGAGCCCCGATCACGTTCCCGTTATTCGTAGTCGATCCCCAGTTCGGATACAACATAAATAAGTAAGCGTTCGAGCTGTTACCCACAGCATCCCACGCAGAAACCATCTGCAAACGGCTGTTGTATTGGAACACCCGCGCCAAGTTGTTTCCGTACACGAACGAACCCAATGCGCCTTGGGGAGCATAACCCACCGCGCTCACATAGTTACCAGAAGGATCACTCACTTGATTGATACGATTCGCCAGGTCGTAACCTGTCGTAATTACTCTTCCGGACGGGTAAGTCTCCGAAGTAAGCGCTCCCGTGAGATTGTAAGCATATGAGAAGTTGTAAGTCTGGCCCGCGATCATTTGCTGGCTTCCTCCGGGCCGCCCCAATAAATCATAGGCAGTAATGTTGGTCGTAGACAAGCCATTCGTTACTTGGGTCAGTCGCCCAACACTTAACCCTACGGACGGATTGTCATAAGTATAATTCACCGTGGGCGTGCCATCCGAGTAACTCGTCTGTGTAGGACGGTCTAAAGCGTCGTAATTATAGGCGGTCGTGATCCCCCGGCCGTCCTGCCTGGTTTTTACATTCCCATTCGGATCGTACGTGTAGCTTACAAATCCGCTTTCCGGATTCGCCGCCGACGCAAGCATCCCCCGCGTGTCGTAGGTAAAAATACGTAACTGGCCACTCTGGTTGACTTGTGTCAGATCGTCAAGCACATCGTATGTGTAGACGGTGCCGTAATTCAGGTGCGGCGAGCTGCCCGGATCCTCGACTAATTGCGCCACGCGTCCCAGCCCGTCATTGATCGCCTCGCGCGTCTTCCCCGCCGGGTCCGTAAAGGTGGCCGTATTTCCTGCATACACGGTCGCGGACGCCGATCCATCCGCGGTTGTCGTCTTCGTCAATCGATTCAACGCGTCATGGCTGTACGTCGTCGTGAAACCCAATCCATCCCCAGGGCGCGACGGATTCGTGATCTGCGATACGCGCCACAACGCATCATATGCAAATGTGATCGAAATGTAGTGAGTTTCGTCTTCGTAGCCGTCATACTCGGTGAGACGCCCTAGGCCGTCATAATGATCATCGCTGCGAAGCTCCCAACCGGTTGAGGGGTTTTGGGATTCGTATTGAACCATCCAAGTTGGATTTTCATAAATGTACCTGACGTGATGCAGCCCGGTCTGACCCTGTAACGCATCTTCCTCATCCGTCAACCGCTCGAGCGGATCGTTGTATAAATACTGGGTGACGACTCCATTGACATCCGTTACGTAAGTCGGCTTTTCCGTGGGTGCGTCGTAAACCACCGACGTCTTCTGCCCCTTGGAATTCGTGATTGTATTCGGCTGGGCATACGATCCGTCCGTGTACGCGTATGTCGTCACGTTTACGTTCGGGTCCTGGTGCCCCACAATATTTCCAGCGATGTCGTACGCATAAAGATGATACGGGTAATTCCTGTACGGACCGCTCGTCGTCCACCACTGCTCGTCCTGAGTCACGTTGTCGCGAGCCGTAAAACCCGTTCCGTAATTTGCGTCGTGGCCCGGAATTGCGCTCGGCTCCGCACAGGGTGTGGGCGCGCCGCCGGGGCAGGTCGTCGTCTGATCGTACAACCACTGCCGGTTGTATTCAAACGTTCCGTCGGATCTGGCGACCGTGTACCCGGTCAATAAACTCAACAGGTGTACATTCTGCGCCAGGTACGCACTCGCGGTGTTATAGCTCATCAGAGTGTGCCGCGTGAATCCCGCCGTTGAACCTGGGCACGAAGGCCCAACCGCAGGTGCAGCCCCGAAATCATACTCGTAGTGATCGGTCTGATTATTGTACTGATCGTACGCGAACACGGACGCCGAGGTCGATCCGGAATCGCGAACTGCGTTTTGCTGGCACATCTGCGGATCGTGGGGCGGTGCGCTGTCAACATTCGGATTACCAAACCAGCAGTTCTCCCCTTGTCCACACGGCCGCTGATTCCATACCTCCTGGGTTTGCAATAGCGACGGACTCAGGATGTTCCCGATCGAATCCTGAAAGTCGATGCCGTCGGTCCATGGCGTATAACTCGCCGGGTTTGCCGGATATGATGTTGAGGATGTCGGATCCCCATAGAAATCGTGGCTGTCTGCCCGTAGCAGATTGCTCGAACCGTCATAGTAGTAGGCATCCGAAGTCGTTCCGGGCCGCGAGGGATGATTCGAGTCCAGGCCCGAAGCCTGCCCTGTGTACGTAAACTTCGTTTGCAACGTCAAACCCGAGCCGTTCGCGTATTCATAGCGCTCGCTGATAGGGCGATGAATCGTAAAGCCGACATAGCCCACTTTCAAAACCCCGCTGCCGCCGGTCCCTCCACACGCCTCGGGCAACGTGTATTGGTAGACGCCCCCGGTCGGCAGCGTGAGCTGCTCTACCTCGCCGTAGCTGTTGTAGCGAAACAGATAACTGTTGTTATCCGCCAGCTTAATGGACGAGGTTACTGTTGGATTATAATTCGTCTTGCTCGACCCATTCAGTTCCGGAAATAGACATGCCTGCGTCTCGATGCCCTGGCCCGAAGCAAGAACGCTCTGCAAAGGGGCGCTTGAAATTGTAATGGTCCGGGTAGCTTGATTGAACCCCGGGTAAGTAATCGTGTACTGCTGTGAGGTGCTGTTGAACGCCACTGTAGTCGTCCGGTTCAGCGGGTCGACAACGGAGAACAGCGTGCCCGCCGGAGCATTGTATGTGAATGTAGCCAAGTTACCGTTGCGATCCTCGATTTGGGTTACCCTACCGTAGGCGTCGATGATGTACTTCGTTCCATCGCGGAAATAGAGCACGCCAGATTGGTACAGGTCGCCTTGTATGTTGGAGTCCAGTACGTCTGCATCGGCAACAAATGTCAGGTCCGAGCTGCCTGTGCTGTTGAAAACTCTCCCGCGGTCAGTTTGTGGCGTCATGGGGCAGTTCGTGCCGTTGCCCTGGAGTTGTCCTCCGTATTTCTGATCGACCATCGTCGACTCGGTCCCGTCTGATCCGACCCAGACTACGCGCGTGACGTACGGCCCGGCATCGACGCTGGGATTCCCCGAACAGCCATTCGGAGAGCTGCTCGCGTGGCGAATTACGAGGAGTCCCGGCGAGAACGGTATCGGGTTTAGCTGTCCAGACCCGTTTACGGGAACATAGGAGACATACCCCTGGCTGGTGTGCCGTTGCACGGTCCACTGCGTATTCGCTGAATAGGTCATCGTGTATCCGGCCGCGCCCCGCCCCCCGATATGCAGCAGCGGAATCGAGATGCTCAGATTGCCGTTGTACATGTTCACGTGATCGATGCCGGTCAGAGCGTAACTCGAAGCGGGATTGCCGGGGGTAATCGCGGGCGCAACCAAACCATCCGTATTGGATGCGGTATAGGTTTGCGCGTTCCCGTGCCAAGACATCACGCCCGCGAAGAGGAAGGCGGCTATTCTTACAACCAGAATCGTGCGCATATTCCCTACTGAATCGTGATGGTCGCGAGGATTGCGCCGCTCGAAACTAGCACTACCTGATAGTCGCCAGGGTGAAGCTCAGTAAGCCCGACCGAGCGGTGCTTCTTCTGGAACCCGTCCGGGTCAATGTCCCCGGTTAAATCACCCGGATCTTTGTTGGTCGGAGCCGGAACAAAAGCGATCAGCGCCGTAGGATCCCACGTCTCATTAATGATCTCGAGAAAGCATTGCCCTTCGGCCTTGTGATCTCTGACGGGCTCGCCCCGAACGGAGTAACCGTAATCAGTTCTGTTTCTACAACCTTCGCGTTATCATCCGACGATCCATTCCCAGAACCGTTTCCGTTTTGGCCGAAGGCAACCGGTATCCCAACACAAAGGATTCCCACAGCCGCTCGCTTTACCCAGCGACACCAAATGCACCGCATAGAAGTTATCTCCCTTACAGAACGCAGATCGTTTTTGCAATCCCGACTAGTCGATACGTGCCACCGGCTAAAAAAACTTCACGCGCGATCTGAAATCAGATAAGTCCTACTTTTCAAGTGAGTATCTTTTTTTGAATTCCTGCGATACAACTGACCCGCATTCATTCACTCGTATTGCGAGCGGAGTAGAAACCGGAGACGTCAATGAATAGCTCGCTTGTAAACCGGAACTTCTTTTTACTGCCGCGTGCGTCTTGCGCGCTTCTGTCTGGTTTCGTGATCGCATCCGCAGCCTGCGCGCAAGGCCTTTCTCCCACGACTCCCGGAAGAGAATACATCCGCATGGGAGGACAGGTAATCGCGATTGAGTTTCAAGCCGCAGCGCCGTCCTCTTGCAAGGGCGCGGGGTCGCAAGGGGACGCCTCGTCCATCTCTCGCGTTGGCACGGTCTCCACGACGGGTTTTCTTTGGAGCCTCGATTCTAACGGCAACTGGTGCATGGACGGAAGCAGCGAACAAACGCAATGGGGTGCAAGCGGAGATCAGCTGGTTTTCGGCGACTGGAACGGCGACGGCAAGGCGCACCCCCGAACCTGGCGCGTCACCAATGGAACGGGCTATTTCTACTTCAACGGGAACAACAACTTTGTATGGGGACAAAGCGGCGACATTCCCGTAGTGGGCGATTGGAACGGCGACGGCAGAATGAAAGCCGGTGTATTTCGCCCCAGCACAGGAACATGGTTCTTGGATACGAATGGTACTCAGGTGTTCTCGCAAGCGACGCAGCTATCGTTCGGCACCGCAGGAGACACGCCGCTCGTAGGCGATTGGAGCGGCAGCGGCACTGACAAAATCGGAGTGTGGCGCTCCAGCAGCGCGCAATTTTTTCTCGACGCGAACGGAAACGGCTACGATCCCTCGGATCCGGCATTCAGTTGGGGCGTATCCACCGACATCCCGGTGGTCGGCGATTGGAATAACAGCGGCACTGTGAAGGTGGGCGCCTTCCGTCCGAATGGCGGCCTGTGGTTCCTCGACAAGACCGGCACTGACAACTTCTCGCAAGCCACACAACTGCAGTTCGGCACGACTGGCGATATACCCGTCGTGGGCGACTGGACTGGAAACGGAGCCGCGAAAATCGGCGTCTGGAGGCCCAGCGGCACCGCGTTTTATTTGGACCCGACTGGAAATGGCCACACGAGCAGCGACATCATCGTCAGTTGGGGAGTTGCAGGCACGCCGGTCATCGCAACCTGGTAATCCCGCTCCACGCTATCTCCCCTCCATCTCCTCCCTCCGCCTCCGCCCAATCTCCCCCGTCCTCTTACACACTTCGCACACGCACCACGTCCGCCGCTTCGGCGTCTCCAGATCCTCGCCCGTATCGCTCAAATGCCCGGTCACTCTCTCCCGCTTCAGCGCCGCCAGCCACCTCTCGACCGAAATCTGCTGCAATCCCCACTTGCGCGTATGCCGCTGCTCTTTGGTCTCAAAGCACCACGCATACTCATTCGGAATCCCATCCTGAAAATGAAACCGCCGGCACACTTGCTCGGGCGGCGAGCACATGAATCGGCTCTGCCCGCTTCGGCGCCTTCTGCTCCAGCTGCTCCTCACTCGTCGCCGAGCAACGCAAAACGCCCATCGGCGAGGGGATGGACGTCGTACGTGGGGTAACCCGCCGGGCCGATCTGCCGTGATGGAATCGACTGGATCACGGTCATGGTGACTGGATCGATTTCGTAGATGTCTCCGATTTGAGTGCCGACGTAGAGCGTGCGCTGATCGGGAGACTGATCGATCATCCAGGCGCCGGGGACGGTGATCTCGCCGGCCTGAAGCTCGGTCGTGGCGTCGTAAACCCAGATGCGATTCTGGCTCGCATCAGCGGAGAAAAAACGCCTAGTCGGCGAATGATAAAGCACGCGCGATGAGGGGAATAGTCCCACATCGCCGGGCACTTCCTCAGCGATATCGAGATAGCGATCGCGAAACGGCGCATAAGTACCCTGGGCGGCCGCAATGATTGTGAGACCGCAGTGAGCGGAGTGACTCAACGAACCGGACGCGCCGATGATCGTAAGCTTCGTAGTTCCGATGGGGGCCGTGGCGGAAGCCGCCAACGTAACCTTTTGCGAGCTGCCCTGTGCCTGGCTGAATGAGGCGGGAGATGCGGTCAGAGAGGAGGATAGACCAGTGATCGAGACCTTGACCGGCCAATTGAAACCGTTTTTGCCACTGATTGAAACAGTGACACTAGTCAAGTCGCCCGGGACCAGGGAGACGCTGGTTCTATCTACAGAGATGGAAAAGTCCGGAGCCGGCGGTGGTGGGGCCGTTTGTTCGGAACCGGAACTGCCGTCATCGCAGCCATTAAGGACCACGAGAGCCAGGGCTAGGACGAGAAAAGTACAGCATCGTCGCCATAGGCGATCATCGTGCACGGCAGAAGAATAACAGGCATTCGAAGGAATTGAAATACCACGTAATGCTCGATAGAAATAGCACTCGGTGAAGAGTTAGGACATCATCCTTGGTCGCTGGCATCGGTGAATGCCGGATCCGTGGGTAGAAGATGAATCCGCGTCGTTGGCCCGGTATCATACAACCGATGCACCCGTACCTTCGTCATCTCAAGGACAAGCAAGCAGAAATCATCGCGCTGATCAAAGAGATGGTGGAATGCGAATCGCCGAGTGATTCGGCTGAGGGTGTGAACCGGTTCGTTGATCTGGTTGTGGAGAAAACGAGGGATATTGCGCAGGCTAAGGTGATTCGACCTCATATAAAGACGTACGGGAACCATCTGCGCCTGGAGTTTAAGATCGCGGGCCGGAAGAAGCGGCCACAGATCCTGGGAGTGGGGCATTCGGATACGGTGTGGCCGGCCGGAACGTTGAAAAGTATGCCGTTCCGCGAGGGCGACGGGCGGTTGTGGGGACCTGGCGTGCTTGATATGAAAGCGGGGCTCGCCTTCTTCATCTACGCGGTCCGCACATTGCGGGAATTCGATGTGAATCTCGATCGCGATGTGGTGTTGTGGATCGTATCGGATGAAGAGGTCGGAAGCATCACATCGCACTACTCTACAAAACAAGAAGCGAAGCAAAGCGAACTCGTTCTGGTGCTCGAGCCCGGGACCGGCTTAAGCGGGAAGCTGAAGACGGCTCGCAAGGGAGTGGGCGTTTACACAATGTGGATTGAAGGCCGGGCATCGCACGCGGGTGTCGATTTCGGCAATGGCGCAAGCGCGATCGTGGAGGCGGCGCGGCAGATCGAGAAGATTGCCGGACTTACCGATTTGAAGAGGGGCACCACAGTGAACCCCGGTCTGGTGAGCGGGGGAACGCGGACGAATGTGGTGGCCGCAGAGGCACGCGTAGAAGTTGATATCCGAGTCATGCGCGCAAAAGATGCCGAGCGTTTGGACAGAAACTTTCGCGCACTTCGGCCAGTGGACAAGCGATGCAGGATTCGCGTGGAGGGCGGGTTGAACCGGCCGCCGATGGAGCGAACAAGGGCGATTGCGAAGCTGTTTCAAAGCGCGAAGAAAATGGGGGCCGAGTTAGGAATCAAATTAGAAGAGTCGTTGACGGGCGGAGGGTCGGACGGCAACTTTACGGCCGCGATCGGCGTACCGACGCTCGATGGATTGGGCGCGGTGGGCGAAGGCGCGCACGCGGTGAATGAGAGTATTTTGGTGGATCGGATTCCGGATCGCGTGGCGCTGTTGGCGAGGTTAGTGGGGGAGCTATAGAGAGGTCAAGAACTCCCGCCCGTTGATTAGTGGCAGCCCGCTTTTTGCTCGGCAACGGGCAGGTGATTGCCGGATTTGGGATTGCTTGGCGATGAACTCTTGTTCGTGGTTTATACCTGGAGGCAATATGGCGACGAAAAGATCTGCCGAATCATCTCGGCACGAAAAGCGAATCAGAAGGAGCGAAGAGGATATCCGGGCCTACGCTAAATCATCGCGGGCGAAAGCGACTGCCGCGCGTGTCAGGCAAACGAGCGATCAGGCGATTGAGTATTCGGAGATCCCGGAGTTCAGCCCGGAGGAGCTTCGAGTCTTCCGCCCGGTCAAGCGGCCGATTACGGTTCGCCTCGACATGGATCTGGTCGCCTGGCTCAAGGCGAAAGGCGGTCGTTATCAGACTCACCTTAACCGTGAGCTGCGCAAAGCCATGCTCGCCGAGAGAACAAGCCTCAAACGACGTAGAAGCTTGCGGTAAAGCAGGCACCTGAGCTTGCTCCATCTCCGAATCAGTTGGGGACGGGTCTATCGAAGTCCATCGCCTTCTACCGCTGGTACACTAAATGACGATATCCTTTTCCGGACGACTGGGGCTTGTGCGTTTGCGCGCGCTAACCGAACTGGGGAAAAGGCCGCGCCTCCACTCGAGCGCCAAGATTTTATAAGGAGTTTCGCAGGTCAATGAAATACATTTTTACGTCCGAATCGGTCACCGAGGGTCATCCGGATAAGATCGCGGACCAGGTCTCGGATGCTGTTTTGGACGCAGTGATGGCGGAGGATCCGACAGGCCGCGTAGCTTGCGAAACGCTGGTAACGACGGGTATTTGCATCGTCGCAGGTGAGATCACGACGAAGACGTACGTCGACATTCCCAAGCTGGTTCGTGGCGTGATCAACAGCATCGGCTACACGGATGCCGCGTTCGGTTTCGACTGCAAGACCTGCGCGGTCGTGAATATGATTCAAGCGCAGTCGCCCGATATCGCGATGGGAGTTGACACGGGCGGGGCCGGCGATCAGGGGTTGATGTTTGGCTATGCGTGCGATGAGACGCCGGAGCTGATGCCCTTGCCGATCATGCTGGCGCACAAGCTGGTGCGGCGCCTGAGCGAGGCGCGTCGGGAAGGCGAGCTGCCGTATCTGAGGCCGGATGGAAAAAGTCAGGTCAGTGTCGAGTACGTGGATGGCAAGCCGAAGCGCATCGATGCGGTGGTCGTCTCGACGCAGCACGATGACGATATTTCGACGCAGCAGATTCGGGATGAAGTGAGGAAGTACATCATCGACCGGGTGATTCCAGCGGATATGGTCGATTCGCACACGGCATTTCACATCAATCCTACAGGGCGATTCGTGATTGGCGGACCGCACGGCGACACGGGGTTGACCGGGCGCAAGATCATCGTGGATACGTACGGAGGAATGGGGCGGCATGGGGGCGGCGCTTTCTCGGGCAAGGATCCGACGAAAGTGGATCGCTCCGCGTGCTACATGGCGCGTTATCTGGCAAAGAATATTGTGGCGGCGGGCCTCGCCTCGAAGGCTGAGGTGCAATTGGCCTACGCGATCGGTGTTGCCGAGCCGGTCTCGGTGATGGTCAATACGTTCGGGACCGGCAAGGTGGAAGATCAGCGGATTGCTGAACTGATTCGGGAGAATTTTTCGCTCACGCCGGCGGCGATGATCGAGCACTTGGATCTCAGACGGCCGATTTACCGCAAGACCGCGGCATTCGGTCATTTCGGGCGCACGGAAGACACGTTCAGTTGGGAAGCGACGGACAAGGTGGACGTTCTTCGCGAAGCTGCGCAACTGGCTGCGGCTGTTTAGATCGCCGCGTTAGCAACTGTGCCCACAGAAGTCGATTGCAAGCGTTCGCTCGAAATCGAGGTTCCGCTCGAAGAAGTCGAGCGGGCGAAGGAACGAGTCACTAATTCTATTAAGCAGCGCGTTCGCCTTCCGGGCTTTCGTCCGGGCAAGGCGCCGATCAGCCTGATTCAATCGCGCTTTCAAAGCGAGATTCGAAGTGAAGTGCTCGAAGCCGTGCTTCCGCAAGCTTTCCGCGAGCGAGTGCAGAAAGAGGATCTGAAAGTTGTCGGAACTCCCGATGTTTCGGATCTTCAGTTCGAGCCCGGCCAGCCGATTCGCTTCAAGGCGGTGTTCGAGGTGGCGCCGCAGTTCGACCTGGGCGAATATCGGGGATTGCCGGTGAAGTATGAGGAGCCGACCGTTTCGGATGAAGAAGTCGCGAAACGGCTCGAGGCCATGCGCGAGGGTAAGGCTGAGTATGTGAATCTGGATCCGCGGCCGATCGAGAACGGCGACTTCGTACTGGTGCATCTGAAGTCGCTTTCCGGGCTGGCGGAGCCGATTGATCAAGACGTTCAGATTCAGGTCGGGGCGGAAGATACGCTGCCCGCGTTCACAGAAAATCTGATGGGTGCGAATCCGGACGAAGTGAAGGAGTTTGACCTTACGTATCCCGAAGACTACGCACAGGAGCGGATGGCGGGGAAGACGGTTCGGTTTGAGCTGAGTTCGAAAGTGCTGCGGCGGAAGGAACTTCCGGCACTTGATGATGAATTTGCCAGGGATCTGGGCGACTATCAGACTCTTGATGAACTGAAGGAAGCCGTGAGGAAATCCATTTTCCAGGAGAAGCAGTACGTTGCGCAGCGGGAAGCGAAAGAGGCGCTGGTCGATAGGTTAGTTGAAGCGAATGATTTTCCCGTTCCGGAGGCGTATATCGACCGGCAGATTGAGAACCAGGTACGGGCGCAGCTGCACGAGCTGGCAGGCCACGGCGTTGATCCGAAGGAACTCAAGCTGGACTGGCAAAAGGTAAAGGAGAGCCAGCGGGAGAAGGCATTGAGAAACGTGAAGGCTTCTCTGTTGCTCGAGAAGATATCGGATAAAGAGGGCATCAAGCCGATGAAAGATGAAGTCGACCGCGAGGTGCAGCGGATCGCGCGGCAGGAGCGCGAGGCCGTGCCGGTGGCGCGAGCACGCCTGGAGAAGGAAGGAATGCTGGCGCGGATCGCGGATCATATTCAGGCGGAGAAGACGCTGCAGTTTTTGTTTGATGAGGCTCGGAAGCAGGCGTAGAGGGCTCTCGCGTGCGGGGCGATCTGAAACGAAAGAGCTACAAGAGCTTTAGAAAATCTTCAGGGGTATAGCCGGCCTGATCAATGATAGAGGCCAGGGTCTTTTGCTTGAGATCAGTGTTGTGCGTTGGGATTGTCACCCGCAGTTCGGGTCTGTCAGGGTGCTTAAGGAAGCAGTGTGAGCCTTTGGTGTGGTGAATATAAATCCAGCTCTTAGGAGAGCCCGCACAACTCTCGTGGGCCGGACAGCAGGAAAGCGCTGGCTCATGCGGGTTCAGACAAAGCGATTTTAATTTCCTCCTTAACCGGCTCCAATGAAAGCTTTTTATCAGGCGGGAACGGTAGGCCGTCTTTTTGCGAACTCTCTAAGTACCCTTCAATAGCCTCGACCACACGGGCATGAGCTTGTTCGTAAGTGTCACCTTCGGTGACCAACCCCGGCAGAGCAGGGCACGTCACAACATCGCCGCCTTCTTCGGCTGGTTCAAAGAGCACGGTGTAATGAATTTCGGACATGGATGGCTCGTTCCATTGTAGGGGTTTTGAGACGCACGCCGAGTTGTAACCAGCCTTACCGGCTAAGCCCAGCAGATCAGTAACGGCTATGGGTGCAAACTGTTACGGCAAGTTTGTTCGCCTGGGATTCGAGTACTCTTGGTATACTGAGGACGAAACCGCATTCGCTCAGGGTAAGGGATCTTTTGATCTTTCTTTCTGTAGGAGAAGCTGCTTGAAGCGCGCCGGATCTGACGATTCCCTCCGCTGTTCGTTTTGTCACAAAAGCCAAGACGTGGTTGGGAAGCTGATCTCGTCGCCGAGCGATTACCCGCGCGCCTACATCTGCGATGAGTGCATTGCGGTTTGCAACTCGATTATCGAGGACGACCGGCACGACCAGAGTTACGGGACCCCGGGGAAGCTGCCGCGACCGCTCGAGCTGAAGGAATATCTGGATCAATACGTAATCGGGCAGGACGCGACCAAGAAGAAACTCGCCGTCGCCGTCTACAACCATTACAAGCGGATCCAGATGAACAAGCAGCGCGGTAGCGAGGTGGAGCTCTCGAAATCGAATATTCTGCTGATCGGGCCGACTGGGACGGGGAAAACGCTACTGGCTCAGACGCTTGCACGGATTCTGGACGTTCCGTTCGCGATTGTCGACGCGACCACGCTGACCGAAGCTGGATACGTCGGCGAGGATGTCGAGAATATCATTCTGCGGCTGCTTCAGAACGCAGATTGGGACGTGCAGCGAGCGCAGACCGGGATCATCTACATAGACGAGATCGATAAGATCGGGCGCAAGGACGAGAATCCGTCGATCACGCGCGATGTTTCGGGCGAAGGCGTGCAGCAGGCGCTGCTGAAAATCTTGGAAGGTACGATAGCCAATGTTCCGCCACAGGGGGGACGAAAGCATCCGCACCAGGAGTTCACGCCGGTCGATACGACCAACATTCTGTTCATTTGCGGGGGGGCGTTTGTGGCTCTCGAAAAGGTGATTGCGCGCCGGGTAGGAACGAAATCGATCGGCTTTGTGCCGCCGGATGAGAAGGATGCCGGACGGCGGGGAACTAATGCGGCGAGGCGGGATCTGGATTTGCTGGCGCAGTGCCAACCCGTCGATCTGATTAAATATGGTTTTATTCCTGAGTTTATCGGCCGGATGCCGGTGACGGCTGTGCTGGAAGACCTATCGAAGGAAGCACTGATTCAAATTCTGACGAAGCCGAAGAACGCGATTGTGCGGCAGTATCAGAAACTGTTTGAATTCGAGAATGTTAAGCTGAAGTTTACCGACGACGCGCTTGAAGCCGTGGCGCAGCTTGCAATGGAGCGTAAAGTCGGCGCGCGTGGTCTACGAATGATCCTGGAAGATCTGATGTTAGACCTGATGTACTATCTCCCGACGTTCAAAAAAGTACGCGAGTTCGTGGTAACCAAGGAGATGGTGCTGTCGCAGAAGATCAATATGACAGTGCTCGAGAAGGCGGGCTAACAGGCCGTTTTCTCATCTCTGAGACTTTTTCGCGCTTGCGGCTTCTAAGACATAGGAGTTCTGTAGCTCTTTTCCGGTCCCGCGTTCAAGGGACAATCCGCCAAGAAACTGAAGATGGTTACGACCAAAGATAAGACCGATACAAAACGGTTACCCATGATGCCCATCCGGGACGTGGTCATTTTCCCTTACATGATGACCCCGTTCGTGGTGGGGAGAGAATCGAGCGTGCGCGCTCTTGAAGAGGCGCTGATGGGCGATAAGAAGATCTTTTTAGCGACCCAGCACGACGCGTCGATTGACGAGCCGCGTCCGGACGAGATTTATTCGGTCGGCACGGTGGCGAATATCGTTCAGAGCTTGAAGCAGCCGGACGGGAACATTAAGGTTCTTGTCGAGGGCGTTCAGCGGGGCAAGATCATTTCGGTCAGCGAAGAGGAAGGCTATTTCCGGGCGGTCGTCAAGACGACGACGTACAAGGTGGAGCAGGGAAGCCAGCTTGAGGCGCTGACGGGCCGGGTCACGAATCTGTTTGAGCAATACGTGAAGCTCAGCCAGAATCTGAACTACGAAACGATGATCGCGGCGATTCGCGTGGATGATGCCGGCAAGCTGGCGGACACGGTGGGCGCGAATTTGCAGTTGACGATTGAAGAGAAGCAGGAGCTGCTCGAGATATTCGATCCGATTGACCGGCTGACTCGGGTAGCGGAGCTGCTCGACATTGAGATCGAGAAGCTGAACGTGGATCGCAGCATCCAGGGTCGAGTAAAGCGGCAGATGGAACGCGCGCAGAAGGAATATTACCTCAACGAGAAGATCAAGGCGATTCAAAAAGAGCTCGGGCGCGGAGAGAAGAGCGAGTTTGACGAGCTGAAGAAGAAAATCGACGCGGCGGGTATGAGCAAGGACGCGCACGAGAAGGCGATTGCCGAGCTGAAGCGTCTGGAGGGCATGCCTCCCATGTCGGCGGAGTCGACCGTGTCGCGGAATTACCTGGACTGGCTGCTGGCGGTGCCGTGGAAGAAGCGGACCAAAGAGATTCGCGATCTTCGGCACGCGCGGCAGGTGCTCGAGAGCGATCACTACGGCCTGGAGAAGATCAAAGAGCGCATTCTAGAATTTCTTTCCGTGCGCAGGTTGGTGCAAAACCCGAAGGGCTCGATTTTGTGCTTTGTCGGGGCTCCGGGAGTGGGGAAGACCTCGCTTGGAATGTCGATTGCGAAGGCGACGGGACGCAAGTTCGTGCGGCTATCGCTTGGAGGCGTGCGGGACGAAGCGGAAATTCGCGGGCATCGGCGTACGTATATCGGGGCGTTGCCTGGCCAGCTTATTCAAATGATGAAGAAGGCGGGCACTCGGAATCCCGTTCTGATGCTCGATGAGGTCGACAAGATGTCGACCGATTTTCGCGGCGATCCGTCGTCGGCGTTATTAGAAGTACTCGATCCCGAGCAGAACTATATGTTCATGGATCATTACCTGGATGTCGAGTATGACTTGAGCCAGGTGTTTTTTATAGCGACGGCGAATGTGCTGCACACGATTCCCGCGCCGTTGCAGGATCGCATGGAAGTGATCCGCCTTTCGGGCTACACAGAACTTGAAAAACTGGAGATCGGGAAGCGATTCCTGGTTCCGAAGCAGAGGAAAGAGACCGGAATTACGGAAGAGCAGGTTGAGTTTCCGGACGCGGGATTGCAGACGCTGATCCAATCCTATACACGGGAAGCGGGTGTGCGAAATCTTGAGCGCGAGATTGGGAATATCTGCCGCAAAGTAGCGCGAAAGGTGGTCGAAGCGCAGTCTAGTGGGACGGAAGAGGAACGGGTACCTGTGACCGCGGATGGCGCTGAGGTGATCGAAGAAGACACGCAGGCCGAAGAATCCGGCAAGAAAAAGAAGAAGAAATCAAAGAAGGAAGAAGTTGAACCTTTGGTTCCGATCGAGAAGGTCGTGCTAGCGCCCGCGACCATAAGCGAGCTGTTGGGGCCTGCTCGCTTCCGGGATTTGGATGCTGAAAAGAAGAACGAAATCGGCGCGGCGACCGGGCTGGCGTGGACGGAAGTAGGCGGCTCGATTCTGACGACGGAAGCCACGGTGATGGAAGGCCGGGGCAAGATGACGACGACCGGGAAACTGGGCGACGTGATGCAGGAATCGGCGCAAGCGGCGATGAGTTATGTGCGGTCACGGGCGCAATATCTCGGATTGCCGAAGGACTTTTACCGGCATCTCGATATTCACGTGCATGTGCCGGAAGGCGCAATTCCGAAAGACGGCCCTTCGGCGGGTATCACGATTGGTACGAGTATCTGTAGCGCCCTGACAGGTATTCCGGTGCGCTGCGATCTTGCGATGACCGGTGAGATTACGGTGCGGGGACGTGTGCTGCCGATTGGCGGCTTGAAGGAGAAGCTTTTGGCCGCGCACCGGCAAGGCATTTTCCAGGTCGTGCTGCCGAAGGATAACGAGAAGGACTTGGCGGATATTCCGGAGAACATCCGGAAGGACATGAAGCTTGACTTCGTCTCGTCCATGGATGAAGTTCTGAAAATCGCCCTCGAACGGGAGATCGTCGCTTTGCCGTTAGCGCCTGTCGCGACCGCCACGGAACTGGTGGGTAGACCGGCTGAAGACAATCTGACGCATTGAGATTGGTTCAGGCCTAAAGGGGCCGAACGTTGGATACAGTGTGGTAGGAACCGAAGCAGCAGCGAGCCTGATCACCAGCGCGGCGCACGCGGGACAGTTTCCCCTAGAAGCCCGGGACACAGGGCGGATCGAGATTGCTTTTCTCGGGCGCAGCAATGTGGGTAAGTCCAGTTTGCTGAACTGTCTTGTGGGCCAGCCTGGATTGGCTTTCACGAGCGCCCGGCCGGGATGTACGCAGCTCATTAATTTTTTCCGCGTGAATGAAGAGATCGATTTTGTGGACCTGCCTGGCTATGGATATGCGCGAGTTTCGCTCGAGCAGCGCGCGGCCTGGAAGAAGTTGGTCGAGAGCTATTTGCTGAACCGGCAGAGTCTTGAATTATCATTCCTGATTCTCGACTCGAGGCGTGGCTGGATGAATATGGATCTGGAACTCAAGGAATGGCTGGAGTTTCACAACCGTCGATATCAGGTGATTGCCACCAAGATCGACAAAGTGAAGAGTGGTAACGAAGTGAAATCGCGCTTGGCCGCGATCCAAGAGGAACTGCAGGATCAGGAGCTATTGCCGTTCTCGGCAGTAGATGGCCAGGGAGTGAGGGAAATTTGGCAAATCATATCGAAGATCAAGAACGAACAGTAGAACCGGCCGAAGCAACTCCGGCGCAGAAGGCGCAAGAGAGCGACGCTGGCGCTTCGGCAGAGCCGAACGGGGCGAAAGCTCCGGAGGGCGGGGAATCGCGCAACAGCGAACCGCGTCCTGTCGAACAAAAGGCGGAGAGGGCCCCGTCCCGAATCAGGCCCGCAACGAATGACGCGAGGCAGACGGGGGGGAACGGCAGAGGTCCCGAAGTCAGGCCGGCGGCAGAGCCGAGAAGAGTTGTGGGCGAAGTGAAAGCGCCTGCAGCAGACGCGAAAAGCGCTGCACCGGCGGTTGAAGCGAAGCCGTCTGGGGCACCGACGGCTGCAGTAGGCGAAGCCAAAACGGCTGGTGAAACGGCATCGCCTCAGGCGGGGTTCGGCGGTCACAGGCGCGGACGGCATTCGCTGGGCAATACGGGCGCGCAAGGCCAGCGGAATGGGACCACTACGCTCGACCTGGTTGAGCTGAAGGACATGAGCATTCAAGCGCTCAACCAGATCGCCAAAGATCTGGGCGTCCCAGGCGCGGCCGGCCTTCGTAAGCAGGAGCTGATCTTTAAGATCCTTCAAACCCAGGCAGAGAAGAGCGGGTTGATTTTCTCCGAAGGCGTGCTGGAATGCCTGCCGGATGGTTTTGGGTTTTTGCGTGCGCCGGAATACAACTATTTGCCTGGCCCGGACGATGTTTATGTTTCGCCGTCGCAGATACGCCGCTTTGATCTTCGTACAGGCGATACCGTTTCCGGCCAGATCCGGCCACCCAAAGAAGGCGAGCGCTACTTTGCTCTCATCAAGGTGGACGCGATCAACTTCGAGCCGCCGGAGGAAGCGCGAAACAAGATTTTCTTCGATAATCTGACGCCGCTTTATCCCGATGAACGCGTGAAGCTCGAGACAGCGAAGGATAATTTCTCCGGCCGCGTGATGGATCTTTTGACGCCGCTCGGCAAAGGGCAGCGCGGCCTGATTGTGGCTCCTCCGCGAACCGGAAAGACGATGCTGCTGCAGAGTCTCGCGAACTCGGTGACGACGAATCACCCGGATGTAAATCTGATTGTTCTGCTGATCGATGAGCGGCCGGAAGAAGTGACGGACATGCAGCGGTCTGTACGAGGCGAGGTGATCAGCTCGACGTTCGATGAGCCCGCGTCGCGGCACGTGCAGGTAGCGGAAATGGTGATTGAGAAAGCCAAACGGCTGGTCGAGCACAAACGCGATGTCGTGATCTTGCTCGATTCGATTACGAGGCTTGCTCGCGCTTACAACACGGTCGTGCCGCCGTCGGGCAAGGTGTTATCGGGCGGCGTCGATTCGAATGCGCTGCAACGTCCGAAGCGGTTTTTTGGAGCCGCGCGCAACATCGAAGAAGGCGGATCGCTGACCATTGTCGCGACGGCTTTGATCGATACGGGCAGCCGCATGGATGATGTGATTTTCGAAGAATTCAAGGGCACGGGCAACATGGAAATTCACCTCGACCGCAAGCTGGTCGATAAGCGTGTCTTCCCGGCTATTGACATCAACCGAAGCGGGACGCGCAAGGAAGAGTTGCTGATGCCGCGTGAAGAGCTGAACCGGGTTTGGATTCTGCGCAAGGTGCTGAATCCGCTTTCGCCGGTTGAGTCGATGGAATTGTTGCTCGATAAGCTCGGGAAAACGCGATCGAATGCCGAGTTTCTGGCTGCAATGAGCGGCTGACCGGCGGTTAGCCGCATCAGCACGGGCTCCGAACCATTTCTTAATGGGCCGCATACGGATCCTCTCCGATAACGTCGCGAACAAAATCGCGGCGGGTGAGGTGGTCGAGCGGCCCGCTTCCGTTGTAAAAGAGCTGCTTGAGAACTCACTCGATGCGGGTGCGACTGAGATCCGGATCGATACGGAAAATGCCGGGCGTCGCCTCATTCGCATTCAAGACGATGGCTCCGGGATGTTGCGCGATGATGCGTTGCTTGCCTTTGAGCGGCACGCGACGAGCAAGCTGAGCGACGTAAAGGATTTGCTTGCGATTGCAACGCTCGGTTTCCGCGGGGAAGCGCTGCCCTCGATCGCTTCAGTCAGCAGGCTGGTGCTCGAGACGCGAGCAAACGAAGAGCAGACCGGCACTGCGGTTGAGATTGCCGGCGGCAAGTTGCTGCGATGCGATGAAATCGCGCGCCCGACGGGGACTACGATATCGGTTCGAGATCTTTTTTATAACGTACCCGCTCGGAAAAAATTCCTGCGATCTGATCAGACCGAGCTGGCGCACATCGGCTCCCTGGTCACGCATTATAGCCTGGGACATTGCAATAAGCGAATTGAGCTGTATCACGATGGGCGGGAGTTGCTGAGTGCGACCCCGGTCTCAACGTTGCGGGATCGAGCTTTCCAGGTTTTCGGTTCCGAAATCATGGAAGACCTGCTCGATCTCGGGCCACGTATATTTGACGTGCCGCTGCCTCCAGAACGTGTTCCGGCAAACGCGAGGGGGGTGCCGGAGAACGCGCCTCAATTTGCTCAGTTCGCGCTCGAAGGCCTGATTTCGGGGCCACACGTACAGAAGCTCAATCGGAATTCGGTGTTCGTGTTCGTGAACGGGCGACTGATTCGAGACAAAGTACTTCTGCACGCCATTTCCGCGGCGTATTACAATCTCATGCCGTCAGGGTGCTATCCATTTGCGCTGCTCTTCCTGAATTGCGATGCAGGCGAGGTGGACGTGAATGTGCATCCCTCCAAGACCGAGGTTCGGTTTCGCCACAGTTCAATGGTTCACGATTTTGTGCGCGATGCGATTCGCGACGTACTGATGGAGAGCCGGCCGATTTCGAGCATGCCGCTGCCGAGCTCGCCTGTGCTCCGCGCGCACGAGCAAGGCGTCGGCGCTCTTCCGTTTTCCGAGTTCACGGCGACTATGGAAGCCGTGATTCTCGAGCCACAACCTTCTGAGGCGGAGCAAGCTCCGGAGAGTGCGCTTCCGGAGGTCGCAATCAATACTCCGCCGAAGCCGGCGCGCGTTCTTGAAGAGCCGCGGAGCGCTGAGCTGGCGGCACCAGGTCGGGCTCGCCTAGTTCCCGATACGCATGGAGCATTAGAACAGGTTTCTACGGATTGGGACCGGACTGATAATTTTGGCGCTCTTCCGGATTTGAGGCCGCTGGGGCAACTTCACGAGAGCTTTATCGTTGCAGCCGGGCGAGACGGATTGTGGATTATCGATCAACATGTCGCCCACGAGCGCGTTCTCTTCGAGCAAGTTCTGCGGCAGCGTGCTGCGGGAAATATCGAGATTCAGCAACTGCTGATGCCGTTGGTGTTGCCGCTTACGGCGGCCCAGCAGCTCGAATACGCTCGTATTGCTGACGAGCTGAACGCGCATGGTTTTGAAACGGAGCCCTTCGGCCATCGGACGATCGCGATCAAAGCAGCGCCTTCCGGAGTGGCCGCCGGGGATGTTGAAAAGATCGTGGTTGAGATCCTCGAAATTGTAGAACGCGAGTTGCGGTCCGCATCGCTTGACGAAATCAGACGGAGCGTATGCGCCACCATCGCTTGCAGGGCCGCAATAAAAGTGAATACGAAGCTCGAGCCGAAAAAGATCGAATGGCTATTAGGCGCGCTCGCGGGCTGCGAATATCCGATGACTTGCCCACACGGAAGGCCGATTGCGCTCCGCTACAGCATGCAAGATATTTTGAAGAGTTTCCACCGGATCTAGGTGGTGACCATCGTATCGACTTCGGCAAAGAGTTCGGGCAGGGACACAGTGGTGTCCTGCTCGGCAGTTAGGGATCCGTCGGGATGAATCCAGATGGCATCGGGATGTTCGGCGGTCATGATCCACGCGGTGCGCGCTTCGGGGTCGATGATCCAAACGTTGCGGACACCCCAGTCGAGGTAATAATTGCCCTTGCGGAAAAGCCTCTTTAAGGAGTCTTGAGGCGAGCGGATCTCAATGCAGAGTTCCATGGGTTTAGTCGGGTAAGGCAGCTGGACTTTTTCGCGACCCGCTACGACATCCGGAATCGGTTCAGCATCAGCGATGAGCTTGAGCGTAACCTCCGATGCTACATACCACCCTCGGGCGCGTAGTAAAACCATCAAAACAAATTGCACAACACCGTGTAGTGATGTAGCCAAGGGTTTCGGAACCGCTTCGCCAAACCAGTATTCGTGGTACGGCTTCACACCATCATAAAGGCGATGGAATTCTTCAAGTGAGAGATGAGAAGTCGCGGCACTCATGGAGTGAATGGGTTCATTCCCATTCTATGGTGCCGGGCGGCTTGTGGGTGAGGTCGTAGAACACCGCAATAATTTGGGGCAGATCGAGGAGGTTCTGGGTGAGGCTTTCGAGCTGTTGCTGATCCATCAGCACTGCATCGGCGGTCATGCCGTCGACAGAGTTGATGGGCCGTAAAACAACCGATTCACGGGCGCATCCGACCCCGAGCGGCATCAAGATGACTGGAAATTGCCAGATCTGTTGCTCGAATCCGGTTTTCAGGCAGAAGTCGCGCACAATCGCATCGGCTTCGCGGAGAATGTCGAGGCGCTCTTTCGTAATCGAAGCTTCGAAAACTCGAAGTACGGCCAGCGGAGCTTTACTATCGCAGAGCGCCACGACTCGATTCACATCGGTACGGCTGTTCGTTAATGCGGGCGCTGTGATGCGAATGTCGTCGAGAGTGGGCTTCTGTGGAAGCGCGAGCACGCTTCGATAGCTGCGGCAATCACCTTGCACGCCTACTGATCGAACAGGCAGCAGGAAGCCGTCAGGCGTGCCGGTTACTGCTGCTTCTTCCTTAGAGCACAGGCAACGAATCGCAAGGCCTGGCCCCGGAAACGGATGACGCGAAAGAAGCGACTCAGGGACACCAAGCTCCCGGCCAATCTCCCGCACTTCATCTTTATAGAAGGCGGTGAGAGGCTCGACGATTCCGCCGGTTTCGATCAGCGCCTGAATCCCTGCGACTCGATTGTGGTGAGTCTTGATGAGATCGGCTTTCGCAGTCCCTCCGGACTCGATTGTGTCTGGATAGATAGTCCCTTGGCCTAGAATCCAATGCCCATCGAGAAAATGCTGGGTTGCCAGAATGCGCCGTTGCACCTTTACGAATTGCTCACCGATGGCGCACCGCTTTTGTTCCGGGTCCTCTATACCTTGGAGGGCTGCGAGAAATTCCTGTTCTGCATAGTCGATGAGAAAGTTCCGGGCTCCTAGTTCTTCGAAGGCGCGCTCGACGAACTCGGTCTCATTTTTCCGCATCAGGCCGGTATCGACATAGATTCCAAATACGCGATCGGGTCCCAAAGCGCGGAGGCAAAGCGTATAGGCGACCGTTGAATCGACACCGCCGCTTACAAAAAAGAACACGCTGCGATTTCGGGCCGCGGAACGAATTTTTTCTTCGATGATGGGTATGCGCTGCGAAACATCCCAGTCGCGAGTGGCATCGCAAACTCCGAAAATAAAGTTCTCGAGAATGCGCGTGCCCGCGTGTGTATGCGCTACTTCGGGATGAAACTGCAGCCCGAAGAGTTTTCGGGCCGGATCGGACATGGCGGCGATTCCCGAGGTTTGCGTCGAGGCAATGACGCGAAATCCCGAAGGCGCCGTGGCGACGGTATCGCGATGGCTCATCCAGATCTGCGAATTCTGGACACCGTTCCAAAGAGTGTCCGGAGAAGCAAGCGTGAGATGCGCGACACCATATTCGCCGCGCTCGCCTTTTTGGACACTGCCGCCGAGATGGTACGCGAGCAACTGGTGACCATAGCAGATGCCGAGCACAGGAATGCCGGCACTCAGAATGTCAGGATCGATCTGCGGGCTGCCTGGCTCATACACGCTTGCCGGGCCGCCCGAGATAACGATGCCTTTGCGCGAGCGCAATTCAGTTGCAGACAGGTCACTCGGCTGAACATCAGCGTAAACGCCAAGCTCACGTACTTTTCGCGCGATCAGATGGGTATATTGGCCGCCAGTGTCGAGAACCGAGATCTGGGGCGAGAGAACGGCGGGAGTTTGTTGAACGGAACTAGTCGATGCCGATTGTACGCCCAAACTTAGCGGCTGGCTCTTTGTTTCTCGTACTGAATTTTGGAGCGTGCGAGCAGATCGCCGGCTTTCGGCATGGCGTCAATCGCCTTCTGAATCTCCGGATCCTGCAGAATTTCGATTTTTTGATGATCTTCGTAGCTGAAAGCCGTGATGTACATCTCCGAGCGAAGCTGATCGCGCAGCCAGCTGTGATCGCGTGTCCAGTCCTCTTCAGTGAAGTCAACGCCCTGTTTCATGAGGTAATCGTGAAAATCGTTGAGCACGCCTTCGTCCGGAACCCAGCCCTTGGCGAATTTCGTGTCGTGTGTAGCGAAATAGTAAGCCGAGAAGTTGAAAAAGGCGTTCTTTCTCATGACGCCCACCTCAAACGGATCGAGCTTCGGTGTCGTGTACTTCTCATCGGGGCTGATACCGCCGCCCCCATAAACGACGCGGCCGAGATCAGTCTCCTTCACATCCGTTGAATTGTTGGCGTCAGATCGTTTGCCGTAATAGTAATCGAGGAACGATATGTGTGAATAATCGCGCTGAATGAGGCGCCCGCTGGGAGTGTAATAGTGCTGCGTGGTGAGGGCGAGACCGGTGTTATCGCTAAGCGGGTACACGGTCTGCACCAGCCCTTTCCCGAAAGTGGTGTCGCCGAGAATCCAAGCGCGATCGTGATCCTGCAAAGCTCCCGCGACGATCTCAGCGGCAGAAGCAGAGTAACGGTCGACCAGGACGACGATGGGATAGCTCTCGCCGTACTGGCTGCCCCGCGCGAGATAGGGCTTCTCGGAATAGGCTCGCCCTTTGTGGGAGACCACTACCTGGCCGTGATCGAGCCAACGTCCGGCAACGGCAACGCCTTCCTGCAGCAAGCCGCCGGGGTTCTCGCGTAAATCGAGAATCAAACCTTTGATATTGTTTTCGCCGAGCGCCTTGAGATTGTCATCGACTTCTTTACTGGTCGTCTCAGTGAAAGATTGAATGCGCATGTAAGCGATTGCAGGTTTGACCCAGAACGCCGTGTCTACACTGTTCCGTGGAATCTCATCACGGATGAGATTGAAGGTGATCGGCTTGGTTGCGCCTTCGCGGCTCACGACGACCTGAACTTTCGTGCCCTTTGGGCCACGTAGCAGATCTGCGACTTCGGTCGTGCTCAGATTGTCCACGCGCTTGTCGTTGACTTCGAGCAAAACATCGCCGGGACGCAGGCCAGCTTTGTATGCGGGCGAGCCGCCGAAGGGATGAATCACCATGGTTTTCCCGGTGCGCGGCTGAGCGCCGATCATCATGCCAATGCCGTAATATTTCCCGTGCTGCTCTTCGCGCAGGCCCGCAAAATCCTTCGGGTCGAAGAAATTGGAATGCGGATCGAGGGTCCGCAGCATTCCAGGGATCGCGCCCTTGTAGATTGCCTTATCTGCGGAAAGCTTGTCGGCGTAGTTCTGCTCGACGATGTCGTAGACCTTGGTGAACGATTCGATGCTCGATTTCACATCTTCGTCGGAAGTAGTTCTTTGAGAGGCTGCGGAGAGCGGCTGAGTGCCCGGTCCAAACATTCCGCCCAGCAGAGCACAGGCTGCCAGGAAGAGGGGAACGAAAAGAAAATAACGGCGCTGGGACGACAATCCTACCTCCGGGTCTACTCTCAGTATAGACGGTCAGGAGCACAGGCGAGAATGACGCAGTGCCGGTAAAATTCAGTCCTGATTACGCAGGCGATACGAGTCTAGTTCTGCGTCTGTTAGGTCGTCCGATGGAACAAGCTTGTAGTGCTTTTCTACTTGCACCTTCGGCAGATCGCCTGTACTTTGCTCGAACGAGAACAGGGCAATGACATCGTCACTCATAAACTGCGCGGCAATTGGTACACAGATCAAAGTCGGAAACTTCTCCTGGCACATTGCCATATCCTGTTCAACCTGCACAATGCCCAGCTTGTCCTTTCCGCCTTTTGCCTGAATGGGGAAAACGTATTGAGCGCCTCTTTGATCAACGCCAACGTATACTTCATCGGTTTCAATTTGCCCCATCGCCTCGACGGTGGTTCTGAGATGGTTTTGGAGCGAGTAGCAGCTAGTTCGCGTAAAGATGTCGATGAGGCGAGTGTGACGAATAATTGCTAGGAGCGCCTGTTCATCACTCAAGGCGTATCGCAAAATAATTTGCGGAGTTGCGTCCGGAACCTTGGTAAGAGCCAACTGTTCGTTGGGGACTATCGGGGTGAGGGCAACTGAAGCGAACCTGTATTTACCTCTTCCGGTCCCCCGAATTATCCACGTCTCACCTTCTGTAGCCGCTTGCGTTATGCTCTCGGGCAAGTCTCTTCGATACCGGAACGAATAAACTAGATCGCCAACATTTTTCGGGATGGCTATACCCAGCCTTGCGGCATGTGTGGTGATATCTGCGCGATCAAATTCGACCTGCTTTTTACCTTTCGTGTATTTCTCTAGAAAAATAGACTCAATAATTCGAGAATAGGCGTTTGGCATACTCGCTCCAACGTAGATCCGACTCTTAGGTCCCGGCCATCTCAACAGAATGACTTCTTCACGTAGCTGTTCCTTCGTCGCAGTTGCAAGACGCGTGCGAAAAAGATCGATACCCGTGACCTCGTAACCCAGAGAATCGGCGATGTCCGCTAATAGCTTTCCGGTCCGGATCATTATTCTGAGATACGAGGCCTGATCGCCGACGATGAATGCTAACTGCGCACCGGGCCGCAACACTCCGCGCAATTGCGAGAGATGCTGATACATTCCACCGAAGTAGAGCTTTGTGACTTTGGCGTACAGCCGTTCAAACCCGGACGTTTTGCCGAGTTTGATACGCCGTGATTCTATTGCTTCTGCAATCTCTTGGATTTCGTCATTCTCTGCCACTAGTACGTCATCTCGGTCCGTCTTATAAACATTTCGGGTATTGGAGCGAATCAAGAGCTGTTTCAAAGCGCGAAGGTCCTGCTTACTGCGCACAAATCCTAAGAGGACCGACTCCAGTCGTGTCGTTCTGGTGTAATCCTTCTCGTTTGGATATGGTGGAGAGGTAATTACGGCATCTATGGAGTTCGGCGCTAGGCTATTGAGCAGATAGCGGGCGTCGTTGTGGATGATTTGACCTTTGGCTGATCCCAATCCCGCTAACTCTTGCACGTCTTCGCACACGCCTTTAACTGCGTTCAGCCAGATGTCTATTACGGGAGCATCATCCTTAATCGCGCCCACCCCGACTTCAGGGCCAAAGTTGAGGTTGCTGATTCCGGAAACCAGAGACTTAGCGAGCGCCAACCGCTCGTGAGCAGCAAAGCGTGCATCTCTGTGCGCTTCAAGGACACCCAGCAAAGTCAATGTTTTATGTAGTGGCAGTGGGCTGATCGAATTCTGAAGTAGGAGTTCCAGGGCATCTTCGGGCAAACTCCGCCAGGGATGATGGTTTTTTCTCAACTCGCTGTTTGCAAATGCGGCAATGCGGTCCGCATCTTGCCACAGCGCCTTAGGATCTACGTCCCAGTTCAATTTCACGCGGCTGGCAAAGCACGCCAAGGGATTCGCTTCGATACCGATGCTCTCGATACCACGTTTTTTGCACTCAACGGGAGTGGTTCCTGTTCCGCAGAACGGATCCAGGACGCGATTCTGCGCCGCTACATCAAATCGCTCAAGGTACGTCCTTACAAGATGAGGGGGGAACGACAACACAAATCTGTACCAATCATGAGCTGCCTGATCGTGTACACGTAATTTGTTGTCCTCGGGGAGGAACGTGTCAAAGGATGTCTGCGCGGGCTGGCCTCTCATCCGCAATCAGTCAGATAGGGGGATACTCGAGCGTATCATCTCATTCGAAAAAGGCCACAAGACATCGCACTCCCGATCTGAATGGGATCAGCCGTGAGAACAGGACGTATGTTAGGCGATCAAACCGCTGCCCGCAACCGCTTCGCGAGGGCAGATTCGATGCGGGCGCCCTTTTTCGGAATGTCTTCGAGGCGCTTTGCCTGATCGCTCACGCACACCAGGAACATCGGCTGACGCGCGTTTTTCAGAAGATCGATAATACGGTCTTGCTGATCTTCGAGAAAGATCGATTTGCCATCCGTCAGCAAGTGAAGTTTCGATCCGCTTGCCAGCACATCCGCTAAATGCTTTCCCATCTCGCGCTGCAGGAACCGCAGAACGCGGCGAATCTTCTGCAGCGAAAAACCCTTGCGCCGAAGCTCTGCGATAACCGTGATCTCAACGACTTCTTCAGGAAGATAAATCCGTTTGTGTCCCTCGTGCCGCGGCGATACTACTTTTCGCTCGTCCCACCATTGCAGTTGACGAAGGCTGACCTGCGCGATCTTCGCAACATCCGTACTTGTGTATGTCCGCTGGCCGGGAGGCAAATCAGGACGGACTTTCCGTGTTTTGAACATAGCGACAGGATTCCGTTTGGGATTTTAAAGGGCTCACCAAATTGTACTAGACCCAGCGCCAGAGTCAAGCGCCATTTCTGGAGGCGCGCTTCAGCCGCCGCCTACGAACTCGACAACCTCAATAGATGAGCCGTTCGGAACGGTGGTTGTCTCCCAATCCCGCTTGCGCACGATGGACTTGTTCAACTCGACAGCTACGCGATCTGGCAGGACGCCCAACTCGTTGAGCAGGGCTGACACGGATGGATTCGGAGCGACCTGTTTCGGCTGTCCGTTGATGCTTATGGTAATGAGGTCTGCTTGCACGCCGTTTACCGCCTCTTTGATATCGTATTCTTTCGGTTATTATACGAAGTTTTCGGCTGCTAGTCTGGTATCAGCTTTCATGCCCACCTCGTACGCTCAGACTTATTTTCCGGTTCTGATCCAAATTTTAATTGCGATTGCGGTGGCCGGAGGAATGATCGGAGCTTCGGCGCTGCTGGGGCGGCATGTGCGCGACGCTGTGAAGTTCTCGCCGTATGAATCCGGAATGACGCCGGTGGGTAATGCCCGCGAGCGGTTCAGCGTGAAATTCTATCTGGTTGCGATGGTGTTCATTCTCTTCGATATTGAAGCGATTTTCCTCTATCCGTGGGCTGTTGTGTATCGCGAGCTGAGGCTTTTCGGGTTTTTCGAAATGCTTCTTTTTATCGGTCTCGTTCTATGCGGGTTTTTCTACATTTGGAAAAAAGGCGTCCTGAACTGGTCGATTGACGAAGAGCGTGAGGAGAGGCGGGAGAATCGGCGTGCTGCCTGAAGGAATCGCCGAGAACCCCGATGTGGCAGTCGTCGAGCGGCAAGTTCCTGAGGCGATCGTGGATGCGAACTTGGCTCTGGGGGAGCTGACCCTAGCAATCGCGCCCGAGCGCATTGTCGAAGTTTGCCGGATCCTCAGAGAGAGCGCGGGTTTCGATCGTCTGGGCGGAGTGACCGCTGTCGATTGGTGGCCGCGCGAACCGCGTTTTGAGGTAATTTATTTTCTGCATTCGACACGGAAAAAGGCTGCTCTGCGGCTGAATACCCGGATTGGCGATAACCAGGGCATAGATTCTGTTTGTTCTGTCTGGCGCGGCGCGAATTGGTATGAGCGCGAAGTTTTCGACCTGTTCGGAATTCGCTTTCGCAATCACCCGAACCTGGAACGAATTATGATGCCGGCGAATTGGGAAGGTCATCCGCTGCGCAAAGACTATCCGGTGCACGGGCATAAGTACTCTTATCAGGATGAGTAATTTGAAAATGCGCCGGAGCACGCTGATGGGGATCGAGCTGTGATAGAGGGCGACGCGCGTGTGGCATCTCTCGATGCCGAGCACGAGCTAAAGATCGAAGACGCTTCCGGACTGCCGCCGAGCGCGAAATTGGGCTCCGGGCGACGGATGACGCTCAACATGGGCCCGCAGCACCCGTCGACCCATGGCGTGCTCCGTGTAGTTCTTGAACTCGATGGCGAGACCATCCTCAAGGCTCGGCCGGAAATCGGGTATCTTCACACGGGAATTGAGAAAGAGTGCGAAGTCAAAAAGTATCAGCAAGTTATTCCGCTGACGGACCGCGTCGATTATCTTGCGAATCTTTCGAATAATTTGTGTTACGCGCTGGCCGTCGAGAGATTGCTCGAACTAGAGATTCCACCAATGGCCCAATGGATGCGCGTGATGCTTGTGGAACTCACGCGCATCGCAAGTCATTTGATTTGGCTAGGAACGCACGCTCTCGATATCGGCGCGATGTCGGTATATTTCTACTGCTTCCGGGAACGCGAGGAGATTTTAAAGATTTTCGAGATGTTTTCGGGCCAGCGCATGATGACCAGTTACATACGGATCGGCGGTCTGGCTTTGGAGCCACCGCGCGGATGGCATCATGCAGTCACGACGGTGATCGGCCGGCTTGCCAAAGGCATCGAGGAGTACCAAAACCTTTTGGCCGGCAATCCGATTTGGGTGAACCGGACGAAGCGCGTGGGGATGTTGCCTGTTGACGTGATGATCGATTTGGGGGTGACGGGTCCGTTACTAAGGGCGGCGGGCGTGAAGGTTGACGCGCGGAAGGACCGCCCCCACTCGAGCTACGAGCTGTTCGATTTTGACGTTCCTACGCGGACAGAAAACGATGTCTACGCGCGGTTCGAAGTGCGTATGGAAGAGATGCGGCAGAGCGTGCGCATTGTGAAGCAAGCTCTGGAAGGCATGCCTTCAGGACCGTTTCAGGCGGACGCGCCGCACGTCGTGCTTCCCGACCGGGAAAAGATGAAGACGCAGATGGAGTCGCTCATCTATCACTTTAAGATTGTCACGGAAGGCTTTTGCGTGCCCGCGGGGTCTGTCTATCAAACGGTTGAATCGCCGCGCGGAGAACTGGGTTATTACGTGGTGAGCGACGGCACGGCCAACCCGCATCGCGTCTTCATGCGCACGCCGAGCTTTGGGAACTTGCAGGCGCTGGGAGCCATGCTCGAAGGCGTTCTGATCGCTGATTCAATCGCGATCATGGGGAGCATGGATTTCGTGCTGGGGGACGTGGACCGATAGCAGCATGACGTTTTCGCCTGCGCTTGAAGAGAGATTTGCGAAGCTGCTGACGAGCTATCCTCCGGGACGGCAGCGTTCGGCTGTCGTGCCCATGCTCTTGTACGCGCAGGATGAGATTGGCCACGTATCACAGGAACTGGTGGAAGAAGTAGCGCGGCGGTGTGGAGTCACCCCGCTGCAGGTGGATGAAGTAATCGGGTACTACTCGATGCTGCATCGCAAGCCGCTGGGCAAGTATCACGTTCAGGTGTGCACGAACATTTCATGCCAGGCGAGAGGCGGCGAAGAGCTATACGAGCACGCGAGCCGAACTCTGCAGCTTCGTAATAAAGAGGTCACGCCGGAAGGGCTCATCTCACTTGAAGAAGTGGAATGCATAGGGGCGTGCTCATGGGCGCCGGCGATTCAGATTAATTACGATTTCCACCATTTCGTCACGCCGGAGAAGTTCGACCGGCTGATCGAAGCTTTGCGCGACGGCACGTATGAGAGGAAGGCCTCGTAAGGGGCGGCTATGATCTACAACGAACCGAGCCCGCTTGAAACGAAGATCATCTCTTACCGTTTCGAGCTGCCGAATTCCACCTCGATCGATACGTATCTGGCGAATGACGGGTACGTCGCAATTCAAAAGGCGATTGGGATGACGCCTGAAGCGATCATTGACGAGCTGAAGGCTTCGTCGTTGCGCGGACGCGGCGGCGCGGGATTTCCGACCGGCATGAAGTGGAGCTTTGTGCCTCGGACTACAGGGAAGCCGACGTATATCATTTGCAATTCGGATGAAAGCGAGCCGGGCACTTGCAAAGACCGGCTGCTCATGGAGAACGATCCTCATCAATTAATTGAAGGGATGCTGATCGCCGGCTGGACGATTCGATCGAACAAAGGCTATATTTTCATTCGCGGCGAATACCGTTATTTAATCGAAATTGTCGACCGGGCTATTGCGGAGGCGTACGCGCGCGGCTACCTGGGGAAAAACATTCTGGGTAGTGGCTGGGATTTCGATCTCTATACCCACACGGGCGCGGGTGCGTATGAATGCGGAGAAGAATCGGCGCTGCTGGAATCGCTCGAAGGTAAACGTGGCATACCCCGGCTAAAACCGCCATTTCCGGCGGTTGTGGGAGCGTTCCAATCGCCTACGATTCTCAACAACACTGAGACACTTTCAACCGTTCCGGCTGTTATTCGAAACGGAGGCGCGGCGTACGCGGCGCTGGGTACCCCCAAGAATGGGGGGACGCGCCTGATGTGCGTCTCGGGACACGTGAATAAACCTGGCGTTTACGAGCTGCAGCTTGGTTTTCCGCTAATTCGATTGATCAATGAAGTCTGCGGAGGAATGCGGAATGGAAAAAACCTGAAGGCCGTGATCCCGGGCGGTTCGTCATCGCCGGTGTTGAAGGCTGAGGAATGCGACATCCCGCTCGATTTCGATTCGATCGCGAAGGCGAAGTCGATGGCCGGGTCGGGCGGGATCGTCATTCTTGATGAAGATACTGACATTGTGGCGGTGGCGCTTCGAACGATCAAATTTTATGCGCATGAGAGCTGCGGGTGGTGCATCCCGTGCCGTGAAGGGACAACCTGGCTGAAGAAGATTCTGGGGCGTTTCCACGAAGGCGGAGCGCGAGAGAGCGATATCGACCTGATTGCCGAGTTGGCGAATAATATGCTTGGACGCACGTTTTGCGCTTTGGGCGATGCGGCGGCAATGCCGACAGCGGCGTTCGTGGCAAAGTTCCGGGACGAATTCGAAGCGTATGCGGCGAAAGCTCGCGGGGTAGAAACGCCCGAACTCGTGGCCGTTTGAGCACTCGCAATTTTGCCATGGCTGATCCTGTTAAGTTCACCATCGATGGCCGGGAAGTGGAGGCTCCTGCGGGGACCTTGCTGATCAATGCCGCAAAGCAAGCTGGGATTGCGATTCCGGCGTTCTGCTATTACGACGGGCTGACTCTGCAGGCAGCCTGCCGCATGTGCCTCGTCGAAGTAGAGAAGACTCCTAAGCTGCAAGTTGCCTGCACTCTGCCCGTCGCAGAAGGCATGGTGGTGCATACGGATTCAGCGCAAGTGCGCCAGTCCCGCAAAGGGATGCTCGAATTTCTGCTCACGAATCACCCACTTGACTGTCCCGTGTGCGACAAAGGCGGCGAATGCGAGCTGCAGGACATGGTGTTCCGGTACGGCGCCGGCGAGAGCCGGTTCATTGAACCAAAAGTCCATGTGGATGAGAAGCAGTGGTCGCCGATCGTGTTTTATGACGCACCGCGCTGCATTCTGTGTTACCGCTGCGTGCGGATTTGCGGCGAGGGATTGGGAGTCAGTGCGCTCGGGATCGGCAACCGGGGCGTGGTTTCAGAGATTGTTCCGAACAAGGGAGATCATCTCGAGTGCGACGAGTGCGGCGCGTGCATCGATATCTGCCCGGTCGGCGCGCTGACCAGCGGCACCTATCGTTATAAGACGCGCCCGTGGGAGATGGAGCACGTTGGAACGATTTGCACACACTGCTCGAACGGGTGCAAGACGACGCTCGGGATTCGGAATGGCGAGATCATGCGCGCGAACAATCGCGACCGGTCAGGCGTGAACGGCGAGTTCCTGTGCGTCAAGGGACGCTATGCTTTCGACTTCAATGAAAACCCAGAGCGTCTGACGTCACCGCTGGTTCGTTCGCAGGGCGAGCTGAAGCCGGCATCGTGGGCGCAAGCAATCGCGGTTATCGCACAGAAATTCACGGAGTTGAGGGCGCGTAACGGCAAGTTCGCGGTGATTGGCTCTAATCACACGAGTAATGAAGAAAATTTTCTGCTGCAGAAGTTTGCGCGGCAGGTTTTGCGGACGTCGAACCTAGACCACCACCGCACGGGAGATGTCGCAAGCCTGACGGGCGCGCTCCAAGGCAGGCCAAACGCACTGGCCACGACGGCGGACGTCTACAGCACGAAAGCGGCTCTCGTAATCGGAAGTGATCTGGCCCAGGAACAACCGTTGTTAGCGTTCCAACTTCGCGCTAATTGGCGCCATCACAAGGCTCACGTGTACGCAGTTACTCCGGGACCTGTTCGAGAAGATAACTATGCCGTTACGGAACGGGCGCAAGCGGGCGGGGAGTTCGAAGCTGTCGAGCGAATGCGAGATCGCCTGGCGAAAGAGCCGGAGCTGGTCATTCTCTTCGGTGATGCGATCAAGGGCCAAGCCGTCGGCCGGCTTGTCGCATTTGGCGATTCGCTCAACATTCCCGTGAAATATGTTTGCCTGGTCGACTACTCGAATTCGCGAGGAGCTTCGGATATGGGCGTGCTGCCGGACCTTCTACCGGGTTATCAGAGCGTTCGCGATATCGGGCTCGAGCCGGGGCTGAATTACGACCAGATTCTTTCGGCGACAGATCTGGATGCGCTCTGGGTCGTGGGTGCCAATCCCGCGGCACGGGAATCAATTGTGAGCGCTGAGGCGTTTGTCGTTGTTCAGGATCTGTTCCTCACTGAAACGGCACAGCTCGCCGACGTTCTGTTGCCCGCCGCATCGGGATATGAGAAAAACGGGACTGTGACGAACGTTTGCGGAGACGTGCAGAAGCTGAGCCGTGGCGCGAAGACCATGGGCACGAAATCCGATCTGGAGATTATCGCTTTGCTCGCGAAGGAAATGCGTCATGACTTGGGTCCAGCCAAGCCTGAAGCGGTATTTCAGGAGATTCGAAGGTCTGTTCCAGGGTACGATATTCCCCTTGCGGTAATTGAAACTGGAGGCGCGGTTCCCACAGGGCCGTTCCAACCGCACGAGCAGCTAAATTCGCACCCGGAAGTGGTGCGTTCTGCGCGCAATACTCTTTTTACTTCCGGCACGCTGGGTCGATTTTCTGCAATGCTGAATTCGGTCATCGAAGCGCCGGGCGAGCTGTACAGTGATCCGCATAAAAAGCCCGTCGTGCACCAAGGCAGCGTACAACTCGAAACCGTTAAGCAAGGCTAATGAACTTTTTCGTTATCAGCCTGATAAAGATTGCGATTGTATTTGCCATTCTGATGACGACGCTCGCGTATTTGCAATGGATTGAGCGGAAAGTATTGGCGCATATTCAAGCTCGAACGGGGCCGTTGCGCGTGGGTCCACACGGACTGATGCAGCCGCTGGCGGATGTTTTTAAGCTGCTCACCAAAGAAGATCTGCTTCCGCCCTATGTGAACCGGTTCTTTTACATTCTTGCCCCGTTTATCGCAGTCTGCCTCGCGCTGATTTCAATTTCAGTAATTCCGTTCGGGCCTCAAGTGACGGTTTTTGGCGTTCGGACCTACATGCAGATCAGCGATGTGAATGTGGGCATTTTATTCGTTCTGGCGATCAGTGCAGTGAGCGTGTACGGAGTGGCGCTCGCGGGCTGGTCCTCGAACAACAAATATTCGCTGTTGGGGAGTTTGCGAAGCAGCGCGCAGATGATCAGTTATGAGCTGCCGTTAACGCTCGCGATTGTGGCGCCCCTGCTGCTTACGAATCACTTGAGCTTCCGAGCGATTTCAGATAGCCAGGCCGGGTATTATCTGCACTTCATTCCGCGCTGGAATATCTTCCAGATGCCGTTTCCGCAGATCTTCGGCTTTCTTATCTTCCTGATTGCCGGTTTCGCGGAGACGAACCGGTTGCCGTTTGACCTACCGGAGGCAGAAAACGAACTGGTTGCCGGATTCCATACCGAATACAGCAGCATGAAGTTCGCGTGCTTCTTTATGTCCGAGTACGCCAATATGATTACGATTACGTGCGTCGCGACATTGCTGTTTCTGGGAGGCTGGCACCCTCTGTTTCCCGTTCCGTACTCGAACTATGTGGCTTGTTTGGTGTTTGTGGCGGCGGCGCTTTTGCTCTTCTATCATGCTGTTCGGCCCTCGCGCAGACGCGATCGTACGACGTTCCCTATTTTCGGGATAGTGGCTTTGGTTATTGCAGCTATATTCGCCGTCCCGCTTTTCCAGACGGTGCTGATTCCCGCTTTCTGGTTTGCGAGCAAAGTGGCAATCCTGCTCTTTGTCTATATCTGGATACGCGGCACGCTGCCGCGCTTCCGCTACGATCAACTGATGCACTTCGCGTGGACCTTTTTGTTTCCATGCGCGTTGCTCAACTTGTTGGTTACGGCATTATTTGTAGCTATATTCTGATAACCAGGCGCTAGATCATGGACACGATTCTCTTTATCGTATTCGCCGTAGTGGCAGTCGTGTGCGCTTTTAATCTGATCTTGCAGAAACATCCGATTTCGAGCGCTCTCTCGTTGATCGGTGTCATGGGCTCGCTGGCCGTACTTTATCTGTTGCTAGGCGCAGAGTTCATTGCGATGGCGCAAATGATCGTGTACGGAGGCGCCGTGATGGTGCTGTTTGTCTTCGTGATCATGCTGCTCAACGCCGGTTCGGAGAAGGCGAGCGGAAAGTCATGGTTTGCGCAGATTGCCGGCCTGCCGCTGCTGCTGGCTTTTGTCGCAGTGATTGGGTTTCTGATCCGCGGTGTTTTGCCTTCGCTCGGAACGGTGCAGTTCGGAAGCTGGGTTGGCGGTACAGCACAGCATGTGGGCCGCATGCTGTTTACCGAATACCTGTTGCCCTTTGAAGTGATCTCGGTTTTGATTCTGATTGCGATTCTCGGAGCCGTAGTGCTCGCGCGAAAGGAATTCGATTAGAATGCCTCACATTCCGCCTGTGCCTTTGTCGTGGTACCTGCTGCTCAGCGCTGTGCTGTTCGCGCTCGGAGTCGCAGGATTCCTGTATCGCAAGAGCATTATCACGGTGTTCATGTCGATTGAGCTGATGCTGAATGCGGTGAATCTGAGCTTCGTTGCGTTTTCCTATCACCTCCGGCGCATTGACGGTCACATCTACGCGTTTTTCGTGATGGTCGTGGCTGCAGCAGAAGCCGCTGTCGGCTTCGCAATCATTCTCACCATCTTCAAAAATCGGGGCACGCTTCAGATTGATGAAGTTGATTCGATGAAGCTTTAGAGAACACTTCATGAATCTCTGGCTCATCCCGTTTTTCCCGCTGATCGGTTTCCTGCTCAACGGCATTTTCGGCAAGCGGTTTTCAAAGCCGGTCGTTAGCGCGATTGCGATCGGCTCAGTGTCTCTTTCCTTTGCCTATGTGTGGTTTGTGCTGGGCAGGCTATACCCATTAACCACGGCTCACTCAGAGCATTACTTTACCTGGATACAGAGTGGATTCCTCAATATCGGGTTCGATCTGTTCGTCGACCGCTTAACTGCGGTGATGTTGCTGGTGGTGACCGGCGTCGGTCTGTTGATCCACATTTACGCGATCGGTTACATGGCGCACCAGGGCGGCTATTACAGGTTCTTCAGTTACTTCAACCTGTTCGTATTTTTTATGCTGATTCTGGTGCTGGCGTCGAACCTGCTGGTCATGTTTGTCGGGTGGGAAGGCGTTGGGCTATGCAGTTACCTGCTGATCGGCTTTTATTTTCTGGAGGAATTTGCCGGGAACGCCGCGAACAAAGCTTTCATCGTGAATCGCATCGGCGATTTCGGTTTTTCGCTAGGCATCTTCCTGACGGTAGTTGTTTTTCGAACACTCGATTTCGGAAAAATCAGCGCAGCAGTTTCGGGCATGCCGGTCGAGGCCCGAATGGGCGCCTTGACTGCGATTACACTGCTGCTGTTTGTGGGCGCGATCGGGAAGTCGGCCCAATTTCCGCTGTATGTATGGTTACCGGACGCGATGGCTGGCCCCACACCGGTCTCTGCTCTCATTCACGCCGCGACGATGGTAACGGCGGGCGTGTACATGATCGCGCGAGTCTCGTTTCTCTACAATCACACGCCGTTGGCGATGAACGTAGTCGCGCTGATAGGGCTTTTCACGGCAGTGTTTGCAGCAACCATCGGCATCGTGCAAAACGATATCAAGCGAGTGTTCGCCTACTCGACCGTTTCGCAACTCGGCTACATGTTCCTCGGTGTGGGACTCGGCGCATACTCGGCCGGCATTTTTCATTTAATGACGCATGCGTTCTTCAAAGCCCTGCTGTTTCTTGGAGCGGGCGCCGTCATTCACGGGCTTGGCGGCGAGCAGGACCTCCGGCATATGGGCGGCCTGAGAAAGGCCATGCCGGTTGCATTCATTACGCTCGGTGTTGCGAGCCTCGCGATTTCGGGCTTCCCTGGATTCTCCGGTTTTTTCAGCAAAGACGCCATTCTTTCGGCTGCATATGCGCACAGGCCGTGGATGTTTTGGATCGGCGCGATCACGGCGGGCGTTACGGCCTTCTATGTTTTCCGCGCGTTCTGCATGACCTTTTTTGGGAACTATCGAGGGCACCAGCATCCGCATGAAGCGCCGGCAGTGATGACGGTTCCGCTAATGGTCTTGGCCGTACTCTCGCTCTTTGGCGGCCTGATCAACGTACCGCATTGGCTTTCTCCCGCGTTTCCGCTTGCGGCGCACGAAAACGTAACGGCCATGATTATTTCCGCGAGTTTCGGAATACTCGGCATCATCGTTGCGGTCTTCTTGTATGTAATTCGGCCGGCTCTGGCGGAATCGGCGAAAACAGCTGCGGGTCCGCTATACACGCTCGTCGCGAACAAGTATTACGTGGATGAGATTTATTCCGGACTGATTGTAAAGCCGCTCGAAGGCATTTCGCGATTTGTTCTGTGGCGAGGCGTTGAGCAAGCAGTGATCGACAGCTCGTTCGTGAATGGATTGGGACGAGCAGTGCGGGGTTGGGGTGCGCTGCTGCGGCAGTTGCAATCGGGAAGCATTCGCAACTATGCCACCTGGGTTTTAGCTGGATCGCTGATTACCATTTTCATTTTTGGCGTTGCGGGGGGTGGCCGTTGAACTGGCTGGCGATCACGCTCGCGCTTCCGCTGATCGGCTTCTTCGTCGTGCTGTTTCTTCCGCGCAATTCGAAGGCGGCGGGCGCGGTCGCGCTAATCACGACGGTCATTGCGTTCATCACATCACTTGGCCTAATCGCTCCGGCGGTGGGCAGCCCGGCGCAGTTCACTTCCGGTCTCAATCGCGTTTGGGTGAATACTCCGACACTCCAGATTCACTTTCACATCGGCATTGATGGCATTAATTTGTGGCTGGTTCTGCTGACAACGCTGCTGTTGCCGATTGGAGTTTGGGTTTCGCGGACCATGATTCAGGAGCGGCACAGAAATTTTTTCGCGCTGCTTCTGCTGTTTGAGTTCGGGCTGATTGGTGTATTTTCGGCGCTGGATCTGTTTGCGTTTTACGTGTTCTGGGAAGTCGCGCTCGTGCCCATGTATCTGATGGTCGGAAGTTGGGGCGGGGCAAGACGCGGACCCGCGGCCGTGAAGTTCTTCGTGTACACGATGCTGGGTTCGGTCCTGATGCTTGCGTCGATCATCTTCCTTCATACTCTTACGGGCACATTCGACTATGTCGAGATTCTGAATGCGTTCGCCTCGGGACGCGTGATTCTATCGCCGGCTCAGCAAACGTTCTTGTTCCTCGGATTCTTTGCGGCGTTTGCTGTGAAGGTTCCCATTTTCCCCTTCCATACGTGGTTGCCGAACGCGTACGCGGAAGCGCCGATGCCCGCGACTTTTTTGCTCGCAGCCGTGATGTCGAAGATGGGAGCTTACGGATTAATCCGCTACTGCCTACCGCTCTTCCCAATGGGTTCTCAGAGGTGCTCCGGTTGGGTAATCGTGCTTGCGATCATCGGAATCATTTACGGCGCCTTACTGGCGCTGATTCAACCCAATATCAAGCGCCTGCTTGCCTATTCTTCGGTCAGCCATCTCGGTTTCATCGTGCTGGGCATTTTTACGTTCACCCAACAAGGAGCGGATGGCGCTGTGTATCAAATGCTCGCGCACGGCGTCTCGACCGGCGCTCTGTTCTTGATCGCGGGATATATGGAGCAGCGCCGCGGTTCCCTCGAGATCGCCGATTTCGCAGGGATCTCTACACCCGCGCCGCGGCTGGCAACGGTATTTATGATTGCGATGCTTGCGAGCATCGGCTTACCCGCGCTCTGCAATTTTATCGGCGAATATCTTGTGCTCCAAGGCGCTGCGCTGACGCACTTCTCGTGGGCGGCCTGGGCGGCGCTGGGTGTCATTCTCTCGGCCGCATACATGCTGTGGATGTATCAGCGCGTGTTTTGGGGTAAGTCTGCCGAGCGGGAGCGGTTCATGCCCGATCTTAGCTTTCGCGATTGGGCTCCGTTATTGCCTCTGATCGCATTGATGGTTTGGCTGGGCAGCTACACGCAATCGTTTATGCCGTCGATTACGGCTGCCACGATGCACACGCTCGATCAAACCAAAATGAATGACGAGTACCGGGTGAAGTTGATCTTCCCTGCAATACAGGAACCAGCGCAGGCTGAGAAGGTCTCTGATGCTCGGTAATTTCGTTCCGCACGCTTCCGAGTATCTACGCTTCCTGCCGGAGATTATTCTGACCGCTTTTGGGGTCATTATTATGATGCTCGAACCGATCACTTCCGAAAGGCAGAAAACATCACTGGGCGCTCTCTCGCTGATCGGAATCGCGCTGGCGTTCGTGGCGAACTGGATCGCTTATACAAATCCGGGGCAGGCCTTTCAGAACATCATTACCATCGACGCATACGCTACATTTTTCCGCGGTCTTGTGCTGATCGTGGGTTTTTTGTGCATTCTCATATCGTTCAGCTATCTGGTTCGCGAGCGAGCGCAAACAGGCGAATACTATGCGCTCATTTTGTTTTCACTTGTCGGTCAATGTGTACTGGCCAGCGCGAACGATTTGATCATGGTCTTTATTGGCCTCGAGATTTCATCGATCGCAACGTATGTGCTGGCAGGATTCTTACGCGACGACCGGCGCAACAACGAGGCCGCGCTGAAGTATTTCCTGCTAGGCTCATTCGCAACGGCATTTCTGCTATACGGCATCGCGTGGATGTATGGAATCGCCGGATCGACCAATCTCGATGAGATACATCGCAGTCTGGCTGGCGGATCGATTTCGCCGGTGCTGATCGGCCTGGCTGCGGGTTTGATGTTTGTCGGTTTCGGGTTCAAAGTTTCGATTGCGCCCTTTCAAATATGGGCTCCTGACGTGTATCAGGGCGCCTCTGCTCCAGTAAGCGCTTTCCTGTCGGCGGGACCTAAAGCTGCGGCATTCGCAGTTTTGTTTCGCGTATTCACGACCTCATTCGGTTCGATGAACGAGCGTTGGCTCTATTTGATTTGGGCGTGCGCTCTGCTGACGATGATCGTCGGCAATTTCGCGGCTTTGCTCCAGACCAATGTGAAGCGGCTGTTGGGGTACAGCTCGATCGCGCACGCCGGCTACATCCTAATCGCCTTTACGGCGCATTCGCAGATCGGGACAGCAGCAGCGATGTTCTATCTCGCTTCCTATGCGTTGATGAATATCGGCGCCTTCGCAGTCGTGAGCCACATTGCTGCCCGGCACGAGAAATATGTCAGGATCGAAGATCTTTCAGGACTCGGGCGCCGCGAACCTGCTACGGCGGCTTTGCTTGCGATTTTTGTTTTCTCGCTGATCGGCGTGCCGCTGACCGGCGGCTTCTTCGCCAAGTTCTACATCTTCCAAGCAGCCCTCAGCTCTCACCTGGTCTGGCTGACGGTGCTCGGCCTGATTAACAGCGCAATTGCGGCTTACTATTACCTGAAGATCATCGTCGCCATTTACATGCATGAGCCCGGTGCGGCGACTTTGGAACTACCGCCTCCCTCGGTGGGCGAGCGCGCGGCTCTGTGGGGCAGCGCCATCGGCACGCTATTTTTGGGGATCTTTCCCTCGGCGCTGCTATCGTTCGCTTCGGTATCGGCTGCTGGATTGCGGTAGACGGGCGCCTTTGATCAAACACAATTCAATGTAAGGACGCCGCATCTTACTTGCATTTCAGAGAATAGCTTTTTCAATACTGCAAGATCGCGCTTGCTGCAAGGCGAACCGTTTTGAATCCGGCGCTACAGAGTGTAGTTCGCACCTAGCGTCCCATGGACTCCAGAATTCTGCCATCGCTGTGAGGTCTTTAAACACTTCGGAATACAAAACAACTCGTCGGGCCGTGACGTGAATACGCGCGCTCTGACATCCAGCCCTTGCGAATCGAATTCATTTTGCAAGGTTTCTGCTAAGGATTCTCTGATTGCCTGTTGCTCTTCTCCTTCTCCTGTCTGAGTTGGGCCTCGTTGTCAGCTTGCGCTTGCAGCGACGGGGGCGGCTTCCAACTATCTTTGAAGTCGAAGATAACGCTCGTATTCCCGTTCTTCAAAGTGATGCTGCCTTCATCCTTGTTCAGGTCAAAGACACCATCGTCACCCAGGAGCGCGATTGGTAAATTGCGGCATCGTGCTAGCCGTTTCCACAAGGGCCGACTGAACTTGTGAACGATTCATTCGCGCATTTCCCGCCGCGATATATCAACACCATTCCCCCTTTCTTGGCCCATTGCTCTGACCTCTCGCGGGGGCCCCCAGATGTTTGAATTGGTGCGATTTGACTTTTTCTCGAAAAAGCCAGAGGAGAACTTTTAAGTTGATCATCTGTTGTGCTGACCGGGACTGCCTTTATATACCTTGACAAGCATATGCACTGTGGGGTATATGAAGAGGGTGGAATCCGTGTTCGAAATCATTGCGGAGCCGAACCGCCGCGCGATATTGAGCCTCCTGATCTCGTCACAACGGTCGGTTGGAGAGATCGAGTGGCAGCTTCGTATGCCGCAGCCAACCGTATCAAAGCACCTGCGCGTGCTGCGAAACGCCGGCTTCGTAGAATCCACGGTGGACGCACAGCGCCGCCTCTACCGCCTGAAACCTGAACCACTTCAGGAGGTGGATGCCTGGCTGGCTCCGTTTCGTCGGTTCTGGTCCGCTCACGTAGATGCTCTCGAACGCCACCTCGACCGTATGAATGAATCTGGATCGCGCACAACGGGCGCCAAACGCCCTGTGCGCTCCTTAGCACCAAGGAAAAGGAAGGACAAGGAGAAGACGAGGCGGTCCAAACCGCGAACGTGACAAAGGGAGAACGAAATGAAAATCAAAATGAGCAGCGTGTACGTGGACGACCAGAACAAGGCCCTGCGCTTCTATACGGAGGTACTGGGGTTTACCAAGAAGGCCGATTTCAGTCAGGGCCCGTTTCGCTGGTTGACCGTGGCCTCGCCCGAGGAGCCGGACGGCACTGAGCTGCAGCTAGCGCTGAATAACAACCCCGCAGCCAAAGCGTATCAACAGGCGATCTTTCAACAGGGCCAGCCCGCGGCCATGTTCTACACCGACGACATCAAGGGCGACTACGAGCGGATCAAGGGTCGCGGCGCCGAGTTCACGATGCCGCCCACCGACGTGACCGCCTCGACCATTGCGATGCTGAACGACACTTGCGGCAACCTCATTCAGCTCGTCCAACTGGCACGCCATTCACGCTAGTGGGATGTCCCGGCGATTTCGAAAGCACTTGAACAAGTGCCGCGATGAGTCGCGGCACGGCAGGCAAAGTGCCTGCGCCACTCGGCACACTTGGAGAAGAAGATGACTGATGGTCAACAGTACACGCCGGGTCCCGCCGGCGGGGCAGAGGTACGGAAGGACGGAGAGAAGTGGACGCTGATTGTCGTCAGAGAGCTGCGCCACTCGCCGGAAAAAGTCTGGCAGGCGCTTACCGACCCGGCGCATCTGTGCGAGTGGGCGCCCTTTGAGGCCGATGGGAATCTGGGTACGGTTGGTAGCACCGTGAAGCTCACCTGGCTGGGAACTCTGCAGGTTACCGAAACAAGAGTGACGCGAGCGGACGCTCCCAGAGTGCTGGAGTACGACGATATGCGGTGGGAACTCGAATCCTCGGGTGGCGGCACGCGCCTGAAGCTGTGGCACAGCATCGACCGCCGCTTTATCTCGTGGGGCGCCGCGGGCTGGCACATTTGTTTCGATGTTCTGGATCGGCTTCTGAGCGGAGACCCTATTGGACGTATCGCCGGCGCCGAGGCCCTGAAGTTCGGTTGGCAGCGATTGAATGCCGAGTATGCCAAGCAGTTCGGGGTTGAAACGCCCAACTGGCCGCCTAAAACAGCTCAAACTCGTGAATGAGGAGGTCCCATTGAACTGGAACAAATGGGTTCGGCAGACCCACCGCTGGGTGTCCATTGCTTTTACGCTGGCCGTTATCATCAACGGCATCGCCGTGGCGCTGCGGAAGTATACCGTCTGGGTGGGCCTCTTGGCGCTGATCCCGCTCGCCTTGCTGCTGTTCACCGGTCTGTACTTATTCGTGCTGCCGTATGCCGCCAAGTGGCGCAGGGGGCGACGCACCGGCTGAACGGGCGGCGGGCTGTTTAGGTCGTAGGAGTGCGAGGAGGCGGTGACGTTGGCGATGCTGAGTTCGTTGCGTCGAGAGGCCAGCCTGCCAATGTTGTTCACCAACGCGACGCACTGCGAGAAGTCGCTCGAGTACGCCAGGCGCCGATGATGACCACGTCGTTCGAAACTGTTACGCGGGCTGTATGCGCGGACCATCTGGTCGCCGGTGCAACTTCCGGTTTGCCGACAACCCGCCCGGAAACCGCAAATCTCACCTGCGTCGAGCCGGAATGAGTAACTCGGGTCTTAGCAACAGGCTTGCGCGGAGCTTACCGAAAGAAATGACTCTTTCGGCGCAGCCGCACTTTTTTGACCTTACAATCCCCTGAGGAGCGATTCAAACCCCTAGATCAGGTGTAGAAAGGGGAGATTCTGGTTGAAACCCCTGTCTCGTATTCCCTTTCCTGCCTACTTCAACTTCTTATTTCGCCTGCGCTAGCCCCGCAACAACTGCAGCAACTTTATCGAGTATCTGGTTCCAGCCTTCGAGCTGACCGCTATTTTTGGCCTGCTCCATGGTTTCATTGCCAATGAAGGTGAGTTTCGTCTGGCCGTTTCCAAAATCCTCAAAGGTAATTACGTCGTGCGCATCGGCTATAGCCTCATGTTCTATTCCATATTGCGCAGGCTCAACCTTGTTTCCCTTCGGGTCGGAAAAGTACATGGAGGAAACGATCTTCTCGTGCGGAACAATCTCGTGGTATTCACCAGCATTCCACAATTCCTGGCCATCCGGCGCTCTCATGCAGCACAGAAATTTTCCTCCCACGCGAAAATCGATCTTGCAGAAAGGCGCAGTAAAACCCTTCGGTCCCCACCATTGCATCACGTATTTCGGGTCTGTCCACGCCTTCCAAACCAATTCGCGTGGAGCATCGAAAACTCTTGTGACAACCATCCGCTCTGTCGCGTTAACCGTGTTTTTTGTCATCTCTGACCTCCGTTTTTTTCATTTGATTCACAACCGCATCCAGCTTGTCGAAACTCTCTTCCCAGAAGCGGCGATAGTTAAACGCCCAATCGCTGACTGCTTTTATCGCATCTGGCCTAAGCGTGCACACACTCTCTCGTCCACGCTTCGTCTTCATCACAATCCGCGCCCGCACCAGGTAGGCAATATGTTTTGAAATCATCTGCTGCGAGAGTGCAAACGGTTCCGTCAATCCATGCACAGAGGCAGGACCATGTGAGAGTCGTTCGATCATCCCCCGCCGGGTTGGATCAGACAAAGCAGCAAACGTTGTACCCAATTGATCCACAACCATACGGTAGTGGATTCCTGCGTCAATGTCAAGTGTGAATTTTGCGATTCCTGATTTCTGTTCCCTGATCTCTGAACCCTGACACCTGCGCTAATTCATACTTCCCCATGAGCGGTGCCATCACAGCCGGGTGCATGCTTTAGGAAATAGGCTTCCTCGTGCAATAACTCATTAAGCTGACGATTAAAGTGCACCGCAACCTGCGCAAGGAGCGCGAGCCGGCAGGGTTGAGGCGCTGGCATCAGGGGCCGGGGGAATGCAGATTGACCCTGTAACGTGTTCTGGATGGTGCTGCCGTATGCCGCCAAGTGGCGCAGGGGGCGGCGCACCGGCTGAACGGGCGGCCGGCTGTTTAGGTCGTAGGAGTGCGAGAAGGCCAACGCGCTTCGAGAAGTCGCTCGAGTACGCCAGGCGCCGACGATGACCACGACGTTCGAAACTATTACGCGGGCTGCAACTTCCGGTTTGCGGACGATCCGCGCACACTCGGAGTTACACTTAAGTCGGTTCACCTTTCGATGGCCCGCCGTTGCTTTCGTTTCTCCGCGTGGTTAACTTAGGACGCAATTGCGTCATGGGCAACGGCGCGAATCGAGCTGGGCTGAGGACGCACCAGCCAGTACAGCGCCATCGCGTGCGTGATCATCAGCAATGGCACATAGATGATCAGGATCGCATAGGTGGCGCCTAACTGTCCTGCTAGCGCGGGGAGACCCGTTTGAATGCCGTGATAGTAATCTACGAGGATGTCGGTTGTTCCGACGAGATTGAACGCGACGACGAACGACCAAAATAGGGGACGTATTCTTATGGTCATCAGCGTCAGTATCGCCAGTATTCCGGTTGCGAAGTCCCCGTAAGCGGCGAACACGGCGAAGTGGGCGGGCAGATTGGGGCCCACGATTCCTGGGAGTAGAAAGACAAGCCCGAAAAAGCGAAAGCTGTGAAGTGTGGCGATTGCACGTTGCGCAGTGACCCGGTCGATCGTCAGGAGCTTCGGCAACCCGTAAACACGAATGCAAAGCAGCCAGGCGACATAACCCAAGACCAGATGAAGGAGGAAGATAATTTGGGCCGACATTAGTAGTCTCCCCTGGTCATGGAGTCGATGTTCGCCCGGAAGAACTCCTCCAGCGTTTTTGGATTGCGACCGGTTACGGCTTGCACTGTATCGGTGCTCTGATAAGTTTGCCCATTCATTCGGTAGTACTGCCAAAGGTGGCTCAGATGGTCAAGCGCGTGAGGATTAATCCGCTCCTTCATTGCGTCAGCCCACTGTTCGTCCGTGATAGGTACGTAGCGAACGGTTCGTCCGATCACCCGGCCGAGAGTTCCGATCATCTCCTTCACGCTGAGTGTTTCGCTCACGAGAGGATACACAGTCTGCGTCGGGAATCCCGGGTTCGCCAGAAGAGTTGCGGCTACGCGGCATACGTCTTCCGCGCCGGCGAGCGGAATCACCGTTGTCTCAGCGCCCCATGGCAGAAAGGCTATGTTGTGCTCAGCCACGCTGCCGCTGACAAGCGCGCGGACGTTCTCGTAGTAAGGCGGTGCTTGGATATGAACGGCTCCAATCTTAGCCCAATCAAAGATGCGATCCGCCAACCGGTGCTGCAGATTGCGGAATGAGGGTGCGTGTTGGAGATCGCGAAACGCCGCGTCATCGGGCGTACCCTGAAACTGCGAATTGTTCACCACCAATTCGAGTTTTGCGTCCCGGGCCGCAGCGACGAAGATGGTGACAGCCTCCAGCAAGCCGCCGGTGACCGGATAAGTGAAGAACGCGCGCTTCACGCCTCGCACGGCCGTCTGAACCGACGCCGGGTCGAGGAGATCGCCCGCGACGATCTCGGCGCCTTGCTGGCGGAGTTCATCAGACCGGGCGTCCAGTTTGTGGACAAAGGCACGTATGGAAATTCCCTGCTTGAGCAGGAGACCGGCCACCACGCGCCCGGTTGAGCCTTGTGAGCCGCCTGCCGCGCCTGTAATGAGAATGGGCTGGGACATGAGAAGTCCTCCTTTTCTGGTCATGAGATGATTAGAATCATCTGATAGATTCGACTTTCTTTCGCAGATTCGGCGGGCTGGGCGGTGGGATGATGCTGAGCTTCCTATAATCAGCCATGCGTTACGGGCCCGAGCACAAGGCGGAAGTCCACGAGAAGATTGTGAAGGACGCCTCGCGGCGCGTACGAGCGGAGGGCTTAAACGGCGCAGCAGTAGCCGCAGTGATGCGTGACGCTGGTTTGACGCATGGCGGCTTCTACAAGCACTTCAGCAGCAAGGATGAGCTACTGATGGAGTCGCTGCGGGATGCGTTCAGGGATATCACCGACCACTTGGTTCGCGCGGCCGAACAGTCGCACTCAGAACCGGCGTGGAAGGCCATTGTCAGGACCTACCTCAGCGTGGAATACTGCGCTCATCCGGAGCGCGGCTGCCCGCTGGCGACGCTTGCCCCCGAACTGGCGCGGGTGGACGAGACGGTGAGACCTCGCGTATTCAGCGAAATGGTGAATTATCGGGATCGAATGCTTCCCTTTATGCCCGGACGGCGAACTGCCGACAAAGAGCGCGCCTTCTTTGTGATCTTTTCAGCAATGGCCGGGGCAGTTGCGATTGCGCGTGTGTTGCCCGAACGCGCGATACAAGAGAAAGTGCTGGCAAGTACAAGAGAGTTCCTGTTGCGCAGCTTCTGACATGTTCCGCGATCCGCATTTGCGCAGGTTACAAGGGCGTCGAGTACTCGCAATAGAGTGCCGCGTGGGCGGCTGACATCATCGTTTGGAACGGATAATGGGCTACACGGAAATTGACCGACGCAAAGATGAGTTCCGGGTACTGAATTCTTGGATGTATGCGATGCGTTGGGTGCCCGAGCTCGGCGCTTGAACGTGAGTCTCTTGTTTACTTAAGTCAAGCCGATCTGAGAATACTTTACTCAAAGGACGGCTAGCCCTCTGTTCGCACAAGAAGTGCGACGCCTTGACAGGCGCTGCATCTAAATCCCGGAGGAGAGCAAGCATGTTTCTGGTCACGGGGATCACGGGCAAGGTAGGCGGCGCGCCACCTTCTTGAGTTGGGTAAGCAGGTGCGGGCGCTTGTGCGCGATGAAACGAAGGCCTCCGAATGGACCGACAAGGGTGTCGAGTTGGTCAAGGGCAAATGGGAAGATGCAGCGGCAATGGCGCAGGCGCTCGATGGCGTTCAAGGGGCGTACCTGATGATGCCGCCCATCCAGACGCCTTCACTCGACTTCCGGGAGGCCAAAACTGTTATTGCAAGTTACAAAGAAGCTCTGGTCAAGTCCCGGCCGCCGAAGCTCGTGGTGCTGTCGTCGATGGGCTCGGAGAAGACCAGTGGTCTGGGGTTGATTACTGCGACGCACCTGCTTGAAGAGGCTCTCAAATACGAGTCCTTCCCCGTGGCGTTTGTGAGGGCCGGGTCGTTCTACGAGAACTACCTGTTCGGTCTTCAGGCAGCGCAGGGCGGCACTTTGCTCACTTTTTACGCGCCAACGAACCGCAAGTTGCCTATGATCGCCACAGAGGATATCGGCGGCGAGATCGCAAGGCTGCTCACGAGCGAGTGGACAGGAAAGCGCGTCATTGAACTCGGCTCGATGGTGAGCCCTGATGAACTGGCGACCGAGTTGGGCGAGGCAATCGGCCGAGATGTCAAAGCGCAGGCGATCCCGCGTGAGGCTTGGGCGGATGCTTTCCAACAGATGGGGCTGCCCAGAGGCGGTACATGGGCGTATGAAGAGATGATCGAGGGTGTGAACTCCGGGTGGATCGGGTTCGGTATCGAGAACACGCAACGAGTCGAAGGGACGACCAGAGCTATGGATGTCTTGCGGCGGCTAGCGGGTCGCAGTAGATCGTCGCATCTCGGTATAAGCGATACCGATGACGGAAAAATGGCGGTCTAAAGTATCATGTTTCCGGGAAGTGCCTCGTATGCTCTATCAAGGGTGCGCTAATCGGAGGCATATCTTCTTACTGGTTTTCCGAACTGCTACCGAAGCGGAGGCTTCCAACTTGAGGTGGGGCTTACGCTGAGCGCAGCTAAAATACATGGGAGAGTTGGAGCTGTACATGAAAAGGCCAGTCCCGGTGGAATCTGCCTCTGCATTAATCGACGAGAAGATCAACGAGCTTGGGGACTGGCGCGGCAGGGCGCTCGCGAAAGTGCGCGAAATCATACACGAGGCAGACCCTGAGATCGTGGAAGAGTGGAAGTGGGTCAAGCCGACAACGCCGGGGACTCCCGTCTTTTCGCACGGCGGCATCGTCTGCACGGGAGAGACGTACAAGAACCACGTGAAGATGACATTTGCCAACGGAGCTGCGTTGAAGGACCCTTCCGGTCTATTCAACTCCAGCCTCGACGGGAATGTCCGGCGCGCCATCGACATCCACGAAGGCGACAAGATCGATGAGGCGGCCTTGAAGGATCTCATCCGCGCTGCAGTGGCGCTCAATGTCTCGAGAAACCCGCGCAAAACGGCCGCGGTCTCAAGCGTGCCCGGCCAAGAGCAGCGGGTTTCTCCTGCCTCCGAACGCGCATCCTCGTCCTTTGCGCTCAAAGGCAAGAGCAAGCCCAAGCCCCGGCGAGCGAGCAGCAAGCGGGCCGACTAGATTCCTTTAACCGCGCACAACGGCCAGCAAAACGGCCTGTGCGCTTCGGCATCGCAGGTCCCGGCCATATCTCCTCGCATCGGGGAAGAGCTTCGGCACTGACTTCGCACGAGCGCATTTAGAAATATGTTGTCAACTCTCGAATCCGTTCCACGACCAACAGTCTTGGGTGATTGTCTGGAACCGCTTCGTGCTCTAACCTCCAAGTCCGCGGATGTGGCACATAGACAGCGCTCAATCCCGCCGCAAGCGCAGGATTGATATCCGATTTCGGAGAGTTGCCGATCATCCACGTTCTCTCTACAAGGAAGCCTCGCTCTTGCGCTAATTCGCGGTATGCCGCTTCATTCTTCTCCTTCACAATTGCGGCATGCTGGAAGTACTGAGCTATTCCGGACCGCTCTATCTTTGACCGCTGTTCCTCGGGATCGCCCTTCGTGAAAAGTGTTAGCTCATGGCGGCTGGACAGCTCGGCGACGGCATCTTCTACTCCCTCGAGCAACTCGAGCGGCCTCTCCTGAATCGCGTGCGCTAATTCCGTGATGGCCTCGCGATCGCGGCCAGACATTTCACGCTCGGCGACACGCTCGAAACACGCGGTCAAATTGCAGCCGAAGCTCCGGCAACCATAGCCGTTGATCTTCGAATTGACTCTCTCAATTTCATCGAGGGCAGCGCGGATTTGCCCGGATGTCATCGAGGAATGCGCCAAATACACGCAGAATCGATCGAAGGCGTCCTCGAAATAGATGTTATTTTCCCAGAGCGTGTCGTCCGCATCGAAGATGAGGTGCTGGCGTGTCAAACCCGGTTTACGATTGCAAGCCCGCAACGTGCTTTGGGTGTCCGTTCAGAGGAGCGACACGTTTCGCGAGCATAATGCGCTGCCGCTGGAGCGTATAGTCGGGGAGCATGCCGACAAGAAATTCCAAGCGCTCCACCTCTGAGCGAAGCGACAGCACGGTCTGCCGCTTATCGAGGTCTGAGATGAACTGCGCAAGCTGAAAGCTGAGCTGGGGACCTTCGAGCTTCGGTTCGATGATGACTTCCGGCTTTTCTACCTCACGCAACCGCTCATAAGCGGCAATCGCCTTCTTGCGAAGCGCAGCGGGGACATCAGTGGCCTCCTCGTCATTGAAGTACTCGACCGCTGCGCGTAGATACGGTTTCTCTTCATCGAGAGATATGACCTGAAATCGGCGGTGTCCCAGAGCGAGCAAATCGAGCCTGCCGTCGGGATATCGCCGGAAGATACGGTCAACAGTTGCAGTGCATCCGACATTGACAATCCCGTCTTCCTTGGCCAGCACGATTCCGAACTCAGCGCGAGCGGGAATGATGTCACTCATCATTTCCTTGTATCGGTCTTCAAAGATATGCAGAGGCAGCGGAGTTGCGGGCAGCAGCACGACCGAAAGCGGAAATAAAGGAAGCAGCTGCGTGCTCATGACACCATTATCCGCTCGATGAGCGGCGATATACTGTTGCCGGTGAGGGAATGACCCTTAAGCTGAAGCGCACTCCGGGGCTTTATCTTGTCGGGTTCATGGCATGCGGGAAGACGACCATTGGGCACTCGCTATCGCAGGAACTGGGATGGTGTTTCGTGGATATCGATCGCGAAATTGAGAGCCGGGAAGGAAAAACGATCAGCGAGATTTTCGTCCAGCGCGGCGAAGCGCTGTTCCGCGAGCTGGAAAGCGAGATGATTCGAGCGCGTGTGTCGCGGGTCGAGTCGGGGGAGCCCTGCGTCTTCGCACTAGGAGGAGGGGCTTTCGTGCAGCCCAGGAATTGGGACCTCATCGAGAACAATGGGATTACAGTGTGGCTCGATTGCGCGTTCGAGACAGTGCTGAAACGGCTTGGGGACGTTGCGACGCGTCCTCTGGCCGCGGATCAGAACGGCCTCGCGCAGCTATTTGCGGACCGGCGGCCGCTCTATGGGCGAGCTGATTTCCGCGTTGAAGTCGATACTGACGATATCTCACAAACTGTGCAGAAAATTCTGCGGCTCCCGATCTTTTAGGCGGCGTGAGGTCATCCACAAATCGCCTCCGCCGAAATGCTCTGCAGATTTTCCGGGCAGCAATAACTGCCGCGAATGCGAGCAACGCTGTTCGGAGATACTTATCGATTCGCTCCGGTTACATCCAAGCCGGAGCAGTGCGCCGTCGGCTTAAGGAGTTCGATCGCATTTTTTTGATCGGCGCTGGGAAGGCGGCGGTCGAAATGGCCGCCAGTGCGACTGAAATCGTGGCCGGAAGGTTGACGGGCGGCATAGTTGTTACGAAGCGGGGACACGCTCGAGCACGTCCGCGAGGCATTCAACTGATCGAAGCTGAGCATCCGATACCCGACGCAGCCGGTCTTTGTGCATCGACTGAAATTCAAGCCTTGCTGCGGAATCTGAACGCGCGGGATCTGCTGATCGTAGCGATCTCAGGAGGAGCATCTGCCTTGCTGTCGGCCCCGGCGCCGCCGATCACGCTCGAGGCGAAGCAGAAGACGACCGATCTTCTCTTGCGCGCGGGAGCGACGATTCATGAATTGAACGCGGTTCGGAAGCACATCTCGAGTCTGAAGGGCGGCCAACTTGCGGCGCTTGCCTATCCAGCGACCGTCATCAGCCTGATACTTTCCGACGTGATCGGAAATCGGCTGGATGTCATCGGGTCGGGACCGACGGCGGCGGATCCCTCTACGTTTGGCGATGCACTGGAGGTTCTGAGAAAATTTCATCTTCTGAATACGGTTCCGCGAGTCGTACGCCATCGCCTGGAAGCAGGCGCGCGCGGAGAGATTCGCGAAACTCCCAAGCCGGGCGATGCCACATTCGAGCACGTGCATAATGTTGTGATCGGGAGCAATCGCCTGGCGCTCGAGGCAGCTGCACGGGAAGCGAAAGCGCTGGGCTTTCAGCCGCTGATTCTCTCGAGCAGCATCGAAGGCGAAACACGCGAGGTTGCGCGGATGCATGCACAGATTCTGCATGAGGTTGTCGCCTCCGGCAATCCGGTGCGGCCGCCGGCATGCATTCTCTCCGGTGGCGAAACCACAGTTACGGTGAAAGGGAAAGGAAAGGGCGGGCGGAACCAGGAGTTCGCACTGGCTGCGGCAATCGATATCTGCGCGCTCAGAAACTGCGCTGTGTTAAGCGGCGGAACGGATGGAACTGATGGGCCGACTGATGCCGCTGGAGCCGTCGTTTCCGGCGATACGATCCGGAAGGCGCGTGAGCGTGGCCTTGAACCGGAGAAGTATCTTGCGAATAACGATTCGTATCCGTTTTTGGATGCTGTCGGCGCGTTAGTGAAGACCGGGCCCACAGGCACGAACGTCATGGATATACACGTATTACTCGCGGGCTGACTAGCCGCGCTGATAAAAGCTCAACGAATTATCGCCCTGTTTTAAGACACGCGTCTTGCGAAGCGCGCCGTAGCAATCGTCGAGCGCGGTTCGCGAGGCATGCTGTGCGATTGCCAGCGAACAGGATGCGTCGGCGAGCGCCAGCAATGTTTTGCGGTATTCAGGTGTCTGCTCATAGGGCGGATCGATGAAGGCAATATCGGGCCGGTGCATTCGCAGCGAAACTGCAGCAGCGCCGCGGATCACCGTCGCCTCGCCTTCGATTCCTAGAGCGCGCAGATTCTGCCGAATGACTACGAGCGCTTGTGCGTTCCGCTCAATCAGAATGACATGCCGCGCTCCGCGACTCAGCGCCTCAATCCCGACGGCTCCGCTGCCGGCATATGCGTCGAGAAATGTGGCGCCTTCGATTTGCGGCGCTAACACACTGAAAAGCGCCTCACGCAAACGATCCGGAGTCGGGCGAACCGACAGGCCGGGCACACCCTTCAGCTTCCGGCGGCGAAACCGTCCGCCAATTACTCTCACGCGTTAGCCTACTTGCACTAATCCGTATCTACGTTGCCAGTGTTCTTGGATATGGCGCAAGACACCCGGCAATTCTTTGCTCTCGAGGCTGTCCTGAACCGAGCTCGCATCGAGAAGCTTCTGCGCCTCGCCTCGCGCCAGCTCCAGAACGTCTCCATCGCGTAACAAATCGGCCAATCGCAGTCCCGGAATGCCGGACTGCTTCGTGCCAAAGAATTCGCCAGGCCCACGCAGCCGCATATCCATATCGGCAATGTAAAATCCGTCGCTCGAGTCGATCAATGTGCGGATTCTTTCCCGGGCTATATCACTGAGCTTGCCGGTTACCAGAATGCAGTAACTTTGATGCGGACCGCGCCCCACTCTTCCGCGCAGCTGGTGAATCTGCGCCAGCCCGAAGCGCTCGGCCTGCTCAATGACCATCACCGATGCGTTCGGAACATCGACGCCGACTTCGATGACAGTAGTCGAGACCAGAATCTTTATCTGCCCCGCCAGGAAATTTCGCATCGCGGCGTCTTTGTCCTCGGCCGCCATTTTGCCGTGCAAAAGCCCAACCGGGATATTCGGAAAAACCTCGCGCGACAAGTGGTCGAACATTTGCTCGGCTGCCTTCACAGCGGCCGTATCGGTCTCTTCGATTACGGGATAAACAACATAGGCCTGCCGTCCTGCTTTTACCTGCTGAGCGATGAACCCATAGACGCGCTCTACTTCCGATTCGCGCGCGTGCTTGGTGATGATCGGCTTGCGTCCGGCGGGCAGCTCATGGATCGTCGAAACATCTAAATCTCCATAGATGGTCAGGGCAAGCGTGCGCGGGATCGGTGTTGCGGTCATGACCAGCACATCAGGCTCATCTTGCTCTCCCTTCTTGAAAAGCTCCAAACGCTGCCGCACGCCAAACCGGTGCTGCTCATCGACAATCGCCAGTCCCAGCTTTGCGAATTCCACATCTTGTTGGATCAAAGCATGAGTGCCGATGGCCAGGTGCGCGCGCCCTTGTTCAATCAGCTTTTTAGTCTCTTGCTTTTCGCGCGGAGATGAGGAGCCTGTCAGTTGCGCAACCACGTAGCCCAGGTTCTCGAACAGCCGCTTGAAATATAAATAATGCTGGCTGGCCAGGATTTCGGTCGGCGCAAGCACCGCCACTTGGTAACCGTTTTCAATGGCGATCAACGCTGCCTGGGCAGCCACGATCGTCTTACCGCTGCCAACATCGCCGTGCAGTAAACGGTTCATAGGATGTGGCCGCTTCATGTCGTCAGCTATCTCCTGCATGACGCGGCGCTGGGCTTGGGTGGGCTTAAAGGGCAGCATCTTTTTGATCTGTTCTCGCGCACGGGGCGTGACCGCGAACGCGATGCCCGGAGCTTTTCGTGCCTTTGTCTTTTTCAGGCGCAGGCCGCACTCGAGCCAGAAGAACTCATCGAAGATCAAACGAACCTGTGCCGGCGTGCGAAATTCATTCAGAAGGCGAAGATCGGTTCCCGCCGCGGGCAAGTGCACTTCGCGAATCGCGGAGGCGAGGTCCGGCAAACCAACGCGTTCACGCACGCTCGCGGGAAGCGCGTCTTCCGGCAGGCTGATCTGCTTCAGAATGCGGTGAATCAGGCCGCGGATTCTGCGCGTCGAGAATTCCCCGATGCCTTCGTAGACGGCGATAATACGCCCCGTATGCAGCATTTCTTCGTCCTCTTCTTCGGAGTGGAACACCTCGATTTCCGGCTGCACCATCAGAGCATGGCCGTTCGAGCGGTCCAGTTCAACCTTTCCGAAGAGAGCCAAGCGCGCATCGGGCGCCACGCTGTCGGCGAAACGCTCTCCGTGGAACCACCTGGCGTGAAGCTTCGCACCGCTGCCGTCGTGGAAGACAGCTTCGAGCATTCTCGGACCGCGACGAAATGCTGAAAGCTTCGCGCTCGCCACCTGTGCCAGAACCGCAGCTTTTTCGCCCGGCACCAGCTCGGAGAGCGACTTTACGTTCGTGCGGTCCTCGTACCGAAAGGGAGCGTAGTACAGGAGATCGGATACAGTCAGCAGGCCGCGCGTGGCTAACAACTCGCCTCGAACTGGCCCAATACCCTTTACATACTGAAGGGGCGTAGTGAGATCCAACCCCTTAGAGTAGCGTTCGGAAGTGATGACTATTCAGAGACGTCTGAAGCGAACGCCGCGCGCGCTTGCTGGCCCGGTTTTTGCGCGGCGGGCTGCTTCGGAGGCGTGGGCTCGCCGCTTGATTTGCGTACGGTTATGGTGCCTCGATCCGTTGTAAGCGTCAAATCGGGGCCAGTTCCGATCGCGCCCTCGAGACGAGCCCCGCGGCCTTGCGTACGTTCCTTCAGAGCTTCTCCGAAATCGTTTTCAATCTCGCCGCTATCTGTGCTGGCGGTCAGCGCAAATGCCGCGCTGTCAGGCAATGCCAGCTCGATATTGCCGGAACGTGTGTGCACCACCATTTTGCTCAACGGGGTCTGCGCCGGACGCAAATCGATATCGCCTTTATCGACCGTCAAGTCCAGGCCGTTCGTGAATCCGTCCAGGGTGACATCGGTTGCGCGCGTACTCAGTTTCACCGGCCCTACTACGTTTTGGGCGTTTAAACTCCCCCGGTCAACTCTCACTTCTCCAGGTATCTGCTCGGCGGCCAGCTCGGTTCGCATATTCTCGATTCGCACAGGTTTTGCAATCTCACGCAAGGATACTGTGCCGTCGTATTCGCCGTTTATGGTCACTTGGCCGGAGATTTTTTCGAGCTCGACATCGCTTCCATGCCCGCGCAGATCGACAGTGCCCTTGACGTTCTCGCACCTAACGAGATCGCTTCGCCGCGTGTCGACCTTCACGTTCCCGTCGACATCCTGTACACGCATTCCGCCGTTATCGCTGCTGATATCGACGTTGCCCATCAAAGAAGAGATGTCGAAATCGCCTTCGGTGCCGGTTGCCTCTATGCTCGCGCCGCGGGGAACAGAGATATCGAGGTCCGTCCTTACAGCCGCGCGGGGTCCGCTTTTGGCCTGATTGCAGCGGATCGTCGTCGTGTTGCCTTCGACGATAATTTCTACCGGCGTCTGCTGGTTCGCGCGATCTGCTTCACGCGGTTCCATAGCTCGAACGGCCTTATGCCCATTGACGGTGATCTCGGCCGCATCCGTGCCGGTAAGCTTTGCGTCGCCGCGAAAGGCTTCAATGACGATATGCGGGGTCTTGCCAGCGCTCTTCTGGACGGAATCGACCGTGTAGTCGTGTTGATCACCGAACACTTCGACGCCATGCTCAAAACCGACGCGCCTCCACCAGTTGTCGGGACGCCGCACTTCGTAGGTCGCCAACCCGGCGAAGCAGATCAGAACGACCAGCACCCAGCCGCCACCCGAAATGCCGCTGACGGGCAGGGGCCGGCCGCTTAGGGCGCGTATTGAGATCTCAATCAACTGAATGGCGCCCCAGCAGATCAGCAGATAGGGCCAGTATTGGGCCACGACGTCGGCGATAGGAAAATTGGGCGAGATCGCGTGCAGCAGGAAAAGGACGCCGATGGCAATCAGAATCAGCGGTCCCGCAACCGAGCCTCTTTGTCTCATTGCGTTGGACCTCCCAGGGGTGGCGGAGCGGGTGGGGCAGGCGCCATCACCATGCGTTCAATCAGCTTCAGTATTCCGATGACGATGATGATCAGCGGCCAAGTCCGCGAAAACTGGAGCACGCCCGCTTGATGCATCGCGAACAGCACCCCGATCGTGATCAACAAAATCGGGCCACGCACAGCCTGGGCGTATAAGGATCCTCTATTGCTCATTGCGGGCCCCCATAATTCCCCCCTTGCGCGGTGCTTCCGGGCGGCACTGCCGAAGCGCCCGGAGTGATGGGCGCTTCTCTACGTCCGCTAAGCCGGGAGTACAGCATGTAAGCTCCAATCAGAATCAGAATCACCGGCCAGAACCGCCCGATCTCACGGAACTCGACCAGGTGCAAGGTATCCAAGAGAAATACGACACCGATCAGGATCAGAACGACGGGTCCGACTGGAGCTCTCCCTGTGTACCTGTTCGGCGCTAGCAAACTCGACCATTCGTCAACGGGCACGCCCATTTCCCGCTTCTTAGCGGTATGGTATGCCTCGAACGGCATGTAGAAGATGAACCCGACGAGCAGCATCGAAAGTAAAGGCACGCCGGAGCTGTTTTCGGCGCTGCTGATTAAGCTGATCAGCAGCCCGAAGATGACGGCGTGAATCAGCCCTTTGACATACTGCCCGTTGTAGATCGCGCCTACACCCGGAATCCACCCGAGCCAGAACGCCAATCCCGGAGAGGTTTGGACGGGCGGCACCGTGGTTGTGCCAGGCGATTGCACGTAGGGGTTCGCCGCGTTGTATGGATTACCTTCAGCTTGGCCGGCGTAAGCCGTCGCGGGCAAATGCTCCTGGCAGAAAACGGTTCCTTCCGCAAGCCGCTGGCAAGCGGCGCATAGGGGCCTCCCACAGCTTCGGCAATACGCGACGGCCGGTGTATCCGGATGTAAATAGCAATTCATTGTTTTTTCTCCCCCTGATTCGGCGTTGTCCGCCCTTTTGCCGGCTGTTTGGCCGAGCCCGTTATACCTGATTGCGCCCTCTGATCCCGCGCCACGTCCTGCTGCTCCTGTAGCGTCTTCAGCCGAGTCTCGATTTCATACACCAATCGAATGTTGTCGTAGTACTTCACAGCTCGATCCTTGACACGAAGCAGTTTGTCCTCTACTCCGTCCCAGATCCTGACAGGGCTGAGGTCCGCCGGCTGGATGCGCTGGACCTGCACACCCGTGCAGCGTTGCAGCATCGCAAAAGACAGGATGGTCATGGCCATGCCCATAGCAAACTTCGGCCGCAGCAACGGCTGGAGCCAAGCGGTCGAGATCTTATTCCAGATTCCTTGGCTCTCAAACGGCTCCCTGCTTCGTCCCACAGGCGCCTGGTAGGCGATGCGCGTGACCAGTTCCGCAGGGGGCGCGACGGCATCTGCGCGCTTCAAGAAAGCCACCGCCGCGGTGACATCCGCCATGAACTCCCGGCAGGCGGGACATGACGCGGCATGTTCCTCGACCGCCCGGCGCTGCATGCCGGCGAGTGCGCCGTCGAGGTAATCGGCTAGAACGTGTTCGAATTCCGCGCAGTTCATCGCATCCACCTAAACGGTCACCTTATTGCGGCGCAGGACGCGCGCCAATTCGGCGCGGCCGCGGTTCAGCCTCGATTTCACCGTACCCTCGGGCACGCTCAGCACTTTCGCGATTTCCCGATATTCCAGCTCTTCCAAATCCCGCAAGATCACTGCTTCGCGCAGCTCCGGCGATAGTTTCTGCAAACCGGCCCGCAGCAATTCTCCTGCTTCACGATTTGCCAGCAGTCCGTCCGCCCGGGTATATTGCGTTGCCTTCCCCTCCAGCCCGCCTGCTTTTTCCTCGATGCCGTCCGTAACCCGGTCCTGCTTTGTCCGGCGATAGTGATCCACCAGCAGGTTACGGGTTAAGCGCGTCAGCCATACCGTGAAAGACCCTTCCCCTGCCCGAAAGCTGGCCAAAGTTCGAAATACGCGCAGGAATACTTCCTGAGTTAAATCCTGCGCCTCGCTCTCCTTGCCCGTAAACCGGTAAGATATCGCATAGACGCGGCGGGTGTGGGTCCTGACGAGCTCGTCCCATGCAGCTTGGTCCCCCCGCAAGCAGCGCTCAACCAAACTCGTTTCGGCGTCCAACCGTTGTCTTGCTCCCGCGGCATCGGCACCCACCCACTTCCAGGGTGCACCTATCGCCTTCGAGCTTAACGAACTTTTCGAATTGAGCGAAATTTCCGCAAACGCCGCTGCTGCCATGAAGCTTCCCGCATCGACCTGACACCTTGTAAAACGACAAAATGGCGGCAGAAGTTCCGCGAGTGGTAACGTTGCAAAAGTGAGCGGCTGGGCAGTTCCGACCGCTTGCCAACGAAACAACGCTCACATGACCTGTCCCTTTTGCGGCCATCGTGAAGATAAAGTAATCGACTCGCGGGAAAGCAAAGAAGGCGACTCTATCCGGCGCCGGCGCCAGTGTCTGGGGTGCGAGCGCCGCTTCACCACTTATGAACGCTGCGACGAAGTGCCCTATATGGTCATCAAAAAAGATGGACGTCGTGAGCAATTTGATCGCCAGAAGGTCTTAAATGGCTTGCTCCGGGCCTGTGAGAAACGGCCCGTGAGCATGGGAACGCTGGCTGAGCTGGTCGACGACGTGGAGTCGATTCTTTTCGAGACTCCGGACCGGGAGCTGCCGACTACCCTGATTGGGGAACGATTAATGGACCGTTTGCGCTCATTAGATAAGATCGCTTACATAAGATTTGCCTCGGTTTATAGGGACTTTCAGGACGTAGAAGAATTCTTGCGCGAGCTGAAAACCTAATGGAGCGGCCGGAAGTCTAAATATTTGGGGCACCGCTGAGACAAGGCCTTAGTTCCGGGAGGGGAAGGCTCCGCCGCAGCTTCTGATTGAGCCTATCTTTTGTGTAACCAATCACTTCGCCGGACATCTTGTTTAGTAGGGGCTTTCGCTCGAGTGGGGGAGCGCGTATAATAGTTGCGCACAACCAGTCCAAGTTGGCATTCCGGCGCCCGGGTCCGTGGGGACGTAGGCGTCGCGCTTTCGCGAATCCCAATGAGAAGTTTTGGGTCGTTTTTCGGTTCGGTGCGTATGAGCGCATCCGGCGCCGAGTTAGAGGTGAATAGGTAGGGTGGATCAATTCGAGGATCAATTTTTAGCCGAAGGACGTGAGCGGATCGGGCTCCCGTTCGATGAAGACGCGAACTTCTTTCATCCCGAGGAAGTTCAGGACGGCGAGGATTTTCACGGCGTTCAGCAGGTCGAGGAGTCGATTTACACCGACGATCCGGTACGGGTGTACCTGCGCGAAATGGGGTCGGTTCCCCTCCTCACTCGAGAAGGCGAGGTTAGCCTGGCGCGCAAGATGGAGCGCGGCAAGCTGCGCATGCAAAAAGCGATCAGCCGCTCCCCGCTCATTCAGACCGTGGTGCTCGATTTTGCGGAGCTGATCCGCAAAGGCGCTGAGGATCTGGATAGCTATGTCGATATCGGGCCGACGGACATTGAAGAGGGCAGCGCCGCCGATCTGAAGCGGCGCGGCGAGATCCACGATCAGTTCATGGCGTTTATCGCGGTCCACAAGAAGTTGGTGCAAACGATCGATAAGCACGCTTCGATTCCGGCCGCCAACAAGAAGCTGCGCAAGCGCTGGGCCGGCAAAGTCGTGCGCGCCAAAGTGGAGCTGTCACGGGCGCTCCGGGCCATTCCGTTCAACATCGCCCGGTGGAAAGAATTCGTCCGCGCGATCGAGAGAACGGCCGATGAAATGTCGATCCTCGACGCCGAAATCCGGAAGTTGGAGCCGCGGAACTCGGCTTCGGCCCAATTGCGGGTCAAGGAATGCCGGCGCGATCTCAAGAAAAAAGAGGGTGAAGCCGGGGCGTCGCTCCCCGATTTGCGCCATAGCTTGTCTGTCATTCGTCATGGCGAGATAGAGGCTGAGCGCGCGAAAAAGGATCTTGTCGAAGCCAACCTGCGCCTGGTGGTTTCGGTTGCCAAGAAATACGTGAATCGTGGTCTCCACCTGCTCGATCTCATCCAGGAAGGCAATATCGGGTTGATGCGCGCGGCCGATAAGTTCGAATACCGTCGCGGGTACAAGTTTTCGACTTACGCGACGTGGTGGATCCGCCAGGCGATCACCCGCGCCATTGCCGATCAGTCTCGCACGATCCGTATTCCCGTTCACATGAACGAGAGCATGAACAAGTTCCTGCGGGCGACTCGTGAGCTCGAAAAGGAGTTGGGCCGGGTTCCGACGAACGAAGAAATCAGCCGGCGGATGGACATTCCGGTCGAGAAGGTTCAGAAGCTCAAGACCATCTCGCGGGATCCTGTATCGCTCGAAACGCCTGTGGGCCGGGATGGAGAGTCCGCCCTCGGCGACTTAATTGAAGACCGCTGGGTCGGCTCGCCGGTCGATGCCGTCATTGACTCGAACGTTCGCGACGAAACCGCCAATATCCTGAAGACGCTCTCTCCCAAAGAGGAGAAGGTGATCCGGCTGCGGTTCGGCATCGGGTGTGAGCGCGAGCACACTCTCGAAGAAATCGGCCAGGAGTTTGACGTCACCCGCGAGCGCATTCGCCAAATTGAAGCCAAGGCTCTGCGGCAGTTGCGGTCTCCCGACCGCGCTCGTCACTTGCGGGCGCTGTTAGCGGCGCGTTAGAACTTCTCGCGGCTGCGGCTCAGCGCCCGATTGCGCCGTGATGCCGTAATCGCGCGTCCACTGAGGCTGCCATCGGCCCAACATCGAGCCCATCCAGGAAGCGCGACAGTTCGCCTGTCCACTGCTCCGGATTAGCGACGATCTCGCCATAGGGCGCGAAGAAGGTTCGAATGTTCGACTGTGCCGCGAGCCACGCGCGCGCTTCGTCCATCTCCGATTCGAACACGGCGAGCATCCGTTCTGTGTCCTGGTCCGCTGCGGCATCACCGAGCGCGCGAAGCATGTCTCGTTGTGACGCAAGAACCTCGCCGAGTTCCCGCCCCATGAAAATGACGCGATACTCAAATTCCGGGGGCAGAAACCGCAACAGGCGATAGATGACTTTCACCGCTTTGCCGCGCGCCGAAGCCATCCACGATGCGTCGCGCGCAAGCGACTTAACGGCCTCGTATTCGAAATACCCGAGCGGGTTGTGAACGTCGGGCGCACGCCGGTTATCGGTGAACGCCGGTATGCCACCTGCATTCAGCATCTGCATCATGAGCGACGTGCCCGAGCGCGGCGTTCCGCTGACCACAGTAATGTAGTTGCGCGGGTTCATAGCGGCATGCGAAACCAGCGGGCAAATACGGCGGCGCTCACTGCCGATATCAGCGCGAACCATGCGATCCAGGGGAGCGCGACGCCTGCAATCGTCACGTCTGCCGCAGGATAATCGACTTCCACCCACGCCACATCGCCGCGGGGCAGGCGAGCTTCTTCCGGCCTAAGCAGAAAAGAAATCAGCGATTGCGCACGCCGCCGCTCGAGAAATACCCGCCGTGCACCGGCGCAAACTGGCTTGTTAATTTTCGCGCCTCGAATCTGCAGGCGCAGGCTGCCGCAGACCGCACGCAGCGGGCGGATGCGCCAACTGATTTGCCGATCGATCACACTGCGCACCGGCGGAGTCTCAACCGAGATCCCGGAGGGCGCCTCAAGACTCGCGCCCGCATCAGCGGACATCAGCTCGCCGTTCATCTGCGCCGTTATCACCGCAGGCTTGCCGACCTCGAGTGGCGCATAGGCGTAAACAGTTTCGAGTTGCACTAGGAGCCATGCCATCGGCAATGTCAAGATGAGCGCCGGCCGCGCGAGCACAGCGAATAAACGCAGGTTCTCGCGCACGACCGCCTTTTGCGCGCGCCAGATCAGCGCCGGCTCATCATAGAAGAGCCGAAATTCCAGCAGATGCGCGACGACTCGCTTACGGATTTGCCGGAACGCAACCAGATCCGTCGTCCGCCGGAATGTCCGAAGCGTTAAGAAGCTGAACAGCACGCTGAGGCACGCGAGGCTCCACGCGATCATCGCGACCGAGTCATTCCAAGTGTCACTCCAAATAACCCAGACCCTTCAATCGGCGCTCGACTTCCTCGCGGCCGGTTTCCTTCTCAGCGTGTGACAGCTCCCGTTCGAGCACGTGCTCCACAAATTCCGTGGCCGAGCTGTAGCCTGCCTTCTGCGCGTATTCTTCCACGCGCTTCCACAAGTCAGAATTGATTTTGACGGCTTTCATGACGTCTCAGTACACAGGCCTCAGTAGACAGGCCGGCCGCTCATGGCAGGATCGGGCGGCACGCCAAACTCATTCAGCAGGGTGACCGTCAGGTCCTTTAATCGCGGATTCGATATGCGCGGCTTGAGCGATCCCATCAGCACCCCGGGAACCTCGCTCGCTGCGATGCAATGATCACCGATCCAGGCATCCGTGTTATCCACAAGCACGTCTAGTGGGATCGCGCCAAGAGCTGTTTCCCACGACGCGCGGTACCCGCGAGCGTAGCCGATGATCAGGTCAGGAGCGAACCGGCTACTCGCGTTGCCGACGCGCGACACATTTTTGACGACAGCACGGCCGCTTTCCGGATCGCGAAATTCACGCAGGCGCTGAGCCAGCTCGGCAACCACTGTATCCCGTTCGGCGCCCGCGTGTACGATCCCGTTCTTTTCGCGACCTGCCTGATTGATATAGACCGCGTTCAGCCCTATCGCGTACGCCTTCGTCCGACGCCAATCGACATGCGCCAACATCTCGCCGGCGCCCGCATTCCGAGGATCATCGAGCGTCAGAAAGCCTTCCCGCCATAGCCACGTATTCAGATTCACAGCGCGGTCGAAAGCAGCAAAGCCATGATCGGACATCACGATTATCGTCGCATCGTGCATGCCATCGAGAACCGTGCCGATGTCCCGATCCACTTGCTGATACGTCCGCACCAACTCCGTTTCGTGCTTGCCCCAGAGTATGTGCGAGTTCTGATCGATTTCCGAAAAATAGAAGAACAGCAGACCGTCGTGAAAGTGATTCAGCACATCGCGCAGCATGGCCGCGTGCTCACGGACGACGATCCCGCTTTGCTCCAGATATTCCGAAAAATCGAGCGCCCCTTGTCTCAGCGCGGACGTGTCCTCTTCAATTCCCTGCGTGTAAAAAGGTCCGATGCGGGCGGCCAGCTTGCGGCTGAAGGACACGGGCATGGAGATGGGCAGCGCGGGATCGGAAGGATCGATGTTCAGGGGCGATCGATAAATGCGAACTCCAGGATGCAGCTCGCGCGCATACAACCGAAACATCCCGGCGACGCTCGCCAGTCCGCCAATCAGCCGGAATCGCACGTGAATCCACGGCGACCACTCGCCCTGCCGAAGAATGACCTGCTCTCGACCGACACGGCAACGCATGATGGGGGCGTCCGGATCAATGTCGGCAACCAGCTCGAGCTTTGCCGGCCGGCGGTCGCGCCGTAACGTATTCGCGGGTCCTTCAATGGGCAGCAGCACGCGCCCGTTGTTCACACCAACCGTGACGATCCGGCCGCCCGAAACCTCGCCCGCATTTTGTAGCGGATCGTCTGTGTAATAGGTGAACGTGCCGAACGTCCCTTGAAGATCGGGCACGCCCATGCCTGCCAGCGCCTCCCCGTCCTTCACCGGAGGGTAGTTCGTCGGCATGCGAATCACTGTCACGGGAATTCCGTGCCGATCGAGAATTTCCCAGAACGCCTTACCACGCCGAAACGATCGCACCCGCGCTTTCGAAAGAGGCAGCTCATATGGCCCGATATCGAAGTGATGCGCCGGCGGGAGCACCTCGGCCATCGAGGACAGCGGTTGCATCGTAGCCGGATCGCGGTGCACGAAATCGAAGATGCCGTCCTGCGCCGGATCGGTTCCCGTGATGAAGCTGGACCAGGCCACCGGGCTCTGGGGCGGCGTCGTAGTGGCCAGACGTTCCAGGCCGCCGCCGCCGCGCAACCGTTTCAGGTTCGGCAACTCGTTCCAATGCTTCTCGACGAAACCGGGATCCATGCCGTCCACGCCAAGAACAATCACCCGTTTGCCGTGCGCACGAGACGTCTTGTGGCCGCAACTTCCGCATCCGACGATGACCGCCCCAATCGCTAGAGCGGTCCCGAACAGCCTCATGCAGCGCCCCGCTTCATATCGCGAGCGGAATCGCCTTTCCATCCATCCAAAGCGGCGGCTCGAGGCCGAACAGATCGAGTGCGGTAGGTGCCATATCCTCAATGCCCGGATCGGTCGCGTCCAGGGGCCGGTTGCAAAACAAGACGCCAGGCACGAGCAGCGGGTCCACGCAATGGTCGCCGCTCCAAGCCTTGGCATTATCTTCGATAACGCGACCAGTCACCTGCCCAACTGCCGCTTCCCACGAGGTCCGGTACCCTTCGTTGTATCCGACGATCAGATCGGGCGCGGCATCCAGATACGGTCCACGGTAAAGGTTCGAGGTAGCGTAGACCTGCTGGATGGCGATTTCTCCGCGTTCTTCGTCGTGCAGTCCAGATAATTTGTCGGTGAGCTCGCGTTTCAGCGCCTCGGCTTCCACACCAGGATCGACCACCCCGGCAGACTCTCGTCCTTTCACATTCAGATAGAGGCCGCTCAAACCGAGGCAGTAAGCGCGCGTGCGAGCCCAATCCACACCCTTGAAATAGCGGCCGCTCTCGGCAGCTCCATTGGAGAGTACCAGATATCCGTTTTGGCGAAGCCAGGAGTTTAGGTTGACTGCGCGACGGAACGAGCAGAATCCATGATCTGACAAAACGAACAGAATCGTGCCCCCATCTGCATGGGCCATCGCCTTGCCGGCCAGCGCATCCATGCGTTGATACAGATCGCGGATGGCGTCCTGCCAACGCGAATTGCCGGAATGGAGATGCCGGAAAAACATGTGCTGCACGCGATCGCTGGTGTCGAATACACACGCCACTACGCCGCGGCGGGTGTGGGCTAAAGCGTTTTCAAACATGGCCTCGCGCTCCGCCAGGGTGAGGTAAGCCTGTTCCAGAAAGGCGGCTTCATCGATGACGCCCTCGTTCAGCGCCCAGGTATCTTCGGCCATACCCGCCGTTGCGAAAGAGCCGACCAGCTTCGCCAGGTACGCGGAGTAATAAGAAGGATGGCTGATGGGCAGCGCGGGACTCTCGGGGTCGATCTGGATGGGCGTGACATAGAGCGAAAACTCGGGCTTGGTTTCGGTAACCAGGAAGCGCGCCATGCCGTGAATGGCAGCCGGCCCAACGCGGAATCTGAGCTTGATCCACGGCGAATACTCGCCGCGAGCGAGCGTGTAGGATTCGCCGGCTATGGTCAGTGTCGCCGCGTTGGGCGAGATATGGGAAAGCCGGAACGGCACGGAGAGCGCGCCCGCGCCGTCGATAAACTCGTTTTCCGGCCCTTCAATGGAACCGGTCAGCTCGTCGCCATCGCGCGCCAGCGGATAACGGCTGCCGCTTTCATAGGTGGGGCGGTCGATGCGTGTCGTGAATTGCGAAAAGCTTCCCTGCGTGCCCCGTAAGTCAGGCGTACACATGGCCGACAGCACGCGGCCTTCGAATTTTTCGGGAGGAAAGGTGATGGGAACTCGAATTATGGTGCTACCGATCCCGTATTCGCCCAGAATTTTCCAAAATGATTCGCTTTTTCGATGCCATTCGAGCGACGGGCGGGAAAGCGGGATGCGCAACCGGCCCATGCGCAACACGTGCAGCGGCGGCCGGATCTTTGCCGACGATAACTCCGGCGTGTAACTCTTCAAGCTGCGGTTCAGAAAATCGAAAATGTTGTGCTTGGCGGGCGAAACCCCGGTCGCGAACGTCGACCATGCGACGGGGGACTGCGGGGGAAAGGTCGTGCGCAGGCGATGAAAGCACCCCTGCTCTTTGAGCCGGCTCAGGTTCGGCATCTTGCCTTCCGCCATGAACTGCTCCGTCAGTTTAGGGTCGAGGCCGTCAAGTCCCAGGAAAATGATTCGTTTGACCCTGGCGCGGCGAAGCCTTCTCTTCCGGCGCGCCACCGCCCATGCCGTGCGAAAAGGCCAAGCCAGAAACGAACCGGCAGTCAGGAAAAACGAGATCAGCAAAGTGAGGAACGATCCGAGAAAGGCAAACCCGGCGCCAGGTCCTATGTATGCAAGAAACGGTGCAAACATAAAGCTCCGATCACGACAAAGGTGGGCCGCTTATGGAGCTGTACCCAAGAACCTGGCAGTTCCATAACTTTCCCTAACTTTTCCCTAACTTTTTTCATTGACATCAACCCGAACACCCGAGTAGCATCGATTCAACATACATCCGTTGGCTTTACCGTTGCTTCGCCGGCGGAGAGGGGGACGAAATGAAGAGTCTAGCTGCAAGAGTAGCAGTGGCGTTTTTGTTTCTCGCGGGGGCAGCCTTCGCGCCTGCACAGACCGTTCAGGGCGTGGTTACGGGAACCGTCACTGATCCGACTGGCGCTTCGATTCCGAGCGCCCAGGTCACGCTCGTAAATCAAGGCACGCAAGTGACGCAGAATGCAACGACTGGGTCCAACGGCTCCTATCGGTTCTCACTGGTTCCACCGGGTGTTTACACCCTTACGGTAAAGGCTGCCGGCTTTACTTCCAAAGAGACCAAGGACATCAACGTCGATGCAAGCCAGACCGTGCCGGTGGACGTGAAACTCGATGTTGCGACATCTTCAACAGCCATCGAGGTAACGAGTCAGAGCACGATCGTCCAAACCGCCACTTCTACCTTGGCGACCACGGTGAACCAGAACAGCATAGCTGGAATGCCCTTGCTTACGCGAAACGTCTTCGACTTGGCGTTTCTGGCGCCTCAGGTAACGCAGGGCATGAACTTTGGTCCTGCCTCGGGTGGCGCGCGGGAATCGGGAACCGTGTATCTAATGAACGGCGCGGACAACAACGACAATTTCGATGAAGGACTAGCCAACGTAGTTCCGCCGCTCGACTCGGTGGCCGAGTTCTCAATCCTGACGAATCAGTTTGACGCCCAGTACGGGCGCGGAGCAGGCGCAATCATCAGCGCTGTTCAGAAATCGGGCACCAACACGTTTCACGGCTCAGTTTATGAATTCCATCGCGACGCGGCAATCAGCTCGAACGACTACTTCTCTAACCGCGGCGATCAGCCCAAGCCGAAATTCATCCGTAACCAGTTCGGCGGCGAAGTAGACGGTCCGATCAAAAAAGATAAGACATTCTTCTCGTTTGCCTTTGACCGGTTTGACGTTCGCACTGGGACCAACTTGCAACTGCAAGTTCCCACGTCGGCAGAACTGGCGGCGATGACGGCGGGCGCAGGGCCGCTGGCTTCTTACTACTTGAACAAGTACCCCCTGCGGACTTCAGAACTACCCTGCCCGAATGAGCCAGCGGCGGCGTTTGGACATATAGGTTGCTCCTTTACCTTCGATTCCATTCCGACCACGCAGAATACCTACTTCGCGCGCATTGACCAAAATTTCAGTACCAGCGACCGCCTGAGTTTTACAGCAAACGTTCAGCGGTACACCAATACAGATCAGTACGGGTCAAATCTTGATATATCTGTACCGGCTACTGTTACGCCATTCCCATCGACAGACACTGAGAACTACCACCAACTCGCGTTGGTGGAAACCCACACTTTCAGTCCCACACTCGTGAACGAGTTTACAGCCGCTCACAACCGCCACTTCTCCGATGCGTTCGAAGGCAAGGGCGGCTTCACCGATCCGGAAGTTATCATCGATGGCTCGAACTATGGATACTTTGGGTTCAATATCGGGCCTAATTCCGAGGCTGTGGTTGAAGCATTTACGCAAGACCGGTGGCAATTTCAGGACAACTTAGGCTGGACGCTTGGTAAACACTCCATCAAAATCGGCGGGGGCTGGCAATACGGGAATCTTTACCGCAACTGGGATTTAGGCGGTCCTGGTCAGTACGAATTCTCCAACACCATAGGGACTGCGCTGCCCCCGCTCAATCCGGACGGCACCATCGGCAATCCGAATGCTCCCATCACTCAGACGGACAGTAACTTCCAACACGACTACCCCTATTACCAGGAGATCGCTGTCGATCCCCGAACCGGCGCAAAGGCGAATGCGTACCGGCACTACGTCGGCCAGGATTCAAACGCCTTTGTGAATGATGACTGGAAGTTCACCCGAAATCTGACGCTCAACCTTGGTCTGCGGTGGGAACACTTCGGCGCACCCCGCGAGGTGAACGGGATTCTTTCGCAGTTCACAAATCTGTCCTGCCTGTCCATCCAGTGCGTCGCGAACGCAACTGTCGCGCCAGTTGCGACGATGTGGAAGCCCAACTATAAGGACTTTGCTCCGCGCGTCGGCTTCGCATGGGACGTTCGAGGCGATGGCAAAACGGCCATTCGCGGCGGCTATGGCATCTTTTATGACCGGATCTTCGACAACGTTTGGTCGAACGCCGCGTGGAATCCTCCGTTTTATGCGCTCGTCGACCATGACGCCAGTGCCGGTGATTTAATCTACTACTCTCTTCCGGCCCAAGCGGGTCCGGCTTACAATCCGGCGGTGGGACCCGGCCGTGTTTCTGTCCGAACGATGGACGTGGCGATGAAGGATCAATATGAGCAGAGTTTCCACTTCACCATCGAGCAGCAGCTCGCCACGAATTTCCTGTTCCGGATCGGATATCAGGGATCCCTGGGACGGCATCTTCCCGTGTTGATGAACCTGAATCGGTACGATGGCGACGCTTATAACCCCGATCTCGCCGTGGATCGCCCGAACCCTCTCTATACGGGTTTCAACTACCGTGCGAACTCCGTGAGTTCTAACTACAACTCGCTTGTGACTGAGGTTCAAAAGCGGTTTAGCAACGGCCTGCAGTTTCAGTTCAGTTATACCTGGTCGAAGCTGCTGGACTACAATTCCGCTCTGTTCGCGGGCTCAACGACACAGGGATCCTACAGCCAGCCGTACTACTATATAACGAATACAAACGCCCAAAACGAATACGGGCCGGGTGCATTCGATCATACTCACTCCTTCAAGTTCAATTACTACTATGAGCTTCCGTTCTTGAGAACGAGCAAGAGCTTCATTGGAAAGGTTCTTGGCGGATGGCAAATCTCTGGCTTCTACCAGGGTTACTCTGGGCATCCGCTCGAAATCTATAACGCCAGGCCGCGGTATGCCGGAGATTTCCTCGATGCCAACGGAGTGCCCGAAAACATTGGGGGCGACTACAATCTTGACGGCGTCGATAATGATCGCCCGGTTTACATTGGACCCTCCAATCCATACTCAAACGGAAGTCCGGGAGACGGTATTTTTACCGACAATAACCCGATTGGATGCGGTAACCCTGGCGGCCATTCCAGTGCTGCAGCTATTGCGGCATGCAACGCGAATTTCGGGGTGGCGACTCCGAACTCGCTATTCGTGAACCCTGCCGGAGGCCCAATCCGCTACGGCATGGGGCGAGATGTGTTTCGAGGCCCCTGGTATAACAACTTCGACGCAGCGATCTCAAAGAACTTCGCCATTACCGAGCGGCTGAAGCTACAATTCCGGGCGGACGCTGTCAACGTGTTGAATCATCCTAACTTTGACTGCATCAACACAGACCTCAATTCGGGTACGTTCGGCAGGGCTCTATGCGTCGCAGGCGACGGCGGCATCTACGGCCCCGGTGCAGGCGGATCGTGGGCTAATGGTATCGCGCGTCGCTTCCAGTTCTCGGCGAAGATCTTCTTCTAAGCCGAAGCAGAAAACGATCGGCAACTTTGACCAGCGCTGGAGTGTCTGCGCCACATCCGTCGATCCCGGTGCTTGCAATTAGGGGCCGGAATCACATTCTGACCGAGATTCGTGGCGCGGACACTCGTGTCTGCCGTCTCGACAATCTTGTCGAGACAGTTGTGGATTCGCGCTCGACCACAGGTATTCGTCAGCACGTTTGACCAATCCTGCCTTCACGGGATTATTCTCAATGTAGGCTGCAATGCGCTGATATTCCCCTTCGTCCCGAACCCAATGGTCGTAGGATTCGCTCTGCCAAAACCGCTCGCCCGTGCGGTCGAGCATGCGGTTTGCCTCCCGGGCCGTGACCCCTTTCAATGATTGCAGTAGACGGTGGGGAGGGATCTCTGGCAAAAGGAGCACATGAACATGGTTGGCCATGACCACGAAAGCACCTAACGCATAGTGACCCAAGCCAACGCCTTTGTGTAAAGATTCAATGATTAGGTTGGCGAGTTTTGGCTGGCGGAGGAATAAGGGCCCGCTGGAAGCTTGATCTAAATACCGATCCATCCAGACGAAAGCCTTGCCGGCCGAAGCTTTATTGGGCGGTGGATATTTCCCATGCGGAAGACTATCATGCAAATGCCACGTCACAAACAGCCAACTCCCTTGCTGGTAAGCATGAGGCAGGCGACGGCGAGAAAAGGTCACAGCTATAGAGTGGCTGTAGTGGCAGGGATCTCTTAATGAGGCGAACGAGCGCCGAGACGATTCTCGGCGCGGCAGACACCAGTGTCCGCGCCACAACACGCTGGTTCTTCCTGGCTGCGCTCTTGTTGCAACTGGGGTGGAGCCAGCCTACGACTCCGGTCATTCTGATCTCCGTCGACACGCTCCGGGCGGATCACCTTAGTTGCTATCAAGCCGGCAGGCGGCCCACTCCCCACATCGATGCGCTGACTCAACACGGAACTTTGTTCTCTCAAGTCAGCAGCGCGTTTCCACTTACGCTCCCATCCCACGCAGCGCTGTTCACATCCACTTATCCGTTCGTGAATGGCGTCGAAGATAATGGCGTTCCCCTCAAATCTACAGCCGTAACGCTTGCCACCGTCCTGAAGAGTCGAGGATACAGGACGGGCGCGTTCGTTGCGAGCTTCGTTTTGGACCGTCGCTTTGGGTTAGACCGGGGCTTCGATGTTTACGACGGGCCTCTCGATGTTCATAACGCAACCACCGCTCCGGTCGAGCGCAAGCGCCCGGGAGCGCAGGTAACGGACGCCGCTTTGCGCTGGCTCGGGCGCAACTCGAGCGCGCCCTTCTTCCTCTTTCTTCACTTGTACGATCTCCACCTGCCCTACGACCTGCCGCAGGATCCAAAGCTGCGCCGCGGCGAAACCGGATATACGGCTGAGCTCGCGTATGAGGATCGGGTTCTGGGCGACTTCCTGGCGGCCCTGAGCCGTCTCAAGCTTCTGGACAAAGCGCTTATTGTCTTCACCTCCGACCACGGGGAGGGTCTCGGAGACCACGGCGAGAGCACGCACGGCTATTTCATTTACCAGAGCACAGTTCGCGTGCCGCTCATCGTCCGTTGGCCATTAGAGTTCAGCCGCGCGCCGCGCGAACGGATCGACGAGCCTGCGAGCCTGCTGGACGTCGCGCCGACCATTCTCGATGCGGTAGGCGTGCCGCGTCCCCCCGCGATGCGCGGCCGCAGTCTGCTTTCCCCCGTTCAGGACCGGGAAATCTATTCCGAGAGCGTGTATGCGCAAAACCATTTCGGTTGCGCTCCGTTGCGGAGCCTTCGCGTCGGCCGGTACAAGTACATCGAGTCTCCGAAGCCTGAATTGTACGATCTGATCAGCGATCCCAAGGAAGCTCGAAATCTTTACGATGGGCAGCGGCCGAAGGCGACGGCGTTAGCCCAGCGTCTGAAGGCCGTGCGTGCTATCGCTCCCGCAGCCCCGTCCAGCAAGTCTGCCTCGCCAACTCCTGATACCGTCGCGGCCTTACGCTCACTCGGATACCTGAGCGGCTCGACGAAATCTGTCCCCACTGATTCTCACGTGGACCCAAAGGATCGAATCGGAGATTTTGAACAATATTTACAAGCGCTGGACCTTTCGTCCGCCGGCAAGCTGACGGAATCGGGCGCTCTGCTCCAGAAGCTAAGCGGCAAATTGCCCGATGTGGCCGATATCCGGGTCAGCCTGGGGCTGAACGAACAACGGGCCGGCGATTTCGCGCGGGCCGCTCGTGAGTTCGAGGCGGCGATTCAGCAGGCACCCTCTGATGCTGAGGCTCACTTTGAGCGCGGTTTTTCTCAGTTCCGGCTGGGGCAACTGGATGATGCGATCCAGCAGTTCAACGCCACCCTGGCGCTCGAGCCATGGTCAACGCGAGCGGACGAAGCGCTCGCCGAAATCTATACCAGGAAACAGGATTACGCGCACGCGCGCGCATGCTTGAACCGGCTCCTCTCGATTGATCCGAACAACTACACCGCGCACTACAACCTCGGCATCTTCGCTGCACTTGAGCAAAACTGGAGCGAGGCGGAGCGCCAGGTCGAGTTGGCGCTGCGCGCCGATCCTCGGTCGACCGCAGCCCACGATGCTCTGGGCAAGATCTTCCAGCAAGAAGGGAAGAGCGACAAGGCGGCCGAGGAGTTCCGGGCCGCGCAACGAAAATAAGGTCTGCCGACAAGGTCCACGAGACCAGTAGTTCCGCCAGGCCTCCTCTTGCTTCTCGCCGAAGAATGGAAGTACGGAACAGTACGTCTTCCAGAATCCGTACGTTTGCGCCGTTTCGATCTATACGCGTCCTTACTTTCCCATCACTTACAGCTAACTTACATTGGCCTCCGAAGTGCGAGGTATCACACACGCTGGTCCACTCGAAAATCAAGCCTGTCCGGGGGTGTTTAATGTCTTCATCGAGAAGAAATCAGTCGTTGCGCGTGCTTCTCGCGCTATTCGGCCTCGCGTTGCTGATCTGGGGGACGCACACTGCGTATGCCCAACAGCTCACGGCACAGATCAAAGGGACAGTCACGGACGCGAGCGGCGCCACTGTGCCCGACGCGCAAGTGACGGCCACAAATGTCCAGACTGGCGTGCAGACTACAGTCCCGGGGAAAGCTGACGGAAGTTTCGAGTTTCTTCAACTGCCGGTCGGCACATACAAAGTGACGGTGACAAAGGCTGGGTTCACCACCTTCATAGCGAACAACATCCCTTTGGTCCTGAATCAGACCTATAATCTGCCGGTGACGCTGCAAGTCGGCGCGGTAAGCACGGCGGTTGAGGTGCAGGGGAACGCAGCGCAGGTTGAGACCAGCACGACGCAGTTGGATACTGTTGTGAGTGCGCAGCAGATCGTCGATCTTCCGCTGAACGGCCGAAACTGGGTATCGCTGCAGCAACTCGCTCCTGGCGTGGTAGCGGGAAGCGACCGCTTCGGTACGAACTACGCCACGAACGGCAGTCAATCCCAGCAGAACTCGTTCCTTGTGAACGGAGCGGACGACATTGACTTGCCGCTGAACAATCCCTCCGTGATCCCCAGCCCTGATGCGATCGGTGAATTCAATCTGATCGACAGCTCGATCAATCCTGAATACGGCCGCAACTCAGGCGGCGTTCTAAATGCCATCATCAAGTCCGGCACCAACGCATTTCACGGTGACGCGTTCGAATTCTATCGCGACACGTTCCTCGATAGCCGCAATCTGTATTCGCTTAACAAGCCAATTTTTCATCAGAACCAGTTTGGCGGGACTCTAGGCGGCCCCATTTGGAAAGACCATACGTTCTTCTTCCTGTCCTACCAAGGCACGCGGAATCGCCAGCCCGAGAGCGGTGCGTCAGACACAACCCCCGTTTTCTCGGCAGCCCAGAGAGCCGGCGATTTCGGGACCAGCCTTTCCACTTCCGCGGGCACATCCCCGATCCCGCTCGTCGGCGATAATGGCCTGACTTATCCGGCCGGAACCGCGTATTCGACAATTTTCAGCGGCGGCACCATCCCAGCAGCGGACATCAATCCGATCTCGGCCAAACTTCTCTCGACCTACGTCCCTCTCCCCAACTCGCCCGGCGGACTCTATTCGTTTAATCCGATCACCGCAAACACAATTGATCAGGGAATCGCCAGAATCGACCACACCTTCAGTAACAAGGATGCGCTTTGGGCGAATATTACGCTGCAGCGCAGCACGTCCCCCGAGACGCTGCCCTTCACCGGGGCCACAGTGCCCGGCTTTGGGGACACGTCCACCCGATCGTACACATTCATCACCGCTGACTGGACGCACACACTCAGTCCGACGACCCTGAACGAACTGCGAGCTTCCTTTCTGCGCTTCAATTTCGTAACCGTAGAACCAATAACCCCAACGCTTCCTTCCACCGCTGGTTTCGCGATCACTCCCCAGTACGCTACCGGTGCAGGCCTGCCGTTTATAGGAATCAACGGATTCTTTGATCTGGGATTCAGCACGAATGGTCCACAACCCCGCATCGACTCGACCTATGAGTTCGCCGATAATTTCTCAAAAGTGATCGGAAGCCATACGTTCAAGGTCGGCTTCGACGGAAAGCGCTACGACGTGGACAACCCGTTCAACGCCGTGAACAACGGATCGTATACCTTCAATGGCACTGGCTTGTACAGCACTCATAACGCGGGTGCCGACTTCCTGCTAGGTATTCCCGATTCCTATTCCCAGGGGAGCGGCGGCTGGATTGTGGCCCGCACCTATGAGTATTACGCGTACGCGCAAGACAACTGGAAGGTAAATAACAATCTCACAATCAACTACGGCGCCGGCTATCAGATCGATACGCCCTTAGTCAATCATCATTTCGACGCATTGGCCCTCAACTGTTTCATTCCCGGGCAGCAATCAAAAATCTTCCCCACCGCGCCCAACAGCGTGGATTATCCGGGCGATCCGGGATGTACGAATTCCGGCCATTACCCCCATTACGATCACATTGGACCGAGATTTGGGTTCGCCTATAGCCCTGGCGGCGGCAATAAGAACTTCGTCATTCGCGGCGGTTTCGGCGTCTACTTCAATCGGTCGGAAGAGGAGCTCACTCTCCAGAATTTAGGCACGCCGCCGTTTTCCATCACTTCCATCGGCGCTGTGCACCCGACGTTTGCGAATCCGTTCGTTGATATCGCAACCGGAGCGGTGACTCCGAATCCGTTCCCCTTCACCCCCGCCGCCGCCGGTTCCGCAGTGGACTTCACCCCCTTCGAGCCCCTGAGCTTGAACGTGATCAATCCGAATTTTACGGATCCCTATTCGATGAACTACAACCTGAACATTCAAAAGGAACTGCCGGGCTCGATTCTTTTGCAAGTCGGCTATGTGGGTTCTTTAGGGCGTCACGAGGAAATGACCTATGAAGGCGATCCGATCTCGCCCGCTTTTTCGGCCGCCTGCGCCCTTAATCCCGCTTGTGTGGCTAACGCTTCCTCCCAGCAAGCATCCTCTACCGGCGCTCTCAGCACGATCTATTCTTCACTCGTACCCGCAAACGTGCTCGCCTCGGTCGGTTATCAGGCTTCCGTCGGGAACTCCAATTACAACTCTCTTCAAGTTAGCGTCAACAAGCGGTTGAGCCATGGCCTCAACTTCCTGGCCTCTTACACGTGGGCGCATTCGATCGACGACACGTCGAGCTTTGAAAACAGCGGATTCGGCAATCGCGCCCTGAACCCGTTCAACTTCGCGATGAACCGGGGCGATTCGGTATACGATGCTCGCCAGCGTTTGGTCGTTAGCTATGACTACGAAATTCCGCACGTCAGCCGCTTCTGGAATAACGCGTTCACCCGGACTCTTCTCGATGGCTATCATCTGTCCGGAATAACAACGCTTCAAACAGGGTTCCCGATCAACCCTCAGGAGACCGACTACCGCTCCCTTCAATGCAGCGGATATCAGTACTACGGCTGTTGGGATGCCCCGAATGTGGTCTCGGCGCCTCAGATCCTGAATCCGAGAACGTCTATCGTAACAAACAACAACCCCGCTGCGGCCGGAATTGGTCCGCAGAACTACTACTATTTCAATCCGAACACCTTCACAACGGAGGCCATCGGCCAGCTCGGCAATGCTGGCCGCAACGCCTTCCACGGGCCCGGCGTGAACAACACCGATCTTTCCATAATGAAGCGGATCTATCTTACGAAGAACGAGAATCGCTTTATCGAGCTGCGTCTCGAAGGATACAACGTGTTCAACCACACGCAATTCACCGTGATCAATTACCAGGGCGGCGGCGTGAACGGGGACATTAACAATCCGAACTTCGGACGAGTTCTTTCAGCCTACGGCGCGACAGCCGGCACGGTTGCTCAGACTGGCGGTCGAACTGTCCAGCTTGCTGCGAAATTTTACTTCTAACGCGGCCGGCCCGCGCGGGGTGGGCTACTACGTATTTACATAATGGAAGTACGGGATAGTAGTCTTCCAGAATCCGTACCTTTGCTGGGTTCGCTGAAAGTGCCGGACGCTCTTTTTCAATAACTTACGCAATGGCCTCCTAATTGCCCACTGTTTCTGCAATTCCTTTCTTTGGGGGTCATTTAGTGTCTCAATTAGTGTCTCAATCGAAAACAAATCAATTACTGCGCGTGCTACTCGCGCTATTCGGTATCTCGTGCCTCGTCTGGGCCCAGACAGAAACCGGGCAAATCGCCGGGACGATTACGGACCCGACGGGCGCTACTATTCCAAACGCTAGCGTCAAAGTAGTGAGCACCAGCACCGATACTGTTCGCACAACCACTTCATCTGGGGCAGGCGACTTCACCATCGCAAACCTTCTGCCCGGTGAATACAACGTCAGCGTGACCTCGCCTGGATTCTCGAACTTTCAGCAAAAGGTCGTTGTCACCGTAGGGGCGAAAGTCGGGATCGATGTCAAACTGCAGATCGGCACAACCGGTACAACTGTCGAAGTCAGCGAGGCAGCCGTTCGGGTGAACACCGAAACGCAGACCCTCAGCCAGACTATCTCAACTCAAGATATTGCCCAGATGCCGACTATCAGCCGCAATCCCTACGATCTCGTAAAGACCATCGGGAATGTGTCCGATGCTGATCCGGGCGGCCGCGGCGTGGGAGTTGCGATCAACGGTCAACGCTCCAGCTCTACGAGCATTCTGCTGGATGGAGTGTCAAATAGCAACGCCTTTGACACCAGCGTCGCCATCCCGATACCGCAGGACTCCGTCAATGAGTTCAGCGTCATAACGAGCGACTTTACCGCGGAGTTCGGCGGGGCCTCGGGCGGAGTTGTAAACGTCGTGACCAAGGCGGGAACCAACAGCCTGCACGGAAGCGCATACGAATTCAATCGTGTTTCTGATCTGGCTTCGAACAGCTTCAACAACAACGCATACGGTATTCCGAAACCCGTATTCACCCGAAATCAATTTGGCTTCTCTATCGCAGGACCGATTATCAAGGACAAGTTGTTCTTCTTCGATAATGCCGAATGGGTCAGAGTGCGCAGTGTCGGACCTACGCTTGCGGTTGTACCGACTCCAGCGCTCATCGCTGCGTCCGCGCCGGCAACGCAGGCCTTTTTCGCCGCTGCTGGCCAATTGAAACCGAATCTGCCGGTTTCCACCACGTTCACGGCTGCCGCCGTCGGGTGCACGACTCCGGCTTGCGCTGCTCTGGGCGCTACTCCTGCCTACCAGACAGTTATCTACAATGTCCCGACCGACACGGGCGGTGGAGCACCCCAGAACACCTGGAACGACGTAGGGCGTATAGATTACAACCTCAGCGACAAAACGCAAATGTATTTCCGTTACGCCCGCTACGTTGAAAACGATTTTGTTGGAACCGAGACCAACAGCCCGTATCTCGGCTACGATACAGGAAATTTTGTCGACAGCCAGGGGTACGCCTTGTCGATTACACATGCATTCTCTCCAAAGCAGGTCAGTCAAACGAAACTTAGTTTTAACCGCATTTCCGATGTTGAGCCGCTGGGAGCGCAACCTGTAAGCCCAACGCTGTATACCACTCTAAACTCGCCATTGACGCTCGGAGGCAACGATATCGCCTATCCCGGCTATAATCCGTTCGGTCCGGGTACTGCTATCCCATTTGGCGGACCGCAAAACGAGGCGACGATTAACGAGGATTACAGCATCACGGTAGGAAAGCATGATTTCCGATTTGGAGGCCTGTTCACCTACTTGCAAGACAATCGTGTGTTCGGGGCGTACGAGAACGCAGTTGAAGCGCTCGGAACGGATACGGCAAGTGCGGTGAACAATCTGACTCTCGGACAATTGAGCCAGTTCCAGGCGGCTATTTATCCGCAGGGAAAATATCCGTGTCTCCACGATGCCACGGGCGCTGCAGTCGTCACTCCGGCCTGCACCCTTACGCTGCCGGTCGGTCCGCCAAATTTCAGCCGTAGCAATCGTTTTCACGACTCTGCCCTGTATGCGCAAGATAGCTGGAAACTTCGTCCAACATTCACGCTCAACCTCGGCCTCCGTTGGGAGTACTTCGGGCCTCCCGCAAACTTACACCCTGCCTTGAATTCGAACTTCTATCCCGGGACGGGCGCGAATATCGAGTTGCAGTCCGCGACGGGCGTTGTGCTGCCCGCGACGCAAAGCCCCGTCGGGGGAATCTGGGTGAAGCAGTGGAAGAACTTTGCACCGCGCGTTGGGTTCGCCTGGGACGTTATGGGCGATGGCAAGACGTCGATCCGAGGGGGCTACGGGATTGGATACGAACGCAACTTCAACAATGTGACCTTCAACGTTATTCAAAACCCGCCGGAGTATGCTGTCATTGCCTTGCAGGCTGGTGTCGATGTTCCGACCATTCCAATTACTGGCGACAACGCCGGCCCGTTGGCGGGGACTTCAGGAACGAAGCCTCTGCCCAGAGTTACGCTCCGAGCTGTCGATCCGAATATCAAAAACGCCTACGCCCATCAATGGAGTTTTTCGATTGAGCGCCAGCTCTCAAACGATGCCATCCTGGGGATCGACTATACTGGCTCCGCCGGTGAGGATCTGTATACCATCGATCGCCTCAATATTCCAGGCACAGCACCCGTGTACGCCGGCGACCTTGCCGTATCTCGCATTAATCCGCAATACGGTACGATCAACTTCCGCACCAACGGTGGAAATTCCATCTACAATGGCCTTAATACAAGATTCGAATTGCGCAATTTCCGTCGATACGGTCTGACACTGCGAGCAAACTACACTTGGTCGCACAGTATCGATGATGCCAGCTCTACGTTCACGACGGACAACGCTGCTAGTTACAACCTTGGGCTGTTAGATCCCCTCCATCCCAGCTTGGACCGCGGAGATTCAGACTTCGATGTCCGTCACCGCGTCGTGGTTGCGGGTGTTTGGCAATCGCCCTTCTTCAGCAAACCAGGCGTGACCAATCTGATCTTGGGCGGTTGGAATCTCTCGCCCATCTTCAGCGCGCGCACCGGTAGCCCGTTTACCATCTACGACGCAACCAACAGCGACGGCAATCTGTTTCCGCGCGTCATGTTCGGTAATCCCGCGTACACTCCCCGTTACACTAATGTCCCTACGGGAGTGCCGAACACGTTCACGTACCTGGACCTGACCGCGGCTGACATAAATAGCAGCTACGTCAACCCGCTTTCGGGTAACTCGGACTTCGGGCCATTTCCGAATTCAACGACTGGCCGGAACGCCTTCCGGACTCCGGGTGCCTGGAGTTTCAATTTAGGAGCCTCAAAGACATTCTCGTTAACGGAACGCGTTAAGCTCGATCTCCGGGGCGAAGCATTCGACATCTTCAACCACGCCAACCTGTATCTGGTCGATGGAGAGAATATTGTTGGAGGGTTTGCGGGAACTGTTGCCAATCCCTTACTGCCAAACATCACTGCCACTCGCGGTATAAACGCGAGCAGCACATTCATCGGCAGCTCGGTAAATAACGGTAGACTCGAAAACCGCAATCTGCAACTCGCCTTGCGGCTTTCTTTCTAAGCCTTTGTTTTAGCCTCTGGAGGGGCGAGCTACACAGCTCGCCCCCTCCGTTTCTAGTGGAGTGGGATGCTCACTGGCCCTGCTAAAATGAAGCAGATCTAAGGGGCAGAATCACTGCTCTCTCGTGATGTCCCTCGTCCAACTTACCCCCATACTTGCGCCTCATCCACCCGCCTCAGGATCGCTCACAGATTCCTTTGGCCGCATCCATTCCGATCTCCGCATCAGCGTCACGGACCGGTGCAACATCCGCTGCTTCTATTGCATGCCGGAGAAAGGTGCAACGTTTGCGCCTGTTTCTTCGCTCCTGAGCTTCCCCCAGATCGTCCGATTTGTTTCAACGGCCCTGCCGCTCGGCATCCGCAAGATCCGCCTCACTGGTGGTGAGCCGCTCTTACGCCCGAAGCTCCCCGATTTGATTGCGGCGCTTAAGGATCTCCCGCATCTGAAAGATCTGGCTCTGACAACCAACGCAGTGCTGCTCGGGCAACATGCGCAATCTCTCTACGATGCCGGTCTTCGCCGCCTGAATGTTCATCTCGATACAATCGATCCGGCCCGCTTTCGTGCGATCACCCGCCGAGATGATTTGAACCGCGTACTCGAAGGCATCGATGCGGCCCGCGCGGCCGGATTCGAAACCATCAAGCTGAACGCCGTAGCCATTAAGGGATCGACGGAGCCGGATGTGGTCTCGATGGTGCATTTCGCCCGCGCGCGCAACCTCGAAGTGCGCTTTATCGAGTTCATGCCGCTCGACGCCCAGCACCTCTGGTCACTCGATCGCGTCTTGACAGCGGATGAAATGATCGAGCAGCTCGAGGCTGAATTCGGCCCCTTGACACCGGTTCCCGACGCTGATCCCCGCGCGCCCGCAACCGAATACCGCTTTTCGGATGGCCATCGGGTGGGGTTTATCGCCTCCGTGAGCCGGCCGTTTTGCATGAACTGTAACCGGCTGCGGCTGACGGCAGACGGTAAGCTGCGCTACTGTCTTTTCGCCAGGGAAGAAACCGACGTCAGGCACCTGCTGGACACGCCGGATTCAGAGTCGGCGCTCGAAGCCGCAATTCGGTCGACCGTTTGGCAGAAGTGGGCCGGCCATGACATCAACCGGGCATCGTTTAGCGCGCCCCAACGGCCGATGTACTCAATCGGGGGCTGAAAACCTGCCATACTGCTAGACAAGAGTAGGGATTCAGTGAGCAACGAACAACTATACCTGGCGCTGGGTTTGCCGGCGTTACTAAATGCCGGGTTTATAGGCCTGCTAATGGCTTACATGAACAGCAGATTTAATGGTATCGACAAGCGCTTCGATGATATGCGCGATCTGTGGCGCGCAGAACTACACCGCGTTGAAGAGATCCTAGACGCACGCCTGAAACATCTCGAAGAACGTTCCTAAAGCTGCCGCGGCTAGCCCAGATAGGAATACACTATTGCCAGCACTCCAATCACACTCGCTAAAAATACGCTGTGCCTCAAGGTAAAACGAAATAGCTTCGGCTCATCCTCCGCTTTCAACCCGGCAGCGGCCGCGGCGACGGAAATGCTTTGCAGGCTTATCATCTTACCCATCACGCCTCCCGCTGAGTTCGTTGCTGCCATTAGGGCCGGGTCCAGTCCGAGGTGATTCGCGGTCACCTGCTGCAAGCCGCCGAACAGTGCATTCGCAGACGTATCGCTCCCGGTCAAAAACACGCCCAACCACCCGAGCAGGGCGCTGAAAAACGGGAAAGCTTTGCCAGTCGCGGCAAACGCCAGGCCGAGCGTCGCCGTCGCTCCTGAGTAGTTCATCACGAACGCAAGCGCGAGAACGGCTGTAATGCTGATAAATGAAAATTTCAGCTGGTCCGCCGATCCGAGCGCCAATCGCAGAAATCTTCGCGGACTCACGCGCAAGAACGCGCCTGCCGCGACAGTCGCGAAAGCGCATGCCGTCCCTGATTCTCCGAGCAAACGCATACGGTACAGCGCGGGATACAGCCGAGGCGTGTTCACCGCGGGCGCGGTCTGCTTTACCACGTTATGCAAACCCGGCCACGCGAGATTCAAGGTCGCGTGATGCAAAATCGACTTCACGGCGCCGAAACTCCACAGCAGAACAAAGGCGATCAGCAATAGGTAGGGTGACCACGCTGCGGCGACCTCTCGAGGGCGATACCTGCTTTCAGGCCGAAGCGATCCGGTCGGACTCCAAACTCGCAACAACATGACGAGCGCCGCAATCGCCGTAAGCGAGCCCAGAATGTCGGTCAGATACGGCCCGACATAATTAGAGATGCAGAACTGCATACCCGCGAACGCGATTCCGCACACCAGGGCAGCGGGCCAGACCCGCCGGACCGCGCTCCGTCCACCCATCACCAACACGAGGTAGGCCGGAATGATAAGCGAAACGGGCGCGCACAGCCGGCCCACATCGGCGCTGAGTTGCTGGAGCGGAAGGCCCGTCGTCGCCGCGAGCGTAACCAGCGGAATACCGATCGACCCAAATGCAACCGGCGCAGTATTCGCGAGCAAGCAGACTCCGGCAGCGTAGAACGCGGGAAAGCCAAGGCCGGCGAGGATTGCCGCTGCAACCGCCACAGGCGTTCCGAATCCTGCTGCTCCCTCGAGAAACGCTCCGAACGCAAACGCGATCAGAAGCGCCTGCAAGTTTCTGTCCGCCGTCAACTCGCCGATCGAGCTCTTCAAAATTTCGAATTTTCCAGTATCGACAGTCAGCCGGTAAAGCAATATGGCCCAATACACGACCCAGAAGATCGGAAATGCGCCGAATGCAGCGCCATAGGCCGCTGAGTCGACGACGAGCGGCGGCGGCATGCGGTAGGCCAGCAACGCGACCACCGCGGCGGCAGCCAGCCCCAACAAAGATGCTTTCCAAGCCGCTACGCGCCGGATTCCGATCGCGTACAGCAGTGCCGCAACCGGCAGCGCCGCCACCAAGGATGACCAGAGTAGATTGCCGCCAATCGGCTGGTAGGTTTGCTCCCAACTCACCGGATTTGCCGGGCGCCGTCGGACGGCTCGCAATCGTAGAGAATCGGTGTCTTTCCAAAGCGTTCCTGATACGCGCTACCGATTCGCTCGCGAAAACTGTCTACCGCATCCGGGGCAACCAGGTTCACGGTACAGCCGCCAAAACCGCCGCCCGTCATGCGAGCGCCATACACGCCGGCAATCTTAATCGCGCTATCGACTAGAAAATCGATCTCTTCGCAGCTGATCTCGTAATCGTACTGCATGCTGCGGTGCGAAGCGATAAACAACCGGCCCATCTCGGGCAAATTCCCCGTCCGAGCCGCGGCTGCGAAATCGAGAACGCGTTGTGTATCGGAAATCACGTGCCGCGCGCGCCGCCTCGGCAGCGCCGGAATGCTGTCCTGAATCTGCTCGAAAAACGCGACCGTTACATCGCGCAGGCTCTCGATTGTCTTATCAAAAGCTTTTATGGCCTTCACAGCTTCCTGGCACTCGGCGACCCGCGCGCGATACGCAGAACTTCCGAGCTCATGCTTGACCAGTGAGTTCACTGCTAGAATCCGCACATCCCGCGGCAGCTCGACATATTCATGTTCCAAGCTGCGGCAATCGATTTGAATGGCCGAACCTTTGCGGCCAAATACCGACGTGTACTGGTCCATGATGCCGCACGGCACACCGACAAACTCAATTTCGGCGCGCTGCCCGAGCTTCGCAATTTCGAGCGGCGCCATCTCACGCGAGCCAAGCAGAGCAAACGCCGATGCGATCTCCAGTGCGGCTGAAGAACTGAGGCCCGAGCCCACCGGCACCTCGCTCGCGATATAGAGATCCGAACCTTCGAGCTCGATTCCAGCAGCCGCCAGTCTCTGCGCCACGCCGATGACGTAATCGCTCCACTCGCTCGCCGGTTTCGCGCTCGGGATGTCTTCGACCGCCATGTCGAACTGCTGATCGACGTCGCGGGAATAGATATGCAAGCGCTTGTGCCGCGCAGGCGCAATCGCTATGTAACACGCCATCTCGAGCGCAATCGGAAACACAAAACCCAGGTTGTAATCGGTATGCTCGCCAATGAGATTCACACGGCCGGGGCCCCGGTAGAGCGCCGGCTGACTCTGTGATGCGAACTGTGAGCGGAATGCGCTTACGATCTCGTCCGGTACGAGAGCCAAAGCAGGCATCCTCCAAAGACCAGCAGCGCCAAGCCGCACCACAGGTTCACGTTCACATTGGCGTCCATGGGAGCGCGCGTCGCGGGACTCACGAGCGCATATACCAAAAGGATGATGCCGAGCAGCGCGAAAAGAAATCCGGTGGGGCGGCGCAGATCGTCCATCGCAGTTACCAGAAGATCACATTCAGCACGATCAGCGCAGCAATGACGATCAAAGCCAGCGGACCGGGGCGCTTGAACCACGGAACGTTTTCTTCACGCGGCATGGCAGTCACGCCGTATACCAGGTTGTGCAGTTCCTGCTCAGTTTTCGGCTTGGTCGCGAGGCTTACCAGGATCGTCACGATGAAGCAGGTAGACCAGGCGAAGATCGCAATCCAGAAGTTCTGAGCCATGGTCGAGGGGAATTGATGGACCACCGTGATCCAGCCGCCCTTATTTTCGGCTCTCGTGAGCCCGTGCGTGAGTGCCGCGGCGGCCGTTCCGCTCAGCAGCCCGGTAAATGCGCCATGTCCGGTCGTGCGCTTCCAAAACATACCCAGGAGAAAGGTCGCGAACAGGGGCGCGTTCACGATGCTGAATACCAGTTGCAAAAAATCCATGATGTTGTTGAAGTACGTCGCGAGGTACGCGGTAGCTACCGAAAGCGCAACTCCTGCAACCGTTGTCGTTCGCCCTACCCAAAGATAATGACTGTCGGGAGCGTTCGGCCGGATATAGCTTTGATAGAGATCGTAAGTAAACACCGTGTTAAAAGCGGTAACGTTTCCCGCCATTCCGGACATGAATGAAGCCATCAGAGCGGTCAAGCCAATGCCCAGCATGCCCGAGGGGTAAAATTGCGCCATCAGTGTCGTCAGTACCTGGTCATAGTCGTAGCCGCCGCTCGCCTTTAGCGGAAGCGTATAACCGCTTGACATGCTCATTAGGGCCAGTGCTGCGACTCCGGGCAGAATCACGACAAACGGCATGAACATCTTCGGAAAGGCTGCAATCAGCGGTGTCTGCCGGGCGCCGTGAACGCTTTCCGAAGCCAAAGCGCGCTGGATGACCAGGAAGTCAGTGCACCAGTACCCAAACGAGAGAACGAATCCCAAGCCGGCGACTAAGCCGAACACTTCCACGCCCATCGGGTTCTGGCTCGAATGCACTGTGTAGCGCCAGGTATGTGTCATCACCGGCTGCAAATGGCTGGCCACGCCTTTCCAGCCCCCGGCTTTCGAAACCGCAAGCATCGAGAGCGGTGCGAAGCCCAGAACAATCAGGAAGAACTGCACGACCTCGTTATAGATAGCGCTCGTAAGGCCGCCAAGAAACGTGTAGACCAGCACGATCACGGCCGAGAGCAGGACCGAATTGGTGAAGCTCCAGTGCAGAACCAGCTCGAACAGCAGGCCCAAAGCATACATGCTGATTCCTGAAGAGAAAAGCGTCATCACCGCGAACGTGATCGCGTTATAGCCGCGCGTTTTCTCGTCAAAGCGCAACTTCAGGTACTCCGGGACGCTGCGTGCGCGGCTGCCGTAATAGAAAGGCATCATGAAAACGCCCACGAAAACCATCGCAGGTACTGCGCCCAACCAGTAAAACTGGGCCGTCATGATGCCGTATTTCGCGCCCGACGCGCACATCCCGATCACTTCCTGCGCTCCGAGGTTGGCCGCAATAAAGGCGAGGCTCGTAATCCAGACCGGAACGGAGCGCTTCGAGGTCAGGAAATCCTCGCTGCTGACGATCCTGCGCCGCGCCAGCCACCCGATGCCAAGCACAAAACTGAAATAGAGAATCAGGATTAAGTAGTCGATGGGTCTGAGTGACAAGCAGCGGCTCCCGTCGGGGGCAATTGTATCGTAGCCGTGAAGCCCAGATCAGGGCGGAAAAACGCCGCGGAGCCTTGAAACGGGCTGGCCGCTATTCACCTCGCAGGTTTGGCGGTACAATACTGCTCAGACAGGGGCGGGGAAGGGCCGCCGGAACTAATTGCCCCCCTTCCGCATCCAAGTATTAGAAAAGACAAGCAGCGAATTGGAAGTACAAAGAGGAGTTTGGAATATGAAGCGCGTATGGCACACACCTACAGCAGTCCTGGCAGGACTCTTTCTTACCGCCATGTACGCGATGCCGCAGGCCTACACGGTTTCCGCGCGACCTGGAGCAGTCAACTACATCGAGGGACACGCCGCCCTCAACGGTAACGAGCTCTCGCAAAAGACGCTAGGCAAGACATTTTTGAATACAAACGACACGCTCTCGACCGACGTCGGAAAAGCCGAAGTTCTCCTGACGCCGGGCGTGTTTCTACGGCTCGGCGATAACAGCCAGATTCGGATGGTCTCGCCCTCGCTGACCGATACTCAGGTCGAGCTCACGAAAGGCGAGGCGATGCTCGAAGTGGCCGATCTCGTGAAGGACAACAATATCTCGCTTCTGGATCGCGGCGGCACGCTGCATATTCAGAAGACCGGTCTCTACCGGGTTACGGCTGATGACCCGCCTACGGCAGCGGTGCTCGATGGCAAGGCCGACCTGAACTATGGCGACAAGAAGGTCGAGCTTGGAAAAGGTCACGAAGCGGTGATCGCGGCCAATTTGAAGACTGAAAAGTTCAATACCAAGAAAGAGGATGACCTGTACGCCTGGAGCAATGTGCGCTCCGAGTATGATGCGGGCGCAAGCTATGCCTCGGCTCGCAACGTGACGATCAACAGCTACAATTACGGCGGCTGGGGTTATCCGTATGGCGGGATGGGTTATGGTTTGGGCTATGGCTTCGGAGGAATGTATGGCCCGGGCTGGTTCTACAACGGCATGTGGGACTCTTGGGCTTGGCTCCCCGGTGACGGGTACTTCTTCAGCCCATTCGGTTGGGGATTTTACTCGCCGGCCTACATCGCGTATGCGCCGATCGTCTACGCTCCTGTGGGCGGACGCACTGCCCCGGTTCCGGTGAATACGAAGAACCCGCCTGCGCTCGGTAAGGGTGGCACTCCGGCGGTCTTCCGTTCGCCTGCGGCTCTGTCAGCTGCGCGCGCTCAGACGGCTCGAGCGTTTGCTGCACGGTCCGGCGGTGGCGGACGGATTTCCGCGCCTGCCGGCCAAGGCCATTTCGGCGGCTTCTCGGCTTCCGCGCCCATGTCCGCGCCCAGTGCTGGCGCACATGCGGGTGGCGGTACACGCCGTTAATTCGAACAGAGTAGATAATCAAGGCGGCTCAAGCATCTGCTTGGCCGCCTTTTTCATTTAGTGAAGAACGCTGTTCCGCGGGGTATCGGCGCCGCCCATCAAACGCGCCTCAAGCATGATCAGCAGAGTAATAACGAACACCGCCACCGATCCCAACGCCGGCACGAACATGACATACCGTATTCCGAAATACGCATCTACGTATCCGAGGAGCCAGGGAGCGCTCATCGCGCCCGTCATCGCGATCGAAAAAATGCCGTTGTAAAAACCTGGATGGTAGGAAAAGCGCTCGTCTAAGTTCTCGGCTACGATCGGGTACACCGGACCAAAGCCCGCTCCAATGACAACGATCGCGATGAATGCGCCCAGCAAGGAAATTGTGAAACTCAGCAGCAGATAACCGAGCATGGCCGCAACGATACTCGCAAGGAGCAGCCGCTTATGGTTTACAAGCGCAAGAAAGCGCTGCCCCGCAAGCCTACCGGCTAACAAAGCTGCAAAATAAGCTGCTAGCGCGAAAATAGCCCATTCCGGATTGCTGCCCAGCCGGTGAATCAAGAACAATGGGAGCCATCCCGCGATCGCCCACTCATTGCCGAACTGAAAAAACAGAAGCAGGCTGAACAACACCGCTGCAATACTGCGCAGGTCCTGCAAACTATTGCGCGCCGGGAACTCGCGCCGTGGCTGGCGCGAGGCAAACTCACTCCGATGCCGGCCGCTTGCATACATGACGAAATACACCGCCGGGATGATCGCCAGCACTGCTGTCTCAATCTGAACCGAGCCGGCGAAATACGTCAACCCGACGACCACAGTTGCCAGCAAACAGCCACATCCGAACAGCACTCCGGAGAGGCTGGCGGCCGCTGCCGGCGCCTTCTGATAGTAGGATTCCGCGCCATAAAGAACCGCGGTGAGTAGTCCGCCTCCCGAAAGACCTACAAACCCGAGGCCCACGATCCGCCAGATGGGCAAGACCGGCGGCACAACAAATGACAATCCAAACAGACTGGCTGCGGCGGCAGCGCAAGCGAACAGGGCAACCGAGCGAACCGGAAGGCGCCTGAGGACCCGCTGTGCGATTCCCGCGCCGATTACATACCCGGCATCGAGCGCCAGAAAATGCAAGCCAATCAGCTCGGGCGTAGTCTCAATGTGGTACTGCCAGGCCACGAGAAGCGATCCCAGCAGGCCCACCAGAACACCCACGAGCAGGAATCCGCCCACCCACTCGTGAGCCTCTGGATCTATTGCAGAATCTGGAATCCTCTTTGCGGTATCGGTTGACACATCAGAAACGCAGTTTATAAGATGGAAATATCACTGAGGAAGGAGGTGGTCCAGTCGAAATGAATTCTGGTAGTGACTGTAGCATGCAATCCACGCGCGAGGTGGCCGACTCTTAAAGTCGCCGTTCGTACGTTCAGGTTTCGTTCAGTGACGAGGCCGAAGTTCCTGTGGACCGGCCGCCCCGTCGCGCGTAACGTAGCTAGAGTGTAGCCGCAAGGCTTATTTGCAATGCCCCGCCTCGCAGTGCCCAAAGCGCTGTGGGCGGGGTTTTGCATGTTAAACTGAAGTATCCCCACCTGATTCTCGAAAGGATTCCAAGGCTATGAAAGCAGGGATTCACCCCGCTTACGATGAAGTGAACGTGACGTGTGCTTGCGGCTCTACGTTCCGCACTCGTTCGACTCACAAAGGCGACCTCCGAGTCGAAATTTGCTCGAGTTGCCATCCGTTCTTCACGGGCCGTCAGAAGCTGGTCGACACGGAAGGACGGGTTGACCGTTTCCAGAAGAAATACGCCAAAGCCCGTGAGCTTCAGGCTCAAAAGAAGGCCGCTGCCGACGCGAAGTCCGCAAGGACTCGATAACTAAACCAGCGATTCGCAGGCGAGAAGCTTCCCGGTATGCCCAGAATTCGAGGTTACCTCGGTCGAATTTCTGACGCAGAGCATTGTCTAAGCACCAGCGCCAATCAGGTCCAGGAATTCACGGGCGTTCACCACGCGCGTGTTCTTCCATAGCGGCGGATAATGCCGTTTGTTGCCGGTCACAAGAAAATCAGCATTTGAAAAGTTTGCGCACTCGAGGAAGCGGTTATCCGCTTCATGCGCAGATACATGAAGCGCGTCCTTCGGCTGAATCAAGATTGCGCGTTTCCGAAGTTCAGTCAGAGATTGTCGTATCCGTTCCCAGGCGAGCGCCCTAAATTTCGGCCGCGCTAGTGTCAGGTCATATTCTTCGAGAATGGGTTCTGAGGCGAACAGCCGCAATTCGCCTGTGAATACCAGGTCCAACACGGTGGCTTCTAATCCTTCTTCGTTCAGGTGCGCGGAAACCAGCACATTCGTGTCAAGCACGATGCCGATCATGCAGATCGGCGAGTCGATTCTTTCTTCCTGCGCTGCGCGGAGCGTACTGCGGCGACTTCTGCATCAATCTCGTCTATAGTGAGCTTATTCAGGCCATGACGTTTTGCGTCGTTGCGGACGTCTTTGAGAGCTTGCGGAATGCGGTCAACAACAGATTTCGGAGTCAAAACGATTCTGCCTCGCTCCCATATCGCATCGACCATATCGCCTACCTTCAACCCGGATTCTTCTCGAAGCTCCACCGGCAACGTGAGCTGATATTTATCTTTTACTCGAATGAGCGACATACCCTGCTTGTCAGAATTTCTAACTTTCCAACTTATAACAGCTTAGCATTCGTGGACTGTATCCACGCTCACAGGAACGTCAAGCCTTCCGAACCCGTCAGGAAACAGGTCTATCCCGGCGCTACCAAGCCCTTCCGGATCGCGAATAGGACCAGTTCAGCTGTACGATGGATATTCATTTTCTCCATCAGGTTCGCGCGATGCACGGACACGGTGTTAACGCTCAAATCCAACAACGTTGCGATTTCTTTGTTCGATTTCCCCTGCGCAATTAGCTGCAGCACTTGCTTCTCTCGCCCCGTAAGCTTGCTCAATTCGTCGTCACGCTCCTGAGCGACATATTTCAAGCCCGATCCGATAAACCGCTCGCCCGCCGCGACGGCTCTGATCGCGCCGACTAAATCGACATCAATTGCGGTCTTGAGCAAATAGCCTTTTGCCCCCGCATCAAAGGCGTTCCGGACATAGTTGTCCTCAGAGTGCATGCTGAGCACCAGCACCTCCGTATCAGGCAGGTGCTTCACGATCTCTTTCGTGGCTTGGACTCCATCCAACTCGGGCATGGAGAGATCCATAACCACCACTCTCGGCTTCAGCTCGTACGCGAGCCGTATCGCTTCCACGCCGTTGCTGGCCTCGCCGACAACGTTCATCTGTTCATCATCGGCGAGAAGCCGCCGGAAGCCCCGGCGCACCAGGCTGTGATCGTCTGCAAGAAGAACGGTAATCGTTTCACTCATGGCTGGCGGCAATTACACCTCCCATACTTTCATTCTCCACCGTTTCGGAGGCGGGCTCCTCTCGCCGTAGCGGCATTTCGAGCGACACCGTAGTGCCCGCATTGGCAACTGAGGAGACGTTCAGTTTGCCGCCTACCAAATCGGCGCGCTCCTGCATGGCTATTAGTCCAAGGCCCAGTTTACGCGACTTTTCAGGAGCCATGCCCCGGCCAAAGTCTCTGATATTGACCGTCAAAAGATCGGGTAAGAAAATCATCTCTACCTCCGCCAGCTTAGTGCCCGAGTGCTTGGCGGCATTGTTCAAGGCCTCTTGAACAATCCGAAAACAATTTGTGGCGAGCTGCCCGGTGATGCGCATGGGCTCGCCTCGTATGATGGCGCTCGTCTGAATACCGGTTTGGCGCTGAAAAACGCTGGTATACCACTCAATTCCCTTTGCAAGCCCATAATCGTCGAGAACCGCCGGATGAAGCATCTGGGATAAGCTGCGCATCTTTTCGAGCGTGTGGTGCGTGATCTCGCGCACTTCACTCAATTCAGTTCGCAGCGGGGATTCCGACGGTATGCCTTTCCGCTCAGCCCGCGCCAACATCGCTCCAATGGCTGTGAGGATCTGGCCAAACTCGTCATGCAATTCCCGGGAAACGGATCGGAGCACCTCCTCCTGCACGGTGATGAGCTGGGCGGCAAGAACACGGCGCTGTTGCGAAAGCGATTCGATTTGATCGAAGATGCGCCGGTTCGAATAGATGAGATAGAGCGTAGTGACGACTATCGCCACCAGCATCGCCGCCAGGAATGCGTATATGTTTCGTTCGACGCCGGCGTAGATGGAAGCTACCTTTTCATCGGCGCGCTCTTCCGCCTCATTATTGCGTTCGAGCAATTTAGAAACCTGTGCCGCCAGCAGCAGTTGCTCTGCCGAGAGCTGGGTGGATGCCAGCTCGTTTGCCGCAGCCTCGTGGCCCGCCTTAGCCGTCGCGAATACTTGTTCAGACGTCTGCCAAAAATGCTTCAGCGAACTGAGAAGCTGAGTTGGTTTATCGGGCCGCCGTGTCACAGGCGCCAATTGGCTTTCCGCCTGAATCGCTTCGTCCAAGTCGGACCGGAGCTGGGCAAATTCGGCTCGATATTTCGCGATATCCGAATGCGGCTGCAACTCAGTCATGTCACGCAATGCCGATCCCAGGGCGTTCAGGTCATTTTGGACGCGCAACAACAGCAGCGAATCGTGACGGTTCAAGTCGATCGTGTCGGTCTGCAGCTTACGCAGGCCGTTCAGCTGATATAGCGCGTACCACGAGAACACCGTAACCGCGGCTAACGTCACCAGCAAACCAAATAAAAGGCGTACAGTCGGCGACTTGGTTCCGCCCGCCTGTCTGATGACGGCTAGCCTCGCAGGATGGCGAAGAACCCGCCTCAGACGTTGCGGGGCGCGGTCTTTCCCGCCCGCGTCGTCCGCCGCCTGAGTATTATCCAACACAGCCATCCTGGTATTAGGCTAACTCCAAAGCCTGCCAAAACGTCAGCTGCATAGTGATATCGGCCATAAACAGTGACAAGCGACACGTTTAAGGCATAGAAAAGCAGCGCGTAACCAAAGAGCTTGCGGCGCGGCATCACGGCAAACATGCCCCAGGCTGCCGAAAACGCGGATGAGACGTGCGCACTTGGAAACACCCCCACATGAATTGTCCCCACCTTTAAAATCCAAAGGTTCAGTTGACGGGCCCCCGTTGTCACGTGCGGCTGATCGACGTTCGGAAAAACAATCCGCGGCGGCTCAGATGGAAAGTAGGGGAAGAGAGCGTATACCAGCAGCGTTCCAATCAAGTAAACCGTCAAAAACCGGTCTATTTTCGCCCGCCGATGCTCGACATACAGCAGCGCCACACAGAAGAAGCCGGTTCCGTACACCAGCAGATAGCAAAGCTCGAGCCAAAACGGAATCGAGCTTCCCCAGCTCTCGACGATGCGGCGCACATGCCATTCGCGTAGCAGCAGATCGTCCCAGCGAATCCATATAGTTTCAAACGTATGTGCAAAATGCACGGGAAGGAATAGTTCCATTTCGCGGAACGCGCCGAGCGTCAATACCAGCGGCAGCCAATCGCGAAGGACCTCCACAATCTTTGCGAAATGCGTGCGCTCCGCTGCTGACAGGGCAGCCAGCAACGCGCAGACCAGCGCGCATACGAGCAGGGGCTGATATCGAAGGACCGGACGATCCCGGAACCACGGCGTCAAGGCGGCGACGTAGCCGAAAAACGAAATCAGGACCCACTCCGAAGTTCGGAGAGTCAGCAGTTCAGCGGGATTTTTCAAAGGCGCGCGGGAGAGGACGCCTGATTTCGCGGTCCGAAAAACAGCGCGAGCCCCGAAAGGATGCCGGCCCAGATTCCCCACGTAGTCAAAAACCGATGATCGATCAGGAGCCCTGAAATAATCGGAGCCGCGATCTGGGCAACGGAGGTTAACGACTGGGTAAGGCCTATGATCACGCCTTGTTCGCGTTTGCCTGCCTTCTGAGTAACCAGGCTCGTCAGCGCGGGCCGCAATCCGGCGCCTCCCAACGATGACAAAGCGATGACCCAGAGTAACTGGCCCACGGTTCTTGTAAGTCCGATAGCGGCATAGCCCACCAACGCTGTTATGAATCCCAGCCGAACCACTTTGCGCTCGCCCATCCACTTCACCATTCGGCCCACCATGCCGCCTTGCATGATGATTCCGAGAAATCCATTAAACGCGAAAATATAACCGACCTCGCGTAGCCCTACCGGATGTCCGTTCCACTCATAGCGCCGCTCCGCAAAGAGCGCGAATCCCGACACGAACGTGGAAAACGAAAAAGAGAATAGGAGCCACTGCATCAGCAGTCGTGCCAGCTCCCGGTCACGAAAATATTGTCGATATTGGCCCCACGAAAGCAGTGACAACCGGCGGCCGCCCGGACCGGGATCTTCAGTCGCATTATGCTCGTGAATGACTTCGCGCCGCGGCAAAATAAAAAATGTGCAGAGAATTGTAGTGAACGAAAGGCCGGCTGCGGCAAAAATCGGCGCTTGGTATCCAAAGCCCGCCAGATAACCTGATATCGCCGGGCCGACCAGGAATCCCAAGCCGAATGCGATCCCGATCACCGCAAACGATTTCGCGCGGTTTTCGGGCTGCGTGACATCGCTGATGTACGCCTGCGCGATGGTTAGGTTGCCTGCCGTCGCCCCATCGATCATCCGCGCGACAAATATCATCCAAATGTGCGTCGAGAACGCTAGCAGGAGAAACCCCCCAAGCGTTCCCGCTTGACTGATCAGCAGAACCGGCCGGCGGCCCACCCGGTCCGACAGTTGCCCCAGGATGGGCCCGGCGATTAACTGGCACACCGCGTACGTCGATACGAGCTCGCCGACCACCGTAGGCGTAGCGCCCAGCCGCTCCGAATAGAACGGAAGCAGAGGAAGAATAATCGTGAAGCCGAGGACATCCACGGCCACGATCAAAAAAATGGGTAACAGCGGGGACCCAAGTCTTCGCGTGTGCTTCGCCTCGGTCGTGCTTGGCTGGGGCGGAGTCACAATAACGATCTTACTCGGACATGGGTTGCCCGCCCGCCGAAAAAAAGTATTGCAAATTCCGGGATTTACGTTTCGGTACTTGCCGTGCTATTTATTGTTCGATGAGAGCTTTCGTCCTCGTAATAGCCACAGCCTTGCCGTTTGTTCTACTCGGCCAAGAACCGAACCCCACGCAGTCCAACACCCAGCAGCCGGCACAAACCGGCCCCAATCCGATCTTTCGCGTCCAGGTCGTCTCTCGCTCGACTGCCGCCATCAGTTATCGCAATCGCAGCGGCTGGACGAAGGTCAATTTCCAAGGCACCTCGCTCGCGCCTACCGCCAAAGGAACTGCAGACGTCAACAGCCGCTTAGGACACATGGAAATCAAACTCGATGTGAAGGGGCTCCCCTCCGCTACCACGTTCGGGCCGGAGTTTCTCACGTATGTGCTGTGGGCGATCACCCCGGACGGTCATGCCGCGAATTTGGGCGAAGTGGTTCTCGATTCGAGCGGCAATTTCAAGGGCACCATAACCACCGAGCTTCAGTCATTCGGCCTCATCATTACTGCCGAGCCTTATTTCGCTGTCCGGCAGCCGAGTGATGTGGTCGTCATGGAGAATGTCGTGCGCGATGACACGAAGGGCAAGGTCGAATACGTAAACGCGAAATACGAGCTGCTCTCTCGCGGCGAATACACCTACCACGTTCCTGCTTCACAATTGCATCCCGTGATTTTAGATTCAAACAAGAAGAGTCCGCTCGAGCTCTACGAGGCGCAGAATGCTATCCAGATCGCGCGGTACGCCAAAGCCGATCAATACGGAGGCGAGACCTTCCAAAACGCTGTAAGTCTTCTGGACCAGGCTCAGGATTACCAGACGCGCAAGCAATGGAAACCGGCTATCATGACCGCGAGAGAAGCCGTCCAGAAGGCCGAGGATGCGCGCATCATCTCTCTGAGACGCCAACGCGATCTGGCGCTGCAGCAGGAACGCCAGGAAGCTGCCGCGCGTCAAGCCGCCACTCAGCAGCAGGCCGACGAAGCGGCTCGTCAAAGGCAGGCCGCGGAACAACAGGCCCAGCAGGAAGCTCAACAGAGGCAAGCTGCTGAGCAGGCTAAGTCGGAAGCCGATGCCGCCCGTGCGCAGTCCGCCGCCGAAGCCGAAAAGGCGCAGCAGGCCGCAGCGGAGGCAGACCGCCTCCGTCAACAAGCCGAGGCCGAGAAGAACGCCCTGCGCGAACAACTCCTGCAGCAGTTCAACACCGTTCTGCAAACCCGTGAGACGCCCCGCGGCCTCGTCGTAAACATGAGCGATGTTCTATTCGATACGGGCAAGTACACGCTCAAGATTCCCGCCCGCGAAAAGCTTGCCAAGATTTCCGGTATCGTGCTCTCGCATCCCGGGCTGAACCTCCAGGTCGAAGGCTATACCGATATCACCGGCAGCGACGAATTGAACCAGCGGTTATCCGAGCAGCGCGCGAATACCGTACGCGAGTTTCTGATTAGCCAAGGCATAGATCCGCAGAATATTACGGCGGTCGGTTACGGCAAGAACTATCCAGTCGCCTCAAATGATACGCGCGAGGGTCGTGCGCTCAACCGCCGCGTCGAGCTGGTCGTCTCAGGAGAAGTGATCGGCGTAAAAATCGGAGTGCCGCCGGCCGCCGAAACGCAGCCTGCCGCTCCCGCTGCGCCGCAACCTCAGCCTCAGCCTCAACCTCAACCGCAGTAGCGAGCCCACGGCGAAGAACCGTGGGACACGCCCCGCGCTCCCTCTTCAGGATCGTGTAGACTCCGAAGACGTGAACGCAAACAGATGTACTTCCATCCTGGCCACGGCCGCCTTCGCCTGCTCATTCTGTCTGCCGCTCTTAGGCAGCCAACAAAATACAGCCGGCCCGCATTTCGAGATTTCGTTTCCCGCCTCCGCGCACGGCCAGGCCATCACCGGCCGCGTTTTCGTCATGCTCGCAAAGAAAGACACGCCGGAACCGAGGCTCGCGGCCGGCTTCTGGCGCTCACCGGCCCTGATTTTCGGCCACGATGTCTCGGATTTGAAACCGGGAGAATCCGCGTCAGTCGACGCAACAGCCCTAGGCTACCCTCTCAAGAGTCTCGACAATGTTCCGGCCGGCGATTACTACGCGCAAGCTCTGATCAACGTTTACACGCAGGTGCACCGCACGGATGGCCACGTCATCTGGATCCACGTGGATCATTGGGAAGGGACAACAGTTCAATCGCTCGCCCGGGAATCTCTACAGCAAGCCCCAGCAGATCCACTTTGATGGGTCCTCAACGGCCGCCATCAAATTACAGCTTGATCAGGTCATTCCTCCGATCGACCTTCCGCCGGACACCAAGTGGGTGAAGCGCATAAAAATCGAAAGCAAACTGGTTTCGCAATTCTGGGGCTGTCCGATGTATCTCGGCGCGACCGTTTTGCTGCCCGACGATTATGACCAGCATCCGCAAGAACGCTATCCGGTCATCTATCTGCAAGGCCACTTCAACCTTCAGGCGCCCTTCGGCTTCACCGATCATGAGCCCGCCTCCGGCCACCGCGAAGGCTATGAGTTCTACAAGCAGTGGATCTCGCCCGGTTTTCCGCGCGTCATCGTTGTAAGTTTTCAACACCCCACTCCCTATTTCGACGACTCCTATGCAGTGAATTCCGCCAATAATGGCCCTTACGGCGACGCGCTTCTTCACGAGCTGATCCCCTACCTCGAAGAGCATTTCCGTATCCTCCGGGACCCGCACGCACGCACTCTGGTCGGCGGCTCGACAGGCGGTTGGGAATCGCTGGCGCTTCAGGTCTATCATCCCGATTTCTTCGACGGTACCTGGACGTTTTTTCCCGACCCGGTTGACTTCCGCCGCTACCAGCTCGTGAATATCTACGACGACCCAAGCGCGTTTCAGGCGCCGGGCTACGAATACGCGATTCCCGAACGGCCCATGATGCGCACGCCCGAGGGGCAAGTCGTCGAGACCATGCGAGGCATGAGCGAGCTCGAGGAAGTCTTGGGCACTCACGGCCGCTCCGACCAGCAATTCGAAGCCTGGGAAGCCGTCTATGGACCTGTAGGCGAGGACGGCTATCCGCGGCCCCTATGGGACAAGCTTTCCGGCAAGATCGATCGCGACGTCGCCCACTACATGCGCGATCACGGCTACGATCTCAGAGAGTATGTAAGCCGAAACTGGCCGAGACTCGGCCCGCAGTTGAAGGGAAAGCTGCACCTCTATTGCGGCGACATGGACAGCTTCTACCTGAACCTCGCCGTCTACTTGCTGCAAGATTTTCTGAAGACCACCGATTCCGGCGCATCCTTCGAATACGGGCGGCCCATGAAGCCGCACGGCTGGAATCCGATGACCATACCCCAAATGGTAAAGCTGATGGCAGCCAGTATGCAGAAAGACCTCGCTACGACGGCTCGGCCGTGACCCTGTGCGTCTTGACCGCTAATCAAACCACGATTCGAAAGACTGCTCGAGCTCCCGCCGTTCGAAATCGAAGTGTTGAGTCCAGCTCATCGAAGGCTCTCCCGGCAGCGCGCTCACCCGTCTGAAATCGTGAGGAGGCCTAAACAGATTTTGGTCCAGGGGGTCTTCGGAGAATTCGATCACCTCTCTGCGGATCGACCAGGGCTGCGCAGGCAAACCGGTCGAAGATGCGGCCCCATTAATCGTAGTTTCCAAGAGGGGAAAGCCGCTCTTAATCTGCGTGCCATGCCAGACGACCTTGTCGCGGCAGGGGTGCCCTCCATCGGCCTCTAGACGTGCTTCATGACGTGCTGTTCCGTGCGGCCATTCTATATACCAACCGTCTTTATCGATTTCTGAATCGTCCTGCGAACACGCGCCCGGTTGGGGAACGTGACGTTCTCGACTAATCAGATGGCGCGCCGTATGGCCGAACGTCTCCCGTCGCTCCCCAGTATCAATGTTTTCGACATAAATATCGACCGTTTTGCCGGACTCGCGCACGCGTGGTGAGCGCCGTATCCACATGGCAAGCGTCAAAAGAAGATCGTAGCCCGCCGACTCGACATACTGCTTTGCGCGAACGTCGAGAACATACTGGACCTTCCGGTCAAGATTCAGGATGGTAACTGTCGGCCGATGTCCCGCACCCGCGTCACTAACGCTTTCCCAACGCACGTTTCGCCCTTGTAGGTACTCAGTAGAAAGGCCCTCTTGCCCATTCACCGAAAGCTTCGTTACCAGTCTTACGTCCGCACTGACGGGGAGGGCGCAACCGGCCAGCACCAACAATACGAGCCAAAGCCGCATGCGTCTAGCGTATCGAAATCTGCCGGGAGTGGCGGCTCATCCCGCTAGCTCGATACAGTAGAGGAACTACGGCCTGAACACGCGTTCACTTTGGGCATGAAGACTCAAAATACAGCCAGCCGCGGCCGCTACGCCCAACTGCTCGGAGACGGCGGCTTTGAGGCGTTTCTCTGGACCCAGTTCCTGGGCGCCTTCAACGATAACGTTTACAAAATGATGGTCTCGATTCTCGCGGTCGAGATCGCCGCCAACCGGCAGCTCGGCGCGCGCTATCTCTCCATTTCGCTCGCCGTTTTCGTTCTGCCCTTCTTGTTATTCGCGGGTCCCGCCGGTCAAATAGCCGACCGCTTCAGCAAGACGCGCGTTCTGCAGATCACAAAGGCGCTGGAAATTGTGACGATGGGCCTCGGCTTAGCCGCTCTGCTTCTGAACCGAATCGAGTTGCTCCTCGGTGTTCTGTTCCTCCTCGCAGTGCAGGCAAATTTTTTCAGTCCCGCAAAATACGGCATCTTGCCCGAAATGATGAACGAAGCCAAGCTGACGCCCGCTAACGGCTTAGTCGAGTTCTCAACCCTTGCCGCTATCGTGCTCGGCACAAGTTTTGGAGTGTTTTTGATTGGCCTATGGACGAACAATCCATGGAAGATGGGCGGTACGCTGCTCGCAATCGCGGTGATCGGCACTCTCGCCAGTCTCAAAATTCCATTCGTCCCCGCTTCGGGTTCTTCTGATCCGTTTCATTGGAACCCGTTTCATGAAGTCTGGATCGGCGCTCGCCGCCTGAAGAACAGTCGACCGCTCTGCTTGACGGTTTTCGGGATCTCCTACTTCTGGTTTATGGGCGCGCTGTTCCAAATGGCCGTTCTGCTGATGGGTAAAGAGACGCTGCATGCAAATGAAACGAGTATCGGATATCTGGCGATGGCGCTCGCGCTGGGCATCGGCATCGGCAGCATCGCCGCGGGCTGGTTTTCACGCGAGCACATCGAGCTGGGCCTCGTTCCGGTCGGTTCCCTTTTACTCGGCGTCTTTTCGATCGCCTTGAGTTGCACTCATTCCTACGCATGGGCCATTTGTTGGCTGCTTGCGGTCGGCGCTTCGGGCGGCCTATACTTCGTCCCTTTAAATGCCTTTCTTCAGGAGCGCGCGGGAAATCAAGAGAAGGGACGCTTGCTCGCCACCAACAACTTCTTGAACACTGCGGGAATGTTGCTCGCTTCGGCCCTACTCTGGGCCTTGCATGATCGGCTCCACTGGCCGTCTACGTACATCGTGGGCGCGCTCGGAGCAGTAACTCTGCTCGCGACGCTCTACGTCCTCTACATATTGCAAGCCAACGCGCTGCGCCTTCTCATATTGGGATTGATCAGGATCTGGTTTCGAATTCGTGTTATCGGCGCGGAAAAAATTCCATCCCAGGGCGGCGCGCTCCTCGTTTCAAATCACGTTTCATACGTGGACGCGCTGCTCGTCGGCTGCGCCACGCACCGCTTCGTGCGCTTCTTGATGTGGAAGCCGTACTTCGAAATTAAGCTTCTCAATCCTTTTCTGAAGCTGTTCCAAACCATACCTGTGCCTCCCGCATCTCCCAAGCAAACCTTACGGGCCCTACGCGAGGCCTGTGCAGAGCTCAAACGTGGAGAACTCGTGGGCATTTTCCCCGAAGGCGCTCTGACACGTACTGGACACGTACAGCCGTTTCAGCGCGGCATCGAGAGAATCATTGAATGCTCGCCCGAAACGCCCGTCATCCCTGTCTATCTCGATGGTCTGGCAGCGCATCCGCTGAGCGCGACTGGCTCGAAGTCGGTACGCAACTGGTTGCGTAGCTGGCGCAGAAAAGTCACCGTCTCCCTCGGTGATCCGCTGCATAGCCCGCTTTCCGCTACCGAAATTCGCCGGCGTGTCCTCGAGGTGGGGAGCCAAGCCATCAACGCCCGCAAGACGCGGCAATCAACGCTCGGCTACCGCCTGGTTTCCGCAGCCCGGCGCAATTGGTCGCGGCCCGCGGTCGCAGATTCAGGCAAAAAACACCTCAAATTTGGCGAAACACTCACGGCAGCAGTTCTCATCCGGAACTGGCTCAATGCAGAACACAAACGCGAGCAGAACGTTGGCTTACTACTGCCCACCTCGGTCGGAGGAGCGCTTGCGAACTTCGGCGTGACTCTGGCCGGACGAACGGCCGTAAACCTGAACTTCACAGCCGGTGAAGAGAACCTGCGCTCCGCGGTTGAACAATGCGATATCAAGACTGTCATTACATCGCGAGTCTTCATTGACAAGATCGGCCTGAATCAGTGGCCGGAGATGGTCTTTCTTGAAGCTCTGCTGCCGCAATTCACGAAAGCCGCGAAAATCGTCGCCTTCATCACGGCCCGGTTCGCCCCGAAGCGTTGGCTCGTCCGCAGTACTCCCGGCGACCTCGCCTGCATTGTCTTCTCGAGTGGAAGCACAGGAGTTCCGAAAGGCGTCGAGCTGTCGCATTGGAACTTGGTTTCCAACATCGACGCCGTGACCGATATCTTCCCGCTCACTTCAAGCGACTGCATGCTCGGCGTGCTGCCTTTATTCCACTCTTTCGGCTATACCTTCGCGTTGTGGTTTCCCATTATTCAACAGTTCCGAGCTGTTTTCCACGTCAACCCGACAGACGCCAAAACCATCGGCGAGCTGGCCGAGGCGCACCGTCCGACATTTTTGGTTTCTACGCCCACGTTCTGCCTGCAATACGCGCGCAAGTGCACCCGCGAACAGTTCTCCTCTATCAAGTACGTTTTGGTCGGCGCCGAAAAGCTCCGCGATTCCGTGGCCGAAGAGTTCCGCGCCAAACTTGGGATCATGCCGCTCGCGGGTTACGGCTGCACCGAAGTCGGACCCGGCGTTGCGGTGAACACCCCCGGCGTCGTCGACGGAAACATCGTTCAGGAAGGCACACGGCCAGGAAGCGTGGGCCGCCCTCTCCCCGGAATTACCGTCCGTGTTGTCCAGCCGGACACGTTTCAGCCCCTGGAAGCGGGCCAACAGGGAATGCTGCTGGTGAACGGCCCAAGCCGCATGGTGGGCTATCATCATGCGCCTGAAAAAACGAATCAGGTCTTGAAAGATGGTTACTACGTCACAGGCGATCTCGGATACATCGACGAAGACGGTTTCCTCTACATCACCGACCGGCTCGCGCGCTTTAGCAAGATCGGCGGTGAAATGGTGCCTCATTTGAGAGTTGAAGACGCTCTCGGCGAGGTTCTCGGAAACGCGCCCTGCTTCGTAACCGGCATTCCTGACGAGCGTCGCGGCGAAAGGCTCGCGGTGCTCTACACTAGCCCGGAAGTAACCCCTCCGGAACTCGTCGAACACCTCAATCACGCCGGTCTGCCGCCCCTCTGGATTCCAAAGCGCGACAACTTTTACCTCGTCGAAACCATTCCGGTGCTGGGCAGCGGGAAAGTTGATTTGGCAAAAGCGCGCGCCATGGTCCTCGAGCGCGCGGCGCCAGCCGTCGAGACTCTGCAACACTGAAACAGGAGCTGTGGGAACTTTTCAACCGGTTTCGCCGTTATACACAGTGAGGTCGAGCCATGTATTGCAGATCGTGTGGAATCGAGCTTTCTGACGCGTTTCGCTACTGCCCCCAGTGCGGCGCCACAACAGGAAAGGATGGCTTCACGTCTACTACGGGCGCGCCGGGGCGTGTCCTTCGCCGTTCGCGCGACAATAGCCAGATCGCCGGAGTCTGCGCCGGAATAGCCCGCTACCTTGGCCTGGACGTCACGCTCGTGCGCGTTTTGATGGCCTGCCTGGCCCTGTGGCCTCCGGGCATCGGATTGATCATTTACGTCGTTTGCTGGATCGTTGTGCCGAAAGATCCGCTGTTGCTCATGCCGCCGCAGAATTCGGAGAACGCCGCGCAGCGCTCCCCGGCAACGAGTTAAACCCGCAAACTCGGGCTTGAGCACGGCCCGGCGTGCTGTTATAGCTGTTCCGCCGTGCCACCCCAATCCTCTGGATGCACATCGGCCACCGACTGCGAAAACGTCCACAAGTGTCCCGCGAAGTCAGGTGCGTTGTATTGCCGCTCACCGTACGGGTGAGTCGCCGGGTCTTGTGTGATTTGCGCTCCCTGATCCCTGGCCCGGTTGCAGTGCGCATCGGCGTCCTCGACACGGACACTGATCGAGTTTCCAACGCCCAGCACTGCGTTCATTTCGTTCGGGCGCAGTTCCCTAACGATCACTGCTCCATCTCCCACGTTCAACTGAACGCGATGATCACCGATGCGCAAACGCACGCTGAATCCGAACGCGTCACACAGCCAACGTGCCGCTTGATTCACATCTGGATACGCGAGCACTGGGATTACCGTCGCGCGAGGTATCGATCTGTTCGCTAGCATCCTTCCTCCTCGACCAATTCTGCAAATCCATGTTTCAAAGTAGCCCATTACCCGTCAGTGCGGGTCCAGGGACTCAACCCGGCGGCCTGCGTGGATCCGCGCGAGTTCAAAACGCGTTGACTTCTGGCTTCTCGTAGTTCTTGCGCTGATCGTATCGGCTGATCGCTATCGCAAAGCTCGAGCAGGTACCTCGCTAGTTCCAGAAATCGCCAACCCCGATGCAAAATTTCAGCTGGATTCGATCGGCAGCTCGCGGCGGGTACGCGACACGATAGCGCGCAACACAGATATAATCGCCCAGAATGCAAAAAATAGCTGCGGTATTCTTCGCGCTCCTACTGGCCTCCGGCTCCGCCCAGGAAAAGACCTCCAACGCGCGTCCCCGCACTTCTGATCTGGGTCTGAAGGTCGGCATCTTGCCCGTGGGTCCGCTCAATGCGATCACCGATGTCGCTGACGTGAAGGTCGGACAAACGACCATCATCCGCGGAGACAATATACGCACCGGAGTAACCGCGGTCCTGCCCCATTCCGGCAATCTCTATCGCGAGAAAGTGCCGGGCGCGGTCTTCGTCGGCAACGGCTTCGGAAAGCTCACCGGCTCAACTCAGGTCGAGGAGATGGGCGATATCGAAACTCCTATCTTGCTTACGTCAACTACGAGCGTGCCTCGCGTGGCCGATGCGCTCACAACCTATGTGCTGAAATTCCCCGGTAACCAGGATGTTCTATCCGTAAATCCTGTTGTCGGCGAGACAAATGACGGCTATCTCAATGACATTCGCGGCCGCCACATCCTGCCCGAGGATGTATTCGCTGCCATCGATCGTGCCAAATCCGGCCCGGTTGAGGAGGGCGCTGTCGGCGCAGGTACAGGGACCGTCGCTTTCGGTTGGAAGGGTGGAATCGGAACCTCCTCTCGCCGCCTTCCGCCGAACCTGGGAGGCTACACCGTTGGCGTTCTGGTCCAAACGAATTTTGGGGGCGTCCTCACCATCGCAGGCGCGCCAGTCGGCATCGAGTTAGGCCAATATTATCTTCGGCAGCAACTAAAACAGGCCGGCAACGGGACAGACCGCGGAAATGGATCGTGCATAATCGTGTTGGCGACCGACGCGCCGATGGACGCCCGCAACCTGAAGCGGCTCGCGGCACGGGCGCTCCTAGGCCTGGCGCGCACCGGAAGCGCCGCATCCAACGGCAGCGGCGATTATGTCATCGCGTTCTCGACCGCGCCGCAGGTCCGTATCAACACGGCTGATAAATCATTCACCCGGCGCGTCGAAGTCATGACGAACGACGCCATGTCGCCGCTATTTCTCGCGTCCATCGAGGCTACCGAGGAGGCGATCTACAACTCTCTGTTCAGAGCCACTACAACGACAGGAAATGGCCACACCGTGAAGGCTCTGCCCATCAACGAAACCGTGACCATACTCCGAAAATACCGAGTGCTCATGTAGGGGCCGCGCACGCGCAGCCCGATGATCGTGCGAGCTCGTGAATTTGCGACACTCCCATCCGCGAACCAACCCATGCGGCCACAACATAAATACAGCAGGATCGAGCGCGAACGTCGGTTTCTTCTGGACCAGTTCCCGATTGATGCAAATGTAGTTCGAGTTCGCCACATCAGAGACCGCTATATCAATGGCACTCGTTTGCGCCTGCGACAGCAGAGCGACGAGAATGGCCCGACCATGTTTAAACTCACGCAGAAGGTTCCGTCTCTGGGAAGCGGAGGGCAGCAGGGGTTCATCACAAACACGTACCTCAGCAACGAGGAATTTCGGATACTCGCGCAATTATCGGCGAAGCAGCTCAGTAAAACACGTTACAGCGTGCCTCCTTTCGGCATTGACGTATTTGAAAACACGTTAGAAGGTCTAGTTCTGGCCGAAGCAGAATTCGAGTCAGCGCTGGATGCCGACTGTCTGACCCTTCCGTCCTTCATCGTTCATGAAGTTTCGGGCGACATTCGATTCACGGGAGGTCGGCTTGTATGCGCCTTGCGGCAGGAGATCGAGGCATGGCTGTTGGAATACGGCATCGAATTCAGGTCACGATAAACGTGCAAACCGTCCCTCAAGCACGCGATCTGTTATGTCCGAATCACGGTACAGTCCCCTGCCGTATCGAGCAGTATTGCGCTATTCCTGCCGCAGAGCTTTTACCGGGTCGACCAAACTGGCGCGCCGAGCTGGAACAAAGCTGGCCAGGAGCGCAGCGAACGTTAGAAGCGGAACCACAACCGCGAAAGTTACTCCGCTAACGGGCTGCATTCCTTGAACGAGATGCTGCAACATGCGCCCTGCCATCACTCCGGCGACAATGCCGATGGCCACGCCCGCAAAAATCATTTTCAAGCTTTGCCACAGAACCAGCTGCATGATATCGCGAACGCTTGCTCCGACAGCCATGCGCACGCCGATTTCGGATACTCGCTGTCCAGTCAGGTAGGCCAGCACGCCGTAAATACCGATGCAGGCGAGCAGTAAAGCTAATCCGGCGAATATGCCAAACAGAAGCGCCAGGAAGCGCTGCCGTCCGAGCGATGCGCCTACGAGCTGCTCCATGGTACGCACTTCGTAAAGAGTTTGATCGCCGGACGCACCGCGCAGTTCCTGTTGTAAAGCTTGAACAATCGTCAGAGGCGAGCTCCGCGTTCGAATGGCGATCGACATGACGGATGAGAAGAAATGCAGCAACCTGGCTGGCAGTTGGGCGAACGGGTAGTACATTTGGTCGCGCACACGCGATTGATCGTCGCCTGCCAAGCCCCAGTGGCGCACATGGCCAACCACACCAACAATTTCAAGAGGTGCGGGACCCATAGCAGAAATCCAGATGTGTTGGCCAACAACATTCTTGCGGCCGAATGCATGTCTGGCAAGGTTTTCATCGACGACTACTACCGGTTGGCTGTCCTCGCGATCATGCTCATTGAAGAAGCGGCCTTCAAGCAGCGGGATGCCCATGACCTTCAGGTAATCGGCGGTTACGGTGGAACCGAGCGCGAGCGGCTCCTGGTTGGGAGGCAGCGGAGTGGGGGTGGTCCGGTAGGGCAGAACATTTTCCCCTTCGCGCATCGGAATGATATCCGCAAGTGCGGCGAATTCTACCTCCGGCAGCCGCCGCGCGCGATCGAGTACGTCCTGCCAGGCGGACTGTATGCGGGATGGATCGTCGAGCACATTGGGGGAAACTGCGAACCGGGCGGCCAGCACGTTGTGTGCATTGAAGCCGGGATTCAGAGAAGCCAGCCTCAACAGAGTGCCGCCCAGCATTCCCGCCGAAACCAGCAATACGAAGGCAAGCGCGATCTCCGATATGACGAATGGGCTGTGCAGACGGCGCGAGTTTCCGGCGACGCTCCGTCCGCCCGCGCGCAGCGCCTCTTCAAGCCGATGCATGGGAACGCGCAAGGCCGGTGTCAGCCCAAAAAGAAGGCCGCAGAAAAAGGAAACGCCTACTCCGAAACATAAGACCCGCCAATCGATTTGGATCTGCTCCGCGCGCGGCAAGTTACCCGGCCAGAGCGCCACAAAGGGATGTACACTCAGCGCGGCCGCGACAATCCCTATTAGCCCGCCGCAAAGCCCCAAAACGGCGCTCTCCGTCATGCATTGGCGCACAAGCCGGCTGCGGCTTGCGCCCAGAGCCGCGCGCATTGCGAGTTCCCGCTCCCGAGAAATGGCGCGTGTCAAGAATAGACTCGCGATGTTTACGCAGGCAATCAACAATACCAGTCCAATCGCGGCGAGCAGCAGCCAGAGCGTGCTACGTACATCGCTAACCAATCCCTGCAAAAGCGGATGGATGCGCATGCTGACACCGGCGTTCGATTTCGGGTATTCTTCCGCCAATTGACTGCTGATCAGCGTGACTTCCGCTTGCGCCTGGCTCAGAGTAATGCCGGGAGCCAGACGTCCTACGACCTGAACGAAACGCGCTTCGCGATTCCGCATTCGTGGGTCAGTGCTTTGGCTCAGCGGGGTGAAAACGTCTGCCTCTCCAGATAATTGGAAACTTGGGGGCGCAACGCCGATGACCTCGTATGTCTTGCCGTCGAAGACGAGGCTTTTGCCGAGCGCGCCACGATCGGAGGCGAATCGGTGTTGCCACAGGCCGTAGCTGATGATGGCGACCGGCCTTGCGCCGGGCCGATCCTCATCGCTCCGAAACTTGCGGCCGCACGAAGGAACGACGCCCAGAACGGATAAAACCTCTGCCGAGATCTGCCGGGCTTCCACGTGCTCAGCGTCGCCTGGGGCGCTGATAGTACCGCTGGCGTAACTCCAGCCCGCGATCTTAACAGATCGTATCTCGTGGCTGACGTCTAAGAAATCGGGATATGAAAAGCCCCAGAACTCGCCAACGTTCTCGGTAGACCCATACAGGATTACTATGCGATCCGGGTCCGGGAAAGGTAACGGCCGGAGCAGGACGCTATTGACAACCGTAAACATGACGGTTGTCGCGCCGATTCCGAGGGCTAAGATCAGCAGGGTGATCGCGACAAAGCCGGGCTTCTGACGGAAGGTTCGGAGCGCATAGCCGATGTCCTGCAGCAACTCCTCGGCCCAACGAGTCCCACGAGCATCGCGGCACTCTTCCTTCACCTGCTCGGGACCGCCGAGAGCGATCCGGGCTTCGCGCCGCGCTTGTGCGGGAGAGTGGCCGCGCGCGACCAGGGCATTTTCACGTTGCTCCAAATGGAAGCGCAGTTCCTTTTCGAGCTGATCTTCCATACCGGTCCGATGCCATAAGCGAGCCCACCAGTTCATTGAGCGCCTCCATCGGCCATGCCGAGAATGAGCCCGACCGCTTCGATCAATCGTTGCCAACTGGCGGCTTCCGCTTCAAGTTGCTTTCGGCCTTTTCGCGTCAGTCTGTAGAACTTCGCTTCCCGCCCGGTCTCGCTCTTTTTCCAATCGGCAGCGAGGAAGCCCCGGTTTTCAAGCCGATGCAGTGCAGGATACAGCGAACCCTCCGGAACTTGGACCACGCCCCGCGATAGCTGTTCGAGCCGTTGAGCGACGGCGTATCCGTGGATCGGCTCAACAGCAACAGCCTTCAGGATCAAAAGATCCAAGGTGCCTTGCGGGAGGTCGGATTTCAGCGCCGCCATAAATACCTCCTACTTCTATGTGTATTCTATCGGACCATACATAGAAGTGCAAGACTTCCATTTAAATTCGAAGTGCGCGACCTCCGGCTGACGCACTCCAGCCCGCTCACCGGTGGCGCAACCGCAAACTGTCCCAACTCCCGTCCGCGAACCATCCCCCATCCACCGAAAGCGTATGTCCGTTCACGAATCCGCTCTGCGCCGGATCGGCCAGGAAAGCAATCGCCGAGGCAACATCATCGGAAGTCGCGAACCGCCCCATAGGCACGCGATCCGTTATGTCCGAATCACGGTACAGGCCGCTGGCCTGCGGCCCTTCATCCATCGGAGTCTTCACCCAACCAGGACACACCGCATTGCACCGCACCCCGCGCCCGCCCCACTCAGCCGCCAACGTCCGAGTCAACCCAATCAATCCGTGTTTGCTTGCGTTATACGCAGCGCGATCCGCCACACCCAACAACCCCGCAACTGACGCGATATTGATGATGCTGCCCAGCTTCTGCTTGAGCATCATTACGCCGATCTCGCGCGATAGCAGAAATGGCCCAAGCAGGTTCACATCCTGGACCCGCCTCCAATCGGCTGCGCTAATCTTCTCCGCGGGGCAGATATGTGCGATTCCAGCGTTGTTCACCAGCACATCCGCCCGCCCGAACTGCGTCCAGGCTGTCTCCGCTATGTCTCGCGCTAACTGTTCCTCGCACACATCGCCGCGCACCTCGACCGCTTCACGCCCCAACGCCTGAATCGCGCTCACCGCCTCACCGCACGATTGCAGATCGTTGAGGACAAGATTGTAGCCACCCGCGGCCAGCAGTTCAGCCGTGCGTTTTCCGATCCCTTGAGCCGCCCCGGTGACTACTGCCGCCTTCAACTCAGAGAACCGGCTACTTAGATGGCCCCGCAGCCTGCTTCTCCCGGATGTTGAACACAATCTCAGCCGCTCTGCCCAGCCTGTCGCAAACCACCGCCGAGCGCGCGTACTCTTTGCCCTCGCCCAGATTTTCCAGGCACCGGTTCATGTTCGTCACATAAAACCCGAGCGCATTCCGCGTGTTCGGCAGCTCACGCGTGAAAATCGGATCCGCCGATTGTAAGCACCCCCAAAGTCCGTCCGCGTCTTCCGGCGGATAAATCTTCGCAGGAAGCAGCGGCATCTCATCGGTGATCTTCAGCGTCAGCACTACCGCCGACTTGTCCGGCTGCAGAATGTACGCGTAATCGACCAGCGAAGCGAGCCCGGTGCCCGTAATCCTGTGACACGCCTCGTTGATAATGTCGTAGTTCACCTTTTGGCCCACTTTCAACCCCGATAATCGAATCACCGAGTTCGTCGGCAGCCGCGTCCCGCTCACCTCAAATCCGGTCAACTGAAACAGCTTGTGCGGATCGACGTCCGGTTTGTTCGAAGTGGAAACCGGCGAGTTCTGACAGAAGGCGATCATCCAAAAGCATGCAAGTCCGACCAATAACCTGACGGTCCGCGCCACGATCATGCAAATAGCCCCACTTTCACGATACCCTTCCATCATCCCTGCCGTGATAGCGTGAAATCGGACTCCGCATGCAAAAAACCATCGGATTTTGTGCAATGTTCCTGATGATCTCGACGGCCGCTTTAGCGCAGCGCGAGCGTGCTGCTGGTCAGGAACGTGCCCCATCTGCTCATGTCGGCGGCGGATACATTCCTGCTCACGGCCCCGCTCCACATGCCGGACCTGCCACGGAGCGTGGCGCGATACAGAACCGGCAAAGCAGCGCTCCATCCAATCGCGACTTCCGCGATCAGGCCGGCCATCCGGATGCGCCGCACGTTCACACCAACGGTCAGTGGGTTGGGCACGATACGGGACGCAATGACCCCCATTACCATCTCGATCATCCCTTCGAACATGGGCGCTTTACCGGCGGGTTTGGTCGCGGCCATGTCTACAGGCTTACCGGAGGCGGACCTCAACGGTTCTGGTTCAACAACTTCTATTTCAGTGTTGCCCCCTACGACCTCGGGTACGTGAACGGCTGGCTCTGGGATTCCGATCCCATCGTTATCTATGAGGATCCCGATCATCCGGGCTGGTATCTGGCCTACAACGTCAGACTCGGCACGTACGTGCACGTCATGTATCTCGGCTGAGCCGAGGATGTCCGCCTTTCCGTTGAAAAAGGAACGGCTCGGAAACACGATCTAAGCCGCCGAATGGGCAGCGACGGTGATCGCATTTAGGTTACAACGTATGTCATAAGCACGCTGCAGATTATGAATAAGCAGCGGCAAATGGCGGTGGCCGTGAAGACGATTCCAGCGTGTTTCGGCGTACAGCAGGGCTGAGGCTACCCAGCGCAAGCGGTGATCGCTGCCCTGCCAGCGTTTGACACGCCGGCAGATGGTCTCGACAACTGAAAAGCTGGATTCGATTCCATTGGTACTGCTGAGGGATCGCCGCAACCGGGCATGCACCTGCAGATCATGTAGCGTGAGGGTCTCCTCTAAGCCCTCCATTAAGCTGGCCGCCGCACTCGGGTTCAGCTCGTTCAACTCATCGTGCAATGGATAAAGCGCCTGCCGAGCATCACTGATATCAGCGTGAGCGTAGGCCAGCCGTAGCTTGTACTTGAACCAGTGTTGATGCGTGTCCGGGACATACGCCAGGATGTTGCGGATCTTATGCACCTGGCAGCGCTGGATGAAAGCGGCTTCGCCGGCATGCCGCTCAATGGCGGCGCGCAAGGCACGGCTGCCATCAATCAGATACAAACGCGGCTGGCTGAAATCCAGCCCCCGCTCGGACAGATGCTCAAGCAAGCCGCTCACCACCTTCGCATTCTCGGTGGCTCCTTGCACCAGTCCCAATACGACCTTCTTGCCAAACGCATCGATGCCGATGGCGACCACCAAATGCTGGCCCTTGAAGATCGTGCCGTCAACTAACAGTGCACAGATCTGGAGATGCTGCAAGGAACGGCTCATGAGAGCTTCCAGCTTCTTGCGGCTGGCCTCCACAAATCGTTCGCTGAGGGTGCTCTTCTCCAGCCCGTAGGCATCCATAAACTGCTGCAGCACTAACTTGTAATCCCGCATGCTGAGCCCGCGCATGATGTTGCTCCAAACTGTTTCTTCTGCCGGACTCACTTGCTGGAACAGCTGGTAAGTTCCCAAGGGCAGCTCTTTGCCGCCACACTCACGCACGCGTGGCCGCGCGATCGGAACCCGCTGGCCATCGATGAGGCACGAGCCTGGCTCGATACCCCACCGGTAAGCCTGCCGCGTTTGCCTGCGACACGATCGCGGGCCAGCAATCTGCTCGACCTCCGATTCCAGTACGGACTGGATGAACATCCGGCCCACCTTTCGGACCAGCTCACCCAAGCCCTGCTCCAAGCTGGTCAGCACTTCTGCCATCGGCAAGCAAATCTGTACCGCCCGATCCTTCTCTGCACCCGCACTCTTCTGGACTGCTCTTCTCTGATACGCTCTCTTCAAAACGACTCTCCTTTTTTTCTGGCAAGAAAAATTTCCCAGAGCCTATCACGGGCTCTGGGTGAGTCGTTCCCTTTTCTACGATCTTTCGGACATCCTCGAGCCGGTGACGAAAGCCGCTTGCAAAATTAAGAACTAGAACGGAAGAAGGAAGAAATGTTTGAAAGAGGGGCACTGGCCTTGTAATCTGTTGTTTCCACACAAGCAGAAAACGAGGAGGAGCCCCTATGCAGAGTACCTTACGCGAGCGTCTGGAGCAGTTCTCGCACCTGAACCAGACGACGTTGTTTGAGCATTTGGAGCAACAAGTGGGCGCGTTATCGGAGAAGGCGCGTTTGCTGGTGTCCACACTGGGGATGATTTCATTGAGCCGGCATGTGGCCCCCGGCCGAGGGTGGAGAGGACGGCCATCGAAAGATCGGCAGGCCTTGGCAGCAGCATTCCTAGCAAAAGCGATACTCGGACTGGAAACCACACGTCAGTTGCTGGAGCGGTTACAGAGTGATGCGCAACTGCGTTGTCTGTGTGGCTGGCACACGGTACGCCAACTTCCGCATGAAGCCACCTTCTCGCGTGCTTTCGCCGAGTTTGCGAACACGGAATTACCGCAACGGCTGCATGAGGCGCTGATTGCGGAAACGCACAAAGACCGGCTGATCGGGCACATCGCGCGTGACTCGACGGCCATCGAAGCACGCGAGCATTTCGATGAGCTTCCAACCCACAAACCGATCGTGAAACGCCAACGCGGTCGTCCATGCAAAGCAGAACGCTCCCTGTCGGGGCGGCGATTACCGCGCCAGCGCCGGCAAACGTTGCAGGAGATGCTCGAGGAACTGCCGCGCCATTGCAGCCTGGGTGTGAAGAAGAGCAGCAACGGCTACCAGCAATACTGGCGCGGTTACAAACTGCATCTCGATGTAGCCGACGGCCAGATCCCGATTAGTTGCTTGTTAACCGCTGCTTCGCTGCACGACTCACAGGCTGCCATTCCATTAGCGACCATTACGGCGCGGCGCGTCACGTCTCTGTATGACTTGATGGACTGCGCTTACGATGCCAACGAGATCCACGAGCATAGCCGCAGCTTAGGTCACATTCCGCTGATCGCTCTGGGAAAAGGATCGCCGCCCATTACGCATCGCACTTACCAAGACAGTTTGCGCGGCTATAACAAGCGCCGTGTACTCCCTCGAAGTTTATCCCGCAAGCGCGCACCCTTTACTCCCGCGCAACAAGAGCGTTTCCATCTCCGCACCATGTCCGAGCGCGTGAATGCCCGTTTGAAAGATGAGTTCGGTGCCCGAACCCTCCGACTGCGCGGTGCGACCAAAATAATGGCGCATCTGATGTTCGGAATCCTGGCGCTGACGGTCGATCAGTTATTGCGCTTGACCGGTTAACTCCGTCAGCGCCACCCCGATATTCGCGCTTCCTGCCTTCTCAGTCGCGGCGTGCCTGTTCTTGCGGTTCAAACAGCCTTACCCCTGCTTCGATCCAAAACTCGCTAATCAGCCCCTCATCCAACTCCACAACCGCTTCACATCTCCTCAACCTGAATATCTTTTTGCAAGTCGGTGGAGGATGTCCGCCTTTCCGTTGAAAAAGGAACGGCTCGGAAACACGATCTAAGCCGCCGAATGGGCAGCGACGGTGGTCGCATTTAGGTTACAACGTATGTCATAAGCACGCTGCAGATTATGAATAAGCAGCGGCAAATGGCGGTGGCCGTGAAGACGATTCCAGCGTGTTTCGGCGTACAGCAGGGCTGAGGCTACCCAGCGCAAGCGGTGATCGCTGCCCTGCCAGCGTTTGACACGCCGGCAGATGGTCTCGACAACTGAAAAGCTGGATTCGATTCCATTGGTACTGCTGAGGGATCGCCGCAACCGGGCATGCACCTGCAGATCATGTAGCGTGAGGGTCTCCTCTAAGCCCTCCATTAAGCTGGCCGCCGCACTCGGGTTCAGCTCGTTCAACTCATCGTGCAATGGATAAAGCGCCTGCCGAGCATCACTGATATCAGCGTGAGCGTAGGCCAGCCGTAGCTTGTACTTGAACCAGTGTTGATGCGTGTCCGGGACATACGCCAGGATGTTGCGGATCTTATGCACCTGGCAGCGCTGGATGAAAGCGGCTTCGCCGGCATGCCGCTCAATGGCGGCGCGCAAGGCACGGCTGCCATCAATCAGATACAAACGCGGCTGGCTGAAATCCAGCCCCCGCTCGGACAGATGCTCAAATAAGCCGCTCACCACCTTCGCATTCTCGGTGGCTCCTTGCACCAGTCCCAATACGACCTTCTTGCCAAACGCATCGATGCCGATGGCGACCACCAAATGCTGGCCCTTGAAGATCGTGCCGTCAACTAACAGTGCACAGATCTGGAGATGCTGCAAGGAACGGCTCATGAGAGCTTCCAGCTTCTTGCGGCTGGCCTCCACAAATCGTTCGCTGAGGGTGCTCTTCTCCAGCCCGTAGGCATCCATAAACTGCTGCAGCACTAACTTGTAATCCCGCATGCTGAGCCCGCGCATGATGTTGCTCCAAACTGTTTCTTCTGCCGGACTCACTTGCTGGAACAGCTGGTAAGTTCCCAAGGGCAGCTCTTTGCCGCCACACTCACGCACGCGTGGCCGCGCGATCGGAACCCGCTGGCCATCGATGAGGCACGAGCCTTGCTCGATACCCCACCGGTAAGCCTGCCGCGTTTGCCTGCGACACGATCGCGGGCCAGCAATCTGCTCGACCTCCGATTCCAGTACGGACTGGATGAACATCCGGCCCACCTTTCGGACCAGCTCACCCAAGCCCTGCTCCAAGCTGGTCAGCACTTCTGCCATCGGCAAGCAAATCTGTACCGCCCGATCCTTCTCTGCACCCGCACTCTTCTGGACTGCTCTTCTCTGATACGCTCTCTTCAAAACGACTCTCCTTTTTTTCTGGCAAGAAAAATTTCCCAGAGCCTATCACGGGCTCTGGGTGAGTCGTTCCCTTTTCTACGATCTTTCGGACATCCTCTCCTCGGTGACAGATTAGGCCGAATTTATTTCTTTCCAGCCGTCACGCACTTACAGACAATTTCAAACCTTCATAGTACGTTTTCGCCCCTTGGCGTGCTACGTTGTTGCCGCTTATGACACCCCGACAAGTCCGCCGCGCTGCCGAGCGCAAACAAAGAAAACTACAGAGAAAAATGAACAGCTCCGCTGCGCCGGTGGCGCGGCCCGATGAGGCCGCGGTTCTCAGCGAGCCGAAGATTCAAGAGAATGATCCCGCCGAGCGCAAACAGCCGAAACAACCGAACCCGGAACGAAGTGAGGGGCTCGCCTCCGACGCCCAGCTCGTCGCCAACCGCGCGAACTCCCAGCTCAGTACAGGGCCGACCTCTCCCGAAGGCAAAGCCAAATCTTCTCTGAATGCCGTCAAAACGGGACTCACCGGGCGCACCGTTGTCCTCCCCAGCGATGACGCCGCAATCTACGAAAACCACATACGCGGATATTTCAACGAGCTTAAGCCCGTAGGTCTACGCGAATCCGGACTCGCTCAATCCCTGGCCGACACCGCTTGGCGTCTCGAGCGTATCCGCTCGATTGAAATGGCCATCTACGCCCAAGGCCACATCCAATTCGCCGATCTATTCGATACCGAAGACCCTGCCATCCGCCGCCGGCTCATCGACCTCCACACCCATCTCACTTACGAAAAACAACTCCGCAATCTCCAGCTTCAGGAATCGCGTCTGCGCCGCCATCGCGAAAAGGATTCAGCCGAATTGCGCCAGCTCCAGCAGGAGCGCATCGGCCAGGAAAAAGAAGACCTCGACACACCCGCCCAATTTGGCTTCGATTTTTCAACCGGAGATATCGAGACCAACGGCGTGGGGCAAGCCATCGCTCTTTGTGGCCTGCCGCAACTGGATCGGAGCTCCTGCTTGCAGTTGGACCGGACTTTAAGCACTTACTGAACCACGACCATAAGGGAGCGGCAGCCTAACCCTCCCGCATATGCAGGGAATAGTGCATCCCATCGAATCTTGGGATAATTGAGCCGACCATGTCCTGCAATCACGTTCCGCTATGTGCGGGATAGCCGGTTATGTTCTGCGCGAAGGCCGCGCCGAGCCCTCCGTTCTGCGGGCTATGTGCGATCAGATCCGGCATCGTGGACCCGACGATCAAGGCATATTTGTAGATCGTGGCTGCGGCCTCGGCATGCGCCGCCTCAGCATCATCGATTTGAGCACCGGGCATCAGCCCATGTCGAACGAACATGGCGACGTTTGGATCGTCTTCAATGGCGAGATCTACAACTATCAGGCGCTTCGGGACGGCCTGGTTTCAGACGGCCATTGCTTTACCACGCACAGTGACACCGAAACCATCGTCCACCTATATGAACAATATGGGATTAGCGGCATCTCGCAGCTACGCGGCATGTTTGCGTACGCGATCTGGGATGCGCGACGCCGCCAATTGCTTCTGGTTCGCGACCGGTTCGGCAAAAAGCCGCTGTACTACGCCATTCTCCCGACTGGCCTCTTCTTCGGAAGCGAGCTGAAGTGCTTTTATCCGGCGGGGGTGTCGCTCGACATCGATGCTGACGCTCTCCGGCTCTATTTTCAGCTCTCTTACATTCCCGACCCGTTAACTCCCTACAACGCTGTTCGGAAATTGCCGCCCGGCGGATGGCTGCTCTACGATTTGAACGGCACGGTGCGCGAAGGTCTGTACTGGAAACTTCCCGAGCCTGCAACACAACCTCCCGATTCTCTCGATGAAGGGAGCGCGGCCAACCGCGTTCGCGAGATCTTTGACGAATCTGTTCGCATACGCATGATTGCCGATGTTCCTCTCGGAGCGTTCCTCAGCGGCGGCATCGATTCCAGCTCCGTCGTCGCGTCGATGGCCATGCAATCGTCTGACCGCGTAAAGACCTTCTCCATTGGATTTGAAGAAAGCGGTTTCAATGAGCTTCCCGCTGCCGCGTTGGTTGCGAAAAAGTTCAATACCGATCACCACGAGATTCTGGTTCGGCCAGACTCGGTAAGGCTGGTTTCTACGCTTGTCGAGCACTTCGACGAACCCTTCGGGGACAGCTCGGCGATTCCAACCTTCATCGTCTCTGAATTTGCCGCGCAGCAGGTCAAAGTCGCGCTGACCGGCGATGGCGGAGATGAGATCTTCGCTGGCTATGAAAGCTTCTTTGCCGTTGACCGGCTCCGTCGCCTCGATCACGTTCCGCAGTTTGCGCGCGCTCTGCTGTCGAGCATCGCCGATGCCTGGCCCTACTCGTTCTACGGAAAAAATTATCTGCGCATGATCAGCCGGCCCTCGCCCTTCGCCCGCTACTTCGAGCTGAATTACGTTCCCTACTTCTTGCGCAAAGCTCTACTTACGCCCGAATGGATGCTCCCCGCTGATTCCGCCTTCTTGAGTCCAGCGCTCGAACACTGCTTATTGGCCGGTCAACACAATATCGTTTCGCAAGCCATGTATTTTGAGGCTCGAAGCAATCTGACTGGCGACATGCTCGTCAAGGTGGATCGTATGTCGATGGCGAACTCGCTCGAAGTCCGCAGTCCGCTGCTCGATCACCAACTCGCTGAATTCGCTATGTCCATCCCTCACCAATGGAACATGCGAAACGGCAGGGGCAAACAGATTTTCTTGAAAGCCGTCGCCGATCGCTTGCCGCCCGAGCTTCTCAGTCTGCCGAAAAAGGGTTTCGGCGTGCCGCTTGCGAAATGGTTCCGCGGCTCTCTCCGCCCTTTGCTCTGGGATTTGTTGACCAGCTCGAGCTTCCTGGATCGCAATGTAGTGTCGCAGAAATTTCTACTGCATCTCTTAAAGGAGCACGACGCAGGTCGCCGAGATAATTCTCACTGGCTCTGGCGGCTGCTGATGCTCGAGCTTTGGTTCCGCAACCTGAAACAGGTTCGAAGCACCTATTATGATGCGCGATCTATGCTGGCCGCGCATACCGTTCCTGTCGAAACGGCAGTGTAGGATCTCCATGCAGCCGGTTCGCGTTCTGCTGATCGCTCCTTCTTTGGATATTGTTGGCGGCCAGTCCGTTCAGGCAGCGCGCCTGCTGAAACTGATCCGCGAGGATTCTCGGATCACAATGGACTTCCTGCCCATCAATCCGCGCGCTCCAAAGCTTCTACTTCCCTTCCAGAGAATCAAGTATCTCCGCACGATTCTCACCAGCTCCCTTTACGCTGCCCGCCTGCTCGCGAAAATCCGAAACTATCAAATCCTGCATATTTTCACGCCGGGTTACTTTGCGTTCCTGCTTGCCCCTGTCCCGGCAATTTTGGCAGCAAAGGTGATGCGCAAGAAAACGATCCTCCATTACCACGACGGCCGCGCGGAAGACCACCTTGCGAAGTGGCCGGGCGCTGTTCGCCTGATGCGCTTAGTCGACGTAATCGTGACTCCGTCAGAGTTCCTGATTCATGTCTTTTCTAAGTTCGGAATGCGCGCGCGTTCTATTCCCAACATCGTTGATACCGAGCAATTCCAATTTCACGAGAGAAGCCGCCCGAGACCGGTCTTTCTCCACAACCGCGGACTTGAGTCCGTCTACAACGTTCCGTGCACGCTTCGAGCCTTTGCTCTGATCCAGAACCGCTATCCCGATGCCGGTTTGACCATCGCCCACGATGGGCCCTTGCGGAAACAGCTTGAGCGCCTGGCTTCCGAGCTCGGTCTGCGAAACACAACCTTTCTCGGCCGCCTAAGCCAAGCACAGACGCCGCAAACTTACGATGCCGCCGATATTTATATCACCAGTCCTGATATCGACAACATGCCCGTGTCGATCCTTGAATCCTTTGCAGCGGGCCTGCCGGTGATTGCGACTCGCGTCGGTGGAATCCCTTACATCTTGGACCATGAGCGTACCGGCCTTCTGGTCAACCGTGACGATCACCGGGCGTTAGCGGATGCGGCGTTTCGGCTGCTCAACGAAGACGGCCTGGCGGCTAGTCTTGCCCGGAACGCTCGAGAAGAATGCCGCAAGTATGCTCCGGCCGCGGTCGCGAGCGAATGGGTTGACTTGTATTCCGAGTTGACCGCGGCTCGATAGACGCTGCCGGTTAGGATCCGGCCGAGGCGCCGCGCACGCTCTGTGGAACCTGCCGCAGCTCCTGTGTGTTTACCGAAAGAACGACGGCGTCGCCGACTGACTGAACGAATCGGATAGGCATCTCGAGTGTTCCAGCGTGAAACATGCCGCGTGCTGCACCGAGCTGGTCAGCCACTTCGTTGCGTAACTTGATCTGCAGCGACTCCACGGTCCAAGCGTCGCTGTCTAGGAAGAGAGCAGACACCTGACCAATTGCTTGTCCATCCGCTGCAATCACGGTTCGCCCCCGAAGAGTTTCGTCGGAAAGTCGCACTGCTGAACCGCCTTTCTCGTTAAACTTCCATTCTAAGGTATTTCAAAAGCTCAGTCGGACAACACAAAACGACAACCAGCGCGAGAAAAAGCACGTGGACCGGACTATCAAATAGTACTCATGTCTCGTGCAATACTATCCGCTCCCACGGAAATCGAGCAAGCCGTTCCCGTCTCTTCAGGCCTCGCCGCGAGCAAGAGGCGGGTCAAAGTCATTTGCCCGCCTCGATTTTCTCCGTCTCTCCTGCTAAGCGGCTTAGCGGAGCTCTTTCAATATCGCGATCTCTTTTACACCCTCACCCTTCATCGCATCAAAGTGCGTTATAAGCAGTCGGCGCTGGGTATTCTATGGGCGTTTCTGCAGCCGCTCTCGCTGATGTTGGTATACACAATCGTTTTCTCTCTCTTCACCCGCATTCCGAGCGAGGGCATCTCTTATCCGCTGTTCGTGCTGTCGGGCATCCTGCCCTGGACTTTTTTCCAGACTGCTCTCGCGACCTCTGCGCAGGGGCTGGTCAGCCATCAGCAGATGATCACGAAAGTCTATTTTCCGCGCGAGATCGTGCCGCTTACTTACGTGGTTTCCGCCCTTTTCGATCTGCTGGTTGCGTCCATCATTTTGGGCATCATGATGGCCTGGTATCGCGTGCCGCTGACCCACGAAGCGCTCTATGTGTTTCCGATTCTTGTGATCGAGTTTCTGTTTGCATCGGCGCTGGCGCTGTTCTTTTCCGCTTTGCAAGTGAGATTTCGCGACATCGGTATCGCCATGCCGCTGCTTCTGCAGCTCTGGATGTTCGGCAGCCCAGTCGTCTATTCGTTGTCTCAAGTGCCGCACCGGTTCCGGGCGTTGTACGTACTGAACCCCATGGCGGGAATCGTCGAGAATTTTCGCCGTGTCTCCATTCAGGGCCTGGGCGCCGATCTCTCCACGCTATATACTGCCGGCCTGATCACAGCCATCATCTGTCCGGCCGCATATCTCTATTTCAAGCACCGCGAAGCGACGATCGCGGACATCATTTAACAGCCTCATGATCGATCTTCGGTTTGATCGCGTTTCGAAGCGCTATCGCATTCAAAGTGAAACCGAGCCGCGTTCCGGGCTCCTCGCGAAAGCGCAGCGCTCCCGCACCCGTACCAAAGATTTCTGGGCGGTGAAGGATGTAAGCTTTCGAGTACGCCGGGGCGAATCGCTCGGCATCATCGGTCATAACGGCGCAGGCAAAAGCACGATTCTGAAGCTGCTTTCGAACATCACGACACCGACTCGCGGCGAAATTACTATTAACGGCCGTCTCTCGGCGCTGCTCGAAGTGGGCTCCGGCTTTCATCCCGAGCTGACGGGGCGTGAAAATATTTACCTGAGCGGCTCCATTCTCGGCATGCGCCGGGCCGAGATCGCAAGCAAGCTCGACAGCATCATCGATTTCTCGGGTGTCCGCCCCTTCATCGATCTCCCTGTAAAGAGATACTCGTCCGGCATGTACGTGCGGCTCGGATTCGCCATTACCGCCCATCTCGATCCGGATATTTTGTTGCTCGACGAGGTGCTCGCTGTCGGCGATATGGCCTTTCAGGAGAAATGCAAGCAGCGCATCGGCGACCTGCATCGCCGGGGAACAACGTTGGTCTTCATTTCGCACGACCTCACCGCAGTACGGAACCTGTGCCAGCGGGTCTTGCTCCTCCAGCACGGGGAAATTCTCGCCGAAGGCCCTCCGGACGAGATCATTCACCGGTATACCGAGACCGCAAGCTTTCACGAGGCTTCGCAGATCTCGGGCGAGACACGTGTAGCTGAGATTACGAACGTAAGCTTCTACGACGCCATTGGAGATCTATGCACCGGCTTTCTCACTGGCGAGCCGCTCATCGCACGTGTTGAATATTTGACCCACGCTGCGGTTGCGGATGGCGCCGTGTCGCTTTATTTCTTATCCAGCGACGGCAATATCGCCGCTCAATGGACGACCGCTGCCGATTCGAGCGGCTTCAGTATGAAAGCGGGAACCGGTTCTGTCGAGTTTAGTTGCGCCGAGCTGGGGCTGCAACCGGGTGTATACCAAATCGATGCCTGCGTCGAGCAGGCCGGCACCCTAGAGACTTTTGAATGGCAGCACGGCTGCACCTCCATTCACGTCGAGGCTGGCAGGAAAATCCGCGGCAACTTCTACATGCCGCACACTTGGAGTCACCTCTCCTCCCGCTCATAGCCCCAAGCTTATGGCGGTCTCGTAAGTCACACTGTAGGAGAGTGGATCAAGCACCCAGCGGCGCGTGGCGCGAGCGTCTTCACGCCTTGAAAAACGTCCCGCCCGTGCTGCGCATCGTGTGGGATTCGGGCCCTTCAGTCGTCACTTTGGGGCTCGTACTCCGTCTGCTCGTTTCGCTCGTGCCGGTCAGCGTTGCCTGGGTAAGCGGACTGATTATCGGCAATGTCACGAACGTCGTCTATCACAAGGTGCCAGTCACTTCACAACTCTGGTGGCTGGTGCTGCTCGAATTTTCACTCGCGATCGTCGGCAATATTCTAAGCCGCCTGATTGACTACTACGATGCGGTTCTGGCGGACCGCTACACGCGTCACGTCAGCATTCAGGTGATGGATCATGCCTCTCAGCTCGACCTCCAGGCGTATGAGGACCCTGTTTTCTACGACCGGCTCGAGCGCGCCCGCGTTCAGGCGACCGATCGCCTCGGAATGATCCAATCGATCGGTCGTTTGTTCCAGCAGGCCATCACGACGATTTCGTTGTCCGTGGGCATCCTGCTCTTCTCGCCGTGGCTTCTCTTGCTGCTGGTCGGCTGTCTCGTACCCGCGTTTCTCGGCGAGAGCCACTTCGCATTCCTCAGTTACGCAAAGAATTTCCGCCAGACTCCGGTGAAACGCGAGCTCGATTACCTGCGCCAACTCGGAGGCAGTAAAGAGGCCGCGAAAGAGCTGAAGCTCTTCGGCCTGAGCCGCTTTTTAACAGATCGCTTTACCCGCCTTTCGAACGGCATCCTCGATGAGAACCTGGCGCTTTCCCGCAAACGCGCCTTTGCGGTTTCTCTGCTCTCGATGTTAAGCACGGGCGGCTACTACGGCGCGTATGCCTGGGTTGTCTATCGGACGGTGGCCGGCGCGCTCGGCATCAATCAGCTTGTCTTTTTGACACAGGCCATCATGGCCGCTTCGAGCAACATTTCGCTCATCTTCTCGACGCTCTCGAGCATCGCCGACCAAGCTCTTTTCCTCACCGATCTGCTGGCCTTCTTCGAGATGCGCCCCACCGTTACCTCGAAGCCCGGGGCGCTCCCCGCGCCGCGCCCGATCACGCAGGGATTTGAGTTCCGCAACGTGTCATTTGCCTACCCGGGAACCGAACGCCTCGTCCTCGATCGCCTGAACTTTCGCCTCGAGCCGGGAGAGCGCCTGGCGCTGATCGGCCAAAACGGGCAGGGCAAGACGACCATCGTGAAACTGATCGCCCGGCTCTACGATCCGACGCAAGGCACGATTCTGCTCGACGGCGTCGATCTGCGCGAGTATGACATTGAAGACCTCTGCCGCGAGATCGGCGTCATCTTTCAGGACTTCATGCGCTATGAAATGACGGCCCGCGAAAATATCGGCGTCGGTCGCATCGAGCTGCTCAATGACGACGCGTTGATTCGCATTGCTGCAGAAAAGAGTCTCGCAGATGGCGTCATCCGGCGCCTTCCAAGAAAATACGAGCAGATGCTCGGGCGCCGTTTTGAAGGCGGCGTGGATCTCTCGGGCGGCGAATGGCAGAAACTGGCTCTGGCCCGCGCCTATTTGCGGGAAGCGCAGGTGCTCATTCTCGACGAGCCCACAGCGGCCCTCGACGCTCGCGCCGAGTACGAAGTCTTCGAGCGCTTCAACGAGCTTACGGAAAGCAAAATGGCTCTCTTCATCTCCCATCGCTTTTCTACTGTTCGCATGGCCACGCGCATCATCGTCCTCGAGAACGGCGCGATCGTTGAAGAAGGCAATCACGACCGTTTGGTCGCGCGCGGCGGGCGCTACGCTGAAATGTTTGAGCTGCAAGCTTCGAGTTACAGGTAGACCTCAACTCGCTAATGCCTGAACCCACGAGCGAAACCAGAATCGATGCCGCCGGGCAGCCCGCCTCAGAGCTGAGCGAAGCCGAGCGAGCCGATCTCCGCGAGCATGCGATTCGCGCCGCTCGCTCCTGTGCCTGGATCCATGGCAAGCGCTCCTCGGGCAAGCCGCGCGAGATTTTTCTCAAGAGCGCGGCAGATCTATCGAAACTCGAGCGCGCGCTATACAAGCTAAAATCCCCTGAGCCTTCGGACGATCTCACCTGGCTGTACGACAATCTTCGCCTGGTCCGCACAGATATCCAGGATCTCCATGAATCAACGAAAAGCCTGGCCAAACTGCCTCTCGTGCGCACGTCTACGGATGAATCGATCCCGCGCTGCATCGTGCTCGCCCGAAGCTTGCTCGCCGCCACCGGCAATCAGCTCAGCGAAGCGTCGTTCACTTTCTTCATAGATGCCGCTCAGGAAGTCGAGCCGCTGCGTCTTTTCGAGCTGTCGGGAATGGTGCCGGCACTCAAGCTTGTTCTTCTCGAGCTGCTTGCGGACCGCGGATGGCAAGCGCTGAACGCCTTCCGTGCTGAAAGCTCGAACGCGCCTTCTTACAAGATCGGCCGCATCATTACGAGCCTTCGATTTCTGGGCGAGGTCGATTGGAAGGAAACTCTCGAACAGCTCTCGTGGATTCATCGCACCTTGTGCCTTGATCCGGCCGGAGTCTATCCGCGCATGGAGTTCGAGAGCCGGGAGTCATACCGGCGTATCGTCGCCAAAGTCGCGGCCCACTCTGACGTCAGTGAGTTTGAGCTCGCTCGATTGGCCGTCGATATGGCGCGCCGGCGCGGCCTTGCCCACGAGCGAATGCCCGCCGTTTCAAATCCCGAAACGCTGCGCGATCGAATTGGCCACGTCGGTTACTACCTGCTCGATCGCTCCGGTTCGAGTGAGTTGTTTAGCCGCGCCGGTTATCGGCCTCCGCCGGGCACCGCCATTCAACAGTTTCTGCGGCGGTATCCGGATGAGGTTTACATCATCGGTATCGAGGCCGTAACGCTCATTACCGTTGTCTTCCTGATCATGAGCATCGTCCGTACGCATGGGGGCGCCGGTCTCATCCTCAGCACGTTGCTCCTGATTTTGCCCGCCACCCAGTGGGCGGTCGAGCTGATGAACTATCTGGTTACTGCGATCCTGACTCCGCACGGTCTGCCGAAGCTCGATTTCTCTAAGGGCGTGGATGCTTCTTGCGCCACGATGGTCGCGATCCCGACTCTTCTGCTGAATCAAAAACAGATTCGAACGCTGGTGGACGACCTCGAGGTGCGTTATCTCGTCAACCGCGACGCCAATATTCATTACGCTCTGCTGACCGATCTTCCGGATTCCGCAGAGCCGGCCGATGAGCACGATCCCCGCATCGATCTGGCTGTACAGCTGATCGAAGACTTGAATCGCAAGTATGAAACGGAGCCGTACGGCCGCTTTTATCTGTTTCACCGGCATCGCGTCTACAACCCCCGCGAAGGCGCCTGGATGGGATGGGAGCGCAAACGCGGCAAACTGCTCGAGCTGAATCATTATCTGCGCCAGACGCATGACCCGTTCCCGGTAAAGGCCGGCGATGCCGCGCACCTGCCCCACATCCGCTACGTTCTGACGCTCGATTCCGATACGCAACTGCCGCGCGCGGCCGCTCAGCGCATGATCGGCACAATGGCCCATCCCCTGAACCGGCCCCTGATCGATCCCGATCTGAATATCGTGACCGAAGGCTATGGCATTCTTCAACCGCGTGTCGATATCAGCGTCCATTCGGCCGGCCGCTCGCGTCTCGCCAGCATCTATTCCGGCCAAACCGGATTCGACATCTACTCTCGCGCGATTTCAGACGTTTATCAGGACCTGTACGGCGAAGGCATTTTTGCCGGGAAGGGCATCTACGACGTAGACGCGTTTCGGCAAGTTCTCGAAAATCGCTTTCCCCGCAATGCGCTTCTCAGCCACGACCTCATCGAAGGCGCGTATGCGCGCGCGGGCCTTGCGTCCGATATCGAAGTCATCGACGATTACCCATCGCACTACAGCGCCTACAATCGCCGGAAGCACCGCTGGCTGCGCGGCGATTGGCAAATTCTGCGCTGGATCTTCAATCGCGTCCCCAACGAGTCCGGCCAGCTCGTTCGCAACCCGATTTCGCTTGTCTCGCGCTGGAAGATCGTCGACAACCTGCGCCGCAGCCTCGTCGAGCCGGCCACTTTCTTTCTGCTCTTCGCGGGTTGGTTCTTTTTGCCGGGCGGCCCGCGCTTCTGGACGCTGGTTACGGTCGCGCTGCTCTTTCTTCCTATCTATTTCCGCCTCGTGTTTTCGCTGCTGCGCGCCGTCTGGAAACACAGCCGGATGACCGCGCGCGACGCTGTCACCGACTTCTTCACCGCACACGTGAGCATTTTGCTCAATATCGCGTTTCTGGCCCATCAAACGCTGGTGTCGCTCGACGCAATTGTTCGGACGATCATCCGCAGCACCATCACGCATAGCCGCCTGCTCGAATGGGAGACAGCCACCGAGGCCGAGCTAGGAATCAACAAGCGCACACCTGTCGACATATATCTCAACTGGATACCTCTTATTGCCGTCTCGATCGGCATCGCTCTTTTCGCCAAGCCGCAAGCCGCGCCCTACGCGCTGCCGTTCATCCTCGCCTGGTGCTTTTCGAAGCCGCTCTCGCTCTGGATCAACCGGTCGCCTCACTTCGAAGGCCGCGAATTATCGGAAAATGACAGCCGCTTTCTCCGCGAAACGGCTCTCCTCACCTGGCGCTACTTCTCCGAGTTCTGTACTGAGAAGAACAACTGGCTCATCCCGGACAATGTCCAGGAGCAACCCTATCGCGTGGCCGAGCGCATCTCTCCCACCAATCTCGGATTCTTATTGAATGCGCGCCAGGCCGCTCTCGAATTCGGCTATCTGACGCTCACTGAGTTCATTGCACAAACTGAGCTGACGCTCGACTCGACTCTAAAGCTTACGCGCTACTTCGGCCATTTTCTGAATTGGTACGACACTGTCTCGCTCGAGCCAATCAGGCCGCTGTTTTTATCCAGCGTGGATTCGGGCAATCTCGCCGCCTCGCTGTGGGCGCTCAAACAAGGCTGCCTCGAATTGCTGCATCGGCCTATCGTCGCGCAGGAAGCTCTCGAAGGAATCGCCGATCATCACCGGATACTCGGGAGCAAGACTGCGCCAGAGAATTTCAGGGGTCTGCTAACCCTGAAGCGTCCGGCTCAATGGCTGCCGCGCTTGTTCGAAGCGAGGACCGATGTTGCGCCGCCGGCATCGACGCAGCCCGAGCCCGGCCAACAGGCTCGGTCGCGGTTCCAATTTGGTCGGCGTCTCGAAGCCCTTCGCGATGAAGCTCGCAGCTTCATGCCGTGGTGCCTTCCTGAATTCGACTCTCTCCGGCGGCTCTCGCCGGCGCCATTCGAAACAGCAGACACGCTGCTCACCCCCAACAACGCCGCCGGCTTTTACGAAGAGTTAGACCGAAAGCTCCAGCTTGCGACTGCCGCAAATCTTGCGCCGGAAACACTGAATCTGATTCACCGCCTCCGCGACGAGATCCCTTCCTGCCGGACACGCCTGAGTCATCTCGCATCTCGCTTGCAAGCCCTTGCGGCTGAATCGGAGCGCCTGGTGCGCGAAATGGATTTCAGCATGCTCGCCGATAAGCGGCGGAAGCTGCTTTCGATCGGCTATGATGTCGAGCTGAAACAGCTCTCGAAATCCTGCTACGACCTGCTGGCTTCCGAGTCCCGAACTGCCGCATTCATCGCGGTCGCGAAGAACGAGGCGCCCCAGGAAAATTGGTTCCGGCTGGGACGCCAGCACACGCTGTGCGAAGGCGAGAACGTCCTAATCTCCTGGACGGGCACGATGTTCGAATATCTCATGCCGGTCATCTGGATGAGGTCTTATCCCCAAACGCTGCTCGACCGGTCAACCCATGCCGCTGTGCGCGCGCAGAAATCGTACGCGACAAACCGGCGCGTGCCGTGGGGCATCTCGGAAGCCGCTTACAGTAAGACCGATCAGGACGGCAATTACCAATACGCGGCATTCGGGGTTCCGGGGCTGGCGCTGAACGTCGCGCGCGCGGGCAATCTGGTCGTATCGCCTTACTCGAGCGGCCTCGCGCTCATGATCGATTCCGCCAGCTCAGTCGAAAACCTCCGTGGCATGGCTCGCAAGCGCTGGTTGGGCGAGTATGGCTTCTACGAATCGGCCGACTACACCGCGTCGCGCCGCCGCATTCTGCCTCCTAAATACGAATTGGTCCGTTGCTGGATGGCGCACCACCAGGGCATGTTCGTTGCGGCCCTGTGCAATCTGCTTCATGGGATGGCATTCCAGCGCTGGTTTCACGCCGAGCCGCTGGTGCAAGCGAGTGAGCTGATTCTGCAGGAGCGCCCGCTGCGCGTCCGACCGATCGCCGACTCGCAGCCGCGCCGCATTCTGTCGTTCACGCGCAATGCGTTCAGAGGACCGGCCGCGAAAGCGAGACCTTCCGCATAGCTGAGGAGAAATGAAAAGCGCCGGGTGTTAGACCCGGCGCTGTGTTCACTCAGGTATGGCGATGCGATCCGGTTAGAACGTGATCTTGCCCGAGACCTGAACGATCCTGGGAGACGAATCGAACCCGAGGAAATTGCCGTAAGGGCTGGTCGGAGTTCCGATCATACCAGTGATGAGGCCGAATGTTGCATCGCCCAAACCCGCATCCGGAATAGCGAAATTCGGATGGTTCAAGAGGTTGAACACTTGGGCGCCTAAGCCGAAGGTCAAGCGCTCGGTGATCTTGAAGTTTTTGTAAAGCGCCGCATCCAGGTCGAAATAATTCGGACCACGGAACGCGTTACGGCCCTGTGCCGACCATTGCGTGTACCCGGGAAAGGTAGTGGGCGCGCTGTTGATGAACGCGTTCGCGTTCAGACACGGCACGCCAGTCACGTAGTTGTTGGCCGCCCCGCAGCTTGTCTGCAGTCCCGTACTCGTCAGCGGCTGAGCGAGGATCGTGCCACCGCCATTTCCGAGCGCGGCATTGGCGTCCGTTATCGAGAACGGAAGTCCGGTGCGCCAGAACACTTTCGAGGACAACTGCCATCCGCCGAAGACCCCGTTTGCGAATCTATTGCCGAAGCGGAAGCCCGGACTATAAACCAAGTCGGCACTGATATTGTGCCGGATGTCGTAATCCGAGTTGCCGTAGTTACCGGCCCGGAGACTAAGGGGATTAATCTGTCCTAACAGCGAGTCGTTAGCGGTGCCCGAATACGGGAAAACGCCGCCGTTTGAGACCTCGTCGAGATTGTGCGACCAAGTGTAGTTGAAGTGCGCGGCAACGCCGTGGGACATCTGCTTCGTAACCGTGACTGTCAGGCCGTTATAGTTCGAAATAGCGCCGTTCTGAATCATGCTGACGGTTCCATAGTTCGGAACTGCGGGAGTGGCGGGTACGCCAGGAATGGCGCCCGGACCTGCACCGGAGAAGTATCCGTACTGGTCATAGGCGTTTGCCCAATTGCTGGCATACGGGATCCGTACGCCGTGATTACCGGCATAATTTAGCGTCAAAACGAGCGAATTGCTGAGTTCTCGCTGGACCTGGAAGTTCCACTCCTGCCATTCCGGAGCGTGCATGGTGCCAACTACCGCCGTGAAAGCTGGTGGTGGGAAAGCCACCCCGAGCGCGCTCAGTTCGGCAGCGATCTGGTTATAGCTCTTGTTGATGTTGAACGCGCCGGCGGCGGCTTGAAAAGTGGCGGGACCGCCGGTGGGGTCAAACGGCAGGACTCCACCCGAAGGCCGAACGCGGAAGGTCACCGAAACCGGCGGGTTGGCGAGCAGATTGTCGACGAGACCGGAAGGAGGTGAATCGTAGAAGATACCGAAGCCGCCGCTGATTACGGTTTTCTGGTCGCTGCCCGGAGACCAGGAGAAACCGAAACGCGGCGACCAGTCGAGGAAATCCACACCCGGATACGCCTGGTGCTGGTTGTAAGCGATGTCAGAACTGTACGGAACGCTGCCCGGGTCCGCACTCGTAAAGCTGGACAGACCGTAAAAGCCAGTCTTGAAGTTCGCAAAGCAGTTAAACTGGCACACCGGATTCGAATTGCGCTCGGCCCGCACTGCCAGCGTAAGCTTCAGGTTTGACTTCACGTTCCACTCGTCCTGCGCGTACAGGCCCATACCCCACATCGCGACCGGAACATCACTCGCAGCGTTAACTGCCTGCCGGTACTGATACGCCAAGCCGTCTGCGAACTGTTGCAATCCGTTCGTCGTGTACCCGAAGTAAACGGCCGGGGAATTGTAAAAAAAGTTGTGATCGCTCACATCATAGCGGCGGTAGTTCACGCCGAACTTCAGGTTGTGTCTCCCGCGATTCAGGCTGTAGTCGTCAATGAACTGATACTGCGAGATGTTGCGGCCTTGGGGAAAGTCACGGAGCGGATTCACTTCCGTGAACGGTACGGTTCCTGAGCTGACGATGTCATAGGGGAACGTACTGACCGCCAGCTCATGGTTCTGCTGAAATTGAGCTACGTAATGGCTAAAAGTGGCCATAAACGAATTGGTTGCAGTGGGGCCGAAAATGTGAGTCTCATTCAACTGGGTGTCCCATGACGGCTGGTTCGAAATCGCGTCGAAGTTAGAACTGATTGGATCCAGATGGGTGGGCTGCACGCCATGATCGAGCTTGTAGCGGAAATACGCGGTATCGGAATCGCTGATCTTCTGATCGACGCGGGCCGCCAGGATGTACTCCGAAGCCAAGGCGGTTGGGGCAGCCTGGAACTTCGCCGAGCAGGGCGTGCCAGGCGCGAAGCCCGGGAGCACTATCGTACTGCAGGCGTCTCCGGGGGTGGGCGTGGTGGGTATTGCGCTGCTCGCGCCTGGAGCGCCGGTCCACAATCCCAACAACTTCTGATATAACGGAGCCTCCACAGGATGCAGCCTAGTGACGTTGGCCAGAACCGCCGCAGCAAACGCGGGGGTTGGGATCGTCGCCGAAAGCACGTCAGGCAGAACGAAGCGCAGCCCCTCATTATCTACGAAGAAGAAGGTTTTGTTCTTGATGATGGGACCGCCGAGCGAAGCCGCCCATTGATTGGCATTCGAAAATGGCCGAGGCGTCGCGGTCGCATTATTAAACCAGTCGTTGGCATTCAAGAAACGCCCGTTCCACAGATATTGGGCGTTGCCGTGGAAGTCATTGGTTCCGGACTTCGTCACGTACGTTACTTGCGCGCCCGCGAGCTGGCCGTACTGGCCGGCATATGGGTTGCTGATCACTGAGGCTTCCTGAATCTCGTTCGACCCGATCGTGAGGTTCGTGGCTCCCGAATTGTTGATATTGAAGTACGGGTCCATATCGTTTTCACCATTGATGGTGAAGAGATTCGAGGTCGCTGGAAGTCCGTTAACGGTCAAGTTGCCGTAACCGCCCGTGACGTTGACAACGGCGCCGGGAGCCGTGAACGCGATGTTCGTAATATCACCCCCTGCTGTCGGCAAGAGTTGCATCTGTGCCTGATTAAAGCTGGTGATGTTGGAGGGCTCCGTATTTACGGCAGCGGCTCCCGCCGTGACCTCGACTGTGGTTGTCGACCTGCCCACGGCCAGTCTGAAATCGGAGTGGGCGACCTGTCCCACGGCAACCTCGAGCGTGTTCTGCGTCTCTTGGAACCCGCTCTCGCTCGCTGTAACCGTGTAATGGCCAGGCTTTAACAGCGTAAACCGATACGTGCCGGCCGCGTTCGTCGTATCTGTCTGGGTCGCGCCAGTATCTAGGCTCTTCAGTGTCACGGTCGCGCCCGGGATTGCCCCGCCGCTCGGGTCAGTAACGGTTCCGGTGATGTCACCGGTGAGCAGAGATTGCGCGTAAGCCGCCGTGGTGAGCAGAATCAGCCCGGCTACCCATATTCCTAATCTTGTGCTGAAAAATCGCATTTTGTCCGATCCCCCTTCGATCAAAATTCGCCCGTGTGCTCCAGGACACACGTAGCATTGCACTTACCTAACCAATTGCTAACGCCTTACAAAACTTGATGGATCTCAGGCTATTAACCCGTGAGGCTACGGGAATACGTAGAATCATACCACCAGAAATTCTGTTTGTGGGAACTGATGAGGCAGAAATAAAAAGGGCCGGGTCGTTGGACCCAGCCCCTTTTGCGTTTCGAAAATGAAGGTCAGCCGTTTAGAACTGGAACCGCCCCGTGATAACCATCACGCGACCCGATACCGCCGAGCCCTGGAAGGACCCGTACGCGCTGGTCGGCGGAGTTGCCGTTGCAGAGATCAATCCAAGTCCGCCACCCGCCAGGTCTGCATTCGGGTTCTGGAAATTGGGATGATTCAGGATGTTGTAAGCGCTCGCGCCGAACTGGAACCTGAGACGCTCGGTGATGTTGATGTTCTTGTAAAGCGAAGTGTCGATATCAAACCACCCCGGTCCGCGGAATGCGTTCCGGCCGAGATTGCCGAACCCTGCCTCCGCGAGGCTGGGAACGAAATTCGAGGCGCTGAAGCACGGCGTGTTGACCGCACTCACTCCGCATGAGCCGTTCACGGGACCCGTCGCACTCGCCAGCATAGTTGCGTTGATGGCTGGCGATACAGCTCCTGCAAGCGCCCCGTCAAAGACGCTAAATGGCGTTCCGCTGCGGACGAAGAACTTGCTCGACAGCGTCCAGTTGCCGAGAATGTTATAGAGCAGCCGGTTGGACGGTTTCCACGGCTCATCCCAAATGAAATCAGCTAACAAGCTATGCCGGACGTCATAGTCGGAACTCGCGTAGCTGTTTCTGATTGAGGGAGTGGGGATCGTCGTGAAACTGCAGCCCGAGCAGAGGGAATACGGCAAGCCCGAGCCGCCATTCGAGAGCGTGTCAAGCGCGTGACTCCAGGTATAGTTGATCTGGCCCTGGAACCCATAAGAGAAGGAACGCCGGAATTGAACGGTCAAGCCGTCGTAATTCGAGTAGCCCCCGTTCGTTAGCTCCGTCACAGAGTTAAAGCGCGAATCAGGCGCTGTCGTGGGCAGCCCGGCAAATCCGGGCCCGTAGCTGGGCTGAACGTAGCCGTTGACAAAACCGTTCTGAACCAGCAGATTGTATCCGTGATTTCCGCTGTATGTCGCGACGAACACATTCTTCGTGCCGATGGGCTGCTCGATCTCAAAGCTCCATTCCAGATACTGTGGTGTACCGAAGTGGTGCGGAATAGAGAAATAGTTGAAAGGGCTGAACCCACCCGGGACCGCAGCGTTCAACTGAGCGAAGGTGTCGCCCGCGAAGAACCCGGTTTTAAAGGCATTGTACTGCGCCTGCGCCGCAGCCGCGGCGCTGGCCGGATTATTGGCGCTGTCTACAACCTGGCCGCCGAAAATCGAGGCCGTGTACGGGAAAGGCGGATTATTGAACACGTTCGATGCGAGGAAGCCTGGTGCGAGATCAGAAAACAGCCCGACACCGCCGCGGATTACGGTGCTGCTGGTCCCGCGCGGGCTCCAAACTATCCCTAAACGAGGATCTGCAACCACAGAATCCGTGCTGTAGTATGCGTGCGAAAGCCCCGTCTGGATCGAGGAGTTGTAGGGAATATCGATGCCCTTTTGGAAGCCCCCTAGAGAGAACTGGTCCGTTAAGCGCGAGAAGCAGTTGTCTAGGCACAGCGGATTGGCAGTGCGATCGAAGCGTAGGCCGTAAGTGATCTTCAGGTTCGGCTTCACGGCCCATTCGTCTTGCGCGTATAGGCCCAGGTTATAAAGCCGGAGATGCGCGTCCAGCAGCGGGCTGAATTTCTGCTGGTAGCTGCTCCCGGTCGCGGCGTCTGTGACGCCGTTAACGAAATCTGCGAGAGAGTTAAAGGTGTAAAGCCCGACTGTATTCGATTCGTAACTGAAATCGGTGACCCGATTCTTACGGAAATTTCCGCCTATCTTAAAGGTGTGATTTCCTTTGATGACGGAGAAGTCATCAATTAGCTGGCCCTGACCCGAATCGCGGCCCTGCGGGAAGAAGAAGCCGTTTTCGTAAAACCCACCTAGCTCATAGTAACTACCCGTTCCAGATGGCGCCGCTGCGCCGCCCGGGCCGAAGTTATTGAACGTCATACTGACTGGAAGAATCTTCTGCGCCGCTGCATTGTTCGATGGACCGAATATTGCGCTATACCACAGGAAAGAAAGAATGAAATTGTTCACCGTACTAGGCGAGATGACATAGGTATGATTGATCTGGCCTTCGTATTGAGGCTGAATGCTCTGTGCATTCAGACTGGGTGTTAACAAATTCGTGAAAGTCGGCTGAAACCCGTGATCGCCTTTGAAGCGGAAGAAAATCTTCTGCTTATCGTTGATGTTCCAATCCACACGATGGGTTTCGAGCCATTCCTTATTCGTATTGAGTCCGTTCGTTCGATAGGCTAAGGCGCAACTGACGTTCGTGCCGAAAGTTCCGCCGCCGGGAGCCGGCGTGCCTGCAAAGGAACCGCATCCCAAACTTCCGCTCGCATCCTGCAAGGTACCGGACCCGTTGGTCACAGGAATGGCAGTGCTTGCGCCCCTCGCGCCATTCCAGATGCTAAAAGCCTGCTGGTATAACGGCACCTGGGCAGCAGTGATGTGGGCCAGCGCGTAAGCCTGAATCTGTGGAGACGGGATGGACACCACCCCGGTAGAGGGAAGCGAGTAGTAGAGCCCTTCGCTATCGGAATAGAAAAACAGCTTGTTCTTCCAGATTGGACCGCCAATGTCGGCACCCCATTGCCGCGAGACATCGTACGGCCTCGGCACTCCGCCAGCATTGTTAAAGAAGTCGTTCGCGTTCATCAGGTGATTATTGAAGTTGAACAGCAGGTCCGCATGCACCTGATTTGCGCCGCTCTTGGTGACGTAATTGACCTGTGCTCCCGCTTGGCGGCCGTATTGGACACTGTAAGCGTTCGAGACGACCGAGGCTTCTGCAATCTCATCCTGGCCAAGCAGAAGATTACTCGCGCCTGAGTTGTTCAGATTCAGGTACGGATCGTTATAATCATCGCCGTTCATGGTATACAAATTCGAAGTTCCAGGTAACCCATGCGAGCTAAAGTTGCCATAGCCTGCGCCCGTGCTGACCACAACTCCGGGCACGGTGAACGCGACTGTCGTGATATCACCCCCCGGCGCCGGTAAATCCAGCACCTGTTTGGTTGTGAAGGTAGTACTCAGGTTGGCATTTTCAGCGTTCACTAAGGTTGACGCCGCGTTCACCTCGACAACCTCCTGGGTGGCCTGTACCTTTGCGACCAAGTTGACCGTCGCAGCCTGACCGACCTCGACGGCTACTTTCTGCACGTCGGTTTTCAGACCAGCAGCTGTCGCGGACACTTCATACGTACCCGGTTGCAGGAACGTGAAGTGGTACGCGCCCGATTGGTTCGTGGTCGCGGTTTGACTTGCACCGTTTCCCAAGTTTTTCAGAGTTATCGCAGCTCCGGGAACAACCGCGCCGGTTGCGTCTGCGACCGTGCCTGCTATGTCGCCCGTTGTGACCGTTTGGCTGTATGCTGCCGGCAAAAGCAGAAACAGCAACATGAGGAAAAGTCCAGAAAACGTCTTGGCAAATTTCATAAATGTATCCAGTGTCCTTACGAAAAACATTCGCTCCAGCGTGCCGAATGTACGCGGGCGCACTTCGATTAAGGCATTTCAAGGACCAAACGCTTGCACTCGGTAAGCTACTGAAAGACAAAGGAGTTGTAAATATGGGATTACCGGAATACGTAGAACTGAGCCCCCTGAAATTCTGTTTCTAGAATCCTGGGTACCCCCAGTTTGCACGTGTCCTACTTGAGCATTCCAGCAGATTCATCGATTGTCACAAAGTGGTTCACAGGAAGATTTGTGAACCGCTGCCGCACTCCACTGGGCCATTCGACCGAAAGTGCCGACACCGCTGTGTCGCGTCCTAATCCGAATGTGAGAGCGAGATCGCTTTGCGAGCAGTAGCTGCCGCCGCCGTGCACTGCTTGCCACTGTTTGCCCGATGCGCTTTGGATACGCACCACAGCACCGAACCCGCTGCGATTCGAGCGCGTTCCGTTCAAGCGAACCGTCAGCCAGTGATTCCGGTTCCCGCCCTCATTTGTGTACAGCAGGGCCGGCCCATCGTTCGTATTCATGAGTACGTCAAGATCTCCGTCGCGATCGTAATCCGCGTAGGCCGCGCCGCGGGCCACGATCGGACGCCGGAAATCCGGGCCCACATCATCGCTGACGTTCTCAAAATGTCCATTGCCTTGATTACGAAAGAGCAGCGGTCTCTCGCGGTACGCGACTTTGGGCTGGATGCGGTTGATGTCCGGTTCAATGTGCCCGTTCGCGGCAAAAATGTCCGGCCAGCCGTCCAGATCGTAGTCGAAGAAAAATGCGCCGAATGTGAGGCTCAGCAGGCTGGCGCGCCCAACTGTTGAAGCCGGCGCCTCATCGACGAAAAATCCGTTTCCTTCGTTGTGATACAAACCGATCATCTGATTGGCGAAATTCCCCACGAGCAGGTCCGGCCTGCCGGAGCGATCATAATCCGCTGCATCGACGCCCATGGCTCCGCGCGCGACGCCGTCCTCGCCATACGCTACGCCCGCCTGCATACCCTCTTCGGTGAATGTGCCGTTTCCGTTGTTCTTGTATAGCTTGCTCGGCTGGGTATCGTTTGAAACGAACAGATCCGGCCAGCCATCGCCGTTGTAATCGAAGACCACGACTCCCAAAGATTTGCTGGTGCTGTCGGCGAGTCCGGCTTTCTGAGTGACGTCTTCGAATTTTCCGCCGCCGAGATTCCGGTAGAGCTTCGAAGACGTGCCTTTATAAGACTCGGGCGTGCAATAGGACTTGCTCGCGCCATCAAGCGAGCACCACAAATCGTTTTTCTGGGTCCACGCGACATAGTTGGCCACGAACAGATCGACTTTTCCATCGCGGTCGTAGTCGAGCCAGGCAGCGCTGGTGCCGAAATTCGCGTTCCGGATACCGCTCTGTGCCGTTACGTCGCGGAAATGGCCGTGTCCCTCGTTATGAAAGAGACGGTCTCCGTCGAGAGCCGTAATGTACACATCGGGCAAGCCGTCGTTGTCGTAATCGGCGACGGCGACGCCCATGCCGTACATCTCGACATCCAGGCCGCTGCCGCGGGTGATGTCAGTAAATGTGCCGTCGTGATTGTTGCGGTACAGCGCCGCGAGCGTTTTCTTCCCATGCGGGCCGAAGTCTTTGCCGTTGATCAGAAGAATGTCGGGCCAGCCATCGCCATCGAGATCGATGAACGCGCATCCCGCGCCCAGGGTTTCCGGCAGGTATTTCTTTCCGGTTGCGCCTGTGTGGTGAACGAAGTGGATGCCGGCCTTCTTTGTTGAATCGACGAAGCGGATGCCGCTATCCGGAGTTTTCGCCGCGAATCCAATCACGCCCAGGGCGATCCCCACGGAGATAGTCACGCAAAAAACTGCTTTCATGCTTACGGCAGCGGAACCGATTCGTGATCGTGAATCAGTTGGCGCTCATTATTGTCTTCCGGGCTCGCCATGCGCGGCGCGGCGGTAATACTCTGGGCAGATTCATTGGCTTTGAAGCGCCGGAACAGAATCTCTTCGCGGTTCGCCTTGTCCAATAGGCCGAGGCCGCGATAGCACAACATCGCCGTGTAATGCATTTGGACGTCTTCGGGATCGATGTCGCATACGCGCTCGAGATATCCGACTGCCTTGGCGTACTCGCGCTTCAGAAAGAGAATGCGCGCGATTTGATTCAGCGTCACGCGATCGCGCGGGTATTGAGCTTCGACTCTCTGCAAAGATTTCAAAGCCGCATCATAGGTGCCGTCGGACTTCTCGATCATCGCCCGGAAAAAGTAGATGCGCCCGAGGGATGAATCGATTTGCAGCGCTTTCGCGATGTACGGCTTGGCCTGGTCTGTCTCGCCTTCCTGGATCAGCGCCCGCGCGACATTCAGCCAGGCATCGGCGTAACCGGGCTGCGCTTGGGCGGCTTTTTGAAATGCATATTCAGCGCCTTTGAGATCGCCTTGCAGCAGGAGGCCGATGCCCCAGTCGTTCCAGCGTTCTCGCGTGCCGGCGGCGGTTACAGGACGCCATTGAGGCGGCTCTGAACCGATCGGGACCGTGACCTGCGACTGCGCGACCGTAATAATCGGCAGGTCGGGAATGCCTCCTTTGATCTCGCCCGAAACATCGGCTGGAATGTTGCGCGGATCGAAGCTGTATTTCAGACCGTTGCGATCGCTCGCAAGCAGCAGCGGGCTTTGGCCTGGCACCGGCTCACCGGCGTAGGAGAAGTGCGTGTAATACCACGAAAACTTCCGGTAATTCAGTTTCGCGGTGAAGTGGATGTGGCCCTTGGCATCGCGCGGCACTGTGACTAAATAGTGGACCGTGTCAGCGGCGCCGGGCGGGATCAGACGCGCGTAAAGGACGCTGCGCGCCTGCCATGCATTTCGCTTATTGATCGAGTTGCCGAGCGCATCGAGCTGATAGGAGCGATAGAAGTGCGCGCCAGGCTCGACCGGTCCCTTGCCGTTGTCCTCGACCTCGCCGCTCCAGAACACGGTTCGCCCGGTATCGTCTTGGCCCTTTAGCTCGAGCCAGACGTCGAACGCGTCTACCGTGCCACCGGGAAAGAAGTGGCCGATGGTGCGCGTCCTGACGACCACGTCCACACGCGCCGTGGTTCCGGGCTGCAGACTAACTTGCGAGAGATCAATGGGCGCAGCGACGGCGCCGACATCGCGGATTACGGCGGGGCCGGTCTGCTCGGCCTCTTCGCCGACCGCGAACGAGGTCATGGCTTGCGGGACGCTTCCGTTGCGACGGATCATCTCGGTGTCCGTCTTCTGGCGAGTCACCGGGCTGACCGCGAAAATATCTACGCTAATGAATCCCGACTTCAAAAACTTCTCCGTGAGCGCCAACTGCTCCTGATCGTTGTTGACGAACGGAACCGCTGTGTTCGCGCCCGGGAAACGGTGCGAGTGAACCTGTCCATGGATATTTCCCGGATCATGAGAAGAGACGAGCGGCATATGGCAATCCGCGCAGTTGCTCGACTTCTTTGGATAGTAAAACGATCGCGCGCCCTGGCCCGACACGCCGCTTGCCTGCCAGTTGTCATATTCGTTGAAGCCGCGGAACCAGCGATATTGATTTACCGGCACGTCGAGGTGAACTTTGTGGCAGGCTGAACAAAATTCAGCGGTGCTGTCGCGCATAAAGGGCTTCATGAACGTGCGGCGATGCGCTTCCGGCGCGGCGTAGGTCACAAAGTCGGTCACATCGCGCATGAACGGGTTCGAGCTGCTGGCCACTTCATGCAGCGGCGGATACGACATCGTAAACTCCGCGTTGCCCACACTGCCGCCGACGTGCACGATCGAATGGCACGACATGCAGCTTAGACCGGCGCGCGCTTCAGGAGTATCGATCTGCTCTTTGATGGGGCGGTCGAAGCGACCGTTGAAGAACACGGCATGATCGTGGCATCCCGCGCACCATTTGCTCGGCTGGGTACCGACCACGGATTGCATGTACTCAATCGATTTCCGGTAGAACTGATTGTTAAAGGACGCAAAGTGGTGCGCCGAGCTGTTCCACTGGTCGTAGATATCTTTGTGGCATTCGCCGCATTTTTTCGATTCCATGAAAAACGCCGACGGCACCAGGCGTCCATTCGAGGTATTGGCGCCCGACGGAAAGAAAGGGCTCTTCGGACCCGCGCCTTCCTGGTACATGGAGAGCGGCACCACGCGTGAATTTGTGATGTGGTCTTCCGGATGCGGGACAAATAGGCGGTAGCACGCTCCAGCGACTAAGATGAGCGCGGCTGCAGCGCCCGACACCTTCGCGAGGAGGAAGTACTGCCTTCGCGAAAAGAGAACCGCTATCGCGGCCAGCGAAATGACAACGTGGATCAGAAGGATAAGGCGGTGATCCCGCGTGTTGCCGATAACGGCGAGCAACACTCCCGAAACGGCGGCGATAACGATCCAGAGGAGACGTCTCTCTTTGCGCAGCAGGATGGCGGCCAGGACGCCAATGACTGCGCCGAGCACGATGTGTAACAGCACGTTTCCAATCCCGAAAATGCTTGCGGTGGTCGGAAACGCAGCGAGCACAGCGCTGTTGATCAGCAGAATCGCGCCGCAGAGCGCACAAATGATCGTGAGCCGGCGAGTCATTGCAGTGGCGCCAAAGGACGAATCAAGCGCAGGGCCGGGCGCGTGAGGGTATCCTGCACGTACTCCCGGTGTTCGGCATCGGCAGGAAAGTGTTCATCCGCCTTGTAAGGATACGCGCTCATCGCCTGAAACGGCAGCGGACTGACGCTCTGGCTGAAGGCCGTATTCGGATCGGAATCTTTGGCCCAGCCATCCACTTGCAACAGGAAGTCCCGCGACCACCCTTCGGGCAACTGCGGCAGTTGCGCCGCCGAATACCGCAGCTTCAATTCATCTCCTGATCCCATGATGACGAGGCGATCGTCGATTTTGTTTATGAGCGAACGAACCTCCCCGTAGCGCGTGTAAAGACCGGGCGTCGGATTCCAATTCGAAACGGGCCGAACCTGATCGTAGAAAAACTGCTCGGGCTGTTGCCGGCGCGGATCGATCAAAACGCGCGAAAAGCCTCTGAAGTGCAGATTCGCCGTATCCGCTTCGAGCGGCGTGAGGCGAACTTGCGGCCGCCGCGCATCCTCGAGGAGAAAGATTTCGTCCCAGTACACACAAAGGTTCGTCACTATGCGAACCTCGCGAGAACGCGAAAGGAATTTGCCAGTGAGGTCGACGACGATCGTCTTGGGCTTGCCGGAAGGAATGCCCATATCCTGGATGACGGTCCGCCACTTGCCCGATTCGTCTTTCACCTGCAGATAGGGGAAGATCAGGCCTGTCCCGTCCTGCGAAGCGCCCAAAAACGTGCTGCCGTCCGCCCAATCCACCCAGCCGTTCAGTGCAAGCGCAGCGCGATTCTCGGGCGCTGCGTTGCCGAAATCGAGATCCAAGGTGTGGAGCTGGGCAACGCCGGCCGAATCGTGAACGAAGCCATCCGGATACTTGCGATCTTGCCGCGCAACGCGGTCCGTCACATCGTTGCCGTGATCGTCGGTGGCGCGCACCGGATGAATCTTCTCTTTCGCGCCGAAGAGGCGGAACTCGGGGTAAGGCGGCGACTTGAACTTATCGTTCGTGTAAACGTCGACATCTGACGGGTGATCGACCGCAATCAGCCGCACGTGGTCGAGATAGGAAACTTCGTGCAGCTCTTCCGTGATGTGTATCCGATACTCGCCGTCTTCGGGGCGCAGCGCAGCGCCGGGAATCTGAATGTACTCCTGATGATTGACCGGAAAATAGTTTCCATCGCCTGAGCTGGCGCCCAGAGGCGCAACCCCTAGCACGTCGGTAATAAACTTAAATGCCCGCCCATTCCAGGCAAAGATCATGGGACAGGATCCCGAAAGCCGTTGCGCTTCCGCGATGGTCAGCGATTCACCACTCTTCTTGCGCGTCTCATTCTGGATCAATCCATTCGGCCAAGTGATCCGAATCGTATCCGCGTCTGCGCGGCTGTCGGTCGCAAAGGCGAGCGGAACGCCTTCAAAGACGCGCTTGTCGTAAAACGCGCCCGACTTCATTTCAACGGTTGCGCCGACAGCCTCTTTGAGGTTCTTGATCCCTTGGATCCGAACGGAGACCCAGCGTTGCGCGGGCGACGCATTGAAATAAACGTGAAGCGAGCCGTCCGGCAATATCTGTGCGTAGTCCTCGCGGTTGTCGCCGTTGAAATCCGCGCGAACGGGCGAGTGCGCTGCATGCGCCTCATCGACGCGCGCCAGACCCGTTCCAGGATCATTCTTCAGCGTCCGAACTTCGGGGGCGTAACTTACAATGTCGAGAAGCCCGTCGTGATTGAAGTCTTGAACGTCTAAGCGCGACATCCCGGACGTGATCGCCGGAACGTCGGTTGCTTCGAATACGCCGTTGAGCTTATCGAGATACAACACGCCCGCGCGATCTGCGTATGAAACGGCGATATCGCGCGCGGCAGTGTCGCCGCGAACGGCGAACGCGACCGCATCGAGAGCCTGCCCCTTCACAAACGGGAACGACGCCGTGTGATCTTCAAATTTGCCCTTTCCGTTATTGCGCACCAGCACCGGATGCGGCCCGAACAGCAGGAGATCAAGATCGTAGTCGTGGTCGTAATCGAGCCAGAGCGCCTTCTGCACGCCGGCCGTGTTGGGTAAGTCCAGATATTTGGAAAACTTTCCGTGATCGTTGTGCAACAGTGTTGCACCGCTGTCCGTAATGACGCACAGGTCCGCCAAGCCATCGTTATCAAAATCTCCGGCAGCGATGTCACGCACGTCGGTTAACGCTTCTAAGCCCGATTTCTGAACGGCGCCGATGCCGCGCTTCAGCAGCATCACGCGATCTCGAGACCAGACCAGAAGATCCGCGTGGCCGCTCCCTTCAGAATCAATGACGAGCATTCGAGAGGTCGCGGCGTCCCAGCCTTTGCTGACGGAGCGGTCCTCATAGCGCGTGGCTTCGTCTGACGCCGAGGGCCGTGGCTCAGGAGGGTCGTACAGCTCGGCATAGAAACACCACTCCATGTCTTCTGGAACGGCGGCTCCTTCGTTGCGCTTTTTGGCTTCTTCGAAGGCCTGTCTCTCTTTTGCCGCCGCTTCTTTGTTGCCCGCGCGTTGATACAACGTGAAGAGTTGAAAGTGCGGTCCTGCTAGGCTGGGATTCAGCTTCTCAGCTGCGATGAACTCGTCGCGCGCGCGATCTAAATCTCCTTTGGATCGATAAACGGCAGCGAGATTGTAATGCGCAATGGGCTCGTTCGGCGCTATCCGAAGCATGCCCTGAAACTGCTGTATCGCCTGATCCCAGTCGCCGTTCCGCTTATATGCGATGCCGAGATTGAACCACGTGTGCGGAATCGTGGCATCCTGTTTTTGCGCGCGAATCAGCTCGGCCATTCCGGCTTGCGTCTGTCCCGCGCGCAGAAGCGCTAAGCCGTAATTGATGCGCTCTCTGACCGAATTGGGCGCAAGCTGAAGCGCGTTTCGCAGCTGGTCGACCGCTTGAAGATGCGTGTCCGGATTCTCGTAGAAAGCCTTTCCGAGATTCCGATACTCCCATAGCCGATTGTCGGGGGGAGGCGCAATATCAGCGGCAAACAACAGGGCGCAAAACCCCGCAACAGGAGCTAAGACCCTGAAGCTTCGCATTAACAGCCTGAAACCATCCATTCTATAAAAGCTCCCGATGCCGTTGCTGCTGCTAGATTGTGAGCGTGCTCGAGCAAAGCGCGATCACGATGGCGAAGCTGATCCGCGGCCGTGCGATCTCGTCTGCGGAATTGATCGCCGCGCATCTCGCGCAGATCGAGCGGGTGAATCCGGGTCTCAACGCGGTGACCGATCTGCTTGCCGATTCCGCTCTGCTGCAAGCGAAGGCCGCAGACGTGATGCTCGCGAAGGGCGAAGCGTGTGGCCCGCTGCACGGCGTTCCTTTCTCGGTTAAGGACTCGATCGAAGTCGAAGGAAGAACGTCGACGGCCGGAACGATTGGCAGAAAGAATGCAACCCCCGCGCTTGAGGACGCGACGGTTGTGCAACGCCTGCGATCGGCGGGTGGAATTCCGATTGCTAGAACAAATTTGCCGGATCTGTTATTCGCCTTCGAAACCGACAACCTGATCTTTGGCCGGACCAACAATCCATACGATTTATCGCGCACAGCGGGTGGGAGCAGCGGAGGCGAGTCAGCGCTGATCACGGCGTGCGGTTCGCCACTGGGATTGGGTAGCGATGCTGCCGGGAGTGTTCGGGTCCCTGCCGCTTTCTGCGGAATTACCAGCATTAAGCCGACGCAAGGCCGTCTGCCGCGCACGGGTCATGTGCCGCCCGCGAGCAGCTGGGTGGCGGGCTTGTGGCAGATCGGACCGATGGCGCGCCGCACCGAAGATCTGGTGCTCGCACTACAGCTTCTTGCGGGCGAAGACGGACGAGACCTCTCTGCGCCTCCGGTTCCTCTGATCCAAACCGGAACGCTGCGCCAGACGCGCATTGCTTTTTTCACCTACAACGGAATTGTCCGGTGCGCCCCTGAGATCGAGCGCGCGGTTCGCCGTTGCGCGGATTTCCTGTCGGAAACTGGAATGCTTGTCGAAGAACGCCGGCCGCCGGGCGTCGAACAAGCCTTTGAACTTGAGCTGTCGTTTTTGGGCGGCGATGGGGCGGACGGAATCGATGCGTATTTGGAAGCGCAGGGCACTTCGCGAATTCATCCACTGCTCACGGGATTTCTCGATCGCTTGCGCCCGTTTCGCACGACAGCTTCCGAGCTGGCATCTCGCTGGGCACTGTGGGACGAATATCGCTCGGCGATGGCGCGCTTTTTCGAGCAGTACGACGCCATTCTTTGCCCGGTCTACACACAGCCCGCGCTACCGCACGGCGACTCGCTCAAAACCGAGAATTTCGAAGGATTCAGTTACACGATGGCCTGGAACGTTGCCGGAGCGCCCGCCGCGACGGTGCGCTGCGCCGAATGGAAAGGCCTTCCCATCAATGTGCAAGTAGTGACGAAGCCGTGGAGAGATCTGCTGGCGCTCGAGATCTGCCAAATCATTGAGAGCCAGTTCGGCGGCTGGGCGGCGCCTATAAGCTTCCTGCAGCCTTCACCGCGATAACCGGGATGTCCTGCTCTCTTACAAACTTGTTGAAAGCAGGAATCCCCGAATCCATGACCTGATTCAACTTTTTGATCTGTGCATTGATGCCGGTAGCCACATCCTCGTAGACTTGCTGCTGTGACGCGGTTGGCTGCGCGTCGGCTTCGGCGACGTCCGCCAGCAGAGCTGCCAATTTATTGTTCAGGCGAATCGGAAAGTTCAGCGGGTCTTCACTGGCCTTGTTTTTCGTTTGATACAGAGCCTCTTCGATGCCGGTCAGTTCGTCCGACAGCGCCTTTGCGCGGTCCAGTACGAGCTTTGATTTCGGAGTGTCTCCGGCGGCCTTCAATCGCGCCGTCAGCTCATCCAGTTGCTTGCGCACATCCCGGATCCGGATGACGGCTTGATTGGTTTGGCTCAGCTTATCTCGCATCTGCATTTCCAACTCAAATTGAGCTAGAAATTGCTGAGGAGTGGCCGGGACGCGAGGATCCTTCGTGATCTCGAATTTCTGCGTCTGCGCTTTGCCGTTTACAGTCAGCCGGACCTGATAGGCGCCCGGCACGGCCATTGGTCCGCGGACGGTTCCAGCCCATAGAATCATTCCAGGAAACTTGGTGGCATCGGGATAGCAAAGGTTCCATACGAAGCGGTTCAAGCCCTGTTCGGCCGGAATCCGGTCTCCGCCGCTGCCGCCCCGCGGACCGGTCTCTTCTTCCTCCTGCTCAGCGGAGGACGCCTCCACTTCAGGAGGATGCTCGGGAGCCTTGCTCGAGAATTTTTTCACCAACTTACCTTGTGCATCCAGAAACTCGAGTGTGGCTTCTCCTTTCGGCTTATCGTGCAACCGGTAGTAGACAACAGCGCCGCTGGGAGGATTCGTTCCTTCGTTAGACGGCGATCCGAAACCGTGTTCAGAGGGTGCGCGATAGACATTTTGCGGCGCAAACAGATGTGCGTCGTCGCGCGAAGTTGAATCCGTCAACTGCGCCAACAAGGGAAGCTCGTCGAGAATCCAAAACGCACGCCCTTGTGTTGCCGCAACCAATTCCCGGTCACGCTTTTGAAACGCGAGATCCGTAATCGGCACGACCGGCAAGTTCAGTTGAAGCGATTGCCATTTTGCGCCGCCATCGAACGAGATGTAAATGCCGGTTTCGGTCCCCGCAACCAGCAAATCCTTGCGGTTCGGATCCTCGCGGATCACGCGGGTAAACGTAGTCGCCGGGATGCCGTTGTTGATCTGCCGCCATGTCTTGCCGTAATCGGTGGTCTTGAACAGGAACGGGCGATTGTCGTCGAACTTGTACATCGTTGCAGCAAAATAAGCTGTGCCTGCCTCGAACGGCGAAGCTTCGATCGAATTGATCTGAATCCACTCCGGCATGTTTTTCGGCGTGACGTTTTCCCAATGCGCGCCGCCGTCGTGCGTCACGTGCACCAGCCCATCATCCGAACCCACCCAGATCAGACCTTTCTTGACCGGCGATTCGATAGCCGTAAATATCGTGTCGTAATATTCGATGCTCGTATTGTCTTTCGTGATTGGGCCGCCGGACGATTTCTGCTTCGATTTGTCATTGCGGGTGAGATCGGGGCTGATCGCTTTCCAGGTTTGTCCCTGATCCGATGAGGCGAACAGCACGTTGCCGCCGGCGAACAGAAGGTCCGGATCGTGCGCCGAAAAAAGTAATGGAAAATTCCACTGGAAGCGATATTTCATGGCTTCCGCGCCCGCGCCCATCGGATTGTCCGGCCAAACGGTGACATCGCGTGTTTGCCGGTCGTGATGGTCGTAGCGCGTGATCAATCCGTCGTAAGAGCCCGCAAAAACGATGTTCGTGTCCTTCAGATACGGCGCAATCCATCCGCTCTCGCCGCCGCCTACGTCGGACCAATCGCGCTCGGTGATTCCGCCGGTTGTGGTCCGGCTCGCGATCTTTACCGTCGAATTGTCCTGCTGCGCTCCATACGCGTGATACGGAAAATCGTTGTCGAGCGCGACGCGATAGAACTGCGCCGTCGGCTGATTATCTTCTGAACTCCAGTTCTTCCCGCCATTCACAGACACGCTTGCGCCCCCGTCATTGCTCTCAATCATGCGTTGCGCATTGCCGGGAGCGATCCAGAGATCGTGATTATCCCCGTGCGGCGTGCGGATCGGATTGAATGTTTTTCCTCCATCGTCCGAGCGGAAGAATCCGACGTTTACCGCGTAGATTCGGTTGGGATCCTTGGGATCTGCGTAGATGCGGTTGTAATACCAGGCGCGCTGTCTCAGCTTCCGGTCCTGATTGACTTTGGTCCAGTTCTTGCCGCTGTCATCAGACCGGAAAATGCCGCCGTCTTCCGCTTCAATTTGCGCCCACACGCGCTCCGGATTGGCCGCCGAAACCGTGACTCCTATATTTCCGATTGTGCCTTTCGGCAGACCGGGATTGTGCGTCAGCTCCGTCCACGTATCGCCGCCATCTGTCGATTTGAAAAGTCCGCTTCCCGGGCCGCCGCTCTCGAGATCCCATGGATTGCGATAAACCTCCCAGAATCCGGCATAGAGAATGTTCGCATTCGTCGGGTCAAACGTGAGGTCGATTGCACCCGCTTTCGGTCCTCGCGAAAAGATCTGCTGCCAGGTCCTGCCGCCATCTCTGGTCCGGTAAATCCCCCGCTCGGGATTGGGTCCCCAGACATGGCCCAACACCGCAACATAGACGATATCGGGATTCTGAGGATGAATGCGCACCCGGCTGATCTGGCGTGTATTTTCAAGGCCGATATGTTTCCAGGTCTTCCCGGCGTCCATAGATTTGTACATACCGTCTCCGTGCGAGACGTTGCCGCGGATATCGGCTTCGCCCATACCGGCATATACGACATTGGGATCCGATTGTGAGACCGCGACGGCCCCGACCGAACCCGTTCCAAATGGCTGGCCATCGGAGACGGATTGCCAGTCCATTCCCGCGTTTGTGGTCTTCCATACACCTCCTCCGGTGGCGCCGAAGTAATAGATCTGGGGCTGCGAGTCTACGCCGGCCACCGCCGTTACGCGGCCACCCCGGAACGGGCCAATCAATCGCCACTTCAGGGACTTAACTACGCCCATGTCCTGGGAATTGAGAACGGACGTGAAGAATAACAGGGATAGTAACCACCGGGAGAATCTTGGCATATGTGTATTGCATTTAAAAATAACGCAGTTTAATCGAAAAACCCGTCACCGGCGGCCGCTCCAGCAGTCTCACTAGCGAAAGAGAAAGCAGTACCAGACCACGGAGGAGGAATGACTAAATTCAACGGTTTGCTGGCTTCGCTCGTGATCGCAATGGGTGTTTCTGTCGCTTTTGCCCAGGAACCAGACAACACGAAGGCGAACAAGCAGCCGCAGACCACGGCCGATCAGGCCAAGAACAATAAGAGTGACCTGAAGCTCGAGAGGCAAATCAGGCGCGCAATTATGAAGGACAAATCACTCTCGACCTATGCGCACAACGTGAAAATTGTTGCGCAGGATGGGAAGGTGACGCTACGAGGACCGGTCAAGTCCGACGCGGAGAAGACGGCCATCGAGCAGAAGGCGACAGAAGTTGCGGGTGCCGGAAACGTCACGAACGAACTGACAGTAAAAGAATCAGGAGGAAAGTAACCATATGGCAGGAAAGAATACAGCAGTCTATGGGATTTATGCGAACCGGGGTATGGCGGAAAACGCTGTCGACCGGCTGATCGCTCAGGGCTTCCGCAACGAGGACATCTCGGTTCTGTTGCAGGACAATGTTGGGACGAAAGATTTCGCCCACGAGAAACATACGAAGGCGCCCGAAGGCACGACGACCGGTGCCGTTGCCGGTGCTGCTGTCGGTGGAACACTTGGATTGCTGGCCGGTATCGGCGCTCTTGCGATTCCAGGCCTTGGACCGTTCATTGCAGCGGGTCCGATCATGGCGACTCTTGCCGGTATCGGCTCGGGCGGCGTAGTTGGCGGCATTGTGGGCGCGCTGGTTGGAATGGGTATTCCCGAGTACGAAGCCAAGCGCTATGAGGGCCGGATCAAGGAAGGGGGAATCCTTCTTTCTGTTCACTGCGACAACAGTGACTGGGTCGGGAAGGCGAAAGACCTGTTGAAGGAAACCGGTGCAGAGGACGTGTCCTCGACCGGTGAAGCTTCGGCAGACTTTGCGAAGACCGACAAGCCAGTTACCAGAGGAACTACCTACTAACGAAACACACAGCCGTTGAAAGTAAAGGCCCGGTTCGCCCGAGTGACGAACCGGGCGCTCTTGTTTACGGAAGCATCTCGCCGCCCGTGACGTCGAACACGCCCCCGGTGATGAATCGCGACTCGTCAGAAGCCAGAAAGACGTACATCGGCGCGAGCTCAACCGGCTGAGCCGGGCGCTGCTGCGGATTGCTCTTGCCGAATTCTTTGACCTTATCTTCAGGCATGGTCGAGGGGATCAGGGGCGTCCACACCGGACCGGGCGCTACCGCATTTACGCGTATGCCCTGTTTGATCGCGAGTCCCGAGAGGGCTTTCGTGAATGTGACGATAGCGCCTTTCGTTGTGGCATACGCCAGCAGCTTCGGGCTCGGGTCGTACGCCTCCACGGAAGCAGTGTTCAGGATGGTGCTGCCTGCTCTCATGCGCGGCAGCGCGGCCCGGCACAGATAAAACATGGCGCTGATATTTGTGCGCAGAGTCTTATCCCATTCTTCCGGACTCACCTCTTCAATCGAATCGTGGGTCATTTGAAACGCGGCATTATTGACGAGAATGTCGAGCCCGCCCAGCTCTTTGAACGCGCGATTGATCAATTCATCGCAGTGGCGCACGTCCTCGATACTGCCGGGGACCGTGACTGCCTTGCGGCCTGCTTCCTCAACCAGCCGCGCGGTGTCTTTGGCATCCGCATCCTCGTTTAAGTACGAGATCATGACGTCCGCGCCTTCGCGCGCAAACGCCAGCGCGACAGCCTTGCCGATGCCGCTATCGCCGCCGGTAATCAGCGCCTTTCGACCCTTGAGACGGGCGAGCCCCTTGTAGGACTGCTCGCCATGATCCGGCTTCTCGCGCATGTCCTTCTCGAGACCGGGAGGCGCTTGCTGCGGTTCGTGAAATGGCGGCTTCGGACCCTGCTTTCTCGGATCTGTAGTTTGCGATGTTTGCTCTTTGGTTTCGATGCTCATGAAATTCCTCTTTCACCCATTGGGATGAAAGAGGAATGATTCCGTTTCGGCCATCGTGAAACCATCGTCAAGGGTACAATTAAGTCCCACCGATGCCGGCGCAAGTAAATAACTGGGGTCCGGCGGCGCTGATCGTGTTCGGCTACATCGTCGCCGCGTTCTGGCAGAATAAGCGCATTGACGACCTGAAGGATTGGATCAAGGCCGAGTTTAAGCGCGTCGACCAACACTTCCCGCAGCTTAACGAAAAGCTCGACAAACTTGATGGTCGCGTGAAAGCTCTCGAGGACGCCCGCCCGTCGGGCATCCTAGGCGTCCGGTAAATCCTCCCGAAACCCGTTTCGGCTATAAGCTAGCTGGCACGTAGACGCGATCGGCGGCTGCGACGTCCGCATCTTTTTCGATGACGCGCACCTTCACGGGTTGCAAGCCGGATTGGCGCTCCGGTCGTGCCATGAAGGTCAAAAGAAATTGATTTTGGAATCTTTTCACAATCTGATCGAGGAAGGGCTGAAACGAAACGGGCGCACCGAATCCGATGAAGTACGATTCGCCGCCGGTCTCGTCGGATAACTGCGCCAGGAAGTTCTGGCCCCAGTTCATTCTCCAAAAGCTGTGACCGTAGTGCCCGATTGCAGGGGTATAGATCGTGTACACGACCACACCGGCCCGCTGAGCATCACTGATTCCTTTATTGACGTACGGGTTGTCGGACGTATAGCCGCCCCCGAGGCCCTCAATACCGCTGCTGATCATGATGATTTCGCGCCGCTCGGCTCGCTTTTGCGGCCAGTGCTTGATGGCGTCCGACAGCGAGTCATACGGGCTGACGTCGGCTCCCCCTGGACCCATTACGACACGAATCGATTTTGCAGCAGCATCGTGATCGGCGGTGAAGTTCTGCGTAAGCTGAGCCATTCCGTTTCGCATGTAGCCGACCCCCACTTCGGTTGTAGAAGGCAAAGATTTTACAAACTGCTTCAGAGTGTCAATCTGCGTGTCGATGCTAGAACTGGCCGAATCGTCGAGGAGCAGCAATAGCTGCATACCTGCGTGGTCGCCCTGTAGCGGAACGAAGCCGGTGATGGGCCGCTTGTCCTTTCCCTGTGTAACCGAAAGATCCTGCTGCTCGATGGGAGGAATGGTCTTGCCGCGCCTGGGCTCGAGCGTTACGACCATACTGACGGGAACGCCGGGCGAGGATTGCGGGGCAGCAAAGGCAGACAGAGCCGCAGCCAGCAGGCAGGCTGCTCCAAAAATCGCGGAAATCTTCATAGCTTATTTGACAGAAGCAAAATGCGCTGTACGCTTATTGGACGAGCAAACTCGCTCAACGGATGCATTAACGTGCGCATCGAACTCTCGCGCCCGAACCGCGGCGGTATGGAAACGGAGAGTGCGCCGGCGCGCGCGATCCGCGATCTCGAGGCGCTGCTCGTCCGGGATGCGTAGGTACGACGCTAAATCCGCAGCCGTGCGCACCGGGAGTATTTCTGAGAAGGGGTGGTAAAACGTGTCGAGACCAGGCCATTCGTCACTTAGAATGGGAACGCCGCAAGCGCCTGCCTCGAACAGCCGCACGCTCGGTGAATAGCCGCTGCGAATCATATCGCTCCGGGTCAAGTTCAACGTGAATCTCTGGGCATTGTAGAAGCTGCGGTGCTCGCTGGCAGGAAGATGGTCGAGGCGCTCCACATTCGACGGCCAGATTATGTCTTCGGGATATTGGGGGCCCGCGACGATGAAGCGCCGTTCCGGATGAACTCTGGCTGCTTGGAATAAGAGATTCTCCAAAGCAGGCTGGCGATCGGCGGCGTACGTGCCGAGGTAGGCAACATCCCACCGCGCCGGTTCCGGTTGGGGGTAGTAGAGCGACGGATCAACAGAACAGTAGAGTGCTCTGGCGCAAGGCGAACCCAGTTTTCGCTCGATATAGTCGAGCGTCGGGCCGCCGGTGAATGACAGGTACAGGTCGTATCTGGGGCACAGCTCGCGTGACAGATATTCGCAGCGGCCCTCTTTCAAGTTTGAAAGAGTTACGGGCGTGTCGATATCGTAGAAGGCCGTCAGGTTCTTTGCGGTTTTCGTAACCCATTCGCCGACGGCGATTCCATCGGGAACGTATGAACCCACAATCACGACATCAGCGGTCCGGATCAGGCCTGTAAAGCGATCCTTTAACTCTTCGAGGCTGCTGTAAAGCCGTACGGCGCAATAAGGCAGTTGATCGAATTCGCGATGGGAAGCATACCAGGGTACATCCCGTTCGAGAAATGTCGCGGTGTAGCCGCGCTTTGAAAGTTCTTTCAGTAACCCGCGATAAGTGGTCGCATGGCCGTTGCCCCAGCTCGAAGTGATCGAGAGGCCGAGAAAAACGCAGTTGAGCTTCGGATCCGTCACGCAGGGGTTCCTACCGCCATGGCGGGATTCGAGGAGACAACCTGCCGCAAGGCGGATTCGACAAGCATTCCGCGCTGTGTGTAAGTATGGTCCGCGAGTACGCGGCGACGGGCGGCTTCACCGATCGATCTCGCGCGTTCAGGAGGGAGTCCTCGAACTATCCGCGCCACATCCGTCCCGCAAGTGGTAACCAGGATTTCCTTGTCAGGCTCAAGAAACGAATCGATTCCTTCCCAGGCGTCTGTGACGAGACAAGCGGCGGCTCCGGCGGCTTCAAAGACTCGAGTAGCTGGAGAAAAACCGTAGCGAGCCATGCTGTCACGGCTGATGTTGAGGACCATTCGTGCAGAACAGTTGAAAGCGTTGTGATCGGCGGTATAGACGTGGCCCACGTAGGAGACATTCGATGGAATCGGTTTGTCGGACCATCCGCTGCCTCCCAAAAGGAAGCGGTGCGCTGGCGCGAAGTGGGCGGCTTTCAAAAAGAACTCTTCAACGCGCGCTTCGCGATCCGGTAGGCGATTGCCCAGGAATGAAAGATCACACGCGAAGCGGGGGTCGGGCGAAACGGGAAAGTGAACGTCCGGATCAAAGGCATTATAGATGGCGACGCACTCTCGCGCTCCGGTCGCGCGATATTCATCAGTAACGCGCTTGCCGCCGCCATAGGTGAAAACGAGATCAAAACGCGGAAGAGCTAAGTGAAAGGGATCGCTTGCGTGAGAAGCAAGCCGTTCGAGGGTGGCTGGCGCGTCCACATCCCAGAAGACCTTGCAGGCGGATTCGGGCAGGGTGGCGACACACGCCTCGAGGTATTCATCGAGCACGCCGACGCCGCTGGCTTTGACGATTATGTCGAAGCGCGCAGAAGCCTCGAGATGCCGATTCACTTCGTCCGGTTCGCTGGCGTTATAGACAACGATGCGGGCCCATTCGGGGTCTTCGATGTCGCGGTGCTGCTGGCGTTCGTAGGCGTCAGGCTCGAAAAAGACAATTTCGTGCCCGAGCTGAGCGAGTGCGCGCAAAACGCCCCGATAATAGGTTGCGGCACCATTCCAGTAGGCCGAAACCAGGCTCGAGCCCCAGAACGCGATTCTCATTGCGAGACCTCGAGTGCGAGGGCCGGTTCGCGATCCACACGAGCGGGCTTCATCGACTCGTAGATTTGCAGAAGTTCGCTCACGCGATGCGCGCAGGTGTGGCGTGTTCGGATGGTTTCGAGTCCGCTGGCTGTAAGACTTTGAGCGAGAGAGGAGTCGTGGAGAACATTCCGCAGATGGGTTTGCATCTCAGCGCCATCGCGGGCCATGAGGAAATCCTGGCCGACCCGGAAGAGTCCTTCGGTATCTTCCCAGGGCGCGGAGATCAGCGGGATGCCGCAGGCGAGCGCTTCAAACGGGCGAATCGTCGGGATGCCGGGCAAGGCTTGCGTGTACGGACGGCGCGGGACGTGAATCGTAGTCCTGAATTGCGAAAAGACTTCGGGGGCTTTGAAGTTGGGGAGCCAGCCACGATAGGTGATCGAAGCGGATTCGAGCTCTCCAAGCGCGGAGTTCGGGTAGCGCACTCCGTAGGCCTGAGCTTTCAGAGATAACGAAGCGACAGGATGGATGAAGTATTCACGCAACTCTTCGGACCGCTCTTCGTCGCCCCAGTTTCCGATCCAGACGAGATCACCGATTTTGGAGTCGCTCTCGCGAGGGTAGAACGTGCGCACGTCGGCCGCTTCGTGCCACACGTGAACCTGTCTTCCCCAGCCGCGCTTTTCGTAGGCTTGCTTCAAAGAATTGCCGTAAGCGAGGATCGCATCGTATTCGGTGAGATCGAAGCGGGCGAGCTCATGCGCAGCGGTCATCGCGCGGTGGTGCGTGTCGTGAAAAAAGAGCCGAACGCGGCGGTTATCGCGCGCGTAGTCGCCGACAGCCGAGATCAGCTTCGGATCATTCCACTCGTGAACCAGAACGAGATCCACACCGTCGAGCCATGCAGGGAGCGCCAGCCGGTCGATGGAGTAGGTTGTGCTGGACAGATTCGGGAAAGCGCGATGAAAGTCGTTGATGGCGGCAGGCCCGGCATCCTCGAGCAAGTTGCCGCGGCTCCAACCATTTTCGGGTTCGAAGATGCGAAGCTCGTGCCCGCGTGATTGAAGCTCGGAGGCTATTCCTCGCAGAAAATGCGCGTTCCCGTGGTTCCAATCCGACACCAGCGAATGGTAGAACAGCGCGATGCGCAGTTTCACGCGGCCACTCCGGTATTGGAAGTTGCGAGCGCGGCATAGGCATCCCCGTATTGCTTTAGGGACGAATCGGCGTCGTAGCTGTTCGAGTGTGAACGAGCGAGGCCGCCGAATGTTTCGCGCTCTTCGGGATTGTGGCTGAGGCGGTTAAGCTCGCGAAGCCAGAGGTCGGGTTGGCGCGGATCGAGAAAGACCGCTGCGCCGTCCCACAACTCGCGCAAGCTCGGAATATCCGATAGAACCAGGCAACAGCCCGCTCGCGCGGCTTCGAGAATCGCGAGACCAAAGGGTTCGTAGAGAGCAGGATGCGCAAAAATTCCGGCCGCACTCATCTGGTCCAGCAATTCGTCGTGTGGCAAGGGGCCGAGGAAATGAGCGGCGTGGCCCGGCGTTCCCGGCCCAGCGATCCGAACTCCCCACTCGAGCCGAGGCGCGATCCGGTCGAGCAGTTCGAGATTCTTCGCAACGTCCCAGACGCGGCCCGCAGCGAGTACGAACGGCTGTTTTTTTAGGGCCGGTGAGATCTCAGCGCGAGTGAAATTGTGGATGATGCGAATGTTGTCCGAGCTGACGCCGTATTCGTCGTGAAGCGTGCGCGCCATCGAGAGCGAGGGCGCGACGATAGCCTCGCAGGCGGACAGCCCTGCAAGGACGCGCCTTTTGTATTCGGCCCATTCGGGACCGGGCGCGCTTCCGTGAACGGCGCGCCACCACGAATACACACACGAGTGCGCCATCACTAGGGTAGGTTTCGGCCACGGCAGACTTGCATGAGCATAGCCGTTCAGATGAATCACATCGGGATCGAAACCGGATTCAAGCTCGAGAAGCCACTTGCCCGCAGCCTCGACATCGTTCCAGGCGTCGGGCATCCATTCGAGCGCGTATTCGCTTTCGGCGAGAGTGACGCGCGGAAGCGAGATAAGTTGCTGCCGCTGCTCAGCGGTAGGGCGCGGGCCCATGGTTGCGAGCAGGACCTCCGCGCCATCAGCGACGAGCGATACGATGAGATCAACGCAGTATTGCCAGACGCCACCGGCGGCGTCGGCCGTCATTAAAATTCTGAGTGGCTTTCGAAGACCGTCAACGGCAATGCTAGCGGGCATGCCAGGCTTCCAGTTCGACAAGTGGCTGAGGCCGCTGCTCCTGGATATCGCTGAAGGCATCGAAGCCTTTCAGATAAGCCTCATGCGCCCGCTCCCACGCGAAATCGTCAGCAGGTCCCCACATGCGCGTGTATTCGGGCGAACCGGGATACGGGAACAATGGTACCGGCTTGTTGGCCCACACCCCGTTTTTTTCTAAGTTCTGACGCCAGCTTTCAATCGCGTCCGCGTCGTCCTCGGTCATCGCGAGTAAGTTCGCTTGGACGAAAGGCACGAGGCTCTTCGCATATACGAGCCGGTCAGTAAGTTGGTCGGTCGACAACTTACATTTTTTGTCCAGATAGGCGCGGCCCGCTTCGGTGATACTCTCGACGCCGGCTTCAATCGAGACGCATCCGGCGCGGGCTAGCGCGCGAATGGCATCTTCATTCCAAAGATCGATGCGGGTTTGCACGCCGATTTTCAACTTGCGTGTCGCCAGCGCAGCGAGCAGTTGAGCATCCGGCAGGAAGATCTCGTCGATGAAATAGATGTACTCGACGCCTTGACTGATAAACCGGTCGACTTCCTGCAAAATGACATCGAGCGGGCGCTTGCGATAGTTATTCCGGAAGTTATCCTTGGCGCAAAACGTGCAGTGATACGGGCAACCGCGCGAGGCTTCCATTTCGGCGCCCGGCCCGAGAGGCTCGGCATCGAAGCGATGGTGATGATGTTTGTGCTTCGCAACCGTTTCATCGGGCCAACTCAGCGCGGGAAGGCGCTTCATATCAGAGGCGCGGTTCGGGCCACGCACGACCACGTTCCCGTCTTCGTAAAGCGCGATCGAAGGAGCTGCTGAAAGGTCGTCCGCGAGTTGGGGAAGAATTTCTTCACATTCGCCGAGGACAACCGCATCGGCGCCCAGCTTCTTGAGAGTAGGGCGGGGAGTTGTCGAGGCGTGAGGGCCTACGATGATCAACTTGGCCCCGATCGGCCGCAGCACGTTCGCGAGCTCTTGCGGCACTCGCAATTCAGGCGGCGCACAGCGCCAGAACAGATAGCTGGGAGCGGTCGTGATGACGATGGCGTGCGGGCGAAAGGCAGTTACTCGGTCGAAAATTTCGGAGTAACTTAAGTTTTCGAGCTGGCCATCAATGATGGCTGCATCGTGCCCGGCTTGCTCGAGTAGCGCTTTCGAGTAGCCGAACTCGAGCGGAAGGTGCGGCTCGCGGCAGCCGAAGTAAATGCTGCCTTCGAACTCCCAGGGCGGGTTTACCAGGGCAAAGCGCATCAGGCTACCTGTACCTCCGATTGCGCGAGCAAGGAAGGACGCGCCAAATACCAGTTTTGAAGCGCGCGCAACCCCTCGCGGACCGTCGTTCGAGGGGACCAGGCTAGAAGGTCGCGAATCTTTGAGGTATCGGCGACAAACCAACGCTGATCCGCGAGGCGCTCGGGACCGCGCTCGACGGCGATTGAGGCGCCTGTCATGGCTTCAATTTCGCGAATCAACTCGATCAGGCTGGAACTATTCTGCGGGCCGCCGCCCATATTGAATGCCTCGCCTGCGGTGACGGGCAGGTTATCCAGAGCAAGGCGCATAGCGGCGATCAAGTCCTCTACGAATAAGAGGTCGCGAACCTGCTTTCCATCGCCATAAATCGTGATGGGCTCGCCTTTGAGCGCCTGGCGCAAAAAGTGCGCCACCCAGCCTTGATCCTCTGAGCCCAACTGATAGGGTCCGTAGATGCAACTCATTCGAAAGACAACCGCTTGGATGCCAAAAGACCGGGCGTAATCGAGAACATACTGGTCCGCGCTGCCTTTCGAGCAGCCGTAGGGCGAAAGGAATTCTAGCGGCTGATTCTCGGCTGCTCCCAAGCGTGCAAGCGTCGGGTCGAGAGGCTCGTGCCGGGTACGCAACTCATGAAGAGCGACGGAGGCGAGGCGGCCATAGACTTTATTCGTCGAAGTAAAGAGAAGTGCGGGCTTGGCGGCTGAGTTCCGAATGGCCTCGAGTAGATGGAGTGTTCCCATCAGGTTGGTCTCGAGATCGGCGAGAGGATCTTCGAGGCTGGTGGTAACCGCGACCTGCGCGGCGAGGTGGTAGATTGCGCGAGCGCCCGCTACGGCGTTCTCGACCGCCTGCCGGTTGCGGATGTCGGCACGAGTCAACTGCACGCGGCCGGGAAAGTCGTGCTGCAGCTCAGCCACGTTCTTCTCGACTCCGGCCCGGCTGAGATTATCGAAGATGAGGACGGGCTGGTCTTCGCCCAGATATCGGCGGGCGATGTTCGTGCCGATGAAACCAGCGCCGCCGGTGATCAGGATGTAGGCTCGTTCCATAGCGGCCTCTTATACAACCAAGCCGCGCGCCGCCAGTTCCTCACGCATCTCATTGAACCGGTCATGCGCGGTTTGTTTCTCGAGCCAAGCGGCCAAATCGCGCATACCGTTTTCGAGAGTCATGGCCGGTTTATAGCCGAGAACGTTCCGAGCCAGGCTGATATCCGGGAAACAGTGGCGGATGTCGCCGACGCGATAATTGCCGGTGATTTCGGGATCGATCTTCTTTCCAAGGACTCGCGCCAGAGCTTTGGCGACGTCTCGAACCGAGATGGTTTGCCCGCTGCCGACGTTAAAAATGAGATCGCGTGCGGCATCGACTTCGAGGGCCAGGCGGCAGGCGCGCGCTACGTCATAGACGCTGACGAAATCCCGAAGCTGTTCTCCATCTTCAAAGATGATAGGGCGTTGGCCGTTCATCAGGCGCGAGGCAAAGATGGCCAGCACGCCTGTATAAGGGTTCGAAAGCGACTGGTACGGCCCGTAGGCGTTGAAGAACCGCATGGCCACGGTTGGAACTCCGTACGCCCGCCCGACCATGAGGCACATTTGTTCCTGATCGTACTTCGAGAGTGCATAGACGGAGGCGAGCGACGGCTGCTTGGTTTCGGGAGTAGGAACCGGCAGTAGAGGGGAACCGTCGGGCGAGGTCATTTCCCATTCGTGCGCTTTGAGCTGAGTGGTCGTGCGGGAGGCATGATCGTAGGGATCGCCCTTTTCGGTGAGATAGCGGCCCTCGCCGTAGACGCTCATGCTGGAGGCGACGACGAGCTTGCTTACCCGGTGCTTAACTAGGCGCTCGAGCAGGACGGCTGTGCCGAGGTTGTTGACGCTGGTGTACTCGGCGATCTGGTACATGCTTTGGCCGACGCCGACCAAAGCTACAAAATGATAGACCGCATCGATGCCAGCGAGGGCCTTATCGAGAATGTCGGGATTGCGCACATCGCCGACCACGAGCTCGGCGTCTTTATGCAGATACGTCGGCCTTTCCGGCCGTGCGCCATGCACTTGAGCGATCAGGCTATCGAGAACACGTACATGGTAGCCCGCTCGTAACAGGTCCGAAGTGAGGTGCGAGCCGATGAAGCCGGCACCGCCCGTTATGAGAACGGTTCCTTTCATTGTTCGTTTAGTCCTTTGCTGTAGGGATGGTTGGTGTCCATGTTGAGGAATGGGACGTTTGTTGCGCGGGCCGAAATGCCTTCTGATACAAGCGTTTTCCGCGCTCGATCATGGTTCATAAAGCCACGTGCAATGCTTCGTTCAATCTCAAACGACGGCCTTTGTAGCTGCCTTTGTTTGTACCACACCCGCTAAGCCGGAATTTGGGGGTAGTAGTAGATATACGTTATGCGCGCGCTAGTCGGGAAAGAGTATGGCAGCAGGGTAGCTACTGTTTCGGATCGCGGTTTTGCTGGAGAATGCGCAGCTTTTCACGGGCGCGGCGCTCGGCTTCCGCGAGAAAGCGGGCTTTTGGGAATTGGTGAGTGGCGATTGCGGTATCCATATGGGTGAGGATGAAGTCGAGATGCTTCTGAGCTTGAGTGATTTTGTCTGCAGGCGCGAGGGAGGTGGCCTGCGGCGGGTGCGTTAAGGTTACGGTCCATTGGACGGCGGCTCCTTTCAGGACGCCAATCAGCTCCGCTAGAACAAACCGGAAGAATGCGGTACGTCCGCGGCGGCGGCGGTCGTCAGCTGCTTCCTCGAATACCCGCGACATTTCAGCCGAGAACAAGCTTCTGTGAGCGGTTGGATAGAGCCGGAGCAAAGCGTTGTAGATTCGCTTCATATTCATTTATGCGTGCATCGTTTTCAGGCGAGCCGTAGCAGCCCGCGTCAGCTGTTTGATGCGTTCCAACTCGAGCTTGAGCTGGTTGCGGCCTGAAAGCGTGAGCCGGTACGCCTGCTTGTCGCGCGATGTATCTTTTTGCTCGAAGCGCTCGATCCATTTATCATCGAGAAGCCTACGAATTGCGCCATAGAGGGTTCCGGTGCTGAGGCGGACGCGGCCGTTGCTGAGAGCTTCGATATCTTTCATGAGGGCGTATCCGTGCCGAGGTTGGTCCGCGAGGCTGGTGAGAATCAGGAGAACGGGTTCGGAGAGGGGCTTTGTGGGCGTGTCAGGCATATGCTAAGCGACATGTCGCATAACGACATGTTAACCCGCGTCATGCCGTTTGTCAACGCCCTCGGCGCTGCGCGGGTATCACGCCCCCTACATTGACTCGATACGCGGGCTTCATACACACTGAGGCATATGAGGACGACGCTCACTATTGATGCGGAGTTGCTGCAGCGGGCGCGAGAGGTTTCCGGTATACGCGAAAAGGCAGCTTTAGTTAACGCAGGTTTAGAGGCTCTCATCGCACGCGAAGCGGCCAAGCGATTGGCTGGTCTCGGCGGTACTGAACCGCGTTTACGCCGAGTGCCGAGGCGGCGCGTCCGGGACCGATGATACTTGTCGACACCTCGGTTTGGGTCGACCACTTTCGGCGAGGTATCCCGGCGCTTAGAGATATTTTGATCGATAGCTTGGTTCTCAGCCATCCGTTTGTAATCGGCGAATTGGCGTGTGGCAATTTGAGCGACCGCAAGGAAATTCTAGGAGATCTAAATGCATTGCCAATGGCTGTTGTCGCTGGTAATGGTGAGGTCTTCAGACTGATCGAGGAACGGAAATTGTGGGCCCGTGGAATAGGCTGGGTCGATGTCCACCTTCTCGCGTCCGCGCTGTTATCGACTTGCATGCTGTGGACACTCGATAAGCGGCTTGATCGCTCGGCAGCCGCGGTGGGAGTTAAAGCGTATAAAAAAAGTGCCTAACTCGTTCGCAGGTTACGCGTGACGCGTTGAAAGAGCGGTTCATTTTTTGTCGTGCGCGGACATCGCCTCGCGGAGTTTTCGCTCGGCGTTAGCGTTCCAGTAGGCGCAGTCGAGTTGCAGGAACACTGAGGTGTAGGGGAGAGTGAAGTTGGTTTTGATGATCAGGACGCGGAAGGTTTGGCTGACCTCGTCGAGTTTCGAGATGATCTGCTCGTGCGGGAGAGAGTTCACGGTGCGATTGTGCAGGATGGTGGCGAGGCGATCGCGGTATTTCGCAATTCCCGGCGCGTCTCCGTCATGGATGTATTTGAGTTCTTCGTCGGTGTAGACGATCGGCTTTACGTGAGGGGACGCGGAGAGTGCCGCGAGAACCTGCTCGAGAACCTGGACGTGCGGCGCGCCAGAGACAATCGTTTCAATTCCGGGTTTCGATTGCGCGGGATAGGCGGAATCGGCAACGACGATCCAATTGCGATGACCATAGAGAGGGATTCGGTCGAGAAGAACCCGTTTCCAGGCGGGTGTTCCATCTTGTGCGGCTAGAGGCATCGCCGCGAACATCAGGGCAGCAGCAAGAGTGCGCAATTTGAGAGGGTTCATCACGTTAAGAAGCGTAGCGCCTGATCATATCGGCGCAGAAGCCGGCGTATTCTTCGGGGTTTTGCGGAGGGCTGGTGTGGTGTGGGCGGACGCCGCAGCGCTCGGGTGTGAAGCAAAACGTAACTGTGACCTGGAACGGCTCGAGCAGGCACATCTGGCGGTCGAACCATTGCTCGGCGTTGGGGCGGTCGAAATCGGCCCAACTCAGGCCCGTGCGAAGTTTTTTTACGCCCAGGTCTCGAAGTCCTTTGACGGCCGCCTCGAGCCGGTGATCTTCAAAGTGGAACCACTGGCAAATGCCGAGCGCAGGAGCGTACTGAGAGAAATCGCGCGAAGCCAATTTGGGCGTACCGTCTTCGCGAAACAGGCCCATATAAAAGTGGCGGTAGTACGAGGAACCCTCGCTCTCACGGTGACGGGTTGTGGCGGGCCAAGCGCGCGGCAGATCGAAAAGGCTGTACCAGTAAACGTGGTCGAGGCGGGGGATAAGGAGCTCGGCGGTGATGTTCAGCCCAAACTGCTGCACTTCTTCGGCGCCAAAGGAAGACGCGCCCACTTCGGAGACCCAGATGGGCTTGGCGGTGACGGCCTGGATCTCGGCGAGCTTGTCGGGCCATTCGTGAATCATCCAATGATTCCAGTCAAGCGGGAAGCCGTGAACGGCGACGGCATCCACTTGGTCTAGCGCGCCCATGTCGCGCATGCGGATGATAAAGGCCGGATCGATGGGCGAGATGCCGCCGAGCACTTTCGTGAGTTTCGGATTTTCCGCCTGGATGGCAGTGGCCGCGAGCTTCACCATACGGGCGTATGCGGACCAATCGCGGTCGACCTCGAAATCCCAATGCGACAGGTTATTGGGTTCGTTCCAAAGCATGACAGCTTCGACCATAAGCGGTGGACTATTCGAGCCCTTTCAGCGGCAGCGCATGGAGGTAAGCGCCTTTATCGCAGCGGCAGACGAAGACTTCGGGCTCAGGTGACGATTCGATGCGGAATCCCGCGCTACGCAACAAAGCTTCGGCGCAGGCGCGGTTCGGAATCCACCAATTTGTCGGATCCTCGGAATAGTTGTTTTCGACGAAGTGCATTTTGGGGAAGCCGGGTTTGTCGAAGACGGCGCGCTCAGAAAAGGGATAGTCTTTGGCGATCTCGGGAATGGTGCGGCTGCCTCGCAGCATGGATTGAAAGATGAACCAATCTTTCGCGACGTGGCGGCGGAGGAGATCGAGCGCGAGCAGCGGATGCCGAAGATGATAGAAAACGCCCATAAAGAGGACAACGTCAAACCGCTCTCGGAGCTGGCCTACTTCGTAGACCGAGAGCAATTGGAAAGAGATATCGAGATCGAGCACTTGGGCGGCGAAGCGAGCTTGCGCCAGATAATCATTATCGTGATCGATACCGAGGACGCGGCTCGCCCCGCGCAACTTCATTTGAATGGAATAAAAGCCGGCGTTACAGCCGATGTCGAGCACGGTCAGGCCGGTTAGATCTTTCGGTACAGCGTCCTGAAAGTTCTGCCATTTTGTGGAGGGGTAATCGCCGAGGAAGTGATAAGGAGCGGTCTGCACGCCCGCCAAAGAGAGGTTATGAAACCATGGACCTAGCTCGTGCACTCGGGTTTCAATTTCCTGCACAGTGAGTTTTTGCGTCAATATGCCTCGTATTCTACTCATCCGGCACGGCAGCACGGACCTCATGGGGCGGGTGCTTTACGGAAGGATGCCGGGAGTTCATTTGAACGAGGAGGGATGCAGGCAGGCGCGGGCGCTAGGGGAAGCTCTGAAAGCACGGTACAAGCTGGATGCCTTGATTTCGAGCCCACTGGATCGTGCAAGAGAAACCGCGCGAGCGATTGCGGCGCCGCAAGGTTTGGATGTGCGAATTGACGAAGATTTGAATGAGCTCGACTTTGGCGATTGGATGGGGAAGACGTTTGAGGAACTGCAGCAATGCGAGCAGTGGAGGCGATTCAACGAGCTTCGGTCGTTACTGCCCGCGCGCGGCGGGGAAACATTGCTCGAGGCGCAGGCGAGAGCGTGGAAGAGCCTGGAACGGATAGAGGCAGGTTATGGCGGCGGGACGGTTGCGGTTGTGACGCACGGCGACATCATACGTTCGTTGTTGATGCTCTTATTGGGCATGCCGCTCGATGCTGTGTTGCGGATGGAGATTGAGCCCGCGTCGGTGAGTGAAGTTGTGCTGGACGGAGGCGCGCCGCTGGTGCGCAGCATGAATGAAAGAATCTGGATGGGAGGTAAATGCCCATAGAGGAAACGCCTGCGCTCGAGAATTCGACAGCCCATGGCCATCGGCTGGAGCTGCTGCTATCACAGCTGAATGAATTCGTCATGGTGACGGCCGACACGGAGGGGAACTTCACGTCGTGGCATCCGGGAGTGGAGCGAACGTTCGGCTACACAGCGGATGAATTCATTGGACGGAACGCCGAAGCGCTCTACACGCCGGAAGACAGGGCTGCAGGCTTAATGCAAAAGGAACTGGAGGAGGCGGCGAGAACGGGCCGTTCCTCTGATACGCGCTGGCTGGTGAAGAAGGGCGGAAAGCGAATACTCGTTGCGGGCGTAACGGTCGGGCTTCACGTTCGAGGCGGAATGCTGGCGGGGTTTGGAAAAGTATTCCGGGACGTCACGGAGTGGAAGAACTCCGAGAACGCGCGACTGGACATGCAGCGGCAACTAGAGGTGGCGAACGAACGGCTGCGACGCATGACGGAAGAGCTGGAGCGCTCGAACGAGGAGCTGGAAGATTTTGCGCGGATTGCATCGCATGATCTGAGCGCGCCGCTTACGAGTACGCGGTGGCTCGTAGAGTTGCTGAACACGCAGCATAGCAACAAGCTCGATCCAGGCGGGCGGGAATGTTTAAAGCAGATCTCGCGAAGCTTGGAAAGAATGTCTCAGTTGATCGAGGCCGTATTGGCTCATGCGCAGTTTGGAAGAAGCGCGATCGGCTCTCCGGAAAGCACATCAGCTGCGGCGGCACTCGAGATAGCGCTTGAAAATCTGAGAAGCGAAATTGAGAGCTCGGAAGCGGACATCAGTCACGATCCCTTACCTGACCTACTGGTCGAGCCGCATGCGTTGACGCGGCTGTTTCAGAATCTGTTATCAAATGCCATGAAGTACAGGCGGCCGGGGCCGCGCCCGGTCATCAAGATTTCGGCCAAGAGGCCAACGGTGGCCGAAGGCACGATGTGGTTGATCGGGGTCGAGGATAACGGGATCGGCATACAGGCGGAGTGGTTTGAGCGCATTTTTCTGCCCATGCAGCGGCTGCACGGGCCGGAGATCACGGGGAGCGGGATTGGCCTTGCGACCTGTAAAAAGATTGTGAGCCGGGCGGGCGGGAAGATATGGGTTGAATCGCAGGTGGGCCGGGGCGCGACGTTCTTCTTTACGCTTCCGGGGCCTCCGGCGCAAGCGCCGGAGCAAGGTGCATGGGATTCGAGCGCTGAGGCGCGGGATTCGGCCGGCTGACCAGCGCGTTCAGGGCGCGCTGCAACTGACGCACGACGGGCTTCCAATCGCCGGGACGCGCTTGGCGGAAGAGGCGCATGCTGGGATACCAGGGCGAGTCTTCGCGGCCGAGCATCCAACGCCAATCACAGTAATAAGGCAGCAGGGTCCACACGGGACGGCTCATGGCTCCGGCGAGGTGGGCCATCATCGTGTCTACGGTAATGACCAGGTCGAGGGTCGAGAGCGTTTTTGCCATGGCGAGGACGCAAGCGGATTCGTCATAGAGGCTGGGAATGCGGGTGGACCAGGGTTGGAGTTCGGCCCGATGCGGTCCTGCCTGGAGACTGAAGAACGAAATTTTGGGAGTGTCTAACAGCGGAGCGAGCGCCCTGAGCGGGATAGATCGCTCGGGGTTATAGCTGCTCGAACCCCATACGAGGCCGACGCGCAGGTGTTGCGGCGTGTTATTGATGCGAAGCGGCGCGGTACTCGGGATGTTCAAATATGGGACCCGGTTCGGAATGGTGTCCAGAGTTGTCCTGAAGATGCGGGGAAGCTCGATGACTTCGATCTGTTGATCCCAATGCGGCTCAGGCTCGCTCCATGTAATGACGGAATCGGCGAGGTCAGCGATTGAAAGCAGCGGCTTGAGCGTGGGCTGGGCTTCAAGCGTGACCGAGCGGGCCTTCTCGCGCAAGAGCGGGACGTATCGAATGAACTGAAGCGTGTCGCCGAGACCGTGCAGGCATCGAATAATGATGTGCCGATCGACAAACGGCCGGCCATCCCAGAAGCGATGGGGATCATGGTTGCCGCGTGCCGCAATGGCATCGCTCTCCTGCCAGGCCCGCTCGAAATCGCCCGACAGCATATGGCAATCCCAGCGCCCCGCGGCGCAGGAATCGGGATCATGGCGAGCTTGTTCGGCGCGGTCGAACAGGCGCAAGGCTTGACGAACGTTGAGCGATTGGAGTTGCTGGATGGCTTGGGTATAGAGCCGGTGGCCGTTCACGTAACTCATCGTGCCATGGAGGACGCTCGGTCGCACGCGGTTCTGACGAGAATGGAAGAATGACATGGCTGACCTGGTCTTTGCTTTCCGCTTTGTTTGCGGCGGCGACGGCGATTCTGGCGAAGTTGGGAGTGGAGGGCATCGATGCAAACCTGGCTACGGCCATACGGACGAGCGTGGTGGTTGCGTTCACGTGGATGATTACGTATGCGGCGCGGCAGCCGGGGACGTTTCAGGTGTTCTCGAAGAAGACGTGGCTGTTTCTGGCGCTATCGGGATTTGCGACGGGGTTGTCGTGGCTGTGTTACTTCCGGGCGCTCCAGGTTGGGCAGGCGTCGCGGGTTGCGCCTATCGATAAGTTGAGCGTGGCGCTGGTGATCGTGTTCGGGGCGCTGTTTTTGGGAGAGCGGCTGACGTGGGGCAAAGCCGTCGGGGGCGCGCTAATGGTTGCGGGCGCGATTGCGATTGCGCTCGAATAGCGTTATTCGATGAAGCCGGAGTCGACGCGCTTGCCGCGGTTATAAATTGCGTATTGGGCGATGACATCGCGCGGGAGATGCGCGGCGCGCACGGTTGCGAGGGCGCTGTTTCCCGCTATGACGAGTACTTCTTTCGTGCGATCGAGCGGATTGGCCGCCGCGTATAAGAGCGAGTCGTTTTCAGATCCGTGCTCGATGTCGCGTATCGAGAAAGTGTTTGCGTCGAAATGCAAGCCGATGCGGCCGGCCCAGGTTGCAAGAATTGCGTTTGTCTCCGGGCGACCGACGAACACGACACTGTGCAACTGCAATTGCTCGTCAGTGACTTCGTAATCGCGGACGAGCGGAACACGGCTTTCAAAGGCATCGAGAAATCCGGCCTGGAGCCGCTCGGCAGCGTAACGGTTGGTGGCGGCTTCGCTCACCGTGCCGTAAACGATGATCGCGTTCGCGAGATCATTCTGACTGAGGCGCGCAATGTAAAGAGGACCGGTATTTGCGCCGGGGAGTCCGGGCTGGTTGAGCCATCGCGTTACCAATTCGGAGTGAGGTTTCTTCCATTTCTGATCGAGCGCGGCCCGAAATTCTGCGGTGGTTACCGTTTTGGTCGTGTGCTCGTCGAAGAAAGCATTCATGAAGTTGAGGAAGTCCTCGGTTCCCATCTGTTGTCGGAGTGCATCGAGACAAAGCGCACCTTTTAAATCCGTGATGGTGGCCCAGGCGGTGGAAGAGAGATCGCCGTCCATTTTGGAGAGCGGGCGGTCGTGCCTGAGCTGGAGACCTCGCACTTCCGTTCGGTAGGAATCCAACATTTCGTCCGGATTTTCAGAAGTGAGCGCTTCGTAGTAAGCCGCGGAGCCCGCCGTCAGCCAAGTATCGGCTGGGGTAGCCGGCAGGATCCAACCTTTCCATAATTTCTTCGCGTCGATTGATTCCGGCTTCTCCTTTTTGGCAGGGGCGGCGTTCTTTGAAGCGCGGATAGCCGCCTGAGCGATCAGACCGTCACCCGCGCTAGCACTGAAGACGCGATAACCGGATGAGTAGATTCCTTCGTTGCCTGGGTAATTTTTCTTTTGCGCCTCTGACGGCACCCATTCGCGCTCGTTGGGCTTGCCGAACTCGGCCCAGAGCATCTGGCGCGAGGCCAGATCGGAGTTAGTAATTTTTGAATCAAAGGCGACCGAGGTAACGAGAGGCGCGCTGCGGAACGCGAGGAATCCGAATTGCTCGTCGATGCGGCCTTTGAATTTGTCGTAGAGCTGGAGCCATTTGACATCGCGCGGCGAGGGACTAAACGTCAGGCTCTCGGGCTTGCTCTTGGGATCAGGAGCGTATTCGAGCCGGACGTTGAGGTCTTTGGCATTGTTGCAGCTCCAGTAGAAACCTTGCGTGCCGCCGAACCATTCGTTCTTCGAGCTTTGATAAAACTTCGTGCGATGCGTGCCGAGCTCGAGCATGCCGACATCGTTCGTCTTGGCATCGGCGATCAACCATTCATTTGTGTAGAGGCCGTTATTGCGATCGATCAGGAATTTCGCGACTTCGGGCACGCTGGTTCCATATTGAATGGCGTGGCGGGCGCGGTAGGCCTCGGGAGTGCCGGTGACATCGAAAGGACTTTGACGAATGGTGGTTTCGGAGAGGACGACGCCGGAATCGTTTTGATACCAGTCCATGCCGCTCTGAATGCCGGCTGGGTAGGACTGCATAATGACGCGGTGGCCGGTGGCGGGTTTGATGTCGAGCATGACGTTGACCTGCTCGGCGAGAGTGAGAGACCACATAGTGATGTGGCCGATGACCATTTTCCCGTCGCGAGTGGCTTTACCGGTGGCCGCAAAAGCACTGCAGCGCGCGTTCGGCGGAACGGTTCCATTCCTCATGGTGTAGTGAGCGGGAGCGAGATGGTTCCAGTTCGGCGCTTTGAAGGTGAGGCCTTCGAGGCCGGTGGGCGTGAGCTCGAGAGCTGCGCGGAGGTCTGAAATTTCTGTGGATGAGTTGATGGTCACGATGTCGACAAGGTCGAGAGGACGGTCTTCAAATTTGGCTCCGGCGGCGTTGGCTCCATCCGCGATGCCGCGCATCTCTTCGAGAATCTCCTGATCGTAACCGCGAAGAAAGAGAGCGGATGCCATGGTGCGGCCCTCTGCCCAGGCATGTTTCGGGTCGCCTTGGAAGGAGGCGGCGCAACGCGCCATATAAGAGATGATCTCGTCAGCCATGAGGAAGCCGTGCTGGTATCCGCGGTCATAGGGCTTGCCTTCGATGTGGAGATAGATCCAGCCGCGCGATGGATAACGATACGCCGGACCGAGAGTTCGGACTGCAGCGGGGTTGGGCAAACCGGCTTGCCGAGACGCGTCATCAAGGCTCACACCTTGGAACCAGGCCGTGCCTTGAAAGGAGCCAGTGTTCGCGACGTTCAGGACGATGTTGTCGCGAGCGCGAGTGGCGGTGAAGGCAAGCTCGACGCGAGTCCAGTCGCGGGTTGCTCCGACCGAGGCGGAGTGCATGTCCCAGGGCATCGAGGCCATGCTGAGCGCCGCGCCCACTGCGATGGGCGTACGGCCGCTATCGGTGACACGCAACGCGTCGGTCTTGATCCAACCGGTCAACAGATATTGCTTGCCGATGGTGAGCTGGAGCGGCTCGGAGACGATGTAGGCGTCCGAGCCTGACGATTCGACGCGGAGCGAGGGATGGTTCTCGCGCGTGATGGCGTCATCGCGAGTGGCCTTGCCGCGCAGCGCGTCCCAGGAGCGGAAGGATGAGTCGGTCGAGGAATCGTAGAGAGTCCGAGGAAGGGCAGAGAGAGGCGCGAATAACGCGAGGATAGCGAGGGCGCAGGCTTTCATGGGTGCTTGTTCGTAGGATAGCGTTGATTTGGGGGCCGCGCTTGAACTGAGCCAGTTATCGGCGGCAGGTTTTGTTACCGCAAGCGATTGCGGCCGTGCCCGGGTTCCGCATTGAGTGTGAAATATCGCGCGGCACAGGAGTGGGCGGCGATTTCTTTCAGGTGCTCGATACGCGAGGCGGCGTCCCGGTACTGATCGGCGACGTGAGCGGGAAAGGTACTTTTCGCGATTCCGAACTCGATCGGCAGCAATGGCGCTTTCGTCAATTCCGCAACGCATTCATCGTAAACTTACTGCATCCGAGATTCCCTTCAACGCGCTTCTTCTACTCGTGGGTACGGTTTCGTTCATTCTCTTTTTTCAGACCGCACGCCAGTCGTTGTATCGGGTCTGCTGGCGCAAATGTATCTTCTGACCAGGGCAAGCATCCCGCCCTAACGCAAGCTGGTTTACCTGATTGTTTTACCGATAACTGCCCTAGCCTCTAGTTCAATCCGAGTGACTCGCGCACTTGCGCGATCGACTTATCCTTCCAGTGCCGGTTGAAATTCTCGACACTCATGAACGTGCGCGAGTGCATTCGGTCGATATAAAGCGTTCCCTCTAAATGATCGATCTCGTGCTGCAAAATTCGCGCGTACCAGCCAGAGGCTTGAATCACCTTCGGCTCACCGCGAAAATCGAGGCACTCCACTTTCACCTCGCGGGCCCTCGAGACCAGGGCCGTAAACCCGGACACGCTCAAGCAGCCTTCGAAGAACTCAACTGTTGAGCCGGGCTGAAAGCTGATTCTAGGGTTCACAATTACGTGAAACGGGACCGGCTTTCTCTCGCGCTCTTTGATCGTCGCTTCAGGAGCATCGCGCATATTTTCGGACTTGTCTTCAATCACAGCGAGGCGCAACGGCAATCCCGTCTGCGGCGCAGCCAAGCCGACGCCCGGCGCGTCGTGCATCGTCTCGCGCATCCACTCGATCAGGTCCTGAATCCCCCGGCCGCGGATCTCGGCCGGCGTCAGAGGCCGCGCGCGTTGCCTCAGTACACTTTCGCCCACCTGCACAATCTTCAATCGAATCGGTTGGCTCACTCTGTCAGGTTAGCCGTGTACACTCGTCCATTCAGGCATGCCGAATCGCCAAGAAGATTCAACGAAGCTTGCTAAACCCGAGCCGCGTTGGCCTGCAACGGTTGCCGTGATCGCAACCGCCGGGCTTTTTTTCTCTCTGCCCGAGACTCTCACTCTGGGACCAAACTGGTTACTGCTCGTCGTGATTTGCACACTGCTTATTGCAACCATAACCGCGCACCGCCTAGGTAATGCGAAACTGAACTTCCGTTTGGGAGTGTTGCTCTCGGCTGTGATGACAGCAGCCGTGATTGGGTCACTCGTGACTCTGATTGCGGGCCTGCCCACCAAGCGAGAGTCTCCAACAGAACTTTTGCGATCCGCGGCAGCGCTCTGGCTCAGCAATATTCTTGTGTTCGCGTCCTGGTATTGGCGGCTCGATGCCGGCGGCCCTTACAGCAGAGATCTGCGCGGCTCACACGGCGAAGGTGCGTTTCTTTTCCCGCAAATGACGGAGCAGCACGCCACAAACTCCATACGCCGTGCCTGGAAACCCGGCTTCATGGATTACCTGTTTCTCGCTTTTAACACGAGTACCGCATTCTCGCCCACCGATGTTCCCGTACTCTCTCGCTGGGCAAAGGCGCTGATGATGATTCAGAGCCTGATCTCGCTTGGCACAATTGCCATTCTTGCGGCGCGCGCCATCAACATCCTGTAGCGCAGACTGGCCGGTCCTGGCGCGAGTGCTACTCGAGCGATGCGCTCTCTTCGGGCGTTTCCTTACCCCAGCTTTGCTCGAGCATCAGCGTATATTCGCCCGACGCGTAAAGATCGAACGTAAACTCGTCGGTTTGCGGCGAATCAAACCCCGCATCCTTCAAGCGCTGTTGGTACCAGTGATCTACATACCGGTGATACCGCCGCAGAAAGTCGGGACTGAAGCCTTCAGTAGCCGGGAGATCATGAAACACGGCATGCAGTCCGATGGCGCGGCGGAAAAGAGAGCAGAAATCGAGCACGCCCCACGTCTCGAGCTTCGTGCGCACATGAGCCGGTATCTGTTGGACCAGCAGAAGGGCGAAAGTTTCCGGCCGAATCCGCCGGTTCGGGAATGCTCCCGACGCGTTCACGGTTTCCGCGCATTGTTCCATCCAGCGCACGAGATCCTTTCCGATATAAAACAGCATGCGGAGTTCCGCGTAGCGGCCCCTGACAAGCTGCTCGTCAAGATCTTGAGCCGAACTGTCTTCCTTCGGGATAAAGCCTTGCAACGCGAGGCTTGCGCGCGAGCTTTCCAAGAGAACAGAACTGTCCTCCGCGCTTGAGAAGGGATGCAAAATCAAAGGCGGCAGCCGAAAAGCTCCCACGCTCACAGTTTCCATTAGATTGTCCGCCGTCGCTAGCACGTCGCTGATTCACCTGTCCTGTTAGTCTCGGCGTACCGCGATAGCGATGCACCCAATGTACCGTATCGGCAGGCAAAACGGGCAAGTGAAGTTTTGAGCAGCGTACCAGTTTCAACTTATGCAGTACCGCGTAGCTGCCTTATTGCTTCGCGATCGTGGGAATACTCGCTTCGCAGCACTTCTCCCCGGAACCGGCCGCAATCTCCTTCGGACGCTTTAGCTCTAACTGGATGATGCTATTCAGCGTATCCCAATTCACGGATCCGTCGACCATCCGGCCATTCACAAACATGGTGGGCGTCTTCGAAATCTGTAGCGCCGCCCCAATTTGTTCGTTCTCTGTCACTTGCTGTGCCGTGGCGTGACTTTCGAGGCAGCTTGAAACCCGCAGAACATCGAGGTTCTGCTGTTTGGCAAAAGCCAGCACCTGATCGCGCAGATTGCTCTCATTGACTTCCTGCTGGTGTTCGAAAATCCAGTCGTGAAATGCCCAGAAGGCCTCCGGCTTTTGGCTTCCCAGGCAATGAGCCGCTTCCGCCGCCGCGCGCGCCCATTTATGAATCGAATCAATCGGAAAATCCTTAAACACCACCCGAACGTCATTCGGATATTTCTGCGGAATGTTATCGCGCACGGTTTTCGCCAGCTCGCGGCAATACGGACATTCGAAATCGCTGAACACCACAACAGTCACCTTCGCGTTCGATGGTCCAAAGGACGGCCCGTCGGTGGGCAGGTGTTCGAGAGTATCGAGAAACGGGCTCTGGTCCAGCTTCCAGATGCTCCCGTGAATGAATCGGCCGCCGTTCTGTGAGACGTAATATACGCGGTCCAGCTTGTGCGTGCCTGCGCTCAGATGCACGAGTATCCGGAAATAACCTGGAAATGCACTGGGCGCCGGGTCCTCGATCGCGATCTTGACCTCGGGCGAATAAGCTTCCGCATAGCGAATGTACGTTTCGAGCTTTGGCTTGTCGATCTTAGGGGCCTGCGCGCTCGGAGTTTCAGGCGCGCAGAACAGCACCGGGGCGCCCAGGCCCATCAAGGCCAGGGCCAACATGCACTTACGTAACATGGTTTTGTTCCAGTGTACAAATCTGGCGCAATGCTGAGGTGATCTGCTGCCCGCCGATTCTATCTCGAACAACCCGGACTATCTCTCGACCGAAACTGCGATTGCGTTACGAGGCTTCAGCGCCTCCAGCTCAGCGTCCACCATAATGTGAACCAGCTCGCGAAAGCCTACGCGGTGATGCCAGTGAAGGTGGTTCCCGGCCTTGGTTGGATCGGCCAGCAAAGTTTCCGTCTCTGTCGGGCGATAGTAGAGCGGATCGATGTCCACATACTTGTGCCAATCGAGACCGATACGGGCGAATGCGACGTCCAGGAATTCCCGGACCGAATGGCTCTCACCTGTTCCGATCACATAGTCGCCGGGCTCGTCCTGCTGGAGCATCATCCACATTGCTTCGACGTATTCGGGCGCGTATCCCCAATCCCGGTACGCTTCAAGGTTTCCGAGATACAGCTTACTTTGCAGTCCCCTTTCGATATGGGCGACTGCGCGCGCGATCTTGCGCGTGACAAACGTCTCGCCGCGTCGCGGTGATTCGTGATTGAACAGAATACCGCTGCAAGCAAACAGATTGTAGCTCTCACGATAATTGACAGTGATGGTGTGAGCGAACAGCTTAGAGCAAGCGTAAGGGCTTCTTGGGTAGAAAGGCGTGGATTCGTTCTGAGGAGGCGGGGCGGAGCCGTACATCTCACTAGAAGAGGCTTGGTAGAACCGCGTCTTGAGGCCGATGCGGCGGATGCCTTCGAGGAGCCGGAGCGCACCGTTGGCCGTAATGTCACAAGTGTACTCAGGAATGTCAAAACTCACCCGGACATGACTCTGAGCCGCAAGGTTGTAAATCTCATCCGGCTGAACCACGTAGAGTACGTGCCATATGCTGCTGGAATCCGACATATCGGCGAAGTGTAAGAACATATGGTTGTCCTTTTCGTGCCAGTCTTCGTAGATGTCGTCGAGGCGGCCGGTATTGAAGCTGCTCGAGCGCCGCTTGAGTCCATGAACTTCGTAGCCTTTCGCGAGGAGGAATTCCGCAAGATAGGAACCGTCCTGTCCCGTTATGCCCGTGATGAGTGCTCGTTTCACGATTGCCAATTCCGGGTAGCCGGAAGATCGGCAGAAAGACGATTGGAAGCCGCGCGAGACCGAGTGGCTACGCGGCCAACTGCGCTGGCATTCCAACCGCTCTTCTGGCCGATGATGACGGCCTGGGTGAACAGGTTGCGAGCGCCGAAATAGAATTCGATCAGCGAGAAGCCGCTCGCCTCGAGATAGCGCCGCACCTGGGCTTTCGAATGAACATGGGTGATTTCGTCTGGATGTAGCTTCAGGTCACGCTTTCCCAGCCTGCGGAATACCCAGTGCACCCCGGCGAGGACACGGACTGTGAGGCCAAAAGAGGGAGGCCAGAATAGAGCGATCTTCCCGCCCGGCTTCAGCACGCGATGAAATTCGGCCAGAATTCGGTGGATTTCTTCCTCTGTGAAGTGCTCCATCACTCCGAGGTTATACACGCCGTCAAACGACTCGTTGGGAACCGGAATGTTGAAGATGCTGCCGTGGATGATCTCTACAAAGTTGGGCTGGAATTTGCGGTAAAGGCTGAGCGCCTGGGGCGAAATATCTAAGGCGGAAACACGCCGCTTCCCGGCACCGGTGCTATCGAAATTATCAACTTGGCCGCTGCCACACCCTGCATGAAGCAGCTTTGCCTCTGAGGAGAAGTGCTTCTTGATGAAATGGCTCAATATGCGCCGGATGATGAATTTTCGGTAGAACGCGGCAATCAGGTCGTACATCAATGCGCTGGGATTCGTTTTCGAGAGCCAGTACGCGTCCCATTCCTCTTGCACTCTGGTCGGCGTTAAATCGGCAGCGGCGCTGAAAGGCTCGGCGTATACGAGCGATTCGCGATCCACGATGGTCTTAAGGAACAGATACAAGAGGAGCAGCGTACTGTGCATGGCATCCCGCCAAGCCATCTTCGAGTGGCCATAGGTTCGGGCCGGCAAATCCAGAGAGATCTCCTTAACACGGGAGCCGTTGAGCCAAAGCACGTACAGGCTTTCAAAGAAAAACGAATAGCTGCGCGAATAAACCAGATCGAAAACCCCGGCCGGGATGCGGTCCAGCCGGTAGAGGCGGAAAGCACCGGTCGCGTCGTAGGGCATGCGGAGCAATGTGGTAGTGAGCAGATGTCCGACGCGTGTAAGCGCTTTTCGCAATAAGTTCCAACTACTAAGGCTGCCCGCTTGCAGATATCGTGATCCGATGACGATTTCGTATTCGCCGGCGTAGGCCAGAAAGTCGGGAATGCGATCAGGAGAATGGGTGAAATCGCAATCCATCGTAATAAGCGACTGGAATCCGTGCTCATAAGCCCAGCGGATTCCGACAGCATGTGCGCTTCCGATGCCCTGTTTCCCTGCGCGATGAATAGTATGGACGCGCGAATTTTCGGCCGCGATACGATCGATAATCGTTCCAGTTCCATCCGGGGAATTGTCGTCCAGGAAAAGGATGTCCGCATCAATATTCAATCGACGGAGATGATTGAATAACGCCTCGACGTTTTCCGCTTCGTTGTACGTCGGAACGAAAATTAACAGCCGCTCAATTTTCATTTCGGATCTCTGCTTTCACCATTTCCTGAACGATCTCCCGGAAGCCTTTCGCCGGGCGCCAGCCGGTCATGGATCGGAGCATCGAGCTATCTCCTCTCAGAATGGCTGATCGCGGTTTGCGCGCAATAGCAGGATCAACCTCGACATGCGCTCTCCAGTCAAGCCCGACGGTTTCGAACGCGGCCGCAACGAGATCGCGGACTGAATGCAGCTCACCGCTCGATATAACAAAGTCGCGCGGCGTATCGAGCTGAAGAATCCTCCACATGGCATCCACGTAATCTGGCGCATAGCCCCAATCAACGCGCGTATCAAGACTGCCCAGCACGAGTTTATCCTGACGCTTGTTGCTGATATTGACTGCCCCCTGAATCACCTTACGAAAAACGAATGCCGGTGGGCGCCGTGGAGACTCATGATTATAGAGGATTCCTGCACTCGAAAACAGGTTGTGCCGCCGCCGATAAAAACGGCACAGATGCACGCCTGCAGCTTTTGAAATTCCGTACGGACAGACGGGATCAAGAGGAGTATTCTCGTCCTGAACAGCCTCCGCGGGCTCCCCAAAAACGTGAGATGAGGCGGCATACAAGAGCCGTGAACGAGGGGACTCGCAGGCGATCGCGCGGAGAAAATTATCGAGCGCCAAAGTGTTAATTTCAAAACTGCGCTCGACGAGATCGTACTCACTGACCGGCACAGCCTCGGAAGAATGATGGAAGCCGGCGACGTAATAGGTTTCGTCCGGAGCAAAGGCAGCAACAACCCTCCGCACTGCGCAACCGTCGCAAATATCGACCGGTCCCGGCAGAGCGCCGTGGATCGTGCCGCGGCCAATCCCGGCTACGATGTATCCTCGCGCCGTTAACAGCTCGACCAGATAGCTTCCGTCCTGACCGCTATACCCGACGATCAGAGCTTTTTTCACTAATGACCTCAAGTTTCGGGAGAGGAAAAATCAATTTCCCGCCGGCCGCGAGAAACTGATTTTCTCTCTGGATGATGTGATCGCGGAAGTGCCACGGTAACACGAGGAACGCGCTTGGTGTCATCGCGCGGGCTTGCGCTTCTGAAATAATCGGGATCAGGCTGCCCGGTGTAAACGAGCCGAACTTATCGGCATTCACCTCAGCAATAAATGGAAGATCCTCGGCTGTGATGCCGCCGAATTGCAGAAGTACGTTGCCTTTTGTCGAAGCTCCATAACCGAGCACTCGCTCGCCATTTTTGCGAGACTCGCGAAGAAAGCACCGGAGTTCGTCGCGATTGCGAAAAATTCGATCCCTGAACGCAGCGTAAATAGACAGGCCATCCAACCGGGAATCACGTTCTTCGCGAAGCAGCGTTGAGATTGCGCTCTCATTCTGCGGATAGGGGGCCTCCTCGCGGCTCGCAACGACACAGAAACTGCCGCCGTTCACATCGTTCAGTTCTGCATCCAGAATCTTCAGCCCGGCGCGAGCGGCCATCCAAAGTATCTGCTTCAGCGCGTAGTATTCCAAATGCTCGTGGCAGACGGTGTCATAGGAGTTCCGCGCCAGCATCGTGGCCAAATAGCTCTGCTCAAAAAGCCAGACTCCATCGCTCGCAAGTACTTCGCGTACTTGCAGCATAAAATCAAGCGGTGACTCGAGATCGTAGAACATCGCGATCGAAGTCACAATGCGGGCGTTATCCTGGCCGGCTTCCCTTCGGAAACGCTCGGCCGAGAAGAAATCCGGGATCAGGCGGATGTGAGGCGGGTAATACTGGCGAAACTTCACTCCTGTCGGATCCATTCCGATAAGGCGAATGCCAGGTTCGTCCATAGCTTGGAGCAGCGTGCTGTCATTGCTTCCTATATCGAGAACGAGATCCCCGGGAACGACGTGAACGATGGATTTGACTTTGGCGGCCAAGTCTCCCAGATGCCGCACCATGGATTGGTTCAGTCCGGACCGATAGCCGTAGTTCATGCCATACATCTCACCGGCTTCGAACGACTGGCGAAGCTGAACAAGGCCGCACGCTTCTCCGCCCTCATTGGTGCGGCACTTGATGAGCTCGAGAGGGCCGGTCGGCACCGGGGCGCTGCGCTCGCGTGGGAAAACACCGGTTAATGCCTGCACTCCCAGATCCAGGATGCTATCCAACTCCGTGTTACCGCAAATTCGGCATCGTGAAATCGTCTTATACATCGCCGGATTTTTAGTTGGGCAAGGCTACCCGGGTATTCAACCAATACGGCCAAACTCTAGGTTTATATGTATGATCGGCCCTCCACTTCGCGACCTCGCGAGACCAGATTGGCGCATTCGGTTCCGGCTGCATGCGATATGAAGCGATTCCGTTTGCAAGGGCGAAGCTTAGAACGAGCATGCAGATAAGAGAGCGAACCCGCCCGCCGCCGGATTCGACGTTTGACAACACTAAGAACAGAAAAACCAGCCCTGGCAGGAATGCGTAACGCCCATTCGGAACCGAAAACAAAGAACCCACGCATGTGAGAATCGCAAAAATCAGAAATGAGGCGCCTAGGAAGAGCTTGTTTTCATCCCACCGGCGCAACAAGAGCCAGAAAACTCCGACAATGATCAGGAACGATAACACACCGGCAACCTGGATGGTCGGGTCCCAGGGGTGTGCGAAAGAGTTCGCCGCCATGCAGGCGCCCGTGAGTCCCAAGGCGCCGAACAGAGCGTACGCAAAGTTCTCCCCCAGCGCTGGAACCGCAATATGCGAGAACAGCACGTTAATCGAGGAGAGATCGGCCACTACTTCGGTCCCGCGGTGCAGGATGCCTCCGCTCACATGCGTGGTAAAGGCAATGCAGCCCATTTGCACGAGAAAACAAGCGCCCAGAATAAAGCACTGCACTTTGCGCTCCCGTTCTCGATGCCTGAAAAACGAGAGGAGAAATAACGGGAGCAGCGCGATTGAGTAAGCAGCGGATAAGCCGCAGAGCACCAGGATGCTTCGCGCAGCCCACTTAACCCAGGGCCGCCACCCCGATGTGTCTTCGAACAATAGCAGCAGGGCGATCAATCCGAGATAGCTCATAGAATTGATTGTGTTCAGCCAGACTTCCGGAACAGACGTGGGCGCAAACAATACGATCAGACATCCGGAAACAGCCTTCCAGCGCGAACTGAACAGCCGGGAGTTCCCGTACAAAACGATGGTTATCGCAAGAATCTGGACGAGAAAGGCCGCGAGAGTGGTAGCGAGCGGCGCGTATTCGATTTTCAGAAATCGAGCCGTCAGCGATGACAGGACACCGCCTATATTGGCCATCAAGTTTAGATAGCCGGATAGAGGAAAAAGAAAGAACAGACCTTTTATTAGCGAATGTGTATAGGCGTAGTGGAACCAGGTGGTGCCCTCTTCGGCCCAAAAGCGAGGATGAACCAGCAACGACGGCGCGCGGAGCCACATGAGCAAGACAAAGCCGGCCAACAGAAGAGCTCTGGAATCCAGCGACCAGTTTTGCCATAAGACACCCGATGCGCGCGCCGTTTGCCGGAGCCACTCTTTTTTGTAATTAGCGAGGAAAAAGAACAGGAAAAGAATCGCAGCGTAGATGCCGATGCGGATTTGCCTGGCTAACGGGAAATAGCCGATGGAGGGCCCCACCGGGATCTGCCGTAATTGAGCCAGCGGCAACCAAACGAATGGCTGGGAGGCATATCCATGGGAGGCTAGCCACCGCGGGTCTCGGATCCAGCGGCGTTCCCCTGTTTGGACAAGGTATAACAGCCCCTCTTCTTTCGAAGCCACGAGGGAGTTCTCCAGTGAAGGACCCGAACTGTGATAAAACACCCGAAAGTAAAGATCTTGATTCTGTGGCTGGCGATCGATGAAGAAGCGGCCACCCGCGTATATATCGGTAGTGCTGTGCCAGACGGTAAGCGCATATCTAGGGGGAATGTCGCGCGTTTCGAGATAGAAGTAATAACTCTTTCCGGCGGAGTTATCGATGGGGGGGAATTGAAGGGCGACGTAGCTATTATCTTTGATCGTGCTTGCTGGTATGTCGGCCGTTGCGATCTGGTTCTGCTCGTCGGGGTAGCCGTTGAGGTGAAAAAATACATCTCCGCTGGGCAAAGTAGCTCCATAAGTCGCAACCAGCACTTCGATCTTAGTGAGACCATTATGAGCGGCGATAAACGCCTGGCCGAACCTGTGGCCCTGACTTAGCGGTCCGGCTGGAACCGGGGTGCTCACCGGGTCAACAGCAAAATCGAGGCGCGTGGCGTCGGCGACGGGAATCGAATAGTCGGGCGCACGCGAGCAGGCAGATGCCGAGAGCAGGAGCGCCGCTACGATAGCCGGCTTGGTCACTTTCTTCTGCATTCACGGACGGAATCAGCGGAGTGTTAGCAACGCCTCTCTAACAACCCACTTTCGTAGCATGGTTTTGTTCCAGTGTACAAATCGCGTCCATTGATGAGGCAATCTGCCGGTCACTACGCGGCTCTCGCCTTGGTGCTCGCGGCCGCGCTTGTTTATCAAGTCCGCTACACCGCGTACTACTTTCCAGCCTGGTTCGGTAAAACGGTGGTCCAATACCCGTTTTTTATATTCCGTGACCAGAGCGAACCCGGCTTTACCTTGTACTTGCTTCCACACACACCGAGCCCCGGATTGCAAAACGGAGAAAGGGTACTCGCCGTCGATGGCAAACCGCTAACCGGATCGGCGGTTTTCGGCGAAGCGCTCGCGAAGCACCGGCCAGGCGAGTTGCTCAGAGCGACGGTTATTCCAAGGACCCCCTCCGGACCGATGGCCGCGCGTACCGTCGCCGTTCGATTAACCCGGGCTGGAGGACAGGTAACCGTCATTGGTCTGTTGTTGTTCATCATTCTTCCCGCCTTCTGCTTCGTACTCGGGCTTTGGGTGAGTTTTATCCGGCCCCGTGACCCGCGCGCGTGGCTCGTGCTGGCGCTGATGCTGGGCTTTGCAGGGTTCTTCAATCCGGGAGCCGAATCCTGGGGACCATGGCTTCGCGAGTATGGCGCGGGATACCACACGTTCGCAGGCGGCTGCTTACCGATTTGGCTATTGCTTTTCGGCATTTACTTTCCCGAGCCGTTCGCCCCAGGAACCCGGTGGGCGCGCTGGACCCAGCTGAAGTGGTTCATCATCATTCCTCTCGCGCTTGAGACAGCCGCCGAGGTCACCGTTTCAGTTGGGTCGCTTGACAGTTACGCTTCCGTTTTTTGGCTTCAGCGAATAGTAGCGCCATTTGGCGGATTCCTGAACTTTGTGGATGCGGCGGCTCTTCTCGCAATGTTCTTATGCCTGGCAGTAAAACTCCGTCTCGCCGTCTCGCCCGACACGAAGCGCCGGGTGCGCCTTTTGTTTGCAGGCACCGTTGTCAGCCTTGCCCCGATTCTCAGCCTGATCATCGCGGGTCAGATCCTGGGAGTGAGCGCGGAACAATATTTTCCGCGTTGGCTCATCCTGCTCTCGTATCTACTGTTCTTTCTTTTTCCGCTCACGCTCGCCTACGTTGTCGTGGTTCATCGGGCCATGGACGTTCGAGTTGTGATACGGCAGGGCGTCCAATACGCGCTGGCGCGCGGAAGTGTTCGCGTGCTTCGGCTGGCAATCTCGATTGTGCTCGGGGCAGCGATTTTCGCATCGATTGCACACGTCGGCAAGAATTCACCGGCTTCTTACGCCATTATCGGAATCGGAGTCGCTATCTGGCTCGGCCTCAGAAGAGTTCTGGAATCACTCCGGGCTTGGATCGACCGGCGCTTCTTCCGCGACGCCTATAACGCCGAGCAACTTCTTTCCGAGCTTGGCGATAACGTTCGCTCGATTATCGAGACTCAGCCCTTGCTCGCAACCGTCGCCAGCCGCATCTCAGAATCTCTCCACGTTCCGCGCGTGGCCGTGCTTACCGACGGTAGTGGACCATACCAGCCCGCCTTCGCGCTCGGCTTTGACCCAGCGCCCACGGCCCGGTTCCCGGAGAATGCTGCCACTGTGGAACGATTGCGTGAAGCCAAAGAGCCTGTACGGGTTTACTTCGATGACCCCAATTCCTGGGTATTCAGAACCCCTCGAATGACCGACGAAGAGCGCTCCCGGCTCGCCGAGCTGAAGCCCGAGCTCCTCCTGCCTTTATCGGTTAAGGAAAAGCTGCTGGGTTTTATCAGCCTCGGCCAAAAGCGCTCGGAAGAACCATACTCCCCAACCGATCTGCGCCTCCTTGAATCGGTCGCCGCCCAGACCGGTCTGGCTCTCGAAGTATCCCGGTTGACGCAGGCGATCGGTGAGCAGATCGCACAGCGCGAGACATTGAACCGCGAACTCGAAATTGCCCGCGAAGTGCAGCAGCGTCTCTTTCCGCAGACGCTTCCGCCGATTCCCGGTCTGGACTATTGCGGAGCGTGCAGGCCGGCGCTCGGCGTCGGTGGAGATTATTACGATTTCCTTGCGCTGCCGGATGGCAAATTAGGCATTGCACTCGGGGACGTTTCCGGGAAAGGCGTCGCGGCTGCGCTGATGATGGCGAGCCTGCAAGCATCGCTTCGCGCCGAAGCCTCGCGCGGTGATGACGACCTCGGAGCGATGCTTCAGAGGGTGAATCACTTGGTGTACGACACCACGGCCGAGAACCGCTATGCCACCTTCTTCTATGCGCAATACAATCCTGCCGACCGCCACCTCACTTACGTAAATGCCGGTCACAACCCGCCGTTCCTGTTTCAGGCCTCCGGCCGCGCGCGAGCCCCTCTACGGTTAGACATAGGCGGCACGGTCATTGGCCTTTTCGAGGATTTCCCTTTTCAGCAGGGAACTGTCGTGCTGGAAAAAGGGGATTTGCTGGTCGCATTCACGGACGGGATCACGGAAACCATGAACTCGATGGACGAGGAGTGGAGTGAGGCTAACCTCATTCAAGCCATAGAAAGCTCAAAAGACCTCACGGCGCGGGAGATGATAATTCAGATCATGCACGCCGCCGACACGTTCGCTGCGGGCAACAAACAGCACGATGACATGACTCTAGTCATCTCGCGCCTGATCGCTTGGCCCGTCTGAGCCTCGTGCGTAAGCAGGAGATTGCGTTCCTACCCCAGTACGACTAAGGTGTTACAGGCTGATATAGACTGAGATCCCTTCGCTGGATAGCCACTCCTTAAAGGAAACGCCCGTTTCGCCGATGTGGATCAAGAAGCAAGGCAGGCTGCGATTGGCCGGATTACCATTTTCAACCTGAAACATCACATGATGAACTCGCATCTGACAGCTTTTTGGCGCGATGAGAATGGGCAAGATATGATCGAATATTCCCTTTTGTTAGCTTTCATTGCCCTCACCTCAATCGCTATCCTTACAACGGTTGGAGGGAGCATCAGAACCGTCTGGACCAGCATGGATAGCAAGTTGACCAGCGCCGCTTCCTAGAGTTCCCAATTCGGCGGCATTGGCCCGCGGTGCTTACTCCAGGCTGCCCTGCTCGATCGTGACATTTTCGCGAACAATCAGCCTACGCGGCGCCATTTCACGAAGCGTCGGAAGCACCCTGGCGACATGCTCTTCAAAATCCACAAAAATGATCACGACCGGCAGGTTTCCACCGCCCTCAACGAGGCTAGATGTGCGTACGCGGTTGCGCCCGTTAAACCCCGCAACGGCATGAAACGCGCTCGCGCCCGCCACATTCTCTGTTCGCAAGAACTGTAATACCTCCGCATACAGGGGTTTGTGGCGCCACTGGTCCGATTCGTTCAGATACATCGTCACTTGAACCGCGGTGTTCATCGGTTGGCTCTAGATAGCTCGCGCCAGCATCGCGCCTAGAACAGTACCTATCAAGCACAACACATTATTAGCGAGGATGTTCAGCGCGCAGGTGAGCCATTGCCCCTGCTCAAAAAGGGCAAAGCTCTCGTATGCATAGCTGGAGAACGTCGTATATCCGCCGCAAAACCCAACCGCGATGAGCAAGCGCCAGCGTGGATCTGCGAGGACGCGCTCCGTTGTCCACACCAGAAAAACAGCCAGAATGAAGCTGCCGGTTATGTTCACCAGCAGCGTGCCATACGGCAGGCTGGAGGGAAGCAGTCTGGCTGCGTATTGCCCTACGAAGTAGCGCAGATTCGCGCCAACCATGGCGCCTAGCGAAATGAGAAGTACAGTTTGCAAGCGAGACTCCAACCAGTGAAATGGTAGGAGTCATCAGCCTCGAGGGGCGGTTGCGGCGAACTCCATCGCCCGATCTTTAACCATACCGCAGCACTCGAGAACTCATTCGGGAGTTTCATTGCTATCAGGCGATCTCAGATTCTGTGCGTCGCGAAATCCGGCGATGATTTCACTGTATGAGGGTGAAAAGACTAGAAGACCATAGCACCACTGCACTGCCAAGTCCTGTAACTGCGGTTCGCAGATTTACTCCGGTGGTGCTGGTCGAGGGTAAGAAAGCCGCGACTGCGCATACAAGGCACATGGCTGCAGCAATCCACAGAAAAAGCAGCAGATCGGTCGCCTTCCATAAGCCGATAAAATGCAGCCCAACGACGAAGCCGATATACGGCAGGATAAATTCCTGAAGCTCGGGCCGTTGCAGCACAATTGACCCCGCTATGATCGCTATCACTTCAAACGCTATGGCGCCTCCATAAATGCCTCCGCGGAATTTCCCGCGAAGAGTACTAGGGCGCACCACAAGCGCGATAATTAGGGCAAGGGATACCCCGACAGCAAATATGATGCTCAAGGTGCGGAAGCGGGGCGGCAGCCCTAGCGAACCGACGATTCCCCATGCGCACCCGAAGGCAGCGCCTACGATGGCGCCTATATTTGCGTTGCTCATCCGTGTCACCTCTAAGCTATTGACGCTGACCCAGTCCAGCCTCGTCGCGGAGTTTGCGCACTGCTCTCTCCTGCAGCAAGCTTTCCGACTAAAGCCCCGCAGGAGTTCGTTTCGTAAAATCGCTCTATATTGCTGAAATGCAACCCGTTTTCCCGCTATTCCTTCTATTCCTAGGAAATGCCCGGCCCACCCACCGCAACCCCTTCCTCAAAAGGCCAAATTCAGGGTACATTGAGTAACAGTGCTCTTGAGTGAGGACAAATCGTCTTTGTTCGCCGACTCGCCGGAACATCTGCGTTCCCGAATTGCAGAACTCGAGGCTGCGGTTCAAACGCTCGAAGACCGGCTTTCCGGATCGCGGCGTGCATTTTTCGAAAATCCGCTCTCAGTGATCTTGTACCGCGCTGCTTCTCTCGACATTTTGGAGGCAAACGATAGCGCTTTGACGCTTTACGGCTACAAGCGGGAGCAAATGTGCTCGCTCAACTTAATGGATCTGTTCGCTCCTGAAGCTCAGCCGGACCGGTCAGAGCTGATTGCCGAGCTTCGCCGCCCTGTCAACGCCATCGGACCTTTCGTTCATCGTGGCTCGCGCGATCAAGAGTTGATGATCAATATGGTGTCTTTCGCGTTCGATATGGAAGGCGTCGACGCCAGAATCGCCATTATTCAGGACGAGACCGGCCGGCACATGGCCGAAGAGGCCTTACGAGCCAGCGAAGAACGGTTTCGCGAGTTGTTCGAAAACGCCAACGATGTCATCTTCCTGCACGATCTGAAGGGCAACATCATCGCCGTCAACCGCGCCGCCGAATACCTGACCGGTTACTCCCGCATGGAGGTCTTGGGTCAAAGTTTCGACCAGCTTGTGGCCGAGGAAGCGCGCGACCAAACTCACGACATCATTCGCGCTCATCTCGGCGGCAGCCCTACCCAGCATTACGAGCTCCCGATTCGCTCAAAGTTTGGCAACCGGCGATTCCTCGATGTCAGCACACGCGTGATCTACCATCGCGGCCATCCCTTCGCGATTCAGGGAATCGGCCGCGACATTACCGAACGCAAGCAGGCCCAGGAGCGATTAGAGGAGTCCTCGCGGGCTCTCCAACAAAAAAACGAGGAGCTGAGCGAAGCTCTCCGGCTCGCGCGCGAAGCAACCCAGCTCAAGGAGCAGTTTCTCGCCAACACCTCCCACGAGCTGCGAACCCCCATGAACGGCATTATGGGGATGATCGATCTGTTAGCCACTAGTCAACTCACTCCCGATCAGCGCGAGTACGCCGAAGCCATCCGGCAGTGCTCGGATGACTTGCTTACCATCATCAACGACATTCTGGATCTCTCTCAGATCGAAGCAGGCCGGCTCTCGTTGACTGAGGAGCAATTCGACATTCACGAGAATCTCAAGAGCGTTCTCAAACTGGTTGGATTCCGCGCGGCCGCTCGAGACCTCGCCCTGACTTACGAGATCGAACCCCGGCTGCCCGCTCGCATCATTGGCGACCGGGTTCGCATCCGCCAGATTCTGGTTAACCTGGTGGCAAATGCCATCAAATTTACTCCCGCCGGGGGCGTCCATGTCCGGCTCCGCTTGGTACCTGATGGACCCGACTGTAGCGCGGCGGCTCGCCTGCGATGTGAGGTAATCGACTCGGGCATAGGGGTCGAAGAGAATGTCCGTTCCCGTATTTTCGAGGCATTTGTTCAGGCGGATGGCACGACGCGGCGCCGCTTTGGCGGCACTGGCCTGGGATTAACGATCTGCAAGCAGTTGGTCGAAATCATGGGTGGCCACATCGGAACCTATGGCAATGACCCACACCCCGGTTCTACGTTCTGGTTCGATCTGCCGCTTCGGGCGGGCGAGCCGGTTGCGCTTGCCGCCGGCGCCAGTTCTGCCCAGACTTCTGCGCTCTGATCCCCTACCAGCAGCAGTCGCTGCATGGGTCCGAACGCCGCCTTTCTGCGGCTCATATCGGACTTCCGGCTGTCTACTGGGAATTCCGCGGCCTGGCGCAGTGGGTCCCAGGCTCCTCGCATCCATGCTGGCGGCCACAGGCGGATATTGGCTATTCCGCGATTCGCCTACCGAGTGGGATCGTACTAATAGGGCTTGCTGCACTCGTTTTCGGCGCGCAATCATATGGCTTGCATACTATGTTCCCGGCCTTCTCGGCAGCACGTCGCTCGCCGCAGGCTTCTCAGTGCTCTTTGCGCCTTCCCGCCATATCGCTCCTGGCTTATGCATCCCGCTGTCCTTCATTTTCGGAGCCATGACCGTCCTTGTTGCCGCGGACGCCAGAACTGCTCTGCGAAATAACCGGGCAGATCTTTGACGGCACGGAACCTTCTCGCGCTTTGACGCGTAAAGTTAAGAAGAGGTGTTTTCATGCGTTACCTCCTTGCCGCTTCCGTACTGTTGGTTACCGCAGCGCTCTCTACTCCTGCCGCTGTTGATCCGGCTCTACTCGCTCTCATCCCTGCAGGGGCGAAGCTCGTCTCCGGCGTTCAGGTGGATCAAGCCCGTGGCTCGGAATTCGGCCGCTACCTACTGGGCCGCATCGGTACCGAGGACGAGGATTTCCAGCAATTCACGGATCAAACCGGCTTTGATCCCCGCCGCGATCTCGATGAATTTGTCTTCGCGACTGGCGGTCCGAACACGGATAGCGCTCGGTCGAATTTCGTGATCGTTGCGCGCGGCTCTTTTGATCAGAATCGGATCGAGGCCCGAGCTAAGGCAAAGGGCGCGACCGCTCAAAGCTATCAAAGCATTCGGCTTTTGATGGGCCCTGATCATCGCACCGCAGTCGCATTTCTGGACGGCGGGATCGCTGTCATGGCATACGTCACGACGTTGCGGCAAATCATCGCGAATCGAGCTACGCCGGCAGCTCTCGATCCGGTCCTTCAGGATCAAGTGCTGAAAGTCAGCGCAAACAACGACGCCTGGTTTGCTTCCACGCTGGGAAGTGCGTTTCTCACCAGGCACATGGAGCGCGAGACTCATCAGCCCCTACAACATGCCCGAGCTCTGGAATCCATTTTGCAATCGAGCGGCGGCGTGCACTTCGGCGATGTCGTCGAGTTCTCATTCGACGCGACAACCCGCTCCCCGCAAGACGCCGTCTCTCTCGCCGACGTGTTCCGCTTCGGCGGGAGCATGATTCAGATGCAGCGCCAAAACGACCCGCGCGCAGGCTTAGTCGCTTCTGCGATAGATAAAATGACCATCACTAACGATGGACCCGCTCTGCACGCGACGTTTTCGATGCCCGAGAAGAGTCTCGAGCAGCTGGTGGGAGATGCTGACGCGCCCCCGCCCGCGCATACCCGCGCTAAGCCGACCAACCCGTAATCGAAATTACTACTCCGATCAGGGCGGCCGCGACGCCGCCCATGAAGAAACCTCGCTGCTTCAGCAAAATCGATAACGACGAGAGCACAATAGCCACCTCCAAGAACACTTCGCCGAAATGGAAGCGCAGGGCTTCCCGGCCGTTCTTGTCCCGGTCTCTCTCGATTTCGCGCGCTTTGTCCTGAATCTCACCGGCCTGCTTCTTGTATTTGTCCGCGTCTTGAGCGTATCTGCCGGCAGCTCGCGCGTCTCCCTTCATTTGGCCCAGAGTGTCGTGCGCAACCTGGGCCGCATACCGCCGAATATCTTTCGCTTGATAGTACGCCCACTGATCGGAAGCTTGTTGCTGGAGGAGTAATTGTTCGGTCGTGAAGTGCTGGCCCAAGACCGAGGTCACGGCCAGCAGCGCTGCAATAATGGCCATGCTGCCCGCCACGGTCTTGTCAAATGGATCGTGGGCATGATGTACGTGTTCTTCGACTTCTTCGTTAGCAGGCATGAGGACAAACTAACACGCCACAGTGCCGTGGGGCATATATGGACTCGGCCCGGTGTGCAAGAGATGTCGATCAAGCGCGTTGAGGTAAGACTGCGTGCATATATCCGGCCTCTAAGTTGAGGGTCGTCACCCTCGGGCCCTGATGGAATCTGCGCTTCTTCCCCTTCAACAGGTCATCGGCCTCGGAGGCCCAGCCCCACGTTCAGGTTGGAAAGAAGCCGGTCTACCCGGTCACGCCATCACTCGACACTCGTGCAATCTCAAGGAAGCCTTTCCCTTTAAGCCGCGCGGCGATACGGCTCATCGTGAGCGAGAAGCGCCCAGATGATCCGCGCGTTTTTATTGGCAACTGCTACACACGCTTTTGCGGTTCCTAGCTTTTTCTGTTTCTCCGCAATCCATTTACTGCGCGCATCCGTCTTTTGGGAAGCCCGGAAGACCACCGAGCGCGATCCATGCACCAGAAGCGTCCGCAGGTAACAATCACCTCTTTTGGTGATACCTGAAAGTCGCTGTTTATCTCCGCTGGAGTTTTGTCGCGGAACCAGCCCGAGCCAGGCGGCGAACTGACGCCCATTGTGGAACGTATTACCGTTCGAAATCGCCGCGACAACTGCCGTTGCTGTTACCGGACCGATTCCCTCCACTTCTGCGATTCGTTGACAAAGTGCGTTTTGCTGAAAGGCTTGATTGATCTCCGCTTCCATCGCCAAAATGCGCCGATCGAGCGCTTGCAACTCTTCATAAAGATTGCTGAACAGGCGTTTCGCGAATCCGCTCAAGCGTGTCTCGTTCTCTTCTATCAGCTGTGGCAGAGCCTTCCTCACATGGTTGAGATGCTGAGGCAACACAATGCCGTACTCGGCCAACAGGCCGCGGATCTGATTACCGATCTGCGTCCGCGACCCAATGAGCCGGCTTCGAACTCGATGAAGGGCTTGCAGATCTTGCTGTTCGACCGTCTTTCTCGGGACAAATCGCATCTGCGGCCGGCTTACCGCTTCGCAGATCGCAGCGGCATCGTTGGCGTCGTTTTTCTGCGACTGTAAATACGGCTTGACGAACTGCGGCGCAACCAGACGCACTGTATGCCCAAATGTCTCCAGAACACGTGCCCAATGATGAGCTCCTTGCGTCGCCTCCAGACCAATTACGCACGGCGGAAGATTCGCAAAGAAATCCGTCAGTTGTCCTCTCCGCAACCGTTTCTTAAACGTGAGCTTCCCTTCACGATCAGCCCCGTGCACTTGAAACACATTCTTCGCCGTATCAAGACCGACGACACTCGTTATCGGCATGCATCTCCTTTGCCCGCCACGTTAGCAAAAGCTGTTAAACGGGCCGAGTCCATACCAGGTCATCGGTTTTTCGTGACCTGTTTGGCGTGCGCTTGTTCTCAAACGGAATCGCCAGGCACGGTCTTCGCCATTTTCGAGATCTCTCGAACCAAGCGCCGGTAATTCAGGTCTCCAATGCTCCGGAAGGCAAACCACTGCCCATCGCGGAAGGAGGAGAAGTACCAGCGCGAGAAGATGGCCAAGTCCTCGATGCGATTGCGCTCCGTATCGACATGTTCGAGCGCTCCGCTGACCCGCTGTCGTAGCTCCTCGTCGAGCGATTTGGGTCCGGCTTCCTCAGTGCCAAAATCGAGCGTTACAGGTTCCTGCCAGAACCCCTGGATCATGGGCCACAATCGGAACTGGCGGTTCTCAGTCCCGCGCGTCAGCGCGATCCCATTAAATTGCTCAACATCCCTGATCACCTCGTCCCGTTCCGCTGCTGCCGTATTCGTCCTTTCAATCCGATTATGGATCTGAGCAGCCGCTTCAAAATCAGTCGCTTCACAAGCTCGCTCGCGTGCCGCCGACAGCAGGGCCACGGCGCTCCTGCCGTTAGTCGATAAAAAATCGGCCACCCTCCGGACCTCGCTGGCATACTCTTCGGAGGTGACCGCGCATTGACACGGCCGCAGACACTGATTCATTTCGCCGTACATGCACCCAGGATGCTCGGCGTAAGGCGCCAGCCGCTCCACGCATCTGCGCAGTTGAAAGAGGCCCGCAACTTCCACCTCGTATCGCTGCGCTGAATCCCGGCTCGGAAATGGTCCAAACTGCGCGCCGCTTCTGCGCAGGATCCGGTTTCCAATCGCCACCCGTGGGAACGGATCGGCCTCCGTCAATCCGAGGAACCAGGGCATTCGCAAGCGCAGGCGTTTGACGTAGTCACCCGGAAAATACTGTTTCGCCAGCGCATACATTACAAGAGAATTTTCGAGCCTCGACCCTGTTGCCCAACATTCGATTTCTGTGAGCCCCTGGCGAAGATGTCCGAGCGGGCCATCCGTACGATTCGAAGCGGAGATCAATAGACGGCACAACCGCCTGTTTAGATTCGCTGACCGGCCAAGGTGTGAGTGCCGTCCGCCTGCGGCTTTGCCCGCACCCGCCATTAGGTAAACACCGGCCGCGGCCGGAACGCCGGCGATCTGATCCGCAAGGTTCGCTGCATGCGGATCCAGTCTGAGAGAAGCTGGTAGTTTCACCTGCCCGGGATCACTCCCATCCTGTGCTCGACCGGGAATTTGTCAAATCTCGGCTAAGCACTTGACAGCCATATTGCTCAGTCTAGAATAGGTGTTACTTCGCTATGCAGGGTTGTCAGCACGAGCGAACCGAATTCCTGTACCGGCGGGATGGTGTGGACTACCTCCGGTGCCTGGATTGCGGTCAAGTTTTCGAAGCAGAGGATCTCGACACCGTTCCGGTCTACGACGAGGAAGAAGAAAAGCCTCGAAAGCGCCGTTAGGCCTCTCAATCTCCCGCGCAACGCAGGAGTGGCCCATTGTCCCGCTTTTCGTGAGATCCTCTAAGCGACTGTCGATGTCGAGTCTGACCCGCATCTCGCCCGTCCAGAAGAGCATGCTTAAGGCTCCCCTGCGCATCGTTTCGATCGGAGGGGGTACCGGTCTGTCCACGCTCCTCTCGGGTTTGAAGAAACACGCGCGGGGTGCTCAAGAACTGCCCGAGCCGGGAAGCCCTGTCGTCGATATTACAGCGATAGTTACGGTCAGCGATGACGGTGGAAGTTCCGGGCGCCTGCGCCGCGATCTTGACATCCTTCCGCCCGGCGACATTCGCAATTGCATGGCCGCGCTTTCCGAAGACGAGCCGCTGCTCTGCGAGCTTTTTCAATATCGGTTTAAGACCGGCCGCGGGTTGAAGGGCCACAGCTTCGGAAACCTGTTCTTAGCCGCAATGAATGAGATCACCGGCGATTTCTCGCAAGCTGTGAAGCTCTCCTCGGAGATTCTCGCGATCCGGGGCCGAATTTTTCCGGCAACTTCGGCGAAAGTGACGCTTGAAGCGGTGTTGAGCGATGGCGTCGTAGTGCGCGGCGAGAGCAGAATCAGTAAAAGCCGCCGCCCCATCGAGCTGATCCGGCTTCGCCCCGAAAATTGCGAGCCGCTCAGCGAAACGCTCGAGGCTATTAGCAAAGCGGATTTGATCACCTTTGGGCCCGGGTCGCTCTACACCAGCGTGATTCCGAACATGCTTGTGAATGGAATCGCGGAAGCGATCGAGCGCTCTCCGGCCCTCAAGGTCTACTTTGGGAATCTGATGTGGCAGCCCGGGGAAACCATCAATTTCTCCGCTTCCCAGCACGTCGAAGCCCTCCACATGCACGCCCGCCGCAAGCTGACCGATTGCGTGGTCTTGAACGTCACGCCCATTTCACCCGCGCTAAAGCGCAAGTACGCCAGGGCGCACGTGAAACCCGTTGAAAACGATTTCGAAAAGCTCGCGGCTCTGGGAATCAAGGTGGTCACCGCCGATTTGCTCGGTGAAACAACCAAGCCACCCCACAAAATCCGCCATAATCCCGCCGCTTTGGCCGACGTGGTCATCGATCTCGCCAGCCGCTCGCGCGCACATCAAGTCCGGCAGGAAACATTGGCTGTCCAACGCGCAAAATTCAGATGAAACAGAACGTTTCTGTCGTGATTCTGGCCGCTGGGCTCGGAACGCGAATGAAGTCGAAGAAGGCGAAGGTTCTACACGAAATCGCCGGCGATACACTGCTCAACCATGTCATTCGGGCGGCCCTGCACGTGGCGGAGCCGCAGCAGATCGTTGCCGTAATCGGGCATCAGGCGCAAGAGGTTCGCGAAAGCGTGAGAGTTGCTGGAATCCGCTTCGCCGAACAACCCGTGCAAAAGGGCACGGCTCATGCGCTGCTGTGCGCTCGCGAAGCTATCGAATCGCACGATGGCCAGTTGCTGATTCTGAATGGTGACGGACCATTGTTAACGGCTGCGACTCTTCGGGCGTTACTCGACATGCAATCGAGCAAACGGCTCGCCGGCGCTCTGGTCACCACTGAAGTCGCCGAGCCGGCGGGCTACGGCCGAATCGTGAGAAGCGAAGCGGGCCTGATCGCCGCCATCATCGAGCAGAAGGAAGCGACGCCGCAGCAACTTGAGATCCGCGAGATCAATACTGGCATGTACTGCTTCGACGCAGCGGTCTTCTGGCAGTACATCGGCGAAGTTAAGGCAGATAATCCCGCGAACGAATACTATCTGACCGACATGGTCAAGATCCTGACCCGCCACGGCCACAAGATCGGCGCTTTGCTGAGGGAGGATGAAACCGAGCTGCTCGGAATCAATACGCGCATCGAGCTGGCCGTGGCTGATGAAATCTTGCGGGCTAGAAAAACGAGCGATCTGATGCTCTCAGGCGTGACGATCGAGAATCCCGAGAGCGTGACCATCGACGTGGATGTTGAAGTCGGCCAGGATTCGCTCATCGAAGCGAACGTGCAGCTTCGCGGATCCACGCGAATCGGCGCGAATTGCCGCATCGCAACCGGCGCGGTATTGCGCGATTGTGAGATCGACGACAACGTGTCGATTTTGCCGTACGTAGTCGCGGAAGCTTCGGTAATTCACGCTCATGCTTCGGTTGGGCCGTTTTCGCGCTTACGAATGCAGGCCGAAGCCGCGGAAAACACCCACATCGGCAATTTCGTCGAGCTGAAGAAAACCAAGCTCGGTCCAGGCGCCAAGGCCAGCCATCTCGCGTATTTAGGCGATTCCGTAATCGGTGCGGGAGTGAACGTGGGCGCGGGAACCATTACCTGCAACTACGATGGTCGGCGCAAACATCAAACGACCATCGAAGATAACGTCTTCGTCGGCAGCAATGCAACTCTGGTTGCGCCTGTCACGATCGGCGAGGGCGCCTTCATCGCAGCGGGATCGGTAATTACCGAAAACGTCGAGCCTGACGCGCTCAGTTTGGGACGCGCGCGCCAGGTGAATAAACCGGAGTGGGCCAAAAAACGCCGGGCTGTGAAAAAAGGATTGGAGGCGTAGGCGTAAACTGGTCAATTCACCTTCAACTGAAGTGTTTGTGCCAGTTTGCGTTGTTGGCGGTCGAAGCTGTAGAGGTAATCGGCATTTAGCTCAAGCGCGGCGGCTACATGCAACACGTCGGCGGTACGTGTTCCAAGGCGCGCGGTCATTTGGCGAGAAACCTGGTGAGCACGTTGGAAGGTTTCCTCTGGCAATCGAATCAGTTGAAAGACACCCTCTCTTAAATCCTTCTCCAAATCGCGCAAAGAAGACTTCGCCTGGGCAGGTGAGATTTCTTTTCGAAAAACACGCAATTCCAAAGCATTGACGGCTTCTAATTCAGTCAACGTAGAGACGACGTGAATGTTCTTCGATGCTTGCGTATTCTGTATCGCTTTAACGGAGTTGGCATCGGGGCTGTAGAGAGAAATCAGAAAACTAGTGTCCACGTAGACTCTCAATAACGGCTCCGATCTTCGGCGAGGAGGTGCGCGCCGCTAACACGAAGAACCTTGTCGCCATATGTAGCGCGCAACCGCTTGAGGAAGTCCGGAAACTCGGCGGCGGGTTCCGCGTTTTCCGGGATAAGACGAGCGATAACGCGACGGCGATGCGTAATCTGAACCTCCTGGCCCTCACGCAGAAGTTGCTGGATCTTCTTGAACTCATAGCGCAGATCGCGGACGGACGCTTTGGTCATGTGATACATTTTAGCATCACATTGCAAAGGGTCTGACCACCGGATTTACAACACCGTCGCCGGATGATACAAGTTCGGAACTCTCAGCTCTCCGATCGCGATCAGCTCGCCTGAATGCGAAAGTGCCTTGACGAAAGGCGTTCCCGGAGGCACGACGAAAGGCGAAGTCCGGAAATCGCGGCCTTGCCGGATCTGCGCTTCCATACCCACGTCGAAGTACTCCGCCGGAAATCGCGATAACAGGGAAGCCGAGGGAAGTAACGCCTCACACAAACGGTCCGACCCGGCAAGCTCAGTCAACTGCTCGAGCGTCCGCGCCTGCTCTACGGAAAACTCGCCGCTCTGCAATCGCCTCAATCGGCTCAACAGTGCGCCACAACCGAGTTCCTGTCCAAGATCGTGGGCCAGACTGCGAATATACGTTCCGGCCGAGCACGTCACCAGCAATTCAAGCTTCCCCTGCCCGGCACTTCTTAATTCCAGTTCCTTCACTTCTACTTCAATTGCTTTCAAATCGACAGATATCTGCTTTCGTGCCAGCTTGTACGCCGCTACGCCGCCGACCTTCTTTGCTGAAACCGCTGGTGGAGTTTGCAAAAACCGGCCCCGGAATTTTTCTAAAGCCCGGTGTATTTGCGCCACATCACAAAGCACAGCACCACCCGTTTCAGTGATCACCCCGTCGGCATCGTACGTGTCCGACACTACGCCGAATGTAATTTCCGCCAGGTATCTCTTCTCGTTATCGCCGAAATACTGCGCCAACCGGGTTGCACGCCCGGCCATTAAGACCAGCAGCCCTGTGGCAAGCGGATCGAGCGTCCCCAAATGGCCCGCGCGCTTCTCACCGCTCAGCTTGCGCCAGCGGTTCACAACATCGTGGCTGCTGATTCCGGCCGGCTTATCGATAAGCACGAAACCATTCATTGATACGCGCCTACGTTAGTCTGATAAAGGAGAGCACGTTTGGAAGAAGAGGTCCTCGGTAAAGCTTACGATTCGCGCTTGATGAAGCGCCTCCTCACCTATCTGAAGCCATACAAGTTCGTTGTAGCGGCTTCTTTGCTGCTCCTGCTTGTCGATTCTCTTCTTCAGATTATCGGACCCTTACTGACCAAGCTGGCGGTCGACAGATATCTCGTTCCTGTAGCCCATCCCGCGCACACTCTGCTCGACGCTTGGCTCTCGAAGAATGCCTGGACCGGCCTCTCCCAGCTCGCCGGGCTCTACATGGGCGTCGTCGTACTCGGCTTCTTCTTCGATTTCGGTCAAACCTATCTCATGCAGTGGACCGGCCAGAGGGCCATGTTCGATTTGCGGCGGCAGCTCATGGCTCATTTGCAGACGCTCGACGTCGCTTATTACGACAAGAATCCGGTCGGCCGCCTCGTCACGCGCATCACAACCGATGTTGACGTCCTGAACGACCTTTTTGCCTCGGGATTGGTGACTATCATCGGCGATATCCTGATGCTCTCGTTCGTGATCGCCATCATGTTTCGCCTGAGTCCCGGAATGACCGGCTTGATGCTCGCCGTCATGCCCTTCGTCGTCCTGATCACGATTCAGTTCAGGCGGAAAGCATCCCAGAGCTATCGGCGCATTCGCGTCGCCATCGCAAAAATTAACGCGTACCTGCAAGAACACATAGCCGGCATCTCAGTTCTGCAACTCTTCAACCGCGAAGACCGCAGCAAGGAAGAATTTGACGCCATTAACCGCGACCACATGATCGCGTTCAAAGACGCCATCACGGCGTACGGCTGGTTCTACCCCGTCGTCGAGTTCCTGGGCATGTCCGCGCTTGCATTCCTGCTCGCGTACGGAGGACTCCGCATCCGCCAGGGCGCGCTCACGCTCGGCATATTGGTCGCCTTCTTCCAATACGGATTGCGATTCTTCCGCCCCATTCAGGACTTGAGCGAAAAGTACAACATTCTGCAGGGCGCCATGGCTGCATCGGAGCGCATTTTCAAGCTCCTCGACACCAAGCCTTATATCGTTTCTCCGCAGTCCGTCATCCCGTTCCCGGAGGGCCCAGTCGATATCGAGTTCGATCGTGTCTGGTTCGCCTACAACAGCGAGGACTGGGTATTGAAAGACGTCAGCTTTCATGTTGCGCCTGCTGAAACCGTCGCCATTGTCGGCCATACCGGCGCAGGCAAGACAACGCTGATGAACCTTCTGCTCCGCTTCTATGATGTTCAGCGCGGCGCCATTCGAATCGGCGGCGTTGATGTGCGCGCCTTCGATCTGACCGATTTGCGCCGCCATTTCGGCGTAGTCTTGCAGGATCCTTATCTGTTTACGGGCACCGTCGACACAAATATCCGATTGGGCACGCCCAGTATTACTGATACGTCGGTGCGGCGCGCCGCTCAGCAAGTCAACCTTCTCGAGTTCATCGAGGAGCTGCCGGACAGATTTAACACTGCTGTCCGCGAGCGAGGAAACGGCTTTTCAACCGGCCAGAAACAACTCATCAGCTTCGCTCGCGCGCTGGCACACGACCCTCGAATTCTGATTCTCGATGAAGCTACTTCAAGCGTTGATACGGAGACTGAGCTGCGCGTCCGCGAAGCGCTCTCGCATCTCGTCTCAGGCCGCACTTCGCTGATCATCGCGCACCGCCTCTCGACCATTCAGCGCGCCGACCGAATCATCGTCATGCACAAGGCGCAGTTGCGCGAAATCGGCACCCATCAGGAGCTGCTCGCGCATCGCGGCATCTACTGGAAGCTGTACCAATTGCAGTACAAGGAGCAGGAGATTGAGCTTAGAGAAGAGCTTGCGTCTCAGCAGCTCTAAGTCTCGCCATCCGTTGTTGAGAAAGCCGCATGCGCTTTTACTGCCTCTCGCCGCGTTGGCAATCGCACAGCAGCAGCCGCAAAAAACCTCGCACTTCCCATATCCTGAGAAACTGACCTACCGTGTCGAGTGGCGTCTCGTGACGGCCGGAACCGCCACAGTTCAGCTCTCACATCCTTCTGCCGACGACTGGCAATTGGACCTGAATCTCGAAAGTGCCGGTATGGTGAGCCGCTTGTACAAAGTGCTCGATACCTACAAGGTCGTCGGCAACGAGCGTTTTTGTGCGTCGCACTCCATACTCGATGCGCAGGAGGGCAAGCGCCACCATTTGACGCGCCTGACGTTTGAGAACTCACCGCACAAACTCGAGTACGACGAACGAGACCTTCTTCACCAGGCAACCACGAAAAAAGTGCTCGACATTCCGCCTTGCACGCACGACATCCTTGGCGCGCTTGCCGCAATCCGTCTGATAAATCTCGAACCGGGCAAGTCAGCGAATCTTCCCATTACAAACGGCACGAAAGTAGTGAACGCAAGGGTTGATGCGCAAGCGAGAGAAAACGTCACGCTCGCGGGCAAGACGTACCATACCATCCGCTATGAGGCGTTCTTGTTTGATAATGTGCTGTACAAACGAAAGGGACGGCTTTTCATCTGGCTCACCGATGATGCCGATCGCACCCCGGTTCAATTGCGCTTCCAGCTCGGATTTCCCATTGGCACCATTTCGCTCGAGCTCGACAAGCAGGAGAAGCTCTAACCCCGCGTCCGGGTAACCTGTCCGGACAGCGCCGCGTCATCATAAGATCATGAAGTATCGTCTGGGCGTATTGGTGCTGTCGCTCGCATTGGCACTGCAGGCCCAAATGCAAATGAACGTTGAGCAGTTGGCTGAGTTTCTCAGGTCCGAGCTCGCGCTGAAGCAGCACACAGATAAGCAGATAGCCACTTACCTCAAAAAAATACAGCTCACCGAGAAGCTGACCGACAAGACTATTACGGATCTGGAAACCCAAGGCGCAGGTCCGCGCACCGTTCAAGCCCTTCAGGAGCTGCGGGACCGCACAGCCAGCCTCAAGCCGCCAAATCAGGAGGCAACCTCATCGCCCGCGACTGCGCCGGACGCGGCGCCGCCGGCTCAAAGCGGGGCGGTTGTACTCAGCGCGCGCCCGAGCATTCCGCCGCCCGACTCCATCCGCCAGCAACAAATTCTCGATGAAATCCGGCAGTACGCCATGACTTACACACAAAATCTGCCGAACTTTATGTGTTTGCAGGTCACGCGCCGTTACGTTGATTTCAACTTGAGCGACCACTATCGCATCATGGATACCGTGAATGCGCAGCTTCGGTATTCGCAGGGACAAGAGAAGTATCAATTGGTTTCCGTGAACAACCAATATACGAACCAAACCATGGAACAGCTTGGGGGCGCAATTTCAGTTGGAGAATTCGGCAGCTTAATGAAAGGAATTTTCGATCCCAAGAGCGAGGCAGAATTCGGTTGGGATCACTGGGGGACCTTACGCGGCAAACGCATGGCCGTCTTCAACTACTTCATCGACAGCGGCCATTCGAACTACTCTATCGAGTACCAACGCGAGCAGCGTATCATTACTGCCTACAAAGGCCTGGTCTATGCAGACGAGTACACCGGTGCGATCTTTCGGATTACGTTCGTTGCGGTTGACATACCGAAGAGCTTCCCTGTGAGTGAGGCGTCAGAGATACTCGACTACGACGATGTCGATATTAGCGGACAGCCATACATCTGCCCTCTGAAAGCGGATATGCGGATGCGGGCGGGCCGCCAGAAGACCAAGAACGACATAGAATTCCGGCTCTATCGAAAGTTCGGAACCGAATCGACCATCGTATACGACGCGGTAGCGCCCGCGCCTCTCTCCGCAACGCAAACTCAGGAGCAACCCGGCAATGCCTTGACCGCAGCTCCAGCTTCGAGCAAACCCGCTGTGCCACAGCCGTCTAAATCGACGTCGACATCCGACCCCTGGACTTTGCCCACCCCTCCTCCGCCGCCTCCCCAATAGCCTGGAGCGTACGGTTGAGAGCAGTTGCCTGTTCGCCGCCGTTCACCGCGACTACGTAGGATGCCTTCCCCGCCGGCCGCCACCGCGCAAGCATTCGCTCGCACGCGTACCCCGTAAAGATGGATACGAGCGGCACCTCTCCTGAAGCCGCTACATGCTGGCCGGCCGAGTCATACCCCACGTACAGGCTGCTCTGCAAAATGTGACTGGCAAATGAAGCATAACTGCCGTCGTGTACATGTAAAAGGTCTGGCGCTCCCAAACGCACTACCAGCCCGTCTACACGCTCGCTCTCTTCGCCTTTCGCGCCGCGATCCAAAAGCACCGGCCGGTTCTGCCGTAATAAAGCGCGCACCACTTCATACTCGAACTCATCGGAAATGCGCTTCTGTGCATTCTCACCCACACCCAGGCTGACCGTAATTTCCGCCAGCTTCTCCTGCACAGGAGGCGCAAGATAAGGCCGGACGGAATCGATATCGAACACTTCCCCAAGCCACTCGGCCGTCAAATCGGCAAGGCTTCCTGCAAGCTCGCCGCCGAACGCGCGGCTCTCGAAAAAGAAATATCGCGAATCATCGCAAATTGGAATCAGGCCTAGTTGCGTGAGGCGCGAATCCGGGTCGATTACGATTGCGCCTTGTTCATCAACCGCGATTTGCAGTTCGACCGCAGCTGCCAATCGCTCGCGAAGCAAGCTCGAGCGCGCATACAGGATCGTAAGCGGCGTAATCCGCGTATCGGCAGCGAATAGTTCGGCGTTTTGCGCAGGACCGACAAGGTAGATTTCGGCCTCCGGAAAGCGCTGTTTCGCCGCAGCGAGGGCCACGCTCGTGACTGCAACATCAGCGCCTAATGTCACTCGTGAGAGAACAAAGACTCGACGCACCTCTCCGCCCGGAAATGGCCGCACCTGACGCACTCTGGAATACCGGAGAACCAGTTCCTGGGCTTGATATTCGGGAAGCGCGCGTGAGATAACGTGCGCAAACAGCTTTGCGTACACGTCACATAGGGACGGCTCGAACAAGTCGCCTAAGCGCTCGATGATGATCCCGAACAGAGCGCGTGTGGCTGCCCTCGCAGCAAACTGGTCGGTATCGTCGAGCGCCCGCTCAATCAGCGCGTCCAGCGCTCGTGCGGGCCACGTGCCCTCTTTCAAACAAGAATCGAGAACTTCGTGGGCCAGTTCACTCGCCGGTATACTTGGCAATCAGCAGCCCCAGCTCTTCCTTCATCGCTTGCGGAATCGCGGCACGGTCCGTAATAATTGCGTGCTTCAACGCCGATCCGCACCCGCACGTCCTTGCCTGCGGCATTGTTGCCACCGCATGGCGAACCAGCCGGCACGCGTTCTCCGCGTTTTTCGTCAAATTCCCGATGATCTCATCGACCGTTACCGCCGCATGTTCCTCATGCCAGCAATCGTAATCGGTAACCATCGCAATCGTAACGTAACAGATCTCGGCTTCCCGCGCCAGCTTGGCCTCTTGAAGATTGGTCATGCCAATCACGTCCATGCCCCAGCTGCGATACACGTTTGACTCCGCGCGAGTCGAGAATGCCGGGCCTTCCATGCACAAATACGTGCCGCCGCGCTTGCTTCTGATTCCCGATTGCAAAGCGGAATCGTGGACGACGCCCGCAAGCTGCGGACAAACCGGATCGGAAAAACTGATATGAGCGACCAGGCCGTTCCCGAAAAAAGTGGAGGCGCGCCCCTGCGTACGATCGAAAAACTGGTCGGGAATCAAGAAATCGAGGGGCGCATGCTCCTGCTTCAGCGACCCCACAGCGCTCAGCGAAAGAATGCGTTCGACTCCCAGCATCTTCATTCCAAAAATGTTTGCACGGAAATTCAATTCAGACGGTAATATGCGGTGCCCTCGCCCATGCCGCGCCAGAAATGCAACGTGCTTGCCTTCCAGCCGTCCCACAACAAACGCATCCGACGGTTCGCCAAAAGGCGTGCTGAGCCGTATTTCATCCTGCGCCTCGAATCCGGGCATCGCATATAGCCCGCTTCCGCCGATGATGCCGATCTCTGCTCTCTTTTCCAACTCGACCTATTTCTGAATCAACTCTAAAAGCACGCCACCGGTTGAGGCTGGATGCACGAAAACATACATGTGCCCGCCTGCGCCGGCCCGCGGCTCGTTCAATAGTCGTGCTCCTTCAACTTGCAAACGCTCCGTTGCGGAAGCGAGATCGTCCACTCGAAGCGCCACGTGATGAATTCCCGGCCCGCGGCTCTGAATGAACTTCGCGATCGTCGAATCCGTATCGGTTGCTTCGAGCAATTCGATTCTAGGCGTGCCATCACCCGTACCGGCCGGCAGCATGGCCACCTTCACACGCTCTGCTACAACGGTCTCTTCACCGCTCACGCTCATTCCCAGCACCTGCTGATAAAACCGAATCCCTTCCTCCAGGCTGCGAACTGCAATGCCGAGATGATCGATCTCGACGCTCATACACGTACTATCAACCCGCGGAGCTCTTCTATCGCGGTATAAGGATCCTCGCTCTTCGCGGCGACCAGATCGGCGTGCCGCTGGATCTCCTCATCAGTGACGGAAGCCAATAAGCTTTCGCGCAACATCTCGCGCAATCTGAAACTCCAGGTTTCTGCGCGCGAGCGCTTCTTATCCCGCCTCTCAAACACCGAGCGAATCACGTTCAGCAATTCCTCGGTGCCCTTGCCCTCCGTCGCCACAACGCGCCGCACGGGAGCCGCTTCTCTTCTCTCGGTCGCATCTGCAAAACTCTGCATCGCGCGGATCTCTTGTTCCAGGCGATCCGCCCCCGCCAGGTCGGCCTTGTTGATTGCGAACACGTCTGCGATCTCCATAATACCGGCCTTGATCGCCTGCACATCGTCTCCCATGCCGGGGACTAGAACTACCACCGAAACATCCGCCAGGCGGGCGATTTCCACTTCATCCTGCCCCACGCCGACCGTCTCGATCAGCACGACATTGCGTCCTGCGGCATCCATAAGCAGAGCCAGCTCCAGCGTCCCGCGCGCGATTCCGCCCAGCCGGCCTCTGCTCGCCATCGACCGAATGAAGACACCAGGATCATGATGATGGTCCTGCATTCGGATCCGATCGCCAAGAATCGCGCCATGCGAATATGGGCTGCTCGGATCGACTGCAATAATTCCAACGCTCTGTCCTTCTTTGCGTAGAACCTTTGCGATTTGATCAACGAGCGTGCTCTTCCCAGCCCCGGGCGGCCCCGTGATCCCGACGCTCATTGCCCGGCCCGTATCAGTAAACAGAGCCGCTACGAGATCCCGTCCCGCGGAGGTTTGATTCTCGATCAGGCTAGCCGCCCGCGCCAGTGCGCGCACGTCACCCGCAGCAATCCGGCTCTTCAAATCCTCTGTTCGTCGCTGCGTCGTCAACTTACTCTTTTAGCAGTTGACGCGCAATGATCATGCGTTGAATCTCGCTGGTTCCTTCGCCGATCGTGCAAAGCTTGACGTCGCGATAGAACTTTTCCACCGGATAATCTTTGATGAAACCGTAACCGCCATGAATTTGCACTGCCTCGTCGGCAACTTTTACGGCCATTTCGGACGCGAATAACTTAGCCATTGCCGATTCTCTCGTCACCCGCCTCCCCGCATCTTTGCGCGCGCCCGCGCAATATGTCAGCCAGCGCGCCGCCTCAATTGAGGTTGCCATGTCCGTCAGCTTGTGCTGAATACTCTGAAATTCGGAAATGAACCTGCCGAATTGCTTTCTCTGTTTTGAATATTTCAGCGCCGCTTCAAACGCCCCTTGCGCGATTCCGATTGAAAGCGCTGCAATCGAGATCCGGCCTCCGTCGAGAGTCCGTAAACTGTCGACGAATCCCTCGCCCGGTTTTCCAAGAAGCTGCGAAGGCGGCAAGCGGCAGTCAGTAAACAACACCTCGCCGGTTGCGCTCGCCCGCATTCCGAGCTTGTTTTCCTTTTTGCCCACCCGAAACCCCGGGGTGCCCTTCTCCAAAATGAATGCAGAGATGCCGTGCTGCGACGCGGAGCGGTCCGTTACCGCCATCGCCACGCATACATCCGCGTACTGGGCGTTTGTCGTGAACGTCTTGCCCCCGTTCAATACCCACTCGCTATCCTGCAAAGTGGCGGTCGAGCGCGTTCCTGCAGCATCCGAACCGGCTTCGGGCTCCGTTAACGACCAACAGCCGATCCATTCACCGCTCGCAAGCTTGGGAATGTATTTCTGACGTTGCTCGCCGTTACCCGACAAATAGATGTGGTTAGTGCAAAGCGAATTGTGCGCCGCAACAATCAATGCCACGCTCGGATCTACGCGTGCAAGTTCCTCGATAATGATCGAGTACTCGATGTAACCCAGGCCTGCTCCGCCCAGGTCTTCAGGAAAAATTGCCCCGAGTAGCCCAAGCTCGCCGGCCTTCTTGATCACTTCCAGCGGAAATGTCTGGCTCTCATCCCATTCCAGAACATGAGGCGCGATTTCCGCTCCCGCAAAATCGCGGATCGTCTTTCGGAGCTGAATTTGCTCCGCAGTGAATTCAAACTCCATTTGTTCGGGAATTATTTCTTTGCGGGTTCATTTGAATCTGTGGCGATCTTACCATCGAGACAGGTAAACATCGGAATATGCCCCAACTCACGCCGGCATCGGCGAAAGAGCTCGCTGAAACGCTTTGCGAAGCCGCGTCCGGCGCGCGAACGTTAACCGTGGCAGGAAATCATAGCAAGCGATTGATGGGCGGGCCTGTGCCGTCCTCAGAGGTTGTCATTTCGACATCTCGCCTTCGCAGCGTTCTTCAATATGAGCCGAATGACCTGACGATAAGCGCCGAAGCCGGTATGCCCTTCTCGGAATTGCAAGCGCTTCTAGCTCACCGAAAGCAGACGATCGCGCTCGATCCTCCATTTTCGGCGCAAGCCACAATCGGCGGGATCGTCGCGTCGAATTCCAGTGGTCCCATGCGCCGCGCCTTCGGCACAGCTCGCGATCTGGTCATTGGCATGAGCTTCGCCACGCTTGATGGAAGAATCATTCAAAGCGGCGGCATGGTCGTGAAGAATGTGGCCGGGCTCGATATGGCGAAGCTGATGATCGGCAGTTTCGGAACGCTTGCCGTGATCACCTCCATCAACTTTCGCGTTCATTCGTTGCCTTCCGAAACGCGCAGCTTTCTGTTCGCATTCCAAAACCTGGACGGTGCATTAGAGAAACGCGATTCCATTTTGCGCGGCGTTCTTCAACCGGTTGCGATGGATCTGGTCTCTCCGGCTGCCGCCGCGCGCCTCGGACATCGCGGCTACCTACTGGCCATCCGTGCAGCCGGCAGCCGAGCGGTTCTCGACCGCTACGCACGCGATCTCGATGGAAGCCTCGAGCTTTCGGGCAGTAACGAGGCTGTTTTTTGGCAGACCATCCGTGAATTTACTCCCGAATTTCTCGCGCGCCAGCCAGCCGGCATCGTTCTTCGAGTCTCGACGCCACTCAAAGATCTCCACGCATTGCTTCATCTCGTATCCGGTCCCTGCATCTCGCGCGCTGCCTCCGGCGTGAGTTTTGTCTACTTGTCCTCCTGGCAGGGCGTCTCGCCTCTATGGAAAGCTGCCGCCGGGAACGCCTGGAGCGCTGTCGTCGAGTTTGCTCCCGATGAAATCCGAACGCAAAACGAGCTCTGGCTGCCGCCGCAATCCTCCCAAAGAGTCAATGCGTTTGCCATCATGAAAAGAATCAAGCAGATGTTTGATCCTCAGAATCTTTTAAACCGGGGACGCCTCTATGGGCGCATCTAGCGTTCTTCCGGTCATCTCTGAACGTCCCGAGCGCCCCGCCCAATCCGATCTCGACAAGTGCGTCCACTGCGGCTTGTGCCTGAACGCCTGCCCGACGTATCGGGAGTTGGGCGTCGAGATGGACTCGCCGCGCGGCCGCATTTACCTGATGAACGAAATCGCGAATGGAGCTCCTGTTACTCCCGCCTCGGTCCTTCATCTCGATCTCTGTCTGGCCTGTCGCGGATGCGAAACCGCCTGCCCTTCTGGCGTCCCTTATGGCCGGATCATCGAAGCTGCGCGCGCGCAGATCGAACCGCATCGCAAACCATCCTTCTGGGAACGATTCGTGAAAAATCTAGTATTCAAGCGCCTGCTGCCCTCACGAAGCGCGCTCCAGATCGCCGGTGCGGGATTGTATCTGTACCAGGCCTCAGGCCTTCAACGGTTGGCGCGGGCCACCGGAATCCTTAGGCTTTTCGGTCCACTCGCAGACATAGAAGCGCTGGCGCCGTCCGCCGAAATTCCGTTCTTCTACTCCAAAATCGGAAGAACCTTCCCTCCGATTGGCGAGCGCCGCTACCGCGTTGCCTTTCTCGCCGGCTGCATCGCAAACATCTCCTTCGCTCGCCTCAATGAAGCTACAGTTCGGGTGCTGCAGCACAACGGTTGCGAAGTGGCTATTCCTGCTACGCAAAACTGCTGCGGCGCACTGCACGTCCACGCTGGGCTGAAAGATCAGGCACGCGCTCTCGCCCGTAACAATATCCATGCGCTGCTCAGCGAAGATTTCGACGCAATCATTACAAACGCGGCCGGCTGCGGCTCAACCTTGAAAGAATACGATGAGCTTCTCGAACACGACGCAGCGTATCGTGACAAAGCGCTCCAGTTCAAGACTTTAATGAAGGATGTGACTGAGTTCTTAGCTTCGATCGAGCTCAACAAACAAATGGGTCCGGTTGATGCGATTGCGACTTACCAGGATTCATGCCATCTCGCACACGGTCAAAAAATCAAGGCCGCTCCCAGAAAGCTGCTCGAAGCCATTCCTGGCCTCGCTTTTCGCGAGATGCCCATGGCTGACCTGTGTTGCGGCAGCGCTGGAATATATAATATCGTTCACAACGATCTCGCCATGCGAATTTTGAAGCGCAAAATGGAGCATGTTGCATCGACTGGCGCGTCGTTGATCGCGACCGCCAATCCGGGTTGCATGCTGCAGCTCGCCGCGGGTGCCCGTCTGTACGGCAACGGCCAGCGCGTGGCACATGTTGTCGAAGTGCTCGACGAAGCATACCGGAACCACTCAGCGCACCCGCTCAGCGATTGAGTTCAGGGCCTAATTTAGTCATTCCGGGCTGGGGCGCCGGATACGGCTCCGTATCGGGAATTACCCGCACCGCAGTCGTGAACCGAAACAAGTACCGCCCTTCACTCGGGTACCTCAATTCGACAAATCCTGCCGTCCAGCCCTGTTGTGGCACGGTCATGCGCGCCACGTAGACACCCGGGCTCTCCATCGCGACAGAACTGCTCTGATAAATCGGACCGACGGATTCCAACCGGAAATCCCGGTGCTTCGGATTCGTCGCCTGCCATAGCATCACCGCCGTCGGCCTCTCTTCCGACACCACTCGAATCGCACGATCACCTTCAAATGTCCACTGAAAAACGGGCCGCTTGCTTCCATTCAAGATCGATTGGTAGAAAGCCGTCAGCGTCTCCTTCACATCCGTTCCATCCAGAGAGTGATCCGAGTTTGGCTCGTACCGCAGATACTTTTCTCCGGGAAGCTGGTCGAAGTAAAACCGCGATGAATCCGGCAGAAAGAACTGGTCTCCGGCCGAATTGATCAGTAACTTCGGCATCGTGTAGCGTTCACGATATGAAAACGGGTCCTCGATGGCCATCAATCGCCGGTATTTCTCCGTGCCTGTCAGGTCCATTAAACCCATGTTGAAGTAATCTTTTACTGCCGGAGCCCAGAAGCCGTACGATCTGTAATGATGCTGAAACGACGGGATCACGTTCAGCACATCGATCACGATCGGCACAATACCCACTACGCGCCTATCCACTGCCGCAGTCGTCCACGTTGTCCACCCGCGTTTCGACGCGCCGGCCACCACAAAATGATCGATCCGAACAGGCGGTTGCTGCTTCGCTAAGAACGATTCGGTTGCGTCCATCGCACGCACTGCTGACTTGGTCATGGGCAGACGTAGAGGCCATGTTGCGTCCCCGGTGTCGATAAACTTCTTCCACGTATAGGCGATGATTTCGTCTTCCTCTCGCGGGCCGAATGGGGCGCCCGCAAAGCGCAACGGTTGATTCGGAACATCGCGCAGCTCGGTAACCACAGAATTCGTATTTTTCGCGACAGATGCAAGCATACTGTCGATTTGCGGCCGCGGATCGCGATACGAACCGCCGGTAATGAACAGCATCCCCGTCGAATAATTCACCCGGTTCGGCTTGTAAATCGTCATCCAGTGCTGCCACAGACGATGATCTACCTCGTTGGCACTCCGCCATTCCTGTGAAGTCATTCGCAGAAAATACGCCACGTACCCGGGCCGCGCAAGCTTCTCAACCAGCTCGTACCGATAATGGCTGTCCGGCGCTTGAACATAATCATCGAGCGCCGTGCGATGCGCGGCCGCAAAGGCCAGCGACGTCAGAAAAAGAAAAACCGCGGCTGACCTACTGTGCCCGCGTCTTGAATCTGGCATCGATTCTTACTGCTCCTAACAGGCCCTTAATCGCGCATTCGGCATTATTTTGGGCCTGCGCAAGAATCCCCATGCTGCGTGCAGTGCTGCGAACATCATCGAGCGCGGCCAATCGCGCTTTATGCTCCAGATCCGGATCATACGGGACCCATGGAGTCCACCAAGTGATGTGCCGGTCCCAGACCTTCGTCTGATTCTCGTCAAGGAAGGTGTTAAAAATCCTCGCTGGAGGGAGAGCCACCACAACCGACCGCTTTCCCGAATACTCGATATCCCGCGGTCTCAAACGCGCCAGGTCTACGCCCGCAATCGCTTCCCCTTGCACCATCAAGAGGATTGATTCAGCGCCAAACGGCTGCTTCGGCTCGGTGATCCCAACCACTCGCTGAATGCTGTATCGAACCGTCACAAGTTGATTCAGTTGCTTGACCTGGGTTACAACGGCGGCAGGATTTGACATCCGCAGTCCGAAACGCGTGCTGAATCCCGCGTAGAGAAAAATGCCCGCGAGAATAATCAGCAGCGCTGAAATGGAGAGCAGCGCCGCAATCTTCCATCGCATTGTGTTTGTAGTCTAGCTTCTCAACGGCTCATTCGTACCGCAGCGCCTCGACAGGATCGAGCCGAGCCGCCTTGCTCGCCGGCCAGATACCGAAAAATAAACCCGTGCCTGCGGACACCAAAATACCCAAAAGCGCCGCCCACAAGGGCACTCTTGTCTGCAAGCTCGAAAAGATCAGCCGGGTCGCGAGCGAAATCATCCAGCCAAACAGAATTCCCGCCAGTCCACCCAAGCCGGTGAGAACCACCGCCTCAAGCAGGAACTGCAGCACGATGTCCGATCTCCTTGCGCCAATCGCCTTGCGCACGCCAATCTCTTTCGTCCGCTCGGTTACGGAAACCAGCATAATGTTCATCACACCGATGCCTCCCACCAGCAAGCCGACCGAGCTGAGCACGACCATCACGAGCGCCGTCATCGATGTGATTTCGCGGAAGTCGCTCACCATCTGCTCGGCCGTTGACATTACGAAATTGTCTGGCTTGTTATAGGGAACTCGCCGATCCGTCCGCAAAACAACCCGAACTTCATCGAGCGCCTGCGGAACTTCGCCGTTCTTTGCCGTTACGACGATCGCAACCTCTCTATCATTGGGATAAAGCTTTTGCAAGGTGAAAAACGGCAGAAGCACGCGATTATCCTGATCACCAAAAAACGACGCGGCAGGCCGGATCATCGTGCCGACTACCTGCACTTCATGCCCGTCAACGGTAATGAATTTTCCGATCGGGTCTACATTCGCGAAGAGACCCTTTTCGATATCCGCGCCGATTACGGCCACCGGCGCGCGTTGCCGGTTCTCTTCGTCGGTGAAGAAGCGCCCCAAATGTAGGTCTACTTGTCCGCCATTTGCGTAAGCCTCTTCCACTCCTATCAAATTCACGCCATACATATCGTTACCGCCGTATTTCGCCCGGATGAAATCGTTGTCGATGAAGAGCATCGGTGATACCTGCTCGCACGCGCTGCAGCGATCAGCGATATCAATGGAATTCTGATACGTAAGATCCTTGCGCGTGCGCTCCTCGGCAGTCGGTGCCGACGTACGGAATCCCGCGGCAAACTTGAAAATAATGATCGAATTGGGACCGAAACTTTGCAGGATTGACGTTATCGATGAATCAAGACCCGTGAGAATCGCCCCGACGCCGATAATTGTTCCGGTTCCCATCACCACGCCAAGCACGGTGAGAAAGGCTCGCAGCTTGTGGGCGCGAATAGTTTGCAGCGCAAGCGTCGTGGCGTTAAGAAAGGCGCGCCAATTCACTACCTAGCGCTCCTCTCGTAAGGCTTCTATCGGGTCCAGCTTCGATGCCTGTCGCGCCGGGTAGATACCAAAGAATAAGCCGACGATTGCCGAGAGTCCGACGCCGATGAGCACGGATGTCACCGGAAGCGCCATCGGTACTGAAGTCGCGCTCCGAATGATAGCCGCGATTACCCATGCAATGACGACGCCGATCAATCCGCCCGTGGCCGCTAATGTGGCCGACTCGACTAGAAACTGGTTCAGAATGTCCGCCCTACGCGCCCCGAGCGATTTCCGTATGCCAATCTCATGCGTGCGCTCCGTAACCGCCGCAAGCATGATGTTCATGATCACAATCCCGCCCACTATCATGAATACCGACACGATCCCCAGAGCGGTTGCCGCGATCGCCGCCGTCAATCGCTCCCACAAGCTCACGAATGAATCGGAAGCAAGAATCGAAAAAGTGTCGTCCTGATTCGGTCGGAGATGCCGAAACGCGCGCAATAGCATCCGCACGTCATCTTCAGCTTCGTTTAAGTGCTGCTGGTCGATCGCCTTCGCGATCAGCCGGATGCCTTGCGATCCATACACCTTGAAATAGCTGTCGATAGGAATCATCACGAAGTTGTCTTGGGATTGCCCAAAAACGCTGCCCAGCTCCTTCGCGACCCCGACGACTTCAAAAGGCACTCCATTGATCTGAATCGATTTTCCAATGGGATCCCGATCCACAAAATACCGGTTCTTGATGTCGTTTCCTATGAATGCCACACTCGCGTGGCGTTGAATCTCGATGTCTGAGATACTGCGTCCCATTGCAATCTGTACGTTGTTGATCTCCGGAATGTTGGCTGTGATGCCTTGTATGCTGACACCCTCCATAGAGTCGCCATGAAACGAAATACGCTCCTGCTTCGAGGCCATCATGCCTATACCCCGCAGCAAGGTCGCATTTTCTTTGACGAACTCGTACTCTTCGCGTTTGATCTGCGGGTTGCGCTTAGACATTTGCAGGAATTTCTTCGGATCCCAGGGCCCCAGCCACGCCATGCGAACAATGCGGAACCCGTCCGCGCCCATATTCGAAACCTTATCGGCGATGTAAAGATTCATTCCGTGAATCAACGCCGTCACGGCAATCAGCGTGGTCGTGGCGAGAATGATTCCCAGGAGCGTCAGAAAGCTGCGCAATTTGCTCTTTCGCAACGAATCAATCGCAATTCGACCTGCCTCCCAGAACGACGCACTGGGCCGGAAGCTATGTGGTTGACGCATCGAATCTCTCGTCTAGACGCAACGCGTGATGCGTTTGTTCCTCTAAGCGCCGGCCCGGCAAAACTTCTTCCATCCATTCCAGGACCGTGCCATCCACCCAAAACCGCGGCTTGCGACGCGAGATGAAGCCGAGATGCCCTCCGTGCTCGGGAGTCAGCAGGGTAATTGCGGGATTCGACCGGAACGCCGGATGATCGTAGATTTCAAACGGGACCAGCGGGTCATCTTTTGCGCAAATCACAAGCGTCGGAACGCAGACTTTGTCAAGGTACTTATTGGCTGATTGCGTCTCATAGTATCTTGCCGCGGTCCCAAACCCAAACAGCGGCGCGGTGAAGCGGTCGTCGAATTCCCAAATCGTCCTCACACGGTCTAGCCCCGCAGTGCTGTATACATCCGGCGATAATCTGCTCTTTCGCCTGACACGGCTTTTCAATCTATCAAGAAATCGTCGCGCATACAGCGAATTCGAGCGCTTGTCCAGGCACCGCACAGACGCAGCGAGATCGATTGGAGTCGAAACCGCGCAGGTTCCGGCAAGTAAGTTCGTGTTCCCCAGTTCACCCGTTAATTTCAGCGCTACGTTTCCACCGAGCGAAAAGCCCACCAGAAATATCGGCCCTTGTTCTCGCGCTTGAATCTTCCGCAGAATGTGTTCCGTGTCGCCCGTGAGCCCGGAATGATAGGACGTTTCAGATAACTCCTCCGTGCCGCCGCAGGTCCGGAAATTCGCCCGATGTACACCAAGGCCGCGCTCGAGCGCCTCTTGCGCAAAGCTCTGAATGTATCCCGCGTTCGCCGAGCCTTCAAGGCCGTGCAACAACACGATCTGTCCCCGGCGAACGATCCTCGGCTGATGTTCGACTACAGAGATCGCCGTTGCACGATCGATCTGATAACGCCTGCACACAGGCGGAAATCGCCGTTCATCTATTTTTCGAGGCCAGAAATTGCCTGCGATCGTAAGAAGGTGAGGATTCCTGATCAGCGGCTGAAATTCGGGCAAACCTAATTCTAACGGGTCAAAGGCTCCTCTATATTTTGACTAATTCTTCTTGTTCTTCGCCCGTTACTCGCCCAAATCCTTCGCCCACGTACACGTTCACTTCCGAACGAATCCCGAACTCCGGAAGATAAATGCCAGGCTCGATCGAAAAGCACGTGCCCGGTATGACGCGCCGTTCATCATGAGACTCCAGGTTGTCCATGTTGGCGCCGGTTCCGTGTACGTCCGTTCCGATGCTGTGCCCCGTTCTGTGGAAAAAGAATTCTCCGAACCCTTGCTTTTCAATGTAGCCGCGCACAACATCATCTACTTCATACCCGGCAAACGATTCACAGTTTGAAGCTTTCTGGATCGCGAAGGCAGACCCCTTCTTTCGCGCGTTCCTGACGATTTGAAAGACGTTCTGAATCCTTTCCGGAATCCTATCACCGCAAAAGCCCGTCCAGGTGATGTCGTAGTAAACGGCATTGGGTTCGGTAAGCTTTGCCCAAAGATCAATGAGCACAAAATCGCCTCTCTGAATGCGGCATGTTCTGTTGAGCGTGGGCTCGTAATGAGGATCGGATCCGTTCGCGTTTACACCCACAATCGGACCGTGTGTCGTCGTCAACCCGGAATCAGAAAACCGTTTGAGAATGAATTGCTGCACTTCATATTCAGTCACCGGTTCTGTTGCTCTGATTCGACCGGCTATGAAGTCGAACGCCTCTCGTCGCGCGCGGTCGACCAATTTACCTGCTTCTAAATGCGATTGCAGCTGTTTCTCATTCCAGCGCGCTTCAAACTCTTGAATCAGATCCGCCGAGCTAACAACCTCGATTCCAAAGCTCCGAACCAACTCCAGAGTCCCGGCATCCACCAGCGAGACGTACGGAATCGCACACTTCGGTGAGTACTGCATGGCGATGCGCGAGGCTCCAGCAAGCATGGCCTTCAGTTTTCGTTGCTGATCCGTCCAGCTCGAGTACGATTCCTTACTGCCCTCCAGGCTCTCGAGCGCGCCGCTTTCAATCCGATGAACAAGTTTGCGCGGCTCGCCCTCAGCCGGCACAAAATAATACCAGCGCCTGGTGGCTCCTATGGTATCGGGAATGCTCAAAATTCGATATGCGAGCGGATCGCGGCGATGATGGTCAAAAAACAGCCAACCGTCTAAACCGGCTTTGCGTAAGGCTTGTTGAATTTCATCCGTATTCATTCATTTCGGATTTTACGTGGTCTTAACCGGCTCCAATCTGGCACGCGACGGAGGACGCGTCAAGAGGCTCACAACAATCAGGCTCAACACGGAAGCAGCCAAAGCCGGGTACACAGCATCAATGCCCCCTATCTCGGCCCGAATGCCCGCCGGGCCTTTTTCTTGCATTAGCTCCCAGCTTACTGTGATCACGGTTCCTAAGAGAATGGAGGTAATGGCGCCTGGGGTCGTTGTGCGCCGCCAAAAAAATACCGCCATGACGGCTGGAGTCACTGCAGCGCCATAGACCGTATACGCATACAGCGAAGCTTTCAAAATCGACTCGAATTGCGTGGCCTGCAAAACTGCAAAAATCCCCAGCAGCACGACAATCACCCGCGACATCACAAGCGTGCGCCGCTGGCTCGCTCCTGGATTAATGAAGCGCCCATACACGTCATGAATCAGGTTTGTTGCCGGAGAAAAAAGATAATTGTTTGCGGTTGAGATGACCTTCGCGAACACTCCGCCGAGCAGAATTGCGCCAAGCAAAGGAGGTAGAGCTCTCTTGGCGGCTAACGGGATAATCTCGCGGGGCTTATCGGTGTGTAAAGTCGAGCTGGCGATTACTGCCATTGCCACCAGGAGCGTCTCTAACAGCACGGTCCCCGCGATCCATCCGATCACCGACTTCTTTGCATCGCTTTCGGACTTCGCGGAAAAAAACTTCTGATACATGCCCTGATTCCCGATGAGTAGCAGCAGCGTCGGCAGCGCCAACCCGATTGCGCCCCCCAACGTATAATTTCCCAAAACCTCGAAATGCGTCGCCGGAAGAGCCCTTCGAACCGCTGGCCATCCGCCCACGTGGGCCAGCAGAATCGGTACGGCAATCACGGCCGTCACCGTAACCATCGATCCAATCACAAGATCTAAATACGCGATTGAAGCCATCCCTGCCGCCGCCGTGAACAAAACCACGAATGCCGCAACAATATATAGCCCCACCGTCCGATCGATTTCGGGAAAAATTAGGTGCAGCATGTCCCCGCCCCCAATGAATTGATAGCTCGCGATGATTGTGTAGGAAATTACAATAGCAATCGTCGCAAGCACTCGAGCCGCGGAGTTATACCGTGCCTCCAAGAGATCAGGAACTGTAAATTGAGCGAAGTGCCTGGCGCGTCCTGCAATCACGCCAATAATGAGCAAACCGATCCACCCGCCAAGGGGTTGCCAAAGCGCTACGAACCCGTTGCGATACGCATTCTCGGCCCCGGCAAATAGGCTGCCGGCTCCAATCCACGAAGACAGCAGCGTGAAGACCAACACAGGCCAGCTTAAGCTTCGCCCAGCTACCAAAAAATCAGTTTTGTTCTTTACCTGAATGGTTTTGTAGGCTGTAATCGCGCACAACACCAGAACCACCAGCGAAACCGTCACCGCGTAGATCATGAATCGACTATTATTACGTGCAACTCCGCGCGACTCTGCAAAATAGACAGATATATTAGAGGCGAAGAGTTACCGTAAGATCCCGGCCTGGGTTGCTGCTCGGTGTAGGAACGAACCCTTGCGGCAAGGTTAATGTGATGTTCACCGTCAGCTCGGCATCCTCTTCGAGAGGGGGCAAATTCACCCCATCCACAATGTTTGAAGTAGCCTTACCAGAGGCGATTGACAACGCGGCGGCATCGCCGCCGAACAGTACCCCGTTTTGCAGAATAGTTACTTCAACCGTGTAGTCTTGAGGGGCCTGAGTCACACTAGCGCGGATGTCTCGGACTGCGTGTGCCGCCTGAACCAACAACGGAGGAGCGGCGTTCTGCTGCGTTGCGAGGTACCCGCTTACCTGAAGTGAAAACTGCCCGCCCGAGAGCGTACGTAATCCTCCATCAGGCCGCATCGTGTACGAGTTGCTGGCCGCCTGACTATCGCCGAAGGAATTTGTCACATATAACTGAGCTGCGCAAACCCGAACATCAGGCAGGCTTGCAGTGTGCAGATAGTTGATCGAAGCCCGATTCTCAAAGAACTCACGGGCAAAAGGAAGAATCAGAACCGCGCGTTCAAGATGCAAGACGGGCTCACTCGATCCGTGTGCAGTTGCGGTTGATCCTACGGCTCCTCGGAGAACATTGTAAGTATTTGCTGCGCTATCAACTGATATGACGGTCATTAACTCAGTTCCGGACTGGATGATATCTCCCGTGTTAGGGCTGGCTACTTGATTCAGTGAAATCGTGGTGTTCGCATCGTCCACAGCAGCCGCTATAAAATAACTCGTCGTTGCCAGTAACTCGTTCCAGGAGAAAATCTGCAGTGTTCCACTTGAAACAGACGAGGTGTCGCTGGTATCCGCAAACCCGACATCGAAGACGGTTATATTTCCTCCGCCCGGTGCGGATAGAGAAAAGGCTGGAGCGCCCGGAATTCCTGCGTCGGATTTTCCTGCACCTAAAGGCCAGCGGGTCAGAGGGCACAAATCGGGCGCCCCCTCCTGGTTACACGTTTGCCCCGCGCCCCGATATCTGAAGAACCGTTCCTTCCTCATAGGCGATCTCAAACTGTACAGGACTGTTCGCGGACACCGCGCCGAACTTCCAGGCCCCTTCCGCGACCACAAAACTGCTGCTCGCGTCCGGCACCAACGACCACGAAGAGCTTACAGTCAACGTCGTTTGATCATTGGTCGCAATGACTCGCTCTTGCCCCCGCCCCGTCCCTTCAATAATGCGAACCGACATGCCCGCGTATGCCAGGCTCGTCGCACCCATATCGACTGACCCAATGGTATTCGATGAGAACATCGTCGCCTGAAATGGACCGGCGTACTCAAACCGATAGTAAAAGTTCGCATGATCGAAGCTGGCGTCAGGCGGACCGATCGGTTGCGGCATCGCCCCGATATCTGTGTAGCTTCCGTTCAGCGAAACCGTGCTCGCGATCCGATAGAGCGTCTGAGGCGTCGAGCCGCGATACACATTGAAGGAAGCTGTGCTCACCGGAAAACTCAAACCCGTAATGGAAACTGAGTTGCTGTTCGACCCTGTCGGAACTACGGCAGGCACAGTAAACGACAAGGCACCTTCATTCCCTGCTGCATCCACGGCGCTAACGGCGTAATACAGATAACTGCCGCCCGTAATCGTCCCGCCCGTGCTGCTGTATTCAGGTGACAGGCTCAGCAGTGGAAGATTCGGTGAATTGGGATTCGGCTTTGTCGGTTCCGAGAAAGCGACAGTCAGAGTGTCCGTCGCAGCTCCATCCCTTCCCGCTTGAATCAGATCTTGAACGCCATAATCAAAATATTCAAATTGCCCATTTGGATCCAAATGAATCGTAGTCCCAATCAGAGGGCGCGGCGATTGTACCTGCGCTCCAGGCTGCCGTCCTGCTCCGCCTAGAACCGCCGGATTGTCGCTGTACCACGCGTCATCGTGCATTTGCGCCAGTATCGTAACAAGCTGGTAGTTCATCGAAGGCGAAAGCTTCAACACTCGAAACGGTGCCCGCGTGAGTCCCTCTTTCAGATACGTAAGTGCAATGATGTCCCCTGGCCGAACCTTCAAAACACGAAAACTGGTTTGAAACTGAACAAACTGATTCCCTCGAATCGACTTATCCAACTGCCGAAGAAGCACTCTGTTGGCTTGGCTGAAATTTGCAATTCCTACAGCCGTCGACTGGCTTGCAATTTCATACCCCATCAGCGCTGCATCATCGGCGTCCACCACAGACAAACTATCCTGTTGGTACTCATTCGATTCATCCTGGAACTCAACACTCAAACGATTCGAGCTTTCCGCTATATTGCGCGACGTAAGGCGAACCGTGGAGCTTCCGTTCGGGCTCCGCACAATGCCTGAGAACGGGCCCGAGCTGTCGCTGAATTCGTACGCCGGCCACCCATTGTTTAAAGTTTCTGTGCTGTTGCCGCCATCCGGTAGCGCCGGCTGCTGTGCCGCAAGCGTCGTCTCTGGAAGCAGCTGTACGAGCCCCGTTGCTCCATAGCGCAGCATCAGACTCGATCCGACTCGAATACCGCGAATGATTGCCGCGGCACTCTGCCGCTTCGTCAGAACAAGGTTGCACTCAAACCTCGGAACCTGAATGGCATTACCGTTGAGATCCGTTGTGCTGATCAACTCCTGGCAGTAATCGGCCGCGGACGCAAACGATTCTATATCGAGATCGGACATAGACCATCCACATCGCCGAAGAATATCGAAAATCACCCAAGCCGGATTATTCGTAAAGCCAGTACCCAGAAATCCGCCATTAGCATTGTAGGAGTCAATCTGCATGCCTTGGAGCAGTACTCCACATCGGGAAGGCTTCGACCGCTACTGATTCGATTCGGCACGACAATAGACAGGACCGACATGCTTCCATATGGATCTCCCAAAGATTGCCCATTCGAATCTGTAAAATCTAAGTTGAAATTGCCGTTACGCACGCCGAGAGTGACGACGTTATACCAACCCGTCGCGGTCATATCCTGGCCTTGAACAGCTCGTGGAATCTCAACATCGTTGACGACGACTTTTATAACGCTCTGGATCGTGCCCATCCCCAAGAGCGTTTCCATGTGAGTCAGGTTGCCATCGTTGCGTGCAAAGATGACCGGAGCTTTCAGCCACCCCGTTCCGTAAATGATCGGTACAGGATCGTTGTATTTCGCGGAATCATCGAGAAGCGGAGACAGGTGTGAGGTTTTGTCTCCGGACGTTCGCACCATGATGGCGGAAGGAACAAACTCAAATCCGCCAAACCGGCGAGTCACGTTACCGGCGTTATCTGTATCGAACATCCCGCGCTGTTGGCACTGCGGGCGAGAGAGATCGCAGGAGGCGAACGCTTCTCCGCGACCATTAAGGTTCCCCACTCCTCCAAGCACGTCAGCGGAATATCCACACCGGTAAAAACGCGAATAGCGGCCGCTCGTTCCTCCATCTTTTGCCAGAAGCCTTTGTTCATGGGTAACCGGAAAATTCCATGCGCAGGAACGCTGGATTCGAACCTCAGAAACTGGAACCCGCTGCAGACTTAGCTTGTTCGCGAACGTCAGCTTCAACGAGTCTTCGAGCATCTCTTCGGGGTCCCCTGCGATCCCGCGAAAAAGAATCGTACTTTCGGTTGTAATCGTCAGGCTTGGCAGATCCGCAAACGCGAAGTAAACCGTAAGCTGCGAGCCTTTGAAACCGATCACGGATTCCAATTCCGAAAGCACCGAATCTGCATTCGCCAAAGTGAGTGAAAGTTGTGAGATACCGTCCATTGCATCGTCGGCTGAGAGTTGCAGGTCGAAGAGGTTGTGCTTCAGGACCCTCGCCGAATACGCGTTTCCACTGAAAGGAATCGAGTGCGTGCTCCAGTATTCCGCGTCGCCGGACGGCAAAACACATTGAAAAAAGAGTATTGGCGTATCCGTCTCGGCCAGTTGCTTAACTTGGTTGATCGTACTCATTTCGCCGATTCCTATATGGCGGCTTCAATACTGAAGGAAGTTGAAAAAAGATTCGGTGCTTCAGCGACGATGGTCAGCTCGTCAACTGCCCAATGTGCGTTTGCATATACCCCGCCTGTTTGCGAGGTCGGCCTATACCGTGAAGGCGCCAGTTGAGCTTCTAGCTGAAGGCCATAAACTCCGATCTGCTGTCCAGCGCCGATTCTGAGTGCAACCGTAAACTCTGTCCCTGGATCATTCAATGCGCCGCTTGAAACAACCCGCGCCCACTCTGAGCCGATCGAAAACGGGCTGTCTTCTTCAGCCGAACTTCCGTTGCGAATCAAAGTAATTGTGGAGCCCTGACCGCTGCTCAAATATGCCGAAAAGCAATACTGCCAATTCGCAGGAATCTGAAAACTCTGGCTGATCTCCTGCGCGCCTTGTCCTGTATTCGTGACGACGAATCCGCCGGTCCCATCCTCGGGATCGCTAATACCAGAACTCACCGTTACCGAACTCGGGAGCTGCCAGGCCGCATTCGTCAGATCAGAGCTCGAAATGAGCATGTTTTCTGTCGGATCAATAAACGTGAACGCGTGAAGCGGCCCGAGGCAAGCATTGAAGTGCTCCTGAATAGCCTGCATGTCGACGAGCGCTAGATCGGTATACGAAAGCTGCCAAACCAAGCGCGCCGCATTTGGGTCCGGATATAAAATCATGCTTCCATCCGGCAAAACGTTTTTGACAGTTCGGGCCACCTTCACTTTCTGAATTGGATATTGAGCTATCGCACCGCTCGTCAGTTGAGGGAAGTAGAATTTAGCCATGCGTTTCTATCACCCAAAACGAAGTTGAGCTAACGTCAACGCCCAGGTAGTCACTTATAAACAGCGGAGCGCCGAAGCGGCAGTTCACAATATTGCTTCCCGTAAACGGGTCTGGGAAGACGAACGCTGAATAGTCGCCCTGTTGCGATGTAAAGAACGCCTCTAACTCTTGAATCTCGCTTTCATTCAATAAATTGAGTTGAATTTGCCATGCGCGGAGCATTCCGGACTGGGTGAGATAGCGTTGGTCGGATCCATCCAAAAATCGGATCACCTGGGCGGCTTGTCCCACTCTGAGCGGAGCGGGATATTGTGCGACGGCCCCGCAACTGAGAACAGGAAAAGTCGACATCTTAAATCTCCGCGATTACATCGTTAAGCGTGCTTGAATGCAAAAGCGCAGTTTTTACCGCCTGTGCAATCGCTCCGCTCTGGTCTTGAATCCATTGCGTGTTGGTCGATGTCCCGCTGGTCTCCAACTGCGCACCGTTGTTATAAATGCCTTCCCCGCTACTGGGTGAGCCGCTTACCTCAGCATCACCGGCATACACGGAAGCGCCTTTTGAGCTCACATACTCACTCTGCTGCTGCGAATTCGGCAACTGAAATTCTGTTAATGGCGGTAAGGTCTTTTTTCCGCCGCCAAAGAGACTAAAAATGCCCGAAATAAGCGAGCCTAGACCTCCGATCCCGCCGAATCCTCCGGTAAACGCGCTCGCGATTCCTCCTGAAGCGGTTTGCTTCAACAAATTCGCCCATTCACTCCCCGAACTCGCAGGTGTCTTAGAGCCGGACTGTGAAGGCCTCCCGAACTGAATCGCGCGCGGCGTGCGCTTGCCACCGATCGAACTGCGCTTCGCGTCTCCCGAATTGCCGATCGCAAGACTTCCTTCTGAGCTTTCGGACGCGGCCGGATGTATCAGGTCCATGGGTTTCCGAGAAAGTTGCGTCCTCAGATTCGATAAATTATTCTTCCTTGCCACCTTGATCCTCCTCTTGCAACGCTTGCTCTAACACCACGAACGCCTCGGCGCACTTAGCGTCCATCGACCACACGTCTTTCCCGCCAAAGTGTTTCCAGAACCCAAACTGCTCCAGATAATGCAGGCTTCGCGCCGTAATAATCGATTTCGGGCACTGCGCACAAGTCACACCCGCGCGGCTCCAAATGGGTTTCGCCTCCTTTAACGGCATCTTTCCCGTCCATGCACAATTACGGATCTCTACCAAGCCGCTCGACCGGCAGCTATCGCAATTCCACGCGGCTGGTATCGAAAACTGAAAATGGAACGCGATCAGGAGTTTTTTCGTTCTTCCTCAGAAAGTCCGATTTCGCCTTGAATCGAAGCAATAATTTCATCGCTCAGCGCTTCAGGGCCCCTATCAATAAGCGCGGCCGTCGTCACTGCCTCTTCATCGATGCTCAACCCGCTCAGCTCTTCGAGCCCCCACTCGAGATACAGCCGTCTGACCAATAAATCGCTCAGTGCTGCATCTACTTCATCCGATGTATCTCCTGCCTTCAGGAATTCGTGGCGCGACGAGAGTTCTCTTACTCTTTGCGTCAACTCGATGCGTTGCGATAAAGATACACGCCGGATGGCGTACCGCACGCCGGGCATAACTCGGCTCTCATGCCATAGCAGGCTTGAGTAGCACACCTTCTTACGCAAATGCGATTGCAATTTCATCATCAGAGCTTCCCTGTGCTCGGTTATTCTTAAATTCCCACTGCAATCTCGTTTCCGAGTCGTTGTAATCGGGTATCTCAGGCACCATGCTGGGCAGAAATATCGCCATAATTTGGCCCTGTTGTTGGCCCAATTGCAGCATTGCAGAAATCGAAGTACGTTCTTTTGCGGCTGCATATAGCGCAGTTGTCTTGTCATCATCTTGCGCCAACAGCCTAAATTCAGAGTTGATGACGCGCGGTCCGGGAACAATCGCACGCGGATAGGAAGACCCGAATTCTCGATTTCGAACCTCGAGGCTGTTCTTCACCTCCAAAGCAGCTTCCGTCAACGTAAAAAATTGATCCGTACTGCTTCCGAGCCATACTTCACCTAAGTGGCCTGGGACTATCGAATAATCGAAGCTTTGCAGCGCGGGCTCCTGCGGAAAGCTGCCGCCACCTGGCCCAGAGCTATAGCTGCTCGAATCCAAAAGATCGCAAGCCGGACCACTGAAAACAAACTCGTGAAAGTCGCCGTTAACGGAAATGTCCAGCGTATCGACACCGGCGCCCGTAACAATGCGGCTTACTGCAGTCGCGGGGTCCCAATAGTCGTAAAACGTAATGCTAGGCACTGCGCTCGCCAATCTGTAACTGATCGTCGGCGCAAGCGCCACGTTTGCGCCCGGAGTGGTCGTAAACGGTACGTTTATCGTGATTGTAGAAGTGTCAGGCACGCCTGTCACAAATCGAATCTCACCATCGAATGACACTCCCGACCGCAGAGTGAGGCCATGTGGCGCCGTCGTTTGCAGTTGATTCGGATTTGCGGCCGCCGCAACCGTAAGCCCGCTGCTCAAGCTAGGAGTTGCCCCGAGCGCGGCGTGAAAAAGAGGGCCGTAGGACGGCTCCGCAGATCCAGTCCATGACGTCAGGTAAGTTCGTGCCTGAAACACCGTCTGCCGGCGTGACTGTTTTGAGGTGCCCAGGAACGTGCGCGTGCCAGTCTTGTCAACTCGCTTGCCAGTTTCTAAACGCTGCTGGGCGTGAAGACGAATGGCGGGGAATCGATTCGCTGCGGTTACCGGCCCTGTCTGGCCATAACTCGTTTCAAGCGCCACATAGAACCGGTTTGCATTGGAAGAAATGTACTGTGCCATTTTGAGCTTTCTAGTTTCTGCTTACATTCACGTTGCAAGTAACCTTCGCCGATTCGACAAATCCGAACCCCCCGGCTTTGGGTGGCTGAAACTGTACATCGTATGTGCCCGAAAAAAAAAGTCCATCGCCCCAGTCTCCGATATGTTGCCGGAGAATATTCGTCACTGCTTCAACGTAGAAGTGAATCCAGGTGTCTGTATCTTGAAGCAAGTTGCCGCTCGCCCAAACATCCGCAATCACCGAAATCGTTCCCGATAAAGATCGGAATTTCTCTGTGTGCGTGTTCTTGAGGCCCGTGCTATAAAGACAGATACGCGGATAGGTGAATTGCAGGCTCTTATCACCCATGTCGGGTGTTGCGGAGCTCAAGACTACTTGGTTGGCAGCAATATTCGGAACACTTGTGTTTGATCCGTCGGCGATTGCGCTAATCTGACCCTCGAGGGCATTTCCAGCTGTTAGCAGCTCAGAAACCTTTTTGGCCGCGAGTATCGTTAATGGCAGCATGAGTTAGCCCCGTTGAACAGTCCTTGGCAGAACGATATAGAAATTCGGCTGCTGCCCTCCGGAAGATTCTGGCCCGTCCACAAGACCCGTGCTCGGCAGTTGCCAAGTCGATCCGATGGGCAGTAGCACATTATTTTGCCGTGTCACATCCGCCTCACCCGTCCCCGCATAAACGTTCCAGCCGCTTGCCGCTTTCGGAACATTCACCGCTCCCTCAGCCATTCCCACAGCAATCGTGCTCGCCCCGTTCAGGATCAAGCCGTTGACGGGACTCGTTTCACCTTCGTTTCCGTGACTGTCCGCCCAGGCCGTTTGAACGAAAAGCGCCAGCGCCGGTGTGTTTCCGTTTTGTATTGACACCAGAGGCGTGGCAGGCCTAGGCAACGCGTTGTAGACGATCCCGATCCCCGACATGAAAACTAATTCCTCCGCATCCTTTGCCTGCTGCTCGTACTCTGTCCACTTTCCCTGGAATCTGGTGTTGAGCTGCACGTTATACGCTTCTCCGTAAAATCGTGATAAGGATTCGAAACAGATCCATCGCTGCATCGCGGGAGTTACAACTACAGTCGAGAGCCCGAGCAAGCGCCGATTGAGATATTGTGGATCCGAGGCGCCCGCTCTCAGTAACCACAACATCAATGTGTCGCTGATCGCGGCCATTGCGAGCTTAACTTTCGTGTCCACATTGATGTCGTGCGACGACGCGACCTGAACCAGCGCTCCCTCAAATTCCAGAAGATCCTGCAGAGTGACGACCCCGGCATCTGTGAATAAAGCCATATCGGCCTACTTTCCAGCCGTGCACGGATCGTCCATGGTTGAAAGCTGATGCCTCAGACTGTCATCGGTGATAATTGCAATCTGCACGCGCCTGGCCAGGTCGGCCTTTTCAAACGCGTTCTTGGCGCTCCTCTGCTGCTCGCGATAGAATTCTTTCTTCTCTTCGCTAGCCGGCACCGCTCGCCCATCCACGATCATCTTCGCCGCGTCAAATCGCGGAAGCTCCGTTATCAGTCCAGCTTTTCCTCCTTCAGGAGTTTCGAGGCTCACAACCAGTGGAAAATTGTCTTTCAGCGCAGCTTCCACTTCACGAATCTTTCGAAAATATTGTTTCAAGTCCATTGGGTATCCTCCCTAAAATGAAGAAGGGAGCCGTTTCCGGGCCCCCTAACTCGCGAAGAGCTGATCAGCTGTTCACTTGAACGGCAAAGTTGTTTCGCAGCACGCCCGTCCCGTACAGTACATCCACCGTGAACTGCTGCGATAGAGTGTTCGGCTGGTAACTCATTACCACCCGAATTCCAAAATTCCCCATTTCCGCGTACTCGGCAACAGCGCCCGTGCCCGGCAACGGCTGAGGCAGACGCCGAACCACTAGCCCGATACCGTCGCGCGTGAACGCTAGGTTATGAGTATTGGGACTCGTGGTTCCCGTTACGGGCACATACTGCGAGCGGAAGATGAAAAAGTCCTTGATCTTTCCGACATTCCCTTCCACTAACGCCCTCAGACCAGCCTCGCCCGCCGTATAGTATTCGCTAAAGCGAGGTATTTGCCGGATCTGCGAATACGTATTCGAATCCACAATCAGGTACTTCGGCGCGCTGGGCGGAACTTTCGCCGCAAATAATGCCGTCTCCGCTGCGTCAATCGTTGCCTCGGTAACCGGCGTCCCAGCGGACCCCACTGGCGCGTTCGCCGTAAACTGCCCATAAAGGCTCAAGAGGTCGCTCTCCACGCGCTCTGCTATAGCAATCACAGCGGGTTGCATATAGGCCTTTAACAGCTCAGGAAACGCAAGCGCTTTCGTGACATCCGGAATCTGAAATGTCGCTTCGGCATGCGTACTCAAAACAATTTGAGCGTTCCCTAAGTTCGGATTCTGAGGTGTAACCGTTCCGCCTTCTGCAATGTTGTTTGCAGTTAGTGACGGCGGGATTGGTATGTTCACCGTATCGCCCGCATGAGCCAAAACTGGCTCGTAATCGCGGTTCACCAAGTTGCCCATGACGAGGTTTCCCATCAGGGCCGGCAACGCGTCGGCAGCAACAAGCTTAACGATCGCATTCGCCAGGTTGGCAGATGTAATTATTGACATAGAGTCTCCTAAATAAATATTTCGACGTTCTTACTCGTCGCTGACTTCACTTACAGCGTTCAGGGCTGCCCGGCTAACGCGTGTTGAACGCGTGTTGGGCCGATGTAGCTCGTTACGCGCCCCGCAATGCTTGGGATGCCACGCGTGCAATCTCTTGCCGGACTCGCTCCAGATCCTCCTGGCTCATGCCCGGTTTGATCTTGTCCATTTCAATTCCTGCAGGGGCACTGGGAGCGGATTTTCGTGACCCGGCCTGCACTCCGCTTCCGCCCGCAATCCTCGCCGGCAGTAGCTCCGGATTCTCTTGTACGAAGCTCGCCAGGTACTCCGGGAGTTTCGCCTCCGAGCCCCGTGCGTGCAGCCGGCCATCTTCTCCGCGCACGATATCGTCCTTCACTGCTCGAAATGCGAGATCTACTTTCGCAACCCCTAACCGTTGCAACTCGCTCCGGATTTGCGAGCTTCTGTCCGCTTCTTCCGCCGCCGCACGAGCGCTTCGATTCTCTTCCACCAATTGGTTTAACCGCGATTCCAGGCTTTCCCGTCTCTTTCGCTCTTCCTGAAGCTCCGCCTTGTACGCCGGCTCGGCCTTTTGCTGCTCAGCCTGTACAAACTCTTCAATCGCCTGTCTCACCACGTGCCGCACGTCCACCGCCCTTACTGCCTGATCATCCATACCGTTTTCCTCTGGCATAGTTCCTCTTGTTCTACGCGCCCGCATTCGGCTGTTGCCGGAGCGCATCCACTTGCGCGTTTATCTCCTCCGCAATCCTGTCCTTTGTGTCCTGCCGCGCATCGCTCAGATACTTGAATGCCAGCTTCTGAAACACCTGTTGCTTGAACGTCGGCGATCCAATCCCTAACTGCAACAAACTGGCCGCCTCTTGTAACTCGCTATTGAAATCGCCAATGTCCAGTTCGTCCAAGCCTGAAACTGATATCTGAAGCCCGTCTTCGCGCGCGTCGCTTATAGTTGTCAATACTTTTTGTATAAGGTCCTTAACGGTATCGCCATAAGCCCGCAGCACTTCTTGCGTGATCGTGAAATCCAGCTGCTTGCTGGCAGCTGATTGCGCATGCCCGCCGACCATTTCCCCCGAGGCTTGCGACAGGTAACAGACCCGGTAAATCTCTTCCTTCAGCGTTTCTAAATTCTGCGCGGCTATCTCGTAAACCTTGCCTTCCGGCTCCGTCCAGCCAAACCGGTCTTGCGGCCCCAGCTGAATGTAGTAGCTCTCACCCACAATCTGGTTCCACTCCCGATCCGAGTAGATCACCGGCATGGCAAAAAGGCCCATCGATATGGCCCACCCCAACGCATTCGACTTGTTGAAGTGTTCCAGTTGCAAGTGCGCCGCCTTATTCATCAGCCATAAGCTCTCGCTTAGCTGCATCGGCAACAGCGGAACTCGCTTCTGGCGTACCAGCGAATGAGCTCCCTGCGCGACCAGGTCAATATCTGCGACTTTATTTGCTCCTGCTGTTTGTCCGAACACCACGCCAGCGCCCGAACTTACAGCTTCAATTCTGCGAAATGTTCGGTACTCCGTCCGGTCGAAGTAATACCAGTAAGTCTCTCGTACGATGTCAGGCGAATCGACACTTAATTGCCGTTCCCCAGACTGCTTCAGAACCACCCACTCAAAATCGCCTCTCTGATCCATACTCCAGTTAATGAGATCCTCAGCCGAGTACCGAACCAGATACGCCCGTGATAGTCCAATCGCATCTTCTTCCGCGCGATTTGACGGCGTGCTTACCGCTCGCGGAAAATCAATCAAAACGTAACTCTGGCCGGTGACTAACGTGTCGCTAAAGCATCTACGGAAGAAGCTGGTGAGGTTCGTCCCGCGCAGATCGCAGTCCTCTGTTAATTGCGCTAGAAAGCTTTGGCCCGCTTCGTTATCGCCTTGGAAATGCAGCGCAGGCCCGCGCCGGAACAGAGTGGCCGAATACCAATCTACGATCGATCCAATGTAATTTTCATAAAATACCCTTTGCAGTCGCTCGCTATACACGTCGAGCGGCTCCTTTTGGCGTCGCAAAAGATAGTCTGCCGCATGGTGCTTGAACTGTTGCCCGCCTGCGTATAAGTCACGGTATGTGCGCCACGTTCGTCTTTGCCGCCGGTAATCGGGGTGCTCTCTATCGATGTCGATCATCTCGTCTCTTCCTGCATTCCTATGGCGTAAGTGAGAGAGTTTTATCCCCTTGGACTGCGCGCCTCGCAATTAGAACAAAGGCTTGTTAATCTCACCGGCTTTTACCTTTTCCCCATAGAGCGCCCACACCAGATACCCAAGCGCGTCAGAAGCGTGCGTACGCTGTGGATCTCGAACCTTATCAACAATCCCCGAGTCCGGCTTAAACATTACTTCTTCAAAGTCCTTGATCAATTCCTTGCATCTCGGATCCACTTCCAGCCGAACCTCGCCCAGCGCGTTCGTCAGAAGCGCATTTACTTTCTGCACACGGCTAAGCACCGGGGGATTCTTCTGTGGTACATTCAACTTCACGTGCCGGAATCCCGCCCGATATAGGAACCCTTGCAACATCGAATAGTCCGTGGTTCCCGTCGTATGCATGTTCCTGCCGCTCGCATCGCCAAAGATCTCGAGGCTCGCTGCGTGACTCTTGTACCGGTTCTCGAACTCTTGGCCTGCTTCTTCAGTAGTCGCGCGCTCCAGAACAATTTCATCGATGACCACCATGCGCCCGCTATGCTCCTGAACGAGAACTGATGACATCGGCGCTACGTTAAAGTCCAGCGCCCATAACAAAGGTCTCTTCGGCTCATATGCTTGCCGAACCAGGTGCACCGCGCGATTGAAGCAGTGATACACCCGATCGGCCCGGCTGTTTACGTACTCGCCTAACACCTCTTGTTGATAAAACTTTGGGTCATAACTGGTCTCAAGGCGTTCGTAAAAATCCGGCGTTCGATCCAACACATACCGGTTTTCGAACGGCTTCGCCCGCACGCATTCGTAACCTGCAAGCGGCTTATCGATGAACCGTCTGTAAATCCAATCGTGCCCCTGTGGGGTCCAAACCCCGAAGCCCGATAATCTTTCAGCTTTCGGATCGCGCAAGCGAGCCTCCAGCCGTAGCCAGGCTTCTTCGCGTGAATAAGAAAGCTCGTCGATCGCAAACCACGCGAGGTTCGTCCCGCGAAGCCTCTCCGGCTCGTCCAGCGACCTCAGCAGCACCGTCGAGTCCGGCCCCTTTACAATCAATTCGCCATCCGACTTGCGGTGCTCGAATTCGATTTCCTGCTCTTCCATTGCCAGAAACAAACCGGGTAAGGTCGCATCTCGCAACATCCCAAACGTAGGCGCGGCCATCAGCCCTTGCCTGCCGCGATTGATGAACGCTTGGCGCAAAGCTTCCGAGCACAAAGCCGCGCTCTTGCCCGATCCCACCGGCCCCGAAAATCCTTTGAATCTCGCCCTTGACCTTTGAAATTCCGTTTGCGACGGTAACGGCAGGCGCGGCCAGCAAAGCTCTTCGGCGATATTGTCCGTCGAATTCACCTCCGTTTTGGCAGCCGATCTCATTCGCCCACGAACTTACAGTCTGCGGTTGCACGCTGGTCCCAAAATCTTTACGTAACTTACTCATTCCGCCCAACATACTTTTTTGAGCATCCCCGTGACTCAGCGAGGATGTCCGAAAGATCGTAGAAAAGGGAACGACTCACCCAGAGCCCGTGATAGGCTCTGGGAAATTTTTCTTGCCAGAAAAAAAGGAGAGTCGTTTTGAAGAGAGCGTATCAGAGAAGAGCAGTCCAGAAGAGTGCGGGTGCAGAGAAGGATCGGGCGGTACAGATTTGCTTGCCGATGGCAGAAGTGCTGACCAGCTTGGAGCAGGGCTTGGGTGAGCTGGTCCGAAAGGTGGGCCGGATGTTCATCCAGTCCGTACTGGAATCGGAGGTCGAGCAGATTGCTGGCCCGCGATCGTGTCGCAGGCAAACGCGGCAGGCTTACCGGTGGGGTATCGAGCCAGGCTCGTGCCTCATCGATGGCCAGCGGGTTCCGATCGCGCGGCCACGCGTGCGTGAGTGTGGCGGCAAAGAGCTGCCCTTGGGAACTTACCAGCTGTTCCAGCAAGTGAGTCCGGCAGAAGAAACAGTTTGGAGCAACATCATGCGCGGGCTCAGCATGCGGGATTACAAGTTAGTGCTGCAGCAGTTTATGGATGCCTACGGGCTGGAGAAGAGCACCCTCAGCGAACGATTTGTGGAGGCCAGCCGCAAGAAGCTGGAAGCTCTCATGAGCCGTTCCTTGCAGCATCTCCAGATCTGTGCGCTGTTAGTTGACGGCACGATCTTCAAGGGCCAGCATTTGGTGGTCGCCATCGGCATCGATGCGTTTGGCAAGAAGGTCGTATTGGGACTGGTGCAAGGAGCCACCGAGAATGCGAAGGTGGTGAGCGGCTTATTTGAGCATCTGTCCGAGCGGGGGCTGGATTTCAGCCAGCCGCGTTTGTATCTGATTGATGGCAGCCGTGCCTTGCGCGCCGCCATTGAGCGGCATGCCGGCGAAGCCGCTTTCATCCAGCGCTGCCAGGTGCATAAGATCCGCAACATCCTGGCGTACGTGCCGGACACGCAGCAACACTGGTTCAAGTACAAGCTACGGCTGGCCTACGCTCACGCTGATAGCAGTGATGCTCGGCAGGCGCTTTATCGATTGCACGATGAGTTGAACGAGCTGAACCCGAGTGCGGCGGCCAGCTTAATGGAGGGCTTAGAGGAGACCCTCACGCTACATGATCTGCAGGTGCATGCCCGGTTGCGGCGATCCCTCAGCAGTACCAATGGAATCGAATCCAGCTTTTCAGTTGTCGAGACCATCTGCCGGCGTGTCAAACGCTGGCAGGGCAGCGATCACCGCTTGCGCTGGGTGGCCTCAGCCCTGCTGTATGCCGAAACACGCTGGAATCGTCTTCACGGCCACCGCCATTTGCCGCTGCTTATTCATAATCTGCAGCGTGCTTATGACATACGTTGTAACCTAAATGCGATCACCGTCGCTGCCCATTCGGCGGCTTAGATCGTGTTTCCGAGCCGTTCCTTTTTCAACGGAAAGGCGGACATCCTCTACTCAGCCATGGCGGCTGGGCAGCCGTCGCAACGAAGGATGAAAACGGGGCCAGAGCTGAGAGATGATCGAAGGACCCGCCAGCGAGAGAAGGCCGATATCGATCTGGCGCCTTGGAGTCCGACTGTGAATCTGGCTGGACGCTTGTTTGGTGCAACGAAGTGTCGCCTCTGCCGCCAGGCAGTGAGCACGAGAAGGAATGTCTAGAGTTCGTTTCTGCGTCCGTTCGTCTGGCGGCGAAGGAGGCAACATGCAGGTAGTGTACCGCCGCTGTGGCGGTCTGGATGTACATAAAGACACGATCACGGCTAGCGTGTTGGTGTTTGGAGAAGAGGGTACGCGCGAAGTGCGCAAGAAAGAGTTCGGCACGCACTGGAAAGAACTGCAGAAGTTGGGTAAATGGTTGCGGGCGTGTCGGGTGGAGCGTGTGGCCATGGAATCGACGGGCGTGTATTGGAAGCCCGTCTGGAACGTGCTCGAGAGAAGCTTGCCGATGGTGCTGGCCAATCCCTATCAGGTGAAAAACATCCCCTCGCGCAAAACCGACCGGCGGGACAGCGAGTGGATTGCCGACTTACTAGCGCACGATCTCATTCGGCCCAGTTTTGTGCCGCCGCCCGAGATTCGGCAGATTCGGGAGCTGACGCGCTATCGCGTGCAGCTTACAGGGGAGCGGAACCGTGTCCATAACCGCATTCACAAAGTGTTGGAGGATGCCAACATCAAGCTCGATACGGTGCTAAGTGACTTACTGGGTGTCAGCGGCAGAGCGATGTTACGCGCCATTGTGAATGGGCATTCCGATCCCGGCTGGCTGGCCGATTACGCGCGTGGCAATCTGCGTGGTAAGCGCGAGCAGTTAGAGCTGGTTCTGCACGGACAGATACAGCACCACCACCGCTATCTGCTCGGCGAATTGCTGGCCCATCTGGAGTTCGTCGAAAGCAAGATTGTGCGGTTGGATCAGGAAACTGCTGCGGCGCATGCAACCCTACGAGGATTTGGTTCGGCACTTGTGCAGCATTCCCGGCATTGACGTGTTAACTGCTTGGACCCTGATTGCCGAGCTTGGGCCAGATGTTACCGTGTTCCCCGACGCCGCTCACGCTGTCAGCTGGGCCGGGCTCTGTCCCGGCAATCGTGAGAGCGCGGGCAAACGCCTCAGCGGCCGCACGCGTAAGGGCAACCGCTGGCTGCGCCGCGCTTTATGTCAATCCGCCTGGGCCGTCACTCACAAACGAGACTGCTACCTCACCGCCCATTTCTATCGACGCGCGGCCCAGCATGGCGTCAAGAAAGCCATCGTCGCGACCGCTCACCAACTCCTAATCATCGCCTATCACCTACTGCGCGACGGCACCGTTTACCGCGAATTGGGTGGCAACTTCTACGACACGTTCTGGCGTCTCGACCGCATCCGCTCCCTCGAAATGGGCATCTACGCCCTAGGTCGCACACAGTTCGCCGCCAACTTCGATCACGAGGACCCCGCTGCGCGGCCCCGCCTCATAGACGTCCACACGTTCCTCACTTATGAAAAACAGATTCGTAATCTGCAGCTCCAGGAAGCCCGTCTGCTCCGCTACTACGGGAAGGCCTCCGCCGAACTTCGCCAACTCCAAAGGGAGCGCAAAACCAGCGAAATCGACGAGCTCGACACCCAACCCTTCGATCCCTCCGAAAATGGGTTCGATTTTTCGAACCCAGATATCGAACGATATCGTCAGCCTCATGACGTGGCGCAGGCCATCGATCTTTGTGGCCTGCCGTAAGTGCCGCGATTCGTTCAATCCGCCAGAATTGCGCTGCCGCCCTGTTTCCGCGCCGCCTCGAGTAGAGCCCGGTCAAAAGTTACTAGATGTGCTTCGGCTTGCTTTGAATAGGCAAGCAGATAGCAATCACCGACCCATTTTTGACGCGCGTTGTCTCAAAAACGGCGTTGTTGCATTTCTGAATGCCACATCCAGTCCCCGTGGTTCGGGATATAGTCCGATGCGCGGGTCACCCACCCAACGCTCGTATACCTCCCAAGCCTGCCTTAGAGTGAGCGTCTGTTCGCCCATTGCCGCTTGGTTCGTGAGAAGGCGAAGCAGGCCGATTTGGGTGTACCGGCTAAAAATCAATTTCGAGTTACGTGGCAATAGAGTGAGCCAATGCCAAGCATCGGCATTATGGATGTGGGCGGCGACGGAGAGCGCGATCCACACATTCAGATCAGGGAAAAACAAGCTCATGAGGGTTTTCGTCCTTAGGAAAGGAAGGTCCCAACTTGCCGGTGCCCGTTATCAGAGGCCCCGTTACGTACGCGCCCTGTCCGGCTTCACTGTACCTGTGCTCGAGCGCCTGGACAATCAGAGCGCGGATCGAAGTACCCGCTTGTTCCGCTCTGACGCGAAGCCTTCTGTGCAATGGCTCAGGAATATCGACCGTGGTGCGAACAGCCATGACATCATTATGGCACTTGCGACATAACTATTGTTAGCCGTTTTACTCAACGTCAGATGCTCGTAATCTATGATCGAACAAACCGGATTACATCGTAAAGGACATCAACTCTTATGCCGAAAACAGAGATCAAGCATCCCGATAAAGCAGCCCACACTGGTTCCTACTCCGCCGGCGTTCTAATTGACGGCTGGCTTTATATCAGCGGTCAAGGCCCGCTCGATTTGAAAACAGGCGTGACGCAGTCAGGCTCGATCGAAGACGAAACCCGCCTGACGCTCTCTCATATCGGCAAAATTCTAGAGGCTGGCGGCTGCTCTTTTGAAGACGTTGTCAAATGCACGTGCCATCTCGCGAACATAGCTGATTTCCGCCGGTTCGATGCTGTGTACGCGGAGTTCTTCCCTGGAGTAAAGCCCACGCGCACGACCGTGCAATCCCTTCTCGGCGGCGGCATAAAAGTTGAGATCGACGCCATCGCGCGAGTGCCCGAACGCGCTTAGTCCGGCTTTCCTGTTAGGGTATTCATCGCGCGGTCAATTGCTGCCGCGAGTTCGCGGGCTTGCGCACGCGCCCGGTTCAGATCGTTCTCGGCCATCGCTTCACGGATCCCTGGAAGCGTCTCCGCCTCATAGCTCGGCAACGGAGCATAAATCAAGTGCCGGAACCAAGGCCGCCCGGGAATCCCATCTTCCGCAAGGAGCGCCCGTTCCTCAGCCAGCACCTTCCGGTTGAGCACGGCAGTGTTTGAGGGCTGTTGCATCTCAGACGAGACTTGCTCTGCCGCTCTTTGCCATTCATCGCACTTCGCAAGTAGCCCCTGGAGTTCAGCGTGTAAGCTCGGAGCCGTCTTCTCCAGCTCGCGTACATAGTTTGCAATTTCGCGTGGATACAACGAGTAATCGAGCGGAATCACATCGGCATTCGCAAATCTGAGCGCGAGCACTCCCCATAATTGCGCCATCAAAGCGTGATAGTGAAACCCGGGATCGGCGTAGCGGCTCATCCACTCGAAGTCATCGTAAAGAGAATGGTACACGCCATACGGGCCGTCAAAAATCATGTCGAGCGAAGGCACGCCGTCGTGCTGTAGAAACACCATGAAATCCGATCCGCCTCCCAGCACGCCATACGGAACAGGAGCCCCCGCTGCACCCTCCACGTGATAACTGCGCACGTTTTCCTTCCCGCTCGCTTGCGCCTTCCAGCCGTCATATACCGAGCGGCCAGTCTTCTCATCGAACACCGTCTTGGTGGCATCCATCAGCGCCGGCAGCATTGCGGGCACGGTGCTCACGCTGAATTGATTCCCGCTTGTCGCCGAATCCACGTTCAGGCAAACCACTCCGTCCTGGCGCAGGTCGCGCTCGTGCTCTTCGCCCCATTCGGTTGACCCGGTCAGCGTGTACTCTTCTGCATCCCAGTTTCCGAAAACAATCGTACGGCTCGGCCGAAAACCCTGTGACAGCAGGTTCCCGAACGCGTGCGCGAGCTCGAGCATCGCGGCCATTCCGCTCGCTGGATCGACAGCTCCATACACCCATGCGTCATGGTGATTCGAAAGCACGACCAGCTTTTCGGGTTCATTTGCGCCGCGACTTTTTCCGATCACATCCCAAATCGGCGTCACGCGGTTCTCCATACGCAAAGCAAGGTGAACGCGCGCGGTGCCATCACCGACGTGATATCGCCCAATCGATGAAACCAGCCCGCCTTGCCAATCGTCAGGCGCCTCCGGTCCGTGCAGTTGACTCACGATTTCCTTCGCATCCGCCGCCGAGAGCGGGATCATCGGAATCTTCGGCAGAATCTTCGAATCGCGCTCGCGAATCCGGCGTGCGCCCTTCGTTGACGCCCACCCCGGAGTCAGCGGATCGCCCGGCACCAGAAAGTCATACACTACAGCCCCGCGCTGAAAGTGTCCCAGCGGTCCCCATGGCCCATCTGGGTACACCTTGCCCTTGCTCGCACCGTCCTCTGCAGGGTCGGAGTAGACGATCACCGCTGCCGCCCCGCGTTTCTCCGCTTCGAGACTCTTGCCGCCGCGATACCCCTGAAAATAGCGCGCGAGAACAATCCGTCCCTTCACGTCCACATGCATATGCTCGAGCCGGTCGTAATCTTCAGGCCGCCCGTAGTTCACGTAAATCACCGATCGCGTCAGATCTGCTGACGGCGAATATCCATTCCAAGGCATCCGAGCCATCGGATCGGAGGTTTGCGTGTCAGGATCCCCGGCAATGGGCGGCTCAGGATTCGCAAGCCGCCGAGTCACCGGTGTGACCAGATCCAAGCTGACGTGCTTGGGGTAGGACAGGAGCACTCTATACTCGACGACTTCGGTTTCGAGACCATCCGCGCGAAACTGGCTCGCGATGTATTCGGATACGCGCCGGTCGCCTGGCGTCCCTGCAACGTGCGGTTCCGATGTAAGTTTCCGAAGATCCGTCCGGCAACGCTCTGCGCTGATGCTGCCCATGAGCTTCTCTTCCCAGAACCGCTCGGCCGCGAAGGATCTGGACGTGAACCCAAGCGGAGTTTGCGGCGTGCTTGCCCTCAGCATCAAACTGAGCACCGCGGCTGTAAGTGCGATGCACCCGGCACCCAGCCGGAACCGTAAGCGACCTGAAAGCTGCGCTTTAGGTCCGCGCATAAAGCTCGCGAAGAGCGGCCAATTCCTCGCACGTAGGTGCAGTCGTCTCACCCGGCTGCTCACTCACCCTCAATTCCCAGCCGGTCTCATCGTTGACCTGCTGAATTGAAACACCGGGATTCAATGCGGATAGCTCAAGCTCACCGCTAACCGGATCTCGGTGAAAGGTTGCGAGATCCGTGATCACCGTAACGGATGCCGCCCTCGCCGTGCAGCTTGTAACGAAATCAACCGATGCTACAAAACTCGACTTACTCTGCTTCAGCATGATACAGACTCGTTTCACCGCCGCCGCAATCTCGGGCGCCCCGCCCGCGCCCGGCAACCTGACTCGCGGCTTTCTGTAAGTCCCGCCGATCACCGTAGTATTGATATTCCCGAACTTATCAATCTGAGCCGCGCCGAGAAATCCGACATCGATGCGTCCCGCCTGCAGCCAGTAGGGAAAGATTTCAGGAACCGACACCACCGTATCCGCCGTTTCCGCGAGTTCTCCATCACCAATGGAAAGGGGTAGCACGTTGGGCTTCGCCCCAATCGTTCCCGATTCATAAATGAGAATCACGTCAGGTGCGTGCGTCATGCGGGCTAAATTTGCAGCCGCGCTCGGTTTCCCGATACCGACGAAGCACACGCACCCGTTCGTAAGCTGGCGTGCCGCCGCGATCGTCATCATCTCGTCCGGCGTATAAGTCACATCTGCGGCGCTCATCTCGCTCTATCGTCGAATTGTCATACCGTCGTAGGGGGCGGGCATGCCCGCCCCGCATGCGCTTCGTTTGAAGTCGGCAAAATCGCTCGTCCCCAGCACATGCTGGTTCATCCATGCGAGAAAGCTTTCGCGATTCCGCGAAATGCCGTCCCATGCCTTGCAGAATGCGTTGTCGCGCTTATAGTAACCGTGCGCATAAGAAGGATGAGCTCCGCCCGGCGCCTCGCACACATACGTCACCGTCCAATGAGGAAGCACGCACGCGTTCATCGGCGCATCAAGTTCATCTACGATTTCCTCAACCGTCACAATCGCGTGCTTCGATGCAAGCACCGCCTCCTTCTGTACGCCGACAATCCCAAATAGAAAAACATTTCCCTTGCGGTCCGCCTTCTGAGCATGAATGATCGCGACATCTGGTCTCAGCGCAGGTGTCGCGGCGAGCACTTCACCCGTGAAGGGGCAAGTTACGGACTTAATCTTCGAGTTAAATCTGGGCAGATCAGAGCCTACATATCCCCGCATGACCGCAAACGGCAGTCCCGATGCGCCAGCCTGATAGCGCGCCGCCATATCCGCATGGCTGTGCTCTTCAATCTCAAGAGGAGCCGGCCAACTGTTTTCGACAGCATCCCGGAAGCGATGCAATGAGCCGACACCCGGATTTCCGGCCCACGAGAATACGATCCTTTCCGCGCACCCCATCCCGATCATCTGGTCATAGATCAGGTCCGGCGTCATACGAATGAGAGTGAGGCTGCGCTTCTTCTGACGGATGATTTCATGCCCCGCCGCGAACGGAATCAGATGCGTGAATCCCTCGAGTGCCACAGCCGCGCCATCCTGAACCAGCTCGGAAACGGCGCGGCGCAATGACGTGATCTCAGCCAACACGCATTGTAATAATACCCAGAAGGTACAGCCGCGCTCGCAAACCAAATGGAACAAGCGTTTATCTGCGATGCGATCCGCACACCGTTTGGCCGCTATGGCGGGGTGCTAGCGAGCGTACGCACCGACGATTTGGCAGCCATGCCCATCAAAGCGCTGATGCGGCGAAATGCCGAAGTCGATTGGGCAGCCGTAGAGGACGTGATCTATGGATGTGCGAATCAGGCCGGCGAAGATAACCGCAACGTCGCGCGCATGGCGCTGCTGCTCGCGGGGCTTCCAAAAGAAGTTCCGGGCTGCACCATCAATCGCCTCTGCGGATCTAGCCTTGAAGCCCTCGCGCTCGCCGCACGGGCTCTGAAAAGCGGTGAAGCATCGCTCATCATTGCCGGCGGCGTCGAAAGCATGTCGCGCGCGCCGTTCGTGCTTGCGAAATCCGCAGCCCCTTTTTCCCGCACGCAGCACATCGAGGACACAACCATCGGATGGCGCTTTATCAATCCATTGATGAGGGCGCAGTACGGTATCGATTCGATGCCCGAAACCGCGGAAAACGTCGCCGAGGAGTTTCAGATCTCGCGCCACGATCAGGATCTCTTCGCGTTGCGGAGTCAACAGAAAACCGCGCACGCCGTCGCGAATGCCGCATTTACCAACCAGATCACGCCCGTTCTTTCGCCCCGCAACAAGGGCGACGTTAGGCTGGTTTCCGCCGACGAGCACCCCCGCCCCGATACAACGCTCAATGCGCTCGCTGCGCTCAAGCCGATCGTGAAACCGGACGGCTCTGTTACCGCCGGCAATTCATCCGGCGTCAATGATGGAGCCTGTGCGCTCTTGATCGCAACCGAAAAAGCAGCAAATCAGAACGGACTTACGCCTCTGGCGAGAATCATCGCAGCCGCTTCCGCCGGAGTCGCGCCTCGCATCATGGGAATGGGACCCGTCCCCGCCACTCGCAAGGTGCTCGCTCGCGCAGCCCGCAAATTATCCGATATGGATGTCATCGAATTGAACGAAGCGTTCGCTTCTCAAAGCCTCGCGGTATTGCGCGAGCTTGGAATCCCGGACGACGCGCCAGAAGTGAACCCATCTGGCGGAGCGATTTCGCTTGGCCATCCTCTCGGCGCAAGCGGCGCGCGTCTCGTGACCGCGGCCACGTATCAACTGCAGCGCACCGGAGGCCGATTCGCGCTCTGCACCATGTGCATTGGCGTAGGCCAGGGCGTGTCCATGATTATTGAGCGCGTGTAGTCCCGGCGAACCGGTTGTATTTCTTCAGCACGGATTGCAACTGATCGTGAGGCAGGGCGATCACGGTGTGATTATCGATGCCGGTCATCGTCTTCGCGGCTACCAATGTGTTGACAATCGCCTCTTCGGTCGCTTCCACTGTCGCTGAAAACAGCGGGCTGATTCGCTCGTTCGCGACCGTCTGAACTGTATTCGGGCCCGGTCCGTCCCACGCCCCCGGATTTGCGGTCGAAAACGCGATGAAGATATCGCCAGAACCATTGCCCGACGTCGAACCTGTCCGCGCGAGGCCCATCGTCGCCCGCCGCGCCAGACGCTTCAGTTGTGTCGGGATCAGCGGTGCATCCGTCGCAACCACAATAATGATCGACCCCACATCTCCGCGAATTTCATTGCTGAAGTTCATCGCTTCGGGAACACCTTGCGGAATCTCGCGGCCCACGGGCACACCCGCGATTCGCAACTGCGGACGGCTTCCGCAGTTACACTGCACAAGCACGCCTACCGTGTAACCGCCTTGCTCCCGCGGCAGAACGCGAGACGCAGTTCCAATTCCTCCCTTGAAGCCATAGCAAACCATTCCAGTGCCTCCGCCGACGGCGCCTTCCTCGACGCTTCCAGATCCCGCGCTATCGAGCGCGTGAAACAGATGCTCGGGCTTCACATGAAATCCGTTGATGTCGTTCAGATACCCATCCCAGGTTTCCGCCACGACCGGAAGTGACCAGTCCTGCTTCATGCGCTTGTGCTTTACACTCCAGGCGATCATCGCATCGCGAACCACACCCACGCTATGCGTGTTTGTAATCGCGACAGGCGTCTCTAGGAAACCCGATTCCTCCACCCATGTCGTCCCGGTCATTTCGCCGTTTCCGTTCTGAGCAAACCAGCCCGCATACACAGGATCGGGATTCGCCTTGCCGCGCGGAATAATCGCCGTGACCCCGGTTCGAATCGGGCCTTTGCCAACCTGAAGCGGACCGCTTCCTTCAATCAAAGTCGTTTGCCCGACTTCGACGCCCTTTACGTCGGTAATGGCGTTTAGAGGACCCGGGCGGCCATCGAAAGGCACCCCCAGATCTCGGGCTCGCGGCAAGTTCTGACCAAAATTCGCCGAGGCAGAAACTGTCACGAGCGCAACCAGAATAGCGCCAGCATTCATGACCGTCGAGACTACCACACGGGCCTTTTTCTTGTATAATTCATCCAATCTCTAAAACCGTGACTTCCACAACGCTGAACCGTTACCTCGCGCGCTGCTTCCTCTGTTTGACGATCCCGGCGCCCTACCTCTTCGCGCAGACTACAGGAGAAGTGCGCGGCACGATAAAAGATCCGTCAGGCGCCGTAATCGTAGGAGCCGAGATCAGTGCCGCCATGTCCGGCGGAGGTGTCGAGCGACGCGCCGTCACAGACGCTAAAGGCGACTATGATTTGCCGTCGGTTCCCGTCGGTGCCTATACAGTTCGAGTGCAGGTGCAAGGATTTAAGACTTACGTTCAGCAAGATGTTGATGTAACGATCGGGCACGTAATCGAAGTGAACGCTACGCTCGAGCTCGGCCGCTCGACTCAAACCGTAACCGCTGAGACCTCCGCGCCGCTTGTCGAAACGACCAGCACGCAGTTGGGCGCCGTCATGAATTCGCGGGCAGTGGTCGACTTGCCTCTAAATACTCGCGACACGTACGAGCTCTTGCAACTCCAGCCGGGAGTTCAATCCCAGGAAGGCTACGATCTGTTTGCCGGGAGCGATCAACCCGGCGCCGTCTCTGTGAATGGCGGCCGTGGCCGTGCGAACAATTTCAATGTCAATGGAGGCGATGCGAACGATACGTTCGTGAATGCCGCAGCGATCGAGCCGTCCCCGGACACCATCGAAGAGTTCCGCGTCTTGACCAATACCTTCGACGCGGAATATGGCCGCAATTCCGGATCTGTGGTCAACGTCGTCACCAAAGGCGGGACGAATAACTTCCACGGCGATCTTTATGAGTTCTTCCGGAACAAAGCTCTGGATACGCGCGGCTTCTTCGACACTGCGAAACCGAAGTTCAACCAGAACCAGTATGGCGGCACGTTCGGGGGACCGATTCGACGAGATAAGACGTTCTTTTTTGTTTCAGCAGAAGAGCGCCAGATTCGGCAAGGCATTTCATCGCCTCTCGTCACCGTTCCGACTCTTGCTGAGAGAAATGGAGACTTCTCGGCCGGTAGCCCCTTTTCCGGAACACTCGGGGACGCCTATCTGGCTTCGGTGATCAGCCAACGGCCCGGTTGTGCCTCCGCAATAGCGGCTGAGGGCGGCGCTCCTCCGACCGCGGGTACTGCATGGGCCAGCATTTTCCCGAACAATCGCATTCCCACGCAGTGCTTCGATCCCACTGCGAAGGACTTGCTCAACCAGTTCATACCGCTAGCCAACATTGGCGCCAACACGTTTCAGAGCGTCCCCGTGCGCAGCGATAACGGCATCCAGTGGACCGCTCGCATCGATCACAAAATCAGCGATAAGCATCAATTGAACATTTATTACTACTATGACGACGATGCGCTTGTGAATCCGTTTTCCGGCTTTGAGGCTGCTGGTGCAAATGTGCCCGGATTCGGCGCCGTGACCGATACTCGAAATCAACAGTACAACTTAACCGAGACTTGGACAGCCAATCCTACGACCGTGAACGAAGCCCGCTTTTCTTACTTCCGGGAAGGGCAGCTCGGCTATAACCATCCCCAACGAACCAATCTGGTTCAGAATTCGTGTGTGACGGTGCCCGCGAGCGAATGCTTCAGCAGTCCCACCGATCCAGCGCTCGGGATTACGCCCGGTCTTGGGCCGCTCCATGAAGGCGTTCCTTACATATCCGTGAATGGCGGGTTCAACATTGGCAACAACAGCGAGGGCGAATTGCCTCAAATCGGCAACAGCTTCGAATGGATGGACAACCTCAGCAAGGTCGCCGGAAGTCACAGCATGAAGTTCGGCGTTGATGTCAGGCGCATACGATTTGACCAGACTCTTTATTACAACGTGAACGGTTCCTACAGCTTCAGCAGTGCCGCCGCGAATAGTGTGGGTGCTGTTGATGAGTATCCGGATTACTTATTGGGCATACCGAACAGCTATAGCCAGGGATCGGCACAGGCCGAACGCGTTCGCAGCACAGCCCTGTATCTATATGCGCAGGACAGCTGGAAGATACGTCCGAGTTTGACACTGAATTACGGATTGCGTTGGGAGCTCACAACGCCGCTGACCGACATCGGTCAAAAGATCCAGACGTTTCGGCCCGGCCAGGAAACAAAAATTTACCCCTGTCAGCTCAATCCATCGAACCCGCTCGTGCAAACTTTCGGTACTACCGATTGCAGCCCGGGCAGCGCAGGCGAATCCGTCAATCCGCTTGGATTAGTGTTTCCGGGAGACTCCGGGATTCCTGCGGGCTTGACGAAAACGTACTACAAGTCGTTTGCTCCGCGAATCGGACTCGCCTACAGTCCGTCCGCGAGTTCTGGTTGGCTGCACACGCTATTCGGTGCTCCCGGCACAACCAGCATCCGGATGGGCTGGGGTATTTTCTACAACCCTGTGGAACAGCTCGTACTTGAGCAGTTCAGCGCTGAGCCTCCGTTCGGCGGCAGCTCCTTTTTTTCAAACCCGATCTTCAACACGCCGTTCGTCGGGCAAAACGGAACTGTCAATCCCAATCCGTTCAACGGATTCTTGAACCCGCCTCGCGGACAGCCCGTCGATTGGTCTACATTCCGGCCGATACTGCTGTTCGGCGAATTTCAACCCAACTTGCGCACTCAATACTCCGAACAGTACAACTTCACCGTGCAGCGGCAACTGAAAGGCGATATCCTGTTTCAGATCGGATACGTTGGTTCGCAGGGGCATCGGCTGCTCGCGTCTCATGATTTGAATTACGGGAATTCGCAAACTTGCCTCGATCTGGCTGCGATCGCTGCCGCTTCACACGACCCCAACCTTACTGCTTGTGGTCCTTACGGTGCCGACAATGCTTATACGATCGCTCCGAACGACATACCCGCTGGTTTCGTTCTGCATCTTCCATACGGGCCGCAGGCGACCGTTACAGGACCGAACCCGAATCCGATCACGTTGGTCGGCATAAGAAAATACTCATCGCCGTTCTGCAATCCGCTGACGGGCGTCGGTTGCCCTCCCGACGGCGTGCCGGTATTTTCGAATATTTTTGCCGAAGACACCATTGCGAACTCGAACTACAACTCACTCCAGGTAAGCGCGGAGAAGCGTTTCTCGCACGGCCTGCAATTCCAGGCCGCTTACACGTTCAGCAAGTCCATCGATAACGCATCGAGTTTCGAAGAGTCCGTTAACCCTTTGAATTACGGTCTCAGCCGGTCACTATCGGCATTTGATGCGCCCCATCGATTCGTTTTTAGCTACGTTTACCAATTTCCGAAGAGCTCGTTCAGGGGCTTTGCTGGGGCATTCGTCAATGGGTGGGGAACCTCGGGAATCCTGACTTTCCAGAGTGGATTCCCCGTAATCATCACTTCCACTGACGATCTCGAACTTCTGTCCAGTGTTTTCTTCACCTCTACAGGCGAACCGGACATGGTCAAGCCGTTCAAATCATTGAATCCGCGGAACCCATATCAACTCGCATTCGATACATCCTCGTTCCAGCAGTACTCGGACCTCGGACGGTTCGGTACCGCGCCCCGCACGGTTTGCTGCGGACCCGGCATCAACAACTTCGACGTCAGTCTTCTGAAAGACACTCCAATCAACGAAAGATTCGATACTCAGTTCCGAGCCGAATTCTTCAACATCGCCAATCACGCGCAGTTCACCTCTGTCGACGGAAATATTTCGGACGGCACTGTGCAGAACGGCGGGACATTCGGCAAGGTGCTGCGGGCGAGAGATCCGCGTTTGATCCAGCTAGCCTTAAAGCTGATTTTCTAGCTCCGCACACTGCTTTCTGCCGGAGCGAAAAACACCAGCAGCGTCAAATCTTCCGTGATCGTGTGGAACCAGTGCTCAACATTGGCTGGCACGAAAACGATGATTCCGGGTTGCATAAGCCGATTCTCGTTGCCGATTTTGATCATCCCTCGGCCGCTAAATACGTAATAGATTTCGTCTTCACGATGCGGCTCTTGTAAATCCGGCTCGCCGGCCCGGAGCGTGTACACTCCCAAGCTCATTTGTGGAATGCGAAAGAACTCCAAGTACGATTCGCCGGATTCTGCCCTGCGCTTCTCGATGTCCTGAATCTCGAAGGCGTCCATAGTAATCAAACCACTAGTTCCCGCACCGCCCGGTAAGCTTGATCGATTGCTTGGTCGGTATAAGCAGCAGCGGCGGCATCCGAATTCGCAATTGTGATGCGGCCGAAAGGTTTTCGCGCGATCTCGCAGGGCCGCTGTCCTTCCGGCCAATCGGGGTCCCAAAGCGAGTTGTACTCGTAAGCGTATCCATGCGGCCAGCGATTCACAGTGATCGCGGTAATGTCGAGCGCCGGATCGAAGCCGCCGGTTGCGAGAATGCGGGCGAGCTGATCCCGTATCTTACGTTCGAAAGTCGAAAATTTAGTGGTCAGCAAATCAACGCGCCCGATGCGATGTTGGTCGCGCTCGGGCAGGCCCGGCTGGCAAGGCGTTCGCAGCATTCGCAATAGAATCGGTTCGTCTGGAGTCTTTGGGCATCGATAACCGCCGATATCGACAGACTCGTCCAATCGAACCCCGTCGTGATACATGCCTGGTGAAATGACGTGCCGAATGCCGAGCTTCTGAAACGAAGTCCAGTTGCGAATCGCGACGACCGTGTAGACGAGGGGAACCTTGGCCCCATATTTGAGAGCTTCTTTCTGCGAAGGCGGCAGCTCCGGGCATAAATAAGGAACCATCATGTTCCAACAAGCCATCACCGCAACCGGCGCGCGAACGGTATACGCCTGATCCCCTTGCGCGTATGTCACTTCAACTTGCTTTGCCGATTGCGGATCGCCCAAATGGCGTACCCGCACTGCTGTGCTGTTCAGCCGAATCCTCACGCGAGAATCTCTCTTATCAAGACAGCTGTAATTGACCTTCGCGGTGACGATATCCTCCGCCGTGCGTCCCGGTACCGATCCTGGAATCAAAGTCCTCACCAGCGAGCGAGCAATGGACGCGTTGCCGTCCGGAAAGTGGAAGAAATACGGCGGCCTTTCTGTCACTTCTCCGGTTGCTGTGTAACCTAAGCCTGGTGAGGGCACGCGGTCGAGGTTCATCCCCGTGAAGCCCGGAAACTCGTACGCCCAGCAGTCTAGCGCCGGAACAGCGTCGATCCCCACTCCGTATAAGTCGTGCGTCCGGTTCTGGTAGAAAGGAATGACGGCCGGATTTACCTTCGCCACATTGAGAAGAAAATCGCGATAGCTCATCTTTGAGAGCCGCTTCTTCTTCTCGGCCTGAGACAACCCCGCCATGTAATCGAGCTTCTCGTTTTGAAGGCGCGCAATGTCGCGTTGGACTTCTTCGGGAAGCGGCGTTTTCTTCAGAAAGTCCATCCAGGAGTTCGGGCTGGATGCCGGTGCAGTGCCCCATTCTCCCCCGGGCATTCCACTCACCAACCGGTCGACGCCGAAGCTCTCCTTATCAAAGAAAACCGCTGAACCCAGGCCTTCGTAAACACCTCGGACAGCGCACTTCTTCTCGAGAGCTGGAGGATCGATGCCCAAGTCTGTTAACAATCCTCGTGCTTGTTGGCTGTACGGAGTTGGTGACTCGATCGCATATGTGCCGCCATTCGCGAGCAACATCCGCCCACCTGCGCGAAGCTCGTTGCGTTTCGCGTGGCCGCCAAAATCGTCATGATTATCGAGAATAAGGATGCGAGCTGACTTCCCGGCGCGCACCCGATAAAAGTACGCTGCGGCGAGACCGCTGATTCCTCCGCCGACAATCACCAGATCGTAGATCTCGCGCGTGTCGATCGGCCGTTCGGCCATCTTCCAAAAGCTTCCGTCACGGACCGCGTGCGCCGATTCGAAGGAGCCGTCGTGGCTGCCTCGCATTCCGGTCAAGGCCGGCGGATAGTAACCGGCCTGGTTCTGAGTTTCCAGCCCGAGCAGCGACGAACTGCCCAGCAAACCGCCTATCCCGATTGCCGCGCCATTTAAGAAGTCACGCCGACTTATGGAGCGGTGCATCCCAAGCTCGCGATCGTGAGCGCTGTCTGCCTCGTCCCTCTTCATCCCAGTTCATTCACTGCCCGAAACGCTTCATTGATTGCGACGTCCGTGTACGCCGTCGCCCCCGAATCCGAATTGGCAATCGTAATTCTTCCGAACGGCTTTCTGCCGATTACATTCGGACGCTCCGCTTCCGGCCAGTCCGGATCAAACAACGGATTGTATTCATAGCCATAACCGTGAGGCCATCGGTTCACCGTAATGGCCTCGATGTCGCGCGCAGGATCGAAGCCGCCGCCGCTCAGCGTTCGCGCGAGCTGGTCGCGAATCTTTCTTTCGAACGTCTCAAACGAGGTCTCCTGAATATCGAGCCTTCCCGCGCGCTGCTGATCTCGAACCGGCAGACCCGGCTTACACGGAGTCCTCTCCATGTGAACCAAAATCGGTTCTTCCGGCCGTTTCGGGCTTGCATAGCCTCCGATATTCACGACCGCGTTCAGGCTCACCGACGAATGGTAACAACCCGGTGAGGAGATGCTGTCCACTCCCAACTTCTGGAATGATGTCCAGTTGCGCAATCCTACGCTTGTATAAATCAGCGGCACCTTCACCAGATAGTGAAGCGCCTGTTTTTGTTTTTCGGGCAGCTCGGGGCAGAGATACGGAATCATCATGTTCCAGCACGCCAAGACACAGCCGCGCCCGCGAACCGTGAAGACCTGCTTGCCCTGCGCGTATTGAACCTCGACTGCTTGCCTGCCTGACCTGTGGTCTACATTCCGCGCGCGCACGACCGTGCTGTTCAGTCGAATCCGTACCGGCGAATCCGCCTGGTCAAGCAATGTGTATTGAACGCGCGATGTGACAACATCCTCAGGAGTCTTGCCCGGTACAGCGTCTGGAATCAGATTCCGCACCAGAAGCCGCGCGATCGACGCGTTCCCGTCGGGAAAATGGAATTTATACGAGCCACCATTTGCGTATCCCGCCGCTGTGTAGCTCATGTGCGGTGCCGCGCCAGACTCCAGATTCATTCCCTGAAAGCCCGGAAGTCCAATCGCCCAGCAGTCGAGCGCCGGTTCCGCATCAATGCCGACCCCCCACTCGCCATGAGTACGCGTCTGATAAAACGGGATCACGCCCGGATCTACCTTCACGATATTCAGCAGAAAATCGCGGTAGCTCATTCGCGAAAGCCGGTCTTTCTTTTCCGCTGAAGTCAGCCCCGGCATGTAGTCGATCTTGGCTGTTTGTACGCGCGCAATATCCTTCCGCACCTCTTCAGAAAGAGGTGTCTGCGCCAAAAATGCGTCCCATGACTCTGACTTCTGCTGGCCGTGTTCACCCCACTCGCCGCCCGGAAGCCCGGTCACCAGCTTGTCGGACCCGAATGTCTCCCGATCGAAAAACACGCCCGGACGCAAGCCAAGCGACGAATACAACTTGGGATCGCTGAACTGCTTTTCAAACTGTTCTGGATAAATTCCCAGCTTTTTCAGTAGTCCGTCAGCTTCGCGGCTGTACGGCGTTGGACTGTCGATCTCGAGAGTTCCGCCATTTAATAGCTGAAGCCGGCCACCGAGGTGAAATTCGTTCCGCTTCGCGTGTCCGCCGAAATCGTCGTGGTTCTCAAGAATCAGAATTCGCCCGGAATCCCCCGCACGCTCGCGATAAAAGTGTGCCGCCGCCAAACCGCTGATGCCGCCACCGACGATGACGAGATCGTAAGTCTCACGCGTGTCCACCGGCGCCGCTGCGGATTTCCAAAAGGTTCCATCACGGAGTGCGTGCGCATCTTCGAACGATCCCGGGTGGCTTCCGCGCATGCCGGTCCGCTCTGGCGGATAAGGATTCGTCGCAGCACTCTGCTCTCGTGCCCAGATCCACCGCGATCCGACCAGCGTTCCCCCGACGGCAACCGCCATTCCGTTCATGAAGTCGCGCCGCCTGATCGGGCGATCCATTCCGAGATAGCGATCGTAGGAGTCACTCATCGAATTCTTGCGGCATCTCGCCGCACGTTACATCATAAAGGAAGCGCGAACAGGCTGTCGTCAGGAGTATGCTAATCCGATGCCCACCAAGCGATTTCTGATCGCGTTACTTCTTACAAGTCTTCCGGCACTGGCGCGCTCCACGGAGCCCGATCAGTTCACTCCCGTCGTCGCCTCCGCCCTAAACCCGAGTACTCAAGCGGTCCTCGGTACTGACGGGCGATATCGCGTCGTCTACGAGCTGGTGCTCACCAACACGATGCCCACTACGGCCACTGTGCAAAAGATCGAAGTCTTCGATCCCGGAAACCCGTCCACCCCGATTACCGTGTTCCAAAATCACGAATTGCTTTCGCGCTTGCGGACGCTCGCGAATACGCCAAGCCCCAGCGCCGCGCTCGAATTCAACAACACCCGGCTCTTCTTGATTGACGTCAGTTTCGAATCGCGCGACAAAATTCCCAGCCGCTTAAAGCATCGCGTCACCCTGCTCGGTGCTCCTTCACCCGGCCCCAAGCCGACTACCGCCGTTGCTGTCAGCTACACGGCCGCGCCGATCGATGTCACCACTCAAACGCGAGTCATCGGACCACCCTTGTCCGGCAATGGCTGGGTCGCACTGAATGGATGCTGCGCAATTACAGGCGTTCACCGGTCCGCCGGCCTGCCGGTGAACGGCCGGATTCACTTTGCCCAGCGCTTCGCAATCGACTGGATGCACCTCGACAAAGACGGTCGCCTCGTAAGCGGCGATCCCTCGAACGTGCATAGTTACTCCGACTATGGCGCAGAGGTGCGGGCCGTCGCGGATGGCACGGTCGTCAGCATGCTCAATACACTCGATGATCAAACGCCAGGAAAATTACCCGACCCGAAAACGATCACCATCCAGAACGTGGACGGCAATCACGTCGTGCTCGATATCGGAGGCGGCGCGTTTGCGTTCTACGCTCACATGCAGAAGGGCTCGATCACCGTCACGCAAGGCCAGCGCGTACAGCGCGGTCAGGTGCTGGGTAAGCTCGGCAATACGGGCAATACCTCAGGTCCGCACCTGCATTTTCACCTCATGGACGGTCCTTCAGTGCTCGGCTCGAGTGGCATACCTTACGTGATCGATAATTTTGCCATTGCCGGGCAACTCCCGCTCGCCAAGTTCGCCGCGGCGCCTGGTGTCGAGGGCGACTGGAGCGGCGGACTGCTTCCGCACCCAAACCCGCGCCGCGAACAGTTCCCACTCGATTTAGTGGTGGTCGATTTTGCTTCGCAACATTAACCTTCTCGGAACCGCATCCAAATTGGAAAGCTTGTATCCTTCATATAAGGTCTGCGACGATGTCAACCTCCCTATCTCCCGTCTTATCCTCAGCTGAAATCAGCGATTGGACTCGCAAGCTGAACTATGGCACTTGGAAATTCCAAAAGAGCTGGGTGCCGCTGCATATCGCAGACGCGGAGGGCTGTTACTTCATCGACGGGAACGGAAAACGTTATCTCGATTTCTCCTCGCAGCTGATGTGCGTCAATCTCGGTCACAAGAACCCGGCTGTTATAGAGGCCATTGCGGCTCAGGCACGAACTCTGCCCTACATTGCCCCCAGCTACGCCACGGAACCTCGCGTGGAATTGAGCCGTATGCTGCTCGAAGTTCTGCCGCAAGGACTAGAGAAGTTCTTCTTCACGACCTCGGGAACCGAGGCGAACGAGGCCGCGTTCAAGATCGCGCGGATGTTCACCGGGAAATCGAAAATCATTTCCAGATACCGCTCGTATCACGGTTCAACTATGGCTTCGATTGGGGCAACCGGCGATCCGCGACGCTGGCCAGTAGAGCCTGCCGGCAAAGGCCAGGGCGTTATCTTCGCACCCGAAGTCAATTGCTACAACTGCGTCCTCAAGCACACCTATCCAAACTGCGGAACCGCCTGCGCCGATTACGTCGAGCACATGATTGAGAACGAAAGCGACGTTGCGGCAGTCATCGTCGAGCCCATCGTCGGTACCAACGGCGTCCTTGTGCCTCCGCCGGAATATCTGCCGCGTTTGCGCGAGGCTTGCGACCGTCATGGCGTACTCTTGATAGCTGATGAGGTCATGACGGGATGGGGCCGAACCGGCAAGTGGTTCGCTGTCGAGCATTGGGATGTAAAACCAGACATTCTTGTTACCGCCAAGGGAATTACCTCCGCTTACGTGCCTCTAGGGCTGTGTGCAACAACAGGTCAGATCGCAAACTATTTTGAAGATCACCTGTTCGCGCATGGGCACACCTACGAGGCGCACCCGTTGATGCTCGCAACCGCGGTCGCCACGATTCACGAGATGCAGCGCTTGAATTTGATCGAGCGCTCTCGCGAGATGGGTGCCTATCTCGGCGAGAAACTCAATCAGCTCAAAGAAAAACATCCATCCATCGGTGATGTCCGGGGCTTAGGCCTGTTCTGGGGAGTTGAGCTGGTCAAGAATCGAACAACGAAACAACCCTTCAACACGAAAGAAGAAAAGATCACTGGCAAGCCCCTGCTCGTTGACAAGATAGCGGCCGAAATGATGAAGCAAGGTGTTGCGATACAGTCCTGGATCAGCCACTTCGTCATCGCGCCGCCCCTGATCATTGAGAAAAACGAGATTGACTTCGCTATCTCGGCTTTCGACAAAGCGCTGGCCATCGCTGACGAGCAAGTGATTCACTGATCCACTGTCTTCCGCATGCGCAGGCGATACCAGACCACGATCGTTACTAACGAGAAGCAGAAGATTATCGTCGAAATCGCGTTGATCTCCGGCGTGATTCCTCTCCGTAATCTCGACCAGATCTCGAGAGGCAGCGTATTTTGGCGCCCGATCAGGAAAAAACTCACGGCGATTTCGTCCATCGAAAGCGTGAAAATCAACAGCACCGCCGCAATCACCGAAAGTTTCACGTTCGGCAGCGTCACGCGCCAGAACGTGCGCCACGGGTTCGCGCCAAGATCGAGCGAAGCTTCCTCCTGCGCGCGATCCATTTTCTGCAATCCGGCTAGGATCTCCGTCGCCGCGACTGAGATTAGGGCAGTCCCATGGCCCAGCGCGATGGTCAGGAGACTGAGCTTCACCCGTGCTGTCACGAACAGGATCAGCAACGACAGACCTGTAATGATCCCCGGCAGGATCAGCGGAAGCAACACCAGCCTGCGGAACAGCGCTTTGCCGGGGAAGGGTACTCGATCCAGAGCTAAGGCCGCCGGAAGGCCGATCACGATTGCGATGCTCACAGCAGCTGCGGCGACCAGCACGCTGTTCCACACTGATGCCCAGAGCGCATCATCGCCAAGCAACACAGCGTACCAGCGCAGCGTCCAGCCGCGAGGAGGAAATCCGCCCACGCTTTCGCCGTTGAACGAATACACGATCAGCACAACAATCGGCAGATACAGAAACGCAAATACCGCTGCAGCGTGCCAGTCTAACCAGCCGGATCTCGTCGAAGAGGTTGCGCTCATCCCTCTCGTCCCCGAAAGCTGAGCTTCTTTTCGACCCGTTCTGTTCCGGTTATTAAAACTACAACCAGAACGAGCATCACGAGCGAAACAGCAGCACCAAGCGGCCAGTTATACGCCGCGCCGAACAGGCTGACCACTATGTTCGAAATCATGATTCCGCTCGGCCCTCCCACCAGCAAGGGCGAGAGAAAATCTCCCAAACTCAAGACAAACGCGAACGTAGCGCCTGCTAAAACTCCGGGCATTGCGAGGGGAAAAATTACCGTCCAGAACGTGCGCAATCGAGACGCGCCCAAATCCTGAGCGGCTTCCTCCAACTGCCGCGGAATGTGCTCGAGCGCGGCATAAATGGGCAGAAACGCAAACGGCGTATAAATGTGGATCAACGTCAACGTGACTGCGAACGGGCTATATAGCAAAAACTCAGCCGGTTGATGAATCACCCCTGCGTACTCAAGCAGAGTGTTCAGGACGCCATCTCCGCCCAGAATGGTTTTCCAGGCGTAGGCGCGAACCAAGTAACTGACCCACAACGGAATGATGACGAGCTGATACAGCAGGCTTTTCGATTTCTTCGCGCGAAATGAAACGTAATAAGCGAGAGGGAATCCGAGCAGCAGCGAGAAAGCCGCGACCGTCGCGGCGATGCGGATCGACCGCAACAGCACTTCGAGATAGACAGGATTACTTACAAGGGTCCTGTAGTTGCTGAACGTCCAGTGATGAACAATTCTCTGCGATTCGACCGTCCAGAAGCTGAAACAAGACAGAAACGCATATGGTATTAACAGGAATACGGTCACCCACGCCACCGGCGGCAGCGTTACGAGTCGTTTGTAGCCGGCCGAATACACGCGTGTCTAATACTGCAATGCAATCGCGTCTTCCACGGCGAACTCCAGCAGTAATTCGCCGCTCAACTCTCGTGATTTAGGAACGCGCACCATCAAAATCTGACCGCCGTCGCATTGAATTTCGAGCAGATCGCTGGCTCCATGGAACACTTGTCTGCGTATGCGCCCCCGACACCGCGCTGAGTTCGGCGGAGCCGGATCTGCGGCGTTCACGATCGCGATGTGCTCCGGTCGGAGCGAAAATCGCTGCTGCCCATCGGGGATCGCGCAAGCCCATTCGAGCGAGCCCGCATGCGCCATCCCATTCTCCACGCGCGCATCGAGCAAGTTCGTCTGTCCAACGAAGCTGGCCGCGTAAGCCGTTCGCGGTGCGTTGTACAGCTCACGCGGAGTACTCACTTGCTCGAGCTCTCCCGCCCGCAGAAGCGCGATGCGATCGGAAAGCGCCATGGCCTCTTCCTGATCATGGGTCACAAAAAGAAACGCTATTCCCACTTCCCGCTGCAGCGCCTTCAATTCCGACTGCATCTGACGCCGCAGATTGGCGTCGAGAGCGGAAAGCGGCTCGTCCAGCAGAAGCAGCTTCGGGCGATTTACCAGCGCGCGCGACAAAGCGACACGCTGCTGTTGCCCTCCGCTCAGTTGGGCTGGCCTGCGGTTTGCGAACTCAAGCATCCTAACTTGCGCGAGCGCCGCCGGAACGCGGGCCGCGATTTCTTTTCCGGAGGTCTTCTTCGCGCGAAGCCCATACGCCACGTTCTCAAACACTGAAAGATGCGGAAACAGCGCGTAGCTTTGAAACACCGTATTCACCCCTCGGCGGTTCGGCGGCAGCACATCCAGCCGTTCGCCTTTCATCCACACCTCGCCTTCATCTGGCCGCTCAAACCCCGAAATGATTCTCAGCAGTGTCGTTTTGCCCGAACCGCTCTCTCCGAGAATCGTGAGAAATTCCCCTTCCGCGACTTCCAGCGACACCTTCCGCAGCACGCTCGTTTGCCCGAACCGTTTCGCAACGCTGCGAATCGACAGCAGCCCCGTCACTGCGCAGCTTTGACTTCGTTCCAAATTTCGTTGTACTTATCGCGTCGCGGCACGTTCTGCCAGAAATAGATGCGCTTCTGGTAGTTCTCCAGATCATCCAAATGAAGATTCTTCCTCTCCTCTGGAGTGAGAAATTGCGCTACCGCCGGATTCGCGGGCAGGTAACCCGTCACGGCGCTCACCTGCTTCTGCGTGCGCGCCTCAGTCAAATACTCGAGCAGCTGATAGCTCAAATCCTTGTGCTCGCTCGCCGCAGTGATCATGAGATGATCGATCCAGCCGGTCGTGTTCTCTTTCGGAATCGTTTCGCCAATCGGAAAACGTCGCTGGCGCAATTGATTCGTCATGAGCGGCCAGCCCATCGCAATCTGCACCTCGTGATTTTCGAAAAGGTTCGTCAGTTCCCCGCCCGTCGACCACATCTTTCGAATGTTGGGCTTCAACTCGATAAGCTTCTGCTTCACCTTCTCCAACTGGACATCGGTGAGGTTATAGAGCGCGCTCGGATCGGGTTTATCGTAACCCAAAACTTGCGCCGCCATATAAACCGTCGAGAGGTCGTCCCACACCGAAACCTTGCCCTTGAGCTTCGGATCCCACAGCACGCTCCAGCTATCAGGAACCGTTCGAAACGCCGTAGTCTCGTACAGCAGCGGATTCGGGCCCCATTGAAACGGCACTCCATAGACGCCGCCATTTGATCTCACCAGCGGCAATGACGTCAATGCCGGCATGAGCTGGCTATACGTAGAAATCTTTTTCAAATCGAGCGGAGCGGCGAGACCCGTCGTCGCAATCATAGTCGCCACATCGCTCGATGGCGAAATCACGTCATAGTTACTCGCGCTCCCGCCGCGCAGCTTCGCGACTAGCTCATCGCTCGATCCCATATAGGACGCGCTCACTTTGCAGTGGCAGTTCGTCTCGAATGCCTGAATGAAGGAGGGATCTGCGTAACCTTCCCAAACCAGCACTCCAAGTGTCGGCTGGGATTTGCTGCAAGCGGCGGAAAAAATAACAGCTAACGCGCCAATCAGCCCGAGCTTTCGACTCACATTGCTCCTGCCGTAACCGGGTGATGCATCCCAGAGACATCCGCCTGAGAAACGCTCTCGAGCGCGCGCTCCAACACATCGAGCGCTTCATCCATCTGTTCATCGCTGGTCACCAACGGCATCAGAACGCGAACCACATTCCCGTAGGTACCCGCGGTAACAAGGATCACTCCATGCTCGTAGGCATACTGGGCCACTTGCTTCGTTGCTTCCGGATTCGGCGATCCATCCACGTGAACTAATGCGATGGCCTGCATCGCCCCGAGACCTCGCACGTCTCCGATGATTGGCATTCGCCGCTGCCACGCTAATGCGCGTTCCCGGAACCGGGCACCCAGCTTGGCGCCGCGATCCAGCAAATCGCTCTTCTCGAACTCTTCGATCACTGCCAAAGCAGCTTCGCAAGACACCGGATTCCCGCCGAACGTCCCTCCCAGCGATCCCGGACCCGTCGCATCCATGATCTCGGCCTTACCGGTAATCGCCGCGATCGGCAGGCCTCCTCCCAGACTCTTCGCGCTAACCATGATGTCCGGCTCAACGCGGTAATGCTCGATTGCGAACAGCTTCCCGGTTCGACCGAACCCGCTCTGGATCTCATCCGCGATCAGCACGATTCCATGCTTGTCCGCAACCTGTCTCAGCGCTATCCACAATCCTTCGGGCGACGCCATGAACCCGCCTTCCCCCAGCACAGGTTCCGCAATGATTGCCGCCACGGTTTCCGCGGCTACAATGCGCTTAAACGTTTCTTCGAAATTCGTATGGCCGTAGGGCAACCGGTAAATCTCACCTGGAAACGGCTCGAAGCCCGCCTTATAAGGATGAGTCTTGCTGGTGAGTCCTAACGTAAGCAGCGTGCGTCCGTGGAAGCCGTCTTCAAAGCAGATCAGAGCCGGGCGCTTCGTATGAGCGCGCGCGATTTTGACTGCGTTCTCGACGGCTTCGGCGCCACTGTTCACAAAAAACGTCTTCTTCCGCGTCTCACCAGGCGCGAGCGCATTCAGCTTTTCCGCCAGCCTCACATAGCTCTCGTACGGCACAACCGTAAAGCAGGTGTGCAGGAACCGATCAACCTGATTCCGCACCGCCGCAATCACTCTCGGATTGCGATGGCCCACATTCTGTGAACCGATGCCTCCGGCGAGATCGAGGAAGCGATTTCCATCGACATCTTCAATCACCGCTCCTTCGGCCTTGTTGACGAACACCGGCGTGAGCTGCGCGACGCCTCGCGGGACCGCCGCAGAAGATCGCTGCGCGAGTGCGCGCGACTTCGGCCCTGGAATCGGCGTTTTCAGTTCAATCGAGCCCATCAGTACCACCCCACCGGCTGCTCATTCAAATTGATGTACACCTGCTTGGTCTCGAGATACTCTTCGATTCCCCACGGCCCCAACTCTCTTCCGAAACCGGACTGCTTATAACCGCCCCAAGGCGCCTCAACGTAGGTCGGCTGCATGTGATTCACCCATACGATTCCCGCGCGCACCGCTTTCACAACGCGAAAGGCCCGGAAGATATCGCGCGACCAAACCGCCGCTGCCAGCCCATACGGCGTGTCATTCGCAATGCGAATCGCTTCCGACTCGTTCTCGAACGGAATCACCGCCGCTACTGGTCCAAAAATCTCCTCGCGCGCAATTCGCGCCCCGTTCTCGACATCGGTAAAGATAGTCGGCTCCACGTAGTAGCCTTTTTCGAATGCCGCCGCGCGCCCGCCGCCCGCAACCAGCTTGGCTTCGCGCTTTCCGATCTCCTGGTATTCGCGCACGCGTTCATACTGCTCTTTGCTGACGAGCGGTCCCATCTTGGTTTCCCGATCGAGCGGCGCTCCCAGCTTGATCTTTTTCGATTTCTCCGCCATGGCGTCTACGAACTTACCGTAGATCGGCTTCTCAACCAGAATGCGGCTGCCCGCGGAGCAAACCTCGCCTTGATTGATGAAAATTCCGAACAGCGCTCCGTCAATCGCCGCCTCGAAATCCGCATCCGCGAAAAAGATGTTCGGCGACTTGCCGCCCAGCTCGAGAGTCACGCGCTTGATCGAGTCCGCCGCGCTTCGCAAGATGAGTTTCCCGACCGCCGCGCTACCGGTAAAGGCGATCTTGTCCACATCGGGATGCGCAACTAGCGGCGCCCCAGCAGTTTCGCCGAAACCGGAAACGATGTTCACCGCGCCGGGAGGGAACCCGATCTCATCGAGCCAGCCTGCCATCTGTAGAGCAGTGAGAGGCGTCTGCTCCGCAGGTTTCAGCACGCACGTGCATCCCGCTGCCAAAGCCGGCGCGAGCTTCCAAGCCGCCATCAGCAGCGGATAATTCCACGGAATGATTTGCCCGGCCACTCCGACCGGCTCCCGCAACGAGAGACTCAGCGCGTTATCCGGCACCGGATTCACATGACCCAGAATCTTGGTCGCCAACCCGCCGTAATACTCGAAACATGTCGCCGTATCGTTAATGTCGAACTCGGCTTCGGCGATCGGCTTCCCGCAGTTCCGCGCTTCGAGCTCCGCCAGCATCGCGGCTTCCTTGCGGATACGATCCGATAACTTGAACAGCAGCCGCCCGCGTTCTTGCGCCGTCGTCTGCGGCCACGGCCCGCTATCAAACGCTGCACGGGCTGCCCGGACTGCGCGATCCACATCGGTTGAGTTCGCCTCGGGCACTTCCGCCATGATCTCTTCGGTCGAAGGATCGTATACCGGAAACCATGCGCCGCTCGCGCTCTCGACCCGTTCCCCGTTGATGTACATTCGATACCGCTTCATAGCCATCTATTTGCACCACACCGTCTTGATATTTACGAACTCGCGTATGCCGACGGCGCTCAGCTCGCGCCCGTAGCCCGATCGTTTTACGCCGCCGAAGGGCAGCCGTGGATCCGACGCGACCGGGCCGTTGACAAACACCTGTCCCGCTTCTATGCCGTCGATGAACTGTTCCATTTCGCGCTCATCTTGCGTCCACACGCTCGACCCGAGCCCGAACGGAGAATCGTTCGCAATCTCAATCGCCTCCGCCGCGTCCTTTGCACGAAACAGCATCGCCACCGGTCCAAAAAATTCTTCGTAATACACAGAGCTCTTCCGCGAAACGTTCGCGAGCACTGTCGGCTGATAGAAATTTCCGCGGCCATTCATCTTCTCGCCGCCGGTCAGAACGCGCGCGCCGTCTTCGACCGCCCGCAGCACTTGCTCGTGCAGATCCTCACGAATCTTTTCCGTCGCGAGCGGTCCAATGTCCGTCAGCGGGTCCATAGGATCGCCCACCTTCAGCCGTTCCATGCCCTCTACGAACCGCCGCTCGAACTCGTCATAAGCTTCTTCGGCCACGATGAATCGCTTCGCGGCGATGCACGACTGGCCGTTATTGATCGTTCTCGCAGTCACGGCGTTCGTCACCGTATAGTCCAGGTCGGCGCTCGGCATCACGATGAAAGGATCGCTTCCGCCCAGCTCGAGGACCGTCTTCTTGATCTGCTTTCCTGCCTGGCTGGCAACCGCTCGTCCCGCCGGCTCACTGCCTGTAAGAGTCGCCGCCGCAATCCGGTCGTCATTGAGTAAGCTCTCAACCTGGCTCGATTCGATCAGTAACGTTTGAAAGCTTCCTTCCGAAAATCCGGCCCGGCGAAAAATTTCTTCGATCGCCAGCGCGCATTGCGGAACGTTCGATGAGTGCTTCAACAGCCCTACATTTCCTGCCATTAGAGCCGGCGCCGCAAACCGAAACACCTGCCAGAACGGAAAATTCCACGGCATCACAGCGAGCACCGGCCCTAACGGCTGATACCGCACGAAGCTGCGCGACGCACTACTCGGAATCACTTCGTCCGCCAAATGCTGCTCTGCATGCTCGGCGTAATAGCGGCACCCTAAAGCCGACTTCTGAGCTTCGGCGACGGCGGATTTGAGCGTCTTGCCCATCTCCTCGGTCATGATTTTGCCGAACCGCTCCGCTTCGTCTTCGAGAATGTCGGCAGCCCTCAACAGCCTCTTCGCACGCTCGCGATACGGCGTATTCCGCTGGTTGCGAAATGTCTCGATCCCTAGCTCGAGCTTCCGATCGATCTCTGACTGCGAAAGCGGTTCAAAACTCTTCAGCGTTTCGCCAGTTGCCGGATTCACAGATGCAATCGCCATGTATCTTTCAGACCTCCGCCACGACCGCCGGAATCCGCGCTTGCCGCCGTGAATAGTACGCAAACAGCCCTCCGGCGAGGCCCAGGAACAGCGCGCACGTGCAAAACATCTTTATCTCGAACTGCCACACAGAATCGACATTCCGCGGCGGAATAAAAGCGACAATCATTCCAATGAACGTCGTCAGCAACCCCGTCATAGCAGCAAACCGGATGCGCCCCTTTCCGTAAAAACCCCTGACCGCGGACCTCGAAAACGCAACCTTCGCGAGCGCCGCATATAAATAAAGATAAGAAATCATCTGCAGCACCACGGCCAAATCGAGCAGTATTTCATAAGCATCCTTGACAGAGGTCCTTCCCATGAAGCTCATCGCGATCAAGGCGGAAGAGAACACCGCGAAACCGATGATCGCTACGTGGGGCGTCCCGTATTTCGGATGAATTCTTCCAAACACCTTTGGCAGATACCGGTCGATTCCCGTGACGAACAGAATGCGGGCGGAACCGCTCAGCCACGCCGATGTCGCGCCCACGCTCGAGAGCGCCATCAAAACCGCCACCGGCAACAACAGCCAGCCGATTCCCAGGCGGCCGCTCATCGTGTCAACGCCTTGCACGATACCCTGCACCACCGAGACGCCCTGCGGAGGAATCGCCAGCAGTAACGCCACCGTCGCCCCTATATAAAGGAAGCCCGAAAGTATCCCGCCCATCAGAACGCTTTTGGGAACGCTTCGCTTCGGATCGCGAATCTCATCGCCCATCACAGAACCGAGTTCGAGCCCCACCAACCCGAAGCAGATCAATCCGAACGATGAGATGACCTTCCAATCCACCTGCTCGAGCGCAAAGCTCTTGGCCGGAATCATCACTCCATATCGCAGGACCGTAAACGTGCCAAGCAGGATCAGCAGCATCGCCGCCCCCACCGCGCCCACGCCGCCAATGTTATTCACCCACTTCCCGACTCCGACCCCCCGCACATTCGCGAACGTGGTCACCCATAGTAAACCGACGGTAAGGCAGAAGAAAAACACGGCGCTCTCGGAGAACCCATGCGCGTACCTCCCGCCCGTATACGTGACGATCCCGACTAAATAGAACAGCAGCGTCGGAATAAAAAACATGTTATTCGTCCAGTAGCACCACCCGCACAGGAACCCGTGAAAATCCCCGAACATCTCCTTGCTCCAGACATAAATGCCGCCTTCCTGCGGAAAACGGTTTGACAGCTCGATGACCGCGATTCCCTGAGGCAAAAAGAACAGGGCCAACGCCGCCACCCACAGCCAGACAGTAGTCGCACCATTCGCCGCAATCACCGGAACGACATTTAGATTTGCGACGGCCACAACATAGAGAAACGTCAAATCGCGAACGCCGAGAGCGCGCTTCAGATGCGGAGCGGACGCTTGGTCCCGTCCGCTTCCATCAGTGGCCATCCGTCCAGCTACGCTGTCGTGCCCACCGGCCCAACCGCAGCGCGTTCTTCCTGCGCTGCCGCGAGCGCCGGCGCTACTTCCGCGAACACTTGTAAGTGCTCGTCAATGTCCTTCTGTGTGTGTTGCACGGAAATGCTCCACTGCTCATCCCACCAATACGGCTGCGCCAGAATGCCGCGATTCGCCATTGCGAACCAATAATGCGTCCACAAATCCTCATCGACGTGGTACCAATCGCGGTAATTGCGCACGTGATTTGAGTAAAACATCAGCGCCCCGTTCGCGCCCGCGGCGTCCGTATATCCGATCAGCCCAGTTTTCTTCAGAGTGCCGTTGTAACCGTCAACCAGCTTCTTGTTCAGCTTGCCGACGTATTCGAACGCATCGTGCGTCAGGACTTCGCGGAAAGTCGCCAGGCCGGCCGCCATCACCACCGGATTCGTGTTATACGTCCCCGCATGAAACATCTTCTGCGTGGCGATCACGTCCATCACTTCTCTGCTCGCTCCGAATGCTGCCAGCGGGAAACCGCCTCCGATCGATTTGCCCAGGCAGATCACATCCGGTTTCACGTCGAAATACTCGCAGGCCCCCCCGTACGCCAGCTTGCCGCCCGTCTTCACCTCATCCATGATGAACAACGCGCCATAACGCTTCGTCATCTCGCTCACGCCCTGCAGGTAACCTTTGTCCGGCATGCAGAACGCGATGTTCATCATGATCGGCTCAATGATCACGGCCGCAATTTCGCCCGGGTTCTCTTCAAACAACCTCTCGAGCGCGGGCAGATTATTAAACGGAGCTACGAGCGTTGCGTCCGCCGTTCCTTTCAGCACGCCCGCACTCGAAACCACCGGCGTCGGATGCTCGGGATCGCCGAACTGGCCTTCCTTCGGCTTCACGCTGACTGAGGCGCCATCGTGACCGCCGTGATAGCCGCCCTCCATCTTCACGATCTTGCTGCGGCCGGTCACGGCGCGCACCAAGCGAAACGCGTACATCGTCGCTTCGGACCCGCTATTCACAAACCGCACCATTTCGACCGGGAATCTCGCGCAGATCTCATCCGCGAGTTCCAACTCCATTCCGTGCGGCATGCCGAAAAGCGTGCCCGTATGCAAGCGCGCTTCGACCGCCTTCATCACCGCGGGATGGCGATGCCCCGCGAGCAGCGCGCCGTAGCACAAGTTGTGATCGAGATACTCGTTGCCGTCGAGATCGTGAATCCGGCTGCCCTTTCCGTCGCGCACAAAGATCGGATACGGCGGATAAAAGCGGTAGTTGCTACCGACTCCGAGCGGTACTCGACTCACAGCCCGTTCATGGGCCTCCCGAGACTTCGGCGTTCGCTTCTGATACGCCTCAATCTCTTTCTCTAATTCTGGGTACATGTATTTGGAAGAATTTCCTTTGGCAAGCGCCAAGTTTGAACTGCAATCCAACGATTATATCGGCCCGGCACGGTCTCCGGCACGCAGTAGAATCGGTTGTGCATCGCCCTCTCGCATTGCTCCTCATGCCCGCGCTGCTTGGAGCCGCCGCTCTTCGCGTCGATCACGCAACCGTAGCCGGCAAGAATCTCAAGACGATGATGGCGAACCTCGCTGCAGTCGGCCTGAAATGCGAGTACGGCGGCGCCCACAGTAATCACGCAACCGAAATGGCTCTGACCAGCTTTCCCGACGGCTCTTATCTCGAGCTGATCGCGATCCAGCCTGATGCGGATCCGAACGCCGTGGCCGAGCATGTCTGGTCGAAACAGATGGAGCACAACGCCGGTCCCTGTGCGTGGGCCGTTCGCACCGACGACATCGCCGCGCAGGTGAATGAACTGAAAGCGGTCGGTATCCGCGTGAGTGTGCCGCTTCGAAATGGCCGGAAGCGTCCCGACGGAACGCAACTCGAATGGGAAACCGCGCAGGTCGGCGACGAGCCGAACGGCACGTTTTTTCCGTTCCTGATCCGCGATCTGACGCCGCGCCGCGAGCGCGCCTTTCCCACCGGCCATCCCACAACCAAAGATTTCAGCGGGATCACAAAGATCGTCATCGCGGTTCGCGACTTGTCCGCTTCAATCGATCGGTATCGGAAGGCATTCGGCCTGCCTCCACCGATGAAGCAAGTGGACGCAAGCTTCGGCGCGCATCTGGCGTATTTCGGCGGCACTCCGGTCGTCCTCGCCGCGCCTCTGACTCCGCAATCCTGGCTCGTTGCGCGTCTCGACCAATTCGGCGAGGGCCCCTGCGCATTCATTCTCGGCGCGCGCAAAGCGGGCCACTACAAGGCAGCTTCGAAAACGCGCTGGTTCGGCATCGACATCTCCTGGTTCGACACGGAAAAGCTCGGCTGGCATCTCGGATTTGAATGATAGTTCGAACCGGATGCCTGATCTCAACGGGTCAATTAGATCTGAGCTTGTTGCGCTCTGATCCGATAACACCACAGTTCAGGCACGAACGAAAACTATTTTCGAATAGCCCGTTATTCACTCTCATCCGGGAATGGTCGGTGTAATTGAACACGCCTCTCGGCCTTTGAGATTTCCTGGCGAGCGTCATTCCGCGATATGCTGATTACTCGGAATCAAACTATATACTCCCTGACGCAAAAGGGTCATGCCAGTCGCAAGATCTCGCGAAAGAGTCATTGTAAAGATGGCGCGCTTCGAAAGGCGACATGGGACGGTAACCACAGTCGCAGCCGTCGTGGCCATATTCTCTGCAGCCCTTAGCTGGTCTGGACAGCTCGGGTTTCAGAATAATATTCTTACCAGCATTCTCACCTTGGTCGGACTAACCGGCATCATTGGCCGGGCGATTGTAAGCACCTTGGCCAGATGGTACTCTCCCGTCGGCTTCACCGTCCCTCTCGAATTCTTACCCGAAAATCCAGACAGAAAAGAGCTACCGAGCTTTGGCTATGTACGCCCGAGCCTCGACAATCTTGAGCCAGCTGGCCGAACTTCAACCCTCAGAGGCCTCAACCCATATGTCGATCTGTCTGTCGAAGAAATCGAGATCGCGGGAGCGCACCCCGATTTGACACCTACTCAGCGCTCCAAGCTTTACGAGCGGTGGTTACGGGCGAATTCGCTCTCGTTTATGTCGCTGGAACGAAAAAGCGCTCCTTGGAGCGAGTGGAACGTCATCGCGGTCTCGATCATTTTGCCACTCAAGTCGTCTGCAAAGTCGAAGTTCTGCGCAGGTGAAGTTGATGTTCTTGGCCTCAATGAATACTACATATCACCCACCGGAGAACCCTCGACTAATCTGCTCATTGACACCATGATCGTCAAGCCAGCTTACCGGGCTAAGAATGAAGGGTATGCTTTCCCAGGTCTGCTCTTACGACATTTGGCTGAATTCTGGGACGGCAGTTCGTTGTGCCTGCTGGTCGCGCCGGATTCCACAAAATTAATTGAAAAGTTGCTGAAGCCGCTTAAGTTTCTCGAACCGATCCGCGAAGGTTGCTCTTCAGCATTATTCGAGGTTCATTACCCCGAAGATCTTTACAGCCTGCGAATCTTACAGCGCTACAAAGAGCTGGCAAAGAACGTTGTTGCGAGTCGGAAGTGGTCCGTATATCAACTGTGAATATCGCTGAAGAATGTCTTGGGCTGGAGCAGATATAGATGCAAGCAGTTCGCAGAAAAGGAGGAAGCCTTCCTGGAACTTTCGCTTGAGGAGCTCAGCCCCATAGAGTGAGTGTTTGGTCGGCAACCCGGAAACAATCTTGGCATTACAGGGCTGGAAGCACGGTCCTCGGAACTTATCGACTCCCCGCCACTACCTGTCTCAAACGGTCTTGATGTTCACCCAGACGGCTGCGCCGGCTTATTCTTCTCGGCGAATCCCATGGAAATCATCGCTATACTAACCTGCATACACAACCGTCAGTCCGCTTCGGAGTATGCAATGCACCGTCGTCTGCTTGCTTTCATCTTCTGTCTCGTAACGCCAGCGATTCTTCTCGCCCAAGGCGGCGCGACAGGCGCGATCTGCGGCACGGTTCAGGACCAGAGTTCCGCTCTCGTCCCGAAAGCGCAAGTCGAGATTACCGGTGTTTTCGATCCGGCAAAGATTCCAGCGGCATCACAAGCATCGCCATCGCGGTTCGCCACTTGTCCGCTTCAATCAAACACGCTGGTTCGGTATCGACATCTCCTGGTTCGATACCCAAAAGCCGGGCTGGCATCTGAATTTCGAGGAATAGAGCGGCCGACATAGAATAATGAAGAAGGCGCATGGGTTTAGACGCGTACAAACTGGTGCTCTACCGGAATCAACCGTCTGGATGGGTTGCAGAGATACCATCGATTTCCGGCTGCTACGCCCTCATGCCCACCAGGACAGAGGCGCTCTCGGAACTCGAACAAGTATTCGCGATGATCGAAGCCGAGTACCGCGATAAAGGCGAGTCTCTTCCCACCGATTCGACCAAAATCGTGCATGCCTAGCGCGCGAGCGGATGACTTCCGCCGCGCAGCAGCCCGGCTGGGCTTTGAAAAAAGCCGGCAGACGGGAAGTCACGAACGCTGGAAATATCCGGACGGCCGCTCTGTGACCCATCCCGATTCATGGCGGCGGTGAGATCGGACCTCCTCTGTACAACAAAATTCTGGATCAGCTTGGGATCAGTTCCGACGAGTTTCGGCGACTGAAATAGCTGGTGCCCCGTTCGCACTTCGGCGCGCGTTTACTGGGGCCGCTCTGTCTTGCGTGCAGTTAAACAACGAAGCTAACGTCCATAGGGCAGGGCAGTGCCTCGCTCATTCGTCTCGGCGAATACATGGAAGCATCGCTGTACTAGCTTGCCTACTCGCCCGTTGTTCCGGTTGGAGTATTGCGATGCACGTCGTCTGCTTGCTTTCATCTTCTGTCTCGTAAATTCTCGCGCTCCGAAACAAAATATTTCCGAATAACAACGCGTGATCTGCTCAGGACCACTGCTACCGCAGGTGTTTTGGAATCCTCGCTGATCCGTACAATAGGGAAATGGGCGATTGGCAGCAATATCTTAGCCGCGACCCCCAGATCTGCGGAGGCGAACTCTGCGCGACAGGCACGAGAATTCCGGTGACGGTCATTCTGGACAGCCTCGGCGAGGGTTCCCCGGCAGAAGCGATTTTGGCGAGCTATCCCTCTCTTAGGCCCGAACATATACAGGCATCGTTGGCTTACGCCGCCGAGCTGGCTCATGAAGAGCGCTTGCTACCGCTCAGGGCTTCGTGAGATTCAAGATTGACGAGAACCTGCCCACCGAACTGCTCTCTGATCTTCGAAACCTGGGGCACGACGCAGACACGGTGTTCGATGAAGTTTATCCGGCGCGACCGATCCGGTTCTGATCGAAGCCGCCCGGAGAGACAAGAGAATTCTGCTCACCCTAGATAAAGGCATCGCGAATCTAGAACAATACCCGGCCCAGCAACACTCCGGAGTTGTTTTGTTTCGTCCCGTCGCTTCAGGTCGAGGCGGTGTGCTGGCTTTCATCCGGGACCGCCTCCCACACCTATTGGAACTGGATCTTCGGCACAGGCTGACCGTAGTTGGTGTTAATCGGATTCGCGTTCGATGACGGGGGCAGCGGTCACTTGTGGATCGGCGGCCGCTACGACACATCCAATGAGAAAAACGACCCTCGCCGTCTCGACCTCAGGTGATGCGGAGACAACGACGAACCCAAGCACGTCTCGGTAGAACGCAAGCGAGCTTGGCATCTCGAAAGCGACGATCAGCGGAGTTCAAACCCAACGGCGAAAAAGGCATGTTTCCTCCCGGCCTTTCATTTATGGAAGGCAAGGCCGAGTGGGGCAAGGCCGAGTTTCAGGCCGAATGATGAATGTACCTGACCCAAAATTCATCAGCAGGTACGCATTGAGGAAATGCGGTTTCGGAACCTGTGCTGGCACCCGGGACTCAAGGAATACAGCCGCCACATAGAATAATGAAGAAGGCGCATGGCTTTAGACGAGTACAAAGTGGTGCTCTACCGTAATCAACCGTCCGGATGGGTTGCTGAGATACCATCGATTTCCGGCTGCTACGCCCTCATGCCCACCAGGACAGAGGCGCTCTCCGAACTCGAACAAGTATTCGCGATGATCGAAGCCGAGTACCGCGATAAAGGCGAATCTCTTCCCACCGATTCAACCAAAATCGTGCATGCCTAGCGCGCGAGCGGATGAGTCGCGGGTTTACTGGCGCCGCTCTGTATTGCCTGCAGTTAAACAACGAAGCTAACGTTCACAGGGCAGGGCAGCCGTTGCCTTCTTCTTCCCACCGAAGCCAATCCACTGCATCGCTATACTAGCCTGCATACACACCCGTTAATCGCTTTGGAGTATTGCAATGCACCGTCGTCTGCTTGCTTTTATCTTCTGTCTCGTAACCCCCGCGATTCTTCTCGCCCAAGGAGGCGCGACAGGCGCCATCAGCGGCACGGTTCAGGACCAGAGTTCCGCCGTCGTGCCCAAAGCGCAAGTCCAGATTACCGGCGCTTCCGGCACCGTCCGCAACCTGGTCACGGACGCCAACGGTAGTTTTACTGCGCCCTTGCTTCCGGCCGGCACGTACACAATCACGATCACGGCGCCCGGCTTCGCTGAGGCCCGTCTCTCCTCCGTCGAGGTCAGAGTTACCGAGATCACGCGTCTCACTGCCACTCTGCGCCCCAGAGCTCTCGCGACGCAAGTCGATGTGCAGGCGCAAGTCGCAAATGTCGAAACCACCACGGCCGTCACCGGGCAGTCGCTCACCAGCCGCACCATTGAAAGCCTTCCGCTGGCCACACAAAATTTCCAGCAGCTTCTCACGCTTTCTTCAGGCACCGCTTCGGGCTTGAACGCCTCCGCATCGCTCGGCCGCGGCGACACCCGCATCGACGTGAATGGCCAGCGCGAAGACAACAACAACTACCAGATCGAGGGCATCACCGCGAGTGATTACAATGTCGCTGAGCTAACCAATACGCCGCTTCCCAGCCCCGATGTCGTGCAGGAATTCAAAGTCCAGACCAGCCTCTACGACGCGACGCAAGGCCGCAACGGCGGCGGCAACATCAACGCAGTTTTGAAGAGCGGCACCAACCAACTGCATGGCGACGTCTTCGAATTCTTCCGCAACGACGACCTAAACGCGAATGAATTCTTCCTCAATAGTGAAGGCAACCCGCGCCCCACAGTCAAGCAGAACATCTTTGGCGGTAGTCTTGGCGGCCCCATTCTGCCGCACGGCAAATTAGGCTACTTTTTCATCAATTATCAAGGCACGCGCCAGCTAAGCGGCCTCTCTTCGGGAACCATCATCGGCACCTCCATACCGGTGCTTCCGCAAGATCGTTCCGCCGCCTCGCTCGCTGCGACGTTCTTCCCCGACAACCCCGCCATGACGCCCGCCCAGATCGATCCCGTCGCTCTCAAACTCCTCAACTTGAAAGGCGATCAATTCGGCGGCGGCCTCGGCGGCTATCTCATCCCCACGATTCCCGGCACGCCCGGCACAACCGGCCGCTTCAACTTGAGCCGCGCGGGCAAATACAATGACGATCAGTTCACAACCAATTACGACAAAGAGCTGGGTCCCAAAGACAAAATTTCCGGCCGGTTCTTTTTCTCCGATTTCGAATCGCTGCTTCCCTTCGGCGCCGGCGGCCTGCAGGCTTCTTTCGGCAGCAGCATTTCGCCCAGCGATCTCAATTTCCCCTACGATCTCCCCGTCCGCAATCGCTTCCTGAATATCACTGAGACCCACACCTTCTCGCCCCAATGGATCAACGAATTTCGTTTCGGCTTTGTCCGCATCTACAGCGGCGATATCAACAGCCCCATCGTGAACGTGAATCAGCTCGGCATCGATCGCCCCAACAACAACGTCGACAGCCTCATCTATAAGTTCACGCTGAACAGCTCCGGGTTTCAGATTGGCCCGACTCCCGCCGCCGACATCACTGCAGACCAGAACAACCTCACTCTGCTGAACACGACGAGCTGGTCGAACGGCAAGCACCTGGTGCGGTTCGGAGGCGAGTTCGACCGCATCAATCTCGATAAGGATTTTCCGCAGGTGTTCAATGGCCAGCTGTTCTTCAGCCCTGGAAACGCGGGCGTCCCGTGCGCGCTCGGCTGCTCCGATTTTCAGGAGTTCCTGCTCGGAGCCCCCGCCTTCACCTACGGCGGTAGCGGCGTCTTCAACCACCAGTACCGCATCAACGACTACTCGCTCTTTCTGCAGGACGACTACAAAGCCACGCCCGACCTCACGCTCAATCTCGGCTTGCGTTGGGAGCTTAACGGAGCCGTGCGTGATGATCTCTGCCACATCGGAAATCTAGATCCGGGTCTCGCGCTCCAGGGCCAAGACCCGTACATTTACCCGACCTGCGTGAACAAGCTAGGCGTTGCGGGCCTCACCGGAGATCGCAGGCCCACCACGCTCAACAATAACTACGCGTCTAATTGGGGACCGCGCGTCGGCTTTGCTTATAATTTATTCGGCAAAAGCAGCACGTCCATTCGCGCCGGCTATGGCATCTACTACGTGCGCGAAGACGCTGGTGCTATCGATCAGCTCTCCTTCGAATCGCCTTTCCTCCCCATTCCGAGCACCGTAGGCACGCCCGGTCATATGGATACGATTTTTGTCGGCCTCATTCCGAAGGGCGGCGTCATCGATCCCGCTTTCGTTCCCGTCTATTCCCGCCTCCTTGGATTCGTGAATGCCGCGGGCGCGCCCACCACCGACACGACGCAAACGCCGGTGTACAGCGGGAACAGCGTCAACATTCTGGGGCTCGAAGTTCCCTTGCACTACGTCAACCCGAGCACGCAACAGTGGAACTTCACGCTCCAGCAGAGTCTCCGGCGAGGCTGGGTCCTCGAGACCGGATACCTAGGCACGAAGGGAACGCATCTCCGCGAAACGCGTGATCTCAATCAGTCCTACGACGCACGGATCAATCCCGTCACGCTCACCGCAGCCGACGGCACGACATACACGATCACGCAAAATTCTCTCGCGAATGTGAACGCCCGCGCCCGCTTTCCTGGTCTCGGCGTCTCGGGATACCAGATTTTCGCCGATGACGCGAACTCGATCTACAATTCCTTCCAAACCACGCTCTCGCATCGTTTCTCGAACGGGCTGCACTTTCAGGCCGCCTACACTTGGGCGCGCGCGATTGACGAGACTTCCACCGGAAACACTGCGCTGAACACGGCTGTGAACGATCAAACCACCCTCAAAGACTCTCGCGGTCCGGCCGATTTCGATCGCGCGCACCGGCTTATCGTGAACTACACCTACGAGCTTCCCTTTTTCGCCCGCTCGCAAGGATTCGTTCACGCAGCTCTCGGCGGCTGGTACATCAGCGGCATCACAACGCTTCAATCCGGCGCGCCGTTCACTGTCATCGATTCAGCCGCGGCTTCCGCATATGGCCTGCTCGGCACCGGTACGCCTACCACGCCGAACCTGCTGTTGAATGTCGATCCGCTCACGCACGGCAGTGTCGAGAGCCGCCTCAACGGCTACGTGAACATCAACGCCTTCGCGCCCGCGCCTATTGTCGGCATCGACCGCTCGACCGGCTTCGGCAACTTGGGGCGCAACACCTTCCGCGGCCCAGTCCAGCAGAACTGGGACTTTTCGGCAGGCAAATCGTTCGCCGTCACGGAACGCCAAGCCCTTCGCATCACCGCCGATTTCTTCAATCTCTTCAACCATCCAAATTTCGCGAACCCGGCTTTTGTCGATATCGAAAGTCCGTCCAACTTCGGCCAGATCACGAGCACGGTCGGCACGCCGCGGCTCGTCCAATTCTCCGCGAAGTATTCGTTCTGATGACTCGCTCACTCGGAACCGGTCTCTGCGCCTTTCTCTTTGCGGCCTCCGTGTCTGCCCAATCCGTTCCCTACGGCAGCTCCGATGTCACTCATCTCTACGCCGAGCTGCTCTCGCAAATTCAGCAGATCCGCATTTTCGACAATCACGGGCACCCCGGTTTCGCCGACGATCCCGATGTCGACGCCATGGCCGCGCCTCCCGGCAGCGCCGCCCTCCGTCTCCGAACCGATAACCCGGAGCTGATTGACGCTTCGAAGGCGCTCTTTCAATACCCGTACTCGGATTTCTCGCCGGAGCACACCCGCTGGCTCATCGACCGGAAAGCGCAACTCAAGCGCGAGCAGGGCAATGAATATTTCAGCCATGTGCTCGACAAGGTTGGCATCGAAACCGCCATTGCAAACCGTGTCGCTATGCCCGCCTATCTCGACAAAAAGCGCTTCCTGTGGGCCTTTTTTGTCGACTCGTTTCTCTTCCCCTTCGACAACTCGAAAATCAAAGCCGAGAACACGGACCAGCAAGTCTACATGCCCCTCCAGGAAAAGAAACTCCGTCGCGAGCTGAAGCAGGCCGGCCTGCAAACTCTCCCCAACTCACTCGACGGCTACTTGCGCTTCGTCTCGCGCATCCTCGATCTCGACAGCCAAAACGGCGGAATCGCCATCAAGTTCGAAGCCGCCTACTTCCGTTCGCTCTACTTCAGCGATCCGCCCCAGTCCGAAGCCTCCGCCATCTACGCCCGCTACAGCCAGGGAGGCACGCCGCCTCCCACCGACTACACCACCTTCCAGGACTTCATCTTTCGCTATCTCTTGCGCGAAGCCGCTCGCCTGCATCTCGCGGTGCACTTTCATACCGCGGTCGGCATCGGCGACTTCTTCAACCTGGACAATGGAAACGTTCTCAATCTGGAAAACGTCTTGCGCGATACGCGCTATGACTCCGTCGTGTTCGTCCTGCTCCATGGCGGATTCCCTTACGATCGCGAAGCGATTTGGCTCACTGCGCGCAAAAACGTCTACCTCGATTCCTCGCTCGTTGACCTCTATCTCTATCCATCCGAATTCAAGCAGGTCCTGAAATACTGGCTCTCCATCTATCCCGAGAAAGTCATCTTCGGCAGCGACGCCTTCCCCTTCAATGAAGCGTTGGGCGCCGAAGAGTCGTACTGGCTGTCAGTTCAGTCCTCGCGCGAAGCGCTGGCTGCCGCTTTGAGCGAGCTCGTCTCGGAGCGCGCCTTCACGCGAGAGCAAGCCATGAAAATCGCGCACGGATATCTGCACGACACTGCGACCCAGCTTTACACTCAGCTTCGAGCCCGCTAGTGAGCTGTCCCAGCGCTCCGGTCGCGACGCTCCCGGCTCTGGCGGCGGTATCGGAGCCATGAGCGAAGCGATTGGAGTTCAGCGATGCTACTGAAATCACCGGGACGGCTCACTAGCCCTATTTCGGCGACGCCGCCCAATACGCGCGAATCCCGACGTAATCCGGGTCCGGCAAATTCCCGAGAGTGATCCGCCGCAGCTTCAACAAATCCACCTCGCCCTGATGCGCGTAGAGCACCTTTCCGTCCGGTGAGAGCAGCATCGAATACGGCAGCGCGCCCTCCCATTCCGGCGCAAACGCGTGCTGCATCTGGTCCGTGTCCGTCGAGCCGAAAAGCAAATTGCGGCTGCCCCCATGCAGCCGGTTCAGGTATTTCAGCACACCCGGCTTCTCATCGGGCATGTTGGCCGCAACGGTGACGAAATCGTAATCGCGCAGCCGGTACATTCGCCACGTGGTCTCGAGATCCGGCAGCTCATGCACGCAGCCGCCGCACCACGTCGCCCAAAAATTCACCAGCAGCGCTTTGCCCGTAGGATTCGTTCTCAGCTTCTTGAGATCCTCCGCCGAAACCAGATTGACGCTCACCGGCTCGGCCTCGATCTTCTTCATCTCCTCAACGCGGCCCGCTTCTTTCGAGATCCACTTCGTCGAGCAACCAAACACGCTCGTATGCGTAACAGCCACCGGCTTCCCAGCCAGCAGCGCATCGATGGCGTTACGCGCATTTTGCGTCTTGACCAGCGATTCGCGCTGGCTGTTATCGATTCGCCCCTGATACCGCAGCTTGCGCGCTTGATCGAAGATAAACACATGCGGCGTAGCTTGTGGCCCATACGCGCGTGCGACGGATTGCGTGTCGCCGTCGTACAAGTAAGGAAAATCAAAGTGCCGGTACGCAGCCCGGATCTTCATTTCGTCAAAGCTGTCGCTCACGTCCGTATATCCCAGCTCATCCAGCCGGATCGCCGCCGGATTATTCGGCTGTATCGCAACCAGCGCGACACCCTTCCCGCGATAATCATCCGCCAGCCGCTTGATCCGGCTCTCATACAGCTGTGCCGTCGGGCAGTGATTGCAGGTAAAGACAATCACAAGCACCTTGCTCGATGAATAATCACTCAGCTTATGAGTTTTCCCGTCCACGCCCTGCAACGAAAAATCCGGCGCCGCCGCCCCGATGGCGAGAATAGGATGTCCTTCATCCGCGAAAGCAGCGAACGCAAACAGCAGGAGCGCAACAAAACGCCACATTAGGATTCACGTCTGAGACGAGCTTATCGTAATTGCCACTCCCAAAGTCGCCGGATCCTCCGACGAACGCAGGGGGATTTGAATTCGGCAGGCTGCTGTATTGACGATACACTAAAAATGTTTGGAGGTTCGGTTTTATATTGATCCGGCAACCGGGCAACCTCACATTCAGAAGCATCACATAGACGAAGAGGAAATCAAAGAGGTATTGGAAATGCCGGGTGAAGATCGGCTTGGCCGCGAGGCATCACGGATAGCCATTGGCCAGACCGCGGCAGGCAGATATTTGCGGATAATTTATGTACCAGATCCGGAGCCGGATGCGGTGTTCGTGATTACTGCATACGAGCTAACCGGCAAAGCACTGGCAGCGTACCGGCGCAGACGTTCGAAGAGGAAGCACTAATGAGTCAAAGCACATTTCCCGAAGGCTGGGATGAGACCAGAGTAAAAAAAGTTTTGGCCCACTACGAAGCACAGACCGAGGAGGAAACAGTCACCGAGGATGAAGAAGGCGTGGAAGCTTCTGAAACTGTCATGAGTATTCCTTACGAGCTTGTCCCCCGTATCAGGGAACTGATCGCGAAATTCAATCTTAAGTAAAACCGCTTCCGGCGCCCGGACTCGATCTGAAAACAGTCCAGCTATGTTCCCCGGCCAAGCGGCAGCACGTAAATCAATAAAGAACTGATTAAAGAACTGGGGATCGCGTAGCGGCGCAAGCTCACCGGTCGCTTCTTCCTCGCTCAGCCGCACGCGCCCACTCAGCCCGTCTTCGAAACGCACCAATAGAGACTAGTCCGGCTCTGCTTTACTTCAACCACGTCCCAATGCATCGCGTAAATCTGCACTCAATCAAGCCCTTTTTCAGTCACAACGCCCATCTCGTTTCCTTTCACCAACTTAGAATAAATCGCTTGCAGCCGCCTGTTACACTGGTCTCTAGGAAGCAAGCAACTTCTTCCGAACTTTCGACTGACGCCCGTTGCCGTCGCGCAATCGGGCGTTTTTCATTTTCACAAAAGGAAATTTTCTCCATGAAATCTGTAACTGAAGCTCAACTGAATGCGAACCAAGCCAATGCGCAGCTCTCGCGTGGACCCAAAACTCCGGAAGGCAAAGCTATCGCCGCCCGGAATCATTTTCGCCACGGCTTAACCGGCGAATTCACCGTTCTCCCCTGGGAACAGCAGGCCGCCTACGACGAAGTACTCACGCAACTCCGCGACGAGCACAACCCATGCACCATCACCGAAAACATCCTGGTCGGCAAAATGGCGCAAGCCGCTTGGCTGTCCAAACGCGCTCTCATCCTCCAGCAAACCGTGCTGAAGCACGACGCGCGCGGCTGTTGGGACGAAAAGAAGCTGGCGCTCTACCTGCGCTATCAAACCACGCACGACCGCGCCTTCCATAAATCCCTCAACGAGCTTCTAAAGCTTAGAGCCGAAAAGCGGAAACAGCAGATTGGGTTCGAATCGCAATCCCACAAGCAGGCCGATCAAACCCGCCGCGCAGCCGCCGAAACCCGCAAGCAGGAAGTCCACAAATGGTCCGCTTCACTCGCCCAAGCCAAGCTCGACCACCAGAACTTGCTGAACTTGAGCGTTCGCCACTCGATTCCGGCCCCCTCTGTCGCTGAAAATCGCCCGGCAACCGCAGAAAAAGCCGCCTGATCTCTTTCGCGCTTCGCAGTTCACACCCGCAGTGTGTCTCTCGCCCGTGCCGCAGTCACAAATGCCGTATATCATCATCTAGCTCTTTATCAACCTCTTAACCGCGCCCGTGTTCGTCCCAGAAACGTCGCCATATTTCAATGGCCCCGAAGCCGGATCCCCGCGATAACTCGCGCGAACACGACCCGGCAACACGACTCAACATCCAAGAGGTGAATTCTTATGGCCACAGTTGTTTTTCCCTACCCTCAGGTCACTGCGGGCGCATCGGCGGAGCAGCACGTATTCACGGCAGTCATGACCGGAGCGACCAAGACCTTCGTTGCCGAGCTCCACGCACAACCCGCGCCCGGAAACTATGCAAGCATCCACGTCTATGATGTCGGCACAGGCATCATCCTCAAGTCGCTCTACCCGCCTCCGGCCAATGGCAAAGGCGAAGAGTGGATCTTAAAAGCCGGTTCCGGTGACGAAGACGGCATCGATCCCACTCAGTTCGGCGTCCTGTTCGATCACGCCGGCGACAAATGGAACGCCTACGCAGTCGTGAGGTGATTGCCAAGTAAAATACCGGTATGACATGCCTCTCGCGCATTGCCGTATCGGGATGCGCACTCTTTGTCGTCCTTGCAAGCGGCTTCGCGACGGAAAAAACTGCTGCTCCGTTCACGCCGTTCGATAAGTGGAAAGCAGCAGTCGCGGCCGGCGATAGCGCGGCGCTCGCCAAACTCTACAGCACGAATCCTCCTGCAAAGATCATCGTAGGCAAAAGCGATACGACGAGCCTCGATAACGAGCTTCAGTTTTGGGCTGGCCTCAAAGCATCCGGAGTGACCAACTTCAATCCCAAGGTCCTGTCTGTTGAAACTTCCGGCGACCGGACTCAGCTCGTGCTCCGCATCCAGGCGCAAACGGCCAACCAAAACATCGTCGCAGCCGCACAGCAACTCTGGCTTCGCGAACCCGACGGCTGGCGCATAGCAGCCGCGCAGCGCTCAGACTTCCAGACCGATAGCGGCCGCCGCCTCCCCGAGCCTGCCAAGCCCAACACAGCGCTCTATCCGCCTCCAAGCGATGCGCCGACGGAGTTGAAGAGTGCGCTAGCCGAAGCCGCCCGCGAGAAAAAGCGCGTCCTGGTGGTCTTCGGGGCGAATTGGTGTTACGACTGCCACGTTCTCGACACCACTTTCCACTCCCAAGCATTCAGGCCGCTCGTCCAAGCCAACTACATCGTCGTGCACATCAATATCGGCGATGAAGGCAAAGACAACAACGATCTCGCCGCTCGCCTCGGCGTGAATCTCGATCGAGGCGTTCCCAGCCTTGCGGTTCTCGATTCAAGCGGCAAGGTGCTCGTCGCCCAACAGAACGGCGAATTCGAATCGACCGTGAAGATCGGCCCCGAGGACGTGAAAGCCTTCCTCGAAAAGTGGAAACCCGCACGCAGCTAATGTGCTGTCCCGGTCATTTATGAACTGCCGTTTATCTGATGATCAGTGGCGCAGGCACTTTGCCTGCCGTGCCGCGACTCATCGCGGCACTTGTCCAAGTGCCTTTGCGAAATCATGGCTCCGATACCGCTATCAGAGCCGCGAGCGTAGCGACCGGAGCACTGACGAAATCGCCGGGACTTTAAGAGCTTGATTGCATGTCTATAAAGAGCGACTATCAGGAACAAACCGCAGCTTTACTGGCGCACCATCCCGCCGAGAAAGCTCTATCTCTTGCCGTTGGTGGTGATTTTGAAAATCTCGGCCTGCTCGAGCGTGAGCTGCTCATCATGTGCGGCCTCAAGCCGGAACATTTCTTAATCGATGTCGGCTGCGGATCGGGTAGATTGACGCAGCATCTCGTTGGATACCTTACCCGTTACTTAGGCACAGACCTCGTCCCGGAGTTGCTCGACCAAGCCCGTCGACTTGGTCCTGGCTTTCAGTTTGAAGAAGTGGACGGAATCTCGATTCCGGCCGAGGACGCAGAGGCCGATTTCGTCTGCTTCTTTTCCGTTCTGACCCACCTCCGGCACGAAGAATCCTACAACTATCTGAAAGAAGCGCTGCGAGTCATCAAGCCCGACGGCAAAATCTTGTTTTCATTTCTCGAATTCAAAATGCAGCGGTTATGGAACGACGTCTTCGAACGAATGATTGTCGACACGCGGCAAAGAGGTCCCCTGATTCAGTTCATGAACTTGGGTGATATCGAAGCCTGGGTGGACCATCTCGGATGTAAGCTCGTAAACTACTTCCCGGGAGACCCATACTACATCCCGATCCCACGCCCAATAGTGCTAGAGAGCGGAGAGCGCTTCGAAAAATTAGGCACAATCGGCCAATCCGCTTGCTTGCTCGTCCCCGGTTAATCCTGCAACGTCCCAGGGCCAGGGACTTCGTTTCCCATTAATACATTCCCAATCGCATCCGATCTGTTTCTTTTACGAATCAAACATTCTTGAAACGGAGTATTCTGATGCGGAGTCTGGTTGCCCTGACGTTGTGCGTTGCTATTCCCTTGTGCGCTGTGGCTGACGATGGAGCGTATAAGCTCACCTATGATGGCGGCTCAATCCCAGATGTAAAGACGGGCGCCAGCATGAGGCTGTATCTCGATCAAAATGAGATTCGCGTCGTTAGAGACGAACAGTATGTCATAACTATACCGGCCTCGGCTGTCGTCGAAATTAGCTACGGCCAAGATGTTCATCGCAGAGTGGGTGCCGCGGTTGGGCTTGCCGTCGTTTCATTCGGCGTCGGCGCGCTCATGGCCCTAACAAAGTCCAAGAAGCATTTCATCGGCCTGACATGGGACGACGCAGGCAAGAAGGGTGGGGCGGCGTTTCAGGCCGATAAAAATGATTACCGCGGCGTGCTCGCCGGACTCGAAGGGATTACTGGAAAGAAGGCAGTCAATTCGGATACAATGACCGTCAAAAACTAATTTCAAGATCTGCCCGCTTCGCTTCGATTTCGCTGACGCTCAGGGCTTGTTAGCGGCGTATAGCCGGTTGAAGGAATTGAAAGAGGGTAAACCTCTAAACGAGCGTGAACTAGATGAGTTTAACCTCATCGGCCCAGATTTAAAAAGACCCTTGCTGTTTGAAAGGAAACAAGAGGACGTCGAGGCCATCGAGCTTGCGCTCTCAACAAAAGCCCGAAATGCCGCCGTTCTAATTGAGGATTAAAATTGACCGCCTGGGCGAAAAACAGAGTTAAGCAGTGCCGGTCTGACTGGATCGACTTGGCTTGCCCCTGAACATTTTGAGTTCGTTTGCCCCTTGCGCTTAATCGAGCGAATAGCCGTGTCTCAGCCCAAATTCGTCGGCGTATTTCCTGCTATTCTTGGGCAAGCGGCTGGACAATCACTCGATCGAGTCACCAAAAAACATTCAACGGCACCCGCACCCGCTATTTCTAAAGTCGCAAAAGGGAGTTTTGGACATGAGGTGTTTAGATGTGTGGGTCGAGGTGGCCCTAATCGGGCGGAACAATTGGGCGTACGTATCTCGCGGAACTTGGGTGCCAGGCGGGGCGAGGCCCTTGGAACTCAGCGGTGAACCCATCCCCGATATTGTTGCAGGTCAGTTTGCGTCGGCTCATCCGCTGGCAAAGTACGATGTGGGAGCGCTTGTGACGTACCAAGGTGGTGTGCAGTTTAAAATGACGTTCTTGCAAACCGCAAACTAGGACGGAACACGGTAGGGGTCAAGAGCATCTCGCGTTGATTTGAGATTGCTTTAAACGTGAGAGACTCTCAGGAATTTAGGACTATCCAAGAACGTCCGTGCGTAAGAAGGCAAGCTGTTCCACACGCTTGACAGCTTCGAGGGAACATCCTACAAGCGCGCGCCAATACCGCAGGTTGTAGATGATGCTGGTATGTTCGCCAGATCTCCACAACCATACGCGCGCTTTTTCATCGTCCATGAGATCTTGAGGGCGAACGAAGCCGAAGCCGACTTTTGTGTTCCATACAAACATCGGTCCTGTATTTCCTCTCTGAGGCACGGGCCAATTTGCAGCGACCTCGTCAGGGCACAGCGGAGTACCTTCTTTTGTTGCACGGCCATCCAACGCGACCAGGGCAGTGACTGCTCTTTGTTCAAGCGAACTCAAGCTTTTCCAGGTCGACGCCAACTTACGATGGGCTTTAATGAAAGGGCCGACGACATTGTTCTTGTAGTCTTCTGAACGGATCCATAGACTCAGGCGCTCAGGTTCGGATTTAACTTTGGCATCGAAATTTCGTCTTAGGAATCTTGCCTGGTTAATCGTAATCTGAAAAGGGATTTTCTCGCGAAGAACCGATTCAACTAACAACACGTCCGATAGGAGTGCGTCGCTGTTGAAGAGACGTTTCCGGTCATGAAATCGAATTAGCGTATCAAGTTCACTGCTCTCTAGAACGGCGCCAAAGCAGCGCAGGTCCGCTACGGATTGCGCCAGCCCCTTTGGAGCGTTCTCGACAGTCCACTTGATCCAGTTGCCTGGATGGACTATGGGGCCGTAGAGTCGACGCAGAGTATCAAACGTCACTCTTCTTGCCAATCTGAAATTGAACCGAGGCGGAAAACGGCGGCGCTGGAGGGTTATAAGGCAAGTCCCCCCAACTACAATGGTGGCGTTGCTGTTTCGATGGTGAACGAGCGCACCTTCTCGGAATCGAGTGCCACAAAGCTCACACGCCTGCATCTTGCGGCCGCGCAGAAGAAAGATCCGCTCCACATCCCAACCCTTGGCGGCTTTGTCGAAAGAACGCAATCCAGTAAGGGCCGTTAAATTATGCGTGATTACTTCGTGCTTAGACATGGCGGTCCGAGTGATGCCCAGGCTAGGAGATCGAAAAGCCGTCCACCAACTTACGCCCTTTTACGGAGGCATTGGCGCGCCCGGAGAGGCTCGAACTCCCGACCTAATGATTCGAAGTCATTCGCTCTATCCAACTGAGCTACGGGCGCGCTTCACTGTCATCAGCGCCTCCATTTTATACGGGTGAGAAAATCGAAGTACCGGCTGTGCAAGCCTCCACTCCCCGGCATGAAGCCCGCCACCGAAACGGAAATCAAAATTCGCGTCCCCGATCGAGCCGCCATTCTCGACCGCCTACAGCAAACCGGGTTCACCCCATCCGTCGCGCGCCTGTTCGAATCGAACACGCTCTACGACACGCCGGATCAAACGCTCCGCCGCTCCGGCACTCTCCTCCGTCTCAGGCAAGCCGGAAAGGAATGTGTCATCACGTGGAAAGGTCGTGGCGAGCCCGGCGCCTACAAAACCCGCCCTGAGCTAGAAACCGTAATCGGCTCGCTCGAAGTCGATGCATCGCATTCTCGAGCAGCTCGGCTATCACCCCTCCTTTCGATACGAGAAGTATCGAACCGAATTTGTTCATAGCCAAAGCGATGCCGCCCTCGTCACGCTCGATGAAACGCCCATCGGAGACTTCCTCGAGCTCGAAGGCCCGGGCGAGTGGATCGACCAGACCGCCCGGCAGCTCGGGTTCTCTCCGCGCGATTACGTCCTCGACAGTTATGCCAGACTTTATGTAGCTGATTGCGAGCGGCGCGGGATGGAACCGGGCCATATGGTGTTCGCGTCTCACGCTTAGCCGCCGCAGTCCGTTCGTTAGCTTCTCGATAATGATTCTGAAAATGGCACAAACCCTAAGCGCCGAGTCGGCGATGCTTGATCGCGCGACTGGCGATCTGGCACGGGTGCGCGACGAAATCGCGAAGATCATCGTGGGTCAGAAGGACGTCATCGACGGTGTCTTGATCTGCCTCATAGCAGGCGGCCACGTCCTGCTCGAAGGCGTTCCCGGATTGGGCAAAACCACCCTCCTCCGCACTCTCGCGCGCGTGCTCGACCTCCATTATTCGCGCATCCAATTTACGCCCGACTTGATGCCCGGCGACATTGTCGGCTCCATGATCATGGAAACCGGCGAGCACGGCCACAAAACGCTCCGTTTCCAGCCTGGCCCTGTCTTCGCGAACCTTGTTTTGGCCGACGAAATCAATCGCGCCACCCCGAAAACGCAATCCGCGCTGCTCGAAGCCATGCAGGAGCGCACCGTCACCAGCGGCACCGCCACCTATTCTCTCGATGCACCGTTCCTCGTTATGGCCACCCAGAATCCCATCGAAATGGAAGGCACCTATCCGCTCCCCGAAGCCCAGCTTGATCGTTTCCTGATGAAGATTCTCGTCAGCTATCCCTCCCGCGAAGACCTCAGCAGGATTGTCGAAGTGACCACGAGCCAGGACGACGCCGATCTCACTCAGGTCATGGATCGCGAACAGATCGCTGGTCTGAAAGCGATTTGCAGGCAAGTCATCGTCGCTCCTCACGTTCAGGACTACGCGATTGAAATCGTAATGGCTACTCAGCCCGGCAGTAGCTCCGCCCCTGCAATTACAAACCGCTACATCCGTTATGGCAGTTCCCCGCGCGGCGCGCAGGCTCTCATCGAGTGCGGCCGCGTTCTGGCTCTCATGCGCGGGCGGCTTCATCTCAGTCTCGACGATATCCGCGCCGTCGCGCGCGCCGTTCTACGTCATCGAATCATTCTGAATTTTGACGCTCATGCTGACGGAGAAAATACCGAAACCCTTCTCGACAAAATCTCTTCCGGCATCACTCCCGATCGCGACTGAGCGCATACTCGCGCCCATGATTCCGCTGATTCGCATGCCTGAACCCCTCGTTGACCGCCATTTCCTCGAGCGCCTCGAGCGACTCACTCTCCACTGGCAAAAATCGTTTAACGGCCTCGTCGGCGGCCACAACGTGTCACGCTTTGCCGGCCCCGGCCAGGAATTTCTCGATCATCGTAACTTCCACCACGGCGACGATCTCCGAGCCGTGAATTGGCGCGCCTATCTTCGCTTCGAAAAGCTCTTCCTCAAAATGTTCCAGGTTGAGCCGCGTGTTCCCGTCCGCTTGCTGCTCGATACCAGTGCATCCATGGCAACCGGCAGCACTCTCGGCGATATCACAAAATTCGATTACGCGCGCACGCTCGCTGCCGCTCTCGTCTACGTAGGTCTTGTGCGGCTGGATAGCATTGTGCTTCAGCCGTTCACGAACCGCTTGCATGACCGCTGTGTCTCGAGTGGCGGCCGCCATCGCTTCCAGCCGGCCGAAAACTATCTTCGCGCGTTAATCGCAGGCGGCAAAACCGATTACTTCGAGGTCGCGCGCCAGTTTCTGAGTACGTATCCGCAGCGCGGCCTCGCCATCGTCGTCTCGGATTTTCTCGATGACTCCGATTGCCTTCGCCCTTTGCAATACATCGCAGATTTCGGCCACGAGCTGTTTCTCATTCAACTGTGGGGCGAAGAAGACCGCGAGCCAAGCGGAACCGGCGAGCTCGAATTGATCGATGCTGAATCCGGTGCTCGCGTCAAGATTGCGCTCGATGAGCGAGCCGGCCGCGCCTACACCGATGCCTTCGATGAGTACGCGGAAGAAGTGAAGAAAGTCGCGCTGCGAAATGGGGGCCGGTACTGCGGCCTGTCTACTGCATTTCCCATTGAAGAGGCGATTTTCGGACCCTTGACCATGATGGAGAGCATCTAACTTACGACAGCCTTATTGAAGAAGCCTCGATGTTCTTGCTGAATTTCACCATCGGCGAATTTTTTACGCTGTTCAGCGTTCTCGCAGGCTTGATCGCCGCGCTGTATCTCCTCGATCGCGCCAAGCGAAAGAAAATTGTTTCTACGCTCCGATTCTGGACGCCCGCGCTCAGCGCGGAAGAACGCCAAAGCCGTAAGCGAATGCGGGAGCCCTGGTCGCTCGCTCTTCAGTTGTTCAGCCTGCTTCTGCTTCTCCTGGCAATCGCCGGCGTGCATTGGGGAGCGCGTGAGCGCAGCGGAAGGAATCACATCCTGTTACTCGATACTTCTTCATGGACCGCACAGCGCGCCGGTCCGGGCGCCCTTCTCGATCGAGAGAAACGAATCGCTCAACGCTACCTCGCGGCTCTTCCAGCGCGTGATCGCATCATGCTGGTGCGGGTGGAAGGCCTCGCCATCCCCGCAACCTCTTTTACCTCAGACCGTGCCCAGCTATTAAGCGCCTTATTTCGCTCGACGCCCGGATTCGCAGCCCTGAATATCGAAGAGGCGCTCTCGTTCGCTCGCCACGCGCAATCCTGGGGCAGTGGTCGGCCCGGTGAAATCGTCTACGTCGGCCCCAAACTGATTGCGGACGATATCAGCACAACTCGCGCCGGTCCCGAATTTGCGCGTCATCACTGTCGACGCCAATCGCGAACACTGCGGCATCCGGCGTTTTGGCGTTAAGCGCAACGAAGAAGAGGTGAATGCTTGGCAAGCTACCGTCACTCTCAAGAATTACGGATCGCAAATCAAAACCGTTCGCGTGAGTGCGCAATTTGCAGGAACCCGGTTTGCGCCGCGTTCGATCACGCTCGAACCAGGCCGCGAGACTGCTGTCGAATACAATTTCACGACCAACACGGCGGGCCGGCTCATTGCCGAAATCAGCCCTCCCGACAGCCTCGATAGCGATCACCGCGCAATGCTCGACCTGCCTCGACCCGGACCGTTGAAGCTTGCCGCCTTCACCGCTCGTCCAGAGATTCTGAAGCCCCTGCTTGAATCGGATCACCGCTTGAACGTGGCGTTCTTCTCGCCCGCCGCGTACAGTCCTCACCCTGTCGCCGATTTCATGTTGCTCGATCAGTTCGTTCCCGAAGCGCGGCCCGCAATCGCGAGCCTCTGGATCGGACCGTTTAATGGCCGCTCGCCTTTGCCTCTCAAAGCTGTCGTGAATGATCGAGCCATTACGATGTGGCACTCCGACAATCCCTTAGGCGCGGGTTTGCACGCTAGAGGCCCCCAGATCCCAACGGCAGACGTGTTCCAAATATTCGAGGCCGATTTTCCTGTCGGAAACGTATCTGACGGGCCCTTTGTGGTTGCGCGGCCTGCAACCGAAACTCGTCCCAAGCTCGCCGCGATTGGTTTCGACCCGCTGAATGGAGAACTGAAATTCGAGGTCACGACGCCCCTGCTGTTCGCCAACTTGTTGCGCTGGCTTACGCCTGAAGCAGCGCGCGTATCAGAAATCACGGCCGCTCCTGTGGGGGTCGCTTCCATTACTCTCGATCCAGGCGAGCGTGCGGATACCGTTCGCGCGATTGAGGACGGCGCCTCTCTTGTGCCTTTCACAGTCAGGCGCCAGACTGTGCAACTGTTTGCGCGCAAGCCGCGCGTTGTCCACCTTACGTCGAGCGACCGCGACCGCGTTCTGTCCCTCACTCTTCCCGACATAGCTGAGTTCGAGTGGAAGCCGCCTGCCAACGCCGCTTCCGGGCTGCCTGTCGGGTCCCGATTTACCTCCCAACCCGTCGATCTCTGGAAATGGCTGGCCCTTCTTGCTGCCTCCGGCCTGTTCGTCGAATGGATGATCTACGGCCGCCGGCATCGATTGCGCCCGCGCACCGGAGCGCGTCTCCGTCCTTCAACAGCAGCGCCTCACCGCGAGAGAGAACTGGTCTCGAGATGACGTTCGTACATCTTTGGGTGCTCCTGCTCGTCCCCGTTCCATTGCTCTGGATCGCGTTTTCCTGGAGAGAATCAGCTTCGCACGTCCGGCTGGTTCTCAAAGGCCTCAGCTTCGCTGCGATTCTGTTTGCCTTTGCTGAGCCGGTCCTCACGCTTCCGCAGATCAAGACAGGCGTCGTCGTTCTCGTCGATACTTCAGCCAGCATCACGCGCGACGATCTGGCTCGCGCCTCTTCGCTCGTCCGCGAAATGGAGCGCCACCAGCGCGCTAACTGGATGGAGGTCGTTCCATTTGCCCGCGAAACCCGCACGCTTCGGCCGGAAGAAGTCTCGGGGGGACTGCACCTGGTGAACACATCTGGCGAGATTGGAAACGGCACGGATTTTGAAACCGCGCTGACCAACGGCATCTCCATGCTGCCCTCGGGCTACATTCCCCACATGGTTCTGTTGAGTGACGGTAATGAAAACGAAGGAAGCACGCCGCGCGCCATGGCCGAGCTGCAGCGCCTGCGCGTTCCTGTCGATACGATTGCGCTGACTGGACGTACCGCAACCGGCCTGCAGCTTGTTTCGCTTTCCACGCCGCACGAAGCCTATGCCGGCGAGCAGATCCCGATCGATCTCGTCATCAACTCTCCGCAGCTCGTGCGTGCGCGGCTCACAATTTCAGCCGACGCAAAGGGTCTCGGCACTCAGCCGCTCGAGCTTCAGCGAGGGATCAACAATATCCGCGTCCACGCTCGCATGAAGTCGAGCGGTGCGACTTCGATCGCCGGAACCATTTCCGCGGCAGGTTTAGGCGAGCTGCATTTTGAACAGGCCATTCAGTTAAAGCGAGCGAGGCTGCTATATCTTTCTGGCGATACGCCCGGTACTGAGTCAAATCTGCTTCAGGCGTTCAGCCAAGCTGAGTTCGATATCACGCGTGACGCTTCGCTGATTGACCGGGATTTGAGCAGCGTCCAACTCGTCGTGTTGAACAATCTGGACCTCGATTCCTTTTCAGCATCCCGCAAAACTCACCTCGAGGAATACGTCAACAACGGAGGCGGCCTTCTCCTCATCGGCGGCGAGCGCCAGGTTTACAAAGAAGAAAAGCGCATGGATGCGCTCGACCGTGTTTTGCCTGCCCGCCTCGCTCCGCCAAAGAGCTCTCAAGGCACCTGCGTCGGTCTGATCATCGACAAATCGTCATCCATGGAAGGCCGGAAAATCGAGCTGGCTCGCCTGTCAGCAATCGGCGTGGTCGATCACTTGCGCCCGACTGACACGATCGGCGTTTTGATCTTCGACAATTCATTCCAATGGGCCGTTCCCATGCGCCGCGCCGAAGATAAATCTTTAATCACGCGCCTCATCTCCGGCATCACCCCGGACGGCGGCACGCAAATCGCTCCCGCGCTTACTGAGGCATATCGAAAAGTGCTTTCATCGAAGGCAACCTACAAGCACATTGTTCTGCTGACGGACGGAATCTCTGAAGAGGGCGACAGCATCGAATTAGCAAAGGAAGCACTCGACCACCAGGTCACGATTTCAACTGTCGGACTCGGTCAGGATGTCAATCGCTCTTACTTGGAAAAAGTCGCGGCGACTTCCGGCGGCCGCAGTTATTTTTTAAACGAGCCGCAAGGCCTGGAACAGATCCTGTTGAAGGACGTGATGGATTATAGCGGTTCCACTGCTGTTGAGAAGCCGTTAAAGCCCATCGTGGAGCACAGCGCGGAGATTCTCGACGGCATTGATATGCCGGGCGCGCCTCCGCTCAAGGGCTACGCGCGATTTATCGCGAATCCTGCTGCTGAAACGATTCTCGGCATTGACGACGAAAAGAAAGATCCGCTCTACGTCCGTTGGCAGTACGGCCTCGGCCGCGCTGGCGTGTTCACCTCTGATGCCAAGAGTCGCTGGGCGGAAGCTTGGGTCACTTGGCCGGGCTTCGACAAGCTTTGGATCAACATCACACGCGATCTGCTCTCGCACACCGAACAGAGCGAAGCAACCGCATCCTTCGATAGCGCCAACGGCGACATCTTAATTCACTACCGCCTTGGCGGCGGCGTCCCCGAGCCGCATGACATTCCTGAAATTTTTGTGATCGGTCCCAAGGGTTTCGAAAAACCCGTTCGCGTGAAACAGATTGCGCCGCGCCTCTATGAGGGACGCTTGCACATCGGCCGCTTAACCGGCCTCTTTCGTATTCGGCCGCTCGCTGATTCGACCGCTTTCCCCGAAACCGGCCTCTATCGCCAGGAACAGGAGTTCGAGGATTATGGATCGAATCCGGCGCTCTTGGCCCAGATCTCTCGCCTGACCGGAGGACGTTTCAATGTGGCGCCTGACGCTGTGTTCGATTCAGGCGGCCGCTCGGTTTCTGAGCCGTGGCAGCTCTGGCCCGCGCTGCTCGCGCTCGCGATTGCGCTCACTCTGGCCGAGCTGATTCTTCGCAAATGGAGGGGCCTTATGCAGTGGCTTCCAAATGCATCACGGTCTCGAAATGATACGTTTGCGGAAACAAGTCAATCAGCGTGAGCCTTACAATCCGGTAAGCGGTCAGTAGCTGCCGTGCATCGCGAGCCAGAGTCGTAGGGTCGCAGCTCACTACGGTGATGTTGTGCGGCACGATGCGCAGCAACTCGTTGGAGACCTCGCGCCCCAACCCCGTCCGCGGCGGATCGGCAACGATCAGGTCCGGTTTCTGACTCATGCCGCGCAGGAACTCTTCTGCCGATGCATTCACAGCGTGAACACTTCTGCAGTTGAATTCGAGATCGCGAAATGCTGGAGCGCTTCGCTCGACCGCGTGTACATGCTCGAAACTGTTACTCAAGGCAGCCGAGAACAGGCCCACACCCGCATAGAGATCGGTTGCGTGCGTCCCGCGAGCCGCGCCCATCACCTCGTTCACGAGTGCATCAATCAGAAAGCGATTGACTTGGAAGAACGACCCGCGGCTGATCCGAAACGTCTGGCCGGCAGCCCGGTATTCGATCGCCCCAGCAGCCAGCAACGGAAGAAACGTCTTCGACCACTGAAAGAAACGCGCCGGCACCGGCCGCATCGAATCGAGTACGTTCAATTGAACTTCTGACTCATTCGTGAAGACCTCGAGCGAGCGCAGAAACCGAGGCCACTCGGGCTGCTTGGCGGCCCACTGCAGTTTCTGAATGGCATCGTTCAGAACCGGTGAAGAGATCTCGCAATGCGTAATGGCGCACAAGTCATGTGAGTCAGCCTTGCGAAAGCCGCAGCTCTCATTTTCAAAATGAAGCTGGATACGGTTCCGGTAGTACCATGGTTCGGCGCTGATCACATCGATTGGGCCGTCATACGTGATCCCGCCCAATCGCTGTAAGGTTTCACGCAGGATCGCTTGCTTCTGCTTCAGTTCAAACTCGTACTGCGCGTGCTGATAGTGGCATCCGCCGCAGTCCGCGAAGTACTCGCATCGCGGTGTCGTCCTCTCTGAAGCGGCTTCGATGACATGCGGTGACGCGCCGCGAAGCAGTCCTGTCTTCACCCGCTCCGGTGTCACCAAAACGCGCTCGCCTGGCAGTACGAACGGCGTCAACAAAACTTGGCCGTCCACCCGCGCCAATCCATCGCCGCCATACACGAGCTTTTCGATCTCAACAATGACCGGTTCAGGCATCCCTTACGATAAGAGGTTCGTCTCTACGCCACATGAAAGCACGAGTCTTTTCCGGGGTTCAGCCTACCGGCCAACTCCATGTAGGCAACTATCTCGGAGCGCTCAAGAATTGGGCTGAGATTCAGAGCCGCTACGAAAGCATCTTCTGCATCGTCGATCTGCACGCTATCACGGCCTATCAAAAACCCGATGAGCTCTCTGCCAAGATTCGCGAAACCGCCGCGCTGTTCATCGCCGCAGGTATCGATCCCCAGCAATCCTCCATTGTCGTTCAGTCAAGTATTTCCGGGCACGCAGAGCTTGCTTGGCTGCTCACCTGTGTTACGCCGCTCGGCTGGTTAAGCCGCATGACGCAGTTCAAAGCCAAAGCCGAAAAGCAGGAGACCGTCAGCGATGGGTTGCTGCAGTATCCGGTTCTGATGGCCGCCGACATTCTCCTGTATCAGGCGAGTATCGTGCCGGTCGGCGAAGACCAATCCCAGCACGTAGAACTGACACGCGATATCGCACAACGCTTTAACTCGCTGTATGGCGAAACGTTTGTGATGCCTGCGACTCATTTGCCTACAATCGGCGCGCGCATTATGGGCCTCGATGAACCTACTCAGAAGATGAGTAAGTCCGCCGGTGGCGCGGGGCATGCTATCGCTCTTCTGGACGATCCGAAAGCGATTCAGAAGAAGATCGCGCGCGCCACGACAGATTCGCAACCCGCTGTGGATCCCGAAATCATCGGCCCCGGCATCGCCAATCTGCTGACCATCGGCCAGGCTTGCGACCCGTCTCTCACAAAAGAGAGCGTAGCCGGTATGCGCTACGGCGACTTGAAGAAACGTGTTGCCGAAGCGGTGATCGCGCGGCTCGAACCCATCCAGCAACGCTATCGCCAAGTTAGCGCCGATCCTTCTTACATCGTTTCCATGCTGGGGCAGGGAAGAGAGCGAGTTCTCCCCATCGCCGAGAACACAGTCCGCACGGCCAAACGCGCCATGGGCGTCTACGTCTAGTTGCGCAGAGGCTTTCCGTTTTTCAGCATGTATTGAATGCGTTCCTGCGATTTTGGCATTCCGCACAAGCTGATAAACGCTTCACGCTCCAGATCCAAAAGCTGCTGCTCGCTTACCGTTGTCCCGGCCGGTGCACGCCCACCGCTCAAAACCTGCGCCACTTTCTCGAGAATCACGGAATCGTGTTCCGTGGTTTCGCCACGTTCCTTTCTGAACTGAACAGCTTCTCGCATCCGTTCGTAGCCCGCTTCGCCTGAAACGACAACTTCCCTTTGCGGCTCGCCCGCCTGATAACTTTGCCGAAGCTCGAGCGCGAACTGCTTCGCATCGCCGATGAGCAGTTCCGGGTTCATCGAAATGCGATCCGCAGGCTGTAGAAAGCCCAGCTCTCTCGCTTCCGCGGCGCTGCCCGAAACCTTGGCGCTCGCGATCAAGTCGAGTCCTTTCATTGGGTCCGCATATCGGAGCGCCATTTCCTTCGTACCGCCGGCGGCCGGAAGTAAGCCGACGTTCCGCTCTACCAATCCGATGTTCAGTTCTGCGAAGGCCTGAACGCGGTGGCTCTGCAACACGATCTCGCATCCGCCGCCTAATGCCAGTCCGAACGCAGCCGCCACAACGGGTTTCGGAGCATATTTCAGGCTGAGAGTCGCCTGCTGGAAATGGTCGATGTACTTCTCAATGGTTCCGAAGTCGCCCGCTTGCGCGAGATTCAGCAGTAACTGCAGGTTCGCGCCGGCGCTGAAGCTCTCTCCTTGGTTTGCAATCACCATGGCTTCGAAGTCGCGCTCGAGCAGCTCGAGCCCGCGCCTCACCATCAGCAGCGTGTCCTCGCCAATCGCGTTCATCTTGCTGTGAAACTCGAGGCAAAGAACACCATCGCCTAAATCGATGAGCGATGCAGCGGCATTGTTCTCAACTTCGCTTCGGACACGCTTGACGTCGCTGAGAACCACAACGCCGGGACGGCTTTCGAGCGGCGCGTAGGCTGTCCTCGTCAGGTCGAAGTAGTCGGTTGGCGTGTAGAACGAACGTGCGCCTGACGAGAGCATGCGGCCCACGTTGTCCGGGAACGCGCCGCCGTCACTTTGCATCCGTTTCGTTACGTACTCGAAACCGATCGCATCCCAAAGCTCGAATGGCCCGAGCTTGTGCCCGAATCCCCAGCGCATTGCACGATCGATCTCGACGATCCGATCTGAAATCTCAGGAATCATAGACGCGGCGTAGGCAAACACGCTCGAGAACACGCGCCATAAAAAGGTTCCAGCGCGGTCCGGCTTCTCGATGAGCGTGCGGACGCGGGTTCCGAGATCAGGGTGTTTTCGCACGCCCTCCACGCTTTCGAACGAAGTCTTCTGCGCGGGATGATACTCGAGCGTTTTCCAATCTAAAACATGAATCTGTTTTTCGGGGCCGACACGTTGATAGAATCCCTTCTTTGTCTTCTCGCCGAGCCATCCATTCTCGAGCATCTTTTCCATGTATGGAGCGGGGCGAAACCAGTTGGCCCATTCATCATCGACCGCCGTGTAGATGTTCCGCGCCACCTGGGCCCATACATCGAGGCCGATCACATCCATCAGCCGGAATGAAGCACTCTTGGGCATTCCCACCAGCGGCCCTGTGAGAGCGTCCACTTCTTCGATCGTGTAATCGCCTTCGATCATGGCGCGCTGTACCGCCGCGCTGTAGAAACTGCCAATACGGTTCCCGATGAAATCGGGCGTGTCCTTGCAAGGCACAACGCCTTTGCCCAACGTTTTCTCGCCGAATTCGGTTACGAACTCGAGCACCGCGCCGTCCGTTTCGGCTCCGGGAATCACTTCCAGTAAATGCAAATAGCGTGGCGGATTGAAAAAATGCGTTCCCAGGAAGCGGCGTTTAAACGACTGAGGGAATTCCCGCGTAATCTCAGCCAGGCGAATGCCGCTGGTATTCGTGGACAGGATCGCATCGGCGTTCCGGTGCTCATCGGCTCGCGACCAAAGCGCGCGCTTGATCTCGAGATTCTCAGTTACAGCTTCAATTACCCACTGGCAATCGCGAATGCGTGCGAGGTCGCCGTCAAAGTTGCCGGGCTCGACCAACGCCCTGTTAGCCTCCGTAAAGAAGGCGCCCGGCTTCTGGGTGAGAGCGTTTTCGATGCCTCGTTTGGCTATAGCGTTCGGATCGCCCTCACGCGAGGGCATATCCAGCAACAAGCTCGGTATACCCGCGTTCGCAAAGTGCGCCGCGATCCGCGATCCCATCGTGCCCGCGCCTAAAACGGCGACTCGTTGAATGGTTTGCATGCAGCAAAAGTGTACCGAATGCGGCAGGCCGATCCAGGAAGGGAATCAGGGCGATATCATGGAGGCGTGAGCACGCAGACCGCGCTCCCGAGGCCTGTTGAGCGCTCGCGCAACGTAAGATCGTGGGCGATTATCATTCTCACGAATCTGATCTCGCTCATTTGCCTGGCCTGGGTCCTGAATGGCGCCGGACTCACGCACATTTGGGTCGAGATCCGGCACATGCACTGGGCGTGGGTTTCGCTTGCAGTCATATCGAATCTCCTGGTTTTTCTGCTCCAGGGCTGGCGATGGAAGCTGCTGCTTCAGCCGATTGAGCGTGTACCATTCGTTCACACGCTTCAGGCCATCTACGTGGGCCTGTTCGCAAATGAAGTGCTTCCGTTGCGGGCGGGCGAGCTGATCCGCTGCTTCCTGCTGTCGAAATCTTCGAACGTTCCGCTTTCTGTAACGTTCGCATCCGCGCTGATCGAGCGCATCTTCGACGGCGTATGGCTGATGGGGTGCTTCTTTTTCTGTCTGCATGTGCACAGAATGCCTCCCGTTCTGGTGAAGGGAGGCTACATTCTGGGCATCATCATTGTGATCAGCGCAATTGTGATCGGCTACGCCATGTATGCGAAGCAGCAGTCGCTTAATCTGTTTTTTGGCATGGCGTGGCCGCGCTGGTTCAATACCCTGATTGAAGATCTTCACTTGATTGGGCACTCGCGTTATCTGTATTTCTCGTTCTTCATCAGCGGCGCGTTCATGCTTTCGCAAATCCTGCCAATATACACACTGGTGAGAGCGACCGGCTTGGCGGTGCCGTGGACGGCTTCCTTCGTGATGATGGTGCTGTTACGGCTCAGTAGTATCGTCCCGCAGGCGCCCGGAAACTTGGGTTCCTTCCAGTGGGTCACGGCGCGCACGCTGATCATCTTCGGACTGGCTTCGCCGCACGCGAAGCGGTTCTCGCTGATCCTCTGGGCCGTAGTGACGATTCCACTGATCATCGTCGGGTTCCTGGCTCTGGCGATCACTGGAGTGAAGATGAGCCACTTGCACCGGGATGCGGCAGCTGCAGCGCAACAGCGCAGAGACGAGACGACGGTCGGCTCGATACAATAGTGGAAAAGAGCATCTGACTGTGTTGGGTGTGCTGTTCTTCGCCGCGTTTTCGGTAGTCGGCGGACAAACCAATCCGCAAGCAGAAGGCCTGCAGGCGCTCGATCATCACGACTACCGGCGCGCGGAAGAGATCTTCACGAAGGCTGCCGCAGCCGATCCCAAAGACTACTCAGCGCTGTTCAATCTCGCCCTTGCGGAGACCGCACTGAATGAAGACGAAAAGGCGGCCGAGCACTATAAGCAGACGCTCGCACTGAAGCCGGGCTTGTTCGAAGCGGAGTTGAATCTCGGCATGCTTTACTTGCGAGATCGACGCGCGGGCGATGCCGAGCCGCTACTCCGGGAAGCAGTGCAGCAGAAGCCGAGCCAGGCTAGGCCGCTTCGGTATCTTGCGGACAGTTTGCTTGTGAAGGGCGATTTCAGCGGAGCGGCGGAAACTTATCAACGGGCGCTGGCTGTGGATCCAAACCTGGCTGCGGCCCATCTCGGCCTGGGCCAGAGTCTCGAACGCGAAGGCAAATTGGATGACGCGTCGCCCCACTACGGCCGCGCCGTCGAGCTTGACCCGAAGCTGAAATCTTATCTGTTGGAGCTGGCCGCTGCGTTTTCGAAAGCAAATCGGCCTAACGATGCGATCCCGTTGTTAAAAGAATTTCCAAATGACCCCGGGGCGCGGGAGGAACTGGGTCGGCTGGATCTAGCGATGAACAAGGCTGGGGATGCAGTTGCGGAATTTCAGGTCGCGGCTGAGCTTTCGCCGACGTCGGCAAACAAGCTGGCGCTTGCGACCGCATATCTTAAAAACAACCAGCCGGATTTGGCTGAGCCGATTCTCGAACAGGCTCTCGCAAGCAATCCCGATGATTATGATGTCCGAATGGCGGTGGGGCGGATCCATCGCGATAAGCATGATTACGTCCGGGCGGCGGGGGAGTTTGAAAGCGCGGCCAAGTTGAAGCCGGACTCGGTCGAGGCCTGGAATGAGGCGGCGACCTCTTACGTACTGGCAGAACTATATCCTCAAGGGTTGTCGGCTCTAAACCAGGTGCATTCCCTAAACGCGGAAAAAGCTGGTAACTTTTATTTACGTGCTATCGTGCTGGACAAATTGCATCAGGTGAAGCCCGCGCTGGCCAGCTACCAGCGCTTTTTGGCGCTGAGCCAAGGGCAGCATCCCGACCAGGAGTTCATTGCACGGCAGCGCAGCCGGATTCTCGAAAGAGAGGCCAATCGATGATGGGTTCTTTGCATTTCACAAGAGTTCTTCCCATGATGTTGCTCAGTTTGGGATGCGCCGCGTTTTTGCCCGCGCAACAATCATTTCTGGCAGAGATTGCGGCCGAGCACGATCCAGCCAAGCGCTCGGACAAAGCGCTGAACTACGCCGATACCGCCTTTGACAACGCGCGCGAGTTCTACAACAAGGGTGAAATCAAAAACGGCGACGCGGAACTTGAAAATATGACCGATGCGCTGAAGGCATGCGTCGGGTCGTTGCAGGTGGCGCATAAGGCAAGGTTCTATAAGAAGGCCGAGCTGAAGGTGGCGTACTTGCAACGCCGGATGGAAGGGCTGTTGGACGACTTGAGTGTCCAACAGCGCGGTTGGGCTGAGTACACCGAACGTAAGCTGGATGAGATTCACGATAAGCTGCTGGATGGAGTGATGCGGAAATGAGGCTTCGTTTATGCGTCTGCCTCGTGGTGTGCGCGGGATCGCTCGCCTGGGCGCAGGATCGGGATTTTCTAACACCGAACGAGGTCGATCAGGTGCGAGAGGCGCAAGAGCCGAATGATCGCCTGTTGCTGTACGTGCACTTCGCCAGGCAGCGAATGGATTTGCTCGATCAGTATCTTGCGAAAGATAAGCCGGGACGCAGCATTTTCATTCACAACACGCTAGAGGATTACAGGAAGCTTATCGAAGCAATCGATTCTGTATCAGATGATGCGCTGCGGCATAATGCGCCGCTCGACAAAGGGCTGCTGGCGGTAACGGCGGCCGAGAAAGAGTTCCTCGATAAGCTGAATAAGATCCAGGAGAGCGAGCCGAAAGACTTCGAGCGTTACAAGTTCGTGCTGCAGTCGGCGATTGATGCGACGAGCGACAGCCGCGAGCTGGCCCTCGAAGACACGAGAAAACGCGGTTCTGAACTTTCGGCTGCGGACGCCAAGGAAAAGCGCGAGCGGGAGGCCATGATGCCGTCCAAAGAGGTGAGCGACCGCAAGAAGGCAGCGCAGACGGAAGACAATCAGAAGAAGAAAATCCCTTCGCTGTACCGTCCGGGCGAGAAACCGCAAACACCGCAGTAGCGGCCCAGACGAGCCACGTTGACTCCGAGCTAGCAAACGCCTATTCTCTAAACGATGGAAGTATCGTTGAGCCACGATGTGGAATCCAAGCTCACCCGTATCGCCTCGGAGCAGGGGCGAAATGCCGAAGCGCTTGTGCGCGAAGTCGTAGAGCGCTTCGTTAACTATGACGAATGGTTTACTCGAGAGGTCGAAAAAGGTTTAGGTGCGGCGGATCGAGGCGAGTTTATCGAGCACGAGGAGATCGGTAAAGGAATTAAGTCCCGCTATCGCGGCTGATGCACATCCGGTGGACCGAGACGGCTGCTCAGGATCTTGATCGGATTTGCGACTATGTCGAACGACAGAGCAATCCAGCCATTGCGCAGCGCGTAGCGGCTGTGATATACGAGCGCATAAGCTCGCTAGAAAGATTTCCGGGACTTGGGCGAGCCGGTCGTAAGGTGAACACGCGCGAACTGGTTATCGCAGGGCTACCCTACGTAGCCATCTATCGAATACATGACCATACCGTCGACATAATCCGTATTCTGCATGGCGCACAGAGTTGGCCGTAATAGAGCTTACGCGGGCTGGGGGCTTTCTCCGCCGACCAGGCCCGGCATGCCCGTGGGATGCGGAGCAATCACTACGCCGCCTTCGGGCGGTGTGGTCGGCTTGGTAGTCTCGCTGGCGATCTTGGGCAGCGGCTTTCCCTCAATCAGGGCCATGACTTCCGCACCCTCGAGCACTTCTCGCTCGAGCAGCGCGTCCGCAATCCGTACCACTGCGTCTGACCGCTTAACGATGATCTCGCGCGCTCGGTTGTAGGCATCTTCGATGGTTTTCCGCACCTGATCGTCGATCTTGATGGCAGTCGCTTCGCTGTAATCGCGATGCTGCGCAATCTCGCGGCCCAGGAAGATTTGCTCGTCCTTCTTCCCGAAGCTTAACGGCCCGAGCTCGCTCATGCCCCACTCGCAAACCATTTTGTGCGCCATTTCGGTGGCACGCTCGATGTCATTCCCTGCGCCCGTGGTCATTTGATCGAGGAAGATTTCTTCGGCGATCCGGCCGCCCATGAGGATCGCCAAGCGGGTTTGCAGATACTTCTTGTCATGCGAGAGCTTGTCGTCAAGCGGCAACTGCATGGTGAGGCCGAGCGCCATGCCGCGCGGGATGATCGTGACTTTATGGAGCGGATCAGAGTCCTCGAGAAGCGCAGCGACGAGAGCATGGCCCGCTTCGTGGAAAGCTGTCATGCGCTTTTCTTTGTCGCTGATGATCATGCTCTTGCGCTCGACACCCATCAGCACCTTGTCTTTCGCCAGCTCAAAGTCGAATTGAGTGACCACTTTGCGGTTTTGGCGGGCCGCCACCAGAGCGGCCTCGTTTACCAGGTTGGCCAAATCCGCGCCTGCGAAGCCGGGAGTGCCTCGTGCGATCACCGAGAGATCAACGTCATCACCGAGCGGCGTTTTCTTTGTGTGCACCTTTAGGATGCTCTCGCGTCCACGCACGTCGGGTCGATCAACAACGACGCGGCGATCGAAACGGCCTGGTCGCAACAGGGCTGGATCGAGGACATCGGGGCGGTTCGTTGCAGCAACCAGAATGACGCCTTCGTTCGATTCGAAGCCGTCCATTTCAACGAGCAATTGATTCAGAGTCTGCTCGCGTTCATCGTGCCCGCCGCCCAGACCCGCGCCTCTGTGCCGGCCCACGGCATCGATTTCGTCGATAAAAATAATGCAAGGCGCATTCTTCTTACCCTGCTCGAAAAGATCGCGGACACGGCTTGCGCCGACGCCGACGAACATTTCGACAAAGTCCGAGCCCGAAATAGAGAAGAACGGAACGCTTGCCTCACCCGCTATGGCGCGAGCCAATAACGTCTTACCCGTTCCCGGGGGTCCGATGAGGAGAACGCCTTTCGGAATGCGGCCGCCAAGCTTCTGGAATTTTTGCGGCTCACGCAAAAATTCGATGATCTCCTGCAGCTCTTCTTTGGCTTCCTCAACGCCCGCCACGTCCTTGAACGTGACCTTTTTCTGCTGTGAGGAGTGAAGCCGGGCGCGGCTCTTTCCGAAGCTCAGAGCTTTGTTTCCGCCGCTCTGCATCTGCCGCATCATGAAGATCCACAGGCCGAGCAAGATCAGAACGGGAACTGCGTTGAACAAGATGCTGATCCATCCGCTGCCCGTCGAATCCTTCCAGGTGTACTTCACGCCCTTGTCCTGGAGCATCTTCCAGATTTCCGGATAATTGGGAGGAATGACGGTGTGAAACGGCTTGGTCACGCCGTTGTCGGATAACGTGCCCTGAACCTCCGTTCCGGTGACGTTGGCCTCTCTTACTTTTCCGTCCTGAACATAGGTAACGAATTCGGAGACCGACAGGTTGGTGGGCGTGGGGCCACGGCCCGTCTTGACCGCCATGTAGACCAGCACAACCGCGCAGATGATGACTACCCAAAAAACGGCGGTCTTTACGTTTGAACTCATGAACTCACCACAACTAAGAGACGTTTATCCTATCGTTTTCGATTCAAGCTGAGCCCGATTCGGCCATATTTGACTGAAAAATCAGCCGAAGCACGAGAGGGCTTCCCGGTCTAGCGCTGAATTTCGCCGCGGTTCCGAAGCGCCGCACCCAGACGATCTCCCGCCCTTTGACCACGACCGGCCAATGGCGGCGTTCCCAGAGCAGAACCTTATGTTCTTGAAAGAGTGATTTCACCTTTTCCGGCCCGGTGTGTTCGGGAAGCTCCAGTGAGTCACCCGGCTCCCAATTCCGGACGGATAGAACAGCTTGCGCTCCCCCGTCGGCCAGAGCCTGCTCATCCAGTTCCGCAACTTCGCCCCGGAACTCTTGTCCTTCCCTGAAAGTAGCACAAAATAAGGCGCTGTGCCGAACGCGCTCGACGCAAATGGCGCCCGCCTCGAAGGGGAGATTGCACAGATGACCAAGTGTCAGGGGAAGAGAGTAGCCGCGTTTCTCAGATTGCAAGCCTTGCGGAGTCGTCAAACGCAGTTTGTCGAACGAGCGCAAGGCGTCGGCTCCGGGGACGATGACGCGGTCGTGTCCGTGGCTGCTGCGGCAAATTTGAAGAATCGCATCGATATGTTGGGCGTCGATCCCGCGCAGGTTTCCTCGTACTTCGCAGAGCGCACGCCGGATGATTCTGCGTTGCATGGCAATGTGCAAACCGGCGAGACAAGCCGTATCGACAAGCAAGCCGAAGCGGGTGTTCCGGGCAATTTGCTGAAAGACCGGTTCGATTGCCTCGCGCCAATAATCTTCTTCATCCTGGGCGATGACCGCCGACCGGGCGAGTCTGGACTCGAGGCGCGGATTGAAGTCTCGCGCCAACTCCGGCATGAGCTGGTGGCGGAGGCGGTTGCGGGTAAAGGCGAGATTCCCGTTCGAGGAATCTTCGCGCCAAACGATGCCATGCTGAACCGCCCACTCCCGTACCTCCCCTCGCGTGGTCGTCAGCAGAGGACGAATCAGGCCCTCCGACGTGACGGGGCGCATGGCAGCTAACCCTGTACTTCCGGACCCGCGAAGAAAGCGAAACAGCACGGTTTCGGCCTGATCGCTTCGAGTATGTCCCAGGGCGACGCGGCTCATTGAGCGCTCACGCATAGCACGCGCATAAAACACCCGGCGGCTCAATCGAGCCGCCTCCTCCAGATTGCCGGAATCCGCGATGCCGCCGCGCTTGATCAGATGAGGCAGGGCGAGAGAACCGGCCAGCGCGCGGACCCAGTCTTCGTCTGCATCCGATTCGGCGTGTCTTAACTGATGATTGAGATGAAGAACCAAGAGCTCGATGCGGAAGCGCTCCGACAGAGCCCGCAGAAGGTGGAGGAGGACTACGGAATCGGCGCCGCCCGATACCGCCACGCCCACGCGATCACCGGGAGAAAGCATGTTATAACGAGTGATGATTTCCGCCACTCGATCAAGCAAGCTGCCGGTCAATACCCGTATTGTAAGTCCCCGGAACGCTCTTTAGCCGTTCATGCAACTGAACCCGCCATTGACAGAAGAGAAGTTGCGCGAGATTGCGGCCGGCATAAAAGTGCTGCTGATGGATGTGGATGGCGTTATGACTGACGGACGTTTGTACTTGGTGCCTGACGCGGACGGAAACATGGTCGAGACGAAGGGCTTCGACTCGCAAGACGGCATTGCGCTGAGATGGCTTTCCTGGAGCAACATAAAAACGGGTGTGATCAGCGGGCGCGAATCGCCTGCAACTGCGGAGCGGGCCCGGCAAGTGGATATGGCCTATGTTTTCCAGGGGCACATTGAAAAGATTCCGATTTACGAACAGATCCTGGCAGACGCGAAGGTGGCCGCTGAAGAGGTTGCCTACATGGGCGACGATCTGACCGATGTTGTCATCATGCGCCGGGTCGGGCTTTCGTTCGCGACTGCGAATGCCCGAGGGGAAGTGAAGCGTTCGGCGAATGCGGTTACGAGCGCTTCCGGAGGCGGGGGCGCAGTGCGGGAAGTCATCGAACTGCTGCTGAAATCGCGAGGCGCCTGGGACGGCTTACTTGAAAAGTACGAAGTGAAGAGGTGACCGCCGGGGGGAAGGCGTCCAGCCGCGTCGAGGTCTATTGTGACCTTTCGGTAAGCGTGCTGCGGGTGGTAGCGAAAGTATGCTGAGGGGGGTGTCGCGGATAGCTATGGGCGAGGGCGCTGCACGGACGTTGCGGCTGACACCGGCTGCGGTGGCTACTATGAATCACTCTCTCGCCGACATATCGGCCGATTGTGTGCTTGACGGCTTGCTTTGATACGTTACACCCCATGAACATTGTGGCGCTTATCAAAGAAATTGAAGCGCGTGTCGACTGGAGATGAGCTCATCGCGAGCCGTCCGGACGCGTTGGCAATTCTCGACCTAACCCAAGTGGAGCGCCTGGGTTCCTGGGATCAGGTCGACTGCTTTGCATGCTACCTCTCTGGCCCGGCGTGGCGCGAGGGTCATATCGAGGATAGTGCAATGGCTCAGTGGGCCAAGTCGAAGGACAGGTGGTGGCGACGAGCGGCGTTGGTGAGTACAGTTCCATTAAACGTGAAGGCTGGAGGTGGCCGCGGGGATGCGCGTCGCACCCTTCGGATTTGTACCCTCCTCGTCGACGACCGAGATGAGATGGTCGTGAAGGCGCTGTCGGTTGACGGCATTAGTTCGTCGCGAAGTTCAAAACAAACTTGCGAGGGGTCGAAAAAATCCGAGATCGTCTCACCGAAAAGCCCGCATGTAGCCGAGCGCGGGTACTACTGGCGATTCTACAGGGCGATTCCTTTCGCGCGGTTCACGCTATGAGCCGCCGGACCCGATCCCTCTGACCTGCATGACGGTGATCAGACAACCTTTCTGGCATAGTCAAGCAACGGCGCGCAACTGCGTCGATAGCGTCTGCTGATTGCTGGTGGACACGCATGCGTATAGCCCGGCGCGGAACGATTTCGCTGGCCTGCGTCGCTGGCCCAAAACTCTCTGGATTCGCCTTACGGGAGGTCTATTTCACTTCGAAAGCAAATTCGCGAAGTAAGCCAGTATCGGAGCTCGCGTGTCCTGGCGTATAGAGGCGTAGGAAGTGAGCGCCCCGTTCCGTGATAGGCGGAACATCCAAGTGAATTTGGTCGTTGTGTAAGGCAGCCCGGCCCTTCCAGACTTCGGCGCCGCGAATATCAACAAGGCTCGCATCGACAGCATCTTGGCTCAAATCACGGGCACTCAGGTCTATGTGCAGACGGCGACCTTCGGGGACCGTAGAGCTTTCATTGCCGCGGTAAGTGGAAAGGCTCACCTGAACAGCGGGAGCGCTGTGCTCGAGCAACGTGGGAACCGCTACTATTGCGAGACCCGCCGCGGCTAGTCCGCCGACGAGCGCTAGCCTGGGACCTGTCAGCCAGCTATGCCAGGTGCTCTTCTGCGGAGCCGTTTCCTTCGAGAGCTGTTCGGCTTGCAGTTTCCTGAGGGCGAGTTTCGTTACCGTGATCTCGGTTTCGAGATCTTCGAGACGAGTCACGCAGGACTCACACGCCAGGATATGAGTCTCGACGGATTCGAGCTCTTCCTCTTGGCTTTGATGTAGGACAAATCGCTCTAACTCGTCCTCGGACGGATGGCCGGGATAAGTGTTCTGTATATCGGGCGGCGAGAGACGTTTGCGCATTCTCATATGAGTTGTGCCCTTCACCCAGCGTGTGCTCTCACGAAAACCGAGAAAATTCCGTTACTCGTCAGTTTTTTCCTGCCTATTTCTCCGAACTTGGCTTTGGCCCGGGATTTCAGCAGCCTGAATTGCGTTTCGGTCAGGGACATCTCACGGCAAATCTGCTCTTGTGATTGCTCGAGCAGATAAAAGCGTACCAGGATGTCGCGATCCCGTTGGGAAAGACAGCTTAGCACGCTCTTCATCAGCTCGGCTTTTTGCTGCAACATGGCTTCCTGCTCGGGATTCTCTTTGCGGTCGGCAACGGCTACGCCGGTCTCGAGATCGGTCTGTTCCCTGCGGTTGTGTACGGCTTGCTCGATATACGCGGCGACCTGTCTGCGCACGACGGTGCGGACAAAGCCCATCAAGCGCTCCGGCTCGCGGAGGTCGCCGCGGCGGATTGCGTTCACGACTATCAGAAAGGTATCGTGAACTTTGTCTTCCAGTTCTTGGGGCCCGAGCTGGCGGCACAGGTAGTAGCGAATGCCGCGGCTAAATAGCTTGTAGAGCTGTTCCATTCCGGCGTCCTCGCCGGCTTTTACCTGAGCGACCAGGGTGCTCCATTCGACGGCAGAATATCCCTGCTTGGGGGTTTTTTCCTGAGCGGGGGGACTCGGCTGCTCTTTCTCGGGGGGAGGAATCGGAGAGAGCTTGGGTTGACTAGCGAACATAACGCTACTCCTTGGAAACAACCGAATACGCCGCCCAAAACGAGGGCGAGCTTCTATATCCGGTGCTATGCTGCATATCCAATTGCGCCTGCTGCAGTGCCAGGACCGCTCGCTTCACAAGCGAAGCGGATTTCGTTGCACCCGGTTGAAAATGACTGTAAAACGATGAAAAGAAGCGCCCACTATCGTCTTGCGTAGGCCACGCACTCACGACCACGGCGGCTGCACCAGCTAATAGCCAGGCACGGCTCAAGCCTATCAGTCCGGCACTCGGGACCGCTTCGCCCTGCTGCGAAGAACAACCGCTCAAAACCACGAGACTTCCCGGCACACGATACGCGGCGACTGCTTCGGGCGTCAGTAATTCGGGCAAGTTTTCATTCGTGAGACTCAAAACAAGAGCGGCTTCTTCCGGCCGCCCGTTGGGACTGACCACGTGAACCGCAAAATGAATCACCTCCGGTTTTTGGAGGAGCGCCATACGGAATGCGGTAGCGGAGGCATGGGTGCCTTCGAGCAACTGCACCTCGGGCAGGCCGCTCTGCTCGGCTGCGGTGCGGATCTCGCCATCGCTGCCTACGAGCCGGGGAAGCGTTCTCGAACTCTCTGTGTGGTTGGATTCGAGGAGCCTGACGCTGCGCGTTCGGCGCGAGTCGGCCAGGTTGTAAATGGGATCAGCAACTCCCAGAAAGCGGGGCGCGGCGTTAGTTTCCTCGTCGCCGAGCAGGAGCAGCTCGCTCGGAAGAAACCGCAAAGTGTGGTCCGTGCTGAGGGGCTGCTGCGGGGTATTATTTTGAATTTCGGGAAGAGCGGAAAAAGGAACTCCGGCTAATAAAACGCCATCGGCGGAAATGAGCCAGTTCGGGGTGTGCCAGATCTGGGGGCTAATTTTGAGAAACAGCGCTCGGGTGAGGGATTGTCCCGCTTTCGACGCATCCTGCGAGTTGCGCAACGCATAAACGAACGCGTCTGTTTCCCTGGCGATCTCGGGTTGTGCGGGCAATTGGTACAAATTCACACGATCTCTCGTTACGGTCCACAGGAACGACTTACTCTTTCCGAGGCAAAAACTGATCAGGACTTCGCTCAGAGTTAACCTGAGCTGGATATTTCTAAGTGATTTCTTATGAAAAAATCTCTCTTTTTTGAGAGCAGAATTATTATATTTGATGCCAATTTGGTTCTCTAACTCATCTAATTCGCTGCGGGTTCGGTCAACATTCGCCTCATTTGCGGAATTTTGGCTGAGCGTAAATTGACCTTGTGCGGCCTGCAATTTGGAAAGAAGTGCGAAATATTCCGGAGGTAAACGGCCGTCCTGTTGGAGAGCCAGACTCATCTGCTCACGCAATGCCGTAGCTCTGGTCTCAGCTAAAACTTCCCAAGCCAAGCGGCTCAAATTGTCCTCATGCCGTTCCAGGGCTACTTGAGCAGCCAACTCGACGTAATCCTGATATACGTCGTGGAGATGTAAGCTGGTGCGGATACTCGTGGCGTCTCCAGGTAAGGCACCCTGCCGCCACTCATTCGCTGAATCAACGGCCCTTCGAAATTCCGCTAAGGCCTCCGTCTTCCGGTTTAGCGCTAAAAGTATTTGACCGCGCAAATGCAGGGGCTCATATTGTGGGCTTGTGGCAAAAAGAGAGCTTCGTGAAGCAAATGCTGCGTCGATCAAATTTAATGCAGGCAGAAAATGCTTTCTTCTATATTCCAATTCGGCGCGATTCGCGGTGGTCGGGGCAACAGAATCGAGGTCATGGATTGCGATATGGAGTTCATACGCCTTGGTAAGGGCCAATTCAGCCTTCGAGAGCTGGCCAAGGTCCAGATAAGATCTGCCGAGGTCATCCCATGCAATGGCCTCTTGGCCACCTAGATGGGTTTCGCGTGCGGACGCGATGGCCTTGTTGTAGGATTCGACGCCCCCATTTACATCGCCCCGATCCACGCGAATCGACGCGTAATTCAGGAGCGCTCTTACCAGGAGGTCTTTACGCGAGGAGGAGCGCAGTAGCCGAACTGATTCTTCTGCCTCGCCTTCTGCCTGAGAAAAATCGCCGAGTTGCGCATAGATTATGGAAATGTTGATCGCCGCGATTCCGGCCAGAGAATTGTCGTTGGCCCGGAGCGCGAGCTGCCGGGCTGTTTCGGACGAACTTAAAGCCGCACGATATCGAAAGACACGGATATCGCAGGCGCCCGCAGCTGCTAGGGCGTTCGCCTCGAGATCAAAATTTCCTAGGTTGCGAGCTGTCGAGGCAGCTTGCCGGAAGAGGGCTATGGCTTCAATAAAGTGGCCCTCGTCTCTTTGGCGCCGGGCCTCGGCGATGACTCTTTCGGCCTGCTTGATTGCTGGCGCAGGGAGCTGAACCTGATCTGCCGCGAACAGTCCCCAGGGGAGGAAAGAGATTAGGCTGAGCGCTTGGACGCCGCGCAAGCACGGTCCGAGTGCCTGCTCAGCCCAGAGGAAAAAATGCATTCTACCCCGAGAACATAAAAATTCTGTTCTTGGAAGTAATCTACCACCGTTTTAGATATCATCGAGAGTTATTTCCCAGCCGCTAGCCAGGAATTTGCGAATTACTCGTCAAAATCGCCCAATGTACACTTAGCAGTATTCCCCTCGGGCGCATACGGTTCAACTCTTTTCAGAGTATTCCCGCTCGATGACAGACAGCGGCTCATTTTCTCGACAGCCGCCGGGCTGGCTAATTAGAAGCCGAAAATCGCCCAAATCGCAGCAAGTATAGGATCAACAGGATGTGGTGTGTGCATATCGCTGAACTCCTTTCGCACACGAAGGTACTCAGAGCCAACCGCATTCCAGCTCCTTGGAACGCTGCCAAACCCATGAATTAATTAAGGAAACTATTTCTTAGGTTTTTGTCACCGCATGGGCTTCCCGCTTCAATTCGGGAAAAATGCCGCTTCTGGTCCCGCTTCGGGAACGAGCTTCCGACAATCCGGTATACTCGTCGTGTAACAGGCTGGGTGCCGGAGCCGAACGCTGGTTCACAGCGTTCGAGAATTAAAAGGCTTACCGGAATCAGTCGCCTGGACAGCTCACGCAATGTTCGATAACTTATCCGACAAGCTGCAGCGGATTTTCAAGAATCTGCGCGGCGAGGGAAAACTAACTCCTGAAAACATGGAGGAAGCGCTCCGCGAGATCCGTGTGGCGCTGCTCGAGGCCGACGTTCATTTCAAGGTCGTCAAGCAGTTCATCGAACAGGTCAAGCAGAAGGCCATGGGCGAAGAGGTGCTTACGGCGCTTTCTCCGGGCCAGCAAGTCGTCAAGATCGTTCGCGATGAGCTGATTAAGATGCTCGGCACGCATCCATCCAGGCTGCGTTTCGCGAATGAGCCGCCGACGGTACTGCTCATCGTGGGCCTGCAGGGCTCGGGCAAGACGACGAGCGCGGCAAAACTCGCCCGGTTGCTGGGAAAGGAAGGGAACCGGCCGCAGTTGGTTTCGGTCGACGTGTACCGCCCGGCGGCGCGGCAGCAGCTCAGCATTTTGGCGAAGACGGTAAACACTCCTATCTACGAAGGGTCGGCGGACGAGAACAAGCCCCTCGATCTGGCCAGATCGGCGCGGCGCGACGCGATCCAGTTGGGCCGCGACGTTCTGCTGGTCGATACAGCCGGCCGGCAACACATCGACGATCAGTTGATGCAAGAACTGCATGAGCTTAAAGAAGCTTTGAGTCCGACGGAAATCCTGTTTGTCGCCGATGCGATGACTGGACAGGACGCGGTACGCTCGGCCGACGAATTTCATAAACGGCTCGGAATTACGGGCATCATCCTGACGAAAATGGACGGAGATGCGCGTGGCGGCGCGGCGCTCTCGATCCGTTCTGTTACGGGGCAGCCGCTGAAGTTTGTGGGGATCGGCGAAAAGCCGGATGCGCTCGAGGCTTTTTATCCCGACCGCGTGGCGTCGCGGATTCTCGGAATGGGCGATGTCCTGTCGCTGATCGATAAAGTCGAACAGGCGATTGATCAGAAGACTGCGGAAAAGATGCAGGAGAAGCTGCTCGGCGATGATTTCACGCTCGAAGATTTTCGCGATCAGATTAAGCAGCTTCGAAAATTAGGGCCGCTCGGCGGATTACTTGAAATGATGCCTCAGATCGGTCCCTTAAAAGATCTCAAAAACGCGAAGATCGATGAGAACGAGATCGGCCGCGTGGTCGCGATCATCGATTCGATGACTCCGAAAGAGCGCCGCAATCACATGCTGATCAACGGATCGCGGCGCCGCCGGATCGCGAAAGGCAGCGGGACCAGCGTGCAGGACGTGAACAATCTGCTGAAGCAATATGCCCAGGCGCGTAAGATGATGAAGACCTTCACAGGCCAGGCCGGGTTGCTGGGAAAGAAACTTGGCAAGATGAAGCTGCCGGGCATCCCCGGGTTTTAGAAGTTTGTAACAATAGAGAAAAAAGAAAAGGTAAGAGATGTTAGCAATCCGCCTGGCGCGGTTTGGGGCCAAGAAGAAACCCAGTTACCGCGTCGTCATCATGGAAAAAGAACGGGCGCGCAATAGCCGCTCAATCGAAGTTGTGGGCTATTACAACCCGATCGCCAAGCCGGCCCAGGTGCAACTGGATCACGAGCGCATCAATTATTGGATCAAGAATGGAGCGCAACCGTCCGATACGGTGAACCGGCTGTTGAGGACGCATCCAGCCGCGGAGCAGGCCGCGGCTTCATAGCAGCGGCGATTGTTGGCTGAGATGACGAATCAAGATGGCGTGAAAACGCTGGTCGAAGAGATCGCCAAGGCGCTTGTAGACGTTCCGAGCGAGGTCTCGGTTCACGAGATTGCGGGAGAGCAGGCCAGTGTCTTTGAATTGCGCGTTGCCCAAGGCGACCTCGGGAAGGTCATCGGCAAGCAGGGGCGAACGGCGCGATCCATTCGGACGCTGCTCGGAGCGGTCGGGACCAAATTGAACCGGCGCTTCTCGCTGGAGATTTTAGAATAAATTTCCGCGCCCCGCATTCGCCGGGACGGATTCATGATGAACCGCGAAAGAGTAGTCGTCGCCGATATTCTGCGCCCGCGTGGAAATCGCGGCGAGCTGCTGGCGAAATCCCAGACCGACGTACCGGGGAGGCTCGAAACTCTTAAGCGGGCCGCCGTCACGTGCGCAGACGGATCCGAACTACCGGTTGAAATTGACGCCGCCTGGCCCCACAACGCCGAGTGGGTGTTCAAATTCAGCGGCGTCGATTCGATTGAGAGCGCAGAGCGGTTTCGCGGCGCCGAGATCTGGATTCCTTTCTCAGAACGAGGCAGGTTGGAGGACGGCGCATTCTTTCACTCCGATTTAATCGGCTGTACATTGATCGATGCTGAAACGGGCAGCCCTCTGGGAGTTGTCGAGAGTCTCGAACAGTACGGCGGCCCGCCTCTGATGCAGGTTCGGAGCGGCGCGCGCGAAGTGCTGATTCCGTTTGTGCCGGCTATCTGCCGCGGCGTTGATCTGGGTGCGAAGGCGATAACGGTTGATTTACCGGAAGGCTTGTTGGAGTTGTAAGCGCCGTTTCGGAGCGCCACAGCCGTGATGCAATTTCATATCCTCACCATCTTCCCCGAGTTTTTCGCTGGACCGTTTGATCACGGCGTGATTGCAAGAGCCCGGGCCGCCGCGAAATTGAAAATTCACATTCATGATCTGCGACACTGGACTTACGATCGTCACCGCACCGTAGACGACCGGCCATTCGGCGGAGGCGAAGGAATGCTGCTGAAAGCGCAGCCGCTGTTTGAGGCGGTGGACGCAATTTTTCCGGAGCGAGCAGCTGACCGTAAGGTGATCCTGCTTTCGGCTCAGGGAAGGCGGTTTGACCAGGCGATGGCGCGTCAGTTCTCCGGTTTAGCTGAACTGTTGCTGCTGTGCGGGCGCTACGAAGGCGTGGATGAGCGGGTTTCCGAGCATCTTGCCGACGATGAGCTATCGGTCGGCGATTTTGTCTTGAGCGGCGGCGAGTTGGCCGCAGCTATGATCGTGGATGCGGTCGCGCGGTTGTTGCCGGGAGTGCTTGGCAATGAGGATTCTTCGCGGAATGAAAGTTTTTGCGAAGAGAACCAAGGTTTATTGGATTACCCCCAGTACACCAGGCCCGCGGAGTTTCGGGGCTGGAAGGTGCCGGAAGTGCTGCTGGGTGGCAATCACGAGGAGATTCAGCGCTGGCGTCGGGCGGCGTCGCGCGAGAAAACGGAGCGGCTTCGCCCGGATCTGATCCGCGGCGCCGATTTTAGACAGAAGAGATAAGGGGCAGAATCAACCATGCAAAATGCTGTCGTAAGCAAATTCATTAGCAAACATGCGCGCGCCAAGCCGCATCCGGAATTTCGCCCTGGCGATACGATTCGGGTCCACGTGCGAATCAAAGAGGGCGACAAGGAGCGCCTGCAAGCGTTCGAGGGTACCGTGATCGCCCGCAAGAACACGGGATTAGGGGAAACAATCACGGTCCGCAAAGTGAGCTTTGGGCAGGGTGTGGAACGCATTTTCCCGGTGAACGCGCCGGTGATTGATCACATCGATGTGATTCGCACGGGGCGCGTGCGGCGCGCCAAACTGTACTATCTGCGTGGCCTGCGCGGCAAAGCGGCCCGTTTGCGGGAGCGCGAATAGCCCGGCTGAACTGTGGCGGATGAGCATCCGGTGCGTAGGTTCGTTCGAACGCCTGGCCCGTGAGCGCGGGTTTTCGCGGATTGCGGGTGTCGATGAAGTCGGGCGCGGGTGCTTGTTCGGTCCGGTCTTCGCGGCAGCGGTGATTCTCGATCCGCTCCATCCGATTCGTGGGCTGCACGATAGTAAGATTCTGGACGCTGAAGACCGGACGGCACTCGCTGCGCAAATCAAGGCGCGTTGCGTGTCCTGGGCCGTGGGAGGCGCCGATGTTTTTGAGATCGATCAGGTCAACATCCTTCAGGCGTCCCGTCTCGCGATGCGGCGCGCCGTCGAAGCGTTGCCGGTCCCGCCCGACTATCTCCTCATCGATGCAATTACGGTTGACCTGCCTGTCGAGCAACTCGCACTGATCGATGGCGATGCGCGTTGCCGCGCGATTGCGGCTGCGTCCATTATTGCCAAAGTGCACCGCGACGCGTGCCTCGAGCAGTGGCACCAAGTTTTCCCGGAATACAATCTGGCATCGAACAAGGGTTATTCAACGCCCGATCACCGGCGCGCGCTTCGCGAGCATGGTCCAACGCTGCTGCATCGTTTTAGCTTCGAGCCTGTTCGCGCGAGCAGCGTCCGAACGCATTGGACGGGGTATATTACGGATGCCGCGATGCAGCCTGGGCTGTTTGATGATGATGGGACAGGGATGGAGTCCTCTCAGGCGGATCTGGCCGCACTGACGCAGTCCGGCGTTGAAACCGAGGCGCCGCAATGACGGTGCGGATACGGCACTCAACGGAAACTGCAGAGCCGCCATCGGGACATAAGTCCATCCGCTTTATGCGCTGGCATCGTCGCGTGCTTGGGTTCTGTCTGGTCCTGTTTGCTCTCGAGCTCGGGCTTTTTTTATTGATCTTTCCATGGCTGCGTTCGTGGGAATTGAGCTGGGTGCCTGTCCACTCGCCCACGTTCGTGACCATTTGGATGAGCCGCTACTTCCGTGGGGCGCTGAGCGGTCTCGGCCTTCTCAACATCTACATCGCCGGAGTTGAATTTGTGCGCCAGGTGAGAGCTCTGTTTGGATAGTCTGGAATTTAACCCAAGCCCATGCGCGTTACCGTTTCACACAACCGCACGAAAGAGGACGTCATGCGGGCTGTGGATCGCTCCTTCGACGATCTTTTGCGAGCCCCGGCGCTTCCGGCGCTGAAGATCGTGAATGAACGTAGAAGCTGGCAGGGATCGCGGCTTACGTTCTCCTGTGAGGCAAAGATGGGAATCTTGAGCGCACCTATCAAAGGCTGGGTCGAGGTGACCGAAAGAGACATCACGATCGATGCCGATCTGGGTTTGCTCGAATCATTGATTGCGGGAAAACAGGCGCACGCGTCGATCGAGAACAAGATACGTGGGCTTCTGAAATGAGATCGGCAAGCAAGCATTCTTGGCTGTAATCAAGGGAACCTTGGCAACGTCACTCGATCGATGCGGCGCTTCTGTGTTCCACTCGTGCTCGGGGTTTTCTCCGCTTCGGTCAACGGGTTTGCCCAGGATTCGAGTAAGGCGCCTGCAATCGGGACGGGAGTACAGATACCGACACTGAAATCGGTGAAGCAACTGGACTTCTCAGCGCACAAAGCGAAGGCCAAGTCTGACTTCGTGAAGAATCTGACGATCGAGTCGTTCGGGTTTTCCAGTGCGCCGACCGGCCGGGGCTTTGAATTCCCATCGAGACTTACAGGCGGCCCCTTCCCATCATCTGGCTTCGAGTGCCCGCGTTGCGTCATACGGCCCGTGACGGATCGCGCTAGGTACACATTGCCGCCATTTGGGGCGGAGGCAACTTGGCCGCTTTCAAGAGTCGCGTCCAGCTATTTACAGGATTCGGTGGCGTAAACGCGTGGAGGACAGATAACGTGACCCTCGAACTGGACCGGCGTGGCGGTTTTCGTCGCGACAGCTCCTTCAACGATGCTTGGCTGGCGCAGGGCTGGGCAGGCGCCAGGGTTGCGGTAGACCATAATCGCCGTATTTGGCTGGGAGGTTTAGGTCGGTACGTAGAGAACTTGGGGTACGGCAAGAAACACTGGAACACATTTGGCGGGACCGCCACCTTCCAGCTGAGCCATTGAGGACGGCGGAAGCCAAGCTTACTTGATATCGAACTTGACGCCTTGCGCGAGCGGCAGCTCTGTTCCGTAGTTGATCGTGTTGGTCGCTCGCCGCATATAGAGCTTCCAGACATCTGACCCGGACTCGCGGCCGCCGCCGGTTTCTTTTTCGCCGCCGAATGCGCCGCCGATCTCTGCTCCCGAGGGGCCGATGTTCACATTCGCGATTCCACAGTCCGATCCTTCGACACACAGAAAGCGCTCCGCCTCGCGCAGATCGGTGGTGAAGATCGAAGAAGAGAGACCCTGCGGGACGTTGTTATGCATCCGGAGCGCCTCTTCGAAGCCCGCGTATTTCATCACGTAGAGAATGGGCGCGAACGTTTCGCAGCTAACCGGCCCGGTTTGATGCGGCATTTCGACCAGGGCGGGGCGGACATAGAACGCGTCAGGGTTTCCTTCGACTTCGACGCGCTCGCCTCCTGCAATCTTTCCGCCCTGCGTCTTGGCTTCGCCGAGGCTCTGCTGCATTGCCTCAAACGCACAGCCGTCGATCAGAGGGCCGACCAGGGTTCCCGAGTCCCGAGGATCACCGATGCTTACTGACGCGTACACCTGCTTTAGCTTCGGCACCAGCTGATCGTAAATGCTCTCATGCACGATGAGCCTTCGGAGCGTCGTGCAGCGCTGTCCGGCCGTGCCCATAGCGGCAAACGCGATGCCACGAAGCGCCAGATTCAGGTCCGCGCTCGGGCAGATGACAGCCGCGTTGTTCCCGCCCAGTTCGAGAATCGAGCGGGCGAAACGAGCGGCCAAGCGCGGACCAACCTGCCGTCCCATCGCGGTCGACCCCGTTGCGGATACGAGCGGTACTCGCGGATCGTCGACCAGCGCCTCTCCCGTTTCACGCCCTCCGATGAGAACCGTCGATAGTCCAACGGGCACGCCTCCAAACCGTGCTGCTGCCCGATCGAACAAGGCTTGGGTTGCAAGCGCGCACAGCGGCGTTTTTTCAGACGGCTTCCAAACCACGGTGTTGCCGCAGACAAAAGCGAGCGCCGCATTCCAGGACCAGACAGCGACGGGGAAGTTAAACGCCGAGATGACGCCCGTCACCCCGAGCGGATGCCAAGTCTCCATCATCCTGTGACTCGGGCGCTCAGAGGCGATGGTCAGCCCGCATAGCTGGCGCGAAAGGCCTGCGGCATAAACGCAGATGTCGATCATCTCCTGGACTTCGCCTAGGCCTTCGGAAACGATCTTGCCGGTTTCGATCGTGACCAGCCGTCCCAGCGCGGTCTTTTCACGCTGCAGCTCTTCACCCAAGAGGCGAACCAGCTCTCCCCGCCGGGGTGCGGGCAGCTTCCGCCATTCGAGGAAAGCCTCGTGCGCCAGAGCGATGGCTTGTTCCGCCGCCGCGCGCCCGGTCGTCTTTACTCGGGCGATCACTTCACCGCTGATTGGGGTCCGCACCTCGAGCGCGCCATCCGCGACGAGCTTGCGCGGCACGCCGAGGTCGGAAAGCACTTCGAGCGCTTCACCAGCTACGGACGGTGTCTGGAGATTCGTGGCCATGCGGTTCAACTACTCTAACGATAGCTGGCGTCGGATCGAGCTCTAAAGGTCGATTGACACCAAATTCGTATTGCGATAGTCTGACAAAAAAATCGGACGGCTTTGGTTGCGACCAGAACCGTCCGGACTGAAGAAAACAAAGGTCCGGAAGGAACAACCGGGCCTTTGCTCAAATTGCACTTAGCTGATTGTTCTACATTCATTTGCCCTGAGTCAATAATGAAAAGTTTGGCTAGTACTTGTGCCAGTGCTGTAAGCGTACTTGTAGCGAGGTAACCTGAGCAGATGGCCAGTAACCGTGGAGTCGCATACGTTCGAACCGGAGAAGTGGAAGTAAGGTCAATCGATTACCCTAAGCTCGCCTTGGGAGATCGAAAATGCGAGCACGGCGTCATTCTGCGGATCGTGGCCACGAACATCTGCGGCAGCGACCAGCACATGGTGCGTGGCCGCACTACAGCGCCGTCCGGCATGATCCTGGGCCATGAAATTACGGGCGAGATCATCGAAAAGGGGCGCGATGTCGAGTTCCTCAACGTGGGCGATCTGGTTTCGGTGCCCTTCAACATTGCCTGCGGGCGCTGCCGTAATTGCAAGGAAGGCAAGACCGGCATCTGCTTGAACGTGAATCCTGCCAGGCCCGGGGCCGCCTATGGCTACGTGGACATGGGAGGCTGGGTCGGCGGTCAAGCGGATTACGTCATGTGCCCGTATGCCGATTTCAATCTGCTTAAATTTCCGGATAAGCAGCAGGCCATGGCCAAGATCCGGGATTTGACATTGCTGTCCGATATCTTTCCCACCGGCTATCACGGCGCAGTTACCGCGGGCGTAACGACCGGGACGACCGTCTATGTGGCCGGCGCGGGACCGGTTGGGCTGGCCTGCGCGGAAGCATGCCGGCTGCTCGGAGCCGCGGTTGTGATTGTCGGAGACATGAACCCTGAGCGCCTCGCACAGGCCAAGAGCTTCGGCTGCGAAACGGTGGATCTGCGCGAGAAGGCGCCTCTTGGGGAGCGGATAGCTCAAATTCTGGGAGTGCCCGAGGTCGACTCAGCCGTTGACTGCGTCGGTTTTGAAGCCCGGGCTCATGGGCGCGAGGGCGAAGAAGCTCCGGCAACCGTCTTAAATTCTCTGATGGCGGTCGCCCGCGCGGGAGGCGCAATCGGCATTCCGGGCCTCTACGTCACCGATGATCCTGGCGCTAAGGACCAGAACGCCAAGACCGGAGTCCTCGGAATCCGCATTGGGCTTGGTTGGGCCAAGTCGCACACCTTCGCCACGGGCCAATGTCCCGTCATGCGCTACCACCGGCAGCTCATGATGGCGATTCTGCACGACCGAACGAGTCCGTCAAAAGCTGTGAACGTTACGGTGATCTCGCTCGAGCAAGCTCCGCAAGGCTATAAAGATTTCGACAAAGGCGCTGCGAAAAAGTTCGTTCTCGATCCGCATGGGCTCTTGAAAGCGGCGTAGTTTCGTCAGCCAGTGCACGGCCCACGTTCAGCCGGTCGAGGTACATTCACCGTGTCCGTTCCGAACAGTTCCTCCGTTCTTTCAATTACTTACTGAGTCTTTTCTGTATCCTGGACAACGCTCCGCCCCTAACCTCGGTGCCGAACGGAGTCTCTGTGCGCAAATCCAAACGTCAAGTCCTGATCATTGACGACGATATCTTTTATTCGTACTACGTCGCCAACTTGCTCACTGACCTCGGCGGATACGTTGTCACTCAAGCCAATTCCGTCGATGAAGGTCTCAAGCTGGCACGCGAGGGGAAATTCCCGCTGGTTATTGTCGATTTGAGAATGCCTCCCGGCGAGTCATTTGATTGGCTCGAAACCTGCGGCGGCCATAGAACTGGATTGATGTTGGCAAGAGAGATCAGAAAGGCTTCTCCCTTGACCAAAGTAATTGTCCAGTCCGGCGCGCCTGATGCAGAGGCCGAGCAGGTCTCCTTTCAGATCGGCGGCGCGACCTTTCTTCGCAAGTCGCCTAATGCGGCAGACCTGATTCGGGCAGTCAGGCAGATTCTCGACCCCACGGAAGCGCGCGCAAGGTCGTTTATTGTCCACGGCCGGGATAAGGAAACCGCGCTCGAGTTGAAAAACTTTCTGCAGAATCGGCTGGGGTTTGATGAACCTACCATACTCGCCGAGCAAGCATCACGAGGCGCCACAATAGTTGAAAAATTTGAAGCCTACGCTGCGGATGCGGATTGGGTGTTTGTCTTGTTCACACCGGACGATATGGGACAACTCGCCGCTGGACCCGGTTCCGCTCAACCCAGGGCCAGGCAAAATGTCATTTTTGAGCTTGGGTATTTCCATGGCCTTATGCGCCGTCAGAGCGGCCGCATCATCTTGCTCTATAAAGGCGCGCTCGAAATACCCTCCGATTTGGCAGGCGTAGCTTACATCGACATTACACACGGCATCGAAGCTGCCGGAGAAGAGATTCGGCGCAATTTAGCCGGGAAATCTCCCTGGCACTGAAAAAACTCTTGCACCTAACCCTTGCTGCCGAGTTTTTTTTTGGCCTCGCGGGCCAGCTTTGAATCGGGGGCAAGCCGCATCACCTTCTCGAATGCCGCCCGCGCTCCGTCTTTATTCTTGAGTTTCTCTTCTGCCTCGCCCACATGGAAAAACGCTTCCGCCGAATTCGGGTTGTAGCGGGTTGCGTCCTGAAACCGGCCGAGCGCAGCCCGGTAGCCGCGTGGAGTGCCCTGGCGCATGTAGAAGTTGCCCACTTTGATATTGCGGTCGGATTCCAGCGGATTAAACGGATAGACTCTCGGCGCAACGGAAGCGTCCTCTTCAGGAGGATTGTCCTCATCTGGCGGTTGCTGCACGGTTTTTCCCGTATTCTGTTGCGGAGGAGGGGCTTTCGATTGTGGTAAAAAACTGGCTTCGAGCGTCAGCGCTACGAAAAAAGCAAGCAGCGGCGTGCGTGCCACAATTGAATTATAGCTGCCGATGGAATTACGAGAAAAGGTTGCGCAGCTTCCAACCGAGCCAGGCGTTTACCTGTACAAGGATGCGGAAGGGAATGTGCTTTACGTTGGTAAAGCAAACAATCTGCGCAACCGCGTACGGAGCTATTTCAGCGAAGATAAGCTGGCCGAAGCAAAGACGGGAACCCTCATCGCCGAAGCGCGTGACATCCATTTCATTGAAGTCGATAACAACAAGGAAGCGCTGGCGCTCGAAAACAATCTCATCAAGCAATACAAGCCGCGTTTTAACGTGCTTCTGCGCGATGATAAGACCTTCCCGTACGTCAAGCTAACCAGCGAAAAATATCCGCGAGTTTACGTCACGCGCCGTCTTTTGAAGGACGGCTCCACGTACTACGGTCCCTTCTTTCCGGGCAATCTGGCGCACCGGCTGGTCCACTTCATTCACCGGCACTTCAAGGTTCCGTCCTGCAAAATCGATTTCGAGCGCAAGCACACGCATCCGTGTCTGCAATTCCATATTCATCGCTGTCTCGGGCCCTGCGTGCCGGGTCTCACTACGGATGAAGCCTACTCGGCGGCGGTTCGAGATGTGCGGCTGTTTCTCGAAGGGCGCCACCGTGATTTAGCCGATCAGCTAGAGAACCGCATGGCCATTGCCGCTCAAGAAATGCGATTCGAGGAAGCTGCAGGGTTACGCAATCTCGCCGCCACTGTTCGCGAGATGGAACAGAAACAAAAGATGGCGGCGGTCGAAGGCGAGAACATCGATATTTTCGCCCATCATGCTGAGCCGCCTCTCGTGGCCGTCAATCTCTTTCACCTCCGCAATGGAACCATTGTCGACCGCCGCGAGTTCTTCTGGGAAGATCAGGCGCATTTTGAGCCGCCCGAGTTCTTCGAAGCCTTGCTGAAGCAGGTCTATCTGAATACGAAATACATTCCGGGCCGCATTCACGTTCCCTCGGACTTTGAAGGACGCGAGGAGCTCGAAGACTTTCTCTCTGAAGCGCGAGGCAGAAACGTCGAGATCGCGACCCCGCAGCGGGGATCGAAGAAAGCGCTTTTATCCCTCGTCGAGACCAATGCCAAGCACAGTTTCGATCAGCGTTTTCGCGTTCTCAAGCCGAGCTCGAAGGCGATACAGGAGGCCATACAGGACGCCTTCAGCCTGCCGGAAGCGCCGCGTCGCATCGAATGCTTCGATATTTCGCACGTGCAAGGCACAGACAAAGTGGCCAGCATGGTCGTTTGGGAAGACGGGAAAATGAAGAAATCGGATTACCGCAAGTTCATCATCAGAACCGTGCCGGGTAACGACGACTTCGCGTCCATGGCCGAGGTGATTACGCGGCGATATTCGAAGCTGCAGGAGGAAAAGCGCCCTTTCCCCGGACTCGTGCTGGTCGACGGCGGCCTAGGCCAGTTGCATGCCGCCGCAACGGCGCTGCATCACCTCGGCATCACCGATCAGCCGCTTGCCTCCATCGCGAAAAGAGAAGAGTGGATCTACGTTTACGGGCAGGAAGACGAGCCCATTGTCCTCGACAAGTTTTCGCCAATGCTGCATCTGATCCAGACCATTCGCGACGAGGCGCATCGCTTCGCCGTCACGTTTCATAGAACACGCAGGAATGCAGCCCGCCTCAGCTCTGAGCTTCACGAGGTTCCCGGCATCGGCCGCAAAACGGTCGAGAAGTTATTGCGAACCTTCGGGAGTCTGGAGCGTGTGCGGCAAGCGTCCGGAGAGGATTTGACTCGGATAGTGGGTCAGCGGGCGGCAAGTCGGCTTCAAGCGTTCTTCGCGGGAAATACGGCAGCGAGTTCGCTCCTCCAGATCGCTTCGGCAGAGCCATCCCAAGATCTACGTCCCTTCAAAGAGGCGGAACGCGAGCGCGTGGGGTAATCCGGCCGCCAAAACTTCTTGTGCAGTCTTTTCGATCGCATAACCAACTCTCCGCAGCGCCACTGTGTTTTGCTCCGAATCGAAGATCGCATATGCGGCGCGCGGGTCTCCGTCACGGGGTTGACCCACCGAACCTGGATTGATCATGTACAGCGTGTCGGGCTCGAGCGCAAGGATCGAGTCCTGCTGATTTCCGGGCGTCTGAGCGATGCGGCCGATTCGCCGCCGCCGTAGAAAGAATCCACCCTGCAGGTGCGTATGCCCGAAAAAAGCGAGTGGCAATTCGAACGCCGGAAAGCAATGGCTCGCCTCACGTGCTGTTGTGATGTATTCGTCTTCATCGAGCGGCGAACCGTGCCAGATATGAAAACCTTCGAGTGTAGACGGCCCTTTCTTCAGACCGCGTAAGTAATCGAGCTGTTCAGCGCTGAGCTGTTCGGTTGTCCAGAGCGCAGCCGCTTGCGCAATCTCGTTAAACCATTCGATATCTTCTATCCCGGCGACTACTTTGTCGTGATTGCCTCGGATCACGTGTTCACAATGGGCCCTAGTCCATTCGAGCGCTTCAATAGGTCTTGCGTTGTATCCGACGATGTCGCCGCAGCAAATAATCTGCTGAAAGTTGTCCCGCGCATCCGCGAGGACGGCTTCGAGGGCCTGCCAATTGGCGTGAATGTCGCTGAGGATCAAGAACTGCACAAGCGTATTAACGTAATCTCCGGTGGCGCCCCGATGCGAACGGGCATGCCGATGGTGCCAAGTCCCGAATTTACGTATACGAACGAGTCATTAAGTCTATACAGGCCTTTCGTGTAGGGAGTGAAAAAATCAGCGATGTTTAGGTTCTCGCCCAGAATCTCTACGTTGATTTGGCCGCCATGTGTGTGGCCGGCCAGCGTCAAATTAAAGCCCTTGCGGGCGGCCACCGGAAAAACATCGGGGTTATGCGAAAGCAGCAGATTGAATGCATCCCCGTCGACCAGATCATCCACATTCTCGAGATACACGGTATGCCGTGGTTGATAATCGACGCCGACCAGATTGATGCGGTGATTTCCAAATTTTAGAGTTGCAGCCTGGCGTCGCAGAAAGGGCATGTCGAGTTCCCGCGCTTTAGCTTCCGTATAGTCTTGGACCTTTGCGAATCGTTCATGGTTGCCCATGCAGCCCCAAATGCCCGCCGCGGGCCGAAGCCTTCGCAACTCGAGCAAGCAGGTGTCCAAAGGATCCCAACGTGTCGTGATCAGGTCGCCGGTAATGAACGCGACATCCGGCCGCAGATTATTACTTTCATCGATCGCACGGGCCAGGTCTTTCGGCGTGAAGAAGCTTCCGATGTGGATGTCGCTGAGCTGCAGAAGCCGTAAGCCGTCGAGGTCCTTCGGCAGGTTCGGAAATGTTATGTTCATCTCCCGCACATGGAAGTCTTTGCGTGTGATCACGCCCGCCGTAAGAGCGACAGCGGGTGCCGCGCATAAGACGGTTGTCGTTTTTCTCAAAAACTCGCGCCGATCCGAGCGGAACGCAGGTATACGGTCTCTGATCACAATCACGATTGCCGCCCAGATTAGCGACAGTGACCAGATAGCGGCGAGGGCCGGAAGCCAGTCGCCTCGATACGCGACTGGCAGCATCCGCCGCACCGCTGGAACCATGTTTTCTTCATCGCAGAAATAAATGAAGAGAACCGCAAACGCGATCGAGTAATTGAGAATCGCGGGAACTCGCAGCCGCCGCCCGAGAAATATTTGGGCAATTGTCCCGAGCACGCATATAATCGCGCCGGCGACATCTGCAATCGGGATGATATGCCGATAGTTCACATTTCATCCTATCGACACTCTGCTTGCAATTGAGATTGCTCCAGTACAATGCAAACACAATGTCTCTGGTCGTTGTCGGATCCGTTGCCTACGATGCGATTGAAACACCGCATGGAAAGAGAGAACGCACTCTCGGCGGGTCGTGCACTTACATCGCGCTCAGCGCAAGTTACTTTGTTCAGCCTTCGATTGTTGCGGTAGTCGGCGAAGACTTCGCCGCAGAAGACCGTTCGCTGCTTGCGAATAAAGGCGTCGATCTGGAAGGCCTCGATCAGGTTCCGGGGAAAACGTTCTTCTGGTCCGGCGTCTACTCGGCGGACATGAACGATCGCAAGACTCTGCAAACTGACCTGAACGTCTTCGCAGATTTTCAGCCGAAGCTTCCAGCGTCTTATGCTGCCCAACCGTATCTGTTTCTCGGTAACATTCAGCCGGCGTTGCAAACCGATGTGTATAAGCAAATGCATCAGGCCCGCTTTGTCGGCGGCGACACGATGAATTTTTGGATCACAGGCAATCGCGGGGAGCTTCTCGAAACTATCCGGGACTGGGACTTCCTACTTATCAATGACAGCGAAGTGCGAATGCTGGTTGGCGAGCACAACCTCAGGAAGGCCGCGCAGAAGATCCTCGATCTAGGGCCTCACACTCTGGTCGTCAAGCGTGGGGAATACGGCGCTCTCCTGTTTCGCCGCGATACGCTCTTCATGGTGCCCGGCTACCTGCTGGATGACGTATTCGATCCCACCGGTGCCGGCGATTGCTTTGCGGGCGGATTCGTGGGCTATCTGGCCGAACGTGGATTCGATCTCCATACCGAAAATGTCAATTGTCAGGAGTTGCACCGTGCCGTGATTTACGGGTCGGTGATGGGAAGCTTCTGCTGTGAGGAATTTGGAGCGGAGCGCTTCCGAACGCTCACCCGAAAAGAAATCGATCAGCGCTTTGAGGAATTCCGGCGATTCACCGCGTTCTAATTCATCGAACCCTTATCGCCCGGGCCGGCATAGTCTGCGCTTCACTCTGCGCGTTAGTCGCTGGGATGGCGTCTTGGTGCTTTCGCCACGGCTACATCCTCTACTATGGCGACGCGCAATCTCACATCAATCTCAGCCGCAGCATCATCGATTCGCGAACGCCCGGCTATGACCAGCTCGGCACAGTATGGCTGCCTATTCTGCACGTACTCTGCCTTCCCTTCGTCGGTAACGATTCCCTTTGGCACACCGGGCTTGCTGGAACCCTTCCAGTCGCGGCCTGTTTTGTGCTTGCGGGAACGTGCTTCTATCTGGCTGCGGCCGATGCTTACCGCGACTCGCTTGCCGCCGCAGTCGTTGTCTCCTGTTTTGCGCTGAACCCCAACCTTCTGTACTTAGCATCCATCCCCATGACGGAGCTTGTGTTCCTGGCTGGGCTCGCCGTCCTGCTGCTCGCACTGCTTCGTTTCCGCGCCACCGGGCAAATTCGATTCATCTGCCTAGGCATCGCGGCGTCCTGGTCAATGAGCCTGACGCGGTACGACGGCTGGTTCTTGATCCCGTTCGCAACCGGAGCTTTTGCCTTACTTGCGCGCCAGCGCCGCTGGATTGTCCTTGCCGCATTCGGGGTGGCCGCAAGCCTCGCGCCTTTCTATTGGATCGCGCACAATTGGTGGGTCATCGGAAATCCACTCGATTTCTATAACGGCCCGTACTCGGCCAAAGCGATCCAGGGCTCCGAGCCGTATCCGGGTTACCATGATTGGCCGTTGGCCGTTCTCTATTACGCGAAGGCGGCGCAATTGTGTACGGGATGGCCTTTGCTGCTGCTGGGAATCGTTGGCGCGGTTTGCGCCGCGCTCAAAAAGGTGTTTTCGCCGTTGCTGTTTCTGCTGTTGACGCCTATCTTTTATATCTGGAGTATTCATTCCTCTGACACCCCCATTCATGTGCCCCAACTCTGGCCCTTTTCGTACTACAACACGCGCTACGGAATTGCAGTGATCCCGCTGGCCGCCTTTGCAGCGGGCGCCATCGTGCTCGCTCTTCCTGCTGAGCTCAGGCGCCTTGCCTTCCTTCTGCCTCTGGTTTCAGCCGCAATTTGGCTTGCGCGCCCGTCTCCGGATAATTGGATCTGCTGGAAAGAGTCACAGGTGAACTCTGTTTCCCGGCGTGCCTGGACGACAGCCGCAGCCGCTTTCCTTCGCGCGCATTATCGAAACGGCCAGGGCATTCTCGTTCCGACCGCATCCGGAGATCTGATCGGTATCTTCTGTGCGGCGCGCATTCCACTCGCGAACGATCTGCATCTGGGCAATGGACCCGCTTGGTTTGCTGCCACCTCGCGGCCCGATCTTTATCATCCTGAGTTGTGGGTCCTGGCCGAGCATGGCGATGCTGTATCTTCAGCCATCAGCCGTAGTGTGCATGCCCCGTACCGGCTAATCCACGAGATACAGGTGAAGGAGCCTCCGGTGATTGAAATTTTTCGGCGAACTTTTCAATGATCGAAATTCCATTCACGAAGCTGCACGGCGCCGAGAACGATTTTCTGCTGACCTGGAGGGAGCAGGCGCCGCAGGTCGGGCTGGCGGAAATCGCCCGTTCTATATGCAGCCGCACAACAGGTATTGGGGCTGATGGATGGATGCTGGTTTGGCGCGAAAGCGCAGGGCTCGGCACACGGCTGTTCAATTCCAATGGCACCGAAGCCGAAATTTCAGGAAATGGCACCCGTTGCGCTACCGCATTCGCCATTCTTGAAGGCGCCGCCCAACCGCCGAATATTTCCATAGAGACGGCGGCAGGCCAAAAGCAACTTCAGTTGTTGTCCCGCGAAGGGAATCGCTTTGTGTTTGAGATGAGAATGGGGCTGCCCAGGGTCGAAGAAATCCGCGCTACGCTGCATCTGGCCGGGACCGATTTCGATGCCGCCATTCTCAACGTCGGCAATCCGCAGTGCGCCATGTTCGTGGAGCGGATTCCCGATGATTGGCGAGTAGCGGCCGAAGAGGCGGAACGGCATGAGCGTTTTCCCCTCCGCAGCAACATTTCTTTTGTACGAGTGCTCGACCGGCATACGATCGAAGCTGTGTTTTACGAGCGCGGAGCGGGCGAAACCAGAAGTTCCGGGACGGGCTCGACGGGGGCTGCGGTGGCTGCTATCCTCAGGAATATAGCCCAGAGCCCCGTCGTGGTGCGTACGCCGGCAGGAAGCCTGAACGTGCGGTGGGACGACGATGTCTTTCTGACCGGGCCGGCGGAGCTAATTGGGGAAGGCAGGTTTTTTCTTGATCACTGAAACAATGGAACGCACTGACGCGCAGACCTCTTCTGCCGCCGCTGAGTTACGCAAGAAAATTTCGAATAAGACGGCCCGCGTCGGCGTGCTGGGGCTGGGGTACGTCGGTCTGCCGCTTGCGGTCGAGTTCGCCCGAGCCGGTTTCGAAGTGGTCGGCATCGACGTCCAGCAGGCCAAGGTCGACGAGTTCAACCGCGGTAAGTCCTACGTGAAAGACGTAGAAGACAGTGTGTTCAAGCCGCTGATTGAAAGCGGCAAGCTGCGCGCGACTTCGGATTATTCGGCCATCGAAGAGCTCGACACGATCGATATCTGCGTTCCGACTCCGCTCCGAAAGACGAAAGATCCGGACATGAGCTATGTGGTCTCTGCGACCGACGCCATTGCAGATCACTTACATCCCGGATTGCTGGTCATGCTGGAATCGACGACCTACCCGGGCACAACAGATGAGTTAGTGCTGCCGAAGTTAGAGTCAACCGGCCTTACGGTTGGGCGCGATTTCTTTTTGTGTTTCTCGCCCGAGCGCGTCGATCCCGGCAACCCGAAATTCCATACGCGGAACATCCCCAAAGTTGTCGGCGGAATCACTCCCACGTGCACCGAAATGGGAGCTTTGTTCTATCAGCAAGCGCTCGAAACGGTGGTTCCTGTCAGCTCAACCCGGGTTGCCGAGATGGTAAAGCTGCTCGAGAATACCTTCCGCATGATCAACATCGGCTTGGCGAACGAGCTCGCGCTGATGTGTGACCGGATGAACATCGATGTCTGGGAAATTATCGACGCCGCGGCTACCAAGCCTTTCGGCTTCATGCCCTTCTATCCGGGTCCGGGCCTCGGCGGCCACTGCATTCCGATCGACCCGTTTTATCTCTCCTGGAAGAGCAAGCAAGCCGGCATCGAAGCTCGTTTTATCGAGTTGGCCGGCTATATCAATGGCCAAATGCCCGAATTCGTAGTTGAGAAGATCCAGGGCGCGTTAAACGATGTCTCAAAGCCGCTCCGAGGCTCGCGCATTCACATCCTGGGGGTCGCCTACAAGCGGGATATCGAAGATGTACGCGAATCTCCCGCGCTCGATGTGATCCAGTTACTGCAGCGGCGCGGCGCCGTCATTAGCTTTTCCGATCCGCACGTCGAGCGAATTCATGTGGACGGAACGAGTCTTCAGTCCGAAGACGTTTTGCCGGCCATCCAAGATGCCGATTGCGTGGTCGTGATCACAAATCATACCTCGTTTGATTACCCAGCCGTCATCGAGCGCAGCAAGTTGATTGTGGACACGAGAAACGCGCTAAAAGGGCATCGGTCTGAGAAAATTGTTCGCCTGTAACCGGGCCTCTGCCGTCTAGCTGATTGCAGAGGACGCTTCGCCGTCTTCCGCCGCGCCGCTATCGAGTCCCATTTGAGACAGCCGGTAGCGCAGTGCGTTCCGGGTGAGCCCCAAGATTCGCGCGGCTTGGCTTTTATTGCCGTTCGCGCGCCGCAGCGCCTCCCGAATCATCAACTGCTCCCAGTGTTCGAGCGTTTCACCCTCAGGCAATAGCGGCGCCTGTTGCGACCCGAGAACGGAAGTGTTTCTTGGAGCCTCAATCCTGATATCAGCAGGCTGCAAGACTTCGCCGGACGCGAGCACCAGGCTTCGCTCGATCGTGTTTTCCAGCTCTCGCACGTTTCCCGGCCACGAGTGATTGATCAATCTGTCGAGAGCCGCCGCGCTCATCTCCTGTGCCGACGACCCCAGTTCCTTTGACAGCTTGTTGACAAAATGAATCGCGAGAAACGGGATGTCTTCCTTACGGTCGCGTAGAGGAGGGATGCTGATCGGAACCACGTTCAACCGGTAATAGAGATCTTCCCGAAAGCGCCCCTCTTCGAGGGCAGCGCGCAGGTCTACGTTCGTGGCAGCAATCACCCGAACATCCACGTTCCTGGTGACGTTCGAGCCTAGCCGCTCGAATTGGCGCTCTTGCAAAATTCGTAAAAGCTTTACTTGAATGCTTCCCGGCACATCGCCAATTTCGTCAAGGAACGCTGTGCCCTGATCGGCTTGCTCGAACTTACCGGGCTTGCTCGCGGTTGCTCCGGTGAACGCGCCTTTTTCATAGCCGAACAGCTCGCTCTCCATCAGGTTTTCCGGCAGCGCGGTGCAATTGATCTTCACGAAGGCGTGGTTCTTGCGAGGCGAATGCTGATGGATGGCACGCGCAATCATGTCTTTCCCGACTCCGCTTTCTCCAGCCAGCAAAACCGTAGCTCGCGTGGGCGCGACTCGCTCGACCGTGTGGAAGATCTCGCGCATTGCGGGACTGCGCCCGATGATGCTGTCGAATTGATACCGCCGGTCGAGCTCTTCCCGCATCCGCTGGTTCTCAGCGCGAAGCGATTGCACTGCCATGACCTTCTGCACCGTCGTCGTCAGATGCTCGAGCGAAAAAGGCTTCTGCAGAAAGTCCGCCGCCCCGAGCTTCATTGCCTCGACAGCCGCTTCTACAGAGCCATGCGCAGTCATGACGATAATCGCTGCTTGCGAACCCCGAGCTTGTAACTGCTGAATGAAATGCAGCCCGTCGGCGCCCGGCAAACGGAGATCCGTAAGGATCAGGTCCGCTAGTCCCACCAAAGGCATGGCCTGTTCAGCGCTGGCCGCGCCGTCTACCTCGAACTCGGCGGATTCGAGATGTAGCTGAATCACGCGCCGCAGCTTCTCTTCGTCTTCGACGACGAGTATTCGTCCAGCGGCCATATTCAAATCTGCTGTCCTTTGGGCAGCGTGACTTCGAAGGTTGTGCCCGCTCCAGCTTCACTGAAAACGAGAATGCGGCCTTCATGCTCATCTATGATTTTTGAGACAATCGCGAGTCCCAAGCCGGTGCCGTGCGGTTTGGTCGTAAAAAACGGATTGAAAATGCTTTCCAGATGCTGCGACTGTATTCCTTCGCCATGATCAGTTACGAAGAGCATGACATTTTCATCCCGGTTCTCGACACGGATTTCGACGGTTTGCCCTGAACGGCTTGCCTCAATCGCGTTCTGCACAAGATTTGAGATGGCGAGTTTCAGCAGGTCGGGATCGAACGTGAACGATAGCGGCCCGGCATCCATGCGAACCGACAGTCCTACATTGCGGCGCGCCGCCAGGTCCGATTGCTGCCGGACGACATCTTCCATAGTTGACCGCAGATCCGCAGGTACAGCTCGAATCTGCAGCGGCTTCGCGAAATCGAGGAAACTTGCAATCAATCCATTCACGCGGTCCACCTCGCTTACGATATAGCCCGTCATCTCCGACATCACTTCAGGACGCGCTTTGGTGGCATCTCTTGTTAGCATCTCAGCCGAGGCCTTGATTGTTCCTAGAGGATTGCGCAGCTCGTGCGCCAGCCCGGCCGTTAACTGCCCGAGCGCTGCCAGACGTTCACTGCGGCGCAATGAAGCCTCGGCCGCCCGCAGATTCCGATTCGATTCCGCCAGCCGCTCGGCTGCTTCCTCGGTTCGCTTCATCTCCTTTCGTTTTCCGCTCGCCTGCTCATAAACCACATAAGCGACGATCGCGAAAAACGAGACTCGCAGCAGCATCACGCTGATCTGCCCTTGAGCGACATACTCCTTCCAATAAACGAACAGCAAGGGAACGAAAGAAAAATAGGCCAGCGAAGCAATGGCGGTCACAGCCATCACGCCCAGGAAATTGAATACCGTCGCCGCAGAGATGATTGGAATGAGAAAAATCAGGTAATAGAAGCTGTCAATCGGATGGGAGTAGCCGATCAGCAGATAACTCAAAATCAATTTGATTCCGATCGAGGCAAGTTGCCCGTGCCGCGAAGAAAACCATCGCAATCGCGGCTCGGCAATCTGAAAAGCTCCTATACAGACGATGACGATTGTCGCGCTGTAGTTTGTCTCCGGATCGAAGACGATCAGAGCAGCGGCAAAAAGCAGCCAGGCAAAATCACGCGGCTGAAACAGGTTTGTCCGCCTGGTCATGACAGAATAAGAGCAATCCCCGAAAAGGCATGAGTAATATGAATTCGGATCCGTCTGTCCCCATTCAAGAAGAGTCCAGCTTCGCGGAGATGTTGTCGGAATTCGATCAGCAACATGAGCGGAGCACTGGCGGCACGGTTATGGGCACGGTGGTCGAGGTAGGGCCTGAAGTCATTCTCGTCAATGTCGGGCGCAAAATCGAAGGCTCGCTCCCCATCGCAAAATGGCGTGAAACCGAGCTGGGCGACCCTCAAACCGGCGCGACCCTCAGCGTCAGCATCGGACCGCGAAACGAGGAGGGCTACTACGAATTATCCACCGTAAAGATCGAACGCCCGAAGGATTGGACGGGCCTGCAGAGGGCCTTCGCGGAAAAACGGAACATCGCGGGTGTTGTAGCCGAGCAGGTGAAAGGCGGTTTCCGAGTCGATGTGGGCGTTCGCGCATTTATGCCTGCCTCGAGAAGCGGAGTCAGAGACGCCGAGGAGATGGAAAAGCTGGTGGGGCAGGAAATCGAATGCCGGATCACCAAGCTGGATATCGAGAAGGAAGATCTCGTCGTCGACCGCCGCGTCGTTCTCGAAGAGCGGGAAGCCGAGCGCCGCGAGCACGCCTTTGAAGCGCTCCGCGAAGGGGTTGTCGTGCGCGGCAGAGTGCGAACCGTGATGGATTTCGGTGCCTTCGTTGATCTGGGTGGTGTAGACGGATTGCTTCACGTCGCTGACATTTCTTATGCGCGCGTAGGGAAAGCGAGCGATGTGCTGAAACCCGGGGATGAGCTCGAGGTCAAAATCCTAAAAGTTGACCCGGCCTCCAAGAAAATCGCGCTTGGACTGAAACAATTACTTGAAGATCCATGGGCGGTTGCGGCGCGAACGTTTCACATAGGCGACCGCGTGAGCGGCACTGTCTCGAGGCTGACGGATTTCGGCGCGTTCATCGAATTGCTGCCGGGAGTCGACGGGCTCATTCATCTCTCCGAGCTGTCCTGGGATAAGCGCGTACGCAAGCCCGGCGATTTGCTCAAAATCGGCGAGCGCGTCGACGTCGTAATACTTCAAGTAAACGTTGAAGAGCGGCGCATTGCTCTTGGCTATAAGCAAGTGCTAGGCGATCCCTGGGACACTGCCCGGCAGAAGTTCGCCCCAGGCTCGATTGTGGAGGGTCCTATCACTAACCTCACTCCCTTTGGCGCATTCGTCGATCTCGGACAGGGCATCGAGGGCATGGTGCACATCTCCGATATCACGAATGAGAAGCGGCTCACTCACCCCCGAGAGAAGCTGGCCAAGGGCCAGGTGGTTAAAGCAGAAGTGCTTGAAATAGACCGCGAGCGGCGGCGTATCCGGTTGGGCATGAAGCAGCTCGAACCGACCACGGTTGACACATTCATCTCTGAGCACAGGCCGGGTGAGACCGTGAGCGGACGACTGGTTGATGTGCGCGGAAACAAGGCGACCGTTGAGCTCGGCGAAGGGATAGTGGGCACCTGCCAATTGAAAGCGGTTGAGAATTCGCCCGCGGCACCGGAAAAACCCAAATCGGCGGATGTCTCGTCTTTGAGCGCCATGCTTGCGGCAAAGTGGAAGCAAGGCGGTGTGAGCGGTTCAGCACCAGAACTGGCCCGGGCTGGCCAGGTCAGGAGCTTCCGGATTTCGAATCTCGACGGGGCCAAACGGCTGATTGAGCTCGAATTAGCCAGTTAATCGGCCGGATTGATCAAGCACTCTGCCAGGCCCGTGACGAAATTGAAACTCACACGTCCATCACCTCGGTGGAGATTCGAGCAGAAGCCCTTGGGAACCTAGCCGTGCGCGGCGCGACTGACCGGCTGGAGGAAACGGAGCTGATCCGGGCCGCGCAGCGCGGCGATTCGGAAGCTTTCGAACAACTGGTTCGCACCTACGATCACAACGTCCTCAGGATGGCGCTGAACCTGCTCCATTCAGAGGAAGACGCGCGGGACGTTTACCAAGAGGCCTTTCTGCGTGTGTACCGCAATCTGCCCCGCTTTCGGTTCGATTGCAGCTTCAGCACCTGGTTGTATCGCATCGTCGCGAACCTCTGTCTCGACCAGATGCGCAAGCGTAAGGTCCGGAAGGAAGACTCCTCAGCAGTAAATACGGCAAGCGGGGAACTGGACCGCTTTCAGTTTGTGGCCGAAGCTCGCGCCGATGTGGATCCGGAGCGCCAACTCATGAGCTCCGAAGTGAACAGTCGCGTGCAAGAGGTTTTGAGCCGCCTCACGCCGCGCGAGCGCGTTGTGTTCGAGATGCGGCATTTTCAGGGCATGCGGTTGCGTTCGATAGGAGAAGCGCTCGGAGTCAGCGAAGAGGCCGCAAAGAATTGCCTGTTTCGAGCCACCCAGAAGATGCGCGCGGCGTTAGGGGATTTCGTATGACCTGCCAACAGGTGCAACTGAATTTGTCGCTCTACCTCTACGGGGATCTCGACTTTGCGCAGGAAGAAGAACTGGAGCGCCACGTAGAAAGCTGCGCTCGGTGCAAGCGCGCGTTGGACCGCGAGAAGACTTGGCACAGCGTCATCAATGCAGAACAAACTGATGTGCCGCTCGAGCTCCTATCGGCGTGCCGGCTGGACTTGAGAACCGCTATTTCCTCGTCGAAGTTGAAAGGCAAGCAGCCTGTGTCTTTCTGGACGCGCTGGACTCGGCAGCTTGGCTTTTCCGCTTCAGCTTGGTCCATGCGGCTCGCGGCCGCGTCTTTTCTGGTGCTGGCCGGCTTCACTGCGGGCCGGTGGGTCGATGCGAACGGTCTGCCGTTCGGTTCCTTCGCAACTGGCGCATCGGAAGCCAGTTTGGTGGATCCCGCAACGGCGCGCATTCGCGACATTCAGCCGAGGGATGACCACCGGGTGCGCATCGTGGTGGACCAGGTTAGGGAACGGGAAATCACGGGGCGAATTGACGATTCGGACGTGCGCCGGCTTCTGTTCGCGGCGGCTAAGGACCCGACCGATCCCGGAATACGCGTCGATTCTGTCGAAATCTTGAAAGACGAGAACGGGAGCGACGTACGGGATGCGCTGCTCTACGCAGTGCGGCACGATCCGAACGCGGGTGTCCGGCTGAAAGCGCTCGACGGTCTGGGCCGCTTTGCCGATGATCCCGCCACGCGCGAGAGCTTGGCGTTTGTCCTCGAACACGATGACAACCCGGGCGTGCGGTCGGAAGCGATCGACGTGCTTGCGCCGGTCACCGGAAAACTCGATCTCAGCCCGGAGTTGGCTGGCACGCTTCAGGGAATCGTGCGGGCGGATCAAGGTGATGACTACGTTCGAATGCGCTGCATGCAGCTGCTTCGAGAGATGAATGCGCCCCCGGACGTGTACTGATTCTTATCGCTGATACCGAATTGAAGGAGGACAGCTATGCGGGTTTCTATTTTGCTGATTGCGCTCATGGGGATGGCGGCTCTAGCCGGACAGGCTCGATCTGACCCCGGGAACGAATTCTTTTTCACCGGTCAAGCTCTAATCGGCGGCAGCTATCTGGGCGTTAGTCTCGCCGATATTGACGCGGAACGCGCGAAAGCCCTCAAATTGGGTGAGCCGCGCGGCGTCGAAGTGAGAAGAGTTGAAGAAGGAAGTCCTGCCGAGAAAGCCGGTATTAAGCCCGGTGACGTTCTGCTCAGCTACAACGGCGAAAACATTCTCGGCGCACAAGAACTCGGAAGATTGGTGAGAGAGACACCCGAAGACAGGAGAATCAAAGTCCAGCTTTGGCGCGATGGCAAGACGCAAACCGTTACGGTCGCGACAGAGGCGCGGCAATCCCGCGACCTCGAGACGCCTGCGCAGCTGATGAGGCTCGACATGCCCGACATGCGAAACTTCGTGATGCCTGACATCCCAACTCCGCTGATGCTGTGGAAGAGCTCTGCCCTGGGGATTGAATGCGAGCCGCTCGATTCACAGCTAGCCGACTACTTTGGCGTGAAGAGTGGCGTCCTGGTTCGGTCAGTAACGACTGGATCGCCCGCGGAAAAAGCGGGTTTCAAGGCCGGGGATGTCGTGACCTCAATCGGAGGCACGACCATCGCCGGCCCGCACGATCTAACTGGATTCTTCAGAATGCAGCGCCAGTCCGGTAGCTCGATTCCGGTGGTGATCGAGCGCGCGCATCGGCAACTTACGTTGAATGTCGCGCCCCGTGAATATCCGCAGTAGCGCGCTTAGGCGGCGCCGCGCTTGACCGGCCACCGCTTTTGCATGTACGACCGCAAGCGCAATACGGCCTGCGTCTTGAGCTGTGAGATTCGGGACTCGTGCAAATCCACGATCTTCGCGATCTCGCGAAGGGTCATCTCTTCGTAGTAATACAACCCGAGAACAGTCCGCTCGAGATGGGGCATTCTTTGAATGGCCTCGGCCAGAATGCGCTCGAGCTCCGCGCGCTCGACGATCTGCGACGGCCAGTGCTCGTCTTTATCTGCCAAGTACCGGAGCAGATCGCAGCCTTCTTCCTCTGTGCCGGCGTTTTCAAGACTGCCGAGCGTGAGTCCGCGAGAATCGGAGAGCCACTCCTGATACTCCGCAACCGAAAGCCCAAGATGCGCCGCGATCTCTTCCTCGGACGGCGTTCGCTGATGAGTTTGTTCGAGCGACGCAATGGCAGCTTCAATGAGTTTGGCGCGCCGGCGCTGCTGCCGGGGAGCCCAGTCGAGGCCGCGAAGACTGTCGAGGATCGCGCCTCGAATCTTGTATTCCGCGTAGGTCTTCAGTTTGACATCGTGCCTGAAATCATAGCGATCAATGGCGCTGATTAGGCCCACCACGCCCGTTGAGATGAGGTCGTCTAAACTGACCGATCCGGGCAGCCGTTCATGGATTCGCCTGGCGATTAACTTGACCTGAGGCAAATGCTCTAAAATCAGCCGCTCCCGCATTTCTGCTCTGAGAGCCGGAGTTTCCTGGGCCATTAGATCGATTGCTTTTGCAGTGCTCATCGGATTGCGTTCTTGCCGCCTACTGAACTGTCGGCGGATGTAGGGCAAAACTTGAGCGCAGAAAAAAAGCCGGATTTGTAGGTACTCGAAACTGCCTAAATTCTGTGCGATAAGGGCGGTGGCGTTAACACCACTAGCTCAGATCGGGGATGCTTCGAGTACCATCTCGTGATTTATCTAGCCGAGCTCCTCACGGGACGCCGCTGCTCCAGGATGCGCGAGCCGCGGTGCCGCTTTGCGAAGGGCTTGTCCGTCCCCAATGAGGGCGCCCCGTGCTTCCTACTCTCAGGATATCGCGCACTGGGGGGCTTGCGGCAAGACCCGGGTCACGCTGTAGAGTCGCTTCATGAATGGGAGGAGCGACATGCGTGCGTTATCGACGACGTATGGGTCACGGGGGGACGGAGCGTGGCGATGACCGATCATGCGGTGGTGATCGCCGGAGCAGGCCCGACGGGGATGATGCTGGCGGGCGAGTTGATGTTGGCAGGCATCGACGTTGCGATTGTCGAGCGGCGGGACAGAGAGGACCTCATCGGCTCGCGCGCGGGCGGTCTGCACGCCCGCACCCTCGAGGTTCTCGATCAGCGCGGAATCGCCGACCGGTTCCTTTCGCAGGGCCAAGCGATGCAGGTCGCGGGGTTCGCCCACGTCCCGCTGGACATCAGCGATTTTCCGGCCCGGCACAACTATGGGCTCGCTCTCTGGCAGAAGCACTTCGAACGCATCCTGGCCGGCTGGATCGAAGACTTGGCCATACCGCTCTATCGCGGACGCGAGGTGACCGGCTTCGCGCAGGACGAGAACGGCGTCGACGTCGAGTTTTCCGATAGCCAGTCGCTGCGGGCCCAATATCTCGTCGGGTGCGACGGCGGACGCAGCGTAGTCCGTAAAGCAGCCGGCATCGCATTCCCCGGTTCGAATCCGACCATCAGCCACCTGATCGCCGAGGTCGAGCTGGCCGAGGAGCCGGAATGGGGAATGCGCCACGACGCCCTCGGTCCGCATTCCCTGAGTAAGCTTGACGACGGCGGCCTGGTGCGGGTCCTCGTGACCGAACAGCACCTCGACCGCACCGGCGAACCTACTCTTCGTGATCTCAGCGAGGCGCTCATCGCGGTATATGGGACGGACTACGGGGTCCACAGTCCGGTTTGGATTTCCCGGTTCACCGACATGACGCGTCAGGCCGCCGCCTATCGCGACCGGCGCGTCCTACTGGCGGGCGATGCCGCGCACGTGCATTACCCGGCAGGCGGACAAGGTCTCAATACCGGCGTTCAGGATGCTGTGAACCTGGGATGGAAGCTGGCCCAGGTGGTCAAGGGGACGTCGCCCGAATGCCTGTTGGACAGCTATCAGGCCGAGCGCCACCCGGTCGCCGCCCGGGTGCTGCGGAACACGCTGGCACAAGTCGCCCTTCTTCGCCGGGATGATCGCTCCAAGGCCGCATGGGAGGTCGTTTCCGAGCTCCTCCAAATGGACGAGCCCCGTAAACGGTACGCCGCCATGATGTCCGGCCTGGATATCCGTTACGACCTCGGCGAGGGACACCCGCTGCTCGGCCGCCGCATGCCCGATCTCGACCTGATCACCGCCAACGGCCCGCTGCGGGTCTTCAGCCTGCTGCACGAGGCTCGGCCGGTGCTCCTCAACCTAGGTGAGCCCGGCGGCTTTGACATCACTCCATGGACGGATCGGGTTCAGCTGATCGACGCCGCGTACGATGGTCCGTGGGAGCTTCCGGCACTCGGGAGGGTCACTGCTCCCACCGCGGTGTTGATTCGGCCAGACGGATATGTGGCCTGGGTGGGAGACCTAACCCGGGTGGGGTTCGCTGACGCGCTAACCACTTGGTTCGGACCGCCTGCTGCGGCCTGAGGAGGCGTCTCGCACAATAGAAACAACCATGATTCTGGTCGAGCAGTTTCCTCGGCTGCGTTCTCGCTGGATCGCATACGCTTTCGCGATCTCGAGCGTTGCGCTTGCGGCTCTATGCTTCTGGTGCGTGGATCGCGCGCTGAGCGCTCCCTATCTGATTCCGTTTACGCTGGCGGTCGCGTTTTCGACGCTCTTCGGCGCTGGTCCCGGCATTGTTGCTTGGCTGTTAGCCACTCTTCTCACTAATTACTTCTTCGTTGCTCCGGCAGGCACGCTAAGGCTAAGCCGAGACGCCGGGACCGCCGCCGCTGTTTACGCAGGAGCGCTCCTGTTGATGCTTGTAGCCGAACACCTTGTTCGCCGCAAGCTCGCGAGATCGGCCCTCTCCCGAAGTGTTGCGCAAACGGGCAACTCGGAACGGTATAGCACGCGCGATTTGGCAGGTCGGCTGGATGGAGAAGCAAAAGGTGAACTTTACGGTTGGGCGCTCGATAAGCAGCAGCCGTCAAATCCCCCCAAGATTACGTTTTATGTAGACGGCCGTCCGGTAGGTGAAGCGCTGGCCGTCTACTATCGTCCGGACGTGAACGAGCACAGCTTTTTTTTCGATTTGAGCGAATGCTGCGCGCCTCAATCAACCGCGCGCGTCGAAGCGAGATTCTGGGATGGAAGGCCGCTGTCCAATTCTCCGCTCCTCGTGAAAACAGATCGCAAAGGTGAACCTCGCCATCGCGCGACGGTTCTGTTCATGCACATTGCCAAAACCGCTGGCACCGCCTTTCGGGAGACGATGAGCGAGAACTATAAACACTCGCAAATCGCCTACCTGTATCCGCATCCTCCAGGGCTCTTGGTTTCAGCCTTAGGCCTTTTGCCTTTGGAACAGCGCGCCAGATTCCGCTTGGTCATGGGGCACTTTCAATACGGAATCCATGAGTTACTTCCGCAGGACTCGATATACATCACGATCGTTCGCAGGCCCGTCGAGCGAGTGGTTTCGCATTACTACTACTTGCTCGAAATGCAGCCCGACCTCGCACGAAACGGCGGCTCGACGATGCCGCTCGTCGAAATGCTCGAAGCGCGCAGAACGACCGACCTGGACAATCTCATGGTCCGTTGTTTCAGCGGCGTAAGCGAAAGTGATGTTCCGGTCGGAAAGGTCGACCGGCGCGTGTACGAGCTTGCCGTCGATCATTTACGGACGCGCTTCAAGTTCGTTGGATATCAGCACAGGGTGGACGAAGCATATGCAGCGCTTCACAGCTTGTTTCATTGGCAGCCGAAAAAAAACTTAGACGTTGTGAACAGGGGTGCGCGGTCCGGGGTTCAGATAGACGAAGCGACACGGAAGGCGGTCGAGCATTGGAATCACTGGGACTGCAAGCTTTATTCTGAAATCCGCCAGCTGTTTCCTTGAGAGGGCGTCAAAGTTTGTGCGGCGTGCCGCGATGACGCAGTACGGTGCCGATAATTCGCAATACGGGTGATCCGAGCTGCCGTGCGTACCACTGATCTGCGGTTTGGCGATTTCCCAGACTGTATGTAGGATACGGATGTAACGTGTCAGCGATATCGCGCAAGCGCAAGCCGTTGCGCATCGCAAGCGCCCATTCGGAGATCATTTCTCCGGCATTGGCGCCCAGAATGGTAACTCCTAACATGCGGCCGCCGCGATCAGCGAACGCCTTAATCACACCGGTTGTGTTCTGTTCCGTTGTTGCGCGATCGATTTTGTCAAACGGCAAGCGATACACAGAGAAGCGTGCATTTCGCTTGCGAGCGCGGCTTCAGATTCGCCTAGACGCGCGAGCGGCGGACTCGTGAACGTGCACCAGACAATATGCCAGTCGTCGAAAGATCGTGGAATGCGAAGAATGGCATTTGTCACGGTCTTGCTCATCTGCTCGGCAACATGCGTGAAACGGAAAGGGCCCACAACATCGCCGGTTGCATAGATGTTGGATTGCGAAGTGCGGCAGCGCGGGTTGACTTTGATCCCGGAATCGCTCGAGACGACGTCGGCTTTTTCGAGATTCAGACCCTCTACGTTCGGTTCGCGGCCAGTCGCGGAGAGGACGGCATCGCACTCCATTTGCTCACCGGTATCGAGCAAAACCTCATAGCCGGAATCGAGCGGCTTCACGTCTTCCGCTTTGTGGCCGAAGACGAATTGCACACCCTCGCGTTTTAGAACTTCGGTGAGCTGATCGGTCAATTCAGGATCATCTTTAGGCAAGATGCGCGAATCGGATGTAACGACGGTTACCGCGCAACCGAGATGTTGGAACGCTTGCGCCATTTCGATGCCGACCGGACCGCTTGCCTAATATAACCAAACGATCGGGTTTTGCGTTCAGCTCGAAGATGGATTCGTTCGTGAAGACGGGCGCTTGGAACGCCGGGGTGCGGGGACGGCTGCCTGTAGCAATGACAAAGAATCGGGAACTGATGATGCGGGTCATGCCGGACGAGTCTGTCACCCCGATCGTATGGGGATCAATAAAGCGCGCCGGGGCCTGCACAACCGTCATGCCGAGCTCCTCAAAATGGCTGGGCGCGTCAGCGAATTCGTAGACCTGCTGTCGCGTTCGCCGGACCAGCTCCATCACGCGATCGAATTCGATCGTTAACTGACCCGAAAACAAGCCGTGTTCCTGAGCGCTTCGAGTTTCGCTCGCGAGTTTCGCTGCGTGCAGAAGAGTTTTGCTCCGTATGCAGCCGTACCACGTACAATCGCCGCCCAGGCGGTGCGCTTCGATCAAACCCGTTTTCGCGCCCAGCACGGCGGACATACCCGCAGCGGTCAGCCCGGCGGCTCCGCCTCCGATCACCAGCATGTCGTAGTCATACGGCATTGCCTAAGCTTAGAAGAGGCGATGATTACCGCGGTCCCGGCTTTCGATATCGCGTTACAGAGAAACGGCCTGCCGGTTCTCACAAGAGCTGAGATCACCACGCTTCAAATCAACGTCGGGAAGGTCTGTAACCAAGCCTGCCGGCATTGCCATGTCGAAGCCGGTCCGAAGCGAACCGAGAGCATGTCAGCGGAAACAGCGGAGCGCGTTCTATATCTGCTGAAGCGGAGTGCTGGCGTCAACACGGTCGATATCACAGGCGGCGCGCCGGAGCTGAACCCCAATTTCCGGAGATTGGTGGCGCAGAGCCGAAGGCAAGGGCGGCATGTGATCGATCGCTGTAATCTCACAATTCTGTTCGAGCCGGGGTTCGAGGATCTGCCGAATTTCCTCGCTCGCAATCGCGTTGAAATCACTGCGAGCCTTCCCTGTTATACGCGCGAAAACGTGGATGCTCAGCGCGGCCGCGGAGTTTTCGACAAGAGCATTGAAGCGCTTCGACTGTTAAACCAGCTTGGGTACGGAGCCGATCCCGCACTGCCGCTGAATCTCGTCTACAACCCGCTCGGCGCATCTTTGCCACCGCCCCAGGAGGCTCTCGAAGCAGACTACAAGCGGCATCTTTACGAGGAGTTCGGCATCGTCTTTCACCGGCTGTTCACGCTTACGAATATGCCAATTAAACGGTTCGACGACTATCTGGCCCACACTGGCCAGCAAGAGAGCTATCTGAAGCTTCTCTACCGCCGCTTTAATCCGGACACGGTCGAGCATCTGATGTGCCGGTCTCTGGTAAGCATCGGATGGGACGGGCAGATTTACGATTGCGACTTCAATCAGATGCTTGAAATTCCCGCCTGGAACGGAGTCAGCATCTGGGACATCGAGTCGTTCGATACTTTGGTACAGAAACGGATTGCAACAGCATATCACTGTTTCGGTTGCACAGCGGGTGCGGGATCGAGTTGTGGAGGCGCGCTGAAATGAGGCAAGTCACTGTAATCACTTTTTTGGTCGTTCTGCTTTCATGCGCTTCTTGCAAGCAGAAAGAGAGCGGAGGCAAGTGGGTGGCAACCAGCACATCGGCTGCCCCTGCCACCTACACGCCGCGTATTGGAGTAGCTGTGAATACCGGCGGCAGAACCTGCATGGCGATTCACAACGCGAATATCGCTGCGAGTACGCCCGTAACTCTGGTCTCGCCCATGCCTCCTCAAGCATTCGTTGAGGGCCAAGTGACCGGACCATCGTCAAGCGCGTGTCCCATCACGAAAGAGGTAGACAGGACTGTTTCTAACTATGACGTCCATTTGACACAGGCGGCCGCGCAAAAATTGACGCCGCTGATTGCGGTGCTGGGCGCTTCGGCTCCCTTTTCCATGGCTTCCAACGGTGCTGTTCAGGCCGATCTCGATCAGAACCATAAAACCGAGACCTTCCGCGCCTGCAGCGCGAGCGATGGAATTCACCTCACCGTATGGTCCGGCGATCCGCTCTCGAGCGCGTTGCTCTGGCACGGATATTATTACGAGCCGAGTAATCCGGGTCTTGGGCCTAGTTGCACCGTGCGGGAAATGGCCGGTCCGTAGCTCAGTTGATGGGCGGCTTGCATACAATGGATGCGGTTAAGACCGAATTTCTTTTATGAACCGCCGCGATCTTCTACGCTTGACCGTGTTCGGCGCGCTCGGCGCGAGTGCCTATCCATTCCACATCTTCGCCCGCGAATTTCCGCCGGGCTATGATGCCTCGAAAGAGCTGGAGCGCGCAGACTGGAAGCCGGTCTTTCTCGACGCGCATCAGAACGAAACTCTGATTGTCCTAAGCGATTTGATCGTTCCAGGATCCAAAGATGCTCTGGTGAATCGGTTCCTCGATTTACTGATGAGCGCGGAGCTGCCCGAAACGCAGCGCGCGTTTTTCACAGCGCTTTCCTACATCGACGGGGAGTGCATGAAGCGCTACAACGCGGCGTTTGTGTATGCCCCGCGCGAGCAGCAGCTCGAATTTCTCACGCTGATTGCCTATCCGCACTCGCTCGAAACCTGGGGCGAAGGCGTTGCCGAGTTTCCGGGCCACGCGCATTTCGAGAAGCTGAAGAGCTGGATGGTGGGCACGTACTACAGCTCACCCACTGGTCTCAAAGAGCTCGGTTGGGACGGCGCTTTCCCGCACGGCGTGTTCTCCGGGTGCGAGCACTCCGGCGATCAGCACGCAGGATAAATGAACAGCATGTTTCAGGATGAACTGACGAAAACCTACGATGCCGTGATCGTCGGATCGGGCGCAACCGGCGGCTGGGCGGCGAAGCGGCTTTCAGAAGCGGGCCTTACGGTTGCGGTGCTCGAAGCGGGGCGCAACGTGTCACCGAAAGAGTTCACCGAGCATATGCCGGCGTTTCATCTTAAGTATCGAAATGTCTCGCTCGACTGGCTGAAATCGCGGCCCGTGCAAAAGCAGTGCTACGCATGCATGGAGTACAACTACGACTGGTTTGTGGATGATCTGCAGAATCCGTACAGCACGCCTCCGGGGAAACCTTTCACCTGGCAACGGCTGCGCATCGTAGGCGGCCGGACTCTGGTGTGGGGGCGTCAAAGCTATAGGCTGAGCGACTTGGATTTTAAAGCTGCCAGCCACGACGGCTATGGCGACGATTGGCCGCTCTCATATAACGACCTTGCGCCTTATTACGACACTGTTGAAGATTACGTGGGCATCAGCGGGGCGGCTGAGGGCAATGACGCGCTGCCCGATGGCCATTTCTTGCCGCCCATGAAGATGACATGCGGCGAAATGCAGATGCGGAGCCGGGTTCAAAAGCAGTTTGGGCGCACGGTCACGATCGGCCGCACGGCAGTGATTACGAAGAACCACAACGGCCGCGTGGCGTGCCATTACTGCGGGCCTTGCGAGCGCGGTTGCAGCACGTTTTCATATTTCAGCAGCCCTTTCACGACCCTGAAAGACGCGCTAAAAACGGGCAAATGCACCCTGATCACGAATGCGGTTGTGGCGCACGTGAATATGGATCACGCGGCGAATCGAGCCACAGGCGTGATGTTTGTGGACGGCATTACGCGGCAGACGAAGAGCGTGCGCGGGAGGGCGGTCATTTTGTGCGCCCAGGCTATGGAATCGACGCGGATTCTGCTGAACTCAGCGACGCGCGAGCACACCGCGGGTCTGGGCAATTCGAGCGGATTGTTAGGGCGCGGTTTGATGGACCACTCGACAGGCGCAGGCGCGGCGGGCGAGCTGCCGGGCTTCGAGGTAAAACCGACGCCTTACAGCGGGCCGCACCGGCCGAACGGGATTTACGTGATCCGTTTCCGCAATTTGGCAAAAGGACCGCAACATCCTGGATTCATTCGCGGCTATGGATTTCAGGGCGGCGCGGAAGCAGAGTTTGCGTTTGACGCGCCGGGATATGGAGCGCAGTTCAAGCAGGCGGTGACGAGCGGCGCGTACGGAATCAGTTTGGGGGCGTTCGGAGAATCGTTGGCGCGCAATGAAAATTACGTGTCAATTGATCCGGAATTAAGGGACGCCTGGGGCATTCCAGCGCTCCACGTCTGCATGACTCACGGCGAGAATGAAAAGGTGATGCACGATGACGCGTCAGTGACGGCGGCGGAGATGCTGGAGTCCGCAGGAGCGAAAAACATTCGAGTACGCTCCTCGCTCGCCGAGCCGGGAATGGCGATTCACGAGCTGGGAACGGCACGCATGGGCGAAAACCCAAACAAATCGGTGACGGACCCGTATTGCCGGCTGCACGACGTGAAAAATCTATTGGTCACCGATGGCGCTTGTTTTGTGTCATCAGGATGCCAGAACCCGACGCTCACGATGATGGCGATTACAGTGCGCGCGTGTGACCATTTAGTCGAGCGGTTTCGCAAGCGCGAAGTGTAGACGACGATCCGTAGGGGCCGTGCAAGTGCCCGGCCCCTACATGTGTTCCGGATCGTCCGCCCAACACAACGGATTTCTATCGATGTACGTCCGGACGCGGTTCAGCTCGTCCTCGTTGCGGATGACACGTTCCCAGTAACTTCGTTGCCAAACACCGGCCCCAATTCGTTTGCTTACTGCCGACTTAAACGAACCTACGACCGTCCGTAGGGGCCGTGCATGCCCGGCCCCAATATCCGCCGTAAACAAGAGAATGCCATGTACGTGGTTGGGCATGACGACAAACGCATCTAGTACTATACCCGGGAAATGAGTTGGAATCTGATTCCAGCACCATCCTGCCTCTTCACCGGTCGCGTTAAGCTTCATCTTGTCGGCGGTAATTTGTCCGAACAGGTGGCTTCGGCCTTTTGTGCAAATGGTGACAAAGTATGCGCCGGTCTGGGAGTAATCGAATCCCGCCAACCGCAACCGCTTTCGCCATGGTGGCTGCAGATTTCCCTATTTACGCGGTAGCTGCGAACTCGTGCTGATGCTGTTTTGAGCGGCGCGGTTCTACATGCACCAGCCGCGTGCCTGGGCGTCCGCACGGGCACGCAGCAGTTTCGAGACGGGCGGAGTATCCGGTGTGAAGGGCTTTTCGGCTGCGCGGGTGTACGATGAGCTCGCCATGGAGCATGGTGAATTTTGCATGTGCCTCGACATGCCACCCTTCATTGGCCTGGCACTCGGCAGCGAGAAGAACGCCGTCCCGGCTCATAAACAACTCGTATACGGGCACTCCGAAGCGTTGCCAGAGGACCACTCGTGTGATGTCAGACAGCGGCCTATCACCCATGGACGTGAGAACAAAAATCGCGTGATCCACGGATGAGAGGTTTCCGAGCCTCTCGAGATCGGCTGCAGGGCCGACCAGCACGCGAGGACGATAGGTTTCGATTTCGCTCCAACGCTCGACCGGAAATGCCACCACCCGATCGAAGACGCTCATCCTTGATAGCTGAGCGATCCGTAGAGTAGGGTTGCCAGGAAACGGCAGTTGCTGGCGTCGTGTACTCGATGGCCCGAATCGCCTGATATTCACAGGAACTCGCATACTCAATAGGACGGTTCAGGAACAAAGTGGCAGGCGGGTCCTGAAACTAAACGTCAGGTTATTCCGACGTTGGGGTTCCACTTTGGGCAGTTGGCGCGCTGCTGCTGAAAACGCGTTCGGCGTTGAGGAACAGGATCTGTTCGGCTTGCTTTTTATTGAGACCCAATTCGTAGAGCGCGGTGATTTGCTGGGTAAAGATTTCGGTATTCCAGCCTCGCGGAAAGAAGCTTGAATCGCTTCCAAAGAGAAGGCGCCCTTCGCCCAGCAAATCGATAGAGCGGCGGAACACGGCCCGCAAGTCGAGACTCTCATACAGCATCCAGTGATTGCTGCTCGAGGTGTCGAGCCACACGTTCGGGCAGAGATCCGCGAGCATCAGCGCCTCGCGGAACAGGCCGGCCCCGAAATGCGGAACGATGAAGCGAATGCCGGAAAAGTGCAGGGCGACAGGATGAATATCGAGCGGATTGGAGAAGCGCATGTCGAACTGGCCGGGTAGCCCGAGCTTCTTCTGCACGCCTACGCTGATCGCCCCGCAGTGCACGAAAACCGCGAGCTGGTGGTCGGAGGCGAGCTCCAGCAGCGGAACCAAGCGCCGATCCGCGATGGAGTACGTGTGCATGGCGGGAAACAGGCACACGCAGTGCACATGCGGGTTAGCAGCGGCTGCGCGCATCCGATCCAGAGCGTCAGGCTGGAGAGGATCGAGCATGAAGGAGCCGAAGAAGCGGTCAGGATAGGCGGCGACCGCGGAAGCCACGCTGTCTTCATCGCCGTGCGTGCTGGCGATCAGAGAGGCTCGATTGACGCCGTTGCGGTCGAGCTCGGATACCCAACGTTGCGCCAGTGCTCGCGGATCGGACGGCGGAATGTCCCAGTTGAGCACAGACCGCAGCGCTTCGGCATTCTCCGCTTTCTTGCGGCCGGCGAGCGCCGAGTAAAAAGAATGCGAGAAGAAGTGGATATGCACGTCATTAACGGGCAGCTCACCCCAGGGAGTTTGCGCCATGCAGAGTCGATGATAGCGGACCTATTAGAACAGAAAGATCTTAAGAACCTGGAGAGAAGCCGAAGAGCAGAGGTCAGAAATAGCGGCGTAAACTATAACTGCCGAAGCTGAATGCAGAGGGTATGCGCTCTTTCGGGGTCCACGGCTCCTATGGAATGTACGTTGAATGGAGCACCATCGCAAAAGCTGAATCATTTTGTGATAGCGCTTCAGTTCATCACGATTATCTGGATGCTCGTGGAGTGCGCGGTATCTTTACTCAGCGCGAAGGCTGCTCACAGCCCCGCTCTGCTAGCTTTCGGCGCAGACAGTTTTGTAGAACTGTTTTCTGCAACGGTCGTGCTGCTTCAGTTTGTCCCATTCGTGAAGCTGGGCCGAAAGAAAGCGGCACGATCTGCAGGCTTTTTGCTCTTTGGTCTTGCCGGCATCGTTGCCACTACCGCCGTTGGCGCTCTAGTGAAGCGCGTCCAGAGTCACACGAGCCACGCAGGCATGATAATAACCGCTGCTGCACTGCTGATGATGCCCACTTTGGCATGGGCGAAACGGAGGGCGGCCCAGCGGATGCGTGACCGTGCGCTGGCGGCGGACGCCGTGCAGTCCGCAACCTGTGCTTACCTTGCCGCGATAGCCTTGACTGGACTTGCTATCAATGCTGCTTTTCGTCTTCCGTGGGTCGATTCGGTGGCTGCATTGTTGATTCTGCCTATACTCGTGATCGAAGGCAGAAAGGCGTTAAAGGGAGAAAGCTGCGGTTGCCAATAACGGCTACTCACGTTTTTAAAGTAGCCCAGCGCGGGGAGAATAGACGCGCTACACTTTGAGCAAGCTGCCATTGCAGATGCACGCACGTAGAGCCTCGACTTCCAGCACTATTCGCCTCGCTCCGTTTTGGCGGGCGATGCTCGTCGTTTGCGTGGCGATCGGATTCCTTGGAGTTCAGATTGCCTCAGCATCCCACCCGCACAATGATGCCACCGAGCACGGACATTGTTGCCCAATTTGTCACGCTGGGCACGCACCTGTTCTCCAGGCGGTTGCCGATATTCGGTTTTTCCCGCCGCAGCAAATCGGCTGGCAAGTTCATAATGAGCAGTCTCGACCTGTTCATTACCAGCTTCCTGCTTCCCGATCCTCTCGGGCTCCGCCTGCCTAGTTTTCTCCCTTAGCCCTATTAGTTGCCCTTTGCTGCTCGCCGCCGCTCTGCGGTTGTGCGCCGGCATTGAGGGTTTTTGTAATTACAAGGATTTCTTAAGGAGAGAAGTTATGCAGCATAGGCCGATTCTATTTTGTTGTGCTTTTTTGTTGGTTTCTTGTTACTTGCAGGCTCAATCTATTAGCAGTGGAACGGTGACGGGAACGGTGCTAGATCCGACAAAGGCCGTGATTCCAAAAGCTCATGTCGAAATATCAAATCGCGTGACCGGATATCAGCAAGCGTCAGATACCGATTCGAGTGGCACTTTCCGATTCAACAACGTCCCGTTCAATGGCTACGAACTTACGGTGACCTCGCCTGGCTTTGCGGCAGCCAGGCAGGAGATCGATGTTCGCACGACGGTTCCGAGTGAAATAGCGATTTCACTTCAACTCTCCGGATCCACCCAGGCCGTGGTTGTTGAGGCTCAGGGTGCTTTGGTCGAGAACGAACCGTCAGCTCACACGGACGCCGATTCCGGAGCGTTTTCGAAATTGCCCACGTTCGATCCCGCGGCTGGGCTAAGCAGCGTAATTAACTACAGCACTGGCGGGACCGCAGCGGATGCCAACGGATTTTTTCATCCTTTGGGCGATCACGCTCAAGTAAGTTTTGTGATCGATGGACAAACCATCAGCGATCAGCAGAGCAAAGTGTTCTCGACGCAGTTGCCTGCAGACGCGATCCAGAGCATGGAAATCATAACCGGCGCGCCGGAAGCAGAGTACGGAGACAAATCCAGCCTGGTCGTGAATGCGGTGACAAAATCGGCGCTTGGAGCGACTCAACCGTTCGGCAGCATTGAGACGTATTGGGCGTCGTTTGGGACCTGGGGAGAGAACGTGACATTCGGATATGGCGGCCCCAAACTCGGAAACTTCATCGCGATAAACACGATTCGAACGGGGCACTTTCTGGACACGCCGGAGTTCGTTCCGATTCACGACATCGGTAACAACGAGAACATTTTCGACCGGCTGGATTATCAGCCGAATGGCCAAGACGCGCTGCATCTCGATCTGTTTGTGGCGCGCAACTGGTTTCAAGTGCCGAACAGCTATGACCAATTGAGCCAGGATCAGAAGCAGCGGGTACTGACGTGGAACATAGCGCCCGGCTACCAGCACACCTTCAGCGCGAAGACGCTATTGACTGTAAACGCCTGGGGGCGCCGCGATCAGGTTAACTATTACGGCAGCCGGGATCCCTTTGACGACACGCCGGTAACGGAGGACCAGAATCGGTTTCTGACGAATTATGGCGTTAAGGCCGATATCGCCACGGTTCGCGGCAAGCACAACCTGAAATTCGGCGTGCAGCTGCAGCAGACTCGATTGCTTGAGAATTTCGCGTTGGGTGTGACCGATCCCGCCTTCAATCCTGTATGTTTGGATGCTAGCGGGAGTCCGTTGGGTTTGCCGGGAGTCACAGATCCGGCAGAATGCGCCACGATCAACCCCACTTATTCACCGAATCCCGGACTGCTACGCGGACTCGTACCGTACGACCTGACGCGCGGAGGAAGCCTGTTCGATTTCCATGCCGGGCACAATATCAACCAAGCGGCTTTTTATGTGGCAGACCAGATCACGCTCGGCAATTTCACGATCAACGCCGGGCTGCGTGACGATCAGTACAACGGGCTGGTATCGAAGAACGGGATTCAGCCGAGACTCGGCATCTCGTATTTATTGAAATCGACGGGAACCGTATTTCGGATTGCTTATTCGCGGACCTTCGAGACCCCGTTCAACGAGAACTTACTGCTGTCAAGCTCGACGGGTGCGGGAGGGCTGGCGCAGAACGTATTTGGCGCTAACGCCAGTGTGCCGATTGAACCGGGCTTTCGAAATCAGTTCAACGCCGGGTTGCAGCAGAGGATCGGAAAGTATCTGCTAGTCGATGCGGATTATTTCTGGAAGTACACTCATAACGCCTATGATTTCGACGTGCTGTTCAACACGCCGATCACGTTTCCGATTGCCTGGCACAACTCAAAGCTCGACGGTGTGACAGGGCGAGTGAGTACGACAAATCTGCATGGATTCCAGGCGTATACAACATTCGGGCACACGCGGGCGCGCTATTTCCCGCCAGAAGTAGGCGGACTCATTTTCCAGGGCACGGCAGCGTTGCCGGGCGTCTTTCGGATCGATCACGATCAGGTGTTTCAGCAGACGACAAATCTGCGCTACCAGCATGGGAAGAATGGTCCTTGGTTCGATTTCATCTGGCGCTTTGATAGCGGCCTGGTGGTAAGCGGTGTACCGGACGTCGCCGCGGCAACAACTCTAACTGCCAATCAGCAAGTAGACATTGGGTTTTCTTGCAATGGTGTCGTCGCGACACCGCTGAATCCGATTACAGTTTGCGACGGCGTCGGTAAATCAACGTTGCTGACGCTGCCGCAAACCGGAACGGAGAATGACGATCACAATCCAGACCGGGTGAGGCCGAGAAACCTGTTCGACGTCGCCGTGGGAACCGACAACCTTCTCCACAGCGAGGACCGAAGAAGGGTAACACTTCGATTCACCGTCACAAACCTGACGAACAAGCTAGCGCTGTATAACTTTCTTTCGACGTTTAGCGGAACCCACTTCGTTGCACCGCGCACGTATCAGGCTGCAATCGGTTATTCGTTTTAGCTGTGCCGGCCTAGCAGTCGAATTAACGCAGATTCATTTCGAACCACTGTTTTTCGTGCAGCGATGAGTGGTCGAGCACACGTCCAAAAATCAGGAAGCGACAATGCTTCCGAGGAACCGCGAAGGAGGTTCGTCATGTTCAAGAGACTTGGTGTTCTCGCTTTGGTTTTGTCAGCCGGTGCAATGTTCCCAGCAGCGGCGTTCGCCCAAAACGGTTACCGCGATGGCGGTTATCAGTACCGGGATGGCCGTCGCGGGCATGAGTACCGCGAAGTGAGGCGTTACGAAGATCGCGGCCGGGCGTGGCGTGAGCATGAGCGGGCAGAGCGTTACTATCGGCGCGGGTACTACACGCCCACCTATTATTACGCGCCGAACCACTACTCCACGCCGAATTACTACGCGCCGGCCCCTAGGTGCCCGTACCCTTACTGAGATGGAATGAGTTTTGCTCCCTGTCCTCCACTAAGCTGCTGTGAATTCAAAGTATTCATCCGGAGGCGTGCAAATCAGCATGAGGCTGTCGCTCGCGTCGGCTGCTAGATCGAATTCGTGATACAGCGTCAGAACCTCGACGAAAGCTGTCTTAAGCCCGATAACCACGGCTTTGTCCAACTGCCATGAGCAGAGCACGCGCAGTTCTCTCAGCAATTCGCCGAACGTAATCACCGGTTCCGCTGAGTTACGTCCGTGGCAATCTAACGTCAATACGACCGTTCCATCTTCTGCCCAGTCGTAACGCAACGCCCGTGCGCCGTGAACTTCGCCTAGAAAGACGGCTTGAACGGCCATCGACAACTCAGCGGCCGCTCGCGTGCTGAGATCGTCGTAAAGATCTGAATAGGTAATTTGGAACAGTATACCCGTTTCTCGCGCAACTTACAAGAACAGGTGAAAATGTTTTACTGGAAGCAGAGCCGCGACTGCGAACGAGCGGGTTTTATGGCCGGCTCTTCAGAATGCTCTGAGGCCGCGAGAGCACTTTTCGTTTCGACGCGGGCGATTCGCTTGTTGACTGGACACTCTTCCGCGCGACCAGGCTTTCGGGAGCTTCCAGCCCTTCAGAAACACTGCGAGTCTCCCGTTCCAATCCCGGGCTAGATTCAGGAGCCTCCAATTCGGGGTGCGTTTCGGAGATCACCTTCCCGCTCTCATCCAGCCGCTCCACTCGCGCCTCTTCGCGGTTCACTCGTACCTTCTGCTGAACCGACTCACGCTCTTCAACTTGCGTCAGGTGAATCTCTTCAGTCACCACCCACCGCTTCTCGACGTGCAGAACTTCAGACACCACCGGTATGATTAACTTGTTTCCGACGTGCTGGACGGGTTGCGGCCCGTCCACCTCGCGCTCGGTTTTCACTCGCTTCACCTCGACCCGGCCCCGCCTGAGTTCCTGCTCCAGGATCTCGTCGTGGCCCTCGATGTGTTTGCTGACGCGGACGCTTCCGGTTTGTACCGGAACCGCGTCCGCATGCAGTTCTTCTCTAACGACCGGAACTACCAGGTCGTCGTTGCTGGGCTCCATGGTTTACCTGGGGTCGGCTTACCGCGACGTGGTCGCCGAGCTCGACTTGCCGGTTACCTTATTCCACCCGTACCGTATCGAGTCCTTCATCTTGTCCCAGGTGCTGTTCGGATACCTGCGCCCGTAATCGGAGCGAAGGTCGTCTTCTACTTGGCTGAAGTCTCTCCCTTGGTAGCGCGGATCGCTCGCCATGTCATATCCGTAGCGGTAGGCCGGCGCATACGTGTCATAGTTCACGCCCGAGGTTCCGTAGCGGCTCGTGAAATCGCGCCGAAAGTCTTCGTCAATATCCCGGGTTCCCGACGTGCCTTTCGTGTCCTGTTGATCCAGTTTCTCGACATTTACTTCGGTGCGCCGGACAGTGTCTTTGACCTTCTCTGTCCGCTGGTTCGATTCTTTGTTAATGCGCACTTCTTCGACCACCCGAGCTTCTTTCGAAACCACCGGTTCTTCCGAGAATTCCTCAACCTCGATCACCTCGTCGCGCCCGCTTCGCAGATCCGCATCAGTGACCGGCCGGTTCACTTTCTGCCGGTCCACTCGAACCCGCTCGTCCCGGAGATTCACCGTTTCTTCGACCGGCTGCTCCACGACCCGCGAATAGACCCGAACACCGCCCTTAAGAATCGCGCGCTTGCCGACTTTGAGTTCTTCTTCAACCACCGGAATCGCCCTGGACTGGTCGGCCGCATTCGTCTTTTGCGCCCCGCTCGTCCTACCCGCAGTCGCGCTAGCTCCGCCCGTGGCCGCACCCGCAGTACTGCTGGCCGCAGTCGAGCTGCCCTCGTCCCCGCGATGCATGTCCAACGGCGAGTAGCGATCCAGAATGTCCCCCACCCGCTCTACATTGTCCTCATCCGTATCCACGCTAAGCAATACGTTCCCGCTGCTCACGGCCTGCTCGTAGTAGCGCCTCTCCCCTTCGTCATCACCTCCAAATACGCGCTTGAACCAACCCGCAATCCCGCCTTCGTGGCGCACCGGCTGTTCCGTCGAACTCCCTGTGTAATCTGCTGAACTGATGTAGATATCCTCTTCATTAAATCCATTCGCTTCTAACTCCTGCGCCGCAGCTTGCGCATCAGAAGTATTGCGAAAGACAGCGACCACCGTCGCCCGTGTTCTCGTTGCCATATGCCTCTCCTTCAATGGTTCACTTTCCATACTCTGGACGAGGCCTACGCTGATTTAATAACGAAAAAACTTTGGGTTTAATGCCGACGTCTGGTTTCAGGTGAGATTGCTAGCGCCCCGTGTTCAGAAGCACGGTCGGCGTCACGGACATCCCCGGCAGTAGCCGACGGTCCCGGTTCTCACCCGGTTCAAGAACGATCTTGACCGGCACCCGTTGCACCACTTTGACGTAATTGCCGGTTGCGTTTTCCGGGGGCAAGAGGCTGAACTTGGCCCCCGATGCCGCGGCGATGCTGTCCACGTGACCTCTGTATTTGCGGCTGCTCCCAAAAGTATCCACCTCAATCTGCACGCTTTGCCCCACCCGCATCTTGCGCAGTTGAGTTTCTTTGAAATTCGCCGTGACCCAAACATCATCGAGCGGCACGATCGCCATGATCTGCTGGCCGGCGGAAACCTGCATTCCTGGCTCGGCGTTCTTGCGGCTCACACGCCCATCGATCGGGGCCTTAAGGATGGTGTACTCCAGGTTCAGCTTCGCCTGATTAACGTCCGCCTGACGCTGCTGGACTTGAGCTTGCGCCGCCTTATAACGAGCTTCGCTCAACTCCTGTTGCCTCGGTCGGACCTCCTCGCTCAGCCGCCTCTGTACTACCGCTGTCGCCAGCCGCGCCTTCGCCTGCTCCACTTCTGCCACCGCCTGATCGACGTTGTGCTGCGCCTCGACGATGTCTGATTTCGCCGAGTTCACTTGCGCGGCGCTCGCGTCCGCCGCTGCTACCGCTGCATCGTAATCCTGCTTTGAAACCTCATCTTTCTCTACCAGGTCCTTCATGCGCGCCAGATCTTTTTGCGCTTTTACGAAGTTCGCCTGCTTCTCGGCCAGAGCGGAATTGGCGCTCTCCAGCCGGGCTCTTGCGGCGCGAACCGCTTGCTGCGCTGAATTTACTCCCGCCACATACTGATCCGCCTGCGTGACGCTGGTGCGCACCTGGCCTCGCGTGTTGATCGACGTAAGCGGAACATTTACGCTTGATTCCGCCACGCTCGCCACAGCGTTCTCCACCTGGGCCTTCGCCTGATCGTACGCAACCTGGTAATCCGCCGGGTCGAGCTTCACTAGTTCTTGCCCCACCTTTACCGGCTCGTTATCATTCACCAGGACCTCTAAAATCGTGCCGCCGATCCTGGGACTGATCGGCACAATGTGCCCATCCACCTGCGCGTCATCTGTTGACTCGCGCACGGAATAGTAAGCGTAAATCGGAATCGCAGCGATTACCGCAACCACCAGGAATGCCAGGATAATGAACCGAATCGTCCGCTTCCGCCTCGGGTTCATCCGCCTTTCTTCCGGCCGGCGCTCGTCCCGATTGTCTTGTCCCCTCTCGTCTACGCGGCGCTCTTGTTCTTGGTCTTGCTCAACCTGGTTGGCCATACATTGCCGGGCTTACTCTCTCAACTCTTGCACATACGTTCGATTCAGAAGCCAATTCATAAAGTTGCGATTTATTTCTCAAGCCGGGCCGGTGAGGATGTCCGCCTTTCCGTTGAAAAAGGAACGGCTCGGAAACACGATCTAAGCCGCCGAATGGGCAGCGACGGTGGTCGCATTTAGGTTACAACGTATGTCATAAGCACGCTGCAGATTATGAATAAGCAGCGGCAAATGGCGGTGGCCATGAAGACGATTCCAGCGTGTTTCGGCATACAGCAGGGCTGAGGCCACCCAGCGCAAGCGGTGATCGCTGCCCTGCCAGCGTTTGACACGCCGGCAGATGGTCTCGACAACTGAAAAGCTGGATTCGATTCCATTGGTACTGCTGAGGGATCGCCGCAACCGGGCATGCACCTGCAGATCATGTAGCGTGAGGGTCTCCTCTAAGCCCTCCATTAAGCTGGCCGCCGCACTCGGGTTCAGCTCGTTCAACTCATCGTGCAATCGATAAAGCGCCTGCCGAGCATCACTGCTATCAGCGTGAGCGTAGGCCAGCCGTAGCTTGTACTTGAACCAGTGTTGCTGCGTGTCCGGCACGTACGCCAGGATGTTGCGGATCTTATGCACCTGGCAGCGCTGGATGAAAGCGGTTTCGCCGGCATGCCGCTCAATGGCGGCGCGCAAGGCACGGCTGCCATCAATCAGATACAAACGCGGCTGGCTGAAATCCAGCCCCCGCTCGGACAGATGCTCAAGCAAGCCGCTCACCACCTTCGCATTCTCGGTGGCTCCTTGCACCAGTCCCAATACGACCTTCTTGCCAAACGCATCGATGCCGATGGCGACCACCAAATGCTGGCCCTTGAAGATCGTGCCGTCAACTAACAGTGCACAGATCTGGAGATGCTGCAAGGAACGGCTCATGAGAGCTTCCAGCTTCTTGCGGCTGGCCTCCACAAATCGTTCGCTGAGGGTGCTCTTCTCCAGCCCGTAGGCATCCATAAACTGCTGCAGCACTAACTTGTAATCCCGCATGCTGAGCCCGCGCATGATGTTGCTCCAAACTGTTTCTTCTGCCGGACTCACTTGCTGGAACAGCTGGTAAGTTCCCAAGGGCAGCTCTTTGCCGCCACACTCACGCACGCGTGGCCGCGCGATCGGAACCCGCTGGCCATCGATGAGGCACGAGCCTTGCTCGATACCCCACCGGTAAGCCTGCCGCGTTTGCCTGCGACACGATCGCGGGCCAGCAATCTGCTCGACCTCCGATTCCAGTACGGACTGGATGAACATCCGGCCCACCTTTCGGACCAGCTCACCCAAGCCCTGCTCCAAGCTGGTCAGCACTTCTGCCATCGGCAAGCAAATCTGTACCGCCCGATCCTTCTCTGGCCCCGCACTCTTCTGGACTGCTCTTCTCTGATACGCTCTCTTCAAAACGACTCTCCTTTTTTTCTGGCAAGAAAAATTTCCCAGAGCCTATCACGGGCTCTGGGTGAGTCGTTCCCTTTTCTACGATCTTTCGGACATCCTCGGGCCGGTGACAGATTAGGCCGAATTTATTTCTTTCCAGCCGTCATGCAGTTACAGACAATTTCAAACCTTCATAGTACGTTTTCGCCCCTTGCCGTGCTACGTTGTTGCCGCTTATGACACCCCGACAAGTCCGCCGCGCCGCCGAGCGCAAACAAAGAAAACTACAGAGAAAAATGAACAGCTCCGCTGCGCCGGTGGCGCGGCCCGATGAGGCCGCGGTTCTCAGCGAGCCGAAGATTCAAGAGAATGATCCCGCCGAGCGCAAAGAAAGAAAACTACAGATAAAAATGAACGGCTCCGCTGCCATGGCGTCGGGACCCGACGAGGCCGTGGTTCTCAGCGAGCCGAAGATTCAAGAGAATCACCGGAAAGAACAGAAGCCCGAACGAAGTGAGGGGCTCACCTCCGACGCCAAGCTTGCCGCCAATCGCGCCAATGCTCAACTCAGTACGGGCCCAGCCACGTCCGAAGGCAAAGCCAAATCTTCCTTGAACGCCGTCAAAACGGGACTCACCGGGCGCACCGTTGTCCTCCCCAGCGATGACGCCGCAATCTACGAAAACCACATCCGCGGATATTTCAACGAGCTTAAGCCCGTAGGTCTACGCGAATCCGGACTCGCTCAATCCCTGGCCGACACCGCTTGGCGTCTCGAGCGTATCCGCTCGATTGAAATGGCCATCTACGCCCAAGGCCACATCCAATTCGCCGATCTATTCGATACCGAAGACCCTGCCATCCGCCGCCGGCTCATCGATCTGCACACCCATCTCACTTACGAAAAACAACTCCGTAACCTCCAGCTTCAGGAATCGCGTCTGCGCCGCCATCGCGAAAAGGATTCAGCCGAATTGCACCAGCTCCAGCAGGAGCGCATCGGCCAGGAAAAAGAAGACCTCGACACACCCGCCCAATTTGGGTTCGATTTTTCATCCGGAAATATCGAGACCAACGGCGGCGTGGGGCAGGCCATCGCTGTTCGTGGCCTGCCGGGATCCTTATGGCCAGAGCCGCGGTTTACCCTCGAACTGCCTCCGCAAATCTCGTAAACAACTTCAACTGTTCGGAATCTCCAAGCGCCTGGTCTTCGGGATGCCACTGGACTGCCAGCACAAACCGCCTGTCTGCCCGTTCCAGCGCCTCCACCGTTCCATCTGCGCTGTCACGCGCCGAAACCCGCAGCTCCGCGCCTATTTTGTCCGCCGCCTGATGATGTCTCGAATTCACACGCCAGCAATCTGCGCCCGCAATGCCGGAAAGCAGGCTTCCCGGCTCGATCCCCACATCGTGCACCGGCGCTCCGGGATCCGGCCCGCGCGCGGCATGCCGCTCTGTCGCAGCAAGATGCTGAATCAACGTTCCGCCGTGATACACATTCAGGATTTGCAGCCCTCTGCAGATCGCAAAAATCGGCAGATCCTTCTCAATCGCCTCAGCGATGAGCCGCAGCTCGATCTCGTCCCGTTCATCGTCGGGCGGCTCTGTCTCAGGTTGCGCTCGTTCGCCGTATCGCCGCGGGTTCACGTCCGTGCCGCCCATCAACAACAATCCCGCAAACCCGTCCATCGAAACCTTGCCCCACGTCAAAACAGGCAATACCTCTACGCCGCCCGCTCGCGCCGCTTCCTCGTAAGGCCCAACTTTCTTCGCATGCCGATACGGCAGCAGCACACGCCTGTTCATGGAGTCTGCCAGCAAGTCTGGAATTAACTTTAGCGTATTGTATGCAAAATCAACCCTCAAGTTCAGCGCAACCGTTTCAGGTAATGCTCTCTCACAAGCTCACGACGCGGAGCCAGTTGGTGGCGTTCGCAAAACCCGGCCAAATCCGGAGCCAATCACCCCGAACGCCGTGGCCACGAACGGCGCGAGAAGGAGGTGACCGAAAGCCGAATCCAGTGTATTCGCAATTTGAAATGCGCCTGGATCGGTCCAAGCACTTCGCTTGAACTCTTGCCAAGTAGCAACAATGGCAGGAGTGGTGGGCGCGATAAACATTTCAAGCCATACCCCACCGGCGACTCCGATAAGCATGCACACGGCCGCACTAGCGATCGACGCGAATAACCCGGCCTTCACAGACTTCAACGTTACCGTCGCCCAGAATCCGGCTATGCCCCAGGTGATAAAGACGCCCAGTATTCCCGCGAGCTGAGGGATTCTAAACGCGAGGATGCTATTTTCTCCGGCTATCGTAAGAATCTCTATAACACCCGAAGCGAGGCCGAACATCATTGCAAGTTTGAAAAGTCCGGTCCAAAAGAATCCCTTTAATCTGCTAACGAAGAGGATTGCGATCACGTACGGAATAAGAATTGCGAATAGCTGTACGACATAGGTGCTTGCATTACGCTGCGCAAAGTAAGCCTTGTATTCCGATAGGCGCACTATGACGAGTACGCCTATGACGAGTATCAGTGCGAGGAGGATAAACCTTGTTGCACGGGGCATGCAATTTCTGTTGACGGATACGAGGAATAGTATTGTAGCTCGCTTGCAAACCACAATATCCGACCGTTGACGAAAAGCAAACCGAGTTTTCGCAATGTCTCGAATTTGTGAAAGGCTGTCGCCGAGGACCGCCGTCTTGTGTCTATCCTTACTACAATTGCTGTTGTGCGCGTGAACGAATAAAAAATGCCTGATCAGAAACTCCAGGTGATTCCGATCGGAGGCTTGGGCGAGTTCGGCATGAACTCCATGGCCCTCCGCTATGGTGACGACATCATCGTCATCGATGCGGGCATGATGTTCCCCGAATCCGAGCTTCTCGGCGTCGATATCGTCACCCCCGACTTCACGTACCTCGAGGAGCACGCGAGCATGGTTCGCGGCCTCATCCTCACGCACGGTCACGAAGATCACATCGGTGGCGTCCCGTTTCTGCTCGCCCAGTTAAATGTCCCCGTGTACGGCACCGAGTTCACCCTCGCTCTCGTCGAGCGCCGGCTCGAAGAGCATGAGTTGCTCAAAGATGCCCGCCTGAATGTGGTGAACCCGGGAGACCGCCTCACGCTCGGCCCTTTCGGGATCGAGTTCATTCGCGTCACTCACTCCATCGTCAGCTCGGTCGCTTTAGCCATCACCACGCCCCTGGGCGTCGTCATTCACACCGGCGACTTCAAAGTCGATCCCACGCCCACCGACAACCTGCTCTTCGATCTCCACACCTTCGCCGATTACGGAAAGCGCGGCGTCCTTCTGCTCCTCTCCGATTCCACCAATGTCGATCGCCCCGGCTATACCGAGAGTGAGCGCGCCGTAGCGCCCCGTTTCGAAGACCTGTTTGCCCGCAGCGACCGCCGTCTCGTCATCTCCTGCTTCAGCAGCTCGATTCATCGCCTCCAGCAGATTCTCGATCTCGCCGACGAATACGGCCGCAAAGTCGCCTTCCTCGGCCGCAGCATCTTGAACGTCACCGAGATCGCGCACCGCCTCGGACTGCTCAGCATCCCCGATTCCACCCTCCTTCGTCCTCAGGACATCATGCAAATGGCGCCCGAGAAAGTGGCCGTTGTGGTTTCCGGAACACAGGGCGAGCCGATGTCCGCCTTGTCGCGCGTCGCCGTCGATAATCACCGCCATCTCTATTTGCAGCGCGGCGACACCGTCGCCCTAAGCGCCCGCATCATCCCCGGTAACGAGAAAAGCATTTACCGCATGATGAATCACATCGCGCGCCGCGGCGCGAGTCTGGTCTACGGCACTATGAATCCGCCCGTGCACGTATCCGGGCATGCCAGCGAAGAGGAGTTAAAGCTCATCCTGAATCTGGTGCGCCCCAAATACTTCATCCCCATTCATGGCGAGTACCGGCAGCTCTCGCGTCACGCGGCCTTGGCCGAGCATCTCCGCTCTTCCGGTCTCAAAGAGACCTTCATCCTTGAAACCGGCGAAACTCTCGAAATCGACTCTCTTGGAGCGCGCCGCGGAGCGCCGGTCACCGTCGGCCGCGTCTGTATCGATTCCGGCTCGCTTGACGACGTCGTCGAAGACATCATCATTCGCGACCGCCGCCACCTTTCTGAAGATGGTTTCGTGCTCCCTATCATCGCCATCAATAAGCACACCGGAAAGAGCGAGGGCCTTCCCGAAATCGTCAGCCGCGGTTTCGTCGGCAGCGACGGTTCCGGCATTCTGCAGGACGCTCGCGGAATCGTAGCGAGCACCCTCGAGAACTCTACTTCCGAGGAGCGCGGCGATTGGGGCGTGATGCAGGAGAAAATCCGGACCGACCTCAAGCGCTTTCTCGCCAAGGAAACGCAACGCCGCCCCCTCATCATGCCGGTTATTCTCGAAATCTAAATCCGTACTAGAATGGATTCCGTACATCTACTAACAGGAGTGCTCCCATGAAAAAGCTGCTTTTCGGTTCTGTTCTCGCCCTTTCGCTCGGGTCATTCGCCGCTTTCGCCGATAACTTGACCGGCTATGTGTCCGAGTCCCATTGCGGCGCCAAGCATGACGCCCCCAGCGCCGCAAACACTAAGTGCATCGAAATGTGCCTCAAGGGGGGTTCCGACCCGGTTCTCGTCAGCAACGGCAAAGTCTATAAATTCGACGCCGCTTCACGTGATAAGGCAGTTGCTCACGCCGGCCAGAACGTGAAAATCGACGGCGCCCTAAACGGCGATACCGTCACCATCTCATCTATCGAAAACGAAGCCGCCAAGTAGTGGCCGGGCACGCCCGGCCAGACTAGGCACGCCAGGCCAGACTAGGCGTGCCGGGCCAGACCGCCCGAGCCGGCCTAATGTTGAAACACCAGCTTCAGCTTCCCCGTCTCGCCCCGATACAGCACCGCCAAATTCTTCAACTTGTGTTTCCCGTCTAGCGGGAAGTACAAGAACCCTTCGACCGGATCCGCCGTCTCCTTCTGCGGGAACTGCTTGGCCTTGAGAAGCTGTAGCAGCTTCTTGTTCCCCTCGACGCTCGTGTCCATCTTCGAGCTCAGCGTCTCTTTCTTCCGTCCCGCTTCCGGTCCCGAGCCCATTCCGATCGGTCCCAGTCCGCCGAACCCCGATGTCCGGCTTACGTTCCCATTCGGAGTCGCCTTCACCACCAGCGCTCCATTCCCTGCGAGCTCCGCTGGGTCGAACGGTTTCGACCGCTCCCCATCGTCGTAGGCCAGCAAAATGAAATCATCCGGGCTGATTTCAACCGGCTTATCCGTCTTCGGCGTCACCCGCAGTTCCAGCAGCGCGACGCCCGGGCCCGGGTCCGCGCCCAGCTTTTGCGTCACCGCTTCCTCCCCCAGCGAAATCGTCGCCTCCACATCAATCTGATCATTGCTTGCGCTCGTCGTGGGCGACACAACCTTCTTTGCCCCGAACGTGGTCGCCGCTGCCAACGCCAGAATCCCGAAAAGTCTCAAATACCGCATACTAACCCGCTACTCGTAGCGTATCCCGAACCGTTCGACGCCTTCATTGTTGCACCCGGCGGACGCGCGCCGCCGTCCAACAATTGGGAAGGCCGGCGAGAGCCGCCCGGCTATGATCCCACATAGTGAGAAGATACGCCTAGTAAACCAGGACCACGTGGCAAACGCACGCGAAGCCTTCCAGGCCGAACCCAAAATCGAGGTTACCTCTGCCGCGCCGGGCTGGGTCAGGCTCCGCATCGCGCCTGAAATGGAATTGGTTTTCAAGGTTGTCGAATTCTTCCGCGCCCACTTCGCAGACTTTCCCGCCGATCTCTCCGAAAAACTCTCGATCGCCTTGCACGAGCTGTTAGGCAATGCCATCGAGCACGGATGCAACGGAACCTCCTCGTCGCCTGTCGAATTCGCCTTCCTCAAAACCCGGCGCATGCTCCTGTTCCATGTCACAGACGCCGGCTGCGGTTTCTCCCTCGACCGACTCCCTCATGCGGCCGTCAGCAATCCGCCCGAACAGCCCCTACAGCATCTCGAGTATCGATCCCAAAACGGTCTCCGCCCCGGAGGTTTCGGAATCATGATGGTCAAAGAAATCGCGGACGAGTTGATCTACAGCGAGCAAGGCAACGAAGTCGTCATGATCAAGTACCTCTAGATCGCTCTCTAGTGTGCTGTCCCGGTTATTTCGTTAGTCCTCCGGTCACTACGCTCCGGCTCTGGTAGCGGTATCGGAGCCATGAGCGAAGCGATTGGAGTTCAGCATTGCCTTCGAAATTGCCGCGACATCCCGTTAATCGCCCTTCTTCAAGTGTTCATCGAAGAACTGCGCCATCGCTTGATACATCGGCTTCCGCAGTTCTCCACCCACGCCGTGACTCTTGAAAGGATAGAGCTGCAGAAAATACTGCTTATCTGACCGCTCGAGCGCATTCACCATCTGCATCGTGTTTTGAAACAGAACGTTGTCGTCTTCGAGGTTATGCACGATCAACAGTCTGCCTTGTAGCTGTGCCGCGTTCTTCACGTTCGAGCTAGCATCGTAGCCCTTCTTGTTCTCATCCGGCAGCCCCATGTAGCGCTCCGTGTAGATCGTGTCGTAATTATGCCAATCCGTGACCGGCGCGCCCGCGACCCCCACCTTAAACACATCCGGCGCAAGCAGCAGCGAATGAATCGTCATGTAGCCGCCATAGCTCCAGCCCGTGATCCCGATTCTGTTCGGATCCACAAAGCCCATGCTGATCAAATGCTCTACTCCTAAGCGCTGATCCGCCACTTCCTGCTTGCCCAGCTCGCGGTAAATCGGCTCTTCAAAAGCGTGGCCCCGCCCGTTTGATCCGCGGTTATCCAGTTGCCACACCACGTAACCGCGATGCGCCAGCACCTGTTCGAATCCCAGCCCGTACCACATGTTGTGCACCGTCTGCACGCCCGGTCCCCCATACACATCCACAATCGCCGGATACTTCGTTCCCGGCTGAAATCCCGCAGGCTTCAGCAAACGCGCATACAGAACCGTGCCGTCCCGCGCCTTCACCTGCACGATCTCAGCCGGAATCACATCAAACTCTTCAAGCGGCTTCAGATCCGCCGGGCGCAGCAGCGCCACTTTTTCTCCAGCCATGCTGCGCAGCGCCGTCTCCCACGGCCGCTGCAAACTCGAAAGCGTATCGAGATAGTAAGTCCCGTTCGTGTTCGCGTGGATGAAATGCGTTCCCGCCTCTGCCGCCACCGCCCTTGAATCTGCGCCGTCGAGCCCCACGCTATAGAGTTGCGAGTCGAGCGGACTCGCCTGGTTCGATGTGTAGTAAACACGTCCGTTCCCTTCATTCACGGCAGCTACCGTCAATACTTCCCAATCGCCTTTCGTCAATTGGCCCAGCAGCTCGCCATTGTAGGAATAACGATAGATGTGCCGGAACCCGCTGCGCTCACTGGTCCACAAAAACTGCGGCCGCGACTTCAAGAAAAACAAATTGTCCGCCATGTTGATCCAGGTCTTCGATTGCTCGTGGATCACGGTTCGCGCCGCACCGCTTGCCGGATCGCAAAACAACAAATCGAGTTGATCCTGCACCCGCGTCAGCCGCTCGATAGCCACCGCCGAAGAATCCGGCAACCACGCGACCCGCGCTAACAAAGCGTTCGCCGTGTCGCCCACATTCATCCATTTCGTCTCGCCGCCCTGCGCATCGATCACTCCCACCTTCACCTGCGCGTTCGGCGTTCCGGCCTGCGGATACCGCTCCGGCTCACTCACCGCCCGCACCCCCAGTAGATCCGCGTGAGGATACACGAATTCGTGCCCCACATTAAACTGCATATACGCGATGCGCTTCGAATCCGGAGACCACCACATCGCCGTTCCCAGATCCAGCTCTTCCGGGTAGACCCAATCCAGCTCCCCGTTCAAAAGCGTCGGCGTCCCATCGTTTGTCAATTGCCGCGACTTCTTCGTCCCCAGATCCATCACATACAGGTTGGCGCTCGTTCGATACAGCACCTGATTGCCATCCGGCGAAAGCTTCGGATCCTCTTCGTCGCCTTCTGTCGCGGTGATCTGATCGTATTTGCCGTCCGGATGCACCACAAACAGATCGCCGTTAACAGATGCCAGTAGGTCCTTGCCGTTCGGAAACCATTGATAGCTGTCTGACGAGACGCGGCGATTCTGCCAGCCAAAAGCTTGCGATTCGACGGGCCGCTTGGCCGCTTTCTCGAGCGGCCCGGTCTCGAACCAAACGTTCGCTTTCCGCGATGGAATGTCATAGCGGTAGACCTTGCCCGCCTCGACGTACGCAAAAGCGGTTCCATCGGGAGCCCAAATCGGCGTTAAGACCCGCGGCCCATGGGCCGCAACCACGTCGTCAATTGTTATGGGTTTCTTCGCCGGACTTGCCGAACTGAAAAGTGCCGCAAAGCAAACCAGAAGGATGCGCATCACTGCCAGTGTCCCAAACCGACTGTGGGCGCAGAGTGGCGCAGACGATCGCCTTTCGTCGTCTGCGATCTTCCCCTACTCCCACCGCAGCGCATTCATCGGATCAATCCGCGTCGCTCGCAGCGCCGGTATATAGCCCGCCGCCAGAGCAACAGCGCCCAGCAATACCGTCGCCCCGATCAACACCGATGGATCGCTTGCCTTTATCTCGAATAACTGGCTCTCAATCAGCCTTCCCAACCCCAACGCCAGCGGCAGCGCTACGCCAATCCCGATCGCAGTCAGAATCACCACTTCGCGCATTACGAGCCGCAACACATTTCCGTTTTGCGCTCCCAGGGCCATGCGTATGCCCAGCTCGCGCGTCCTCTGCGATACCGTAAACGCCATCACGCCATACAGCCCGATCGCCGCAAGCAATGTCGCCAGCAGCCCGAACGCTGCCGAGAGCATCGTAATCAACCGGTCGATATAGTGCGTTTCCCGAATCTGCGTCTCGAGCGTTTTCATATCGTAAATCGGCAGCCCGGCATCCAGTCGCCGCACCGTTCGCCGCGCCATCCTCGTCATCGCCTCGGGATCATTCTCGGTTCGGATATAAAACGTCAAGCTCGATGGGTGTTCCTCCTGCAACGCCGGTATCCATACTTCCCGCGTCGGCTTTTGCTTCAGGGTAAGAGACTTGACGTCCTGCACCACTCCCACGATCTCCATATCGAGCTTCGGGCGTTGCGGCGACCCGAACCCGATGTGACGTCCCATCGGATTTCTGTTATGGAAAAAGTACTTCACGAACGTTTCGTTCACAATTGCCGCTTTCGGCGATCCGAAACCGTCTCGTTGCGTGAACTCCCTTCCCGCCACCAGCGGAATTCCCATCGTCGAAAAAAATCCCGGCAGAACGCCGTTCACGTTCGGATTCAGGTTCTCCCGGTCTTTGGCCACATATCCTTCCACCTGCGTCGTTGATATCCAGTTTTGATCCGCCAAAATCGGATTTTCCGACCCCGAAACCGCCTGCGCTCCGGGTATCGCCTCGAGCGCTTGCTGAAGATCCTGGAAAGCCTGCCGCGCTTTCGCTTCGGAGTAGCCCGCAAGTGATGGATCTACCGAAAAGCTCAAAACTCGTTCAATCCGCATGCCCGTCTTCACTTCCATCAGGTTGTAAAGGCTACGCGCGAACAAGCCGGCACCGATCAGCAACAGCAGCGAGAGCGAGATCTGCGCCGTTACTAATGCTTTCCGAAGCTTCACGTGACCGCTGCCGATCACGGATGTTGCTTCGTTCTTCAGCGTCGAGGCCACGTCTGGCTTCGCAATCTGCAGCGCCGGTAACGATCCGAAAACCAGCGCCGTAATCACGCTCAAGGCCAGCGTAAATAGCAGAATGCGCGCGTCCGGAGATGTCGAGAATACTTGCCCGGCGTTCTCCAGCGGCAAAAATCTCAACAGCACCGCTCCGCTCCACGCTGCAACCAGCAATCCCAGCGCTCCGCCCGTCAGCGACAACAGCAGACTCTCAATCAGCACAAGCCGGAAAATCGCGCGTTTACTTGCCCCGAGCGAAAGCCGGATCGAAATCTCGCGCTGCCTCGTGGCCGCCCGCGCGACCAGCAGATTCGCCACGTTCCCGCACGCAATCAACAGCAGCGTCCCCACCATTGCCATTAACACCACCAACGGCGTTGAAAACTTCTCGCGTAACATCGAAAAGCCTCTGCCCGCCGGCGCCAGCGTGAACGGGTTCTTCAGAAACCGCTTACGGAAGGACGCATTTGCCTCCGGGTTCGCCTTCAGGTCTTCCAATTGCTCTTGGCGGTAAAGAACCGTTATCGCAGCTTGTGCTTGCTTCACCGAAACACCCGGCTTCAATCTCGCCAAAATGTTCAGCCACACACTAAGGCGGTTCTCCATGTCATCCCAGGTCGGCGTCACTTCAGCCTTCATCATCATCGGAACGAAGACATCGGCGGGCCTTCCCACCTCCGTACCCTTAAATCCCCGCATCGTTATCCCCACCACCGTCATCGGATGATTGTTGATATCGATCGCTTGGTTCAGCACGGCTGGATTTTCAGCAAATCGCTTCTGCCAATACGGATAGCTGAGCACCACGTATGGCTCGCCGTTTTTGAGTTTGTCATCCTTCGGCGTCAACGTTCTGCCGATCGCGGCAGTAACGCCCAGCACGTCGAAATAATTTCCTGAGACAAGCTCGGCGTTCGCTCTTTCGGCCACCCCTCGCCAGCCCAGGTCGACCGGCGTTTGAAAGCGTGCGATCACGCCGTCGAACATATTTTTCGATTTGTCCCGAAAGGCCCTGTACATCGGATACGAGAACGTATGTTCATCGTGCATGGATCCCGAGAATGCGCCCTTCCAGTCCATCGACACCAGCCGCCGCGGATCTTTCACCGGCAGGCTGCGCAGGATCACCTGATCGAGCAGCGAGAAGATCGCCGAGTTTGCGCCAATCCCGAGCGCGAGCGACAGAACCGCCACGATCACGAATAGCGGGCTTCTGCCAAGGCTTCGCAGCACGAACTTCAGGTCCGAGGTCACATGATCCATAGCCTGTTGTCACTGCACGTACACTGCAATTCCCGCAGCGTTGCAAATGTATGAGATGGACCGGTTCAGGTTCAGTTCCATGTCGCACTCCCGAACTTCAGTGTGCGAAAGCGAACACGTCAAGATGCATTACAATCGCGGGATGCTGGGTTTTGCTCTAGCAGTGCTTGCGCTCGCCTCTGACTGGGGCTACTACGGTGGCGATGCAGGCGGCACGCGGTTTTCACGCATCGACATCGTCAACGCGAGTAATGTCGCGCACTTAAAGAAGAGCTGGGAATATCACACGGGCGCGCTTCAGCCCGAGACGGATCTCAACCACAAAGCAGCGTTTGAATGCACGCCGATTCTGGTGGACGGAGTCCTCTATGTGACGACACCGTTCAACCAGATCATTGCGCTCGATCCGCTTACCGGCGCTGAAAAATGGAAATACGACCCGCATGTTGACCGGCGCTGGGACTATTCGGAAGTGACTTCACGTGGCGTCGCGGCGTGGACGGACAACCAGGCTCGCCCGGGGAGCGTGTGCCATGTACGGCTGTTTGAGGGCACGATCGATGCGCGGTTGATTGCGGTCGACGCAGCAACGGGCAAGGCATGCGACGGGTTCGGAGATCGGGGCCAAGTGAATTTAACGAACGGCGTGCGCTTGCGCGATCGCGGGAATTACCAAGTGACGTCTGCGCCGACGGTGGTGGGAGATATCGTGATCACGGGGTCCTCGATCGGTGATAACCGTGCGTTTGACGTGGAGCGCGGCGTCGTTCGCGGATATGATGCGCGAACCGGGGCATTGAAGTGGAGCTGGGACCCGATTCCGTGGAACCCCAATGCGCCGCCTCAAACAGGCGCGGCGAACGCCTGGAGCACGATTTCTGCGGATCTCGAGCGAGGCCTCATCTTTGTTCCGACAACCAGTCCGAGTCCTGATTTTTATGGAGGCATGCGGCCCGGCAACGATGAACACGCGGATTCGGTGGTTGCGCTGCGCGCCTCGACCGGAGAGATGGTGTGGAGCTATCAAGTGGTTCATCACGATTCGTGGGACTACGACGTTGCGGCGCAACCGGCGCTGATTCAGTTTCGCGGCCGGCCGGCCGTGGCAGTCGCGACCAAGATGGGCCTGTTGTTTGTGCTGGATCGTGAAACAGGCAAACCATTGCACGAGGTAAGGGAACGGCCGGTTCCCCAGAGCGATATCAAAGGCGAGACAGCTTCATCAACCCAGCCCATTCCCACGTGGGATGCGCTAGTGCCGCTGGGGCTAGAGCAGGAGGACGCATGGGGCCCAACGCCCGAAACTCAGAAGTGGTGCAACGACGCGGTTGCGAAATTGCGGAACGGCGGATTCTATACACCTCCGAGCCTCCAGGGCACGCTGGTTTTTCCTGGCAATGCCGGAGGTGTCAATTGGGGAAGCGTGGCCGTTGATAGCGATCACGGGTTGCTGTATGCGGACACCAATCGGCTGGCCGGCATGGTGCGGCTGATTCCGCGCGAAGAGTACGTGAGCCAACGGGAGAAAGCCGAGAAGAACCGGTTTCTGGGCGAGTTCGGGAGGCAAGCCGGAACGCCCTTCGCGATGTACCGCGAATGGTTGATTTCACCCGAAAGAACCCTGTGCAATAAGCCGCCCTGGGGCGCGCTGGTCGCATTCGACCTGAATACCGGCAGAGTGAAATGGCAGGCGGCTTTGGGAACCATGGTTCCGGGAATGCAGACGGGCACGCCTAATCTCGGCGGCCCCATGCTGACGGCGGGTGGCCTGGTTTTCTCGGCTGCTGCGATGGACACCTACTTGCGGGCTTTCGATGCGCAAACGGGCAAGGAAGTCTGGAAAGGCGAATTACCCGCGAGCGCGCAATCGACGCCGATGACCTATCAGATCGGCGGGAAGCAATACGTGGTCATCTGCGCGGGAGGCCACGGAAAGCTCGGGACGAAGATGGGCGATTCGGTCGTGGCGTTTGCGTTAGGATACATATCGCCCCAGGGCTCCATAAGCGTGTCGCGGACGGAGCATGCCTCCTGCGCTACTTCTCATGCGCTCTTTTCAAATGTGCCCGTTTTGAAGCATGACAGCGTAATCACTGCCGATGCAAAGCAGCAGAACGATAGCAACAATAACGCAGGCACCATGCTGTGAGTGGCATCGCGCATCCGACCGACCAGGTAAGGGCTCACGTATCCACCGAGATTGCCTACCGAGTTGATCCATGCGATTCCGACCGAAGCAGCAGTTCCCGACAGGAAGGCGGTTGGCAGCGACCAGAAAGTGGAGTAGGCCGAGGTGAGCCCGGCAGTCGCGACGGTGAGAGCAGCGAGTCCGAGCGCGCCAGAAATATTCGGGAGTGCCGATACGGCGAACGCCACAGCCGCGGTAATAGCGGCAAGCGCGACATGCCAGCGGCGCTCACCGGTAATGTCAGAGTGATGTCCGACCAGCACCATCGCAATCGCACCGATGCCCCACGGAATTGTCGTGAGCAGACCGATGTCCCAGGGATCCTTCGTAAGGGTATCTTTGACGATTTGCGGCAGCCAGAAACTGATACCATACCCACCCATAACGAAGCCAAAGTACACAAGGCCGAGCAGCCAAACTCTGTGACTCCGCATTGCGTCGCCTAGACTGTGATGAATTGTTTTAGCAGACATCAGAGTGTCATCTTCATTCAAACGTTGCAGGAGAAGTGATCTCTCACGATCCACGAGCCAGCTTGCCTTCTGTGGAGAGTCTTGAAGGAAAAACATGGCAGTCGTGCCGGCGAGAATCGAAGGCAGGCCCTCAAGCAGATAAAGCCACTGCCAGCCATGCAGACCGCCGACGGATGACATTCGGTGGAGAAGCCAACCCGATACTGGACCGCCGAAGACACCCGAGAGTGGAATACCCGTCATGAAGGCGGCAATTACTTTTGCGCGGCGTTTACTCGGATACCAGAAGGTCAGATAGAGAATCACGCCCGGGAAAAAGCCGGATTCCACGACGCCGAGGAAAAAGCGGAGTATGTAAAAACCGGCTGGGCTCTTAATAAACATCGTGCAAGCAGAGACAATGCCCCAAATCACCATGGTCGGGCCCAACCAGTACTTTGCACCGATCTTTTGCAAGGCTAAGTTACACGGCACCTCAAAAAGGACATAGCCGATGAAGAAAATACCTGCCCCGACTCCATAAACGGAATCACTCATTCCCAGATCCTGCTGCATCTGAAGTTTCGCGAACCCAACATTCACGCGATCGAGGTACGCAAATATGTAGCACAAAAACAGAAATGGGATCAGGCGCCGGGTGACTCGCCTATACACGGCATCCTCAAACTCGGGCGCGTATTCGGTCTTGCTGCCCGTGAAAGGCGATCGTGCATTGTTCAGACCCCTATGCATCACATTTTGTCCTTGCAAATGCAGCGAACGGCCGGACTCCGTGAGACTTCATCGGTGACGTAATGAAACATGCGAGCCACAGCCGTGTAGTCATTGTAGGAGGGCAGGATTTACTTGCGTCCTGGGCTGTTGAAAACCCGGAGTGGAAACCGTTGAGCACTACCTGCATCTACGCTTTGCAGCGGTATGAACTCCTGGCCCTACGAGTAGTTGATAATTATTGTTTTGGACGCTCGACGGCGTTGAGATAAGCTGGGCATCCCCGGCGTCTACGGTTGCGGGCGACATCCCAGGAGTGAAGCATGTGGATTGTTCGCCTCGCATTGCGGCGACCGTACACCTTTGTCGTCTTATCGCTGCTGCTGTTTATTCTGGCGCCGGTCGTCATCCTGCGGACGCCTACTGACATTTTTCCGAACATCGACATACCGGTAATCAGCGTGGTCTGGCAGTACACGGGACTCTCGGCGGAGGAGATGTCGGACCGCATCGTGTATATCACGGAGCGCGCCCTCACGACGACGGTCAACAACATCGAGCACATCGAATCTCAGTCCATGGATGGCCGATCGGTTGTGAAGATTTTTTTTCAGCCGCACTCGGATATGGGGTCCGCGATCGCTCAAGTGACCGCGATTTCGCAAACTCAGCTCAGGCAGTTGCCGGAGGGAACTACGCCGCCGCTGATTATCATGTATAACGCTTCTACGGTGCCGATCCTGCAACTGGCGTTGAGCGGGCAAGGGCTTACCGAACAACAGCTAAACGATTTCGGCCAGAACTTTATCCGCACGCAATTGGTGACCATTCCCGGCACCGCGATTCCGTACTCGTACGGCGGCAAACAAAGGGAAGTCATGGTGGATCTGAATACTCAGGCTTTGCAGGCGAAGGGGCTGGGTCCATCGGACGTTGTGAATGCGATCGGAAACCAAAATTTGATTCTTCCGGGGGGCACTTCGAAAATCGGCTCGCTCGAATACGATGTGCAAATCAACGGTAGCCCGGGAAACGTGGCCGAGCTGAACAATCTGCCGATCAAAACCTTAAACGGCGCGACGATTTACATTCGCGACGTGGCCCACGTGCGGGACGGCTATCCGCCTCAGACGAACATTGTGCGGTCGGACGGCGGGCGTGGGTCTCTCATGACGATTCTGAAATCGGGAGACGTCTCGACGCTCGACATTGTGGCGGGAATTCGCAAGATGTTGCCTTCGATTGAGGCGACCCTGCCGCCCCAACTGAAGATCATTCCCATTTCGGATCAATCAATCTTCGTGCGCGCTTCAATCAGCAGCGTATTGCGGGAGGCCGTCATTGCCGCATGCCTTACCGCGATCATGATCCTCGTATTCTTGGGCAGTTGGCGCAGCACCCTCATCATCGCGGTTTCGATCCCGCTTTCCATCTTGTGTTCCTTGTTTCTCCTGAGCGCGCTGGGCGAGACGATCAACATCATGACGCTCGGCGGATTCGCGCTGGCGGTAGGCATTCTGGTCGATGACGCAACAGTTGAGATTGAGAACATCAATCGCAATTTCGAGATGGGCAAGGAGATTGAGCAAGCCATTCTCGATGGGGCCGCGCAGATAGCGGTTCCCGCCTTCGTTTCTACCCTGAGCATCTGCATTGTGTTTGTGCCGATGTTTTTTCTCACCGGAGTGGCTCGGTATCTTTTCGTACCGCTTGCCGAAGCGATTTCATTCGCGATGCTTGCGTCTTATCTGCTGTCCCGCACTATAGTCCCCACGATGGCGAAGTACCTTCTTAAAGGGCATTCGCATCATGATGCGATGTCGCATGCGGATAGACGCAACCCGTTCGTTCGCCTGCAGACCGCGTTTGAAACCGGATTCGAGAAGGTTCGAGTAGGATATCGGTCTCTACTAGAGCTTTGTATGCGTCATGCAGGCATATTTGCGCTGTGTTTTTTCGCGGCGTGCCTGGCGTCCTTTGCGCTCTTCCCCTGGCTTGGCCAGGACTTCTTCCCGGCCGTTGACAGCGGCCAGTTTCGCCTGCATGTCCGCGCCCGCACCGGCACGCGCATTGAGGAAACGGCGAAACTCTGCGACGTGATCGAGAACAGCATACGGGAAGTGATACCGCGAAGCGAGGTGACCAATATCCTTGATAACATCGGCCTTCCCTATAGCGGCATCAATACGTCTTACAGCAATTCCGGCGTGATCGGTCCGGCGGATGCTGACATTCAAGTGTCGCTTGCGCAAAAACACCGGCCCACCGCCGGTTATGAAGCGCGGTTGCGCACGGTACTTGCGGAGCAGTTTCCCGGCGTGACATTTTATTTCTTACCGTCCGATATGGTGAGCCAGATTCTGAATTTCGGGCTTCCCGCGCCGATTGACGTCCAGATTGTGGGACGCGATCTGGACAGCAATCGGGATTTTGCGGACCGGCTATTGCAGCAGATGCGGTACATCCCGGGTGCGGCCGATCTTCGCATACAGCAGCCTTTCAATCAGCCCAAATTCTTCTTGAATATCGACCGTACGAAGTCGCAACAAGTTGGGTATAGCTCCCGCGACATTGCGGGAAACGTCCTGGTTGCGTTGAGCGGCAGCTTTCAGACCGCTCCGACCTTCTGGCTGAATCCCAAGAATGGCGTTAGCTACAGCATCGTGACACAATCGCCGCAGTATGAGATGGACTCTCTGCAGGACCTTCGAAACATTCCAATATCCGGGAACGGCATGCCGCCGCAACTACTGGCCAGTGTCGCCTCAATCCAGCGCGGAACAGGCCTTGCGACGGTGTCACATTACAATATTGCGCCCGTGATCGATATCTACGGGTCGGTTCAAGACACGGACCTGGGAGGCGTCTCGCGTGAGCTCGATAAACTGATCGCGAACAGCAAGAAAGCTCTTCCGCGCGGGTCCACTGTGATTGTACGCGGCCAGATCGAGACGATGCGATCTTCGTTTCAGGGACTGATAGCCGGACTGCTCTTCTCGATCGTTCTCGTATACATGCTGATCGTGATCAACTTTCAGTCCTGGCTGGATCCGTTCATCATTATCTCGGCGCTGCCCGCAGCGTTAGCGGGAATCGTCTGGCTTTTATTTATTACGCACACTACGGTGAGCGTGCCCGCGCTGACCGGATCGATTATGTGTATGGGCGTCGCGACAGCGAACAGCATTTTGGTCGTGAGCTTCGCGCAGGAGCAACTGCCGGATGCCGAGAGCTCCGCCCAAGCGGCAATTCTCGCTGGATTCACACGCTTCCGGCCTGTCCTGATGACTGCGCTAGCGATGATCATTGGAATGCTCCCGATGGCGCTTGGCCTTGGGGAAGGCGCAGAGCAGAATGCGCCTCTCGGGCGCGCGGTTATCGGAGGCCTGCTGTTTGCAACTGTTTCAACGTTGTTCTTCGTGCCCGTGTTCTTCGGCATTGTGCATCGTAACCGAAAGCCTGCATGACGGCGGCTCGGGGGACATCGCGCTTGCGGGCCTTCGTGACCCTGCTTGCCGCAGTAGTGGTGATAGCGATCGTGGTTGTATTGGGCATCGTGCCCAGAGTGCGGGCGCGGCAGACTTTGCGCGAGGAGACGAACCGTTCCGCCGCGCCGATCGTTACCGTCGCCCATCCGAGGCGCTCTTCACCTTCGGAAGAAGTGATTCTTCCCGGGAACATTCAGGCTTTCATCGATGCGCCGATTTACGCCCGTACCAGCGGGTATTTGAGAAAGTGGTACGCCGATATCGGCACGCACGTAAAGCAAGGGCAATTACTTGCCGAGATCGAGTCTCCGGAAGTCGATCGTCAACTGCAGCAGGCGCGGGCCGACCTGGCGACGGGAGAAGCCAACCTCAAGCTGTCCCAGATAACGGCGGCGCGCTACCTGAATCTTTTCAAAACCGATTCAGTTGCGAAGCAGGATGTCGACAACGCGGTGCAGGATGCTGCTGCGAAAAGCGCGACCGTGAAATCGCAGCAGGCCAATGTTCAACGTCTGCAAGAACTGGTTTCCTTCGAGAAGCTCTATGCGCCGTTCGATGGCGTGATCACCGCCCGCAATACCGATATTGGGCAATTGATCGATTCCGGCTCTTCGGGCGGCCCCGGCCGCGAGCTGTTCCATATCGCGGCAGTCCGGAAGCTGCGCGTGTTTGTGAACGTTCCACAGGTCTACTCGCACGATACGGTTCGTGGCATCAAGGCTGATTTGACATTCCCGGAGTTGCCGGGCGCCGTTTTCCAGGCACGCTGGTTCGGACAGCGGATGCGATCGACCCGGCTACGCGCACACTGCTGGTCGAGGTCGACGTAGTTAATTCGACTGGGTTGCTCTTTCCCGGCGCCTACACCGAAGTGCATTTCAAAATCAGGAACGGCGTGTCTTCGCTGCTGGTGCCTGCCACTGCGTTGATCTTCCGATCCGAAGGGCTCCGCATTGGGACAGTAGGCAATGGCAATCGCGCAGCTCTGGTCCCCATTACTGTGGGGCGCGACTTTGGGAATGAGATAGAAGTGGTTTCGGGTCTCTCCGACGACGCATGGGTAATCGTCACGCCGCCCGATTCGCTGGTCGATGGGCAAGTGGTTCGGGTGCAGGAGCAGAAAGCGGCGGCAGGATCGCAGAAGGCTCAGCCTGGATCACCGAAGGCGTTGATCCCGAAGTGAGACGGGGCTCCGCGCGGCTTCAGCTTTGAGGCGCGGTTGCCGCGTGTGTTCCCGAAATATAGCGTTCCAGATGCTCGATTGCCTCGTGCTGTGAGGTAAGGATCCAGTTCACCAGATCGCCGATGGACAGAACTCCGGCGACATGTCCGTCGTCATCAAGGACGGGCAGATGCCGGATGCGGTGCGTGGTCATCATGCGCATGGCTTCATCAACAGACGCTCGGAGGCCTATGGTGATCGGCGATCCGGTCATAATATCTCGGACCTGCGTCTCTTTCGAAGACCTGCCTTTCAGAATCACCTTGCGCGCGTAGTCCCGCTCAGAGATAACCCCTCTTAGCCGGTCATCATCCATTACCAATAGCGCGCCGACCTGCTTGTCAGCCATCATTTCAATCGCGGAGTATACCGACGCATCAGAGCGGATGGAGACGACCGCATTGCCTTTTTGCCGCAGCACCATCTCGACATGATCCAGGACTTCCATGAAGACCTCCCGGCACCGAGCCAGATTCACGATAGCAGAACTGGAGGTTACCTGGTTTGCTCGGAAGGGCCGATTGGCATAGCCGTGACCTCAACCTGCATTTTGTGTGTCGAGGTTGGGTCGTCTGAGGAAAAAATTATAGCGGGTTGGCGGGGTGAAAGAAGAACGTCCGCCTTCCATGCATTCGTTCGGATCAACGGCAAGCCGCCACTGTCGCCTGTGGGTGGACTTGCCAGACTGGTGATGTCTGCCCTGACGTTCAGCGCCAGCTGATCCTGTACCTCTCGGAATCTGGCGCATTCGATGTACACTCCTACATACTGGTAGTCGTACTTTCCTTGTTGGCCGGAGTCCGTTCGGTACGGCACCTTGTTTCCAGTTCGAATCTCCGTGGGCTCTGCCCTCTTTCCTGTCGACACACTCATGGTGTAGCTGCGGCTATTGACGACTTTCGCGCCATCGACCTCCTTAACCACGAAATCGAGCCTGTAAAAATGCTCGTTCTCGTCCTTCGGCGCCTGGGCGGCGCAGGTTCCTGCGATCAGCGCACCGATTAAGAAAGGCAAACAGACCTTGGTTGTGTCCCGCATATTAGACTCCTTATCTCTCCCCGCGATCTTGCAGCGGGTCTATGTGGATTTCTTCGATTTGAATCGGCTCTGCATTGAGCATGTGCAACTCGGCAAAGACGCGGCGAGTTTCGTTCGGCGGCCTGCGCATGACAGCCAAGAGAATCCGTTCCTGATCTGTCAGGGGCGCAGGGGTCGGAAACTCTTTCTGTTTTGGCAGCGCTCGACTGTCACGCGGCAGTTTTTCTGATTTCGGCGCTGCCTTTGCTAACAGCGGAAGTTTAAATGACACAACCGGTATATTCACAGCGATTTGCGGCAGATCTGGGAGACGAGTTTCGCGCCTCAAAAAAGCTATGACAAGCAGGGAGGCAAGCGCGGGCGCTACGAATATCCAAGGCATCCAGCGAGAGCTGAATTCGTGCCGACCGCGTATTCGATGCAAGACGCGCGACTCGAGTCCCGGCCGCGGCTCCTCGAGCGAGTAGGCTGAGAGCGCGCCGTTCAGGATTTTGTCCAACTCGTCACTTTTCATAGCTAGCCTCCGTCACAGCAGCCAGTTTTTGTTTCAGGATCTGGCGCGCACGCAGTAAACGAGTACGGACCGTACCTTCGGGAAGTCCCATGGCAGCGGCGATCTCCCGCGATCCCAATTCTTCGACCGTGGAGAGCGCGAGCGGTTGCCGCAACTCCTCGGGCAAGGCATCGATGAGGCGGTGAACAATGGCATCCCAATTCGCCATGATGGCGGCTTGCTCCGGATTCGCATCTGTGGATGCTGTGTCGAGATCGGGTGTCGACTGCTTTCGCCTTCCGGGCAGCTTTGCTATACATACCCGCCACGTCGCGCGCGCGAGAAACGCCTTCTCGTCTTCGATTCCTTCCCATTTCCCAGACCTGTATATCTTGAGGAACGTGTCTTGGACGGCATCCTCGGCATCTTGGGCATTCCGCAGGACCGCATACGCGACGCGAAATACGAAGCGGGATTGCCGTTCGACCAGAGCCGTAAAGCGAGCCTCGCGTTCGGTACTGCCCAGTCCGGCTGCCAACGCCTTCGGCTCCCGAATCCCGATCTGTGCTGAGATTTCCGTCATGCATGCGGCGCCTTCAAACAGCTAAGACCGCTTGCGCGGTTGCAGCGTTCAGATCTTTTTGCCGGACTCGGAGGGCCGGACAGTGCCGCGGCCCCTCCGTGGGACCGGGAGCCTGTCTGATATCCTTGTGAGGATTGAGGCGCTTCCGCCTGCTCTTCCGGTCGTTGCGTTCGAAAAGGTAGGGATATGCACTTCGTGTATGAAGGTTTCACCCATGACGGCGGCACGCGGCGCTTCGTGTTTCGCGGTGTTGAAGAGCGAAGTCCGGCGAGTTTGTTTTCAATAGCAATCGCTCTTCCCTTACTTGCAGAGAATCGCGTTTCCGTTCAGGATGGGCCGGCATTTTGCCTTCAGCTTTTGACCGCGTGTGTTGACGATCCGAACCGGCTCGAGAGATTGCACGATTACAAAGTCGTCCGCGAGGATTTTCGACCACTGCTCGTGGAGCGGGAGAGACGAGCGGCCGAAAAAGCATTGAAGAAGCCACCCAAGCGGCCTTTTCGGAAACCGCCGATTTCCTCGAATCTGCGCGGCTTGGGCCGACCCGCCGGCGGACACTAAAGACACATCAGAATAAAAAAGGGCCGGACTGAGAGTCCGGCCCGGTTCAGACGCGCGAAAGTGTTAATGCGGCTCTTTCGTGTCTTTGGTCGATCGCTCGTTGCGAGCGGGCGGCGGCGCTCCATGCTCAGGAGCCGGGCGTGCTTCTGGCCGAGCAGCAGGAGCTGGCTTGGCTTCCGGACGCGCTGCTGGCGCGGGCCGCGTTTCGGGAGCAGGTCGGGTTTCGGGCCGAGCTGCTGGAGCCGGTCTCGTCTCGGGACGAGCGGATGGAGCCGGCGCGGGTCGAGCTTCCGGACGAGCGGCGGGTTGTGCGGGGCGCGCTTCAGGACGCGCTGCCGGAGCAGGCCGGGCTGCCGGGGCGGGAGTTCGTGCCGCCGGCTGCTCTGCCGGACGGGCAGTATTGCCGCGCTCATTGGGAGGCGTTCCACGGGCAGGAGGCGCAGTCTCGGCTGGACGTCCGGTCCGCGCTGCAGGCGCCGGGGCTGGAGTTCGCTCGCCTGGACGAGCGGCCGGGGCTGGCTGACCGGGTCGTGCAGCTGTCGCGGGCGCCGGGCCGGGCCGGTTGTTTGCTGCTGGTTGGCGCATGTTAGGAGGCGCGCCGTGAGCGGCCGGGGCGGGCTGCCGTGTTTCAGCGGCAGGTCTGCCGGCGGGTTGATTCGGCCTTGCCGCTGAGGCCGGTTGGCCCGGCCGTGCACCCGGTCTGGCAGCGGGCAGGGCCGCGACATTGCCGCCGCGCTGCCCCGGATGAGCGGCAACGGGCCGCGCATTTGGAGCGGGTGCTTGCCGCACCGCTGCAACCGTTGTGGCGCGTGGCGCTACGGCTTGGCGCATAGCGGCGTGGTTATAGGGCTGGCCGCTGGTGGCATGCTGTTGCAGATAAGCCTGTTTCGCTGCAAACGGCACGGGGGGCGCGGGCGGCTTGACGCGAGCTACGACCTGTCGCTGCATGACTTGAGCCGAAGGACGCGCCGCAGGGCCACGGCCCGCGGTTGGGATGAGCGCCTGGCGAGTGGGCGCAACGCGCGGCGCCACGATCGCCGCCGACTGAAGCCTGGATACCGCAGTTGCGGGTACGGGGCGGGCTACTTGCGCCACCTGCCGTCCGCTTGCGAATGCGGATTGCGGCATCGCCATGACGGCGTGCGGCGCTCGCGTATTTGCATATGTCTGGTTGTAAGCCGTGTGATTCACGTACACATTGTTGTACACGTTCGTGATATTAGTCACGTTCGTGATTCGTGTATTCGAGATGTTGACTTCCCTGAAATAGCTTTGACTCACAGCGTAAGGCGGAGTGTATACCTCACCCCATCCCAGCGGAACCCATCCCAGGCTCGCTCCGCCACCGAATCCGATTCCGATGGAAACACCGAAATTGGATCCCCCGAAGAAGGCGACCAGCGCGGGTGCGTAATACGGCTGCATAACCGGTCCGCCATAACCGATCCCGATTGGACCCGGCGCCCAGCCCCACCGATTGCCTATGTATGCCCAGCGGCCATAATGGAACGGCGCAAAGCCCCACGGGGAATCGTCGATCCAGGTATAGCCCCAGGGATCCTGCCAACCCCAGTGCCCGGTCTGATACGGCGCCCAGGTAGCCGGTACGTTGTTTGGATACCACACATTTCCGTATTGACCCGAGTTCTGCCAGCCACCGTAGTCATCGAGATCCTCGTAGCCGATTACCGTGGGCGGAAGATAGCGGGCGGACTGCACGTGCGCGTCGTGCTGATCGCGCTGCATCGCCCAGTCTTCAAATTGGTCGGGTTGGGGTGCAGCCTCGACATCGTAACCCAACTGGTCCGTTCCGGACAGGTTCACGCTGCTGCCCTGATTGACCGTAAAGGCCTGCCCGCCGCCTGTGACCTGGGCCTGCCCTTCTCGCACGATGAGAAAACTCGTGTTAGCATTCGGATCGACACTCACGACGTAGCTGCCGTTTTGCAGAAGTGTGAGCGCCGCGTTCGGAGTATCTACTTCAAACACCTGGTTCTGACCGAAATTTCGGATGTTGAAGTCCATCTCTCCTTCCGAAAGTTTGATCTGAACGGTTTGATTGTCGAGATTCAGAAAACCGAAGCTCGTCTGGGGCGCCATGCGCATCACGGCGACGTCGAGGTGCAACTCAGCTTGAGCCCCTTGATCGGTGTACAGGTAATCCCCTGTGGTAAACGGACGGTTCCTTTCGGCCGGCGCCCAATCGTCCACTCCAGCCGGCTCCATCGAAACGTTCCCATTTGTGTAATTCAGCCGTGCCACGCGAGAGGGCGGATCGGTCTGCGCGAAAACAGCGCATGCGAACAGCCCGCAAAGGCTTGCGGCCGCGGTCATCTTTTTTGCTTTTCTTTTTAGTGCATCCACCATACCGGTGTCTCCCTGATGGATAGATGTCACCCTCAGTAAGGCCGTTTCTGGGCAGTCCTTACTAACGGGCTTTCTAAAACAAAATTAATAGCTTAGCTATCAGTCAAGAACGCTGTGGTCTTGATTCCGGAGATGTCAAAACTCTTCCGGCAGCGCTGGTTTTTGCAAGCTGCTTTGTCGTCCAATAACACCATGTAGCTCGCCGCTTTCGCAAATTTGGCCCGATCGCGCTCATCCGCCTGGCGCGGAAGCCTGTCGATTTTGCGGCGCACTAACCAGCAGAGATCGTAGGTGTTCGAAGTCTTGCAATAGGGGCAATTGAGGGTTGCAGCCTTGCTAATCTGCGATTCGCGATAGAACGTGCGCTCATCCATGGTGTTTGCCGGTTTGCAAATCCTAGCGGGGCGAAAAACGGAAATTCGAAACCGCTATTTCATCACTTCCGGGGATGTAGAATCCGACTTTGCCTTTGGTGAAGTCCGAAGCGGGGTTGGTCACGCTGCCGACTTCATCCCATCCGGTATCGGGCAATTTCACACGTGCGCTGATAAGGTTCGGCCGGACCGCGAGATCCACTTGGACCCATTCATCGGAGTCGGAGCTGAACGGGATGCGGCTAATCTCCTGCGATCTACCGTCCTGAACTTCACGCAAGGTGGCGTGCTTGCCGTCGACCGTGAAAAGTACATAGTTGTCCCTGTCCAGATAGCCCGCATACCATTGCACCTTTCCATGGTGCAAAAAACCGCCCTTGCGGGCCTGCGCGGTGAAGGTATAGTGCCCGGCCATTTTCGGCACGTGATAGGGAACGAATCCGCCGCCCTTACGGATTTGCTCGCCGTCGATCTGCATGCTGTTATTGGCGGAAGCGGCACTGGGCATAGGCTCGGCCGATGGAGGCGCGGGCACGGGCTTGTTTTCGACGACGACTCGATCAAGCAGTACATCGGGCCCGGAAAGCACCGCAACATCCCCGGCATGAAACGTGCGTTCGAAGCGCTTGGGTAGAGCCTGGTCCCGCCGCAGCTCGACGAGATGATCGCCCGGCTTCACGTTCGAGATGTCAGCCGCACCGTCGGGGCCAATGGCTGCCGCCAACTGATTGTCGACATAGACCATAGTTCCCGGAAGCGCGCCCTTCACCTGGAGCGTCGCAATCGCAGGCAGCTCCTGCATACGAAACTCAACTGCCGTTTCTTCGGCTTTCTTGACCTGCACAGTCGCGGGAGGCGGGTCGATAAAACCCGTTTTGTGCACGCGAATAGTGTACTCGCCAACACTTAAATTCGGAATACGGATCTGCCCGCGCTCCGTCTTGCGGCGGTACAGCTTGCCGTTGATGTAGACATCCGCTCCATCCTGCCCCGCCATGATTACGACAGTGCCCGCGTTGGGATCGGATTTGACGTACGCAGTGAGAGTCGGAGCCGGCGTGTAGGTCAACACAAAACGCTGCCGGTCTTTGCCTTGCGTCACTTCTAATTCGTGATCGACAGTGCCGAGATCATCGAGCATCAAACCTTCGGCGCCCACCTGGCCGACCGGCTTACCATCAAGGAGCACATCAGAATCTTCCGCGTTTGTGATCAGGCGGCCCTCGCCGTCGTGTTCAGATACCAGCACGGTCATTGCGTTCGATGCCGAAGGAGAACCCACCACACGGGGGGCCAGCCTTTCCGCCACGTCGTAGCTGAAGGCAGCGTCGCCATTCGGCCCGCTGATCTTGATCGAATGCTGGCCGGGCTCGAGGTTGTCCAAAACCAGTTCTCCGTCCTTCAAGTCCTGCGGTGCATTACCGTCGATCGCAACGGTACCGGGGACGAGATCTGTATACAGGCGCAAGGTAGGCTTGGTTGGATTGCCAGCGGACGTATTGGACGCGTTCTGTGCGGGAGTATTTTGGGAACTGCCGTTTTGTTGGCCAGTTTGAGCCGCGGGGGGGGCGGCCTCAGGCGGAAGAAAATTCACTTTTCGGGCGGCCTGAATCAACAAAAATCCGGCCACGCACACAATCGTCGTAAAAAAAAGCGCCAAATAGATGGAACGCTGCCAGCTCTTGACGTCGATGCGATGCACGCCGACCGGCACGTCAGAAGCCGGCGAGTCGCGGTCTTCGCGGGCAGCGGAGGCGGTTCGCGGCGGCTGTTCATTGACCAGAACGGGGGCTGATTCTTCGCGCAAAATGCGAGCGCGATCGATGATCTGTTCCTGAACTTCCGCTATGAAAACCTGTAGCTCAAAATCCTCCGAGTAAGAGCGCCGGAGATTTTGAACGCGCTCGAAGTAATGGCGCAGATCGTCTAGTGACCTCGATTGGCGCGCTTCAAACTGTATGTACCGCAACTCGTCCAGAGCGGATGATGTGTATTGAGACGAGTCCACCGAAGAGAGAGGCCCTAGGGGGAATTATATCGACATTGGGGTAATTATCCGGCGCGATTGGAGTAATTCAGGTCATAAAAGTGCCGGTACTCTCCGCTTTTTACGCGCTCGACCCAGTCCTGATGGGTGCGGTACCAATCGATGGTCGCGTTCAGGCCGGCATGGAAATCGGTTCGCGGCTGCCAGCCTGTCGCGCGGGTCAATTTGGCGTTGGTGAGGGCGTAACGGCGATCATGCCCGGGCCGATCGACCACTCGCGTGATCAGCGTTTCGGGCTTCTGCGTTGCGGCCAGTATGCGCTTGATGACTTCCATATTGGGGAGCGAGCAGTTGCCGCCGATGTTATAGATCTCGCCCGGCGCGCCTCTCTCGAGAACGGAAAACACGGCGCGGCAGTGATCCTCGACATAAAGCCAGTCGCGAACTTGCTGACCGTCGCCGTACACGGGAAGCGGTTTATCTTCGAGTGCGTTCGAGATCATCAGCGGGATGAGCTTTTCGGGGAACTGAAAAGGACCGTAGTTATTTGACGCGCGGGTTACCGAAACATTCAACTGATAAGTCGTGTGATAGGAAAGCGCGAGCAGATCCGATCCGGCTTTGGACGCGGAATAGGGACTGCTGGGGCGCAGCGGATAGGTTTCGTCGGCTTCGCGCGGCGCTTCGATGCTGCCATAAACTTCATCTGTCGATACATGGACGAAACGAGCGGTTCGATTCAGCCGCGCCGCTTCGAGCAGCGTGAAAGTGCCGTTGAAATTGGTCTGAATGACAGGCGCGGGCGAGTGTATGCTGCGGTCGACGTGCGATTCGGCAGCGAAATGAATGACTGCGTCGGGAGACTCGCGGCGGAACACTTCGTCGATGGTTTCGGAGTCGCAGATATCGGCTTGGATGAAGCTGTAGCCGGGGTGGGCGGCGACTGCTTCGATGTTCTCGAGATTACCGGCGTAGGTCAGCTTGTCTAAATTGATGACGTGCTCTGCCCACCCTTCCCGCAATGCCAGGCGCACGAAACAGGACCCGATGAAACCGGCACCTCCCGTTACGAGCAGCTTCATTTGTGCTGTAGCTCCCAGTCGTAAGCGATGGCGGTGTCGTTATAAGGGATGCGGCCTTCGTCTTTCGGGTCGTACTGGCGGTCGGTTACGTAGACCAACACAGAGGGTTGCTCGCCGATGATCTTGTAACCGTGCGCGACGCCGGGAGGGATCAACAATTGCCACGGCCGCAGAGCGCCGGCATAGAAAGTGTTCTTCGCGCCGTAGGTTCGCGACGCGCGCCGCAGATCAACGAGCGCGATCTGGAACAATCCGGCGGCGGGGACCCAGAAATCGGTTTGAAACCGATGGAAGTGGAAGGCCTTGATGATGCCGGGATAGTTCAGCGCCGCGGACACCTGCATGGAATCGATTGGAAAATCTGCAATGAGTCCTTGCTTCAGGCGAGCCACTTCGAGAAAGTAGCCGCGATCGTCGGGCCACAACGGGAACGGGTTGACTTTCACTTCTTCGATGAGATCTGCGCTTGATGGGGAAAGAATCACTTTGCCGATGCCGGGTTGGCACGCAGGTATCTCGATTTCGATACCGGACCCGGTGACGCCTAGAACTGCGGTGCTCATGAGAAGTCTGCTTGCGCTACTGCAGCTAAGCGCGGCTGCTGTTTTTGATGCGTGTCATGCACCAGGTTCGCAGCGCGCAGCAAGGACTCGAAGGTTCCGGCATCCGTCCACCAGCCGTCGAGATAGCTAAACGTCATGCTGCCCTCTTGTATGTATGCGTTGTTGACGTCAGTGATTTCAAGCTCGCCGCGAGCAGAGGGTTTCAATGTGCGAGTCTTATCAAAAACCGTTCCGTCGTACATGTAGATGCCGGTAACGGCGTAGCTTGACTTCGGGCGTTTCGGTTTTTCCTCTATGCCGACAATCCGCTCGCCATCGAGCTCGGCGACGCCAAAGCGCTCGGCGTCGGGAACCTCTTTGAGAAGAATTCTAGCTCCGCGCTCCTGAAGCTCGAAGTCGCGAACTGCGCCGGCAATCGAGCCCTCGATGATGTTGTCGCCGAGAATCACGCAGGTCTTTCCACCCTCGGCAAAGTGTTCGGCGAGCGCCAAGGCTTCGGCGATACCTCCTTCGCCTTCTTGATAGGTGTAGTTGATGTGCTTCAGGCCGAATTCTTTTCCGTTGGCGAGCAAGCGCAGGAAGTCGCCCGAATTGCGACCCCCTGTGACGATTAAGAGATCGCGAATTCCGGCTTCGACGAGCGTCTGAATGGGGTAGTAGATCATCGGCTTGTCGAAGATAGGAAGCAGATGCTTGTTGGTGATTTTCGTGAGTGGAAATAGGCGGCTACCGGTTCCCCCAGCCAAAACGATGCCCTTCATGAACTTCTAGGATAGTAACAACGCTGACGGTTTCTCCTCAGCGCGCTCAATGCACGATGCATTCTGTCGTTACCGCATCGCTGAGGATTTCCATTAACGTCAGATAACGTCAGACGAAAGACATTGTCATTGTGCGTACTTCCAATCCTGTTTCAGAGTGTCGACGACACCTTTAAATCCGAGATAGATGGTCGCGGCCCTGATACCCTGTTTACTGAGTTCGTCCATCAGACACCTGGCTCGGACCAGGGCAAAGCGATTCTGCAAAAGACATCAAGTGGCACACTGTAATCCGTTTCAGGATCACTTGTCTCCGGACGTTGCCTTACGAGTGTAAACAACCTTTTCGTTCCTCTCGCAACTCCAGCCTTGCTCCTCCTTCATCTTGAGTCATAACGAACTCTTCCGCTGCACCTTGAGCAGCGAAGAAAGCCGCCACCAACGCACGCCGGGACCAGTCAAGCAACCGGGTTGGAACTCCGTACTGCTGGGCCAAGCCCAATAGCGACCACAGACCAGACGGGGCGATTCATCGAGATTGCCCTCTGTCAAACACTTCTCAGAACAAGACTGCTTAATCGTCCCTCTAAGCTTCTGGGAATCCTCAGGCAAGGGCAGGCTAGTCGCATCGGCCAAACTAAAGAACCGTGCAAGGCCCTCGATTTCTGCTTTGACCTGAGACCGCCTGTTCGCGCATCAGCAACAGCGGCGTCGGGTTGACTTGGCCGGCATCATGACAACGCGCAATGAAATCTGCGTGCTTGTCGGGATACCGCACATCCATACCCATCGCTTCTTTCCAGCTGTTCGCGATCGGAACCAACCGCGGATACACAGTTGTGCGCAGCTCCGTAATCCGATCGGGAAGCGGATACCTGAAGTATTTGTATTCTCCGCGTCCAAAACCGTGTCGCGCCATCACGATGCGGCTGCGGAAAATCTCGTCATCCGAGTAAAGGCTGGCTATTGCCCGGCATTCGTGTGGAGAAAGAAGCGCCTCAACAACGGCGCTCCCTTCCGCATTGAGATCGCGATACACGCGCTCCCAATCGACGTTTTCGATTCGTTCGCCCGGGCTGCTTCTAAACGGGCCGGCTGATCCTCGCAGATCTCCCCATCCGTACCACCGCTCCGCCCACTACCGTCGCGATCGAGAACGCACAATTCCATGGCAGCATGTCGACAAGCCAATGAACCCAGGATTGCCCGCTAACCACGACTGCCAATACAGCAATCGCAAACAGCGCGATCTCGAGCACGGCAAGGATTCCGGCAGCAGCCATCTCCCGTCCCCTGGCCGCGAGTGCAACCAGCGCGCCGGCTGCCACGCATAAAAGAACGCGTCCGGTCAGCATAGGGAACGTAGTCAAGAACAGGTAAGCGTCCGGATGCAACTCGTAGATCCTGTGCATATCAAGAAAGGCTCGCATCCCGTGCGCCGAAAATCGAGAGAGAAACCCGATCAGCAGGAATCCTGCCATCACAGCCGCAGCGGTAGACAACGGCGCGCTACGAAGTCCCGTGCCGGCGAGATGCGCAATCGTTTTTACAGTCTGCCGCCAAAACCAGCTTCGGGCGAAAGCAACTCCGATCTCGATGCGAGCTGGGAGAACTCCTCGACCAGATCGCCCGTAATTGATTCTGATTCTTCCGCAGGCGCGAAGAGGCCCACCAGCCACACCGCGACGCGCGGCGGCTGAACGAAATCTGCTTGAGGACTCATGAGTAGCTCCGAACCGCATCCAGGCCTTCCGTCATCCTGTCGAGCGCTCGGTGTGTGCGGTTCACAGCGGCGACTCCCTTACCAGTGACGCGAAACAAGCGCTTCGACCTTCCGCCACGCTCCGGCGTGGGGTCGCCGTAACGCGAATTGACGTAGCCTTTGCTCTGCAACCGATCGAGCGTGGCATAGACCGCGCCCATTGATACCTCACGCTTGGTGCGCAATCCGATCTCCTGCCGGACGGTGACGCCGTACGCTCGATCTCCGAGCCGCAACAGCGCCAGAAGGACGAGGTGCTCGAACTCGCCCAGATAGTCGCGGCGAAACATTACTTCTACATTATAGAAGAAATATCTGTCACTTTGGTGAGAGCCAAGCTGCAGCAATCAAACAACCCGAGATCACTGCCGAAAACACGATCGGAGCCAGGAAGAAGTAGCGCCAACTCAGAAACGTGGCCGCCACGAAACAGATTGCAAGAGCCCATGCCATACCTCGCAAGCGCACCAGCTCACTTACGGGCAAGCCGCCCAATTGCCACGCCGCAACGGCCGCGAATATCAGAAACACGCTCACAAACAGCCCGAAGCCTGTGTAAAAGTCCCAGTACGTCCGGTCGAAGCCTTGCGTCTGAAAGTGGATTGACCTCATCGATGCAAGCAGCGCATCCACTCTCCATTGAGGATCGCTCTTGCGGAATCCCACCGTGTGCCCGGCCGCAAAGATCACAATCAGGACTGAAGCGATTCGGTAGAGGATCGATCCTTTCATATCCACAGCTTAAGATCTCGAATGGATGAACTGCGCCGAAAACGATCACAACCCGGAAGATCAATGGTTTCATGAACTTGCAAGAAATCGTTAGGAACCGGTCGTCGCTTCTGATGTCTCGCACGGCCCGCTGCCATCACGCGATTGGGCGTTCGCCGCGCGCTTCCGGCCTCGCCTCTGGCCCTAAAATCGCCCGGCAATCGCCGAAAAACCCGCCTGAGATTCGCGCCACGCTGACCACGTGAGTTTTCCTTCCCTCGTAAGGCGCCTTTGCTCCGTCTGTTTACGTAAGCGGTCGAGATCCCACGCTTCAGGCCCCACAGAGCGCCTTGATTTACGCCAGTGAGGATGTCCGCCTTTCCGTTGAAAAAGGAACGGCTCGGAAACACGATCTAAGCCGCCGAATGGGCAGCGACGGTGGTCGCATTTAGGTTACAACGTATGTCATAAGCACGCTGCAGATTATGAATAAGCAGCGGCAAATGGCGGTGGCCGTGAAGACGATTCCAGCGTGTTTCGGCGTACAGCAGGGCTGAGGCTACCCAGCGCAAGCGGTGATCGCTGCCCTGCCAGCGTTTGACACGCCGGCAGATGGTCTCGACAACTGAAAAGCTGGATTCGATTCCATTGGTACTGCTGAGGGATCGCCGCAACCGGGCATGCACCTGCAGATCATGTAGCGTGAGGGTCTCCTCTAAGCCCTCCATTAAGCTGGCCGCCGCACTCGGGTTCAGCTCGTTCAACTCATCGTGCAATCGATAAAGCGCCTGCCGAGCATCACTGCTATCAGCGTGAGCGTAGGCCAGCCGTAGCTTGTACTTGAACCAGTGTTGCTGCGTGTCCGGCACGTACGCCAGGATGTTGCGGATCTTATGCACCTGGCAGCGCTGGATGAAAGCGGCTTCGCCGGCATGCCGCTCAATGGCGGCGCGCAAGGCACGGCTGCCATCAATCAGATACAAACGCGGCTGGCTGAAATCCAGCCCCCGCTCGGACAGATGCTCAAATAAGCCGCTCACCACCTTCGCATTCTCGGTGGCTCCTTGCACCAGTCCCAATACGACCTTCTTGCCAAACGCATCGATGCCGATGGCGACCACCAAATGCTGGCCCTTGAAGATCGTGCCGTCAACTAACAGTGCACAGATCTGGAGATGCTGCAAGGAACGGCTCATGAGAGCTTCCAGCTTCTTGCGGCTGGCCTCCACAAATCGTTCGCTGAGGGTGCTCTTCTCCAGCCCGTAGGCATCCATAAACTGCTGCAGCACTAACTTGTAATCCCGCATGCTGAGCCCGCGCATGATGTTGCTCCAAACTGTTTCTTCTGCCGGACTCACTTGCTGGAAGAGCTGGTAAGTTCCCAAGGGCAGCTCTTTGCCGCCACACTCACGCACGCGTGGCCGCGCGATCGGAACCCGCTGGCCATCGATGAGGCACGAGCCTTGCTCGATACCCCACCGGTAAGCCTGCCGCGTTTGCCTGCGACACGATCGCGGGCCAGCAATCTGCTCGACCTCCGATTCCAGTACGGACTGGATGAACGTCCGGCCCACCTTTCGGACCAGCTCACCCAAGCCCTGCTCCAAGCTGGTCAGCACTTCTGCCATCGGCAAGCAAATCTGTACCGCCCGATCCTCCTCTGCCTCCGCACTCTTCTGGACCGCTCTTCTCTGATACGCTCTCTTCAAAACGACTCTCCTTTTTTTCTGGCAAGAAAAATTTCCCAGAGCCTATCACGGGCTCTGGGTGAGTCGTTCCCTTTTCTACGATCTTTCGGACATCCTCACGCCAGTGACAGTCGGCCCAACAATTTCTTCCTATAAATAACTCAGCAATTTAAGCCCACTTCTGGCAGGCCTGCCGCGCCCCGATGAAATCCTCAGGTCGAACGAGATCTCACACACTCCAATGCTTACTAGATACTCAATAGCGTTGCTCACTCTAATTACAGGCGCAGCGGTCGCGTCCGCTCAAAGTCCGCCGTCGCGCGACACCTCGATTGACTTGCAAGCCCAGGGCAAAAATCCGGATTTCTCGAGCTTCCCTTTTACACGGCCGATCGCGGTAGGGACAACCTTGCCCGGCACTTGTCAAGTCGGGCAGCTCTTTTTCGTGACTGCGGCGGCCGCGGGATCCAACCTCTACGCCTGTACGGCCGTAAACGTCTGGTCCGTCGAGTCTGGCGGAACGCAAGGCCTGCAAGGGCCTCCCGGACCCGCGGGACCTGTCGGCCCTCAAGGGTCTCCCGGACCCTCAGGCGCTACCATGGCAGCCCAACTTGGTGATTTTGCCGCCGTTCTGTCCGCCGCCACATTGACTGTTGGCGGTTCCTGCTCTGCCAGCACCCCCTGCAACGCCCGGCTCGGCAACACAACCATCAGCTTTCGTAATCCCGCCAGCATCGGCGTCGCCGGGCAGAATGCCTCCGACTTGGCGTTTATCTATATCGATCCGAGCGGCATCCTGACAGTTGGGGATGCTTCCGCTCCTCTTACTTGTACCGGCTGCACATATGCCAGTGGCGTTACTCAGTTTCCGGCGAATTCTGTACCCTTATGGACTTGGACCATCGTAGGCGGAGCATTTACTGCTAATGGCGCCGTCGATTATCGCGCCGTACTGTCGGTGAGCCCGCTCCTTGCGGGAACGGGCATTCAGGTTACGCCCTCGGCCGGAGTAGCGGCAATCGCGATTGATCCCACTTCCGTGCCCACCCTCGGCGCAAACAACGCATTTAGCGGCAACAACACGTTCCAAAACATCACGGTTTCGAGTTGTACCGGTTGCGGAGGCGGAACCGGGGCCATCAGCGCCGCTCCTCCTTATCTGATCATCGGCGGAACAAAATACCTCCCCGGCGATGGCATGTATCAGGCGACCATCCCGAGCCTGAGCGGCTGGTCCGTTATCGGCTCGGACACTCCAGCCGTGACCACACAGCCAAACGGGGACATTACGCTGCAGGGCGACAGCGGATTCCCAGCCGAATACAGCAGCGCTCATATCGCCTCCATCGAAGCTGTCCTGCGCTGTCTTCCCAATTCGTCAAACACGAATCAAACCAGCGCCTGCCAGATCGGAGTCTACGATTCGACCAACGGCGTGGCCTGGCTCTTCGGCCCCTCGACTTACAACTATGCGGCCACCACCTCGGCGAGCGGTATGGTGTGCAATCTGTTCCAAGAAACTTGGAACGGCTCTCTCTCTTCGCCTATGGCCTATTCATCGAATCCATCTACTTTTCCAGGCATCGCAGGCGCAGGGTCGCCTTTCCACATCCGGATCCGCATTAGTGGAACCACGGCGAATTTTGAGGTCTCGACAAATGGCGGCGAGTCCTACACTCTGCTCACAACTCAAGCCGTCGGCACGATTTCAGGGTTTATCCTCAACGCAGGAAACGCGCTGGCCGACATTCAGTCGCTGCTAGCACAGTAACTGAATGAGGCAAATCAGCGTAAGCCTCGGTTTTCTGATACTTGCTCGCGTGCTATACGCACAGGCTGCGCTCCCCATAACGTTCCTCGGCGCTTCGAGCACTCAGGCCGCGTTTAGTTACTCGGCTCCTGACTCTAATCCGTGCACGCTGCAAGAAGGAACAGATTCTACGTTTTCGATAGTGGACCACGATGTTGATTCCAATCTGTTTCCCGGCAGTAATCTTGATACTCGCGTTGGCAATCTAGTCAATGGCGCATACCGTGAAATCGTGCTCGGCTTTCGAGGCGCTGCAACTGCAGCCGATGGAAACGCCTATTCACGCGCTCTCCAGGCCGCGGCCACGCATTACCTCAAAGTTTCCTGCGCTGACGGCTCATATGACGGAACTTACACGTTTCAAACCCAGAACCCGCCGCTCGGGAACACGGCGCCCGATTACATTCCATTCAATCCGGCCCAATTCGGTAATTACGGATGGCCGACTATCAATTACAATGTCCCTACTTCAAGTGCCGCTGCGAATACCCAAATCGATCCACTCACTGGCTTTCAATTACAACGCTGGACAGGTCCCGGCGATGGCGGAGATGACCTAAGCGGGTGGGGTAATTTCAACGGTGTTATAGATCTGACAGGTTCATGGACGGCCCCGGCGAACATTCTTGGATCGTCCGGCTACGCAACCTACTCCGGCGCAGGCGGACCGGCAAATGCCCTTTTTCTCTGGGGCGCGTCCGGCATCGAACGGCCGTCATTCACGGCTACCGAATTCTTCGGCCTCGATGATATCCAGACCAGGATCGCCGGATTCGCTACTGTTTCCGGAGCTTCCTACTCCATGTGTCTGGTCGCTGACGGCGGTGATTGCCTTGGGAACTCTGTGACGATTTCTCTCCCGCAGGCTACGCCCGCGACTTCATATGTTCCCGCTGATACTTGGCCGCGCCCTCTTCTTGGCGGGTGGGGCTCTCCTCGCGTCACAAACGACATGCTGACCAACACGTTCGGCGGTTCCATATCTTCCATTTCAGGTTCTACAGTGAGCTGGGGCGCAAACTCATCCTTTGGACAAAATGTCTACTTCCCCGTGACAGTTCTTAAGCCTGGCATGTGGGTCGGAATTGCCGGGACCGCACCGGTTTGCCCAAGCAATATCTGTACAGTAGCCATTGTTCAAGACGAGCAGCACATCACAATCCAGCAGAATCTCTCGTCCTGGACTCCCTTATTCACCACAATCACAGCTGCAGTCTCGCCTGGAGCGACCAGCATTTATGTCGCTTCTTCCGCAGGATTTCTTGCCGTTCCGTGGCCGGCGAACGGATCGGGTTACACGGTAACTCTTGATACCGGGTCGAATGCCGAAACTTTCTGGTGCGCCGGTCTCAGTGGTCTCACTCTTTCCGGATGCCGAGGAGTAAGTAAATCGCATGTCTCCGGAGCAAATATTGGAGAAAATCTGTATGAATTTGTCAATTTCGGTATCAAGCTATGGGTCAATCCAAACGGCGGGACCGTCTCTCTGAACACGATTCAGAACAACTTCGCCAGAAGCAACCAGTTCTTCACCGAGTACCAGGGCGCAGGTACGACCGGCTGCGACGGCATTTCCCACGTCGTCACTTACGCTGCCGACGGAGTTACGCGTTTGTCCACGCCCACCACAGGCTACCTCTGCACATTCGTCGATCAGTGGTTTGCCAACTCCGGTTCGAATGGCTACCTTTACCTGATGATTCCAAGTACTGGAGAATCGCGGAAATTGTCCAATTTCAATAACGGGACGGTGTTGGGATACAGTTACAATACTTCGACGGGCTTCATCCAGAACTGTACGTATAATGACAATTCATCCGATTCCGCCCATCAGAGGTTTGCAGTCTGGAGCGATAGCCGCAACTCGTCGCTGCAAAACCCAGCCATCACCTGCGCTTCTCTTCAAACCTCGACAACCGTCCAGCAGGAGATTGCCGCTGCGTATCCTCAGATCGATTTCAATTACTTCGGCCTGCCTGTATTGCAGGACATGCAGTATCCGTTCGCCAAGTTTATGATGCGCCCCAGCCAGGGGGCGATCGCCTGGTTCTGCGATCTCGACATATCGCAGCCCGCCGGAGCCCGGCAGGTTCAGAATTGCCACAACAGTTGGGATACTTATCCATCGAGATGGGCTGGCATCCACGGCTTCGAGTACTTTCAGATCTTCAATTCAACCTATTCCGGCGGCTATTCGGATATGTACTCGATGACTCACCTGGGGAACATGGGATCCGCCGCAATCGAGCAATGGAACGTAAAAGTGAATCAGATCTATGGCAACGGCGGTTCGCTCGCTCTAACTTCCAGCTTCGTAGACCCAAAGACTTGCGAACAGCTCGGTGTTACCGACTCGCGCTGGCTGGCTCTTGGCGCCACCGGCAATCACTGCATTCAAATGGATGTATCTGATCCCGTCGCCGATGGTCCGGCTTCGAAAGACATGCAGCCGCTCGGTACTTTCCCTGTTGGTTCACGCCCCGGACCTTGGCCTCATAATGCCTCATCTTGCGGCGGCGATAACACGACGGATAGCTGCTATTCCTATTTGCAATCAATTCAGCCCGGTGACTTTATCATCGACAGCTCCGCAACACCTTACGAGCTGATGCTGGTCGCTGCTGTAACGCCCCTAGCTGGGAATCCCAACGTGACCGCGCAAATCGTCGTAGCGCGCGGATTGCAACCATTCCCAGGTGACTGTGGACCGCAGCGGTCTCACGCCTCTGGTTTTCAGTTAACGGAATGGCTGCCGTTTGACTGCTATTATCCAGGCTTCAATCTGTTTCCCAACGGCAATGTCGCGGGCGGCAAAATGGATGACGATCTGCTTAAAGCGGGACATACCATCGAATGGTTCGCAGGCTCTAACATGATTACCTCGGGTCCGTATGTCGTCGCTTTCGCTAACGATTTGGGCGGATATGGCGCGGGTTATGGCATCCGTGTCGGGCAGCCACTAACTATCTGGGGCTCCGGGGCTATGTGGGGCGTGCAATCGCTATTCCCTTTTGATAAGAGTTTCAAGGGACTCGGGATCAGCATCATTCAGAGCCATGCGGGTGGGCTTACTTATGGATGTCCCGCGTGTGAATGGATCGTTGATGGCCGTCCTTTGGGTGGCGCAGGCGGCGGCGCGAGTCAACTTTGGAATCACACTTACACGAAAGTCGCCGGCACGAACAGCGTGTACCGCATCGACCTGCCCGAAGGCCAAAATACAAGTCTCGATCTGAAGCGCCAAGCCGTAAGAATGTGGGCTGGCCAGCACCTGATTCAGAACATCAGCGCTCCGAATTCGTCCTTGAGCGATGCGACTCCCTGGAAAGGCTGCATCGTCTCGAATTCCGGAGAATGTGTGCCCGGCAGTAGCCCCGGCCAGATCTACGAGGTCGTTCCAGCCGCTACTACCACCGTCGGTTGTCAAATTGACATGACCATCAACACCCCATGTGTCGCTCCGATGGCGCCCGAAGTAGCAGCCTACACGCAGCATGATATCTCCGGCCCCGATCCTCTCGGCTTGCGCGGCCGCATCCTGACTGCCGCTCTCGGTGGCCCCGGCCGGACGAATAACTATGCGAATATGCACGTCCTCACGAACGGCGATTGGGGCGTAACGACCGTCGCGTGGGGCGACGGAAGGCGCAGCGATGTGTGGGGCATTAAGCTTCCTCCTCTGCCGAATCCCGATTCCATCATTCGCAACACTTTTGTCCCGCTTTCCGTCAGCATTGGCGGCCAGGTCGGCTCTTCTGTCCGTGTCCGGTTTGGTTACGCGGAATACGGCAGTGACTCGAACTCTCAGCCGCTCTTCTGTTCCCCAAACCGCCAGGAAGACTGCACCACAGCGGTCAGCAATTCCGATCCTTACGCCTTCGCCACGGAGCCTCAAACCTGGACCGGCTGCAGTGAATCGTGTCTCGTTAACGTTCCCGCAGTTTCAGGCCGCGTTCTCTATTACGTGATCGATAGAAAGTTGTCAAACGGATCTGTCCTCAGCAGTCCTCTCGACCTCGCTGTTATCAAGTAAGTCCAACTCGGCGGTCGCCGCAATTCACCGATTCGTCACGGCAGCTATGCTAGGGGGAATGGGTCAACGAGGAGAATGGCGAATGATAGCTGAGTGAGATGCGGGCATCGCTGCGTTATGTGCCGGCGGTTATAGCGCTCCTCGTAATTGGCGCTGCGATCGCGACGTATTTATATGTCGGAAAGCTCGGTCCTCAAGCTCGGGACCGCGTCATTCAAGCTCTCGCGGAACGCTTCGATGCCCAGATCGATTTGAAATCTTTCCATCTCACGTTTTTTCCGGAACCCAAACTGGTTTGCGATGGCGTCGCCATCCGCCACAAGAATTGGAACGATCCGGATCCACTGATTTACGTCCGCCGCTTGACGGCTAATGCGGGTTTCGCGACGCTCGCCGGCGGTGCAAACACAGTCGACCTGGTTCGCATGGAAGGTCTGGTGGTCCATTTGCCCGCACGCGGCCGCAGCACGGCCCAACCAGCCGCCACGGAGCCGGCCGCCGAAGCGGGGCACGACACGACCCGCTTCCGTTTCCTGATTCAAACGATCATCGCTGATGGCGCGATACTCGAAGTCGAGCCCAAAATTCCCGGAAAACTTCCGCTGCATTTCGATATCCAGGAGCTCACGCTCCGTTCGGTCGGCCCGGGCCAGCCCATGTCGTTCAAGACCACGGTCACAAATGTGAAGCCCCCTGGCCTGATCGACAGCACCGGCGAATTTGGTCCTTGGCAACGCGATGATCCCCGCACCACGGCCGTTTCCGGCAGCTACACTTTCCAAAACGCGGATCTGAGCGTGTTCAAAGGCATCTCGGGCACGCTATCCTCTGACGGCAGCTATCAAGGCATGCTGCAACGTATAGAAGTAGACGGCACCACCGATACGCCCGCATTCGCTCTGAAGCGCGGACGTGCGCCCGTGCACTTGATCACGAGCTTCCACTCGATCGTCAACGGAATCGATGGAGATACGATACTCGACCCCGTTGACGCTCGTTTCCTTCATTCCGAATTCCTCTGCCAGGGCAAAATCATCCATCAGCCCGGACCCAATGGCAAGACCGTCTCGCTAGATGCTGTAACCAGGCGGGGCCGCATCGAAGATATACTGCGGCTTGTGATCGGCGGCAACCAGCCCGCTTTGACGGGTGCTGTCAACTTCAGAACTAAGATCACGATTCCTCCCGGCCCACAGGAGGTACTGGACAAGTTGAAACTCGACGGCGAGTTCGGAATCGTTTCAGCGAAATTTACCAGCGCCGGCGTTTCGCAACGGCTCGACGCGCTGAGTCAACGCGCCTTGGGCATCCCCAAAAAAGACGAACAGGAATCCGGCCAGACGGTGGCGTCGGATTTCAAAGGGCGCTTCCGGCTAGCGAATGGAGTCGCTTCCTTTTCACAGCTCTCGTTCAGCATCCCAGGCGCCTTAATTAATCTCGCCGGCACTTACGGAGTCCGCTCGCAGCAGGTCGACATGCAAGGCGCATTCCGCATGCAGGCCACACTTTCCCAAACTCAATCCGGCATAAAGCATTGGCTGCTGAAGCCCTTCGACCTGCTGTTCGCAAAGCGAGGCGCCGGCTTCCTGCTGCCCATCAAAATCACGGGTACAAAAGATCATCCCGAGTTCGCCGTGAACCTGTTTCACCACGAAATAGTTATACATTGAGACAATGCGGCGTACCCCGGCATTCCCAATAACGCTATTGCTGACTTTTCTCGCGCCCGTTCTGCGCGCGCAATCGACTACCAACACTCATATGCAACCTTTTGGAAAAACTTCTGACGGCCAGGAAGTATCGCTTTACACGCTCACCAGCCAATCCGGCATGGAAGTGAAGATCACGAATTATGGCGGCACGGTCACCTCGATCAAGGTCAAAGACCGCCACGGCAAGCTGGGCGACATAGTGCTCGGGTTTGACAACCTGGACGGCTATGTTTCGAAAACCAACACAGCTTACTTCGGCGCTCTCATCGGACGCTATGCGAACCGCATTGCGAACGGCGCGTTCTCGCTCGATGGCCATCAATATCACATACCGATCAACGACGGCCCGAATGCCCTACACGGCGGTCTCCGAGGCTTTGATAAGCGCGTGTGGGAGGCCAAAGATCTCTCGACGGCTGAGGCTCCCGCCCTCGAATTGCATTACCTGAGCCGTGACGGCGAAGAGGGATTCCCGGGCAATCTGTCCGTCACCGTCCGCTATTCGCTAGGCAGCGAGAACGATCTCCGCCTTGATTACACCGCCACCACGGACAAAGACACAGTCCTCAACTTGACTAACCACTCCTACTTCAACTTGGCTGGACCTGGAAGCGGTGACATTCTGAACCACAAGCTCACGCTCGCTGCCGACCGGTTCACGCCTATAAACGACAAGCTCATTCCGACCGGCGCGATTCAGAGCGTCGCCGGCACGCCGCTCGACTTTCGCACTCCCACGAAAGTCGGAGCCCATATAAACGACCATAACGATCAGTTGAAATTCGCCAAGGGCTACGATTTCAATTTTGTTCTTAACCATCCGGCTAACGAGCTTGCTCTCGCGGCTAAGGTCGAGGAACCGCACTCAGGACGCGTCATGGAAGTGTTTACCACGCAGCCCGGAATTCAGTTCTATTCCGGTAACTTCTTGAACGGAAGCGTGCACGGTATCGGAGGAGTGTATAAGTTTCGATCCGCTCTTTGCTTGGAAACTCAGCACTTTCCCGATTCGCCCAACCATTCCAATTTCCCGAGCGTCGTCCTACGTCCGGGCGAAGAGTTTCACCAGACCACTATTTACCGCTTCTTGACCGAATAGCTATCTCTGAAAGCGCCTCAGTGTAAACGCGTCTTCGGCCAATCTCGCCTTATTCAGCTTCTTCCAGTCATCGGTCACATGAATCAATTTGCCGCTAATATGGTTCGATCTCTCAGACGCAAGAAACATTGCATGCTCGAGCTGCAGTTCCGGTGAGACGCCGCCGGTTCGCCTGGTGTCCTTCGCGGCGCTTACCAGTCTCGGCTCCAACTTGTCTTCGGCCCGGATGATCTCATCCGTCACGTTGGTGTACGCCGGTCCCGGATCGAAGCAGTTGATTTGAATGTTGTGCTCCACTACCTCGGCCGCCAGGGTCTCCACGAACCGCACTACTGCGGTCTTCGACGTCGAATACGCCGACAAACCCAGTTTGGGACCCTGATCACTCTCGCACACCAGCACAAGAATTTTCCCGGATCGTTTCTCCATCATGCTCGGCAGCACGGCCCGGCAGGAATGCGCCACCCCGAGAAGATTGATCTCAATGGCTTCGGCCCAATCTTGCGCCCGGCTCTCTAAGAACAAGCTCAGCGGCCCCGTAACTGCCGCCGCGCAAATCAGAACGTCAACGGAGCCGCCAAAACTCACCTGCGCCCGCTCAACCGCCACGTTCAGCCGCTCCTGATCCTTCACATCTGCCCTTATCTGAAGCGCATTGCCTCCTGCTTGTTCAATCTCTATTTGCGCCAGCTCGATCTCAGCCTTACTTCGGCCGACTAACGCGATCCTCGCTCCCAACCTTGCAAACCCCAAGGCCAATCGTTTGCCGATGCCCCGGCCTCCCCCCGTGACCAGAACGTTTTTCTCTTTAAACTCGTTCGTAGCTGTCGCCACATTCACCTGTTCGCATCGCTAAATCGCAGTCGCATCAAGCGGGATTGCAGCCCCGACTAAAGCTTAAAACATGCCCGAGTCTTGCCTTCTTCCGATGCTGCCGCCTGCGCTATACTTCACCTAGCGCGGGGCCGCTCCCCGCGGGTTCCCATACTACTTGCAAGAGGCGAATGAGTAAAGAAGACAGCATTGAAGTAACTGGAACAGTGGTGGAGAAATTTCCGAGCGGTCTCTTCAGCGTTCAACTGGATCAAGACCGGACCGTCCTGGCGCATCTGGCGGGAAAGCTTCGGCGCAATCGAATTCGTGTGTTAGCAGGCGATCGCGTCACCCTCGAGATGTCCCCTTATGACCTCACCAAGGGACGAATCACCTACCGCCACAAGTAAACCGTTTTCCTCCTCGCCCAAGTCTCACCCCCGCGTACTCGTGGTTTTCGGTACGCGTCCAGAAGCCATCAAACTCTGTCCATTAATTTCTGTGCTACGCGGAGATGCGTTCCGTTCCAGCCTCGAAACTGTTGTGTGCGCCACCGCCCAGCACCGCCAGATGCTCGATCAAGTGCTCGCAGCGTTCGAGGTCACCCCCGATTACGATCTGGATCTCATGCGTCCGGGCCAGACGCTCACCGCGCTTGCCGCGCGTCTTCTCGAGGGCCTCGAGCCCGTTCTCAAGTCCGTTCAGCCGTCCGTCGTTGTCATCCAAGGTGATACCAGCACCACGTTGTGTGCGACTCTCGCCGCATTCTACGCAGGTGTTCCCATTGCCCATGTTGAAGCCGGCCTCCGCACATTCGACATGCGCGCCCCCTTTCCCGAGGAGATGAATCGCGTGCTTGCCTCGCGCCTCGCCGATCTGCACTTCGCCGCTACCGAGTGGGCCGCCGATAATCTTCTGCGCGAAGGCGTCCCGAGCGACTCGATTCAGGTCACCGGGAATACCGGCATTGACGCCGTCCTCTCTATTTTTAAGAGTCTCAAGTGCGGGCGTCTCTCCGGGCTTTCTCTTCCCCTCGATTCCCGCAAAAAGCTGATCGTCGTCACCGCTCATCGCCGCGAAAACTTCGGAGAGGCATTCGTTCGCATCTGCGAAGCCCTGTCCTTCCTTGCCCGACGCGATGATGTCCAGATTGTATGGCCCGTCCATCGCAACCCCAACGTTCAGGACACCGTGCATAAAGTGATCGGCGGCAAATCGAATGTCCTGCTGCTCGAACCCGTCGACTATGTTCCGTTTGTGGACCTCATGCGCCGGGCTTATCTGCTAATCAGCGATTCCGGCGGAGTTCAAGAAGAAGGCCCTTCACTCGGAAAGCCGATTCTCGTGCTGCGCGAAAAAACAGAGCGCCCCGAAGCGGTTCACGCCGGAACGGTCAAACTGGTTGGGACCGATCGCGACGCAATCGTACGCGAGGCTACGCGGCTTCTCGACGACACGGCCGAGTATCGGCGTATGGCCAAGCTCCACAATCCGTATGGTGATGGCGAGGCGAGCGCCCGTATCGCGAACCGCATCCGCTCTTATCTCGCAACCCCTGACGGCGCGCGCCGTCCACTAACATAGTAATAGTAAAAGTTGTCGCTTCTCGATTCATCCCCTCCCCAGGTTCTGCCGTCCGTACGCGGGAAACACTGGCCTCAGATTTACTTCGGCGTCGGATCCACCTCGCTTGCGACTCTGCTTCTCGAGCTGGCGCTTACACGCGTGTTCTCCGTCGTGTACTTCTATCACTTTGCGTTCCTCGCCATCTCGATTGCTCTGTTTGGACTCGGGATTGGCGGCATCTTCTCATATGTCGTTGCAGAGTGGCGCGGCTCACTTTTCGGCAAGCTGGGTCTCCTCGCCGCTCTCAACTCCGTTGCGGTTGTTTGTTGCCTCGCCTTCCTGCTGCGGCAGACCGGAACGATGCAGCGCACCCAGCTGATCGGCGCATATTTCGTCGCAGCGATTCCTTTCCTGTTCTCCGGCGCGATCCTTTCCCTCGCGGTTTCCGACACCATCGAGCGTGTAAACCGCGTCTACTTCTTCGATCTCGCGGGCGCCGCTGCGGGCTGCGCTGTGCTCGTTCCCATACTCAACTGGGTTGGCGGTCCTAACACGATCCTCGTCGCTGCAGTCCTGTTCGCCGTCTCCTCCGCGATTTGGTTTCATCTAGCGCACGCGCCCCGTGGCCGCGTGGGGGCCGTACTGCTGGGCCTCGTGCTGGTCGCTCTCATTACGTACAACGCCAAACACTTCCTTATCGATGTGAGGTTCGCCAAAGGCCGGCAGCTTCAAAACGAGCAGTTCGTCGAATGGAACAGCTTTTCCCGTATCGCCCTCAAGCCTGAGCCGGGCACCGGCTTAGAAAGCATCGTCATCGACGCGGATGCCGCAACCGGCGTTGCCCGCTTCGATTTCGCGCATCTGTCAGCGCAGCAGAAATACGATCTCGCTTATGAGGGCCCGGGATTCCCATACCTGCTGCGCCCCGGCGCCAAGACTCTCATCATCGGGCCCGGAGGCGGCTGGGACATCTCTCGCGCGCTCGCGTCCGGCAGCAAGGACGTTACCGGCGTCGAGATCAACCCCATCATCGCTAGCGTCATCATGCGCCGGAAGTTTCCGGAATACAGTAACCGCCTCTACTTCCGCCCCGAGGTCAAGATTGTTGTCGAGGACGGCAGATCCTTTGTTCGCCGCTCGCATGAACACTACCAAGTGCTCCAAGCGACTCTCGTCGACACATGGGCCTCAACTGCCGCGGGCGCCTTCGCGCTTTCCGAAAACAATCTCTATACCACCAATGCGTTCCTCGACTACCTTTCTCACCTCACGCCCGACGGTATTCTGGCCTTCACGCGCTGGGGCTTCGATCCGCCTCGCGAATCGCTGCGGCTCGTGTCCTTGGCCGATACTGCCTTGAAGCAAATTGGACAGCAAGACCCGGCTGCGAACATCATCGTCGTTCGTCAAAATAGTAAAGCGCTCGAAGCCTGGGGCGCTCAGGATACCGTCCTGATTGGCCGTAATCCGTTCAGCGCTGCCGACATAAACCGCGTCCAGCAGGCTGCAGAAACCGCCAAAATGCAGCTCATCTATGTGCCGGGTACGGCGGTCGAAACTCCATTCCGCGATCTTCTGCTCTCCCGCAATCTCGCCGGGTTTTATCGGAATTACCAATTCGACGTCCGCCCGGTCACCGACAACCGCCCCTTCTTCTTTTTTACCGTACAGCCGCGCGATTTCTGGCGCTTCATCACGCACGCTTCACGCAGCAGCGAAGATTACAAGATCAACAGCGCGCTTCCCGTTTTGTTCGCAGTCGTCGCCATCAGCATTCTTGCGACGGTTTTGATTCTCTCGCTCCCGCCGCTGCTCTTACGGAACCGTCTTCCCACTGGAAAGGGCAGCATCCGCTCGCTGCTTTTCTTCCTCTTCATCGGAGCCGGTTACATCCTGATCCAAGTCGCTCTCATTCAGAAATTCGTTCTCTTCCTGGGCCATCCCACCTACGCGCTCACCGTCGTCATCTTCTCGATGCTTCTGTCGAGCGGTCTCGGAAGCTTCGCGAGCCGGCGTCTCGTTCACGCCGAAATCGGCCGCCTGAGCACAGTGCTCATGCTGATTCTGGCGTTCGTCCTGATCCTTTCGGCCATTCTGACGCCCATCACCGAATCCGGAGTCAGCCTGCCGTTCCCTCTGAAAGTGCTGATCTCGGTCGCTCTCATCAGCCCGGTCGGATTCGCCATGGGAATGCCGTTCCCGACTGGATTGACGCTGCTTGAGCGAGTGATGCCGACCTCGATTCGCTGGGCCTGGGCCATCAACGCGGCCTCAAGCGTGATGGGCTCCGCAGCTGCCATGTTCTTCGCCATCTACCTGGGCCTGCAAATCACGCTCGTCATAGGCGGCCTCTTCTACTTCGCCGCATGGCTCAGCGCGGCGCGCTCCCCTCTGAGCAGCACTTACTTGCTAGGAACTTAAGCCGCTCTACTGAACCGCGACTGTAAACGAGCGACAAGCAAAGACGTTCAATCTGGTTGAATAAAAGTCATGCTGTTCCGTAGTGAAATAGGGCGGCTGTTCGCGCTTGTGATTGGGATGGCGGCTCTCGCGAGCTTGCCCGCGCCGGGACAGGCGCTTACTGGCGTCCTCCAAGGATCGAAAGCAACAGCTCCGGCTAGCGCGCCTGCCGATCCGCTGAACCGAACCACGCCCCGGAGCGCGATTTACAGCTTTCTCGAAGCCTGTCATCAGAACAATCTCCTGCGAGCTTCCCAGTATCTCGATCTCCGGAATATCCGGCCGGACAGGCGCGCTACCGAAGGGCCGGAGCTTGCAAGACAGCTCGGATTGCTGCTCGATCGCGACCGGCATTTTGAAGTCGAGAAGCTGAACAACACACCGGAAGGAGACGTGGCGGACACCCTGACGGCGGACCGGGACGAGCTCGATACGTTCGAGCTAAAGGGGCGGCCGGTTTCGCTCGAGCTGCAACGCGTGCTTCAGAACGGCGTAAACATATGGCTGGTTTCCGCCGATAGCGTGGCGCGCATTCCGCAGCTGAGCGTTCTGTTGCGCGAATCGGCATTCGAGAAAAAGCTGCCCGCGCCGTTCGTTGAAATCAAGTGGCTCGATACGGCGCTTTGGGTTTGGCTCGCATTGGTGCTGATGGCCGTGCTGCTTTCCATCGTTTCAAGGCTGCTCTCGAAGCTCGTCATTGCTCTCGCGAAGCCCGTGACCAAGCGGTATTCGGGCTGGTTCCACGCGCGAAGGCTCGAGGAGTTTACAGAGCCGCTTCGGCTGCTGCTCTCAATCGCAGTATTCAAGGTCTGCATGGAAGTGATCGCCCCTTCGGCGCTGCTGCGGTACTTCCTCGATCGCCTGATTACGTTCCTGTTTTTTGTGGGAGTGGCCGCCTTCGTTATGCGGGTTGTGGATGTGATTTCAGACCGCATGATTTCACGATTGGACCCGAAAGAGAGGGCGCTGTCGTACTCGGTGATACCGCTCGGTGTGCGGTTTGTGAAGGTTTGTATTTTCTGTGTTGCGGCGCTTTTGGTTCTGTCCGCTTGGGGTTATAACACGACCACCATCCTTGCCGGACTTGGCGTGGGCGGTTTGGCTGTCGCACTTGCCGCGCAAAAGACGATTGAGAATCTATTTGGCGGCGTGTCGGTTATTACCGATCGCCCTGTTCTGGTCGGCGAATTTTGCCAGTTTGGAAGCCAGTCAGGAACGGTAGAAGGTATCGGCCTGCGATCCACAAGAATCCGCACGCTCGACCGAACGGTGGTGACAATCCCGAATTCTCAGTTCTCGACGATGACGCTCGAGAACTTTTCCAGGCGCGACCGGATCTGGTTTCATCCCACCCTGCATCTGCGCCGGGACACTCGGCCCGAGCAGATACCGGAGGTGATGGACGGAGTTACGAAGTTATTGCAGGAGCACCCGATGCTGGACGCCTCGGGCGTTCCCCTGAGGTTTACGAGAATTACCGCTCAGTCCTTTGAGCTTGAGATCTTCGCGTATGTACTGACAGCCGATTACAACCAATTTTTGAAGATACAGTCCGAGCTGCTGTTGAAGGTGCTTGAGATCGCGTCGGAGCTGAAGGTCGGGTTCGCCATTCCGTTTCAGGAATCGATCACAGCGGGAAACAACGCCGGGCAACCGGAGACGGAAGCACTGCTAACGGGCGAGCATTTCCGTGAGCACGCGCCCCGCTGAGCCGCTGGGTGTCTGGATGCTGAGCATGGTAGCTAACGTGGGGGCAATGTCGTTTACCTGAATCATGATGTCGTAGCGCCCGGGCGTAATGCCGGGTCCCATGAACAGAACAGGGACGTGGCGATCATAGGCATACGGCGAGAAATGCGACGTTCCGTGACTGCCGGGGATGTAGTTGGGCTCGAGGATGACGAAAATGTCACCGCTGCGGGCAGGATAGTAGCCGTTCATTGCGGCGCGGGTGATGAAGTCGCCGGCCACGCCATTATCGAGCTGCTCGCGAGTATAGACCCGCGCTACGTGAAGCTGCGGATCTGAAAACAGCGCTTCGCGCGCGATCCGGTAGGCTTCTTCTTCAGTCACCGGTTTTCCATCAGGGGTCTTGGCGTTCTGTAAGGCGGCGCGGTTCAGATACAGGCTGGTCTCGCCAGCGGGAATGAGCCAATCTGCGTGGCCAAGCTTGGCGGCGAGCGCGCTCTGCACGGCCTTCTCGAAGCTCGCCGATATGTAGCCGCCGGGCATTTTTTCGGTCTTGTCTTGATCGGGCGTAGCAGCGACTCCATGATCGGCAGAGAGAACGACGAGAACGTTCTTCAATCCGACTTGCCGGTCGAGGGCGGCGAAGAGTTTCGCAAGCTGCTGGTCCGTGCGAATCGCCATATCGCGAACTTCAGGCGCATCCGGGCCAACCGCGTGCCCGACGTAATCGTTCGATGAGAAGGATACCGTGAGCAGATCGGTTGCTCCGTGGCCCCCAAGTTTTTCGCCGGTAATGGCCTGCTCAGCGAACTCTTCGACCAGTTCATTGCCCCACGGGCCGGCGGGGATGTTCTTGTAAGGCGCGGCTACGCTGCCGTGGAAACTCCATTTCGGGAAACCTTCCCACTTGCGTTCGGCGTATTGAGCCGGGAGCTTACGGGCATTGAACGCCTGCGCCCACGCAGGCAGCGCGTTCATGTAGAAAGTGCTTGAGATGAAATTGCCGGTGACGTCGTCGAACCAGAACGCGGCATTGGCGCGGTGGCCGGAGGGAAGAATCGCGCTGCGAGCTTTGATCGAGATGCCGATGACCTTCGAGTCTTCGTGGGCGATGCGAAGCTCGTCACCGACCGTGCTGACTAGAAAGCGGTTGGGAGAGGACGGGTCGGCATCCGTGCATTTGTCGCGTTTGGGTTCACCAGGTGCTCCGACGACTGTGACGTTCCAATCGCAAACACTTGTGACCACCTTCTGTTCTGCGCGGTCGTACCAGGTATTCCCGACGATTCCGCTGATCGCTGGCATGGCGCCCGACATGAAAATGCTATGCCCCACAGCGGTGACGGTCGGGACCTGAGCGTAGAACGCGTTCGTGAACATAGCTCCACGGGACATGAGCTGATCGAGGCCGCCGTGATAATCGCTACGGAAGCGAGTCAGATAGTCATAGCGGAACTGATCGATAACGATTCCGACGACCAATTTGGGCCGGGACGCAGTCGCGGCGGACGAAGGCGCGAGCAGGGATACGAGGCAAGCGAAACCGGCCGCAATGCGACGGAGAAGCATGCGGCCAAGATTAGCAAACAGCGCGCGAATGCGTGCGGCGACGCTTCGCTCGGGGCTGAGCCAAGCGTCTCTCGAGACGCGCCCGGCGATGCTCGAGAGTTGGCGAGGCCGTGAATGCGAGCGCTTGATTTGTAAATTCGAGGGCCAGCGCGTAGTTGCGAGTTTCGTGCTCGTAGTGTTTTGACAGCTCCTCGAGCGCGCAAACGCGATAGTCGTTCCTGCAAGTTGCCAGTTCGGTAAATCCTGCAACCGCGGCTGCGGCGCGCCCGCGTTTTTTCTCGAGGAGCGCAATGTCCCAAAGAGCACGGAACAGGAGACGATCAGGCAAACCGGCCTGTACCGCGCGATTCAAGAGTTCGAGAGCTTGCTCGGGCTGCCCGGCTGCGAGCAGCCAGCGAGCGATACCGGCGAAATCCTCGCCTCGCTGCACGCCAACTCGGGCCAGCGATTCCGGGTCGGTAGCGCGGAACGCGGCGGGAACGATTGCAGTGAGGCAGGCCAGCGTCAGAATGTCCATCGCGTTGTGATGGAAGATCGGCACCAGCCGCTGCGCTTCACGTGAGCGCAGGTATTCGAAATAGATATACGGGATAAGTTCGCCAGGCAAATCGCCGTCGCGGTACACGCCGAGGATCTGCTCCTCGAGTTCCATGAGCCTGCATTTCGCGAGACGCAGTTTCCACAGCCTGCGCGCGCCATGCAGCAGATCGAGATGCCCGAGCCGCCCGAAGGGGCCGGACTGCTTTCGCGAAGCGTAGCGCGTTTCGAGCAGCGGCTGATCGTAGCTCTTTCCGTTATAGGTAATGACAACTTCAAAGCCGGAGAGATGGGTTTCGAGCGCGGCCAGAATGCTGGCCTCTTCCGCGTACTCGCGCATAAAGAACTGCCGCACCGCGAAGCCGTCGCGAGTGATGCGGCCGACCCCGATCAGAAAGGCGTAAGTGCCCGCGTCTCCGAGAAGGCCGGTCGTTTCCGTATCGAGGAAGGCCCAACGGCAGGGAGGGCAGATTGGAACCGAGGCGCCCGCGAGCGGGTCCAGGAAGTCGCGGGGCAGATCAGCGAGCTCACCGACATCGGCTGAGCCATGCCTTTTGTGTGACGGAAAAAGGCGTTCGGTTTGGAAATGGCGGCCGAAAGCGTTCTCGACAACTTGGCCTTCAGACCATTCTTCGATAAACGATCGAGCCGTCCTCTCGTGAACGCGCGGAGCGGCGAATGAGACTGGACGCGGGTGCGCGTCGCGGGCCGCAAACTTGCGATTGATACGCGAGATTTGGCTCCGCAAGAGTGCAAGCCGGGGGTCGGGTTCAAGCATCTATTATTCGCCTTTTCTTTGCCCAGTATAGCTGGTTTTCCAGATTGCTTCAGGAGAATTTCAGATGAGGGCGTTTAGGATGGTTTGCATGTCCAGCTTTCGAGTTTTCTGGGTGTCGGCAACGCTGTTCATGGGCGGCGGCCCGCTCGTAGCGAGCGATTTCGATGTCGCGGCTCATTACACGAAGCATGAGTACCGCATTCCTATGCGGGACGGGAAACGGTTATGGACCGCCGTATATCAGCCGAAAGATGCGGCTCAAAATTATCCGATACTCATGACGCGGACGCCCTATAGCGTGAGGCCGTATGGCGAGAACGCCTATCCGAAACGGTTGGGTCCTTCGACGAAGTTTGCGGAAGAGAAATTCATCTTCGTGTACCAGGACGTTCGCGGGCGTTTCATGTCGGAAGGGGAGTGGCGCGAAATGACGCCCGCGAAAGACGTGAAAACCGGGCCCACCGATGTGGATGAGAGCTCGGACACATACGACACCATCGATTGGCTGATCCATCATGTACCAAATAACAACGGCAAGGTTGGATTAATCGGTATTTCGTATCCGGGTTTTTACACGAGCGCCGGAATGATCGATGCGCATCCGGCGCTGCTAGCGGCATCGCCGCAAGCGCCGGTCTCGGACCTGTACATGGGCGATGACGCATTCCACAATGGCGCGTTTTTTCTGATCGCGAACTTCAGTTTCTATACGTTTTTCGGCAAGCAGAACAACCCCGAGCCGCCTAGACACGAAAAGCCGTTCGATTACGGCACGAAGGATGGATACCGATTCTATTTGAATATGGGCCCGCTGGTCAACGCCGATGAAAAGTACCTCAAATACAAGAATCCTTACTGGACGGACATTATCAAGCATCCAAACTATGATGCGTTCTGGAAATCGCGTGACATTTTGCCGCACCTGAAGAACATCAAGCCGGCGGTTTTGGTGGTCGGCGGCTGGTACGACGCGGAAGACCTATCGGGAACGCTGAAGACGTATCGGGCCATTGCGCGACAATCGCCCGCAACCGTTGACGAGTTAGTGATGGGCCCGTGGGTGCATGGCGGTTGGGAGCGGAGCAGTGGAGACAAGCTGGGGGAAATTTCGTTCGGGTCTAAGACCGCTGAATTTTTTCAGGATCAGATTGAGCTTCCGTTCTTTTGTTATTACCTGAAGGGCTGCGAAAACCCTGAGCTTCCGAGGGCGTATGTATTTGAGACGGGTAAGAACGTATGGCAGAAGAAAAACGAATGGCCGCCTGCGGATGCGAGACCCGAACGGCTGTATTTTCGCGCGCATCGTGGATTGTCCGAGCAGGCAGCCAACGAAACCTCCGGGTTTGATGAGTATGTGAGTGATCCGAACAATCCGGTTCCGTTCTTTAATAAGCCGACTCTCGATATGGCGCGCGAGTACATGGATGCTGACCAGCGGTTTGCGGAGCGCCGTCCGGATGTGTTGAGTTACAAGAGCGAGCCGCTCAGCGAGGACATGACAATCGCGGGTCCCATATCGCCTCGTTTGTTTGTGTCGACCAGTGGAACCGATTCAGATTTTGTCGTGAAGTTAATTGATGTTTACCCGGACGATGCAACAGGTGGGCTCGCGGGATACGAGGAACTGGTGCGCGGGGAGCCTTTCCGGGGGAAGTTCCGCAATGGCTTTGAGCAGCCGCAGCCGTTCAAGCCTGGGGAAATGCAAGACATTCGGTTCAGCATGCCGGACGTTTATCATTGCTTCCGCAAAGGGCACCGTGTCATGGTGCAGGTGCAGAGCTCGTGGTTTCCGCTTGTCGACAGAAATCCCCAGACGTTTACGGATGTCCCGACTGCGAAGCCGTCCGATTTTCGGAAGGCGACCGAGCGGATTTACCGGTCGAGCAGCGCGGATTCGTTTGTTGAGGTGAATGTCGAGGGGAAAACGGATTAGGAGTTGACGCCCGAAGCGAGAAAGCCTCCATCAACCGCGATGCACTGGCCGGTGATGAAGCTCGATGCGCCCGAAGCGAGTAAAATCGCGGCTCCGATCAGCTCATGAACATCGCCGAAGCGCTTCATGGGCGTTCTGATCAGTAGCTCGCGTCCGCGCTCGGTTCCATCCAGCAGCCCGGCATTCAAATCCGTACGAAAGACGCCTGGCGCTATGGCATTTACGTTGATGCCCTTCTGCGCCCATTCGACGGCGAGGTTGCGCGTAAGACCAAGAACGGCGGATTTCGATGCTGCGTAAGGCGTGATTTCAAAAAAGCCGACGTAGGACGTAAGCGATGCGATGTTGATGACGCGCGCTTGCGTGCTACGAGTCAGCGGTTCGTAGAAGCTTTGGCAGGCTCGGAGAATGCCGGTTAGATTGATGTCGATGATTCCATTCCATTCCTCTTCGGTGACCGTGTGAGTGGGTTTGCGGAAGTTCTGGCCGGCGGAATTGAGGAGGATGTCGACGCGGCCAAACTTTTCGAGTACGGCGTCGCGCAGCTTGTCGATTGAATCGCGGCTACACGCGTCGGCGGGGAAACGGAGCGTATTGCGCCCGCGCTTTTCGATTTCCTCACTCACTTCGTTGATGAGAGACGCGCGGCGTCCGGTTGAGACTACGTCGGCGCCGGCATCAGCAAGACCCAGAGCGATGGCACGGCCGATGCCGGAAGTTCCGCCCATCACTACGGCGATTCGGCCAGAGAGATCAAAAAGTTGTAAGGACATGTCTCATTATTCTTTACCGACCCGGTTCCGTTCTTGAAGAACGTCGTATGGTGGTGATAGCCAAGTTATGCCGCTCACACAGCCATCTAGCGAGCCAGGCGGAAGACAGCGCTCGCGATTGCAAGCGATACTTCCCTACACGACGGTGGCGATGATTATCGCAGCGCTATACGTCGCCTGGACATTCTACTCGCGGCATGAGGCCAATCTCGCGGCTACGCGTGCGATTGATAATAAGCGCGCTGCGGAGAAAAAGCAGTTTGTGGATCAACTCTACGGATCAGGCCAAGTGAAGTTCACGGCGATGTCGGCTGACAGCGGGACAGTGGCGCACGGGCAAACCACGCAATTGTGTTATGGGGTTGTGAACGCAACGAGTGTAAAGATTGATCCGCCAGTCGAGCAACTCAAGCCTTCGTACCAGCATTGCTTTGAGGTCGCGCCGAAGAAGACGACAACTTATACGATCACAGCGGCGGATGCGGCGGGGCATACAAAGAGCGAGTCGCTCACGATTCAGGTGAAGTGAAGAAATTTGGCAACAATCCTATGCCGTTAGCGTACAGCCGTTTCATGCGAGATCAGCTCGCGATCTTTGCGCGCCCTATTGTCGGATGAATCGAGTGCGAGCGCTTCATCGAATTGTGCGAGCGCCTCGGAGTATTTGGTGGCGCGTGCTAAGAGCTCGCCGAATTCGTCGTGCAAGCGGGGATTATTCGGATATGCGGTTCCGACTTGCCTGAAATTGTCAATGGCTTCATCCAGCTTGCCGGCTTTGGCTAAGGCGTTCGCGAGGTTGTAGCGGGCGTTCACATAATCCGGCGCGGCGCGCAGGGCGAGCCGGAACTGTGCGATCGCTTCCGTGCTCCGGCCCACTTGCTGGAGCGCGAGACCCAGCATGTCGTCCGCTTCCGGGCTCGTTGGGTCAATATCAGAGGCCGTTTTGAGCATTGAAATAGCTCCCTGCGCGTTGAAGCGGGCGAGCATCAGAGCGCCCAGGTTCAAGTGCGCGGAGAAGTCGCCGGGATTCTGTTCCAGGCGATGGCGCATGAGCGCCTCTTGCAATTCCATCCTGTGATCGCCGGGGCCGTGGGGCAGCACTTGCAGCCAGAGGTGGCCCATTTCATCCGTGGCGCGATTTCCGCGGCGCACGCGCTGGGGAGGGGTGTGGGGATTGCGCGGGTTGCGCGCTGAGTTGTCGTAATAGTAGCGCATGCAAAGGACGGAGTTCCGCGGCAAAAAAACGGGATTGCGATAGCGATAGACCGCTTGCCAGTTGAGGTCCCAATCGGGAATGCGGATCAGCCATTTGCGTGCGCCGTCCGGAAGAGTCGCATACGCTTCGAGCCGTTTACCCAGATAATGCGCATGAGGATACACCGCAAGAACATCGACATCGATGGGCAAGCGGAAGCTGTCAGAAACCAGAAAATCGGAATCACCGGCTGGAATATCGAGCGCCGTATCGTGTTGAAGTTGGATCAGAATCGGAAAGCGAGTCGGCGGCTTGGCGGTGAAGTATAGGCCGATGGAGGGCTGCACTCGCTCGCGCTTGCCGGTGGGCTGCAGGTGAGCGTTGAGCACCAGGTAATTGCCGGGATCGAGACGCCAGGAAAGACCGTCAGGCTCGGAGTATGGCACGCTGCCGGGCTTCCAAAACAGGAAGTGGCTTTCGGGGGTCGAACGGGTTTCGATCGAGAGTGAGGTCCATGCCGGGAAAACCTGCGCCGGGACTGGTCTCGAGTCGAAGCGCTGCGCCGGTGCGGTCGAGGAGAACGTTCGCGTGGTGGACGCTGCGGTCGCTCGCACCGGGACGGATCTCGATAGCGCGGACGTAGCGCGTGGCCGGAAGATCGACCTTAAAGATGAAATTCCAAAAGACATCGCCGCCAGAAGCGGGCATCATGAACGGTTGCGAGGCGTTGAGGATCAGATCGGGCGGCCCGAGTTGCCAGCCGGAAGGGAACTGCGGCGGCGGAGGGATTTCAGAAGCGGGTCCTTCGGGTGCGCCGGCGCGTACCCAATCGGAGATTGTGCGGATTTGGGTGTCGGATAAACGCCGCTCGTCCGCGAAGTCGCCGTAGCCTGGCTGAGGCGGCCAAGGGGGCATATAGCGGGTTTGCGTGACGGTTGCGATCTGGCGGGCATGTTTCTTGACGTCGTCATACGTGAGCAGCGGGAACGGAGCGGTCTGTCCGGGGCGGTGGCAGCTCGCGCAGTTCTGGTAAATAATCGGCGCGATGTCGCGGGCGAAGGTGGGATGAGGAATGGCGCCGGGCCGCGCGGGGACAACGACAGCCAGAAGTAGAAGAAACCGTTTCACTCGGTGCGCGTGCGCGCGTTTGAAGCTAGAAGATAAAATTCAGGCCGCCGCGGATGGCGCGAGGAGATTGAACGATCAACAGCCTGTGGCCATCCTGACCATAGAGCGGAAGATAACCCTGGGCCAATAAATTTCGAAGATCGGCTGTGAGCTCGAGGCGTCCAGGCATTCCAAACAGAGAAGGCAGCGGCTGGCGAACCATGACATTTAAGCCGGGCTGGGTGTAGATGTTCTGTGTCGTGAAGACGTGGCGAGGGATGATGGAGCTCGAGTCGAACCAGCCGTAGTTCGTGGTGATCTGAGTGCCGGCGACAGGCGCCTGGAAGCGCACATTCGCGGTCGCCAGGTTGTGGTTCTTCAAATCGAGAAATTTTTGAGTGCCGGGCGCGGCCGCAGCGAAGCCGTTGCCATCAGCGGTGAATCCGCCCATTCTGCCGTAGGCTATCGCTGCGTCGAGCGACTGGGTCACGCGCTGGCTTATGGAAGCCAGATATCCGTCGCGATTGTAGTGGCCGACGTTGTATGTGGATGTCATGGAGACGCCGTCAGAAAGCAGGTCGCCCGAATCGAGCAGCGACATATCGCCGGCAACATTGATGCGGCCGTTTGAAACGTCCTCATGGAAGGCGCTAAACGCGTAGGTACGAGACGAGGCCGTCTTCGCGTATCCAAGCTCGAGATTCTGAGTGCGCTGCAATTCCAACCGGCCATTGCGTTCCGAAACCTGGGGCAGACGCGCCAGCGTATTCACGGTGCTGATGAGATCGTCGGGAGTGCTGCCGTCGTTGGCGGTTTGGACGCGCTGATGAGCGGCAAGTTCGTCGGGGCGGCCGCCATCGCTGTATGCCGCAATCAGGTCTCCGAGGGCACCGAGGTCGACAGTAGCTCGCGCGAACGGGCTGACTCGGGTCGTATGTTGGAGATAATCGACCGATTCGCCGGTCATGCCGTACTCGACGTGTAGATTGTCGGTTGGATCGGCAACCTCATAAACGCTTAAAGACATGGTGCGGACGGGGGGCAGCGAGCCGGCAATACCGGAGCCCGGTGCAGGATTTTGCCCCGATAATTGCCCGCCCGCCAGACCGAGCTGTGAAAGCGTGAACGTCACTTCGGGAGGCTCGCCGAAACCGCCTTCCTGATTGCGGCTGTAGATGGCGCACAAGCCCATAGCAGCGGGACCAAAGCCGGCATTTTGCCCGAAATCGCCTGCGAGCTGCAGCTGGTTATGGCCCATGATGTTGGTTGCGAGAGCAAAACCTGTGCCTAGGCCGGCTTGCGCGGAATCAGAATCGATCAAGCCGCCATCGCCGCCGGAAATGGAGAGCATGGCGTGGGTGCCTGAGAACACGCGCGGATGCAACGCCGCACTCGTGGATTTGGAATTATCGCCGAGAAGGCGCGTGATGGGCCGCGTCGCGGGCGAAGAGCGCAGAACCCATTTCCAGTCATCGCTCATGGCGCCTAAAGGGAGCGCGTAGCTAAGCTCAACGCTGCTAAACAATGTAGCCAGGTGAATTTGCAGCAGGCTATCGAACCCCGCTTTGACGGCGATACGATCGCGGGAAGCAGGAAGAAAGCTGGCGAGCGAAACGCGGACGCTATATAAATCGGCAGGAAGCTCGGCGAACGCGAAGCGGCCATCGGCGGTGGTTAACGTCTTCGCAATGAGTCGTTCGTACCTATTGAAGAGCAGGACCGTGGCGCCCATCTGCGGGGTGCCAGTCCTGTCTTGGACAGAGCCCAGCAGGCTGCCGGTCACCGGAAGCGAGAGATCGGCTGCGGAGGCACCCGCCGTCGCGGCGAGAAGACCGGCGATCAGAACGGAGGCGAACCTTGTTTTTGCGAAGCCCGAATCCAACATTAACCTCGCTGTCCCCGGGCTAAACGCCCGAGGTGCCTATTGCCTACGATGTTACCGTAAATGCGGCGGACGGTGTAAGCGTCTGGTTTTTCAACTTGTCCACCATCTTCAGTTTCAACGTATAATTCCCCGGCGGAAGAGTCTTCAAGGGCAGCTTCTTTTCTACGGTCACGATAAAAGCCGAGGCGTTCGGAATGCTGCTCAAATCTTCAGTCTGGCTCAACACGGTCTGGTTATTGGCCTTATTCACGACGTCATATTCAATGCTGCCGGTGGGCTTCTTGGTTTTCTGATCCATGCCCAAGTTGTAAAACTCGGTGTAGATGCCCATCGTCTCGTCTTGCTTGAAGGTCTCATCCACTCGGGGACGAACCTTCGAGCTGCGAATTACGAACGGACCGGCTCCGATGCTCCTGCTCGCGACGCGCTCCAATTCATCGGCGAGGATCAGGCTACTTGATCCGATCTGATCTTCATCATAGTGCGGAACCACGAGCGGCATTTCGAAGTTGTTCATCGTATTGCCGACCACGTCCTTGGCCACGATATTGAGGCGATAGGTGCCGGGCGCCAAAGGAATCGATTTTGAGTACACGCGCGAACCGCTCATCGCCTGCTGCAGCATTTCAGCCGGAACCTCCATGCTGATGGTGTCTTCGAACCAGTTCACGGGGCGCCGCGTGAGCGAGGTAATGCGGCCATACAGATTGACCGTTGCCTTCGCAACTTTGTCTTTGGTCGCATACTGCAGGTCATTGTTTTTGAATTGCAGGGTGAGGCTGGTCAGCACCGTTGAGTCTGTGATGCGGATGTAGTCGGCGCGGACGTGCATGGGCAGCGTGTTGTAGCGAATAGTCGAATTCACCGCGGCTTCGAGATCTTTAAACTTGATTACAGGTGCCTTATACAATTTCGCGTTTTGCTCGAGGCGGGTAAATTCATCCATGCTCTCGGGGAGCGGCTGGTTGCCCGTTCCGAGATGCGTACCGTCGGTGCGCTGGAAACGTTGGGTTTTATCCGCCATACCCATCTGCTCGGCCAGGGTCAAGCCGGCGCCGGGGACGTAGAGCAGGGCGTCCTTTTCCTCGGGGTCAGTCGAGATGTGATACTCGCCGCTCATCGTGGTATCGACGAATTCGATCACGATGTTGGTTCCGATGCCTTCGATATAGCGATAACGCCAGTCTTCGAACGGATAAGTGGAGGTTTCTCCTCCACCTTCTTCATAGGGCCGCTCGTAGCTGCCGCCTGATGGATGGGAGTCGATCTCGTCGGGCGGCCCGTATTTGATGTAAATCATGCCGCGGTCCGTTTTCCAGCCGGGGATGCCCGAAGCATAGTGATCGTTGGCGTAGGCGATCCGGCGGTAATGCTCTTCCTTAAACTCGTTTTCTTCGGTATCGGGCGTCGGATCGCGGCGGAGCCAAAATTGCTCTACGAACTGCTGGCGCTCTTCGTCGGTCTTGAGGCGCTTAAAGGCTTGCTTCTCTTCGTCGGTGATGATGTAGACGACGTCTTCGTTGAGCCACTTCTTCCAGGGGCCCATCAACTCCTTTTCGAGCGCCTTTTGTTTCTTGGCGATCTGTTTCTTGGTTAGCGGTTTGGCGACGGTGTCGCTGGAGCTGCTGGACTCGCTGGAGCTGGTTTTATCCTGAGCGAGCATGGGAAGGCTCACGAAAGATGCGACGGCAAGGCCAACCAGAAATCGAGCGTGGAAGGCGGGGAATGACTTCATAGCAAGGAAATACCTCTGTGGGCTTGAAGGGCTACATCCTTCAGTCTAAACGCGTTTCAGTCCAGCGTCAACGCCGAGACGCGCGAGCGGGGGGTTGGGTTTCAGAGTGGCAGGAGCGACCGGGTAATTTTCCGTTACGATATCGACCGGGTAATTTTCCGTTACGATATTCGGTAGAGGCGCTCCCAAATTGAAGAGTTTTAGCCGGGCCAGTGTGGACCGGTACCATCTGCGTTGTATTTTTCAAGCACATAGGGGCAAAGAGCGATTGGTGTGAGACGTGCTGGCAAGCAGTTTCAAGCACTAAGAATGTGGCGAACGGAACTGATCCTTCGCCGGGGCACGCGGTGAGCGAATCTCGAAGCCAATTTGCGGGCACGTTGCTGCTGATCCTGACGATCGCGGCGAGCATTGCAGGCGTATTGAGCTTCCAGCATCTCCGCAGCTATCCTCTTCATGATGATGGAGTTACATGGGTCGATCAGGCTGGAAGTGACGGGCGCACTCAGGTTGTAGCGGCCTACATTTCAAAGGGAGGCCCCGGCGACAAGGCAGGTATTCGGGTCGGCGACCAACTGATTCGGATCGACTCTTTCGAGGTGCGAAAGGCGCTGGACGTGCCGCAGGCGCTCTGGCAGATTCCGCTTTTAGGACAGACCCGGTATACACTCCGGCGAAACGGGATCGAGTTCCAAAAAGACAACATCTTCATCCAAGCGGCCCCGCGAGACTCGGCCGTTTACTACCAGTTCGGGGTGGGGCTGGCGTATCTTGCCATTGGATTGTTCGTTTACTACCGGCGGACCAGCGCGGCAAAATCGCTGCATTTCTTTTTGTTGTGCCTGGCATCGTTCATTGCCTCCTGCTTTCACTATTCGGGAAAGCTGAACACGTTCGACGAGGTGATGTATTGGGGCAATCTGGCAGCCAGCCTGATCGCGCCGGCTATTTTCCTCCATTTCTGCTTAACGTTCCACGAGCGCCCGCGATTTTTACGGGGTCGCCGCAGTTGGCTGCTGTTGTATGTTCCGTCGATGCTCCTCCTGGGGTTAGTAGCTTTGTCGGCCGAAGGCGTGCTGAAGTTCTCCACGCCCTTGCTCGAAGTGCGCTGGTTTCTGGATCGATTGACGCTCGGTTTTGAGATGTTGGTGTACTTCCTCGGGGCAATTGCGCTGGGAGTGGATTACGCTCATGCCGGTGACCCGGTGCTGCGCCGGCAATTGAAATACTTGCGGAACGGAGCGCTGGTAGGTCTGACGCCCTTTGCGTTGCTGTACGCGATACCTTATGTCGCGGGCGCGGTTCCGAACCATTTGATGAATCTCAGCGTGCTCTCGATGGCGCTGATCCCGCTGACCTGGGCGTATGCGATCACGCGCTACCGGCTGATGGATGTCGACATTATCTTCCAGCAGGGCTACGTCTACACGCTGGCCACGCTGGCGGTGATCGGAACGTTTTACGGCCTGATCTTTTTGATCTTCAATGCGCGCGCTATTCCGGCGCCGGCTTTCATCGTACTGATCGCTTTCGCGACGTTCATCTTTCAGCCGATCCGGCATTGGATTCAGGAGCAGCTCGATCGCTGGGTGTTCTATCGGGACCGCTATGACGCGCGGCTTACCTTAATCGAATTCGCGCGCGAGCTTAGCTCGGAAACCGATCAAAACGCGATGCTGGCGAAGGTGTCGGACCGCTTGTTGCGAACGCTTTCGATTCAGCAGATCGGGGTTTTTCTGGTGGATGAGCTTTCTGGTGATTTTCGACTGCACTCCGTACTGAGCGCGAACAATGGGCACCAGAGCTCATCGGCAACGCCGATCAAAATCGGACGGGGCGCGACGAGCCAGGCCGGGACCGACCTGCGCTTCCTAAAAGAAGGCTCCGAAAAGCCGTATCTGTTTTTCGAGCGGCCTAAACATTTACGGGATATCGTCTCGCAGGAATGGCCGCAATCGGTTCGCGACACGATCGCTGCGTTCGATTTTACTTACTACGTGGCCTGCAAGTCGCGAGGAAGGACAATCGCGTTTCTCGGCGTGAGCCGCACGACGGAAGGCGACTTTCTGTCGAGCGACGATATCGAGCTCCTGGTTACGTTGTCAAATTACGTTGCGATTGCGATTGAGAACTCACGGCTGTATAGCTCGCTGCAACGCAAAGCGGACGAGTACGAGCGCTTAAAGGAATTCAGTGAGAACATCGTCGAATCGATCAATGTCGGCATCTTAGCGGCAGACCTGGAGGATCGGGTAGAAAGCTGGAACACACAAATCGAGAAGCTGACAGGAATCTCGCGAGAGGAAGCCTTGGGGCGCTGTTTGTCCGAGCTGTTTCCGGAGGAGCTGTGCCAGAAGTTCGATGAGCTGCGAGGGCGTGACGGGATTCACAACGTGTATCAGATGACGCTGCGGCACAGAGTCGATGGAAGGTCCGGCGGCGGCGCAGAAAATAAAACGGTTACTTCCCAAGGTAATGGGCGCGGAGGGCTGGCGATTGCGAAAGGCGCCGCGCCTCAGGTGCGAGAGTCGATTGTGAATCTCGCGATTGCGCCCTGGATCTCGAAGGAGCTGAAGCAGATCGGACGGCTGATTATCTTCGATGATGTGACAGACCGCGCGGAACTGGAACGGAGGCTGGTGCAGGCGGACAAGCTGAGCTCGATAGGGCTGTTGGCTGCAGGAGTGGCGCACGAAGTGAATACGCCGCTGGCGGTCATCTCGACGTATGCGCAGATGCTCGCGAAGCAGGTTTCGGACGATGAGCAGAAATCGAAGCTGCTGGAAAAGATTGCCAAGCAGACATTTCGAGCCAGCGAAATTGTGAATTCACTGCTCAATTTTTCGCGCACATCGTCGACAGATTTCATCGATGTGGACTTGAATCGTATCATTCGCGAGACGGCTACTCTCATCGAGCATCAATTTCAGAAGGCCGGAGTTGCCGCGCAGCTGAATCTCGCGGACGGGTTGCCGATGGTTCGCGGCAATTCGGGAAAACTGCAGCAGGTGTTCCTGAACCTGTTTATTAATGCCCGGGATGCGATGCCGGCGGGCGGAGTGCTGAGCGTGCGTACCTGGGCTGAGAGCGGGTTCGCGCACGTCGAGGTGGCAGACACAGGGCAGGGCATTCCTCCCGAACACCTGGCGCGGATTTACGATCCGTTCTTCACGACCAAGGGCTCGAGGAAGGGAACCGGGTTAGGGCTTTCCGTCACTTATGGCATCGTGCAAGAGCATCATGGGATCATCGAAGTCGATAGCACGGTGAGTCGAGGCACGCGGTTCCGTCTCGAATTTCCCAGCTTGCCGGCACAGTCGCTCAGGACTGCTGAGCGGAGCCGACACGCGCTTCCGGCCTGAATCTGTCGCAGTTGCGCCTTCCAATTCTAAGCGACGATGTCTGATACAACCACTGTAGTGGCGCCTACCCATGAAGACCTGAGCCCGGATCGCCTCGGCCCTCCGGAGCGGCAGCGGATTCTTGTAGTTGACGATGAAGCTGATATTCGAGAGAGCCTCGAGCTGCTTTTGAGCGCGGAAAATTACGTTGTCGATCTGGCCGAGAGCGGGACGTCCGGCCTTCAGAAATTCGATTCGGGGAATTACGATCTGGTGTTGCTCGATTTGATGATGCCGGACCGCTCCGGCATGGACGTGCTTGCCGAGATTCGGGAGCGTGATCCGGAAACGCCGGTTTTCATGCTTACTGCATACGGCTCGGTTGAGGTTGCGGTGCGCGCGTTGAAATCGGGCGCTAACGATTACTTCGCGAAACCGTGGGACAACGAAAAACTGCTGATCGAGATCGAGCGCATGATCTCGAAAGGGCGGCTTGAGCGCGAGAACACGCAGCTCAAGCGCGCTCTGAAGCAGCGCTACGCCTTTCCGAACATAGTGGGCAAGAGCGAGCGCATGTTGCGTCTGCTCGATCAGGTGGCGCAGGTTGCACCGAGCCGCGCGACGATTCTGATTACGGGTGAGACGGGAACCGGGAAAGAGCTGATTGCGAAGGCCATTCACGGGCATTCGGCACGAGCAGATCAGATCTTCGTCCCGGTGAATAGCGGGTCGTTGCCGCCGGATTTGCTCGAATCCATTCTGTTTGGGCATATGAAGGGATCGTTCACGGGCGCGATCGCAAACCGCAAGGGCCTGTTCGAAACCGCCAATCGAGGAACGATTTTTTTCGATGAGATCGGGAACATCAGCCCGGAGATTCAGGTGAAGCTGCTGCGCGTGTTGCAGGACCGTGAGTTCATGCCGCTCGGCTCGAATGAGCGGGTACGGGTAGACATCCGGATTCTGGCCGCCACAAATGCAGATTTGCGAAAGCTGGTTGAAGATGGAAAATTCCGCGAAGATCTCTACTATCGGCTCAACGTAATTAATCTTCATCTATCTCCGTTGCGCGAACGCAGGGAAGACATCCCGGCGTTGATCGAGCACTTCTTCACTCGTTATTGCAGGGATTACGAGAAGTTCCTGAACAGCGACGGGCGTTCGATACTCACGTTCGAGCCGGATGCGATGCAGATCCTCATGGAGCACTACTGGCCCGGGAATGTGCGTGAGCTCGAGAATGCCGTCGAGCGCGCCGTGGTGCTTACGAACGAACCATCGGTGCCCGCGCACGTGCTTCCGGATCACCTGCAACAGGCGACCGGGATGCGAATTTCGCGGGATGATACGGGGCAACTGGCGCCGGACGCTTCACTGTTCGAGATCGTGGCGGATTTCGAGCGGCGGAAGATCACGGAGACGCTCGAAGCCGTGCACTACAGCCAGACCGAAGCCGCGGAGGCACTGCGCATTCCGCTGTCGACGCTGAATCAAAAGATCAAGCGATTAAATATTGATGTAAAGCGCAAGGGTGCAAGCTAACATAAGCAAATACTCGATCACACGGAGATGACATGAAATACCTACCGGCAGTTTTGATCGCATTGATGGTTCCGTTCGCGGTAAGAGCGCAGGTTACTCAGAGCTCGCAAAATGATGCGTTCATCGGCACATGGAAACTGAACGTGGCGAAATCGAAGTTCAGTCCGGGACCGGGAGCGAAAAGCGAGACCGTAACGATCACGCAAGACAAGGTGAGCGTGGAAGCTGAGGATGCCAACGGCAAGACCGAAAACTGGTCGTATACCCCGACAGAAGGCAGTACAGCAAATATCACCGGCCTTGAGAACTCGAGTGTCATGACAAAGAAGGTCAACGATCGCACCATCGAGCATACCTGGAAAATGGGAGATTCCACCATGCACGGGAGAGCCGTGCTTTCAAAAGACGGCAAGACAATGCGATACACAATGACGGGCACTACCCGGGACGGCAAGCCCATACACGACGTAGAAACTTTTGAAAAGCAATAATGCGAGCTGCCTGTATCGCAGCACTGCTGGGCGGCCTCGTACTACCCGCCCTTTCACCTTGCGCCATTCCGCTATCTGAATATCATCAACGGCGCGAGAAGCTGAAAAAGGATCTCAACGGCAGCCTGGTTCTGTTCGGCAGCAAGGGCGATCCAGAGCTAGTCGGCAGATTCCGGCAGGAATCGAATTTCTATTACCTGACGGGCTGGACCGAGCCCGGAGCGCGGTTGCTGATCACACACACGGACGAGATTCTGTTTCTGCCGCATCACAACGAAGTTGTCGAGCGGTTCACGGGCCGGCGTATGTCAGCGGAAGATGCTGATGCCAAGGAAAAGACGGGCTTCGCAACCGTGTTGCCCATCGAGAAGTTTGAGACTGAGCTTTTCAAGGCGCTCGCGTCGGGGCCTGAATTTTTCGCGCTTTTGAAAACTCAAGAGAGCGAGCAGCTGAAGCCGTTGGTGGCGTTTCGCGAGATCAGCGATGCGGCTCCAAAGATCGGGGCCTTGCGGCGGATCAAGTCCGAAGCGGAGATTGCCGAATTGCAGCACGCTGCAGATGTCAGCATGGCCGCGCAACGTGCCGCATGGAAGCGCATGGTTCCGGGCGCTTACGAATATCAGGCGCAGGCGGCTTTCACCGACGTGATGTTGAATCGCGGTTGCGAGGAGTACGCTTATCCGCCCATCATTGGCTCGGGGCCGAATGGAACGGTGTTGCATTACGAGGCGAATCGCAGGCGCATGGACCGGGGCGAAGTGGTCGTGATCGACGCGGCGGCCGAATGCGAGAAGTACGCGAGCGACATTACGCGCACCATACCTGTGGGCGGGCATTACAGCCCACGGCAGAGCGAGATTTACGAAATTGTGTTGGGGGCGCAACAGGCATCCATCGCGGCCATGAAGCCGGGAGCTATCTATTATGGCCAGGCAGGGACTATCAGCCAAATCGCGAAAGACTACATTAACTCACACGGAAAAGATAAGCACGGCGAGCCGCTAGGGAAATACTTCACGCACGGGTTGGGTCACTTTGTCGGACTCGACGTTCATGACGCGGGTGGAGTGCCGCTGAAGCTCGAGGAAGGCATGGTTCTCACGGTGGAGCCTGGAATCTACATACCGGAAGAGAACATCGGCGTTCGGATTGAAGATGTCGTGGTGGTGACACACGATGGCGTGAAGGTGCTCACTTCGGCGCTGCCGAAACAACCGGATGCGGTTGAGAGGGCGATAGCCGAGTAGCGCGACGGCGCTTTCTTAGCCACTATTTCCGCCGCGGCTGGCCGATTTCGAAGGCTAATTTTTCATCGAAACTGGCCGTAGCTAAAATGAGAGCAATCCACAGGAACAAAATTACGCTTCATTGGCAGGAGAGTCATGTCAGGTAAGAAGATTGGCATTTTGACGGGCGGCGGCGATGTGCCCGGCCTGAATGCCGTTATTAAGAATGTGGTGTATCGAAGCACTTCTGACGGCCATGAGGTCACAGGCATTCGCCTGGGCTGGAAGGGGCTGACTCACCTGAATTGTGATGACCCAGAGAGTGTGAAGCACTATGTTCTTCCACTTACCCGCGAGAACACGCGCACTGTTGATCGCACGGGCGGAACTTTTCTGCACACGAGCCGAACCAATCCTTCAAAGATGCGAGAGGTCCCGGATTTTCTGAATAAAGACAATTTTCCATCAGCTACCACGACCAAAAATGGAGTCACGTCGACGACGTACGATCTCAGCAAGCAGGTTTTATCGAACCTCGAGAGACTGGATATCGACTATTTGGTTGCAATCGGCGGGGACGACACTCTCAGCTATGCAGCGACCCTCGACGGCTTCGGCTTCAACGTCATCGGGATTCCGAAAACCATGGACAATGATGTCCGAAGCACAGAGTACTGCATCGGTTTCTCGACGGCCATCTCACGGGCCAAAGAGTCCATTCAGCGGCAACGTACGACGGTTGGCTCGCACGAGCGCGTCGGCATTTTCCGCGTGTTCGGCCGTGATGCCGGTTACACGGCGCTGTATACGGCTTACGTGACATCGATCCGCTGCGCCATCCCCGAATATAAGTTCGATCTTCAGAAGATGATAGATCTTCTGGCAACCGATAAGCGGAATAATCCCAGCAATTACTGTTTGGTGATTATGTCCGAAGGCGCGCAGTGGGAAGGCTATCAGGTTCGCGAATACGGGGAAGCTGATGCGTTCGGCCACCGCAAGAAGGCCAACGTCGCCGAAGAGTTTAGTGACCAGGTGAAGAAGCGGATGGGCGCCGAGACGGTAGTCAGTGATCTGACTTACGATCTGCGCAGTGGCGCGCCTGACTTTCTGGACACGATGGTCGCGACTACTTTCGGCAGCATGGCTTACGACGCCTTCACTTCGCACCGGCACGGCTTAATGGCCTCGATATCAGACGGTAAGTTCGCTATGGTCCCGATCCCCGATCCCAAGCTGGGGCCGCGCAGAGTAGATGTTGACGATATGTTCAATAAAGATAGATACCGCCCGATCTACGCCCACAAGGAAGGCTTGCCGTTGTTTTTGACACACGCCTGATTATGGCTCCGCAGGTATCTTCTTCTGAGTTGCCGTTCTGCGAAATCGTCGAAGCGCAAGGGCATTTGATTGACTCGCATATCATGGAGCGCATCTTCGATGCAGTAGTCGAGTACGGAGGCCGCTTCGAGGTCGAGCAGTTCTCGATTGGCCGGACAAACAGTGATCCGTCTTCTCTGCGCTTGCGTGTGGAAGCTCCTTCTCAGGAACAGATGGAGCAGATGATGACGCAATTGCTGCGCCTCGGGTGCTCTGCAGCGGACTCGAGCGACGCTGACATCAAGGCTGCCGACCGAGACAAGTGCGCTCCGGAAGATTTTTATTCGACCACGAACCAGCGCACGCTCATTCGCCGCCACGGGCATTGGATCGAAGTGCGGAACCAGCGCATGGACGCGATGATCGTGGTTAAGAATGGGTCTGCAACATGCTGCCGGTTACGGGACCTCAAGGCCGGCGATCTGGTGGTCGTCGGCATGAAGGGCATTCGCATCGTTCCTGAGCAAAAGGAGCGGGACCGCCTGGCGTTTGCCTTCATGAGCAATGAAATCTCTTCCGAGCGCCAGGTTGAAACGGCGGTTGGCCAGACAACCGCATTGATGCAGCAGGCGCGCGCTGATGGGAAAAAGATCATCGCGGTCTCGGGCCCGGTTGTTGTCCATACCGGTGGTTGTCATGCTCTATCGCTCCTGATTCGCAATCGCTGGATTGATGCTTTACTCGCCGGAAACGCGCTGGCTGTGCACGATATCGAATCGGCTCTCTGGGGAACTTCTTTGGGAGTTCGCTCGTCGGACGGCCGTTTGGAGCAACATGGGCATCGCAACCACATGCGCGCTATTAACGCCATTTACCGCGCGGGCGGCATTGCGCAAGCCGTGCGGTCAGGCCGCCTCACTACGGGCGTGATGTATGAGTGCGTTCAGGCGAATGTGCCATTTGTTCTTGCGGGTAGCCTGCGCGATGATGGGCCGCTGCCCGAAACCATCACCGATATGAACCAGGCGCAGGATGCATACGCAGCGCAGCTCGAAGGCGCGGGTGTCGTCTTGTGCCTGAGCTCGATGCTGCACTCGATCGCGGTTGGAAATATGCTGCCTGCCTGGGTAAAGATCGTTTGCGTGGATATCAATCCCGCCGTCCCTACGAAGGTGAGCGACCGCGGCACGGGCCAGGCTCTCGGTGTGGTTACGGATGTGGGGTTGTTTCTCGAGCTTCTGGCGAAAAAGCTGCAGGTCCAGTGAAGAGAACCCGCCAGTACACGGACGAGCACGCGCACGCCGGTGTGGATGCGCCGTTGCCGGACATCGAAACATGGCCGAACCAGTACGGTGAGTACGCCATCGAAATCGCGACACCAGAGTTCACCTCGGTGTGCCCCAAGACCGGGCTGCCCGATCACGGAACATTGACCCTGGTCTACACGCCCTTTGAGCGTTGTCTCGAGCTGAAGTCTTTCAAAATTTACTTATTGGCTTATCGCAATTTAGGGATTTTTCAGGAAAATGTGGTCAATCGAGTTCTAGCCGATGTGTTGCGGGCGGCAGATCCGATCGGAGCGACAGTGACGGGCGATTTCGGCGCCCGCGGTGGGCTCTCGACACACATCACCGCTACTTACAAGCGCGGAAAGAAGTAGCCTAGAACTAGGCGCCTGGCGCGGGTCACGTTCCGATGCAGAGAATTCTTCGTGTCACAACTTTGCTGCTGCTGCCGCTGTCGATGCGGGCCGCTGAATTTCGCAGCGGTCAAGCCGCCCGGATGGTTTTCGGGCAGCCCTCATTTGGGGCTGCGGGAGCGGGCATCACGGCTTCCAATTTGCTTGTGGCGAACGGCCGGCTTTACGTAACTGGAACTGCGCATCGTGTTCTGGTTTTCGATCTGGCGAATATTCCTGGACCGAATGATGAGCTAGCGCCGGGATCGGGGACCCGTTGCGTGTTATGCAGAGTTTCGCCCGCTTCCATTGTCAATGAGCCGATGCTGGAGGGTTCCCCGGCCGTAAGTATTTATGGGCATACTGTCGTGGTCGCTGACACCGCGAACCATCGCGTGCTGATCTGGCGCGACACAAGCTTCAGCGGGGCGAATCGAATGCCGGACGTGGTGCTCGGTCAGCCCACGTCTGATTCATTCGCGCTCTCAGCGAGCACAATTGTCGAGCCCAGCGCAGTCACTTTTGACGGCAAGCGCCTGTTCGTTGCCGACACAGCTTTGAAACGTGTGCTGGTCTGGAACTCTCTTCCTTCAGTGAATAATCAAGCGGCTGACGCCGTGCTTGGTCAGGAGAATTTCACGTCGGTTGACGCGGCCGGTATTCCACGCGCGGATACGCTGCATCGGCCAATTGCGCTGGCTTCCGATGGAATCAATCTGTTCGTTGCCGATTCGCAAGATCGGCGGATTCTGGTCTTTACGGCTGCGGACAACGCGGTTCCAAAGAATGCGATTGTGAATTCTGCGAGTCTCATTGGGGAGCCTTTTGCGCCTGGATCGCTGATAACCATCAGCGCTGATGGACTTGCAGACGGAAACGCATCCGCGCCCGATGACGGCTCTCGGCCGCTTCCCACAACCTTAGGTGGCGTTGAGGTGATTTTTAACGGCGTACCGCTTCCGCTTCTGTCCGTATCACGGGATCAGATCCGTGTTCAGCTGCCTTATGTCCCCGGGAACACATCCTCCGCGAGCGTGTACGTGAGAACAAAACATACTGATGGCAGCGTCAGCATTACGAATGCAATTGCGGTCAAGATGGAGCGGGCGACTCCTGGGTTATTCGCCTTCGGCGGAGCCGAGCCAAGAAGCGGTCTCATTCTTCACGCTACCGCCAGCTCGGGTATCGAGAGCGGCACTCCTGTGACTCCTGAGAATCCTGCCAAAGCTGGTGAAACAGTAATCGTCTGGGCAGCGGGGCTGGGCGCGGTCAGAGATTCTGACGTGGGGGCCCGGGCCGAAATGGGTGTGCCTTATGCCGGTTCCGATGCCGAAGTTGTGACTCCCGTTAGCGCGCTGGTGAATGGCCGTTCGACGCAAGTTGCTTCCGCCCGTCTGCCGCAAGGGTCAATTGGTATTTATGAAGTTCACATCGTGTTGCCGCCCGATCTTGACGACAATCCGAAAACCCTACTCCTGATCGCCCAAAACGGGCACGTGAGCAATAGAATCACGGTACCTGTGAAGAGCGGCTCGCACTAAGCTGGGCGTTCACCGAACGATGCAACAGCTTCGTTGGCATGCTCTGCTCGAACAGTGGGTTGCGGTTTCAACAGAGCGGCAGGACCGGCCGCAGATGCCCTCTGACTGGTGCCCGTTTGATCCCGGATCGGGCCGCGTTCCCGATCACTACGATGTTTACCTGTATCCGAACGATTTCCCGGCGTTTTCTGAAACAGCGCCGTCATTCGCTCCGCAGCCCGGATTGTTCGCTGAAACCGGCGCTCATGGAGCGTGCGATGTCATCTTATACTCGCCGGATCACACGCTCCCGCCGTCGAAACTTCGCCTCGATCACTGGCGAAAAATAGTCGATCTTTGGGCTGAGCGCACCAGCCAGCTCGCTCAGGATCCCGCGATCGCATTTGTGGCTCCGTTCGAGAACTGCGGAGCGGCCGTGGGCGTGACCATGCCGCACCCGCATGGGCAGATCTACTCGATGCCTTTCATTCCGCCCAATGTTCAGAAGGAAATCTCCTCAGCTAGAGAATTTGCGAAAGCCAATAACGGTGAGTGCCTGTTCTGCCGCTTGTTGGACGAGGAATTGAAGGACGGTTCGAGAGTGATCGCGTCCGATGATCACTTTGCCGCCTTTGTTCCGTATGCCGCGCGTTTTCCAGCGGAGGTCGGCCTCTATGCGCGCCGCCACACTCGAACGCTGCCCGAACTCAGCAGCGACGAACGATCCAGCCTGGCCGATCTCCTCAGCATCGTGCGGCGCAAATACGACGGACTGTACGGATTCGTAATGCCCTTGATGATGGCAGTGAAGCAGGCGCCCTTGCGCGAGCCTCATGCACCGTATCACTTTCACGTCGAGTTTCTCCCTCTCCAACGCAGCCCGACAAAACTCAAATATCTCGCCACGATGGAGACCGGCTTCGGAACCTTTCTGGCGGATACGGCCCCTGAAAGAATGGCTGAAAACCTGCGCCAATCGGAACCAGCCACTTCTCTTTAGCTCAGCTCTGCAGCTCGTACGGGACGGTAGCGATTCTTGAGCAGCAGATCGCGAGCTCTGGTCAGGTCCGAACCCGCGACGTAAAAAAAAGCTCCTGTCAGATCGCGGCGCATCAGGAACCCGCCCGTGTACGTCCCGGTCTCAACCAGGTATTCGACCCCCGCTTCAGTCAGTAGCGCTTCCAGGCGTAACGCGTCGCGCAAACGCCTGGCCATATACAGCAGATCCAGTTCCACTTCGCCGAAGAACTCAGGATCGCGCCGCACGTCATCAGTCTACGCGAGCTACGCGGTATTCAATACATTTGGGAACGATGCTCTTGAATAACACTCCGGTTTGCGCTGTGACCCGAGCGAAACAGCACGGAAGCAGATTGATTTTTCGTCACGTGGAGAGTGGTGGTGTAACTTTGCCTGTGCCGAACAGACGATGCCGCACATTTGCGCCCTGCCACAAATGCCTTCGGGAGTGCCCATTGAACACTGAGAAGAACTCAAGCAAATTCATCCTGATGTAGCTCGCCAGGGGCGAGGGAAAGCGAGCAGCCATAAGATTCAAGCCCGCAGCGCTCTCCAGAAGTTTCAGCATTCCCGCCTGCGAATCCAAGAATTCGCTCAGCGCTCGTAACGGATCACCGGACAACACAGGAACGAGTTTCCGAGGTGCGGGCAGCCGGACAAGTGGCGGCGCCTCTACGTACCGAACTAACAGACGACCGTACCAGCCGAGACGAAAGGGTCCTGGACTGAAGAGTTCTCTGCGCCGATAGTCCGCGACGGCATGGCGAATTGTAGGCAAAAAACATTCTGTCGTGATACGAAGGTGAATGAGATTCTCTGCTATCGACCACTTGCCTGCATGCGGTCTCCATGCCAGCCGTTCTTCATTCAGGCCGTCGCAAAGCACAATAGCATTCGAATTAACCGCCAACAAGTCGGTCCGAAGTGTCTTATCATCAACCCACATGCCTGATCTCGGCTTGTACGAACTCGGAACCGGGGCCGGTGAGGCAGTTCCTTTGGTCAGGTTAACAGCTGGATTTGTTGGAATCGGGCCGTCGGCTGACCGGAAGTTGCTCCTACATCAAAGCGGAACTCAACGGGGCTAGATCCGATTTCTCGATGTTTGGACGCAATGATCTCCGAGAAGCTGGCAGAGATCGATTTTTAACAGCATCGAAGGTGTATGCAAAACTGTTACGATGTGCACGACGGTGATCAGATCCTCCTGTTTGATTTGCGTTTTGCTTTTTGCGGGGTGCAGCGCGCCGCCTCCGCCGCCGACCCCGTCGCTAAGCCCGGAGAACGCGGCGTCGCTGCTGCATTACAACAACAAGGCCGAGAACTGGCTGAAGTACGTGAAGAAGCACGACCCGAGCTGTGAGTATAAGCTTGATCTACCTGACCAGACTTCTCATCCGGCCGCAATAGATTTGGATCATATCGTGTGGTGTGCAAGCCGCCCGGGGCCGAAGGAATTCGACGCCAGCGTACAATTCGTCTACGACAAAGCAGCGCAGCACTGGGTGATTCTTCGCTTCAGCAGTTAGCTTTCTAATCCGGCGTTGCGGGCTACAACTCGAGCCAGGCTCGCCCAATCCAAATCTTTTTGCCCCTGAGCGATTCCGGAGATCGCATGATCGCGAATCAGGCTGGCGAGCGGCATGGCAACGGCAAACTGCTCTGCGGCTTCGAGAACCAGCCGAATGTCCTTTAGCCCCAAGTTCAGTGTGAACGCCGCCGGGTCAAATCGTTCGTCTGCGACGATGCTTCCGTAGTTCTTATACATTGGAGAGCTAAACAGCTCATTGGCAACGTCCAGGAAAACGTGACGGTCCATACCGGCTTTCCTCACGGATGCAAACGCCTCACCAAACGCCTCGAGCATCCCGGCAATCATGAAATTGCCGCAAAGCTTGACGAGGTTTGCCTGCCAGGGCTCGGGTCCGATGACGATGGTTCCGCGTCCCATGGCGTCGAGCAAAGGGCGGCAGCGGTGAAGTGCGGTGTCCGCACCGGCAGCCAGCACGAGTAGTTTCTTGGCTTCGGCTGCTTCGGGCCGCCCGAAAACAGGACCGCTTACGAAAAGCTGCTCTCGATCGGCATGCTCTGCCGCAAGGCGCCGCGCCAGCGCCACGCTGATGGTGCTGCCTGAGATGTGAATGCAATTCGTTTTCAGGGCAGAGATAATGCCGCCCGGTCCGAACACAACATCGGCGACAGCAGAGTCATCCGCGAGCATTGTGATGACGGCTTCACACTCGCCAGACGCCTCTGCGACGGAATTCGCAATTTGCGCTCCATCGCTGGCCAGGGCCTCAGTTTTTTCGCGGCTGCGATTGTAAACAATTACCGTATGCCGGGCCCGCAGCAGATTGCGCGCCATGCCGGCGCCCATCTTTCCGATTCCGATGAAGCCGATATTCATAACCTACTCAGAATGGGGGTCTCCTCCCCGCCGGGGACTATTGAACCGCTGGCCCCCGACCCGCCCTTGACGCCGTTTCAAACGTATGATGCAGTTTGCCTGTGACTTCTCCCACGGTTGCCGCGGCGCTTTGAATGCTGCACATCACGCCTTCCTTTCCTTTGCGAATGGCTGCCTGCGCTAAGTCTCGCGAGAATCCTATACAGGCAGGTACGACAACCGCGGCCCCGATCACCGCTAACCCGCCACCTACGCCTATCAATCCAAGTCCAAACAGAGCGGTTTTCAATCTTGGGTTCATCTGTCTCCTGATTCATGGGGCTAGTTGCCCAGCTTCCGTCTAGTTGCAGCTTCAATCTTACAGTGCTCTAGGCCACTTCAAACAGGCCGTTTTCCGTATCTTCGCTCAGGAGGAGCGCTTCGAAGAATGCTGCGTAGGAGCCCGCGCCTCGAGCGAATCGCTGCTCCCGCTCTTCAATGAATGAAAATCGAAGCGGAGAATACGTCTCGAGCTCGGCCCGATATTGTTTCGTGTAGAGCTCGCCTGATCGCCCGGCGGCGCGAATGAGCAGCGCGGTTGCGTTCTTGCCGAGCAGGTCCTTGAAACGCCGGCAGCCGTTCGGAAGAACGCGCATGAATTTCATTCCGGTCTGTGCAAACCGCAAGGTGCGGCTGGTGAGGTCATCGAGCGGCTCCTGCGCAGCAGCTCGCAAGAACAGATTTACAAATCCCTGTTCGCGATCCGCGGCTACATCGTCCAGATCGTCTGCCATTTGGAGAAGCACTCCCCAGTAGAACGCAAACCTTGCCTCGCACTCGGAGAGGTGTCCGGCTGCAAGACACGCATCCGCCAACACGGACGTGCCACCCTTTGTGAACGTCAGTCTTAAAAGATCCACATCTGCGATTGGACCCGCGGCTGCAAGCTGACGAAGACTGTCCTGCTGGGCTCGATGAATCTCAAGCAGATATTGGTAAACCTGGGGAAACGCGCCGCGCTCGTATTGCGATTCGATCAACGAGACGAAACTCCATATCGCTGCTTCGCGAGCGTTCGAGGCGTGATAAAGCTCTCCCGCAAGCCGTTTGCGAAATCGTGAGCTGAAGACGAGCTTTTCTTCCACTCGAATCGCGGCGTCGTCCATGTAGTTGTCGCTATACGGATAGAGCATGCTGTAGGCGAAAAGCGCGGGCGTGAGCTCGATGGCTTGCCCCAGTAACGGTTGAAGGCCGCCGGCAGTCCAGGCGTTCCGGCAGGCCTGCAGGATCTCGTTTAAACTTACGGCGGGATCAAGCCGGCGCGCACTCAGCGCCAGATCTCTGCCGAGTTGCGGAAAATCTCCAGACAATAACGATTCGTAGTAAGGGTCATCCAGGTCCAAAGCGAGCATCGCCAGCCTGGCTGCTGATGACGTAATCCGGGTGTACGCTCTCTCGCGGTCCTGCTGCGTTCCGGGGCATGTTAGCAGCTCGGTTTCAACGATCGTAAGTTCTTCGTCGAACTGAATCTCGCGTTCGCGCTGCTCGGTTTCGCTATATCGGCGGCCCAGCGCGGGAAGATCGGTTGAGCTTTCCTGCCACGCGGCAATGCATTCCTCAATGAAGTCTGTTGTCGCCGCTGTGGTGAATTCGTCGGTTCCGTACACACTGCATGGTACGAAACTGCAGCTCCACCGGTTCACACGGGGAAGCGCAACACAGGAAATGTTATTGATCTTGGAGGTGAGCCGGATCTGTAGTCCGGTGATCGGTAATTTGAAATTTGAGGAATGCGTGAATGCTGCGAATCGCCTCTGCTTTTGTCGCGATGATGTGTATGGACGCTCCACGCTCGGTTGGCTCGTAGCCATATGCAATCTCGTTTGCCAGTCTCTTCATCACTGCGGCTCCAGGTGGCGTTTCGTCATGAATGAACATGGGAACGCTGAAATCGCCGTTCGAAAACATTTTCGCTATATGAGTCAGGTGCATCCGTATCCGGTCGCGATCCAGAACATCGGAGGGGTCTTTAACATCTATTTCAATGACTCCGCCGTTCTTGAGCAGTCGAAAATGGTGAGTTGTCTTCTCATGCGAAAAGCCCATTGCCATATCTCCGCGGCTATCCACTCCAGCCGCATGATCCCTGTGCTTCATCATCGGACAATGGTTCATGTCCTGCCCCAAGAGCGTGGCGTAAAAGAGCAATGGTAGGGCGGCGAACGCTGTTTTCATATGCTTTTTGACCTCTGTTTTCTTTGCTGGAAAGCGCGTGGATACTTCAAGGGCGGCGCGGTTTGAGCGCGCGCGAGCCCTTCCAGAAGCCGGGACCGCACGCCTTCTGGTGTTTGCTCGACGCGTTTCTCCCAGTCGTTTATGAGTTCGGCCATGCGGTCGCGTGTGGTCTGCATCTCAATGAGCTGGGCTTCGAGCTCTCCGAGTTTTTGTTTCGCAAGCATCAGCACCTGACGGCACGGAACATCGCCCTTGTCTCGGACATTTAGAATGCGTCGGAGTTCCGGAAGCGTGAAGCCCACACGAAGGGCTCCGCGGATCAACAATACGCGCTCAAGGGCGGCGGCGGGATACATCCGATAACCGGATGCAGTCCGGCGCGGGGCGACGAGAACCCCGATTCGCTCATAATGCCGCAAGGTATCCGGGCTTACGCCCGCCAGGAGAGCTAACTGTCCCGACCGAAAAAATCGTTCCTGCAAATACCCTCGCCTTGAACTAACGCCAGTATGCACCCTGGAATAGGTTCCGGGGTCAAGCGAAAAGCGGAAGGTAAAGCGAAGTACTACCCGGAGGCTTCGCGGAACAGATCACTGCGCGGCACCTTATGACGTGATATTCCGCGGCGTCCCCAGCCTAAACCCTCCGCGATTATGTCCGCTATCTGCGGATCATTCCGGCGCAACTCTTCGAAATAGGCGCTCGCGGTCTCCTCAGAGCATTCGGTCAGCGGCCCGGCCCATGTCGCTCGAGACCCTTTTGAAAATTTCCTTAACATGCTCTGGGCCATTTCATTTAACAGCGTATGGAGATGATTGCCCGACACTCCGCTTCCGCGCAGCGCTTTCTGTGCGGCAACGAACAACGGAATGGGCAGGGTTGCCGTAAGCAGCACGGCGCCAAAGTAGAGGCGCTTGGCGCCGGGGCGAAGCTCGATCACCCGTGCGGCATTCTGTTCGATGAGTCGCCGAATCTGCCGCATTGCGCTGACTTGGCCCTCTCCCACGAACCAGTTCCGGCCGCTATGGGGAACGCTGATGAGGGTCGCAACCGAAGCCCCGCGGGAGCGAAGCGGTTGCAGCACGTCAGTCGAAAGCCAAGTGTCACAGAGCACGAAGGAAAGATCCTTCAACATGAGTTCTGAGTGGCGCAACTCTTCTACGACGCGGGGCACTGCGCTGTCCGGAACCCGCATGAGAATCAGCCGTGCCTCTTGTAAGCCTTCATAGTCGGCGACGGGATATCCGGCCCTTAGCAGATTTGAAAGCCGCCGGGCGACGCGCAGTGATTTTGACTTAATGGGTCCAAGTTCTTGCGGCATCTTGGGCAGCCGAAGAACGGTAGAACTGCTGGCGTTACCCTCGACTATCAGGCCGGCTTGCAACGGCTTCTTCATAGATGCTGCTCGCTTTCAGGGCTCTCATCCGATCACGAAACCGTGCCGCTTTCTCGAATTCAAAAGCCTTCGCCGCTGTCTTCATTTTGAGTTCCAGCTCGATAATCAAAGCTTCACGCTGTTCGGATGTTAGCTCGGTTTGCGTCTCTGTCTCAGTTTCCAGCGGCACCGTGAAATAGTCTGCTTCGGACACCGCAACTAAGCTCATGTCAATGGGCTTAACAATGGTCTGCGGCGTAATGTTATGGGCCTGATTATAACTTTGTTGTAGCGCACGCCGCCGATCCGTCTCGCGGATCGCCCGCTGGATGCTTTCGGTGAGAACATCCGCGTACAAAATCGCCCGCCCGTATAGGTTCCGGGCGGCTCGGCCGATGGTTTGAATCAACGATCCGGTTGAGCGCAGAAATCCCTCCTTGTCGGCGTCGAGAACCGCAACGAGAGAAACTTCGGGGAGGTCCAGCCCTTCGCGCAGTAAGTTCACTCCAATAAGCACATCGTACGCTCCACGCCGCAGATCGCGGAGGATTTTGATGCGATCGAGGGTACTTACTTCCGAGTGCAGATAGGCGCACTTCACTCCAACTTCGGTGTAGTACTCCGCAAGATCCTCCGACATTCGCTTCGTAAGTGTCGTTACCAGCACGCGCTCATTTCGCTCCGCGCGCAAGCGAATCTCATGCAACAAGTCATCCACCTGGCCCTTGATCGGCCGGATATCGATCTCAGGATCTACCAGCCCGGTAGGCCGGATAATCTGTTCGATGACCACGCCGGCGGATTTGGTCAGCTCATATGGCCCGGGCGTCGCTGAGACATAAATCACCTGATTTACGCGGTTTTCGAATTCCTCGAATGTGAGTGGCCGGTTATCTCGGGCGCTCGGAAGGCGAAAGCCGTAGTCGACCAGAATGTTCTTGCGCGACCGGTCTCCGTGAAACATTCCTTGCAGTTGCGGGACTGTTTGATGACTCTCGTCGATAAAGATCAGAGCATCGTTCGGAAGATAGTCGAGGAGCGTCGGAGGAGCTTCACCAGGCAGCCTACCTGAGAAATGACGTGAATAATTCTCGATGCCGTGGCAATATCCGATCTGCTTGATCATTTCCAGATCAAACATGGTGCGCTGGTAAAGCCGTTGCGCCTCCATCAGCTTACCGCCGCCTTCGAGCTCCTTATTCCACCATTGCAGCTCATTTTCGATGCTTTGCATTGCGTGTTGCCGGGTTGCGCCATCCATCACATAATGCGTTTTGGGATAAATGGGCAGCCGCAAATACGTTTGCTTTACTTGCCCCGTGACCGGTTCGATTTGGCTCAGAGAATCTATTTCATCTCCCCATAATTCAATCCGGTACGCGTTATCGTCGTAAGTTGGGAAAAGCTCGATCACATCGCCTCGTACGCGAAATGTTCCGCGCCGAAAATCATGATCGTTCCTCTCGTAAAGGATTTCAACAAGCTTCTGCAGCAGTTCTTTCCGAGTAATATGCTGGCCTTTTTCGAGCATCAGCAGCATGCCGTAGTAGGCTTCCGGAGAGCCCAACCCATAAATGCAACTCACGCTCGCGACGATCACGCAGTCGCGTCGCTCAAATAGCGAGCGCGTCGCAGATAGGCGCAGCTTGTCCAGTTCGTCATTAATCGTAGCCTCTTTCTCGATGTAGATGTCTCCCGAAGGAATGTAGGCTTCGGGCTGATAATAATCGTAGTAGCTGACGAAATACTCGACTGCATTCTGCGGAAAAAACCCCTTGAACTCGTGATAGAGCTGCGCGGCAAGGGTTTTGTTATGCGCGAGGATAAGTGCGGGCCTGCCGAACGCCTCTATGATTTTCGCCATAGTGAAGGTTTTGCCGGAGCCGGTCACGCCAAGCAAAACCTGATGCTTTTCCCCGTCGGATATGCCGCGAGCGAGCTGTTGAATAGCGCTTGCCTGATCGCCGCGCGGCTGGTAGTCGAGACTTACTTTAAACGGCACTTTTCAAGTATAGAAACCGGTCATGGCACGCCCACACCGAGTGCTGTGCAATTACTACAAGGAGGGCAGGGCGTCGACGCGTTCGCGCTCGGCATTGAATTCGCAGCCGATGAGCGCGATACATGCAATCAGGTACAGCCAAACCAATAAGACAATTACAGTCCCGAGGCTTCCGTAAAAAATGTTGTAGTTTGCGATATGCGCGACATACCAGGCGAAACCCGCGGTCGCAAGCAGCCAGAGGACGGTGGCGAGAATCGCCCCCGGCCACACTCGTAGAAAGCGCGATGCCGTGGCTTCTGGTATGCGCTCTAACTCCGGTCGATAATTTGGGCCGAAGTAGTACAGCAGCCCTGTAACAAAGGTAGTTGTACAAAAGGCGAGTGCGTAACGCGCGAATCGCCACAGAAGCTGAACCGGTGTGCTGATGTCGCTCACTGTGGGAGAGCCGATCCAGTGAATCAGGGCAGCTGCGCCCCGGTCTCCGAAGATAATCAGCGACGAGGCTACGACAGCCGGAATCGCAGCGATCAGGACGAGAAACATTGCCATCGCGCGCTGCTGCAGAAAGGGCCGCCCCGACGGAATACGGTAAGCCGCTTGGAATCCTTCCATCAGGCTGAGCATGGCTCCAGATCCTGCCCACAGCGATACCAAAGTCGCCACGATTGGCAGCGTGCCCGGTTTCCCGCTCTTCTCCCGAAGACGCGAAAGGAGCAGCTCCTCAGTTCCCGGCGGCACCACCTGCATTACGAAAGTTGCGATCACGTGTACAATATCCTGGGCACGCGCTCGAATCAAAATAGCCGTCAGGGTTGTCAGTATCGGGAACAGCGAGAGGAGGAACGAGTACGCCGCGCCTTTCGCTATTCCGAAACAGTTATCTTCATACGCGGCCATGAAGGCCCGGCGCAATAACCAAAACGTTCGGGCCAGGACGCCCGGCTGAATGACAACCGTTGCAAACAGCGCCTCACGGGCCTTGGTGTCCGAAGATGTGCGCGCGTTGTCCGGAATAACCAACTTCCTTGTTAGATGATGATACCCGAATCTATATGCGCCGAAGGTCTACATTTGGTTACAGGGTGCTAGCCTCTATCGAGCATGCAAGTATTCGAGCTGACTCGGCGTCTCATCGATATTGAATCAATTACTCCTCACGAGTGCGAAATCGGCGATTTCTTGTGGAAGTACGTTTCCGAAATGGGCCGTCGGTTCAACGGCACAAAGGAGCGCATGCACGTCGAAACCGACCGGGATAATCTTTTTATTCGATTTGGAGATCCGCTTGCGGTGCTCTCGACGCACATGGATACTGTGCCGCCGTTCATTCCTTCCCGGGAAGACGAGACGCACATATGGGGGCGCGGGGCCTGCGATGCGAAAGGTATTATCGCCGCAATGATCACGGCCTGTGAGGATTTGCTAGCTGCAGGCGCCTATAACTTCGGGCTGCTTTTTGTCGTGGGTGAAGAGCGCAACAGTGCCGGAGCGCTCGTGGCCGCGCGCAATCCCCGCGGCAGCCGTTTTCTGATTAATGGCGAACCCACGGAGAACAAGCTGGCAATCGGCTCAAAGGGTACGCTTCGATATGAGATCGTTGCGCACGGCCGGATGGCTCATTCTGCTTATCCCGAACTCGGCGAATCGGCAATCAACAAATTGCTGGACGCGCTCGAGCGCATCCGCCGCATCCCGCTCCCGTGTGACGAAATTCTTGGCCCATGCACTCTCAATATTGGAACTCTTACTGGGGGCCGCGCGCCCAACGTGATTCCAGATGAAGCGCAAGCCGAGATCTTGTTTCGTGTTGTTGGCGATCCTGCGGAGCTTCGGACCCAAGTTGAAGCTGCTGCGAGGCCCGGGGCGGAAGCGCACGAGATTCTCTTTATTCCCGCTGTGCATCCGGGCGGGCTCGATGGATTCGAAACCACTCTCGTTGCGTTCACAACCGACATTCCGGCTTTTGGCAGCGCATGGGGGCAGCCGTTTCTAATCGGTCCCGGCAGTATCCACTTGGCTCACACAACCGAAGAGCGAATCTCGAAATCAGAATTGATCGAGGCGGTCGCGTTGTACCGGAAACTGGTCGAGAGGCTCTCGCAAGGCGTATGAAATGCGTCGAAGTCGGCGTTCTCGGCGGGACGGGGATGGTCGGGCAGCATTTTATTCGCTTTCTCGAGGGCCATCCCTGGTTTAAGCTCACCTGGCTGGGAGCGAGCGACCGCTCGGCCGGGAAAAAATTGAGGGATGCAACGGCGTGGCGCCTGGATGGTGACATGCCTCTGGAACCCGCAGAAATCGTCGTCTCTGATTCGAAGCCGGGCCATGCTCCGCGCCTTGTGTTTTCAGCCATGGACGCTTCCGTCGCGACGGAAATTGAGCGTGAGTTCGCCCGCGCCGGACACGTTGTCGTCTCAAATTCGCGAAATCACCGTATGGAGCCGGATGTCCCTCTGCTGGTTCCGGAGATCAACCCAGGCCATCTATCGCTGATTCATTCGCAGCAAAAGAATCGCGGCTGGAAAGGCATCATCGTCACCAATCCAAACTGCTCGACCGTAGTTCTGAGCATGGCGCTGGCTCCGATGATGCAGTTCGGTATCGAGCGCGTGCTCGCGGTCACGTTGCAAGCTGTGAGCGGCGCGGGCTATCCGGGTGTGCCTGCGATCGACATCCTCGCGAACGTTATTCCTTATATAGGCGGGGAAGAGGAAAAGATGGAGCAGGAGACGCAGAAGATCCTCGGCGGCATTGCAAACGGAGAGGCGGTCCCGCTCAAAGCTCGCGTCAGCGCACAGTGCCATCGTGTTGCCGTTGCCGATGGGCACACGGTCGCGGCGTCGATTGAATTTTCGTCGAGGCCGAGCGTACAAGATATCGAGTGCGCCATTGACTCGTTCCGAAGCGTGCCGCAAGATCGCAACCTGCCAAGCGCGCCTTCGCATCCGCTCATTTACATGCGGCAGGAGGATCGGCCGCAACCGCGCCGCGATGTCTTCCGCGAGAATGGCATGAGTGTGGTCGTTGGCCGCGTGCGCGACTGTCCTGTGCTCCATTCAAAGTTCGTCGCTTGTGGACACAATACGATTCGCGGAGCTGCGGGAGCCGCCGTGCTCAACGCAGAGTTGATGGTGTCCGAAGGATTCTTTGAGTAGGCGGTCGGGATGATTGTCATGAAGTTCGGGGGCACCTCCCTCGAATCACAGGAAGCCATCGCGCGCGTCACGTGCATCGTCCAAAGTTATGAACAGCGCCGGCCGCTTGTTGTCGTTTCCGCGATGGGCGACGCAACGAACACGCTTCTTAACGCTGCGACGGAAGCTGAGGCTGGCCGCCGCGATCAGGCCCTCGCCTTAGTCGATGAGCTGCGAACACATCATCTGACTCACGGCCTGGCGGTTGCGGGTACCGCCGCGGCCGAGCTCGACCGTTACATCCGCGCACATTTCGAATGGTTGGACGAATTAGTCAAGGGGCTTTCGGTAGTGGGCGAGCTCTCACCCCGCTCAATGGACGCAATCGCAAGTCTCGGCGAGCGTTTATCAAGCCTCATCGTCACGTTTGCATTTCGCGCGGCGGGCATGGCCACCCAATATGTCGACGCGCGCCGCGTGATTCTGACTGACGATCGTTTCACGCGGGCGCAGCCTATATTTGAGAAGACGTACGCTTTGCTCAAGGAGAATGTGGGTCTGATACTGGACGAATCGGTCGTTGTAATGGGAGGGTTTATCGGCGCAACCCAAAATGGGCAGACAACGACGCTGGGCCGCGGCGGTTCCGATTACACGGCCGCGATCGCGGGTGCAGCTCTCGATGCGGAAGAGATTCAGATCTGGACCGACGTTGATGGAATGCTCACGGCGGATCCGCGAGTTGTTTCAGGCGCTCACCGTGTCAAGAGCATTTCATTCGCCGAAGCCGCAGAGATGGCCTATTTCGGCGCGAAGGTGCTCCATCCGGCCACCGTCCTGCCAGCCATCGAGCGAAATATCCCCGTGCTGATCCTGAACTCGCGCCGACCTGAAGTTGCCGGCACCCGAATTACTTCCGATCCGATTCCCTGCGATAACGCTGTGAAGTCCATATCGTGCAAGCGCGGCATTACGGTCGTCAATATTCAATCGACCCGTATGCTGATGGCGCACGGCTTTTTACGGCGCATCTTCGAAATTTTCGATCGCCAGAAAACCAGCGTTGACATGGTCTCGACTTCTGAAGTGAGTGTTTCGCTAACTCTCGACAGTCAGGACAATTTATCATCGATTTGCGAAGAGCTGCGCCAGTTCGCGGAAGTCAGCACTGACGAGGCGCAAGCGATCGTGTGTTTGATCGGCGAGGATATCCGGCACACTCCCGGAATCGCGGGGCGGGCTTTTTCGGCGCTCTCCGGCAAGAATATCCGCATGATTTCTCAAGGCGCTTCCGAGCTGAATCTCGGTTTCGTGATTTCTGAACGCGATCTCGAACAAGCCGTCACCGCCCTTCACGGCGAGTTTTTTGCCGCGCTCGATCCGGCTGTTTTCGATTGAGAATTTTATGAGCTCCGCGAAACGATTGATGCTGGTCGGATACGGCAAGATGGGGCGCCTGATCGAGCAGCTTGCACCGCAGCATGGCTTCGAGGTGATTCTGCGCCTCGATTCAAAGAGCAATCCGGAGGGCCGGGGAATAAGTAGAGAAGCGGCTGCGGATGTCGCGATTGAATTCACGTCGTCCGGTGCAACTCCGGCAAACCTGGTGCGTCTTGCCCAAGCAAAAATTCCTGTAGTCACGGGGACCACCGGATGGCTCGAGCATCTCGACTTCGTCTCCCAGGTCGTCCGCGAGAACGGCACGGGGCTGCTGTGGAGCCCGAACTTTTCGGTAGGTATGGCCGTGTTTCGGAAGCTAGCCGGCGTAGCTGCGGAGCTGCTCGAAAATCAGCAAGAGTATGGGGCATGGGCCTGGGAAATTCACCACGACGCAAAGAAGGACGCGCCTTCGGGAACGCTGCTCAATCTGGTGCGAACGATGCATCACAGCGGGTACACGCGCAACATCGACGTAAGCTCAAGCCGTGCCGGCAAGCATCCGGGGACGCATGAGATCGGCTTCGACTCGCCCGGGGATACGATCACGCTACGCCACGTCGCTCGGAACCGCGAAGGCTTTGCGCATGGAGCCTTGAAAGCCGCACAATGGATCGTGGGCCGTACAGGCGTCTACACGTTTGATGACGTTCTGTTCGGCGAGCGCGACAAGTGATGAAGGAAATCTCGCGCAGAAAGGAGCCGGCATGCTCACCGGTTGTGGAACTGCCTTAGTCACCCCATTTCGATTGGATCGATCGCTTGATGAAAGTGTGTTGCGGGCTCTGGTGCGGCGTCAGATCGAAGCTGGGATTGATTTTCTGGTCCCGTGTGGCACTACCGGGGAAAGCCCGACGCTGACTCACGACGAGCATCTTCGTGTTGTTCAGATTACGCTCGAAGAAACCCGAGGCCGCGTGCCCGTGCTCGCCGGGGCGGGCGGTTACGACACCGTCAAAGTGATCCAGTTGACTGCCGAACTGAAGCGTCTCGGGGTCTCGGGCATACTGTCAGTCACTCCCTATTACAACAAGCCCACTCAGGAAGGCCTGTATCAGCACTTTCGAACCATTGCGGAATCGACATCGCTCCCGATCATTGTTTATAGCGTCCAATCCCGAACCGCCGTCAATGTCGAGCCTGCCACTATCGCGCGCCTTTCAGAAATCGAAAACATTGTCGGGGTTAAGGAAGCCTCAGGAAGTATTTCACAAATGGCTGCGATTCTGGCCCGCGTCCCCGAGTCGTTCACGGTTCTTTCCGGCGATGATGCCGTTACGCTGCCTCTGATCGCTCTGGGAGGGCGCGGCGTAATCTCGGTCGTTTCAAACCAGATACCTCATGAATTCGGCGAGCTCACGCGCGCCGCACTCCAAGGAGACTTCGCGCGCGCCCGCAGGCTGCAACGGAAATATCAGGCTTTGATGGAAGTCAATTTCGTTGAAACGAGTCCAGGTCCCGTGAAATTTGCTATGGCCCGAATGGGACTCCTCGAGCCTGTGTGGAGGCTTCCGATGGTTCTGCCACAAGCTGCGTCTCAACAGAAGATAGAGAGCGTATTGGAAGAACTCGGCTTGCTCGCGGGAGCCCGCGTTTGAGTGCTCCGGATCTGCTGGAACTGCAGGCAGCAATCGAGCGCTTATTTTCGGAGAAACCGGCCCAGTATTCAGATCGCGACCAGCGGCTGTTTGAGTCGTTTCGCGATCTTTTAAACAAAGGCGTGATTCGATCGGCGCAGCCGGACTCATCACAGCCGGCCGGATGGCGCGTTAACAGCTGGGTGAAGAAAGGCATTCTGCTCGGTTTTCGAATGGGGCAAACCATCGAGATGTCCGTTGCAGCCGCACCGTCGCAGTTCTTCGATAAATCCACTTATCGGGTAAAGAGGTTCACGGCCACGGACGGAATCCGCATCGTTCCCGGCGGTTCGAGCGTTCGCGACGGCTGTTACATTGGCCGGGGCGTTACGTGCATGCCTCCCATGTTTATCAATGTCGGCGCATACGTTGCGGAGGGAACGATGATCGATTCGCATGTGCTGGTTGGGAGCTGTGCCCAGATCGGGCGCAACTGCCATATCTCGGCCGCCTCACAGATTGGCGGCGTCCTCGAGCCGGTTGGCGCGCTTCCCGTAGTTATTGAAGATGATGTGCTGGTCGGAGGAAACTGCGGAGTGTACGAGGGCACAATCGTTAAGCGCCGGGCGGTCCTCGGGAGCGGCACGATCCTGAATCGTTCAACACCCGTCTACGATTTGATTCGAAGCGAGGTATACCGCGCGACTGAGGATGCGCCGCTGGTCATCCCGGAAGAAGCAGTCGTCGTAGCAGGCTCGCGCGCGTTGCAATCCGATCCCGGTAAGGCATGGGGCCTATCAATTTACACTCCGGTTATCGTGAAATATCGCGACCAGAGCACCGGCTCCAAAATACAACTCGAAGATCTGCTGCGCTAGCTGATCTGAGCTCCCGCACTGTAAACTGGCACCGGAATGCGTGAAGTGATTATTGAAGCGCGCGGTATAGAAAAGTCGTACGGCGAGCCCGGCAACAACCTCATCCAAGTCATCGCGCCGACGAACATCTGCGTCTACGCGGGCGAAATTTTGGCCGTCCTTGGACCCTCGGGGTCCGGCAAATCAACGTTGTTGCGAATGCTGACCGGCCTGTCGAAGCCTTCGGCAGGCCAGGTTTTTTGGCATGGGACGCCTCTCGAAAACCAAACACCGAACGTATCGATCGTCTTCCAGAGTTTCGCTCTGTTCCCATGGCTGAACGTTTTAGAAAATGTCGAAGCGCCGTTGAAAGCTCGCGGTGTACCCGCCATTCCCCGCCGGAAACGCGGCTTGAAAATTCTCGAAACAGTCGGCCTGGATGGCTTTGAAACTGCATATCCGAAAGAGCTTTCCGGCGGCATGAAACAGCGTGTCGGATTTGCCCGAGCGCTCGTAATCGAGCCCGAAGTGCTCTTTATGGACGAGCCGTTCTCCGCTCTCGATGTACTCACGGCCGAGAATCTGCGCGGCGAGCTGCTCGAGCTCTGGGCTAATCAATCGATTCCAACACGCGCGATCTACATGGTCACCCACAACATTGAGGAAGCCGTGCTTCTGGCGGATCGCATCATCGTGCTTCGGAAGAATCCAGGCCGTGTAAGGACAGATCTGCAGGTCGCGTTGCCACAGCCCAGGGACCGGAAGGCGGTCGGCTTCATACAGCTCGTCGATCACATTTACAACGTGCTTACACAGCCCGGAACGGCTCCTGAGCTCGCGCTGACGCAGATTGCTGCGGACGGAAAACGGCCGAGGTTCCAGATGTTGCCCCACGCTCGGCCGGGCGGCATTACGGGGCTGCTCGAGATTCTCTCCGATCGAGGCGGTCACGACGATATCTATCGATTGGCGGACGAGCTAGGCTTTGAGATCGATGATCTCCTTCCTATCATGGAAGCCGCATCGCTGCTCGGCCTCGCGCGAGTCTCGGAAGGCGATGTCGAGCTGACTGAAGCAGGCCGCGAATACGTCGAAGCTGATATCGGCGAACGGAAACGGCTCTTTTCAAAAGCCGCGCTCGAACACGCAACACTGATTCGCCAGATTAAACGGGCTCTCGATTCCAAATCCGACCATACGCTTCCCGACGAGTTCTTTCACGACACGCTTGACGAGCACTTCACCGAACAAGAAACGATCCGGCAGCTCGAGACAGCTATTCATTGGGGCAGGTACGCCGACCTGTTCGATCACGACGCAGCGACTCGCAGTTTTCATATCTCGCAAGAGAATCAGCCTGCGATGGAAGATAGCGATGCGATCTGGCTGTAGATGACGCCCCGAGTTCCCCGGCTCGCGCGGCCGCTTCTTCTCGAGCGCACGTGGCCGGTTCTTTTCGACGTACTCATATTCGCGAGCGTTCTGGCGGTGTTTTACGGCGTCTTAGTGATGGGCCGGTATTGGCTCGGTGCCGCGACTTCCGTCACCCAAATCTCGCGCTCGCCGTGGGCCTTGCCCCGCTATGCCTTCTACTCGGTCGTGCGGATTGCGATTGCCTACGTTCTCAGCCTGCTCTTTGCGGTCGCATACGGATATATCGCGGCTTACAATCGCTCGCTTCAGGGATTCATGGTGGCGCTTCTCGATATTTTGCAATCGATACCGGTGTTGAGCTTTCTTCCCGGCGTGATGCTGGCCATGGTAGCGCTTTTCCCGCGAAAGCAATTGGGTGTTGAACTGGGTTCAATTCTTTTGATCTTCACCGGCCAGGTTTGGAACATGGCCTTCAGCTTCTATTCTTCGCTCCGGTCGATTCCCCGCGAGCTGAAAGAGGCAGCCCATATCTACGGATTCAACAGGTGGCAACGGCTATTCCAACTAGAGCTGCCGTTCAGCGCTATTGGCTTAATTTGGAACTCGATTGTTTCGGTGGCAGGCGGGTGGTTCTTTCTGATGGCGTGCGAAATGTTCGTACTTGGCAAGCGCGATTTTCGCCTGCCCGGCCTTGGCTCTTATCTGCAGGTGGCGGCTGGCGCGGGCGATACCGCGTCCATGCTGTGGGGTCTCGCGACCATGATCGGCGTCATCGTGATCATCGACCAGCTGGTATGGCGTCCCGTCATCGCGTGGTCGGATAAGTTCAAGTTTGAGCAAGTGGAAAGTGCGTCGGTTCTTCGCTCGCCCATACTGCACCTCCTGCGAAATTCGCGTGCGCTTGCGCTGCTCCGTAGGAGAACGCTAGAGCCCCTTCGTGAAACGCTGGACCTCTATTTCTCGCGCCACGCAACCACGTCCGTCAAGTCCGTAGTTCGTTCTTCACGCGCGAACTTATTCGCGTGGGCTTGCGCCCTCATCGCGCTGCCGGCCATTGGTTATGCAATCGGCTGCGTGCTCGGGTTTTTAGCTCACCTGACGACGGCGGATCTCGAAAGCATACTCGCCGGAGCTGGGGCGACTTTCTTGCGCGTGAACGCGGCGCTGTTGATCGCATCCGCTTGGACCATTCCCGCGGGCGTATTCATCGGCTTCCACCCGAAGCTGGCGCACATCGCTCAGCCGTTCACTGAAATCGCGGCTTCCGTGCCTGCAACCGCGCTTTTTCCGGTCCTGCTCTTGGGAATCGTCAAGCTCGGCGGCGGCTTGGGTATTGGATCGATTCTCTTAATGCTGCTTGGAACCCAATGGTACATTCTGTTCAACGTCATCGCCGGAGCAAGCGCCATTCCTTCCGATCTAAAGGAAGTGGCTGCTCTGTTCCGGTTCAATTCCATTGAGCGATGGCGCGTAGTCATCCTGCCCGGCATCTTTCCATACCTCGTTACCGGCCTGGTAACAGCATCCGGGGGCGCCTGGAACGCGAGCATCGTGGCGGAGTACTTTCATTTCAAGGATCGAGTGATGTCAACCGTCGGTTTGGGCGCGCAAATTAGCCGTGCGACAGACGCCGGCCGATTCGATATCTTACTCATGGCGACGATCGTCATGGCGGCGCTCGTTGTTTCGATCAATCGTTTGGTATGGCGGCCCATGTATCGCATCGGCGAGACGAAGTACAAGCTCGAAAACTGATGCGTTCGTCTCAGTTTGCCGAAAAGTCGTGTTGGGAACTGTCGTGACAGGCTGAAAGCTTTGTAAACGCATGATGGGCATGCAAGAGCTGCGCGGGACAAACATTTTCTGAACTCCACCGGGCCGCGCTACGTAGAGCCTGGTAGCGTTCAGCCGTGAAGGAAATTTGTATGAAGTCGAGAAAGCCGCTTTACTTATCCTCGCTTGTCCTGCTTCTTCTTAGTTCATCTGTGTATGCGCGATCCAACGCGCAATCCGGCACTCTCTTCCAAACGATAAAGTCCTTAGATAGACAACTCTTTGATGCCTACAACCACTGCGATCTGGCGACGCTAGGGGCGATGGTGTCCGATGACCTGGAGTTTTATCACGATCAGACCGGGCTGTCCGTAGGTAAGGCTCCATTCATTGCGGCCATTAAGCAGAACATCTGCGGCAAAGTGCAGCGGACGCTTGTATCGGGCTCGCTCGAAGTCTACCCGCTGAAAGCGTATGGAGCGGTGGAGATTGGGGTACATCGCTTTCACCATCCTGAGCACCCGGAAGATGGCGTGGGTGAGGCCAAGTTTGTTCAGCTGTGGCAAAACGAAGATGGCGTGTGGAAATTGACGCGCGTAATCAGCTACAATCATGAACCCGCGAAGAAGTAGGCGCGAGTGGGCGGCCCATGTACCGCATTGCGAGATGAAGTGCAAGCTCTGAAGCTGATCGTGCCTGGGGGCAGGGCATCGATCTGTGTGACCTGCCGAATGGCTACGCAGACGACGTAAGGCGATTCGTCCGCGTCACGCGATTACGAACACGTCCTTTTATGAGCTTCCGCAACATAGCTTCCAAGCCGTCATTGGCCTGATGCTGGCGCTCACCGTCATTCTTTTCGGCGTGGTAGCCGTGTTTGTCGATTTGAAACCGCGGGTCGACGAGAACTTCTTTTCCGCCAATGACGCGAGTTTCAGGAGGACGCCAGAATTAACCGGATCTTTTCATCCGGCAAGCCAACTGATTGTCAGTGCGACCTCGCCCTGTATTTCGTGAGCGTACTATTTGGAGCGGCTGGCAGCTGGCACGGGTAACGCGGCAACTCCAATCGATCAAAACCGTCACGAGCGTCCAAAGATTGGCTGAGGGGCCGAAAAATTTTGAAGATGCGGAAAAAAGATTGGCCGGCGTGACTGCGAATCTCGGCAGGATTGCGTTTGTTTTGGCTTTGTCGCACCTGGTCTACATGACATTCAATTGACAGAGGCTCGCTCGGCGGGGAAACGAGGATTCGCACCGCTCGGGAGCGAAATCCTTGGGAGCAAAAGGCCGGGCCCATGACACTACCCCGTCGTTCTGGTCTATGGTGTGCGCTTCGCTCGGGTTCGAGAGCTTGTTGCTCGTTCGGCGAAACCATTGCGCGAACTCCGCGTGGAGGCGTCAGCAGCCTTTGTGCTGGCAAATGCCGGGTTGAGTTTCAGTCTCGTGCGGTTGAACACGGATCCGAGTCTTCTCGACTACTTCAAGAAGGATAAGCAACCGTGGCTGGCGCTTGGGTATGTGGACCGGAACGGCGGCTCCAATCCGTTGACGTGCTGATTGCCGCTGCAAACCGCAGCAGGTTGGATACGAAACACGAATAGAAAAAGATGTGGGCCTTGCAGGATGCTCTCGAAGAGCACAAGGGAGTAGGAACGGTACTCTCGCTGCCGGCCCTGATCGCTGAGGGGCATCGTCATTCCGCTCGCGTTCCTTCTCAGTTGGAAGCACCTGCTGAGCATCCTGAACGAGCCAACGCACGAGCGAGTCGCCGGCACATTCGTGACGAAAGATCGCCGCGTAGCGCGTTCTATTTGCGAATGGTTGCGGAGAAGGAATAAACCCGCGCGATGAGGTCGTGAACGGTCTAAGAAAAATTGTGCGGCAGCACGGCTTTAGGCCAGTTCTCGTCGGCGGGATTTATAAGCTGGAGGCAGCACTCGCGAAGCGGGTAGCCAAGAGCCTGGTGAGCGGCCTGTTTTGGTTGATCTTGTTTTTCGCGGGCGTGCCTGGATCGTCGGCCGAAGTCTCCGGATGGCGGCCGCGATGATTTTCAGCCTGAGCTTGGCGCCCGCATGTATGCTCGGTTGCGTTGGCCTGCTACCCATTCCGGCTGACAATCATTTCCGCGCCCGCAACGAACGTCTGCATCGGCATGGCAATCGATTCGATGGTTCATTTGGTGTTTGGCGAAGGGGCGCAGGCCAATCTCTCGACCGTCAGTTCTGCCCTGAGGAGCACCGGCAACGTGAGCAATAAACGATGGCAAGACGCATGTTCATTGCGGATTTATCTAATATCGAAGGACAGCAAAGCGGCTGATCGAATAGCCAAGGGCAGCACCCACAAACACGTCCGAGGCGAAATGGGCTGACAAGGACATCCGGGAAAACCCGACTGCGCCGGCCATTCCGTAAGCAACGTATGGGACCCACCGATGCGTCCTGTATCGATGAGCCAGTACAGTCGCAATCGAGAAAGCGGCTATGGCATGACCGGACGGGAAACTGCCATCACCGCGCAAGGTAGAGCCTTTGGCTTCAAACCACGAATCCCAATAGTTGGCCTGGCGCGTGAACGTGATCGGCCGCACTCGCCTGTCGATATCTTTCAAAACTGTCGTCACGATCTCGGCATCGGCAACAGCCTCTCCGGCCAGCAAAGCCGTGTGCTGCATTTTGACATCCCTCCGCACGAGCCCTGTCATATAGAGCGACACAGGGCCGATAATCGTCCCTAAGGCTGTTGCGTTACTCGTGAAAACCCCGTTGAGCGCTTGGAATGTGGAAGTCTGGTGGAAGTACCGGGCTTCGATTGGATCGACAGTGAAGAGTCCGGCGGTTGCGCCGCCAACAAGTAACGCCGGGATCCAACTCTTCTCGCGGCTCAGCTTAGTCGGAAACAGCCAGATTGCCTCCTGATCACAGAGGATGTTTGGAGCAAGTAACGTCCAGGAAACAGGACGATCGTAACTGTTACCCGGCTCGTGATCGGTGGAGCATCGGCTCCGTCCTAAAGTTTGAGCCTCAAGACCGCTTGCAAATGCAACCGCAGCAAGCATGGTTGCGCCGATAAAGCTAGTTGTCATGACTCTCCTCGCTATGGAAATCACGCAGAATCAGCAGCGCTTATAACGCACGAAGAATACCAAGATACTCCTGAATATTCGATCCAGAACTTGGATATGTATGCGGGATAGACAGCCAGGCTCCTTTAACTTCCGTCGCTTTTGTTATTACGGGCGATCCTGGTTTCGATTGGAACCTCACTGTTCTTTCGTTTCACAGGAGAAGTTAAAAACCGACTTTCGTGGGCCACTGAGTGCCTGCAATCTTGACGCTCGGCATTCATAGTGAACCGGCAGTTGGACGGAAGGCGTGTAGTGGCCCTCTGAAATACAAAACTTACTTCTGGCCAGCGCCGCGCGCTGTCTTTCTTCCTGCAGCTTTTTTCCCCACCGGCTCTGCTTTTCGCAACTGCTGATCTGAGCTGGCGGGCTTTTTCAAATTCGCCAAGCTCTTTCTGAGCGCATCGGCAATGTCGACAACCTCGGCCGGCTTCGAAACTTCAACCCTCGCGAGCGGTTTGCCTTGCACTTTGCTCGCCAGCATGGCTTCCACCTTCTCGCGATAGGTGTCGTGGTACTTCTCCGGCTCAAACGGCGCGGCGAGTGAATGAATCAACGTCTGCGCCAGATCCAGCTCCTTCTGCGACACCGCTCTCGTGTCGGCCCGGTACTCTTCGTCGGCTCTCATCTCAGAAGTGAAGTACATCGTATGCGAGATGATCCCGCTCTTACCGGGACGCAGCACCACGATATGTTCTCGGCCGTGCATCGCGAACTTGGCAATCGCCACAAGTCCCGTTATCTGAAGCGCCTTATACAGCAGCGCGTACGCTTTCTCACCGGCTTCTTCGGGCCGGACGTAATACGACGTCTCGAAGTAAACAGGATCGATCTCGGCGAGTTTGACGAACTCCTGAATCTCCATTTCAGTCGCGGTCTTCGGAGCGATGCTTTTCAATTCCTCCGGATCAATAACAACAAACCGGTCCTTCTCGTATTCGTAGCCTTTGACGACCGACCGCTCAGGCACAAGTTCATCGGTCCCCTTTCGAACAGAAACCTGCTGGACCGGCGCGAGAATCGGCTCCGGAGCAGCAGTCCGTTCCGCGCTCCGAATCGGCGTGACTACCCGTGCGGGCTCCTCTCCGCGCTTCGAAACCGTTAAGTCTTGGACACCGGTCTCATGAGCCGCAGTGGCTTGTCTTCCGCCAGCGCCTCCGTTTGCAGGCTCTTGCTTATAGAGTCTGCGGAAGCTGACCCTCTCCGGCCGCGCCGCACGGAACAATCGCACCGGAATCGAGATCAGCCCGAAGGTGATGAAGCCGCGCCAAACTGTGCTAGCCATAGATGCTCCTGAAAACAGTGTCCCAGAAATCGGATTTTTGCCCGTGGCAAACTGTTTCACTGCATTCGTTGCGCAACCTCGGGCGCGCAGCCCACGTCCCACCCGCTGTTATACTGAGCTTTCTCCGGGGTCTTTGATTGAGTAAGTACAAGCCGGTTCTCTTTCTGTTGGTTTGCTCGTTCCTTGTTAAGGCACAGCAGTTTAGCAGCGGCCAAGCTGCGCGCGCCGCGATCGGTCAACTTTCATTCACCTACGTCAACAGCACTCCCGGATTGCAGGTACTGGGTGGTCCAAGTGGGTTGGCTTACTCCAATGGAACGCTGTACGTAGCGGATTCGAACCACGTAGGCGCGCTTCCTCAAGGCAATCGCGTCCTCACGTTCGATGCCGCCCAGATTCCTCCTCCTCAGGCGGATTTGACGCTCTTCCCGGCTTACAGCGCCGTTTGCCATCTCTGCGGGTATCCGGCTCAAAATGTGCTGGGCCAACCGAATTACACATCGACAACGGCAGGTGTTACGAGCCAGGCGTTAACAACTCCCACGGCAGTTGCAACGGATGGAAACATTCTGGCAGTCGCCGACACCGACAATAACCGCGTGTTGATCTGGAGCTCGATCCCAACATCGAAAAATGCGCCCGCGAATATCGTGCTTGGGCAGGCGAACTTCACGACGGGGACCAGCACCAGTGCCGTGAACGCCCAAACGCTTCGCGGCCCGCAGGGAGTCTGGATCCAGAACGGAAAACTATTTGTGGCCGACACTCTGAATTCGCGTGTTCTGATCTGGAATACGATTCCGACCCAAAACAATCAGCCGGCAGATCTCGAACTGGGCCAGCCGAACCTCGCGAGCGCGAATCAACCCCCAGTTTCGGGCAGCAATCCGGTGACCGCCGCGAATCAGTTGTCGAATCCTGTATCGGTGACCTCGGACGGCCAACGGTTGTACGTCGCGGATCTTGGATTTAACCGCGTGCTGATTTGGAATCGCATTCCGACTGCGATGGATCAACCTGCCGATGTCGTCGTAGGCCAGCCCGATATGACGAGTACAGCAGCTAATAATGGAGCGGCCTTATGTACAAATCCCCCCGCAAGTGGCATATGCAACAAAAGCTTGAACTTCCCCCGGTTTGCGCTTTCTGACGGCACGCGGCTTTTCATTGCGGATGGCGGCAATGACCGCGTGTTGATCTTCAATTCGATTCCCACGGCCAATGCTGCAGCAGCTGATACCGTTCTGGGGCAGCCGGATTTCATACACGATGTAATCAGCAGTCAATCGACTTCTCTCGTCACCAACACAATTGATAACACCGGTAGCGTTGACACGGTTCCGTCGCCCATGTCGCTCGCCTTTGACGGCACGAATTTGTACGTTAGCGACCCGTTCAACCGCCGCGTGTTGGTCTTTACTCCCGGTATAACCCCGTTGCCGCCCCAGTCGGTTCTCAATCACGCCAGCGAAGTCATAAGGCAAGAAGGCACCGTGACGTTGGCGGGTACGATTGTTGCAAAGGACACCGTAACGGTCACGATTGCCGGCAAGGCTTATACCTACACAATTCAGAGCACCGATTCTCTGACGTCCATCGCGCAGGCTCTGGTCAATTCCATCAACGCCGGAGCGGGCGACCCGAACGTAACGGCGTTGCTCGGGCCAGTTTCGGGGGTGATCTACTTAAGTTCGAAGAAGACTAACCTGCCCTTCGACGCCATTTCGCTGGTAACAGCGACATCAAGTACCAACATCACCGCAACGGCATCGGGCGGTTATCTGACAGCCGGCACCGCGGCCACGGTCGCGCCGGGAACCATCGTTGAGATCAATGGAACGAATCTCTCGAATACTACCGTGACCGCGACTTTTTCCGGTGCCCTGCCGCCAAACGGTCTCGGAGGCACCGAAGTATTCATGGACGGATTGTCGGTCCCGGTGTGGATGGTTTCACCCACCCAAATCATTGCGCAAGTGCCGTACAGTTTTACCGATCGAAGCAGCAGCAGCGTGTATGTACTTTCGAACGGTACGTCGTACACGAACGCGACTCCGATCTCGATCGCGCCTGCGAATCCGGGTCTGTTCAGCGCGCCCACATATCCGGGGCAGCCGAGACCCTGGCCTGCTTCGAATGCTTTGCACCAGCCTTACAACCCGTCAACCGTAATTTCTATCAGCGGAGTTGTGAATGCTGGAGATACGGCCACTATTACGGTTAACGGCCGCAAGCACAGCTATACAGTCAAGACCGGCGACGTTCTGGGCAGTATTTCAGATGGTCTGATAGCGGCAATCAACAGCAGCGGCGATCCACAAGCGACTGCGGGCAGAGCGGGGCCATTCTCGCTTCTGGTTATCGCCCGCCAGGCCGGAGCGGCTGGAACCGGCATTCCCGTATCGTCAAGCATCAGTTCGGGTGCCAAAGTCGTCCTGACTGTTTACAACCCTCACACGTGTTGTGCGGTTGTCTCGAACTCGCTCATCACGCCTTCTAATCCCGCCGTTCCTGGCGAAATCGTTTCACTCTCTGCGACCGGTCTAGGCGCATTAACCGCGCCAGCGAACGCCAGCCAAATCGCTGGATCGCCCTATGCGGGACCGCAGCCGAACTCTGCCAGCAATACTGTATCCGCGACAGTAAATGGCGGTACTGCTCAGGTCGTCTATGCCGGCCTTCCGTTTGGTTCCTACGGCGAATATCAGGTGCAGATCCTAGTGCCGCCGAAGGCTCCCACCAATGTGAACACGGAAGTTTATGTCGCGCAGAATGCGTTTATCAGTAACATCGTGACTTTTGCGGTCGGGCCGGCTGCGGCCACCAGCGGCGGCCAAACCGGGGGCGGCACAAGCGGCACACAAGGTTCGCACGTGGCCAGCGATTTTGACGGGGACGGCAAGGCCGACTTCTCCGTGTGGAGGCCGTCCACGGGCACTTGGTACATCCTGCCGAGCGCTACGAATGTCCCCTACGATCAGCAATGGGGCCTACCTAACGATGTACCCTTAATCGGCGATTTCAATGGTGATGGCAGAACCGATTTCGCCGTCTGGCGTCCCACGACCGGCGACTGGTTCATCCTGCCTGCCGGGGCGACAACCGGTTACATGCAGCAATGGGGCTTGCCGGGCGATATTCCCGTTGCGGCCGACTTTGATGGCGATGGAAAAACCGATTTAGCGGTGTGGCGTCCCTCGACCGGTATGTGGTTCATCTATCCAAGCGCGACGGCGGCCGCCTACGTCGAGCAATGGGGCTTGCCCGGCGATGTTCCGCTTGCCGCCGATTATGACGGTGATGGCAAAGCCGATAGAACGGTTTGGCGTCCTTCTACCGGAACCTGGTTTATTGTGCCGAGCAGCGGTACCCAGCCCTATTCATTCCAATGGGGCTTGCCCGGCGATATTCCGATCGCGGCCGATTTTGACGGCGATGGACGGGCGGATCTCGCTGTCTGGCGTCCCTCGACCGGCACGTGGTTTGTGATACCGACCACTGGCGAGCTGCCCTATTCAGTTCAGTGGGGCTTGCCCGGCGACGTCCCTCTCGCGCTCGATTTTAACGGCGATAAGAGAGCTGATTTCGTCGTGTGGCGTCCCTCGACCGGCATGTGGTTTGTTATGCCGAGCAACGGCGCACCGCCGTTCTCGCAACAGTGGGGCCTACCCGGCGACATCCCGAATTAAAGTACTGCGTACATGCACATCAAGAAGCAACGTCTTCTGACGCCTGGGCCTACGCCGCTCTTGCCCTCAGCGTTGCGCGCCATGATGGGCTCCGACATCCACCATCGGACGGAAGATTTTCGCAGACTCTATAAGCAGGTCTTGGCCGACCTGAAATCCGTTTTGGATACCTCGAACGACGTGCTGATTCTCGTCGCTTCCGGTTCTGGAGGTCTCGAGGCTGCCGCCCAAAACTTTTTCTCGCCGGACGATGAAGTGCTCGTCTGTTCAGCGGGTAAATTTGGCGAGCGCTGGGTTGAGATTGTGAAGGCTTGGGGCATGCAAGCCACTGTGCTGAGCGCGCGGTATGGCGATGCGGTGCAACCGGAAGCCGTCGAGCGGGCGCTCGCCGCGAGCAAGAACATTCGAGGCGTGTTCGTACAAGCCTCCGAAACTTCGACCGGCTCGCAGCACGATGTCTCCGCCATGGGCCGCGCGGTTCAAAAAACGGACGCGATCTTTGTTGTCGATGCAATTACGGGCCTGGGCACCATGCCTCTGGACATCGACGGATGGGGTTTAGATGTCGTAATTGGCGGGTCTCAGAAGGCCTTCATGATTCCGCCCGGCTTGGCTTTCCTTTCTATCAGCCCCAAAGCCTGGTCCCACAACGCAAAGGCCGCCGCACCCCGCTTCTATTTCGATCTGAACAGAGAAAAGAAGAGCGCCGCGAATGGAGAGTCCGCCTGGACACCGAATACGGCTCTGGTGCTCGCATTAGCCGAGGCGCTGAAATACATCAAGTCAATCGGGATGAATCACCTGGTTGAGAACGCGCAATTGCTGGCCCGAGCGACGCGCCATGCCGTTACTGAGCTTGGCCTCGAGCTGTTTTCAAGCTCGCCCGGCTCCTCCGTCACTGCGGTTCGGCCTCCTGCGGGCGTGGATTCCGGCGTCATCGTGAAGGAGTTCCGCGACCGCTTCAACGCAATTATCACGAACGGTCAAGGGTCGATGAAGGGCCAAATTTTCCGGCTGGCCCATCTGGGCTATTTCGATTTCCATGATCTCTTCGCCATCGTTGCGGAGCTTGAACTGATCGTTGCCGCGCAGGGCTACCCGGTCGAGTTTGGCAAAAGCGTCGCCGCGGCCCAGAATGTTTATGCCGAAGTCGCGCTTCCGAAAGCGGCTGCGCTGGCGCTCAATCACAGTTAAGTGAAAGTCCTCGTTGCTGAACCGTTGGCGTCCGCCGCCATGGACTCGCTGCGCGCCCAGCCAGGATGGGAAGTGATCGCCGCGGATCCGAAGACCTATGAAGTGCATCTCCCGGACTGCGATGCTCTGCTTGTGCGGAGCGCGGTCAAAGTTACGCGTGAGGTGCTCGCGAAAGCTCCCAAGCTGAAGCTGATCGGGCGCGCGGGCGTCGGGGTGGACAACGTCGACCTTGAAGCGGCCACAGCCGCCGGAGTGCTCGTCATGAACACGCCGGGCGGAAACTCTGTCTCCGTGGCTGAGCACACTCTGGCTCTGATGCTCGCTATGGCGCGATCGGTACCGCAAGCCAGCGCTTCCATCAAATCCGGAAAATGGGAGAAGAAAAGGTTTCTCGGCAGCGAGCTGCGCGGGAAGACTTTGGGCGTAGTGGGCCTGGGCAGTATCGGCCGCGAAGTAGTGAAACGTGCGAAGGCTTTTGAGATGCAGGTCGTCGGGCACGACCCTTACGTCAGCTCGCATACGGCCCACGATCTCGGTATCGAGCTTATCTCGCTTGCCGACCTTTACGCCAGAAGTGACTACATCACCCTGCACGTGGCTCTGACACCCGAAACCGATCACATGCTCAACGCCGCGGCCTTCGAGCAGATGAAGACCGGAGTTCGCATCATCAATTGCGCGCGAGGTGAGCTGGTCGACGTGGCCGCGCTGCAACACGCCCTTGAAAAGGGCAGGCTAGCTGGGGCAGCACTCGACGTCTTTGAAAAGGAACCGCCCGGCAATGACGCGTTTCTTGAACTGGACGCCGTCGTTGCGACGCCCCACATTGCCGGATCGACAGAAGAAGCCCAGGAGATCGTGGGCATTCGTATTGCTGAACAGGTCATCGAGTATCTGACGACCGGTATCGCGCTCAACGCCGTGAACATGCCCGCGCTCACGGCGGAACAGTATCGGGCCTTAGGACCTTATCTCGATTTGGGGGAACGCCTTGGCATGTTTCTCAGCCATATCTCGACCGGCAACCCGCACACGATCCGCTTTGTCTACTTCGGACGGTTAGCAGACAACAACACCCAAATTCTGCGCAACGCTGGACTCGCAGGCATCCTGAGCAGGTCCATGGATTATCGAGCTGAGCATCGGGCCAATCTCGTAAATGCGATGCAGATCGCAACACAGCGCGGCTTCAGAGTCGTTGAGGCCCGCGAGCCTGGGCGCTCGCATATGGATTCGATTCGCATGGAAGTGGAATCTGACGCGGGAATTTTCTCAGTGGTAGGCGCGATTGTGCTGGACAAGCCACGGCTGCTGCAGGTCGAAGGAATATCCTGCGAAGCGACGCTCGGCGGATACTTAATGTATTCAAAAAGTGAGGACGTGCCGGGCGTGATCGGATATCTGGGCAGCGTTCTAGGGCGGAACGGAATCAATATCGCGAACTTCGCCTTGGGCCGCGAGGATCTTACCGCAGACGCGGAGCGCAAAGCTGGGCAACCCCTGACCGCCATTTCGATTGTTGAGACCGATCAGCCGGTTAGCGATGCCGTGATCGCGCAGCTATTTGACAATCCGGCGTTCCGATTCGTCCGGCGCGTAGGCTTTGCGCGATAGAGGTTTCAATTTCGGGTCACTACACCAAAAATCAAAAATCGCACGCTTACGGGTTTTGGGCACGGCGGAAGTACTGCGCAGCTGCCGGACGAAAGAGAAGCCAAACGATTAACGCACACAAAAGACAATGGACGACGAATCCGCGGAACGCGTCAAACGCGCTCAGGACAACGTGGAATGCCATCCAGGCGACCGCAAGGCAGCGCGCCCAATTGTGACCTTGGAGCATGAATGCTCCACACAGAATTGCTAATACCTCGATGAGCTGTATCCAGAGGCCGTCGTGTAGGAACGCATCGCTCACCCGAAGGTCCGTGAAATGATAAATAAACCCCGCTGTGCCAACTGCGATATAAACCCATCCGAGGATACTCACAGAGAGAGGGCGTTTGTTCCGGTTCACGGCAGCAACTCCAGTACTGCATCGCTGGGCTCCAGTTCCTCCGCGTGCGGCGGTAGAGTCGCCCCGGCTTCCAACAACGTCCGAATCGTCTCGACGAAATCTCCCGTATCCCGACGCCAGCCGTTCCCGGATCCGTAGACAGCCCACGAAAGCGCGGTGCCGGCATACTCCCTCGATTTCAGTTCGAGCCCCGGGCGGAACCGCAGTATCTCCCGTGTCATCTCCGCGTTGCCGTTGAACCCGGCCCAATGGAGCGCCGTCGCTCCCATCTCGCCCGGCGTATCGACTGGCCAACCAGCCTCAAGCATCAGCCGAACCGCCGTTGTGTTGTTATTCTGCGCAGCATTGGGCAGCTTTTGCTTATCCGCCTCAGCCAACGTGCTGGCCGCTCCCGGATTCTTCGAGAGAAATTCGTGAAATGTCGTTTGGTCGCCCAGCTCGCATGCCAGCGCCAGTTTTAGGTCGTTCGGAGTCCGCTCTAGAAGCAACCGGAAAACGTCTTCGTGACCAAAATCACGCGCTACAGTGTGCGCCGTCCGATGTGCTCCGAGTGTCCAGATATAGATAGTGCCGCCCGCCCGCGGATCCTGCTTGGGAAACCATTCCTCCGATACGCTCATCCGTATGCAGCCGGGATCGGCATCCAAGTGGCGACGTACGAGATCTGTATCCCCGAGCGCCGCGGCCATTAAGATATCCGTCTTGCATCCACGAGACACCAAGAAACGCGCCACATCCTGCCGATCCGTCGGATAGTGCCGCTTCTGATCGACACGCAGCATATATTGAGCGGGCGTCGATTCGTGATCAACATCACGCGCGTTAATCTCCGCTCCGTTCTCCAGAAGAAATTTCGCAACCTCCAGACTGGAGGCGAAGTGCAATGCCGTTTGTCCATCTCCGCCTCTTGTGCCAATAATGCCCGGATCCGCCGTGACCAGTTCACTCAGTTTCGCCATTAGTCCCAATCGCACAGCCGAGTGCACATCCACCACCGCGCCGCGTTCAATCAGAAAGTCCGCCATACTTGGATGGCAATCGTCCAGCACGCCGAATCCCCCCGCCCACCACTCGGTTCGCTTGCGGATGTCGGCCCCGGCTCGCAGGAGCACGTCGATGGTTTCCCGATCACTCCGTTGAACGGCCGCGAACAACGCGTGTTGGCCGAAGCCGTAGTTGGGCAGCGGATCGTTAATTCTTAGCCGCAGTTCCGGGTGAAGGTCAAGTAGCTCTCGGACCCGGCCTGCGTCGATGTCGCATACGGCAACCTTCAGTGCCTCTGCCGGGCTAAGACTCCGCAGCTCAACGTGTGACTTCAACTTCGCCCACGTGGCAAAACCGTAGTCATTAGCGAGAATGCGTTGCGCATCAGCCAGTTTGCGCGCCCGGCGATCGCGCAAGAATTGCTTGGCTTCCTTTTTAAGGAATTCGAGATTCGGTTTTTCTGGTAATTGACGAGACATGTACTCCTCCTTCTTTGGCCCGGTGTCCGCTATAACGGGCAGAAGAGAAGTCAATGACTCCGTGCTGAACAACTATTCAGGGGGGATGTTCCCTTTCCGCGGACGGGTTGCAACCTGAATTGCTGCCTCGAATATACCAATTATCAAGTTCGCCCGTTAGATCTTTAGTACAAAATTTTGTTCGCGCTCTGGTTCCATTCGAGAAACGGCGCCATGCGATGCTCCTGCGAAACAGCCTGCCCGGGAATCAGACGCTGCTCTGGAGCAAGCTTCAGCTCATTGCGAATCAAAACATCATCGAAGCCAGCCTGGGCAGCCTCCACACGTGTACACGCGTAGTAGTAGCGTGCCAGACGCGCCCAGTAAATCGCGCCAAGGCACATCGGACAAGGCTCGCAGCTCGAATACAATTCACATTTCTCGAGCCGAAAATTTCCAAGCGCTCGGCACGCAGCGCGAATCGCGACGATTTCAGCATGCGCACTGGGGTCGTTCGCAATCGTAACCTGATTGGTTCCGCTCGCGATCACGCCCTCGTTCTTCACAACGACTGCACCAAACGGACCACCGCGACCCGATCGAACGTTTTCAAGCGCGAGCGCTATGGCCTGTTTGATCCAATCCTGGTGGCGATTGTTCATGAGCTTCCGGGTCACCCCAGCCGCCGCCTCCGGGCGTCTCAATCCGCAAGATCGTACCCGCCTTCACGTCGAGGTTGCATTTGCCGGGTAACTCTTGCTCTGTCCCGTTCTCGATGAGAACATTGCGGCCGAGCCTTCCGGGAAACCCGCCGTGCAGCCCGTAAGGTGGAAAGATACGACGCTCTGTCAGCAGCGTCACTTGCGCTGGCCCTAACAGTTCGATCTCTCGTACCAGGCCATCCCCGCCGCGATATTTTCCATTGCCGCCCGAGTCCTTACGATACGCGTACCGGAGCACCCGAAACGGGTACCCGTATTCAAGCGCCTCGATCGGGGTATTGAGCGAGTTCGTCATGTGTGTATGAATCCCGGAGACGCCGCCGCGGTCCGAAAGGGCGCCCGAGCCGCCGGCAATTGTTTCGTAATACGCATATGCCTCTCCGTTTCTTGGATCGACCCCGCCGATGGTCAGGTTGTTCATGCTGCCTGAGCTCGCGGCCGGAATGCGGTCCGGAAGAATCTTTGAAAATGCCCGCAATAGAACATCGACGACGCGCTGTGACGTCTCGACATTGCCCCCGGCGACCGCTGCCGGTACGCGGGCGTTGACGATGGTTCCTTCAGGAGCGATCACCTCGACCGGACGCATCAGCCCCGCCGTGGGAGCCGCCTCTTCCGGAAGTAGACAGCGGAACACGTAGAAGGTCGCTGAGTACGTAATCGCGAAGACCGCGTTCAGGCTGCCCGCCACTTGCGGCGCGGATCCCGCGAAATCAACACGCACGCGGCGTTCGGCTCGGTCCGTCGTAATCGTCACGCGTATCTTTACCGGCTCGCCGGTGACGCCGTCGTCGTCAAGGAAGTCCTCGGCGCTACATTCCCCTTCAGGAAGGCGCTCGATCTCGGCCCGCATCAACGCTTCCGAGTGGTCCAGCAAGGCAGCCGACGCTGTCTGAAGCCGGTCTAACCCGTATTTGCCGGTCAACTCCGTCATCCGCTCGACGCCTATTCGGCAAGCGCCGATTTGCGCGGTCAAGTCCCCTTCGCGCTCGCGGGGCGTTCGAACGTTGTTCAGAATCAGAGATAGCAAAGCCTCATTAACGAAGCCGGCGGAAACGAGTTTCACAGGCGAGATGCGAATTCCCTCCTGCCAGATCTCCCGGCACAATCCCATCGAACCGGGGAATCTGCCACCAACGTCGGCGTGGTGAGCGCGGTTCGCTACATAGAAGACGGGCTTCTCGCCGCCTTCGGTGAATACCGGCATCACGAGCGTGATGTCGGGCAAATGCGTACCGCCCCGGTAAGGATCGTTCAGGATTGCGGTGTCGGCAGGCGCGAAATCCAACGCCCCGAGTGCTGCCCGCACCGACATCGGCATCGAGCCCAAGTGAACGGGCATGTCGTCGCCCATTGCGATGACGTTCCCCGCTGCATCGAACACAGCGCTTGAATAGTCTCGCCGTTCTTTGATGTTCGGAGAGAAAGCCGTCCGCCTCAGCGCCGCCCCCATCTCTTCGGCAACGGAATGAAAGGAGTTTTTGAAGACGGCTAGTTCAATCGGATCTGCCGGCAAAAAATCTACGGAGTTGCCATTTTGCCGGCCGCCGGTTTCCGCTTCTCCAGATCCCGCGCAGCCTGCAAGTGCTTTTCAAGCGTCGGCAGCGTCTGATTCGCGTATGCCTTTAGATCGGCGTTCTGGCTGTCCGCCGCCTCTTTCTTATATTCGGCGATTGCTTTCTCGTGGCCAGAAACCATTTCACGCGCAAATTGACGGTCGAACGCCGCGCCTTTGAGCTTCTCGAGGGGGGCCATCATCTTATTATGTTGAGCGTCGATCCCCTTCGGAACCGTCAGGCCGGCCTTGCTCGCAACCATACCCAATTGGGTGTAGTCGTTTGTATGGTCGGTGACCAGCATTTGAGCGAAGTCTTTTACGTCCTGCGCGGAGGCCTTGTCAGCAGCCACTTGTCCCAAATGGGCCTCAGTCATGTCGATTTGCGCAGCTTTATCCACAAACTGCTGATCGCTGTTCGCCCCCGCCATAGCCTGTGAGAACGCAAGTGTACCGCCAAGAGCACAGCAAGATAGTCCAATGAGAATGGTTTGTTTGCGCATCTTATCCCTCTATCCCTTAGACGCTAAAAGGCAAAACTTACAACAAAAATCTACGGCCTCACGCCTGACAATCTATGAGTAAGTTGGCATATTGATCGACATAGGCGCTCGTTGACGGCGGAAAGAAAGTTGTTGCACTATACTCAACCACAACCGCCGGGCCGTTAAACCGGTCTCCCGGTGAAAGCCGGGAGCGGTCATAAACCCTGGCTGCGAGCTGCCGGCCCCCATAGGTAACCGGCTTCGTTTTGAGGATCGCCAGGCTTCCGTCCCCGTCCCGGCAGGCTTGCACTTCGGCCTCGAACGCGCCACTTCCCGCGACCATGCGGACTCGCACGTTCACGATTTCCACCGGTCTCCTGCGATCGGCGTAACCATAGCGCAGCGCATGCAGCTCATGAAAGCGCTCGACGAAGTCGTTCGAGCACTCCACATTTAACTCGTATCCTTGTCCGGCGTAACGCATATCAAGGGAACGCAGCGCACTGGGGGTTAACCCGTCGGCTTCCATGTCTCGCTCGCCCTGCGCTTGCAAAGTCTGAAAATGCTCGAACAGTGACGCGTCCTGCGGCTGAAGCATGACCGTACGCGAGTAGTCGCGTACGATATCTGACACAAGGATGCCGTGGGCCGATAGCGCGCCGGCAAATGTGGGAATCAACACCCTCGGAATCTCAAGTGCACGGGCCAGATCGCAGGCGTGGAGCGGCCCGGCCCCGCCAAAACTGACCAACGTACAATCGCGCGGATCACGCCCTTGCTCAATCGATATCTTTCGGAGCGCCTTCTCCACATGCGAGTTGGCGAGCCGCACAATGCCTTCGGCAAACGCCTCAACGCTGGCGAGTTTGCCCTTGGCTTTCTCAAAGTGCTCTCGCGCCGCCTGCTCGTCGAGTTTCATCGTGCCGCCCAGAAATTCGTCCGGATCCAAACGGCCGAGCAGCAGGTTGGCGTCTGTGACCGTCGGCCGGACCCCGCGCCCATAGCAGATCGGACCCGGGTCTGCACCCGCGGACTCAGGGCCCACTTTCAACGCGCCGCCCCGATCGAAGCTCGCCAGCGACCCTCCCCCCGCGCCGACTGTGTGGATGTCGAGCATCGGGACCGCAACCGGCATGCCCATGATCTGAAGCTCGGTGCTGGTTCGCAGCGCACCGCCGCTTTCGATCAGCGCTACATCCGTCGAGGTGCCGCCCATGTCGAATGTCAAAATGCGCGGGAAGCCCGCCGCGCGCGCTACAGTGACCGCCCCGATCACGCCTCCTGCAGGCCCCGAGAGAATGGTTCGCACTGGTTGCCGCGCTGCGACTCGAGCCGGAACAATCCCTCCCGACGATTGCATTACCTGAAGCCGGGAGCCTGTCGCTCGCAACGTAAAATCGAGATGCTCGAGATAACGCTGCATCAGCGGAGCAAGATACGCGTTGATTACGACCGTCGAGGCACGCTCGTATTCGCGAAATTCCGGCAAAATCTCGTGCGATACGGAAATCGGGACGCCTAAATCGCGCAAGGCGGAAGCCACTGCACGCTCATTTGCCGGATTGGCAAACGAAAACAGAAGCGAAACCGCAATCGATTCGGGCCGTGCGGCCTGCACTGCCTCTCTCAACCTGCTTAGCTCCTCCGCACCTGGTGCGCGGAGAATGGAGCCATCCGGCACAGTGCGCTCCCGCACGCCGAATCGTAAACTTTCCGGCGCGAGCGGCGCCTCCTTTCGAAACGCCCAGTCATATAACTTCGACCGCGCCTGACGCCCGATTGCGATCGTGTCCTCAAACCCGGCCGTCGTAACAAACGCGACCCGGGCTCCTGTTCGCTCAAGAAGCGCGTTGGTGCCGACCGTGGTTCCGTGCCGGATTTCAGCCTGCTCGCCGCCCGCAATCTGAGCCACAGCTTTCAGCACCGCCTCAGCTGGTTGCGCAGGCGTCGAGGGTATCTTGAGAACATTCTGAAGGCCTTCAGAGAAATAGACACAATCCGTGAAGGTCCCACCCGTGTCGATCGCGATGCGCATGCCCGTTGCCACCGCCTATCCTACAATCTAAGCCGCTGCCATGAGCACTCCAATGCCGTTTCGCTGGCGCAATACAACCGTGGCCCAACGGCGAACACTCCTAGCCGCGGCGCTCGGGTGGATGCTCGATGCCTTCGATGTGATGCTCTACTCCATCGTTTTGGCAACTCTCATGCGCGAATTCAACATGCAGAAGGCTTCCGCGGGCCTCCTGAACTCGCTCACGTTGGTCGCTTCCGCAATCGGAAGTTTCGGATTCGGGCTGCTGGCGGACCGCTTGGGGCGGCGGCGGATGCTTAGTCTGAGCATCCTGACGTACTCCATTTTCACTTTCGCTTGCGGGTTCTCGACCAGCATCACGATGCTTGCGGTGTTCCGATTTTTGTTGGGACTCGGAATGGGAGGCGAATGGAACTCGGGCGCAACGCTGGTCGCCGAGACCTGGCCCGGCGAATGGCGTGGCCGCGCCTTGGGAATCGTCCAGAGCAGCTGGGCCATTGGGTACGCCCTGGCTGCCGTCATTGCTGCCGCCGTCATGGCCCGAATGAGCTGGCGCTGGGTCTTCTTTGCGGGCGTCTTACCCGCGCTGGTCACGCTTTGGATTCAGCACGGTGTTCCGGAACCCGCCCTGTGGCAGGAACAGAGAGAAGCGCCCGTGTCGGCCGCGGACCGTGCAACGCTCTGGCGATCGGCATTCCCCCGCTTGTTCGCACTGCTCGCGATGAACACATTCGGGATGTTCGCATGGTGGGGCCTCTTCACCTGGATCCCGGCCTATCTCGCGCTTCCCTTCTCGAAGGGCGGCCGCAATTTTAGCCAGCTCGATTTCACGTCGTTCCTCGTCATTCTGAATCTCGCCGGAATGCTGCCGGGCTATCTGCTCTTCGGGATTTTCGCCGACAAGTTCGGCCGTAGATGGACGCTGATCATTTACCTGATACTGGCGGCACTGTCAGTATCGGCGTTCGCAGCTGCTCGGCGGCCGGGTCTGATCCTTCTGACCGCCTCAATCACCGCCTTCTTCGGTACCGGCTTCTTCACCGGGTCCGGAATTCTCGGCAGTGAATTATTCCCGACTCCGATTCGCGCAACCGCTCTCGGCATCTCCTATAATGTGGCTCGTGGCATCAGCGCTCTTTCACCGTTCGTCATCGGCGCCCTCGGAGAGGCGCACGGGTTAGCATCGAGTTTCGCCGCGTGTGGCGTGGCATTTGCCGCCGCCGCAATGATCGCCACTCGGCTGCCGGAAACGCGCGGCCTCGAGCTGGCATGATTCTTGTGTGCGAAGCTTGACCGAGCGCCTCCTATGAACCGATCCCCTCGCATTGTCGTAATCGGCAGCGCCAATGTCGACCTCACCACGTTTACGGACATATTTCCTCAACCCGGCGAGACAATCTTTGGCCGTGAGTTCCATCTCGGCTTCGGCGGCAAGGGCGCAAATCAAGCCGTCGCCGCCCGATTGTGCGGAGCTGATGTCGCAATGCTCGCTCGCGTCGGTGATGACCTGTTTGGACCTGCAACCATCCAAAATTTCACTGGTCATGGAATCGACACGACTCATGTACAGATCACCCGCGGCGTGTCGAGCGGAGTGGCTCCGATTTTCGTCGACAGCTCCGGGCAGAATCGGATTCTGGTTGTGAAAGGCGCCAACGACCGCTTGCTGCCTGCTGACATCGACGCGGCCTCCAGCGTTCTCGAACAAGCCGACTTCATCATCCTACAACTCGAGATTCCGCTTGAGACTGTCTACCACAGCTTACGCTTTGCACGCGCCCATGGCATCCGCACGATTCTGAATCCGGCTCCTGCGCAGCCACTCGATTTCGATCAGATTTCAAACGCCGATTACCTGATTCCAAACGAGAGCGAAGCCGAAACACTGAGCCGTATGCCGGTGTGCAACCTGGACGAAGCGAGGGCGTGCGCAGAACGGTTCTTGAAAACTGGTCTGCAGCGTGTCATCATAACCCTCGGCGTCAACGGTGCGCTATGTGCTGGAAACGACGGTATCGAACACGTGCCCGCGTTTCGAGTACAAGCTTTCGACACGACCGGCGCCGGCGACGCGTTCATCGGTGGACTCGCCTACTTCCTGGCAACTGGTTTGAGCGAGCGGGAAGCCATCTCTCGCGCCAATCTCTACGCCGCGCTCTCGACCATGAGCGTGGGAACGCAAAGATCGTTCATCACACGAGAACGATTCGACACCGAATGGGCCGCGCGAGAAACTTCATCGCCAACGCTAGACTCGGCTCGTGGCTAATGTCTTAAGCCGGCCCAGTGGACGCGCGGCCTAATTACCCGCAGATTTCAGCGGCCGCGCTCTTCAATCAACGTGACGCGTTTATCCAGATCGTTCAGCGCTGAACGATGTGCTTCAGATCCTGCCGGATCTCTGAAATATCCGACCGAATACCCAGTATGTTGATAACACTGATGATCAGGCTCGCGATGATCGTGAAACACGGCAAACCGATTGCGAAATACAGCTGAACGTTGGTCATCAATACTCCTCATACTAGCGCGAAAACTCGTTTATACAATGGGACTCGCGGCCTAATCGCCGGGCTTCGAATTCGGCTTCAGAAAACGATCGAACCAGCCCAGCATTCGCGTCAAAATATCCACCTGATGCTTTTCTTCCCGCGGTCCGTGCGGCTCGCGCGGATACGTGACCAATTCTGTTTCCACCCCATACCGCTTGAGCGCGCGATAGAGCGCGGTCGATTGGCCGAGCGGATCGACGGGATCATTTTCGCCTTGCAGGATAAGCGTAGGAGTCTTCGCGTTCCGGATGTACATGTAGGGCGAGCTATGCGCAAATTTCTCAGGATGCTCCCAAGGCGTCCCGAAGTACCATTCGTCGCCCGCAGGCTCGCGCTCGGTCCCGAACTCGGCGGCAAGGTCGAACATTCCGGCGCCTGACACCGCAGCCTTGAACCGGTTCGTTTGAGTGATCGCCCATTCCGCCATGTATCCGCCATACGACCAGCCGCCGATGCCCAGCCGATTCGGATCCGTCTCGCCGCGGGCGAGCACCGTATCCACACCGGCCATCAAATCTTTGAAATCGCCGCCTCCCCAATCTTCCCGATTCGCCTTCAGAAACTCTTCCCCGTAGCTCGACGAGCCGCGCGGGTTCACCATCAACACTTCGTAACCATGGGCCGCGAGTAGTTGCGCCCACGGCGAATACTGGGCCGCGAAACTCCCCGCCGGTCCTCCATGCACATAGAGAATCATTGGCAGCTTGGACCCGGCATTCGCGCCCTCGGGCTTCATGAGCGCCGCTTGAATTTCCATTCTGTCGAAACTCTTATAACGGAACAGATCGGCATCGGCGAGAGTGATGCCGCTCCAGCCTTCCTGCACATGGCTGACCTGCTTGGCCTCGCCCTTAGGGGTTGCATAAAAAGCTCAGGAAGACGATTGAACGCGAACGCAACGAAAGCAATCGTTCCATCGCGCGCAACCCCGAAGTCGCCGTTCGAATACGGAAGTTCTATACGCTTCGGCGCCGTTTCAGCCGTGCTAACCCGATACAGCCGGTAGCGGAATTCATCCGCGACCGAAATGATAGCCGTGTTATTGTTCTGCCATTTGACGCCGAGCACCGGCCGGTCAATCGAAGCGGTCATATCTCGCGCCGCCCCTCCCGCAGTGCTTTCGAAAAACAAATCGTAGGGCTCGGGCCCAGCCCTTCGAGGCGCAACATAAGAGAGATGTGCGCGATCGGGCGAAACCGTCAACCCTCCGAATGGCTGGCTGGGTTGCGCAAACGCACTAATCTTTCCATCCGCGACAGACACGTTGAACAACGCAGTATTCCAAGTCTCGGCTTTCGGCTCATTCGTGGCGACGGCAACAACTCGATCGCCCGAAATCCAATCGAAGTCTTCGATGCGCCATTCGCCACGCGTGACCTGCCGAACCTTTTTCGATGCAAGGTCGACGACCCACAGCCGTTGTAGATCCTGCTCACGGTCAGCGACCTTCCCATCGTCCTTATCCTTTTCCTTCTTCTCCTCCGCGTCGGACTTCGGTTCAGGCGCGAGAAATGCAATCTGCTTCCCATCCGGTGACCAGCGAAATTCGCCCGCCGCATTCTTTCCCGATGTCAGCGGGCTCGCTTCGCCGCCATCAATCCGCAGCAGATAGATTTGCATGCGCTCGTCGCGATTCGACAGAAACGCGAGAGTACGGCCGTCCGGCGACCAGCGCGGCGAATTTTCCGATTTAGATGAAAACGTGATCTGCCGAAATTCTTGGCGCGGTACATCCAACATCCATATATGCGATTCAGGCGGCCCGCCCTTCGGAGGGTCGGACACAACGCACGCGAGACGTGCGCCATCAGGAGAAAACGTAAGCCCGGAAATATTCCGCGACTTGACCGCCTGCTCGGGAGTGAGGACGGCGCTGTGCGCGACGCCACAAGAAACAGAAAGAAGACACCCCACCGCGAGCCGAAAGTGAAGCATAAGCGAGTTAGGGTACCATGTGACCGGGTAAAATAATGGTGCGCGGGGTTGGCCTAGCGGTCGGGCGTCAGCCTTCCAAGCTGATTTAGACGGGTTCGATTCCCGTACCCCGCTCTTTCGGTTCTCGATCGAATTGAGAGTTGGCCTCATCGGCACTGGCGCGATCGCGCATAAACACGCTCAGGCGTATAAGAATATTGGCTTTGAGCTAGTCGCCTGTTCGAATCGCAACGTTCAAAAGGGCGCCGCATTTGCAGAGCAGTATGGCGCTGGCTTCGAGCCCGATTACCGCGCTTTGTGCAATCGTCGCGACATCGACTATGTCGATGTCTGCACCTTTCCGGATCTTCGGCTCGAGGTCGTCGAAGCGAGTGCGCCCACGCGCAAGCACGTCCTTGTCGAAAAACCCATCGCCACTTCGCTACCGGCCGCTCGATCTATGATCGGCATCGCGCGAAAAGCCGGCATTGTGCTCGGCGTAGTCAGCCAGCAACGCTTTAACGACGGCCCGCTATTCCTGAAGCGCGCCGTCGAGTCCGGGCGCCTAGGCAAATTTCTTCAAGCCGATGTATACGTGAAATGGTATCGGCCCCCCGAGTACTATGCGCGCCCCGCGAAAGGCTCCTGGAAAACGGAGGGCGGCGGCGCGCTCATCAACCAGGCCATACATCAACTCGACATTGTGCGATGGCTCGCCGGTCCGGTTGACCAAGTATTCGGCTATTGGCAGTTGGGCGCATTGCATGCGATCGAGTCCGAAGATGTACTGAGCGGCGTTGTTCGTTTTTCGTCGGGCGCAACAGGCGTTGTGCAAGCCTCAACTGCATTCTGGCCCGGATTTGCAGAGCGTCTCGAGCTTCACGGCACGAACGGCTCTGCCATTCTCACCGCAAACCGGCTCACTTCCTGGGATGTCAAGGGCGACTCGCCCGAAAAGCCGCCGCTCGAGTCTGCCTCTGCAACCGGAGCATCCGATCCCATGGCCATCTCGCTCACTCCTTTCGAACGCCAGTTTCAGGACTTTGCCGACGCCATCACCTCCGGCAAACGCCCACTCGTCTCGGGCGAAGATGGCTATGAAGCGCTGGAACTGACATTGGCGTTGTACGAATCTTGTAGACGCGGCGAACCAGTATCCCTGTCCAGCGGAAGTGAGGTGAAATGAACCGGCGAACGTTTTCGAGAAGACTGGCAGGAGCCACACTCGGCGCAGCTTTAACGGAGCAAGCCTTGCCAGCCGAGTCCGGAGTGCCCTTCCAGTTTTCCGTCATGCTTTGGACGGTCTTCAAAGATCTGCCCTTCGAACAGCGCCTCGAGAAGGTCGCCGAGGCAGGCTACAGAAACATCGAGCTGGTTGGCGAATATAATAATTGGTCCGGCGACGAGTTCAAGGGCGCCCTCGCAAAGCGTAACCAGCTCGGCATCACCTTCGATACAACCGCCGGACTCAAGCACGGTGTGGGCAATCCGAAAGAGCGGGAGGCGCTGCTGGCTGATGTGCAGCATGAGCTGCCGATCATGCAAACCATCGACTGCCCCGCGGTAATCATCATGTCGGGCAATGTCGTCCCAGGCATGCCCCGCGAACTACAGCATAAGAGCTGTATCGAAGGGCTGAAAAGGGCCGCCCAGCTCGTCGAAGGTAAACAGATAAACGGCAAGCCGGTTAGACTGTTGCTCGAAAACATCGACCCCGAGGAGAATCCGAAATACTATCTCACGTCCGTCGCTGAAGGCTTTGAAATCATCCGCGCCGTTGACCACCCCCAGGTGCGGCTGCTCTATGATTTCTTTCACGAGCAAATCGCCGAGGGCAATCTGATCGAGAAGCTCGAAAAGAATATCGAGTACACCGGACTGGTGCACATCGCCGACGTTCCCGGGCGCCACGAGCCCGGCACCGGCGAAATCAATTACGCGAACATCTACCGCAAACTCGCGCAGCTCAAATACGACCGCGTCGTCGCCATGGAATTTCTCCCCATCGGTGATCCCGTCGCTGAGCTCCGTCACGCTCGCGACACGGCTATCCGCCAGGCTCGCGCGTTGTAAAGCGCTCTCTATTTCTGAGGCACCACCCACGCGAACAGTACGTTGCTCGCTGCCGTCAGGAGATACTGCCGTCCATCCAATTCGTAAGTCGAGGGCGCGGTACGCATCCGATCCCCGAGATTAACGTGCCAAACAGTGTTTCCGGTCGCGGGATTCAGCGCCAGCAAGTTGCCCGAATTATCGCCCGTAAAAAGAAGATTGCCTGCCGTCGTGAGAATGCCAGACTGCCCCTCGCCCCGGCCAATCTCATGCTTCCATCGGATTCTGCCCGTCTGATACTCAATTGCTTCGAGCACTGAGTTCGCCCACAAATTGCGGTCGCGTCCCGCCCAGCCTTCGGGCTTGCCTTCCGCCGTCATGTAGAAAACGCTCCACAGCCTCCGCGCGCTCATGTAGAAAAGTCCTGTATCGGGATCGAAGCTCGGCGCGAGCCAGTTGGTTGCGCCATCTGATCCCGGCGAAACCAACACGCCGTCGGGCTTCGGCTCTTTAGCCGGATTCGGAATAGGCTCACCCCGCGCGTCGATTCCATTCGCCCAATTCGTGGGGATGAACGGAGCCGTCAGAATGTGCTCGCCGGTCGTACGGTCAAGCACGAAAAAATATCCGTTGCGGCTGGCTTGTGCGAGTAGCTTGCGATGCACTCCAAGGTACTCGTCATCGAAAATGACCGGAGTTTCCACCGCGTCCCAGTCGTGAGTGTCATGGGGCGACGCCTGGAAGTGCCAGTTCAATTTGCCCGTATCCGGGTTGAGCGAAACAATCGAGCATGTGTACAAGTTTTCGCCCTTTCGAACGTCGCCGTTCAGCACCGGATTCGGGTTGCCCGTGCCCCAGTAAAGCTGGTTCAGCTTCGGATCGTAGGTACCGGTCATCCACGTCATCCCGCCGCCGTGCGCGATTGCGTCCGTGCCCTGCGGCCATGTCGAAGCGCCCGGCTGACCCGGGCCAGGCTCGGTGTTCCATCGCCATTGCACTTTTCCCGTTGCAGGCTCGACCGATTCGAGGAATCCAGGCACATCCGTCACGTCGCCCGAAACTCCGACGATCACGTGATCGCGGATGATGAGTGGGGCCATTGTCGCGAAATACCCCAGCTTTGGATCTGCGAGTTCGATATTCCAGCGCACTGTTCCGTCCTGCGCATTCAGCGAAATCAAGTGGCAGTCCGGCGTTTCGAAATACAACCAGTCCCGATACATGCCCACGCCGCGTTGACCGATGTGATCGCCCTGAGATTCGCGGTAATAATGCCAAATAATCCGGCCATAGCGCGCGTCGGCAGCCCAGACGTTATCGGGAGTCGTGATATACATGATGCCGTTCAATACCAGGGGCATTGATTTGATCGCAACCGATTTCAGCTGCATCACCCAAGCGAGCGTTAAATTGCCGACGTTGGTCCGATTGATCTGCGAAAGCGCGCTGTAGCGCTTGCCGGAATAATCGCCGTTAAAAGTCGGCCAGTCATTCGAAAGCGGCTTCATCAAATCGCGCGGGTTCAAGCCTGCGTCGGCCGCCATCAAGGAGAGCGCGATCAGTAGCGTTGCAAGCGTTGTCTTCATAGCTCTTCTATTTCAGTTGCTCGAGATACGCAAACACATTGTGAATATCGGCGTCTGTGTACTTATTCATCAGCTCGCGATGCGCCTCGAGCGGGTCGTGAATTTTTATCATCACATCATTCGTCGCCCAGGACCGATACCAGCCGTCTTTGCACTTCAGGCCAATCAGAAATTCATCTCGGTGCACGACGGTGCCTTCATACCGCGTGCCGCCCTTCACAGTCACCGTGGCGGTTTCCTGAATCGGATGCTCTTTATTTTCGGGATAGAGCATTTGCTGTTGTAAATCGATCGGCGAATACTTGGCGGCGATCCCCTTCAAGTCGCGCGTAACAGAATGACAGGTCAAGCACCCGCCCACGCCGTTAAAAAATGCCTGACCCGCTTTCACATTTCCCGTGAGGAGCTTCGGGAGCGGATAATCGCCCGGCACCTCAGAGCTCTCGAGCGCCAGCTTGGCTTCATAGTGCAGAAACGCGACAATGTCGGCAATTTGGTCGTCCGTTAACGTCGAGAAGCTCGGCATGCCTTTGTCAGGTCGCCCATTTCGAATCACCGGACCCAACAAATTGCCGTGATCGTCATGGCTCAGCAATGCGGATCGCACCAGATCCGGGGCGCGCGATCCCCGCGCATCGTTCCCGTGGCAAAACCCGCAGCTCGATTGAAACAGAGCGCGCCCGCGCCCCATCATCGCAGCGTCGATATTGGATTGCTGCTGTAGTTGAGGAGTGGGTTGGTTCGCCTGCTGCGCACCCAAAGGCACGAGCGCAAACACTACGACGACCAGCGACAGTCCCCAAACGCGCATACAAGCCAGTATTTCAGGTCTGATAGTCTGAAAATCAGGATCGCGCAAGTGATGGTGTTTTGCAGGCATTCATCGATAAACCGGAACAGGGCCGCGATTGTCAAGGAGCGGTTGCAAGAACCGAAAAGAATTCACCGCGGCACCCACTAGCCGGCATAGCTCAGTTGGTAGAGCATCTGATTTGTAATCAGAGGGTCGGGGGTTCAAGTCCCTCTGCCGGCTTCAGAACCCGATGTGTCCGGACCGGAGACATAGGTAACAGTTTGTTCCTAAGACATAGGTAACACTTTTGGCCCGAACGGGTTTTCGAGGGGCTGCAAAGTTTTCTCCTCCAGGTCGACGTAACCGAGATCGTAATGCATAAAGCTAACGAGCCAGATGCCGTCGTCCACTTCCTTGATTCCCACTGCCTGGCCCGCCAGGCAGGTGCTTAAATTGATTTTTTTGCGATAGAGACAGAGGCGGCCACAGTTGGTGACGACAACCGTCTTGTCATGGAATGGATAGCGCGGCTCGCCGATCCCGCGGTAGGGCGTGGCAGAAGCAGTATAGATTTCGGCCGGGCACTTCATCTCGAGCGCCTGATGCGGACGCTCGTTGTTGAATTCTTCAATGAAGGTGTCGAACTTACCTTGCTGCTGCAGAATATTGGCGCCGGCCGGCCGAGTGGCTTCTCTCTTCAGAGTCAGGTGCATGCGCTCGTGCCTTCCGTTCTGCTGCGGATGCCCTGGACGAATGCGTTCGATGGTAATGCCCAGGCGCAGCCACCAGACCGAGAGCTTCGATAGGTTGAAGAGCCCATTGGGGGAAGCGAAGGGAACGCCATTATCGGAGCGGATGGCTTGAGGTAACCCGCGTTCCTGGAACAGGCGCTCAAAGGCGGTAAAGGCAAACTGTTCCTGGTTGGATTCCATGGCCTCGCACAGCAGGAGATAACGCGAAGCATGATCGGTCACGGTGAGTGGATAACAGTACTTCTTGTTGCCCAACTGGAACTCGCCTTTGTAGTCGGTGCACCACAAGGCATTCGGGTTTAAGCCCGAGGAAAGCGGCGTGCCTTCGGCATGGGTCCTGGAGCGCTTGGCTCGCGTGACCAGCTCGTGGCGATCCAGGATGGCGTGAATGGTACTGTAGGCAGGCACTTTCACTTCGTGCGGGAGCCGTCGCAGCAGGCGTTCACGAATCTTGCGCGCGCCCCAGTTCGGCTTCTCGCGCTTAGCCGCTAGGATCGCCGCTTCCACCTGTTCGGAAAGCTGATTGGCATACCGGTGCGGGCGCCGCGCCCGATCCGTGAGCCCCTCCAAACCGCATTCTTGATAGCGGTCCACGATCTTGTAGCCGGTCTTGCGTGAGATCCCAAACTCCCGGCACAGCGACGCCATGCTCTCCCCGTCTTTCAACCGAATCACGAATCGTATGCGTTCGTCCATCACAGAACTTTCCTTCCATGGCATCCCACTCCCCGCCTTCCTAAAAGGTCAAAAGTGTAACCCATGTCTCCGGAACGTTCTGTTACCTGTGTCTCAGGTCGCACAATGCACTCGCTGATCCGTTGGTCTCTCTTTAGCAAGAAGCGCCAGCCTTTTCTTGGAATAGAGCACCGGCTTCAGATCGACATCTGCAGTACTCCAGATATCCAGAAATTTCGAGTAGTACGAACTCGCTTGCAACTTCTGGCCCATGTTGTCGTAAGACACGGCTAAATAGTAATGAGCAAGTGGCCATAGTATCGAAGGGCGCTGAGAAATAATTATTCCTTTAGAGTGGACCATATTCGTGAGTCTCGCGACTGCAAGGTTCCATCCCGAAACCCTCATGTAAGCCCTCGCCAGCTGAAATTCTGTCAAACAGTCTTGGTCAAGCTCGTATGATCCCGTCAAATCCTTTATTGCTTCTGCGGTTCGCCCCTCTGCTAAAAGCAATGATCCATGAATGAAGAGCTTAGTCGCGCCGTCCTCGGTTTCGCCAGCGGTCAGTCCGTTGGCCGTCATTTGGCTCAGGATCTTCTCAACTTCCGTTCGATCGCCAATTATGGCTAAAGTTGTCGCGGCATCGATCAGATTTCCGGGATCTCGGAATTCCATCAATGCTCGATGCACCGCAGATCTCGCCCCGGCGATCTCGCCAACTAACGCCTTCTGTTCGGCAAGAGAGAGCAAATGGTCGGCACGGGCATAAGGTCGCTCGGAAAGCACTAGCTGCTCGATATGTTCGTTCGCAGCACCTAATCTTCCCTGGTAGGACTCTATATCAAAGCGCCACTCTTTCGCTGCAACAAAATGTACGAGGCCGTGAACGCTCCTATTAACTGATCCAAGTCTTTCAAATCGGAGTAAGGCCTCGTTTAACTTATCGAGTCCAAAAAGGGCAAGGTCAACAGGCTCATCAAACCACGCGTAATTGACATTTTTAGCGCTGAGAGATTCATGCGAGCGGAGCACCTGCTGGAATTGATTTTCATAGACTTGCACCATCATGCTTTCAAAATTGCAAAAAGCGTTTAGAGGCTCTTGACGAAGGCAGTTCTCAACAGCCTTCTTTGCATCCTCCGGTCGATCCAGTTCAAGCGCTAGGTCCGCTAAGTAATATTGAACCGATGCATCATCAGGATAGCGGTCGGCCAATGCCTGATACTTCTCTAGTGCGCGGTCTTGCTCGCCGTCTAATCTATCTCTCAGTGCACTGACCTCGAGCTGCAGCTTTTCGTTGTTCTGGGAAGGGGCCTTTTCTGCTGCCACAAGGTAGTGGTTGGCCTTGTCATCATCACCATTCTCGTTGCTGATTAAGGCTGCCTCAAGGTATGCTTCGCCGGCCGAAATTGGAGTCAACCGAAGCTGCTTGATTCAGAGCCGTAATTGCCTGCTCATCATCCCCTGTCGCTTCGTATTTAAGTCCCAATTCATAAAATCCTCTTGCCTTCTGGTGGGGATCTTGGTGCCATTTAGAACGAACCATGTACGAAAGAGACATGACAAGAGCAGCGAGGCTGATTACGGCGGCTACCTTGACTTTCGCTCTCGATGAACTTGTCCGATGCGGGAGAAGCCGCTTTAATTCAGCACTATCTTCGACCGGAATCGCGCTCGGCCCACTGCGGATATAGCACTTCCCGTTAACCATGCAGAGCGCCTCACACTGCTTCCGAATCTTGACCCAAACAATCTGGGTTCCGTTTACAAGGGTTACTCTACCCATCTCCGGTCGAATTGGCGGCTTGCAAGCCGAGTTCGCAGCGCCCTGCATCGTCTTGTCCGTATCGGAGATGCCAATAAGGTTGCCTCTGTCATCTACGCCCATGAGAATTGTCCCCCCGCTGGTATTCGCGAAAGCAGCGATGTCTTGAGCAATCTCCCATGCGTTCTTAGGGAATTCAGACTTGAATTCGATGCACAGTCCCTCTCCCTCGATGGCCATGTTCAGGATTTGGTCAGGAGTCATCGTGCTTGCGCCCTAAGTTCCTTCAAGGTTCCGCCTAGCGAAAGAGTGTAACGCAAATTCACCAAGCCGCTTTCCAGTAAGTACTAGCCCTAAACGTCAATTCGATTTCTGATGCGCTGCTCCGCCCTTCCCCAACGCAAATGCCACCACTGCATCCGAAGGCGCGCTGCCGAAAAATCCGCCGCCGCCCGCAGCGATGACCACATACTGCCGCCCATCCCGGCCCATATACGTCATCGGCGTCGCACGTCCGCTCGCATCGATCTTCGCCGACCACAGCTCCGCGCCGGTGCGTGAATCGAACGCCGATGAACACCAGCCCTCCTGCCGTCGCAATCGATCCGCCGATGTTCAGCGCGCCCGTATTGCGTACGCCGCGCGCTTCCAACTCTTCTGTGATGCCGAGCGGAACCCGCCACGCAAACTCGCCCGTGTTCACGTTCACAGCCGTCAGGAAACCCCAGGGAGGTTTTTGGGCCGCCGTAGCTTCGAGTCAAGAGGAGTAGACTGACAGAAATACCAGGAGCTTGACCATGAAGCCAGCCGCCGTGTTGCCCTTCGTCGACCGCCATTTGCCCGTGCCCGCCGGAGCCACCGGGCAGTCAGTCCTTGCATCGCCTCACCGTATAAGGGTCGAACTCTCAAACATTCTTAAGAGCGTGGGCTTCTTACATGCCAAGAGAATGCAGCGCTTTCTGGAGTTTGTAGTCGAAGAGACGCTCGCGGGGCGCGCGAATCAAATCTGTGAATACAGCATCGGGATCTCCGTATTTGGGCGGGATGCCTCCTTCGAGCCGGGTCTCGATCCAATAGTCCGAAACGACGCACGCCGGCTCCGCCAGAAGCTGCTCGAATACGATCAGCGATGCGGGAATCAGGATCGAGTGGTCATCGAGGTTCCAAAAGGCGGATATGTTCCGGTGTTCAACTGGACGACGCGGCCGGAAACAGCGCCTGCAAACCACCGATATCGTTTGAGCGCCAGACTGACTCGTTCAGACGGCACGGAAGTGTGGACAGCCGATCAGGAGTTCCGGATCAACGAAGCCGCTGAGGAACTGTGCTTTGCATTGCATCTTGAAGTGGGAAATCAGCGCCCTCCGGCGTCAATCCTTCCCATTTCACAACCTTCAAATCAAGCACGCAGATGGAATAGATCACGGGAACGAGCAGCAAAGTGATGAAGGTTGCTGCAGTTAATCCTCCGATCTGCGCGTAGCACATAGGCTCCCAGAGCGGGCCGCCGTGTATGGCGAGCGGAAATAAGGCGATGACGGTTGCGCCGACAGTGATCAGGACCGGCCGCAAGCGAACGATACCCGCGTCGAGCACGGCTTCCTCGAAAGGCTCGCCTTTGGCATGCATTTCCTCAATGAAGTCAAACAGGACGATGATATGGCTGACGATCACCCCGACGAGGCTGACCACGCCGAGAAACGCCATGAACCCGAACGGCGCCCCCATGATCCAGAGTGCGACTAGCGCTCCGACTGCGCCATAAGGCACCGCCGCAAAAACAATGAACGGTTTTACGGCGCTATTAAATTGAAATGCGAGCGCCAGAAAGATAGCCGCCGAAGAGATCAGAAGCACTATGCCCAGTTGCCGAAAGCCGTCTTTTTGCTTCTCTTGTTCGCCTCCGATTTCCAAACGATATCCAGGAGGCAAGCGTCCAGCGAGGGCGGACAGTTTCGGTTGCGCCTCTTTCATGATTTCCGACGCGAGGACGCCTTCCTGCGGCGAGGCGGAAACGGTGATCGTGCGAAACTGATTGCGGCGGCGTATCACTTCGTCCTGCAAGCTGTACTCGATGCGCGATACGTTGCCAAGTGGGATCTTTTGGGTCCCGGAACTGGAATAGATATAGAGGTTCTGAATGTCATCGAGTTGGGCCCGCTCATTCGGCCTGAGCCGGGACACAACAGGGATCTGTTTATCTCCTTGACGTAGAACTGTTAACTGGTCGCCGTTGATGCCCCCTGCCGAGGCGTGCGCCACATCCAGATTTGTGATACCCGCGAGATTTGCCCGATCGGGATCTACTTTGAGCTGTAGAGCAAAGCGGTCTTCGCCCCAGTCATCCCTCGTCCGCGCCGCTTTGGGATTTCGCGAGATGATCTGCTTAACCTGATCGGCGGTCCCGCGAAGCGCATCCATGTTTTCACCCGAAACGCGAACCTGAATGGGCAAGCCGACGGCGGCGCCTGTTTCGAGCTGCCGGACATCAATTCGCGCGCCTGTGATTTCACTCGAGAGGCGGGCCTGCAGGGCTGGGAGGAAAGGCGCCGTATCGTGCTCATCGCTGAAGGCGAGGACCACCTGAGCGTAATTGGCATGGCGGCTCTCGGGTGCGAGGGAGTACCAAAAGCGCGGCGCGCCGCCACCCACGAACGTATCGAGAGAGTCAAGAGTGCGATGTTGTTCGGCTGCCATCTTCGCCACAATCCGTTCGACCGCCGATGCTTTCCGGTCACTTAGAGCCAAGGGCGCATCCTCGGGCAAATAGATGTTGATGTAAGCGAGATGTGAAAGGTCCTTCGGAAAAAATTGGAGCTTGAGGCCGGATCCGATCCAGGCGCCGATGGCCAACACAACGAAAGAGAGCAGCAGGGCTGCCCACCGATGATCAATGGCTAACCGGCCAACACGGTAGTAGAGCGCGCCGAAGCCCCGTGTGCGCCGCTCCTCAATCTCCGGTTCGTGCCGCGCGCGCAGCAGGTATTTGCCGAGCAGAGGAATAAAGGTCATGGACACGATACGAGAGGCGATCAGCGAACAGGCGATCACGATAGGAAGCGAGTGAAGAAACTTTCCAGTATCGCCGCTCAGCAGCAGGAACGGCAGGTAAGCCACAATGTTAGTGACCGTTGCGTACATGATTGCTTTCGCGAGCTTGGTGGGACCGAGCCACGCCGCGACGAGGGGCGGGTGACCGATTGCCAAATCGCGTTTGATCGCATCGCCGGCCACGACGGGATCATCGACCAGCAGCCCAAGCGCGATGATGAGGGTTGCGATCGAGACTTGCTGCAGATCGATTCCGAGCACATCCATCATTCCGAAAGTCATGAGCAGCGTGATCGGGATTGCCAAAGCCATCAGCAGCGCCGAGCGCCATTCCCAGAATCCGACCAGGGACACAATAACAACGAGCACAATGGCTTCGTAGAGACTTGTCATGAACAGGTGGATGTTCTCCCTCACCTGATCGGCCTGATTGCTCGCGCGCGCAATAATGAGGTCCTGCGGGAGACGGCTCTTCAGATTCGCGAGTGTGGACCCGACGGCCTTGTCGAAATGCCCTACTTTTTCGCCTTTGCCCATCAGGACGCTCAAGCTGATTGCTCGTGTGCGTTGCCAGTCGCCATTCGCGTCGCGCCAGGAATAGAAATTAAGAAACTGCGGCGGGTCGTCGTATGCTCGCACGATATCGACCACATTGCGAAGGTAAACCGGCGCGCCGTACGGGGTCACTCCGATGGTTACATTGCCGATTTCTTCCTCGTTGCGAAATTCGCCGGAGGGATTGAGAACGACACTTTTTGCGCCGACCGTGAGCTGGCCGCCTGGCAGCGTGATGTTGCGAGCATTCAGAATGTTCTGCAGGTTTGAGGGTTTGAGCCCATACGAGGCCAGCCGCTCCTGGGAGTAGAGCAAATAGATTTTCTCGTTCAGAACTCCGCTGCGGGTGACTTTCGAGACAAGTGGCGGCCCTTCGGGACTACGGGCCGTCGAGAGCAGGGCTTTGGCCATCTCGTCTGTGAAATCATCCAGCTCACGATAGCTGTACTTTTCGCCTGCGACACGCTTTAACTGCGCGGAAATTTCAGGAGGGGCCCGCACTACAAAGGGAGGCCACGCGTCGGGATGGATGGGATTTTCGCCGTAATTTTCGAACCGGAATTTTTCAAGTGCAGCGAGAATGGCCCGATCGTTCCAATCGCTCGCGAAATCAATTCCGACGAAGCCCGGCCCATCGAACGGCCGCACGTCTTTGGTGGCTCCCAGTCTGCGCAATTCTTCCTCGAACCGAGGTACCGCCAGTAAGACAAGCCGTTTGTTGACACTCATGGGGAGACAGAGGATCAGCGAAGCCCGGTTGCCGGTGCTTCCCGTACGAATAGCGTCAAGCGCCCGCAGAATTGCTTGGCTGCGTAGGGCGATTTCCCGGCTGTCCGCTTTCGGGCTTGCTACGGTCAGCAAAAGCGTCGCAGTATCGCCGAAATCACGCTGGAAGTTAATAGGGCTGGCGCCTTGAGGCAAGGTGTTGATGGAGGCGAGGCGGCCGCCGATATCATCAAGTGTTTGACCGGTGTTGGATACCTTTTCCGATAGCGTCAGCGTGACATAGGAAACGTTGGCGCGCGACATGGATTCGATGCGGGCGATATTCGAGTTTGAGGCTACAGTTTCTTCGATCGTGCGCGTGACAAGCTGCTCCACCTTTTCCGCGCTCGCGCCGGGCCAGTTCGTGATGACCATTGCCTGCCTCGCGGGGATGTCGGGATCTTTGCGCTGCGGCATGTTCAAGTAGCCGTATACGCCCCACGCTATTGTGCCGACCAGTAAGACCCAGGCAATCTGTGGATTTTCGACAAAGAAGCGCGACGTGTTATGAGTGGTGCTGATGATTTCGGCGTCGGAGCGATGGTGAGTGCTGCTCACGGAATCACCTTGACTGTCTCTCCATCATTTACAAAGCTGGCCCCAGAGCTTACAACCTTTGTTCCGGGCTCGACGCCGGTCATGGCTATGAGGTTCCCGTACGTGGCGCCGAGAGTCACAGGTACCCGCTGAGCGACTGTGCCGTTCACGACGACTACGGCAAATTGGGATGACCCGGCCCTTGAACGAACGATGGCGTTCAAGGGGACGACGCTAACCCGCTGGGCTGCCGCCGATGCTCCAGCCTCAAGCGACACAATCATGCCGGGCCTGAGTACAGCGGTTCGATTCGGTATGGTCACCTCAACCTGAAAAGCTCGTGTCGTGGAATCGGCGACGGCGGCGATCGCGCTGACGAAGCCTTGAAACGGGCGGTTCGGAAAAGCTTCTGCATAGGTCGTGAGTTTCGAGCCCTTCCTAAAATGAGAGACCACGATGTCGGAAACTGCGAAAGTGGCCTTTACCGACGAGACATCGGCAAGTACGAAGGCTGCCATTCCAGGGCCTGCCAGCGTACCGACTTCAACAGATCGTTGAACGATGACGCCGCTGAAAGGCGCAATCAACGAGCTATCGTGCAGCCCGAGACTCGCGGTTCCGAGCATGGCTTGCGCCGAGCTGAGGGTGGCTAAGCTACCCCGGACCTGAGAACGCGCGGCGTCGACCTGAGCGCGCGTCGCATCGCGATTGGCCCGGGCGGCGTCGTAATCGGATTTGGTGAGCGAGGTCTTCTTATAGAGCGCGTCCGCGCGCTCAAAATCCTCTTCCGCTTTTGACGCGGCAGCTTGCGCCTGTTCGAGCTGAGCGTGAGCCGTCTGGCCCGCATCTTGCGCCTGATTGACTTGGCCCTGGGCTTGAGAAACCTGATATTCGTAGTCTTTCGAACGGACCTGTGCCAGTGTTGTGCCCGCTTCTACGGCATCACCGATGTCGACCGCGTGGCTGCTGCCATCCGCTCCACGGACCTGATGGATTGATTCGACGAATCCGCTCACTCGGAAAGCCAGGTTGACCTGGCGATTGGGAAGAATCGACGCGGAGTAGCGCTGTCCTTCTACGGGCGTATAAAGTTCGACCGCAGAGAGATGGACGGGAGTGAGGGGCTTTTCGAGCGTTGGAGTCTGGCCCTTGCAGGAGCACAGGACGAGCATCAGGCAGAGCCCCGCCCAGTTGAAGCCGCGCACAATTTCCGGTACGGATAACGCGAGCCTTTTCATTGGTCATCTCCCAGGGCGTGTTCGAAATTCGCTTTAGCTGTCCAATAATCGGCTAACGCGTGCTGGTAGTCGGAATTTGCCTGAGCAAGCGTCGATTGTGCCTGGAAAACGACCTTCAGCAAAGCGGCTTGCAACTCGTATTGATTCTTGCCAACACGCAGATTCTCGGTGGCTGCCTTCTGGCTGAGTCCCGCGACGCGCAGCTTTGACCAGCTCTGTTGCATCTGGCGGTAGTTGTTGTCGACGTCTATAATCACCTTGCGCCTGGCGGATGCTTCTGTGTTCGTGTCTTGTGAGACGGTGTCCCGCTTTTCCGCGACCTCATTCCGCTTCCGCCCCCAATCGAAAGGCTCCCAGGAAAGGCTCACCCCGACGCTGTATGTTCCGCCGGGAAGAAATGAATTGAAATTCAAGAGTGTGAGGTTATTGAATTCGGCGGAGATGTCCGGAATATACTCAGCACGTTTGGCGCGCAGCTCCTGTTCCGATTGCAGGGTTTTGAGCTGCGCCTGCTGTATCTCCGGCCGTTGCGCCAAAGCCGTTTTGCGCGCGGCGACCAAATCGATCTCCGTTTCCTGAACGCCGCCGATTGGGGTGACTGTGAACTCGGTCAGCACGTCGCGCCCGAGAAGATCGTTCAGCTGCTCCTTTTCACTGGCTTCCTGATTCGTAAGAGCCATTTCGGTCTGCTCGACATTGGCAAGGCTGACTTGCGCCTGCAACAAATCGGACTGTAGCGCCGCCTGCTTTGCTACATACTCGCCCGTAACGCGCTGGACTTCCTTATACAGCTCGATGGTTTCTCGCGTTGCGATAAGCGAGCTCTGAACCTGCTCGATATCGTAATAGAGCTGCTTGACGTTGCGGACGACGTCCTGGCGCTTCGAGCGGGCTTTCTCCCGCGCCAATTGGGTGGAAAAATCGAGAGCTTTCAAGTACAGCCGGGTCCGGTATATTGCTGATAGGGGCTGGGCCACTCGCCCCATAAGAAAACCGGTGGGCTGCATACTCGTGCTGTATGTCTTGTCTCGCGCCGGGATGGGGTCGCCATTAAACGTTCCGAGACTGCCCGCAGGGATGGTGAAACCGAATGACGTCAACTGCTCGGAACCCAATGCGTAAAACGAGAGTTTGGGAAACAGGAAGCTACGGAACGCTTTCGAACGATCTCTGGTCTTCGAGACATCGAGAGCGGTGTTCGCGATATCCACATTGTGTTGCAGGGCCAGTTGAACGGCCTGGTCAAGCGCTAACTCTTCAGCTCTTAAGCCGCCACACAATAAAAACACGAGTAGCACGCACGTCGAATTCGACATTCCGCTGATTTGGCGTCAGTATAGCGTTTCTCGTCGGCGCGGCGGGAGGAATCATACGGTATGACACTCCGCTCGTGAGCTTGCAATCTGCAAATCTGATGTGTACAAAGCCATCATGAAACCTTTGTCGAAATCTGCGATTTGCCTCCTCGGATCCGCCCTTTGGATATCAAACCTCCTTGCCCAAAGCTCCCCCGATAGCCGCACACTGCTGCTTGCGATGGGTGCTAATGCGAAGCGAATGATGCAATACGAATGGAAGCAGCGCATTACCGTGGTTCGCAAGGGACAACCGTCTGAGCCGATAATCAATCAGGTTCGTTTTGACTCGAGCGGCCAAATGCAGCGGACAACTATATCTGCTCCAGAGCAGAAGCAAAAGCGCGGTTTGCGAGGGAGAGTCGAGTCCGGCGTGAAAGAGGACGTAAAGCAAATTATGGAGTTAGCGGCCAGCTACAACAAACCTCAAGAGATGATGGAGGCTGTCAAGAAAGCAGAAATTTCGCGTCCAGGCGACGGCACGACTCGAGTTCAAGCGAATGGCCTCATCAAGCCAACCGACTCTATGACCATGCTGGTCAACTCCTCAACTCACCTTGCAAAGCACATAGAAATCAGCACTGACTACGGAGGCGATCCAATGACCATTGCTCAGGACTATGCTCCCGTTGCAGGTGGTCCCAACGTAATGAGGAGCATGAAGGTATCAGTCCCGCGAAAGAACTTGGTTATAAACGTTGATTCCTATGATTTCGCACGCCAGAGTGCGGGCCTTAGGCAAGGAATCCGATGAGCTATCGTCACTTCTCGCTATTGTTCATCGGAATGCTGCTGGCTTATGTTGCCGGCGCGCAGACACCCGGCACCGGGCACGTTCAGATTAAGGTCATTCGGTCTTACTCCGGTGTTGCGCCGCTAAGTAAGCCGAGCGCCATCGTGGTGTATAACTTCGCCGCCACTCCGGAAGAAGTCGCGCTGAATAAGTCGGCATTGAACCGGATTCGCACGCGCATGAGCGGTACGCAAGAGGACGATAAAACCAAGCTGGCCCACAAGGTAGTAGACGAGTTCTCCGATTCACTGATTGAAGATTTGCAGAAAACGGGACTTGCCGTTTCCAAGGGTGTCACTGGCGAGCTGCCGCCCGATAACAGCCTCGCGGTGCAGGGTGATTTTCTGGTGATCGATGAAGGGAACCGGACAAGGCGGATGGCGATAGGACTCGGCGCCGGTGCTTCGAAAGTGGTGACGCACGTCGAATGTTACGTCAAGCAGCCGGACAAGAACGTGATGCTCAGCGAATTCAAAGCGACATCGAAGAGCTCGAGGAAACCGGGCGCTGCTGAAACAATGGGAGTCGGCGCAGCGCCCGAGGCTGCCGCCGCCGTGTCCGGCGTGACCGAGGTCAAGCAAGGCGCGGAAGGCGACACGAAGCGAATGGCCAAAGCTGTCGCAAAAGAGATCACGAGAACGTTAACCGCTCAAGGATGGATCGAGGAATCAAGATGAGACGCACTTTCAATCTGCTCGCGGTTTTATGCATTCTGGCCTATGGCTTGGCCGCACAACAAACCGGTGCTGCTACGCAGTGCTCGAGAGACTATCGTTCACGAACGATCTATTTTCTGTTGGCCGACCGCTTCAACCCTCATCAGCCGTACGCGCCCTACGTCGATCCTGAATATCCTTCTGCCACAAATGATCTCAACTGCTTTGTGGAATCCTGCAATGAAGAACAGCAATTCCGCAAATACTGGGGCGGCGACATCCAGGGAATCGTTCAGAAACTTGATTACTTGGTTGACTTAGGCATCTCCGGGCTCTGGATCAGTCCCTTAATGGAGAATGTCCGCGCTTACGTGCCCGACACCGGCTATGGCACCGGCTATCACGGGTACTGGGTGCAAAATTATTATCGAGTGAACGCCCATTTTGGGAATTGGGAAGACGTCAATGATTTAAGCCGGCAGATGCACGCGAACGGGACTCGCTACATACAGGACATCACCCTGAATCACTCGAACCCACTGGATAACCATGTTTATGGCCGGCTGTACGAATCGAGCACCCATGACCGGATTTTCATTAATAGTTACGACAACGACTTTGATCCCGAAAATGACATGCGCTACTACAAGCATTACCAATGCGATCGGCGCTGCCAGGCAGCAACCAAGTTGCCTGACTATGACTGGACTTATTGGCAATTGCATCACTGTCTGCTTGCCGACTTGAGTGGCTACAATCAAAACGATCCGGCGGTTGCGGACTATCTACTCGGAGCGGGCAAGACATGGATCGATAACGGCGTGGATGATTACCGGCTCGATGCGGTGAAGTTTCCATTCCCTGAATTTATTGCGGCGTTTACCCGCACGATGCGCGATCATCTCGCTTCCTTGAACCGCCCACAGCCCTATATTGTCGGCGAATGGTCAAACGGCGGGGTAGGTGATGCGAAATCGCTTCGTTTCGCGAACAACTACGATTATTTCGGCACCAATATACTCGACTTTCAATTGTCGTTTATCCTGAATCAATTTATCGGGGGGAATTATGAGGACGAGGCTTCCATGCAAAGGAAGAACGCCTTCGATCTCGATAGGTTTTTGCATGAGCGCGTGTCAGCTTTCAATGGACGCGACACGTGGCAAGGGACTTTCCTCGACAATCATGATCAGATACGAACCTTGGTCCGCTTGCAGAAATTATGCGTGAAGGACGAAGCGGAACGCAGGCAGCGGATGGATCTCGGGACCGTCTTATTGCTCACCGTGCGAGGCATCCCGATTATCTACTACGGGGACGAGCAGTATCTGGCCCACTACGCTGACCACCAGAATACAGAGCCGAAGTATGTCAATTCCGGAAATGACGATCCGTGGAATCGTCCCGGTCTGAACCGTTGGGACGAAACCACGCCCGCTTTCAAGATCATCCAGGCTTTGGCGAAGCTGAGGAAAGAAAGTCCCGCTATCTGGGAGGGCCAGTATGTTACTACGTATGTCGACAACGATATCTTGATGTTTGAACGGATAGAGAAAGGCGAGGTAGTGCTCGTCGCGGTTAATCGCGGCGAAGACAGAACCCTCAGCCTGCCAGGATCGCTTGGCCTTCCGCCGGGATACTATAAGGGGTTGCTCGCCGACTCAAGTGATGCAAATCAGGGAAACTACATTTCAGTCACGGCAGGCGGATCGACCGTGCACTTGAATAAATTGAGCTCACTGGTTGTGCATCCATAACCGGCGGCAAGCTCAAGTGCAGCATGGCGAATGTTCCAGACGCGCTTCAAATCAGCAGATTCCTGCCGCCACGCACTCCCAGCCGTCCGCTGCGTGACATTCTTGATGCGATCGTGACTGTCGAGCGTTTCACAGATGGCAATGCCCTCCGACGCTTTTTGTGAAGATCCGACAACCGTGGACGATTTCTGACGGTTCGATCACTGGCACTCAGTCCATCGATGTTTCGGGCCTTAGCTTGACAACATCATTCGTCTGTTTAGTCGCTGCCGTTAGCATCTGGTCTGCTACGCGCCCCATTGCCCGCCTCGATATTCTTGAGATCCTGACCGTCGAATAGGGCCTCAAGCCAATCCGCCAGCTGCTACAATATAAGCAAAGCATATTCGCCGTAAGCTGTCTTGTTTGCAATGCTTTGCGGCAATTTTGCCCCTCACTTTAGGAGTTCAACTTGGCCGATCAAGATGGATCGAGCGCCGGTGGTCTGTTTCCGCCGGGCGATAAGCAAAACCTGATCCCGATCAATATCGAAGACGAGATGAAACGCTCGTATCTCGATTACGCGATGAGCGTAATTGTGGGCCGGGCTCTGCCGGATATCCGCGATGGTTTAAAGCCCGTGCACCGGCGCATTCTGTATGGCCTCCATGAGATGGGCCTGCATTTTAACCGCCCCACGCGTAAGTGCGCCAAGATCGTCGGCGAAGTTCTGGGCAAGTATCATCCGCATGGCGACGCGCCCGTTTACGACTCTCTCGTTCGCATGGCGCAGGCATTTTCCATGCGCTATCCGCTTATCGATGGGCAGGGGAATTTTGGATCTGTGGATGGCGATCCTCCGGCGGCGATGCGGTACACCGAAGCGCGGTTATCGAAGATTGCCGGCACTCTGCTTGAGGACATCGATAAGGAAACCGTCGACTTCCGTCCGAATTATGACGACAGCGAAGTTGAGCCCGAAGTCCTTCCCACGCGCGTTCCGAACCTGCTCATCAATGGGTCCTCGGGGATCGCCGTGGGAATGGCGACGAATATCCCGCCCCACAACCTCCAAGAAGTGATCGAGGCGACGATTGCGTTGATCAACGATCCGAACACGTCGCTCGCGAAGCTTGCGGAGATTGTGCCGGGGCCTGACTTTCCGACGGGTGGATTCATCTTGGGACGGCAGGGAATTCTCGACTACTACGTCAAGGGCCGAGGCAGCCTGAAGCTGCGCGCGAAAGCGGCGACCGAGAAGTTCGGCAAAGAGAACGAGGCCATTATCATCACCGAGCTTCCTTTCCAGGTGAACAAGGCCCGGCTGATTGAGCACGTGGCATCACTGATTTCAGAAAAGAAGCTTGAAGGAATGGGCGAACCGCGCGATGAGAGCGACCGTCATGGGATGCGCATCGTATTTCCGCTCAAGCGCGGCGAGAACGCCGAAGTCGTGCTGAACAATCTCTATAAGCACACGCAATTACAGGTGAACTTCGGCGTCATCATGTTGTCGATTGTGAATGGACAGCCCCGCGAGCTGGGGTTAATTGGTGTCATTAAGCGCTTTATCGAGCACCGGACCGATGTGGTTCGACGCCGCACGGATTACCTGTTGCGAAAGGCCAGAGAACGCGAGCACCTGCTGCTCGGATTTAAGAAGGCGCTCGAAAATTTGGATGCTGTGATTACTCTGATTCGTGCCGCTAAAACTCCCAAAGAAGCTCGCGAAGGGCTGATTACGCGTTTCGAATTCACCGAGCGGCAAGCGCAAGCCATCATCGAGCTGCAATTACAGCGTCTGACCGGCATGGAGCAGCAGAAAATTCTCGATGAGCTGGCAGACATTCAGCGCGCCATCGACGGATATCTCGAAATACTTGGGTCCGAAAAGGTTCTGAAGAGCGTGATCATCAAAGAATTGAAAGAGGTGCAGAAGGATTTCGGCGACGAGCGGCGCACCCAAATCATTGAAGACACGGGCGAGATCCGGCTGGAAGATCTAGTGCAGATGGAAGATGTCGCCGTGACGGTTTCGCGCGGCGGTTATCTGAAGCGTACTTCGGTCGACACGTACCGCCGGCAATCGCGGGGCGGCAAGGGCCGAATCGGCATGGGCACGCGCTCGGAAGACGTGGTCGAGCATTTGGTCATCGCATCCACGCACGCGTATCTGCTGATCTTCACCAACAAAGGTCGCGTGTACTGGCTGAAGATCTACGAGATTCCCGATGCGGGGACAACGGGGCGGGGAAAGCATGTTTCGGGCCTGATCAGCTTGCAACCTGACGAGGCTGTAAAAGCGTTTCTTCCGGTGAAGGAGTTTGTACCAGCCAAGTTCATCGTGATGGTTACGCGGCAAGGCGTGATCAAGAAATGCGAGCTGACCGAATTCGATAATCCGCTCTCGCGCGGCATCATCGCGCTGGCGTTGGACGAAGGCGACGAGCTGCTCGGCGCTGCGATCACGGGCGGCGATAATTTCATCTTCCTCGGCTCCCATCGGGGCATGGCGATTCGCTTCAATGAAGATGAAGTTCGTGCCATGGGCCGGCAAGCACGTGGCGTTCGCGCCATGGATTTGGAAGACGAGGATTACCTGATCGGCCTCTTAGTTGTCGAGAAAGAGGGCTTAATCCTTTCCATTTCCGAGAACGGCTTTGGAAAGCGAACACTGCTCCAGGATTATCGCCTAACAGGGCGCGGGCGCAAAGGGGTCATCAATATGAAAACCACGCCTAAAGTCGGCAAAGTGATCGCAGTTCTCTCCGTCAAAGAGAGCACTGATCTAATGATCATCACCAAAGATGGCAAGATCATACGGCTGGAATCCGGAGAGATCCGGCAAGCGGGCCGGTCGACGCAAGGCGTGCGTCTGGTTCGCATGGAAGAAGGGGATCAGGTTGCGGCGGCATCGGTAATACCGGAGTCTGACGAAGAGATCACCAGGAACGGGGAATTGCCGTTGCAGTAAGTTGGGAGCGGCTATTGAGCTTGTCCCATCGCCCGGCGAACTGGCGCGATCGCCGGTTCACGGGATACTTCAAGCGTTACGGGAAGACTGAAATGGAAGGTCGACCCAATGCCGGGTTGTGATTCAGCCCAGATACGGCCGCCGTGGCGCTCGACGATCTTTCGCGAGATCGAAAGACCCATGCCGGTGCCCTCGACCTCACGGCTATGCAGGCGTTGGAACAGCGCAAAGATCCGTTCGGCATATTGCTGATCGAATCCCTGTCCGTTATCTGAAATTGAAAAGATCCAAGCGCCGCTGTCCTTTTTGGCGTCGACTCGAATACGCGGCCTGTCCTCACGCCGGTATTTGATGGCGTTCGAAATTAGGTTCTGGAAAAGTTGAGAGAACTGCACTCTGTCCACGCAGAGCGCGGGAAGCGGCCCGTGCTGCACCTCCGCCTGAGATTCTCGAATGGCAGCTTGCAAATTATCTTCCGCCTCTTCAAGCAGATGTTCGAAACTGACCGGCATGCTCGACTGCCCGGACTTACGCAGGCGCACCAGAGCTAATAGGCCGTCAATCAGATCAGTCATCCGGCGCGAAGAGCTCACGATATATCCGATGAACTCGTCAGCATCGGCGTCGAGCGCGCCTCGGTAGCGGTTCGCGAGCAGTTGGGTAAAGCTTGTAATCGTCCGCAGCGGCTCCTGCAAATCGTGGCTCGCTGCGTAAGCAAACTGCTGCAATTCCTCGTTAATTTCCGTCAGCTCATGCGTTCTTTCGACGATGCGTTCCTCGAGCTCCGCATTGAGCGCCCGCAACTGCGACTGAGCTGTGTCGCGCGCCTGTATGAAATGAAGTAGCGCGTTATAGAGTGCAGCCAGTACCAGGATCATCATCGCCGTTCCGGTGATGAAAAGGATAAACGCCCAACGGTTAAGCGAGTGCTGATGATCGAGATACGAGCTTTGGGTTCGGCTTATCTCGCCTTGAAGCGCGTTAACAGCGTTGCGAAGGAGATCCATGGTCGCTTGGGAGTCGCCGGATTCAATAACTGCGAGAGCCGCTTCGGAACCTCTTTCCCGCTGCGTTTCAAGAACCTGGTTTGCTTCTTGAATGCGCTTCTTCGCAAGCGCGATTACGTGCTCGACCGTTGGCTGCAATCCAGGGCGGTCTTTTGCATAAGCCCGGCACAGATTGCTTTCACTCGGGAACCACGCGTTCGCCTGCTGCAAGGGGGAGAGATAGCGGGCATCGCCCGTCAGGAGAAATCCGCGTTCACCTGTCTCCGCATCCTTGCACAAGGAAAGAATCCGGTTGATGCTCGACGCCAGGTTTTGCAGTTGAACAAACCGTATGTCGATGTGTTCGCTAATCTGATCTGCGACGAAAAAGAGAAGGCTAAAAGCGAGCGGGACGGTAAGAAGAAGCGCGAGAAGCCGCCGCGTTTTGGCGTCGAGGGTCATTTGCATACGCTGTTGCTGCCACACTGCTCAATAGCTTGGACTGTGGGCCTACCGTATATGTTTCAAAGCCTCACCCTATCCCGGATTACGCGCCTCTGAATCGCCGTTTCAGCGGAAGCGAGCGCCGAGCTTTGACGCAAGCAGAGCCGTTTTTCGTTGCTCGGCGACTCTGATAGCCTTCTCATGCAGCGCCCGAAGTAAGTCTCGCTCGAACTCATAGTAGGGGAGCTTCGTCGGGAACGAAAACGTAGCCCGATGAACCTCGGCCAACGCCTCCTCAATATCACCGGATGCGATTTCGTAAGCCGCTTTGGCCCGGTGCTTGAAATACGCGGGCATAAGGAGATTTAAAGCGACATCCCTAAACTTCGATTGTGCGCCGGCCAGGTTATCCCGGAACAGCACATCGAAAACAGCCGACCTGGCGAGTGTTAAATTTTGCAAGCGGATATCACAAAGCTCACTGAGCTCGGACGCGCGTTGTTGCCATGCGTCGGCGGTCTGGATGTCGCCGCAGTCAATCGCCCAGACGACAATAGTGTGCGCGAAAATCAAAGCCATGTCCGGCCTGCTTCGTGGGGACGCCAGCTTGCGAATCAAGCGCTCCGGGTAATCGCGCGGCCGCATGCCGGCAACTCCGATCTGCGCGACCAAGTGATACAAAAGAATTTCTTGAGCTTCTGGCGTGTTGTGAAGCAGGTCGAAACACAGTCTTGCGTCGTTTCGCGCCTGTGCCTTGGCTGCGTTTGGAATCAGGCCCAACACGAACAGAAAAAAACTCAGCTCGGTGATTGAGGCCAGAAATGAATTCATCCATGTGCCAAAGTCGCCATTGAAGGAAACGAATCCGGCGATCACTCCCGTCAGCAACGTGGCGCCGGGGCCGGCGGCCACCACCAGCAGCATGCGTTTGCGCCACAAATGGTTTTGCCGGGGAATGGCGGAGACCGACCCCGAAAGCCGCTTCCCAGAAAGCTGAAACGTCCACCCGCCGTGCAAGTAAGTGGCCCGAATGGGGCCTAGCGACGCCCCAAGTATTTCGAAATCGAGCAGCAGTGCGGCGATTAAGTGTCCCCCTTCATGCAGGATGATGGCGATCGCTAACGCGGCCAGAAACGCGCTCAATTCTGAAAGTGTTTCAAGCCTTACGCGCTGAAAAATGATGCGGGTCCAGGGTGGGCCGAACGCAATCGCTGCGCCGCCAAGCAGGATCGCGAGCAGCATGAGCTCCCACGAGAATTTCGACTTCGCCCGGGGCATTTCGAGGCGTGAGGGCAGAACTGGAAGCGGTGGATCGACACGGTTCCTGACACTAGCTTCCATACACTCTTTATCGTCGGATGCCGCGCGCATGAATAGGTCATTCTGACCTCCCGGAAAGTACTGTAGTTTGGCTTGCTAAACTAAGGCCAACTCGCAGCTTCCAATGGCCATTCAGACGCTTTTTGGCTCAGTACCAACCGAGCCTAATCTGCTCGACCGATTGAAAGCCGGCATTCAGAAGACGCGCTCAGGCCTGGTAGACCGCCTTGAGGATGTGCTTTCCGGCAAGAAAGAAATCGATGCCGAGCTTCTCGAAGAGCTTGAATACACGCTCATTACCGCCGATTTGGGCGTGCCCACGGTCGAAGACATCCTGGGGCGTATCCGGCAGCGCGTTGATCGCAAGATGACGAGCGATGCCGCGCAAATTCGTTCACTCATTCGCGAGCAATTACTCGAGATCCTCAGCGCCTCCGATACTCCCATCAAGATCGTTACCCAACCGCCTGCCGTCGTCATGATTGTGGGAGTCAACGGGTCGGGCAAAACCACCAGCATCGGCAAACTCGCGAATCGCTTTCTCGGTGAGGGCCGAAAAGTTCTGCTGTGCGCTGCCGATACCTTCCGCGCCGCTGCGATCGAACAGCTCGAGGTCTGGGCGCAAAGGGCCGGAGTCGAGATGATCCGCCAAAAAACGGGCGCGGACCCGAGCGCAGTTGTTTTCGATGCGCTGCATGCTGCGAAAGCGCGCCGCGTTGATTATGTCATCGTCGACACGGCCGGCCGATTGCATACGAAAGAAAATCTCATGGCCGAGCTTGAAAAGATGCGTCGTACTGCCCAGCGCGTCGTACCCGGCTCGCCCCATGAAGTCTGGCTAGTGCTAGACGCAACCACAGGGCAGAACGGATTGGAGCAGGCCCGCAAGTTCACCGAATCGGCGGGCGTCACAGGCATCATGCTTACGAAACTCGACGGAACTGCGAAAGGCGGGATCGTGGTTGCGATCGCGCGCGAGCTGAACCTTCCCATCCGCTTCATCGGCGTCGGCGAGAAAATTGACGATTTGCTGCCCTTCGAAGCTGACAAATTCGTCGCCTCGCTCTTTGACTGATAGAAATCGGCGCACATGATCGGCTTCATGGAGGAAGCGTTCCAGCTTGCCGAAGAGGGCCTCGGGTTGACAAGCCCCAACCCCAGCGTCGGCGCGGTTGTCGAGTCGCATGGCAGTATAGTTGGCCGCGGCTTTCACACTTGGGCGGCTGTCGAGCACGCGGAACTGGTTGCGCTCCGCGAGGCCGGCGAAGCGGCGCGCGGCTCGACTCTGTACGTGACCTTAGAGCCGTGTTCGCACCATGGCCGGACCCAGCCGTGTGTCGAAGCCATCATCCAGAGTGGAGTGCGGCGCATCGTGGCCGCCCTTGAAGATCCGAATCCTCAGGTGAGCGGTCAAGGATTTGCAAAGCTCCGACAGGCCGGAATTGAAGTCGTCATCGACGAAGCAAACAGCGCGCGGGCCGAGCGCTTGAACGAAGCCTTCATTCATTTCATGAAAACCGGCCGGCCGCTCGTCACGGTCAAAGCGGCTCTGACGCTCGATGGCAAGATTGCCGCGCCTCAAGATAATGTCGGTTGGATCACTAGCGAGGTGGCGCGCGCGCATGTTCAACAGGTGCGGCATCTCTCGGACGCGATCCTTACGGGCGTCGGAACTGTGCTCGAGGACGATTGCCTGCTCACGGATCGTTCAGGCCGCGCGCGCAGCCGGCCGCTTCTGCGCATTGTGCTCGATTCGCAGCTGCGCATACCGCTCGAGTCGAAAATGGTCACGAGCGCAAATGAGGATCTTCTGGTTGCCGGAACTTCGGCTGCTCCGGCCGCCCGCCGGAAGGCTCTTGAAGCTTTGGGAGTCCAGGTGCTCATCGCAGATGGACCAGGCGGCCGCACCGATCCCCGTAAGGTGATCGACTATTTGGCCGAGCAGAAATATCTCTCGCTGATGATCGAGGCGGGAAGTAAAGTGAACTGGACGATGCTCGAAGCGGAGCTTGCGGACAAGATCCGGTTCTACTACGCACCGAAGATCTTAGGAGGGCTGCACAGTTTACCGGTGGCGGGCGGTCAAGGACGTCTAAGGCGCGTCGACGCGATTCTGCTGGAGCGATTGACGGTCCATCCCGTTTCAGAGAATGAGTTTGCGGTAGAAGCTTACCTGCTCAAGCACTGATGTTTACGGGCATCATCGAGGAACTGGGCCGAGTAGCTGCATTTGGAAATCAAGAGACAGGCGCGCGGCTGACCGTCGAGTGCTCAGCTGTTTTGCAGGATGCCTCCATTGGCGCAAGCATTGCCGTGAATGGCGCCTGTGTAACGGCCGTTGCGGTAAGCGCTCAGAGCTTTTCAGCCGATCTTGCGCCCGAAACTCTAAGGCGCACCAACCTCGGTGATTTGAAGTCCGGTTCGCGCGTGAACCTGGAGCGTCCGCTACGCGCCGACAGCCGCCTCGAAGGGCATTTCGTGCTCGGCCATGTTGACGCTACTGCGGAGATAGAGTCGATCGCGCCGCTCGGCAATGACAACTGGTGGCTGCGAATCCGAGTCCCTCCCGAACTGCGGCCCTATATCGTGCACAAGGGTTCGCTGGCCGTAGACGGGATCAGCTTGACCGTTGCCGAGATCGAAGATAATCTCGTGGGCTTCACGATTATTCCGCATACCTTCGAGCACACCACGTTACAGACCTATGGCCCCGGTTCGCGCGTGAACATCGAAGTGGATATTCTCGCCAAGCACCTTGAGAAGCTGATTGCCCGCGCTTAGGGAATGGGCTGTCCTAGGACGCGGCCGCGCTCGTCAAGCTCGTATTTATATGGGTCCAGATTCCGTTGATGCTTGTTTTGGCGCCTGATAAAAGGCCGACGCTTCCCAGAGCGACGAACGCTAACAGCAGCGAGTACTCGACCAAATCCTGACCAGCTTCTTCTTTCCAGAGTCCGTTTAGCGCTGAGTAGATAACTTTCATACTTCACTCATCGCCGGTCTTCTCTTTTCGAGAGTCCCAAGGGTACTCTGTGGTACTACCAAGACTCTGGATTGTGAAACTGCCCCTACTCTCTCCAATTAGAAGATTTCACGCGGCGCACTGTCCATTCCGTATATGGTTCTACGGTATGGGGGTCCTCCACCTTGTATCCCAGGCCCTCGATGTTGGGCTTCTCGCGGCGTAGGTACGCTGAGTACACGTCCGCACGATCTTCGTCCTTCGCGATAAACACCACGGATTCGGGTTCTCTGGTTTCGATAAATTCGCGGACAGCTTGGAAGACGCCGTTCAATCTTCGGATCGCCAGCATTTCGTTCTTCAGATCCGTCAATTCGCCGTGCAGCGTGTTAAACGAAACGTGCCACGGGCCATTGCGTTCGCGCTGCTCGAAATCCACCTCAACAATGATGCTCTTCACCGTGAATGTCGCGACAGCCTGCATCGTGGAGCTTACAGTCCAATTCACCGTGACCTCTGAATAGAACGATTCAGCAACGAAGTCGGTGAATGTCTGAATCTCGCTCAAGTGTCCATGATATCGAGTGTTCAAGCGTTCAGAAGCCCAGGTATTTTCTTAAAAAGGCATTCACTGAGGGCGCTCTTGCTGGCAACGGGATGTCGTGCCCCGCTTCCGGGAAAACCTTTAGTTCTACGGGCACGTTCGACAATCGAAGCGCGCCAGCAAACTTCCTCCCCTGTTCGACGGGAGCAAAGCTATCCTTTGCGCCGGCCAGGATCAGGGTTGGTGTTCTAATCTCTTTCACATGGTCGATAGCTGAACGATCAATCGAGGCCGAAATTGATTTATTCGTCTCCTGAAGAAAGTTGGCGAGCAAGGGCCACCGAGTATCGCTGGACAGCCGATCGAAATTATAAATACCAGAGATCAACACCAAAGCCGCGAACCTTTGTTGGGTGGCAACCATCGCCGCCACGACAGCGCCCCGACTGATTCCTTCTATCCCAATTCGATCAGAGTCCACGAACTTCATACGCTTGAACCGGTCTACGACCGCTTTCACGGCCGCCTGGGTTTTTGGACCACAGAAATCGGGATTACCAGTGGACTGTCCGAAGCCTGGTTGTGATACGGCGACAGCGACGACACCCTTCTCCGCATATTCGTCCAGAACGCCCCAGTTTACGAAGGCTCGCGCACCGATTCGCCCCGCTCCGGGCGCTTGATATCCGTGCAGAAAAAATACCGCAGGGAACGGTCCTGCTCCCGGCGGTTTCTCCCAGAAATATTCGACTGTTTCGCCTTGGGCCGCGGGATTTTTTAGAAAGTCGTGTGAAGCTTTCTTGCCGGTCGTGTTCGAGGCGACGCCGCTCAACGTTAACGCACCCGTACTGGCAGCGAGGACGACCGCGGTGCGTGTTAGGCGTGTCAATGTGGACATTATTTTAAGTCAGCACAGCTTGTATTCTGTTACGGAGTGCCCCTCAAAGTTCGTCAGGTGATCCGTCTTATGGAAAGAAACGGCTGGCGTCACGTTCGAACGAGCGGAGATCATCGCGTGTTTCAAAGCCCCGATGGCCGGATAACGGTTGTTTCGGGGAGAGCGGGAGACGATGTCCGGCCAGGTACGTATCGTGCCATCTTGAGGCAAACTGGTATTGAGGAGCCGCAGGCATGATTCGCAAATACTCTCTCGTGATCGAAGGCGATTCGAACGGATATAGCGCCTATGTGCCCGAGCTTCCTTCTATCCTCATCACCGGGGCCTCAATGGAAGAGTTACTTTCGCGGGCAAGGGAAGCGATTCGAGTCTACTGGGAGAATGTCCAGAATGATAAGTCGCCAACTTCGCTAGTTCGGGAGATTGAAGTCGAACTTCCGGCTTAGCGGGTACGAGCCATGCACGCCTCAACCGGCCTGCAAATTACGCGGCACCCACATCCGGCGTCCTCACATGTTCTGGCCGAAAGCCTATCCCGATCATGTATGCAGGTATGATGCGCAAGACGGGCCATCGGCGCAGCAGTTTCACCACGAACGGGAGCGATGGGCGCTGAGTCGTTGCCAGGACCCGCGTGACGATTTTATTTTGAATCAACACCTGAGCGCGCTGTGTGATGCGGGTCGGCAACTCCCGCCGGCGCTGCACTTTCTCCAGGTCCTTTGTAGAGACGTCCCCCCGCGACAACGGCACAGCCAAAATGTTGGCCGCCGCCACGGCATCCTGGATCGCGAGATTGATCCCCACGCCTCCGATCGGAGACATGGCGTGAGCGGCATCGCCAATACATAACAGCCCCGGTCGATACCAGCTCGATAAACGATCCACCATGACCGTTAGGAGCTTAACCTCGCTCCAGTCCCTTAACTCTCTCACCCGGTCTTGCAGAAAGGGCGCCAGCGCTGCAATACCATCCCGAAAAGCTGGCAAACCCTTGTCCCGGATCTCCTCGAAACTTCCTTTGGGGATCACGTAAGCGCATTGCCAGTAGTCACCACGGTCAATCATCACGAAGAGTTTACCCGCGTCAACACGGCCGAAGCCGCCTTGCCCATCGGTAGCTTCCCGCGAAACTCGCATCCACAGCACGTCGATTGGGGCCCCAAGATTCATGATCTCGAGCCCGGCTTTTTCGCGAACTGTGGAATGCCGCCCATCCGCTCCGATCACGAGGTCCGCCCGAATTTCTAACGATCCCTCTGGCGTATTCGCGCGCACGCCTGTTACACGCCCACTCTCCTCAATGGGGCCGACAACCTCCGCCTGCATTCTTAATTGAAACGTCGAATAGCGCCGCGCCTGCGTAACGATGAAGTTCAAAAAATCCCACTGCGGCATGAGCGCTACAAACTTCGACCGCGTTGGCAGACGTGAGAGGTCGGCGATGATCACCTTCGCATCACCGATTTGCGCTTCCGCCTGTCGAAATTCCCGATGAGGTTGCTTCAACAGTTCATCACTGATTCCAAGCTCGTGCATCAGCTCGAGCGTCGAAGGATGAATCGTGTCTCCCCGAAAATCTCTGAAAAAATCCTTGTGCTTTTCGAGAACGACCACCTCGACCCCGGAGCGAGCGAGAAGATAGCCCAGCATGATTCCAGCCGGTCCGCCCCCTGCGATGCAACACTGCACTTGCATATGACTCAGTTCTTCAGTTCTTCCCGTATCTCGGCAGCCGCTTTACGCGCTTCGTCAACCGCCCCGATCGGGAAACTGATTGCCCCCACCTTCGGATGACCGCCGCCACCATAGCGTTCGCAAATCGTAGCGAGATTGTGCCGTAAAGGCTCCCGTACCCAAGGATTCGAGCCGACCGAAACCTTAGTTCGAAAGCTCGACGTTGAAACGGATACCGTATAAGCCGAATCCGGAAACAGATAATACGGAATGAATTTGTTGTAGCCTTCGATACCGGAACCGATCAGATCAAAATAGATCACGCCCCGATCGCACGACCCCGAGGTGCGAATGACGTCGATGATGTGCAGATGGTTCTGGTGCAGCTTGTCGTAAGCCGCTTTTATGTCGGGCTCTTCGATAATCTGCGCCAGCGATTCATGCTGCATCTTGCCGATAATCTTCTGGACCAGTCGCGACCCCTTGCTGCCTTCAATCACGAGCGTCAGTTTCAGGGCCGGCGCATTCATTTCGACTGCGGCCTGAGCGCTCTCAAACAAAGCGCCATCGACAATATCCGCCCACGTGATCAGCTCCTCTAAATCCGGCGCCTCGAAGCCGCACCGCTCCTTCACGACAGTCGAAATGAATTTGGTGCAAGACCGGTAGCTCGGATCGAGCAGTTTACGTCCCGAAGTATCATGACGAAAGTGTTCCGCGTCCTCGGGACTAAGGAACGCGCTTTGATGATGATCAAACCACCAGGTCACTCTGGGGTCGGTCGAGTACTTGAAGTCCACAATTACGTTCACGTCGCCATCGAAGAGACTCGGCTCGAATAGCTGATCGGCGCGATGCGCCAGTCCGGTATACACAAACTCTGCGCCGGGATAGCATTTGCTTTCGAGAAAGCGCGTGATAAACGCCGCTGAAGCCGCCCCGTCGAAGCAATGGTCGTGATAGAGAACGCGAACCTTCATCAGGAATCTTGTTGTCCGAAAACCTTTTAGATTGCCTTACCAGCCGCGGAAATGCAAGCAATAAGTAATAATTAATTGAGTAATCATCTCCAAGCAGCTGGAACATGCTTCAAACCAAGGAACAACGTCAGGCAGACCTGAATCCCCAAGAAACCTCGGAATGGCTGGAGGCGCTAGATCAAGTCATCGATGAGGTCGGGCCGGATCGCGCTGCCTATCTGATTGAAAAAGTCATCGAGCGGGCTGCCGATTTCGGCGTAGCTGCGCCGCAAACCATCAATACGCCCTTCGTAAATACAATTCCTGCGCATGAAGAGGTTCCGTTTCCCGGCGATGGCGAGATCGAGCGTCGGATCAAGAGCTTGATTCGCTGGAATGCGGCGGCAATGGTCGTTCGCGCCAACAAGTATGACCCGAATATCGGCGGACACCTGTCGACATACGCTTCGCTCGCGACGCTAAGCGAAGTAGGATTCAACCACTTTTTCCGGGGCAGCTACGACGGATCTCCTGGCGACCTTATTTACTATCAAGGCCATGCTTCGCCCGGCGTATACGCGCGTGCATTCCTGGAAGGACGGCTCAGCGAAGAGCATCTGGTGAACTTTCGCCATGAGTTGCGCGACACGCCCGGCCTTTCTTCGTACCCGCACCCGTGGCTAATGCCCGATTTCTGGCAGTTTCCTACCGTCTCTATGGGTCTCGGCCCGATCAACGCGATTTATAACGCCCGGTTTCTGCGATACCTCGAACATCGCGGCATCCTTCCCGAGAGCGGCCGCAAAGTGTGGGCCTTTTTAGGTGATGGCGAAATGGACGAACCGGAGTCGACCGGCGCTTTGCACGTCGCCGTTCGCGAGAAGCTCGATAACTTGATCTTCGTCGTCAATTGCAATCTGCAGCGGCTGGATGGACCGGTCCGCGGAAACGGCAGCATCATTCAGGAGCTCGAGGGGGTTTTCCGTGGCGCTGGGTGGAACGTCATCAAAGTAATTTGGGGCAGAGACTGGGACGAGCTGTTCAACCGCGACACGACAGGATTGTTAGTAAAACGCATGGGGGAATGCGTCGATGGCGAGTACCAGAACTTCAAAGCACGCGGCGGCGCATACACGCGCAAGGAATTTTTCGGGAGATATCCCGAATTGCTCAAGCTTGTTGAGGATAAAACCGACGAGCAGATTGCCCGCTTCCGGCGCGGCGGTCACGATCCGGTAAAGGTTTACAACGCGTACAAGCGCGCCTGCGAACACAAAGGGCAGCCCACGGTGATTCTGGCCCTCACTGTTAAGGGCTATGGTCTCGGCGAGGCTGGTGAAGGCAAGAACATCACTCACCAGCAGAAAAAACTCAACGAAGAAGAGCTCGCGTATCTCTCCGAGCGCTTCAATCTCAACTTGCCGAAAGAAGTCGTTCACTCCATTTCTTTCGTGCGGCCCCCGGAGGACACGCCAGAGATTCAGTATCTGAAACAGCGTCGCGAGGCGCTGGGCGGCTATCTCCCGGCGAGGGCCCCCAGGAAGATCGAGCTAAAATCGCCGCCGCTCGAAACACTTCATGATGCCTTGGCTGGGTTGCGTGGACGCGAAGTCTCAACGACGGGCGCGTTTGTCGCCATCCTGAAAACGCTTCTGAAGATTCCGGAGCTTAGCAAGTACATCGTGCCCATCATTCCGGACGAAGCGCGCACCTTCGGCATGGAATCCATGTTCCGCGAGCGCGGCATCTACGCGAGCGGTGGCCAGCTCTATCAGCCTGTCGACAGCGACGTGCTCATGTACTACAAGGAAGCGAAGGACGGGCAGATTCTCGAAGAAGGCATCACGGAAGCCGGCGCAATGGCATCATTCACGGCCGCTGGTACTGCCTACGCCAATGTCGGCGTGCCCACGATTCCGTTTTTCATCTACTATTCGATGTTCGGTTTCCAGCGCATCGGAGACCTCATCTGGGCTTTTGCCGATGCGCGCGGGAAAGGTTTTCTCGTCGGCGGCACAGCCGGACGCACGACGTTGCTCGGAGAGGGCCTGCAACACGAGGATGGTCACAGCCACGTGCTGTTCAGCGTCGTTCCCACATGCATTAGCTACGATCCCGCGTTTGCCTACGAGATTGCCGTCATCGTGCAAGACGGCATCCGCCGCATGTACGAGAACAACGAGGACCGGTTCTACTACCTGACCGTCTGCAACGAGAATTACGTTCAACCGCCTATGCCCGAACGCGAAGGGATTCACGAAGGCATCCTGCGCGGCCTATATCTTTACAAACCCTCGGAAACCGGATCGGCTCAGGTTACGCTTTTCGGCAGCGGGCCGATATTGAATCAGGCGCTGAAGGCGCAAAAGCTTCTGGCCGACAACTACGGAATCGGCGCGAACGTCTGGAGCGTGACCAGCTACAACGAGCTGCGGCGCGATGCCCTGGCCACCGAGCGCTGGAACCGTTTGCATCCCGCCGAGCCGGAGAGGAAGCCTTACCTGCTACAGGCTCTCGGCAATATCGACATGCCGATCGTCGCCGCCACCGACTACATGAAAGTAGTCGCGGATCAGATCTCCCCCTGGTTACCCGGCCGCCTGACTGCGCTCGGTACCGACGGATTTGGCCGCAGCGATAACCGCGAACACTTGCGGCGCTTCTTTGAGGTCGATGCGCAGTCTATCGCCGCCGCGGCGCTTTCCCGTCTCGCGCACTGGGGCCGTTACGACGCAAATCGCGCGGGCGAGGCCATCCGGCAGCTCAGCATAGATCCCGATTGTGGCGATCCCGCAACAGCTTAGGTGTTTCTACGATTATTCTCTGTTGTAACCCCGCCGGCAGGGATTCGCGTCTCTAGTTTTGTAAAGCACGCACCGCCACTTTGGTAGGCGGGACGCTTCTAAGTGCGCCTTCATTGGCCACTGGATCTAAGCCTTGCGTGCGCCAAAACTAAGAGGAGACTTCCGGTTGTGAAACTGATTCGAACTGCCATACCTTTGCTTGGCTTTTTCGCCTTGGCCCTGACATCTGCGAATGCCCAGAGCGGGCTTGACGTTTATTTTGGAGTTGGGACGGCGAGGGCCGACTCGAGTGGAACCCCCACGGATACCTTCGGAGACGGGAACATCTTTTACACGCCGAAGATGGCTGGTGCTTTTGGGAAGGCCGGCGCGGACTTGATGTTCACGCCCCATTTCGGTATCGGAGGCGAAGCCGACTTTCGCTTCAGCCAGGGCGCCTACGCTGGCCTGAATTATCGGCCCAGCTTTTACGACATTAACGGTATCTGGCATCCCATCGCCCGAGCCGCCCCTATCGTACCCGAGTTCCAAGCCGGAATCGGCGCGGTCAATCTAAAATTCTTTTACCCCCAGTCCTACTGCGATATTTTCGCCGGCTGCAACAGCTCCAACACCTATCTTGAGAGCTCAAATCACTTCCAAACACATTTGTCCGCGGCTGTTCGCTTCTATGTCACGAACCATGTTTTCATTCGGCCGCAATACGATGTGCGCTGGGTGAATAACTTCTTCCAATTCGGCAGCAGCTGGGTGCCGGAATACAGCGCCTCGCTCGGCTACAGCTTCGGCGAGCGTTAGCTTCCTCGAGACGGACCGTCTGGTACGGATCCGCCTCGTCTCCCATCCTCTTTATCGGCTAGAATGGCGGCTACATGCCGTCATCCGGCCATCTGCGGATCGTCATTCCGGGTGGAACAGGCCAAGTTGGTCAGATTCTAGCGCGGCATTTCCATGAGCACGGACATTGCGTTACCGTCCTTTCCCGCCATCCCAGACCGGCCGAGTGGAAGAGCATCGTTTGGAACGCCTGCGATCTCGGGCCCTGGGCGGAGGCCATCAATGGCGCGGACGTGGTCATTAATCTGGCCGGCCGCAGCGTAAACTGCCGCTATAACGCGGCGAATCGCCGTGCCATCAAAAACTCTCGCACGATCACCACCGGCCTGCTTGGCCAAGCCATCGCCCAAGCCGCCCATCCGCCGCCGCTATGGCTCAATGCCAGCACCGCCACCATCTACCGCCACACGCTCGATCGCGCCATGGACGAGGCCACCGGCGAGCTCGGTGGAAACGAGCCTTCCGTCTCCTCCAAGTGGAGCTTCAGCGTCGATGTCGCGAGCAGTTGGGAACGAGCGCTCTTCGCAGCGGACACTCCCCGCACGCGCAGAATCGCCATGCGCAGCGCCACGATTATGAGCCCCGATGCGGATGGTGTCTTCGATACTCTGCTGCGTCTCGTTCGGTATGGGTTAGGGGGCTCAGCAGCCTCTGGACAGCAGTTCGTTTCCTGGATCCACGATGTCGACTTCATTCGCGCTGTCGATTTCCTGATCGCGCATGAGGAACTCAGCGGTGTGATCAATGTGTGTTCCCCGCGCCCGGTACCGAATCGTCACTTCATGCGCTGCTTGCGCCACGCCTGGTGTACGCAATACGTCGGCATCCCGTCGTCAAAGTGGATGCTCGAGATCGGAGCACTTCTGCTGGGCACGGAAACCGAGCTGATTTTAAAAAGCCGCCGCGTAATTCCCGGACGGCTCTTGAACTCTGGTTTTGAATTTCACTTCCCCAACTGGCGCGGTGCCGCTCAGGACTTGGTGCACCGGTGGCAGCAATTGCATGGGGGTTAAGCGCCGCTCATCGTAAACACAGTCGCGACTTTGAAGCGTAGCATGAGAAAGACAATGGCGAGTTCACTCCAAAGTGTCAGTCGTTTGGTGCCAGTGATTGGTCACGCGGTTATCCAAGCCTTTACCCTTCTTCGATAATCGAGGTACGCAAGATGCGCAGGCGATCTGTGGCTGGGTGACCGGACAAAGGCCTGCTTCGATTGCATACAGGCCGGGTGACGAGCATTCCGGTACCGCGCCTGGATAGCAACGTGATTCGATCCGAATACGTCGACTCTCGCGGGACGCTCTGGATCGGCACCGATCATCGCGGCTTGTACAAGTACGACAACGGCAAGTTCACAAATTACCGATGCTGTTGAAAAACTCCGGACGAAAGAGGCCCTAAAAGCTTTTCGTTTCGAGAGGGGTGGAAAAAACGGCCACGTTTGGAAAGGCAGATCGAATTTGACGGAGCATGCCATCCCGACCGCCGACATGTTCCATGTAGCCCTTCGAGCTGTCAGTGGTCGGATTAACAATCAGGTGCATTGGAACAATGACTTTTGCGTGAATTTGAGTTCGTACGCGCTTAGGGTCCTCCGTCAGTTGCCAAAAAGGAATAAACGCAACATCGATGTGACGGTGCGAGATCCCGAATTGAGCAAGATCTCTCATCGGAAGATCAGCATCGCCAATGTGCAGCACTGTCCGTCCATTAAGAACGACTAGGTAAGCTGCATTCTCCACATTTCCATGCGTTAAAGGGAAGCTTCCGACCTGAACCCCACCTTCGTCGCGAGTAGTAATTGATCCTTCCTTTAAAGGAGCCGTGTGAATTTGCGAGAGCGCTCCGGGATCGCGCGCGAGCGCCTTGCGAATCCGTTCTGAGACCTGACCAGGAGCAACAACGCTAGTTGCGGGATGAGACTTCAAAAATCGCAGGGTGTTCAGGAGATCAAAATGATCAGGATGAATGTGGCTAATCAGAAGCGTGTTGATGTCGGCGAAAGGAGATTTGCCTGTCTCGATATCACGCGCAGCCGACGCCGGAACACGATCATAATCAGGAAGGCCAGTGCCGAACAGTGCGTCGAATAAAATGGTCTGAGACCCTGAGTGGACCAAAAATCCTTCGTTCCCGAGATAGGTGACTTCAAGCCTGTCGGGTCTTGAAACTGCTAGCAGCCAATGAGAGAAAAATAGCCAAATGAAGAGCGCTCCGACTGCAACACCCTTCACTGCCTTCATGCTTCACACGACTTCGCGCAAGCGTAGAGCACTCGCTTAAACCCGAAAAAACATAATAAACATTCCATGTTTCGGTGACCTACACCGGACTTACCACGCCTCTATATTTGATCACTTGATGTTGTTCTCAATCCACTTCTACGGAGGCGCGCTGGTCATCATGGGGCAACACACTCGTTCTGAGTCGCTGTTTTGTTACTTCCGGATTGAAGAATTATATTCCCGGAGATCATCTATTGCGGCTAGTAGATCGCCACATCGACTTCACTTTCACGCGCGAAACCCTGAAGGCGAGCTACAGCCACACTGGCCGCCCCTCGATTGACCCGAGATTCTGCTTCGCATTCTGTTGATCGGATACTTGTACGAATCACCAGTGAACGCCGTTTGCTCGAGGACGTTGGCATGCGTTTGGCGTATTGTTGGTTCACCGGCCTCGGCTTCGATCAAGAGGTTCCGCATCACTCGACATTCTCCAAGAATCGGCACGGACGTTTTCAAGAGACGCCGCTCTTTCTGGAACTCTTCGAGCGAATCGTCCAGCACTGTATGAGCGTCCGGTTGTTAAAGGTGTCGATCTGTCAGTGGACAGTACGCAAAGTCGCGCCGATGCCAGTCCCGACCGGACGATCACTCGTGAACAACTATCGCGTAAACGTTTGCAAAAAACTCGGGCCGCAAGGTTCGCACGCGCTCGTTCGGTTCGCGATCAGCAGGATGCGCAAGGTGAGCCGGCTGACTACCTGATGCCGGCCGGGAGCCGTCAGAGGTGTTGGTGCGGATGAGAGGACTTGAACCTCCACGTCCTTTCGAACACTAGAACCTGAATCTAGCGCGTCTGCCAATTCCGCCACATCCGCACGAGGCGACCCAAACCATTCTCTAGAATCGCATGTGTGGTGTCAAACGATCCGGCCAAAAACCAGGCACGCACGGGTCGTATAAACCACCGTCTCTTCTTCCAAAAAAAAGTTTCGACATTTCTGTCACAGGTCGGCTGGCGCGGTGATCTATCAGGTACTATGTCTCGCGTTCAAAATCTCGCTTCAGTTCTAGTATTCGTTTGCCTGACCGCCACTTCAGCCCTCGCGCAGTTTCGCGGCGGCGTCCAAGGCACCATCACAGATCCAACCGGCGGCGTGATCCCCGGGGCGAGCGTCACGTGCACCAGTACAGACACCCAGCGCAAAATCGAAGTCACAGCCGATTCCGGCGGCGTCTATCACTGCTTACAACTGGCCCCCGGAACCTATACCGTCGATGCCACCCAGAAAGGCTTTCAAGAAACCGCTGTCATGGTGACCGTTAACGCCGAGGCCGTCCAGTCGGCAAACCTTACCATGCAGCCGGGACAGGTCTCGCAGGAAGTCACCGTCACTGCCGAAACGTCGCCTGCCATTGAAACCACCAACGGTGATGTTACGCGCGCGCTGACGACGGCGGAGATCCGGCAGTTGCCGCAGGTCGGTTGCGATCCTTACGAGCTGCTCCGTTTGACCCCCGGCATCTTTGGCGATGGCGCGCGCACCGGCTCGGGGCAGTCGGCGGGGTTTCCCAATTCAGGCCCGACCAGCGGAGCTGCAGGCCCCGGTGGTTCGAACTTCTCGCTGTTCCAGGTGGAGAATCAGGTACCCATCTCGGCCGATGGTCAGCGCTTGACTTCCAACAATTACCTCCTCGATGGCGTCAGCGTGAATAGCCTGCAATGGGGTGGCGCGGCGGTCGTGACACCGAACCAGGAATCCGTGAAGGAAATCCGCGTCAACGCCAATGCCTATTCAGCCGAGTACGGCCGCAATTCGGGTGCGCAGATCGAGACCGTTTCTCAGAACGGCACGAATCAGTTCCATGGCACTGCGGTCTTTCTCATGCAGGACCCGAACTTCAACGCCTACAACAAGCCGTCTCTGCCATCCATTCCCGTGACTAGAGTGGACAACAATTTCCGGAACTATGCGGGCAGCCTGGGCGGCCCGATTTTCAAGGATCGCCTGTTCTTCTTTTTCTCGATGGAGGGCATTCACGACCACTCCACAACCTTCTCTCCCCAGTACATCGAAACACCTCAGTATGACCAGGCCGTGCTTTCGCTCCGCCCCAGCAGCATTGCTGCACGAATCATCAGTACTGCCGGCGGTACGCCGCGTATTACTGGAATTTTGCCGATCACTGCCTGCCCTGCCGGACAGCTTCCAAACTGTCAAGTGATCAACGGTGAGCTGGATCTCGGGTCGATTGCAGGCGCTCCTGGAACGTATTTCCCCCAGAATTCCGCGGGCGGCGGCTTAGACGGCATCCCCGACGTGGAGTATGCGAATATCGCGCTTCCCGTGTTCAACACCGGTCAGCAATATAACGGCCGAATCGATTGGACTCGAGGCAATGATCTCATCGCCGGGAGCACCTATGTCACCTACTCGAAACAACAAGGAGCGACTGCCAACGGCCGCCCCAATCAGGATCAATTGACAGAACCCACCAATGCAGACATAACCGCCATCTGGACTCACACGCTTTCGGCGACGATGATCAATGAAGCTCGCGGCAATTTCACCCGTTTTTCGTTCAATCAGCTTGCAACCCCCGGACTCACGAATTACCAGATCCCGCAAGTCAACGTTCAGTTCCCGTCGATCTCTCAGATTCAATACGGGGCGAATCAGGGCGACACAACTCCCGGTATATTTGCGCAAAATACGTATGAATTCCGTGACTCTCTGAGCAAAGTGCTCGGCAGTCATGCACTGAAGCTCGGATTCGAGCTTCGCCGGGAACAAGATAACAACAATCTTGTCGGAGGCGCCCGCCCCGTATATGCTGTTCAGAATCTATGGAATTTTGCGAACGATGCGCCTGTGTTCGAGAGCCTCGAGGCCAATCCAGCCAATGGTGCTCCTCCGCAGACCCAGCATTATTTCCGCAGCGGCACCTATGCGCTCTTCCTTCAAGATGATTGGAAAGTAACGCCCAGCCTCACGTTAAACGTTGGCGTGCGCTGGGAGTATTTCAAGCCGCTGACCGAAAAAACGGGCAACCTTTACGATTGGATCCCGGGTCCCGGTTTCGGAAATCTGACCGGCTCCAGCATTCAGCACGTAAGCCAACTATGGAACGGAAATGCCAATAATGTTGCGCCGCGATTCGGATTCGCCTACAGCCCGCAGCCCTGGTTCGTCGCGCGTGGCGGATTCGGCATTATGTACGACCGCGTTGAGGATGCGTTGCCTGCGCTGACACGGCAGGACAACCCTACTTCGCAGGTTTTCAGTTTCTGCTGCGGAGGTACAGGACCGGGTCAGACTCCGTTCGCGGGCGGCAAAATTGTCTACGGACTTGGATCCAGCAATTCAATCTACTCCTATCCCTTCAACCCCGCCACGGCTACTGGAATCAATCCTGCGACCAACACCGCCAACGGTGCCTCGATTGATGTCTTCGCCATCCCCAGAAATTTCCCCACTCCCTACGCGTACATCTATTCCTTTGAAACTGATTTCTCGTTCGCTAAGGACTACGTGTTTACCGTCGGCTATCAAGGCAGCGCCGATCATCACTTGTTACACATCGTGAATCAAAAGTTCCTCTACCCCTTCAGCGGAGCTGCCGCTTCCAACTTCGGCTCCATTTACAACATCGAGCCGGATGTCAATTCCAACTACAACGCCTTGAACACCACGTTTTCAAAACGATTGGCCAAAGGCATACAGTTCCAGAACAATTTCCGCTGGGCCAAGAGTCTGGATGAAAATTCGTATCCCGGCCCGGGAGGCGCTACTAATCCAACTTATCCGCAGGACTTCCACAGCGAATATGGACCGTCAGATTTCGACGTGAAGTACACCGAAACGCTGTCGGGCCTTTACGAGCTTCCCTTCTTCCGCGATCAAAAAAGCTTGGCGGGCAAGGTGCTGGGCGGCTGGCGAATCAATACGATTTTCACGTTCCATACAGGCTTCCCCTGGACGCCCAAAACCGGTCAGGCGGAGGTCACCCCAGGCGGCCCTTCACTGTCTCCCACGCGTCCCTATGAGTATCTAGGAGGGGCGCTGAACGGCCAATCGAACGCCGCCTTCCTCAGGCCCAACGGCAATTTCCCCGGTGGAGGTTCGAAGTATTTCCTCTTCACGTATCCGAACGGCTTGACGACTTTGCCCCCCGGAATCGGCCGCAACGTCTTCAGAGGTCCGTGGTACAAAGACGCGGATTTCAGCGTGGATAAAGTCGTTAAGTTTCCGAACAAATTGCTGGGCGAGGCGAGTCAGCTTGATCTCCGGCTAAACCTGTTTAACGCCTTCAACCAGCAAAACTTCCAATCGTTCAACTTTTTTGATTCGAGCACGTTCGTCGATAACCCTCTCTTCGGGCAACCGATTCAAGAACTTTCCGGCCGCGCCGTAGAATTGCAGGCGCGCTTCAGCTTTTGAGCGAAACGCTACAATCAACTGCAGAGAAACGGCCGGTGCGAAGCATGTCTACTCCCCCAACTGCGTACGACTATCAGGCAGAACTGATTGACGGCCAGGAAATTCAAAAGCCGTTGCCGAAAACTCTCCACGGAATTGTGCAAGCTAGATTGATCGTCGAGCTTTCAAGATGGACAGGCCAATTGAACCTGATCGTCTCTTCGGAGCAGGATGTTCTATGTGGACCGGACCGATTGATTCCCGATGTGACTGTTGCGAGCGCAAATGGACCGTTCGAGAACGGCTCTATCAGGTCAGAAAATCTAGATCTGGCAGTCGAGATCATGTCGCCAGGTCAAACGTTTCTTGACATGCTTGGAAAATGTGAGCGGCTCTCTCTCACTGGAACGCGAATGTGCTGGATTATTTCGCCGAAAAAAAGAAAAGCTTGGATATATCAACATGGCCAGCCTCCCGTGGAAGTTACTCAACAATTTACTTTCCGAGATCAAATCATTTCGCTTTCTACGTTGTTCGACGGCCTCGATCAATTGGAAGCCAAAGGCGCAATCTAAGAGACTCTCCTAGTCCCGCTCCAGCTCCTTCACCAGCTCCACCACCACGTCCCCAACCACCTGAAAACTGTGCGCGCTCAGCTTGTCCATCGTGTCGTTCGCGGTGTGCCAGTACGAGCCGTTCGGCCCGTAGTCGAGATCAATAATATCGATCGCATTCACGCCCGCATCCACGAACGGCTTGTGATCGTCGTCAATCCCGCCGCTATCCCGCCGAAAGTACTTGCTGTAACCCAGTTTCTCGGCAATCTGCGCAACCATCGCGCGCAGCGATTGCGACGAGTTCTCGTCATTCGAAATATCGAGATCCTTATCGCCGATCATGTCTACATTGATCAGCGCTTTCATGCGCGACAGCGTGCCGTCCTGGCCCCACTTGGCCACGAGATGTCGACTCCCATACCGGCTATCCGTGTCGCTCCATTCCGTTCGCACGGCTTCCTCGCCATCGAAGAACACGATGTAAATATCATCCGCATGCTTCATCTTCGAAACCACCCGCGCAAACTCGATCAGAAACCCGGTCGAAGAACCCGCGTCATTCGCCCCCACGAAATGCACCATCGCGATGCGCTTCGTGTCATAGTGCCCCGCGATCGCGATCGCCTTCCCCGAGCTTCCCGGGTATTTCAAAACGATATTCGCCATCGGCACCGGGCCTACCGGCGTCTGGCCGGTAAACGAATCCAGCGACAACTCGCCTCCCAGCGGCTTCAATTGTGAAACGATCCAATCGCGCAATTGCACAATCGCTTCCGATCCGGACGGGCGTTCCCCAAATGAAACGGCCCGGCGCGTATCGGCAAGCGCCGCCGAACCTCGGAACACGGAATTTTCTGGGACTGCGGCGCTCGCTGCCGGCATTAAACAGGCCAAAAAAAGTAAAGCGGCAACCGAATTCAGCCGATTAGATTTACGCATGTGTTTAGGAGCCGGCTGAGCCGCCGAGGGGCTCCAGAATAAACCAGCCTGAGAATAACTGCTAGGCAAAAGACTGTTGTATTATAGCGTTTACACATAAGAAAGCGATTGCTCGCAACCACCCAAAAAACGAGCGCCCGCGCACCCGGGGAAATCATGGAGTCAGTTGGAGAAAAACTCCGCCAGCAACGCCTGCAACAGGGACTTACGTTGGACGATGTCAGCGCAAGTACCCGGATCTCACTGAAGAATCTTGAGGCCATCGAAAACGACGAAGTCTCGCGTATCAGCTCCGCCTTCTTCTATCGGAGCTTCGTCCGCCAGTTTGCCCAGCGCTTGGGCTTAAATTACGACGACTTGGCTACTGCTGTCCAAAGCTGGGCCAGCACCCTGCCCGAACCTGCGATGCCGGGACAAATGCAGGCCTCGATGCCCAAAGTGCCGCCGCTACAGCCCATGCGCTCCAGGAATTTCCGCTGGCTGTTCTCGTGCATCGCACTGATTGGCGTTCTGACCGGATGCTCCAGCTTGTATGCCATGTGGGAAAACTCCCGCTATAATCTGCAAAGTTCCGTCAGCAGTTTCGTAAAATCGCTCGCGCCGGCTTCGAATGAAGGCACTGCGAAACCTGCGGTCCGAAACCGCCCCCAAACTCGACCCGCGCGAGTTACGACTCCCGTGACCGCCCCTGATAAGAAACCCGCGCTCGAGGAGATCCCCTCTCCTCCCTTTGCCGCCGCTGTTCCGACTGCACAGGCCGAGCCGGGATTCCACCCCTAGCCCGATCGGCGAATCGAAGCCGTGTTCTGATGCGCGGCCGCTCGCTGCAGCCGCCGTTTCTGACGCTCCAGCACGATCAGTTCGCGCCTGCGCCGCAGCTTGATGCTCGTGTCGACCTTGCGCCAGAATTTTCGGAAGTAATCAACTGCTGAGGCAAGCCCAAGGATCACCACCGCCCACATCGCCGCTAGCGCAGAATTGCGGAGGGCGGGCCACCGTATTGACAGCATCACTAATGTCACGCCGGCCACCTGTAGCAGCATTTTGGATTTCCCAAGCTCGCCGGCCTTGATCGTATACCCCTCGGCAGCGGCGATACTCCGCAGTCCCGAAACGGCGAATTCCCGGCCGATGATCAGAATCACCAGCCACCCCGGCAACAAGCGAATCTCGACGAGCGAAATCAATACCGCTGAGATCAGCAGCTTATCGGCAACCGGATCCAATAACGTCCCGACCGTGGTCACCTGTTTCCAGCGCCTCGCGAGATAGCCATCAAGCAGATCCGTCACCGCCGCCGCAAGAAACAGCGCCAGCGCGAAAAGATCATTTGCAATCAGTAGCTTGCCGACTCGAAGCTCGAGGTTTTGCTGAACCAGCGCCGCCACGACCAGCGGAACCAGAAAGATGCGGATAAGGGTCAGCAGATTTGGAACATTCATCGGCTGCTACCAAATCATAGAACATCGCGACCTCGCAACAACTTCACAACGGAGGAGGCGTATGCGCCGGTTCCACTCCAGTAGCGGACGGAGCCGCGCTCGGAATAGCAGGCGGAGCGCTGTTTGTGATCGTCGTCGCTCGGCCCGTCTTCTCTCCGCGCAACCAGATATAGATAGGCGCTTGCTGGCCTGGTCCATCCGGAAGATCTACGCTCAGCGATTGCTGTGGTCCATGACCGGGGATCGGCACGGGAAGTCCGGATACCTCGCTTCCGTTCATCGCATCCCATCCCACTTTCTCGATCATCTCCAGATTTCGGCCCGTGAGCATCGCCACATGCGTGCCCGGCGCGGATTGTTTTTGGGTAATCTCGAAGTTGTCAACGTGAGGCAAGCGAACGATCTTCCCCAGCGCGAACGGCTCCGATCTTCCGCCGCTCCCGTTATCAATCACTGCCTCTATCGAGCAGCCTGCGGGCCAGGTACTCGTGTCGAAAGACACAAAGACTTGATCCTGTGATAACTGTTGCAGACTCGCCGCATCCGTCTGCTCGCCTACATGTAGCGACAAGCGCGGCGTCGCGTCGTCTGAACACGCGAGTTGCAACGTACTCCGCGGCTCGATATTTTTTACGTCCAGCATGGCGCTCAGCGTGTATCCCGCGGGAACCTCGCCCGGCTTGGTTGCCACTTCCATCTCGGCCGGCAATGAAAGTTTTGTGCTTGCAATCACTGGTAGCGGTCCTGTTATGTGCAGCGCATCCGGCCAAGTGAGCGGCTCATTCCGATCAATCAGGTATGCCTTGACCGGCAGAACAGTTCCAGGCCGCGGGTCCGATTTCAGTTGAATTGTCACGTTCCTCTCGGACGCATTTAGCCCGCTCGGAGCCAGATCGAACGCAACGCCCTGCGCCTCGAGCTTCGAGAGCAGATCCAGGCGCTCGCCTTTCAAAACATAGTGCTGCGTCGCGACTCCCTGATTCAGCAGAATGGGGAGATTCTCGATCTGCGATGCCGGCGCCAGGACTCGAAGATCCACTGGATGAGCCTTGCCATCTTGCTGCTCGACCAACAACGCATATTCACCCGGATCGAGCTCAGCCGTGTCGATCTGCACATCCATGCGGTCCTGCGGCCCATCCCGCAGCCCCTTGGGAAGAAGAAACCGCACTGGCTGAGCCGTCGCAAATTCATCTCCAGCCCGTTTCAATTCCACTTTGGTTGTGAACTCGAAATCATCGCCTTCAAGAGTTACGGGCAGTTTCCCGGTCTTCGCGATCAACTTGTCTTGCGAAGCCGGCGTCAGTTTGGCTTGCTTGAAGTCGCTCAGCGCCCGCACATGAACCGCGCCAGCCGCTTGAAACGGCATCCAGTCCCAATAGCCGGCCAGATGATAATCCCCGGCTGGCAGCTTCGCCTTGCTCAGGTCGATTTCAACCGCCTTTTGATTCGCGAGCTTCAGCACGCTGACCGGAAACTTCTGCTGCTTCTCGTTTTCTAACGCCCACGCGCGCGCCCGTTCCAGGTACTTCCACTGCGGATCGGGCACATCTACGGGAACCGGCGTCTTCTGCGCCATTGGAATGAAATCCGCATTTCCGATACGGATCGAGGGTGCCGGAACGTTGGAAATCCGATTCGCCCATAAGTAAGCTACCCGCGTATGCGGGGGCGCTGGATTCCTTTGTCCGCATAAATTCAATCCGCCGGTCGTGTGCAGTGTCTGCGCGAAGGACGATCGAAACTGCGTGCCGGGAAATGCGATCGCGCGCAAATCAAGCAGCATGGCTGTCCCGCCCGCGGCCAATCCGATAGGGCTGCCGAAAAACAAGGTCGCGGCAGCCGTCGCCACGCTCGCAGTCTGACCGATCCTCGCGCCCGTCGAGGGCGTCAGCGGATCGTATCCCGCGAGTTGCGGATTCATCGTCGCGAATAAGGTCTGCGCTTGCACCTGCGGCGGCGCGGTCCGGTCCAGTTGCACGGACAACCCGTACTGCGAGGCAAACCCGCTCAGCGCCGCATTCACGCTTTCGGGCGAGCTATCAATGGACGAGAGCGCCTGCACCAGAGCCTCGGTCTGCGCGGTCTTCTCCGCGTAATCTGCAAGCTGCGCAATCAGCAGGTCGTCTTGCGACAGAAACCCGCGTACCTTCTTTTTGCTCAGCCCTTCCGGCCCATACACAAACGCGGCGAGCGAAACCGTCTCGCTGATTTTCCATTCTTGCGGCTTCTCCGCGGGCTTCGGATCGGTGACGATCAGCGCATCTTTGCCGGGCTCGTGCTTCGCCGGCACCATCACGAGCGATACTTCCCCGGGCCGCTTCTCGTGGCCCCGCAAAATCGGAGAATACAGGACCGTATCGCCTTCGCTCAGATGATTGATAGTCCGAAACGGCAGCGGATCGCCGCCTTTGGCCGACCGTACACGCAGATCCACAGCCCCGATCGGCGCGCCAGCAGGGCAGGTAACCGGCGCCAGCGCTTCCGGCGGAACTGCCGTGTCTGGGGCCGCAGGCGTTTTACTCTGTCCACTCAGCAGAAACAGCGCCAAGAGCGCAAGGCTCGCACCCCGCAAGACCATCCTGTAAGTCAGGATATCGTGGCAACTTAGCCGGCCGCGGGACGTACTCTCCGCAGGATCTCCGCAACGCTACTTCAACCTTAAATCGAACTTGAATCCTCTTGCGGGAAGAAACTCAATTCCTCCAAACTCCGGATGCATCGGGTTGATCACGAAGTTCCGCTCGGTGCTTACGACGCTTGATGGCACCGATAGAACGACAGAGCGCAGGCTCTTCGCCCATTGCCCTCCAAACCGCTGTACCTCCGAATGATAAGAGGGCGCGTCCCAGTGCCGCGGAATTGCGACCTCGATTACGTGCTCAATCGAGATCTCGTCGGGAATCCGGATCTCGGTAAGCGCGTACTCGATCGGGAGCACCGAGAAATGCACGAGGATCTCCAACACAGCTAACGACGCGGTTGCAGAAGAATAAATCACAGGAACGCCGGGCGGATTCCAGCGGCCCCCGCTCCTAGCTGCGCCTTCACCACTGTCTGCCGGATACTTCTCTGAGCAGAGGCGATATACCGTCCTCAATATACGCCGTGTTCGAGTCTGTCAAGAACTGACAATACGGATTCCTTGCCTTGAGCGCTCGCTAGCAAAGAGATCGGCGTCGCGTAATCCAGAGCTCGAACAGGCGTCCCGAGCCAACGCAGAGCTTCTGCCCTGCTACCAATTACTTTTGTAGCTGATTGGAGCACTTCCGCGAACGCCTCGTCTACGTGCGTCGTCAGTTCCATGCGCGATCACAATTATACATGCCTTCAGGGCTCAATGAGTGCCTTTCTAGTCATGCGTCAGCCCCCAGTACTACGCTTGTAACGGAGTCGGCTCCCACACCCCGACCGCGTACACTCGTTTATGCGTCACAACATCGCCGCCAGATTGTCCAACCAGGAGGAACGAAACACGTGCCTGCCACCGACACCCAAACTTTAGAAGAACTCTGCATCAACACTATTCGCTTCCTCTCGGCCGACGCCGTTCAGAACGCGAACTCCGGCCATCCCGGCATGCCCATGGGCGCGGCGGCTATGGCCTACACGCTTTGGAACGGTTTCCTGAAACACAATCCCAAGGATCCCAACTGGTTTGATCGCGACCGCTTCGTGCTCTCGGCCGGCCACGGCTCCATGCTGCTCTACAGCCTGCTCTATCTCACCGGTTACGATCTGCCGCTCGATGAGATCAAGCGTTTTCGCCAATGGGGCAGCAAAACGCCTGGGCACCCCGAGCGCGAACACACAGTCGGTGTCGAAGTATCCACCGGCCCTCTCGGGCAAGGTTTTGGCAACGCTGTCGGCATGGCCATCGCCGAAGATTGGCTCGCCGCCCATTACAACCGCCCCGGCCACAAGATCGTCGATCACTATACCTATGGCATTTGCAGCGACGGAGATCTCATGGAAGGCATCAGTCACGAAGCCGCTTCGCTCGCCGGTCACCTCCGCCTCGGCAAGCTGATTTTTCTCTACGATCAAAACTATATTTCCCTCGCCGGCGGCACCAATTTGACCTTCACTGAAGATGTCGCAACGCGGTTCAACGCATATGGCTGGCACACGCGAACCGTCTCGCAGGGCAACGATACTGAGGATGTCGCGAGGGCCATCGCCGAAGCCCGCGCCGAGGTGACCCGTCCGTCGATGATCTTGGTCCATACGCATATTGGCTACGGCAGTCCCAAGAAGCAGGATAATTTCTCTGCTCACGGCAATCCCCTCGGCGAAGAAGAACTGCAGGCTGCCAAAAAAGCTCTCGGCTGGCCCTCCATGGACAAGTTCTATTTGCCCGAACACGCCGTCAATCATTTCCGCGAAGCCGTCGACAAGGGCGCCAAAGCACAACAGGAATGGCAGAAGAGATTCGCCGCATACAAAAAGGCTTTCCCGAAAGAAGCCGCCGAGCTTGAACAGGCAATCAGCGGCAAGCTTCCGGACAATTGGGGCGCGGACCTCCCGAAATGGAAACCCACCGACAAGCCCATGTCGACGCGCGTTGCGGGCGGGGAAGCCTTGAACGCTTTGGCGAAACACATCCCTAACATCATCGGCGGCTCTGCGGACTTGAACCCTTCGACCAACACTGCGCTCAAAGGCATGGGCGATTTCCAGCCGCGTGAATTCGAAGGCCCCGGAACTTTGGGCGCTGTCGGCGGTGACTGGGGCTACGCCGGGCGCAACGTCGCCTTCGGTGTGCGCGAGCATGCTATGGGAGCAGCCGTGAACGGCATGGCCGCGCACGGTGGCGTGCTGCCTTTCAGCGCTACATTTCTTGTCTTTTCCGACTACATGAAGCCCGCCATTCGCCTCGGCGCATTAAGCAAGCTGAAGTCATTTTACGTTTTCACTCACGACAGTATCGGCGTTGGCGAAGATGGACCTACGCACGAGCCCATCGAGCAGCTTGCCGGGTTGCGCGCCATTCCCGGCTTGAACGTGATGCGTCCGGCCGATGCCACTGAGACCGCTGAATCCTGGAGTGTCGCGATTCAGCTCGGAACGCCTACGCTCTTCGCGCTCACCCGCCAAAACGTCCCCCACCTTGACCGGAGCAAAGCCAAAGATCCCGATGCCTCGAAAGGCGCGTATATTCTTGCGGAGGCAGACGGCGGCAACCCCGGACTCCTGCTGATCGGAACCGGTTCTGAAGTTGCGCTCTGCATGGCAGCGCAAGGCAAACTGAAGGATTACGGCATCAAGGCGCGCGTCATCAGCATGCCGAGCTGGAACCTTTTCGAAAATCAGGACGAAGGCTACCGCGAAAGCGTGCTGCCCAAAGCCATCAAGAGGCGGGTTACGATTGAAGCGGCCTCGCCGATGGGCTGGCGTCAATGGGCTGGCGATGAAGGCACGATCATCGGTATCGATCACTACGGAGCCTCTGCTCCCGGCGAAGAGGTTATGAAACACTTTGGGTTTACCGTCGAGCACGTTACCGCCGCTGCATTGCGCCTTTTCGGCAGGAACGCGGAAGCCGATAAGGAGTTTGGCGGCCAAACCGCGTTTGCCGCAACCGCTCCGCACGAAGGACATTCCTAAGAAGATCGCTATCATCAGGAGACATCAATGCCCTATCGCCTGAAAGCGAGCGAATCGGTTCCCGAAAATCTGCGACGTATCGTTATCGAAGAGTTGGATTCAGCTGCGGACCAACTCAACGGCAACTACTCCAAGAACCGCGACGAAGCCATTCACGAAGCGCGCAAGAGCGTCAAGAAAATTCGCGGCGTATTGCGCCTCGCGCGGCCTCACCTTGGCGCCACGTATCGCAGAGAGAATCGGCGCCTTCGCGATCTCGGCCGAAAGCTCTCGGAATTGCGCGATGCAGCTGCAATTATCGAAACCTTCGACGCCGTGATCGAAAAGCACAAAGACAGCTTACAAAAGAACACCTTAAGCTCCATCCGGCTCGGTCTCGATAACAACAAGCGCGAGACGGAGAAAACTGCGGATCCCGATAAAGTCGTGAAGCTCGCGACAGCAACTTTAAGTTCGGCTAAAAAGCGCGTAGCGTCCTGGCCACTCGATCATCATGACGGTTTTCGAGCCATCGCGCCCGGTCTCAACGCGACCTTCCGCAACGGCCGCAACGTGATGAGGCTCGCGCAAAAAGATCCCCGGCCGGAAAACTATCACGAATGGCGCAAGCGCGTGAAGGATCTCTGGTATCACGTGCGGCTCCTTGAAAGTCTATGGGCCGGCGTCATGCAAGCGCATGAAGCCAGCCTGAAGGATCTCGAAACCTGGCTCGGGGAGGACCATAATCTGGTCGTGCTCCGCGAAAAACTCGAGAGCCATCCTGAAGCGTATGGCGATCAGAAAGATATCCAGCTTTTTCTGACGCTCGCGGACCAATATCAAGAAGAGCTGCGCGAAAACGCGCTCTCGCTAGGCCGCCGCATCTACGAAGAGAAGCCGCGTCAATTCACAAAGAACATTGGAAAGCTTTGGGACGCTTGGCAGCAGCAGCCGGACAGCATGAAGCAGGAGCAAAAGGAAGTAAAACAGGTGGCCAAAAAAGGCGCTCGCTCTTCCGCTTCCGCCAGGTCGCCGAAAACGACCGTCAGCGCTGCCTAGCGACTTTGGCCCAATAACTTCTTCCACCGCTCCCACGCTTCCGTTCGCGCCTTGGCATTCGCCTCGCTCGCGTCCGGCGCTTCGCCCGCCCGCATGAACCCGTGCCCCGCGCCCTCATAAATCACCGGCGCGTACGTTTTTCCGGCCGCCTTCATCTCCTCTTTCGTCGCTGGAATCGTAGCGTCGATACGCGCATCATTCCCGCCATAAAACCCATACACCGGAGCCTGAATTCGCGGCATCGCGTCTTTATCCGGCGGCGACCCGTAAAACACGAACGCCGCCGAGAGATCCCGCCGGTTCGTGGCGAATCGAAAACTCTGGCCGCCTCCCCAACAGAATCCTGTGACAAACAGCTTTCCATTTGCCGCGGGCAGCTTCAAACCATAATCGGCTGCAGCATTCAGGTCCGCCGTTACCTGCTCGGGCTTGAGGTGGCTTACAGCTTCCGTCGCGCCGCCCTCCGGAAAATCATTCGTTCGGCCGCCATGCGGCCCCATGCCCGACAAGAGATCGGGAAGCACCGCGATATACCCGGCGCCTGCAACTTCATCAGCCGCTTCTTGCGCCCAGTCAGTCGACCCAAAAATCTCATGGATCACAAGCACAACCGGAGTTTTGGCCTTCGACTCAGGAAACACCACGAACGTCTCGACCGAGCGGCCGTTATGTTTCACAGTCACCCATTCCCGATGCCGGGGTGATTTCTCGAGCCGCTGCCGCGCCCAATCCTGCGCCGAAACCGAAAACGCCGCCACCGTAAGCAGCAAAATGATTCGAGTCATCTCACCGTTGTACCGTATCGGACGCGCAATCCACAGCGTCCGCGTCCGTCGCCTCTATCATGGAGAATTGCCGAACAAAATCCTGATTCCCTCATTTCTTCTTCTCCTCTTGAGCGGGCCCGCGCTGCCTCAGACAACCAAACCAATCGCTGTTTCAGTCGACATCACGGATGCGCCGCGAAAAATCCTGCACGCGCGCCTCTCCATTCCCGTCCAACCCGGCCCCGTAACGCTGGTCTATCCGAAGTGGATTCCGGGCGAGCATGGACCCACAGGGCCCATCGACGACATGGCCGGTCTTGTCTGCACTGCCCAAGGCGAGACGCTCGCTTGGCAGCGTGATGACGTCGATATGTTCGCGTTCCATTTGAAGGCGCCGCCCGGCACAACCACGCTCGATTGCAAGCTCGACTTTCTCGCGACCGCGCCTCCCAGCGGCTTTTCCGCGGGAGCCTCAACCAGCGCCAATCTCGCCATGGTGAGCTGGAACGAACTCGTGCTTTATCCGCCCGGCAAGCCCGCGTCCGAAATCACATTTGAGCCCTCCATCAAGACTCCCGAAGGCTGGAAGTTCGCAACTGCCCTCACCACTTCCTCAACCGAGGGAGCGACAACCCGCTTTCAACCGGTTCCACTCGACATGCTGGTCGATTCGCCATTGCTCGCCGGAAGATTTTTCAAGGAGATTCGTCTCGCTGATAATGTCACTCCCAAGCATTATCTGGACCTCGTAGCCGACGGCCCCGAGGACTTGAACATCAGTGACGATCGCGTCACAGCCTTCAGCAGCCTGGTTCGCGAAACCGGCGCGCTCTATCACTCGCGCCACTACAACAGCTATCACTTTCTGGTGACGCTCAGCGATCAGGTCGCGCACTTTGGCCTCGAGCACCATCAGTCCAGCGATGACCGCGTGGACGCGAGGACGTTCCTAGATGACGATCTCAATCTGCTCGCCGGCAGCCTGCTTCCTCACGAATTCACGCATTCCTGGAATGGGAAATATCGCCGTCCCGCCGGCTTGGCCACATCCGATTTCCAACATCCCATGAAAGGCGAGCTCCTCTGGGTCTACGAAGGCCTCACTGAGTATCTCGGGGATGTGCTCGCCGCCCGCAGCGCCATCTGGACACCCGAGCAGTATCGCTCGTTCCTCGCCGCTTCCGCCGCTGAGCTCGACCATCGCCCTGGACGCACTTGGCGCGACCTCCAGGACACTGCCACCGCCGCGCAAATCCTGTATGCGACGAATACTGCCTGGGACAATTGGCGGCGCTCGGTCGACTACTACCCGGAAGGAGAGTTGATCTGGCTCGATGTCGATACTACAATCCGCAAGCTCTCCGGAGGGAGAAAATCCCTGAACGATTTCTGTGGGCGCTTCTTAGGATTCGGCGGAAACACGCGCCCCAAAGTCGTCCCCTACACGTTTGAAGACATCGTCAGCAATCTGAATGCAATTCAGCCTCATGACTGGGCGGCCTTCTTACACGAGCGCCTTACGACAAAAGCTCCGCACGCTCCGCTCGGCGGCATCACCAATGGTGGCTATCGCATCGATTACACCGATCAGCCGAACGAATTTATCCGCGCTGCAGAATCCAAAATGCGCGGAGTCGATGCTTGGTACTCGCTCGGCCTTCTTGTGGGTGACAGCACGATCTCCGACGTGCTGGTCGGTTCACTTGCCGACAAAGCGGGCTTCGCTCCCGGCATGAAGTTGATCGCGATCAACGGCCGCCGCGCAAGCGATGAGTTATTGCATCAGGCGATCCGCGATTCCAAAGACGCCACGCAACCCATCGAAATGATCATTGACCAGGACGGGTTCATCAAAACGATAAAGATTGATTATCACGGCCGCGAGCGCTACCCCCATCTGACCCGCACATCAAATACGCCCGCCTTCCTCGACGACATTCTCAAACCCATGACCAAGCAGGTGAAGCAGGCAAGTGCATTAAGGGCGAACGAGGAGCCGAGCGTTCATTCGGAGCCCTGACGGACTCTGCTACGTTGTAGAAGCGTTCTGCTATTGACGTGAAACTGCTCAGCCGCATTGGCGTCGCGATTGACTCCGATCTCTTGCAACGCTTCGACGAGTTTATTGCAAAGCAGGGCTACACCAACCGCTCCGAGGCTTTCCGCGATCTAATCCGGGACCGCCTCGTCGTTGCAGCTGTCGAGACCCCGCGCGCTGCCGTTGTCGGTACGGTCACGCTCATCTACGATCATCATTCTCGGCTTCTGCCCGAGAAGCTGACGGATCTTCAGCATGCGTATCAGGATCTGATTATCGCAACCACACATGCACATCTCGATCATCACACCTGTTTGGAAGTGGTCGTAGTCAAGGGCGAATCCAGGCGCGTGCGCAAGCTCGCGGATCTCTTGATCGGTACGAAAGGCGTCCATCATGGCCGCCTGGTCATGAGCTCCGTCAACGCAGCTTTATCTAAATCCGCCTAAAATCCCCCAAGCGAATCCAAAACGGCGAACAGAATCGTATTCTAGTAGCACGAAACTCTATTTCGTAGCAAAACCCATGCGTGCGCTTCTGACGGTCCTTATCTGCCTGACTGCGCCCCTCGGAGCCGAAACTATCTCCGGACACGTCACGGATCCGCAAGTAATTCCTGTTGCCGCCGCAAATGTCCAGCTCACGAAACCGAACGGCGACCCTGTTACCGAAACGTTAACTGACGATAGCGGTCACTTCGAAATCCTGGCCGTCTCAGCCGGTGCCTACTCGTTGAGAATTACTGCTCCCGGATTTCAGCCGCTGACGCGATCCATCCGCATCACGCCCGGCGCTCCAACGATTGCCGATCTTCAACTCGGCGCGCTCTCCGCCAAGCGTGAATCGATCACCGTAACGGCAGACGTGAACGAAATGAATGTACTATCTCCCGATCCGGCGCAGCGGGTCTATCTGCGGCAAGAAACGCTTGATGCGAATCCCGGCCGCCCCGGTGCGCCAATCTCCATTCCTGGACTCCCCATCGAAACCGCATCGGGCGGCATCAAAGCGCCTCAATACTTCGCGCCCGGAGTTGCCGGCGATCATGGCGAGCCCATCGCCGAATACATTCAGGTGGAAACGTATCTGGTGTCGAACAATCTTTCGTCGAACGCGCACGGCAACGGCTATGCCGATCCGAACATTCTGGTTCCCGCCATCATCGAAGCCGTGCAAACCGATGGCGGAGCTTTCAACGTTCGGGAAGGGAACCATTCGGAAAATCTGTCCGCGACCTACGAGCTTCATTCGCGCTTGGAACCGTCCATCACCATCACGGGCGATTACCGGGACGTCGATATCGTAGCCGCGTGGAGCCCGGAGAACCCCAGCACGAAATCGTGGCTCGCCATCGAAACCGCCTATGGAAATGGCTTTCTCGATCGGCTCGAGCACCGGAAGCAATATAAGCTGAACGGCTTTCGTGAATTTGACATCGGCCAACATCAGCTCACAATCTTCGGCATCGGGTATTACGGATTTTCGTTTGTCCCCGGCCTCGTTCCCATCAACCTGCAGAATCTCAATGACACCGTCGATCCGCGCCAGAAGGATCAAACCCATACAGGTGAAATCGCCGTGAACGACAACTGGCATTTTGCGGCAAACCAGCAGCTACAACTCTCCAGCTTCTTTCGCACTTACAACCTGTCGCTGTACTCCAATTTCGGCGATGGCCTGATCCGCCAGAGTGAATTCCGTACGGTCACCGGAGGAAACGGGACATACATAAACCAGCTGACGAGCTCGCTTTCCCTGATGGCTGGTGTGGATTATCAGCGCGATGCGCCGCGGCGGCTCGATCTCGACCACTACGATTCGACGAATCCCTTCTTCTACGGCCCGTTCCAAAAAGTGACCGCGAACAATGTCACACTCGCAGACGCGGCCCCGTATATTTCTCTCGACGGCTCCTTCTTGAAGCACATTCACTACGATCTCGGCTGGCGTCGCGACGAGATTCAGTTCGACGATACTGACCTCTTGCACGCAACAAATTCTTACAGCACCCTGGTCGGATTCAGTTCACCCAAGGCAACCGTCTCTTTTCTCGCTGTGGACCACCCCGCGCTCCCGACCATCGCTTTCAGCTTTGGCGAAGCCTTCTATACGAATGATCCGAGAATTGGAACCGGAGTAGAGCGCGGAACGCCCATCAGCCGTGAACACGCCTATCAACTCGTCATCAGAAAGATGATCGCCGGTACCGATTTCCGCGTGACCCTGGCTCACGTCACCACCGAAGCTTCGTTGGCCAAAATCGACCCCGACACCGGTTTGCAACAAGACGAAGGCCCGGGAAGAAACACGTTCATCACCGTCGCCGCTCGGCGTTACTTCGGGTTCGGGCTGTTGCAAGCCTCTGTCTCGAAAGCCGACGCGCGCGATCTATCGACCGGCCTACCCACTCCCGAAGCGCCGCGCACCATCATCGACTTTCTTGGCACAATACACCGCTTGCCATTCGGTCTTCAAGCGCGTGCCGAATATCAGCAAGTAGGCCGCAAGCCGCTCGGCGACGGATTCATCAGCGTTCCGGTAAAGGAGTTTCGCGGCGCCCTCGTCCGATCCTTCGGGCCACGCTTCGAGCTCGGTACCAATTTCCTGCTTGCAACCGGCTTCACCGGCCAGACTACCGAAATCCTCGCCCTCCCATATGACGCTACTCCCTTCGAGCGCGTCGTCGGCGTCCGCCTACCCTCTTACCTGAGTCTCTCCTTCACCTATCACCCGTTCTAACGAACATCAGTGCCGATCGAGAGCTCTACCTGTCATGCGTTCACTGGAGCGTTCTGCTGACTGACTAACTCCATGGGTGGGGCGCCTGGCGACCGCAGATTCCGAATGTCGCGCATCGGCGGCTGGCCGAAGAAGCGGCTGTATTCACGATTGAATTGGCTCACGCTCTCATACCCGACCTCGATCGCTGCAGTTGAAGCGTCCATGCCGTCGATAAGCATGCGTCCTCGCGCTGCTTGCAGCCGCAACTGCTTTTGATACTGAAGAGGGCTCATACGAGTCAGCACACGGAAATGGTGGTGCAGCGTCGATACGCCCATGCCTGCGATGTCGGCCAGATCGTCCACGCGTACCGGTTTCGCATAGTTGTCCCTGATCCAGGCTATGGCTTTCGCAGTGCGATGGCTCTGATCTCCTAACGTTGCAATCGCCCGCAGGCGAGCTCCCTCGGGTCCGCACAAAAGCCGATAAATGATCTCGCGTTGGATGAGGCCACTCAAAAAGGGGATGTCTTGCGGATTCGCGAGCAGATCTAGCAGACGGTAGCATGCACTCAGCAACTCTACCGTGATCTCGCCGGTTACCATTGCAGGGCTGTCAGACGACACGTCACGCACTTGGACCTCTTCGCGGTTAAGAAGCTCGCGGACCACCGGCATTTCCAGCTGCAGCGCCAGAGCCAGAAAAGGCTCAGCTTCGCTTGCCTCGACTACTTGACTGATAATTGGCAGGTCGATCGAGGTCAGCAGGAATCGCGACTGATCATAGATGAAAGTGGTTTGCGCGAGGTCTACGCGCTTGCGGCCTTGTGCTACCACAATCACGCTCGGCTGATAAGTCCCTGAGCATGGCGCAGTGGGTGCAGTACGGCGCACCAGCAGCAAGCCGGGAACCGCTGTTATCTGCCTCTCTGAAGATCCAATGAACCAGGCAATTTTTCCCGCTAGCTCGGCTCGGAGCTCGAAAATTGATTGCGATGGTGGGGGTGCCCCGGAATGTCGGCCACTCATTGTCATTCGTGTTGCGCTCGTGCAACAGGATAGCTGTCTTGGCCCGAAGGATGCTAGCTCTAAGCCCCGGGTTCAAGAGAAATAGGCAAAAGATCGGCAGGATTGGGATAACTGGCACGATCGATTTGTCCCTACCCTGGAATCAGAGAGAAGGTTCCGAAGAAGCTATGCAAAAACGAACATTGGGAAACAGCGGCCTGGAAGTGTCCGCAATTGGACTTGGCTGCATGGGACTCAGCTTCGGCTATGGTCCCGCAACGGAAAAACAGCAGGCCGTCACATTGGTACGAACGGCCTTCGAGCGCGGTGTCACATTCTTTGATACCGCTGAAGCGTATGGCCCGTTCACGAACGAAGAACTGCTCGGCGAGGCCCTTGCGCCCTTCCGCGAGCAGGTTGTGATCGCGACCAAATTTGGCTTTGCAGGTGGGAAGCCGGCCGTAGGCCTGAATAGCCGGCCAGAGAACATCAAGGCGGTCGCGGAGGCGTCGCTCAAACGGCTCAGGACCGATGTGATCGATCTGTTCTATCAACACCGCGTGGATCCGGCTGTACCGATAGAAGATGTCGCAGGTACCGTAAAGCAATTGATTCAAGAAGGTAAGGTCAAGCACTTCGGCATGTCCGAGGCCGGTGCGAAGACCATCCGTCGTGCTCACGCTGTTCAGCCCGTCACCGCTCTTCAGAGCGAATATTCGCTGTGGTGGCGGGAACCGGAGCAAGAGATTCTCCCAATTTTAGAGGAACTTGGGATCGGCTTTGTCCCCTTTAGCCCGCTGGGCAAGGGGTTCCTCACCGGAGCGATCAACGAGAACACAACCTTCGACAGTACCGATTTTCGTAACATCGTTCCACGCTTTACGCCTGAGGCGCGAAAGGCCAACCAAGCCCTGGTCGAGCTGCTTGGGCAGATTGCCGCGCGCAAACCCGCAACACCTGCGCAGATCGCGCTCGCCTGGCTGCTCGCTCAGAAGCCATGGATCGTCCCGATTCCCGGGACCACAAAGCTGCATAGGCTCGAGGAAAACATTGGAGCGGCTGCCGTCGAACTGAGCGCCGACGATCTTCGCGATATCAACGAGGCCTTCTCAAAGATCACGGTCGAAGGCGCACGGTATCCGGCACAAATGCAGGCGCTCGTCGGCCGCTGACGTCTGCGCCTTGGTGACAAACGATGTCGCGCGTCACCCTGAAAATCGCGCTTGGGGTGACGTCACGGCATTAGCACATCGGGACCGGAGCCTCGCTGCGTGAAGCGCGTTGTGGACGCGCGTGCCAAATAGTCAGAACCTCGAGAGGTTTGAATTAGGAGCAATAGCATTGAAGGAAAAGTTGTCGTCATCACGGGCGCAAGCAGTGGCCTTGTGATGCAGCAGCGCGGTTGCTTTCAAAGCAAGGCGCGTCTGTCGTCTTGGGTGCGCGGCGTGTCGTTCGCATCACGTCCATAGCCAATGAGCTTACCGGTAAGGGCGGCAAAGCACTCGCGGTCGGCACGTATGTCACCGACTTCGGTGACGAAACTCGTCGACACAGCGGTCGAGACATACGGACGAATCGATGTCATGCTCAACAACTCCGGGCTGATGCCCCACTCGCCGCTGGAGCGCCTCAAGATTGACGACTGGAATCGGACGATTGACGTGAACATCAAGGGAGTGCTCTATGGTATTGCGGCAGCGCTGCCGCACATGAAACAGCAAAAAAGGGTCTCGGCAGAGGATCAGCGGAGCATTTCACTGGTACGGTACACGCGAGGCCTTTGTTTAGTCCGATGGCTCCCTCCGCCATGGCTGGCGCCAGTGTCACATTTGAAGCTGGCGCGCGGACGGCATGGCACACAACCCCTTCGGGACAAGTGCTGATTGTGACTGCCGGTGCCGGTTGGGTGCAGATAGGCGACAATCCCGTCCAGCTTGTGCGGCCCGGTCACGTCGCCCATATTCCGCCCGCTGTGAAGCATTGGCACGGCGCTACCGCGACCACCTCCATGACTCACGTTGCCGTTGTCGAGCAGCTCGACGGCAAGACTGTCGACTGGACGGAGCAAGTCAGCACCGGGCAATATAGAGGACCGAAGCCCTGAGAAGTTGGGCCAAGCATCCAGTTCCCGCAAGAGCTTGTTCAATCCCGCCGGCCACTCATCCGTTTTAAACGGACTGCCCACCGGACGTGTTGCGCCCTTAACCCTTATGTCTGAATCGAATCAGCAAAACGTATTCGTTGCTTGGGTGGCTCCCTTTCGTAAAAACAGGGAATGCCGCTTGGGTTCGTTTCGCACATTTCTACACTGGCTTCGTGAGCTTTCGGCAGGGCTGCATAGATCGGGGTGATCAGAAGGCGTCTCTCATGCTCGCATTGAATCCGGAATTAGAGCTCTTTACCCTTTGGACTTGACAAGCGCAACGGATTGCGGATAAGCTCCTAAGTATCTTAGGACCTGCAAGTGGGTAACCGCGCTCAAATCCTCCCAGGCACTCTTGATCTCCTTATCCTCAAGGCGGTCGCGCTCGGCCCGCTGCACGGTTACGGCGTTCTTCTGCGGATTGGGCAGATTTCGAGAGGCGCACTCCAGATTGAGCAAGGCGCCCTCTATCCCGCCTTGTTCCGTTTGGTGCGTAAAGGCTTGCTCAAGGCGAAGTGGGGCGTCTCGGAGAATAATCAGCGCGCAAAGTTTTACGAGCTAACCACGGACGGCCGAAGACACCTACAACAGGAAATTGAGGGCTGGGACCGGCTTGTAGCCGCCATGGGGAGCGTCCTAAACACGCGTCTGGAGGAGATATGAGCATCTGGTCATCGCTTCACACGATCCTGGATTTTGTGTTCCGGCGACCGCAAGTCGAGAGAGAACTGGAGCAAGAGCTTCAGGCGCATTTGCGAAGACGGGCGGATGATCTGGAACGTCAGGCGTTTTCTCGCGCGGAAGCAGAGCGCCAGGCCCGCATCGAATTTGGCGGCTATCAAGGCTACAAGGAAGAGTGCCGGGAAGCGCTGGGGACGCGCTTGCTGGAGAAGTTAATCGCAGACGTGCGCTACGGATTGCGCGAGCTTCGCCGCAATTTCGGATTCACCGCCGTCGCTGTGATCACGCTCGCGCTCGGTAGTGGGGCAACCACAGCCATGTTCTGCGTGGTTAATGCAGTTTTCCTGCATCCTCTGCCCTATCGGCAATCTGAGCGGCTGGTTTCGTTTTTTTCGAACAGTGCCGGTTTCACCCGGAATCTGCCTGCACCCGGAAGTTACGCTTACTGGCGAACGGAAACAAACTTATTCGAAGGTGTCGCAGCCGACGACTCGCGCTCGTATACTCTCACGGGTGCCGGTGATCCGGAGCAGCTAGCGGTGGAAGCAGTCAGCCCCGGGCTGTTCCCCCTTTTGGGGGTGACTCCCCTACTGGGCCGCGTGTTTGGGCCTGCTGAGGATAAGCCCGGCACCGACCATGTCGTCTTAATTAGTTATCGGTTGTGGCAAGGAAGGTTCGGAGGAGACCGGATGTTGGTGGGCCGAAACATCCTCCTGAACGGCGAGAAGTACACAGTCGACGGCGTGATGCGGCCGGATTTCTCATTTCCGTTTTCGACCTCCCAGGCGTGGGTGCCGATAGATTTGTCTCCGGAGCAGTTAACTGACCACTCGGATCACTATCTGAATGCAGTCGTAGGCAGGCTGAGGCCCGGTGTCACACTGCAAAAGGCTAACGCAGAGTTGCTTTTACTAAGTCAGCAGGCCGCTCGCGCGTACCCCGCACTCAAGGGCGGAAGCATTGAACGCTTTTTCGTCGAGCCGCTTCGCGCCACCTACACGCGGAATGCGCGTGGTGGTTTGCTGCTGCTAATGGCCGCGGTCACATTCATTCTTTTGATTGCCTGTGCCAACGTGGCAAGTCTTCTCCTGTCACGCATGGAGCAGCGGCAGCATGAGATGGCAACACGGATTGTGCTGGGGGCGAGCCGGTCGCAGATCTTCGGGCAACTACTCACAGAGAGCGCGATGCTCGCCTTTGGAGGTAGTGCGCTCGGCATTGTTTTTGCTGAGAGGTCTTTTGGTTTTCTGAAGGCGCTAATCCCTGACGATCTGGTTCACTCGGTTCCGCTAACTCTCGATCTCCGCGTTCTGTCCTTTATGGTCGTGGTTCTGTTGGTGAGCACACTTTTCTTCGGCATCGCTCCTGGGATGCGCGCGTTGCAATTCGACCCGAACGAGACTCTCAAGCAGGGGCCGGCGAGAACATCGAGCTTGAGGCGAGCGCGCCTTGGCGAATTCTTCGTAGTGGCCGAGATAGCCTTGTCTCTCACGCTAGTAGTGGGCGGCGGACTGCTGCTTAAATCCTTTTGGAAGTTACGTTCTCTGGACCCGGGCTTCCGGTCCGACCATGTAATCGCATTGTCGCTGGTCACGCCGACGGCACAACGATTCGTGGATTTTAATCGGCGGACTGCGCTGCTTGACAGAATACTGGCGGGCGTTAGAGCTTTGCCAGGTGTGAAGGCCGCTGCATTTACCAGCGCGGTGCCCCTCGCCTGGGCCGGCGAAGGAATGATTGGAACGCTCCCGTTTACACCCAAGGGGAGCTTGCCTAAGGACGGCGTAGCCCATGTGAACGACCGTGTGATCACTCCTGGCTATTTCGAAGCCCTGCAAATACCCCTGTATCGAGGCAGGTTCTTTGACCAGAATGACGGTCCAAACGCTCAGCCCGTGGCGATCGTCAATGAAACCATGGCCCGGACCTATTGGCCGAACGATAACGCAATAGATAAGCAGTTCAAATTTGGCCCCGCCGCCGCAGTTACTCCTTGGATTACGGTTGTCGGTGTCGTTGGCGACGTCAGGCAGATGAGCTTGGATCAGCCGCCACGGCCAGAGATGTACTTTCCGTATAGACAAGCAAATCGTAACTATATGGTGCTGCAAGACCTGGTTGTGCGAACAAATGGAACACTCGCAGGTGTGGGAGACACGCTAAGGCGCCTGGTCTGGTCAATCGACCCCGGCCAACCCGTGTCAGGCGTGATGCCAATGAGCGAACGTGTGAATCAGGATATCGCCCCAAGACGGCTCCGAGCGTTTCTCCTGAGCGGGCTCGCCGGTATCGCATTGATACTGGCATGCGTGGGCATTTACGGAGTAATGACATACGTGGTGACTCAACGCACGCACGAGATCGGGACTCGTGCAGCGCTTGGCGCAACGCCACACGATATCCTCCGTAGCATCCTCGGCCGCGGAGCAAGACTAACATCACTGGGCCTGTGTATCGGACTGACTGGCACTGCGGTTTCCGGGCGTCTCATAGCTGGCCTGCTCTTCGGCGTAAAACCGACTGATCCACTCACGGTGGGAATAGCAGCAGTTCTGCTGGCTGCTATCGCGCTTTTGGCCTGCTATATCCCGGCGCACCGTGCAACAAAGATCGATCCGGTGGTGGCACTGCGGAGTGAGTAGAAGTTGCTTCTTAAAACTCTATACAAAGGATTGAATTTCGAGTAAGGGAGGACTGAATAATGACACGACGCGTTTGGATGGCAGCAAGCATGATTGTCCTTGCGGCGGACTTCGCCATTGCGGCAACGGAAAAGTCCGCTGTGGAGGGGCGCTGGGAAGGGAAGCTGCACTCAGCAAACGGGGACGCCACGATGACGTTCAGATTCGAGGTGAAGGGTCAAGTCTTAACGGGAACTTCTGAAACGCCGGCAGGTTCGCAGACGATTGACGACGGAAAAGTGAACGGCAATAAGATCTCGTTCAACACGACTATCAACGGCAATGTAATCAAACACAACGGCACGGTCAGCGGCGATACGATTCAACTACAAAATGCCGGGCCTTTTGGCAGATTTGACGTGGTGCTCAAGCGCGCCTCGACCAGCGACAAGAAATCCGCGCAGCAGTAAGGCTTTGTTAAGAGAACGTTACCACTTTGACTTTCTATTTTGCGCCTCTTGTGCACCTGATGGTTCCAGCTCAGAGAGGCGCGTCTCGACACCCGCTTAGCCATCTTCACGCCGCGCAAAAACGCTTTTTCGGCGGGACGGAGCGCGCTTGGCTTCGTTCCGCAAATTTGCGTGCTCGCCACCCAACGCCGAGCCAGTTCGTTTGGTAAAACCGCCCCTGATCGGCTCGAAGTGGCTTCGTTTTCGCAGCGCCGCGTTTCGCAAATTGCACGCTTCATTCCCAAAACCGGACACCAGTTCGTTTCGTAAATTTCTTTTATACGCATGAAATCAAAGACTTACGTTATGCCAGAACCTTGGCCGCTGAAATGCACCTTATAGTAAATACAAATGGCAATGGATGTACCCCGGGGCAAGGAAGTCGCCCGCAAACGTCTGATCCGGCGAATTGTGCTGTGGTCCGTCATCGCAGCAATCGTCGCCGGCGGCTCGTTTGCGGTCGCACATCTCAAGCCGGCTGCGCCGTCCGTTGACCGTAGCAGCGTCTGGATTGACACCGTCAAGCGCGGCCCCATGGAAAGACAGGTCCGCGGCTTAGGACGCCTCACCCCGCAGGAAATTTATTGGATTCCCGCCGCCGTCGACTCGCGTGTGCTCCAAATCGTCCGCCGCGCCGGACTCGACCCGGTCAAAGCCACGGATGTGCTGATGGTCCTGAGCAATCCTGATATGGAGCTCGAAGCCGAGAACGCCGCCTGGCAGGTCAAGCAAGACGAGGCTGCGCTGGCCAACCTGAAAGTAAAGCTCGAAAGCGATAAGCTCGATCAACGTGCCAGTCTGGCCGCACTCGAATCCGATTACACGCAAGCCAAGCTCACCGCCGACCGCGATCTCGAGCTCACGCGCCTGAATCTCAAGAGCGATCTCGAATCGAAGCTCTCGGTCGATAAAGCCAATGAGCTCGAACGCCGCGTCGCCCTGCAGAAGCAGCGCCTTGCAATCGGCGACGATTCCATCAAAGCCCAAATTGAGGCCGAACAGGTCGCCGTGGAGCGTTCCCGCGCCGCCTATGAGCTCAAGAAAAAGCAGGTGGACCAGCTCACCATCCGCGCCGGTATCGACGGCGTGTTGCAGGAAGTCGATGTCGAAGTCGGCCAGCGCGTCCCGGCTGGCACCATCCTCGCCAAGGTAGCCGATCCCAAGAAACTAAAAGCTGAGCTGAAGATTCCCGAGACCCAAATGAAAGACGTCCGGGTCGGATTGGATGCCAGCATCGACACCCGCAACGGTATTATTCCGGGCCGCGTCATCCGCATCGATCCAGCCGCCCAGAACGGCACCGTCACCGTGGATGTGGCGCTCTTAGGACCGCTTCCTCAAGGCGCGCGTCCAGAGTTAAGCGTCGATGGCACCATCGAAATCGAGCGCTTGCCCGATGTAGTCTACGTGGGCCGCCCCGTTTCGGGCGAACCCGGAACCACCGTCGGACTTTTCAAGGTTGACCCGGATGGCAAGGGTGCCGAACGCGTTAACGTAAAGCTCGGCCGCGCTTCAGTCAATACGATCGAAGTCCTCGACGGGCTGAAGGTGGGCGATCAGGTGATACTTTCTGACGAATCGCAGTATGATTCGCAACCCCGAATCCGGTTGAACTAGCAGTGGGCTGTGCGCGTATTTAGGTAAGAGTCAGAAAACATAGGAGAATAGAGCAGAAATGAACGCATCCGAGCCGTTGATCCATTTGGATGGTGTCACCAAGGTGTTTGTCACCGACGAGGTGGAAACGCACGCCCTCTCGGGAATTCACATCGACATTCAGCGCGGGGAGTACGTCTCGATCTCCGGGCCGTCCGGGTGCGGAAAATCGACCCTGCTCGCCATCCTCGGCCTGCTCGACTCCCCCACCTCCGGCACCTATATCCTGAACAACAAGCCCGTGCAGAGCCTGAAGCTCTCCGAGCGTGCGCGCATCCGAAATCGTGAAATCGGCTTCATTTTTCAGGCTTTTAATCTCATCGGCGATCTGAACGTTTACGAGAACGTCGAGTTGCCGCTCACCTACCGCGGCATGGGCTCGGCCGAGCGCAAGAAAAAAGTTCATGAAGCGCTCGAGCGCGTGGGCATGTCGCACCGCATTAAGCACTATCCTTCTCAGCTCTCGGGGGGCCAGCAGCAGCGCGTCGCTGTCGCGCGAGCTTTGGCCGGAGATCCGTCCATCCTACTCGCTGACGAGCCCACCGGAAACCTCGATTCGCAAAATGGCGAACAGGTCATGGATCTGCTTCGTGAATTGCATCGTGGCGGCGCGACCATCTGTATGGTGACGCACGATCCGCGCTACGCCCGCTATGCCGATCGCTCCATTCACTTGTTTGACGGTCGGGTCGTCGAGGAAAACATGGAGGTGCCGGTGTGATCCGTAAAAATGTCGATGTTATCGCCATCACCGTTTTGTTGTTTGGCATCGCGCTGTATTCTCATGCACGGCAAGCCCGGGTTCTAGAGATCATCCCTAACCAACGAATCGCAGTCTCTCAGGGCGCCGCCTGCCGTGCCTTTGGAGCGCTTCACAACCTGCGCCGTATTCAATTCATCAAGCAGCAGTAGCGCGTTATGCCGTCAATCTGGTCTGATTTGCAGTTCGCCTCGCGAACGCTCAGGTCGAAGCCCGTCTTCACGGCCGTCGCGGTTGCGTCGTTGGCTTTAGGCATCGGTGCAAATACCGCAATCTTCAGCATCGTCGAGTCGGCGCTCCTGCGCGGCCTGCCGTTTCGCGATGCCGATCAGTTGGTCTTCGTGCGAGATCATCAGCCATGCTGCGAAATGGCTTCGATCTCGCCAGGTGAGTATCTCGATTATCAGAAGCAAACCAAAACGCTCTCAGCTCTCGCCGCGTTTGCCGGGCAGCAGGTCACCCTAACGGGCCGTTCCGAAGCCCAAAAGCTCCGAGCGGCTTCAGTTACCACTAACTATTTCGAAGTTTTGGGAGCGCGTCCGGAAATGGGCCGCTTGATTTCATCTAACATCGATAAACCGGGGGCTGATACCCGGGTTGCCGTTTTAAGTGATGCGATTTGGCGTTCGGTCTTCGGTTCCGATTCCCACATCCTGGGACGCGACATTTTGCTGAACGGCAACAGCTTTCGCGTCGTCGGCGTGCTCGGGCCGAAACAGGAGTATCCGGCGAACACCCAAGTCTGGATCAGTCCGCGCCTGGTCGTGCCCGAATACGAAGAAGGACAAATCACCGCCGTTACAGATATCGCTCAGCAGTATGGAAATCATTGGCTGGCCGGCTTGGGGCGAATAAGGCCGGGCTTCACGCTGTCACAGGCGGGCGCGGAATTGAGGACCATCGCCGCGAGTATTGGCGCGCAACACCCAGACGAAAAAGATCATCACGCTGTGCTTTTTGAATTACAGGATACGATGGTGCGCAATGTGCGCCCGGCCCTTTTCGTATTGCTCGCCGCCGTCGTATTGCTGCTTCTGATCGCCTGCGCCAATCTGGCTGGACTGCTGCTCGCGCGCGCGACGGGACGAACGCGGGAGCTCGCCGTGCGCGTGTCTTTAGGCGCCACGCGCTGGCGCATTACCCGGCTCTTGCTCACCGAAAGTTTGCTGTTGGCCTTGGCCGGAGGCGCCCTCGGAATCGCGCTCGCCGAAACCGGGCTGCGGGCGATGGCCCGCTACTCGCCTTACGATTTGCCTGCCGCGCTCGCTCCTGAGCTGAATCTCCCGGTGCTCGCGTTTTGCCTTGGAATCACTTTGCTCTCCGCTCTAATCAGCGGCCTCATGCCGGCGCTGCATTCTACCCAGGTGGACGTGAATGATGCGCTAAAGGAAGGCTCAAAAGGAAGTGTCTCGAATCGCACGCGGCGCATCCGTCAAACTCTCGTGATCGCGGAAACCGCGGTTTCCGTCACCTTACTCATCGCTTCCGGCCTGTTGATTCGCAGTTTTTCAAAGCTCATCTCCGTAGATCCGGGCTTTGACCCCAAGAACGTCTTAACTGCTCGTCTGTCGCTTCCCGGAAATCGGTACTCGCCTGCGCAAGCGGATGCATACTGGGACAATCTTCTTCCGAAGTTGAACGCGCTCCCAGGCGTCCAGGCAGCAGGGCTCCTGACCTATATGCCGTTCACCGGGGAAGACTCGGGCAGCTATGTCGAAATCGAAGGGCGACCCCTTCAAGGAAAACAACCGGGCATCTATGTAAATGAATTCGGCATCAGTCCGCGCAGTTTCGAGGTCTTGCATATCCCGCTCATTCAGGGCCGCAACATAAGTGAGCGCGACACGGCGAAGGCTCTTCCTGTTGCCGTAATCAACAAGCGTTTCGCAGATACCGTTTTTCTGCACCAGAACCCGATTGGCAAGCGCTTCAAGGGCGCGTCTGTCGAGGGCTGGATCACGGTCGTCGGCGTTGTCGGAGACGTCAAACACGACAGTTTAGACGAGAAGCCCGAGCTCGAGATGTATTTCAACTATCCACAATTTGGCGTGAGCCAAACCGGCGTCGTCCTGCGTTCGGATCAGAACACAATGGCGATAGCCGGAGAGCTTCGATCTGTCGTTCGCAGTATCGACTCTGATGTGCCTTTGGCGGATGTGAAACCGATGCTCGATTATGTCGGCCAATCGCTCATTGCCCGCCGGTTTCTACTCGGTCTCCTCATCACGTTTTCCGCCCTTGCCGCACTGCTTGCCGGAATCGGGCTTTATGCTTTGCTCGCGTTTTCGGTGCAACAGCGCAAGCAGGAGATCGGAATTCGCGTCGCGCTTGGCGCAAGCTATCCAGACGTCTTGTGGATGATTTTCCGTGAGTCTCTTACGATTGCGGTCATTGGAATCACGGCGGGCCTCCTTGGCGCCGTGTGGTCCTCCTCCGTTCTAAGGTCTATGCTCTACGGTGTGACGAACACGGACGCGATCTCGTATGTCGCAGCAATGTCGCTCATCTTGGCCGTAGCTGTCGCCGCATCGCTGGTGCCGGCTCTACGCGCTGCACGGGTCGACCCCGTCACTGCTTTACGCTACGAGTAGGCATGATTACTCTTCGCAACATCGAGAAATTTTTCGAGCATGGACCGACCAAGACCTACGTCCTGCGGCGCATCAATGTCGAAATCAAAGAGGGCGAGTTTATCTCGATCATGGGACCCTCCGGGGCAGGGAAATCGACCCTGCTTCATTTGCTCGGTATGCACGATAGCGCCTGGACGGGCGAATATAATTTCTTCGACCACCCCATCCATAAACTCGCCAAGAAAGATCGCTCGGAGATCTACAAGAAATACATCGGCTTCGTGTTCCAGAGTTATCACCTCCTCGACTCGCTGACCGTGTACGAGAATCTCGATATTCCGCTGTCCTACCGCAATATCAAGAAATCCGAACGCCAGAGCATTGTTTGCGATACGCTCGACCGCTTCAGCATGGTCGGCAAGAAAGATCTCTACCCGAATCAGCTCTCCGGAGGCCAGCAGCAGCTTGTCGCGATTGCGCGAGCTATGATCGCCAATCCGAAACTCATCCTCGCCGACGAGCCCACCGGAAATCTGCATTCCAGCCAGGGCAAAGAGATCATGGACCTCTTCAAAAAGCTGAACGACGAGGGCACGACCATCGTCCAAGTGACGCATAACGAGAAGAACGCCGAATACGGCAACCGGATCATTTACATCGAAGATGGCTGGATTACCCGCAACTGAGCCGCTACGCACTCAGCACGAGGAGGCAACTCATATGAAGATCGTCCCCTCGCAGATGCGGATTCTGATCTCGGACGATCAGCCCGACGTGCTGGAAGCCTTGCGGCTGTTGCTGAAACGCGACGGATACAAGATCGAGGCTGTCGGATCGCCTCAGCAAGTGCTCAACGCCATTGAGCATCGCGACTACGATGCAGCGATCATCGATCTGAACTACACGCGCGATACAACATCCGGCGAAGAAGGTCTGGAGCTTCTCGCCAAAATCCAGGGTATCGACGCGATGTTGCCGGTCATCGTCATGACGGCCTGGAGCAGCGTCGGACTCGCCGTCGAAGCCATGCGCCGCGGAGCGCGCGACTTCGTCCAGAAGCCCTGGGAAAACGAGCGGCTCTCTTCGATCGTGCGCACCCAGCTTGAGCTGAGCGAGGCTCTCCGCCGCGGCCAGCGGCTCGAAGCGGAAAACCAGCTCCTTCGAGGCGACAATTTGCCCACGATGATCGCCCAGGCGCCTATCATGCAGCCTGTGCTCGACATGATCTCTCGCGTCGGCCCGTCAGATGCGAACGTGTTGATCACAGGAGAGCCGGGCAGCGGGAAGGAAGTGGTTGCGCGAACTCTGCACGCTATCTCCAGCCGGTCGACCAAGCCCATGGTCACGGTCAATGCCGGCGGCCTCGCAGAAGGCGTCTTTGAAAGCGAGTTATTCGGCCATATCAAGGGCGCATTCACGGACGCGAAAATGGACCGCGTCGGCCGATTTGAGCTCGCCGATACCGGCACTCTATTTCTGGACGAGATCGCAAACGTCCCCATGAATCTGCAAGCCAAATTGCTGCGGGTTCTTGAAATCGGAGAAATGGAGCGCGTCGGCTCATCGAAAACCAAACGGGTTGACGTTCGCGTGATCTCGGCCACAAACGCCCACTTGACCGATGAGGTGCAGAACGGACGCTTCCGCCAGGACCTGCTATTTCGACTCAATACCATTGAGATTCATCTTCCACCCCTCAGAGAGCGCAAGGAAGACATTGCCACCCTCGCGACCCACTTCCTGGGAGTGCACGCGCGCCGCTATCGCAAAAGCATCTCCGGCTTCGACCAGAACGCGCTTCAGGCTATGCACGAGCACCCCTGGCAGGGCAACGTTCGGGAGTTGGACCACGTCGTCGAGCGCGCGGTTCTCATGACCCAGGGCAACTGCATCAAGGCCGGCGATCTCGCCCTGCGCGCGAACCACACAGCCAGCCCGAGACTCGAAGACATGAGTCTCGAAGATGTGGAAGAGTTCCTGATCAAGAAAGCCCTGGCACGGTATGGCGGCAACGTGAGCCATGCCGCGAGCGCTCTAGGCCTCAGCCGTAGTGCGTTGTACCGGCGCCTGCAACGCTTCGGGCTGTAAGAGGACACCGCGTGTCGCGGCCTGTAGTCTGCGAGGGCTCTTTTAAGTTTGCATGAAGCTCCCGCGCATAAGCCACGACGCCCGGGTGCTGCTGCTTTCGCTAGCAAGCGGCTTGCCCGCCGTGGTCGCCTGTTTCATCGTGCTGCTAATCGGTAGCTATTCCGGCCGGACGCAATGGACCGTCGGTGTGCTGATCGTTGCTTGTTGGCTGGGCTTCTGTTTTGCGGCTCGCGAGCGCGTCGCCAGCCCTCTACGCACCCTGGCGAATCTTCTCGAAGCCATGCGCGAGGGAGATTATTCGATTCGTGCCCGGGTCGATAATCCGAAAGAAGCGCTCGGCGAAGTCATGCAGCAGGTAAACGCCATGGCTACCACGTTGAGGGCTCAGCGCCTGGGCGCGTTAGAAGCCACAGCGCTGCTTCGAAAAGTCATGGAAGAGATCGATGTTGCCGCCTTTGCCTTCGATCCCCAGCAGACTCTTCGTCTGGTGAACCGCGCCGGCGAACGGCTGTTGGCTCAACCCGCAGAGCGCCTGTTGGCGCGTGATGCAACCTCGCTGGGCTTGGCGGAATACCTGATCGGCGATCCCGAACACACGATCCAACGCTCCTTTCCCGGCGGCACGGGCCGTTGGGGAATTCGCCGCAGCCAATTCCGTGAAGGCGGCCTTCCTCATCAATTGCTCGTCGTTACCGACTTGACGCGGCCCTTACGCGATGAAGAATTGCAAGCCTGGCAGCGCCTGGTTCGCGTAATCGGCCACGAGCTGAACAATTCACTCACACCCATCAAGTCCATCGCGCAAAGTCTTGAGCTCCTCATTACCGCTGAACCGCGTCCGGAAGACTGGCAGGATGATATGTCGAAGGGTTTGAACGTAATCGCAACTCGCTCCGAGTCTCTGAGCCGCTTCATGAGTTCGTACGCGCGCCTTGCTAAACTTCCGCCGCCGAAGTTTGCACCGGTCGAAGTCAACGAGCTGCTAAGGCGTGTCACGACGCTCGAAACACGCATGCAGGTGTTCTTTGAAGAGTGTCCGCCGCTGACCATTCAAGGTGATGCGGACCAGCTCGAACAGATCTTGATCAACCTGATTCGCAATGCGGTCGATGCAGTGCAAGAAACCGGTGGCCGCGTGTTTGTGAGGCATGACCGCACTCCAACCACGGTTCAGATCGTAGTCCGCGATGAAGGTCCCGGACTGTCGAACACTGCCAATTTATTTGTCCCGTTCTTTACAACCAAGCGCGGCGGCTCCGGCATCGGTCTCGTCCTCAGCCGCCAAATTGCCGAGGCGCACAACGGATCTCTCAGCCTCCAAAATGCGGCCGCCGGCCCAGGCTGCGAAGCCCGATTGACCTTGCCTGTGCAATGACGATTTAACTTACGTGTTTACGGAAGCGGGGGAATCCACCAGATTGCGCTGAAGATTCGAGGCCGCGCGAAAGCGCAGGCAAAAACAAGCGCCAGGGCCGGACCCCGCGAGCAGCTCTAAATCGCCCCCGAGGTCGAGCATTGTCTGACGCGATAACGTGAGGCCCAGACCGAGTCCAGAGCGCTTCCCAGCCGTTACGAAAGGCCGGAATAGCTGCGCTCGCACCTCGGGCGGCACTCCCGGTCCGGTATCCTCAATGAAAACGTTGAGCTGGTCTCCTTGGTGCGTTGAGTAAACAAAGATGTCACCTCCTTCAGGCATCGCCTCTGCGGCATTCGAGAACAGATTTACAAATACGCGTTCGATACGGGTTCGATTGACGAGCACCTCCGTCCCGTCGTCTAGAACAGTGTTCACTCGCACCTGATCGTTCAGTCCATGGACCGAATCGGCGGCGGCCTCAACAATGTCGCGGAGCGAACAGCGTTCCGTCTCGCCTTGTTCGCCGCGAGAAACGTTGACCAAGTCTTGCAAAAGCTCCTGTATACGCTGGGAGGCCCGATAAATATTCGAAGCGACTCTACTGGCGTGCTCCGATGGAAGCTGGCCATCAACCAGCATTTCCGCCCCTCCATAAATGGCAGCCAACGGATTACGTAAATCATGAACAAGCGAGCTTGCGAGCCGCCCGATGGTGTGCATTTGCTCGCGGTGAATGAGATCTGCCTGCGCCTGCTCGATCGATTCACACATTTGATTAAGGGTCAGCGCCAGACGGGATAGCTCGCCAGTTCCTTGGACGGGCAAGCGATAGCGGTAGTTCCGTGCCCCAATCTCGGCGGCTGCACGATCGAGCAGTGAGATTGGCTGTAGGAGACGACTGGTCATGAAGGAACTGAGCAACACAGCCAAAACGATGGTCACGAACCACGCCAGTCCAAGACTTCGGCGAAGTCCGGAAAGAGAATGCTCGACATTTGCGTACGAGCGCAGGATTTGCAGTTCACCGATCGGCTTGCCGGTCACGTCTTCCAGCCGATGATGGAGCACAATAAACTGATTTTGTTGGACCGGTTGATACTCCGAGGCCCGTGATTCAGAGCCCTCCCGGAACACGGCATCACTTATCTCTTTGCTCAGAGTCGAAGCGAACACCTGTCCGCCGCCGAGAAAAGCGAAATCACTGCCGGGGGCCAGTTGCCTCAGCTCTGCGGCGAGGCGATCATCGATACGATAGCCCGCGCAGAACACGTTCAGTAATATCGGCTCGCCGCTCGATTGCACATAAACCGGCGTCAGAACGACGTAAAAAAGTTTGGATCCTTCATGCACATACCCGGCGAGCTGGCGAGGGAACTGTGGGCGAACCTGCCCCAGCGGGATGTCGGAGGGAGACAGTTGCCCGCCGTTGTTGCCCAAGGCACAGATCAGCCGCCCTTCGGCATCGAGCACCAGGAACACAGCGGACTGATCATTAGAAACTCGTGACCACAGCTCCTGCGTCGAATCCCGTATGGTCCTTTGGTCATGAGTGCCCAAGGCGCGCCGCATGTCTGACATGACGCTCATGAGCGCCGACGTAGCGGACAGTACTTGGGTCCGAGCTTTCCAGACAGCATCGTAGGCCTGAACACTTCCGCGGATCTCTTGCCGCATACTCCGGCCAGCAACGGAAAGGGCATAGCGCTGCAATCCCCATCCGGCGACAGCAAAAAGAATGGTGATCGTGATGGAGGCAGCGAGGAAAACGCGCCAGCGAAGCGGAATTCTTGCGAGCGCCCTGATCATTTTGGCGGCCCCGTATAGGTATCTTCATACAGGCTGGCCGGCCGATAATCTTGACCGTACTTATTCTTATGCGGTAAATGCACGTAACCGGCCTCGGACAAATGCACCGGGGCAGCGACGGTTTCCGGCTGGGATGCATCTACAGTCAGCAGAAGTTGCGGCTCTCGTCCGGCTGTCGCCCGCTCGTCGAAAACGTGCAGTTCGTATACGCCTGGAGGAAGATTCTCGAGACGGTAGCGTCCGTTCGGAGCGGCCTTCGTAAAGTATGGCGTATCCAGAACGATGATGACGGCCGACATGGAGGGATGAATATTACAAAACACGCGCACGATACCGGGACGCCGAAAGCGAACGGGTCTGCTGGAGCCCGGTGGGTACAAACCCACATCGAAGATCTGCCCGTCGAAAGTCGAGAACGCGTTGTGAAAGATCGGATCGGCGTTCGGGAAATCGACGGTGCTCCCCGCCGTTACTACAAGAATGTGCGGGTGGAACATCTTATTCTTCTGCAATAGCTGCGCCCGTTGCGGCTTTACTGCCACTGTGCGTTCCGGGCGAACCGGCTCGAGCCAAACGACAATGTCCGAATCATTTTGCTCATGCGCATGCGGCCGTTCGGCTTTGGGCGAACGGTCGATGCTCCCCTCGACAGCCAGACCAAAGGCAGGGGCACAGGCGATCGCCAGGATCAGTATTCGATGCCACTTAAAACAGGTAGGCCATTGAGGCGTCATATCGGTTTGACAGAAGCTGGTGCATATCAAGGTATTCGAGGCGCTCCTGGGATGCCTCAAGCCCGACGACTACGTTTGGGCTGAGATGGTAAAGCACGTTCCCAGCGTAGGTCAATGAATTGAGAATTGCGGGCGAAACGAGATCCCGCGCCCGATTCAGCTGTCGGCCGCCGTAAAGGTCGAATGTCAAACGGCTGGTAACCGGAAACGCGAATTGTATCCATCCTCCCGTTCCATGAATTGGGGCGGGAAAATACTCATCCGTGATTGTGACCCCGGGCGGCCCACCCCCAATGTTTGCGAAGTTCTCGCCGCGAAATAGAGTTCCCGTCAACTCAAACTTCGATAGAGGTTTGAATAGAATGTCAGTGCTGAGAACACGCGATTTCACCGTTTTTCCCAAAACGTGGGTCTCACTCGAGTGAGCCCCAAAACCGAGCGCAATACGCGATTCATCCCGCCACTGATGCCGCACTTCCGCCCGAGCCTGAAGCGCCGGACGGGAGGGCTCCAGAGGCACGTCGCTTTCCGGCGCACCGATTGAATAGGATTCATCGGTCTGCAACACGGCCGCCTGGAGTACCGCCTGCGTATTGGGCGTAAGCGGGATCCTCTCTTCGTATCGTACTTGCGGGCGCCATAACCACAGGTTTCCCGCGCCCGCTAACGGCGGAATGCCTACTCGGGCGAACGAGGTCGGCTGCAGCGGAGCGATGAGAGACTTGTCTTGACCGACAATCAGGCTCCGCCTCGACCAGTCAAACGAGAGAATTCCCGTTCTGATTCGGAATACGTTGTCGTTAGTAGGGTTTTGCGCAAAGAAATCCATAGAAAGCGATCCGTGCACCTGTCCTCCCCCGGGGAGTTGTGGCCCGTGGAATTCCAGGCCGATGATTGATTGCCGCAATGTCGCGCCGGCATTGCTGCCGTAGGCTGCATAGGCATCGCTCAGGCCGTATGCCGGAGGCTGCCCTGAGCCGTCAAACGCGTTGAACAAGAGCATACCGTTCAAAGTAATGGGGAATCGCTGGGAGGATTCTACTTTGGTTTGCGCTTGCTCCTTGATGCGTGCTTCGGACGCCTCCTGCCGCTCTTCGAGGGTTGAGTCTTGTGGAGAGGCGGCGGCTCGTTCAGCCTTGATTTCGGCGCGAAGAGCGTGCACCTCATCGAGAAGGGCTTGATTCTGGCGCTCGAGTGCATCAAGACGTTCCATAATCCGCCGCTGTACATCTGGGGATTCTTGTTGAGCGGCGCAGGATTCCGCGGTGATGGCTATCAAACAAGTGAGCGCAGCAATTCTAGTGCAGTAAATCTTCGAGCACACGACAGACCTCCTTCAGTGAAAATGGCTTCCGGAATAGGGCATTCGCGCCATCGGGAGTCGATCCATTCAGAAAGCCGGCCCGTTCGTCGGCGCTGATCATAATCACAGGTAAGTTGCGGTAGCCATCGAGGCTGCGCACTTGCCGGATCAATTCGAAGCCGTCCAGATAAGGGAGATTTAAGTCCGTAACCAAAGCCGCTATCACGGAGCCGGGCGCACGAAACAGAGAGAGCGCCCCTCTTGGATCGCGTCTGATTACGGCTTCGACGCCGGGAATGGTTTCGATAGCAAGCGCGAGGGAGCACGCGAGGGTTTCCGTGTCCTCCACAATGATTACGGTTTTGGGCATGAGCGGACCGTCAAGCCAGGAATCGATATCCAACCCCATGGACCGTGATGAAGTGTTTGGGCATCGTCGGCTCATCCTCAAATTTTTGCCGGAGCCTTACAACGTGAGCGTCGACAGTTCTCGTGTTCGGGTAATATTCGTAGCCCCACACGGAGTTCAGGATCAAATCGCGAGTTAGCACGCGATCCACATTTTGCAGAAAGAAGAGAAGAAGGTTGTATTCTGCGGGCGTAACTCGAATGTCTGTCCCGGCGCGGGTAACGATGCGCCGGTCTACGTCCACTTCGACATCGTCAAAACGCACGACACGGGAGCCCTCGCCCGCGCTACGTCTCAACACTGCCCGGATCCGGGCCAGCAACTCGCGAGTTCCGAACGGTTTTACTACGTAATCGTCGGCGCCCATTTCAAGCAACAAAACTTTATCGACCTCGTCTGCGGCAGCGCTCAAAACGATAATAGGCGTGGTGATGCGGTTTGCGCGAAGCTGTTTGCAGACTTCGATCCCGCTCAGCCCCGGCAAACGGAGATCGACTATCAGGAGATTCGGCTTTGCGGAAAATGCCTTTTGCAGTCCCGATTGCCCGTCTACGGCCTGAATCGGCACGAAGCGCTCACGCTCAAGCAGTATACTGACAGTCTCCCGCAACTCCGCATCGTCATCAACAATCAGAATCTTTTCCATAATCAGGCTCAACACTGCCGCTTGTAATGACGATTCTTGTTCATCGCAATATTCAGAGAACAGGTCTCGGGCGTTGATTTTTACAAGAATTTTACAGGCGCTAGCCGCCTCAAGCTCGCGCGCAACTGTGATCTGATGTTTACAAACAGTTTACAGGTTGGAGACGCTTTCAACTCCGCTCCGGATCAAACTGTGGATGTGGGCATTCAGCCCCACTCCTCCACTGCATGGAGATCGTGCAAGGATCGGCGCAATGCCGGGTTCGTGCCCTTCTTCCCTCCTCAGGCGCAGTCTCTCCCGGCTGCGCCCTTTTTTGTAAACAATGATTTCATTCCCAATGCGGAGGGAAATCCATTCGTGCGAGGAGATCGACGAAGGCTGGGTATCTTCGAAGGCAATCGTAAATGGGATCGGCATTCAGAAAGATCATCAAGTAAGATTTCTCGCTGAATCCTTGCTCCAGCAGCTCAAGCGCTTTTGGGATATTGCCGAGTGCAAGATAAACTTGCGCCAAGTAGGGGGAGGGAATGTGATGGGTTGGGGCAAGCTCGTCCATACGCTTCAGAATGGCTTCTGCATTATCCGTTGCCTGCTCGTGCGTGCGCGTATGCAACCGCGATATCGGCTTGCGGGACTCCTGAAAGGCCTGCCGCCGTTTCAAATGCAGTGATCGCTTCCGCATACATTCCGCATTGGGCATAAGCCCGGCCCAGGTTGGCATGCGCGGGTGGGAAATAGGGCTCCCGCTTGAGCACGCGCTGTAAGTGTTCAATCGCCAATGAATATTGACGGGAGAAATAGTATGCATCCGCAGCGCTCATCATGATGATGAGCGAGAGTGGATCAAGCTCCTGGGCGATCCGCTGTTCTTCGCCAGCTTCGACGAAACGCTGCATAGCGTTCAGATAGGCCGCGTAGCGGAAGTGTCCGGCGGCATAATTCGGGTGTAGCTCGATCGCGCGCCGGAAGTCTCTCTCAGCTTCATCCCACTCCCAGTCAAACCAGAAGTGAACTGATCCCATCGAAGTGTGTGCCTCGCCCAGCCGATGATCAATGTCAAGGGCCCGCGCTGCGGCTTCCCTTGCCTTTGCCCCGGCCTGGATGGACGGCAATGCAAAATAGAGTCCGAGCCGAAGGTAGCAGTCTGCTATTCCGGAAAGCGCAAGCGCGTACTGCGGATCGTGCTCCAGTGCTTTTTCAAAGTGTTCGATGGCGATCCTTGCATCGCGATCCGTTTCCTTGTTCCAGAAATAACGGCCGAGCAGATAGCATTCGTAAGCCTCAGCGCAAACCAGTTTGGGCGGCGTGCTTTCTTCAGGTAACAATTCGAGAGCCAGCGACGAGGTCACTCGTTGAGCGACCTCATGTTGCACGTGCAGAATGTCGATCAGTTCGCGATTATAACTTTCAGCCCACAGGTGTGTCTGATCTTGGACCTGGATGAGCTGTACTGTAATCCGCGCAGAGTTCTGGTCCTTCACGGCAGCCAGGCGGTGCGCACCACGATTGGCACAATGCTCGAGCAGGAAGACTTCGCTGCAACATGGGCGATTGCTGCCGAAGAGGCACTCGATGAAATTCGAGCGCGAAAACCACAACTCCTGCTAATCGACCTTCCACTAACCGATATCAGCGCCGTAGAATTTTGTCTTCAACTGCGAGGGTCCAATATACAAACGCCAATCATCGCTCTCAGCCAACGGCGAAGAGGTCAACAAAATCCTACTGCTCGAGGCAGGGATCGATGATTTTATCCTGAAGCCTTTCAGCACACGGGAGGTGCTGGCTCGTATACGCGCCGTTCTGCGGCGAACTGTATCAATCGGAGGAAGGATGATTCGCTTCGGGGATGTGGAGATAGACCCGGAACGCCGCATCATCGTACGCCGGGGTGACGAGGTGTCGTTGACGCCTTGCGAGTATAACCTGTTGTTGTTCTTCGTTCAGAATGCGGATCGGGCGCTTACGCGCGACGTGCTATTGAACTCGGTGTGGGGTTACGATCAATATCCCAATACTCGGACCGTAGATGCGCATGTAAGCAAGCTGCGAAACAAATTTGAGCTGCTTCCAAGCGCACCGCGTCACTTCCGAACCATCCACGGAGTCGGTTATAGATTCGTAATGTAAGGCGCTGAAGCCGCCACAGAAAAACCAGCCGATTTGAAAACGCTTGTGTCGCTTCTGGCGAAACCTGAATTTCACCAGAAGCACACATGCGCGGGAGAGTAGCTTCAGTTCACGTCTTCACGCCGGGCTGCATCGGCATCCTCGGCCAGATCACGCAAGAGTTCAAAGAATTCTTTCGATTGACCGATGAACAGGCCGTCAGCAGTAAGCGCTGAGAGGGCTCCCATTGCCGCCCCTCTCGTCTCGGTCGGCCGGATAATTGAACAGCGCGGGAGATCCCTAACAAACGGGGCGGGCTCCGGCATGATCAGGTTGCCCTGCAGGGATGGCGGCTGATATTTCGTGAGGTCCACAAACGTCACGGTTGCTTTTGTGATGGGGTCTGTATCGGTTACCGGAGTCGCGTTGCCCGCTTTGTCCTGCCAAGTCTGGAAATGCATGGTTTCCGTTGGGCCGATACTTAGGAGGATTCGCAGAACCTCCGGGCTTGTCACCCTCTGAGCTAGTGATGGATAAAGGCTAGTGCCGCCCTGCTCGATAAAGGCGAAGTGAAATCCGGCTGTGAACACGATGGCTTTTAGGTGGTCGGTTGGATGTTTGATAACGCTGCCCGCGGTATCGGCATCACTGCGGGGAATTGCGGTATGCCGCCCGACATTCAAACCCTTGACTGCTTGGGAGAACGACACGCCAGGATCCAGGTCCGGGTTGTGGCGTGCGCTGCGATAGCGTGTCCAGAAACTGGTATCGACACTGAGCTCTGTCAAATTGGTGACCCGCATCTTTCCGGAGGATCCCTCCGCCGTGCTGCCATTCAGCGTGCGAAAACGCTCAAGGTCGACTTTATCCGCGCCTTTTGAACCCAGGTACGCGTTGATGAACGCAGCGTGGCTGAACTCATCATCAGTGTTGTCATGGATGTACTGCGCCATGTCCCCATCGAGAATCGTTAGTGCGTCCGTGTATAACGGATTCCCCCCCGTTTTCTTGGCGAATTCGTTGTCCTGAGTTCCTCCCAGTTCCCAATACTGTTCCCACAAATCGCTTTCGATAATCTCGGCCGCGGCGAGGAACCTCAAAATTGCGGCGTCACCTTTGTTTAGCGAGCCGCTGCCTTCCTCACGGGCGAACGCTGATACTCCGTTGCCCAGAAGGCCAGCGCCCATAGCAGCGGCTCCGGTAGCGAGACCGCCCCGCAGAAATGAACGGCGATTCTTAATGCTGTTTGCACTCATGTTTTACAGTTCTCCTTGGAGCGCGTTTCATAAAGCCTGTGCGCTCTGTTTCAGCGTGCTGCATTAGAGCGCGTGAGTTGTGCGCGGCGCGTAAAGGATTCGTAAATTGCTAGGAATGGATCAGTGAGTGCAGGAGCGCATGACAGCCGCGCTTTCTTGCGAGCTGTCGGCGTGATAGGAGCTACGTACTAATGGTCCTGCCTCAATATGAGCAAAGCCAATGCGCTGCCCGGCCCGTTTGTACTCATCGAACTCTTGCTGCGGAATGTAGCGCAGAATGGGCAAATGCTTCGCGGACGGCCTCAAGTACTGGCCGAGCGTGAGGATATCGACATGGTGATCTCGCAAATCGCGCATCACCTCCAGGACTTCTGCTTCGGTCTCGCCTAGACCCAGCATTAGCCCGGACTTAGTAGGGATGTGCGGTCGTAGCTGTTTCGCGTAGCGCAACATGTCGAGCGATCTCTCGTATCGCGCGCCCAAACGCACCTGGCGATAAAGGCGCGGCACTGTCTCCGTGTTGTGGTTCAAGACATCAGGACGCGCATTCATGACAAGGTCCATCGCAGAATGCGAGCCCTGGAAATCAGGGACCAGCACTTCTACGCGGCAACCCGGGATAGCTTGCCGGATGGCCTGAATCGTGAGTGCAAATAACTCCGCTCCGCCGTCTTTTCGATCATCGCGGTTCACACTAGTTATCACGGCATAGCGCAGTCCCAGAGTGGCGCAGGCTTCCGCTACGCGCCGTGGCTCATCGTAGTCGACGGCGAGCGGCGCGCCTTTCTGCACTGCACAGAACCCACAGCGCCGTGTGCACACGTTCCCTAGAATCATGAAGGTTGCCGCGCGCCGGTTCCAGCACTCCCCCACGTTTGGGCAGGCCGCACTTTCGCAAACCGTGTGAAGCCGAAGCCGGGTGACGAGTTCTTTCAGCTCGCGATAGTTCGCGCCCACCGGGGCAGGCGCGCGTAGCCATTTGGGCCGTTCGGGCTGAGAAGAAATCGTGACCAGCACTGATTTCAGTGTAACGATTCACCGGCATCCGCCCCGTTTACCGGACGCTCAAATCCAATTTCCCGGCGGAGCAATTTCTACCCACGGCTGTTCCGAGGGCGTTTGATGCAGGGTGATCCTGCGGACGTACTTCGCAAGAAGCGGATAGGCTTCGCCGATTTCAATCGAAAAACCATCGGATGATGCCAAGTCAGTCTCGTTCACAGGGTGTTCCTGAATGCAGCGAAGCAACTCCCTGGCGAGCTGATCGCTTTCCTGCTGATTTGGGCTTGAATCGTAGTCCGGTTCAACGACGACGCGGCCAATACGGGAAGATGTGGACCGCACTGAGCGGAACGTATCCTCGAGAAAAAACTCGAGCTGCGGGTCCATTTGCTTGGCTACATTTCCCTGCGGTTTTCGAGTGAACGTGACATCGTCACTTCATCCGCAAACTCTAAATCGCTTCCCACCGGAATCCCCATGGCGATGCGGGTTACGCGAGGACCGAGCGGCTTCAAAAGCCGGGACAGGTAGACGGCTGTCGCTTCGCCCTCGACCGTCGGATTTGTTGCCAGGATCACCTCTTGGATTTCAGCATCCCGCAGCCGGTCGACGAGCCCTTTTATCTTCAGTTGATCGGGCCCGATGCCGCGCAACGGTGAAATCGCGCCGTGCAGTACATAATACACACCGCGAAAGGCATGCGTGGTCTCGATCGGCAGAATGTTGTGAGGTTCTTCGACAACGCAAATTTGCGCGTGCTCACGATGCGGGTCGCGGCAATATAGGCAGAGCTCGTCCGTGCTGATGTTATTGCATCGCGCGCACACGCCGAGCTTGTCTTTGATATCGAGAATCGCCTGGGCCAGGTTTTCCGCGTCGTCCCGCGGTGCTCTCAGCAGGTGAAACGCGATACGCTGAGCCGATTTTTGTCCAATGCCGGGCAGTCGCTTACATTCCTGAATCAGCCGGGCGAGCGGCTCAGCGAAATCCGGCATGCGTCAGAGCTCTTAGAACATGCCGGGCGGCAGGCCGAGGCCTCCCAACATTCCGCCCATCTTCGATTGCGCCTCGTCATCGACCTTCTTAGCGGCTTCGTTGAATGCGGCCGTCATCATGTCCTGGAGCATTTCGACGTCGCCCGCCACTTCGGGATCGATCTTGACTCCGAGCACGTTCTTGTGGCCGTCCATCTTCACGCTCACCATCCCGCCACCAGCCGAGGCCTCCACACGGATTGCCGCAACTTCTTCCTGCAGCTTCTGCTGCATTTGTTGCGCCTGCTTCATCATGGTCTGCATGTTGCCGGGTATCTTCATGGCCGATCGAACGCTCCTGCTTTACTCATTCAAATTTCGCACGGTGCGCACCTGGGCGCCGGGAAAGAGCTCCTGAAAACGCTTCACTCCGGGGTGTGACAATGCGCGCTCTCTTAGCGCGGTGTCGCCGGTTGCGGTTGGCTGCGCGCTAGCGGGCGGAGCTTGTTGCTGAACCCTCTCGTCAATTTCGATACGCACCCGCACGGGCCTGCCGGTTACCTCAGCCGCCATCCGCTCTACGCTCGAGTCCTTTAGTGCCAAAGAGAACGATTTCGGCGCGCGAATGACGAGATCACTGGCTTGCAAGCGTAGCTCGGAATGTTGAACGGCATCGGCGCTCGTATGCAGTCCGGCGTTACGGAGAGTCTCATATAAATCCTTTGCGAGATCACCGGTTTTGACGATTGCACTTTCACCCGTGTTCGCCGCTTCGCGCGCCCCTTTACTTTTTTTTTCCGCAACAAGGGATGCCTTCGGTGGCGCTTCAAAACTCTCTGGCCGGGCTGCTCCCGCCCGTGCCGGCGCGACGATTGAGCCGGCGTCGTCCGCTGAATTGGAATCTGAAGCATCGAGTTGCGCGATCGCTTGCTCTATGGATTGGAGCCTGCCTGCCTGCACTAGTTTGATAAGCCCCAGCTCCAGATGCAAACGAGGCTGCAGCGAAGACTGCAACGCCTTGTAAAGATCGAGCGTGAGATTCAGATAACGGGTCAAATCCTCTTCGCTGAACAAAGCCGCGGTTTCGAGCAATTGTTGTTGTTCCTGGTCAGAGCCTGAAATCAGACGGCTGGGTTTGCCTGCGATCTTTGCCACCAGGAGATTGCGCCAGTACCGGCATAGCTCGCGGCAGAAATGTTGCAGGCTTTGTCCGTTCCGCTCGAGTTCCTGCACAATCTCGAGCATCTGGCCGCCATCTTTCCGGTACACCGCATCCGCAACCGCGCGAAGAGATTCCATCCCGAACATGCCGAGCAAAGCCCGCACATCCTCGACACGCAACACCTTTCCGCAGCACGCGATGGCCTGGTCGAGCGCGGAGAGCGAATCGCGAACACTGCCTTCGCCAGCTCGCGCGATCACCGACAGAACTTCATCGCTCGCATCAATGCCTTCCCGCTCGGCAATGAATTTCATACGGCCGACCAGCTCCGGAAAATCGATTGAACGAAAACTGAAATGCTGGCAGCGCGAGGCGATCGTATTAGGAATTTCGTAAGCCTCGGTTGTGCACAAAATAAAGACCACCCATTCGGGCGGCTCCTCGAGCGTCTTCAATAACGCGTTGAAAGCTTCTTTGGTGATTTGATGCGCCTCGTCGATGATGAAAATTTTGTAGCGATCGCGCGCTGGCCGGTAACGGACATTGTCGCGGATTTCCCTCATCTCGTTGATGCCCCGGTTTGAAGCGGCATCGATTTCAATCACGTCGACGGAATTGCCTTCCGCAATCTCTACGCAGCTCGAACACACGCCGCACGGGGTAGCCGTCGGCCCGTTGATGCAATTCAAACAACGCGCGAGAATACGCGCCACGCTGGTTTTTCCCGTGCCGCGCTGGCCTGAAAAGATATAACCATGCGCCAGCCGGTTGCTCTCAATTGCGTTGGTGAGCGTCTTCTGAACGTGCTCCTGCCCCATCAGCTCATCGAAGCCTTGTGGACGATACTTTCTTGCGATCACTTGATACATGGGGAGACGTTCACCACATGAACTTCGAGGCGCTACTGGAGAGATGCCAGACCCCGGGTGATCCGCGGCACACGGGCTGAATCGCTACCGTTGCTTCCTTCCGGACCTGGCGGGGTTTACAACCGCCCATTGCACGAAGCCCGGAGCCTGACAACTCACAATCGTAACATCCACGCTACTTTCGTGGTTGCAAAACGGCCTGCAGCTTTTCACCGAAGAGCGTGTTCGCTGCAGGCTGATTTTCCGGTTTGTTCGGGCGTTGCTCGGCTTGCATGAGCGACTCCTTGATGTTTGTGGGCGCGGGGTCACCTAAGAAGCGATCTTTCTTCAAAACGATCCGCTCGAGAGCCGAGACCCAGCCTGTAAATTCGCTATCTACGCGATCGCGGCTAAGCGCGATGCGCATGGCTTCCATTTTTGAGTCCAGGTTATCGAGATGATGCAACAGCAAAGCTTCCGGAAAGGCGGGAATTTTCGGCGAGCCGAACTCGAGCTCACCATGATGGCTGATGATCATGTGCTCGACGAGCATGCGCAATTTGGGAGGAAAGCCGGGCACCTGCTCGAACTTGCCGGCCAGAATACGCAGTCCGATCACGATGTGCCCAAGCAGTTGCCCCTCAGCGCTATACCCAAAGCTGCGCGAATACGCCAGTTCGTCAATCTTCCCGAGGTCGTGCAGAATTGCGCCCGTGAGGAGAAGGTCTACATCCACGTTCCGGTAGTGCGCCGCAGTCAGGCGGGACAGGCTGCACAGCGATAAAACGTGCTCAATCAATCCGCCGCGGCAGGCATGATGAATATTTTTCGCGGCGGGCGCCAGCTTGTACAGACCGGCTAGCCGCGCGTCGCTGAAAACCGCTTCAAGAAGCGCGCGAAGGTGGTGATCCCGAACACTCGCGATGATCGATTGCAGTTCTACGAACATCTCTTCCGGGTCGCGTTCCGAGCAGGGAAAGTAGTCCGCGAAGTCGACTTCATGATCTTCGAGCCGGCGCAAGCGATGAATCGTAAACTGGAATCGGTTCTGATGCTCTTGCAACAGGCCTTTGACCTTGACGAAATCGTCCCGCTCGAAGGCATGCATGATTTCGGGAACGTTGTCCCACATCCTGGCTTCGACCTCGCCCGTGCGGTCGGCAAGGTGAAGCGAGAGATAGGGCTCGCCGGTTCTCTTTTGACGAATCTCTTTCGATAGGACGAGAAACTGAGCCGTCACTACCTCGTTTGCAACGAGGTTGCCGACGTATGGCGATTTCATAAAGAAATCAGCGTGAGCTGCTCTTGCCGGTGACGGTGGTCTGCGTTCCGGGTATCGGCAGCATGCCGAATAACCGCTTGCGGCGCGTCTTTTCCTGAACTTCAGCCTTGGTGACCGTCTCAGGCTTCAGTTGAGCCGGATCCTGCCAGGCCGTATTCTGGCCCGGCGCGGCACCCGTATCCGTGTAGCCCGGCTTGATCTGCAAGAACGCGGTTTTTCGGAGCTGCGTGAGGTACTCGCGCACCTTGGGCTGCATCCTTGGGCCGTACAAAATGTTTTCAATGTCACTCCGCACATCACTGAGGGGCGCCAGACCGGTCTTAGTATGGTCTTCTACTTTTAAGATCTCGAACCCGGTTTGAATCCGGATGGGTTGAGTAACGGCGCCTTTAGGTAAATTCCAAACGGCATCCTCGATCTGCTTCGTGAGGTCGCCTTTTTTATAACCTCCAAGCTCACCGCCTTGCTTGGCCGTTGCGGCGTCGGAGTTGTCACGGGCAAGGTCTGCAAACCTCTCTCCTCGCGCGGCATCTGCGGCAACTTGCTTGGCCTTTTTTTCGGCCGCAGCAACGCCATTCGCATCTTTGCCTTCAGTCGATATCAAGATCTCGCTCAAAAAGACCTTCTCATCACGGACGAAATCCGACTTGTGTTTGTTGTAGTAGTCCTGGATCTCCTGATCGGTGATGTTGATGTGACGCGCAACTTCCTGCCCAATGACTTGCCTGGTCATAAACTGATTCCGCGTCTCCGCCAGGAAATCTTCGTAGCTCATCCCGGCCTGTTGATGCACATAGTCGTGAAACTTGTCCGGATCCGTGATCTTCGCCTGCCGCTGCAGGTTCGCCATATACTTGCTTACATCTGAATCTACGTTGATATTCAGCTCCTTGGCCTTCTGAATCAGCAGCAACTCATCAATACGATCGCGCAAAACGTCTTTTTGCCGCTTTTGAAAATCCTCATCGAACCGCGAGCCTACTTCCTGTTGGGCTTTCAACTCTTGGGCGAGCTCTCGCGTAAGGCGCTCCAGCTCGTCCTGGCTAATGATGTCGCCGTTCACGCGGGCGACGATTTGATCTACAATCGCGACGTCGGCAGCGAAGCACGATCCCGTGAAAGCAAGGACAGCAGCAAGGTATTTTAGCCTCATCACCCTTCATTATGCCAAGACTCCGAGGGCCTCAGGTAAGGCTTGATATCCGCTTCATTGCAAGTCTCTGTAACAATCTGATGTGGATCCAGGCCGAATGAACGACACCGAGGTTGCTTCGCAACCTGCAGGCAGATCTGTTTTGAAGCAGTTTCTTCCGCCAGCCATTCTTCTCGTCGGTATTCCGTTTCCCCTTTATCTGTTGATTCAATACAAATCCGGCGAATGGCTGGATGTGCTGTTGATGCTTTTAGTTTGGGCGTTGGCGGTGGTGGCGTATTGGCTTCCCGTCGGCGGTTTTCTATTCCGCTGGAAGGGACGCTGGCTATCACGGTTTATCGTTGGGTACCTGGTCTCGGTGCCTTTTTATTTCCTGACCGTGGTTTTTGGTCTGCGGCTTCTGACTCTTAGCTTTTTGCCCTCGACATTGAATTTTCACCCTCAAACATTTGAGGAATGGATCAGGTACTTCTATGCGACACCAATGTTTTACCTGATGGTCTTCATACTGTGTCTGCTGGTTCGGGGCGGACGTAGACTCGCCCATATCACGTGGACCCTGGCGGCAATCGCGTTTTGTGCGGCTGTAATTGCGACAAGTGTCGCCGCCTGGAGAATCGACAAGTATCATTGGCCGGCCACCACCCAGAGCCATGTCGAAATCGTTAACGCGAAGATCGTGGATGCGGCTGGCAAGCACATCATCGAAGGACAGAACGTAGAAGTCGAGAACGGGAAGATCGTTCAGATCGTTCCGGCTACTACGCGCGCACGAAACTGGCCGGAGATCAATGCTCAAGGCGGCTATCTCGTTCCCGGGATGATAGATGTCCACGTACATTTACAAGCGCCTATCCGGTCGATTCAAGCAGCGCAGTCCGGTTTTGATTTTGGTTACTTCTTAGATTCATTGCTGGGCGATTACGCGCCGCAGCGCCGCGAATATCTCGCAGACGGAATCACAGTCCTGCGTTGCATGGGCGGACCGGCTGTGCACATATTTGCTCTTCGAGCAGCCGTTGCCCGGCATGAGCTGCTGGGGCCAAGGATTTTTGCGGTTGGCAGGCTCGTTACGTCGCCACACGGGCATCCGGTAAGCACGATCTGGACGCCGGAAATCTCGCGACAGGGCGCGATCATCGCTTCGGATCCAGCGAGCCTCGTGTCAGGCCTGAACAAGAATTATCGGGAAGGTCCGCCGGATGCGGTGAAAATCATTTACGGGACGATAGGCTTGGCCCACGATAAGATCAGCAAACAATTGCTGGATGATGCGGTGGGGTGGGCGGACAGGAAAAAGTTGATGAGCTTGGTGCATATTGAAACCACGCAAGAAGCGACTGATGCCGTTGATGCAGGCGCTACGGGAATCGAGCACGTCGCCACTATCGAAAGCCTACCGGATTCGCTGATCGCCGCCATGCTTGCGCATCGCACGTTCGCCGATCCCACGTTGGGTGAGTACAAGGCAGCTCTTAGACTTCAACATTCGAGCAGCACTGACATCGAGCGGCGCTTGCAAGAGAAGTATGATTTTATGCGGCGCCTTTATGCCGCTGGCGTGAGGCTCACAGTTGGGACGGACGCCCCCCTGGTGCCATATGGCGAGGGGTTCGAGGACGAGCTCGACGAGTTTGCGAAAGCCGGGTTTACGCCGCCCGAGATTCTCACGTTCGCTACCGCCAACAATGCCGCGTATCTCGGAAAGCCCGGCGAATTCGGCAAGATCGCAGCGGGTTACGATGCCCACATGTTTCTGGTTCGCGAGAACCCGCTCGACAATATCGATGCCGTTCGGAAGCCGGTATGGGTGATGCTCGACGGTTCAATTGTCGCCGGGCATGCCACGCAATAAATTGTCGAATCAGCTTCGGACTGAAGCGGGTTCCTCAGCAGCGAGCTCTTGCAAGCTCGCCATCAGCTCGTTCAACAGTTCAGCCGGGTTGCTCGACGGACGAAGCGGAATCTTCAAAACACCAGCCGGGGTGAATTGAGCATTGGGCGTATTGCGAACCAGCGCCATCAGCTTAAGCGGGTCAACCTTCGACTGCTGATGGAATTTGATATTGGCGAAGCCTTGTCGTCGATCTATCGACTCGACACCGATCCGTTCCGCGAATCGCTTCAGTAATGAGAAGCGAACCAGATTCGTGACCTCCTCAGGGACCGGGCCATAACGATCGCTCAGTTCCCCGACTACTCGCGCTGCTTGCTCTTCTTCTCTTAGATCCGCAACGCGCTTGTACCATCTCAGCCGTTGCGCCTCGTCGGCGATGTAGCCTGTGGGCAGCCGGATATCCAGGCCCAAATTGAGCGTTGCGTGAATCTCGAGCGGCACTTCTTCACCCTTTAGCTCCCGCACGGTCTCCTCAAGCAAGCGGATATACGTGTCATATCCAACCGCTTCGATATGACCGTGCTGCTCGCCGCCCAACAGGTTGCCTGCGCCTCGCAGTTCCAGGTCAAGCGCAGCAATCTTGAAACCGGCGCCTAGATCGCTGAATTCCTTCAGAGCCGCGAGCCGCTTTCGCGCTACTTCGCTCAACTGCGTGTCGGCCGGCACGAGAAGATACGCGTAAGCCCGGCGATTGGAGCGGCCCACGCGGCCACGCAACTGGTACAGCTCGCTCAGCCCATAACGTTCCGCGTTTTCGACGATGATCGTGTTGGCAAGCGGAATGTCCAGCCCGTTTTCGATGATCGTGGTGGAGACAAACACGTCATATTCGTGTTTCATGAAGCCGAGCAGCACCCGCTCCAGCTCCGCCTCACCCATCTGCCCATGGCCCACTCCGATTCGGCAGTTTGGAATCAGCTCTTGAATGGAGGCGGCGCGCATAAAGATCGTGTCGACGCGATTGTGCACGAAATAGACTTGACCCTGACGAGCCAGCTCTTGTTCGATAGCAGCCTTAATGAGGTCCCGATTGAAATGCGCAACGACTGTATTGATGGACAGGCGATCTTTCGGCGCGGTCTCGATGACAGACATGTCGCGCAGCCCGAGCAACGACATGTGCAGCGTGCGGGGTATCGGCGTAGCGCTCATCGTCAGCACGTCGACGTTGTGTCTCATTTGTTTGAGACGCTCCTTATGCTTGACGCCGAAGCGCTGCTCTTCATCGACGATCAGCAATCCGAGATCGTTAAACTGCACGTCAGCCGACAACAGACGGTGCGTACCGATGAGCACATCGACCTTCCCTGCGGCGAGAGCTTCGAGTACGCTCTTAATCTGCTTGGCCGATCGGAAACGGCTGATGAGCTCCACACGAATGGGGAATGAGGCGAAGCGCCGTTTAAAGGTCTCATAGTGCTGGAACGACAAGACGGTTGTCGGCGCGAGCACGGCAACCTGCTTTCCGTCGCCCATCGCCTTAAACGCCGCGCGCATTGCCACTTCCGTTTTTCCAAAACCAACATCGCCGCAGAGCAGCCGGTCCATAGGCTGTGGCGTCTCCATATCGGCCTTGATTTGGGACATAGCAGTCAGCTGGTCTTTGGTCGGCGCGTATTCGAACGCGTCTTCAAATTCGCGCTGCCAATTTCCATCCGCAGAGAACGTGAACCCTTGGACCATGCGGCGCTGAGCGTAGAGCTTCAAGAGCTCATCGGCCATGTCGCGCATTTTGGCTTTAACGCGCGATTTTGTCTTCTCCCAAGTGACGCCGCCCAGGCGATCCAAGTGCGGGCGAGCCTCGCCGGCGCCCCTGTATTTCTGGATGAGATCGAGGCGTGTGAGCGGCACGTAGAGCTTCGATTCGGCCGCATACTCGATCAGCATGAAATCGCCCTTTTGGTCGCCCTGTACAATCTCGCGCACACCTAGGAATTGGCCAACTCCGTGGGTAGTGTGAACAACGAAATCGCCGGGCTTGAGATCGGCGATTTCGGCGGTAAAGGCGGCCAATTGGGACTTCGTCGGCTGGCGCGCGATCAGTTCCGAAGATTCAAACAGATCCTCGGAGCCAAGAACCGCCAGACTTGAGTCGGGCAAAACGGCCCCACGCCGAATGCAGCCTTTAATGAGGTATGCGCTCGAAATTGCGCCAGCGTGGTAGGCGCGTTCTGCAAGTGACGGGCGCGCGCCTGAGCTCGATTCGAGGCCGAGCTGGTAAGGAACTGCGTACTCCTGGAGGATGTCGGCCAGGCGCTCGAGTTCGCCAATAGAGGCCGCGAAGAATGCGACTCGATTCCCTGCTTCGATCAGATTACGCGCTTCCGCGACTGCCAGCGGCATGTTGCCCTGAAACGTTAGCGATGGGCGAGTGGGAATGTGAATGCTATTAGCTTCGTCTCGCGCGGAGATTTCAGAAACGATGTCAAGCTCCCGGAAGCTGATGCGTGTGCGGCCTGCGAGTACTGCGTCCAACTCCTCCCATGTAGCGAAGTTTTTCTCAGGCTCAATGGGGACAGGGCGGTCTGGATGTTGGAGGCGCTGCCACAAACGTTCCGCGGCAGACTCGATGGCTTGTGGTTCATCCAAAATCAGCACCGCATCACTAGCGAGAGAAAAAATGCTATCGCGGCGAGGACGGACGAGCGGAACCAGAAACTCCCAACCCGGAAAGATCTCGCCAGGATTCGTGAGGTCCAGGTCGGCCTCTTGCGCTCGATCCGCGAGGTCCCGGAGCAGGGAATGCGATCGCGGATACTCGGCGAGCGGCAGCAGGGTGATAGAAGCAATCTTTAGGATCGAGCGCTGCGACTCCACATCGAATCGCCGAATGGACTCGATCTCATCGCCGAAAAACTCGACACGCACCGGGTTTGACGCTTCGGCGGGAAATACGTCGAAGATGCCCCCACGAACGGAATACTCACCCACCATCTCGACCGGCTCGCGCCGCTCATAGCCGACGGTCTCAAGATGCTGCGCGAGATCTTCGAGCGGAATCTCCTCACCAACGCGGAGTTCGACCGCAAGCTGGCGGTAAAATTCCGCCGATTCGGTGCGAAGCAGGGCCGAGGCGATCGGCAGGACCGTAATTGGAATCCTTTGGGTTGAGAGCCGCCATAAGGCGACCGCGCGCTTCTCTGCGATCTCGTTGTGGGGCGACAAGTGTTGATGCGGTAAAACGTCGAGTGCGGGAATCAGCTGCGGTGGGGGCAGGTTCCGTCCTTCGAGCAGCAAGTCGAAAAAAGTTTCGACCGACTCGAGCAGCGTTTCGGCTTGCTTATTACCGTCTACCAGCACGCACAACGGCTTCTCTGTAAGCTGGTAGACAAGAACCAGGTAAAGAGCTTTCGCTGTGTTGACGAGACCCGAGACCGAGAATGGGCCAGGGTCGCCGCGGGTCAACCGTTGCACAAGCGATTGGAAGGCCGGGTGTTTCGCCGCGGATTGGAAAAGCTCTCGTGTTGCCGGGTGAGTCAATTCTGGAGTAGAGCCGCTCTCATTTTACGATTCAGACCCGCACGGTTGCGGGAGCACGCAAGCTACCGGTTTGAGAATTGATGGAATTTCAGAACATAGCCGTTCGCGCGACAAACTGGGTCGGAGACGCGGTGATGTCGCTTCCGGCCCTGCATGCCGTGCGCGAGCAATTTCCTGCGGCTCGGATTTCGATTCTTGCAAGGCCCTCCGTCGCCGCCTTGTACGAGGGCGAGGCCTTTTGCGACGAGCTGATACTGTATAACGCTCCGAAGGGATGGAAAGGTTTAGGCGAGAAATGGATAGCAGCTTCCGATTGGCGCCGCCGCAAGTTCGATTGCGCGATTCTGTTGCAGAATGCTTTTGAGTCGGCGCTCCTCGCGTGGATGGCGCGCGTCCCGGTTCGGATTGGCTATGCGCGGGATGCCAGGAGTTTGCTTCTGACCCATCCTGTTCCGGTTCCGGTGCCCGGCGAGACTCCGCGCCATCAACGGTTTTACTATCTCGAGCTCCTCAAACGCGCAAAATTGATTGAGGATTACTCTTCTGAAGCGCCAATTTCGCTTTCGCGCGCTGCAACTGCCGCCGAGCAGGGGCGTATGCGCTTTGCTGAGCGAGGCGTGACCGGTCCAGTTGTCGGCGTGAGTCCGGGCGCAGCTTATGGAGGCGCCAAGCGCTGGTTGCCGGAGCGCTTTGCCGAAGCTGCTTTGGAGGTTGCCGCCCGGCGCAATGCGTCCGTCGCGATATTCGGATCCAAGGAGGAAAGCGGGATTTGCGAGAGTGTTTATCGGCGCGTTCATGACTCCGGCACGCACTGCCTGAACTTAGCTGGTAAAACGAATCTTGCGCAGTTTATCGAACTCGCGGCAGCGTGCGAGGTGTATCTTACGAATGATTCGGGACCGATGCACATCGCTTCGGCGCTGGGCGTTCCAACGGTGGCCGTCTTTGGAGCAACCGACGAACAGGCTACGGGTCCGGGCGGTCCACAAAGCCGCGTTGTGCGCGAGCCGGTCGAATGCAGCCCCTGTCTGCTGCGCGAGTGCCCCATCGACCATCGCTGTATGGTTCGTGTCAGTGCAGAGCGGGTCGCCGAAACGGCACTAACACTACTGAAATGATCCTGAGAAAAGATCCGTCATGAGTGGCGCAGGTATATTGGTCATCCGAATGAGCGCGATGGGAGATATCATTCACGCACTTCCAGCCGTTGCCAGCCTGAAGAAGAGTTTTCCGACGCGCTCGCTGGCCTGGGTTGTCGCGCCGAAATGGATGCCGCTGCTCGAGGGCAACCCTTGTATCGACGAGCTGGTTCCCTTTGAGCGGAATGGTGTGCGCGCTCTGAAGAGGTCATGGTCGCGTGTTCGCAGTATGAGGCCCGAAATGGCTATCGATTTCCAGGGCTTGATTCAATCCGCTCTCACGGGGCGCGCTGCCCGGCCGAAAGTCTTCTACGGTTTCGATGCCTCGGTTGCCCGTGAACCCTTCGCTTCCGTTTTTTATACGCATCGGATCGCCGCACCCGGGCCGCACCGCATCGAAAGGAATGTGCAACTTGTGCAGGCGGCGGGTGCTTCAGAGCTGACTCAGGATGCCTGGTTACCCGAGGGACGAGATGAAGGCGCTCTTCCATCCAGCCCATTTGTGCTCACGAGTCCGTTTGCAGGCTGGATGAGCAAGCAGTGGCCGCTCAAAAATTATGAGGCATTGGGAGAACGGCTGGGCCGGGAGGGCCTGGAGCTGGTCGCGAATGTTCCCGAAGAACGCGCTGGCGAATTGCGGTCGCTGAAGCATGTGCGAGTGCATACGTCTTCTATCGCGGGCCTCATTGCCGCAACGAGGCGCGCCACGGCAGTGCTCGGTGTGGATAGCGGTCCGCTACACCTGGCAGCAGCGCTTCACAAACAAGGCGTTGCGCTGTTCGGGCCGACAGACCCCGAACGAACGGGTCCTTATGGCGGCAGCATGACGGTTTTGCGCGCCGCAAATACAGCAACCACCTACGCCCGGCACGGCAACATGCACCCCAGTATGCAGGCGATCACAGTCGAGCAAGTCACTCGTGCTCTCCTACGATCCATGGAAAGACGACCTGTAATCTCTCACTCGTGAGCGGACCGATACAGCAGAAGGCGCGGCCGTACCGCTTCCCCAAGCCCTATTCCGATTTCGTGGCCCGAATGCGTGTGTTGATCGGGTTCATTCTGCTCGTGGCGTTCGCGTGCCTCTCGAAACCTACCCGCCTATCTTTATTGATCGGGCTGCCGCTGGGCGTGTTCGGCCTAGGCCTGCGGGCGTGGGCTACGGGCCATCTAGCGAAAGATCGCCAACTCGCCACGACTGGTCCTTACGCCTACATCCGAAATCCTCTTTATATAGGGACGCTCACGGTGGCCACAGGTATTGTGATTGCAGCGCGTGATGTTTGGCTTGCGATCGTTTTCGTAAGCATCTTCTCGCTGGTCTATCTGCCTTCGATTGAGCTCGAGGAGCAGCACTTACGCGACATTTTCCCAGCGTATGAGGCCTATGCGGCTCGGGTGAATCGCTTCTTGCCGATTCGCAAGTGGAACGGCATGCAAGCGAAGTTCTCCTGGCGTCTTTACCGCCGGAACGAAGAGTACAAAGCGCTGCTTGGATTCCTTTTGGCTGTGGGCTGGCTCGTATGGAAATGCAAAGCGCTGTGATACTCTTTCGCACATGAGAGTTGGATGTTTCACGCCGCTGCTGTCCTCTTTCCCGCTGGACCAAGTACTCGAAAATTTAAAAAACTTGAACATCACCACGGTTGAGCTTGGCACGGGCAATTATCCCGGAGACCCGCACTGCAAGCTGTCGATGCTCGACAACGAAAAGGAGCTGAAGGAGTTCAAGAAGCGACTCGACGATCAGGGTTTCTCGATCAGCGCCCTCAGTTGTCACGGCAATGCGCTGCATCCCGACCCCGCCATTGCGAAGAATTTTTCCAGTACCAGCAAACGAACGGTCGAGCTCGCGTCGAAACTTGGTGTTCCTGTGGTCATTGATTTCTCAGGGTGTCCCGGGGATAGCGAGAACGCGAAGTTCCCGAATTGGGTGACCTGTCCTTGGCCTCCTGAGTACTTGGACCTCCTCGACTGGCAGTGGGAGAAGAAGGTCGCTCCTTATTGGACGGAGCATGGCAAGTTCGCGAAAGATCACGGCGTGAAAATCGCAATCGAGATGCACCCGGGCTTCGTCGTTTATAGTCCGGAAACGATGCTGAAGCTTCGTTCGATTGCAGGCGATAGTGTCGGCTGCAATTACGATCCGAGTCATATGTTCTGGCAGAATATTGATCCGATCAAAGCGGTTCGCATACTGGGTGATACGATTTTTCACGTGCATGCCAAAGACACACAGATTTACGATTTCAATCTGCCCAAAACCGGCGTGCTCGATACAAAAAAGTACACGGATGAGAGAAATCGCAGCTGGATTTTCCGAACGTGCGGCTACGGCCATCCCTACGGCTGGTGGAAGGAGTTCATTTCAACACTGCGGATGTACGGCTATGATTACGTGCTCTCGATCGAGCACGAAGATTCACTGATGGCGCCCGGAGAAGGACTCGCTAAAGCCGCGGACTTTCTGAATCAAATTGTCATTCGGGAGCAACCCGCAGCGGCCTGGTGGGTGTAAGGCGCGGCGAGCTGGACCCGCATAACCGTCGTACTCTGAAGTTGTGACCGCTTCAGAGGCGTATCAGTTAATTACCCGAGGCGGCGTGAGCGATTTCGCGCGAGTAATCGCGGCCTGTGAAACGCTTGGACCTTATTGTCTGATTGGCGGTTTAGCCGTCAACTGTTATGTCGAACCCGTCTACACGCTCGATGCCGATATCGTTGTTATTTCTGAAAATCTCTCTCCTATTTTAGCCCGGCTGCGGGAACATGGATTCGCGGTCGCAACCCATAGCCATTCGTGCAATGCCCAAGCGCTTGAGAGCGATTTGAGGATTCAGTTTACGACGGACATCCGCTATCAGGAATTTCTCTCACGCTCTCAAGCGCGAGATGTTCTCGGCGTTAGCGTTGTTGTTGCGAGCTTAGAAGATGTTGTTCGGGGCAAGCTTTGGGCCTACACCGACCCACACCGCCGCCTCAGTAAACGGAAGAAAGATGAATTAGAATTTGATACGCCTCGCCGAGGCTTACCCTGAGCTGGAATCGATCTATCCAGAAGAGCTGCGGGAACAAATGCGGGGCAACTAAATCGGGCGGCGCTGAGTTTTTCCGAGCAGATGCTTGGCCTTTGAAATGGCCTGCGCTTCGGCTTCTTCGGCGACGGCAGCAGTGAAGCGGGCCAGACACGCGCCCGGCGAAACGTTATCCGCCTGGCACACATATTCGCTACCGATACGATAGCTGGTAAGCTTCACGGGCCATCCCTCGATGTCGATCTGGCGTTCTTGGAAGTTTTCTGGTTTCACAGCTAGCCTGTTTCAAGCTCTTGCGGATTGCGCTGCGCCGCGCTCCACTGGAGCGGCAACCAAATTGCCCCACTCCGTCCACGAGCCATCATAATTAACCACGTTCGGCAGGCCGAGCAGGTATTTGAGCACGAACCAAGTGTGACTGGATCGCTCGCCGATTCGGCAATAGGCAATCGTCGGCCGGGATGCGCTGACTCCCTCACCGCGATAGAGCGCCTGTAGTTCGTCGAAAGATTTGAAGGTCCCATCCTCATTGCATGCCTTGCCCCAGGGGACATTCCGCGCTCCGGGAATGTGGCCTCCGCGTTGGCAGGTCTCGGGCAGGCCCGGAGGGGCCAGAATCTCGCCCGTAAATTCCTGAGGACTTCGCACATCGATGAGTGTGGAAGAGCCCGCGCTGACAGCTTCTTGCACTTGCGGGAGGAAAGCGCGCAAAGAAAGGTCAGGATCTTTAGCCTGGTACTTAGTCTGCGTGTAAGATGGCGCCGCGTCGGTCAGTTCTCTGCCTTCAGCGATCCACTTTTTGCGTCCGCCGTCCAGCATTCGGACATCTTGATGGCCATACAACTTAAGCTGCCAAAATGCCCAGGCCGCGAACCAATTGTTGCTGTCCCCATAAAGCACGATTGTGGTTTTCGGAGCGATTCCCGAGTGGGAAAGCAGCGCTTCGAGCTGCTCCTTGGGCAAAATGTCCCGGCGAACGGTGTCACAGAGTTGCGTGTTCCAGGCCCACGCAAGTGCTCCCGGGATGTGTCCCAGGTTATAAGCCGCCGTATCTACGTCCACTTCGACGGTCCGTACAGAAGGGTCTGAGAGCTTTCCCGCTAGCCAGTCTGTGCTGACCAAAACTTCCGGATGTGCATAAGCTGCCATAGAGATACCTTAACACGTCAAAGCTGATCGGGAAAGTAGGTTATCGCCATTCGAGGTCTCAGAAAAATCCGGGGATCGCGCGACGGTAATTTACCCGTTTTGCTGGGCTCAACTGCTTTCAACTGTAAGGTGACTAGGGATATGTGCCGATCTAGAAGGCAGGCAGTAGATCTAAATGGCGCATCATCCATTGTCGTTCGAGGCACGGGACACAAGACGTTCCATACCTTTCGTTGCTGGTGTGCTCTTCTCATTGATATTGCCGGCCCTGTTATTTGCGGCGCCAACTCCGGAGCTTCCAACATTGACCTCGACCGCGCAGGTCCACCGTTTGACACGAGGGCAAGCCCAGCTGGGCTACCCGGTTCATCTGCGGGGGGTGGTGACGTTTTTCGACCCGCTCTCTCCCGGTATGTTTATCCAGGACCACGCAGGCGGCATATTCGTGGATTGGGTTCCTAAGCTGCCCAAGCCTTCCGTTGGCGATTTGATAGATCTCGATGGCGTTAGCACACAGGTAGACTTCGCGCCTGATATTGCGAACCCGCATTGGCGCGTCATCGGATGGTCACCCATGCCAATACCCCGGAAGGTCAACTTTGCGCAGATGGCCAGCACAGCGGAAGACGCTCAGTGGGTTGAAGTAGAGGGCATACTACGCGAGGTCACATCTCTGCACCGCCCCGACGGTGAGCGGGTTCTTTTCATGAAACTTGCGCTTCCGGCAGGGCAGATTGAGGTTGAAATAGCTTGGGATGGATCCCCCGCTCCTCCGGGCCTTGTTGACGCGCGCGTCAGGATTGACGGCATTTGCGGCGCGAGATTCACGGCGAAGGACCAGATGATCGGAGTTGTCCTGTATGTCCCGAGCATCAACAACCTCACCGTGCTTCAGCATCCGGAGTCAGATTCGTTCCGGATGCCGATCACGTCAATTATCGAATTGCAAAGATTCGGGTTTCGCGGCACCGCGGGCCATAGGGTAAAAGTGGCGGCGGTTGTAACCGCAGCCGTTACTGACCGCGATATCTACATTCAAGATAATACTGGGAGCGCCTACGCTCACACGAGTACTCCGACAGTGCTTAAGCCGGGGGATCGGGTCGAAGTGTTGGGTTTTCCGGGATTCTTCGAATCGCATATCAGGCTCGAAAACGCAATTGTGCGCCGCTTAGGCACAGGCCCTCAGATTAAACCCGTGGCCATCACGACCAAGCAGGCCTTAACGGGCGAATACGATTCTGCGTTGGTAACCACCGAGGGCAGGATTGTTCGTGAATCGATGCTCCCCGGCGAGCAGGTCCTGGTTATTGAGCAGGATCATGCCATATTCCCGGCCAGCTTTGCACACTCGATCGGCGTGAGTAAGCTTCCGCGGGAGGGAAGCACGGTTCGGGTTACCGGGATCTGTATTAGCCAGATTGACAGCGCTGGACAAAGTGTTGACTTCCGACTGATTCTGCGCTCGCCCGCCGACGTCAAAGTCCTTCAGAATGCGCCTTGGTGGACGCTCGGCCGCGTAATCATGTTGCTTGGGGTGCTCGGCCTAGGCATCTTTCTGACACTCGCCTGGATTGCCGTTCTACGCGGCCGCGTAGACGAGAAGACGGAGACCATTCGCGCAACTCTCGAAGCCACACAGGATGGCATCCTGGTTGTGAACTCGGTGGGCAAGATCAGGACTTTCAATCACAAATTCCAAGAGATCTTCAGACTCCCCGACCCAATATTGAGATCAGGGAGTGACAGCGCGGCCGTCGAGTTTGCGAAAACCCTGGTTGCCGATCCGAACCTGTTTGTTTCGAAGATTCAAGAGTCATATGCCAACGAGAACGTAACGGATGACGTGCTCGAGTTCAAAGATGGGCGCATCATTGAGCGCCATTCGGAACCGCAGCAGGTGAAAGGGAAGAGTGACGGGCGAGTGTGGAGTTTCCGGGACATTACCGAGCGCACACGAGACGCAGCCGAGCTGCAGACGGCTAAGGAGGCTGCTGAAGTCGCGAACCGAAGCAAGAGCGAGTTCCTCGCCAACATGAGTCACGAGATCCGCACGCCGATGAATGCAGTCTTTGGAATGACCAGCCTACTGCTTGAAATGGATCTCCCAAATGAGGCGCGCGAGTTCTTGGGCATCATCCGAAGCAGCGGGGAAACGCTGCTAACCGTAATCAACGACATTCTCGATTTCTCGAAGATTGATTCGGGCAAGCTTGATCTAGAGCACATTCCATTCCGCGTGGACCATTGTGTGGAGGACGTGCTTGATTTACTAACAGCCAAAGCCGCGGAAAAAGGCCTGGAGCTTGCCTACCTCATCGACGAAGACGCGCCGCTGACCGTCGTTGGCGACGTTACGCGGGTGCGGCAGATCCTGATGAACCTAATCGGTAACGGGATCAAATTCACCAGCGCGGGCGAAGTCGTGATCTTAGTTTCGCGTGTTCTGTCCGGTGGCGTTACGCAGTTGCACTTCCGGGTGCGCGATACAGGTATCGGCATCCCGCTGGACCGTCAGAGTCTTCTGTTCAAATCATTCAGTCAGGCTGATTCGTCGACAACACGGCAATACGGAGGGACAGGGCTCGGACTGGCCATCAGCAAACGTCTTTGCGAGCTGATGGGCGGCACGATGTGGATTGAAAGCGAGGTAGGAACGGGCTCAACGTTCCATTTTGTAATTCCAGCTTGCGCGGCCGAGGAAAACTTACCCGATCGTTCTGTGGCCCCGCTCGCCACGCTCACCGGCAAGCGCGTCTTGGTAGTCGATGACAACGCTACGAACCGTCTCATTTTGACCAGACAGCTCGAGACCTCCGGGATGGCTGCTCGGACCGTGGCCTCGGGCGAACAAGCGCTCGACTTGATCAAAGAAGGCGAACAGTTCGATCTTGCAGTTCTCGATTTTCATCTACCGGAGATGGATGGTGTCTATCTCGCTTCCGAAATTCGCGCGCTGGCCGCCGGTAAAGACCTGCCGCTGATCATGCTTAGCTCCGGAATCGGCGGAACGCCTTCTAACGTCGACAAAACTTTGTTTGCCGCCTATCTCGCGAAACCAATTAAACCCCGTAAATTGCTGGAAGCAATGGCGGCTGTGTTCAGCGTTGAAGGAGAGGGCAATTCGGTCGCAGCCTCACAAATCGATCGGAGTCTCGCGGATCGGATTCCCTTGCGAATTCTGGTAGCAGAGGACAATCTTATCAATCAAAAATTGGCGGTAAAACTCTTGGAGCGGTTAGGGTACCGCCCCGATATAGCCGGCAATGGCATTGAAGCGGTCGAGGCTTTACGGCGGCAAACGTACAACATCGTCCTGATGGACGTGCAGATGCCGGAAATGGATGGTCTCGAAGCCACGCGCCGGATCCGCAAAGAATGGCCCGGCGATTCAGGGCCGCGGATTGTGGCGCTGACTGCTAACGCGTTCAAGAGCGATCGCGAACAGTGTTTGGACGCTGGTATGGACGCGTATCTGAGCAAACCGATTCAGATCCGGGAATTGTTGGCGGCGCTCGAAGATTGCGCCATGCAAGTTCCGGTGTGATTCGGTTCTTCCCGCAGAACACTCTGGGCACGGTTATTACGAAACGAACCCCCCTCCTGGATTTCGGGTATTCGAAGCAGTATCAAGCGAGCCGATAACCTGAATTCGTGTTCTTTCAAGTATTTAGGAGTTTTTTAGGCAGAGGCCGGAAACTCGCCCCCAATACTTGGCAAAGAGGATGCGATGTGAAAAACTCCACCCGGGGCAAAAGCCAGCACTCGCGCACGGCCAAACAGAGCGCGACGCTAGAACACACGAAGTCGCGGCATTCGAAGTCTCGCAAGGCTTCTGATTCAAAGCGTCAAAACGTATTTGAAGGGCAGAATCATCAGAAGAAACAGCGTAAACCGGTAATTCTCAATCAGTGGGTTGAAGTTGAGATAGAAGAAAACGGGCAGACCGTTACGAAGCTTTACCCCTCGAACGGAAAGTTGATTAAAGAAGGAAAGGCAATGCTTCCGTCGCCCGACCTTGTTTATCGCAGATTGAACTTCCCGGCGAGTGTCCCACCTGAATATTATTGGGCGACGAGCAACCCCCGAGCACGGGAGCTGGGCGGCACGGGTATCCAAAGGATGACCGTCGATATGTGGCTTGAGGTGATTGAGCGCGAACGGGCCGAAGGCAGCGGACACATTGGGCCGACTGGTATTGGCAATCTGCCAAGGCCGCCGGAAAATGGTACCTGCGAGTGCCACGTCTGCACGAGAGCCTCCGCCAATGCGGACGAAGAAGGTAAAAACAATCCTCAGAGCGATTAGCGCGAACACGTACTCAGGCCGAGCGAGATATACGCCTGCGATGATGCGGGAATGGATGCTCTGAAGCGTCGAGACTTCCTGGCGCTCGCGGGTGCGGTTGCGGGCAGTCGTTTCGTAACCGCAGGTCAGAGTGTCGCTCAGCCGTTCTCGTGGGCATTCTCCGGTCTCACTTTCTCTTTCGATTTCCTCGGCGATCGTCTTCGACAAAAGTACGTTATGCCGACTGATGCTGCGCGCCGGTTTGGAGAACCGTCCGTCCTTCGCTCCGACACCTGGAGCCTCGAGGTCGCAATCCAATGTTCGGGCGAGGATGCTGCCGATCACCACGGGATGAAGTTCGCTGGTGGAATGCCAGGTGGCCGCTTGATCTTCTCGGAGCGGACCGAGGAGCCGATCCCGGACGGGAGGCGATTGCTCATCGTGCAGCGCGATCCGGTTCTCAGTCTCCGCGTGGAATCCTATTACGACTGTTTGAATGGCCCTTCGGTGGTTCGGCGTTATACTCGCGTCACGAATGCAGGCCGACAAGCCGTCGGAATCGAATACCTGAGCTCCGCAATGCTGTCCAATCTAGCCGTCTCAGCCGATTTCGAAAAGGAGCTCAGAATCCATCTTGCCTATAACAGTTGGCAAGCGGAAGGGCAATGGCACACCTTCCGCCCTTCCGAGCTGGGCTTTGTTCAGAATGGCGAGTTCAGCTTGTCGGGAGTGTTTGCCTCGACTCTAGGCACCTGGTCAACCGAGAGATTCCTGCCCATGGCCATGGTTGAGAACACGGCGCTCGGGCTTACCTGGTTTTGGCAAATAGAGCACAACGGATCGTGGCATTGGGAACTGTCGAACACTTCGGCGCGCGCAACGTACGTCTACCTCGGTGGTCCGGATGAACAGCATTCCCAGGCCTGGAAAAATCTTCAACCCGGCCAGACCTACGAAACGGTGCCGGTTGCGCTCGGCTGTGTACATGGAGGCTTTGAAGAAGCGGTCGAGCAGTTGACCCGGTACCGGCGTAGGGCGTTCACAAAGATCCGCCAAGCGCGCAACCTGGACTGCGCTGTAATTTTCAACGACGCGATCGCGCTGAATCTCGATCCGACAGCGGAAAAGGAACTGCCGCTAATCGATGCCGCCGCGCGCGCCGGTTGTGAGTATTACGTCATCGATGCGGGCTGGTATGCAAGCGCCAATGAGAGTTGGTGGGGTTCCGTCGGAATGTGGGAGCCCTCCCGGACGCGCTGGCCGGACGGAATAAAACCGGTGCTCGACCGAATACGGCAGAAAGGGATGACTCCCGGCTTGTGGCTCGAACCGGAAGTTATCGGCATCAATTCTCCCCTCAAGAGCAAGCCCGATGACTGGTTTTTCATGCGTCATGGCCGGCGCGTGATCGACCATGACCGATATCTGCTGGACTTCCGCAATCCCGCGGTCGCCGCTTACGTCGAGAGCATCGTCGCGCGCCTCGTCGAAGAGTACGGAGTCGGATACATCAAATGGGATTACAACGTCGATGGCCTGGAAGGAACCGACCTGCACGCCGAAAGCCCTGGCCAGGGGCTTCTCGAACATAATCGAGCACTCCTTCGCTGCCTGGATCGCATGTTGTCGGGTTATCCGCACCTCGTAATCGAGAATTGCGCGAGCGGAGGCGGCCGCATGGACTACGCCATGCTGTCCCGATTGCAAATTAATTCATCGAGCGATCAGGGTGACTATCGAAAATATCCGTCTATCACCGTGGGGTCGACCGCGGGAGTGCTGCTCGAGCAATCCGGCATTTGGTCTTACCCCCAGAAGAGCTCGACGCCCGATCAGGCGAGCTTCAATATGGTGAACGCGATGCTGGGCCGCATTCACCAAAGCGGAGATTTGGGAAGCGTAACTGCACCCGCATTCGAACAGGTCAGGGCCGGTATTCAAATCTACAAAGACGTAATACGCCGGCACATCCCGAACAGCATTCCCTTTTATCCACTCGGCATGCCGGAAATGACCGACCCGGTATCGCCAGTTTGTCTGGGGATCAAAGGATCGAACGCGACCTTTATTGCCGTGTGGCGGCTCGCGGGTGGCGAAGCGGTTCGAATCCCCGTAGCGGCAGAAACGACCCGGCTAGTGTATCCGACGGATCTCTCAATCAAGGTTGATGGAAATGGAAGTGCTTTGGTCGTGACGTTCCCGCGCCAATATATGGCGTGCATTCTCTCGCTCGATCCGCGCTAATTACGCGCTAAAATTCGGCCATGAATTCTCACATCCGCCCATTCGCGGCGATTTCGATTTTCTGTGTCATGGCTGGAACGCTAGCGGCGCAAACGTCTTGCCTCCTCAACCTTGACGAGTTCGTAAAAGATTGGTCGCAATCGAAACAGTTCACACTAGATGTCGCCAACGCCATGCCGGCTGAGTTCTACAACTTCAAACCCAATCCGGCCGAAATGAGCTTTGGAGAGCAGATGCTGCATATCGCTGCTTCCAACGTGTACCGGTTTCACCAGATCACGGGCGCGAAGCCGCCGTTCGAATTAGATCCTAAAAAAATGCATCCGGGTGATAAGGCATTCGTCGTCAAGGCGCTTCAGCAATCCTTTGATTACGTGATGATGGTCCTCCTGCACATGAAGCCGGAGCAATTGCAGCGCACCTTCCACATCCCCGATTGGAAAGGGCGAACTGATCCGGACGCGCGCGCAATGATTATGAACATGTTTGTTCACACGGCGCATCATCGCGCACAATGCGAAGTTTATCTCCGGCTAAAAAACATCACGCCGCCCACGTACACTTTTTAACTGAAACGATCAAACGGCGCGCCTGCCACCGCCCCGGATAAAGTGCAGTATCAAGAGAATGACAGCTAAGATGAGCAGCAGGTGAATGAGACCGCCCGCAACATGGAAGGCGATCCAGGCGAACAGCCATACAAAAAGCACCACAAGGAACAGCACGATAAAAAGAAAGTCCCGCAGCACGTTCATCGCAAGCCCCTTTCAAAAGCGCTCTACAACCGCAGCATAACAGGCATTTCCGCGCCATATGCGGGCATCTATTGCTCAATTTTCGATGCTATGCTTAGTGTGCGACTGTGGGGCTTCAGTGAGAAGAAGTAATCCAGCGCTCATAATCATTTGCGCGTTTGTTTTTCTTGGCACCCTTTATGCCGTCGATCACTCCGCGCCAGGGCCGTTCCGCGAGTATCCCGGCGTTGAATATAGCGTCGGGGAGATTCCGCTCCCACCCGATTGGCAGGAGAAGACGGAATGGGCATTTGCCCGGTTAATGTATCCGCCGGGTTGGAACGACGGATACCGGGGACGGTTTGATGGCGATTGGCGGCAGGGTCTATCGCTCTGGACACAGGATTTCCCTCGTGCCGACCGGCACTTTTCAGAGGCGGTCCGCAGGCTCACACGCGTGCACGTGCGTTCGGTCGAACAACCGGTGAGTCTGGATGATGGAGACCAGGTTTACAACTGGCCATGGCTGTATGCCGTGCAAGTGGGCGAATGGGGCTTGACGGATGCGGAGGCGGCAAAACTTCGCGACTATTTACTGCGTGGCGGCTTTTTCATGGCCGACGATTTTCATGGCACCGTCGAATGGCAGGTTTTTGAAGAGAGCATGAAAAAGGTGTTTCCGGATCGGCCGATTGTCGACATTCCAAACAGCGATCCCATCTTTCACGCTGTCTACGATCTGGATGACCGCTATCAGATTCCCGGTGCGGAGCACCTGCAGCTGGGGTACAAGAAGGACGGGTACGTGGCGCGCTGGCGCGGCATTTATGACGATAAGGGCCGCATCATGGTGGCGATTTCGTTCAATTCCGATATCGGCGACTCCTGGGAGTGGGCCGACGATCCTCGCTACCCCGAGAAGTTTTCTGACTTAGGAATTCGTATCGGTATCAATTACGTCGTTTACGCCATGACGCACTGAACTCCCGGTTCCGAAAAAATCTCTTAAGAACCGGAAAACTGGCGCCGTTATCTGTTTCATAGGTACACAGAGCGCGAAATGACAGGTCACAAGGAGATTTCCCCAGCCCGAATACCCCCTGAGCCTCCTTGTGACCCCCGCTCACTCAATGCTGGTTGGATTCGCTAAGTCGTATGGATCGTGTAAATCTACTCGCCTTTCGTACGACTGCGTGGGAGGCGAGCTTTTTGGAGGACACGTCGCTTCGCCGCCTTGTTCTTGAACACTATGACCAGGAACACGTCAGTTTGCGCCGCTATCTGTCGTTCTTGAGCGTTGATTCGGAAACGGCCCAGGAGATCGTACAAGAAACTTTTCTGAAACTCCACGAGCATCTGCTTTCCGGCCGCGACCGCTCGAATTTGCGCGCTTGGCTCTACCGCGTGGCGCACAATTTAGCCAGAAATGCACAGACTGCTTTGAACGCGAGCAGGACCGATTCGCTCGATCCGGGTGGCTATGACCTGCCTGCTCGCGCAGCATCCGTCGAGCAGGACTTATTGGCAGAAGAGCGGATCTCCCGGCTGCGGCGCGCCATGAAGAAACTGAGTAAAGCGCAAAGGGAGTGCCTGGTATTAAGAGCGGAAGGACTCAAATACCGCGAAATCGCGGACATTCTCGATATTTCCGTATCGACGGTCGGAGAAAACGTGCAGCGCGGGCTGGAAACCTTGAAGGAAATGATATGAAGACCGATACTCACCTGTCCGACGCAGTGCTGGTAAGGGCAATAGACGATGAATTGCTTGAATCTGAAGCTGCATCAGTCGAATCGCATTTGGCTCAGTGCGCGTACTGCAAGCACAAGCATCAGAAATTAGCGTTGTTCTCAAGCCGGCTTGAGACACTCATTCGCGACATCCCGGTTACGGCGTCGAATGACGTGCGCGAATCGCTCAACAGGGAGTTGGAGCTGCAACACCCGCGCACTCCCGCGGCGCACGGTTTTGGAAAAACATTATCGCGTTTTGGATTTGGTGTGGCGGCTGCCGCGGCTCTCACAATTGCTGTTCTGTTCACGCCGCACCCGGGAAAGAGGAATCGCTCCATTGCCGCGCCCGTATCGGTTTCTCAGAATATCGCAACTTTCGAAGTCGATGGCGAAGCGTTCATTCCAGTGCCTTACTCGAATTCGAGTCTGCCGGTCAATGCGCCGCATATCGTACAGATGCGGGTCCCTGTTTCCTCTCTGGTTGCAGAAGGCGTGAACTTTGGGCCAATTTCGAATGAAGTGACCCGGGCAGACGGCTCCGTGCTCGCCGACGTTCTACTGGGTATCGATGGCCAGCCGCTCGGAGTGCATCTCAGTGGGGCGGAATAGGAAGTGTTTGGGACATTGCTGAGGAGATTCGAATGAGAAAAGCTAGAGTCGCTATCTTGACCGCGCTTGCCGGAGCCGTTTCAATCTACGCACAAGTGGGTGGGCCGCCCCCTCCCGATGGTCCTCCCCCTGGAGGCCCGCCACATCATGGTCCAGGACCCAGACCCTTCATGCAGCCTTGGAAGGTGGTTACCGGTGCGCCTTACTTTGCAACCGCGGTCGACCAATTTTCACAAACGCTCCCGGATGGCAACTCCATCCAACGCACCACCACCGCTCAGATCGCGCGAGACAGCCAGGGGCGTACGTACACTGAACAGACTCTGACGGGAGGGCCTTGGCCGTCAGAAGGCAATTCAAAGAACATCATCTTCATCGACGATCCGGTGAGCGGATACCAGTACGCGCTTCATCCTGACACGAAGGTCGCGGTACGCCGTCACATTCACGAAGCCCCACAGGGCGGTGGCCCGGATTTCGAGCATAAGCCGCATCCTGGCTCTTCGTTCCAGAAAAACTCGACTGAAACAGATCTGGGATCAAAGGATATTCCAGGTATTGGCATCGCGCAAGGCAAGAGTGTCACCCATACGATCCCGGCCGGCCAAATCGGCAATGCGCAGCCGATCGTTTCCACGAGTGAAATCTGGTATTCGCCCGATCTGCAGATGGTCGTATTGTCAAAGCACAGTGATCCGCGAACCGGGCAATCCACATACGCGCTGACAAAGCTCCAGCGCGGTGAGCCAAACAGTTCCCTCTTCCAGGTGCCGTCCGATTATAAAATCCAAGACGCGTCAAACGCGCACGGCTATCCTGGTCCACCTGAGTAAATCCCACTTGGCTACTCGGGTGTAGTAAGATCCTCCTGAACCCAGCATTCAGGAGGATCATTTTTTTTGGACGAAAGCGAAAGAGAAGATCGAATCTGGAGCGCGCTTGAACGCTTTCGAATCGAGCTTCCCTCCTGGGGTTTTGCGAATACGGGTACGCGCTTCGGAAAGTTTCTACAACCTGCCGCGGCAACTTCGATTGACGAAAAGTTCGCGGATGCAGGCAAGATTCACCAGCTCACAGGGGCATGCCCCACGCTCGCGCTCCACGTGCTCTGGGACCTGCCGCAAGGTCAAGCCAGTATTTCTCACATACACGAGCTCGTGGAGGCGAACGGCATTCGACCCGGATCGATCAACCCGAACACGTTTCAAGATCAGGAATACAAGTACGGCTCGCTTGGCAGTCCAGAGCAACGCGTACGGAAACGGGCTGTCGATCATCTCATCGAATCGGTTGAGCTGGCGCGACGACTCGAAAGCCATGATGTCTCACTGTGGTTCGCAGATGGCTCAAATTATCCCGGCACCGCGAATATCCGCCAACGTAAAGCGTGGTTTGCGGAAGGCTTACGTGAAACGCATCATCACCTGGATCCGGGACAGCGGGTTCTGCTCGAATACAAGCCGTTTGAGCCTTGCTTTTATCACACAGACATAGCCGATTGGGGCATGTCTCTGCTGCTTGCCAGGGCGGCCGGTCCGCAAGCGAAAGTGCTCGTCGATACAGGCCACCACTATGCCGGCCAAAATATCGAGCAGATCGTCGCCTGGCTGCTAAGTGAAAACATGCTCGGAGGATTTCATTTCAATGACCGGCGCTATGCCGACGACGACCTGACCATCGGCTCCATCGATCCGTATCAGGTCTTCCGAATCTTTCACGAGATCGCGCTGTTTGAATGGGAGACGGGAGGCAATGCGGATATTGCCTACATGGTCGACCAAAGCCACAACATTAAGGGCAAGATGGAGGCCATGATTCAGACAGCCATGACGGCCCAGGAGCTTTTTGCGAAGGCTGCGTTGGTCGATCACGAACTGCTGGCGCGACAGCAGGCGGCTGCGAATGTCGTCGCTGCCGAGGAATGCTTGAGAGACGCCTTCGCGACGGATGTGCGTCCGGGCATCGAGGCTTGGCGCAAATCGAGGGGCCTGCCTGAGAATCCTTTGTACGCGCTGTACGAGAGCGGCTACGTCGAGAAGATCTCACGCGAACGCGCCGAGAAGAACCAGGCAGCTGTGTCGTCCTATGCCTAGTTCAGCGGATTTGTCTCATTCGGCTCACCCATCGGAAATAGCGCCATAACGCGCGGCGCTCCGCCCACAAAAAGCGAAAAAAAGAGCCTGTGGTTATGGAGCCGGCGGGTATGCCCGAATAGGTCTCAATGCGCCAGCGTAAATACGGAGAACGCCACGGGCGCAGCCTGTAACCACGCGCTGCGGTCCAGAGGAACCGCAGCATCAGTGCGCGGCGGAAACGGAATCGATGGTAAATCCGGCCGCAGCGGAAGCGCGCTTCGGTGCCTGGCTCTCGGAAGTTGCGTAATATCCTGAGCGAGTCCGCACCACCGGCTTGCCCGGCGCATCCACCGTCACTTTGATTTGACGATAGCTCCCGTCAAGCGCCTGGATGTTCGGCGAATACGCAATTGTGTATTGGCTGCGGATGTCGTGCGCGATCTCGACCGCGAGCGACTGCACATCATTCACGTCCTTCGGATAGAACGCAAGCCCGCCTGTTGCCGCCGTCAGCTCGTGAAGCGCACGCCGCGCCTTGGCGGCTTCCCGTCTTTCTTCTTCCGTGAATAGTCCAATCGCGTACACAAGCGTGTCGTCTTGATTCGATCGCGCCACTACTTTTTCGAGGGAAACACCGCTGGCGTTATCATTCCCGTCCGTGATGACCATGAGAACTTTTTTATCTTTTTTCGCCGAGCTCCTCATGTAATCGAGAGACATGTTGATCGCGTCCCGCATGGCGGTGCCCCCCCGCGAGTCGATGCGCGCCAGGCCTTGCTCCATCTTGTGCATGTCGTTCGTAAACGGCACATCGAGGTAAGCGTCATCGTTAAAATTTACGATGAACACCTCATCCTGAGGATTCGACGCGCGGACCATAGCCAGGGACGCCGCTTCGACACGGCTCCTCTTGCTCGACATGCTGCCGCTATCATCGATCACCAGGCCCAGCGAGACGGGCACATCCTCGCGCCGGAAGATCTTGACCTGCTGCAATTGTCCGTTCTCAAACACCTTGAAGGCATCGCGATCCAGGTTTGTGATCAGCTTGCCTCTGCGATCCGTCACGCTGGCGTGCAGCACGACGAGACGGGTATCGGACCGAAACTGCGCGAATACACAAAGTGAGAGAGCAGACGCAAGCAGTGCGGCGCTCGCAATCCGCATATTGAAGCAGCTCTGCATTCCAATGCTATTGCGTAGGCGCATAATAGCCCAGACGGAAATAGGCCCGAAGCGGCGGCAGGCCGCGCGGTTGGTTCAGCTTCACCTGCACGCGCCGGTATTTTCCGTCGCGCTCGCGGTTTTTGGGAGTGTATCCGAGAATATATTCGTTGCGAAGCTCGATCCCGATCTTGGCCGCAATGTCGGGAAGCTCCGCCACATTCTCAACCGCATATTCCCGTCCGCCCGTCTGTTCTGCCAGCTCGTTTAAGAGGCTTGGCCCCGCAGCCTCCTCCGGTGTGCGGCCGCGATTTGCCATCGATTCAAAAATGCCAATGGCGAAAATTTGCACATCAGCCTCCCGGACCGCGTTCTTGATTTCAGTCTCGGTGTAGCGGCTGCTGTTGTCTCCACCATCGGAAATGATGAGCAGCGCCTTCCTCGGATTGTGCGCCCTCTTCATTTCGTGCATCGCCAGGTACACGCTGTCGAGCAGAGCAGTGCGTCCTTTGGATTGAGTAAACGTAAGCGTGCTCTGGATCTTGTCAGTGTCCGTAGTGAAGGGCACAGCCAATTCCGGGCGATCGTTGAACTGCACCAGGAAGAATTCGTCCCCTGGGTTCGCGGTTTTGAAGAACTCGGCGGCGGCCTGCCGCGATTTCTGCAATTTGGATCCCATGCTTCCGCTGGTGTCGAACACGAGCCCTATCGAAATAGGCGCGTCTTCGCTCGAAAAATCCGTGATTTCTTGCTGGACTTTATCTTCGTAAATGCGAAAGTGCTCCTTCTCGAGCCCGGTAACGAAGCGGTTGAGAGGATCGGTCACAGTGACGTTGATCAGGACTAGAGTCTTGTTGATCCGAATGTTGGCCGGACGAGAGGTAACGGGCGGTACAGACCCGATGGACTTTCTCGATTCGATCGCGACAGGTTCGTCGGGAGCGGCTGCCACGGGCGTAGCAGTCTGTCCCCGCGTAGCAGGCTGCGATGCCCCGGTTGTTCCGGTTTGCGATTGTCCGGGAGCACTGGCCGCCCCGAGAAGGCACGCCAGCGCGATTCCGCTGAGTAAAGAAGGCCGGCAGATCCCCCGCCAAGATCCTGCGCCTGGAGACAAGATGCGAGACAAGACGCGCGTCCGCATTAAGATGGATTGCTTTCTGAACACGATCATAGCATCGCCCAGAAAAAAGCGTCGTACTTCAGCCCGCAGCGCGGATGGGGTGGTTTGTCACGAGTACTTTGCCATCGCTGGTTGCAATCACATCGAACCACGCAGGCCCGACGAGTTCGTTCAAGCTGGCCATTGCGGACCGCTTTAAAACAAGGTAATACCGTTCCGGGCTGAGCCACAGGCGAGCGAACTGCGCATTATCAATAAACACCTGCGGCGCCCCGGGAGCGTAGGAACCGTACTCAAGATTCTGTATGCGTCCGTTGAGGATCAGGGCGGTACGGTTTGTGTAAAAAAAAACGGATGAGAAAGTATAGTACTGCCCATCGATGATGAGTTTCCCAGGCGCCGACCGTAGCAGCGCTGTCGCCAGTGGCCGCGAGGACATGTAAGGATCGAAAACGACGAGGGCCAAGCGAGCCGCGTGGAAAAACACGGCCATCATCAAGGCCGCCGAAATGAATGCACGTTGGCTCCCACGATTCCAAAGAGTTCCGAAAATCCCAATCAGAAACGCGACTGCGGCAACTATGAGAGGAGTCCGCAGGTACGCGAACGAACGGAGTGTGAGGTCTTCCATGTGGCCCAGCGACAAGCTGTAAACCTGGGGATGCGAGGTTAGCGCCGAGGAGATATCGCCCGCAGCGGGAATGTTCCGTACGAGGACTAAAATCGTGAGCACGGTGAGTAGCGCGAACGCGAGAAGGACGGAAAGTAAGCGGGTTCCGCGATGGACCCAATCGCTTTCCGTCGCCATTGCGGATCCAAGCAGGAGTGCAAGAGCGGGATAGCAAGGCATCGAATAGTACTCCTGGGTAGTTGAAAACGTGAAGAAGACAAGCAAAAATCCTGCCCAACACAGCGCAAGCAAGCGGGTGCGGCCCGCGCGATCGACCGGCTTGAATGAGAGTTTTAACACGGCAGGAAAATACACGCTCCAGGGAAACAACCAGAGCAGGTTGTAAAGCCAAAAATATAAACGCGGCACCGTGTTGTAGTCGCGTGGATACCGGATGTTCAGGAACCGTAAGAGCTGCTCGTTAACGAAGTAGAACCACAGAAATCCGTGGTATTGGCCGGGGCCGCTGTGCATTGTAAACGCAAAATAAGGCGGGTTACGCAGCGTTGCCAAAACGTGCCAGGGCGCCGCAATCGCAGTCACAATCAGTGCGCCAGTAAACGGATGAAGACGTCTCCACGCGCTCCGCGAAAACAGCTGATGCGTGAAGAACAGGTAAAGAATGCCTGCGGCGATTGGAAACACAACGCCGATCAGGCTTTTCCACAAGAGTCCGACCCCCAGGCTGGCCGCCAATAGCAAGGCCCATAAGCGCGGATGCTTTTCCTCCTCATCGAGAGTTCGCAAGAAAGCCCACATGGCGAGCACAATCGTGCCCGTGAGCATGACATCGGGAATCAGAATCCTCGTAAACAGAAACAAGCCGATGCACGTTGATATACACAGACCTACGTAGAACCCCGCGCGCCGTCCGAAACTCCAGATTCCAAACGCCGTCGAAAGCAAGCAGAGCGCAATTGCCGAAAGTGCAATGGGAATACGCGCCACCCAATCGTCGGCGCCGAAGATCCCGTAACAGATCGCCATCAGCCAGTAGATCAGCGGCGCTTTCTCCAGGTAGGCGACGCCGTTGAGACGCGCTGTGACCCAATCACCCGAGGTAAGCATGTTGCGTGCGATTTGGCCTTGTACCGCGTCGACATCGTCCATGAGCGATGGAGGCGAAACGATGCAGCCCAGATATATGGCGCTTGCGAAGAGCAGAACAGCGATGAAGATCAAAGCCGTGTTTGGTTCGCCTCGAAACCGGCTGCCGAAAGGCCCGTAACTTGGAGTTTTCATCTGGCGATCTAAAGGAACAGGATGGCATCACGCCGTAACCTGTCTTCGCGCGCAAGCGCTGTTTGATTCATCCCGGTTGTTACTGTGGAGTCAGTGCTGCCGCGAAAGGCGAGATGCTTATTACCGTAATCGTGTACGTGTTTCTTGCAGTCGCAACTGCGCCTTTCGTCTATTATCTGATCGCAATCTTTAGTACGTCGCGATTCTTCGGGCGCTCCGGCGAACGGCAGGCGGCTGGCGTGAACTTCACGCCCCCGGTAAGTAATCTGAAGCCTGTCCGAGGGCTTGACCCGGAGGCCTACGAAAATTTTGCGAGCTTTTGCCGTCAAGATTATCCCGAATACGAAATCATCTTTTGTATCAGCGAAGATGATGATTCCGTTCTCGCGGTAATTGAAAGGCTGAAGCGTGAGTTCCCGGATCGAAGTATACGAGTGCTGTTCGGCTCTGAAGGTAGGGGGTCCAACGACAAGGTATCGAAATTGGCGCGCTTGGTAGATCACGCAGCTTACGAAAACGTCGTTATTACTGACAGCGACGTCCGCGTTCGACCTGATTATCTACGCACCGTGATTGCGCCTTTCGTGCATCCCGAAGTGGGCGCGGTAACTTGTCTTTACGTGTCAACGAGCGAAAAGACCTGGGCCGAAAAGCTGCAAAGCATCGGGATGATTTCGGATTTCTTTCCGGGTATTCTGGTCGCCCGTCAACTTGACGGGGTCAAATTCGCGCTGGGCCAGACGATTGCGACTACCCGTACGCGACTGGCCGAATTTGGCGGCTATCGAACTATCGAGAATCGTCCTGCCGATGATCTGCTAGTGGGGCGGTTGATTGCTGAAGGAGGGTACAAAGTTGAGCTCTTGCCCTATGCCGTCGAGGCGGTCTCAAATTACCGTTCCATACGCGACCTCCTGTATCAGCGGCTGCGATGGCTGATCGTAATGCGGCATATGCGTCCGAGGGGGCATTTGGGCCTGCTCTTGACACAGGGTTTGCCCTGGTCTCTCGCCGCTATTGCCGTTCATCCTTCCGTCGCGGTAGCGGCCGGTTATTTCGGCCTGTATGTTGCGTTGCGGCTCGCGATGACATGGGCTGTCGGCATTTCCGGTTTACGGCAGCGTGATTTGTATAAGAACATGCCAATTATAATCGCCTGGGACACGGTCGCTTTTGCCGTTTGGCTAGCTAGTTTTATGCGAAACAGTATTCGCTGGCGAGGCGGCGAATACTACATCCGAGATGGGCGGCTGATCCCAGCTACTGCGAATATGGCGGTCGACTGATATCGCACCTGCAATCTGTTAACAACTGAATGGTTGCGAAAATCGCGGTTGCAGGCGCCGGTATTTACGGTGCCAGCGCCGCCATCCGCTTGGCCGAGCTCGGGCACAGAGTCCATCTTTTCGATCCTCTCGGAATCATGAATGCCGCCTCCGGTATCAATCAGTATCGAGTTCATTCGGGCTACCACTACCCGCGCAGCCCGGAAACCATCGACGAAATACTTCAAGCACGGCCGGAATTCTTGGAAGCTTTTGGGCCGGCGATCGTGCCGAACACCAAGCACTATTACGCGATTCCCAAGCAGGGCTCCAGGACTTCTCCTGATGCGTATGAAAACGTCATGAGCCAGCACGGGCTTCGCGTGAGAAGCTGCCGTCCTGCTTGGCTGGATTTCGAATTTATCGACAAGTGCTACGAAGTCGAAGAACAGATCTACGATCCAGACATTTTGCGCAGCTTAGTTGAAACGCGGATTACAAATAGCGGCGTGGAATTCGAGCAACGTGCTTTCACTCCGGCCATGCGTGGCGATTTTGATTTTGTTGTATGGGCTACCTACGGCATGGCGGGTAGCCAACAGATATTCAAGCCTGCCAAGTTTCAAGTTGCCGAGAAGGTTCTCATCAAGCTTCCCGCGAAATTGAGCCGCCTGGCTCTCGTCTTAGTGGATGGCCCGTTCACGGCCTTTGATCCATTTGGCACATCCGATCTGTCACTCTTCGGCTCGGCCGAACACACGAATCATTGGTCGACCAATGATCCTGAAGAGCCGATCCCGGCTCGTTATAAAAGCGTGTTGAACAAGACAGAGTTTGTCCCAGTACCCTTCACGCATTTTGACGTCATGCGGAAGGATTGTTGCGCTGCCGTTCCTTTGGCGAAACATGCGCTGTATGTTGGCTCTCGGTTTACCATCCGCGTGGTGGAGGATAACCCTGAGCAAGACCGCAGAATCCTCTATGTACGGGAGGGTGGGCCCGGCGAGCTCCACATTTTTTCCGGTAAAGTCGTGAGCGCGATGAAAGCGGCCCGGCTCGTGTGCGAAAAAATCAACAATCATGGCTGAGCGGCCCTCATACGTGATTCTCGGAAGGGGCAGATGGGCCCACAAGATACAAGGCATTCTCGCCGCCGAATGTGCCCGAATCAGTTGCATTGAAAAGACAAGGCGATCAAGTTCGGAGAGCGACAGCAGCTACAAATCGAGACTGTCTGCGGTGATGGCCGTGAGTGGCGCGCAGATCGCCTGGATCTGCGTTCCGCCGGGCCCGCATATTCCACTCATGATTGAAGCTGCTATCGCTGCTGGTCTCCACGCTGTTGTCGAAAAGCCCTGGCAATGTTCCCGCTCGCAGACGGATTCGCTCCTGGAGCTTGCGGCAGCGAAAAGTGTTCGGCTAGCAGTTCATTATCAGTATTGTCTCCTCAAGAATATCGAGGCGTGGCGCCGTGAGTTCAATACTGGAACCGGACTTCGCTTCGGCGGCCAGTTCATCGTCAGCCGGCCAAACCGGCTAGGAATTCCCGCGCTTGATAATCTCGGGTGTCATCTGCTAGCCATCCGCGCCTATGCCGTGCCGGAGGCCCATGTATCGGAGATCCGGTGCGCTTATGACCAGCGGAGTGAACGCTGCGTTTGGGTCGAAGCGCCCGACGCCCAGATCTACTCAGTCGATTTTCTAGACAGTACGGAACCCGTTATCCAGCGTTTCATTGCGCAGTTTGAAGCAACGCTCGATGGCGCAGACTTCCCGTTCGATTTAGATTTCGCGTTCCGTGTATCGATGGATCTAGCGCGATTGGCGAAACAGGCGTCTTAAATCTCGCCTACCGCTACGGATGCCCCGACCGCGGCGCTCATTTGCCGGTTGCGGCTGTTGTTCGTCCTGCGCCAATCCACTTGCGGCGGGAACATGGAGGCGTCAATCCGATCACGATACTCGATGGCGATGTTCATCAGTGAATCCAAAAGCGAGTCGGATAAGTAGTGGGGTTTCAAACCCAGATCAATGAGCTTTGAGTGTTTCGCCTTGTAATAATGCTGCTCGAATTCGACCCGCGGGTCCGGCAAGTGATCGATCTGGACTGCCAGACCAAGCCGCCGTGCCGCTGCCTGTACCATGTGCGCCAGGTCGAGAACTGAAAATTGCTCTACGAATTGATTGAAGACCCGGCATTCGCCCGGTTGTGCCGGCTTTAAACAAGCCAATTCAACACACCGGACGGTATCGCGGATATCAAGAAACCCGCGAGTCTGTCCGCCCTCTCCGTAAACCGTCAGCGGGTACCCAATCGCAGCCTGCGCACAGAAGCGGTTCAGAACGGTGCCGAATACCTCGTCGTAATCGAAGCGATTGATCAGAGTTTCATCCAGGGCAACTTCGTCCGTCATGGTGCCGTACACGATGCCCTGATTCAGATCTGTCGCGCGAAGCCCCCAAATTTTGCAAGCGAACATGATGTTGTGGCTGTCGTGTACCTTCGAGAGGTGATAAAACGAGCCCGGTTGCTTGGGATAAGGAAGTACGTCTTTGCGGCCGTTATGTTCGATTGTGATGTATCCTTCTTCGATATCGATGTTCGGCGTCCCGTATTCCCCCATGGTGCCGAGCTTGACTAAATGGCAATCCGGCCGAAGCTCCCGAATAGCGAATAATATGTTCAGGGTTCCGACAACGTTATTAACCTGCGTGAAAACGGCGTGTGCGCGATCAATCATCGAGTAAGGGGCGGACCGCTGTTCTGCGAAATGGACCACTGCGTCAGGTTCAAAACTGTCAAAAACGGAAGAGACAAAATCGTAATCGGCGACATCTCCCACAAAACTCTCGATCGCTTCCCCTGTTAGTTCGCGCCAGATTTCGAGTCTTTCCGGCAGCGGACGGATGGGGGTGAGAGTTTGCACTCCCAGGTCATAATCCCATTCACGCCGGGAGAAATTGTCGATGATCGCAATCGAATGCCCCTTCTTCGAAAGGTACAAAGCTGTTGCCCAACCGCAGTAACCATCCCCTCCAAACACGGCGATATTCATTTTCCTCGGTCTGCTCCTAAGTAAGCGTTGAACTCGTTAAGACTCTCTGCCGGTTCGGCAGGTTACGTCCGGCATCTCACGCTGATAGTATTTTGACGTGATTGCCTCATCTAGACGCTTTGCGTTGAGTACCGGGTCTGCGCGCCAGCCGACGTGGTTTGAATGCGCCATCTCTTCATCCACAAAAAAAGAATCATCAAACCCCACAAGTGATATCCGACATTGGCACGCCTTGACAGGTGCTCGCGGACGTAGCCATCCAGCCCTGCCACGCTGAGAAGCTCCGGATATTCGGAAGCGCCACTTGCCAGTGTGTCCAATAACAGCGTTCTCATGGGACCGCGCAGCCAGTCGTGCGCTGGAATGTCAAAACCAATCTTCTTGCGCCTCAGAATGGGAGCGGGTATTTTGCCCCTCATCATCTCTTTCAAAAGGAACTTCTGGCGCGAACGATGGATTTTCAAACCGGCCGGCAACGAAGCCGCGAATTCGACAATTCTGTGATCCAGAAACGGCGGACGCACTTCCACTGAATGGGCCATGCTCATGCGATCCACCTTGGTCAAAATGTCATCCGGCAAAAAATATTTCTGATCGAACCAAAGATAAGCCCCGAGATGATCCCCTGCGTGTGATAACTCGCTCAGAATGCCGTCGAGCGCGTTCGGAAGCTCCGGAAGTACGAGCCTCCTCTTCTCCAGGCCGGAGAACGTCCCGTTCCAATACACGTGCGCTTTCTCGGGCGGCATTTGACAACCTTCCAAAAACCGTTTGAGCTTATATTCGAAGCTGATCTTATCGTCTGACACCGGCCAGCGGCGCATGGCACTCGCAAAGAATTGCAATGTGCTTTGTGGTAAGTGCCGCATGCGGTGGGCAAGCTGATCGGCCCGGTACGTAAGATATCCTCCGAAAAGCTCGTCGGCGCCTTCGCCGCTGAGCGCAACGGTGGCGTGTTTCTTCGTCAGCTTGGACAGAAACCAAACCGGCAGCGCGCCTGCGTCCGCATCAGGTTCATCGGAGTAGTACGCGAATTCCTCGATAGCATCCTGCAGGCCCGTGCCGCTGTTCAGATCGATCTGTTCGTGTTCAGTGCCATACTGCGAGGCCACCCGGCGAATGTATGTCGATTCATCAAAACTGCGGCCTGCAAACGAGATTGAGAAGGATTTCAATCGCGCACTGGAAGCGTTTGCAGCGTAATGCAGAATTGTTGATGAATCGATGCCGCCGCTAAGCCAGATGCCGAGTGGGACATCGGAAACCAGATGTTCGCGGACGGCTTGTTGTACCAGCGACTCGAGTTCCTCTTGCGCCGATTCCTTCGTCCAATGCTTTGGCTTTGGTTCCGGCAAACGCCAGTAGCATTGGGATTGAACCTTTCCCGCTCGCCACTCCAGCCAGTGACCAGGACGAAGTTTTTCGATGCCTTCGATCAGCGTGAGCGGACCCGGCACATAATTCAAAGATAAATAACAGTCCAGGCCGGCCATGCTTAAACGGCGATCTACCTCGGCGTGCGTGAGAATAGTTTTCAGTTCTGATCCAAAGAAGATATCGCTTCCCCGGATGGCAATGTACAGCGGCTTGATACCGATACGATCGCGAGCCAATACCAGACGTCCGGTCGATTCCGTCCATACCGCGACCGCAAACATGCCGCGCATTCGCGAAAAACAATCCGTGTCCCACTCCAGAAACGAATGGAGAAGCGTTTCCGTATCGGAATGCGACCGGAATCGGTGCCCGCGATTTTTGAGTTCGCTGCGCAAGTCCGGGTGGTTATAGATCTCGCCGTTGAAGGCAATCACAACATCGCCGTCTTCCGAGACCATGGGTTGATCGCCTGAAGCAAGATCAATGATCTTCAGGCGTGTGGCGCCGATCGAAATCTGATTCGATTCAAAAACGCCTTGCTGGTCTGGGCCGCGGTGGATAAGGGATGCTAGGGCAGCATCAATGCGGTCCGGCTCAGCTACCCACTTGGCGTGGGTAAAGCCGGCGATTCCACACAAGTACTGTCACCCCCTTCGGATGCGCTGGACCCGGCACACGCCCGCGTCATGCTACTTCAGTTGTCTTTCGCGATGTTGTGCCTGCAATGATCACTCCAAGGAAAACCAAACTTATTCCCAGCCACCGCGCCCCCGTCACCTCCTCGTGAAGAAAGTATTTGCCGAGGATCGCGGTGACCACATACCCAGATGCTGTCAGCGGCAGGACAAAGCTCAAATCCGCGAGGCTCAGCAACGACATCCGCATGAGCAGCCATAAAATATGCATTGCGATTCCCAGAGCAACGAACGGTTCGAATAGTGCTCGGATAACAAGTAGCGGATTCATTGAAAGCGCCGCCGGAAAATGCCTGATTCCCCAGGCGATCGATAAATTTCCAAAAGGTTTCAAAAGCACCAGGAACAGCGCGAGCCGGTATGTGCGCAGTATGCCGTTCCTACTTCGACTCTGAATTGCCGGCTGTTGCTCAATGGGAATGGATGACAAGTTGCCTTTGTGTGCCTAGCACTTCACGTGATAACTTTGTTTACACCCACTCTAACAGCAGAGATCGACTGACCGCGAAATCCTTCTACCGTGTATGGCAGTGATACACTCAGATGTGCGGACGCGGATTCTGGGTGTAATCCCTGCCCGATTTGCCTCCTCCCGCTTTCCTGGAAAAGTTCTTGCGAGCATCGCTGGCAAACCGATGTTGCAGCACGTCTACGAGCGCGCTGCATTATCACGGTATCTGAGCGATGTACTGGTTGCAACCGATGACGAGCGTATCGCGGTAGCGGTTCGTCAGTTCGGCGGCCGCGTGAGGATGACGCGCGCTGACCACCCTTCCGGCACAGATCGCATCGCCGAAATTGCTTCCTCGGAGCCGGCGACTCTTTACGTGAATATTCAGGGCGACGAGCCGTTGATCGATCCTGAGGCGATTGACGCCGCGATTCTCTCGGCGCATGGCGATGATTCTGTTTCAATGGCGACGCTGAAGCGCCACATCATCGATCCCACCGATATCGTGAACACGAACGTCGTCAAGGTGGTTACGAATCTTCTGAACGACGCGATTTATTTCTCCCGCTGCCCGATTCCGTACGAGCGCGATGGGCGTGGAACGTCGCTGTATGCCAAGCATGTGGGCATGTACGTGTACCGGCGCGACTTTTTGTTGGCCTATCCCGATTTGACGGTTGGGCCGCTCGAACGTGCGGAGCGTCTAGAGCAATTGCGGGCGCTCGAAAATGGCTATCGTATTCGAGTCGTCGAGACCGAGTATGAGTCTTTGGGTGTGGATACGCCAGAAGATTTGGAACGTGTAAGCCAGTTGTTTTCGGCGGTAACGAATTCGTTTGGACCCGGCTGATTCAAAGCCACAGCTTTCTTTTGGGGAGGGGAAGTCATGGCTAAGTACATCTTTGTAACTGGCGGCGTGGTCTCATCCTTGGGAAAAGGGATTGCGGGGGCGTCGATCGGATGCCTGCTCGAAAGCCGCGGGTTGCGCGTCACTCTGCAGAAATTTGATCCTTATCTGAACGTGGATCCCGGCACCATGAGCCCGTTTCAGCACGGCGAGGTGTTTGTGACCGACGATGGAGCGGAAACGGATCTCGATCTCGGCCACTACGAGCGCTTCACGCATGCGCCGCTCACGCAAAGTAACAACCTGACCTCCGGCCGCATTTACGAAAGCATCATTGCGCGGGAGCGCCGCGGCGATTATCTCGGCAAAACCGTCCAGGTGATTCCGCATGTAACGAACGAGATCAAGGCCGCCTGCCGCAAAGTGGCCGCGGGAGTGGATATCGCGATCGTTGAAATCGGTGGCACGGTCGGCGATATAGAATCGCTGCCCTTCATCGAAGCTATCCGGCAGATGCGCCATGAGGAAGGCCGCGAGAACACGTTATTCATCCATCTCACGCTGGTACCCTGGATTGCTGCCGCGCAGGAGTTGAAGACCAAGCCGACGCAGCATAGCGTAAAAGAGCTGCGCGCTATTGGTATTCAGCCTGACATTCTGCTGTGCCGGTCGGAGCGCCAGCTTCCCGAGGAGGTGAAAGAAAAGATCGCCCTGTTCTGTGATGTTGACGTTACCAGCGTGATCACGGCCAAAGACGTCAGCTCGGTGTACGAGATCCCGATGGTGTTCGCGGATCAAAAAGTGGATGAAAGCATTCTGCGTCTCCTGCATATCGAAGCTGGACCGCGTCATATGACGCCGTGGATCGAAATGGTCGACCGTATGAAGCATCCGGAACGCGAAGTGAGTATCGGGCTGGTCGGCAAATACGTCGAGTATGAGGACTCTTATAAGAGCCTGAAAGAAGCGCTGCTGCACGCGGGAATCGCGCATGGAGCGCGCGTGAACATCGAATGGATCGAATCCGAGAGCATGGAGTGGCCCGAGTGCCGCAGCATCCTTCGCAGGTTCGACGGCATCCTTGTGCCCGGCGGATTTGGAAAGCGCGGCGTGCCGGGCATGTTGAATGCGATCCGGTTCGCGCGCGAAGAAAAGGTTCCTTATTTTGGAATCTGCTTCGGGATGCAGATGCTCGTGATTGAATTTGCGCGCAACGTGTGTGGTCTGGAGGATGCCGACTCGACGGAGGTTAATCCTGCAACCCCCCACCGCGTCATATACAAGCTCCGGGAACTGAAGGGCGTGGATGAGCTGGGGGGCACGATGCGGCTTGGCGCGTATCCGTGCCACTTGGCTGAAGGAAGTCTGGCGCGTGGCGCTTATGCGCAAGCAGATATCAGCGAACGGCACCGGCACCGTTACGAGTTCAACCGCGATTTCAAGGCTCAGCTGACGGACGCAGGAATGCGCTTCACGGGACAGACGCCGGATGGCGTTTACGTCGAGATCTGCGAAGTGGCGGATCACCCGTGGTGCCTGGGGTGTCAGTTTCATCCTGAGTTCAAATCGAAACCCCTCGAGCCGCATCCGTTGTTCACTGCATTCCTGGGCGCAGCTCTCGAGCACAGGCGCAACCGGTTCCGATCCGTGGCGGAAATCCCGGCAGAGCACGAATACTCGCACGCTCAATGAACCGGGTGGTTGTCGCGGGCAACGGTCCGGCAGCAGTTAGATTCGGAAATGCCGCGCCGCTTGCGCTGATTGCGGGGCCATGCGTTATCGAGAGTGAAGAACACGTGCTGCGCATGGCGAAGGCGATTCAGGCCGCGGCCGGGGCATTCGTATTTAAGGCGTCCTTCGATAAAGCGAATCGGACCAGCCTGACTTCATATCGCGGCCCGGGTCTCGAGGAAGGCTTACGAATGCTCGCCGAAGTTCGTAAGCTCGGGATCGCTGTGCTCACCGACATTCATGAACCGTGGCAGGCGGCCCGCGCGGCAGACTCAGCAGATGTTTTGCAGATACCCGCATTCCTCTGCCGCCAGACAGACCTGCTGGTCGAAGCGGGCAGAACCAAACGCGCCGTGAATATCAAGAAAGGGCAGTTTTTATCGCCCTCAGACATCGCCCACGCGGCCGAAAAGGTCTCGAGCACCGGCAATGACCGGATCATCCTGACCGAGCGTGGGTCAGCGTTTGGCTACAACAATCTGGTCGTCGATATGCGCGGCCTCAAGATCATGATGAGGACGGGATATCCGGTTGTTTTTGATGCGACTCACAGCGTGCAACTACCGGGGGCCGCGGGGAGCGCCTCAGGCGGTCAACCGGAATTTATCGAGCCTCTGGCGCGGGCGGCGGTCGCAGTCGGAATCGCCGGTGTGTTTGTTGAGGTGCACGATGCCCCCGAACGCGCCTTGTCTGACGGACCAAATGCCCTGAGGCTGGATCGGCTTTCGGTCTTCCTCAAGAGGCTGCGCGCGATTGATTCCCTGGTCAAAGGCTTTCCTGAGACAACGCCTGAAGCGTCTTGAACGTCGTATCATGTAAACGGGTATGATGTTGGCTTTACGCAAGCGCCGCAGCTCTCAGCGTGGCTTCTCGCTCATTGAGCTCTTAATTGTCATCGCGATTATCCTGATCATCCTGTCGATTGCCTTGCCGCAGATGAGCAAGTCGCGGATGCACGCGCAGGAGATGGCCGCAATCGCGCAGATTGGAACCATTCAAAAGGCCGAAGTGCAGTATTACTCGCAATTCGGCCAGTATGCGACATCGCTCAGCCAACTTGGCCCGCCAACGTCAACCGGCGCGGCCGAAGGGCCCGCAGCGGCCGGGCTGATCCCCGCCAGCCTCGCCAACGGCTCGGGCAGCGGATATATTTACACCGTCGCGCAAACGCCGACCGGATATTCGGTCACTGCAGTGCCGAAGGCTTTTAACAGCACGGGCCGGCGCACGTTCTACTCCGATCAGACGGGTATTATCCGCGAGAATTGGGGTCAAGATCCGGCTACCCAGCAGAGCGCGGAACTCAGTAAGTAATCAGTCTTGCTCAGACTCGGCTTGTGCTGCGCGGTGTCCCTGGTTTCTCTTGGACGCGCGGCACAGCCGCCCAGCGCAGCCGCAATCGCCGGCGCGTTGGGGCAGATGTCTCTCGATCCGGGACAAAGCTATCGTGTCCGCGACCTTAACTTATCCCGCGGCGACATCAAGATTTTCCTGACCGAAGGAATCCTTTCCTTTCTCACTCCGGTTGAGGGCCGATCGGTTGGCGCGGTGTTTACGACTATCGGCGTAGAGGCCGGAGATGCAGAAATTATTTTGATGCCTCCCGACCGTAGCGAGCGCGCCTCGCTCGCGTCATTCACTAAGACGCCGAATCTTGACGAACACTTCACCTCTGCTCTATTTCTGTTTACAGACGATACCGCGAACGAGCTGCTCACTCAAATTCAGCAAGCGCCTCTCCGCAAAGCACCCGAAATCGCGAGGGATGAAGGGGCTCGCTTCAATCCTTTGATGCATCAACTGACCTCGGGGATTGAAATTCGTTTGGTGCAATCGCTACTCGACAGCCACCAGCCGGAAAAAGGCCTCTTTTATTCAGCCATATTAGGGCGCGCGCTGGGAGGCTTCGATGTCATGTATGAGCCCGAACAACCCGAGCCCATCGCCGTGGGGCGGTCCGCTCCCGCAGGCGAGGGACATTCGAAATTCCAGCTTTGGACCACGTTCCGCCCCCGCCACGCGCCCGCGAATGACGAGACACCCCTGAAACTGAGCGATTTCCGTATCGAGAGTGAGATCCATGAAGACCTGAGCATGTCCGTGGACGCCCGGTTCAACGTTGTTCCAAATGCCGATGCAGGACGCGTGTTGTCTCTAGGGCTTTCGGAGCGCCTGAAAGTGCAGTCCGCGAGTATTGACGGGCAGCCCGTAGAAGTATTCCAGCGCAATTCGGTCCACATACTCGATGTGAAGAGTTCGGGAACCTTTCTGCTCGTCTCCAGCGCGCCCTTCATGCCGGGCAAGTTTTACAGCGTCGAAGTGAAATACCAGGGGTCGGTGATTCGAGAGACTCCCGATGGATCGTATTTTGTCGATGAGCGAAACGCCTGGTTTCCGTACAGCGGCCCAATGCTGGCAAACTTCGATCTCACGTTTCGCTGCCCGGAGCGCTTGCGGCTGGTTTCGACAGGCGAGCCGGTGAGCGACGAGGTCATAAACGGTGTACGCGTCGTGCATCGTAAAACGCGAGTACCCGAGCGCCTCGCGGGTTTCAATCTGGGCGATTACAAGAGCGCCTTCGACGAGCACGGCCTGTATCGAGTCGAGTGTTACGCCAATGCGGGATCAGCCGCAAGCTCGAGTGCGATGTTGGAGGAATTGCCCAAAGCGACCGAAGGCATTCTGGATAGTTACACCCAGCGCTGGATCCCGCTACGGATTCATGATGTCGCGGTAGCGCCGATCCCCGGCTATTTTGGGCAAGGTTTTCCGGGCCTGATTTACCTCTCGACCGTTTCCTACCTTCGCGAGCAGGACCGGCCGAGCCAACTACGGGGGGAGCGGATGGATACCTTCTTTTCGGAGATGCTATTGCCGCACGAAGTAGCGCACCAATGGTGGGGCAACATCGTCAGCCCGGCGGATTATCGGACCGATTGGCTGATGGAAGCGATGGCGAATTACTCCGCGCTCCAGTTTCTGGAACGCAATAAAGGGCCGGCCGTGATGCGCGAAGTGCTCGCGACCTATCGCGAGGATCTTACAAAGGAGCAACACGGCAAGCGCGTAGAAGCAGCCGGACCTGTCGATTTCGGAGTGCGGTTGCTCGAGGCGGCAGATCTCGCGACCTGGCACACGATTATCTACGAGAAAGGTACGTGGATACTTAACATGCTGCGGCAACGGCTGGGAGATGACGGATTCGCAAAGCTGCAGGTCAAGCTTTTGCGGGATTTCGCAGAGAAACCGATCAGCAATGAAGATTTCCAGAAGGCGGCGAGGGAGTTCGTGCCAGCCGGTCAGCCCGACAAGAATCTGACGGTATTCTTCGATGCTTGGGTTTATGGTACCGGCATTCCCGCGCTGCGCTTACAACGAGCCGGACGCAATCTGAAAGTCGAGGTGTCGGGAGTCGATGAGGACTTTACGACCGATGTGCCGTTGCGCTGCACATCTCGCAATGGCAAGGAAAGGATACAGTGGGTGCGGGCCAGCACGGGAAATAACGATGTGGAAGTGCCGCCGGGCAGCAGTTGTGAGCTGCCGGCGATCAATGAATTTTTATATTCGCGCTGAGCCCGAGCTCCTTCGGGCGTGTAGTCAATCGCGCGGCTTGAAGATAATGTGGTCGGACCATGCATGGCCGCATCCTGAATTGGCACAAGTGTCTTCCTTGCCTTCGAACTGAGTACAGTGGCATTTGGTGCATTTGCCCCACCCACAGCGCAAAGGCGGAACAGCTTCCGTAAACTCATTCGAATTTCGAGTTATTCCTAACGTAAGAACAGACAGCGGTTCCAAGTTATCGGGAGTTGTAAGCGACATATCGAACGTGCCCTTCCCAAGAAATTATTCCACACGAGGCGAAAATCGCTTAGCTCCGGGCTGCGAGTCTATTCAGGCGGTCGCCTCGATTTCGTGACTGATTTGTTCCCACTCAGTCATGGCTCGCGCGAGCTCGGCGCGATTCGTTTCTAACGTGCTGGCGCGGCGGGCTGCGTCTTCCGCGTTCACGAAATCGGAGAGCGCCAGTTCCGATTCCTGGATTTGCGTTTCGAGATCGGCGATGCGCTGCTCCAATTGCTGGGCGTGTTCTTGCATCTGCTTCAATTTCATCGGATTGATTCGCTTCGCGGGCGCCGGTCGGGCCGGCATGGGAATCGGCTCGGCCGCTGGAACACCGATCAGGACGTCATTAAGCGTGGGCGTCGTTTGCGTGCCGCCTTGCTTGCGCCACAGATAGTCGGCGAAATTGCCCGGGTACACGCAAACTTCGCCATCCGCAATTTCGAAAACGCGCGTCGCCAGATGCTCCAGAAAATAGCGGTCGTGCGAGACGAAGACAATCGTTCCCGTGAACTTCTCGAGCGCTTCGAGCAGCACGTCTTTCGCTCGAATGTCGAGGTGATTCGTAGGCTCATCGAGCAACAGGAAGTTCGAAGGCCGCAGCAGCATCCGCGCGAGAGCATAGCGGTTCCGTTCGCCGCCCGACAGCACGCCAATGCGCTTGAACACGTCGTCTTCGCTGAACAGAAAGCATCCCAGCAGGTTGCGCAGCTCGGTCTGGGTCGTGCGCGGGGCGACATCGCTGAGGTCATCGAGCACGCGGGCGTTCGGATCAAGCTCCTTGTACTGATCCTGCGCGAAGTAGTCGGGCTCGGCATTGTGTCCGAGAATGTATTCGCCCACGCTCAGCGGCTCGCTTCCTGCGAGAAGCTTGATCAGCGTTGATTTGCCTGCCCCATTCACTCCCACTAACGCGATGCGGTCGCCGCGTTCGATCGTGAAATTCACGCCGCTAAACACCCGCTTCGCGCCATAGCTCTTCGCGACATCTTTGAATTGCGCTACGACCCGGCCGCTTGCTTTCGGTTGTGGAAAGGAAAAGTGAATTGTTTTTTCTTCCGGCGGCAGTCCGATGCGTTCTATGCGATCCAGTTCTTTGATCCGGCTCTGGACCTGTTTCGCCTTGGTTGCCTGATACCGAAACCGATTAATAAAGGCTTCGAGCTGCTGGATCCTCTCTTGTTGATTCTTGTAAGCGGCTTCAAGTTGCGCCAATCGCTCCGCTTTCTGCAGCTTGTACTTTTCATAACCGCCGGTATAGAACTGGACCTTCTTGTTCCAGATCTCGGCAATTTTATTTACGGTGACATCGAGGAAATATCGGTCGTGTGAAATCAGAACGTAGGCGAACTGATAACCGGCGAGATACTCTTCCAGCCAGTTGCGCGCTTCGAGATCAAGATGATTCGTAGGCTCATCAAGCAACAGAAGATTCGGTTTTTCGAGAAGCAGTTTTGCGAGCGCGATGCGCATCTGCCAGCCGCCCGAAAACTCTTCAGTGCGGCGATGCCAATCTTCTTTGCGGAAGCCAAGACCGGCGAGCACGGCCCCAACCTGAGCCTCGACGGCGTATCCGTCGCGCGCGCGCAATTCGCTGTCAGCACGCTCGAATCGGTCCGCTACCTGCTTGTATTCTTCACTGCCCGGATCAATCTCGCTCATGCGGCAGGTGAGCGTCTCCAGCTCTTCTTCGAGATTTTTAAGGTCCGCGAACACGGTCATGGCTTCGGCAAACACGCTGCGCCCGCTGACCTTTAACCCGTCCTGCGGAAGATATCCGATGCGGATGCCTTTCATGGCTGAGAGCGACCCGTAATCCAGGTGCTCGATGCCGGCGATGATCTTGAGCAACGTGGATTTTCCTGTGCCATTGCCGCCGACCAGGCCAGTGCGCTCTTTGGGCGTGATCAGCCAGTCAAGCTCATCGAACAGCAGCTTGTGTCCGAACCGCTTACCGGCTCCGGCGAGTTGCAACATCCATAACTATTTTCGCTAAGCGAGGAAAAAGTTGAGGCTGTTATCGATGTAGCTCTTCAGTTCCGTGCGCTTCACGACCGCGTCAAGGAAGCCGTGCTCGACGAGGAACTCGCTGGTCTGAAAGCCTTCCGGAAGCTTCTGGCGGATGGTCTGCTCGATGACGCGCGGCCCGGCGAAGCCGATGAGAGCGCCCGGCTCAGCGATGTTGAGATCTCCGAGCATGGCGAAGCTCGCGGTGACGCCGCCGGTCGTCGGATCCGTTAAAACGCTGATATAGGGAACACGCGCTTCATCCAATTTCATCAACGCAGCGGAGAGCTTCGCGAGCTGCATGAGGCTGATCGCGCCTTCCTGCATACGCGCTCCGCCCGATGCGGAAACGATAATGAGCGGAGTGTTTTCTGCCGCCGAGCGCTCGATCGCGCGCGTGATTTTCTCTCCCACGACTGCGCCCATGCTCCCGGCGATGAACTTCAGCTCGAGGGCGCAGAGATTGACGCGCCGGCCGTTCAGCGAACCCGTCGCGGAAATCACGGCGTCGGGAAGCGACGTTGCCTCACGCATCTCTTCGAGACGCTGCGGGTAGGGTTTCGAATCAATGAACTTGAGAGGGTCGGATGAGAACAGGCCCGCATCGTGCTCTTCGTAGTTGCCGTCGTCTAGAAGATGACGCAGCCGGTCGGCGGCGCCAATGCGAAAGTGATGGCCGCATTTCGGACAGACGTGTAAATTCTCTTCGACGCCTTTGCGCCAAATGATTTGGCCGCAAGCTTCGCACTTCTGCCACAGCCCTTCCGTCCGGACGTTTTTTTCTTCGTTAGAGGGCGGGTCGCCTTCGAGGGACGGCTTTTGCCGAGTGAACCAGGCCATTTGAAATCAGCCACTAACCTAACACGCAGGCGAAAATATAACGACCGCTCAGAAGTTGTTGCGCATTCTAGCGTGGATACTTCCGGCGCAGCGATCCGAACAGCACCAGCAGCCCGCCGCCGCATAGCGCGCCCGTCGCACCCTCAGATACGGGCGAGTCCTGAGGCTCATTGATTGGTTCATATGGGAAAACGTCAACAATGAGCTGCGATCCGGAATCTGTCACTTTATACGTCGCGCCCTCCGAGCTAGTAAGATCGAAACCCATTCGCGAATCGAGCGCCGTGGGAGTCCCACTGATGCCGAGCCGCCATTCGGTGTAGGTTGAAGTAATCGTTGTTGCGACGAGTTCGCCGCTTGCGAACAACAGTCCCGCTGTGAGCGCAAGAACCGCCCGCTGCACCTGCCGGTACATAAGTATCCCCTCCGCACTGATTCTGTGTAATCAGAGTGCGGCGGGAGAGAGGCGTGTCTAAACCAGATCTACCCTTACAAAATTGACCATTACGGAACGCGTTTAGTGTTGCAAACTGCTGCTGATTTGCTGCCCGTATTCCATAGCTTTGCGATAGATTTCATCCTGATTCAGTGTCAAGACATGTCGCGCAGTCACAATTTGGCGTCCATTGATGAACACGTCTTCGACATCCGCGGCTTTGGATGCGTACACGATTTGCGAATACAGATTGTAAACCGGAACTGCGTTGGGCTTGCGAAGTGAGATCGTGATGAGATCGGCGCGCTTGCCTTCTTCGAGAGACCCGATTTCTTTGTCCAGCCCGAGCACGCGCGCGCCGCCGATTGTCGCCATTTCCAGCACCTGTTGCGCGGGCAGAACGCGGGGGTCCATTACAGTGACTTTCTGCAGCTTAGAGGCCAAACTCATCTCGGCAATCAGATCGGCCGTATCGTTACTTCCCGCGAAGCCATCGTTCCCGAGCCCCACGTTCAAGCCCATGCTGAGCATTTTTGTGACTGGGGCGATCCCACTCGCGAGCTTCATATTGCTGGAAGGGCAATGCGCCACACCGGTACCGTGCCGCTTCAGGATTTCGAGATCATTGTCGTCTTCCCAAATCGAATGCGCGGCCACTACGCGTCCATCCAGAACGCCCAGTGTATCGAGTATCTGAGTAGGCGTCATCTTACGTTTCGCCAGAGCATCGTCCCGCTCGGTTTTTGTTTCGGAGAGATGAATCAGTAACGGCGCTCCATACCGGACGGCGAGATTGCGCGAAGCCACTAACGCCTCATCAGGCGTGGTGTAGATGGCATGCGGGGCGACCGCAGGAGTGATCAAATCGTCACCGCGAAAACGCTGTATGTAGTGTTCCGTGGCTGCGACCGTTTCCTTCCAGGTCTTGTGGTCCGGGGAAGGGAAGCCGATCACGGTCTCGCCGAGCACGCCGCGAACGCCCGCATCTCTGGCAGTCTCGGCCTCGACGTCTTCGAAATAGTACATGTCGGTGTAAGTCGTGATTCCAGCGAGGACCATTTCAAGGCACGCCAGCCGTGTTCCCCAGCGCACGAACTCGGGCGAGACGTTTTTCTTCTCCGCCGGAAAGATGAAGTTCGTGAGCCAATCCTGCAAGCGCATGTCATCCGCGATCGCGCGGAACAGCGACATGGGCGCATGCGTGTGCGTGTCGATGAGGCCGGGCAGCAGCACTGCGTCGGGCTTGTCCAAAGTGTTTCTTGCTTCGAAGCGGCGCGCGATTTCATCCTGAGTGCCCACGCCGACTATGCTCGTGCCGCGAATGGCGACCGCGCCCTGGTCGATGACACGATGCTGCGCGTCCATCGTGATGACGTGCTTCGCGCGGATTACCCAATCGGCGCTCTCGGCGGCTGTGCTACTCGTGCTCAGGAACGCGAGTAGAAAGAGTGCGCTATAAAAACGACGCATCGAACGGCCTCGGAAAGATTTGCTTCATGGACAAGGTTTCCTGTTTGCCTGAGAGATTCGCCAGGATCAACTCTGCGTCTCCGCAAAACTCCCATAGTATTTGGCGGCAAGCGCCGCAGGGCGGTGTGAGCGTGTCACTGTCGGCGACAACCGCGACGCGTTTCAACTTCGCAGCGCCTTCGGAGATCGCCTTGAGCACGGCCGAACGTTCCGCGCAAACGGAAAGCCCATACGTCGCGTTCTCTACATTGCAGCCTGTGAAGACGCGTCCGTTTTCGTCTTCGACCGCAGCGCCGACCTTGAAACGGGAAAAGGGCGCGTGCGCACGCTCGCGCACTTCGCGGGCAGATTCAATCAAATTGTCCATCTGGTGGTCTAACCTGCACTCCCTCTGGCATCTTTCAACGAAATGCACCACGAGCCGTAGCCTCGCTTTCTCGACGCCGGATCGTCCTCGATTTGGAACAGAACGTCAATCTTCGCTCCTGGCGCAAAGAGAGCAGCGCGATCTCCAAAATTCCAGGCCTTGCAAAACAGCATGCGCTTCCTGTGGCGCAGGGGGACGCTCAGATGTTTTCCGTCTTTGAACGGTTTGACGGGCCCCGCCACTTCCACCTGAGATGCGTAAAAAATCGGCGCCGGATTTCCGAATCCAAACGGTCCCAAGGTGAGCACTTGGCGGACGCACCGCTCCGTGAGCTCCGCAAACTCCGCTTCTGCGTCAACGGTATACTCAGGCCGCAAATCTTCAGGTGTCAGTCGCGTTGCGGCGAACTGGCTGAAGCGAAGCCGAAATTCTTCTAATTGTGCGGCGTAGAGCGTTACTCCAGCCGCTTGCCGGTGGCCGCCAAACCTTGTGAACAGCTCGGGCATGCTCTCAAGCGCCTCGAGGAGATGAAACGCGGGAATGCTGCGGCCGGAACCTGAAAGGCAGCCTTCCCCGGCGTCGGAATTGCTGGCGTCGCTGAGCACAAAAACGGGGCGGCTGAAGCGCTCGACGAGGCGGCTCGCCACGATGCCGAGCACGCCGAGATGCCAGCCCGATGCCGCGAACACCGTTGCCGGTGAGCTGTAATCGAACGCGGTGTCCTCGCATTGCTTCAGGATCGCTTCGACGATTTCGGTCTCGACTTGCTGCCGCTCGCGATTGAACGTGTCTAACTGCTGCGCGAGCTCACGAGCGCGCGCTGCTTGCGGAGTGAGGAACAGCTCGATAATGTCGTGGGCGCTTGCCATGCGTCCGGCGGCGTTAATTCGCGGCGCAAGGCGAAACGCCACTTGATGCGCGGAAGGCGCCTCGCCATCTTCGAATCCCGAAACTTCAAGCAACGCCCTGAGGCCGGGGTTTCGAACCCCGCGCAGCCCGGAGAGTCCACGCTGCACGATAGCGCGATTCTCGCCGGTAAGCGGGACGATATCGGCAACAGTAGCGATCGCGACAGGTTTCAAGAATGAATCGAGGAGCGCCGTTTGCCGGGCCTCGGGCAAGCCACTCACGTTGAGCAACGCTGTCACCAGCTTGAGCGTGACACCGGCGCCGCACAGGTGCTTATTGGGATAGTTACAATCCGGCCGGTTGGGATTCAGAATGGCCAATGCAGGCGGCAGCTCGGTTTGCGGCAAATGATGGTCAGTCACGATCACATCGATGCCGAGAGTGTTCGCTTGGCGCACAACCTCGTTCGCGCGAATGCCGGTATCGACGCTGACAATCAACCGAACTCCAGCAGCGGAAGCCCGTTCGATGATTTCGGCGCGCATGCCGTAGCCTTCGGTCAAGCGATGCGGCACATGAAAATCAACCTGGCCGCCCAGAATCTCAATGGCTTTCTTCAGGACCACGATTGAGGTCGTGCCGTCGACATCATAGTCGCCATAGATCAGGATGGGCTCGCGCGTTTTGACCGCACCCAGTAACCGCGCCGCCGCGGCTTGCATGTCGCGCATCAACAATGGGTCATGTAGTGAAGCCAAGCGGGGACTGAGAAACTCCTGCGCCATTTGCGTATCCGTGAACCCGCGACGGACGAGCACGGCCGCTGCCAGCCGCTCCAGATCGAGACTGCTTTCAAGCGCGCGAACCGCTTCCGCGGAAACGGCCGGAAGGACCCAGCGAGCCGCCGGACGCACCCAGGTTGGCGGCGAAGCCAATTGCGCCATCAGTTTCTTGAAAAGTACCCGGGCATGGGGCCTTGGTCGTGGTCCTCTTCCTCTTCGGAAGCGGCGTCTAATTCGGCAAGAATATCTCGGAGCGTCTGATACCACTCGGTACGCACCTCGTAGGAATAGACGCGGCCTTCGAGGTCGAATGAGAGCTCGAGAGAACAGGTGAACCCCTCGTAGCCTTGCAGCTCACGCAGCCGTGTTTCGAAGGTATGCTTTTCCTCCCAGGCGATGTGGCTCTCTTCGAGCTGATCGAGGGCTTCATCGATCTCATCGAGCGAAAACGCCTCATATGCGAAGACGATCAGCTTTATACCGGCCCTGCGGCCTGCCTCGATGAATTCGCGGAAATCGGGATGGCGCTCGCTATCCCAGTAGACCGGAACGTGTGAGACAACATCGCGGGAGTAGCCGTAGAAGACCGGTACGCCAACCTCCTGAACATAGGCTTGTATTTCTGTCCGGAGACTCTCCAGGTCGATGGCCATTCGCTTCACCGTATCAGATTGAACGGATTTCATATTGAGCCTAGTACAATCGCGGGGGTCGAGAGAGAAATTCCTGGAAACCAGTGCAGTGCAGCTAAATCTTACCTATTAGAGGTATAAAGAAGATTCGACGTTCGAGCTTCTACATACCTCAATTTGCTTATTGGATAAGTCTGATACCATAAACCCATGCGACTTGGTTATAGCTGGCTCATGAAAGGAGCTTCATTCTTTTCAAAACAGCTCATAGTCGCGGCTGGGCTTTTGGCTTTGCCGCTGACCCTGCGAATCGAAACGCGGCCCGCACCCGTGCAGCCTGTCCAGGCGACGCGGCCCGAGCCGGTTAACCCCGACCCGCGCATCGTCCGGCTGAAGAAGTTCTTCACTAAATTGCACTGCCCGGTTCGCGATCTCGCCGAGGACTTCGTCCAGGCGGCGGACGATAATGAACTGGACTGGCGCCTCCTGCCTAGTATTTCCGTAATTGAATCCGGTGGAGGAAAGGCCTACCGGAACAACAATATTTTCGGATGGAATCAGGGTCTCGAAGTCTTCCCCACAATTCGCTCCGGGATTCACGAAGTAGCTTTCAAGTTGGGACGAAGCCCGCTTTACAAAAATCGCGATGTGCTCGGTAAACTGCGGCTGTATAACCCGGATGAAACGTACGCGGATTCAGTTCTGACAGTCATGAGGCGAATCAGTCCCGCCGTACAGCTACAGCCGGTTAGTACGCTGGCGCGGTACCGGCACGAATTCGTTAGCGGCCGAAGCTAGCCGAGCGCCGGCCTGGTCCGGAGAGCGGTGGAGGCGGAGGCGGTTCCTCGACCACAACTTTTTTGGGCCGTGCGTCGAGACGCGCCGCGATCATCTCCTGATGCAATCGCGCGAATTTGGGAGTGCCGGGCTGCGCACCGCGCTCGATCACGTCCTTTTCGGTCACCTCTTGAGCCGCCGGGAGATACTTCTGTAGATAATTTTTGATGCGATCGAGAACCAGGCGCTGGTTTGAGCGCATCAACAAAAAGAGCAGAACCTCCCCAGGCACCTTCGCCAGCAGCGCATACAGCGCGGAAGGTCTTTGAAGTTTAGCAGTGGCCAGGTCTTTCTCGATTTTGGCCGCCCGCGGCTCGAGTTTCGCCGCCCGATCCACGCGCGTCCGTGGCAGACCCACTGTCGTGACAAGTTGGACACGCTCTCGCGAGCTCAATTTTTCAAAGAGAAGGAAAAGGAAAAGCGAGTAGTTGTCGACCGCGATGTCGATGCCGGATGGCAGCATCTGGCGGGCCTTTTGCAATTTCTGATAGCCCTGCAAATTCAACTTAGGCCCGGAAAGCGCTGGCGAAATCAAATACAGAAGATTCTCGTCTTCGAGCGCCTTCAGGATGTCCCCGGCCAAAGGGTCGACAGCGATTTGCGCCAATTCCCGTTCGAGCGCCGACGCAGAAATCTGCGTCTCGAGCTTCGCTTCGCGAACATTTTGGTATTGGGAAAGCGTGCGCTCTTCGATGGTAAACCCGAGCCGGACTCTCAGCCGGAGCATGCGCAGTATGCGGGACGGGTCATCATAGAGTCCGTAGTTACTGACGGCGCGCAGCTCTTTGCGGCTGAGATCGCCGAGACCGTTCGTAGGATCGAGAAGCAGGCCGCGAGACGCTTTGCCCAACGAAAGTGCAATGGCGTTAATGGTGAAATCGCGCCCACGCAGATCCTCGTGGATCGTGGCGGCTTCAATGCGCGGCTTAACTCCGGCTTTGGCGTACTTCTCGTACCGGGCGGAAGAGATGCTCGCGGTAACGTTGCCTGGGAAGCGCAACTCAGCGCATTTCTTCGCTTCGTCGAGCGCCAGAATCTCGGCCTTGTTTTTCTTGGCGAGAGCGCGCGCAAATTTCGTGCTTGGGCCTTCGATCGTGAAATCGAGATCGCGAATCGGGAAGCCGCCCATCATGTCGCGCATGGCCCCGCCGGTCAGGAAAATATTCAGATTGGCGTGCTCGGCCGTTTCGCGAACTTCGGCCAGCACTTTGCTCTGTTCACCGCTGAGGTGACTGTCAAGCATGAACATGTAATCGCTCATAGTCTCCTCAATCCGCTCGAGATGGGGTTGCGCGCCCGGTTACGGAGCGGACGCGCGCTGCGCGGGGATGATGCTGATCGATAGTTTGCCGCAAGCGAGAGCGCATTACGTGCGTATAAATTTGCGTGGTGCCGATGTCGGCGTGTCCGAGCATAGCCTGCACGCTGCGAAGGTCCGCGCCACCTTCGAGCAGATGAGTCGCAAACGTGTGGCGCAGCACGTGCGGGCTGAGGCCGTGGAAAATGCCTGCCGACTTAGCATGGCCCCGCAGCAGCTTCCAAAAACCCTGGCGCGTCATCCGCGTCCCGCGAGCCGTAACGAACAGGTATGGGGTCACGCGTCCTTTCAAGAGCTGCGGCCGTTGTTGCACGCGGTAATGCTCAACCGATTGCAAAGCTTGTTTTCCGACGGGGACCAATCGCTGTTTGTTGCCCTTTCCAATGACGCGAACAACGCCCTGACTTTCGTCGAGATCCGAAACACGCAGCGCGACTAATTCGCTGACGCGCAGACCGGCGGCATAGAGCAGATCGAGCATGGCTCGGTCCCGAAGCCCGGTCGCGGAGTGTTCGCCCGGCGCGTCCAGAAGTTGATCGAGATGTGCAGAATCCAGATATTTCGGCAAAGATGATCCGATTTTGGGGGCGGTGAGAAGCTCGGCGGGATTTGCGGACAGGGCGGTCTCTTCGGCCAAAAAGCCAAAAAAACCGCGCAGGGTTGTGACTTGCCGGGCGATGGAACGATTCGACAGCGCGGACTTGCGCAGGTGATCGAGATAGGACCGCAAAGTGTCCAGAGTGACGGACGAGAGCGGCAAGCTGCGGAGGAAACCAGCGGCTTGAGTGAGATCGCGACGGTAGGACTCTAACGTGTTGACAGCTAAGCCCTTTTCGGTCCGGCAAAAGTGCAGGTAAGACCGCATTCCTTGCTCGAACGGAGTCAGATCCGCCATTCTGTCAATGATACAATATTCGCAAAATTGTTTTAAACACCCTACGGTTCCAAACCGACTTTGCCGTCCAGTACCAGCAAACGAATTGTCCTCTATCGATTCGACCGCCAACCCACCGAGGGGATCGTGAACCCTGGTACGTATCTGTCGGGCAACGCGATCGAACTCATCACGCTTGAGGGAAGCTTTCAGATGGTGGCGTACACCGAAGTTAAGGCCGTGTGCTTTGTTTCGGAAGCCGGGGCAGCGGACCTGTTCACAGAACACAAAGTGTTTGAGCGGCGGCCGAAAGTACCCGGGCTGTGGACCCGATTCACATTTCGTGATGGGGACCGGCTGGACGGCATCCTTTCTCACAACCTGCTGGATTGGCCCGAGGCGGGCTACTTCATAACTCCGCCCCGCGCGGGAGTGACACGGCAGCGGGTGTTTGTTCCTCGAGCGGCGCTGATCGGAACGGAGTTGCGGGGCGTCGTGGGAAGCTCCGTGGCAGCATCGGGCCAGCGGTGGAAGAAGGGCGCTAGCGATCGCGGCGGGCAGTTGACGATGTTCGACTCGTGACGGCTGCGGCTGCGGCCCGCGATTCCTGGGCCAAAGGAAGCGTTCCTAGCCGCCGCCACTCGCCTTGCGGGCTGTCCGGGCTGAGCCATAAAACTGCAAGTTCCCGGATGGTGAAACGCGATGAGCAATGCGGCGCCTGCCAGGTGAACTCGGCTTGCTGCTGCGCGGAATCGACCTTGCCCGGCGAGACGGGACCGCCCAACGTGAGATGAGGGCGGAACTCAAACTCCTCCGGCGCCGCGAGGTCACCCGTGTTCAACGCGGCATGTAGATCCTTCACGAGCGAATCGCCTTCGTTCAGGTCCAGGTAGAGAAAATTGGTTGCGGCGAACCGGCGAACTTTGGCCAATTCGACTTCAAATTGAGGGAACCGGCTCAGAATCCTTTGCGCGTGCGCAGACGCAGCTTCGATGGAAACTCTGAGAGGACGCGGCGGAAGCAGTGTAATATGCGCCTGGGAGCAAGCGCTGCCCGGGAGATCATCTTTCAACTCTTCGAGAAACGAGCCAAGCGGATCCGGGATATACGTAACCAGGGTAAAGAAACCCCACCGGGAAGCTTCTGAGAGATCGTTCATGTTGATCAGATCGCCTAGATCAGATCACGCAACTATACGGGATCGGAGTGCAGCGATACGGTTGAGGAACCGCCACCATCTTCAGACTTGGAGGCCACGGCGGGCCGAGGTTCGGAGACGCGCCAAGCGGCCGGTTCAAACCCTATGTACTTCGTAATGTACAACTCTCCTGCAGCGCCGTCAACGTGGCAGGTTTCGAGCAAATCGCCAGGACGGAGCGGCCGGCCATCAGCCAGCAGGCTCTTCCAAACGGCGTACGGGGTTGGGGCTTCCACTTCTCCGCCCGGATCGTAATCTTTGAGCTTCGGGGCCGCGGCGCCGCTTGTGTGCGGAGCCCATCGAAAGCCTTCTCTTGGAATGTCCTTGATGCGGTGAATACGGTAACGCGCCATTTGGATGCTATTGGCCGGTGCAATAATGCGGCCAATCTGCTGTTCCAGTCTATCGCGGTCCGTGTTTCGCGGCCATGCCCGCCCTGCAAAAAACGACAGGTTTACATTCTCAAACGTCTGTCACAATGGACGTGAGTTTTCACTGATCCGAGGCATGAAAAGGTTCTGGCTTCTGCTGATTATTCCGGCGCTGCTGCTGTTGTGGTGGGGCCTGGATAGCCGGGAGTCCACGCCCGACGTTCATTTCGCCAAGGTACAACAGTTGACTATCAGGAGCACGGTTTCGACGAACGGCAAAGTGGAGCCGGTGGAGTGGGCGGCGGCGCGCGCCGAGACGAGCGGAGTGGTCCGCAGCATCCAAGTGCAGCGGGGGCAAAGAGTGGACGCGGGGCAGATCTTGCTGACACTTGATACGACGCAAGCACAATCCGAGCTGGCGGCGGCTTTGGCGAGGGAACAGGAAGCGCGTACCGAAGTTGCAACATTGAGCCAAGGCGGCAAGGCGGCAACGCTTGCAAGCTTGAACGACTCGATAAAAAGCGCGCGGGCAGCTGTGGATGTAGCGCAACGGAATTATGCGACGCTTCAGCGCCTGCAGGCACAGCAGGCGGCTACGAAACTGCAGGTGCAGGAGGCGAAGGACGCGCTTGACCGGGCCAAACTGCAGGTGTCGTCGTTTGAAGATCAGCGAAAAACGGCAGTGACGGCGAGCGACCGGCAAGTGGCTGCGGCGAAGCTGACCGATGCGAAAGCAGCCATGGCGCTGGCACAGCATCGAGTGACGCTAGGGGATGTGAGATCTCCGATTGCGGGGACGGTGTATCAGTTCGATTTGAAAATCGGGGCATACATGCAACCGGGAGATCTGGTGGCGCTGATCGGCCGATTGGACCGCGTGAAAGTGATCGTGTACGTCGACGAGCCCGATTTGGGACGCGTGGCGCAAGGGATGCCCGTGAGAATTACATGGGATGCGCGGCCGGGGCTGCAGTGGTGGGGCCGCGTGGACCGGCTGCCGACCGAAGTGGTCGCGCAGGGTACGCGCACAGTTGGCGAGGTGACGACGATTGTCGAGAATCCCAATCACGATTTACTGCCTGGGGTGACGGTGAATGCAACCGTGGTTTCAGCAGTCGTGAAGGATGCGATTGCCATTCCGAAGGCAGCGTTGCGAGCGGTTGGCGGGGCGACCGGCGTATACAAGCTCAGCGGGAAGTCCGTCGTTTGGACGCCGGTTCAGACGGGTGTCAGCGATGTCAATAACGTCCAGATCGTCTCGGGTCTGCGGTTGGGAGATCGCGTCGCGGAACAGAGTGGAACTATCGAAATGAAGAACGGCATGAACGTGAATCCGGTTCTGGACTGAATCGTTCCGTAGATTCGATCTGTGCCACTCTTCGGCCGCGCTCATATCGCGTTGGTGCTTGGGATCGCAGCGGCGAGCGCAGCTCTCGCGTATCTGTGCCGGTTTCGGAAGATACCATTTGGCGTTGTTCGCTTCGGTCTCGGCTGCACCGTTATAGTGAATGAAATTATTTGGTGGCTGTTTCGTTACGCGCATGAGGGCATTCGGTTCCCTGCCAATCTGCCCCTTCAGTTGTGCGACATCACGGTCTGGAGTACCGCCATCGCCTGCCTTACTCTGATACCCGTTCTCATCGAGTTCTCGTATTTCGCGGGGCTCGCCGGAGCAGGGATGGCCGTTCTGACTCCGAACCTCTGGTCCCCCTGGCCTTCATACCCTGCGATGTATTTCTTCATTGCCCACGGGATGGTCGTCGTGGCGGTGGTCGTGCTTGCATTTGGAAAAGTCGTGAGTTGGCGGGCGGGTGCGCCTTGGCGCGCTTTCGGCCTGCTCATTGCGTACGCGGCAGTGGTGGGGGCGTTTGATGCGATCTTTAAAACGAATTATATGTACTTATGCCAGAAACCCGCGAGCGCGTCATTGCTGAACGTGTTCGGGCCTTGGCCCGTGTATGTGTTCGCGGGCGCGGCGTTGGCGCTGGTTCTGTTTTGGGCGCTGTGGCTGCCGGTGCGAAGAAGCAGTAGAGGCGGTGGCGCTGAGGGTGTCGGAAATAGATTTCACAACGCGTGAACGCATCTTCGAAATGGAGAGGCTCAAATTACCTGAGCAGAGGTAACGAGACCTTGCCGTCGTCCCTTCCTGCTGCTGCGTCGGGCTGCTCCAGGACAGCTATGTGCGCTCTGATTTCTGTGTGTGCAGGAAATTCCAGCTCTGGCATCTGCTTGCCCTGGAAGAGCCGCCTGCAAGGCTTCGCGATCAAGCTAGCCCAAAAACGGGCACGGGCTTGACGTGCACTATCTGTCGAAATTCCCGTTCCTGCATACATCTGCCGATACAGCTTCGACACAAAAAGAAATGCCAGGCGCGCACGAAGATTAGGAGTGCAATGCGAACGCTCCCAAATGGATCGCAGGCTATAAAAGCGATTCCACACACCTTGCGTGCGCTGACGCAATTCCTCCGAACTCATCGAAGGATGCGGCATGAACATCTTGGGCCGGCTCTCGGGCGGAATCAGCCAGTATCTCGTAATCGGAACTCCGCCGATCGTTGTTGGACACGCCCCCTGCGCCTTCTCCCAACGCTGAAAGTCGACCGTCCCCGGGAATGGCGTGAGCATCACGAATTGAGCAAATGTCAGACCGGCCTCCTGGGCTAGCGAAGCAGTGGCGTCGAATGTGTCCGGTCCATCGCTGGGCAAACCAAAAATAAATGAGCCTAGAACATGGATCCCATGTTCACGAAACGTTTGAAGTCTCTGGACTAAGCTCGCCCCCGAAGAATTAAAGTCCTTGAAAACCGTTTTCAGACCTTCGGGAGTGACGGTCTCCACTCCCACTAGCGCTCCTTTGATTCGCGCCTTTCGCATCGCGTCGAGGAAATCCGTGTCCTCGGCTGCCTCCATCGTGATTTGAGTAAAAAAGACGGTGTCCGCGGGCAGATCAGCCAAACGCTCCATCAACTCAAAGCGTTCGCTACGAATCGCCTGGAACTGAGTCAGTTTTTGCGTGTTACGCTGGCGTTCCGCCAAACGCAAGTCGGTCAACGATACGGGATAAAAGTTGTCGTCCGCCAACGCGATAAAACGGAATCCTTTCCGGCGTAGCTGCACAATCTCTTGAATGACGCTGTCAGAAGTCCGTTGCCTTGGACGTTGACCATCGGTGCGCCATACCGAGCAAAACGAGCAATGCTTCGAACACCCTCGGACGGTTTGAACAGACGCCCACATATAACTGTTATCTGGAAGCAAATCCCAGCGAGCAGGCAAAAATCGGTCCGGCTCGACCCGGCCTCCGTCATATATTCGTTCCGGCGATCCGCGTACACAATCTCTCAACACTTGAGACCAAACCACATCGCCATCACCTTTTACCGCGCAATGGGCTGCGCCGTACTCAAAAGCCTCTTCTGGATAGAGCGTAGTGTGGATGCCGCCAAACACCACCCATGCGCCACGCGCGCGTGCAATCCGTCCAACTTGATAGCCACGGAACGCATTTCCTGTATGGATGCCGATCCCTACTACATCGCCGGGTGCAATGCGCAATTCGTCTAGCTGCTTCAGAGTCTCGTCGCAGATCTCGATATCGCCAAATGCCGCCGGCGTAGCGGCCGCGAGGACATAAAGCCACCGCGGTGTAATGACTGCTGTGCCAAAACTCATGTCACTCGGATTAACGAGATGAATCTTCATTAGTACTTATCGCTTCTCATTTCTGGCGTACGCTCAAGAGATTGCTGATGCGTCGCCGAGGATCGGGTGTGGGTCACTGTTGTAGATGAGCGCGCACAGGCTTTTGCTACATAAAAGACAGGTGCGCGATAGGATCACTTTCGTGCTGATCCGCTGAACCGACACACTACCGTTTGAGACTGGAACCATGGCCATATTGTGGAGCCTGCGAGGGCTTTCCTCGCGGGAGTTGGCAAACCGCACATGCCGCAAGAGCTGGGACGATGAGGTCTTCGGACAGTCCGCCCGGATGGCACTCTATTTTTTCTTCGCGCTGTTCCCCGTGCTGCTGTTACTGCTTATTTTGCTCAACGAGGCCGCCGGCGGGTCCGAGTGGCGCGGCGCACTTCTCGATTCATTTAAACAGGTTCTTCCTAACGATGCATCGGCGCTCATAACGCAGGTGATACAGCAGCTAAACGCGAGCGCCGTCCTCGGCACAGGAGCCATACTGGCAGCTCTGTATGCAGCTTGGGGAGCTCTCAACGGAACCTGGGCCATGATCACCGGTCTCAATAAGGCGTATGAGGTCGAAGAAGAGCGTCGCTGGTGGCGCCTCCTGCTTATCATGTTCGGCCTGACGATTTCTCTAAGCATTCTCGGCCTGATCGCGCTTGCCGCGATCGTCTACGGCAATCGAATTGGGAACGTCGCCGGCCGGCGTCTTGGGGTGCCTGCTCACTTCGAGCTTCTCTGGCGCGTCATACAGTGGGCCGTTATTGCGATCCTGCTGCTCTTCTCATTCGCTCTGCTCTACCGTTTCGGGCCCAACCTAAAGGATCGGCGATGGCAATGGAGTATCCCCGGCGCGGTTATCGCAGTTACAATATGGGTCCCCTCTACACTGCTGCTTCGCGTGTACCAGGAGCACTTCAGTTCTTCAAGAATTTATGGACGATTGAACGCCGTCGCCACGCTTCTGATCTGGCTCTATCTCACGGGCGCGGTCATCTTTATCGGCGGGGAAGCAAACTCTGAAATTGAGAAGGCCGCGGCGGAAGCAGGTCACCGGGACGTTAGGGACGAGGGAGAGCGGCGGAGCGGCGGCGTGGGAAGTTCAGATCCGTAGCAGAGCCACTCGTAAAAATTCTGATCAGCCTAGGCGAAAAAAGCGAATCCTTTCCGGCGTCACATTTTCAGGAGGGAGAGTGAGACTCTCGACCAGGTTCTATGATCTGCACCGGACGCGAACGCGAGACTGGGCAGCGCTCTGTGCTCGTAAGGGTTTGCCGCTGCTTGGTTGCCATTCTGCTGCTCCAGCCCGGCCCGGCTTCAGCGGAACCCATACCCGTACGGTATCCCGAGGGAACGGTTCACGGTTTTCTAGCGCTGCGCACTCTGGACGGAGGGCTGCTTGCCTCGGGTCAGCTTACCGAGCTCTTGCATGGAAGCGAAGTGGTGTCCCGTCTGGTTTTTCGCTTCAAGGACGGGTCGGTGGACGATGACACGACTGTCTTTTCTCAGCGTGGCGCTTTTCGACTCATCAGCGACCACCACATTCAGAAAGGGCCGACCTTCCCCCATCCAACGAATGTTTTAATCAACGCCTCTACCGGCCAGGTCACAGTCCGTTATCAGGACAAAGGTCGCGAAAAAGTGCAGACCGATCACCTGGACCTTCCGCCCGACTTATCAAACGGCATTCTTCTGAACGTCTTAAAGAACATCTCACCCAATACAAAGGAGACGAAAGTCTCCTATGTTGGGGCTGATCCCAAGCCGCGGCTTGTGCATCTCTCGATCACGCCTCACGGCGAAGAAACATTTTCAGTCGCTGGCGCTCGTCACAAAGCGACTGTTTTTGTGGTGAAAGTTGAGATCGGCGGCATCGCAGGAATAATCGCGCCATTGCTCGGCAAACAGCCAGCCGATTCGAAGGTTTGGGTGGTCGAGGAGGGAGTGCCGGCGTTCGTCAGAGCAGACGAAGCGCTGTACGTAGGAGGCCCAATCTGGAGCATTCAGATCACCGGTCCCGAGTGGGGTCGAGCTGCGCAGTCAGGCCATTAAGAAATAGCTACCGTGCGGCGCCGTGATATCGGCCGGCTCCCATCCGTAGGGGCCGTGGCACGCTCGGCCCCGCATCCCCAGCTGCGCCCTTCAAAACGCGCCCAGACGCGAATTCCGTTTCCCCAAACACCCATGTTATGCTTGACCAACATGGGTGCATTCCGCGCCTAAACTCGCCTCCCGCTTCGCCAAAACTAGTGATGCTTGAAAACCAGTTGGACAACCCGAACACTGTTGCTTCGCTCATCGATCATACTCTGCTGAAGCCGGAGGCCGACCGCGCCGCCGTCGCCCAACTCTGCCAGGAAGCTCGCGAATTCGGCTTCGCCTCGGTCTGCATCAATCCGTGCTGGGTTCGCCTGGCCGTCGAATTTCTCCGCGAGTCATCCGTTCGTGTGTGCACGGTCGTCGGATTTCCGCTGGGTGCGAACGACTCGCGCACCAAGATTGCCGAGGCCGATAACGCTCTTTCCGATGGTGCAACCGAGCTGGATATGGTTCAGAATATCGGGGCTTTGCGCTCGAAAGAGTTGCACCTCGTGCGCAATGAGATTGCCGACCTCGCCCACCTCGCTCATTCGCGCGGCGCAATCTTGAAGGTGATCCTCGAAACCTGCTTGCTCACGGATCACGAAAAAGTCACGGCGTGCACCCTGGCCGCCGAAGCGCAAGCTGATTTCGTAAAAACATCGACAGGCTTCTCGACAGGCGGTGCAACGGCTGAAGACGTGCGCCTGATGCGGCAAGCCGTCGGTCCTTCGCTCCGCGTGAAAGCATCCGGCGGAATTCGCACGCTCGACGCACTCCGCCTCATGGTTTCGGCAGGCGCGAGCCGCATCGGCACCAGTTCCGGTGTAAGCATTATCGGCGAACTGGCCCCGGCTGTCAACCTGCACCGCCAGAGTGCTTCCTGATGGCTTCAACGCGCAAAACGGCGCGTCCCAACGCGGAGTATCCCAATGTTCGCTTCCGCGAGCGTGCCGAGCTCCTCGACTTTCTTCTTGAAGTCAGCACGCTTCTCGCCGAAACGCTGGATCTCGATCGTCTCCTCGCGAACCTCGCTGAAGTTATCAAGGATGTCATTCCCTACGATCTCTTTGCCATCCTTCTCTACAACGAAAAGGCGGGCGGCCTCCGAATTCGCTACTCCATCGGCCATCGCGATGAAGTTGCAAAAAATCTCGTCCTGGCGTTGGGTGAGGGAATCACGGGGTGGGCCGCCGAAAGTCGCAAGCCCGTCCTGGTTCCCGATGTGCGAGCCGATTCCCGCTATTTAATCGCGCTCGATGCGGTCCGCTCCGAGCTGGCGGTCCCCATGCTCGTACGCGGAAAGCTTGTGGGAGTCATCGATCTGCAGTCAACGCGGGTGAACGCGTTCTCCAGTCAGGACCGCGCGCTGCTCGCCTTGATTGCTACTCGCGTCGGCGTTGCTATCGATAACGCGCGCCTGTATCGCCGCGTTGAGCGCCAGAATCGCACTCTGCGTCTTCTGGCCCAGCTCTCGCACGAGTTTGGCTCCATTCTCGAGTTGGATGAGCTCCTCACCAAAATCGCTGTCAGCGTCCGCGCCCTCATCAACTTCGACGCGTTCAGCATCTATCTCGTCGAAGAGAATCGCAAGCTGCTGCGTTGCCGGTTCAGCCAGCGTTACGACGGTCAGAAGGCTTGCGCCGAGAACATCGAGATGGGAAAGGGCGTCACGGGCGCTGCTGCCGATTCCTGCCAGGTCATCAACGTCGCCGACGTAAATCAAGATGCCCGCTACATCGCATCCGAAACCGAAATACGCTCCGAAGTAGCCGTCCCGCTGATTCTTCATGATCGAGTGATCGGCGTCATGGATCTTGAAAGCGTTCGCTTCGCGTTCTTCAGCGACGATCACGTCCGAACCCTTAAACTGCTCGCGCCTCAAATCGCGAACTCCGTCGAGAATGCCCGGCTGTACGAGGAATTGGCGCAACGCGAGCAGCGCATGCAGCAGGATTTGAAGGCCGCTTACAAGCTCCAGTCGGTTCTTCTGCCTCGCACCATTTCCGGCCTGATTGGGCTTGAAGCCGGTCTCAAGAGGAGACCCGCTCGTGAAATCAGCGGCGATCTCTATGACTTTTTCGAGCACAGCGACGAGTACACGCTCATTGCTTTCGGCGATGTCAGCGGAAAGGGCGCAGCCGCTGCACTCTATGGCGCGCTCATCTCAGGTCTCTTGCGCACGCTCGGCCCTCAGCGCCGCACGCCTGCGCATCTCATGAAGTTGCTGAATGAAGCGCTCCTCGAGCGGAAAGTGGATGCCCAGTACGCCACTTTATCTCTCCTCTTATGGGACTCGCGCCACCGCACTTTCACGATCACGAATGCAGGAGCGCTTCCGCCTCTGCTCTTCCAAGCTGGACAGATCATCGAGCCTCGCGTCGAAGGCGTCCCTATCGGGTTGCTGGAAGAGCAGGAATACGATCAGGTCAAAGTAGTCGCCCAACCTAAGGATTTGCTGCTCCTCTACTCCGACGGCGTCGAAGATCAATTGAGTCAAGAGGACGGCGATGGGGGCGAGGAATACGGACGCGCGCGGCTGCTGAAGCTCTTGCAAGCGAACGGCGATCGAGAGCCGCAACAGGTCGTAAACGCGGTGTTCGAGGACCTCGATGCATTTCGGGGCGCAACTTCTTTGACCGACGATCAAACTGTCATCGCTCTCAAAGTTCTCTGATGCTCAGGCCCGGTGAATTTTCCTACGTAGGCGAAACGCTTGCCTGCGAGCACATGAAACTGCCCGCCATCGCTGAGGCGCACGGCACGCCCGCCTACATCTATTCAAAACGAGCTATGGTCAGCCGGTATCGCGAGTACGATCACGCGCTTGCCGATGTGCCGCACCGCATCTGCTTCTCTGTAAAGGCGAACTCGAATCTGGCCGTACTTGGCACTCTGGCCCGCGAAGGCGCCGGTTTCGACATCGTCTCCGGCGGTGAGCTCTATCGTGTTATAGCCGCGGGGGGCCGCCCGGATTCCGTCGTATTTTCCGGGGTCGGCAAGACCGAACCCGAAATCCGCTTTGCCCTTGAAACCGGAATACACAGCTTCAATTGCGAGTCGGAAACCGAAATCGAGCTGATCTCGCATATCGCAACCTCCCTGTGCCGCACCGCTTCGGTTGCCATTCGCGTGAATCCCGATGTCGATCCTCTGACGCATGCTTACATTTCAACCGGCCTGCGGGAACACAAGTTCGGCGTCGAAATCAGTGCCGCCGAACAGATGTATCAACGCGCGTCCGGACTTGCCGGCATCCAGTGCAATGGAGTCAGTTGCCACATCGGCTCTCAGATTTTGGATCTTGATCCCTTGCTGGAGGCTGTCGACAAAGCTATCGGCCTGGTTCAAAAACTGCGGGCCCAAGGCCTCGCGATCCGTAATCTCGACATCGGGGGTGGCCTTGGTGTTCCCTACGGCCCTGCCGACCGAGCCCAGCCCATTCATGCCTTCGTCGAACGTCTGTGGGAAAAACTGCAAGGCCTCGATCTCAGGCTGATGCTCGAGCCCGGCCGCTCGATTGTCGCGGAAGCCGGCGTCTTGCTGACGCGGGTGCTGCTCGTAAAACAAAACGGAGCTAAGACTTTCGTCATCGTCGACGCCGCTATGAACGATCTCATCCGCCCGGCTCTCTATCGTGCCCATCACGAAATTCTGCCCGTAGTCCAAATCAGCGGCCGCGAATCCATTCAAGCCGACGTGGTCGGTCCCGTGTGCGAAACTGGCGATTTCTTCGCTCTAAACCGCGAGCTTCCCCGGTTCGAGTCAGGCGATCTGCTCGCGATCATGACCGTAGGCGCGTATGGGTTCGTGAGCGCCTCGAATTACAACTCGCGCCCGCGCCCTTGTGAGCTCCTGGTCGACGGCAGCAGGGTTTTCACGGCAAGAACGCGCGAAAGCTATGCTGATTTAATACGCGGCGAGTCCGTTCTCGGAGAGAGCGAATCCGTCACCCTCAATACTGATCTAGAACATGAACAACTCTCTCGCCATCTCTGTCCAGGCTCTTCGTAAGTCTTATGGAGACGTCCAAGCTGTTCGCGGCATTGATCTCGACGTTCCCGCCGGCGAAGTCTTTGGACTGCTTGGTCCCAACGGAGCAGGCAAGACCACCACTATAGAAATCCTCGAAGGCTTGCGCCCCCGCACCAGCGGCAACGTTTCCGTGCTCGGCTTCGACCCCGGCATCGAAACCAAAGAAATCAAGGACCGCATCGGCGTGTGTCTCCAAGCCACAAACCTGCCCGACAAGATGAAAGTGCATGAAGCACTCGAGCTGTTCGATTCCTTTTACACTCGTCATGCTGATCGCGACCAACTCCTCAAACGCCTGCAGCTCTGGGAGAAGAAAGACGCTCTGTACAAATCGCTCTCCGGTGGCCAGAAGCAGCGCGTTGCGCTGGCCCTCGCTCTCTTGAACGATCCCGCCCTGCTCTTCTTAGATGAGCCGACCACCGGTCTCGATCCGCAGGTTCGCCATGAAATCCATGGCGTCATTCAGGAGCTCAAGGAGAATCGCCGCACTATTCTAATCACAACTCACTACATCGAAGAGGCCGAGCGCCTTTGCGACCGCGTAGCGATCATCGATGCCGGGAAAATCATCGAGCTCGGAACGCCTCGCGAGATCCAGCAACGCGTGCTCGGGCATTCGCTCGTCGAAGTAACGACGAACGAGACGATGCCGTTCGATCAGTTGCCCGAGCAACTGAGGGATGGCAAATACACGACCGGCGATGACGGCCGCAGCTTCTCCATGCAAACCGATGCTCCTGCGGCAAGCATTGTCGAGCTAGTGAAATGGATCGACCAGTACGGCTTGCGCCTGGTCGACATTCATTTGAAGCGCCCCACACTCGAAGACGTGTTCATCGAGCTCACCGGAAAAAAACTTCGCGAATAAATGAAAGCCTACCTTGCCCAGATCAAAAGCACTTTGCGGTTGATGGGCCGCGATCGCTCGGTTCTAATTCTCAGTTATGTTTTCCCGCTCGCGTTCTTCTTTCCGTTCGCGCAGCTCTTCGGAGGCAAACAGAGCACTGCAGTAATGGCCCAAGTGATTTCGATGGTGCTGATCATCGGCGTGCTAGGAAACGGTCTGTTCGGAGCCGGCATGCGCGCCGTCCAAGACCGCGAGACAAACGTGCTGCGCCGTTTCAAGGTCGCACCTATCAACGCCGGCCCCATCATTATCGCCTCGCTTGTGTCGGGCTTGGTGGCCTTTCTCCCCACTGTCTTTCTGTTCCTATTCTTCGCAAGGGTCATTTATCACATGCCGGTTCCCCCCAACCTGCTCTCGCTGGTTATTTTTGTGTGCATCGGCGTCGTCAGTTTCCGCGCCATGGGCATGATTATCGCCGCAACGGTTAACTCGGCGCAGGAAGCCGGAATTCTCACTCAAGTTCTGTATCTCCCCATGTTGTTCCTCAGCGGCGCAACTTTTCCCCTGAGCTACATGCCGGTTTGGCTTCAAAAAATCGCGCAATTCCTCCCGGCAACCTATCTGTTTCAAGGCATGCAGTCGATCATGCTTCAAGGTGAGAGTATCGCGGCCAACATCGCTCCTGTTGTCGCTCTCCTCATTACTCTGTTCGTGGCCGTCTTTGTCGGCATAAAAGTCTTCCGGTGGGAGAAAGAGGAAAAGATCAAAAACAGCGCGAAGCTATGGATCCTGGCCGTACTTGCTCCCTTCATTGTTATGGGCGTTTATCAGGCCCACACTCAGCAGAACATCGAAAAGTCCCGCATCCTGGCGCGCAAGACTGAACGAAATCGCTCCGTCCTGTTCCAAAACGTGAAAATCATCGTCGGCAACGGTGATGTCGTTCAGAATGGCGCCGTGCTCGTGAAAGCCGGCAAGATTGCCCAGGTATTTAACACTGCGCCCGCGAACCCGAAATCTCTCGATGCTGAGGTGATCGACGCGGCGGGCAAGACGCTCATGCCCGGTCTCATTGATATGCACGTTCATATCGGCGCGCCAGGCGGCGTCTATCAGGATGTTTCGAAATACATGGATCCCAATGCGCCTAAGCGCCGGCTTGCGGCTTATCTCTATTGCGGTATCACCGCCGTACGGAGCACCGGCGATTGGCTCGACAGCTCTCTTAAGCTACGCGCTCTCATCAATTCCGGCGCATATCTGGGGGCCGAATTCTTCGCCTATGGGCCTCTGTTCACTGCACCGGGTGGACATCCGACCGAGCTGCTCAAATATCTTCCCGAGAGCCAGAGAAAGAACGGGGAGCAGCAGTTCGTCCGGCTGCCGAACTCGGCCGCTGAAGCCCGCACGCAAGTCGACGATCTGAAGAAAGCGGGAGTGGACGGGATCAAGGCCGTGCTCGAATCCGGCAATGCCGAATGGGGTCTGTTCAACCGCCTCGATGGCGGCATCTATCGCGCTGTAATTGAAGAAGCCCGCAAAGACGGGTTGCCCTCGGCAACCCACACCGGCAGCGCCGCCGATGTAAAGGAAGCTGTCGATGCAGGAACCAACAGCATCGAGCATGGCTCCATGATCGATCTCATTCCTCCAGGATCATTTCTCGAGATGAAAGGGAAAGGGATCGCCTACGATCCTACGCTGAGCGTTTTCGAAGCGCTCGCCGATTTACGAACCGGCAATCTGGATTTGCTGAATCGTTCACTGGTTCAGCAAGTCGGTCCAGCCGATCTCCTCAGGTCCACGCGCGCGGTATTGGGCGAAGAAAAGCCCACCAAAAAGCCGGCAGAGTACGCGCCCATGCTCGACCGCGACAACCAGAACCTGATGAACGCCTACAAAGCAGGCGTGCTGCTGATCACGGGGAGCGATGCGGGAAACCTGCTCGTCATTCACGGCCCAACCGTTCAGCACGAGCTCGAGCTTTGGGTGAAAGCCGGTATTCCGACCGCCCAGGCTTTGCAGGCAGCCACCTACAATGCGGCTAAAGTGCTGCGCGCTGACGATCGCATCGGCTCCATCCAGAAAGGCCGCGACGCCAGCCTGATTCTTCTCGACGGCGACCCGCTGCAAGATATTTCGAATACCGAACGCATCTCAACCGTCATGTTTCGCGGCGAGCGCGTGGACCGCTCCGAGATCTTCAACCAGGACAAGCGATAGCAAATTAGAGAGACATCGCAGTGGCCGCTTCCAGGGCCGGCATTCGTGCTAGTGGGATGTCCCGGCGATTCGAAAGCACTTGAACAAGTGCCGCGATGAGTCGCGGCACGGCAGGCAGAGTGCCTGCGCCACTCATGATCAGATAAACGGCAGTTGATAAAATGGCGCACACTAGTATCAATGCCCCGTCACTAAATATGCAAACAGAACTGCTGCGAGTTTGCCGCTCACAATGACGGGCCTATCATCCCCATGCGCAAAATTGAAACTCCATGCGCAAAATTGAAACGGACTAAGGGCAAGCTGACCGAAACTGAAACCGGGGCTTAGCTTCCGGCGAGTTTCATTCGATCGAGAATCAGGAACAAAGGGACTGCGACTATCGCGTTCAGAGCGCCGTGCACGAAGGTTTCCTGCGGATCGAAGGGGACGAGCTGGCCAAGCAGGGCGCGGCGCATGATCCAGTAGAAAAACGCGTGAAAGAAATAAAAGAAGAAGCTGAGGATCACGCGGATCAGCGTGCTTTCTACGTCAAAACGCAGGCTCACGGCGGCGGCAAAATAACCGACCAGCGTTTTCGTGATACCGTACATTCCAATCGGAATATTAGAGGGCGCCAGAGAGTCTTCTGCTAGCCCGACGAAGGCGCCGAACAGTAGAGACGCGAGCTGATTGCGGCGCATCAAGCCGAAATACACGGTTAGGAGAAGGGGCAGCTCGAGCCATTCGGTATTGGGAATCAGGCGCGGCAGATAAACTTTGCCGATGATCGCAACCAGTGTGATCGCAGCGAGGGCGAGGACCTGAAACCGGCTGAACCAGCTTTCCCGGGTGGCCCGAGTCAGGATTTGATCACTGGTTTCGTTCATTGCCGGGCGGGGGCGAAGGAGCAGGTTTGTGGCGGGGCGCGCCCAAAGGAAGCACAGGCGCCGGAAGCGCAATGGACGGTTGCGCTTGCGGGGTGGCGATCTTTGCGGCAGGTACTTTCGGCGCGGGCCGAGCGCCCAGAATGGCCGGCGGAGCGGCAGGCGCCTGGGCGGGAGATGGCGTGGGCGAAGAGGTAGCCGCATTCGGAGCCCCGCTTGACGCGGGCGGCTTCAGCTCAGCTCCGGATTTCACGTTGAAGTTCGGGATATTGGATCCTATTGCGCCGTACACGTGGCCTTCCTGTTTGCCGAGGGCGTCATATTTCTCGACCACCTTGTCGGCCTCAGTTTGCGGCTTCGCCGTTGGAGTGTTTTTCTGCCCGGAGTCAGGCGGAGGCTCCGGCAGCATCTTCACGGCAGCTTCCTGTAAGACGGGCGCAGCCGGAATCTGCTGGTGCACGCCTTGCAAAACAACCAGCACCTCTTCTGCGCCTCCGGGAGCGCCGCTCAGATTCAGCTTGATGTCTTTCATGCCTTGTCCGGGTTGCGAGGAAACGACTTGGCCCACCGGAAAGCCCTTGGGGAAGATGCGGTCTTCGCCCGAGGTATAGAACCACTCTCCGATGTCGACCTTGTCCTCGTTTTGAATCTGCTCGACGGTGCACTTGCCGACGGCGCAATTGAGAACGCCGTGGACATGGCCTTTCTGTGATTCGACGCCGACCTTGAAGGTGGGATCGGTGACCAAGAGGACTTGAGAGACAAGCGGATAAACAGCCGTCACTTTGCCCACGATTCCCTCGGGCGTAACGACGGCCATGCCCTCATCGATGCCGCTGGTAGATCCGCGATCGATGAAGACAGCTTTCGCGGTGACGACAGTACTATTTCCGATCACGCGCGCGGCTACCGTCTTCGAGGGCGATTGCGCTTGGAAGGCGCTAAGAGCGCGCGCATGTTCCGCCGTCGTTAACTGATTGTGGTAATAAATGTTCTCCATGCGCAGGCGGTCATTATCCGCGTGAAGCTTCCGGTTTTGCTCGCGCACGTCGAGAAGAATGAAATAGTCCTGAAGGAACCCGATGGTATTGCGCCGAACGGTCTCGACGATGCCGGCCATGGGCGTGACGGCGGTCACGGCCCAAACGCGAATCAGGCGCTCGTCGTGATTTGTTTTAACTTGGTAGCCCAAGCACAGTAGCTGGGCTAGAATTACGATCAATAAGATCGTGAGATTCCTGAAGCGGCTCAGCAAGGCTTCCATGGCTTACTCTTTTACTGTAAAGGGGTGCCGGCGAGAGGGCCAACAGTCTCTTACTCAATCGCGATTCGCCGCAGGAGCTTGAAATCCGTCAGCATTCTGCCGGTTCCCAAAACCACGGACGCGAGCGGGTCTTCCGCAATGGAGACGGGCAGACCGGTTTCCTCACGAATGCGGCGGTCTAAATTTTTGATCATGGCGCCGCCTCCTGTTAGTACGATGCCGCGATCGCTGATATCGGCGCTTAATTCTGGCGGGGTGCGCTCGAGCGCTACGCGAATCGCGTTCATAATGGTGCTGATGCATTCAGCCAGCGCTTCGCGGATTTCACTATCCTCGACTGTGACGGTCTTGGGGACGCCTTCAATCAGATTGCGGCCTTTAATTTCCATTGTGAGCGGGCGGTCGAGAGGATAGGCGGAGCCGATTTGGATTTTGATTTGCTCGGCGGTGCGCTCTCCTATCAGCAAGTTGTATTTCCGCTTGAGGTAGTTCATGATGGCGTCGTCCATTTCGTTGCCGGCGACGCGGACGGAGCGGGAGTAGACGATTCCGGACAGGGAGATGACCGCCACATCGGTCGTGCCGCCGCCGATATCGACAATCATGTTGCCTTGCGGCTCGGTGATCGGTAAGCCGGCGCCCATCGCGGCGACCATGGCTTGTTCGACCAGATGCACTTCGCTGGCTTTGGCGCGGTAAGCCGATTCGCTGACGGCGCGCTTTTCTACTTGGGTGATCTCGCTCGGAACACCGATCACAATGCGCGGATGGACGAGCATCTTGCGGCCGTGGGCTTTTTGAATAAAGTAATTGAGCATCCGCTCGGTGACTTTGAAATCGGCGATGACGCCGTCTTTCATGGGCCGGATGGCAACGATATTGCCTGGCGTGCGGCCGACCATCTCTTTGGCTTCTCTGCCGACCGCTTCTATGCCGCCGTTATTTTTGTTGATTGCGACGATCGAAGGCTCATTGACGACGATTCCCTTGCCTTTGGCGAAAACCAGAGTATTGGCCGTACCGAGATCAATGGCAAGATCGGACGAAATAAGGCTAAAAACGGACCTGAAATTCATGAACGAGTGTTCTGAGCAGAGGGGACTCCCTCAGAGCGTAACATAGGACTAGTACTAGCGGAGCAGCGAAAGAGCTCTCTTTTCAAATGGTTGCCAGACGGTCGAAATGACGCGGCGGGAATGGATGGGGCTGGGCTGCGCGGCAGTTTTGAGCGCCTGCGGCCGGAAGAAAGGGACCGGATACGACGGGTATGCGCTGATTGCGACCTCGGGGGACAACAGCCTTGCGGTCGTGGATCTGGCCGCGTTTCAGCTACTCAAGCCCGTTCTTCTGGGCGCGCCTCCGACGGCGGTGATTGCGGGACCGGCGCAGGCGGGCAATTATGTGGTTACCGGATCGACGGGGACGGTTCATTTACTTGACGGAAGCCTGAAGCGAGTAGGGCACCAAAAACTTTCGGATGAGCTTTCGGATCTGCGCATGTTGCCGATTGGGAAGCGAGCTGTCGTGGTCGCGGCGAGAAGCCGGGAGTTGATCGAGATCGACGCGCTTTCGCTGAAGGTGCTGCGGCGTAATAAGCTGGCGGCGCAACCGGTAGCGCTCGACATCGGACCTCCTCAATACGCGGCGATTTCGACGGGCGAGCACGGGATAGTCGAACTGTTCAATCTTGTTACCGGGCAGCGCTCGCGAACGCGGTTCGGCGGGGCGATTGGCGGCGTTCAATTCAGACGCGATGGAGCGTTGTTGCTGGTTGCGAATCTTCACGACCACTCCCTGACTGCGCTGGACGTACCGAGCCTGCGAGTGATTGCAGACCTGCCGCTGGCAATGTTGCCTGAGAATCTTGCGTTCAATGCGGATGGAGGGCAACTGTTTGTGTCGGGAGCAGGAATGGACGGAGTTGCGATTGTATTTCCGTACAACCTGCTGGAGGTGGAACAGACGGTGCTGGCGGGCCGGGCGCCGGGCGTAATGACGTGCTCGGGTATGCCTCCATACTTATTTGTGGCAAGCCGGAATGCATCGGACGTCTGTATCCTCGACATTGCGACGCGCAAGATGATCGGAATCGTCGAGGTGGGTGGGGCGCCGGGATACATGGACGTTACGCCTGATAACCAATACGCGCTGGCGCTCGATGCGAAGTCCGGCGATATGGCTGTGATCCACATTCCAGCGATACGCGGGAACCGGCTGAAATCGGGGGCGGCGCTGTTTACGATGATTCCGGTCGGCGATAAGCCTGTGGATGCGGCGATTGTCGGGCGGGTTTGAGCTAGGGCCAGTTCAGCTAAATGCAGGCGGCTTGGATAATCGCCAGGCCGGCGATCGCGGCGGTTTCCGCGCGCAGAATGGTTGAGCCGAGCGAGCAGGACACGCAACCCGCGTCGAGAGCTTGTTGCCGCTCCTCACCCGTCCAGCCGCCTTCCGGGCCCGTGAATAAGAAGACGCGGTCAGCGGTAGTGCGGGGCTGGGGGAGGCAGGCGAGAAGCGATGGCGCGCCGGGGAGCTCATCGAGCAGCAGTTTTAAGCATGAGTGGGGTTTCAGGGCGGCTGCGAAACGAACGGCCGGCTCGATAGCGGGGAGATGAACGCGGCGGGATTGCTGGCTGGCCTCGAGCGCGATCTTCTCCCACCGTGCGCGGCGCTTTTGAGAAGCCTGAAATAAGCCAGGGTCGGTGCGCGCCGCTTCAAAAGGTTGGATGAGGGACACGCCCAGCTCGGTCGCTTTTTCAATGAGCCACTCGAAACGCTCGAACTTGATGAGCGCGGCGGCGAGGGATAGATGAAGGGCAGGGAACGGCGATTCGAGTTTTTCAAGGATGCGGAAGCAGACGACGGATTTGCGGGCGGTTTCGATTTGGGCAAGGTAGAGATCGTGGTTATCGGAGAGCTCATAGATTTGGCCGACTTCGGCGCGGAGGACACGGACGAGATGTTCGGCAGCGGGACCGCTGAGCTGGGCGACGCCGCGGCGGATCTCGGGGACGAAGAAGCGGCGACGGGCCATCACAAAAGTCATTTTACGGAACCCGTTACGGAACTCATTACAGAACCCCGGCGCTGTGGCCGGGTGCGCCGTGGCTTCCGAAACGAACCCAATTTGGCGCAAGAATCATAATTTCGATTCCCGGAGTGAGCCTGCGGATCGTCCGGCCGCTAGGGATTAATAAGGAAGTCACTCATTATGCGGCGATACGGAATTTGGCCTGATCGCGAACGCGTATGAGATAGGCATCGAGATCCTGGATTGAAAAATCGAAGCCAAATTCGGCGGGATCGAAGGGTTGGCCGGCATTGCGCGCGTCGTCATAAAGAAGGCTGGCCTGCTTCATGCGTTGTTGTTCCAACTGTTTGCGTTCTTTCTGGAGGGTCTTGAGCTCGGCCAGATCTTTTTCGCGGTGCTTGCGCAGGCGTACTTCCTGGGTACCGATGTTTCTGAGTTGCTTTTCGTAGACGACCTGGATTTGGGCCTGGATGAGGGAGGCGCGGACTTCCGGGTCTTGGTTTTCAAAGCGGGCGGCGAGTTCCAGGTGGCCGAGAGCGTAGATGCCCATTTCGAGAGACGGGATGCGCAGCAAGCGCCATTCGGTATCGGCGAGTGATTGGGTGAGCGAGTGCTCGTCATCTCCGACGGGCTTGTACCTATTGAAGAAGCGATCGAGGTGCTTCTGATAGGCGGCGGCATCATCGGCGGGCAGCAGAACAGTGCGGCCAGTGAGCCCGGTTTTCACGGCGTTCAGAGAAGATTTGGCTTTGCCTTCGGGAGAGGTCGGCCCGGTTGAGAGCAGGGAATTGGCGCGATTGGCTGCTAGCTGGGCGTCGGAGATAAGCCCCTCACTTCGTTCGGGGTTCTGTTCTTTTCGTTGGCTCGCTTGAATGTTCGGCTCGCTGAGAACCGCGGCCTCATCAGGCCGCGGCGGCTGCGCAGCGGAGCTGTTCATTTTTCTCTCAAGGTTTCTTTCTTTGCGCTCGGCGGGGTCATTCTCTTGAATCTTCGGCTCACTGAGAACCGCGGCCTCATCGGGCCGCGCCACCGGCGCAGCGGAGCTGTTCATTTTTCTCTGAAGCTTTCTTTGTTTGCGCTCGGCGGGGTCATTCTCTTGAATCTTCGGCTCGCTGAGAACCGCGGCCTCATCGGGCCGCGCCACCGGCGCAGCGGAGCTGTTCATTTTTCTCTGAAGCTTTCTTTGTTTGCGCTCGGCGGGGTCATTCTCTTGAATCTTCGGCTCGCTGAGAACCGCGGCCTCATCGGGCCGCGCCACCGGCGCAGCGGAGCTGTTCATTTTTCTCTGAAGCTTTCTTTGTTTGCGCTCGGCGGCGCGGCGGAGTTGGCGGGGTGTCATAGGCGGCAACAACGTAGCACGGGCAGGGACGAAAACGTACTATGTAGGTTTGAAATTCACTGTAACTGGATGAGGGCTGACGAGAAATAAACATGGTGTAGTTTGTGACTGTGAGCAGCATTGCGGCTGAAAAACCAGAGCAGGGAGACGACGAGGTTCGCAAGAGCGGCTTTCGCCTGAGAGAACTCGCCCGCAACTGTGGTCCGGGCGTCATTAGCGGCGCTGCGAATGACGATCCCTCGTGCATGGTCACGTATTCGATCGCGGGCGCGAGTCTGGGGTACGCGACTCTCTGGACGTCGCTGTTCGCATTACCGCTGCTCGCGGCAGTACAGCTGATGTGCGCACGGCTGGGCTTGGTTACCAAACGCGGTTTGGCGCGCGATGCTCGCTTGAATTATCCCAAATGGGTGCTGTTTCCGATCTGCGCGATGCTGGTGATCGCCAACACGATTACCCTCGGCGCTGATTTGGGCGGCATGGGTGAAGTGACCGCGATGCTCAGCGGCACTTCCGCTTACGTGTGGACCACGGTTTACGCGTGTGTGATTATCGCTTTGCTTCTTTATTTCCCGTACCGGGTTCTGGAACGAATTTTCAGATGGCTGTGCCTGGTGCTGTTCGTCTACGTAGTCGCCGGGATTCTGGCGAAGCCCGATTGGCGCGCAGTGTTACTGCACACGGTGGTTCCCTCGTTTACCTGGTCAAGCAACTATCTGTCCGTTCTGGTCGCGATTATCGGCGCGACGATGTCGCCGTATTTTCTGTTCTGGCAGGTCTCACAGGAAGTTGAATCCGAATTTTGCCGTCGGAAGCGGCCGGCCGATCTCGTAAAGCCGCCCTCTGATGCACGCCTGGAACGTTCGAAGGTGGACGTGTTGACGGGCTCATGCATCTCGAAATTCATTACGTACTTCATCACGCTTACAACCGCTGCGACTCTGTTCGCGCATGGCAAGACACAAATCAATACCGCAAAGGATGCAGCCGCTGCGCTTGCTCCGATTGCGGGCCCGGCTGCTTCGTGGTTGTTTGCGATCGGGATTATCGGCACAGGCCTGCTGGCGATTCCGACGCTTGCCGGCTCGAGTGCTTACGCTGTTTCGGAAGCATTTCGCTGGAGAGCTTCGCTCGAAGCGAAAGTGAGTGTTGCCCCGAAATTCTACGCCATTCTCGTCATCTCTGCGGTGGTGGGGCTGGCCTTGATTTACTCGGGCCTCAGCCCTGTGCAGATGTTGTTCTGGGCGTCGGTCTGTAACGGCTTGCTCGCGCCGCCCAGCATCGTGCTCGTAATTTTGCTGACGCGCAACCCGGAGGTGATGGGCGAGCGTGTGAACGCGGCGTGGATGAGCTGGTGCGGCTGGATTACGGTTGTGCTGACGAGCGCCGCTGTAGTCGCGATGTTCGCAAGCTTTCTGCATATGTTCTGAAACATCTGGTTCGCGCGGGCCAGCATTTTTCCGCGCGCTGGAGTCTCGCGATTAGCGGGATTATCTCCCGGGATGCCGACTGTCCCCGTACGTGGAAACCTTCGAACGACATCGGTGAAATGTTGAAAGCTTTCTGGAATGCGCTGGTCTAACAGCGTTGGAAACGAAACTATGTATCACCATTTGAAGCAGTTGATGTACACGGTTCGAGTGGATGCGCCGGATCCGCGGTTCGGCAATATGTTGCTCGAACAGTTTGGGGGTGCAAACGGCGAACTGGCGGCCGCGATGCAGTACTCCGTACAAGGAATTAACTGCGATGATCCAGAGCGAAAAGATTTGCTCATGGACATTGGCACCGAGGAGCTCAGCCATCTTGAAGTGATTGGCACGCTAACCCGAATGCACCTGAAGCCGATGAAAAACAAAAGGAATGCTGCGGAAGCAGATCCTCTGATCGCGATTGTCGGCGGGGGTGGCGTATCGCTGCACAACTCCATGGGTAATGCTTGGACGGCGGACTACCTAAAAGTCAGTGGCGAAATCGATGTGGATCTGCGCAGCGACATTGCGGCAGAAGCCCGAGCAAAGATCACGTATGAGCGTTTGATGGACTTCACGGAGGATCAAGGCACACTCGATGCTTTGCAGTTCTTAATGACCCGTGAGATCACTCACATGAAGGCATTTACCTTGGCTTTAGAGAGTTTGGGCAAACCTATTTTCTCAATTGGAAAACTTCCGCCGACGCCCGGAGTTGTAGATCAATATTTCAATGACTCGACGGGGATGGGAGATCGGGGCGAGACGGATGCACGTGGTCCGTGGAACGAAGGAGGCAGTTGGGAATATATAGAAGCTCCCGCCCTTCGACCTTTTCTCTCGCCGGAAACCGGCGCACGCGAAAGCGCGGAGGTTAGCCATGGGAACGGATCTTCGAAGAAGCGTCCGGTGGCAGCAGCTAAAAAATCGGCAAAGGAAACAGCGCGCTCGAAGTAGATCGATTGGAGAAAGGATTTTAAAAAAATGTCGCAATTAAGAGAGTTGTTGGTAGAAGAATTACAAGATCTGCTTCACGCCGAAACGCAATTGACGAAAGCGCTGCCGAAGATGGCTGAGGCTGCGCGCAACCCTAAACTGCAAGAGGCCTTTGAAAAGCACCTCGCCCAGACGCAAGGCCACATCGAACGCTTGAACAAGGTTTTCGAACTGCTGGGAGAAAAAGCCCAGGCAAAGCCGTGCAAAGCGATGCAGGGACTAGTAGCGGAGGGAGAGGAGACGATCGAGGAAGGAAAGCACAAGGAAGATGTCGCGGCCGATCTGGCCCTGATTACCGCCGCTCAGAAAGTAGAACATTACGAGATTTCGGGATACGGTACGCTGCGGGGCCTAGCACGTCAACTCCGCGAGTTTGGAGTTTCAGAAATATTGACTCACACGCTCGGCGACGAAGAGGCTGCCGACTTTCTGCTGACTTCGATCGCCAAGCCGCTAATTCAGCAGGCAACGTCCGAAATCCTTGTAGCCGAGATCGGGAAGAAACAGACAAGCGGAGTCTAGGATGTTTCGCTCCTGAGAGTTCCTACACACGAACTTACGATCTGACGCCGTCACTCCGCCCAGAGATCTCGAGAAGATTTGCTTACATAGTGAGCGCCTCGCCCAAAAAGCTATTACTCTCTTTCGTCCTTCTAGCAATCGTGGTCTCGCAAACCGCATGTATCGCGGTTGGGTATAGTAACCGGGGCGGCTGGTTCATATGGCCTGGCGGTCTCGGCCTCTTGATCATTGTCTTGCTGCTTTATTTCGTTTTCGGACGGAGACGGTAGCGGTGGTCGGTCTGATGCTCGAGGTCGGCATTGGTAAGGCAGGCGTTGCGCCAACAACTGTTGAAATGATGACCCGCGAAGCTCAAGCGTTGCAGAAATGAGTTGATAACGCAAGTTGGCAAAACGCCACTCGTCGATTGCGTCGCAGATGTTGGGCTACGACGTTTATAGTGCCAGAGGCTCGCAAACTCTTCTCGTCAGAAACACCGGGGCTTTGAAAAACCTGGTGGGCACACCGCAAAGCCGCTGGCGGGCTGCTTTTTTGAGGCCAGCTCACGTTACCATGACGATTCGCCGTGTTGTTCGTCCTTAACCATGCGTGGCGCACGTGGAAACATGCTCCCGCGGTAGCCATACTCGCTGCCTCGGCGCTGGGCCTCGGCATCACGGCCACGACAGCCATCTACACGTTTATTCACGCTGTCCTTTTAAACCCGCTACCCTACGCGAACCCGGACCGCTACGTTGTGGTGCTCTCGAAGTGGCGTGGCGTTGCGCTTGAGGGCTCGTGGTCCTATCCGAGCTGTGTCGACTTTCAGCGACGCAATCGCAGCATGGCGGCGCTTGGATGTATTTCCTACCAAGCGGAGAATCTGGCGTTTCGTAGGCAAACACGTTATGCGCAAGGGAACGGAGTGACTCCGGCGCTCATGCAAGCGTTAGGCGTGCCGGTACAGATGGGATCCTGGTTCAGCGATGCGCCCGCCGACCTGCATTCGGCTGTCATCTCGGATCATCTCTGGCATGAGTTCGGAGCGCCTCGCGACATCGTGGGGAAGCAGATAACACTGAACTCCGTTCCGTATGTCGTCAAAGGCGTCGCGAAGTCCTGGTTCCGCTTCCCGCCGAACTACTCCGGACAGCTATGGTTTCCTCTCGATCCATCTCCGGAAGATCGTGTGAGCCGCGGCAATCATTGGCTCGTGTGTGTCGCCAAAATGAAGCCGGGCATCACCCAAATGCAGGCCAAGGCGGATATGGCCCGCATCGCGGCCGAACTGGAACGCGAATATCCCGATACAGAAGCGAACCATACAACTGACGTCGAGTCTCTGTTGCGAACCGCCACAGATCGTGTGCGCCCTGTCTTCCTGCTGTTATTCGCCGCAGCCGTTATCCTTCTCCTAATTGCATGCGGGAATGTAGCTAGTCTGTTGCTTGCACGGTCTGTATCGAGGGCTCGGGAAACGGCGGTTCGAGTTGCGACGGGCGCCTCTGCGGGACAACTGGCCGCGCAATACATCACGGAGGGAATGTTTATCGCGCTGTTAGGCTCGGCTGCCGGGCTGCTGGGTAGCAGTGCTCTTGTCAGGGCAGTGTTGTACTACGCCGGCTCAGAGATTCCGCGCTCTGACACCGTGGGTCTGGATGCAAACGCCTTGGCCGTGACGTTCGGCTGTGCTGTGATTTGCGGGGTTCTCTTCAGCTTGGCGCCGCTATGGCAGGCTCTTCGCACATCTCCGAATGCGGTGCTTACGAATGGCGCGAGATCCACCGCAAGCGTTGCTGTTCAACGGCTGCTGGGCGTCTTCATCACTGCGCAAATTGCGTTGAGCTGTGCGTTGCTGGTAGTTGCAGTACTGAGCGTTCAGCGGCTCGGGCTTTTATGGCGCCTCCAGACCGGGTTTGATCCGAGAGACGTCACAATCTTCTCTACATACATCCCCACTTCGCGATTTCAGACTGAAGCCGCTCGCGCCGAGTATCAGATGCGCTTGCTCCATGCTGTGGAAACGGCTCACTTGGCGAGAGCAGTTGGTTTTACGTCGCTGCTTCCGTTTTCACGAAGCAGCGGGGACACGATCGTTATACCCGACCACCGCGATATCACACGGCTTCCGTTCAACGAGCAGATTCGGCTGTTCGATTACCAGTTTCGAACCGTCAGCCCGGGCATTTTTGCGGCACTTCGGATACCGCTCATTTCGGGGCGCTATCTGACGGATGCAGACGGTAATCCGAAGACACCGGGCGTGGTGATCGACGAGACGGTCGCTCAACGGCTTTGGCCGCAAACGAGTCCTATCGGCCATATCTTGACATTCAGCGGCGATTCAGAGAAAAAGCCGATCACGGTCGTGGGTGTTGTGAGCGACGTGCAAGACATGCCGGGCGAAGCAGCACGCGGACACGTTTACGTCGCGTACCAGATGGGATGGGCCGGGCTGTTTCCTGCCGAATGGGCGCTTCGCACTTCGCCTGGGGCGACAGTCCGATTAAGCGCCATCGAGAATGCTATTCACGCGGTCGACCCGCGGCTGGCGGTTTACGACTTCGGCACATTGGAGAAACGCAAGCAAGCGTTCTTGGGAAACAACAAACTGCAGTCGGACATGACCCTGCTGTTTGGGTTGACAGCTCTTGCGCTCGCGGTGCTCGGCGTTTACGGTGTCGTGTCGTATACGGTCCGCCAGAGGATTCCAGAGATGGGCACGCGTCTGGCATTGGGCGCGACCGGCAGCGGAGTGCTTTATCTGGTGCTCAAACAGGCCATGATCAAAGCCGTCGTAGGAGGACTGATCGGCATTGCTATTGTTTTCGCCGCTCTTCCGCTTCTGCACAGCTTCAACGTTCAGGTAAACTCGCCGAGCCCCTTCCTGTGGTCGCTTATCGCGGTTCTTTTTTCCAGCGCAGTGGCCGCGGCGATTCCCGCCTGGCGTACTAGTTTGCTGTCGCCTGCGGCCGCTCTTCGAGATGCGCCGGACTCTGTTTGGCAGCGTGCGCGTATCGGCTACATGCGCTTGGCACGTACCGTTACCTCTGTTGTGGGTATCGATACAGCAGCAGTCACCAACACCGCCGAGACAGCGCTGCTCGCGGAGATTGCGGAGAGCACGCGGCAAGCCGACTCCTTTGCTACGGCATTACGGACGGCTTTGACAATCCTCATAGAACGCGTCCCGGCGCAAGCTGCTGCCTTACTGGTGCGCCGTGCAGAAGCTGAGCCGTTCCGATGTGTCAGTGCTGTACCGGACCCGACGGAAGCGTGGTCACTGCCCTTCAACAGCATGCTGCTCACGCGGCTGGAGCACTATTACCCTGCGCTTCCGTTTACTCAAGCGGATCTGGACGTGCTCGAGCGCTGGTCGCAGGAATCGGGAGGTCACCACGCGGATGAGATCAACACCCTGCGTTCCATCGGTCCAGCTGTAGTAGTGCCTATCGCTGTTAAGAGCGGAATTTTCGGCATACTTTTCGTTCGGCTTGGGAGTGGCAAATCTGCTGACAGCATAACAATGCGTTTGCTGCGTAGCGTTGCTTCACAGTTGGCGCTCATGATCGAGAATTCGCATTTGACCGATCGCATTGTGGAGCAGGAGCGATTGCGCCGGGAACTTGCGCTGGCCTCCGAAGTGCAGAAGCGATTGTTTCCGGAAAAGGCCCCGGAGGTGCGCGGCGCGGAACTGGTGGGTTATTGTTTGCCGGCCCGTGGAGTAGGAGGCGACTACTATGACTTCCTGCGTATCGGTCCCGATCAGTTGGGCGTTGCCTTGGCCGACGTCGCGGGTAAAGGGATAGCTGCGGCGTTGGTGATGTCTGTCGTTCAGGCGTCTTTGCGCAGTTTGGCGGACGATCCCGCGCTCCCCCTTTCGGACCTGACGAATAAGATCAATCGGCTATTATGCGCGTCCACCGGGCCCAATAGCTACGCAACGTTCTTCTACGCTCGTTTCGACGAAACCACACGACGCTTGAAATATGTGAATGGGGGACACAATCCGCCGTTTCTGCTCCGCAATCACCAAAGCGGCACGATACAAGAACTGACTACCGGGGGCATGATCATCGGAATGTTTCCGTTCTCGCAATACGAAGAAGGAACCGTGCAGCTTGAGTCCGGAGATGTGTTGATGCTCTTCACCGATGGCGTTTCAGAGGCGCATAACCCGGAGGAAGAAGAATTTGGAGAGCTGCGCCTGAAAGATTTGCTGAGGCGCCATGGCCAGCTTCCGGCAACTGAAATGTTACAGGCCATTCTGGGTGAACTTCGAGAGTGGATGGCCGACGCACCCCAATACGACGACCTTACGTTTGTCTTGATGAAAGTTCAGTGACGCGGCGGGTTGCGGGAGGCGAGTGCGTTTGCGTGATTTATGCGCCGTAGAGAGATCGTTCGAATTCGCGGCCTTTCGCGGTCATTCGCTCGAGGTAAATGGTTGAGTTTTCGTAGCCTGCTGAGTTCCGTATAAGGCGACCGCCTGTAAACACGTTTTTAATACTGAAGTCGTCGAGAGCCTCTTCGCCCCAGTCACCGATGGCAGCAATTATCTCCGCGTTATCTTCCGTGCCCCCATCTATTGCCTCGAGAGATTCGATCCGATCCCTATCGGGCCGCTTCCAACCTTGAACGGAGAACACAGTCTCGTTGCCGATGGTCCATGTTCCCAATACGTGCTGACGCACTCCCAATGGTTGCCCGAGGTCAACCTGGTCGACATCCACAGTCAGCTTTGCTTTCCCGCTAAGTAAGGGCGATAGCAGGTCAGGGGGGGCGCTCTGCTCCTTGGGAATCGCCTGGTGAAGCTTTGTCAACATGATCTCGTTTAGATTGGCTGCGAGAGCTGCGCGTTTGGATGCCGAAAGATCAATCTTCACCAAAGGGCTGCGGATCTGCCCTGTATCCGATACTCTTTTGGGCTTTGCGGGTTCGGCCAAGAAAACGTACAGCTTTGCCTGCATAGCGGCCGCGTATCGTTCCTGATTGTCGGGATCAATCGTGGCGATCGCAAGCATCCAGTCCTGGTACTCGGTTTTGTTGTAAATGAAGCTGTTCACTGTCCCCCGTACCCAAAAGTTGCCGGTCAGGTTGATGTCTAAAGCGTCGCCAGTTTTGATAGCGCCGCTATGGCTGAGCTCAGGTGCTGCGAACGTGTCTCCAAAAGGCGGCCGCACGTTCCGGTCAGGCATCTTCGTCGCATTCTGAGGTAGTGGATCCGAGGCATAACCTACGACGATGGCAATATGCGTGGCGTCCCAGTAGAAGGCAGCGGCTGGGAATTGCGGGTCAGCGGCGCGGAGGAGAGCAGTTCCGAAGAGAAGAGCTAGGATGCAGCGCACGGGGACCTCCTCTTAAGCTTTATCGCAGCGCGGTAGAGTTCGGACGTTTCTCTACAACTCCTCACTCCAACCACTCCGTTGGCGCAGTGCGCGGATTTGGGCAACATGGTGCCGTCCGTGCCAGGAATAAAGCGCGGCAAGGTTTTCGAGTGTTACCGTTCCTCGCTTCGGGTGCTGAAATATTCTGTGCCACTCCGATTGGTTTAGGGCTTTCCACGCCTCGATCCAGCGCTCATGCAAGGCGGCCAACAACACCAGCGACGGTTCAATCGGGCCGACGCGCGCGTCCGGTAATTCGGCCCACAACGGCTCACTGTATCCTTTGATCACCGGTGAGTCTTCTGTCAAAGCCCACTTGAACCGGACGTATGAGTTCATGTGGTCATCCGCATAGTGATGCACAACCTGTCTCACTGTCCAGCCGCCTGGCCGATAGGGCGTGCCCAACTGCTTCTCGTTTAACCCAGACACAACACGCCTCACCTCGTATGGTGTATCCCCTATATGACTTAGCCATTCTTCGCGAGAGCCGCTCAGTTGCTCCCAGGAGAAGCGTCCGATTGGATACCGGAGAGCTTCTAAATCAACGCCTGGCTGAATCATTCTTGAAGTTTACCGATGATTGGTAACTGATGAGTGTATCGTCGCCACTCGTTCGGCCGGCATTTTCAGGCGACTCGTGTCTCGGGATTACGAGGATTGTTTCGGGGTGGCCCGTCGTTTGGGCACGTGCAGGAAGCTCGTTCGCTGCGATGCCAAAGGAAACGTCGCGTCCACGTGTTTGCACAGGTGGAACTAACACGCGGCACGGCCGTGAAATGCAATTGTGAAGACCGTTTCTGCAAAACTACAGCCGTTTCTAACGCCTGTTGGAGAGTGGCCTTGACTCGAGTATCACGGAATCCACAATGCGTTCAGCAAGTGTGTCGGTGTCTGCGTTTTCGGTATTCGCCAAGATAGCGATTCCGAGTTGTCTTTCCGGAATGAGAAGAATCGTAGCGCTGGCGCCTTGCTGATCCCCGGAGTGCGCGAGGACCTTCATATTGCGATACGAGTACGTGCCCCAACCTAACGCATAGCCTCGCCCTTTGGGCAGGTTTGTTACCGGAGTCCACATTTCTTCACGGACTTTGGGGGAAAGTAACGTCCCAGAATAGAGATGCTCTATGAAGCGAGTAAGATCGGTTGCTGTGGTCAGCAAACCGCCGGCTGGATATTTATCGCTGGAATCGATACAGGGTGCATTTTCCAGTCGACCGTCGCTTCCAAGATCGTATCCGCGGACTCGATTGGGAATGATCCTCCGAGCGTCATCAATGTTTGAAGCTTGCATGTCAGCCGGAGCGAAGACATACTGCTTCATTAACGCTGGGAATGACTCGCCGGCGGCACCCTCCAGAACACAACCGAGTACCGTATATCCGAACGTGCTGTACAAAAATGCGGTTCCAGGTTGATAGACCAAAGGATCCTTGCCAAACAGCACGAATGCATCGCTTAGCTTCGCGTAGTGGTGGACACTGCTGACCTCGGGATCCTCGAGTGTTTCCGATTTGTAATGACGAATACCGCTGCGGTGCGAGAGGAGCTCACGGGATGTGATTACCGATGCCTTGTCTGGAAACGCCGGGCAGTAATTCTGAATTGGTGCGTCGAGGTTTAAGCGACCTACTGCCGAGAGCGCCAGGGCCGCTGTAGCGGTGATAGGTTTGGCGACCGAGGCCGTCCGAAACAGGCTGTCGGCAGTTACCGGAACGTGATTTTCAATGTCGGCCTCGCCAAAAACGCTCGAGTACAGCATGTGGCCCTGACTGACTACCGCAACAGAAAGGCCAGGAATCTTGTTTTTCGAAATAGCCGCTGAGATCAGGCGCTCGATTTCGGGCCGGGAGTCACGCTGCAATTTGTCATTGCCGGATCTCAGCAGCAACGCACAACCAAAGAAAGGTAGAAATACTTTTATCCGCATCCGCTGTTCTCGCGTGCGCTGCCGCGCCATAACGCGCCGTTGTGCACGACAGTGAGTTTATCGGAAGCGGAACCACGCTGGGCAATGTCTCGTGTGATCGTTAGGCTGGGCGGGCTATACTAGCTGGGCGAATCAGGAACCGACATGACCAAGACAGCCGTCCGAGAGCAAATCACTCATCGCTGGTACACGCGTCCCGTGCTCTTTGTTGCTGACGTGAGCCGGGCTCTTCGGTTCTACATGGACATGCTCGGCTTCGAGAAGCGTTGGCACGAGGGCGACGGCGCGGGCAAAGTCTGCCAAGTCAATCGCGCGGAATGCGAGATCATCCTTTGCGAAGATGCCGGGCGAAGAGACAGGGCGCGCTTGTTCGTGGAACTGACCGTCGATGGACTGGCTGCGCTTCGCCGTGAAATCGTCGAGCGCTCGGTTCCGAGCGAGAACTCATGGTGGGGTTATGACGTGATCAAGATCGTCGATCCCGACGGAAATGAGTTGTTGTTTCCTACGATCGAGCAGTCCGAGTAGTGAGTGCGACGCGCGCGGCGGCGTGTTGAGGATATTCTGAGAACGGTTGCCTTTTCTCCGCCGACACCTTCCGCTGCTCACGGTAGGCGCGGCGATTTTAGTTCTATATCTTTACGGTCTGAATCGCGTGGGCTTGCTGGGGCCCGATGAGCCGAGGTATGCCGCGATCGGCCGGGCCATGGCTGCGAGCGGGGACCTGATTACGCCGAAATTGTGGGGGTCGCCGTGGTTCGAGAAGCCCCCATTGCTGTATTGGATGGCGGCCAGCGCCACCGTCATCGGTTTACCGGCGGATCTGGCGGCGCGTTTGCCTGTAGCGCTAGCGAGTTTGATTTTTCTCGCAATCTCGTTCCGGCTGGTTCGGCAGGAGTTTGGGTTGGAAGTCGCAGTTCTATCGACGGCGCTGCTTGCGACATCCGCTGGCTGGGTTGTGTATAGCGGGCTATGCCTGACCGATTTGCCGTTGGCGGCTTGCTTTTCGTTAGCTGTATTGCTCAGTTTGCCTCTGATTCGCGCAGAACCGGATCTTGAAAACATTCGGTTACGATTCGTCCTGATTGGCGTTTGTCTCGGGTTGGCTGTGCTCGCGAAAGGGCTGGTGCCGCTCGCTCTCGCTGTCCCTTTTCTTTGGTTTCTGCGGCGGTTTTGGCGTGGTTGGTGGCTCTCGGTTATTGCCTGCGCCATCGTCGCCGGGCCCTGGTACGCAGCCGTATATGCGTATAACGGCGCGGCCTTTCTCGAAGATTTTTTTTGGAAGCACCACATCGAGCGGCTCTACTCGCCATCCTTGCATCACGTTCAGCCCTGGTATTATTATTTCCCGGTGTGTCTCGCGGGACTCTTCCCGTGGACGCCTCTTATCGGGCTTCTGGCGCTCGGGCGATTTTGGCGCGACACGCGGAAACGCTTCCTCGCCGCCGTTTTCTGTTTCGGCTTCCTGCTATTCAGCGTGTCGCTGAACAAACTGCCGGGTTATCTTCTGCCGTTGTTTCCGAGCTTGTTTGTGCTGCTCGCTTCGCAGCTTGAGCGGAGAGCGCCGAAAGTGGCGCGGCTCTCGCTGATTCCTTGTGCGGTGCTGATCTCAAGCATTCCCATGCTTGCGCGAGACTTGCCGGATTGGCTCAGTCAAGGCCGGTTCTTGTCTTCGTCGGATGTGCATTTCACGCCGGTTGACCTGCTCTATATCGCTGCCCCGGTGGCGGTGGTGTTCGCGGCAAGACCTTTGTGGGCTGTCAGGCTGCTGGTTCTGTGTACGGCCGCGGGAGGAATTTATTTGAAAGTGATCGCGGACCCGGTTCTTGACCGGAACGTGTCCGCGCGCGTGTTGTGGCATGAGATCAAAGCACTGCCGGGTACGATTTGCGACGCGGGTGTAAGCCGCGACTGGCAATACGGGCTGGCTTTTTATCGCGGAGGTCCTGTGCCTTCTTGCGGCACAGGCGAGTTCAACTTTGCGCTTCAGCCTCGCCCGCAAGCGCCACCGACCCTAAGAGCGCTGAACGAAAAAACGCCGACCGGTCCTCTCGACCGGCCGGCAAGTAGGAGTAGCCCCGAACACTAGACAATTTCTGCTGAAGCCATCTGCTTGCGCCCGCGCCATGCACGCGTCGCGCCTGCCATCAATAATCCGGCGCCCAGCAGCGCGAAACTCGCGGGTTCCGGCGCATCGCAACTGTCGCCGATGATGAACTCCTGCTCGCGCCCAGTGCCCTTATCGAAACCCGAGACGATCTCGAAGTCGGCGAAATTCAGGCCGCTCGTATTGTAGTCCGCGGTGGCTTGATCGATGTATTTTGTATCGCCCGAAAACAAGTGGAGGCCTGTGAGCGAGGTCGCGCTGGTAATCGAATCGTTGATAATGTCCCACGCGGCATGCTGGAGATCGATGCGATCCGCCCCCGGCTTTGTAATCAAAGTAAAGAGGTAGGCGTCTTCCTCATACTCAGTCCCTTCGGATGGATGATACGTGTTGCTGAGATTGGAACTGCCGACCGTTGTAAGGTTTGCGCTCCAGGGAGTGTTCAATTGGCTCCAATCCCGGCTATCGACGCAGAGCGCGGCGTAGTCCATACCGTTCATTCCGAGCGTGTAGGGTCCTACATCCACGCCGTTACCGTCGTGTAACACCGGGTTGCCGGCGTTCACGAGACTTACAGTCAGGGGGCCGGCTGAGAGGAGCGCGCCGAACATAAAGAAGGTCAGAATATATTTCATTTGAGTTCTCCAGAAGTAAATTTTTAAAACCTTACGGTTGGCGCCGACCTCAAGAGAACTGCGTCTCTTTTGGACGTTGCGTTCAGTTGTTTCGAGTGTAAAAGCGTTACGCGGCGGGGTCGATTGACTCAGCGGGAGTAAGGAGTTTCGAAAACTGCCAGTACGACACGCGGTTTGCGAAGTTCGCAGGAACCTTACTGCCGGGACGGGTAGGACGCAGATTGACCGGGCGTAGCAGGGCGTAATTCCTGTCACGAGAAGGCGCGTGTTCGACATCTAATCAGCGGTATAGAAGGACTTATGAGACATCACAGGAAGCTTGGAAACAGCGATCTCGAGATTACGGCTTTAGGGGTGGGCGCATGGGCGATGGGCGGCGCGGGGTGGGCGTTCTCCTGGGGCAACCAGGACGACCGGGACTCTGCGTCGGCCATTCACGCGGCTCTCGATGCGGGAATGAACTGGATCGATACGGCTGCGATCTACGGGCTGGGCCATTCGGAAGAGGTCGTGGGCAACACGTTGAAAGGACTTTCGAAGAAGCCGTATGTATTTACGAAATGCGAGCGGCGGTGGGACCAGAATGGGAAGATCTTTGGGTCTTTGAAGGCGGAGTCCATTCGCAAGGAGTGTGAAGACAGCTTGCGGAGATTGAAACTCGACGCGATCGATCTGTATCAAATGCACTGGCCCGCGCCGGAAGAAGACCTCGAGGAGGGTTGGACGGAAATGGCGCGGTTGAAAGAAGAGGGGAAGGTGCGCTGGATCGGCGTTTCGAATTTCAAGGTGGAGCAGATGAAGTGGGCAATGAAGATTGCGCCGATTACTTCGCTGCAGCCGCCCTATTCTCTGCTGGCTCGGGATTCAGAAAAGGAAATTCTTCCGTTCGCCAGAGAAAACAATATCGGGGTGATTGTGTATTCGCCGATGCGGGCCGGATTGCTTACGGGGAAGATGACGAAAGAGCGGGCGATGAATCTTGCCGATGACGACTGGCGGAGGCGGGATGCGGATTTCAAAGAGCCGAAGCTGAGCCGGAATCTGGAGCTGGTGGAAGTGCTGCGGGCGATTGGAGAGCGCCATGGCCGGACGCCGGCGGAAGTTGCGCTGGCGTGGACGCTGCACAATCCGGCGGTGACGGGCGCGATTGTGGGGTTGCGCAGAGCCGACCAGGTGCAGGGCACGGTGGGGGCGATGAACTTCGAGCTGAGCAAGCAGGAACTGGCAGAGATCGAAGCGTTTTTCGCGGCGGGGATGGAAGTAAAGCAGGCCGCCCCAGCGTAGGCCGGAACGCAGATTCATGAATCAGCGTGGGCGCGCGAGAAGCGTCTGGACCATTTCTTTTTCATGCCCGGTGAGCTCGAGCCGCGGCGGGCGTACGCGGGCCGAGCCCATGCCGACGAGCTCCTGGGCATACTTGATGAGCTGAACGAGTTTCGGTAAGGTGTCGAGGCGCAGCAAGGGCAGAAACCATTTGTAGAGATCGAAAGCTGCTGACTTGTCGCCCTTTTCGGCGAGAGTGAAGAGCTCGACTGATTCGCGTGGGAGCGCATTTGCGAGACCGGCGATCCAACCCACCGCGCCCGCATAGAGTGCTTCGACGATCAGGTCGTCAACGCCGCAAAGAATTCTTAAGCGGTCGGCCGTCGCCGATCTCAGTTCTGTTACGCGGCGCACATCTGCGCTCGATTCTTTTACTGCATGCAGATTGCCGTGCTCGTTCGCCAGTTCCGCGATATGAATGGGAAGGAAATCGACGTGATAGGCGATGGGGTTGTTATAGAGCATCGAAGAGAGGGGAGTCGCGTTGAAAACCGCGGAGACGTGAGCCTTCATCTCGCGCCAATCGCCGACATAAACATACGGAGGCAGGACCATCAAGCCTTGGCAACCGGCGGCCTGAGCGGCTTGGGCGAGCTCCACGGCTTCGCTCGTGCTGAGCGCGGAAATCCCAGCAATGACGGGCGCACGCCCATGAAGCGCTCTGGTAGCCGTTTCGAGAACCGCAACTTTTTCGCGGACGCTGAGCGTTGCGCCTTCGCCGAGTGAGCCTAACGCGACAATGGCGGTACAACCGTTTTCAATGAACCAGTCCGAGTGGCGTGCCAGGAACTCGTGATCGACCGAGCCGTCGGGTTGAAAGGGCGTCGTCATAGCGGGAATGACGCCGCGCCAATTCATGCTCATTGTTGCGCCTCCTTACTGCTGAATCGGGCCGGGCTGTAGGGAGTTGGATCAAGCGCCGGAGCTTGTTTCAGAATCTCATCGCGAAGCAAGCGCGCGGTGCCGAGAGACATGGTCACGCCGAGTCCTTCATGCCCGGTAGCGGCGTAGACTCGCTCGTAACCGGGACACCGGCCGATCAGCGGCAGGCCCTCGGGAGTGCCGGCGCGGAAACCGGTCCAGGCATCGATCTGGCGCGCTCTATCGAGAGCGGGCATAAATTCGATGGCGCGGCTGAGCATGCGATCGAGGATTGCCGGATCGATTCGTTTGTCCCCGGCATCATATTGACGCGAAGATCCGACCAGCAGCTCGTTGGCAGTTTTTTGCCGCACATTGAATGCGACGGAATCGGTTTCGGTAGTGTGGACGCTGTTCAGATATCCGAGCTCGACAATTTGGTGGCGCGCAAAGTTCGGACCGGCGTCCGCAAGGATCATGTGGCCTTTGCGGGATCGAACCGGCAGACCGGGCGTGAGGCGCGGAGCCGACGTGCCAGTGGCGTTAATAAAAGCGCTGGCCGAAAGAGATGTGCCGTCGCTGAGGCGTGCGGCTGAATCGTTCAAGCTAACGACGCGTTTGCCGCTAATGAAGACAGCGCGGCCGGTGTGAAGCGCGGTGTTGATGAGAAAGCGCGCGGCTTGAGGCGGATTGATGGCGGCGTCGGCGGGTATCGAGAGCGCGCCCGCTAAACCCCGACGCAAGCGGGGTTCCGCATCGGCAATTTGAACTTCGTCCAACAGGTCAGCTTGTACTCCGTTTTCGTTAAAACAACGGCATTTATCGATCGCGGTATGCAGTTGATCGGCGTCTACAGCCACCCATAACGTTCCGCATTTCCAATAGCCGCAATCGGCAGGCAGCGAGGGTGCCAGGGAGCGCCAAAGCTCTAACGAGTAGCGCGTTAATGCGAACTCGGGCGCGGAGTCGCCCATCAGGACGAGATGGCCCATACCGGCGTTGGTCGCGCCGCTTCCTGGTTCGTGCTCGTCGATGATGGCCGCGCGCAGACCGGCGCTGGCGAGTTCGTATGCACATGCTGCGCCGACGATGCCCGCGCCGATGATGACTGCATCGTATGTTTCCATGACTTCAAGCCGGAATGCCCCAGCGGAAGGGATCGCGCTCATCGATGACCAGCTCCGCCTCGGCGGTCACGAATGCCGAGCCTCGGATGAACGGAATCACCTGGCGCTCGACGATTTCGACGTGTCCTTCGAATAGGCTGCCGGTGATGCTCTCCTGGATCCAAAGCTCATTTTCTTTGAGGCTGCCATCGGCGTGGAGACAGGCCATCTTGGCGCTCGTGCCGGTTCCACAAGGGGAGCGGTCATAACTCTTGCCGGGACACAGAACGAAATTGCGGCTGTGCGCGCGGGAATCGCGCGGGGCAGAGAAGATCTCGATGTGGTCGATCTCTGCGCCGTTCTTTCCGGTGATGCCGGTGCGCGTGAGCGCTTGCCGGATGCGCCACGTGTACTGGGTCAACTCTTCCAGATTGCGGAGTGCGAGCTCGAAAGGGCTTGGCGTTTTGGCGAGGAAGAACCAATTGCCGCCCCACGCAACATCGCCGGTTACAGAGCCGTACTCTTTTGTCTCGACGGTGACGTCCTCGGCATGGCGGAAGCTGGGAACATTGCGAACCGTTACTTCGCCGGTCTCGTGAAGCTCGGCCGTAACGATGCCGACGGGGGTTTCGATGCGAATATGACCCGTACGGAGCCGTCCGAGATGAGCGAGTGTTGCGACGAGGCCGATGGTGCCGTGGCCACACATACCGAGGTATCCGACATTGTTGAAGAAGATCACGCCGGCATTGCAGGAGGAGTCTTGAGGCGGACAGAGCAGGGCGCCGACGATAGCGTCAGACCCGCGGGGTTCGTTGATAATGGCGGAGCGGAGAGAATCGAATTCAGTGCGGAAGCGCGCGACGCGTTCTCTGAGACTGCCGGTGCCGAGATTCGGGCCGCCGCCAATGACGAGGCGCGTCGGCTCACCGCCGGTATGCGAGTCAACGATTTGAATGCGCATCACGATGGTTTTCCTACAACAGTTTCTCGAAGTCCAAGTGCGTGAGATCGGGGACTAGAATATCCGGTTGTGCTGCTTTCAGCTCTTCGATTGAAGTTACTCCGGTTGCGACGGCAATTGACTGAAAGCCGTTCCATTTTGCGGCCTCGACATCGTTCATATGATCGCCGATTACAGAGATGCGGGCCTGGGGCGTGATCAAGCCTTGTTTCCTCGCGCGTTGCGCCGCAACGCGAGCGAGGCGCGTTCTGGTTGTGCCATCCTCGGAGAATGCGCCGACTGAAAAGAACGAGCGCAGCCCGGCGAGCTCCATCTTTTTCCAGCCGATTTGGCTTAAGTTTCCAGTGACTAAGCCGAGGACTGCACCGCGCGACTCGAGCGTAGCGAGAAATTCGGGAAGGCCCGCGCAGACGCTCATTCGCAGATCAGGCGCGCAATCCGCCGCATAACAGCTCTGAGATTCGGCCTGGATCCGGCGCATGCTGCGTTCGATTGCCCGCTCGCTATGGCCAGCCACCCGAAGCATGGCCCGAATGAGTTCGCGATCGAGCATTCCTGCGGTTGGTATGCCGTCGAGCGTCGTAGAAAGTCCGGTCACCTTGCGTATCCCTTCGATGAGTGAGCGCTTGTGATGATCTCCCGCGCGCCGCAACAGCGTTCCATCGATATCAAACAGCACCAGGCTCTTGGACTTATGCACTGCGACGAGGCTTCCAGGTACTTGCCAGCTTGGGCAGCAAGGCGCGCAGCAATTTCAAGAAAGTGGTCGAGACACGCTCGGCAACTTCGAGGACTTCATCGTGATTCAGTTTCTCGCCGCCGAGCCCCGCCGCAAGATTGGTTACGCATGAGATGCCGAGTACTTCCATACCCAGATGATTCGCAGCGATCGTTTCAGCGACGGTTGACATTCCCACTAAATCCGCGCCGATGGCCTTCAGGAAACGGATTTCAGCGGGCGTTTCATAGCTGGGTCCGAGAACGGCCGCGTAGACGCCTTCATAGAGAGTGATGCCCAATTCGTCCGCAGTTTGACGGGCAAGCTCGCGAAGCTCGGGCGAATAGGCTTCGGTCATATCGGGAAATCTTGGCCCAAGTTGCTCATCGTCAGGGCCGACGAGCGGATTCGCGCCTTGCAGATTAATGTGATCGGAGATCGCTACCAGCGCGCCTGTGGCGAATTCGAGATTGATGCCGCCGGCGGCATTCGTCAGCACGACGCGTTCGACGCCCAACTCACGAAACAGGCGGATGCCGCTGGTCACTTGCTGCGCAGTATAGCCTTCGTACAGGTGAAAGCGGCCGGACATGACCGCTACGTCCACGGTGCCTAGCCCGTTTGCTCCAAGGGTTCCGATGATAAGCTTGCCCGCGTGGCCGGCCGCGGTGGAAGTGGGGAAGCCGGGTATGGTTTTGTAGGAGAGGCGAAGCGTGTGCCCGAGCGCTTCGGCAAAGGCGCCCAGTCCGCTTCCCAGTACGACGCCGATTTTGGGCCGCAGGGAAGTTTTCGATTGGACGAACCGGGCAGCATCGCGCATGGATAGAGTCTAAAGCAAAATGCCAGCGATGCAAGCCGACATGAAATTAGCGAGCGTTCCGACGATCATGGCTTTGAGGCCCAGCCGGGCGAGATCTGATTTTCGGGAAGGAGCGAGAGCGCCGATTCCGCCGATCTGAATCGCAATCGAGCTGAGGTTTGCAAACCCGCAAAGCGCAAAGGTAGCGATAACAAATGACCGCGGCTCTAAAATCGCCTTCACCTTAGCGAGATTGACGAACGCGACGAATTCATTCAGCACCATTCGGGTTCCCAACAATCTCCCGATGGTCGCGCAATCATGCCAGGGCACGCCCAGCAACCAGGCAACCGGCGCGAACAAGAATGCCAGAATGGCTGCGGCAGATTCCGGCATCCAACTGACTTCCGAGTGCAGCCAGCCGAGTCCACCGTTGATCAAGGCAATCAAAGCCAGGAACGCAATGAGCATACCGGCGATATTCAACGCGAGCTGCAATCCATCGGCTGCTCCACGCGCAGCCGCATCGATCAGATTTACGCCAGGTTTCTCGACATCGACCTTTAATGTTCCAGCAGTTACGGGCTTGCCGGTCTCGGGCACGAACATCTTTGCAAGCATTACGGTTGCGGGGGCGGTCATGATTACTGCGGTCAGCAGATGCGCTATCGAAACACCGGCAATCGCCACGTATGCGCCCATGACGGAACCGGATACGTGGGCCATGCCGCTGACCATCACAGTGAAGAGCTCGGATTCGGTCATGCTTTCAAGAAAGGGGCGAATGGTGAGCGGCGCCTCGGTTTGCCCCATGACAATGCTCGCCCCTACGCAGGTGGATTCAGCGCCGCTGGTTCCCATGAAGCGCAGCATGATGATGGCCATGCCTTTCACGAGCACTTGCATGATTCCTAAGTAGTAAAGGATGGCGAACAAGGACGCGATGAAAATGACGATGGGGAGAACCTGAAAGGCAAAGATGACTCCAAACTGGTTATTTTTGAGGCCCAGCTTATCGCCGAAGACGAAGCTCGAGCCGGCGGCGGTGTAGTTCAGGACCGCATTCACGAAAATGCTGATGGCGTAGAAGAGTTGGCCGAATTTGGTTTTGAGAACCAGAAATGCGAAGCCAAACTGGAGCACGATGCCCCATAGGAGAACGCGCTTCTGGATCGCGGAGCGGCGCGTCGAGAAAATATAAGCGCAGAAAACGATGGCCAGCAAACCGAGGACCCCGGCGAACCGTGCCATCTGCGCTCGAGGCTAGCTGACGACTTCGAGGATCAAATCGCGTTCTTCGACGGGCTGCTGTGAAATCTTGAAGGCGTCTTCGACCAGCTCAGCGGCTTCGGGGACGTGCTCATCGCTCGTATAGTAGATGCGGCAGAGAATGCTATCCGGGTCGATCTTGTGTCCGACTTTGACTTCGAGGATGACGCCGACCGCCGGATCGATGGAATCTTCTTTCGTGTTTCGGCCAGCTCCGACCATGGAAGAAGCCTGCCCGATCAGCTCAGCATCAATGGCGCTGACGTAACCGCCGCGGCTGGTTGTGATCTCTTGCGCTCCGGTCGCGTTCGGAAGCAGGTCGAAGCGGTCGAGCACCTGCGGGTTGCCTCCTTGCGCGGCAATGACATTTTTGAATTTTTCGTATCCCGAGCCGTCGAGTAATTTGGCCTGGGCCATTTCGCGGGCTTCATCCAAAGTCTGCGTGATCTTCCCGAGGTAGATCATGCGGGCCGCAAGTTCGAGCGAAAGACGCGTGAGATCGGCGGGACCTGCGTTTTGCAAGGTCTGCGATACTTCCATAATCTCGAGCGCATTGCCGACGGCATAGCCGAGAGGCTGGTTCATATCGGTGATGAGAGCCTGCACGCGTTTATCGAGACGCCTGCCGATGCCGACCATCATTTGCGCGAGGCGCCGGGCATCGACCTGTTTTTTCATGAATGCGCCGGATCCTACTTTCACGTCCAGGATCAGCGCGTCCAGGCCGACGGCCAGCTTTTTGGACATGATCGAGGAAGCGATGAGCGGAATGGATTCCACGGTCGCGGTGGCGTCGCGAACGGCGTACAGTTTGCCATCAGCCGGTGCAACTTCGGGCGTCTGGCCGATGAAAGCGAGCCCATGCTCAGCGACGAGGGCCAGGAACTCGTCAATCCCCAGATCGGTTCGGAAACCGGGAATGGATTCCAGTTTGTCGAGCGTGCCGCCTGTGTGTCCGAGGCCGCGCCCCGAAATCATCGGAACAATCACACCGGCAGCGGCGGCGATCGGAGCGGCTATCAAACTTGTCTTATCGCCGACTCCACCGGTCGAATGCTTGTCTACTTTTGTGCCAGGAATAGAGGAGAGATCGACGGGCGAGCCCGAATTCGTCATGGATTCGGTCAACGCGCTGACTTCACGGTCGGACATGCCGGAAAAGTACACCGCCATCAGGAACGCAGCTATTTGATAGTCGGGGATGTCGCCACGAGTGTAGCCATCCACAAGGTATTGAATCTCTTCGGCAGAAAGCTCCTCGCCCTCCCGTTTGCGGTGAATCAGGTCGACCGTGCGCATTTTCGATTTCTAAGCGTACCATCTCAAGCGCTTGAAACGACACGATCAGCGCACAGTTTACGGTGAGTAGGGAGAGGGCGCAGCAGGTCTAATGGACGGCCATTTTTCGCAGGAGTTTGAAATCGGCGAGCATCCTGCCAGTACCTAAGACGACGGAAGCCAGCGGCTCGTCGGCGATTAACACCGGCAGGCCGGTCTCGGTGCGAATTCGCATATCGAGACGCTTTAATAAGGCTCCGCCCCCAGTGAGAATGATGCCGCGATCGGTGATATCTCCGCTGAGCTCTGGCGGGGTGCGCTCGAGAGCCGCCCGGACGGCGCTGACGATTGAACTTACGCAGTCGGAAACCGCCTCGCGGATCTCCTCGTCTTTGAGGACGACGGTTTTCGGCAGGCCCTGCAGCAAATCACGGCCTTTGACTTCGGTCGTGAGTGGAGCTTCGAGCGGGGCGGCTGAGCCGATCTCGATCTTAATTTTCTCGGCGGTGCGCTCTCCGATCAGCAGGTTGTACTTCTTCTTTACGTAGTCCATGATGGCGTCGTCCAACTGGTTTCCTGCCACGCGTATGGAACGCGAGTAGACGATGCCGGACAACGAGATCACAGCGATATCGGTGGTGCCTCCGCCAATGTCGACGACCATATTCCCGCAGGGCTCGGTGACGGGAAGCCCGGCGCCCAGGGCGGCGACCATGGCCTGTTCGACGAGAAAGACTTCGCTCGCTTTGGCGCGGTAGGCGGAATCGAGCACGGCGCGTTTCTCGACTTCGGTGGTTTCACTCGGAACGCCGACCACAATGCGGGGATGGACCAGGCTTTTGCGCTTGTGTGCCTTTTGGATGAAGTAGTTCAACATGCGTTCGGCCATTTTGAAATCGGCAATCACACCGTCACGCAAGGGACGGATGGCGACGATATTGGTGGGAGTTCGGCCCAGCATCTCCTTGGCTTCCAACCCGCAACCTACAATCTCGCCAGTGTTCCGGTTCACGGCGACGATGGAGGGCTCGTTCAAAACAATGCCTTTACCCGCGACGAACACGAGCGTGTTTGCGGTTCCGAGATCAATTGCCAGATCCGAAGAGAAGGCGCGAAACAGTGAGCGATACAGCATCTACACGGGAGTAGTGAGCGGCCGGAGCCGGCAGTCTCACGGTAGAGCGCTTTTGGCTTAGGCCGCCTTGGGGCCGACGGATTTCAAGCTCGAGGGCTTGATAAGTTTCCCCAGGGAGCGCTCATTTTCGATTTCGAAGGGTGCTTGATTGATGGCCCGGCGATATTCGAGATATCCGACATCAATAGCGCGAACGAAGGCCCATAGCCGGGCGACGCCTCTGTAGAGCAAGAGGATCACCCATTGGCCCCAGGACCGGCGCTCTCTCCGGACGCGTTTTCGAACCAATACCGTCAGCCCGAGTGCAGATGCAACAGCTAAGGTGCTCCAGTGCAGTATCTGCTCTTCCATATCTACTCCCCTCCTTTTAACCTTTTGCGGACCGCACAACGGGTCCGATGCTCACAAGTTACGGCAATCCGGAGTTCGAAACCATTGCCTCTCCCGGAAGATTGAGTAGCGGTATAAGAGTGCGACGGCGTACGAGTTTCAGGGGAGCGCGCCTGCCAAGAGCTTCGGCAGATCCGCGCACTCGACGCGCAAACCGACATAGAAGGTTCCGAAAAGAGCATAGACGGCGCTCACTTCGTCGAATCTCATGTCGTAGATCAGTTTTTTAAAGACCAACGGGTCGTCGGCGAAAAGATCGACGCCCCATTCCCAATCATCGAAACCGATGGATCCGGTGATGATTTGCTTAACGGAATCGGCATAGCGGCGGCCGATCATGCCGTGATCGTGCATGAGGCGCTGGCGCTCGGGCATCGGGACCTGGTACCAGTTCTTTTGTTCGCCGCGCTTTCTGTCCATTGGATAGAAGCACAGGTATTTGGATGGGGGAATACGCGGGTATAAGCGCGGTATCATCGCGGCGGATTGACGTTGAATGACTTCGGCGATCCCGGCATTCCACTCGGGAGAGTGCGGCTCCAGCCCTTGCTCCGCAAGCTGGGCGTAAGCCTTGGCGGAGGATTCGTAGAGCCCGAGCTCGACCATGGAGAGATACGAGTGGGCGGGTTCGAGATACTCGGCGAACTCGAGCTGCGCGATGGCGAGCTCAGCGCGGTGAAGATCTTCGAGTGTATCGCGGAAGTGGAGTAGCAGCAGATCGCCCTTGTGCCCGATTTGGGAATAGATGGCGGATTGATTGGGATGGGCTCCGCCTGAGCCTTGCTCCATGGGAGTCAGGAGCTCGGCGGCTTCGTGTAGGATGGATTCGCGCCGCGATGGCTCGAGAGCGCGCCAGGCGCTGAGGCGAAAGCGGAACATCTGATGCAGAACGCTGGAGCCTTCGAGCGTGAGCGGGACGGGGGGCGGTTCAGCCACGTTGCGTCTCGTATTCTTCGGCGGGCAAAGAAGGCAGCTCGAAGCGATAGCGGCCATGAAAGATCTCAGTGAAAAGCTCGAGCGTTTCGTCGTGAATCAAGCCGTTGTCGGCGAGAACATGGTCGCCATAAAGATCGAGCGGTTCTCTCTTCATTCCAGAGACTTTTCCGCCGGCCTCTTCCACGAGTAACGTGCCGGCCGCCATATCCCATGGATTCAGGCCAAATTCCCAAAAGCCATCCAGGCGTCCGCAGGCCGTGTAGGCGAGATCGAGCGCAGCGGAACCGCCTCGGCGCACGCCATGCGTCAGCATCGCCACTTGGTAATAAAAGTGGATGTTGATATCGCGATGACGACGCCTGCTCGGAAAGCCGGTGGCCAGAAGCGATTCGTTTAGCGTGTGAGCGCGGCTGACGTGAATGGGCGCGCCGTTCAAGCGAGCGCCTGCGCCGCGTTCGGCGGTAAAAAGCTCGTCATTGAGCGGATCGAAAATCACGCCTGCAATGATTTCTTCGTTGCGCGCGATCGCGAGCGTGACGTTCCACATGGGGAAGCCATGCGCGAAATTCGTGGTTCCGTCGAGCGGATCGACATACCAGCGGAATTCAGAATGCATCTCGGCATGGCCGCCCTCTTCGGCGACGATGCCGTGATTCGGAAAGCGCTGCTTGAGACGCTTGACGACGAGCTCTTCACTGGCGCGGTCGGCCGCTGTCACAAGGTCGAAGGCGCCTTTGAGCTCGAAGGCGGCGCCACGATGTGCAAGCAAAACCTGTCCCGCTTCACGAGCGATCTCGATCGCCGCGTCAAGAAAATCTCCCATATACTGTCACTTCACCACAGGACGGGTTTTGTCGTGGGTCACTTTGAAAGGGATTCACCGAATACCGCGCGTCACTCCTGCAATACTTGCTGGTGTCACAGATCGGCTGTCGGAAGTATCAGGCGTCGTCGCGTTGATCGAAGCCGAAGAGCGGAGGGGATAAAGAGCGGGGTAGTATAACGCGGGGCACACGGCACTCATGAAAGCAATTGACATCTCTATTCGCGTAGCGACAGTTGTCGTTATTGTGCTTGGGTGCTTTTTGGCGAACAAAAAGGCAATGTTGCTGTGGTCTTTTCTCCTTTTCGCCGTGGGGTTGTGGTCGGTGCTATACCCACCCGGTGTTCTAGGTTGGGCAAAGTGGGCTCATCCTGAATTAAATCCGTTTGATGAGCGCGCGTGGCCTATTTGCAGGTTTATAGGTATTTGTTTCATCGTCTTCGCCGTGATGATGATCACGTCCGCGTTCGCACGCTAATGATTTTCAAATTAGCCCACTATCAGTTCTTGCGTTCAGGGTTGGTAGTAGCCGGTCCTGGCAGTGACCTTCAGTGATGGGTTGCGAAGCAGGACGCGGACGGGATGAAACAGGCTCGGCTCTTCGCGGACGTTTTTCGGATAGTAGCCCAGCAGATATTGTGTCCGTAGCTCCTGGAGAATTTCGCCGAATGCGGCGTCGACCTGCTCGAATCCCGCTGCGTAGAAGATGCGGCCGCCGGTCGATTCGGCGAGAGTTGCAAGGGCGTGCTCGCCGCCTGTGTTCCGGCCCGCATCGTTGGCGATAGGGACGACCACTACGGGATACATGACTACGTCAGCACGTTGCGCGGCCTTCAACGCGTCGCTGTAGCGCTTATAGCTGGTCGTATCGCCGCCATCGGTTACGACAACCATGACATGGCGTCCCTCTTTGTCCGCGAGATTGTCGCTGACAAGATAAATCGCGTCATACAGCGAAGTGCCGCCTTCGCCGTGCAAGGAATGCAGCGCCCGTTCGGCGCGATGCTGATTGCGGGAGAAGTCGACTTCCATATTGGTTCGCCAATTGAAACTGAAGAGAGCGAAGCGGTCCTCTGGATTCCCGGCGTTCAATAACATGGGAATGAATTTCAGGACCGAGTCGACTTCGTTGTGCAGCTCGATTTGCGTGCTGCCGCTGGTGTCGATCATGACGGCGACGGAAAGCGGCAAGGACGTGTTTCGCTCGAAGACCGCGATGTCCTGAGGCGTTTCGGTGTCAAATACGCGGAAATCTGCCTTGTCGAGGTTCGTGAGCGGCGCGCCCGAGCGATCGCGCACCGAAACGAGCAGGCGTACGAGATTCACCTTGACCGAAAACGAGGGGGCCTGCTGGGACGTTTCCGGCTTTTGCTGGGTATTCGGGGTAGCGGGTTTAAATTGTGACCAGCCGGTCGCGAGGAAGCACAGGAGCGGGGTCAGCAGCCGCGCCTTACGGCAGTTACGGAGCGCCATGCTTGTCGGGACCCGCCAGGAGCCTCTCGTCCCATTCGCCCTCGACCCACACCGCGCCGTCCGCGAAAAATTCTTTTTTCCAAATGGGCACTTCGCGCTTCAGGCGATTGATTCCCTCGAGAGCGGCTTCAAAAGCGGCGCGGCGATGGGGAGCTGAGGCGACGACGGCGACGCTGGCTTCGCCTACCTGCAATCGCCCCAGGCGGTGCACGATGCCTATAGCGCCCAGGCTGTACTGCGCGGCGATTTGGTTTCCGATACGGGTGATCTGATCGAGGGCCATGGGCTCATAGCACTCGTACTCGAGGTGCGAGGTCGGCCGGCCTTTCGTGTTATTGCGCACGACACCTTCGAAGATAACCACGGCGCCGTCCTCGGGCCGGCATAAACGGCGCGAGAGCTGCTGCGAATCGATGGGATCGCGCGTGATGGCGAACACGTGTCCACAGCCGCCGCTCACGGGCGGCAGAAAGGCGATCTCGTCATTCTCGGCTAGTCTCGTTTCCGGCGTGGCAAACTCCCGATTCCTGGCAAATAGAATCGACGGACGTTTGTTTCGCAGGGTTTCGAATCGCGCGGAGTAGGCGTCAAAAAGGCTGGCGAGGGTGGAATGCGGGTCGATTTCGAGGGATTCTTCGGAGTGGCCGACGATGTCTTTCAGGATGCCAAAGAATAGTACCCTGACGCGCATGCCCAAATCCTAGCAAGTGGTGGCGGCGTTCGTTCCGGCAGACGACGAAAGCGATCGTCTGAGCCACAAACGCGTATCATTGAAGCTACCGGCACTGAATGGCAACACTTCAAGAACGCAGGCGGCGCGCTCAGGAAACCATCAAGCGGTATCGATCGGTAAGCGGGAATGATCCATACGCTTCGGCGGTGGATGCGATTACCGACCTATTGCTGCTGGTCGCGCAAAACGAATCCGAAGCTACCCAGCTTCTTCAGTCGGCGGAGATGGACTTCCGAAACGAAGCTGAAACTGAGCGGTTCTTGACAGAGGGATAAGGCTAGCGCGAGTGGTGCTGCAGCTCTTCGCGGAGACGGCGGAGCACTTGGTCGCGCTCCGGACCTGACAGTTCGTCCTGAAGCTTTCGAAGCGCCAAGCCGACCACGTCGCGATGGTGGAGCTTAGCGCCCAGCGCGTCGTCTTCGCTGAGACTCAGCCAAAGGCTGTGGAGCTTATCAATGTCCTCCGGCCAGAGGCGGGGCGGGTGAGGACCGAGATTCACATAGGTGGAGGGGCGGTCGGGGGTGATGATCTCGAGTGAGAAGGGATGTCGCGGCTCGGGCAGGCGCTCCCAGGCCAAGCCGATTCTCCGCGCCAGCTCGTCGGAAGACATGCGGGGCGAAACACCCGTTACCAGGCGCGAGACTTTAAGCTGATTGGCAGTTTGGACTACAGCATCGAACGGGTCCGTCGCCGGCACTACCAACAGCTCGACGGGCTTGCCTTCTTTTTCCGCCATCGTGACGACGGCGGAGAACAAGGTTTTCTCATCCGAACCGAATACCTGATCATCCTTGAGCGCGTATTCGCTGTCAGGCGCCAGCGGACGAACCGTCATGACGACGATATCGTTGCGGCGCAGGTCGGTTTTCTGCAGAGTCCGTCTGAGATGCTGCATATTCGCTACGTTGCGAACAGCTACCAAAATGCATCCGGCGCGGGCGTGAAGCGATTTCGCGTCGACACGCGGTTGTTGCTGCAAGTTGAACTCTTCGAGCGATTGTTCCTCGCGGGCCTTATGCTTGCGTGCGTTAATTTGCTCGGAGATCGTGAACAAGATAAAGAATGCAATGGTAAAACTGACGCCGTAAATTGTGGCGTATTCTTTCGAGAAGAGGTTTGCAACGGCGGTCGCCAAAAGAATCAGAGTGGTTACGGCCAAGCCGATGGGGATTTCTTTTCCTGCAACGTAGATGTTGAGCGGCACTTTGTACTCTTGGTCTTTACGCTGGAATCGCAACACCAGTACGCCGAGACCTTTGAGTGTGAAGCTCCACACTACGCCGAAGGCGTATGCTTCACCGAGGAGATATACATCTCCCCGACTCAAGACGATAGTTATGAGCTGGAGAAGAGTAACCAGGTTGATGATGCGGAAGGTGGTGCCGAATCGGGCGTGCGGTTTACGGAACCAATCCAGCAGCACGCCATCTTCGGCAACGCGATTGAGAACGCCGTTCGCCCCTATGAGCGAAGTGTTCACTGCAGCGGAGAGAATCAAGACTCCGACCGCTACGACGAAGACATGAAAGGCCAGCCTCATCATCGGCGGTCCGGCCAGATTCATGGCGAGTCCGCCAATCAAGTTATCGACATACGTCTTTCGCACAGTGTCGGGAATGATCATTGCGGCGAAAAGAGTGATAAAGCCGGTCGAGAAGATCGCATACAGGCAAACGATATTGCCGGTGATCTTCAGATTCTTGAGTTTCGGGTGAGCGATCTCGCGATATACCTGAGCGAGCGTTTCAAAGCCGCTCATGGACAGCAGAGAGTGGCCGAAAGCAATAATGATGGCGACGATCGGAATGGTTGGCCAGATGGTGCCCTGAAACCAGCCCAAAGATTCTTTCGTGAATGTAAGGTGTTTCGGTAGAGGGGATGGCGGTATTTGCGCGGCGCCGCGAATGAGAAGCGTGAGGGGGCACCAGATCAGCAGAGCAATGACCATCACCGTAGTGATCTGCATGATCTTCAGGGCCGCAGAACTCGACTCCTGTATGCCTTTGATGTTGCTCCACCAGAAATAGATCGTGACCAGAACGGCAAAGAACGCAGCGAAGGTATTCGGGTCCAGCTGAAAGTTCTTGTGCGCGAAACCGAACAGCTCGTTGATGAGGCGACCGAGATATTGGCCGGCAGTGACGACGCTGATAGGCCCGGTCAGAATGTAATCGAATATGAGCGAGGAAACAGATAATCTGGCAGTAAACGGGCCCATGCTATCGCGCACGACAACGTAAACGCCGCCGCGAACGAACATCCCGCAGCTTTCCATGTACACGGAGCGCACGGCAAAGCTGAAGATCATGACAGCGAGGACGTACCAGGCCGCCGAGTTTCCGACGGCTTGCTCGGCAATGCCTCCGGCATAGAACATGGACGAAGCGAGATCGCTGAGAACGATCGCCGCTCCCCGCCAGTAGCTGATAAACGCCAGCGCGACGGTGGTTGCCACGACGACTTTCGAGGTCGTGACTAGCTTGGAATCGGTCGCCATTTAAGGAATGTGGGCTTACTCCCGTCCCGCGATGATGCGCGGGTTCATCTCTATCCTAAATGGGAAGGGATTCAAAAGGGGAGGCACAGGGATTGCAGCAGGAATCGGGGGGCTTAGAGAAGCATCGTACTCGGTTTCGCGTGCGGTACGCGGAAACCGATCAGATGGGTGTTGTCTATTACGCAAATTATCTGATATGGATGGAGATTGGGCGGGTCGAACTGGTTCGGGCGCGAGGCTTTGATTATAAAGCAATCGAAGAGGAAGGCTTGTTTCTCGGCGTCATCGATGCTGCCTGCCATTATCTCTATCCGGCGCGCTATGACGAGGAGATTGTCGTGCAGACGGAGGTCGTGAACGCAAGCTCGCGCACGATTGAGTTTGCGTATCAGATCCGCTCGGGCAGCTCGGACAGATTGCTGGCACAAGGGTCAACCCGCCACATCTGGCTGAACCGCGAATGGCGGCCTGTGCGCTTGCCTGATCAGTACCGGGAAATGCTGCGCATCGGGTGAACTTGTGAAATCTACTGGGGATTCGTCCTGGTGACGATTACCGGGTTTCAGTGTCTATATAAGGGACAACCGTCATGAAGCTTCCGAAACTCACCGCCTGGCCCGTACTGAAACAGATCCAGCGACGCGATGCTCTGGCCTTCGGGGACACGGCCACCTCAACACGAACTGGGGCTGTGATGGCACGGACCAAGTATGCGGACAAGATAGTGAAATCGGTCTGCCCTTACTGCGCGGTGGGCTGCGGGCAACTGGTCTATGTGAAAGATGGCCGGATCATCGACATTGAAGGGGATCCCGAATCGCCGATTTCTGAAGGATGCCTGTGCCCGAAGGGTTCGGCCACTTTTCAACTCGTGACCAATGAGCACCGGGTGAAACAGGTGTTGTACCGTCGGCCTTACTCGAGCGCTTGGGAACCGATACCGCTTGCCGCAGCCATGGAGATGGTGGCGCAGCGCGTGTTCAAGACACGCGAGGAGACGTGGCAAGCGGCGGCGGAGGATGGCACGCCGGTAAACCGGACGCTCGGCATAGCGCATCTGGGCGGAGCGACGCTCGACAACGAAGAGAATTACCTGATCAAGAAGCTGTTCAACTCGCTCGGGATCATTCAGATCGAAAATCAGGCCCGTATTTGACACTCCTCCACGGTCCCCGGTCTGGGGGCCTCGTTTGGCAGAGGGGGCGCGACGACTGGGCTCCAAGATCTGGCGAATGCGGATTGCATCGTTATTGAAGGGTCGAACATGGCTGAATGCCATCCGGTCGGGTTCCGCTGGGTGATGCTGGCGAAACAGCGCGCCGCAACCATTATTCATGTCGATCCGCGGTTTACGCGAACCAGCGCAGTGGCCGACATACACGCGCCGATTCGCGTGGGCACGGATATTGTGTTCCTGGGCGCGCTGATCTCGCACGTGATTAAGAACCAGCTCTTTTTCAAAGAGTACGTAGACGCGTATACGAACGCATCGATGATCGTTTCGGAAGATTACGAAGACACCGAAGACCTGGATGGGCTATTCAGCGGATGGCAGCAGGGAGAGGGCCAGTACGAAACTGCGAGCTGGAGCTATGAATCGGTTGAACATGGCGATCGCGCAACCCATAGCACTTCCGAATCACATACTGAGCGTGCGGCGCATTTCCATCACGAAAAGGCGAAGGCGTTCGAGAGGGACGCGACGCTTCAGAATCCGCGGTGTGTATTTCAGATTCTGAAGCGGCACTTTAAGCGTTACACGCCTGAGATGGTACAGGAAGTTTGTGGGATCAGTCCGGAGCAGTTCGAGAGAATCGCGGATGCTATTTGCCGGAATTCAGGACGCGACCGCACGACCGCATTCTGTTATTCGGTGGGGTGGACTCAGCACTCGGCCGGTGCGCAGTTTATCCGCGCCTCGGCGATTCTTCAATTGCTATTGGGAAACATTGGGCGGCCCGGTGGCGGGATTCTGGCGTTGCGAGGGCACGCGAGCATACAGGGCTCGACAGACATTCCGACTTTGTTTAATTTGCTTCCGGGGTACCTGCCGATGCCGAAGGCGGGCGTCGATCCATCACTCGAGAAATATCTGGAGAACTACACGCCTCGTTCGGGCTGGTGGACGGAGACGCCCAAGTACATGGTTTCGCTGCTGAAGGCGTGGTATGGAGAGGCCGCAACGTCTGAGAACGAGTTCTGCTATTCCTATTTGCCGCGCATCACGGGCGATCACTCGCATATGACAACCGTCGTCAACATGGCGGACAGAGATGTAAAGGGGTATTTCGTAATGGGCGAAAATGCCGTGGTTGGATCGCCCAACGCGGGTCTGCAGCGGAAGGGATTGAGGAATCTCGAGTGGCTTGTGGTCCGGGATTTCTCGCTGATCGAGACGGCTGAGTTTTGGAAGGATTCGCCCGAGCACGAACGTGGAGAAGTGCGCGCCGAAGACATTGGGACGGAAGTATTTTTCTTTCCGGCGGCGGCACACACCGAAAAGGACGGCAGCTTCACGCAGACGCAGCGCGTGGCGCAATGGCATCACGCCGCAATCGAGCCTCCCGGCGATTGCCGGAGCGAGTTGGGTTTCGTGTATGATCTTGGCCGGCGATTGAAGCAGCTTTACGCAGAATCGAGCGATCCGAAAGACAGGCCCATGCGAGATCTGACCTGGGACTATCCGGTCCACGGCCCTCACGCAGAACCGAAAGCCGAAGCCGTGCTCGCCGAGGTTAACGGATACACTGTCGCAGATGGCAAACCGGTGGGCGGCTTCACTGACTTGAAAAAGGACGGCTCGACCGCTTGCGGGTGTTGGATCTATTCGGGGATCTATGCGGGCGGAGTGAATCGCGCCGCGAACCGCACACCGGCGAACGATCGTTATCATTACGGTCCTGATTGGGGGTTCGCGTGGCCCGCGAATCGGCATATCCTCTACAACCGGGCTTCAGCGGATCCTGAGGGCCGTCCATGGTCCGAGCGGAAAGCCTTGATCTGGTGGGATGACGCGAAACAGCAATGGACGGGCGATGATGAGCCGGACTTCATCAAGCAGCGGCCTCCGGCTTACCGTGCGCCTCTGGATTCGCAAGGCATCGAAACGATTTCGGGCGACGATCCGTTCTTGTTGCAGCCGGATGGCAAGGGCTGGCTGTTCGCACCCTCGGGCCTGCAGGATGGACCCTTACCGGCGCACTATGAACCCATTGAATCGCCGGTTGAGAACCCGCTATACGGTCAGCAGTGCAATCCGGTTCGTTTCGAATACGACCGCCTTGACAACCAAATGGCGCGTCCGTTTGGAGATGCGCGGTTTCCGTATGTGATTACTACGTACCGGTTGACCGAGCATCACACGTCAGGCGCAATGTCGCGCTGGCTCTCGTGGCTTTCAGAACTGCAGCCCGAAATGTTTTGCGAGATCTCGCCCGAGCTGGCCCGGGATCGGGGGCTGCGCAACGGCGAATGGGCGACGATCTCAACGGCGCGGGGCGAAATTGAAGCTCGCGTGCTGGTGACACAGCGTATGACGCCCCTGAAACTGGGGCGGCGTTGGACGCACCAGATTGGAATGCCTTACCACTGGGGCAATCGCGGCTTGGTGACGGGCGATTCCGCGAACGAGCTGCTCGCCTTTACCGCAGACGTGAATTCGACCATCATGGAATCGAAAGCCATGACGGGCGATATCCGGGCTGGCCGCCGCGACCGCCAAAAACCGATACCGGTGCAAGCCAAGAATGAGCCTGACGATCAGTTGCGCGATTTGCCGGTCGCGCGAGAACGCCCCATGGGGAAACATCACATTCTTGCTCCGAAAGCGAAGCAAGGAGATCAAACGTAGTCCATATGGCGACCGGATTTTTTACTGATACGACGCTGTGCATCGGCTGTAAGGCTTGTGAGGTCGCCTGCAAGCAGTGGAACCAACTGCCGGATGACGGCTATCACTTCAGCGGTATGTCATATGACAACACGATGGCGCTCGGTTCGACAACATGGCGTCATGTGAGCTTCATCGAACGCCCGGTGCCTTTGAGCGGCCAAGATGCGGGTGGTTTTTCGTGGCTGATGGCATCGGATGTGTGCAAGCATTGCGCCCGCGCGGGATGTCTTGAAAACTGTCCTACGGGCGCGATCATTCGGACGGAGTTCGGCAGCGTGTACGTTCAGTCTGATATCTGCAATGGCTGCGGCTACTGCGTGTCGGGCTGCCCCTTCGGGGTGATCGATCGCAATCCCGATGACGGCCGGGCGTGGAAATGCACGCTCTGCTACGACCGGCAGAAAGCGGATATGGAACCAGCATGCGCGAAAGCCTGCCCGACGGCGTCCATCCAATTCGGAGAGATCGATGGGTTGCGTGCGCGTGCGAAAGCGCGTGTCCAACAGCTGCATGGACAAGGTGTGACGGAAGCGTACTTGTATGGCGAGGATGCGGACACGCAACCAGGAACAGGCGGATTGAACGCTTTCTTTCTGCTGGTCGACAAGCCTGAGGTTTATAACCTGCCGCCCGATCCGGAGGTTCCGACACATAGAGGTAACAAGAGTTGGATGTCGGCGGGCTTGGCTGCGGTAGGCGTGAGCTTGCTGGCGTTCGCCTCGGTCATCGTGGGAGACAAGGTGCAGGAGCAGCTTTGATGAGTGAAGGCGCTCAGTACGTAGAACTGCGCTCGCGAGCCTTCCCGTATGTGCCGAGCGAGCAGTCGCGTTCTAGTCCGAGTTACTACGATCAGCCGATGCTGAAGCAACCGGTGTGGGCCTGGACGATTCCGGCTTACTTTTACGTAGGCGGAGTTGCGGGAATCAGCGCAACACTCGGCGCGGCGGCTCAACTCATTGCACCGCAATCCATGCAGTCGCTGATTGTCCGCTCCCGATGGATTGCGACCGGCGGCGGAGCGATCAGCGCGGCGCTGCTCATCCACGATTTAGGCCGGCCTTCGCGGTTTCTGAACATGCTGCGCATGTTTCGGATTACATCGCCGATGAGCGTGGGGTCGTGGATCCTGTCAATTTTTTCATCAGTAGCGGGGGCTGCCGCGATGTTGCCATTTGGTCCCCGGATGTTTGGGCCTTTGGCCAATGTCTTTGGCGCAATTGCGGGCTTCTTCGGGCTGGGACTGGCTGGATATACCGGCGTTTTGATTGCGCAGACGTCTGTGCCGGTGTGGCAGGAGTCATACCGTATCACTCCGATGCTCTTTCTAGCTTCCGCTTCGGCCTCAGCGGCTTCGTTCTTTGCGCTGATGCCGATGAACTCGAGCGAAGCTAGAACGCTCGAGCGCTTCGGCATTGCGGGAGAGGTTGCGGAACTCGCGGCCGTGTTCGCGCTCGAGGCTCAGGCTAGCAGGACGGAGCGTGTCGGAAGGCCACTGCGGGAAGGGTTTAGCGGGTTTCTGTGGCAGAGCGCGAAAGTGCTCACCATTGCGAGCGCGGTCGTTTCAATTCTGCCGGGGAGATCGCGCGGGAAGCGGGTTGTGGGTGGGCTGCTCGGTTCAGCCGCAAGCGTGTGCCTGCGTTTTGGGATTTTTTATGCTGGGAAGGCGTCGGCACGCGACCCGCGCGCGAGCTTTGAGCAGCAACGAAGGCCTCATTTGCCTATCGCATGATTCACGTCATTTTGCCGGTTGGGCTTCTGCAATGTAATTGCTCCGTTTTCGGGGACGAGCAGACGCGCGAAGCGATTGTTGTTGATCCGGGAGATGAGATCGAGAAAATCACGGAGGTGCTCGAGCGTCATCAGCTCAAGGTGAAGGCTATCGTTATCACGCACGCGCATATTGATCATGTCGCGGGAGCGCACAAACTACGCGCACAAACGGGCGCTCCGGTGTATATGAACGAGCGCGATCGGGAGCTGCTTGATGCGCTGGATATGCAGGCAAAATGGCTGGGGGTCAAGACACCTCCGCGCACAGACATTGATGTCGCGGTCGATGAAGGCAGCGTTCTGCATCTAGGATCAGCCGATTTTCACGTGCTGCATACGCCGGGACATACGCAAGGCAGCCTGAGCCTTTGGATTCCTCAGGAAAGCAAGCTCATTGCGGGGGACACGCTGTTTCGGGATTCGATTGGACGCACCGATTTGCCGGGCGGGAACACACGGCAGATTTTATCGTCTATAAAGACACGACTATTCGAGCTGCCCGACGACGCGGTTGTGATTCCCGGTCATGGACCGAACACCACGATCGGCAGAGAAAAGGAACTAAATCCGTTTGTGCGGAACGGGTAACGCGCAATAAAGTATGTCCGATAGCGGACGCGGGTGTGCGAATCCGGACGCGATGGTTGTCTCGGCCAAGCGATCCAGCGGGCGATATGTTTAGGAAACCGTTGGGTTGGGATTTGACAAGGTGGCCAGCCGGTTGCTGTAAGAGATGCTGATGCAAAACCTACGGTACGCATTCCGCAAACTGCTGAAGAGTCCCGTCTTCACGCTGACGGCCGTGCTGACGTTGGGGATCGGAATTGGCGCAAACACAGCGATTTTTTCTGTGGTGTACGGCGTGCTGTTAAAGCCGTTGCGCTATCTGCAGCCGCAGCAACTGCTTACGATTCAGGAAAGCATTCAATCAGGGCAGGCGAATTTCCCCAGCCTTCCTGCGAACGCAAATCATTTCGTCTATTGGCGCAAACACGCGAAATCGTTTGCGGGCTTGGCAGCATTGCTTCCGGAGTCGATGCCCCTGGGGAGCAAGCAGCCCGAAGAGATCGGCGTCGCACAGGAAACGGCCAATCTGTTTTCCGTATTGGGCGTTTCACCGCGGCTAGGGCGAGCGTTCACCACGGAGGAAGAGCAACCGGGTCACTCGAGCGTGGTGATCTTAGCCGATAGCCTGTGGAGACGCCGGTACGCGGCCGATCCCGAGATCGTAGGCAAGACGATCACTCTCGATGGTAGGCCTTACGAGGTAACGGGTGTCATGCCCGCCGATTTCACGTTGCCGAGCTCCCGGGCGATCGGAGGCGGTATTGGAACGCCTGAGGCGATCGAAGCTTTTGTGCCGTTTGGCTGGAGCGCAGATGTCTTGCAGGAGATCGAAGGCGACCACAACTACTTCGCAATCTGCCGTCTGAAGGCAGGCGTTACGTCGAGACGGGCAGCCGCAGAGTTGAGTGTTTTGCAGCGCGCCATCTCTGAGCAGACAGCCGATAAAGTTCAGTATGGTGCGGCTGTGACTCCGCTCCGGGAATTCTTGACTGGCTCAAGCCGCCGCTCGTTGTTGCTGCTGCTCGCGGCGGTGGGAGCAGTTCTCCTGATTTCGTGCATCAATATTGCGAACCTTTTGCTGACGCGAGCGACAGCCAGCACGCATGAGGCGGTAGTTCGCGCGGCTCTCGGCGCGTCGCGCATGGACTTGATCCGGAATGCGCTGGCAGAACCGTTTGTCCTATGTTTCGCGGGCTGTGTTGTGGGTTTGGCGCTGGCTGTAGTTGGCGTGCCGATCCTTCTGCGCAATGTTCCCACTGAGTTGCCGAGCCTGAACGAGGTGCATGTCGATACCGTGGCACTCGGGTTTGCGATGGTGATTTCGGGCGTGGCTGCATTGTTGTGCGGCATACTTCCGGCGTGGCGATACGGTGGCAACCGCGAGCGAGCGTTGCGAACGGAAAGCCGTGCGTCCAGCGAATCGCGTTCTGCCAAACAATTGCAAAGCGGATTCATAATCGCTGAGGTGGCGGCAAGCGTCGCGCTGGTGATCATTGCGGGGTTGCTCATCACAAGCATGATCAGGCTCTTGCACGTGGGGCGCGGATTCCAATCACAGCACGTGTTGAGTGCTGAAGTGTTATTGCCCGATAGCCGCTACGGAGACAAACCGCCGCGGAATGTGTTCTACGATCGGGCGCTTACGCGGATACGCAGCTTGCCGGGTGTCGAGAACGCCGGCGCGATCAGCGTTCTGCCGCTGGACGGGGACAACTGGGTCGACTTAGTAACGCGGACCGGAGATACTCGACCGGTTTGGCAAAGACCCGACGCGCATTTCCGTTGGATCACCCCAGGCAGTTTGGAGACGCTACAGGTTCCACTGCTTGCAGGCCGCTTCTTAGCGGACGGGGATCAAGGACGACAACTGGCGCTGGTTTCAAGGCAGGTAGCAAGAATGGTGTGGCCCGGCCAGAGCGCAATTGGGCAACGCTTCACCCGCATGGATCCGGACGAAAAGCCGTTCGAAGTCATCGGCATCGTTGACGATATCCGGAGCCTCGATCTGAGCCAGCCGCCTCCGCCGATGGTTTATGTTCCGTACTGGTATCGCAGCCGGGAAGTGGGTACCTTTGTGATCCGTACCGGGCAAGATCCGGGAAAGATGGTTTCTGCATTTCGTAAGGTGATTTGGAGCGTCGACTCACAGGTGCCGGTCACCGCAATTCGCACGATGGATGCCGTCGTGAATGGATCGGTGGCCACAAGGCGTTTCGAGATGCAGTTACTGCTGGCGTTTGCGATCAGCGCCTTGCTGCTGGCGGGACTCGGAGTGTACGGCGTGGTTTCGTACTCTGCAGCGCGACGGACGCGTGAGATCGGCATTCGTATGGCTCTGGGCGCCGATATTCCGGACGTGTATCGGTTGATTTTGCAGGAAGGAATCACGCCTGTGTTCGTGGGTGCTGTTGCCGGCATCGGGCTGGCATGGTTAGCAGGGCGGTTGCTGACGAGTTTACTGTTTCAGGTGAGCGTCTCGAACCCGTGGATCGCGGCGATTGCGGGGATGATGTTGATGCTCGTGGGAGTTGCGGCGTGCTTTCTGCCGGCGCGGCGAGCAGCGAGAATCGAGCCTGTACAGGCTCTGCATTATGAATAGGGGGGATCGTGGGGAGATCGGGGACGACAGATCGGGGACAGGACGACAGATCGGGGACAGTCACCGAGTCTGTCGGAATGAAACCCGTATTCGCTATTTGTATTAAATGCTGCCAAGACAGATCGGGGACAGTCACCGAGTCTGTCGGAATGAAACCCGTATTCGCTATTTGTATTAAATGCTGCCAAGGAAAATCCAGATTGTTAGGTTGAGCAGGGTCGAGAGGTTTCAGCGGCGGCCGATGTTCTCAGGCCGTGCAAGCGGTTTCGCACATCACGCAGCCAGTCTGGAACGGTACAGTTTGAGCAGATTGTGAGTGCCACAGATGAGCGACCATTCGGCCTGTACTTTGGCAAGGCCGCGAAAGCTGAAACTACGAAATGAGCGCCGCTCTTTGATGTAGGCGAAGACCGGTTCCACGATGCCCTGGCGCGCTTTGTACAAAAGCTTCCCCGTGCCACTGCTAAGCTTGGCGCGCATGGTTTGAACTAGTGGGTTGTCGGCGCGAACCGACGCATTGCACTTCCCGGAAGGCCCGTCCGGACTCACCACCAAGTTCGTTCGTTCAAACACTGGATCCGCAATCTGTGAGTAACTCCAGTAACCTGCATCCGCCAGAACGGTCTCCGGCATCACCGCCAGTGCGCTTTCTGCGGCTTTCATCATCGGAGCTAATAGTTGTCGGTCCAGTTCCTGTTGCGTCACAACAGCGGCCACAATGATGTGGTTCGCCTGGTCCACCGCAATCTGCGCATTGTAAGCCTGTACTGTGACACCAGTTGCGCCATCGCGCATCACTCGCGAATCCGGATCCGTGAAGTTGTAGTTTCGCGTGTGGCCTTGCACTGCTCGGCGTGCACGCTGCACGGCCGCTTTCGTCTTCTCGCGTTGCCATTGCGGTGTGTCCGGCGTCGGCGTGCCTTTGAGTTTCGGCCCTGGCTTGCGCTTACCATGCGCGGCTTCGGCCTGAACAAGTTGTTGCGCTGCCTCTTCTTCCAACGCCGCTTTCGCTTCGCGCAAACGGCGCAACCGTTCCTGCGCGCGATCCAATCCCTGAGGCAACGGATCAGCGGGCCCTTCTTTGCCCCACCGCATATCCTCTTCGGCGTCAGTGGTTTCTGCTTGTTGCAGAATCTGTTTCACCAGGGCCTCCAGACGTTGCTCTCGCTCGCGCATGGTGTTCAGCCGCATCGACTCTCGCTTGCTCGCGGCCGCTTTGATCTTTGTCCCATCAATGGCCAGCACGCCCAACTGCACCAAGCCGGCCCGCTGGCACAATGCAAGAGCCTGTGCGAACAGATTTCCGAGTGCTTCTAAGTGCTGCTGACGGAAGTGCGCGATGGTGTCGTGATCCGGATGCTGGTCTGCGCTCAAGTAGCGAAACGCAAGATTGTCGTAGGTTGCTTTTTCGATGGCCCGTGAACTGGCGACGCCCAGCGCGTATGCATACAGCAACAGGCGCGTCATCATCAGAGGATGATAGGCTGCTTTGCCGCGACCATCGCCTCGCTCGTAGCAGTTATAGATCGCGTTTAAATCGAGTTGCTCACTGACGTCAGCAACAAATCGCGCCAGGTGTCCTTCCGGCAGCCACTCCTGCAGATCGGGCGGTAACAGATACGGCTGTTCCAGACTGCATTCTAAAAACCGCTTCGCCATGCCATCAGTATCCTGCTCCTTCGCACATATTGCAGCAAGCATGTTTCACTTAACCGCGGTTCGCTCCCCTGCGCTTGCAATCTATCTCCGACAGACTCCACCGCAAATCCCGGATTCAGCTCCTGCCACATCGTATTTGAACGTCTAGATTAGCGAACAGGGAGCGTGGCCGTGTCGGTTTCGGACCGGGCTTTTGTCTCTGCAGAGACAACCCGGACTGCTGCTCGCATTGCCGTATAAATTCCTGTTCTCCCAGGGGCCGGCCTGTGCGGGTTGCTTCTTGCAGGCGGCCCCGGAACTCCGCTTCTGCCAATCCATGGTCAAGAGCGGCCCGCCAACGCGGCGGGGTCCAGTGTTGTGACCACAGTTCCACATCCAGCCAATCGCAAGCGTGAGGTGCCCCGAGGTGCCGGCGAGCACTGCTCCAAGCCCAATCTTCGCATCGGGCAGCAAGTCCGGCATGCACGGCATTTCGTTCAACATACGCCAGAGCGGCCCACGTGTACGCCGCGTCGAGGGGCCAGGAGAAGAACCGGTTCTGCCAGAGGTGTCCGGACTCGCGCCGACGAATGTGAAGCCAGCGCGAATAGTCGTTGTGCGTGCGCCCGAGTGCCTTCGCGAGTCGTGTCGAGTCCCCGGGAACGGCAATCAAATGAACATGGTTCGTCATCAAACAGCAGCCCATTACAGCCACGTTGTATTTGGCGGTGTATTCCTTGAGCAGACACAGGTATACTTCCCGATCAGCATCAGAGAAGAACACGTCGCGGCGGTTGTTTCCGCGTTGCGTTAGGTGATGCGGACGGCCGGAGAGAACAAGGCGCGGTTTGCGGGGCATATCTGCGGAGTGTCCGCGCGAGGCTCAGAGTCTCGGAATTCGGGAGTTGTGGTGACTGTCCCCGATCTGGCCCCGATCTGGCCGGCCCCGATCTGGCCCCGATCTGGCCCCGATCTGTCCCCGATCTGTCGTCCCCGATCTGGATGCAGGACGGAATTTACCCTATCGGCCGGATGTTGCTTCGTCCGGCGATTTCATTCCTTCAAGCACGCTCGAGATCAGCTCTTTCGCATCGGTGAGGCTTTTCGAGATGAGCTGGATGTCCATTGCCGGTTTGCCTAGCTGACGCGCGCTCTGGCAGTACACGCCATGCTGGCCAACCAGAACCAGCGCGTCGGTAATGCAATCGAGCGTAACCGCGAGGCGCCCGCGCTGCCAGCCCATCATCTGCTCGTAGCGCTCTAGCTCGTCTTTGCGTTCCTGGTAAACCGACATATGTCCCCGATTGTGACATTGCGGCCGGATCAATCAGCGATGCGCTGTTACGGTTTCGGTGCGGAGGGATTGGGAGCGTCGGGAAGCACAAAGGATGTCTCGCCCTGGCGCTGCAGCTTCAGCCGCTTGCGTATTTCGAGCTCCTGAGCGTTTCGATCGTATTTCAGACTCTCAATGCGCTGTTTCTTTTTCTCAATGTCACGCAGCAGATTGGCGTTTTCTTCTTCGAGAGCGCGGACCTGCTGGTGCTTTTCAGACAAGGCGCTGAGCCCCTGCGGCCCACGCAACATGATGGTGGCGTAGGCGGCTAAGCCCGCAAGCGCGGCTACAATGGCGATGGGGCGGAGAATGGATCGCAACACCGTAAAGTATTCCCTTACATATCTTTATAAACTTGTTTTGGACAAAGGTCCAGCGCAAATGAAAGTTTTATGACCGAGGCGGTGATGATTTTGTGCACTTGCGGCAAGAAAGAAGAGGCTGCAAGCATTGCCCGAACCCTGGTTGAGGAGCGGCTCGCCGCGTGCGTAAATGTAATGCCGGGCATTGAGAGCGTCTATCGCTGGCGGGGCAAGGTCGAGAGCGCGGAGGAAGTTCTGTTACTGGTGAAGACGACTGAGGAGCGATTCCCCGCGGTACGAGACCGGATTGCGGAGCTGCATTCGTACGACACGCCGGAAATTATCGCCTTGCCGGTCATGACTGGGTCGGAGAATTATCTTGCCTGGTTGCGCGACCAAGTGTGATTTCACTCAGAGATCGACCTGTCACAATTTATTTCATGTTCAGCCGAATGCGTTTGGTTCTGCTTGCGAGTGCCTCAGTGAGTGTGATCGCTGCGCAGGACAAGCCGCTCACCGCGCTTCCCTATACGCCTAGCCTCGATACGCGGTTCATGGACAAATCGGCTGATCCGTGCACCGATTTCTACAAATATGCGTGCGGTAACTGGAACAAGCTGAATCCAATTCCGGCAGACCAGGCGGGCTGGAACGTCTATGCCAAATTAACGGACGAGAATGAACGCTTGCTTTGGGGGATTCTCGACCAGGAGGCGCGTTCAGGCAGCTCGCGCACGGCGAACGAGCAAAAGATCGGAGATTTCTTTCATGCCTGCATGGATCAGCCGGCGATTGAAAAATCGGGTGCCCAGCCAATCGAGCCGATGCTCAACAAAATCGCGAGCCTGAACTCCGTCGCGGATATTTCCAAGTACGTTGCGGAAGAACACAGGAGCGGTGTTGATCGAGGCGTGCTGTTCGGGTTCCGATCGGATCAGGACTTCGACAATTCCTCTCAAGTGATCGCGTTCGCTATGGCTGGCGGGCTGGGCCTCCCGGACCGGGACTACTACACGAAGAGCGATGCGAAGTCACAGGAAATCAGGCGACGCTATGTGCCGCATATCCGGCGGATGCTTGAGTTAGTCGGTGAATCCTCGGCCGACGCTGAAAGCGATGCCGAAGCGGCCATGAATATCGAGACCGCACTGGCCCAAGCGTCCCTGACGCGGGTGGAGAAGCGGAATCCGTACAATCTGAAGCACAAACTTTCGCGCGAAGACCTGATCCACCTGGTTCCTGCATTCGATTGGAACGACTATTTGAGCAGTGTTTCCGTACCACGGGTCAAGCAGGTGAACGTCACGGAGCCGAAGTTTTTTGAGGAACTCAATCGGGAAGTACGCGGGCAGAGTTTGGAGGCATGGAAGGCGTATTTGCGGTGGCATCTCATACACGCGGAGTCGCCATATCTGTCTTCGAAATTCGTTCAAGAGAATTTCAATTTTTTTGACCGATATTTGAGAGGCGTGAAGGAGCTGCCGCCGCGATGGAAGACATGCACCCGGCTTGCGGACCGGGATCTTGGCGAGGCGCTAGGGCAAGTTTTCGTCGCGAAGACTTTTTCACCGCAGACGAAGCGGGATGCGTTGAAAGTTACGGAAGAGATCGAGGCCGAAATGGGGCGCGACATCAAGGACCTGAGCTGGATGAGCGAGGGGACGAAGCAGCAAGCGTTAGAGAAGCTGCACTCAATGGTCAACAAAATCGGGTATCCGGACAAATGGCGTGATTATAGCTCCGTACAAATTGTGCCCGGCGATTTCGCGCGCGATGTAATGAGGGCATCGGAGTTCGAGGAAAGACGCCAGCTGGCGAAGATCGGAAAACCGGTGGATCGCGGTGAGTGGGAGATGACGCCGCCGACAGTGAACGCATACTACAACCCTCAAATGAACGACATCAATTTTCCGGCCGGGGTTTTGCAGCCGCCGCTGTTTGATCCCAAGATGGACGATGCGCCGAATTACGGCAATACGGGCGCGACCATCGGCCACGAGCTGACGCACGGATTCGATGACGAGGGGCGGCAGTTCGACGCACAAGGCAATTTGAAGAATTGGTGGACCGCGGCTGACGCGAAAGAATTCGAAAAACGTGTATTATGCGTGCGAAATCAGTATGCGCACTACACGATCATCGACGACATCAAGATCAACAGCGGACTCACGTTGGGCGAAGACGTCGCTGACCTGGGGGGCACGTTGCTCGCGTATATCGCCTGGAAACACGCCACAGGAGATAAAGACCTGAAGCCTATCGACGGCCTTACACCGGACCAGCGATTCTTTGTGGGCATGGCCCAGTGGGCCTGCGGACATGAGCGATCCGAAGCCAAACGCATGCGCGCGATTACGGATCCTCATTCGCCGGACGAATACCGAATCAACGGCGTGGTTTCGAATTTGCCGGAATTCGGCCAGGCATTCGGTTGCAAGCCGGGGCAGGCTATGATGCGCGAAAACTCGTGCCGGGTGTGGTGAAGTTAGTTCTGGCGCTCAGAGGCCGTCTCGCGCATAGGCCCGATCCCGGCCAGCGCTCTCAACTGATCGCCAGTTTCCGCTGCATTTCCTCCAAAGACACACCCTTCGTTTCCGGATAAATCGTTAGCACGACGAAGAATTGCACCACCATCATGAACGCAAAGAATACGAAAGGAGCGCCGCCGGACTTCGCGGCCATGAGTGGGAAAATGCCTGAGATCAACGCGTTCATGAACCAATGAGAGAAAGAGCCCAAGCTCTGTCCTTTGGCTCTCACGCGGTTTGGGAAGACCTCGCTGATATAGACCCAGATGACCGCTCCCTGGGAGAACGCAAAGGAAGCTATGTAGCCGATCAGCAGCCAAACCAGTACACTTTCGTGCTTCCCCGTGAAGAAGATCGCCGCAACACCGGCGAGACACGCGGCCGTTCCTACCGATCCGATCAACAGCAGCGTCTTGCGGCCGACGCGGTCGATGATTGACATGGCGAGCATTGTGAACACCAGGTTCGTCGCGCCAACGGCTACGGCCTGAAGATCTCCCGAAACTCTGCTGAATCCGGCGCGAGCAAAGATGTCATTCAGGTAATAGAGGATGGCATTGATTCCCGACAGTTGATTGAACATGCCAATCGAAACTGCAAGGAAAATCGGCAGCCGGTACTTGCGGGAGAATAGCGGCTCGTCGGCATGGCCGTGTTGAACATCGATAGAAGCGACAATGTCCGCCAATTCACTCTCGTAATCCTGTTCCCCGATCAAGCGGAGTATTTCCCGCGCTTCTGCTACTCTCCCTTTCTTCACCAGCCATCGAGGGCTTCGAGGAATGCCAAACAGCATCAACAAAAAGAGCGCCGCCGGAATGGCCGCTACCCCCAGCATCCAGCGCCACTCCGCTTCGCCAAACTTCATGAGCCCGATTAAGTAGTTCGAGAAGTACGCCAGCAGAATGCCGAAGACCACGTTGAACTGAAACAGGCCTACCAATCGCCCGCGCCATTTCGTCGGCGCAATCTCGGCGATGTACATCGGCCCGAGCACCGAGGACCCGCCAATGCCGATTCCTCCGATGAACCGGAATGCGACGAGAGACCCCCAGCTCCAGGCAAATGCGCATCCTATCGCAGAGATCACGTAAAGCACGGCCATTCCGCGAAGACTGTCCCGCCGTCCGTAGCGATCACCCGGCACACCGGCAAACATCGCCCCCAAGATCGTCCCCCACAAGGCGCTTGATACAGTCCACCCCAAATAGGCTGGCGACAGATGGTACACCTGGGTGAGGCCTTTCGTAGTCCCGGCGATCACCGCTGTATCGAACCCGAACAACAAACCGCCGAGCGCCGCAACGATGCTGCTCTTGACGGTTGCCGCATTGAGCCCTGTTGTGGGGTCAGTCGCCATCATCGCCTTCCCGCCTTGGCGGCCGGCACAATGCGCGAGTCACAAATTTGCATAAGCTCGATACCGTTTCGCTTCATCATCCTAGCCGCGCTTTTAGCTGCACGTTGGCCTGTGTTTCGGATATTATCAATGATCAAAACCTATGCCTATTCATCCGCGTTCAGTCAAGCTGACCAACGCCCAATCCTGGCACTTCACGTTACAAGACGGCGCAGGCGCTGCTCTTCCGGGCCCGATCACCTGGACTCTGAGCGCTGCGACGGGCATTGGGAGCGTGGATCGTGATGGGGCCTACACTTATACGGCGCCCGGAACCGTGGGGGCGGGTGTAGATGTAGTGCTCACTGCAGCGCGCGCCGGCGGCACGCCTGAGAACGCCACGATCCAATTGGTCCCGCCCGAAGTGATTCTGACGCCGGCGAGAGTCGGGCTCCGAGCGAAGGAGATACAACGCTTCGATGTAATCGTGCCAGGCGATCGCAACAACGGAGTGACGTGGACCGTGGCGCCAACTTCGGGCACGCTGGACGCGGATGGGACATATACCGCGCCGGACCTGGTTCCCGACGACTGCGAGGTAATGATCACCGCGCGAAGTACCGTCGATCCGCATCAATCCGCAACGGCGACTGTGCAGTTATTCTCGCAACCGGAATTCTTGTGGCTGTGGGCGATACCGTTGTGCGGCTATCTTGTAGCCGTGTTCTGCCTGGTCTTTCTCTTAATGAATCTCTGGCCAACGAGCGTCGTAGATAGCACGAAGGTAAGCAAGGCAAGGAGCACGCTGGTTGCTGCGCAACTGGCCTCAACCCGCACTAAAGCCGTCGAGGACAGAGCGAGAGCTGTACAGGTGGCCGCCCAAACGGATGCCAATAAAGCTCCGAACAATGAATCCAAGAGAAAAGCGCTTACTGCGGCAAACGCCAGTCTTCAAACGGCCATAACCGCACGTGAGCAAGCCGACACAGATCTCATTGCCGCGACGAAAGACGAGAAACAGCAGGAAGACAACTTGCGTAATGCGGAGAATCAATCTGTATGGGTGCCCGCTGGCGCCGCGTCCCGGGACGTCAATCTGATTTGGCTCGTGTTGGTCACGGGAGCACTTGGCAGCTTCGTCTATAGTGCCCGATCCTTCGTGGCGTTTGTGGGAAACCGTACGCTGCGCATCAGCTGGACGGCCTGGTATCTGCTTTACCCTCTCATCGGCGCGGCTCTCGCTCTTATTTTTTATCTTGTCATCCGCGGGGGCTTTCTCAATGCAGCGACAACAGGCTCGGAAGTCAACCTTTACGGGTTGGTCGCGATCTCCGGGCTGGTCGGAATGTTTTCGAAGCAAGCTACAACCAAGCTCGACGAGCTCTTTTCGGTCATGTTCAAAACTGATAAGGATGATAAGGGCCTAAAGGATAAATTGCGGTGAGTACGGGCGATTTCAACAAAACACGCAAGAAATGTTTTGAGATACTAGGAAATGATCTTCGTTGTAGGGGTCGTGCTGGTGTGCCTGCTGATCGCCGCCAGTTTCGCCGCATACCAGACTTCAGAAGCGAAGCGCTGGCGTCAGACATGCTTTGAAGCGCGGCAAGACACCGAGCGCCTGCGGCCCGAGCTCGAAGATACCCGGCGCGCGCTGATCCAGCAGCAGACTGAGAACGCGAAGAATCGAGAGGCCGCTGAGGGTCAGCTCAAGTTGCTGACCCAGACGCAGCAGCAACTTGAGGAGAAATTTCGCGGATTAGCTGCGGACGCGCTTCAAAGCAACAGCCAGCTGTTTCTCGATCGCAGCCGGGAGCAGATTCAGCATCTCGTAGAGCCCGTCAACCAGTCGCTGCGCCGTTTTGAAGAGCAAGTTCAAGCCATTGAAGTATCCCGCGCAGGCGCTTACTCCGATCTTTCGGCGCAAGTGGGCGCGCTCACGCAATTGCAGGAGCGTGTCCGGCAATCAACGGATCAGCTCAAGAATGCGCTCCGGTCGCCAATTCAGCGCGGCCGCTGGGGTGAGATGCAGCTTCGCCGGGTTGTGGAATTAGCCGGAATGTTGGAGTACTGCGATTTCGCGGAACAGAAGACTCTTTTCGGAGAGACGAACCAGCGGCCCGATCTGATTGTTCGGCTCCCGAACCAATGCCAGGTAGTGATCGATGCGAAGGTGTCGCTCGAAGCCTATCTTCGGGCGCTCGAGTGCGAGGATGACACAGAACGGTCGCGTTTTCTGCAAGACCATGCGCGGCAGGTGCGGACGCACGTAAAATCTCTCGGAGAAAAGGCGTATTGGCAGCGCCTCACTTGCTCGCCTGAATTTGTGGTTGCATTTCTGCCTTTGGAATCGCTGTTCAGCGCTGCGCTAGAGCACGACCCTACGCTTCTCGATTTTGGCGTCGAGCGCCGCGTCATGATCGCAACACCTGTTTCGTTGATTAGTTTGTTGCTAACCGTTGCGCATGGATGGCGCCAGCAAGCCTTACTCGAGAATGTGGACAAAATTCGGACTACCGGGCTTGAGCTCTACTCGCGACTATTAACGATGAGTGACCACTTCATGAAGCTCGGTGATGCCATCGAAAAAACGGTAACGACCTACAACCAAACAGTCGGTTCACTCGAGCGCAGCGTCTTGCCATCAGCCCGGAAATTCAATGAGCTTCGTCCCGCGGGAGCCGACCAGATTGAGGAGCTAAGCCGTATCGAGTCGGGGCCACGCGTGCTAGATGCTGCGAAATGGGAAGTGCTGGCAGCTCGTGATCAGGACTGATCACTGATTCAGCTTCTCTGTAATGGTCACGGGATTCGCAAGCCGGAACGTAAGCCGCGTTTCAATCGGAAATGTTGCGACCTTGCCGCGCGTTGCAATCACGACCCCGGTTCCAGCGGCTCCGCCCACGCCTGCACCGATTGCCGCGCCTTTGCCTCCGCCGGCAACTGCGCCAATGATCGCGCCCACTGCGGCGCCGCCCGCGATGTTTGCAGCGTCCTGATCGGTGCTCTTCGGTCCCTTTTTGTCCCAATTGCTGGTTTCAATCTTTACGTGCTGCCCATCGGTTGTGTTGATTTCGGTCAACGTCAATGTCAATTCAGAAACGCCTTCCACACGGCCCGCTTTTTGAGCTTTGACGATTTGGCCCAGGACTTTGGAACCTTTGTCGGCGATGATAAACCCGTTCGCAACAATAGGCGATTCGAGAGTCGCCCGGAACGTGTCGCCTGTGTAGTTGTCGTTTGTGCTCAGTGTTTCCCCAAGCCGGATGGGGACGATGGTCCCAGCAGGCAGAGTGACAGTGCGCGCTTGGGGTGCGGGATTGGTTTGCGCAGGTTCCGGAGCAACTGCGGCGGGATTTGAGGACTCCGGCGGGGCTTGCGGCTGAGTGGTCTCCGGCTGATTAACCGGCGCTTGCGGCGGATCAGGCGTCGGCTGCTGTGGCGCATCGTTCGTTCCAGACGGAGGGGCGGGAACGGAGTTTTGAGCGAGTTCTGAGTCGCCCGCTGGTTTCGAATCGGAGCTCGCTGCTCTCGCGTGGAGCTTGGGACGCACCTTCGCCGCGGGCTTTCGGGCGGGAGTGTCAGTCGCGGGCGGAGGCGCCGGTGTCTGGGTGGACTCGTCTGAAGAGTCCTGGCCTGTCACAGCGCTAGAATCCTGGGCATCTGAAGCATCGTGCGCCGGGACAGCGGTCACTGTGAGCTGCGGATGAATCATCTCGTTCGTTCTCTGATAGATGAGAACACTCGCGAGAGCGATTACGATTCCCGCTAGAAACGCCGCGACGACCTTAATGAGGTTAGACGATTCCACGCCGCCTCCTACTTATATGAGAACGCTACTCCGGCCAGAGACGTTTCGTCTTATGGCAGTTAAAATAAGGTCATCTCAAGCCGCACGAATGAAGGAGCGCTACATCACCGATTTTCCGGCCGGCTACAGCGTAGGCCCGATCCCTATCCGTCCAGCGACGGTGCTGGCGCCCATGGCGGGGGTTACGGACACGGTGTTTCGCCGCCTGATTCGCAACCAGGGCGGCTGCGGGCTGCTCATGACGGAATTCACCAGTTCGCATGGGGTCGTGAGCACCCGGACCGCGAAAAAGCCGAACCGGAATTTCCGCTACCTGTACTTCGAGGAAGACGAGCACCCGATCACGTGCCAGTTATTTGGGTCCGATCCCGATGTCATGGCTGATGCGGCCAGGGTTTGTGAGGACCGCGGGTTCGACAGCGTCGATATTAATTTCGGCTGCCCCGTGAACAAGGTGGTGAAATGCAATGGCGGCTCGGGGCTGTTGCGGGATCTGCCGCTGGTCGAGACGATCCTGCGAAAGACCCGTTCTGCAATTTCGATACCACTCACCTGTAAATTCCGGGCCGGCTGGAACGATAAAGAATTGGTCGCCATTCAGATGGGAAGGTTGGCCGAGGATTGCGGTCTCGCCGCCGTCGCCCTGCATCCACGCACGCGCGAACAGGGTTACAGCGGGCGCGCCGATTGGTCGCGAATTGCCGAAGTGAAAGCCGCCGTACGGATTCCGGTGATCGGCAACGGAGACATTCTGATTCCGGAGGAAGCGGTGCGCATGTATCGCGAGACCGGCTGCGATGCGATCATGATCGGCCGAACCGCTTCTTCGAACCCTTGGATATTCCGGCAGATCGAGGATTACGTTCACACCGGTTCTTACACTTTGGCTACCGATCGGGAACGCTATAGCCTGATGAAGACGTATTACGTGATGCTTCAGGAGCACGGCGAGCCAGATGCGGTAGGAAAGATGAAGCAATTTGCGACTTACTTCACGCACGGGATTCGGAACGGCTCCAAGCTGCGGACTGAGATATACCGCGCTCAAGAGGTAGCTTGCATCCTCGATATTGTGGATGCGTTTTTCCAAGATTCACAAGAGCTTCCCGCGCACGAATGTGCTGAAGTTGCTTGAAGCACGTTCAACTGATCACCGACGGCGCGTGCAAAGGCAATCCGGGGAAGGGAGGCTGGGCTTGTATTCTCCGTTATGGGGAAAGCAAGCGTGAGATCTTCGGATCGAGCCCCCACACTACTAACAACCGTATGGAGCTGGCTGCTCCCATCGAAGGATTAAAGCGTCTGAAAGAGCGCTGCTCTGTTGAAATCATTACCGATTCGGAGTACGTGAAAAACGGAATCATGAATTGGATTGAGGGATGGAAACGGAACGGGTGGAAGGGTGCCGCAAAGAAGCCCATAAAGAACCAGGACTTATGGATGATGCTCGACGAGCTGGCGAGGGCGCATGATACCCAGTGGAAATGGACGAAGGGCCACGCGTCCCACGAGGACAATAATCGCTGTGACGAGCTAGCCAGCCGCGCCGCCGAACAACAGATCTCAAGTGAACCAAATCGATCCAAGCTCCCCTACTGATCGCGCATCGAGCGGAGAGCGCGTGTGCCTGTTTGGAGGCACTTTCGATCCCATTCACGAAGCTCATCTGCGTGTCGCGACGGCCGCGCGCGAACGGTTCTCGCTTGATCGCGTTCTGTTCGTTCCGGCACGTAACCCGCCGCACAAAGACCTGCGCACCGTGACTCGCTATGAGCATCGATTCCGGATGGTCGAAATTGCGTGCGATCCCTGCCCTGCGTTTTCGGCGTCCCGGTTAGAACAAGGAGCGGAGCGCAGTTATACCATCGATACGCTCGAGCGCTTCAGAAAGCAGATGCGGGCGAACGATCGCTTATACTTTTTGATCGGCTCAGATGCGTTCGATGACCTGAAGAGTTGGAAGCGCTGGAAAGATGTCGTGAAGCTGGCGGAGTTTATCGTGGTCACGAGGCCGGAACACGCCTATTGCACACCGGAGAACGCCTGCGTGCACCAGCTCGATGGGATCTCGCTTCCAGTCTCGAGCTCAAGCATTCGGGAACGTCTGGCCGCGGGAAAACCCACGCCTGAACTACCCGCGGGAGTGCGCGAGTACATCGAAGCGCATAGACTGTATGGATATCACCGGAAAGCTACTGCTTCGCCGTGACGCAGTACTGATCGAAAGCTTCGGTGAGGAGATTCGCAATTTCTGTTGCTTGCCGGCTCTCGATGTGGTGCCGGTGCAGAACGAAGACCGGCTTGCCGTCGCGAAACAAAGCCATTGACGGCGAGGAGGGCGGCTGCCCGGGAAGCAACTCGCGTACTTTCTCGACCGCATCGAGGTCCGCGCCTGCGAAGACTGTAGCCGCGGCATCGGGACGGGTGTGATGCTTGAGCGCGAGGCCCACGGCCGGACGAGCTTTTCCGGCTGCGCAGCCGCAGACTGAATTTACGATCATCAGGACGGTACCGCTTCCAGGCCGCAGGATTTGGCTGACTTCCTCCGCCGTTCGCGTTTCTTGAACGCCATATTGCGTCAAGTCTTTCCGCATCGGGAGAATAAGGGGTTCAGGGTATGGCACAAATAGCTCCTTGAATTAAGCACCGCTTCGAGGCGTCTGAACTTTAGGCGTTGCAAGATAACCAACAATTGCATCTTTACGCACTTGATTCACCACGATTTCATAAGGCTGTCGCGCCTTCGATGTATAAAACTGAATGGGCTCGTTGACCGTGCGATCTTTTTTCTCGACCTGCTTATCATCGGCGGTGATCGTGATGGTGAACTTGTTCCGCTTTACGTCGACTTTCTTTAGCTGCACAGAGATATCGGCAACTCTGGTCGGCTTTTTCGATTTAGTGATCGTGAATTCGGAGTAGTTGCGTTCGCCCAGTGTTTTCAAAGCGTCCAGCTCTTTGGCATTGGTCGCGATCAGGCTGGCATGGCTGTCCACATCGCCAGTAACCCGCTTCAGGTTGGCAATGGTTTGCTCCAATTGGCTCTTCGTGTTCTGGACATCTGACTTTACTGTTCCAACATCGGTTGAAACGTCCGCCAATTTTGTTGTAGCTGTATCCGCGGTCTGCTTAACGGCGTTGATGGCCTGTTGCTGTTGGACCTGTTCGCTCGCAACTTGAGCCTGCAAAGTTTCGACTCTCTTTTGTGCATCGATTTTGGCTTGGCCCACGGCGCGGTCCGCGGCTCTTCGCTGCGCTCGTAAATCTGCTTGTAGTGCCTCAACCGTGCGCCGTGAGCGCTGGACGTCGGCAGACGAATCAATGCGCATTCGTTCAACAGCGCCGTTGAGATCGGAGCTCAATTTCGCCATCTCTTGCCTGCTATCGGTCTTGACGCGCTCAACCTGTGTAAACAGGTATATGTTGGAGCCTGCCAGAAGAACCAGCACTCCAATCAGTAGGGGTGTTCTCCAATTCGCGCTCGAAGGCGGGGGAATGATATAAGTCGGCTGCTGTGGTGCGTTGGTACTCATGTATGTTCCTCTTCGAGGATTTGCAGATGTTCCTTTCTTCTATTATCTTTCAGACGCCCTGGAATGTCTTGCCGGAACCAGTAAGCTGGACGGCATGAGGTCGCCGGCTGAGACATGTTTTCCAAACGGGTAATCAAACCGGAGTTGCTCGATCACGCTCCGCGGGACGAGGCGCGGCGCAATCTTGCCGAACTGGTTCATATCAATCGCAGGTTTGGAGGTCACTCAACTCTCCGAAAGCTTGTGGCGCAGGTTGCCGGGGCAGCAGATACATTCACGTTATTGGACGTAGGCGCCGCGTCGGGGGATACCGGGCATTTGTTGCAACGACATTATCCCTACGCCCGTATCACGAATCTCGATCGCAATCCTGTGAATCTTTCTGCGGCCCCTTCTCCGAAGCTTCTTGCAAATGCCTTCGAGCTTCCTTTCAGATCTGGAAGCTTCGATTATGTGCTCTGCTCGCTGTTTCTGCACCATTTCCCCGATGATCAGGTAATCGCTCTTTTACGCGGCTTTTATGCTATTGCCCGGCGAGCTCTATTGGTTTGCGACTTGGAGCGCCATTTGCTCTCGTATTGCTTCTTGCCGGCTACGAAATGGATTTTCGGCTGGGAGCGCATTACGCTGCACGACGGACCGATCTCGGTTCGGGCTGCGTTCAAAGCCGAGGAGCTAACGGCTTTATCGAAGAAAGCGGGGATCGAAGGCGTTCGCGTATTTGTACATCGGCCTGCATTCCGGTTATCGATGCTGGCGATGAAGAATCAGAAGCCCTAAGCGAATCCAGTGCTACCCGGGGTTTTGTGCGGGACTCAGCATCGAAGTACGCCACGATACCGGAGTAGGCTTTCCAATTACGAACCAATAACCCGCTACCCCGAGCAGAAGAATAGCGCAAGCGATCGCGAAAGCCGCAAAAAAGGAATGCGTCTTGCTTAAAACAATTCCAGTGACGTAGGGCGCGATGACTCCGGGGAAGTTGCCCATGCAGTTCTGGATGCCGGTCCATCTGCCGGCGGCTTCGAGGCCGGCGAGGCACTGTGTCAGAGCCCAGCAATTCGAAGAGAAGAGGCCCATTGCGACACAAGCCAAGATCAACAGGAGATTGGAAACAGGCTCTAGCGAGACGAGAACCGCCGCAAACATGAAGACACAGCAGCCGAGCAGACCGGCGCAAACGAACGCCTGCCGAACTCTGCCGGCGTCCCGTCCTCCACGGATGAGAGCATCTGCAACGATCCCAAAGAGCATAGAAGACGCTGCAACTGCCCAGAACGGCAAAGACCCCATTACCGCGAGGCGGTTCAGCGTGTAATGCCGGTCGGTTTCGAAATAGTAGGGCAGCCAAGTCAAAAAGAAGTACCAGGTGTAGTTGCCGCCAAAGAGGCCCAGAGCAGTGCCCCAAAGAGCGCGTTTTGAGAAAAGCTCGCGATAGGTGGGCGCCAATGCGGAAGCTTCGGAAAATCGCCTGACAGGAAGACGCGCGGCGGTAACAGACCACGGTATGAGCCATAGGAGACTGACACAGCCGATGGCGACGAACATCCCGCGCCACGAAAGCCAGCCGATGATTTTGACGCCGACGAGAACTCCCAGAGCCGGCCCTAACTTGGACCCTGCGTCGATCAGCGCGTTCGCTGTTCCGCGAAGGTCTTCCGGAAATGTAGCTGCAATGATTTTTGAGTACGCCGGGTAAGCAATGGATTCGCCCGCTCCGAGGACGAACCGCAAACCGAGGAAGGCGCTGAAAGAATTCGCCAGTCCAGTAAGGGCCATAGCGCCCGACCAGAGCAGGAACGCGGCCGCGTACACCCAATTCACGTTCCAGCGGTCAATGAGCTTGCCAGCCGGCAACTGCAGCAGCGAGTAGGTCCAAAAGAAGGCGCCCAGCAATATGCCGAGCGCATCCGGCCCGAAATGAAGATCGCGTTCCAGACTTTTGGCAGCAATAGCGAGGCTGGTACGATCCGCGTAGTTGATGCAGACAGAGATCACCAATAGCGCGAGAGCGATCCAATTCAGCGCGCTAAAGCGGCGTGCCGTATCCATGGGTGCGCATACTGTATCAAACTCAATGCAAATAGAACAGACTGAGGCGGGGCAGCTTTGCGCGTTCGAGAATGGCCGAATCGAGATAACGCCGTTCCAGAACCGCGAGCTGCTCGGCCGTCATTTTCCCGCGGTATGGCCTCAGTTCGCGGTCCAACGCTTCACGAATCGAATAAAGATCTTCGTCCGTTTCGCGTGTGCGGGCGGCGGCAACCATTTTATCCTCGAGGCTGGTCAATCGCCGCTCGAGATGTTCCAGGTGTTCCAGGTATTGATCGGCGCTATTGGCTAAACCTTCGAGAGCCGAGGCGATTTCCTGGAACGGCACATCCGGTTTGGCGCGCAAGGCGTTATACGCGTGCTGAAGGTGCGTACGGATTTCATCTCCCGTGAAGGGTGCTTGAGCGGCCGCCTTATCACCTATACTCTGTCCCGGCGAGCGCTGCGCGGCTTCCAGGACCGCCTGTGCGCAATAGGCCAGCGAATTTACATAGCGATGCTTGTGCTTTCGGCTCCGCCATTTTTCAAACGCGTCATCGACACCTTTTAGAACAGCCTCCAACGCAATACCGGCGTTCTTCCAACTTTCAATCAGCGCCCAATCGAGAGGGGATAAGAGAAACAAGCTCGTGCCGCGCGCGCGTTGAAAGTGTTCCTCGATCTCAGTGAAATAGTTGAAGTAATTCTGCGGCCAATCGGCTTCCTCGCGCTCCTTGGCTTGACCCGGTGCATCCATCGAGTTCCTTACGTCGCGGGACGAACGCCGCCCGCTGAGATCTTTTCTATGCCGCCGGTATCAAAGCGCACGAGCAGAAATCCATTTTCATCCAGGCCCGCTGTGACGCCCTTCCTGCAGCCCTCTTCGACAAGCACTCGACGATCGAGCGTATAGCTTGATGCCGACGTGAATGCGCGAATGATCGGGTCCGGTCCACCAGTCTCCAGCATGGAGCAGAAAGCGTCGACCGATTCGATCAGATTGATCACGATATCGTCGCGAGATTGAAGTGCACCACGGGCCTCGATGCGCAAAGAGGTCGCGGGAGTCCGGAGATCCCGTGGAAAAGATTCCTGGTTCACATTGATGCCAACCCCGGCGATCACACAGTCATCAACCAACTGCGCAAGAATGCCCGCAACCTTTCGCTCATTAATGAGCACGTCATTAGGCCAGCGCAGATCGCAAGCCAGACGGCTCGATTTCTGAATCGCTTCGGCGGTTGCGAGCCCGAGCACGAGGTTGATTATCGGGACATTCTCGGGCGCAAGGCGTAACCGCAACAAGAGCGAGCAATAGATGCCAAGCTCTCGATCGGAATGCCAGGAGCGGCCGAGCCGTCCTACGCCCGCCGTCTGCTCCTCCGCGAGGACCACCGTTCCGTGCGGAGCGCCTAAGTCCGCCAACCGCGCAGCTTCCGTCATTGTGGAGCCAAGGGTGCGGTAATAGTGCACCTGCTTTCCGGGAAAGAGCTCCCGTATTCTGTCAGTATGCAGCGGCATCTATTAATGGAAAGAGAAACGCACTAGCCGGAAGCTTCGAGCAAGTTGCGGTTCTGTTCGAGTTGATTCTGATACCCGGCCAGCTTGGACCGTAGACTGGCGATTACGTGCTCCGGCGCTTTGCTGAGAAACACGGGATCCTGGAGTTGGCGTTTCGAGTTTTCGATTGCTCGCTCCAGGCGCGCGATTTCCTTCAATATCCGCGCACGGGCCTCGGGTGTTGAGGCGCCGTTCTGCGCGGTTGCCATGACGAGAATCTGCAGATCGAAGTCGGGGGTCGAGCGCACAATTCCGCTGGGCTCCGGGAGTGTCCCTGACCGCTGCTCAATGCTTAGCTTCGAGAGCGCGGCGATTGCAGCGAGATCTTCCGGGCCAAACTCGAAATCGCGCAAAAAGAGAGTGGCAGGAACGCTGGACTTCGGATCGAGTTTATGGTCCGCACGAAGCTCACGGGCGGCATTGACGACCTCCTGCAGCTTCCCGAAAACTGTGCTGCGAGCCTGATACACGGACGCGTCTTCCGGCCGTGGGTACGCGGCGAGCGAAATAGAGACGGCGTGCTCGGCTGCGGACGCCGCCTGCAGGCGTTGCCACAACTCCTCAGTGATGAAGGGCATGAAGGGATGTAGCAGGCGCAGCATAGATTCGTAGATACTCAGCGCCTCCGTCCAGTGGTTATCTTGACCCGAGCCCTCCCGAAACCGGAGCTTCTTGACTTCGAGATACCAATCGCAGAACTCATGCCAGACGAAATCCCAGAGCGCTTGGCTCGCCTCGTGATAACGATGCACTTTCAGGCTCTCGTTCACGATTCGCGCGCAAACATTCAAACGATCTCGAATCCAGGCGTCTTCTGTCGCGGTAGACTCGGCTCGCTGCGGCGTCCACTTTGTAATTCCCGAGCGCTGCATATTCAGAAACAGCAGCCGGGAGGCATTCCACAGCTTGTTAGCAAAAGCCCGGCTCGCTTCCATCCGATCTTCCTTTAGCGCGATATCAGCGCCCGGCGCGGCAGAAACCAGCAAAGCAATGCGCACCGCATCCGTCCCGAAACGATCCATGAGCTCCAGCGGATCGACCACATTTCCTTTGGTCTTCGACATCTTCTGACGTTCGGCGTCCCGAACCAGCCCATGCATGTGCACTTCGCGAAAAGGAACATCGCCTGTGCATTCCAATCCCAGCATGATCATTCGAGACACCCAGAAAAACAGAATGTCGAAACCGGTGATGAGCAGCGAGGTGGGATAGAAGGTCTTCAGATCTTCCGTTTCATCGGGCCAGCCCAGAGTCGAAAACGGCCATAGACCTGAGCTGAACCAGGTATCGAGAACATCGGGGTCCTGCTCGACTTCGGTTGAGCGGCAATGCGGGCAGGTGGCGGGGGTTTCCCTTGCCACGGTGATCTCCTGGCAATTCCTGCAATGCCACGCTGGGATACGATGTCCCCACCAGAGCTGGCGCGAGATGCACCAATCCCGAATGTTCTCCATCCACTGAAAGAAAACGATCTCCCGATCATCGGGCACGAATCGAATGCGCCCGCTCTTCACAGCGTTCATTGCCTGTTGCGCGAGAGGCTTCGTGCGCACGAACCATTGCTGCGATACGAGCGGCTCAATAATTGTGTTGCAGCGGTAGCATTTGCTGATGTTGACCGTATAGGGCTCGGTCTTCACCAGTTCGCCGGATTGCTCGAGAGCAGCAACCACTCGTTTGCGTGCTTCAAAGCGATCTAGGCCTGCATACGGTCCGGCGGCGGAGGTCATGCGAGCGTCCTCACCGATCACCTTCACGAATGCGAGACCATGCCGCCGACCCATTTCAAAATCGTTCAGATCGTGAGCCGGCGTGACTTTCACGACACCGGTTCCGAAATCTCGGTCAACCATCTCATCGGTGATCACCGGAATCTCGCGTCCCACGAGCGGAAGGACAGCCGTTTTCCCATACAGATGGGAGTACCGCGCGTCGTCTGGATGAACCGCGAGAGCGGTATCGCCCAGCATCGTTTCCGGACGAGTGGTTGCGACCATGAGAGCTTCATCGCTGTCCTTTATTCGATACCGAATGTGCCAGAGGTGACCCTCTATCGCTTCGTGCGTGGTTTCTAAATCGGAGATGGCGGTCTGACAGCGAGGGCACCAGTTGACCATGTACTCGCCGCGATAGATGAGGCCCTTTTCCCAGAGGCGGAAGAACGTCTCACGAACCGCACGAGAAAGGCCCGGGTCCATCGTGAAACGTTCGCGGGACCAATCGACGCTCGCACCTTCGCGCCGAATTTGCGTGTTTATGCGCCCGCCATACTCCTCTTTCCACTGCCAAACTCGGCGTTCGAATTCCTCGCGCCCGAGTTGCTGACGAGTGAGGCCTTCCTTCGCAAGCTGCCGTTCAACAAGTATTTGCGTGCCGATGCCGGCGTGATCGGTTCCTGGAATCCAGAGCGTCGTCTCGCCTTTCATGCGATGCCAGCGCACTGCTACGTCCATCATGGTGTGCTCGAACATGTGCCCGATGTGCAGCGAACCTGTTACGTTCGGGGGCGGAATGGCAATCGAGAAAACAGGGCTCTTTGCGCTGCGCGTGTCGATGTGATAGATACCGGAATCGATCCACCATTGAGCCCAGTGCGGTTCAAACCGCTGCGGCTCGTAGACTTTCTCAGGCTCCATCGGGAAACCTCAGGCTAACATCGGAGCGCTTGGCCTGTGTGTTTTAATGGATAAATCCAGATTGCGCAGTCTGCAAACTGCGGGTTGTGCAAGAAGGGGCGTGCTCCTCAGTAGCTCAACGGTAGAGCATTCGGCTGTTAACCGAAGGGTTGTAGGTTCGAATCCTACCTGAGGAGCCAAGTAGGTCATGTCCGGACCGGAGACATAGGTAACAGTTTGTTCCTAAGACATAGGTAACACTTTTGGCCCGAACGGGTTTTCGAGGGGCTGCAAAGTTTTCTCCTCCAGGTCGACGTAACCGAGATCGTAATGCATAAAGCTAACGAGCCAGATGCCGTCGTCCACTTCCTTGATTCCCACTGCCTGGCCCGCCAGGCAGGTGCTTAAATTGATTTTTTTGCGATAGAGACAGAGGCGGCCACAGTTGGTGACGACAACCGTCTTGTCATGGAATGGATAGCGCGGCTCGCCGATCCCGCGGTAGGGCGTGGCAGAAGCAGTATAGATTTCGGCCGGGCACTTCATCTCGCGCCTGATGCGGACGCTCGTTGTTGAATTCTTCAATGAAGGTGTCGAACTTACCTTGCTGCTGCAGAATATTGGCGCCGGCCGGCCGAGTGGCTTCTCTCTTCAGAGTCAGGTGCATGCGCTCGTGCCTTCCGTTCTGCTGCGGATGCCCTGGACGAATGCGTTCGATGGTAATGCCCAGGCGCAGCCACCAGACCGAGAGCTTCGATAGGTTGAAGAGCCCATTGGGGGAAGCGAAGGGAACGCCATTATCGGAGCGGATGGCTTGAGGTAACCCGCGTTCCTGGAACAGGCGCTCAAAGGCGGTAAAGGCAAACTGTTCCTGGTTGGATTCCATGGCCTCGCACAGCAGGAGATAACGCGAAGCATGATCGGTCACGGTGAGTGGATAACAGTACTTCTTGTTGCCCAACTGGAACTCGCCTTTGTAGTCGGTGCACCACAAGGCATTCGGGTTTAAGCCCGAGGAAAGCGGCGTGCCTTCGGCATGGGTCCTGGAGCGCTTGGCTCGCGTGACCAGCTCGTGGCGATCCAGGATGGCGTGAATGGTACTGTAGGCAGGCACTTTCACTTCGTGCGGGAGCCGTCGCAGCAGGCGTTCACGAATCTTGCGCGCGCCCCAGTTCGGCTTCTCGCGCTTAGCCGCTAGGATCGCCGCTTCCACCTGTTCGGAAAGCTGATTGGCATACCGGTGCGGGCGCCGCGCCCGATCCGTGAGCCCCTCCAAACCGCATTCTTGATAGCGGTCCACGATCTTGTAGCCGGTCTTGCGTGAGATCCCAAACTCCCGGCACAGCGACGCCATGCTCTCCCCGTCTTTCAACCGAATCACGAATCGTATGCGTTCGTCCATCACAGAACTTTCCTTCCATGGCATCCCACTTCCGCCTTCCTAAAAGGTCAAAAGTGTAACCCATGTCTCCGGAACGTTCTGTTACCTGTGTCTCAGGTCGCACATCTTGTCCGGACCGCGTAAGCAGACGCCACGTGGCCACCGTGGAGTATGGTTTGCCGGGCCATCGGTAGGCTGCGCCGAGAGCCAGTATTTCACGTCTTCAGGCCGATATCGCACTAACAATCCGAGTTTGATGAACAGCGGCCCTCATTTTTCGGGTACGCCGCGCAAAATCGAGTAATCGGTGCACAAGCTAAATCGCTATCATTGATCTAGATCTACCGTCTTCAAATCGTTCTACTCCGCGGGGAGATTGACGAATCCATACAGAAAGCAGGGTTGGGAGAAGCTAGTTGAGCTTGCGGTTGGGTGATCAGGTTGCGGATTATCAGGTGATCGGGATGCTCGGCACAGGTGGAATGGGTGCCGTTTATCAGGTCCGGCATCTCATCTCAGACCGTGTGGAGGCAATGAAAGTTCTGTTGCCCGACCTCGCCTCGAATCCGGAATTGGCCGAGCGCTTCATACGCGAGATCCGGCTACAAGCCAGCCTTACGCACCCCAACATTGCGGCGCTTCACAACGCGCTTCGATTCGAAAACCAGCTATTGATGGTGATGGAGTTTGTGGACGGAGAGACGCTTGCTGAGGTCATTCGGCGGGGTACGCTTCATGTTCGCCACGCGCTCCGCATCACAATCCAGATTCTAGCCGCGTTGGATTACGCCCACTCGCGAGGAGTGATTCACCGGGATGTAAAGCCCTCGAACGTGATCATCAACGCACAAGGCACGGCGAAGCTAATGGATTTTGGGATTGCGCGCGGCATCTCGGCTTATGGCGAACTGACTCAGGCAGGGGCCGCTGTTGGATCAATGTACTACATGCCGCCTGAGCAAGTCAGAGGAGAAAAGCTAGACGGGAGGTCGGACCTTTACGCCATGGGAGTAACGCTGTTCGAAGCGCTGACCGGTGAGCGCCCGATCAAAGGCCGAACTGCTGCCGAGGTATTGCAGGCCCAATTGACGGATTCGGCTCCAGATCCGAGCCTGTTGAATTCCGCGGTCACTCCTGAATTGTCCCGAGCCGTCATGAAAGCATTGGAGAAAAATGCGGCGGATCGGTATCAGACAGCCGCGGAATTCAGTAATGCGGTCGCTGCTGTTTTGAACGAACTTCCAGTAAATTCGTCCGACGCCGCCCCCTTATTTCCGCCTCGGCCTAAGTTCGAAAGCGGGGCAAGCGCCGAGACTTTATTCGGAGAATTCCGTCGCGTAGCGGATCCGACCCCGCAGCGCACGTCCTCTAATCCGGTCAGCTTCGACCCGCTCGGGTTGGAGCGAGTACGCAAGGAACTGGCCCAGCATATCGGGCCGATGGCGAAGCTTTTGGTGGACCGTGCAGCCAAACGTGCGCGCACGTGGCAAGAAGTTTATGCGCAACTTGCGCCAGAAGTGCCGGCGGGGAAAGAGCGGGAGCGATTTCTAGCCAGCTGTCCTCGGACCTGAGCCAGTACCGGGCCCTTCACTGTTCAGCAACTCCATTGCCCGTACGAGACTTCGATGCATGCGATTGAACGATGCGGCCAACATGGAGATCTCGTCCCTGCCGCGGACGGGCAATTTTTCGAATTCAAGATTTCCTTTACTGATGCCGTCAGCCATCGCAGACAGACGGGCAACAGGGCGAAGGACGCTGAAATACAGCACCAGATCGAGCACCAGCAAAGTGAGTACGGCAATGCAGAGCAGATATTCGATGAGCGTCTTTGCGCCGCGATCCGCTATGCGGGCCGGCAACGAGTTTGGAACGGAGATGATCTGAGCGCCGATGATCTCATCCTGAAGCCATCCAAAGCCGTTATTCGGACCATATTGGCGAACCATGGAAACGGGCGCTCTGGAAGGGGTGCTGTGGCATTCCAAGCAGGCGGGATTCGTAATACGAATCGGGCGCGCGAAGAAGAGTGACAAGCCGTCCGGGGTGGAGCGCTCGCCCACGAACTCCTTCTTTTCGGGATGGTTCCTGAAATCATTTACGACATCAGTTTCCCAATCCACTGCGCGGTCGCGCGGGTTGGTGGGATTCAGCGTTGCCTCTTTATATGCATAATCCGTGTAAACCTGATGCACGTTGTTGAAAACCTCGGTTGCCGAGTACGCGGGCACCGTTTGGGGCAAGAAATGCTTCAGGAGTTCGGTCCGCGTTTCGAGCAACGGTTTGATTTGAGTCTCTGTGTAGTGCCGTGTTGCAGTGCTCGTCTGCATCATCAATCTGGCTTGTTCGATGACTTGCTTCCGGGCTTCGGCGAGAAGGAAGCGATAGGACAGAAAACCCGCGGGGATCATACCGAGGCCAAAAACGAGAAGAAAAATAAGGTTGAATTTGAATAACAACTTCATTGAATGGTCTTATTGAGCGACAGCGCCCCGGTTTTGTATTGTACAGGAGCAATGTGCGTACGGTTCGGCTAGAATAAGAATCCGTCGCTTGCACTTATGCCAGAATCAGGATCTCCGCCCCCTCTTGGAATCGGCAATATGGCGCTCGCATACCAGGAGACTCTTACGTCAATCGTGCGCCTTCGATCAGGGCGCCAGACTGTATCGGATGCGCAGTTTTTTCGGAGACAGTTCATTGAAGCTCTCCGGCTAGCACAGGAAGAAGCTCGCGTCCGCGGGTATACGGACGAAGAGAGCCGCTACGGACGATTCGCAGTTGTGGCTTTTCTGGACGAAACCGTCTTAAAGTTGGGAAGCGCAGTGTTTGCCGACTGGGCACGGAAACCACTACAGGAAGAACTGTTCGGCGTGCATGTCGCGGGTGAGATTTTTTTTCAGAATCTGGAGCATCTGATGAGGGATGCCGACTCGCATCACCTTGCGGATGTTCTCGAAGTGTACCTTCTGTGTTTATCTTTGGGGTACACCGGAAAATTCAGTATTTCGGGCGGCCATGAGCTGGGGGCGCTGAAACAGTTTGTATTTGCTCGCATTGGCAGGATCCGCGGAGAAGCGGCGGATCTCTCGCCTTCGTGGCGGCCCAGCTCTCAGGTTGAGGTATCCGGTGTTGATCGTTCGTTACGTCCACTTATTTACAGCGCACTCTCTTGCTTCGTCATTGTGGCGGGTCTATTCGTCACCTACGAGCTTGTGTTGCACTCCGCAGTTGCTGAAGTGGAATCGCTCGCCGGAGCCGGGCCTGTTCGATGAGTTTTAGCGTCGTCCTCGCGGCTGCACTCGCGGTTTGGATAGCTCTCTGCTTTCTCGTCACTCCGCTCCTCAATCTTCAGCCGAGGCCCTTGCTAGCACTGCGGTTAATTCTGATCGTTTTCGGAGTATTGATCGCTGCCGCTATTTCCTGGTACCGGAAGCGGACCATTGCTACGGGTTCCGAGAAGGGCGAAACGGGACCCTCGCCGCCGGAAAACGCCGGCGATCTCGAACATGTTCTTCGAGAAGCGCAACACAAAGTGGCGAGGTCGAAACTTGGCGCGGAAGCTCGGCTCGACAGGGTCGCGGTGATCTTCGTAACCGGATCGGCTGGTTCTTCTAAGACCACTCTCATTGAGCATTGCGGGCTCGAGCCGGAGTTGTTGGCCGGTCAAGTTCATCGCGATGAACTCATCGCGCCTACCGAGGCAGCTAATGTTTGGCTCGCCGGACGCGCTGTCGTGATCGAACTCGGTACAGGAATCCAGGCCGACCCAAAAACGCCTCAGCTGCTGACGAAGTATTTTCAACCGGCTAAGCTGCGTGCTGCCGTCAGTAGATCGGAAGGGGCGCCGCGCGCTGCCGTTGTGTGTTGCGAGTGTGAAAGTCTGCTGAAACCGGGGGCTTCGGGTTCCGCGATAGAAGCCGCAAGATCTTTCCGCGATCAACTGGGCCAACTCTCGACTGCGCTCGGCATCCACATTCCGGTTTACGTCTTATTCACAAAACTTGATCGCATCGCTTTCTTCACCGACTTTGTACGCACATTCAATGACCGCGAATCCGCGCAAGTCCTCGGAGTAACGCTACCTGTTGAGAGGCAAGGCACAGGCGTATACGGCGAGCGCGAATCAGCTCGCTTGACCAACGCTTTTCAAGAACTCGTACTATCTCTGAGCGAGAAGCGAACGGAATTGTTGACGCACGAATCGGATCCGGACGTTGCGCTATCGGCGTATGAATTTCCGAGGGAGTTCCGCAAGCTACGTACCGTCGGTGTGAACTTTCTTGTCGAGCTTTGCCGGCCCAGCCAGTTGAGTTCGCGTCCTCTGCTGCGAGGCTTCTACTTTTGCGGCGTTCGACCGGTATTAATCGAGGAGCAAACGGCAGCGCAGGAAGCGCGCGGCGCTCGACCGGGAAGGCAGGAAGCATTTAATCCGGACGCCACAGCCATTTTCAGCTCCCGGCAGTTCACGTCGGAACCAGCCTCAACGGTTCTCCACTCCGGAACGATCAAGCGAAGAGTTCCGCAGTGGGTATTTTTGCCGCGCCTTTTCGGAGAGGTGATCTTAGCCGATCGAAGCGGACTTGCTGCGAGTACGTCCAGCGCGAAGACCAGCGGATTGAGACGCGCGCTGTGGGCTGGAGTCGCGTGTCTGTGTCTTGCTTTCGGGATATGCGCCTTGATTTCCTTCATGGAAAATCGCGCGCTGATTCGTGAGGTGAACGATTCAGCGGCAGCCGTTTCTTCCGATGCAGATTCCGCGAGCCCGGCTTCTCTTGAATCGCTGACAAAGCTGGACGATCTGCGCCAGCACCTTGTTCAGCTTCGTGAATGGCAACGCACGCGTCCGCCGCTTAGCATGCGCTGGGGCTTGTATCAGGGTTTGACTCTGCTGGGCCCGGCGAGACGAATCTATTTTGATCGGTTCCGGCGAATCCTATTTGGTGGAGTGCAAGCTGGATTGCTCAGCACGATGCAATCATGGCCCTCCGCACCAGCGCAAAACGCAGATTACGGCTATTGTTACAACACGCTCAAGGCGTATCTCGAGACTACGTCTGACCACGACAAAGCAACCCTGCAGTTTCTTCCACGAGTGCTCGAAGAGCACTGGACCGCAAATCAGAACGTGGATCCACAACGCGCTGCGCTCGGGCGTAAGCAATTTGATTTCTATACTTCGGAGCTGGTCCTCGCGAATCCATATTCGTCAACCGCCGACATGGGAACCGTGAGACATGCAAGGCGATATCTGGCCCAATTTGCGGGAGCCGCCCGCGTATATGAGGCCATGTTGACAGGTGCGAACCAGAACAATAAGCCTTTGATGTTTAGCCAGCGCTTTCCCGGATCTGTGCAGGTAGTCGTCAATAATCTCGAGGTGCCGGGTGCGTTTACGAAACCCGGCTTCATGTTTATGGATTCTGCAGTTAAGGATCCGGATAAGTATGTAAGTGGCGAGAAATGGGTGCTCGGCAATCAGCTGTCGGCAGTCGGAACCGCAGCCGATCTCGAACAAGAAATTCGAACTCTCTACTACGCCGATTACATCAAAACTTGGCGCGAATATATCAGAAGAAGCATAGTTGTGAGATATTCCAGTTTGGCCGACGCTTCGAGAAAACTAGCTTCTACTTCCAGTCCGCAATCGCCGTTGTTAGCACTCTTCTGGTTGGCTAGTCAAAACACCGATGTGAATGCAGCGCCGGTACAGAAAGCGTTTAAACCGCTGCACGTGTTCATGCCTCCTTCGCTGGTGGATCAATATATAGGACCCTCGAATACGAATTACATGACGGCCTTAACCGCCTTGCAGAATTCTGTCGATCAAGCTTCTAAGTTATCCCCTGAGCAGGCGCAAGCAGCTGGCGATCAAATTACAAGCGCTGCCAGCTCGGCGATGCTTGCGACCCGTCAAACAGCTTTGACGTTTGGGCTCGACCCTGATGCACACATTGAGGCTACTATCGAGAAATTGCTCGAGGATCCGATAGCTTATCTCGATTCAATTAAGCCGAACGCCGCGAGCCCGGTTGCCTTAAACGCCGCGGGAGCGGATTTCTGCTCGAGATACCGTGTGCTTACGTCAAAAATTCCGTTCGACCCAAGCGCCGCGGCGGCAGCTAGCCTGGACGATGTCAACTCTATATTCAGGCCTCAGCAGGGCGCGCTTTGGCAGTTCTACGACCAGAAGTTGACCAAGTTACTCGCGAAGCAAGGTTCGGCTTACATCCCGGTTGCAGGACAAAAACCCACAGTTACAGCACGCTTTCTAGCCTTCTTTAACAACGCCGCGCGATTTTCAAACGCGCTATATGCAAACGGTACGTCACAAGATCCCAAGCTGAGATTTGCCCTGCAGCCGGCCTTCTCGTCCGACGTTCAAAACGTGCAGCTCATGATAGACGGCCAGACGGCGAACTTCACACCCAATTCTCCGGCGCAACAGTTTACGTGGCCAGGAACGGGCGGTGTGCGCCTCACAGTGAAGAGCGGTTCAGATTTTATTTATCCGAACTACGATGGGCTATGGGGCGTGTTTGAGTTTTTTCAGGATGCTGACCGGCCACTCCCGAATCCGGAGTGGATGCTGAAGAGCGGGCGAAGTAACAAGCCTGTGACTTCACCGTTAACGAATCAACCCATCGATGTTCGTTTCAATGTGGACATGCTTGGAGCGCCGCCGATTTTTCAGAAGGGCTTTCTGCGTGAGCTCGCTTGTGTAGCGGAAGTTGCCCGATAGCGGACCTCATACGCCTAACGGTTTAGGATAACCAACAGCTCCATCTCGGGCTTCGGGAAATCGCCTGGCACGTAGACACCGATTTGGCGCGTTTGCACCAGGTGATCCCAGCACGGTCCAGTTTTGCTGATACTGAAGTATTTCGTTTCAACGCGAGCCGAGATTGCCGGCGGAGGGACGCTCAAATGGGTGAGCGGAAGCCCGGGCAGCGCGCGCTTTACGAGTTCAACAACGAACTTCGCCGAGCAAACCTTTACGAGCTGCGGGACGCGAGTTATGAGTTCAGCATCGCCAACCGGGCTGCGGATCGCGAGTATCCACTCTGAAGGTCCGATGACACGGCTGTCGCTGATTTCCGCGGTCCAGAGATAATCGCCAGCGGCGTGAAGCGGAATGCTTATGCAGTTCGTCGGAATGACGATCTCCAGGTGATCGCGGATGAAGGTATCCAAGGCTGAGAAACAGGTAGTCAGGTCATCATGGTCGTACAACGGAAGCGATCGCGCATCAGATGTAAGCGAGAAGGTACAAAGGGCACCGCCCAGTCGCGACATCTCGAAAAACAGACGGTCAGGATGTAGCGCACGACTGGTCCACATATGACGGAGTAAAGGTAGAGCGCTGTTTACGGCATGCAGCAACCAGAAAGAGGCGATCTCACCTGAGGCGAGAGACGCGCCGGTTCGCGAATCCCTTCCGGAGCGGGACAGGGATGCGCTCTTCTCTTCGAGGATGTCGATTAAGCGGCGCAATCGGAGCAGCAAAGAGTCGCTTGCCCCGATCTGTATGCAGGAAGGAATGTACTCAGGATCGTAGAGAAAAGATCCAGCGCCGCTGCGCAGAATGCGCGCTAAACGAAGGAACACCGCATCCGGAGGGAGCTCGCTTTCCAGAGCGAGAAACAGATTCTTTCGGCCGATCACGATGGCGCGCTCATCGGCGCCGCTGGTTTCGTCGGGAACGACGCGCTGCTCGCCTGTGAACCGAGTAGTGGCCGCGTTTACGTGATCAAGCGTGCAATTACCTGCGCTGGTCCGGTAAGGTGGAATGGCGAGACAAACGATCGCGCTGTCGTGCGTGGGCTGAAGGCGGTCAGCTACGGCCAGCGGCGTGGGGATGATATCAGATTCTGGAATGCTGAACGGCAGACCGTCAGGGAATAAACCACGCGCGTGAATAATAGAAGCGGATCCATTACGCAGCGCATCAGTATCGGGTTGGAATCCCGAGACACCGTAATTGGCGTACCAGGCAGCCCTAGAGGCGAACTGCAATATGCTCTCGAAAAAACGGCCTTGCCGTTGAAAATGGTGTGGAGCGAGGTACATTCCTTCGGACCACACGACTTTCGAAAGGGATTTCATGATGAGCAGATTTCAGGCTGCAGTACCCGCGCAACGCGTGTAACCGTCCCCAATCTCACTTTATGACTTGCTTTCCGGTAGCACAATCACTAACTCGAGTTGCGGATCAGGCAGATCGGAAGGCACATACGCCGAGAGATTTCGTCCACGTACGATTGTGTCCCATACCGGCCCGCTTTGAGCGAGGCTGAAGTATTGATAATTGAGCTTTATCGGAATTACCGCAGGCGGCGAGGACACATGCGAGAGAGGAACGCCGGGGAGCGCCAGTTGCACAAGTTGTTCGATACGTGAAGCCGAACAAATCTTTACGAGCGCGGGGACTTTGGCGATGACATCACCTTCCGTCGTCTCGGCCGAAATCGCCAAATACATCCGGGTATTTGCGAAAAGCTTGTCATCAGCCAAAGGAGTAGCGTAAATCGCGGCCTGTACCAACTTCAGCGGAAGAGAGATGACATTTCGCGGCACCCCTGTTTCGAGTAGAAATCGAAGTTTTTCATCCAGTTCGGTAAAAGTGGGCCCAAGCTCATCGTGATCGTAGACGGGCAGGTTGCGCGGATGGAGAGTAGTGGAAAACGTCGTTAAAGATCCCGCCATGCTCAGCATCGCCGACCAGAGCAGTTCCGGATGGCCGCGTCTCTTCTCGTAAAAATGGCGGAAAATTGGAAGCCACGAATTGATGGTGTAGAGTAACCAGAAGTTTGCGATGTCGGCTGCCGAAAAGTCAGCCAGAGTCTGATTTCTTTGCCGCCGCAATCCGGATAGCGCCGAGCTCCGGGCTGAAAGCAGTTCAACCAAGCGGCGAGCCACCATCATCAGATACTCACTAGCCGCGAGATCGAGAAGAGGCGGAACGAATCTTGCATCCGTGGCGTAACTGCCGGCTTGCGTCTTCACCACGCGCGCGAGCCGCAGATTGGTCGTGCCTTCGCGGGTTTCCCCATCGGTCAGCAATCGGAAATTCTTCTGCGCTACTTCAACGGGCTTTTCCCCGAGTCCGGTATTCTCGTCCCGGATAAGCTCAATTTCGGACCGAAAACGCGCGTCGAGCTTGCGCCGGGTCGTCGAAACATTTATTCCAAATTCCCGGTATTCCGGAACGGCTAAAAAAATATCGAGCGATGTTTGATCCTGTCCGAACGCATGGGAAAGCGGCTTCGGAGGCGGTAGCGTGTCCGCGTTCGGCATGTCGAACGCGAGGCCATCCGGAAGCAATCCAGACGCCTGAGTAAGCGCGAACGTCCCGGTCGAGAGGAGTGCGTGATTGATACCTAAGCGGAGGAAGCCCCAGGGCCGAAACGTTAACGCTTCCAATTGAAACGACAATGAGCTTTCGAGAAACCGGTCGTTCCACTGCAAATGCTGCGGCGTGAGAAAGGACCCTTTGGTCCAGATCACAGGCTCGAGTCGGGGCATGCGATCAAACTAGCAGAAGCTCATGCAGCCTCAAGCTATAATCCCCGCCTAAGCATGCTGAACTTGATTTCGCAGGAAGACGCTGCCCGCATCCGCGCATTTTTCGAGCAGGCGGCTTACACGCAGGAAAATCTTTTGAAAGAAGCATATTATCGCGAATTGCCTTCGAGCCGATTACGAAACGTGCCTCGTCTTCTGCTTCTGACTGAAGAAAACACACCAATTAATATTCTGGCGAGGATGTTCCTGATCGGGACCACCGTACCGCGGATTCAATTCCGGGAGCACGTACCGGATCACGTTTCCGAAATCCTCCTCCGATCTGGCCTGGTTACTGCTTTCGAGACATATTTCCGAGCCAATGTGCGGCTGGCGTACGCGGAGAACCTGCTGATCGTATCGGATCCCTCGACCCGATATGAAACCGGGGATGCTTACGATCTCGTGCTGTGGCCGAATCCGACCACCCGCTTGCTTGCCAACTGCACGATCAGGAGGCGATCCCGGGCAACGTTCGACCTAGGAACGGGGAATGGTGTTCAGGCGCTACTTGCGGGCGAGCACAGCGAGCGTGTGCTGGCGAGTGATGTGAACGAGCGCGCGATTGAGTTTGCGCGATTCAGTGCGGCCTTAAACGGAATCAAAAATATCGATTTCGTCGCGGGCGATGCATTCCAACCGGCCAAAGGACGCCGCTTCGATCTCATTGTGTCTAATCCGCCATTCTTTTTGAGCCCTTCGCGTGAGTTCCTGTTTTGTAACAGCGGCATGGAATTGGATTCGTTTTGCCGCGAGTTAGTCCGGCGCGCACCGGAGTTTCTCAACGAAGGCGGGTTCCTGCAGATTTTGTTTGAATGGGCGGAGATCGAAGGAGAGAACTGGTGGCATCGGATCGAGCGATGGTTTGAAGGCAGTGGATGCGATGTTTGGCTCGCGAAGACCAGCAGCAAGGATTGGTTGGATTACGCACAAGACCGGTTGCGCGAAACGCCTTACGAATCCGAGGAGGAGGACCAGACTCGTTTCGCCGATTGGGCGAGCTATTACCAACGGCATCGTTTGAAGGCGGTACACGGAGGCATACTCGCGATGCGCAAGCGAAGCGGCCTTAATTGGTCGCACGTAGAGACACTATCCGGGACCGCTGCTCCCGGTTTTGGGCAACGTATACTGCGAACATTTGCGACGCGGGATCTGCTGGAAAGTCCAAACGCCGATGCGCATCTGTTGGCCTCGCCCATTTCGCTCGATGGGGAGGCAGTGCTCGATCAGCAGCTTAGGCAAATCGACGGGGAGTGGAGACCGGAGCGTCTTTCGCTAACGGTCAACATGAGCCCCGCGATAGAGTTGCAGGCTTTGGTTGCCGAGTTTCTCGCCAGTCTCGACGGCAGGCGCACCCTCGGCGAGCGGGTCGAGGAGCTCGCAACGCGCACTGGAGAGCCTCGAGAGCGAGTCATGATGGAGTGCCTGTCGATTGTGCGACGGCTGCTCGAATTAGATTATATTCGCCTGGAGGGTTTGTGAGTTTCCTGACAAAACGCGCCTCACCGGAAGCAAACCGACCGGTGGTTAACATCGGAAGCCTCGGGGCGGCGCTTGACTCGCGACGCTCGGAGGGATAAATTTAGTACCACGAACAGAGTGCTAGAGTGCTAAAGGAGGAGCCGCGAGCGCGGCCTCGAACACAATAGAAAAATGGCTAGAGAGAGTACCCAACACAAGCTGGATCGCGTACGCTCCCCCCGCGTACACATTACTTACGACGTAGAAGTCGGGGGGGCAATCGAGCTTAAGGAATTGCCGTTCGTCGTGGGAGTCCTCGGCGATTTCACGGGCCAACCCGAGCAACCCTTGCCGAAGCTGAAAGACCGGAAGTTCGTGGAAGTGAACCCCGATAATTTCGATTCGGTGCTCGAAGCGATGAAACCGCATCTATCGTTTGCGGTTGAGAACAAGTTAAGCGAAGATGCGAACGCGCCGAATCTTAAAGTCGACCTGCACTTCAAGAGCATGGATGATTTTTCGCCCGAAAACGTCGCCGGCCAAGTCAAGCCGCTGAAAGAGCTGATGGAGCTTCGCACCCGGTTGTCCGATTTGCGGGGCAAGCTGCAGGGCAACGACAAACTAGACGAACTGCTGCTCGACGCAATTGGCAACACCGAAAAACTGAGTAAATTGAAAGCGGAAGTTGGCAGCCCGGCAGAGGAGGGTGAGAATGCCTGAGAAGCAAGCCACTCCGGCAACGGCGGGGATGGCTGTCGCGACTGAACAAAGTCTGCTCGATCAGATCGTCGAGCAGGGACGTCTCGGAACCGACCCTGTCGCGCGGGAGCGCGGTAAGAATCTCGTAAAGGAATTCGTAGCCCAGGTTCTTGAAGGCGCGATGACGGTGGGGCGCGATTCAGAGATGATGATCAACGCGCGAATCGCGCAGATTGATCATCTGATCTCTCTGCAGTTGAACGAAATTATGCATAACCCGGCCTTCCAGAAACTGGAAGGCTCCTGGCGCGGGCTGAAGCATCTCCTGGATCAAAGCGAAACCGGAGCCATGCTGAAAATACGCGTGATGAACGTTTCAAAAAAGGAGCTGCTGCGTGATTTGCAGCGTGCACCTGAATTTGATCAGAGCGCGTTCTTCAAAAAAGTTTACGAGGAAGAGTACGGCGTCTTCGGTGGCGCGCCATTTGGGGCGCTCATCGGCGATTACGAATTCAGTAAGCATCCCGAGGATATCGAACTTCTGGAACGTATCTCCAACGTTGCGGCGGCGGCGCATGCGCCTTTCATTAGTGCCGCTGGAGCGGATTTGTTCAACCTCGAGAGCTGGACGAGTCTTGATGCTCCGAGAGACCTTACGAAAATTTTTGACACGACGGAGTATGCGAAGTGGAAGAGCTTCCGGCAGACGGAAGATGCGCGGTACGTGGCATTGTGCCTCCCACGGACGCTTGGCCGGTTGCCGTACGGAAAAGATACGAAGCCTGTCGATGCTTTCAATTATGAAGAATCGGTGGATGGCAGCGATCACTCGAAATATTTGTGGATGAATGCTGCATATTCGCTCGGTACCCGGCTCACGAATTCGTTTTCACGCTATGGCATGTGCGTGGCGATGCGTGGCGTCGAAGGTGGCGGCCTGGTGAATGGCCTCCCTGTACATAACTTCTACACTGACGAAGGCGATATAGCGATGAAGTGCCCGACGGAGATACCGATAACCGATCGCCGCGAGAAGGAGTTGGCGGACCTCGGGTTCGTTCCGTTGGTGCATTGTAAGGGGACTGATTACGCGGCGTTTTTCGGCGCCCAGACTTGCCAAAAACCGAAGCTGTACGATTCCGAAATGGCAAATGCAAACGCCCGGCTCTCGACGCAGTTGCCCTATATCATGGCCGTTTCCCGCTTTGCGCACTATTTGAAGGCAATGATGCGGGATAAGATTGGCAGCTTTATGTCGCGCGAGCAGGCCGAAACGTTCCTGAACCGCTGGATCATTAACTATGTCAGCCCCGACGATACGGCATCACAGGAAGAAAAGGCGCAGCGCCCGTTGCGAGAAGCGCGGATCGAAGTAGCGGAAGTGCCGGGTAAACCTGGGGTATACCGCGCCGTGGCATTCCTCAGGCCACACTTCCAATTGGATGAATTGACAGTTTCGTTGCGCCTGGTCGCAGAGCTGCCCGCCGCAGCGAAATAAGGTGTAATTCGGGAGCGCTTACATGCGCTCCCAGGCGTTCTGGACCGCATTCGCGCCTCAGAAGCGCACTTAAATTCCTAGGAGAGAAAAATGGCTGTAAATGCGTATTTGATTATCGACGGAGTGGATGGTCCGAGCACGAGCAAACCTAAGGCAATCGATATCCTAGGTTTTAGCTTCGGTGCTTCGCAGGTGAGCACGATTGGCGTGGGCGCCTCTGGAGGTGAGACCCGCAGCGGGCGCGCAAGTATTCAGGATGTGAGCGTAAGCAAGGTCATGGATAAAACCTCGCCTCTCTTGTTTGATCACTGCGTGACTGGCAATATCCTGAAGAAAGTGACGATTGTTTATGACAAGCCACTGGGGGATAAGCAAGAGGAGTACTACAAGGTCGAAATGGAGAATGCGTTACTCACCGGCATCTCCCATTCAGGATCGAGCGAGAACCCCATGGAATCGCTCTCATTCGGTTTCGAGAAATTGAAGCTTTACTACAATCCTGAAGATGGTAACGGCAAGCTGAAGGGCTGGGTCGGCAAGGGCTTTAACCTAACCACCCTGAAGCCGTACTAAAAATTGCGGTGGCGATCACGGCGAAGCAGATGTTGGGTGCGGGGCGCGTGCGCGATGCGCAGAAGCAACTGACGGCTCAGCTTCGCGATAACCCTACCGACGCCGTTACGCGCACATCTCTATTCGAGCTGCTCTGCTTCTCCGGCGATTACGAGCGCGCCAAGAAGCAGCTTGCGGTTTTGGAGCAGGGAAGTAACGAGCGCGCGATTGGAACACTGTTATACAAATCCGCTCTGCACGCCGAAACAGAACGGCATGAGCTCTTCCGCGCGGAAGTATTTCCCGATACCTCAGCAATGGAAGAGCTTTCAGGAACTGTAAACGGCAAGGCTTTCGGTAAGATTCGTGACATCGATGAGCAGATCGGCGCGCGGCTGGAGATTTTTGTCGCCGGCTCCTATATGTGGCTTCCGTTCGAGCATATTGAATCAATCGACATCGATGCGCCTACAAAGCTTCGCGACACGCTCTGGGCGACTGCGCGCATTCACACAAACCCGACCTTCCGTAACGCGGAATTAGGGGAAGCATTGCTGCCCGTCATCTATCCCTTTTCCTGGAAATCCGATGACGAAAATGTCTGGCTAGGACGCCGCACGGAATGGGTGGCTGATGATAAAGGGCACTCTTACCCCGTTGGACAAAGAATGCTGTGGATTGACGGCGAAGAGGTACCCTTTCTTGAGATCCGGCGAATCGAGATCGCCTCGGCACAGGCGGCTTCGAGTTAGGAATTGTGAACCGAGGCATGCCGCTCAGCACGGAGCTTTTGAATCCGATATCGATCGAGAAGCCGGGAGGAGAAAATGTCCGCTACAGCACGATTTACGACAGGATCAAAGAGGCGCGGCGCGAGGACGACGAACTTTCGCAAGGCGATTGGCGGCGAGAACGAAAAACGGCAGATTGGCCGGCCGTCATAAATCTTGCAAGTGATGCTCTGGCGACGCGCAGCAAGGATCTGCAGCTTGCGGTTTGGCTGACGGAAGCGCTGGTGAAGCAGCGCGGGTATGAAGGACTGCTCGATGGCTTGATCCTTTGCCGCGAGCTCATCAACCAGTACTGGGATCATCTCTATCCGGAACTCGAGGACAGCGACGCGGAAATGCGCGCTGCGCCGCTTCAATGGCTCAACAGACTGGATGTGGCGATCAAACGCGTGCCGGTCGTGAGCGGTGGTTACGACTGGCTCGACTATAAAGCCTCACGAACGGTCGCCTACGAATCCGAAGAGAGCACGTATGAAGAGAAAAACGCGCGGGAGAAACAGATCAGCGAGGGCAAGCAGCCCCCTGAAGTGCTGGATAAAGCGTTTTCTGCCACGCCCAAGGCGTTTTATAGGGATGCCGACCGGACTCTGACTGAGCTCAAAGCAACAATCGCCGATTTCGAGAAGCTCTGTGATGAGAAATTCGGTGAGTTTGCGCCCTCCTTCGCCCACCTTGCGGGCGCGATTCAGGAAGTGGCACAGACGATCAAACTCTTACTCAACAAGAAGCGCGAGATGGAGCCCGATGCTCCCGAAGAGCTAGCCGCCGCTCCCTCCATCGTGGCGGAAGAATCTGCCGCCGCGCAGGCATCGGTTGTGGTTCGATCCAGCAGCGTCAGTGCTTACAGCGGCGGCAGAGTGATGCTCGACCTGCCGGCGATTGCATCGGAACCGGTCGAAAGACGAGATGCTATCGCAAGTATCATTGGCGCGGCTACGTTTTTGCGGAAGCACGAGCCTCAGAATCCAGCGCCTTATCTGATGTTGCGAGGTCTGCGGTGGGGCGAGTTGCGGGCTGCGGTTGAGGCTGGTAATCCGATGGCATTCGAGCCGCCTCCCACGGAATTGCGCAGCGGAGTTAAAGCTCTGGCTTTGACTCGGAATTGGAACGAACTGCTGGAGACTGCGGAAGCTGCAATGGGATTGCCCTGCTCCCGCGCATGGCTCGATCTTCAACGTTGGGTGGTGAAAGCCTGTGAAGCGCTCGGGCCGGCCTACGCCACCATTGCTGAAGCCATTCGATTCGAGCTTGTTGCGCTTCTCCGGCAGATACCTCAGCTCGTAGATGCAACATTAATGGATGATACGCCGGCAGCGAATCCGGAAACCCGAGCGTGGTTACGTGGGTTGCTGGGTGAACCTGAGGCGACCGCCTTACCTGAAGCGCGTCTGAACGGCTGGCCGAAGAAACCGGTCGACGCTGCGGATCGGGCGGCACTAGAGATGGCTGCGGGACAGGAAGCCGCCGCTATCGAACTCCTGCAGACGGAGCTTGCGGCCCAGGTGTCCGGCCGGGCCCGGTTCCAAAGAAGGCTCCAGTTAGTTCAGCTTCTGGTCTCGGCAGGAAAGGAGGCGGTTGCTCAGCCATTGCTGGACGACATCGCCGCCGATTTGGACACGCACAAACTGGAAAACTGGGAAGATCCCAATATGGTCGCGTCGGCGATGCTGACGCTCATCAAATGGAATGCGCGCATCCGGGAAGACGCTACCGAGAAGCAGAAGCTGTTTGAGCGCATTTGCCGGTTGGATCCGGTCGCGGCGTTAAACTGCTGATCCAGGAGATGGCGCGAAGTCTTCCCAATTCCGCTATAACGCTTCCGGTGCTCGATCGGCTGATCGATGATGATCCGCGCACTCAGATCGAGGCGCCGCTCACGCGAGCTCAATCCGTTCGTATATTGCGCGCAAGCGTACGGCGCGACCTCGAATGGCTTCTCAATACCCGGCGCGTGCCGTTCGTACCCGAAACGGGCGCATTCGAATTGAAGCGCTCGGTCTATGTTTACGGGTTGCCCGATTTCACATCCTACAGCCTGGCCTCGAACAAAGATAGAGCAAGGCTGCTCGAGCATCTCGAAGCGACAGTACGGCTCTTTGAGCCTCGTCTGACTGACGTACGCATCGTTCCAGTCCCAGGCGCCGACACTGGCGCGCACGCGCTGCACTTCCGTATCCAAGGCATGCTGAAAATGGATCCTGCGCCGGAATACATCTCTTTTGACACCGTGCTCGAATTGAGCAGCGGTGCATATCTTGTCAAGGGAGACGCGGATGCGGGATGACTTACTCGTCTACTATGAGCGGGAGCTCGCCTATCTCCGCCGCATGGGAGCGGAGTTCGCGGATAAATATCCTAAGATAGCCGGACGCCTGCTCCTTGAGCCTGACAAGTGCGACGACCCGCATGTCGAACGCCTACTCGAGGGCTTCTCTTTCCTTGCAGCGCGTCTCCACCTGAAGTTGGACGATGATTTTCCGCAGATAACGGAGGCGCTCCTCAATGTCGTGTATCCGCATTATCTGCGCCCCGTCCCATCCATGTCGATCGTCCAAATTCACCCGGATCCCGAGCAGCTTAAGCCTGACACCGGATTGAAAATCCCGCGCAGCTCCATGCTGTTCTCCCGTCCTGTCGATGGGGTGCCCTGCCGGTTTCAAACCTGTTATGACACGGAATTATGGCCGGTGACGGTTGTCGACGCCCGCTGGGGAGCAGCGGAGGGATCTCCGGCATTTCGAGGAGCGGATACCGTTGGAGCGATTCGCCTCGTCCTGCGATGCTTTGGTGACCTGACTTTCAGCCAACTCCGCTTTGAGCAATTGCGTTTTCACCTTACGGGTGATACGCCACTAGTGAACACGCTGTATGAGCTGCTATCAAACAATTGCAAGTCCATTCTGGTTCACAGCCGTGGCGCCAGAGCTCCACAATGGGTAACGCTGAGCGTTGACGCGTTACGCCCAGTAGGTTTCGGGCCCGAAGAGGGCATGACGCCGTTCCCGCGCCGCTCTTTCGCGGGTTACCAAACTCTCCAGGAATATTTCGGGTTTCCGCGCAAGTTCTTCTTCTTCGATTTGCATGGCCTCGACGCTGTAACTCGAGCGGGCTTCGGTTCCGAGATCGAGATCGTGTTTGCGATCGCGCCCTTTGAGCGAGAAGAGCGAAGACAAACGCTCGAGGGCGAGATCGCAGCCACAACCTTTCGATTAGGCTGCACTCCGGTCGTGAACCTTTTCCCGCAGACTTGCGAGCCGATCCTGATCGAACACACGAGGAGTGAGTATCCGATCCTTCCGGACGTGACCAGAATGGCCGGTATCGAGATCTTCTCGATCGAAGAAGTTTTGAGTGCCGATCCTCGGACTCAAGAGTTCATTCGGTTTGAGTCTTTCTATTCTTATCGCCACGGAACCCGCCATCAGCGCCCGATGTTTTGGACGGCATCCCGGCGCAGATCGGGCCGCGTGAGCGATGAGGGAACCGACATGTATCTCACGCTCGTTGATCTCACTGGAAAGCCCGGCTCACCGGACGTCGAGAGCGTGACCGTTCGCGCTATCTGCAGTAACCGGGATGTGGCATCGAAACTGCCGTTTGGAAACGAGGCTGGCGATTTCGAGCTTGAAGCGGCGCTACCCGTCAGGCGCATCGTCGCGCTCACAAAGCCCACGAAAACGTATCGAGCGCCGCTCGCGAATGATATCTTTTGGCGTCTGATATCGCAGCTATCCTTGAACTATCTATCGCTCGTCGATGAAGGCGTTGAGGCCCTGCGCGAGTTGCTCCGTTTGTACGACTTCACCCGCGAGCCGCATTCAGCAAGGCAAATCGAGGGCCTTTTGACGATACACAGCGCACGGCATTTCGCTCGAGTTTCGTCTGAAGATGGCGTCGTATTTGCCCGCGGAACGCGTGTTGAAGTCGAATTGGATGAAGACGAGTTTGTGGGCGGCGGGGCCTTTCTGTTTGCCGCCGTGCTTGAGCACTTCCTCGGCTTATATGTTTCAATGAACAGCTTCAGCCAGTTGCTCGCGAGAACGAAACAAAGAAAGGAGTTGTTGCGACTATGGCCACCGAGAGCCGGACGCAAGATACTGCTCTAGTTCCGGCCACTTCGCCGTCTACAGAAGAGCCCATGCGCGCATGGATCCTCAGCGAGATGGAACGCGAGCCGTGGCGATTCGAGTTTTTTCAGGCGGTTCGTCTGCTCCAGCTCGCGTTTCAGAAACGAGACCCTGTCGGACGATTCTCGAACTCAGTTAAAGAAGCCGTCCGATTCGGTGCCCACGCTGCAACTGCGTTTCCAGCGAGTCAGATCCAATCTCTCACGTTCGACCGCGAGGGGCCGGCTTTGATGCGGCTCAATTTCATGGGACTTACGGGCCCGGTGGGCGTGCTTCCGGCATGCTTCACTGAACTGGTCATCGAGCGTACGCGCGGGCGGGACCGCGCTCTCGCTGAGTTTCTCGATCTGTTCAATCACCGAATGACATCATTCTTTTATGCGGCTTGGGAGAAGCACCAGTTTGCGATTGCTGCGGAAAGCGGGCGCGATAACCGGTTCTCGGAACATCTTCTCGACATTCTCGGACTCGGAATCCCTGGTCTGAAGAACCGCCAGGAAATACCCGATGACGCGCTGCTTTTCTACACGGGGCTGCTTGCCATGCACACCCGGCCAGCAGTTGGGCTGGAGCAATTGCTGTCAGACTACTTCAATATCGAGGTTGCCGTCGAGCAGTTCGTGGGCGCCTGGTACCGCATCGAACCTGATAGCCAATGCTCGCTCGGGACTGGCGTCTCCTACGCTGAACGGCTCGGCTTAGGCAGTGTTGTCGGGGACGAGGTATGGAACCAACAGTCCCGCGTGCGCGTGCGCTTGGGCCCGCTCCGGATGGAGGATTACGTCGGATTCTTGCCGGGCGGCAAGGCCGACGGGTTGCTGCGTTCGCTACTGCGGCTGTATTCGGGACTTGAGTGTGATGTTGAGATTCAACTGGTTCTCGACCGCAGAGACGTACCGCGATGCGAGCTCCTCGCGCAGGATGGCGATGGCGTTCAGCTCGGCTGGACCACTTGGATGAATAGCGGTGCTCTCCAACGAGATCCCGCAGACACAACTCTGGAACTGGATGAGTAGATATGTCAGTAAATCTTAAATCTCTTATTGGCAGATTGGACGACGTCACGCGAACGGCGCTCGAAGCCGCGGCCGGCCTGTGCCTCGCGCGTACACACTATGACGTCGAAATCGAGCACTATCTTCTGAAGCTAATGGATGCGGCAGACAGCGATTTCGGCCGCATATTGAAGCAATATGGAGTGGATCGGTCGCGGCTTGCGGCCGAGTTGAACCGCAGCATCGACAGATTGAAGAGCGGAAACGCGCGCACCCCTGCCTTCAGTCCTTCGCTCGTAAAGATGTTCAGCCAGGCCTGGCTGCTCGGCTCGATCGACTACGGCGCGGATCAGATTCGTTCCGGTTTCACCCTGCTAGCACTGCTTAGCGATGAAGAGCTCGCGCGAGTGGTCCGCGATTTCAGCCGCGAACTGCAAAAGATAGAGGCCGCTGCACTCCGGAAGGAGTTGCCGTCGATTGTTGCGGGAAGTGCCGAGCAGCCACGCAGCGGAGATGAGACGATGAAGCCCGGTACAGCAGCGGAGCCCCGTCCGGCTGGCGGTAAAACTCCGAATCTCGACCAATTCACAGTAAACCTGACAGAGAACGCCAAAAAAGGCAAGATTGATCCTGTATTGGGGCGAGATGCGGAAATTCGGCAGATTGTCGATATTCTCACGCGCCGCAGGCAGAACAACCCCATACTTACGGGCGAAGCTGGCGTGGGGAAAACCGCAGTCATCGAAGGTTTCGCATTGCGAATCGCGTATGGCGATGTTCCGCCTGTGCTGAAGAATGTTATCGTCCGGACTCTTGATCTCGCGCTGTTGCAGGCGGGCGCCGGCATCAAAGGAGAATTCGAGAATCGCTTGAAAGGCCTGATTGAAGAAGTCAAGAATTCGCCCACTCCGATCATCCTTTTCATTGACGAAGCGCACACAATGATCGGAGCCGGCGGTCAGGCCGGCCAAAACGACGCGGCAAATCTGCTCAAACCTGCCCTCGCCAGAGGTGAACTGCGAACTATTGCTGCAACTACCTGGTCGGAGTACAAGAAGTACTTTGAAAAGGACCCGGCTCTCGCACGCCGCTTCCAAGTTGTAAAAGTCGACGAACCGACCGAAGCGAAGTGTGAGGTGATGTTGCGCGGTGTTGTCCCCGCGCTCGAGCAGCACCATAACGTCAGAATTTTGGAGGAAGGTTTGCAAGCGGCCGTCAAGCTCTCACACCGCTATCTTCCGGACCGCCAGTTACCCGATAAAGCCGTCAGCGTGCTCGACACAGCGTGCGCACGATTATCGCTCTCGCAGAACGCTACCCCTGCCGATATCGAGGATGCGCAACGCCATCTCGATGATCTGGTCGTACAGTCGCGAGTTCTGGAGCGCGAAGCTGCTATAGGTTCCGATCATACTGAACGCCTCGCGCAGATTGCAAAAGAACGCGATCAGGTTGAAGCCCATCTTCAGGATTTGAATGCACGTTGGCAGCGCGAGCGCGAGCTTGTTCAGAGCATTCGCGACGTGCGCGCCAAGTTAGAAAATGCAATTGCATCCGAGCCGGCAGTGACCCGCGCCGCAAACGCTCCAGAAGCGTCTCTCGCGGCGGCAGCGCCAAATGGAGCGACTATGACCCAGACCCTCGTCGCGACCCAAGAGCTGCGTCCTGAGCTAGATAAGCTCAACACAGAACTGGAGTCCGTGCAGGGCGAGCGTCCACTCATGCGGGTTTGCGTGGATTCTTATATCGTCGGCGACGTGGTATCGGCGTGGACTGGTATTCCCATCCGCAAGATGCTGAAAGACGAGCTCGAGCTCATTCTCAACTTGCATGAGCATCTCGGCCGGCGCGTTATCGGCCAAGATCATGCGTTGGCGGCGATCAGCGAGCGCATTCGCACGTCGAAAGCAGGGCTGGAGGATCCCAGTAAACCGGTCGGCGTCTTTCTGCTCGTCGGTCCGAGCGGAGTAGGCAAGACGGAAACGGCGCTGGCGCTCTCGGACCTGCTTTATGGCGGAGAGCACAACCTTATCACCATCAATATGAGTGAATTTCAGGAAGCCCACACCGTTTCTACTCTGAAGGGATCGCCTCCCGGTTACGTCGGTTACGGCGAGGGAGGCGTTCTCACCGAAGCCGTGCGGCGCCGGCCCTACTCGGTGGTGCTGCTCGATGAAGTCGAAAAAGCACATCCGGACGTTCTAGAGCTTTTCTTCCAGGTTTTTGATAAAGGAAGAATGGAGGACGGAGAGGGCCGTGAAATCGACTTCAAGAACACGGTGATTCTGCTGACCTCTAACGCCGGTACGGACACTATTATGAAATTGACGGCGGATTCCGAGACGGCGCCTTCGCCGGAGGGTCTGATCAAAGCACTTAAACCGGAACTTGACAAGGTATTCAAACCCGCCTTTCTCGGCAGGCTCGTCATCGTGCCGTATTACCCAATACGGGATCAAGTGCTTCGCGAGATCATCCTGTTGAAACTCGCTAAAATTCAGCGGCGCCTCGATCAAACCCACCGCGTTCAGCTCAGTTTCGATGATGCTCTGTTAACCGAAGTTGCCCACCGGTGTACCGAAGTCGAGAGCGGCGCGCGGAACGTCGACAATATCTTAACCAACACTCTTCTGCCTGCAATCTCCCGCACGATTCTCTCCCATATCGCCGATCGTGAAAAACTCGGGTCGGTTCATGTGAGTGTTGGCGAAGACGGTTCGTTCCTCTACAGCTGAGTACGGAATGGCTTCGTATACGCAAGAAGAGCGGCTGATGTCGCTCACAACAGCGGCCGGAACCGACGCGCTTCTCATCACAAAACTGCATGGAAATGATGCGCTTTCACGGCCTTTTCTCTACGAACTTGAAGCGCTGGCAGCGCCTGATACGCAAATCGCTTTCGACAAGTTACTCGGTGAGCCTGCGACAGTGAAACTGCTGATGGCAAACGGCAGCTATGCTTTTTTTAACGGCATCATCGCCCGTATCAGGCAAGCCGGACAAATTTCGATCGGGCGCGAAAAACCGGAGAAGTTCATTATGTATCGGCTCGATGTTATGCCGAAACTATGGTTACTCTCGCATCAGGCCAGGAGCCGAATTTTCCAGCAGATATCGGTTCCAGACATTCTCAAGCAGGTCCTCTCGAGCCTCGATGTTTCGTATCGGTTAGAGGGCACGTTTGAACCACGCGATTATTGCGTACAGTATCGGGAAACGGACTTGAACTTTGCGTCACGACTGATGGAGGAAGAAGGCATTTACTACTACTTCAAGCACACGGATGGCGCTCACGAGATGACAGTTGCGAATACGCCAGGACAGCACGCTTCTTTGTCCGGCAACGTTTCCTATCATCCTGTTGAAGGCGCCGTTAACCCGGAAGATGTCATCCTTGAATGGCAGAAAACGCAGGAGATCCGCCCGGGTAAGTATACGCTCTGGGATTCCTGTTTCGAGATGCCAGGTAAGAACTTCGAAGCCACAAAGACGATCACGCCTACGGTGACGGTCGGCACAACGACGCACCGTCTCACTGCTGGACAAGCTTCGAGCCTTGAGATTTACGATTACCCAGGGGGGTATGCGGGCCGCTTCGACGGCGTTGCTCCAGGAGGTGGCGATCGATCATCGGATCTGCAGAAGATCTTTACCGATAATCAGAGAACGGTCAGTATTCGCATGCAGGCTGAAACCACGCCCGCCGTGACACTCGAAGGAGTTGGCACGAGGCGCGATTTCAAAGCTGGCCACTCGTTCACGCTTTCCGACCACTTCTCCGATAACGGAGTTTATGTTCTCACTGCCGTGCAGCACTCGTGCGAGCAAAGCCTTGGAGCTGGGGGCGAATCCGGTATAGGCATCGGATACCGGACCCGGTTCACGTGTCTTCCCCAAGCCATCCCTTTCCGGCCGCAGCGCCTAACGCCTCTGCCCTTTGTGCATGGCACTCAAACCGCCGTCGTGGTTGGTAACGCGGGGGATGAGATCCTTACCGATAAGTACGGCCGCGTGAAGGTCCAGTTCGCCTGGGATCGCGGCGGCAAAAACGATGCAAACAGCTCGTGTTGGGTGCGAGTGGCGACATCTTGGGCCGGAAAGCAATGGGGCGCTGTTCACATTCCCCGAGTCGGCCAGGAAGTCATCGTCAGCTTTCTCGAGGGTGATCCGAACCAGCCGATCATCGTTGGCAGCGTGTATAACGCCGGTGAGATGCCTCCCTATGCGCTTCCCGATAACAAGACCCAGAGCGGAATCAAGAGTCGCAGCACCCTGAACGGCAGTGCTGATAATTATAATGAGCTTCGGTTTGAGGATAAGAAGGGATCGGAGCAGATATTCGCGCACGCCGAGAAGGATCTCATTACGGAAATAGAAAACGACGAAACCCGGACCGTAGGCCACGATCGCACCACGACCATCAAAAATGACGAAACCAAGGCCGTCAAAGAAGGTAACGAAAGCATCACCATCGAGAAGGGAAACCAGACTGTTACCATTCAGGGGAACCAGACCACCGAGCTGAAGCAAGGCAATCAGTCCACCACGCTCGATGCCGGCAATCAATCAACCGAGTTAAAACTCGGTAACCAGTCAACCAAAATAGCTGTGGGCAAAATCGAAACTGAGGCCCTGCAATCTATCGAACTCAAAGTAGGCCAGAGCAGCATCAAGCTTGACCAAACGGGTGTGACGATCAAGGGCATGATGATCAACGTGGAGGGTCAGATCCAGGTACAAGTCAAGGGCTTGATGACACAGATCAACGCAGACGCGATGCTGCAGTGCAAGGGCGGCATCGTCATGATCAACTGAATATGGCCGAAGTTCAGGCTTCGTCGCGGTTTGAGCCGCTATGTGATGCCGCCGGTCTCGCGCCCGAGGCCAAAGAGTTGTTCCGTTCCGACCTTCTCCCACGCGACTATCTCGCGGAGCTGCAGGAAGCCAAGTTGACCACGGATGCCCTACGCTGGCTCGCGCATCTTCTTCCCAAGCGGGAAGGCGTTTGGTGGAGTTGGCACAGTGTGCGTGCTGGCCTCGGTCAGCCGGTTGAGCCAAAAGCGCAGGCGGCGCTCGATGCCACGGAAGCTTGGTTGAAGCAACCAGCGGATGATGAGTTGCGCCGTGCTGCCTTGAGAGCTGCCGAAGACGTAGGGTTCGGCCATCCAGCGGGTTGCGCCGCACTCGCTGCCTTTTTAGCTCATGGCAGTTTAGCGCCGCCGAATGTACCACCCGTGCCGCCCGGCGCCTATCTCACTGCGCAAGCGGTGGCGGGTAGTATTCTTCTTGCTTCGGTCGTGCGCCAACCGGAAGCGGCGGCCGCCAAGCAAGAATCGTTTCTAAAGAAGGGACTCGAAATTGCCGATCGAATCCAGCTTTGGAAACGGCTGGAGGGCGGTCCGCTTTTCCTTGATAGGACAACGGAAGTGAAAAATGTCCCAGCCCGCAGCTAGATTGACTGATATGCATACCTGTCCCATGGTGACGGGAGTCGTGCCACACGTTGGGGGCCCCATCACAGGACCAGGTGCGGTCACCGTTTTAATAGGTGGGCTGCCGGCCGCAAGAGTCGGCGATATGCTTACGTGCGTGGGGCCGCCGGACGTGATCTCTCTAGGCTCATTCACCGTGCTCACGATGGATCAGCCGCAAGCGCGCCTCGGTGATGTGACCGCTCACGGCGGCATCATCATATTCGGATGGCCTACCGTGCTCGTGGGGTAAGCGATCAGGTCACTTCAACACGAAGTAATACATCGCCAAAGCGGCCAGCACGACGAGCGCGCTAATCATCGCTATTAGCGGTACCAGAGACGCTTTCCTGCCCTCGGCGGTTGGGTTCCGCGGCGGCGCTGATGGCGAAGGCTGCGCTTTCGGCATCGCTCCCTCGGAGCTCTTTCGGGAATTTCCGATTACCTTCGCAAACTCGTCGACTATGACGGCCTGATCGCGCCTGGGCCCGACTGGCAGCGGCGAAGACTTCAAAAACTGAGTTGCGTCCCCTTTTCCCGCCGCCTCTGCCCGGCCGAATATGCGAGTGAACTCGCCCTCCTGATTCGGGTTCGGTTTCGGTACCTGAGGTTGGTTCACGCTCGCCCACTGCGGACCTTGCTTTGCAACCGGAACCGGACTGTTGAAGAACTGAGTGAACTCAGACGGCTGCGGTGGAGCCGGGTTTTCGCCCTTCCGGCCAGCTTGTTGCGCCGCATCCTGTCGCGGGCGCTGAACAGCGGAATCGGCATTCGGCCCCACATCGTTCAGCGGAGTTTTTTCCTGCGCGGGCGAAAAGAGTCGAGTGAATTCGCCCGGCTCGGATCTTTGGGGCCTTTGTGGATTGGGCACGCTCGTCCGTGCTACCTTGGCGTCAGCGTCAGGGCCGGGCACGGCTGCCGGGCCGTTTGTTTGAGGACTTAGGCTTTCCTTGTGATCGGACGCTTCGGGGGTGCCGCCAAAGATTCTTGTAAACTCACCGGGTGTTTCAGCCCCCGCTGTGGGCGCGCCGGAACCGGTCGGGTCAGCCGAAATATCAGATGATTTTCCTGGAGGGATGGCAAATATCCGCGTGAATTCGCCGGGCTCCGCTCGTTCGGTTATCTCTGCGGAGTCGGCTGAGTCCTCTGGCCGATCGTTCTGGTTTTCAAATTTCGGTTCGCCACGGGTTGACGACATACAACCTTTCCGTCCGAGATCTCGTTTCATGGTAACAAGGAAAAGGAGGAGTAAACCCGGCGCGCGGTAACAGAAATTTTCCGGATTACCGCCACCGTCGCGCATATCGAACTGCGAGAAGGCGTTGAAGAAGTTCGCAACCCGGAACTCGACTTCGTTTTAGGGCCTAGCCCAAATTGGTCACGGATGTCTTTGGAACTGTTACCCGACCACTGCCGGACGACAATTCAGAACAGATGTTTGAAAGCTTTGCCGATTCCTTTCACGATTTTGCCGGTGCCTTTCGCGGTCCCGATTCCCACGTCCTTGCCCGCCATCGCAGCGCCGGTCCCGACAGATGTTGCGGCATCCACGGGGTGCAAAGTCACTAGCTCCCCTGCTCCTTTCGCGGTGCCTTTCGCCAGGTTGCCGGCCCCCTTTGCCGCGCCTGTTCCGATATTCGCTGCACCACTTCCGATTTCTTTTCCCGCTCCACGGCTTTTCTTCACTTTCTTCTCTTTTGTCGGCGTCGTTTGATCGCTTCGCGAGTTTTGATCGGCAGCTGACTGTGCCAATCCAAAAGCGGCGATCACCAAAACGAGTGACGTAATCCGAACCGGTCTTCCTGCAAGTGTCACAGCCCGCCTCCTCCCAAAACTTGTGGGCGGCGCAAGCACCGCACATCTCTAGGATGAACGATGTGTGGTCCGGGTTCCCTATAAGTAGAACGGATCCAGGTGGCCCTGAACTGAGGAAACAATGTGTTGCTTGCAGCGATCGCACTGGGGCAAGAACATTCCCGATGCCCGGTTCATCACCCACTTTGCCCGGTGGCCGATTATCAAACAAATCAGTTTCATTGTTGTTCTCTCTTTCTGTTTTCCTCATCGCCCAATTTTGCCGGTCCACTCGTGTAGGCCGTTCTACAAATCGGGTTCTAAGGTGTACCGGCTGCACGTGCTTTGATCGGAGGGTAAATTAGTTGCATGGCAAATCAAGGCTTCGATCGGAGGCGGGCTCTCGAGATGCTCTCCATGGCGGCGCTGGCGAGCCAGTTTCCTGGGTTCAGCAAGTGGATCTGTGCGGCGGAACATTTACCCGATCACGCGACCAGCTCCGGCGTACGTGGTCCGAGGCCCGCGGCTTACCGTCCTCAACTCTTTACCGCCGCCGAATATGAAACATTGGATCAGCTGACCGGCCTTATCATTCCGGCCGGCGACAGTCCCGGGGCGAGAGAAGCAGGGGTTAGCGAGTTCATTGATTTCATGGCGGCAAAGGATTCGACGCTCCAGCAGCCATTCCGCGATGGACTGCGCTGGTTGGATGAGCAAGCGCGGCAAGCGCATACGACCGACTTCGGCAGGCTTTCCGCGGAACAGCAGAATGAGCTCCTCAAAACCATTGCCTATCGGAAGCATTATGTTTCGGGGCAAGAGGCCAGTCAGAAATTTTTTCTTTTGCTTCGACGCTATACGGTGATGGGTTACTACACCAGCCGCATTGGTCTTCTAGAGCTCGATTTTCCAGGCCTGAGGCTGTACTCACAATCGCCGGCTTGTCCCCACCATGGCGATCCCGAGCACCGCCATCTGCCGCCTGCGAGGTACTGAAATGCCGAATCAAGTCTACGACGTGGTGGTGATCGGCACCGGCGCGGGCGGCGGAATGGCTATTCATACGCTCTGCCAAGCCGGCGCGAAAGTTTGCGCTCTAAACGGGAGCCGCCGGCTCAACCCGTCTAAGGATTTTCGAGATCATCGCATGCCGTACGACATGAAATTCCGCGGATTCGGAAACCCGAAGACCCGAAGCCAATCGGTCGGCTACATGGATAACGAATACACCGAGGGCATATGGGAGCACGACATTATCTACACCACTGCGCCAGGGACGCGGTGGACATGGCCGCGTTGTTTCGCCGTTGGAGGCAAGACCAATTTCTGGGGACGTTCGTCCGCGCGCTTCGGCAATATCGACTTCCGGGCAGCTAGCCGCGACGGCTATGACGTGGATTGGCCCGTGACATACGAAGAAATCGCGCCATACTACACCCGCGTGGAGCGAATGATCGGCGTTGCGAGCACAGTACAGAACCGGCCCAGCAATCCGGACGGAGAATACTTACCGCCGATGAACTTCCGCTGCCTCGATTGGATTCTCGAGAGCGGTGCCCGAAAAGTTGGCATTCCGTATCTGCCGGACCGCATCGCACAGCTAACTGTTCCACATGCGGGACATCCCTCTTGCCATTACTGCGCGAACTGCACGGACGGCTGCGATATCGGCGCATTCTTTTCGACGCCTTGGTTCTTTTTGCCGGCGGCGGAGAAGACTGGCAACTTGGAAATTCGAACCAACGCGCTCGCAAAGAACATCTTGACCGATGCGAACGGCCGCGCGTCTGGCGTCAGCTATATCGACCGGAACACTAAGCAAGAAGTAGAGGTCTACGGACGCGCCGTGGTTGTTGCTGCTTCCTGCGTCGAGTCCGCACGCATTCTGCTGAATTCTAAATCGCGTCAGTGGCCCACGGGCATCGCGAATTCGAGCGGCCAACTTGGACGGAATCTGTGCGATCACCTTTACGGCACGACAGCCCGCGGCTATTTACCCCAGCTGCTCGGGCAGCCAAGCTTTCCCGATAATGTTTCATCCAGCACCGTGGCCTGGATGCCGCGCTGGCAAAATCTCGACAGTCCGCGGCAGGAAAAATTCATCCGCGGCTATTCAGTATATCCGGACGGCGGCTGCAGCGAGTTTCCCTGGTACTTCGATCAGATTGAGGGATTCGGCCGCGACTTCAAGCGGGAGATCAAACGCCGTTATCCGACCCCGGTCAGCTTTTACATTCAAGCGCCGAGCCAGCGCAGCGATTCCAACTACGTCGACATCGATCCTGAAGTGAAGGACGCGTACGGCATTCCGGCGGTCCGCATCCATTTCGAATGGGACCAAAATACGCTTCTGATGTGGGAACACGGAAAGCAGGCATGTGAGGATCTTCTGCGCGCCAGTGGCGCCGAGTATCTGGGTGCAGGCGAACCGGATGTGCCCGGCACTAGCTTGCATGAGACGGGTACATGCCGCATGGGAAACGATCCCAAGAGATTCGTCACGAACCGGTTCGGCCAAACACACGATGTGCCGAACCTGTATGTTGCGGACGCAAGCCTGTTTCCGAACTGCACGGACAAGACAACGACGATTTCGATCCTGGCGTTTTCGCTCCGAGGTTCGGAGCACTTGATCGAGACCTTAAAAAACAGCTAGCGCCGCGCCTGGAACGTATTGCAGGCTGAAATCTGGCCTGATTGAAGACCCCGCTTGAACCACCCGACGCGTTGCGCCGATGAACCGTGCGTGAATGTTTCGGGACTCACATGCCCCGTCGCCATCCTCTGCAAGCGGTCGTCACCGACGGCGGCTGCCGCGCCCAACGCTGATTCAATATCACTTGCATCAATGATTTTTCTCTGCTCGGTAGAGTTGGCCCATATGCCCGCGAAGCAATCCGCTTGCAACTCCAACCGTACGGACAGGGGATTCGCTTCGTCAGGCCGGCGCTCTTCGAGCGCGCGCACCTTCGGCTCGATGCCGAGCAATTTCTGCACATGATGGCCCACCTCATGCGCGATCACATACGCCTGTGCGAATTCGCCTGGAGCGCCGAAGCGGTTTTGCAGCTCGTTGAAGAAGCTGAGATCTAGATACACTTTTTCGTCGTCGGGGCAGTAAAAAGGGCCGATCGCATCCTGCGCCATCCCACAAGCCGAAGGATAGGCGTTTCGAAAGAGGACTAACTTGGCGTGGTGATAGGGAACCCCGGCTGTACGCGGAAGGATCTGATCCCAGTTTCTTTGGACATCGTCGAGAACAAACGAGACAAACTGCACTTCGGGTTGCTCACGCGCATCTTGTTGGCGATCGGGCGCCGGGCGGACTGTTTGGCTCGCGGGCGCGCCTGAAAACAAAGTGAACAGATTCTGGTGAAAGATAAGGCTGAGCAGCCCGACAATAATGACACCGCCAATGCCGAGATGGCCCAACCCAAAGCCGCCGCCCCCACCCCCGCTGTCATCCCGGCGATCTTCAATATCTCCGCTTACCCCGCCCGGCGTCCATTGCATATGTATTTAGGGTTACAGAAACCGCCTTTTATATAGATCATCCAGGGCATTAACGGTTGCTGCCGGGGATCCGTTTTCTCTCAGATATTTCCAAACCACGTTGAACGCAGCCGTCTGAAACTGCCTGAACCCCGCGAAGCGAGGGCGCACAAAAGCGTTCTCGAGCGTTGGCAGAATCTGCCGGAAATAGTCGTTTGTCAGCGCGTTCGCTCCCGCATCGATCCAAGCGACTTTATTCGCGGGTTGCCCTCCCGATTGCACGTAGAGCGTGCGCTGGCACTCTGCGCCGGCCACCCAGGTTGCATACTGAACGGCGGCGTCGATATCCGGGCAGCGCTTCGAGATCGCGAGACCCGCGCCTCCCAGCGTCGCCCCTGAACACCCGGCAGGACCGGAAGCTGCAATATTTGCGAAAGACAACAGCGACCGGCGATACCCGTCTCGAGCGTAATTCGAATACCCGAACGCGAGAGGACAGTACGCGATCTCGTCCGTGCTGCTCATGCGTTCCCATATTGCAATCGGATTCAGACTCAATGCGTCTTCAGATGATGCCTTCGCGAGCGCTTTGAGGCGCAACAATGCGTCCTCACCCGCAGCGCGATCCACCGCGCGATCGCTGTCTTGTGAAAAGGGCGGGTGACCGGCGTTCGCGCACAGCGTAAAGAAGCACATCAGCGAATCGAGAGGAAAGAGCGCGATTGTCACAAAACCGGGCCGAATTCTTGTGAGCTCGAAAACTTCATCCCAAGTCTCCGGCAGACGCATACCGGCTTCATCCAGCAGGTCCGGCCTATACCCAGCTACCTGCGATGCGGCGTCAATCGCTAGGGCCCACTGGTGGCCATCATAGAAATAACTCGCGTGAGAGGAGCCGACGCTCTCGCTTTCCAGAGTAGCCAGAGTTGCGGGCAGTATTAACTCGTCTAATGGAAGCAGCAACTGATCGCGTGCGACCTCACCCATGAACGGGTGATCGAGCACAATCAGGTCATAGCTTTCCGCGACCGATTTGGTCGATGCATCGCCGAATTCATGCAGACTGCGAATCTCCCATTCGATCTGAACGCCCGGGCGCCGATTCGCAAATTCGCGAGCCGTCGCCAACATCGGAGCCAGCCCGCGATCATGTTTCCAGGTAAGGCCTTTTAAAGTCGTCAATGGATCCGCCTCCGGCCTGCGCTGTTACGTGATTTGATCCCGGTGAAGTTGGGCAATCTCCTGGTCGGTATACCCGATCTCTTTGAGAATTTCGCTCGTATGTTCACCGGTAATCGGCGGCCGTTGAACGCGGGACGGCGTACGGCTGAATTTTATAGGCGGTCCGATGGTCTGAAACTTGCCTGCGACGGGATGCTCGAAGCTGGTGATCGTCCGGTTGTGCTGTACCTGGGGATCATGCATCACCTCGGGAAAAGTATTCACGGGCGCGGCCCAGATGTCGGCTTGCATAAAGATGTCGATCAGCTCGACCGTAGTCTTCGCCGCGAAGCCCGGCTCAAGCTTTCGTTTGATCTCATCCCGATCTTCAAGAAAATTACGTGAATCGATGCCTTCGAAACCCGCGACTCCGACCAGTTCCGCAATCTTCCCGAGCGGCATCATTGCCACCACAATATGGCCATCGAGAGTTTTATAGACGCCCATTGGCGCTCCGATATAAGGATGGCCCATCCCAGCTCCACTGCGGCGCGGCTCGTGTCCCGTGTTGAAATACACGCTGAGCTCCTGTGTGGCCAGACTCAAAATCGAGTTGAGCAAATTGATATCGATTCGCTGCCCGAGCCCCGTACGTTGCCGTTCATAGAGCGCCGCCAACACGCCGATCACAATGTGCATTGACGCGGTCAAATCGGCAACGCCCATACCGACCGGAGAGGGCGGGTCGTTCGCGAGTCCTTGCAGCATCAAAACGCCCGAAACCGCCTGGGCCAAAAGATCCTGCCCTGGCCGCTCCACATATGGCCCGTCTTGCCCCCACCCGCAGCTTGCGCAATAAATCAGACGCGGATACATCTTCGAAAGCGCCTCATATCCTAAACCGAGCCGGTCCATTACGCCGGGCCGGAAGTTTTCGATCAGGACATCGCTCGACTCAATAATCCGTAAGGCAGCCTGCTTGCCGCGCGGATCTTTTAGATTCAAGGTAATGCTTCGCTTTGCCCGGTTAAAAACAAGAAATGAGAGACTTTCTCCATTAAGAAAAGAGTCCCGCATCGACCAGTGCCGATGCCACTCACCGTTTCGCGGTTCAATTTTGATAATGTCCGCGCCCATGTCGCCGAGGAATTGCGTCGCATTCGGACCTTGGACCAGCTGCGTGAAATCCGCGACCTTCAGCCCTTCAAGTGCTCCGCCCAATGGCTGCTCCTTTGTGGCCCGACATGTCATTCACGAGGCCCGCTTCGGCTGTCAAAATACTTTCGATCAGATCCAGTCTGTCCCGTCCCGGCACAAATTCTAGACGCCGGATTCCGAATGGATCAATGCGTGTGCGGATCAGGCGCAGCTCCTCGGCGCTCGGCGGCTCGGTCTCAGGTAAAGGGTCCGCGATCAGGAATTCACCGCCCGTATTTTCTTTCACGGCGGCGAGTGTAACGCCGGGGTGAAGACTCAGCAGCCGAAAGATACGCTCGACCGGGTCGAGTTCGAAAATGCCGAGATCGGAAACGAGACGCACTTTCCCGGGCTTCAGGCCGGCTTCGATCCTTTCCGTATTGCTCATCAGACCCCGCGAAGCGGTGCAGAACTGGACGGCATCGACGAATCGCTCGCGCGTGTGCCGGGTCAGATACAGAACCAAGTGCTGGTGCAGGTTTGCGACGTCGGCCATCCCGCCCTGACCGGGCAACCGAATTCGCTTGCGGCCGGTTTCCACCCAAGCATTGTTCGTTCGCCCTCGAACATCGAGCTGTGCCACAGTGATCACTTCATGAGTGATACGGCCCTGCTGGTAATACCAGTGATACGTTTCATCAGCGCCCCAAATCACTTTGGCGCTGCTGAATTCGAGCGGCTCCGCCAAGGTAAGCGACATCGGATGCGCAGCGATATCAATGAGACCGCCATTAAGCGCGATGATCATCAGCCCCGGAGCATGCGTCGTCTTCGCGAGCAAATACGAAACCATCGCGAGCGGGGATACCGAGCCGACCGAACAAATGCTCGAATCGTCGTATTCCCGCGCGAGGCAAACCGCGAGCAGCTCGTCCGTCGTGAATCGAGGATCGTTCGAGCCCGCGCTACGATGCGCCTCGACACGTTCAGGCGTCAGATCCGGAGTGCGAATCCGGGCAGCTCGCCCGAGAAAGCTTCTGCGATTCTCAGTGAATGCAAAGCGCGCTTCCCCGGTTCGAACGTATCTCAGCAGCTCTTCATAATCTGTCGAGTAATACGGCAGACATGACGTCGGATAAGCTGCGCCAGGCGCTTCGGCCAGAGCGGTCGTAAACGTTTGCGGCAGAACGAACGAAAGCGGCGCGCCAAGTTGTCCGGTCGGCACGACGTTTTCGACGGTCACGAAAGTTTGCCGGGCCGCGCCAAGCAGGCTCAGATCGAAGCCGCGTGCTCCTTGAATTTCAATATTGCCATCCGTATCCGCTCGTTGCGCGTGAAGCAGCAGCACATCCACATCCAGGCGTCTCGCAATGCCCACAGGTTCACGGCTGAAACTCGATTCGCTTTTCGTCCAAAAATCACCCCGGTCCATCAGGTCTGAGCCGACGGGAAGCTGGAACGGCATCTCGGGAAGATTGAAATGCGCCGCGTGCAAGGCTTGGATCATCGCCAGCGCGGACCATTCTTCGACCTCAATCGTATTCTTCTCGAGCGCCTCGCGAAAGCGGGGGGATAGGCCGAAGATATCGAGGCTCGAAAAACAAAAAACGAGCTTTCGCACCGCACCGGCCTCGAGCAAAAGCTCCAGTGCCAGGCCGCCGCCCCAGCTAATGAACACGAAGTTTTTGCGGCCGAGCGCGGCGATCCTCTCTATGAGCGCAACAGGAATGCGCGACAGGTGTACGCCCCCAATGCCCAGGCGAGCGCCATCCGGCACGCGGCGAGCGAGTTCGTCTAGACTTACGCGTTCTGCCATGGCTTCACTGGAGCTTCACAAAAGAGCGGACGTGGTCATTCCACCATCAATCGTCAGGCATTGACCCGTCAGCCACGAGCTTTCGTCGCAAGCCAGATAGAGCGCGCCGTATGCGATGTCAATCGGCTGCCCGAGGCGTCCGATGGGGTGCATCTTTTCCCAGCCGGCGCGCAGTGCCTCGGGATCGGGCGAGCGCTCAAGCACCTGAACGTTGAGCGGGGTTTCTACCGTGCCGGGTGCGATGCAGTTTACGCGCACACCCTTCGCCGCGTATTCTCGCGACATCTGACGGGTCAGACTGAAAATCGCTCCCTTACTCGCCGCATAGTGCGGGTAACCCGGAAACCCCAGAATGCCCTGTACGGACGAGATGTGCACAATCGATCCACGGCGCGCTGCCAGCATGCCCGGGAGAATGTAACGAGACGTCAGGAACATGCTGGTCAGGTTCACGCGCAGGATCCGCTCCCATTCGGAAAGCTCCATCTCATGCAGAGGGCTTTCGGCGGCGATGCCGACCACGTTTGCGAGCACATCAATAGTTCCAAACTCTCTTGTGCCCGCGTCAACCAGAGCTTGGACGTCCTTTTCTACGCTGACGTCCGTGCGTTGAAAAAGACAACGTCCGCCGGCAGCGCGAATCCGTTCGGCTGTCGCGTTTGCCTGCCCTTCGTTGATGTCCGCTGCTACAATCGCCGCTCCTTCACGGGCGAACAGCTCGGCAATCGCTTCACCGATTCCCATTGCCATGCCCGAGACGAACGCGACGCGATCTCTTAACCGCATTGGTGAAGAAAGCGTATTATGCTCATGCAATGCGAAAAGACCAGGCCAGCGTGCAAAAGCCAAGAACGAGCAGCACCATCCCTGCCGACACGATTGCCAAAGTCTCACGGTGTACTCCGCGCCATTCGCCCGTCGCGAGTCCCCAGGCATTCGAAACGACAATGATCGCCGACATGAACAGCGGCCATCCGAGAACCGGGCCCATACCCGCCATCGCGGCCGAAGCCGTTCCGAAAATCGCGATGCTGCTCATCCAAAGAACTCCCATCAGCGCGCCGAGTAACCAGTAATGCCCGGTTCCCCGTACCGCGTACAGGCTCAAACTGTTGTTCTTGCGCCAAAGATACGCGCAATACGCCAGGTAGGGAATGAGAGTCGAGGTGAGCAGGACGGGCCAGATTACGTTGGCTTGACTTGCGGCGGTTGCGCCTTGAGCAGCAGCAAGCGACAAAAGCGGCCCGCCAAACGCCAGACCAAAATTGACAAACGGAGATCCAACACCGGCCACAATCGCAAACGCCAGACCGACTTTAAAGCGAGTGCGATTTGCATCCTGGACGGAGAGCCCCGTGCCTTGAAGCATCTGCCGCTCTTTCGCACGGCCGGCGACCGCGCACATAACGATTCCCAGCAGCACGATCGCGATTCCAGCCTCGACGGCCACTCCCTTACGCGTGACAAGCTGTTCCGGATGGAGCGTGATCAGCGGCACCAACGAGCCAATTGCCGTCGACAGCCCAAGCGCAATTGCAAAATTCAGCGCGATACCTATCGCTTCAACACCCAAACCGAAACAGACCGCAGCAATTCCATATCCAGCGCCCCATCCGATGATGCTCAGAAGAGTTCGTGCACTCGCGGTCTCATACACCACGAACAGGTGCGGAACCGTCGCGATTGCGAGAATCCACGGCACTACGAAGAACGCGACCACAGCCCATATCGCCCAGAGATTTTCCCATTTCCATCGCGCGGCATATTTCGTCGGTGTGGCAAAACTCCCATTGAGTACGCCCGCGAGAAGCGATAACAGAACTCCGCCCGAGACGCTCATGCCTTATCCGAAGCGGCTCGCTTAGAGAGGTTCGCGCGATATTCTTCGCGCCCTTGAACTCCGGGTTTCAGGTGATAGACCGCGCCGCCCACATTTCCGCGCTGCGGGTCGTAACCCGGCGGGGCGAGCGATAGAGAATCCGTCATGCCCGCTGACGTCACAAACATGTCCGAAAGATCCGGCCCCCCGAACGTGACCGAGGAAGTCTGCGACGCGGGAATCGCTATGCGCCGCTCGATTTTGCCATCGGGATCGTAACGAATCACGCAGCCGCCGAACCAGTGCGCGCACCAGATGAACCCTTCGGCATCGACTGTGATGCCGTCCGGAATACCCTCTTCAATCGGAACCTGAATGACGATCCGCCGATTGCGCAGAATGCCGTCGGCGCGCCGCCAGTCATACGCGTAGATGCGATACACTGCCGAGTCGACAAAGTAAAGCGTCCGGCAGTCGGGCGAAAATCCGAGCCCGTTCGATAGCTGAAACCCTTCGTCGGCGATGTGAACCGAACCGTCTTGATCGACTCGAAACAGGCTGCCGGCTCCCGGTTCAAACTCGCGGCGCTCGTTCCGGAAATAGGAACCTGAGTAGACGCGGCCCTCGGGATCAGCGATGCAGTCGTTCATGATGCATTTGTGTCCGTCGACCTCTTTCGCCAGAAGCGTCGGCTCGGAGTGCCCATCCCAAAGCCAAATTCCGCTCACATTCGTGACAACGTAGCCGTCCGCATCATTAAAAGCGTAGCCCGAAACCTGCATGCGCTCGTTGACAATTTCCGCGCGCCGGTCGGTCCACAGGTAACGGTAGAAGCGCTTTCGCGCCAGATCCGTCCAGTAAAGCGCCTGCTCGCGTGTATTCCAAAGCGGGCCCTCTCCGCAAAGGTCCTGGTAATCGGCGACGACCTCAATTCGCTCCACGGTTCCTCATCATCTCAGCCGACTTGATTTACCAGCGTTCCAATGCCCGAGATCGTGATGCGAATTTCGTCACCCCGCTGCAGCGCAAATGAATCCGGCGGCACGATTCCAGTTCCAGTCAGAAGAAAACAGCCATTCGGAAACGTGTTATTGCGGTACAGATATTCGACCAGCAAGGCCGGATCACGTTTCATCGCAGCGAGCGTTGTTGCACCCAAAAACTCCGTCTTGTCTGCGCGGCGGATCTCGAGTTCAAGCTCCGTAGAGGCCGGCAGCGGTGAATCGGAAACCAATATGCAGGGACCCAGCGCACAACTCCGGTCATAGACTTTCGCCTGCGGCAGGTAAAGCGGATTTTCGCCCTCGATATCCCGCGAGCTCATATCGTTGCCGATTGTGTAGCCCGTAATGCGACCTGTCGGACTGATGAGCAGCGTCAGCTCCGGTTCGGGCACAGACCATCTTGCGTCATCCCGAATCGCAACTTTCCCATTCGGACCAACTACGCGATGGGGCGTCGACTTGAAGAACAGCTCCGGCCGCTCCGCGCCGTACACCCGGTCGTAAAAATCACCGCCGCCGGATGATTTCGATTCCTGCATGCGCGCGTCGCGGCTCCGGTAATAGGTCACGCCCGCAGCCCAGACTTCTTGCAATCCTATTGGGGTTTGAATGTCGTCTAAGGCAACAGCATCAACCGTTGCCGATCCGCTGAGGCGTTGTTCGAGGTACTCGTACAGATGGTCTCGCGTGATCAGAGCATCCCACGACGGGCTCTCGATCGAATAAAACCGCCCGCTCTCTTCAATCAACGGTCCGCGAGGTGTCCGATACAGCCGCATCAGCTAAGCAGCGTTAGAGGCGATTCGCTCTCTTTGCGAACCTGGCTCAGTTTACAATCTTTCGGCCGCTTCTCGGGCCGCCAGTGCAGCAGCTTGGTGCCATGCCGAAAACGGTTGCCCGAAAAATGATCGTATTGCACTTCGACAACCAGCTTCGGCGCGACCGGCTCCCATTCTCCGCTCCGCTCGGTGCTCCAGCGGCTCGGGCCTCCCGGTGCCGAACCTGTAAATCCTGGCGCCTCGATCAGCGCCTCCAATCGCTTCGTCAACGCAGGTTTCTCCCCGGCCGCGAGCCCCGAAGTGAAGCCGACATGATTTAGCAGGCCGGCATTATCATAAAGTCCAAGCAGCAGCGACCCCACCAGCCGGTTTTTCGTTCCGTATCGAAAGCCGCCGACCACACAATCCGCCGTTCGAAGATTTTTGATCTTCAGCATCCCACTCCGTTCACCCGACGCATACGGCAGATCAACGCGCTTTGCAATTACGCCATCGAGCGGTCCTGCCATTCGTTTAAACCACTTCTTTGCCGTATCGAAGTCGCGCGTTCGGGGCGAGAGCCGGATCCGCTCCTGCCCGCTTAAGCACCTGTCGGCAAACTGTTCGAGGTCCCTGCGCCGCTCGTCCAAGGCTCGACCTGTTAAATCGGTTCCGTGATCATTGACGAGTAGGTCAAATACCATAAGGGTTGCCGGCGTCTCCTGCGACAGCTTCTGGATTCGGCTTTCCGCCGGGTGAATCCGCTGTAGCAGCGCATCGAAATCGAGCGACCGTTCGCGGGCAATGATCAGCTCGCCATCGAGCACAAATTTCTTCGCGGCCAACGAAAGCAGCGCTCCCTTTATCTCCGGAAAATAACGCGCCAATGGTTGGCCCGATTTCGACATGATGTGAAGACTCGCTCCATCGCGAAACGCCAGGCAGCGGAATCCATCCCACTTAGGCTCGTACTCCCACTCCGGACCGGTCGGGATCTCGCGAGCGGTATCCGCCTCCATAGGCGCGTAGTCAGTGGGCAAAGGAAGGCTCATGCGAGCGCCTCGAGCGAAGCACGCGAGCGGGTTTGCAACACAGGCTTAAAGAGGTCACCGTATTTCTCAATGCGCGCCGGCATGGAGTCCATCGTCAGGTCGAGAATTGAAATGCCTTGTTCCACTTCCTCCCACGTGATGGGTGCTGAAACCGTCGCTTCCGGCCGCGGCCGTACTGAGTACACGGACGCAAGTGTTCTGCCCCAGGCGTTCTGATTGTAATCGACCAAGACTCGCCCGGCGGGCCGCTCGGCAACCCGGTATTCGGAGGTGATCAGCTCCGGATGCTGCTTTGCGAGTTCGATCGCGATTCGCTTGGCCACGCGCCAAACCTCTTTCTGCACCGGAGATCGCCGGATCGGCACATATATATGGATACCGCGTGATCCGCTCGTTTTCGCGTAGCTCTGCACATTTCTTCCCTGCAAATAATTTCTCACCAGTTGTGCAACCTGCAGTACGCGCGCGAAATCAGCGGGCGGCACGGGATCGAGATCGAAATGCAGAAAGTCCGGCCGGTTCACGTCATCGCATCGGGCGTACCACGGATTCAAATCAATGCAGCCGAGATTCACGATCCAAAGCAACGACGCGAGATCCGGCGCAATCGGAAAATCAATCACGTTCCCCGATTTGTGCGCAATCGAACAGGTTTCGAGCCACGCCGGCCGGTACGCCGGAGTTCTCTTCATAAAGAAGAATTCGCCCGTAATTCCGTTCGGGTATCTCTTCATCACCATCGCGCGCTGCCTCAGATGCGGAAGAAGCACGTCTGAAACAGCGACGTAGTAGGCAAGAAGATCGCGCTTGGTTCGGCCAAGATCGGGCCAGAAGACTTTCTGAAGATTCGTAAGGCTTACCTTCTTCGCCCCGCACTTCACATCACAGGAATCGACGCCGGTGGGAATCTCGACTTGCATGGGCGGTTACGCCACCGGCTCGCGAGTGAGACGCCCATCGATGATGCGCCAGATTTTCCGAGGATTGGCGTTTTGCAGTTCGGCGGGAAGGAGACGTTCGGGGAAGCCCTGATAACAGACCGGCCGTGCGAAACGGTAGATCGCGGCCGCACCCACTGAAGTGAATTTCTCGTCGGTAGTTGCCGGGTACGGGCCGCCGTGATGCATTGCGTAACCTACTTCGACACCCGTAGGAAAGCCGTTAAGAATCAGCCGACCCGCCTTCGTGCTCAGAGAAGAGATCAGATTGCAGTAGTGCTGCAGTTCATCGGGCGTGCCGTGAATGGTGGCCGTGAGACTGCCTTCGAGTGCTGCAGTGACCCGAAGGAACTCCTCTTCCGAGGCGCATGTGACCAAGATCGTAGAAGGCCCAAAGATCTCCTCGCGTAGCTCTTCATTCTCAAGCCATGTGCCCGAGTCCGTCACGAGCAGACCCGCTTGCCCCTCCGTACGGGCGGCCTCGCCCTCACGCGATGAAGTGAACGCGCGCACGCCCGAATCCCCCTTCACGCGTTCAAGTTTCTCGATGTAGCTTTTCCGAATGGCGGAGTTCAGCATAGTCCCCGCTGGCGCTTGCTCAAACATGCCGACGAGGCGCTCACGAAAGGAGGTAAACGTCGCATCATCCAAGCCAAACACCAACCCGGGGCAGGTACAGAACTGGCCGACACCAAGCAAGACCGATCGAAACAGCCCCTCCGCAATCGCGGGTCCTCTCTCTTTTAGCGCTTTGGGCAATACGAAGACCGGATTGACGCTGCCCATTTCAGCGAAGACCGGAATCGGAGTGGGGCGCGCCGCCGCCGCGTTGAACAATGCACGTCCGGCACGTTCGGAGCCGGTGAACGCAACGGCCCGTGTTCTCGGGTGAGTGACAAGCGCAAGGCTGATCTCCGGGCCACTGCCGTGCAGCATCGAAAACGTGCCTTCCGGCATGGAGCACGCTTCCACCGCTCTCGCAATCGCATTCGCCACAAGCTCAGACGTGCCCGGATGCGCCGGATGAGCTTTGACGAGAACCGGATTCCGCGCCGCGAAGGCAGAGATAGTATCACCGCCCGCGACAGAAAACGCCAGCGGAAAATTACTTGCGCCGAACACGGCCACTGGCCCTATGGGCTGCAACATGCGGCGTATATCGGGCCTGGCTTGAGGCTTCCGGTGAGGCACAGCAGTATCGATGCGTGCGTCAACCCAGGAGCCCTCTCGCACAATGTCAACGAACATGCCGATCTGGTTGAGCGTGCGCGTCCGTTCGCCTTTGAGCCGTTCCATATCGAGACCGGTCTCCTGTGCTGCGCGTTCAAGCAGCTCATCGCCGAGCCCCTCTATTTGCTTGCGTATGGCCGCCAAGAAATCGGCCACTTGGTCTGGCGTGAGATCCCGAAGAGCCCGCGCCGCGAAATCGGCTTTGTTAAGCGCCGCGTCCACTTCTTCGGAGCTTGCTTCAAAAAAGACTGGCTCAATCTCACGACCCCTGCGTGGATCGTACGCCGAAAATTGTTTCCTACCGTCGAACGACAGCAATGATCCAATGATGTTTTTCCCGTGAAGCTTCATATCGAAAAGAACGCCGTCATTGTGCGTTAAGTTGTTTCTTGGCCGAGGGCAGATCAGTTGCCCACGGCAATAGCGCGTCAAGATGCGTGACTTCGAGCATCTTGCGCAAACTTGGGCTTACTTCCATCAAGATAATTGGGCAGCCTCTCTTAGTCGCGAACGTATACACAACCGTCAACTCACCAAGTCCCGCACTGTCGGTCGATGTCACTTCCGCAACCCGCAGAATCATACCGGCAACTTTGTTTTGCTCGAGAGTCCGTCGCGCAGTCTCGCGCAGTGAGCTCAACGAGGGACCTAAGTTTAACGCCCCCGCGATATCAAGAATGGCGACATTGTCTTCCACCCGCGAGCTGATGGTCAGTGGCATCGCATGACACTCGAGCGCTTGCTAGTAAGTCTCAATCTTCCGCTGATGATAAGGCGGCGTCACATAAGCCGAGACGGGGCTCTCGTCGCCGTTCTTGTCTATCGCCTTCACGCCGAGCACGACCTCATCAATATTCACGTTCGGCAAAGTATAAGTAAGGACGTTCCCCACGAAAACCTGTTTCTGCCAGAGGGGCGCCGTTGTCGCTCGCATGACCACCGCATAGCCTGACAGGTCCGGCTCGGGCCGCTCATTCTGCCAGCTCATCACGGCATCGTATCCTGTCCCTCGGCTGAGAGGTGATGCGAAAGCGCGGCCCTGAGTCGGAGGGGGAGTGTTCAGCTCGGGCGCTTTCGGCGCTAGCGCTAATTCCGCCATCGCCGCTGCGTTGGCTTTGGCCACCAGCGCCGTATACGCGGGCGCAGTATTTTGAAACGTGTCGGTCGCAGTATGCTGATTCGAAAAATCCTCCATGGGGGTGGTGATGCGAATCGCCGCATAACCCGCCGCATTGAACGGGCTGTGATCCCCCCCTCGGCCGAAGCGGTCATGTCGGAATACCAGATTCACTTCAAATCCCGGCTGATAGCGCTCGGCCATTTCCTTCATATAACGCGCCAACTGCCTAGAGCTCGAATCGTTCGGCTCTTCGGAGTACACGTTTACCCAGCGATTCGCCATCTCACCATCTCCAGTGACATCACTGCCGATCAGGTCATTGTTGAACATGCCGTCAATAATGTCGTGCTTGGCAGCCACATCCTCGGCGTACAGCCCGCTCCCGAAAAGGCCGTATTCTTCCGCTGCAAATGCGACAAATACGATGCTCTTCCTGAACTCGAACTGGCTCATTACGCGCGCCAGTTCCATGACCGCGGCGGTTCCGCTCCCATCGTCTGTTACGCCTGGCGCCGGTGCTGCAACCGTCGCTTCGGGGTCCAGCTCTCGTTTGCCATTTGCGCCCGTTCTATAGACCATGTTGATCGAATCGTAATGGCCACCCACGATAACGTGCCGCTCCGGCTCGCTCGTTCCAGGCAGAACCGCAACCACGTTCCAGATCTCGACGTTGCGAAAGGCGCGGCCTTGTTTCGCAACCCGGTGCTTATCGAACGAGACCTGCAGGCGCGGGCTGTAGCTGCGAAACTGCGCCGCAATCCACTCGCGCGCGGCGCCGATCCCGTGCACCGGATCATCTGTTGCCGAGTAAATATTTCGCGTCCCGAAGCTCTCCAGCTTTTTCTGAATCTCGGCAATTCTATCTGCCGAAATCTGTGAGACGATTTCTTTCACCTGCGGATTGATCGAGCTGGGAGGTGCGTCAGCCACTAAGCAGCAGCCCGCTAACAAAGAGAGAACAATAAGTTTCGGCATTGTGAAGCCCGTTACAGGCTAACCAGTCTACTCCAGCAGTGCTTGGTCGACGGGAACACTCGAGCCGCAGCCGGTGTCTGTTGTTTGTGAGCGCATGTTTGATCAGACGTTTGTTAATGGAAGACAACACGGGAAGAAACCGTACACAATTCTCGTATCTCTTCTGCTCCAGATATTCGTCATCTGTATTTTGATGGCTATTCCGCTGCTCTATAGCGAGATGCTGCCGAGTGCTCAGTTGAAAAGTATGCTCGTGGCGCCTCCAGTACCTCCGCCGCCTGAGCCTAAGCCGCGCGTCACCTCTAACCGTGAACGGGTAGCCATTGTTCGCCCTTTCCGATCAGACCGATTAATTGCGCCCAAGGTGATTCCTAAGCAAGTGAACCGTATTGAAGAAGCGGCGCCGACTATTAGTGTTCCCGGGAGCGTCGCGGAACCGGCGGACGCGCCCACTGGCGCAATCTTCGGTCCTCTCGGCGCGGCGCTTGCGAGTGCTCCGCCGCTTGCCGCGCCAAAGCCGAAGGCATTCGCCGGGCCCGTAAGAATTGGCGGTAGAGTCGCTCAGGCTAATCTGGTCCGTCAGATCCAGCCTGTATATCCAGCACTTGCCAAGTCCGCCCGCGTCCAGGGAACCGTAGAGTTCACCGCGACTATCGCCAAGAACGGCTCAATTGAGGATCTGCAGCTCGTGCATGGTCATCCGCTGCTCGTAAACGCCGCGCGAGACGCGGTATCGCAATGGAAATACAGGCCCACCTTACTCAACGGCCAACCGGTGGAAGTCGTGACAGACATCGTCGTAAATTTCACTCTGAATCGATAAAACCGCCGTACCGAATCTAAGCCATCTGTATCGTCTGCCGATAAGAGTACTGAGCGCCGCCTGATTTCGACATCATGTGGCAGGCGCGTAAGAGGAGCAATATATGCGGACAACACGGCGTCATTATGGATTGCTTGCCGTTTTCGGGATTCTCGGCTTGAACTCGCAGGTTCTCTGCGCTCAATCCCCCACAAACTTCGTTAGCATTCAGCCTTGCCGGCTGGTCGACACACGTAACCCCGTAGGGACGTTTGGTGGACCGAGCTTACCTGCCAATACTGTACGCAGTTTTCCAGTTCTGTCTGCGCCTTGCAGCATTCCAGCAAATGCGACAGCATACTCATTAAATGTCACCGTAGTACCACCAGGATTCCTAGGCTTTCTGACTGTATTTCCTGCGGGCGGAACGCAGCCCGTGGCCTCCACTCTAAATGATTATTCTGGAGGAGCTGTAGCAAACGCCGCCCTCGTTCAAGCCGGGACGAATGGCGCAGTCAGCGTTTACGCGAGCAATGTTACCGACGTAATTCTGGACATCGACGGGTACTTCGTTCCGCAGAGCAATTCGACAACCCAGAGTCTCGCGCTAGGATCGGGTGCGTTGCCCGCCTCGAGCACAGGAATGGCAAATACAGGAATCGGATTCAGCGCCCTTGGAACCAACAGCACCGGGACATATAACGTGGGCGTAGGCAGCACAGCTCTGGCCGCGAATACCACGGGTTCAAACAATACGGCCGTGGGTAACGCCGCGCTTGCACACAATACTACCGGCGCGTATAATACCGGCCTTGGTTATGACGCATTATCAGCTAATGCTTTGGGAATCGGCAACACAGGCATAGGCTATACGGCCCTCTTTAGTACTGTTGCGAATGACAACACGGCGCTCGGCACGGCTGCGCTCGCAAACGATACAACTGGAAACAACAATACTGCAATCGGGTTTTTTGCGCTGAACAACGCCACGATCGGGGGCGGAAATATAGCTATCGGATATGGAGCCGGGAACGCCGTAAAGACCGGCAGCTACAACATCGAGATCGGGAATCAAGGGACAAGCACAGATTCGAATGTGATCCGGATTGGCACATCGAGTCAGCAGATGACTACCTATGTGGCCGGCATCGCCAATTCGGGTGTGACCGGTGGATCTGCAGTGCTCGTCGATCCGGTAACCGGCCAGTTGGGCGTGCTACTGTCCTCCGAGCGCTTTAAGCAGGACATTCACGACATGGATTCGGCAAGCGACGCGCTCATGCAGCTTCGGCCGGTCACCTTCCGCTACAAGCCTGGGCAAGGTCAAAACGATGCGCTCCAGTACGGCCTGATTGCCGAAGAAGTCGCCAAAGTATTCCCAGGCTTGGTAGTCTACGATCAAAACGGCCAGGTTGAGACAGTTCAATACCATCAGCTTCCGGCCTTGCTGCTGAATGAAGTTCAAAAGGAGCACCAGACCATTCAGGATCTCGAAAAGCGCATCGCGGCGCTCGAGGCCTTACTGCCCGATCGCCTGCAATCGGCAAGCGCGCCTCAAAAGTAACTTTCAGTTTTACGCGGTATAGAAGCGCCCCACTTCGGTTGGGGCGCTTTGCATTGGGACCGCCTGAACCTGTTACGATGAGGATTCCCCAGCCTGAATGCGATGACGCTCCGTGACTCTTCTCATTCAGCCCGCCGCGTTTCCTCCAGCATTCTTGCTGAAATCGTTGAACAGAAACGCGCGGAAATAGTCGAACTGCAATCGCGCGCCGCGATTTTGGAGCAGCAGGCCTATGAACGGAAAACCCCGGCGCGCTGCTTTACAGAGGCGCTGCAAACATCGACACCGTCCATCATCGCTGAAATGAAAAGGGCTTCGCCCAGCAAAGGTGTACTTCTGGAAGAATTCCATCCAGCCTTTATCGCGCACGCGTACGAAGAAGGCGGCGCGGCCTGTTTGTCCGTACTAACCGACAGACAATACTTCGAGGGATCACTGCTCGATCTCGAAGCTGCGCGGGCGTCAGCGAACTTGCCCGTGCTTCGCAAGGACTTCATCATCGACCGTCTCCAAATTTTCGAATCGGCTGCTTATAATGCTGATGCCATTCTCCTGATTGCGAGCCTGCTTGACGTCGACGATCTCATCAGCTTCCGCGAGCTCGCCGCCTCACTCTCGCTCGCCTCACTTATCGAAGTTCATTCTCAGGACGACCTTTCGAAAGCCATCGATTCAGGCGCGGAGATCATCGGCGTCAATAATCGCGATCTTGAGACCTTCGAAGTGTCGCTCGATACTTCATTGAGGCTGAGCTTGTGCATGCCGGGCAACGCTATCCGGGTCAGCGAAAGCGGAATCCAGACGCGTGCTGATATCGATCTCCTCCGGGGCGCGGGGTTCGATGCATTCTTGATTGGCGAATCGTTGTTGAGATCGCGGGACCCGGTGGCCGCTCTCAGAGCTCTTCTTCGGCCAACCTCATGATCGCCGCAATCGACATCGGCTTTGTAGTAAAGCTTTGTGGTATCACGAATGAAGAAGACGCCCAACTCGCGCTCGAAGTCGGCGCAAATGCGCTCGGGTTCAATTTTTATCGAGGAAGCCCCAGGTGCATCACGCCCGGACGCGCGGCTCAGATTGCGCGGGCCCTCACGCGGCCATTTCTGCGCGTGGGCGTTTTCGTGAACGCGACCGCCGTCGAGATTGCACAAGCGGCAGCGAAGGTCCCGCTCGATGTTGTGCAACTGCACGGGAGCCGCTGCCCGGCTCAGCTTTCACGTTCTTATCGTGTCTGGCAAAGCATCGTTGCGAAGGACGCGTGCTCCTCTGATGAATACGATGGAGCCGAGGCGTATCTGCTCGATGCGCCGACGCCTCAGTTTGGAGGCTCCGGAAAGAACTGCGACTGGTCGTCAGCTGCTGCTTTCACGAAGCGCAAGATCATCGCCGGAGGACTTGACGCAACGAATGTGGCCGATGCAATTCGAATCACATCCCCCTGGGGCGTGGATGCATGCTCGCGGCTCGAATCGAGTCCGGGGAAAAAGGATCGCCGCCGCATGTGTGACTTCATCGAAGCGGCTCTTGCCGCGAGTTTGCGGCACGTCCGATGAGTACCGGCAGCGCGCCCGACGCGCTCGGGCATTTCGGTCCCTACGGAGGACGCTACGTCCCCGAAATCCTGATATCGCCGCTCGAAGAGCTTGAGCGCGCGTACACCGAAGCCCGCAACGATCCGGCATTCCAGGCTGAGCTCGCCTCGCTGCTGCATCATTACGCGGGCCGCCCCACGCCGCTCTATTTTGCCCGTCGTCTCACGGAAACGCTCGGCGGCGCTCAAATCTGGCTCAAGCGCGAGGACCTGCTGCACACCGGCGCGCACAAAATTAACAACTGTTTGGGCCAGATCCTCCTTGCACGGCGCATGGGCAAACGCCGCATCATCGCCGAGACCGGCGCGGGCCAGCACGGAGTCGCCACGGCAACCGTATGCGCGCTCTTCGGCATGGAGTGCGTCGTGTATATGGGTGAAGAAGACATGCAGCGGCAACGCCTGAATGTCTTTCGCATGCGCCTCCTTGGCGCCACAGTTGCCGGCGTGACAAATGGCAGCCGCACGCTCAAGGACGCGATCAGCGAGGCCATGCGGGACTGGGTAACAAACGTTGAGACTACGCATTACCTGCTCGGCTCCGCACTCGGCGCTCATCCCTACCCCATGATGGTTCGTGATTTCCACAAGGTAATTGGGGAAGAAGCGCGCTCTCAATCGCTGAACGAAATCGGACGTCTGCCGGACGCGGTCATCGCTTGCGTGGGTGGCGGCAGTAATGCGATCGGAATTTTTCACGCATTTTTGAACGATTCATCGGTAGCACTGATCGGGGTCGAAGCCGGCGGGAGAGGGTCTCAGCTCGGGCAGCACGCGGCTCGTTTTAGCGGCGGATCTCCGGGGGTCTTGCATGGCGCGTTCAGCTATCTGCTCCAGGACGAAGAAGGCCAGGTTTCAACCACACACTCAGTGTCCGCAGGCCTTGACTATGCACTCGTCGGGCCGGAGCACGCCTGGCTTCGCCATCAAAGGCGGGCGCAATACGTGTCCGTGAGCGATGCCGAGGCACTCGCCGCGGCGAGCACGTTAGCCCGTACTGAGGGCATCATTCCAGCTCTCGAATCCGCTCACGCCGTTGCAGAAGCCCTCCGCCGCGCGCCGTCTGATCGCAGCGCTGTGTATGTCGTCAATCTATCGGGCCGCGGCGATAAGGACATGGATATATACCGTCAACACACAACCGGCAAGGATGCGTGATGCCGGTCCATGTCACAACCCGCATTACGAGCTTATTCGCGGCCTGCAAAACCGAACGTCGAAAAGCTTTTATCGCCTACATCACTGGCGGCGATCCCGCCCCTTCGCATACCGCCTCGCTGATTCTCGCTCTCGATCGCGGCGGTGCGGATCTCATAGAATTGGGCGTCCCATTTTCCGATCCCATCGCCGATGGCCCTGTAATCCAACGCGCATCGGACCGTGCGCTTCGTGCCAACACTACCGTGGCTCGCCTGCTTCAAACTGTGCGTGAGGTCCGCCGCGACTCACAGATACCTATCCTGCTGTTCAGCTACTTGAATCCGCTGCTTCGCTACGGTTTTAGGAAACTCGCGGGCGATGCCGCCGATGCAGGCGTTGATGGCGTGCTCCTGACAGACCTGTGCATTGAAGAGGCGACGGAACCGGTGCGCGAACTCCGCCAGCGCGGCCTCGACACAGTCTTCATCGCAGCGCCCAATAGCACGGATGCCCGTCTGCGATTAGTCTCCGAGCACTCCTCAGGATTCGTTTATCTCGTGTCCCGCACCGGTGTAACTGGCGAACAAGCGTCTTTATCCGAAACCGCCGCGCCGCTCGTCAGACGAATGCGCGGTGTCACTGATCTGCCATTGGCTATGGGCTTCGGTGTCGGTACTCCAGAGCAAGTGGCCGAAGTCGGGCGCCTGACCGATGGTGTTGTGGTGGGCAGCGCAATTGTGAAGTTCATCGAAGAGAATGCGGACGCGCCGGATCTCGTATATCAGCTTGAGGCTTGGACTCACCGCCTCACTTCATCGCTTCGGCCGCCTTGCTTATCCGTCTATAAATAGTCGGCATTTCTGCCGGCTCTGCAATATTCCGGGCTTCCGTCCGCGCAATCTTTAACAAGGTTTAAAATTCTTTAGGATTTTTCCGTAAAACTAGGCTTTATACTAGTCGAAATTGCACTAAGTGCGTATAATTACAAACGAGGCGAATTATTTGTGAGCGCTCTTGCATCCGCTGTACGGACCATGTTACTTCCCCAAAATGAGGTGAGCCGCCTGCCCTCCATCCGCCGCTCAACATCTCTCTTCTTGCAAGGTCAAATGGCAGACGCTCTGTATTTTGTCGATGACGGCTTGGTGAAACTGACCCGAACAAATGACAGCGGAGACCGTATCATCCTGTGCATTTGCGGGTCGGGAGAACTCGCTGGAGAGGAGGTTCTCGTCGACGACGCCCCCGTCTATCATGCGGACGCCGAAGCATTGGCTACCGCCAATGTATACCGAATCTCGCGCGATACCTTTACGGCCATGCTGCGCAGCAATTTCGAATTCACTGCCGCGCTCATCGACTACCTTGTCCGCCGCAAATCCGCATTGGCTCGCAAAGTCGAATTGTTGTGCCTTCACGACGTTGAGTATCGCATCTTACACTATCTCGCCGAACTTTCTGCGCTGGTCAAACCGGGCGGCAATGGCGGAGGCTATCAGTTGCCCATCACCCAGGCCGAGTTGGCGGATCTCATCGGCGCCACCCGGGAAACGACCTCTACAACTCTGAATCACCTCGAGCGCAAGGGTCTCGTAAAGCTCTCGCGGCGTTTGCTTACGGTGCCTTCGCCTGTGACACTGCGCAGCGCCGCCGCTACACGCGAGACTCCCCGCCAAGTTTCCGCTACGTCTGCCTGAGCCATCGCTACCCCGTTCTGCGCCCAGGAGTACTCTTTAAGAGCACTCGGTCGTACTAAACCATTCATTTGTAATCTTTTTGCTTGCCCCCCTCCGGCAACTCTGTTACAGTGTATTGCAGATTTTCGATGTCAGCTGGTTGTGTTCTAGCGAGCCCAAAAGACTCTGCAAGGGGGCTCAGCTCTCTTGTGGTATCTGCGGGTGCATGGGCATTCATCTCGGCATCTACAAACAGGAGAGAATTAGCAGTGAGAGAAAAAGGTGTTGTGAAATGGTTTAACGCCGCAAAAGGCTATGGATTTATCCAGCGCTCGAACGGCGATGATGTGTTCGTGCACTTCTCGGCCATCCAGATGAACGGATACCGGACGCTTGAGGAGGGTACGGAGGTGGAGTTCGAGGTGAAGCGGGGGCCGAAAGGTCTGCAAGCTGAGAACGTAGGCCATCCGTAAGTAAAACCAGCATAAATTTGGCCGCCGGTCCTATGTCAGGCCGGCGGCCTTCCTGTTTCTGCACTCCTCCTTGCTCGCACGTCCGGCGCCCGACTCGGCTTTACAGGCAACGTTGTGCATCAAGCGTGAGTCCATCTCACGGAAATGATTGCATGCGATATCGCAAATTAGGCAGCACGGAAGCAGAGATCAGCGAGATTGGCTATGGCGCTTGGGGCCTCGGCGGCCAGCAGTGGCAAGGCGGTAACGATAACGACGGGCGGCGCGCGTTGCAGCGCGCATTCGAATTAGGCGTGAACCTGGTCGACACCGCGCTCGCCTACGGAGAGGGGCACAGCGAACAGCTCGTCGGGCAGGTGGTGAAGAGCAGTTTCCATCGCATATACATCGCCACAAAAGTACCTCCCAAAAACGGCGTTTGGCCTGCGAGCGCCGCAACTCCGATTTCGGAAGTGTTCCCGTACGACCACATCATTGAATCGACGAACCAGAGCCTCAAGAATCTCGGAATAGAACAGATCTATTTACAACAGCTGCACGTCTGGACTGACGCATGGGTGAACCTCGAAGAATGGCGGAGAGCGGCCGAAGATCTCAGGCGCAGCGGAAAAATTCGGTTCTTTGGAATCTCACTCTCCGAGCACGATCCAGATTCGGGGCTGGAGGCTGTCAAGACCGGGCTGGTTGATGCCGTTCAGGTGATTTATAACATCTTCGATCAAAGTCCCGAAAAAAACCTGTTCCCGCTTTGTCGGGCAAGAAAGGTTGGCGTTCTGGCGCGAGTGCCGCTCGACGAGGGAGGCCTTAGCGGCGCCATTACTGAAAACACTCGCTTTGAGCCCGGCGAGTTCCGTGATTCTTATTTCAGCGGCGACCGTAAGCGGCAAGTCGTCGAGCACGTCGCAGCACTCAAACAGGATCTTTCGGGAGTGCCCGGGACCTTACCGGAACTGGCATTGCGATTCTGCTTGTCGAATTCCGCAGTTACCAGCGTGATTCCGGGCATGCGCCGCGTCGCAACTGTCGAGAGCAGTTGCCGGGCTTCAGACGCCGGCAAACTGGACGACCCCACTCTGGCGATTCTCAAACGCCACGCTTGGGATCGCAATTTTTACGAATAGCGAATGCGCATCGCCGTTTTCTCCGATATCCACGACAACCTCTGGAACCTGGCGTCAGCCCTCCAATTCGTTCAGGACGCCGACGCGCTAATCTGCTGTGGCGATCTCTGCTCGCCGTTCGTCATTGATGAGCTGGCGAAGTTTCCAAGGGACATTCACATCGTGTTTGGAAACAACGACGCAGACCTGTACCGGATCACGTCAAAGGCGTTAAAGCACGCTCGTTGCCACCTGTACGGAGAGCTATTCGAGTCCGAATTCGACGGCCGCCGGTTCGCTGTGAACCACTTCGATACGATTGCCCGGCCCATGTCTAAATCAGGGAATTACGACATCGTTTGTTTCGGGCACAATCACGAGCTTGAGCTTTCACGTGAACACGATTGCCTGCTCATCAATCCCGGACCGATCATGGGCGCAAAGTTCTCGAGCGGCAAGTGGGAGGACACGCCCGCCACTTTCGCCATCTACGATTCGAGTGCGCATCTTGCTACCGCTTTCGAGATTGAGCCAAAGAACAAGAGCATCGTTCGCATGGAGCGGTTCCCGTAATCGGTAATTCGGGGGAAATTGTTGGAGGCGCGGGGCGGGATCGAACCGCCGAATAAAGGTTTTGCAGACCTCTGCCTTACCACTTGGCTACCGCGCCGCAAGTAGTGCAGTTCTCTTCGCACCATAGCACAAAGACGGGCTGATCTGTTTCTAAGCGCGGTACGCTCAAGTGTAGATTCGCCAATGAGATTTAGCGTTCTTTCGGTCGTTTTCATCCTCTCTATGCATGCTCAGACACCCGATGCCACCGAACTTAACAAAATGGCAAGCCGCCTGGCGCCCACGCCGCTGGAGGTGGATGTCTCCGGATTGAATGCAGGAGACCGCACAGCGTTGATCAAGTCGATTCAAGCCGCTCGCGTGATCGATGATATTTTCCTGCAGCAGCTATGGAGCGGAAATGAGGGGCTGTACCGACAGCTTCGCGAGGATACTTCGGCTCTCGGCAAGGCGCGGCTGAACATGTTCTGGATCAATAAAGGACCGTGGTCGGATCTCGACGGACACCGGGCCTTTTTGCCCGGCGTGCCAGAACGTAAGCCATTGGGCGCGAATTTTTATCCCGAAGACATGACGCGCGAAGAATTCGAGCAGTGGGTTGCAGGATTTCCGTCGAAGCAGGCGGAAGAGGCGAAGAGCTTCTTCACCGTGATCCGGCGCGATCCGCAACGACAACTCGAAATCGTTCCGTATTACAGCGCATATAAAGACGATCTCGAGCGCGCGGCGAACTTTCTGCGAGAGGGCGCGAGCGCAACCAATAACACGTCTCTCAAACATTTTCTCGAGACGCGAGCCGCGGCGTTTCTGAACGACGATTACTACGAGAGTGATCTGGCTTGGATGGACCTGGATGCTCCTGTCGAGGTAACTATCGGACCATACGAGACATATAATGATGAGCTCTTTGGTTACAAGGCCGCGTTCGAGGCGTACGTCTGCATTCGGGACGAGGCGGAAACCGAGAAGTTGAAGGGTCTTTCGAACCACCTACAAGATGTGGAAAACAATTTGCCCATTGATCCGGGGTACCGGAATCCAAAGCTCGGGAGCACGACGCCCATACGAGTGGTAAACGAAGTACTTTCAGCGGGAGACGGCAACCATGGCGTGCAGACGGCTGCGTTCAATTTGCCAAACGATGAACGGGTGATCCAGCAGAAGGGCAGCAAGAAGGTGATGCTGAAGAATGTTCAGCACGCGAAGTTTGATCGGACGCTCATTCCCATCTCGCGGATCGTGCTGCCAACCTCTGCGCAGGATCAGGTGAGCTTTGACTGGTTCTTTACACACATTTTGGCGCACGAGCTGAGTCACGGGATTGGCCCACACCAGATCACAGTGAACGGCAAGACGAGCTCTGTGCGCCAGGAATTGAGAGAGCTTTACAGCACGATCGAGGAGGCGAAAGCGGACGTGACGGGCCTGTTCATGGTGCAGTATTTCTTTGATAAAGGCATTCTTCCGGGCGGCGAAGAAAGCGAAAGGAAGCTCTACGATACATTTCTAGCTTCGTCCTTTCGCACGCTGCGGTTTGGGATCACAGAGGCGCACGGGAGGGGAATGGCGTTGCAGTTCAACTATCTCGTCGATCACGGAGCGTTTATCGCGCGGCCGGATGGCAGGTTCGAAGTCAATTTCGAAAAGATCAAAGAAAGTGTTCGCACCCTGACGCACGATTTGATGACGGTTGAGGCGGGAGGCGATTATGCGGGTGCGAAGAAAATGCTCGACGGACTCGGCGTCATGCGGCCTGTGCTGACGCGAGCTTTGGATCATTTGCGCGGAATACCGGTCGATATCGAGCCTGTGTTCGTCACTGCGGATGAACTTGCGGCAAAGCGGCAGTAGATTTCTTGACGCGTTAAAGAATCCGGGTTCTTTCGAGCTGACGGAAGCAGTGTTTTTGCGTCTGCTCGGGTTGATTTACCTGAGTGCATTTGGGTCGCTCTGGCCGCAGATCCTCGGACTGGCCGGCTCGCATGGAGTTGCGCCGGTTGCGCAAACCATGGCAATGATGCATCAGGAAGCGGGCAGCCGAGTGTTTTGGGATGTGCCGACGTTATTCTGGTTTGGGAATAGCGACGCGGCGCTGCTGGGGTGCTGCATCGCCGGATGCATTGCGGCGGTTTCGCTCGCGATGGGATTCTTTCCGCGATCCGCGGCTGCGGTCTGCTTCGTGCTGTATCTTTCGCTGGTTTCCGCGGGGCAGCCATTCACGGCGTTTCAGTGGGATGCCCTGTTGTTGGAATCCGGGTTTCTTGCACTGTTCGCAGGCAGCGGCTGGCTCGTGTGGGCGTATCGGTTCCTACTGTTCCGGCTGATGTTCGAATCAGGGTTGGTGAAACTGCTCTCGGGCGATCCCAATTGGCGAAATTTTCACGCGTTGCGGTTCCACTTTATGACCCAACCGCTGCCAACTCCGCTGGCGTATTACGCGTATCGGGCACCAGTATGGATGCTCGATTCCATGGCGGCCGCGACTCTGGCGATCGAGCTGGGTGCGCCCTTTCTGATATTCGGCCCAAGGCTCGTGAGGCACATTGGAGCGGGATTGCTGATGGGCTTGCAAGTCATCATTTTGCTGACGGGCAATTACGCGTTTTTCAATCTGTTGACGCTGGCGCTGTGTTTGTGGGCATTTGATGACCGGACATTCGCTCCGCTCGATAGGCTGCTTCGGAGGCGAGTGCGGCCGGTGCGCTCACCGACCGGGCAGCGCGCTCTAGCTGTTGTCGTGATACTGCTCGTCGCGGCGGGAGCGATACAGCTTGCCGGAATGTTTGCACCGGGAATCGAAAGGCCGTTCTCGAAACCGCTAAGATTGATAGCCCCGTTTCAGATGGTGAACACGTACGGCCTGTTCGCCGTGATGACGACGACCCGGCCTGAAATTGTCATCGAAGGCTCGGATGATCGAGTGAATTGGAGGGAGTATTCGTTCCGCTACAAGCCGGGTGAGCTGCATCGCGAGCTTCCCATCGTTGCTCCGCATCAGCCCAGGCTGGATTGGCAGATGTGGTTTGCGGCTTTGGGCGACTACCAGGAAAACGAATGGGTAGGCGGGCTCATGTACCGGCTGCTGCAGGGTGAGCCGACGGTCATTGGGTTGATGAATCCAGCGCCGTTTGCTAAACCTCCGCACTATATGCGCGCGTTGCTTTACGATTACCGGTTTACGACGTTGGCGGAACGGGCGAGGAGCGGTGCGATATGGGAACGCCGGTTGTTACACACGTGGATTGGACCGGTTGCGTTGCACTCAAAATGAGAGCGGAATCAGGCAGCCATTTCTACTCCGATGGGCGCATCTTTCGGGGTACTCGCGACGATGTTCGATGTACGAACGGCCGAGTTGTGCAAAAGTTGGTGGTCGAGCTTGGCTTCGGCGAGCAGAGCGGACCATTTGTGGAGCTCTTGCTTGCGTGATTCAGCGGCTGCGCGGCGGGTTTGATCGGCTTGCTTGTGAGACTGCGATTCGAACCCAATTTGCTCTTTTCTCGTTTGGGCTCTGAGCCTTAGCAGCTCGTTCAAAGATTTGTGGAAGACGCGGTCGTGCGTAGTCTGATAGCGCAGATAGAGCGCGAGCTTCTTGTCGTCCCAACAGCCGCGCGCCTGGTGCTTGAGGACGGTTTGCTGCAGGATCAAAGCGCGCCTTGAAAGCCAGGCGGCTTGCGCCATTTTGCCCACCAGCATGTTTTCGGTGAAGGTCGACGGTTTGTGCTCAGCGCGGAGCTCGACGAGTACGTGATTAAATTCCTCCTGGTTTTCCCACGGGAGAACGGTGAATTCGCCTGTCAGGCCGTGGCTGAAACGGTTCATGGCAGAGATGGCTTTTCCTGCCGGGGTTTTCGGTCCGCGGGAGAGCTGCGCATTGGCTTGGTTCGCGTTCAGTTGAGCTTCAGTTACAGATTTCATCAAATGTTCCTTTTCCGGGATTTCGCCCGATCTGACGATGGCGTGCCGGGAGAGTGTAAGAGAAGCTTCTCGCGTAAATGGCTGCGGTTTTAGGAGAAAGAAAATTCTCGTGGAGCTGTCACCGACTTGCAAAAAGGCATTCAGGTTGAGGAGATGTGGAGCGGTTGTGGAGTGGGGTGAGGGGCTGATTACCGAGTTTTGGATCGAAGCAGGGGTAAGGCTGTTTGAACCGCAAGAACAGGCACGCCGCGACTGAGAAGGCGGGAAGCGCGTAGATTGGGGTGGCGCTGACGGAGTTAACCGGTCAAGCGCAATAACTGATCGACCGTCAGCGCTAGGATTCCGAACGTCAGATGCGCCATGATTTTGGTCGCACCGCGCACGCGGACGGTTCGGGCGCCGAACTCATCTTTCAAACGGGCATTCACGCGCTCGGACATAGTGCGGAGGTGGAAACGCTTTTGTTGCGCGGGAGTAAAGGGTGCGCGCTTGGGGGATAAACTTCGAGGGAGTACACGGCGCTTGTTATGGCGGCGCAAACTGTCTTGGTAAGTGCGATGCGTAATGGGCGGCGATCCTTTTCCAGAGCGATCAGCGGAATGTGACCTAAGCTGCGGCTATGCTCGTGAATCTCGTTGGCATCGTAAGCGCAGTCCATCAAGTCATATTGAGACGTGACGCGCTGCGCCGTAATCGTCGCTAATGGAATGGCAGCCTGTGAGTCGTGCAGTGAAGCAGCGGCTAACAAGCAACTAATCGGGATCTGGCCGTCGGCTACATTGAAATGCCGATAACGCGCCCACTTGTCTCTCCAAATGCTGAAAAAACGTCGTCTGGTTCAGGTGCGAGAACTGCTCCAGACGCTCGCGTAAGGTACTCTGCATAGGCGCTCCTCGTCGTTTTCTGCTTGTACGGAAACAACAGATTACAAGACGCCGGTGCCTGTTTCAAACATTTCTTCCTTCTTCCGTTCTAGTTCTTAAGTTTGCAAGCGGCTTGCGTGATCAAGAAGGACGCGAGCATACCGCCACGAATGCCGGCATAGCGGGGCTGGCACCCCGCTCAACGCGACGCTCAGAGGATATTAGAAGCTGATCTTCAGGATTTTGCCGCCGTTGCCGACGAACCATCCAGCTTCCGGGTCTGCAAAAGCGACGGCCCAGTAGCCGCTGGCTTCGGGGAGCTCGAACCAAGTGCAACCTTCATCGGGAGTCCATGCCGCAGATCCGGAGCTGAAGTTCGGCGCCGTCTCCGCAGTAATCACAACGGCACGGCCGAGATGACGGTCACGGTCGTGGTCGAAATCTTCGTCATCATGATGCTGGTGGCATCTGCCGCGGACATAGGCGAGGCAGAAAATGGCTCCCTCAACGGGGGGCTTTTTCGTAAGAGTCCAGGTTTGGCCGCCATCATCCGACTTTGCCATCTGAGCAGCGGTGTTCGAGGACAAGTCGCCGCCACCTAGCACGCCGTGCCAGCCGTCCCGAAACGCCACTGAGATCCCGCCCCCAGTGGACGAACTCATGAATGGCGTGTCATAGGCATTCCAGGTGTCGCCTCCATCTCTGGTTGCTAAGATCCTCGCAATGGTTGAGCCGCCCGTAGCAATCCAGGCATTTCTTTCGCCTTCCGTTGCTATGCAGGTTCCACTCGCCGCGAACGAGGCTTCGCCCGGCAAGGCCGGCGGCATTCTGTCCGCGATGGATTGCCAGGTCATTCCATTGGTTGTCCGAAGGTCCGGGAATACTCCGTTGACAGAGTCGCTGTGGGCGATGCCGCGTCTTGGGTTCCAGAACGCGAAACAATCATAGAAGGCGTTCACGGTCTCATTCGTGAACTCTATCTTCCAGGTTGCGCCGGCATCGACGGTTTTGTAGATGCGAAAATCTGTCGTGTTCGCGCCGATGGAGAGTAAGTAGGCGACCTGATCGCTCACGGCGTACACGTCGCGGAATTGCAGGCTCTTAGCTCCGGGCACGACAGCGGCTTTCCAGGTCTCTCCACCATTAGTGGTGACGACATAGGTGCCGCCAGCTCCGGCCGCCCATACGACACGCGAGTTCACCGGGCTGACGGCAATCAGCAATTGCGTGGTGCCGCTGTTTTGTGGAGTGAGCTTGGGGTGATGAACTCTGTAATGTTCTTCCGCAAAACCGACAGTTGCGGACGCGGCAATCAGCGAAATGACGAGCGAAAATTTCAACATAGGAATTGCTCCTCGGGACGGGAATTCGTGGCGGAGGGCAGTATATCAGAGTCGTGGTGCGGCATAAGGAACGCCGGGGAGTGCCCGGCCCCTGCGCGTTTTCGGATTGCGGGTTAACAAGGTACTCGGCGGACGGCGTGATCGTAGCCTCTCTGGTTTGCTGTCAAGGTAATTTCGAGGCGTTGCGCTGTACGCGGGTTATAGACCAGTGCAGGCCGAAAGCACGCGATGCACTTTGAACGCGGATATCGAACGCTCGGGTAGATCAGGCCGTTTGAACCCTCATCCAGCAGGCGGCGTGCCAGCGCTTGCGAGACGGCATAACACTGCGGCACGGGCTCAGGTTGGAGGAATTCCGAAAAGTTCTCCGGCGGGTCGAGGACGTGAAAATCCGCTTGGAAGTCCGCTAGCCAATCATCATAGGTTGACGCATCGCGCGGAGGGCGCTGACCCGGTTCCTCGGGGACAATAATGTCGCTCAGGCGGCGGATCTTGTGGTAGGCGACTTCGGCGATTGAGGCCTTTTGCGAATCCGCGGCGTACCAAGCGCCGCGCGTGTGATCGTTGAATCGGGATCCCGTTTCATTCGGATGTGCGTAGGCTCCATTCACAATTTGTGCGTTTGGGATGGCGTACACCAGCTCAAACGTGCTGATTCCGATGAACCCTCGTTGCTCACTCTGGACACGATCGTTGGTTGCACCATCCAGCAAGATCAAGTCTTCGAGCTCTTTGGGGTTTTCGGTGAGCGCTGAAAGCACCGTTCCCTTCTTGCTGTAACGTGACGGGATCAGACGGTGGGAATTTTTCCAATGAAAGGAGCGAGCTTGAGGATGCGTCAACGGCCGCCGCGCCAGGCATCTAACATCCGGCGCACCTGAAACATCCCGGGTTGGCCCTGTTGAATCATGTACTCGATCGGAGGAGTCCCAGCGAACAGCGATCCACGATTGCCTAGCGTGACCCAGCGATCCGCCCACTCGTCACCAAAATAGATATGGAGAGCCTTGTAGATGCCGATCACAAGTGAAATTCTCAACAGGGTGTCCTGCGTCAGTTTTTGCTTCTTGGGCTGGCTCTTCCAGGCATGGAACGTAGAGGATGCGATACCGCCAAGCAAGCCACGGGCCTGAGATTCCGCAAGTCCCCATTTGCCGGCGATCTTCAGAAATCCCTTGATGGCGCTGCCGCTTAGCCGTTCGCGAACTTTCGGGTCCGTCAGATCGGGCGAGCGGTCGAAGGAGTAACCCGCGATGATCGGTACGGCGGGGAGGGTGGCCATGAATTCTCGATTCCGTTATTAATTATCCACGATATCGAGGTGGGGTGCAATCGGGGGATATGCCGATCTAGTACTCTTTAAGCATCTTGAGTCGATTGCGGACTCTTGGCGTGATTCTGGCGATCCGAACGAAGGGTTTATGTGCGCCAGATCTGACGCAAACGCGATTTTACGTTACGAAACCAAAATAATCGCTTTATCCACCGGCCCATCAAGTCCCGTGTTCGCGTGTTACCGGCAAACAGGAAGTTATGTCCGGTTAGCCCGTAATCCAGGCACAACCTCCCGAATGGACGTCCAAGACTGCCATCATTAGCTCGGGGATGCCGCCGGAAACGGAGGGCGATATACTCAACCGACTCAAGAAGGGGAGATCAAGTATGGGTGGAGTTACCCAAATCGCCATGATGTGCCTGCCGTTGTTGGGATCGTGTGCTGCTGTGGCAGGAACGCTGGTAGCAGTTTTCCCGATCACTGAAGAATCGATCATGCAGATGCGCAAACAGCATCCGCTCGCCTCGGCTGAGGTGAACGATCCCCTTTATCAAAGGAAGCAGCGATATCAGGGTCTCTGGCTGCGTGACGTGTTAAACAATTTAGGCCGGAGAGGTCATTCGGAAACCGAACTGTACGTGCGTTTCCGCTGTAAGGACGGGTACCTTCCGATCATGCCCCTGCTCGCGCGATCCGCGGCCATGGGTTGATCGCGATCCGTGACGCAAACGCTCCCGAAAGTCAAGACTGGCAGGCGTTGCCTGGGAGCGGAATCTTAACTCTGGCGCCCAGCTACTTAGTTTGGGTTTCGCTTCCAAGCGGCCCCGAAGAATACCCATGGCCCTATCAGATGGTTGCCATAGAATTGGTTACTTCATCCGACGCCTTAGCTGGCCTGGGTCTCGATGGCCTGAAACCCGGTCGTGAGCTGTTCGTCGCGCACTGCCTGAAATGCCACGCAATCAATGGCGTTGGAGGGACATTTGGGCCGGAACTGAATTCTCCTTGCAGCGTAACGGAATACTGGAATCCGCGACTCCTGAGCCGATTCATTGTGAATGCCGGCAGCATTCGAGACGGGACCAAGATGCCGAAATTCGATTCTCTGCCGACGAAAGACATCCAGGCAATCATCCAGTATCTTCACTCCATGGCCGGCCACAACCACCCTGGCGCCGCGTGTCCATAGACGTTGAAGAGCGCCCCTGGTCTATGCGTTCTCGATGACCTGCACAAAACCAGATACGACTACACCGCGCCTACCGAGGTGTTCTCGCATATGACCGACTCCGGACCACTCTGACGCTGACATGCTGGCCATCCTCGAATCCGGATTTCAACGTATTCTTGCGGCAACAGCATTTTATCGTGACCACCTGGCGCGCAGCGTACGAGCTCCGAAAACGTGCTCACTGATTGAGCTATACCAATCGCTAGGATGTGAATAGGATCGGTTCTTGTAACCGAGTACCAAAGCAGAGGTCTCTCAAAGCACACCCTCCAGATCCGTTTCGTTAACAGCATGAAATCCAGGGTTCGCAGAGCACTTCGACAAGTCGCCGACGACTCGCGACAAAATGCGCGTCTTATATCTTAAGAGCGTGGCCTCAGGCACCCGTTCGTCGCTGGACCAACAGTCACCATGATTTCGCGCCTCGCGAAGACCCTGCTTGTCGCGGCGTCCGCATTCTTTTACACGTTGGTGGTGTTCAACAACCTAACGGATTACAGCTCGAACTATCAGTTTGTGCAGCATGTGCTACTCATGGACTCCACGTTTCCCGGTAATCACGCGATGTGGCGGGCGATCCATCCAGGCTGGATTCACACAGCTTTCTATGACTCGATGATCGCGTGGGAGGTTATATCAATGCTGCTGACATGGGCTGGTACGGTGCAACTGCTGCGTGCGATCGGCAAGACCGCCACGGTATTTCAGAGCGCGAAAGGGTTGGCGATCGCCGGGCTAACCGTCGGCATGCTGATGTGGTTGGGCGCCTTCTTGACAATTGGAGGCGAATGGTTCCTAATGTGGCAATCACGGACCTGGAATGGACAAGATGCAGCGTTCAGGATGTTTTTGGTTGAGGGTGTTATTCTGCTTCTACTGCTGACCCCGGAAGTGAGCATCACGAGCGCTTGCCCTAGTCCTGAATCCAGAAATAATTAGGCTTTGCAAATCTCCAACCGCCGGCGGCCGGCTTGGACAAACTCTTTACGCAATACGCGTTTCTATTTCCGAGCGAGTCGTCGGCTATTCGGACAGAACTTGGACCGACAATAGATTCGTGCCGACACGTCGGCTTTAGCCGGTTATAAGGGCTGCGTGCGTCGATTCACCGCGAGATTGTCTCCAGCGCTTTCTCAGACGCGGAGCGAGAGCGGTCTTTGGGCGTGCGGGCGTCGGTGGGGCGGTGGAACTTTACTGAGACCAGCTTTGAGATGCCGGCTTCCTGCATGGTGACGCCGGTAAAGGGATTGGGCCGCTTCCATGGTTCGTTTGGCGTGCGTAATCACGATGAATTTGTCTGGTCGGACATGTCGTTCAGGAGCCGCGTGAGGCGCTCAATGTTGGGCTCATCGAGCGATTGTTCTCGATCGACTTATTCTCCGGATTGCGCCTGATACACGAATAAGCCTCTCGGGATCCAATCGCGTGTCCCCAAGTCCCGTCCAGCTGAGGACACCGGCTCCGCTACAATTGAGCGTAGAGATACATGCAGTACACCTTCACGCTGCACGAAGACGCATCGTTTCGTGACCGGTCAATCCCTGAAAGTAATCAGGTTATTGGCTACCGAGTTGGCGGGATGCCCGATGGGACGACGGCGCGGATCGCGAACTTTGGAGCACCAATCCGGAACGATTGGCGCATCATGCGAATAAATTCCGACGACACGCACACTGGGTGGACCGGCCACTATGAGGACGTTGAGGAAGCATTAGCAGCGCTGCAGCAGAGTTGCCGATGAAGGCCTGAAACTTGGAAACGTGTTCGCTGCGAGGAGGATGGAGACTCCTCCCGCAGGTGCCGTCGTGACGTTCAGATGGACCGCGAGCCACATGAACACTGAGGTCATATGTACGAGCGGCGGGAAGCTGGCTCGGCTCTGATGTTCAAGGCACTCATACTGGTCCGCAATTTCGAGTCGAGCGTGGAGAGTCTTGATTTCGGGGAATTCACACTCAGGCGTATTGGCCTGGGGTTCAAGGAGCTCAGGGAGGTTTTCTCGTCGATAGACGTGAACCTAGATGATTGGCTCTTTGAGAAATCTTATTCAACGCTGCCGCTCGGTCCTCCCGGCTCTCCAGTTGGTGGCATCCCAAACGATGTCGAAGATACCTTAGTTCTTCTCCGACTTTACAAACCTGGTGACCTATCGTTTGTCAAACAGGCGATCATCCCACCAGGCGGCAACGCGCTCGTTCAGTTCCCATACCCGCGCAATGAACGACCTCAACAGCTACTCTCTCTCGCGATTCGAGGTTGGGCCAGATGACCGCCAAACCTGGAAAGGCTTCGCTGATCGGATTCGACAAAGTAAGTCTTGGAGGTCTGATTGGTTCGCGACGGCGAGGCGGTTCTTCCTTTCCGGGGGAGCGAAGCAGTTCAATCCTAAGTGGGACGATGTAGATCGGATCGCAGACTACGCAACGGCGCTCGAATCGACTCTCGTTCCCGAAAGGGATTTTAGTAGTCGTCGTATAAGCCGTCGCGCTGCCGCACTAATTGTGCAGGATGATACCCAAGAGACAGAGCTGATCTGCAGGTTTATCAAACGGCTTTATGAGATTCGTTCCCGGATAGTACATGGCAGTAGACTGGGAGACAAAAGTCGGCAGTGGTTGCTTGAGAACTGGGAGCGAGTCGAGAGTCGAATGCGACAAATTCTTGTAGAGGCGGTTCAGAGACTTCCACCTGGAGACGAGGCCCGTCGTGCAGCTCTAGCTGAATTGTACGACTTAACTGACGAGGATCGTGGCAATCTCATCTTAGAGAAGTTCAAAGAAATTAAGTCACGTGATGTGCGTAGATCGACTGCGGCCAGCATCGCAAAGTTAGCGGGACACTGAAGGGCGGTGTTGGTGAAGATAGTCGTTCCCGAGTCGCCGGCCATCCGGACAGAACTTGGACCGACAATAGATTTGTACCGACAAGTCGGCTTTTAGCCGGCTATAAGGGCTGCGTGCGTCGCATCACCGGGAGATTGTCTCGAGTGCTTTCTCGGCCCCTTGGCGAGAGCGGTCTTTGGGCGTGCGGGTGTCGGTGGGGCGGTCGAACTTTACGGAGACCAGCTTTGAGATGCCGGCTTCCTGCATGGTGACGCCGTAGAGGGATTGGGCCGCTTCCATGGTTCGTTTGGCGTGCGTAATCACGATGAATTGCGTCTGGTCGGACATGTCGTTTAGGAGTCGCGTGAGGCGTTCGATGTTGGGCTCATCGAGCGGGGCGTCCACCTCATCGAGAATGCAGAACGGGCTGGGCGTGTACTGGAAGATGGCCATCAACAGCGCCATGGCGGTGAGCGATTTTTCGCCGCCTGATAGCAGCAGTACGCTCTGCAGTTTTTTGCCGGGAGGCGAGGCGACGATATCAATACCGGATTCGGCGATATTGTCTTCGTCCGTGAGCCGCATCTCGCCGATGCCGCCGCCGAAGAGCGTGCTGAACATCTCCCGGAAATTGGCGTTGATGGCGTGGAAGGCTTCGGAGAAACGCTTGCGGGATTCGTCGTCAATCTGATGAATCGCTTTTTCGGTGTCGCGGATCGAATCGAGCAGGTCCTGCCGCTGGGCGTTCAAAAACTCCTGGCGTTGCTGGGCTTCTTCGAACTCGGACAGGGCTTCGGGATTGACGGGACCGAGCGCCTCGATTTTCCGCTGCGCGTCGGCGTACTTGGTCTCGATCTCCTCAAGGGCCGATCCGTCGGGAACCGTTTCGATGCCTTGTGCGAGCTGCGCTAAATCAGTGTCGAGCTCGCGGTGACAGGTTTCTTCGAGATACTTCAAATCGGACTCGGCGCGGGCGAGCGCGACTTGCAGATTGGAGCGGTTCTCCTGGGCGGCTTGCGCCTGGGCTCGGAGAGACTTCAGTTCCTCGTCTGCTGCGGCGAGCTGGCGCCGGAATTGCGATTCGCGCTCAGCGAGATCGGTAACGTTTCTTTCGGCAAGAGAGATCGAGCCGTCCAGTTCAGCGCGCTTTCGTTCGAGCTCCTCGTTACTCGTTTGAAATTGCGTGCGCTCCGCGGTCAAGCGCTCGGTTTCGCGCTGGATATATTCGCGGCGCTTTTGAATATCGTCGGCCTGAGACAGCAGGCGGGTTCGATTGCCGGCCAAGGCGCGTTGACGTTCTTCGATGCCGGCGAGATTGGCGCGAAGGCTGGCGTGCTCTTCGGTGACGCGGGCCACTTCGGCTTGCAAAAGCGCGAGTTGCTCACGGGCGGATTCGACCGCTTGCTCCTGTTGCGTTTTCAGAGATTCAGTGTTCGCGAGGGCGTCGCGATCGCGCGACAGATTGCGTTCGAGCTCGGCTCGATCGCGTGAAAGCTGCTCGAGCTCGGTACGGGCGCGGGCGAGAGTGGACCCGGCGCGCTCGGCCTCTTCGGCCAGCTTGCGAGTTTCGTGGTCCAGCGCGAGCAGTTCTTTTTCATGGGCCTGCTGCTGCATGCGGACCTGCTCCAGAGAGTCGGAAAGGCGGCCGATCGCGGCTTCCAGCTGGACAACCTCTGCTTGCGCGGCATCGACTTCGCTGCTCTTGAGTTCCTCGAGGTGGGAGACTTCGCGCAGCTCGCGCTTAAGCGCCAGCGGGCCGGCGCCAGTTTTCTTTCCGCCTGTGACAGCCTGCCCGTGATAGCTGACGCCGTCAGTTGCGAGAAACCAGCAGTGTGGAAATTCAGACGCGAGCTGCCGGCCGGCGGCATGGTCGGCGACGACGTAGCAGTTCGCGACACGCGGCAACAGGGTCAGCGGAGTATTCGAGAGACCGTTCGTCAGCCGCACTGCGCTGGTTAGGGTTGCGAGAATTCCGGCGTGGCCATCGGGTTTCGGCAAGCTTTCTGACGCGGCGTTTGGCTCACCGGGTGCTTCGACGAGAAAGGTGGCGTGTCCGTTCAGTTCGCCGCGCATGACCTCGATGCCACGCTCGGCTTCCGCCCAGTCGCGCACGATGACGTATTCGAGCTCGTCGTGCAGAAATTCCTCAGCAGCCTTTTCGAGCTGGGGATCGACATCGAGAAAGTCGGCGAGCACGCCCAGGGGCTCGAGGCCGGGCGGATGATCGCGCTCGAGCGCCGAGAAAAAGCGCTTTACAGTTTCGGTCGTGTATGTGCGATGTTGGAGGACCTCTTCGAGCGAATCGCGGCGCGCTTTCACGCGCGAGAATTCGGTGCGGAGGCGATCGAGGGCGTGTCCGGCTTCTGCGAGTTCGCCACGCGTGTGCTGCAGCTCTTTTTCGAGTGATTGACGGCGGCTCGTAACGGACGCGAACTCGTTTTGCCGGGCCGTGAGGCGTTCCGACAGCTCTGCGTTGAGCTGGTGTATGCGGGAAAGATTGGTTTCGGATTGCTGCTGTTCCGCGCGCGCGCGATCGGCCTCGCGATCCGCAGATGCTATTTGCGCTTCGGCATGCGTGATGCGGTTCTGCAGTGCGGCCGCCTCACTCAGTAACTGAAGCAGAGTTTGGCGCGCGGCCTCGCGAGCCTGCTCCCCTTCGGAAAAGTTGCTTTGCTGCTGGTGGCGTTCAGCTGATTTCGTCTCCAGCAACTGCCGCGCATGATCGCACTGCGCCTCGATGGCGGATAACTCAGCGGTCTGCTGCTCGAGCTCGGCAGCGCTCTCCTGTTGCTGGCGGTCCAGCACTTCCGTATCGCGTTGGCCGGATTGCAAGCGATGCTCGATCTGCTCAATTTCTTTGGTTTGGTGTTCGAAGCGGCCGCGGGCACGCTCTGCTTCGAGGTGCAGATCGGAGACCAGCTTGCGCGCCTGGGTGAGATCCTGCTCGTTGGCGAAGGAAGCCTCGATCGTAGCTGCCTGATGCTGTTCGCGCCCGGCGACTTCGGTTTGCAGCTTCTGCAATTCGGAAGAAGCAAGATTGAGCTCGATGGCGACCTTGGCGGCATCACGCTCGAGCATGCGGAATTTTGCGGCGAGCACCTGGCGGAGATAGGCGGTGGCTTCCGTCTTCAGCTCCGAGTAGCGCCTGGTTTTTGCGGCTTGGCGCTTAAGCGAATTTACCTGGCGGGTGACTTCCTCGAGGATGTCGAAGACTCGCGAGAGGTTTTGCTTCGCGCTCTCGAGTTTGCTTTCGGCCAAACGCTTTCGGGTTTTGAATTTTGTGATTCCGGCAGCTTCTTCGATAACGTTGCGGCGATCCTGCGGGCGCGTGCTGAGGATTTGGCCGATGCGGCCCTGCTCGATAATGGCGTAGCTCTCGGGACCCAATCCGGTTCCGAGAAAGAGGTCTTGGATATCGCGCAAACGGGCGAGCTTGCCGTTCATGAGATACTCGCTTTCCCCGGAACGATAGAGGCGGCGCGTGATTGTGATTTCGCCTTCGCGCTCGGCGGTTTCGGCAGCCTCCGATTTGGATTGTCTGTGCAGTCCGTTGCCGTTTGCGTATTGCGGCTCGTCGGGCGAGAGCGTAATCGCGGCCAACGGCTTGTTCCCGGTCAGGGGCTGATCGGGTATTAACGTCATGGTGACGGACGCCATGCCAAGCGGCTTTTTGTCCCGGGTGCCCGCGAAGATCACGTCTTCCATGCGGGCTCCGCGCAACGTTTTGGCGGATTGTTCACCGAGAACCCAGCTTATGGCGTCGCTCAGGTTCGACTTGCCGCAGCCGTTTGGGCCGACGACGGCCGTAATGCCGGCGCCTCTGAATTTCATTTCCGTTCGGTCGTAGAACGATTTGAAGCCTTGGAGCTCGACGCGCTTGAGTTTCAGCAAGAAAGATGATCCCCTTCCGGCCAGTCTATTTCTCGGGGTGTTCTCTATATTATAGGTGACGGCTGGGGAAGTAAAGGAGCCGCTCACGATATTCGGTGGCCCTGAAGCCGAATACCCCAACATATAGGTGCCTAGTTCCCGGACTGCAATGCCCTACGCGCGAAACGGATCGGTTCAGTTGTTTTGGGAGGAGTACGGCAGCGGGCCTCCCGTGCTGCTGATCATGGGGCTGAGTTTCACGCATGAGATGTGGTTCCGGGCGATCCCGTGGGTAGCCCGCGGGTATCGCGTCATTGCATTTGACAATCGCGGGATGGGACGGAGCGATGTTCCGCGCGGGCCTTACACGATCCGGCAGATGGCGGGTGATGCGGCGGCAGTGCTGGATGCGGCGGGTATCGCAGCGGCTCATGTGATCGGCGCGTCGATGGGCGGGATGATTGCGCAGGAGCTAGCACTTCGTTTTCCGGAGCGCGTGCTCAGCCTGGTGCTGGCATGCACGACGCACGGGGGTGTCTTCTCAAAATGGCCGGAATTTATCCGGCGGCCCTGGAGCTTGCGGAACCTACAGCGCGCGGGCCAGATGATTCCGTTCCTGTATGCGGGCGCGACTCCGCGGGAGCGCATTGACGAGGACCTTCGGATGCGGGCGGGTTGCACGTGTTGCAGGCGAGGAGTTACGGGCCAGATCGCGGCTGTTATGGGGTGGAGTTCCCGGAGACGCCTTTCGCGGATTCGGGTTCCCACGCTCGTGATTCATGGGGATGACGATCGCATTGTGCCTCCGGATAACGGCAGAGCGTTGGTGGCGCGGATTCCTGGCGCGCAATTTCAGCTGGTGCACCAGGCCGGCCATATTCTGCTTACCGACCAGCCGGAAGCGTGCGCGGAGGCGGTGTTGAACTTCTTTTGGGAACAGCGAGAACCGAATCGCGCGCCCGATAGCTTGAGTTCCGAACACGTTTCACCTAAGATTAGCCATGCTCGTAAGAATGCGGCTGATCATCACTTTGAGTCTAGTGGTTCTTTTAACAGGTGAGCGGCTGCCCGCGCAGCAAGCGACCGATTCTGCGATTAAACAGCAAATCAGTGAGATTCCATCGACCACGCCGATCGAGGTAAGGATGCTAAGCGGCGAGCGAGTGCGTGGGCATATCGTGAATCGGGGCGAGTCCGAATTTTCGCTCGAACGCGACAAAGGGGCGGGAATGCAAACCGTCGCCTACAGTCAGGTAGCGTCCGTTTCGCAAGTCAAAGTCAGGCATTCGCACAAGAAATGGTCATTATCGGCGTGGTGGCTGGAGTTGTCGTGGTGCTGGGCATTATCGCTGCTTACGCAGCCAGCCACGCACCGTTCTGAAGTCGCGCGGGTTCTGGACTCGCGGTAGACTGGCCGGATGCGGCGATTTCTGCTTCTTTCTCTTGCGAGCAGTGCGTTAGCGCTGGGTGGCGCGGCGTCAGACGAGAATGCTGCAACAGCAACGGTGCAGCGGCTGTTCGATGCGATGGCTGCGCATAACGGCGACGCTGCACGGGCCGTGTTTGTGCCGGGCGCGGAGTTGATTGCTGTTCGGGCAAACGGCGAAATTTCGAAGAGCACGGGCGAGGAGTTCGCGTCACATGTGGGCGCGGCGAAAGATGCCTGGCTCGAGCGAATGTGGAATCCAAAGGTGCGTATCCGAGGTGATCTTGCCGTCGTGTGGGCGGATTATGACTTCCACCTGAACGGAAAATTCAGTCATTGCGGAGTGGATTCTTTCACGCTGGTGAAGAGTTCCGGGGAATGGAAGATTTCCGGAGTCGCGTACACGACCGAGAAGTCGGGGTGCGCACCGAGCCCGCTGGGGCCTCCGAAGAGGTGAGGGCGCGCTCAGGGTGGAACGAGTCTGTTTTTTGCTGCAGGTTCGGCCGGAGCGGCTCGAGGAATACAAACAGCGGCATCGCAGTGTCTGGCCGGAGATGCGCGAGGCGCTTTCGGCGACGGGTTGGCACAATTATTCGCTGTTCTTGCGGGAGGACGGGTTGTTAGTCGGGTATGTGGAGACGCCCAGTTTTGAGCGAGCGCTCGAAGGGATGGCTGCGCTGGCGGTGAATGAGCGCTGGCAGGGAGAGATGAAGCCCTTTTTCGTTGAGTTGTCCGGCCGGCCGGATGAGGCGATGATGCGGCTCGAAGAGGTCTTTCATCTGGATTGAATGGCGGCGAACTTAAGCCTTCCAGCGCTGCTCGCGATCTTTGCAGGAGCGGCGGGAATAGTGTGGGTCGCGGGAATCTGGCTGTCGGACAGCACCGACATTCTGGCTTCCCGCTTTGGAATCGGCCAGGCGCTGGGCGGCATTATCTTGCTTGCGATCAGCACGAATCTTCCGGAGATTGCGATTACGGCGAGCGCTGCGATCCATCATCATTTGGGCGTGGCGATTGGGAACCTGCTCGGAGGCATCGCGATGCAGACGGTGGTGCTGGCGCTGCTTGACTTCGGGATGCGAGGAGATGAACATCCACTAACGTATCGCGCGGCGTCACTGCTGTCTGTGCTCGAAGCCACGCTGGTGATCGTAGTGCTTGCGATCGCGATTCTCGGTACGCGCCTTTCTGCTTCGTTGTTGTTTATGCGGGTGACACCTCAAAACGCCGCGATTTTGCTTGCGTGGCTGGCGGGTCTTTGGATTTTGAAGCGGGCCAGAAAGCACGTACCCTGGCAGGCGGAGGGCAAAGCGCCCGGCTCGCAACAGAAGGCAGCGGGTCACTCGCAGGCTGAAAAGGCTCAGCGCGGCGGGAGAACAGGTATTGTGTTGCTGAAGTTTATGGTTGCATCCGTGGCGACGCTCGCGGCTGGAGTCGCGCTCGAGGAGAGCGGCGATGCGGCGGCAAAACAACTCGGGCTGAGCGGCGTCGTTTTCGGGGCAACCGTGCTGGCGGCGGCGACCTCACTTCCCGAGCTGTCAACGGGCTTAACATCTGTGCGCATGGGCGATTATCAGCTCGCGATGAGCGACATTTTCGGAGGGAACGCATTTTTGCCGGTTCTGTTTTTGCTGGCGAGCGTGCTTTCGGGCGAGGCGGTGCTGCCGCACGCTCAGAACACGGACGTATACCTGGCGAGTCTGGGCGCGGTGCTCACGAGTGTGTACATCTTCGGGCTGATCTTGCGCCCGGGAAAGCGGTTCGCGCGGATGGGCGTGGATTCATGGCTGGTTCTTCTCCTGTATGCTGCCGGGGCCGTGGGGTTGGTGTTCGTGTCGAAGGGGCGCTGACCGGGCGGGCGCGTGAGCTTGATGCGAGATAACAATTAGAAGGGGTATTCGAGTGGACACTAAGCAAAGTGGTTTGCTATCGAGACGTGAATTCGCGGGAGCGGCAGCGTTCCTGATTGTTCCGCGATACGTTCTGGGCGGTAAAGGATATGTTCCGCCGAGCGACAAGATCACAGTGGCGAGCATCGGGCTGGGGCGGCAGGGCCAAGTGGTCACGATGAATCTGCTGGCACGGCCGGAAGTGCAGGTGGTGGCAGTCTGCGATTGCAACCGCGAGGCCAGGAACTATGTCGAATACGATACGAACGCGCTATTGAAGGCGGCGCGGAAACTGCTCGGTCCGGGTCACGAGTACTGGGGCGAGGCTTTCGCCTCTCCAGGTGAGGTGGACCTGAAGCACGGTTTTCACACCAGCTTGGGAATGGGCGGGCGCGAACCTGCCAAGCGCCTGGTTGAGGCGTATTACGGTTCCCGCAGCGATTCGCGTTCGGGCGGTTACAAAGGATGCACGGCATACATCGATTTCCGCGAGCTGCTCGATAAAGAAAAAGATCTGGACGCGGTGTATATCGCGACACCGGATCACTGGCATGCGCCGATTGCGATGACGGCCATGCGCAAGCGGAAGCACGTGCTCGGACAGAAGCCGATGGCGCACTCGATTGCGGATGCGCGGCGGATGGCGCAAACGGCGCGAGAAATGAAGGTCGCGACGTCGCTTCCGGTGAACAATCCGTCGACTCCGGAGACGCAAACGCTTGCGGAGTGGATCGGCGATGGCGCGATTGGAAACGTCAGCGAAGTGCACAATTGGTCGAGCCGGCCGTTTTGGCCGCAAGGAGTGGACCGGCCGAAAGAGGCGCAACCGGTTCCGGACGGCTTGGATTGGGATCTCTGGCTCGGGCCTGCGCCGGAGCGTCCGTTTAATAGCGCCTATCTTCCATTTGTGTGGCGGGGTTGGTACGACTTCGGATGCGGCTCGTTCGGTGACATGGGGTGTTACAGCTTTGCGGGGGTGTTCAAGATTCTAGGGCTGACGCCGCCTGTTTCCGTTGAGGCGAGCTCGAGTGACTCGTACATTGAGACGTTTCCTCTCGCGTCGATCGTGCACTTGAATTTTCCGGCTGTGGGAAGCCGGGGAGCTGTGCGGATGTCGTGGTACGACGGCGGGTTGCGGCCTGCGCGCCCGGCCGGATTGAAACAGGAAGATGAACGGCTGTTTCTGGGCGGGGAGGAGGGAGAAGGCATCATGTACGTCGGCGACAAAGGATTTCTGCTGGCGGATTTTGATGGCGGGAAACCGCGCGTTTACCCCGAGTCGCAAAAGTATAAGACGCCTCCGAAAACAGAGATCAGCGAGTTCGGGCATAATCCCGCCATTGACCAGTGGATTGCGGCATGTAAGGGAGGACCACCGCCGCTTGCGAACTTCGAGATTCAGAGCCCGGTGACCGAGGCGTTCTTATTAGGATGCCTGGCGCAGCGTTTTCCGGGCGAGATGCTCGAATGGGACACCGAGAAGATGCGCATCACGAGTTTCGAGAAGGCGAACGAGTACATCGATCCGCCGTGCCGTGATAAGTACAAGATGTCACGCGCAGAGCCAAGCTTTTAAGGCCATTAGTGCCGCTACGTAAACCAAGACGCCCGTACTCGCATGCGTTCTACGCAATTTGCGTGACCTTTGGGCTGCTCGGAGCCGTTTACGGTCAGCAAAGCGGCGAGAAAGTGGTTAGCGTAATTCAAGCAGAGCAAATAACAGATGCGGTGTTGATATCCAATGTTGCGGTTGCGGGCAAGACTGTCGAATGCGGACTGTTTATCAAGCCCCCTGTCGTAATACAGCCGGTGACCCCGTTTCAGGGCAGCCCCAATTGGCTTTCGCAAATGACAGTTTCTCTCGTCAACCGGACCAACAAAACTATCGCGTATGGAGGATTAACCTTTCAGTTTCTGGATACCGGAGATTGCAGCGCCGCTCAACCTTGCGTGGGGACAGAGATTCACTTTGGTCAGATACCTGCTATCGATGCATATGACGGAAGAAGCGGTCGTCCTGTTAGGCCCGAGCATCCCGAAAGACCGCCCCTCGATTGGAAACCGGAGCAAACGATTGTCGTTCATCTGAGCGACTACATGGCGGAAATTGAGCAGGATTTATCTGACTTCATGGTCGTGACAGCCGTGACCAAAGTGAACGTGTATCGTGGTGCTTTTTACTTTAGGGACGGAATGATGTGGAGTCTCGGGAGATATGCTGTTCCGAACCCGCGGCGTCCCGGGAAGTATAAAGAGCTTCCCGCCGATTACTTCCCCGGAAGAAGAGGGAACAACTGGCCTCCCGGATATTACCAGTAACCTACGGCACCAATGAGTAGCGCGCGTTTAGGTTTTGCAAACCCGGTCGAAGTGCGTCAGATCGTCGTACTCACGCGGCCGCGGTTTGGCGCTGCGTATTCGGGCGTGGCTGATTGGGATCCTTAGCATCCGCATAGACGGGGTGAATTCGGCGCCAAAGAAAAAGATCTGAGCTGAGTAATACACCCACACGATAATCGCCACGAGCGAGCCAGCCGCGCCGTAAGCGGAGCCAAACGCTCGCTTTACTCAGATAAAGGCCGAGCAGGAGCTCTTAGCAGCTACCCTGCTCAGCAGCTTGGTCCGTTGCGACTCGATAAACGAGCATTCGGATATACACAGAGGAACTCGGCAGCGAAGAGATCGCACGGTGGGTACTAAACCAGATGGCAGCCGAAGACATGGGACTAATTCGATAGAATGCTCTCGTCCCTTGGCTGCCTGAAAGCCTATTAACCTTTCCGGCCCTAGTCACTAGAAAGGCTCCTATAACCGAGATGGGGTATAAACCTGACAGCGTAGCGGCGACCGTCGCACGCCTCAATTCAAATTATTTTCTTCCCGCGATCCAAAGGCAGTTCGTCTGGGGTCCTGAAAAGATTATTCGGCTTTTCGACTCACTTTTGAGAGGATACCCGATTAGCTCATTCTTGTTTTGGGAACTCAAGCCAGAGAACCGAAATCGCTGGCAGATATACAAATTTATCGAGGATGTTGAAGCGGGAGGATCTCACAATAAACTCGCAAGCACGGATGGAGTGCAACAGCTCACATTAGTGCTCGATGGGCAGCAGCGCCTCACATCTTTGTCTATCGGTCTGAAAGGAACCTACGCGGTTAAGAAGAAATACAAAAAGGCGAAGTCTGCTACCGCTTGGTCAAAGCAACGGCTCTTTTTGAACCTTTTGCAGGATGCTAAGCTGTCCGAACAAGATGGTGAGCAGGGAGTTCGCTATGGGTTCGCTTTTGTTGAGGACCCACCTCAAAATGGCACCGATCAACATTGGATTAAGATTGGGCGAATCCTCGACTTCGACAGTGTTGATACGTTTGACAAGTTCAAGGATGAGGAAGAGGACAAATTACCTGGTGACGTAACGAAGGCCAAAGTTAAAATCTTCAGGGCGAACCTCGATCGCTTGCATGGAGCGATCTGGAAAGAGCAGCCGATCGCGTACCACACGGAGATGGATCAGGATTACGATCGCGTTCTTGACATATTCGTCAGAGCGAACGACGGCGGCGTGAAGCTTAGCAAATCCGACCTGCTTCTCTCAATGATAACGGCAAAATGGGGTGACCTGAATGCGCGTGAAGAAATCTACGGATTTGTTGATCGGCTGAACACCCAATTGGGCCGAAAGAATGATTTCGATAAGGATTTCATTATGAAAACGTGCCTTGTCGTTTCGGATCTGCCCGTCGAGTACAAGGTGGAAAACTTTAATAATAGAAACCTTGAAACCATCCAAGAGAGCTGGAAGGACATTCAGACCGCGACAGAACGGGCGGTCAGACTTATCAATTCCTTCGGGATTGACCGCGACACGCTAACGGGAGCGAATGCAATTATCCCTATCATTTACTACCTGCGGCGGCAACCGAAGCTTACACTGGGTGGCTCAACCAATTTCGACGTTACAAATACGTCTGCAATCCGCGTTTGGTTAACGGCGGCGTTGCTGCGGAACGTGTTTAGCGGACATTCAGATACTGCGTTGCGGACAGCTAGAGCTGTTATGCAGAAACAGCCCGCGGATGCGCCGTTCCCAGTGGAGCAGTTGAACGCCGAAATGGCGAAAGAAGCACGTTCCACCGCGTTCGATGATGATGCGATCGAAGAGATTCTCAATCTTAGATACGGCGAGGCAAGGGCATTTCTCGCTCTCAGCTTGCTCTACGACGACGCAAACTGGAGTTTCGAGCCTCACATGGACCATATTTTCCCGCAAAGCCTATTCACGAAGAGAATGAAGGGCGACTTGATGTCTGTGCATCGGCTCGGAAATCTCGAACTCCTGACGAGTAAGGAAAACCAGGAAAAATCGGATCAGGAGTTTGGGGATTGGATCAATTCTCGGCACAATAGCTTCTTGACCCGCCAGCTTATCCCGAGAGATAGCGGACTTTGGACGCTTGACAACTTCGAACGTTTCCTACAGGCGCGAGAAAACCTAATTCGTGAGCGATTCAAGTCACTTTTCGTTAGGAAGGCGAATACTGCTGTCTTGTAGGCTTCCTACAGCAAAACATGTCGAGCTGTCGGGTCATACCTTTCGGTACCTGCTCGGAAATTAGATCTGCTGATGCGATACATACACCTCGGTCGTCGTACTCACGCGGCCGCGGTCTGGTGCTGTGTGTTGGGCCGTGGGTGATTGGAATTGTTAGCATCCGCATACACCCGGGTAAACTCGGCCCCAAAGAAAAAGATCTGGGCTGAGTAATACACCCACACGATGATGGCGACGAGAGAGCCAGCCGCGCCATATGCGGAGCCGACGCTCGCTTTCCCCAGATACAAGCCGAGCAAGAACTTGCCTATCGTGAATAAGAGCGCGGTTCCGATGGCCCCGACGATGACATCGCGCCAGTCGATATGCACTGCAGGGACGAATTTGAACATGAGAGCGAAGAGCACAGTAATGACGGCGAAGGAAACGATGAAATTCACAGCTTCAAGGATGGGGGGCGGAATGGGAACCACCTGATCAAAAAACTTTCCGACGAAAGCCAGCCCGGCGCTGAGAATCAGCGAGGCCAGTAACAGGAATCCGATTGACAGGACCATGCCGAAGGAAAAGAGGCGGTCCTTAATCATGCCCATCAACCCGGAGCTAGCTTTTGGCTTGGCATCCCAGATGAGATTAAGGGCGTCATGCAATTCTGTAAATACGCTCGATGCGCCAAAGAGCAATGTCACAAACGCAATGATGCTGGCGAGGATTCCCGAGGAGGGCTTTTGCGCATTTGCTAAGAGTGACTCGACTGTAGATGCTCCGCGATCGCCGATCATCTGGCGTGCTTGGTCGATCAAAGCTTTGTGGGCGGCGTCTTTTGTGAACACGAGCGCAATGACAGCAGCAATCAGGATGAGCAAGGGAGCAAAAGAAAGCAGAGTGTAGAAGGCTACGGATGCGCCCAGACGAGGCGCCTGATGGTCGCTCCATTTGTTGTAGGTGTCCTTTAGCAGTCCTATTCCGGCTTTGATGGTCATGGGTTTTCACATAAATAGATGGTTATCCAGAACGGAACCGCACGGGTAAATTTCCGGGGAGTATTCGCCCTTTATTCGCCTATAATGAAGTATGCCACCGCGGCCTTATGTGGAGCTGCATGCACGTTCCGCGTTTTCGTTCTTAGAAGGTGCGTCGCTGCCGGAGGATCTGGCTTCGCGCGCGGCGGATTTCGGGCACCCGGCGTTGGCAATTACAGATGCGCATGGAGTCTATGGGTCACCACGTTTTCATTTAGCGGCGAAGAAGTTGGGGATACGGGCGCTGATTGGGGCGGAAGTGAATTCAGAGGATCGTTGCCGGTACACACTGCTGTGCGAAAGCCGGCAAGGGTATCAAAATTTATGCCGGCTGATCACGCGGACGAAATTTCGCGAGGGCAGGGCGGGGAAGCCGGAGAATCCATTCGCGACGCAGGATGATTTTGCCGAATATGCGCAAGGGCTGGTGTGCCTGACGGGAGGAGATGAAGGGCCGCTGGCGGCGATGAAAGCTGGACGGGCCCGGTTGCAAGAACTGGTTCGGATATTCGGGGCAAAAAACGTGTTCGTCGAAGTGCAGCGGCATTACCGGCGGGACCAGGAGGCGCGGAATCAAGCGCTGCTAGAACTGGCTGGCAGCATGAAACTGCCGGTGATTGCGTCGAACGGGGTGACACACGAAACAGAAGGACGCCGTGCGTTGCAAGATGTGCTCACTTGTCTGAGGCACAAGACGACGATTGCAGAAGCGGGGAAGCTGTTGACTCGGAATGCAGAGCGGCACATGAAAAGCTCGGCCGAGATGCAAGAGCTATTGGCGGATCTGCCGGAGGCGTTTGAGCAAACGCTCGAGCTGGCGAATCGGCTCGATTTTACATTGACGGATCTGGGTTATGAGTTCCCGCGGTATCCGGTTCCGCATGGCGACAGTGAGATGTCGTATTTGCGGCAGCTTACGGATCGGGGAGCACGGGAGCGATATCAGCCGTATTACGAGCGAGCGCAGCGGCAGATCGAGCGGGAATTAGCGCTGATTGAAAAGCTGAACCTGGCGGGTTATTTCCTGATCGTGTGGGACATCGTGGATTTTTGCGGCAGAGAAAAAATTCTCGTACAGGGGCGCGGTTCGGCTGCGAATAGCGCGGTGTGTTATGCGCTTGGGATCACGGCTGTGGATGCGGTGGGAATGGACCTGTTATTTGAGCGATTCCTATCGGAAGAGCGCGGCGAGATGCCGGACATCGATTTGGATTTGCCGAGCGGTGATCAACGCGAGCGCGTGATTCAGTACGTGTACGATCGCTACGGGCAACTGGGCGCGGCGATGACGGCGAATGTCATTACGTATCGCGGGCGCTCGGCGGTTCGAGATGTGGGCAAGGTGCTGGGTTTTGAAGAGCGCGAGCTTTCGAAACTGGCGAGCCAGATTAACCCGTTCGAGTGGAAGGGCTCGAGAGACACGCTCGAAGAGAGATTTCACGAGCAGGGGTTCGATCTGCGCGACACGCGCGTGCTGAAATTTTTCTCGCTGACGAATGAAATTTTAGATTTGCCGAGGCACCTTGGACAGCACTCGGGCGGCATGGTGATCTGCCAGGGCCAGCTCGATGCTATTGTGCCGCTCGAGCCCGCATCGATGCCGGGACGCGTGGTTGTGCAGTGGGATAAAGACGATTGCGCGGATCTCGGCATTATCAAAGTGGATCTGCTGGGCCTGGGCATGATGGCGGTGCTTGAAGACACGATCGAAATCATCGGCGACAAATATGAGGAGCACGTGGATCTGGCGCATTTGCCGGAGAACGATCCGGATGTGTATGCGTGCTTGCAGAAGGCTGACACGATCGGATTGTTTCAGGTGGAAAGCCGGGCGCAGATGTCGTGCCTTCCGCGCATGAAACCCGATAAGTTTTACGACATTGTGGTGCAGGTGGCGATCATTCGCCCGGGGCCAATTGTGGGGGAGATGCTGCATCCCTACTTGCGGCGGCGGCAAGGCTTGGAGAAGCCGGTTTCTTTGCACCCGGTGCTCGAACCGGTGTTGGAACGCACGCTTGGCGTTCCGTTATTCCAGGAGCAACTGATTCGGATCGCGATGCTTGCGGCAGGTTTCACCGGAGGGCAAGCGGAGGAGCTGCGGCGTGCATTTGGATTCAAGCGCTCGGAACGGCGAATGAAGGAAGTGGAAGTGAAACTTCGCGAAGGCATGGAGCGCAAGGGCATCACGGGCGAGGCGCAGGATCGCATTGTGCAGGCGGTGACTTCGTTTGCGCTGTACGGTTTTCCCGAGTCGCACGCAGCGAGCTTCGCGCTTCTGGCGTATGCAAGCGCTTATCTGAAATGCCACTATTTGGCCGCATTTACTGCAGCGATTCTGAATAATCAGCCGATGGGTTTCTATTCGCCGGCCACTCTGGTCAAAGATGCGCAGCGGCATAGGCAGCGCTTTCGGCCGGTAGATGTGCTGCGGTCGGATTATTTGTGCACGGTTGAAGTGGAAGGCGCTTCGAAGTATGTGAGGTTGGGATTGAACTACGTGCGCGGGCTGAGCGCTGCAACGGCGCGCAAAATCGAGCAAGAGCGGAGATGCCAGCCATTCACATCATTGCGGGATTTGGTGCGGCGCGTGCCGGAACTTCAAAAAGATGAAATTACGGCGCTCGCGGAGCTGGGCGCATTGAACTGTTTGCCCAAACTAAAATCGGACCGCCATCGCCGGGGCGCTTTGTGGCAGGCGGAATTAGTGTTGCAGCCTGTGGGGGAGCTGCTCGAGGCAGTAGCGGAGGAGAGTGCGGCAGCACCGCTGGATGTAATGACTCCGGGGCAACGCACGCATGCAGATTTCAGCAATAGCGGGCTGACGATCGGCAAACATCCGATGGCGTATTACCGCGAACGGATGCGCGAAATGGGTGTAATGGATGCAGCGACGGCGAAGGCGCAACGCGATGGGCTGCTGCTGACGGTGGGCGGATGCGTGATTACGCGCCAACGTCCAGGAACAGCCAAGGGATTCGTGTTTTTGAGCCTGGAAGACGAAACCGGGATCGTGAACATCATTGTGCAGCCCGATCTGTTTGAGAGAAGGCGGCAGGTCTGCACGACGTCACCATACGTGCTGGTGAAAGGCGTGCTGCAAAGCATTACGGGCGTGATTTCAGTCAAGGCGGGAGAAATCGAGGAATTGACGTTTCTCGATGCGGCGGTTATGAAGTCGCATGATTTTCACTGAGGAAGAGGTCGGCTACTTTGACGGAGAAGCCTGGGAGAAGATCGCCGCCTTCGAGAGTTTGGGTTTCGTCGAGAATTGTAAGCTGGCTACCGAGAGTAAAAACGTGAACGCGTTTTGTCTTCGGATAGAGAATCCATACTTGTTTTGCTCCTGAGTGCAGGTACTGCTCAATATTAATTTCCAAGTCCTGGGCCGAATGTGAAGGCGAAACAATTTCTACAGCAAGTTCGGGAGCGCCTTCGAAATAATCTTCCGGTGGAGTGCTTTGGATTCGCTGTTTCCTGAGCACCGAAACATCGGGTTGCCGAACTGTTAACGGTTCGCGAGACAGTAGGTATCCCGCCTCGATGAAAGTCTCTCCCCAACTGGACTCCCGTAATGCGAGTTGGATACCGTTGAAGATCGCTTGAGCAATACGAGTGTGTAGAGATTTGGGTGGCGGCATGGTAATGAGTTCCCCCGCGTTCATTTCGTGGCGGACGCCGTTGCCGGGCAATTGAGCAAACTCTTCAAGCGTGAGTAACGAAGTTATTGCAGTCGCCATACTGCCTATTTTACGGTTAGCGTCGTACCCTGGTATTCACATCCATGGATCGCCGAACCTTTCTTAGTACTGCTGCCGCTGGCGCGGTTTTTGCTACGACACGCGCGGCACAAGCGCAAACGAGCACAGAGAGTTTTCCGCTCGAGGAGGTCACGGTTGCTGATCTTCAAACTCGAATGCAGCAGGGTGCGCTGACGGCTGAGCGGCTGGTTGATCTTTATCTATCCCGTATCGAAGCGCTGGACCGGAATGGGCCAACGCTGCGGTCCGTAATTGAAATCAATACGGATGCGCTTGCGATTGCAAAAACGCTGGATAACGAGCGGAAAAGCAAAGGAGCGCGGGGGCCGTTGCATGGAGTTCCGGTTCTCATCAAAGACAACATCGATACGGCGGACAAAATGCAGACGACTGCGGGCTCCCTTGCACTGGTCGGCCAGCCGGCTGCGCGCGATTCCTGGGTTGCGGAACGGCTGCGCGCGGCAGGAGCAGTGATTCTCGGGAAAACGAACCTGAGCGAGTGGGCGAACTTCAGGTCGACGCATTCGACGAGCGGATGGAGCGGACGCGGCGGTCAGACCAGGAATCCCTATGTGCTCGATCGCAATCCTTGCGGGTCGAGCTCGGGATCGGGAGCAGCGATTGCTGCAAATCTTTGTGCGATAGCTATCGGCACGGAAACGGATGGATCAGTAGTTTGCCCATCATCCATGTGCGGCATCGTTGGAATCAAGCCGACGCTTGGGCTGATTAGCCGCGCTGGAATCGTGCCGATCGCGCACAGCCAAGATACGGCCGGTCCGATGGCGCGCACGGTGGGGGATGCCGCGCTATTGTTGGGGGCGCTCACGGGTGTCGATCCCCGCGACAATGCGACTAAGGCGAGCGCCGGAAAATCGCGCACGAATTACACGCAGTTCCTGGATGTGAATGGATTACGCGGAGCACGGCTGGGAGTGGCGCGACAGTATTTCACAATGGGTGCGGCAGTAAACGGACTTATGGAAGAATGCCTGGAAGTGATGCGTCAAGCAGGAGCGCAGGTTGTGGACCCTGCCGATGTGCCATCGTTCGAGAAATGGAGGGAGACGGAACTTCAAGTATTACTTTATGAGTTCAAGAACGACTTGAACGCCTATCTACCGGCGCGCGGCGCAGGGGTGAAGTCGCTCCAGGATTGTATTGCCTTCAATAAAGCGCACAACACGGCGGAGATGCCGTACTTCGCGCAGGAGCTTTTTGAGCAAGCGCAACAGAAAGGCCCGTTGAGCGACAAAGCATATACAGACGCTTTGGCCAATAACCATCAATTGGCGCGGAAGGAAGGAATCGATGCTGCTCTCGGGCAATTCAAGATAGACGCACTTATCGGCCCGACTGCCGGCCCGGCCTGGACGACCGATTGGGTATCGGGCGATCATGCGGACAGCGGATGCGCGTCGCCTCCGGCAGTCGCGGGTTATCCGCACGTAACCGTACCTGCCGGGTTCGTTTTCGGCTTGCCTGTAGGAATCTCGTTTTTCGGCGCGGCGTGGAGTGAGGCCACTTTGATCAAATTCGCGTACGCGTTCGAGCAGGCGCGGAAGGCACGTCGCAAGCCGGACTTTTTTCCGACAGTGAACTATTACGCGTAAAGCAATCATGGCGGAAGACCGTAACGTAGTCATTCTGGGCGGTGGATTTGGAGGCTTGTATGCGGCGCAGGCGTTGAAGCGCGCGCCGGTGAACGTGACTCTGCTCGATAAGCGCAATTTCCATCTATTTCAGCCGCTGCTCTATCAAGTGGCAACCGGATCGCTTTCGCCGGGCGAGATTGCGGCGCCTCTGCGAGGCGTTCTGAGCAAGCAAAAGAACACACGCGTGCTGCTGGGTGAAGCGGTGGATTTGGATCCTTCGACGAAGCAGGTTGTGCTGAAGGACGGCGGCAGGGTTGACTACGACTGGCTGATTGTCGCCACAGGCTCACAAAGCGCTTACTTCGGACACGATAATTGGCGCGAGTGGGCGCCGAGCTTGAAAAGCATAGAAGAAGCGACCATGATTCGCCAGAAAATCCTGTTCGCGTTCGAGGCCGCGGAACGGACAGAAGACCCCGAGGAGCGAACGGCCTGGCTTACGTTCGTGATTGTCGGTGCGGGCGCAACAGGCGTAGAGCTGGGAGGGGCGCTAGGAGAAATCGCGAATCAGACGTTGAAGAATGATTTTCGATCTATCCGGCCGCAGGATGCGAGAATTTTTGTGCTCGATAATGCAGAGCGGGCGTTAGCGACCTATCCCGAGGATCTCTCTCATAAAGCCGAGCGTGCCCTTCTGAAGCTCGGGGTGCGCGTGCGAGGCGGCGTGATGGTGACTGAGATTGATGCCGACGGCGTGATGCTCAAGACGAAAGCGGGATCGGAGCGCCTTCGAACGCATACCGTCATTTGGGCAGCCGGGGTTACGGTTTCAGAGTTTGGGCGGGAACTGGTGAAGCGAACCGGAGCAGAGACGGAGAAGGGCGGCCGCATCAAGGTGACTCCGGATCTTACGATTCCCAATTATCCGGACATTTTTGTGGTCGGCGATCTTGCATATGTAACCGACGAGCACGGAAAGCCATTACCGGGAGTGGCACAAGTCGCCATGCAGGGCGGCGCGTACGCGGCTGAAACCATCAAGAAACGCGCGCGCGGCGAAACGCAGCAGAAGCCTTTCCACTACTTTGATAAGGGAGACATTGCCGTGATTGGAAGAGCTGCAGCTGTCGCAAATATCTTCGGCGTTCACCTCTCCGGTTTATTAGCTTGGCTGGTTTGGCTGTTCATTCACTTGATGTACATTGTGCGGTTCCAGAGCCGGATTGTGGTTCTGCTTCAGTGGGGGTTTGAATACTTCACATTCAACCGCGGCGCACGCCTGATCACAGGCCGAGCAGCTTCGGACATTGTGTCAGGGAAACAGCCGCTAAAGAATACGGCGGAAACTTTGATGTAATGGAACGGACGTGAAATGGAGCTGGTAATAAAAGGGCCGGAAGGCTCACCGACTACGATTCCGCTAGATAAAGAGGCGTTGTCTTTGGGCCGTGCTGCGGATAACGATCTGGCGTATCCCGAAGATCCGTGGCTCTCGAGGTATCACCTCTGCTTCGAGCGCCAGGAGAGTGAATGGATCGTAAAGGATTGCGCCAGCCGAAACGGCACGATTGTGAATGCAACCAGTTTGAAGGAGCCGCACCGGCTGGCAGCGGGGGATCGAATCTACGCGGGGCACTTGACGATTGAAGTGCGGATGCCTGGGGTGAAATCGCCGAAACGGGTGGTCTCATTCGTCACGCCTGAAGATGAGAAGTCGACGCGCGAAGCGACGATCGTGACGAGTCTGGACCAAGTCCTCGGCAAGACGGGCGGAGTAGGGGAACAGCAGAAGGATTCATTCAATACGGGGCGAGTGGTGCGGGCTCTGATTCGAGCCGGACGGGAGCTTGCAGGGCACCGGCCTCTCGAGGAAGTCTTCACGACCATTCTCGAGCTGGCGTTATCGGCCGTCGAGGCAAAGCGCGGAATTATCCTGACGCTCGAAGACGACGAGCTGATCGTGCGCGCCAGCCGAGGCGAGCGATTCACGATCAGCACCCGAGTACGGGACCGGGTGATCAGCGAAAGGTGCTCGCTCATGATCCGGGATGCGCAGCTCGACGCCGCGTTGCAGAATCAGCAGAGCATCGTCGCGCAGCGCGTGCGCAGTTTTATGGCAGTGCCGCTCCAAACTGTCGACCGCGTGATCGGATTGCTGTATGTGGATAATGGCACGTTTCTGCGCGCGTTTTCTCAGGAAGATCTCGATCTGCTTACCGTTATGGCGAATGTCGCGGCTATCCGTATCGAGCATGCGCGGCTGGCGCTCGTCGAGCAATCCGAAAAGCTGATGGAACTCGAGCTGGCGCAGGCGAGCGAGATTCAACGCAATCTGCTTCCCACAGAGGCACCCCTATTGGAAGGATACGATTTGGCCGGATTGAATCTTCCGTGCCGAACCATTGGAGGCGACTACTACGATTTTCTGCCCTATAAGGACGGCCGGCTAGGGTTGGTGGTCGGAGATGTTTCGGGAAAGGGCTTGCCCGCCGCGCTGCTGATGTCGAGTTTGGAAGCGCGCGTACAGATGCTGGTCGAGAGCGGTCCAGATCCGGCGTCTGCATTGACGAACCTGAATCGCAGTCTGGCCGTGCGCTGTCCTGTAGGCAAATTTATCACGTTCTTCTATGGGCTGCTGGACCCGGCGAGCGGAAGCCTGAGCTATAGCAACGCGGGACATAACTACCCGTTGCTGCTGCGAGCAAACGGCAAAGTTGAGGAGCTGAGAGAAAACGGAACCGTGCTCGGTATTTTTCCTTCGACCGAGTATGAGCGGATCGAAAACAAGCTTGAACCGGGCGATATGCTGGCGCTGTTTAGCGACGGTGTCACGGAGGCCTGCACGGCCGAGGGAAAGGAGTTTGGGGAAACCGGGCTGGCGGAATTTCTGCAAAAGCGAAGATCTCAACCCTGCTCTACAACGGCGCAGGATCTGGTGACTCACGTTCGAGGCTGGGGCGGCGGTGCTGCGTTCGCCGATGACTTCACGGTCGTGCTTCTGCGGCGGCTTTGAGAAGATGTCAGCGGCACGTCCTTTCGGGGCGTGCCGCTGGCGCCATTGCTATTACAGCGGACCGAGGAACGGAGTGATCGGCGGTTGGCTGTAAATCTCGGCGTTCCCGCCGACTCCTAGTTGCACCTGCGCGTGGTTCCCCGGGGGCTTGCTGAAGATGAAGTAATAGCTCCCGTTCGAAGGCCGCCAGACAGTATAGTCTGCGGCGCCGTCGCCGTCGTAATCCCCGGGAACCGGAATGTCACCGGGCAGACCCCATTGGGTGGTCAACAGACGCGGGGGACCGGAGCTCGGCTGCACATACCAGATACCGTTCGAAGGACGCCAAACGGCGATATCCGTGAGGTGATCGCCATCGTAATCGGCGCTGACGGGGACATCACCGGTCTGGCCGATTGGCGCGATCACAATATTGTGCGCTTTGCTCAAAATGCAGTATAGATACGCGTCAGACGGCCGCCACACCACGAGATCTACTTTTCCATCGCCGTCAAAATCACCGATTTGGGGAATATCACCCGGAGTGCCCCACTGCTGAACGATGGATCCGCCGCCGCTCTCTTCAACCCACCACGTGCCGGTCGAGGGCCGCCAAATTGCGAGATCGGTCTTGCCGTCACCATCGTAATCGCCGGCGACAGGGATGTCGCCCGCCTGCCCCCATAACTTCATCTGGGGAGTACCGCGGCTCCCGCTGGGAACGATATACCACAAGCCTGTGTTCGCGTCGAAGAGGGCGAAATCAGGCTGGCCATCTCCGTCAAAATCGCCACGAATCCGAGAGAAAACTCCCTTTCCTAAACCGTTGACCGAGAGTTTGCCTGTGTCCATGAGCTCGGTCGGCGGCAAGGATTGGTTCGCGTAAGCTGCCGCGCCGTTGGTCGGCATTACATACATCCGCTCGTCAGAGGGCCGCCAGACGGCAAAGTCCGTCATTCCATCTCCGTTGAAATCCGCCGGGAATGGAATATCTCCGGTCAAGCCCCATTGGTGAACGGATGTAGAGCCGTCCTTGCCTGAGACGACGTACCAGTTTCCCTCTGAGGGACGCCAGACGGCGATTTCTGCTTTTCCGCTGCCGTCATAATCGCCGACCACGGGAACGTCGCCGGGAAGGCCCCACTGAAAGGCGGTGGGAGCAGTCGGGGTGGCGCTGTTCATCATGTACCAGGTCTGATCCGAAGGCCTCCAGACCACAAAATCTGTTTTCCCGTCACCATCGAAATCACCCACCATCGGAATGTCGCCGGGCAAACCCCACTGCTGGCTGTAAGGAACCTTGGTCTTGCTTGGAATGATGTACCAAGTTCCATTCGTGGGCCGCCATACGGCAAAATCCGTTATGCCATCGCCGTCGTAATCACCGGGCACGGGAATATCGCCGGGCAGGCCCCACTGTTGCTCAATGAAGCCGGCCGTGCTCTCCTGCACGTACCAGGTGCCGTTTGATGGCCTCCAGACTGCGGAATCGATATTGCCGTCGCCGTCAAAATCACCAGTCACATGAATGTCGCCGAGGCCACCCAAAACATTCTGCGCGCGAGCGGAATAGCCGCACAGCAAAGCAGCCGAGATTGCGAGGACGCATGGCGTCAGACCGCTCCTACGCGTGTCGATGACAGCGCGACAGGAGCAAAAAGGGCGAAAAAATCGAGACATATACCTCCCCAAAAATCAGTTTCTATCCTCTTTAAGGACGCAGGAAATCAGAAAACGGAAACACAGGTTTCGAGCGGCCGTACTAAATGCCGGTATCTTTACGAGCGCGTGCGCCTGAGGCATGCAAGCCCGCAATCTCGTTCTGGCATACTGGAATGCGCGAATGATGAACAACCGCCCGCACCTGACAATTTATTTTCGCTGTGGCCGTTTTGTATTGGCGCTTGCAGTGCTCTGCGCTTCGGCTGTCTGGGCGCAAAGCTCGGGCACGGAAACTGCTGGATTCGATCAGACGATTCGTTCCGCTCTTGCGACCACGGCGGCTCCCAGCGCGTCGGTCGCAGTAGCTCGGAATGGACAGATCGTTTACGCCAAGGCGTTCGGCAAGGCGGATATCGAAAAGGACCGGCCCGCGAGTGCAAATACGCGGTATGCGGCGGGTTCTATCAGTAAACAGTTCACGGTAGCGGCGATCCTGCTGGCGCAAGAGGCGGGTAAGCTCTCGCTTGACGACAAGGTTTCGAAGTACTATCCGGATCTGACCCGCGCGAATGAGATCACCATTCGCGAATTACTTTCACACACGTCCGGTTACGAGGACTACGCGCCGCAGGATTACATGATTCCCGAATGGACGAAGCCGATTGATGCCGATACGATTCTCGATCGCTGGGCCAGGAAGCCGTTGAATTTCGATCCCGGCACGCGCTGGCAATACAGCAACACGAATTACGTGATCGCGGGCAAGATCTTTGAGAAGGCGACCGGGCAATCGCTCGTGCCGTTTCTGCGGGAGCATATTTTTCAACCGCTCCAAATGACGGCGACAGCGGATTGCGAAGACCACACGCCGGAGGATGCGGTCGCCTACACGCGCTATGCGCTTGGGCCGCCGCGGCCTGTCGAGCGCGAAGCGAAAGGCTGGTACTTTGCAGCGGGCGAGTTGTGTACGACCGCGTCCGATCTGGCCCGCTGGGACATGGCGTTCCTGCAGAAGCGCATTCTGTCGTCCAAATCTTACGACGAATTCACGCGTGAAATTAAGTTGAAAGACGGCAAGCCGACGCATTACGCGCTGGGCCTCGGAATCGGGGATCTGCACGGGACGCCAATGATTTCGCATAGCGGCGAAGTGTCCGGGTTCCTGGCGATCAATCGCGTCTTTCCGACGAAAGATGTTGGAGTGATTGTGCTGTCGAACGAGGACGGAGTCAACCTGATCGGCCCGCTTTCGCAAGACATTTCGCTGGTGATGATCGAGCCGCACCCGAGCGCTTCGGAAAAGGAAGACGCGGAGGTCCGCACGATTTTAGAAGGGTTGCAGCAGGGCCGCATTGACCGGGCGCAGTTTACTGAGGACGCGAATTACTATTTCAACGATCTGGCTCTGAAAGATTACCGGACATCGCTCGAGCCTTTGGGGAAGCTGCAGGCGGTGACGCGGCAAAGCGAGCAGGGGCGCGGTGGGATGACACATTTGAGCTATCGCGCGCAGTTTGACAAGAAAACCGTCGTGCTGAACATCTATCTAACGCCGGACGGGAAGTTCGAGCAGTTTTTGGTAGAAGAACAGCTCTAGCGCAGTTGTACGCGGATTGCGGCGGCGCCGATGTATTTATCTGCTGCGCCGTAGTAGCCGGTGAATTCAAGCTGCGGACTGCTCGGAACGACGCCCTCTAAAAAAATTACATTTGGTACGTTCCCAGTCTTTTCCCAATCGAGGGCGGGAGACAGAAATGGGCGATCCGCTCTGGCGAGCACCCGGCTGGGATCGTGCTTATCGAAAAGAACCCAACCCGGACCATATACAAGGTGCTCATCAGCGCCATTGTAGAAGAGAAGAATACCCGAGCGTGTCAGGACAGGAGCGGGTCCGGGTTCCATCACGCGGGAATCAAATGCTCCTGAGCGGCGCTTTAGAACAGGTGTGGCGGTTGCGTCGGCCCAGTGAAGCAAGTCACTTGAAGCGGCGAGTCCCATGTAATCGCGCGGTTGGCCGTCCGCATCCTTGCGCGTGCCGAGATAATACATCCACCATTTCCCGTTGATCTTCTCCGGAACGATTGCGCCAGATTTCGTCCATTGCGTGTTCCAGGTTCCGCGATACGCGGGCATGATGACGCCTTTGCGCTGCCAACGAATGAGGTCCTTCGAAGTTGCGAGGCATAACTGAGCGGAATGCAAGTCGTAAGCCGTGTAAGTGAGATAGTAAATGCCGGTGATCTGAACCACGCGCGGGTCTTCAACGCCACCGCCCTGTTCGTAATTCGTTTCTGGAGAGAGGACGGGATCGGGCCTGACGGTGAAATGCAAGCCGTCGGTGCTATCGGCATAACCGATGCGCGAAGTGTGCTTGCGATCCTGCGCCCGGAAGAGCAGTACGGTTTTATTTCCGACTTGAATCGCGGTGGGATTGAAGAGCGCGAATTCTGACCATCCGCGGCCGGGTCGAAGCAGAGCTTCGTTCGAGAGACGTTGCGCGGTTATGGCGATTAAATTGACTGATGCGGCACACGCTCCGGCGATGAACAGCATGCGAATAAAAAACGGGTAAATGCAGCGCTGCGAAGTCGTTGGTTCACTGCATACCTTTGGTACCGAAACTCCCAAGTTGGACCTTGTCCAACCATGTTACTGTTTCTATTTTTGATCGGCGAAATGGCTTGTAATTGAATATCGATCGTGTACTCCTCGTCAGGCTTTAGACTTAGGCCGTCTTTTAATGTTTGCGACTGATCGATTCCTAGCTGCCACGGCTTGAAGTGTTCTGCGACAACTCGTAACTGAAATCGTGTGTCGGAGGGAACACCTGTCCGGAAATGGCCGCTTTCATCTAGGGGGGCGATAGAGAGCCAGATATTTGGATCGTCTGCGCGGCTGAACCTGAAGTTCGCGCCGGTAACGGGAGCGCCATCTTCTGAATTACGGACGCTTCCCACTAAATAGGCACATTTAGGCCCAAGCCTGATGTCAACGGACGTTATCCCATCGGGAATAACGTCCGCCACAGCCGAAGGCTGGTTGCCACTGTAAAACGCAAATGACGGCTCTAGATAACCAGCTTCCGGTTTCGATACGTAGATCACGGATCGCCCAACTTTCACATTTTCGATACGGAAGCGCCCGGATTTATCGGTCCTTACCGGGAATCGCAATCCCGTGCGCAGCCCTTTCTCTGGAACTGCATAAACTGAGGCGTTGTCGACGGGTATATTGTCAGCCGAAAGCACGTTGCCTTCGATTGTTCCCGTCGTAATCGGTGAGGTCGGGTGCCCGGTCTGTGCAAAGATCGGTGCTATTACAAATATGGCAACGACGTTCATTCTCATCTAGAGTGAATCTCCCCCATTTAGTGGATCATGGTTCCGGGACTCATTCCATTCGGCGTGGTGACGCCGTTAACAGTAATGCAGTTGGAGTAAATAGCATCATTGGGCAGATGTGTGATGGTCAAAGGCCCGCTCGCAGGACACCATTGATAAGATTGGTTCTCTGTGAAACCGCATGAGGGGATTGGGTTCTTTGTGCTTGAGTAGTTGGTATCATAACTATCTGCGAACTGTCCGTATGCAGCATTACCGCACCCCGACGGCTCAGGCGTACCGGTCCCGCACGTATTCGTGCTGATATTCGTCAAGGTTTCTTGAATGGGAACAGTGTTATTATCATTTGTGTTGTCCTTGAACACGACCTGATAAGAAATAAGGCGATATACCGATCCGTAGCAGTTGGGCGTACATGTGCTGACGCCGTGGATATCGCTTCGGACCATGACGTGATCCGGGCCCACGACGCTGACCAACCCCAATCCATTGACCTGGCAGCCGGTGCTGTCTTTCGCGCTGACGTGGTAACGGGTGCTCCCCGGCGAAACCCCAGAAAGCGTTGCGTAATCAGCATCTCCCGGACTCGACAGAGTTGCTATGCCCGTATTAGTGATGGTCCAAGAGAAGTCGTCGAGCGTAGGGCTACCTTCGGAGCAGTTTGCCGCACCACCAATGCACGAATCCGCACCGCACCTCCCATAGATGCCAGTGCAGCTCAGCGGAAAAGGGTACTCTGTCACAGAGCTGCCTACCCCAACACTCGCATTATCCAGGGTCATCCCGCACGCAATCTCGGTTTGGTAGCACGCGAAGGGCTTGATCACGTCGTTAAGCGTGTCGGTTTGGACAAGCGCGCCAAAGATCTTCGGTTCCGACAGTGCGTACCACGACACAAGTCCTTGACTTGCGTCGGGAGGCAGTAGTCGGCCCTTGTCATCCTTCAGTTGCATGCCTACGATCTCATTTATGTCGACGGAAACACTCGAAAGCGCGTCTACCTTGACCCTCTTGATCCAAGGAGCGCCGCCTGAATAAACAGACATCAGCGCGACGTTGGGTCGAGTTGGGTCCGGGTTGCTCAAGCGCAGAGTCGATCGGTAACCTCGGTCAATGCGCCAAGGATGCTGGCCGCCGTTCGGCTTCTGCTTCAGATCTTTCCAAGGCAGCGGCATGCGCAGCTCCGAGGCGGGTAGGGGTGCGACGGCTTCCAACTGACCGACAGTGTCGCCCGGGCCAGCGATTCCTTGCACCATCAAAGCAGTTTCGGGAGCAAGATTCTGTATTGCTCGGCTGAGATCCAGCCCGACAACCGCTCTGGGCGGAACAGTAACCGTCTTTATCGGGGTTTGTGCGCCATTTGCGAAGAGTTGTATCACGGCCTGTTGCGGGACATTACTGAAGTTTGCAACCGCTCCTGAGACCGTCAGGGGAAAGCCGCTTAATGCTGGAGACTGATCGGAAGGCACACTCGGAAAAATTTGGATGGAGGAGTTCAGCATACCCACATCGGTGAACGGTATGCCTGAGAGTTCCGGTCCGCGCTCCCCCTGCAGAACGCCGACAGCGAATGCCGCGAGCGTGTTCTTCGGCGACTCTGGAGAAATGGAAATGGCAAGCGGCCCGTCAGGACGCGCGCGAATGTGGGATAACTCGGCAAAAGCTTCGATATCACCAGGCTCGCCGGAATCGCATGTCCTCAGGAGCCTTGTCTGGCCTGCGCCAACACTGATCTCCGAGCGCGTGGATGGGCGGCCTTCGGAGTAGCAGTCAACCAAAGCGGTTTGGGCTTCACCTCCCATATTAAAGACGGATTAAAGACGGCTACGACTGGGGTGCGTTTAGAGCTTGCAGCGACTGCTCGGTATTTCGCCATACCGATGTCATCCGCCATGAGAAACTCTTCTTCGACATCGTCGTTCTGGGAGCTATTGGTGTCGGCAATAGACATTTGCGCGGCTAAGGCAGAGGGGCTGCGAGGAGTAAGGACAGCGGAGCCCATTGCGGGCCACTCGGCATTCGCCCGGGCCAGCACGTCGGCGATCCGTTGAACGAGTATGCCTCGCGCTCCAATTTGCACGGTCTGCATCGCGATTTGCCCGCCGGCAAGTCCTCTCAGAACGATGTCAATTGCCAGAGGCGTCGGCAGGACGTTCACCATGGTGATCGTGCTCGTCCTCGTCTGGTCTTCGATGAAGAGCGGCGCGATGAGGGTAGAGGTCATAGAGGAGTTATTCACCTTCTGGACATTGGTCGTGCCGGCTTGAGTTTGCGCGGGAGAAGACCACCCACACAGTGTGACGGAGATTACGGATACTGCGAGTGCATGTAGTTTACCGACCACGGTCTTCCTCCTGAATGCAGGACTGCCAATCGAACGCTTTGTTTAGTAGTGGAATCGAGTGTAAGTAGATGGCGAAACGAAGTCAAGAACTTTTTTGCATTAGATCGGACGTAATCACGCAGGCAATATAGAATCGGAACACATTTATGAAGCACAAATCGAGCGCACTCCTGATCGGATTTCTGCTACTTCTTTCTCTCTCACTCGTTGCGCAGCAGCCCACGGCAACGGCGTCAGCCCGCTGGACTCAAGGGCGCGCCAACCAGTGGTACGCGAAAGAGCCTTGGCTTGTGGGAAGCAATTACATTACGTCGGACGCAATCAATGAACTCGAGATGTGGCAGCCGGACACGTTCGATCCCAAGCGCATCGACGCTGAGCTCGGGTGGGCCGAAGGCCTGGGAATGGACACCATGCGCGTGTTCCTCCATGACTTGCTTTGGAAGCAGGACAGCGAAGGATTCAAGCAGCGCATCGACACCTTTCTCGGCATCTGTGCGAAGCATAAGATCAAGCCGCTGTTTGTGCTTTTCGATTCGGTTTGGGATCCGTTTCCGCATCTCGGGAAACAGCGCGCGCCACGGCCCGGCGTGCATAATTCCGGTTGGTTGCAGAGTCCGGGAGATGCGGCGTTGGAAGATCGTTCGCAGTATCCGCGTCTTGAAGCGTATGTGAAGGGCGTGGTAGGAGCGTTTGCGGACGATGAGCGGGTGCTCGGGTGGGACATTTGGAACGAGCCGGACAATACGAATGGAGGAAGTTACGGACAGTCAGAGCCGAAGAACAAAGTGGAGGTGGTTCTCGAGTTATTGCCGCAAGCCTTCGCGTGGGCGCGTTCGGCGAATCCTCGGCAGCCGCTGACTAGCGGAATCTGGCACGAGGATCCGGAGTTGCGGCACGCGCTCTCTCCCATGGCGAAAGAGCAACTCGATCTTTCGGATATTGTTTCTTTCCACAACTACGATCCGGCGGCCATCTTCGAGGCGGAAGTGAAAGCGCTGCAGCGATTCGGAAGACCTCTGATCTGCACCGAGTACATGGCGCGCCCGAGAAAGAGCACCTTTGAGAGCATTCTGCCGATCGCGAAAAAGTACAAAGTTGGTGCGATCAATTGGGGCTTCGTTGCAGGGAAATCGCAAACCTACCTGCCGTGGGACTCGTGGCAGCGGCCGTACGTAAACCGCCAGCCGAACGTCTGGTTCCACGATATCTTCAACGCGAACGGCACGCCATACCGGCCGGAGGAAGTGGAGTTTATCCGGAAGATGACGGGTAAGAGCGCGGAGTAGCTGCGTGCTTCAGGCGAAGGCCGGCTCGTGTTCTTCCGCTGCGCTGAAATACACGCAGTCCGGATGATGAAATACAAGGGCAGAAACGCTCGCTTCCGGCTCCATCATGAACCCTTCCGTGAGTTGCACACCTATGTCTTCGGGACGTAAAAGACGCCACAGCTTGGCCTGATCCTCGAGATTCGGGCAGGCGGGATAACCGAAACTGTAGCGCTTGCCTCGATAGCGCGAAGTAAAGCGCTCGTGCATGGTCATGCTGGGCGGGTCGGGAAAGCCCCAATCTTCGCGAATGCGGCGATGCAGCCATTCGGCGCACCCTTCGGCAGTTTCGATGCCCAGGGCCTGGAGCGCATGCGCCTTGAAGTATTCACCTCGCCTCTTGGCCCCCTCGGAATGCTCGATGATTCCTTCACCAGCTGTGACGACGAACAGCGCAATATGATCGCGAGTTCCGTCTTGCGGATCGAGAGCGTAGTCACTGAGACACAGGCCATCCGATTTCGCCTGTCGCCCGAAGCGGAAGTTCTCGATCGGCGTGGCGCCGCCGGGCGAGAAAAGATACAGCGTATTGCCTTGCCGCTCGACTTCAAAAAATTGCCAGACGGCGCGCGCCTTCATGAAGTTCGCCGCCACGCGTTTCACGGCTTCGACGTTGTGGAACAGCTCGAGCGCCTTCGGATCGCGCTCCGATAAGAGCTTTTCAAAATTGCCTTTGAAGCCGAGATGGCGGCCGTAGAGCATGAAGGGATTGATATAGCTCCAGATTTCGGCAAGATGGGGTAAATCGCGCAGCTTGCGGTCGAGATAGGGCGCAGGCGGAATCGGTATGGCGGTGCGAACTTTCGGACTGCGAACTTCGCCCGAAGGAACTGGCGCTTGGTCGGCGGCGGCGGCTTCAGTCGGAACGTCGCGGAAGATATGTTGCGAAAGCACCTGCTCGCGCAGCGCGGGATCCATAATCTCGTTCATGAGCCGCAGACCCGTCATCGCGTCCTTCGCATAAAACGTAGGCGCCGAATAGCCCGGCCCGATTTTCGTTTTGGTGAAGCGTTCCGACAGTGCCGCGCCGCCCACCAGCAAAGGCACGTGCACGCCCGCTTCCTTGAGATCGCCCGCAGTGATGACCATCTGCTGGGCGCTTTTCACCAGCAATCCGGATAATCCGATCGCGTCGGGCTTATGCAGCTGAAACGCCTTAATCAGCTCATCCGGGGGCACTTTAATTCCGAGATTGACGACCTGATAGCCGTTGTTGCTCAGAATGATCTCGACCAGATTCTTGCCGATGTCGTGGACATCGCCTTTCACCGTCGCGAGAACGATTTTCCCGCGCGTGGCGGAGTCAGCTTTTTCCATGAACTGCTCGAGATGATTCACCGCAGCTTTCATGGCTTCGGCCGATTGCAACACTTCGGCGACAATCAGCTCGTTATTGTTGAAAAGCCGGCCGACTTCGCCCATTCCGGCCATGAGCGGGCCGTTGATGATGTCGAGCGGCGCAATGCCTTCCTTCAGTTTCAAGTCGAGGTCGGGGATCAAACCGTCCTTCGTACCTTCGATGATGTAATTTGAAAGCCGTTCATCGAGCGGCAAGTCCGCCGTCTTCTTTTTCTGCCTTCCTGTCGCGCCGCGAAAGTGCTCGCTGATTGCCGCGATATGAAATTGATTCACCGCGATCTTCTGCTCGCGTGACTGCTGCCTCCAATCCTCTGGAACGCCCTCGAGCAGCGTGGCGCTCGGGTGATCGGCAGGCACATCGATGGGCGGCGTATTGAATAGTAAGGCCTCCGCTAAACGGCGCTCCTGTTCGGGAATAGAAGCGAAACGCTCGAGCTTCTCGGCATTCACGATTGCAAGGTCGAGCCCGGCCTTCGTGCAGTAATAGAGAAAAACAGAATTGACGACCTCGCGCGCGCTGGCGGGCAGGCCGAACGAAATATTCGAAATACCCAGCACCGTCTTCACGTACGGGATCTTCTCTTTGATCAGACGAATGGATTCGATAGTCTCGACCGCGCCGCCAACATAGTTTTCATCGCCCGTCGCGCACGGGAAGACGAGCGGATCGATGATGATGTCTTCTGGCGCAATGCTGTACTTCGCAGTGAGCAGACGAACCGAGCGCTCCGCAACGGCGAGCTTGCGCTCCCGCGTGAACGCCTGTGCTTGAATAGGATCTTCGTCGATGCAACCGACGATCAGCGCGGCTCCATACGCACGAGCCATGGGGCAAATACGCTCGAATTTTTCTTCGCCGTCTTCGAGGTTGATCGAGTTGATGATGCTCTTGCCCTGACAATAGGTCAGCGAGAGCTCGACCGAGCGTGGGTCGGTGGTATCGATCATTACCGGCGCCTTGATTTTGCGGATCAGCTTTTCATAGAACAGCGGGATATCATTCAGCTCCTCGCGCTCGCTCGATTGCAGGCATACATCGATGACGTGCGCGCCGTTTCGAATCTGCCACCGAGCGATTTCGGTGGCCTCCTCCCACTTCTCTTCAGCAATCATCTTTTTGAACAGGCGCGAGCCGATGACGTTGGTGCGTTCGCCGACAATCAAAGGCCGATTGCTCTCCTCGGCTTCGATTGCCTCGATTCCGGAGAAATAAGTACGATGTGTGGGCTGTTTCGGCTCGCGCGGTTTCTTGCCCTCGACCATTTGGGCGATTGCGCGAATGTGATCGGGCCGCGTGCCGCAGCAGCCGCCGACAATGTTCAGCCAGCCATGGTCGATGAACCGTTCGAGCTGAGCGGCGAGGCTTGTGGGCGTTTCGAGATACTTGCCTTCCTCGTCAGGCAACCCGGCGTTCGGATAACAGGACACGCGAGTCGTCGCGAGCTCGTGGATCGATCGGATGTGATCGGTCATGAACTCGGGACCAGTCGCGCAATTCAAACCGACCGACAATAAAGGCGCATGCGAGACGGAAATGTACAATGCGTCCGCGGTCTGGCCGGCCAGCATGGTACCCATCGGTTCAATCGTGCCGGATACCATGGCAGGAATTGGATAATTGAGCTCCTGCCCGAGCCGGTTAATGGCCAGGAGCCCGGCCTTGATGTTTCGCGTATCCTGGCAGGTCTCGAGCAGCAGAATGTCCGCGCCCCCCTCGAGCAATGCCTTGGCCTGCTCGTAATAGTTGCTGACGAGATCGGGAAACGTCACTCCACCCGTAACCGTAATGGCCTTCGTCGTCGGGCCCATGGCGCCTGCGACGAAGCGCGGTTTGCTCGATTTCGAGAACTCATCTGCAGCCTGCCGCGCGAGTTTGGCGGCAGCGAGGTTTAGCTCGTACGCGCGGTCCTGCAATCCGTACTCGGCGAGCACGACTCTCGTTCCGCCAAAGCTGTCGGTCTCGACTATATCCGAGCCTGCTTCGTAATAGGCGCGGTGAATGTCGAGAATCACATCCGGGCGCGTTGCGACGAGATTCTCGTTACAGCCTTCGAGCGCCGCGCTCCCGAAATCATCAGCCGTCAATTCACGCTGCTGCAGCATCGTGCCCATGGCCCCGTCCAACACAAGAATGCGGGAGGCGAGGGCGTCTTCGAGAGCCTGGCGGCGGAACTGCCGGGCCTCATGGGTAACGGCTGTCATGGGGAAGTGGAGGACTTCCCTATTTTAAACGGATGCGCCCGTCGGCGAGATCAGCGAAGCAAATGCTCGATGAACTGCCCTAGGGAGCGGTGATGCTCCCGCCCGATAATGCCGATCGTCAGTTCCGATTCCTCCGGCGCCCGATAGTCAACATGCACTTTAACGTAGTTGCCCACTTGAAGGTGCGGCAAAACACGGTCTAGCTGTTCGTTGCTGAACGGGAATACGTGAGACTCGGACGGGTTATTGAGTGCAAGAGGCAATTCCTTCTCTACGGCCTCGGTGAACACGGCCCGCTCTCGATTCTGGATCTCGATCTTAATCGACTGGATCTGCACGTCGTTTCTATCTGGGCTCACGATAAAGACCGAAAACGGCTCGGGCTTATGGATGGCGAATCGAATACCTACCGCCTCCGCGCGCGTGGCGGGTTCCGGCTCTACTGCTTGCGACGCGGCAGCAGCGCCTCCGCTTTCCGTCGGATTGGGGGCCGCCGCGCCACTATGCGGAGGGTATTTCCCCGACTTAGGTGGAGGTGGAGGTGCGGCATGCGGAGGATAGGGTCCCGACTTCACCGTCACCTCAGCGCCGCTATGGGGAGGGTAGGGACCGCTTTTCGGATTAGGACTACTCATTTTGCTAGCTCCTTCGACACTTGAGATGCAATTGCCTCGCCAGTCATCTTGACCTCTGGCGGTTGAACAGCACAACGTCTGAGCCAGACGTGGCTCGGATACAAGCGAGCCGGTCACCGTTTGGCGACCACGCGAATTTCAAGACGCCCTGCTCATCGAAACGTGTCAGCTGCCGGGATGGAGATCCATTAAGCGGTATCGCCCAAATGTTCGAAACGCCCCGCCCGTCGGTCAAGACCGTCGTCAGCCCCGAGCCATCCGGTGACCATCGCACCGGCAATCGGGCACCAGGGATGACTTTCGGCTGACCCGCGCCCTCAAATGGAATCCAGGCAATGCGCCATTCGAGAGTGTTCGGGTCCTGCATCTGGCATACGACACGCTTCCCGTCCGGCGAGATGTCGGGATCGCGCGCGAGAAACGGCCCCAGAGGAGAGGGCGTCCCGCCGTTTTTGGAAATCCTATACAGCCGAGGATTGTTGCCGTTCCATGACGTGTACACGATCCAGTTCCCATCCCGCGTAACGCTCGGCTTCTCGTCGTAATTTGATCCAGACGTCAGTTGCGTGTACTGATTTGATTCCGGATCGAATCTCCACAGGTGGAATTCTCCTGAGCGGTTAGAGGAAAATAAGACTGACTTGCTGCCCGGTATTGATACGGCATCCTGCTCGACGAACGGTTCGCTGGTTAGGCTTGTGCGATTTTGATTGTTCACATCAAATAGCCATAGGTTGGGAAATCCGCTGCGCTGCGAATTGAGGATCAGGTACTCCTCATCTAGCCAAGCCAAAGTGGGATGCTCGTCAGCTTCCGCGGGAGCATTCTGACCGCTTGCTGGATCTCCCGGTGAGGAGATCCAGAGACTTGCTTTCGATTCGGCCTTTACAGCAGCGAGTTGCCTGCCATCTCGTGTGAGACTCGCGCTCACGTAGCCCGCTAGATCTTTGGTAACGTCGTGAATCTCCGTATGGCGAATCGCAAGCTCTCTCAATTGCTGGCGGCTTCGTGCTTCAGTCCGTGTCGCCGCGGACACGATCAAGGTTTTGCCGTTCCCTACCCAGGATGGTTGCCCGATAACCCGCCAATTCGGCAGAGCTCTCGTTGCGGCATGTCCTTGCAGATCTACCAACTCGAGCACTCCCGTACCATTTCCGCCGGTCGAATTGCTAAATGCAAACGACGCGATACGATCGCCCTTAGGGGCCCATGCTAATCGCGGCGATATTGTAAAGTCCAGTTGCGCAAGCAGGGCCTTTCGTCGCGAGCCGTCACGCTGAGCAGTCTCGATGATGCTTTTCGGTGCATCGCGCCCACTGCGATCTTCGTTCACCCAACGCATGAATACGAATTGATCACCGGAGGGAGAAAATGAAACTGGGCCGTCTATATCGATAATAAGAGGTGCGCTTGATCGATCAGCAAGAATGGGTACTGTATAGAGTCTGCCGACAAGCTTTTCGTCCCGCTCTACTTCGAAAATCGTTTGGCTATCAGGCGAAAACGTGAGACCCACGTAATCGATTTTTCGCGCTGGTATCTTCACCTCTTCCGACGACTGATCTACCTGCTTCAGGTAAAGCGTTTCCATTCCGCCCGGATCGCCCGTTACGAAGGCCAAATATTTGCCATCCGGCGAGATGCAGGAGAGTGTTGTCCTTCCGTTAAACGTGAGCTGGCGTACCGATTCAATGCGGAACCAGTCCGGGCCGAGAACCGCTTCTTTCCCGTTCAGCCCCCACCACCAGACCGCGCAAGCAAACAGGAGCGCAGCGGCGATTCCAGCCGCGAGCCGCAGCCGCCGATGCTCCGTCCCGTGCCGCCATATGGTCAAGGGCCGGACACCGCTGCCCAGACCAGAACTTTCGCTCACCGCCTGTAAATCGGTAAGCATTTCACGCGCTGTCTGATAACGAGTTGCGGGGTCTTTCGCCAAGGCCTGATCGATGATCCCGATCAGCTGTCCCGGCAGGTGTTTCGCATCTTCAATGGGAGGTACCGGGTGATCCAGAATGCCGACGACGACGTGGCTGTCCGTATCTCCTTCGAAAGGCCGCCGCTGTGCAACCATCTCGTAGAGCACCACACCAAGGCTCCACAAATCTGTGCGCTCATCCGTTTTTAACCCGCGCGCCTGCTCGGGCGACATGTAATCCAGCGTGCCGGCCACCGCTCCGGGATGCGTTCCCGTTTGCTCGCTTCGCGTGTCGTGATCTGCGGCCTGCGTGAGCTTCGCTAATCCGAAATCAATTACCTTCACATACCCGTCGGGCCGGATCATGATATTGCCCGGCTTTAGATCGCGATGCACGACACCGGCCGAGTGCGCGGCCGTCAGCGCGGCGGCGACCTGTGCCGCAATGCCGAGAGCCGTTCCAAGCTCCAGCTTTCCGCGATCGAGCGCCGCGCGTAGCGTGATTCCGTCGATGTATTCGCTCGCGATGAAGAGCTCGCCTTCCGCCTGCCCGATTTCGTAGATGGTCAGAATGTTGGGATGGTTCAAAGCCGAGGCGGTTCGGGCCTCCTGCTGAAAACGGCGCAGAGCTGCCTCGTCCGTGGTCAGATCCCGCGGCAGGAATTTGAGCGCGATGTGCCGGCCCAGCCGCATATCGAGCCCTAGATACACTTCGCCCATCCCGCCCGCGCCGAGTAATTTCAAAATCCGATAGGCTCCGAACTCCCGGCCCGCACGCGGCAGCGGCTGAACAGCGGTTTGTGAGCCTGAGTCTAAGGCGCGCGACATGCGGCGTCGCCGGCCTAGCCGTGAAAAGGTTTTGGTGATTTCTTCACGAAGACTTGGCATGCGGGCGGTCGCGCGACTTTGCGGGGCAAGGGCCGTGCGTCTTTAGATTGTCGCGCAATGGAACTGCCGAATGAAATAACGGCAAGCAATCCGCCCGCCACGTAAACGAGAGCTTACGCTTTTACGTGCAGGCTGTTGTGAATCGCGTATAACGCGAGTTCGAGCCGGTCGGAAACACCCAGCTTATCGAACACGTTGTGAAGGTGGTTCTTCACGGTCTGTTCGGTGATGAACATCTTCTCCGCGATTTCTTTGTTCTTATAACCCTGCGCAATCAGAACGATGATTTCCCGTTCCCGCTGGCTGAGTTGCGCGCGCTCCCGCGCCGGTTTGCCATTGGTGTGTGTAACCGGAAAATCGCCCGGAGCGGCGAAGTGGCGGATGACGGCCGCGGTCGTGTTCGAGTCCAGCCAGATTTCGCCGCCATGGACCTTCTTGATACTCTTCTCGATCAGTGTCGGCGACGTCTCTTTCAGCAGAATCCCCGAGCAGCCCAGCTTCATGGCTTCGACGAAATCCTCTTTGTTATCACTTGACGCGAATAGGATTACTTTGCATTGCGGCGCGCGTGTCTGTAGATTGCGTAGAACGCTCAGTCCGTCGATCCTGGGCAGTCTCACTTCCATCAGAAGAACATCGGGCTCCAACTGGACTGCCTTCTCGATGGCTTCGATGCCGTCTGTAGCTTCGCCGACAATTTCGATGTCGGGATGCTGGCCAAGCACACTGCGCAGGCCCTCCAGTACGATCGGCTGCCCGTCAACGATTAATAAACGAATTTGCCCCGTTCCATCCATACTTTGCTGAGCCGAGTCGCGTATCTAAGCCTGCACCAGAACAGAACTATTCACCCTTTCTCCCTAGGGATTATAGTTCTAAAGCTTACTTTTCTCCAGCACGTTCCCTGCCGTGTAGCCGAAAGGACTCTCCTGGGAAGTACTATCGGCCTATCTCCAAAGTTCCTGTACCCTCTATTAGTACCAACCGGCGACACTTTTTCGCTCGCAGGGACACGATTCCCACTGCCGTGCCGCAGAGTGGCCAAGCCCCTTCGTCTCGTACAATGGCTCAAATGACTAAATTGTCTATCAAAGATCTTCATTTGAAAGACAAAACCGTATTCATACGCACAGACTTCAACGTGCCCTTAGCGCCGGCTACCCACAAAATCACGAGCGACAAGCGCATTCGCGCGGCTCTTCCCACCCTCCAGTACGCAATTGAGCATTGCGCCGGACTGATTCTAGCCAGCCATCTCGGCCGTCCTAAAGGCAAACCTGATCCCGGACTGAGCCTCGCCCCGGTTGCAAAGCGGCTGACCGAGCTGCTCGGCAAGGCGGTCCGGATGGCCCCCAATTGCGTAGGCCCGGAAACTGCCGCGCTGCGTCCCGCACCCGGCGAAGTGCTCCTGCTAGAGAATCTGCGCTTCCATCCTGAAGAAGAGGCCAACGATCCCGAGTTCTCCCGGCAATTAGCGTCGCTGGCCGATCTTTACGTAAATGACGCATTCGGATCTGCGCATCGGGCGCATGCTTCGACTGTCGGCATGGTGGGGCACTTTCCGTTCGCCGCGGCTGGTCTTCTGATGGACAGCGAGCTGGAATGGCTTACCCGAGTCACGCAGAATCCCGAGCGCCCCTGCGTAGCGCTTCTCGGCGGCGCAAAAGTGTCGGACAAGATCGGCGTAATCCAGAATCTCATGACTGTGGTCGACAAGCTGCTGATCGGCGGCGCTATGGCGTATACGTTTTTACGAGCGAAGAACGAGCCTACCGGGCGCTCTCTCGTGGAAGAAGACAAGATCGACCTGGCCCGGCAACTACTGGCGACTGGCGCCGGCAAGCTCGTGCTGCCTTCTGATCACGTCGTCGTACGCGAGGTGAAACCGGGAGCCGATTCAAGAATAGTGACCACGATCGGCCCCGAGGACATCGCCGTGGACATTGGACCAAAAACCATAGACGAATACGCGAGAATCATCGCCAGGGCGAAGACAATCATTTGGAATGGCCCTATGGGAATTTTCGAGATGCCGCCTTTCGACAAGGGCACGGTCGAGCTTGCCAAGGCGGTCGCCGATTCCGGAGCAGTATCAGTTGTGGGAGGCGGTGACTCGGAAAAGGCCATCCAGAGCGCGGGCGTTGCAGGCAAAATCACGCATGTCTCAACCGGCGGGGGCGCGTCGCTCGATTTCCTGAGCGGTATCGAGCTGCCCGGTGTTGCGGTGTTAACCGAAAGGGCAGCGGCAGCCCGTTAACACGTATCCAACCATCTATATGATGAGATATGGCCGCGACTACTGTTCCCGCCGAGCCACAAATTAGCGCAGCGCTTGAAGAGATCGTAGCTCTCGAGCGGAGTTATGTACTCCAGAATTACGCGCGTTACCCGCTCGCTCTGCATCGCGGGAAAGGCTGCTACGTTTTTGATGTCGAGGGGAAACGGTATCTCGATCTGATCAGCGGCATCGGCGTCAATTCACTGGGATACGCGCACCCGCGAATCACAAAAGTTATCCGCGAACAGGCTGCTCTGCTGCTGCACACCTCGAATCTTTACTACCACGAGTATCAGGGTCGGCTAGCGGAACGCATTGCAAAAGTGAGCGGGCTCGCGCGCAGCTTCTTCTGCAATTCCGGAACTGAGGCGATGGAGGGTGCGCTCAAGATGATTCGAGCGCATGGCAACGCGATCGCGCCCGGCAAACACGAGATCGTCTCGCTCGAGGACTCGTTCCATGGCCGCACACTCGGCTCACTGTCGATCACGGGGCAACCCAAATATCGCAAGGATTTCGAGCCTTTGCTTACCGGGACGCGCTTTGTTCCGAGAAACGATCTAGAAGCACTCGGGGCGGCTGTGACCGATAGCACGGCCGGTATCGTGCTCGAAATGATTCAGGGGGAAGGCGGCATCCATCCGCTTTCCGAACCATTTGTCCGAAAGGCGAGAGAGCTCGCCGACAGACATAATGCGTTGCTCGTGTTCGATGAGATTCAGTGCGGTGTGGGCCGGCCCGGGACGTATTTCGCGTATCAACTGCTCGATCCCGTGGTTATGCCGGACATCATGATTGCGGCTAAGCCTATGGCGTGCGGCATCCCACTGGGTGTGTTAACCGTGAACGAGAAGGCTGCTCCCACCATCAAGCCGGGTATGCATGGCTCGACCTATGGGGGAGGGCCGCTCGCCTGTCGAGTAGCGTTGGAATTCTTTGATATTCTTGAAGGCCTGCTTCCTTCGATCAATGCCGTCGGCACTTACTTCCGAGGCAGGCTGGCAGACTTGATGCGGCGCTTTGCCTTTATCAAGGAGATCAGGGGACAAGGGCTCATGATCGGCGTTGAGCTGACGTTGCCCGGCAAGCAGCTCGTGCTCGACGCCATGCAAAATGGTCTTCTCTTCAATTGCACGCATGACACGGTGCTTCGCTTTCTGCCTCCCTACATCCTTTCGGAGCGTGACGTCGACCGAGCCGTCAAGATACTCACAAAGCTCTTCAAGAAGGTAAAGCCGCCCGAAACGTGACCCAGTTACTAGGCGGTCTATCTGTCGCGATTGATGACTTGACTGAAGCGGATTGGCCTGCCATCCGCGCAATCTATTTAGAAGGAATCGCGACAGGGAACGCCACCTTCGAAACATCCGCTCCGGATTGGAGCGAATGGGACGACCGCCATCTCCAATGCTGCAGGCTCGTGGCGCGCTTACACTCGGAAATTCTGGGATGGGCCGCTCTCAGTCCGGTTTCACAGCGGCGCGTGTACGCGGGAGTCGCCGAAGTCAGCGTCTATGTTGCGGTTCGAGCGCAGGGCAAGGGAGTCGGATCGAAATTGCTTGCCTCGTTAGTAGCGACATCCGAACGCAATGACATTTGGACGCTTCAGGCCGGGATCTTTCCGGAAAATGGTGCGAGCATCGACCTGCATAAACGCACGGGGTTCCGGATTGTGGGGACGCGAGAGAGACTCGGGCGCATGGATGGACGCTGGCGCGATGTCATTCTGATGGAGCGCAGGAGCGCTATTGCTGGCATGTGACCATTCGCGCAATCCTATTCACAACTGCTCTTTGCCCTTCTGCTCAGGATTTCCGATCATCAAACTCATCGGTTTAGGTAATTCCCGAAGCTCGGGCCTTCCTTAGCTTTGTCCAGCGCGCCACAGCCGCTATTTTCGCGCGAGCACTTCGTTTTTCGGGAGTGAGAGCAGCAGCAGCTTTCTTACCAGCCGCTTTGCGCTTAGCAGGTGTGAGCTTCGCGTTGGTGACGAGCGCACCCTTTTGACCGCCCCTCTTTCCGATCTTGCTGAAGTATCTCGATAGCTCGGGCGGGATTTTCGCCATTACCGCTTCACCTGATCTTTAGAATTTCCTCCACAAGCTTCAGCCTCGCGGCGAGGACACCCTCAACGCGCTGAATCGAAGCCGTGAGCTCATTGCGAAGGGAGATGATCTGCGTGTCAACGTGCTGCCGCAGTTGGCGATGATTTACGAGAATGCCTACCAAAACTGTAATGGTTGGGACCGCCACAGTCAGCAGAAGTTTCGAGCTCTCATCCATGCTGGACAGACTCTAACACGAGCGGCTTGCAGACGCTGTGAGGAATCGACGTGCGCTGAGATTATCGTGCGAGGCGAAGGCGCGCACAAAATCCTCTGAGCGCATCCTATTCAGAGCAGGTCGTCCCGCTTCTGCTCTTCCAGTGTTCTGACGAGCTTACTGACCTCCTGAGCCTTCGCACGGTTCGCGATCAACAATGCATCGGGCGTGTCCACCACGATGAGGTCCTCGATCCCGGCAAGCGCGACCGTCTTCTCCGCGTCAACATAGTTTCCGTGGCTCTCATGCGCGAGCAGCGGTCCGCGTGATGCGTTTCCATTTTCATCTTTTTCGGCCAGCTCGTAGACTGCGGCCCAGCTTCCAACATCGTTCCAGCCAATATCGTCGACGGCGATACCTCGGATTCCCTCGGCTTTTTCGATGAGCGCGTAATCAACGGAGATGTTGTCGCAGAGCGGGTACACGGATCGCAGTCTGGACATAAATTGTCTGCTGCGAAATGACGGCAAGCCCGCGAGGAGCGTGGCTGTCTTCGGTTCGTGATGCCGAACCAGATCGATGACGGTCGAAGCACGCCAAAAGAACATGCCCGCGTTCCAATAGAAATTGCCGCGCTTTAAGAACTTCTCGGCTGTTTTGCGGTCGGGCTTCTCGCGAAAGCTTGAAACAGGTGACGCATCCATTTGGCCTGGCGTGACGTCTCTTTGAAATTCGATATAGCCGTAACCCGTTTCCGGCCAGCGGGGCTGGATTCCGAGGACCACGATTCCGCCTTCTTCCGCGGCTCGAAACGCAGATTGAATGAATCTTCGAAAGCGCGCTTCTTTGAGAATCAGATGATCGGCCGGGAAGACGCCCATTACAGCGTCCGGGTCGTGTTCGGCCAGGATCTGGGCGGCAAGCGCGATGCAAGGGGAAGTATTGCGCTGGGCGGGCTCCGCGATGACTTGCCGCCTCGGCACATCGGGCAACTGCTTGCAGATCTCGGCGCGCAGAAGCTCGCTCGTAAGTACCCAAATATTTTCTGGCGGAATGACTGACTTGAGCCGGTCGACGGCCTGTTGAATCAGGCTGCGCTCCCCGAAAAAGCGCAGCACCTGCTTGGCGCTTTTTTTTCGGCTTTGCGGCCAGAATCGCGTCCCTCGCCCGCCAGCCATAATCAGGGCGTACCGGTGATTCGCCATAAATCTAAATTAGTGTAGGCTTCGGGAAAAGCGGCGAGAAAATTCCCTGCTGTGAAAGGAAGCTGCGCGTCAGTAGCTTGGCGCCACTGCGGTGTTCACGGGCGGGGTTTTCGGTAACCGGGAATCCGGAAATCCGCGGATCACCCGGAGCGTACGCGTCCAGCGAGTTCGCGTAAAGAAATGCTCGCCTAAATCGACGAAGTGGTGCATCAGTGAGTGCACATCGGCCCCGGCGAGGTCATTGGTTGACGCATCATAAGACCAGTAAATTAGAAGCGGCTTTCCGATGATGTTGTCGCGCGGGACGAATCCCCAGTACCGGCTGTCGAGCGAGTTGTCGCGATTATCGCCCATCGCAAAATAGCTCTCCGGTGGCACAACTACTTCTCCATTGACGACATGGTGCTCCAGCATGTCGCGTTGCAGTTGATCCTGCAATCGGTCGCCAATCTGCGGCGCCTCACCGGGAAAATTGTCACGATACGGATCGTACGGAAATTTGTGATACACGTACGGCTCATTCAGGGGAACGCCGTTCCGGTAAATGATCCGCTCCACCATTTTCAGGTGATCGCCGGGCACCCCGATCACGCGCTTCACAAAGGTTTGCGAAATATCGCCCGGATACCTAAAAACAATGATGTCGCCGTGCTTTGGCTCCTCGTACGGCAGAAGATATCTGCTGACCGGTCCCGCGGGTGCGTAGGCCAGCTTATCGACCAGCAGATGATCCCCGATGAGGAGCGTGTCTTCCATGGAACCGGTCGGGATCACAAACGCCTGGACCAGCGTCGTCGTGCCGAACAAAAGCAGCAGTATCGTTACAGTCCATTCCGCGATGCCATTGCGCGCCTGCTCGCTCCTGGTATGGATTGTCCTGTCCGGCTTGGCGGGCTTAACGGTGGCTGTCGGTTGTGCCATGCAGTCTCTGCATCAGATTCAAAAACCCATTGTATCTTTTACGAGCGCCGGGCTTTCGCGGTACACGCGGCGTAAAGCGTCTGAACATTATCGCGGTAGGCTGAGTGAATGGTGAACCTACGTTTAGCAATGGCGGTATCGATCGCGGCAATCTGCATCATGGCTGGCTGCCAGAAAAAGACGATCAGCGACGACCACATTGCGACCGGCATTAAGGCCAATCTGTTTTCCGATCCCACGACGAAAGCCGCCAATGTGAATGTTTCCGTAAACGACGGAGTGGTCACTCTGACCGGCGAGGTTCCCAGCCCGGACGTCGAGCTACAGGCCATGAAAATTGCACATGCGGCTGCAGGCGTAAAGAGGGTGAATGATCAGATCAAAGTGAATGCTTCGCTCGCGGCCAATCAACCGCAGCCCGACAACTCACAACCGCCGGGCGCCTCGACTCCCATACCTAAAGCTCAGCCGGCGCCCACTTTACCGCCCACCACGTCAGCGCCCGCATCGCCGCCGCCGGCTGAAACACCGGCAGCTGCGCCCTCTCCAGCACCCGCCACCGCGCGCCGAACCTCGCCGCCCCGGCCTGTGAAAGCGACCATCCCTGCCGGGGAGCACGTCACGATAAGAACGATCGATTCTATCGACTCGGATAAAAATCAGCCAGGGCAGGTATTCAGGGCCTCTCTGGTATCGCCTCTCGTATCGCGGGGGCGGGTGGTCGTGCCCGCTGGAACCACCGTGACTGTCATGCTCGCGAACGCAAGCGATGCAGGCCGCATTAAAGGACGCAGTTCGCTCGAAATACGGCTGCACAGGTTGGAGTACAAGGGCCGAAGCTATCCGCTTGCCAGCAGCTTGTATGAAGAACAAGGCAAATCACGCGGCCATCAGACGGCTAAGCGTACAGGAATTGGCGCGGTCGCGGGCGCGGTAATTGGCGCGATTGCGGGCGGCGGGAAGGGCGCGGCCATCGGTTCCGCAGTTGGGGGAGGCGGCGCGGCCGGATACCAGCTCTTCACTCATGGACAAAAAGTGAAGATCCCTTCCGAGACAATCGTCACATTTCGCCTGGTGGCTCCCGTCACGATCGACGTGAACGCATAGCGAAGCTCGGCCGCGATTATCGCCGCGCGTTTTATCGTAAATTGAAGACAGGGCTGCCCGAGCTTGGGTCACCATCACCATAGTCACGCGCATGGCACTGGCTGGATTTTACGGCTATCGCTAATCGCCACGCTTGCGTTTACCGCATTCGAGGTCTACGCCGGCCTGCGCTCGGGAAGCTTGGCGCTGCTTTCTGATGCCGGACACAACTTCACAGATGCACTGGCTTTACTGCTGGCGGCGGTAGGCCTTTACTTGCAGGAGAGGCCGGCCAACGACGTCAAGACATATGGATATCAGCGCGCCGGCGTGATTGCCGCGTTTCTCAATGCTTCCACGTTGATCGTAGTTTCGATTGTCATCTTTTGGGAAGCGGCCGGCAGGATCATTCGCCCGCAGGCCGTTAACGAGAAGACGATGATTTGGGTCGCGGCCGCGGCTCTCATTCTGAACACCGCAATCGTTATCGCGCTGAATCGGGGCCGCAAAGGCGATATCAATATCGCTGCAGCGGCAATTCACATGCTCGGGGATGCCATAGGGGCGGTTGCGATTATCCTCGCCGCCATCGCCATCCGGTACACGGGATTGACCTACGTTGACCCGCTGCTTTCCATCGCACTCGGGCTGTTCATCATTTACACGGCTTGGGATATTATCCGCGAATCGCTCAACATCTTGCTCGAGGGCTTGCCCAAAGGCCTCGAGCTCACCAATGTCACTCATGCGATGGTAGGAATTGAAGGCGTTCTCGATGTTCACGATCTCCACATCTGGAGCCTTGGATCAAATACGCACGCGCTCAGCTCGCACGTGTTGATCGACGACATGCCGCCTTCGGCGAGTGAGCGGATTCTGAAGCGGATTAACGAAGTTTTGTGTGGCTTCGATATTCACCACACGACCATTCAGTTTGAGCACGTCCCCTGCATGTTGTCCGGCAACGGCTGCCAGATCGCAGCCGATCACATCCACCAGCACGATCCGGGTCACGGCCACTAATTCTCAAGCGGAGATCAAGTCTAACATCCGTTCCCGGAAGCTTCCGGCAGTTTTGTTGTCCGTCGTGATGACTAATACAGTGTCATCACCGGCTATGGTCCCTACCACTTCCTCCAAATTTTTCCGGTCGAGAGCAATGGCAAGCGAGTTTGCGTTTCCGGGCGAGGTGCGCAACACGACAAGATTCTGCGCGACCCGAATATCTAACAGAAATTCGTTTGCTACAGTCGCGAGGTCGGGCCCGGCACTCTCGGTTTGCAGTTGGCGGTAGCCTTCGGCGGTTTTGACAAGACCGAGCTCGCGCATATCCCGCGAGAGAGTTACCTGCGTGCTTTGTATGCCCAAGCGGCTCAGCTCGCGGCCGAGCTCGTCTTGTGTATAAATTCCCTTGTTCCGAATCACTTTCAAAATCTGGCCCTGGCGAAAGCTCTTGTTCATGGAACTAAGCGCGACGCTTGCGCACCTTTATCAGGCGCTCCGCCGCATCCGCGAGAGATCGCTGGACAGCCTTTGGCCCGGTCCCACCCGGCACTTCACGACTGTCCATTCCTTCGCGCGAGGCAAGATAACGGCCCATTTCCGGTTTGAACTCCGGGGCGAACGCGGCCAGCGTTTCGCCGCTCCAGTCGGAAGGCTTCTTTCCGGCTTTCACGCTCTCGAGAACCAGCCGACCGACCACCTCGTGCGCACGGCGAAAGGGAACGCCGCTTCGCGCCAGCTCCTCAGCGAGATCCGTTGCAATGAGCCAGCTCTCTTCGGCTGCCTCTAGAGCCGCCGCGGGATTCAAAGTTACAGATTCGGTCACTGCTTTTGCCATTTTCAGGCATGCCGACGTCTGGTCAACAGCATCGAAGAGTGCTTGCTTGTCCTCCTGCATGTCGCGATTGTAGGTCATGGGCAGGCCTTTCAGCGTAAGGAATAGGGATGTGAAATCGCCAAACACGCGGCCCGATTTCCCTCGCATCAGCTCGAGCGAATCCGGATTCTTTTTTTGCGGCATCAGACTCGACCCGCTGGTCACCGCGTCGCCGAGCGTGATCCAGTTAAATTCCTCGCTCGAGTACAGAATCCAATCTTCTGCGAGCCGGCTCAAATGCAGCATGATCACGCTGGACGCGTACAGAAAGTCTAATGCAAAGTCGCGGTCTGCGGCGGCATCCATGCTATTGCGAGTGATCGCCGCAAATCCGAGCTCCTTCGCCATCGTTTCGCGGTCCCATGAAAATCCGCTACCCGCCAATGCACCGGACCCTAGCGGCATTACATCGATTCGCGTGCACGTTTGCTCCAGCCGCTCAGAATCGCGAAAGAACATCTCAAAATACGCCAGGACATAATGCGGCCACAAGACCGGCTGCGCGCGCCGCAAGTGAGTATATCCGGGGATCACCGCATCCTGATACTTGCGCCCGAGCGCCAGCAGCTCGCCCATGAAGGCCGTCAGATCGTCGAGCAGGGTATCTGTCGCGGCCCGCAAATAGAGGCGCATGTCGAGCGAGACTTGCTCGTTGCGGCTACGCCCGGTGTGGATCTTATCCGAGAGCGCGCCCGTCTTCTCTTTCAGTTTGCGAATAACGAATGTATGGACATCTTCATCGGCTGCTCCATCGAAATATCCGGGCTGCCCCGCTTGTTTTTCGATTTCAACTAAGGCATCGACGATGCGCCGGCATTCATCTGCATTCAGAATGCCCGCTCTCGTCAGCGCCCGTGCAAATGATTTCGAGCCTTCGATGTCCGCGAAGACAAGCCGACGGTCGAGATCCAGCGAATTCGAAAAGCGCTCGAATAGCTCCGATGGCCCACTCTCAAACCTGCCGCCCCATAGTTTCATTACCGCCATTGTTGCGCGAAGCCCGAACTTTGATTGGCAAGCCAATCAAATTGATAAAGCCCAAAGCGTCTTTTTGGTCATAGGCTGCGCTCATCGTGAAGCTCGCGATATCCGTGCTGTACAGCGAATTCGGGCTCTTCCGGCTGAGCGGCTCGAGCGTTCCTTTGTAGAGGCGCAGCGTCACTTCGCCGGTCACAGGCTCAGAAATTCTCTCGAAGAAGGCATCGAGTGATTCACGGAGTGGCGTAAACCAAAACCCGCTATAAACCATTTCGGCATAATCGAGCGCCAGCTTCTGCTTGTAGTGCAGAGCGCTGCGGTCGAGAGTCAGCGCTTCCAGCTCGCGCAAAGCAGTCATCAGAATCGTGCCCCCTGGGGTCTCGTAGCAGCCTCGCGACTTCATTCCGACGAAGCGGTTCTCAACCAAGTCGATCCGTCCGATGCCGTGCTCGCCGCCAATCTCGTTCAACGTTGAGAGGAGCGCGACACCGCTGATCTGATGCTGCCCGTTGAGGGAAACCGGCACACCCTTTGCGAACCCGACGGTGATATCGGCCGGCTTCGATGGGGCGTCAGCGGGGCTCCTGGTGAGCATCCAAATCTCATCCGGAGCGGCATTCGCCGGATCCTCGAGCGCGCCGCCTTCGTGCGAAATGTGCCAAATATTGCAGTCGCGGCTGTAAATCTTCTTTGTAGATTGCGAGATCGGCACTTTATGCGCGTTCGCATATTCAATCGCGTCCTCGCGCGAAACGATGTCCCATTCGCGCCACGGAGCAATCACGCTCAATCGCGGAGCTATCGCCTTGTAGGTCAGCTCGAAGCGGACCTGATCGTTGCCTTTTCCCGTGCAGCCGTGCGCCAGCGCATCGCAGCCCGTCTTCAATGCAACTTCCGCCTGTCGCTTCGCCAACAGCGGCCGCGCAATCGAGGTGCCCAACAGATACTTATGCTCGTACACCGCTCCGGAACGAACCAGTTTCCATAAGTATTCGGTGACGAACTCCTCGCGCATATCCTCCACATACACTTCGGATGCGCCGGTGGAGAGCGCTTTCTCGCGCAATCCATCGAGCTCGTCGCCGCCCTGGCCAATATCGCCGCACACCGCAACGACTTCGCATTCGTAATGCTCTTTCAGCCACGGAATGATAATCGATGTGTCGAGCCCGCCGGAATAGGCCAGAGCAATTTTCTTCGGGGCCGACATTTATTGCAAAATCGTCAGGAGCAGAGCTTTCTGCACATGCAACCGATTTTCAGCCTGCTCGAAGGCCGCCGACTGCGCGCATTCCATCACCTCATCGGTTACTTCCATACCGCGCTTGGCCGGAAGGCAATGCATGAAGATAGCGTCATTTCGCGCGCTTCGCAGCAGCGCTTCGTTGACTTGGTATTCGGCGAAGATTTTCTTGCGGTGTTCCATTTCCGGTTCCTGACCCATGCTGGCCCAAACATCCGTATATACCGCATGCGCGGACTTGACTGCTCCCCGCGGATCGTTCGTAACCTCAACCTTTATACCGGATTCGTTTGCAAACTGCTTCGCGCGCGCAACGATTTCAGCCCTTGGCTCATAGCCGCGCGGCGTTGCTACGGAGCAGTTTATTCCGAGACGCGCGCAACACAGTAAAAGCGAGTGCACCACATTGTTTCCATCGCCTACATACGCAAGCTTCACTCCACGCAACTGCCCGAAGTGCTCTCTCAGCGTAAATATATCAGCCAACGCCTGGCAGGGATGATACATGTCGCTGAGCGCATTCACAACCGGTATTCCGGACCAGTGCGCAAGCTCGTCGATCGTCTCTTGCGCATACGTTCGCGCGATGATCGCGTCAGTCCACCGCGCCAAATTTCGGGCCACGTCCTTCAGCGGTTCCCGCTGCCCGATCATTCCCGTCTGCATAACGCAATCGCCGCCCAATTGCTTGATCGCCAATTCGAACGTCAGCCGCGTCCGGAGCGATGGCTTTTCAAACAAGAGACTCACATACCGGCCCTTAAGGGCTGAGCCATATCGCTGACGCGATTGCTTCACACGTTGCGTCAAATCGAGCAGCTGTTGCAAGCCCGTCAGTGAAAGGTCGAGATCGTGGCGGAAATTTTGCGCACCGGCGCGCAACGCGGAGCGAACTAGCTGAGTCCCTTGCATTCTAAACCGCCCTGCTTTGCATATTTATACATCACCTAGAATATTAACACAGTCGCTGCTCAGTGCCGTTCCTATGTTTCGGCTGAGAATATTCCATTCCGGCACACCCTAACCTTCTGGGGCATCACCTTCAAGGGGATATATGGACGAGGGCAAGGGGTTCCATTCGCGGGAGCTCTGGCAGGATGACGGCGCTCAAGACTTGGTGGAGTACTCGCTGCTGCTCGCATTCATCGCGCTCGCGGCTATCGCGCTACTTTCGGCCGCGGGCAGTAGCGTCAAAACCATCTGGACACATATCAACAGCAGCCTGACTAGCGCAGCATCATAAGAACGCATTATTGGCCGCGTCTACAATGTGTAGGACACTATGACTCGGCATTTGCTATTCGTACTTGCAGTTCTTGTTACGATTCCCGCCTACGGTCAGCGGACGCTGACCTGTAAATCATTCACGGACAGAAAAACATACTGCGGATTCCCGCCGTCCGGCGCCGCGCCGGTTGTCCAGCGCCAGCTCAGCCGTGCGCCGTGCGTGCTCGGAACAAGTTGGGGCGTCGACAAGCGTGGGCTGTGGGTTGCGAATGGGTGCCAAGCCGTCTTCGCGATGAGTTTCAACAATGGTCCGGGAAACAGTTACCCGCCCAACGCCGGTGCTCCCGGCTGGTGGCATCCCGGCCCGGGCAATCCCGCTATGTGGCCCCCGCGCGGCAACTGGCGCGGAGGCAACTGGGGCTCGGGAGGGGCCTGTTTTTACACGCGCTCCAATTTCCGCGGCGATTTCTTTTGCATGCACCGAGGCGACAGCTATCAAAGGCTGGACAATTTCGGCGACCAGATCTCTTCGTTCAGAGTCTTCGGAAATGCACGCGTCATCATCTATAACGACAGGAATTTCAGAGGCGGCCAATCGATGATTGCCTATGATGTTCCGAATTTGAAGAACTTCCGTTATCCTAACGATCCCCGCCATACATGGAACAATAGAATCTCGTCCATCCAAGTGCGTTAGCATCGTGCCCTGAAATGACAGATTTCTATTTCGAACGCCGGGCGTTCCTATTGGGAGCGTTACGCGCCGCCACAGCTTCCGCGGCCGGTTCCTTCTTCGTCGCCGAAGGGCAAGCGCGGGATGAATCTTTCCAGCCGACTTTCGCTCCTCTCGACGACTTCATCGCCCGATACATGCGGGCCATGAACTCGCCCGGCCTCACGCTGGCTCTCGCGGATACGAAAGGCGCAGTGCGAACAGCCGCATTCGGGTTTTCCGATCTTGAAACAAAAGTTCCCGTCACGCCGGATCTGCTCTTTGAAATCGGATCTATCAGTAAATCTTTTGTCGCGCTCACCCTTTTACAGTTGCGGGAGGAAGGCAAGCTCGACCTCCAGCGGCCGATTCTCGGGTATCTTCCCTGGCTGCCGATCGAGGCGAATTACGGAACCATTACGGTCCACCATCTCCTCACCCACACCTCGGGACTGCCGGACGCGCTCGTTCTGTTTTTAAGCGATCCTCATGCGCGCCACGTGCAAGGCTTCAAGCCGGGTGAGCACTTCCACTACTGTAATATCGGGTTCGCGATTCTGGGTTATCTGGTCGAAAAACTGGATCACCGCCCGTGGTCCGAAGCCGTGCGGAGCCGTATGTTTGAGCCGCTCGGCATGACGTCATCAGCCGCGGTCATCGCAAACGAGAACCGCAAACGTACCGCGAAAAGCTACGTGCCGTTCTATGAGGATCGTACCTATGTGCGCGATGCTCCACTCGCGCTTGCGGGCAATCTGGTGTTCGACGATGCCGCGGGCAGCGTCGTTTCCACTCCCGGCGACATGGCGCTCTATCTGGAGATGCTCCTGCGGAAGGGGCAGGGACCGCGCGGCCGTATCGTCTCGGAGGAGAGTTTTGCGCTTTTTTCCAAGCCCTACATCAAAGCCCCTGACCTCAGTCCCACCGCGTCCTACGGCTATGGCATTGGCGTCGATCAACTGGACGGCCATACCATTCTGCGTCATACCGGCGGAATGGTTTCCTTCATATCGGCAATGCACATCGACCTGGATGCCGGTGTAGCTGCGTTCGCTTCCGTCAATGCCGGTTTGGGATATCGTCCCAATCCCGTCACTCAATTCGCAGTGCAGTTGATGAATGCCCGAGCCCAATCGAAAGCGCTGCCGAAGCCGCCAGATATTGCGGATCCAATAGTTGTGAAGAACGCAGACGAGTACGCGGGCGCCTACAGTTCAGCGAACGGCGGAAAAATAACAGTCGTTTCCGATGGCGACCGGCTGACCATGCGCGTCGGCTCACAGTCAGTGCCGCTGCAGTCGGCTGGCGACGACGTATTTGTCGCCACAGTTCCGGATTTTCAACGTTTTCCTATTCTGTTCGGCCGCGCAGAAGCGCCTTTGGAGGGAGCGCCGCAAAAGAAAATATCGCCAGTCATGGAGCTGATGTATGGCGCCGATTGGTATACGAACGAAAAATATGCCGGCCCGCGCGACTACGCGCCCGATCCTTACCTGGAAGCCCTCACCGGTCACTACCGCGCGGATAGCGCCTGGTTCGGCAGCACCCGCGTCGTGCTTCGTAAAGGGCGTCTCTGGCTAGACGGCGTGACCTCGCTTGAGCGCCTTGGCGAAAGGCTATTCCGGATCGGAGACGACCCGTTCAACCCCGATACAGTCGAGTTCTTTTACGTCGCCGAAGGCAAAGCACAGATGGCGAAAATCAACGGCGCTGATCTTTGGCGAATCAGTATCCTGTGAGCACTCGGTGCTAAGCCGTCGCCGGAAGATCGAAATCGGCCATCGCGATCGAGCCGGAGGCCCAATTTACGATCTCCTGGTGATGCTCTATGCGAGGCAGATCGGCATAAGAAAGCACATGGCCTCGAGCGTGGTTCCCGCCTTGCGTCTGATAAAACCAGTAGGCCTCTTGCACCCGCGCCATGGCTTCCCCAGACGAGAAAAATTCATGCTTGCGATAGGAAAATGCCGCTGGTTGGTCATCACCCGCTCCATAGAAATCGTCAACGCGGAGAGTGGGAATCGAGCGTAAGCGCCCGGCTGCCAGAAGTTCCCGGAGCGACTCGATGGTAAACCACGCCGCAGCCCGGTGATCGCCGTGGCGCTCGTCCGGATGGCTTGTGTAAACGACTTCCGGACCGATTTCGCTGAGTAGCTTGCTCAGGGCGCTCAGCACACTTCCTTTCTCGAACGGCAAATTTGGCTGGCGCAGGCCACAATAGGGCGAATTCTCGGCACCCAACGGAGGCGAGAAAATCGGATTCGAATCTTCCGCTGTGCGGATCGCTTCGAGGAACCCGTCGGGAAGACCCAAAAAATGAAGATTGGTTTCCGCCACGCCCAGGTGTCGCGCCGCCGCTCGGGCTTCGGCCATGCGAATGTGCCCGAATTCGATGCCTTCCGCCGGGGTGTAGCCCGGAGAGAAGAAGCGGTCGCTTCCACCCGCATCTCCATTCGTCAAGAAAATGAGGTGCACCGGAATCGAGTTCTCAACCGCGGCCCGAATCACCGCCGGGTGCAGGAATTCATCATCCGGATGCGCACAGATCACAGCCAGCGAGCGTGGGAGGACATTTGCCGCAGCTTCGATGCTGCCTATCTGGCGCACGCGACCATTCAGGCTCGTGTTCTGGGCAATGATGCGGTAGAGCCCCGCCGGCCCGAAGCGTAGGCCCGCACGCAGATAAGCTCCTTCCCTCTGTGCCTCGGCTTGATCGACGAGCTCACCTTGTGCATTGCGCAGCTCGAAAACCGTCCTGCCGGCGGACTTCTGCGAGCTTGGTTTTATTCGGACTGTCGCGCACTTCCCGGCAGCAAACGTTGTGCGACTCCGGTCAAATGACGCAGCCACCCTTTCGCGCCCGTAGAATGCTCGATAACCCTCCACTCGTACCGCTGAAAGATCCGAGTGCATGTAAGCGGCCGGGTACACCGGGCAGCCTGACGGCCCGGGAACGCGCAAGAAAACAGCCGGAGTGCTTCGGAACGCGAGAACTCGCGAGCCCGCGGACGCAGGGCCGCGAACCGCCGCTGTGTACTGGATCGACCCCGCTGTCGACTCGTGATTCATCGCGCCCCCTAACGTCAAAACGCGAGATTCCTGAGGAGCTAAGGATACCGCTTCTGGGTACTTGAAGATTCGACCGCCCTTCGTGCCCCGTGGGGCAGAAATCCACGGGTATTGTGACTCGCCCACTTCAATCCGCAGATCCCGCCATTCTTTGTCAGTTCTGTTGACGAGCCTCAGCGTGAATGAAACCGGATCACCCGGCGAATAGAACCTCCGGTGCGCATCGAAATCTTCTACTGAGATCTCAGAACGCCATACCGCAAAGCTGGCTCCCGGGCTCTTCCACAGCAAAACACCCGAGTCGGCATCATACGCTTCAAACACCACGGAGTACCGCCCCGTAGGCGCGTCCTCGGGAACCGTCCAGGCAATCTTGTATTCCGACGTCTCAAGCGAGGCATCGCGCGCAACGATCTGTTGCGGCGCGATGGCCTCGGTAGCCCCCGTAGGGAAGACAGTGGCAGCCAAGTGGAAACGGCGGAAAAAGTCACCCGAAGACAGGGGCGGCGCGAGCAAACGAAACCGGACGGGCGAACCCGCTGTGTAGCTCGTGTTATCGAGCACGACCATTGTGCTTTCGGGCCACAATGCGATTCCCGCCGCGCTGGTCCGCAGAATAGGGGTGGCAGACATGTATCCCTTATTTCCTATCTACATTATCATGATGGCGCGAATCGCGCCAGTCCTGTGAGTACATTAGCTTTCCAAGCCCAAGCGGTATAGAGCCGGAAACTTTCGGATAATGCCTTTATCCGGGCGGCCCAGCAGAAAGCTCGGGAGCGTAAGCTATCCTACATTCGTACCCGAATCGCCACTGCTTGTGTGACCCATAGCGAGTGGCTCCCCACTTGCTTACCCGAAATCGGACGAACCATGCAACGGAACTTTGGGCTAGCGGATTTGATTCACGGTCTGGCAACCGCAGTGTTGCGGGCCTGGAGCTTTTATTGGCCGGTCGTCATCCTTATCTTTCAGAGCTGAAGCGCAATCATGTGGGTCGGCTCATTCTCGGGCTTCGAAATACCACCCCGCTTCGCAAACCGCCCCGTGAAATGGAACGTACTGCCCCGGCCCACTTCGCTGTCCACCCAAATCCGCCCGTTCATCATGCGGACCAACCGGGATGAGATGGTCAGGCCCAATCCGGTCCCGCCAAACTTGCGCGTAGTCGAGCTATCCGCTTGCGAGAATGCTTGGAAAATGCCCTGCTGTTTTTCGAAAGGAATACCGATGCCCGTGTCGCTAACCATGAAATGCAGGGAAATCTCTTCGCCGTTCTGTGATTCAACTTCTACGTGGATGCCGACTTCACCGCTTTCTGTAAACTTGAGCGCATTGCCGAGTAAATTCATGACGACCTGCCGCAAACGCATGGGATCCCCTGCAATGATTGCCGGAACCTCGGGAGTCACCTCGCAGGCCAGCTGAATTTTTTCCAGCTTTGTCCAGCCGGCGGTTTTCATGATCGCCGCCAAAGTGTCCCGTAAGTTGAAATCGATACATTCAAAATCCAGCTTGCCCGCTTCAATCTTCGAAAAATCCAAAATGTCGTTGATGACGGTCAGCAATGAATGCGCGGAGATTTTGATGATCTGAAGATGGTCGCGTTGCTCGGACGTGAGCTCGGTATCGAGCGTGAGTTCCGTCATCCCCATGATGCCGTTTATCGGAGTGCGGATTTCGTGACTCATGTTGGCCAGAAACTCACTCTTGGATCTGCTGGCCTTCTCAGCCGTCTCTTTGGCCTCCTTCAACTGCGCCCGAACCAGCATTTCACTGCTGATATCTCGCGAGATGCCGACCAGTCCTACCACCGTTCCCGAAACGTCTCGAATCGGTACTTCCGTGTTTGAAAACCATTTCGTGCTTCCATCGGACCTCTTCAGTTCCTCGATATTGCTGACCAGAGCTTTTCCGCTGCGAATGATCTCCTGCTCCACTGCATAGAAATTGTCGGCCTGCTCGCGCGAAAAGAAATCATAGTCGGTTTTGCCAATCGCTTCCGCCGGATCGCCGATTCCCATGACTTCTGCCTGCGCCTGATTGATTCTCGTGTACCGGCAAGCTGCATCTTTGAAATAAATGCAATCGGGAATGCTCTCCATCAGGGCATGAAGTAGCGACTGCTCGTAGACGAGCTGTTGCTCTCTTTCCGAGCTTGACCGGGAAATGTGTACGCCGCTTGTCATGAATACACGCGCCGGGCGATTAGCCCCTGGTATGGCTATCGGCACAAGTACTTCGAAGCTATAGGGGGGCCTGAGAACGGCAGCTTTTACTCGGACCGTAACGCTTCGAGCGGCGAAATCAGGCTTGCCCGGAACGCTGGAATCAAGGCTGCCGCGAAAGCGGATATCCCAAGCGCCACGACCGCTACTAGCGTCACCACCGGATCGTACGGATTCATCCCGTAGAGTTGGCTGCCCAGGAATCGTCCTGCGGCGAACGTCAGGGGCAATCCAATGAACAATCCGAAAGCGATCAGCCCGAAGGCGCCGCGTAATATCAGCGCGAGAACGTGCCCGTGATCCGCACCCAGGGCCATGCGCACGCCGATCTCGCTGCTGCGCCGCCCGGCGTTATAGGCGGTCACTCCATACAGCCCGATGCAAGACAGGATGAGCGAAAGAACTCCAAAAAACGACGTGAGCCGTGCTATGAGCCGCTGCTGCCTGAATGCGCTGGCTACCTGCTCTTTGAGAGTGTGAATCAAAATGACCGGCAGATTCGGATCTACCGAACCGATCGCGTGGCGCACCTGCGCATCGGACAGGCTGGCGCCCGGCTTGGTCATCATGACAATGTCGCTCAGAAAATGCGAGCTATCGATTTCCGGCAATCCAGTCTCACGGTCAAGATCGTGCTGCGCTTCGGGCAGAAAAAACATCGGGGTAATCGCCTTACCGAGGTTGTCCGCAAAATAGCGGGCGTCCCTGGCGACACCCACAACTTCATATTGGCGCTCAGATCCGATGCCGTCCCGGCCGAAGTGCTTTCCGATTGGATCCTCATTCTTGAAAAATTTCCGCGCAAACGCTTCATTGATGACGGCCACGTGCCGTGAAGTCGCCGTATCCTGCTCGGAGACGCCGCGTCCTCTGATGATTGGGTTGCCGATCACGTCAAAGTACCCCGCCGTGACTCGATCCCGAGAAGCGGAGTTGTCGTCGTTGAGCCGGGGAGGCGGATGTCCATCCACCCATACGCCGCTTCCCCAATTGTTTCCGTCGAGCGGCGAGTAGTTGCAGAGCGCTACCGCCGACACGCCAGGAATGCTCGATAGCGAATCCTGGATGCGTCGAAAAAGCGGCGTGAGTTGGTCTGGCCGGTAACCCGCCAGCCGTGGATTCAGGATCGCCACTGTGCGTCGATCCTGATCGAAACCCAAGCTTTGATTCTCCAGATTGTGAAGTGCCGCAGTGAGCAGCCCCGATGCGGACAGCAACACCAGCGACAGGGCGGCCTGGAACACGACCAGCGCCTTCCGAGGCAGTGAGCCCGTGCGCACTGTGGACCGGCTGGCCCCGCGAAGCGCTTCAATCGGATCGACGCGCGTGGCCATCCATGCCGGAGCGATACCGAAAGCAATTCCGGTAATCAGCGAAATACCGAAGGCGAAGACCAGCACTGGCACGGAAGGCGACGCACTGATAGGTATGCCCGGCAGCCCACCGACTTGGGGGAATGCAAAATGCAAAACAAGCTGTGTGCCTGCAAATGCGATCACCAGTCCCGCCGCACCCCCTAAAATGGACAGCAAAATACTCTCCGTGAGCGCCTGCCTGACAAGCCGCGGCGCTTGCGCCCCCAAAGCCATACTTAACGAAGTCTGCTGCCGGTGCTCCATGCCGCGAACCAGCATGAGATTGGCAACATTGGCACAGACTATCAGCAGCACGAATCCGGAAACCATCATCAGGATCTGCAGCCAGTGCTCATAGTCATCGCGCATGCTGGTAATTCCAGCGCCCCCCGGGCGCAGATATAAGGTTTGCTTGGGAAAGTTTGCGCGCTCATCGGCGCTCATCTCGCCCCAATGCGAGCGGAGCCACTGCTTCAGCTCCACCCTCATTTCAGCTTCTGCAGATGCCGGATTTGCGCCTGGACGGATGCGGCCGATTAAGTCTAACCAGTGAGTGTTGCGCTTATACAGATCGGCATCGGCCTCCACAAACGGTTCCGTGTTTAGCGGAAGAAAGAAATCGGGTGGATTGTCGCGGAGTCTATCGCCAAAGAAACCCGGCGGAGTGATGCCTACGATAATAAATGGCTTTGCATCGATATCGAAAACGCTCCCGATGATGGACGCATCCGATCCGTAGCCGTGCTGCCACAATCGATAGCTCATTACGGCGACGGCCGGAGCGCCTGGGCGATCATCGCTAGCCGAAAATGTGCGTCCGGCATACGCCCTGATCCCGAACATGGTGAAGTAATTGCCCGATACAAACTCGCCTGGATAGCTTTGAGCAGGTTCGGTGCTGTGCGCGCGCCGGATACCGAAGTCCGGCGCGGCCGCCTCGAAAGCCGCCAATTCCGCAAACCCTTTGCTGTTATCGCGGAGATATTTGTACAGATCGTACGAGAGCAGCGAAAACTCTTTCTCCTGACTGTACCCGCCGTAGTAGCAGCAGCGCGCTTCTTTCCCCAGCCTGTACAATTCGTCCGGATTCGGCACCGCCAGCGACTTCAGCAGAACCGCATAGACCAACGTAAAGATCGAAGTAGTTGCGCCGATTCCCAGCGCGAGCGTCAGGACCACCGTGGTCGTGAACGCCGGAGCATTCCGCAAACGCCGCAGCGCGTATCGGGTGTCTTGTAACAGTGCTTCCGCAAACGGCAGTCCTCTTTGATCGCGATGTTCTTCCCTGATTGCCGCCGCCGCTCCGAACTTCAGCAGCGCCTGGCGTCGCGCCTCTACAGGCGATAAACCGCCGCGAATATTTTCAGCCGTTTGCAGTGCGAGATGTTCTTCAATCTCCGCTTGCAGTCGCTCTTCGTCTTGCCGCATCGTCGCCCACGAAGTCAGCCGCTTGAAGAACCGCCTCAGGGCTTTCATTTCAGATCCTCCGCTTTCACAGCAAAGAAGCGCCCGATTATAGCGGCACTCTGTTCCCAACCTCGGGTTTCGGCCTGTAATTGTTTCCGCCCGGCGCGTGTCAGCCGGTAGAAGCGCGCTTTGCGGTTATTCTCGGACGCGCCCCATTCGGAGGCGATAGAGCCCTCCTGCTCCAGCTTCAGTAGAACGGGATACAGCGTGCCTTGATTCACAGTGAGCAGATCTCCACTGATCTGCTCGATACGCCGTGCGATGCCATAACCGTGCAGCGATCCGAGCACGTCCAGAGTCTTCAGCACCATCAATGCCAGCGTGCCCTGCAAAACATCCGTCTTCTCTTTCATCTCGCCCATTGGGTTTCCAACAGAAGTATGGCATACTTCCTTTGGGAAAACAACAGAACTGTTGAACGAAAATTAGGCTCGCGAAAGCCAGGGCCACTGCATCGCCCGATGCGCTCGCCACAAAAACGCCGCAATCCCAAGCACCAGCAACGCGAACCCGCTGAGCACGTAAACCCTGCCGCTCGAAGCCAAAATGAAAATCCAGCCCCCGAGCGCGATCACCACTGGCGCCGGATACAGAGGCATCGAAAACGGCCGCCTTATATCGCGCCGGTAGCGGCGGATCAGGATGACAGCCACGCACTGCGCCGCAAACTGCGTGATGATCTGAATCACGATTAACGCTTTAATCAGAGCCTCGAGTGTCAACAGGCACGCCACAGCCGACAGCACTCCCATGAACACGACCGAAAACGAGGGGAACCTGCGCCTGGGATGCAGGCGCGCGAACGCCGAGAAGAAATGGCCCTCGGCAGCGGCCGCGTACGGCACCCGAGTGTACCCCAGCAGCACGCAAAACACCGACGCAAACGCCACCCAGAGAATCAAGCCCGTCATCAAACCGGCCGCACGCGTCCCGTACAACCGCTGCATGTAGTCGGACACAATCGCTTGTGAGCCCATCGCCTCGCGCCAGGGCACAACGCCGATAATCGAAAGGCTCATCGCCACATACAGGACCGCCAGAATGCCGATCGACAGCAGAACACACCGGGGAATCGTCACTCCGGGATTCTTTACCTCGCCACCGATCAGGCAGACCGTGAAGTAACCGCTGTAGTCGTACATGCTGATCAGCGTGGCCGCGCCCAGTCCCATAAAAAACCCCGGCGAAAACGTGAAAGCTCCCGCCGGAAAATCGAATGCTCGCGCCGCGCTGAAGTGCCCGATGCCGCCCCAGATAATCAGCCCCATCGCCAGCATCAGGCCCACCCACAATATGGTTGAGATCCTTCCGATCGCTTGGATATCGCGATAGAGAAGGATGGTCGCCAGAATGCACACCACAATCGCGAGAACGTTGTGCTCGAGGCCACTCAACCGAGGAATGAGATAGCGGGCGTAATCCGCGAACCCCACTGCGCCCGATGCAGCTGTAAGCGGAGCGGCGAGCATCACCTGCCAGAGAAACAGAAATCCCATCAGCCGGCCCAGCGACTGAGGCCCAAAAGCCTGCTGCAGATAATCGTACGAACCGCCGGTATCCGGCATCGCCGCCCCCAGCTCGGCCCACACCAGCCCGTCGCACGTCGCGAGAATTGCTCCCAGAATCCACCCGGCAAGCGCCTGGGGACCGTGCATGGTCGACAGGATCAACGGAATCGTAAGGAACGGCCCGACGCCCACCATCTGCAACATGTTCGCCGCCAGGGCAGGGAACAGCCCCATCCCGCGCGTCAGGCCGGGTTGGGTCTCTTCAGTGGCCCGGCTGCTCACTGGCTCACGGTGCTACGCTGCACGATTCACGGGCTCGACGAATCTATTTAAGTGATTTAACCGCGACCTCTTTAAAGAACACGATGTCCTTGTCGCTGTGATTCTGCAGGCCCATCCATCCCCGGTCCGGACGCCTGCCGCGCTCCGGCTCGAACCACAGTTTCTTCGGAGGCACGGGCTGCCCCTCGGTATAGTCCGTTACCTTTTGTCCGTTCACCACGACAATCGTGCGCGGCCCGTTCATCGTAATATCCATCGTGTTCCATTGCGGCCCCGGCTTGCCTGGTCTCGATAACGGCTTCGTCAGCGAGTAGAGAGTCCCGGTGATATGGTATTCGTCCTCGCCAGGCGCAATATTGTCAATCTGCACCTCGTAGCCATACCGCACCGGCATCCACTCTTCGCGCGGCTCGATCGGTATGCGAATGAACACGCCCGAGTTGTCATTTTGATCGCGCATCTTGTAGACGACGCGGAGCACGCAGTCGCCGATTGGGCCGCCCGTCCAGTAGAGCAATCCCATCCCGCCGTGCGTCTGAATGAGGCCGTTCTCGACCGTCATGTATCCCGGGCCCACATGCTTCCATCCCGATAAATCCTTGCCGTCGAACAACTGCTTCCATTCGGCAGCATGGGTTGTGCTTGCGAAGAAGCCCACCGCCAGAGCCGCAATCGTGAGATATCGTTTCATCACTGGATTATCCTGCATCTCGAACACTTCCCGGCACCAATTTTCCAAGATCCGCTAGCGCCCCGCCGATCGTTCCCACGTTCCCGCTGCTGATCGCGAGCCCGAGCGCCGCAACGGCCGACGTTATTTGAATCACCTCAACCACCGTGCGAGACTTCTTCAGCTCTTGTTTGGCTCTCGCGGTCACACTCTCAATCTGCGCGAGATCGCAGTCCATCGAAGCCAGAGTCTCGGAGATGTCTACCAGCGTGAGATGAGCCGAAATGTCGTCCAACTGATGCGACAAATCCTTGAGGCGCGTCTGCTCATCCGGCGCAAGCGTATCAAAATTCCGGTCCCGGTAATTGTCTACTTCTCGTGACCACTGAAGGAACACATCCGCCAAATCACCCGCAGGCACGCTCGATACTCCGCTCATCTCTAGAACCCCTTTTGTATTTCAGGAATCAGTGTAGACAACTGCGAGACGTAGGGCTGCAGGGCCGCGCCGAGGCTCTTCGCGGTGATTTTGCTCGAGCTTTCGACCAGCTTGTGATGGCCCTCGCGGATCTGCTGCAACCCTCGCACGTACGATTCAGCCGCGGCCTTCCGCTCATCTACTCTGCCGATCTGTTGCCGCCAGCTGTCGTAAACCAGTAATCGGATTGCCGGAGTTGACTGTGTCCTCACTGCATCGGCATAGCGGTTGTGCAGCGCTTTGGCCTCTTGCTCGAGCAGCCGCTCATAGTCCCTCCCTACGACTCGCTCGAGCCCTTGCGTCACGCGTTGCACCGCAGGGTCGATGTCTTGAAGATCTCGCTCCAACTCACGATTCAAACGCGCGCTCAGGAACGCCGTTGCCACCAGTTGCGCGAGTTGTCCCGCAGCGCCGGCTTCGCCTCCATCAAAGTTCGCCTTCTTTGCCGCCATTTCAGCTTTCGCTTTCGCCGCGCCGCCCCGTGCAGATTCCTTCTTGCTCCCGCCGGACGTGCCGAATGCCGCCAGCTGCTGAAGCGCATCAAAATAGTCTTTCAGGATTTTCGAAATTTCGAGCAGCCCGTCGCGTTCCGCACGCGCTAGTTCGAGGTCCTCTCTTTCCGGGCCCTCACCCGTCACGCATGCAGATGCCGGCGAAGGATCTTTGAAATTGCTCGTGAGGTCCTGCCGGTCACAAACGCCCCGCGCATACGATTCGGGAATGTCCTTGTAGATCGCCTCGCCTGCGTGGAGCGCGGTTGTGGATTTCGAGGCAAACGTCGCGACCGCTTCTCCCGATCCGCAGCTAAACGCGCAAACACTGAGTGCCAGCGCCACAACAGACGCAGCCCAAACTGTCCGTTTTTCGTCTTCGGATCTCATCGTTCTCGCCGTCCCATCAAAGCCCGCCCGCGCTCCCGCAACCCGCGGGACTGCGGCACGCCCGAATCCGAATCACAACCATGTAGAAGAGGATACACAGGTTTGCAACAAGAATCGCCACGTGTTCCCAGTTGCGGCGTTCTACCAGCTTGAGAACTTCCCACGGCAAATACAGCGCACCCGAAAGCAGCGCAAACCATTCCGCCCAGACGCGCCGGTTCCACAGTCCCCAGGCCTCGGTGAAGCGCACCCCGGCATACATAACTGCCGCGGCGGCAACGGCCCATAGCCGCGCATCGGTAACGCGCGAAGCAGTGTTCAAGAGCGCCTGTGCAAGGCGCCGGTCCGGGTTCACGTGAAGATGTTCTAGAAAGCGCTCCGCGATGTCTTCGGCATCTTTGTGGATGAGACCCAGCAGCGCCAATCCCAGCGCCAGTACGATGATTCCCTTTAGCGCTTCGATACTCGCAACCGTGCGCAGCCCTGCCGTGCTCGCTCGCTCATCGACCGCTTGCGGCGAGCGGACGATCTCTGCGGAAGGCATCCCCCGCATGCTCTCATATGCCGAATGCCGGCGCGCTCGTTTCCATAGCGATTCGCCAGCCGTATCAAACCCCGTTCGTCGGTTTGCCTACCTGGGGCTGCGCCTACTCCATTCAGCTGAGTAAGCCCGGCGGCGATCTTCGCGTCGCCATCTCGGTGGATGCACGGGAGCCTTCTGTGCGCGATACCATTCATAGGGGTACATTGCATATGGATTCGCCTCTGGCAGCGCATTCGGTTGCGTTGCATGTGAACGGAATCGAGTACAACGTGCAGCTCGAGGCGCGTGTGTCGTTGCTCGACGCTTTACGTGAACATCTTGGCTTAACTGGCACAAAGAAGGGCTGCAATCAAGGCGCCTGTGGAGCCTGCACGGTGTTGGTAGATGGCGAACGCATCAATTCGTGTTTCGCGCTTGCGATTCAGTATGAGGGCCGCAAGATCACGACCATCGAGGGGCTGGCGAATGCGGATGGATTACATCCTCTGCAGAGTGCGTTTATTCAGCACGACGGTTTTCAATGCGGGTACTGCACACCGGGGCAGATTTGCTCAGCGGTAGCAATGATTGACGAATTCCGAAGCGGATTGCCGAGCGCGGTTACTGAAAATCTGACGGGTGGACAGATTGAGTTTACAGACGCTGAAATTCGAGAACGCATGAGTGGGAATCTTTGCCGCTGCGGTGCTTACGTCGGAATCGACGATGCAATCCAACAGGTATTTGGAGAGCTTAGTCAATGAAGAACTTCTCATACGCCCGGGTCGAGGATCAGCAATCAGCCTTGGGCCTGTTATCGCAAAACGGCAACACCAAGTTGCTTGGGGGTGGAACAAACCTGATCGATTTGATGCGTGAAGAGATTGAGCAGCCGGACGCATTGGTTGATATCACGCGCCTGCCGCTTGCCGCGATTGATGAACTGCCGAACGGAGGTTTGCGTATCGGAGCATTAGTCCGGAATAGCCGATTAGCCGCGGATCGATTGGTTCGAGAACGGTATCCGGTGCTTGCGCAAGCCATTCTGAATGGCGCTTCCGCCCAGTTGCGGAATATGGCGACGACGGGCGGCAATCTTATGCAGCGAACGCGTTGTTATTACTTCTATGACACCCCTGCCCGCTGTAACAAACGCGTGCCGGGAACTGGTTGCGACGCCATAGAAGGATTCAATCGTATTCACGCCATTCTTGGAGCGTCTCCAGAATGCGTCGCGACGCATCCCTCCGATATGTGCGTCGCAATGGCGGCTCTCGATGCCGTCGTACAGGTAACTGGAAAGGGCGGCGAGCGGAGCATCCCAGTAGTTGACTTTCACCGCCTGCCGGGTGAAACGCCAAATGTCGACACGAATCTGAAACCAGACGAGTTGATCACGGCGGTTGATCTCCCTCGGCTTCCGTTTGTCCGAAACTCGATGTACCGGAAAGTACGCGACCGGGCGAGTTACGCTTTCGCTCTCGTCTCGGTAGCTGCCGCTCTAGAAACTGAGAACGGTGTTGTCAAACAGGTGCGCCTGGCGCTGGGTGCGGTGGCGCATAAGCCATGGCGTGCGTTCGCGGCCGAAGAGTATTTGAACGGTAAAGCAGCCGGTGAGCAGAGCTTTCGACGGGCAACAGAAATTGAGCTCGGAGCGTCAAGGCCGCTGCGACATAACGCTTTCAAAGTTGAGCTAGCCAAGCGAACTATCGTTAGCGTGCTGACGGAACTATCGAGCAAGGGAGCAGTTCGATGAGCATCATCTCCAAAGTTACCGAGGCGATCGTACAATTTGCACCCGATCGCGATTGCGATGAGCTGAGCGAGGCCGAGCGCCTTATCGGCAAGCCGATGGACCGGCTTGACGGGCGCGTTAAGGTGACTGGGGCTGCGACGTTCACGGCTGAGTTTGCGCTTGAAAAGCTGGTGTATGCTGCGCTTGCCTACAGCACGATCGCGAAAGGAAGCATCAAGAACATCGACGTAAGCGAGGCGGAAAAAGCACCCGGGGTGCTGTCGGTTATCACGCACCGGAATGCGCCGAAGATGAAAAATCCGCCGCTGTTCAGCCCGAGCGGGGGAAGCGATGCGGCGGGCAGCAAGGCCAACCTCGTCAACACGGACGACATTTATTGGAATGGACAACCGGTTGCAGTCGTTGTGGCGGACACGCTCGAGCGGGCCGAGCGTGCCGCGTCGCTTGTGAAGGTCGAGTACAAGCAGGAACGCGCTGCCACTTCTTTCGCGGAAGGCAAGGCTCACCTTGAAATTCCGAAGGACATCATGGGCGAGGACACCGAGGTCAGCCGGGGTGATACGGAAGGTGCGCTCGCCCGTGCGCAGTTCAAAGTCGACCATGTTTACACGACGCCGCGATATAACCACAACGCCATTGAACTGCATGCGACGACGGCCGTTTGGAATGGGGACAAGCTGACGGTTTATGAGGCGAGTCAGTTTCTGCGCGGTGTGGCTGATTCACTCGCGAAGATGTTCTCGTTAAAAAAAGAGAACGTGCGCGTCCTCGCTCCCTTTGTGGGAGGCGGTTTTGGCGGGAAGGGCTCTATGTGGGGCCACGTTCAGCTTTGCGTCCTCGCCGCTAAGGTCGTGGATCGGCCGGTGAAGCTGGTTTTATCCCGTGAAGGCGTGTTTCGGATCGTGGGCGGCCGCACACCGTCTGAGCAAAGGGTGGCTCTGGCGGCGGATGAGGCCGGAAAGCTGATCTCGTTAATTCATACGGGCATTACCGCGACTTCGACGACCAACTATTTCGCCGAGCAGTTTTCCTTCCCGGCGCGGCATTTATACGGGACGAAGAATCTGTTTGTCACTCAATCCGTGATGCTGCTCGACACAACACCGAACACGTTTATGCGCGCTCCGGGCGAATCGATCGGCACCTTCGCTCTCGAGTCTGCGATGGATGAACTCTCGTACGAGCTGGGGATCGATCCCGTCGAGCTGCGTTTGCGCAACGATCCCGAACGAGATCCGGCGAAGGACATAGAGTTTTCGAGTCGGCATTTTAAGGAAGCGTACCGGCTTGGGGCTGAGAAATTCGGCTGGAAGAACCGGCCTGCACAACCTCGTTCGCAACGCGAGGGCAAGTGGCTTATCGGGCAAGGTGTCGCAACCGCGTTCTATCCGGCATACCGGTTTCCCGCGGCGGCGAGAGTGAGAGTGAATGCAGACGGAACGGCGGTCATACAGTGCGGCGCTCAGGAAATGGGCATGGGCACTGCAACGGTCCACACTCAGCATGCGGCTGAGCGGTTAGGGCTGCCGATGGAGAAGGTGCGCTTTGAATACGGCGATACGGACTTGCCGCAAGCTCCGGTAGCAGGCGGTTCGAATCAGACGGTAAGCATTGCGCTGGCTGTGCGGCAGACCTGCGAAAAGTTGCACCGCGAACTGCTGAGTCTCGCCAAGAAGGACAAGAATTCGCCGCTTGCCGGCTCACATTTCGATGATGTCCGGGCATGCGATAGCGGATTGTTTCGCAGGGATAAGCGCGAAGTGGGTGAGAGCTACGTCGCTCTCCTTTCGCGCCTCAAGCAGGATTACATCGAAGCGGAGGCTCAATCGGGACAGGCTTTTGAAATGATGAAGTACTCGATGGGCTCGTATGGCGCCCAGTTCTGCGAGATTCGCGTGAATGAGGAAACCGGAGAAGCTCGCGTGTCTCGCTGGGTAGCAGCTTTTGATGCGGGGCGGATACTGAATCCGAAAACCGCGCGTTCGCAATTTATGGGCGGAATCATCATGGGGATCGGGATGGCCCTGACGGAGGAGACGCTTTTCGACGAGCGCAGCGGGCGCATTGTGAATCCAAGTTTAGCCGAGTATCACGTGCCGGTGAATGCAGACATACCGAGGATAGAAACCCATTTCCTGGATATCCCCGACCCGCAGACGCCGCTCGGAGCACGCGGCATCGGTGAAATCGGGATTACGGGAGCTGCCGCCGCGGTTGCCAACGCGGTTTATCACGCAACCGGAAAGCGCGTTCGCGATCTTCCGATCACGCTGGACAAATTGATGTAAGCCTGGGTGAGCAGGGTTTACTGGGGCCGCTTGTTGTCTCCGGTTACTGCGTTCTTGGTTCCCTTCGCAGCATTCTTGGCCGCGTGACCGGTCCCAACTGCCATCTTCTCGACTCCTTTTCCTACGCCCTTACCGAAATCCTTCGCGCCGCCGACAACGTCTCCATGCTTCAGCTCGGAACCAGCTTCTTTCGTGCCGTGGCCCATGTCCTTTGCGCCCTTGGTGTATGAGTGCTTCAGGTTTTCTCCAGCGGCGTCGAATTCAGCACTCGTCGGCGCGGGTTTGACCCCCAAGCTGTCCAGTGTCTTCGGACCTATCCGTCCATCTGCGCTTATGTTTTCCTTTTCCTGATACTGGCGAACGGCGGCTTTCGTGAGCGGTCCGTTAATGCCGTCCACGGGACCAGGATCGTAACCTTTGTCCTTTAACGCCTGTTGTGCCTGACGTACCGTGTCATGACTTTGCGATAGAGCCGGGATGGCACAGAGCGACAGGCCGAGAATCGAAGCAGCAAAAATGGTTTTCATGCTTTTCCTCCCTTCATTATATTTATTGGACTTGCTGCGTAAGGAAAGGTAACTTTAATCCGAGGATATGTCTCGCGAGGTCACGAAAAGCGCTGGACCGCCCCACGCTTTTACTTACGGACGTAGCCGTGGATGGCGCTGCGCTTTCCGCCCTGGCGATGGGCTTCGTCTGAGAGAGCGTGGACGCCGGAGGCATCGACCCAACGGTTGTAGAAGTTGAACAGGGCGCAGACGGTGATGGCGTAATAGATGGCTTCGTCGGTCCAACCGGCGGCGTAGAGGAGCTGCATATCATCGACCGTGATTTCGGGCGAGTGGTGGTTCACTTTCGCGACGAAGCGGAAGAGGGCCTTTTCGCTTTCGGGGAGCGGCGAGGTTTCGAGATCGCGCAGCACGCTCCAGACAAGGTCTTCGCTGTCCAGGAATTCCGCCGCAACTGCGGCGTGGGACTTCACTCAAAACGGACAGTGGTTCTGGTATGAGGTGTAGGCGGCGATGAGCTCGCGGATGCCGGGGCTGAGAGGCGCAGGTTCGCGCAGGATTTCTTGAGTGAAACGCGCCAAGTGCTCCGTAGCGCGGGGCAGGAACGCGAACATATGCCAGATCTGGGGGTATTCGGGTCCGGCGGCTTGCATGGCGCGGATGGCGTCGAGATAAGGACCGGGCTGCGGGTTGTTTTCGACGCCGGGAAGAAACATCGGTTCCATCGAAGGCATCATCTCACGGATCCATTCGTGACCAGAACGATTTTGCCGATGTGTTCGCCGGTCTGCATACGTTCGTGGGCGAAGCGGGCCTCGGTGAGCGGGAAGGTTGTGTCGATGATGGGGCGGATTGGATTTTTTGCGGGGAGAAGGGGCCAGACATCGCGGAGCAGGCGCTGCGCGATCTCGCCCTTTTGTTCCGGGGTGCGGGAGCGTAAGGCCGATCCCAGCACTCTCGCGCGCCTCGACATAAGCTTGCCGATATCGAGTTGCGCTGTGCGACCGCCTTGGGTCGCGATGATCGAGAGACGGCCATCGGGCGCGAGCGCGTCGAGGTTCCTGTCGAGATAAGCGCCGCCGACAATATCGAGAATGGCGTTTGCGCCGCGCTCTTGAGTGAAGCGCTTCAGCTCGGCAACGAAGTCAGTCTGATTGTAGTTGATGGCGTGCTCGGCGCCAAAGGAGAGGCAGGCGTCGCATTTCTTTTGAGTTCCTGCGGTAGCGATAGGGATGGCGCCCCACGCCCGGTTCAGCATAATCGCCGTGCTGCCGATGCCGCTCGTGCCGCCGTGGATCAGCACAGTTTCGCCACGCGCCAGGCCGGCGCGGGTGATGAGATTGTCGTAGACGGTGAAGATATTTTCGGGGAGTGTGGCAGCTTCGACGGCGGTCCAGTTTTCCGGGATCGGCAGAACTTGGACGGCGGGTACGGCGCACAGCTCGGCGTAACCCCCTCCAGCCAAGATGGCGCAGACGCGGTCGCCAGGGCTGTAATTACGGACGCGGCTGCCGACCGAATCGATGGTGCCTGCAACATCGAGCCCGGGGATATCGGAGGCGCCGGGCGGAGGCGGATATTTTCCCTGGCGCTGAAGAAGGTCCGCGCGTGCGACTCCGGCCGCTTCGATGCGAATGAGAATTTCATGTTCTTTAGGAACAGGGTTGGGGCGCTCGACAGGTGTTAAGACATCGGGCGGTCCGAAGGAACGGATTTCAATCGCGATCATGGTTAAACCACGCTCACTATAGGCGCGCAATATAATTGTTACTACACCTGAAGATGTCCGGTTAACTAATGCCGAGAGTACCCTACCAAAAGGGTCAGCGGATCATTGTCTGGCCGCTCGCGCTCTTGCCGCTGGTACTGGCCTTCGCCGCGTATCATGTGAGCTCGCAAGACGTAGCGAGCGTTGAGGCGACCTTAGCGACAGATGAGTTCATCCGCAATATCGATGAGCTGCTGTCTACGATTCAGAGCGCTGAGACGGGGCAGCGCGGATATTTGCTGACCGGACAAGCCGAGTATCTGGAGCCGTTCACCGAAGCCAAGTTGAGGTTACGATCGCGCTGGCCGAAAGTAGAGCAGGGCGCCGCACACAACGGAGTACCGCGAGCAAAGACGGCGGAACTGAAGAAAGTGATCGATCAGAAGATGGCTGAGCTCGAGGAGACGATCGATTTGCGGCGGCGAGGGGGACTCGCGCCGGCGCTCGCGGTCGTTGAGACGGGCCGGGGGCGCGAGCACATGGCTGAGATCCGGGATTTGGTGAATGACATCAAGGCCGGGCAGGCTGCGACCTTTCAAAGCAGGCTGGAGCAACAGCGAAAGAGCCAGCTACAACTGGATGTAGTTCTCGCAATTGGGGTAGGGCTGGGTTTCTTGCTGGTGTTTTTGTCCTACAACTTCAATAACCAGTACGGGCGGGAGCGGGACCGTATCGAAGGCGAGATACGGCATCTGAATGAAACGCTCGAACGGCGCGTTAAAGAGCGCACGCGAGAACTGGAAGCGCGAACGAAGGCGCTCGAGAGGAGCTCGGCGGAACTGCAGCGGTCGAACGCGGATCTGTTGCAATTTGCGTACGTGGCGAGCCATGATCTGCAGGAGCCGTTGCGGATGGTAGGAAGCTACATGGGGCTGCTGGCGCGGAGATACCAAGGCAAGCTGGACGAGACGGCGAAGACGTACATCGATTATGCGGTTGGTGGGGCACAGAGGATGCAGGCCCTCATCAATGACCTGCTGAGTTATTCGCGCGCCGGAACGCAAACAATTGATAAACGGCGGATTTCATCAGAGCAGATACTAAATGGGGCCCTGGCGAATCTGGATCTGGCGATCCGGGAGAACGCAGCGGTGATCCACCACGCCGAATTGCCATATGTTGAGGCGGATGGGACCAAGCTGCTGCAAGTGATGCAGAACCTGATCGGGAATGCGATCAAGTTTCGCAAGCGCGATGTGCGTCCGGAGATTTTTATTTCGGCGCGGCAGCGGGAAGCGGACTGGCTTTTTGGGATTGCGGATAACGGCATCGGCTTTGATCCGAGCTATGGCGACAAGATCTTTCAAGTATTCCAAAGGCTGCATGCGGTGGGGAAATATCCGGGGAACGGGATCGGGCTCGCGATCTGCCGCCGCATCATTGAACATCACGGGGGACGGCTGTGGGCGGAATCGGAACCGGGCGTGGGATCGACGTTCTTCTTCACGCTTCCATTTAGGGATGAAACGGCGGAGCCGGAATCGGAGCCAATAAAGCGAGAGAAGATGGAGACTCCTTCGAAGGCGATTCATGCTTCAGCCCAATCAACGCTTTGAGATCCTGCTCGTAGAGGACAATCCGGGCGACGTTTTGCTGACTCGCGAGGCGTTTCGCGAAGGCAGGCTGGCACATCGGCTATCGGTGGCTGAGGATGGTGAAGAAGCGATCTGTTTTCTGCGCCAGGAAGGAAAGCACGCTGACGCGCCGCGCCCGGATCTGATTCTGCTCGACCTGAATCTGCCGAAGAAGGATGGACGGCAGTTGTTGGCCGAGGTGAAAGACGATCCCTTGCTCCGGCAGATTCCGGTCATTGTGCTGACTACATCCGATGCGGAGCAGGACATCTGGCGAGCGTACAGGCTCCACGCGAATTGCTATCTGACGAAGCCGGTGCAGATGGACGATTTTCTGGCCAAGATCCGGTCGGTAGAGGATTTCTGGCTGACGGTGGTGCGACTGCCGCCGCCGTAGGCTCTTTCTGTGGCTCGACCTTAGTTAAAGACACTCAGATTGTTGCATGGTCCCTCGCTCAATGTTACACTGGATTTGAGGGTTTAGGAAGAGTTATGGATTTCAATCGGCTGACCGAGAAATCGCAAGAGGCGATCCGGCAGGCGCAATCGACAGCGGTAAATTACGGGAATCAGCAGGTGGATACGGAGCACCTGTTGCTGGCGCTGCTCGAGCAGGAAGGCGGGTTGGCGCCCTCAATTTTGACGCGGGCGGACGTGCCGCTCGATGCCTTGCACCGGCGTTTGGTTCAGGAGGTCGAGAAGCTGCCCAAAGTGACCGGGGGCGGGGCCCGGCCGGACCAAGTGTACATTACGGCGCGGCTGTCACGGCTGTTTACGGCGGCGGAAGAGCAGGCCAAGCGGCTGAAGGACGAGTACGTTTCGATCGAGCATTTACTGCTGGCGGCGGCAGAAGATCAGGGTGCGGCCGGGCGCATTCTAAAAGAGTTTGGGCTGACGCGCGACCGGCTAATGAAGGCGCTGGTCGAGGTGCGGGGGAACCAGCGGGTGACGACGCAGAATCCCGAGACGACCTATGAGGCGCTCGAGAAGTACGGGCGCGACTTAACGGAGCTGGCTTCGAAAGGTAAGCTCGACCCGGTGATTGGGCGAGATGAAGAGATCCGGCGTGTCATTCAGGTGCTTTCGCGGCGCACGAAGAATAATCCGGTGCTGATCGGCGAGCCGGGCGTGGGAAAGACGGCGATTACGGAGGGCTTGGCGCAGCGGATCGTGCGGGGCGATGTGCCGGAGGGGTTGAAGGATAAGCAAGTGGTGGCGCTCGATATGGGAGCGCTGATCGCAGGCGCGAAATTCCGCGGGGAGTTTGAAGAGCGGCTGAAGGCGGTGCTGAAAGAGGTGCAGTCTTCTGAAGGCCGGGTGATTCTGTTTATTGACGAGCTGCATACGGTGGTGGGTGCCGGGAAGACGGAAGGCGCCATGGATGCGGGAAACCTGCTGAAGCCGATGCTGGCGCGTGGCGAGCTGCATTGCATTGGGGCGACGACGCTCGATGAGTACCGGAAGTATATAGAAAAGGATGCGGCGCTAGAGCGGCGCTTCCAGACCGTGTTCGTGGATCAGCCGACGGTTGAAGACACGATTTCGATTCTGCGCGGGTTGCGGGAACGGTATGAGTTGCACCACGGGGTGCGGATCAAGGACACGGCGCTGGTAGCAGCGGCGGTGCTGTCGAACCGCTATATTACGGACCGGTTTCTGCCGGACAAGGCGATTGACCTGGTTGACGAAGCAGCGGCGAAGCTGCGGACCGAGATCGATTCCATGCCGAGCGAGCTGGACGAGATCTTGCGGCGGACGATGCAGCTCGAGATCGAGCGCGAGGCGCTGAAGAAGGAAACGGACGCGGTTTCGAAAGAGCGGCTGACGCGGATTGAGAAAGAACTGGCCGAGTTGAAGACGCAATCTACGGCGCTGCAGGCGCAGTGGCAGACGGAAAAAGAAGGCGTGCAGCGGGTGCGGGCGCTGCGCGAGCAGATCGATCAGGTGAAGGTCGAGATTGCCCAGGCCGAGCGGGCGTATGACCTGAACAAGGCGGCAGAGTTGAAGTACGGGCGCCTGACTGAGCTCGAGCGGCAGCTGAATGTCGAGCAAGAGCGCGTGTCGGGCAAGCAGGGCGGAACGCGGCTACTCAAAGAAGAGGTGGACGAGGAGGACATTGCCGAGGTCGTGAGCCGGTGGACGGGGATACCCGTTTCGAAGCTGCTCGAAGGCGAGATGAAGAAGCTGCTGGCGCTCGAGGACGAGCTGCACAAGCGGGTGATCGGGCAGGACGAGGCGGTGATGGCGGTAGCGGAAGCGGTGATTCGGGCGCGCTCGGGGTTGAAAGATCCGAACCGGCCGATCGGGAGCTTCATTTTCCTGGGGCCGACCGGGGTAGGGAAGACGGAGCTGGCGCGGGCGTTGGCTGAATTCCTGTTCGACGACGAGCGGGCGATGATCCGCATCGACATGTCGGAGTACCAGGAGAAGCACACGGTATCGCGGCTGATCGGAGCGCCTCCGGGGTACGTCGGGTACGACGAAGGCGGGCAGCTGACCGAAGCGGTGCGGCGGCGGCCTTACTCGGTCGTGCTGTTCGATGAGATCGAGAAGGCGCACCATGACGTGTTCAACATTCTGTTGCAGGTGCTCGATGATGGGCGGCTGACGGATGGGCAGGGGCGCACGGTCGACTTTAAAAACGTGATCGTGATTATGACTTCGAACATTGGGAGCCATCGCATCCTGGAGTACCGGGGCGCCTTTGAGGGAGAGGAGTACCGGCGCATGAAGGACACGGTACTCGCGGAACTGCGACAGGCGTTCCGGCCGGAGTTTCTGAACCGGCTCGATGAGATTATCGTTTTCCATGCGCTGACGGAAGACGAGTTGAAGAAGATTGTCGAGATTCAACTCGCAAATCTGCGGAAGCGGCTGGAGGAGCGGCACATTGAAATCGATCTGACGGATGCCGCCCGAACGCGGCTGGTGCGGAACGGCTATGATCCGCACTACGGAGCGAGACCGTTGAAGCGGGCCATTCAGCGGGAGATTGAAACGCCGCTGGCGAAGCGGATTTTGGGCGGCGAGGTACGGGCGGGGCAAACCATTTTGATCGATGCGGATACGAGCGGTTCGGGCCTGACGTTCCGGGCGGAGGCGAAGGAATCCGTCGAAGCGGCGGCCGTTTAAGTGAAACGCCGCATCCAAATTTGATTTAGTACGTCCAATGTTTAGAACGCGGCCGCGAGCCGCCAGTAGGAAAGGATTTTGGAGGAAATGCAAAACGTAATTCAGTTTCGCCGCACGACAGCGGTTCTAACGCTCTTAGCGGCTTCGATCGGGGGCGGCCTCATCGCGGCGTTCGCCGTTGCAACGCACAACAAAGCGCCCGTGTATGTGACGGCGCGGGCGGCAGTCGACACAAACGCGAATAAGGAGCGGGTATCGCAACTGTCGAATTCATTTGCGGACATTATCGAGAAGGCGTCGCCGGCGGTCGTGAAGATAAGCATGACGCGGATTATCAAGGCATCCGAGCAGCAGCAGGAGGGGGGCGGCAATCCTTTCATGTCTGATCCGTTTTTCCGCCAATTCTTTGGGCCGATGGCGCGGCCGCGCGATCAGCGTGAGCGGGGCCTGGGGTCGGGAGTGATTGTGAGTCCGTCGGGTTACATTCTCACCAACAATCATGTGGTTGAGAAGGCGAGCAGCCTAAAGGTGACCTTGTCAGACGGGCGAGATTTCACCGGTAAGGTAGTCGGGGCGGATCCTCAGACGGACGTGGCGGTAGTGAAGATCAATTCGAACGGGCTGCCCATTTTGCCGTTTGCGAATTCAGATGCGGCGCGGGTGGGCGACCTGTGCTTTGCGATCGGGAATCCGTTCGGGCAGGACCACACGGTGACGATGGGCATCGTTAGCGCGAAGGGCCGCAAGCTCGAAGCTGGTACCTATCTCCAGAATTTTATTCAGACTGATGCGGCGATCAACCCGGGCAACTCGGGTGGGGCGCTGATTAATGCGCGAGGCGAACTCATCGGGATGAACACGATGATCCTGACCGGCGGGGGTGCGAGCTTCGGCGGGGAGGCCGGGAATATCGGAATCGGTTTTGCGGTTCCGTCGAACATGGCGAAACAGGTCATGGATCAGATCATTAAGGGCGGCAAAGTGTCGCGCGGCTATATGGGCGTGACGCTAGAGAGCATGACTCCCGAATTGGCCCCCCATTTCGGGCTGAAGGAGCCGCACGGAGCGATTGTGGGTGATGTTACGGCGGGTGCGCCGGGAAGCAAGGCTGGATTGAAATCCGGAGATGTGATCACTGCAATCGACGGCAAGAAGGTCATCGACTCGGACGACTTGACGATGGATGTCGTCTCGCACGCGCCTGGAAGCACGGTGAGCCTGGACGTCGTGCGTAACGGGCAGCCGATGAAGATCAATGTGACGCTGGGCATGCGCCCAGGTGGGGTTGACTGGAGCAAGCGCAACCCTCAATCTGAAAACGAGCAGGGTGAGGACAACGGCTCGGAGGGCAATGCCTCGGTGCGGGGAATCACTGTGGAGAATCTCACATCGGATCTCGCGCAGCAGGTCAATCTGCCGGACAGCACTCGCGGCGTGGTAGTCGATAGCGTTTCACCCGACAGCCCGGCTGCCGATAACCTCGGACGCGGAGTGGTTATCACGGCTGTTGACCACCATCCTGTAACCAACGTTCAGGATTTCAAGCGGTTGATGGCGCAAGCAGATGGGAAATCTGTTCTGGTGACGGTAGTGAGTGCGGGCCCGAACGGCACACAAACCGGGTTTGCCGTAATTCCAGCGAAGTAAGCAGTAAGAAGACGGAAGAGGCCCGGTGCGCACAAACGCTCCGGGCCTTTTTTGTCGCGGTGAAAGGTTGAGTATGGTGAGCGCAAGGAATCTCAGCAAAGACTTGGCGCATCGAAAGGGTAGGTAAATTTAAATGGCTGAACATGAGTTCCAAATATTGCCGGCGTTGCCGCTGAAGAACACGATCTTGTTTCCGGGATTGCTGTTGCCATTGTCGGTAGGCCGCGACAGTTCGGTTCAGGCTGTACAGGCAGTGCTGAAAACGGAGGAGAAAGAGATCATACTCGTGGCGCAGCGGGATTCGCAAGTGGAATCGCCGCAGCAAGACGATCTCTACACGATAGGCACGAAGGCCGTTATCCGCAAGTCATCGCGGCAGGGTGATGGAATGATGGAGATTTTGGTTTTGGGAGTCGAGCGCGTGGTTGTGGTGAAGCTCGAGCAGACCGAGCCCTATCTGAGCGCGAAATTCCGGGTGATGCCAGTGCCGGAAGAGGGCGGGTCGGAAGTCGAGGCGCTTTCGAGGGCCTTGTTCGAGCTGGCAGCGAAAGCGATCGCGTTGGCGCAGCCGCAGTCGGCCAGCGAGCTCACACGCATGCTGGCGGGCAACGACGATCCGCTGCGGCTGGCGTACTTGCTGGCGAGCATTTTCAGCCTGGACTTGGCACGCGAGCAGAAGCTGCTGGAGGCCGAGACGCGAGTCGATGCATTGCGGCTGATGCACTCGTATTTGGCGCACGAGCTGCAGGTATTGGAGCTGCGGCAAAAAATCGCCTCGACGGCGCGGGATGAAATGTCGAAGGAGCAGCGGGAGTATTTGCTACGGCAACAGCTGCGGGCGATTCAGCAGGAGCTGGGCGAGAAAGACGGGGAGAAGGCGGATCTCGACCTGTTGAGAGAGCGCTTTGAAAAGGCGAACCTTCCGGAGGAAGCGAAGAAAGAGTTCGAGCGCGAGATGAGCCGGTTGGAGCGGTTGCCGACCGGGGCGCCAGATTACCATGTAACGCGCAGCTATCTGGAGTTTGTTCTGGACCTGCCGTGGAGCGAGCAGACGGAAGACAATCTGGAGATTTCTCATGCGCGGCAGGTGCTCGATGAGGATCACTTCGGATTGAAGGAAGTGAAGGAGCGCATACTCGAGCACTTGAGCGTGCTGAAACGGAATCCTGAAGCGAAGGCGCCGATCTTGTGCTTCGTCGGGCCTCCCGGAGTAGGGAAGACGTCGTTGGGGCAATCGATCGCGCGCGCGCTGGGGCGGAAGTTTGAACGCTTCAGCTTGGGCGGCATGCACGACGAAGCGGAGCTGCGCGGGCACCGCCGCACGTATATCGGTGCGATGGCCGGGCGGTTACTGCAAGCCATGCGGCGGGCGGGAGCGAACAATCCCGTGTTGCTGCTCGACGAAGTGGATAAACTAGGGCGGGATTTTAGAGGCGATCCGGCGGCGGCGCTGCTCGAAGTGCTCGATCCGGAGCAGAACAAGACTTTCCGGGATAACTATCTTGACCTGGCTTTCGATCTGTCCAAGGTGCTGTTCATCACGACCGCGAACTCGTTGGATACGATTCCGCAACCGCTGCTCGATCGTATGGAGATGATGAGGCTATCGGGATATAGCACGGAAGAGAAGCTGCAGATTGCGCGGCGGTATTTGATTCCGCGGCAGTTGAAAGCTGCGGGATTGACGGAAGAGGAAGTCGAGTTCACCGATGAAGGATTGAATGCGATTATCAGCGGCTATACGCGCGAAGCCGGGTTGCGGCGGCTGGAACGAGCGATTGCGCGCGTGGCTCGCAAGGTGACGCTGCGCTTTGCCGAGAGCCAGATCGAGAAACTGGTCGTGACGCCGGAAGCGTTGAGCGATCTGCTGGGGCCGGAGATGTTCTTGCCCGAGGAGATGCGGAAAACGATGCCGGCAGGCGTTGCGACGGGGCTGGCGTGGACGGAGACGGGCGGCGACGTTCTGTATATCGAGACTACGCTGCTGCCGAACGGGAAAGACTTGACGCTCACGGGGCAGCTCGGGGAAGTGATGCAGGAATCGGCGAAGATTGCCAAGAGTTACATCTGGGCGCATGCCGAGGATCTGGGCATCGATCCAGAGGTGATCAAGAATAACGGCGTGCACATTCACGTTCCGGCGGGTGCGATTCCAAAGGATGGCCCGTCGGCGGGCGTGACGATGACGACGGCGATGGCGTCGCTCTACACCGGGCTTCCGGCGCGCAGCGATACGGCGATGACGGGCGAGGTGACACTAGCCGGGTTGGTGTTGCCAATCGGCGGGGTGAAAGAGAAGGTGCTCGCGGCGAGACGCGCGGGAATTACGCGCGTGATTCTGCCGAAGGGCAATAAGAAGGACCTGCGTGAATTGCCGGATCCTGTGCGGCAAGAGATGCAGTTTCACTTCGTGGACCGGGTGGAAGAAGTGCTTTCACTGGTGATCCCCGGGGTGAAGCTGAGGACGTTGGCGCTGGCGAGTTAGGCTCGTAGCTGGCGTTTGAAAACTTCGCGAGAGCTTGGGGCAGGCAGACGACTGAAAGCGATCGTCTGCCCCACTCCATACTTTTCGTATATCGGGTTTGCGGTGATTAGCGCGGTTTGGGTGCTGGTGCTGTACCGGCACGCGATCGGCGCTCCTTTTGTTTACGACGACATCCCTCAAATTCAGCAGAATCCGGCTTTGCTGACGTGGCACGGCACGCTGGGATATTTTCGCTCGCACGTGCCGTTCAACACAGAATTCCGCGGGGTTGCAGGGTCGTTCTATCGTCCGCTGTTCTGGCTGAGTCTGGCGTGCGACCGGAGATTGTGGGGACTGAACGCATCGGGCTTCCATGCGACCAATCTGGTTCTGCATTGGGGGAACGGCCTGCTGGGATTTGTGCTGCTGCGAAGGTTCGGGTGTTCGGTTCTGCTGGCGGGCGGGGCTTGTCTTCTCTGGTTGGGGCTTCCGATCAATTCCGAAGTTGTGGCGTGGGTGTCGGGGCGTTCTTTGTCGCTGATGAGCGGACTGCTCCTGCTCAGCCTGTTGATGGTGGATTGGTACCTGCGGTCGAGAAGGGTGCTGGCGCTCGTGTTGTACTTTGCTGCGGGATTGGCGGCCCTGCTTTCACATGAAGCGAGCGTGCTTGTTGTGCCGCTCACGTTTCTGATTGCTTACGCGAGAGATCAGAAGGTGCGGCGAGCGTGGTTGGCGCTTGGCGCCGTTGCAGCCGGGATGCTGGCTGTTTGGGTTGGCTTGAGGAGTTTGGCAGGCGCGGAGATTGCAGCAGTTCGGCCGGCGCTTTTACCCGTTGGAAGCGCGTTTGTGAAATACGTCGAATGGATACTGTTCCCTGTGCACATGAGCATTGAGCGGTCGACTGATACGCCGGCGAACGTATTCTCAGTTGCAGCGCTCGCGGCGCTCGTCGCAGTTGCGGTTTTTTTGGTGTTCATCTTTCGATTGCGGCATAAGCGGCCGAGGATCACGGGAGGCTTGGCCTGGATGTCGATTGCGCTGCTTCCGTTTTGTGGGATTGTATTCCTATACCAAGGCATGGCGGAGCGCTACGCCTATCTTGCGTCTGCGGGTTTAGCGTTCGCGATTGCGTCGGCGATGTTCGTGGCCGTGCGTGTCACGCGGCTCGTTGCATGCTTGATCGCGGCGTGGGCGATATGGGGGGCGTGGCGGCTCAATGCGCGGGTGCTCGACTGGACAAATGAGGTGTCGCTGTACACTGCCTCGCTTGAGGCGACTCCGAGGAGTGCAGTGCTTCTTTACAATTTGGGTTCGGCATCGGCCGAAGCGGGTGACGCGGCGCACGCGATTGAGTACTACCGGCGCGCGATTCAGCTGAATCCCGGGTATGTGTCGGCGCTCGTGAATCTGGGCAATCTGTATCGCGCACAAGCGAAGTACTCAGAAGCGATCGCACTGTATCGGCGAGCGATTTCGGCTGATCCGCGAAGCCCAGACGCATGGATCGATCTTGGAAATACGTATGCGGAAAGCGGCTCCAGCAAGGACGCGAAGAGCGCGTATGAAACTGCGATTCGGCTGAAGCCGGATGACACTCAGGCAGTCATCAATCTCGGAGTGCTTCTTCAGCGCTCGGGAGATTTGCGGGCGGCGAGGCAACAATATGAGCGGGCGATCTCTATCGATCCAAGGCAGGCTGCCGTTTACTGCGATCTAGGCGCACTTTTGGTTCAGGAAGGAGATGCCGAGGCAGCGCTGAAGCAGTTTGGGAAGGCGATAGAGGTTGACCCTTCTTACGCGTCCGCGTATTTCGATTTGGGCGTTTTGTATCAGCGATCGGGCCGGAATGAGTTAGCCGCGCAGATGTACCGGAAGGCGCTCGAGATCAAGCCCGATTACGAAAGGGCGCGGACGAACTTGGAACAGTTGGGGAGCCACTAGCGAGCAGCGCGCTGGCGCTGGCGTTTCATCACTGCTCGTAGGATGTGGTTCAAGCGAGTTTGATACGGCCCGGGTTTGGATTTGAGCCACTTGAGAATGTCGGTGTCGAGCCGGATAGTGAGCTGTTGTTTAGCTGGGCGGAGCGAGTCTAACTCTTCTTCGGTGAGCGGGGGAATTTCGGCTAGATCTTCGGCCGACGGCTCGCCGCCGTGCTTAGCGAGATGGGCACGCAGATGCTTAAGATCCCGTTTGAACTTCGGCGAATTAGTGTAACGCCGGATATCGTCTTCGCTCTTGACGACTAGCCGGCCGGGCCGAGATGATTCGGCAGACTTTTTCGTTTTCATAGTGCCTCCATGTATAGACCACAAACAGAACTTCGCCTCCTCTGGCCCGGGCAAGCAATGAGTAACGCTGCTCTGCACGCGTTTCACGCCCAGGCTCATCGAGGCGGTCAGGATCGGAAAATGCCGTAGCTGCGAGATCGAAATCGACGCCGTGCTTCTTGCGATTTTCCCCGTTTTTGTTTTCGTCCCACTCGAAACGCACCTCGTTAGCTCGTGTAACGACAGTAGTAATTACATTATTACGCGTCGCGCCTAGTGCTACCCCAGCACTGAGTCAAGGCGCGAAGGCGTTCCCGCTACTCCAACCGGTAGTTTGGGGCTTCTTTCGTAATGATGACGTCGTGGACATGACTCTCGCGGAGGCCGGCGACGGTGACGCGCAGGAATTTCGCGCGTTGCTGCAGCTCTGCAATGGTACGGCAACCGCAGTAGCCCATTCCGGCGCGAAGGCCGCCGACTAGTTGATACGCCATGTCGGCGAGTGGACCCTTGTAGGGGACGCGGCCTTCAATACCTTCGGGAACCAGTTTTCCGTTGGGATCCTGCGAGTAACGGTCAGTCGCGCCCTGGGACATAGCGCCCATCGATCCCATTCCGCGATAGCTCTTAAACGTGCGCCCCTGATAGAGGATTGTTTCGCCGGGACTCTCATCGGTGCCGGCGAAGAGGCTGCCGATCATTACGGTATCTGCGCCCGCTGCGACAGCCTTTGTGATATCTCCAGAAAACTTGACGCCGCCATCGGAGACAACGGGAACGCCCGCATCGCGAGCGGCCCGGGAGCATTCGGCGATGGCCGTGATTTGAGGCACGCCGGCACCGCTTACGACACGAGTTGTGCAGATCGATCCCGGTCCGATTCCGACTTTGATGCCGTCAGCTCCGAGCGCGATGAGGTTGCGGGCGCCCTCGTACGATCCAACATTTCCGGCCAACACTTCAACGTTGGGAAGAGACTTCTTGACGGTCTTCACAGCGTCCATCACGCGCTGGCTATGCCCGTGTGCGGAATCGACCGCGATCACATCGACCTTTTTCTTAAAAAGCTCCTGGGCGCGTTCGAGGAAATCGCCGGTTGAGCCGATCGCGGCGCCTACACGCAAGCGGCCCTGCGGGTCCTTGGCGGCATTCGGATACTTGAGTTTTTTCTGAATGTCTTTTACGGTGATGAGACCCTTCAATGTGAAGTTCTCGTCGACCACCAGCAATTTCTCGACGCGGTGCTTGTGCAGGATCTGGCGGGCATCTTCGAGTGTGGTGCCGACGGGAACAGTGATGAGATTTTCTTTCGTCATCACTTCTGAGATCGGCAAATCGTAGCGGGTCTCGAAGCGGAGATCGCGATTTGTGAGAATGCCGACGAGCTTCCCATTTTGAGTAACGGGGACGCCCGAGATGCGGAAGTGGCTCATGACATCGAGAGCTTCCGAGATGGTGCGGTCTGGGTCAATCGTGACGGGATCGACGATCATGCCGCTCTCGCTGCGTTTCACCCGATCGACTTGCTCGGCTTGTTTATCGATCGGCATATTGCGATGGATGATGCCGATGCCGCCTTGTTGCGAAAGCGCGATGGCCATGTGCGCCTCTGTGACCGTGTCCATAGCGGCGCTCACGATCGGGATTTTCAGCTCGAGATTGCGAGTGATTCGGGTGCTGGTGTCTGCTTCCGCGGGCGTGATTTCACTGTGCGCGGGCTGCAGGAGGACATCATCGAAGGTGAGTCCTTCCTGAATTGCCTCGGGAATCATCGCGGTTAAGATCATCCTAGCAAGGCTGCGCAATTGGCCCTTGCGGGGGCACATTTCAAGATATTTCAAGAGCGCAAAGCGCGGCTATACTAGAGAAGCGTGAAGCAGGTCGGCCGCTATCAGATCTTAGAAGAGCTGGGGCGCGGCGCGATGGGGACGGTGTACAAAGCGCTCGATCCTGCGATCGGCCGGACCATCGCGATTAAGACGATCCGGCTGACGGAGTTTGCCGACACAGAGGAACGCGAGAGGATTCGTGAGCGGCTGTTGCGCGAGGCGCAATCGACGGGACTGCTTTCTCATCCCAACATCGTCACCATTTACGACGTTCTTGAAGAGGGCGAGTACGCATACATCTTCATGGAGTATGTGAATGGTTCGTCGCTCGAGCAGCTATTCCGCAAGCAGGTGATGCCGGCAAAGCGCGTTCTTCTGCATTACTTCAGGCAAGTCTCGGATGCGTTGGATTACGCGCATCGCAAGGGCATCATTCATCGGGATATCAAGCCCGCGAACATGATCATTTCGGAGGGGCGCGGCGATTCTGAGGGGATTGCGAAAATTGCGGATTTCGGGGTCGCGAAGTTTGTATCGCAAGAGATGACGCATGGGGGAACCATGATCGGGACTCCGAATTACATGTCGCCGGAACAGATTCAGGGCACGGTGGTAGATGCGCGATCGGACCAGTTTTCGCTGGCGGTAGTAGTATACGAGATGCTGACGGGGACGAAACCGTTTGCGGCAGAGAATCTTCCGGCGCTGTTTTATCTGATCTGCAAACAAGATCCGCAACCCGCAGAAAAAATAGACCCGCGGCTGAACGAGGGTGCCGGTCAGGTACTGCAGCACGCTCTATCGAAGAATCCCGATGAGCGATTCGCGTCCTGCGGAGAGTTCATCGGAGCGCTGACGATGGCGCTGGGTGATGCTCCTGAATTTGCGGCGGTTCGCGCGCCAGTGGTTCTAGGTGAGCGAAGCCTTCTCGATGAAACTGCGATTGAGAGACGTGATCACGTGGTCGCGCCTTCCGCAATGGGCGGTTCGGGTGACATTCCGCCGACAAATCTTCCTTACACGCTGCCAACGCTGACCAGGCGACGCCGCGATGAGGTCAATGGCAGAGCGGAGGAAGACCGTCCGAAGGGTTCGTTCGGCAAGAAGCTGGGCTTGGTGCTTGCTTTATGTGTGCTGATTGCGGGCCTGGCCGCATTGCTGATGCGGTGGAATCAGCGGCCCAATGTGCCGGTTCAGGTGTTGGATACCAAGGCGGGCCCGGTGAGTCCTCCGCCAGTTGCAGCTCCGGATGTGCGGAAGAAGACGCAGCCGCAGCCGGTGGAAGAACCGAAACCGGCGATTGCGAAAAGCGGCGAGAGCGAGGCTTCAGGTAAGGTTGTAGGACCGTCGCAGAGACACGAGGCGCAGCCCACGACGGCTGAAAGGCCGCAGACGGCTCCTGACAAGCAAGCTGCGGGAAATGAGTCGACAGATGTGGCAGTGGATGACGTCGAGCTGTTGAGTGAACCGCCGGGCGCGAAGATTGTGGTGGACAATAAGCCGGATACAGCATGTACCTCGCCGTGCACGCTGTCGCTGCCGAACGGACGGCACACTCTCGAAGCCCGGCTGAATGGATACGATGTGGCCCGACGCATCTTTATGGTTCCGGATGATAACAGCCTCTTCCTGACTCTGAGCAAGAGCACCGGCACGCTAGTGGTGACGTCTTCGCCGCCGGGCGTTACGATTTTTGTGGACGGCAAAGATTATGGACACACGCCATCGACATTGCACTTGTCCACGGGAACTCACACGTTGTTGCTTGTGAACGGAGCGTTGCGGCACGAGGAAACTGTCGATATCCAGAACGATACTCTCGCAGCGCGCAGCTTTCGTTTCAGCAAACAGTAATAGGCGGACGGGTGTGGTCAGGGTGTCTATTTCAGACACTCGAGACGGATGTTGTGGCGGCTGTTCACCAGATCCCAGCGGCGCTTCGGATCGATATGTGTTGAGAGGCCGGGCGGTTGGGAGGAGCCTTTTTCAAGTTGCTCGAGCGCGGTGGTTTCGAAGCAGACCGGGCCTGCCGTTGAGAATTGCAGATTCGGGACTACGCTCCGCGTGTTTTGCGGCAAAGGCGACCAAGTCCTACCGGGGGCAAAGTATTCCAAATACCAATCGTCAGGGTCGAGCACGCGAAAGTAAACGATTGCATGCTGAGGCAATTCGCGATCGAGCGCACGCGCGAGGACGAGTACAGGATCGGCAGTTAGACGGGAATGCGGATAAATGAAGGCGCTAAAATTCCAAGCGGCTATCGCGAGCGCGAGCGCGGTGAATGAGTGAGCATTCGACTGAAGGCGGCCGCTACGGGCGAGATACGCAGCGATCAGCAGAACAATTGAAGGCCAGACGAAGAGTTTATGAAAGGCGCTGCCCGGGTCCCAGCAGGCGAGAAAGACGGCTGCCGGAATGAACCAGGCCCAAAGGATGAAGATCTCGCTCGTGTTGGGATGTGCTGCGGCAGGGGCGCGAGTTCTGCGGTACAGGAGGAGAGCATACACCAGCATGGCAAAGCAGATCGCCAGAGAGAGAAAAATTGCAATCGAAAAATAGTCGCGAATAAGTGAGAGCTTGCCGCCCACGAAAAGCTTGACGTAGCTGCTTAGATACGCGCCTGTGATTTGGGCGAGTGAGTGAGTGAACCCGGAATCGGAGGCGTAACTCGTCATCCAAGCGAATAGAGATGGATAGGTGCCGCGGTCTGTGTAGGAATAGCAGATCAGGTATGTGGCCGCGACGCATGCGCCCGTACTCGAGCAATAGACGAGAGAGGCCCAGAAGCGATTCCTCTTTGATCTCGCGGAATCAAGCGCAATTGCTGCGAGGACAGGGAAATAAGTGAAGATGGCGAGCTCGTGAAAGAGCATGGCGAGTGTGTGGCAGAGACCTGCTTGGATCATCCAGACAGGACTTTCGAGGACGAAGCTGATCGCGAGAATAAGGAACAAAACGGCGAGGATGTAGCTGTCGGCATCGGTCGAAAATTTCCACCAGGTAGCTCCAAAAGCGAAGAGTAGGTACGCGAAAAGAGCGATCGAAGCTGAACGAGTGATACGGTTCGCGAGGCGAAACAGGAAAAAGCTAGCTACGACGCTGATAACGACGTTACAGATCTGCAACACAGTAATTGCACGCAGGTTTTTGTCGATTGCGTGAGCCGCATCGTAGAGCGCATAGCCGAACACCGAATACAGAAGATGGTTCGGATGGAACAAGATTGAAAACGGAGTTTCGCCTCGATGAACCTGCTCGATATTGAGAGCGAACAGGACGCCATCCCAGTAATAGGTCCGGGTCAGAAACGCGAAATATAAGATCGGCGTGGCGGTCAGAACCAGGTACGGTGTTACGGACCGGATGCGCACGCTTAGCGGAAGTCTTCAGCGCGGGCGGAGGCGTGACTGAATTCCGGCTGACGCGCACGCCGCGGAAGAACGGAGCGCGCGAGATACAGCGGCCGGCGCTTGGTCTCTGTGTAGATGCGGCCTACATATTCACCGACAATCCCGATGCTCATCATCTGGACACCGCCGAGGAAGAGCATTCCGATAAATGTAATTGTCCAGCCAGCCACCCAGGTGTATGTGAAGAGCCGCACGATCAATGCGTAAAGGATGCCGAGGAGCGAAAGCGCGGCGGTAAAGAATCCGATGGCGACAACGAAGCGAAGCGGAATGGTAGAGAACGATGCGATGCCATCCAAAGCAAGATTGACCATGCTGCGTAGCGGATATTTGGTTGTACCGGCTAGCCGCGGAGCGCGCGCGTACTTGAGGCCACACTGGCGGAAGCCGATCCAACTGCACATGCCGCGGAGCAGACGTTGCCGCTCGGGCATACTCTTGATCGCTTCAACGGCCTTGCGGTCGAGCAGCCGAAAATCGCCGCTATCGGATGGGATCGCGACATCCGAAAGCGTGTTGATCAGCCGGTAGAAAAGTTTTGCGGTCCACAACTTGAAGCCGGTCTCGCCCTGGCGTGTCTCGCGAACGCCATAGACGATTTCGTATCCCTGCTGCCACAAGTGCAGCATGTCTTTGATGACTTCGGGAGGATCCTGCAGATCGGCGTCCATGATGACGACGACTTCGCCGGTTGCGATTTCAAGTCCAGCGGTGACGGCAATCTGATGCCCGAAATTGCGGGAAAGCTCGATAACGGTGACGTTAGGATCTGAGGCGTGAATCTCCTCAAGGGCCAGAGGCGTAGAATCGCGCGAGCCGTCGTCTACGTAGACGATCTCGTAGGCATCCGCTAGATGGCGGATAACTTCGGTCAGGCGGCCATGGCAATAGGCGATCACCTCGCTCTCGTTGAAGCAGGGTACGATGACGCTGATGCTGCGCGGGGGTTCGCGGAGTGGACCAGGTGGGAGGGGAGTGGTCATTCTGTTGAATCGGCGGCGGGGCTCAGATCGCGACAAGCCGGGTAACCGGGGATGCCAGTAGCAGTGAGCACGGCGCGATTCACGGCGCGCGATACGACTTCAGCGGCGATAGAACCGACCGTGGTCAGATCGGCGTGAATCTCACTCGCTCCTGTACTCGCTGCAAAGAGTGTGTCGCCGTCAAACGGAGTATGCACGGGATTGATTGCGCGGGCCAAGCCGTCGTGCGCCATCTGCGCAACTTTGGTCGCTTGATCCTTATTCAAGCGGGCGTTGGTTGCAATGATACCGATGGTCGTGTTCTCGCCTGCGCTGGCCGCCAATCTACGCCCGTTCGCGATTTGATCCATGCTGTTAAGGAGATGTTTCCCATCAGGCGTGCGCGCACCGGCGAGGACCCTGCCCGTTTGTGAATCGACCACGTCGCCGACGGCGTTTACGGCAACTATAGCGCCGACCACGAGGCCGGTTTCGTGGATGGTGAGGCTCGCGGCGCCCAAGCCGGACTTCATCGCGCTCTGAAAACCGAACAATTTTCCAATGGTTGCGCCTGCACCCGCGCCTACGTTTCCTTCCGCAACGTTCGAGGGTGAGGCGGCTTGGCAGGCCGCGTATCCGGAAGAGGCGTCGGGACGAACTTTCGGATTGCCTACGTTCAGGTCAAACAGAACGGCAGCGGGCACGATAGGGACGACTATTGATCCGACATGATATCCGACTCCGTGCTCTTCGAGATAGCGCATCACACCGGCCGCTGCCTCGAGGCCGAAGGCGCTGCCACCGGAGAGCAGAATTGCGTTGACTGTCTGAACGGTGTTGATCGGATGCAGCAGATCGGTTTCGCGAGTTCCCGGCGCGGAGCCACGCACATCGACGCCGGCCACAGCACCGTTATCAAAGATCACGACAGTGCATCCAGTCGGTCTGCGAGTATCGGTAAAGTGACCTACTCGGATTCGACCTACATCGGTGATGCTCCCGTGAGATTTCTCGGACGAGGTTTCGTTAGGAGAGCCACCGACGCGCAAGGCCGCGCCAGCCAGCAATCCAACTCCGCGGATGAAACTGCGCCTCCCGGTATCGATCCGACCTGCTGGTTCGTTCATACAGCGCTCCCGATCCTAGATTTTCACAAATGAGCCGCGCTTTCCGCTGGCGGTGGCCGGTCTTCACAGTTTTCGTCATCTCGTCGATGCTGAATTATCTTGACCGGCAATTGCTCGCGACGCTCGCGCCGCTGATCATGAGTGAGCTCAGATTCAACCAGACGGATTTCGGATTTTTGATTTCCGCGTTCTCTATTGCGTATGCCGCGAGCTCGTTGTTTGCGGGATGGTTTCTCGACCGGGCGGGCGTAAACCGCGGAATTTCGACAGCGGTGAGCTGGTGGTCGGCAGCCGCGGTCAGTGCAGGTTTCACTCGCGGCCTGACCGGTCTGACGATTTGCAGGGCGGCACTGGGAGTCGGTGAGTCCGCGGGCGTCCCGGCGGTGGGCAAAATCAACGGCATGTACCTGAAGCCCGAAGAGCGTGCGCTGGGGGCGGCCGTAAATCAGATTGGGCTCAGTCTCGGCTGGGCGATGGCGCCGCTTTGGATCGGCGTTGCGATCGCGTACAGTTGGCGAACGCCGTTCGTCATTACCGGTGTGTTTGGATTTCTATGGATCCCGATCTGGCTCGCAGTAAGCCGCAGGATTCCGCCTCAGCAGGCAGTCATAGAGAAAACGGCAAAGAGCGGATTTTCTCTGTTACGCGATCGGTCTTTGCTTATCGTCGCCGCGGCGAATGTGCTGTGGATGCCAAGCTACTCGCTATGGTCGAACTGGACGACGCTTTACCTGACGCACGTTCACGGTTTGACTTTGCGGGAATCGGCGAGTTACGTCTGGATTCCGCCGCTGATCTCGAATGTGGGCGGGTTTTTCGGCGGCTGGATGTCGCTGCGCTGGGTCCGGCGCGGGACGGATCCCGTGTCCGCGCGAAGAAACGCGATTTGGGTCAGCGCTCTGGGTTTGCTAATCACGCTCTTTCTGCCGGTCGCGGCTGATGCGCGATGGGCGACAGCTATTATTTCGATCAGTTTCTTTTTCGCTCTGGCGGGCAGCGTGAATATCTATGCGATTCCGATCGATCTGTACGGAGCCGCCCGATCGGGCTTAGCGATTTCCGCGCTCACGTGTGCTTACGGGATTTTACAGACGGTAATTTCGCCGATTATCGGGTATTTTTCGGATCATCAGCTCTATAGCGACGTAATTTGGATCGTCGCGGCGCCTCCGTTTTTAGGCGCGGTTCTGCTTATGGGTGTGCGGCCCGCACTGCGACCTGAATAGGACGACATTTCCGTTCTGCTTAAACTGTGTTGCCCATAATGTGTTTGCGAATTGATGATTTCCCGTCCCTCATGTCCGGTCTGCCCGTCAATTGATCTTGAGGTCTCTAACAATATGAGCGTCTCGGGTCAGTTGCTCGGGCCTAACACCCGATTCATCGACAATGACCGCGCAGAGCCTCTTCCACACATCCTTCGCGCTTTGCCCTTTACGATCTGCGCTGAGTCGCCCGAAGTTAAGAACCATGATCTTTTTCCGCCAATTCGCCTACGGTTTCCGCCCCACTCGGAAATCGATCGCCATGGTTGATCCAAGCAGTTTCCAAATCTGGCGTTTCCAGTGCGATCGCATTCCGAATCGATCTCCAAAGCTGTGCTCTGTTCTCTTCTCCAACTAGATCGTTGAGCGGGGTTGTGGGCCTAATACTTTGTTTGGGAATGTTGAGAACCTCGGTAAATCCTCTTCGCGTTCTGTAGAAAGCGGTACTTGTGAAGCAAATGCTTCCGTCTTTAGAGGTGAGTTTGGACATAACCAAGTCATGTAGATTTCCCACACTCGCGACCTCTCCAGCTTCAGCATCCGGGATGTCAATCCGAATTCGTTCTCGATTCGCATGATTAGCTCGACAGTGTCTAAACCCATCTAGTTCGCCCCGTGAAACGGCTTTCGCATCTGATGATTGCACATCCGGTATGGCAACACACACTTCGCAAGCTACCCAAATTTCCGATAAACTGGAGGTGTGATTACCGAAAGCAGCATCGAGCTCAGTCAAGACGTTCAGCCACTCGAGAGTCTGGAGGAATGGGACGATTTTGTCGCCACGCGTTACCGCGAGGGCAAATCGGAGGAGGACTTTCGGAATTATAAGGCGGATGCGAACCCGGGGGTTACGGAGTTTTACCGGCAGAATCATAAGCAGCAAACGTTAGAGTTTGTGCTCGCGAAGAGAGCTCAGTTCTTGCAGCTGAATCGTGGAAAGAAAAGTATTTGGGAAGCCGCCGAGTATCTCAATACGCTGGTGGATGACAGCGATCCTGATACCGATCTCTCGCAGATTGAGCACCTGCTGCAGACCTCCGAGGCGATTCGGAGAGATGGCCATCCGCGCTGGTTCGTGCTGGCCGGTTTTATCCACGATTTGGGAAAAGTGCTGTGCTTGTATGGTGAGCCTCAATGGGCGGTAGTCGGCGATACGTTTCCGGTTGGTTGCGCGTACTCCGATCAGATTGTGTTTCCGGAATTTTTTGCGGCGAATCCGGATAGCAAAGTTCGTGAGTATCAGACGGCTTGCGGAATTTACAAGCCACATTCCGGGCTGAACAGCGTGTATATGTCATGGGGTCATGACGAGTACGTCTTCAATGTCACGAAAGATTACCTTCCTGAGCCCGCGCAGTATATGTTGCGGTATCACTCGTTTTATGCGGCGCACAGGCATGGCGCGTATCGGTATCTCATGAACGAGCAAGATGAGCAGATCTTCGAGTGGGTGAAGAAGTTTAACCGCTATGATCTGTATTCGAAGGGTGCGGAGAAACCGGAGCTCGAGCAGTTGCGGCCGTATTACGAGGATCTGGTAGCGGAGTTTCTTCCGGCGCAGATTGCGTGGTAGTTCGTTCGCTTACCGAGGCAGGGTAGTGTCAGTTTGTGGGTACGCGACCTCGATCTCGATTCCGCCCATCTTGGACGCGACCAGATTGTAAAGCCAGGCCCCAATCAAAGCGGAGATAAAACCTATTACGCCATAAAAAATTCGGGCGAAGACGATCGCCCCTACACCCATCACCGCACCGATTACGGGAGACAAGGCATTCTGCGCCAGCCCTCGCTGTGTGCCCGAGAAACCCATCCCGAGCAGAGCGACTAAACAGACCAAGGTGCCAACTAGAAGCCCAATGGCGGCGTAAATAACGCCCGCGATTTTTGCGCAGGATACGGGCTCAACTCTCTTAATTGTCATGTACCTTGCATGATCTTACAGCGAACAGCGGAACTTAGCAAAATGATCGAAATCGAGACGGGGCTATGGCCGCCGGGGCGTCCGCCTACTTAATATCCCAGCAGTTGCTCGCCCTCGCGCACGAGATCGTCGACTTGTGGCAGGATTTCGGCTTCGAGCTGCGGGTTGTAGGCCACCCACGTATCGAGTGCCGCCACGCGGCGCACAGGGGCGTCGAGATCCGTGAACAGCTCATCGGCAATACGCGCGGCGATTTCCGCTCCGTAACCCCACGAAAGCGTATCTTCGTAGGCGATCAGCACGCGGTTGGTCTTTTTAACCGAAGCGCTGATGGCGTTCCAATCGTATGGAGAAAGACTTCGCAAATCGATGACTTCGACGGATGCGCCGCGCTTGCGCTGTTCAATTTGCAAGGCGGCCTGTAGCGATTTCTGCACGAGTGCGCCGTAGGTGATGACGCTGAGGCTTTGGCCGGGCTTCACCGTTTTCGCTTTCCCAAACGGGATGGTGAAGTCAGGACCGGGATTCGGTGCGCGGTTGTACGGCTCGCGGTACAGCTTCTTGTGCTCGAGGAACAAAACCGGATCGTCAGAACGAATGGCGGTGCGGAGCAAGCCGCAAGCGTCGAGCGCATTCGAAGGGAACAGCACGCGCAGACCGGGGATGTGCGTGAACGTAACTTCGCCACACTGGCTGTGATAAATCGCACCCCCCGTTAGATATCCGCCGATCGGGACACGCACGACGACGGGACAGGAGAAGCCGTTATTCGAACGCCAGCGGATGGTGGCCAACTCGTCCCGAATCTGCATCATGGCGGGCCAGATGTAATCGAAAAACTGAACCTCAGGTACGGGCTTCAATCCACGCTCCGCCAACCCAATTGCCCGGCCCACGATGCCGGCCTCGGCGAGTGGAGTATTGAAGCAGCGCTTGCCTCCGAACTGCCGCTGCAAATTTGCGGTAGCTTTAAACACGCCGCCTTTGCCCTTCACCTCCGACAGATTCTGTTCGCGGCTGCAATCAGCGACGTCTTCGCCAAAGACGATGATCCGTTCATCGCGGCGCATCTCTTCAATCAGCGTTTGATTGATGGAATCGATCATGGTGCGCGGTTCGCCTTGAAAGTGCGGCTGCGCATCGAAGGCGTCCGAAGTGGGATCGATCTTGTCCGAATAAAGGTAGAGGAGACCGGAGCCGGGCGGGGGCGGCGCTTCGCTGAGGACACGCTCGGTGATTGCGGCCACTTCACGGTCGGTTTCGCGAGTGATTCGCTCGAGCGCGGGAGCATCGAGCAGACCTTCCCGCAACAGAAACTCCGGATACGTCTTGAGCGGATCGCGCGTGGCCTCTTGCTCACGCTCCGATTTGGGTTTATAAAGCCGCTCATCATCTGAGAGCGAATGCGAATAGGGCCGGATGACGGATGCATGTACGACCGCAGGACCATGGCCACTGCGACAGTAATCGACGGCTTGCGTCAGACCACGAAATGACTCGATGAAATTCGTCCCGTCGAGCTCCATGCGAAAGAGGCCGGGAAATCCTTCGAGCAGGCGGGCCACATTGCCGCCCGCCGTCTGGCACTCGACCGGAACGGAGATCGCGTAGCCGTTGTCTTCGACCAGAAACAGTAATGGCAGGCGCTCGAGGCAGGCAATATTGACGGCCTCCCAGAATTCACCTTCGCTGGTAGCGCCTTCGCCGGAGCAGACAACTGTGATTTCATCCGAAGCCGGATCGATATAGCTCTTGCCCTGCGCGCAGCCTGCGGCCTGCAGGAATTGGGTGCCCGTGGGCGAAGAGGAGGTAGCCAGGCGCAATGCCGGAGCCGACCAATGCGACGGCATCTGACGGCCGCCCGAATGTGGATCGCGCGCAGCACCGACCGCCTGAAGCAGCATGTCTTCGGCAGTCACGCCTAGCGTCAAAGCCAGCGCACGGTCTCGATAGTACGAATAGATCCAATCCTGTCCCGGCTTGAGTAACATCCCCATCGCGACACCGACGGCTTCGTGCCCAGCACCGCTGATCTGGAAAAAGATTCGGTTTTGCCGCTTAAGCAGGATCTCGCGATCATCGAGCGAACGGGCCAGATACATAGTGCGAAAGGCTCGAACGAGAGCCTCGCGATCAAGCTCGCCGGGGATGCCAAGCGCGTGTTTGCCAACCAATGGTTCGGCTGACGTTTGCGAGGATTGCGTCTGGGTGGCCACCATCCGCATTATCTCCTGAGATGGGCGCTGCGCCAAGCTGCCCTCACAACCCGAGCTGGTTGCCGGTACTACGCCGGCTGGGAAAGGCGGTTATAAGGGAGGACAAGCCAACCGCGACAGCGTTGGAAGCAGTATTAAATCTGTTAGAAAGGCCAATGTCTAACGACTACCCTGGATGTGCGGGGAGCTGAACCCATATCGGCCGGAGAAGTGAGCCTGGATTCTTTGTACGAACAGGCAGCGGACGCCTACGGTTCTTCACTCGACCGGCTCGCGAGAGCGTATGAGCTTGATCCCGACGCGCGCCGTGACTTGCTCCAGGATATTCATCTACATCTCTGGCGCAGTTTCGCGTATTTCGACCAGCGATGTTCACTTCGAACCTGGGTCTACCGTGTTGCTCATAACGTAGCCACCGGGCACATCGTTCGGCAGAGCCGGATCAGGAACAGGTTGGTGAGCATCGAGAACATCGAGACGATGCCCGGCAGTGATCAGGGTGAACTCGCCGCGAGCCACGCCGAAGCGCTCGAGCGTCTCTCCAGTCTAATCCAGCGCCTGAAACCGCTCGATCGTCAGATCATCGTTTCCTATCTCGAGGGAATGGATGCGAGCTCGATCAGCGAAATCACCGGGTTGTCGCCGGCGAACGTGGCCATGAAAGTTCACCGGATCAAGAACCTCCTGAGGCGCTGGTTCGATGAAGGAGGACCTCATGGCAAGTGAGTTTCCAATGAAAGACCCACAAAATATCTGGCAAAGCCAGCTCACGGAGGCATTCAAAATGTCAGCAGATCAATTACGCCTTAAAACACAGCAGCATCAGAGGAAAGCCCGTTTTGCAGCGGTCTACTCTATAATCCTCGGGTTCATCCTTTCCGTATTCTTCGCGTGGGGCTGCGCGAGAGGCCATGAGGTGATTCCGCGCATGGGGATGGGCGTGTTAAGTCTCTGGTCCATCTATTTTGCGTATCAGACATACAGATGGATTTGGCCAAGGCAGCTAGCGCGGGATGGGACATTGGACACCACGCTCCAGTCTTACAGAAGCGAACTTGAGAAGCGGCGCGACTATGTCCGGCACATCTGGCGCAGGGCGGGTCTGACGTTTTGCTTCTTGGGACTGGCGATGGTTATCGTGCCGGGGCTGATCAAGTCGTTCGACGAGCCACGGCTCCTAGTAAACATGGCGCCAGTTCTCGTGCTTCTCGCCATATGGTGCGCGATTTTCTTTCCTAGAAGGAAGCGAACGCAGCGCAAGCTGCAACAGGAGATCGAGCAATTGTCGGTGCTTGAGGCAGACAACCGATGATGACACAAAGATCTCACCGCAGACAGCAGAGATATAGAATCAAAGGCGGGAGAGACCACAACACTTCATGGCAGGCGCAGGGCTCGAAGGCGTAGTCGCGACATCGTCGAACATCTGCTTCATCGATGGCGGCCGGGGAGTGCTCAGTTACTTCGGCTACAACATTCACACGCTTGCCGAAAACGCAACTTTCGAAGAAGTCATTTATCTTCTTTGGAATGGCAAGCTGCCGAACCAGAACGAACTCGCGGAGTTGAAGTCGGCCCTGGTTGCAGAGCGTGAGCTGCCCCACGAAGTCACTGCGTTTTTGAAATCAGTTCCCGAAGGTAGCGCGCCAATGGATGTGCTGCGCACTGCCATTTCGATGCTGAGCTTGTACGATCCGCTCGCGGCCGACAATTCCGATCAGGCGAATGTGAAAAAAGCAGTGAAGCTGATGGCGCGCGTGGCAACGATCGTCACGAGCTATGATCGTCTGCGGAACGGCAAACAGATCATCCCGGGGGAACCGGGTCTCGGATATGCGGCGAACTTTTTAGCCACTCTGACGGGGAAAAAACCCGATGAGCTGATGGAGCGCGTGTTCGACGTAGCGCTCATTCTGCATGCAGATCATGAGCTGAATGCTTCGACCTTCGCCGCTCGCGTGACAGCCGCGACATTATCGGATATCTATTCGGCGGTGACTTCAGCGATCGGCGCATTAAAGGGCCCGCTGCATGGCGGCGCGAACGAAAATGTTATTCGCATGCTGCTTTCGACGAAGTCACCCGACGAAGCAGCAGAAAAGGTCAAGAGCGATCTAAATAAGAAAATCAAAGTCGCGGGTTTTGGGCATCGGGTATATCGAACGCTGGATCCCCGCGCGATTCATCTCAAGAAGATGAGTGAAGAATTGGGGAAACGCACCGGACACACGGAGCTGTACGAGAAATCAGCTCGGGTGGAGCAGACAGTGCATGATGTGAAAGATTTAAGTGCCAATGTAGATTTTTATTCGGCATCTACTTACTACTCGCTTGGCATTCCCATTGACTTATTCACTCCCATTTTCGCGGTTAGCCGCATGTCGGGATGGACCGCTCACATTTTGGAGCAGTACCGGCATAATCGCTTGATTCGCCCCCGAGCCGAGTACACCGGAGCGCCGGATGGTCAAAAATGGGTTCCGGTTGAGCAGCGTTCCTAGAAGCTTGCTTCCTCTGAGGCCAAGTATCTAGGCCATGTACGACCTGAATTACTTCCGCAATCATCTTGGAGAGATTCGAGAGCGGCTTGCCACGCGCGGTTACGCATTGGGCGTCGATGAGTTTCGTGCGCTCGACTCGGCGCGGCGGCAGTGTGTGACAGAAAGCGAGCAGCTGAAAGCCGAACGCAATCAGGCAACTGTGGAAATAGGCAAGCTGCGGAAGGCGGGCACAGACACGACGGAGCGGCAGCAGCAAGTCCGCGCGATGGGGGAGCGCATTGGTGAATTGGATGACCAAGCCGCGAAGCTGGACGCTCAGTTCCGGGATTTTCTCTCGCGTGTTCCGAATCTGCCGCAGGCGAGCGTCCCGGTCGGGAAGAGTGAACAGGACAATGTCGAAGTACGGCGGTGGGGAAAGGCGCCGGAGTTCCCGTTTTCGCCGAAAGCCCACTGGGATTTGGGTCCCGATTTGAGAATTCTCGACCTGGAACGCGCCGCGAAAGTAACCGGAGCGCGTTTTGCGGTGTACTGGGGCGTCGGCGCGCGGCTCGAGCGTGCGCTGATCAACTTCATGCTCGATTTGCATACCAACGAGCACGGGTATAGCGAGGTCCTTCCGCCTTTTCTGATTAATTCGGCAAGTCTGTACGGCACGGGCCAATTACCAAAGTTCGCCGAGGATTTGTTCCGCTGCGAGGGGCATGATTTGTGGCTAACGCCCACTGCCGAGGTTCCTGTAACCAACCTGTTCAGGGACGAAACTCTGAACAGCGATGATCTTCCGATTTCGCTGTGCTCCTACACGCCTTGCTTTCGCAGCGAGGCCGGATCGTACGGGCGCGATGTCCGCGGAATCATTCGCCAGCATCAATTTCAAAAAGTGGAATTGGTGAAATTCACCCGGCCGGATCAAAGCGATGAAGAGCACGAGAAACTCACGCGGGACGCCGAGCAGGTCCTGAAAAAGCTCGGCCTGTGCTACCGGACCATGGCGCTCTGCACGGGGGATTTGGGCTTCAGCGCGGCGAAAACCTTCGATATTGAAGTCTGGCTACCCGGCCAGGGCGCGTTCAAGGAGATTTCATCTTGCTCGAACTTTGAGGCGTTCCAGGCGCGCCGCGCCCAAATTCGGGCGAAAAGCGGCAACGCGAAATCGGAGTTTGTGCATACGTTAAATGGCAGCGGTCTGGCTGTGGGGCGAACGTGGGTGGCGATCATCGAGAACTATCAGCAGGCGGACGGAAGCGTGCTGGTCCCTAGCGCGTTACAACCCTATTTGAATGCCGAGCGAATCGAGCGCAGCGAGGCCGCCTCGCTCTCCTGACAAACGAGCCCGCTAGCGCCGGATCTCGCGTTCACAGCGTTCGCGAGAATCTTCAAAATTCTCACAAAACAAATAGCATCAGAGACTTAGCATCCATCGCGGCTAATTCTCCCCTTGCCGGTTCTCGTAGACACAACAGGACCACATGCTTGACTGAAGTCGCCTTCGCAAAGAGGGCGAATCTTCACGTGAGGCAACATGGCAAAACTGCACCGGCTGGTGTGGGCACTGATTCTTTGCTCGACGCTATTTGTGAGCTGCGCGTTCTCGCAATCGACTCTGACCCAAATTCTAGATACGGTCTATAATCCCGACGGATCGCTGTTCAGCGGCACGGTCGTCATCACTTTCAACGGCTTCGCGAGTCCCGGCACCGTAGCGCCTCAGAGCACGTCGGCACAGATTTATACAGGCGCGCTTTCTGTACTCCTGGTACCTTCGACCACGGCGTCTCCGGGCGCTTACTATGCAGCCGTCTATAACAGCAGCAACGGAACAGTGACTTGGACCGAAACCTGGTCAGTGCCGCCAAGTCCCACTCCGTTGACGTTAAGTCAGGTCAGGACATCCACCACGGAAGGCGGCTCGGGGGGCTCAGGCGGATCGGGCGGGGGACCAGGGACAATCTCCGTACCCATTCCCATTTCAGATGTTACCGATCTAAGCGCCGATTTAGCTCAGGTTAACAGCTCTCTCGCGGGACTCACGGCAACCACAAGCGCCCTTACCGGCACCGTTGGTACGAATACCACTTCGATCTCTACTCTAAGTTCAGCAGTAACCGGGCTAAACTCGAATGTCACCGCATTTGGGAACACGGTGACTGGACTTACGAATACAGTAACGGGAATCAGTAACACAGTAACTACTCTGGGCAATACCGTGTCGAGCCTCAGTTCACAGGTGAACTCGTTGACGGCCGGAACCTCCAATGCGCAGTTCGCGGATGGAGAAACTCCGTCGGGAACAATGGACGGAAATAATGCGGCATTTACGTTGGCTCAGAGTCCTGCACCGCCGGCCAGCTTGCAGTTGTACAGGAACGGCCTGGAGCAGATGACGGGCATCGATTTCACGCTCTCTGGAAACACAATCACTTTTCTCAACGGGAACGTGCCGAAACCGGGTGATGTTGTCCAAGCCTTTTACCGCGTCGCGGGAACCGGCCAGAGTTCGACCTTTTCAGACGCCACGCTGGCTGCGGCTCCGAATCCCGTGCTTAGCCTGAAGCTATACAAGAATGGCATGCTGCTCGATCAGAACGGTGACTATACCTTGAGTGGAGCGACTATCACGTTCAGCAGCGCACAAGCTACACCGCAATCCGGGGATTTGCTCGTGGCATACTATCGCCACTAAGAACCGGGTGAGTTCAAGTAAGTTTTTAGGTCAGGATGCACCTGCGCTTGAATGACCGGGTCATTGATGTTTGCGGCGTCGATCAGGCGCGGGGGGAGAAACAGCTTTTTCGGAGTGCTCTCGCCGCGCATGGCTTTTACCGCCTCGATGACCGCGGTTTCACCCATCTTGAACGGATCCTGAATGACGAGTGAGTCTATCGATCCGGCTTGAAGCTCGTCGAGCAGCATGGGGCTCGAATCGAAACCCACAATTTTCACCTTTGCGCCTCGCGCTTTAACCGCCTGAACCGCGCCTGTGCTCCCCGACTCGTTGGAACAAAAGATTCCGTTCAGGTCCGGGTGCGCCGTCAGCATATTTTCGGTGACAGTTAGCGATTGAGCAATGCTTGCCATGCCGAATCGCTCATCGAGAATTTGAATCGCTGGAAATCTTGCGTGCAGCTCGTGCCTGAAGCCGCTCTCTCTCGCTGTCGTCGAAGCGCCGCCCGGAGTCGTTTTCACCATCACGATCTTGCCTCTGCCATTTAGAATTTTTCCCATACGGTCTGCTCCTAACTCGCCCGCCGCATAGTTGTCCGTTGCAACGAATGTGACATAGTTATCGCTGGCGACCGCTGAATCATAAATGACGACGGGAATGCCTGCCGCGGCGGCTCGATCGACAACGATCTTAAAGGCTGACCGATCGGATGGCGCGAGCGCGATCGCATCCACCTGGCGATTAATCATGGTTTCGACAATTTGCATCTCGCCCGCAATATCCGTCTCAGCCGGGGGACCGTCCCACACGATATCGATGCGGTTTTCTCTTGCACCCTTGACCGCTCCGGCATGAACGCTCTGCCAGAAAAGGTCGGCGCTTGCCTTGGGAATGACAGCGATCACTTTCTTGTGAGTCCGATTGCAACCGGAGGAGAGGAAACCGAAGGATACCAGGCCTAATAGGAAAAGCGCATGCAAGGCGAGCCGGAACACATCCGGTAAGCTAGCAGGGAGGAAACGAGCATGCAACTTGGGCTGGTGGGTCTGGGGCGAATGGGCGCCAATATGACGCGGCGTCTGATGAAGGGCGGTCATCAAGTGACTGTTTTCGATCTGAACGCTGCGAATGTTCAAAAGGTTACGTCCGAAGGCGCTCAAGGAGCTAACTCGCTCGAGGACTTAGTCAAGGAGCTTCCGAAACCGAGAGCCCTGTGGATCATGGTGCCCGCCGGTAAAGCGACCGAAAGCACGGTCCAAAGCCTGGCAGCCGCAATGGAACCCGGAGACATGATCATCGATGGCGGGAACAGCTTCTATAAAGATGATATCCGGCGTGCGGCTGAGCTGTCCAAGCGGGGAATCCACTACGTAGATGCGGGAACCAGCGGAGGCGTCTGGGGTGTCGAGCGAGGCTATTGCCTGATGATCGGCGCTCACGAGGATGCGTTTAAACATCTGGAGCCCATTTTCAAAACATTGGCGCCGGGCTTAGGTGATATCCCGCGCACACCGGGACGCGAAAAACTGGGTGGAACGGCCGAATATGGATACCTGCATTGCGGGCCTCCCGGATCGGGCCACTTCGTCAAGATGGTGCACAACGGGATCGAGTATGGCGTGATGCAGGCGTATGCCGAGGGATTCGATCTATTGGCTCACAAAGATTCTAAGGAGCTTCCGGAGAACGAACGTTACAAATTGAACGTTGCCGATATCGCCGAAGTATGGAGGCGCGGCAGCGTGATCGGATCGTGGTTGCTCGATTTGACAGCTATGGCTTTGGCCGAAAATCCGGATCTTTCAAACTTCAGCGGTTTCGTCGAAGATTCCGGCGAAGGCCGCTGGACCATTAATGCCGCGATTGAGCAGGCGATTCCGGTCGAAGTGTTGGCCTCCGCACTGTTCACGCGGTTCCGATCGCGCCAGGAGCATACGTTCGCGGAAAAAATTCTGTCAGCAATGCGCTACAAATTCGGCGGGCACGTCGAGCGCCCCGCTGGCGGGTAACCAACGGCGGCGGAGCTTTCGATCTCGGGACCGGTTGGCGTGATTCGGACCGCTATGACGTGCGTTGCCAAAATAGCCGAGCCGAGGAACGAGATCTCGGCGAGTTCGCCGTGCTGCGTTTCAGTCCGCTGAAACTGATCGAAGATAAGGTTGCCCAAGGAGTAAAAGATTTCGCCGCCTCGATAGGACTCATGCGGCTGGATGACATGCGGGTGATGTCCGATCACGAGAGTCGCTCCGGCATTGATGGCAGCGTGGGCGAACGCGATCTGCGCCTCGGTGGGTTTACGCATGTACTCGATGCCGTTGTGCATGGAAACGATCACGACGTCGGAGCGTTTGCGCAGAGCGGCAACGTCACGGCAGAGGGTCGGAATGTCGGTCAGCGCGATTCGCGGATCGATGTCGTGCCAATTGCCGTTCTGCTGATCGAAAGTGTAGCCGAGAAAACCGAAGCGCACGCGATTGCGTGTTAGGATTATGCCCTCATGCGTCACGGCTTCCGATGCGCTGCTTCCCACTGGCGAGATTCCGTGGGAGCGCAACCAGTCGACAGTGAATACGATACCGTGCGGGCCGCAATCGCGGGAGTGATTGTTAGCGGTCGATGCGATGGCGATGCCTGCTAGATTGAGTCCTGCAATGGCATCGGGAGGAGCGTGAAAAATCAATCCATGGTCGTGATACGACCCGCGATCGGAAAATGGCGATTCCAAATTCACGAACGCGATGTCGGCCGCGCGCGTCAGCGGCGCGATTTTGCGAAAGGGTAAGGCGGGATCGTGAGCCGCGAGCATCTCTCGGCGCACGGCGCGGCAGAACATCACGTCGCCCCCAAACAAGAGCCGGTTGTAGGCCACGCTTGCGGTATGCGCTTGGGAAGCGGTTTGGCGCGGGAGGAGAGAACACGCCGCAATGAGCGGCAGTCCGAGCGCGGCGTGCCCCAAAATGCGCTTACAGTTTCGAAGCCGCCGCTTTATCAAGGAACCAAATGGCCGTATCGGAATTTCGGGCACCGAGCTGGCAGGGGTATTTTTGCGGATCCTCCGGGCCTTTCAGGACGTTGTAGACGGCATCGGCCTTATCTTCGCCTGCAACCTCAATAATCGTACGCCGCGCAGCGAGTAATACTCCAGGTAAAAGAGTCACGCGATGGCTCCGCAGCTTGTCGACCCATACTGCGGCCGCGATGCCTGTGCGGTTATCGATCAGCGGCTCGCCGGGAAACAGACTGGCCGTGTGGGCATCCGGCCCCATACCGCGATGAATGATGTCAAAGCCGGGCAACTCCTGATTCTCAAGCGAGAAGAAGCGCGTGATGTCTTCGATATAGTGCGCTGCCGCTTCCTCGGGCAATAGCTCACCAAGGATGCGATGCACGTTGTTTTGAGATATGCGCGCCGGAGCGAGCAGGGTTTCATTCGCCATTTTGAAGTTGCTCTGGTTGTCTGTTGGAGGGACGCAGCGTTCGTCAACCCAAAAGAAATGAACGTTAGACCAATCAAAACCGGAGTTCGCGAGCTTTGAGAACATCAGGCGAGGGGTTGTGCCGCCTGAGATCGCAATGGTGGCGCGCGGCTTAGATTTCAGCGTCGTTGAGAGTGCATCCAAGATGTACTTGGCGCATGCAGCGGCCGAGCGCTCGGAATCAGCGGCGACCTGCTCAAGAGATTTACCGGGAACCAAGTGCAACCTCTTGAGCGCGGGCGAATGCCGAGTCAAAGGCTGGGTCTGGGCCGACCATGGCTAGTTCCTCGTTCATTAGCGTGTAAAGACTCGCTTCAGTGAAGCTGTATTTCCGCTCGCGGCCGTTGGTGCTCCGGAGCGTCATGCAATCCGCCCCGGTGCATTCAAACACGATCGTCTCTGAAGCGGAATGCAGCGTCACCCGATGCAGGCCCGGGGCATAGCCCTCGATCTTCACAATCGAGACATTCGCTTTGTACGGAGCCGAGAGCCAACCGGCCATATAGAACACCGAAGCACAAGGCTTATCTCCGGCGTGACCGACTTCAATTGTGTGAAAGTTCCCAAGTGTGTTCTCTCTCGCGGGATTATCGAAAACGTGGGCGATCGGTTCACGCCACCGCGTCAAGCGAGTCCACTCGAGATCTGCAACCACCCGTCCTCCCGTGCGCCACCGGGCAAGAGCGCCGAAAGCCTGCGCCGGATCGCAATCAGCTGTATCGATGACTACCTTGGTCGCCAAGTTCATGATTGCCTCAAGCCCGGCTTTCTGATCGGATGTCGCTGACGGGCTGAGCGCGGCGCTGTGCCGGCACCAGAGAACGACCGGCAGGTCGGCAGGGATAATACCGATGACGGTGGGGCCAATATTTGGCCAACTCGCGGGACTTGCGGTGATTTCAATCTGCTCACAACAGATCTGTTGCGCTTTGCCGAACGGCTTCCAGCACTGAGCCAGGACGCGAGCCGCCAAATCGTTTTCGGCTTTTTCGGAGACCGCCAGTACGATACCTCTACTGGGATGCTCGTGCATCAGCTCGGAGATGGTTTGTGAAGCGCAGAAGCCGCCGTCTTCCTCGTCTGTGGCGACGATGAGTGTCATGGAGGAAGCGCGCAGCACCGTAGGCTTGCCTTGCTGTTTTTCCTCCTGACCGAGCGAGGTCCAAACTTTTGTAAGAGCCTTGAGGATCTGCTCAGGCCGCGCGGGATGAATGATCGCGCTGCTCATGGGATCCTCCACGCGTGACCTTGACGGGCAAGCATTTCATCAGAGGCTTTTGGACCCCAGGAGCCAGCCGGATAATTGGGAAAGTCAAAGTTCTCGTGGGCCCAGACGTCGAGAATCGGCTGAACAATCTGCCAGCTGGCTTCAACCATGTCTTGGCGCGTGTAAAGAGTGGGATCTCCGATCATCGCGTCGACGAGGAGTGTTTCGTAAGCCGTCGGAGAGCGTTCGCCGAAACTCGAGCCGTAGTTGAAATCCATCGAGACGGGGCGAACACGCATTCCACTACCCGGGCTTTTCGATAAGAAGCGCAGAGAGATTCCTTCTTCAGGCTGAATGCGGAGGATAAGCAGATTCGGACGCGGGGGCAGCAGGCCAGACTTGGTCTGCTGCTTGAACATCGAAAGAGGAGGCGCTTGGAATTGAATGGCAATGTCGGTGACGCGCTTCGGCATGCGCTTGCCCGTTCGAATGTAAAACGGAATGCCGGCCCAGCGCCAGTTATCGATGAAGAAGGTTACGGCGGCGTAGGTGTCGGTCTGCGAGTTCGGCTCCACGCCCGGTTCCTGGCGGAAACCGAGAATCTCCTGTCCACCGACTTTTGCCGGACCATATTGGCCCGCAACGGCGTATTTCGACACGTCTTCCGGTTTCATGACGCGCACCGCGCGAAGTAGCTTGGCTCGTTCATCGCGCACGTTGTCGGCGTCGAAGACGGTCGGAGGCTCCATCGTCACTGTCGCCATCACTTGGCTCAAGTGATTTTGGATCATGTCGCGCAGCGCGCCGGCTTCCTGGTAGTAGGCGCCGCGGCCCTCTACGCCGATCGACTCAGCAGCCGTGATTTGCACGTGATCGATATAACGCCGGTTCCATAACGGCTCAAAAATGCCGTTCCCGAAACGGAAGGCGAGAATGTTTTGGACGGTTTCTTTGCCCAGGTAATGATCGATGCGGTAAACCGAGGCTTCGTCCAAGACTTGGTGAATCTGCTCGTTTAGCTTGCGCGCGCTTTCGAGATCGTGTCCGAACGGCTTTTCGATGATGACGCGACGCCACCCTTTTCCGTGCTGCAGGCCATGCGCTCCGAGTTGCTCGACGACTTCGGCGTAATAGCTGGGCTGGGTCGAGAGATAGAAAATGACGTTGCCCGCAGTCTGGTGCGATTGCTCCACTTGCTCGAGCTTTTGACGAATCGCATCGAATGCAGCGGGATCGTTCAAGTCGCCAGGGACATAGAACAGGCACTGCGCGAAGGAGTTCCAGACGGCCTCATCGAAGGGCGCATCTTCGAGAAACTTCGAGACCGACTCCTTCATTCTCTCGCGGAATTGGTCGTCGGAGAGCGGCGTCCGGGAATTGCCGACCACAGCGAAATTTTCCGAGATGCGGCGCTCATAAAATAAGCGATACAGCGAAGGAAGCAGCTTTCTCTTGGCCAGATCGCCGCTGGCGCCGAAAATTACGATAGCGCAAGGCGGTACGCGCCGGTCAAACCGAAGTTGATCTTGAAGCGGATTAACCTGCGGCAGCGGCTCTACGAGAACACTCATACTCTCTCCGTGCGCTTATCCTATCAACATGCCCCATGACAAAAAGATTGTCGCCGTAGTAAGCGACCTGATGTTCACGGTGAAGATCCAGGAAGCAGCGAAGCGCGCGGGCACACCGGTACTGTTCGTAAAATCACAGGCGGAAGCACTGGCAGCTGCGAAACAGAATCCTGCGGTGATCATCCTCGATTTGAATAATCCAGGTGTAAATGCTCTGGATACGATCTCGAAGCTCAAGAGCGAGGAAGGGAACAGAGGCGTTCGATTGCTGGGCTACGTTTCGCACGTTCAGGCCGATTTGAAGCGGTCTGCCGAGGAGAAGGGATGCGATGTGGTGATGCCGCGCTCCGCGTTTTCGCATAATCTGACCGCGATTCTGAAGGGCTACGCGGAGAGCTGAGCTCGGGCCGCCTTGAACGCAGCGGCCGGGGACTTGAGATCGCTAGCGGCTACGCATCAAATTGGCTACGCTGTGAGTGTGGATGCAAATCTGATCACGTCGATCGCGATGCTACCCTAATGACGCGATCACGTCCAACGGGACGAGTGAAGTGATGGACCCTAACGCCCAGGTGTTATTGTCGGTGAGCATCCCGACACTCGCCGTTTTGATCGGCATTCTGGTGAATAATCGTCAAATCGAACGACTCGAAAAGCATATGGACTTCCAATTTACTTCCCTGCGGGGGGAAATGACTGCGCGATTTGAAGCGGCGCAACAGGCCTTGCTCCGAGTGGAAGGAGTTTTGGATGCGCGGCTAAAGCATCTCGAAGAGCGCGAACGCGAGCGGTGATTCGTTCCGAAGCGCGGACGCGTCCGCAACCTAATCTACCCGTTCGGAAGTTTCGAGGCATCCCAACCGCCTCCCAGCGCTTTGATCAGTAAGACACTCGCGTCCATGCGCCGACGCCGCAGATCGACTTCGGTCCGCTCATTTGCAAGCGCTGTACTTTGCGCGGTAATGACTTCGAGATAGGTCACCAATCCACCTTTATAGCGGTTGAGTGAGAGCTGGAGCGAGCTCTCGGCTGAAATTGTGGCCTCGTGCTGCTTGGCAAGCTCACGTTCGAGGATGCGCAGAGTCGAGAGATTATCTTCCACCTCTTGGAACGCACTCAGTGCCGTCTGGCGGTAGGTCGCGATATCAGCCTCATACGTTGCTTCGGCGCTTTCGACCTGGGCTCGCCGACGCCCGGCATCGAACACGGTTTGAAGCATCTGCGGACCAACTGCCCAGAAGCGGCTCGGCCACGCAAACCAGTTCACGATGCTGCTGCCCTCAAACCCGCCACTCGCGCTGAGAAGCAGCTGAGGAAAGAAAGCCGTGCGCGCGATGCCAATCTGCTCGTTCGCCGCAGCCATCGTGCGTTCTGCGGCAGCGATATCTGGCCGGCGTTCGAGAAGCTGGGAGGGAACGCCCAACGGTACAGGCGGAGGGGCTTGCTTAAGCGGCGCGATTTCCAGCTTGAATCCTTCTGGCGGCCTTCCGCTAAGCACTGCGATGGCGTGTTCGTATTGGGCGCGAGCAACTGTGACGTCGATCTCCTGAGCCTGAGTGGTATTGAGCTGCGTTTGCGCCTGCGCAACTTCCGCTTTCGAAGCTAAGCCGCCTTCGAAGCGATTGGTCGTGAGCTGCAGAGCCTTTTGATACGCCACATCCGTGTCAGCCAGCAGCTGCTTCTGCGCGTCGAGACTGCGCGCCTCGAAATAATCGGTAGCAAGTTCTGCATGCAGAGAGAGCCTGACGTTTTCAAGGTCCGCTGCAGATGCCTGAAACTGCTCGCGAGCAGAGGCGACTGTTCGCCGAATGCGCCCCCAAAGATCGATTTCGTAGGAGAGATCGAAGGGAAGCACGAAGTCCGCGGCGGTAATGGCTCCCAAGCCTACAGTCCGGTTTGCGGAAGTATGCTGGGCATTGATTTGGAGGCCGGTGGTAACAGTCGGGTAAAGGGCGGAGCGGTTCAGTGTTATGGACGCGCGCGCCTGTCGGAAGTTGGCTTCGGAAACTTTCAGGTTTTGATTGGCCGTGTCGACCCGCTCTTCGAGCGCATTCAGTTGAGCATCGCCGAATAGCTCCCACCATTTCCCGCGAATCAGAGCGTCGCTGGGTTGGGCAGGTTTCCACCCGTTAGCTTCTTGAAAGCTCGGAGGCGGCGTTTCGCTATACGCCGGTGCGGATGGGACCGAAGCTTTCGTGTATTTCGGACCTACTGTGCAACTTGTGAGCGAGGCCGCCGCAATTATCGCAACCAGAGCCGGTACTCGATTCATTCGGCTAATCTCGTTCCTAGGACCAGGATATCGGGCGAATGATCGCGACAACAGTAGTACGATTCTGGCAATGGCACGCTTCGGTCATTACCCGATTAGGATTGAGTACGCGAACCAGCGCAAGATGCGTCAGTGGAATAAAAAAATGTACCGCCTCGCGCACTGGCCGATTTGGATTTGGGTTTTCTTTCTCGCTCCCGGACCGCTCACGTTCAGCTTGTTTGCGCGCGGGGCAAGCTGGGCACACCTGGTGTGGGTATCGATCGTGCTAGGCGCTACCGGCATCGCTGGAATATTCGGCCAACTTCCTGGCGTCGAGCGCCGGCCCTATATCCTGCGCTTCTGCGAAGACAAGCCAAACCCGCTGTATCGCAAAGTGTGTTACACGTTTGCATGGAATGCGATTCTCACTTTCGCGATTTTGAATCTGGCCGGATTATTGATCGCGGCAAGCACAGGCGTGTGGCATTTGAAGCAGATTTACGCGAGCGCGTACTTCCCGCTATTTCTCGCGATTCTCTGTCTGGGTGCCTTGGGCTTGCTGCCGCGGACGGGGCAGTCGACAAAAGGTGAAGGCACGGAGCGAAGATACTTTTACGGCGCTGTTTGGGCGGTAACGGCCGGGCAACTGGTGCTGCTTCTGCTCTGGAAAACATTGCCGAAGACACACGCTGCGGACAAGCTCAAGCTGACGGCCTATGTTACGGTGCTGGCGCTCGCGGGTCTCGCTGCGATGCTTGGCATGCTGCCGCGAACGCGGCCGATTGTCGCGGGCGAGCTCGTCGTGGCGGATTGAACTCCGTACGTGGTAATCGTTCTAGTCACGGCACTGGGTGCGATCGCGGCGGCACTCGTTTATCAGGCTTATGGCAGCTACAGTGATGCGCGGCGCTTTCCTGCGCCAGGCCGTCTCGTCGATGTGGGAGGCTGCCGGCTGCACATCAACGAGGCAGGGGCCGGTAGTCCGGTGGTTGTGCTCGAATCCAGGATCGCCGCGAGTTCGCTCAGTTGGGCGCTCGTGCAACCGAAAATCGCGGAGTTCACTCGGGTTTGCAGCTATGACCGCGCCGGGCTTTCCTGGAGCGATCCGTGCACAAAGCCGAGGAGTCTCGTTCAACTCGTTTCTGAGCTCGAGAGTCTCTTTTCGAAGGCCGCCCTGCCTGGCCCGTATATTCTCGTAGGCCACTCGTTTGGAGCACTCGTCCTACGCGTCTTCGCCCATCGGCACCCAAACCAAGTCGCTGGCCTAATCTTTGTCGATCCCGTCTCGATTGAATACTGGGCGAATTGCGGCGAGCCTGTGAAGCGGCACCTCGCAGGCGCGGTGAAACTATCCCGGCGTGGCGCTCTCCTGGCGCGAACGGGAGCAGTGAGGGCCGCTTTGGCTGCGCTCGCGTCAGGCGGAAAGAGATTGCCCAAATGGATTGCCCACGTTACCGCCGGGCGGGGCAGAGATGTGATCTCGCGCTTAGTTGGCGAAGTGCAAAAGCTTCCACCAGAGATGTGGCCCGTGGTTCGTGCGCACTGGAGCCGCCCCAAGTCCTTTGCCGCCATGGCTGCGTATCTCGAATTGCTGCCGGCCAGCGCCTGCATGGCGCTTTCGATGGCGATTCCCGAAGAGATTCCGTTCATCGTGTTGTCCGCTTCGAACGCCAGTGCAGCCGAAATCGAGGAGCGAGACTCGTGGATCCGCCAAAGTCAATGCGGCCGCCACATGCGCCTCGAGAACACCGGACACTGGCTGCAACTCGAGCGGCCGAACGCGGTGATCGCAGCCATTCGAGAGCTGGTTGAGACTCACAAAAAAAAGAGCACCGGTGCTCTGCGAGTGAGCGCCGGTGCTTTACCCCAACGAGATGACGAGCGGAGGTAGGAACGTAGAACCTTTCTCGTCTTAGCGGGATAGGAGCGGAACCGATACGAGGGCGGCGACGCCAATCCGGTTGTTTGCTTCTGTCTCAACGCGAGGCAGCCTGAGTTGGTAACTGTCACCGCTCATCCAGATCTGAGATAACGAGCACTCGCCCGCGTAGCAACTGAATACCAGCTTCGAAGCGCCATTCCGCCGGCTCTTATCGGGCACGCCGGACACGAAGATCGCTTTGGCAGTGGCGCTGTCGCGGATCATAAATTGCCCGAGTGTGCCGGTTTCGGTGATCGTGTACTTCCCGGCATCGAGGCTGGTTTGACCAGCGTTGTATGCGAACGGAATGTTCGCGACGGCTCTCATACTCTGAGCCGTCAAAGTGACTGTCCCGAGAAAGGCGGAGAGACCCGCGGTCAGGACGATGGTTTTCAATTGAAGTTTCATATAGCCTCCTGGTTTTGATTTGGTCTCTCTCGCGTTTCGTTTGAGAGATGCCCATACAAGAGCAGGTGGCCTGCCAAAGGGAGCGTGCACGCGTTTTAAAGCAGTTGAACGAGATGCAATGCTTTGACATGGAATCAAGTGGTTAACCATAGCTAATTCGGATAATGTGGCTAGTTAGCCTTCCTATATGCTGCTAGCCGCCGTCGTCGAGGCATCGCGTCGCATCGGTGAGACATCGAAGCGCGGCGAAAAGGTTCGCTTGCTGGCCGAAGTGCTGGGGCAATTGCGCGGCGAAGAAATAGAGATCGGCGTGTCTTTTCTCTCGGGCAGCACCCGTCAGGGCCGCATCGGCATTGGCTATGCAACCCTTCGGGACGCGACTGCCGCCGGCGCAGAGAATCCCAGCCTCGAACTCCTGGAGGTGGATCGCGCTTTGGACGCGCTAGCGGCCGTGCAAGGCGCCGGCTCGGAGCAGCGGCGGCGCGATCTACTCGCCAATCTGCTGGCGCGTGCAACCTCTGAAGAGCAACACTTCATCACACGTCTGCTGATCGGTGAGCTTCGCCAGGGCGCGCTCGAGGGGCTGATGCTGGACGCGTTAGCCAAGGCCTCCGGCTTCCCGGCGGAACGCATCCGGCGCGCGGCCATGATGGCGGGTGGCGGGGCGCAGATCGCGCGGTCGGTTCTCGAACAAGGCGAGAGCGGACTGTCCCGGTTCGAGATTCAGCTTTTCCGTTTTGTACAGCCGATGCTGGCGCAGAGCGCGGAGGATGTGAACGATGCTCTCAACGAGCTCGAAGAAGCCGCGCTCGAGTACAAATTTGATGGCGCTCGCGTGCAGGCGCATAAATCTGGCGATGACGTGATCGTCTTTTCGCGCAGATCGAATGAGGTGACCGCAGCCATTCCCGAGATCGTCGAAGCTGTACGGGCTTTGCCGGCGAAGGATCTCATTCTGGACGGAGAGGTTCTCAGCCTGGATGCGCAAGGCCGCCCCCAGCCGTTTCAAGTCACGATGCGAAGGTTTGGACGCAAGCTGGATGTCGCGCGCATGTCGCAAGAGCAGCCGGTTGTGCCTTACTGGTTCGACCTGATTCATCTAAACGGAGCGGGGCTCGTGGATGAAGCGCAGGCGCGCCGGTTCGCCGCCTTGGAGGAAATAGCCCCGCCCGAAACGTTGACGCCGCATCTCGTTACAGCAGATGCCGCGCGGGGAGAGGAATTCCTCCATGAGGCGCTGGCACACGGGCACGAAGGCGTCATGGCGAAATCGACGAACGCCGGATATGCAGCCGGCGCACGTGGCCAGAGCTGGCTGAAGATCAAGCGCGCGCGAACGCTCGACTTGGTGATCCTGGCTGCCGAGTGGGGCAATGGACGGCGGCAAGGCTGGCTCAGTAATCTTCATCTGGGCGCACGAGACACACAGAAGGGCGGTTTCGCGATGCTTGGCAAAACCTTCAAAGGTCTTACCGACGAAATGCTGGCCTGGCAGACACAAGAGTTGTTAAAACTCGAGATTGCGCGCGATGGGCATATCGTCTATGTCGAGCCGAAGCTGGTTGCCGAGATTGCGTTCAACGAGATTCAGGTGAGTCCACGCTACGCGAGCGGTCTGGCGCTGCGATTTGCGCGTGTGAAACGCTACCGTCCGGATAAATCCGCCGATCAGTCGGACACATTTGAAACCGTCCAGAAAATGGCCGCCGTAGCGTAGGATGTAAGACGAGTTATGAGGAGGTCCGTCGTGAGATTTCTGATTGCTGCTGCTGCCATGTTGTGCGTATCTGTTCTTTTGCCCTTACGCGCCGCGCCGAAGACCGATATTTCCGGCAAATGGCACTTCGTTCTGCAAACCGAGGGCGGCGACCGGGAGAGGGAAGCCACATTTCAGCAAGAGGGCACGAAAGTCACGGGTAAATGGGCCGATGCCGACGTTCGCGGCACGATTGAGAACGGAAAGCTGGATCTTGCGTTCCCGATGACGACCGAGGAAGTAGGCGAGGGAACACTGAAGATCAAAGGTCAGCTCGCAGAGGATTCGCTGACCGGCACGTGGGAGTTCCAGAGTTACAGTGGAACCTTCAAGGCCACGCGCGCCCAGTAACAGCCGACAAACGCGCAAGCGCGATTCCGCTACTGTTCCTTTTACCAGGGAAACAGTCGTGGTATGCCGGCGTCACACGGGCGAAACGGACGGTGAACCTATGGCGACAAAGAATGATGCTGAAGAGCGGCTTGCAAACGGCTTAGGGTGGTTCAGCATTGGCCTCGGGTTAGCGGAATTTTTGGCGCCGCAAAAGATGGCGCGGCTGATCGGCCTCTCGGGAGAAAACGGAAACAGCACTCTATTGCGAATCTACGGAATACGCGAGCTGGCCGCCGGAGTAGGCATCCTCATGCAGCCCAGGCAGCCTGGTTGGATGTGGGCGCGTGTAGCCGGAGATGCGCTAGATCTCGCGTCGCTCGGCTCGGCCATGACTGACGAAGACGCGGATCGCACAAAAATTGCGGCCGCCACGGCAGCAGTGCTGGGCGTTACGGTGCTCGACGTGTTGTGTGTGCAAAAGCTCAGCAGCACCGCAGGTGAGCAAACCACTCCGAAGAGTGGGGCAGTTCACGTTGCCAAGACGATTATCGTGAGCCGTTCGGCTGAAGAGGTTTATGGCTTTTGGCACGACTTCCGAAACTTCCCGAATTTTATGAAGCATCTCGAATCTGTCGAGCATACGGGCGGAAACCGGTCGCACTGGAGAGCGGAAGGGCCAGGCGGTAAGACCATGGAGTGGGATGCGGAGATCGTCGAAGATCAGCCGAATTCCCGCATCGCATGGCGGTCGCTTGAGGGTGCGGACGTGGATAACTCCGGAAGCGTGACCTTTGAGCGCGCGCCCGGCGGACGCGGCACCCTCGTCAGGGTCGAGCTGCGATACGCCCCTCCTGGAGGCGTGATCGGCGCAACCATCGCCAAACTTTTCGGAAAAGAACCCGGCCAGGAAATTGAAGACGATCTGCGCGCCTTCAAACAAGTCATGGAAACGGGTGAGGTCGTCAAGTCCGACGCCAGTATTCACCGCGGCATGCATCCGGCGCAGCCGTCGGTCCAAGCGGCGACGGCGTGATCTGTAGGGCACGCCCGTATGGCTCACCGTTTTGGAATCTAAGTAAAGGGAGCAATCATGAAAGCCAACTGCTGGATGGGCAAGCACGACATGCAGGTGCAAGAAGTGCCCGATCCAAAGATCTTGAATCAGAGAGACGCAATTATAAAGATCACCTCCACTGCGATCTGCGGTTCTGACCTGCATATGTACGACGGGCTCATTCCAACCATGGAGAGCGGCGACGTAGTAGGCCATGAGTTCATGGGCGAAGTGGTCGAGGTCGGCCGCGGTGTTCACAATCTTCAAACAGGTGACAGAGTCGTAGTGCCGTTTCCGATCGCGTGCGGCGGCTGCTTCTCCTGCCAGAGGCAAATGTATTCGTTGTGCGAGAACTCGAACCCGAACGCCTGGATGGCCGAGAAACTGTTTGGGCATTCACCGTCAGGGCTGTTCGGCTACTCACACATGCTGGGTGGATTCGCAGGAGGGCAGGCCGAGTATGCGCGCGTACCGTTTGCCGATGTGGGTCCGATCAAAGTTCCCGATGAGCTGACGGACGAACAGGCGCTGTTTTTGTCTGATATTTTCCCGACCGGCTATATGGGAGCCGAGATGTGCAATATCCAACCCGGTGACACAATTGCCGTCTGGGGGTGCGGACCAGTAGGGCAGTTCGCGATGAAGAGCGCGTTTCTGCTCGGGGCGGAGCGCGTCATCGGAATTGACCGTTTTCCGGAGCGGCTCCGCATGGCGCGCGAGAAAGTCGGCGCCGAGACAATCAACTACGAAGAGGAAGACGTGCGTGACGTGCTCAACGAAGTGACCGGCGGGCGCGGACCTGATGCGTGCATCGATGCAGTCGGCATGGAAGCCCATATCCCTGGCGTGCTCGGAATGTATGACCGCGCGAAGCAGGCGATGATGCTCGAAACCGACCGGCCGATCGCGCTACGTCAAGCAATTATGGCTTGCCGGAACGGCGGCACGGTATCGGTGATCGGAGTGTACGGCGGCTTGATCGATAAATTTCCGATGGGGGCGGTCATGAACCGGTCACTCACGATCAAGACCGGGCAGTGCCACGTGCAGCGCTATTTGCGGCCGCTGCTCGAGAGAATTCAAAAGGGACAAATCGATCCCAGCTTCGTGATCACGCATCGCATGACGCTCGATCAGGCGCCGGAAGGCTACGCCATCTTTAGGGATAAACAGGACGGCTGCATCAAAGTTGTGCTGAAGCCGCACTGATAACTGTTCCTCACGACCGGCTCGCTCACGCTTGCGGTTTTTGCATCGGTATTTCCATTCCGCGACCCGTGGCGGCGCGCGGTCGCCGCAATCAATCCATCGCTGGCGCGCGCCGCGGGTCGTGCTTGCTGGGCGGCGGCACTCAATTCACCCCAGATATCGCTGGTCTTGACATCCATGGAAAGAAAGAGGTCGCCATAGAAATGTTCCAGCTCTTGAAGCCACGCCTACAAGGCGCGTTTGCGCTGCCCATCTCGCAAAAGCGCAATTCCCTTCGCAATCTCACCCGTCGACACGCTGACGAAGAGGCCGTTACTGTCGATCGCCTCAACCGCGTGCCGCACGTCCGCATGGCATTGGGGCGCCGCGATTGCGATAACACGCATGTATGCACCAAGATCCTTATAGCTGCACGTCACGCGGGCGTGAGCGATTCCGCGTGATGTCCAGATCCTGAAGACTCGGGCCGCCCCTCCATGGCTCTCTCCGTCCACCGAATAGAATGTAGCCAATCTAGCTTTTATAGACGTATTGGCCGCGCCCAAACTGCGCTGTAAATTGCCGTGTTCTCGCCGATTCCCAAAGCTAGTCAGAATCGCTGCTTCAGCAAATCGCGGCATCTTGCGTACGAACCGAACTCTAATGCACATCCCGCAAGAAGCGATCCAGCGGCTCGAAGGCTTGTTGGCCCGCCATTCCGCTGTTCAGGTGTCCATAATAGGAAACGTTGCACTCACTCACCACTTTTGAGGACATACTTATGCGACGCCGCACATTCATGGGAGGCCTGCTCGGCGCTTCTGTTACCGCCATAGGAGCTACAGAGGCTTGTTCTCGCTCCTTACCTGCCCCGCCTCCCGGCCCGATTCCAACGCCGGCTCCAAACCCCGCGCTGCCGCTTCCTCAAAACTCTGGAATCGACCACATTGTCGTGGTCACTATGGAGAATCGCAGTTTTGATCATTTCCTCGGTTGGCTGCCGCATGCGGATGGCATACCGCCCGGGCTGAGCTATATCGATGCCTCAGGCGTAGCTCATCCGGTCTACGCGCTCAGCGGAAATAACACGGGCTGCGGGCATCCGGTACCGAACAACTCTTATGGAATTCCAAATGTGACCGCTTACGACGACGGGAAAATGGACGGCTTTCTGCGCGTGCCGGGAAACGATATTTACAGCATCGGCTACTATCAAGCCGCCGACAACCCTTTCCTCGCTGCGTTTACGCAAGCCTACACGACGTGCGATCACTGGTTCGCTCCGATTCTTGCGGAGACATTTCCGAACCGGATGTTTTTGTGGGCCGCGCAAACTGATCGACTCTCGAACAGCCTTTCTCTGACCAGCTTGCCCACGATCTTCGATCGCCTGTCGAAGGCCGGCGTCTCGCACCAGTACTATTTCGGCAACATCCCGTTCCTGGCATTGTGGGGTTTGAAGTATCTGTTCTCCTCCTCCACTTTTTCTGATTTGCTGCACGCCGCCGCGTCGGGCGCTTTGCCCGCAGTGTCTTTCATTGATCCCAAATTCACCGAGCTGGACGATGCGCTGGGCAACGATGATCACCCCCACTCCGACATTCGCAATGGCGACGCGTTCCTCGCGCAGCTCTTTCATTCCCTCACAGCCGGACCCAAGTGGGGCAGCACGGTCCTGATCGTCACTTTTGATGAATGGGGAGGCTTTTTCGAGCATGTCGCGCCGCCCCGCGTCGTAGCGCCGAATAACATTGATACCAACCTGGTGAATGGGGAAGCCCTTCTCGGGTTCCGTGTTCCGGCGATCATCGCTTCACCATTCACGCGTGCCGTAAACAAGGTCGATTCCACGACGTACGACCACACCGCGATTTTGAAACTCATCGAATGGCGCTGGGGACTGGCGCCTTTGACGCTGCGCGATGCCTCGGGCGCGATTGGAAATCCGGCAGTCGGCTTCAATTTCACCTCGCCCGATGCGAGCGTGCCGAAACTGCCGCAACCCCCCACGGTTGCGGGTTTGCCGTGTTTCCTGCAGCCCGCGGCGGGTGCCCGGGCGGAGCCATTAGCGCGCGCTGCAGCTCAGCCTGCCACCGAGTTTGGAGCGCTCGGAAAAACCCAACTCGTGCGTGATTGGCTGAATCACCCGCGCTTTCAGCACCGGTTGTAAGGAGGCGTACGAAAAACCTAACCGCTGTTTTGCTACAAGTCCGGATGATCCATCGCCGTATAATGCGTACACGTTCAAGGGACATCCGCCTTGCCTGACAACTCTCCGTTCACGGACGTGAATGATCTCCCAGTCTTGAGCCCTGCGATCGCTCAACAGATTGTCGACGCGGCTATGCAGGCCGGCGCAGCATCTGCGGCACAGCCATCCCCAGAGCTGAAGTTCGTCACTCCTGAGCTCGAAACCAAGCCCGGCGTCGAGCGCTGGACAGTGAAAACGGGACAGGATTCAGATATCGACGGCGTCGCGAAAAACGTCATCAACGGCACGGACCTTGGGGTCGGCATCGCTCCCGCGACGGTCGAGCAGCTGGTGCGTATTCCGCGCCCGCCCGACATGGCTCCGCCCACCGCCGAATTTCCCGCTTACGAATTGAAACGCCGCGCACCCGTCGAGTTCACCGTCTGGCAGCTCGATGGCAGTCTGATTTTTCTCAAGCTCGAAGCCGATGGCGATTACCACATGGTACTGCAGGGCCCGAGCGGCGTCACGCTGATTATCGAAGTGCCCACCCCCACCACAACTTTTATTGGCCCGAGTCCCTGGCTCGCTAACATCAAGACCGCGCGCGATGAAGTCGACGCGAAATTCGTGAGCCATTTAAAACCCAGCGATTTTGTCCCGCTCGACGGCTATCTCGTCCCGCGCGAAGCCCTTCCGGTCCCGCCGAAATTTATGCCCAGAAGTCTGCCGCAGTCCTTTACGACTCGGGAAGGAGAAGAGACTGCCATGCCCGCCTTCATGACCGCCATAAAATCGACGCCGGCCAGAATTACCGGCGTAGGCTTCTTCGACAAGATTCACGGCCAAACGGGCGTATCTCAATTGAACGGCATCGAGCTGCATCCGGTCCTCAAGCTCGAATGGCTGTAGCTGGCGGGCGGATGTTTCTCTAAAGCCTCTTGAACGTCCCGTCCTTTCGGGCGTACACTTGTTCTCGGTAACCGAGAGAACGTGCCGTGAGCAAACCTTCCGATCTCGTCCAAGGTACTCTCGACCTTCTACTTCTGAAAATTCTGGCGCTTGGGCCGCTCCATGGCTGGGCGATCGGCCAGCGCCTAAAGCAGGTTTCGCGCGACGTGCTGCAAGTCAGCGACGGCTCGCTGTACCCGGCGCTGCACAAACTTGAGCAGGAGGGCTGGATCACCGCTGAGTGGAAGACCAGCGAGCTCGGCCGCCGCGCCAAATTCTATTCACTCACCCGGCTCGGCCGCAGGCAACTTGAGAAGGAAGCCGCGAATTGGGAACGGCTATCCGGCGCAATCAGCGGCATCGTGCGCTTCACGGAGATTTGAGCCATGCGGATCCAGCATTGGTGGTACACAATCCCGCTTCGCCTCCGCTCGTTGTTCTGGCGCGCGGAGGTCGAACGCGAGCTGGATGAAGAGTTGCAGTTTCACCTGGAACAACAGGTCGGCCGGGAAATCACCAGCGGCAAAACTCCCGAGGAGGCGCACTACGCCGCGCTCCGCGCCATGCAAGGTCTCGAGCAACGCAAGGAGGAATGCCGCGATACAAGACGGGTCAACCTCATCGACAACCTAAGGCAAGACGCCTTGTACGCAGGGCGTAGCTTAGGAAGCAATCGCAGTTTCGCAGCCGTCGCCATCCTGAGCCTCGAAATTCTTGGCGAATCCACGCAACAACAAGCCTTGAAGCCGTCCTGTTCGGCTGCTTCGCACTCCTTGCTCTGGTTTTATCCGTAGTAGGACTGTACGGCGTGCTTTCTTATCTGATCGCACAGCGCACGCCTAAGATCGGAATCAGAATCGCTCTCGGCGCCGATCGGGCTGCGGTGTCCCGACTCGTCCTTCTTCAAGGTCTGCGTCCAACTTTGATCGGTTTGGTCGCCGCTTTGATTGCCGCAGCCGCCCTGAGCCGGATTATGCACAGACTGCTGTTTTGCATCAGCTCCAGTGATTTTCTGACATTCATTTCGGTTTCCTTTCTCTTAATCGCGGTGGCTGTATTAGCTTGCCTCATACCAGCCCTACGCGCCGCCACAGTGGACCCCGCAGTCGCTTTGCGTTCTGAGTAGGTGCATAACTCGCGTAGAATATACTTGCATTTTGCAAGCGAACCTTGCTAAGGTCGCGGATGTGCCCGGCCGCAGTAAATCAAAGCACCGGTCCGGCTGTCCAGTGAGTATCTGCCTCGAGACATTCGGGGATCGCTGGTCGCTGTTGATTATCCGCGATCTGATGGTTCGCGGATTCCGGACGTTTAAGGATTTTCAGGGCTCGGGAGAAGGGATTGCAACGAACATACTGGCGGACCGTTTGCAAAAGCTCCGGGGGGCCGGAATCATCGGCTTGGAAGCCGGGGAGACGGATGGACGAAGAGTCAATTACCGGCTGACGGAGAAGGGAATTGACTTAGCGCCTGTACTCCTGGAGTTACTGATTTGGGGAGCGCGGCACGAAGAAACGGGAGCGTCTTGCGCTCTGATCGCGAACATGCAAAAGAATCGGAGGCAAGTTCTCGCTGAAGTTCGCCGGCGATGGAGAGAACGCGACTGTACGCCAGTGTTACCGGCATTCGATCAACGACGTAAATCAAAAAGCTCAAAAAGGAGTCAAGGATGAATCAGGTGCGCGTATTGGTGGGCACACGTAAAGGTGCGTTTGTGCTAACAGCGGACGGAAAACGTAAGAATTGGGAGGTTAGCGGTCCCCATTTCGGCGGCTGGGAGATTTATCACGTGAAGGGGTCGCCGGCTGACCCGAACCGCTTGTATGCGTCGCAGTCGAGCGGCTGGTTCGGACAGTTGATTCAACGCTCGAGCGATGGCGGCAAGACGTGGGAGCCGGTGGGAAACAAGTTCGAGTACGACGGCGTTCCCGGCACTCACCAATGGTACGACGGCACAGCGCATCCGTGGGAGTTCAAGCGAGTGTGGCATCTCGAGCCATCGCTGACCGATCCGGATACCGTTTACGCGGGAGTGGAAGACGCCGCGCTTTTTCGCTCGACTGACGGCGGCCAAACGTGGCAGGAACTCTCGCGACTGCGCGGCCACGGTTCGGGGCCTCACTGGCAGCCCGGCGCGGGCGGAATGTGCTTGCACACCATTCTTCTCGATCCCAGCGATCCCAAACGGATGTTTATTGCCATCTCGGCTGCCGGTGCTTTCCGTACTGACGATGGTGGCGCGACGTGGCTGCCGATCAATCAAGGATTGCGATCGAATCATATCCCCGACCCGAACGCTGAAGTGGGCCACTGCGTTCACCGCATTGCCCAGCATCGCTCGCGCCCGGGTGTGCTGTTTATGCAGAAGCACTGGGACGTCATGCGGAGCGACAATGCCGGCGATTTATGGCGGGAGGTCAGCGGTAATCTGCCGACCGATTTCGGCTTCCCGATTGACGTGCATGCCCACGAGCCGGAGACCGTTTACGTGGTGCCGATCAAGAGCGACTCGGAACACTATCCGCCCGAAGGAAAGCTGCGCGTTTATCGCAGCCGGACCGGCGGAAACGAGTGGGAAGCGCTAACCAACGGCCTGCCGCAAAGCGACTGTTATGTGAACGTGCTGCGCGACGCGATGGCAGTCGATTCGCTCGATTCGTGCGGCGTGTACTTCGGCACGACGGGAGGGCAGGTGTACGCATCGGCCGACGCCGGGGACAGTTGGGCTCCTATAGTCCGCGATCTTCCGGCCGTCTTGTCGGTTGAAGTTCAGACACTGCCGGCATGAGCCTAATATGATCCGAATCGTGCTTCCGGCACATCTGCGGACGCTCGCGCGCGTCGATGGCGAGGTGCTGCTCGAAGTTGATGGGGAGGCGACGCAGCGCTCGGTGCTCAATGCGCTCGAGAGCTGCTACCCGATGCTGCGCGGCACGATTCGGGATCAAGTGACCAAGCAGCGCCGTCCCTTTGTGCGATTCTTCGCTTGTGAAGAGGATCTTTCTCACGAACAGCCGGACACGCCGCTGCCCGATGCGGTCGCAAACGGGTTAGAACCGCTTCTGGTGGTGGGGGCGATCGCGGGCGGTTAGGGCGGCGGTTGCCCGCAGGAACATCATTTCGGGCGCGTGGCGCCTAAGCGCGATAACCGCGCATTAAATCTGGCCCAAGCCGAGCTGATACCGGCACTTCGGCGCTCCCCGTCTTGATACATATCGATTTTCGGCGGAACGTCGATGATCTCGACGAAATCAGCACCGGCCAGCTCGCAAGTTCGTCTTGAAGCGACATTTTCTGGATCGCAGGTAATCTATAGCCCAGACGTTCCGTGCCGACGAGCCATTCGCATCAGCAGCCGAACTGTAGGCGCGGCGAATGGGCGCCCGATAGGCGAGACGGCTCGTCCCTTCTCACGTTCCGCCGCTCGCGTCTTCAACAACTTTGCAAATGTATAAATCCGTCGCTCAAATCACCTGGATCCAGAAACGCAAACTGCTCTTGGCAGCGGCTCTATAGATCAACATACGCCAGCCCTGTGCAAGCCTGAGATGGTCCCATTGCTCCGCGTCGTGTTAGCTGGTCAGTGCTTTGAATGCTTGGCCGACGTGCAGCACGGCGGATACGGCTCGATGATAATTCATCCGCATGGGGCCGAGAACGGCGACGTTCGCTTCGAGGCCGTTCGGTAGCGCAAAGCGCACGCCGATCAGCGAAAGCTCACTCATGCTGGGGTGGACATCGGAGAGGCCGACCTGAATTGCCAGTTCGCCGTCCCGCTGCTCCAGAAAGCGTTCGAGCAGCTGCAGGATGCGCTTTTTTTCTTCAAGGGCGCGGAAGAGATCACGCATGCGCTCGCGCGTGAGGTGCAGATCGAGGCCGATCAAATTCTCCGCGCCTTCAAAGTGCACTTCGGGCATGAGACCCAGATCGAGCAGGCCCTGCGAATAGATTAAGCGGACGCGCTTCAGAATCGTGTCGTAGGCGGCGCTCTCGAGATCCAGACGCCGCTTCAGCTCCCGATGGATGTTTTGCATCATCCAGCCGCTGAAGTTGTAGTTGATGTAGTTGCGGATGGACGTGAGCTCGTCCTGCGAGATGTTGTCGTCAATACTAATGACTTTGTTCCGAACCATACGATCCCTGGTGGCGACGACCATGAGAATGCGGCGATCCGGCAGGCAGAGCAGCTCAACCTGATCCAGGGTCTGATTTTCAGTAGGAATCGCGGCAGCTATCCCGAAGTTCCGCGTAATTTCTGTCAGCAGCCTGGAAGAGCGCTCGATCCGGCCCTCTACCGTCGTGGCCTTTTGAATATCAGCGTGCAAGCGGTCGAGCTCGGCTTGAACAATGCGGTTGCCGAGAAGCGTTTTCGCGTAGCTCTCATAAGCGCGATCGGTGGGAATGCGGCCAGCCGAAGTGTGCGGTTGTGAAAGATAGCCGGCTTCGAGTAGGTCCGCCATGGTGTTACGGATCGTGGCCGGACTCATTGGGTACCGTCGCGCAATAGCACGGGATGCGACCGGTTCTCCTGTGTCGATGTAGCTCTGAACGATGGCATGCAAAACGTCGAGGTGACGCTTGCTGAGCGTTCCGAGATGAGTCATCTTATTCTCAAGCCCGTAGAACCGAGATTCGGCGTGCGCTGAATGTCTATTAGCTTACGTTTCCGTTCCGACTATAAAGGTGAAGGATTATAACGGTATTGTCAATACCGCCGATTATGTAGGAGGGCCGATACGATGAGCTTAGACGTATCCGAGCTGAGTCGCCGAAGCAGTTCTCGCGCGCGGCATCATGACAGATTCCGAACGCCTCGCGCGGAGAATTGACAGAAGCTCATTTGAAATGTCTTCCGGTGCGCGGTTTGCGAGGACTCGATGATAATTATGATTCCGGTAATAGGTGATTAGCCGACTCGCATTCTTTTCGTAGGCCTGCAGGCGCTCGCGGATGGAATCCGTATTGTCGTCGGCGCGATGCACCAGAGTCGAGCCATCCCGGTCGCACAGCATCGGACTGTCCAGGGTGTGACCGTTTGAGTTCGAGCTCATGCTGAAGATTCGGCCGCATTCAGCGCATTGCAGGCGACGCGTCAGTCGCCTCATTACATCTTCGTTCGAAATTTCAAAGTGGAAAACGACGGGAGAGGGCATTCGGAGGTGCGCCAGCGCTCGTTCGAGAAAGCGTGCCTGGGATACCGTCCGTGGATAGCCGTCCAAAATAAAGCCGCGTTCGCAATCCGCTTCCCCCAGCCGAGACGAAATTACCTGGTTCATCAGATCATCCCCGACCAGTTGACCGGAAGCGAGGGTTGCTTCGACGGCTTTCCCGAGAGCCGAACCCGATTTACATTCGCGGCGCAGCATCTCGCCTGTCGAGATCGCGGGAATGCCCAGGACCGGGGAAACTTGGGCAGCCTGAGTACCTTTTCCCGAGCCGGGGGGGCCAAGAAAAACGATGGGCGCAGCTTGAAATTGGCTGGTGGACTTCTTCATGACCGGTTTCCAGTGTCCACTATTGGATAGACAGGATTCAACCTTGCTAGTCCGAGTTGGACCACTTGTCCGTCCGGTATCAGTACTAATTGGGGCACTTGGGCCTAGCAGTTTGCTGGTACAAGCACCGGATACGGGACGGGGCGTTCTCATAACCGGACGCCGGGAACCCGGCTTGATGCGTTTGGGAACGGCGCTCAGCAGCAAATCTAGCACTGCAACTCGGCATTGAAATTGCTTGGCCAGAAACATGGATGTGAGGACCCCAAGTTTACATGCCGTGCGTGCCCTGCGCCGAAGTTGCGGATACGCGTTCACGGCGGTCATAATGCTTGCGCTCGGGTTGGCGGCGGTGGGGGTGACCTTTTCTGTCGTGCGCACGGTCTTGCTACGACCGCTGCCGTTTCGCGATCCGAATCGCATGGTCGTGGTAGCGAACGACGTTCCCGGATTTGGATCTGGCCCAGGTGTGTGTACGATTGCCGAGTTTGAGTTGTGGCGCAGATCGGGGCTGTTTGAGACAGCGGCGGCAATGGATACAGCGGATTACACGCTTGAGGGGCATGGCCGTCCGGAACGGATTTACGGTGCGAGGGTCACAGCTGATTTCTTTCGGGTGTTCGGAGTGACTCCGGTACTGGGCCGAACTCTTGCACGGGAAGATGCGGCTACAGGTCACGACAACGTTATTGTTTTGAGTCATCAGGTTTGGGTGCGCAGTTTTCAGAGCGACAAGAGGATTGTCGGGAAAACCGTTCTGCTAAGCGGCAGTCCGATGACGGTGATTGGCATTATGCCCCCGGGGTTCGAGTTCCCGCGGCTGGCGGATGTGAGAACGCTTATGAGCTGGGCGCCTGAGAAGTCAGAATTCTGGGTCCCGCTCGCGGTCACGCAGAAAGCGATCGAGTCGGGAAATTTCAATTACTACGTGTTAGGAAGGCTTCGGGCGGGTGTGCCTCTGGGACGCGCAGCCGCGCAGTTCCGGACCGAGGCCGTTGGGCTCTTTCGTCAAGCGGAGGTCAGGGAGCCCGCTTACCGAGAGGCGATTGAGCAAATGCTTCCGAACTTTCGAGTCCAGGTAACGCCGCTTCGCGAAAGCATGGGACAGGAAATCCGAGGCGTGCTTTGGATGTTGCTCGCGGCCGTGGCGCTCTTGCTGGTCCTGGTCTTATTCAATGTCGGAAACTTGCTGTTGACACGAAATGCACAGCGCCTGAATGAATATACGATCCGGCAGGCGCTCGGTGCAAGCCGCTGGCAGTTGTTCCGCGCGAGCTTCATAGAGCAGATCATCGTTGTATCGATTGCGTCGGCCCTGAGCTGCGTACTGATCTCGTGGGGTACTCACAGCATCCGGGCAATTGCGGCGAATCGCCTCCCACGCTTGTATCAACTTGCTATGGATTGGCAAACGCTCGCCGTTTTCGCCGGCCTCGCTCTGCTGACCGCGATTGTCTTTGGAGCGATGCCGCTCTTACTTCTACCCCGTTCTGCGATGGACAGGTTTTTGCATTCGGAGGGCCGAACAGCGACGGGGGACAGGCGTGCAGGACGGCTCAAGTCCGTTCTGATGATCGCGGAAATTGCCGTTTCGACTGTGCTGCTGATCGGCGCGGGGCTGCTGGTTCAGAGCTTTGTGAACGTAATGCGGGTCGATCCGGGATTTGATCCACACCACGTGCTCACGGCAACGGTTTCGTTCGATGCGAAGAAACACGACACGCCTCAAAAAGAATTGCAGCATACGCGCGAGCTGCTGGAGCGCTTGCGTGCGCTGCCGGGCGTGGAATCTGCCAGTGTTGTGAACCGGCTGCCGGTTACGGGCGAAACGGAGCTTCACAGTATTCAAGCGGTAGGCAAGCCGGTCAGTAAATCCCCGGACGCAAGTACGGCCGAGTATCGCGTCGTCGATGCCGATTATTTCCGTACAATGCGCATACCACTGGTGAGGGGGCGATTGCTGCGGCCCGACGATTCCCCAAATTTTGCCGTGATTAATCGCAGAATGGCAGAGCTGTTGTGGCCGCACGAGGATGCGGTGGGTAAACAGATTGCGGAAGGCGACAATCCACCGTACACAGTCATCGGCATTGTCGGTGATGTTCACGGAGGCTCACTCGAGAACCAGCCGAGAATGCAGTTCTATCGTCTGATCACAGCGAACCCGGACTGGGCCGACACGTTCGTGATGCGATGCGCTATCGATCCATTAAGCCTGGCTCCAGAGGTGCAAAAAACAGTTTGGAGTCTGGATGCTACCGAGCCTCTAACGCATGCTCAAACCATGGACCGCTTATTAAGCTCGGCTACTCTCGAAAGGCGATTCGAGACGGTGCTGGTCGGCGGCTTCGCTGCGATTGCGGTCTTTTTGTCGGCGGTTGGACTGTTTGGCGTCTTATCGCTCGCCGTAGGAAGACGGATTCGGGAACTCGGAATTCGTATGGCGCTAGGGGCGACCCAATACGGGATACTCAAGCTGGAATTATCGCGAGCGTTTGCGATCATCGCGGCAGGACTGTGCATGGGCCTCGCGTTGACGCTGGTTCTGGCACGAAGCATGAGCGCGCTCCTTTTCGGCGTCACTGTATGGAACCTGCGGACCTACGCAATCTCCGTGACAGTACTGACCATCTCAGCGCTTGGGGCGGCGTGGTTGCCAGCACGGCGTGGGGCGCTTACCGATCCGGCGAGCGCATTACGGCACGAGTAAAGCGGCGCGCCAAACGATTTGGTTACAACAGCGTGAATCGCTTCCATGATGCCATTGCGCGGCGTTAGACTAGCCTATTTGAGGTCTGGAATGTCGAATCGCCCCTTCAAATTCATTTCCTTCTGTGTTGTGTTTGTGCTGTTCAGTAGCGTGATCTCACGCTCTATTCAGGCGCAGCAGGTGCTCGGAGCCATCACCGGCACCGTAAAGGACTCCTCCGGCGCGTCAGTGCCCGATGCGATGGTGAAGGCGCGCAACGTCTCGACGAACCTCGAGGTGACGGTACGTACGCAATCGAACGGCTCTTATTCGATTCCGAATCTGCCGATCGGCACTTATGAACTGAGTTTCACCAAGTCCGGATTCGAGACGGAAACACACACACAGGTCCAGGTGCAGGGCGACCGGACCACAACTGTACAAGGCAGCTTGCGAGTCGGGGCGACCACTACGACCGTCGAGGTCACGGCGACGCCATTGATGAACCAGGTGGATACGACCAATGGCTACGTCGTCGATCAATTAACGATCCAACAGACTCCGCTTGGAACGGGTAGCTTTACGCAACTCGCAATTCTCAGTCCGGGCGTCAATGCTGATTTCCTGGCTGGCGCAGGCAGCAATGCCGGGCTCGGGAACCAGGCCATTTTTGCGAACGGCCAGCGCGATACCAGTAACAGCTTTTCAGTCAACGGCGTCAGCACCAACAATTTGTTTAACGGCAACTCGACCAGTCAGGTGGGAGAGAACCGGTTTGTCCTTAATGAGGGCGAGAATTTCGGAGCCGGCGGCGAAATTCAGACAAGCACTTCGGTGTACGCTGCTATCGGCCAGGCGCTGCCCACGCCCGCGCCCGAATCGATTCAGGAAATCAGCGTGAATACTGCCATGTATGACGCTTCCCAAGGCGCGAACAGCGGTGCGCATATCGGCGTGATCACCAAATCAGGCGGGAATCAGATTCACGGACAGCTGTACGAGAAATTTCAAAACAGCGCCATGAACGCCTCCCCGTTTTTCTATAACGCAGGCAGTCTGCCGTTGCCGTTTCTGAACCGGAACATGTTTGGCGCGACGTTGGGCGGTCCCATAAAGAAAGACAAACTGTTTTATTTCGTTGCGTATCAGGGTGTGCGTATTGCGGATGCTCAGGATGCAACCAGGCAGGTGACCGTTCCCCAGACCCTGACTGACGATCGCAGCGCGGCGGCTCTGGCCCAAGTCGCAAACACGCAAATCGCGGAGCGCGGCTCCGGTACACCGATTACGCCTGGCCAAATCAGTCCGGTTGCGCTCGGCATCATGCAAGCGAAACTCCCTAACGGTTCGTACCTCATCCCGAGCCCCACGATCACGGACCCTGCCAGGGCGTTAAATCTCGGATACAACGCATTTCTCCAAGGTCCCAACGCGCAATCCATCGTGGACCAGGGCAACGCGAATATCGACTACGTGCTTAGCGACAAAGATCGATTGGCGGTCAAATACTACATTCAGAACAATCCAACGACGAATCCGTTCGGCGCAACTGCGAACTCGCTGGGGTTCGCTCAACAGCTTGAGGCCGGCAGCCAGGTGGGATCGATCGATAACACTCTGGTCCTTACGCCTGCGCTTACCTGGCAGCAGCGTGTGGGATTCACACGCCTAAAGGCGTATGCTACGACGGGCCAGGACTTTTCGCCGAGCCAGTTCGGCATGAATCTCCTGGGCTCGAGCGTCTTTCCGAAGATCGAGATCAATACGTCGGATGTTGCGCTTGGAAATGGATTCGAGTTTGGACCCGCCACGAGCTTCGCCAATGCTGGGATGTTTCAGAACCAGTGGGAATACGCGACAACTTTGGGATGGGTCAAGGGACGGCACACGCTTTCGTTCGGCGTGCAATGGGACCACACTCAGTTGAATGTAATCAACCGCAATAATCAGACAGATACTATCGGCTTCGCGGATTCCACAGCATTCCTTACCGGAGCGGTGCGTCCTTCACAGTCCGTGTCGTTCGCCGGATCGAGTAACCGGTATTACCGGTCGGACACAGTGGGCGCCTTCGTAAATGATAATTACAAGCTGAGCAGCAACCTGACGCTTACGCTTGGACTGCGGTGGGATTTCGACGGCCCGCTTAGCGAAAAATACGGCAAACTCACGACCTTTAACGCCAACCAGTACCATTACGACTTGGCGACGGACACTATCACGAGCTCTGGTCTCGAGGTGGCGGGGAACAATCCCAGTTTCGCAACGCCGGGTGCGAGCAGTTCGTTGATGACGGCGAGACAGTGGGGTTTTGCGCCGCGAATCGGTATGGCATGGACGCCGTTTTCGAAACTGACGGTGCGCACCGGTTTTGGGATGTACTACGACCGCGGAGAATTCTTCAGTTATCTTTCGCCGAGCGCTGGAAGCGGCTTCAATGGTCCGTTCGGTGTAACACTCGCGCCTCCATTCGTGACGCCAATTTTTGCTGCCCCGGGTGCGACGTTCCAAACCCCGTTTGGAACGGTTCCGCCCGTGCCTCCTCCCGGCAATCCAGCCGCGTTTCTCGCGCTGCTGCCAAATATCAGCCAGCTCGAGAGCGGAAATTATCCGCCGGGGAATTTTTTCGGCCCATTCGCGTTCGGCGGTTACGACGGCAGCAATAAACTTCCGTATTCGGAGAATTGGAGCTTCGATTTGCAATATCAGCCGCTAAATAACTGGCTCATTGATATCGGCTATGTTGGCAATCACGGCTTGCATGAAGTGCTGCCGATTCCGTTCAATCAGCCGCTGATCGCCACACCGCAGAATCCGGTCAACGGACAGATCTATTCATACGGCTATCCAATCAACGCATACGAGCCACTGAATACGTTTACAGGAGGGAACACGGATATCCGCGTTCCATACATCGGATACAGCCCGAATTCCGTGCTTTACAAAGCCGAGGGCATTTCCTGGTATCACGCGCTGCAGGTACAGTTGCGCAAGCGCATGTCGTTCGGCTTGCAGTTGACTGCGAGTTATACGTACTCGCACGCGCTCGATGAGCAGAGCGGCTTAGGCTTGTTCTTTACCGGCAACGATCCGTTGAACCCGAGGTCGGGTTACGCTTCCGCCGACTTCGATCGCACACATGTCTTTCTCGTGAACTACACGTACCAGCTACCAAGCCCGGTGAAGAGCGGCATCTTCGGGGCGGTAGTCAATGGGTGGAGCATCGGGGGGCAAACTGTCGCGGAGAGTGGGCAACCGTACAGTGTCTACGACTATTCGGGTTCTGTCGCGAGCCTCTATTATTCATCGAACGACGGAATCACGAATCCCGTTGTCGGGTTGAAGCCGGGAGTGACGGTGCAACAGGCGCAGTTGCAGGGGACCACAGGCGTCAATGCCGGATTGCCAGTGTTGAACGTAAACGATTTTTCCCCCGTCTTTGTGCCGCCCGGGCAGAACGGGGTTCCGCCTTGCGACGCGAGCGGGGTCTGCGATAACTTCGAATCAGCTTTCAGCAACGGTGGCCGCAACACGTTTCGGGGACCTTTCCAGGTGCGTTTCGATACCACACTCGGTAAAGAATTCCGCGTAACGGAGCGCGTCCGGCTACGCTTCAATTACGACGTGTTTAATCTGTTCAATCATCCGAGTTTCGACGCGCCGAACGACAACGTTTCCTTCTTCCCTGGATACTTCCCGCCTCCGGTGTTTCCGCCGTCGGGAAGCCTCGGCATTATTCAGCACACGATCGGCAGCCCCCGCTTCATGCAGTTAAATCTGCATTTGACGTTCTAAGCGCTGTCCGCTTTCGCACAGCCGCGTACCATTCGCGTTTGGTCATCCGACGAACGGTAAGCCGCCAGATTCGAAAAATCAAACATTTAGCTGCGTTTTGGAACTGGCGGGAAACGTGCGACTGCATCGGGTGGACTGGAACGTGAGATGATCCAAACGCTTTGTCAAGATATTCGTTTCGCCTGGCGCCAATACCGAAATCGGCCCGGGTTTACTTTGCTGGCGATTGCCATCTTGGCTCTGGGCTTGGGCGCCAACACCGCCATCTTCAGCATGGTAAATGCTTTTCTAATTCGGCCGCTGCCATTTAAGGACCCGAGTCGTCTTACGGCCCTCTTTGAGCGAAACGTCGTGGGTACGGAAGCATACAACGAGGTCTCGGCCGGCAATTTCCTGGATTGGCAAAAGCTTTCTGCCGGCTTTGAGCAAATGGCGGCTTACACCACGGGGTCGGTCAATCTCTCGAGCGCGAGCAGCAGCTTTGAGCCGCAGCATGTTGAGGACTGCCCCAGCTCAGGTAATCTGTTTTCCACACTGGGCGTTTCTCCTCTGCTCGGCCGCACTTTTCGACCTGACGAAGATCGTTACGGCGCGCCCCATGTTGCGATCATCAGCTACAGCCTCTGGCAGCGCCGGTTCGGCGGAGTCCCGAACATTATTGGAAAATCAATCCGGCTGGACGCTGAAAACTACCAAATCGTAGGGGTGATGCCGCGCAGCTTCGCGTTTCCCGATCGCACTGTGGACATTTGGCACCCACTCTTTGCCCTTCTGACCCCCGAGCGGCAGAGGAGACATGACCAGCACTTTCTTCAAGTAGTCGGTCGCCTGCGGCCCGGTGTTTCCATCGGAGAGGCTCGTGCCGAAATCGATGGCATTGCCGCTCGATATCAGCGCGCCCATCCGGACGATGTTACCGGCAAAGGCGGAAACGTTGTTCCCCTTCATGACTCGCTCGTTCGTGACGTTCGTACCTCGCTGCTATTGCTGCTCGGAGCGGTGGGATGCGTACTGCTGATCGCATGCGTGAATGTGGCGAATCTGCTGCTGACGCGCGCCGCCGGCCGGAGCCGCGAAATTTCGATTCGTGCCGCCATCGGCGCCAGCCGAAGGCGCATCGTCTCGCAGCTGCTTACCGAAAGTCTCCTTCTGGCTTTGGCCGGGGGAGCACTCGGAATATTGCTTGCGATTTCAATCGCGCAGATCTTAATGGCCCATGCGCCGGGTGCAGATGCAATTCTTCCGGCCGGAGATATTCCATTAGATCCCGGAGTGTTTCTCTTCGTGTTTGGCGTCTCGCTCGCAAGCGGAATCGCCGCGGGCCTTTTCCCTGCCATTCATTCCTCCCGCGCAGACCTGGCGAATGGGCTAAAAGATAGCAGCCGCTCTTCGACCCCGAACCGGGCTCATGGCCGGTTTCGCAATGCCTTAGTTACGGCGGAGGTCGCGCTTTCTCTTGTCCTTCTCGTAGCGGCGGGCCTCCTCATGCGCAGCTTCTCCCACCTGTATCAGGTGCGGCCGGGGGTTCGCGTCGACCATACTCTCACCATGGCGGTCTTGTTGCCCGATGCGAGTTATAAGATTCCCGCCCAGCGAGCGGCATTTCTGCGGCAATTGGCGGAGCGCATTCAGACAGTGCCCGGCGTTATTTCCTCGGGGCTTGCGACATGCGCTCCGGTAGTAGGTCATTGCGATGACCTGGTGTTCTCCATCGAAGGACATCCGCTGCCGGCCGGGCAATTAATGGACGCTCTCGATCGCGCCGCCAATCCGGGCTACTTCAAAGCCGCGGGCATCCCGCTGCTTAGCGGCCGCACGTTCACGAAGCAAGATGGCATCGGTTTCGATGAGAAGCACCCGAAGCTCGGCAGCGTTGTGATCAGTGAGTCCATGGCCAAGAAGTATTTCCCGCACGAGGATCCTCTTGGGAAGCGGGTCTTTTTCGAAATCGACGTGAATAAAAACAAGTTTAACGGCAATCCTGTTCCCCGGTACGAAGTGATCGGAGTTGTGGGCGATGTACTCTCGGCCATTGACGGCAAGATTACGCCGACGCTTTACTTTTCCTTGTTCGATGGCGCGAGGGACCAGGTTTATGTGCTTTTGCACACAGCGGTCGAGCCGCATTCGATCATCGCGGCCGCGCGGAATGAAATCCACAAGCTGAATCCGGATCTGGCAGTCTTTGAGGTTCGGACGATGGAGGAAATCATCGGCCATTCCGCTTCAGACCGCCAGTTCAGCATGCTGCTCTTTGGCTCCTTTGCCGGCTTTGCGGTACTGCTGGCCGCGGTAGGGTTGTATGGCGTGCTCTCGTATGCTGTATCGCAGCGCAAGGGCGAGATCGGGATTCGTATGGCGCTCGGCGCAAGCCATTCTGATGTGAGCGGCCTTGTTCTGAAGGAAGGAATGAAGCCCGCGCTCACAGGCATAGCCGTTGGAATTGTCGGCGCACTGTTTGCGTCTCGAATTCTGCAGAGTATGCTTTTTGGCATTACGCCGCTCGATCCGCTTACCTTTACTATCGTTCCTCCGGTATTGCTCGCGGTGGCAGCTTTGGCCTGCTATCTGCCTGCGTTCCGGGCCACCCGCATCGATCCGACAGTCGCGTTGCGCGTAGAGTAGATTCGCGCCGCCGGTATCTTTCCGGCTGTTATACTGAGCGGGTTTGATCGTTCGGGGGAGTCAGATGCGCAGAAAAGTAACCGTAGTCGGGGCCGGCAATGTCGGCGCCAATACCGCACAAAAAATAGCCGCCAAAGAGCTTGCGGATGTAGTGCTGGTTGACGTGGTCGAAGGGGTCCCTCAAGGCAAGGGCCTGGACATGCTCGAATCGGCGCCGGTTGAAGGCTATGATGTCCGAATCGTCGGGACAAACGGGTACGAAGAGAGCGCCGGATCGGACATCGTAGTGATCACGGCGGGTTTCCCCCGGAAGCCGGGCATGAGCCGCGACGATCTGCTCCTCAAGAACTATGAAGTGGTTAAGAGCGCGACGGCGCAGGCCGCCAAGCAGTCGCCTGAGGCGATCCTCATTTTGGTCACGAACCCGCTCGACGCGATGTGCTGGACGGCGCTCAAGGTTTCGGGTTTTCCACGTGAGCGCGTCATCGGCATGGCTGGAGTGCTTGATACGGCACGGTTCCGCACCTTCATTGCGGAAGAGCTGAATGTGTCTTTCGAAAATGTGACAGCAATGGTGCTGGGCGGACATGGCGACACAATGGTCCCCCTGGTTCGCCTTACAAACGTCAGCGGCATTCCTCTCGACCAACTCACTGACGCGGCTACCATCGAGCGCCTGATCCAGCGTACTCGCGATGGCGGCGCAGAGATCGTCAAACATCTGAAAACCGGAAGCGCTTACTATGCCCCGGCGGCTTCTACGACGGAAATGGTCGAATCGATTCTGAAGGACAAGAAAAAAGTTCTCCCGTGCGCTGCTTACTTGCAGGGGGAATACGGCATCTCCGATCTGTTCGTGGGTGTCCCCGCCAAATTGGGAAAAGGCGGCATCGAGAAAATCTACGAGATCAAGCTGGAGAACGGCGAACGTGCAGCCTTACAGAAAAGTGCGGATGCAGTTAAAGAATTGATTGAAGTGATCAAAGAAAAGATCCGATAAGCGCAAGGGAGGAACCGTTGAGCAGCTTAAACTCCGCTAGCCTGAATCTCATGGCGCGATCAAGGCTTGCGAATCGGCCCAAAAAAGAGAGAGCCTCTCGCGTGCGTATCGATCCGCGCTATGCGTGTTTCGGTATGCGGGCGGCTCGCTCAGCCATCCACCGCTGGGGTGTGTACGCGACTGAGTTTATTCCCGCGGGTCGAAAGGTCATCGAATATACCGGTGAGCGGATTAACCGGCGCGAAACGAAACGCAGAGCGGATTCAAGCGATCTGATCTATCTGTTCACGCTCGACCCATACTGGACTATTGACGGTTCGGTCGGAGGGTCAGGCGCCGAGTATATCAATCACTCCTGCGAGCCTAATCTGGCAGCGAGGATTGTCAAGGGGCACATTCTCTATATCAGCCTGCGCGATATAAACCCCGGCGAGGAACTAACCGTCGATTATCGCTTCGATAAGAAGGTTGAAAAAGTACCCTGCCACTGTAGATCTGCGAAATGCCGTGGCACCATCAATCTCCAATAGGCGCGCCGCTTCCGACTTCGATCACTTCACGCTCAATAGGTTGACCACCCGAGTCACTCCATTCGCTTGCATGGCCGCCTGTTCGGCCTCTTGCTTCTGTGCTTCGGACGAAACCGTACCTCGAAGCGTGATAACCGGGCCGCTGGCGTCCACGTCCACACTTGCCGCAGTAGACAATCCGGCATCGGCCGCGAGCTTAGCCTTCACTTTCGCGATCAAAGCCGCCCGGCTGAGTTTCACAGAAGCGGTCTCGCCGGCCTCGGCCAGTTCGTGACCCGCATTATCCAGTTTCCGCTTTGCCTCATCTGTGGCGCCGGGACCCGCTTGGTCGCCTCTCAATTGCTCTTTGACGCTGCGATCGAGTTGGTTCGCTTCACGCTTTGCCCGTTGCCCTAGATCATGCAGTTCCTGGCGTGCTCGCGCGGTTTCCTGACGCGTCTTTTCTCTCGCTTCGGCGGCCCTCTCGTGTGCTTTCCGCTCCTGACCTCCGGTGCATGCGATACCAATCACGGCAACTGCTGCACAGCAGATACAAGCAATGTTCTTCATTCCATCTCCGTTGCTTTCACGCGCAAAAACCTCATCGGCATTCCCCTTTTCATTCGCGAGAGTAATCCGAGTGTACCCCCACTCAAGTGAAGGGAGTCCCTGCCGATAAGGAGCCTTGGGCAGAATATGGAACTGAATCTAGTAAGAAATAAAAAAACCGTCTCGATCTGCGAAACTCAACCGCTGACCGTTAAGGGACTGCATCACCTTCTCGAGGCGACCGAAGACCTGAAGTTCGGGTCTTCACATGCCTCCCCGGCCGAGTGGATGCTCAGTGCGGGTGCAGATCAGACGCAGATACTCGTCATCGATAAAGGCCTGGGCGCGAAAACGGTTTTGGACGCCCTTGGCCAGTTACCGGCCGACCTCTCCGCCGCACGAGCAACTGTACCCGCTGTCGTAGTTTGGGGCATGTCGATCACTGAAGCAGAAGCGTTGCGGTTTTTGCAAACGGGCGCAAAAGGAATCCTCAGAAAGTCTGCGGACGGAGCGACGGTCCTGGCCTGTTTACGGGCTGTCGGGCAAGGCCGGAGTTGGATGCAGGATTCCGTGTTTCGCGAGGCGATCGCTCCGGACGCTCAGATCAGGACCGACCTTACCCCACGGGAACATCAGGTCATGGAACTTGTGGAACAAGGCTTCAAGAACCGGGAAATCGCTCAAGAGCTTGGTATCCGCCCCGGAACGGTGAAAATTCACCTCAAGCACATCTTTGAGAAAACCGGCGTACGTGGTAGACATGGTTTGGCTTTGAACGGGCTACGCCAGAAAGGCGTCATTTCTCTCTTAGCATCGTGACCGCTTCAAGTTAGATCTTGACGCGAGGCGAATAAAAGGAGAATATAGTTCCTGAGAGGACACTCTCATGGAACAGCTCATTCCGCTGGTCGGGATTGCGCGACTCGCAGCAGAAGGCCAGGCTCTCGCCGAGAAACGCCGCGCCGAATACCGCAGCCTCCCTACTCGCAAATGGCTGAACCGCTGCGATTCTCAGCGCGTTCCGTTCCATTGGTCAATCAACCCTTACCGGGGCTGTGAATACGGTTGCAAATATTGCTATGCGCGCTTCACCCATGAGTTCCTGGAGCGCCGTGCTCAGGATGCGTTCGAGACTGAAATTTACGCCAAGGACTGGGACCCGTCCTCCTTTGCGGCAGAACTCAAATCCGTAAAGCCGGGCCAAATCATCGGCATAGGCACCGCAACCGATCCGTACCAGCCGGCTGAACGAACGCTGCGCCGCACGCAACTAGCGCTGGAAGCTCTGACGCGCATTCGCGGCATTTCTATCTTTATCACGACCAAATCCGATCTGGTCACACGGGACATTGCGGTTCTCAAGAAACTGGCTGAACGCAATCAAATCGGCGTCACCCTAACAGTCACCACGATGGATGCCCGGCTGGCGCGGTTGATCGAGCCATACGCGCCGCGTCCCGATCTGCGCATGCAAGCCGTCGCGAAGCTCGCGCACGCGGGGGTCCCGGTTGATGTCATTGCCAATCCAGTTCTGCCGCTGCTCACCGATTCAGAGGAGAACTTGGAATCGGTAGCGAAAGCCGCAAAGGCGGCCGGCGCGGGCCAATTCGGGGCGAATCCGCTGTTTCTGAAGCCGACCGCCGAACGCGTCTTCTTCCAGTTCCTTTCCGAGCGGTTCCCCGAACATTTGCTTCGCTATCGAAGAAGCTACGCGGCGGGCCCTTATCTCAAAGGCAAATACCCGGAGCGCATACGTGAGCTTGTCCAGCGAATTCGCGAGCGCACAGGTATCTCGTCCCGCAGCTCGGAACAAATCCAGCCGCCTGCGATTCCGCAATCGCAACTGCTCCTTTTCTAGGGCCGCGCTCGCAGCGCGCTCTGGTATTCTGACGTTTCACCGAAGGCCCGTCGTGGACATCTCGCTCAGCAACAAGGCCGCAGTGGTCACCGGCGCGGGCCGCGGCATTGGCCGCGCCATAGCTGAGAAACTGGGCCAAGCCGGGGCTTCCGTTCTACTCGTTGATATCGACGAAAGGGCATTACGGGAGGCCCAAGCAGCCGTGCGGAGCACCGGTGCACAGGCGGCTGTCATCTCCGGCGATCTGACCGATCCTGCGTTCCCGAAAAGAGTCATCGATCAGCTTCTCCAGGAATTTGGATCCGTCGACATCGTTGTGAACAACGCAGGCTACACATGGGACAGCGTGATTCAGAAGACTTCTGACGAACAGTTCGAGGCCATGCTCGGGATACATGCCGTTGCTCCGTTTCGAATGCTTCGCGCAGCCTCTCACTGGATTCGCGAAACCGCCAAAAAAGAGAGTGAAGCCGGCCTGCGCGTCATGCGCAAGGTTGTGAACATCACCTCGATTTCCGGTCTGGACGGTAATCCTGGACAGGTAGGTTACGCCTCAGGCAAAGCGGCGGTCGTGGGGTTAACGAAGACGCTTGCGAAAGAGTGGGGTAGATACAACGTAACGGTAAACGCCGTCGGCTTCGGGTTGATCGACACGCGGTTGATCAAGCCCATGGAGGATGCGGCCACGAACATCGCGATTGGTGAAAAGCACGTGCACGTGGGGATGCAGGCGCAAGCTCGTGAACAGGTCACCAAGCAGATTCCGCTCGGGAGGTTGGGTACTCCCGAGGATGCCGCGAATGCCGTATTCTTTTTCTGCTCGCCGCTGTCGGATTATGTCACCGGCGAAGTGCTGGTGTGCGGTGGCGGCATTCGGTTCTAAGTCGCAGTCGGAACTTTTCGCTTCGTGAAGATCTGCAAGGCCGCAGGAAGCAGCGACACGGCGATGATCAACAGCACCACCTTCTCGAAGTTCTGCCGGATCACCGGAATGCCGCCTAGCAGATATCCAATGCTAATCATCGAGGCGACCCAGCCCACAGCCCCGACAACATTGAAGGCCAGGAACCGCGTATACCGCATCTTGGCCACGCCGCCGATAAAGGCAGCGAACGTCCGGATAATGGGTACAAACTTGGCATAAATGATTGTCTTTCCGCCATGCCGCTCATAAAATGCGTGCGTTCTGTCAAGATATTCCCGGCGGAAAACGCGCGAGTGACTTCTGCTGAAAAGCCTGTATCCCAGTGTGCTTCCCAACAGAAATCCGATTCCGTCGCCCAGAATTGACGCGAATGCAAGCATGCCGATCATCGTGCCGATCTCGAGTTTCCCGGCGCCCGCGACCACCCCCACGGTGAATAGCAGCGAGTCGCCCGGCAAGAAAAATCCAACCAGCAAACCGCTTTCCGCGAATACGACCGCGAACAGGACCAGGTATCCAACCCAACCCGTCATCACCGTCGACAGCAGGTGAATCAGCTTGTCCGGATCGGTGAGACTGCGGATGAAGTCAACGAAAGGCCCTAGCAATAAGGTTCCTTACGACTGATAGGAGGCAGCCATCTTGCTGATCGTGTTCTGATTCAACTTGATCTTGCCTCGATGCGTCAAATCGGCGACCACGCTATTCCGGAATAAAGGCTGCTGCAAAGATTGCTTCTGCGATATCAAGCTCTGGACAATACCGTCCTTATTCTTCTCAAACTGGCTCATATCGGCAGGAATTTTTTCGGCGACTTTACATAGAAATTGTCCTGATTGTGCCGTTACCGGGCCCACGACCTCGCCCACATTGGACTTAAAAGCTGCCGATAATAAACTGGCTGCTCCGATGCCCTCCGCCGCTCCGTCTATGGTGAACGGCGCAGCTGTTTTCACCGCCAAACCGTAATCTTTGGCAATGGCTTCCAGGCTTTCGCCCTTACGCGCGCGATCCGCGGCGGCTTTCGCGGCATCATGCGCAAGGCGTAGAGCCTCGGCCGTCGTGTAATGCTGAATAACATCTTTTTCGACGTCGGCGTATTCGGCGTTGTGGGCGGGAAATACGTTTGTGACGACAGCGAATGCAGCTTTGCCCTGGGCATCCAGATTGACAACATCCGTAACGCCGCCTTTCGGAGCTGAGAAGACTGCGTTCATCACTTCGGGTTGTGTGCTCAGCTCAGGCAGCGTATCCGTGTTTGCAAAATTGTTTAACTTGAAAAACTTCAAATGATACTTCTTCGCAATCGCGTCAGCCTGCCCGGGATTTCGCACGATCTCCGCCCGAGCGCTTGTAATTGCGGTTTTGAGGTCTGAAGCGGCAAGCTCTTTCTGCGCGTCGGCGAGCAGTTGCGGTTTAACCTCGTCGAAGGTTTGCACATGCGCTTCCTGTTTGTCTTCGACTTGAATGATGTGGTAGCCGTACTCAGTCTCAACCAGGCCGCTCAGCTGTCCCGGCTTCAATGAGAACGCAGTTTTCTCGAAGTTCGGTACCGTCTGGCCGCGCACGATCCACCCTAATTCGCCGCCCTTCGCTCCCGAGCCGGGGTCTTCGGAATTCTTCTTGGCCAATTCAGCGAAGTCCCCTCCGTGCTGTAGCTGTTTCAGGATGTCTTCCGCTTTCGCCTTAAGCTTGGCCGCGTCCTCTTTCGATTTACCCTGCGTCTTAATCAGAATGTGCCGCACTTTCACCCGCTCAGGAAGGCGATAGCTGTCGATATCCTCCTGATACTGTTTCCGGAGTTCGTCATCGGAAACCTTTGCCGACTGCACGAAGTCGGCGTTTGTGCCAACGATTAAGTCAACGTCGCGTTTTTCAGGCGTTCTGAATAGTGCCCGATTCTTCTCGAAGTAGGCCTTGATTGCCGCTGGATCCTTGTTGACCTTCGAAGCAAAATCCTTCTGATCGAAATCCAAATATTGAAGTCCAACCTTCAAATTCTTGCGTTGGTATTCGGCTCTGGCGTCTCGATCGGACACGACGAGCGATCCAAGTTCGAGCGTTTCGAGACGAATCCCTAACATCGCTTCGCGCCGCTGCTTCTCGTAGTCGGCAACCGTCATACCCTGCTCATTAAGAACCGCCTGATAGATGTTCATGTCGAACTTGCCGCCGAGCTCGCTCGAAAATTCTGCCTGGATTGCATCCCCAAGTTCCTGGTCGGACACTCTAAGCCCCAGTTCCCGGGCCTTGTAGGCCATCGCCTTGGCTTCGACGAGTTGGTTGACAATCGACGGAAGATACATCGCGAGTATCCCTCGGGGCAGGTTCGTCTGATTGCGAGTGATGCGTTGAATCGCGCGCTGAACGTCCTGGGCAGTGATCTTGTCGTCGCCTACCGCAGCTACGACATTATCGCCGGATGCGCTCGGTCCGCCCATACCGCCCGGAATCAGATAGACCAGCATTGAAGCCGAAACCAAGACGAGCAAGGCGCCGAGCAGGATACGCACAGTTTTCTCTCGGCTGCGAAACAGATTGAACATAATTTGAAGCGGAAAATTTCCGGCTGTAAAGTTCCTTTTGCCAGCGATCGGCAGAACGGCGGTGCTGCGATCAGCTTTTGTCTCTCAGTATAGCGAAAACAGCCACCGGACAGGCCCGCAAGAGGAGTTAGCATTATGGAACGGGCATGTCAAACGAGAACCACACGTTATTAGATCAAAAGCGGCAGATGGAAAAGAAGGTGCATGAGGCTCTTATGGAGTTTGAAAGGAACACCGGGCTGGCCGTCACGAGTATCGAGATTCATCGCCTCGATGAGGGTAGAGTGCTTCCTATTACAAGCGATGCCCTTACGAGCAAGGTCGAGTTGATTAGCTGATCGGGGAAACCGCTCGACGCTAGAGACAAATGAGGTCTGGGCCGCATTAAACACGTGGCTGCGAGTAAAGAAAGACTCGTAACGGGTTCCCGTGTCGTTCAAGCGATCACGGGAGAAGGCTCGAGAGTCTTCTCCCCAATTTGCTGTCTCCACAGAGCGTAATACAGTCCGGTATCGGCGACCAGCTCAGCATGCGTGCCTTGCTCGACGATGCAGCCGCGCTCGAGAACATAAATTCGTTCGGCGTGCATCACCGTTGACAGCCGGTGAGCGATCAGGATCGTCATAACGTCCGATCGTTCTCCCACATCACGGATAGTGCGGGTAATCTCCTCCTCGGTAATCGAGTCGAGCGAGGACGTGGCCTCGTCGAAAACCAAAAGGCGCGGCTTCCGCAACAGCGCTCGTGCGATCGAGAGCCGCTGTTTTTCGCCGCCCGAAACCTTTACGCCGCCTTCGCCGATCAGGGTGTCGAGTCCTTTATCGGCGCGGGCCAGCAGTCCGTCTGCAGCTGCGCGATGCAACACATCCAGACACTCGGCATCTGTCGCGTTGGGCCTCACAAAAAGAAGATTTTCGCGAATGGTGCCCGAAAAGAGCTGCGTATCCTGGGTCACGAATCCGATTTGCGCGCGCAGTTCGTCCGCGTCGATTTGCTGGGCATCGATGCCGTTGTAACGGATCACCCCACTCTGCGGCTTGTACAACGCGACGAGCAGTTTCACGAGAGTGGTTTTCCCTGCACCCGAAGGCCCTACGAACGCAACCGTCTCGCCGCGAGAAAGCCGGAAGCTCACATCTACGACTGCAGGCCGGTTGGCGGTTCGGTGTTGGAAGCTGACATTTCGGAATTCGAGAGATTCCAGATTTCCTAAAGGCGCGGCATGTACCGGCTTCTGCTCCGGCGGAAGCTGAAGAATCTCCTCCAAGTTGTTGAGGGACGCTTCTGTTTCGCGATAAACATTGATGATATTGCCGAGCTCTTGCAGCGGTCCAAAGATGAAGAACGAATAAATGAAAAGCGAGAAGAATTGTCCGACCGTGATGCGCTGCGTAAAGATCAGATAGAGCATCAGGAACAGGATGCTCGTGCGGAGCAGATTGACCGCCGTACCTTGCAGGAAACTCAGGCTGCGAAGATAGCGTACTTTTTTGAGCTCGAGCTTGAGGATCTTGTCCGTCGTCGTATTCAAGCGATTGACTTCCTGGCCCGCCAAACCCAACGTCTTCACCAGCTCGATGTTGCGCAACGATTCGGTAGTAGCGCCGGCCAGCGCGGCAGTTTCGGCGAAAATCGTCTTCTGAATCGTCTTGATGCGGCGGCTCAATACGGAGCTGATTGTCCCCAGCAGGGGAACGGTCAACAGGAACGCGGGTGCGATGATCCAATCCACGCGTAAGGCATATACGGTGACGAAGATGACGCCCACAGTCGCGGTGAACAGGATATTGACGAACGCCGCGATGAAGCGCTCGACGTCGGTTCGGACCTTCTGAAGCTTGCCGAGGGTTTCTCCGCTCCTCTGATCCTCGAACACGGCATAAGGCAGAGAGAGCGACCGGTCCACTCCGTCCGCATACAACTGCGCACCGGTTCGCTGCGTGACGACATTGACGTAGTAATCCTGGAAGTTTTTAGCGACACGCGATATGAATGCCACGCCAACCGCCGCGCCCAACAGCAAACTTACGCCACGGATGAACTGCGCGGTCGTATACTGATGGAATTTCAACGCGTACCGGTCGATGATATAGCGAAAAATCAACGGATCAAGCAATGAGAAAATCTGGTTTACCGCAGCCAGCAGGAGCGCGAGGAAGACCAGCGGCCAGTGCTTCTTTAAGTAATGAATCAGTAAAGCCATTTCGCCCTAATGTGGCAGATTAGCCGTTTAGATGCAGCACAGCCATCGAAAGATCCTGAACCAGTGTCGAAGTGCTGCCCTGTTCCTGGCTCTACTCCTGTCTTTCGCTCCGCGCATCTCCGCACAGCTTACAACTGGAAGCGTGGAAGGCGTCGTGCGAGACAGTTCGGGCGGCGCGCAATTGGGGGTAGAGATAACGGCATCCGGCGATCTTTTAGCCTCGCGCTGGTCGGCTAAATCAGGCCTTCGCGGCGAGTTTCAGCTTATCCTGCCCCACGGCTCTTATCAGATCCGGGCCAAGCTCGCGAACGGCTTAGCGCCGGCGGTTTACGTTCATCTCCCTAGCCGCGGGGTGATCCATCTTTCGCTCACTTTGAAAGACAATCGAAGGTCGGGCGTTTGGACGATCACTCAGCCTGCGATCCTGGCCGACGGTTGGGGCGTCTGGAATACATCGCTTCCTTCATTCGGCAGCTTTGCAGAACCGTATAGCATTGCAGGAACGCTGCTCACTGAGGTGCCGGCCGCTGTGACAGAGCCGCTGGATTTTACGGGCATCCAAAATACAAGAATTCCGCTGATCTCCGATCGCACTTTTTCCTGGACCGCAACGACGTTCAACTTGGAAGGGATGGACGCAACGGATCCCTACCAACCGGGGCGTCCCATCGTGTTTCCAGACATCGAGGCTGTCGATCAAGTGCGCGTCGAAAACGCACGAACCTCGGACGTACACGGAGCTTTCGGCGCCAACATAGGGTTATTTCTCCAAACCCCGCCCAGGAGTTGGCACGGCAACATCAGCTCTTCCGTCACTGGAGCGGCTCTCGACTTCAGCAATCTGCCGGTTCTCGCGGATCGAGGAATCCTCGAGCAAACGCAACACTACAACTGGTTCACGCGCGATCACGTCGATCTTGGGGGCGCGCTCGGCCGCCGCGTCGACGTGTACTTCTCCGCCACCGCGCAATGGGCATCCGAAACGGTTCCTATCGCGCCACAGACCCAAAATGAAAACAGCCGTCTGCTGTTTGGGACCCTCGGGCTGCGTTATCAACTCACCGCGAAGGATCAGGTTCAATTCCTTCTCAGCGGTTCCCATATCAATCTTTCCGATTGGGGCGAGCCCGTTGGTCTCGAAGCGCTCATCGGCTGGCGGATGATGCCCGGTTATGAGAGCCCTTACGGTTTCAGCGGACTTGCGGAAGCCGACCGTTTGGACTTGATCCAGGCGGGATGGATCAGGCAGCTTCCGCAGAATTTCCGCTCTGGTGTGTTCGAGCTGAGATACAGCGCTTCAAATGTTCATCTGGATACGAAACCGTCTAGCCCGGCGGCTGCGCCAAGCCGGACGGAGTTGCTCGAGGGCGCACTGACCGGAGGTCCTCCGCTGGCCAACTTTGCGGTCCGCCAGCGTGAGTCCGTTCGCGCCGCTCTCCAACCGGGTGCGATCCAGTTCGGTCCGGAACGCCATCGTGCCGTTATCGGCGGAGGCTGGGACACGTCGAATGTTGAGAATCGTTTCACTGCGCCCTACGATCTGGATCTTATTACTGCAAAAGGTATATCCGCTTACGCTGTCGAACTGAATACTCCGCTCGATAGCAGAGAGCGAGTTCAATCCTTCTCGACCTTCGCGCGCGATCACATCCGGCTCTCTGATTGGATGTCAACCGACCTGGGCGTCATCGGTGAATTTTCGCGAGGCTCGCTGCCGTCGCAAGCGAGCCCTGCGGGCGCATTCACCCCGGCTCGGGCCTTCCCGGCCGAAGCAGACGTGATCGCCTGGAACACCGTCTCGCCGCAGATCGGTCTCACGCTGGCTGTACCAGGTTTCGAGCGGCTGCTCATCGGAGGAAGTTACAACAGGTTCTACGCGCCGCTTGCCGCTCGCTATTTGGATTTCGCGAATCCAAACAGCCTCAGCGGTCTCGTATTCAGTTGGAACGATGTCAATCCAGGCGCCGTTTCTCAACCCGGCGAGTTAGGCCCTTTACTACGCCGTTTTGGGGGCGCTTATTCGAGTATTTCTACATCGCTGCATTCACCGCACGCTGACCAGTTTGAGGTATACGGAACAGTTTCACTCGGCGAGCAAACCTCAGCTCGCATTCAATTCTTTCGGCGGGATGACAAGGACCGCATCGCTGCTATAGATTCCGGTGTACCCGCGGAGGCATACCGGCCCGTCGAGGTTCTCGATCCGGGTCCCGATGGAATTGTGGGCACGTTTGACGACCGCACGATCACGCTCTATGACCAATCTCCTTCGACATTCGGCCGAGATAAATTTCTTCTTGAGAACCGGCCCGATCTTCGCATGCTGTACGAGGGATTCACGTCGGAGCTGTCCACTCGATACAAGCAATTCGATTTTCATGCCTCGTTCACAGCCGAAAAGTCATTTGGCCCGACCAATCCGGGCAATGGACCTCTTGAAAATGACGCCGGCATAGTTGGAGCGCTGTACCAGGACCCCAACACATCCATCAGTGCAACCGGGCACGACTTTTTCGACCGGTCCTTTCTAGGCAAGATTCAAATGAGCTATCAGCTCCCCTCGAAGCTCGGTGGCATCGAATTTCTTAACGTCGCCAATTATCTCGATGGTCTGCCATTCGCGAGAGAACTGTTAATCACCGGGTTGGCTCAAGGGCCGATAGTCGTACCGGCTACAATTCGAGGCAGTCCCGAAGGCGGGAATCGTGCTGAATACGCGCTGAATTGGAACTTACGGGTTGCTCGAAGCTTCCCCATGCCCATTGGGCACATCCGATTTTCCGCAGATGTCCTGAATGTCACGAATAGCGGCAATCGCATCCAGGAGAACGACGTCACTGGTCCGAATTTTAATCAGCGACTGCCCGTCGCAATTGAGGCGCCCGGGTTCATTCGGCTGGCTCTGCGCTATACCTTCTGACTGCGCCTTGCGCTAATTGAAGCTGCATTGGGCTTACGGCTTCTTGCTGTCGTAGGCTTCGATTGCTTTTTGAACGCGCTTGACGGCTTTCGAGGGACCATGCACGCCCATCACCTTGAACTTCTTGCCCCGGCTCTTGTTGTAGGAAACAAAAAATTCTTCTACCTGGTCCAGGAGAGAGTTGTTCAGCTCCGAGACGGATTGAACCTTATCATGGCTGTAGGAGTGTACCGCGATCCCAATCAGACGGTCATTCTCCAACGTCTTGCCGTCCTGACTCTGCTGTGCCTCGATGACACCGATCAGCCGCACTGTTAGGACACATCCGACGTGCGCGGGCTCATCCATCAAGACCATGATGTCAATGGGATCTCGGTCAGCAGCTATCGTCGAGGGCACAAACCCGAAGTCAAAAGGAAAGCTGAGTCCTTCGGGCAGCAAGCCGCCTAACGTGAAGGACTCCAGCTTCGGATCGTAGTCAAACTTGTTGCGCCGCCCCTTCGGTGTTTCGATGACCACGCGACAGGTCCTGCTTTTCTTGTCCAGTTCATGGGATAAGCTGGCGAGATCCATGCTTGAGAATAGTATGTGAGAGAGGTTGACCGTGCACGTAACCTCGCTCGCAGAGCTAGTCAAGTCGAGAGAACTACGACCAAACTTCCCGGATGAGCCGTCGAATGAGGGTCAGCTTACTCGTCTCGTCCAGTTGCCGGAATCGGCCGATTTTGGTCGATCACAATTACTGCTCGCTTTCTCTCCAGACGCTTCCCCGCCACCACGGGGCCGTGCTTCTGCACGCTGGGCAGTACCTGCCTCTGCACCTCGATGAGTGGCGCAGGCACTTGCTCAAGTGCTTTCGAAATCGCTGGGACTTCCCAATAGCGCACTACCCGCTCGAGTAGCAGACCTTCTCCAGTTACACTGGAACTACAAGCGCAGTTATGCTCGATGGAGTTCTCGCCAAGGTTTTTGGCACTAAACATGACCGGGAAATCAAGAGGATCCGTCCCATTGTGGCGGCTATCAACGATCTTGAACCCGGGCTGAAAGCGCTTTCTGACGCCGATTTAGCCGCGAAAACTCAGGAATTCAAACAGCGTCTCGCCAACGGCGCTTCGCTCGATGATCTCCTCATCGAAGCCTTTGCCGTGTGCCGCGAAGCGGGCCGCCGCTTCCTGAACATGCGCCATTTCGATGTCCAGCTCATTGGCGGTGTCGTGCTTCATCGCGGGCGCATCGCCGAGATGAAGACCGGCGAAGGTAAAACACTTGTAGCAACCCTGCCCAGCTATCTGAACGCGCTCGGCGGCGAGGGCGTTCACATCGTGACCGTAAACGACTATCTCGCGCGGCGCGACTCGGAATGGATGGGCCGCATTCACCGCGCCCTTGGGCTTTCGGTCGGAACCATCGTGCACGATCTCGATGACTCTCAGCGGCGCGCAGCCTACGGCTCCGATATCACCTACGGCACGAATAACGAGTTCGGGTTCGATTATCTGCGCGACAACATGAAGTTCCAGCTTGAAGATTACGTGCAGCGCGCTCACAACTTCGCGATCGTCGATGAAGTCGATTCAATATTGATCGACGAAGCTCGCACCCCGCTGATCATTGCCGGACCGAGCGAAGAATCGACAGACAAGTATTACCGCGTGAATCGTATCATTCCGTATTTAGAGCGCGGTGAAGTGATCGAGGGCAAGGAGCCTGGCCAGCAATATACAACCGGTGACTTCACAGTCGATGAGAAGCACCGCACCGTTGCGCTCACCGAAGAGGGCGTTCTCAAGGTCGAAAAGCTGCTCAACACAGGCAACCTTTATGATCCCGCCAATATCGAGATGAACCATCACGTGCAGCAGGCCTTGCGCGCGCACATTCTCTACCAGCGCGATCGTGATTACGTCGTGCAAGATGGGCAAGTGATCATTGTTGACGAGTTCACCGGACGTCTTATGCCCGGCCGCCGCTGGAGTGACGGTCTGCACCAAGCCGTCGAGGCCAAAGAAAACGTCAAAATCGAGCGTGAAACACAAACGCTCGCCAGCATCACGTTTCAGAACTTCTTCCGCATGTATAAGAAGTTGGCCGGCATGACAGGCACCGCCGATACCGAAGCCGCTGAATTCGGCAACATCTACAAGCTCGAAGTTACTGTCGTTCCTACGAATAAACCGATGATCCGCATTGAGAATGCGGATATCGTCTACCGTACTGAGGAAGAAAAATTTCGCAACGCGGGCAAAGAAATCAAGGCGCTGCACGAAAAAGGACAGCCTGTGCTCGTCGGAACCATTTCCGTTGAGAAATCGGAACGCCTCTCCGGCATCTTGAAAAAAATGGGTGTGAAGCACGAAGTTCTGAATGCCAAGAACCACGAGCGTGAAGCCCACATCGTCGCGCAAGCGGGCCGCAAGGGGGCGGTCACGGTTTCGACCAACATGGCCGGCCGCGGCACCGACATCCTTCTTGGCGGAAACGCGGACTTTCTTCTCGAAGAACGGCTGAAAAAGCTCGGCAAGTCTGCCGAAGTGCTCCCGCCTGGTGAGCTCGATCAGATCAAAGCTCAAATTGCGCGCGAGATTGAAGCCGAACATCAGGAAGTCGTTGAGCTGGGCGGCTTGCACATTCTCGGAACGGAACGCCACGAATCCCGGCGCATCGACAACCAGTTGCGCGGCCGCGCCGGACGTCAGGGCGATCCAGGCAGCTCGCGATTTTATCTCTCACTTCAGGACGACCTGCTGCGCGTCTTCGGCGGCGAGCGCATGCAAAACCTAATGCTGCGCCTCGGCATGGAAGAGGATGTGCCGATCGAATCGCGTCTCATCACCAAACGCATCGCTGCCGCGCAGAAGGCCGTCGAAGCTCAACATTTCGCCTCTCGTAAGCACGTCCTGGAATATGACGATGTGATGAACAAGCAGCGGCAGGCCGTGTACAACATGCGGCGTCAACTGCTCGAAGGGGAGAATCAAAAGGAGCGGATGGTCAATATCGTCCGCGGCATCACCGGCGGTTATATCGATCAATACTGCCCTCAGAACGCAAGGTCCGATCAATTCGACCTCATCGCTCTCCAGACCGCCGTTCTGAACCAGTTCGGCCTCAAGCTCGACATCGAGCAACTGGCCGGCTTGGATCGCGAGGAAGTCGAGCAGCAAATTGACGATCTTCTTCTCGCCCGCTACGACGAAAAGGAGCGCATGATCGGCGCGGACAATCTCCGCCAGGCCGAGCGCATCATCATGCTGAATGTCGTCGACAACCAGTGGAAAGATCATCTGCTGTCGATGGATCACCTGAAGGAGGGAATCGGCCTCCGCGGATATGGCCAGAAGGACCCGCTTATCGAGTACAAGAAGGAATCCTTCACCATGTTCCAGGACATGATGGACCGGATTGAAGATGAGACGATCCGGTATCTCTTCTTCATGCGCATCGAGAGCGGGAATGTGCCGCTGCCCTATCCCGAGCCCGAAGAGGATCTTGAAGACTACGAGGACGAGGGAGAGGCGGAGACTGGCCCTCAGCTTCTTGAGCAACAACGGCAAGCCCAGCAGTCGGTCATCGATTTAACCCGCAACATTCATCGGAAAAAAGAGAAGGAATTGGCTGAGCTGCAGTTTACCGGCGGCGATGGAAACGGCACTCAGCCGAAGACCGCTTCAAAGGGTCCCAAGGTTGGCCGCAATGAGATGTGCCCCTGCGGAAGCGGAAAGAAGTACAAGAAATGCCACGGGGCCGCGGCCTAGCCTTTCTCGGCCTTCTGTCAGTTCTCTTACTCTCTGCCGATGACTCGGCGCTTTGGCGCGAGTACGGTTTGATTCGCTCGACCGCCTTTCAGCAGGGTCCGCTGACCGTTGCCGCCTACGAGATGAAGGACCAGACGGGGGCGCTCGCTGCCTGGGAATGGCTTCGTTCCGCAAAGGCGCGCACCTGCGATTTGGCTTCGTTTTGCACAATCGACGGCAACCAGACGGTCCTCTCGGAGGACAACTACGTCCTGGTCTTTCAGGGCGGCGTTCCTAAGCAAGCCGATGTAGACGCCCTGCTGAAGCGGTTTCCGAACCGCAGGGATGGCTCTCTCCCTGCGATCTTGACCTTCCTGCCCAAACAGGGCCGTGTTGCGAATTCAGCGCGTTACGTGCTCGGGCCAGCCTCGCTCGCAACCTTCGCGCCCGAACTCAGCACCACGAAACCGGGCTTTGAACAAGGAGCCGAAGCTCAAATCGCATCCTATACAGTCACCAAATCTTCGCCCCCAGTTCGTTTGGCAATTTTCTATTACCTCACCCCCGAAATGGCCCGGCTTCACCTGCCCGCCTTCCGATCCCTGCCGGGTGTCGAGGCGAAGCGCTCCGGGATGCTCATTGCCGCTATCTTCGGGCCGAGCGGACAGGCGCAAGCCGCTCCACTGCTCGATCGCGTCCAATACGAAGCCCGAATCACCTGGAACGATGTGCCCCCGCCGGGACCGATCAAGCCTATGCTTCAGCTGCTCATAAGCATCGTGTATCTCAGTATTCTCCTCTCCGGTGTTTGCCTGCTGGGTGGCCTCGTCTATGCCGGCATGCGGATCTACCGCCGCCGCTACGGAAGCCTCGAAGCCAACGAATCCATGATCACCCTGAACCTGACTCATGACTAGATCGAACTTGTCCTACAAATCGTTTGTCGCTAGGTACTTACAACCAAGTTCCAGAAATGCGGCAAAAATGCCCTTGACTTAACCCCCCACTCGCCCTACACTCCAATCACAAACAGGATTTTGCCGGTTGCGAAACCGTCGAAACTGTTCTCCCATCAACGTAACCCTGGTCAGCCAGGGCCCTGGAAACAGGAAGGAATATGCTCATTCACCCAGAATGAGCATTTTCTTTTATTTACGCGAAGCAAGCATAGTACTCTGTAGGGTAATCCTTAACTACGCTTGTTTATAGGTTCCCCGTGCTCTATTCGAAAAAGCAGATAATCCGATACCTCGGGCTGATCGGGCCCACCCTGTCCTTTACTGCCTGTCTTTTCGGCCAGGTGCAGCCGGACGTAGCCGGCTTGCCGCTGATGCCTTGGCCCGCCAACATTACCCAGCAGCCTGGCCAGATTGAGATCAGCACCAGCTTCACTGCGTCGCTTTCGGGCGCAGGCGCGGCCGATCCGCGCGTCAAGGAGACCGTGCAGGGCGCGTTTTACAGGTTGGCGCGTCAGACCGGGATTCCCATTCAGCCGCAGGTGCTTCCTGCGAATGGGGGTGCAACCCTGAACGTCATCGTCGAGCAGCGGGACCACCGTCCCCCCCAACGGCTTGGCGATGACGAGCGGTATTCACTCAACGTCTCGGGTGGCCACATCCGGCTCTCGGCGGATGAACCGTTGGGCGTGTTGCGTGGGCTTGAGACGCTTTTACAGCTGGTTCAGCAAAACACGTCCCCGCGGGAAGGGGTGTCTGCTGTCGTAGGTTTCTCGATACCGGACGTTGTGGTCCAGGATGAGCCCCGCTTCCCCTGGCGCGGACTTTCACTCGATGTGTCGCGCCATTTTATTCCCGTCGACGGCGTCAAGCGAACGCTTGACGGAATGGCCGCGGTGAAGCTGAACGTCTTGCACTGGCACTTGTCCGATGACCAGGGTTTCCGGATCGAAAGCAAGCGGTATCCTCGGCTTCAGAAATACGGCTCAGACGGTCTTTATTACACGCAAGCTGAAGTCCGCGATGTCATCGCTTATGCCCGCGAGCGCGGCATCCGGATCGTCCCGGAGTTCGATATGCCCGGCCATGCCACAAGCTGGCTTCCGGGTTATCCCAAGCTCGGGACTGGACCAGGTCCCTACGAGATTGTTCACGAGCATGGGATCCTGACCGCTCTGATGGACCCGACGAAAGAATCGACCTACCGCTTTCTCGACGGCTTCGTCCGCGAGATGGCGAGATTGTTTCCAGACGAGTACTTTCACATTGGCGGCGATGAGGTGAACCCGAAAGAGTGGAACGACAGTCCGCACGTTCAGGCGTTCATGAAGAAACATAACCTCGCGAACCCAGCCGCCCTGCAGGCCTACTTCAACCGGCGCCTGTTAAAGATCGTGACCAAATACAAGAAACACATGGAGGGCTGGGATGAGATCCTCAATCCCGATCTTCCCAAAACCATCGTGATTCAATCCTGGCGCGGGCAGAAGTCTTTGGCGGAGGCCGCGCGGGAGGGTTATCAGGGAATCCTTTCGGCGGGCTATTATTTGGATCTCATGCAACCGGCATCTCAACACTACGCCGTCGATCCCATGAAAGGGGAAACGGCGGATCTCACGCCCGAGGAGAAGAAGCGCATCTTAGGCGGGGAAGCAGCGATGTGGGAGGAATTAGCGACAGCCGAAAATCTGGATGCCAAGCTGTGGCCGCGCTTGGCCGCCATCGCTGAACGGCTTTGGTCCCCCGAGTCCGTCACTGACGTGGCCTCTATGTATCGCCGGCTTGAGATCACAAATCGATGGCTCGAGTGGCTGGGACTGACGCAGCGCTCAAACCTGGAGCTGATGCGCCAGCGCCTTGCCGGAACCAGACCGGTCAAGCCTCTTGGCGTGTTCGCTTCGGTTCTTGAGCCGGTGAAAGGCTACGAGCGGCACGCTGAAAATTACACGAGTTCCACTCCGCTGAACCGGCTCGTCGATTCGATTGCGCCCGAGAGCGACGCTGCCCGCGAATTCCGCAATGCAGTAGATGCTTACTTATCAGGCGCCAAACAGGCATCGGATGCCGACGCGCTCAGGAGAAAACTCGCGGAATGGTCGGATGCCGTTGTAAGCGTGCGTCCTACCCTGCTGAGCAACTCTTTGCTAATGGAAGACATTCCCGTTGCGGATTCTCTTGCGAGATTGTGCCAAGCCGGGCAGGACGCGCTATCCTCGTTGACTTCAGGCCGGCCTCCAACTTCTGACTGGAAGGGCAGTAACACAACTGCTGTCGCCCAAGCCGCGAAACCCCAGGCCAATATGCTCATCCAGATTGCACCCGCGATTCAGAAGTTAGTTGACGCGGTGCAAACGCCGACACCGCAAACAACCGGTCATTAGTTCTGCAACAGCTTAGACCGGCAACAAGCTCAAGGCAGCTTCGATTTCCGAGCGCGTATGCAGGTCACCCTTGCGGGTAGTAACTTCGATGCCCTTCTCGTACATAGTGCGAGCCTGCTCGAGTTCGCCTAGCTTCTCGAGCGCTTGGCCGCAGTGGTAGTACGCAGCAGCGTAGCTATCATCCTGATCGAGTAGCGCACGAAACTCGATTATGGCTTGGGCACAATCCCCGCTGTTTGCATGCTCCATCGCAAGGCCGTACCTGGCAAATGCGTTGCGAGGGTCCTGCTTGACCATCTGCTCGAGAATCTCTAGGCGGTTGGTTGCCATGCCCGGGCGTCAATGCGCGAGATCGGCATCCGCTTGGGACGCCGCGCCATCAGCTGCCTCGAGTATCAGGCCGGCTCCCTCCGCCTTCTCGATGAAGTCGGTCGCTTCCTGAGCATCTAACTCGAGATGGATGTCGTGATAATTCTGGCGCATCCAAAGATCGCCGGCCACGCTCTCCGCATTGAAAACTCGGGCCTCGGATGTGCCGGACTTACGAATGTCTGCCATGGAACTCTACCGCATTCTACCGAACTGACGAGGGTCGGTGTCAGTAGTTCAGCGAAGCGGCGGGAGCCGTCCCGACGAGCCGCGTATTGCCGTTCTTCGCCACCGCAGTCCGTACAGGCGCCTCGTTCATCAGAGTTTGAAGCACGTGAGGGCTCGGAGTGTAGTCGGCAACCATGTCCTTCAACATCAGAATCAGATTCCGATCACGGGCTGCGCACATTTCGCGGAACTCTTGCATCATTGCGTGCACATTGGGTATGCCGGAGCCGTTGCCGGTAAATATGTGAATTTTCTCGTGATGCGTCGGCAGCGTTTCTTCGTCGTTCGTGCTCAGCTCCTCATAGAGCTTTTCACCCGGCCGGATGCCCGTAAACTCGATCTTGATATCGTCGTCAGGACGCAATCCGGAAAGCAGAATCAGCTGCTTCGCGAGATCGACGATGCGGATGGGGTTGCCCATATCGAGCACGAAGATTTCTCCTCCGTTGCCCATAGCGTATGCCTGCATGACAAGTTGAGCCGCTTCCGGGATCGTCATGAAATAGCGGCGCATATCGGGGTGAGTGACCGTGATCGGGCCGCCGGCTGCAATCTGCTTCCGGAAGATGGGGACGACGCTGCCGTTACTGCCAAGCACGTTCCCGAAGCGAACCGACACGTACTTGGTACGTCCTAATTGAAGCGAGCTGACGAGCATCTCGGCCACGCGTTTGGTCAGGCCCATGATGCTGGTTGGCCGCACGGCTTTGTCGGATGAGATCATCACGAACTCGTCAACACCGAATTCGCCCGCAAGCGCAGCTACGTTGTAGGTACCGAGGATGTTATTTTCAACGGCCTCGAACAAATGCCGCTCCATCATGGGGACATGCTTGTAAGCGGCAGCGTGGAAAACAGCCGCCGGGCGGTACGTCTCGAAGACTTCGCGCAGGCGTGCGCGATCCTGAATGCTCCCGATTACCGGTTCGAGATGCACGCTCGGAAACAGCTCGCGCATCTCACGCTGGAGATGGAAGAGAGCCGTTTCGGCCATTTCAAACCCGACAATAGTCTTGGGGTTAAAGCGCGCAATCTGACGGCACAGTTCCGAGCCGATGGAGCCGGCTGCTCCGGTGACGAGCACAACTTCGCCCTCGACTTTGGCGCGGATGCGATCGGTTTCCAACCGTGCTGTTGTGCGGCCGAGAAGATCTTCGACTGCGACATCACGAATCTGTGTAGCGAGGCCCCGGCCGTGGATGATTTCAGAAAGGGCGGGAATAGTTTGAAAGCGTAGTTTCGCGGCTGCGCAGTGCGCCAGGATCTTGCGCATCTGATCGCCGCTTGCCGACGGGATCGCAATCAACACTTGATAGACTTCGTGTTTTTCAGCGAGCTTGGCCAGAGCAGCGCCCCCGCCGAGAACGCGAATGCCTTGTATCAGGAGGCCGGCTCTGGCTGGGTTATCGTCGATGAAGCCGCAAATGTGATATCCGAGATTGCTGTTCGAGCGCGCTTCGCGGAGCACCATCACACCCGCGGTGCCCGCCCCATAGATAAACGTGCGCTGGCCGCTGCGCGCGGCGCGCAGATGCGACATTTCGAGACTCATTCGAACAGCCGCCCGCACTGCGACGCTCAACAAGTAACAGAGCACAAAATCGAGTATGTAGAGAGACCTCGGAAACTTACCGGGTGCGACTGATAGCAGGATGGGCACACTGATCAAAGTCACCATGACGTTTGCCCAGAGAAGCCGAACCGCGTCGTGAAGCGAGACGAATCTCCAGCCTCCGCTCCACAGGCCGAGCGAGTAGTAGATTGCACACCGTATGGGCATCCAGACGGCCAAGGCATAGCCTAACTGCACTAATCGCTCGGGTGGAATAGTGAATTCGAAGCGCAGCAAAAAAGCGCTGAGACCTGCTAGTAGAAAGAGGCACACTTCACCCCCGCGTACTAATACAAGGTAAACCAGCCTGTGCTTGATCAGAGTCCGAGAAAGGCGATATATCGCCGACATGTAGATCTCCCCCACTGATTGCAAATGCTCATGGGCATTTGTCTTCTTATTTGATATTCGCTACGGCGTGTTAAATTCTTGCTAACTCACGGTTAATTTTCTTCAATTCGCTACGTTTTAGTTCTCTATAGATTAGGTGCCTGCCGCGCTTGCGGGTTTCGCTGAATTGCGACGAAACCACCTCTCGGCTTCAATTCTAACTCAATCCGGCCGCTTCTGCGTCAGCTTTCGCGCGTCCCAGATCAGTCCTGGAGCAAGAGACAGTACCTTAGTACTTTCACGGCTGCTGGGGCGCGATGACGGGCTCCGGAGTGCGTGCATCTATAAGCGGCGCGCGGTAGATCGGAAAATAAGTGGGAGCGAGTCTCTTGCTGCCGCTCAATCTGGCTTGCTCACAGCGCTGCTCGGTCAGCAGCTCGTATGCTTGTTGATCGAGAACCCAACGCCCCGTATAGAACGGCAGATACGTGCTTGAGAACTGCGCCTTAAACCGGAATAGAGGATCGTCATCACGGCTTCCGCGGCCTCCGCCAATGTGCAGGTATCGATTTCCTCGGCTGCGCGCCAGAGTTTGCGCGCCGTGGAAGAGCCATTTATTCGGGGAGAGCGCCGAGAAGCGCTCGTGCGAAGCGGCGAGATGCACGCTGACAATCCCGCCGTATTCGATTAACAGGAAGGCGGCTACGGTTTCATCGCCGAAGCGGCAAAGGAAGAGACTGCCATGTGGCCCCAAGATCTGCTTCAGGCCGAGGAAATAATCCTTGGAGAAAAAGTAAAACGGAGTAGCGTTGTTGCGCTCCAGCGTCTCGTAATACATCGAGATGAAATCGTCCAAATGCTGCCAGTTCACATCGTGGACGGTCGTGAACTGTCGCTCCCGCTCGACACGCCGCAGGTGCTGGCGTAATTTCCGCTGATAACCGGCCCAAATTTCCTCAGGCGATTTCGACAAGTCGATGACGACCGTCTTTCCTTCTCGATAAGTTCGGCCGAGCACGCCCGGGGCAGTCCAATCCGGCTGCAACCAGGCTTGGTTGCCAAGAATGGGGTGGAACCGTGTGAACACACTGACGACCGATTGCGCCCGCCAGCTTTCTACGAAGGTCTCCCATGCATCAGATAAGAAGTTCTTGTCATCGCTGCAGTTGTGAACGAGCGGTCCCGAATATCCGTACACGGAGGTGACATCGCGGAACTGCGCTCCAACGCTGTCCCCGGTTTCAATGCGCTGCAGAAGGTAAGGCCATACTACAAACTTCGCGGGGTCTCCGTAGATCAGGAGCCGGGCTTCTGCGTTAGCGGCCCGCGCCGAGAAGGCGTGGTATTCGGCCGTGTGAAAGAAATCGTGTGGAACTCGCCCGAGATACTCCGGCCATTGCTCGGAGGAGGGAGCAGCGAGTTGAGCGGTAGAGGTCATCACTTAGTTTTCAGTCAATCCGGTTACAGGCCGCCGCGGCTCCCGCCACACAGCGCTCCGAATCTCCATAACGAACTGTAGGCTCTTGCGCTCATGGGCGAGCGGTTGTACAAGAGGGCTCATCTTCCGCAACATATTCGCTTGAACCGGAAAGCTGTCTGGCTGGAATCCCAATAACGGAAGTGCCCGCCGGTATGTTATTTATGGCAAAAGAATTTGATGCAAGTCTCCCTCGTGCGCCTACTTTAACGCCCGGCAACAGGCAAGCATTCGAGCCGAGAAAGGCGAGCTCGCCGACGGTACAGCGTCCATTGATTCGCGATCCGGGCGAAGCCTGCGAGAAGTCCTCCAGTACGGAGTCGTGACCCGCCGAAACATTCATGTTCAGCAAAACGGCTTTGCCGATGCGAACGCCGGTAGAAAGTATGCAGCCCGCAGCGATATAAGTACCAGGTCCGATCTGCACGCCTGGCGCAACGATCACGCCTGGATGAATGAGCGTTGCCGGAATCCAGTGCCGCTCGACCGCTTTTTCGTAGGCCGCCTTGCGCTTGGCATTATCGCCGATTGCACAGTGGAACCACACTTGCCCGCTAGCCAGCTCTTCTACCGCCCGGTCGATTGTGCCGAGCACCGGCAGCCCTTCTGCGGTGCTGCCCTGTTTAGCGAGATCGTCATCGGCGAAGGCGACGCACTCCCATTCCTTCATTTCATTAGCGACCCAGAGGACTTCGGTAGAAAAGCCGCCCGCCCCGATCATTACTAGCCGCTTCATAGGTTGGCCCCAGCGAGTGAGACGGGTTCGTCCAGATATCGAAGCTCACGAGCTTTCGCGGTAGCTGGATTGAGTGAATACGTTGTACCGTCAACCGATTGAAAGCCGTAACCGGTAAGCAGCTCGGAAACGAGCCCGTTCTTGGGTGTTGGAATGTATTCCGCGGTAATGCGGCGAATTCGCGCTGATTGAGCAGCGGTCAGTAAAGCGTTGAACATGAAATCCTCGATTTTCCGGCCTATCACCCGGCAGCTCATCAGCCACAGATCGATATGCCAATCGGCCGTATCCGCGCCCTCTACGAGGAGGATGCCTATGAGGCCGTGATCTGCAAACCGGTCCTTGACTCTAAACCAATGAAACCAATGCGCATGAGAATTGGCCAGAGCCGTGATCTCCGCGAGCGTGTATCTGTGTGTCGTGAGATTGAACTGATTGGTTTTGTTAATCAACTGCGCAGCACGATTTACAGTTATTTCGTCCACTGGCCCGGTTTCTATGGACATCTGAAGCGAACCGAGCAGCTCATCGCTGTTTACAGCCGACGGCGATTGAACGCGCGAGGCTGTTAAAGCGCGGTAAGACGCGGCCCTGGACCGATCTTCTGAGGTCAGTTGCGAAGTTTGAAAGAACTGAAAGCGATCCAGAACACGAATGGACTCGGCCGGCTCGCCTGAGATGTTCGGAACAGCCACCTCAGGCAGTTCCCGGCGTATGTTGGCGCGCTCCATTGGACTATCGTCGAGAAACACGAAACTGTCTAAACCCAAGCGCAATCCGGAAGCGACGGCCCGCAGGCTCTCGCTCTTGCTTCCCCAGTTCACCTCGAATGCGGCGAAATCCTCTTGCTTCAGCACAGAGGCATCGTGATCTGTGAAAACACGGACTGCGTCCTCCCGGTTATTCTTCGAAACGACAGCCAGCAGAATGCCTCGGCGTGCGAGAGCTTTTAGGTACTTTTGGAACTCCTGATAACGTTCACCGGCCGGGGAGGGCGGCCCGAGCTTAATGCCGCTGATTCCGTCCTCTCCGATAATGCCACCCCAGAGAATGTTGTCGAGATCAAGAGCCAGCAATTTAGAGCTGAGTCCCAGGCCATATCGAATGAAGGAAACGATGCCTTCTGCAAGAAGAGGCAACGCATCTTTCGACGGGTAGACGCGACTAGCCGACCAAAGGAGCGGGTCATCCCAATCGCCCGAAGCTTTCGCGGCCAGCGACTCAGCATCCACGAGAAAAACACGTTCGGGCGCCAGGTCGACAAGGCAGCGATTCAATTCACGAATGAAGTAGGTCGCCCCGCTGCGTTGGCGTTGCGAGAGACCGAGGGCCGGATCGCAATACGGCGGCGTGAGCGTCACGTGGATAATCGAGCAGGGAAGATCGGCCAGCAGGCGCTCCCAGCGCTCGCGCACATGCCGCACAGCCGATTGAAGCGCCGGGCTTGAATCTTCGTCAAGATGGGGCAGCGCGACATCGCGCCAGTTTTCGAGCAGGATGACAACGTCGGGACGGAATTCATACAGCTTTGATCCCGGCGATAAAATCTCCTGCGAATAGGTGCCGAAATCAGGCTCGTAGAAGCTCGCGTCAAGACCATCCCGCCAGCAGAGCAACTGAAGAGCGGTTCTCAACAGATTGGTGCTGCCGCTTCCAAGGAGAGCGATCTTTATAGTTCTCCGGTGTGTCGCGCCGGCAAAAACCTTACGAGCCAGGGATTCGCTTCGCAGCAGGATGCTTATGCCGCATTCGCAGAAAAACGCCTGCTTGAGGAATTGCGCCGCGCCGGTTCTGTTTCCATCACGCCAGCTAAGGCGAGCGCGCTCGATGAGCGCATCGGGGACGTCGCGCGATTGCGAATCTACAACACGCGCCCAAATGGCGTCAAGCGAGGCTTGATCAGCGCCCGCTTCCGCAGCGAGCATCGCGTATACCCAGCGCCCCCCAAGATCATGCGCGTCCTCGGTTGCGCTCAGCGCTTGAAGCAGCAGACCATTTTTTTTGATAACGTGGGAAGCCCACTCAACCGATCGTCGGGGGTTCGCGGCATCGGCAGAGCGAAGCGATTCGAGAATGACTTCAAGAATCATTCGCGCTCATCCGGGATTCGACCGCCCTCATGAAGTCGCCCACAGTTCTGATCGACGCCACTTCGTCCATTTTGAACTCGACTCCGAACGCCTCCTCGGCAGCCACGACCAGTTTCAACTGGGCGACCGAATCCCAGTCTGCGATCTGGTCGGGCGACGTGTTGACATCAATGTGCAGGTCCGGCTGGTCAAACACGTCTCTGAAGAGGCGTTGCACTTGATCGAGGAGAAACGAATCCGATATGTTCATCGCTCGAGAAATCTCGTGATCAGCTTGCCGCGCGCGACCACTTCGGCGCCGCGGCGAAATTCGGTCCGGAAAACTACCGATCTGGTCGCCTTCTGAATTTGCGCAACTGTGCCGTGCAACTCAACTGAGTCGCCGACCAGCACGGGAATCGTAAAGTCGAGCGCCACCGAGACGCAGATTGCCGACTCGAGATATATGCCCACCATGCGTGAAAGCAAGGTCGACAAGAGAAAACCGTAGCCGAGCCGCTCCTGAAATCCAAACAGCCGGGCTTGGGTCGGGTCTGTGTGCAGTGGGCTGTAATCCCCGCTGAGCTCCGTGAAGCGGCGATGCAAGCCGTCGTCGATACATTCGGAAACACATAGTTTTTGCCCAATCTCGATCTCTTCGAACCTGAGAACCGTGCCGGCGTCAACGCACGACGCCGACACGCTTGGCACTCCGTTCAAATCGTGGCGCGAGTCTGTCATTTAAATGGATTCCGCTTCGCTGCTCGTGCGCTTGAAAGTGACAGTAATTGAGCCTCTATATACAGACAACGGGCCTGACCCGTAGCCACTAAGCCCAAGTTTAGCGTAGGCCGTTCATCCTACGAAACGGTCTGCAGCGACTGCCAACCCCCGACGGCGCTTTTAAGAGTCAGCGACTGAATGACGCTTTGCAGCTCCGTGCAGACGAAGTCGATCTGTCCTTCCGAGAGGCGATTAAAGAACGGAAGCGCGATTGTGCGATCGGAAACGCGCTCGGTTATTGGAAACGCGCCGGGACGGTATCCGAACATGCGCTCATAGAGCGGCTGCAGGTGAATTGGCGGAAAATAGTTCCGGCATCCAATACCGCGTTTCCTCAACTCCGCGATGATTTCGTCCCGGTGCGCGCGGCTGAATTCATCCTGAAGGCGGACAACATAGACAAACCAGCTGATCTGGCACTCAGGTTCAGTCAATGCAGGCGCGACGACCTCCGGTATCGCCTCCAAGGCTGTGTCGTAGAGTCCCGCGACGCGGCGGCGAGCTTGAAGAACGTCGCCCAAACGCGAGATCTGCGAAAGCCCTAGCGCGCAATTGATGTCGCTCAACCTGTAGTTATAACCAACTTCCTCGTGCTCGAGCCAGCCTTCGGCGTCTGAGCGGCCCTGGTTGCGCCAACTCCGGCAAAGCCGGGCCACTTGCGAGTCGTTCGTAATGATGACGCCGCCTTCACCCGTGGTCAGCTGCTTGTTGGGATAAAAGGCGAACACGCCCGTTTGCCCAAAACTCCCGACCGGTCTGCCGCGGTACTCCGCTCCGATCGCTTCACAGGAATCTTCGATGATTGTCAGGCCGTGCTTCCGGGCTATTTGAACAATCGGATCCAGGTTGCAGGGCCTGCCGAACACGTGAACCGGCAGAATGGCCTTGGTTCGCGGCGTGATCGCCTGCTCGATTCGCGCCGGATCGATGTTGTACGTGCGGGGGTCGATATCCACGAAAACCGGCTTGGCGCGCTCAAACAGAACACAATTCGATGACGCAACGAAGCTGAACGGCGACGTGATCACCTCGTCGCCATCCGCGATACCGGCCGCTTTCACGCATAGGTGTAGGCCGCTGGTCCCGCTATTCACGGCGACTGCGTGCCGCGACTTGACGGCACGGGCTACTGCTTGCTCGAAAGCCGGTACTTTCGGGCCCAGACTGAGCGCCGTCGAACTGAGCACCTCGAGGACCGCGGCTCGATCACTATCGGTTACGTCGGGCGAAGACAATGGTACTTGCAATACTCTCCTCCTGTTTTCTGTTACTCTCTCTATTCCATAAGTGCGTGAGGGGGCTCGGACGCGCTCGCTTTCCCAGCGGAAAAATCGCGCCGGCGACGGCCGAGCATATCGGCCACGCGCTCCGCAGCGGCTTCGAGCTCCTGATACAGCAGCTCCAGACGCGTGGCTACCAGACGCGCATCATCGTGAAGCAACGGCCCAGAGTGAAGGAACGACCCAGAGTGAAGGAACGACCCAGAGTGAAGGAACGAACCAGGCGCCGCGGCCAGCGCCAAGCGCTCCTTCATCGCGATGCGCGTAAACTCTGAGAGACTTCGAGACTGTTCGGCCTCACATGCCCGGGTAAGGGCCTGATATTCCTCTTCAGTAAACCGCACACTGACCACGTGCACCTTCTGTTGGCGGAGCGGCATGGCTCAATCCTTAAACGAGCACCGCGTCACTTCCGTCGACGATGGCCGAAATCGAGCGGTTCAAAATCGAGATGGATACGACCAGACGATTTTTGCCTCGCAACTGGAGCAGCGCGCCCTCGATGCCCTTGAGCGGCCCCGCAGCGATCCTCACCTTTTCACCGGGAACCGGAGCGCACGGTTGCACGTCGCGCCCTGCCGAAGCAAGCGCCCGAACGGCCTGAAGCTCGCGCGCATCGACGGGAAGCGGCCGCTTTCCCGCCGCGACAATTCCAACCACTCCGGGCGCGCTTAAAACCGGCAAGCGGCGCGTCGCATCAAATGAACAAAAAACATAACCGGGAAATAGCGGTCTTTGTATATCGACGGCGCGATCCGACCATTGCCTGCGAGCTTCATAAATGGGCAAAAAAGTACCCAGACCACGCAATTCGAGCCAACGTTGTGCCACCCGCTCATAGCGACACCTGACCTGAACCGCATAGTACGGAAAGCTAGAGTTTTCCCTGACGAGGGAGGCGGGATCAAGCGCTGTCTCAAAAATAGTTTGTCCCGCGTTTACCATCAGATAGAAGCTCGTTGAGGGACTCCCGGGATGGGTTCGCTCGCGCTCAACAGTCCGTATACAAAGTGTGGCAACTCAGCGTGAGGGCGTCAAGCGCAGAAGCACTAGGATGTGTCTGAGGCGGTAATGGCGAGGATACTAGTACCAGACCTTTCCGAAAATGAATTAAAATTCGCACATTTTCGAAAAGTTAATGCGCACCGATTATGTGTATTTCTATCGAGATTACTTGCCGGGAAGGCGAACGGGTTGAGGAACTGAATCTTGTTCTGCGATGACACGTTCGAGCGTTTCACGGGAGACGGTCGAAGCTCCGAGCTCTGAGACGACGATGCCGGCCGCAAGATTGCCCAGGCGCGATGCGGCCTCGAGTGAAAGGCCAGCCGCTAATCCCAAAGCCAGGGTAGCCACGACTGTGTCGCCTGCACCGGTTATGTCGTAGACCTGCCGTGCGCGCGCGGGAATAGATACGGGCCGTGCGCCGCGCTCGAACAGCGTCATGCCGCCGGCGCCGCGCGTGATCAGAACGCTTGTGTTGCAGCGCTCGAGGAGGATTTCGCCGATGTCTTCGATCAGGATGCCCGAGTCATCCCTCGCATGAAAGCGTCTCTCGTAAGTTCCGGCAACTGTCCTCGCCTCATTGAGGTTGGGGGTGATCACAGTCGCGCCGGCGTACTTGCCGTAGGCGATACCCTTTGGATCGACCACGACGGGAATGCTCTTTTCCGCAGCCGTTACGATTACGCTTCTGCAAACCCCGGCGGTAGCAGCGCCTTTCGCGTAGTCAGAAATGATGCACACATCGGCAGCACGCGCACATTCAGCCGCCCGCGCGGACAGAAGATCTTCTTCTCCGGGCGACAAATCGAGGCGGCATTCTTCGTCGAAGCGGACGATGTGCTGTCCGGCCGCCATAACGCGGCTCTTGGTCGTTGTGCGCCGACCCTCGGCCGAGATCAAGTATTCGGGCGACACTGCGCGAGAGGAAAGCTCATCGTGGAGACGGGCCCCTGCGGCGTCGTTGCCCACGATGCCCACGAGCAAGGCTGTGCCTCCAAGGCTCGAAACGTTGGCGGCCACGTTTCCCGCGCCGCCCGGATGAAAGCGCCGACTCTGTATCTCAACAATCGGGACGGGAGCTTCGGGCGAGAGGCGCTCAACGTGACCCTGGATATGCTCGTCCAGCATGACGTCGCCGACGATGAGTACGCGGCGGCCTTCAAATCCCGAACAAATAGTCAATACGGCTCCTTTGCTGTCGGGGCGAGCAAGTTACCAGCGGCTCTATGCTCGCTTTACGTAGATCTCCCGGCCATCATAGCCGGAATAGGAATGGGCGCGGTTGCCGCTGAGCCGGACTTTATTCAGCACAATTCCTGTCAACGGAATACGCAAGCGGCCCAGCGCGTCGAGCAGCGACGCCAATCCGTCACAGCGCGTCTGGCATGCTGCGGCCACTACTACCACTCCACCAACACAAGCGGCGATCTGAAGCGGTTCGGCAAAGCCTAGCATCGGCGGCGCGTCGATCACCACGAGCTCATACTCTTTTTCCGCGTCAGCGACAATTGCGGCAATCTCGCCGCCAATTAGGCCGGGCGCTGCCCTCATGAACGGGCCCGACAACAGCAGGTGCAGTTGGGGTGTGTCATCCACCCGGACCAGCGCATCGCGCCAAGGCATGTCTTCCGCGATGATGTTCGTCATGCCGACGTTATTCGATACGTCGAAATATCTGTGAATGGAAGATTTGCGTAGATCACAATCGATCAGCAGCGTCTTGCGGCCCTGCTCGGCGTGAGCTGCGGCGAGATGCACGGCAGTCGTAGTCTTTCCTTCCGCTGTATCGGGACTGGTCATGAGAATGGAGGTCAGGCGCCGATCCATCGCGCTCAGGACGATCGAATTGCGAAGCGACCGGATAGCTTCGACGTATGCGGCAGTTCGTGGATCATTTGGATCGCTCCACCGGAGTAAAGCGCCCGCTTTCGCGTTTCTGAAGTTGCGTGCCGTCGTCCGGGAGCGAGCGAGGGGAAGAATTCCGATCACATCTGCGTTGAAAAGCGAGTGCGCTTGCGCGGGATCGCGAATCGTATTGTTCATCAGCTCGCTAACGATTACCGCCGCGAGCGCAAGGAAACCCGCAATCAGGGATACGATGAGCACGATGAGCTTCACGTTCGGAAACACAGGCCTGAGCTCGGGTCTCGCCGGATCCGCCAGGCGAATCGGATTGCCCTGAAAGCCTGCATTGATTCCCGCCTGGGTAATTCGCTGCGTCAGTTTTTCGAACACGTTCTTATCGGCTTCGGCCTGGCGCTGAAGGGATTGATACTCGGTCGAAGCTGTCTTAAGCTTGTCCAGTTTGGCCTTTGTTGTCTTTAGCTCGCTTGCGATGGCGCGCTCACGGCCGCTCGCACGAGCGTATTCACTCTGCATTCGGCGTCTGCGACTACGGGCCGCTTGATTCTGCAAACGTGCCTTACGGCCGGCTAGGTCGGCTTGCGCTTTTGCGTCGCGGGCACTGAGCTGGAGCAATCGCCTGGACAGGGTTCTGATCTTCCGACCGGCATTGTCCATGTCCGAATCAGCCTCAAAATTGCCGAGAGCTAAAGTTGATTGCTCGATTTTTGCTTTGAGCTTGTCGAGCTGCTTCTCTAGAAATGCGGACCACTCCGCGGATGCGTGGAGGCGCACATCGTAGGTGTGCTCGATATAGCTGGCGGCTACGGCATTCGCGATATCCGCGGCGAGGCGGGGATCGGTGGAACGATAGCTGATCTGGAGGATATACGTATTCGGAGGACGCGTCACTTTCAGCATGTTTAGCCGCACGCGGCCTTCTGCCGGCGTGCCAGATCCTGGCTGGGGGACGCCGACGCTTTTCCGGTCCCGCCAGAGCAGGTTGTATTTCGATGCGACCGGACGCAGAACTGAGTCGGATTGAATCAGCTTGATCTGCGTTGCGAGAAACTGGTCCGCATCATTGACCGGTTGGCGGGCTGAGTCTTGCGCGAGCGCCCCCTCCGGCACCTGCCGGTCCGCCTCAATGGTTGCCGTGGATTCGTAAAGCGGCGCCAGGCGCTTCGAAACTGTGAAAGCGGCCAAAGCACAAGCGGCTACGAAGACCAGAATTTTCCAGGCATTCCGGCGGATGGCGGTAATGCATCGGGAAAAGCGTCCCGGGTAATCCCTCGGCTCCGAGCCGGCGAAATAGCCGACGCGCGGCACATACAGCGGCGCGATTTTCGAGCGGCCGTCGATCACTGCGGGGACAGAAATCTTGCTGTCGGGCATTGAATCGTAAGCTAGATTACAGCGTATTTCATTCTAGAAACGGGTTATTGACAAGTCAATCCGAAATGCGCGTAACCGAAAATCTGGGGGTGGCGTTGGTCCTCGCTACGATGGTTCTGGACTGACGGCCGAAGTGCACCGAAAGATTTTCGACAGGCGCGCGCTGGTTGCCTGGATTTCTGAGCAGCGGGCAGCGGGGTTTTCGATCGGCTTGACTTGCGGCGCATTCGACATTCTGCACGCAGGCCACGTCGAATACCTGGCGCAGGCGCGCCGACATTGCGATCGTCTGATTGTGGCGGTCAATTCCGATGCCTCGATCCAGGCGTATAAGAATCCTTTGCGGCCCGTTACTCCCGAAGAGCAGCGAATGTTCGTTGTCGCTGGGCTCGAGGCAGTCGACGCCGTCACTCTGATGCCCGAAACGCGGCCCACTGCGCTGATTGAACTGATTCATCCGGATCTCTACATCAAGGGCGGCGATTACGCGCCCGAGCAACTGGAATCGAAACCGCTGGTTGAATCGTACGGGGGGCGAGTGCGGTGCATTCCGGTGGTCTTTGAAAGCAGTACGACCGAGATTCTAAAGCGGGCCGCTGATATCGAGTTGCATGTCGAGCCGCCTGAAATCGGCGCGCCGGGTGAGCGCCGCCTGGTTTTTCTGGATCGAGATGGAACGCTGATCCGCGACGTGCCGTTCCTCCACGATGCAGCGCGAGTCGAGCTGATGCCCGGCGTTCCGGAAGGACTTAAGAGGCTCCAGGATGCGGCTTTCACCCTGGTGATGGTCACGAATCAGCAAGGCATCGGGCTCGGTTATTACACAGAGCGCGAATTCATCGAGGTAAATCGGGAACTGTTTCGACAGCTCGCTCCGGCGGGCGTCCGCGTTTCGAGAATCTATTATTGTCCGCATTCGCTCGCCGACGAATGCGAATGCCGTAAGCCGGGTTCACTACTGCTCGAACAGGCGCTGCAATATTACGGAGCATTACCTGAGCGCTGTTATTTTCTCGGCGATTCCTTAGCCGACTGTAAGGCTGCCGGAACTGTGGGATGCCGTTCCATCCTGATCGGCAATCAGACTTCTGACACGAGCTGCACGTACCGGGCGGCGTCGTTTGCGGATGCGGTGGCTTGGATTCTGGCACATCGGGACGCCGTATCGGGATCGTGAGTTTCCCTTCAATGCCGACCGAGGACCGGAGGCTTGCGATTGCAAGACGCGAGCTGTCTCTGCAGCGCTTGTTAACGGCGTTCATCGTGAGCGGCCTACGGATGGCATTGGCGTGTGCTGCTGCCGTGCTCGGCGGCTCTTGAACTGTCTGCATTTTTGCTGTTCTTCGGCAGCGTGGGCGCGCAGAAACGGAAGCATATGGATGCAGCAAAGGCAGAAGGAAAACGCTACCCGATTGAGATCTGGATCAAGCTCGTGTTTTCCGCAATGATCGGCTTTTTTCTGACGCTTCTATTCAATTTTGGATTCTGCGTAGATGCGGCGCTTCGGGGCGATACTCCCGCGCTCTCGCACGTTCTCGATCAGCGCTTTCTCGTCCTGGCTATGTGGGGATTTATCGCGGTTGCGATCTGGGGGTTCAGCGCGAGATGGCTGCCCGTGTTTGTGGGTTTGCGAAAGCCGCATGGGCCTACGCTTTTGGCGGCGCTGGCGTGTGTGGCTGTGGCCGTAATCGCGACGATGCTTGGATGGACGCGGCTCGCGGGAGTTCTCGTGCTGCTTGCGGCTTTGAATGCCGTCTTCGGACTGCACGTTTTCGCCCGCGCGGAGGGCAAGCCGAAGACGCAAGGCATTCACGCGAGCTTCCCCATTTTCATTCGCATCGCGTACGGCTGGATGTTGATTGCCGCGGTGTCGTCGATCTGGGCGCTGGATCCGATCAATCGGGCGGCATCTTTGACGCTTCGCGTCATGCGCTCACAGTCGGGTTCGTGGCGACGATGGTCTTCTCGATCGGCCAACGAGCGCTTCCGGCATTTTGCGGGATGCGTATCCTGTTCTCAAAACGATTGATGTTTGCTTCGTTGCTGACATTGAACATCGGTTGCGTCATTCGCGCAGCGAGCGAGATCGCCGCGTATGAAAGCAATCGGGCGGCCGCATGGACGGCGCTGCCGGTATCGGCGGTGCTTGAAATGATCGCCGTGTCGCTCTTCGCGCTGAATCTGTTCCTCACGATTTTGTCGCGCCCTCCGCACGAACGCCGCTTCTCCAGCATCCAGATTGCGAGCTGAAGGTCAGATCCGGCGGTTAGCGCGGCGTGTGCAACGAGATGTCACGCTTTCACGTTAGTGGTTCAGGAACGCATCCGCTTACTTACGTGCGTGGTTGAGAAGGCTTGATCCAACCTTTCTTTTTGAACTCGTAATAGCGGCCGTTGCGAATGACGGCTTCGACCTCTTGCTGCTGGTCGCGGGCGAGGAGTTCTTCCGTTGAAAATTCAAAGCCAATTTCAGCGGGATCGAACGGTAAACCGACCTTTTGCGCCGTGTTGTAGTGGTCGAGCGCGTTGCGCCAGCGCGCCTTTTCGGCTTGTTGCTGTTTCTCGGCGGCTGCGCGGCGCTCGGCGATTAGGCGCTGCAGCTCGGTTTCGTCCTTGGCGTGCTGGCGGCGCAGGCGCGCTTCCTGAATGGAGAGATTGTTCAGATCGCGGCGATACGTCAGGAAGATCTGGCTGTCGATCATGGTCTTGCGGACGCCCAGGTCCTGCTCGCCGCCATCCAGCACGCGGAAGCTTTTCCTTTCGCTACGGCGGTGTTGCTGAGAATGTGGGCCAGGATCAAGTCGTTTGCTGCATCGGAGTGTTGAAAAATCAGCGAGGAGAACAAGAAATCATCTGCCGATTGCAGCTTATTCTCAGAAATCAGCTTGCGCGAGTTCGTGACGGCGTGCGCGATTATCATCAGTCCAGGTTTAAGCGGGATTGCGGATCGGGCTGAGCGGCCCGAGGGTTCTTGCTCTTCAGACGACGGCTGAGCTGGCGAAGCACAAGCAGCAAGACGACAACCACGATCGCCGATTTCGAGAAGAACCGGGGCGGGGCGGCGCTGCTCATTCCTAAAATCCCAAACGCAATAACGACGAGAGCCAAACCCGCTGTCCAGATCATCATTGAAGAGCGCAGGGCCGATTTGCGCTCCTGTTCCGCGCGCTGTTCGTACTTGTTCATAAAAGCGAACCGCCTTCTCTCTTCATTGCACTACAAGTAGATTCATGCGCCAAGGCTAGAATGGTGAACCTATGCGTTCGGAACTCGTGCTGGTCCTGAGTATCGCGCTTGCTGGATCGGCGTATGCGCAAAATGCGGCGATGCGAGGCTTTCTTTCGAAGGACGTTCCGGCTGAACAAACGCTCGAGCAGCAGGCGCGGGCGATTCCGGATCCGGCGCGGTTGCGGAAGTACATGGAGTTTATCTCCTCAGAGCCACACAATGCAGGGTCGCTGCGCTCGAAAGCTGTCGCGGAATATATCAGGAGCACCCTGCAGGAGTGGGGACTCGACGCACGCATTGAAGAGTTTGAAGCGCTGATGCCATTTCCGACGCTGCGCGAAGTCGCTGTGCTCGGTCCAAAGCCGTACGTTGCGACCTTGAAAGAGCCGGTCGTGCCGCAGGATCCCAATAGCGGCGATGCGAATCAGCTCCCGACCTTCAACGCTTATGGCGCGACCGGCGATGTGACGGGCGAAGTGGTGTATGCGAATTTCGGCGTGCCGGAAGACTATGAATGGCTCGACAAAGCGGGGATCAGCGTAAAGGGAAAGATTGTCATTACGCGCTATGGGAAAAGCTGGCGCGGAATCAAGGTTAAGGTAGCGGCTGAACACGGCGCGATTGCATGCCTGATTTACTCCGACCCGCATGAAGACGGCTATTTCCAGGAACAGGTCTATCCGAAGGGCCCTATGCGGCCTCCGGGTGGCGTGCAGCGCGGGAGCGTTGTCGATATGCCGCTCTATCCTGGCGATCCGCTTTCGCCTGGGTGGGCCTCTGAAAAGGGTTCCAAGCGTTTGTCGTTGGCTGAAGCGAAAACGCTGATGAAGATTCCGGTACTGCCGCTATCGTACGCGGATGCGCAGCCGATTCTCGAGCAACTCACCGGGCCGGTGGTTCCGCAGGATTGGCGCGGCTCGCTGCCGATCACGTATCACGCGGGTCCCGGCGCAACGCGGGTGCATATGAAAACCGATTACGACTGGACGAGTAAGCCGCTCTACGACGTGATCGCAACCATTCCGGGTTCGGAAGCGCCGGATGAATGGGTCATGGCGGGCAATCACCACGATGCGTGGGTAAATGGCGCGGACGATCCGGTCTCAGGCGCGGTGGCTCTGCTGGAAACGGCGCGCTCACTCGCGACGCTTCAAAAACAAGGATGGAAGCCGAAGCGAACGATCAAGATTGCATTCTGGGATGGTGAAGAGTTCGGACTGCTGGGCTCGACGGAGTGGGCCGAAAAGCACCAGGATGAGTTGAAACAGAAAGGTGTCGCGTACCTGAACTCCGACAGCACCGGGCGCGGGTGGCTGCATGTGGACGGCTCGCATACGCTCGAGGAATTTATGGCTGAGGTCGCCGCGGCAATCGAGCAACCCGGCACAAAGAAGGACGCGGCTGATTATGCGCTGCACCATCCTCCGCCCGAGGACGAGGATCACCCCGAGCCGGCAAAGAAGGACAAGAAATTCACGGTCGGCGCTCTCGGGGCGGGCTCCGATTACGTGGCATTCCTCGATTACTTGGGCGTGGCCAGCACGAACGAAGAATTTGGCGGGCAAGCGAAGAGCGGCATCTATCACTCCATTTACGATTCGATTTACTGGTACACGCATTTTTCGGACACGACGTTTATGGATGGCAGGGCGCTCTCGCAATTCACGATGACCGCGCTGCTGCGGCTTGCGGATGCGACCGTGCTTCCGTTTGAGTTCGGGCATTTTGCGAATACGGTGAACGGATATGTGAATGAGATTGGCGAGGAGGCAAAGAAAAGCGGGCAGACTCTGGACTTCTCCGGATTGCAGAAGCAACTCGATGTTCTCAAGAATGATGGCGCGAAGCTCGAGGCACTGCTGGATGCCGCTCAAAGCAAGGAATCGCTCGACAGCAGCAAGCTTGCCGCGCTGAATCAAACTCTGATGCGCAGTGAAAGAGCGTTGACGCGCCCGGAGGGGCTGCCGAACCGCGAGTGGTACAAGCATCAGATCTACGCGCCGGGTTTCTACACCGGCTATGGAGTGAAGACTCTTCCGGGTATTCGGGAAGCGGTCGATAGCAAGAATTGGGCGCTCGCGCAGCGCGAAACCCAAGTGGTTCAGCAGTGCCTGACTGACCTGAACGAGGTAGTGAATGAGGCGGTTACGGCTGCTTCGGGACTGTAACGGCTTAGCGTATCGAGAATCCCGAAAGCGCCTCGACAGCCGCCTCGCGTTCTTCCACAGATCGAACGTTGGCCATGCGAGGGCCGATATGCAGCGCAGCGGCCAAGTCACTCAAGCGGGCTTCCGGTCCGACTGCATACACTTCGACGCGTCCGTCGTCGGCATTGCGAGCCCAACCGGAGAGGCCGAGAGCGCCGGCTTTGTGCTGCACAAAGAATCGAAAGCCGACGCCTTGCACTGCGCCGGAGACGAGCCAGCGTTTCGCCGTCTTGCGGTCCATAAAGTTATTCTGATCCACGGGCGTTTGCCACACTGAAGGGGAAACGATGGCATTTCCCGTTCAACGCCCGCGGCGCTTGCGGTCTTCTGAACTCGTTCGCCGCCTGGTTCGCGAAACGCATCTCACTCCGTCCCAGATGATCCTCCCCCTGTTCGTCTGTCCGGGGCGAGGGGTGCGAAAGGAGATCGGCGCGATGCCCGGAAACGCGCAGCTCTCGATCGACAACCTGGTTCGCGAATGCGAAGAGTGCAGATCTCTGGGGCTGGGTGGCGTGATTCTGTTTGGCATACCGGAAGAGAAAGACGAGTTGGCCTCAGGCGCGTATTCAGAGCAGGGCATTACGCAGCGCGCCATTCGGGCCGTGAAGCAAGAGGTTTCCGGGCTGCTCGTCATTACCGACGTTTGCAATTGCGAGTACACCAGCCACGGCCACTGCGGTTTTGTGAAATACGGCGACGCGGAGGGCCAGGTTGACAATGACGCAACCCTAGAATGGCTCTCGAAGACCGCTGTGTCGCACGCGCGGGCGGGCGCCGATATCGTTGCGCCGAGCGATATGATGGACGGCCGCGTGGCTGCGATCCGAAAGGCTCTGGACGAAGCCGGGTACACGAACTTGCCTGTGCTGTCGTACGCGGCGAAATATGCCTCGGTTTTTTATGGCCCGTTTCGCGAGGCGGCTGAATCCGCGCCTCAATTCGGGGATCGCCGGACGTATCAGATGGACCCGGCTAACGGGCGCGAAGCGCTGCGGGAGATTGCTCTTGATATCGAAGAAGGGGCGGACATGATCATGGTGAAGCCTGCCCTGCCGTATCTTGACGTCCTTCGCGATGCCCGTGAGCGCTTCCACGTACCCTTGGGCGCGTATCAAGTGAGCGGCGAATTCAGCATGATCGTGGCGGCCGCGCAAAATGGATGGCTGGATCTTGATCGAGCGATTCTCGAGTCGCTGACCAGCATCCGGCGCGCAGGCGCAGACTTCATCCTTACCTATTTCGCGAAAGCTGCGAGCCGGCTGCTTTCGTGATCGCCACACACCTGCTCGCCGCCGCCGCCGATCTCCGCTTTGTCAAGAACTGGTTTGGACATTCCAGTAGCCAGAACACCATCGTTGAGGCTTGTTTGAGCTCAGTGACGCGGGAGCAGAAAGCTCGCGGCCTCTTCTTGAAGATGGGCAAGGTGGTGTAACCCTTTGCAAAAAGGTACATGGCTACGGCTCGGGGACGAGTGACAGATCTAAAACTTCACAACTGCTCGCTGCAGCCTGAGTGTCAATTAAGCCCATGTTTATATCTCGAATTGTCCGCGTCGAGTGCGCTTTTACGATCTGATAAATTGTTCGTTCATTTTTATCAATGACTGTTCCACTGGGCGCGGAATGTTCGCATTCGATGTCTAGATCTTTCACGTCGTACGGACTATTGTTGCGGAATGTGAAATTTGCAAGCATGACATTGTCGAACCCCTCTTTTCGCCATGAAAATCTAACCAGCTTTGTCTCATCTTTGGCCACCTCTAAGGGGGTTCGACTAGCGTGTTGTTTCTGTTCAGCTTCCGCTGCTTCTTGGGCACTCGGCGCTTTTGCCGCATGTTGCCGTTGAAATACATTTCCAATGATGCCGATCAATACTGCTGCTGCAATGATGCCGATCAATACTGCTACTGCACCCGCCAGCGCAAACCATCCAAGGCAACCGATTTTCTTTGTGCTTTTGGCCTGAGGCATTTGAACCCACTACCGGGAAACGAGCGGCTCGCGTAGAAATAGACGCTCGTTATTAGAAAATGCTGATCTCTCCGTAATTTCCAAACATGTTTTCAAAGTTCGTCTTCAATTGCGCGTCCTGCTTCAGGGCGCGTCGATAGTTTTCCACCGCGGCCTCGAAGCAACTGTGAAGTCTTCTAATATTTACAACGGTCAGATCATCCTGTTGTTTAATCAACGGGCTTTGGCCGTCATCTTGTAATAGGAAGTGTTGGTAATTCTTAGAGTACAGCCCAAATGAGTGGAGAAGTGCATTTCGAAGCTCCCAGATGGCCTTTTCATCTCCTGCTGAGCTGGGGTGAAAATACGTTGTCAGAAAATCGCGAAACCGTTGACCTATTTTCCCTCTCGCTGTCCCATCATGCCCGGCGTGAAATTTTCCTAGAAGGTCAACACCCGCCAATACCGCCATAGCTCCGGGCCAGAGAATTTGATGGTGCAAACAACTACTTATGTCCCGCCGCAGTAGGTACAAAATACCATTTCTTCCCGGAACGTTCGGACACTGCTGAGGGTCTTTAAAGAAAGAAGCGTCTGCTTCTTCAAAGTCCACGTCAATCATCTTACAGTTTGTTTAAATGAGGTGCAAAACCTTGCTGCAGCAGTTTCAGCATGCTTATACCCCTTTTGCCGGCATAGGTGTTAAACTCCCAGTGGAACTCAAGCGGAAGTTTGAAGTTTAAAAGGCGTGAGCTCTGAAGCAGCAGGTTTGTCCAGCTTACCAACCGTACGACTTAAGTCTGACGGTGATCCCTTGCGGCTCTCTCTTGCAACGGGAACTCTAGCCATGCCATCCCACCTTTTGAGTTTCAGACTTGCTGAGGAGATCAATTGCAACCTGGGCCAAGGCTATTCTTGCGGCAATCTGCCTGAAAGATAGATGCGCGTGGGCGGCACGCCCCGGCTGCCTATAGTTCCGCCGCGCACGATATGAAGCGCGACGGCCTGACCGGGTTTCAACGTCGATTGCACTCGCATCACGTCCGCCGGAGAAGAGACGGGCTGCCGGTTGATCGAAAGGATCGCGTCGTTTTCCTGAAGGGCGACGTCGTCGGCGAACGAGCCGGGATCGACCGAGACCACCTTGACGCCCGTTTTGTCGTCGATTCCCAGATCTTGCCGCTCTTTATCGGTAAGCCTCATGATCGTGATCCCAAACTTTGCCTGAGTGACTTCTTTCGAGTGCTCCGGCTCTTCGGGGCGGTTTTGGGCGAACTCCGGCCTGTCTTTCCATACGACAGCGCGCTCCTCCACATTGACCTTCAAGTCGAGCCGCTTTCCGTTGCGGTCCACCGTAAACAGCGCTTTCGAACCGATGGGCAGATCGGCTACCTTATTCACCAGCTCTTCGCCGTCTTTGACCGGGTGGTCATTCATGGCCAGGATGATGTCGTCCGATTTCATTCCTGCCTTTGCGGCAGGGCCGTCAGGCGCCACTAGTTCTACAAGCACCCCATGATTTAAACCGAAGGCTTGCAGCGTGTCCATCTGGCTGCCTTCTCTCGACCACTTGATGCCGATCGAGCCGCGCACGACTCGGCCCTGGCGGATGATGTCGTTATAGACTTTTACCGCCATATTGGAGGGGAGCGCAAAGCCGATGCCCTCGTACGCCCCGCTGCGCGTCGCGATCATCGTATTCATGCCGATCACCTCGCCGCGAATGTTCAGCAAAGGACCGCCGCTATTTCCCGGATTGATGGCGGCGTCGGTTTGCAGGAAATGTTGAAACTGCTGCGCGCCGGGCAGATCGCGGCTGGTCGCGCTGACGATGCCGGCGGTGACGGTCGCTTGCAGTCCGAAAGGCGAGCCAATGGCGATGGCCCAATCGCCGACCTCCACGCCATCCGAGTTGCCCACTTGCACCGGCACTAAGGGCCTCTTCGCGTCAATTTTCAATACGGCGACATCTGTTTCACCGTCGATGCCGATCACGCGCGCCTTATACTCCTCGCTCTCGCCGTTCAACTTGACTTTGATGCGATCGGCCTTCTCAATTACGTGCTGGTTCGTGAGGATGTACCCGTTTTTATCGACGATGAAGCCCGTTCCGGTGCCTTCGGTGCGAAAGTTGCGCGGCTCTTGCTTCCCGAAGAATCGCTTGAAAAGATCTGATGGATCGCGGCCATTCGGCTCCTGCCCTTCTCCGTTGTCGTCCTCTTCCGCATCGTGCTTGTGTTTGCCGGGTTTCGCCAGGTAGTCGGACTCTATGTAGACGACGGAGGGCTCGAGCCGCTTGGCGAGCTTCGAGAATTCATTCGAGATTGGAACTACCTGGGGCACCGTAAGAGGCGTTGCGTCCGGCGCAATGGCGGAACTCTGCTTCTCGGCCTGCACGCCGGTATTGATGAGCGTTCCAATAATGATGCCCACGATCAGGGTGAAAAGCAGCAGCGTGAGACTCAGCAGTTTTTGCTGCTTCATTTTTCGAAAGAACGGCATAGCGCGGGAGCGACCTTTCGGCGGCGGTACCTACAGTATAAAGAATTCGCGCCACTTTGGCTCTCAAACCGGTATGCCGGAAACGTGGCGAGCCGCAGGATTATTCTGATTCATCCGATGTCAGGCGCCGCGCGCGGGTTTCAGTTCTACGGTGATAATTCCGGCGAGTATGAGGGCACCGCCGCAAACCGCAGCTAGCGTGAGCGCTTCACCCCCGGCCAGTACCGCTGTTACTAAAGCAAACACCGGCTCGAGGGCGAAAATCAGCGCCGTTCGCGTGGGAGTCGTGTACTGCTGTCCCCAAGTTTGCAACGCGAAGGCCAGCGCAGTGGCGAAAAGGCTCGTGAGCACGACCGCAAAAATGACGGCGGCGCTCCAAACGGCTCTGGGCGGCTCGATTCCAAGCGTTAGCGCCGACAAGACAGCTGCGCAGGCAATCTGGCCTAAAGCCACGGCTTCGAAGCGCTCGCGTTGCGAGTAATACCCGAGAACCAGGAGATGAAAGGCGAATGCGACGGCGCAGCCCACAGTGAGCAGGTCGCCTCGATTCATTTCCAGATTGCGGTTCAAAGAAGGAAGCGTCAGCACCACCATGCCGGCGGTTGCGATGGCGATTCCCCCCAGTTCCGGGAGCTGCGGCCATCTCTTGTACACACACGCGCTGATCAAAGGAACCAGTACGATGTACAGCCCCGTGAGGAAGCCCGAGTTTCCGGCCGTGGTGTATTTCAGGCCGAAGGTTTGCAGGACGTACCCGAGCCAAAGGAACACGCCGGCTGCCGCGCCGCCTCTCAATCCTCGCCAGAACGCGTGCGTGCCATCCCGCCGATAGCTCCTCCCGAAAATTACGCATAGGCACACGCTCGCGAACGCGAATCGAAGCGCGAGAAAGTACATCGTCGAGATTTCATTCAGGGCGCGCTTGACGACGACGAAGGTTGAGCCCCAGATGAGAGCGACCAGCGCCAACGTGAGATCAGCTTGCCACCGCGCGGGCGTTTTCGACGTAGGTTTGGCGAGGCTCGTGCTCACGCGTCGGCGAGCGCAGCCAGAATCAGAAGAATGCGCCGCAATCCCAATTCACGGCCTTCAGGCTGATACCACTCCTGTGGGGTATGAGCGCCGCCCCCTTGGCCGCCCGTTCCAATTGAAACCGCGGGAAGTCCCAGCGAAAGCGGGATGTTGGCGTCGGTCGAAGCGCAGTCCATTCGCGAGCGGATCTGCAAATGCGCATCCACGGCAAGAACGGTTCGCAGCAGAGGTGATTCGTCCGCGAGTTTTCCTGCGGGGCGCGAACCCAGCTCCCGAATCTTCGCCGTGAGCCGCCCGGCACGAGCATTCTTGTTTTGGCGCTCGAGCCCGCGCTCGACGGCCGCGTTCAACAGGGCGACAAAATCGTCCAGCATGCCCGGATCCTCTGAGCGCAGGTCAAGCTTAGCCCGTGCGCTCGAAGCGATCGAATTGATGCTGGTTCCGCCCTCGATGAGTCCGAAATTGTAGGAGCATCGGGGACGCCGGTCGCCATTGATCCGCGCGTCAGCGGACTGACCGAAGAAAGTTACCGCCTCGCCGACAGCGTGTATGGGGTTGGGCGTGCCATAGTCGTTCCAGCTGTGGCCGCCCGGGCCAGTGAAGCTGATTTCGAAGCGGCGGCTGCCCAGCGCTTGCGCGGTGATGTGATCGATCGAAGGCCCGTCCAGAACGAGAAAGGCGGTTATATTGGCGGGCTGGATTGTCAGTCCCGGTTTGGGCGCGCTCGTTACGGGTTGACGGCACAAATACCGCATGCCGTTCAAATTGCCTTCGCCCTCTTCACCGACATTGGCCGCAAGCAGAACGGATGACGCGAGCTCGTGCAAATCGAAGGTCTCGCTCAGCACTCTGGCTACTGCCAACAACGCCGCGAGCCCCGAGCCGTTGTCCGAAACGCCGGGTCCGCACAGGCGTCCGTCGGGTGCGTAATAAATCTCTTCCGGGCGGCCGGGTGCGAGAACGGTGTCCAAATGCGCGGAAACGACGAGCGAGCGCGGATGGCCCTCTTCGCCGAAGCTGGCAACTACGTTTCCGGCGCGATCCATCCTGGCGTTCCAGCCCAGCGCATTGAGTTGCACACGGAACCATTCCGCGCGTTGCTGCTCAAAGAACGTCGGCGCGGGAACGCGGCAAAGCTGCAGCTGCTGTTCGTTGATCCAGGCGCGCTCTCGAGTCAGCCAGCGTTGTGCCTGAACCAAAGCGCTTCCTTCGGCAAGGTGCGCTATGCGGCAGTTTTCGGCAGACGCCTTTACAGCCGGTCGCAGCGTCTTAGGTTCGGTCGCCAACATCCATTGTCAACAAATGTGATCCGTGCCTTCAGTTTACTTGGGGGATGAAGGTCGATTCGGGAAGCGGTAAGAATCCGGCGCGCCTATGTGAGCCGGGTAAAGCCGTTGCCGGTCCACTCTTCGCTGCCGACTCCGTGATGGACGAAGAAGAGACCGGCGGGGTCGTATTTCGCTTTGATCGCTTGCAATCTCGGGTAGTTGGCCCCCCAGAATGCAGTCTGCCAGGATGACTCGAAGAAGTTGCTTTCCGATACGTAGGACCCGGTTTGGGGAGCAACGCTCCGCAGCGCATCCATCGCGCCGGAAATGGCAGCAGCATCCTTTCGCGCCTCGGCGAGATCTGGCGTATGGCCGTGCACCGCCGGATAAACGGGCGGACTTCCTCCAGCAATGATCGCCAGTGCAAAAGCGTCGAGGACGTCGGGATTCATGGCCGTGTCTCTTGCCCCCGCAATGGCGTCTGGAGTCGCCCCCGCCAGGCCCTTGTTGAAATGGAGCTCCACCCCCCAATATCGGCTGGCGTTGAACAGAGCTTGTACCAGGTGCGCTTGTTCTTCTTTGTGAAGAAGGTGCGAGGGAAGCCAAGCAGATTGGTAGCCATGCCAGAAGGTGCCTACTTGGCCGCCATCTCCGGCCCACCAGAAGTGACTTTTCGGCGCGCCGGATCTGGGGTCGATGTGGATCGCAGTGGGCAAATGCTTCTCGAGGAATTCTACGTCCCAGAAATACTGGGCGGGAAGTGCGAGGACGGCGGGCTCTCCGGCTAACTTGAAGTCGCCCGGCGAGGCGGCGATCCAATTGAAGAACGGCCGCCAGATCTGCTCGGCTGCTTCTTTATCGAGACCTGAAGACACGAAATTCACAGATAGGGTGCGGCCATGCAGATGAACCGTTTCGCCCCAGCTAGGGTTGAACAGGCTGTCGGCATAGAATCCGACAAAGCGCGTGAGTAGACGGCGAAATGCAGCGTCTGATTGAGCTTCGATACTGGCGAAGACGGCTCCGAAAAACGGAGGAAGGTCGTGAGTCTTTACAGTAAGTTCGGTCACGACACCGAAGCTGCCCCCGCCACCGCCCTTGAGCGCCCAGAACAGGTCCGGATTGGTAACGGCATTTGCGATTCGGACCTGACCGTCGGCCGCGACAATTTCGGCTTCCAGCAACCCGGCGGCAGCCATGCCATAACGCTTGGAAAAGCTGCCGAACCCGCCACTCTGAATGAGGCCCGCCACACCCACAGTCGTACAGCCCCCGCCCTGTACATAGCGATGCCCCTCGGTAGTCACCGCGTTGTAGGCGTCAATCCACATTGCGCCCGCTTCGATGGTTGCGGCTGGCTGCGCGATCTGGCGGCCCGAGCCGCCCTGAGGCATGAACGCTTCGTGCAACGTGACCCGGTTCATCGGCCGGGTCCAGATCAGCAGGGAATCAGGAGCGTTAGAGGTTCCCTGATAGCTATGGCCGCCGCCCTTAACGACCAATCGCAGATTGTGTTCGCGGGCGAAGTTCACAGCGGCAGCGGCATCCGCGGCACTGTGCGCGGCGACTGCGTATGTGCTCGGGGCAGACATCCAGGCATCGACCCATCCGGAACTTTGGGTGGCACCCGGCTGATCGCCGACATAGTACGGATTTTGAAGATCGGCGAGCGCGGCACGGCACGCTGCAGCGGTCGCGTTCGTATCACAGGGGCCGAGAGGAGATCTGATCTCGATGAGATGCCCTCCAATGGCCTGCTTCAGACGCGCCCACTCGGCAGCGGACGGCCATGCAGGATCGGATGGGCGTACGCGACGCGCGGGAAGCTGCTTTCGAGCGGAGGTATTGCGGGACGAAAGGGGCCAGAGATTCGGCAGGAGGGGAACCAGGGCGAGTTGTGCAAACAGCTCTCGCCTCTTCATGCTTCTATTCTGATGCCAGCCAGTGTGTCGCCATCGGAGGCGTCTCGCCACGGTGGAAGCGCTTGGCGCGCTCTTCGATTTCGCGATCGGCCAAAGTGACTCGCTCGTGCTGCCGCAGGTGCTCCGCCCAGTTTTCGACCAGGAAACTTTCTACGTGCCTCGCGGGTGCAGCCGCATCCTGAAAAATGCCCCAGCGAATTGCGCCATCGCGCAGCCGGATTCTTCCCAGTTCGCGCATGGCGGCCGCGAATTGCGCCCGATCTTTCGGATCGATGTCGTATTCGACCATCACGAGAACGGGTCCACGCTCCGGATCCGGCGGCGTCTTGAACACTGGCTCGGGCCAGTGACCCGAATGCGTAATGTCGCGCTCCTCGCCGATCCGAATCGGAAATCGCTTTACGAGCACGATGCTTGCGACGGCAACGGCGCCGGCGGCATACAGGCTGATGCGATCGCCGTAATGCTCGGCGATTGTGCCCCATAACATGCTGGCAAGTGCCATGCCGCCTTGAAACACCAATAAATACGCAGCGAGCGCGCGCGCTCGCACCCACCCGGGAAGCACGGTTTGAGCCGCCACATTAAAGCTCGACATTTCCGTCACCCAGGCAACGCCTCCCACGAGCATGGCTAATGCCGAAAGCGGGAAGCTATCGAACCATCCGAGCAGGGCTGTTACGATACCCCACACCGCGCCCGCGGTCACGATGAGCTGATCGGCCGAGAAGCGCAGGCGAAATTTCGCCAGCAAGAGCGCTCCGATGACCGAGCCCACTCCGAGACACCCGAGCAGCACGCCGTACATTCCCGCGGTGCCTCTCAACTCGTTCTTGGTCAGGATGGGCAGAATCGCCCAAAGTGCGCTCGCGCCGATGACGAAAGCTCCTGAGCGCACCAGCACCGAGCGGATTCCCGGCGAGTAGCGGACGTAGCGCAAGCCCGCCCACGTTGCCGATACGATGCTCTCGTTTACAGTCGAGCTCTGCTCTTGCGGCGTCCGCTTCCAGAGATAAAGCACGATGATCACGCCCAGAAACGAGAGCGCGTTCAGTACGAAAACCGCGCCGGGATTAAACGCTGCGACGACGAAGCCGCCGAGCGCCGGTCCGACGGCCCGGGCCAGGTTGAAGCCGACCGAGTTGAGCGAAATCGCCTGCGGCAGGTTGCGTCGGGTTACGATCTCAGGAACAATCGCCTGCCAGGCGGGATTGTTCAGCGTCGCTCCGATGCCTAGGGCAAAAGTCGCCAGCAGCAATCCTATGGGAGACGTTTTGCCGATCAGCGTCATCCAGCCCAGCACTCCTGCGGCTAGCGCCATAAATGCCTGAGTGAAGATCAGCAGCCTCCGCCTGTCGAACAGATCGGCAGCGGCTCCGGCGGGAATACCTAGCAAGAAAACGGGAAGGCTGGTGGCCGTCTGAATCAGAGACACGTCGAGCGGCGAGCGGTTCAGCTCGGTCATGAGCCAGCCCGCGCCCACGTTCTGCATCCAGGTGCCGATGTTCGAGGCTATGGATGCAATCCACAGGGCCCGGAATACCGCGTTCGCAAGCGGAGCCCAGGGGTGATCGGTTTCTTCGGCAGTTAGCAGCTCGGCATTTGCGGCCATCAGGTGTCGTGGAGAGCTCGTCGCATCCAGTCTCGCGCACTAGATAGATCGCCCTTGGTCAGCGCGCATCCTGCGTTCGCAGATCCTGTAGCTTTGAATCTTTTCTCGATATCAAGCATCTCTATACCGAGGTATCCAAAACGCAAAACGAAACTGGCCCGGGCGTGAGCGGGGTTCATCTATGGCTGCTGCTTTGGAAAGCCAGCAAGGCCGTAGAAGCCCAGGCCCGGGGCAGCGTGGAAGCAACGGGTCTCTGTCTAAGTGACTTCGGGGTTCTTGAATCGCTGCTTCATAAGGGACCTCTGCCGGTCAGCGTGCTTGGGAAAAAGGTGCTGCTCTCGAGCGGGTCGATGACAGCCGCTGTTGACCGGCTCGAGCGGAGCGGTTTGGTCGAGCGCGAGTCCGATGCCAGGGATCGGCGTGCGCGAATCGTGCACCTGACCGGGAAAGGAAGAACCCTGATTCGCCGGACGTTTGGGAAGCACGAGCGCGACATGGAGCGTGTGGTTTCGCATCTCGATAAGAAAGAGCGGAGCACGCTGGCAGCCCTGCTGCGGAAGCTTGGCCGGGAAGCCGAAGCGCTGAGCGCCGGGGAACAGGAAGCAATTCAGGAGAAGAGAAAAAAGCAATGAGATGAACCGGAGTCGTCGCGATAAGGCTTCCCGATCATTCCGACGATCTCGGAACAACTGCGAGCGGCGAAAATCGCTCGGGAAAGGACCACAACATGTCGAAGGGACGCATGGAAGCTTTTAGCGACGGGGTAATCGCCGTCATTATCACCATTATGGTGCTGGAAATGAAATCCCCGCACGGAACGAATCTGGCGGCGTTAAAGCCGCTTATTCCTGTTTTCCTCAGCTACGTCCTGAGCTTTGTTTATGTTGGAATCTATTGGAACAACCATCACCACCTGCTGCATGCGACCCAACATGTCGAAGGTGGAGTCCTGTGGGCCAATTTGCATTTGTTGTTTTGGTTGTCGCTAACTCCGTTCGCTACCGCCTGGATGGGAGAAAACGATCTCGCACCTTGGCCGGTCGCATTATATGGGGTCGTGTTGCTGTTCGCGGGAATCGCTTACTTCCTCCTGACGAAGACACTCATCGCCCATCACGGAAAAGGCTCGAAACTCGCGACATCGATTGGAAGTGACAAAAAAGGCATCGCGTCAGTGGTGATCTACGGCGCCGCGATTCCTCTGTCATTCGTGCAGCCATGGATCGCTTGTGCCTGCTACGCCCTGGTCGCCGTCATGTGGCTGGTTCCCGACCCGCGTATCGAAAGGACATTGGAACGCCAGTAAATGCGGCTACGCGGAACCAACCGCGACGCCGACCAATAACAATTTCTGGACGAAAGGAGATAACAGATGTCAGATCGAAAGAAGGTATTAGGTGTTTTTGGGGCAGCTTCGTCGCATTGGGTGGGGGACGGTTTTCCCGTGCGCACAGTTTTCCCCTCGCCGGGCGTGAACGAAATCAGTCCATTTCTGATGCTGGACTATGCCGGCCCAGCGCGCTTTGAGCCGTCCACTCGCCCGCGCGGCGTAGAACAGCATCCGCATCGCGGTTTCGAGACGGTCACGATTGCCTATCAGGGCAGCGTGGATCACCGCGACTCGGGAGGGAACTCAGGCACGATTAATCCGGGCGACGTGCAGTGGATGACGGCGGCTTCCGGCGTTGTGCACGAAGAGATGCATGGCAAAGATTTCACCGCGCGGGGAGGCGATTTCGAGATGGTGCAGCTGTGGGTGAATCTTCCGGCCACCCAGAAAATGTCGAAGCCGCGCTATCAGCCGCTTCTAAATGCTGAGATCCCGAAGGTCGCTCTCGGTTTCGGCGCATATGCGCGTGTTATCGCAGGCGAGCTCAATGGCGTTAGAGGCGCTGCGAAGACTTTCACCCCTGTGAATGTGTTCGATGTTCGGCTGGAAGCGAATGGAAAGGCTGAGTTGAGCCTGCCCCAAGGGCACAATTCCGCAATTGTGCTGCTGCGCGGCGAGGTTGTGGTGAACGGTTCAGCGGCTCTGAAGGGGACGGCACAAGTTGCGCCTTTGAGCGCCTCCGGCGAAACCGTCCTGTTGGAGGCAAAGGCGGAATCATTGGTTCTGGTTCTGAGCGGTGAGCCGATTCACGAGCCGGTAGCCAGCTACGGTCCTTTCGTGATGAATACGCAAGCCGAGCTGCGGCAGGCATTCGAGGACTATCAAGCCGGGCGGATGGGACGCTTGTGATGAACCTCCGCATGCAGGCTCGATGGCAGTGTCCTAAAGCTGCGTTCATACCTCAAAAGGGCAACGCATCCTGTTCCCCCGCGCTTGCCTCGCGTGCGGCTTTCTTGAAGCCGGAGGGGTCGATTAGCGGAATCTGCGGCTGCTTGCCTTCGAGCAGCTCGCCAATCGTCCGGATCTGAAGGCGCGGATACTTGCCGTAAGGTGTTTCGTAGAAGCCTTCCTTAATGGCCTCGGTAAGCATCGGTCCGGTAGGGTCAGCCAGGGTAATAAAAATCCCCATTTGCGCCTTCTCACGGGCTACCACGTGCGCCAAATCGCGCACCATCGCGACGTTCACGTTCTCGCCACCCTTGACCGACACGATTGCCTTCTCGGTCACCTTGGCATCGGGCTTGAAGTAAATAAAACCGTCGATTCCGGTATCCGCGCCCTTCTTCTTGCCGCCGTAGGGAACGGCCTTCACGAGCGACACGGCCCACCATTGGAACTGATATTTATCCTTCGCTGCAAGCGCTCTTGCCCCGTCGAGGTCCTTCGGCGTTCCGTGCACTTCGAACGTCACGCCGGGGAACGCATCCGTGAGGCGCTTCTCGATGAGAGAGATTGCAAGATTCGTGATGTCGATACCGATCCACTCGCGTTTCAGCTTTTGGGCTGCATGAATCGTCGTTCCGCATCCGCAGAACGGATCAAGAACGGTGTCGCCTTCATTGCTGGATGCACTGATAAGTCGTTCAAGCAGGGCCACTGGCTTTTGTGTCGGATAGCCCAGACGTTCCTGCGCTTGTGAATTGATCGGGTAAATATCTGTCCAAACGTCCTGTAACGGCACACCACGCGCGTCGGAGAGGTACTTCTTCATTCGCGGCCAGCCGCCCGCTTTGCTGGGCCAATAAATTAGGCCTTCTTCGTCCATCTTGTCTAATTGCGGTGGGGGATAGGCCCAATGACGGCCCTTTGCGGTGATATCGAACCCGCGCCAGACTTCCCCTGTTTCGCCGTGACGAATGCCGGAACCGGTTAAATCAGCGTCCTTCCAGGGCGCTTCATCGCCACGCGCAAATCGCTGTTTGACGTACTGTTGATCGTATATTTGAAACCCCCCGACCCACGTCGTTGCATCGGAAGCTCCATAGAAGAGAAGTACATCGTGTATTGGTCCGTACCGCTGTGCGCTGCTGTGAGCACTGGTACGTTTCCATACGATTTCGTTCCTAAAATGTGCGGCACCGAAAATCGAATCAACCAGAAGCTTCAAATAGTGACTCGCCGTCGGATCGCAGTGCAAATACAAGCTGCCGGTGTTTTTCAGCACACGATAAAGCTCCAACAGGCGAATAGCCATCATGGTCAGGTACGCCATCATGTCGTTCTCTTTCAGAAACGAACGCATGGCGCGTAACAGTTCAGCGGCATCTGTATTGCCGCTTTTCATCACCTCATCAAAGGCTTGCTCGGCTTCGTCCGTCCAGTGCCATGTATCCTCGAATGCCTCGATTTGCGCGTGTGACCGTTCGCCCGTTGGGCTCTTGAAGAGTACGTTGTAATTCGCGTTCGAGTTGAACGGCGGATCGAGATAGATGAGGTCTACAGATTCATCCTTGATGTGCTCCCGAAGAATCTGGAGATTATCGCCGTAGTAAAGCGTGTTCACGTGCTCCATTAGCTTACTAGGCGGTTGCCGGCTCAAGTATTCTCACTCGGCAAGCAGTTCTTGAATGGGTCCCTTCGTCATGAACACGCAAGCCGAGTTGCGGCAGGAGTACCTGGACGGACGGATGGCGGCTTGTAACGAATTTGCGCTTGATTTGACCGGCGGCTTTAGCCCGGACCGTGACGGCGAGAGTCGTGATCCGCGCCCTTGGTGAAAGGGAATCTACACGTCGGCGCATGCGTGATACGCTTGTATTACGCGGTGCGCTTCGAATGGGACGAAGAAAAAAATCGCGTCAACCTGCTCAAGCATGGCGTCGACTTCAAGACAGCAGTCGAGGTCTTCGGCGACGAGAATTACATCGTGTTTCAGGACCGGGTTGACGAAACGGGCGAGCAGCGCTGGCACGCGATCGGCCTGATCGGCGATCTGCCCCTGCTTGTCGTGCATGTTTACAGGAGCATCGAAAATGGCAACCAAGAAACGATCCGTATCCTCTCGGCCCGAAAAGCTAGTGAGCGTGAAAGCCGAAGATATTTTGGGCAAGCCCTTGAGTAGAGAGCAGCGCGCCGCGCTTGCCCGGCTCAAGGCGCTGCCGGACAGCCAAATCGACTATTCCGATATTCCGCCGCTGACCGACGCGCAACTGGCGGGTGGCTTCCGCCCGAATAAGCACCTGATCTCGGTGCGGCTCGACCGTGACGTTTTCGATTGGCTGCATGCGAAAGGCAAAGGCTACTCGACTGCGGTGAACACCATCCTGCGGGCGGTGATGGAGCACCAGAGATCCCCTTCGACCGGCTCGCGCCGCCACGCGGCAGGAGACAAAAAACGGCGCGCCAGCTAACGCGTCCTGCAGGTTTGTCGAAGCGAAGCGCGGTTCAGTGTTCATGAACGACGTTGTGTCTCTCCCTCCTGCAAGGGGCAGCCGCCGGCACTAGCCAAGCATATACTTGTAGAGTCCCTGTATGAACACGTACGTGAAGTTTGGGCTGCTGATTGTGGTCATTGTCGGCTCGCTGGTTTGGCTGGCTGTGGGCGGTATCCGGGACACAAAGACTTACTACAAGACCATTCCGGAGCTGCAGAAGATGGGGAAGGCCGCGCAAATGCAACGCTTGCGGGTGGGCGGCGATGTGCAGCCCGGGTCCATCGTCAAGCGCGGCGCGGAGGTCTCGTTCGTTTTGCATCAGGGTGAGCGGACATTGAACGTCGTCTACTCCGGCGCGGATCCGCTTCCCGACACATTCAAGGACAACGCGCAAGCGCTCGCGGACGGCCGCCTGGGTCCGGACGGCGTGTTCGAAGCGAGTAAGATTCAGGCAAAATGCGCGTCCAAGTACGAGGCGAAACCCTCTCAACGTGGCGTCTCGCATCAGACGCCCGCGCCCTCCAGAGTCAGCTGAGCGGTTTATGGAAAATATCGGCGCGTTGTCGGTTTTGCTGGCGTTCTGCCTCGCGGTTTTTGCCGTTGCGGCTGCAATTACGGGCAAGTACGGCCGCCGCCCCTTCCTGATCGTTAGCGCCGAGCGCGCCGTCTACGCGGTTTGGATTCTGCTGACAATTGCGTCCGCGGTCCTGGTTTCTCTTCTGATTCAAGGCGACTATCGGATCGCCTACGTTGCCAGCCATAGCAACCGCGCCATGCCGGGGATTTACAAATTTACGGCCTGGTGGGGCGGCCAGGAAGGCTCGCTGCTTCTCTGGAGCTGGCTGCTCGCGACCTATTCCGCGATCGCCACTTACACGAACCGCCGCAAGTTTCGCGACATGATGCCGATCGTCGTCGCGATCATGATGGCCATCGAAGTCTTCTTCGTCGGGATGATTACGTTCGTCGCCAGTCCGTTCCAGGTGCTCATGGCCGGCCGCGGGGTCATCGATGTCGGGGATGGCCAGGGATTGAGTCCTCTTCTGCAGTGGTGGACCATGGCGATTCATCCGCCGTTTTTGTATCTCGGGTACGTCGGCTTCACTGTGCCGTTCGCTTTCGCGATGGCGTCGCTGATCACGAGACAACCCGGCGAGGCTTGGATTCACACCACGCGCCGATGGGCGATTCTCACCTGGCTGTTTCAAAGCACCGGCATTTTGTTGGGCATGGGCTGGGCGTACACGGTGCTCGGCTGGGGCGGCTATTGGGGCTGGGATCCCGTCGAAAATGCTTCGCTCATGCCTTGGATCACCGCGACGGCTTTTCTGCATTCCGTGATGATGCAGGAGAAGAAGGGAATGATGAAGGTATGGAACATGGTGCTGGTTTCGGCCACGTTCCTGCTCAGCATTCTCGGAACGACTCTCACGCGCACCGGCCTGGTTTCGTCCGTGCACGCCTTCGCTCAATCACCGGTGAAACCCTATTTCACGACGTTTCTCATTACTGCAACAGTACTCACCGCGTTCGCCATCATTCGCAACCTGCCGTATCTCAGGAGCGACGTGAAGCTGCAAAGTGTTGTGTCGCGCGAATCGGGTTTCCTGTTCAACAACGTCATCCTGCTCGCGAGCTGTTTTGCGGTGCTGTGGGGAACGCTGTTTCCCGTCTTGATGGAGGCGCTCACCGGAGAAAAAGAGACCATTGACGCGCCCTACTACACGCGTGTAAATGTCCCGATCGCCCTCTTCCTGCTGTTTCTCACTGGCGTGGGCCCGTTGATCGCGTGGCGAAAAAGCTCGCTGAACAGCTTGAAACGCGCATTTCTGATTCCGTCCATCGCAGGTGTCGTTGTGATCGCGGCCTTGGCCGCTTCGGGCATTCTTCACCCTGCCGCTTTGATCTCATTCGGCCTTTGCGCCTTTGTTGTCACCAGCATCATCGGTGAATTCTGGAAGGGCTCGCGCGCGATTCAGGCACGAGAGCATCTGGCTTTGCCGAACGCAGCGTTTCAGCTCACATGGCGCAACACGCGGCGATACGGCGGATACCTCGTGCACATGGGCGTCGTGTTCATGTTCATCGGCTTCACCGGGAGCGCCTTCAATCTCCACGAGACGCGCAATCTCGGCCTGGGCCAGAGTCTGCGCTTCGGCCGCTACGATCTGAAGCTGCTCAGCGTGAATGATGGCGAAAACTCGAATTACGAGTTCAGCCATGCGGTGCTCGAGGTCTCCCGCGGCGGAAAGGTGATCGATCAGCTCGAGCCCGAGATCCGCTTCTACAAATCGAGCCAGCAACAGAGCTCTTTTATAGGCATCCGCCGCCGCCTGAACGAAGACCTGTACGTGAACTTCTCGGGGATTTTGCCCGACAACAGCAAGGCGATTTTCCAGCTCTATGTTTTCCCGCTCGTGTCCTGGATCTGGATCGGCTACTGGGTCTTGCTCTTTGGAACCATCATTTGTCTGATTCCTCCAAAGGTGCGCCTGATTTATGCGCGTACGGAGGTAGTGGGTATTGCGGCGACGCCTGCCACGGTTGAATCGTAAGCTCCTGTTCGCGTTCTTCATCGCCATCGCGGCGCTGATTGCGCAGGATCCGACCTCGTATTTGACCCCCGATGTGACACGCGTCGGCAGCAAGCTGGCCTGTCGTTGCGGCGGTTGCCGAAACACGGTTGCCAACTGCCCCATGCTGCATTGCAGCTCTGCCGACCCGATGCGTCATCGCATTCACGATATGCAGGCGCGCGGGCTGAGCGATGCCGATGTCGTGAACACGATCGTGCGGGAGGAAGGCGTGGTCGCTCTCGCCTCGCCGCCCGCCGAAGGTTTCGGCCTGGTTACGTGGGTCGTGCCTCCGCTCGTTCTGCTGTTGGGCTTCTTCGTTTACTCCTGGTACCTGCGGCGCAACCGCCAGGAACCCGAACCGCTCTCTGCGGGCGACGCGGCGATTATCGATCGCTTCCGGAACCAGATCGAGCGTGAATTGGATGAAAATCCCGACCCTGCCAAGGACGGTGCGTCGAAACCGAGATGACGGTTGTTGTCGCGATTGTGCTTGCGCTCGGCGCTCTTCTCTTCACTCTCTTGGTGCGCGCGAAGGATATCCCCGAGCCTCTACCAGTGTCGCCGATCCAGCACCTCGAAGATCGGAAGCAAGCCATTTACGAAAATCTTCGCGATCTGCAGTTTGAGTACCGGCTTGGCAAGCTGTCCGATGAGGATTATCAGCAGACCAAACAAGCCTTGCAGAAAGAGCTTGCGACGGTGCTCGCCGAAATGGAGGCGACGACCAGGAAATTGGGACTGATGCCGCAGCGCGTTCCTCCGAAACCGGCCCGGGCCAGCGCGCATCAGGCCGGAACGATTTGCCCGCACTGCGGAGCGAAGTTTCCGCAGTCGCTCAAGTATTGCGGAGAATGCGGAAGAGCCATCGCATGAGGCGGGCTTTTTCCGTTTCAGCGATTCTGCTTGCCGCGGCTGCGTGCTTATTCGCATCGATTGACGGCACAGTAGTGAACCGCACGACCGGGAAGCCAGCGGTCGGGGTGAGCATCACGCTGGTCAAGCCGGGAGCTCAGGGCATGCAGACTCTTGGGACTGCCGTCACTGACGCCGGAGGCAATTTCCGCTTCGAAAACGATCGGCCTGGCGGCGGGCCACAGCTGCTGCAGGCGTCTTATAAAGGCGTGAACTATAACAAACTTCTGACGCCGAACGTGCCGACTTCGGGCGTTCAGCTGGATGTCTACGAGGCCACGAAATCGGCTTCGGTCGCGCGTATCGCGCAGCGGATGCTGCTGATTGAGCCCTCTTCGTCGCGCATCAATGTGGAAGAAACATTAATTCTCCAGAACGGTTCGACTACAACGTTCAACAACGACGCTCTTGGCGCGGTTCGATTCTATTTGCCGCCGGCAGCGAATGGGCAAGTGCGGATCAGCGCACGCGGACCGCAGGGGATGCCGCTGCCCCGGCCGGCGGAGAAGACGGAAGAGAATGATGTTTTCAAAGTTCAGTTTCCGGTCAAGCCCGGCGAAACGGAATTTCAAATCGCCTATGTGTTGCCGGCCGGTTCACCATTCACATTCCATGGGCGCGTCGTCTCGGTGAAAGGCATGTCCGCGGGTCCGCTGCGCCTTGTTGCGCCATCGGGCGTGACGCTCGCTGGAACGGATATCCAACAAGTCGGAACGGAGCCGACCACGCAGGCCGGCATTTATAACGTTCTCTCGAACGGCAATTTCACCGCTGATATCGTCGGCACGGGCGCACTCCATAATGCTGCTGATTCGGGCTCAGCCGACGCGAGCGACAGCCCGCCCGTTACGGAAGGCCGGCCGCAAATCTATACGCATTTGACTCTGCTCGTCGTGCTTGTGTTCTCGATTCTTGGAGTCGGGCTGATTCTGCTTTCGAAGAGCAGCTCAGAGTCGACCTAATTGGTGCCGCAAGCCATCGTTCTAGACAGAGTGTGGAAGTTCTACGGCCACTATCCTGCGCTTCGCGATTTCACGCTCACTGTCCCCGCAGGCAGCTGCTGCGCGTTACTCGGACGAAACGGAGCGGGGAAGACCACCGTACTGCGAATTCTCGCCGGCCTGTCACCGTTTCAGCAAGGCGCAGTGCGGGTCATGGGGAATGCGCCGCGCGACGAGAAGGCTCGCCTCCGAACCGGATTTCTCGGTCACGGTATCGGTGTTTACGAAGACCTTACCGCGAGGGAGAACCTGAACTTCTTCGCGCAGGTTGCGGGCGTTACCGCTCCCGGCAATACGGTCGAGTTTTGGCTCGAGCGTGTCGGTCTCGCCCGTGCTGCCGGTGTGCCCGTTCGCCAATTCTCCCGCGGCATGCGGCAGCGCCTGGCTCTTGCGCGTACGTTCCTTCATTCACCGGCGGTCCTTTTGCTCGATGAGCCATTCACGTCCCTCGATGACCGCGCGGTAGCGATGCTGTCCGAGCTTCTGCTCGAAGCACGCGAGCGCGGCGCGACCATCATCATTTCGACCCACCAATTTCGCGAGGCTCTGCCCATCGCTTCACAGATCGCGTTGATCGAGAACGGCAGTCTCAAATATTCGGGCGAGCGCACAGCAGACATGCTCGAGGACCCCGGTCTTGTTTACCGGCTCTACATGGACGCGGGCGCGGCCTGATGGCACTCGCAAAAGTCACATGAGGCCGCTGCGGCAGGCGCTCCTGATCGCGCGCAAAGATCTTGCCATCGAATTTCGCACGAAAGAGTCGCTGAATGGCGCCGCCGCGTTCGCGATCGTAATTCTGTTGCTGTTCAGCTTTGCATTCGACCCCGGCGCGGATCTGACTCGCGAAATCGGCGGGGGGCTGCTGTGGCTGGTCTTCGCGTTTGCAGGAGCTCTGATCTTCAACCGCTCCTTTGTGCGTGAGCTTCCGAATGAATGCCTCGATACTCTGCTGTCCTCACCGTTACGCCCTGCGAGCCTAATCATTGGTAAAGCGGCCGCGATCTTTGTGATGCTGCTGGTTATCGAAGTCATCTCGCTGTTTGTCTTTGGGATCTTTTATAACCTGCGCTGGTGGGGACGCCCGCTCCAGCTCATGCTGGTCTGCGCACTCGCTACATGGGGCATCTCGATCGTGGGTTCCGTCTTCGGCGGACTGACCGTCAATCTGCGTCTTCGTGAGCTGATGCTGCCCGTGATCATTTACCCGCTGCTCATTCCGGTGCTGATGGCAGCGATTGAACTGACCAACACGCTCCTCGCGAATCAGCCGCTTACGACTGACCAATGGCTGTGGTGGCGGGTCTTGATCGTATTCGATCTGGTCTTTACTGCTCTTGCGCTCGCTCTTGCTGAGATAATTTTGGTCAGCTAGTTATGCGCGAAAAAGCCGTCTTTGTGCTGGCATCCGCAGCCGCACTTCTGTTGGCCTACAACCTCTATCAGATCTTTCTCGTGTTGCCGGACGAAGCGATGCAAGGAGCCATCTACCGCATTATCTTCTTTCATGTGCCCGCCGCGATTACGGGAATGATCGGCTACTTCGTGGCACTCGTTTTGAGTGTTCTTTATCTCAGCTCTGGCAATTTCCGCTACGACTCTCTGGCCGCCTCGGTGGTTGAGGTTTCGATTGTCTTTTCCGTCGTCAACATCTTTACGGGCAGCATTTGGGCGAGAATCATTTGGGGCATGTGGTGGACCTGGGATTACCGCCTGACTTCAGCCCTCGTGGGTGTGCTTATATTCAGCGGCTATTTGATGCTGCGTCGCGCCATCGACGAGCCAACGCAACGAGCCCGTCTTTCCGCGGCGTTGGCCATTTTCGGCTGCGTTGACGAAGTTATCGTGTGGAAATCAATCGAATGGTTCCGCACGCAGCATCCCGGCCCGGTACTGAGCATTCGCACGGGCGGCGGCAACATCGATCCCGCCATGGAGCGCATGCTGTACTTGAACTTTCTTGCCATACTGATGATTGCTGTTGCACTGGTTCTCGTCCGCACCCGCCAGGAAGGAATGGCTCGTGAAATCGATTCACTGCGCCGGTTTGCGAATGCCGCTTAAAGAGGAAGTCCATGGACGCCCGTAACTTTACCTTTATGTTTTACGGCTTCCTGGCCGCATGGCTGATCGTGCTCTTGTACATCGTGAGCCTGGCGCGCCGCAACACCCGGCTGAAAAAGGAGCTCGACGACGTGAAGCAGCTCGTTAGCTCGACTCAGAGCACGCCCACGGCCCGCGAACAGGATCGCGTGTCGTAGGCGATCGGCGGTTCACTCGGGGCCGGTATTTGGGTCTCGAATGTCCATTCGTTCGATCCGGCCGTTATGGATCGAATACACATGTTGAACGATCCGGTCGAATAGGACATTCCCCGATAAATCGCGAACCACCTGATGGACATCCACAACCGTATCGCCCGCCTCGTCATGTTCCATGCGCACCGGCTCGACGAGGGGATTTAAGACGGTCCACTGGCGCTTCCAATAATTTCGCACCTGCTCGTGTCCATGCACGCGCCCACCTTCCATGCCGTTCGGCCAATCAACGTCAGGGCTCATGAACGCGAGAACCGCATCAATATCGCGTCTGTTAAATCCGTCATAAGCTGCTGTGAGTAGATCGCGCGTTGACTTCATACGTCCACGTTCTCACACATCGAATTGACCCGGCACTTGTGCGCTTGTGCTACTCTATGAAGGAATAAAAATCGAGATTAAGGTAAAGACGAGGAGTTCGTTTCTCAAGCATGAGTCTGGCGTCAGAGCAGAAATCCCAGGTGATCAGCAAGTACCGGATCAACAAGTCCGATTCCGGCTCGCCAGAGGTTCAGGTAGCTCTTCTGAGCCAGCGTATTCTTCATTTAACTGAGCACTTCAAGACTCATTTGAAGGACCATCATTCGCGGCGCGGTTTGCTGACCATGGTGTCCCGCCGTCGAAAATTGCTTAAGTATCTGAAGGACCGCAGCCCGGAACGCTACAAGGCTCTGATTCAGAGCCTCGGCATCCGCCGCTAGATTGGCAGCAGTTCTTCCCGCCTCAAGCTCTAAGTCCTCAATTAGTCGCGATTCCAGCCCGCGCGTCCGTTGTTTGGCGCGATCGGGCGCAAACTAGAAAGTATGATGCGGATACCGCATCGGGAATGAGAAATGTCGCATACAGTTGAAATTGACCTGCATGGGTCAAAGGTCTCGATTGAGACCGGTAAGGTCGCCAAACAGGCCAACGGGTCTGTGGTGGTTCGTTCTGGAGATTCGGTGGTGTTGGTCACCGCATGCTCCGCTGAGAAGCCGAAGCCCGGAGCTAGCTTCTTCCCCCTCACAGTTGATTATCGCGAATACACGTACGCCGCCGGCAAGTTTCCAGGCGGCTTTATCAAGCGCGAAGGCCGCCCGTCTGAGAAAGAGATTCTGACCAGCCGGTTGATTGACCGGCCCGTCCGGCCGTTATTCCAAGAAGGCTTTACCTTCGAGACGCAGATTATTGCTATGGTCCTTTCCGCGGACCCACAACACGATCCCGCGGTTCTGGCCATTATTGGGGCCGGAGCCGCTCTCGCTATCTCCGATATACCCTTCCAGCACGTTCTAGGCGGCGTGCGCGTGGGCCTCATTAAAGGGACCTACAGAGCGAATCCGAGTTACGACGAGACCAAGGACGCGCGGCTCAGCATCATTGTGGCGGGCACGGAGGAAGGAATTGTCATGGTCGAGGCCGGCGCGACCGAGGCTACTGAAGCTGAGGTTGTCGACGCCATCGACTTCGGCCACGATTGCTGCAAGAAGATTGTCGCTGCGATTCGTGAGTTGGTGAAAGCCGCGGGAAAGAGCAAGCGCGAATACGCTCCGCCCACGATCAACAACGAGATGTTTACGAAGATGTCCGGCGAGGTTCGCGACGAGCTGGCCGATGCACTGAACACGCAGAAATATTCGAAGCTCGAGAGCCATAGCCGCGTTGATCAAGCCAAGCAGAAAGCAATCGCCCTGTTTCCCGAGGAGGCCGAGCAATCGGAAGCCGGGAAGGTCTTCGATCATTTGAAAGAACGGATCTTCCGCGACGAGATGCTCAAGGCGCACCGCCGTCCCGATGGGCGCGCGTTTGACCAGATCCGCCCCATAACGTGTGAAGTGGGCGTGCTTCCTCGCACGCATGGCTCAGCGATATTCACGCGCGGCGAAACGCAAGCGCTGGTGACTACGACGTTGGGAACGAAGGATGACGAGCAGCGTATCGAGATGTTCGATCCGAGCGAGACCTCGAAGCGCTTCATGCTGCATTACAATTTCCCGCCGTTCAGCGTGGGAGAGGTCGGGTTTATGCGCGGTCCTGGCCGGCGTGAAATCGGGCATGGCGCGCTCGCGGAACGGGCACTCTCTCCCGTGATTCCGGACGAGAAAGCGTTCCCGTACACGTTGCGTCTCGTCAGCGACATTCTCGAGTCGAACGGATCGAGCTCGATGGCGAGCGTCTGCGGCGGCACGTTGTCGCTGATGGATGCGGGCGTTCCGGTTGCCGCACCCGTCGCGGGAATCGCAATGGGACTGGTGCTCGAGGGCGATTCGCATGCTGTGCTCACCGATATTGCGGGCGCCGAAGATCATTACGGCGACATGGACTTCAAAGTAGCCGGGACGAAGAATGGCATCACCGCGCTGCAGATGGACATCAAAGTCCCGAACGTTACGACGGAGATCATGAAAGAGGCGCTGGAGCAGGCGCGTAAGGGGCGGCTCCAGATTCTAGAGACGATGAGCGCTGCTATCTCCGAGCCGCGAACGCAGCTCTCGCAGTATGCTCCGCGCATCTACACGACGAAGATCCCGACCGACAAGATCCGCGAGCTGATCGGGCCCGGCGGCAAGGTCATCAAAGGCATCATCGAGCAGACCGGTGTCAAGATCGACGTTACGGATGACGGAACCGTCAATATCTTCGCGTCGGACGGCGAGTCGGCACGACGCGCTCTCCAGATGGTGGGCGACATCGCTGCTGTCGCAGAGGTTAACAAAACGTATTTAGGGAAGGTGGTTCGGATCGCGGATTTTGGAGCGTTCGTTGAGATTTTCCCGGGAACAGATGGTCTCCTGCATATCAGCGAGATCTCGGAGAACCGGATCAAGAACGTTCGAGATGAGCTGAAGGAAGGCGATCAGATTCTGGTTAAGGTGCTCGCGCTCGAAGGCAACAAAATCAAGTTGAGCCGGAAGGCGATTCTAAAAGAGCAACGCGAAAAGCTGAAGGCGGGCGCCGGCGAGTAGCCTACGGTTTTCTTAACAGACACGCCGATTGGCCGAAGGTACCGAACTTCTCAAAACGTGCGCCGTTCTCTAAAGTCACGGGACGAGAGAGCGGGATGAACAGGCTGTCGCCTGGAAAGTAACGTTCCAGGCTGCAGCCCAGATGCTCCGTGAAAGCGTCGATGGCATCGCGGGACAGGAATTGATTCAGAGGTCCCCTGGCGCTTGCGGCAGCGATCATTGTCTCGAACGTGAGCCAGTGGGGCTTTTGCGTGAACTCTAAAAAGCTGAACACGATTGCGCCGCCTGGCTTGAGCACGCGGAAGGCGTCCTTCAGATAAAGGTACGACTCCTCGTGACGGAGGTGTGTCAACACCGAAAAGAAACAGATCATGTCGGCTTCGGAATCAGCCGCAGGGATGGAGAGACCTGCCGGTGTTTCGAGGCGCCATCCGGGTCTGTTGCAGCAGAATTGTTTCGCGTGTTCAAGCAGCGCCGGCACCACGTCCGTTCCTAGATACATTCCATTCGACAAGTAGGCGGGAAGATGTTGAAGCAGCCGCCCCGAGCCGCAGCCTACGTCAATCAAGAAGTGGTCCGGCTTGAGCCCGCAGGAGATCAACAGCTCAAGCTGCAGGAAACCCATGGCGTCAAAATCTCCGCCTACGGCTTGAGACATGGCTTCATCGGGCGAGTGTCGGGCGCGGAGAGACTCAACGTGGTCCTGGTAATCACGTTCAATCGACATCAGATGTACTATTCCGGATCTGCATGGAGCGTCTCGGTAGGGATGCTGCTGACGGGGGCGAGTGTCGTTAGCCGACAGGCGTGATCATTGACAATCGCGACGGCGCGTATTTGCTCGGACGGGTCTGACACCGGGATGTAGATGTGCCACCCGACGCGGCCCCAGGCTCCTGATTGAGATTTCAGCACGTCCTCTCTTCGGAAGTGCAGGGAACTCTCCGCGAGCACAGTTCCGTGACCATCAAGAATAGCGACTGCGTCGACCGGGCCGTCGGTTCCATTATTGATCGCCCAGCCGTTTACCCGGATTTCGCGCGGGCCAGGATCGAAGCGAGTCACGGGCCAAATCGTATCCAGATGGCCGCGACACTCAGGATGAATCAAGTTGTGCGTGAGAGTGGATAAAGCGATGCGAGGAGGATTGGGCCCGAGGGCGACGGAATGGGAATGCAAATAGCGAGTGACCGGAATGATCACCCGCATCGGAATCAGAAGGGCAGGCTCGTTGAAGGGATCGACGACGCCGCGGTCAAGCGACTCGCCGCCGAGCGAGACGAGATCGGCGCGTTCCTGAACGATTTCGATCAGCGGGGCCAGCCTTCCGACCGGAATGAATATCGCCGCGATGGCAACCAGGTTCAAGACCAGAACGTCACGCCATGAGCGGAGCAGCCAAGCCGCTATGACGAGCGCGGCGAAGGCGCAACCCCAATACAACATCACGGGAGTCTGATAGCGGCTGTCTTGGGCTTGTGCAATTCCAAGTTTGAGCCGGCCAAGCGCGATCAATCCTCCGGTGATCCAGACGAAGAGCATCGACGCAGCGAGGGCTACTCCGGCGATGTGAGTCTCGCGGCGGCGAATCAGAAAAGCAACAGCCGCGAAAGCAGCGACTGAAAGAACGATTGCAGCAAAACCTGGCTGTACGAAATAAGCGGAAAGACAAAAGCCGATGTAAGTTATGAGGTATTGCAACACGGGCCAGGGCTGCTGTATGGTTTGGAGCGGATTCGAGTGATAGGGGGGTTGCCAATAGTTGTAGAGATAGAGAGTCATGGCAAGCGCGCCAATGCCGGCGAGAGCAAAGCGGTGACGCCTTCGCAGAGGGAGCGCAAATGTTTCGAGGAAAACGACGGGCCAGGTGAAGACTCCGCTGGCTAAGCTGCCCTCCGCCAGAAACGCAGCGGCGGATGCGAGGCACACGGCGGTCCAGGGCCGCAGCTTTGCGGCAAACCAGGCGAGTGCGATGAACGCGGCGCTCGCAAAAAAGAACTCTGCGATGAAGGTCCACTGTATGGCGGAGTAAAAATTCTGATACTGGCTGGGACAGAAAAAACAGAATCCCAAAAAGCCGATTATGGGCAGCGATATCAACGTAGATAGGCTGGCCGCCTTCCGAAGAAATACCGACCACATGAGCCATTGAACCAAAAGGGTGAGGAACATCAAGGCATACAGAAGGACGCCATGACCTCCGAAAAAATGGAGGTCGGCGTAGAGCGCTAATCGAAGTAATGGGATGCGATGCTCATTGTGCTGCTTCCAGAGCCAAGTGACTGAATACCACTTTTCGCCCGCTGAGATATCGTTCAGAATGGCCCATTGGTCGACGTGCGGAGTTGGCGTGAAGGCCATTTTCATCAATACCGGGCAAAAGGCGGCGGTGGCCAAACCTGCCAAAAGAATGATGACGGCGCAAGCTAGACTCAGCCGTTGTAGCTTGCCGGGCCGGACAATAAATTGAATGAAGGCCGAACGCACATCGGCGGCTACTGCAGCCATGATCAAGGCCCATTCTAAACTGGTGCAAGTTAGTCAATGAACCCGACGCTACCTCAATCCGCGACGCAAGCCGAACTCGAAAGAATCTATACGGTTCGCTTTTCCGGGGCCGAAGCATACCGGAACAGCGTGTGGAACGTTTTGGCGAACCGGTTCTTTTCGCGTTGGATTAAACCAGGAGACGCGGTTCTCGATCTGGGGTGTGGATACTGTGAGTTTATTAACAATGTGAGAGCCGCTGAGAAGTACGGAATGGATTTGAATCCCAAGGCGCGGGAACGCATGGCGCGGGGTTCCCGGCTATTCGAGCAGGATTGCAGCGCACCGTGGCCGCTGCCAGACGATTCGCTGGACGTAGTTTTCTCAAGCAATTTTTTCGAACATCTTCCCTCAAAGGCGGCATTACAGGCGACGCTTGTCGAATGCTATCGGTGCCTGAAGCCGGGCGGGCGCGTGATCGCGATGGGACCCAATGTAAAGCTGTTGAGCGGCGAGTATTGGGATTTCTTCGACCATCATCTGCCGCTGACCGACCGCTCGCTCTCAGAGGCACTGATTATGGCGGGATACAAAATTGAGATGGCCCTTGCGAGATTTCTGCCTTACACGATGTCGCAGGGCTTTCAACCGCCAATCTGGACTTTACGCCTGTATCTACGGCTTCCGATATTGTGGAAGTTATTCGGGCGTCAGTTTCTGGTCGTGGGCAGGAAATAAAGAAACCGATTCGGCTTACGTCCACAACGACGGGAGCGAGTAATCTGAGCTGCGCCTGGTCAGATTAGGGCTGTAGTAAGGATCGGCGGCGATTACGTCTCTCCACTTAGACTGCATGAAGGCAACTTCGGCGGGATGAGGAATCAGATCTTTCGCTGTTTTGGAGAACGATTCGTGATGATAGAGCTGGGCGAAGGGTGTAAACAGAACGCGATAGCCCCGGGCGCCTAGCTTAAGGCATAAGTCCACGTCGCTAAAGGCCACTGCCAGCCTGTCCTCGTCGAAGCCGCCCATTTCCCAGAACAGGTTCGCCTTTGTCATCAGGCACGCGCCTGTAACTGCGCTGACGTTCCGGATCATGTCGGTAAATCCGAAATAGTGGCTTACTGAGCCGTCTAATCCGGCAAAGGCGTGTCCACAGTTATCAAATAGTCCCATAACGACGCCGGCGTGCTGAATCTTTCCAGTGGGAAGGAGAAGCTTGGCTCCCACGGCGCCTACCTCAGGACGCGCTACTAACTCCACCATGGAGGTGAGCCATTCGCTATTGATTACGGAGATATCGTCATTCAGAAAAAGTAAAATCGGCGAATCGCATTGGCGCGCGGCGACGTTGTTGATCCTGGAGTAATTGAATGGGTGGTCGCGCCAATCGATGTAGCGGACGTTGTGCGCACGAGCTGCGAAGGATTCGACGAGCTGCTGGACATGAACATGGCTGGAATTATCGATGACAAGCGCCTCAAAGCGTGGGTATTCTGTCCGCCCGAATAGGGTTTCGAGATTGGTCTTCAGTATGTCGACATTTCCGCCAGACGCAATGATGATGCTGACTCGATTCTGTTCGGGAATCGGATAGCGGAAGCGGAACGAACCGGGAAAGGCGCCGGGTTGTATGGTGGCTGGGCTTTGGCTCCGGCGGCAAAATCTCTCGAGTGTCCGCCAGCTTGCCTCAACCGTATAAGGTTTGCTCTCGATCGAAGAAGCGGTTGAATTGGGACCTGCGCGCCAGTGATAGAGCACGTGCGGAATATGTACGATTTGCTGAGCTTGTTCAGAAGCGCGAAGAATATAGTCGTAATCCTGGCTGCCGTCTGTGTCTGAGGAGAAGTCACCGACTTTGTCCATGAGAGTTTTGCGAAACAGGGCCAAATGACAGATGTAATTGGTGGAAAGTATAAGATCGGGTGACCAATCGGGTTTAAAGAAAGGCTGGAAACGGTTGCCGCGCTTATCTAACTTGTCTTCGTCGGAGTAAAGGAGATCCGGCCGGGAGTGCCGGTTGATTGCCTCGGCGCAGTAAGCCAATGCGTGAGGGGAGAGCGTGTCGTCGTGATCGAGCAAGGCGATATATTCACCGGCGGCTAGTCTTCGAGCGGCATTGAGAGCAGCGGAAATGCCACTCTGGTGGCCAAGATAAGTGACCTTGATGTTTTCCGATCGACTAGCAAATTCTGAAAGAATGGTTCTGATCTCTGGGCGGGTCGAGGCATCATCCGCGATGCATAACTCCCAATACGGGTAACTCTGGGCAATAACTGAATCTATGGCGGCTCTAAGCTCATCAGGCTCGGTGTTAAAGACGGGCATTAGGATACTGATGAGCGGCTTGTATTCGATATGAGCAAGCTTGAGGAGCAGGATTTCGTCAGCCGGAGCTTCGAATTCGGCAATCCACTCTTCATAGTCGGAGGCGTAACCAACCGTGTGATCAATTACGAATTCGGTCTCGATCTCACGGAGGGCTTGGCCGTCGCCGATCAGAGTCAGGCGCACCGCGTGCTGCCCATCAGGCAAAGCTCGCGTGTCTACGGTTGCTGAAAAGCCCGACCGGCCGTTCTTGTCGAGATCGGGAAAAGTGCGCTTGATATCGAGGCGGGGTGAGTTGATCAGAACCCGCTCGGGCGGCAAACCGTCTACGGTGACCTCGACGTAATCCAAGGGCGTTTCACTCAGAGCCCACCCGCGGACAACGAGAGCTCTGTTTCGCGGCCTCTTATCGTCGGGCGAAGGCTCGTCGCAGACAAAATAAAGCTCATTCGCGGGCAGTACATCGTAGCCGCCGGTTGTGTCTGACTGCTGTGAAGGCTCGGGGACCGGAACTGGGGCGGGCTGTTCAGCAACGGGCGACGGCGGCTGCGGGGCTGGTTTCTGAACGGCGGGCGGCGCCTGCGATTCCGCGTGCTTTCCCGGAACGACTGTATTGGCCACTCGCCCGAGCGCCTGTAGCGTGCGCCAGGTTCTGCCGGTGACGAGCTGGGTTGCAAAGAGCTCCTGCGCCGTCAAGCGCTGCTTCAGCTGCTCGTGCACGGTCTCGTGATTACGGAGCGCCGTCTGGTGATTGCCGAGTACGGTTTGATGATTGTCGAGTATTGTGTGGAGGGAGGCGATCTCGCTCTGTACTATGGCGGTCATTTTCTGGAGCGATTCGCGGAGCCGATGATTGCTCGTGGCAAGGCGTTGCGCTAATCCGTCGGCCTCGGCTTGGAGCGCATTGTGTTGCTCTTGGAGCTGCCGATAGGAGTCCTCCATTTTCTGCATTCTGAGCCGCAGCTCTGCGATAGCGGTTGCTTGCCGGCGAGTTGCGATTAGCTCAGCTTCGAGGCTGGCCGTCTGCGAACCTTTGCTGGCCAACGCTGCGTCTTTGTCGGCGAGCGCTGCTTCGAGGTTCCGGATGTGCCGTTCTTTATCGCGCAGCGCCTTCTGCCACTCGCTGTGCGCTTTCTGGAGATTTTCGATGTGAAGATCTTTGTCGATGATGGACTGCGGCGCAATCTCGGCTTCTGAAAACTCGCGGATGAGGGCAAGCACGTCTGAGAGCTGTAGCTGTTCGCGGCCGTGCGGCGGCAAGGCGTCGGCAATTTCTTGAAGCTCGCCGAGGCGGTCGAGCTTCGAAATCAAGTAACTGGCGCGATAGCCCGGCTCACGCCAATCAAAGGCGGCGTAATCGCGATTAAAACGCAGGTTCAGCTCGGCAAGCAAGTCGTGACTATGAATGCGGAGAGTATGGGAGGCGATCATCATCAGCGCCCAGATGTCCACATTCCCGTGCTGGCGAGTACTTACTGCCAAATTACGTGAGCTTGTCCAGTTATCGAGTAAGGAGAGCTCAGGGAGGCCTAAGTCGCGATGCTCGTTGAGCTGCGGGATGCCGCTCTTAAGAACGTCATCAAGATACGTATTTACAGTTCGCTCTGCCCAATGGTTTCCTACAGAGTTATAAGGAAAAGTCAGATACACAAAGTCCCGACTAACTCGAACCAGTTCGTCCAGAAAACGGACGCGATATCGATCCGGGATATGTTCGAGGGTATCGAGAGCGCAGACAACATCGAAAGCATCGTCGGCGAACGGTAACTCGAGACCGGAGGCCATCACGGCACGCTGTAACCCAGGGGTGATCTCGAGATCCGCGATGGTGCAGCGGGCTCGCGGCAAAAACGTGCTTACAAGCGAAGAAAAGCCGGGCCAAAGACAGGGAGAATTTGCGCCTACATCGAGGATGTGAAGGCGGCTAACGGTTGGGAACAAACGTTCGACAACCTGCTTGAGAACGCTGTAACGCTCGTATAGATCGAAGGAAAGTTCTAATTTTCGTGACTGGGCGGGCGCGGGCTCAGAAGCTAGCGCCGCCCCGGTCGAAATCGCATGCTCCGCCATTCAGTAAACCCTTAGAATAGCAATGGGAACGTTTGTCGAAAAAAGCGTTCTGTTGGTTGCGATCGGGATTCTATCTGCTTTTTTCCATAGCTGCATGAGTCAACCTATCATTCGTCTCGAAAAGGTGTCTAAAAGCTTTAAGCGTTACAAGAACACCGGTGATCGTGTGCGCGATTTACTGCTTCATCGATCGGGTCGGGGGCATGAGTTTTGGGCGCTTAAGGATGTTGATTTGGAGGCGGGAGAGGGGCACACGATCGGCGTATTGGGACGGAACGGGTCGGGTAAAAGCACCTTGCTGCAAATTGTGGTGGGGACGATGCGTCCTACGTCTGGAAGGGTTCAGGTGAATGGGCGAGTTTCGGCGCTGCTGGAGCTGGGGACAGGATTTAATCCTGAGTTCACGGGACGGCAGAACGTGTTCTACAACGGGCGGATTCTCGGGCTGACACAAGCGGAGATGGAAGATCGCTTCGACGACGTTGCGGCTTTCGCCGACATTGGAGACTTTCTCGATTACCCCGTGAAGACGTATTCGAGCGGGATGTACATGCGGCTGGCGTTCTCGGTTGCGATTTCGGTGAATCCGAGGATTTTGATTGTGGATGAGGCTCTGGCAGTGGGCGATGCGCGGTTCCAGCAGAAATGCATTTCGCGCATTAAACAACTGCGCGAAGACGGAGTTTCGATTCTCTTCGTGAGTCATGATTCGGACGCTGTGAGGCGGTTGTGCGATTACGCTATCGTGCTCGAGCATGGCCGAGTCGTGAATCACGGGAGCGCCGTGAACATGACGAATTGGTACCTGTCGCTGATGAGCGTGAACTTCGATCTGGAGCGGCAGAAGCTGATCGAAGAAGCCGCTATGGAGCACGACGAGGCGACTGAGGAGGTTGACTTGCAGGTTCTGACTCCGTTGGAGGAACTGGATCTGCAGCAGGCGGAGACGGTGCCCGATGCTGCGTTGGACCATAAAGAATTTGAAAACGAATTCAAATATTACCGGCACGGGGACGGGGCGGCGCGAATTAGCAAGGTTCTGATCCGTAACAGCAAGGGCGAGCTTACGGGGACCGTGTTCATGGGCGAAATTGTGTCGGTCGAGTTCTATGTGGATTTCTACTCGGACCAGGAATCGCACATTTTGGGCTTCTATCTGCGGGACCGTTTGGGAACGGACATCATCGGGCTGAATACGTTTCAAGAGCACGTGCGTGTTCCGGCGGTGAGGGCGGGCGAGCGGCTCGCGTACCGGTTTACGTTCAGGATTGATACGCGGCCGGGAATTTACGGAATTTCGCCGGGGCTTGCGTACAACCAGATCGAGACGCGTTACTTGGATTGGATCGACAACGCGGAAATTTTGCGCGTTTCGGATCCGGATACGACGCGGACAGTGTTCGGCGCATACCTGCCGCCGCAGAGAAAGGTCAAAGTGTGGAAGGCGACGGGCGAGGAAGCGGGGGAACGTGAAGGGGCGATTGCGAGACCGGTAGCGCTGTAGAGCACGGCTGAACCTAACGCCCACTCGCTGTTGCAATGGTCCCCACTAGCGGGCTGCTGGCACTGGCATACTCGCGCTTGGGCATGCGTCCGGCGAGGAATGCGGCGCGGCCGGCTTCGACGGCAAGTTTCATAGCGTGGGCCATGCGCTCGGAATCGTCCGCTTCGGCGATTGCGGTGTTCAAGAGCACGCCGTCGTAACCGAGCTCCATCGCAATAGCTGCATCGGAGGCGGTGCCTACACCGGCATCGACGATGAGCGGAACTTCGGTAATGGCTTCGCGCAGGATGCGGAGATTGATCACGTTCTGGATGCCGAGGCCGGAACCGATGGGCGCGGCGAGAGGCATGATGGCAGCTGCTCCGGCATCGATGAGTTTGCGCGCATTCACGAGATCGTCGATTGTGTAGGGCAGGACGATGAAACCTTCTTTGACGAGCGTACGCGTGGCTTCGAGCAAGCGTTCGTTGTCCGGGAAAAGCGTCTTCTGGTCTCCGATCACTTCGAGCTTGATCCAATTCGAGAGACCCACTTCGCGGGCGAGGCGTGCAGTGCGAACGGCCTCTTCGGCGGTGTAACAGGCCGCGGTGTTAGGCAGGATGTGAATCTTTGAGCGATCGATGAAATCGAGCTCGGATTCTTTGGAGCGATCGGTAAGATTGACGCGACGGACCGCGAGAGTGGCCATTTCAGTGCCGGATGCGGCGTGGCAGCGGGCCATGAGTTGTTTGGTGCGATATTTGCCGGTACCGACGAAGAGGCGCGAGCGGAAGGAGCGGCCCGCGATGGTGAGAACGTCTTCCATAGAGACTATTATCGGCTTCAGCATTTGAGCGAGCTTCGAGTGGGATGGGTTGGCCTTTCTGACGCTCGGGGTTCCGAAATCGGGTTTAGGCGGCGTTTTCGGAGAAGAGCGGAGGATTTTCCTTGAGAGAAGCGGCGAGTGAGGCGTGCCGGGCGTTGATTGTCAGGATTTGTTGATGATCGACCTTGGCTTCCGCGAGCAAAACGTGCCATTTGTGGACTTCCTGCTTGCGGGTTTCGGCTGCGGCGCGGCGGGTTTGATCGGCTTGTTTGTGAGATTGCGATTCGAACCCAATCTGCTCTTTGCGCTTTTCGGCTCTTAGCTTTAAGAGCTCATTGAGGCATTTGTGGAAGGCGCGGTCGTGCGTGGTTTGATAGCGCATGTAGAGCGCAAGCTGCTTCTGATCGTCACAACCGGGCAGGTTGTGGTTGAACGTGGTGTGCTGGAGGGTGGCGGCGCGCTTGGAAAGCCAGGCGGCTTGCGCCATTTTGCCGATCAGCAGGTTTTCGGTGAGGGTGGAAGGCTTGTGCTCATCGCGGAGCCCGACGAGCAGGTTGTTGAATTCCTCCTGATTTTCCCAGGGGAGGACGGTGAATTCGCCGGTCAGGCCGTGGCTGAAATGGTTCCTCGCGGAGGCGGCTTTGCCTTCCGGAGTTTTCGGTCCACGCGAGAGTTGCGCGTTGGCTTGGTTGGCGTTCAATTGAGCTTCAGATACTGATTTCATGGCAGGTGTTCCTTTTCTGGGTTTTCGCCCGATCTGACGATGGCGCGGTGGAGATCGAGGGTGGGCTGGCAGGGCGTAAATGGTTGCGGTTTTGGGGCGAAGAAATTTTTGGGGTTGTTGTCACTGGAGCTGAAAGGGCGTAGGGCCGGGCAGTGCCACGGCCCCTACGGAGTGCGAGGGTTCGTGTTATTCTCAATCTCGTCGGATCGGACAGGTGGGTGAGTGGTTAAAGCCAACAGACTGTAAATCTGTCCCTCCTTGCGAGGTACGAAGGTTCGAATCCTTCCCTGTCCACCACGTTATTTCTGAGGGTCACAGCCATGGATCAAAATCTGACGGCGGCGATAGTCAGCGCCAGCGCTACAGCGCTGGTGGCCGTTGTGGCGATACTCACGAACAACAAACGACTGGATGATACGAACAGGCGGCTGGACGACACACATTCACGTATTAGAGGTTAGAGAGCAAGCTGGATCACATTGCAAGTCTGTTGGTCGGGTACGTGCTGGACGTGGCAAGAATTAAGGAACGTCTGGACATTTCGTAGGGCCATAATTGTTTCTTGGATGGGCCGTTGTAGCTCAGTTGGTAGAGCGCGTCGTTGGTAAGAAGCAGCGCGTCACATTTTGGGACCTATGGTGTCGAAATCGAGGCTCACTTCGCCGGTAACGGTTTTACCGGAAACCTGAGAGAAAGCGTTGTTGAAGACGAGCACATATTCGCCTCCGCCGTCTGGAATATCGGCGACAATGTTTCCAACCGTGATCTTACCGACGCTGTCGTAAAGAGGTTGCGTTTGATGCCCGTTCTTGAAATTGATGAAATCCTCCTCGGAGCAAACCAAGGCTTCAATATCATTTTCGCGGCTGCCGTAGGCCTGAAAGTGGCCAGCGATGTGAACGTGCTTCATGCGGGGATCAACGGTGAAGTTGATCCAGTACATAGAGTGGGCATTGACAGCCACGCTGCCGGAAAACACTTTTTCCTTATGAGGAACGAACATCGGTCCTTGGGATTCCCAGGTAGATTGATTGGTTCTGAAATTGTGCCAGCTAATTCCAATCGCTGCTGCAAAGCTCAAGACCAGCGCGCATACGAGCGCGTACGATAGCGTCTTTGCGATAGAGTGGGCCTTGCGCAGATTGAGTCCAGCGATGGGCAGGGTTTCCCGACGCGCATTGCTAGTCGGCTTGCCGCAAAGGATACAGGATACGGATTCGTCGGGTAGCTGCGTTCCGCACTTTTCGCAAAACATGCATCACCAGTATAGGGTTCATCTTCACGGGTCACGTGATCGAGTATGAGATTGGGTCATCTGCTTACCTGCCTGGGTTTGCTAGTCGGCAAAGAGGCGGTAGAAAGGTTTTTATGCCGACTGTGCGCATGGTTACTGCAAAACAAATCAAAGCCGAAAAGCTCGCCCGGTTTCGAATTGTATGCCAGGGCGGATCAGGCGAAGAATTTACCGAGCTGTATCGGGCCTTCAAGGATGTCTTCGGTTGTAGGACCGTTCTTCGGAATCCATTTCCTCCTCAGTTTGACGCCAAGGCGGTCCATGAGTTTATCGCGTATCTTACTGAAAGTGCCGTAGGAGTTTACGCTGCAAAAAAAACCATTGATGCTGCTAAAGAATTGTTTGTTGCCTTCATAAAGTACAAGTTCATGTTCTTCTCCTGGAACCGGGCAAGTCACATCGTGTGCGAGTGCTCTATGGCCCAAACAATGAAGTCCTATGCGACCTTACCGGGAAACCAAAGAAGTCGAGGAAAAGCTAAACGCCAGACGACCAGGACAACTGGGCTGCTTCGTGAAATCCCGGATTTCTGAGCTGGTTTGTCTGTGAAGCTGCCACATCACGGGTGAGGTATTGTTCTTTGGTCGAGGTGATTGGGGCGGAGGTTAGCACGGTGATGGCCCTGAGTGGATGCTGCGGCTTTAGAATCTTTGCTGCTTTGATATCGGGCTGAAAGGGCGCGTAGGGCCGGGCATTGCCACGGCCCTACGGAGTGCGATGGTTCGTGTTATTCTCAATCTCGACGGATCGGGGCGGTTGGTGCGTGGTTAAAGTCGGCGGACTGTAAATCTGTCCCTCCTATGATGTTTTGTCTACTGCCACCTGATTTGCCTGTTGGCAAAACCTGTGGGTTGAGTCTCGTTCCCGGCGGAACCGGGAACGAGACGAACTCGTTTCCTGGTGGTGAGCTTTGAGCAACGGTGGTCATGGATTCGCCGCCGCTTCGACCAACACAAAGTTGGGAAAGTCTTCAAAGACCCACTTATTCTTGAGCGTTCGGTAAACGATTCCGAGAAACTTCCGTGCCAAGGCGATGATTGCTTTGCCGGCTCCCCGCCTGACTCGCAGGCGTTGATAGAACTGTTTCAGATAAGGACTGTACTGAGCTGCGATGAGCGCAGACTGGATCAGTGCGGTTCTTCCGAGTTTGCTGCCGCGCTTATGGATGCGTCCGGATCGTTCCCTTTCATTCGAGTTCGATACACGGGGTACGATCCCGAAGTAAGAAGCCAGCCGGTTCTCGTCGGGAAAGTCGCTGATGTCGCCGATCACACTCAGCAGAATGGCCCCGGTGATATTGCCGATGCCCTTAATGCTGATCAGGCTTTTGTGCCCCTCCAGTTTGGAAGCTTCTTCGCCGATGGTCTTTTCCAGCTCGGCGATGCTTTTATTCAAACTGCGAATCTGCTCCACAATGATCCGCAACTCAATCCGCACCAGGTCATCGAACGGCAAAGCCAGAACTTCGTTCAGCCTCTTTTCACTCGACAGCGCTTCCTTGACCAAGTTGATGCCCCGTGCCGATAGCAGATTGTTGATCTTGTTCTTCAGCGCGGTCCGTAGCTTCACCAGCGTGTCGCGAGTTTGCGTGAGGCTGGCGATTTGGCTCTGCTGTTTATCTTTCATACGCACTTCGGGCAACAAACCCTTGCTCAGATACAGCGCCAGCAGCTGCGCATCGTTGGCATCGGTCTTCTTCACCGACTGGCTGATCAGGCGGAATTGAGCGCCGTCCACCACTGCGATGCGCCCAACGTGCGGTGCTACTGCATCGAAGAACAGACGAGTGTTGCCCGTTACTTCCACCGCTAGCTCGTCGGCTGGCCGTAGTTTCTTCAGAAACCGCGGCAGCTCCTCGAGCCGCCATTGGCTCGCATAAGTGCGCCCATTCTCTAACCGCAAACAGCAGGTGAACTGATTCCGATGTAAATCCACTCCCCAATACCGCTTCTCCATCTATTCCTCCTGGTTTTTGGAACTGCCAGATGGAGTAGACACACTTTGCGGCGGTCACCATTCTCCTATCCGAGGTCGCTGTGCGCCTCACGATGACATTCAGCCACAGGTCTGACCAATCTCCTTGACGGGGTCCATAGGCCCCAAAAACAAATGCAGCCTGTGACCTGTCTACTCCGGGAGTTCCCTCCCGGAGCCTACCGCGCGCCGGATGATAAGACATTCATCTCATCTCCTTGCGAGGTACGAAGGTTCGAATCCTTCCCTGTCCACCAATCGCCTGTTGTTGCGGGCAGGCTTGATCCCGGCGAAGAACAGAGATTGACTCGATGGCTGACGGAAACGGTGACGATCCGCTCGCGCGGTTGAACCGGTTCGAGAAGTGGCCGCAGACCATCTGGTAGAGCACGAACGCATCTGGAGCGCGATTGACAAGCTTCGTGAATCGCAGCTCGAAATGACTGAGAGCGTGCAGTTCCTGGTGAGTGCGATTCGTGACCTGATCGACCGCATCCCGCCAGAGAATTTCCGCTGAAAGCAGGGCGGCAAACAGTGGAGAAACAGTAGCACTCTCGGAGGCTGACCACCATGGATCAAAATCTGACAACGGCGATAGTCAGCGCCAGCGGTACAGCGCTCGTGGCAATTGTCGCTATACTGACCAACAACAAACGGCTGGACCATACAAACAGGCGGCTGGACGATACGAATTCAAGAATTGGACGGTTAGAGAGCAAGCTGGATCACATCGAGAGCTTGTTGGTCGGGTATGTGCTGGACGTGGCAAGAATCAAGGGACGTCTGGACATTTCGTAGGTGCCATAATTGTTTTCTGGGTAAGCCGTTGTAGCTCAGTTGGTAGAGCGCGTCCTTGGTAAGGACGAGGTCACCGGTTCAATCCCGGTCAACGGCTCCAGGTTTTCTCAGGACAAGATTTGAGGCCGCGCGTGCGCGGCCCCTACAATGCACGTCGCGAGTCGGGTGTGTGCGCGGCCCCTACGGACGGTTGTAGGTTCGTTCAAGTCGGCAGTTACCAAACGGATTGGCACGCATATGTGGCAGCGGAGTTATTGGGAACGTGTCATTCGAAATGAGGACGAGCTGAATCGTATTCGCACGTATATCGACAGGAATCCGTTGTGTTGGGCATCGGATCCGGAAAATGTGTAAGGGCCGCGCGTGGTATTCTCGATTTGAGTGTGCGATGGCAGTAGTGACGCGCGCTCGTCTGCCCCTTTTCTCCTCGGGCGGAGGAGAAGAATCCAGCACTCTTTAAAGGTAGGACCAGCATGGCGAAAGAGAAATTTGACCGCAGCAAGCCGCACGTAAATATCGGGACGATCGGGCATATCGATCACGGCAAGACGACGTTGACGGCGGCGATCACGAAGACGCTGTCGAAGCACAATCCGAAGGTGAAGTTCCGGAGCTTCGATTCAATCGACAATGCGCCCGAAGAGAAGGCGCGCGGAATCACGATTGCAGTGGCGCACGTCGAATATGAGACCGCGAACCGGCACTACGCGCACGTGGATTGCCCGGGCCACGCCGATTACATCAAGAACATGATTACGGGCGCGGCGCAGATGGATGGGGCGATTCTGGTGGTGGCGGCAACCGATGGTCCGATGCCGCAGACGCGGGAACACATTCTGCTGGCGCGGCAGGTGGGCGTTCCGTATATCGTGGTCGCGCTGAACAAAGTGGACATGGTGGATGATCCGGAGCTGCTCGAGCTGGTCGAGCTTGAAGTGCGCGAGCTGCTGAAGAGCTATCAGTTTCCGGGCGATGATTTGCCGGTCGTCCGCGTGAGCGCGCTCGGGGCGTTGAACGGCGATGAGAAGTGGGAGAAGTCGGTTGATGAGCTGATGGCGAAGGTGGACGAATATGTCCCGGTCCCGGAGCGCGCGGTGGACAAGCCGTTCATCATGCCGATTGAAGATATTTTCTCGATTCAGGGCCGCGGCACGGTGGTGACGGGACGTATTGAGCGCGGGATCTGTAAAGTCGGCGAGGAAATGGAGATTGTCGGATTCCGCGATACGCGCAAGACGGTTGTGACGGGCGTCGAGATGTTCAAAAAGCTGCTTGACGAAGGGCGCGCGGGAGATAACGTGGGGCTGCTGCTGCGCGGAATTGAAAAGACGGACGTCGAGCGCGGGCAGGTGATTTCGAAGCCGGGAACGATCAAGCCGTACAAGACGTTCAAGGGCGAAGTGTACGTGCTGTCGAAGGAAGAGGGCGGGCGGCACACGCCGTTTTTTAACGGGTACCGGCCGCAGTTTTATTTCCGGACGACGGACGTGACGGGGATAGCGAAGCTGCCCGAGGGCATGGAGATGGTGATGCCGGGCGATAACGTGGCGATGGAGATTGAGCTGATTACGCCGGTTGCCATGGATAAAGGGCTGCGCTTTGCGATCCGCGAGGGCGGACGCACGGTCGGCGCGGGAACCGTCACGGATATCGTGGCGTAACCGCCTTCGTTTTAGAAACGTAATTAGAAAAGAGGGCGAATTTCAATGCCGCGTGAGATTATTCAGTTCCAGTGCACGGAATGCAAGAACCGGAATTACAGCAAAACGAAGAATAGGAGAACGACGACGGAACGGCTGGAGCTGAAGAAATTCTGTCCGTATTGCAGGAAACACCAACCGCACCGCGAGACGAAGTAAGAGACTCAGAAGGCCGATTTTTTGGTAGCCTGTAGGGGAAGCGGAAGGGGCATAGGTTTAACGGCAGACCAGCGGTCTCCAAAACCGCGAGTGGGGGTTCGAATCCCTCTGCCCCTGCCAAACGCCCGGGCTTGCTTCGAGCAAATCAGAGCAGAGCGGATCATGTTAAGCAGAGTGTTTCAGGTTTGAAGTGTCTATGGCAATGAATACAGTGGGCTGGCCGCAGCAGGCGAGGTCCTATATAGAGGACGTGCAAGCGGAGATGCAGCGGGTCACGTGGCCCAACTGGAAGCAGGTTCGCGCCACAACGTGGGTTGTGATTGCGGCAGTGTTTCTGTTTGCTTTGTATTTCTGGGTGGTGGATGCGATCGTGAACACGATCGTGACGCACATCTTGAATTACTTTACGAAACGATGATGCGGCCGGATTTGGAGTGTAAGCAGGTCAAGGATGCCAGATCAGAATTTTGACGAGGAACGGGCAGTTGACACGCTGCCGGAGGAAGAGGGGGAAGCCCTCTCGAGCGTCGCGGCCGAGGGCGAAGATTCTCTTGAAGAGCAGGACCCGGTTGGCGAGGATGAAATTCATTCGGATGCCGATGAGGGCGGTGAGACTCTCGAACACGAATCGGAAGTAGCGCAGAGCGCGGAGCGCGGAGGGCAGGACGGCGCGGTTTCCGAACAGCCGGAGGGTCCGCCTAAAAATTGGTACATCATTCACGCGTATTCGGGGTTCGAGCAAAAGGTTGCTGAATCGTTGAAGTCGCGCGCGCAGGCGTTTGGTTTTGCGGGGCGGCTGGGGCAGATACTGATTCCGACCGAAGAAGTGATCGAGCTGCGGAACGGGAAGAAAGTGATCAGCAAGCGGCTGCTTTATCCCGGCTATGTGCTGGTCGAGATGGAGATGGATGACGAGCTGTGGCACGCGGTGAAATCGACCCCGCGCGTGACGGGCTTTGTGGGAGGCGGGACGAAGCCGGTTCCGCTAACAGCCGATGAAGTGAATTCCGTGCTGTATCGCCAGGCCTCGAGCGCAGACCGCCCGCGGCCTAAGATGAGCTTTGAGAAGGGCGAGAGCGTGAAGATTGTCGACGGGCCGTTCACGAACTTTTCGGGCAAGGTGGATGAAGTTAATACGGAGCGCAATACGCTGCGCGTGATGGTGACGATCTTTGGCCGGTCGACGCCGGTCGAGTTGGATTTCTTGCAAGTCGAGAAGATTTAGTGTGCAAACCGCTCCTTCACAGTCGCGGTTCTGTTAGTGGAGAAGGTGAGAGATGGCAAAGAAAGTTAATGCTCAAGTAAAGCTGCAGATTCCGGCGGGGAAGGCGACGCCGGCGCCTCCGGTCGGGACCGCTCTCGGGCCCCAGGGCGTGAACATCATGGAGTTTTGCAAGGCTTTCAACGCAAAGACGTCGGCGAAGGACCAGGAAGGCTTGATCATTCCGGTGGTCATCACGATTTATTCGGACCGTTCGTTTACGTTCATCACGAAGACGCCTCCTGTGGCGGTGCTGGTGAAGCGCGCGGTGAATTTGGCGAAGGGATCGGCCGAGCCGAATAAAACTAAAGTCGGAAAGATTACGCAGAAGCAGCTGGAAGAAATCGCCAAGATCAAGATGCCCGATCTGAATTGCTTCACCGTTGATGCTGCGGTCGAGCAGGTGAAGGGCGCTTGCCGCAGCATGGGCGTTGACGTCGTGTAAGAGACCCGTCACTCACGTTCCGGGTTCAGAAAACCGTCACTCACGTTCCGGCTCAAATTGAGTGAGCGTTTGTTAGGCTGTTGATGCTGCCGGTACGCTGACGCTCGCTTGGGCGGAGGCGTTCAAAAGGGAATCCGGTGAGAATCCGGAACTGCCCCGCAGCGGTAAGCAGGAACGAACGCCCGACACAAGGCACTTTCTCCTGAATGGGGAGGGGAAGCTGGGCCATTAGGAAGACAGTCTGAAGGGATTGTCACGCCTGCAAGTCCGAAGACCTGCCGCAGCCCGCGACCAAAAAGCGGAAATTTATTTGCCGCCTCGAGGGAGGGCCGACAGTGTACACGAAATTTTTTCGCTCCACTTTTTTTTGCATTGTGATGTTGTGCGGGGCTGCAGGCCGGGCAGTGCCCGGCCCCTACGCGTTTTCCGTCCAAGCTGCAGAGGTCAGCGGAAGCGTTACTGATCCGTCGGGCGCTGCGGTTGCGGGTGCGGCGGTGAGGCTGCTGCAAGTTGCGGGTGGTGGGGTTATCACGACCAGGTCAGATCGCGGTGGGCATTTTCTTTTTCGTGATGTAGCGGCGGGTCAGTATTTGCTGGACGCTTCGGCGCCAGGACTCTCAACGGCGCAGCAGGAGAGGTTCGAGATTGCGGCGGGTGAGAGCAAAGAGATCGCTATGCGATTGGCGGTTTCGGCGTTAAAGAACGAAGTGACCGTTACGGCGGCGAGCGAGCCGCAATCTGTCGATCAAGTCTCGAAGGCGCTGGACGTGGTGATGGCGAGCGACGCGGAGCAGCGCGGATTGTTCTCGATCGGGGACGCGATTCGATTCGTGCCGGGGCTTCGTGTCAGTACGCGGGGCGGGCCGGGAACGCTGACGACGATTCAAACGCGCGGCTTGCGAGTGACAGATACAGCGGTACTGATCGACGGTTTCCGTTTTCGCGATCCGACGAGCGTTCAAGGGGAAGCGAGCGCCTATATCGGCGACTTACTGCTGGTCGACACGTCGCGCATTGAAGTGCTGCGCGGATCGGGGTCATCGCTGTATGGGACGAATTCCATGTCGGGAACTGTGAACATCATCACGGATACGGGCGGCGGGCGAGCGCACGGCGATGTGGATGTGCAGGGCGGCGGCTTGGGACTGTTTCGTGGCGTGGCGCGAATTGCGGGCGGCACGCTCGAGGACCGGCTCGGATATTCGGTGGGGCTGTCGCACTTGAATGTTACGGAAGGCGTGGATGACGTGGGTGCGGTTCGCGATTGGAGCGGCCAGACGGGAATCAATTACGCGCTGACGCCGAGGATCCGACTGGGATTGGATGTGTTCGCGAATACCGGGTACTTGCAGGAAAATGTGTCGCCTTCGCCGACGAGCAGCGCGCCCGTGACGGGAATCATTCCGGCGATTCCGCTGTCGTCCGCTGCGATACGGTTAGCGGATGCGAACCTGCCGTTTGCGCCGGGAGAGGCGACGTTTGTGCCATCGCTCGGCGATCCTGATGCAGGGCGGTACTCGCATTTTGTGGATTCTCTGTTTCGATTCGAGCACGCGGTGAGTTCGAAGCTTTCGTACCGGGTGGGGTACGCGATTGTTGACACGGATCGGAACAACACCAACGGACCGGCGGGGCCGAACGTTCCCGGATATTTTCAGCCGCTGTTTAATACCTCAGATCGGTATGCCGGGCGAATCGATACGCTGCAGGCGCGCGCGGATTATTTGATGGGATCTCACCAGGTGCTGACGGGTGGTTACGAGTTCGAGCGAGAGCATTACCTGAACGTGTCTACCGACCAGAATCCGGATCTGGCGCAGCGCGCGTACTATCGAACCGATGCGGTGCAGGGAACGAATGCGGTTTTTGCGCAGGATCAGATTACGCTTCTGGGCGGGCGCCTGCAGATTTTGCTGTCGGGCCGATTCACACGCGCGAGTTTGGAGCAGCCGAATCTGATTGGCGGCGCGTCGCCGTATGCCGGGTCGAAGTTGCCGTCTCCTCCCGATGCGTATACAGGAGATGCGTCGCTGGCGTATTTTATGCAGAGTACTTCTACGAAGCTGCGCGCACATGTGGGGAACAGCTTTCGTTTGCCGTCAATTTACGAGCGATTCGGCGGCTATTTTTACGGCGGAACGTACTTCGCGTTTGGGGATCCGAGGTTGAGCCCGGAGCGCGCGGTCTCGGGAGATTTTGGCTTCGATCAGTATCTCTTTCGTCAGGCGCTGAAGATCAGCGGAACGTATTTTTACTCCCACTTGCAGCAGGTGATCGGATTTTTAGATTTTCCTCCGGGATATGTGGATCCGTATGGACGGACGGGCGGATACTACAACACGGGCGGAGGGATTGCGCGGGGGGTGGAGCTGAGCGGCGATTTTCATCCCTCGCGCAGCACCACGGTATTCGCGTCTTATACGTACACGAATGCGCGTGATCGCGAGTCGCAGTACTACACGGGGACGGGTGTTGACCCGCTGCAATCGCCGCGGATTCTCCCGAACATGGGGACGGTGGTCGCGACGCAGCAGTTTGGCACTCACGTGGATGCGGCAATGGACTTTGAGGGCGGGAGCGACTATTTGTATCCGCTGTTTGGGTTGTCGCTGCTGGCGAGCGATGCGTTCCGGTTCGACGGGCCTCGGCAGTTGGGGCTTTCGGCGGGATATTCGGTCCGCGTGACTGAGAGGACGGCGGCGCGTTTGTATATTCGGATTTCGAACGCTCTGAATCAGGATTTTTATGAAGACGGTTTCCGAACGCCGCGGCGCTGGGCGGTGGGAGGGATTCACTTCAGCTTCTGAGCGCCTGGGGCGCGCGCTGCTTTGCATTGTAAAGAACTTCCAGGGAGCCGGCGCGGTGCCGTATACTTGGCTTCAGACGCACGCGCGTTAACTATATGGCGTTTGCACAACCGATTCGGGCTATAAAAGATCCGGTTCCGCTGGAGCGACATGCCGCGGATAATCTGCGCTTCATTCGCGACACGATGGAGCGGGCTGCATCGTTCACGGCAGTGCCGGGGTGGGGTGGAGTGGTCATCGGGATCACGGCTTTGGGTGCCGGCGCGGTGGCATTCGGGCGTCCTTTGCGCGAACAGTTCTTCATCTGGTGCGCTGAAGCGGTGTTGGCCCTGGCGATTGCGGGACTGGCCGTGCGGGCGAAATCGAAGCGGCTCGCTTTATCTCTGCGGTCGCGGGCGGCGCGGCGCGCATTGCTGAGTTTCATGCCCCCGCTGCTGGCGGGCGCAGTGCTCACGGGAGTGTTGTATCAGCTGGATGTGTTCAGCGTTACTCCGGGTTTGTGGCTGCTGTTGTACGGAGCCGCGGTGGTCACGGGCGGCGCGTTCTCGGTGCGGATCGTTCCGGTGATGGGCTTGTGCTTCATGTTCGTGGGCGCGATTTCGCTGTTCGCACCGGCTGCTTGGGGAGACGTGTTCCTGATGCTCGGGTTTGGCGTACTGCATGTGGCGTTCGGGGTGGTGATTGCGAGGAGGTACGGTGGCTAGATCGGCGATGGCGCGTGAAGCCGGAGTAGCGGATTCGAAAGCGCGTGCTCCGAAGACCGCTAAGGCGTCGAGCGAGCAGTCGGGTGTTGAAAGCGCTCTGCCGAATCTGGACCGGATTATTCACGAGCGGATGCGACTTGGGATTGTGAGCGCTCTGGCGGTGAACGACTCGCTGACGTTCAATGAGCTGAAGAAGCTGCTGCAAACGACTGACGGAAACCTGAGTGTTCACGCGCGGAGGCTGGAAGAAGCGAAGTACGTAGAGTGCAGCAAGAGTTTTCAGGGGCGGATGCCGAAGACCGAATACCGGCTGACGACGGCAGGGCGGAAGGCGTTCGAACGTTATCTGAACCACATGGAAGCGCTGATTCAGTCGCTGCGCGAGCGGTAGCGGCTGGTTGCTAGAGAAAACCCGCTTGCTGACGCGCGCGGTTCAGTAGTAATCTCAGACCAATGGTAGCTACCGCCGAAATTGCCGATCGCATCTCGAGCATTAGCGTGTCGTCGACCATGAAGGTCGCCGCGGACGCGGACCGCCTTCGTCGCGAAGGCGTGGACGTCGTTGATTTCGGGGCCGGTGAGCCCGATTTTCCAACGCCGGCGCACATTAAGCGGGCGGCTATTGAAGCTCTGGCTGCGGATTTCACGAAGTACACCAACACCGCGGGTATGCTCGAGCTGCGGGAAGCGATTTGCAAGCGCCATCACCAGGATTTCGGCACCGATTATTCGCCAGCCGAATGCATGGTGACGGTCGGCGGGAAGCACGCGATCTTCAACCTCATTCAAGCGCTCGTTAATCCGGGAGATGAAGTCATCATTCCCGTTCCGTACTGGGTGACTTATAAAGATGTCGTGAATTATGCGGGCGGCAGCTGCGTGTTCGTCGATACGGATGAATCGACGGGTTTCGAGGTAAGCGCCGCAATGATTGAGCGCCACATTACGCCTCGCACCAAGCTTCTGATCATTAATTCGCCCAGCAATCCCAGCGGTGCGGTGCTTTCGCCGCAAGAGTTCCGCGCCATTTTCGACATCGTGTCGAAGCGCGACATCTTTCTACTGAGTGATGAGTGTTACTGCCAATTCCTGTATGATGGCGAGCCGTTTTCGATTGCCGCCGCGCCCGGCGTGCGCGAGAAAGTTGTGGTTGCAGGCTCTCTCTCGAAAACTTACGCGATGACGGGCTGGCGTGTGGGGTTCGCGCTTGCCCCAGTGCCGATTATCGGTGCTATGACGAAACTGCAGAGCCATTGCACCTCGAACGCTACTTCAATCTCACAAAAAGCGGCGATTGAGGCGATGCTTGGGCCGCAGGATTCGGTCCCGCAGATGCTCGCGGAGTACCGTAAGAGGCGCGATTTTGTCGTGAATCGATTGCGCGCGATTCCGGGGGTGTCGATCATCACGCCTAAAGGCGCTTTCTACGCGTATCCGAACGTCAGCATTGCGTACCGAACCGGCAAAATTAAGAACTCGCTGGAGTTTGCGGCTGAATTATTGCGAGAGGCGCATGTTGCGGTGGTTCCCGGCGAAGCGTTCGGCACTCAGGACCACGTTCGGATCTCGTATGCGACCTCAATGTACGAGCTCGAGCGCGGCTTGGATCGGCTGGATCAGTTCATTCGCGGCGTCTAGCGTAGGCTAGATTTGCGGTTCGAAAACGTTCGCCAGATCGGACTGATCTCGGACACGCATGGGCTGATGAGGCCACAAGCCCTCGATGCGCTTCGCGGCTCGGATTTAATTATTCATGCAGGCGATGTAGGGAATCCCGAGATTTTGGCCGCACTCAGCAAGGTCGCTCAGACAATCGCGGTGCGCGGAAACATCGACAAGGCCGATTTGGGACTCCCTGCAACGGCGCTCGTCGAAGCTGGCGGAGTAAGCATCTACGTGCTCCACGATCTGAAGCAGCTCGCTATCAATCCTGCCGCCTCAGGAGTGCAGATGGTGATCAGCGGACACTCTCATAAGCCATGCCAAACCGAGCGCGAAGGCGTGCTTTACATCAATCCCGGCAGTGCAGGACGGCGCCGGTTTCGATTACCGGTCACTATCGCTCAGATTGATCTCACGCGTTCGCCACTGTCGGCTCAATTCATAGATCTGAACGCCTGATGCTGGGCGACGTGGTTACGGGTCTTCCATCTGCTGTATACTCTTTTCACCATGAAACAGTTGGGTAAGCGCACGGCTCTCGCACTCTCGGTAGCGGTGGCATTCTTAGTGGCTGAAAGCGCTCACGTTGCCATACAGGCACAAGCGAGATCCGAATTGTAGCAGACAGGCGATGAGAGTCCGGGCGCGCCATCGTTTCCCAAGGTGTTCGTGCGAGACGTCGTCGTCAGCAATACGGATCGCGATCTCAAAAATTATGACAAGCACTTCAATTCCGAGCCAGGGATCGCCATCGATCCTGCGAACCCGCGCAATATCGTTGTCTCCGCTTTTTCCGGCGCGTGGACGCCAGTAGAGAATGGCCGGGAGTTTCGCAATGCTCCTGTCTGGTACTCAAGAAATGGTGGCGGGCTATGGACAAGAGAGCTGGCGATTCCCGCTCCGCCGGGCGTTCCGAAAGGGGCCGTCGCCGAATCGCCGTGCGATGAGACGTTCGCGTACGGACGCGATGGCGTGCTCTACGGCACCTTTCTGCTGAATGGCAACGGCGAGGAAGGAGCCAACTGCAGCAGTGCGGATGCGGATGCCCGGGATGGAAGCTCCGCGGAAAGCTTGTTCGGCGAAGTCTATACCGGAGCGACAGCCAATCCGGCAGACCCCCGGTCATGGCGATGGCTGGTTGTGAATGGGAAAACGCAGTCCACGAATCGATATCCGCCGGATCAGCCGTGGGTTGTGACTAACAGAGATCCGAACCGCGCTGCAGATTCGGACCACTCGCCAGCGGGCGGCGACCAACAAGAACGCCGTGAGAAGGTCTATGTTGCTTATCAGTCGTCCGCCATGCAGGTCGCGGTGGCGGATGCGAAGATTCCGCCGGACTTCACGCTTGATGTTTCGCCCGGTCCCGCAACCTCTTTCGGCGGCAATCCGGGCCATCGAATCGCCGCCGATCGTCGGTCGGGCGCCGTGTACAGCCTGTGGGAAACTGCGGGCTCGATTCACTGCTCCTCTGCATCCGCTGTGAGCTATATGCTCAATCGATCTGTCGATGGCGGTAAGAGTTGGGAGCTGAACGGTAGCGCGGACGGGATCTCCGTGGCACAGGTCTGCAGTCACCAGAATCTCTATACCTACAGCTTCGGCGAAATCGAGCCCGGCACGATTTTGGGCGGTGTGAACCCGCTGCGCGGAGGAATCGACGCTCTGGCCGTCGACTCGAAAACCGGAGATGTATATGTCGTGAACGGTGAATTTGATGATACGGCCGGCAGAGATCGCATCAGCATTGTGCGGCTCACGCCTGCAGCTGATGGACAGATGGTGGCCCATCCGCGCCATTTCGTAAGCGGTCCGAAACACCAATCGGCTCTTCCCGCCGTCGCTGTCGCGGAGGACAAAGACGGTACGGTGGCAGTTCTCTATGACACAGCGGACAGCCTGGACGAGGAAAACTCACTGCCTTACATTTCGGTTCACCTCGCAGTGAGCGGGGATCGCGGCGCGCATTTTCAAAGCGTGCGCCTCGAAAAGTTCCTGTTTTCTGAAGACGCCCCTCGCGGGAACAGCGGTCCTCGGCCGCTCGGCGATTACCAACAGATGAAGAGTATAGGGAGGACATTTTACGGTGTCTTCTTGGGAGATGGCCAGCCATTCGGACGGCCGTTTCACAAGATCGATCCGATCTTTTTCAAGACAGAGACGCGCTGACCTGAGTCGGCCTCCGCCATCAGCTACATTCATCCTTCTGAAACCTTGATCTTCCCTCCGGCCACGATGATCGGTGGTCAGCGCCAGGCCAAAGTTTCACGCTACTTTCCAACGTCAATTCCGGTAATAAGTCGCTTGCTAACGCGCGCGCGGCTCAGGTTTCGTCATTGCTTCTCCGGGATCGTCTGAACGGAAGTGACTGGATCGCTTGCACTTGTTCTAAAGCGGTACTCGATTAAAGATTCACTAGCAACCGCCGATACAGGGTTAGAACCGAGCGCTAGAGCGACCGAGGTCGCTTAATAAAAGCGCACGAGGAGACCTGTTACTTATGTTTAGGGCGACACTGATTCTGTTAGGACTAACTGCCGGCGTAGTTGTTAGCGGGAGTGCAGCAACAACTTATTATTTAGATTCCGAATCTGGAAGCGATTTTCACTCGGGCACTACTATCACGAGCGCTTGGAAAACTTTGCGGTATGCAAGCTCGAAAGTATATCACCCCGGAGATCAGATCCTTCTGAAGGCCGGTTCCGTTTGGAGCGGCGAAACTTTCAATCTGGCAACTTCAGGCGAGTCTGGAGATGCGATCACTATCAGCTCGTATGGCACGGGCAATCAGCCCGTCATCGATGGAGCGAATGGGCGTGACACGCTAGTCACGCTGCGTAACGCTCAAAACGTGGCAATAAATGGTTTGGCGATTCAAGATTCAGGATCGAGCCTGATTGCTGTGTATGGCGGCAGCAATAACTCGGTCACGAACTGCGCGTTACTCAATTCTGGCGTGTTTCCCGTGCAAGTTAGAGGCAGTGCGGGCTTCACTTTCGCGAACAACACTTATGCAAGCACTGGAAGCTATAAGACCATTGCTTCCGTTTTTATGGGGTTCGGTTCGCCTTCCACCGGTCTAACGGTTACAGGCAATACGATTACGTTGAATTCGGCCAGCAACGGCGCGAGGGGAATTTATATCCTCGACACAAATAATGCCGTCGTGTCCGGCAATCGTATCGTCGGGGGCTCACAGGCAATCGGGATTAAAGCGTACCATGCCAGTGTTACCGGCGCACAGCTTCACGACAATTCGATCTATTACACGGACCGCACAGCCGGTGACGGAGAATCTATCGAGTTCACCGGAAAAGACGGTACTTCTAACCGCGTCTCCGGATCCATCTATCACAATTTTATACAGGGCGGCCCAGATACTACGAATGCGATAAGCGGGTTTCAAGCTACCGACACGGCGATTTACAACAACATCATCATAGGTCCGCTGCTGAATGCGGCGATCCACTGGTCGAGCTCTTCGACGGATGCGGTGTTATACGGAAATACCATCCACGACGTCCGGGTTGCTTTTGCAATCTTCAGTGGCTCGTCGGCAGCCATCTTCAACAATATTGTCAGTAAGGCGGAAGTAGGGATTTCGACAAACGCCAAGGTGGTTGAGGATTACAATGATTTCTTCGAAAGCGGTGGGAGGGATGTGTCCAAGGGTGCTCACAGTACCACTCTTGACCCGATGTTTGTCTCGACAAACCCTGCCAGTCCTCTAGATGTGAAATTGCGATCCGGCTCACCGGCCGTTCATTCGGGCAGATCTTTGGATGAACCTTTCAAGGAAGCACTGAGTCCGAAATCGACGGCGTTTCCATGCGCCATCCTCGATCAAGCCCGGTACGGGTGGAATCGGGGCGCATTCGGCTCCGAGTAGTCGCGTGCTGCGAAACAGTGCTGCTGGTAGCGCTAAGGGGAATCGAACCCCTATTTGAGCCTTGAGAGGGCTCCGTCCTAACCCTTAGACGATAGCGCCATGGTTGGCGGACCCTCTCAGTATATCGAGCAGGCCAGCGAAGCGTTTGCTAGTGAATCGCTAGAGCGCTGTCCCGATGATTTCGATAGCATGCTGAACTCCAATCGCTTCGCTCATGGCTCCGATACCGCTGCCAGAGCCACGAGCGTAGCGACCAGAGCACTAACGAAGTGACCCGGACAGCTCGCTAGAGCGCTGCAGGCATGGGCAGACTGCATTTCGCAAGCGCTTTCTCGATCAGCGAGACAGATTCGCGCTCGGAAACCGCCTTCGCAATTGACGTTTCTAGAACCAGCATGCAACGCGCACGCTCGAGCATCCTTTTCTCGCGAAACGACAGCGGCTTGCTCAGCTGAATCACCAAAAGCGCCTTGAATACTTGGGAAATTGCAACCAGGCTGCCGCCCTTCATCTTGTCCGAATTCTCTTTGAAGCGGTCTTTCCAATCCTGGGCTGTACAAGAAGCCCTGGGTGCGCCCAAATAGGTCAAGACCCGATTGATCTCACTGCACTTGGTCACCTTTCGCAGACCGACGTCACCGACATGGGAAAACGGCACCATGACGGTCGTGCTGGTAGGGAAAAGGCGAAGCAGATAAAAGCGCTCTTGCCGGGCGCCGAAGGAACGCAAACTGATGTTCTCGACGGTGCCTATGCCGTGGTTCGGGTAAACCACTTTCTCGCCGACCTGGAAACCCATTCGCCGGGACCTCTTTCCTGGGAAGACTCCCAGTGGAAGTGTAGAGCCAATCGAGATGTTAAACCCGCAGTAACATTTCGTCAAGGAGAAAGCGCATTCGTGTGACGTGCAGGGAGGGGAGGGCTTCTAGGGCCGCCTCTGCGCTCCAGCGCTTCCGCAGCCTGCAAGGTCAAGAGATTCGTTTGTGAAATCAATCGGAAATAGCTTCCAATGCGGTCGGCGAGATGGTTTCCGGGATACTCGCGTATTCGGCCGCTAAGCCAGTTTTGCAGGTCTGAAATAAGTGGTTCAGCCCGGGTAGCCGCGTGATGGTCACGTCGTGATTATTCGTTTTTTCGAGTGCGGCTTTCATCACCGGAAGATTTTGCTCCGGAATGACCTGTAGGTCCGGGTCTCCGCTCAAGGCGAGCACCGGACATTTCACCTTTTCGAGCGCCGGCGCCGGATTGTAAGAGATGAAGTACCGAAACCTGGGGGTGTTGAACGGCGCGAATATGCCTGCCGCTTGGGCCTGACTTGACACGATCCCTTTCACGGCCTCGTCAAAATCGGCTTGGGATTTGCCTTCGCGATCCGAACTTGCTGCTCCACAATCACCTGATCGCCACGCACGGCTGTTCCAGCCAGCAGCACTATAAAACCCACGTCAGGCATTTGCGAGGCGGCAATCGGCGCCAATATTCCGCCTTCACTATGGCCGATTAAGCCCGTAATCCATCAGGCAGCGTCATCCCTCAATCCTTGCACCTACGTTCGCAAGACGTCCAGCGCTCTTGGCGTTAAACATTCTGGCGTCACCTCGATATTCGACGTGACCCAGAATGTCCCGCACAACCGCCGAGCTTGCGCGTTCGCGCAGCATCTGGCTGGAATGGATGTTGCGGAAGCTCTGAAAATGCCCTTTATCGCTGGAATCGGCCTAGTCCGAATCTCGGCAAAAGCTGTTTGCCAATATTCGCGGGCAAATTGGATTTCGGGTGTGTAGGCGCGACGTCTGCAACCGACCTGCCTATTGTGCTTTGCCTTACAGGGGTTGCCAAAAAGGCGTGGATGTTGCCTGCCTCCGGCCCGCTGAGTACGATTGCCATTCCCGAGATTTGTCCGCGCTCGTTGATCTTATTAGCCATGGTTGCGAAGAGGTTGGAACTGGCAGGAAACAGTGTGTTAAGGTCGGTCATCACGTTGTTCTGCCAGATGAAGCCATGGGACCAGTTGAAGTTGGAGTCCCAGGTGCTTCCCACCACTTGGCCCCGGTCGTTGATGCCCGTGGCTATCGCGGCAAAATCTCCCGGCAGAGTGCCGAGGTTTGTGAGTGCGTCGTTCTGCCAGAGGGCGCCGTATTGGGTTGTGCCGTCAGCACTGCCGACTGTCCCAACAATTTGGCCCCGGTTGTTATTGCCATAGGCGATAGCGCCAGTTCCGAGTTCAGGAAGCGCGGAGGCAGTGCCGTTTTCCCACGATACGGCGTGAATGATCGCACCGCCGCAGGTTCCCGTGTCGCCTACGGCTTGGCCTTGATCGTTGATCCAAAATGCGTCCCCGTCTGGATCGCTACCCACTGTAGGAAGAGCTTGGGCTTTGCCGTGTTCCCACAATACCGGCAGCTGAATCCGATTATTAGTTGTGCCAGGCGGGCATGAGGAGTCCACGGCACCGTTTTCCGCAAATCCTACGATTTGTCCTCGGTTATTGATCGCGCTCGCCTGCCCGTTATTTCCGCCGAGCGTCGGGAGAGCGCTCATGTGGAAAAGTTGCCAAACAAACGGGCGACACGTAAGGTGTGTGCCGAAACCGCAAATGTCTTCGCCGTTCGGGTCCGGGACAGCCGTTTCGGAAAAACCTACTATCCGCCCGAAGTTGTTGATCTCGCCCCAGTTCATCCAACTGTTCTGTCCTCCGAGCGTGCCGAGGTCGAGCTTGAATCCGTCGACGTCTATCAGCGCGCGTCCGTTTAAAAGTTTCCCGAATATGCTATCCACCTGGCCCGCTTCCACGTTCCCGGCCATGATCTCCGTCCAGCCTTCATCATTGACGGACATGGCACAACCCAGATTGTGATTCCGCTCAGCGCCCAAATCGGTAACTCTATAGCTCTCTTGAGCGACTGCATTGCTGAAGCAAGCCAGAACAATCGTCGTAATCCAACATATCCATAAACTTCCCAATTGTCTTAGTGCACTCATGTATTCTCCTAATGTTTTGTCTACTGCCACCTGATTTGCCTGTTGGCAAAACCTGTGGGTTGAGTCTCGTTCCCGGCGGAACCGGGAACGAGACGAACTCGTTTCCTGGTGGTGAGCTTTGAGCAACGGTGGTCATGGATTCGCCGCCGCTTCGACCAACACAAAGTTGGGAAAGTCTTCAAAGACCCACTTATTCTTGAGCGTTCGGTAAACGATTCCGAGAAACTTCCGTGCCAAGGCGATGATTGCTTTGCCGGCTCCCCGCCTGACTCGCAGGCGTTGATAGAACTGTTTCAGATAAGGACTGTACTGAGCTGCGATGAGCGCAGACTGAATCAGTGCGGTTCTTCCGAGTTTGCTGCCGCGCTTATGGATGCGTCCGGATCGTTCCCTTTCATTCGAGTTCGATACACGGGGTACGATCCCGAAGTAAGAAGCCAGCCGGTTCTCGTCGGGAAAGTCGCTGATGTCGCCGATCACACTCAGCAGAATGGCCCCGGTGATATTGCCGATGCCCTTAATGCTGATCAGGCCTTTGTGCCCCTCCAGTTTGGAAGCTTCTTCGCCGATGGTCTTTTCCAGCTCGGCGATGCTTTTATTCAAACTGCGAATCTGCTCCACAATGATCCGCAACTCAATCCGCACCAGGTCATCGAACGGCAAAGCCAGAACTTCGTTCAGCCTCTTTTCACTCGACAGCGCTTCCTTGACCAAGTTGATGCCCCGTGCCGATAGCAGATTGTTGATCTTGTTCTTCAGCGCGGTCCGTAGCTTCACCAGCGTGTCGCGAGTTTGCGTGAGGCTGGCGATTTGGCTCTGCTGTTTATCTTTCATACGCACTTCGGGCAACAAACCCTTGCTCAGATACAGCGCCAGCAGCTGCGCATCGTTGGCATCGGTCTTCTTCACCGACTGGCTGATCAGGCGGAATTGAGCGCCGTCCACCACTGCGATGCGCCCAACGTGCGGTGCTACTGCATCGAAGAACAGACGAGTGTTGCCCGTTACTTCCACCGCTAGCTCGTCGGCTGGCCGTAGTTTCTTCAGAAACCGCGGCAGCTCCTCGAGCCGCCATTGGCTCGCATAAGTGCGCCCATTCTCTAACCGCAAACAGCAGGTGAACTGATTCCGATGTAAATCCACTCCCCAATACCGCTTCTCCATCTATTCCTCCTGGTTTTTGGAACTGCCAGATGGAGTAGACACACTTTGCGGCGGTCACCATTCTCCTATCCGAGGTCGCTGTGCGCCTCACGATGACATTCAGCCACAGGTCTGACCAATCTCCTTGACGGGGTCCATAGGCCCCAAAAACAAATGCAGCCTGTGACCTGTCTACTCCGGGAGTTCCCTCCCGGAGCCTACCGCGCGCCGGATGATAAGACATTCATCTCATCTCCTTGTTCGTTCGAGCAAAGTCTCGGTGCCGAGATGACTGGCGATTTACGTCAGGTAGCACCCGGCGCTCGGACACTTACGCGAGCACGCTGTCATCCAAACAACCTGGAATCGGTGTTGTTTGTGACGAATGTTCGTTGGTGAGGGGCGAAACAGATTGTCTGCAGACGCGAAATCAGGGGGCCATGGGTGCGTCCGGGGTGCATTTCTGTCTCGAATCGCTCGACTCTCTACACAATTCAATAGAGGCTGTAGAATGAGACTTCACGATTCCATATCCGAGCTCAATTCTGGTTATTAGAACATGCATACTGGTCGGTATGTTAGCGCGTAGAAAAGGAGCGAGACGCAGCGGCTCTGCACCGCGCGATCCAGAGCGCACGCGGGGGCGCTTGTTGCGGGCCGCCTTCGAGGAGATACACCGCTCAGGATTTCGAAGCGCTGATCTCGATGCCATTCTGGCCGCAGCCGGCGTGACCAAGGGCGCGTTGTACCACCACTTCGACAACAAAGAAGCCCTCGGGTATGCGGTAGTGGACGAGATCATCGCCAGTAAAGTTAACCAGAAGTGGGTGCAGCCTTTACGGAACGCCAAGAACCCCATCGACGCTCTGATCCGCATTTTTCAGTCCGAATCGTTGAAAAGAGAAGACGTTCAGCGTGGCTGTTACTTACTTAACCTGTCTCAAGAGATGTCAGGTCTTGATGAGGGATTCCGCAGAAAGACGGCAAGAATTTTCAAGGACTGGCACGACGCCATGGCGGAGGCACTGCGCGAAGGACAAAAACGTGGGGTGGTGCGGAGTGATTTAAACGCAGATGAAACGGCTACGTTCCTGCTGGCGGCATGGGAGGGCTACGCCGCTTTAGGAAAGAATTCCCAGGATGCACGGATGCTGCAATCAGGACAACGAAGCGTGCGTCGCCACCTGGAGTCGCTGCGCCCGGCACGCCGGGCGCGAGCGGCAGGCCGGGACTAGCACCTCGTTCCCTCAAGGGTTCTAACATGTTTCCGAACTACGATGTTGCAATCACCTTTGTGGGTTTCCAGAACATACGTACTGGTAGGTATTTTCGGGGTACAATGATCCGCAGCGATGGTCGCATCATAGTTTGAAGGTGTATTGGAATCCGTATCGAGAGGGAAACTCAAATGAACCGAAAGATAGTCAGCACAATCACATCCGGAGCTTTTGGACTGCTTGCAGTACTGTGCGCGGCGGGGTCAGGACGCGCACAGGACGCCAAAACTCCGTATCCCGGCATGGCTCCGTTGGATCAGTACCTGATAACGAATCGAAACGCTGAGATTGCTCTGGCACGGACCGCGGCTCCCCCGTCCATCTCCCGCAATGCGAAAGTTCTGGTCTTGGAGCCGCACGGCTACGAAACCGCCGTCGAAGGCGAGAACGGCTTTGTCTGCTTAGTGGAGCGCGCATGGATGAATCCATTCGACAGTCCCGAGTTTTGGAACCCTAAGAATCGCAGTCCGATTTGCTTGAATCCAGCCGCCGCTCGAACCGTGCTCCCGCTCACTTTGATGAGGACAAGATTGGTATTGGCTGGAAAGTCGAAAGATGAAGTCAAGGAGAGCGTCAACGCTGCGATTGAGAAAAAGGAACTTCCTGAGCTCGAAGCTGGAGCGATGAGCTACATGATGTCCAAGGAAGCGTATCTTACCGACGCGGGCAACCATAACATGGCCCATCTTATGTTCTACACGCCGCTCGGTACGGTATGGGGCGCAAATCTGGTGGACTCCTCAAATCACCTGTCGGAACCGTTCCCGGGATCTCCGTTCTTACTGGCCCCGTCGTACAAAGGCAACCCGGAACCGATTGATATGTTCCTGATGAGCACTGGCGTGTGGTCGGATGGAACGACGGCTCCAATGTAGGAGCCAGCATCGAGAGAAATGCGGGGGTGCCGTGCCCGAGTTTTTCTCATCAATTCGGTCAACGCTGGAGCGTGCGGGCCTGATGAAAACTGGATTCGAGACCGCGGAAAGGCGAGCCTCGCAGTGCGCGACGCTTCTGCCGGCCGCCTTGTTTTTCCTTCCGTCAATTGCTTTCGGACAAGCGCAAGCGCAGGCAAGGCTGGAGCCTGCCACAGTTCGACCGTTCAAAGTGCATGTTCCTGACAGGGTTCTAATCGATGTTTGGCGCCCTTCCATGCCTGGAGACTCCCGTGGCTTTGCAAAGCTTGATCAGAAATGAGCCGAAATTGTGAGCCTAATAGGAAATGGAATCGGGAGTGCAGATCGTCGCTCATCGACGGCGCGGTTGGGGCGCAGATTTGCCTGGCTCTTAATTGGGTCCGGAGCGCTCAGGCAAGCCGTGTACGCCGGACGAAACAGAGATAGATGAGGAAATCATGCGTGTGTTGATCGTGGATGATGAGCACCTGGCCCAAACGGCTCTGGCAAATATGCTGTCCGCAAGGGGCGACGTGGAGTATCTCGATTCGGCCAACGATGCGAACGAAGCGCTCGAGAAGTTGGCCACGGACACCTACGATGTTTTACTTCTCGACATTAATATGCTGGACCGGTCGGGTATTCAACTAGTAGACCAGCTTAAGGAACGAAACCTGCCGTTGCCGTCTATCGTGTTTGTAACGGCACACGTGGAAGACGCGGTCGCAGCCTTCGAGAGGCACACCGTAGACTACGTGCTAAAGCCTTTCTCGAACGAAAGTATCAACGAAGCCTTGGACCGCGCCTCTCGGAGAGCAAAGGGCGAGCGAGCCGCAAAATTGATCGAAGCTTTGCCGCAGTTACAGAAGCTGTCTCCTCCCGCTAACCCGATGATCGCAATCAAAGCGAGAGGAAGGATTCTCTTCATCAATCCTGGAGATGTCGTCGCAGTTGAAGCAGAGGGCAATTATGTGTCACTGCAGCGGGAATCGGACTCCTATCTGCTGCGGGAATCAATCTCGATCGTGGCAGAAAAGCTGAAGCCGTACGGATTCATTCGGATCCATCGATCTGCGCTCGTGAATACCTCGTTTGTGGTAGAGATCAAGCCGTATTCGACAGGAAAGTATGGTCTCCGCGTTAAAGGTGGGAAGGAATACGCAGTCACTAGCGGTTACAAGAGGAATCTCAAACCCCTCACAGCATTCCGCATTGGTAGCGGTGCTTTCCTTTCGGAGTAGCTGGGGATAGGCCTTCCGCTGGACATGAGGTGAAGGCGTTTGACGTTGGCGTCGAGGTACTCATTATCTTCATATCGTCATCTTGCTCAACCTGCTTAACTCCTTGATCACCGAACCCTGCTCGATATCGCCTTTTTGATTCGGTTGAAGTAGTCTTTTCCAGTGGAACATGCAATAGTGTTTCGCCAGACATCGCACAGCAGCCTGGGTTAATCGCACACGGAACGATGTACAGCACAGTGGCAGCGGCCTTCGTCCTCCTTCACTTGGATAGCGCAGCGCGGAACCGCCCGTCAAGGCTATCTGTCAGCGCGCTCACGCGCGGCCTTGACAGACGAACCCGGCTGCAAAACGTCACCTGAGAAGACGACGAAGGCCGCGCAGAATCTTTTCGCCGCAGACCGGATACGGATTGCCGTTCCGCGATGCACAGCCATGCCTTCCCGAAAAGCAGTGACCTTCTCAGGGAAACGCGTGCGAGTTTCCGCACGAAAGCGCCGAATTCAGAACTCGAGCGTTGCTCCGGTTGCTGAAAGAGCCGCTCCCACTCTTCGGGCTTGAGCTTGTGAGTTCGAGCGATAGGAGATAGCTGCGCGCCATGTCGGATCTCATCCGAATACGCGTTGCCCATGCCGCTTACGATGCGCGGATCCGTCAGGGCTCGCTTCAGAGTGCGATTCGTCGCGTTTACCAGCATTCCAAAGACAAGGAGCCGCATTGAATGCAGTTTACGTCAGAATTCACGGTTACGCTTTGATTTGAATCTGTTCGGCGGCGATCTGTGCAATGTCGAGCAGACGCGGCGCATTTTCTGAATTTGCGAGCGCGTCGCGGAACATGGTGTTGCAGAATGGGCAGGCTGCGCCGATCGTGTCAGCCCCGGTTGCGACCAACTCTTTGACTCGGGCCTCGTTCACGCGGCCGCCTGTTTCTTCGCCGAGAAAGACGAGTCCACCTCCGGCACCGCAGCAGAAGGACCGCTGGCGCGCGCGCGGCGGATCGATTACGGTCGCGGTTTTTGCGATGACCTCCCGAGGCTGATCATAGATCCCGCGATAACGTCCGAGGTAGCACGGATCGTGGAAGACGACGCGATGCCCGGTATCCGCGCTTGGAAGTTGCCCGGCGTGCCGGGCCATGAATTCGCTATGGTGCTCGATCTCGATGCCCGCTCCAAATTCCTTCCAATCTTCCTGGATGGTTCGCACGCAATGCGGGCAGATCGAAACCATTTTTTTGACACCCGCTTGCCCGATCGCTGCGAGATTCGTTTCGGCAACCTGCGAAAAGACTAGATCGTTGCCTAAGCGCCGGACAGGGTCGCCTGTGCAGCGCTCTTTTTTGAGAACACCGAAGCTGGCGCCAAGATGCTTCATGACGGTTGCGAATGCGCTGATAATTTCGCGCCCGCGAGGATCGTAAGCGCCCATGCAACCCAGCCACAGACAGTACTCTTGCGAGCCGTCGAAAATCGGAAGCTCTTGTTTCGCGATAAACTTGTCGCGCTCGCCTTGCGAAAAGCCCATGGCGTTGCCGTTGCGCTCGAGATTCAAGAAAAGCTTCGTGCCATGCTCGTCTTCCCACGTTCCGGTATTCACCGCTCCACGGCGCAGTCCGATGATTGTCGGAAGATGCTGGATTCCGACCGGGCACTGATACTCGCAGGCGCCGCAAGTGGTGCATTGGAATATGGCTTTCTGCGAGACGGTGGCGCTCAGAATTGGGGTTTCGTTCGTTTCACCGAAGTCGTTCAAATACGATCGCACCCCCAGAATGACTAGCTTCGGGTTGAGCTCTTTGCCGGTATTGTTTGCTGGGCAGTGTTCCGTGCAACGACCGCACTCTACGCAAGAGTAGGCTTGCAAGGCCGTGATCTGAGTAATATCTTTTCCCGAAACGAGACCAAAATCTTCATCGCCCGAAAGCGGGGGGATGTGACTGAACCCATCACGCTTCAGAAAGATGGTCACGGGGCTCAATATGAGATGCAGGTGCTTGGTGTGCGGGATGAGCGGCAGAAACGCGAGTATCGTCAGTGTGTGGACCCACCAGAGCAGCCGGCCCGCGACAGTGCCTTCCGGCACCCACCAGATCGGCATGTAGGTAATCATCAGGATGAAAATCAGCAGCGCAATGATGCCGGACTCGTAAGACAAAGGCCCTAGCCACCTGGGTCGAATAATAAAGCGGCGGAAGGCCAAGCCCGCGATCGAAACAGCGCAGAGCGCCGCGAAGATGAACGCAAACCAGTAATAGAAGCCGCCGAACCAGGCGCGATAATTCAGGAACGAAACGCCGAATCCGGAGGCAAGGTGGTTCAGCGTGACGAGCGCAAAAGCGCAAAACGCCCAGAACACAAATGCGTGAGCGATGCCGGGCAGCGGCCGTTCACGGATGACTTTCCCCTGGCACAGCACTTCCCAGAAGAAGTCCCAAACCCGGCGGCTGACCGGTCTCAGCTTGAAATCCGGATCGGGGCGCGCGCGAAGAACTGCGTGTACTACCTTGCCGAAGCGACGCCAGAAGAGCCAAATCGAAAGAGCGATCAGCGCAGCGAGGACTACCCTGGAAACAACAACCGCATATACCGGCATTAGATCGAGCTCATCTGGAACGTGAGTGGAGCAGTCGCTCTAGTAGCATGAAAATGCGTGCGATATGTCATTTCAGGAGCTGCTGGCTTCATTGGATCACACCTCTCTGACCGGTTAATCGAACAAGGCCACAAGGTAGTTGCGCTCGACAATCTGATTACCGGGCACGTCGAAAACATTCAACACCTGTTCGATAAGCCCGGTTTCGAATTCATCGAATGCGATGTTTGTAAGCCAACCGACATTTCGGGCGAAATCGACCGCGTGCTGCACCTGGCTTCGCTCGCCAGCCCCGTCGATTACCTAAATCACCCGATAGAGACTTTGGAATCGGGCTCGACCGGGACGCGCAATATGCTCGAGTTGGCGCGCCAGCATGATGCACGATTTATGCTGACTTCGACCTCGGAATGCTACGGCGATCCGCTCGAGCATCCGCAAAAGGAAACGTATTGGGGGAACGTGAATCCGGTCGGGCTGCGCTCGTGTTATGACGAAAGCAAGCGATACGCGGAAGCGGTGACGATGGCCTATCACCGCGTTCAGGGAATGCGCACGACCATTGCGCGGATCTTCAACACTTACGGGCCACGCATGGCGCTGAACGATGGACGCGTCGTGCCGGCGTTTATCGACCAGGCGCTGCGAGGAGCGAATCTGACCGTATTCGGCGATGGCTCGCAGACTCGTAGTTTCTGCTATGTTTCCGACTTGGTCGACGGCTTGTTGCTCTTGAGCGAGTCCGACGAGCGCTACCCTGTGAACCTGGGCAATCCCATCGAGATGTCGATTCTAGAATTTGCGAATCTAATTCGGGCCCGGTTCGGCAGCGAAGTAGGCATCGAGTATCAGCCTTTGCCTTCGGACGATCCGAAGATTCGGCGTCCCGATATCGCCAAAGCCAAGCGAGTGTTGGGGTGGGAGCCGAAGGTGACCCTTGATGCAGGGCTAGCGAGAACGATCGAGTACTTCAAAAAGAAAGCACAACAGGACGGGCCGGGCGCGGAGCCTAAGAAACAGGCACGGACCGATCAGCTCGAGGCTGTTTAGAAGCGTTTAGAAAGCTCTCGAGATCCCGCTCGTTCACGGCCGGCTCTCCCGGGGCCACGTTGTTGAGCTTGCCCTCTTTCATCCAGCGCTCGAGCAGATGTACGGAGTCGTAGAGGTGGTCGAAGGAATCGACGACAAAGAGCAGCGGCTGATAATGATCGATTTCAAAGCCTTGATTGATGACCCACTCGAGCTGCAATGGGTAACGCTGCACCTCGGGGGATTCGACCGAGTGTTGAATCTCGCCATAGCTGCTCAGCAGGCCGCTTCCGTAGACGCACACGCCCTCACCGGAGCACATGAGGCCGAATTCAACCGTGAACCAGAAAAAGCGCGCCATCGCACGAATGATGCTTGTCATGGCCGCGTTGCGCTCGTGAGAATCGTGGAGGCCTTCGACCACATCGGCTGCCGTATGAGCGCACTCTCCGAAACGTACGAGCGTTTCTGCGAAAGCCGGGTCCGTGTGCATGGGAACGTGTCCGGCGATATCGTGGAAGATGTCCGGCTCGGGCAAATACTCGAGGCGTTGCGAATCGCGGATGGTAATGGTGGTCGGGAACTCGCGATTACGCAAGCAGTCGAAAAACAGAAATGCCGGAACATAGCCGCTCACTGGCTTAGCTTGGAAACCGGTGAGGGGGCGCAGGAATTGGTTTACATCTTCTAGTTTCGGAACGGCGTTCGGATTGAGGCACAGCGACTGAATGCCGCGCTGAAAGGCCGGGTTGGCATACTGCTTCCAGCGTGGCAGCATGCGCGAGTAGAGTTTCCCCCACGCTTCATGATTCCGTTGCGAATATTGTTCGTAAGGCTGGCGAATGAAGAGCTGCCCTTCCTGCTGAGCCTGTTCGATAAACGGCGCCTGCGTGGTCGTAAGATCTGCAACAGTTAAGGTAGACAAATGCGTATCTCCGCCTACTTTCATGCTAGCTCAGATTAAGAGAGTGCCGTTTCGCGCCAGTACTGTTACTCGAGCACTCGCTTCAGCGGATTTTCAGAAAGAGGGCATAGCCTTTGAGCATGAAGCTCTCTGCTTGGATTGCCGCCCTGCTGCTGGCCATAACGGGGAAGGAGATATTCACCAGAGCTATTCCATGCTGAGCGTCGTCGATACCGGGACTGAAAAGAAGCTGGCGGACCTACAAGTCGATGGCGATACGCTCGAAACGATGTCACTCGAGCGGTCAAGCCCGAACCTCTATGTGAAGAATAAGGCCAAGAATCAGGTCGATGTCGTCGACCGCCGGAAAAGAGCGTTAATTGCGAGTTGGCCGGTTACAAAGAGTAAAGACAATGTCGTTATGGCATTGGACGACGCGCACGCACGGATATTTGTGGCGTGCCGTAGCGGCGTGATCGTCGTTTTCGATACATCCTCGGGAAAGGAATTGCAGGCGCTTGCGATCGGCAAAGGTGTTGACGATCTGGTCTACGATTCGGGGTGCCAGGGCCGATACGCAGCGTGTGATGGCGCTGTATATGTATTCCATCAAGATGCGCCCGGCCGGTATACGTGGCTGGGCCAGGTCGTCTCGGGTCCACTGGCGAGAACGGCGCGCCTGATTCCAGAACTGAACCGTTACTTCGTCGCCGTCCCGGCAGTACAGAAGGGCCGACGTTTATCCTGGTTACGAGGTCAATAGCCTGGCAAGTTCGTTTTTCGAACTGATAGCGCTGCCGACGAGCAGTTGGGCCGTGCCTCTGCTCATTGTTGTTGGCCTGTGTAGCGGCGGCAAGTTCAATGACAGACAACGGCAAGAAGACCTGATCAGCTGTGTCGAACAAAGGGAGACGTGGCGCGATGTGAATCTTCCCGGATACACCGTGACCGAATACTACAGCATCAAGAACTCTCACTTCAGCAAACCCGCCGAGGCGATCGTCAAAGCGCAATATAAGCGGGGGGAAGGCACAACATATCGAGTGCTGTCGCGGAGCGGGCCTTCGCTGCTGAACGGGGCGCTGGAGCGCCTCATACGGGAAGAGAGCGATCTAAGCCGGGGCAAAGAGCGGGAGCAAGCCATCATCACGTCCGCAAATTACCAGATGAAGCTGGTCGGCAGCGATCCGCTGAACGGCGCCGCGGCCCTGGTGATCGAATTGACTCCCAAGCGCAAGAGTCCGCATCTGCTGAACGGCCGGATGTGGGTGAGCGCGGCCGACATGGCGATTTTAAAAATTGAAGGCAAGCCGCCGGTGAGCGTATCGTTTTTCGTCGGACGGCCGGAAGTTACACGTGAGTATGGAAGGGTGGGCGGGTTCGCTCTCGCGCGCCGAAGCCAGGCCGTTTCACACACCTTCCTGTTTGGGCAGAGTGCGGTAGATATCGACTACCGCGATTATCATCTGATTACTTCCACGCGCGCCCGAAACTCAGTTCGCTAGATGTGGCAGTGCCGAAGGCCCCGCTTGGCCAGGTATTGCTGATGATAGTCCTCGGCTGGATAGAAGGCGCGGGCAGGCTCAATCTGCGTGGCTACAGGGCGCCGCAATCGCCCGGAACTTTCTAAAGCTGCTTTCGAGGAGCGCGCGGCCTGTTCCTGCTCGGGCGTATGGAAGAAGATTACGCTGCGGTACTGTGTGCCTATGTCGGGCCCCTGGCGATTTACCTGCGTCGGGTCATGCGCATTCCAAAATACTTCGAGCAGGCGGTCATAGCTGACCTTCGCAGGATCATACTCGACCTGGACGACCTCTGCGTGACCCGTGCGGTCGGTACACACATCCTTATAGGTGGGATTCGCGGTGTCGCCGCCTTCGTAGCCCGATAGGGCATCAACAACGCCGTCGATCTCACGAAACGTAGCTTCGACACCCCAAAAGCATCCCGCGCCAAACGTAGCCTTTTCCGTCATATTCTCTATTGTCTCCTGCTAATCTGGATCACTATGCTACGTCGAAAGCGCGCTCTACGTTGCGCGGCAGTATGCGCAATTTTGCTGCCTTGCGTCGCTACACCCGCAGAAAAAGTTGACCTCTACACAATTCAGCGAATCCGGGCGGAGGAGCGAAGCCACTCGAAGGTGATGGACACATTGTTCTATCTCACGGATGTGGACGGACCTCGCCTGACCAACACGCCGAGTTTCTTTACTGCTGCAAACTGGGTGGTGAAGCAGCTTTCGGATGCGGGTATTTCGGCGAAAACAGAAAAATGGGGGCCGTTTGGGCGGAGCTGGCGCGTGGATAAGTTTTATGCCGCCATGATCGAGCCTCAATACCAGCCGCTGATCGGCTTTCCGCTGGCGTGGACGGGATCGACGAATGGCCCGCTTACGGCTGAGGCGATGATCGCGCCCATTTACACCGAAGCGGATATGGAGAAATACAAGGGCAAGCTGAAAGGCAAGGTGGTGCTCAGCATGACTCCAAGGGAGCTGGAGCTCTCGACGAAGCCTTTGTCCTCGCGATGGACGGACAGTGAGATGCAAGAAGCGGAAAAGTTTCCTGAGGAGAGTCCGAGGAACGCGGCGGCGTACCGCGCGCGGCTGCCAGGACCGTGGCAAAACATGACGCGAGAGCAGATCCGGGCGATTCGGAAGAAGATCAACGAGTTCCTCGCTTCAGAGGCGCCGGCCGCTGTCCTGACGTACGGTTATGCAGGCGACGGCGGCACAGTATTTGGCTCCTCCGGGGGCGATCGAGACCCTAAGGAGATTGTCCCGCCCGCGAGCATTGTGGTCACTCCCGAGCATTACAACCGCATTCACCGGCTGCTGTCCCACAACATTCCCGTAAAGCTCGAGCTCGACGTGAAAACAGAAATTCTCGCGCCGCAGGACTCGGTGAACGTGATTGCTGAGATTCCCGGAGGCAGCAAGAAGGAGCAGGTCGTGATGCTCGGCGCTCATCTCGATTCGTGGCACGGCGGCACGGGGGCAACCGACAATGCGGCAGGAAGCGCTGTGATGATTGAAGCGATGCGGCTTCTGAAAACGCTGAATCTGAAGATGGATCGCACGGTCCGGATGGGCTTGTGGGGCGGGGAAGAGGAAGGGCTGCTGGGATCAAAGGCGTATGTCAAAGAACATTTTGGCGATCCGGAAACCATGAAGCTCACCGAGGCGCAGGCGAAGCTGGACGGCTACTTCAACGTAGACAACGGGAGCGGCAAAATTCGCGGAATCTATCTTCAAGGAAACGATATGTGCCGCCCGATTTTCGAGGAGTGGTTTGCGCCTTTCAAGGACATGGATGCCGGGGCGCTTACGATCCGGGACACAGGCGGAACCGATCATCTCAGCTTCGACGCGGTCGGGTTGCCGGGCTTTCAATTTATCCAGGATGAGCTGGAGTATTCGACCCGGACCCATCATTCGAATATGGATCTGTACGACCACGTGTCGGAAAGCGATTTGAAGCAGGCCGCGACCATCGTTGCGAGCTTTGTGTACTTGACGGCGAATCGGCCGGAAATGCTTCCGCGCAAGCCGTTGCCCGCGCCTAAGCCTGCCCCGAAACCTGCTCGCGAGGAGCCTGCCAAGGGTAAGCCCGCTGCGTAAGGCTCAATCCGCCAATCACTTCCTGAACGTCTACAATCGCCGTGGGGTGTGACAAGCATGCGTAGATTTACGGTTACGCGGAACAAGGTGTTCGCGTCTAGATAACTGATGAAACACTCACGAATTTCGAGCTATGTGAAGGCGTCCGTTGCGGTGGTTGCGCCGTTCCTGCTGACATCGCTGCTCGTGATGGGCAGGGTCACGCCAAATGAACGAGTTTTCACAAATGGCGAGCAGGCCAAAGTCAAAGGCGTCATTGTTTCGAGAGACGGAAACACGTTGAAGATTCGCGGTGATGACGATGCTCTCGGCACGATTGATCTGACCGATGCCACCAAGATTCAAATGAAGCACGGCATGTTCGGCTGGAGCAAGAGTGGGATGGATGTAAATTCCCTGGTTCCCGGCCTCCACGTCGAGGCCCAGGGAAGAGGCAACGAGAAGGGAGAGTTAGTTGCCGATAAAGTGGTGTTCGATCCGAACTCGATGCGCGCCTCCCGCCAAATCGATACGCGTGTCGCTCCTGTAGAAGCGCGAACGAGCACGCTCGAGGGCCGCGCCGGGCAGCTGGAAAATCGCGCCGGACAAATCGAGAACCGGCAGGGTCAGCTCGAAGACACTCAAAAGCAGACGCAACAGCAGGTTGGTCAAGTGAAGACGGAGGCCGATCAGGCGAACCAGGGCGTCACGGATGTCAACAAGCGGGTTTCGGATCTCGATAACTACGAATCCAAGTACACGAAGACGGTTTACTTCAAGCTGAACAGTGCGGTTCTGAGTCCCGAGGCGAAGAAGGATTTGGACGAGTTGGCACAGCAGGCGCTGAATGAGAAGGGATACATGATTGAGGTTGCGGGGTTCGCCGATACGACCGGAAAAGCTGGGCGCAACCAGGTATTGAGCGAGCGCCGTGCGAACGCCGTGATTCAGTATCTGGAGCAGCAAGGGAATATCCCGCTGCACCGAATTCTCGCGCCGGCGGGAATGGGCACGTCACACGCGGTCGCGGATAACACGACACGTGAAGGGCGGAAGATGAACCGGCGAGTAGAAGTGAAGGTGTTGGTCAATCAAGGCGTTGTGGCTTCCAACGCGCCAAAGGCAGAGACCACAAGTAAATAAGCTTTCTCGGACAACTTCCATCGCTCCGAGACCAAAAGCCGAACGGTTTACCTCCTGTTCGGCTTTTTTATGTCGTCAGAACCAGTGCCGAACAGCAGGGGCGCAAATGCGATCAGATTGCGGCGCCACACCATCCAGGCATGCATGCCCGGAGTTTCAATCTGAGTAAGATGAATATCTTTCGCCTGGAGCCACGAGACTAGCTTCCGGTTCAGAGTAATGAGGTGGTCGTCGGTACCGCACGATATCCATAAAAGCTGAAGCTGCGTATTGATTGAGGCATTTAGGTTAGGAAAGTCGGCGGCAAAATCATCGCCAAGTCCTCCGGAACTGAACGCGCCTAGCCAGGCGAATTTGTCCGGGCGATTGAGGCCCGTTAGCAGCGACTCAGATCCTCCCATCGAAAGCCCGGCAATCGCCCGAGAGCCGCGGTCCGGTATTACCCTATACAGTCTCTCGACTTGAGGAATCACTTCTTCGATCAGCGCCTGGCGGAACTTATCGAAGTTCTTTGCGCGGAGGTCCGGATCGTGGAATGGCGCTGCGAACTCTGGAGTTCTCTGCACGATTTCCGGAGCGCCATACCCGAGCGGCATGGCCACAATCATCGGTTTCACTTTTCCGTCGGCAATCAGGGAATCGAGAATCAAATTGGCTTTGCCGACTGCGGTCCAGGCGCTCGCGTCATCGCTATACCCGTGTAGCAGGTAAAGCACGGGATAAAGCGTTTTACTGTTCGGATCGTAAGCTGGCGGGGTGTATACGTAAAAATCGCGATTATCGCCGACTACGCTCGACCTGTAGAAATGGTGATGAATAACGCCGTGCGGTATATCGGTCACCTCCCAAGGAAGCGGATGGGCGCCCGGCACGTGGACCTCATTACTCGGGCTGAGCAGATTGGGCTTTATCTCTGAATTCGAAGGGTCGAGCAATTCCACGCCGTCCGCTTCGAACGAGTACCCGTAAAGATCCGGAGTCAGCGGGTCCGTAGTCACGACCCACACGCCATCGTCGCCTTTCTGCATGATGAGGGGCTGTTTCGCGCCTTCGAGATGGACCAACACTTGCTTCGCATTGGGATCGCGAAACCGAAATGTGACGCGGCGATCGGAGTGGACCTGCGGGGATTGAACGTATGGCGCACGCTGAGCGAGACCCATAATCGCAGTGAGTAAAGCGAAAGCTAAAGCTTTCATAGCTAGTCCTGAATATAAGCTATGAACAGCGTAGCTCTCTTCGATGGATAACGTTTCACACTTTCGCGATGACGGTCGTTGAATTTACTCCCATCGTTTTCACCGCCGCCCTCTGCGCGGGGTTTCTCGGATCACTCACAGGACTTGGTGGCGGCGTAATCGTCACGCCTGTTCTGGCCCTGTTCCTGGGCGTGGATCTTCGTTATGCGATCGGCGCGAGTTTGGTGTCCGTGATTGCCACGTCCTCGGGAGCGGCCGCCGCATACGTCCGCGACGGCTATTCAAACATTCGAATCGGCATGTTTCTCGAGATCGCAACGACGTTGGGAGCAGTATTCGGCGCGTTTCTGGGCACGCACATTCCTGCGCGGTATCTCAGCATTCTTTTCGGCCTGATTTTGCTGCAAGCTGCGTCGCAAACAATCCGTCCACCCAAGAACCAGAATGCGCTGCTTCCGCCCGACCGGCTAGCGGAGCGGCTGAAACTAGGGGACGCCTACAAGACTGAAGCGGGGCTGCTGCCTTATTCTGTTCACCGCGTCAAGACAGGCTTTGCGCTCATGCTGGGCGCGGGAACAGTCTCGGGGCTGTTGGGGATCGGTTCAGGCTCTCTAAAAGTGATTGCGATGGATCAGGCCATGCGAATCCCGTTCAAGGTTTCCACCGCAACCAGTAACTTTATGATCGGCGTTACCGCGGCGGCGAGCGCGAGCGTTTACTTGAGCCGGGGCTATGTTGACCCGGCGATCGCTATGCCAGTCATGTTGGGCGTGCTTTCAGGATCCATGATCGGCGCCCGCTTTTTAGCTCGGCTCTCCGTTCCTCTCTTGCGAAAGGTCTTTGCGATTGTCGTAGTCCTGATAGCGATCGAAATGATCGCTAACGGAGTTGCAGGAAATATATGAACCGCCCGGCGATTACAGACACAACAATCGAGCGGATGGTGGGCGTGCTGCTGCGAGCCGGAGTTGTGATCTCGGGCCTGGTCGTGTTTGCGGGCGGCATTTATTACCTCGCGAGACATGGCCACGAGTACGCCGACCACCATACATTCCACGGCGAGCCGAGCGTAGACCGGATCGCGGGCCAGATCGTAGGCGGCGTTTTCGCGCTGCGCGCCCGCTCCATTATCCAGTTCGGCCTTCTTCTATTGATCGCTACGCCCATCGCACGCGTGGCCGCTTCGCTGGTGGCCTTCGCACTCGAGCGGGACCGCACTTACGTCGTGATTACCGCAATCGTGTTGACTGTGCTGTTATACAGCCTCATCAGCGGTGCGCTTCAGGGCTAATGGCGTTTAATGTGCCGTACGGCGCAGCAGGCCGATGCCCGGGAGCGCTCCGGTTTGGATTTGGCTATCTTTTACGACAAGCGTTCCGCCTACCAGCACGTATGGGATGCCTTCGGAATATTGGGCCGGATTTTCGAACGTGGCGCGATCGATGACACGATTTGGATCGAAGATGGTAATGTCGGCATCCGCCCCTACTTTGATGCGCCCTTTATTGGGCATGCCGAGCCGTTCTGCGGGCATCAAGCTCATCTTGCGAATTGCGTCCGTGAGTGAAATGACATGCTGTTCGCGGACATAGCGGCTTAAAACGCGCGCGTACGTGCCGGCGGCCCGAGGATGTCCCTTGCCATGATCCAGAATGCCGTCGCTCGCGATCATGACCATGGGATTCGCGATCGCAAGCCGAACAATATCTTCCGGAATCGAGTGGACTGCAACCATTCCGCCCTGCTTGCGGAAACGTGCAAAGCTCTCGGCGCTCAGCCGCTCGCCCGTTGCTGCCCATTGCAGATCGTGATAGCTGATTCCGCCTTGCCGTCCTTCCCATCCCGGTTCGAAGATGGCAGATGAGATGTCGGTCATGCCTGCTGTGTACGGATACGCTTCCGTGGTCACATCGAGACCGCGCTCACGCGCGCCTGCAATCATCTGTAAGCACAGCGGCGTCTCGCGAAGACCCATGCTCGTGATATGAACCACGTGAAGCGAAGCGCCGGTTGCTGCCGCATCCGCAATCACCTCCTGAAGCGCATCAATGACTCCCGGTTCCACCGGGCCGCCATTCCGCATGTGAACGTAGACCGTGGTTTTGTATTCAGCAGTAAGGCGGAATAGATCCAGAATGTCTTCGCGAGAAACGTTCGGAATGTAAGCGATGCCGAGTCCAACCCCGAGCGCGCCATCGTTCAAACCCTGCCGAACTCGTTTCATAATCTCTTCGTGTTCTTGCGGTGTCGCCACATTCTTCACTGCGGCGTCGCGCGGCAGCAGCGTGCCCGAATCGTGCATGACGGCCATACGCGCGGGAATGTGTCCGGAGGTCGCGCCAAAATTGATCAACGCCTTTCCCTGACGCGCGGCATACCACTGCGGTACAGGCCAGACCCCGATCTCCATTTCGAGCGCGGTTGTGACTCCGTCCCGCGCTTTGAAGGCGTAATTCTCAGGCGTCTGCCCGTGTGAATGGAGGTCGATGAATCCAGGCGAAACAACCAGTCCCTGGGCATTGATGACGGTCTTGCCTGTTAACGGAGCCGCGCTGATGGCGGCGATTTTTCCGCTCCTGATTCCGACCGACCGGATGGCGTCCAGTTTCGATTCCGGGTCGATCACTCGGCCGTTGTTCACAACGACATCGTATTGCCGGGCGAACAGCGGCACTGCCATCGCCAGGAGCAAGAAGCGCATCAGAGCAGATTATACGTTGCTCAGTTATCGAAGCTGGGCTTCCAGTTCGTCAAAACGGCGTTTCAGTTGATCGAAATCGGATTGGAGCTGCTCGATGTGTTGCTCGAGTTGGGCGATCCTGGTCGGCGGGGCTGTGCCATGCGTCTCTATTGTGGCTTCGAGCTGCGGTTCACCTGCCAGCAGATGCGCGTACCGCGCTTCCTTTTGTCCCGGTTGGCGGGGCAATCTTAGGGCGAGCGCTTGTCCAGGCCACTCGGCAAGCTTCTCAAGTACGCGTTCCACTTCAGAGGATTCTGCGAAGGCAAACATCCGCTCGCTGCGATCCTTTATTTCACCCAGAGTCTGCGGCCCGCGCAATAGTAACGTACAGAGCACGGCCAGCTCACGCCGCCCCAGATTCAAAGTCTCTGAAATGCGTTGCGCGTACTTCGTTACGCGGCCGCTGCCGACGATGGTTAACGTCAGCCGCTTTTCTCTCAAGCGCTCGACGGCATCTTGAACTGTGTCCGCGTCGTAGTCTACGACCGGATCGCGATTTGATCTCTGATTGCAGGCGTTGACGAGCGCGTTTAAGGAGAGAGGGTAATATTCCGGCGTGGTCGCTTCCTTCTCGATGAGCGAGCCGAGGACGCGCACTTCGACAGGATCTAGAGCGTCCATACTCCGAACAGCGGTTTAGAGATCAAGTGGATTCTGCAGCGTGAAAGTAAGCCGTGTTTCAGAGGGAACGCGGACCTTCTCTCCGGAGGTTGCCACCTGAGCAGCTGTTCCGACAGCTGCGCCGGAACCGGCCCCCACCGCCGCGCCCCTGCCCCCGCCGGCAATGCCGCCAATGATTGCACCCAAAGCTGTCGTGCCCCCGATTACCTTCGCGGACCGGGCCGCGCGTGATCCGCTCGCCTGCGACACGCCTGTGGTCACGATGTCGTACTTTCGGCCGTTCACTGTCACGCTCTTGAGATCGAGCGTCAGCACGGTTTTGCCCTGGATCTTTCCGGACTTTTGCGCATTGATCAAGGTTGCGAGCACGTCCGATCCGCGCGGGATCACAGTCTGTCCATTCACAACTACGGGCTGGTCGGTGCTGGCGCGATAGGTTCGCCCTAGCGAGTCAGTTTCCGAGTTAACGGCGTCGATGAGACGGACGACAATCTGAGTTCCGGCAGGCACTTCGATGCCCGCGCTTCCGTTCGTGGGCTGCGAACTGGATGGCGCAGCAGCTTGAGCAGCCGCCGCGGGGGCTTGCGCCGCGTCGCCCGCTGGCGCAGGCGCGTTCGACGGAGCAGTGTTGGAGCTGGTATCTGGCGGAGCGGAGTTGCCGCTGCCGAACCTGATCGAATCAACGTCGATGAGGGCGTATGTATTTACCTGGTTTCCGACCGCGAAGCGAATCGAGTGGTTATCGCCGCCCAGAAAACTGCCGTCCACCGTCGAGCCATTCCGAAGCACAAGCGTGTCGGCGTTCAGGAAGAAGGCGGCGAACAGGAATGAAAATAGAACGCGTTTGATCATTGTTCTTCTACCATCATCCTAAGCGCGAGGTTGCGCTTCGACGTTGATGGTTTGTCTTCTCGCCGCGTCCCTAGCAAATTTGGCCGCCATATCCGGCCGCATGTAACGCAGGATGCGCGCTGCGACCTCTTTCCCATGACGGAAGGCTTGCGCGTATAAACGGTTGCGTTCCTCGCGGCTGTAGTGATAGCCGATGCTATAGAAATGATCGAGGGACAGGCCGAGCACTTTCGTGCCCGCATAAGCAACGGCCGCTTTGCCCAGCAATCCTCCGCCGAATGGGACTTTGCTGATGACTTGCCGTGCCAGAGCCCGCCAGCCGAAGGCGCTGCCTATGACGGTGGCAATCTCGGATTTCTGCTCGGTGTAACCCACTTGGCGGTCGCTCGCCGCTGCGATGAGGAACGCCATACGGATCTGGTTCATGGTCAAAAACGCCGTGTCGGACGCGAACTCCGCAAGCGCCCACGGCAGCTCAATGATCGTGGGGATGACGTCGGGCAGCGCAGTAGCGAGCGAGAACAGCGTGTTCTCGCGGCACGTCTTCTTGATGACGCGTTCGACGAACGGACGGCGGAAAGGCGGGAAGTTCTTGGCAAGAGCTACTCCAAGCTCGCTATTCTTGTCCAGAATCCTGCTGATCAAATGCGGCGTCCGGTCGGCTTCGAAAATGAACGCGCGAGCCGGCGCAAGCACGCTGTTGTCGTAAATCGAAAGATCGGCATTGGATGCCGGTCCATGCACCAGCGCTGCAGCCGATTCGCGACGCCGTGTTGGACTCAGCTCACGCAGGAAGAAGTCTTCCATGCGTTCATAACCTTGCGGCGCCGCCGAGTAGAGGGCAATGCGCAAGGGGCGGTCGCTCATTTCCCGCACTTCTTTAGGATTGAGCTTGCCCACCGCCTTCCGAATGCCGGTCAAAGCTGTAAGACTCATTGAAGACCCCCGTGAGAAATCGGTGCTTCCGCACCTTTCAAGCGCAGCACGACTTTGAAATTCCGCTGCCAATCTGAATTTACGCCAATGCGTTCGAGCTCAATCTCCGGCGAGAAATACTGGAGAACTGTTGTGTTGGACGGGTGAAAGCAGATTGCGGGCGCAATCAGCATCAATCGCGGAGGTCTGCCGTCGATTGCCACGCCTGGAAACAAGTGGGCCAACTCCCCGCTTTGCGCATGCCAGGCGACTCGCATCCAGTAATCCAAAGCTTGCATAGGCAAATGAATGTCTTCGGACGCCTTCAATTCAAGGACTGCAAGACGCCCGGAAGGCGCGACTGCGAGGAGATCGATTAGGTCCCGGTCTCCGGCGGCAAACGTCAACACTTGCCCGTGAACCGGCTTGGGCAGCAGTGAAGCGTCAACGATCGACAGATGCGAGCGAACACGCGCTTCGAGCCAGCGCTCCGGAAAGGCTTGCAAGCCTGCTCCTCGGGCGCACGCTCCGGGGCGGCGCGAAGCGCTCATTTTCGACACCTGTTCGGCCAGGTTTTCCACATCCCCAGTATGGGATGCGCTGACCTCGCGCTTTGTTTCCATGCCAAGCAGAACGCGGCCGTTATCAATCCGCGCAAACTCGATCCCACGGCAGCGTACGCTGATCGCGCCCTCGAGCTCCGGACTGTAGCCGACACCGTCAATCGCAACGAGCCGCGAAAGCAAAGCACTCAGATCCGGGCCGAGCGAGGCGTCGACATAATGAGGACTCACGCGCGTTTGAAGATTGCCCAAATCGCGCGCATCCACTTCTCCCGCTGAGCCATGCGCGTTATAGCGGAAGAGACGAGTCTCAAGCCGCCTGCCCGTAAGCCAGCGAAGGCGGTGTGCGGTTAAACTTCCAGCGGAATCCGGCAGAAATAAGCACAGCAGAGTAGGGCTGCCCGGCTCGTGCATTCGCACATGGTCATACCAGAGCAGCGCGAACGTGAGCAGCGCGGTTTCGTCTTGGACATCCGGGCAGGCCAGAGCGGCAATGTGCTGACTGCCTCGTTTCAATCGCGCCCGCGGAAAAACCGGCGAAAACGAGCGTTGCAGATCCATGCCGCAGGAAAGGGACGAAATCTCCCAGCCGGGAAACTCGCGCCCCAGCATGCGCCGAAATTGCTCGCTGAAGCTTTCGCGAGCGCCACGCAGCGCCTTGGGAGCCGTTTGGGGCCGGTCGCGATCGAGAAAACTGAGTCTGCCCGGTTTGCCTCCGAAGCGGTGAACGGAGCAATCGAGCGCGCCCGTCGTGTGCCGCTCAATCGCAAGAATCCGGCGGGAGATGCCGCGTTCCTCACTCCAGACCTCAATCCAGAGTCGTCCCGAACGGATTTCGAGCGAGTATTGCCCAGATGCGAGCGGAGCGATGTCTTCACCATACTCGAGAACCGCGGGGCTGCGGCAGGTGCTCAAGAACGTCTGAATCGCCGTAAGCAGAGCCTCGGGCTCGACTGCGTCGGAACCTTTCAGCGTGCCTTTATGATGGAGTTTTGTCACTTGATGGTTCCAGCTTTGACAGCCGGCTAGCGCAAGTTGAAGATCGTATTCAAGCTGCTGCCGCGCGAAGCCGCCGGCCACGGTCGGACATAACCCTAGTGGCAGTCTCCAAGAAATTTTCTGCCGGCGCGATTCGCGAGGCCTACCGGGCGGGTCTCCGGGAATTCGGCGAAAACTACGTCCAGGAGTTTGCCGAAAAACGGCCCGAATTGGACGGCCTTAACGAAGCACGCTTTCATTTAATCGGGCACTTGCAATCGAATAAGGCTCGGCTTGCCTGTGACCTGTTCCAAGTCATTCAGACCGCCGATTCCGCGAAGCTTCTGGAGCGCCTGGATGCAACGGCGATATCCGGCAACACGCCCGATGTACTGATTGAGGTGAAGCTGTCCGAAGAAGAGAAGAAGAGCGGCGCATCCCCGCAAGATTTGCCGGCACTGCTCGACACCGCTGCGAAGTGTGCCCGTATCAGAGTATCGGGTCTGATGACAATGCCGCCCTGGTCCACCGACGCGGAACAATCGAGGCCATACTTTCAGCGCTTGGCCGAACTAGGCCGCCGCTACGGGCTGCTAAAACTCTCGATGGGAATGTCCGGAGATTTCGAGGTTGCGATCGAAGAGGGTGCGACCATCATTCGGGTCGGGACGGCGCTGTTCGGCAAGCGTCCCAAGCCCGGCCCCGTTTCGCCCACGGGATGAAGGCAGCAATCCTCGCTTTCGCTCTTCTAGTCGCGTGTTGCGGCGAATTCGTCAGCGTGGTGCAAACCCCTCCTTCACAGTCGCGGCTCGGCTTGATGATTTCGATGCGCGATGGCGTCCGGCTTGCGGCGGATCTGTTTCTGCCAACCGGAACAGGGCCTGTGCCCACGTTGCTTCTCTGCACTCCCTATGGGCGGAGATCACCGGGCGTGAGGACCTATCGATCTTTCGCCCAGAGAGGCTATGCGGTCCTGATCCAAGATGTCCGCGGCCGATATGGCTCGGAAGGCGTGTTCGGGCCGGCGCGGCAGCAAGGGCCCGATGCGAACGACACCATCAACTGGATTTCAAAGCAGCCATGGTCGAACGGCCGCGTAGTCATGGCCGGAGGTTCGTATCTGGGAATCGTCCAGTGGTGGGCAGCGATTCAGGGCAATTCGCACTTGGCCGCAATTTCGCCCGTGTTCTCGGGAGATGACGAGTATCTTGACAGGTACTATTCGACTGGCGGGGCTCTCAAGCTCGGACACCGGTTACTCTGGATAGCAGAAAATTTCACCCCGCCATCGGAAGTCCGGCGTCCTTTCAAAAGCTACATCTTTCATCTGCCCGTAGAGACGGCGGATGCAGCGGCGGTCGGCAGTCCCGTTGCGCGCTGGCGAACAGCAACCGATCATCCCTCTTACGATGCTTATTGGAAGAACCTCAGCCTTCGCGGGCGGCTGAATCGGGTGACCGTGCCTGTTTTGTCGTTCGGCGGATGGTTCGATAACTATGCGGAAAGCGATCTCGATGCGTTTTCCCGGCTTGCCGCGAGGCATCGCACGATTGAGACTTGGATCGGGCCGTGGGCGCATAACGCCGGGCTAAGATTTCCGACGCGCGACTTCGGACCGCAGGCGCGAATCGGCATACGCCTGAAGCAATCCGAATGGTTTCATCGATGGCTGCTGAACGGATCCGATGGCGGGAGCACGACGGGGATCCGGGCACCTTTACTGCACATTTTTATCATGGGACCAAATGTGTGGCGCGAAGAGCACGAATGGCCGCTATCGAGAACCCGATACACGCCGCTCTACTTGACCAGCAACGGTCACGCGAATTCAGCTTCGGGAGACGGGGAACTGAGCTGGAAGCCGGTTCGCGGTCTCCCGTCAGATGGCTTCACGTACGATCCGCAAACCCCGGTTCCTACCATGGGCGGGGCAATCTGTTGTGAAGCCAAGGTGCTTCCGCCCGGGCCGCTTGACCAATCGCGAATAGAAAACCGCCGCGACATTCTCATTTACACATCGCCCCCGTTGCGGAGAGAGATGGAAGTCACCGGACCCGTGCGCGTCGTGCTATATGCCGCCACTTCAGCGAATGACACCGATTTCACGGCCAAGCTCGTCGATCTGCAGCCGGATCAGACGCCCCTGCTCGTCACAGACGGGATACAGCGCATGCGCTATCGCGTCTCGTTGAGTCGTCCGGTATTCGGAAAAAGAAACGCAGCTTATCAGCTTACTATTGATGCGGGAGTGACAAGCTGGGTGTTCGGCGTCGGCCACAGGGTCCGGCTAGAGATTTCGAGCAGTAACTTCCCACGGTTTGACCGAAACCTGAACTCGACTCGCCCTAACGCGATCGAAACCCGGCTCACGACCGCGCAGCAGACCATCTTTCACGACGGGTCATATCCGTCGGCGCTAATTCTGCCCGTTATTCCTGAAAGCAAATGATTCACTACTGCCTTGTCGCAAAGACGCCGTGCCACTCCGGTCGCTGCGCTCGCGGCTCTGAATGACCGCAATCTCGATTCGGAGCCATGAGCGCAGCGATTGGAGCGACCCGCCGGTAACGAAATGTTTGCGACAGCCCACTAGAGAATCTCGGTTGACCAGTTCTCGAGTATCGATTTCACCTTTTGGCAAAACTGGTCCGCAAGCGCCCCGTCAATCAAGCGGTGATCAAACGTGAGTGCCAGGTGCGCCTGGGAACGGATTGCAATTGCGTCGCCGTCAATCACGGTTGGCATCTTTTCGACTGCCCCCACGCCTAGGATAGCCACTTGCGGCTGGTTGATAACAGGAGTGGCAAAAATGCTGCCGAAGCTGCCGAAATTCGTGATCGAAAACGTGCCGCCCTGCACTTCATCGGGCTTGAGTTGGCGGGAACGCGCGCGGGTGGCCAGATCGACAATCGCGCGCTGCAGTCCTGGCACGTTCTTCTCATCGGCATTACGAATGACGGGCACAATCAGGCCGCTCTCGAGAGCGACTGCGATGCCGATGTTGATGTCTCGCAGATAGACGATGTTCTTGCCGTCAATCGACGCGTTGAAAATCGGGAACGCCCGGAGCGCTTCTGCCGCCGCGGCTGTGACGAAGGGCAAGAACGTCAGCGAGAAGCCGTTGCGCGCTTGAAATTCGGATTTCGAATGGTCGCGCAATTTGGCGATCTTCGTCATGTCAACGCGATGCACAGTCGTTACATGAGCCGAAGTCCGCTTGCTCATCACCATGTGCTCGGCAATCTTCAGCCGCATGTTGCTCATCGGCTCGGTCCGTGTCTTCGCAGACTCCGGCAGCGGCAGGGCTGGCGATTGGCCGGGTTGTTGCGCAGGAGGGGCTTGTTGCGCTCGCGATTGCTGGGCTGGCACAGAAAGCGGGGCGGGCGCGCTGTACGTTTGCGCCGCTTGCGACGACATGTAGGACTCGACATCCTGCTTCGTGATGCGGCCTCCGGCTCCGGTTCCCGTCACTCGTGAAAGGTCGATGTTGTATTCGCGAGCCATCCTGCGCACCAGGGGAGAGAGCGGGCCTTGCTCTTCGGCGCGAGTCTCGCTTCCATCCGCTTGCTGCGACGGAGCAGGAGGAGTTCCTGACGCCTGCCGCGCTTGCGGTTGCCCGGCCGGCTGATCTGGATACGGCCCCGCCGAAGTAGCGCGGGGTTCTGGCGGGGGCGGGGTTGGCGCCGACGCGGCTGTGCGAGCTTCTGGAACCGTAGCCGACGGTCCAACCTCTACGTCCGGCTTGGTGGCCGGCGCAGGCCTTACTTCCGGTTTCGGGGCTTCTTTTTGTGGAGCTGCGGCAGCTGGGCCCGCGCCGTTTCCCTCGCTGATGCGAGCTACGACGGAATTGATCCCGACCGTTGCTCCCTCCTGAACGAGAACCTCGCTCAGCACTCCAGCGGAGGGCGCGGGGATCTCCGTGTCCACCTTGTCCGTCGATATCTCAAACAGCGGTTCATCACGCTCCACCTTCTCACCCGGCTTCTTGAGCCAGCGCGTCAGTGTTCCTTCTACAATGCTTTCGCCCATCTGGGGCATCACGACGTCAATCATCGGATCTCCTGCAATGCTTGCTGCGCCATCACTGGCTGGTAATCGAAAGTTCTGGCGAACGAGGTTACAATCGTCTGTTCCACCTCTTCGCGCGCTGCCGTGCAACCCACGCTACGAAGCGAACAAACCGGCTTCGTCAACCCGCACGGAACAATGTATTTGAAATAGCTCAAATCGGTGTCGACGTTCAGTGCAAAACCATGAGAAGTGATCCACCGGCTGATGTGTATCCCTATTGCGGCGATCTTCGCGCCATTCACCCAAACGCCTTCGTAGCCGGGTTCCGGAATGCGTCCTGCGCCGATATCCAAAGTCGCGAGCGCTTCGATAAGTGACTGCTCCACACTTTTGAAGTAGGCTCGCACATCGCGCCTCCATTCTCGCAAATCGAGGATAGGATAGCCGACGATCTGCCCGGGGCCATGATATGTCACATCGCCTCCGCGATCCGTCTCAAACAGCTCGATGCCGGTGCGCGCCAGAATCTCCTCACTAGCGAGCACGTTCTGCGGTTTCGCATTTCGGCCGATCGTTACAACATGCGGGTGCTCGACCAACAGAAGGGTGTCAGTCCCGCGGCTCTGCTTGCGCTGTTCCACCAGACGCTGCTGAATCGCGAATGCGTCCGAATAACGCATCCGCCCAAGATTCTGCACTTCGAGCAGTCGTGGAAGCGACATACAGCCGTGAACAGCCTAGCTAGGTTTCGCCTTCCAGAGGCTTTAACCGGGCATGAAGAACTTCTTCGACCCGGTGGAGTTCGGCTCTCCACAGATCCCGCATATCATCAAAGCGCTGGTTTACACCCTCGAAACGAGCCTCCATCTCACGGCGCAAGCCGTCGATGGAACGATTGTTTTGCACCATTGCCAGTAACACGGCCAAGGTAGGAACAAGTGCTGGAATCAGAGCGATCAACCACTGCTTCAATTCTGGGTTCATACAACCTACATGTTAATCGCTAAACCGTACACGTTGTTGAACGCCTCGCCTACCGCTTCAGTAAGCGTCGGATGCGCGTGGATGGTCGCCATCATGCTTTCTACCGTTGCCTCCGACTCCATCGCCGTCACCGCCTCCGCAACCAGTTCAAATGCTTCCGGCCCGATGATATGAACACCGAGAATCTCTCCGAAGCGCTCGTCCGCAATCACCTTCACAAAACCCTCATGCGCCCCGAGAATCGTCGCTTTACTGTTTGCCGAGAACGGAAACTTCCCCACCTTTACTTTGAATCCCTGCGCGCGAGCTTGTGCCTCGGTGACGCCAACGCTGCCGATCCCGGGTTCCGTATAAGTCGCGCCTGGAATCCGATTTCGGTTAATCGGCCTCACGAGTTTGCCTGCAATGTGACCCACCGCGATCATGCCTTCCGCCGTCGCGACATGAGCCAGTTGCGGCGTGCCCGCCACGATGTCTCCGATTGCGTAAACGTTCGGCTCGCCCGTGCGCTGGAACCCGTCCACCGTAACAAAACCGCGGTCGAGTTGCACCTTTGTGTTTTCGAGGCCGGCATTCTCGGTATTCGGCTTGCGTCCAACCGCCACCAGCAATTTATCGAACTCGAAGTTTTCTTTATTTCCGTTTGCAAGCGTAGCCGTCAAGCTGATGCTGTTCGCGTTCTTTCGGATGTTGTCCGCTTTCGCGCCGGTCTCGACCCGAATGCCGCTCTTTTTGAAATGCTTCTCGAGCTCCTTCGAAATCTCTTCATCTTCGACCGGAACCACACGCGGGAGCATCTCGAGAATGCTTACCTTCGACCCGAAGCGGTTGAAGATCGAACCGAACTCGACACCCACCGCACCCGCTCCGATGATCCCGATCGTCTTGGGCACTGCTTGCATATCGAGGATCTCTACGTTCGTCAGAATAAGATTCGGATCCGGTTCGAGCCCCGGCAGCATGCGCGCTTCCGATCCCGTTGCCAGAATGATGTTCTTGGCTTCTACGGTCTGCGCCTTTTCCCCGTTCTTCAGTTCGATGCGGCCGCCTCCAAGCAAGCGTGCGTGCCCCTTGATCACGTCCACCTTGTTCTTGCGCATCAGAAACTCGATGCCCTTCGAGTGCTTGGTGACGATCTTGTTCTTGCGGTCGATTACCTGGCCGTAGTTCAACTGCGGGTCTTTACATTGGATGCCTTGGGCCTCGGGGTGCTTGAAATACTCCCAGACATCAGCCGTGTGCAGCAGCGTTTTGGTCGGAATGCAGCCCACCAGCAGACACGTTCCGCCGAGTCTCGGTTGCCTCTCAATCAGGGCCGTTTTCAGACCGTATTGCCCGGCGCGCACGGCCGCGGAATACCCGCCTGGACCGCTGCCAATCACAGCTACCTCATAACTCATTTTCGCTCAAGTGTAGCATTCGGCCCTTATTTTTCAGGTATTTCGCGAGATTCGAAACCCCTGCCTGATGGCCCGCGTATCATGAGTTAGTAGCATGCGTTTCGTCTTTTGTGCGGCGCTCGTGTGTTCCTGCGCGCTGGTGAGTGTTGCACAGCAGAACACGCCCAAATCCGCCCGGAAAAAGGAGCCCCCGCCGGGCATTCTGCATTCCATATCCGTCCAAGGCAACCGCCTGTATCCGTCCGCCGAGATCATCGCGTACGCAGGGTTGAAAATCGGCCAACACGTGACCGGACCCGTCATTGAGCAAGCTCGCCGCAAGCTTCAATCGACGGAGTTGTTCAACAATGTCGCGGACGCGTTTCGGTATGACGGGAACCCTCCGGCTTACGACCTGACGTTTCAAATCGCCGAGAACGATCAGCTTTTCCCGATTCGCTTCGAGCGCCTCGGAGTCTCTGACAATGCCGTCCGGCAGTACCTACGCGATCATGTCGAACTCTATTCCGACCGCATCCCGGGCACTGAAGGCGTGCTCAAGCGATACACCGCCGCTGTGCAGAGCTTCGTCGCGCAAACGAATCCTTCGCTCAAGGTGAGATCTCACATCTCGAACGATGATCCGAAGCAACTCGTTGTCCTGTTTTCGCCTGACACGCCGCCGCCCACCATCTCGCAAGTGATCGTTACGGGTAACCAGGCCGTTGATACCGGCACGATCCTGCGGGCTGTCAATCAGGTTGCTATCGGCGTTCCACTCTCCGATGCGCGGCTCAAATTGATTCTGGATGGCGCGATCAAGCCGGTGTACGCAGCCAAGGGGTACGCGGCCGTGACGTTTCCGAAGATCGAGACCGAGCCGTCCAAAACGAATCGGGGAGTCGTCGTAAAGGTGCAGATCAATGATGGTCCCGCATTCAAATTCGGCGCCATTCACTTTCACGGCAGCGGAATGGACGAAGAGGAGATCCGGTCAAACATCCCTTTTAAGCCGGGCCAGGCTTTTAACGGACAGTTGGTGGACAAGTTTCGACTCGATTTGGTTCATCGCATGAAGCGGCGCGGCTTGCTCGATGCCAGCGTGAGCACCGAAACACAGACGGACGACACCAAGCGCGCGGTAGACGTAACCTATAATGTCGCGCCCGGCGGCGTCTATAATTTTCAGACTCTGGATATCCAAGGCCTGGACGTTACAACCGAGCCGGTAGTAGCCCGGCTCTGGGGAGAAAAGCCGGGCAAACCGTTCAATCCCGACTACCCGGATTTCTTCTTGCAGCGCGTTCAGGAACAGGGCCTTTTCGATAATCTGGCCGATACGCACTCCGACTACACAGCCGATCCTACGTCGCACGCTGTCACGGTTCACCTGTATTTCAAGGGCGGGAAATCGAAACAGGCTAAGGAAAAAGAGAAGAAGGAAGAAGAAGAGCGGCGGCAGGGCGATGGTGGAACTTGGTCGCCCTATCCGCCTTTAATCTAGCGTCCGTTTTCGGCTACACTCTAATTTCTCGTTCTAAATGCTCAACAGCCTTGAGGCGCCGCGCTCCGAACGCCTCATCGCTATCTATCCGGGTTCTTTCGATCCGCTTACCAACGGGCACCTCGATTTAATCTCCCGCGGTTCGCGTCTTTTCGATCAGTTGATTGTGGCGATTTTGAGCAACTCACAGAAACAGCCCTTGTTCGAGATCGTCGACCGCATTCAGATGATCCGCGAAGCCGCCGCGAACTTTTCAAACGTCGAAGTCGATTCCTTCAACGGCTTACTCGTCGATTATGCGGCTTCACGCGGCGCAAACGCCATTCTCCGCGGCATCCGCGCCATTTCCGATTACGAGGCGGAGCTTCAAATGGCGCTGATGAACCGACGCATGCGTCCGGAAACCGAGACTATTTTCTTGATGGCCCGCGAGGAGTACTCATTCATCAGCTCGCGCATGATCAAGGAAATCATTACGCTCGGAGGCGACGTCTCAACTTTCGTTCCTGACGCCGTTGCGAACCGCTTACGCACCCTTGGCGTTCGAGAAGCATAAGCCGGTATGGTTCGTCTCGTTACGTATTCGTTTTACGTAAAATGAAGAATATGGAAAAAACGATCGGGGAAGCCAGCCGTAATGTGTCGAGGTTGATTGAGGCCGCTGAGCGCGGCGAACAGGTGATTATTACTCGACGGGGCAAGCCGGTCGTTGAGATTGTGCGCATCACACCTAAGAAGCGCCGTCCGCTCGGTTTCCTCCGCAACAGGGTGCGCGAAATCGATCCGAACTGGTGGCGCCCAATGAGCGATGAAGAGGTGGACGCGTTCATTGAAGGCCGGTATTAGCGTTCGTGAATGACCGCTTTCTCCTCGATACGCACAGTTTCCTTTGGGCAATGCTGGACGGCGCGAAGCTGTCCAAAACGGTTCGTGAACTCTTTCAAAACGAGAGATCGACCCTTCTATTGAGCGCGGCGAGCGTTTGGGAAATTGCTTTGAAATCAGACAAGGGCAAAATCGACATTCTGCCTGACGACGTCGATGAGGCGATACTTGCCTTCAAAATTGAAGAGCTTCCGGTTAGAGTTGCCCACGTAAGGCAGGCTTCGCTCTTCCCGGCTCTCGAGGGACACAAAGACCCATTTGATCGGCTGATTGCGGCGCAAGCCGTTTATGAGGGCATTTGTCTCGTGACGAAGGACTCGTGGCTTCGGCGGGGCTATAAAGGCCTGTCCGTCATCTGGTAGGCGCTGGCGTAGCTCCGCTAATTTTGGAACCGATTCGAATCGCCACTGACACTGTTAGACCCTTCCGCGGCAAGCTCCATGTGTGTTCTACTTGTCCTTCGAGATGAAGGGAATTTCTATCACTAAGAGGTCATTCGCGTGCACTGTTTCCGTCGCGGCCCTCTGGTTTGCCGCAGTAAACGGCGCTCATGCGCAGAACTGGAAGGAACCGGTCTGGAGTGACGAATTCAACGCCACGGTTGCGGGCACACCCCTGGACCGGACCAAGTGGACGTATGACGTGGGCTCGGAAGGCTGGGGCAATCACGAACTCGAAACCTACTGTGCCGCCGGTTCATCGCCACCGGCGCCCTGCGACCCGAAGCGCCCGAACGCTTACCAGGATGGCCATGGAAATCTGGTGATTCAAGCAATTCGCACAAGTCCGGATCCCTCGCCTGCTGGGACCTGGACCTCGGCGCGCATTAAGGCGCTTGGTCTAAAGGATTTCAACTACGGACGGCTCGAAGCCTGCATGGCGCTCCCCGTCGGACCCGGCCTTTGGCCTGCGTTTTGGATGCTCGGAGCTTCCGGAGCGTGGCCACTCGGCGGCGAGATGGACATCATGGAAAATGTGCCCGCAAGCGGGGGAAGCGGGGGAGGGTTGGGGCCGCACGTGATCGAATCGACAATTCATGGTCCAAGTTCCTCTTCACAAACCGGAATCTACAGTCTGGCCGGCGACTTCACGCTCCCAAACCACGGCAGAGTGGATGACAAAGAGCCGCATTGCCATATTTATGGCATGATCTGGTCTCCTTTTATGGTTCAGATTTACGTAGACGATTGGCGGCGGCCCTTTTTCATCAAAACCGCAAATCAAGTGCCGCCGGGTGGCCGGTGGGTATTCAACGCGCCCTTCTACTTCATTCTGAATCTCGCGGTGGGTGGTGATTGGCCGGGGCCGCCAAGCGCGGCGACGCCGAATCCGGCACAAATGCTTGTCGATTACGTGCGCGTCTATCGTGCCGACCGGGTGAACGCGCCAAAAATGTCGGCTAATCCCATCCGCTTGGGTCCGCATCAGTCAGGAAGCACGACGCTCCATCTCGAAGGGGAGGTGGGAAGCGGCAGTGTGTATCTGGCGTGCTCGACGGATTCCAAGGACGCCACTTGCGCCATTGACACAAACAACGCGCTTAACACGTCGGTTGTCGATTTCAGTACCGCTCGAAACCGCACGGCAACGGTTACGGTCAAAGCGAGCGGCACTGCCGATTCGGGAACCGCGGCGCGCACCGTTACTCTGTCTGTATTCACCGTGAGCGGTGATGAATCCACGCTGACGATTCCAGCAAATTGAAATAGCTGTGCTATTCTGAAAAAGTTTCAAATCAACGTGGGAGGCAAAAGGCTGCAATCGAGAGCCTGAAGCCGTTTGGACCAGCCCAATTATGAGTCACAAGCCCGGCAAGAAGTACGAATCCGCGGCGAAGCAAGTAGATCCGAAGCCGTATCAGCTTGCCGACGCCGTAACTCTCGTTCAGAAGATCAAGTTCACCAAGTTTGACGAGACGGTCGAAGTGCACATGCGTCTCGGCGTCGATCCGAAACATGCCGATCAGATGGTGCGCGGCACGGTAGTGCTGCCGAACGGGCTGGGCAAATCGAAGAAAGTTCTGGTGATTGCCTCGGGAGACAAGATTCGCGAAGCGCAAGAGGCTGGGGCGGACCTGGTGGGCGGCGACGATATGGTCAATAAAATCCAGACCGAAAACTGGACCGATTTCGATGCGGTGATCGCGACGCCGGATATGATGCGCTCGGTTGGCCGGCTGGGAAAGATTCTGGGGCCGCGCGGATTGATGCCGAATCCGAAAACGGGAACCGTTACGACGGACGTAAACAAGGCGATCCAGGAAATCAAGGCCGGAAAGGTCGAGTTCCGGGTGGACAAGACCGGGGTGATTCACGCGCCGGTAGGCAAGGTCAGTTTTGCAACCGACAAGCTGCTTGAGAATACGAACAGCTTGATCCAGGCGGTAATCAAGGCCAAGCCGTCGGCGGCGAAAGGCAAATATGTCAAGAGCGCGACGTTGTGCTCGACCATGGGACCGGGTGTGCAACTGGATGTGACCCCGTTTAACGCGAGGACGGCCGCGTAACCACTATGAAAGATAAAGACCGGAAGAAGCAGGAGCTTGAAGAGCTGAAGCGGGCGCTTGAAGCGAACAAGAACATTTTTGTCAGCAGCTACGAAAAGCTGCGGGTAAGCCAGGATTTTGCGCTGCGGAAGACCATTCGCGAGGCGGGCGGAAACTATCGAGTCGTCAAGAACAATCTCGCATCGAAAGCGGCGGAAGGTACGCCGGCGAACGAGCTGCTCGGCGATTTGAAGGGCATGACGTCGCTCGCGTTCACATCGAGCGACCCGGTGGCGTTGGCGAAGGCGCTGACGAAATACGCTAAGGACAACGCGGCGTTCACGTTCAAGGCCGGGATGGTCGAGGGCCGGGTGATCGACGTGAAGGCGATCAACGACTTAGCTGCGATGCCGCCCAGGGAAGAGATCTATGCGAAGCTTCTGTATTTGATCAATGCCTCGGCAACGCGGCTGGTGAGCGTCGTGAATGGCGTCGGACGCAATCTCGCCGTGGTTTTGGATCAGGCAGGAAAAGAGAACAAGTTCAAAGAGTAGGGAGTTAGGGAAAGAGAATGGCGGACATTAACGCGATAGCAGAACAGATTCAGGGATTGACGCTGCTCGAGGCGTCCCAGCTAGTGAAGATGCTCGAAGAGAAGCTCGGGGTTTCGGCTGCGGCGGCATCGGTGGCTGTGGCGGCTCCAGGCGGTGGCGCGGCGGCTGCGGCTCCGGCAGCGGAAGAGAAGACCGAGTTCAGCGTGATCCTCACGGCGGTCGGCGCGAATAAGATCAACGTGATCAAAGCGGTTCGCGAGGTCACCAGTCTGGGCCTGAAGGAAGCGAAAGATCTGGTAGACGGCGCGCCGAAGCCGATCAAAGAAGGCGTAAACAAGGATGAAGCGGAGGCGATTCGGAAGAAGTTTTCTGACGCGGGCGCGACCGTAGAGGTCAAGTAAAGAACGAATCAGCTGTTCGTGTGGTGTATTCTAAAGGAAGGCTGGCCGGGGCGGGTTGACGGGGCTGGCCTGACTTGGTTATCCTAAGATTGACGTCAAACTGGGGCGGTCCAGCATCGGATTTGTGGTTTCAGTTTGTTAACTAGTACTCCCGCGTTTCTCGCCGGAACGACGGGAGCTTTGGCATGCCCGAAATTTTCCTCTTATCCGTATACACTTCTCGGTCTCGCTTCGAAGATTTGTTGCGCCGTCCGCAGCGCTTACCTGAAGGTTATTGTCAGCTACGATCTTTCTCATCAGTTTTTCTGCCCGTGCGGCCTCTTTTTGCGTGTGCCGCGCCAACCTTGGCGGGTGGACTGCCTTAGTTCACCGCTGCCGGCCGAAGCCGTATAGAAACCGCGGTTCGGTCCCGTTTATTTTGCGAATTGCTAGATGCCGACATTGTTGTCACCGGTTTCCAAAAAAGGAACAATCCTAGATGCCCAGCGTGTTAGATGGTTCTCTCCGCGAGAGAGTTGATTTTTCGAAGATCAAGACTTCCATTCCGATTCCGAACCTGATTGAAGTGCAGAAGCGCTCGTACGAGCGGTTCCTGCAGATGGACCTGCTTCCGAAAGAGCGCGAAGACGCAGGCTTGCAGAGCGTGTTCAGCTCTGTGTTTCCGATTTCTGATTTCCGGGGCTTGAGCCAGCTCGAGTTTGTCGATTACTCAATCGGAAATTGGGAATGCAAGTGCGGGAACCTGAAGGGCCTGCATCACCTGCGCACGATTTGCCGCAATCCGAACTGCGGCGCCGAGATCCGCACCGATCCTTTTCATGCCGGCGATGTGCTGTGCCACAAGTGCGGCACCTTTAATAAGAACATAGTCACGTTCTGCAATCGCTGCGGCGATCCGGTCGCTCTGCAATTGAAATACGACATGCCCGAATGCGAAGAGCGCGGGATGACGTATGCGGCGCCGTTGAAGGTGACGATCCGGCTTACGGTTTACGACAAAGACGCTGAGACGGGAAACAAGACAGTCCGCGACATCAAAGAGCAAGAGGTCTTCTTCGGCGAGATTCCGTTGATGACGGACAACGGAACTTTCATTATCAATGGAACGGAGCGCGTGATTGTCTCGCAACTGCACCGCTCGCCCGGCGTTTTCTTCGAGCGGGTGCAGGCGCAAGGCTACTTTTTGGGCAAGATCATCCCCTACCGGGGAAGCTGGGTCGAATTCGAATACGACAACAAGAATCTGCTTTATGTTCGAATCGACCGTAAGCGCAAATTTTATGGGACGGTGTTCCTGCGGGCGCTCGGGCTGAAGACGGACGCCGATATCATCCGCGCGTTTTACAAAATTTCGACGATTTCGCTGAAGAACAAAAAGCTGCTGTGGGGCGTCAACGAAAGCCTGATCGGCATGAAGCTTTCGCACGCGATCACAACCAAGGGCGGCGACGCGGTGGTGCCGCAAGGCCGCAAAATCACCAACTCACTGTTCCGGGAGATTCAGAAAACCAAGATCGAGAATGTTGAGGTTGCGCCGAACGACCTGGAAGGCGCGTATGTCGCTGCGGACGTGATCGACATGTCCACGGGCGAAGTGCTGATCGAAGCCAACCATGAAGTGACCGCTACCGCGATCGGAAAGCTTCTCGAGGCAGGCATTCAAAATTTTGAAATTTTCTTCCCGGACCGCGACGATGCGGGTAATGTGATTTCGGCCACACTGCGCAAGGATGGCGTTAAGAGCCAGAATGACGCGCTGCTCGAAATTTATCGCAAGCTACGGCCGGGAGATCCGCCGACTCTCGATACGGCGACGCAGCTCTTCCAGGGAATGTTCTTCGACCCGCGCAAGTATGATTTTTCGCGCGTGGGCCGGATGAAGTTCAATATCAAGCTGCACGACAGAGCGGATGCGACGCCGCTCGATAAACGTACGCTCGACCAGAGGGATTTCACGGACACGATTCTGTACCTGCTGCGACTCCGCAAAGGACTCGGCGCAGTGGATGACATCGACCACCTCGGGAATCGGCGCGTGCGTGCTGTCGGCGAGCTGCTCGAAAACCAGTTCCGCATAGGGCTGGTACGCATGGAGCGCGCAATCAAAGAAAAGATGTCGGTTTACCAGGAGATGTCGACGGCCATGCCGCACGACCTGGTGAACGCGAAACCGGTAATGGCGGCCATCCGCGAGTTTTTCGGATCGAGCCAGCTGTCGCAATTCATGGATCAGACGAATCCGCTGTCGGAGATCACGCACAAGCGGCGGCTCTCGGCACTCGGGCCGGGCGGTTTGTCTCGCGAGCGAGCGGGATTTGAAGTTCGCGATGTCCATCCAACGCATTACGGCCGGATCTGCCCGATTGAGACGCCGGAAGGTCCAAATATCGGCCTTATTTCTTCTCTGTCGTGCTTTGCGCGGATCAATGAATACGGCTTCATCGAGAGTCCGTACCGGCGCGTGAAGAATGGAGTTCTGGTCGACGAAGTTAGGATCTTGAATCCTGGCGGCACGGATTTGAAGGTAGGGGACGTGGTTTCGCGTGCCGAGGTGGACAAGGCGAATGCGGGCAGCGGAGGCAAAAAGCAGCAGGCGGAATACGAAGCTCACTCCGATTATTTGTCGGCTTGGGAAGAAGACAAATACATCATTGCCCAGGCAAACGTCGCGATTGATGATAAGGGGCGTATTGTTGATGATCTTGTGAACGCGCGACAGGCCGGCAACTTCGTGTTGAAGCATCGGGACGAGATCGAGTACATGGACGTCAGCCCGAAACAACTGGTCTCAGTGGCGGCGAGCCTGATTCCGTTCCTCGAGAACGACGATGCGAACCGCGCTTTGATGGGATCGAACATGCAGCGCCAGGCGGTGCCTCTGCTGCGGGCCGAAGCGCCCTATGTCGGCACGGGGATGGAACGCGTGACGGCGCGCGATTCGGGAGCGGTTGTGATTTGCAAGCGCGCCGGAGTCGTGGATTCAGTCGACAGTGAACGCATCATCGTTCGGGTTGAAGGGAGCGCGCACGAGGGGCAGATGTCGCGCGAAGTTGGCGCCGACATCTATCAGCTCACGAAATTCAAGCGCTCGAATCAGAACACCTGCATCAGCCAGAAACCGATCGTTCACCAGGGCCAGAAGGTGAAGAAGGGCGACGTGCTGGCGGACGGTCCCTGTACAGAGGCAGGGGAGCTGGCGCTTGGCCGCAACGTGCTGGTGGCGTTCATGCCTTGGCGCGGATACAACTTCGAAGACGCGATCGTGGTCAGCGAAAAGCTGGTGAAAGACGATTACTACACTTCGATTCACATTGAAGAGTTCGAAATCGAGGGCCGCGATACGAAGCTGGGGCCGGAGGAAATCACTCGCGATATTCCGAACATCGCTGAGTCGTTCCTGCGCAATCTCGACGAAAGCGGGATTATCCGGATTGGCGCCACGGTAAAGCCGGGCGACATTCTGGTTGGCAAAGTGACGCCGAAAGGCGAGACGCAGCTGACGCCCGAAGAAAAGCTGTTGCGGGCGATTTTCGGCGAGAAGGCCGGCGATGTAAAGGACGCGTCTCTCTACTGCCCGCCGGGTATTGAGGGCACGATCGTCGATTGCAAAGTATTTTCGCGGAAGGGCGCGGAGCTCGATGAGCGCTCCCGCCAAATCCTGCAATTGCAGGAAGAGCGGATGCATCGGAACCTCGAAGACGAGAAGCGCATTCTGAGCGACGAGCGAGCCAAGCGTCTCGAAGAACTTCTCAAAGGCAAAGAGCTTACCGCCGACTTGCACGACGAGAAGACGAACAAGAAGCTGCTAGCGAAGGACGTTCCGCTCACGCGTGATCTTCTCGAAAAGCTGCGGGCTCGCGATCTCAAGCGCATGCGGCTTTCGGTGAGGGATCCGAGGCTGAACGAGCAGATCGACGAAATCGAAGAAATGACATCGCGGCAGATCGCGGTGCTCGAAAAGATTACCGAAGAGAAGATCGCGAAACTGCGCAAGGGCGATGAGCTGCCTCCGGGCGTGATCAAGCTCGTCAAGGTCTATATCGCGATGAAGCGCAAGCTTTCGGTCGGCGACAAGATGGCAGGGCGGCACGGCAACAAGGGCGTGATCGCGCGGATTGTGCCGGAAGAGGACATGCCGTATTTGCCGGATGGCACTCCGGTTGAGATCGTTTTGAATCCGCTGGGCGTTCCATCGCGCATGAACGTCGGCCAGATTCTCGAAACACACTTGGGCTGGGCAGCCGCGAAGCTGGGGCTGCACTTCGCAACCCCGGTGTTTGACGGCGCGACGGAGAAAGATATAAAGGCGCGGCTGACTGCGGCGGAGCTGCCTACCTCAGGAAAAGTGGAGTTGTTTGACGGCGTGACGGGCCAGCCGTTCGAGCAACCGGTGACGGTCGGCTACATCTATATGTTGAAGCTGAGCCACCTGGTCGACGACAAGATTCACGCTCGTTCGATTGGGCCATATTCGCTGATCACGCAGCAGCCGCTGGGTGGAAAGGCGCAGTTCGGCGGGCAGCGGTTCGGCGAAATGGAAGTGTGGGCGCTCGAAGCTTACGGCGCGGCATACATTTTGCAGGAGTTGCTCACCGCGAAATCTGACGATGTTTATGGGCGCGCGAAGATTTACGAAGCCATCGTAAAGGGTGAGGCGGCGGCCGAGCCCGGCGTGCCTGAGTCATTCAACGTGCTGATCCGCGAGTTGCAGAGCCTGTGTCTCGACGTGGAGCTGATGAAGAAGCCACGTGAGATTGAGGACTTGGCGCTCGCTGCGGATTAGCGCAGCGGGATAGGGAAAAGTAGAAAGGAATTTAAGGACAATTCATGTATCGTTCCTCTCCGTACGATAGGGCCAATCTCATAGCCGACTTCGATTCGATTCGAATCAGCCTGGCGTCTCCCGAGAAGATCCGGAGCTGGTCGCATGGTGAAGTAACCAAGCCGGAAACGATCAATTACCGGACGTTTAAGCCCGAGCGCGACGGACTTTTCTGCGCGCGGATCTTCGGGCCGGTAGCGGATTGGGAGTGTCTCTGCGGCAAGTACAAGCGTATGAAGCATCGCGGAGTCATCTGCGATAAGTGCGGCGTAGAAGTAACTCTCTCCCGCGTACGCCGCGAGCGGCTGGGCCACATAGAGCTGGCGAGCGCGTCATCACACGTGTGGTTTTTCAAGGGCCTGCCGAGCCGCATCGGATATCTGCTCGACATCACGCTCCGCGAGCTGGAGCGTGTGCTGTACTACGAAGCGTTTGTGGTCATCGATCCAGGCGAGGGCACGGGCCTGAACGTCGGCGAGGTGATCAGCGACGAGCGCAAGCGGCAGCTCGATCAGGAGTTCACGGGCAAGTTCGTCGCCATGATGGGCGCGGAAGGCGTGAAGGAGCTGCTGAAGCGCATCGACATCGAAGCGCTCAGTCTCGAGATTCGCGAAAAGATGAAGACCGAGACTTCGGCGCAGAAAAAGCTGAAATACGCGAAACGGCTGCGCGTCGTAGAAAGCTTCCGGAAATCGGGCAACAAGCCGGAATGGATGATTCTGGACGTTATCCCGGTGATTCCGCCCGAGCTGCGTCCGCTGGTGCCGCTCGATGGCGGCCGGTTCGCGACTTCGGACCTGAATGATCTGTACCGCCGCGTGATCAACCGCAATAACCGTCTCAAGAAGCTGATGGAATTGCACGCGCCGGATGTGATCGTGCGCAACGAAAAACGCATGCTGCAGGAGGCGGTCGACGCTCTATTTGACAACGGACGTCGCGGTCGCGTGCTGCGGGGCGCGAATAATCGTCCACTAAAATCGCTTTCGGACACGCTCAAAGGCAAGCAAGGCCGTTTCCGCCAGAACCTGCTCGGCAAGCGCGTCGACTACTCGGGCCGCTCCGTCATCGTTGTCGGGCCGGAGTTGAAGCTGCATCAATGCGGGCTTCCCAAGAAAATGGCCCTTGAGCTCTTCAAGCCGTTCATCTATCACCGGCTGGAGCAGCGCGGCCACTGCACGACCATCAAGCAAGCGAAGGAATTGGTCGAGCAGCAGGATCCGGTGGTTTGGGACATCCTCGAAGAAGTCATCAAGGATCATCCGATTCTGTTGAATCGCGCTCCGACATTGCACCGGCTCGGGATTCAGGCGTTCGAGCCTGTGCTGGTCGAGGGTAAAGCGATTAAGCTGCATCCGCTGACTTGCACGGCCTTCAATGCCGATTTCGACGGCGATCAGATGGCGGTTCACATTCCGCTTTCGCCTGAAGCGCAGATCGAAGCGGCCACCTTGATGCTGGCGTCGAACAACATTCTTTCCCCGGCACACGGAGCGCCGATCGCCATTCCTACGCAGGACATGGTTCTCGGCCTGTATTACCTGACAAAATCGCGTCCGAATGCGAAGGGTTCCGGCCGCACGTTCGCCTCTATTGACGACGTGCTGATCGCGCTCGAGATGGGCGAAGTTGAGACCCTCACTGAGATCAAGCTGAGATACACGGGCAAAGTCATCGATCTGACGAAGGCGTTCGACAATCAGAACATTCTTCATACCGAGCCGATCGAATTCAACAAGCAGTACATGGACACGACGGTCGGGCGCGTGATTTTGAACGATGTGCTTCCCAAGCAGATGCCCTTCATCAACGGTTTGTTGAAGAAGAAGGGCGACACGCAGCTGGTTCAATACTGCTACTTGAAGTTCGGCCTGCAAACGACTGTTCAGATGCTCGATGAAGTGAAGAAGCTTGGCTTCCTGTACGCCACTCGCGCGGGTATCTCGATCGGCATCGACGATATGGTGGTTCCCGAAGACAAGGGCAACCTGGTTCGCGAAGCCGAGCGGCAGGTGATCGAGGTTCAGCAGCAGTATCAGGAAGGCGCGATCACCCAATCAGAGCGCTACAACAAGATCATTGAAATCTGGTCGAAGGTAACGGAAGCGGTCTCCGAGAAGATGTTCAAGAACATGGAGGAAGACGACCGGACCGGCCGCAATCTGAATCCGATTTACATCATGGCCGACTCGGGCGCCCGCGGATCAAAGCAGCAAATTCGCCAGCTTTCGGGTATGCGCGGCTTGATGGCCAAGCCTTCGGGCGAGATCATCGAGACGCCGATTACGGCGAACTTCCGCGAAGGATTGAATGTGCTGCAGTACTTCATCTCAACGCACGGCGCGCGCAAGGGATTGGCCGATACCGCTCTAAAAACGGCGGACTCGGGTTATCTCACACGCCGTCTGTGCGACGTGGCGCAAGACGTCATCATCACTGAAGACGACTGCGGCACGAGTGACGGCATTTACGTCGAGCCGATCATCGAATCGGGCGAAATCATCGAGCCGCTGCGCGACCGAATTGTGGGCCGCGTGGCCCTCGAGGACCAGCGCGATTACGAAAACAACGTGATCGTCAGCGTCAACGAGGAGATCACAGAGGAGCTGGCGAGCGCCATTCAGGCGGCCGGTATTGAGCGGGTGAAAATTCGCTCCGTGCTGACGTGCGAATCGAAGCGCGGCGTCTGCCGCTTGTGCTATGGGCGTAATCTTGCGACGGGCCGCATGGTCGAGCGCGGCGAGGCGGTCGGCATTATTTCGGCGCAATCCATCGGGGAGCCGGGAACACAGCTCACGATGCGTACGTTCCACATCGGCGGCGCGGCGACCCGCGTCAGCGAGCAATCGACGCAGGATGCCAAGAGCGACGGGTTCATCAAATTCAGCAACGTCAACACCGTCCGCAATAAGAAGGGCGAGTTGATTGCGATGAATCGCAACGGAATCCTGATCATCGTCGATGAAAAGAATCGCGAGCGGGAACGTTATCCGATTGTTTACGGCGCGAAAATCAATCTCGAAGACGGCGCTCCCGTAAAGGCGAACAAAGTGTTGCTCGAATGGGACCCGTACACGTTCTCGATTTTGACGGAGGTCAGCGGAACCATTCACTTCAAAGACCTGGTTGACGGCGTAACGACGCAGGAGCAGGTTGATGAAATCACCGGCAACATGCAGGTGGTGGTAACTGAATCGTCGGACGAGAAGCGCTTCCCGACCATCATCGTCCGTCCGCAGGGCGGCACGAAATCAGAGGAACGGCGATACTTGATGCCCACGCACGCGCACTTGATGGTGTCCGACGGGGAAGAGGTGCACGCCGGCGACGTGCTCGCGAAGATACCGCGCGCCACAACCAAAACCAAGGACATCACGGGCGGTCTGCCGCGCGTGGTTGAACTGTTTGAAGCCCGCAAACCTCGCGAAACCGCTGTGATTGCGGAGATCAATGGAGTGGTGAAATACGGCGAAGTTACCAAGGGTATGCGAAAGCTTTATATCGTTGGTGATGACGGCGTCCAGAAGGAATACTCGATTCCGCGCGGCGTTCACATCAACGTCCAGGAAGCTGAGCGGGTGCGCTCGGGCGATCCGTTAATGGATGGTCCGCGCAATCCGCATGACATTCTGGCCGTGCTAGGCGAAAAGGAACTGCAGAAGTATCTGGTGAATGAAATCCAGGAAGTCTATCGCTTGCAGGGCGTGAACATCAACGATAAGCATCTCGAAGTGATTTCGCGCCAGATGATGCGCTGGATCAGAATCGAGGATATCGGCGATACGGAGTTCCTGCCCGAAGAAGTGGTGGATAAGTTCAAGTTCCGCGAAGAGAATAATCGTGTGATTGAGGCCGGACAGCGCCCCGCGACGGGTAAGCCCATCCTTCTCGGTATCACGAAGGCCTCGCTTTCGACGGACTCGTTTATCTCAGCGGCGAGCTTCCAGGAGACCACTCGCGTGCTTACCGAAGCGGCGATCAATGGAAAGGTGGACTATCTGCGAGGCCTGAAAGAGAACGTGATCATGGGTCGGCTGATTCCGGCCGGAACCGGCATGGAATATTACCGGCGCGTAAAGATCGCGGGCGAGGACGTGGTCGAAGAAGAACCCATTCCGGAGCAGGATCTTGTGCTTGCGGATGGTCTTCAAGACTACGGCGACGAAGCTCGCGGAATCTATGCGGGCGGACTATCCGAAGATCTCGGAGAAGACGTACTCGCGGCTGAAGAAGTATAAGCTAGGAAACATAAGTAACTGGATGGGGGCGGCTCTCACGGGCCGCCCTTTTCTTTTATCTTCCCACGCCGCTGTCACGGATCCAGAACCGCATAGAATTGCCTATTGGCAGCTGAACCGGTCAGGAGTATATTCGAGCCGTCGATCTCTAAAGGGGGCGTGTGAAGCACATTAGTTGGACAAGGCAAATCGTTAAGTTTGTTGCTCTGGCGTTAGTCTCAAAGCTCTCTGCCATAGTTTGTGCACCCGGAGGACGCTCCCACTGATGCTTTAAGGTTGGGAATGTGGAGTGCTGCAGAAGCTGCGTATTCGTTGGCTGTGACGACGGCAGCGACCGCTACTACTGCGTGTACGCTTGCACAAACGAGCCCCCGGAGGGATCCACGAATTGCGAGTTTTAAAAGCCGGTAAGGCATGGAGGCAATCAACAATGACAAGAACCGCAGTATTTTTGTTTTTCATCATTTTAGGATGTGCTCGTGTTCACGCCCAGGGCGTGTCAAATTCGGCGCCGGCTTCACCCATTTGGACGGAAATCGATTTTAATCCTCCCGGCGCGAGCCTACAAGTTAGGCTGCCGGCGAGTTTTACCGGCCATTGGGTCGTCGGGGCCAAGGTCGTCCCGGGTGGTAAGGACCAGCTGAAGGTCTCGGATGGCTCTTTCCCGTTTCAAGTATCGCCCCCACTGCGCCCGGCTGGAAACCAGATAGCATCACTGCATCCAGCGCCGGGGCCGAAGCTAACACCTCATTCGGCGGATCAGATAGAGATATCTGGCGCGAGTATTGCAATCACCGCCGCACCGCCTGATCAGACTCTCGTGTTGTACCTTCAGTTGTCGCGTCCTCGAACGCTAGCGATCCTGAGCTCAAGATCATCCGATTTATCGGTTCCGGTAACCACCTCGGTAGTTATCTCGGACGGCAAGGTCCAGAGCACCAGTCTATTCGGCGATGTCGACTTAATTACAATGACGGCGACAGGCAATCCGGCCGAGTCTTCCCCAGCCATTATTGAGAGGCAAGGATCGTACTATGTCAGGAACATTTCGTTCCTCCGCTCCCATCTCGAGACTAACGCTGTAGAGTTCGGGAAGGCAGCTAGTGGGGTCGGGCCACCCAGCTTTTTCGTAAGCGTTACGGTCGGGCCGCTTGGGGATGTACGAGGTGCAAAGTGTCCCGCATCCGTCGCGACCGACGACTGTAACATCATCCGATCCACTGTTCAGCAATGGCACTTTCAACCTTTTCTCGTGGCCGGCAAAGCGGTTCCAGTCATTGCGCAGGTTCCAATCATGATAATGCCCACGGGAGACATAGCTTCAGCCCTGTCTCCTGGCGCGGAAGTGCATTAGCCGGGGCGAAATACGTGGAGGTTCCAGGTCCACGGTTCGTTCTCGAGGTACTTACGAATCTGGCTATACTGGCGGTGCTGACATTTACGGCCGTTTCGGTATGGCAGGCTCGGCACGTGCACTCGCCACTCCGAAGTTCAAATACGGAGGCGACGGAGGGACTGAAGGCGTTTGCGAGTGCTACCCACCACACATCGCGAACGGTCATAGTGGCGATGAATTCGAAGTGCTCAGCCTGCAAAGCGGACGTTCCATTCCTCCGCAACATGGTCGACAAGGCTCGTCACAGCGCAGGGAAGGTCGACGTTGTCTTTCTCTTTTCGGACAAAGACGGAGGGGCGGATCGCTTTCTGGTCTCAAACGGTATTGAGAACCGCAATGTCCGCCGCGTGAATTTTTCCGACCTTGGGCTAACCCGTATCCCCTTGCTGGCGATTGCTGAACGCGATGGAGCCATCTCACGTATGTGGACCGGGACCATCCCGGAGGATAAGCAGTCCACGGTACTGAAGGCGATAACAGAATAAGAGAACGCTGGGCGACCCAACTGGGAACGGTGCCATCGGATACAAGAAGCTCGGATGCAATCCCTAACGAAACAGCTGCCTGTGCCTTACCGCCGTGCATTGGGTCGGATGATGCTTGCGGCAGGTCGCACAGCTCAGCCTTGGCTTATGCGCCTAAAGTACCTGGGCGCACTGTTTGTATTCGAGCCTCGCGATGATGACATCTACGTCGTGAGCTATCCCCGCTCTGGGACGACTGTGCTGCAGATGCTTTTGTACCAACTTATAAGTAATGGCAGCATGGCTTTCGACCACATTTGTCAAGTGTCTCCATTCGTGGAGAGGTCCCTTCTAAGAGGGCGGGACTTGGGTCAGCTGCCCTCCCCCCGGATTCTCAAGACCCACCTGTCGTATGAGACGATTCCGGACTGGCCGGGGAAGTACATATATGTAGTGAGGGACGGCAAAGACGTGCTTTTCGTCGTACTTTCATTTCCAGCGGACACACCTAAGCTCGAACCTCACATTCGAGCAGTTTTTTAACATGTTCGTTCGTGGTTCCTGTCCTTATGGCTCATGGTTTCGCCACGTCAGGGGATGGACGGCTCACGAGGGCCGGTCCAACGTATTGGTAATACGTTACGAACAGTTGATCAGTGACATGGAGGCGACAGCCAGGCGCCTCGCGCTATTTTGCGGATTTGATATTTCGGAAGAGACTTTGCCCCGGATTTTGGAGCGCTGCAGCTTTGCCTTTATGAAGGCGCATGAGGATAAGTTCGACCACATCACGGACATACTGTTCGAAAAGGGATTCGTCAAGGGGGCTTTTATCCGCGAGGGGAAGATTGGTCGCGGCGCAGAGCAGTTGACCGAAGAACAAGGGATTCTTTTTGATAACGCCGCTCGCGCGTTCGGCTTGGCGTTTTCCGGGTCGACCGAGTGGCAAGGCACAATTAACGAGTCGGGGTACCGTCAGCGTCTGCGGTCGTCGCCGTCAAATCGTTCAGGCAGTGCAGCATGCGTGTAGACAACCACCGACCAACTACGGCAGTGCTCGACGCCTATGAGGCGGTGAGCGCCCGACTCTCGCACGCTAATAAGCCAGACGTTTAGTCCCATTGTGGTCTATGATAAACGAACGACGCGTGGGGACCGTTACCCGGCGCCGGTGGGCGGAATACCCTTCGAGGATTAACGGTCTTGCACTGCGAAGCAGTAAGGGCAAAGGGTGCGGCAAGGGTGAATCTTCCGTGATAGCGGATGCACTTGCCGGATGGTTTCCTGTTGCGCTGAGGTTTCGCCCCACGCCATCGGTTACCTGGATGGGCCGCGACCCCACCCTGTTACGGGCGTCCTTTTTCGACCAGGCAGTCGCGCAGCTGGAGCGGACGGAGCCGCCACAACCAACGAGAGGGAGCTCCATTGATCTACTCCTTCAAGTTGCTGCGGGATTGCGGCGGAGCGAGCCGCTCGGGCTGATTTTCGACCTTTCCCGCTGTGGTTCGATATTCCTTACGGACGCCCTTAGGGCTATGTGGGAGATGACAGTTATAGCAGACGCAATGCCAGTCTCGTCATTGTTCCTGCCATATGGGTATGCTATCTCGCCGTTTGCCGTTGGCAGATGGCCGGCAGTGCAGCGCGCGCTCTTGGAGTCGCTCGCTAACATTTACGGACAGAATGGGCGTCTCGTCATAAAGTTCTCGAGCTGGAATATACTAGCGTGGCCGCTTATTCGCTCTATCTGGCCGGACGCGCGGTGCGCAATAATTATTCGCGGCTTGGTCGACATTGTTGCGGCGAACTTAGTGATGGGGTCAGACTGGGTGCGCTGGCGCACGCAATCGCCGCTGATACCGATGGAGCTGTTCAACTGGCTTGGATTGAACGTGACGACAATGCCGAAGGCAGAGTATTGTGCTCGCGCCGTTGGGCTGTTCTGCGCGGCTGGAGCCGCGATGTTTGATAGCCGTTGCAGGATATTTAACTTCGAGACTATCTCGGCGGGTGAAATCGGCCGCCTGGCAGCGTTCCTAGGGGTTGGGCGACCCCCTACTTGGGAACAAACGATAGACGAGTGCGTTAACGCCTGGCAACTCGCGCGGGAAAGGATGGTACCGCGTCTATCGCCAGTTTTGGACCTTGCCAGACAGGCATCTGATCGGTGGGCTCGACCTTCTTATGAGCAATTGATGGGCGATGTAATCCCGAATGTGTAGAAAGCGAAGGCAGTGTAAGTTGGTTTCGCGTTAGTCTTCAAGACTACGGCGACGAAGCTCGCGGAATGTATGCGGGCGGACTATCCGAAGATCTCGGAGAAGACGCACTCGCGGCTGAAGAAGTATAAGCTAGAAAACATAAGTAACTGGATGGGGGCGGCTCTCACGGGCCGCCTTTTTCTTTTGTCTTCCCACGCCGCTTCAGTTGGAGTATTATCAAGCCGGGGGCGGCCACGTGTCTCAGGGCCGGCGAGCGAAAGCGAGCCCATGACCCCGGCCGTGGCACGTCTTCCGGCAGCGAAAACGTGGGAGGTGTGACATGGCCCTTGATCGATTAGAAGTTCGCGTTTCCATTACCAAGGTTTTAGTAACTCTCATCATTGTCATTGTGCCGCTCAGCATCATTGGGTTGATTCTGACTGCGCGCAGCGATAAGGCTCTCGACACATCAATCGGCAACGACTTCAAAACCGTTGCCGATATGTACAGCAATGAGGTTTCGCAGTTCGTCCATGACCGGGTAGCGGATGTAAATATGATGGCGGCCGAGCCGGCGATTGTGGAAACCGTTTCCACCGCGAGTCGGAAACCGGCAGGCCAGGGCGGAAGAGCGACTCCGGCGGAACCGGCAGCCAACGCGGCTGCGAACGCGGCAACGGCCGAAAGTAAAGGGAAGGGAATGCTTGGCTCGAATGCGTCCGAGCTTTTAAGGCGGCGCAGGGAACTCGATCCACGATTCCTGGACATCGTTGCGACGGATCAGAGCGGAACGATCACTGCCGCGAGCCAGAAACAGACCAAGACTTCGTACGCACAGGATAGCGACTGGCGCGCCGCTTACAAGGACGGCAAAGGAGCCGTGACGATCAGCAACATACTGTTTGATGAATTTACAAATTCCTATTACGTCAACATGTATGGCCCGATCTTCGATCCGGCTACCTCGCGCTGCATTGGAGTGCTCACGGCGGCGGTGAACATCTCGGGGTTGCTGTCGCGATTTCAACAAGGGCAGATCGCGAACGGCGCGCGCGCCGAGCTCGTCAGCGATGATGGCTCGATTATCAGCGCGCCGAATGCGAACGTGTTCGCGCGTTTGAAGTCGCAGCAGTTCGACGCGATTCGCGATTCGCTTGGCTCTGTACAAGGCCGGCAGACCGGGGCGATTACGACGCCGCTTAGTTCCGGCCCGTACATCATCGGCTTTGCCGATACCGGACTGAAGCAACACTACGAGAACCTGGGCTGGATCGTCATCGTGAGCCAAGAGGAGCATCGTGCTGCGGCCCCTATGCGGCAGGTCGAGCACTTCGCGCTGGTCATGGTAATTCTCGGCTTGTTGATGGTGACATTGCTCTGCGTCTACTACTACCTGCATCGCGCGCAGAAGTTCTCGGACATTGAAGGCGTTCTTCCCGAGGATCAGGAGCGCGCGAGAGCTGCGTCCGTGTAGGGTGGCACCGGAATAGTTTGCGGCGGCAGTCTCATAGGCGACACTTCGCTGCGCTTCGCGCATTTTTTTGGCACTAGCCCTGAATTCTGGCTAAAGCTGCAAACCGTGTATGACTGCGCCTCGCCCAGGAGAATCGGGCAAAGCGATTGACCGGGTTGCCGACGGCTAAAGCGGGGGTTCCGATTCTAGCCTCATTCCCCACAAACGCAATCTGCCTCGTAAAAGGAGTCATTCGTTTTTCTGAAATTCAGCGCCGTCCGCGATTTCGGCTTTGAGCCGGCGAAGGCGAGTATGCGTCTCTTTAATCTTCTGCCATTGGCTGTCGACGAGCGCCCGTGTCTTGCCCGAAATGCCGGTGTCCGCGGCGCGCGCATAAGCGGCTTCAGCGGAATCCTCGCCGCTCTCGCAAGCCGCGATGATGGCGCCTGCGCTGCCTCCTGAGAGCGCGGACTTTACGTCCATCCAGCCGCGATGCGCAGCGCCTCCCAAGGTTCCCGAATCGTCAGGCTCGCCACCGAGGCGCTTTATCTCGGCCGCGAGCTCCCGGGCGAAGGCGGCGCGTTGTTGCGCGTATCCGCTGAAAACCGTATCCAGCTCGGAATTCCGCACATTTTCGGCAGCGGCGCGGAACCCTTCTTCGCCGTCTCTCGAAATCCGGAGCAGTCCGTTTAATAGGTCAACCGCATTTTCCTCTGGCATTCGTTCCTATAGCGGCTGTCACGAAGCTGCTGCTGTCCAGAATTTAGTCGAGGTGATTACGCCTAAAGCCTCGGCCAACTCACATCCGTACCAGTTGCCGAGCTCATTTCTCAATTGCGCAAGTTTGCCGGAATCGCGCGCCAGTATTGAAAGTGCGGATGCTTTCGATCTCGATGCCAACGAGAGCACTCCTACGCTTCTGCCCACATGGCCTGCGTAAAAAAGCGGTATCGCGATTAGAATCCAGGGACGAGTTTCATAGTCTTCACCGGGAACTGTTTCGTACCGGTCTGGTACGTCGGGATGCGAAGCTTCCGGCCTGAGATACGATACCACTTCGAGTTGGCGGAAGGCGAAGCCGGCAATTCCGCGTCCAGGCTTAAATCGGTAAGCCTCCCAGTCTTTTTCTACGATGTCCGCATCCAATGAGGCCACGCAGACGAGCGCGCTCTTTTGGCGATCGTACACGTAGAGCGTGACTTCGAAATCTCCATCGGTTCCTGCCAGATGTTGCGTCCGCTCGCGGGAAGTGGCTAGGGCGCGGTGCGCCGCAATCGAATGAGATTGATCTACAGTCCGGAGCGCCAACAAGCGCCGTGTCATCTCTTCGATGAACCCACTCTCCACGGCATTGAATGGGCTCTCACTCTTATCTCTCGGCAACTCCCAATTGATTTCGTAAGTGTAACCCGGCAGCGGATTCGGAAGATTGAAATTGAACGTTCTCGTAGCAGAAAATTCTGTCACCTGGCGTTCAGCGAACGCACTCTCCTGGTCATCACGTTTCCTGTTGGGGTCTGAGGCGGTCACTCGGAAGCCCTTTTTAGGAAATCGCGCTTCAGGAAAGACTAACTGATAAACGTAGTGATCGTGAATTTGGGAGAACGCTACTCTGATTGACTCCTCGCGTTCCTGTTGCGCGGTTACCTCGAGGCGCTGAAGCTCCGTAAACGCAATCCCGCTTATCACGGTGCGCTCGCGCTGGTAGGAAATTGGTTTACCTTTCACCAACGCGGGTTCAAAGATCAGCAGCCCTTGGCGCTCGTCCTGATTTGGCTTTGTGTCGCTCCATTTCCAGCGAATGGACTGCCCTTCGGTCAGCGATTCGTACCGCGGATCTGTGGATCGCCCGGCGCGTGAAGTGAAGGTGTACGGAATTTGTTCCACCGGCTCGTCCCCGGTGATCCCCACGTCTTCGAATTTCTCGGCTGTGCTGACGTCGCCCGAGGCCAGGATGCTGTCGCTTCGGGTACATCTCCGAATGTGCAGAAAGGCTTTTGACTCCTGCTTGGCCTTCGCAAGTGTGCTCTGCCGGTCATACCCGATTGGTGTCGCCGGGCCTTGCATCTTGGTCGCCGTCTTGGCTCCGGCCTTTTTCATCATCTTTAACAGTTCGTAGCTCGGCGGCCCAAGCGCAGCATCAAGGTTCGGATCATCATTGAATTCGGCTGTGTTGATCCCGGCGAGGTCTGTTGGCAAGTGAAGCTCGTGGCCCCGGGGCTTAATGATGAAGGCCCTTGTTTTCCCAAGTCTACCCATGAACATCCCAAGCTCAAAGAGCACGTTATCGCGCACGACTTTACTTTCAATTGCCTGGTTTTGCCGATTCAGAATGAGAACATCCTCAGGCAGGAAAATGAAGGCGCCGAAATCAGCGTCGTCTAAGGCTTCGATAAGGTCCTCAATCGGATAGTTCCCGGTTCGAAAGATTCCATTAGTCCAGACGCGTACGTAGGCGTCGTATTGTAAAGCGCCTTGCACGGCACGCGCTTGATTCAATCCGCCCACAGAGGAACCTACGAACAATTTCAGCTTGTTAGCCATGCCGCCTCCCAAGCGCCCGGCTTTGCGTGACCGAGGCCCCGCCTGCTACATCATATACTCAGCAAGTAGACCAATGGACATCGAACATTTTAGAGAACGGCTGCTCGCCCGCGAGCAGGAGCTGGTTGACTATATTGCACGATCCGAGAGCGAAGCCCGCGAATCCCGCTCCGCGGAGGTCGAGGATCCCATCGATCAAGTCACCTCCTCTGAGATGAAAGCGGCGGCGTTCCGGGAGAGCACGCTCGCTGCCGAAACCCTCAAACAGGTGCGGGATGCTTTGCTGCGCATTGAGGACGGCAGCTACGGCACGTGCATCGACTGCGGCCGGCCGATCGAGCCGGCACGTCTCGAAGCGGTGCCCTGGACACCGTATTGCCTGGCGGACCAGGAACGGCACGACCAGGAAAAGGCGTCATCGGTCGGGAGCGAGTCCGTAGCTTGATTGCATACTGCATTCCAAGGCGCTGCGGTACGTTGAACTCGTGAGCTCGAATGTTGTCGTGACATCCGACGAGTCGGGGGCGCTTCCGGCTTCCGGGTGGCGTCGCTGGCTACGTGGTTCGGAATCCCTCGGATCACACGGTTCGCCGCAGGACAATGCACAACCTTGGTACCTGGTCATCTGGCTGACGGGCGTTGATTACTTTTCCACCCTCGGCTATCAACCGGGTATCGCATTGCTCGCGGCGGGTGTTATTTCCCCCATCGCGACGGCTGTGCTTGTGGCTGTGACATTGGCCTGTGCGGTGCCGATCTATTCGCAAGTCGCTGCACGGTCCTATGTGGGCCAGGGTTCGATCGCCATGCTCGAGAACCTGCTCCCGGGGTGGTGGGGGCGGCTGCTGGTCCTGGTTTTGCTCGGTTTTGCGGCAACGGATTTTGTGATTACGATGACGCTGTCGGCAGCCGACGCAGCCACTCACGCTACCGAAAATCCGTACCTTCATCCTTTTCTCCACAATGCCCGGATGAGCGTCACGCTGATTCTGCTCGCGCTGTTAGCGGCCGTGTTCCTGAAGGGGTTCAAAGAAGCCATTCGCCTTGCGACCGCTGTTTGCGTTCCGTATCTCCTGTTGAACGTAATCGTGCTGGTTCGCACGCTGTGGGTTGTTATGTCGCATCCCATCGCGCTGCCGCACTGGCGCGACGCGCTGACCGCACAGGGCAGTTGGACCCACGTGGCTGCTGCCGCGCTCATCCTGTTTCCCCGACTGGCTCTGGGATTGAGCGGATTTGAAACCGGCGTGTCGGTCATGCCGTTGATTCAGGGCGATGAACGTGACGCGGATCCGCCGCAGGGCCGCATTCGCAACACGCGCAAGCTGCTGGTCTCGGCAGCGGTAATCATGAGCGTTTTGCTCCTGGTATCGAGCCTCGTAAGCACTTTGCTGGTTCCTCCAAACGCCTATAAAGAGGGCGGCCCGGCAAGTGGCCGCGTGATCGCCTATATGGCGCACGAATACCTGGGAAACATTTTCGGTTCCGTCTACGATATTTCGACCATTCTGATCCTCTGGTTCGCGGGAGCTTCGGCGATGGCGGGTTTGTTGCATTTAGTGCCGCGCTATCTTCCGCGGGTCGGATTATCGCCGCACTGGGTCGCCTACGCGCGGCCGCTCGTGCTGGTGCTGTTCGGTTTCGATGTGCTGATCACGCTCGTGTTTCGCGCGAATGTCGATGCTCAGGGCGGCGCTTACGCAACCGGCGTACTGGTGTTAATGTCGTCCGCCGCGGTCGCTTCGGCCATTTCGCTGTGGAAAGAGCGCGTTTTTGGCCTGGGTTTTTACTGCTGGGCCGTGGTCATCGTCTTCGCCTATACCACGATCGCGAATATTGCGGAACGCACCGACGGTATCATTATCGCGGCGTTCTTTATTCTGTTCATCTTGATTGTCAGCGGGATCAGCCGGTATGTGCGCTCTACCGAGCTGCGAGTCGAGGGCCATCGAATCTGCGATGCCGAATCGGAGCGGCTCTGGCATGAGCTTAGTTCTTCAAAGGTAAATTTAGTTCCAGTCGACAGCCTCAATCCGGAAATTCGAAAAAGTCACGCGCAACAGATTGAGCAGTACTATCACGTTAAGGGTCCGCTTGCTTTCGTCCGCGTAGATCTCCTGGACAACCGCAGCGAGTTTCTTTCGCCCATTGAGATCACTGTCACAAAAGAAAGCGGACAATATCTTGTCAAGGCATCACAGGCCGTGGCGAAAGCCAATACGATCGCTTATTTGAGTGAGCGCATACACCCCGCCTCGATCTTCGTGCGGCTGACGCGGTTAAATCCCATGCGGCAGTCTTTCCGCTATCTGCTGCTCGGGGAAGGCGAAACGGGCCTCATGGTCTACTCGATCCTGCAGCGCTACTGGGAAGTCACGCACGAACAAAAAGAGCGCCCCTGTATTTTTCTGATGAGCGATTGAAGTACCGGCGGTTTTTCCTACCTGACGTACCGCTGGTCCCACTTAGTCCGTTGTCGCGGCATTCTACTCGCTGCTACTTTCGGTTGAAACCGTTCGAAGCAGTTTAAATTTCACAGCAGAAAAAGAGAGCAAAATGTCTCGACAAACTCGATGTGTGTCTGTTCTATGCCTTACCGCCGCGTTCATGTGTGGCGCCCTTTCCTATGCGCAAGCCGGCCGGAATGCGCCGGTTCTTGTCAGCCGTGGTGTCGATGAGAATCAACTCATCACTCGTCCAGGCAATATACACCCGGCGGTGGCCAGCGCTACCGATTTGGGCAAAATGGCGGACGACCGGCTTTTGGAGCACCTGCGCTTGCAATTGAAGCGGCCCGCCGGCCAACAAGCCGAGTTGCAGCATTACATTGATAGCTTGAACGATCCAAACTCGCGAAATTTTCACAGCTTTGGGAACGCTGCGCAGTTCGTCCAAAGGTTTGGCCTGGCTCAACAGGATATTGATGCGGTGAAGGACTGGCTGACCTCGCACGGATTCAAAGTGAATTCTTTGAGCCCCAGCATGGCGATCGATTTCTCGGGCACAGCGGGACAGGTAGCGGAAGCGTTTCACACGGAAATTCACTATATCGAAGTGAACGGAAAGCGTCACTTCGCGAACGTCAGCAATCCGAAAATTCCAGCCGCGCTGGCCGAAGTTGTCCTTGGGCCAGTAGCGTTACACGATTTCAAGCCAAAGAAGCTGACCACCAAAGTAAAGCCTCCGGTTACGGAGTACACAGTAAGTGCAGGCAACCAGATCGTGACGCCGCTCGATCTGCAGACAATCTATAACTTCAATTCGCTCTATAGTTATCTAGGCATTTCAGGGCAGGGGCAGACGGTCGTAGTCTTGGAGCGAACGGACCTGTATTCAACCGGAGATTTCCAGACCTTCCGTAATGTGTTGGGTTTATCGGCAACTTTTCCGCAAGGCAACCTGATTACCGTACATCCCCAGCCGATGGGCAAAGGGACGACCGAGAACGGAATCCCGATCGCGCCGGAGACCTGTTCGGACCCCGGAGTCGTGGTGGGCGATGACGGCGAAGCGGCTGTGGACGCCGAATGGGCGAGCGCTTCCGCTCCGAATGCCACGATCGAGCTTGCTTCTTGCGCCGATACCGAGACCAACTTCGGCGCGTTTATCGCGCTCGAAAACTTGCTGGCCTGCGCGAACCCGCCTGCGATTATGAGCCTGAGCTATGGCTCGCCGGAGTCCGGAAATGGCGCGAACGGGAACGCGTATATCAACGCGCTGTATCAGCTCGCCGTCTTCGAAGGCGTTTCGGTATTTGTTTCAACTGGCGATGCGGACGGTGACGTAACAGATTCGAATCAGCCGTATGCCACGAACGGCATCAATGTAAATGCGCTCGCGTCCACGCCGAACAACGTTGCTGTTGGCGGTACAGATTACGGCGATACGTTCCTGGGCGAGAACTCAACTTACTGGAACGCGACTAATGGCCCCAGTTACAACTCGGCGCTGTCTTATGTTCCGGAAATTCCGTGGAACGATTCCTGCGCCAGCCAGTTAATCGCGACTGCTTTGGGTTATCAGACAACATACGGCGCCGGAGGCTTTTGCAACAGCGCGCTAGGCGAAGTAAGCTTTTTGACGACAGCTGGCGGAAGCGGTGGGCCGAGCGGATGCGCGTATGGACAGCCGGCCATCCCCGGCGTGGTCAGCGGCACGTGCACAGGTTACACCAAGCCGGCATTCCAGGGCCTTGTGTACGGCAATCCGGCCGACCGCGTTCGCGATCTGCCGGATGTCTCGATGTTTGCGGCGAATGGCGTGTGGGGACATTACTTTGTCCTCTGCTACAGCGACCCGCTTGGTGGAGGCGTGCCCTGTACGGGTGCCCCGAGCAACTGGTCCGGAGCAGGCGGAACGTCCTTTGGCGCTCCGATTTGGGCCGGCATTCAAGCTCTGATCAATCAGAATACCGAGTCGCGCCAAGGCAATCCCAACTTCGCCTATTACCAGTTAGGTGGGACCGAGTACGGCGCGAGTGGAAGCAGTACGTGTAACTCGACGCTCGGCAACGGTACATCATCGAATTGCATCTTTTACGACGTCACACTCGGCGATAACGATGCCAACTGTCAAAAGTTGGATGGAGTCAGTTACGGCTGTTACTATCCTTCGACCCAACCAGGCGCGAACGGCGTCCTTTCGAGATCGAAGACGGCTTACGAGCCCGCGTTTGTGACGACGGTCGGCTATGATTTGGCAACCGGCATCGGAACGCCCAACGTATATAACCTTGTTTCAAACTTTCCCGGAAGCCGTATTTGCGTGAAGTAGCCATGAACGATGGCGCACAGCCTCATCCCGAAAACGAACACTGAAACCGCTCTAGATCTGGCGCTTCTCTGTCTGAATCGGTGCGCAGAAGTGGTCTGAAAATTGCATTTGTAACACCGATGCAGCTCACACAAGACCTCCTGTTCGCGCTGCGGAGCGCTCGGCAACGGCCGGCGTTTACGGTCGTGCTGGTCGGAGCGCTGGCTCTGGGGATCGGCCTGACCACCGCGATTTTCAGCGTCTTTTACGGCGTGCTCCTTAAGCCCTTGCCGTTTCACAATCCGAGCCGGCTGGTCCTCGTTCGCGAGAAACTGCCGAAACTGGTGCCGATCCCGATTAACCTGCCGGCCTCGGACGCGCTCGAGTTCGCCCAAAGTCCCGCGTTCAGTGATACAGCGATTTTTGTTTCGAGCGCTCGCAATATGGGAAGCGGAGCTCGCCCGGAGCGTGTCGATTGCTTGCGGGCGTCATTTCGATTGCTGCAGGTGCTGGGCCTCTCGCCCGCTATGGGAAGAGATTTCACCCGGCAGGAAGACGACAGCTCGGTTCCGGTTGCCATGATTTCCGAGGGGCTGGCACAGCGTCTGTTTGGCGGCCAAGGGCCTCTCGGTAAGAGTCTGCTGCTCGACGGTCGGCCGTATCAGGTTATTGGTGTCCTGCCCCGCGGGCTTGTGTTCCCGACGCACGGAATGCTGCAGGAATCTACAAACGCGGATGTCTGGATTCCGCTCAGCCTGACACCGGAGGAGCGCGCGGTACAGAACGACAACTACGACTTTTCCTTGATTGCGCGCCTTCGTGATAGCTTCACGCTGGCTCAGGCAGAACAGGTCGAGCAATCTGTTGTCAATCGGATCGCGAGCCGCATGCGGCCCGAAATTCGAGCTCAGATGGATCTGGGAGTCGCTGTTCTGCCGCTCAAAAACCAAATCGTTGCCGATTCGCGCCGCCTCTTGATCCTGCTCATGAGCGCGGTTGGAGCGTTGCTACTGATTTCTTGCGTGAACATTTCGAACATGCTGCTCAGCCGGGCCATTGCGCGCCGACGTGAGCTTGCGGTCCGGACAGCCATCGGCGCTACAGCGCGGCGACTCGTCTCGCAGATGCTGCATGAGAACCTTTTCTTTTTTATCCTGGGCGGCTCCCTCGGAGCCTTGTGCGCCTGGTGGTCGCAAGCGGGGTTGATCCATTTGCTGCCTCCGGATCTGCCGCGCGCCCACGATATCCAGATGAACGCAATCGTTCTCGCGTTCACGCTGGCAGTCTCGTTTGCGACCGGACTGATCTTCGGATTAGCTCCGGCACTCGGATCGCTTCGCATGGATCTCACTACAGCTCTGCAGGAGGGATCGCGGTCTCAAAGCGGCGGCCGAGTGGCAGGCAGAGCGCGCCGCCTGTTGGTTGCGGGCCAGATTGCGCTGGCTTTTGTTCTATTGATGGCCGCGGGACTCTTCATGCGCAGCTTTTTTGCCGTGCTCGATCAGCAATCGCAGCTTCGCACAGAACACGTTCTGACGTTTGGCCTGGCGCTTCCGGAGCAGCAGTATACGAACATCAGTTCCGTGCAAGTCTTCGAACGCCAGCTCAGCACAAAGCTTCGCGCGCTTCCCGGCGCGATGTCGGCCGGATTTGGAACCGATCTGCCGTTAGAAGGCCAATGGGAAAGGCTCATCTCGCCTGATCGCGTCGCAAGTCCAGCCCAACCGGTTATTGACTATACGAACGTTGAAGGCGATTACTTCCGCAGCCTGGGTATACGCTTGGACGCCGGCAGGCTGTTAAACGAGCATGATAAGAAGGGTAGCGAACCGGTTGCCGTTGTCAATGAGGCTTTTGGCCGGACGTTCTGGCCTGGAGAAAATCCGCTCAATCATCGCTTCAAATTCGGGCCGCCGGACAGCAAGATGGGCTGGATACGAATTGTTGGGGTGATTGCGAATTCGAACGCGCGCAAACCCGACGAACCCGTAGATCCACACGCCTGGTGCCCGTTCGAGCAGGACCCCGACAACGGTGGGCAGCGGCAGGTCTGGTTTGTGCTGAGAACGCAAGAGCCCGCACTGAGCCTCGCAAGCGCGGTTCGCCGTACAGTCCATTCACTGGATCCCAGATTGCCGGTTATCAAGCTGCGTTCGATGGAGCAGGTTTTGTCGGTAGCCGTCGCGCCACGTAGCGCGAACACATGGCTGGTAACCGTCTTCGCAATCGCAGCGCTGCTGCTCACCGCGCTCGGAGTATATGGAGTAATTGCGCACTCGGTGGCAGAACGCACTCGGGATATCGGCATTCGAATGGCGTTGGGAGCCCTCCGCTCGGACGTCCTGAAATCGATTCTGTGGGATGGCGTGCGGCTCGCTGCAATAGGCTTGGCAATCGGAGTCCCGGCATTTTTCGCGGTTTCGCATTTCCTGCGCAGCCTTGTCTACGGAGTATCGACCAACGATGCGATCACGATCGCAGCGGTGATCGCTACACTCGCGCTTACCACCTTCGCTGCCATCCTGATTCCATCCTGGCGAGCGATCCACATCGATCCGTACCTTGCGCTCCGGGACGAATAGACCGGTTCGTTAGGGCTGGAACTTAAAAACCGCGTAGGGGGTTTTTCTCGTGCTCTTGCCTTGGTTATAAGTGGGCGAGTTGTTGATTTGTGAAGCGCTGATATAGATTGCGCCGTCCGGGCCTTCGCTAAAAGTATCGGGCCATTGCAGGCGCGGGTCGGAAACGATCTGCGTGATTCTGCCATCGGGCGTACGCCGTGCGACTGCATTGTGGCTTACGTCGCTCAAGTATAGGTTCTGCTTCGAATCCATCCAGAGGCCGTCAGTCGGAAAGGTCTTGGCTACTTTCTCGACGGCGGCAGCCACACGCGCCGGTGGAGCGCTTGCGTCTCGCAGAACATCGGTGTTGATGCGATACAGGGTGTTCGCGGTCACCGCTTTGTAGTACACACATTGACCGTCCGGGGAGAGGGCGAGGCTATCGGAGTTGAACTGCGGCGGTTTGCCATAGCGCAGCAATGGCTTGCCGTCGACTACCACTTGCACGCCCGGCTCGACCATCACGGAAGGGTTGCCGTCTAATGCGCGATGCGCCCTGCCGCTCGCGAGGTCGAGTATGACTATGCCGCCGGCTCCGCTGTCCGTCATGTATGCTGTGTGCCGGGGATTGTCGAAGCGTACGTCGTTGAGGTAACTGTCCGGCTTTGCTACATCAGGCCCGAACGGAATGACACGAGTTACTTGATTCGTTTTTAGATCTACTTTGACGAGCTTGGGCCCGTTCGGAACTACGCTGGCGAGCGCTGGCGCAGCCGGATCTAGAATCCACAACGCGTCGGTGTCGTCGACGACCACGCTTTGCACGCAAACAAAATGCGTTCCGGCTGTGGCGGGTCTCATGTCCCACTGGTTCCATTCCTGGTCGGGAAACGGTTTCGTCGATCCGTCGCGCATAACTTCCACGACTCCGTATAAGTAGCGGTCGGACCAGCGCGGAAAATTTACGAATAGCCGCCCGGTTTTGGATACGCTGATTCCGGTCAGTTGAAAATCGTTGTTCTGGTAGACCTGCTTCAGCGTCTTTTTCTGATTCTGCCAAGCGTTACACGGCAATGCTGTAGACAGGCAAACCGCCAAGCTCAGAGACACCGGTGCAACTTTGCGATAAGACTTCATCTGCCCTCCATTGAATATGCTGTACTTTCCTGCCTCTGCGCCGCTCGCCGTCTCTCGCTTGCTGCTGGACCTGGAAGGATCAATTGAGCATTTCCAGGTCCGCCATGTTGCTCTCAAGCCTTGAATCAGAAGAGTGGCTGCCGCGGCCGCGCCGGATTTGGTTCATCTTCATAACTGCAATTGCGGAGCGGGTCTGAGAATAGCTCGCTACGCTTTGGCGCTTGTGCTGTTTTCAGGCACTGCAATCGTATCGAAATTCGCTGCCAGCCTCCGTAGCGCTTCGGGAACTTTCTCGCCGGACAGTGGTTTCCCATGACCCGGCGCGACCACAGTCGGGCTGAGTTTCGCGAGCCGCTGAACGGACTCGCGCGCCAAGTTCCAGTCCCAAGTGAAATACGAGGGCGGTCCGTGCAGTTCGGGCTGTTGCGCAACGGCAGCCTCAAAGAATGACTCCGGCTTTGTAGTGCAAAAAGCGTCGCCGACGAGCAACGTCCCATCTTGTCGGCGGAAAAACGAAACGTGGCCGGGCGTGTGACCAGGCGTATGCAAAATCTCCCAACCGGGCAGCACATTGAGAGCGCCCGGGCTGGATTGCTCGGTTGGCAAAGCACGCAACCGGCTACCGAGGTCCACAGGACCGCGCGGGTAAATGGGGGACAAGAGAGACATCAATCCTCCACCCGCACCGGGGTTCGGAGCCGGGTATTCCTGCTGTCCGGTCAAGTAAGGAAACTCTAACTCATGAGCGTAAATGGGCACCCCCCATTTATCTGCCAGGCCGCGGGCTGCGCTGACATGGTCAAAATGGCCATGCGTGAGCACGATCGAGTTCGGTGGGCCGCTGAATTGCTTTTCCGCCCAGCTGCGAATCAGCCCTTCGGTAAAGGGCAGTCCCGCATCAATAAGGGTCCACGATCCGTCCGCGTGAGCCACTGAGAATACATTCACGAAGGTGATTCTCAAACCTTGCAGGCGTTGCGCGATCGCATCCATTGGGATGACTTGCTCGGCCGGAATTTCTACTCTGTCCATAAATTCTTCCGCTGATGTAGATGTCTTATTCGGAAGGTTTTTAGGGCTAGGACAATTACGGTCAGCCACCAGAGCCGGATCGTGGGGCCGAGTTGTCCTGCTCGAGCTCGTCATAAAGGAAGGTGCGAGTTCGAAGTTTATCTCGTATCACTACCAGAACGTGCTCTGTTTACAGTCATATTACCGAAGGCGAGCAGTACGCACAAGCTGCAAGTATTGGGCGTCCCGGTGCATTCCAAGCTTTATCTTCGAGTGACGCACGAGCTCTTCGGGATGCGAGCCGTAGCGCTAGGCGGCGCTTTTCAAGCAGCACTCGCGATAATACGTGTAGAGCCCCTTGATTCGCCTTGCCTCGAAAGGCCTGCCGACTTACTTCGACCGAAAAACCACCATCGTCACTCCTTCACCGCTGCTCGCGGCAGTAGTGGCAAAGCAGTTTGCTGAGTACCAGCTAAGCCGCGGCCTCGAAACTTGGGAACGGCCCGCGATCTATAGCTCGGGCGCGTGGCTGTCTGTGTGCTGGCAGGAAGCGCGCTACAGCTCAAACGAAATTCCGACGCTCCTTTCGCCCGCGCAGGAGCGGCTGGCCTGGCAATCGATTATTGAAGAGCAGCATCCGGATCTGTTCGATTCGAGTGCCACTGCGGGCATGGCTCGCCGCGCTGCGCGCGTCCTTGCCGAATGGCACATTTCTGCTGAGGGGGGCGATTGGAACGATCATCCCGACGCACAGCAGTTTCAAGCCTGGCACAAGCGCTTTCGCCGTAAGTGCGAGGAAGAGAACTGGATTACACGATCCGACATGTGGCGGCTAATTCCAACGTGGATCGGTGCAGGGGATTGCCAGCGGGAGGCAGTCGTGTTTGCCGGGTTCGCGAGCGTGACGCCGGCGCTCGAGCAAATAAAGCAGGTTCTCGGGAATCGTGCCGCGATTGAGCCGTTGTCGCTGCGTCGAAATGCAGAGCGCGCGCCGGTGAAGCGCTGCAAAGATTTCAATGCGGAAGTGGAACAAGCGGCGCGTTGGGCGCGCACGACGTTTGAGGAGCAACCGTCGCGCGCAATCGGAATCTTTGTGCCGGGTCTTTCTGCGAATGAGCCTCTCATCCGGCGGATTTTTGAGCAGGTGTTTTATCCTTCGGCGCGCTTGCAGAGTGGCGGTAGAGAAGTCTCGATCTTTCATATAGCGTCAGCGCCCCCGCTCGAAGATCACCCTCTGATCGCGAGTGCGCTGCTGCTTTTGGAACTCGCGTATCCGCGCATCCATCACGCTGATGCGAGCGCGATTCTGCGCTGTTCGTTTATTCGAGGCGCGGCACCCGAGCGTAATGCGCGAGCGCTTGCGGACTTAAGCCTGCGGAGATTTCGGGAGCTGGATGTTTCGTTACGCCAGATGGAGCGCGCGACCGAGGGGTGTCCGACGCTCATTCGGATTTGGCCTGCTGTGAGGCGAGTTTTGCGCACCATGTCAAGTGAGCTCGAATTGGCCGCCTGGAGCGAGTTCATCGGCTGTCTCGTGGAAGCGGCGGGCTGGCCCGGCGATTCGGGGCTCAGCTCGCGCGAACAAGAGATCGTTGAAAGCTGGAAAGACGCGCTCTCGCGATTAGCGAGCTTGGGATTGGTTTGCGGTCCGGTGCCGTACGGCACGGCGCTGGCCGAGTTACGGCGCTTGCTTGCTGAGAGCGGATTGGAAGTGGGCGATTGGTCCTCGCCAGTGCAGATTGTGGATGCGGCCGAGGGGTCGGGAGTCGAATTCGATTCGGCAATCGTGATCGGATTGTCGGATGAGACCTGGCCGCCGGCGGTCGATGTATCTCCGCTGGTTCCATTCAGATTGCAGCGGGCCCGAAAGGTTCCGGGCAGTTCGCCTCAAAGCGCGCGGCGCGAACGGGAGCGTATCACCGAATTCCTGCTTTCAGCTGCGCCTTCGACAGTCGCGACGTATTCGGGACGCCTCTCACCCATAGCCCAACGATTCACGACCGATGTTGGCGACGAACTTCCGGGATGGGAAGGTCAGCTGCCGCGCGCAGCGTATGCGCAGACGCCTCTCGAGGAGATTGAGGATTTTCAGGCGCCCCCGCTGCGCGGAACGGGAGAGAGCCGGGGTGGAAGTTACGTCCTGAAAGCGCAATCGTTATGCCCGTTTCGGGCGTTTGCTGAGATCCGGCTGAACGCGAGCGCTATAGAGGACGCTTGCTTCGGTCTTGACGCGCGAGATCGTGGAGGATGCGCCCACACAGCGCTGCAGTATGTATGGCAGAAACTGCAAACACAAGCTCGCCTGAAATCGACTCCCGAAGATGAGCTGCGCGCGCTGGTGCACACGGCTGTGAGCGAGGCCGTGAAAGCCAGTCAGGAAAGTCCGTTTGACGAGCAAAATAGGGCCGCAGAGCGCGAGCGGCTGGAAGAAGTAATTCTCGGCTGGCTGCGGCTCGAAGGTCAAAGGAAACAGTCTTTTGTTGTTGAGCTGACCGAGCAGGAGCGCTCGGTCGACATAGCGGGTCTCGAGCTTCACTTGCGGATGGATCGCGTGGACCGTGTAAAGAACGGCAAGCTGATCCTGATCGACTACAAAACGGGGGAGCCGAAGCGCAAGCAACTGGAAGGTTCGCGTCCCGCCGAGCCACAGTTGCTGGTGTATGCGGCGGCGCTGGGCGCGGATGTCGAGGGTATCTTCTTTGGGCAGCTGAAGGCTCGCGACTTGCGCGCTGTCGGCTTTTCACGCGGCAAGCAGTTTGGGGATAGAACCGCTGAGGTCAAACCAGATTGGGACGTGTTCATACAGGAGTCCCGCGAACACATCGAACGCATCGCGCGAGGGTTTGTCGAGGGCTATGCGGCCGTTGATCCGCTGGACGGAGCGTGTAATTACTGCGCAGTGAAGCCGTTTTGCCGCGTGCGGGAATTGGAGCAGCGCGAACAGGAAGACGAGGAATGATTTCGGACGAGCGAGAGCGGCGCGAAGCTCTCGATCCGGCACGCTCGTTCATAGTCGAAGCGCCCGCGGGCTCGGGGAAAACGGGCGTGCTGATTCAGCGCTACCTGCGCCTGCTCGCAAACGTGAACCGTCCTGAGTCCGTGGTCGCCATAACGTTTACCCGAAAAGCGGCCGCTGAAATTAAGGATCGCGTGCTGAAGGCCTTGAAGGAGGCGTACAGCGATGCGACGCTTGAAGACGACTATGAGAGGCAAATTCGCGAGCTTGCGCGCACGGCGTGGGAACACGGCCGCAAGTGTGATTACGATTTGCTGGCGGATGCATCGCGCCTGCAAATCCTAACCATTGATGCACTGTGCGCGCTGCTAACTCGTCAGATGCCGGTGATCTCCCGTTTTGGTGCGACAGCGCAGGTGATCGAGAACGCAACCGACCTCTACCATTTAGCTGCGCGCCGGGCTTTGAGCCATCTCACGTCGACGGACCAGGATTCGGCCGCACTGTTCCGGCGGGTCTCGCTGCATTTCGATAACGACATCTCGCGCGTGGAGGGGCAAGTCGCCCGGATGCTCGAGCGGCGTGATCAGTGGCGAAATCTCGGCGGCGAGTCGCATAGGGAACTGGAACAGGATTTTTGCAGATTGCTTACGGTCGCGGAAGACAAGCTGCTGGATGTGTTTCGCGAGCGAGGCGAGGTCGATTTCACGGAAGTGACGCGCGCAGCCATTCGGGCCCTCGGCACGCCCGATCGGCCCAGCGATTTGCTCTACGCGCTCGATTACCGCATCGAGCATTTACTCGTAGACGAGTTTCAAGATACATCGCGCGCCCAATACGATCTGTTGAAAGCCTTGACTGAGCAGTGGTCCGAAGGCGACGGCCACACGTTGTTTTTGGTCGGCGATCCGCTACAGAGTATTTATCGCTTCCGTGAAGCGGATATTGCGCTGTTCCTGCAATGCTGGGAAGAAGAGCGGCTGGGCTCAGTTCGGCTGAGGCGGATCGCGCTGACTACGAACTTCCGGTCGACACCGGAAATCGTCAACTGGACGACGGACATGTTCGGGCCCATTCTGGCGGTCGACGATCCGGCCCATGGAGGGGTGAAGCTGCGGCCTTCAGAAGCCTCGCGCCCGTGCTGCCGCGCAGAGCCGCAACTCATACCGTTTGTCGACGATAACGACGGGTGCGAAGAAGCGAAGCAGGTGGTCAAGCTGGTTCGAGAGGCTTTGCCGAAGAGTGATGTGGGCGTCCTCGTACGAACTCGAACGCACGTCGGACCTATTCTCGCGGCGTTGCGCGATGCCGGGATCGCGTACGAGGCGATCGAAATCGACGAGCTGAAGCAAGAGCAGCATATCCTCGATCTCCTGGCGCTTACCCGGGCGGTGCTGCATTTGGGAGATCGCGTTTCGTGGCTGGCATGCTTACGCGCGCCATGGTGCGGGTTAACGCTGCCGGATCTCGCGGCGCTGGCCGAGAACGAGAAAGGTAGAACAATTCTCGATTTGCTTTCCGACCCGGAAAAGATTCGCATGCTGTCGCCGGAGGGACGGAACAGGGCCGTGCGGGTGCAAGAGATCCTGTCAGACGCCGTATCGAAGGTAGGCCACGCGTCATTGCGCAACCTGATTGAGCAGACATGGTTGCGGTTGGGCGGTCCCGCGGTTCTGCGTCGAACAAATCATCTGGAGGACACGGACACATTTTTTGGCTTGCTTGAAGCATTCGAGCAAGGTGGAATAATCCGCGATTTCAGTCTTCTGAATGAGCGCCTGCAGTGCCTGTTTGCGAAGCCTGCGCCGGATGCGGATCGCGTGCAGGTGCTGACCATACATCGGGCGAAGGGGCTTGAGTTCGACACGGTTATCCTTCCGCATTTAGGCGCAGCGGCACGGGGCACGGAGCGCGACCTTTTGATTTGGACGGAGGAGTTACTCGACAACGGCACTAAGAGGCTTCTGGTGGCCGCTCAGCCGCAGCGCGGCGTCAAAGATCCTCAGTATGAGCACGTCGAGCAAGAGAACAAGCTGAAGGAAGAGCACGAGCTGAAGCGGCTGTTTTATGTAGCCGTGACGCGGGCCAAGAACAACTTATGTTTGCTGGGAAACGTAAAGCGGAACAAGGATAGAACCGCGTGCCATAAGCCCGGAAGCAATACTTTTCTGGGATTGATTTGGGACAGGGTTGCGCCTCTGTTTGAAAGCGAACGGCGGCGCAAAGTACCGGCCCAAAAAAGTCTCTTCATCGTGCAGCAGGCTGAGCGCCCAAAAACAGTGTTACGCCGCTTGCCGGAGACCTGGCGAGCGTCGCAACTCGAGCGGCCGGTTCAATGGCGGCCGGAGCTTCGGCATGCGACAGCATCCGCGCGCCCGGTCACTTATGAATGGGTCAGCGATACGGGGCGACATGTGGGAACGGTGGTTCACGATTTGCTGAAGCGAGTTGCAAGCGAAGGCGTTGCCGCGTGGCAGGCGGGGCGTTTGACGGCGGTTCAACCGGCAATCGGATCGGAACTGCGGAGGCTTGGCATCCCGCGCTCTGAAGAAAAGAAAGCCTCGGAACGCGTGCTGCAAGCGGTCCGCACCACAATTGAAAGCGAGCGCGGACGGTGGATACTCGAAACGTATTCGGAAGCTCGATCGGAGTGGCCGGTTGCGGGGCGGCTCGAGGACAGGCTGATCAGCGGGACGATTGACCGTACCTTTCGAGATTCGGAGGGCCGCTTGTGGATCGTCGATTTCAAGACGAGCGAGCACAAGGGAGCAGGACTGGATAAATTTCTAAACGAAGAGCAGCGCCGCTACCGCCCCCAGCTTGATGATTACGGGGCGTTGATGTCTCGTCTGGTCGAGGGTCCGATCTGGCTGGGCCTGTACTTCCCGCTGCTCGATGGCTGGCGCGAGTGGCGCTTTGAAGAAGTCGCGGTTCCGGCTCACTACACTGGTTTGTAATGCCGACCAAGCTCACCGCGAACGTGAAAGCGGGCGGGTGTGCATCGAAGCTGAGTCCCAAGATTTTGGATCGCGCTTTACGCGCCGTCCCGCGCGTGACGAACGAAAAAGTTCTGGTCGGTTATGACACGGCGGATGATGCGGGCGTTTACGATCTGACCGAAGCAGGCGGAAAGCCGGTTGCGATGGTGCAGACGGTCGATTTCTTCACGCCGATCGTGGACGATCCGTACGTTTTCGGCGGAATCGCGGCGGCGAACGCGTTAAGCGATATCTACGCGATGGGCGGCCGGCCGGTTACGGCGCTCTCTCTTGTCGTGTTTCCAGCGAAGGGGGAGATTGCGGATCTCGAAGCGATTCTTCAGGGCGGCGCGGAGAAAATCCATGAAGCCGGTTGCGTGATTCTGGGCGGCCACAGCATTTCCGAGGACGAGATTAAGTTCGGATACGCCGTGACCGGGCTGATCGATCCAAGAAGAATTTTGACGAACGCGGGCGCGAAACCGGGAGACGTGCTGGTTTTTACCAAACGAATTGGGACGGGCGTAATCTCGACGGCCCTTAAGAACGGTTTTGCGGAACGAAGCCACGTCGACGCTTCTATCGAGCAGATGCTGACCCTGAACCGGGAGATGTGTGAAGCCATGCTCGGGCTGGAGGTTCACGGTTGCACCGATGTGACGGGTTTTGGCCTGCTGGGGCATGCGCGGGAGATGGCGCTGGCAAGTAACGTAACGCTCGAAATTTCGGCGAGTGCGATCCGCTTCCTTCCGGGCGCGATCGAATATTCGAGAGCCGGGGCGCATTCGGGCGGCCTGAAAAATAATCGGGAATTCGTCGAAAGCTGTGTGCTGATGCCGCCTGAAATCCCGATCGAGATTGAAGCTCTGCTCTATGATCCGCAAACGTCCGGCGGCTTACTGATTTCATTGGGTGACAGCGACGCGAGAACGCTGCTCGAGGCGAGGCCCGAAGCGTACATCATCGGCAGGGTCAAAAACTACGAAACGAAGCCAATCGAGGTACGGCCCTGAATTACGAAACGAACCCATTGATCGTGGCGCTCGACGTAGACAGCGCGGCGGAGGCTTTGGAGCTGGTGGAACGGATTGGCCCGGCGGCGAATTTCTACAAGGTGGGAATGGAGCTGTACGCGGTGGCGGGAATGGATTTCGTTTCGCAGCTCGGTTCCTTCGGCAAACAGGTTTTCCTCGATTTGAAACTGTACGACATTGCGGAAACTGTGAGGCGGGCCACACGCGCCGTCTGCCGAACGGACGCGGTGCAGCTTCTAACTGTGCATGGCAGCCGAGCCATCATGCAAGCGGCGGCAGAAGGACGCGGTGGAAGTCCGGCGAAGTTGCTGGCCGTAACGGTGCTCACCGGCTTCGACGAGGAAGACCTGGCGGATCTCGGATACAACGTTCCGGTTTCAGAATTGGTCGAGCTGCGAGTCAGGAAAGCGATCGAGAGCGGGATCGACGGAGTGGTATGCTCGCCGCTTGAAGTTGCGCGGGTCCGGGAAATCGCCGGGGACAGGTTTCTGATTGTGGCTCCGGGAGTGCGGTCTGCGGGAGCTGCAAAAGAGGATCAAAAGCGAACTGCTACGCCTCGGGAAGCGATTCGAGAATGGCGCGGATTACCTTGTGATTGGCCGGCAAGTCACACGCGCCGCAGACCCGGCGCGCGCGTTTGACGAGATCCTGGCGGAGATCGCTACTTCTTCGCAATCTGTTTGAAGACGCTCAGAATTTTTTGCCCGTTCGGCGAGCCCAACCCGGTGCAAGGGTCCCAGCCTGTTGCCGCTTCATAAGCGCCGTTGTTGCCGGATGTAATGTCATTGAGCGCATTGTCGCGCGAGAGAAGCCCGTAAAGAGTGCGATGAAACCAGCCGACATTTTGCCCGAGCTGCTCATTACAGAGAGCGATCAATCCGGCCCAGAGTGGCGCGGCTGCGCTGGTACCTCCCACCACCCCTTCCGTTCCGTCAAAGAGAATTTCATAGCCGGTATTGGGATCGGCTACAGCGGCGACGTCAGGAACGCCGCGGCCGGTTGGATTCACGGTTGCCGTCGGGGGAGGGACGTTCACTTTTGATTGATAAGCGGGGCGCGAGAAGTGAGAGCTGACGCCCCCGCCCGTTGCGCCGGCATCGGGATCGTCGTTCCAGACGGTTTCTGAATCGACCTTTCCATTCTTGAGGAACAAACTGCTGCCGCCGCAACCGAGCACCCAGGGGCTCGAGGCGGGGAAATCGACGTGAACGTTTCCATCGGGCTCGCCGTCAGACGACCCACTATCGCCGGAAGCCACGCAAACAGAAATGCCGAGAAGCGCGGCATCGTGAAACGCTGCGTTGAACGCGTTCATGGCCTGCGGCGTCCACTCGGGTTCTGCGCTTCCCCAGCTGATCGAGATGACGGAGGGTTTCCGCACCAGATCGTGAATGGCGGCGTTGATCCCGTCCAAAAAGCCGCGATCGGTATTCGTAGTGAAGTAAACGGCCAGGCGCGCACCGGGGGCGATGCCGCCTGCAATCTCGATATCGAGACAGACTTCACCATCGGGTCCCGTGGGATCACCCGTCGGAGTGTTTTGAGCGCCGTCAACCGAGACCGCGGTGGTTACCACATTGGGTAAACCAAGCTGGTTCCAGTAGGCTTCGAGATCTGAGCTGTCGAACCCGCCGCCGAGCTCAATGAGCGCGATGGTCTGATTCGTGCCGGTGTTGGTCGGAAAATTGTAAGCCTCCGCGACTTGGCGCGGCGTGTAGGAAAGCGAGCCGGTGGCCTTTGGAAGGAATCTGTGATGAGGCTCGGCCGCCCGACGTTGATCGAAGCCGAGTACAGCGATGACGCGGCCATCGAGCGACTTCGGAACGTAAAGCGAGCCTCTGCGCGTTCGCAGGATTTTGCCATCGACTTGCCGCATAGAGAGCTGGGCGCCGAACGCGGACGCCAAAGTCGAGAGCGGCCCCGATAGAGTAACCGTACGAGCCGCCGGATTGACGTGCGCGACAGAGAGATGATATTCAGATGCGAACGCCTCTACTGACTGGATATCCGCAGGAGCTGCGCCGTGAGCGCTCGCAAGTTCGTCGTGCGTGAGGTGCGGGCGCTTTGCATTGGGTTCAGGCGCCGGATTCGCACGGTTCAGAACGAGGGTGATCTGAAGAATTTCGTGAGGGTCGGGTTCGCCAACGAAGACAGAACCGGCCGGGTGTTCGCGGTGGCCGCCGCGCAAAAGAACGTGAGAGGACATAGCAGTTTCTCCGGGGCGAGGATAGCGGGGCGGGGGCTTTTGGAGGTGGAAGTAGTGGATGATGAATGTGTGCTAAATCATTGGGAGACCATCTATTACGCGTTTACTGAGGGAACTTTGAACATTGTGAACGTGACAGGTACCGCTGGATCGGGTCTCAATACTAATTAAGAATCGCGTTTCCTGACAACACTTGAGATACGACCGTTCGCGGAAGGGTCTTCGAAATCGGGGTCGACGAGAAGGTCCTATTTGGATGCCTAGGCGCAGAAGAACTCTGTGTCCGTGAGCTGCGGTTGGCTCCGAATCAGTTCACGACTTTGATGGCATGCTGAGTACATTCTGTTTGGTAATTCGATATGGCTCAACTGCGATTTTGCGTTAGCTCCTCATTGCTCCTTGTGGCGGGAAGCAGTCTTGGTGGTAGGACACTGACAGCACGCGATGCTGAACGGCCTCCGCTGTAAACCTCACCATTCAGGTGATTCTCACCTGATGGCGGTACACGAGAAGCGCAGCGGAATGCGAAATGGCGTCTCTTTATCGATCAGGTTTTCTCGGAACACGATACTTGGTAGGTTATGCGAAGAGCTTCACTTACCGTAGAGGCGAAATGGAGGGGAAGCCCGATGCTAATCGCCCTCGCCACTGTTCTCGCTGGCTTATCGCTGTTCAGCCACGATATCCTCAGACCAACTAACCTGAATACTCAACTGGCGTTTGGCTATATTCCGGTGATACTCGGATGCGTTTGTCTTTGGCTCTGCATAAAGGCCCGTACAAAAGCTAAACATAAAAATTTGGTCCTGCTCTATACGGTGCTGATTTTGCCGTTCGCGTTTAGCTATCCGGCTTGGCTATTCTTCATCTGGATTATGTACGCGTCCGGCAAGTATAACGGACCCATGCCGTGATTTTGGTTGCGTGCTTGTGCCTGCGGCTCCCTGCCAGCGAAGATGGCCCGTACTGAGAAAACACCGGACTGAAAGGCGCACTATGAGAAGAGATCTTGGACGTTCTCTTACCCCATATCTTTCAGATGACAGGCGGCAATTTCTTCGGGGAAGAGTTTACAGCACCGGTCTTGCAGGCAACCAGTCAGGGAGATCCGGGAGATCCGGGGAGATCCGCGGGGAGATCCCGCGGGGAGATCCGGGACAGTCACCAGAACTCCTGAATTCCCGAGACTCTGCGCCTCGGACGCGCACTCCACGGATATCCCGCGTACACGCACGTCGGTGGGAGTCTCGTCAGCCCATCCACATCGATCTCGCTCGCTGAAACCTGGCAGCTTCGTGTTCTCTCTTCTAATGATGAGCGGCATCTCTGTGCCATTGTCTGTAATTACATTTTTCGGGGTGCTGGCGCCAGGGTGGGGATTACGCTCTCAAATGTGACGCTGGCAGCGGGTCAACCACGTAGGCAACGGTGTCGAATTTCGGAGCCGCCTTGTTGCGTCCGGACTACCGGCGCATAAGCGACGTAAACGTCCCAAACGGGGGCCGCTACGGGGCTGTAACTAGCTAATTGAGGGTTCTCCATGCCGGGTAGTATGCACATGAAGATCGGTTTATTGTTGACATTACCAGCTATTTCTATGCTGACGCCGTTCGCTGTAGAATCAGTCGTATCGACTGCATTCCAGACCGCCCAGTTTCTTGCAGTGGCCGTAGTCGTCATGGCATGGTTTCGCGTTTATCGGCAAACCTACCAAGCTGCTGGAACTCGGCGTAGATGGGTGCTACTTTTCCTGCTGCTTTTACCTTTCGTTCTTTGCTACCCGGCTTGGTTTGTAATTGCTGCTCTCATGAGCGGATGGAAAGGACCGCCGCTTTAGGAGCATGATAAGGCGAAATGCCTGCGTACTGTCAGACGACGCTCTCTTACCGCATTTCTTTCAAAATGACAGGCGGCAATTTCTTCTGGGAAGATTTTACAGAGAACCTTACTTTCGGCTGATTACGCTGCACTTCTTCTAAGTAGCAATAGAACGTACTTAGCAAAGAAGTTTCCATCCTTCACGCCACAGCAGCTTTTGCAGGCCACCGCAGCTCCTACAACCTTGGAGCCCAGGGCGTATCAGGCAACCCTGGCACGATAAATGTAGGATCGCTCATGACGACTAGGGCAGTAACATTTTAGGTGTCATGAAATGTTTTTAGACTTTATATGGGTACTTCGTTAGCCCGACGGCGATGACAAACGTCAGGCACATTCCTGATTGCGTTCTATTGTTGACATTGGTTGCTTGGTCACCACCGCTACACGGGCACGCTGGCCAGACATCCCGTCAGGCACCGGAAGCCTTTCCAGCCAAGCACTCATCTCTAGGGACTTTCCTTCGGAATTTCGTAAAGAAAGTAGGCGAGAGGACAACAAAACGACACGATATTCAGCTGCCATGGTTCGCCTTAGTAGTGATGGAAGGCAAGAAGCGCTGGTATATCTAACTGGTAACGGCTGGTGCGGAAGCGGCGGTTGTAGCACACTGATTTTAGTGCGAGATCATAGCTCATGGAGAGTTGTGACTGAACTCGCAATAACGTGGCCTCCTATTCGGGTACTGGATGAGACATCAAATGGCTGGCACAATATTAGCGTTTGGGTGCGAGGTGGAGGCATCCGGCCTGGCTACGAGGCGGAATTGCGCTTTGATGGCAAGAGTTATCCCAGTAATCCCTCCATGCCTCCCGCCCGGCGATTAGGAGGGAGAAAAGAAGGAAAGGTCGTGATAGGTTTGTCGGCGATGGACGTACCGCTCTACCCATGATTGGAGAATGTCACGGGCAGCCGGGGAGATTCGGTTCCGGGGAGTTCCGGGACGAGTTCCGGGACGAGTTCCGGGACGGTCACCAGAACTCCTGAAATAGGAAGTACGACAGAAATGCCTTTGAAGCTGTTGCCGGTTGTGGCGTACTTATGCTTGTCGATGGCAGGCACCACGTTGTCTGCCTCGGAGATGTGCATTAAGGTGCTCGACGAGACAGGTCTACCCCTGCCCCACGCACGAGTTCAGGCCTCAAATCTGTCGACACAAAAATCCTGGCAGAAAGAAAGCGACTCCCAAGGTAACGCCTGCTTCCTAAAAATACCGGAAGGTCTTTACGCGGTCGACGCCAGTCTGCAAGGCTTCCTAACCGCTAGGTATTACCCGCTGCCTGTCTTCTACCCCGAGAAGAGCGGTCTGACGATCAGACTTCCTCTCAGTAATTTGAACGGCGATACCGTCTCGCAAGAGATCACCCTTAGTGGAACTCTCACAGAAAACCGCAGACCTGCTGAGGGAGTGAGCATTTGTCTTTTCAGGTCCGATGGAACCCAAGTCGCCTGTGCAACGACCAATGACTTAGGAGAATATGCAATCACGGCAGCTCCCGGGATTTATGAGGTTGAATTAAAACCGTATTCCGGAAACGCATATCGATCAAAGATCGATCTTTCTACGCCAGGAGCTTTGTATCGGAATGACCTTAAACTTCCAAGTACGCGGCCGAAATCTCCTTGACCTGCTGACATGACGCTCGTTTTCCGTCCATCAAGGCCGACCTGGGGGCAAACACGGGACAGTTACGATGACCTACCGACGCCGGGGGAGATCCGAGGAGATCCGGAGATCCGGGACAGAGAGCTACCAGAACTCCTGAATTCCGAGGCTCTGCGCCTCTGATGCCACTCCACAGATATGCCGCGTAACGCACGTCGGTGCGAGTGGGTTGAAAGCGCTCGGTATTGAGGGCCCGTCTGCCTTTATTGTTGACATTACCAGCTATTTCTATGCTGATGCCGTTCGCTGTAGAATCGGTCGTATCGACTGCATTCCAGACCGCTCAGTTTCTTGCTGTGGCCGTAGTCGTCATGGCAGGGCTTCGCGTTTATCGGCAAACCTACCAAGCTGCTGGAAGTCGGCGTCGATGGGTGCTACTTTTCATACTGCTTTTACCTTTCGTTTTTTGCTACCCGGCTTGGTTTGTAATCGCTGCTCTCATGAGCGGATGGAAAGGACCGCCGCTCTAGGAGCATGATAGGGCGAAATGCCTGCGTATTGTCAGACGACGCTCTCTTACCCATATCTTTCAAATGATAGGCGGCAATTTCTTCTGGAAAGAGTTTACAGCACCGGTCTTGCAGGACCATTTGAACAGGAACCGCTATGTCGTCTCGCTAAATTATTAGCGTGACTACCCAACCCGGCAAGCCGGGTGATCTCGATGGCAGTGCGCCTGATAATCACGACACTGCACTGCTCTTAATCGACGTCATCAACGATTTCGAGTTTCCGCGCGGCGATGAGTTGTTCAGCCACGCGCTTCCGATCGCTCGCAATATCTCCGAGCTGAAAAAACGCGCACACGCGGCCGGCATTCCCGCCGTCTATGTCAACGATAATTTCGGACGGTGGCAATCGAACTTCGATCAACTCGTCACGCACTGCTTGAAAGATGGCGTTCGCGGGCGGCCCTTTGTCGAGCAACTTGCGCCCGACCCGGCCCGGGATTATTTCGTCTTGAAGCCCAAGCATTCGGCTTTCTATCAGACGCCCCTCGATCTGCTTCTCAAGCATTTTGGCGCCAAGCGCCTGATACTCACCGGCGTCGCGACAAACAGTTGCGTTCTCTTCAGCGCGAGCGACGCGTATATGCGCGATATGGAATTGATCGTTCCCCGCGATTGCGTTGCCGCCTGCAACGCCGAAGAGCAGGAGACCGCCTTGGAGCAAATGAAATGCATGTTGAAGGCCGACATCTCTCCTTCAGCGCAAATCGACCTGGACGCTCCAGTTCGCAAACCGGCATGAAGCGGATCTTCAATCTGGCGGGTCAGGCAATACTTCTCATGCCTTCGCTGCTTGCGAAAGCGCCGCCAGTGCCTCAACTCGATATTCAGCTACAGCACCGAACCGCTGCCGAAGCGCAAACACGAGACGAATTGCTTCGTCTTGTCCAGCAATATGACGTATTGAAGTGGATCTTTACGAAACGCGTTTTAATCGATCAAACGCAAATCCCGCATAGTCACCCGGTTTTGACGCTCCACACGCGCCACTTGCATCACGATGATGAGCTGCTTTCCGCCTTCATCCACGAAGAGATTCATTGGTTCATCGAGGCCCATCCGCAGGCCGAAGCGCAAGCCGACGCGGAGCTCCGCAAGCTGTTTCCAAAACTGCCCGTAGGCTTTCCGGATGGCGCGAACGACGATGAGTCAAACTATCTGCATCTGGTGGTCTGCTACGACGAATATCAGGCCATGAAAAAGCTATTAGGACCGGAGCGCGCCCGCAAGCTGATGGACTTCTGGGCCTCCGATCATTACCGGGTGATCTACCGCGCCGTTCTCGCCCACGAAGACCAAATCGGCAGAATCGTCCGGCAGCATCAGCTCGAGCCGTAACTGAACTGTTCGGCATGACCCGGGCCCGCGCTCGAACCGACTCCTCGCGACATGACTCGCAGGGCTTCTTCCAAGCCCTCCACGAAGAAGTACTCGCCCCACATCACCGATTCGTCCACGCCCAGCCCTTTATGGATGTGATAGACGCCGCCTTTCAGCACGCCCTCCCATTTCGAATCTCCGCTCGCCATGTACTTCGTGCATAGAGTCCGCAGAATGTGGATCGCGGTCGACCAATAGAAGTGGCCCTTCATGGGGTCCGAGATTTGCCGGCACAGCCGCAACATACCCGACGCTGCGATGGCGGCCGCGGACGTGTCCACGAGCGACCGGTTTTCGGGAGGTGCATTGTAATCCCAGGGCGGCACTCCATCGGCCGGGGTATGCGTGATGTAGTAATCGGCGCAGGCTTCCGCCGTATGAAGAAATCGCGGATCGCGGCTGTATTCATACGAAGCCGAGAAGCCGTATAAGGCCCACGCCAGGCCACGCGACCAGCACGAATCGCCGCGAAATCCTTGCTGCGTTGTCTGGCGCAAAAACTCTCCCGTTTCCAGATCGAAGATGCCTTCGTGCGCCGTCGATCCATCCCCGCGAACCAAACAGCGGCGCGTCGTGATGCAGTGCCGTACCGCGATATCGCGCAGCCGCTTGTCGTTAGACTCCCGCGCCGTATAAAAGATGATGCCGACGTTCATCATCACGTCGATAAAGATGGAGTCCTCCGCCACGAACGAGCGCAGATATTGGCCGACTTCGGTGTAACGTTGCGCGAGTGTCCGGCCGGCCTGCAGCACGACCTCACGAATTTCAGGATCTCTCGTAATCTGATACCAGCGGTGATACGTCGATAGGAATACAAAGCCCAAATCGTGCACATCGCGGTCCATTTTGCGGTTTTCGAGCGGTTTACTGTAGCGGATGGCCTGCTCCATCCAGAATTTGGACTCCGGTTTGTCGGGGCCGAGATGCTTATAGAAGAGCCACATCATCCCGGGCAGAAAGCCATCGCACCAATGGGTCCAGGCCGCGCCTTCGTGCTTCCACTTGCCGCTTTCGGTGTACATCGGGTAGAAGTCCGGATAGCTCTCAATCAACCGTTTTGTCTGCTTCTGCGCAAAAGCGAGGGCATGCTCAAACAGCTCTCTGTCGGACTCGTGGATGAATTGAATCACGGGGAACCTGTCACGTCAATTATAGAAAGGAATCGGATTCGCTCTGTTACTATCGGTGCAGAATGGCTGCCAAGGTCACCATCCTCAAGAACGGGCCGATTCGGATCGAAGGAGAATTCACGATTCAGGATGCGGAGGGCAATTCCTTCGGCCTCGCCGGGCGCTCGGTCATTTCGCTGTGCCGCTGCGGGATGGCGGAGAACAAGCCATTCTGCGACGGGACGCATGGACGGAACGGCTTTACCTCCGAGTGCAAGGCTCGCGATCTCCCCCCGCCTAAACCCAAAATCTAAAGCCGTTGTTGCGGAATGCCGTGCCCACCGATAAGCCGCGCGGCCGTGTCATTGAGCTGGACATTCTCCGCGGATTCCTTCTTCTGTGGATGACGCTGACGCATTTGCCGACCAAGGCCAGCGTCATCTCAAACCAGACATTCGGTTTCGTTTCCGGCGCAGAGGGATTTATTTTCCTCGCGGGCTTCATGGTCGGGCAGCTCGAGCAGCGGGTCGAGCGGAAACGCGGCCAGCTTGGCACGCTGCGGGATGTGGCGCGCCGTACCACGCGAATTTATATCTATCACTGCGCTCTGCTTGTGGTCGCCTTCACGCTCGTCGCCGAAGTCGGCGTTACATTTCACCGCCTCGCGCTCGAGAACCTCCTGTCCTTCTATCTGCAGAATCCAAGGCACGCGGTGATTGCGGCCGCTTTGCTCGAATACCGGCCGTCGCTGCTCGACATTTTGCCGATGTATATCATCTTCATGTTGCTGACGCCTCTGGCGCGCAAAATCGCGCATAAGTGGAGTTGGGAGCCGGTCATTGCGATCAGCGTAGCGGTTTGGGCCGCCGCGCAATTCGGGATCAGGCATTGGGTCTACATGCGCGTCAATTTCTTCGGCTTGGGGGTGCCTGAAAGCTCGACCGGCGCCTTCGACCTTTACGGATGGCAACTGCTTTGGATGGTCGGCCTGGCGCTCGGGAGCATATACGCGGACAGGATCACCGAGCTTGCGGAGTCACCCGGAAGTAAATCGGAAATGCGCATTCCTCCCTGGGTGTTTCGATTGAGTCTTGTTCTCGCGATTGTGTTCGTAATCCTGCGATACAGTCCCACGGACCGGTGGATGAATCCGGTCGTGTACGGCTGGCTGATTGACAAATGGCATCTCGGGGCAGCGCGCGTCATCAATTTCTCGGCTCTTGCGATCCTTCTGGTGCGCTTCGGGGAGCGAATCGCGGCTTTGCCCTTTATCAAGCCGCTCGCGTCGCTTGGCCAGTCGTCTATCGAAGTTTTCTCGGTACACGTGTTGTTTTGCGTCGGAGGAAACGCGCTTAGCGCAGATGCCGATCCGCTATTGCCTTGGTGGCAACAAATCATTCTGCTTGCCGTCACCATCTCGGCTCTCTTCGTCACGGCCAAGCTCAGCAGGAAGTGGTCGGGAAAGACATACGCTGCGGCGCCCGCGCCCGCTATTCGCTAAGCACACAGATGTCGCGCAAGTTCCGGTAATCTTCGGCGTAATCGAGGCCGTACCCTACAACAAATTCATCGGGAATCTGAAACCCCGTGTACTTTACATTCACCGGCTGCACCCGTTTCTCCGGCTTATCAAGCAGCGTGACGATTTCGAGCGACTTCGGCCTCCGCTGCTCGAGTAGCCTGGTCAGATAGCTCAGCGTGAAGCCGCTGTCGATGATGTCTTCGACAATCAACACATGATGCCCCTCGATGTTGGTATCGAGGTCTCGCGTCACCTTTACCTGGCCCGAGCTGGTCTTCTCGCTTCCATAGCTTGAGATGCCCATGAACTCGATCCGCACTGAGTGCCTTTTGAGTGTTCGTGCCAAGTCCGCGAGGAAGATAAACGAACCCTTCAGGATCGAAATCAGGTAGATGGGCCCCTCCGGGTAATCGGCGTCTATCTGTTCGCCGAGCGCCCGTATGCGCGCCTGGATCTGCTCGGAGGGAATTAAGACCTGCAGCGCTGCGGTAGCCATGCTCTCCAATCATAGTCACGTGGCGCAGACGATCGCCTTGCGTCGTCTGTGTACCCATTCATGGCAGGTCACAAAGAGCGATGCCCCGCCCCACGCCCAATCGAGTTCTCTATGAGCCGAGATACGGCGGTTCCAGATGAGCTCTCAGGAAGTCACGAATTTTCTTCCGCCGATCCCAGGATGGCAAGCTGTGAACCCGAATCGTCGATTTAATGATCTTGAACTTCTCATCAAACCGCAATTGCAGCAAGTAAAAACCAGTGGTCTTCAATGGTATTGCGCGATAGTCGCCGCCATATTAGCCATTAGCGCGGCCCGTTCCCGCGATGAGGCGCGCGAGTCGCCGATAAACACGGCTATCGAGATCCAACCGCCATCTGGCGCCCTCAAAAGGCCAACATCATTCGTCGCAGCCGTCACTCCCCGCCACCCACCGCTGGTACCGGTCTTGTGCGCCAGTGTCCAACCCGGCCCTAGACCCGCCTTTAACCGGTCGGGAAACGTTGCCGTCTGTTTCATCACGTCAAGCACATATCGCGTCGAAGATGGCGAGAGAAGCCTGCCGCTGACAAGCTCTTTGAGCAGCGAGACCATTGCTCGCGGCGTTGACGTGTCGCGAACATCGGCTTGATAGCGCCGGTAAGCCTCCGTGCGCTTCCTGATCGGCACGGACGCGATCGCTTTTCCAAGCTCCGCTGGGTGCGTGTACTCAGGCCGCCACGTGAGCCCGACGATTTCCGTCTGCAAATGCCGTTCATCCCGGTCGATGCGGATGCCACGCACGCCAGTTCGGTCTAGAAATTCCTGCACTCTTTGCGGACCGCCCAGCTTGCGTATCAGAATATCCGCTGCGGCGCTGTCGCTGTCCACAATCGTACGTTGTACTAAGTGGCCGACAGTCGTTCGAAATCCCGGCGTCCCGACGAGCTCTGCCACTGGCTGGATATATAAGCTAAGGTCCTGCCGCTGTATGAGGATTTGCTCGGTGAGCTTCCACCCTGAGCGGTCCACCGCGTCCATTACCGCTAAACAGACGACTAGCTTCATCACGCTCTGAAGTGAAAAACGCTGATCGCCGTTCAGGCAGGCTACGCCGCGCGAATCGAGAGCGCAAGCTCCCACGCGCCCGTCGAAACCGTTCATGAGACGTTCGAACTCGCGCTGCAATGTGCGATCCCGCAACGAGCCACCTGCTACGATCTCCGCAAAACCGAATGCCAGAATCAGAGCAATCCGAAACGGCGTGCATTCCTTCATCGTTCGCAGTGCGACGGCCCCGTCGCTATCGCCCAGCCAGTTTCAGCCGCGTGCTTTCCGGCCCGATATGGATATGAGGCGCAGTCGCCGCGCCCGCCACGGCGCTTCGAAACGCCAGATACGGAACGTGCCGGCGCTCGAGAAACTGCCTCAACCAAATGCCTTCAGGCTGATCCGGGTTCAGCGCCACGTCAACGCGATTGCGGTGGTCGAGTCCCATCGACTGATGCACGAGCGTTTCCCCCAGCGCACTAATCGGCAACGCGTGATGGAACTGTTTCTGAAATGCGCTTGAAATCCCGGGCAGCTCGTTGAGGTTAAAGAAACCGCTTCCGTCATAGCGGATCATTGCGTACTGGAGTGACCCGCTCCGCGCGGCTTGTTCGAATTTCCGCTCCACCTCCGCCATCTGCTTCAGATCCTCGGCGAGTCTCTCGCGATGCAGGGCCAGCTCGAGCACGTTCTGCCGGTTCGTTACCTCATCCTGAAACGCGCTAAACTCCGATCGCGCCAGAATGCCGTTATCGAGCAGCTTTTTCCGTTCTTCGAGGATCTTTTGCTGCCGGTCCACGCGGCGACGCGCCGCATCTACCATGGCCTTCGTCTGATCGGGAGTCATGTCGCCGATGCGCGCACTGCCGTACAAAGTCTGTCCCAGTATCGCCTCATCCTTCGCGTCCGCGAGCGCTAACTCTGCCTGTTCCAAGCGGCTCCTCGGCAGCGTGCCATCTTCGACCAGCGGCTTGATGCGGGCCACCTCGTTCTCCGCGCGTTCGAGCTGCGTGGTCGAAAGTGCGTTGGGAGTCGCCGTGCTGGGAGGGTCGGGCGCCGCGGCGGTTTGAGCCGAGGCGGGAAAGGTGTGCAAAAGACAAAAGAGCAGCCCTGCGGCGTGCAATTTTGCATACTTACGCATCACATTTGCGCACCTACGGTCAGTGTAGTACGCTAGCGGCAGGAGCACGTTTCGACGAGTCTGCCCAGCCGTTCCATCCACCCGCCTCACCCCGCGACCGCCCAAGAAGTATCCAACTGGCTCACTGCTGCGCGCGCCGCTGAATCGAAGAAAGCCGTTGATCTACGCGTTCTCGATTTGCGCGAGGTCACTTCGTTTACCGATTTTTTTGTCATCTGCTCAGTTTCCAATCCGCGCCAAGCACACGCCGTTTCAGATGAGATCACGAAACAGTTGAAGCAAATCGGCGAGCTACCGATCAGCGTCGAAGGTTATGACACGGCCGAGTGGATCCTGTTGGATTACGGCGATTTCATCGTGCACATCTTCTCTGAAACCGCCCGCGCCTACTATGATCTCGAGCGCCTCTGGCGTCACGCGAAACACGTCGAGCTTGCGGCTGCAGTAGTGTAAGACCATTCTCTGAATCTAGGGAGCCGCGGGCATCACGTCCAGCAGCTCAATCTCGAAAATTAGCGCTGCTCCGCCGGGAATACCGGGACGGCCCGCGTCCCCATACGCCAGGCTTGATGGGCACACCAGAGTTGCCTTCCCGCCCACCTTCATTTTTTGCAATCCTTCCGTCCAGCACGGAATCACTCCGCTCAATGCGAACTGCGCGGGTTCGTTCCGGCTATAAGAGCTGTCGAACTCAGTCCCGTTTACAAGGGTTCCGCGGTATTGCACCTTCACTGTGTCGGTCGCTTTCGGTGACGCGCCGGTACCGGCCTTTACATCGCGATACACGAGGCCGGATTCAGTTTTGATCGCGCCCGGCTCGGCGGCTGCTTTTTCGAGATATGCTTGCGAAGCTGTTTTTTCCTGCTCGGCGGCGCGACCCGCCCGTGCTTGCGCAAGCGCCCGAATCTTCGGTCCCCACGTACTCAAATCGATGGCCGGTTTGCCTACGGCGGCGTCCGAAAGCGCCCGCTTCACAATATCGAGTTCCTGCGGCGACAAATTAAATTGCGAAAGCGATCGATGGATCGATAGTCCCAGCGCGTAGATGGTCTTCTCGTCATCGGTGGTCAGCCCCGATGCGTTTGCATTCGCTTGCCCGACCGGTGCAGCCGATTGCGGTTTCGCAGAAGGGACTTGTGACTGAGGTCCCGTAGCAGCGCCGGCCAGGGCAGCCGCCATAAAAAGTATCAATGCACGCACTTGCTCAGCCTAGCATCGCCGTGCGATTTCAGGACCGAGCCGGCTTCGTCATCAATTTGATATACAGATCGTAAAACTTGCGCGTGTCTACATCGAACTGGACCGTTGCCCGGCGCACATACGGCGGCACCTTCGCATCGGCTGACCAGAACAGGGTGCTTCCGTAGTTCGCGCCATGATCCACGTCGATATCGACGTACATCTCTTTACTCCCGGTGATGATGGACGGGTCGAGCAGCGCCGCGGCCGAGAGCTCGTCCCACATGTAACCGCGGCTCGAGAATTTCGTGAGATACCGCGCGACGGGAGTCTGGGTCTTTGCAATCGCGGCTTGAATCTCAGTGCCGAGAAACGTCTTCACTGAGATATCAATCGGCGTGATCGTGATCTTCTTCCAAGGCGCGCGCATGGTGATTCGTACCGCTTCGGGATCGAACCACCAGTTGAATTCGCGGCGACCGTCGATGGTGTTGATCCCGCCGTTGTCGCTATACATGCCGCTGCCCATCAGCACCAGGCCTTTCGCGAGCGCGGCTACGGACGGATCGAGTCGAAGCGCCAGCGCGACGTTTGTCAGCGGCCCACCCGCCCAGAGGATCACTTCACCCGGATATTTGTGAACCATGCGCACGATGAAGTTTGCGGCAGCTTCGTCGAGCGGCTTTGTCGTAGGGCTGCCTTCGGGCATAGGAGGAACCACGTCCGGCTCGTGATACCTGCGAATCACCGCGCTTTCCCGGCGCGGAACCGTCCAGCAACCTTTGTATTCGAATTTCCCGTAGAGCTCTTCCCAACGCTCCGATTCGGCTTTAGAATTCAGAAGCGGGAATTCGGCTCCGGCAACGACCGGAACATCAGTACGCCCGGCGATTTCGAGAAGCCGTAACGTGTGCTGCGTCTCTTCTTTCACCCACTGATCGCCGCTCACCGTCGTAATGCCGAGCACGTCGAAGCTGTCCGATTGAAGGAAGATCAGAATCGATTGCATGTCGGTCGTCGCGGGACCTCTCCCGTCCTGATCGACGATGACTTTCATTCTGTTGCCGCGTGTTTGGGCGGAAGTGTTCGCAAAAGCGCATGTTACAAACGGCGCTGCGCTCGCAGCGAGAAATCGGCGTCGGTTGGTCATCGGGTGAGCTAGACTCTATGCGCCATCAGAACAGCAGCTTGAGCGCAAATTGAATCAGTCGCGGATTGTTCACGGTCGACGTAATCTGTCCGAAACCCGGCGCATCGAGTGTCGTCCCCGGCAATGCAAATTGCGGGTGATTGAAGATGTTGAAGACCTCCGTGCGGAACTCGAGCCGCGCGCCCTCGCGGAATCCGAGTGGAAACGATTTAAACAATGAGCCGTCGAAATTCACGAAACCCGGGCCGAAAAGCGGCGTTCGCGCTGAGTTCCCAAGCTGTCCCGGAGCCGGATCGACAAAGCAGCTTGTATTGAAAAATTCATTTACGGACCAGTTACTCAGTTGGCCATTGCAGATTCGATCGGGACGATTGCCGATCGCGGTTCCGGAATTATTCGCGCTGGTCGAAAATCCCAGCGGATACCCTGACGCGATGTGCGAGATCACGTTCACCTGCCAGCCTCCGATCAAACCGTTTACGACCCCGCCCGCATTGCCGGCGAACTGCTTACCCGCGCCGAACGGAAGCTGATACAACGCGCTGGCGGTGAAATTGTGCGTTTGATCGATGATCGACAGTCCTTTGTCCGGATTACCCGGAACGTACAGCGGAAAATACGGAACGCCGACAAGTGAACCGAGATCATCATTCAGCCCGTTATCGAACGCTTTGCTGTACGTGTACGCGACCAGGAAATACAGGCCGTGGCTGGTTTGCTTCTCGGCTCTCACTTGCAGGGAATCGTATCTGCCCTGGCCGCGGCTCAAAATCGCATTGATGTAAGTCAGGTTAGGATAAGGCCGGCGATTCGGCGGATCGATTCCGGGTCCTGGAGTCGCGGTATCGAGATTCCAGTTCAAGGTCTGCTGATGGGCCGAGCGCGTTCCCGCATACCCGACCGTCAGAACAATCGTCCCGGGCAATTGGCGCTGCACATTCAAATTGAATTGATGCACCATGCCGGGCCGGAAATCTGACGGCTCGCTATAGACGAAGCCGGTTGGATTCGTCACGCTCGGCGGAGCCTGCGGCGGAAAACCTGCGGACAGCGTTGTAACTGGCATAATGTCGTCGCTCTGAAACGTGAAACTCCCGTAGAATGGAGGATTCTGCCACAGCCCGGGCGCGCCCAAGTTCCATCCAGCGTCGTGCAGAATGGCGTAGCCGGCACGTACGGCAGTCTTTTTACTTGCTCCGGGGCTCCATGCAAATCCGACGCGAGGCTCGAGAGCAAGCTTGTAAAACTGAACGCCGGCCGCGTCGTTCGCGTTTTTGCCCGCAATGAGAAACTGCCCGGTCGCAAAATCGAAACTCGATTGCCGATTGTGCTCTTCTGTAATCGGCGTCGTCAGGTTATAAGCGAGACCCAGCTCGATCGTGAGATCGGATCGCACGCGCCAGTTGTCCTGAACATACGGCCTGAATTCTTTCCAGCGCCGCCCCGTTGTCGTCCCATAGAATGTCTCATCATGCTCGCCGCCTGCGGGAAGTCCGAGCAAGAAACTGGCGATCGGATTACCCGTCGAAGCATTCAGCGATCCGCCTGCAAATCCGGCGGTGAACAGATTGTCGAACGAGAATTCGCCCATGGGAAAGGCCGCACCGAGCACGTTCATCTGCATCGCTCGAATGCCGCCCCCGATCGAGATGGTGTGCGCGCCGTGCACATACTCGAAATCATCGGAGAATTGGAAAACGTTGGTCCCGCCCTGAAAAGGAGAGAATCCTCGATCTCCTAATCCCCAAAATCCGTTGCTGAACTGGATGTTCACTAAACCGGAGTTCAAATACGAGTTCGTGTTTGCGCCGGGAATTCCGAAGATATCGGACCAGTTGGTTCCGTCGCCATAGGATCGGATGTGATTAAAGATCCTGTTGTATCCGAGCGTGAGCTGATTGACGCCGCTCGCCGAGAAAATGTGCGTTTCAGAAAGCGCCAGATTTCGCCCGTGATCGGAAAGTGTTTGCACACTGCCGTACCCACCCGGCGTCCCGCCGAAATCCGGTAGGCCCGAAGGCATAAATTCGGCGGCTTGGTCCCGGCTGAAGCGTGCGAAGCCCCTGTCCTTCTCGGAAAAACTGTGATCGAGCCGGATGTCGAATTGGTTGTAATCGAGCGTCCTCACCGGCACATCCACGTAATTTCCGGACAACACGCCTGGCACGTTCGGGGCTGGGAACAAACTGAGTAATTTCACTGCGGCCGGATCCAACCGATTCGGCGGAATGATGTTTCCCGGAAAAGCAGTTCGCGTCAGCTGACCGGTAACGGGATCGACGGCCGTTGTCGCCGGATCGTAAATGGTCGCCTCGGGCGCGCCCGGAAACGATTCCGTAAAATTTCCTTGCCGCTCGAGAAGCGGAGGCACTTGCGTCACAGACGGCAGACCCTGACGGATGAGCGTATTTTGATAATCGAAGAAGAAGAACGTTTTGTCTTTGATGATTGGGCCGCCTATCGAGCCACCGAATTGATTCTGGTTGTATTTCGGATTCGTCGGCGAAAAGAAGTTGCGAGCGTTCAAATCCGTGTTGCGCAGAAACTCGAAAACCGTCCCGTGAAATTGATTCGTTCCGGATTTTGAGGTCAGGATGACCGTGGGACCGGCTCGCGTTCCGTACTGCGCCGAGTAGTCGAAGGTCAGTACTTTAAATTCCTGAAGAGCGTCAATCGACGGCAACACCGCGATGCCGCCGGCAGTCAGCTCGTTATTATCCACGCCATCGTAAAGCCAATCGGTACGGTTTTCACGCGAGCCGCCCACCGACAGCGAATACGAGCCTCGGATTGATACTTCGCTGCCGCTGCCAATCCCCCCGCCGAAGAAATCAGAAGGCTGAACGCCCTGCGTTGTGCCGGGAGTGAGCAGCGCGAGCTGCACGAAATCACGCCCGTTCAAGGGCAGATCCGCCACCTGTTGCGAGTGAATGACCTGACTGAGCGCAGACGTGGTGCTTTGCACTTCGACAGGCGTTGCGGTGACCGTCACGCCCTGTCTCACCGTCGCGGGCGCCAAAGTGAAATCGACTTCGCGCGTCCCCTGCACTTCGAGCCGCACATCTTTCTGAACGCCTTGCTGGAAACCGGCGAGATCCACCTGAATCGTGTAAAGCCCGACAGGCAGGAGATTGGCTGTGTAGCGCCCCGAATCATCCGTCTTGATGGGACGCGATACGCCGGTATTCTGTTCAACGATGGTCACCGTCGCGCCTGATACAACTGATCCGCTGACGTCTTTCACTTCGCCCAGAATCGTTCCAGTAGCTTGGGCATAGATATTGGATGTGAGAAGGCAAAGCGCCAGTCCCAGCGCCGAAAGAAGAACTGTTTTCTGTTTCATAATCAGCCTGCTTGTGCTTTTGGAATTCTACACGAAGTCAGGGTGCGTCGGTACCGAATCCCGTGTCGTATTCTGTAGCGAATGAAATTATTCCCGGTGAGCAGTGAAGAGGCGCCAATTGCGCTCGGCGGCGTGATGTTGCTTCTCGTGGTCTCCCTGACGGCTGCATGTGGTGGGTCGCCTGACGAATTGATTGCTCTCGCGCGGGCCGGATCTATTCATGAAAGCGCACCGGTAAAGGCACAGGTGCAAATGCAAATCGCAGCCTCGCCTGCCCGAGTATGGACGCTTCTCGTCGACGTATCCTCCTGGCCGAAATGGAACCATCAAATCGAAAAGGTCACTGCTTCGGGCCCGCTTGCTCCTGGAACACGTTTTGTTTGGACCACAGGCGGCACCAGGATCCAGTCGCAAGTTCAGCTGCTCGACCCAGATCGTCGCCTGAGCTGGACCGGAACAGCATTTACGGCCAAAGCCATTCACGTTTGGGAACTGAGCCCGGCAACAGACGGACAGACCCTCGTCACCATCAAGGAATCGATGGATGGCCCCTTTATGGCGCATCTCTTTCCGTCACGAAAGCTCGCAGAAACGGACACGGAATGGCTCGTATCCCTGAAGCATGCGGCAGAGTTGCAGTCGAAATAAGGCCAAGCGGACGTACATACGGTCCGCGTAGAACGCGGAATTAGGACCGCGCTTTCCTGTACAACAATGTAGTACTACTCTGCTATATTGACAACGTGCAGGTCACATCGGCATACGCCAAAGCTAATCTCCCCGGATTGTTGAAAGCCGTCGAGAACGGTGAAGTCATTGAAATTACTCGTTACAACAAACCCATCGCCAGCCTGGTTCCGTACACGGCCTCGAGAACTATGAAGCCGAAGTTGGGAACTGCCCCAAATTCGGTCAAGATTATCGACCCGAAGTGGGCCAAGCCGCTCACACGGCGGCAAATGCAAGCGCTAGTTGAAACGGGCTCATACTAGTTGTGAGTTCGTATCTAATTGATACGCAGATCCTCATTTTGTCCTTTCTGTCTCCGAGCAAGTTGCCGGAAAAAGTTCGAAGGGTGATGGAGGACGGCAGTGCCGATCGCGTTCTCAGCGCCGTATCAGTCCTTGAAATAGCGATTAAGAGCGGGTTGGGCAAGTTGGTAATCACTGATGCTGAACTCAAGATCGCAATCGCAGATCTTCGGCTCAGGGTCATACCGTTCACAATTGAGCATGCTTTCGGACTATTCCGCCTTCCGCAGCGGACCGACATATTTGATCGAATGCTGGTTGCGACTGCTCTGGCAATGAATGTGCCGATTGTAAGCGGAGACCGCGAATTCTCGCGCTACGAAGGTCTCAAGGTGATTTGGAGATAGTAACCGATCGCCAGGACAATTACGCTGCCGTGTACGGTTGAGAGAGGGAATATGCAGCTCCGGATAGCGAAAGTTGTACTGTTGGCCGGTCTTGTTGCGGCTACGGCATCTGCCCAGCAGAAACGTTACGTCATCATCGACCAGGACGCGGCGGGTCCCGGCGGCACGGACATGATGTCCATACTTGTGCTGCTGCAATCGCCCAATGTCGAGACGCTCGGCATTACCGTAGTTACCGGCGATGCGTGGTGCGAGGAAGAAGTGGCGCACGCGTTGCGGCTGCTCGAGATCGCCGGACGCACCGATATCCCTGTCCTGCGCGGCGCCGCTTTCCCGTTGGTGCGCACCCGGCGGGCAACCGAGTTATGGGAGCAGCAATACGGCAAGATCTTGTACCAAGGCGCCTGGACTCGCAGTCCAAGCCGCCATGGACCGTATGAAGTGCCTCCATTGCGGGAAGGCAACCCGTCCGTCAAGCCGTCGGCCGAAGATGCCGCGCATTTTCTCGTCCGCATGGTGCGGAAATATCCGCATCAGGTCACCATCTACGAAGGCGGTCCGATGACGAATCTCGCATTGGCGCTAGGCCTCGAGCCGCATTTCGCGGAGCTGAGCGCGGGTCTGGTCTTCATGGGAGGCAGCCTGAATCCGCAGACTAATGACCCGGAGTTCACGAGCAATCCCAGACACGAATTCAATCTCTGGTTCGATCCTGAAGCCGCGCACATTGCGCTGCATGCGCATTGGCCGTCAATCGTATGCACTACCGTGGATGTTTCCGTCCAGACGCAATTGACACAGCAGATGCTTAATCAAATCGCGCAATCGCATACGCCCGTCGCGCAGTATCTCGCGAAATATGCGGAGCCGGCCCGAAGCTACTTGTGGGATGAGCTGGCCGCGGCCGCATGGCTCGACCCCAGTATCATTACCCGCGAGCGGCAAGTCTATATGGATGTCGATGTGGATCACGGCGCAGGCTACGGTGATACTCTGACTTGGACCGAGCAGCTCAAGCCGGATGTCGACGTGCAGCTCGTGCATGCGCAGATGGATGTCGATATGGCGAAATTCGCGCGGATGTTCGTCGCGCTCATGACGGCGCCGACGCCGGAGGCGAGCCGTAGTCGTGAATGATCGGCGGGCGGCGCTCTTCGAGTGGGCGCGCTGGCTCGCATTTGCATCCTCGGCCGTAATCGTCGTCGGGATTGCGCCGTCACAAATCCTGCTGGGGCTTTCGCTCGCATTGTTATTGGCCTCCCGCGCGCCTCTGCGCCTTCCTCCCATTAAGCTTCCTTTGGGATTGTTCTTGCTAGGCACGCTGATTGCCGTGGCACTCTCCGGAAATCCCATGGCGGGCTTCCCCCAGGTCAAAAAAATCTACGTCTTCACGCAATTGCTCATTGCCTATACGCTGCTGCGAGAGATGAAAATAGCGCGCTGGCTGGTGTTGACATGGGCGGGCTTTGGCGCGGCCAGCGCAGTTTTGGGCGTGTTCCAGTTCGGCATGAAGGTGTATCGCATCCGCGAGCTGCATCGCGACTTTTACGCGGCCTACATGGCCCAGCGCATCACAGGTTTCATGGGCCACTGGTACACGTTCTCCGTAGAGGAGATGCTCGTGCTGCTGATGCTCGGCTCGTTTCTGTTTTTCTCGCCGGCAGCGCGGCGGCGCCCTTGGCTGTGGACTGCTCTCGCGCTCGCCATGGGCCTTGGAGTCTTGCTCGCTGAAACCCGCGCCGTGTGGATTGCAACCGTGATCGGAGCGATATATCTCGTCTGGTGCTGGCGGCCGTGGGTCACGCTCGCCATACCGGTTTTGATCCTGGCCGGACTGCTCGCCGCGCCGCCCACTATGCGCGAGCGCGCCATTTCGATCGCCCGGCCCGGCCCCAATGACTCGAACGAATTTCGCGCCATTCTGGTGAAGACCGGCGTGCGCATGATCAAAGCACATCCGTGGTTCGGGCTCGGCCCCGAGATGCCGCGCAAGCGCTTCATGGAATATCTCGCGCCGGACACGCCGAGGCCTCTGCCGTCGGGCTCGTACATGCATCTCCATAACGTTTACCTTGAGTACGCGGCCGAGCGCGGCATTCCCGTGCTGCTGATCTTTCTTTGGCTGATTGGAAAAATTCTGTGGGATTTCGTGCGCGCCGTTCGAGCCTTGCCGCCGGGACGCGATGACCGCCGGTTTCTTTTGCACGGAGGCATCGCCGTCGTAATCAGCCTTCTGATTGAAGGCTTCGCAGATGTGAATCTCGGTGATAGCGAAGTGTTGACAATTTTCCTGGTAGTCGTCGCGCTCGGTTACAATGCGCTTGCCGAAGGCGCCGTTTCCGCTCCTAATCGCTCCGGCGATATTGCCCAACGGATTGCGTGACACGCAACGTCCTTTCTAACGTCTCGACAATGTCGGACACCGCGTGTATATTCATAAAAGCGGAGGAGAGGAAACATCGTGGCTACGAACGCAGAAACCCGCGACAATAAACTCGATTTGCGCTTGCCGTCTTCCGCCAAGCTCGTTTTACAGAGAGCCGCCTCCGCCGCCCACCAGTCAGTCAGCGATTTCGTCCTTGAAAGCGCCCTTTCTCGCGCCGAAGAGATCCTGCCGGACCGCCGGCGATTCGGCATCGACGCCGCGCAATGGGCCGAATTCCATAGGGCACTCGACGCCCCACCGAGAGCTCTGCCGCGCCTCATCGCGCTCCTGCGCGAGCCCAGTATCTTTGAACGTGGCCGCTGACCTTGCCGCTTCGTATCGAGAAGCTTCACCGCACCCACAACGTTGATACGTTCGACTGCGGCCAGGAAGCGCTCAACCGCTTTCTTGCCCGTTACGCGCTCCAGAACCAGCAATCAAACGCTTCACAAACTTATGTCGCTCTCGACGGCGCCGATGTTGTCGGCTTTTACACTCTCGTTTACGGCCAGGTCGAATACGCCGACGCGCCTCGCCGCCTTACTAAGGGTCTCGCCCGTCATCCCGTCCCGATCATGCCTTTGGCGCGGCTCGCGGTTGCGGTTTCACGGCAGGGCAAAGGCGTCGGTGCCGGTCTCTTGAAAGACGCCATGCTGCGTACCTTTCAAGCTGCCGGTATTGCGGGTCTCCGTGCCATCGCCGCCCACGCTAAGGATGACCGCGCGCGTGCCTTTTACGAGCACTTCGATTTCGTTCCCTCTCCCACCGATCCTTACCATGTCTTTCTCCTGCTCAAAGACGTCGCCGCCGCGCTGCAGTCCCTGCCTCTGTAGCTACGCCAGCCGCGCCAGAATCAGCCGCAGCGGCTCCTCGTTACAATACTAGGTTTTGGTGTACACGCCGTATCACAGCCTCTACTGGGCTACCCTTCTGACCCTGCGTGCGCCCGCTGGAATCGAGCGCTTATCACAATCGCTCGCGACCGCGCGTGTGGACCTAAACCCTCATCAGGTGGACGCGGCCTTGTTCGCCATGCGCTCACCTTTATCGAAGGGAGTCATCCTCGCCGATGAAGTCGGACTCGGTAAAACTATCGAGGCTGGCCTCGTGCTTGCGCAGCGCTGGGCGGAGCGGCGCAGACGCGTGGTCCTGATTGTTCCGGCGACACTGCGCAAGCAGTGGCAACAGGAGCTGATGGATAAGTTCGCCATCCAATCCGAGATCCTCGAGAGCGCCGCGTTCCGGCAGCGGGGAGTCTTGAACGCATTCGACCGCCCGGGCAAGGTCATGATCTGCTCCTATCAGCTCGCTGCCAAGAAGTCATTCGAGTTGAGAACGAATCCCTGGGACCTTGTCATCATCGACGAAGCGCACCGGCTACGGAATGTGTATAAGAAGTCGAGCAAGATCGCGTCCGCCGTCCGGGATGCCACGCTGCAGTACCAAAAAATTTTGCTGACCGCCACGCCGCTGCAGAATTCCTTGATGGAGTTGTACGGCCTGGCAAGCGTCGTTGACCCGCAGGTATTCGGTGACGAGCACTCGTTCCGCGAGCAGTTCGCGGATGCTGTCGCGAATCCGACTAGCCAGGAGCGCCTTCGCGAGCGGTTGAAAACACTCTGCATTCGCACATTGCGCAAGCAAGTGCTCGAATACGTGCCGTTCACGGAACGCCATTGCATCACCCGTCCATTTTTTCCCACAACCGAAGAGCAGGATCTGTATCAGCGCGTTTCCGATTACCTTCAGCGCGACACTCTGGCCGCGATTCCCAATGCGCAGCGCCAATTGATCACCCTGGTTTTGCGCAAGCTTTTGGCATCCTCAACGTTTGCGATTGCGAACACGCTGGAGGGCATGGCCGACCGGCTCGAAACAGCCCTGAAAAACTCCCAAGCGGCAGCAAGTGCGCCGGGTGAGCTGGCGCTTCCCGACGATGATTATGAGGCTGCCGCCGAGACCGCGGATGAGTGGAACGAGGATTCCGATGAGAACGGGCGCAAAGACGAAGACGAGGAAACGCCTGTATTCAAAATGGATTTCGACGCTGGCGCTGCGCGGACCGAAATGCAGGAGCTGCGTAGCTTCGTCGGTCTGGCCCGTCGAGTTGCCATGAATGCGAAAGGGCAGGAGCTGTTGTCCGCTCTCGAAGTCGCGTTCGAGAAGGTGCGCGATTTAGGAGCGCAGCGGAAGGCCGTCATCTTTACGGAATCCCGGCGCACTCAGGATTATTTGCTGCGCTTGCTCTCCGAGCACGGCTACGCCGCCCAAATCGTCATGATGAACGCGACAAATGCCGATCCCGACTCAACCCGGATCTATCGCGAATGGCTGGAGCGGCATAAAGGGACGAATGCCGCATCGGGTTCGCCGACCGCCGACAAAAAGGCCGCTATTGTCGAGGAATTTCGTGATCGCGCAACGATTCTCATTGCGACGGAATCCGCCGCCGAAGGCGTAAACCTCCAGTTCTGCTCTCTGCTGGTGAACTACGACCTGCCTTGGAACCCGCAGCGCATCGAACAGCGCATTGGGCGCTGCCATCGCTACGGCCAAAAGCATGATGTCGTAGTTGTGAACTTCGTAAACCAGCGGAATGCCGCCGATCAGCGCGTCTATGAACTGCTGAAAGACAAGTTCAAACTTTTCGAGGGCGTTTTTGGGGCAAGCGACGAAGTTTTGGGAGCGCTCGAATCGGGCGTAGATCTCGAAAAGCGCATCGCAGCGGTCTACCAGACGTGCCGGTCGCCCGAAGAGATCGAACGGGCTTTCGCCGAGTTGCAGCGCCAGCTGGACGAGACGATCCAGGTGCGCATGGCTGAAACCCGCCAAGCGCTGCTCGAGCATTTTGATGATGAAGTGCGCGACCGCTTGCGGATGAGTAAGGAGCAGGCCGCGTGCGCGCTGAATGAGCGCCTCCGGCTGTTTTCGAATCTGCTCAGGCAGGAGTTGGGCGAGGCGGCCCGGTTTGACGAGAGCGGATTGCGCTTCACGTATACCGGCGATCGCGGCTTTCAAGGCCGCTGGAATCTCGACTGGCAAGACGCCGAGCGCCAAAACGACAGCTTCCTGCGCGTCGAGCATCCATTGGGGCAAGCCGTGATTGAGCAAGCGTGTTCTCGGCCGCTCGGGTGTTCACGGGTACGCTTTGATTACAGGGCTTACGGCCGCAAAATCGGGATGTTGGAGCCCCTGTTGGGGCGGTCGGGCTGGCTTCGCGCATGGAAGCTGAAGACGCAATCCTTCGATACAGAGGAGTCTGTGCTGCTGGCAGGCGTCGATGACGCGGGCGCGGCGATTTCCGAAGAGCATTGCCGCAAACTGCTGAGTTTGCCCGCACAAATTGTCGAGCCAATGGCCGCATCGCCGGTTCCGGAACTCGATTGCATTCGCGATCAGTTACTCGTGGAGCGGCTGAAAGAGGTGGATGCCCGAAACGTGCAATATCTCGATGAAGAACAGCTCAAGCTGGACCGCTGGGCCGAAGATCTAAAGCTAGGGCTGGAGCAGCAGATTCGCGACGCAGACAGGCAGATTCGGGATGCCAAACGCGCCTCCGCAACGGCGTCAACTTTGGAAGAGAAGCTTGCCGCGCAAAAGGAGATTAACGCCCTCGAATCGGCACGCAATAAGAAGCGGCGTGAGCTGTTTGACATGCAGGACAAGATCGAAGCGCAAAGGGAAGAGTTGATTCAGCGGATCCAATCGCAGATGAAGCAGACGCATGAGTTGAAGCCGCTGTTTGCGTTCGAGTGGACGCTGGCGAGCTAGGGAACAGGATGGCAGAGAAGCAGAGATTAGAGCTGACCTGGATCGGAAAAGAGAACCGCCCCCGGCTTGAGCCCCGGATCTTGCTCGAAGATCCGGAGAAAAGCTATCACGCTTCGGAACGCGTGAGTGAAAACGATATCTTCGATAACCGCCTGATCTTCGGGGACAACTTGCTTGCGCTGAAAGCTCTCGAGCAGGAGTTCGCGGGCAAGGTGAAATGTGTCTTCATTGACCCGCCGTATAACACGGGATCAGCATTTGAGCATTACGATGACGGCGTCGAACATTCGATCTGGCTCTCGATGATAAGAGATCGGCTGGAATTGCTTCGGAGATTGCTTGCTGAGAATGGCTCGCTGTGGATCACTCTCGATGACAATGAAGCGCATTATGTGAAGGTAGCCTGTGATGAGATCTTTGGACGGAAAAACTTCATTGCAAACCTCGTGTGGCAGAAACGAACAGCGCGAGACAACCGCAAAGCGTTTTCTGTTAATCACGATCACATCTTGGTCTATGCTTCCGACGCACCGCGATTCACGTCTCAGAGAAATCTGCTGCCTCTGACCCAGGCCGCACTGGCGAGGTATAAGAATCCCGATAACGATCCCCGAGGGCCTTGGCAGTCGGTGGCGATGACTGCACAAGCTGGGCACGCAACCGCGGCGCAGTTCTATCGGATTACGACCCCGACCGGCATGATGTATGAACCGCCAAAGGGCTTATGCTGGCTTTTCACAAAGAATAAGTTTGAGGCGGAAGTTAGGCAAAACAACATCTACTTCCCCAAAGGCGGTGATGGTGTACCGCGAATTAAGCGCTTTCTCAAGAGGGACATATATGGACTCGGCCCGGTGTGCAAGAGATGTCGATCAAGCGCGTTGAGGTAAGACTGCGTGCATATATCCGGCCTCTAAGTTGAGGGTCGTCACCCTCGGGCCCTGATGGAATCTGCGCTTCTTCCCCTTCAACAGGTCATCGGCCTCGGAGGCCCAGCCCCACGTTCAGGTTGGAAAGAAGCCGGTCTACCCGGTCACGCCATCACTCGACACTCGTGCAATCTCAAGGAAGCCTTTCCCTTTAAGCCGCGCGGCGATACGGCTCATCGTGAGCGAGAAGCGCCCAGATGATCCGCGCGTTTTTATTGGCAACTGCTACACACGCTTTTGCGGTTCCTAGCTTTTTCTGTTTCTCCGCAATCCATTTACTGCGCGCATCCGTCTTTTGGGAAGCCCGGAAGACCACCGAGCGCGATCCATGCACCAGAAGCGTCCGCAGGTAACAATCACCTCTTTTGGTGATACCTGAAAGTCGCTGTTTATCTCCGCTGGAGTTTTGTCGCGGAACCAGCCCGAGCCAGGCGGCGAACTGACGCCCATTGTGGAACGTATTACCGTTCGAAATCGCCGCGACAACTGCCGTTGCTGTTACCGGACCGATTCCCTCCACTTCTGCGATTCGTTGACAAAGTGCGTTTTGCTGAAAGGCTTGATTGATCTCCGCTTCCATCGCCAAAATGCGCCGATCGAGCGCTTGCAACTCTTCATAAAGATTGCTGAACAGGCGTTTCGCGAATCCGCTCAAGCGTGTCTCGTTTTCTTCTATCAGCTGTGGCAGAGCCTTCCTCACATGGTTGAGATGCTGAGGCAACACAATGCCGTACTCGGCCAACAGGCCGCGGATCTGATTACCGATCTGCGTCCGCGACCCAATGAGCCGGCTTCGAACTCGATGAAGGGCTTGCAGATCTTGCTGTTCGACCGTCTTTCTCGGGACAAATCGCATCTGCGGCCGGCTTACCGCTTCGCAGATCGCAGCGGCATCGTTGGCGTCGTTTTTCTGCGACTGTAAATACGGCTTGACGAACTGCGGCGCAACCAGACGCACTGTATGCCCAAATGTCTCCAGAACACGTGCCCAATGATGAGCTCCTTGCGTCGCCTCCAGACCAATTACGCACGGCGGAAGATTCGCAAAGAAATCCGTCAGTTGTCCTCTCCGCAACCGTTTCTTAAACGTGAGCTTCCCTTCACGATCAGCCCCGTGCAGTTGAAACACATTCTTCGCCGTATCAAGACCGACGACACTCGTTATCGGCATGCATCTCCTTTGCCCGCCACGTTAGCAAAAGCTGTTAAACGGGCCGAGTCCATACCATCAGGTCAGATGGGCTCGTCCCAGAATCAATCTGGCTTGAAAGCGAAGCGGGCACAAATGACGACGCCAAAAAGCACTCGCTTCAGCTTCTCGAGTCAGAAGCCTCCGTTTTCGATACCGCAAAGCCGGAGGCGCTATTGCGACGTATAATCCAGATCGCCACTAATCCGACCGATCTAGTTCTGGACTCTTTTGCTGGTTCCGGCACAACCGGAGCTGTTGCTCACAAGATGGGCCGCCGCTGGATCATGATCGAGCTCGGCGAACACTGCCTTACGCACATCATTCCTCGCTTGCGCAAGGTGATCGATGGCGAAGATCCGGGCGGCATCACCGATGCTGTGAACTGGAGGGGCGGAGGAGGATTTCGCTATTACCGCCTCGCTCCCTCGCTGCTCGAACTAGACCGGTTCGGAAATCCTGTGATCAGCAAGCAATACAATGCAGCGATGCTCGCCGAAGCGATGTGCAAGCTGATGGGCTTCCGGTACGAGCCTAGCGCCTCGGTATACTGGCAGCACGGAAAATCGAGCGAGGCCGATTTTATCTACATCACGACGCAGGTTCTCTCCACGGAGCAGCTGCACCAGTTGAGCGACGAGGTCGGCTCAACCCGGTCGCTCCTGATTTGCGGAACCGCATTCCGGGCCAAGTCCCATCAGTTTTCGAATCTCGAGCTGAAAAAGATTCCAACGGCGGTGTTACAGCGCTGCGAGTGGGGCAAGGACGACTATAGCTTGCGTGTCGAGAATTTGCCCGCAGCGCGGAATCCTGCCGGTGCCGAAGCAAGCAATCCCCAGCCGAGCCTCTTTGAAGCCGAGGTCAAGTGAAATCGGTTGTTCATTCTATTTCGCAGCGGCTGAGCTTGCGCAAGCCGCAGGCCGAATCGCTACAAATTCTGGATCGCGTTTGCGACCTGGTTCAACTCGGGAAGACTCCAGAGACCGAGCAGGCGCTCGCCGCAATTCAGGCTGAGTTTCCAAGCGTGACCCGCTTTGAAGACCGTCAGTTTATCTCACTCTGCTTCGCGCTCGCGACAGGGGTCGGCAAGACGCGGTTAATGGGCGCGTTCATCTCCTATCTGCACCTCGCATACGGTATCCGGCATTTTTTTGTGCTCGCGCCGAATTTGACGATCTACGACAAGCTGATCCAGGACTTCACCCCAAACACGAAGAAGTATGTGTTCCAGGGAATTGCGGCTTTTGCTGTGAACGCGCCAGAGATCATCACTGGGGACAACTACGAGAGCGGGCGCGGAGTTCGCGAGGAGCGGCGCGCGCAAAGATCGCTGGAGTTCCCCGACCGCAGCGCGGGCGACGATCCGATTCACATCAACATCTTCAACATCTCGAAAATTAACTCCGAGGTGAGGGGCGGAAGGAGCCCGCGCATCAAGCGTCTGCAGGAATACATCGGGGAAAGCTACTTCGAGTACCTGGCCGGATTAGATGATCTGGTCCTCCTGATGGACGAATCGCACCGGTACCGGGCGAGTGCAGGCGTGAAGGCGATCAATGAGCTGAAACCGATCCTGGGTCTCGAGGTAACCGCCACGCCGCACATTGAGCGCGGCGCGGGCAGCCCCAATGCTTTCAAAAACATCATCTACAGCTATCCGCTTGCGACGGCGCTCGATGATGGCTTCGTAAAGATTCCGGCTGTTGTGACGCGGGAAAACTTCAAAGCCTCGAATTACGACGAAGCGGGATTGGAAGATCTGAAGCTCACGGACGGCATCCGCGTCCATGAGGAAACAAAAGGGCAGCTCGCGATCTACGCGCAAGAGAATGACCGGCCCGTGGTCAAGCCTTTCATGCTTGTCGTTGCTCAGGACACGACGCATGCGAACCGTTTGCTTGAGAAATTGACAAGCGACGAGTTTCTGGAGGGACGCTACAAAGGGCACGTGATCACCGTGCACTCGAACCAGAGTGGCGAGGAAAAGGACGAGACCGTGCAACAGCTGCTCTCAGTCGAGGACCCGGAAAATCCGACTGAGATCGTGATCCACGTCAACATGCTCAAGGAGGGCTGGGATGTAACAAATCTTTACACGATCGTTCCGCTGCGGGCTGCCAATTCCAAGACGCTCGTCGAGCAATCGGTAGGTCGCGGGCTGCGCCTCCCGTATGGGAAGCGGACCGGCGTGTTCGCTGTGGACCGGCTGAACATTGTGTCACACGACCGGTTTGACGAGATCGTGAATGCCGCCAATGATCCGAACTCGATTATCCGGGCGAAGGTGGTGATTGGGCGCGACATTCCGGAAAACCCGCAGAAAACAGTAGAGGTGCAGTCGAAGCTAGCTGCGGTGATCGCGTCCGCGGGATCGGCTACCGCGAATACGCCGCCCTTATTTGCGTCAGAGGAGGAGCGAACGGCAGCGCAGGGCGTTTTAAGGGTGCTCGAGAATGCGCCGCGAGCCCTGCGCGGCGCTGACTTGCGCCGGCCCGAGGTGCAGCAAGAGATTATCGAGCGATTGCGTCTCGAAGTCGGCGCCAGCCAGACTGTGTTGCCGGACGGCACCGCCGAAAAGCTTGATTTGGGCGCCGTAGTCAAGAAGACCGCCGATCTGATCACCGCGCTCACTATCGATATCCCGAAAATTATCGTTGTGCCGAAGGGAAACGTAACCGCACGGTATCTGGATTTCGATCTCGACGCGAGCAAATGGCCGCGATACGCGGCCGTTGCCAAAGATATTGTCATTCAGCACCTCACGGATCATGAACGCTATAAGCTGGTGAGCGGCGACGGAGTCCTCAGAGAGAAGCGGCTCGAGGATTATTTGGTGTTCGGCCTGGTCGATTATGACGAGATCAGCTACGACGAGACCGCTGAGCTGCTGTACAAGCTCTCCGGGCAGGCGGTCGCTCATTTGCAGTCGTACCTTTCCGATCCTGCCGAGGTCGAGAACGTTGTCCAGTATCACAGGAAAGCGCTCGTACAGATGATTCACGCGCAGATGGAGGAGCACTTTGAAGAGACTGCGACCGAGTACGAGGTGCGCGTGCGCCCGGGTTTTGTGACCGTACAACCGCAACTGGTCGGCGTGGATGCGGATTCTGACGCGCGGGATTTTCGAGCGGCCGTCGAAGATAAGTCCGAAATCACAGGGCTGCTGTTTCAAGGCTTTCGGAAATGCCTGCAAACCTACTGCAAGTACAGGAGCGATCCGGAGCGAGTCTTTTCCGTGGTGCTGGAAGACGATTCGGACGTGCTGAAGTGGTTTCGCCCCACCAAACGAGATATCAGGATTTTTTATAAATCCGGCAGCGTCGACCGCGAGTACGAGCCGGACTTCATCGTGGAAACGAAGTCCGGCAAGTGGATCTGCGAAACCAAGAGAGCATCAGAAATGAGCGATCCCGAGGTGCAGGCGAAAGCTTCGGCAGCAGCGCTCTGGTGCAAGCACGCGTCCGAGGCTACCGGCGAAAGTTGGGGATATCTGCTGATCCCGCATGACCACGTACGCCTCAGTATGACCTTTGCAGGCTTCGTGGCTGGATGCCGAGTCTGACTGCTGCAATTTGCCAACTGCTGGGCCAGCCTCTTCATAGTTAACCGCAGCACCGAGATTTGGCAATGTACCCTCGCCTCTGTTGATCTTTCTATTGCACCCTAGATAGATATGATCGAGCGCCGCTTTCTCGAGGATCTCGCTGTCGGTGAAGTCAACACGACTCCGGAAATTGCCGTGACCGAAGCGGATATCATCGAGTTCGCCCGGCGCTATGACCCTCAAGACATACACACGCGTGCCTTCGAAGGATTGATTGCGAGTGGGTGGCACACTGCGGCGCTGGTGATGCGACTACTGGTGAACTCGCGCCCTCTCGGTAGCACTCCACTGCTGGGTCTGGGCGTCGAAGATCTTCGCTGGCCTACGCCCGTTCGACCTGGCGACATCATCAAAGCGGAAACCGAAGTTCTTTCCATTGTGCGCTCCCGATCGAAACCGAACCATGGCATCGTGCGCTTGAGAGTCACAGCCCGCAACCAGCATGGAAACATTGTCTACGTTATGACACCCAGCGTATGGGTGCCGTGCAGAAATACGTAAGGCCTGCTTGCTAAGAGCACCTGAACCGCAGTAAACTCCAGCAACCGGGAGCCACGTTCCGGGTACCCAACATGGAAACCGCCTTAACGCCACTCGATTTCGCCCGCCGCGCGCGCAAGCTGTATGGCGCGCTTGAGGCTGTGGTCGACGAAGACCGGAGTTTCACCTATAAGCAATTCTTTGAGCGCTGTGACCGCTGGTCAGCGGCCCTACAAGAGTTTGGAGTGCGTCCGGGTGATCGAGTCGCGTATATCGCGCCCAATACTCATGCCCAACTCGAATCCTTCTATGCGGTCCCGCAGATAGGAGCGGTGCTCGTACCGATCAACTACCGTCTTGCCGCGGATGAGTTCGCGTACCTTATTAATCACAGCGGGGCTCGAGTCGTATGCGCAGATCGCGACTACCTGGACTCTGTCGATCGCATTCGTCCGCAGCTCGGAGACGTTAAACAGTTCATTGCGCTAAACGCTGAGCGCGAAGGCTGGCTGAATTACGAGAACCTGCTCCGGCGGTTCTCGCCTCGCTTTATTCCCGCGGAAGTGCGCGAAAGCGATTTGCTAAGCATCAACTACACAAGCGGCACGTCCGGCAAACCGAAAGGCGTGATGATCACCCATCGAAACGCCTACCTGAATGTAATTGGGACATTGGTTCATGTTCACATGAGCACAGCCGATCGGTACCTTTGGACCCTGCCTATGTTTCATGCCAACGGGTGGACGTTCGTTTGGACGGTGACCGCGGTCGGAGCGCTGCATATCTGTCTGCGAAAGGCTCACCCTCAAACCATTGGAGACGCGATGCTTCGCCACCGAGTGAACCTGCTCTGCGCCGCTCCTACGGTCCTTCTTCTTCTGGTCAACTGTACGTCCGAGATGAGATCACAGTTGCCGCGCAACGTGCGCGTCCTGACAGCGGGCGCGCCTCCGGCGGCTGCGACTATTGAGCGCATCGAAGAGGAGTTCGGGTGGTCTCTAACGCATGTTTACGGCCTGACAGAAACGTCGCCTTTCATTACTATTTGTGAACCTCGCCCCGAGCACGCTCACCTTGATGCCAGGCAGCGGGCTGCCATAAAGGCGAGGCAGGGAGTTGAGCTGATTACTTCCGGCGAACTGCGCGTAATGGATGAGAGCGGCCACGAAGTTCCAAGCGACGGCGAAACGGTCGGGGAGATCGTTGTTCGTGGGAATGTTGTGATGCAGGGTTATTATAAGGACTCACAAGCAACTGATCAGGCCATGCGGGATGGATGGTTCCATTCCGGCGACGTGGCCGTGGTGCACCCCGATGGTTACGTCGAAATTCGTGACCGCATTAAGGACATCATCATAAGCGGCGGCGAAAATATCTCTTCCATTGAAGTCGAAGGAGCGCTGCTGCGGCACCCGGCAATCCAAGAGGTAGCCGTGGTTGGTATCTCTCATGAACGCTGGGGCGAGGCGCCCGAAGCGTTTGTGGTCTTAAAACCCGACGCCTCGGTCTCAGAGGCTGAATTGAGAGACTTTGCAAGGGCAGCACTCGCGCATTTCAAGGTGCCGCATCGTTTCACATTCGTCGAAGAGCTCCCAAAGACCGCGACGGGCAAAATTCAAAAGTATATGTTGCGGCGAGGGGGCCGTGCTATCGGTGCGGTTTAGATGTGCGGAGGCGCGACATCGGGACAACCGTCACCGAGAGATGATGTGGCTTTCGATTGAGACCTCGCCGAAAAACGTTCCAAACGCGATCTCGTCTCCGGATGCCTAAAGTGCTCGAGCAGAGACTCACGCTCCGCTTGCAAGATGGCTTTGATATCGCTCTTAATGAGCCGCTTCGTGCGGAGTACCGCCGCTCTTGAATGTCGAGCGACTGCCGCGGCCATTGAATTGGCTGCTTGCTCCAGCTCGACATCCGGCACAACGCGGTTCAGTAATCCAATTCGCTCGCCTTCGACAGCATCGATGAACTCGCCGGAAAGCAACAGCCAACGCGCGCGCCGTTCACCGATAATTCTTCCCAGCAATACTGATGAGCCTGCACCCGGGTGCAACCCGTAGTTGATATGTCCGTCCGCGAATCTGGCGCTTTCGGCAGCTACGGCAAGATCGCAAGCGCAAATCAGTTCCAGGCCGCCGGCCACCGCTACTCCGTTCACTGCCGCTAAGGTTACAGCAGGATAGTCGACAATTCTTTCGAATACATCGGCGAGCAAGAGGAAATAGCGCCGCAGCCCTTCCGGGTCGTCCAGACGCCGGAGATACGCCTTAAGATCCCCGCCAGTGCAGAATGCGCGTCCCGCGCCCGTGATAATAAGCGGCTTTCCGGAGTCCGTAATTGTTTCGAGTGCCCTAAGGAGTTCGCGCAGCATCTCTTCATCGAACGCGTTTAGGACCTTCGGACGGTTCAGAGTCAGCCAATAGTGCCCGAGACGCTCGTCCAGGCAAACGGAGGTTTCATTGACCCGCACATTGAATTGTATATCCCGAGTCCGCATTGACGGCAAAATGTTTCACGTGCCGCTCGAGCTTACGGCTGAGCGAACCCATGGAAGCCCATCTTTTTATTGCGCCAGCTTCCCCATGATTAGCCGCAGCAGCTCTTGGTCTGCCGTTGTGCTTTCGCCGAACGCCTTGATCCGCGCCTGCCAAATCCTTTCCGCAAGCCCCAGTGTGACGCTCGGAAACCTCATTGGTCACATGAGCTGGAGGCTTACTCGAAAGCACCTACCGGCGCGGCGCCCAGCCATTTTTTCGCTTCGATTCGAACTCCCGGTCACGATTGCAGATTTGGCAGCGCGATATCGCTCGGCTTCGCCGCGTTCCTGTACGCTCCCCATCTCTCGTCGCTGAACAAGGGCACGATATGTCTACCGCTGATTCGGCGACAATGGCGCATTGCAACTCAGGGGTAAGCGCCCAACTTCCGCATTATCACGAACGGACACCGTTAATAACACATGGCCGTTACACATGATCTACGCGGCGGGTGAGGTTCAGCTCGCGGGTCGCCCGTAACAGGCACCAAGACACCATCAGACGTTTCTGACAGAAAAGCGCCACTGCGGCAGTATTGGATTCCGATACTATTAGCCAAGTCCGATATTGCTGCGACGACTCGGTATGCGCTCTCGCGCTGGCGCGCCCTCATGCGCTATGTGGATGATGGCCTGATCGAGAATCGAGAACTCCAGCGCCGGGCACGCCTTGCGCGCCGTCGCTCTTGACGAAATCTGACTGTCAAGACGCTTCAGAACACACGCGTACATTCCCACCTGATCACTCCGACCGAAGAGCTTCAACGGGATTGATCGTAGCTGCACGGCTGGCAGGCAGGACAGCAGCCAACAGCGCAATGATCAACAGAGCAGACACGGATATGCAGATGGAGACGGGGTCAGCACTGCTGGTCTGGAATAGAAGGGCGCTCGCCAGATGAGCGCCAGCGAATGCAGCAAGTAGACCCGCCAGAACTCCAATGCCCGTGAATGCAGCCGCCTCCCGCAGCATCAGCAGTAGGATACTCACCCGGCTGGACCCGACCGCCATCCGCATTCCAATCTCGCGCGTGCGCTGGGTGACCGAATAAGCAATGACCCCATAAATGCCTATCGCTGCAAGTATCAGCGCCAGCAAAGCAAAGATGGCGAGCAAAACAGCGACCATCCTCTGCCGAGCCAGAGAATCGGAGAGGACCTTATCGATCGTCTCGATGTGATAGATCGGGAGAGTAGGATCGAGGTCCCTGACAGCGCTACGTACCTCGGGAAGTATGCTGTTCGGCTCAGTATTCGTACGGATGAGAATAACCGAATGGAGTTCAACGTCAGGGAAATAAAGTTCAGGCTCAGCTTCCGACTCGACTCCGAGGTCGCGAGCGTCCGATACTACGCCGATCACTGGCACCTTCTCCGGATGGGGAGTAACCACATTCAACAGGATGCTTGAGGTCAACGGGTCTTTACCTGAGAGATAGCGCTTGGCGAACGCCTGATTGATGATTACGGAATCCGAATTATTCTCGACGTCTTTCCACTCAAAGCCCCGGCCGTGCTCCAATTTGAGGCCCATCACGTGGAAGAATTCCGGGCTAACCATGCGGACCTGTTCCAACGGAAAGACGCCCGGCGCCACCGGAGGTTCACCGGCAATGACAAATCGCGTCATCGCATGGGATGCCCGCAGCGGAAGGGCGGTGGTGGTTCCCGCCGACACAATGCCTGGCGATTGTTGCAGCTTGTCTATCAATCGTTCGTAGAAGTGAATCGTTGCCGGGTTCTGATCTTGATAGTGAGGTTGCGGCAATGTGATCTCAAGGCTGAGCAGGTGATCGGTCCGGAAGCCCGGATCAATTCGGATCAGCTTTTGAAAGCTCCGGACCAACAGAGTTCCCAGAAACAGTACAAAAATCGCGATCGCGATTTCTGTGGAGATGAGTGCGCTTCTGCTCCAGCTTCGTCTGCCTGTGCTGCTGCGGCCGCCTGCACGCAGCGAATCGGCTAGGTTATTCGGCACCTTCATCATCGGCAACAGACCAAAGAGAAGGGCAGTGAACAGACACACGCCAGAAGTGACCAGCAGGACCGGGACATTGAGTTGAATCGATCGAATCAACGATGGATCTGCCCTAGGCGTATGAGCAAACGCCACCCGAAGCAGCGGAATAGTGAATGCGGCGAATCCGGTCCCAATTACACCTCCAAGTACACACAAGAGGAACGCTTCCGACAAGTACTGGGTGAAGAGGCGAAGGCGGCTTGCTCCAAGTGCCTGCCTCGCCGCAGCTTCACGGACGTGTGTAGCGGCCCGCACTAAAAGAAGGTTCGCAACATTCGCACAGGCGATACACAGGACCAAGGCAACGCAACCTACCAGCGTCAGGATGGCTGGTCGTAAAGAGCCCACGAGCTGCTCGCGCATCGGCGTGAGCAGCACACTCACATTTCTGTTGGTTGCCGGATAGTCCTGCGCCAACCGCGCTGCGATGGTCTGCATCTCCGCTCGCGCTCCCGCTAAGCCGACACCAGGCTTGAGCCGCCCTAGAACATCGAGTGTGTGCCCCACGCGCCGAATCTGCGATTCTTTGTCTATCAGGGAGAGCGGCATCCAGAACTCTCCCGTTGTGGGATAAGCGCCACCCGGAGGGAGTACGCCGATCACGCTATAGCTGACTCCGTTGAGAGTGATGTTGCGACTGAGAATACCGCGATCGCCTCCGAAGTAGCGCTGCCAAGCCTCGGCGCTAAGCACAACGACATGATTTGCATTCGGGGTGTCGTCCTGTTCCACGAATGTGCGGCCCATGAGTGGCGCAACACCAAGAAGCGAGAACAGGTCGCTCGACGCGAGAACCGTCTGAACCTGTTCCCCATGGTCTGCCATGACCAGCGACATAGTATCCCTCGTGCCCGAGTATGCGGCTATCTGTTCGAAGCTCTTCTGCTGTCTGCGCCAGTCCTGATAGTCGAGAAAGTTGACTTCCGCCTTGCCGACGACCTGCGGATGAGTCTCATAGATGCAGATAATGCGATCGGCATCTCGAAAGGGCAACGAGCGCAGCAAAAGCGCATAGGCAGCGCTGAAGATCGCTGTCGTTGCTCCAATCCCCAGGGCGAGCGTCAGAATGGCGGTAATGGAAAAGCCGGGCGATTTTGCCAGTCTTCGAAATGCATAGCGTATGTTCATACCAATGGTCTCTCGAATCTCAGTGCGTCCCCTCAAATAGCAGGGAGCAAGTCGTTGGTCTAAACTTCAGCAGGATGCCTATCAGCAGTGCCGTATCAATAAGCATCGCACGCCGGTGGGAGTGGACTAGCCATGCAGAAATTATTGCGTGCTAGCCAAAAAAGGGAGTGGCGGAGGCACTCCAGCGAACTGTCCCGGATTGCCGGCGATCCGGACAGAATCACGTTGAGGTCGATAGATCCACTGTGGTCGCCCAGTGTTGACCGATGCCGGGAAGCAAGCCCCCCGGATAGCTCTCAGGCCCGCGCTACGAGGAAGTAATTGAACGATGTGCTTGGAAGATCGCCTTGGCCAAATTTGTTCTCAAGAGCTTGGGTGCCTGGACGCCCTCTTTCCCGCCTACTGCGCCAGTCTCGCCATAATCAATCGCAGCGGCTCTTCGTCTGTCGCCGTGCTCTCGCCGCACGCTTTCATCCGAGCTTGCCAGATCCTTTCCGCAAGTCCCAGCGTCTGCTCAGACAGCTCATTAGTCACGTGAGCCGGAGGCTTGCTCGAAAGCGATTGCTGCGCCGCGCCCAGCAATTCTTCGCTGTCGCTTGAGCCCGCGCCCGGATGACTTGTCAGGCATTCGTCGAGACTCGTCCGGCTCAGGTCCAGAATGTGCATACTGCGTCGGTACTTTTCTGCGGAAGATAATCGCCGCGGAGTGGGATCGAGTGCCGTCATCGTGTTCGACAACTCCATGCGCTCGCGGACCGACGCATCCTCGCGATCGTGTGCGAAAGCCGTGATAAAAGCAGCCTTCGCCGCCCGATAGTCGCCCTCCTCCAACTCAGCTTCGCCCAGCCCTGCGTAGGCTGCGGGATTTCTTGGCTCCTGCTGAATCAGTGCTCGATACACGTCCGCAGCGCGCGACGGAGAGCCCGCCCTCAAGAAAAGAGTTCCCAATTTCTTCTCGATCTCCGCATCGTTGCCGGCCTCTTCCTCTAACGGAAGTAATTCCGCGAGCAGCTCCTGTTTCTTGCCTCTTGCCGCCAGTACCTGAATCAGCTCCATGCGTACCGCTATGCGCTGCCGATTCGCCCCGTGTCTCCCTTGCGCATCTCCGGGCGACGCGGGCCACTCGCCGTATATCGCGCGATGATAATAAGACTCCGCATCCGTAATCCTGCCTCGCTGGAGCGACAATCGCGCCGCGATCAGGTTGGCGCGCCCGTCATTAGGCTCGCGATCGAGAATGTCAGTCATCAGCGGCTCGGTTTCGTCAATCTTTCCGGCCGCGGCTAGGGCTTCGATCAGAGCGAGCTGATACGCTCCGTTCCGCCGCGCGAGTGCGTGCGCCCTGCGTAACAGCTCCACCGCTTGGTTCGCTTTGCCATCCTTCAAGGCCTGCGTGCCATCGCGATAAAACTGTTGCGCGGCGCTCTCTAACTCCGTCTGCTGGGTTTTTGAAAGAAACAAATCCAGTGCAGTCAGAGCAGCGATGACCAGCACGACAATCGCAATCATACCCAGCACCGGACGCCTGACCGGGCTCGATTTCGCGGCCACGCTGTTGACGCTCATGACACCTTGACCGCATCCTCCCCGCCGACTCCGTATGCGGCGAGAATATCTTTCAGCGCCACAATGCCGTACATCTGGTGAATGTTCGCACGGCTCACAACGGGAACTACGTCGACGCTTTTGGCTCTCATCCTTTCCAGCGCGTAACTCAAAGGATGATCCAAGTGCACGTATGGATAACGTCCGGCAGCCGTCACGAGCTCGCGAACAGTTTCGGGGCAGGGCGAGGCCGCTTCGATTTGATGACTGCTGATCACACCTTCGAGGTACTCGCGATCGCCGACCGGCCATGAGTTGCACTTCCCCTGTTCGAATCGCCGCTTGGCGCTCGCCATGTCCGCATCCGGCGGAAGCGGTTCCACTCCGGAGTGCATCACTTCGCTCACGCGAATGCCGGCCAGCTCTTCGCGCGATTCCCCGGTCGGCAAATAAACGCCCTCTTGCAGCGCCAGAGCCTCATAGATCGGCTCATGCTGCAATTGCTGTGAAATGAAAAAGCTGATCAGGTTCGAAATCATCAGCGGCACAATGATTGAATAATCGCGCGTCATTTCGAAGATCATGATCACTGAAGTCAGCGGCGTGCGGACGATTCCCGCGAACGCCGCGCCCATGCCGACCAGCGCGTATGCTCCCGGATTCGCAGTCACGTGCGGCAGCAGAGTGTGTGCGATGCTCCCGACCGTGCCGCCGAGCATCGCCCCGATGAACAGGCTCGGCCCGAAAATGCCCCCCGCATTTCCCGACGAGTAGCAGGCTGGCGTCGCAATAATCTTCATGACCGCAAGCAGCGCCACGCTCTTCAGCGGAAAGTCGCCTCCCAACACCCGGTCGACATAGTCATAGCCGACGCCCAGCACTTCCGGCATGAACATCCCGAATATCCCCACCAGAAGACCGCCGGCGGTCGGCTGCAGCCACACCGTCGATTTCGGAAGCCGCTTGAACCAAATCCGCAGATACAACAGCAACTTCACGAAGCAGACCGATCCCAGGCCGCCCACCACCCCCAGAATTGCGTAAATGCCGAACTCGAGCGGATTCACCAGTTGATACGCGGGCACATGAAACAGCGGCTGATCGCCCAGAATCAGGTGCAACACAATCCACGAGGTCGCCGAGCTCAGAACCACCGACCCAAGTACGGGCGCGTGAAGATCGCCTAAGATCTCTTCAAGCGAAAACAACACAGCCGCAATCGGGGTATTGAACGCCGCGGCGAGTGCCGCCGAGCAGCCGACCGGAACGAGCGCCTTTACGTTCGACGCACTCAGCCCGAAACGCCGCCCCAAAACCGAGGCGATGCCGGCGCCTATCTGCACCGAAGGCCCCTCGCGCCCAAGTGCAATGCCGCTCGCGAGTGAAGCCGAACAGCACAGGAATTTGCCGATGACCGTGCGAAGCGAAATGTAGCCGTCTTGAATGAACAGCGCAAACTTCGCCTGCGGAATGCCGCTGCCTCGCGCGTTCGGGAAATACCGCGCCAGCAAGAATCCTGTAATCAGAGCGCCGGCTGTTGGAATCAGTAACCGTCGCCAGACCGCCGCTCCGCCGGGCGGATACATCCGCGCCGCCAGACGCCCCGTGAGCAGAATGAACGCGACTACTGTGAGTCCCACGATCACCCCGATCACCAAACTAAGGATGATTGAGAGTTGATCCTCGCGCTTATGAAAGCCTGTCCAACTCCGTAGCTTGGCGCGGAAACGCAGCCTCGGCATTCCTTTTATAGTCACAAACGGATTCTCTATGCCTTGCTAAAATCTGAGCGGCGTGGACCACCTGAAGCAACTCATTCGCGAAGTTCCTGATTTCCCGAAGCCCGGCATCACCTTTTACGACATCACCACTCTCTTAAAGGACAAACAAGGTTTTCACCAGACCATCGATGCCATGGAAGAGCACTACGGCCAAACCTCGATCGATGTTGTCGTCGGCATTGAAGCGCGTGGCTATTTCTTCGCGCCCGCCATGGCTCACGCCCTCGGAGCGGGCTTCGTTCCTGTTCGCAAACCCAAGAAGCTGCCTCACAGCGTGAGAAGTGTCGAGTACGCGCTGGAATACGGAACGGACCAGCTCGAGATCCATGCTGACGCGATTGAACCCGGTCAAAAGGTTCTGATCATCGATGACGTCCTCGCAACCGGCGGCACAGCGGCGGCAGTCGCGCGGCTCGTCGGCTTGCTCGACGGCCAAGTCGCGGGGTTGGGATTTGTAATCGAGCTTACGTTTTTGCACGGCCGCGACAAGCTCGACGGCTACGATGTGTTTTCGTTAATCCAGTACTAGCTGTGCGGGTCACTGTTCCCTGTTTGGCCAAGCTGAACTTGGATCTTCGGGTTTTGCACAAGCGCTCCGACAACTACCACGAGCTTCGCACGATTTTTCAGACCATCAGCTTGAAAGACTCTCTCACGATTGAATTCCAATCGCAAAAACGAAGCCAAATCGAGATACAAAGCTCTATCGAGATAGCAGAGAATCTGGTAGTTCGTTCGGCAAAAACGGTCTTAGAGCACCTCAAAGTCACCGGTTGGGTTCGTTTCGTACTGGACAAACGCATCCCCATCGGCGCGGGCCTGGGCGGCGGATCGAGCGATGCCGCCGCTGTCCTGATCGCCCTGCCTGCCCTGATCGGCAAGCGCATCGCGCAACCCGACTTAGTTCGTTTGGCAGAATCGCTGGGGAGCGATGTTCCATTCTTTCTTCACGGCGGCACAGCCCTCGGGATGGGGCGGGGAAGCGAGCTTTTTCCCGTGCCCGATCTCCCGCCGCACCCGGCGGTTGTGGTCACGCCCGGAATTCACATTTCGACCCCCGCCGCCTACCGCGCCCTAAACCGCGCCGCGTTGACTTCACGTTCCGACTCCCCTATTCTGAGAGAGTTTCAGACGCTTGTCTGGAACCTGGCTGACTCTAGTCTGGGCCAACTTCCGCTTCAAAACGATTTCGAGGAAGCCGTATTTGGGATGCACAAAGAGATTGCGGCGCAGGTTCGAAAACTGCGCAACCTGGGAGCCAAGCCCGCGCTGATGACGGGAAGCGGCTCAGCCGTCTTTGGAGTCTTTCAAACCGCTGCGGAGGCGCGAGCGGCAATCCCGAAGTTTTCGCCCGGCTCGGCTCACGCGGTTCGGTTCGTTTCGCGACGCCAATATAGAAGCGCCTGGCGCCGGGCGTTAGGGCCTGCGGCCGAGGCAAGTCGCTGGGCTGGCTAAGCGAGGAGACAGTTCCAAAAAAATGTCCGCTCCCAAGCCTGGTCGCTCGCTGTTCACAGATTTTAAAGTTTTTAGCGGCACCGCCAATCCGAGCTTGACGGAAGAGATCTGCGATTGCTTAGGCTGCCCGCTGGGTTCCGCCATGATCAAAACGTTCGCGGACGGCGAGACCTATCTGCAGATTCAAGAGAATGTGCGCGGCGCCGACGTTTTTGTAGTCCAGCCCACCTGCACGCCCGTGGACCATAACCTTATGGAATTGCTGCTGATGATCGATGCATTCATGCGCGCGAGCGCCGAGCGCATCACGGCAGTGTTACCCTATTATGGGTATGCGCGGCAGGACCGCAAGGACAAGCCGCGTATGCCGATATCCGCGAAACTTGTAGCCAGCCTGCTGGAAAGAGCGGGAGCGAGCCGGGTTTTGGCGCTCGATCTGCACGCCGCTCAAATTCAGGGATTCTTCGATATTCCAGTCGATCACCTGTTTGCGCTGCCGGTCATGATCGACTATTTTGAAGACCGCTACGACCGGCGCGAGTTGATCATTGTTTCGCCGGATGCGGGCGGCGTCGAGCGCGCTCGAGCGTTCGCCAAACGGTTGAATGTTCCGTTGGCGATCATCGATAAGCGGCGCACGGATGCGAATGTGGCCGAAGTGATGAACATCATCGGCGACGTTCGTGGCAAACATTGTTTGATGGTGGACGATTTGGTGGATACGGCCGGAACACTGATTCATGGCGTGGATGCTCTTCTGGAGCAAGGCGCAACAGGAGTCACAGCTTGTGCAACGCATGCGGTGCTGTCGGGACAGGCAGTCGAGCGGATCACAGCCTCTCCGCTGAAGGAGCTGGTCGTGACAAACTCGATTCCGCAGACGTGCCTTTCGGCTGACTGTGGAAAAATTCGGGTGCTTTCGGTCGCGCCGTTGCTCGCGCGGGCCATTCAGTCGATTCATGAAGGCGGTTCAGTAAGCACGCTGTTTGTGTAGGGAGATTCAAGAAGGATGAGGAAAGATCTTACAATTACCGCCGAGTCACGCGATTCGCGCGGAAAGAACGAAGCACGCCGCTTGCGCGCCCACGGCTCTATGCCGGCGGTGGTCTATGGAGGCCCCAACGGAGCGGTGCCAGTTGCGATCAGCCCCAAAGAGCTCACTCGCATTCTGAACAGCAAGACGGGACATAACACAATTTTCAACCTGAATGTCGGCAGTCAAGCCACTCCCGTGATGATCGTCGATTGGCAGTACGACCCCATCAAGAACTCGCTATTGCATGTCGATTTGAAGCGGATCGATCTCAGCCAGAGAATTACGGTGAACGTGCCTGTGCTTACGCAAGGCGATCCCAAAGGCGTGAAGGTACAGGGGGGCTTGCACGAGGTAGTTACTCGTGAAGTTCAGATCGAGTGCTTGCCTCAAGAGATCCCCGAGCAGTTTGTCATCGATGTATCCGAGCTCATGATCGGCCAAGGTGTACGAGCGGGAGACATTCCGATGCCGGGATCAACGACGCTGCTGACCAATCCGGACACGCTCATCTCGCACGTAGTGGCTCTGAAGGCGGAAGAGGAGACCGTGGCCGAAACCGGCGGTGAAGCTCCAGTAGCTGCTGCTGAGCCCGAAGTAATCAAGAAGGGCAAGAAGGAAGAAGAGGGCGCCGCTGCTGCCGAACCCGCACCTCCCAAGAAGAAATAACCCAGCTTTGGCTGACAGATGATTGAAGGAACAGTTCTGTTGGATCCGCCCCGGAGAGAAATCCGCGAGAATTCGGCAGAATCGCAAGTGCGAACCTACTGTATCGCCGGGCTCGGGAATCCTGGAGCGCGATACCAGGACACGCCTCACAATATCGGCTTCAAGGTGATCGACGAGCTGGCGCATCGGCGTCGTATTCGCCTGCTGACGAGCGGCCTTACGATGAGCGGCGCGGGCACAATTCGTAATCACGACGTCGTGCTTGTGAAGCCGCAGACTTTTATGAACGATTCCGGCGCGGGCGTAGCTGCCATCCTGAAGCATCACGCGCTTACCGAGATGGATCTGATCGTAGTCCACGATGAGCTCGATCTTCCGTGGACGGCATTGCGTATCCGGCAGAATGGCTCAGCGGCGGGGCACAACGGCATCAAGTCGGTGATCGCGACTTTGCAAACCGATTCCTTCACGCGGGTGCGCGTGGGCATACGCCCGGATCACCCGATCGAAGATGCGGCAGTTTACGTGCTTGCTCCGTTTGAGCGGGACATGAAGGACGAAGTGGATGAGGTAGTATCGTATGCCGCCGACGCCGTTGAGTCCATCGTTGCTGAAGGCGCCGTTACGGCCATGGCGAAATTCAACCGCCGCGCCCGAGGCATTCAAGAAGAGGAAGAATGAGGATTTACGAAGAGCTGTTCATTGTTCGTCCGGATGCTGCCGAGGAAGAGGTAGATTCGTTTATCGAACAGTTAAAGAACGTGATTACGCATGCGGGCGGCACGCTCGAAAAGACTGAGAAATGGGGCATACGCAAACTTGCGTATCGCGTGTTGAAGTACAACGAGGGGCAGTATATACTGCTGCAATTCAACGCGCAACCCGAAACGGTGAAAGAAATTGAGCGCCGCTTGCGCGTCACTGATTTCGTGATGAAGTTCATCACCGTTCGCATTGATGAAAGGCTGAAGCGGATTGATAAGCGCAGAAAGGCTCGTGAGAAACGAGCCGCTCGGAAGCCCGCGCCGGCCGCTCCTGCTCCAGCAGCGGTTTCTCCGGCATTGCCGGGCGAAACGCCAGCCCCGATGCCGGGCGCGCCGGGAGCTTCGGCGGCGCATCCAGGCGAGAGAGCTGAATAGCGCTTCAGAACGAAAGGAACATTCCTATGCCAGAACAAAGAGGCGGCCGTCCTATAGCGGCATCGCAGCGTCCCACGGGCGGCGACAAGGCCATCGCCACTGGAAAGAAGCAGTATTTCCGGCGCAAGAAGGTTTGCCGGTTCTGCGTCGACAAGATCGACGACATCAATTATAAGGATGTGAGACTCCTATCGAGCTTCATATCGGAGCGGGGTAAGATTACACCGCGCCGCATATCGGGCGTCTGCACTCCGCACCAGAAGCGCTTGAGCCAGGCCATTAAGCAGGCACGCAATATCGCGCTGCTATCGTTTGCCGCCAAACAGTAATCGTAGGAGCAAGAAATGGAACTGATTCTCAGAGAAGATGTCGATAAGCTCGGGTCGCGCGGCTCCGTAATTAGAGTCGCGGACGGATATGCCCGCAATTTTTTGCTGCCAAAACGCCTGGCCGTTGCGGCTACCGAGGCCAACAAAAAGATCGTCGAGCAAGAGCGCGAGGCTCACCTGCGGAGGGAAGCCAAGGAAAAGACCGACGCGCAAGACCTTGGCAAATTGATGGACGGCGTGAAGCTGACGTTCCGCCAGAAGGTGGGCGAGAACAATCAACTCTTCGGCTCGGTAACCGCCAAGGATATTGCCGACGCACTCGAGGCGCAGCGCTTCCACATCGAGCGCCGCAAGGTTCAACTGGATGAGCCGATCCGCACGCTGGGCGAGCATAAAGTTACGCTGCGCCTGCATCGTGACGTATCCACCCAGATTGACGTAGTTGTCGAGCCCGAGCAGTAGCGCTCGAGTCTTGTTTGTTTCTCGATCCCAATCGGCTTTCCGAAGCCACTCCCGCTGAAGTTCTGGACGCGGCGGCGAAGGGGCATCTCGGCCTGGACCACCGGTTTTTGCATTCGCTGCTCGACCGGCGGGAGGAATCGCTTCCAGCGCTGGCGCGCTTTTCGGAGCGCGATCGCAGTCAGGATCGCGTCGATTTAGCGCCCGAGGTGGTCGCTCTTTTCCGGTACTTGCACAGTCCGCAAGCTCTTCCATTCTTCATCCGCTATATTCGCGATGACCCCGCTGACATTCCCGATGAAGTAATGGAAGCGATGGTTGAAATCGGGCAGCCCGCATTGGAGCCGCTTATCGCTCTCTATCGCGAGTTGGATCCGTCTGAAAGCGGAGAGGTGGCCTTCATTCTAGCGACTCTCCTAATCCGCGATGAACGTGTATTAGAGATCCTGCTCGAACGCCTGAAGGGCGATCCCTCTGATGCAGTCTTTCTTCTCGGCATTTACGGCGATGTGGCCGCCAGGCCCGCTCTAGAACAACTCGCTGTTACTGCTTCCGAAGAACTCAAGAACGAAATTGCGGAAGCTCTGAAGCAGATCGCCGAAACCTCGCCGCCTCGCGCGCAAGATCACAAGCCGTTCGATATTTGGGCGTTATACCCGGAAGAGATCGACCTGCCCGTTGAGCTGCTCGATGAGGATGAACGCGCCGTGCTGCTCGAGCATCCGGTACCAGCGGTGCGCGCCGCCGCGGCAACTGCATTCTTTAACCGTGACTTTGGCGCGGATGTGCAACGTAAATTATTGGAGTTGGCGCGAAATGATGTGTCCCCGGCAGTTCGGGCGCGTGCTTGGGAAGCGTTAGCGGGCGCGACTGAGGAGCCGCAGGCCATCGAGGCCATGCTCGAAGCGCTGCGAGGTATTTCGCTTTTAACCGAAGAGCGGGGCGGCCTCTTGGTCGGGCTCGCGCCGGAGGCGGACCGCAATGAGGTTCGAGCGGCTATCGTCGATCTCTATAACACTCCGGGCGGACGCGCGAAGGCGCTCGAGGCCATGTGGCGCTCGCTTCACCCGAGCTTTCGGGATTATTTCGCAAAGCACCTTGAAGATCCCGATCTCGAAATTCGGCGCGCCGCTGTGTGGGGCGTCGGTTACTACGGAATAAGAAGCGAGCTCGATCGCATGCGAAAGCTGTTCGATGACGAGGAGCTTCGTTCCGATGCGCTGTTCGCGTATGCGCTCGCAATACCGGCAGAGTTGTCCCGAAGCCGTATGCCTGGATTGCTGGCGCGAATCGAAAAGGACGCACATGGGCTTTCGGAAACGGAAGAAGAATTGATCAAGGTTGCGTTTGATGAGCGGCTGGCGCTTGCGGGCAGGGAACCGATTTTCAGCCAGGAGCAGGACTAGGTCTGGACCTCATGCCCGTATGACAGAGGCTATGTTAGTCTATCGGGCACAAAGCTACGCGAGGTGTTGCATGAATCTCTTCACGAAGAAGCCGCTTGACCGGCTGATTGCCGAATCGGAAGGCGTCGGCGTCACGCAAATTGAAACACAGCGGCGTCAGGAGAACGACGGACTCACAATCGAATCAGGAGGGAATGTATGGCCAGCAAGCTTTTAGCGACAAAGCCAATCAGCACGATTATGGCGGAGGCCGCCGAGACGGGCGAGCATTCGCTGAAGCGCGCGCTCGGCCCAGTGAATTTGATCACTCTTGGTATTGGCGCAATTATCGGAGCGGGCATTTTCGTTCTGACGGGCACCGCGGCAGCCCAGTTCGCCGGGCCGGCGATTGTGCTTTCGTTCGTCATCGCCGGTATCGGATGCATCTTCGCCGGCCTGTGTTACGCAGAGTTTGCGTCGATGATTCCAATCGCGGGCAGCGCCTACACCTATGGCTACGCGACAATGGGCGAGATTGTAGCCTGGATCATCGGGTGGGCGCTGGTGCTCGAATATGCGTTCGGCGCGGCGACCGTCGCGGTCGGCTGGAGCGGCTACGTCGGCAGTCTCGTTGGTTTTTTCGGCGCGAAGCTTCCCTTTAACCCAACCCCCGCGGTTTCGCTCTCGCTCTTCGGGCACACGATTGCAGCTCGCATGGACATTTTCGCTTTGCTCGCCATCGTGGTGATTACCGTGGTTCTGGTCATCGGCGTGCGCGAGTCGGCTAACCTCAACAGCACGGCGGTAATGATTAAAGTTTCTGTCGTGTTGATCTTTATTGGCCTGGCCATTGCATTCGCCTTTGGCCATTGGCCACACATGGTTGCCAACTGGCATCCCTTCATACCGAAAAACCTGGGCCATTTTGGCCAGTTCGGCTGGTCGGGCATCATGCGCGGCGCCGGAGTGGTTTTCTTCGCGTATATCGGATTCGACGCGGTGTCCACAGCCGCACAGGAGGCCAGGAATCCGCAGAAGGACATGCCCTTTGGGATTCTGGGATCGTTAGTAATCTGCACCGTCCTTTACATCATCGTCGCTGGGTTGTTGACCGGCCTGAAGTCGTACACCACGCTGAATGTTGCGGCTCCGGTTGCCGATGGCGCGGCGGAGATCGGCGTGCGCTGGGGCATCCTTTTAATCGATCTGGGCGCCATCGCCGGCTTGGCATCGGTGATGCTGGTGATGCTGTTGGGACAATCGCGCGTGCTTTACACCATGTCCCACGATGGATTGTTATGGAACTGGGCAGGCAGGATTCATCCCCGTTTCCGCACGCCTTACATTACTTCGATTGTGGTGGGGATTTTTGTCGCGTTCCTCGCTGCCTTTTTCCCGATTGCATTCCTTGGGGAGCTTGTCAGCCTCGGCACTTTGCTGGCGTTCACCATTGTCTGCCTCGGCGTATGGATTATGCGTGTGAAGCAACCTCATGTGCCGCGGCCGTTCCGGACTCCCTGGGTTCCCCTGATTCCGATTGGCGGCATGATTGTGGCTTTGGCGCTTATGCTTTCGCTCGATGCTCCGGCCTGGATCGGCTTCGGCAGCTGGCTGATCTTGGGACTGATCATTTATTTCGGGTATAGCCGGAAGCACAGCACCGTGCAGCGGGCGCTCGCGGCCCGCACGGCACCGCAAGTTGCGCGGTAAAGCCGACGTTTAATCACTGCGGTTAGGCAAGAAACCGCATCCACTCTTCGGCCCGATGCCTGAGTGCCATTCGATTGCAAGCACCGGGCAGCAGTGCCGAGATCACTGCGACTGAGTCCGCTCCCGCGCCCAGCACCTCAAGCGCGTTCTCGAGCGTTATGCCTCCGATTGCGACCAGCGGTTTTTCCGTAAATGTACGGAGCCGGCGCAGGCCCTCCAAGCCCACCACGGGATCGGGCCGGCTTTTGGAGTTCGTTCCGAAAATGGGGCCAACCGAAACGTACTCGATGCGCTCTTCATCTGCCCACTTCAGTTGCTCCTCGTTGTGGGTTGAGAATCCAATCACCTCGTCACTCACAACAACGCGGGCCGCCGCCGGTATCAGATCATCCTGCCCAATGTGGAGGGCCGCTCCGAGCAGCCGGGCGAAATCGGCGCGATCGTTCATCACAAACAGAACGCCGCGGTCGTGGCACAGGGTTGCGATCTGTTTCGCTTCATCGAAATGCGCCTGGGTCCACGTGTCCTTGTGCCGGTACTGCAGAATCTTTACGCCCGCATCGAGCAGCGTTTTTGCGGCGAGCATGACCGGACATTCGCGCTCGGAGAGCACGAGAGTGTCGAGAATGGGATAAAAGCGCGGAACCCGGAACGGGATCGGTTTGTAGGGAGGAAACAACTAGGTCGCCAAAGCTAGCGGCGCGTGGCGCTCAACTCCGATTCCGCAAATGCAGGGAAGGGAACTTGTTCAGTAATCTGGATGCCGAAGCCTTCGAGACCCACCACTTTGCGGGGGTGATTCGTCAGCAGGCGAATGGTTGAGAGGCCGAGATCCGACAAAATCTGCGCGCCGATACCGATTTCATGTTGCAGAGGCTGATGCCGATCAGACGGGATTAAATTCGAATGACTGCGCCCATGAGTGACCAGCTCGCAGCGATGGTCGTGGCGGAAGGATTCAAGACCCCTCCCCGTCTGGTGCAAATAAACCAACACGCCGCAATCCTCGCGCGCGATGCTCGCGACAGCTTCGTCAATTAAGCGGCGGCAATCGCAATCGAGTGAGTGAAACACATCGCCGTAAACGCAGTGGGAGTGAACGCGGACTAGAACATCGCGCTTGCCTGCGATATCGCCGTGAATTAAGGCCAGATGCGCCTTTCCATCGATGCGGCTGATATATCGAATGGTGTCGAAGTCGCCGTGCGCGGTTCGAATGTGTCCGGACGCTTCGCGCGCGACGAACCGTTCAGTCTGCATACGGTGCCGGATGAGATCCGCTACGGAGATCATTTTTAAGCCGTGCCGAGCGCAAAAGCCGATGAGCTCGGGAACGCGGGCCATCGTGCCGTCTTCATTCATGACTTCGCAAATGACGCCGCCGGGGGAAAGGCCGGCCAGGCGAGCCAGGTCCACCGCAGCCTCGGTCTGGCCGGAACGCGCAAGCACGCCACCGGGACGAGCTCTCAAGGGGAACATGTGGCCGGGGCGCGCTAGATCCTGCGGCCGGGTGCTCGGATCGATTGCCAAACGGATGGTATGCGCCCGATCGTAAGCGGAGATGCCGGTCGTGATCCCTTCAGCCGCGTCTATGTTCTCGCAAAACGCAGTGCCAAATTTGGCCGTGTTGACCAGCGATATGGGTTGCAGATCAAGGCGCGCGCAGATCTCAGAATCGAGCGCCAGGCAGATCAGGCCACGGCCATGCGTCGCCATGAAGTTGATGGCTTCCGGAGTGATCTTTTCGGCGGCGATGGTGAGGTCGCCCTCATTCTCCCGGTCCTCGTCATCTACGACGACCAGGATCTTGCCTTGGCGGAAGTCTTCTACCGCTTCAGGTATAGAGGCAAATGACATTTACAAAAGCGAACGATGCGTAGGCTCAGGCCATAGCGGCGATGCCGTACTTGGCATGCCACGGTTTGGCGGATTTGATGGCAGCGTTCACGGCGTTGATGTTTTTGACACCTTGATCGGATAACCAGCCTTCGAGAGCCTTCACGCCCTGCTTCGCGTAAACCGGTACACCGTCCTTCCAAGTGGCGCGGCCGCAGAGCACGCCCGAATAGTCCGTTCCGGCTTCAGCCGCCATGTTTAGCGATTCGACGAACTGTGGATTGCTTACGCCTGCGCTGAGATAAATGAACGGCTTTTGCGCGATGGCGGAGGCCTTTCGGTAGTACTCGAGAGCTTCTTTACGCGTGTATGCCGCTTGGCCTTTGAACACACTGCTGCCCTCGACGAATTCGGCGTTCACGGGCACTTCGACTTTCAACACATCCACTTTGTACTGGGGTTTACCGAATTCCTGCATGGATCCGATGACCACGTCCGGTTTCTTTTTCGCGAATTCGAAACCCTTTTCGTCGCCGCCGTTCGGATCGTAGCCGACAAACTCGAGAAAGAACGGGATCTGATAATACTCGCATTCTGCGCCGATTCGTTCGATGAAGGCGTGCTTGATGTCGTTCACGTCGGCAGTGTCGAAAGGCGTGTAATAGATCAGGATTTTCACCGCGTCCGCGCCCATGTCTTTGATGCGCTTTACGGAGAGGTGCGGGAGCAGGTCGGGCAGGCGTCCCGGCTTGGTGTTGTCGTATCCGCTCTCTTCATAGGCGAGCAAAAGGCCGGCGTTCTTCGCGCGCGCTTTCGCGGCAGGCAGTCCGAATTCAGGATCGAGCAGAATGGCGCTCGCGTGAGGAGTTAACACCTTCGACACGGCGACCTTGAATTCCGCCATCATGTCGTCCGTGACCTCGTTTTGCGAAACACCTTTAGCAGAGGCGATGGCCTTACGGAGGCTGCCGCGCTGATCCATCGCGGCAGCGGCGATCACGCCGTTTTTGTCAGAAAGTGCATTCAGATGCTTGATTTTGCCTTCAGAAAGCTGCATGGGTTCTCCGCGTTCGAGGGGTGCCAAACGCTCTCAGTATATCGAAGGAGCGGGTTGCGCCAAGCGGGCCATGCGACGCCAATAGGCCTGAGCTGTCGAAGCATCCTTCAAGATTTGCGCCTTCAATGCGTCGGGATTTGGGAAGGCACGCTCGACTCGCACGAAACGGCGAAATTGCACTTCAATGCGCTCCGGGCTTTCGCCGTCGAGCGGTGTTAATAAAAATGTCTCGATGCTGAGTGAGTCTCCGCCGAAGGTGGGGCGGATGCCGATATTGGTGATCGAAGGCCAGCGGCGGTTCCCGAGGAGATCGACCGTCTCGGTGATGTAAACGCCGCGAGGAAGAAGTTGTCCTGGATCGGGCCGAAGATTCAAGGTTGGGACTGTCTGCTTCGCACCCACGCCGTGCCCCGGGACGACAGGCCCTTCGATGAAGAAACAGCGGCCGAGGAGACGCGCAGCCCGGGAAACGTTGCCGGAATCCAGATAGCGGCGGATGAGCGAACTCGAGACAATCTCGCCGCGCACGCTGACCGGCTCGATGAACTGCGAAACGAATCCAGTTTCAGCTCCCAGCGCCTGTAAGGTCTCAGGTGTTCCGGCTTGTTTGTGGCCGAACCTAAAATTTTCGCCGACGAAAACGGCTCGCGTTTCGAGGGCATCGACCAGAATTTGCGAGACGAACTCCTCGGGTGAAAGGCGCGCGACATCAGGCGTGAATGGCAGGACCAGAATGCGCTCCACGCCGAGTGAGCTGAGCAAAGTCATGCGCTCCTCTAACGTGCAGATCATTTCTGGAAGTCGTTCCGGAGCGACCACGGCAGCAGGATGGGGATAGAACGTCAAGACAGCCGGAGCAAGGTTATGCGCGGCCGCATACGCGCGAACGGCGGAGATCAGCGCCTGATGTCCGATATGGACCCCGTCGAAGTTGCCAATCGTCAGCGCGCACGGACCGAAACGGTGATGCGCGGCCTCAACGGAGCGGAAAACGGTAGTGGTCATGATTCAATCCGCTCGTCCTATGGGGATCTCCAGGCCGTCGTACGCGATGTGAACGCGAGCGGGCAAGCGCGCTTCGACAGCAGCATGAAGAAGATCATGCGAAATGTGTGTAAAAAAGGCTCTTTTCGGATTCAACGATTCGACTGTCCGTAGCGATTCTTCGACCGTCGAGTGAGTGGGATGGGGATTATGGCGCAGGGCGTCGAGGAACAAAACATCGAGATTGCTGAGGCGCTCCAGGCTCTCCGGCGGAATCTCGCTATGGTCAGTCAGATAAGCGCAATCGCCGAAGCGAAACCCGTGTACAGTGCCTTTGCCGTGTGAGGCGCGGATAGGCTCGATTTCTAGGTCATCGAGCTCGATCTTTTCGTCCTCGAAGGAATGGAGCGTCAGGCGAGGGCGGCTGGATTCCGTAGGGTTCTTGTCGAAAACGTACAGGAAGGTCCGTTCGATGACTTGCAAAGTTTCCGGCGAGCCGTAAATCGGAATCTGCCGCCTATGCATGAAGTTAAAGGGCCGAACGTCATCCAAGCCTAGAATGTGGTCGGCGTGCGAATGCGTGTAGAGGATGGCATCGAGGCGATCGATTCCGAAGCGCAAGGCCTGATATCGGAAATCGGGCGAGGTGTCGATCAGAACACGCTTGCCGCCCAGGCGCAACAGCACAGAGGGACGGAGGCGCTTGTCGCGCGGGTCGGTCGAAGTACAGACTTTACAGCGGCACCCGATCATGGGCACGCCCACGCTGGTGCCGGAACCGAGCACGAGGATGGATGCATGCTCGAATTGGTCGAGCATTTATTCGGTCTTGGTTCCTTTACCGCCGTCCGCAGTGATGATGCGAGGACCCTCATCAGCGGGAGTGCTGGAGGGCTGGGGCGACGCGCGCTTCTTCATTTCGTCAGAGACCTGGACATAGCGGAAACGAAGCTCGGTGAGACCGTTTTCAAGAAGCCTCTGCTCTGCACTGTCCAGGTTGCCGCGGGTCTTTTCCTGCAGCATCGCCAGCATGTCGATCGAGTGGCGAGCTAACGGCAAATTGGGTTGCGGGGCCTGCTCGTCCTTTTCGCCCAAATTCAAAAGACCGAGCTGAATTTGCGTCTGCATCAGAATTGACTCGATCAGAAAGGAAAAATCTGCGGGAGGAAGTGGAATCTCGTAGGAAGGTTCAGTGCTCTCTGCCATATAACTCACCATCTTATATATTCGGACTGGATCACTAATGACAGAACGGTTTTACGAAGCGGGAGAAAAGTTTCGGACGCTGGTTGAGGTGATGGCTCGATTGCGCGCTCCCGGAGGGTGTCCGTGGGACCGGAAGCAAACCTTCGACACGCTGAAGGCTTACCTGCTCGAAGAGAGCTACGAGGTCATGGACGCGATTGACGCGCGCGATTGGAAGGGCTTGGCTGAAGAACTGGGCGACCTGCTGTTGCAGCCGGTCTTTCTAGCCGAGCTGGGGGCTGAGGATGAGCTGTTTACCATTTCAGATTCGTTGGATGCAATCAATCAGAAGCTGGTCAGGCGGCATCCGCATATCTTTGGTGACGCGAAGGCCGAGACTGCCGAGGACGTGAAACAGCGCTGGGATGATATCAAGAAGCAGGAGAAAAAGCATCCGGGTCCGTTGGAATCAGTATTAGACGGAGTGCCGCGCAACTTGCCGGCGCTGGTTGAAGCGGACAAGATCAGTCACAAAGCGGCGGCGCTGGGTTTCGAATGGCCGGATATCAGCGGCGTGATCGAGAAGCTTCAAGAAGAAGCGAAGGAGTTGGCAGAGGCGCAGGACAGCGAGAACCCGGATCATATCGAACACGAAATAGGCGATCTGCTGTTTACGGTGGTGAACCTGGCGCGATTCCTGAAAGTGGATCCGGAACAGGCTTTGCGGAAAACAAACGCGCGTTTTCGGAAGCGATTTGTGGCTGTCGAGCAGGAGATTGCTGCTGGCCCGGGCGTGTCGCTCGAGCGCATGGAAGAGGTGTGGCAGCAAGCGAAGCGCTTTGAAAATAAAGAGGCCATGCGATAAAACATCTGCGGAGAGTTCGCTAGAGTTGATGCGCTATGAGGTTTAGCTGCGGCGGAAGCGTAGCAAAAATCATCCTGAATACACGGTTTTTATGGCATACCCAATACGTCCAGATCAAATGCAAGCAATGTACGACCTATTCGACGAAGGAGTGGCAGTAGGAGATATAGCGGAGAAGCTAGGCCTACCAGTCGGCACTGTCATTGCACAAAAAGCCAATCGGACATGGCAAAGGAACCGTGGAATCGAAGGCAAGCCTTCGCTCGTAGAAGATGCTATTACGACCACGTTTGGTCTTGAAAGAGACCTGCAGAAAGCGTTGCGAGCCAACATCGACCAACTCGAAAGCGGTTTGGAAATTAGCGATGAGGGCAAGGAGCATGCCGTGAAGTCAGGTCGTATCGACATCTTGGCTAAAGACCGGAGTGGAAAAGTCGTTGTCATTGAACTGAAGGCGGGCGAGGCAGATCGGGAAGCGATCGGCCAAATCTTGGCTTATATGGGCGACCTCGTGGATCATGCCGAAATGCCGATCCGCGGAATTCTCGTCGCTGGCGGGTTTTCTACGAGCGCCGTATCAGCGAGCCGCGCTGTGCCCAATCTTCAGCTGAAAAAATATCAGTTCCGCTTCAGCTTTGAATCGGTCGGTTCTGACTCTGAACCGGGAATCGGCTAGGGCTTTGCCTCTTGCATTTGGGCGGCTACCTTTTCGACCTGGCGCATGACGCGGAGCGTGTTGCCTCCGTAGATTTTCTTGATGTCGGCGGGAGAATAGCCTTTCTCGAGTAGTGCGCGGGTCAGGTTCGGAAATTTGGACACGTCGTCGAGTCCGATGGGCGCGCAGGTGATGCCGTCAAAGTCAGTGCCGAGACCAATAGTGTCGATGCCTGCGACTTGCCTGACGTGGTCAATATGCGCGACGACGTCGTCGAGAGTGGCGCGTACTTCCGTATTCTTCTCTTCTTCACCCAACGCGTCGAGCGCCACTTTCAACTTCGCCGGGTCATTTGCGTATTGTTTTTGAAGCTCCTGCGATCTCTCGGGCAAACGCAAGCGCGCGACGGCATCCGCCGATTTCTGAGAAATGAAGCTGCAGTAGATATTGATTTGAATGACGCCGCCTTTCTTCGCCAACGCTCGAATCATGTCGTCGGTCATGTTGCGCGGCACGTTGGTGATCGCTCGGGCCGAGGAATGAGAGGCGATGATCGGTGCCTGGCTGGTTTCAACGGCATCGTAAAAGGTCTTGTCTGCAACGTGCGAGATGTCGACCATCATGCCCAGCCGATTCATCTCGCGAACGACGTCTTTTCCAAAAGGCGTCAGGCCGTTATGATGCCGCACTTTCGGATCGTTGATATCGCCTGAGGAGTCGGCCCAATTGTTCGTGTTCCAGTGCGTCAACGTCATGTAACGGACGCCTAACAGGTAGTAGTCGCGCAGAAGACGCAGGCTGTCTTCAATCGCGTGGCCGCCCTCAATGCCCATGAGCGCCGCGATTTTGTGCTCACGGTGGGCTTTCTCGATATCCTCAGCGGTGAGGGCCAGCATGAAATCCTTTGGATAACGATCGATGATGTCGTGATACACGGTATCGATCATCTGGAGCGCGCGATTAGCTGAATGATTGCCGTTGACGTACTTCGCGTCAACATACACCGAGAAGAAGATGGCGCCCACTCCGCCCTGGCGCAGACGGGGGATGTCGGTGTAGTTCTTGGGAGCGTTGCCGATATCTATGCCATCGATGGTGAAGCTCGGGATGTCGTTATGAGTGTCGATGAGGATGGCCGATTTGGTAATGGCTTTGACTTCGGCATCGATGTTCGTTTCATTCGCGGGAGGCGCAGCGACGATGATCGCGAGCATGACAGATAGCGCGACGAGGATAGGCAGAAGCTTCGACATTCGTTTCATTTTGTTTTTCTGTGGCGATGCTTAATGAAAACCGCGACATCGCGGCGCTTGATTCCGAGAAATACATACGCGATCAGAGCGGCTGCGGCCATGGTGGCGACGTTTATCGCGAACGTGCCGATGCGCTGTGTGGTAATGGCCGGAGCAGGGAAGCCGTGGGCGAGACATGATCCAAACCAGACCGGAAAAATTCCGTACTGCACGGCAGCCGCAACTCCAATCAGATAGCGCCGGCCGGTATCGTCGGCGATGATCGGGCCAGCGGCGACGCCGATGACCACCGAAATTGCGAAACTTGGCAGCGGTGAACTGAAGTGGCTGAAGCGCATGGGGCCGCCGTCGATCAGCGTGACGACGGCGCCGGCGAAAACGGAACAGATGGTGCTGACGATAACCGCCTTCGAGCCTTGCCACGCTAAGCTCCGATCGCCGGCCCAGATACCAAAGCTGATTGCGAGAACTTGAGACAAAAACGGAAGGAACAGCGCCGCGACAACGACCGTGATGGGATTATCGTGCAGCATTCCGTATGCCAGAAGAATGGCTCCGGCAAGCGCGCGCGCCCAGTAACTGACGGTGAGATCACTGAGTTGCCAGAGATCCTCGAAGACGTCAACCGGCGGCTCGACCATCGGCTGCGTGATCTGGCGTGGGTGGGCGTCCGTGACAATAGCTCGCAATTCGCGTGAGCTGAGACTGCAATCGGCGCAATCGAACCAGGGGGCGGTGAGCACGCTATCTGCGAAGTGCCTGGCTTCAGGTGTCGAAATTTCCGCGCTGAGAACCTCTTTGCGCTGGTTGGGTCCGTGCGCGAAGACGGGATACATAGAGACCTGCTTCACGCCGGCGCGAAGCGCGAGCTCCGCCACATCCTTGCCTCTGCCCTCGGGAACGGTCACTCGAATCTCATGCATAATTTTGAGCGGTGACTGACAAGAGTTTGCAACCTGTTCGTAACAGATCAGAATACAATCAGGACAGATGCTGGAAAACACAGCGGGCTGGAAGCGCACGGCCGGAACCGTAGCCGCGATCGTGCTCGGCTTGATCTTTGTCGTTTCGGGCGGGTGGAAGGTGCTGAGCCCGTTCAAGACAGGTGAACTGCTGGAACAGGCGCAAGTGCCCGCGGGATTGGGCGTTTTAGGCGCAGCATCGCTGGGGACAGTTGAGCTCTTCGCTGCGTTCCTGCTTTTCACGCCCCGATTCCGGCGCTGGGGCGGGCTGCTTGGCTCGGCGCTGATGATTTTCTTTATGGCGTGGGTGGGGTCTTTCTACCATGTGCTGGCGGGGCAGGAGTGCAGTTGTTTTCCGCTGATCAAGCGCACAGTGGGACCGGGATTTTTCGTCGGCGATGCAGTGATGCTGCTGCTTGCGCTCGCTGCCTTTGCGTGGTCGCCACGTGTGGCGCGGTTCAAAGTTCCTGCAATGGCGTTTGCGGCGCTCGTGGTGTTTGCGGTTGTCAGCTTTGGCGTCAATGCGGCGGAGCGGCGCAATGTGCAGGTGCCGACGCCGGTGGTGGTGGATGGAAAGCCGCAAAGTCTCGTGGACGGGAAGGTCTTCCTGTTTTTCTACGATCCGTCTTGCATGCACTGCGATGCGGCGTCGAAATTCATGTCGAAGCTGAATTGGGGAGATACGAGAATCGTTGCGGTTCCGACTGTCAATCCGCAATGGGCGCAGTCTTTTTTGCATGACACGGGCCTCAAGGCAGAGACGAGCCTCGAGACCGACAAGCTGCGGAAGGCGTTCGCATTCATCGATCCGCCGTTTGGCGTGGCGTTAGAAGACGGCCATGTGAAGGAGACGTTTGGACAGGCGCAGTTTTACCCGCCGTTGCCGCAGCCGGACTTGAGGAAATTGGGATTCGTGAAGTAGCGCCTAGGTTCTCAAGCCGGGATCCGGATGGCGATCTCCTGTACGGTAGTGGTGGGCTCGGGTATCGGTTCGCCATGCTCGCGCATAACTTCGAGATGACTCTCGATTGCTTCCCGAATGTTTCGCTCCGTTTCTTCGAGGGTGTCACCGGCCGAGATGCAGCCCGGTAGATCGGGAACGTAGGCGCCGTACCCGGTTCGGGATTTTTCGAATACGACGGCGTACTTACGCGCGTGTTTCACTTCAAACCTGCCTGTTTCAGAACGCTGTTAAGAGTACCTGGAGGTAAGTCTTTTGAGGGTGCCCAGGTCACGCCGCCTTAGCGCGCGCCCGCTTTAAAGGCGTAATCAACGAGAGCACGATCTGTTCGTAAACGTGTGCGCCTTGCGCATCGCGGAATTTTTCTGCAAATTCGCGAAGCTTGCTCTCTGCGTAACACTCCATGACGGCCGGGTGGATGTAGTACTTCTTGCAGGTTGCGGGCTTGTTGCCGAGCTTGCAGGCGACGTCCTTGACAACCTCGACGAGCGCGGATTTAATCTCGCGCTTGACTTCCGGGTCGTTCGCGTCCGCGCATTTTTCAAGCAGAAAACTGGCGGCCAGACAAGTTCCGCCCCAGGTGCGAAAGTCTTTGGCCGTAAAATCGCCGCCGCTGATTTCGCGCAAGTACTCGTTGACGTCGCCGGACTCGATGTTTTGCGGCTGGCCATTTTCGTCCAGGTACTGAAAGAGTGCGCTCCCAGGAATGTCCCGGCATTTGCGGACAATGCGGGCAAGGCGCGGGTCCTTGAGCTTGATCTCGTGCTTCTGGCCGCTCTTGCCTCGAAAGCGGAACTTCAGCATCTCGCCGAGGATCTCGACATGCTGGTTACGGAGAGTGGTTAAGCCGAATGAGTTGTTATCCTCTGCGTACTCTTCGTTGCCGATCCGGATGTAAGTGGTTTCGAGAAGCTTGACAACGGCGGCGAGCACCTTTCGCTTCGGGAGTCCGCGCCGGGCCAGGTCACGACCGACAATACGGCGAATACGCGGAAGAACTTTTCCGAAGGCGCGCATGCGGTCGAACTTCACCAGATCGCGAATCTGGCGGTACGCGGGATGATACCGGTACTGTTTGCGCCCGCGAGCATCGCGGCCGACAGCCTGGATGTGACTGTCAGGATCGGGACTGATCCAGACTGAAGTCCAGGCGGGAGGGATTACGAGAGACCGGATCCGATCCAGCGTCTCAGTATCCTTGACCGGCTCATCATCCGCATCGACATAGGTGAAACCGGTTCCGGTCGCTCGTCGCCGGATTCCCGGACCCTTGGGAATCAAGTAATGCAGCCCCGCCTTTCGCGCGGACTGGACTTCGTCTGGAAGATTTACGAGGGTTGTTGAGCCCATCTATTTCATATGATGCCGTTGGTAGCGAAAACACTACTTAGACGCGCCGTCGCCGAACATGGATTCGGGTCATGAACGAGAATAAGTTCAAGACCTATGGCGAAGGCAGTCATCTTCGATATCGACGGAACTCTGCTCGATTCGGTCGATTTGCACGCCTAGGCGTGGCAGGAAGCGTTCAGCCACTTCGGATACGAGATCCCGTTTGATGAAATCCGGAGACAGATTGGCAAGGGCGGCGACCAACTGTTGCCGGTATTTCTGGGTCCCAAAGACCTGAAAAAGAACGGCAAGGCGCTGGAGAAATTTCGCGCATTGCTGTTCAAAAAGAAATACCTGCCGAAGGTGCGGCCTTTCCCAGGGGTTCGAGAGCTGTTTCAAAAGGTGATGAATTCCGGGCAACAGGCGGGCTTGGCGTCATCCGCAAAGCCGAGCGAGCTGAAGAAATTCGAGCGCATCGCGAATATCGAGGATCTGGTGGAAGTAAAGACGTCGTCCGGTGACGCGAAGCGATCGAAGCCGCATCCCGATATCTTTGAGGCTGCGCTTGCTCGGCTGGGAGATAAGGTTTCAAAGGAAGAGGTAGTCGTAGTGGGTGACAGTCCGTACGATGCAGAGGCGGCGCGAAAGGCGGGTGTTCGCTCGGTTGGTGTGCTGTGCGGCGGATTTCCCGAACCTGCGCTGCGGGAGGCTGGGGTTATCGCGATCTACGCCGGCCCAGAAGATCTGCTGCGGCATTACGAGGATTCTCCGCTCGCACCCGCACGCTAAACAGTCGTTCCTGCCATGCGCGTGCAGAGCGCCATGAACGAAAATGTCAAGAACAGCAGATCGTTGTTCCAATAGACAAACGCAGTCGCAAGGCACATCAGTGCAAGCTGAGAGCGCGGATCGAGAAAGCGGTTGAACATCGCGGGTTGAATTCGTAGTGCTCAGAACGCGATCACGTTCTCTATGCAAGGGACGGAATGTTTGCGAGCGCTTGCCGCAGCTTTGTGTAAGTGTCGTCGAGCGCTTCGGGAATGATCCGTGTCTCGGCCACAGTGCTCATGAAATTGGCGTCGCCCTTCCACCTGGGGAGTACGTGCAAGTGAATGTGCTGCTCGATGCCCGCGCCCGCCGCTTCGCCTAGATTCATGCCCAGGTTCAAGCCGCCGGGGCGGTAAACCGCTTCGAGAACTTGCTCTGCGCGGCGAGCCAGCTGCATCATCTCCGCTGTCGTGTTCTCACTGGCTTGCCCCAGCCGCGACACATGTTCATAGGGAGCAATCATGAGATGGCCACTGGTGTAGGGATACCGGTTCAAGATGATGAAGCAGAGCTCCCCGCGATAGACGAGCAGGTTTTTTTCATCTTCCGTGCTGGCCGCGGCGGCACAGAAAATACAGCCCTGGTTCTGATTTCCCGCTTTCATGTAAGTGGAACGCCACGGCGTCCACAGATGAGTCATCCGTTCCAGCCCGGCGGCCAGGCTTAGAAGTCCTTGTCGGAAACGGTAGAGGTCGGCTGCGGCTCAGCTTCTGTTCCCTGGGCAGGCGAGCTTTCGCCCATGTTCCCGGTCCCCGTGCTTCCGGACGTGGCGGCCTGGTTCACCAGATCGCGGAGCTCCTTGCTGGGTTTGAAATAGGGGATGCGTTTGGAGGGCACTTCAACCCGCGAACCGGTCTTCGGGTTCCTTCCAACGCGGGGCTGGCGCTGGCGTGTGCGGAAACTGCCGAATCCGCGGATCTCGATTTTGTCGCCTTTGTGCAGGCTGTTAACGATGCTTTCGAAGATTGTCTCCACAATGGTTTCTGAATCCTTGCGTGTCATCTCGACAACTTTGGAGACTTCCTCGATCAGCTCAGCCTTGGTCATACTTTGCATATCCCTTATGTGGTTTTCTCGTGCGATTTGTAATCCCTGATAACCTCTCCCACGCCGGCGGTCGCGGCAGCGGCGTGGCGTTTATACTCGCCGAGCCGGACGCGCTCCTCATCTTCGGCTAGCGCACGGAAGCTGAGACCAATTCGTTTTTGGGCTTCGTTCATTTTGACGATTTTGAAATCAAATTCGCTGCCAATAGGGAGGGCAGGCTCGACGGCCTCGCGGCGCGGGCGGCGGTGGGTATCGGCCCGGCTCGAGATCTCACTTGCGTGGCAGAGGCCTTCTACGTCCGGAGCCAGCTCGACGAACACGCCGAAAGCGGCGGCACGCGACACTCGGCCTCTCACGACATCGCCAACCCGGTGCGTACGGAAAAACGTTTCCCAAGAGTCAGGCTGCAGCTGCTTGATTCCGAGCGAGAGCCGGCGGTGAGGCACATCGATGTTGAGAATAACAGCCTGGAGAAACTCGCCCTTTCGGACCACCTCGGAAGGATGTTTGACGCGTGCCGTCCAGGACATATCGGAGACGTGAACCAAGCCGTCGACGCCTTCCTCGACTTCGATGAACGCGCCAAAAGTTGAGAGTTTTCGAACCCGTCCTTCGACCACCGAGCCGACGCTATAGCGATCAGCGACAGTTGTCCACGGATCGGGTTCGAGTTGCTTGATGCCGAGTGAAATGCGGCGCTCCTTGGGTTTTATTTCGAGCACGACCGCTTCCACCTGATCGCCGGCTTTTACGACCTTCGTGGGGTGCTTCATGCGGCGGCTCCAGGTCATTTCGGAGATATGGATCAGGCCTTCAACACCGGGCTCGAGCTCGACAAATGCGCCGTAATCGGTTACGCTGACCACGCGGCCGATGACGCGGCCCCCACGAGAATAGCGCTGTTCGATCGTCGCCCAGGGATCGGGACGCATTTGCTTCAACCCGAGCGAGATGCGTTCCTTCTCCTTGTCGAACTTGAGAACCTTAACTGTGAGTTGCTGGCCGACGTGAACCACCGAACCGGGATGCGTGACATTGGCGTAGCTGAGGTCAGTGACGTGCAGCAGCCCGTCGAGGCCGCCCAGATCGACGAATGCCCCATAGTCGGTGAGATTCTTGACCGTGCCGGTTACTTCAGCGCCTTCCTGAATACTTTCCAACACTCTCGCTTTACGTCTTTCGAGCTCCTGTTCCAAAAGAATGCGGCGCGAGACAACGGCATTCCCGCGGCGCGCGTTCAGTTTGAGAATGCGAACTTCGAGCTCGCGCCCTAAAAAGGGATCGAGGTTGTGGACGGGGCGTATCTCGATATGCGAGCTCGGCAGGAACGCCGGGATGCCGATGTCCACACTCAAGCCACCCTTGATTTTGCCGACGACACGCCCGGAGACTGCAGTGCCTTCAGTAGCCGCCTTTTCGAGCTGCGTCCAGACCTGACGCCGATGCGCTTTTTCATGCGAGAGCAGGATATAGCCCTCGACCGGCGGACCGGTGCGGTCGAACATTACTTCAATGACATCGCCGGATTTTACGGCTGGCTTTTCGTCCACCAAAGGAAATTGCGAGGCGGGTACCAGGCCTTCGCTCTTCCTGCCGATATCCACGATGACTTCTTTATCGGAAACGCTGAGGACGTGCCCATGCAGGATCTGTCCTTCTTGGACTTTGAATTGGCTGCTGTAATCGTCGAGGAATGCCTGATAGGCTTCGCGATCGGTGTTCGCGGGTAACTCGAGTAATTTCTCAGACGGGCTAGCCATGTCTCGCTTTCATCCTGAATCCGGCGCCGCCATGTGCGCAGAGCAGCCCAGGGAAGAGTAGCCCTGTGGGACTCATACGACTTCAACTCGGAACGGGATGCCTCACTGCGGTTCAACTCGTTGAAAGTTCAGTACTTCAGAACTATACCGGACGCCTCCCTGGATGTCAACCACTAGCGCGGTCAAGTCCATAGAGACTTTTTAGGTGCACACCGCCTGACAAGGAACCGGATTGCCTCACCCAAGCGTCGCGCGACTTCGTATATACTTAAGGAGGTTGGGCACTAGAGGCCTGGCCACGCTCCTGGAGAACCCTCATGATTGAAGGACTATTACAGCCGACTCACCTGCTGATTATCTTAGTGGTCGCGCTGTTTATTTTCGGCCCTAAAAAGCTTCCAGAACTGGGCCAGGGCTTAGGGAAAGGGATCCGCTCGTTCCGGGATAGCATGAAGAACATCACGGAAGAGCCCTCGAAAATCGAGACCCCGACGCCTAACCGCACCGACGACACGAAGTAACTTCGCTGCCGTTGAACTAGATCGAAGCGTCCGCCCGGACTCGCACCACAGTTCCGTTCCTGGCTGCTACCGGACTGCCGTGTGCAAGTAAGTCTAGTATCCCAAAACAAATTGATCAACCGCTGTATTACAGGGTAAGTTCCGAGCTGGGCTTGCAGACCGGGTTGAACCAGAAATTTTTGCATCGGCGGGAAAGATTTGCTGCAGGGCTTGAAATTGCGGGCGAGCTGGGCTTGCGAGTGCTGGCGCTTCTTAGACCCAGTTGTTGTAACGATTTAAAGGATATTTTTGGTTTAGAATCGAGGCGCAGCGAACGGATGTCTGGCTTGGAACCAAAACTGCCTACCTCCACCCCGATGGTGATAAGGGCATTTCGAATCACCCGAAGGCGATCCGGAGAGACCGCCATATCAAAACTCAGGAGCGGTGGAAGGTAAATGACTAAGGAAGAATACGGCAAGGCCTATCAACGCGGGTTCAATCTGACAGTGCGTTTCTTGGTGTCGCGAGGCCTCTCATACGATGCCGCGCTGGACACGGCGCAAGCAGCTTGGGCAAAGGGCTGGGAACGCAGGGAGCAGTTGCGAGATCCAAATCTGGTGCTCACCTGGACAAACAGCATTGCTTTGAACATACACCGCACGTATCTCAGGCGTGAACCACAGACGCAGACCCTGCCCGAGTTGCAGGCGCCACCGCGTATGAACGTTGCGGCTATCGATGTAAAGCGGATTCTAAAGGAATGCAAGCCGAATGACCGCGTGGTGCTCGAAGGCCACTACATTGAAGGGTACAAGGTCCAAGAAATTGCCCGGCAGCATGGATGGTCGGAAACAGCGGTGCGCATTCGTCTACTACGTGCGCGGCGCGGCGTCGAGCGCCGGTTAAGCCGTCCCAAGCACGCTCGCCTGCGGAATCTGGCGGAAAAGACTAAGCAGGCGCTGGCAAGCGCCCTCGACGTTTCGTCGTACGAGCCGAAAGTAGCGTAGCAACCTTAGAGCAATTCCGCAGCGCTGAAGAAGAACGGGATTTCGTTCGCTGCGGTTTCTGCTGCGTCCGAGCCGTGCACTGAATTGCGCTCGATGTTCTCGGCAAATTTTTTCCGGATCGTGCCCTCGGACGCATCGGCTGGGTTCGTAGCGCCCATCACCTCGCGCCATTTTGCGATGGCGTTCTCGCGCTCCAGCGCCAGCACCACGACTGGGCCTTCAGTCATAAACTTCACCAAGCCCCCGAAGAATGGGCGGTGCTTGTGAATCGCGTAAAAGGCCTCCGCCTCGGCTTGCGATAAGCGGCACTGCTTCATGCCGATGATGCGAAAGCCATTTTGCTCGATGACGCTGAGAATTTCGCCCGTGTGCCGGCCCGCTACGGCGTCGGGCTTGATAATTCCGAGAGTTCGTTCTACAGCCATTTAAGACCTGCGCGTTCCGAGCGGGATACTCTCCTCTGATCGAAGCGCTTCCTGCATCTTTTCGCCCATCAGGGCCGGGGACGGACACACGGTGATACCGGCATCTTTCATTGCCGCAAGTTTGTCTTCCGCTTTGCCCGAAGCGCCCGAAATGATTGCTCCGGCGTGACCCATGCGCCGGCCCGGGGGCGCGGTTTGGCCGGCGATGAATCCGACCACGGGTTTTTTTACATGCGCCTTTACGTAAGCGGCCGCTGTCTCCTCCGCGTTCCCGCCGATCTCGCCGATGATGATGATCGCGTGCGTATCGGGATCCTGATTGAAGAGCTTGATGGCCTCCGTGAAGCTGGTTCCGATAATCGGATCGCCACCGATGCCGATGCAAGTCGATTGTCCAATGCCGAGGCGGGTTAACTGTCCGACCGCCTCATACGTCAACGTGCCTGAGCGAGATACGATTCCGACGTGCCCGGGCCTATGGATGTGACCGGGCATAATGCCGATCTTGCACTTGCCAGGAGTGATTACGCCGGGGCAGTTGGGTCCGATCAAGCGGGTGGAAGGCCGCGTTTTAAGAAACGCCCACACCCGGATCATGTCTTTTACGGGAATGCCTTCGGTGATGCAAACGATCAGCGGGATTCCGGCATCGGCCGCTTCCATGATGGCGTCGGCGGCAAAGGGGGGCGGCACAAAAATGACGGACGCGTTTGCGCCTGTCTCTCTGATTCCTTCTTCGACAGTATTGAAAACTGGGCGGCCGAGATGCGTTTGGCCGCCTTTGCCGGGCGTGGTTCCACCCGCGACGTTCGTGCCATACGCAATTGCCTGTTCGGCGTGGAAACTGCCTTCGCGTCCGGTGAATCCCTGAAAAAGAACGATCGTCTTTTCGTCTACGAGCACGCTCATTGTGCCAGCCTCACTACTTTTTCAGCCGCGTCCTTCATGCCGTCGGCCACGGTAAAGTTGAAACCCGACTCTTTCAGAATCTTTTGGCCGAGCTCGACGTTGGTACCTTCCATGCGCACGACGATGGGGATCTTGATTTCGAGCTCGCGCGCGGCTGAAACTACGCCGGTCGCCAGCGTGTCACAGCGCAGGATACCCCCGAAGATGTTGATCAGGACCGCTCTTACGCCGGGATCGGAGAGCAGAATGCGGAAGGCGTTCTTGATCTGCTCGGCATTTGCGCCGCCGCCGACGTCGAGGAAGTTGGCAGGCCGGCCACCCGCGTACTTGATGATGTCCATGGTCGCCATTGCGAGCCCGGCGCCGTTGACCATGCAGGCGATGTTGCCGTCGAGCTTAATGTAGTTCAGCCCGAATCGCGAGGCTTCAACTTCGAGAGGGTCTTCCTCGTTCAGATCGCGCAATTCAAGAAGATCTTTGTGGCGGTAGAGCGCGTTATCATCGACGTTGATTTTTGCGTCGAGCGCATACACTTTCCCGTCCTTGGTCAAGATGAACGGATTGATTTCAGCCAGAGAGCCGTCGATCGCGTCATAGGCTTTCGCCAATGACGTCATGGCGCCGGCAGCCGCGTTCACGCTCTTGGCTGGAATGTCCATGCCGAACGCAAGTTTCCGAGCCTGATAGGGCTGGAGCCCGTCGCCCGGAATTAGCGGTTCCCGCAGGATCAACTCGGGCGTGCTTGCGGCGACTTCTTCGATCTCAACGCCGCCCGCTTTTGAAGCCATAAACACTGATTCACCGAGCGAGCGGTCGAGCACGATGCCCAAATAGAGCTCGCGTTCAATCGGCAAAGTTTCTTCGATCAGCAGCCGCTGGACTACGCGGCCTTCCGGGCCAGTTTGGTGCGTCACCAGGGTCATGCCCAGCATCTTTTTCGCGATCTCGGCTGCTTCGTTCGCGTTCTGCGCGATCTTAACGCCTCCACCTTTGCCGCGGCCGCCGGCGTGAATCTGCGCTTTGACGACCACGCTGCCGCCGATCTTTTTGGCAGCGGCTTCGGCTTCTTCGACGGTGTACGCGACTTCGCCGTGCGGTACCGGGACGTCGTATTTGGCGAGGATGGCCTTCGCCTGATACTCGTGAATCTTCATAGATGCGTTACGGCCCGAATGAGGAAGGGCTGAGTGTTTGGGCCAATCGCTAGTGTATCTCGGGGGGTGGAGGAAAGAGCGGGACGTGTCGCTTGCTTTGCAGTGAAAAGCCTTGAAGCGCACGCTAAACTGAGATGTACTAATTGTACCCCGGGGTGTCAGCAGTGCTCATTGCACGACACTCCGTCGCGTTATGAATCCGGCGCGAGATTGTGCACTTGAGAACCTTGGGCGCTGGAGGGCGTTGCTGAACCTGCCTCGTCCCGTTACATTCGAGCGCGGAGCCGTTTGTAATTGTCAACCAAACAGCGACTTTTTGGTGTGCTCTGGCCTAGTTAAATTGATGGTTTCCCGAGTTAATGGAGACACGTTAGCCCTTTGTCTTAGGCTGCCAGGACAATTTGTGAAATCTTGCTTGATTATTGGAGGTGGAATTACACCCGTGGCTGTTACCCCGGTAAGCGCCTACCCAGTTGACGTCCGATTGCTTCGGGAGGTAGCAGCCAGCTCACTTGAAGCTAGCCACCTTCTACTTAAGTGTTACTCGGACGACTTAAACCAGTTTGCAAGGTCAGGGCTCGAGTTGAGAATTCACACTGTGCTCGAACGGTACGAACTGATATGCGACAGGCTCGCCCATACGCAAGACTTTGAGAGTGGCGGGATAGGTATTCGGCATCTCATAAAGGATTATGAGCTGGCTCAGCTCATAGGAATAACGGCTCCCAATTTCTGCAGACTAAAACGAGGTATGTTCAGATCGCGGCAGGCTAGCCGCAACCGAAACTGCGCCTGATCATGGCGAAGACTCCCGTGCATAATCAAAGAACTGTATCGGTAGCACTCTTCTTCGCGCTCATTCTGGTTGTAAGTTGCGTGGCAGAGAAAGCACACGCACCGGACCAGCTGATTTTACAAAAGAGTGGATGCCTCGGCTCGTGCCCCGCCTACACGATCGTGCTTAATCGAAATGGTCAAGTTATTTACGACGGAGCGGCATTCACGGATATGAAAGGTAAATACGAAGGCACAGTACCGAAAGGTATTCTGGAATACGCATTCTCAGTAGCTGAGGCATTTTCTGCAAGAGTCCTCCAGCCAAGCTACGTCACTGGTTTCACGGATCAAGAAACGATTCGAATAACTGTCAAAAGTGGAGACCGGGCAAGAACGGTCGAGTTCGAGGACAATCTTGGTCCGTCCATCTTACGAGTAATCGAGCACGCTGTCGAGGGCACTGCAGCAAAAGTTCGGAAGTGGAAAAAAATTACGTGATTTATGCGGACATCGTCGTGAGTGGAAGAGAGTTGGTGCATTAGGCGGGCGTTGGCCGGACATGCCGGTGCCTGCTTAAATCGGACGTGTGCCCCGAATTCGCTGATATGAACAAAGTCAGCGTTAAGGGAGCGGAACACGCACGGGAATGTTCCGTTGCTGGTTCGTGTGGGTGGTACAAAGCACAGTTATGGCGAAGCGCACAGGGGTAATGCCTAGGGAGCTATAGGCCGGGAACGCAGTATATCGAATTGATGGATAAGTGTTCTGATCTGCTCTCGATTCGCCAGCCCTGAGATTCGCATATCATTGATGAAGACAGTTGGCGTCCCTTCAACTTGTATGTCTCTTGCAAATCTACGGTCTTCTTCTATGACCTTCCAGGCAAGGTGGTTTCGTATGCAGGCGTCGAATCTCTGCGAGTCGATGAGACGTGTACGTTTGAGATCATCCGCTACCCGTGTGATAAGGTCGGCGCGCGAGAGTTCGTTTTGATTCGCAAACAGGAAATCATGAACTTCCCAGAATGCCGCCATTGATTGCCGAGCGGCGCAGACTGCCGCATCAGCGCCGTCGTATGCCCATGTGTGCATGGGCAACGGCATGAAGCGGTATGTGACGCGAATGTCCAGCGATTGCTCGTCTAGAATCCCTTTAAGAATGGCTTCTTGGCGACGGCAATACGGACATTGGAAGTCTGAAAAGATAGTTAGTGTAACTGGTGCGCCTTCGCGGCCATATATGGTCAACCCTTCACTGAGGTGACGCAAGAGCTCTGCCTTCCGCGTACTCTCAGTAATCGAAGGGTCCTCGTTCAGGTCCATCAGGTCTTCTGTGAGAAAGCGGCCTTCAGGCGCAAGAAAATACCTCCTTCGGATTCTCATGTCATCGACCAAAATCGTTGAGAAGCAACCTAGATCTTTTGTCGCCTGCTGTTCAACCGTGACTTGCAGGGCTGTAGTGTGCAGGCGCTTCTGCAGATATGTTTCGATACGACCAATCTGTCTCGCGTCCGGTTGTGAGGGGCACGGAAGCTGTTGTGCTAACATGCTCGGCAGACAAACGGAAGCGCAAATGTAAAGCCACGAAAGTCGCACGACTGCTTCAAAACCCTTTCATTACTTCCCAGCCAGCAAAACTACGTCGTACGCGATTCTGTCTTTTAGCTTGAAATCTCTTCTCCGCAAACGGCCATAGTATCGGAAAGCGTTGCCGTAAACGTCTGTCCAGCGGGATTCCTCGTACTTAAGGTCAATCGCGACGATGTCGGTTGCTGCTAGTGGAATCAGCTCATCGGGTTCAGAAATGCCGTTGTGGTTGCGATCTTGCCAGAGTCTAAGTTCACTGAACACTGCGTCGCGCGCATCAATTATGCCATCATTGTTTCCGCCGTTTTCCGGCTTGTCATATTCGGCTAGAGCCAAGAAGCCGTTTGGATTATCTGAACTCGGCTGGGCTGTTAGGTTCCCGAACATTTCCAACGCGCTATCGATCTTACCGTTGTGGTTTCGGTCGAGCACGAGAAACGCGTCCGATGAGCCCGGCTCGGTCCACGAAACGTGAACTTTCGTCCCAGTTCCTGCAAAGTCAAATAATACCCCGTCTGTTAGCGACGTCAGATGAAAACCTTCGCCGGAGAGGTCGATAATGATCGGCGATGCTCCCGTGCAGCATTGTGCGCCCTCAGGGCCAGTTACTGGCAATACACCATATGGGCAGCCGGCATTGTCTTCGCCGAATGTGCAAGGGTCCGGATTCGCGTAATGATCTTGGGCGCATAGATTCTGCTGGATACATGCCGGCGTCTCGGCGGTTAGTGGGGGTAACTGGGGCAGCGATGCTGTAACCTGACAGGTACCCTTACTCGAGAGATCTCTGTTCGCCTGGGCCACATCATCTGAGGTAATTGAAGGCGACTCAAGAACACAGGAATATAGATCCTTGACACCTCGCATGATGGTACCCCAGGATCTGCAATCCGCTGCGTTGGGATATGTCTTATAGGCATCCGCCAAGCCGACTATATGACCGAATTCGTGCTCGGCCATGCCTGCCACCACTGTTTCCGGGGCTTGGCCCAACTGTTCGGGAAGAACAACAACCGCCGGAACTGACAAGGTCGTTAAGCCACAGTACCGAGTTACCGTGCCGTTGGTGATCTTTACGTCCGCTGACGCAGAACCTCCGGCCTGATTTAACACGAATTCGTATCCAATATTCTGCCGGCCGAAACACACTGTACTGCTGATAGAGCTGTTCCATGCGGCGATTCCGTCATTGACCCCGTTCAAAATATTAGCTTTAGTTACATGGGAACCCGGCGAACTGTCCCACGATGAATCTATGTAGACATTCAAAATCTTTCTACCGCCGCTTGATCCATGGCCGTCCTGCACGGGTGCATTGTTAAGGCATGGCGGACATTGAGATGATCCACATTGTGCTTCTGCGAAACGCGGCAGCACAAGGCTCGTCAGGTAAACGCATAAAATTATGGGCTTTTTCATAAGAAATGGCCTAGTGTTGCATCGTTGTTACAGCCACCGTTGCGGCACTTCGAACGCTGTTGATGCGCAATCCGAAGTTGTCTTCAAGGTCCCTTCTAACTTCATTGAAATCTCTGTCGACCATCGCTCGAAGGCGATTATCAGCTCGGACCGAGAAAACACCTCTCGGCCCGAGATGCGGGACGGCGATGCGCCCTGAGGAGAAGAAGCGAAGAAACAAGAGGCGGTCCTCGTCCTTCGGCAAAGGAGTAACGTCAGGGTCTGTTATCGTTACCCTGACACCCCGCAGCGTTACCTGACCGCCCGGCGAAGCCACCACAAACTCACCCGGCTGGAGGGGAAGCCAGTCGGGAGGTATGCCGTGGGGCAGCGGTTCTCGGTCGCCACTGGGCTGATCCCACAATATTTCAGAAATCCTGTACTTCTCCCATGTGAAAATCTCGTGTGACGTGAACGATGTTCGACTATCTTCCAGATGAGCGCGAATGAGCGCTCCGGTTTTTAATGCGTGTTTGAAATTCTGATACTCGACGTAGATCGCGATCGGGAATGGGAGCTGCACTTCAGTCTGATGTTTCGCTTGTGCCCGCTCGACATACCACATAACCGTGCCGCGGTCGGCTTGCTGGCATAACGCAGTGGAAGATAGAAGTCCCGAGATGACAGGTACCAACATCCGATGCTTCTGGAAGGGCATGACAGCCTCCTAATTAATGCCGGTTCCAGAACCATAACTTAGATACCCAAGCACGTCAATTGTCAAAAAGCAAGAGGTGCAATGTTCAGGAAAGCAGCCCACGCGCACGATTCGATCGCAAAAAGTGCATCCCGCGTTCCTTTTTTGCCTTGGCCTGATACTCGTGAATCTTCATAGATGCGTTACGGCCCGAATGAGGAAGGGCTGAGTGTTTGGGCCAATCGCTAGTGTATCTCGGGGGTTTTCCTTTGCTGATCGCGGCTGGAGGGTTCGAGATTTCGTTCGTATCTGAATCTCGAACAGCTTCGGCCAGTATTTGCCCGTGACGAAGAGATGGCGGCGCGTAGCGTCGTACGCGATTCCATTCAAAACTTGCTCAGCTCCTTCGGGCTCCGGCAGTTTATCGGCCTCGGGCAGCAAGCCGGTAAGGTCGATCCAGGCAATCACCTGGCCTGTGTGCGAATTGATGCGCGCAATGCGATCCGAGTGCCAGATATTCGCGTAAATCTCGCCGTTCACTCACTCCAATTCATTCAGGTTCTCTACGGGCGTTCCGTTTGCGAGGATCCGAAGGCGTCCAGTTTCTTTCAACGTTTCGGGATCCCAAAAGCGAAGATCCGGCGTCCCGTCGTCCATGATGATTCGTTCGCCGTCCTGCGTCATCGACCAGCCTTCGCCCGGATAGTGGAATTCGCCCTGCAGCTTGAACGTGCTGAGGTCGTATACGAATCCGATGTGGGTCGTGTAGGTGAGCTCAAGAAGGCGCTTTTTCCAGGCTATGATTCCTTCACCGAAGTAAGGCTTCGGGAGATCGTACCGCTGCAGGATTCGGCCCGTCTTCAGCTCGACTTTCCTGATTGAGGAGTGTCCCGGCGATCCCGTGCCTTCGTACAGATATCCGTTCAGGTAAAAGAGGCCTTCCGTGAAGGCTTTGCCGTCGTGCGGGTAGGTGTGCACGACGCGATAGCCATATTCCGGAATGGCAGTTTGAGAGAGACCGCAACAATTGATCGCTAGTGCGAGTGCGGAGAAGAGCAGAGCTCCCATTGTCAGCGTCAGGCTACAGCTTAGTGGATGAACCTGATTGGGTCGCCTGGGTGGATCGTGCCTTGGACCAAAACTGCCCCGTAGACGCCAGCCTTGCCATCGTGAATGTGCGCGAGATGCCGCAGTACTTCAGGATTCGCCTCCGCTGTATCGGGATCGAGTGTAATCATCTTGCAGCGCGGATCGCGATCCGTCACCGCGATTACGGCCTTGTCGCCAATTTGCAACGTATGCCCGACGAATTCGTCCTCGGCAAAACCCTTTCCGGACGCGAGGTCGACATAAATGCTTGCGCGGAAGCGCCGCTTATCCAGATTGGTTTCCAATTCGCGGCTGAGTTCCTGCACAGTCTGGATTGAAAATAACGAGACCGGGCGGCAATCGGTCATGGCCCGGTCAGACCGGAGTAGCGTCAGCTCATGTCTTTCGCGGATTCCCTCACGCAACCTGGCGATCAGTCCAGGATCATCGATTGCCAACTTCTCTCCGCCCGGCGTCTCGACATCTACGATCGAGCAAGCAGGTTCCGGGTAGACCGGTGTGAGCCCAAGTTCCGAGGCTTCGGCTTCCGCGAGATTCGGCGGCATGCTCATGTGCTCGGGATACCGGTACACCGGTTGATACAGCAACATGTGCTCCTGTTCACGCCCGGTCAGATACGGGAATCGTTTCGGCGCTGCCGAGCTACGAAACGCATAGAGCCGATCCCCGTAGATACCGGCAAAGCCGGCATAAGCCTGTTGCAGCTCTTCCCCCCGCATGCTCTTCACGGGATACCGCCATAGGCTTTCGACGTGACCCACAATTTGCATAGCTTCCCAGCCGGTCATTATAGTGTTTCGTGAAACTATTAATTTTTTCATTGACACGAGGGGACAGCATCGAGTAGAAATAGAATCAGCTATTAATTCGTTAATAGACGGAGCTTGAACCGTATTGGCCCGAAAGAAATCGCCGCAGTTGACGGAAGGTGAACTGCGCCTCATGCACGTGGTTTGGTCGAAAGGAAGCGCGACAGTCGGCGAAGTAGCGGAAGCGTTGCAACAAGATCCGCCTCTTGCTTATAGCACCGTCCTCACCACGCTGCGCATTCTCGAGAACAAAGGGTACTTGCGGCACAAGAAGCAGGGCCGGGCGTTCGTATATGAGCCGGCTATTGACCGGGAGCAGGCAACACGAGGAGCGATTCGCCATCTGCTCTCCAGGTTTTTCGATAATTCGCCTGAGCTGCTGGTGGCCAATTTATTGCGAGATGAGCGGATTACCCGAAAAGAGATCAGCCGGTTGAAAAAGCTAATTTCAGAGCACGAGTGAGCGGGAGGGAAGTTCTATGTTTGATCGATTCTTGTTGGAGTGGAATCAGCTTGCCGGGACGGTCGTTGTCGCGCTGATCAATGTCCTGCCCCCGCGAGCCTCGTGCTTACGGCGGCGGTATCGGTCGCACTGCTTCTTCGTAGGAGCTGGACCGCGGCGACCCGTTATTGGGTCTGTTCGATCGTGTTGGGATTGGTTCTTATTATGCCGCTCGCTGATCCGTTTGTTGCCCATCACTCGAAATCGGTTCGAGCGGAAAATGCGCGGTACGAGATATCTAAGTACGTTCCAGCATCCGGCGTCAAGTTACTCGAGGGCACTGCGCAAATTCCTGTTGCGACGGCCCCAGATCCTCAGCCTGTATCGAGATTCACGATCTCGGGGGCTGTTACTTCTCGTGTGGGTCTCTGCGGCTTTGATTCAGTTCTCGCGCCTCGCGTTGGCGTTTCGGAACACGGCCAGGCTCAGGCGCTCCGCCATATTGCCGGCGGTCGCCTTAGAAGAGCAGTGGTTGAAGGTGTTGCAGGCTTGCGGAGTCAGGCGGCCTGTGACGTTACGTCTCTCGAGCGCAATCGGCACGCCTGCTGTTACCGGCTATTTTCATCCTGTCGTGCTCTTACCCGCTGGTGTTTCTGATCATCTGAGCGGCAGCGAGCTCGATCAGATTCTCTTACACGAGCTCGCGCACGTCCGCAGATATGACGATTGGGCAATCGGACTGCAGCGGCTTGTGGAAGCTGTGTTTGTCTTGCATCCGCTGGTCCATTTTCTTGGGAAGAAACTTGAATTCGAGCGTGAGATCGCTTGCGATGATTGGGTGCTTTCAGGGCAACCGCCGCGGGCTTATGCGTCGTGCCTCGCGAAACTGGCCGAGTTCTGCATTGCCGCGCCGCCGCCGAGCTTGACTTCAGCCGCACTGGAGCATAAATCGCAACTGCGCCGGAGGATCGAGATGCTGCTCGACGGCACACGCTCGATTGCGACTCGCGCTTCTTTGCGAAGCATCGGAAGCGCTGCTGCAGTCATGTTCCTGCTCGCATGCATGAGCTTCGAGTTGCCGCGCGTCATGGCGTATCCCGTGCCACAAACCCCGGTACCGCCAGTCGCCCCGGCGCCGCCGCAAGCTCCAGCGGCGCCACAAAGTCCGGCTGCTCCTATTGCTCCTCGCGCTCCCCAAGCGTCAAACGACACCGAGTCGATTGCGGTCTATTCCAAGGATTGGCAGAGCTATGCATATCAATACTCGGGCTCAGAAAGCATTTTCGTTCACCCGGATCCGAGCAAGGCCGGCACAATCCGATTCGGGCGCAATGGCAAGTCTTACGTCATTCGCGATGCAGCGACGGTCCGGTCTGCAGAAGAGATCTTCGGCCGCAGGAAGAGCTGGGACGGCGTCAAGCGGAGCTAGGTGAGGAACAGGGAAAATTGGGTGAGCAGCAGGCCATCCTCGGCGCGGAGCAGGCTAAAGCACTTGATAAGCAGCTCAATCCCCGCGAACTTGAGAACTTGAAACGCGAATTGAAGCGCCTACAAGCCGAGATGAACAAAATCAACGTTGAGGAGAGTATGAAGACCGCATCCGAGGCGCAAGTCCAAATCGCCAAGCTGCAATCCGAATTGGGCGAAGCTCAATCGGAGCTGGGTCGAGAGCAGAGCCATACAGCCGTCGATCAGAGCCAATTTGGAGAGCAGCAGAGCAAATTAAGCGAACAGCAATCGCGCCTAGGCGAGCTGCAATCCAAGCTCGGACAGGAACAGAGCCGAGCGGCCAAAGGGGCTGGCCAGAAGCTGCGTGAACTGATCAATCGAGCTATCGCCAACGGTCTCGCGCAGCCAATCCAATAATTACTGCGCAGCGAGTCTGGCTTCGCCTCGGCGAACCTTCATGAGTCGGCTCCACCGGTTCGCCGACGACAAAGACCTATACTGCGGTCATGAAGTTTCGCATTATCCTTGAGTTCGACCCCGAGGCCGGCAGTTTCTCAGCGATCTGCCCGGAACTTCCGGGCTGTGCTTCGGCAGGAGACACGGAAGACGAGGCGCGGCAGAATATCGCAGAAGCCATTAAGCTGTACCTGGCGCCCGCCGCCATAGATATTCCCCGCAATGCCAAATTATTTGAGGTTATGATTGGCTGATCGCGGAACACCGCGTTTACCCGCAGAGCGGGTCATCTTAGTTCTCAAGCGCCACGGCTTCTTCCTAGCGGGTCAGTCTGGAAGTCATCAAAAGTGGCGCAATCCGGCCAACGGCAAACAGGTGATTGTCGCTTATCACAGGGGGCGCATACTTCCGCTCGGGACTATGCGGTCAATCATCGAAGGTAGCGGTATCCCGTTGGAAGAATGGACTCGCTGACATCGCCCTCGCGTCAGGTAAAAGGGCCGGTGCAGAGCGACAAATCCGGGTTCAAGTCACCGCAATGGGAGTTTTCCGCTTAGCCGAAAGTAGCTCGGCGATGGCGCGGCATTTGTCCGCCATTTGCGCAAATTCGACCGGATCGAGCGACTGATAGCCGTCTGATAGCGCATGCTCAGGCGCGGGATGCATTTCCACAATCAGTCCCGATGCCCCGGCGGCAATCGCGGCCAGCGACATCGGAATCACCTTGTCGCGCTTGCCGGTTCCGTGGCTGGGATCTACGATGATCGGAAGATGACTGAGCAGTTGCACTGCGGGAACGACGCTCAAGTCGAGCGTGTTGCGCGTATGATCGGCAAAGGTCCGAACGCCGCGCTCGCAGAGAATTACGTTGTAATTGCCTTCCGCCAAAAGGTATTCAGCAGCCATGAGGAACTCTTCGAGTGTGGATGACATCCCGCGCTTCAGCAGCACGGGCTTTCGCGAGCGCCCGGCACGCCTCAACAGAGAAAAATTCTGCATGTTCCGTGCGCCGATTTGAATGCAATCCGCGTAGCTCTCGACCAGCTCGAAGGTCTCCGTATCGATCGCTTCGGTTACGATTCCGAGCCCAGTCTGTTCGCGCGCTTCCGCGAGATAGCGCAAACCTTCTTCGGCGAGACCCTGAAAACTGTATGGCGAGGTGCGCGGTTTGTAAGCGCCGCCGCGCAGCAACTCGCCTCCGGCCTGCTTCACGGCGTGCGCCGATTCGAGAATTTGCTCCCGGCTCTCGACAGAGCACGGACCACCGCACAGGACGATGTCTTCACCTCCCACCGGCACGCCGTTCACGATCACGACCGTGTTCCCCGGCTTGGTCTCGCGGCTTACCAATTTGTAAGGCTTTGAAACACGAATCGCCTCGGCGACGCCCGGCAAGTGCTCGAATTCCGCTGCATCGATTGGGGCGTTGTTTCCCGTAATGCCGATAGCGGTGCGCTGTTCGCCCGGGATAATGTGCGGCTGCAAACCGAGCGCTTCAATGCGTTCGCAAACCCGAGCGATATCCGCGGGCCCGGCTTGGGCCTTCATCACGACAAGCACGGTTCAGACGCCTCTTGCCTCTTAGAGTAGCGGAGTGCACGGCGGTCGAGATGCCGGTTTGAGATTGCCGTTGGTTCACAATATGATTTGCGCTTAATCGACCGCACGACGGAGCTATGGCTCATCTTCCTTTTCGGAATTTTGTTCATCTAACGCAACCTGAGGCATACGACCTGATGCGCAACATGCTATCGGGCGGCATGAGCACCGAGGGCATTGCCGATGTGCTCAGTTTCTTGCGGCGCAAGGGCGAGACCATTGCAGAACTGGTTGGGTTTGCGAGTGCGATCCGCGATATGAGTCCCGAGGTTGAGCTCGATCAGACGGAAGAGCCGGTGCTCGACACTTGCGGCACGGGCGCAGATGCCACGAACTCGTTCAATATCTCTACTGCCGCAGCGTTCGTGGTCGCGGGCGCGGGATTGCGCGTTGCGAAGCACGGGAACCGCCGCATTTCGAGCCAGTGCGGGAGCGCGGATGTGCTCGAAGCTCTGGGCGTGTCCCTTAGCCTTTCGGCTGAGCATGCAATCGAATGCATCCGCCGCATCGGAATCGGCTTTCTCTATGCTCCGTTGTTGCATCCCGCCGTGAATCATGCGCAGGAAGCGCGCCTGTTGCTGAAAGGACGCACGGTGTTCAACCTGCTCGGGCCTCTGACGAATCCGGTACGCGCGCGAGTGCAATTGATGGGAGGCTTCTCGGTGCGCGCGGCAGAGATGCTCGCGCACGCTGCAGCTCGCCTGGGTATCGAGCGTGCTTTCGTCGTGCATGGCTCCGACGGTCTCGATGAGATCACGACCACGGGGCCGACTACGGTTTTTCAAGTGGAGGATGGGCGGGTGCAAAAGGGCCGATGGTCTCCCAACGATTTCGGCGTGCCGCAAGCCACAATTGAGGATTTGAAAGGTGGCGATCCGGAGATGAACTCGAAGATCGTGCGTTCGGTGCTCGACGGCGAGGCGGGTCCGCGGCGCGACATCGTGCTCGTGAATGCGGCGGCCGCGCTTCTCCTTGCCCGCAAGACTCCCGATCTGAAAAGCGCGGTGGCAATGGCGGCTGAGTCCATCGACGCGGGCTTGGCCCGCACGAAGCTCGAACAGCTCGCGCAAGTGACCAGCGAACTTAGAGCATGAAGTGTTTTGAAGTACAGGAGTTTGGGATTGACAAGCTCGCGCTGGTTGAGCGTGACACTCCGCGGCCCGGCCCGGGCGAGGTGCTGGTCCGGCTGACAGCGGCGTCGCTCAATTACCGCGACTATATGGTTGTCACGGGCGCCTACAATCCGAAACTGAAGCGTCCTCTCGTGCCGCTGTCGGATGGCGCCGGCATTGTTGAAGAGACGGGGCCGGAGGTGACGCGCTTCAAAACAGGCGACCGCGTGGCGGGCTGCTTCATGCAGAAGTGGATTGATGGGCCTGTGAATCGCGAGAAGGCTCTTTCGGCATTGGGTGGCGCTATCGATGGGATTCTTCGCGAATTCGCCGTGTTTTCCGAGCAGGGGCTGGTCTCAGTTCCCCAACTGCTGAGCGATGAAGAAGCCGCTGCGCTGCCGTGTGCCGCTGTCACTGCCTGGCATGCTTTGTTCGAGCACGTTTCCACCGCACCCGGCGAAACCGTACTGATTCAGGGCACAGGCGGAGTTTCTTCTTTTGCGCTCTTTTTCGCGACAACAGCAGGGCTGAGAACGATTCTGATTTCGAGCAGCGATGAAAAGCTTGCGCACGCGAAACGACTCGGAGCGGACGCGACCATTAATTACAAAACAACCCCGGACTGGGAAGAACAAGCGCGCCGATTGACGAACGGCCAAGGTGTGGACCACGTCATTGAAGTGGGTGGAACCGACACACTACCGCGTTCGTTACGAGCGGTCCGGATGGGCGGCGTGGTCAGCGTTATTGGCGCTCTGAGCGGTGCGGAGCCGAGCGTCAGTCCGGTGCCCATTCTGATGAACAGCGTGCGAGTGCAGGGAATCTTCGTCGGTTCTCGCGCAATGTTCGAGCGCATGAACCGCGCCATTGAGCTGCACGCGGTCAAGCCAGTGGTTGATAGAGTTTTCAAATGGACCGAAATACGGGACGCGCTGCGTTACATGGAAGGTCAACAGCATTTCGGCAAAATTTGCCTCAGGTTTTAGGTTACTCAAACGGCGCGTCGCCTTCGCCCGTGTCCGCAGCGAGATTCTCAAATCGGGTATAGCGGTTGAGGAACGCAAGTTTTACGCGTCCGGTCGGTCCGTTGCGCTGTTTCGAAACAATCAGCTCGGCGACGCCCTTTAAACTTTCTTTGTCGGGACGATAGACTTCTTCGCGGAAGATGAAGGCGACGATGTCGGCGTCCTGCTCGATGCTTCCCGATTCACGGAGATCACTCAGCATGGGCCGATGATCGCCGGTTCGCGTTTCGGGAGCGCGGCTCAATTGCGATAACACGAGAAACGGCACATGCAGATCTTTCGACATGAGTTTCAGCCCGCGCGAGAGCGAGCTGATTTCCTGAACCCGATTCTCAAAGCGGCCGCGACCCTGCATCAATTGCAAATAGTCAATGACTACGAGTCCGAGATCGTTTTCCGCCTGCAGGCGCCGAAGCTTCGAATGCACGTCCATCAGGTTCGTACCCGCCGTGTCATCGATAAATAGCGGCGACTCTACGAGGCGGTACATGGCGTTACGGAGCAGCCGGCGTTCGTCTTCGTTCAGGTAGCCGGCGCGAAAGCGTTGCTGATCCACGCGCGCCGAAGTGCAGATCAGACGAGTGAGCAGTGACTCCTTCGACATTTCGAGCGAGAAGACGGCGACTGTTTTGGGGTCCTTGGCATCCGTCGCGATGTGATGCGCCATGTTGAGCGCCAGGGCCGTTTTCCCCATCGCGGGGCGTCCGGCCAAAATGAACAGCTCGCCTTCCCGCAGGCCGCCCGTCATTTCATCGAACTTTGAGAAGCCCGTGCTGATGCCCTTCAGACGCCTGCTGGTATCAAGGAACGCGTTAACGCCGCCTTCGTACTCCGTAATGATGTGCGCGGGGCTGGCAAGCGAGTTGTGCGACTGCACGTCACTCAACTTGATCAGCGCATCCTCAACTGCGCCGAGTATCTGCTTTGCATCCTCCTCGGAAGTTAAGCAGCGAGTAATGGTGTCCCGAGATACCGTGATGATCCGCCGCAACAGGGACTTCTCTTTGATGATCGAAACGTAGCCCTCAAGATTGTGGAGCTGCGGAAGTCCATCATCGAGTGACACGAGATAGCTGAGGCCGTCTACCGATTGGAGCTGCCCATGCTTCATCAGCTCATTCGCCAGCGTGACGCGGTCAATGCGCTCTCCGCGCTCATGCAAATCACCCATCCGCAAAAAAATGCGCTTGTGCTTCTCGAGACTGAAATCTTCGGCCATCAACGCGCCCGCAACCTGCAGGAAGGCGGTGTCGTTGCTCATAATCGCGCCGAGCACGAACCGTTCGGCATCGAGATTATCCGGGAGAGGCTGGTCAATGCTGATGTCGCGTACTGCCATTACGGAATCCGATTCACTTTACTCAGACGGCTTGCTATTCCTCAAGCGTTTGCGCGCGAATTTCGGAGGAAAGCTGTTATTCACACGAAAGGAAACTTCAGCTCTCGAATTAGGGGACTCCTGCACGGATTTCCACATTGTTTCCTCAATACATTTTTACCTGAAATTGTTTTAGCCGGCGAGTGCCGCGCCTCAAAGTTTTAAGAGTCGCCACAATGCAGCCTTGCTATACTTCGACCGCGCGGATGAGAGGCTGCGAACCTGTCGACTAAGCCAGTAAACCCGGCCACCCAAAGGGTGGGGACGAAGTCCGGGCCGGCGCTGCTTGCGCCGCGGACTGCAGTTTTGCAGATCGGGGCCCGTGAGCGGCCTGTTACCGGACGCCGGAATAAGCTACGTCTTGACTTGAACGAGAACACTGCCGGTTCGCCTGTTCACGTTCTCGACTTTTTGCAGCGATACCTGACGGCTGCCGACCTCGCTATTTATCCCGATTATGATCACGCGCTCGAAGATCTGGCCCTGCACTTTTCGGTCGAGCCCGGCGAAGTAACGCTCACGAACGGAACCGAAGAGGCGGTCCAACTGCTCGTAAGTACGTACGTGGATCCCGGCGAGGACGTGTTGATCTTGCGCCCCTCTTACGATGGCTTCAAGTTTTACGGCCAACTCGCGGGTGCGCGCGTCGATGAAATTGATTACCATCCCGGAACGCTCGCATTTCCTCTCGAGGAATTGCTCGACCGAATCGGGCCGGCAACCCGCGCCGTGCTCATTGCCAATCCGAATAGCCCAACCGGCACGGGAATCCGCATCCGGGCGATCGAGCGGATTCTCGCCAAAGCTTCGAGCGCTGCTGTGCTCATTGATGAGGCATATTACGAATTCAGCGGCGTCACTGTCCTGCCTTTGATTCACGCGCATCCCAACCTATTCGTGAGCCGGACGTTTTCGACGATCTACGGCATGGCGGCGATGCGTTGTGCGTGTCTCTTTTCTCAAGCCGAGAACATGGCACACGTGCGAAAAGCACAGTCGCCCTACAGCGTGAACTCGCTGGCCGCCATGGCTGCCCGAATCGCCGTGCAAGATCGGAAATTTGTCGAAGAGTATGTTCTCGAGGTGCTGGCTGCCCGGGAGCTGCTCTATGTCGGTCTCGAGCGCTTGAAGATTCCGTACATCGAGAGTCAGGCAAATTTTGTGCTGTTCCAAGCCGGCCCACGCTCGGTTGAGATCTGTGACGAGCTGAGCAATCGCGGTGTGCTGGTTCGAGACTGCAGCAGCGAAATCCCGGGCTGCATACGCGTCACGCTCGGAACCCGTGACCAAGTCCAGCAGTTCCTGCATGAGCTCGAGCAGATTTGGTGACCGGCCGGCAGTAACGCGATTGCCGTCCAGAAATATTCCGGATGTCATCGTCTTCGACATGGACGGTGTGCTTGTCGAGACCATGAGCTCATACCGGGAAGCCATTCGCGAAACCGTCAAGCATTTCACGGGCAAGCTTGTCTCCCACGATCTCATTCAGGATTTCAAGAATGCCGGCGGCTGGAACAATGATTGGCTGCTGTCACATCGCCTGATCAAGGATCGAGGCAAAGACGTAGACTACGCCGAAGTCGTCGAGTACTTCAATCGAATTTTCTTGGGCGAAAACGGAAATGGGCTCATTCGCAATGAGAAATGGATGCCCGCGCCCGGATTTCTGGAGCGCCTGGCCGGTTGCGTTTCGCTCGCCATCTTCACAGGGCGCGCGAAATATGAGGCCGACGCAACTCTCGGGAGGCACGCAGCGGCAATCGCCTTTCGTCCCGTCATAACGGACGAGTTGGTTGCGAATCCCAAGCCGGCCCCTGATGGACTTGAATTGATCATGCATGAATACCCGAACAAGACTCTGTGGTATCTAGGCGACACAGTCGATGATGCGCGGAGCGCGCAGGCTGCAGGCGTCCCGTTCATTGGTGTTTCGACACTTGAGAATCCGCGACACGCGCAGATTTCCCGCATCCTGAGAGACTGTGGCGCATTCACGGTGCTCACACACGTCCATGAACTCGAAGGGATATTGGAGGCGGCCAGAGAATCGAGCGTCCGGCCGCCTAGCCGATCATAGAAGTGTGAGAATCGCCCGGCTCGCCGCTGTTTTGAGCGGCCTGCTCCTGTTCCGAAGCCTCGCCGCGCCCTTTAAGCCCGGTTCATCAATAGACTTCAATAAACCGCGCGAAATTAAAGAAGCTTTGGCTAGCGGCCGCGTGAGATCCATCCGCATTCTGACTTGGAACATCGACCACGGCGGCGAAGTTTCGACCATTGGTTCAGAGCTCGAGCGGAATCCGGCGGGGCTGTGTCTTCTGCAGGAAGTCGATTGGAACACGAACCGCACGGAGAACACGGACGTCGCCGCAGAGCTCGCGAAACGTCTGCATCTCAATCTGGCGTACGGCATCGAGTTTGAAGAACTGAGCCAGGAAAGGGGACACAGAGCGTTCACAGGGCAAGCCACACTGACCGATTTGCCGATCCGGCATGCGCGCATACTGCGCTTTCAAGCGCAATCGGGTTTTTGGAAGCCGCGCACCTGGATTCCGTCTTCGTTGCCGCTTATGCAACGGCGGCTGGGCAGCCGCATTGCTTTAGTGACAGAACTCGATTTTACCGGCCATCTGCTGGTTGTCTACAACGCTCATCTTGAAAGCCGCAGCGTGGGAGAAATTCAGTCTGCCCAGTTGGACGAGATCTTGGCCGACCTCAAACGCTATCCGCCCGGCACGGCAGCTATCATCGGGGGCGATTTGAACACGAAATATTTTGCGTCTGCGTATCTCAAAAAACTCGAGCGACAGGGTTTTCACAGTTGCACCGGCGAGCGAATCGAGCGGACGCACATAATTGCGATGGCGCTCGATTGGATCTTCGTCCGCGGCCCGGTGAAAATCGAAGGCGGGAAGGTTCGTAAGGATTTCAGCGGATCGGATCACTATCCGGTTTATGCGCAGCTCGTGGCTGAGTGATTCTCGCGAAATGCAGGTTTCCGTTCGAATTTGCGACCCGAGTGAAATAGCACTTCTTAGAGAATGCTACCGGGAAGAAATGAACTGCCAGATCATTCATGATTCCATCCATGCTCGCCTTGGCTGGACGGTAGAATACGCCTTGAATCTCGCTGGCGTCGTCGTTGGATACGGATCCGTGGCAGTTGCCGGGCCGTGGACCAATTCGCATGCGTTGTACGAGTTCTATGTCAAACGAGACTGCCGGCGTCGCATCTTTGACCTGTTCGCGGCTTTGCTCGCGACCTGCAGTGCAACGATTGTTGAAACGCAGACCAACGCGCCGATCCTGCCCGTGATGCTGCACACGTTTGCTCAGAACGTACGCGCCGAGGCAATCCTGTTCGAGGACCGATTCGAAACGCAGCTTATGCCAGAGGGCTCCGGTTTTCGCTCAGCCGGACCTGGAGATGCGGAGGAGTTGCGGCTGTTGGATCTGGACGAGACGGCAGACTGGGTAATGACGTTAGACGACCGCATTGCCGGAGCTGGGGGAGTTCTTTATCACTACAATCGCTCTTATGGCGATATCTACATGAAAATCGCGGAGCCGTTTCGGGGCAGGGGTCTTGGAGCCTATCTGGTCCAGGAGTTGAAGACAGCTTGCCGGGCCGGAGGCCGCGTTCCCGCGGCGCGTTGCAACATCGGAAACCGGGCGAGCCGAAGGACACTTCAGAAAGCGGGCTTCGTACCGTGTGGGAATCTCATTGCCGGCGATCTGGTGAAGGATGCGCAGTCATAGCAGCGGGCCAAGCGTTTGCGAGACCGGTCCGCGATGGCGCTCGATTGGAACCTTCATCCTGGGCCCGGCAAGATCGAAGGGAAGGTTCGTGAGGATTCTAGCGGATCAGATCACTCTTGGGTTTGCTCTCAGCTCTTTGCCGAGTGAATGGAAACATCTCGCGCCGGGATTATTTCGCCACGTTGTCGCCCTGTTTCACTAACTCGACATCTATCGTGATCCCGATATCATTCCCCACCATGCCCTGATCAGCATCTATACCAAAATCCGTGCGATTGATGGTCGAAGTCGCCGAGGCGCCCATGTGCAATTTTCCTTTGGGATCTTTCATCGGCTTTGAGGGGCCATCCACATCGAGCGTCACAGGCTTCGTCACTCCGCGGATCGTGAGGTCGCCTGTAACCCTTAGCTTGCCGGCGCCCGCCGGCTCCACGCGCTTTGACTTGAAGGTGATCGTCGGGTATTTCTGGACATCAAAAAAGTGTTCGCTGCGCAGGTCGTTGTCTCGCATGTCGACGCGAGTGTCCAGCGAAGCAGCATCTATTGTCACGTCCAGGGAAGACTTCGAAACGTCGCTCGGGTCATACTGCACGACCCCGCTCACTTTCTTGAATGTCCCGCGAATCGTAGAAATCCCCATGTGGCGCACTGAAAACTGAGCGGCAGAGTGGGGCGGGTCAAGCTGCCACGTTTCCGTCTGAGCAGCGGCTGGAAATACCCATATTGTAGTTGCAAAACTCGCGAGCAAAAGACGACGCACCAAAGATCCTCCTTTAGGCAGCACAGCGATTCACCAGTGTACTCCCGCAACCGGCACATTGAACGACGAAGCAGCGCGGTCACAAGAACCGAGCTGCCTAGATTCGGTCTTGAATTCAGCAGCTTAGGCGTCGTCCGCAGCTCGCACGGAACTCTCGCGGGCGATGTTCTGCACGAGGAGTTCTCTACCCATGTTCCAGCCGGGCAGACGGCTTACTGCCGCTTTTTTCTTCGTCATCGCACCAGCGTTCGGCACCACCTACTATGTCGATTCTGTGAACGGCTCGGATTCTAACTCCGGCACGTCTACCTCGGCAGCGTGGCAAACCATCACTAAGGTCGATAAGGGACCATACAATCCCGGTGATTCGGTTTTGTTCAAAAGTGGCGATACGTGGACGGGCAACCCGACTTTCACTACGACTTTGACAATGCCGTCGGCAGGCTCAAGCGGAAGTCCGATCACTTACGGCAGCTATGGAACGGGGGCTGCCCCAATTCTCGACGGCGCCAACTCGCTTTCAACAGGTATCAATATCGCGAAGAGTTACGTGACCATCACCGGGCTGCAGGTCCAGAACGTGACTGGGTCGGCCATCTATGTGACGGGTTCGAACGTAAACATCACTTACAGCACGCTCGTGAACGCTTCCAGTTACGGAATAGATATTCAGGGCAGCTCGAATGTACTGGTCGATCACACCACCTATTCGACAAGCTCAAACTGGGGCATGGGGCGCTGGGCATTTTTTGCGACGACCACGGGGCCGATCACGTATACGTACGACACCTGCGATTTGAGAGGTATCAGCAGCTCGAGCCAAGCTGGGTGTTTCGTGGTGAATGGATCGAGCTCGGTGCGGATTCAGTACAACTACGCGTACGGCGGACAGCAGTCCTACTCGATCAAGCCATATCCGGCTGACCCTTCCGGGTGTCAGGGTCCGGAAGTAACGGGCGGAATCATCTCGGATAATTACAGCGGCGGAGTAACCACTCAGGCTGGTGGGGACGGGGAGGGCATCGAAGCAGAGGGATGCTCCAGTTATCCGCAGACGGGAATCGTGGTCACAAGGAACGTAATGATATGTGTTTCAACGGAAAATGACGCGATCGGAATCTACGAATCAAGGAACGGCCTGTACCTGGGGAATATCGTGATCGGAGGTTGTCTGCATCAAGCCTTTCATTTCACATCCGCTTCGACAGGAAACCTGGTATACAACAACACGATTTCAGATGGCAGCGCAACCGTCCCATATGGTTTTAATTTGCTATCCAACTCGACCGCCACGTTCAGCAACAACATCATTGATGGATTCGGTGTGGGCATCGAAGTACAGACGGGCGCATCGGTGACAGAAGATTATGATTTGTTCACCAAAGGGGTGGGCACTCCTTCATCAGGAGCAACTCTCGGGCCGCACACCAAAACCGGAACAAACCCGCTCTTCATCAACAGCACTCCAGCTGGCGCAAATGATGTGAAACTGCTGGCCAACTCTCCGGCTACAGGAACGGGGGCGAGCTTGGGGTCGCCCTACAACCTGATTTTGAATCCCGTGAGCATCGCCTCGCCGTATGGCACGTATGATCAATCGTCATCGTGGATGAGGGGCGCGTTCGGCTATGCAGTGGCCAACGTTCCGCTAAGTATCACTGGAGCGAAAATGAAGGGCGGGATTGTAGTCCCGCATTAGACAGGTGTATAGGCGCGCACCTGCGCACCTGAGACGTTGGGCCGCGAAGTCCTACTAAGTAGCGACGATAGCAGAGGCCTGCTAACACATGGTAGAATTCGAATGCAGGCGCGATTTCAGTGGGTGGAATCGCTAACCGATTCGGTCGATCTTGTGACTGAATTTGCGGAAGCGTGCAGGATTTTCACAGACAAAACAGCAACCTTTTGGGAATGTAGTTTTGTTTACTTTTTTATCGCAAAATTCAAGAAACCGCTCACTGGCATGCGGTTCAGAATCACTAAAGCAGGACCTCACCATATGCTAAATCATACTCTTGTTCACTGCAGGCCCATTTTGCTCGGAGTCGCGGCGCTCGCAACGTCAGTTTTGCCAGGACTCGCTCAACAAACACCCGCTCCCGCGCCGACACCGCAGGCAGTTCCCTATACCGTACCGCCGAAGGATTACACCATCGGTACAGGCGACGTGCTGACGATTGTTGTGAGTTACACGCCCGATATTGGCGGGAAAGTCCGGGTGAGCGAGGATGGCTTGATTGTGGCGCCCGGTTTGCCGACGCCGGTCAAGGCCGCCGGGTTGACGCCGCATGCGCTCGGGGATCGCATCGCTGAGGCGCTGAAGCAGGGGCAGATTGTGCGTGACCCGATCGTCAGCGTGTTCGTCGAGGAGTATCACAGCCGCATGGTCAGCGTGCTAGGCGCGGTAACCAAACCATCTGTCTACCCGCTCGATCACCCGGTGACCATCCTGGAGGCGATTTCGCTTGCCGGGGGTCTGACTCCCACGGCGGGAGGCTCGTTGACCCTGATTCGCAAAGGCCACGATTTGCCCATTGGACATATTAAGGGCGACAGCACAGTGGCCCAGATCGATTTGGGCAAGCTGATGGCGGGCAGCGATCCGGCCCTAAACCTGAAGGTCGAGGCAGGAGATATTCTGACCGTTTCGACAGCGCCCGTCATCTATGTGGTTGGCGCCGTCACCATGCCCGGCGGCTATGTGGTAGAAGATCCAAGCTCGGATATGACCGTGCTGCAGGCGATTGCAAAGGCACAGGGCTTCAAGCCGGCAGCGGCGACTAATCGTTGCCTAATCATACGGCGCTCACCGGATGGGCAAACGCGGAAGGAAATTCCCGTCGACATCAGCGAAATGATGAAGGGCAGAGGGAGCGATCTGGACCTTCAACGGAACGACATCCTGTTTGTGCCGGAGAGCGGAATGAAGAAGACCATGCAGACGCTGGCGCAAGCCGCAATCCAGGGCGCTACAGGGATCGCAATTTACGGTGCGGGCTACCGATTGGCCCAGCGCTGAACGCGATTCGAGATCGCGGGAATATCTCATAATGCCGGCGACCGCGAGGATTCCCTTTGTGAGGCCGGCACGCTGGCGGTTTAAATCCCATCCATTGCTGCTCGATTTCGGGTTCACCGGGGCAGCGCAAGTCTCATTATTTGTTTCCAATCTGCTTCTGATCTCGCTGTTTGCCCGGTTTCTGAGTGCGGCCGGCGTAGCGGAATATCTGCTGCTCCGGCGGGTTGTGATTTGGCTGCAGTCGGGAGTTCAATTGGGGCTGTTTGTGGGGATTCCGCGATATGTCGCCTATGAAACGGGCCTGCCCGAAGGAAGGCCCGAGAATTACTTTGCTGCGGGTGCGGCCTGCCTCGCTGTGGTTGGAGCGGCGGTCGGTCTGATTCTAAATCTGTGGGGCCAGGGCTTTTCGCGGCTGTTGTTCGGCAGCGGCGAAATGAGCTATTTGATCCTGCCCGTGTCGTTGATGCTTTTGGGCTTGGTCTTGCATACCTCGGTTTATGGATACTTTCGCGGGCGCATGCAGATGAATCGGGCGAATCTGCTGCAGATTTGGGATATGGCGCTGGTCCCGGTGCTGGCGCTTCTCCTGCTGGTGCGATATCGCTCCGTTGCGAAGATCGTTAACTTTACGGGCGTCGCGATGATCGTGACAGCCATGATCCTTGCATTTCCGCTGCTGCGGCGCCTTTTAAAGAGCGGAAATTTCGATCTATGGGGACCTCTGAAGAAGCTGCTGACGTATGGCATCGCGCGCGTGCCCGGAGACTTCGCAGCTGCCGCGATCTTCGCTTTAGGTCCGATTATCGCGGCGCAATTCATGCCCGTAGCGCGCGTTTCGCCTTTGCTCCTCGGGACCAGCGTCTTGATGGCTGCGAGTGTGAGCATGGCGCCGGTAGGAGTGTTGCTGCTCTCTAAGATCAGCACGGTGGTTGCGCAAAACAGGCTGCAAGAGGCGCGAGCGCCCCTGCGACACATGACGGCCGGCATTTTCGAGCTGTCGCTCTTCATGACTTTCCAATTTCTGGTGTTTGCAGATGTGGTTCTGCGTATCTGGGTGGGTACCGGTTTACTCGATGCCGTTCCGGTCGTGCGAATTATCGCTCTCGCGATCCCGGGTTTCCTGTTCTTTACGGCGCTGCGAAGCGTGATCGATGCGGCAACCGTAAAGGCTTCGAACGCGCATAATATTCTGATTGCACTTGTGGCGTTTCTGGTTCTCACCGGGCTTTCCGTCGTGGCGGTTCCGCGAGCTCTTCTATTGGTCGCACTCTCTATCGCTCTGGTCGCAAGCGTAGTCCTGCTCGCCGCTCTCACGGCGTTCACGGTCCGGCGGCTCTGTCAAGTAACGCTGGCGTGGAAGAGCTCGCTTCAGTCGCTCGCAATCAACCTGTTGTTCCTCGCGATCGCGATTGCGCTGCGGGCAGCTCTGGGCCAGGGGAAAAACCCGGTATGGCTGGTCGCTATCGAGGGCGTGATCTGCGTGGCCTATCTGCTTACGCTTATGAAGCAGCGGCCGGAGTGGCTGAAATTTATTTTCGAAAAGGGCTTCGCGCGGGTTCCGCAATATAGCGCCTGAAGAACATGCCGGACGCAGTGACAAAACAACCCTCTTACGACGTGATCATGCTGACGACCGCACACGCGGCGACGGACGATCGTATTTTTTACCGTGAGGCGAAAACGCTCGCCGAGGCTGGATTGGCCGTAGCGGTCATCGGCCCGCACGCGAAATCGGAGATGCTCGACGGAGTGTGGATCGAGGCGCTCGAAAAACAGAAGACCCGATCCCGGCGGCTGATGCAGGGATGGACCGTGATCCGGCTAGCCCGTCGGTTGCGCGGGCGCGTTTTCTTATTTCACGATCCGGAGCTTTTTGGGGTAGCGCTGGTGCTGCGGCTTCTGGGGAAGAAAGTAGTCTACGATTGCCACGAAAATTTGCCGGCGCAGGTTCTGCAAAAGACCTGGATCCCGCGTCCGTTCCGGCGGCCGGTCTCGTCCGCAGCTTGGCTTATGGAATGGGTGGGGTTGCGGCTGCTGAGCGGGGTTGCGGGCGCGCGCGATGCCGTGCTGCCGCGCTTTCCGAAGAAGCGCCGGATACTGGTGCAAAATTTCCCGACCGAACAGGCCTTAAAGAGCGCGGAAGGACTGCCGCTCCATCAGCGCGAAAACATCGTCATTTATGCCGGCGGGCTGAGCCGCGCCCGCGGAATCGGCGAATTAGTTGAAGCCTTCCGGCACCTCCGGCCAGAGGAAGCGCAACTGTGGATAGCGGGAAATTTCAGCGATCCTGTTTTCGAGCGCGAGATTGTGGACAACTTGCCGCCAAATGCGAAATACCTGGGCTGGATGGAACATCCGCAGGTTCTCGATCTCTATAAATCCGTGAAAATCGGAATGAACCTGCTCTATCCGATCCCGAGCCACAGGAACTCGCAGCCCATCAAGTTGTATGAGTATCTGGCAGCAGGAATACCGGTGATCGCGTCTGATTTTCCCGAATTCACCGGGATTCTGGAGGGTTGCGGTGTGCAGGTCAACCCCAAAGATCCGGTTCAAATCGAGCGTGCCATTCGCGACCTTTTATCCGACCCCGCCAGACTCGACGAGATGTCTCGAATCGGGCGGGAGCGCGTGCTCGCCTCCTACTGCTGGAAGGGCGAGGGCATGCGGCTGGTCGGGTTCTGTACGCATCTGTCAGGCAGGGCTGATGTTGCCCGCGCAGTGGAAGCAAACACTTAAGGAAATTACGCCGGAAACAACAAACATGAAGGTTCCTTTACTCGATCTCAAGGCTCAGTACTCAACCATTAAAGAAGAAGTCCTCGCCGCCGTCGCTGAGGTGCTCGAATCGCAGGTCTGCATCGGAGGGCCGAAAGTCGCCGAACTCGAGCGCAAGGTAGCGGCGATCTCGGACTGCAAATATGGAGTGGCAGTTTCGAGTGGTACCGACGCGCTGCTCTGCGCTCTCATGAGTCTCTCGATCGGTCAAACAGACGAGGTGATCACTACCCCGTTCTCGTTCTTTGCGACCGCCGGTTGCGTTTCGCGCGTCGGAGCCAAACCCGTTTTCGTCGATATCGATCCTAAGACGTACAACATGAACCCTGAGCTGATCGAAGCTGCGATCACGCCACGGACGAAAGCTATCATTCCGGTTCACTTGTTCGGCCAAATGGCGGACATGGACCCGATTATGGAGATAGCGAAGCGGCACCGGCTTTACGTGATTGAAGATGCCGCGCAGTCCATCACCGCGACCTACAAGGGACGAAAGGCCGGGAGCATCGGCACGGTAGGCTGCTTCAGCTTTTTCCCCAGCAAGAATTTAGGCGCCGCGGGCGACGCGGGCATGATCGTGACGAACGACGAGCAGTTGTATGAGCGCATGTCGATGATGCGCAGTCACGGTGCAAAGCCGAAGTACTATCACAAATACGTTGGCGGAAACTTTCGGCTCGATCCCCTTCAGGCGGCGGTTCTGCTGGTCAAGCTTCCGCATCTCGACGCGTGGTCGGAAGCGCGCCGACGCAATGCGGCTCGTTATGATCGGCTGTTCGCGGGAAGCCCGGTCCAAACGCCTTATATCCGCCCGGATTGCGTCAGCATCTTCAATCAATATGTCGTGCGCGTTGAAAACCGAGACGAAGTGCTCAAAACGATGAAGGACGCGGGGATATCGAGCGAGATTTATTATCCTCTACCGCTGCACATGCAGGAATGCTTTGCGCCGGTTGTGCCGCGGGGAGCGCGATTCGCGGAGTCGGAGCGTGCTGCCGAGCAGGTGTTCGCGCTGCCCGTTTATCCGGAACTCACGCTGGAAATGATCGACTACGTTGCGGATACGGCTTTGGCGGCGTGTTCCAACCTGCAGCCTTCGCACGCATGATTGAGTTCTCAGCCGATTGGGGGGAGTAGCAGTGCCAGTTAAAGTTGCGGTAATCGGAAGCGGATATTGGGGCAAGAATCTCGTCCGTAATTTTTACGAATTGGGCGCTTTGGGTACGATTTGCGATCCGAGTCCCATGGTCGAGGCGAGCACGCGCGAAAAGTATCCCTCGGTTAGCTATGCGCGTGAGTATGCGGCAGTGCTCGCAGACTCCGGGATCAGCGCCGTAGTTCTGGCGACGCCTGCCAAACAGCACTTCTCAATGGCGAAGCAGGCGCTCGAAGCTGGCAAAGACGTGTTTGTCGAGAAACCGCTCGCGCTCACTGCTTCGGAAGGCGCCGAATCAGTGGATCTCGCCACGCGCCGCAACCGCATTCTGATGGTGGGGCACATCCTGCAGTACCATCCTGCCGTGATCAAGTTAAAGCAACTGATTCAATCCGGCGCTTTGGGGCGGATTCAGTACCTGTATTCGAACCGGCTGAACATGGGGAAGATCCGGACGGAAGAGAACATTTTGTGGAGCTTCGCGCCCCACGACATCTCGACCATGCTGGCGCTCCTTAATGAAGAGCCGTCGGCTGTCGCCTGCAATGGAGGTGCGTATCTGAGCCATGGTGTTTCGGACGTCACGCTTACCGATTTCACGTTTCCGAGCGGCGTGCGTGCCCACATTTTCGTCAGTTGGCTGCATCCCTTTAAGGAACAGCGCCTGGTTGTAGTGGGTTCCGAGAGGATGGCGGTGTTTGATGATTCGGCGGCAAACAAGCTGATCCTGTACGCGCATCGAATCGAGTGGAAGGACCGCGTGCCCAATGCGGTGAAGGCGGAAGGCGAACCTATAGCGCTCGAGAATTCGGAACCGCTTCGAAATGAGTGCACGGCCTTGCTGGAGGCCGTCGAAAGCCGTCGGCCGCCCTTGACCGACGGACAAGAGGGCCTGCGCGTGCTGCGCGTCCTGAACGCCTGTCAGATATCGCTCGAGAGCGGGAAACGTACCTCGCCGGCCCAAGCGCCGCCCGAACCTTCCCGCGCGTATTATGCACATCCGACGGCGGTCGTCGATGAAGGATGTGAGATTGGCAGGGGCACGAAAATCTGGCACTATTCGCATGTCCTCAAAGGCGCACGGATTGGCGAGCGCTGCGTATTTGGGCAGAATTGCAGCGTCGCCGAAAATGTCGTGATCGGCAACAATGTGAAAGTCCAGAACAATGTTTCGATCTATACAGGAACAGTGATCGAAGACGATGTATTCCTGGGCCCCTCGGCCGTGTTGACGAATGTGAAGAATCCGCGATCGCAGGTGAACCGGCACGCGCTATACGAAACCACGACCATACGCCGCGGGGCATCGGTCGGAGCTAATGCCACCGTGGTCTGCGGCACGGAACTGGGCCGATATTGTTTTATCGGCGCAGGCGCGGTGGTCACCAAGAATGTGCCCGATTATGCATTGATTCTCGGCAATCCGGGCCGTCGAATGGGCTGGATCAGCCGTCATGGCCACCCGCTGCGCGATCCCGATGCTGATGGCATCATGACGTGCCCGGAAAGCGGTTATCGGTATAAGGAGGTTCAGACGGGTGTGATCCGGTGCCTCGATCTGGACGAGAACTCGCCCCTGCCCCCGCACCTGGGGAGTGGCGAAAAGACCTACGATTCGTTCAAAATGGAACGAGTGGTTCTGCAGCAAAGATGATCTTAGGCCGGAACCCGAGTTTTCGCCGCGGTATTCGCGATCTGCGATGCACGTCCTAATTTTTTATCAGTACTTTGCGACCAACGATGTAGCCGGTTCGACCCGGCCATATGAGATCGGCCGGAGACTGGTCGAGGGCGGCGATACCGTGACGGTTGTAACCGGTAACTGGTGTTACGCGACAGGGCGTAGGACCGCCGCCTGCGGGTTGCTTTCAAAGCACAGCCAGGTCGACGGCCTCAACATCATTACTGTACGGGTTCCGTTCGGCGGATCCCGGAAAATACTGCCGAGGATTATCGGGTTTTTCTGGTTTATTCCGTTCGGGTTTCTGGCTGCGCTTTCGGCTCGGAAGCCTGACGTAGTCGTCGGCAGTTCCACTCCGCTGACGATCGGGATTCCAGCCTACTTGATCAGCCGGATACGAAACGTTCCGTTCATTTTCGAGCTGCGCGACCTGTGGCCGGATAACGTCGCCGAGTGGAATGTGATCAAGAGCCGCTTCATGATCGGGGCGGCACATTGGCTCGAGTCCTTCTTGTATCGCAAAGCGGCTTTTCTGATTACGGTTACCGAAGGAATCCGAAAAGAGCTGATCAAGAAGGGCATTCCAGCCGAGCGAGTCAAAACCATCACGACTGCGAGCAACCTCTCGCTGTTTACGCCAGAAGGGCCGCGTGCGGATCTCCGGACTCTAGCCCACATCCCGGATGACGCATTCGTCTGCATGCATACGGGTTCGATCGGCCTCGCGAACTCCTTGGGCCTGGTGCTCGACATAGCCGAACGGGTACTCGACGATCCCTCCATTCACTTTGTGTTGATGGGGAACGGCGAGCAGAAGGCCGGGCTGATCAGCGAGGCCGCGCGAAGAAATCTCCGTAATGTTCATTTCTTGAATCCGGTTCCGAAAGCCGCCGTGCCCTCGTTCCTGAGGCGGGCCGATCTCGGCATTGTCTTCGTGAAGGCCAGCCGGCTGACGTACATTTTCTTACCTAACAAATTTTTCGATTGCCTCGCGTGTGGGTGCCCGGTGATCGTGAACTTTGAAGGCGAGGCGCGCGATTATGTAGTTCCCGCAAACGCCGGGCTGTTTGTTTCCTCGGAAAATGTAGATGCACTCGCCGCTGCCATTCGGAATCTGGCCGCCGACCGCGACAAGGCGCAACAGATGCGAATCGCCGCGCGCCGGGTAGCCGAACGCCACTTCAGTTGGGATTTCAAAGCGGCCGATTATCGAGAGATCACGTCGGCGGTGCTGGCTGAGAGCGCAGTCAATCCTAAGGTGAAAGGCTGGGGAACACGTCTCGTCAAGCGCGCCTTTGACGTGATCGCCGCCGCTGCCGGGCTGATCGTTCTCGCCATTCCGATGGCCTTCATTGCGGCGATGGTCAAGATGAGTTCGCCCGGTCCGGTCTTTTTTCGCCAGGTGCGTCCCGGCCTGCATTGCCGCTCCTTCACACTGATCAAGTTCAGAACGATGTCGGACGCGAAGGACTCGCGCGGCAATCCTCTCCCGGATGGCGATCGGCTTACGGGCCTCGGCCGATTTCTACGCAGAACCAGCCTCGATGAGTTGCCGGAGCTGTGGAATGTTTTGAAAGGCGATATGAGCTTGGTTGGTCCGCGCCCGCTGCTCGTGAGATACCTTCCGTACTATGCCGAGCGTGAGCGTCTGCGTCACTCAGTGAGGCCCGGGTTGACAGGATGGGCTCAGGTCAATGGCCGGAACTCAGTGTCCTGGAATGAGCGCCTTGGATTCGATGTGTGGTACGTCGAGAACCGGTCGATGCTTCTCGATTTGCGAATTCTTTTCAGGACATTGAGCTGCGTTCTTCGCTCCGACGGCGTGCTGGTGAACACCGAAGAAGGCGAGACGGCGCTCGACGTCGAAAGAAGCAGAGCCGGGATTTCCCGGGCAACCTTCGATCCCAGGGGTGTCGAGACTGTTTCCTCGAGCGGGTCCGATGTGGTGAATCGACGGGGCTGACAGCCGGTTTCAAAAGCTGATCAGGCACACGCGCGTTTCGCGTTCTCTTCTGCATGTACCCTCAATTGCAATTTCCTTGGGACCGCGCCCAAGCTCACCGAGTCGCCGCAATCCGTTTGCAGGCTCTCGGCCGCAGCGCGGATTCTGAACCGGCGGGCGAGTCGTTACGTCTGCTCCGGCCAGAAGAATATGCCGAATGGGACGCGCTGGTCGATCGATCGCCGCAAGGATGCGTGTTTTGCAGGTCGTGGTGGCTGAAGGCCGTCGGCCAGGATGTGTCCGTGCTCGGCTATTTCGAAAACGGCCGCTTGGTTGCCGGGATACCGCTCTATTTTGCAAAACGCTCGGGTTTCCGCATGTGCATCATGCCGCAATTCACGCAAACCTGGGGCGTGATTATGGAGCCGCTCGCCGGGCCGGCAACCGCGGCCATGTCACGCGAAACACACATTCTGACCGTTTTCGCGGAACGCCTAAGGAAGGAGCGTGTGTTTTATCAGCGCTTCCATCCCACTTTGCAGAATTGGCTTCCGTTTCGTTGGAACGGCTTTCAGCAGACCGCGCGAGCCACTTACGTGATCGACGATCTCAGCGATGTGAAGCAGGTTTGGGAGAACATGGCGGCGAATATCCGGACGAAGATCCGAAAGGCCGAAAAGAGCGGCCTCACGGCCAAGCCATGCGGCATCGATAAGGTTTTCGAGACGTCCGTCAAGGTGTTTGCGCGCCAGGGCTTGGGAGTCTCTTTCACGCGGGAGTATCTGGCGCGGCTGCATTCGGCGGCGGCGGCCAACGGTTGCGGGGCGTGTTTCGCAGCCGAAGACAACACAGGCGAGACTCACGCGACCACGTTTTTGGTTTGGGACAACAAGCGGTCCTATTATCTGGCAGGCGGATCGGATCCCAACCTACGGGCGAGCGGCGCGCAATCCGCTTTGGTATGGCACTCGATCCAGTTCGCAGCCGAGCGCACCGCGGTATTCGATTTCGAAGGCTCTATGATCGAGCCGATCGAACAATACTTCCGCTCCTTTGGAGCGAAGCAGGCCTCCTATCACCAAATTGTGAAAATGCCGACAATGCTTTCGATGTACCTCGAGCAGCGCGGCAAGATGTGATGGCCTGAAGAGCGCATGCGTATCGGCATAGAGTTTACGGCAGAGCAGGAGTCGGTGCATCGTGCGCGGCTGGACTATGCATTCCGTCTATTCTGCGCGGTCTACGGCCATGAGCCCGTATCGGCCGCACGTCAGAACGAGAGCGCGGATGTGTCGATCAGCTATGCCGGTGGCCTCGCAAAACCCGGCTCCCCGCGCGTGGCGTTGAGTAACCTGTACCGGCCGCGCGCTCCCCGTGATCCCGCACCCGCTCCGCACCGCACAGAAATTGATTCCGAGACCAGCGTTCTTTTGTATCCGCCTGAGCCGGGTCGGACTCCTGATTGGCTGGGCGAGATTTTTGAATGGGTTTCGTGCGCGGATGAGTACAGCGTGCAAACCCGCGATCCGGTCGGCAGAATTCCCTTCGCAGATAGCTATTTGGGGCGGCATGGCCTCGATCCGAAGATTCCCTACGCTTCTGCGGCCATGCGCAGGCTGGAACGTCTCGTCTTAAGTGCCGCGCGTCTGCCGGGCTTCTCACGAGCCCAATCGCAGCTCATCGTCAACACGCATGACGTCGATTACTTGCCCGGCGGATACTTCAGCAATCTGAAGCGCCTCGCGAAAAATGCAGCGATCTCGCTGATCCATCATCGCCGTCCCGGGCTGGCGGCCGGGCAAACGCTTCAAGCGCTTTCGATGATGGTCGGTGGCTGGAATCCGCTCGACCAATTGCCGGCATTGTTAGCAGGAGAAAAGCAGCGGAACGTAGGGGCAACCTACTTCTTCCTGCTTCGCAGCTTGCATGCCAGAGACGGCAACTACGGCATCGAGAGCCCAGGCACAGTAGACGTTCTCAAGAAGTTCAGCGCGTCGGGAATGGAAATAGCGGTGCACGGTTCCTACACGAGCAGCGAAACGGAGCAGGGAATCGCATCGGAATTCGCGGCGCTCCGCGAAGCTGGATTCGCACCTGCCGGGAACCGGCAACACTGGTTGCGGTTTACGCTGGACCGGCTGATCCCCGCGCTCGAGCAGGCGGGGGTCGGGTATGACAGCTCGCTGGGTTGGTCGGATCGAATCGGATTTCGCGCCGGGGCGTCGTTCCCGTTTCCGCCGTATAACTTTGAAGAGGAGCGCCCGGCTCATTTTCTTGAGATTCCGCTGGCGGTAATGGATCAAAGTCTCAGGAATTTAGTTGGCGGTAAAGACGCCTGGTATGACGAGATAACGAAGCTGTTCGCCATCAGCCGTGAGTATCCGGGGAGCGCGATCGTGGTCCTATGGCATCCGACCGCGTTCGGTGGCGGCCAGTTGCCGCGAGAGGTTGGAGACACATTTTGGAGATTGGTGGAAAGTAAAGCTGATTCGGGAGATGAATGGGTGAGCGGACGCGATTGTTTGTCTTCCATTCGCCCGCGATATGAGGCGGCAGGATTGCTATCGCGAAACCCGGAGGCGCTTGCCAAAAATTTAGTGATGCAGTCGTGACGCAATCAACTGCCAGCGAAGCGCGGCCGAAGAGCGCGCCTGGATCGAAGGCTGATCGTGCAGAGCCTGAATTGCGGTATCTGACCGCAGAAGACATGCCGCTTTGGGATGCGCTCGTAGAGGCGTCTCCTCAAGGCTCGGTATTCTGCCGTTCATGGTGGGTCGAAGCCAGTGCAACGAGTGCACGCATACTTGGCTATTTTGAGGACGGACGCCTGGTTGCCGGCGTGCCCCTCGCCTGGGAAACGCGCTTCGGAATTCGGGCGTGCGGGATGCCCAACCAAACGGGCGCCTGGGGCGTCGTAATTGAACCGCTGAGCGGAAAACTCGTCACGCGCGCCGCTCGCGAAACGGAGATTCTCAAGATTTTCGCTCAAAGGCTCGCGGGAGAATCGTTTTTTGCCCAGAGCTTTCACCCCACTCTGCAAAATTGGCTTCCATTTTATTGGAACGGATTCAGGCAAACCACTCATTTCCGCTATGCATGGAGCGAGCTGAACGACTTGAACCGCATTTGGGACGGCTTCTCGCGCGAGAGACAGGATGGCATTCGAAGCAGCGCAGAGCTAGAGCTGAGTTTCGAACCGTGCGACAGCGCCATTTTGTCCGCGGGGCGACAGCGGAGCGCGCACAGCTCTCAATCCTTGCAGAAGGCTTTGCGCTTGTGCGTTGCGGCGAAGGAGCGAGCTGCCGGCGAGTGCTTCGCCGTCAAAGATAAGAACGGCCATGTGCAGGCGGCGAGTTTCCTTGTGTGGGACGCCAAAAATGCGTATCTGCTCTCGGCTGGCTTCGCGGGCGACCCGAAGCACGGCGCATCCGCGTTGCTCATGTGGCGCCTGATTCAGTTTTGCGCCGAACGCTCGCTTGCTTTGACTCTCTGGGGAACGCTCGATCCCATCACGGACGAGTTTTTCCGATCCTTTGGCGGCCGGCAAATCGCTTACAACTGGATCGTCAAGGCGCCGCTTGGGCTACGGGTTTACCTGAAGCTGTCAGGCAAATTCTGAACCCACGATAGTTGCCGATTCGCCAATCAATCACCCACTTCCGCGAGTCAGCAGCGGTGATTTTCGTGCTAAACTGTTTGCAGAACGCCGATTAGCCCAATTGTCGTCCCGAATCTCACCGACTCGGGTACTTCGCGGCAATGAATCGGTTCGACAAAGAACAGCTCACAGCGGCAAATTAGGATCGGTGTGAAAAGAACTCGCGGCAGAGACATCGGCTTAATCCGGTATGTGGCGCAGGGCAAAGGTGTCGATAACTTCAAAGACTGCCTGCTACTACGGAATCAGGACTGAGATGAGCGGCAGGGGTGGCCACGGTGAAGGCCGAGTAACGGAAGGTATAGTACCTTTTTGCCCGCGCCTCGTAGGTCTACAGTGAGAAAGCCGTTCTGGGAGGTCGTCTAATGGTAAGACCGCAGATTCTGGATCTGTGTATTGGGGTTCGAGTCCCTGCCTCCCAGCCAATTCATTTAGAAATTTATTATATTGACCGCGTCTTTTGGGGTAATGAGGAGCTTGAATGAAGGAGTATCGTGAGCTTGTACATTTCGATGAACCCACGCGTTCTACCGAGCCGTACAATGCATCTTTCGCAAAAAACTGGAGTCCGCCACCGGCGGCCGCAGGCCGGGCGGGCTGGACCCGTGACTTCCATTGGTCCATGGCGTTCCGCGTGTTGCGGCGCCGCTGGTTATCTGCGCTCACCTTCGCGGTGATCGTTGCGGTTGGCGTCTTTCTGTTGGTGCAACACATGAAGGACGTCTATTCCCCCGTTGCCCACATAGAGGTCAATCCGCCGGGAATGCAAGCGCTCAGCACGACCGACGTCACGGGTCCTGAAGAATCGAAACCGGACTATCTCGAAACACAAATTGAGATTCTCAAGGGCGATGAATTGGCCGGAGAGGTCATCAAAGCCCTCAAGTTGGACAGCAACCCGGAATTGGTGCCCAAGGGGCCGCCCGGTTTGATCGGACGCGTTAAAGGATATTTAATGTCCTTCACGGGCCCCAGTGGGCCGCCGCCTTCGGATTTCGATATTGCTTTGAAATCCTTTCAAAAACAATTATCGGTAAGCCAAGTTCGGAACAGCAAGCTGGTATCCGTCAGCTTCAGCAGCTACGATCCAAAGCTGGCGGCGCAAGTTACCAATACGATGGTCAATTTGTACATCGACGTGAATTATCAGAAGACGTATCAGACCACGATGAAAGCGGCGAAGTGGTTATCGGCGCAGCTTGAGGATCTTCGAAAAAAGAATCAGGCGCTCGATCAGGCGCTGGTCGATTTTCAACGCAAGAATGGGATTCCTGTCGACGTGGACAGCAGAGACGCTGCGAACCCGGTGGCGCAGGAAGTGAATGATCTTCAGCACCAGCTTACTCAGACGCAAGTTGAGCGGATTCAAGGCCAGGCGAGTCTGCAGACAGTTGTGCCGGGCCACGAGGCCGCATTGCCTCAGATGAAGGACAGTGAGCTGTTCAAGGACCTGCAGCGGCGTCTGGCCGACGCTCAGTCTCAACTGGCCGATGCGCAAACGCTTTATGGAGCAAATCACCCCACCGTTAAGAAGCTTCACAATCAGGTCGAGGAGTTGGAAACGGAGCTTGCGACTGAAAAGCAACGTGTCGTGTCGGAGTTGAACTCTGCGTATGATGCTGCGCGAATCCGCGAGCGCCTGATATCGCAATCGCTGAATAAATCCCAGACGGAAATGGGCGATTTGAACGCGAAAATGATCCGTTACAGGGCCATGAAGAGTGAAGCGCAGGCGAATGAAGATTTGTACAATACGCTCTACGCCCGGCTGCAGGAAGCGGGTATTACGGCCGGCCTGAAATCGACGAACCTGCGAGTGGTTGATGAAGCGCCGGTTCTGAATTCGCCCACCAAGCCCGACCGGTTCCTGATCATGGTCCTCGGCATATTGATGGGAATCATCGGTGGAATCACTTTGGCATTCATTCGAGATAGCCAGCATGACGTAGTGCGTAGCGCCGATGCGTTGCAGGAACTGACTGGCCTTTCGGTGTCCATGATCCCCGTCGAGATGGGAGGCAAGCGCATCCTACCGGTCAAATATCGGATTGCGTCAGGCTCGCAGTTACAGCCGGCGAGCCGGTTTTTCATCGATCGGCCACGATCTCCAGAATTCGAGGCGGTAAAGAACCTCTACACCTCAGTGATCCTCAGGTCTGCGAGCAAGCCTACCAAGGTAATCCTGATCGCCTCTCCTGGCGCAAGGGAAGGGAAGACCACCGTTGCAGTGAACTTGGCTTTTGCTCTCGCGCGCCACGGCAAGGTGTGTCTCATCGACGCGGATCTGCGCAAGCCATCCATCCGCCGCGCCGAAAGAGGGCTGCGCGACCTATTAGACGGTACGGCGGAAACGCGAGATGTGCTCGAGACGCTTCCCGAGAACGACAATTTGGTGATCCTGCCCGCAGGAGTTCCTTCGGCGGGAGAAGAGATGATGGCTTGGCCACGGATGTGCGACATCGTTCGCGAGCTTTCCCGCCGTTTCGATCACATCATCATCGATTCTCCTCCGCTGATTCCGTTCCCCGACAGCAAGGCGCTTGCCACGATCGCAGACGGCGTGTTGCTCGTCGCGCGCTGCGGTTCAACGGAGCGTGAAGCCATTAAGCACAGCATCGAGATGTTGGAAGAGGTGCACGCAACCCCTCTAGGCGTCGTGCTGAATGCCGTGGATCGCGACTCGCCGTCCTTCCGCTACTATCAATATGCGTACAAGTAAGGACGGCGCTTACAAGTACTCCGGGCGAGCTTGAACGGTTCATGTTCGCAGAAAAAGCTGTGAACAAACAAGGTTCGGCGAGGAACACATGTTCCAAATAGATTGGGCGAATCGCAGCCTATGGCAGGAAGAACAGCGAGTGGCAGCGCCTTCCGAACCTCGCCTGGACCGGAATGCTGTTTCAAAGGCAATGCTGCTGCATTGGCAGGAACACTGCCTGGAATGCAGCCCCCCTCAGTGCTATCAGACCTGCTCTCTTTTTGTGGCTCGAGCGGATCGGAAGTGTTCCAGATTTGTATACGGTATTGTCCCGAACGGCAAGTTTCGGGGGCTGCTTGATTTCGGAGCGGACATCCGCTTCCGCCGTTGGGCTAAATTGGAAACCCGTCTCTACGGCGCCGCCCTCCATCCGCAACAAATCGGGCGCTTGTCTCGATTCGACAGTACTTTGATCGCCGGTGTCAATCTGGCATCGAACGCGCTGGTTCAGTTGAGCCCCTACCGCCGCCTGAACGGCGGATTTGCGCTGATGCGCGAAAAGGCATTCGACCGGCTTCCCTCAAGCACGGCTGAACGGCTCGACGCTTTCGTTCTGGAATGCTTCTCTCCAGAAGAAAGCAATTTCCGGTTAATTCTTGAGCACTGGAACGGAGATTTGAAGTTTCGCCATGCATTTGAAATCCGCCCCGGCCTCAACTACCACGAAATTCCCATGGAGCGCTTTAACACGTACCCGCTCGCTGGCAAACTTTCCTTGTATCCGGAGAATGACCTCGAATGCCGATTGATTTTCACTTGGCTCGACTTCGTAAAGTTCAAGCATGCGCACCGGCTGCGCTCTTCCGCTCCCGTTCAATCCGGCGCAAGACCTGCCTCGAAGGTGAAGTGCGTCGTCTGGGATCTCGATAACACTCTCTGGACCGGCATTCTGACCGAGGATACCGAGAGCCGTATACAACTGCGCGCCGACGCCGCCGATCTCATCAAAGAACTTGACCGGCGGGGCGTCGTCCAGAGCGTGGTTAGTAAAAATAATTTCGATGATGCTTGGGGGGTTATTTCGCGCCTTAGCCTTGGCGAGTATTTCTTGTACCCGCAGATCAATTGGGAGCCCAAGAGCAGGAACATCGCCCGGATCGCTGCGTCCTTGAACATCAATCTCGATACTCTCGCGCTCATCGATGACTCGGAGTTCGAAAGAGAAGAAGTTCGTAGCGTCTATCCTCAGGTGCGCGTCTTTTCCGAAGACAAATTGGCAAGCCTGTTAGCGCGCGATGAGTTCAATCTGCCCGTCACGGAGCTAAGCAGCAAGCGCCGTTTGAGCTATCTGACAGAGATCAAGCGCGAGCAGGAGCGAGACACTTTCTCCGACTATGACGCCTTTCTGCGCAGCTGCAAAATGACCTTGCGCGTCTTTGTGCCCTCCGAGCCTGCCCACCGGATTCGATGTCTCGAGCTGATACAACGCGCCAACCAGTTGAATCTTTCGACGCGCCGTTACACCGAGATTGATTTTAAGCATTTATTGGACACGCCCGGAATGCTCTGTGTCGCCATGGATGTTAGCGATAAGTTTGGCGCCTACGGCATTGTGGGTTTCGCCGCGATCGATGAACGCCACGACCCGCCGGTTTTGCAAGATTTGGTGCTCTCCTGCCGCGTCGCGCAGAAGCGAGTTGAGCAAACCTTCCTCGAGTGGCTCGCGATTCGCGAGCTGCAGCGCGGCCAGCACACGCTTCGCGCCGACCTGGTCAAGACGGAGCGGAACACTCCGCTCCTGCAAGTCTTCGAATCCTTGCCCTTCAAGTTGAGCGAAGAGCGGGACGGGCACACAATTCTGGACTGGACACTCGACGAGAGCGTCTCGGTAGGCGACGTACTGACGCTTCAGGCCGAAGTCGATTTTGCTGTCCCCGCAAGCGGTCGAAATGGGAGCCGATGAACAGCTTCCTTATCATCAATGCCGACGACCTGGGAAGAGATTCTGATACGAATCGTGCGATTCTCACCTCCTTCCAGGAAGGATATTGTTCGAGCGCGACCATCATGCCCAACATGCCCGGTTTCGAAGAGGCGTGCGATTTGGTTCATCAAAACAAATTGTTGAAGAACGTCGGCCTGCACCTCACTCTGCGAGATGGATTTCCCCTCACGGACGCTATGAAGAAGTTCCCTGCTTTCTGCAATCCGGACGGCGTTCTCGCGAAAGTAAGCGTTCGGTCTCCGCTATTCCTCTCCGCTCCCGAGAAGCGAGCTTTGGCAGACGAGATTCGGGCCCAGATCTCGCGTTGCCGCGCGTCTGGGCTGCCCTTAACACATCTCGATTCCCATTACCACACGCACACCAACCCGGCAATTGCGGGCGTCGTAATCGCGGTCGCCCTCGAGCAGGCCATCCCACACGTCAGGCTCACGCGCAATTCCGGATCTGACATCGGATTTCTCAAGCAGCGCGTAAAATCGATTTTCAATCGCCGCCTCCAGGCGAAAAAGCTCGCCGGTACCGATTACTTCGGATCCGTCGACGATTTCTTATACCTCGCGAAGGCGAACGGGGGCGTGCGTGCGCGCGGCTCGATGGAGGTGATGGTTCATCCTATTCAAGACGCGCACAGGGGCATTGTCGATTGGGCCGCCAAACAGCCCATCGGCGAAGTGGTCTCTCGCATACCTGCTTATAAGGAAGCTGTTTCTTACGCATTTGCCCCATGCGCATAAAGAACTCAAAGCGCCTTTCGGCCGCAAGTCTCAATCGGTGATCCTGTGTTATCCCGCATATCAAAGCCGCTGATCTTATTCACTGTTCTGGCCTCACTTTTTGCGAGCGGAATCGTCCTCCTGTTGTTCGGCCCGGAGCTGGATCCCGGGGTCAGCGTCATTGTCGCGCTAGCGCCGCCTATTCTCGTCCTGTGCATCCGTTACTTCCCTGCCGCTTTGATTCCGCCCGTCATTTTCATAGGCAATTTCAAATCGAAACCCGCCGAGGGATTTGACCTGCACGACCCCACTTTGTGGTGTCTCGCCCTACTGGCTGCAACAGTTTCGATACACGTGTTTTTCTTCTACGTTCAGGCGCAGCGTCACACGTTGCGATATCTATTCGCCGGACAGGGGAAAGCCATTGCCTGCTTTTTGGCGCTTGAGTTTATCGTAGCCTTCAGCTACCTGTACACCAATAATCCGAAATACGGTCAAACACTGGTGCTGAAGTTTTTGACCATCGATCTTCTCCTGTTTTTTGCCGCTCTCCTGCTCTTTCGCGACGAGCGGGATTTCCGGCATTTTTCATTAGCCATGGTCGCGCTTGCTGTGCCGCTCGCTGCCTACCGGATCTTTGTGGCTCTCACAACCACATTTGATGCGAACGTGGACATCACGCAGATTTCGGCCGGGCACCTGATCGGCATGACCATCCTGCTGATCGTGAATTACCGCATCACGGAGATTCCCTGGCTCCGGATGATGATCTTCCTCACCTTGCCTCTCCTGACCGCCGGAATGATCGCATCGGACGCGCGAGGGCCTGCATTGAGCTGCTTAGCCGTGCTGTGTCTGAGTGTCTATAAAAGGCGTGGCGCGGCGGGGTTGTTTTCCGGCAAGTTGGCGAAGATCGGCATATTGGCGGTTGTCGTTTTGACCGTTGGACTCACGTTTAAAAAAATGGCCAGCACGGGAAGCCAGGGAAGAGTCCACGAGAAGACCGAAGAGCTCAAACAGTTGCTTTCGGGCGAAGCGCCGAGTGGCACTGCGGGAAGCAGGCTATGGGCCTATGCCGCAGCGGTTAGCGGCTTCGAAAAAAGACCCATCTTGGGATGGGGCGCAGGCGGATCGCAGACCTATCTAGCCACGCACAGCGGAATTTTTGGAATATATGGCGGAGATCTGAATCTCAAGTACCCGCACAACGTCGTTCTTCAGGTCGCGGTTGAGCAAGGAATCGTCGGCGCGTTTCTGCTCCTGTCGTTTCTGTGGCTAACGTTTAAGACTGGCCGGTGGGTTTACCGCGTGACAGGGGGGCGGTTGAGTTGTTTTCTCTGGGTTCTCCTGTTCGATTTCGGCGTGATCATGTTTAGCGGAGATCTCGATGAAAGCCGTGCCATCTGGCTGTGGTGCGGCATAACTCTGGCGATGGCGCGCATGTTGACGGTCGGTTCCATACCGCGACAGGCTGCCATTGTCGATCATCCGGTGCCGGCGCCACTGCCGCGCTCAGACCGGTTCGTGACTCATGGGGCACGCCATCGCTTTTCGTGACCTGTCGCGAATAGTCACGCCAACTTAGCGCCCTGGGCTCTCTCCCCCAAGCTCCTTCACCGCTGTCTCATGCAGCTGCCGTGTCATCTGAATGCACGCCGCTTGATCGCCCGGTGCACAGAACCTCGAGTCCTCCCAACCCTTCCACTGATCTTCCTTCCCAAAGAATCCCGGATAGAACTCGATCCAGTCGACCGTCCCTTCCTTAAATAGCCGGCTCTGGATCGCGATCGTCTTCTGGAACAGAGCCAGTTCCTGATCGCTCGAGCACCCCTCTTTCCTTTTCTGCGAACAGGGCGAATACTTCCGCCGGTCATAGGCGTAAGCTCCCGCGATGATCCGCGCGTTCGGGAACAGCTTTTTCACCTCCGGTATATACTTCTCGTAATTGAGCCCGTTTTGGCGGTAGTGCGGGTACAGATGAATATAGTCGAACTTCGCGCGGATGGCCGCGGGCAGCTTGGCGTCTTGTATAAACGGGCTGTTCAACTCATCTTCGTACAGCGTCGCTCCGAATTTCAGGTTCGGGTTTATCGATTTCAAATTGTCTATGCTCTGTTGCACAATCGTTATCGGATCGCCTGAGAAACTCGAAGAGAGCTTCCGGTATGCAGACACGAAATCGTCCGTGCCGACTTCCACCAGCGCGGGCACTTTGCGGCTCAGTTGGCTGTATTCGACTGCGTATTCCGGCGTGTTCGCATCCAGGCCGATTGAAAGAAATACCTTAACGTGATACTTGTGCGCCATCTCGTTCGCTAGGCCCACGCATCCGCGCGGTGGACTCGAGCAACCTCGCCGTGTCCCCGTCACGCCCAGCGCCCGGTTCCATTCCGGTGTGTCCGTATCAACGCCCCACACAATCACCTTTCCGATTTGAGCGTGCGTCTGCACCGCACAAAGCGAGCTCACCCACAGCGCCATCGAAAGATGGACGGCATTTCTTTTGAACATACCTTCACTCTACACTCGCGAGCAGCTCTGAAGAACTTTGTCGCTACCATAAAATCTAGGAAGACACGCTTTGGAAACTACTGTCGGAGAGCGTGGCCCATCTTCTTCGCCGGAATCGGTAACAGACAGGTTCTGGCGCATTGTTGACTCACTCCCGGAATTGACCGCGCCTGCATGGCGCAGCGTCGATTCGATCGCAGTCGCGAGTTTGATCTTACTGTGGGCTCTCCTGTTCGCTGCGATGTGGGGGCACTGGGGCGATCTGACTATTGATTGCGGACGCGAAATGTACGTGCCGGCCGAGCTCGCTCGCGGGAAGACGCTCTATACAGACCTCTGGTATCCGTACACTCCTGGCGGACCATATCTCAACAGTTTTCTCTTCCGCATTTTCGGCATACATCTGAACGTCCTCTACTGGGCGGGAGCACTTTCAGCTTTGGGCAGCGCGCTGTTCCTCTACCTTGCCGGTCTGCGGGTGGCCTCTCGGCCGGCGGCGTGGACGACAGCGGCCGTTATTCTTATCCAATCTTTTGGATTCACAATCTTTTGCTTCCCATTGCCCTATAGCTCTGGCGCCGTTTATGCTTGCTTGGCCGCCTGCGTTTGTATTTGGCTGGTGCTTAAGGCATGTGAACAGAGTGGAGTGGGCCAGAGCAGCGGAGCGGCATGGATGTGCGCGGCGGGGATCACGGCAGCCCTCGCTCTGATCATGAAACAGGAGATCGGCGCCGGTTGTTTCATAGCGTTGGGCCTATTCGCCGTCCTCCGCGGTTTCAGGAATCATTCCATTCGGCGCGCCGCAATCGACTTCATGTGCCTCGTTCCGGGAATCGTAATGTGTCTCGCCGTGATCGGCTGGATGATTTCGCTCAACGGCCCGGAGTTCATCACGCAAGCGAATCTGACGAGTTGGCCGACCAGCTATTTCATGCGGCGGTATGGGCCGTTGTGGCTTGCCAACACCGGACTGGCGCTCACGGGAAAAGCATGGCTCACCGCGCTCGAACTGCTGCTGACCGTCGCATTCTGGTTCGGTCTGCGCCGGATTCTGGTCCGCGATGGAGCTCGCGTCCGCATGTTCTGGCTCGGCATATTGATGATCGCCGTGCTGGTGGTTGTGTCGCCTTTCAGCGATTTCGTTCACGAGGTGATGGATGCGTTGTTCTTTCCGCTCGCCGCCGTTTTCCTCATCGCACTCGCGATTCCCATTGCCGCATCTTGCTTCTGGCGGCGTCGATTCTCCGATCCATCGCTCAAAGTGCTCGTGTTATTTTTGCTCTCTGCGTTGATCGCCAGCCGCACGCTGTTCGGAACACGGCCGTTCGGCTATCCAATTTTCTACGACGGGCCGGTCCTGCTCTCGTTCTTTGTCATCATGAGCTGGTTCCTGCATACGAACAGGTCTGCTGGGCGAGCGCGGATCAAGCCGGCGGAACTGCTGCCCTATTTGGGGGCGCTGCTGGCGACCGCCGTCTATATGGGACCGTCGTATGCAAAGGCATTTCTCGGGGCGCCTCTCGTAACGCAGCGCGGTACCATTTATGGCAGGGCGGATACGGTCGAAGCGTATCGCGCAGTGCTCGCTTTTATTCACGAAAAGAAACCCGGCGGCGCGACTTTTCTGTCCCTGCCCGAGGACATGAGCCTCTATTTTTTGGCCGGTATCGATTGCCCCACTCGCTTCTATCAATTGCATCCCGGCGTTTTAGAACCGGGCAAGACAGAAAGTGAATTGATCCGGCAGCTTCGTGCTGAGCAGGTTACTTATCTCATCTGGTCGAATCGAAGGTTCGACAATTACGGCACTCCCGTCTTCGGTGTGGATTTCGATCAGGCTGTGGGGCATTACTTAACCACGCATTACCGGCGCATGGCCTTCATCGGATTCGGAAACGAAGCCTCTCTTTTGCCGCACTCGAAATTCGCGCGGTTTATCGAAACACATTTTGGCGAACGATTGCGCGAGCCATGGCGAGCCATAATCTGGGAAAGAGTTGACGAGTCCTCAACTCACTCGCAAACACCCTAGGTAACCGATCCCCATTCGGCTCCGTCGCATTGTTAAGCAAGCCGCTCCCTCTTAAATATTGCCGGTCGAAAGTCTAACATCCCCTCAGATGTCTAATTTGCCGAATGCATGCCTTTCCGTTGTGGTGCCCGCCTATAACGAGGAAAGAACTCTCGAACAAGTAGTCGAGAAACTGTTTCAAATTCCGCATCTCTATGAAATCATCATTGTCGATGACTGCTCGCGCGATAGAACTCCGGAAATTGCAGCCGGATTAGCTGCGCAATATCCGCAAGTTGTCGTAGTGCGCCATTCGAAAAACCAAGGCAAGACCGCGGCGCTGAAAACCGGGTTCCAGCGAAGCAGCGGGTCCATTGTAATGGTCCAGGACGCAGATCTTGAATATGATCCGGACGATATCCCGAGCCTGATTCAACCGATTTTGGACGGACATGCAGACGTGGTTTACGGCTCGCGATTTCTGATCCGCAAAGCTGCCCGCGTGCTGTACTTCTATCACTATCTTGCCAATCGCGCGTTGACTTTCCTCTCCAACCTCTTCACGAACATCAATCTCACCGATGTCGAGACCGGTTATAAGGTGTTTCGCGGAGAAATAATCCGCGAGATGATCATCACCTCCCAGGGATTCGGTTTTGAGATTGAAGTGACGGCGAAAATCGCCAAGCTAAAGTGCGCGATTTTCGATACGCCTATCAGCTACTACGGCCGAACCTACGAGGAAGGCAAGAAGATCGGCGCCAGCGACGCCATCGCAGCACTTTGGTACATCGTTCGGTTCAATCTGTTTTGCGGGCTGAAACAAAGTTTTCGGAATGTCCCTGTTCTTCCAAGGCAGCAGCCGCGGCTAGCCGAACCTTCCGGCACCTCGCAAAACACGCAACAATCTGAGCAAAGCCGGGTTGCCCCTGAGCCGAGCTAGCGCCGAACCGTAACGACCGACACATACACGCAGCAGAAGTGTCAAAACCGCCCGCATCCTCCGAACTCCGGCGTTCAACTCGTGCCCGTCCCGCCAACCAGCCCTGGCGAGAGCTTCCCTCCAAGCTTCTCCCAACGCTGTTTGTTTCTTTAATTCTCCTGATTCCATGTCTGTGGCAGCCTCGCATCCAAGCGGGCGACCTGTCCAGCCATGTCTACAATGCGTGGTTGGCCAGGCTCATCGCCCAGGGACAGGCTCCCGGGCTAACCGTCGTTCCGGTCTGGACGAATACCGTTTTCGAGGTAGCGGAAGCTTGGTTGCAAGGCGTTTTTACTCCGGCTTTCGCTGAGCGGATCGGAACCTCTGCGGCCGTATTGATTTTCTTCTGGGGAGCTTTCGCGCTAGTCTCCGCACTCACCTCACGGCGAGCTTGGTTCATGGCCCCCGTGCTGGCGATGCTCGCTTATGGGTTCGTCTTCCACCTAGGTCTTACCGACTTCTACATCTCTGCCGGGCTATCGATGATTGCTTTTGCACTGGCCTGGCGCGGTGGCCTTCGAAACTGGCTCTTTACCGTTCCGATCCTATTGTTGGCCTGCCTCGCGCAGGTCACCGCGCCGCTATGGATAGGGGGATTGGCCGCGTACGCCTTAGTTGCCCGCAAGCTTCCATCCCGGTTTCACATTCCACTTTTTCTGCTCTCGGTCATCGCACTCTTCGGCATTCGCGAATACTGGCTGCGGAATTTTGAAAGCCTTTGGCTGGCGCGGCAAGCGCTTTCCATTACCGGGGCAGATCAGCTGTGGATCTTTGGGCGCCAATACGCTCTCATCTCATTGGCCGTTCTAGCGCTCTGGGGCGTGCTGGCCTTTCAGCGCCGAAGCCAGTGGCGGAATCCTTCACTGAGAATTTCCGCCCAGCTGTATCTGCTTTCTGCCTCCGCAGTCCTTATTCTTCCGAGCACCATTACGCTCTGGGATTTCGCAGCACCCTTCTGTTGCACGTACAACCGGATGTCTCTCGTTACCGCGGTTCTCGCCTGTGCGATTGCGGCCCATGCGAAGCCGAGACGCTGGCATGTCATCGCATTTTCCGTCATAGCTGCGTGCTATTTCTTCTTCTTGTACCTCGACGCCCGCTCTTTCAATCGAATTGAAGCGAAAATGGAGAGCCTAGTGTCACGCCTTCCCCCTCGCCAACGCGTCTTAGCTCTCCTGCCTCTGCCCAGTTCCCGGGATAGCGACATGAACTACGCGAACCGGCTCGAGAGCCGGGCAGCCAACACCATCTCCCGCTTTTCTCTCGCGAGGCGAGTTCTCGGGGTCTTTCCAGAGTGCCGCCTCAGCCTCGAAAGGATGATCGATCGCGTGTGCATCGGGCGCTGCTTCAGCTATGCCGATTACGAACCGTCCACCCACCAGTTCCGAGTGCGCGCCGCGCCTCGAAATGGCATCGTCGAGTGGGACCCGGATCAGGATTCAGCGCTCTTGAACGGATTTTATATCGTGAAGCCAACCGACGTGCCGATGTATCAGATCTACCGTTGTGGTAACGCCTCGACCGATCTTTGCATCCGGTCTCTTAAACCAGGTGAAAGTAATGCCACCCGTTCCACTCCGTAAATGTGGTTGAGCTTCGGCGCTTACGATCTTGAGAGCGCAATATCGTGAGAACGTCCTTCTTCCGGAAGACGGCCATCGGGCTTCTATTTCTCATCGCTCTCGCGTTCTTTCTCGCGCGCGGTCCAGTACGGGCCGTTCGAACGACGACACCGCGCGATTTCGCTTTACTTTACACCGCCGGGCGCCTGTGGGCGAAAGGTCAAAACCCGTATGATCCCGCAGCACTGGCTCGTGAGTTTCTCTATAACGCGAAAGGCCCGCCACCCCTTGTTCCCGAGCCGCACTCGCACCCCGCTGTTTATCCCCCCACTGCCATGCCCATTGTCGCGGCATTCGCCCGACTGCCATGGGCCCGGGCAAATCTGCTCTGGTGCCTGGTTTCTGTGGCATGTTTTGCCTTATCGCTTCTGCTCATTTTCAAAAATGCCGGGTTATCAAACACCGGAAAATGGCTGCTCGCATGCGCGCTGCTCGTGTTCTCTCCTGTTCAAACGGGACTCGCCATGGGTAACCCCAGCGTGCTCGTCTCGAGCCTCACTGCGCTTGCTGTGTATTTTGCGCTATCGAAGCGCTGGGTGATCAGCGGAATCCTCTTGGGAATCGCACACTGCCTCAAGCCTCAGTTATCAATCTGTGCACTCGCGGTTCTCGCCGTCTGGCAATGTTGGCGGCCCGTACTGCTTAGCTTTCTGGTATCGCTCATCGTTGCTGCCGTGAGTGTTATTCCCGCGACTTCGATCGCTCAATACTGGCAGTGGTGCCTGACGCTACAACAGAACGTCGCCGCCAGTTTTGCTTTAGGGGGCACGAACAACCCCAGCGCCGGCCAGGAAGGTTCGCACATCCTGCTCAACTCACAGGCCCTGGTCGGCTTATTTACTCGCAACCTTCGTCTGAACGACGCGCTCGTGTGGATCTTGGCCGCCATACTCATTCTTTTGTACTTTCGATTCCGGAGAAGATTTGGCGACGTCTCCCGCTGGCGCGATTTAGCCTTCTTCAGTGCTTTGACCATCGCTGTTACCTACCACCGTTACTACGATGCCCAGCTTCTGCTCTTGGCCATTCCGTTCATGGTGGCAAGCTGGCGCGCCTACCGGCCAACCGTGATCGCGCTCATCGTCTGTTTGCTGCTGCTGGCATTTCCATTGCAAGCCGCACTTGCAGTATGGGAAGGATCGGGTGGAACAAATTCCTTCTTGGGTCTGATTTTGTTCCGCCATCAACCCCTCGCCGTGCTCGTCATGTGTTTTGTCCTGATTCCCTGGACCAATCAACGACAATAGATTTTCTTGCCCGCTATGCGAATGAATTCTGTTGTGTTGCTCTTTGTTTTGTCTCCGATGTTGCCTCCGGCCTTCGCGCAGACCGCCATACCCACTTTCCAGTACGCTGCCAGGTCTAGCCTTTACACTCTGGCCGGCCGCGATCCGGCAGAGGGAGGCACAACCACCATTTCGACCCTCGTCGTTCCTATTTCGCTCTCATTCGAGGCCGCAAGGACCACCGGCGAACCACTCCGAATGGATGCCACGCCGGATGTCCCAAAGCTCGTTCAGTCGCCGGTCTTCTCCCCGTTCGCATTTCCCGTCGGCGGCACTACGCAGTTTGCTGATGCCATGCTTCGCGCCACCTTTCCACGGCGGGCGGATTGGCACACCGTGTTGGCGAAACCGGAGGTCATGAACACAGTCGGCATAACGATTCCTGCCGCATCCGGCTATGCCCTCACATCACGGCAAAGCGGCAGCTCTCTCGCGATCGTAGACCTCGAATACGTGCAACGGCAACTCTTCAAGCAGGTCGGCGAACAGCCCGGCAAGCTCGTGATTGCACTAACGCGTAATACGGCTTTCTACGCTGAAGGAGATGCCACCATCTGCTGCTCTTGGGGCACGCACGGGTCGGATTCGTACACCGGAAACTCGTTTGTTCTAGCGTCATATTTAGATGGCGCGCCTGCTGTCGTCGAGAATCAGGACGTACAGCCTCTCACCGAACAACTTGCTGAATTTATCTATGATCCACTCCACGATCCTCTGGTGCGCGAAGGCGCCGAAAAAACGCCTGGGAACCAGTTTCCCGCATGGATGCGTCCTGCCTCGATGCATCCAGGAGACCAGGGCGCCTGCGGCGGCACGCGTGTAGCTTCTGCTTACTTTCTTCTCGAGCCGACCGATACAAACCTCAAGAACAATCTACCTGCATCGAAACCCTTTGTCGCTCATGCGGGCAACACCACTTATCACTTACAGAACGTTGCTCTGCTGCATTGGTATCTGGGCGACTCGAGAGATCTAGGAAATACGAACAGCTTCCCCGAGCAACAGGCGCTCACCGAACCTGCTAAGCCCTGTCCCGCCCCCGCCAAACGCCGGCAGATCGGCAACTCCGCCCCTCGGAAGCCCACAGCCACAGCCATCCAGCGGAGCGGTACCTCGAATGGTCATCAGCTCATCGGCTATTGGGTAGGTTACGGTGCCGCGGGCGCCACCTTCCCCTTGCGCGAGGTCGCGCCACAGTGGGATGTAGTGATCGTTGCATTCGCCACTCCTGCTAAGAATCAGCCGGAAGGAACGCTGCAGTTCCAGGTACCCGCTGGACTCGATCCCGGCCAATTCAAGGCCGGCATTGCTGATTTGAAAAATCAAGGCAAGAAGGTGATGATCTCTCTGGGAGGCGGTGGCCAATATTTTACTTTGGCCGATCCAAAGAACATCTCGAACTTCTTGTCCAGTGTGACCGCGATTGTTAAGGAGTACGGCTTCGATGGAGTCGATATCGATTTCGAATCCCCATCTCTCTCCCTTGATCCCGGAGACACAAACTTCAAGCACCCCACGACGCCATCTATCGTGAACCTCATCGCGGCGCTGCGCCGATTGCGGGACACGTTTGGATCGGGATTCATGATCAGCCTTGTGCCTGAAGGCACGCAGATTCCTGCCGGCTACCGTACTTACGGCGGCCAGTTCGGGTCCTATTTGCCCCTTGCCTACGGGATTCGCGACATTCTTTCGTTCATGGATGTTCAGGACTACAACACGCCGCCGCTCGAAGGTCTGGATGGCCGAATCTACCAAGCCGGTTCAGTAGACTACCACGCCGCTATGACAGAGCTTGTGCTGCAGGGGTTCAATGTCGGCGGCGACCCACACCAGTTCTTCCCACCGATGCCGGCGGACAAGGTGGCGATTGGCTTTCTCATCGGAGAAACAAGTCCGTCAATCGTCAGCCAGGCGATGCAATACGCCATCACTGGCGCCGCGCCGTCAGGAGCCAAATATAAGATGCTCAAATCCGCTGGATACCCCGGAATGCTAGGGGCCATGTTCTGGACCATCGACGCCGACCGCCTTCAGGACTATACATTCTCGAACAGTATCGGTCCTCAACTCCACCGTTACAGGCCTAATAGATAGCCCTACTCGAGGAACTTTGGAAGCCGTTCACAAATCCCGACCGGTGCAGTTGCCCCACTGAATTCAGCAACTTACAGTCGAAGTCCTGGGCCACCTGGAAACTGCGGCATGGGACCGTTGCAGCGAGGTTGTAGAAATGATGTTTACGCGACGGTACGTGGCCCTGCTCGCCTTGCTAGCAATTTCAGCTTTCGGCCAGACAACGACGACTCTTAATCTGTCGACTCAAGGGCGAAACGCGGACTTCTCGAATTTTCCGTTTACCAGACCCTTTACTCAGGGGTCCGCTCTGCCCTCATCGTGTCAGATCGGACAGCTCTTCTTCAATACTGCGGCTTCCACCGGAAATAACGTCTTTGGCTGCGTTTCGACCAACACCTGGGCAGCCATGGGGGGCGGCGGCAATTACGTTCTGCCTCAGGCATCTTCCACCGCTCTCGGCGGGATCATGGTTCCCAGCCTTTCGGGACTGAATATCTCATCGAATGGCGCTCTTTCCGTCGTCTTCGGCACAGCGGCAAATACGGCGGTCCAGGGGAACGACAACCGTCTGACGGGCGCGCTCCAGTCCAGCCGCAATCTGAGCGACCTCGGAAACCTCGCCACCGCTCTTCAGAACTTAACTCTGACCGGAGCCAATCCGGCGACGCTTTCCGCAACCACCACCGGTAATGCAGCTACCGCAACGCGATTGGCGGCCACACCCACGCCGTGCGGATCCGGTCAATATGCGACCGGCGTAACAGCATCGGGCAATGCGAATTGTGCTCAGGTCCAATACACACAAATTACCGGAGCACCCTCCCCATACTCCCTTCCAACCGCCACCAGCAGCGTCTTGGGAGGCGTCATGGTCGGCTCCGGGCTAGCCATTTCGTCTGGAACGTTATCTGCGAATATGGGCACTGCCGCCGGAACCCTGGCCGCCGGTAACGACAGCCGCATCACGGGCGCGCTCCAAGCTGTAAACAATCTGAGTGATCTCGTAAGTGTCACGAGCGCCCTCCAAAATCTAAAACTCACGGGTTCGAGTCCGGCATCAATTTCGGCTCCCACTACCGGCAATGCTGCTACAGCCACCAAATTAGCGGCGACTCCTTCAGCTTGTGCCTCCGGCCAATACGCGACCGCTATCGCTTCCTCGGGCAATGCCGTTTGTGCTCAGGTCCAATACGGGCAGGTCAGTGGCGCGCCGACGCCCTACTCGCTTCCCACGGCAACCAGCACAGTGCTGGGAGGTGTCATGGTCGGCTCGGGACTGGCGATCTCCTCGGGCACACTGTCCGCCAATGTCGGCACTTCCGCGGGCACCGTAGCAGCTGGCAACGATTCCCGCCTCACGGGCGCGCTGCAATCGGCCAACAACCTCAGCGACGTTGCGAGCGTGACCGCTACTCTGCAAAATCTCAAGCTCACGGGGGGCAGCCCCGCAACCATTGCCGCCTCAACCAGCGGAAACGCCGCTAGCGCTACCAGTCTTCAAGGGAGCGGCCCACTGCAGATCCTCGGCGGTGCCGGCTCCGCTCCTACGGTCACCACGGGCCAGCTCGGAATGTGGTTCGATGCGACCGATTCAAACCTGCACCTTCTCGATTCCAACAACAATCAGTCCACCCTCATCAGAACCTCATCCAATGGAAGCAGCACCAATTGCGGTTCCGCGAGCTTTATCACCGGATTCCAGTCGAACGGGCTTCCCAACTGCGGCTCTGTTTCAGCCATCAACGGGAAGATCGGCATCGTTTCGAGCGGATCGACCGCTGTCAGCTCGTGTGGCACGTCCCCGAGCCTTACCGGCAATGACTCCGCGGGCATCATCGTCGTAGGCGCAGGTACGGTTACGAGTTGTACCGTAACGTTCTCGAGCGCGTTTACCAACGCTCCGATCTGCACAGCCAGCGATAATTCGGATTTCGTCGTGATGAAGCCCACTGCAACGACAACAACCCTCACGCTAACGGCGCAGACCTCGATCAATGGCGATTCCGTGAGCTACATCTGCATCGGCAAGTAAAGCGTCTGCGGGGCAGGCGATTCGCTTTTATTTCGCCTGCCATTTCCCCCTGTGGCTCAGGTTTACAGCATTTCCCTCCCCAACAAAGTCTAAAGAACCCCCAAAAAATAGTTGAATGATAGTAGCTTCTCGGCAATAATAGACCAAACCTACTAAGAATGTAAGCTAGGACACTTTGCAGGATGACCCTGGGCCGGTCTGTCGTGTACTCAGTTGCGCGCCAAGCCGATGAAGAGGACTGTCCCTACCGGGTTTTGTTACGGAGAAGACACTTTGCACTCAAAAAAGGAAGGAACGTGAAACGATGTTTAAAAGCACTATCATTCTATTTGGATTCACTCTCGGTCTGTTAAGCACTCAGGGTCAGGCCACTACTTACTACCTGGATTCCAACTCCGGAAGCGATTGGAACACCGGAGGCAGTCTCACCAGTCCGAAGCAATCACTGCGCGGAGCAAGTGCCACTTTGTATCACCCCGGAGATCAGATTCTCCTCAAGGCCGGGAGTGTTTGGAAAGGAGAAACGCTGAAAATAACAACTACGGACGAGTCCGATCTGCCAATCACAATCGGCTCCTATGGCGTCGGCAATCAGCCTGTTCTTGATGGCAATAGCTCATCTTCTCCGGTCACATTAAGTGACGCACATGATGTAACGGTGGAGAATCTTACGATCGAGAACTCCCATTCCGGCCTTGTGATCGTGGAGGGCGGATATAGCGACACGGTTCGCAATTGCACGCTGGTGAACGGGGGAGTTTTTGCAGTACACGTGTCGGACAGCCCAGGCTTCACCTTCGCCGATAATACCTACGAGAGTACAGGGAGTTTCTGCACCTGTGGGGACGTGCTTCGGGCCGACACCCAAGTCAGTGGCATCACTATTTACGGGAACAAGATCACTCTTAATGAGGCCAGTCGCGGAACTTCAGGCATCTACATTCTGGACGTGGATAATGCGAACATCTATTCGAACACAATCACCGGGGGGTCTCAAGCCATTGGCGTGAAAGGATACACACACAGTGTCACAGGTGCATCAGTTCACAACAACACGGTTTATTACACCGACTCGAGCGAAGGAGATGGCGAGTCCATAGAATTCACCGGCCACGACGGCAGCTCGCTGCGGGTTTCCGGTTCGATCTACAGTAATACCATCTATGGTGGTTCGAATACCATCAGCGCGATCGCCTGCTACCAAGCCACGAACGTTCAGGCGTACGACAACAGAGTGAACGGGCCCGTGCGGGATGCAGCCTTTCACTGGACTACGTACTCGACGAACGGCGTGATTCACAACAACACGGTTGTCGGGAGCGTGCCCAATCCCTTTGTAGTTCTATCAGGCTCATCTGCGGATATCTACAGCAATACCGTTGAAAAATAACCAACTCGCGCTTTAGCCGTAAGCAAGCGGACCCAAGGACAGCGGTTCACCTGAACCGCTGCCCTCCGACGCCAGGGTTCGTTTGGTAAAGATGGGTTCGTTTCGTAAAACAAGGCCCGAGGCGGTTGAAATCAAATCAACGAAATCTAAAGAACGCCCAAAAAATAGTTGAATGATAGTAGCTTCTCGGCAATAATAGAGCAAATCTACTAAGAATGTAAGCCAGGGCACCCTACAGTATGACCCTGGGCCGGTTTGTCGTGTACTCGGTGATCCGCCAAGCCGATGAAGAGGACTGCCCTACCGGGTTTTGGAGAAGACATTTGCACTCAAAAAAGGAAGGAACGTTAAACGATGTTTAAAACGACAATTATCCTATTTGGATTCACTCTCGGGCTGTTAAGCACCCAGGGTCAGGCAACTACTTACTACCTGGATTCCAGCTCCGGAAGCGATTGGAACACCGGAGGCAGTCTCACCAGTCCGAAGCAATCGCTGCGCGGCGCAAGTGCCACTTTGTACCACCCCGGAGATCAGATTCTCCTCAAGGCTGGCAGCGTTTGGACCGGAGAAACGCTGAATATTTCAACTACCGACGAGTCCGACGTGCCAGTCACAATCGGCTCCTACGGTATCGGCAATCAGCCTATTCTTGACGGCAATGGCTCATCGTCCCCGGTTAGATTAGGGGGTGCCCATCATGTGGTAATTCAGAATCTTACGATTGAGAACTCGCATGAAGGTCTTATCACCGTAGAAGGCGGGAGCGGAAACACGGTTCGCAAGTGCAGGCTGGTGAACGGGGGAGCTTTCGCGGTGCACGTTTCGAGCAGCCCTGGCTTCACCTTCGCCGATAACAGTTACGAGAGTACAGGGAGTTTCTGCACTTGTGGGGACGTGCTTCGCGCCGACACCCAAGTCAGTGGCATCACCATTTACGGGAACAAGATCACTCTTAACGAGGCCAGCCGCGGAACTTCAGGCATATACATTCTGGACGTGGATAATGCGAACATCTATTCGAACACGATCACCGGGGGTTCTCAAGCCATTGGTGTAAAAGGATACACACACAGTGTCACGGGCGCCTCCGTCCACGACAACACGATTTATAACACCGATGGAAGCGAAGGTGATGGCGAGTCGATAGAATTCACCGGGCGCCGCGACAGCTCGCTGCGGGTTTCCGGTTCGATCTACGGTAATACGATCTACGGTGGATCGAAGACTATCAACGCGATCACCTGCTACCAGGCCACATACGTGAACGCCTACGACAATAAGATCTACGGCTCAGTACGGGATGCAGCCTTCCACTGGACCATGTACTCGAAAGATGGCGTGATTCACAACAACACGGTTAAGGGAAGTGTGCCGAATCCCTTTGTAGTTCTATCCGGCTCATCGGCACACATTTACAGTAACTCCGTTGAAAGATAACCCACTGGTACCGTAGGCGATACGGCATTGCGGATAGGGCGGCGATTGAGCATAATCGCCGTCCTCCCCTCGCCAGGGTTCGTTTGGCAAAAATGGGTTCGTTTCCGCAAGCGAGGCCTCAAGCCGCTTCGAATGATGAAATGGCTCATTTATCGAACGTAATCGTGCTTTCGCCTGAGAATTTGTGGTAGTCGCGGAAGTCGATTTCGTTTTTGAAGCAGATGGTCGAACCGCGCTGACAAAATAAGTTTTCGGCATGCACCGGCAGGAGGAACATGCCCGTCCCCAGGCGCACGTTCTCGTAGTCAACCGCCCATTGCAGCGAATCGAGGGGGAAGTCTTTTGGAATATTATCGCCTTGCATCTCGATCCGCCGGACTTGGGCGGTCGACCGGTCAATCCAGACGCTGCCGCTATAGGCCGGCTTGAGCGCTTGGCCGCCGATCTTGGTCAACCAGTCCGAATTGTGTAGAGGTACTTTAAAGTCGTAGATGGCTGCGGGAGTCTCTCCGACCGTGGCCGACTGGTAGAACTTGAACTGTGCGTGGCTCGCATCCGAGAATAGGCTGTACAGAGTCGAGGCGAACTCTCCCGTGGATGTTGAACCGCCTAAATCCAGCATGCTCTTGTTCGTCCGCTTGCCTCCGACGGTGATCTCGCGGTAATTTTCCTTCCCATCCTCATACACGACCTTGGCGGTGACGACATCGAGCGCCTGCCAGCCTGCGGACTTCGATTCTTCCATGTAACGCGTCGTGGATTGCTGGCAAACGAAGTTCGGTAAACCGTTCGTGAACGTCTCGCTCCATTGCTTGGTCCGCGAAATCAGAGCCTCAGAAGCAGAATTTGCCGCCTTGCTCGACGGGGCATCGTCCGATTCAATTGTGAAGTCTGTTCCATCGGAGCGTCTCGGCGGGGACGTTGAAGCCGCGTGCTCGGCCGCTTCCTCGCTCGCTGGCGGTTTACCGCGCCGCAGGATGGGGCGCCCGGAGCATCCTCTGAATTGTCAATAGTTGTCGCAGGCTTCTCTTGATCTGGATTGCCTTCGGCCGTTGTCGCCGGGGCTTGTGCCGACGCCGAAGCATCCTTGACGAGCTCCACGGTAAGCGCTGTCAAATAGGCCTCGTCATCCTCCGCCGCTTGTACATGTACCGCCGATCGAGGAACGACGGCAGTCGCCGCGATAGCAGTTCCAGAGCGAGTGAACTTCGTATCAGCATCGATTTTTAGAGTAAGTGTGCGCCCGTCGCCGGTCGCCACTACCAGAGTCTTGCCGTCATTCGATAACGTCGTCCCGTCTTCCGTCAAAGCAGGCTCATTCTTCTTCTGCTGATTTTTCTTCTTGTGGCCCCAGGGTACCGGAAAGCCACCCCCGCCCATGGGAGGGCCATACTGCGCGGTGGCGGAACCCGCGGCCAAAAAGGACAAAAGTAGCGTGAAAACGAATGATTTGAACACTGAATGTTTAGATGCCGCTGGACGCGGGATGGGTTACCGCAGCTCGTGTACCCGATCACCACCTGAGCAAGACCAGTTCGGAACAGAAGCCGGGACCCATTGCCGCCAGCAAGCCCCATGTACCCGGTTCCGGCTGGCGGCTTTTCAGAATCTCCTCTAAAACGAACAGAACCGATGCCGAGGAAAGGTTGCCTGTTCGCCGAAGGCACTCCCAAGACACTTTTAGAGCTTCACGAGACAGTCCCAAAGCGGCTTGCGTGGCTTCGAGTACCTTCGGCCCTCCCGTGTGCAGTGCCCATACTTCTATGTCACTGCGATCAAGCCCGTGCTCCGCAAGAAACTGGTCCGTATCGCCGCCCAGATTGCCCACGACGACTTCCGGAACATCGCGCGAAAGAACAATGCGGAACCCTTTTTCGGAAATGTCCCACCCCATCACGTATTCCGTGTCCGGGTAAAACACAGATCGCGTGTCGATGATTTCCGGCCCGGCCGTTGCCTCGATTTCGTCACCGGAAACGATCACCGCAGCCGCTCCGTCGCCAAACAACCCGGAGCTGATGAGATTGGCTACGGAAAGATCATCCCGCTGAATGGTTAGCGAGCACAGCTCAACTGAGAGCAGGAGGGCAGCTTGCTTAGGGAATGCTCGCACGTAATCGGCAGCGCGGGCGATCCCGGCCGCTCCGGCAACACAGCCGAGGCCAAAAATTGGGATGCGTTTCGTGTGCGGATGCAGCGGTAGACGATTCATGAGACGCGCCTCGATTGAGGGGCTCGACACCCCCGTTATCGACACGAAAAAGAATGCTCCAATATCGCCGGGCCTGGTTCGCCCCTGCTGGATTGCTTTGCAGATTGCCTGCTGGCCAAGATCGAGAGCCGCCTCGATCCAGGCGTTATTCGCATCGCCCCAGTTGCGCAGTGGATACGCTTCGAGCGGTAACGCAAGATAGCGCCCATCCACCTGAGTAGCGGCATGCAAGCGCTCGAGGACATCAAACCTCTCGATCCGTGGGCCCCAATACTTCCGGAATGCCTCGATCAAGACCTTTTGCGGATAGTAGTGCGAAGGAAGAGCGCTGGCTGCGCTGGTGATTCTCATACAGGGCGATTAGATTGTTAAGATGCCGGGATGTACCGTGTGCGGCTCTTACACTGGAACGCCAATGAGGCGCAAGAGCTCATCGAGCTGCTGAATACCGCGGGTTATGAAGTCGAGCATGACTCTGAGTTTCGCCCCGGCATGATGCGAAGCTGGCGCGAAGCGCCTCCCGACGCTTTCGTTATAGATTTATCACGCCTGCCTTCCCATGGCCGGGAAATCGCAACGGCTCTGCGCGGGTCGCCTGCGACCCGGCACATTCCGATTGTGTTTTGCAACGGAGCGAATGAGAAAATCAGCCGCATCCAAGCCGAACTTCCCGATGCCGGCTATTGCAGGGCCCCTACGCTCCGTTCCACTCTAAGACGCGCCCTTGCACAGCCTCCCCAGAACCCGGTGCGTCCCGTCCAGATGATGGACCGATATGCTTCGAGACCGGCAGCTCAGAAGCTAGGAATTAAAGAATCCTCTACGGTGGCCATGATCGCCCCTCCCCGAGACTATTTACGAGTTCTGGGCGAACTGCCCGCTAACGTCCAGGTCTTTGAATACGCCGGATTGCCTGCCTCCGTGACGCTTTGCTTCGTACGCGATCCAGATGCTTTGCAGCATACCCTTTCGCAAGTTATCGAGCTCGCGATAACCACTAAGCTCTGGATTCTGTGGCCAAAGAAAACCTCGCGCGCAGCCGGGAGCCTGAGTGAGACTTTGGTCCGTCAGCACGCGAACCAACTTGCACTCGTGGACTATAAGATTTGCTCCGTCAATGAAGTTTGGAGTGCCATGTTGTTCTCCGCGAAGGCACGCGCTCGAAAAGCGTTCCCGCCACCCTAAAGCCGTTTTCGGCGACCGTCGATAAGCAAGTAGGATGGATGCGCTTATCCGACGCTGGCTGGTCAGAACCTTAGTCCTCCTTATTCTGCCGGTCCTGTGCCTGGCCCAGAGGTTCACGTTCGAAGAATATGTCGATGGGCTCAAGAACCTAAACGTCAATTGCATCTTCCAAGATCATGAAGGCTTTTTGTGGGTAGGCACGGAGAACGGTCTGTTCCGGTATGACGGTTCCCGGTTTCAGGAGTTCGGGTACGCCGCCGGCCTCGCCAATACTTTTATTACTGTCCTGACTCAGGATAGTTCCGGACGGCTTTGGGTGGGAACAAACGACGGGCTCTTCTATCTCGATGCACGAGGACATTTCTCCGATTTGCGGTATGAAGGCCAGGAGTTAGCCATGCCGCGGGATTCGAGCCTTTCGGCTGCGCCTGACGGTAAGCTCTTCGCTGCGACCCAACTCGGACCTCTGGTGATCTCTAGCAATAACGACGGGTCACTGCAGTGCGTTCCCCTGCTACGCCCGGAAATCTCAAAACTGTTAATGCCTAACGGCGCAAAGGCCATTCTCGCGAACGCAGACGGTTCGGTGTTGTTCGGCTGCGGTGAAGGCGTTTGTCAATTCTCAAAGGATGGACTTACGAAATGGGGACTTAAGGACGGTCTTCCTAAAGATAGCTGGGCAACATTTCTGCGGGATAGCAGAGGCCAGCTTTGGGTCCGTGGCACTTCGCACGTCGTGGTGTTACCGAATGCCGGGTCCCGATTTGAACGCCGGGATTTTCCGTATCAGCCGCATACGATCGACTACCTGACTTTGTCGGAGGATGTGGGTGGCCGCGTTCTTGCCAGCTTCGACTCTGGCGCCGCCCGCTATGAGGACGGGCATTGGCGCATTTTCTCGCGTGCAAACGGGTTCAGTGAATACATGGTGCAATCGGTTTTTGTTGACCGGGAAGGCCTCGTTTGGCTTGGGCTTGCCGGCCATGGTCTTCAAAAGTGGTTGGCGTACGGACAGTGGGAGCATTGGACGAATGCTGACGGGTTGCACAGTAACCTCGTTTGGGCCATTCTGCGTGACCACAAGGGCCGGCTCTGGATCGGCGACGACCTTGGACTCAGCTTTATGACTCCTGGAAGCAAAACCCTTCACTCCTGGACTGCGCCCGGGATTGAGGCGGACCACAACCGGTCATTGGCGGAGTCGAAAGACGGGTTTCTCTGGATCGGTACGGCTGAAGGACGCGTTATCCAGGTTGACACCTCGACACTAGGCGCAAAGCAATATACGTTCGCTCACGTTTATCGCATCCTCGTAGATTCGCAAGATCAAGTTTGGCTGGCGACGAGTGACGGCCTGTTCGAAAGCGAGCCAGGTCACCCTCGGCGGCCATTTCGCCAGCTCAGAAACAGTATCTTTGATACTCAGCGGTTCTTCGATATCGCGGAAGGCCACGACAGCCGCGTGTGGTTTGCTTCCGATAACGGCGTGTACGTGTTTGAAGCTTCAAAATGGAAGCGGCTTGATCTCGCTCATAAGGGCTTGGGTCAGCACTTCGAGGATCTGGCGATAGATGACCGGGGAAATCTCTGGCTCGACGGCAGGTTTCCCGGCATTGCACGCCTCGAACTCCTTCGAGACACGGTCGTCCGGGTCGACCGCTTTGACAGGCCAGTTCTCGAATCGGACGAAGTCGATTTTCTCAACACCGACGCGCGTGGCTGGATTTGGGTGGGAAAGGATCACGGGGTCGATGTCTTCGATGGACAGGGTTGGCGCAGTTACACCCAAGACAGCGGTCTCCTCTGGAATGATTGTGACGGTAAAGCCTTCTTTGCCGATCGAGACGGCACAGTCTGGATTGGAACCAGCGCCGGTGTCTCGCATCTGCTGACCCCGAGAATGGCCTCCTCACCTCCTCCAACTCCCGTGTTTGCGTGGGCCAGGTTCGGTTCGGCAAATATTAGCGGCGACCATACAGACCTGAAATGGAGCAATCAGCCTCTCACGATCGGTTTGGCAGCGCTCACCTTTCGCAATGAAAAGGCCGTAAGGTTCCGCTATCGCCTGGCGGGCTTGGAACCGGAGTGGACCGAGACAGCCAGCCGTGAGGTTCGGTATTCGCGCCTTTCGCCGGGTTCTTACACCTTTGAGATGGCTGCTGTCGATAGTGATACGGGCAAAGTATCGGGGACAGCGAAGCTATCATTCCGAATCATTCCCCCGTGGTGGTGGACAAAAACGTTCATCGCTTCTGCCTCGGGTGATTTGCTGATACTGGCCTTTTGGATCTGGCGGCGGCGTATGCGAGCACTGGCCGCCCAGCGGCACAAATTGGAGCGGCTGGTCGCCGAGCGTACTGCAGAGCTCGACCGCAAACTCGTTCAGGAAGAGTCCTTGAAAGCTGAAGCCGAGCAGGCGAATCATGCGAAAACTGAATTCCTCGCCATGATGAGCCATGAGATCAGAACACCCATGAACGGAGTAATCGGAATGACAACATTGCTGATCGACACTCCGCTAACGCCGGAACAGCAGGAGTACCTCGCGACGATAAAGGAATCCGGGAATTGCCTGCTCGCGATCATCAATGACATTCTGGATTTCTCCAAAATAGAGGCTGGCAAACTGGACCTCGAAGCAATCGATTTCGATCTACGGGGGTTGGTGGATGATTCGGCCGGCTTGGTCGCGCAGGCGGTTCGCCGCAAAGGGCTCGAATCGACTGTGCTCTTTGATGAGGATCTTCCAGCCCGGGTAGTCGGCGATCCCATTCGGCTGAGGCAGATTCTGTTGAACCTCCTCTCGAACGCAGTAAAGTTTACTGAGCGAGGTAGCATCGGGTTGCATGTCTCACGCGAGCGGTCCAATGACGCCCTGAGTTCAGCGATACGCTTCACGATTACAGATACAGGTGTAGGCATTCCACTCCCGACACAGGCGAAATTGTTTGCAAGCTTCACGCAGGCAGACAACTCGACCACACGCAAGTACGGAGGAACCGGCCTGGGGCTTGCTATCTCAAAGAGACTCTCCGAGCTCATGGGTGGAAGCATCGGCGTCGAAAGCGAACCCGGTTCCGGAAGCAGTTTTTGGTTCACGGCGGATTTGCCCGTAGCTCGAAAGGAATGCTCATCTATCGCTCCGGCACCGGAGGAGACGCGAAGTATCTCGAATGCTGCGAAAAACCGGGGAAGGGTTCTCGTCGTAGAGGACAATCTCATTAATCAGAAGGTCGCTGTTAAGCTACTCGCCCGCTTGGATTGTGCCGCGGATATCGCGTCGAACGGCGTCGAGGCGCTGCAAAAGATGCAAAAGTGCTCATATGATCTGGTGCTGATGGATTGTCAAATGCCGGTCATGGACGGGTTTGAAGCTGCGAAGGCCATCCGAAATACCGGCGAACAGTTCCTGCATATCCCCATCGTGGCCTTAACCGCGAGCGTGCTTCCTGGGCAGCGCGCGGCTTGTCTGGCAGCCGGCATGAATGACTTCCTTCCAAAGCCCATCGTCAGAGATGATCTCGACGCAATATTGCGGAGATGGCTCAGCACCCCCGAATCGGCAAGACCTGAAGAGGCTGTACCCGAAGAGCCTGTATCTGTTCCCGCACTCTGCTGATCCCACCCCTGAGAAGTAGCGCCACGGACCAGCACGTATTCCTCGTGGCAAGTGCCGTGCTCACCCAGGAGGAGACCCTCCATTGGCTCGCACTTCGGATGGTACCGGGGTTGGGCACGGTCGGGACGCTACGAATCCTCGATAAGCTCCGATCGCCCCAGGCAATCTTCCGGGCATCGGCGTCCGAGATTGAAGCAGCCGGAAGCAGCCCCGCGCAGGCCCGTGCGATAGCCAGCGGTTGTTCCTTTGAAGATGCCGTTGAGCAGCAGCAAAAAATGATGAATGCCGGCGCCGATCTCATTTCCATCCACGATCAGCGATACCCCCAACGCCTGCGCGAGATTTTTGATCCCCCTCTGCTCTTATTCGCAATGGGCAGAACAGACTTGCTAACGGCTCATTCCATAGCCGTCGTCGGTACCAGGCGTCCAACGCCGTACGGAATCGCTGCGACCGAACGCCTATCAGCGGATCTCGCCAAGGCAGGCCTTACGATTGTGAGCGGTATGGCTCGCGGCATCGATACCGCAGCTCACAAGGCCGCTTTGGCTGAGCAGGGCGATACCGTCGCGGTGCTGGGCTGTGGAATCGACGTTCTCTACCCGGCCGACAACCGCAAGCTCTATGACGATATCTCTCGCCGCGGACTGCTCGTCTCGGAGTTTCCGATGGGCGCTCCGGCGTATCCCCAGAATTTCCCGATCCGAAACCGTATCGTAAGCGGCATCTCCGCCGGCGTGCTCATCGTCGAAGGGGCTCAGCACAGCGGATCTGCCATTACGGCCCGCCTGGCGATGGATCAGGGACGCGAGGTCTTCGCAGTTCCCGGCAATATTACGTCCAAAATGAGTTGGGGCCCCAACCTGCTTGTGAAGCAAGGCGCAAAACTCGTCCAGGAGTGGACCGACGTAACCAACGAGCTACCGGCGGGAGTCCGGCGGGAGCTGGTCAGCCGGGCGCAGCAAAAAATATTTGCCGAGGGGGGAAACCAGGGTAGCGGACCTGGTGTCGAGGCTTCTGAAGAGCCTATGAAAGTACTCGCAAAGAAACTCTTGAACCACTTGCAAGTCGATACGCCACAACAACTTGAGACTCTGCTTGAAACTTTTGAGGGGGTCTCTTCATCTGAATTAATCGGCGCACTCTTTGAGCTTGAGATGTCGGGCTTGGTCCGGCAACTCCCTGGCAAGAGCTTTGTCAAGGTGTGGTAAAAGAGTAGCGTTCTCGTGCTGGCTCCCGGAACAGCCGGAAGTCAAGATTAGGTAAGTACGGTATATGGCTAAAGCACTCGTCATCGTCGAATCTCCGGCGAAGGCGAAAACGATAGGAAAATATCTCGGTAAACAGTACCTCGTAAAGGCCTCTCTTGGGCATATCAAGGACCTGCCCAAGAAGAACCTCTCGGTCGATGTCGAGCGCGATTTCACGCCCAAGTACGAGGTGATCGAAGGTAAGAAAAAGCTGATTGCGGAATTGAAACAGGCGGCTAAGGGCGTGGACTCTGTCTACCTTGCGGCTGACCCCGATCGCGAAGGCGAAGCGATCTGCTGGCATTTGAAAGAGGAGCTCGAGCCGAAGAAATCCGGAAAACCATCCATTTTCCGGGTCATGTTCAACGAGATCACCGCGAATGCGGTGAAACGGGCTTTCGATCAGCCGATGCCGGTCAACGTGCATTTAGTCGAAGCGCAACAGGCGCGCCGCATCCTGGATCGCCTGGTCGGTTACAAGATCTCTCCGCTGCTCTGGGATAAAGTGCGCCGCGGCCTCTCTGCCGGCCGTGTGCAAACCGTGGCGCTGCGTCTGATCGTCGAGCGCGAGCGCGAAATACGCGCCTTTCAGAAACAGGAATACTGGACCATTGATGTCGCGCTGAACGCGAAGAAGCCGCCGGTTTTGACGGCGCGGCTCAATAAGCGCGGGGAGGAAACGCCAAAGCTCGAAAACGAGAAATCAGCTGGCGTCGTCGTCGAGGATCTCGATCAGGCGTCTTACGTCGTCCGTTCGGTAGCAACCCGCGAGAAGCGCCGTAATCCCGTACCTCCGTTCATCACTTCCACCTTGCAGCAGGAGGCCTCACGCAAGCTGCGCTTCAGCGTCAAGCGCACCATGATGCTCGCTCAGGGACTTTACGAAGGAAAAGAAATGGGTCAAGAAGGCTCCGTAGGACTGATCACCTACATGCGTACCGACTCGACCCGCGTTTCAGAAGATGCTTTGGCGGAAGTTCGAGCGTTGGTGACCGAACGATACGGCGCGGACTACCTGCCGCAATCCCCGATCGTATACAAAACCAAAAAGGATGCGCAGGATGCGCATGAAGCCGTCCGCCCTACTTCGGTTCAGCGCACCCCGGAGTCACTCGAAAAATATCTCGCTGAAGACGAATTGAAGCTCTATCGCCTGATCTGGATGCGATTTGTAGCGTCGCAGATGACCCCTGCCGTTTTCGATCAGACCACAATTGACATCAACGCGACGGGAAAGAGCAATACCGCATACCTGTTCCGCGCCACTGGTACGGTCCAAAAGTTTGACGGGTTTCTTCGGGTCTACCAAGAAGGCAAAGATGAAAAGGATGAAGAGGACGAAGAGCTTCAACACAAGCTGCCGCTGGTGAGCGAAGGCGAGGTCCTGCGGTTCAAAGAGATTCGCCCGGAACAACATTTCACCGAGCCGCCGCCGCGCTACAACGAAGCGACGCTTGTGAAAAAACTCGAGTCGGACGGAGTCGGACGGCCTTCGACCTACGCTTCTATTCTGTCCACCATTCAGGAGCGTGAGTACGTAACAAAACAAGGCGGCAAATTTCAGCCGACTGAGCTGGGTATGGTCGTCACTGATTTACTCCTACAGAGCTTCAATGACCTCTTCGATGTGAAGTATACGGCTCGCATGGAAGAAGAGCTGGATGAGATCGAAGAAGGCAAGCTCGAGTGGCGCGACGCTATGGCTGAATTCTACGGCCGCTTTCAGAAGGACCTGGAACACGCCGAAGAAAACATGACGGACATCAAGCGCATGGAGAGGCCCACCGATCTCATTTGCGAAAAGTGCGGCAAGCCAATGGTCATCAAATGGGGCAAGCACGGCAGCTTCATCGCATGCACAGGATATCCCGAATGCACCAACACCCGTGAGTTGACGGTGGATCTGGCTGACGTAGACAAGACCGATCTAAGCGAGCAGGACGAACAGGAGTACTGCGAAAACTGTGGCCGGCCCATGGTCCTCAAAAAAGGCCGATTCGGACAGTTCTACGCATGTTCCGGCTACCCGGATTGCAAGACTACGAAGCAGATCGGCGGCGAACAGCGGAAGGATGTTCCGCTCGAAGAGACGTGTCCGCAATGCGGCAGCAACCTCGTAAAGAAATTCGGCCGCTACGGGGAGTTCACGGCTTGCAGCAACTATCCGAAATGCAGATACGTGAAGCAGAAGACCATCGGCGTGCCATGTCCGAATTGCTCGGAAGGGCAAATCGTCGAGCGTCGCTCGAAACGTGGCAAAACGTTTTACGGTTGCAATCGGTATCCCGACTGCGATTTCGTGGCTTGGGGCAAGCCGGTTTCCGAAAAGTGCCCCGAGTGCGGCAGCAGTTATCTGGTCGAAAAATATCTTAAGGCGGGTCCCGTAGCCCAATGCCCGAATCCAGAGTGCAAATACAAGCATCCCCTGGAAGTCGTCGAGCAATCTAGCGTAGCCTAAGTCAACTCGCCGCGTGTGCGCATTGGATGACGGCAACCATCACCGCTGAGCAGCAGCGGCTTGCTGAGGCCGAAGCTCGAACTCAGCACTGGAAGCGCTGGGGACCGTATTTAGCCGAACGTGCCTGGGGAGTGGTTCGCGAGGACTATAGCCCGGGCGGTACAGCTTGGCGATATTTTCCGCATGATGATGCGAGATCGCGCGCTTACCGCTGGACCGAGGACGGCATTCTCGGCATCTGCGATAACCACCAATATCTCTGTTTCGCGTTGGCGTTTTGGAACGGAAACGACGTGATTCTAAAAGAACGGATGTTCGGGGTATCGGGTAAGGAGGGCAACCACGGCGAGGACGTTAAAGAGCTTTACTACTATCTCGATGCCACTCCGACGCATTCTTATCTCAAAGGCTTATACAAATATCCGCAAGCTCGATTTCCCTACGAACAGCTGGTGAAAGAAAATCGCCGCCGCACACGATTCGACCCCGAGTTCGAGTTGTTCGATACCGGCATCTTCGATGAACAGCGCTACTTCGACATCTTCGCCGAGTATGCCAAGCAAGACGTCGATGACATCCTCATCCGGATCACGATCGTCAATCGCGGGCCGGACGCTTCCCGCTTAACGTTTCTCCCGACACTCTGGTTTCGCAACATCTGGGCCTGGTATTTCAATCCGGGTCCGGAACGGCATGCTGTCCTGCGCATGCAAGCAGATCAAAGAATCGAAGCCGAGCACGGGTCATTGGGCAGTTTTCATCTCGATTTAGAGGGCGCGCCGGAAGTGCTGTTCACTAATAACGAGACCAACACGGAGCGTCTTTGGCATTCGCCGGGGCCAAATCCGTTCTACAAAGACGCCTTCGAAGAGTATCTAATCCACGGGCGCCATGAAGCGGTGAATCCTCAGCGCGAGGGGACGAAATGCTGCGCTGTTTACAATCTGACCCTGGATTCGGGAGAACAGCGCGTGCTCCGCTTCCGCCTGCATCGCGGCGGCTCGCCCGAAATCCCGCGGAATCAATGGGACGAAATCTTTCAGACTCGTATCCTCGAAGCTGATGACTTTCACAACCATCTTTGCCACGGGTTGAGTGAAGATGCTCGGAATGTGCAGCGACAGGCCTTCGCCGGGCTGTTCTGGAACAAGCAGTTCTACCACTACATTGTCGAGACTTGGCTGAATGGTGATGAGACTATGCCGAAGCCTCCGGACCAACGCAAATGGGGCCGGAATCACAAATGGGAAAACCTCTTCAATGAAGATGTGATCTCGATGCCCGACAAATGGGAGTATCCCTGGTACGCCGCTTGGGATTTGGCATTTCACACGGTAGCGATTGCGCCCGCAGATCCGGATTTTGCAAAAGCTCAGTTATCGCTTTTTCTGCGGGAGTGGTACATGCATCCGAATGGGCAACTCCCCGCATACGAGTGGGAGCTGGGGGACGTGAATCCGCCGGTGCATGCCTGGGCTTCGTGGCGCGTATTCAAGATCGATCAAAAAATTAAAGGTAAGCCCGATTTCGCTTTCCTCGAGCGTGTTTTTCATAAGCTCTTGATGAATTTCACCTGGTGGGTGAACCAGGAAGACTCGGAAGGCGCCAATGTCTTTGAAGGCGGCTTTCTCGGGCTCGACAACATCGGCCTCTTCAATCGCGATGCCAAGCTGCCTTCCGGATGGCTGCTCGAACAGTCGGACGGCTCGAGCTGGATGGCGATGTACTGCCTCAATATGCTCAAGATCGCGCTGCAGCTTTCGAGCGCCGATCCCAACTACGAAGATATTGCGAGCAAGTTTTTTGAGCATTTCCTTTATATCGCTCACGCCATCAACCATTACGAAGGCTCCGGGTTGTGGGACGAAGAGGATGGTTTTTATTACGATCGCCTACGGGTTGGAGACGGCCGCCACATACTGCTTCGCGTCCGCTCACTGATCGGGCTGGTCCCGTTATTCGCAACGGATACGCTCGACACAAAAATGGTCGACGCCCATCCCGGGTTCAAGCGGCGGATGGAATGGTTCGTCGAGAATCGTAAAGATCTGACAGACGGGCTTGCACCCATCGCGGAGCGCGGGTTAGAGCGCCGCCGCCTCCTCTCGGTTGCCAACCGCTCGCGTCTGGAACGCATTCTAAAGCGCGTTTTTGATGAGACTGAATTCCTGTCGCCCTTTGGCGTTCGCTCACTTTCGCGGTACTACGGGCATCACCCCTACACACTGGATCTGGACGGCGCGAATTTCACGATAGAGTACGAGCCGGGCGAGTCAAGGAGCGGCATGTTCGGCGGAAATTCAAACTGGCGCGGTCCGGTATGGTTCCCGATGAACTTCCTGATCATCGAGGCTCTGCAACGCTTGCATCATTATTTTGGAGATTCGTTCACTGTCGAGTTTCCAACTGGTTCCGGAAAGAAGATGAATCTGAGCCAGGCTGCGCGGCAGCTTTCGCGTCGTTTATCTGCGCTGTTCCTCCGGAATTCGCAGGGATCGCGGCCGGCATACGGCAACAATCGCTTCTTTGAGGACGATCCAAATTTCCGGGATTATATTCTTTTCCATGAATTCTTCGACGGGAACACAGGCAAGGGATTGGGCGCAAGCCATCAGACAGGGTGGACGGGTTTAGTTGCGAAGCTTCTTCAACAAAGCGGAGAACGGCGCAGCTAAACCGGCACTAAACCGCGCCGCATTCCAATTGCCACGGCCTCCGCCCGGCTGGATGCATGCAGTTTTCCGAGAATCTGCGCAACGTGAAACTTGGCCGTGTGATCGGAAATATTGAGCTGTCCGGCAATTTCTTTGTTACCAAGACCATCTGCGAGCATGCGCAACACCTGCAATTCCCGACGAGTGAGAGTCTCTATCTCGAATCCATCGTCGGGCTGCGCCGCTCGCGGCATGCCCATCCATTGGGATAATTGCCTCTGTGTGAACGTAATCAGATCATTCGCAGCGGCGATAATGGCGGCACTAATCTGTGAAGCTTCTGCATTGATGGGGAGCCAGGCTCGGATCGAGGATCCCAATGGCATTTCCTCGACAGGCTCGTTCGTCAGCGCGACGACGGGTGCGCCATGAGAGGGTATTTCATGAAGGACCAACCCGACGGTCACGAGAACATCTCCGAAACTTGAGAGTCCGTACTCAGTGCGGTCTGAAAAGCCCGATATTTCAGTGATCTCAATCCGCTCGTCCTCGCGCAGCATTGTGGCGATTGTTCGCGCGCGGGCTAAGGTATTCGCGATGACAACAACTCGAGTCAAGCAGCGTTCGATCCCGCGCGCATCTTAACCTCTCTTCTTGCGCTCTGATACCGTGATTTGCGTTTCGATAAGTTCACCGCCCCGCAAAAGAGAAGCTTTCAAGCTTCGACCCACGGCGTTTCCGCGCAACGTAGTCTGAAGCTCATCGATGTCGCTGACGGGCTTGTCATCGAGTGACACCAAAATATCGCCTACAAGCCAGCCAGCCAATTCGGCGGGTGAGTCGGGTTCCACGCTCAGCAGAATGAGCCCGGATTTTGCATTCAGTCCAAGTTTCGCCTTCGCGGCCGGAAGCGCAACCGGATGCAGACCGACGCCGAGATAACCGTGGCGGATTCTCCCTTCTTTCAGAAGCTCGTCCGCGATGCGGTGAAGAGTGGCGACCGGCACTGCAATCGCTGAATGGCGCAGCAAGCCTGGAGTCGCTAAACCAATCAAGTGTCCTTCAGAGTTCACCACCGCTGCACCCGATTGCGACGGATAAAGATTGACATCGAGACGAAAGAACTGATCCAAAGTACCGCCGCGCCACGTGCGCCGGGTTCCGCCTACTGCGCCCAGAATTCCCAGGCTTGCTGACGGGCCGGCATCGAGGGTCAATCCAACTACTGCCGCGAGGGTTCCCGCTTTCAGTCCTGCGGCATTCACGGCCGGCAATGGCTTGAAGTTGCGGCCTTCCACTCGCAAAAAGCCGAGATCGACGCTGGGATCTCGCCCTAGAATGGCTGCGTCAGCCTGCGTTCCGTCGGCGGTTTGAATCGGGATGCGGTCTTCACGGCGCAAACTGTGGTTCGCGACGGCAATCACATTTCCGCTCAGAATCACTCCGCTGACCACGCGGTAAGGTGCCGATTTCACGGCTACAACGCCCGCTGCGGCCCTTTCGACAAGTTCAGTGAGCGCCTCCGAAAAGCTGCTCATGTTTGTTATTGCTATGTTGCTCATAGCTTCAGTGTGCTTCGCTCGAGCGATTCACACATCAGCCGATTGGGGAGGTACAGCGAGACAGATCCAGCGCCCTGGAAAGCAGGCGCTTCACTGGCTCAATTTCTTGAAGTATTCTGCGACCGCGTCCCGGTATTTTTCGGGAGCAGATTCGGATTGTGCCCATCGCGCGCCGTCTTCGGTTTTCCCAACGCGCCGGTTCAGCTCTACTTCCAGGCGTTCGAGACTCGGTAGGACTTCCTGGTTAATCCGTGAATCAAGCAGACCCGATCGCGCGCCGTTTAAGCGGTTCAGAGACCACAAGGCGGTAGTGATATCCTGGCGCAACTGCCGGTCTCGTGCATCGATTTGCTGCCGCAGTTGCGAGAGCTGTTCGACCGTGTTCGAAACACTATCATCTCCGCCGATCGCAGCGCCGCCGCCACCCGCAGGCGAGTAGTTACCGTTTTGCCCGGTTTGTCCGGATTCCTGAGATCTACGCTGTGCGAGCTGGTTCCGCAGGGTTTGCACTTGCGCGAGAGCCCGCGAGGCCGCATCAGTTCCTTGCGCCCGGCCTGCTTGTCCTGCTGCGTTCAAAGCCTGCTGTGCATCCCGTAATTGCCGGCTCAGTTGCTCGGCTCCTGCAGTCACGCTATCCTCAAGGCTCAAAGTACGGGAGCCATAGCCCTCTCGCATCCATTCCGCGCTCTTCTTCATTCGGAGCGCCAACTCTTTCTGCTGCGCTTCTGCAAGCGCATTCAGCAGTTTCGAAGATGCATTCGGGTGACTGTCGGCCACGCTCTGAGCCTGCTCCTGCATTCGGCGCTCGAGCTCCTGAAGTTGCTCTGCCAATTTCTCCTTGTCGCCGGCCACGGCTTTTTCCTGTTGAGTGGCCGTCCGCGCGGGTTCTATTTCCAACGGCTGCCAGTATCGGCGGCGGTATCCGGAGCCGAACCGCGGGTCATCCATCGCAGGCATCGAGCCATCCGAACTCGATAAGTCTTTCGGACCGGTCGTCTCGCCCGTACCGTACATCTGCTTCACGCGATTCTGGATCTGTTCTTGTGCGTTTGCAATCGACTGTGCCTGCTGCGCTAACTGCTCCACCGATTTGCCAGTTTGTTGGCGCTGCATATCGTTCAGTAAATTCTCTGCTTGACGAAGCTGGGCCGCGGCTCGCTGCTGTGCTGCCGTGTCACCGTCGCTGACAGCCTTGCGCATTTCATCTTCGGCCCGCTGTAATGCATTCGTCGCGTCGCGCAACGCACCGGCAGTCTGCTGGCCCTCGCCCCGGCCCGAATCAGTGGACTGGTTCTGCTGGGCCTGCTCCATATCTCGACGCAACTGCTCCGCTTCACGCCTCAACTGTTCTTCCTGCCAGCGCTGTTCAAAAGCTTGCTGTCGCGGCCGCTGCGCTCCCAATTCCTGTTGTCTCTTCGCGAGCATTTTCAGGCGTTGCAATGCCTCGTCCAAAGCTTTCTGTTGCGCTCCAGCCGAGGAAGCCGATTCTCCGGTCTCGTATTGATTCTTCGTTGTATCGAGCTCGAGATCAAACAGCCGCTCCAGGTTGCGGCTGGCGCCATTCGATCCCATTCCGCGGCCGCTCCGTCCGAAAGCGACTTGAATGTCGCGAAACATTGCTTCAGCCCGCAGCAGCGCTTGCAGGGCCTTCTGCTCCGGCGCCAAAGCGTCATGCCATTTGTCCGGTTTCAGCTCTCCGGCCGCTTGATTCATAGCGTCCGAGGCCTGATCCATCTGATGCGAAAAGCCCTCGAACTCGGAGCTTGCGCCGACAAGCTCCCGGCTTCGCATGCGATCCGCTAGCGTTTTCGCCTGCTGACCCAGTTTTGATTCAAGCGATGCTAAAAAGTGCGCCTCTTCTGCCGTTTTGCTGCGGTCCTTCGGCCCATCCTTAATCTCGTTCCAAGTGGCAGCGATCACTTCCTTCTGGCGCTCTGAAATCCTGTTGTCTTGGCCGCCCATCGTTCCTTCGCTACTCATCTGCTGCAATTGCCGGAACTTGTAATCAAACGGTTCCACTTGGGCGAAGACAATATCGCTGCGGGAGGTCTTGCTCGCATCCCGCGCCGTGGCATATAGAGTCACGAGATCGCCGGGGACCAGTTTAAAATTTTCCAGGTACAGCGTTGTCCCGCGCTTTGCGTCCTTCACTGCTTTTGCGTCAAGCAGTGGAATCACCTTCTCCGCGCTGCCATTTACTGAATAGTGGAGATCTAGTCCGTGGAGCCCGAAGTCGTCATTCGCCTCCACCGTGACCGGCACTTCCTCGATGGGACTCACATGCGGATCGCGTCCCGGCCGCGCAATCCGCACCGTTGGAGGCTCATCCTTTTTGGCCTCGATGAAGTAGTCGTCGCTGATGCGCACGGCTTCATTTCCGTCAAGCGCAGCGACGTGGTACGAGCCATCCTTCTCTACTCGCAAGCGTGCACTCAGCCAATTTCCTTCGCCGGGCGAAAGGTCGATTTTCGAGCGGTTGTCAAGCACAAGTGTCCCGCGCTCGAGCGGCCGATCCGTAAGCACCGAAATCTCAGCTTCACTGCCCTCGACAGCCCTAATGTCTCCCCCGGGATCTTCGACGACATCTTGTAACTGCAATTTCGATGGAAAATGCACGGTGACGCGCACGCGCTTGACGCCCGGAAGATCCTTTACGCCAATCGTGTAGTGCTTCGATTGCGTTGCACCGGCTTGGACGTAATAATCGACCGAGTCTGACAGGCCCGCAAACAGGAACTGATAGCCATTCCCGTTACGCTGCTGCTGCATGGGAGCCTGCTCCCACTTTGCCGCGCCATGATACTTTGCGTGAAGCGCAACCTGGTCCGTTGAGAACCCGGCTAAATGCGCTGTGATCACTTGGTCCGATTTCCGCCTGATCGTCTTATTCCCCGGTTGAACCCTAATATCGTAGAGCGGCCGAGTCCCCGCGTGAGCGGTGCCGACCCATAACAGAGAAGCGCCGTAACCCCAATACCCCGGACCGGCTGCAATCATCCAGATCAAAGCCCCCGCGCTTGCTATGGCAGAAACGGCAAAAGCGCGGAGGGAGCGTGCCTTTGTGATGTCTTCATTACTGTGCGCGCGCGCGACACGCAGCGCATCCTCGGCTAAAAGTTCCGTAAATGGATTCGCCGGATTATTCCGCTCTGAAAACGTCAGCAGCCGCTCTTCAAAGCCGGGAATCCGAAGCTCCGCGATGCGAGTCGCCCAGCGGCGATTCACTTTCAACAAGGGAACCAAAAGCGCGAGCGAAACTGCCGTGCCGAGCGAGGCAAACAGCACAATCCGGAACGGCCAAATAAGCGTTTGCACGAACTCGAAGCGGTTTGCGATCCAAACCAATGCGAGCGTCAGAAAGAGAGCCGTTGCAGCGACGATTCCGGCGCCTCGTGAGATCGCAAACAGTCTCAGCCGCAGCTCCACCCGGCGCAAATATTCGTTCAGTTGTTCCAGGGCCGTCATGCCTTACTCTCTTCCTTCAGGTAGCGGTTCGCAAAAACCGATTCGATCACCGCGATTACAAGAACGACAATGATGACGTAGCGCCACAACCCCCACGGCCGGATCTGGCGTTCCACCATTCCGGTTTCCGCCTGCGCTGCCGTATCTCCAGTATTGCGCCATAGCGCCAGGGTTTCATCAGGCACGCGCGTGAGATCCGATTCGCGGCGGTCGGCGTGGGCGGCCACCAGCATGCGGCGGCCATCCGCGCGTTGGACCTGATAAAACCCCTCCCGCTCCACTCTGAAAGTGAGAGCGCTCGAAGCATCGCTGAGGGATAGCTCGTGCTTTCCGTCTGGTCCGATCACATCCGCTGCGGAGCGTTCGTCGCGAGTGCGTCGTAATTGTATAGGAGTGCCCGTGACGACGGCCGGCGGCGAGTCCTCGCTATGCGCGAGATATCGAGCCGTCTGCACGACAAACGGCAAGTACGACGGATGCAAACAGAAATCGTTCATCGCATTGTCAAGAGTGGAAGCAAACGTGAGGACGTGGCCTTCGCCTCTATTCTCTTCAGTGATCAGCGGCGAGCCGTCCGCGAATCTTGCCGCAACTCGCGAGCTCGGTGTTGTGGAGAGCTGCGCTGTATCCGAGAAGTGAACGTTTTCAAGCCGCCCGACACCGAGTAGCGCCGGATCTTGGTTATCGACAAGCCCTGCGTTCTGCATACCCTCCGTTGCGGTGATCCGGTCACCTGTTACCGGCAAGTGGCCCGCATCTGCAGTGTTGGGGCCAACAGAGACAAGTAAAGAACCGCCATGCCGCACATATGCGCCAAGTTTCTGATCGAGCGTCGGATCAAGCACGCCAACATCGCCCAGCACGATGAATGCATACTTCGAAAAATCGTCGACGGATGATCGCTCAACCGGTTCAGCGTGCACTCTCAATCCCGTATCGCTCACCGACTCCATGGCCGCCTTGTAATAGAAGGGTTCGCGGGCGCGGCTGCTCCTATATAAGAACAGAATTTCGCGAGGGTCGGAACGCTCGATCGAAAACGGAAAGACGTCATCCGCCGGCAAGTCATCATGAGGCTCGATGCGGACCTCGCCGCGATGCTCGCCGTAAGGAACGTTGAACGAGACGAACTCGACCTGTGCGCGGCCATTTCCGGGAACGCTGACTTGTTTCGAAGCGATTACTTGTCCGTCCAGAGCAAGAGACACCTTGCGCGATGTTTCCGGCGTCTCCCATCCCGAAATCGTCGCGACAATCCTGGTATGGGCGGGATCATAGACATGTTCTGGCGCGTTTACTGCCTCAACCGCCCAATTCGGCTCATCCTTTTGTCCGATGCAGTGCAGCTCGAGAGCTGTATGCGAGCCCATTTTGAGATCCGCAAAGCTTGGGGGCATTGACGTCTGCTGCAGATCACTGATCAGATGCGCATCGAGGCGCATCCCCGTGTTTTGACCGAGTACCCGCAAAGCGCGCGCAAACTCTCCAAATGAGCTTGCCTGATCATTCGCATGAACCGAGTCAATGGCTGCGTGCAATACGCTTCTGTCTGTTTCTGGCTGTGTAAGAGCTTCCACGCGCGAGTCGAATGCCAGAACCTCGGAAAGATCGCGTCCGCGCAACCGGTTAATGACACGGTGCGCCTCTGCTTTCGCCCGCTCCATGTTATCTCCGTAGCGCATGCTGAAAGAGCGATCTATGGCGACGATGGTCAGCTTTCGCCTCGTCGCCATGGCGGAGGTTCGATTCACGAACGGATTCGCAAAGGCCATCGCGAGCAGAATCAAAAGCGCGAGCCGCAGCGCGAGTAGTAACAAATACCGCAGACGTCTGTGTTTGACGGAGCTTTGCACTCTGCGCTCGAAAAACATGAGGGAGCTGAAGGGTTGCGGGGTCTGCCGATACCTTTTGAGCAGATGCAGCCACACGGGAATACCAGCGGCGACGATGCCCGCCAGAAACCAGGGCGCGAGAAAACCCACTCAGATCCTCCGTCGCCTAAGGTTGAAATATTCACGCAAGGCTTCGTCGAGCGGCCGGTCGGTCGTCAGCAGAAAATACTCGAAGCCAGCGGCCTGAGACTTCGACCGTAGATCTTCGATGTGGACGCGAATCCGTCGCGGGTACTCCGCACGCGCGTACTCAGGCGAAGCTTCGATGGCCTCGTCGCTTTCCATATCGACCAGCAGGACCGCCTCGCGAAATTGAGGTTCAAGCTCCTTGCGATCCAGAACATGGAACAGTACCAGTTCATTTCCCCTGAAGCGAAGCGGCTCTACGGTGCGAACGATGTTCTCCGCGCTTTCAAAAAAATCCGAGATGAGAATGGTGATCCCGCGCCGCTTTAAAAATTGCTGCAACTCAAAAAAGGGCCGCCTGAAATCGGTGCGTTTCCCGAGTTGCGCGTTATCGATCGCATGCAGCAATCGCGTTAATTGCCCCTGCCTGCCTGAGGGCCGGACGAAATCTGCAACATCGTCGTGAAAGGCAATCAGCCCGGTGCTGTCCCTTTGCAGGTGCGCGAGATAAACCAGCGCAGCCGCCAAAAACTTCGAGTACGCAAATTTGCTCACAGGCTCCGAGCCGAAGCCCATGCTGGCACTCGCATCGAGCAGCACCATTACCTCGGTGTTCGTTTCTCCGCGGTAACGTTTCAGATAGGCTTTGTCGGTTCGCGCAAAAACGTTCCAGTCAACGTGCCGCAAATCGTCGCCGGGGGTGTACGCGCGGTATTCAGCAAACTCCTGGCTGAATCCGAAATCGGGCGATCGATGCAGCCCTGCTACGAAGCCATCGACAACCGTTCGCGCGACCAAGTCCAGACTCGAAATCTCGGCCAGAACCGCGGGATCGAGATAGCGGTTTGTAATTTCCGCAGGCACTTGGCTTTACCCACGCGGCGCAGGTTTCCACTCCAGCAAACGGCGCAAAATCTCGTCGGTGTCGAGCCGGTCCGATTCGGCGTGGAAATTCAGCAGAACCCGGTGCCGCAAGATGGGAATCAGCAGCGCTCGGATGTCTTCGTAAGAGACATGAAAGCGCGCATGCATCAGCGCGCGAGCCTTCCCGGCCAGCACGAGAAATTGTGCCGCCCGCACGCTTGCTCCGAAATTTACGTACTTCTTTACAAATTCGGGACCCTCTCCATTCTGCCGAGGCCGCGTGGCTCTCACCAATTCAATCGCGTAGCGTGCCACCGATTCGGCGACGGGAGTCATGCGAACGAGTTGCTGAAAATTCAAGATCTCTGGTCCTGTTGTGACACGGTCAGCATCGGCGATCTCCGTGCTCGTGGTCAGGTCGACTACTTTCAGCTCCTCCTCAGCGTCGAGATAGTTCAGGACGGTATTAAACAGAAAGCGATCCAACTGGGCTTCGGGCAGCGGATAGGTGCCCTCGAGCTCGATCGGATTTTGGGTCGCTAACACGAAAAACGGAGGAGGTATCAAATATTGGCGGCCTCGCACTGTGCACGACAGCTCCTGCATCGCTTCGAGAAGCGCTGATTGCGTCTTCGGCGGCGTTCGGTTGATTTCGTCCGCCAAGAGCAAATTGGAAAAAATCGGGCCGGGAACAAAGCTCCAGGTGCGATGTCCGGTAGCCGGGTCTTCCTCGATGATGTCCGTTCCGGTGATGTCGGAAGGCATCAGGTCGGGAGTGAATTGAATTCTGCTGAACTTCAATCCCAGTGTCCGGGCCATAGTGCGCACCAGCAGCGTCTTTGCCGTGCCGGGCAGGCCCGTTAGCAGGCAGTGGCCGCCGACAAACAGCGAAATGAGCACATGCTCGATGACCTCTTCCTGCCCGACGATGACTTTCCCCACCTCGCGCTTGATTGAAGCCTGCGCTTCGTGAAAGCGCTCGATGCGCGTTCTGAGATCGGCGGCCTCAGTTGTCAGGGGTACGGTTGAGATCGACATTTTATTGAGTGAGTTGGAGTAAAAGCTGCTGCGCGGGCTTGAAATCCGGCGCGGCTTCGAGCGCGAGGACAACCTGATCTTTTGCCTCGTTCACCCGGTGCGCGGCATGCAAAGCTCGAGCTAAATCGTAGTGCGATTCAGCGGGATCTGCCGTCCGGAGCGCGAGCGCGGCTTGGTATTCGCGTATCGCTCCACCTGGATCGGCACTCTCGAGGAGAAGCCCACCCAATCGGCGATGAATCTCCTCGTCCTCGGGATAGATATAGTTCAACTCCGCGAGAGTTGTTTCTGCCTGCTTGCGCTGGCCCGAGTCTTGCTCGATCGCCGCCAATTTCTTCAGAGTTGCGACGTTACTACCGCCTTCATTGCGATAGGCTTCGAGACTTTGTTCCGCGGCGCTCCGATCACCTTTGCTCATGTATGCCTGCGCGATCAGCTCGTAATCGCTCTCACTACCGATGTAATCCGGATAATAATTACGCACCGCGAGCCCTTCGCGAACGGCTTCGTCTGCTTTACCGTTGTTCAAGCTTTCACGAGCCGCTTTCATGCCTTCTTTCCATTCATCGAAATGGCGTACCGTATTTCCCGTTTTCTGATCGAGCCAAGCCGAGAAGCTTCTATCAAAATCGGCGGGCGCCTCGTGAAGACTCTCTTGAATCGCATCGGCTGTCGTCTTGCGATCCGCGTAGGAGTGAATCATGCCCAGGATCGCGTCGTTGCCCCATTTTTCCGCTATGTAGTCGCACATTTTGCCTGCTTCGAAATACGACACGATTACCTGCGCCGGATACTCTGGACGGACGAACCCGCGATCTAGTTCCAGAACAGGCAGGAGTTTCTTTTCCCGGAGAGCTATCACGATCTCTGGTGTGACCCGCTCGCGCCACTCTGGGGAAGCAGCGCCCTCCTCATGTACGGCAACTCCTTCCGTAAACCAGCGCGGAACCAGATGATTCGTGGCGGTGAGTACATATACGTGGCTGAGCTCATGCCACATCGTACTCGCCCAATTGAATTCCCCCGGAGGCCGTGCTGAAGGGCTATCCATCGCAACCACCATGCCGAAGGTCACACCTAATAATCCGCCTTGCCCCGGAAGACCGAGAGTGCGCACGACAAAGTCGTCGTGATTCGGATAGATTTCCAACCGCACCGGTCCGGACAGCTTCATTTTGTACTTCTGCTGGTAAACGGCAATCGCCCGATTCAGTTCCGCATCAATATAGGGCCGAAGGAGCGCCGCTTCGTTCTTATGGAGCACGAGTGTCGAGGCGCCAGTTTGAAAAGTCTCGTAGTCTTTCAACGTGTCAAGAAGCCGTAGCGAGTTGACCGTCTCAGCGTCCCGATATCGTGCGGAATAACAGCGCTCCAGCTGCTGCTTTGCTTCGTCTTCGAATCCCAGCCGCATGAGGTTCACGCTCAGCTGTGACCGCGCGTTCCATAGATTTTCATCCAGCGCGAGAGCCTTACGGTAAAACTCAATCCCTTCCTTATACCGGCGATTGATCACGAAAAAGTGTGCGCCGGTAGCATACGCCTCGCCGTAAACGGGGTTCACCTTCAGGATGCGGTTCATCCACTCAGACTGCGGCTTGCTGTTCAACCAGTCGATGGAGGCGAGCACGGCCAACCCGTCCAGTGCTTCCGGCGAAAGCGCGAGCGCTTGCTGAGCCTCCCGCGCCGCCAAGCCCGCATCGTTATCTTCGAGCGCAAGATAGGCCAGAAATTCGTGAGCCTCGACGAATTTCGGATTCCGTTCGAGCGCCTCGTGCGCAAAGTCGATGGCCTTCTTGTCATATCCTTCGGCGGCCACTCGCGCGAGCCCTAGATACGCCCGCGCATTGTTTGGATCTAATTTCAAAGCTTCTTGAAACAGATTGGCGGCTTCAGCAGGGTTAAACCGCTCGAGGAATAGTTGGCCCCATTCGACGCGCACAAGTGAAGACTTCGGCTCCTCTTTATAGGCCATCCGAAACTGCTGGTTCGCTTCTTGGTGCTGCTCGAGTCCCCAATACGCCTCCGCGCGAGTGAGTGCGGCGTCATTCGTCAGCAAGCGGTTGAAGCAGCCTCGCGCTTCGCTGAGGCGGCCGTGGTGCCGTAAGGCGCGGCAATAGTCAATTTGGGCGCCGCTGCACTGAACGGCAAAGCCGGAGACTGCGATTGATACGAGCAGAAAAATCAGCGGCCTCACCGGTCGATCTCCGCCTGAGTACGCGCGAGCTCGACCAGCAACGCCGTTAACTGCTGTTTGTATTCATCAGGATCGAGAGCCGCTTTCTGATACTTCAGCCTGTCGATTTTAGCTTCTAAATCTTCTTTTTTCGCCAGTAGGCGTTGTTTCTCCGGTGCGATGCTCCTCGCAGTCTCATTCTGTTGGCGTATGAGCGGGAACGCGGCCGCCAGCAGACCCTGCCCATTCTCGGGTTCCGGGTCGCGCACTCCTTTTGATGTACCGGTATCAGTGAGCATGGCATGCTCGGTTGCGAGTAATTTTTCAGTTTCGAAGTACGCCGCCGTTTTGCGTTCTGCATAGCGGTAAGCCTCGAGCGCTGATATCGATCCATTCTTGTCGGAATCCGCAGCAGGATCGCGCAGCGCGTCTACCCAGTAGCGCGCGAACACTGTCGCATTCTTTTCATTTCCTGACTTAGTCGCTGTAATCACAATGCGGTTCTTCCTCGCAAGCGGTGCAAGGCACGCGCCGCTTGCGCTGGTCATGTTCACTATCAACTGACGCGTTGCAGGGATTCGGTTCAGCAACGAGGCCAAATCCGTTGCCGTCAGGTCCGGCCCCGGCAGATTGAATTTATAATCCGTGCCGTCGAACGTTCCGTGTCCAATCAGCAGCAACGCGAAAGCATCATCGGGATGAGCTTCTGATGCCACTTTTGTTAACACCTCCCGCACATGCTGCCGCGACGCAGCGCTTCCGTAAAGCGTCTCGACCTGCGCGCTCGATCCGTTGGCGCGCAATTCGTGATCGATCTCGGTCGCCCATTGCTTAAATTCTGTTTCATACTCCGGAGCGCCACCGAGTCCTGCAACCGTCACGTAGAATGTGGTCGCGTGCAACGCTGATGAAACCAGCAAGAGCAAGCCGGCACTCTTCACACCGCGCCCCACTTCCTGCGCAACAGCCATTCCGCGGCTCGCAAGGCAATCGCAACCAAAAAGAGGACTGGCATGTTCCAGAGTTCTTTCATCTCGCGTCCGGTGATTCCAGCCTGTGAATACGAGATCTCTCCTGCAAGGTGCCTCGCGTTGCCAGGCTTGTAGTAACGTCCACCCGTATCGGTTGCCAGCTTTTCGAGCAGTTCACGGTTTTGTTCCTGATGAAAATTTTCCGCAACACCATCTTCGCGCCGGAACGTCACTTCATCCCTGCCCAACTCATGACCGCCGCGTTCGGCCGTGATTTCGGCTACGTAAGAACCGGTTTGCGTTGCGTCCCAATGCATCGAATAAACTCCTTGCGTCAGCGGCTCAGGGCGGAGCGTTGCGGTTTCAGCCGAACCGTCCGGGCGAATGATATGAGCCTGCACTTCCGCGTCGCTGGCCGGGAGATACGTCCTATCGCGAACCTCGGCCCGCAACTCGATTCGTCCGTCATCTTCGAGTTGCGCATTGGGCGTAGAGGCTACAACGCGAGACGGCGTTGCGCTAATCAGCCATCTCAGCAACTGCCGCCAGAACACCTCCTGGCTCTTATCGCTGAGCGGCTGTTGCATACGCCAGCGCCAGCTTCCGCCTGTTGCGAAGACAGCCGTCCGGCCCCGGCCGTAATTTTCGGTGATCAGCAACGGCAGCCGCTTACCGCCCACGTTCACGCGCGCCAGAACGACGGCGCCCGGCTTAGGCGTCCCCGCGTCTTGATAATTCGCCAGGTACGGTAAGACTTCCCAGTGATCGATACTCTTCTCCGGATCGTCCTCAAGCCGGCAAATCAGGCTCTGCTTGCCCGCGTTCGTGAGCTCGGCCGCGACCAGGTCGCGCTGAAACGTATTCTTCCGTTTTGGCAAACTAACCGGCAGCAGCTCCGCGAACGGTGGAACGCTGTATCCTCCGTCTGCGAGCGCCCAGCGGCCGCCCAGAAACAATAACCCGCCTCCCCGCCGGTCGACAAATTCCTTTATCAGTTCCTGCTGCGTGATTGTAAAGAACGCCGACTCAACGCTGCCCAGAATCAGCCCTTGAAATTCAAAGAGGTCTTCAGCTTTCGAGGGGAACCCTTCCGCCAGCTCATTCGGATTCTGAATCCCCTGGCGGTAGATCTTGTTCTCTGTGGTCCGCAACATGGAGACGATTTGCAACGCAGGGTCGTCTTCAACGGCCCGCCGCAAAAACTTGTACTCCCAGCGCGGCTCCCCCTCTACATAGAGAATGCGCCTCTTCGTCTCATTCACAGAGAGCACTCGCGTCAGTTGATTGTTTTGGCGGTTCTCTTCTCCCGGGAGCGGCTCGAGCTTCACTTCGACGTTCTTTACGCCTGCCCCGCCTGCATTGAATTCGATGTTTTCAATTTGTTGGGGCCGGTTCTGAAGTACAATCTCGCGGCTTGCAACGACGCTGCCTCGCGCCGTCAAAACAAGTTGCGCGCGCCTACCGCTAAACCCGTTTTGGCGAATTGTCACTTGTGCCTGCAACCGGGAGCTCGCGAGAGCCTGCACCGGCAGCTCAAGTCCGTCCAACTCGACATCGTTTCTCAGTTGCTCCCGGCCGAATCCAATTGTGTTCACCGGCAGCCGCCTCCGTTGCAGCTCGGAAATGCTCGCCGAGTCAACGCCGTCCGAATTCTCCGCGCCATCGCTCATTAAAATCACTGCTCCGACCGGCAGCGTCGCAGCTTCGTCCGCGATCTGCCGCAGCCCTTGATTGATGTGTGTAGCGTTGTCGCTTGCCTTAATTTGATCGATGGTTCGAATTCGCTCGAGCCCAGCGCCCAACCGGTATAGCCGGACTTGAAAGCGGCTTTCTAAGTCCTTCAGAAGACCCGCATCGAGCACTTGAATCGCTTCCTGCTCCCGGGACCGGCTACTATCTCGAATCCCCATGCTGCGGCTATCATCGACGATCACCGCAATAATGTTTTGCTGCGGCTTCAGCGCCGATACGCTCAGCGCAGGCTCCCACAGCAGCAGCAGCAGCAAAGCAACCAAAGCCGATTGCAAAGCCCATATGGCGAAGGCTCGACCTGCGCGCATGGAACCTGCCAGGCGACGGCGCTTTCGCCACATCATCCACGCGAGCAGTCCAGCTATTCCAAGCAACGCAGCTACTAGAACCCATCTCGGCCATCCGCCCAGGAGCACAAACGTTCCTTTTGAGAACACGCCGGGAGGGTATTTAAATAGGAGCTCGAACATGTAAAACAACGCGGCTTAACGAACCGGGGACGTAAGTGAAACTAGCTGCTCTACTAATTGTCGCGGGTCGGCAATGAGCAGGTCAGGCGGATAAGCCTCGAAGGCTTCCGGTTGGAAGCCCCAAGTCACACCGCAGCTGCGCACACCTGCATTGCGCGCGGTCCGCACATCCACGCCGCTATCCCCTACAATCAACGTCTCGTATTGCGTGGCGCCGGCTTCGCGCATCAGTTCCACGACCCCAATTGGGTCCGGCTTTTTCGCGGGGAAGCTGTCGCCTCCATGGACGCGCATGAAACGCTTTTCCAAGCCGAGGGCCCGAACAATATCGAAGCTGATTCGCACCGGCTTGTTCGTCAAAATCGCCAGCTTATGCGGCATTTCATCAAGCTGTTCGACAGTCTCGCGAATCCCCGGATAAAGCTGGGTGTGCTCTAACGCATGTGCGCGATAGAACTTCAGGAAAAATGCCAGCGCTTGTTGAACGGTTTCATGGGAGGCGTCCTGGCCCATAGCGCGCTGAACCAACACTGCCGCGCCGTTCCCGACATACGAGTAAATGAGCGACGGATCGAGGGCTGGCAGTCCGAAATGTTTACGTGTCGCATTGATTGAGATCGCGAGATCTTTACTCGAATCGATGAGCGTGCCATCCAGATCGAAGATGATGAGCAATCGGCTGTTCCTAAATGCTTCCGACTTCAGACTTGCTGGCCGTGATGATCTTTCGGAGGCGCCCACAATTGCTTCAAGTTCTCCATCTGCTCGGTGAACGCGTCCCTCAACTCGCGGGGCACCAGACCGACAAGCCAGGACGAGATCTGCAGGGTGTATGGCAAAACCTTTGAATTGCCGAGAAAGGAAGGCGTTGGAGAAGGCGAGAAGGCGACCAGAACATATACGAGCGCAGCGATTAGCAGGGCTCCTCTTAGAACCCCCGCGACTGCGCCCAGAAGTTGGTTGATCGCTGACAGGCCAATCCAGTTGAAGAAGCGGGAAAACAGCGCCGAAATGATCGAGCCGAGCACCAGCACGACGACGAAAATGATCAGAAATCCCAAAATATCGGCCGCGGTCACTGTTTTTACCCAGGGCAGCAGTTTCGCTGCGAGGATCTGGTAAAACCAAAACCCGGCTACCAACCCGCACATCGCCGCTATGAATCCAATTACGACTCGTGCCAACCCCGCCCGGAAGCCGGCGAGCGCAGACCAAAGCACGATTAGGATGAGCGCAATATCGAACCAGTTGAATGTGTGAAGCATCGTGCTATGAACCACGCATGCGCTCAAGCAACGAGCGGATGTCCCGTTAACCTTAAGTACGCCTGCTGATACTTATCGGCTGTTTTCCGGACAACCTCATCGGGCAGCGCCGGTGCAGGTGGGCGCTTATCCCATTGCAGTTCTTCTAGATAATCGCGGACGTACTGTTTGTCGAAAGAGAACTGCGGGCCGCCGGGCCGGTAGGTGTCCGCCGGCCAGTATCGGGATGAATCGGGCGTCAGAACCTCATCAGCCAACACCAGCTCGTTATCGATAAACCCGAATTCGAACTTCGTGTCTGAGAGAATGATGCCCCGCTCGAGCGCGTAGCTCGCCGCGCGTTTATAAATCTCCAAGGTCCTGTCGCGAAGCTGCCCGGCCAAGTCAACTCCCAACAGATCGGCCACGTACTTGAATGGAACATTCACATCGTGCCCGGTTTGCGCCTTTGTGGAAGGCGTAAAGATAGGCTCGGGAAGTCGGTCGCTCTCCCGCAACCCTGCAGGAAGTGGAATGCCGCATACGGTCCCGTGCTTCGAATACTCCTTCCATCCCGATCCCGCCAGGTAGCCGCGCGCCACGCACTCGATCTCGATCATCGCAGCTTTTTTCACGAGCATCGAGCGCCCCTCGAGCGTCTTGCGGAACCTCGCTGCTCTTCTTGGATACTCTGCCACCTCAGCACTCACGAGATGCGAAGGCGTCGTGTCGCGCAACAACTCGAACCAGAACGCCGACATCTGAGTTAGTGCGCGGCCCTTGCACGGTATACCGCTGCCCAGAACGCAGTCGAATGCCGAGATGCGATCAGAGGCAACGAACAGCAGGTGTTCGCCCAGCTCATAAACGTCCCGGACCTTTCCTCTCACCCGGAGCGGTAACGGCAGATTTATGGCGAGCAGAACCTCATCCGGGCACATACCTCCTCTGAGTATCCCAGAGGCGCGGGTCGCCTCTATACAAGCAAAAACGCCAAAGTCAGGCTGAAGAATTTGCCGGTACTATTGCCAGTCAACTCGGCTAAATGTCTCCATTCGTTATTTGGTCCCTCGATTGCACACTTTTTACCGAAGGAGAAGCCTGAAGTATGAACTCCGATCAATTTGAAGGCAAGTGGAAACAGTTAAAAGGTTCAGTGAAGCAACGCTGGGGCAAGCTTACAGACGACGACATCACCGCCCTGAGCGGAAAAAAGGACGAGCTTGTTGGCAAGATCCAGGAGCGCTACGGCATTACTCGCGAGCAGGCTGAACGGGAGGCAGACGAGTGGTCGCGTGCCTCGGCGCAAGATATTAAGCAGGACACAAATACCCGCACGGCATCAAAATTTTGAGTTGCATAGTTTGAGTGCATAGTAGGAAGTGAATCCATACGGCAGCCTTGCTGTTGAGCGGGGCTGCCTTTTTTGTGTTTACATTGGGAGTTTAGGACGGTGCACATTAAACCGCCTCTGTACGATTTCTCACACATGAATCGTTACATCGTTACCGGGGGTGCTGGATTTATCGGCTCTGCCCTTATCAGGGCTCTGCTCGGGGAAGGGTGCCGTGTCCACGTCATAGACAATCTATCGACGGGCAATCTCGACAATCTCGAAGAAGTTGCCGATCAGATTACAGTCCATGAGATCGACCTTCGCGATTACGAGCGGCTCGCATCGGTAATTGCCGGCGCTGATCGTGTTTTTCATCTCGGGGCGATTCCTTCCGTCCCTAAATCGATACTGGACCCGGTGCCAAGCCATCAGAGCAACATTGACGGCACATTCAACGTGTTCCGTGCAGCCGCGGAGGGCAAAGCGGGTCGCGTGATTTACGCGGCGTCGTCCTCGGCATACGGTGATACGGATGTCCTTCCTAAAGTCGAGAGCATGACTCCGAAACCGAAATCACCGTATGCGCTGCAGAAGCTCGTGGGCGAATATTACGCGACCATCTTTTCAGAGTGCTTCGGCTTGGAGACCGTATCGCTCCGCTTCTTTAACGTCTTTGGGCCGCGCCAGGATCCGAACAGCGTCTATTCCGGCGTGCTGTCTGTGTTCCTGAACTGCTTGATCGATCGCCGCCGGCCGACAATCTACGGCGATGGAGAGCAATCGCGTGATTTTACATATGTCGAAGATGTTGTGCAATTATTGCTGAAGGCTTCCATAGCAAGTGGCGTCTCGGGCAGAGTTTTTAATGCCGGCAACGGGAACCGGTACACGCTGAACGAGACGTGGAATCTGTTGCAAAGAATCGAAGGCGTAAATTTACCGCCGATGTATGCTCCGCCCCGTCCCGGTGACGTGCGGCATTCGCAGGCCGACACTACTGCTGCCATGCGAGATCTTCATCACCAACCTCGATTTACGTTCGAGCAGGGCTTGCGGATAACTCTCGATTGGTATCGCGCCGATTCGACGCGCAAAGGCAAACTCAGCAGCTCGGGCGCTAAGCTGGTCTCGTAATCTCGCAGCAGTTCTGCAACGGCGGTCATGCGCTTGTGAATGGTTCGTTCCGGCTCGGTCACGATGGCATCTATCGATGCGACGAATTTCAGGAGTTCGTTTGGCAAAAGCACGGGTTCGGCACGCGGCAAGCGAGTCCCTCAGCCGATATCACCCTTCGTCAAGTCCATTCAGATCGTGTTGTAAACGCGCACGCGCTCAGGAATCGCGAGGCCGATGGTGATGCGCTGATCACGGACGACATTGGGAAGAGTATAGGGATCCGAACTGCTGATTGCGTTGCGATCTTATTGCTCGACCGCCAAAAGCGCGCCATTGCCGCGGTGCACGCCGGGTGGCGCGGGACCGCGGCGGGAGTCGTTGAACGGACTGTTGAAAGCATGCACGCCAGCTTTGGCGCCGCGCCCGCTGACATATATGCCGCAATCGGCCCCTGTATTCGAGGCTGCTGCTACGAAGTGGGGCCCGAGGTCGAAACTCACTTTACAGGGCTGTTTCCTGAATGGGAACCGGCGACCGGAAATCGCAAGCTCGATCTGCCTGAAGCCAATCGCCGCCAGATGCAAGCCGCCGGCGTGAATCCCGAGCGAATTTTTGATTGCGGGTTGTGCACGACCTGCCAGAGCGCGCAATTCTTTTCCTATCGCCGCGAGCCTGAGAACCCAGGCCGCATGGTGGCGGCCATTTGCCGCCTCGCCTGAGCCGCAATTTCCTGCCGCATTTCAGCGCGTTGCAGCGTCTTATTCCTGGAGTTCATCAGAGGAGCTAAGCATGGAACGTTCAGCGAAAGCGCAATGGACAGGTGACTTGAAATCCGGTCGCGGCACACTATCGTCGGCCAGCGGCGCGCTTTCAAATACGCCGTATTCATTCAAAGACCGCTTTGAGCAGGGTACCGGAACCAACCCCGAAGAGCTGCTTGCTGCAGCGCATTCTGGCTGTTTTTCAATGGCGCTCTCAGCCGAGCTGCAAAAGCAGGGACTCAAGGCTGACAGCATCGACACGACTTGCAAGATCACGCTTGACAGAGAAGGCGAGGGGTTCTCGATTAAGAAAAGCCAGCTCGAACTGAAGGCAAAAATCCCGGGCGCGAGTCAGGAAGCTTTCGAGCGTGCCGCGCAAAACGCAAAAGAGAACTGTCCGGTTTCAAAGCTGTTCGATACAGATATCACTCTCGACGCGAAGCTCGAAGGCTAATTCGCGCCCGGCTCTCGGTTTCAATCTTCTTCCTGCTGTGAGGCGAGTTTCGTGAGCACAGTCATGTCTTCGAGAGTGGTCACGTCGCCGGTAACAGCATGAGTTGTGACGATTTCGCGCAGCAATCTTCGCATGATCTTGCCGCTGCGGGTTTTCGGCAAAGCATCGGTGATCCGTATCTCCTCGGGCCGCGCAAACGGGCCGATTTCGTGGCCTACCCACTGCCTCAATTCGTTGCCTAATGCGCGATGATCCCAGTCACCCTGTTTCAAGGTGATGAACGCACAAACCGCCTGACCCGTAATCTCATGCGGTTTGCCGACGACGGCGGCTTCAGCTACCGCCGGGTGGTGAACGAGCGCTGATTCCACCTCCATCGTGCTTAGCCGATGACCGCTGACATTCATCACGTCATCGACGCGCCCAAGCACCCAGTAATATCCGTCCTCATCGCGTCGCGCCGCATCTCCAGTGAAATAAGCGCCAGGAACACGCGACCAATACTGTTCTTTAAAGCGCTTCGAGTCTCCCCAGATGTCGCGAATCATCGATGGCCACGGCTCGCGAATGATCAAGTAGCCTTCGCGATTGTCGCCAACCGGGTTGCCCTTCAGGTCGACGATGTCCGGAATCACGCCGGGCAACGGAAGGGTCGCGGAGCCCGGCTTAGCAGGCACGGCACCCGGCATAGGCGAAATCATGATAGCTCCGGTTTCCGTCTGCCACCACGTGTCTACGATTGGGCAGCGCTCTTTCCCGATCACCCGGTAATACCACTCCCAGGCGGCTGGATTGATCGGCTCGCCCACCGACCCGAGTACGCGCAAGCTCGACAGATCGTGCGCGTTCGGCCATGAATCTCCTTGCCTGATGAGCGCCCGAATCGCAGTTGGAGAAGTGTAGAAGATCGAGACCCGGTACTTCTCGACAATTTGCCAGAAACGATCGAATGCCGGAAAATCCGGCGCTCCTTCATAAATGATGCAAGTGGCTCCGGCCGCGAGCGGACCATAAACGATATAGCTGTGCCCGGTAACCCAACCGATATCGGCAGTGCACCAGTAAACGTCGTTCTCCTGTAGATCGAACACCCACTTCATCGTCATCAAGGTCTGCAGCAGGTACCCGGCGGTCGTATGCAGAACGCCCTTCGGCCGCCCCGTTGTCCCGGATGTATAGAGGACATACAGCGGGTGCTCCGAGTCAAGCTCTTCTGCGGGGCAATCTTCCGCCTGTTCATTGAGAAATGGGTTCAGGGACATCCGCGCGTCCAGGTCGTGCCACCACAGGTCTCGTCCCGGCGCCATCGGCACAACTGAACCAGTGCGTTTATAGACGATTACTTTCTCTACATCCGGGCATTCTTGTAACGCCTCATCTACAGCGTCCTTCAGGCGAACCTCGCGCCCGCGCCGCCAACCGCCATCTGCCGTAATCACAAGTGTCGCGCCCAAATCCTGGATGCGAGCCTTCAATGCCTCTGCCGAAAAGCCGCCGAAGACAACGCTGTGAATAATGCCGAGACGCGCGCAAGCAAGTAGTGCAATGGGAAGCTCTGGAATCATCGGCATATAAATGATGGCGCGGTTTCCAGTTGCGTAGTCCAGTGACTTTAGAACGCTCGCGAAACGGCTCACGAGCCGGTGCAGCTCTTCGTAAGTAATGATGCGCTGGTCGCCTGGCTCGCCTTCGAAAATGATCGCGGGCTTCGTCTTACGGAAGCTGGCCGCATGCCGGTCCACGCAGTTGTAGCAGGCGTTGATCTTTCCACCGGCAAACCACTTTGCGTAGGGCGGTTCCCATTCGAGAGTTTGAGCAAAAGGACGGAACCAGGTCAGCTCCTGCGAAGCCAAGTCCGCCCAGAAAATTTCCGGCTCTCGTTTCGCGCGGTCGTAAAGCTCGCGATATCCCTCCATGGCTTTAACGCTGGCGCGGGCCGCAAACTGGGGGCTCGGAACGTAAGTCTTCGAATCACTCATACTCTGTTCGGCTTCTCAGCCGCCAGTGTAGCTCAGGCGATGGCCCGTGCTGCGTTATTCCGGGCGCTACTCTTTACAGAGCGGGAGCGTCAAACCCACGTGAATCTGGGACGGCTTCTAATCGTCGCAGGGCTAGTCTTAGTGGTCCTCGGCATTGCCGTTTTGCTGTTGCACAAGTTGAATGCGCCGTTGGGGCGAATGCCGGGCGACGTCGTCTGGCGCGGCAAAAACGCAACCGTCTATTTTCCGATCGTCACTTGCTTACTGTTGAGTTTGTTGGGAACGTTATTGCTGTGGCTCGTGAACCGGCGGCCGTGAATGCTTGCGCGAATTAGTGAACTGTGCCGATCTTGTCAGGTGGCCAGAAAACGAAAACGGCTTTACCGTAGATGTAATTTTTCGGGACCAAACCCCAGGCGCGGCTGTCGTTTGAAGAGCTGCGATGATCGCCCAACACGAAGTATTGGTCAGGCGGAATCACGATAGGCGGGTAGCTTCGGTCATCCCGATATTCGGGTGGAATGTAATTCTCGACCAGCTTCTTGCCGTTCACAATCACATAACCGTCGTCAACGGAAACCGTGTCGCCGGGAAGCCCGATCACTCGCTTGATATAGGAAGTGGTCGGCTCGCCGGGGTACCAGAACACGACCGTGTCGCCCCGCCGGATGTGACCAAGACCGAATTTATAACTGAATTGATTGATGAACAACCGCTCCTGGTCGTACAGGCTGGGCATCATGCTTGTGCCCTCGACCTTCACCGGGCGATACAAAAACAGAATCACAAGCACCGCGATCAGCACTGAAAGCATCAGATCGCGGAACCAGGCGACGGTCGCGATCACCGCGGACCGGGGTCGCTCCGGCTCAGATCCACTCGCCGCCTTCGCGTCAGGAGCAGGCTCGCTCATATTCAACAGGAACTTACTCTAATTTACAAGAAAGCGTAAGTTGACCAAAAGGTTGGCCCTGTTTGTTTGGACGGACCAGCTATTTTTTCGGTTGCCCGCCAAGCCGGGAACCGATACATTTCAGTTCGCGTATAATTCGGGTGAGTGGCATCGCCGTCCAGTAAACGCTTTATGAGCGCCACGCTGCTGGCGTTTGTGTGTCTCGTGGCTTTGCTCATCGCATCGTTCGCCGGACCTCTTCACAAGCACGATTCGCCGCAACACGCAAACTGCCTGTTGTGCCATGTCGCAGAGCGCGCGAATGTAGTCAGCATCGCGAGCGACGCCGGCAAGCCGCTCATTATTCCTTCGCAGCATGTGGCGGTTTCAATGGAACCGGCAATGATCTTCGAAGTACCGGAGCTGACGCGCACTCCGCGGGCACCCCCCGCTTCACTCCTTTCGCTGTAATTTTTGGATCGGCTGCAGCACTCTCTGTTAGTACGCGCGCAGCCTGTTTGCATGAAAAGGAGCAAGCTTTTGAAACAACGAGTAAGGCCGAAGTGGATACCGGTTTTTCTGATTCTTTCGTTTTTTCTCGTTCAGAAGCCCGGAGTTTCCGCGCAGGCGACCGGGAATGGCGGAACCATTCGGGGCACTGTTACAGATCCGAGCGGCGCGGTCGTTGCCGGCGCTGAAGTGAACATCAGCAATCCAGTTTCCGGCTATTCGCAATCCGCGAAGTCGGGCTCCGATGGCACGTTCCGCCTACTGAACATTCCGCCGAATCAGTACCATCTCCAGATCACGTTGGCCGGTTTCCAGACTTTTCAGCAGGATGTTGCGGTGCGCACGCAAGTGCCGATCGAGGTCAATGCGGCGCTGGCGCTCGCCGGTTCAACTGAGACGGTCAACGTCGAAGCCAGTGCGGACGTTCTCGAGAACGTGCCATCGGCCCACACCGACGCCGATCAAACTCTGTTGTCCAAGCTTCCCGTGGCATCTTCCGGACAGGGGCTCAGTGACGCGATCACGCTGACTTCGGGCGGAGTAGTCGCCGATTCGAACGGCTTCTTTCATCCCCAGGGAGATCACGGCGAGACAACTTACGTCGTCGATGGGCAATCGATCAGTGATCAGCAAAACAAAACTTTTTCCACCCAACTGCCCCCGAATGCATTTCAATCGCTCGAGCTGGTCACCAGCGCCCCCAATGCGGAATATGGGGACAAGACCGGCCTGATCGTGAACACCGTAACCCGCTCCGGCTTGGGACAAAAGCCGACTGCCAGCTTAGACACTTACTACGGGTCTTTCGGCACGTTTGGCGAAGACGCCACTTTCGGAATAGGAGGCGCAAAGTGGGGCAATTTTCTGGTCGCAGATTCTAACCGGAGCGGCCGATTTTTGGATAGCCCTGAATTTGCGCCGTTCCATGACATAGGGAATAGCGAAACGATATTCGATCGTATCGATTTTCAACCTACAACCAACGATTCGTTGCATCTCGATTTGTTTGGAGCTCGCAATTGGTTTCAGATACCGGTCACGTACAATCAACTGGATCAAGATCAGCGCCAGCTGGCTAAAACCTACAGTTTCGCCGCGGGTTATCAGCACACATTCAGTCCCACGACGCTGCTCACCTTCGATCCATTTGTTCGTCAGGATCGCGTCAACTACTTCCCTAGCGGAGATCCGTTTGACGACACCCCGGCTACCGTGAGCCAGGATCGCCACCTCACTAATTGGGGAACGCGTGCCGACCTCTCATACGCGAACGGCACTCACAACATCAAAATCGGAACGGAACTGATGCAAACCCGACTCGTCGAAAACTTTGCGCTTGCTCTCACGATTCCGACTTTCAATGCCGTCTGCTTGAGTCAGCAAGGTACCCCTCTCGCATTACCAACGGTCACTAACCCTGCCGCATGCTCGGGCCTCGGCTTTGTTGCGAATCCTAATCTTTCGCCGGGCCTGGTACCGTTCGACCTCACCCGGGGTGGTGTGCCTTTCCACTTTCATGGGCGGGCAAATATCAACGAGCAGGCCTTTTACGCGCAAGATCAGATGACCATCAAAAATCTGAGCCTGAATATAGGGTTGCGGTTCGACAACTACGACGGCATCTCTAAAGACAACCTCGTGCAGCCGCGCGCTGGGCTTTCTTACATGTTCAAGAAGACTGGCACCGTTATTCGCGGGTCCTATTCCCGAACCATGGAGACGCCGTATAACGAGAATTTGATCTTGTCGAGCACGACCGGGGCGGGTGGCTTAGCCTCGAATGTTTTTGGGGCGTTTGGAAGCGAGGCGCTCCGGCCCGGTCATCGGAACCAATACGATATGGGCTTGCAGCAGGGAATCAAACGATTCTTGCAGATAGACGGCGACTACTTCTGGAAGTACACGAAGAACGCTTTCGATTTCGACACGCTTTTCAACACTCCTATTGCGTTTCCGATTGAATGGCGACAATCGAAGATCGACGGCGTTTCCGTGCGCGTCTCCACTTCAAACTTGCATGGATTTCAAGCCTATACCACACTCGGCCACACGCGGGCTCGCTTCTTTGGTCCGGAAACTGGTGGCCTCATCTTCAACTCGCCGCTCAGTACGGGCGTGTTTCGCATCGATCACGACCAGGCCTTCCAACAGACGAGTTTCCTGCGTTATCAATACAAGAAGGATGGCCCCTGGGCGACGTTCACGTGGCGGTATGACAGCGGAGAAGTAGCGGGTTCGGTGACCGATCTTGCTGATGCGCTCGCTCTCACGCCGGCTGAACAGGCTGACATTGGCTTTTTCTGCGGCAACCAGTTCGCGACCGTGACGCACGGAATCAGCTCATGCTCGACAAATTACGGGGCCACGCGCCTCGTTATTCCCGCGGCTGGGACCTATAACCCCGATCACAACCCGCCGCGCATCGCAGCGCGTAACCTTTTCGATGTGGGCGTCGGGATAGACAATCTTTTCCGCACTGAGAAGTTGAAGACAACCCTGAAGTTGACGGCCATGAACATCACCAACGAAGCGGCTCTGTACAACTTTTTATCTACATTTAGCGGGACGCATTGGGTTACGCCGAGGACCTATCAGGTCACGTTGGGCTGGGTCTATTAACAGCCTCAGGCGTTCGTTAGAAACCGGAACTGGCGCTAGGCGTCAGAAATTCTAAAGGGTCTAATGCAGCCGTTAAACGTGTTTCAATCCTGGGGGAAAGTGCTGACTGGCAAGGTCCCCATGCTCTCAATCGAAGTGACTCGGGAATGCCCGCTTCGCTGCCCCGGCTGTTATGCCTACGGCGACTCGCATCTTGGCGGGGATGGCCTGAATTTACGCTCGCTCAGTGACTTTCGCGGCGACGAGCTTGTCAGGCGCATTCTTCAGCTGGTTGACGAGCATAGCCCACTTCAGGTGTCGCTTGTCGGTGGCGAGCCGCTAATCCGGCATCGTGAGCTGAGCCGTGTTCTTCCGGAGCTCAGCCGCCGTGGCACTTACACGATGATTGTCACGAGCGCCGTGATTCCCATTCCCGAGGAGTGGACTACCCTTCCCAAGGTAACTGTCGCCGTCTCCGTCGACGGCAATCCCGAAGATCACGATGTGCGGCGCAAGCCCGCGACTTACGAGCGCATTCTCAAGAATATTGAAGGACGCCGGGTAAATATCCATTGGACTGTAGTTCGAAAGAACATTGAGCAATCGGGTTACATGGATCGTTATCTCGAGTTCTGGAACGCGCGCCCGGAAGTGAATCGCATCTGGGTCAGCGCCTACACTCCTCAAATCGATGAAGAGTCAGCCGAGCGGCTTACAGCCGACAACAGACGGCAGCTTGCAGCGTATTTCAATTCGATTTCCGGAAAACATCCGAAACTGACCATGCATAAGGGACTGATGCATGCATTTCTCAACCCGCCGCTCAGCCCCTCTGCCTGCCTCTTTTCCAACCTGTCCATCAATTACACTGCCGACCTCAATACGCGTGTCGAGCCGTGCGTGTTTGGAGGGCAGCCCAACTGCGCCGAATGCGGTTGCTCCATGAGCATGGGGATGCATTGGTTAGGTGACGTAAGGGTCGCCGGGCCGCTTCGAGCTCGTCATCTCATTCAGGGATCCCTAGCGATCGGACGAACGGTGAACCGCATGCTGCATGAGGGCGAGGGCCTGCGTTGGGACGATGCGGCTTATTCTTCCGGCACATCTCCGTTAATTCAAATTGAGCAATAAGTCTGCCAAAATAGGCAAGATGTTCGAAGAGGTAGTCCTGATCGCGAGCGGCGATCTGCGTCGCTCGGCCAACCGCGCATGTTGGCCCGCGCAGGAGCGTGTCGAAGAAGCTGTTACAAAAGCCATCGAGAATTTTGGCGTCCGGGTTAAGCGCGGTCACCCCATGGATCCTGTCAAACAACATGGATTCATCGATTCACAAAAATACGGCATGGAAGTGTTCCGCGGTATTCCGGAGGATGCGCCGCTGATCGTCGTCGAGGCTGTGTGGCAGTATAGCCACCACATTCTGCACGGCCTCATCACCCACAAAGGCCCCCTACTGACCGTTGCCAACTGGAGCGGCGAATGGCCCGGGTTGGTCGGCATGTTGAATCTGAACGGATCGCTTACCAAGGCCGGTGTTTCGTATTCGACACTATGGTCTGAAAATTTTGCGGACGAGTATTTTTTATCGCGGCTTGCATCCTGGCTTCGCGGCGACCCCGTCCAGCACGACTCGAGTCACGTCGGCTCATTGGATGACATGAAACTTCCCGCGGATGCAGAAGCGCTCGGAGTTTCACTCGCACGCCAGCTCAAACGCGAAAAGGCGATTATGGGCGTCTTCGACGAAGGATGCATGGGCATGTTCAACGCGATTGTCCCTGATTCTCTGCTGAATCCCACGGGCGTTTACAAAGAACGGCTCAGCCAGTCGGCGCTTTACGCTGCGATGCGTGAAATACCCGAGCACGAGGCGAAAGAAGTTCGCGCCTGGCTCGATAGGGCGGGACTCACGTTCAAAACCGGTACGAACCCGGACACGGAGCTTACGGACGCTCAGATTCTTGATCAGTGCCGCATGTATATCGCGGCTCTTGGCATTGCGGATGAGTTTGGGTGCGCTGCGATCGGAATCCAATACCAGCAAGGTCTGAAAGATTTGGCGCCGGCTTCTGATCTGGCAGAGGGTCTTCTCAACAATTCTGACCGTCCGCCGGTAACATCACGCGATGGCCGTGTCCTTTATGACGGTCAGCCCTTGCCGCATTTCAATGAGGCGGATGAATGCGCGGGTTTGGACGCTCTCATAACGCAACGGGTCTGGAATGCGCTCGGCTTTTCTCCAGAGACCACGCTCCATGACCTGCGCTATGGGGAGGTATTCAACGGCGAATTCGTGTGGGTGTTTGAAATCTCCGGGGCCGTGCCGCCGGCGCACAATTCGGGCGGATTCAGGGGAAGTGTGAGCGAGCGGCAACCCCTTATGTACTTTCGCCTGGGCGGTGGCTCCCTTAAAGGAATCAGCAAGCCCGGCGAAATTGTCTGGAGCCGCGTGTTCATCGAAGATGGAAAACTGAAGGCCGATATTGGACGCGCACGTGTTGTGGATCTCCCGCGCGAAGAAACGGAGCGAAGATGGCGGATTACCACGCCGCAATGGCCGATTATGCATGCGGTGTTGTACGGTATTTCGCGCGACCAGATGATGGCCCGGCACAAAGCGAATCATATTCAGGTGGCGTATGCTCCCGACCGAAACGGAGCGAACCGGGCCTTAGCGGCGAAAGCTGCATTTTTTCGTGAAGCAGGTTTAGAGGTGAGCGTTTGCGGCACGGAAACGGGCCTTTAGCGCGCGGCAAAATCCTCCAGGTGAATATCTCGCCCGGCGGCCTGCCGAAGATGCCGACTGCGCGCGCGAAAGTCGGTTTACTCGGAATCTCCGGAGATGACCATAACGACAAGAAGCATCATGGCGGACCGCGAAAGGCACTCCTACTTATCGCGGCGGAAGTGGTGAATGAACTTTCGCATGAGGGCTGGCCTCTCTACTACGGGGCGCTCGGCGAAAACCTCACTACACTGGGGCTCGATCATAAACTGTGGCGCCCCGGACAGAGATTCCGGGCAGGTAGTGTGGTTCTCGAACTGACGCAACCGCGAGGGCCTTGCATAACGCTCAATCCATATGGGCCAGGTATACAGCAGCGAATTTTCGATAAGCAAGTGAAGGCGCTCGATCCCGGCTCCCCGCTTTGGGACATCAGCGGCTTTTATGCCTCGATCCTTCAACCCGGGATCATAGAACCAGACGATATAATCGAAGCGATAATTCCGGTTGCCCACGCCGCAGACCACGCGACAGCAAATCCAAGCTCTCGTCGAGACATCGGTTGACCCCGAGAGGACGGCGCATTTCCTTAGCGAGTTTCTCGCCAGGTGTCCCGATCCCGAGCAGCAGCTAACCCTCGGCGATGAACGCTGCCAGTGGCTCGTTACGATTTTCAGCTTCAGTCGCTTTCTGTCCGAAGAGTTGCTGCAGCATCCTAAGTGGCTGCACGAAATCTCGGCGATTCAGCAGCCGCTCTCTGGAATCGATTACAAGAGGCGTTTGACCTCCTTCCTGAGAGAACACGGCATTGTTTCGCCCGCAGCCTTGGATCTCGCCCTTTTCCGCCGGAAGGAACTGCTTCGGCTTGTTCTACGCGACGCGCTCGGCGATGGCAAGCTTTCCGAAGTGACGGAAGAACTTTCTAGCCTGGCTGACGCCATCCTTGCTTGCGCGCTTGAAAAGGTGAGTTCTGAGCTGAGCGCCCGGTATGGCTCTCCCCTGGCCGATGGCGTACCAGGCGCGTTTACCGTGCTTGCTCTCGGCAAGCTCGGCGGGCGCGAGCTGAACTACAGCTCCGATATTGACCTGATGTTTCTATACAGCGATAACGGCGAGACATCGGGCCCCGAGAAGATCACCAATAAAGAGTTTTATAAGAAGGTCGCGAATCAGCTCACAAATCTGCTTTCGACCTACACGGCGGCCGGTGTGTGTTATCGCGTGGACTTGAGGCTCCGGCCTGAAGGAAGTCTGGGAGATGTATGCATTTCCCTTGCTGGCGCGAAAGACTATTACTCAAGACGCGCTCGCGATTGGGAACTGCAGATGCTGATCAAGGCGCGGGTTGCGGCCGGCGACGAAGCGCTGGGGCGGGAGCTGCTCGACTTTGTCGAGCCGGCGATTTATTCGACGACGCTCGACTTCTCGACAATCGAAACGATGTCGGCAACGCGCGAGCGCATCAGTGAAAAGCTCGGGCGGAAACGGCTACGCAAAGATGAGCTGGACGTGAAGCTCGCGCCCGGCGGAATTCGCGATATAGAGTTTCTGGTGCAGTGTCTACAGCGTTTGCATGGCGCTCGCGAGACAAGCGTCCGGCATGGCGGTACGCTCGCGGCGCTGTCGAATTTGTTTCAGCGGGATCTTCTCTCCTCGACTGAGCATTCCCGCCTGGTCGAAGCGTACGAATTCCTACGGAATCTGGAGCACCGTCTGCAATTTGAAGAGGACCGGCAAACTCACTCACTCCCCGGATCAGCGCCGGAACTTGAGAGAATCGCGCGGCGCATGCCTACCGCTGCAAAACCCAAAACGCCCCGAATAGGCTCGGCGGTGCAACTCCTTCAGGAACTCAACCGCCATTTAGAGAATGTGCAAGGGATTTATGACCGCATCGTGCATGCTCAACGTCCGCTTTCTTACACGCACATGCCCGCGGCGAATCTCGGGAACGATTCTCCGGCTCGGGTTCCCGAAGAGCGAGGATCGCGTGGTTTTTCGGAAGATCTTCTTCGAGCGCTGGGCGATGCGGCGCCGAAGCTCGCAGAGCGGTTTCGGGCTCACAGCCTCTACCGGTCGGATCACGCACTCGCGTTTTTTGTCGAGACGTTACTGAAATACCCGGCTCATCTCAATCTACTTAATGGCCACCCGGTTCTGACGGATTGGGTCGTTCAAATCTTTGAAACCAGTCCGTTCTTTTCCGAAGAGCTGACGCGCTATCCGGAACTGCTCGAAAAGATTGCGCGTGTGGCGGACCATCCAAAACGGCGCTTGGCGTTTGAAGGGCTTGCCGCGCCGTTGAACGACATTAACGGACTGCGGCGCTTTTTTCGGCACGAGATGTTCGCGATCCAAGCGAGCAGTATCTGTTTGTCCGAGCCGGTGTTTCAAACTCTGGACCGCACGTCGGCGCTCACGGAATTTGTGATTGCACGCGCCTACCGAATCGGACTCGAGCAAGCAATCGCACATGCCCATGCACATGCAACCGCGGGCAAGCCGTTCGAGGAGCCGCGAAACGAGATGATGCTCGTGGCTCTGGGCAGATTAGGTATGCGCGAATTCGACCTCGGCTCGGACGCCGACTTGCTTTTTATCATTCCCGATTCGGAAGCAGAGCGGCAGAGATTTTGGACCCGGGTCGCCGAACACGTGATCGAGATTCTGACTACATACACGGGCGATGGGACCATCCTTTCGCTCGACACGCGACTCCGCCCCGATGGACGCGAAGGCATGCTGGTCCAAACAGAATCGAAGTACGTCGATTATTTCTCGACCCGGGCCGAAGCCTGGGAAGGGATCGCGTATATGAAAGCGCGCGGTGTGGCCGGGGATGTCGAACGCGCGACGGCGTTCCTCAGCGAGCTGCAACGGGTGGATTGGCGGCGCTATGGACAGAGCGGCCGCTCGAAACAGGACCTGTATCAAATGAGAATGCGGCTACAGCGCGAGCAAGGCGCGGTAAGTCCGCTGAAAGCAGGCGAGGGCAGCTATTACGATGCGGATTTCATTCTGATGTATTTGCGTCTGAAGGGCGCCGGGATGTTTTTCAAAACCCTGAACACGCCGGAGCGCATCGACGTTGTGGAGAAAATGGGGCACCTGGAGCGAGCGGATGCCGAGTTTCTACTTCAGGCGACGACTTTTGTCCGCGCTCTGGATCATGGTCTGCGGATCGTCGCCGGGCGAGCGGAAGAAAAATTTCCGGGCTCGCACCGGGAAGAGGAAATGCTGGCGGACCTGATGCAGCGTTGGACGGGTGAGTATCGAACACCATCGGCGCTGCGCGCGGAACTGACCGCTTTACAAGGCAAGATGCGGCGTCTATTCGAAAGCGTTTTCGCCCACTAGCCGCAGGACGGCGCCTACTCTTCTTCTTCGACCTGCACGTGCGCCTTCGCCGCGGCGATGATTTTCTCCGCCTGCGCTCCGGGTACGTAATCGTAGTGGTCGAATTCCATGTGAAACGAAGCTCGGCCTTGAGTCTTAGAGATCAGGTCGTTTTGATAGCTGAGCATCTCAGACATCGGAACTTGGGCGCGAATGGTTTGCATGTTGCCCTTCAGATCCATGCCGGAGATGCGGCCGCGCCGTCCATTGAAATCGCTCATCAGATCGCCCGCGAAATCGGTCGGTGTTTCGACCTCGACCTTCATAATGGGCTCGAGCAACGCGGCTTTGGCCTGCTGCATTGCGGCGCGAAACGCCTTTCGGCCCGCGAGCTTGAACGCCATTTCCGAGGAGTCGACGTCATGATATGAACCGTCGTACACAGTGACCTTGAAATCGGTCACAGGGTAGCCGGCGAGGAAGCCTTGCTCGGCAGCTTCTAAAACTCCCTTCTCCACCGCCGGAATGTATTGGCGAGGGATCGCGCCGCCAAAGATGTCGTTCACGAATTCGAACTTCTCCCCGCGGGGCAGCGGCTCGAGCTTGATCCAGCAGTCGCCGAACTGGCCGTGGCCGCCGGTCTGCTTCTTGTGGCGGCCCTGGACGTTCGCACTGCCGCGGACGGTTTCGCGGTACGGGATCTTAGGAGATTTCAGCTCGACTTCCACCCCATATCGCCGTTTCAATCGGCTGACGACGATCTCCACGTGTTGCTGGCCGTTGCCTGCAAGCAAAAACTCCTTCGTCTGGGGATCACGATAAAAGCGCAATGCGCGATCTTCTTCGAGCATCTTCGCAAGCGCCGTGCTCAATCGATCCTCGTCATTGCGTGTCTTGGCGGAAATGGCGTAAGCGATCGACGGCTCGGGTATTTCGACGCCTTTGAAGGCGACGCAATTCGTTTTCTCGCACAAAGTATCACCGGTCAGAGTGTCTTTCAGCTTTGGGACGACACCGATGTCTCCCGCGCGCAACTCTGTTATAGGCTGCATGGTTTTCCCGAACGGAGTAGCGATGTGGGCCAGCCGCTCGCTTGCATTCGAACGCATGTTCGTGAGATGCGCGTCGTCCTTGAGCGTGCCCGACATAACTTTGAAATACGTTACGCGCCCGGCGAACGGGTCGGCCGAGGTCTTGAATACGAACACCGATGGCGGATCGCTGGGCGAAATCGCTTTCGTGGTTTCCGCGCCGTCTTTGATTGCCGTAAGCGCGGGACCCTGTAAGGGAGAAGGAAAGATTTCGGCGATAGAGCTCATCAGAAGATCCGAGCCGATGTTTTGAGAAGCCGCGCCACAGAAGATGGGAAAGATGCGGCGCTCGCGAACTCCTTGCTGGAGCCCGGAAATGATGTGCTCGGCGGGAAGAGTTCCGGTGTCAAAGAACTCTTCCATCAGTTGGTCGTTGCCTTCCGCAACCATCTCGACGAGTGCCTCATGGGCCTTTGCGGCCGCTTCCTGATGAGGCGTGGGAATCTCGTCCTCTTTGCTCTTCCCGTCGCCGCCTGGCTTGTAGCAGAAAGAACGCATGCGAATCAGGTCGATAATCCCGGTGAAATTCTTTTCCGACCCTAACGGCAGCTGCACCGGCACGGCGGTCCTGCCGAAAGCTTCGCGGACGGAATCGACGACGCGCTCGAAAGAGGAACGCTCGCGGTCAAGTTTGTTGACGAACAGCGCGCAGGGGAGCTTAAACTCCTCGGCGAATTGCCAGACCTTCTCGGTCGAGACCTCAACCCCAGCCACGCCATCAAGTAGGAGCAAACAGGCATCCGCGGCGGTGAGCGTGGATCGCGTTTCGCTCAGGAAAATGTTGTAGCCGGGGGTGTCGAGCAGATTGATCTTCGTCTTCTGCCAAGTGAACGCGGCAGCACTCGACATGATCGTGAGCTTTCGATAAATCTCCTCTTCATCGAAGTCGGTGATGGTGTTGCCTTCATCCGCCTTTAAATACCGGTCTGTTGCGCCGGCGGTATACAAGAGCGCCGAGGCGAGCGATGTTTTTCCCGAATGCCCGTGCCCAACCAATGCGATATTCCGAATGTCGGAAGTATCGAAGACCCTCATAAAAACGCCTCCAGATCGGCTGCCCACCGACCAAAAACGATTTTAATCCCCAAGCTCCGGGTTGTGAGGAAGATTGCGGCGGATCAGGCAGTCTGCTGGCTGGCTGCTACGTCGCTAGATATATCGATGAGGGGATTGTAGGTAAGGATTCGTCCGCAACTCTCGCAAAACATAATCTGATCGCCGCGCCGCAGATCCTGGAAGAATTGTGGACGAAGAGCGATCTGGCAGGCATCGCAGCGGCCTTCCGTTGCGTCGGCAATTGCGGTGCCCTTGGTTTTTTTCCGAATTCGCTCGTACTGAGTGTAGAGGTTGGGGTCCATCTGATCGGTGATCGACTTGCGCTCGGCGCGGCGCTCGGCGAGTTCTCTTTGGTCGACGGCGGTTCGCTCGCGTGCACGAGCTTGTTCACTCTCGACGTGCTGGGTTTCCTGCTTTAATGCCGCTTCGGCAGCTTTGACGTTCTTTTCGAGGCGCTCGGATTGCTCCATCAGCTCGAGAATCTTGTCCTCGGACTTACGGATCTCGCCTTCCGCATAGGCGATTTCGTTTTGAAAGGCGCGATATTGCTCGTTGGTTTTGGCCTCGAGAGTCTGCGTTTTCAGCTTGGAAATTTTCTGTTCCTGCACTTGAACGTCGCCTTCGAGCTTTTTGCGGTCGCGTTGATTCGCAGCGAGGGCGGCGCGATCGGCGTCGAGGCGGCGCGTGTGGGATTCGAGCCGCTTTTCAAGTTCAGCGATATGTTTGGGGAGGGTTGCGATCTCGGTTTCGAGACTAGCGAGCCTGCGATCAAGCGCTTGGAGACGAAGCGCAAGAGCCAGGTCCTGCAGCATTAACTTCGAATTCTAGCACGCGAAGGGAGAACGTTCTTTCCGCTCAAGTACGTTACTCTATGAGGAATACCTTGCAGAGGGACACGTTGTGCGCGATACCTGTAACACACAAAGCCGGACGATATGCGTGCCTGCTTCTGGCTGCGTTGCCGTTGACCGCTCAATGTATTGTGGACAACCCGGGAGGCAGCAAAGTGAACGCGAATCGTCCACGGGACGCCGACGTTTCGGAAGCCAAATTCTCGCCTCTTTCGGATATCAATCACTCTCTTCCGGCCTGGCTCTGCTTCACAGCCGGGTATCGCAGCCGTTTTGAAGGCTATAGCGGCGGAAACTTCCAAGCTGATAACTCCGACGCTTATCTTCTTACGCGATTCCGCTTCGGTATGCTCATCAAACCGGCTGCGTGGTTGAAGGTCTATGCCGAGTTGCAAGATGCCACCGCGTTCTGGAAGGATCAGCCTCTCGCACCGCCCTACCAAAGCACGTGGGATCTCCGCCGGCTTTATTTGGATCTGGGCGATGTCGAGAAGAGCCGGATCAGCCTTCGCGCCGGACGGCAGGACCTTAATTTCGGCGACGGCAGGCTGGTAGGAACTTCCTATTGGCGCAACGCTTCGAGAGGCTTCGATGCTGCAGAAATCAATCTCAATTGGGATTGGATCCGCGTTACTACTTTTCTGGCTTCGCCTGTCATTGCTTTGGACAATGGCTTAAGCCACCACCAGCAGGGAAACAATCTCTCCGGCATTTACGGCGGCCTGAAGCACCTTGTACCCCAATCTGTTGTCGAGCCGTATGTGTTTTGGCGCGTTTCACCAGGTATAAAAACGGAGGAAGGCAAGCTATCGCATCTTGACGAGAAGACGATTGGAGTGCGCTGGGCAGGCAATATCTCGCAATGGGATTACGATTCCGAAGCTGCCGGCCAGTTCGGAAACATCGGGACCGACCGTATTCGCGCTTGGGCGGGGACGGGAAGATTAGGGTACAGTATCGAGTCACTCCGATTAAAGCCGCGCTTTTTTGCTGAATATTCCTTCGCGTCCGGCGACCAGAACGCGAAAGATGGTACGCACGGAACGTTCGATCAGCTCTATCCGAATATTCATGATCACCACGGGCTCGCCGATCAGGTAGCCTGGCAGAACCTCAAGCAAGTTCGCTCAGGTGCCAGGGTTTCGTTACGCCGCAATTGGACGCTGGCCGGCATCTATAACGATTGGTGGTTAGCCAGCGCTACTGATGCTTTCTATAATTCCTCCGGTTCTTTCGTTGCTCGAGATCCGAAGGGATTATCCGGAACACATATCGGCGAGGAGTACGATGCCGAGACTTCGTACCGCATTAACCGGCAGCTCGAGCTCGGCTCTGGTTTCGGCCGCATCTTGCCGGGAGCGTTTCTTGCGAACACCCATCACAATCACGCCTACTCGTATCCGTACGTCATGGTGAATTACAACTTCTTTTGAAGTTTAGGCTCCCTCGCATTGCGGCGTCGAAGTGGGTGTAGGAACAGATTCGAAGCGATGCCGATCTCGTGAACTCCGAACAGCCGTGATGCACCAACAAACACGAGCATCCCGAGCGGTAAACAGATTGCGAGATCCGCAAGGTAACCAGCGCGCGTCGGCATCATTCGCCGGCTTATCATGTGGTTCGCAAAAATAATCGCGAGCGTCATCAGCAGAGAGGCTGCTGTGACGCGGCCCACGCGGTCCCTTAGATACCGGCCTTCGATGCCGCCGAGCTTGCGGCGCAGGCTTTCAAATAAACAAATCGAAGAAACGACGGCGACGGTAGATGTCGAGAGCGCCAGAGCCGCATAGCCGAAGTGAAAGTATCCGAGCAGGACCAGAGCCATGCAGAAGTTGACCAGGATGGAGAAGATGCTCACATACATGGGCGTGCGCGCGTCGGACAAGGCGTAGAAAGCGGGATTCAAAATTTTGGTCCCCGCGAATCCGAGCAAGCCGATGGCGTAGCACGACAATGCAATCGCAGTTTGCCGGGTGTCATAGGCGTCAAAGCGGCCGCTCTGGAAAGTGGCGCCCACGATGGACGGCCCTAACACGATCAGCCCCAGCGAGGAGGGAATCGTGAGCAGAAATACGAATGACAGAGAGCGGGAGAACGTTTTGCGGAACTCTTCGAGGTTGCTGAGCGCCGCGCTGCGCGAAACCGAGGGCAGCAAGGCGGAAGCGAATGCGACGCCGAACAATCCGAGCGGAAACTGCATGAAACGGTAGGCATAGGTGAGCCAACTTACCGGACCATCGGGGCCGCGAAGCGGATCGGAGAGGCGGGAAGCGAAGTTGGTATTGACCGTCACGTTGATCTGAACGGCCGCGTTGCCGATAATGGCCGGACCCATGAGCCGGAAGATTTGCCGCAACTCGGGGTGTGACCAATTAAAGGCCGGCCGGAACGTGAAGCCCACGGCGCGCAAGCTGGGGATCTGAAACACGAGCTGCAGCGCTCCGCCTAAAACCACGCCATACGCCATTCCAACGATGGGAGCCATCCCGATGTATGGGCCGACCCAAAACCCGAGCGCGAGCCCGAAGCAGACCGCGCCGATATTGAAAAACGCCGAAGCAATGGCGGGCACGCCGAATTTGTGAAAGGAGTTGAGCACGCCCATGACTTGTGTTGAGAGCGCAATAACGAGCAGAAAGGGAAACATGATGCGCGTCATGTGAACGGCAAGCTCAAATTTGCCGGGAACAGCGGCGTAACCAGGAGCAAGAATCCATACGAGCTGAGGACTGAAGATCACTCCGAGCGCACACACACCGCCCAGGACAATGATGAGGGCGGTGCCGACGAGATTTGAGAGCCGTATCGCTTCCTCCCGTCCGCCGTGCGTGAGTGACGAAGTGAAGGTCGGAATGAAAGCGGAAGAGAGCGCGCCCTCGGCAAAAAGAGTGCGCAGCATGCTCGGGATGCGAAACGCAAGAAGAAAGGCATCGTAGGATAAACCTGCCCCGAATTTGTTCGCCATCACCATCTCGCGGGCGAGCCCGGTGATGCGGCTGACTAGAATAGCGGCGGAGACTACGCCTGCGGAACGTGCGACTTGTTCGGATTGGGAGCGCGGGCGAGCCTTCACGGCGTTTCGGGCTCGATCTGTTTACTGACGGCCGTATTCGTCAAGAAAGTGGGCAATCGTGAGGATGCCCTGATAATAATTGCTGATGCGGTACTTCTCGTTCGGCGAATGCAGACCGTCATCCGGAAGTCCAAAACCCATGAGCACAGTCGGGATTCCGAGATGCGCGGCAAATTCACCGACGATCGGGATGGAACCGCCGCTGCGGATGAACACAGTCGCCTTGCCCAGCATCTCGCTGAAGGCTTTAGCAGCGACCTGTATCGCAGGGTGATTCGGGTTGACCGATATCGCCGGGCCACAGCTCAGAACGCGCACTTCGGTTCGGATTCCTCTGGGCGTGTTTTCACTCACCCAGTGTTTAAAGGCCGCCAGCACGCGCTGCGGGTCCTGCTTAGGCACCAAACGCATGCTGACTTTGGCAATTGCTTTGGCCGGGATAACCGTTTTTGCGCCCGCGCCCGTGAAGCCTCCCGCGATTCCGTGAACTTCGAACGTGGGGCGCGCCCAGACACGCGCGAGCACGGACTGATCGGGCTCGCCGGTCAGTTGAGATGAGCCGACTTCTTCTGTAAGAAACTGACCTTCGGAGAAGGGCAGGCGATTCCAACTCTCAACCTCGGCGGGATCGGGCGGGACAACATCGTCGTACATGCCGGGGATGAGAATGTGGCCCTTTGCATCTTTAGCCTTCGACAGCAGCTCAATCAAGCCATACACGGCGCTCGGCGCAGCGCCGCCGTACATGCCTGAATGCAGGTCTCGCGCGGGACCGGTCGCTTCCACCTCGACGTACACGAGGCCGCGCAGGCCGACGCACAGCGTAGGGATGCCATCCGCGAACAATTCGGTGTCGGAAACGAGCGCCACGTCGGCTTTTAATTTCGCCTGGTGTTGAGGAACGAATTCAGAGATCGATTCTCCGCCGACTTCCTCTTCGCCTTCGATCAGAAATTTGACATTCACGGGCAGCTTGCCGTCATGCACGGCACGCAAGGCTTCGATGGCTTTTACGTGCATGTACATTTGGCCCTTGTCATCGCAAGCGCCACGCGCATAGAGGTTGCCATTGCGGATCGCGGGCTCGAAGGGCGGGTTCGTCCAAAGCTCGAGCGGATCGGGAGGCTGAACATCGTAGTGGCCATAGCAAAGCACGGTGGGCTTGCCGGGAGCGTGAAGCCAGTCGGCGTAGATGAGGGGATGCTTGCGTGTCGCGATGACTTCGACGTGCTCGAGACCTGCGCGCGTGAGGCTGTCCGCAACGAACTGGGCAGCGCGCGCCACATCCTGCTTGTGCTCGGGAAGCGTGCTGACGCTCGGGATACGGAGGAAATCGGTCAGCTCACTGAGAAAACGGGATTCATTTTCGTGAACAAAAGCTTCGACGGAAGATGGCAAGGGGCGTTCCTTAAAATTCAAGTATAGAGTGGATCAGCGCGTGCTTTGGATATGGCCGAATACGCTTTCGAGGAAGCCGGCGACGATCTCGCTTTGCTCTTTCGTCTCGACGAGAAAGGCATCGTGGCCGTAGCTGGACGTGAGCTCCCGAAACGTTACATCGGCCTCAGAGCTGCGGAGAGCGTCGACGATTTCAAGCGACTGATAGGTGGGATAGAGCCAATCTGAGGTGAAGCTCAGAACGAGGAAGCGCGCGCGAGTACGCTCGAAGGCGGCAGCGAGCGAGGCGTGACCAGAAGACAAATCGAAGTAGTCCATCGCCTTCGTAATGTAGAGAAACGAGTTCGCGTCGAAGCGGTCGACAAACTGTTTTCCCCGGTAACGAAGATAACTTTCGACCTCGAAATCGACCGAGAAGTTGAAACCAAAGGCATCCTTAGCGCGGAGGCGCCGGCCGAACTTTTGACGCATGGACGCATCGCTCATGTAGGTGATGTGGCCGATCATGCGGGCTACGGCGAGACCGCGACCGGGAGGATTACTGTCGTAGTAACTGCCTTCGTTCCAATCGGGGTCAGCCATAATCGCTTGACGTCCGACTTCATTGAACGCGATTTGCTGCGCGCTGTGATGGGCGGTAGCGGCGATGGGAATGGCGGAGGCGATGCAATCGGGGTAAGCGGCGGCCCACTCGAGCACTTGCATTCCGCCCATCGAGCCGCCCGAAACGGAAAGAAGCCGGTGAATGCCGAGATGATCGATCAGCATTTTTTGGAGGCGGACCATGTCGCCGATAGTGATAACGGGGAAACGCAGCGCATAGCGCTGACTGGTTGTGGGGTCGATAGAGCCGGGGCCGGTTGTCCCGCGGCAGCCCCCCAGCACATTAGAAGAAATGATGAAGTAGCGATCGGTATCGAACGCGAGGCCTGGCCCGATCATCGATGACCACCAGCCGGACTGAGCGTCATCCTTGCTGATGCCGGCCGCGTGAGCGTCGCCCGAGAAGGCATGCAGGATGAGAATGGCATTCGTACGGGCGCTGTTCAGCGTTCCGTAAGTCTGGTAGGCGACATTGACATTGGGGAGCGTGACACCGCAATCGAGGGCGAGCGCGGGGAACGTAGCGGTTTGGGTTTCGGCGATGAGCGGGGTCTCAGCTGAGGCAGGCATGGCCGGGAGCGCGGGAGTATTTGAATCTGCACCATAGCACGATTGCTGGAACAGAGACACTGCGAGTTTCGGCGCTTCGGGCCGAGATGATTTCGTTGTCAAAGAGCGGAAAAACTTGCTTCGCACGCGGCTGGGGTCAGCGGACTTGGCCGTTTTGCGAAACGAAGCCATGTTCGGGGTGATCGGTATCTTGCGAAACGAACCCGATTTGCGGAACGAAGCCACGGTCCTGCTGGAGGCGGCGGAGGACCGTGTTGGATTTGTGGAAGCTGCGCTCGGCCAACGCATCGTGCGTTGAATGGCGGGAACCAGAGTGGTTAATTAGAGGTTTTCGGGTTGCAGGATACGCGCTTCGAGCTGGCGCATGCGGCGGAACTTCAGGATTGAAGGCCTACCAGTAAACGGACTGACTTGGTTCAGGGTACCGTTGATCTCTCATCCTCACCCGCGCCACCGTCGGCTCCTTTGCGGTGAGCTCCGGCCACTTCAGCGCCGCGCAGATTCCGCTACGCCTTTCAATAAAACCGGCTCGCGTTCGGTGGTCGTAATCGAGCCTTCGCCGAAAAATTCTCCCCTCGCCAGAACCCGCTGGGCCGCCAACATCCATCTCAGCCGCGAAAATGCAAATACGAGCACGTCCGGGCCTAAATGTAGCAAAATTGGCGTTGTTGTGGGGTTTCTAATCTCACTGGCTTTGCCGCCGTTGATCACAGCACGGTTTACGGACTTTCACGCTCACAGCGGCTGGATTATAGGCGCGACTCCCTTTGCGGTGATCGTCGTGACGCTCGCGTCGAGCCTCTTTTTTTTGACATTGTTTGATTTGCCTTCTGCGCCTGCATTCCCAGCACAGAAAATCCTCGTGATTTTCACAGGAATTCCGGTTAGAATTATTCCACGTGGAAACACCTTCTCTGTAGTGTCAATTACACAAGCGCTAAACGTGCCATTTAGGAAAAGGAGTACCTATGGCGAATCAAGAAGCACTGTTTAGTGCCGCCCTTCCACCTAGCTATCGCTTGCCGCACGAGATCGCGGCCATTCAGGCCCTCCGCGCTCAAGATGGACGCACGGAGCTGGCGGCCATCTCTCATCTGCCTGCAGGAGCTGAATTAACATTCTGTGGCGATGGCTTTAACGAGACCACTGTAAAGGTTTCCTTTGAAGGACAGTTCTTCTTCGTGTTTGTGCAGGATGTGCTTTCCGCGCAGCAGCTGGACAGTTCGGATACGAGCAATATTCCGCGAAAAACAAGCAATTCACAGCGCCGAAGATCACTCACAGCTTCTCATGTGGCGTGACGCCGGTTACAGTGCCGGCCGATTCCTCCGAGGCGCAAACTTCTTGTAGATCATTGCAGCGGCCCCACTCAAATCGCGCATCACGCGCCTCGTGTCATGACCGCCGATAATAGAACCTGATGCGACTCTCGCGACTCCGCGCACTCGCGCTACTCGCCATGCCGCTCGCGATTGCAGCGCGATCTGCCCCAAGCACTCCGCTTCGGCTCGGCGTCGTGGGCCTCGTGCACGGCCATGTGGCCGGATTTTTCAGCTCGACGACCGATCGGCCGGACGTTCAGGTTGTGGGCATCGCCGAGCCTGATCGCCAGCTCTTCAACCGCTACGCCCAGCAATACCGGCTCGATTCCGGTCTCTATTTTGCGTCGCTCGATGACATGATTTCTCGCGTTCACCCGCAAGCTGTCGTGGTCTACACGAACACCTTCGACCATCGTAAAGTGGTCGAACAGTGCGCCCGGCGCGGCGTCCACGTCATGATGGAAAAACCGCTTGCCGTCAGTTACGAAGATGCCCGGGCTCTCGCCCAAGCGGCCCAACAGGCGAAGATCCACGTAATTGTGAATTATGAAACCACCTGGTATGCGAGCAACGAAGCGGCTTTCGAGATGCTGCAACAGGGCGACCTTGGAGACATCCGCCGTGTGCTCGCACATGATGGCCACCCGGGGCCGAAAGAGATCCACGTTCAGCCCGAGTTCTTCGCGTGGCTCACCGATCCAAAACTTAACGGCGCCGGCGCTCTTTACGATTTCGGCTGCTATGGCGCGGATCTCGTGACGTGGCTCATGAAGGGCCTGCCGCCGAAGACCGTGACTGCGGTCACGCTCCACATCAAGCCGGACATCTATCCGAAAGTCGAGGATGAAGCGGATGTGATCCTGACCTATCCATCTTCGGTCGCCATTCTGCAAGCTTCCTGGAACTGGCCGTTTGATCGGAAAGACATGGAGATTTACGGCCGCACTGGGTACGTAAAGACCATCGTTCGCGATAAGATCGAGTTCCGCCGCGAAGGTCAGAGAGATCCTACCGTCGCTGCCGCGCGAGCCTTACTGCCGCCCTACGACGACCCACTCCACTACTTTGCCGCCCTGATCAACGGAACCGCTCACGAGGACAGCCTGTCATCCTTGGGCACCAATGTCATCGTCAGCGAGATTCTCGAAGCCGCGCGCCGCTCGGCCCAATCGGGGCAAACCGTCACGTTACCGTTGAGCCAGTAGGAGCGCGCGATAAACGCGGCATTATCCGGCTGTACGCAGCGAAGCAAAAAAGAAAAAGCCGGCAATTGCCAGCGCGATAACGAGCAAAATCAAACAGGGGACAGCGCCCTGCCGCGGCATGGCGGAAGTTTTGGCATCCGTAGATTTCTTCTTGATCTTCGGAGCAGCCATTCAGCGAAGCGATCCAGGAACGGCGCGGATCGGATTTTTCACGCTTACTTCTTGAACAAGCTATCAAAAGCTGCACGCGCATCGTTTGGGTTCCGAGGCGCTGGGAGCCCGCCATTTTCGGCGCCGTTGCCGACCCGCCCAGAAGGCAGCGCGTCGCGAGCGACGGTCACGCGCGGCGAGAACAGCGTGCATGTGTTGGCTTGGTCTTTGATAGGAATGCGAACGGGAATCGGCTTCACGCACTGAAATCGCGTGGACGAGTCAAAGTTCACGCATTGTTTACAGCAGTGCAGAGCGGCGTGACATCTGGGACACTCGCCTGTAAAGTCGAAATCCGCAGCTAAGGTGACGCCGCAATTAAAACATCTGGTGGCAACCAAATTCTCGACCAGCCGCGGCAGCTTCGGACCTGTAATGTCAAGCGGGGGCCTGGGGCCTGGTTGCCGCTGCCGTTCTGAGTTATGAGGCGCAGACCCGTGGGCCGAATCCTGATAACCGCGTTGCCGATATTTACGATCTCCGTCCATAGTGGTTGACGGGCTCCTTGAGACATCCAGTCAGGAAATCAGAGCACAAAGTCTGCGCCGGCCGAGCCGACGAAGAGCGCAGCAAATCCCGCTCGCCTGGATGTAAGTCGGGTACAGATTCCAGTACTGATAAAAAACTTCCCGGTGGCGCTGGAACTCTCGATTGAGACTGCGGGCCTGAATTGGAAGGACGTGGTGACAGAACCCGCCTGCACCTGATCTAGTATGTACCACGAATCGCGTCAAGATGCTAGTGGCCCTTTCAAAAAACCAGTTCTCAAGGGACCTAATCTGTCAATCGGAAACCCACTTCAGTAAAGCGTTACATGGCCGGGTTACGGGGTTGTCGAAGTGGTTCGGGCTAATGCGCACGGAATAGCCGACCCGGCCCGTCTCCTGAACCGTAAATTCGCTTGCAAACACGACAGCGCTGCCCCGTTCCTCGACGGGGGCAAGCGGCAACGTGTAGGTGCCTTGGAGTTGCCCATTCGCCCCGACGTGTCCGATAACAGCCTCAACAAGCACGTCAGAAGGTTTAAGACCTGCCAAATCTACCGTGGTGCGGAGCGGGACGGCTGAGCCGCTGATGACGTGATCGCCCGGGCCATTGCCTGTATCAACGAACTTAATCTGATTCCAAACCTGAGTCATGCGATTCTCCCAAAGCGTCTTCTGACGCGCGGGCTCGAAATCGTTGCTCGAAATGCTGGTCCATAAATCATGCGCGGGCCGATATAGCTCAGACATGTACTCGGCCACCATTCGCCCGCAACTGAACTGGGGCGTGATGTTCGCAATGCAGGTTTTCATGCGGCGAACCCACTCAACGGGAATCTCCTGGTCAGAGTCGCGATAAAACAACGGCACGATATCGTTTTCGAGCAGCGAATAGATGGCGCTGGCGTGAATGTCGTCCTGATCTTCGTGGTACGGAATGCGGTCGCCAATCGCCCAGCCGCCGGACTGCTCATAGGCTTCATCGAACCATCCGTCGAGCACGCTGAGGTTCAACACGCCGTTCATTGAAGCCTTCATGCCGCTGGTCCCGCAGGCTTCCTCGCCGCGGCGGGGATTGTTCAGCCATAAATCGACGCCTTGGACCATCTCACGCGCGACCTGGATGCTATAGTCCTCAACAAAAATCAGACGCTTCGAAATCTCGGGATCACGCGAAAGCCCGACGATCTCGCGAATCAGCGTCTTGCCGGGATGATCCTTGGGGTGCGCTTTGCCCGCGATGACGATCTGAACCGGCCGGGTTGGATGGTTGAGGATCTTCTTTAACCGCTCGACATCGCGAAGCAGCAGAGTGGCGCGCTTATAGGTTGCAAAGCGGCGCGCGAAACCGATGGTGAAAACGTCCGGGTCAAGAACTTCCGAGAGACGCCGGATCTCGGACCCGGAGGCCTTACGCCGGTGCGCCGAATCGGTTGAGCGCTCACGTACAAAAGTGACCATGCGCCGCTTCCGCTTGCGATGCATCTCCCATAGCTCCTGGTTGGGGATCTCGTGAACCAGCTCCCACATCTTGCTGTCTTCGAGACGCTCGCGCCAATCCGGCTGAAGGTACTGATCGTAAATCGCGGCGAGATCCCCGTTAATCCAGGTGGGCGCGTGGACGCCGTTGGTGATCGAGACAATCGGAACTTCATCAACCGGCAAACGAGGCCAGAGATCCTGGAACATTTCCCTCGAGACCGAGCGATGCAGGGCGCTGACTGCATTGCGGAAAGCAGAGGTCTTCAGGGCCAGCACCGCCATCGAGAAGCGCTCCGCCGGGTCTTGTAGATTCCTGCGTCCCAAAGCCAGCAGGTTCTCAAACCGCAGTCCGGCTCCTTCACAGTACCGGCCGAAGTAGGCATGCATGAGACTGGGCTCGAACAGATCAATGCCGGCTGGAACGGAGGTGTGGGTGGTGAATACGTTACTGACACGCGTGGCCTCGAGCGCCTGCTCGAAGCTGAGGTTGTGCTCCTGCATCAAAACGCGGATGTGCTCGATCGCAAGAAAGGCCGAGTGCCCTTCGTTCATGTGGTGAACCGTGGGCTGAATGCCGAGTTTTTTCAGCGCTCGAAGGCCGCCGATCCCAAGCACGATCTCCTGGCAGATGCGCTTATTCACGTCACCGCCGTAGAGCTGATCGGTAATTTCGCGGTATTCCGTTATCTGGTTTTGCGGGATGTTGCTGTCGAGCAGAAACAGCTTCACGCGTCCTACATCGATATGCCAAACCTTCAAAAACACTTCGGCGTTTGGAAAGGTGATGCTGACGATCACCTCAAGCCCGTTCTCGTCGACTGACGGGCGGACCGGCAGCGTATAAAAATCATTCAGCGGGGTGCTTTCCTGTTGCCAGCCATCAGGATTCAGAAATTGCTTCAAGTAACCGCGTTGATACAGCAGTCCGACGCCAGTTAATGCGAAATCCGAATCGCTGGCTGCTTTGAGGTGATCGCCCGAAAGTAAGCCCAAGCCTCCGGAATAGATCTGCATGCAATCGAGCAGGCCATATTCCATCGAGAAATAAGCGATCACTGGGGTGGCGTCGGCCGGTTTCGTTGCTTGCAGGTAGCTATCATGGCGCTCGCATGCGCGCCGGTAGAGAAGCAGAAATCGGGGGTCCGCGGCGGCCCTATCGAGCGTTGCCTGCGAAATGCATCCCAGCAACTGGATTGGGTTGTGGTTGCATTCCTTCCATAGCGTGGGCTCTAGGCGCCGGAACAGCGAACGAACCAAGTGGTCCCAACTCCAGAGCAAATTGTAGGCGAGCTCCGAGAGGCGGCTCAGCGAAGGGGGAAGAGCTGGGCGGACCAGGAACTCTTGTAGCGGCTGAATCTGATACGGCATTCGAGACTAATAGAAGTAGTGGGAGAACGCTTCTAAAGATATAGCAGAATCTCCGAGGCAGCGGCCGTCAGCGAACTGCCACGGGATCAATCGTCTACACTCTATTTTCGCATGCCCATAATAGACAGGAGGTAGCCGCCGGCCTGCCGTATCTTTCTTTTCGCGACGTCAGCTACAGCGTGAACGGGCGTAAAATACTCGATCGCCTCAGCTTTGATGTGGAACGAGGCGAAACGCTGGTGCTGCTCGGGCGCAGCGGATCGGGAAAAACGACGGCGCTCCGACTGATTAACCGGTTGATCGCGCCTACTGGAGGGAGCGTCTCGATTGACGGCCAAGACTCGAAGCATGTGGATCCGATTGAGCTACGCCGCCGCATCGGGTACGTGATTCAGGAATTCGGGTTGCTCCCGCATTGGACTGTTGAGAAAAATGTCTCGCTCGTTCCCCGGCTGCTTGGCTGGCCGGAGGAAAAGCAGCGCCAAAGGGCGCGAGAGCTGCTCGAGCAAGTCGGATTAAAAGCTGACGACTTCAGCGCGAGGCTTCCTCACGAGCTTTCAGGAGGGCAGCGGCAGAGAGTAGCAGTCGCACGGGCGCTCGCGGCGGAACCGAAAATTCTGCTCTTCGATGAGCCCTTCGGCGCGCTTGATCCTGTGACACGTCATGAAATGCAGCAGCAGTTCATGGATCTGCGAAGACGCTATGAGGTGGCTTCCGTGTTTGTCACGCATGACTTGGTGGAGGCGCTCTCGATCGCCACTCGCATCGCCGTGCTCGATGGCGGCAAGCTTGAGATCATGGCGAGCCCCGATGAGTTTTTCAGTGTAAAAACGCCCATCGCGCGAGCCTTCCTGGAAACGCTGCCCGTTGAGATGTGGGAAGGGAAAAAGGCCTGATGCGCTCGAGGAGCCCTATAGTATGGCGCAACTAGTACCGATAGTAGGAGAAAGGTGCTTTGCCGCAACCACGTGATGATAGGTCTCATCTAAAACTAAAGGGATTCCGCTGTTTGTGAGCCGCTTTACCGCTCTAAGAAGCATAGAGAACGAATTTTCGCGCCGTGAGTTTTTGTTTGCGGGCGCCGGGGCGGTTCTCTTGACACAAAGCGCGCTCGCCAACACGGCAAGTCCCAAAACTCCAACCTCGCTCAAACCGGAGGAGCGGCAGTTCCTGGAGGATTACGCCAAGCGCTGCTTCCGTTATTTTTGGGAGCAGACGAATGAGCATACCGGCATATCGCTCGACCGCGCGAGGATGGATGGCACCCCGGCGGGCGGAAATGTCGGCAGCGCTGCAGCAACCGGCTTTGGACTGACTGCGATTTGCATAGGAGCCGACCGTGGTTGGATCTCGCGAGCACAAGCTCGAGCTCGAGTCGCTACAACTCTTCGATTCCTTTGGTCCCACGCTTTCCACGATCACGGCTGGTACTACCACTTCATGGACGCCGGCACGGGCGCGCGCAAGCTGAATTCCGAGATCTCAAGTGTAGACACATCACTACTGCTCGCGGGCGTTTTGACTGCCGCTGAGTATTTCTCCGCCGATCGCGAGATTAAAGCGTTAGCGAAGCAAATCTTCGAGCGGGTGGACTTCGCTTGGATGCTCAACGGAGATCCGTATCTCCTGTCGCACGGGGTGAATCCCGGATCGGGATTCTTGGATTTTCGCTGGTTCGCCTATAGCGAAGCATCGATGCTGTACCTGCTTGCCATCGGATCGCCGCACCGGCCCATTCCGGCCGAAAGCTGGTACGCCTGGCAGCGGCCGAAAGTCAAGTATGAGAACTGGACCTTTATCAGTGGAGGGCCGCTGTTTACGCATCAATACTCTCACGCGTGGGTGGACTTCCGGCATCAGGTCGATGGCGATCCTTCGTACCTGAATTACTTTCAGAACTCCGTCTTTGCGACTTATGCGCACCGCGATTTTTGCATCAGTCTGCAATCCAAGTATTCCGGTTACGGACCGAACATGTGGGGAATCACGGTCTCAGACAGCCCTGCGGGTTACGTCATTTGGGGTGGGCCGCCGTTCTTCGGACCCATTAACGGCACTCTCGTCCCGTGCGCCGCGGCGGGATCCCTGATGTTTGCACACGAAATTTGTTTTCCGGTATTGCGCGAAATGCGCAATGTCTACGGCGACAAGGTTTACCAGCGGTACGGATTCACTGACGCGTTCAACCCGAATTGGGAAGATAAGAAGCTCTGGGTCAATCCCGACGTGATCGGCATTGACGTCGGCATCTCACTGCTGAGCATCGAAAATCTCCTCACCGGAAACGTATGGCGCTGGTTTATGCGGAACCGGTATATTCAGGCAGGCATGGAGCGCACAGGATTCAGTCTGGCAACGCCAGGTATTCACATCCGCGAAGCCAAAACCGGCGCGAGACGCGCATAAAAATAAGACCGGCCAAAAAGCAACACCGGGCCACGCAGCGTAGCGCTACCGCTTGCGCTGGCCTTTGATCATCTTCTTTACTTTTCTCTTGTTCGATCCACGGGCTACGCCCGAGGCTCGCTTGGCCTTAGGAGCCGCCTTCTTGCGAGCCGCGCGTTTCAGGCGCTTGCGTTCTGCTCTGTCTTCGACGTGCTTGGTATTCATTCTTCGATTTTGATTTCCGCGTACTTTTCAACAATCTTCCTGAGCCCGTACCCAGGGAAGCTTATGGTTAGTTTCGCATCTTCCCCGTCGCCCTCGCGCCGCAATACGGTGCCGCGCCCGTATTTCGGGTGCCGGACAGTTGCACCTGCTCGAAAACCAGAGCCGTGCCGAGTGCTGCCGGAACGGGTTTGCAGAGAGGGCCGAACTGGCGAAGCATTAGGTCCGCCTGGCGTTCTCGACCCGGCGGACTCTCGAGCGCCCGCACTAGGCTCCGCAGGTTGAGATGTACGCGTGAAGCCGGACGGCGGAGTCATGCCGCGCTCGGCAAAAAACTGCGCGATGTTTTCGACTGAATTGTAGGTCCGGCCCGTATACAGATTGCGCTTCACGGCTTCGCGAACATCGTGCTGTTCCGCAAACAGATCTACCTGATCCGTCTGAGGCTGTCGAGAAGCAGAGAGGTTCTCCCGCAAGCTGGGCGGGACCTCATTTAGGAAGCGCGAAGGCAACGAAATCTCGGGCTGAGCGCTCCCAAACCTCCGGCGATAGCGCGCCCAAGTCAGATAGAGCCGCTTTTGTGCCCGGGTCATCGCGACATAGCACAGCCGCCGCTCTTCTTCCATAGCCGCTTCCGAATTAAAGGAGCGGCTGTGTGGAAAAATTCCTTCCTCGAGGCCTGCGATAAAGACGTTCGGAAACTCCAGCCCTTTAGCGTTATGCATGGTGAGCAGCAATACGGCCGCCTGCTCGTCCAGTGCATCGGTTTCGGAGACTAGGGCTGCGTGGTCCAGAAAATCCGCCGCTGTTTCACTGCGTTGCGCTCCTTCGGCGCCCGCCGTCACGAGCTCCTCGAGATTTCCGAGACGCGACTCCGATTCCGGTGACATATCGTTCTTCAGCATTGCGGCGTACCCGCTTTTCTCGAGGATCTCGCGCAGCAGTTGGTCGAGCGTACTCGTTGGGAGCGTTTCCCTAAGTTGGTTGATCAGTTTGACGAAAGACTTGATCGCCGATTCCGCGCGCGCCGGGAGCACTCTTTCCTCGATCATGCTCGGAAGCGCGTTCCATAAGCTCATGCCGCGCTGAAGCGCGTGCTGCTCGATTTGCTCGATAGTGCTTTTTCCGATACCTCTCGCGGGCGTGTTGATGATGCGAAGCAGGCTGATCGTGTCTTGCGGGCTGAGCAGCACCTTGAGATACGCGAGGAGATCCTTCACTTCGGCGCGCTGATAGAAGCTGAACCCGCCCACCACAAGGTACTTGCGGCCGTAGCGCCGAAGAGCCTCTTCGATCTGCCGCGATTGGAAGTTGGTTCGATACAGAACGGCGACTCGATCCTCGGGATTTTTTGCGAGGACGCGTTCAATCACATCGGCAATAAACAGCGCTTCGTTCTCTCCGTCTGGCGCTTCGTAGTAGCCGATGTGCGCGCCCGCTGCGGAGTTCGTCCAAAGCCACTTGCCTTTGCGCTCTTTGTTATTCGCCACCACCGCGCTCGCCGCTTCGAGGATATTCTTCGTGGATCGATAATTCTGTTCTAATCGGATTACTTTCGCGTCCGGATAGTCCCGCTCGAAATCCAAAATGTTGCGGATATCCGCACCGCGCCAGCCATAAATCGATTGATCCTCGTCGCCGACCACGCATACGTTGTGCCGGGTCTCGGTTAACAGGCGCATCAGCTCGTATTGCGTGCGATTCGTATCCTGGTACTCGTCGATCATGACGAATTCATAGCGCCGGTTGTAAAGCTGGCGCAGCGCATCGTCATGGCGCAGCAGCCGCACGCACTCGAGCAGCAGGTCATCGAAATCGAGCGCGTTTGCCTGCCCGAGCCGATCCTCGTATTCTTCATAGATCTTCGCGAGACGGGTCAGCTTGGGATCGGTTGCGGCCTTGTACCAATCTTGCGGCGTTTGCTGATGATTCTTGGCATGGCTGATGTTGGCGAGCGTTGCCCGATACTGCATGAACTTCTCATCTAAACCCAGCCGTTTATAGATCGATTTCAGAAGCGAGACTTGATCATCGTCGTCGTAGATTGTGAACCGCCGCGTGAAGCCATCTCTGATTTCAGCCAGCGAATCGCCATCCCGGCGCAACACGCGAACACAGAACGAGTGAAAGGTGGAGAGAATTGGCGTCCTCGCCGTGTCCGTGCTTCCCAACAAACTTGTGACGCGGTGGCGCATCTCATCGGCCGCCTTATTCGTGAATGTCACGGCTAGAATCGCCGGACCAGGAGTGTGGTGAGCTTCAATCAAGTGCGCAATGCGGTGAGTAATGGCGCGTGTCTTACCGCTGCCTGCGCCTGCAAGCAGCAGGAGCGGACCCTCGACATGCGCGACAGCCTCGCGTTGCTGCGGATTTAGACCGTCGAGAAAATCCATGAGTACTGGATGTTGTGGGAGGCGTTTTCAGAATAGCATCGGAAGCCGGTCAAGCAGCTTGGTTCCAGCACTGATCCAGTAGTCTGGAGATTGCTCTTCCGCCCTGGCGCTGTGTCTCGCCGAAGCATCGCATCGATTCTGTCAGGTATCGCGCTCGCGTGCCTGATCGCCGCCCGGCAAACCGATCAGCAGGTTTCCGATGAGATCAATTCGATCGTGAAGTCGCTTGCAGCAATCACAGGCTTTTCCGAAAAGCACCCCGTCGCCTATGGGCGAATGTCGAAACAGCAGTTGCGCCAGTTCCTCAGCAAACGTATTAAGAAAACGGTTAAGCCTGAAGAGATTTATGCCGACGAGCTGTCGCTCAAGATGTTCGGATTGGTGCCGCAGGATTTTGATCTGCGCAAATCGACCCTCGATTTGCTTACCGAGCAGGCCGCGGCTTTCTATGACTACGACAAAAAGAAATTGTTCCTCCTGGCCGGCTCGTCGGCGACCGAGGAAACCACGACCTTGGCACACGAACTGTCCCACGCCTTGGCTGATCAGCATTTCAATTTGCGGAAGTTCGTCGAGGACACTCCATCGAACGATGACGAGAATCTCGCCCGTTCGGCAGTTGTCGAAGGGCAGGCCTCCTGGCTGATGATCGCGTACGATCTGAAGCAGGCTGGGAAGCCCGCAATACCGACCGCGGACATGCTGAAAACGGTTGGAACTTCCAGCGAAGATTCCATGGCGGAATACCCCGTGCTGAAGAACTCACCGCTCTACATCCAGCAATCACTGCTGTTTCCTTACACCGAGGGCGTTCTCTTTTTCGATGCCGTTTACAAAAGGATGGGAAAGGAAGCGTTCGGTGCTGTGTTCCGGGACCCGCCGGAAGACTCGGCAGAAATTATTCACCCGGACCGCTATTTCGTCCACCAAAAGGCGGTGAACCCGGAGCTGCCACGGTTGTCTCTGAGCGAGAAGAAAGTGGATCTCACTGAGGGGTCGGTCGGCGAATTTGATCATCAGATGATGCTGCGGGAGTACGTGAGTGAAGCCGCATCGAAGACGCTGCCTCCCCACTTGCGCGGCGGTCGCTTTAAAATTATCGAACTCGGGAAGAATCGTACGCCAGTGCTCGAATACGTGTCTGAGTGGGACTCGCAAGAAAGCGCAGCAAGCTTCTTCTCTTCTTACAAGAAGATATTACAGGCGAAATGGAAGCGTTGCGACGTTTCTCGAGCCGGCGACGCCACGCTTGCAGGCCAAGGCGACAACGGCTATTTCGTCGTGCGCTTATCAGGAACCACCGTGTTAAGCATCGAAGGCTTGCCTGATGTAAGGGACTGGGAGCAACTGCAGGACGCGCCCAGAAAGCTTACCCTTACGGTACACTGTTGTGTGGAGTTTCAGCCGTGAAGAAGATCCTTCTGTCGCTTACCGGTCTCGCATTTTTCGCTGCAATTCTGTTCGCAGCGGAGACGAATACGCCTCGCAAGGCTCCGGAATTGGCCTTCAACGTTCCTGGGCAGGGGCAAAAGCTCTTGAGTCAGTATCGTGGCAAGGTGGTTGCGCTCGAGTTTATCTTTACCACCTGTCCGCATTGTCAGGCTGCATCGAAAGTCATGACGAAATACCAGCAGGAACTTGGCAGCCGCGGTTTCCAGGCGATAGACGTCGCCATAAACGACAACGCGGATTTAGCCGTAGACAACTTCGTCAAGGATTTTCAGGTTGGATTTCCGGTTGGCTGGACTACGAGAGATCAGATGCTGACGTTCATGGGGTTCAGCATGGCGGAACGGTTCGTTGTTCCGCAGCTTGTGTTGATTGACCGCAAGGGAATCATTCACTACCAGACGCCGCCACTGGGCGATGAAACTTACGCCAAGCTGATGACCGAAGATGTGATTCGACAACACATCGAAGAGTTGCTGGCCGAAGGTAACTCGGCTACGGGGCACAGCTCCAGAACCGCCAAAGTGGCAGTCGCCAGAAAAGGCTATTAAGTTCCCTCATGCGCCCGTAGCTCAGCCTGGATAGAGCGTTTGCCTCCGGAGCAAAAGGCCGTAGGTTCGAATCCTACCGGGCGTACCAAAATTTCCCGCGTAAGCTATTGAATTCAATAAAGCTGCCCAGTACGGTCACGAGATTCTCCGGATCGGCAGATTAGGCCGAGTTGGCGTAATCACAGATCCGGAGCGGTCGGTCAATGGCTGACCGCTTCGATTCGCTCATGTGAAATTCCTGGCCATAGCCTCCAAACGGAATTGTTTCTTCGGGCACGGAAATTCGCAGTACGGAACGACAGCGCCTACGAGACCTGGCGCGTTTGCAAAATCAAAAGAAACTCACTAGGCTTCAGAATCCGAGCGCCGGCATATTGTCTGAGATCTAGCAAGTCCTTGTCCGCGTCACAATGTAGTCGGACCCGGAGCTTTGGGCACATTCCACGACGCGATTGTCGTCTGGGTCGCGTTTTACTACCTCAAGCTCGACAGCGGTATGACACGCTGACTCAGTAAGGAGAGTACATCACGTACTTGGACGATATCCTCAGTGGGCCAACGGAATTTCTTTGCAAGAATGCGTGTCGTCTCTTCCAAAATCTCGTCTGAAAGTTGCAGGTCGAAAGCATTGCCCGTAATTCCAGAAGACGTGACGGCGGTCGTTGGTAAGTTCAGGGCACTAACGAATACATCGGAGTCAAAAGTGGGGCGCATCGGTTAGCGCGTGCCGCGACGTTCCTCCCGGTCCGCGTGGATGACATCCAACACGCTATCCTCCCGGATACCGCTGGGTTTTCCGTGGTGATGTCCTTTAAGTGGTGATGTCCTTTAAGGAGTCGTTCTCTCAGCAGGTTCAGCCGTTCGGCTCGGAGGCCCTCAATCACGGCCTCGCTCGCCATCTGCTCGAGAGTCTTACGGTGTCGCGCCGCTGCTTCCCGTAAGGCAGCGAGTGCCGTTGCATCCAGGCCGACATTATTAGCCTTCGCGGACATGCATCTCCATTTTGGCAACACTGAGTTGAAGTGTTCAACACGCGTTCGTTTATGGCGCTGCGTCAAACCGGCTTGGCCTAAAATTGGCCTGAGGTGAGAATGCTGGAAATCGGGACGGCAAATAGAGACTTTGTGCTTTGTGACCATTTGCCTCCGGAGCACGAGGTAACTGGTTCGAATCCAGTCGGGACTACCAACTTTCTCGAGGAGAAGCGGGTGCCGCCACTCTGGCGCTTCGTTTGAAACCACACGGTCAAGTCCGCGATAGAGCACGTCGAGCGCAATCGTCGCTGTGAAGTAAAGGAAGATGTAGAGCCGAACGTGTTTCATCTGCTTGAGGATGCGAATACCACTGGCTTGGGATTCAGTTTACGATTCAAGCCCTCGTTGCCTCCTTTTGCGATTGCGAACTTTTGATGGTTACCCGGCAACGTGCAGATCAAAGAAATAAGATGCGCGTGAAACTTCACAGCTGGCTTAGGCGAGGCGTGTGAAGCCGTCCGGACTCCACTCCTCGCTACCGACGCCGTGATGCACGAAGAAAAGTCCGTCGGGATCGTATTTCGTCTTGATAGCACGCAATCGTGAGTAGTTGGTTCCCCAAAAATCTTGCTGCCAAGAGCGGTTGAAGTAGTTGCTCTCCGAAACATAGGAGCCAGCGTTAGGTGCGATCTTGCGAAGCTCGGCGGCGGCGAGATCGATGTTGTGTGCATCCTTGCGCGCCGAGGGCAAATCCAGCGTGCTGCGCGGTAGGCCCGGATAGGCGAGCCCTTGGCCATCGGCGATGATAACGAGCGCAAATGCTTCGACGACGGCCGGGTTCATCGCAGTTTGCCGTGTGTCCTCAAGCACCTCGAGCGGTGCGCCGGCAACTCCCTTATTGAAAAAGACACGTAGCAACTTGTGGCGGCTCGCTGCAAATAGCGCGTCGACCAAGCGCGGCTGCTGCTTGGTCTGCAACAACGACTTGGGCAACCAAAGCGAATCGTAACCGTGTAAGAAGATACCGCACTCGCCCTGGTCACCTTTGCTCCAGGCGTGGTCCGTAGGCACGCCTTTGCGGGTATCCCGGGTCATGTTTGGGTTTCCGTCGACCGCCCACCAATGACGCGAGTCTCTTGCGCCCGCGCCAAGCTGCGAGATGATGACAAAGTCCCGGGGAGATGCCTTCACCCATTCAAAGAACGGTTGCCACGTCTCGGCTGCCTGTTGCTCATCAAGACCATGGCAAGTCATCGAAATCTCCATCACGTTGTCGGCTCCAAGCTTGACCTGCTCACCCCAATGCGGGTTAAATAGCTTTTCGTTATAGAAGCTGACGAAGTGGGCAATCAACCGCGTAAATGCCGCGTCCGATTGCGCTTTGATTTTTCCCGACGCGCCGCCGAAATACTTCGGAAGCTCATGGGTTAGCAGCGTGAGTCGCGTAACAACTCCAAACGTGCCGCCACCGCCGCCTTTAAGCGACCAAAACAGGTCGGGGTCACTATAGGCATTGACCACACGCACCTGGCTGTCAGCTGTAACGACTTCAGCCTCGAGCAACCCCGCTGCCGCCGTACCGAAACCCTTCGAAAACACGCCGAAACCGCCGCTTTGTACGAGCCCAGCGACGCCCACCGTCATGCAGCCGCCTCCTTGGACGTAGCGGCCGCCCTGAGTTGTGACAGTATTATAAAGCTCCATCCATACCGCGCCAGCTTCAGCTGTAACAGCAGGAACTGGAGCGATGCGGCCTTCGCACCCTTTGGGCACGAACGCATCGTGCACGACTACCCTGTTCATTGAGCGGGTCCAGATGAGGAGGGAATCCGGCGCGTTGGACGTACCTTGATAGCTATGGGCACCGCCCTTGACGACGAGCCGCAGATTATTAGTGCGGGCGAAAGTGATTCCTGTGGCTACGTCCGCTGCGTGGCGGGCCTTGATCGCATACGTGCTTGGCGCTGGTGACCAGGCATCAAGCCATCCTGAAATCTCAGTGCCCGCGGGTTGATCGCCGATCCAGTAGGGATTACTAATATTCTTCAGAGCGTCAAGGCAGGCTGCACCATTTGGGTTGGGCTGGCACGATCCGAAGAGCGAGTGCACTTCGATCAAATTCCCCCCAACCTCGTCTTTCAGCTTTGCCCAACTCACCGCCGACGGCCAGGACGGATCGGACGGCCGTACACGCCGGTTCGATCGAAGTACGGCTGCATTCGTCGCGTGCGCCAAACCTAAGCCCGCGCCGAAACGACCGGTTAGAATCGGCAGCATCCCGATAGAACGCAATAGATCTCGTCTTTTCATTAATCACCAAATTGCATCCTCATCAGTAGCAATACGGACGCGAATCTTATATTTTCATGTTTGCCGCTATGAGCGAGGAAGTCAGGTGGTTTGGGACGAACTCCTCACGGCGTGGGACAAACCAGCGGCACATTCAGCGTTAGCTCTCGAGTGCCTGTATTTGGATCAACCTTGGAATCCATGGCGGATCTGGCATTGGGTTGTTCTGGTAGTGGCACAAAACAAGATGAAACTCTTTGTCTGCGCCAGACTACTGGCTAGGCCGGGATTGCTCGCCGGTGACGCTATGACTCTATCTGGAGTGACCCGGCGCAGAAAGGCTGACTGATGGCGAGGAGCTGAGCCCCGGGTCACTTTGGATAGAGACGTTTGAAGGGAGCCGCCCGCGTTTGCGGCGGACGCGGCAGACTATGGGTGTTCAATCGTCGGAAGCATCGCAGAGATCAGTTGTTTGTCCCGCGCCCAGAGTTCCAAACAGCGAGTGCTCTGACCTAAGCAGCGGGAAAAGCATTGTGGAACGCACGATGAAGCAGTATTTTGGGGCTGTTTTTGGACGGTTTATGATGTCAAGACACACATCGGCTCGGCGTGCCGCAGCAAGCCAATGGTTCGTCGATGAATGCGTTTCTACGAGGTGTCGCACAAGCTCTCCCGCCCAGCGAGTCTCCAGCGGATCTGTTGAGCAGTGAGCTTTTCGATAAGGACCATCGCGCCTCCGCAGTGTGGGCATAGCCAAAGACAGCGAGGTGTGCTGTCTGCGATAGGCGTTGCGGAAGGCAATGGTAATTCAACTCTCAGCAGTTCCTGACAGAGAGGTAGAAGGCCACCGCGGCGGCGGTTTGCTAGAAAGCCGTAAAAGCGAATGCGCACGAAGCCGCGAGGCAGTGCGTGAAGCAGGAAGCGCCTGAGAAACTCCTCGGCAGTCATGGTCATCAGTTTCTGCTTGCTGTCATGCGCATAATCTTTCCACCGGAACGTGACGTTGCCATCGGCAACGTCGACGATCCGGTGATTGGAGATGGCCACACGATGTGTGTAGCGGGCCAAGTACTGGAGAACGTGTTGCGGTCCCCCGAATGGCCGTTTGGCGTAGACAACCCAGTTGTGACGGAACAATGGCCGAAGAAACGAATGGAACGCTTTTGCCTCGGCCAGTGGTTTGAGGCTGCCTGGGAACACCAGTTTGCCTTGATGGAAAGCGCACTTCAAACCGGCAATGAACTTGCCGCGAAACACACAGCTCAGTACCTTCACCGGGAGAAAGAAGGAATAACGCGGGTGAATCCATTGCTGGTGATCGGGTGAGAGACCGCCAGACGGAATGACGCAGTGAACGTGCGGGTGATGCTGGAGATTCTGTCCCCAAGTGTGGAGCACACTTAGGAAGCCGATCTCCGCTCCCAGATGCTTCGGATCGGCAGCAATCTCCAGGAGCGTTGCGGCGCTGGCGCGGAACAAGAGATCGTAGATAACCTTTTTGTTCTGCAAAGCCAGCCACGACAGTTCGTGCGGAATCGTGAAGACAACGTGCACGTACTTCACGGGCAGCAGTTCCTTGCCGCGTTCCACGAGCCATCTGTTGCGAGCGTTGGTCTGGCACTTGGGGCAATGCCGCGAACGGCAAGAGTTGAAAGAGGTAGCCTCACGGCCGCATTGGCAACAGCGATCCAGATGTCCACCGAGCACGGCTGTGCGGCAGTGCTCAATGGCAAACAGCACACGTACGTGCAGCCACGTTAACCAGGATCGATTCTTTTCGATAAAACTCTTGCCATGCGAGCGGATGATATCGGCCACCTCAAAAGGGTGGCGTCGTCATCTCTTGTGCAGCTTCCGGGACCGTTTCACCTGGTCCAGGCTCGATAGCTCTAGCTTATCGAGCGGTGTGCCGGCCGCCCTGAGATGGCGCTCGGACATATGAAGATAGATGGACGTGGGCTTGAGGTCGGCATGCCCGAGCAAGGCTTGCAAAGTCGGCAGATCGGCCCCACCCTCCAACAGATGCGTCGCGAAGCTGTGACGAAGTAAGTGCGGGCGCACGGCTTTCGTAATGCCCGCCCGTTGCGCCGCTTTCCGGCACGCCTCCCAGAGTATTTTGGGCGTGATCGGTTTGTCTGCTCGTGAGCCATTGACTGTGCCCGGAAACAAATACGTCTTCGGCTTCATCCAGCGCCAGTACTCGCGCAAGGTCTCGAGCAGCTTCGGACTCAATGGCACGTCTCGATCGCGCCGGCCCTTCCCCTGACGAATATGGATGAGCATGCGGGCGCTGTCGATGTCTTCCACTTTCAAATGGCACATCTCGGCCCTACGGATGCCGGTCGAGTAGACCGTCATCAGCATGGCGCGATGAAACAGGTTGCTGGCGGAGTCGATGAGCCGAACGGCTTCCTCCTGTGTCAGGATGATCGGCAAACGTCGGGGCGCTTTCGGATACGGCACTTCCTCCACCGGATAGTTCCGCTTCAGGGTCTTGCAAAAAAAGAAACGCAACGCTGCGGTATGGTGCCCGACTGTGCGCGCATTCAGCTTCCTCTCCGTAATCAGGTACACCTGATACGCGCGGATCTGCTCCGCGCCAAGCTGATCAGGCGAACAATGAAAGTGCTTAGCAAAGGACGCCACAATCTTCAGGTAGCCCTTCACGGTAGTCTGAGAATAATTACGACGCTGGAGCTCTTCCAGCATCATTTTGCGAAGTTGGGTCACAGGGACCTCCTTGTGACCCACACACTACGCCAGCTACGACGGCGTGCTCAGGCTACGCTCACGCGTAGCGTCTGCCGCGCGGGCGGCTTCGTTCTAACGGCCCAGGATAGACGAATCCACTTGTCCGTGTCGTCGGCATGTCGGACTTGTGCCGCTTGCCGATTTGTAAAGCGGGTTCCCTAGGAACAAAATTTAGGTAATCCGGATGACCTCGCCGGCCTTTATCGAGTCCAGTATCCTAATCGCATCCGGAAGCAACCGTTTGAGATCAACGAGTCTGTTTGTTGGTGCGCATAAGACAATAACCGAGATCTGCGGAGCGGTTAGATTCTGCTGATACGGAATCTCCTGGTCGGTCCTAACGATCACCTCGAAACCGGCCGCTTCCGCGGCGGCTAGCAAGGCGCCATTTTCAAGCCTGAGAGTTTCGCATATGCAGCAGTTTTGCAGTCGTGTCCAGGGAAGAGCAACCGGAGCCGTTGATCAACGCATTCGTCAATCAGGATCCGCATCAGACCCGAGCTAAGCGCAGCTCCCGTGACTCCTCAAGGATCTGGACGGCGAGTTCTCGGCTGACGGTGGGGAAGCCTTCCAGAAAATCGTCGAGAGATTCGCCGTTTTCGAGGTACTCGAACATGGTCTTTACCGGGACACGCGTGCCTCGAAAAACTGGTGTCCCGTGCATCACTTCGGGATCGCGCGTGATCGGTTCCTGCATGCCTCGATTGTCGCTCATGTGAGGCTGACCGGTGGGTTCGCCGAATTGACAGCATACGCTTAGCCGATTTAGAGCACTTTGACGATCCCAAACGGACCAATAGACATACTTCGCTACAAAGAAGCGGTTTTCAAATTGGCGTGGCCCAAAATTGGCCTAGAGCATCAAACCTCGGAGATCACGATTGGAAGCAAAGGTTTTATGCCTCGTGACCATTTGCCTCCGGAGCAAAAGGCCGTAAGTTCGAATCCTACCGGGCGTAGCAGATTCTAAGTGTCCGGACCGGACACCTGGTAACGGATTGTTCCTAAGACATGGGTGACACCCGCGGGCAAACAGCAACTTGGCCAGCTCGAAACCGTTGCCCGATTCTCCTGTAACCATCTCTCGCAAGCACAAGGAAGCGATTAGGCCCGAGATTAGAGAATCTCTGGCAAGATCCGCCAAGCACTACCTGCAAGTCGATATGCGTCCTTAATTTTCGCTTACTTCGGTTGACATGCTAAACCGCATTTGATAGAAATCATCAAACGACTTCTCGCAGAGCGGTCGCTTCAGGAGGCTTTGTGATGTGCCTAACACAAGCAGTAGAGCGGCAATTCAGTCAAAGCAGCAGGCACGTCAAGAAACCTTCACGCTTCCCGGGCTTCCGTGCGATCCCTCTGCTTCTGGCCGTGCTTGGCATCGTGATGTTGAGCTTTCCGGTCTCAGCCCAGACCACGTATGGCTCAATCACCGGCATGGTGACGGACTCCTCGGGAGCGGCAATGGCTGGCGCGCAGGTAACGTTGACGAATGTCGGTACCTCGGAAAGGCGAGCGCAATCGACCGGCAGCGACGGGCTCTATCTTTTCCCGAACCTGCTTCCTGGCGCTTACAGCGTCGATATCGAAAAGCCAGGTTTCAAGAAGTACTCTCGCCCCGACGTTGTAGTACAGGTCAATCAGACGGCTCACATCGATGCTGTTATGCAAATTGGAGATGTAAGTCAGACTGTCGAGGTCACGGCCGAGACTCCGTTACTTCAGCCTGAAACTTCGTCGCTGGGCACGGTGGTCGAGACGCGAGAGGCCAACGAGCTGCCTTTGAACGGCCGGAACATTTTTAATCTCACGATCATCACTCCTTCCGTGGTTCCGCAAGGAAACACACAAGGCACGGTAGTCGGCAAAAACCCGTTCGACTTCGCAAATTACCAGATCGGCGGATCCTTCGCGAACGAGGGCGCGATCTATCTCGATGGCGAGCCGCTCAACACCGGGTATATCAACCTGCCTTTGGTCGTTCCTACTCAGGATGCCGTCTCTGAGTTCAAGGTTCAGTACAACAACCTGGGTCCCGAATGGGGCAAGTTCGCCGGCGGCGTTATCAACATAAGCACAAAATCGGGAACCAACGAATTGCACGGCTCGCTCTATGAATACCTGCGGAACCGGGTTCTCAATGCGAATGAATTTTTTGACAAGACCTCGGAGCTTCAGAACGGTAGACCAAACAAGCAACCGCCGTTCACCCAAAACCAGTTTGGCGGAACCATCGGCGGGGCAGCCATCAAGAACAAAACCTTCTACTTCGGCAGCTATGAAGGATTCCGTTTGCGCATGGGCACCGTATACACCACCACGGTTCCGACGGCAGCCGAGCGCACAGGAAATTTCTCCGCGCCGGGGCTTCCAACAATTTACGACCCGCTGTCAGTCAATCCTGCTTGCCCGACGACCGCGGCCTGCGCCCGGACCCCATTTCCTGGCAATATCATTCCCCCCAATCGCATCAATCCAACATCCACGTACCTGCTCGGCCTTTTCCCGCTGCCGACTAATCCGAGTGCTTTGACTAACAACTTCACAACTGCGGCGAGTGGCGGTGGGAATACCGACGAATATGTAGCTCGCGTAGATCAAAACATCACCGAAAAACAGCAGCTCTATGGCAGGTACGCCGACTGGAAGCTGCTCAGCCTTGCGCAAGATCCGTTCGGTACCGGCCTATGCAAAGATCGTTGCGAAGAGGACACCGACAGTAAGAGCTTGGCTCTCGGCTACACGTATGCAGTTACTCCCACGAGCACTCTCAGCTTGAACGCGAGTCTCGGACGCTTCACTTACCTGCGCACACCCAAGAATGAGAATTTCGATTTCACCAAAGAGGGTTGGCCGGCAACTTACAACGGTGTGGTTCCCACAATCGAGGCCAATCCCTTAACGCCGTGTCTGGCGCAGAGCGACTCCCTCGTGAGCTGCAGCCAAGGCCAGAGCGCCATTGCCGACTACGATACGACCATTAATTTTTCTCCGCAAATGACGATGGTTCGCGGACGTCACACTTTCGTCTTCGGCGGCCAGCTCGAATACACCTACGACAACTACCTTCAGACCAACAATGGGGGTGGAATTGTTTCGTTCAACGGCTCATGGACTCAGAGCTTGGCTCGTAACGCAGCGGGAGCAAACGGCGGACTCGATATTGCCGACTATCTGCTCGGCTTTGGTCTCGGAGCCGGCGCCGCATTCGGAAACCAGACTACGGGCAGTCTGGTCATTTCCCAGCCAGTGGCCGGGAAGGAAACCTATCGCGCCCTGTATTTTGCCGACAACTGGCACGTCTCCAACAAATTGACTCTTAACCTGGGCCTTCGCTACGAACTCCAAGGCCCGTGGTCAGAGCGCTATAACCGGTTGACGTACTTCAATCCGAGCGCCGTTAATTCGAGCGTGACGGGCTGTTCTGGCGTGCCAGGCAGTCCTTGCGCCGGAGATCTCTTTCTGGTCGGGACCGGTGTAAACAAGAGCGACAACAGCCTGCCGCTGCAGAAGCTGAATTTTGCGCCGCGGGTAGGGTTTGCCTACAGTTTGGACTCGAAGACGGTGGTTCGAGGCGGATACGGCATTTTCTATATTCCCAACTTCGTTTCGTTTAACACCAACCCGTACGTTGACCCGGTCAACAGCGGCACTTCGACTTTTTTCGCCAGTAACAATCAAGGGCTGTTCCCTTCGAGCACTTTGAATGCCAGCGGCTGCACTCTCACCGCGCCTGGCGCCGCTAATTATTCATGTACTACTCCCGGCCCATTCGGTCCCACGCTTGTGATCCCGCCGGGCCGAAATCCGCAGCCCAACATATCGGCATACGGCCTGCAACAGGCCCCGTTACAGGCGACCGGCTACACCGTGCAGAAGTCTGGATATGTTCAGCAGTGGAACCTGGACATCCAGCGGCAACTGCCTGGCGGCTTCTTTGCGGACGTGGCCTACGCAGGCTCGCACGGCATACATCTGCCGCAAACCAACCAGCCAATAATAAATCAGATCCCGGACAGTTTCATTAATCAGGCCGAGCAGCAGTTCCTGGCGGGCCAGCCCGTTACGATCGCTCAGCCTGTCACAACCTATCCCTTTAGCGTGCCTCTGCCTGGAAATCTAGGACCCGGGCATCTCATCCAAGGCCAACTCGATCGGGCCTTTCCAGAGTACAGCGCAGTACAACTGAACGGTTACAGCTGTTGCACCAGCTTTTACAATGCGCTGCAGGCGACAGCGACGAAGCGCTTCTCAGGCGGCGGAACATTGCTCGTCGCATACACCTGGTCGAAATTGCTGAGTGACACAGACACGCTCACTTCGTGGCTGGAGGGCGGCACCACCGGCGGCGTCGGCGTACCTCAGGATTGGAATAATCTCCACAACGAATACTCGCTCTCGTCTCAAAATGTTGCACAGCGGCTCGTGATCAGTTACGTGCTCGATTTGCCATTCGGCAGGGGCAAGAAATATCTCAGCGGCGTGACCGGGTTCGCCGACAAAATCATTTCTGGTTGGGGCATTGATGGCGTCACGACCTTCCAGACGGGTTTCCCCCTGAAGATCCAAGACACGAAAGGCACTCCTCTCTCAGCATTAGGCTTGGGAATCGGAACTCTGAGGCCGAGCGTGATCGCTGGGTGTGATAACCCAACCTCAGGAAGCGACGGGCAGAGGCTTTCGGAATGGTTCAACACGGCCTGTTTTGTGGATCCTCCCGCTTACGGTTTCGGCACCGAGCCGCGCGTCGATCCCAAACTGCGCATGGACGGTCCTGCGAACTTCGACTTCGCTGCTTTCAAGCGCGTAACGTTCGGTCCCTCTGAAAAGATGGGTGTTGAATTCCGTACCGAATTTTTCGATCTCTTCAATCACCCGCAGTTTGGGCCGCCCAACGAATCCTATGGCAGCAGCACGTTCGGAGTGGTCAGCTCGACAGTCAATAACTCGTTTCGTCAGGTCCAGTTCGCACTGAGGTTCGCGTTCTAGGACCCGCATTCCGACTAATTTTGGGCTCGTAAAAGCGGCCATAAAGATTCTACAGGTTTTGATAACCTTCTCCGAAATGGGACTAACAAGGTGTGGACCGTCCCCTTCAGCTTGTTACTTCCCAATGTGTCCTGCGATGCTTTCTAATTCCAGGTCTTTTGGCACTGCTAATCAGCCTTGCAGCATGCGTATCCGGTAAGAGTCAACTTCAAACTCCAAGCGACCTGGAAAACGTTTTCGACGTAGTTGCCAACCACTTCAACGCACCCGATCTTTGTGGCCGAATTGCCCTCGGGCGCTAGCTGGCGCTGCAGGCTGGGGTGCAGTTGGTCTGCAGCTAACTACGCTCCAATCGAAATGTATTACAACCTCGCAATACAGCTGCACGAACCGAAACTTTTGCGATCAAGTAAAGCCCGTGGCAAAGCGTTCCGCTGGCGTAAGCGCGAGATCAAGGCCAGCTAACTGCGAAATACATTGCTAACTTATGCATTAACGCTGGGACTACCATGACTTGCGCTAGACTGAACCGGAACATTACGTTCAAACGATGTTCGACGATTCAGATCAAGAGCGCCGCGTCGACGAAAACGCGACGGTGGGATCCCCCGAGGCTGGCGAGAGTGGGCTTGCGCCGGACGAAACGGTGGCTCCCGCGGAACGCCCCGGAGCGGAAATCGGTCCGTATCGTCTTCTGCAAGTTATCGGCGAGGGCGGCATGGGCGAGGTCTGGCTCGCTCAGCAGGAGCGGCCCGTAAGCCGGCGCGTGGCGCTGAAGCTTGTCAAAGCCGGCATGAACAGCCGCGAGGTGATGGCGCGTTTCCAATCCGAGCGGCAAGCGCTGGCGCTGATGGATCATCCGGCGATCGCGAGAGTCTTCGACGCCGGGTCCACCGCCGAGGGGCGTCCGTATTTCGTAATGGAGTATGTCGCGGGCGTGCCGATCACCACCTACTGCGATCAGCACGAGCTCACCACGCGAGAGCGGCTGGAACTGTTTGTTCATGTTTGCGAAGGCGTCCAGCACGCGCACCAGAAAGCAATCATTCATCGCGACCTGAAACCCTCGAACATCCTGGTCACGGAAGTGGACGGAAAGCCAGTGCCGAAGATCATCGACTTTGGTGTCGCTAAGGCGGTCGCGCATCGACTAACCGCCGAAACGATGTTTACGCGCATTGGAGTCTTGATCGGCACTCCGCAGTATATGAGCCCAGAGCAAGCGGACTCCGGAGGGCTGGACATCGATACGCGCACGGACGTTTATTCCCTGGGCGTGATCCTATATGAGTTGCTCGTGGGAGCGCCGCCGCTCGAATTTCGAAGTTTACAGGGAGCGGCTTTCCACGAAATGCTCCGCAAGGTTCGCGACGAAGATGCGGTGCCGCCCAGCACGAAACTGCGGACGCTTGCGGGGGATTCAAATCAGATCGCGGAACGGCGGCAAACCGATCCGGGTACGCTGGCCCGGCAACTTTCAGGCGATCTGGATTGCATCACGCTGAAGGCGCTCGAGAAAGATCGAGTGAGGCGCGCTATGGTTCACCGGCCGACCTGGCAGCCGACATAGGCCACTATCTGAACGATGAGCCAGTGTCCGCGAGATCGCCTTCCACAGTTTATCGTTTGCGGAAGTTTGCTCGCCGGCACAGAACAGGCGTAGCAGCGGGAGCGGCGGTGGCGCTGTCGGTCCTTGTACTGGCGATCGTCATGACCGTCCAGACGGTTCGCATCGCGAAAGAGCGCGATCGGGCCAACCACGAAGCGGAAACCGCGCGGCGCGTCTCGGCCTTTTCTGCAGGGCTTGTTCCAACAAGCCGATCCGTACCGGACCAAAGGAAAGCAGGTTACCGCGCAGGATTTGCTCGATGCCGGAGCGAAACAGGTGAGTACGCAACTCCAAGGGCAACCCATTATTCAGTCGCGATTAATGGCCATCATGGGTCAGTCGTAGATGGTTGAGGCGGGCATGCATATAGTGCCACTTAAAGAGAGCGATACGCTAGCCCGCCAGATGCTGGCCAGGGCCCGGCAAGCCTTCGGCAATTCGGTGCAGGTGGTCCCCTACATGACGCGTATGATGTCCGTTCTCGCCGCAGAAGAGCGGTACAAAGACGAAGAGCATCTGGCGCGCGAGGCTCTCTCCATCTGCGATCGCATGGGGCAAAGCGGGACAATTGCCGCGATTCAACCTGAGATTGAGCTGGGAGAAGCCTTGATGATGGAAGACAAAGCTTCGGAGGCGGAGATATATCTCCGGCGCGGATATAACGCGCTGGTTCGGCAGTACGGTATCGACAGCAGGAGAGCGCTCACGGCGCAAGGATTTTTGGCGATGTGCCTTGTTCTGGGCGGACGTATTCCCGAGGCGATGGCGGTGTTCCGCGATTCGATCAGCAGGTGCGTGCGCCTGGTTGGCTCCGCTAACAGCTACACCGTAAATGGCGAGATCGACATGGCGTCGGCTCTCGAACAGGTGAAGCAATACGATAAAGCTCAGGCCGTTCTCGAAGCGGCGATTCAAGCGATGCCGGGAAAGCCCGTCACCAAGGCGGATCTGGAAATCAATCTCGCCGAGCTGAGCGTCCAGCGTGGAAGACCGGAACTGGCGCTAGCTCAGCTCAAGCAGGCCGTAGACGATGGTTACCGGCATCCCGATTCCCTCAGAACAAGTGCGGTGTGGAATGCGTTTCGTCGCGATCCGAGGTTTGAATCGCTTGTGGCCGGCGCCCAAAGAAAATACGATTCCGCGCATAAGTAGGGAATGTGCAGAGGCGCCCCCCTGCACATTGGCAGTTTTGATCGAGTGCCGCTACCCAGCCTTGCTACTGTTTCTCGTACACATCAGTCCCGGCAATGGGTTTTCCCATGGCATCGACACCTTTCACGGTAGACCTCAGCATCTTCCCGTCTTTACTGACAACTGTGCGACGCGTGGATACCTGTTTCCCGTTCTTACTGTAAGTGTTCTGCCGGATGTTCTCGCTCACGAATCTTGAATGAACAGCATCGTACGGGCCCTCTTGAACCTGACCTGCGCCGCCTTTGGCAGGAACGGTGTATTTCACCGAAATCGGTGACCCATCACCGGCGGTTCCAGTGGCGGTCACCTGGAGATTGTCACCCTGCTCCTCAATGACGAGCGTGACGTCCTTCGGCGCGTCGCCCGCTGTATATTTTGTTTTTGCCGTATCGAGTTTCCAAGTCCCGGCGAATGGGCTTTGTGCGAATAGCGCCCCAGCAAACGCAAACAGCGCCAACGTCGATATGATCTTATGCATGAATCCTCCTATGTCCCGGTAATTGTACCTAACGCTTGATACTCTTATTCGGTATGCAGTACCAGAAACTAGTAAACTTGCGTGTACGCTTGATGCTCCTTATAATCGAACCCGCAGTACATGCATGCTAGCGGGAGCGGTTTTCCCGAGATCTGACCTGGAGAAATTATGACGAATCGAATGAGCTGGTGCGTAGGTTTCTCGCTTGCCTCTGTCGTGTTGACAAGCGGATCATTGCGGGCGCAAACCGGAGATCAGGGCAAGCCGCCCGTTTACACTTACGTTGCGGAATGGGCCGTTCCGAGGGCGCAATGGGCTGACATGGCGAAGGTTGATGCGCAGGACAGGACCTTGATGGACAAATTGGTTGCCGATGGCACTCTTACGGGCTATGGCGCTTTTACAAACCTGATCCATCAGGAAGGGGAGGCGACACACGGTACCTGGTTCACGGCCACGTCCGAGGGCAACGTGCTGAAAGCGCTTGAGGCGGTATATAAGCAACCAGGAATGGTAGCAGCGCCGGTCGAGGCCGCTTCGAAGCACTGGGATTACATGCTGGTCAGTAGAGTGTACAATCAACGTCCGGGCAAGTATGAAAACGGCTATCTCGCCGGCACTAACTGGGACGTGAAGCCCGGGGAAATGCGCGCTTATAACGATCTGATCAAGAGCGCCCTTGTGCCTGTGTACGAGAAATTGTTAGCCGACGGGGTCGTGACGTCGTACGGCATGAGTACGGAAGACATTCACACAGGAAAACTGGGCCGCGTTTCGTTCTATTTCACAACCGCGGATGCCGATGGATTCGATAAAGCGAGTAAGGCACTCGATGAGGCGTTCGACAAGACTCCGGCCATCGGAGCCGCACTCGGGTCGATGGTAAATCGAGAGGGCCACCGCGATTTCCTTGATCGTTTGAGTTACATGAATCTGAAGTAGATCACTTCTTCGGCCGTGATTCTGGCGGTACCAGTCCGTTGGCGCGATAATACGCCACCAGCAGCCCGTAGTGTTCAGACGAATGCTGGAGAACCGACAGAAACGGCTCCAGCGATCCATGCAAACCGTCTGGATTGCTCTTGAAGGCTGCGTCCGCTTCCCCCATCCACTTCTGCATTAGCGTTACACACTCTGCTTTCGTCGCGTAATCCTTAGCCGCCAGTTCGTCCCATTTGACATTTTCCCCACGCCCCGCCTTTGCAGCGAAGAGGACCCCGGAAGCGATGTGCACAATGACTTCCCTGAAGGAACGCATCTCCGGTTTCAAGCGGTACTCATATTTCGATTCCGGGAAGTCCTGAGCCATGGTAAGAACTTTTTGGTCAATGTAGTCGAAAGTTTGTTTGAGCGATTCTGCCGCGGTGGGCGTCTTGGATTGTCCCCAAGCCACAGCCGATGCACTAAGAAGAATGATGTAACCTGCTAACCTTTGCATAGTGGTTACGATGTTATCGCAAGTCTAGAAACGCTCCTGAACATCCTTCGATATGCTCGATAGCTGAGGATGAAATTCAGAGTGGCTCACCGCCACACCAGTCGACGCGACTTTCTCCGCTTATCCACGTTCGCGGCGGCGGCACCCATCTTTGACGTGAAGCTCCCGCGCGGGCTGGATTTCACGCTTCAAAACTCGCCTACCGCGCAAAAATACCTCATTGAAACCATGCCCGGCGGCGTCGCGCTGTTCGATTACAACAACGACGGTTTACTCGACCTTTTTCTGGTGAACGGCGGGCGCCTCACAGACCCGATGCCGCTGCCCGAAAAATTCGATCGCGCCAACCCGCGTTACTGGAACCGACTCTATCGCCAAAACAAAGACGGCAGCTTCACGGACGTGACCCAAGCGGCCGGCTTGGCCAATGCCGGCCCGAACAACTACGGAATGGGAGTCGCTGTGGGCGATTACGATAACGACGGATATCCCGACCTCTTCGTCACGAGCTACGGCAAAAACATTCTGTATCACAACAACGGCGACGGAACCTTCATCGACGTGACTGCCAAGGCCGGAGTTGCCGGCGGCGGATGGTCCGTCTCCGCTGGCTTTTTCGATTTCGATAACGACGGTCATCTCGACCTCTTTGTCACGCGGTACATGGAGTGGGATACGCAGCACAGCAAGACCTGTGGTGGAGCGTGGCGCACCTACTGTCCGCCCGGGGAGTTCCCCGCCACCACCAATCTGCTCTACCGGAATCGCGGCGACGGCACCTTCGAAGACATCAGCAAAAAATCCGGAATTACTCTGAAGAAAGGCCGCGCCCTTGGCGTTGCTTTCGCCGACTATGATGGCGACGGGTTCACCGATATCTTCGTAGCGAACGACGGTATGCAGCAATACCTGTTCCACAACCGAGGCAACGGAACTTTTACCGAATGCGCTCTCGATTCGGGCGCTGCTTTGTCAGCCGATGGCAAGCCGCTTTCGGGCATGGGGACGGTTTTTCAGGACTACGATAACGATGGCAGGCCCGATATTCTCGTCACCGAGCTGCCGCGCGAAATCTATGGCCTCTATCACAACGATGGCCAAGGCTTCTTTACGAATCGCAGTCTTGAAACGGGCTTGGGCGCCTTAACCGCGGGAAGCTCCGGCTGGGGTGTCGGCCTTGAGGATCTCGATAATGACGGCTGGAAGGATCTGTTGGTCGCGCAGAGTCACGTCCTCGATAACGTCGAAGCCATCGATCATTCACTGCACTACCTCGAGCCGCCCCTGCTCGCGCTTAATCAGAATGGCCGTTTCGAGCGCGCGAGTTCCGGCGTCACCACCCCAATTGCGGGCCGCGGTTTGGCTTTCGGAGACTTGAACAATGACGGTTGGATGGATGCCGTAGTGACGGTTCTCGGCGGCCCTCCTGTCGTCCTCATGAATCGCGGCGGAAAACAGCACTGGCTGACCATTACTCTTCGCGGCACTCGCAGCAACCGCGATGGGCTCGGCGCGCGAGTCAACGTGAACGGGCAGACCCGCTTTGCAACCACAGCGGGAAGCTATGTTTCCGCGAATGATAAGCGCCTTCATTTTGGTCTCGGCCCTTCAACCATCGCGAACATCGAAATCAGATGGCCCTCGGGTGTCCGTCAAACGCTCACCGATATCCACGCCGATCAATTCTTGGAAGTACGCGAACCCGAGCATTCCTAGCCCCTCCAAACCGCCGTTCTAATATGATTCACGTCTTACTCGCTTTCTTGCTCGCCCTTCAGCACACTCCTTCCGAAGCCGCGCAGCACATGCAAGCCGGCATCGAAGCGCACAAGCAGGGGCATTTCGACGTGGCGATTGATGAATTTCGAAAGGCCACTGAGGCCGATCCCACCCTGGTCGAGGCTTTTCTTTATCTCGGAGAAGAATACTCGCAAGTTCACGATTACGGCGCCGCGATCCCGCCCCTCAAGCGCGCTGTCGAGCTGCGTCCGGATCTTGACGATGCCCAGCGTCAGCTCGGCTATGTTCTCCTGTCGCAAGGCTTCACCGCGGAAGCCATCCCGCATCTCGAGCGTGTTCACGCGCTCGAAGCTCTCGGCGTCGCTCAAATCGAGACAGGTCAATACCAGGAAGCGATCGCCAACTTGAGCGCCGCGCTCGTTCAGCGGCCGAACGATCCCGACCTGTTGTATTATCTCGGCCGCGCAGCCGGGTTGTTATCAAAGCACGCCATTGACACTCTCAACCAGATGTACCCCGATTCTGCTCGGTCGCATCAAGCGCTTGCTGAAAACTATTTCGTGCTGCGGCAAATGCCGCAGGCTGAAAATGAGTTCGAACAGGCGCTCCGGCAGCGGCCCGACATACCACGCCTTCATTTGGAGCTCGGCCTCGTGTACGCCGGCGCTGCGCAATGGGATAAAGCCGAACAACAGTTTCGCGCCGAGTGCAAGCTGCAGCCCGGCAATGCCGAGGCGAGTTACCGGCTTGGCTCCGCCCTGCTGCAAGAGGGCAAGACACGCGAAGCACAAACGGAGCTGGAACACGCCGATCGCTTACGGCCTGACATGCCGGAGACGCTCTACTCACTCGGCAAAGCTGCGTCCCTCGACGGTGACGCTGCTCTAGCCGAGAAAGCCTGGACGCACCTGCTCCAAATTGAAAACAACACTTCTCTCGCAGCGCAAGCTCATTTCGGTCTCGCTGCTCTCTACCGCAAACAAGGCCAGCCGGCAAAAGCCGAAACCGAAATGCAAGAGTTCCGGAAGCTGCAGAAAACGACTCCGGAACCGGACTCCAGACCTAAATAATAGCCTTCAGCTTGGGCGCAGGCCGCCGCGGCTGATCGCCGCGAGCTAATCGGGATCACAGCCCTGTGTATGAGCGGCGATAATGCGTTGATATCTCGTGCTTCTACATGTTAAGCTTTTTATGTAGAAGATCAAGGTATGCAATTACCCAAATCCGATATCCCTCAAGGTACGCTCGATCTGCTGATATTGCAGATGGCCGCTCTCGGCCCGATTCATGGCTACGCAATCGCTCAGCGCTTGCAGCAGGTATCGCGCGATGTCCTACAGGTCCAACAGGGCTCGCTTTATCCTGCGCTGCATCGTCTAGAAAATAGGGGTTACCTCAAGGCGGAATGGAGGGACTCCGACACTGGCCGCGAGGCGAAATTCTACAAATTGACTGCAAAGGGTCAGAAGCAGCTCAAGGTGGAAACCGCGAGTTGGGCGCGGCTGATCGACGCCGTCGCATCCGTCTTGAAGCTGCAGGAGGGAGAAGCCCTATGAACTGGCTCCAGCGGCTTATCAGGAAACAACAATTAGAAACCGAGCTTGAAAAGGAAATGCGAGACCATCTCGAGCGCCAAGCTTTCGATTACCAGCGCTCCGGTTTAACGGCAGAAGAGGCCCAGCGCAAGGCACGTCTGATCTTCGGGGGTGTCGAACAAGTCCGAGAAGAGTGCCGCGACGCCCGCGGTACGCGGTGGCTGGAAAGTACGTTCCAGGATCTACGCTTCGCGCTGCGCATGCTGCGGCGCAGTCCCGGCTTCGCCGGCGTTGCCATTATTTCTCTCGCACTGGGAATCGGAGCGAATACTGCTATCTTCAGCGTGATCGACGCACTGATGCTTCGCACGCTGCCGGTGAAACATCCGGAACAGTTGGTGCTATTTGGGGAAGGTCGCACATCCGGCGCAACGGATGACTTCGCACGCACCGACCTCTTTTCACAGCCGTTCTATAGGCAAATACGCGAGAGAAATACGGCTTTCTCCGGCGTTGCTGCAGTGGAAAGCATGTCGGAAGAGGTTCACGCGAGATTGGGCGGGACAAGTGCGGAATTGGAACCGGTTAAAATTCAACTCGTCTCCGGAAACTACTTCAGCATGCTGGGCGTGCCCGCGTCTGCAGGTCGAGTCCTAACGCTGGAAGACGATCGGTTACCGGGCCGATCTCCTGTGGCCGTCATGAGGTACGACTATTGGCAGCGCCGTTTTACTCGAGACCCCGCCGTAATTGGCCGCGCGCTCTCGTTCAATGGAACCGTCTTTACTATCGTCGGCATAGCGGCTCCCGAGTTCTTTGGAACAGAAGTCGGTCGCGCCCCCGATCTATGGATTCCATTAGCGATGCAAGCGCAGGTTCAGCCATGGCTAAAAAACCCGTTCGATACGCAGATAGAATCGCTATGGTTGCTGGGGCGGCTGAAGGCCGGCGTCAGTACTGCTCAGGCTCAGGCCTATACGAACCTGCGGTTCCAACACTGGCTTCACGAGGTTGCGGGCTCGTCGCCCTCGGCCGAGCGTGTTGCGGATATGCAGAAGGCCCATGTGAAGCTGACCGAAGCGGCACACGGAATTTCACAGCTGCGTCGGAAGTTTTCACGCCCGCTGCAGATCTTAATGGTTCTAGTCAGCCTGGTGTTGCTGATTGCCTGTGCGAACATCGCGAATCTGCTGTTGGCACGGGCGACAGCGCGTCAGCGTGAAATTGCGGTTCGCATGGCGCTAGGCGCACAACGGCGAAGGCTGATCAGCCAGTTACTGGCGGAAAGCCTTTCTCTTGCCCTACTGGGGGGATGTCTTGGCTTGCTGGTCGCGGCCAAAGGCGGGCTCCTGCTGTTAGCGATGGTTTCACGGGGTCCGGAACCCGTCCCGCTCTCCTTGAGCCTAAGCGCTCCGATACTCCTATTTACTTTCTTGATCTCGCTACTCACGGGACTGCTCTTTGGAATTATGCCGGCGCTACGAATGACCCTAGTGGATGTCGGACCATCCTTAAAGGAAGGCAAGGGATTGACTCGATCGCAATCGCGCGGACGCTTGCGCTCCATGCTGGTTGCCGGACAGGTGGCATTAGCGTTTTTCCTGATCATCGCCGCAGGGATTTTTGTCACCACGCTTAAAAATCTCGAAGAGACAAATACCGGATTCGAGAAAGATCAGGTTCTTTTGGTCCAGCTTAATAGTGATTCCATTCATGCCAAAGGATCTACCCTCATGAATCTGTATCGCCGATTGGAAGCGCGCGTTCAGGCGTTGCCCGGCGTGCGGGTAGCCAGCTTTTCCATGCTGAATTTTGGCGAGGGGGTATGGACTTCTCCGGTCTGGCCCCAGGGCGTGGCCCATACGGAAGCCAGTGCCAGAGCGTTTAGCGGAACTCAAGTGGGATCACAATATTTCGAGGCATTAGGAACTCCGATGATTTCGGGGCGCACTTTTGGACCGCAGGACACGCCCGAATCGCCACGAGTCGCCGTGGTCAACAAAGCGTTTGCCCGCAGCCTGTTCCCGAACAGTTCGGCAGTAGGCCGCCATTTCTCCCTAAGCGAGCATGATGATTTCGAGATTATCGGCGTGGTGAAAGACGCCAAGTACCAGAGTGTTCGCGAAAATCCCAAGGGCGCGTTCTTCGTCTACAACGGCCAGGAGCAGGATCCGGACGGATTCAATGACTTGGTGGTCCGAGCCCAAAAGGGTAAACCCAAAGCGTTGATCGGGGACCTCCGGGCAGCTATACATGCCGAGGATCCCAATCTCGCAATCTCGGGTACAACGACGCTCGCTCAAGAAGTGGATCACTCGTTGGCACAGGAAAAACTGATGGCCAAGTTGGCGGGTTTCTTTGGAGCGTTGGCGCTATTGCTCGCATCAATTGGCCTGTACGGCGTGATTTCGTATTCAGTGGCGCGCCGCACGAATGAGATCGGAATTCGCATGGCTCTGGGTGCGCTCCCTGCGAGCATTCTTCGCGAGGTGCTGAGTGAATCGCTCGTGGTAGTTGCTTTGGGGCTGGCCGCAGGTTTACCCGCGGCGCTGGCCTGTGGACGCCTAGTTTCGAGCCAGCTCTACGGGGTGAAAGTGGAAGATCCAGTGCTGATCGGCAGTGCTGCGTTTGTTTTGATAACGGCCGCTTCAGCCGCCAGTTTCTTGCCGGCACGACGAGCCGCGCTTCTGGATCCTCTTACGGCATTGCGGGAGGAGTAATAGATGCTCCGCGATCGCAACGAAAAGTTCCAGAACATGTAGCCGGCCTCCTAAACACGCTGCGCCGGCCGTATGCGCGTTGGTTGTTTCACAAATCCTTCGAGTAGACGATGAAGCCCAAATGCTTTGCCAGCTTGTCGTAGAGGAGTCGCGCGGGGGCGTTGGACCCCTGTGTGTGCCAGTAGACCCGTTTTAGGCCAGCCGTTTTTGCCCGTTCGTAGACGGCTGTCCTTAAGCACATCATACGCCCGAACATTCCTCGCAAAGAACGTTTCTACTGTTTTACTCATTCGAGAAAAACTTCGACGTTATGACGGCGGGCAAAAGAAAGGAGATGAGATGAATGTCTTATCATCCGGCGCGCGGTAGGCTCCGGGAGGGAACTCCCGGAGTAGACAGGTCACAGGCTGCATTTGTTTTTGGGGCCTATGGACCCCGTCAAGGAGATTGGTCAGACCTGTGGCTGAATGTCATCGTGAGGCGCACAGCGACCTCGGATAGGAGAATGGTGACCGCCGCAAAGTGTGTCTACTCCATCTGGCAGTTCCAAAAACCAGGAGGAATAGATGGAGAAGCGGTATTGGGGAGTGGATTTACATCGGAATCAGTTCACCTGCTGTTTGCGGTTAGAGAATGGGCGCACTTATGCGAGCCAATGGCGGCTCGAGGAGCTGCCGCGGTTTCTGAAGAAACTACGGCCAGCCGACGAGCTAGCGGTGGAAGTAACGGGCAACACTCGTCTGTTCTTCGATGCAGTAGCACCGCACGTTGGGCGCATCGCAGTGGTGGACGGCGCTCAATTCCGCCTGATCAGCCAGTCGGTGAAGAAGACCGATGCCAACGATGCGCAGCTGCTGGCGCTGTATCTGAGCAAGGGTTTGTTGCCCGAAGTGCGTATGAAAGATAAACAGCAGAGCCAAATCGCCAGCCTCACGCAAACTCGCGACACGCTGGTGAAGCTACGGACCGCGCTGAAGAACAAGATCAACAATCTGCTATCGGCACGGGGCATCAACTTGGTCAAGGAAGCGCTGTCGAGTGAAAAGAGGCTGAACGAAGTTCTGGCTTTGCCGTTCGATGACCTGGTGCGGATTGAGTTGCGGATCATTGTGGAGCAGATTCGCAGTTTGAATAAAAGCATCGCCGAGCTGGAAAAGACCATCGGCGAAGAAGCTTCCAAACTGGAGGGGCACAAAAGCCTGATCAGCATTAAGGGCATCGGCAATATCACCGGGGCCATTCTGCTGAGTGTGATCGGCGACATCAGCGACTTTCCCGACGAGAACCGGCTGGCTTCTTACTTCGGGATCGTACCCCGTGTATCGAACTCGAATGAAAGGGAACGATCCGGACGCATCCATAAGCGCGGCAGCAAACTCGGAAGAACCGCACTGATCCAGTCTGCGCTCATCGCAGCTCAGTACAGTCCTTATCTGAAACAGTTCTATCAACGCCTGCGAGTCAGGCGGGGAGCCGGCAAAGCAATCATCGCCTTGGCACGGAAGTTTCTCGGAATCGTTTACCGAACGCTCAAGAATAAGTGGGTCTTTGAAGACTTTCCCAACTTTGTGTTGGTCGAAGCGGCGGCGAATCCATGACCACCGTTGCTCAAAGCTCACCACCAGGAAACGAGTTCGTCTCGTTCCCGGTTCCGCCGGGAACGAGACTCAACCCACAGGTTTTGCCAACAGGCAAATCAGGTGGCAGTAGACAAAACATCATAGGAGAAAACGAATGCCTCATGTAGTTTTGAAGCTACCCGTGGGAAAACGGAAGACCAAAAGAATCGGCTACCTGAAGCAATCACGAAAGACGTGATGAAGATTCTGAACTACCCGGAAGATGCGGTTTCCGTAGCGTTCGAAGAAGGTGAACCGCAAGATTGGGCAGAGAAGGTCTACAGACCCGACATTCAGAACAAATGGGAAACGCTCTACAAAAAGCCGGGATACAACCCGTTCGAAAAGTGAAGAACTCCTATGAACATATTTTTTGAAAACAAAGTTGCACTCGTCACAGGCGCCGGGTCTGGCCTGGGCCTTGCTACAGCGAAGGCATTTGCCGAATCAGGCGCCTCAGTGGCGTTGGCCGACTGAACGAGAAGGCGGTGCGCTCTGTTGTTGAGGAGCTGACTGCTCAAGACCACAAGGCATTGGCTATTCATTGCGACGTAGCTGACGACGCCAGGTAGAAGCAATGGTTCAGCAGACGGTCGCCACCTTCGGTCAGCTCGATGCAGCCTACAACAATGCCGGCGTTCAAAACGTCCTGGCAGAGACGGCCGATACTACCCGGGAAGATTACGACCGCGTGATGGCGATCGATCTTCGCGGTGTATGGAGTTGCATGAAGTTCGAGCTGCAGCAGATGCGCAAGCAAGGAAGTGGAACCATCGTCAATTGCTCTTCGTTGGGAGGACTCGTAGGAAGTCCTGAGCGTGGAATCTATCACGCCGCGAAGCACGGAGTACTTGGCTTCACCAAAAGCGCAGCTCTCGAATACGCTGCACGGGGCATTCGCATCAATGCTATATGTCCAGGCATGATCCAAACGCCGATGTCCGACCAGATGGTCGCGGCCGGTCAGGGTGAGGCTCTTGAGAAAATGGAGAAGAACATCCCCATGGGACGGGTGGGCCGTCCTGAGGAAATTGCGAATGCTGTTCTGTGGCTTTCGAGCGATGCTGCAAGCTACGTAACTGGCCAGTGCATCTCGGTGGACGGCGGCTTCATCATGCGTTGAAAGGAGCGAGCGAAACCCATGCGAGGAGCGGGTCTTTACGGACCGAGAGACCTGCGTTTCGAAGAGCGCGAAACGCCAACCATAATCAAGCCCACCGATGCCATGATCCGGCGCGGTAACCTCGATCTTCACATCGTGGACTCAAGGTGACGACACAACAGACGGGAGGAAATCGAAACCCATGCAGACACTAAACGACACCAGGATGGTGGCCCCACCTCTTCAGAAGTACGCGGAAGGGCCTCTTGCGGAACTTTGGAAACGGCCTGGGCTCACGCCACGGGACCGCAGCATCGTTACCATTGCAGCTCTGATCGCGCGCAATCAGACGATTGAGATGCCCTACTACATAAACCTCGCGCTCGACAACGGCGTGAAACCGCGCGAGATTTCCGAGATCATTACGCATCTCGCGTTTTACTCCGGCTGGGCGAATGCCAAGGCTGCAGTGGACGCCGCGAAAAATGTCTTTGCCGAGCATAAGATTGGAGCCGATCAGCTTCCTGCCGCTTTGCCTACGCTTCTTCCCCGAGACAAGGTTGCCGAGGAGAAACGTGCAGCAGGCGTTGAACAGCAGTTCGGTAAGGTAGCTCCTGGAATCGTGCACTACACCACCGACGTTCTCTTCCGTGATCTTTGGCTCCGTCCTGCTCTTGCTCCCCGGGATCGAAGCCTGGTGACTGTCAGCGCGCTGATTGCTTGCGGTCAGGTCGCGTAAGTTCCCTACCATCTCAACAGGGCGATGGATAACGGACTTACGCAGGCACAGGCAGCAGAGGCGATCACGCACTTGGCCTTCTACGCCGGATGCCCGAATGCCTTCTCGGCTCTGCCGGTAGCAAAGGAAGTATTCGAGAAACGCCCCATTAACAGGCCGGGCAGTTTGCTCGAACAGGTTGACCGAAAGGTGAAATGGACGAATATGGAAATTAAACGAGTTGGCTCGCAAGCTTCTGCCCGCGCATCCTCGCAATGGTTCACTGGTCTTGTGCGGATTGATCCGCTGTTTCAGGCGCCCGACCCGGCGTTTGTTTCAGGCGCCAGCGTAACTTTCGAGCCCGGCGCGCGCACAGCTTGGCACACGCACCCCCTGGGCCAGACGCTCATCGTGACAGCGGGCTGCGGCTGGGCGCAGCGTGAAGGCGGACCGATCGAGGAGATCCGGCCCGGCGATGTGGTCTGGTTCTCGCCCGGCGAAAAGCACTGGCATGGCGCGACACCTACTACCGCCATGACGCATATCGCGATTCAGGACAAGCTCGACGGCAAGGTCGTCGATTGGATGGAGCAGGTCGCTGACGCGCAATACCGGAAGGGATGACGATCCTGGAACTCTGCCCAACGCGATGGCGTCGGGTGGATTTGCATTGACCGTCCGTCCATTGTTCCGACATGCCCGAGTGCAAAGTTTGGGACTTCCTGTCAGGCGGACTCGGACTCTGAAATGGTATTTTCCCTCTGTGGATGAAGCGCAGCGGCTACGCGGAGCGGTGCTGGAATCCGAATGGGTGCGATACATAGTCACCTGCACGCGGCAAACGGAATTCATCATTATTCCGGCAAAAATGACACGAAAGGAGCGTATCAATCCATGGACCTTTTCGATATTTTCTCCGGCCAGGAGTCCTGGCACACCCGGCGTCTCCTCGATCTGGCGGGAACTCTTACAGATGAGCAGCTTGACCGTCCTTTGACAAACAAAGTGAAGGTCTTTCCGTGGGATGGCCCTGATCAGAGCCTGCGCCAGATTCTGGACCGGATGGTCCAGACCAACGAAGTCTGGGCCGCGGCGCTTACCGGCGCTAGCATGCCCCGGATGGACAATGGCAGCCCAGCGGATGGAACTCCTTCATCCATGCTGGCGCGCATGGATGCGGCGGATGCAGCGTTCCACAGTGTACTCGCAGATGTACACAATCGAAGCGCCTGGGAGGACACGTTTGTCGATGCCCTCTGTCAACCGCCGGAAACCTTTTACCTTTGGTGGCACCTTCGCACATGTGATTACCTTCAATTTCTATCGGCGCATGCTCGCCATAGATGCGCTGCGACGCCTGGGAGTGACGGTGGAGGGCTTTGGCTGTCCCGAGGAGTACCTGGCGAGCCTCGCGAGCGCATAAGAACCCGGTGAAGTAAGTGGAGCTACAGAGAACGGAATTGCTGCGATTCAACGATGCTGTCCATCGGGATCCCGCCATCGATGCGTGGATGAAAGAGCATACGGGTGAATTGGGAGCCATAGCGCATCAGTGGTTTGAGGTAATGCGGAAGTGCGGGGACGAAGTCCGGGAGCTCTTGCATGACGGCTGTCCGGTTGCATGTCTGGGAGATGCGCCCTTCGGCTACGTCAATGTATTCACTTCGCATGTAAACGTGGGGTTCTTTCACGGCGCTTCGCTGACAGACCCGGCCCGCTTGTTGCACGGCGGCGGCAAGTTCATGCGACATGTAAAGCTAAGACCGGGAACCGTCGCAAACTCCGCTGCATTGCGGCGGCTCATTGACGCCGCGTACTCCGATATAAAGACGCGCGTCGAAAACGGCTAGCTCATAGAAACGCCCTTCTCGACAAGACCCTCGATTGGATGGAACAAGTTGCTGACGAACAATACCGGGAAATCATCAGTCGAGCGGGACGAACATAAATCCGAAGATTTGAAGATTGGCGTTCCAGCTTCCAGCCGGCGATCCGCTACCTCAGCTCTCTGACCCAGATATTCCGGAAACTGATTGGCTCGCTCTTGTCGCCGTGCGCCTGCAGCTTGATCGGAGCGCTTGTATATGGCTTATAGAACGGCTTTCCGATATACAGCGTTTCTCCCTTCAATTCGAAATGATTCTGTACCAGCACGTTGTTGAAGAACACCGTCACATAAGCCGGCGTTTTCAGCGAGCCGTCGCCGTTGAACGTGGGCGCCGTCCACACTACGTCATAGTCCTGCCACTCGCCGGGCTTGCGGCTCGGGTTCACCAGCGGAATACCTTGCTTGTAGATGCTGCCCGCCTGCCCGTTTACGTAGGTCTTATTGTCGTACGAATCGAGAACCTGCAGCTCATATCCCGCATCGCCCGGCCCCGTCGAGGCCAAAAACACGCCGCTGTTTCCCCGCGCCTGGCCAGTGCCGGTGATGTTCTCAGGAATCTTCCACTCGATATGAAGCTGATAGTCCTTGAAGCTCCGTTTGGTCTCGATGTTTCCCGCCGCCTTGTTCACCGTCAGCACGCCATCGGAGACGATCCATTTGGCTGGCGACTCGTCCTGAGCCGAGACCCACTCATCCAGGTTCTTCCCGTCGAACAGTACGATCGCGTCAGACGGAGCCGCTGTGCAGGTCGCGCCGGGAGTCACGACCTTGGGCACCGGCTCCCAAACCTCTGTGTCTTCCGGTTTCGGCTTCTGGGCGGAAACCGATGTGGCCGCGGCAAGCAGGCCCGCAAGCGCGAGGAATCTCGAAAATTGAATGCGCATCTCTTTAGATGAGAATATCGCGGGGATTCTCGCCTAGGCCTAGTAAGGTTTCGTGCAAACGCCCGGCAAGCTCCTCGTCGGCGGCTCGAATCTCGCTCAGTAATCCATCGAGCGCAGCCCCGAACGCTCGTGAGAGTTCTGCCGGATCCAGTTGCCGGACGAGCGAGCCTTCAAATTGCGCGGTCACAGCGCTCGGCAGCCGATCTATGCCTCTCCCATGCACAGCAGGAAAACCGTGGCGAATGCAAGCGAGCGCCAGCGCGTGATCGCGAACCCCGCTGATCATGTACTCCGCTTGCCAGAGCTTTCTGCGAGCAACGCAACTCCGCGCATGAAGGGCGTAGAGCCACCCCATGCCGATGAGGTCCGCAGCCGCTGGCGAGGGCGCATGCCGCGATTCATTCGCTTTTCCGAACACCAGGCGAAAGCTGGGCGCCAAAGCTCGGAACTCCGCCGCAGCTACGAACGCGAGGTCAGCCTGTAGCGTGCTACGGAGGAGAAATACGCGATAAATCCAGGCACCCGACTTGACGTCCAGGTGATGCAATGCCTGGTGCTGATCATACATGTGCGCCGTCCAATCATCGAGCACATTCGGCACTTCGGCCGCATCCCTAACCCCGAACGCAAGATCAATATCTGACCATTCATCCTCGCGTTCTTCGGCCCCCGATCCGGTGATCGCAGCACCGGTGATGCGCCGGTCCCTCCCAGCACGTTCAAGGAGATCGCAGCGCAAGCGAGCACGTCCTTCGGGAGTAAACATAATTTTCGCGCGCAGTCGCGAGTGCTTCATTATCCTGCGTTACTCTTGAAATCGTGTTTCGGCTCCGTCTCGCTTACCTCTTTCCATTCGCGCTGCTAGCGTTTTCAACGGCACAGGCTCAATCCGTCCAAGACTTCTTTAAGGACACCTTCGAGCAGATGCTGCGCAACGATCCTCAGTTTGCAACCACCGTCGGACGCCATGAGTATGACGATCGCTGGACAGATTGGTCGAAACAGGCACGCGATCAGCGCCGCCAATTTTTTGAAGACCGCCTGAACACTGCGGCGAATTTTTCCACCGCGAATCTTCCGAAAGAGGACCGCCTCACGCTGCGCATCGTCCAATACGACTTTCAATCGCGCTTAGACGCCTGGAATCTCTCTACATATCTCTTGTCGGTCGGCCAGTTGTTTGGATTCCACAACCGCGTCTATCTCCTCATCGACCGAATGCCGGCTCACACCGTTCACGACTACGAAAACATCATTGCGAGGCTGCGCGCTGTCTCTGTCTATGTCAATCAAAATATCCAAATCATGGATGAAGCCATCGCGAGCAAGATAATGCAGCCACGCGTCGTAGTGGATCTGATAATCGGGCAGCTAACGGCACAAATGAACCAGGATGCTGCCCAGACTGCCTTACTGAAAGCCTTCCGCGAATTTCCGTCTAGCATCCCTCAATCCGAGCAGCAGCGCCTGCGAAGCGAAGCCACTATAGCGTATGACAAGCAATTTCTCCCCGCCTGGCATAAGCTGCACGATTACATTTCCACCACGTATGCGCAGCATGTCCGTCCCACGGATAGCCTCAGTTCTATTCCGAACGGCCGCCAGGATTACGCCATCTTGATCCGCCGCCTGACCACTACCAACCTCAGCGGCGGGCAGATTCACAGCCTGGGAGAAAAGGAGGTCGCGCGCATCGAAGGCGAGATGCAAGCCCTGATCGCCGGGGCCGGCTTTAAGGGGTCCATCGCAGAGTATCAGCAGCATCTTGAGGCCACACCTGAGCAGCACTTCCATTCGAAAGAAGAAATGCTCGTGTTTTGCCGTAATGTCGCAAAGATCATCGAGCCTGAGCTGCCGAATCAGTTCCGGCACTTGCCGATGCTGCTCTACGGCGTGCGGCCGATTCCCCCGGATCGCGAAGCGGCGACCGCAACTAACGCCCAGGCGCCATCACCCGATTTCACGACCCCGGGCTGGTTCAACCTGAACACGTACCAGCCGGAAAAGCAGCTCAAATACAACAAAGAATCGCTCGTGTTGCACGAGGCGGTTCCCGGCCACATCTTTCAGATCACGCTGGCGGAGAGTCAGGGCCGCCTGCCCGACATTCGCAAGTTCTACGGAAACAGCGCTTACATCGAGGGCTGGGCGCTCTATGCCGAATCGCTCGGCGACAAACTCGGGCTGTATCGCGATCCGGAAAGCCGTTTCGGCCAGCTCGCGAGTGAGCGTTTCCGCGCTGTTCGTCTCGTCGTCGATACTGGCATACACGAACTCGGTTGGACCCGCGAACAAGCCGTGCAATATTTTCACCAGCACGCCCCGGGAGAGCCTCTGGCTGAAGTGGATCGTTACATCTCGTGGCCGGCGCAGGCCCTGGCGTACAAGATGGGCCAGCTAAGAATCCAGTCTTTGCGAAACACTGCGGCCGAGCGGCTTGGCCCAAACTTCGACGTTCGTGAATTCAACGATGCCGTGATTCGCGATGGCACCCTGCCACTCGATCTGCTCTCGGAGGAAATCGAGGCGTTCATTGCGGCTTCATCCACCGTGCAGTGAGCCTGCAACACTCGAAATGCGAACCGAATACGTAAGCGTCTGGTCGAGGCCGTCTTGAGATGCGGCCCGAGCGATGCTATACATTTCGCGATGTTACGTACCGGATGTGTGTCGGCTTATTTCTTGAATCGGACATCGACATAGCACAGCTGTCCGGGTTTTGCTGAGGAGTTGTAGTAGACGGTGACATTTTTGTAATCCTCCGAAGAGCCTGCGCAGTCGTTCTCGGGCATACAAAAAGCGTCTACGAATCCGCCGATGACAAACTTGCCCCTCCTTGACGCTGGGAGTAGTTCATTTAAGAGATTCTTGGCCGTTTCGTAGCTGAAGGTCATACTCCTTGATTCGATCAGGCTGTCTGCGCGCATCGGGAAAATGAGCATCTCGGCTACTCGTCCGTTTGGCCCGTTCCTCACCCTCACGCCCATGCCACTGCGGACGATGAAAGTCTCAGAAATTGCGGCGCCGTACTTGCCCTTCAGCTCATCGAGGGATTGGCCTAAGATCAGGGTGGAAGCGAGAAACGCGAAGAGAAGTATCCTCACAAATCGACTATAGACATATCTTTGGAGCTTTGAGAAGCTTCGCTGGGGACAGATTCGGGGGACAGATTCGGGGGACATTCGGGGACACATTCGGAGGACGGACCACATTCGGGGGACGACGGACCACATTCGGGGGACAGTCACCGCAATTCCCGCAACTCCCCACTCGGTGTTACAGCGCTGGGAACTTGGTGGCGACGGAGATCCAGGGCATTCCCCCAATTCTTCAACACATCCTTTCTTGAGCCGAACCGGAAGCACGTCTGTCAGCCGGCAAATTCGCCACGTGGTCAGGCCATACAGTCTTGCCCACCGTGCGATCACAACTCCGGCAACTGTTTTTACCAGCGTCCCGTTTTCCTCTAACTCCGTAAATTCAACCGCTTCGCCAAACGCAAAAACGAACCCAACCACAGTTCGTTTGGTAAAAGACCGGCGGAGTTTGTCTCGCAAGAAACACCTGCGCCATCTGCTCACATCCGCTAAATTGTTGATTTGATGCTGATTCTTGCCTCAGCCTCGCCGCGCCGTCACGAGCTGCTGCTCGCCGCCGGCATCCCCCACATCGTGCGCCCCGCCTCCATCCCCGAGCACCGCCTCCCGGCCGAACCCCCCATGGACTTCATCCGCCGGCTCGCCGAGTCCAAGGCCCGCGCCGTTCCTTTCTCGCAGGAAGACATCGTCCTCGGTGCCGACACCGTAGTCTGTCTGGCGGACGAGCTGTTTGGAAAACCTACTGGCGACGCCGACGCGATCCGAATGCTCGAGCGCCTCTCCGGCCGCGATCACTGGGTCTATACCGGAATCTGCATTCTGGCCGGCACGCGCCGCGTCGTCGACGTCGCCCGCACCAAGGTTTCGTTCCTCGAGCTTACCCGCGCAGAGATCGAGGAGTACACTCGGAGCGGGGAGCCGAGAGACAAGGCCGGCGCATACGGGATTCAAGGGCTAGCGTCAAAATTCGTGCGTTCCATTGAGGGCAGCTACACCAACGTCGTAGGTCTGCCGGTTTCGCTGGTCTATCGTCACTTAAAAACTCTATGAAGCAGCTGTCGTTTGCCGCTGCGAGCGCAATTGTTACCCTTTTGCCCTTCGGAGCATTCGGGCAAGCCAACAAACCGCAGCCCAACAACTGGCCCAATAATTGGAAAGATGAAGGAGTCATCTACCTCGATCACTCCCTCAACGCCCGCTTGCATACGGTCCCGCTCTCGGCGGTGCGCATCCAGGACGGTTTTTGGGCCGCGCGCCGCAAAGTAACCGTCGATCGCAGTCTCCCGACCATGCTCGAGCTGCTCGAAGAACACGGCGTGGTTGACAATTTCCGGCGCCTCTCCGGCCGGAAAAATGTCCCCCGCAAAGGCCCTCTCTATACAGATTCTGACCTATATAAATGGATCGAAGCCGCCTCTTGGGCTATCGCCTCGAACGACACACCCGATTTTGACAAGCAGAAGTTTCGCGGTGAAATCCAGTCCCTGATCTCAGACATCGTCGCCGCACAGGATCCCACCGGCTACCTGAACACCTATTACGTCGGCGATAAAGCGCGGCTCCGCTTCACGGACCTGACGCACTCCCATGAGGATTATTGTCTTGGCCACCTGCTTCAGGCCGGGATCGCGTATTACCGGGCAACCGGTGAGCGCACCTTACTCGATGCGGGCATTCGCTTCGCCGACTATGTGGTCGACAACTTCGGCCCAACCAAACGACCCTTCGTCACTGGCCATCCCGAACTCGAGATGGCGCTGGTTGAGCTTTACCGCACCACCGGCCAGACGAAGTATCTCGAATTCACCCGCTATCTCTTCAGCGGCGTCGAGCGCGACCGCCTCAAGTTGAAGGATTCCGATGTCCGCTACATGTTCAGCGGGAAGCCGTTTACCTCCCGCACCGAATTTGAGGGTCATGCCGTGCGCGCTCTGTATGCGGCGTCCGGGGCCACCGACTATTTCGCCGAAGCCGGCGATCCCGCCTATAAACGCACTCTCGACCTGCTGTGGACCGACCTCACCATGCGCAAAATGTACATCACTGGCGGGGTCGGCTCGCGCGCCTCGAACGAAGGCTTCGGCGAGCCGTACGATCTGCCGAGCGCCGACGCCTACGCTGAAACCTGCGCCGCCGTCGCCAATGTCATGTGGAATTTCCGCATGCTTGCGCTCACTGGCAATGCGCGCTATGCGGATGTCCTCGAACGCGCTCTCTATAATGGCGCAAATTCCGGGATGTCTCTCTCAGGAACCACGTATTGCTATCGCAACCCGCTCGCTTCAAACGGTGAAAAGCTCCGCAACCCGTGGTACGACACGACCTGCTGCCCGCCGAACATCGAGCGCCTGCTGGAATCGCTGCCCGGCTACTTCTATTTCCTGAGCCGCGACGGCGTGTACGTGAATCTGTACGACAATTCGGAGCTGAACTGGCGTCTCGAAGATGGCACCGGGTTGAAACTCACCCAAGCCACCGGTTATCCCTGGAGCGGCGATGTGAAACTGACCGTCAACCCCGCCAAACCCGCCACCTTCACTTTGTACCTGCGCTGGCCTGCCTGGGCGGCTGCGGTCGATTTACAAGTAAACGGGGAACCGCTCGGAAGCCAGGACTTCAAGCGCGGCTCATTTATTCCGATCTCGCGGCTTTGGAAGCCTGGCGACACAGTTACGCTCAACCTGCCGCTGCAACCTGTCCCGACCGTAGCCAATCCGCGTGTTGTAGATCTTTATGGCCGTTTCGCACTGCAACGCGGACCGCTGGTCTATACGCTCGAGCAAATCGACCAGAATGGAGCTCCTCTCGGCGATATTTTTGCCCGCGCTTCCAGTCAAGCTACCGCCGAGGCTCGCAAGGACCTGCTGGGTGGGGTGACGGTCCTAAAGATTTCCGGGCAAGCAGCCGAAAAATCCCTTGGGGAGGAACCGCTATACGAGCCGCTTTCGACCGCCATCGCTCGCGCCAAACGCCCAGTTGCCCTGACTTTCATCCCGTACTACGCGATAGCGAATCGCGAGCCGACGCCCATGGAGGTTTGGGTGCCCATCTCCCGCTTCGAAGCGGGCCCGGGGTCCACGCCGGGCACGAATCCAGGCGCTGGTGCCGTTCGGCGTTCGGAGAGCAAATAGGCCGCCTGACTCGCGAGCATAAGCAAGCGGAATAGCACTCTGAGCCCACAATCTCTCCAGGAGCGCGTAAAAGTGTGTAAAATCAAGGGTGTCCCCTATAGATTGCGTCCGTTTGAAGCGATGAGTAGCACCTTGTCACAGCGAACGCCCCTGCTTGCCTGCGGTGCTTTGCTGCTGTGCTTTTCGGGGCACGTCATAGCCCGGCAGGATACAAACTCCCAACCCGCCAACCCGGCAGTTGCACCGAATGAAACCGGCAAATCCGCGGATGCCGCGAATCCGCAACCCGTCCACTCCGCCGCTGCCGCTCCGGTCGACTCCAGCTCCTTTCAGGTCGGTCCCGGCGACATTTTGAACCTGCGCGTCTGGCATGAGCAGGAGTTCAGCGGGCCTGTTTCAGTTCATCAGGATGGAAAAATTACCCTGCCGCTAATTGGCGACTTGACAGTCGGCGGGATGACTCCGGTCCAGATCGAGCAGGTCGCTTCGCAGGCCCTCACCAAGTATGTAGTGAAGCCGCTGGTCACAGTTACGGTCCAGGAAGTGCTCAGCAAGAAGTACTATCTCGACGGCCAGGTAGCCCGGGTGGGCGAATATCCGCTGGTTACGCCCACTACCATTCTCGAGGCCATCAGCAAAGCGGGAGGACTGCGCGACTTCGCAAACGAAAAAAAGATCTACGTCCTGCGCGGAGATAAACGCATCCCGTTTAACTATAAAGACGTCATTCATGGTAAACGCATGGATCAAAATATTCAGCTCCAAGCGGGCGACCACGTAATCGTTCCCTAAGGAGCACGCCACATAAGAACTATGCTGGAACAGCTCTCCGTCCCTCGCCGCCCCTTCGATTTCGAAGACTATGTCGATATCGTTAGGCGCAATTTGAAGTGGATTATCGCTCCTGCGTTTGCGGGACTCGTGTTGTCTACAGTCATCGCGTTTTGGATCGATAACACCTATGTCTCGCAGGCGAAGATCCGTCTCGTTCCGCAACAGATCAACGAATCGCTCGTCCAGACAGCTACCAGCCAGCAGCTCGCCGACCACGTCAATGCCATGGCCGAAAGCATCGAGAGCCGCAGCACACTGGCTAATATCATCAACACCTATGGCCTTTACAAACGGGAACTGAAAACCGAGCCGATCGAAGACGTTATCAACCAGATGCGCACTTCGGATATCAAGATCGCGCCGGCCTCGGGCATCGCTAATCTCAGCGAAAAGAATCTGCCCGGGATGCAGGTCTCTTTCTCGTATCGCGATCGCTATCTCGCGCAAAAGGTATGCGCCGATTTAGTGTCCCGTTTTATGAACGAGCATACGGCCGACACAATGACCAATGAGCGCTCCACTAACGAATTCTTGAACGATGAGTTCGGGCAGGCGAAGCGCGAACTCGATGCGCTTGATCAGAAGCTGACTGATTTCCGAAAGCGCAATGCCGGGCGCCTTCCCGAGCAGATGCAAATGAATGTCTCTGAGATGAATGCGCTTGAACAGCGGCTTACGAGCTTGAACGAGGCTGCCAGCCGCAATAATGAGCAGCACATGCTGCTCGAATCCGATCTCCGCATCGCCAAGGATCGCCTCTCATCCATCAAAGAGGTGGCGCCTCAGACTCAGGCGCGGAATGAACACCTGCTCGATCTCGACCGGGAAATCCAAAAGCTTGAAACATCCATTGCGGATCTGAAGGACCGCTATACCGAAGATTTCCCCGATCTACAAAGCGCTCGCGCGCAACTGGCCGTGCTGAAGCGGCAGCGCGATGACGCGGCTAAACAGGACAAGAATGCGGGTAAAAATGAACCCGCGCCGGAGAGTCCGACCGTTGCCCGTGAGCGGCAGGACGCCCGAGCCGCTGTACAGACACTTCAGACGCAATTGAAGGCTAATGAGATCGAGGCTAAGCAGATCAATAGCGATCTTGCGTCCGTCAATGCGTCTGTTAAAGCCTATCAGGGCCGTCTTCAGGATTCCCCCGTCGGCGATCAGGAGTATTCCGAGCTGATCCGCGACCGCGATCTGGCCAAACAGAAGTATCAGGAATTAGAGGCGAAGCGTGACAAATCGTCGATTTCAATGGACATGGAGAGCCACCAGCAGGGCGAAACTTTGGAAGTGCTGGACCCGGCGTCGCTGCCGACCACGCCGACCGCTCCAAAGCGCAGTCTGATTATCTTGGCGGGCATCATGGCGGGCGTGGTCTTGGGATTGATTCTCGTGGCCGCGCGCGAGATCAAGAATACCTCGCTCAAGAATCTGAAGGACGCCCGGCTTTACACAAATCTGGCGATTTTGGGGAGCATCCCCCTTATCGAAAACGATGCAATCGTGCGGCGTCGGAACCGCGCGATGTGGCTCGGGTGGACGGGCGCAACCCTAGCCGGACTGGCTATCATGGCGGCTTCGGTCGCCCGCTATTACTGGAAGACATAAAACAGATGAGCCGCATCCACGAAGCGCTGCGAAAAGCAGCTCACGAGAGTCCGGAGCTCCCCAAGGCTTCCTCCACCCGGGCAGCAGTTGTCTCGGCCCTCCTTGATGAGGTTGAACCGCCGCGAACGCCTGTCCCCGAGCCGGTCGAAATCCATGATTTGGACCCGAACGGACTCGGACCAGTCATTCGAAATGCTCGCGAGATTCCGTACGATCCGCCTGCCGACGCGTTGTTAGTGCATCCCATGAGGCCGCGCGAAGCTCCAGCCGAAGAATTCCGAACCCTGCGAACCCGTCTCAATCACCTGCAAACAGTCCAGTCTTTGCGTACTCTGGTAGTCACAAGCCCCTCGCCCGCGGAGGGGAAGTCCTTTACGGCCGCGAACCTCGCCATCACCCAAGCCCAGCTTTCAGGCAAGCGGGTTTTGCTCGCGGACTTTGATCTCCGCCGCCCCAACATCGACAAAATTTTCCAGATCGACTGTGCGCCGGGCATTACCGATTATCTTTCCGGGGAAGCCGCCATCGGCGACATCATGTATAAAGTCGCCGGCATGAATCTCTATCTCCTAACTGCTGGCGAGAACGTGCCCAATCCGTTGGAGCTTCTCAATCTCAAGGAATGCAAGAACCTGATCGGCCAGCTTCATGATTACTTCGATTGGGTGATTTTGGACAGCCCGCCGCTTCTGTTTGCCGCTGATGCGAATCTGCTTGCCAGCATGTGCGACGGCGCGATTGTTGTCGTCAGGATCGGAGCGACCACCTTCGACGCGGTCAGCCGCGCGATTCCCTCGCTCTCTGAAAACAACGTCTTGGGGGTCGTGGTGAACGGCGCGCGCCGCGGCGAGCTGTACAACAAATACACCTACCAGTACGGCTACGGTTCTGAGAAAGACGCGGGTACTGAAGCGCCGGCCGATTCCGGATCCGGCTACTGGCTCTAAATCGCAGAATCCCGGCCTCTGCCCATCTGCATCGAATAGCCGTGACACGAGTTCTCGATGGAGCTTCTACGAAATTCGCGGATGCGCTTCCCGGCGTTCACGAGCTGATTCGCAAACGTTGGAGCCCGCGCTCCTTTTCCCCCCGCGAAGTTTCGAACGAAGACCTGAAAACGATTCTCGATGCGGCGCGCTGGGCCGCTTCTTCTTACAACGAGCAGCCCTGGCGATTCTTTGTCGCCAGAAAATCGGACGGCGCGGCTTATGAAAAATTCTTGAGCCTGTTGGCCCCTTTCAATCAAGCCTGGGCCAAAACTGCTCCTGTACTGATCATCATGGCTGCGAAGCGAACCTTTTCGCACAATCGTACGCCCAACAGTTTCAACATCCATGACGCAGGTCAGGCGCTGGCACATTTATTTCTCCAAGCTACGGCGCTGGGACTTCATGCGCACGGCATGGCGGGCTTTGACGCCGAGCGCGCCCGTCGCGAGCTGCACATTCCGGATGACTATGATCTCGGCGCCGCAGTCGCGTTGGGTTACGCCGCTCCCCCCGACCAGTTGCCTGAACAGTATCGGCAAAGCGAGATGGCGAAGCGCACACGGAAGCCGTTGAACGAGATTGTTTTCGGCGCTGATTGGAATCAGCCGCTAGAGCTTTGAGCGCCCGCTAGTGTGACAACCGTCGCGCCCCACCCGCCCGCTTCCCCGGGAGCATCGGCGAAGTGCACGACATACGGAGTCTTGCTCAAAACCGATCGCACCATCTCGCGTTGCACGCCGATTCCACGCCCGTGAATGATGCGCAGCGCCGTCAGTCCCATCCGGTGCGCTTCTTCTAAATAGGCCTCCACCGCCGCCTTCACATCGCGAGGAGCGAACGTGTGTAGATCGAACACGTCCGTGATAGGTATCTGTACCGCATCGCCTTCAGGCATTACCACGGAATGCCAGGTCTCCAGCCGCGGTGCTGTTGTTCAGGCGTTCGCGATCCGCCTTCGCTCACAGCCGCCGAAGGCGGGACATTGCTGAAGTTAAGCTCGCTCTGATCGAACGTTAATGGCCGGTCAAGCACCATCTCGACGGTTGCTCCCTTGTTCAGGGCCGCGTCCGGTCCGTGCGTGAATAGCACGCCGACCAATCCCGCCGCTGCTCCGGCGCCTGCTCCGACCCCAACGCCTCGCAACACGTGGCCCGTTCCTACGCCGATGCCCGATCCGATTCCCGCTCCGGCGGCTGTCGTTGTAGCAACGGTTGTCGCAGCGCTGCCTTTGCCCTCTGAGCTAGTGACTTTATCATGCTCATGTTTGAGAGGGTCGCGTGCATCAACTGAACCGAGGTCGGAATCGAAGTTGCGAGTCACGCCGTTCGGAAGCGTGAGCGAATCGAAGCGAATCTGCATCTCGCCACGCCGCCTCCCTCGAGCGGGCCGTTTCACCTGAGTGACCGTTCCTGTTACCCAACTGCCTTGCGGTATCACGATGTGATTTGTCGACATGACGGGAAATGCCGTCTCGAGATAAATGCGATCGCCGACCTGTGCCTGCTTCGAGCTCACGCTATTGATCATGCTGAGCAGAATGCGTGTGCCGCTGTCGATGCGATAGGTACCCGGCGTCGGCGGCGTGGGAGCCGGACGCTGCTTCAGCCCTCCGGGAGCTTGTTCGGCAGGCGTTGTTGATTGAGGTGTTGATTGAGGTGCCGATTGAGGTGTCGATTCAGGCGCTGCTTGCGGTGGCGTGGCAGGCTCAGGTGGCCCGCTTTGAGCCAATACTAGCCCTCCCAACCCGCACAGAAGTGCAAGGCCCTTGAGCATCCGGTTCACCTCTTTTCTCTGCTTCCAGTTTAGCGGTTTCCGCGACCCGCTTGGCTTTTCGCAGAATCGTGCTCGTCGGAATGCAATCGAGCTCACCCAGCCGTATCCACTGAAGACCATCCGCACTACCGTGCGCCACCGCCTCGATGACTTCGAACCGGTATTTATGAAACGTAATCGTGTGCCGGAACGAACCGAGCCTGCGTTCTTCAGAAATGCCGGCCAACTGTCCCCCTTCCGGTAACTCCCAGAAGCCCGGCATCAAGCGGGACGTTGCCGGCCGCTGCCACACAAGCACCTCGCCCTTTCGCTCGATCCAGAACACGCGCCGCTCTTGCTCGACGCTGTTCTCGCGCTTCAGCTTAATTGGAAGCTCGTTCTCACGCCCGTTCCGCCGCGCCCGGCACCGCTCCGACACGGGACAAACCAGGCATTGCGGTCTCTTCGGCAAACAAATCGTCGCGCCGAGCTCCATCATTGCCTGATTGAACGCTCCGGGATCTTCACGATCCAGTAGGTTGTCGGCGAGATTCGAAAAATGCCTGCGGCCCGTGCTCGAAGAGATGTCCGTTGCATCGTCGAACACCCGGCTTAGAACGCGCAGCACATTCCCATCAACCGTGGCATGGGGAAGACCGAGCCCGATGCTTGCAACCGCGGCTGCCGTGTAATCGCCCACGCCGGGCAGATTCCGTATCTCTTCGAAAGACACCGGAAACTGTCCTCGATCCCGCATCAACTGCGCCGCCTTTTGCAGATTCCGTGCGCGATAGTAATAGCCGAGGCCAGCCCAGTGCGCCAGCAGATCGGATTCGGGCGCATCCGCGAGGCTTTCAAAATCCGGAAAACGTTTTAGGAATCGCTCGTAATACGGCAGCACAGTTGCAACCCTCGTCTGCTGCAACATAATCTCAGAGATCCAAATCGCGTAGGGGTCCGAGGTGCGCCGCCACGGCAGATCGCGCCGGTGGCGATGGAACCAGTCGAGAAGCTCCCCTCGGAAGCGCTCGATTTCCTCCATCCTGAGATCGTCGCCGCGCATCCTATACTGGTGGAGAAGTCCCTTCAGGCCGTCGCCCCTAAAACGTTAGCGCGGGAATCGAACGACCTCCCTGCCGTTCTCGAAGTCATGTCCGAAACGTCCAGCTTAGCGTCCTGTGAAACCACTGTGGCGCAAGAAATCTCTGCAGCCGCTCAGCCCTTTCTCGGCATACGCGGAGCCCGCGTACACAATCTGAAAAATATCGATGTGGATATTCCGCATAATCAGCTCACGGTCGTCACCGGCGTGTCCGGCTCCGGAAAATCGTCGCTGGTCTTCGACACCATCTATGCAGAAGGGCAGAGGCGCTACGTCGAGTCTCTATCCGCCTACGCGCGTCAGTTTCTCGAGCGCATGGAAAAACCTGACGTAGACGAGATTCTTGGCATTGCTCCGCCCATCGCCATTCGCCAGAAGAATCAGACTCGCAATCCGCGCTCCACCGTCGCGACCGCGACAGAGCTGTACGATTTCATACGTCTGCTCTTTGCGCGCGCCGGACGCACCTACTGCCCTAACGATGGCGTCCGCATTCAGCGCGACACCGTCGATCAGGTCGCGGCCGCCATGCTCGCGCAACCGGAAGGATCGCGCTGGTACGCGCTTTTCCCGGTCAAAGCCGATATCGAGCCCGCCGCCTTGCGGGATCATCTGTTTGAGCTGCGCCGCAAGGGCTTCAGCCGGCTATTTCAAAACGGGAACATCTTTGAATTCTCGACGCCTGAGTCATTGCTCGACATCGATTTCGCGAAACCCGTTTACGTGCTCGCCGATCGCCTTGTGGTCCGCCCCGATTCGCATCAGCGGCTGGTCGACACCCTTGAGATCTGCTACCGCGAAGCAAGCGAGATCTATTTCCAGGAAGCGGGCCGGCCGGATCCTCAGACGCTCCATTTCAGCGAGAAGTTCGCTTGCAAGACATGTCATCTCGTCGCCGCGCCTCCCGAGCCCACGCTGTTCAGCTTCAATAGTCCGATCGGCGCATGTCCCCTGTGCCAGGGCTTCGGAAACACGATCGATTACGACTTGGATCTCATCATCCCCGATCCCACGCTATCCATCCAGGAAGGTGCAGTGGATCCGTGGACCAAGCCGCAATACGACTGGTACTACGACGAAGAATTCAAGCCGAAGTCCCGCGGCAAGGTGCGGCTGAACGTCCCCTACGCAGACCTGAAGCAGGAAGAAAAGGAACTCGTCCGCACGCACATCTATCGCTTCTTCCGGGAAGTCGAAAGAAAAAAATATAAGGTGCACGTGCGTGTGTTCATGAGCCGCTATCGCGCCTACACGGAGTGTTCGGCATGCCGCGGCGCGCGTCTCCGCCCTGAGGCGTTGTGGGTGCGTCTGGGTGACCGCAACATCGCGCAAGTATTGCGTATGAATATCGCGGAAGCCCGAGTATTCTTCGACACTCTCGATCTAAGCCCTGAAGAATCGGCTATCGCCGAACGCGTGCTCGAAGAGATCCGGCAGCGTTCGAAGTTCTTGAACGATGTGGGTCTCGAATATTTGACTTTAGACCGCCTTTCGTCAACGCTGTCGGGTGGCGAGGCGCAACGCATCCAGCTCGCAACCTGCCTCGGCTCACGATTAGTCGGCGCAACCTATGTGCTTGATGAGCCGTCGATCGGTCTCCACAGCCGCGATACTGCGCGCCTGATCCATATATTGAAAGATCTTCGGGAGCTTGGAAACACCATCGTCGTGGTCGAGCATGATCCCGAGCTCATGCGCGAATCGGATTACATTCTCGATCTCGGCCCTGGCGCGGGCGAGAACGGAGGCCGCGTGATCTTCTCCGGAACCTATCATCAGCTCCTGTTCCCGCCATCCTCCAAAGAACTGGCCAACTCCGCAAGCGCGCAGTCGCTGACCGGCCGCTATCTGCGGGGCGAGCTTGCCGTCTCGCATTCCTCCGAGCGACGGAACATCAATCCCAAACGAACGCTTCGTTTCTTCGGCGCGAGAGCGAACAACCTCAAGAACATCGATGTCGAGATTCCGCTCGGAGTGATGGTCGCAGTCACAGGCGTATCCGGCTCGGGCAAATCGAGTCTCGTGCACGACGTAATCTATCGCGCGCTCGACCTGCACGTAAATAAAGAGCGCCAGAATCCACGCGACGACAGCAATGACCTCGCCGCCCGAAAACTCGCGTTGAAACGCGTGGAACGCGCGGACCTGCTCACTAGCGCTGTCATGGTCGACCAATCCCCTATTGGAAGAACGCCGCGCTCGAATCCAGTCACTTATGTGAAAGCGTTCGACCTCATACGCGATCTCTTTGCGTCAACGCCCGAAGCGGAGCGGCGCGGCTACACCCCCGGACATTTCTCGTTCAACGTTCCGGGAGGCCGCTGCGAAACCTGCCAGGGCGATGGAACTGTCACGGTCGAAATGCAGTTCCTTGCCGACGTCGAACTGGTCTGCGAAGAATGCAAAGGCACCCGGTACAAATCGAGCGTGCTCGATATCCGGTACAAGGGCCTAAACATCCATGACGTGCTGCAACTGACCGTGCGTGAGGCGCTGTCTTTTTTTGCCGGAATATCCCGATTGGTGTCTCGGCTGAAAGTCTTGCAGGATGTCGGCCTCGGTTATCTGCGGCTCGGCCAATCCGCGACCACTCTCAGCGGTGGTGAGGCCCAACGCGTGAAGCTTGCCGCGCACTTAGCTCAATCGACCTGCCAAGGAACCCTGTTTCTGTTCGATGAGCCGACGACAGGGCTGCACTTCGATGACATCGCGAAACTGCTCCAAGCCTTCGAACGCTTGATCCGCAACGGCGGAAGCATTTTACTGATCGAACACAATCTGGATCTGATCCAGGCGGCCGATTGGATTATCGATCTCGGGCCGGAGGGTGGCGACGCGGGCGGCTACATCGTCGCGGAAGGGACTCCCGAGGCCGTGGCGAATGTGGCCGAGTCGTACACGGGTCGATATCTGAAACAAGTTCTGGCTCGAAGAGCAATCGCTTAGATGGAATCGCTTCGCGCCTTACCGTCCGTGGATCAGGTACTGCGGAAACTCAAGCATCTTGACCCGCTGCCCCAGAAGTTCATTGCAAATCAGGTTCGCGCGGTACTTTCGGAATATAGAGACGCACTCCGTTCAGGCGCAGAATCGAGCGAAACTCCTGTCGAGCAATTAGTCGAGCATCGCATTCAAACGCTGCTCGCCCCGTCTCTTCGGCCGGTGATCAATGCAACCGGTGTCATCCTGCACACGAATCTGGGCCGGGCGCCGCTGGCGCACTTCGAACCCATTTCGCGGTACTCGAACCTCGAGTACGATCTCGAAGCAGGAAAGCGCGGCAGACGCGACGCTCACACAGCGCATCTTTTAGACAGTTTGCTCGGGCGTGCCGCAATCGTAGTTAACAATAATGCGGCTGCCGTGTATCTGGTACTCAACGAACTCGCGGCCGGCTACGAAGTGATCGTCTCTCGCGGAGAATTGATTGAAATCGGCGACGGCTTCCGTATTCCCGAGATCATGGTGCGATCGGGCGCGGTGCTTCGAGAAGTTGGGACTACGAACCGCACCACAATCGACGACTATCGCCACGCGATCACCGGCAGAACACGCCTGATCCTGCGCGTGCATCCTTCGAACTTTCGCGTGACGGGTTTCACAGCGCGGCCCGAGTTGAACGAATTGGCTGAACTCGGACGCGAGCATCGCATTCCAGTGTATGAGGATCTCGGCAGCGGCTGCCTGGTTGACTTGCATGGCCAGGGCATCGAGGAGCCGCTAGTCTTCGACAGCTTGCATGCAGGCGTGAATCTTGTCTCTTTTAGCTGCGATAAGCTGCTAGGCGGTCCGCAGAGTGGGCTCATTGCAGGAGATCGGGAACTGGTTGAGCGCGTGCGCCGCAATCCCATGTATCGCGCCTTTCGCGTCGACAAGTTGATTATCGAAGCGCTTGAACATACGCTCAAACATCTGATTACAGAAGACTGGGCGGCCATTCCGACGCTCCGCATGATTTTCGCAGGCCTTCCGGAAATTCAGGAGAGAGCCGCCCGCATCTTAAGAAGTTTGGACGGTGTGCAAGCTAGCCTTCGCCAGAGTGAATCCGCGATCGGCGGAGGCTCGACCCCCGATCAAACTCTCCCTACATGCGTCATTGAGCTAACCGTGCCGGACCCAACTGCGTTCGAGCGTCTCCTCCGGCATGCCGAAGTGCCAGTCATCTCGAGGATCGAGCGCGACAATATCATTCTCGATATGCGCACCGTTGCGGATGAAGAAGAAGAGCTGCTTGCGGAAGCTGTGCGATCTGCTACGCGTCAAAACGCCACACAATCTGTCCCCCAACGATCGTAGCGAGCGGCCCTCCGCGAAAGCTGTGTCCATCGAACGGCGTGTTCCGGCTCTTCGATGGCGAGCGGCTTACATCATAGGTCCAGCTATGGTCCAGCCCAAAAATGGTGACGTCGGCAGGTGCGCCCGGGCGCAGAGTACCGCGATCGAGCGAAAGAATCCTCCCTGGATTTTGGCTGAATAGCTGGACGAAATGCGACAGATTGACCTTGCCTGAGTGATACAGGCGTTCGAGGGCCAGCCCCACGGCGGTTTCAAGCCCGATGATGCCGAAAGGACAACGCTCGAACTCCTGCATCTTTTCGTCACCTGGATGAGGCGCATGATCGGTTGCGATTGCGTCTATGGTTTCATTCGCAATGCCTTCGATGACCGCTTCCACATCGCTGCGTTCTCGTATAGGCGGCTTCATTTTGAAGTTGCTGTCGTAAGGCGGCATTTCGGAATCCACAATCGTAAAGTGATGCGGCGTTGCCTCGCACGTCACGCGCAAACCGCGCCGCTTCGCAAAGGCAACCATTTCAACCGAATGCTTTGACGAGATATGTGCAACGTGGTAGCGCGCGCCGGTGACTTCGGCGAGAATAATGTCTCGCGCGACCATCACGTCTTCCGAGCTGCGGGGTATGCCTCGCAGACCCAGGCGAGTGGATTCTAAACCCTCGTGCATATCGCCTCCGGCACTCAGATGCAAATCCTCGCAATGTTCAATGAACGGGAGGTCCAAGGCGCGAACAACTTCCATCGCCCCCCGCGCGAGGCGTGCGTTCATCACCGGCCTTCCGTCATCCGAAATCGCGACAATCCCGGCCTGCTTCATGGAAGCAATCGCTGCCAGCTCTTCGCCGGCCGAACCTTTTGTTATTGCGCCGATGGGAAAGACGTTCACAACTGCGAAGCGGCGGGCGCGCTCGACGATATAGCTCGTCACTGTAGGCTTGTCGTTCACCGGATCGGTATTCGCCATGCAGCAGACGGACGTAAACCCACCGGCTGCCGCGGCGCGCGAACCGGTCTCTATGGTTTCCGCATATTCGAAACCCGGCTCGCGCAGATGAACGTGCATGTCGATAAAGCCCGGCGCAACAATCGCACCGGAAGCATCAAATTCCTCGCTGCCGGTAACCGCAATACTGTTGCCGATCTCGCGAATCACGCCATCCTCGATCGCCACATCGCAAACTCGATCAAGCGCCTGCGAGGGATCGACAACGCGTCCATTCTTGATAACGAGCCTGCTCACGTCGCAAACACTCTTTCAAGCACAGCCATCCGAATAGCTATGCCATTCTCCACTTGATTGAGAATCACCGAACGCTGTGAGTCGGCTACTTCAGAAGAGATCTCGCGCCCGCGATTGATGGGCCCCGGATGCATGACAATCAAATTCGGTTTTGCCAGCTCGATATGTTCCGGGCGCAATCCGTAGAACTGGAAATACTCATTGGTCGGAAATGCCGGCTCATGCTGGCGCTCGAACTGCACTCGCAGCATCATGATGACATCCACGTCGCGAATAGCTTCGAGCATATCGGTGGTCAGCTCGATCCCGCTCGCGAGTTGCCCGATTTCGCGCGGAAGCAGGGAAGCGGGCCCGCATAAAACCACTTGCACGCCGAATTTCGTGAGTAGAAAAATGTTGGAGCGCGCGACACGGCTGTGCGCAATGTCCCCGATAATCGCCACACGCAATCCTTCGAGCGTGCCCCGACGATCGAGAATCGTGAGCGCATCGAGCAACGCCTGCGTGGGGTGTTCGTGCGTGCCATCCCCGGCATTCACGATCGGAACCGGCAGATAACGCGAGAGAAACGTCGGAGCGCCAGACGCGGAATGGCGCATGACAATCGCATCCGGGCGCATCGCGACGAGCGTATTCAGCATATCGACTAGAGACTCGCCTTTAGACACGCTCGATCCAGCTGCGGTAATCGAAATAACGTCAGCCCCCAGCCGTTTCGCGGCGATCTCGAAACTTGTTCGAGTCCGGGTCGAGGCTTCGAAAAATAGATTGACGATGCTGCGCCCGCGCAGAGTGTCAAAGCGCTTGAAGCTCTCGCCTGCCGCGGGTTGAAATTGCTTCGAGCGCGCCAGAATGGCCTCAATATCAGGCCGCGTCAGCGATTCGATACCAAGCAGACCCTGGCCCATGCCGGTGCTATTTCACGTCTTGAGTAACAAGATCATCCACTCTTTCGACCAGCAGTACTTTCTCTTGCCCGTCCACCTCGTTGAATTTCACCTCGATGATTTCGTTCTGGCTGGTCTGGACCATCCGGCCTACATATCGCGCCTCGATCGGCAATTCGCGGTGTCCGCGGTCGATCAGCACTAACAACTGAACGCGGGCCGGGCGGCCATGATCGAACAAAGCATCGAGAGCGGATCGAACCGTTCGCCCGGTGTAAAGCACGTCATCCATCAAGACAATATCTTTGCCGATAACTGGGAAATCGATCTGATTGGCGTGGAGCACAGGCCGCTCGCCAATCGTAGAGAGATCATCACGATACAGATTGATATCGAGAACGCCCGTGGGGACGGCGCGGTTCTCGAGGCTCTCAATCTTGGCTGCCAAGCGCTGCGCCATGGGCACTCCGCGCCGTTTGATTCCTACAAACGCGAGCTGATCCAAATCCGTGGTTTTCTCCAAAACTTCATGAGCGAGACGGACCAGTGTGCGGTCGATCTCCGACGCGCTCATCAGCTGTTTTTTCTCGCGGATGGCAAGCATGAACTGTGCGGCTAACTCGTGCTGTCACGCCAGAGTATCACGCCCACCGTGTCAGTCTAATCCTTTAACCGCCCTCGAATGCGGCGCGCAAGTTTTTCGATTTCTTCGGTCTTCTTTACAGAAGAGACTGGAACGACGTAGCTCCCGGCCTTCTGCAGCTCGTCGCGTAGTTGCTCTGCAACTCGGATCAAATCCTTCGCGTCTTTCAGGGCCTGCTCGTGATCGCTTTTTGCAATGGCGTCGTTTTGCGATTTACCGTTCGGAAGCTTGCGATCTTCGGTGGGTTTATTCGAATCCGGAAACGGAGGGAAGTGCGAATTCGGCTGCTGATCCTGACCGTCTTGCTGACCCCCGGCCAACAATGCGGCGCCAATGGAAGAAAGCAGCACGGAACGGCGAGAACTGCCCATACGGTTGCTATCATAAGCCACTAATGAAACGGCATAAAGCGTGCGGGACCGCGACGGAATGGAGATAGGAGTTGGGGTCATCGGCTTAGGCAATGTGGGCCTGGGGACGCTCGAAGTTCTGGCCGGCAATGCCAAATCCATTCATGAGAAGCTCGGGTTTCCGCTTCGGGTCAAGGCCGTTTGCAGCCGCAACGTGCATCAAAAGCCGCTGCCCGCATCTCTTACAGACGGTCTGCTTCGAACCACCAACTGGCGCGATGTCGTGTCACATCCCGCTGTCAATGTGGTTGTGGAATTGATCGGTGGTACAGGCACGGCCGGTCACATTATTGAAGACGCGTTGCGCGCCCGTAAGTCTGTAGTCACCGCGAATAAAGAACTGATCGCCTTGCGAGGCGCAGAGTTGTGGACGCTTGCCAATCAAAACGGCGTCAATCTGGCGATCGAAGCGAGCGTTGCCGGTGGAATCCCGATTCACACCGTGTTGCGGGAGGGAGTCGCCGGCGATCGCGTGTCCGAGCTCTATGGCATTCTGAACGGCACCAGTAATTTCATCCTCACAGAGATTGAGAAAAGCCGGGCTGGTTTCGAATCCGTGCTGGCCGAAGCGCAGAAATTGGGATATGCGGAGGCCGATCCTGCTGCGGATGTAGACGGTCTGGATGCGCGTTCAAAGCTGGCTATTCTCGCGGCGCTTGCCTTCGGCGCGAAATTGACTCCCGCGGATATTTATACCGAAGGCATCCGGCGCTTGATGCCGGTTGACTTCGATTACGCGCACCAGTTGCGGCATACGATCCGGCTGCTCAGCCTGGCGCGGGAGACCGAAGAAGGCCTCTTGCTTTCGGTACGCCCCAGCTTAATTCCGCAATCTACGATACTCGCGCAAGTGAAAGGCGCATACAACGCCGTCTGGATAAAGGGAGCATACAGCGAAGACACGTTTTACTACGGGCGCGGCGCCGGGCCAAAGCCTACCGGAGTAGCGGTCGTCAGCGACTTGATGCGGGTCGCGCGCGAGATTCGGTTCGGCAGTCCGGAACGCGTGAGCCCGTTTGCGCATGAACGTCTGGGCGAATATGAACCGCTGCCCATCAGCATGCAGCAGTCGCCCTATTACCTGAGATTCCGCGTGGAGGATAAGGCCGGCATTATCGCGACTCTCGCGACCATTCTTGCGAAACATGACATCGGCATTGACGCAGTGCTGCAGCTGCCTCGAGAAAACTGGCGCGACCTGCCTTTTGTGGTGACCACTGAGCCCGCGACCGAGCAGTCTATTCGCAACGCGATGATTGACGTGCGCGAGGCGGATTTCTTAGTCGACGCGCCGCTTGCGATGCCGATGGAAGCCGGATTTTAGAAAAGAGCTGCACCTGCCCAACCGCCCTTTCGCGTGCTACGATTGCAAAAGAACCGCGCATCCCGGAGAGGTGGCTGAGTGGTCGAAAGCAGCGGTTTGCTAAACCGTCGTAGTGCCATAAAGCGCTACCGGGGGTTCGAATCCCCCCCTCTCCGCCATTTCTAAGCGCCCTAACGTTCGCTCACTCGCTCCAGACCACGATGCTTCGCGTAAACACGGGAACATTCACGACCAGCTTGTCCCCGGATGCGCGAGCCGAAAGCTCGGTGCGGTTGCCGAGATAGGGCAGCGCGAAGATGTGCGAGCCAGCGCTGCGCGGAAACCCGATGACTGCGTTGCCCTCAGGCTCTGGCGTGGGGTTTTTCTTTGCAAGGATGCCCTTGAAGTTGCTTAAGAACACATGCGGCTTGCCGTCGACCTCTGCGATTTGAGAAATAACGAAGGGTGGACCCGTGATGGATACGCTTCGCCCGGCGTCTGTGTTCTTAAGAACGTCTGTTTCAAAACGCTGCAGCGAATCCTGAATCTTTGGATCGGACGATGACCCGCTCGCGGCAGCAGCAGCGTAGGAGGTCGCGAGCCTTTGCTGGAACAATGCGCCAAAGTCTTCTTTCGCCCAGAACACGCCCTGCTCAGGAGTAAGTTTCTGCAACGGATTCGCCGCGCGCTGTTCGCCGCTGATCTGAAGACCGCCGGTTTCTCCGGTGATGATGAGCTTGCGGCCGGTCGACGTGAGACGCTGAAACGCCGCTATCTCGGAATCAGCAACGCAACGTGCACCGGGGAGGATCAATACGCGCCCACTGAACTGCGACAACGTGCGCGGAGTGACGACCTGAAACTCGCGATGGCTTAGCAGTAACAAGTTCATCGCCCCTTTGAAAGAGCGAATGAACTCTTCGGGAAAATAATCCCGGGTGCGCGGCGAGAAGTAAACGCCAATCGGATCGACAGGCTTGCGCTCATCGTAAAACGTGCGCTCATGCTTGCGAATCCAATCGAAAACTTGCGTACGAACGGCTATATCGTTGGATTCCGACATGACGTGCCCCTTTGCATCCCAGGAGTTCGCGCCTGCCGTGAGTTGCACCGAGAAAAGCGTCTTCATGGCATCGGGAATGCTGACGTCCTTCTCGCCGTCCCATGAATAATTCAGCATCCAGGTTGCCTTGTCGCCCGCGAACGCCCGGAACGCAAACATCCCGTCCATCTGATCGAGCCAATCGAACGCCGATTTGGACGCGGCCATGTCCGCGCCCATGCCTTGATACTCGTGCGCGATCACATCGACGACTTCGTACAACTGGTAAACATCTGCGCCTACACGCGGAGCGGGTTCTTCGATCCCTGGATAAATCTCGGCAATGGTCAGACAGCGAGGATTCACTGCCTTCGCGTTCCGGTCGATGTCTTGCATGAACTGGGTCAAGGCTTGAATACGAAAGTCAATCCAACGGCGGAAATGCGGATCGGCGATGTCATTTAATCGGATATCGTGCCGCGCGTCTAAGCCGGTCTGTTTGCGAAACGCAGCAACGGTGAAATCATCGAAGCTCGCCCAAGTCTTCTCCCAGCCCTCAAAATGAGTCATCCAGTACGGGATATCCACATAGATGCCGTCGATGCCCGTCGCCGCAATCTGCCGTACCAGACTCATGTAGCGCGTGCGCCAGTCGGGCGGAAAAGGCGATACCCAAACATCTTCGTCTCCAGGACGAATCCAGAAGGCTGTTCCGCCTCCGAAAATCGCAGGCTTCCCATTGATCTGCCGCTGCACCCACGAAGGGTGGTCCTTATAAAACGAATGCGGCGTCTTGTCCGCGTTCGCGGTGATGCACTCCAGCCCTGCAATGTAGACGAAACTCTTATTGCCGGCCTTGTGTGCTGCTTCAGCGGCCGCTCGAATGGCTGCGAGCTTTTCGGTCGGATCAAGAAAGCTCTCATACCGCCCGGGTATATCGTTGTCCACTTCGATCCCGAAGACGTTGCTCTCTTCGGATTCCGAAATGATCTCCGGCACCTTGTCTCGGCTCAGGCTATGGCCCGCGATTCGCACGTAATGAGTCCAATCGTTGTCGTGCGCCGGGCTTTCGCTGCCTAGCAAAAAGGAGGCGGAGGCACAGATGAGTGCGGCGTTGAGATATGTGCGCAAGGTCTTCAGTCGAGCCTTAGAATTCAGCGCGTGCCACAATCTGGATGCGCCGCGGAGTAAACCCGGGCGCCAATGAATTGACATTGCCGAACAGCGGATCCCCGTAGGCATTGTTCGGCAGACCAAAGCGGGTGTTATTGAGCGCATTGAAGGCTTCGAATCTGATCTGCAGACGGGCTTGCTCGCGAATGGAAAACTCTTTTCGGAGCGCCGCATCGATATTGCGAATGCCGTCCAGCCGGAGATTGCTGAAATATCGAGGTGCGTCCCCGAGCTGCTGATCACCGGGGTCGGAAAAACAGTTCACATTAAATATCGGCGCGCCTGTTGCCGCAGCCTGGTGATAACTGATTCCTGTGCCGGGATTCGCGCACGTCACATTCGGGCGCTGAGTCCCGTCAGCGAGGCGCGGCAGGCTCATCCCGATGGGAATGGGTTGACCACTCTGGATGGTAAACGTGGTCGCGATCGACCAGCCCCCAATCACCGCATCGAGAATAGGATTCATGTGGCTGCCGAACTGGAGTCCTCGCCCCACGGGAAGAGCGATCGTCGCGACCGCCGCCAGCCGATGAGGCGTATCGTTCGCGCTGATCCCATACTCACGACTCAGCCGGTCGAGCGCTTGCGGAGCGCCGTAGCTGTAGTAGCCGATCCAACTGTTCGCTCCCGAAGAAGCGTCGTCTGTCAAATGCGAGAACGTGTAGTTTCCTTCGAAGGTGAGAATCTTCCCTGCGGTCTTGGCAAATGTAATTTGCAACGAGTCATAACGGGAGGTGGCGGCAAGAAGCGGCAGTCCGTCGAATTCTCCATCGAATTGCGGATATGGGCGCAGCAGATTCAGTAGCGGAATGGTCGGATTGTTATAGATGGAATCCGGTTCATGGAAGATCGCGTTCGGACCTGAAAACAAGGGTTGAAACGGATTAGCGACCAACGAGCTCAGCTGATCACTCGTGTAGTGGCTGCGAATATCGGAAGAGATAAAGTTTCGATTGCGAGTGAACCCCCAACTACCCCAAGGCAGGTGCGTGCTGCGGTTCGCCGAGTAATCCGCGCTCACAACGATATTGCTCGGAAGCAGACGTTGGATACCGAAACTCCATTGATAAATTTCGGCGTTTCGATCGGTTTGGTAGCTCAAGTCGCTGTCATTCGTAAGTCCCCACATCGCGAGCGGCCCATACTCCCGGCCTTGAGGACCAGCCAAGCCGGTGGGAAACGGATTTTCGAGGGTCGCGTACTGCGTTTGATAACCGTCGAGCGAAAAGCGAATCGGCTCGGTTTTTGAAAATGCCGGCCCTGCGTACTGGAAGTTCGTCGCGATGTTCATGCCGTAATAGATTCCGCCACCGCCGCGAATGACTGTGTTCGGCGTAAGAGCGTAAGCGAATCCCAGGCGCGGTGCGAAGTTGTTGCGATCAACGGGAATACTGCGGTGGTTTGAGTTGGCAAAGATTGTGGTGCCAAGCAATGGACCCGAGGTCAGCGGCAGGCCCGGAACCACGATTCCGCTGTTGCCCGTAAAGTCGCTGAATTGCGTGCGGTCGTAGCGCTCTGTGTAGGGATTGCTCCACTCATATCGTAATCCTAAATTGACGGTCAGTTTCCGCGATACCTTCCAGTCATCCTGAACATAAAAGCCCGTTTCAGCCGACTTGTCGGCAACACGGGGCCGGATGGTAATCAGAGAATTGTTATCTCCGTATCCGAGCAGCAGGCTGGCAATTGGATTCCCTTCGGTTATCGCCCCACTGAGCGGATCGTTGGCTGTCGTGATCTGTGAAAAATGGAACGTTCCGGTCGCAGAATCGGGTTGGCCGAAATCGTTGTAGAAGAGGCGCTGCTCACCCCCGAACTTCAGCGAATGCGCGCCGCGAATCCAGCTCAGTGATCCCGAATATGTGTACAAAGTGTGAGCGAAAAACGTATCAACGCAGCATTGAGTGAACAACCCGGTGTACGGGCCGTCATCCATTGTGATCGACGGCATGCGGTAGAGACCGTTCGCAACTAAAACCGTCGGAAATCCAACCGAACGGAGATCCGGGTAATTCGAAAAGCCCGGCGCTATGGCGAGATCGAGACCGGCGCGCAGATCTAAAAGCAGCGTCGGGCGAATGGTCCAGGTGTAATCGGTCGCCACATTGTGAACGGTGGTTATGAAGTTCGTCCCATCATTGAAAGTGCCGCTGCCAAGGACCGTCGGCGTCACCGAAGTGTTGTGAAGGCGGCTGTAGCGCAGCGATAAATGCTGATCTGAAGTCAGTTGCTGATCGACTTTCGCATCGAACTGGTATCCCGCACTTGTGCTGAGCACGTTTGTCAGGAAATTATTGGTTTGCAGAAGCGGATCGCCGGGAATGTTCGGGGCGGGGAAGAGAGCCGCGACTTTCAACCCGATCGGATCCAGTCTGTTCTTTGGAATAATGTTGCCCGGGAATGGCGTCCGCGAGCCCGGCACACCGGAGTTCGGATCGTAGATTACGTCCAGAGTAGGGTTGCCGTTGGCATCCGCGTAGTAGGTTTGCGAAAAATTGCCTTGGCGTTCGGCGAGCGTCGGAACGGTGGTCAGGATCTGTATAGGTGAGGAGTCTTTCAGTCTTTCAAGATCGAACAGAAAAAATGTCTTCTCCTTCTTAATCGGGCCGTTCAGCATAAAACCGTATTGGTCATGCCGGTGATCCGGCCGGGGCAATCCCGCAGAGTTGCTGAAGAAATCGTTCGCGTCCAATCCGGATCGCTGTCCGAACCACCAGCCGCTTCCGTGAAACTGGTTGCCGCCCTGTTTCATGAGCACGTTCAAGACGGTTCCGCCGTTGTTTCCGAACTCAGCGGAAAAGCTGTTATTCGATACTTTGAATTCCTGGATGACTTCGACCGACGGCTGATAATACACGTTGCTGTTGCCGCCCTCGCCCTGTTCGGGCGCGCTGGTAGGAGCTCCGTCCAGGCGCACTTCAGCGGTTGCATTCCGCTGGCCGTTCGAAATGAAGTTTGTCCCCGATGGATAGCTGTCGGCAATGCCGGAGCCGGGCGATTCGGTGACTCCGCCCGAAAGAAACACGAGTCCGAAGTAGCTGCGCCCGTAAAGCGGAATTTCCCGCGTGCTTTCACCCGAGATCGTCGTCCCTAACGTCGCATTGCCTGTGTCAAGCAGCGGCGCGGCTTCCGTCACGCTCACCGAAGAAGAAACCGTCCCAATCTGAAGCGTGATGTTCACGACGGCCTGTTGGCTGATCGCAAGAACGATATCCCTCGATTCCGCGCGCCGGAATCCTGTGCTTTCGACAAACAGGTCGTACTTGTCCGGCCGTAACCCGTTAAACGTGTAGAGGCCTTTATCGTTCGTCTTCGTCGTCACGGGGACGTTCGTTGCGGTGTCGACCAACGTCACGGTTGCGCCGACGATTAGGGCTCCCGACGGATCAGTCACGGTTCCCCTGATTTGTGCTTCATATCCGGATTGGGCGTTCAGGCCTAACGCGGTAAGGAACAGGATTAACGAAAGGAAGATGAGTCTATGGCACATATCGTCTATGGCTTTCCTTTGCTTGGTATGTCTTGCGTTTACGACAAACTGCCAAATTTTACAAACTTGCTACGAAGCAATAGTATGGGAGGGGTTGCCGAAATAGTCAATGCCCCACAGTTTTGGGGACCGGCTGCTCCGGCATGGGACTCAGCGATGCACTTCAACAAGAGTCGTTTCTTCTTAGCTTTGGTCACCGTCGCCGCGGGCGTCCATGGGGCGGTGATCCGGCCCATTGTGCCCCAGAACGGAGTTGCGGCGATCGGTCCCTACACACCGGGCGTGTTTGCCGGCGATTATTTGTATGTATCAGGGCAGGGCGCTAAGAGACCGGACGGGCAAATGCCGCCTGCATTCGACGGCCAGGTTCGTCAGGCGCTTGAAAATCTCAAGACGGTTGTTGAAGCGGCGGGACTGACGCTTCGAAATGTGGTTTACACGCAGGTCTATCTCGATGACATTTCACACTTCGGCGAAATGAACAGGATTTACCGCGAGTATTTTCCGGATGAGCCGCCTGCCCGCGCCACTCTCGGAGTGGCGAAACTCCCCGGGACGCCGATTGAGATCAATGCCGTCGTGATCCGTGACGTCTCCGCCAAAAAAGCTGTTGCGGTTCCCGGCTACACGCCCGATGAGCCAATCTCTCCGGGCATGCTGACGCAGGATCGCCTGTTTATTTCGGCCATGCGCGGACGGCATCTAAGCACAGGAAAGGTTCCGGAAAATCCAGCAGAACAGGTCGATGTTGCGCTCGATGGCGTGAAAGCCGTGGTTGGGGCTGCCGGTTTGAGCATGGCGAATGTCGTGTTCGTCAACCCGTATCTCACACGCCAGATTCCGACGCCCACGATGAACCATCTTTATGCGAAGCGCTTCGAATTCGGCAATACTCCCGGCCGCGCAACCATTCAGGTGACGAGCTTGCCCGAAAACTCGCAAATCGAGTTCACGGGAGTTGCCGTTCGAGACTTGAAAACGAGACTCGCCGTTCGTCCCAAGAATATGGCGCCAAGTCCGACAGCAAGTCCCTGCGTCTATGCGGGCGACACGTTGTACTGCTCAGCAAAGAGCGGCTTCATTCCCGGCCCAAACGGGGGAGTCTTCACCTCGAGCTTTGATTTGCAGCTTCGCCAGACGATGCGAAATTTGCTCGACGATCTGGAAGAGGCAGGACTGAGCTGGCGTGATGTCGTCTCAACGAATGTTTATCTGGACGATCTCTCGGATTTCGCGGCGATGAATAAGATTTACGCGAAATACTTCACCGGTATCGCTCCCGCACGCACTACGATTCAACAACTTGCTCCCACGGACCGAAGACGAAGCGCAAACGATACTTATCCGGAGATCGAGCAGATCTCGTTAATCGCGGTCCGCCCTTCAGCACATTGACGCCGCGATCAGCGAGAACCGATTATTTCCTCGTGTAGCTCACACGCCAGATCGATTTCGAGCCGTCATCTGAAACCAGCAACGATCCATCTGGCGCGACAGTAACGCCTACTGGCCGCCCCCATACCTGGCCGTCCGGCGTGACGAACCCCGTCACGAAATCTTCGTATTCGCCGTTGGCTTTGCCGTCCTTCAGTGGCACCCGGATCACTTCATACCCCGCGCGCTCAGCCTTGTTCCACGATCCATGCTCGGAAGCAAAGATATCGCCTTTGTAATCCTTCGGGAACTCGCTACCCTCGTAGAAAGTCATCTCGAGCGATGCGTTATGCGGCTGTAGCAGAACGTCGGGAACGATTACTTTCTCCTTCAATTCAGGATGCTTTCCTTTCAGGCGCGGATCCTGAATACCGCCCATGTAGTACCACGGCCAACCATAAAATCCGCCTTCCTGCACGTGCGTAATGTAGTCCGGAACTAGATTGTCGCCAAGATCATCGCGCTCATTGACGGAACACCACAGCTCGCCCGTCTCCGGCTGAATCGCAATACCCACGGGATTCCGAATGCCCGCTGCGTAAATCTTTACGAACTTGCCTTCGGGCGTGTATTCGAGAATATCTGCGCGCAGATGTTCGCGCGGGTGCGTATCCGGATCATTCACATTGGATCCCGATCCAACCGACAGGAATAATTTTTTTCCATCCTGTGAAAACGCCAGATCGCGCGTCGAGTGCCCGCCTGTAGGAATCCCTTTGATGAGAGTTTCCGCCGCGCCGGTCGCCTTCAAATCGCCGTTCTTGTACGGAAACCGCACAACGGAATTTGTGTTTGCGACATAAACCCAACTCGGATTATCGCCTAGTGGATAGAATGCGATTCCGAAAGGCTCACGCAGGCCGGTCGCAAACGTGGAGGTCTGTTCCGGCTTGCTGTCATTTGTGATACCGCGGAAAATTTTGATCTCGCCCGCATCCGTGTCTGCCAAAAAGATGTCGCCGTTCGGAGCCGTCCGCATTTCACGCGGCAAGCTAAAGCCGGTGGCGAATAAATCAACTTTGAAGCCCGCCGGCGCTTTCGGCCATGCGTTAGCCGGTCTCGGTACGACGCTGGGGCTATTTCCAACGGACTGGGTCGCGTAGGGTTGCGGCAGATCTGCGACCGTGATCTTTCGGACCACGCCCGGCGCTTCCTTTCTATAGTCGGTGAAGGCTGCTTTGCCGGTCAGTACGGGGCCTGTTATGTTCCCGAAAGATCCGTTCAGAACGGGGATGGCTGCGAGAATCGCGAACCCGGGCAGGGATAAAAACAAACTCTTCTTTTTCATAAACCGTTAGAGCTTAATGAAAATCTTGTGCTTGAACAGCCAGTAACAGACATACCACATGACTAGGAGGACTGCGGTCGATTGTGCAAGTGGCGCAAGAGTGCCCAAAAAATTGAAGTGGAACGTAAACACGCCGACGGCGCGATCTAGCCAGCGATGGAGCAGCTCGGAAACCGAATAAATAAAGATCGAGTTCATGCCCACAACCACGAGTGGGAATGCAGCACTTCGCCAGCCGCGCACTTCAATGAGCCAATAAAAACCGATCAACATGAGTACGACCCATCCCAGGCTGTACAGGATGAAAGATGGAGTGCACAGCTGCTTTATCATCGGAATCCACGGACGCATCGCAAATGCAGATAGAAACGCAAGCGCGCAGCCGACGGCCAGTACACGCAATTTGTCAGCATGAGAACGCGCACTCATGACAAGACGACCGACCCATACACCTGTTAACGTCCAAACCGTGCTCGGGATGAAATTCAGTGATGAATACGCGGGGTCGTAATCGTAATGAAAAATCGCGCGATCGACGACCAGTCCGACACTGTTGGTCTTTGAAAAAGGGCCGTCGGGTCCGGGAAAGGCGAAGAGAAGAGCCGTCCAGAACGCGAGAAGTCCGAGGGCGGCGGCGACCTGGTAGCGCCATCGCCACCCCATAATAAAAAAGCTAAGCAGATATGTGAAAGCAATCTGCGCAAGCACATTGATGAGTTGCGGCAAGATGCGGCCGCGACTTACGCAGATGAGTACCTGGCTCAAAAGAATCAGCCGCAGAAAGCGACCGAGCACATGCCGCAGGTTGTCGCTCCAAGTGGCGCCGTTTTCAATGCGCCGCGCCATGGCGAACGGCATGGCTACGCCGACCATGAACATAAACGCAGGCTGGATCATGTCCCAAAACACCGCCCCCTCCCATGGAACGTGATCGAACCAGTTCGCGACGCGGCCCCAAGTGGGATCGGCTTTAAGAGCTGCGAACCCGAATCCCTCCGACGCGAGAATCAACATGATGAATCCACGGTATGCGTCCAGCGCGACGTAACGCCGCGTCACAGGACACTTCATCGCTTCTTGTGACCTGTCATAATGCCGTCGTCTTCTCTAAACCGCGATGTGCAACAGGCGCTCTGCATTGGTCGTGTAGACTTTTTTCAAAATGCGATCGGGAAGTTCGATTCCGTAGATGCGCCAACGGCCTTGCGGGGGCACTTTGGCCGGCGCGTAATCGAAGTACTCGTCATCCGTTTCAAGGAATCGAAAATAGATCTGGTACAGCTGATCATTGTAGATTTGCTGCGGAAACTCGGCGGCGTTTGGCGTTGCATCGGTGCCGAACAGAATCCGGTCCTGGTATTTGTCGAAAAATTTGCGAGCAGTCCGAGGCTGGCGGCCAAGCTCGCCGATCCGCGCCGCAATGTCGACGGTCATGTTCGGGAAGCGATCCAGGTTTTCCGACACGTTTTCCAGGTTCTCGGCGAAATTGCCAACGTGCAACGCGACAAATTGCGTCTTCGGATGCCGGGCAAAAACACGATTCCGGGCTTCGAGGATTTCCGCATTGCTCGGAAAGTCGTGATCGTAGAACGACCAATCGGGATGATTGTTAAGCTCTTCGTAGCGTTCGTTGAACCGGTCCGTAGGCGTAAAGAATGCGATCGGATCGGAGACATGGATCGCCACCGGAATCCCGAGCTGCCCGCATATGTCCCACATCGGATCAAATTGCGCATCATCCACTTTCACGAGCTTGCCTGAAGTGATGTTCTCGCGCAAATACAGGCCTAATGTCTTCAAAATTTTCAGACCTTTTGCCCCGGCCGAATGGGCGTCGGCAATCGCCTGCGCCTGCACTTTCGGATAATCAAGTTCCAGAAAACGGTTATAGGAAGGCTCGGTAAACGTGTAAAAGCGTCCCGGGTATGCTTTGTCGAACTTCTGAATCGTTTCGACGAGTCCGTTTCCGAAACCACCCGTCAGGTTGTTCAGCGCCCGCAGATTTCGGCGATCCATTACCCCCAGTAAAGATTCCGGCGAAGCCAGATACCGGCGCTCCGGGCCGAGCGAGACGCCATGTTCCACCCTGCTCGAAAAAGAAAGATGTGTGTGAATATCGATCACTGGATAGCGCGCGCGTTCGACGTGCGTTTCTTTGACGTGCAGCATGCTGCGAGGTTCATACTCAGAGAGCTCGAGCGGCTCGGGCCTGGGTTTCTCATTGGACCGCATCGCTTCACTCCCGTGTAATGCTCCAATACTCAAAGCGCCTCCGCTCACCGCGCTTAACCATCGACGCCGGTTAGTGGCCATTTGACTTTCTTCGTTTCCTTTCGATATTCTTCGACTACTTTGCACTCTCACTGCCTCTCTGTCAATTGTCTGATCAGTTTACTTCTCGCGTCGGCGGCCCAGGCCGGGACCGTCACTATGAGACCTGTTGAGATCCGGGACGTGTTGATAAACCCCGGCATGGGCATCGAAACCTTCCAGCGCTATAACGGTGACGTGCTGAATCCCGGCGTCGAGTGGTCGGAAGAGGGTCCAGTAAAACCGCTCGTTGCGGCCGCTCGGAAACCGGATTTTCCGCCGTCAACGGTTGCTTATTGCCGCTGGCATTGGGCAACGCTAGAGCCGGAGCAAGGGCAGGTCAAATGGGAAATCATCGATCTCGCCCTTCAGCAAGCCCGGCTGCATCATCAACGCCTGATGATTCGGCTGATGCCGTACGATCCCAAGCATCCGCTGCCTGAATGGTACCGGAAATCAGGCGCTCGCCGGGCAAACAGCGACTCATCGAAGGACGGCAAAATCTGGCAGCCCGATTTTAGCGACCCTCTGTATTTCAAGTATTGGAGTGCCATTGTGATCGAGGCAGCCAAGCGTTACGACGGCCATCCCGATCTCGATAGCGTCGACATTTCTACCGTCGGCTACTGGGGCGAGGGCTGGAGCGATTACATGCCCGAGTTCGCGGTGCAGCGCAAACTGATCGATGTCTACCTGAAAGCGTTTCAACACACGCCGCTGCTGATGAATTTTGATGAACCCGAAGCGCTTGCGTATGGAAGCTCTCACGGAGCCGGCTGGCGCTTCGATTGCCTGGGCGATATGCGTAAGCAGTGGTCGGAAATGCTCGATTTCTATCCGCAGCAAATCGCGAAAACCGGCATTCACGATGTATGGAGGACCGCGCCGGTTTCGATGGAAACCTGTGGGGTTCCGGAATCCTGGTTCCGTCATGGATGGGACGTGAAATACATCATCGGCGAAGCTTTGCGCTGGCACCTCAGCACGTTAAATGTAAAATCGAGCGCAATCCCCGCAGCCTGGAAAGGCGATTTCGATGACTTCGAGCGCCGAATGGGCTATCGCTTCGCCTTACGCCGCGCCGAGTGGAAAGAGCAAGCCGCCGCAGGCCAGTCGATCGATCTCAAGACCTGGTGGGTGAACGAGGGTGTTGCACCGATCTATCGCCCGTTCGTGCTCGCCTTTCGCTTCAGTTCCCCGCGCGGTTCGGCAATCGTCCGAACCGAAGTAGACATACGCAAGTGGCTGCCCGGCGATGCGGTGTTTGACGGTCCCCTGTTCGTGCCACCTGATCTCCTCGCCGGCAATTACGAATTGAGCGTCGCCTTGCTCGACCCCATTTCGCTCCAGCCCGGGATTCGCCTCGGGATTGAAGGCCGCCGCGACGACGGATGGTACGCACTCGGAAAGATTCAGGTAACTCACGCCGAGTGAATCGCTCGGGCGACGCGATTTGCCGACCGGGTCGCCGCCTCCATTCCCCAGCTCTGGTTATCGCAATACGCGCCTGCAAACCAAACGCGCCCGACCGGCTCAATCGTTGCAGGCCAGAATTTGTGAAGCTGACCCGGCGCGTAGTTGCGAGCCTCGCATCCCATGGCCCATTGATCGCGCGACCAGTCGACACATAGCGAAGCGTCGATATCTTCCGATTTTCCGGGATAGTAATGCCGAAAGACGCCGAGCGCTTCACTTACCTTTACCCCGGCTTGCGCCGTCCCGATCAACAGCCCCCGCTCGGTAGGCACTTCTTCGGCCATCGGCCAGAGCGGACCCAGCAAAGGACTTCCAAAATCCATGTTCCCGCTATAGCCGTCGCGCTGCCAGAATTTGGTGCCCGACTGAAACACTGGCCGGGTCTCGACAGTGTACGGCATGTTCTCTATCGCGTACCGTTTCCCAGGTGGCCATGCAGGACTCACCGCGATTTGCCGCAGCATAATTGCATCCATCGCGCACACCAGATAATCGCCGTCCATCGGTTTCTCGCGCCCACCGTCGCGGTAAGTAACGGCCACGCCCGTATCATCCCAGCGAATTGCAGTCACGGGGGTGTTCTTGCGTATCCGGTTTCCGAGCCGTCGCGCAAACTCGTCGGGCAGCATCTGATTTCCGCCCTTCAGCCGAAACAGGTTGTGAGGTTCCGATGGAACGCCGCGCATTCGCAGAATCGCAGCCTTCCAAATGACGTGAAGCGCAGAATCACCGGAGCCGAACTCTCGCACGCAAGCCTGAGACGCTCCTTCCCGCCGCAGGAAATCCCTTACCGAAATGTCATCCAGATGATCCAGCCCGATTCCAAAGGGCTGATACTCATCTCTGAACCTGTCGAAATATCGAGCAAAGTACAGCGTCGATAGATCCTCGAACGGATTCCTCTCGATATACTGCACTTCGCGGTCATTCAAGCCCGATTTGGCCGCAGCCTGCGCCTGGGCTTCAGAAACCATGCGGCCGTTCACAACCGTCAAAACGTTTTCGCGATGCGGATATGCAAGAATGGCCAGTCCGAATTCTTTTGCGTATCCGCGCAGCAATTCGTAACCCGGACTGGTGAAATGCTCAGCGCCGACATCCGCGTATAAGCCGTCCGCGAACCGCCCACGAAGAGTCCGCACGTGTCCCCCCGTGCGATCCGAAGCCTCGAAAATCACGACATCGTGGCCCCGCTTGGCAAGTTCATATCCACACGCGAGACCCGCTATTCCGGCGCCTGCCACTATCACGCGTTTCGCTACGCGCGCCCGATTCGCGGCCCATGGAAGAGCAGGGTCAACAAGAAGTGCCCCGAGCTTGAGGATGTCGCGCCGCCGCAAAATCGAAGGCACAGCTACACGCCCTTCAGCCATCCGGCTTCATCAGCCCTCTTCAGAGTCACTGTGAGTGAGCCATCCGGATTCAATGGCTGCTGGCACGCCCATTGCACCGGCCGTCGGACTCCGCCTTTTGTCTCTAGCTCCGCTCGCAACCTCAGCTCGCCGCTCACCATTTCGCGCGGCAGAAGGAACGACGCTTGCCTGACCTTCCCCCCGTGCGGGTGCCCGCCGTCGAGTGACCCGCTCTGCTGAAACTTGCCATCCGCGCTTTGAAGCACGAGCCGCAGCACCCCGGGTATTCCGCTCACTCCATCATTCGCAACCGCGATGATCAGCTCAAACGTGCCCAGCCGCTTCCGCTGCCAGATCCACGCCGGGCGCGCGCGATATCCCATACGCCTCTCGAGCGCGCGAAACCCTTCGGGATAGCGCTCGTTGTATTTCGCCAGGTTTTCCGCCTCTGTCCAGAGCGACCAGTAATTCGCGCCCAGATCCAGCACATGCAGCATGGCGTTCTCGCGAAGATTCACTCCCGCCGCATCAACCGGAATGCGTTCCGCATCGTAGTCGCGCAGATATCCGTCCTCCATGATCACGGGCAGCCAGGGCGGCCGGTTCGCAAGCTCCTCGATTTGAATCGGCTCCTCATTGATGATGCTGTCCGAGCGCAACCAGCATCCCGAGCGCACGGCAAGATCGAGCACTTCGTTATTTCCAACCTGGCTGATGTCCGGCTGCGTATTCACCGCAAGCGGCGTTCTCTTCCAAGTTTCGAGTTGAAACTTCGTCATGTTGATGAACGTCTTCTCCGCCGTTAAGTAGTTTGGGAACGGGTTTGGCAGATTGCTCGTGTGGCCCTCGCCCCAAAACCCGTACTGCATCAGATCCATCCATTCGAGCAGCGGCTCATTATCGAAACGTTCCGCCAAGAGCTCGTCCATTTCCCGAAACGCGCTTTGAAAGGCCGGGTGGTCATACCGCGGCTCGACGAACTCGACATCCCGACCGTGTCTTTCCAAATGCCCGATTTTGACGAGCGGCACTTTGTCGCGCAGAAATGCCGGCAACGCGATCTCATTCGGCTGAAACTCGGGATTCGAAAGCTGGATCCGAAATGCAAATTTCAGACCGTGCCGCTTCGCTGCGTCGATCGTAAGATTCCAAACCGGATGCAAATCCAGGCGTCCCGGTTGTGACTGCACGTTGCGCCAATCGCACCGGATGTACAGCACATCGACAAATGGAAGACTGGCCAGCTTTTCTACCGCATCTTCGAGCGTCTGCAATCCGTTTCGAACGGGAATCGCGGGCCCATTTTCTTCCCACGTGTAGCCCACTAGCCCCAGCCCGTAATTCCGGATGTGTCCTGTCGAAGGCGTGGTTGTGACGAGCGTACGCCAGCCCTCGTCCTGATCGATATCGAACGGACCCTGGTCCAATCGATCGGCCGCATTCGGAGCGCAGCCGAAATCAGAAGCATCCCAGCGGTGGGCCGGTACTCCGATACCCGCCGCCAAAGCCGTGCTCGCACCCGCCCCAAGTAATGTGCGTCGTGTGATTTTGCCCATCATTTGCACAATGTTATACTCCGCGGCAAATTGCTGGTTAAAAGCAAGTATTCGCAAAGGATAAAAATGGAGCAGTTTCGGGAACTCCGGATGCAATGCCCTAAAAATCTACTCGACCAGCTTGAGGCTGCCGAACGCTTCCGGCACGTGATAGGTCTTCTGATGTGTGGGCTGCCACGCAATGGCTTTATGATCCGAAATCGGACCTTGCGCCCGATAGAAGTTGATGCGCAACGTGCTTCCGGCCGCAACTGGGTTCGCGTCAACCGATGAGTATGGAATGCGCATGCACGCATACCAAACTTTTGCGCGCTCGTCGATTCGCGCCGCAACCTTGAATCCTGAATTCCACTTCCAGCCGTCCTCGTGATGCGGATTGTTCAGATCGATATCGAGGTCCACCCACTCGCCTTGCGGCGACACCTCGAATTCCTTGTATCTGCGAATATTCTTGAAATCCGAGCCGATGAACACCTCCGCTACATCCCAGTTCCATAACTGGTTCGTCTCGACCTCAGTTTTCGGATGAGGCTTCAGGTTCAGCTGCCCGTAGGAACAGATGAACAGAAAATAGAGATTCTGATTTGTCCACCTGGAGCGCACCTCCGAGCGGTGGCCCGCAACCACATTCCCGAACGGATCGCGGCTGAACACAATCGCCGGAGCTCCTTGCCAGAAGCCCGAGTTCGGATCGGTTTCCGGCGCAACGTCTTCCGCTGCATGCTTGCTCTCAAACACGCGCGAATCGTCCGCTTTCAGCAGCAGCGCAGTCACTCCACATAGAAACAATAGCTTCCCTGAAATCATCCCTCCTATCATCATCCTGTGGACCGCGAACAGCTTCTGAAACGGCTCGAAAAAGAGTGGCGATCGTTCGAGGACTCGTACGCCGGTCTACTAGACGCTCAATTGGCCGAGCCTGGCGTGCTCGGAGCCTGGTCAGTGAAAGATATCCTTGCGCACGTGACCACCTGGGAAGAGGAGGCGCTGAAGTACTTGCCCGTCATTCTCAAGGGCGAGAAGCCGCCGCGATACTCCGTAATGTACGGTGGCATCCATGCCTTCAATGCCCAAATGACAGAGCAGAACAAGCGGCTCTCGCTGCCTGAGGTCTTATCGCAGTTAGATGATACGCATCGCCGTCTGATCGATTTCATCAAGAATTCGCCCGAAGATCAATTCCGCACCGACACGCGCTTCCGTCGTCGTCTGCGCGCCGACACCTACGGCCACTATCCGAAGCACGCCCAAGCCATACGGAAATGGCTTAGGAGTCGGCCACCTGCATACTGACTGCCGGCCAACTTAGGGGCTACACTGCTACGGCTAGATCTAGAAAACTCTGCGATGCAACCGGTCGATGGTGAACTTCGCAGTATCGGCGACGGCCATCACGGCCATTACACCGGCTTGCACGGGATCAGTCACAACCAAATCGCAGGCTGCCGGGACGCTACCGGCCATGTTCAGGCTGATGACGAGCAATCCTTGGCTGCGTACTTCGCGCACAGCAGTTTCTATATCGCCGCCCATGAGAGCGCCCGCCAAAACCACCGCTCGCACACGAGGCAGACGGAGAACCGCGCGAAGTGCTGCCGCGAGAGGCTGCTCGCCGACTAGCGGGATTGTGTCGACTGAGATACGCTCGCCGCGTATGTTGTGCCGGTCGGCTTCCGAAATCGCTCCGAGGGCTACTTGGCCGACCTGTGCGCCACCTCCTATAATGATGATCCGCTTTCCGTATATGTGTTCGAGGGATTGCACGGACGAGATCGAACGTACGACGGTAAGATCCTGAAGCTCGGTGACCAGAGCGCCGAAATTTCCCGGCAAATCAAGCTCCAAATAAATACGGGTGTCACTTGACTGGTCATCAAGGATGGAGATGGAACGGATGTCACCGCTATGTTTTAAGATGACGCCAGTCACCTGATGCAAGACACCGGGGGCGCTAATGGTGACCAGAACCAAGCCGAGATTCCGGGTGTTAGTCTCGTTCAGAGTGCCGCCTCCGGCTAAAGGTTGATCTCGCATCGAGCATCGTGAAACATGATTGTATCTGTACAACTTAGTTGCATTAAGCGGAAGGGTTTGCGTTGAAACGGTTGCTGGTGATGAAATTCGGCGGAACGAGCATGGGCAACGCCGAGCGGATTCGAACGGCTGCCGCGATTGTTCGAGAACAGCAACAAAACCGCCCTTTGGTCGTGGTTGTTTCGGCGATGTCTCAAGTCACGGACTTGCTGATAGAAACGCTGCGCCGGGCTGAATTGGGTGACCGGGGCGCTGTAGATTCGAGCCTCCGCCGGCTTCTGAACCGGCATCTTCAGGTTTGTGAGGAGTTGTTCGACCCGGCTGCGAGCGCGATGCAATTTCGCGAAGACGTGCGGCAAGATGTGCAATCGCTGATCTCGGAGTGCCACCGGATCGCAAATGGAATTCTCATGCTGGGCGAGCGGCCGCCTCGGTCGGTCGATGAAGCGCTCGCAATCGGCGAACGGCTTTCGTCGGCGCTATTAGCTGATTATTTGGAGTCGATCGGGGTGGCGGCTCGGGCGGTAAACGGCAGTGAGGTGATTCTCACCGATGCGGTGTTCGGGAACGCTTCGCCGTTAATGGATGAAACGCGAATCAGATGCACGGAGCGGCTGCAACCTCTCATTGAACGGGGAGTCGTGCCGGTCGTGACCGGGTTCAACGGCGCGACTGTGGATGGGCGGCCAACGACGCTGGGCCGAGGCGGATCGGATTTTTCGGCTTCGATTCTTGCCGCGGCCCTCGAGGCACAGGAACTATGGATCTGGACGGATGTGGACGGCATCATGACAGCCGATCCGCGCCTTGTCGACAATGTTGCGGTGCTTGAGGAAGTGAGTTATGCCGAAGCAGCGGAACTCGCCTACAACGGCGCCAAGATTCTTCATCCCCGGACGCTCGCGCCGCTCGTTGCGAAGCATATTCCGGTGTGGAGCAAGAACAGCTTTGCGCCGCACAAGCCCGGCACGAAGATCGTGTCGCATCTTTATGAACCGAGGGGCGTGCGCGCAGTCACCTCGATGTCGAACGTAGCGTTGATCTCTATGGAACCGGCGAATGCAGCGTTGGGCGGTACCAGGTTGATGGCCCGGTCGCTCGACGCTCTGGCGCTGGCTAACGTCGAGATTCTGGTCTTCAGCAGCTCGAGTTATCGGCAGACATTTTGTTTTCTGATTCGTAAGCACGATGTGGCTGCCGCGCTAGAAGCGTTGCAAGCAAACCTTTCTATCGAGCTGGCACACGGATATTTGAAGCCCATCGAAGTCGATGAGAACGTAGGATTGCTGGCTGTGGTGGGCGAAGGAATGCGTGGCACGCCGGGGCTTGCAGGGCGCGTGTTTACCGCGATTTCCCGCGAAGACATAAACATCATTGCGATCGCTCAAGGTTCGAGCGAGCTGACGATTGGTATTGTGGTGCGATTACAAGGTCTTGAGAAAGCAGTCCGCGCAGTGCACGCGGAGTGTCATTTGGGAGCGCTTCGGCCGGTTTCTACGAATTAGTTCTGTGCGTCCTTGTTCTGGTGCACGGCCATCGTGCGGATTGTGAAGGGAAAGCTAAACGGCCGAAAGATTGTCGCGAGCAGGTGCTCGACGGTTTCGAAGTTTCGGATCGCAAAACCGACAATCGAAGGACCGGCGCCCCCGAGGCAAACGCCGAGCAGGTCCGGATGCTCGAACGACAGAGCTTCTTCAAGGCCCGGAACGAGCTTCTGCCGATAAGGCTGGTGAATGCGGTCTCGTAGCGCTTCTCGCAACAAAGAGAAATCACTTCTCTGAAGCGCTTGGAGGAGAAGCGCGAGCCGTTGCAGGTTGAAAACCGCATCCTCCCGAGAAATGGTTTCCGGCAGCGCGCCTCGCGATGCGGATGTCGAGAGCGGAAACTCCGGTGTCAGAACGACAAAACGCAACGCTTTCGGCCATTCGAGACGGACGGCGAATACGGATCTGTCCGGTAACTGGCAGCTTATTGTGAGTCCGCCAAGCAACGCGGCCGCGACGTTGTCGGGGTGCCCTTCGAGCGCGCATGCGGCATTCAGCAACGCTTGGGGCGGCAATGGGCCCGCGATTGATTCGTAAAGCCGCAGACCTGCGACCGTTGCGGCCGCGCTGCTGCCGAGTCCTGCTCTCATCGGAATTTCGCTGTCTACTTCAATAGCGAGGGAAGGGAACGACTCTCCGCGTTGGTGGGCAAGAAATTGAAAGGCGCGCTCGATGTAATTTTCGCCCTCAGGCTCGCCACGGATAAACTTGAAGTGCAGTTCGCTCGTGCCGCGCCGGACGCGAACCCGCAACCGCAGGTAAAGCTGCACGGCCACGGCCAAAGTATCGAAACCAGGCCCGAGATTCGCAATCGAACCTGGAACGTGGATTTCGAATTCGCGTCCGGCACTGCAGTTCATGCCGGAAGAAACGCCGGTTGGGACTTGATGATGTAGTCGGTATCTTTCAGCGCATGCCCGGTCAGAACGGCCGCGACAGTCGCGTCCCGATCAATTTGTCCTCTTTGGCGCAGCTTGCGGATTCCGGCGAGCGTTGTTGCCGAAGCAGGCTCACAGCCGATCCCGTCACGACCGATGACCGCCTTCGCTTCACCGATCTCCCGGTCTGTAACGTCGATGACCAAACCGTCCGTTAAGTTGAGAGCCTGAACCGCCTTTTTCCATGAACGGGGATTTCCGATGCGAATCGCGGTTGCAATTGTCTCCGGTTTCTTGATCGGCTGCAATCGTCTGGAATGCGAAGTCCAGAGGCGGGCCAGCGGGTTCGCGCCTTCAGCCTGGACGATAATCATTCGAGGAAGCTTCTCAATGAAGCCATAGGTTTTGAGCTCCGCGATTGCCTTGCCGAATGCAGATGAGTTGCCGAGATTGCCGCCGGGCACGACCAGGTAATCCGGGGCTTGCCATCCAAATTGTTCTAAGAGTTCGAATATGGCCGTTTTCTGGCCTTCAATCCGAAAGGGATTGATGGAGTTCAAGAAATAGATGCTGGGATCGGCGGACCGAAGAAGCTCGTCGAGCGCGTCGTCAAAGCTGCCGGATATTTCAATAATTTCCGCGCCAAAATCAAGCGCCTGAGCTAACTTGTTGCGCGAGACCTGACCAGCGGGAAGGTATACGCGTGCTTCGAGCCCTGCCCGCGCCGCATAGGCAGCCAGCGATGCCGCCGTATTTCCAGTCGATGCGCAGGCAACCGACTTAGCACCGATGAATTTTGCTTCGGTTATGCCGACGGTCATCCCTAGATCCTTGAAGCATCCAGTAGGATTCCAGCCCAGATGTTTGAACCAGAGATGAGCGAGGTCCCCCCACTCGGCTGATTTCTGACCCCGAACCAAAGGCGTGTTGCCTTCGGATAGAGTCACGGTTTCACAGGGGCTGTAGCAGTCCGGGAGGAACTCGCGGAACCGCCATACGCCACTCGCATCTCGCGGATCGCGTGAGGCGCGCCGTTCCAACCAGAGCTTCTTTAAGGTCGCCGGATCTGATCTATGGAGGTCATTGTCGTCGATTGCGATTTCGAGCAGGTCTCCGCAAACCGGACAGGCGAGAGAACGATCATGTAAACGTAAGGTGCTGCGGCAGTCCGCTGCGCTACAGAGAAGATGCACTCTGTCTCCTCATGAAGACTTCAAATTAGCATCCAGCTCGAAATCTGCAATGCGCAGCTCGACGCTGATCTTGTACGATCGGCTCAGGAACTTGATTGGCAAGAAGAATGCGCCTCCTTAGAGTGGGCGAACGCATTGGCGTAACCGTTCTGCTTGTGTTTTGTGTCGTATATGTCTGCGACTATCTCTCACTTCGGTACAGAATCCCAAACCATCGCGATCCATTCGGAACTGTGCAGATTCATCCGTATTACGCGGTCCGGCTAAAAGATGGAAGAACTGAGTTCATGTTCGATCCACCCCAAACCGAGCAGTGTGTTCACTCGCTGTTTCCTCATTTCGGAGATAATCCGTGCTGGTATGTAAGCCGAAGAACGCAAAGGCGAACTGATATCTAACAACTATCCACTATGATGAGGCTAAATTCTACTTGGGCAGTACGGAATCTTCCCTAAGAGCGTTGACAATCCTCTGAGGAGATCTATAGTAATAACGAACACAGAGATCCAGAACTGGACGGCGTGGGTGGGGAGGAGAAATTTATGGCTGCAAAAAATGTTGCGTGCATCTCGATTATTTTTTTACCTGTTTTGGCGATACAAGGCGCGGTGGCCAAGTATTCCAAACCGGCTCCGAGAATCGCAGATTATTCGCGGCCGGTGAGCTTTGAGCCGAATCGCGGCAAAGCGAATCAGCAGGTCGATTTTCTTGCGCGGGGTACCGGGTACAGTCTGTTTCTATCGCGTGGGGATGCCGTGATGGTGCTGCGGCGCGGCGATGGGACCGGGCACTCGGCGACGGTTCGCATGCGGCCCGCGGGCGGAAACGCGTTGGCGCCGGTCGACGCTCTTAGCGAGCTACCGGGTAAGAGCAACTATTTCATCGGGTCTGACCCAGAGCACTGGCACACCGGCATTCCGACCTATGCCCAGGTGCGATACCGTGACGTGTACCCGGGCATCGATCTTCTCTACTACGGCAACCAGCGGCAGCTCGAGTACGATTTCGTCGTCAGTCCTGGAGCCGATCCGCGCAATGTGTCAGTTGAATTAGAGGGCAGCGGCGAACTGGATTTCCATTCCAACGGTAATCTCGTAATGCATACAGCGGCAGGGGACCTAACATGGCACAAACCGTTCGCGTACCAGAGCATTGAGGGCCGTCGGATGCCGATCCAATGCGCCTTCGTTCAGCGCAGCGGGCAGCGGCTCGGGTTTGCGTTGGCGGAGTATGACCGCAGCAAACCGTTGATCATCGATCCTACGCTGCAATACACAACGGTGCTGACTTACTCTGCGACGTTGGGGGAAGGCCCATTAGGTAACGCCATAGCGGTAGATGATGAGGGCAACGCGTACGTAACTGGCATGGCGGGGTACGACTTTCCGACAACTAAAGACGCCTTTCAGAGCAGCCAGCTCAACCCCATCAGTAACACCGCGTTCGTTTTGAAATTCAATTCAAAAGGAGAGTTGATTTATTCCACGTATCTCGGAGGCTCTGGATTTGATAGTTGCGCGCCGAACCGATGCTACAAGGGCGACCGGGGTAACGGCATTGCAATCGACCGGCATGGAAATGCATATATAACCGGCTACACGACGTCTGAAGATTTCCCAGTGAAGAATGCATTTCAGAACACAAACAAAGCGGAAGGAGGTTTGACAAACGGGTTCGTGACCAAGCTTGACAGCTCGGGATCGGCGTTAATTTATTCCACTTATCTCGGGGGCCATAACGACCAACCGGGTGTTAGCATCGGCGATGCGGGGTACGCCATAGCTGTGGACGAGCAAGGCAATGCTTATGTTACCGGCACGACGGTTTCTACGGATTTCCCAACGAAACACCCTTTTCAAGATCAGCTGAACCAATTCGGCCAAGCAGGGTTTGTGACGAAGCTCTCCCCTGCGGGAAACGCGCTGATCTATTCCACCTACCTGCGCGGAAGTGTGGCCGAATTCGCTGGCGGGATCGCTGTGGACACCCATGGCAACGCGTATGTAACGGGCAGTACAGTGTCACCAGACTTCCCGGTGAAGAACGCATTCCAGACTGAGCTTAAGGGCGGCTTTGGAAACGCCTTTGTAACTAAGTTCGCTCCCGATGGAGAGTCTCTGGTCTACTCGACATTCCTAGGGGGGTCCGGAAACGGGTTGAGTAACGGCGATGGCGGCGCTGCTATTGCAGTGGACAGATATGGGAATGCGTATATCACAGGAAGTACCGCATCTCACGATTTCCCGACCAAGAATGCTTTTCAGCCTGCGTCAAAAGCTTCGGGATTGGATGGAACCAGTGCGTTTGTCACGAAACTGTCTCCTACCGGGAACAGCCTGGTTTATTCTACTTACCTGGGTGGGACCACTGGTCCGTTTGGAACGGGCGACTTCGGCACCGCCATCGCTGTAGACCGTGACGGCAACGCCTACGTCACTGGCCAGGCCACTTCTAGTGATTTCCCCGTGAAGAACGCGTTCGAACCGGTGATGGACTTAGGTAGCGGCGACACCTCGCCCAACGGCTTTGTCACCATGTTCGATGCCGCTGGAAGTGCGCTCGTCTACTCGAGCTATCTAGGGGGTATTAGTGGCGGCGATGGCGACCAGGGCAACGGGATTGGGGTGGATGCGCTTGGGAATGCCTACGTAGCAGGCAGTAGCTCGAGTTCAGTTTTTCCAATCACGGAGAGTTTTGGGGAGACTGAGGGTAATAGTGGGGTATTTGTGAGCAAGGTCAGCGTCCAGTGGGTCGGCGTCCCGCAGTTCTAGATCGGTTACGGCATCGCAACGGGTCCGATTACGTGTAGGTCGACGAGAGCGCTGACGAAGAACTGAAACGCGATCGCAGTGAGCATCAGACCCATGAGCCGGGTCAGAACGCGAATACCGGTCTCGCCGAGCACTTCTCCGACGCGATCGGCGCTCGCGAGGACCACGTAGCATACGATTGAAGTCAGAACGATTCCGACCAGGACGGGAATCGCATCGCGCCATGTGGGTGCCTGTGCGACCAGCACCATAACCGTTGAGATTGAGCCCGGCCCCGCAAGCATAGGAATGCCCATGGGAATGATGCCGACATCTTCAATCTCAACCGCGTCGCTTTGCTCTTCGGGCGTTTCGCGGGTTCGCGAGCGCCGCGCTTGCAGCATGTCAAGGGCCACGAGCAGCAGCAGAAGGCCGCCGGCAAACTTGAAAGCCGGTAGAGTGATGCCGAAGACTCGAAAGAGATACTTGCCAACCGTGGCGAAGACGCTCAAGATCACGAGGCATGTGAGAGAGGCGCGGCGCGCCATTTGCTTGCGTCGGAGGCGGTCGTAGCCGTCGGTCATACCAAGGAACGCTGGAGTGGCGGCAAACGGATCGACGATGAAGAACACAGCGGAAATGGCCGTGATCCATTCAGCGAGCAAGGCGTGCAAAGCAGTTCGATGTTAGCGCATGCGGAAAGATCGATCGCGTAGCTCCATGATAGACTCGTGCTCGAAGTAGTTGTGTTTTGTAGATCCCTCCTCTTGCCGGCGTTCTGCGCGGCTGTTCTGCTGCCTTTTGCCGTGAGCTCGGCACCGCGTCAAACAGGCTCGCAGCCTGCGCCAAGGGTCGACATCCGAGTGAATACGACGCTGGTGTTAGTCCCTGTGACAGTCACCGATTCGTTGAATCGGTTTGTGCTCGGACTGGACAAGCAGGATTTTCGCGTGTATGAGGATGGGACAGAACAAAGGGTCAAGCAGTTCGCCGGCGAAGATGCGCCGCTGTCGGTCGGATTACTGGTCGACACAAGCGGCAGCATGGGAGACAAGCTCGAGACCTCGCGTAAGGCGGTCGCTCAGTTCCTTAAGACGATGAACGTAAGCGATGAGGCGTTTCTGGTCGAATTCAGCGACCGCGCGGAACTAATTCTCGGATTTACAAACAACACGGAAGAGGTCGAGAGCAAGCTGACTTCGCTCGATTCGCAAGGGCTGACGGCGCTGCTTGATGCCGTCTATATGGGAGTCCGCCAGATGAAGAAAGCGAAGAATCCCCGCAAAGCGCTGCTGATTATCTCGGATGGCGGAGACAACAACAGCCGCTACACAGCGCAGCAGATTAAGGATCTCGTTCGCGAGGCGGATGTGCAGATCTACGCGATGGGCGTGTTCGAGCCGTTTCCGTATATGGGAATCAGCGCCGCGGAAGTCTCCGGCCCGCGCTTGCTCTCTCAAATTTCGGAGCAAACCGGCGGGAGAGCTTTTGCGGCAACGAACGACAGTAATCTGCCGAGTATCGCGACCAAAATCGGTATTGAATTACGGAACCAATATGTGCTTGCGTACTCGCCGGCGAACCAGGAGCGAGACGGGAAATACCGGAAAATCGATGTAAAGCTCAAACAGCCCGACGGTCTGCCTCCGCTGAAGGCGCGATGGAGACTCGGATACTACGCTCTCACCAAATGAGAGCGAGCGCGGCTCGATCAGCGATGGATACCGGTTGCTCCGACGTGGATCGGGCTCGGTCGAGGCAAGCTGACCGGGCGCGGCGGAGGAGAGTATCGAGGCATCACAGTGCCGGCCCTCGGAATCGGACGTGGCGTATAAGTTGGGTACCCAACGGGCCAGGGCCGCGAGATTCCGATTCGGCCAGACGGCAAACCGGGATTGTGAATTCTAACCGGCAATGGACCGCCCCGCACGCGCCAGCGGTAATCGGCGGGCAGGTAGATGAAATAGAAGTCGTACATATTCCAAATGCCGAGCCCGGAGGGAACGTTCGCATACCAGAAGGCACTATCGAGCGGAAGAGGGCTGGTCGGCAAGCCGTATGCTGGGCTTGCGCCATAACCGGAGCTTCCTAAGTAGAGGTTGGGATCTCTGACGAGCCCCGGTCCGTTGTCCATCTGCGCAGGGTCGCCGTTGCTCTGAGCCGCCGCTTCATTGTCGGCTGATATGAACTCGCTCCGATCCTGCGACCATTGATAGAACTGGTCGTCATCGCCCTCGCCAAGCTTCTGGGTTTCGAGGCCCAACGAAAAGAAAAACAGATGGGATGCATCAACGGACGAGGTCTTGCCATTGCAACTCACTTCTGCTTCGCCGTTGTAAGCCTGTAGAACGGGCGGGTCGGAATCCATTCGGTAGACGCCCTTTTGCGGGAATCGCATTTGGCAATCTTTATAGGTCAAGACGACTGTGCTCGGGCCAGTGGAATTGAGTGAATCAAGAATCGCCGAACCGCTCAGCAGCGCCAAGCGCGTGTCCTTCAGGGCGTTCGAGATCATGCGAATTGAGCTGTTTTTGTCGACACGAAGGAACACACCCGGCGTGAGAAGGATCTCCGCGCGACCCTCTTCCGTTCGCAGGGTAGCGCCTTCGTTGAGGTTGGCAAAGGTGCCAAGCTTCTGTTCAAGGGGATGGTCACCGATGAAGACGGCCCCTTCCGAGTAGTGAATCAGCCCGGAATGGACCGAGATGACGAGCTGTGCCGGAGCGCTGAAGGCGAACAGCAGGGAGAGAGTAAGCGGTGAGAACAGGCGTGGGCGCATAAAACAACCCCTTGTGAAAAGAATGGATCTTGTCCAACGATTTGTCAATCTGTGAATTCAGCGTTAGGGGAAGTCGAACGGCCACAACATATAATTCTCATTTGACACGATTACTGATTCTGCTTACGCTCGCGTCCGGGCTTGCTGTTGGGGCGCAGCAATTCGACGTTGTAATCCGCAATGGGCACATCATCGACGGGACCGGTTCACCGTGGTACGCGGGAGATGTCGGCATCGTGAACGGCCGAATTGCCCGCATTGGGGAGCTAGGAAAGGCTCCGGCACGGGTTGTCATTGACGCGCGGGGGCTGATCGTTGCACCGGGGTTTACCGACATGCTGGGCCAATCGGAGCTGTCGATGCTCGTCAACCCTCACGTGCCCTCGAAGATTTTTCAAGGGATCACGACTGAGATTACCGGGGAAGGGAACTCGATTGCGCCATTGAACGAGCGAATACTTGCTGCCGACAGCCCCGGATTTGTGCATTATGGCATCCTGCCCGACTGGAAAAGCTTTAGCGAATATTTTGCGCGCCTCGAAAGACAGGGCATGGGGATCAATCTTGCCAGCTACGTAGGGGCAACGCAGGTTCGGCGCGTGGTGCTGGGCGATGGCGATCGAGCTCCGAATGCCGCGGAGTTGGAGCGCATGAAGGCGTTGGTGCGCGAAGCGATGCAGCAGGGTGCGATGGGCGTTTCGACATCCCTTCAATATGCGCCGGCGCCCTATGCGAAAACGGAGGAACTGATTGCGCTTGCGACGGAAGCAGCGAGATTCGGAGGAATTTATGCGAGCCATATGCGCAGCGAGGGGGATACGATTGACTCGGCGCTGGATGAAGTCTTCCGAATCGGCCGCGAGGCGCACATTCCGGTCGAGATCTGGCATTTGAAAGCGGCCGGAAAGCGAAATTGGGGGCGCATGCCGGAGATCGTGGGCCGCATTGATCGGGCTCGGCAATCGGGTGTGGACGTCGAAGCTGATACGTACGCTTATCCCGCGTGGTTCAATTCGTTTTCGGCGTTCGTGCCGCCATGGGTGCACGATGGCGGAGACGCGAAGATGGTGGCCCGCCTGAAGGATCCGGCCGCACGGGCGCGAATACGAAAGGACATGGAGAGCGACAGCTCAGGCTGGGATAACGAATGGCTCGAAGTTCCCGGCCCGGAGGCGATTCTTGTAAGCGTGGTCCAGAATCCGAAGCTTTTGCCACTTCAAGGCAAGACCATTGCCGAGATCGCGAAAGCAGAAAAAAAGGATCCGATCGAAACGATCTTCGATCTGCTGATTCAGGATCCGGGCATGTCTGTCGCCGTGTTCGCCATGTCCGAGCAGGACATCGCATACGCGTTGAAGCAACCCTGGGTATCAGTGGATAACGACTCACAAGGAACCGCACCGGAAGGGATCTTGGGGCGGGAACACCCTCATCCGCGCGCCTATGGAACATTTCCACGTATCTTGCGCAAATACGTGCGTGAAGACAAGCTGCTTACACTCGAAGATGCGATACGCAAGTTCAGTGCGTTGCCTGCGCAACGGATGCGATTGGCAAATCGCGGCGTTTTGAAGCAGGGCATGTGGGCGGACATCGTGATATTCGATCCAAACACGATCCGCGATCTTGCAACATTCGAAAAACCGAATCAGCTTTCAGTCGGAATGGAATACGTGCTCGTGAACGGAGTGCCCGTCATTGAGCACGGGAAAATGACGGACGCGCTACCTGGAAAAGTGTTGCGGGGAGCTGGCGCGAGCGAGTGAATGTGACTTGGCAGAAAGGAGATCCATCTCACTCAGGATCATTTTCAAAACACCTTCATCGCCGATTTCCGAGTTGATCATGAGGTGATAGAGGTAACGGTCGGGCCAGTTGGCTCCGTAGTATTTTTTCACAAACGCGGCGCGTTCGCGGTCAACGCTATCAATGAGGTCCTCGGCCTCAGCTTGGCTCTTGCCTTGCGACTTGATTCTGCGAATCTTTTCGCTCGCGGGAGCGTAGATGAAGACCCGCAGCGTGTCCTCTCTCGCGCGCAGAAACCACGGTGATCCACGGCCTATCACTACGCAGCTCCCCTTGCCTGCGATATCCGTGACTATATTCTCAAAAAGGGATGCAAGGTGTTCCGCGTCGAGAAGTTCAAGACCGCCGCCCCCCTGAAGAGATTCTTCGTAACTCCCGCGCATGAATGCTTTCACGAGACGGTAAAAGGTTGGATCCGGGCGTTCTTCGCGTTTCTCGACCGATGCGACATCGCATTTCAGGCGGCGCGCAATTTCACATGTGATCGCGTGGTCCCATAACGTCCAGCCTAGATGCTCAGCGAGCGCTTTCCCGATCGCAGCCGCACCGGAGCCATATTCGCGCTCGATCGTAATGATTTTAATCACCTTCGCCTCCGCCGCGTTTTCATTTTACGCGGAGGCCCGCTGCACAGTCAGTGAGCGGTTTCTCGCGGTATCGGGAAGCGCGTCCGATTGTGATCGAGAAATGCGCGAACCTTTTCTACGGTTTGATCGTTGCCTTGCATCCAATGAATCAAAAGATCATAAATCAATACAGTATTGACGGGAGCACCGTAAGCCGCCGGGCCACGTTGATGCGGAAGTTTGATGAGCAGTGGGACGCGCGGGTCTTTCCGCTTCGCGCATAGCTCGGCTTCCTCTTGTGTCCATGTCGGCCGGTCCTTCCAAAGGTTCTCTCGCAGCGGGTGATCGCCGGTAATGATGAGCGCGGTGTCATCCCAGAGACCGGAAGTCTGGAGTTTCTGCCGCAGCTGTCCTATCGTTTTATCCACGAGCTCCAGATTGTCGAAATAATCGCCTCCCGAATCGGAAAATGTCTCTCGATTGCGATCTGTAAATTCCGGGCGGGTGCGGAATCAACCAGTGCAACAGCATCAGGTTCATGTTGGGGTTCGCGACTATGTTGAGAGCGTGATCGAGCGTTTCCTTGTACTCGATCTGGTGTTCCCTGGCTACGACTGCGTATTGCTGCGTCTCCGACATGCCCCACCACCCTGGAAAAAGAAACAGCCGCCCTCTTCGCGCCACGAGGAGCTCAAGACGGAGCGAATTGAGAACGTCTACGTTTGGGGTCCAAAAACAATCGGCCAAGCTGGAATTGAACATGCGGCAGTAGGGATGATGCCATCCAACAATAGCTGCGTTCAACTCGTGGTCTCGCGCATAGGAAAACATAGTAGGTTGCGTTCTCCAGAGCAGGCGCTGTTTGCTCTTGGGCGAGTTCATAGTCAGGTACAGATCGTCCGGCCCGCGCGGGGTTGCGTCGTAAACCTGCGTTCCAGTCAAAAGAGCCGGAAACGAGATGGAGGTCATGGCGCCGGGGCTGTAAGCACCAGCGAAAGAGAGGCTTTCGCCGCCGAGCCGGTCGAATTCGGGCATTTTGACAGAACTTGGCCGCAGGTCGGAAGATAACTCATAGTCAAGCTCGTCGAAAACGATCCAGACTATGTGAACCGTAGGGTTTTGTTGCGCTTTCGCCGGCAACGTTGGACCATCCGCAAATTCCGCGCTTGGCGGTAAATGCACGGCGCGCCACGCGAACGTAAGCAGTTGGAAAAAGAGCAGCGGGATGACCAGAAGCACGGCCGGTCGGCCGATTTTCGCGGACAGCTTGGGCGCAAGCGCGACAAAGACGGCGACAGCTATCGCTCCGACCGCCGCGGCGGCATAGCTCTCTTGTAAATAGGAGAGATCGACCGACGTTATGCTCGAGAGGAATAGTGGAAGCATTGTCAGTAAGCGGTAGAGAACGAAGGCTCCCGCAATCCGGAAAAGACCGGTTTCCGAAAGCCACCCTCGCCAAAACCCAAATTCGACGATTGCAAATGCAACCGCAGTGACGATCGCCACCGATCCGAAAAATGAGCCTGCCGTAGGCCAGTAGAAAGGCTGCGCGCGATAATAGCTCGTCGAATAATCGACGGATCTGAGCATCGCCTGAAACTCGTGTAGATAGAGGAAATTGGTTACCGCGAGCACGATCAAAAAATGAACGAGGCTTGTCGGTATTCGTGCGATCAGGTTTTGTTTCGATGAAGCGCTCACTCTATGTTCTTCCCCGGCTATGTGCGTGTATCGGCTTCGATCGCAACAGCCGGTCAACTCTCTTTGCCACTCTTTTGCAACAGGTAGAGCGAGCGAAACGAACCTGATATGCGCTCGGATCGAAGAATGTTGAATCTTCGGCGGCATGCGGTTTCGAACGCTGCCCGTGTCAAGTCCTTGTGCAACTCGCCTCTTCCGCGCAGCAGCCTTTGAAACATCGAATCCTCAAACTCGATGAACTCGATAATCACGTAATTCGAAGTGAGGTCAGCAGCCATATCGATGATGGAGGGCAGTGGAATGCGCTCACCTACGAGCATGTGATGAATCACGGCGAGCATCAGCACGCAATCGAACGCTGACGCCGCACGATCGAGGAATGATGGGCACTCACTGTTGAGCCATCCGACAGCGGGGCTGGGCCGTGCCAGGTTGACCATAAGCGGAAGGATGTCCAAGTTTTCTGCTCTTGCACTGCGCCACAGATCTCCCACGACGACCTGGTCGTAATCGACTGCGACCACGCTTGCGCCTTGACCTGCTGCCATCCGGCTGAAGTGCCCGGTGTTGCATCCGATATCGAGGACTCGCCGCGGCTTGATTTGAGAAAGCGCCTCGGCGACGAATCGCTCTTTTGAAGAAAACGTGTCTGCGGTGTAGTTGTTATCGCTGGTCAGATAATCTGACCACTTGGATTTGCGCTTCGCTGGGGTCAAGTGATCGAGTGCCCGATGCATGCGGCGAAGGAGGGAACGCAGTACGTACTGCGACATTTCAGTATTTCGATGCGCGCGCGGCTTATACATCTTTCCCTGGTGGTGGCCGCTCTTTTTTGCAAGCCAGGTCGGTAAGGAAACTAAGCCGAGAAGCCGCGGCGAGAGCTTTTGACCAGCGCTCAAGTAACGGTAGAGCTCTTCGGGCTCGAGGCCGTCACGCCGGGTCGTGAAGATTTGATCGAGAGGCGTTTGAAACAGGCGGTTCGCGATCAAGGGAAGCAGGAATGTGCGTGTGAATTGGGCATAAGGCAGCCAGGTAGAATCTTCGGGAGTGCGGCGCTCAAACGAAAGTAGATCGACGAAAACTGGATTCGGACCGCGGAACAGGATGTTGTAAGGCGTGGCGTCTTTCAGTCCGAAATTGGCGTCCAGCGCCTCCAAAGCAAGGTCGATTGTCAGCTTGCCCGCGGCATGCAACATCTCTGGCGGCCACTCGTGAGGATAACTCGGGAAGGCAATGCGCTCATGCTCGAGGACCACGCCCCAATCAGTAGAATCCAGCAGATCACGAATGTAGGGTTCGGAGCGAAGAAAGTCGATTTCGGGCGCATCGAGCACTCTGGTCGGAACGACTTGGCGCTCGGCCATCCAGTGTTGACATTTCTCGGATTCGAGGACTTGATGAACTTCCTGTGTCGCGGGTTTCGCGACAATTCGCAACACCCGGCCGTGGAGGTGGACAACCTGCCCGGCGGGGTCGCGAAACGAGGTTCTGGAGCGGAAAGACCTGGCTAACTCTGTTTTGTCCAACGGTTACGGTCTACTGCTGCTCGCGACCGTTCCGGTGACGCGTCCACTTCACTAACTTCCGGGCGTAGAACAGAAAGGCTACAAACGCGGAGGCGATACCCTGCCATATCAGGGCTCCCGAACCCGGATCGACGTAAGCTTTCGCCTGCCGCTCGAAGAGCAGGCCAATGAAGAGAAGGAAGAAAAATATGCGGACCGCTGTATCCCGGCTCATGCTTTCTCCTGGTTACTAATGGCATTATATACCTGCCAACTTGTAATTCTGACAATTGGATGTCAAAGAAGTTACAGGACAATTGCCAACGAACGGGTTCTCCTCGCTGCGTGCCGTTTAATCGGCAGAACTCGCGTAATGAATCTACTTGCCGTGATTGGGAATCGCGATTCGATGAATTGACAGCGAGACGTTTGAAGCTGGTCTGAAACCGGGTCGCCGCACGCGGCAGCTCGTCAGACCGGGAGCGATCGTCCTCGACGTAACCCCGCCCCAGAGAGTTTTTGAACAGACTCGCGGACCCCATCCCAATCGGGTGTGTATACGGAGTGGGCGGAGCAGCTCGGGAGTCTGCTTCGCGACCTCCGAAAAGGACTACTGTTTCGTTGTGCAGAACGCATCGGCAACGATGAGCGTCTGGTCCGCCGGAGCAGCCCCTTTTAGGCCCGAAGCAATATTGTCCAGAGGAGCAAGCGAGGGCTCGCAAAAATACGGCCTCAGGGGCGGGTGCGGTGCGAGAGAAGCGCTGGCTATACTTCAACTATGGCGACGTTTGTTTCGCTTACTAGCACGCCGGTTGAACTCGATTCGGTCGAGCTAACGGCCAAGCAAGAAGCGCTATTCGCGGTGCTTCGCGGGCTCGAGCGAGTAATTGTGGCGTATTCGGGCGGCACGGACTCTGCCTACTTGGCCTGGGCTGCACACCAGGTCTTAGGCGCCAAGGCGATCGCGATTACTGCCGATTCCGCGTCGCTTCCGGCTTCTCACAAGCGAGACGCAGAAGCGTTTGCCAGGGAATGCGGATTTCGGCACGAGTATGTCGAAACCTTCGAGTTCGAGGATCCAGCGTACATGAAGAACGATAGTAACCGCTGTTTTCACTGCAAGGATGAGCTCTTCAGGCGTTTAGAAGATTACGCAGCGCAGCAAGGATTTTCGCATATTGTGTACGGACTAAATAAAGACGATTTGGGTGACTACCGCCCGGGCCAACGCGCGGCGAAGATGCATGAAGTAAAAGCGCCGCTTGCCGAAGCAGGTTTAACGAAGGCGGAGATCCGTGAATTGTCCCGGAGAGCCGAACTTTCAGTTTGGGACAGGCCTGCGGCCGCGTGCCTTAGTTCGCGCGTACCGTATGGGACACCGGTGACGATTGCAACCATCAAGACCATCGAACAAGGAGAAGAAGCTCTCCGCGCACTCGGGTTCCGGCAGTTTCGCGTGCGATTTCACGGCGAGATCGTACGGCTCGAGATCGCGCGAGACGAACTCGAAAAAGCGCTCAGCCTCAAGTGTGCGCAGGCTTTCACGTCAATCTTTAAGCAACTGGGTTTTGCTTATGTGACGCTCGATCTCGAAGGCTACCGGCAAGGATCGCTGAACGCAGTGCTCGAGAACAGAACTCAGGAGTAGTTCTTCTAACTCGGCGCTGGGCACCCGAGTACTCAGTCGCTTTTGGTATCCGACGAGCCGCTTTTCTTTTCGGAGGCAGTGTTCGCCGGCGCTGCTGATGTTCCCGATTCTGTCGAGGGAGCGGCGGGTTTCGCGGAATCGGCTTTCTTCGCGGCTCCGTCACTCTCCGGCTTGGAGTTGCCGGCATAATCAGTGACGTACCACCCACTACCCTTGAATTGGAGCGCCGGAGCCGATAGCAAACGGTGGACCGTACCGCCGCACTTGTCATGTGTGGTCAGCGGCTGATCAGAAAACTTCTGGATTACCTCGAACCGTTCCCCGCAGCCTTCACACTCATACTCGTACAGAGGCATAGTTCTGTCGGATTATTGATTAGCGCTGAGGTTGCAAAGGCGGAGTTTTGTCGGTGATTGGATGCTGAGAATTGCCAATCCCTGGGGTAGTCTCGCCACTCGTCAATTGCGCGACGCTGGTTCTTCCCGTAACAAGGTCGATCGATTGTTTCAGGAGGTTGTCTTCTGTGTTCTTGGGGGCCGTTCCTGGGATCGGGTTGCCGTCCTGATCAAGCTCGGGCGCATTGTCGTTTTCAGCGAGCTGAACAGAGGGAACTACGCCGGTGTCCTGAATCGCTTTGCCCGAGGGCGAGTAATACTTGGCGACGGACAGAATGACGGCGCCCCCATCATCCATCTGTATCGTCTTGCGCACGCTGGCATCGCCGTAGGTTCGCTCGCCAACGACCTGCGCCCTTGTGTCATCCAGCAATGCGGCGGCAGCAACCTCCGCTCCTGCCGCTGTTGAACGGTTGGTGATCACGACAAGCGGCCCTTTCCAGAGATCGTCGGCAGCTTTGGCGGCGAATGCTTCTTTTTCTGTCTTCTGCCCCTTGATATACGTAATCTCGCCTTTGTCCAGAAATAGATTCGCAAGAGGTACGCCTTTGTCCGGGTCGCCCGTGGAGCAATGCCGAAGATCGAGCACGATGTATTTAGCGCCTTGCTTCTTGAGGTCCTGCAGCTCTGTTCTTACTTCCTCAACCCTATTGCCAGACAAGCTCCTGACATCGAGGTAACCCACTTTTTCGGGTAACAGCTTCGCGGTCACCTGCGGAAAAGGAACATCTGTGCGCGTAAGCGTGAGCTTCTGGGGATCCGGGTTACGGAGCCGGAGTACAGTGACCTCTACCGTGGAGTTCGGATTGCCTCGAAGTAGCTGTTGCGCGTATGCCAGCGGCATGTCCCGGGTCGCTACGCCGTTGATGCTCTCGATCAGATCGCCTGTGCTTACGTTCGCTTTCTCGGCCGGCGAGCCAGGTAACGCGTCGACAACGGCTACGTATCCGTAGCGCTTGGCAACAATAAGCCCTACTCCCGCTTTCGCGAGGTCGTGAGTTTTTTCGTATTCGTGGTATTGATCGGCACTCAAATAACTGGCAAAAGGATCGACCGACTCGAGAAGGCCGTTGATTGCGCCGAGCGTAACGCTTTTCATATTCGGTTCTTCAACATATTCCAGCTTGATGCGTTCGAGAACTTCGGTGTAGACCTTCAAGTGCCCATAAACGTCGTCAGTAGAAACGGCGCGTCCATTTCTCGCGCCAAGTAATAGCAGGACCACAACCAGAGTTGAAGTTCCGACAATGGTCCACTTAAAACGGTTATTCATCACAGATTTCCGGGCTTTACTCAAAGTATATCGAAGTGTTAAGAGACCTGAGCCGGGGACTTCTGATCGCCTTCGTGAATGGCGGTTTTGCGCGGCATCCAACAGACTCACGAATTACGTCTAGGCCAATACGGAGACGGGAATCTCCGATTCTGGAGCCAGGCTCGGAACGGCCGGCAACTGCTCGAAGCGCGCAGTGAAGTGGAACGTGCTTCCTGAACCGGGCTCGCTTTTAACCCACAGGCGGCCGCCCATGAGCGCGACAAGCTGGAACGAGATCGTTAGGCCGAGCCCTGTGCCGCCATATCTGCGCGTGGACGACGTATCGGCTTGCGAAAAGGCCTCAAATATCGTTTTTTGCTTCTGCGGAGGAATCCCGATCCCAGTGTCGCTAACGGTGAAGTGTAGAACCGCTTCTGTATCTGTAACCGAGTCGCAGCCAACCGATACCGTTACACTGCCTTTACTGGTGAACTTTATCGCGTTATCGGTCAAATTGAGCAGCACCTGCCGGAGCCGCAGCGGATCGCCTATCAGATTCGCGGGGATATCCGGCTCCAACTGAGCGTGTAAAGAAAGGCTCTTTTGGCGAGCCCTGAGCGAGACGGATCTGATGAGCTCATCGATGGAGGCGACCAGGTGAAAGGGCGTTTTCTCGAGGGTAAGCTTTCTGGCCTCAATCTTAGAGAAGTCAAGAATATCGTTCACTATTCCCAGGAGTGAATCGCTCGAAATCTTCACGGCTTCGAGATACTCCCGCTGTTCGTCCGTAAGATTCGTGCTCAATGTGATATCGGTCATTCCCAAGATTCCGTTGATGGGCGTGCGGATTTCGTGGCTCATATTCGCTAGAAAGTCGCTTTTCGCGCGGCTGGCCGCTTCGGCCGCGTCTTTCGCTATCGTGAGCTGCTCTTCGGTTTGTCTCCGCACGTCAATCTCCGCCTCAAGCGCCTGGTTTGAGTACATTAACTCACTTGTGCGTTCTTCGACCCGGAGCTCCAGTTCATCCCGGGAGCGGCGCAGTTGGTTCTCGCTCTCTTGCAGGGCTGACGTGCGCTCATTAACGAGAAGCTTTAATTTCTGCTCGCGCATTTTCAATTGATTCACTCGCCAGGCATATGCTCCTGCACAAAGGCTCAAGACGATCATTCCAAATAAAAGGCCGAACATCTTTGTCTGGTAATAGTGCGGCTGTAAAGTAATGGAGAGCATTGGGCCATTTGTGTTCCAGACTTGGTCGTTATTGCAGGCAACTACCCGGAAATGATATTCGCCCGCGGGGATGTTGGTGTAGTACGCTACCCGGCGCGTGCCGGCTTGTGTCCAGTCCTTATCGAAGCCTTCGAGCATATAACGGAATTGGATCTTTTCCGGCGCAATGAAGCTGGGGGCCGTAAACTGGAATTCCAGTTGCCCTTTTCCGGGAGGAAGCACGAGTGCCCGATTACGCGAAACCTCTTTGTTGTCGACGAGAACACGTTCCAGTACAACCGGCGGAGGCAGTTCATTCTTGACCAAGCGCGATGGGTTCACAATGGCGAGTCCTCGCATTGTCGGGAAACAGAGACGCCCATCTCTCGTTCGCCAACCTGCCGGCTGAAACCCGCCGTTGCACTCCCGGCTCTTCATTCCATCGGCGGTCCCGTAAACGGTGGACGTGACACTTGCCACACGCCCATCGGCAAAAGCCTCCAGCTGTTTTTTACTAACCGAGAACACGCCCTTATTCGAGCTCATCCATAGATGGCCCAGTTTGTCGTCAAGAATCTGAAAGATCGCGTCATCATAGAGACCCTTCTCGATGTTGTACGTCGTGAACTTTCCATGACGGAACAGATTCAGTCCGCCGCCGTTCGTGGCGAGCCAGAGTGTCCCGTCCGCCTCGCCATAAATGGACCAAACGAAATCGTTGGCTAATCCGTTGCGTGTGGTGAACGCCGAGAACCGGCCGTTCCTAAACCTGTTCAGGCCACCCCCGCCGGTAGCGATCCAAAGACTCCCTTGGCCATCCTCGTAGAGTGATAGTACATTGTTGTTGGAAAGACCGTCGCGCGTTGTATAGGTGACGAATTCGCGTCCATCAAAGCGGCTCAACCCTCCGCGCGTGCCCACCCATAGGTCACCATTCCGATCTAAGTAGGTGCACAATACAAAATCATTGGGCAAGCCGTTCTTCCCGTTAAATCGAGTAAACGTGCCGTTTGTGAGGCGCGCCAGACCACGGCGCGTGCCGACCCACATGCTGCCGTTCCGGTCCTGCAAAATCGAAAACACCATGTTATCCGGAAGACCCTCGTCGGTGGTATAGGTCATGACGTGGCCATCTTTCCATCGCATGAGCCCGTGATCCGATCCCATCCAGAGCGCCCCTTCCGTATCCTCGTAAACCGGCAGAATGATGTCGCTGGCAAGCCCATCTTCTTTGGAAAGCGTCGTAAACGAGCCTTTTTTCAAGCAATTCAGGCCAGTGCTCCCTGTGCCAAACCACAAGCTGCCCTCACGATCTTGAAAGATAGTCCGGACTTCCTTGTCCTGAAGCGCATCATCCGATCTAAAAGTCCTGAACTTCTCGCTCTCAAGCCGGTCGAGTCCCGCGGCCGTGCCTACCCAAATGCTTCCGCTGCGATCTTCATATAGCGAAAAGATCGCATTGCTCGCTAGCCCGTTCAGTGTTGTGAATCGCGTCGCGCCGGCGTGAGTAATGCGGTAGAGTCCGTCATTCGTGCCAATCCAGATAGATCCCTGGCGGTCAACGTGAGTTGAACGAATATAGTCCGTAGCGAGAACATCCGCCGCTCTACAAATCACAAACCTGCCCGCCTTAAATTGGCTCAATCCGGCGTGCGTCCCTATCCAGAGGCTTCCGTGATCATCTCCGGAAATTGAGAATACGGCATTGTCGGGAAGTCCGTCAGCCTTGCTGAATACATGAAATTTCCCGTTTTCGAGCCGAACCAAGCCTCCGCCATCAGTTCCGACCCAGAGCACTCCTGCCTTATCCTCGAATAGAGAAAGAATAGAGTCGTTCGACAGACCGTTTCGTGACGTATACGCGGTGAAGTTCCCCTTGCTGAATCGGGAAAGGCCCCCACCGTTCGTGCCGATCCACAGGTCGCCGCGATGGTCAACCAGCAGCGCGATGATCTGATTGTGTAGGAGGCCCGGGGTGGAATGTTTATCGAAAACCGTGAATCGCACGCCATCAAATCGAACCAGTCCTTCTTCGGTGCCGAGCCAGAGATAGCCGTCCGGTGTCTGAGCAATAGACAGGACCGAGTTTTGCGGTAGTCCCTGGCCCGATTGCCAGCTCTGGTGGATATATTCGGTGATGGGTTTTGTTGGATCGGGAGCTGATGCGAGCTGGGCCCACATTCCCGAGACGGCGACTAGGCCCAGAACTAAAGTACGGGTTACCCAAGCTGTGCTTGCAACAGATCTTTTCTTATACAAAGGCAACGCTTTACCTTCCTAAGAATTGATCGGCCGATCACGCGGAAAAGTTAACGGTCCCGGACAGGATTTTCAATCATTTTGGACAGGGAATCAGATGGGCAGCGACCCGTTCGAGAAGTAGCGCCTACCATATATACTGTTTCGCTTCCTCCCGCCTCCCATATCCATCGAGTACATGCACGATCCTAATTTTCTTAAGCTTCGTAGGTGACAGTTGGCCAAGCGGGATGTAGACGATCTTCCGATTTCTGCGAGCTGCCAATTGCCGGAAAACGCTTCTGGGGGGCTTGGCCGCCACATATAAAACGTGCCGCTCCATCGAGTAATCGAGAGCCGCCATTAGCAGCCGTTCGGCTTTGGTTCGCGCGCCGTCGTAGTCCCGATCGATCCAGACGTCATATAGCCTGCGTGGAGGGAGCGTCATCAGTAAGCCGCCGTACTCCGCTCTGCCAATACCCGGACCGACAATGTGCTCGAAGGGTTCTGTCGAATAAAAGGCCATGTCCGACTCGTTCTGATGCTCCCCGAGCCAGGTTGTGAGATATCTGTACCGGTTATTCCCGTCTTCATCAAAGATCACCACGAGCGCACCGACCTCGCCGGAGAATTTGCCGTTTTCCCGCACGTAGAGCTTTCCTTGACGCCAGTTGCGGACCGTTTCCCGAATTTCAACGCCGTCCAGCATCGAAGTTGTGAACGGCTCAACACGCGAGCGCTCTTCCGACACCGTGCTCTTCGCGTACCGCTTGAGAAACCGGCCGTAGTTCTCGATCACCAAATCTTCGGGAGGATACGAACAGATGGATGCTCCGTTGGTCTGAGTAGCCCATTCGCCTTTAAAGTCTTCCCGTTTGCGCGGCTTTAGGCCCGCTGGCTTGAGCATCTGCTTCATTCGGGGAAGCCGGCGCCGAATCCGGAGCTTGCGGGTTCGGATCCAGACTTCTTCACCCGAGAGTTTCAGCGTCTCGAGAGGTGGATCTTCCGTCTGCTGCACGCTGTACCGGCTCCCCATCTGCCAAACCTCATAGGCGTAGTTATCGTCCACAATGGCGCGGCCAGCCAGAGCGAGATCGTAAAGGTCCGGCAACAAGCAACCGTCCAGTAGAGCGAGATTGCGGCTGAACCTCGCGACACTGCGGCGCTGCCACGATCGCATTTTCTCGCCGGTGTTGATTGAATACTCCTTCTCGGCATCGCGCAATAAGGCAAGCTGCCATCGCGGACGGTCCAGCCGAAAAGCATCTAAGCTTTGCTCTCGCGCCTCGTTGTATAGCTCTTGATAATACGGCGGCTCGCTAGTGACTTCAGCCAGGCAGTCGGGATGCAAGTTGAAGATTTCGGCGCGCCCAAACCGCCGGGCTCGTGCAACTGGCGCTTCCTCTTGCGGGGCTTGCATTGCATCGAGAACGGGATCCAGCATGTTTAAGGCGACCACGGCACAAACCGATGCAAATGGGTCGGCCCCCTGCAGCTTCCACGCCATCGCCTGGGCATGCGCTTCCATCTCCGGCGTACGCTGGCACGCATGGACTCGATAGGCTTCGACGTAACGCTCGATCCCGATGAGCTCAACGGAGTAGGGCTCGGGATACATTTCGGGGAGATGCGGCTTATCGTGAGCGGCGGGCTCGAGAAGCAGAATTTCGGCGTCGATCTCGCGTGCCGTTCGAAGCGCCTCGATGAACGGATCGCCTGGCTCGATAGGTATGTATGCCGCGCGGTCGTCACCATCAGCCGCCTCTGCGATTACGATCACAGACATCTGGGGCATACGCGCGATGGCTGCGCGGTATTGGGTTTCGAGTGAGGAAGGAAGCTCGACGGCAATGACGCGAGGCCGACGATCGAGTAGATAACGCCTGACACGAATCGCAAATTCGACGCGCCCCGGAATGACCGGGAAATAGGTGATGTTGCCGCGGGCGACTGTTCCCGCGGCGGTTGACTCGGAAGGCATCAGCTTTCCTACCGGCGCGTGCTGTACCGAACCGCCTCTTCGCCGAGAACGGCACGCATGGCGGCCGGCAGCAGGCCCCGGTGCGGCTGCCCTGTCTCCCGGCTCAATTTGAGCGCGTAGCGCGCGATATTAACGCCATCCCGAACCGTATAGCTTTCATCTGCGGCATGCGCCTGCTGCAGAAAATCGGTCACGTATTGCAGGATTTCCTCCGGGGAAAAGGGAAGATTTTCCCGCAGAATGGCGAGCTCCTCGTCCCGCTCAGGGAAGTCAATCAGAATTTGCGGCTGCAGCCGGGAATGAATATATTCGGGCAGGTCGAAGGTCGATGAATCGTCGTTCATCGTGGCCACGAGCCGGAAATTCTTGTGCGCTCTGATTTTCAATCCCGCCACTATCGATTCGACGTACCGGCGATTATCGAGCAGCGGCGCAAGACTGGCCCAGCTCTTTTCGCTCATGCGATTGCCTTCGTCGAGAATGCCCACCCCGCCTCGAATCATCGCCGTGACCAGCGGCGACGCAACATATTTAAGCTGCGAAGCCCCTTCGATAACCGGGGTGATGAGAAGATCCTCCGGCCGCGTATCTACCGTCGCTTGAAAGATATATACTTCGCGGCCCAGGCGCTTTCCTGCCGCATACGCCATCGTCGTTTTTCCCACGCCCGGTTTCCCCAGTAAACGCGGGTTCATCGGAAAATCGCGATCATCGATTACCGTCCATGCCGCCATGAGTTGGCGCATCGCATCCGCTTGCCCAACCCAGGTCACGGCCAGCTCGTCCGGGTGCGCGAGGTGTAATTCGATTCCTTCTAAAACAACTTTCATTTGGTGATTATTGCCCTGCGCTCACGAGCCGCGTTCGGCAACTCGGATCAGATCAGGAACTTCTACAAGACTCCCGGCGCAGTGCATTCTCCATCGTAGAATGAGAGTGCTCTTGGGGATGAGGCCAAAACTGGTTCGGCTTGCCTACGTCTTCGAGTTTCTCGTCGCGCTGGTAGCCATTTTTACGGCCTGGTCCGAGGTCGGTGGGCAGGCGGCCCTTGATCTAATGCACTGGGGCTGGAAACTCGGATTGAGTCTGGCGCTTGCGGGCGCGATCATCGCTTACACGGCTGCGCTTTCTGCCGATGAGTCTATCTGGACGCTGCGTTCCGTCCGCTGGCTGACCGCAATCATTGTTTTAGCCGCCATGATGGGGTGTATTACGTACTATTACGTCCTCCAGGAAGAGACCGGCGATTCCGACGAATCGGGTACCATTTCAGCCTATCCTTCAAGCAGCGTTCTGCCGTTAGATCTGTGATGACAGCGAAAGATACGATTGCTGCCTACGCCACCTGGACCCAGCCGGGCAGGCAATTTGCCGTCGGCTATTCGCTTGCCATGTTCCATGAGATCGATTTTCTGGTCAATGAAGCCTATCGGCGCATTCCGCATGGCGGGATTGAGATCGGCGGTGTTTTGTTTGGCGCTTTCGAGGAAAGTTCAGTTCGTCTCGACGCGTTTCGAATTATTGAATGCGAGCACGCTTCCGGTCCTTCTTTCACGCTCTCGGACCGTGATCTGACCTTATTAAAGCAGCAGCTTGCAAACGCAGCTTCCGATCCGGAGCTCGAGAGCCTTCAGCCCGTAGGCTGGTTTATCGCCCATACCCGCAGTGAGCTGCGCATGAATGAGCGCGAGCTCGCGTTATTCGATGAGCTTTTTCCCGAGCCGGGACGAATGACTCTGCTCATCAAGCCCGAGCGGTTTCAACCGACGCGCTTCGGCTTCCTTGTTCGAGACTCCGATGGCCGAATGAACACGGATGCAACCTGCGACAACGTTATTTTGCCTCTGCTCGGGCGTTCCACCCAAATGCCCGGATCGGAAGCCGGTGCAAGCTCTCCAGGAGAGAGGCCCAAGCCGCGGGAGGCACTTTTCAAAGAGGGTGAGCGCAGGGTCGATAAATTGCCGGTAACTCCAGCTGAAGTTTTGCCCCAGACAGTTCCTGTGCTCCTTGAAAGCGAGGCGATGGCGGGTTCACGCATCCAAACACCGGAACCGGTACAGGAGCAACATTCGAGCCGGTTTTCGAGGGCTCTGTCCCGGGAACCGCGTAGCCCCGAGGTGACGCCGGGATCTTCTAGTCCAGCGGAGAAGCGTGTTTCAGAGCGCGCGTCGGAGGCTCTCGTAAAAGCCACCGCCCTACCGCCGCTTGAGGATATCAGGAAAGTTCGGCCTCTTGAGCTTCAGCGAAGAGCGCTCGATCCGAACGACCGCCAATATCAAATACGCCCGGCCGGACGAGCTTGGGCCGTAAATCTTCGGCTTGTTGCTATCTTCCTTCTCGTCGCAGTGCTGGGTTGTGCCGTCGGGTACTGGACTTACCAGCGCATTCTGCCGCCGCCGATACCCCTGACGGTTGAGCCCAAGACGTCCACCCTGCTCGTCTCCTGGCCAGCCTATGAGACGCGAGAAGCCGGGTTCGCGGCCCTGAGGATCGACGATGGAAATCCAATGCCGCTTACGCCCGAGCAGAAAGCTGCCGGCGAGGCGGAAATCAGCCTCAGCGCCGCTGACGTAAAGGTAGAGCTGATTGTGCAACATTGGATCGGCGATGCGCGGGGCATCGTGCGCTATGTGAGAGCCCCACAGCTTCCGGCTGTATCGGGACGGTAAGTACCTTTCACCCGGATACGACCAATAAGGGAGGTGCGACTGGGCAGCCACGAATCTGGCTGTTAGCTCGCTGAGGCGCGCAGTAGTGCGCGAACCAGCCAGGTCTCGAGGTTGCGGTCGAGTTGCTCGCGACAGCTATCGAGTCCGTGACGGCAGCCTGGGTATAGCTTCAGAGTTTTCGGCTCCCGAGCTTTCTGAAAGAGAATGACTGAACATCTGAATGGCAGGACTTCGTCCTCTTCTCCGTGCGCGAATAAAACAGGACGCGGACTGATCTGCGCTACATCACCTACGCCGTGTCTTTGAGGACTCAGAGCCGCGACCGCGAGTACCTCCCGACTGGCGAGTGCCGAGTTGAGCACGACAGCACCGCCGAATGAGTGCCCGACCAGTACGACTCCGTGATGCCCTTTGGAGTTCAAGTATTCGATTCCCATGAGGACGTCGGCAACGCAGGAAACAAGATTGCCCGGATCTTGGTAATCGAGTTGCAAAGAGGCTGCACTCGGCGCGAGTCGACCGGCCAATCGCTCGTAGATGCCTCCAGCAGGTCCGCCCAGTCCGCCTCCAGCCCCAAACACCCACAGCACCGCAGGCGCGTTTTCCTCCGCCGTGTGAAACCGTCCCCGATTCGTACGCTGGCTCGTTTCGAACGTGAGGTCTTCTGCGCTGTCGCGATTTCCGGCGCTTTGCACGGCAAGCAACCTGACGCCCTTCTTACTCAATCCGCAGATCCTGGCCTTTCATCTGCTGCGGTTTTTCGAGCTCCATCATCCCGAGCAGCGTCGGCGCGATGTCTTTCAGAGCGCCACCACTTCGCAGGGTCGGCGCTTGATCCGCCATCAGGATCAGTGGGACTGGATTGGTCGTGTGGTAAGTATGCGGGCCCTTCGTAACCGGATCGATCATCGTTTCGGCGTTCCCGTGATCGGCAGTAATGATCCACGACCCACCGTTCCGCTGCAGCGCTTTATAAACGTCGCTTAACCCCGCGTCCACTGCTTCGCACGCGCGAACCGTCGGCTCGAATTTGCCCGAATGCCCCACCATGTCCGCGTTCGCGTAGTTCATCACGATCAGATCGAAGGCGCCCTGATCGATGGCCTCGACTGCCTTGCGAGTGACCTCAGCGGCGCTCATCTCCGGCTGCAAGTCATAGGTTGCGACTTTGGGCGAGGGAATCATCTCGCGCTCTTCGCCGGAATAGGGCTTCTCGTTTCCTCCATTGAAAAAATAAGTTACGTGCGCATATTTTTCGGTTTCCGCGATGCGAAGATTTTTCGCATTCGCTTTTGCGAGCACCTCCGCCAAAATGTTGTCGGGATGCTCGGGCGGCAATACGAACGGAAGCTTCAGCGTCTTATCGTACTGCGTCATCATCGTGTACGTAAGGTTGCGCGGCACGAACGATCTCGAGGGCTTCTCGAGTGAGCGATCGGTGAGCGCCAGCGTAATCTCTCGTGCACGATCCGCGCGGTAGTTGTACATCACAACACTATCTCCGCCGCGAATCAGGCCGATCGGTTCATTGCGGCGGTCGACAATTGTTACAGGCTCGATGAACTCATCCGTGATTCCTCGCTCATACGATCTCCGAACCGCCTCAATCGCCGATTCAAATTTCGCCCCGTTCCCCAGCACCATGGCCCCGAATGCGCGCTCAATTCGATCCCATCGCTTATCGCGGTCCATCGCGTAGTAGCGGCCGCACAAGGACGCAATCCTGCCTACGCCGAGTTCACGCATCTTCTGCTCGAGCTGCAGGATGTACCCGGCCCCGCTTTCGGGAGGCGTGTCGCGGCCGTCCATGAAGCAATGCACGAACACCTGTTTGAGGCCATGCTGCTTCGCCATTTCGAGCAATGCAAATAGATGCGTGAGCTGGGCGTGAACGCCGCCGTCGCTGCACAACCCTAACACGTGCAAGCGATGTCCCTGCGCCTTGTGCATCGCATTCAGCAGCGCCGGATTTTGAAAAAACTCGCCCGAGCTGATCAGCAAGTCGATTCGCGTGACATCCATGTAAATGAGCCGTCCCGCGCCCATGTTCATGTGGCCCACTTCGCTGTTGCCCATTTGCCCTTGCGGCAATCCCACAAACGGGCCGGAGGTGTGGATCAGAGCATTGGGATAAGTCGTGATTAAGTGCTCGTAGGTTGGCTTGCGCGCCGCGGCAATCGCGTTGCCTTCGATAGCCCGCGAAAAGCCCCAGCCATCGAGAATTGTCAGAACAACGGGTTTAACCTTGCCGGGCATTCGCCTTCTGCCGGAACGCTTGCTTGCCCAGGTACACGGCTCCCTTTCCTAGCTGCTCTTCAATGCGCAACAGTTGATTGTATTTCGCGATCCGATCCGTCCGGCTGGCCGACCCGGTCTTGATTTGGCCAGCATTTGTCGCCACCGCGAGATCGGCGATGAACGCATCTTCGGTCTCGCCAGATCGATGAGAAACGATAGCTGTATAGTTCGCGCTCGCGGCCAGACGCATGGCATCGAGCGTTTCGGTGAGCGTGCCGATCTGGTTTACCTTGACCAGAATGGAATTTGCGATGCCGTCTTTGATCCCTCGCTCGAGCCGCTGTGAATTCGTCACAAACAGATCGTCGCCGACGAGTTGAACCTTGCCGCCCAGCGCATCTGTAAGCTGTTTCCAACCCTCCCAATCATCCTCCGCCATGCCGTCTTCAATAGAAATAATGGGGAACTGAGAGACCCATCGCGACCAGAACTCAACCATCTGCTCTGAGCTCTTTTCGCTCTTGTCCGATTTCTTGAAGGCGTATTTCTTTCTGCTCTGGTCGTAAAACTCGCTCGTGGCCGGATCGAGCGCCAGCGCAATCTGCTCACCTGGCTTGTAGCCGGCCTGCTCGATCGCATTCATCAAAACCTCGAGCGCCTCTTCGTTCGACTTTAAATTCGGCGCGAAGCCGCCTTCATCGCCGACCGCAGTCGAATATCCACGTTTTTTCAGCACGTCTTTCAAGGTATGGAACGTCTCGGCGCCCATTCGCAAAGCCTCCCCAAACGTGCTTGCGCCAACAGGAGCAATCATGAACTCCTGAAGATCAACCGAGTTGTCGGCATGCGCGCCCCCGTTAATCACGTTCATCATCGGCACCGGCAGCACACGCGCGTTCACGCCTCCTAGATAGCGGTAGAGCGGCACTACTTCCGACTCGGCCGAGGCTCGAGCGGCCGCCATCGATACAGCCAGAATTGCGTTCGCCCCGAGCTTGCCTTTATTCGCGCTTCCATCGAGAGCAATCATCGTGAGGTCAATCAGAGTTTGATCCGCAGCATCAAGGCCGGCGAGCGCAGGTGAGATCGTCTTAGTGATATTCTCAACGGCTTTCCTCGTGCCTTTGCCCAGATACCGCGATTTGTCACCATCGCGAAGCTCAACTGCTTCATGCTCACCGGTGGATGCTCCGGACGGAACGGCCGCGCGGCCCATCGTTCCATCGGAGAGGTGCACATCAGCTTCGACGGTCGGATTGCCGCGTGAATCGAGAATCTCCCTGCCGAGTACGTTCACGATTTCCATTCCTGTTTATCCTTATAGCTCCTGAATGAATTTGATCAAAAGTGTCATAACCGACGGTATTCTCATTGCCATCATCGCTCACGGCTTGATCGGCATCTCTCTGGTTTGGGACAAGCTGCTGCTCAGGAGAACCGGAACAAAGAACCTGCTGTCCTATGTGTTTTGGCTTGGTGTGATCAGCGTATTCGGCCTTCTCTTGATTCCTTTTGGATTCAAGCTGCCTTCGTGGAACGTGGCGGGCATGGGGTTTGCAGCGGGACTGCTGGATCTAATCGCATCCTACTTCTATTACGCAGCGCTGAAAGCAGGCGAAGCATCGGAGGAGCTGGCGGTAATGGGAGGATTCACGCCGGTGGCGACCGCGCTTATTGCAATGCCGCTACTTAGAAGCCCGGTTGGCGGACAACTGGCCGGTTTCATAATCATGACCATTGGCGGCTTTATCATGTTCTTCGCCGAAAAAAGACCGGTACGGGACATGCTGCCGAAGATTATCCTCGCGTCCGCCGCTTTTGGAATGGCTGGCGTTCTGCAGAAAATGGTGTTTAATCAAACGAATTTCGTCACCGGTTACGTGTTCTTTACAGTAGGCACGTTTGCAGGGTCATTGGCGCTGCTGATCCCGCCCTCCTGGCGACGGCAAGTCTTCGAAGAGTCGGAGGACGCGCCTCTGAAACGGAAGTTCCGCTACATGCTGAACCGGTTCTTGGCTGGCGTCGGCTCATTTCTTGTGGTCTACGCGGTCAGCCGGGCGAGTCCGGCACTTGTTGAAGCGATCTCGGGTGTTCGCTACGCCGTCATATTTTTGGGCGCTTACGCCATCACAAAATGGAAACCCTCGTGGTTTCAGGAGGATTTCCGGGGATGGGTGCTGGTTGCGAAGGTGACTGCAACTCTCTTGGTGATAGCGGGCTTGGTGCTTGTAGGGTTACGGGGAGGAGTTGCCACCGACGCCGGCCCGTAATACTTCCGCGTCACGCTACAATTGAGCATGTTGCTCGCCAGTGCCTGCGCTGGCGGCGCGTGGTGGAAGGTGGTGAATGTAACTGGCAGAAGTTCATCTGCAAGATGGCGAAACGCTTGAGAGCGCATTGCGCCGTTTCAAACGAAAAGTTCAACAAGAAGATATCGTCAAAGAAATCAAGCGGCACTCTTTTTATCTCAAACCCGGAGAGAAGCGCCGCACCAAGGAAGCCTTAGCCCGCAAGCGCAATCGCAAGAAGCGCCCGCGCGATATCGAATAGGCATCGTGTTAATAGAAGTTAAGAAGGCCCGCGATTCAGCGGGCCTTCGCTCGTCTACGGCCGCAATGTCTTGCATTGTTTGATAATTGAGAAACCGCGCACCTGATGCTCTGCACTTGTTGTAAGACGCCGGTTCCGCCGTCGGCCGCCCGCTGTCCCGGCTGTGGGACTGCGACTCCGGTCGACCTCGGCGTGACCGAAGTCTTTACCGGCCCCGGCGATCAGACCGAGATTTCTACAGGCGCCGGGAAAGGCTGGTCGAAGGCTTACAGCGGGTCTGACGACCTCGCCTTCGAGACCGTATCTCTCAAACCCGGCGTCGTTCTCGCCGGCCGCTACGAACTTCTCGAGACTCTCGGCGAAGGCGGAATGGGATCGGTCTTTAAGGCGCGCGATCGCGAAGTGGATCGTATTGTCGCGCTAAAACTGATCCGTCCGGAACTGGCGGGAAGTGAAGGCATTCTGAAGCGCTTCCGCCAGGAGCTCGTGCTCACGCGCAAAGTGACCCACCGGAACGTGGTTCGCATCTATGATCTCGGCGTCGCTGACGGCCTCCGCTTCATCAGCATGGAATACATTGAGGGACGCGAGCTCGCGCACATCCTCCAGGAAAAGCGCAAGCTGCCGCCGAAGGAAGCGGCCGAAATCATGCTCCAAGTCTGCAGAGGCTTGGCCGTCGCGCATTCGGAAGGTGTCATTCATCGTGATCTTAAGCCGCAGAACATTATGGTTGACAACCAGGGACGTGCGGCAGTCATGGACTTCGGAATTGCCCACTCCGAGGACGTTGTCGCCATTGTTGCGCATAAACCGGAGTCAGCTCGAGCGGTAGAGGCAGGTCTTACAAATGCCGGTTCGCTGCTCGGCACGCCCCGTTATATGTCGCCGGAGCAGGCGCGCGCGGGCCCGGTAGATATGCGTTCCGATCTGTTCACCGTCGGTTTAATTCTCTACGAACTGCTTACGGGCGATCTTCCCGGCGATAAGAGATCGCTCGCTGATTTCCTTCGCGAACGCAGCGAGAAGCAGATAAGAGCGCCACTTGAAATCGACTCTCGCATTCCGCGTCCCCTAAATGAGATCGTGGTTCGATGCTTGCGGCTCGACCCCGTCAAGCGCTACCAATCAGCCGATCAGATCGTTCAGGATCTTGAGCTCTGGCTGGGGATCCGGAAGCGTCATACGGCCAACTGGAAACTGCTATCGGCGGCCGCGGCGCTGATCGTTGTTTTGGCGGTTGCGCTGATTTACAATTCGCGAACTCGTACCGCTATCACCCACGCGCCTGTCAAGATTTTGGTTTCCGATTTCAACAATGCGACCGCGAATCATCTGCTCACGGGGACACTTGAACCTCTTCTCAGCACTGATCTGGAAGGCGCATCGTTCATTACGACGTTCAACCGCGGGGAAGCGCGGAAAACCCTGGCTAAGTTGTCCGGCTCAGATGCGCTCGATGAAAACTCCGCGAGGCTGATCGCACGCCGCGAAGGCGTAGGCATCGTTATATCCGGCTCTATCCACCGCGACGGCGACAACTACCAGATCTCAGCTCAGGCGGTGGACGCAGTAAGTGGGAAGCCTATTGCCAAAGAGGCCGCAAACGCGTCAAAGCCCCACGAGCTGAACTCGGCTGTCGCGAAGATCGCCGCAGGCTTTCGCAAGGCCCTCGGCGATGTCGTGCCGAAATCGAAGCAGATCGCGGCGGCGGAGACGTTCTCCTCTCAATCTTTAGCCGCATCGCAGCAATACGCCCAAGCCCAGGAACTGCAATGGGCGGGCAAATGGGAAGACGCGCTCAAAGCCTACCAACGCAGCATTGAGCTCGATCCGGGACTCGGGCGCGCGTACGCCGGAATGGCTGTCATTCTGGCAAATATGGGCCGCAGAAAAGGGGCCGAGCGGTACTTCCGTCTTGCGATGTCCAAAATCAACCGGATGTCCGATCGCGAAAAGTATCGCACCCGCGGCGGCTACTACCTTCTGGAGCGCGATTACGACAAGGCCATAGAACAGTTCAAAGCTCTGGAGAAACAGTACCCCGCAGATTCAGCCGGCATGTCCAATCTCGCGCTTGCCGATTTCTATGCTCGCAATATGAGCGCCGCGCTCGCGGAAGGCCGCCGGGCCATGACAATCTACCCAAACAATCTCCTGCAGATGAATAATGTCGGTCTGTTTGCGATGTATGCGGGCGATTTCAATAGCGCGATACGCGAATCGGAACAGCTACTGAAGATAAATCCTTCATTCGAGAAAGCGTATATCTGTCTTGGCCTTTCTCAGCTCGCGCAAGGTAAGGTGGCCGAGGCAACAGAAAACTACAAAAAACTAGGAGCTCTGAGCGCGTGGGGCGCTTCTGCGTCAGCTGTGGGCCTCGCCGACATCGCCCTTTTTGAAGCACGCCCTCGAGATGCGATTGCGGTTCTGGAGCACGGCATGGATGCGAATACTCATACGCCCAACACGCAGTCTCCCAGAAATTGGACAATGCTCGCTGAAGCGTGGCTCATGAGCGGCCAAAAGGAAAAGGCTATTTCCGCTGCTGAACGAGCCTCTGCCTCCGGCACAGATGAAGATGTCCTCTATCCCGCAGCAATGGTGTTTTTGCAGACCGCAAGAACAGAACAGGCGTTGCAAATTTCGCGCAAACTTGAGCAAAGGTTCGAGCCCGATCCTCAAGCCTACGGCAAGTTGATTGATGCAGAGGCGCAGATGAAGCGGCACGATTACCGGGCTGCCGTTCATACCTTCCAGGATGCGCAAAAGATCGCCGACACATGGCTGGGCCGTGTAGGCTTGGGACGCGCATATCTTGAAGCCGGAGCGTTTACCGATGCAGATACGGAGTTTGACGTTTGCATGAAGAGACGCGGTGAGGCGACAGCTGTCTTCCTGGATGATGAGCCAAGCTGGCGCTATTTCGCGCCCGTGTACTACTATCTCGGACGCACACGCGAAGGGCTGGGGAGTGCTGACGCGGCAGAAGCGTACAGCGAGTATCTCAAGATCCGCGGCAACAGCACCGACGATCCGCTCGCAAAAGACGCGCGCAGTCGACTCCGCTCACTCCAGTCGGGAGGAGCGGCAAGTCCCTAGAATGCCTGACATAGTTCATGGCAGCACGTCGATGATGCCGATCGTTTGCAGTATCGATCGAGGTCCATTCCACCACGCCTTTGTTGACGCCATGCAAGAAGTGTCCTGCCCGCGATCGAACGCGACGTAGTATCTGCCAGGAGCGCTTGGCACGTTTAAGGTTGTGTTTGCGGTTCCGGAAACGCCGTTAGGACCGTCTATGTCGTTATAGACGCACACCTGCGGGCCGGTTTCATGATTCAATCCCACTTCGATCTGATCTATGCAGTCTGGGCAGGCGCTATCCGAAATCGTGTAGTTGAAGCTGATGGGCACGGCCAAAGTGCCGCTCTCGGCACTAGTTACTTGCGCATACAGACGCGGCGGGTTATTACTGTTCAGGTTGACGCTCGTAACTGTCACGATGTAGGTCACCGTCGTGGGTATGGCGTCGACCGAATCGATCGCCAGCGGCGCTGGACTACTCGGAAACGCCGTCGCTTGCTGGCAAGTCTGATTCGTGCCATCGAAGAGAACGTCATAGCGGCCGGGCTGTGGCGCGGTAAGCGAAATCGGACCGCTGGTCGTACTCGCGCCGACACAGAAGTGCGGCGCTCCGCCACTCAATCCGAACAGGTAATTCCCACTGAAGTTTGTGGCGTTCGCACCCCAGTAGCCGGGAGTATAGCTGAACTGTTGCCCTGGCGTGACCACTCCCTGCTGGAATCCGCTTGGCGGCAAATTCCCAACACCTCCGGTATCGGCGTAAAAGGTTCCATTGCTGAATTGATCCTGCCCCACCACAGGCAATGTAAGGGGGAACGTAAGCGGCCCGTTAGCAGTTGACGCGGTGAATTGAAGCGTGTAGTTGCCGCTGTTAAACGGTGTCCCGTTGACGCCAGTCAAACAGCCGATCAGAACGTTGCCCTGCAGAATACTCATTTCACCGGAGAGCGGAAGCGCCGAAGTATTGACACTCCATGACAGGGCGCCGGCCAAGTACAAAGGCGTAGCCGGATACGGCATATAACAGTTTTGGCCACCCGCATATCCGGTTGCCAAGCCGACCGTCAAAGGCAGTGTCACGGTTTGCGTGGAAGCGGGTGCCGCTGAATCCGTCACTGTGATTGGCACGTTCCAGAGACCCGCCTGCGCCGGCGCGCCGGACAGGGTTCCCGAGGCGGAGTTGAGTCCCATGCCTACGGGCAGCACACCGCCTTGCGCTACAGACCACGTGTATGGCGGAGTTCCACCACTAGCCGAAAGCGTCGATGAATAGGGAGTATTGAATTGGCCTGAGGGGAGCGCCGTTGTCGCGATACCGAGAGATGGCGCGGCTACGACCAGAGTGAGCGTGCGCTGGACCGTCTGGCCGCTCATATCGGAAACCTGAATAGGTACCGTGTACGTTCCTGGCCCAGTCGCCGTTCCTGCCAGTACTCCATTCGTCAGAGTGATTCCCGGTGGAAGCGATCCGGAGGGAATGCTCCACGTATATGTGCCGGAGCCGCCCGTGGCTTGTAACGTCACGCTGTATGCCGCGTTGAGCGGTGCCGCGGGCAGAGCACTGGTTGCGATCGAGAGCACGGTCAAGTTCGTCGGAGGCGCAGGTGATCCCGTATTCACACCTTGACTGCCGATCACCGGCGCGAGCGCGGTCAGCGGATTGTACTGCTGTAGAGCTTGCGCGGGCGTAGTCGCGTTGGGATCATACACCCGCAACGTTACCAGCGCTTGCTCTCCGGGTTGCAGCGTAAAAGTCGGAGCTAAAGCCGACGGTGGACCGCTCTGCAGCACTGATCCCGGCGTCACGAAAGGAGGATTCGGGATGTTCGCGATCGGAACATAGTGTGACTGCACGGCAAGCGTACAGCCGTTCGCGACGGGCGTTAGATAAACCCCCGAGACGATTAGCTGCACCGTCACGCCCTGAGGCGGCGGTTGGTATTGCAGAAGAGTCAGATCGTACGCCGCCGATGTATTCCCGGAATTCGTGACAGTGAACGAGCCATCGGTGATTTCTCCCGAAATGGCCATGTTCGAAATATTCGGATTGGAAATGTTCGGATTGGAGATGTTGGGATTCGAAATGTTCGGGTTCGAAATATTAGGATTCGAAATATTCGGGTTCGCGAACGCCACGTTTGAAATGTTGGGATTCGAAATATTCGGATTTGAAATATTGGGATTTGAGATATTCGGGTTGGAAATGTTCGGATTCGAAATGTTGGGATTATAGATTTCCATGTTTGAGATGTTCGGATTCGAAATATTGGGATTCGAAACATCGCTGTTCAAACTCGTGCTGCTCGTAAGCCCGTTCGGGATCACGTTGCTGTTCGCATCCGTCTGGACTGCATGCAGCGGCACCGTCGCATTCGGGTTCGATGATGTAACAAACACCGACCTGGAAGCGCTCGAATATGCGGGGACACCAATTTCCAACTGCGTCATCGGATTCGGCAGGCCCGAAACGGGAAATTGCAAAAAAGACGCTTTGCCGCCGGTCGGCTGCGCCTGGATCGTCAGCAGATAATAGACGGCCTGTGCTGTCGGATTCTCTATGGTGACCGGAAATTCGCGTTGGAGCGATGGTGATAATTGTTTCCGATTCCCTTTGGCCCCCATAATCACGCCCGGACTCAGCGTCGCGGTATAGATGTCCTGGTTCCGAATTCCGGTCTGGCCCACCACGCAGGCTGGAGCTGTTTCGGAAGGATTAAATATGCTCGGAGTACCGCCTGTCTCTCCCACCGGCGTATAGTTGGCCCAGTTGCCATCAGCGGGTTGAACCACGTTACGGTTATCCGTCCACACCACGTGCGTGTGATCCGGATCGCCGGCGAGATTGTTAAACCGCCACTGTTCAGTGCCGCCCGAAGCGTAGGGAATCAATGTCGGGCCCGCGACATCGATGTAGTCGCCGACAAACGGAACTGTGCCCAACTGGAATAGCGGAAGATTCGGCGCGTCGAATTCGAGCTGCTGGATGTTTTCCGGATCATTCGCGAGTTGTGTCTGAGTACTAGGGTCGAACGCCGGCGTGCCATACGTATATTGCGAAACCATAACGGAGGGCCGGAACGCAGGCGGGAGGCCCGGATTCGCCTGTGCCGCTCGCACATCCACCGTGTGCCGCCAGATCCCGCTCGGATAGGGCGGCCCTGCCGGGTCCGCGACATAATTTGAGAAAATGGGCGTGACGCCTTCCGGCACTTCGTCTGCGAAACTGTAGTCTCCCTCTCCAATCGCGGTGTAAACGGCTACTTCATCGTCGTCGCGAAAGTCGTACCACGCGACCGTCAGCTTTCCGCTTGCAAACGCCATGGCAGGCATAATCTGATGCCCGCGCCCTTGATATGGATCGACCGTCACCGGCCCCGCAAACTGCATGCTGTTGAGCTGGTTTCCACCGCCATACACCGGCTTCCCGGAGATCACTTGAATGCGCGCATCGCCGCCGGTTGCGGAGTTGGAGCTTGGGCCGCGCTGCGCCCACGCCACGTACAGGCGTCCCGACGCGTCCACCGCCAGCGAAGGATAGGCATTCGTCCGGAACGAGATGTCCGTCGTCGCCTGATCGAACGGCGAAATCGGACCCTCGAGAATTCGCGTAAAGGTGTTTGTTCCGTAGTGCAGCGCTGTGCCGGCCAGCGCATCCGGCTGATTGGCCGCCTTAAAAATTCGCCAGACTACATAAACATTTCCCGTGCTGGGATCGATCGCGAGCGCCGCGCCTTGGTTGGTCTGTTGCGGACCGCTGATCTTTTGCGGAGTGCTCCAGGTTGACCCGCAGTCCCGTGACTCGGAAAACATAATCGCCGACTGGTTTGAGGATTCCGGACCATTGAACTGGGTGTATGCGACATAAATCCGGCCGGCGGGTATAGAAGCCGCCTTCACGCTCGAGCTGGCCGGAATGGTGCACGTCGCTGAACCTGGCCGCGGAATATCGACGGCGATGGCGGGCTTATCGAGAAAATGATTCGCGTCTCCCGTCGCGACCACGCTGGTCGCAAGATAACGGATCGTGTTTGCCCCCTGAAGGTTGTTGTCATCGATATAATGCGCCACGAAGACAGCACTCGTTCCATTGGCTTCGCGATTAAACGCGAGTCCGCTGTAATAGAAAAGTCCGTTGCTCCCCGCACGCACCATGGGATCCGCTTCCGCCTCATAGGCCTTCAACGGAGAAGCGTCACCCTGGCTGGAGGTATCTTGCGGGTACCCAGGTAGCAGTACGCTGCTCCACGTGTCACCCCCGTCAAAAGAAGTGAAGAACCCAAGCCATGCATCGCCCGTGGGCTTATTGCTCGCCACACCCGGCAGATCGACCGTGCGGTAATCGTTATTACCCGCGACGACGTGCAGCGGATTGCGGGAGGAAACAGCCATTGACGGCTCATTCTGGCGCTCCAAAAATGGATCGCCTCCCGGCCACTGCGTCCCGGTGACCATATTGACGCTCTGACCGGCAACCTGAGCCCGCAGCGGCGAACCTAGAGAAGCAAGCGCCAGTACGCAACACGTTATTCGAGCCACGCGCACAGGCGTGTGGCCATAGACCACGGGAAATGGAATGAACATGGGGAAGCCCCTCAATCCTATCAATGGCGAGCTGGGAACGGTATTGCCAATATTGGGTTAGTACTGGCTCAAATGGCGCATTCGGTTCAAAGAGAGTCATCCAAAGCGCCGGAAACGCCGCCAATACTCAGCCCAAGACATGCGTAAGTCCCTGCAAAGCAAAATGTCGGGGTGGTCGCGGGATTCTTCGTTCTCAACGCCAAATGCGTTTGTGTTTTTTGCCGCTACCATGCAACTGTTGAACAACGTTCTGCCCTCGTCCAAGTCGAAGCCCACGACGATCACCGTTTGCGGCAGTCGCGGATCGTATCCGCGATACCAAAAAGAATTTGTCAGGCCCATTGCATGCGGTAGCCCAAGCGAGGAGCCGTACAAATTAAGTGCTCCTGCTTCCCCATAATTTCCAGTGAGAATCCCGGTGTGCTTTTGCTCTTCACCGGATAATGAGTGATACACCCCCGCGACGGCGCGCGCTAGGTCTTTCCAACCAATCTCCTCTCGAAATTGATCGTGCATCATTGCAGTGATCGTCCAGAGATGGGACCCGATAGGCGCAACCGGCATGACAAGCAGCGCAAAACCGACACCTCCGACAGCAATTGCTGCCCATTGTAAACCGTATGCGAAGCGCGACCACACGGGCCGCAACCTGCCGAGCAAGTTTCCCAATAGCACGCTGCCGCCCGCGATCAACATCGGATACAGCGGCGCGGTGTAGTAGGAACGCGAACCAGCCACGGCGAATAGCACTAACGTAATCACAAACACCACCCGAAGCAAACGGTACCGCCGGCCCTCTTGGCGAACGAAGTAGAACCACAGCCCCAGTAAGATCAGAGGCGCGGTGCCAGGGTTTACGCAGATCAGAAGTTGCTGCCGGAAGAAACCCCGGTATCGTCCCTGCTGCAGGTCGCGTGCGTGCAGATATGACAAGAATTCCAAAGAGATGAAGTGATGCCGCGCCTGCCAGATAAAGTTCGGCAGAAACACAAGAATGGAAACGGCAACGCCGGCCCATAGCCAGCGGCTGCGAAGAAATCGCCGCGCCGGGGTCAGGATCACCGCAACAGCGATCCCGAGGGCCAGAAAACCCATCGTGTAGCGCGTCTCCATTCCGATACTCAAGACTGCGCCGATCGCTACCCACCAGCGCGGATCGTCCGACTTCAGCAGCCGCACCAAGAGATAGGTAACCGTCACGCCCCACAGATAGTCGAGCGACACGTACTGGAATACGGCGCCCTGAGCGAGAGAAACGGGAGAGATTCCGGCGGCTACAGCAGCGAGTACTTGCACGTGCCGTTTTCCGCCGAGCTCCTTGGCAATCATCCCCGCCAGCACCATCGCCAGGCTCACGGCAAGCGCCGCAAAGCATCGGAAACCGACGAGTGAGGTCCCGAACAGAACTAACTCGAAACGGCCGATCAGCGGCGTAATCGGCGGGTAAGCCACAAAACCCCAGTCCAGATGCCGTGCGTCATCGAGAGTCTGCAATTCATCCCGATGAAATCCATACTCGCCGTTTGTGAGAACGTGCAGGATCAAGCGTAGCGCTGCGATCAGAAGCAGCACAGCCAAGTCTGAGCGAAACAAATCAGCGATTCGTTTCCTCATAATTTGGTCTGCTCCTGCGATGCCTTGGCGCACGCGTCGCGAGGGCTCCTAACCGGCCGCGTTCACCAATTCCCAAATACGCGCGAGATGATGATCATCGTGCTCGGCGATAAAGTACAAATGATCTACGAGCCGCATCGGCGTATGTAAGCGCGGGTGGGGAATGGCCCGAGCAAATAGCGCAAAATCCAGTTCCTCGACGCGCTTCAGCAGTCTTCCCCTTGCGGCGCGAAACTCGCTCAGAACCTCTTCCAACGGGCGCGCGTTGTAATTCGCTTCGTCAGTGTTTCGATTGCTCAAGTCTGTCGTGGTGAGTTGGTCACTGGCTTCTACGTAATCGCCCACCCGTGCAAGCCACAGAGATTCGAGGTCGAACAAGTGGCCGGCGTGCTCCTGAGCCGACCACTTTCCCTGCACTTTCTCCGTCAGGAGTTTGTCGGAACGGCCACGCAACGCTTCTTCGAGCCTGGCTGGAGTGCCGCGTAACCGTGCGCACACATTCGGAACCAGTTCCACCGGAAACGAAAACTCAAACTTGCGTTCAAACCAGGTCGGGACCTGAGCCATGGATTCCGTATCATTATCGCCGCGGCGTCTCTCGCAGCAAATCTTCCAAATCTCCAACCTTGTCGCCAAGCAAGTTCAGCTTGCGTGCCAAGCCCTGAATCTCAGATTCGGCGCGTCGGTTCACGTCAAAATCCAACTCGCTCCGCACCCGGTCTTTTACATCTTGCCGGTTCTGGCTCATCATGATCACTGGGGCCTGAATGGCCGCGAGCATCGAGAGGAACAGATTCAGCAGAATAAACGGATAGGGATCCCAGGCCGAGTGCCCCAGAGTTACGTTGATACAGACGTAAACGACCATAAAGACGCCAAACGCGATGATGAACGCCCACGACCCGCCAAAGCGTGCCACAGAATCGGCGATCCGCTCTCCGGCTGTCGTGGTTTCCGCAATCACTTCGTTGGGATTGCGCGTTGCCCGAATCTGCACCAGGCGCTGGGCCGCATGGAACTGGCGCCCTACTACGGTCAGCAGATCCAATCCGGCCATCGGCTTTCTTTCGAGCAGAACCGTAATGTCGTGCCGGTCAATCTCGATGCAGGTCGTCGCTTCGATGGCAATCGCGCTAGTCTGATGCGGCGTTTCGTCCATCATGGAAGCGAAACCGAAGAACTCGCCGGGCCCCGGCTGGTCTATGACGACCTCTTGCTGATCCTGGTCCACTGTGCTGACCTGCACCTGTCCTGACACGACGATATACGCCTCGCCCGCTCGATCGCCCATCTTGTAAATGCGCTGCCGCGCTGCAAATTTCCTGGACTCCACTTGCCCTGCGAGCACCGCAAGCTCTTCGTCATCGAGCAGCGCAAATAACGGAACATTCCTGAGCACATCTAGATCGCACGCCATCGCTCACCTCACACGGTAACTAGGGTAACCAGTGGATAGAGTGAAGCGACTCGGCTGACGTGCCGGCACCCCGATCTGCGCTTTAGTCAGTCGGCGGTACTGGTACCCACTTCAAAGAATTTTTCGTGACACGCTGCCGATCCTCAATGAAAATTGAGGGAATGTCTGCGACTCTTACGAAGCTAGTAGTTGCGCCTTGCCTACTTTTCCTATTCCTGGGCCAGGCTGCAGCCGTTCAAATTCCCGGCTGGGAAGCCTCTTGGCCACCGCCCAAGAAGGTTTTCGCAGGCTGCGACCGCAAAATTCTCGAAGGCTTCGCCGAAGAAAACGCCGCACTCATTAAGAACCCCAGAGACGAAGATGCCCTGGTCAATCGCGCCGTTTACGGGCTGCGGCTGGCCAAGACAAGCCGGTATGACATGTTCCTGCTCTGGCTCGCTGCGAAGGATTTGGAGAAAGCCGTCAAGCTGAACCCCAAGGACTGGCAAGCATGGCACAATTACGGCGACGTGAACTACAGTGCTGGCGACTTCTGGATGACGAACGATCATTCGAACGGCCGGCGCGCGCTGGACGCTTTCAACCACGCCATCGTCCTGAATCCGAAATCAGCGCGCAGCTACATGGGACGCGGCTGGGTCTACTACACGCTCAACGACGTTCAGCATGCCACCGCAGACTTCCGGAAAGCAGTTCAGCTCGATCCGTCCCTGAAGCAGGACATCCAGACCGAAGTCGGGAACATCCGCCGTCGTAAAGGGGAGGAATCCGCTGCTAGAGGTACCGTCCAGCAAATGTCGCGCTATTACATCAACCGGAATGCGACCACAGAGAAGGCCTGCCAGGCCGCCGTCTGCACGTGGGTTAAAGGGGAATGCCGTTGTACTGCCGCATTGAATCCCGGCCCCCGTGAGTCTCGCTTTAATCAGGCGAGTCTGCGTTGCGAGTTCCGGGAATCTCTCCCCAGCGAAACGTGAATGCAAAAGCAACGGGGCGAAAATATGCAAATGTCATGCCGTCAATTTCGACGTGGGTCGTCGCTTCGATCGCAATCGCGCTGGTCTGATGCGGCGTTTCGTCCATCATTGAAGCGAAACCGAAGAACTCGTCGGACCGGTTGGTCTAAAACGACTTGCTGCTGATCCTCGTCCACTGTGCTGACCTGATGGTATGGACTCGGCCCGTTTAACAGCTTTTGCTAACGTGGCGGGCAAAGGAGATGCATGCCGATAACGAGTGTCGTCGGTCTTGATACGGCGAAGAATGTGTTTCAACTGCACGGGGCTGATCGTGAAGGGAAGCTCACGTTTAAGAAACGGTTGCGGAGAGGACAACTGACGGATTTCTTTGCGAATCTTCCGCCGTGCGTAATTGGTCTGGAGGCGACGCAAGGAGCTCATCATTGGGCACGTGTTCTGGAGACATTTGGGCATACAGTGCGTCTGGTTGCGCCGCAGTTCGTCAAGCCGTATTTACAGTCGCAGAAAAACGACGCCAACGATGCCGCTGCGATCTGCGAAGCGGTAAGCCGGCCGCAGATGCGATTTGTCCCGAGAAAGACGGTCGAACAGCAAGATCTGCAAGCCCTTCATCGAGTTCGAAGCCGGCTCATTGGGTTGCGGACGCAGATCGGTAATCAGATCCGCGGCCTGTTGGCCGAGTACGGCATTGTGTTGCCTCAGCATCTCAACCATGTGAGGAAGGCTCTGCCACAGCTGATAGAAGAAAACGAGACACGCTTGAGCGGATTCGCGAAACGCCTGTTCAGCAATCTTTATGAAGAGTTGCAAGCGCTCGATCGGCGCATTTTGGCGATGGAAGCGGAGATCAATCAAGCCTTTCAGCAAAACGCACTTTGTCAACGAATCGCAGAAGTGGAGGGAATCGGTCCGGTAACAGCAACGGCAGTTGTCGCGGCGATTTCGAACGGTAATACGTTCCACAATGGGCGTCAGTTCGCCGCCTGGCTCGGGCTGGTTCCGCGACAAAACTCCAGCGGAGATAAACAGCGACTTTCAGGTATCACCAAAAGAGGTGATTGTTACCTGCGGACGCTTCTGGTGCATGGATCGCGCTCGGTGGTCTTCCGGGCTTCCCAAAAGACGGATGCGCGCAGTAAATGGATTGCGGAGAAACAGAAAAAGCTAGGAACCGCAAAAGCGTGTGTAGCAGTTGCCAATAAAAACGCGCGGATCATCTGGGCGCTTCTCGCTCACGATGAGCCGTATCGCCGCGCGGCTTAAAGGGAAAGGCTTCCTTGAGATTGCACGAGTGTCGAGTGATGGCGTGACCGGGTAGACCGGCTTCTTTCCAACCTGAACGTGGGGCTGGGCCTCCGAGGCCGATGACCTGTTGAAGGGGAAGAAGCGCAGATTCCATCAGGGCCCGAGGGTGACGACCCTCAACTTAGAGGCCGGATATATGCACGCAGTCTTACCTCAACGCGCTTGATCGACATCTCTTGCACACCGGGCCGAGTCCATATATGCACCCGACGATGTAGGCTCCCGGCCGATCGGCCATCTTGTAAATGCGTTGCTGCGCCGCAAATTTCCTGGACTCTATTTGTCCGGCGAGCACCGCAGGTTCTTCATCATCGAGCAGCGCAAATAACGGAACGTTCTTGAGCACATCCAAATCGCACGCCATGCCTCACCTTACACGGCAGCCAGGGTAACCAGTGAAAGAGAGTTAAGCTGCCTACCGACGTGCGTCATTCCTTCTGGATGCCGGCCGACTTGTCAATAATCTCGCTTTGCCTATTCGCATGCTTACTATCTACCACCGGAAAAGCACTGCATGCGCGTACCCGGTACTCGGGCGGAGGAGCGTCCCTGTTAAGCAAGATAGAGAGCGAATGTACCTGCGGATCGGATTAAACCCACCCGTACCGGTACCTATGGCCCGTTTGGTACTTTCTGGCTTTGGCGCTCTGTCTACCGCGATCCGTCGCGCGGCAGACGCACCGAAATTCAAGGATTTCATCCTCCTTGTGGTGTTTCTTAACCGGCTCACTCACGCCGTTCGACGGCGAATTGACGGGCTAGTTAGCTGAACTAACGATTGACAACCCCTATGGCATGTCATATAGTTCCGCCTAGGTCTATGCGGTCATTAAATCGAACGCCCTAGTTTCGATCAGGAGGGAACTATGTTCGCCAGGATAAGTGCAAGACAAGGATCAAGCTGGTTTTCAATTGCGATTGTGTCGGTAATGGTCGTCAGCGGCTTCCTCATCGTTTCCAGGGGATCGGCGGCGCCTCCCGTCACAAATACAAGTAGCGTTGTTTCATCATCCAGCTTAGGACAATTTTCGCCAACCTTTGCTGGTCCAGCCGCTACCGGCTGCGACTACTATGATTGCTCTTTGCTAACCGGTCCGTTTTTCTCACCCTCCACCCAGGCTGTCGCTGAGCGCACGGCTGCGCTGAGTTCGCCTCTAAAGTACCGCGAATTGCCGTTCCCAGGTCGCCCGCGGCGCCCGAATCAGCCGGACGCTGCTGCCGCCGCTGTTACACCTCCAAGTGTCAGTTGCGAACCGCTGGGTGCGGGTTGCGACACCATTGATTCAGCTTCGGGGGGCGCCGTTGGCGTGAAAGGTTTAAATGCGGTGGACAGCGCCCAGCTGTACGGGGGTGATGTTGAACCCGCAGACCAGGGTCTATGTGCCGGTAATGGGTATGTGGTCGAAGCTAACAACATCGGGGAAATCTTAGTTTTCAACCCAGCCTTGCAACGAAAATCGGCGGTAATCGGCCTGGACCTGATTATGGGACTCACGCAGAGAGGCTTCAGCAGCGGGGGAGATATCTCATGCCTTTACGATCACGATAACGGCGGACACTGGTTCTTTACCCAGATTGTCTCTTCACCCAGTTCGAACAGTTCGGGCCTGTATGAAGGAATTGCGGTGACTGTAGGCTCAAGTCCGTTTGGCCCCTACGCCGTCTACTTCCTCAATGCCAATTACAACCCGGGCGAGCCGGGCTACCCCTACCTGTTGAATGATTTTGGAAAGATCTCAACCTCTCGGGACGCCTTCTTCCTCTTCTACGATGAGTTTCCACTTAGCGGAGGCGGGCTCGGCGGCGGCGGCTTCAACGGAGCGCAAGAATTTGCGTTTAACAAAAATGCGTTCGAAAAGGGCCTGCCTGTCACCGGAAATTTTGGAGAGCCAAACCCCGCCTTCACCGTCGCGATCGAGAATATGGGTCTCCTGCCGACACCAAACGGAACCTGTTTTTCGGATGACACTTATCATTTGCCTGGCATCACGTGCTGGTATGCCGTAATTCCGGCTCAACCACCCGATCCAACGCAGTACGACAACAGTCATGGGGGCTCGGGATTCATGCTTGACACGCTCGATTATTATGGGTTAGGTGACAGCCGAATCGCGGTCTTCGACTGGACCGGCCTTGAACACCTTAATAGCCCGAACTGCTCAGACTGCTACGCCGATATCCAATTCGGCGGTCAGCTATTCGCCGGTGTGAAGTTTTACTACGGCGAAGGATTCCTGGCTCCCCAAAAGAAAGGGCCAATACCGTTGGGCGATGAATGCGGAGCAGTCGGTCTCAGCGTGGGTTCCCCTCCGCCCGCCAGTTGCCCCGAGGGTGGAATCGCTACTAACGGCGACTTCATGACGCAGGTCTCCCAGGCGCAACACCAGATCTGGGGCGCCACCACGACGGAGATCGACCAAACATTCTCATCGGGACCAAGCCCCGAAGTACACCAGGGTGCCGTTTTCTGGGTCGTTGGAACCGACACTTTCGACAACTCCGGCTTTTTCACCCTCAGCGGCCAAGGGTATGTTTCGCCCAGACATGAGGACCTGGAATTCCCAGCCATGGCCGCGGGAGGCTCTTCCTCCCAAGATGGCGGAACCGGAAAGGCGATCATGACCTTCACGCTCTCGGGTAACGGCGGACCGACCGGAGCCGACCACGGAGGCTTTTACCCCAGCACTGGCTACGGTCGACTGACCGGCACTTCGGACGGCCTCCTGGAATCTGTGGTCAACATTGCAGATCTCGGCCAATCGCCTCAGGACGGCTTTACAGAGTATGCGGGCTATCCAGGTCCGACTCGACCTCGCTGGGGAGACTACAGCAACGCGATCTTCCTCCCAGGGTCCGGCGGCAAGATCTATTTCTCTACCAACTACATCCAGTATCCGAACTGCCTGCCACCTGAATTTACCCTGACAATCGGGACTTGCGACGGGACCAGGGATGGCTACGCCAACTGGGGGACTTCAGTTAACTTTGTCGTGCCGTAAGAAAATTGGGGCGGTTTGGGCGACGACCCGCCCGCTCGCCTAACGGCCACTCGTCTGCTCCGTAAATCCCTCCGGAATCGCGAACTTCGAATCATCTACCGCACCTGAAGCAAAGTTCGAGTTCTGCACTTCCATTTTGATCAGCGGCGCGCTCGCGTCATTATTCGCGCTGCCCATCGCCGCAAGCAGCGACGAAGAAACACCGCTCACCTCGATGTCGGTCAATACGGAATACCCGTCGAGCTTTGCAGCTTCCTGCATCGCCGCGCCAATCCCAGCCGATGCCGCGCCCCACATCGGTGATCCCGCGAACGCTTCGCCAAACTTCGCCGAAAGGTTCTTGGAGTACGTCACGATTTCGCGCGTCGCTGTCTCGAGCGGCACCAGCCACGCATCCACCTTCACCACCATTTGTCCGTTCGGTCCGCCGGATTTGGACGTCAATGTCATCATTGCCTCCGTCGCAGTTTGCCCATTGACGTTTCGCGTCTGCGTAGCCTTCTCAACCTTTACGTCAAAATCCAGTTTCGGCGGGCCACCTTTATTGACGCGCTGCTGAATCTGCTCCATTTGCTGGCGCATTTGTTCGAACGTCATTACGGAATAGGTACGCTTCTGCTTGTTGATGGTTGTTACGGTGCCGGTATCCAAATCGAAGATGGAGGAGACAGTGACGCCCACCCGCGCCATTTTTGGTCCTTTGATGTAAACCGTAAATCTCTGATCTTCGAACGCGGCTTTCAGATCGCCGGCGCCAACCGGCCCGGCGGATGGATTACTCGCCATATTGTGAACCATGGCAGGAAGCGTTCCTCCGGTGTACTGTACAGTCTGATTGAACGTGACGTCCCCGAACAGGCATGCGACTGTAGTCGCCGTGAACAGGCCAACGCGTAAGAGAGTCTTCATAGGGCTCCTCCGACGCGGCAAATATACCAAAACGCCGCTAAAGAAAAAAGCCGCCGGGCGCGAACGCTCGGCGGCTAGCTTGAATCAGGGTTGAAGGAGAACTCAGTCGCCCATCGCGCCGACTTCTTCGCGCTGCTCGATTTCCACCGGCCTCGCCGCGGAACCGAGCAAACCGTCCAGAGGCACGAACCCGCCCTCCGGCTTCTTCTCGCCGAGCACGTGCTCACGGTACAGACGCATCATCTTCTCGTCTTCCAGCTTCTTTTTCAAAGCTTCATCGCGCGCGCGCGTTTTTTCTTCCCGTGCATTCTTTGCGATTCCCTTGAGCTCGAGATCGTGCTGGCGATCCGCCTTCACGTGCTCTTCCACGAGAACCAGGCTGTGGTCTTTACTCTCGAGCGGGACGGCCTTGTTGCCCGCGAAAATCTCGTGCCGGCCATGTCCTTCGTACCACTTCGTCAAGGTCGCGGTCATGTGCATTTTCTCAATGATGTTTCTCCAGCCCACGCCCGTGTTGTAAGCGCAGAAGGAGATTTCGCCTTCCTGCGTGGCGTACGGAATGATGCACTGCTCGGTGCGGCGAAAATCGTAATTGAACAGATCCTGGAACCACATGCCGGCGATGAACAGAAAATTCCAGCGGTCAGCGCGGCGTTTCTCGATATCAGCGATCGTGCGGTCGCCAGTCACCTTGCCGTATTCACCGGTTTGGGCCTTTTTCGACATGCCGAAGCATTTATCGAATTTCGCGATCAGGTCCGTGAGCCTGAAGTGCGTCGGCGCTTTGAACGGATTGTAATTGCGAAGCAGAGCCAGCGTAACGCCTGCCACAGACAGGAAGCGCCCGCGCGCTGCATCATTGATTCGCGCAATGTCTTTCGCCAATTGGTCGGCGTGCAGGAACGCGGTGACGGGTACGTGCTCCTTGGTCTCCTTGTCGCACATCACCGCCATTCCAATGCCACAGTTCGGATGGCAACCGCAGCTTAGCTGGCCCCAGTCGGAGGCCGGCCCATGCACCAGATCCGCGAAATCCGAGAAAGTGCTCATGAAGCTGATCGGAAACCAATCGCGAGTCGGCTCTCCGATGCCGGTTTGATTCTTCACATCGTGAGCTAAGTGCGACAGCGTATAACGCTGTGCTTTCCGGCGCTCATCTGTGATGGCCTCGTCACGGCCTGTAAACGAAACCGGCTGGAACGAGAGGAACGGAATCTTCTTCGGGTTATCCAGAGCGAACTGAACCACGTGACCGACCTGCTCATTATTGATCCCGTTCAGGATCGTGATCACGGGCACGATGTCGACGCCCGCCTTCCACAAATTCTCGATGGCGCGCAGCTTCACATCGAACAGATTGCCGACCGCCCGGTGCGAATTGGCCGCATTCCCGATGCCGTCGAACTGTAGGTACGCATACCGAAGGCCCGCTTCCGCTGCAGCTTTACAAAACTCCGGACTCTTCGCAAACTCGATTCCATTCGTCGCGGCTTGAACGCTGTTATATCCGACCTTCCGCGCATACCGGACGGCATCCAGGAAATGGGGAGAAAGCGTCGGCTCACCGCCCGAAAACTGCACCGACATCTGCCGCCGCGGCTTAATCGAGATCGCATTATCGAGCAGCGTCTTGACGTCTTCCCAGCTCAGCTCATGGACGAATCCAACCTGATTCGCGTCCATGAAGCATGGATCGCACATCATGTTGCAACGGTTCGTCAGATCGATCGTCAGGACCGAACCGCGGCCGTGCTTGATCGTGCTCGTGCCGTGATTGTGCAGTTTCTCGTCGTTGTGCGCCCGAATGTCGCGCCCGGGGAAAACATCTTCGAGGTGCTTCGAGAACGCCGGATCAATCGACATGAGGTCTTCGAACTGCCCGTGCTTCGAGCATTCTTTGACCATCATGATTTTGCCGTCGCGCTCGATAATGCGCGCCTTGATTTCGCCGACGGATTCGTTCAACAAAATTTTGTAATCGACTTCGCCGTCCACAATCTTCTTCCGGATTTCCGGGACGCACCTGGGGCACAGCGAATCGGTCTCTCGCGGCCAGCCTAGAGGCGGCTTCGATTTTTCATAACTCTTCAGCAGCGGCTTATCCGACCACTTCGGGGTGAAGGAGGGATTCTGCTTGATCTGGTTGAGCCCGTCAAAAACGTTCCATGCGGCGTTTGCGCCAACTGCAACTACCTTTTCGATGTACTTGACTGGTTTGTGCATGTCGGTACGTGAAAGACTACTTCGAGTTCCTCCGAAGATGTGTTCGGGGATGGCAACCCCCGAATACCCCCAGTATAAAATTGGGGTAACTGATTGATAAGCAAAAGCAGGCGAACTGTAAGGTTTAGCGGTTGTATGGGCAATTACGGAACCTGAATTGAACCTCCGTATTTCGCCATCTTCTTACGTTTCAAAGACTTAACTCCAAATAATGCCAGTCACCGCGGTTCAAATCAAACAGCTGGCACACGAGTGCGGCTTCGAGCTGGCTGGAGTTGCCGCTGCTGTGCCAGCCCAGGACTTCGAACGCTTCGAGAGTTGGCGCGGAGACGGTTTTGCCGGGGAAATGCACTATCTGACGGACCGCCGCGGCGACCTGCGCAGCGATCCCCGGAATCTGCTTCCCAGCGCCGAAAGCATTCTCTGCGTCGGCAAGCTGTATAACACGCCTTATCCTTATTCAACTGAAGTGTCCGACCCCGATCGTGGCTGGATTTCGCGTTACGCGTGGGGCGCCGATTACCACGACATCATGCGGCAGGAATTGGAATCGCTCGTGCAACGAATCACAGAGATGTATCCGGAGCCGTTCGATTGGAAAATTTGCGTGGATACTGGGCCGCTTCTCGAACGCTCATACGCACGCGCCGCAGGCCTCGGATGGATCGGAAAAAATACCTGCTTGATTAATCAAGAGCAGGGTTCGTGGTTCTTTCTAGGTGAATTGCTGTTATCCATTCCGTTAATGCCGGACCTCGCGCCACCCGATCGATGCGGCACTTGCCGGCGCTGCATTGACGCCTGTCCGACTGAGGCGATCGTGCCCGGCGATCAAGGCGAATGGACATTGGATGCGCGGCGATGTATCTCGTATTTGACGATCGAGAAGCATGGGACGATAGCGGACGAGCTGGCGGGAAAAATCGCGAATCATGTGTTCGGCTGTGACATCTGTCAAGATGTGTGTCCTTGGAATCGCGAGGCACCCGTGACAGACAATCCTCTGTTCCAGCCACGCCGTTCCAATCCTTCTCTAGATGATCTTGCTGAACTGACGGAAGAGGAATTTCGTACTTCTTTCAAGAACAGCGCTGTGCGACGAACCAAGTACGCGGGCTTTTTACGAAACGCGGCGCTCGCGATGGGAAATGCTGCAACACCGGCGCTCCGCGAACCATTGCAGAAGCTCACCGCCCATCCGGATGAAACGGTTTCAGCAGCTGCAAAGCAAGCGCTGAGCGTTTTCGAAAAGCGCCGGCACTATATGAAAGATACGCAAGTAGATGTTATTTAAGCTCACTAGACGTTTCGCTCCTTTGCTGATCGGGCTTGTTGCGGCCACGGCGTGTTTTGGCGCCGGGTCCGCGTTCGAATTGCAAGACCCGCTCACGAACCCGGGCTTCGTTCACTTCTACAACAACGAATTCGATGACGCCATCCTATGTTTTAACCAGGACGTAAAAGCTCATCCCGCAGACCCTGAGGCGTACAATCACCTCGCTCAAGCCATTCTTTACCGGGAAATGATGCGTGACGGAGCCCTCGAGAGCCAGCTTATAAGCTCCACCAACGCTTTCCTGCGCCGGTCCAAGATGCAGATCAGTCCCGAAACCAAGGCGAGCTTTTCGAACTCGCTCGACCGCTCGATAGAACTTAGTCAGGCCTCGCTCGAAAAAGATCCCAACGACATTCGTGCTTTGCATGCGCTCGGTGTCGCTCATGGGCTCCGCGCCAATTACTCGTTTCTAGTCGAGAAGGCGTGGATGGACGCGCTGCATGAGGCAATGGCGGCCAGAAAGTTCAACGAGCGAATTCTCGAAATTGATCCCAAGTTCGTCGATGCGCAACTGATACTCGGCGTGGACAAGTACGTCGTCGGCAGTCTTCCGTTTCACATGCGAGCGCTGGGATTCGTCGCCGGTTTTCACGGCGACAAGCCAGGCGGAATCCGGAAATTGGAAGACGTTGCACAAAACGGAACGATTAACCGCTACGATGCCGAAATCTTACTCGCCGCCATCTACCGGCGTGAGCGTTGTCCGGAAAAGGCGCTTGCTTTGCTAAAGGATGTTGCGGCTCGGTTCCCACGCAATTACCTGCTGCGTTTCGAACAAGTCGAAATGTATAGCGACTTGGGCGACAAGCGCTCGGCCTTGCAGGTGCTGGCCGAGATAGAGAATCTGCGGGTGGCTGGAGCGCCAGGATACCAGCATTTGCCCGCAGAGAAAATCAAGTACCTGCGAGCCAACCTGCTTTTCTGGTACGGTGATTTGGATCCCGCTTTAGCGGATCTCCAGCAGGTCACGGATAAGGCGACGCAGCTCGACCTGGGTACAGCGGTAATGGCGTGGCTGCGTCTTGGACAGGTTTATGATCTACAGGGCAACCACGAACGAGCGATAGAAGCGTATCGTGAGACCATGAAGACGGCGCCGCAATCCGCAGCAGCTACCGAGGCGAAGAGCTATCTGTCTAACCCGTATCGCCGGAAACGAACCGGCTAATTTCTTTCGATTGAGGTCATCCAATGCATACTTTCTCTCCTGTCGAACCCGGAACGCCTAAAGTGAAGCTGTACCAGCAGATTTGCGAACAGCTGAACGAGCTCCTGGGTAATGAAACCAATTTTGTTGCCAACGCGGCGAACACTTCGGCGTTGCTGTTTCAATCCATGCCGGATGTGAATTGGGTCGGCTTTTACATCGCGGAAGGCAGAGAGCTGGTGCTCGGCCCTTTTCAAGGCAAGCCTGCTTGCGTCCGGATACCTTTCGGCAAGGGCGTGTGCGGAACCGCTGCATCCAAGCAAAAAACGCTTGTCGTGCCTGACGTGAACCGCTTTCCGGGCCACGTAGCCTGCGATACTGCCTCGCAATCTGAAATCGTGGTTCCCTTGCTTAACTGGGGTAGAGTGCTCGGGGTTCTCGATATTGATAGTCCTACTCTGAATCGCTTTGACGACGATGATCGGGAAGGGATTGAGTCAGTCGTGGCCGTATTCGTGGGCTCGCAGGTGATGAAGGACATGCCGAACCTGAGCGAGGAAGCGGCGGCGCTCAGATAGCCGGTTAATGGCGGCATTCGGCTCACAAGCACAGCAATTAGAAGAGCTCGCAATCCGGGCGCGGCAGCTTGCCGCCATTGGGCAGCTTCAGGCTGCGCGGCAGCAATGGATGCTGGCTCTCCAGTTGTTGCCGCCCGAATCCAATCAACACCGCGCGGTGCAGCGCGAAATCGATAAACTCGACGCACGGCTCTCGCCGAAACCCGCCGGAGAGAAAACAGACTGGAAGAAGCGGCTCGGGCCATTGGGAATCGTTGTCGCCGCGCTCATCAAGTTCAAATCTGCCCTCCTGCTTCTGTTCACGAAGGGCAGTTTTCTGCTCACTTTGTTGGCGACTCTGGGCTTCTACTGGGGTCTCTTCGGCTGGTGGTTCGCGGTGGGGCTTTCCGGATCCATCCTGTTGCACGAAATGGGTCACTATTTCATGGTGAGGCGCTTTGGATTTGCCGCTGAGTTGCCCATGTTCCTGCCGGGGTTTGGAGCCTATGTCAAGTGGAACGGCGCCAATGTCGATCCCGGCATTCGAGCGCAAATCTCTCTCGCCGGACCGCTGTTTGGGTTTATCTCAGGCTTGATTGCCTATGCGCTTTTCCTTTCGACGGGGCACGGCGTATGGCTCGTCGTTGCGCACTTCGCGGGCTGGCTCAATCTCCTGAATCTGATCCCGGTGTTTATCTTCGATGGAGCATCGGCGATGAACGCCATGGGTCTGCAAGGCCGTCTGGCGCTGCTGGTTGTCAGTCTGGTGATGTGGTACATGCTGCACGAGAATCTTTTCCTCGGTGTAGCGCTCGGAACTGCGTATCGAATTTGGAAGCGCGATTTTCCTTCCCAACCGAATCAAGGCATCGCCTACTACTTCATCGCCTTGGCCGTGGCAAACGGCTTCGTAAGCTGGTTCAGCTCAACCCCCCTTCCAAGATAGTTCGGCGTCTGAGCGCCGCACGTAATTCGCATCGAGAACGGCGGGATCCAGCCACTTGTCCAGCTCCGCGCAATACGCCACGGCGCCGGCCAAGTTGCGCGGCGTTTCGGTATGGGGCATCGCGGCGAATCTGGTTCCTTCGAGAGCCGTTTGGAACGGACTGCCTTCCGTCCAAATGAACTCGTAGGAGGGCAGGGAAAGGCTGTCGCGCCATGCGCTGAGCTTCTGCACCGCTTCGGGATCGATGATTTCCAAGCGCGCGTTGTAGACCGCGGTAAAGACTTCCCCCCGGCGCGCGTCCAAAACCACTGCGCGATGGGCCAAATTACCAAACGAACTCATGGCCCTGAGATTCGACACGCCAAGTGCCGGCTTGCCCAGGGCTTCGGCTAGGCCCTTAACGGCAGCTAAACCTACACGCACGCCCGTGAATGAGCCGGGACCGCTCGCGGCCGCAAAGCAATCGATTTGAGCGAGCGAAATACCGGTCTCATTCAGAACTTCTTGAATCGCCGGGAAGATCAGGTGGGCAAAGCCCTCCGGAGCGTGAATGGTCCGCTCGGCAACGGTTTGACCGTTGGACCGGAGTGCGAGGGCGCCGAACTCTGACGTCGTGTCCAGCGCCAGAATGGTCACGGAAGCAGGCGATAGACTTTGTCCAGCTCGTAAGCCTTGCCGTTGGCGTTGATTGCGAGCAGGCGCAGGCTGAGGGTTTCGGCGCCGGGCTGGATCAGCTCAGGGGGAATAGTGAAATTACCAAACGAACCCACCCCGAGGACGCGGGCGCCTTCGAAGCCGGGAACCGCTTCGCCCCACCAAACGAACTGCATGGTGCGGCTGGCTCGATTCGCTCGTATTACCTTCGCTCGGAAGGGGGTCGGGATACGAGCGTTAATTTGTTCGCCTGCCGGATCGACGATTTCGAACGGGACCTTTGACGGATCGCTCTCAGGCTCCTGGACCGGAGGGTCTTGGGATTCGAAATAGTAGGACCGAAGCATGTGCTCCTTGTGACCTTCGCGCGGAACGTGCAGAACCCAATCGTGTGAAGAATCAGGCGTCTGGCGGCTGAAAACCTCGCCTTTGTAGTCCTTTAGCGGAATCTCCTCGCCGGTGATCGGATTAATCCAGAGCGGATTGTATTTGTGCTTGGGAAGCGTGATTTCAACGATTCCGGGCGTCTGGGCATAGGCAAGATATTCAACTTCTTCGAGCCCGGCCGCGCGCGCGCCATCGACGTCGAAGTAGGGTTCAAGTTCCCAGTGGCGCGTATCGGATACGACTTTGAACCAGGTTCGAACAGCCCGCACATTGGCTTCGTTTTTTAAAGATTCATAAGAGATGCTGGGGTACTCGCCGTTGGTGGTCGAGGTCCACAGCTCGTGCCGGAACGCGTCGGTGGAAGTTGCGTTGATCACGTGGATTTCGGGCGACTGCGTGAACTGATGTTCCACTGCGCCGAGCTCCGGGCGCGGAGAGGCTTCGATGAGATAGTTCATCCAGCCGTCCGGCAGGAGCGGGGAAGAGGTGACGCGGGCATCGGTCGAACGTGGGTGCTGATACGCGTCATACTTTTTCAAAAACGAACCCAAATCTTTCAGCAAGCCGCGCGCGCCGGGCGTGTCTTCAAAATGCTCGATGCCTTGCCAAGTGACATTCAGCGCGCCATAGCGGGCGATCAGATAGCGGGTCAGCGTGTCGCGTTGCTGCCAATTATTGAACGCGCCGGAGCGGAGGAAAGACTCATCCGCGAGGAGGAGGTCGAGAGTCAGACCGCGCTTATCGGCCGCGAGAAGACGATCATCCAGCGCTTCGAAATACGCGAAGTTCGGTTCAGAGTCGTGCGAGAGAGGCTTCACTAGACCGCGCAGAGTAAGAATGGGGCCGCGAACGTGCGTGAAGCCATCGTGCTTGCGCGCATCGAGCCAGCTCTCAAACGCGGCTTGCTCGATTTCAAGAAAAGGCGAGGCGGCAGCAAGCCACAAGTGAGGTTGTTTGTTGGTGGTGCGCCAATGGCGCAAGTTGGCGACTTCGATAAAACCGGGACTATCGCTTTCGGCAACGCTGAAGCTCGCCTCCTGATTGTCATAACGCTTGATCAAACCAGAGACGTGGTAATTCCATGCGCCCGCTTGCGTCGGCGTGAAGCGGACGCGAAGAGTGTGACCCCCGCTCCAGAATGCGCGGACTAAGTAGGTTGTCGCGGCGGGCGAGCGGAATTCGACGTTCAAGATTTCGGTTGTATACGGTGACGTAGATTGCGGGAGCTCGCCATCGCGCCAGTCGAAGATGAGCTCGCACGGCGCGAAGGCGCGGGCACTGTCTGCGCAGGAGGGAACAGTCGCGGACGAAGCCGCTACCGAGAGGAGAAGGGCCAGGGTGCAGGCCCTCCACAAAGGCATATACACCCAGAATAACGTGGAGAGAATAAAACGTTTCTTGGTACTCTTGTTACTAAAAGCAAAGATTCCTAGGCTCAGAAACTTGTAAGCGAAGCGACACGTCTTTACAATCGAGGACGGAAAGCTCTTCGGCCGGATAGTCGATAAGAAACAGCGAGGCTGCTTATGGACATCATTGGTGATCGGAAGTTCGTGGAAGTACCGGGCGGCAAGAAACATGAGCTGCCACCGCTGCTGGTGAAGACTGTGCCGGGAGTGAAGCGCCTGGATAGGATGATGGGCATCGCCGCCGACATCATCGAACAGGAGGACATGGTGCCTCCGGTTGCAGGCGACAAGCTGATTGACGAAGAGTCGATCGAGCGGCGCAAAATGGATCTGGCCTTAAACCTCGTCGATCAATACTTAGGCCTGCTGTGTCATTGGTATTGGGGCGACGCAGTGGTTGAGTGGATCCGGCAGTGCGAGATCACATTTGGTACGCGCATCGAGCTGCGGAATCTTTTGAGAAGCGACTTGTGGCCGCATGCGGGACGGAGCAGCTTCGTGACGCTGCTTGAAGATAAGGCCGTTAACACCGAAGGCGTTCAACTCGAGAAAGCGGTTGGGCTGAGGCTTGCGTTCCGCCAGATGCCGCCGATACGCTGCTGTTCCGACCAGTTTCTGTTCTATTTGAACAACTCAGTCGCGGCTACGGCTTATCGCACTTGGCTGAACACGACTCCCAGCCCGATTGCTTCGTTTCCACCGGAACGGTTCGCGTTTGAGATCGTGAACATGTCGGTGGACGTGCACTGATCACTGCTTCGCCAAAGCCGTAGTTGCGAGCGTGCCGCCGAGGCCCATGGTTTCGACCGCCGACGAGGGCACGATCACCATGGATCCCTTCTCTTTGATGGCTTCATAGAGCATGTTCATCGCGCGTAGATGCAGAGCAACTGGATTGTTCTGATAAGTCAGCGCGGCTTGCGAGAACTTTTCGGAGATTTCAGTTTCCGCCTGTCCCAGGATGTTGCGGGCCTGGCGCTCGCGTTCGGCTTGGGCTTGGCGGGACATGGCGTCCTCGAGGGCCTGGGGAATCCGAACATCGCGAATTTCGACGGATTGGATGGTGATGCCCCAGGAAGTGGTTTTTTCGTCGAGGATGCGCTGCAACTCGCGGCCCAGCGACTCGCGCTCGGTGATCATTTGCGCCAGCTCGTGACGCCCGATCGATTCGCGCAGTCCGGTTTGCGCGCTCATCGTAATGGCTTGAACGAAGTCTTCGACTTCGAGGATCGATTTTTCTGCATTCCACACTAGCCAGAACACGATGGCGTCGACGTTCACCGGCACAGTGTCGCGCGTGAGCGTTGATTCGGCCGTGACGCTGGCCACGCGGACTCGCTGATCGACGAAACGGCTCAAGGTGTCGACGATCGGGATCACATGGAAAATGCCGGGTCCGCGCAAGCCGATGTAACGGCCTAATCGCAACACCGCGACTTTTTCCCATTGATCGGCGACCTTGATCGAGAACAACAAATAGAAACCGACGATTAAACCGGCGGCGAGTGGCCACTGACGATTTGACTCCGCCGTAATGCCCCCGCCGAGCGCGACGCAGATTGCGAATAACGCGACTGCGACCCCACTCACGTGTGATTTGCCTCTTTCCAGCCTCATTGGGTTATCTCCTTTTCTTGTTATCCACATCTGATGAAATCTCCTTCAGGTGTTCAATCAGTTCCGCCACGGTGAAGCCCGCGGCTCCCACGCGCGCCATGAACTCGCCTGCGAGCTGAGTGAGCCGGCGCTGGCGCTCGACCTCATCACGCTTCACTTTGCGATGGCTGATAAAGGTGCCGGTCCCCTGCTGAGTTTCAAGCACGCCACGGATTTCGAGCTCGCGGTAGGCGCGAATGACAGTGTTGGGATTGATCGAAAGATTGACCGCAAGCTGCCGAACTGTGGAGAGCTGATCGCCTGCCGAGAGTGTTCCGGCGGCGATTCCGCCCATCACCTGATCAATGATCTGGCGATAGACCGGCACACCGCTCTTCAAATCGAGGCGGAATTGGAACGGCTTTCGAATGGCTGTTGCCGTCGGGCTCATTCTGGCTCCGTGTACTATTTATATAGGACACTGTCAAGCAGCTTTCTGCCTTGGTACCCAAGGTGGGTGGCGAATGGAAGTTGTCAAGCGGTTGTGTGGCCCATAAAATACGGGAGAATGATGATGAATGAAGACGACCCTCGAAATATCAAACGCTCTATTTAGGCGTGCCAAGTCGGCCGCAGCCGAACGTGGTGTTCCTCTCCGGGAGTTGGTATCGGAGGCGCTTGCGGAAAAGCTATGCGGCAAGACTGAGGAGAGGCGGTGGACGAAAGCGTTTGGCAAGCTGCGTAAGCTGCGCGAGGAAACGGCACACATTAACCGCATCATCCAGAAAGAATTCGAGCGCACTGAACGTGAGGATTGGCATTGATCCTGGATACAAACGGGCTTTCGGCAATAGCGGATGGCGACCCGGGAGTAAAAGGCATTTCTCGGACGGGCGAACAAGCCCGCCGTTCCGGTGATCGTGTTGGGCCGAGTACAGATACGGGATAGCAGTCGCGCTATCGCGCACGCTATGAAGAGTGGCTAGCGGAAATGATCGCGAATTGCAGAGTACTGGTGGGTCAGATCCTGCGGGCCAGGACAGAATGAGGGGCGGTTTACGCGGCATATCTGCGAAGTGCCCGGGAGGCGCAGAAGTCTCGAAATTCAGGTCCATCTTCCGGCCGCGCCGTGCCCGTTCCCGACCGTGCTCCCGAAGCGCTGACGATCTTCGCCGGCAACCACGAAGAGGCAGTTCTTGTGCACGTCGATGTAAACGTGCAAACCGCCCGGCTCAGATCTGCTGGATAATCGAAGAAGGCCGATGTCCGTAGTTGCAGACAGACTTACATCCGAGCGCTTTCGGGAAATCTATGCGGAGCGAAAGCCTTACTTCGAGCTGATAGAAGGCGAGGCGATTCAGAAAGCATTGCCGACAAAACTTCACTCCATCTTGCAACTGGTTCTCTCGCTCATGTTGAAAGAGCTGGGGTTCAAAGCCCGGCCGGAGCTGACGCTCGCAATCAGCGAATCCTGGGAGCCGACGCCTGATGTTTGCGGCATCATCGGCCCCGAGGAGAACCCATATCCTACTCGCGCTGTCGCTGTTGCGATCGAAGTGCTCTCTCCGGAGGACCGGTTCACGCGCATCATCCAGAAATGCCGCAGATATGCGGAATGGGGGGTCAGCGACATTCTTGTGTTTGATCCCGTGGGACGAGAGGCTTGGCAGTGGGATGTCGTTTCGGGCGACCTGAGCAGCATTAAGGAGAGCTACACGTTCCAGAGCCGGCCGGTCAAGCTCGTACTTGCCGACGTGTTTCGGCATTTCGACGACGAGCTACGCTGAATCGAGTCACTGCGGGAGCGGCCCCGAATCGGAAAGCTCGATCTATTCGTTTTCTTTCTTGCCTCATTAAGCAGCTGCCGAAGGACAGGAAGCATTGCGAGATCCTTTGCGCTCCCGGTTGAATCCGAAAGATGGCGTCCATCAGTTCCAGTGCGTTTAGAAGATGGTCGATGTTCTCGGGTTCGCGGGCGTAAACGAGGTCGATGTCGTAGGTCTGGATTGGCGCACTGTTCAGAACGGCTGCAAGGCCGCCGACCAATATGAAGTGAACTCCGGCGTCCTGCAGGGTTGAGAGCGCTGCGGTTAGCTTACTCTCTTGCATTCAACTCCCGAATTTTCAGAATGTCGCGGAGGCGTTCTTCAAGAAACTGCAAGCGCTCGGCGGGCGACAGGGAGAGCATCCAGCGGATCAACGTGAGATCCACGCCGTCTTCGCTGTAGTCGGGAAGGGGTGCGACATCAGCATCTGCATCCGCCATACCGTAGCATTCTCGCATTGCCTTCTATTCGAAGGAATGCTTTTTCAGCCTTGTAGAGAAGATCGTTGCAGCCAGCTGGGCAGCGGAAGCGGCCAAGACATCAAAGCGAGGTGATCGTGCGCCCAGAAGTTTATGAGCTGCAGCCCCCGCGTGCTGGCAAGAGCTAGTTCGCGCGGCCAGGGACAAGTGCCGTTGAACCAGGGCACGAGATACGCGACATCGGCTTTGTCCCATAACATGGGGCTTGTGAGAGCAAACACGATGGCCTGGTGCGCGAGATCCATGTGGAGGTACGTGGCTCCCCAACTGAGCGCCTCTACTTTAAAGCGATCGAGGCCGCTGGTCTCTTTTCCCTGCCATTCGGGCGGCAGGTTCACAGCAGCGTTCAAGCGCCCGCCTTGCGGATAGGGAACACTGGGTCCGAGATAACAGACGGGGTTGTTGACATCGTTCGGATACAGGATTTCAAATTTCGAGTCGGGATATTGGGTGAGAACGGCGGTGCGGATCGCATCAACGTGTGCTTTGAGGCGCGCGGCGAGAAAACTTGCGTCAGCGCCATTGTTCACGGTGGGATCGTCATCCTGGCAAGTAAATTTATAAAGGGGCCGGCCGAGGGCGGATTGCGCGGCGGCGGCAGTGACCGCGTCGTAGTAAGCCATGGAACCGCCGCGAACCTGTCCGGAGCCGGGGACCCAATCACCGCTAGCTGAGACCGGGACAGTGAAGCTTGTCGCATCGACTACAGTTATCGGCCAAGTACCGTTGACTGATGCGCAGCCGGCTACTCCTGTGATGACGACGCGATCGCCCGAGGCCATTCCGTGTGGATTGGTAAGACCGATGGTGACGGGATCGCTGGAGGAACAGGATGCGACAGCCTGGGCCATTGAAGAAAAAAACCACCACAGAAATTCGCCGAATTGAAGCCACGGGGTAAGCCCGGCTGCACTCTGCAGGCCTGCCATCTCTGTGAAGACGGATTGCTGAAACGCTGTCATGTTATCGATAAACGCGCATTGCGAAGACAGCAGATGGGCGTAGCCGGTATCGGTCGTGACCGGAGTGCCATCGTAGAATCGCGCCTGCCAGGCATTCGCAAGGGTGCCATCGTCGGGCGGATACACAAGTTCCATCGAAAATGACGTAGTGATCAAGAGCCCGGCAGCGTGCACGGCGCTGAACAGATCCGTATGCCATTGGCGGACGGGAAAGTTGATCGGATTTGTGGCAGATGGATCCACTTGCCAGGCGCCCTCTGTTCCTTTGTTTATGTTGCCCGAAACCGTGATGGTTCCCGCCGCAGAGGTTACATCTGCGGAAAGCGTGTCGCCCCAATTGGGCGTCCGCGTGTGGATCGTGAGCTGGCCGGTACCGGTTTTCTCCGTCCACATCGAGATTGTGGCGGAGTTAATGTAGAGCACGAAGTGCTCGGCGATAGTATCCGCGGTGTCCCAGGTGATGACAGATTTCGTCATTCTGAACGTGCCGATTGTCAGCGCGGCTATATCGTTGTTCGCCCACACGCCATCGATTGTCACGACGGCGGAGTTCCAGGACGCCCCGACTCGCTTGCGCTGGTTCCACCAGAAGACGCCGAGATACTCGTTCAGGTGGCCTTGAAAGCCCAGTTTCAGTAACTGCCAGAGAAGCCGTTGCGGGCTGAGCTTATAGGTCGCGTCAGTGTCGAAGTCGAGGGCCGGGCTGACGTTGCCATAACTCACCATTGCGTCACTGATATTGGCGGTGGGGATGGCGGCTTCGATGTAATCGAAGATAAAGTTGAAGCCGCTCGAGGACGGGTTATTCGAACTTCCGAGCATCACCGTCAGGGTATGTGAGCCGGCACTCACGGCGGAACGCAAGAGGCGGCGCGTGACAACTTCCGAGCCTGCGTTCAAATAGCAATCCAGATTCATCGGGGAGTCTGCGTCCAGGCTAGCGCTGACGATTCCGCGGTCCACGTACAACGATGTTCCGAGATACAGGTCGTGCGTTTGGTCAAAGGAATAGGAGACTGTCACTGAATCGCCGGGCTCAGCGGTAACCGAAGCGAATCCGCGCCAGTAATTATTGGCAGGCTGCGTTTTCCAGCCGCCGCCTGAATAGAGGCACGCCGCTTCACGGTTGCCGACTCGCAGGCTGCCGGGCCCGGCGATTTCGAGAGGTCGTTTGTTATTCGGGTCAACGACCGACCAATTGGTGAACGCTGCCGTCCACTCCGTGTCGGCGTAAACGCCGCTAGCGGGCAGCATAGGTGCGAATGTGATCCAAGCCTGCCGGATTTGATCAATGCCCAGGGCGGAAAAATCGAGCGAGAGATTCCAGGTCACGCCGGCAGAGCTTCCACCGGCTAACTGTAAAACCGGATTATCGACTTGTAGATGAATGTTTCCCGGCCTGACCACGATATAAACGCCGACGCCGTTCCCGTCAATGCCGCCGTATTCCGCCAGGTAGGGCGCGGAAGTTTGTGACCCTGCTGAGCTGTTCAGCGTGAGAGAGGTTGGGCTGTTTACCGAGGCTACGGTGTAAGCGGCTCCGGCGACGTAGAGTATTGATCCCGATGCGATTCCCGGAAATTTCGTTCCGTCGTACCACTCGACATCCGTGTCCGAAACGTTTACGCGGCCCGTTCGGGCGTTCTTGAGCGTCAATTTACCAGTGCCGTCGACAGAAGCAATGAGCGAGACACTACTCTGCTGATAGGTCCACCAGCTGTAGGAATTGATGGAATCGGCGAACCACTGCGCGACATCGGCCGCGCTCTCTCCGCCGTTCGCAACGAAATCGAAGGCCGCATTATTGACGAACAGAGTCAAACGATCATAGATGATGCAGCCGCCAGGAGCGCTGAACGTGTAAGTGCCTTGTGCAACCGAGTAATTGCCTGAGACGAGGGTGGCGTAATCCCACAACCGGATCTGAGTGATCGCTCCAGACGGGCTTATGACGTCGAGCTGCGCCCAATCGATCCAGGAGTATTTCGCGGAATCGATCGGCTGAAGGCCTTGATAGATGAGATTGAAACTGAGCACCAAGCCCGAAAGGTTGAAATTGGGCAGATACCGGATTGAGTAGTGCTCAAAAACGTTATCGGCATCATAAATGACGAGAACGCAGAAGTCCGCCATGTCGCGGAACACGCCGCAGACAGTGAATCCGGCGGAGCTGGTCTGACACAGCGAAGCGGCGGCGCCCGAGCCGTCAAAGCCGCGCAGGTAGAGCGTACGGTCGGGCTGCAGCTTAAGGATCTGTTCTGTGCTCATAGGTGCGGCGCAAGAGCGCGGATTGCGCTTCTGATCCGATTCTCAGACGCACCTGCTCGCGGATCACATGAGGTCGACAGAACTAATTGAAATCAGGGGGGATAGAAGGGGTGGCCGGTGCGTGACTGGCGAGTCGGGCAGTTCGTGAATGTTTGTTTGATTTCAAAAAAAAGAACCGGCAGCCCGCGAGAGCGGAGGCGGAGACTGCCGGTTCATTGAGCGTCACCGGCTGTACCGGCTAGCTCTCCTCCAAACCAAAATTGGCCTGACCCGGTGAAGCACTGGCGCCAGAGAGGCGAATGATAGCCCACCCGCCTCTGCTCCCCAAGCCTCGGCCTATGATCGCCTCTACCCTAGAACGCACGAATACACCGGAAAATAGGTCACGTAAAATTACTAGCGCCGGGGTTTGCGTCTTATATGTGGTTGGCGCGGACGCGCTGGATAAAGAACCGCGCAACTCGGTACACTTTGGGCGTACGCCATGCCGGAACAGAAGGGCCGAACACGGGATTTTGGCGCGACGAATGTCGATCGGCCGTCACTCGACGCGGCCATGCCGGCTTTGTATCATGAACTGCGCCGCATCGCGAAAGACTATCTATCGCGTGAGCGGCGGGATCACACCCTGCAACCGACCGCGTTGGTTCACGAAGCGTATTTGCGGCTAGTTGAGCAACATAAAATCGATTGGTCATGCCGGGCGCAAGTCTTGGGGGTCGCTGCGCGCATGATGCGCCGCATACTGGTGAACTACGCGATCGCGCGAGGGGCGCAGAAGCGCGGGGCCGCGCTCCGTATCACTACGTTAGAGCCGGAGATAGCCGGCGTACCGCCGCTTGAGTTAGAGGATCTGGATTTCGCATTGAACCGTCTGGAAGAACTCGACCCGCGTCAGGCTCAAATCGTCGAACTGCGCTTTTTCGGCGGCCTGACGGTGGAAGAGACGGCATCAGTGATCGAGGTGTCTCCCGAAACCGTGAAGCGGGAATGGAGGACGGCGCGATTGTGGCTGGCCCGTGAATTGAACGAACAATCAAAACACGGTGGCTCAAGAAGTTCCTCACCACAGGTGTAGCGTGAGCACGGAAGCGAGTGTGAATGCGTCGCGATGGCAGCGGGTGAAATCGATTCTCGACCAAGCTCTGCAAGTAGAGCCCGACCGGCGCGAGGGATTCTTGAAGGAAATCTGCGCGGGCGATTCCGAGCTGCGTGGGGAGGTCACCTCGCTTTTAGCCCTCGACGAACGTGCCGGTGATCTGCTGCCCGAGGGTGGTGTCGAGAATCTTAGTTCGTGGAAGGCAGACTCGGGAGAGGATCTGCCAGCCTGCGCGGGTCCCTACCGGATTCTTCGAGAGATCGGGCGCGGCGGCATGGGTGTGGTTTGCCTGGCAAAACGGGATGACGGCGAGTATGAGCGGTTTGTAGCGCTGAAGCTGATCGGGCCTGGAGTTCACCGCGCGAAGTTCGCCAAGCTCTTTTGGCGGGAGCGGCAGATTCTGGCCCAACTCGATCATCCGAATATCGCGAGGCTGCTGGATGGGGGGACGACAAAAGCCGGGCAGCCATACTATGCGATGGAGTTTGTTGACGGTGAGCCGGTTGACAGGTACTGCCGAGAGCGCGCGCTGAACCTGCGCCCGAAACTGGAACTCTTCATTTCAATCTGCTCGGCCGTGAGCTACGCGCACGGCAAGCTGATTATTCACCGGGATCTGAAGCCAAAGAATGTACTGGTCACGCAGGGCGGGGTTCCCAAGCTGCTGGATTTCGGTGTTGCCAGGATGCTTGCCGACGACTCGCCGCTCGAGACAACAACCGGCATGCCGCTTACGCCGCTTTACGCGAGTCCGGAGCAAGTCAGAGGCGAGCCTCTCACTGTGGCGAGCGATATCTACTCGCTGGGCGTGCTGCTCTACGAGCTGCTCAGCGGGGAGCGTCCTTACGGAAGCCCTGAAACAACGGCGGCCGCATTTCAGGTGATCCTTGAAAAGAGCCCCATCCCGCTGCGGCGGCAGGCCAAGGAGGTGCCGGCGGACCTGGAGAATATCGTTATGATGGCGCTCCGCAAGGAGCCTGAGCGGCGCTATGCAACGGTTGACGCGTTGTGCCAGGATATCCAAAACTTCCTGGATGGATTTCCCGTGAAGGCGGCTGCGGATACGCTTCTGTACCGGTCCGGAAAGTTTGTGAAGCGCAATCGACTAGCTGTCGCGGCAGCGATCATTGCGCTTATTGGAATTGCCGTTTCGGGAGTTATCGTCTGGCGTGAAAAGCAGCGCGCGGAACTCCGGTTCCAGCAGGTGCGGCAACTAGCGCACTCAGTTGTATTCGAGCTGGACGATCAGATCGAAGATCTTCCGGGCTCGAGTAGAGCGCGGGAGCTGCTGATCGCACGCGGCCTTGAATACCTGAACGCACTGATGAGAAGCCGTGGGCACGATCCGGCGCTGAGTTACGAATTGGCGCAAGCGTATATGAAGATTGGGGCCGCTCAGGGCGATTTAGAGCAGGCAAATGTGGGCAATCGTGAAGGCGCTTTGGGCAGTTACAGGAAGGCGCGCGCTCTACTCTTAGATCTGCGCAAGCAGAAGCCGGATAATCGCGACATAGAACGATCACTCGCGCTTGTAGACAACGACATCGCCGTACTTTCACCGCGTGCGCGTCTCGAGAAGGTTCCGGAAATACGGCACGAAGCCGTTTCGCTATTCAATGACATTGCCCGAACGAGTTCCGGAAGCGATCGCATCAGGGATTTGGCCTTGGCTCATTTTTATTTGGCATTCGACGCGACCGAACAGAAGAAGTTTGCCGAGGCGCTGCCAATCTGGAACGATGCGCTTACCGAGTACACCAAAATTCAGCAAGCCGAGAACAACTCGCCCCAAGCGGAGAGAAATGTCGCGTTGACAGAAAAGCGCATTGCGAGCGTCTATTACGCGTTGGGTGACTACTCTGCATCGATCGCTCACAACCGCAGGGCGGCTCAAATCGATGAGCAGAGACTTGCCGCAGAGCCTGAAAGTCCCAACGCACAGATGGATTTATCATTCGATCTAGTAGAGCTGGGCTGGTCTCTGCATGAGCTGCGAGAGGACAAGCAAGCCCTGCCTGATCTGGACCGCGCGATTGGGCTACGGCGCCAAGCGGCGACCGCCGATCCGCATGATTTCCGGGCGCAATCTGAGCTGGAAACAGTGCTCCGTATCGCGGGCGTTGCGAGATTTCAGGGCGGATCTTTGGACGAAGCGCTGGCCCTACTGAAGGAGGCTGCGGCAATCGGTACATCACTGCACGCGCGCGATCCCGGAAATACAGACGAATCCGTGAACTTTGCTCTTGATTCCTTCGAGCTTGGCGATGCATATCGCGGCATGGCGCTGAGAGGCAGCGCAATAGATCACGGAGACTGGCAGACGGCACTCAAGAACTTCCAAGAATCGCAAAACGTAGTGGCGGTCATACCGGCAACGGCGTTTAACGACGCAAGCGATCGCGAGACACTGGCAAAATTGCCTGGCCGCATCGCGGAGTGCAGGGAGCACGGACGGGGTTGATCGAAGCGGTGAGCGCCGTACTATAGTTCGTGGATCCGATCATTCTCAAGAGTCTGCTGAACGATGTGGCCCAGCTTACGGGCGAACATATCGTGCTCGTGATGATCTCTTCTGCGATTGCGGTTTTCATCGGCGTTAGCGTCGGAATTGCCGGCACGCGGCGCCCGGCGCTCCGGAGAATATCGCTGAGCGTCGCGAATGTTCTGCAAACGATTCCGAGCCTGGCTTTGTTCGGGTTTCTGCTCCCGATTCCTCTGATTGGCGGAATCGGAAAGCGTACGGCAATCATCAGTCTCGTGCTCTATTCACTCTTGCCTATTCTGCGGAACACAATTGTTGGAATTGCAAATGTAGATGCGCCCGTGCGCGAAGCCGCTGCAGCAATGGGGATGACCGATCGCCAGCTGCTGCGATGGGTTGAGCTACCATTAGCCGCGCCGACGATCATCGCCGGGGTGCGGATCGCCGTGGTGACGAACATTGGAACTGCCGTGATTGCGGCGATCATTGGCGGCGGCGGGCTAGGCGTGTTGATTTTTCGGGGGGTCGCGTCGGTTGATACGTTACAGATTCTCGCGGGCGCGATACCGGCGGCCGCGTTGGCGCTGATCGCCGATGGAGCAATAGGAATGATCGAGCGCAGAATGGCAGCCATATGAAGCGGACACTGATAGCCCTGATCTGCGCCGGGTGTCTTATCTCTTGCGCGAGAAACGGAACGATCGTTGTGGGATCGAAGAATTTCACGGAGCAGGTGATTCTGGGTGAGATTGCGGCGCAACAGCTCGAGCGCAAGCTGCACATTCGCGTGGAGCGAAAGCTGAATCTGGGCGGCACGTTGCTGGCCCATGAAGCCTTGGTAAGCGGACAAATCGACCTCTATCCGGAATACACCGGGACCGCGATCACGGCCGTCCTGAAGCAAAAGGCCGCACAGGACTCCGCAAAGGTGTATATGGAAGTGAAGGACGCGTATCGCGAGCGCTACCACCTAGTGTGGCTGCCGCCGCTCGGTTTCAATGACACGTTTGCGATGGTCGTGCGCCAAGAGGACGCGCGCCGGTTGAGCAGCCCTGAGTTGTCATCGGCGGCGAGCCGCACGTGGCGGCTGGGTGTCGCGTACGAGTTCCTCACGCGGCCTGATGGGTTACGCAAGCTGAACGAGGTCTACTCGCTACGCTGGCAAGGCACGCCCAGAACTATGGATTTCGGCCTTTTGTATCAGGCGCTCGCGGGCAAGAAGATAGACATGGCGGCCGCCAACTCTACGGACGCGTTTTTGGGTGAGCCGCAATACACGGCGCTAGCGGACGACAGGAAGGCGTTCCCGCCTTACAATGCGTGTTTTGTTGTGCGAGAAAACTTAATTGAGCAGAACACCGCAGCGAAGTTGGCGTTAAGTATGCTGTCCGGCCGGATTGGTGAGGAGACCATGCGCGCTCTGAATCGCCGGGTTGATGTGGATCATCAGCCGGTAGCTGTTGTCGCACGCGACTTTCTCGCCGGAGAGCCGTGAACGCCTGCGTTGCGCCACGGCTATAATCAGTTGGCTCTTCCGAATGATCAATAAGCTGGTTCTGGAAAATTTGAAGTACCGTTGGGTGCGAACCTTGCTGAGCGCATTGGTAGTCGGGGTTCAGGTGATGTCTATTCTCACGCTGATCGGCTTGAGCCGGGGCATGCTGCAGGAGTCAGCGGCGCATGCGAAGGGCACCGGAGCCGATATCTTTTTGAAGCCTGACACGCAGGGCACGATTTCGTTCGCGTCGGGACAAGTTCCCCAGAAATTCGTGGAGTTCGTCGCAAAGCAGCCGCACGTCGAGCAGGCCGTGGGAGTGCTGATGATGATGGTCGAGCTGATCACTCCGCTTAATGGCGTAGATATTCCGGAGTTCGAAAAAATCAGTGGTGGGTTTCGGTTCCTGCATGGGGGCGGGCCGCAAGCGCCTGATGATCTGATCATTGATGAGTACTACGCACGTCAAAACAAACTGCACGTCGGCAGCACCGTCCGGCTGCTCAACCATGAATGGCGAGTCTGCGGAATTGTGCAAGGCGGAATGCTGGGCCGCTTGATCGTTCAGCTATCAACGCTTCAACGGTTGACGGGAAATGCGAACCCGCCCCGCGTTTCGGAAATTTTGGTGAAACTGGATAACCCCGCGCTTACGGATCAGGAAGTTGCTAATTTCAATCAACTGCTGCGCGGCAATTTGCAGGCTCTCTCAACCGAGGCGCTGGTATCACAGTTCAGTGTGAACAATATTCCGCAATTGAAGGCATTCATTTATGTGATCACTGTGATCGCGGTGGTCGTCGGCTTTCTGGTCGTATTTCTTTCGATGTACACAGCGGTGGTGGAACGAACGCGGGAAATCGGAATTTTAAAGGCTCTGGGCGCGAAGCCGCTTACGATTTTGAACATACTTGTGCGCGAGGCGATCGTGCTCGCGGTGATCGGGTGCATTATTGGCATCGCGCTTTCGTTCGGAACCAAGGCCGTGATCATGGTTTGGATGCCCGCTTCCTTGCATGTGGTGGATGTGCCGGACTGGTGGCCCATTGCTGCGGCTATCGCGCTTGCAGGAGCCTTGCTGGGCGCTGCTTATCCGGGCCTGAAAGCCGCGCGGCAGGATGCGATTGAAGCGCTTGCCTATGAGTAACGGGCAGGACGAGGGCGCGGAGGCGCTATCGGACCGGATCATTCGTGTCCGCGGGCTAGAGAAAATTTATCACGTCGGGGATGTGGATGTGCCTGCGCTGCGAGGCGTCGACCTGGATGTCGAGCGCGGCGAGTTTCTGGCCGTTATCGGCCCGTCGGGTTCCGGCAAATCCACCCTGTTTCATATCCTGGGCGGGCTCGCACCGCCGACGGCCGGTTATGTCTTCATTGACGGCGTGGATTTACGCAAGCTGACCGAATCGGAGCGCACCGAGATGCGGCAGAAGAAAGTCGGATTTGTTTTTCAAAAATACAATCTCCTGCCGACGCTCACGGCTAAGGACAATATTGCGATCGCGCAAACACTTTCGGGAATCTATACGCCTCCCCAGGGTTTCGACGATATTCTGCAGTTATTAGGGATTAAGCACCGGTTGGATCACAAGCCGCGCGCTCTTTCCGGAGGTGAACAGCAGCGCGTCGCGATTGCGAGGGCGCTGGTCAATCAGCCGGCCATTCTCCTGGCCGATGAACCGACCGGCAATCTTGACACCGCGAACTCGAATGCTGTTTTAGAGATTCTTCGCGATCTGAACAGGCGGATCCGTCAAACGATTCTGATGATTACCCATAATCCCGAAGCTGCCGCATTCTCCGACCGGACCGTGATGATGCGAGATGGGAGAATCGTAGCGGCGTAGTACGCCTGATGCCCTCATCGAAGGCTAGAATTGCGCACGTGTTGCCGTGGGTATCAATCGGCGGCACGGAACTTCAGACTCTGCGCTTGGCTGAAGCCGCCCGGAACCTGGGTTATTCAAACATGATTTATGTGCCGCCAAACGCTGAAAAGGTGCGGGCGCTGTTTCGGGAGGCAGGCTTCGAGGTTTTCGAGTACGAGCAGGTGCAGCCGAGCTACTTGCATCCGGGCCGGTTCATCAGGAACTCGCGTGACCTTGCCGCGGAATTGCGCCGCAATGAGGTGCAGATTCTGCACTGCGCTGACATTCTGGCCGCGCACTTCACCGGCATCGCAGGGCGTCTTGCGAGTGTGCGCGTGATCAGCCATGTGCGCAACCACTATCCGCACTTCTCGGTGAGAGATAAAACCTTTCTGAGAGCAGTCGAGCAATTCATCTTCGTTTCGAACAACACGCGCGAAACGTTTGGGATGCGAAGAGTGAGAGCGCGGTCGACGATTCTCTATGATGTACCGGGGGCAGTTTTCAAACCGCTCGAAGATGGTGAAACTGCTCGGCGGAGTTTCCGGGTGCCCGAAGCGGCTCACGTGTTCGGGATGGCGGCGCGAGTATCGCCGCAGAAAGATTTCGCGACGTTAATTCAGGCGGCTCAGATCGTCAGCGCGAAAGTGTCGAATTGCGTTTTCTTGATAGCCGGCGATTACGAGCTGGAACCGGCGCATCGCAATCATTTCGAGAGTCTCCAGCCGCTTTTGCGCGATGCCGGAATGCGCGAGCGCTTCCTGTTCGCAGGATTTCAACCCGAGATGAGCCGGTTTTATGCCGCGATCGATACGTTTGTGCTGTCGTCGAACTGGGAAGGATTGGCGACTACGCTGCTCGAGGCCATGATGTACCGGAAGCCGGTGGTCAGTACAGACGTAGGCGGCATTTCCGAAGCGATCGAAGACGGCGTGAACGGTTTTCTTGTCCCTAGGAAATCGCCGGGCATCTTGGCAGATCGCCTCGTTCAAGTAGCTCAGGATCAGAATCTGTCGCGGAGAATGGCCGAAAACGCGGTACACACGTTAGACGAAAAATTCGGGCAGAAACGGTTCTTAGAGCAGGTTAACCGTCTGTATTCGCACCTGGCCTAAGCGGGCGTGTCCGATAGATAAGTCTGAAGTCTGGGGCTGAGCTGCCTTGCGTGGCCGAACCACAACTGCAGCTTGTCGAGATACAGGTACACAACCGGGGTCGTATAGAGCGTGAGAAGCTGGCTGACAATCAGGCCGCCGACGATTGTGATGCCGAGCGGGCGGCGGATTTCTGAGCCGGTTCCGGTCCCGAGCGCGAGCGGCAGCCCTCCGAACAGCGCCGCCATGGTGGTCATAATGATAGGCCGGAAACGCAGCAGGCAGGCCTGATAAATGGCTTGTTTCGACGAAATGCCCTGCTTGCGCTCCGTCTCGAGCGCAAAATCAATCATCAGAATCGCGTTCTTTTTGACGATCCCGATCAGCAAAATGATGCCGATCATCGAAATCACCGTAAGCTCCGTTCCGAACAGTATGAGCGCAAGCAAAGCGCCCACACCGGCCGAAGGCAATGTCGAAAGGATTGTGATCGGATGAATATAACTTTCGTAGAGCATTCCGAGGACGATGTAGACGGCGACCAGCGCAGCCAAAATCAAAATCGGTTGGCTCTTGAGCGAGGCTTGAAAGGCCTGGGCAGTGCCGGCAAATGCGCCGCGAACATTCGCCGGCATTCCGATGTCCTGTTCCGCCGTTTGCACTTGGTTCACTGCCTCACTCAGGGCAATGCCGGGAGCGAGCGCGAAAGACAAGGTGATGGATGGAAACTGCCCTTGATGATTCACCGTCAGCGAAGTCAGCGCCGTTTTGTAATGCGTGAACGTCGAGAGCGGCACAGTCGTTCCGTTATTCGAGCGGACGTAAATTTCGTTCAGAGCGGCAGGATTCTGCTGAAACTCAGGCAGCACTTCAAGCACCACGTGATATTGGTTGATGCCGGCGTACATCGTCGAAACCTGGCGCTGTCCAAACGCGCTGTAGAGTGTCGTGTCAATCGCATACGGGCTCACACCCAAACGGGAGGCGGTCGCTCGATCAATGACTAGCTGAGTTTCTAACCCATGCACCTGCTGATCACTGTTCACGTCGAGCAAAATGGGAACCGTCTTTAGTTTTTCAAGCAGCTTGGGCGCCCATTCATTAAGATCCGCGAGGTGGTCTGACTGCAGCGTGTACTGATATTGAGAGTTACTGGCGCGGCCGCCAACGCGGATGTCCTGAACGGACTGCAAATAGAGCGTCGCGCCGGGAATGCGCGCCAACTTGCCGCGTAGACGATTGATGACCTGATCGGAGGTGACGTCCCTCTGATCAAGAGGCTTGAGAGTGATCCACATGCCGGCTGAATTCAACGTGCCTCCGCCCGTAAAGCCGCCTACATCATCTACGGCCGGGTCGCGCTCGACGATGCGCATGTAGGCGTGCAACTTCTGATCCATGGCGGCGAAAGAGACATCCTGGTCGGCTTGGATCATACCGCCGATGCGTCCGGTATCTTGTTGCGGAAAGAAGCCTTTAGGAACAATAATGTAAAGGAAGACACTAATTCCGACGGTCACAATCGTGATCACGAGTGTTAGTTGGGGATGTCTCAAAACGACCGCGAGCGTTCTGGCATACGTAGAGTGCATCGTATCGAAGATACGCTCGCTGACGCGATAAGCCCAGTTGTGTTTCTTTTCCTCCGGCGAACGAAGGAATTTGGCGCACATCATGGGCGTAGTGGTCAGCGAGACGACCAGTGAAACGCAGATCGCGACCGTCAACGTGATCGCGAATTCGCGGAACAGGCGGCCGATGATGCCGCCCATCAGCAGAATCGGAATGAAGACAGCTACCAGCGATGTGCTCATAGAAAGCACGGTGAACCCGATCTCTTTCGCACCTTGCAAAGCGGCCTTCACCGGCGCCAGGCCTTGCTCCAGATATCGCGTGATGTTCTCGATCACAACGATTGCGTCGTCGACCACAAAGCCGGTCGAAATCGTCAGCGCCATGAGCGTCAAATTGTTCAGGCTGTAGCCGGCGAGATACATGACGCCGAATGTGCCGAGGAGCGAGAGGGGCACCGCGATGCCCGGAATAATTGTTGCCCACGTGTTCCGCAGGAAGAAAAATACGACCAGAATCACCAATCCTACGGAGATGAGCAAGGTGTACTCGACATCGTGGATTGAGGCGCGAATCGTCGTGGTTCTGTCTTGCGAAACCCGAAGATTCATGGCCGGAGGAATGGAAGCCTGAAGCTGGGGTAAGACAAGCTTGATGCGATCCACGGTATCGATGATGTTGGCCGTAGGCTGCTTGAACACTGCGACCAATACTGAAGGTTTGCCGTTATCGAGGCCATCATTCCGCGTGTCTTCGACGGAATCGAGCACGTTCCCGACATCGCGGAGCCGAACAGGAGCGCCATTGTGATACGAAGCAATCAGCGGCGCGTATTGATCGGCCGTAAACAGTTGATCCGTCGCGTTCACTTGCCAGCGGGTCTTGTCGTTACCCAGCGATCCTTTCGCCTCATTCGCATTGGCGTTACTGAGCGTTGTGGCGATGTCGGTAAGAGCGAGCCCGAACGTGTTGAGAATTGTGGGGTTCACTTGAACTCTGACTGCGGGACGGGAGCTGCCCCACACATGTACTTCTCCTACGCCCTCAATTTGAGAGAGCTTCTGGGCCAGGATGGAATCGGCCATGTCGTACATGTGCCCGCGGTCGAAGGCGCTCGATGTCAAAGAAAGGATCATGATCGGCGCATCGGCGGGATTCGATTTCCAGTAACCGGGATTACTCGGCATATCGGCCGGGAGTTGTCCTCGAGCCGCGTTGATCGCCGCCTGGACATCGCGTCCAGCCGCATCGATGTTCCGGCTTAAATCGAATTGAAGCGTGATGCCGGTGCTGCCGAGTTGGCTGGATGAGGTCATCTCCGTAATTCCGGCGATGCGGCCAAATTGGCGCTCGAGCGGCGTAGCCACTGCGGACGCCATAGTCTCGGGACTTGCGCCGGGAAGGTTCGCATGAACCTGGATGGTTGGGAACTCGACTTCAGGAAGCGGCGCGACCGGCAGAAGTCGAAATGCGAGCACGCCTGACAACGCGAGAGCGCCTGTCAACAATGAGGTCGCGACAGATCTCCGAATGAAGGGAGCCGATATGTTCATGAAGCCTTATCCAAGAGCTACTCCGCGACGACCGGCTCTCGCACGGGCGGATAGGTGGGAATCTGGCGTTCCGCAGCGCGGCTGAAGCGTCTCGCCAATCTATCGAAAAACAGATAAACCACAGGAGTCGTGTAGAGGGTCAAGACCTGGCTCAGAATCAGGCCGCCGACAATCGTGATTCCCAGTGGCCGGCGCAGCTCCGAGCCGACACCAGTGCCCAAGGCCAGAGGCAGTCCGCCAAAGAGTGCGGCCATGGTGGTCATCATGATCGGCCGGAAGCGCAATAGGCAGGCTTGATAGATGGCCTGCTCCGGAGGCTTGCCCTCCTCGCGCTCGGCCTGCAGCGCGAAATCGATCATCATGATGGCGTTCTTTTTCACGATGCCGATCAGCAGGATCAGTCCAATTAAAGCGACGACGCTGAAATCCTGGCGGCAGATGAACAGCGCCAGGATCGCGCCCACGCCTGCGGACGGCAGTGTCGACAGAATCGTAATCGGGTGGATATAGCTTTCGTACAGAACGCCGAGCACGATATAGACGACCACGAGCGCGGCTAAAATCAACCACGCCTCGTTCGAGAGCGAGTTTTGAAAAGCAGCCGCCGTGCCTTGGAAGCTGGAATGAATGCTCATAGGGAGCCCGATCTCCTGCTCGGCCTGCTTGATGGCCTTGACCGCGTTTCCTAGCGACTCGCCAGCCGGGAGATTAAAGGAGATCGTGACAACCGGGAATTGCCCCTGATGATTCACTGTTAAAGGAGTGGTTGAACTCTCGAAATGCGTGAACGAGCTCAGCGGAACCTCGCTGCCGCTTGCCGACCGAACGTAGATGCTTGTCAACGCGCTGGGATTTTGCCGGAATTCCGGTCCGACCTCGAGTACCACGTGATATTGGTTCAACTGAGTAAACATGGTTGAGACGAGCCGCTGGCCGAACGCATCATAGAGCGTGTCGTCGATCGCCTGCATTCCGATGCCGAGCCGCGAGGCCGTATCACGGTCGACGACCAGCGTGGTTTGCAAGCCGGAATTCTGCTGGTCAGTGGCGACGTCTCGCAATTGCGGAAGAGTTCTAAGCTTGTCCACGAGGCGCGTTGTATAGGTATTCAATTCGTTTGCGTCCGCATCTTCGAGCGTATATTGATACTCGGTGCGGCTCACCCGGTCCTCGACTGTCAGATCCTGCACGGGTTGCATGAAAAGGGTGATACCGTCGACCTGCGCAAGCTTGGGTTGCAGCCTGCGAATCACGTCGCTTGCGTTGATGCCGCGTTCGGAAAGCGGCTTCAGATTGATTTGGATGCGGCCGCTGTTTAAGGTCGTGTTAATACCATCAATGCCGATAAAGGACGATAAGCTTTCAACAGCCGGATCTTTGAGGATCACCCGTGCGAGGGCTTCCTGGCGATTGGCCATAGCGGGGAACGAAATAGTTTGAGGCGCCTCTGAGACGCCCAGAATCACGCCCGTATCTTGTACCGGGAAGAAGCCTTTCGGAACCACGATGTAGAGCAAAATCGTCGCGACCAGAGTGGAGAAGGTAATCAGAAGCGTCAGCGGCTGGTGCCGCAACACCCATTGCAAAGTGGTTCCGTAGCGCGCAATGATCCAATTAAACGCGTGTTCCGAATTCCGGTAAAGCCAGCCTTGCTGCGCTTCGGGCCTGTGACGCAGCAGTTTCGCGCACATCATCGGCGTCAGCGTCAGAGAAACAATGGCAGAAACGAGGATAGTGACAGCAAGTGTAATCGCGAATTCACGGAACAGGCGGCCCACAATGTCCCCCATGAAGAGCAGCGGGATCAGCACGGCAATGAGCGAAATCGTCAACGACAAAATCGTGAAGCCAATCTGCTCGGAACCTTTCAGCGCCGCTCTCAACGGAGATTCGCCTTCTTCCAGATACCGCGAGATGTTTTCGATCATGACGATCGCGTCATCCACCACGAACCCGGTAGAGATGGTCAAAGCCATGAGCGATAGGTTGTTCAAGCTGTACCCGAGCAGGTACATCACGCCGAAAGTGCCCACAATCGAAAGCGGGACAGCAACGCTCGGGATCACGGTCGCAGCCAAATTACGCAGAAACAAAAACATCACCATGACCACCAGGGCGACCGTAAGCATCAGCTCGAACTGAACGTCTTTGACCGAGGCGCGGATGGTGGTCGTTCTATCCGTGAGCACCGCGATATCGACGGCCGAAGGGATGGAAACCTTCAACTGTGGCAACAACGCCTTGATGCGGTCGACGACAGTAATGATATTCGCGCCGGGTTGCCGCTGGATGTTCATGATCACGGCGGGCGTGGTGTTCATCCAGGCGGCCTGTCTTGTGTTCTCGGCTCCATCGATGACCGTCGCAACATCTTCTAACCGCACTGGCGCGCCATTGCGGTACGCGACAATCACCGACTTGTAGCCGGCACTGGTCAGAATCTGGTCGTTTGCGCCAATGGTATACGCCTGCCGAAGGCCGTCGAAGTTCCCCTTGGCTTGATTGAGGTTCGTCTGATTGAGAGCCGTCCGCACGTCCTCGAGACTCAGACCGTATGCTGCAAGCGCGGTGGGATTCGCGCGAATGCGAACGGCAGGCTTCTCGCCCCCGCTCAGCGTGACTAGCCCGACACCAGGCAGCTGAGAAATTTTCTGGGCGAGCGTCGTGTCAGCAAGATCCTCAACCTTTGTCAGCGGAAGCGTCTTCGATGTCAGCGCCAATGTCAAGATCGGCGCATCTGCCGGATTGACCTTGCTATAGATCGGCGGATTCGGGAGATCGGGCGGCAGATACGTCCCCGCCGCGTTGATCGAAGCCTGGACCTGCTGCTCGGCTACATCAATATTTAAATCAAGATCGAACTGCAGGGTGATAATCGAGCTCCCGAAAGAGCTCGTGGAGGTCATCTGCTTCAGCCCCGGCACCTGTCCGAAGGTCCGCTCCAACGGTGCGGTTACCGAAGAAGCCATCACTTCCGGGCTCGCGCCGGGATAGAACGTGAGGCACTGGATGGTCGGGTAATCAACTTCGGGAAGCGCCGAGACGGGAAGCTGCCGGTAGGCGATGGCCCCCGCGATGAGGATTCCCGCCATCAGGAGGGATGTTGCAACCGGCCGTAGTATAAACGGCCGTGATGGACTCATATTCTATCCCCGCTGGGCCTTCCCTCCGCCCGGTTGCCGAAGCACTACTTTCATGCCTTCGGCGAGTTTCTCGGCTCCGTCCACTACCACTTTGTCACCGGCCTGAAGCCCGTCATCGATCGAAACGTCGTTTCCTTCGCTCAGACCTACTTTCACCGCGCGCACTGTCACGGTGTTGTCGTCCTGAACCAGATAGACAAAAGTTCCGGTCGGACCCCGCTGAATCGCAGTGGCTGGAACAATAATGACGCCGTGCTTCGTATCGAGCCACAGCTTGATATTCACGAACTGATTCGGGAAAAGCGCGAAATCGGTGTTCGGGAAAACCGCCTTGAGGCGCGACGTTCCTGTGGTCTGATCGATCTGGTTGTCAACCGTAAGCAGAGTTCCGTCGGCCAGCTTCTTGGTCAGATCGCGATCATAAGCTTCGGTTTTAAGCTTTGCCCCCTGGTGCAGCTTGCGAAGCACTTCGGGGAGCTGATCTTCCGGAATGCTGAACAGGACCGAGATGGGCTGCAATTGGGTGATGATCACCAAACCGTTGGGATCAGCAGCATGAACCATGTTCCCGGCATCAACCAAACGGAGCCCTACGCGTCCGCTGATCGGCGCTGTGACGCGCGTATAAGAGAGGTTCAGCTTGGCATTGTCGATGGCGGCCTGGTCGGAGGTAATCGCGCCCTGCGATTCCTGCACCGTGGCAGCTTGTGTATCGAGCTGCTGCTTGGCGATGATTTTGTCGTTGTACAGCTCCTGATCGCGCTCGAGATTCACCTGCGCGTCCTTCAGTGTTGCCTGGTCCTTAGCGAGCTGCCCCTGGGCTTGATCGAGCGCGACCTGAAACGGCTTCGGATCGATCTCGGCCAACAAATCACCCTGATGCACGAACTGGCCCTCGTGAAAGTTCACCGCGATGAGCTGCCCGTCAATGCGGGGTTTCACGGTAACCGTGTTGAACGCCGTCACCGTGCCCAAGCCCTGTAGGTAAACCGGCATGTCTCCCTCATGCGCCGCCGCCGCCACCACGGGAATATTACTGGGCCGCATTGCCCCCGCCCGCCTCGCGGTGGCGGCTTGCTTCTTGGCTGTCTCGAACTGATACAAGCGGTAGCACCCGTATCCGATCACGGCAAATACGAGCAGCCACACCCACCAGCGATTTTTCGAGGGCTTCCCCTCGTCGAGATCGAGATTCGGGATCCGAGCTGGATGTATCTCAGGCTGGTGAGGATGCGTCTCGTCCGGTTCGAGTGCGGTAGGCTTCAAATCCCTATTTTCCCCTTAGTTGTATAGAATCGACAGGTGTTTCGCGGTGGGGTGACGGCGGCTATTTCCCAATCAACGGCAGGATGTAGGCGTTCTCACCTTTTGCTTCTAAGACGCTGACACAATGCTCGATGTTACCCGGAAGCGCGCGCGGGCAGGAATCAATGGCCGTTCTCTATCTTCGCTGCGTACGCATTGATCTGGCTCTGCCATTCCGGGCCCGCTTCCTCGTACTGCTTTGCCAATCTCTTTACCTGATCATTCCCACTGGGATTGAGAGCCGTCCACTCATAGGCCACCGAGACGCCGGTATCGGATGGCCCGTTTCTCTTGACCTCAATATTGATGCGGGTCAAGACGAGGTTATCGATCAGAAGCGCGTATTGCACGCGTCCCGCGGCGGGATCAAATCGAGTCATGATCCAAGCGCTCGAATGTGAGCCATGATCCACTCGGAAGACGGCGCCTTCTTTGTCGGCCGGAGGGTTCGGGTATACGAACTGCGGGTTCCAATCGGGCGCCCATTGTTTCTCGGCCCAGGCTCCGAATAGAGGGAACGCCTTGTTATACGAGAGATTCACTGAAAATCGGAACTCGGTCCGCGCATGTGCGAGCTTCGGGTCTTTCATGTTATATGCAAGTAAGACTGCTGCAAGATACATAATCATCTCGCCAGCATCAGCCCTAACCTCGATAGAGTCAAGCTTTTCGGATTTGCCGTTTTAATTGCGCATGGCGCCTGTGTTAACGGTGTGACTGCATTGAGGCGTCCTTCTTATTAGGAGGGCAGGTTCGTTGAGCGCTATAGGCGTCGCAATTTCCCGGCGGCGTTTTCTTCAAAACGCGGCATGGCCCAGCATAGCCATGAGCGCTTTGGCTTTCAAGGCCTCCGCCGGCAATGACAGCGACCCGTTTGGCGCTCTACCGAAAAGCGTTTGGGAGAGGGCCAGGAATAACGGTTTGATCATGATTCACCGCCCGGCACCGGCAGCGCTGTCAAGCCGGACCAGGATCGTTCCTGCAGAGGAGCCCGGAAATCCACTCATCATTGAAGGGCAGGTATTTGCGCCTGATGGCAGGACGCCTGCTGAAGACATCACGGTGTATGCCTACAATACGGACGCGGAAGGCTATTACGGCGCGGACCAGAAAGAGTACCCTCCTCGGCTGTATGGTTGGATGAAAACCGACGCCGAGGGTCGTTTTGAACTGCACACGATTCTTCCGGGCCACTATCCCGGAATGCGGGTCCCGGCGCACGTTCACTTCACCCTGTGGGGCGCGGGCTATCCTCCCCAATGGGTGGACGAGTTGCGCTTCGAAGGCGACCCATACATCACTCCGGAGATGTTGGCCGAAGCGAAAGGAAAGGGCGAGTTCAGTTCGATTCGACAAGTCACGCATACAGAAGACGGGGTTCTGCATTGCCGCTTCAAAATGCGGCTAAAGCGGGAGACCAACTTCCGCTGAAAGAGGGGCACAAGAACGGCATCAGAAGACAACGCAGTGTCCGATGAAAAATCGGAGTTGCGCCGGTTAGTCGCGGGTTCGCGTGACGGTGACCGGGATGCCTTTAGTGAGTTGTACAAGCGGTTCTTCCCGATGGTGCACGGCATTCTGTTGTCGCGAGTACCGACGGTCGAGGTGGATGATTTGGCACAAGAAATATTTCTGCAAGCGTGGCGTCAACTTCCGTCATTGCGTGAGGCCATGGCATTCGGCGGATGGTTAGCGCAGATCACTCGCCGCCGTTCGGCGGATCACTTCCGGCATGCTCACAGTACGGAGGAGTTATCCTCCCATCTCGCGCTCGCCTCGGATGACGAGCAGGCCTGGTTCTTGTTGAATGCCATCCGGCGCTTGCCGCAGGCCTATCGCGAAACACTGATGTTGCGCTTTGTCGAGGGGCTTACCGGACCAGAGATTGCTGTGCTCACCGATCTCACCGCGGATTCCGTTCGGGTCAATCTGCATCGAGGCGTGAAGCTTCTTCGTGAGCAACTGAAGGGAGGTGTTCGCTAGTGGAACCGAGTGAGCATCTTTATATCTGGAATAAAGCCGGTGAAGCTGATCCCGAGCTGCGGCGTTGGGAAGAATTGCTTTCGCGGTTTTCTGGGAGGGTAGAAATCCGCCCGCTGCCTCTGAGGGCGCTTACGCATCCAGCTTGGATTCGGATGGGTGCGATTGCTGCGATTTTGCTTATTCTAATAGCCGCGTCTGCGATTCTTCTGCGGATTGCATGGCAGCCAGGCGCCGATTGGGAAGTCACGACGCTGTCCGGCGCTCCGAGGATCAACAACATGCCTCTCGCGGGAATTGGCCGGCTCTCCAGTGGAGAGTTCCTTCAAACCGATAACCGCTCGCGAGCCAGGCTTCGGATGGGAATCATGAGTAAAATCGAGGTTAGCCCGGATACAAAGCTACTTTTGTTTCGAGCGCGCTCAGGCCGGCACCGATTCTCTTTACAGAGCGGAAAGATCACGGCCCGGGTTTGGGCGCCTCCATTTACTCTCTTTGTTGAAACGCCTTCTGCGACTGCGATCGATCTCGGTTGCGCCTTCACGCTGCAGGTGGCCCCAAGCGGCTCAGGAGAGCTGCAGGTCACATCAGGGTGGGTCGAATTCGAGCTGAATAACCGCCAGGCAATTGTCCCGGCAGGCGCGATGGTCTTTACCCAAACTCCGTTTGGTCCGGGGACTCCCTTCTTCGAGGATGCGCCCGATCAATTCCGCGCCGCCCTACAGAAGCTGGATTTCGAAAAGGGATATGAGGACACCGATGCGCTTAGGGTAGTTTTAGCCGAGGCGCGACACCGAGATGCTATTACTCTTCTCAGCCTCTTGCGAAGAGTTCCACCCGATTTGAAAGCGGCGGTGTTTGATCGACTTGCTGTGCTGGTTCCGCCACCGTCCGATCTTACGCGCGAGGATGTGCTTCGAGGGACGAATCAACACGGGATGGATGACTGGTGGAGGAAGTTGGGATTGGGGGAAGCAAAGAGTTGGATTCTGAATTGGCGCGATGTGGTTACACACTGATCGGCTTTATCTAGCCCTCTTCGGTTCAGTTCTTTTCACGAGTGCACTCGCGGGCGTGGGCAAGAAAATACCAGCATGCTGCGAGTATCAAATCAAGAAGGCCTACAGCAGCGTCGGTTTCTCTGTTTACAAATGGAGAGTGATGAAACAGGAAGGCATCTTCCGCAACTTCGAAGGCTGCATTCGATGGAGCGGAGGCAGTCTCGCAATCAATAAGGATGTAAGCATTCACCTGGCGCTGGGATGCGTCCAGCGATAGTTCATGGTCCAGGCAGCATCTGAATGCAAGTTTCTGATGATTGCTCGCGGCGTGGTTTGCTATGTCGAGACCCCGCGAGGCGCTTCTCGAGGAGATGCCACGAAGCTGCGCTATACAGGAATGCTCCCGCGAAGGAGACACATAGCACTATGAGCGGACTTTGAAACCACTTCTCGGCGAGGATGATCGCAGTTGCGTGGATCAGGTACATGGAATAGCTGATTCGACCCACATAGCGCAAAAACGGCAGACTCAGGAAGGACGAAAAGACGGTACGGTCCTTGAGCGCCCACATGAGGACGCCAACAGCGACGAGCAGTGTCAGGACGAACACGAACGTATTCGTGAGAACGGTGTGTTGCGACGTTCTAAACCAAGGGAACACCGACAAGCTGAAGAGCACGATCAGGGAGACGATGACCATCAACTTACCAACGGAGGAATATTTTTTGACCGCGTTGGGATCTTTTCGCCAGGCAATTGCGAGTAGTGCGCCGGCAGCGAGTAAATCCATCCTGAACGGGGTCAGATGATAGATGGGTAAGTAACTGCCCAAGAAGGGCGTGGCGACTGCGCGTAGGACCGGCGCGAGTAGTAGCAGAGCCCAAGCCACACGCGATAGCAGAACCTCTGGGATGAACAGGATGATCACCGGCCAAATCAGGTAAAACTGCTCTTCGACGGCTAAGGACCACAGCACGCCTAAGCTCGAGTGACTGACGTGATTGAACGCAACGGGAATATTCGTTAAGAAGAAGACATACCAATACCACTGTTTGAGCCAGGCCGCGCCGAAGAGTAAAGAAGAGACGATCATCAGCAGCCAGTATGGAGCCAGGATGCGCCTGGCGCGACGGCTATAGAAGTAGCCGAAATAGGAGGTTCCGCTTTTCTTGCGCTGAAGCAGAATGCCGGTGATGAGAAAACCGCTCAGCACGAAGAAGACATCAACTCCCATCCAGAGAAGAGGAGCGTCCAAAGCTGCGTACAGAAAAACACTGAACATCGCGAGGGCGCGAAGGCCATCTAGCTGGGGAATGCGTCCGGAGTGATGGCTTACGGCTGCAACTTCGGGATCGAGTGTGCTGGCCATGGCCTTATCGGCCGATACAGCAACGGATGCGAACTGCTCAACATTGCACTTCGTATCTACGGAAGGCATCAGGAGCGCTCCTTGAGCCGAAATCTAATGAACACGTTGCCGCCGAGCGGATGGTTGCCGTAATAGGGCTTGATGGCGCCAGGGAGGGAATAGGCTGTGAAGTCAGCTCCTATTCCGGTTTCGACCTGGCGGAAAATGTCCATGTCACGGGTGTAACCGATGGTGTACGCGCCAATGCGGAATGTGCTGCCGTAGCGGGTGGCGAGGAATTGCTCAATATTTGGCTGGTTTTCAAACAGGTCGTCCTTATCGACCGACTCGATTCGCCCGGTGATGAAATTGTCGTGATGGAGCGGTAAGACCGATTCCACTGTGTATGAGTTCAAATTGCGCTTGGTGTAAGTGTTATGGTTCCGGCCCCAGATGACACTTGACGACCAGCTTCCGCCTCGTAACGGCTTGGAGTACTCAAGCGATGCGGTGCTTCGGGTCTGATCACCTGGATCAAGCGCTTCCGGGTGAGCCAAGTGTCCGACCGAGACCTCGGCTGCCCAGTTTTTGGTGGGAAAATACCACAGCCTGGTAGACCAGGAATTGATCGGGCCTGAGTCGATGTCCCAACGAAATTCATCCGGTTCGGAACCATAGAAGCCGCTCGCTTCGAGGTTTATCTTTTTGTAAGCGATACCTGCGGTGACGACCTCATTGGAGATGTGGGTCGAATCCTGCCAGTGATGGGATAGCGTCGCGACGGGCAATTCCATTGCAGACGCCCGGTGCGGGTAAGCAACGGGTCCGAGTGCCGGATCGCCTACCGGGGCGAAATAGAGCTCCAGGGTGGTGTTCTCATTAAGAGATAGAGCGTATTGAAAACCGAGCGCCATGATGAAGTCATGGGGATGCTGGCCGTCGACAATCGGCTTTCCGAAGGCGGTCTCGCCGGTTTGAAATAGGAGTGGATAGCGCCGGTCCGTGATGGTGGCGGGCTCGAGACTGAGCATGAGCTGAATTTGAAAGGCGCCGTTGATTCCGGCGCGGTGTTCAGCATTCGCCATGAACCAGTTCGTCGAGAAGAGCTTGTCACCGCCTCGCGGGCCCGATTGCTGCGTGTCGTTGATGAACGCCTGCGCCATGAACATGGTGTTCCAGGCGCCAAAGGGTTTCATCAGCATCGGCATCGGCCAAGCAGTGGCGTTCCTAGCAGTACCCGAAGAGAGATTCATCAAAAACATAGCCGCCGGATTCATGTCGGCCATCTGCATCGCCGGCATCGTCATACGCGGCATGGAATGGTGATCCTGGTTATCGTGCATACTTACAGTCGAGGTTGCGTTCGCTTGATCGGGCTCCTGCGGAGCAGCGCTTTCACGCTGCGCCTGCAGAATGGGGATTGATCCTCCCCAGAGCGAGGCAACGAACAGCGCCCTCACGAATCTGCTAAACAAAACGGCATCTCCTTCCGCTGCTCGCGTGTAAGCGAGTCAAGCGTCTAAAACCACACAAGTAACAAGCGAGCGATGCGCAGGGATTGTGCGATATCAGATGCGGAGAATGACTGGGGAGAGTGAGGTGAGGTTAGGCGGCGACGCAGTCAAACAAGTGGCTGCTTCCGTCAGTGTGCGCGGCGGAAACAAAGCAGCTACTGACGGGAGGAATGGAAGCCTCGTGAGCTCAAAAAGGGCGAGACAAGCGGGTGAATGCTTTGCGTCCATCGTCAAGACATGCGAACAGGCGTGGGGAGTGTGACCTACGGGAGCGTGATGCCGGTGACATGGCGGCAGGTTGCTTTGCGAGCTGCCGCTACAAGGCTCCGCCGCACACGCATACACGCACCTCACGCTGCTGAAAAGCAGTAGGAATGCAAGCAGGACAGCCCCAAATCGAGATGAACGAACCATTCCCCCCAACCCAAATGCCTCAAAGCGGGCAAGAACCCTCAGAGGCGAAAGTATTCGGCCGGTTTCCAATTGACCAGTCCGATTCATTGGAGAATCCTCTCTCTGAGGAACTCCTGACAACTCAAACTTACGTTGGAAGCGAAGTCGCGCACAATGGAATAAGGCGTGGTAAGAGTTCTAGTACTGATGACCGGTCGGGCGGCGTTCCACCCAGATCTCGCGCCAGTAGTGATATTCGGTTCGGGAGCAAAACGTGCGTTGTCCCGTGCAAACGACATTCTCAAGAAGGATAGACGGGTTGCCGAACTCCACTAAGTGGCCGCCATTCTCATCGATACGCCTTTCTAATCTCGCGAGCACACGGTGTTCGTGACCGCAGTAACGGAACATTTCGGGCGTGAATCGCAGACCGCGATTACGGCCTCTCCGATCCAGGGTGCTTAGGATATCGCGGATACTACGTACCTTAACGAGATCTCCCGGCCGAAGATTCAACGCTTGGGCAGGAGTTTTTTCGTAGCGTCTTCTATTCCATGGCAGTCTGGCCCAATGTATGAAAGCCGACCAAAGTATCCTTTCGCGTATCCACGTCAGCAATCGCCTTAGATCCCGCCAACCGATTCGCTGAGCGCGAAAGTCTCGATAGACGTTCCCCGTGTATTGGGAAAGGCTCAAGTTGAAAGCACAGGTCGCGCGCCGAATTTCTGTCGCTTGGCAATACATTGTGCCGTCATTCCGTTCTGTCTTAGCGCCGAGAAAAGCCGCTACGGAGATAGTCGCGGTTTCCAAGCCTTGGGTTTCTATTTTTGAGGCCGGGTCTTCCGGCGCGATGCGCTTGATCCAGGCTTCTTTCCAAAAGATCAAACATTTCGCCTGACAGCTACGATGGGCTGAGCCATCACATCGAAGGTTGTCTAAATGAAGCGTATTCTCCAGGTATCGCGGTTCTCCGTTCGTGCAGGTGTAATCGGCCCGTTTGAATACAGGGAAACGTTTTCCGCAGAAGGCAAGCATCTCGGGCATGAAAGGAACGCCTTCAAGCGCGCCTTCACTGTCCAGAGTTGCCAGGATCTCCTCGATCGGGCGCACTTCGACGATCTCGCCGATTTGTGGGCGGGTTGCGTCTTGGCGATGACGCTCGGAGGCGCTGCGCCTCACGGCAGAAACACATCGAGGGTGACGAGCTTCGATTTGTTTGTCCACTGGAAAATCGTGGTCACCTTCGGTGGTTCCAGCTGATTCAGCAGGCCCTCGTAACGGATCTTTTGACATTGAGGTCCCGAGGGCGCTCAAGATCTTGCGGCAGAGATGGAACGCACCTTGACTGTGGTTCCCGAAACGCCTCCCGTGATCGTGACATTCTGCCCGGCGTACTTGTCGATCTGCTTGATCTCTCCCCTCAGCGCGTAAACTTTGCCCCCACTGAGGAGCGCATAGCCAGAGCCTCCCTTCACGCATTCGCGGACGCATTGCGCTGCGCTTACATTCGTCATCATGTGCTTTGCTCCGCACATCGTGTCGGTAACCGTGCCGGTAAGGGTCTGGGAGGATTGTGAAGAGCATGAGAATGCGCCAATCAGAAGACCCGCTGAAACGGCAATTTTTTGTAAATACATAAGTTCTCCTTTTCAAAAAACTTGTGGTTAGGACTCATCCTCAACTGGCGTTCAGCTGCGGTCACGTATCCAAACGCACGAGCAAGGGACCGAGCACGTATGCGCTGAAGCAGCCAATCAGGTAAAGAATGCCGGAAGTCCAAAGAACGACTCTGCTGAAACGGCTCGCTCTCTGGCAGGCGGCTGGATCATCGATGCCGCAGGTTCCATTCTTAAGCTGGAACCGCGGAGCAATCCGATATACGTAGACGAAGTTGCCCGCGATCAAAAGCCCGGCGATCACAAAAACCCAGTTCTTGTGGCGCGAGAGGTACACGAGCCAGGGAACTGCCGAAAGCACGGATGCGACGGTTGCTCCCAACCCAAACAGCACGAAGAGAGAGGGCAGCGCGCAGCACAGCAGCGTTCCGAATGATGTGAACAGCGAGAAGTAACTGAGAATTCCGCTGCGCGTGCGCGAGTCGGTGAAAGCGGTTTCCATTATGTTCCTTTCTGGTCTACTAATTGGATTTCGGTTATTTGCAATGGAACGGGCGATTTGAAATCCTTGCCGGGATTCATCACGCCGCGTACGATCACTTCATTGCCCGCGTACTTGCGGGGATCCTGGTAAGCGGTTTGATTTTTCGCGCCGGGAGTTAAGGTGATCAGCGCACCCGTTCCCGATACTTTGAGCTGCAACTCATTTTGGGCATCGATCAGTTCGCCACGAATCAAGACCGTGGTTGCCTTCGGCGTGTAGCCTTGTTTGTGAATCGTCTCCCAGAGCTGCGGCACTGTTACCGCGTTGCCCTGTTTGAGCTTCACGACGGCCAGGCCCTTATTCAGGCTCACGTCTACTGAATCCACGCCGGGGATTTTTTTCAAAGACACGTGCACGACGTGTGCGCACGTCATTCAGTCCATGCCGAAGATCGATAAGTCGGCCTGGAGCAGCTCAGCACGACTAGGGACTAATGCAGCCAGGATCCCGATCAGCAGAAGAGCTTGTTTTTTCATACGTAAACTCCTTTAGAAGAAATAGGCAAAGTTGATTGCGAAACGGTATCGCTCGCGCGGGTAGAGGAAACCTATGTCACGGTACAGAGGGAATTGCATACCCGCCTCAATTCCTATGGCTCGATAGACCCCGAGCACACTCGGACCCAAAAAAACTTGCTGTGCGGCGGTGCCGGGCACTTCAATGGTTTGCCTTTCGAGCAAACCAGCGTGCTCACCCGTCAGCTCTCCAAAAATACGCCAGTCCCAGCGAGGATAATCCGTGCGCCACGATGCGGGGCGATACCCATACACGAGCGTGTATGTCAGCAAATCGGGAGGTTGATCTCCTTGCGATTCTGTGTATCGCTGATAATCGAGACCTCCCCAAACATATTGGCTCCTGGATGCCACGCCGGTCACTCCGCCCACCAGGTAACCCACACCGCTGTGGAGGCCGCGGTATACGCCTGCTTCAGCCTGTGGACCAGGCAACAGAATGCCGCCCACGAGGGTGCTCTCAATCCGTTTGCCAAGCAAGTCCTTTCTTTGAAAGCGCCACCAAGCCAAGGCACTGAAATCTCCGCTTACCGGCGTGTTCGTGGTAACAGACGATCGCGCATAAGGATCGGATTCGATGACGAGAGGGCCCGAAACCGAGAGCTTGAGATTTTGCGTTAGACCATAGGCGAGTTCAGCTTCAAGCGCCGCAGCAAGGCCGCCCGCGCCCCCACGGCCGTTTACTCCGAGGTCGAAGCTCCAGCCGCCTTGTGGATTTGTTGGGGTAGCTAGACCGAAAACCGGACCATGATCGGCCGCACAAAGACAAGATCCGAGTGATAACAGCAACAGCCCGAAGCCGAACCATGGCTTCATACAAGCCTCCTCTTCTAGGAACAATGCGATCAGGTGCGGGAGGACCCACACAAACGCGGCGAAAGAGAAAGCTTCAGATCAGAAATGTGGAATAGAGACTTTGGCGGTCGGGAGGCGATGGGTCTGGTAGGTGATCGCGACGTACTGGCGAGATCCGCTTCCTCAAAAAAAAGGACGAATTCAAGAGTGTGGCGTCCATCGCGGCAAACGAAACATTGTGGTCGATAGATCGATGATGCTCAAAAGCCAGTTGGCTGCATGGCCGCGATGAGCGCTGTTGCTTTCGAGGCACCTTGGTGTGGCAACGGCCATCGCGCGAGCAGCAGTTGTTCGCTGCCGTCCGCATCATGAAGAACTGTTCGCAAGAGACACAGCCGCCCCACAGGAATGTTGCGAACAGCAACGCCGAGCATAAAGCAGTGCAGAATGCGCGATACACAGCTAAGCGTAGGATAGCAACAGGTTGGTAGTGCGCTAAATGTTGGTTGATCGTGGCAAGCGCAAGCGCAAGAGTTCGGTAGTAAGCTGAGTTATCGGAGAGCTTCGCGCAAGACGTGTTCTTCGACGCCGCGACCGGAGCAGCAGGCAGCCAGCTTGCCGTTGATTACGACCGCAGGCAGACTATGGACGCCATGCTGCGCGGCGCGATCCGCGGCCTCTTCGCGGTGCATATCATGCACCACTACTTCATGTTCTGAGCCGGCCAGTTTTCTTACCCTTTCGATGGTGTCCTTGCAGGTTCTGCAACCTGCGCTAAAGACTTCGATTTTCATGTAAACCTCCTTGTTCGTTCTTTTGCGTAACACGCACTCCTGCCGGAACGCAGGCAGGGCACGACGGGGCTGAAGCCGCACCGCGCGTCCAACTATTCCAGACCGATGCAGCGATGAGCAGACCTATTCCCGTAGACGTCGCTTGCGGCGCATCGAAATAAAACTTGCCAGTGACGATCACCGCCCCAGCGATAAGGCCGAGCCAGAATGGACCGTAGCCGTGGCGTCGCGAGGCCCGAAAGGCAAGTGAGATCATAGCGAGAGCGAGAAAAACGACCATCACCGAAAGCAGATACTTTGCCGAAATCAAGAATCCTAGGCCGAGCGCAGAAGCAATCCCGGCGTACGCAGGCCAACAGGCCGGGCACATCAGTTTCGGCAGTAGGGAAACACCGACTCCGGGCAGGGCTACTAGAGTTCGCTTGAGTGCCGGATACATCATGCTGAACTCTCCTGATCAAGACTTGTGAGAATCGGGCACTTCGAGGATAAGCCACAGTGTTCGCAGCGTTCAGCCAGGTCGTGCAAGGTAGCCTTCATTGCGGCGAGAGCCGCTATCTTACAGTCAATGTCGGCGATCTTGGTTTGCGCACGGCGGCGAACTTCGGCGCGGTTCGTGCGGGATTCCAGGCGCAAGGCCAAGAGCTCCCGAACCTCATTAAGCGAGAAACCTAGCTCCTGAGCGCGTTTGATGAATCGCAACCGCTGGGCTGCATCTGGCGAAAACTGGCGATAACCGGATTGTGTGCGCGGCGGTTTCGGCAACAGTCCACGCCGCTCGTAATAGCGAACCGTTTCGAGGTTTACGCCGCCGAGTTGCGCCAAGCGTCCGATTGTCAGGCTTTGCATTCCTGCCCCGTCTAAGGGCAGTATAAACCCCGTACTCAGGTCCGGTGTCAAGCGGCAGAATTTAGCGCACTACCAACAGTTCGGCACTTATTCGGCATGGTACCGACAGTAGTCATTTCGTAAGAGAATTTAGCTACTCTGCCTACTAAGAGACAATAGAGCGAGATGCGCCTAGGCGAGTACATCCGGACCATAAAGCGCGAGGATCCTGCTGCGAAGAGCGGGTTAGAGATTCTGCTCTGCTATCCGGGTCTGCATGCGGTCTTGTTTCACAGGGTAGCGCACTGGTTCTACCGTCACAAGCGATTTGTCATTGCCCGGATGATTTCCCAGGAAGCACGCTTCCTGACGGGCATTGAAATTCATCCCGGCGCAAAAATCGGCGAACGTTTATTTATCGACCACGGAATGGGTGTCGTCATCGGCGAGACGGCTGAGGTGGGCGACGATGTGCTGCTCTATCAGGGTGTAACGCTCGGGGGCACCGGAAATGAGGGCGGCAAACGGCACCCCACTCTCGGCAATCGAGTAGTTGTCGGCAATGGAGCGGCGGTGCTGGGCAACATCACATTGGGCGATGACGTGAAGGTCGGCGCGGGCTCGGTGGTTGTGCATTCCGTTCCGAGCGGCTCGACGGTAGTGGGAATCCCCGGACGCGTAGTCAGGGCTCGCGCGCAGGCGATGGGTACTTTGGAGCACGGGCGCGTGGCCGCTGCCGCTGAATCCGAAATCGGCGACATTGAACAATTGAGCGATCGAATCCGAGAGTTAGAAGCCTTGCTTCGGCTGCTTCTCGACGAGCGTGTCGGCCAGGGCCGCGGATAGGACTGTCGGTCCGGATTCCGGAAATCTGTCTCTTTGATCCCGAAGCCGAGCGGCCTGCAGATCAGGTACGTCCGCTCCGGAATGCTCATGGCGCGGGTGGCTGAAATTTCGTAATGAGCCCTCGCCGCCTCATAGTTTCCGGCCATTTCCAACAGGTGCGCGCGAACGGCTTCGAGACGATTCGCCATTCGCAGATCCGAATCGAGTTGGTCGAGAAGCTCAAGGCCTTTTGAAGGGCCGTGCACCATAGCGGAGGCGATTGCGAGGTTCAGCGATACCATCGGATTGTCGGATAGGCGTTTCAGTAGTTCGTATAATGCGAGAATCTGCGGCCAATCCGTATCCTCGGCTCGTCCGGCTTCGTCGTGCAGCGCGGCGATGGCCGCCTGCAATTGGTAGGAGCCGATCGATCCACGGGAGAGCGCTGCCGTGAGAAGCGCGACTCCTTCGGAAATCTTGGTTTGATCCCAGAGGGTTCGGTCCTGTTTTAGGAGCGGAATCAAACTACCGTCCTGTGCCGTTCGTGCGCGGGACCGCGCATCTGTAAGTAACATGAGCGCAAGCAGTCCTTCGACTTCCGAATCGTTCGGAAGCAGCACGCGCAAAGATCGTGTCAGGCGAATTGCTTCGTCCGAGAGCTCGAAACGCTGCAGCTGCGGACCGCAGGTGCTGGCGTAACCCTCGCTGAAGATCAGATAAAGAACGTGAAGCACTGGCGGAGCCGTGGGGCGCGTTCCTTATGAGAAGGAATTGCGAATGGCACGCCGGAAGCTTTGATGCTCTGCTTCGCTCGACTAATGCGCTGGGCCATGGTCGTCTCTGGAACCAGGAACGCACTCGCAATCTCAGCTGTGGTCAGGCCAGCCACGGCGCGCAGTGTCAAAGCGATTGCGGACGACGGAGTCAGCGATGGATGACAACACATGAACAGGAGCGCGAGTGTGTCTTCGTGATCGACTTTATTGTTGAGCTCTGCGGGAGGAGGGGGGAGGGAATCGTCATCACAACCTCCGCTTCGCGGCGCCGCCGCGCCTTTTCGCTGCGCAGGGAATCCATCATTCGCCGCGCTGCGACCTGAATCAACCAACCGCGAGGATTTTCAGGAATGCCTTGGGCGGGCCACTGCATTGCTGCTGCGAGCAGGGCCTCTTGAACCGCGTCCTCAGCCCCGGCGAAGTCATGAAACCGGCGGATGATGGGCCCGAGCACCTGCGGCGCAAGTTCGCGCAGCAGATGCTCGCAGGCCCGTTTGGAACGGCTACTTTCAAGGCAATTCGCTCGAAGGTTGCGTCATGATCTGCCGCACTTCAATCGGCATGTTCGTAGGTAGTCCTCCCGGCCCCGGAGCGCCGGAAATCCGGGCAGCGACTTCATACGCCCGTTCCGGAGTGTCGACGTCGACAATCCAGTAACCCAGAAGAAACTCTTTGGACTCCGGAAATACCCCGTCGGTAACCGGAGTACCATTCTTGCCCGCGACGACCAACTTCGCCTCGCCTGGCCAACCCAAGCCTTCGGTGGCGACGAACTCCCCGGATTCCCGCAGCTCTTGGTTGATGCGTGTGAGCTCCGCGAAGTGCGTTTGAACGTCTTTCTCAGACCAGGATCGATAGGTTTCGACACCTTGTTTCGAGCCGGTCATTAGCAAAATGTATTTCATGTTTTAGCTCCTTTGGTTTCGCGCTGTCTGCGCAATTCCATAGTGGAGTCGGAGCACAGATGCAGTTCTCGACATCGGTCTAGCATCAATTCTGAAATTTATAGCGCAGACTGTTCGCGGCGAGCGTTCGAAGCTCGGCTTGCGAGAAGCCGAACCGTTCGGTTGCGATTTTGAACTCGCGGATGACATCTGTGCGGAAAAGGGCCGGATCGTCTGTACCGAGGATGATAGGAATACCCGCCTCCCACAGCTTTCGGAGGGGGTGCCGGGAGATGTCCGGCACGGCGCCGGTACATACGTTGCTGGAAGGACAGACTTCGAGTGGGATATCGCGGCGGCGCAGCTCGTTCAGCAACTCGGGGTCGTCGATGGCGCGAATGCCGTGCCCGATTCGCTCGGCGCCAATTTCGAGAGCTTGCCAGACGCTCGCGGGCCCGCAGACTTCTCCGGCGTGACAGGCAAGGTGCAGTCCCGCGTTCCTTGCCTGCTCGAATAGCTTCGCGAACGAGGTAGCGGGGCCGCGTTCTTCATCGCCGCCGAGACCGATTGCGATCACGCCGCGGTTGCGGTACTCTTTCGCGAGGTCGAATACGCGCGCTGCTTTTTCGGGTCCAAACTGCCGAATCGCATCGAAGATCCAACGGACCGTGACGGTGTCATTCCGCCCGGCTTCGCTACTGATCGCTTCAAAAATATCCTCAAGCTTCTGCTCTTTCCACAGAATCACGCCAGCGGAAAGCGTGATCTCGGCGTAGCAGACGTTTTGATCCGCTAATTTTTCGAGCAAACGCCGCGTTGCCAAGGCGTACGCTTCAGCCGAGCTGAGCTGTTTTGAAACCCATACAAAGGCCTGTATGAACTCGCTGAAGCTGCTGAACGAAACACGCTCACGAATTTCGTTGAGCGAAAGCGCAGGATGGATCTCCTGGAGGGTCTCAGGCTCTACGGAGCCTTCCAGGTGAACGTGCAGCTCGGCTTTGGGTAATGCGCGAATGAACTCGTCGAGGCTGGTCGAGCCGCATTCGTGAGGGTGCACTCTCCTGACATAATAAACGTCGATGACGGAGCAGGAGATAGAGGCGATTACCGGCGGCTATCACGGAGACGCGTTCGGCGTACTTGGGCCACACGCGCTGACGAGCGATGGAAAAAGCACGCCATGGGAAGTGCGGGCGTTCCTGCCACAGGCCACGCAGGTCGAGCTTGTCATGAAAGGCAAGCCTGTTCCGATGCAGCGCGTTCAGCAGGGCGGTTTATTTATCGCCCGGCTCGGATCTGAACCGGCGAGTTACAGATTCAGGATTACCGATCACCGAGGCACGGTTTCGGAAGCGGATGATGCGTACCGGTTTCAACGGCTCTTACTTAGTGATTTCGATTTGCACCTTCATTCGGAAGGAACAAATTACGAGGGATACAAATCATTCGGCGCACACCCGGCGAATGTAGAGGGCGTGAAGGGCACGCGGTTTGCGGTTTGGGCGCCAAACGCAATCGTAGTCAGTGTAGTGGGAGCGTTCAACGATTGGGATGGGCGGCGGCATGCAATGCGGTCGCGGACTGGCGGCGTTTGGGAGATCTTCATTCCGGGGGTGGAACTGGGCGCCGCCTATAAATACGCGGTTAAATCGCGATTTCGCGGATACAGCCAGATGAAGTCCGATCCTTACGGATTTTGGATGGAAACGCCGCCGAAATCGGCTTCGCTGGTGGCCGATATCGACAGTTATGAATGGCAGGACGAGCAGTGGATGGCGGACCGCGCCGCGGCGAAGCCGCTCGACAGCGCCATTTCGTTTTATGAGGTGCATCTCGGCTCATGGCTGAAGGGCGAAGGCCACGGGCCGCTAACGTACCGGCAGCTCGCGAGCAGACTCGTCGCATACGTGAAGCAGATGGGCTATACGCATATCGAGCTGATGCCGATCGCGGAGCATCCGTACGCGCCGTCGTGGGGCTATCAGGTGATCGGATATTTTGCGCCGACTTCGCGCTACGGCTCGCCGCAGGATTTCATGTATTTCGTCGATTGCTGTCACCGGGCGGGAATCGGCGTGATCATGGACTGGGTACCGGCGCACTTCCCTAAGGATGCGCATGGGCTCGCATTTTTCGATGGCACGGCGCTTTACGAGCACGAAGATCCGCGACTAGGCGAACACAGCGACTGGGGCACGTTGGTATTCAACTACGGACGGACCGAAGTGCGATCGTTCCTGATGTCGAACGCGATGTTTTGGTTGAAGAAGTATCACATTGACGGGCTGCGTGTGGATGCAGTGGCGTCGATGCTGTATCTCGATTACTCGCGGAAGCCAGGGCAATGGGTGCCGAACATTTATGGTGGGAATGAAAATCTGGAAGCCATCGATTTCCTGCGCAAGACGAACGAACTAGTGCATCAAGTACCCGGAGTGATTACGATAGCTGAAGAGTCGACAGCGTTTCCCGGCGTATCGCGACCGGTGTATTTGAACGGCTTAGGTTTCACGATGAAGTGGAACATGGGCTGGATGCACGACATGCTGCTTTACTTTTCGAAAGATCCGATCTATCGCAAATACCATCAGAACGATTTGACCTTCAGCATGGTGTATGCGTTCACCGAAAATTTCGTGCTTCCGATTTCACATGATGAAGTGGTTTATGGAAAACGGGCGTTGCTCAGCAAGATGCCGGGCGATGAGTGGCAGCGGTTCGCGAACGCGCGGGCGTTTTTGAGCTACATGTATGGACATCCCGGCAAGAAGCTGCTCTTCATGGGATGCGAAATCGGCCAGAGTTCTGAATGGAACCATGAAGGCGAGGTCGAGTGGTGGCTGCTCGATTACGAGATCCATCGGCGATTTCAGGATTTCTGCGCCGCGTTGAACGGTCTTTACCGGAGCGAGCCCGCGCTTTACGAGATTGATTTTCAAGGATGGGGATTCGAGTGGATCGATTTCCACGATTCGCAAAACTCGATTGTGTCCTTTGTGCGGCGCGCGAAACGGCGAGAGGACTATCTAGTTTTTGTTTGTAACTTCACACCGCAGCCTCACCTCAGTTATCGGATCGGAATGCCCGAAGTCGGGTTGCACCGGGAACTTTTCAATTCAGACTCGGAGATCTACGGCGGCAGCAATATGGGGAACGGCGGATTCGTGAATGCTGAAGCTTCGGCATCGCATGGCAGGCCGGCGTCTGCGAGACTTGTGCTTCCGCCTCTGGGCGTTGTGGTGCTGAAACCGATGCGACCGTTGCCGGCGGTGGCGGGTGCTGGCGATCGGGCGTAAGAAGAAACGCTTCCTCACGGTTGCGGCTCGGCTAGTCGGCTCGGGCCTAGATGTCGGCCGTGCCTTCGAGGCTGCGCCAGAGATACCAGCTTGCGATGGAACAGTAAGGATGCCACTTCTCAGCGAGTTTCGATAGTTCGGCGGGTTTGGGCAATTCGGGGAGGGCGTACGCACGTCGGACGGCGTTGCGAATGCCGAAGTCGGCAAGCGGCATGATGTTCGGCCGCTCGAGGGCAAAGATCAGGAACATCTGGGCGGTCCAGACGCCGACGCCTCGCACCTGAGATAGGGTCGCGATAATCTCTTCGTCCGCCAGACCGCCCAGCTTGCGGAAATTGATTTCGCGGCGGGCGACTCGGGACGCCAAGTCTTGCAAAGAGGCTATTTTTTGCCTGGATAGCCCGCAAGCCCGGAGCTGGTCCGGCGTAAGCTTCAGAAACGCCGAAGCCGTGAATCGGCGGCCCACGGCTTTGCGAAGGCGCTCGAAAATGGTTCCGGCCGCTTTTCCATTCAGCTGCTGAAACGTGATGGAGCGGGCCAACGTCTCGAACGTTGGCTGCCGGACAGCCAATCGGCACGGGCCTACCCGCCGGATGATCTCAGCCATCACCGGATCGGCCGTCTGAAGGTGAAGCATTGCTGATTCCATGGCGCGGGGCGGGGGAGCCTAGACGATAATCGTAACCGAGACGGTATCGCCGTCGAGCAAGGAACTGATGCGTAGTTTCATTCGATATCTAGTATGCACGGGCGCATGCGCGCTACTACTTACTGCTCAACAGAATTCGGAACCCGGGCCGGAGCAGGATCAGGCGGCTTCCCAAGAACCGACGATTCGCGTGAACGTGGATCTGGTGAACATTTTGTTCACGGTTCGCGCCAAGCACGGCGGGCAGCTAATCCCGAATCTCACCAAGGATAATTTCAAGATTTACGAAGACGGCAAGCAGCAGAGCATTCAACGCTTCTCGCGGGAAACGGATCTGCCGCTCACGCTTGGGCTTCTGATCGATATCAGCGCGAGCCAGGAGCGGCTGATTGATATTGAGCGCCAAGCCGCCTCGGCGTTCTTCTCGAGTGTCATTCGCCCGAAGGACGAGGCTTTCCTGATTTCCTTCGGCAAGAGCACCGACCTGTTGCAGGATTACACGAACTCGCCACGGCTGCTGACGACGGCTCTGCGGGATTTGCGCGGCGACGGGCAGACGCCAATGATCAGCGCGGGTCCGATTCCAAACACGAATCCCGGCGCGATTCCCACGTCCGGCACTCCTAAAGGCACGCTCTTGTTTGATGCGGTCTACCTGGCTTCGAACGAAAAACTGAAGACTGAAGTCGGAAGAAAGGCGCTGGTGCTGATTACGGACGGAGACGACCAAGGCAGCTTCTATGACCGGAGGGCGGCGATCGAAGCGGCGCAAAAAGCCGACGCGATGATTTACAGCATTTATTACGTCGACCGCGCGTTCTATTACATGGCGGGAATGATCGGAAGCGGAGGCGAATCCGATCTGCGCAAAATGTCCGATGAGACAGGAGGGCACGTGTTCACCGTAAGCGGGAAGCACCCCTTGAGTGAGGTGTTCAAAGAGATTCAGGACGAGATGCGCAATCAGTACTCAATCGGGTACGTGTCGAGTAATCCGAAGAAGGACGGGACGTTCCGGCACATCGAGATCAAGGCGAACCTGTCCGAGTATAAAGTTCAAGCGCGGAACGGATACTATGCTACGCGGAACGATGTGCAGTGATATGTTGGCGCGCTTCGAGGTAATCGCTAACGGCTTTTCGGAACGGCGGCATAGGCGCGATGCCGGTCGCCTCAAGCTTGCTGTTCGATAAAGCTGAGTACTTCGGGCGGCGGGCCGCAGTCCGGTACTCCCTTTCATCGGTGGGCTGAAGAGCAGGCGATAAGCCGGCCAGCTCGAAAATCAACTTCGCATAGTCGTACCAGGAGATGGCTTCACCGCCGCCCATATGGAAAAGGCCGGACAGGCCTTTTTCGACGAGATCCGCCGTGCGGGAGGCTATGGCCGGCGCGTAGCTCGGCGAAGCGACGTGATCCTGCACAACACGAATCGGCTTACTGCCTTTCGCGAGCCGGAGCATAAGCTCGACAAAATTGCCTCGCGGCGTGAACATTCCGCCCGGACCAAAAACGCCTGAGGTGCGAATGACGAGAGGCCGGTCAAGGTAAGCCTGCGCGTACAGCTCGCCCGCAAGCTTCGAGACACCGTATGCGCCTAGCGGGTGAGGGGTATCGGTCTCGACGTACGGACTGCCTTTGGCGCCATCGAAAACGTAATCGGTCGAATAGTGAACCAGGAGCGCATCGGTTTGCCGGCATGCCATGGCCATGTTCCGTACGGCTAGGGCGTTCGCCTGATAGGCTGCGAGCGGCTCATTTTCGGCGATGTCGACCTGATTGTAAGCGGCAGCGTTAATCACGAGCTGCGGATCGACCTGGGCAACGGCCTCTTCCACGCGACTCGTGTTCGTGATATCGAGCGACTGGCGATCTAAACGCTTGACGAGCCACTGGCGGCGTTCAAATTCACGGCATAGCTCGACCCCGAGCTGCCCGCCCCCGCCAAAAATAATTGCCTTACGCTGCATTCACTTTGCAGCATAGCGAATGAGCGGGTTATTTCGTGGCGAGCTCGAACGCGGGCGTGCGTTGCTGGAGGCCCTCGCCGAGGAGGCGAGATCGAAGAGCCATCAGGCTTTGCAAGCCGGTCAGGATCTGTTCAACTTTGATTTCGATGTCAGAGACGTTATTGGCGTTGGCGGCACAGGCGACGACTTCACCCATGAAAAGAGCATCATTGAATTCGACGCTTACGGCTGTCGAGACGGGAATCGATTCGTTGGCTTGCAGGCTCAAGCGCTTACCCTCGGAACCGTGGAAGGAACAAGGCACCAGGCGTTTATTACCGGAGCCATCAGGCGAAGTGAGCTGAACTACAGCAGAAGGTGCCTCATCGGAAGAAAAACTATTCACAGCCTACTTATCGGCTGCCCCGGCGGGAAGTGTTAGGGAACAAACGTTAAAAATGTGAGTCGATCAACAGCCAGAGTGAGGCGCCGACCAGGACAGGGAGGAACAGCTCGAGCCACGTGCGCACGCTCGGTAAATGACGGCTGTGAGACTTGTTAGATTGATCGGTCCCTTGGCGGTCTGTTGCGGCCGGATCTGATGTACGGACGCCTGTTTCGCGGGCTCGGGCGCTCACCAAAAGCGACCAGGTTTCGCTTGGATCCCCGCGCAGGGCACGAACCAGCTCCTCTCGGCCACGCCTGTCGGCTATCAAGATGGTGGCCGAATTCATTCCCGTCATAGAGCGCTGTAGTTTACGGCGAAGGCGAGGAGGAACTTCCGCGATCGAGCGATAGACGCGAGTGTCATTGCCGCTCGATATAAAGATAGTCGAGGTTCGCGCGATTAGGCCGGGCATTACTCCTCAAGACGTGGAAAGTTGGCAGAGTGAGACAAGCATTTTTGATATTAACGCGCGGCGTGCGGCTGATTACTCAACCTTCTTCAGAACCTGGGCGCCCGCCGGCAGCTCAAAGGTCTTCGGGGGGAGCGGGCGGTTCACCTCGACTTTTTCGGCAAACATCTGAAAAGTCTTGTAGCCATTGCGCTCCCGCTGAATTGTGTAAGGCCACATAATGCCGCCGACATTGCGGTATTTGTCGAACTCCGTTGCTTCATCATTGTGGTAGTGCGTATCGGGATCGATCCAGCTAAACGCCTCGTGGATCGGCAACATGGTGTTGTGATCGAAGTACACACGCACGGTTCGATCCTGCGCGTCGGTGATGTCGACGATCTCGACGTGGGTGCTCTGATAAACGTCGGTTCCGATGTAGTCGCATTGCAACTCTGGCTCGCCGTACCGGACTCGGAGGATATAAAGGATATCGTTTTCGGTGGTTCGGAGGTAGCGCTGCCATTTCTCATCAGCGATGGGGCGCGCGCCGCGGTAGGTTAGGTCCCAGGCTTGATCGGTCAAAAAGAGGACGGAGTAGTCCTGCTTTTTGCCGAACGCCTGGCGCTCGCGTATCGCAAGGCCTTTTGCGGGCCTGTCGGGTAAGTACTCCGTGTAGATTGTGGCGATGCCGAGACCGCTGATCTGTTCGCGGAAGAAAGAGTACACACGTCCGCTCTGGACGCGGTTTTGCATGTGCAGGAATTGATCGCCCCCCAGCGCTTTGATCGAAGCATCGCACATCTGTTTACCTTTCTCCGTGCTGGTCTGAGCGGTAAGGATGCGGAGCGAGAGAAGGACCACGGCGAAACGCCGGATGCGAGTGAATAAGGTCATTGAGGCAGACAGGCGGCTTGCAGCCAGAAGCGTTCGGCATCGGACGCATCGTCGCGCGAGTGAATCGAGCCGGCGCGCTCTCGAAGCGGTCCGCCATGGCGGCCATTGAGCACAGCTTGGATTTCCGCAATGACTGCGAGCGCGACCTGTTCGGGTCCGTCCGCGCCGATGTCGAGTCCCATGGGACTATGCAGCGCCGGGTGGAGTTGGGATTCGTCCAAACCGGCATCTGAAAGAAGTTGAAGCGCGCGCTTGTGCGGTCCGAGCATACCCACGTAGCTGAGAGGCGCGGTTGAGAGCTGGCGCAAGTTTTCGAGATCTTGCGTGTAGCTGTGGCTCATCAGAACCGCGGCCGCCCAGGGATCTATTTGTGGGAGAGCACTGAAGCTGTTGGGACCGCGTACATGGACCTTGTCGGCAGCTGGGAATTTTTCAGGACGGGCGTAGTGGGGGCGCCCATCGAAGACCCACACTTCCCAGCCGAGCTGTTTCGCGAACTCTGTTATCGGGACAGCATCGTCCCCGGCCCCGAATACGAGCAGGCGAATGGCGGGCGTGACGACCTCGACGAAGGCTTCGAAACTTTCATGCAGAAGCGCGGTACGCGATATATGCTCTGAAAGCGCGATTCGACTCTCACGCTCGAGGGAAGTCGCGAGCTCGACGGCTTGCAGATTGTGACTGAGCTCGCCGTGAGTGTCCATCACGAGTCTTTGGCGGATCGCGTTTGTCGGATGAATTACGTGGCCAATAACTGCGGGGATACGTTCCGACCGCACGTCTTGAATCAGATTGAGGACAGTTGAGGCGCCGGGCTTCAGGCGTTCAAGTATTACATGAACTATACCGCTGCATCCCAGGCCGAAGCCGGATGAGGGAATCTCGCCATCAGGAGTCGTGTCGTATTTTTTGATCGTAGGGCCAGCTTCGGTCAGCCACCAGGCTTTTTTGATCAAATCGTCTTCAAGGCATCCGCCGCTGATAGAACCTGCGCGCTGGCCACTGTTGGCGAGAAGCAGGCGCGCGCCCGGCAGCCGATAGGCCGAGCCTTGGGTTTTCACAACTGTCGCAAGCACGGCGGAATCGCCCACGGCTTCGGTTTCTTTCCAAAGACGCAGGATTTTTTCCAGTTCTTTCATGCCGAGCGGTTCCTCTTTCAGGGTAAACCGAAGGGCCTGACACGCGCCGTTACTTAGATGATGCCGAGAGATGCTCGCGATTCAAGAGTGATGCGGAGTCGGCGTCCAAGAACATCGTGGTATTGGGGTGAGCGCGGAGAGCGGAGGCCGGAGCGTCGGGCGACATCGGGCCTTGCAAGCATTTTTGGACTGCTTCGGCTTTGCGTCTATCGGGAACGATGCACAGGATCTCTTTCGCCTTCAGGATTTGCGGAATTGAGATGCTGATCGCACGGGCGGGTACTTGATCTACGGATGCAAACCAGCCTTCTCCTACCTGCTGCCTACGGCAAGCTTCATCAAGTTGAACGATGAGATAGGCGTCTTCGGTGTCGAAATCTGCGGGAGGATCGTTGAAGGCGAGATGGCCGTTCTCGCCAATGCCGACGAAGGCGAGGTCGATGGGCGCGCGGTTGATCTCCCGGCCCATTTCGGCGACGATCTCATTCGGATCGCGGGTTCCATCGAGCAGGTGATAGCACTCGATGCCGGTTCGATCAATGATGCGCTCCTTGATGTAGCGGGCAAAACTTGCGGGGTGGTCGGGCGCAACGCCGACATATTCATCGAGATGGAAGAGCTCGACACGCGGCCAGTCGACGGATCTGTCAGCCGTGAGGCGTTCGAGAAATTCGAGCTGGGAGGCGCCTGTCGCCGCGAGCAAGCGGACTGTATCTTCAGTTTTGAGCAGTTGATGCAGTGAATTGATGGCGTGATTCGCGGCAGCCGTGGCCATCTCTTGTTTGCTGCGGAAGATTTGAACCATTCCGGGTAGCTTAGCGCATTCCGCTACACTGCTGACATGCGGCTGCACAGAGCGCATGTGGCTTCAGCTTTGCTGCTGGCGGGGTCTGCCGTATTCATCGTAGCTGCGGCGAATGAAGTAAAGCACGTGCAGCGCACGTTGCCGGGGTTGAAGCAGCCGGTCGAAATCCTGCGCGACCGCTGGGGCGTGCCGCACATTTACGCGCAAAACTCAGACGATCTTTTCTTCGCGCAAGGCTACATCACGGCGAACGATCGTTTGTTTCAGCTCGATATTTGGCGGCGCATCGGGACGGGTAAGCTGTCCGAAGTGCTGGGGCCGAACTTTATTGCGCGCGACCGGATTGCGAGACTGGTGCGGTATCGCGGGAATTGGGATGAAGAGTGGAACAGTTATTCGCCGGACGCAAAACAGATCGCAACTGCATTCACGAACGGGATCAACGCTTATATTCGCTCTTTGAACGGGCAGCGTCCGGAAGAATTTCGTCTGGCCGGATTCGATCCGGGGCTGTGGACGCCTGAGGATGTGGTATCGCGCATTGCCGGTCTTCAGATGACGGGCAACATGCTCCAAGAGGTGAACCGGGCGCAGCAGGTCGCAAGGCTGGGATTGGCGACGGTCGAACTTCTGTCGCCGCCCGATCCTCCGACTGCCTTTGTTGTGCCGCACGGCCTGGATCTGGCGGACATTACTTCAGCCATTCTCAGGGACTACATTGCGGCGATCGGCCCGATTCGGTTTCCGGGGCAGCAAGGCAGCAACAACTGGGTGATCGATGGCAAGATGTCGCGTACCGGTAAACCGATCCTGGCGAATGATCCGCATCGGGCGCTTCAGTTACCATCGCTGAGAAAGACCGTGCACCTGGTCGCTCCGGGCTGGGACGTGATCGGAGCGGGAGAGCCGGCGCTCCCAGGTATCGCGCTCGGGCACAACGAAAACGTAGCGTTCGGATTCACGATCGTAGGAATCGATCAGCAGGATTTATTCGTCGAGAAAGCGAATCCGGAAAATCCGGCGGAGTATTTATATCGCGGGGCGTGGGAAAAATTTGAGATTGAGCACGTGGCTCTTGCAGTGAGAGGCGCGGGAGCGGAAGCTGCGGGGTCACAAGCGGCCGCGGCCGAGGATGTGGATCTGAAGTACACGGTGCATGGGCCGGTGATTTACGAGGACCCCGCGCGCCACCGCGCTTACGCATTGAAATGGGTGGGCGAAGCGCCGGGTACGGCGGGATATTTGCCGGCTCTGGCGTTGGCTCGCGCCAAGAACTGGCAGGAATTTCAGAGTGCGGCGGCCCGTTATAAGGTGCCTTCCGAAAATCTGGTGTATGCCGATCGCGGCGGCAACATCGGCTGGATTGCATGCGGGCTGGCTCCTATTAGAAAAGGATGGGAGGGCCTGTTCCCGGTCCCCGGGGATACCGGCGATTACGATTGGTCCGGCTATTTGCCGCCGGGCGATCATCCATCTGAATTTAATCCGCAAGAGCATTACATTGCGACCGCGAACAACAATATTTTGCCCCACGGCTATTCGCATCAGCTCGGGTTTTATTGGGCATCACCAGAGCGCTACCAGCGGATTGTCGAGATGTTGAGCGAGGCCAGCAAGTTCGACATCGATGATTTTGAGCGGATGCAACAGGACACGGCCTCGCTGGTGGCACGCGATTTTCTCGAGCTACTGAAGAACTGGAATCCACCTGAGCAAAGCCGGGCGGCTCGAATGAAGGAGCTGCTGCTCGATTGGGATGGAAATCTGGGCGTAAATTCGAGACCGGCCTTGATTTACGAAGTGTGGAAGACCAAGCTGAGCGCGAAGTTGACGGCGAAGGTGTTGCCGGTTGCGCGGACGAACCCGCGCGCGGTGCTGGCGAGCTTGAAAGCGAGTCCGCAATTGAATGAGTTGTTGACCGCCTCATTCGATCAGGCGTTGGCGGACATTGAAAAACGGCTCGGCCCCGATGAGTCGCGATGGACGTGGGGCAGCTTGCATCAGACTCATTTCCGGCATCCGCTGAATGTGGCGCCTCCGGCCGATGCGGTAGCGGCTCCGCATGCGTTCGGGTTGGACAGCGCCGCTGCCCAACGGGAGCACATGCTCGATAGTTTCGATTTGCCTGCGGTGCCCCGGCCGGGCGATGCGAATACGGTGAATGCGACTGGCGGCGCAAATTATGCGGCGGCTTACGGCGCTTCGTACCGCGAGATCATCGACGTCAATGATTGGGACCGTTCGGTGATGACGAACGCTCCGGGGGAATCGGGCGTTCCGGGCGATAAACATTACGACGATCTGGTCGGGCCTTGGTCGAAAGGCGAATATCATCCGATGCCGTTTTCGCGCAAGGCGGTCGAAGCCGCGGCGGAGGAGCGGATTCTGTTGGTGCCCGCGAAGTAGGATTAGCGACCAGGTTGCGTACTTGGTCTATACTTAAGGTATAGATCGAGAGAGTTCGTGGCCAACATTCGTACTGCCAAATTATTTCGTAATGGGCGGAGTCAAGCTGTCCGATTGCCTCAGGAGTTTCGCTTTAGCGGAGACTCTGTGCGCATTCGTCGCGTTGCTGAGGGAGTCCTATTGCAGCCGGTGATTTCGGGTACAAGAGAATGGTTCGCTGAGCTGGATCGGCTGAACTCGGAGCCCTTTATGGAGAGCCGAAATCAGCCGGCAATGCCGAAACGCAAGATTTTCAAATGAGCTACTTGCTCGATACGAATGCTTGCATCGCTTTGATCAATGGCAAGCCGCTTGGCGTCCGAAGCGGGCTGGAAAAGGCGCTCGATGCGGGGAGCGGGATTTTCGCGTCCTCTATTGCTGCTTTTGAACTCTGGTATGGCGTTTCGAAGAGCTTACAGCACGAGGCGAACGCTGTGCGCGTCACCGCTTTTTTTGGCGGCCCAATAGGTGTGCTCCCTTTCGATAACGAGGATGCGCAGGTTGCGGGCACGATGCGAGCGGATTTGGAAACGAAGGGCAAGCCGATTGGACCGTATGACGTTCTCATTGCGGGCCAGGCGCTTCGTCACAAAATGACGCTAGTTACTGCGAATGTATCGGAGTTCGCGCGAGTGAAAGGGCTTGCGTGGCAAGATTGGGCGCGAAGTTGAGGTAAAACTCGATCAGCTCACGATTAGATTAAGAAATGCTTCAGGCGCCCGGTGGTTGGCAGGAAATCTGGACGAACTTTCAGCAGATCGCAATAGCTTTTGCATTGACGGCCGCGTTCGGTTGGGAGAGCGAGCGGGAAGCGCACGGCGCGGCGGGTGTCCGCACCCTTCCGATCGTCGGGATGGGAAGTTGCGGATATCTACTGCTTCTCGGCGCCTCGCCCGATGTCGCCGCTCAGTCTCGGTTGCTGCAGGGCTTAATCACCGGAATTGGCTTCATTGGTGGCGGCGCGATTCTCAAAGAAGGTGCGGGCGTGCGGGGCACAGCGACCGCCGCAAGTGTCTGGAACGCAGGCGTGATCGGCGCTGCTGTTGCGATGCATCACTACGGCATCGCTGTGACGCTCGCTCTACTCAATGTGTTTACTTTGCGCGCATTACTGCCGCTCAAACGGTGGCTTGATCGCAAGGAGCTGTCGGGTTCAGAGTAAACGACACCAGGTCAGAACCACTCAATACCGTCCTGCCACTACGCCGCGGTCTTTACCCGTCCTTGTTTGATGGCCTTCTTGAACAGCTCGAAATCGGCTTGCGCTAACGCTGCGTACTTTTGCCCATAGTGAACGATCGCGTTCACGACTTTCGCGAAACCAGTCAGCTATTTGACGCTGGATAAGGTCATTAGCTCTGAGATTCGCGGGATGAACAGGGTTCTGTCGATTCGTCGAGACGGTTACGGCACGAATGAAGTCGTCTTCAGCGTTGGCAACGATCTTGCACAAAACCCTCAGTTCTCGAAAATTATCCAGGTTGGCCTTGAAATTCGGATTTTCCCCGTGCCTTTCGGCAAATTGGGCCACCGTCGCTACCGTCTGAGCGCCGTTCAGAATACGGGGCTCGGTGATCTCGTACTGGCCGTCTCTTCCCAATAGCCGCTGCGCATAGAGGGTCACGCCATTGTGCATAAACGAAAAGGCAGACGGCAACAGTGTTTGTTCAAGAACAACACGCTTCAGTGTTTCTGTAATTTTCTGATTAACAGATGTCGACTTGCCCCCGTCGCGGCGAGCCAACGGACCGCGAATATTTCGGTCGAAGAGCCTGGGGCCCATTACCTTGAACATCTCGTGTAGCTCTCTCAATGAGATGAACCCGACGTGCATCACTTGCCTGTCGGGCCCTTGGACAAGCACGTCGCCGCCGATGTTAATCGTGAAGATGGCGACCGGCGGAGGAGGTGGCGCAACGGTCTTTCGGCTTGAACTCATCAATCTCGGCGCGCAACGATTGGAGGAGAACATTTTCCTTAAGATCAAGTGGTGTGCGTAAGAAGAACTTGGCAAGTCCGACATTAATCAACCGGCGCATCGAAGGCTGAAACTGCCGCCAATCCGTCGAGTACTTAAATTGGTAGAGATACAAGTTCCCGGTCGTCTCGTCAAGAAAATAGCCGTCCAGGCCATAATCGTTGTTACCCCGGCCGGTCTGGTTGAGCGCCGCCTCTTGAGCGAGGTGATGGTGGGATTCCATATAGGCTGTGCCGAAGTAGTCTTCTAGACGACCGCCTAGAGTTGCGCGGTAGTCCTGCAGTAGTTGACTCATACGCTGTTCTAACTCAGGCACAGCCGAAAGTATAACGCGACCCCGAGCGCCCGGACCGCCTTAGAACATCTTCAAGTACCGCAACACTGCAGCTTCAAGTACCGCAACACTGCAGCCTAGAATGGAGGTCAAAAAAACGCATGGCTTTAATGGACGCGTAGTCGGGATCTTGGAAAAGGTTGCAACGTCACCATCCAAGCGATGGCGAACGCAAGTAGCGGCTGATTAGGCGAGAGCTAGATTCAGATTCTCAATAGCTTCGTCAATCTCGGCTGTGTTCTTGTAACCAACTGTTACGCTATTCACGCCTGCGTTGCGGAAGGCAAACCGAATGGCGGCTTGGCGGTCTTCGCGTTTTGTGAAACCGCCTTCGCCTACAAGTTTCATGCTGATCACGCCCATGCCTTTTTGGCGGGCTTGTTTCACGCGCTCGACGACTTCGGTTACGTTTCCTGGTCCTGAAGTCGCGTAATCTTCCGCGTCCATGTGGGCACCCTTATGGTTCATGCGGATCATCGCGACTTCGAGCCACTTGTTTTCGGGGACCTGACGCAAGGCCGGAAGCCCGTGCACGGATGCGCCGCGTCCTACTACGATCTTTTTGGATTGCGCTTCTGCGATTCCGTCCTGCCAGCGGACGCTGTCCGTCGGCCAGGATGCGACGTGCTGCCAATGCAGCAGCATAATATCGAAGTACTCGGTGTTCGCGAGCTTGCGCAGTTCGTCAATCTTCCGCAGCGGATCGACGCCTTCACTCGTGGTCACTTTCGACATCAGCCGGTAACTATCGCGGGGAATGCCCTTCAGGGCGACGCCGAGCATTCGGTGCATGTCGCCATAGGATTCAGCGGTCTCAAAGAAACGAATACCACGGTCGTAGGCATAGCGCACGAGCCTCGTAAATTGGTCTTGTCCCAGGTTGCGCTGTACTTCTCCGCTGAATGTTCCGGTGCCGAATGCGAGGCGCGTTACTGTGACATCGGAATCTCCGAGCTTGACCCAATCGGTCGCGGCCGGGCGAGCTCTGAGGGGCAGGCTTGCGGCGCCCGCGAGTGATGCGGCGGCGAGTCCGGTTTTCAGAAACTCGCGTCGGGAGCGATATTCCATACTCGTTCTCCAAACGTCATCTTATCGTTCGACTTTTTGACAACTGTATTCTGTTGATATACAGTATACAGAGATGGCTTGCCCAGCGACAATCCGGTTCGATCCGGAATCCGGGATTCCGGCGGTGCGGCAGATCACGGATAATCTTCGCGTGCTGCTGGTAGAGAAACGGCTTGCGCCGGGGGCCTCGCTACCGTCTGTCCGCCGCCTCGCGATGGAGCTGGGAGTTCACTTCAATACGGTCGCGGACGCGTACCGGCAACTGGCTGCGGAGGGATGGCTCGATTTGCAGCACGGCCGGGGTGCGTTGGTGGTCGCGAGGCCCGTCCCACGTGTGACAAGTAAGGATTGGCTTAACGAGTTCCGGGACCGCCTTCGCGGTCTTGTCGCGCAGATGCGTGCCGAAGGGGCGAGCGCGGATGAGATTGCAGCCGAGCTGCGGGAGAGCGCAAAGGGGGTAATGCGTTCATGAGATGGCTTCTTTGCATTCTGTATCTTTTCATCGGCGCCGTGGTCTTTGCGCTTCCGAACATGACGCGGCGCGGCATGCTCTTTGCAGTGCCCGTCCCAGCGAATTTCCGGGAGAGCTCGCAGGCGCGGCATGCGATCGCCACGTTTCGCACGCTCGTCGCAGCCGTCGTGGCCGCGACCGTGTGTGCGCTACTCCTGTCGCCCGATTCTGTTTTGGAAGCAGTCGTGGTGGCCTCACCGCTCGGCATTGTCTTGGCGGGCGGCCTGGGATTCTTTTGGGAGAGGAGCAAGCTGATGTCGTTCGCGGTGCAGCCTTCCGCGCCGCGGGAAGCGGAGGTTACTAACGCGCCGGATCGAGTGCCGGGATTTACCTGGCTGGCTGCGGGTCCCTTTGCCATTCTCGCTGGCGCTGCTGTTTTTCTCCGACAGAATTGGGAACGCATCCCGTCTCGATTCCCGATCCACTGGGGAATCGATGGCCAGCCGAATGGTTGGAACGAGCGGACAACGCATGGCGTGTACGGTCCACTGCTGTTTGCGGCCGAACTCTGCGGTTGGTTGCTGATCATGGGATTGGCGACGTGGTTCGGGGCGCGGCGGTTGCGATTCCGCCGCATCGTGCTGGGCGTTATGATCGCAGCCGAATACATGCTGGCCTTCGTGTTCGCCACGATATCAATCGAACCGGTCCTTCACATTCCGATCTGGATTACGACGCTCGCGACGATGGTCTTCATCATCCCAACGCTGATCGTGATGTGGCGGAACGTTAGCGGAGCGACGGCGGCCCCGGTCGAAGCGACGCCCGACCAAGGCTGGGAAGGCGGCGTCCTCTATTACAACCCGAATGATGCTGCGCTATTTGTGGAAAAACGAATCGGTCTTGGCTACACGCTGAACTTCGGGAATCGCTGGTCGTGGGTGTTATTGCTCGGACTGGCAGTGATCCTGGCCTCGGCCTTCGCCTTGCTTTAGCGCACCAGGAGAATGAGCGACGTGATGTCGTCGTGTTGCCTCGTTTGCCCGACGAATGCATCAACGGACGAAAGAATGGAGCGCAGGGCGTCTGCGGCGGTGGCAGGCTGCGTTGCCGCGACACATGCGAGCAGGCGCGATTCGCCGAATTCGGCTTCGGTTTCGTTTTCGGCTTCAACCACGCCGTCTGTGAAGACAACCAGCAGATCGCGTGAATGCAGGACGACTTCGCCCTGCGGATAGGTTCCGTTGGGCATGATTCCCAGCGGCAGGCCGCCCGCTTCGAGACGTTCAATCGCGCCTGAAGAGCGCTTGAGCACCGGCGGGTTGTGCCCCGCGTTGATGTAGGTAAGCGTGTTCCGCGCGGCATCCCATTCGGCGAGAAAAGCAGTGGTGAAACGGGCTCCGGCGAGACTGTTCGCGCAAGCGTAGCGATTCAAACCGAGCGCCAGTTCGCTGAGGCAGAGCGGCGAGGCAGCTAAGGATCGCAAGCTGGCTTGGATGGTGGCCATGAGCAGCGCGGCGGGAATGCTTTTGCCGGCGACATCGGCAACCACCAGAAGCAAGCGGCCGTTCGCGCCGCCTTGATCGCGACGAAAGGCGTCGTAGTAATCGCCCGAGACGGTGTTGGCGGGCCGGGTTGCGAACGCGATATCGATGCCTTCAACCGTCGGCGGCGATTCGGGCACGAGCCAGCGCTGAATGTCGCGCGCGATCTCGAGGTCACGCTTCATGGTGACGCGATCGGCCAATTCAAGCGCCAGCAGGCCGACGAGTGCCAATGTGACGATGATGAGGCTGGGATCACCGTTGGGGCTGAACGTGATCACGACCACGAACACGAGCGTGAGAAGCAGGAATATGCGCCGCCCGGGCGATAGCGTTCTGAGCAGCGCCCAGAACAGCGCGCGCCCGGCATAGAACCGGCGCTTCCATTTCTTCTTCTGTTCGAACGAGGTCCAGTCTACGTCGCGCGAATAGAAGCGGTAGCCCGCCTGTGCATCGGCTTTGAAGTCGTCCCAGATCTGGCTGAGAGCGATGCCGTCCGTGATGCTTTCCCAGATGCCGGCAGTGCGATCTGCGGCTTTGGTCGCATTCTGGCCGAACGTTTCAAACCGATTGCGAAAGCGGCTCGAGCGGGAGCCGTGGCCCAGCGGCATCGGGGCGATTATAGCGAAAGCGGACAACAGTGTCCGGAATTGAGATACATCGCCATTACCGCTTCCTCACGGGCACTGCCCGTTGTCTAAGAACTGCCGTAGGTTACGGCACTTGGTCACCGACGTGCTTTTATAAGAGCTGATGCAGACGCTATTCGGGGATATTCGCTACGCCGTGCGCGTGCTTCGGCGATCGCCCGTATTCACGTTGACGGCAATTTTGACGCTGGCGCTCGGTATCGGCGGCACAACTGGCATCTTTTCGCTGATACACGCGGTGATGCTGCGGTCGCTGCCGGTTGCGGATCCCGCAAGTCTGTACCGAATCGGAGAAAGCGATGACTGCTGCGTCGAAGGCGGCCCGCAGGACGAGTGGGGTGTTTTTTCGTATCCGCTATTTGAGCGGCTAAAAGCGGCCACGCCTGAGTTTGAACAGGTCGCCGCATTTCAAGCCATTCCCTGGCAGTTCAGCGTCCGGCGTGCAAGCACCGAACGCGTAGCGAGACCGATTCGCGGAGAGTTTGTCACTGGCAATTACTTTTCGACCTTCGGGATCGGCTCATTTGCCGGGCGCGTGTTTTCGGTGCGCGACGATCAGCCGTCGGCGCCTCCGGTTGCCGTGCTCAGCTATCGCGCTTGGAAAGGAGCCTATGGCGGAGACCCGTCTGTAATCGGGTCGAGCTTTGTGATTGAGGGACATCCGTTCACCGTGATCGGGATTGCGCCGCCGGGATTTTTTGGCGAAACGCTGCGGAGCGATCCGCCGGACCTGTGGTTCCCGTTGCAGCAGGAGCCGCTGGTGCGCGGGGAAAATTCGCTGTTACGTCAGTCCGTGGGAGCGTGGCTGCGCATTATTGGCAGGCTGAAGCCGGGCGCGAGCGTCTCGGGCATGTCAGCGCGGCTCACGGGAGTCCTGCGGCAATGGGTGAAATACGACAGCCGCTGGCCTCGGGAATTGATGCCCCAGGTCAACCGTGCGCTTCCGAAGCAGAACATCCATGTCGTTCCCGCGGGCGGAGGCGTTGCGACCATGAAAGCGAATTACGGCAGTGGGCTTGCGATTCTGCTGGCAGTTTGCTGCCTGGTGCTGCTGATCGCCTGCGCGAATGTCGCGAACCTGATGCTGGCGCGGGGCATGGCGCGCCGCACTCAAACCTCGCTCCGTCTGGCAATCGGAGCGTCGCGCGCGCGCCTGATACGGCAGTCGCTCACAGAGAGTGTTCTGCTTGCACTTTGCGGCGGCGTAGCGGGTCTGGCGGTTGCGGATAGCGCGGGTCGCCTGATACTAGCGCTCGCGTTTCACAGCGCGCACTTCCTGCCCATCGATACGACTCCCTCGGGACCGGTGCTGGCGTTCGCGTTCGGGCTGGCCCTGGTCACGGGTATGCTGTTCGGTACCGCCCCCGCTTGGTTTGCGGCACGCACGGACCCGGTCGAAGCGCTGCGGGGGGCGAATCGCACGACCAGCGACAGTTCTTCACTTCCACAGAGAGCGCTGTTGATTTTGCAGGCGGCTTTATCGGTGGTGCTGGTTGCGGGGGCGGGCATACTGACGCGAAGCCTGAATAACCTCGAGGGACAAAACTTCGGGTTCCAAACGGCGAATCGCATCAGCGTCGATCTGAACTCGCCGCCGGCCACTTACAGTCCTGAGCGTTTGGATGCGCTGTATCGCGGGTTAGAGGAACGGCTGAATCACACGCCTGGCATCGAGCGGGCGAGTCTTGCGCTCTACAATCCGCTTATCGGCGATAACTGGAGCGATGGCATTGCAGTCAAGGGTCGCCCGGCTTCAAACTTTCGGGAAGGCGGAGGCGCATCGTGGGATCGCGTAAGCGCGGGCTACTTCGAAACCGTAGGTCAGCCGATTATTCAGGGACGCGGGTTCACCGAAGCGGATGCAGGCGCTGCCGAGCCGGTGGCCGTGGTGAATCAGGAATTTGTTCGCAAACTGCTGGGAAACGAGGAGCCGCTGGGGCAGCACTTCGGTTTGGACCTTATTTCCGAAGCCGGAAGATTTCGGATTGTCGGCGTGGTTCGAGACGCAAAATATGCGTTTCCGGATGAACCCCTGCGCCCCATGTTCTTCGTGCCTCTGATGCAGCGAATCGCCTATAACCAGCCAGACCTGAGCCGTGAAGAGACACGCTCGCATTTGATCGGGAGCGCGCTGATTGTGACGCGCCGTACCCCGGGCGAGCTCGAGCCGGTGCTGCGGAAAATGTTCAGTGAAGCGGATCCGAATCTGACGATCCTCGATGTCAACACCATGCGGAAAGAGATCGATTCCAATTTCGATCAGCAGCGATCGGTAGCGGATCTGGCTGGAATATTCGGACTGCTGGCGCTGGTGCTGGCTTCAGTGGGACTGTATGGCGTGACGGCCTACACCGTCGCTCGGCGGACGAGCGAAATCGGGGTTCGCATGGCATTGGGCGCGGATCGCGCGAACGTCGTGAGGCTCGTATTGCGCGGGGCGTTCACGCACATTGCGGCGGGACTGCTGATTGGCATTCCGTTGGCGATCGGCGCGGGGCGGTTGATGGCTTCCCAGCTTTACGGCGTGGGCAAATGGGATCCGCTGGCGCTTGCGGTGGCAATGGTAGCGCTCTGCATTTGCGCGTTTATGGCGGCGGTGATTCCGGCGACGCGGGCAGCGTCAATCGATCCGATGAAGGCGCTCCGGACGGAGTGAAAAAGAAATCGATGCACCCACTTTCCACCGCGACTTATCCCTGGGCGGCAGGCAGGGCGTGCTCTTCCGGCAGGGCCAATTGCAGCAACGTTCTCGTACCGTCCTTCGAAACAATTTCGAGTGCTGGCCCTAAAAGTGGCGCCGACGATCGAGCGAGGATACCTGTCACGTTCGGAATACTGTGTGCGATATGAGCCTCGGTCGTGGATGCAAGAGTGATCCAGACCCGGTGCTCACCGTCCTTAATATCGCTTGAGATGCCCTCGAAGGGGCGATCCTCTTCCGCATAGCGATCGGATTCGGCGCCGAGCACTTCCAGCCGGCCATGCGCGCCGCGATTCTCGCGCGTAAACTCAGCTAAGAAGGGGATCCATTGATCTTTCGTAATAGTTTGCGTATCTGCCTGGGGCGATGTGATCGGTTGCTTTGCCATAATGGTCCGTTTTCTTTATCGTATGCCTGCTCTGTTGCCGCCGTTGTATTCTCACTGAACATGGGTACTATTGCTGCGCACACGCAAAATCAAGGCGCTCCGGAAGCGGAGATTACGACTAACGAAATCCAGGCTAAGATCTATTTGCCCGATCGGGAGAAAGGCTACTATCGCGGCACGAGATTCGATTGGTCGGGGGTGATTCACAGCCTCGAGTATGCCGGTCACAACTATTACGGACCGTGGTTCACAAAGACGGATCCCAAGGTAATCGATTTCATTTTCGATGGGGCGGATATCGTCGCGGGTCCATGCAGCGCGATCATGGGTCCAGTCGAAGAGTTCTCGTCAAACGAAAAGGCTTTGGCATATGAGGAGGCGAAGCCCGGCGGGACGTTTATCAAGATCGGCGTGGGCGTGCTGCGGAAACCCGATCACGGGAATTACAATCCTTACGTCTTGTACGACATTGTGGATGGCGGCAAATGGAGCGTTCGAACGCAAAAGGATTCTATCGAATTCACTCAGGAGCTGGCGGATCCTACATCCGGCTACGCTTATGCGTACACGAAGACAATCCGGCTCACGAACGGCAAGCCGGAAATGACAATTGAACACACGCTGAAGAACACGGGGCGGCGATCGATTGATACCAGCGTGTACGATCACAATTTCCTGGTGCTCGACAAGCAGCCGGTTGGCCCGGATTTTGAGATTACGGTGCCGTTTGAGATCAAGACCAAAGAGCCGCTCGATAAAGGCGTCGCTCAACTACGCGGAAATCGATTCACCTATGTGAAGCGGCTCGAGGGCAAGGACACGGTTGCGGCATCGTTTTCAGGTTTTGGAAAAACCCCGGCGGATTACAGCATCACCATTGAGAACAGCAAAGCGGGAGCCGGCATGAAAATAACGGGTGATCGGCCGCTCTCGGAAGAATCGCTTTGGTCGATTCGCTCTGTGCTGGCAATGGAGCCGTTCGTGCATATGGTGATCGAGCCCGGACGGGAATTTAGTTGGAAGTACACGTATCTTTATCACACGCTGCGTCGATAAGAACGGCGTCTAAGGTGTCGCCCTCTCATCGCTGCTGACCGGCAGCACCCACCGGTCTACAGGTGTTCCGGCAGTTTGCAACTCCCTGACAAACCGATTTGTGCAATTGAGACCGACACGCATACGGAGTTTAATACGCCGGAATCGCTGAGCGATCACATCTTGGTCCCAGCGCTTCAAGGGGCTTACAACTTAACGCTACCTCGCCACTTTCCTCATCTTGGGAGGGAATGCGTTAATGTATAAGCCCTGGATGCAGATCGTAGATAACGCCAACACTACCCTTCGGGCGATTGGGAAAGATGAGCTGTGGCTTCATCAATGGATTGTCGAGAAACCCTCCAGACTCGGGTTGGGGGATCTGATCATCAAGAACTCGGAATTGATCCATTACAAGAACAAAGGCGGTCGCCTTGACGTTCTCGCTTATCGGGGAGACGTTGACACGTACTACGAAATTGAGGTGATGCTCGGCGAGTGCGATGCAGATCATGGCTTTAGAACTCTCGACTATTGGGCACGTAAACGCCTTCGTTTCCCCAACTCGCGTCACTTTGCGGTGTTGGTAGCTGAAGATCTGTCCGGCAGGTATAAGACCGTTATCGAAACACTGCCTCAGTTCTTACCGTTTCTGGCAATTGAAATCTCAGTGCTAAAGCTCGATGCTGTTTCTGATCTCTGCACGATCAACGCAGCGATAATCGCGCAACCAGATGATTTGCAGCTTGGTATCGGCGATCAGCCGGATATCGACACCGAAAGCACGACTGCATCCCCGCGTGATAGAACGTGGTGGGAGACGAATAGCAATGCCACATTCATTGGTACGGTTGACACGATAGCAAAGTATTGCGCCGAGAATGTCGGGCCTTCGCGCCTGGATTACACCGCTCAGAGCTACATATCCCTCAAGAAAGGACGCCGATGCTGGCTACCGATGTGGCCGAGGGCAACCGGAGTCTACGTGTACGTACCGGGGGGTCAAGATGGGAGCGAGGACGCTCCTTCGGACTTCTACAATTTCGTTAAAGAGCAATTGCAAGTAGCAGGTCTAGAGGTTCCCAGTTGGACCTATCGGTACAATGCTGGGGCGAATCCAATTGCATTCTCGATTCCTGCCGACCGCGCCGCCCATTCTGTCGTCAGAGAGATCCTGAAAAGGGCTTACGATCTCGCTTAGTCAGTTAAATAAGATTCGGTCAGCTCCGCACCTTTACGACACTACACAAAGGCCTGTGAGCCGGACAAGAGAGTTCTTGCCTTCAGAAAACGAAGAGACAGCTTCGAGTCAGCCTAATTTCGAACCTAATAGAACCGGTACACCGCGCCTGCCGGATTGACGCCCCAGACGACGGATTGCGCGCTCACGCTGATTTGTTTTAAGAGACCGGGCACGTAATCCCATGAAGCGGGCGACGCCGGATCGTACCTATAGATAAAATCTGCCGGGTTCACGCCCCAAACGGTTCCATCAAATCCGACGGAGAGCTGCGTCAGTATTCCGGGAACGTTTTGCCACGACTGCGTTTGAGTATCGAATGTGTAGACGAACACGCCACCTGCGATGCCCCAGACGGATGTCGCTGATCCGACGGACAGGCTCGACAGCCAGCCAGGAACATTGACCCAGCTCTGGCTCGGAGCATCGTAGCGGTACACAAAACCGCCAACGTTGATGCCCCATACTGAGCCGTCTGCTCCCACGGAGATGTGCGCGAGCTCGCCGGGGATCGGGAGGAAGCCGCCGATTTGGGAGTTGTACTCGTAAATCGCATTGAGAGAATTCACGCCCCAGAGATCGCCGGCCCCACTAACGGCGGCATCCTGCAGCGAGCCGGGAATCTGAATGAAGGTTTGGCTTGCCGGATCGAAATGGAAGATGGTTTGATTCGTCGCGAGCGCCCACACATCTTGCGCGAAGCCCGCGCTGATTTCAGAGAAAACGTCCGATGAGTTGAACTGAGTCCAGGCCGCTGTGACCGCGTTATAACCGTATAGATGCCCTGACGGATCGATGCCCCACGCGTTTCCATCGAGAGAAGTAGCTACTTGGGCAAGCGTGACGCCCGGAACAAGGTGGAAGGTCTGAGTAGGCGTCAACGGCTGTTCGAATTGGTAAATTGCGCCTGCGGAAGTGAGGCCCCACACTGCGCCGTTCGCACCAGCGGCGATTTGTGAAAGACTGCCCGGAACATTCACCCAACTTTGGCTTCCGATATCGAAACGAAAGATCTGATTCACGGAGTTGACTCCCCACACGTTCGTTGCCGATCCCACAGCAATCTTGCTAAGAGCGCCCGGAATGTTTTCGAGCTGCTGGGTGAGAGGGTTGAAGCGATAGATGCTTTGACCATTCAATCCCCACACCACTCCGTCCCCACCAACGCTGATCTGAGTCAACGTTCCGGGCACAGGCACGAAAGCCTGGATACCAGGGTTGAAGCGATAGACTTGGTTTTCAGAGTTCACGCCCCATACGGCGCCGTCATAGCCGGCCGCGATCTGTTTCAGAGCGCCTGGAATCAGAATCCAATCTTCAATCGAGGCATCCCAGTGATAGATGAACTGCGCAGAATTGAGCCCCCATACATCCCCATCCGCCCCGACGCTGATCGTGGCAAGATTGCCGATGACCTGACGCCAGTTCTGTAGGAGCGGGTCCCAGCGATAGACATTCCCGTCAGCATCGAGGCTCCAGATCGAGCCGTCTCCTCCCAGAGCGATTTGTGCAAAATTGCCGGGAACCCGAACCCAGTTCTGGATCGCGGCGTCATAAGTGTAGACCAGGTTTCCACTATTCACGCCCCACACGGCGCCGTCCGCGCCCACAGAAATGCGCCGCAAGTTACCAGGCATAAGGACGAACCCTGAAGGTGGAGCGAATAAGCCGAAGACGGCGACACTGTTGGTTGTGCCGACGAACACTTTGCCGTCGGCGATGGTTGGAGTGATGAACTTATTCCCCGTCCCAAACTGGTCGCGGTTGCCGGATGCCTGATTGCTGTTGTACAGTTCCGATGCGAGATTGTTCGCGTCGTAAGCGTGGAGAACGGCCGGATTCGAGTTCTCGGCGGCCCACAGAATTCCGTTCGCCGTTCCGTTAGCCGAGATGCTTGGCGTGACGCCTGGATAGAGAAATGAGTGTTCCGTCGTGGAAAGCGGTGACGTGGAGAGGCGCGCTGAGCTCAACTGAAACGAACGAATGACGTCGCCGACAGCGCCGAAATACACGTGCCCGTTGAAATAGGCGGGATTGCCCCAGATACCTCCCGGAAGCGCGCCGTTCAGCGCTTCATAGATGGTGGCATTCGCCTGCGAATCGAATTTCCCCATGTTGTCGCGATCGAGCACCCAGAGATTGCCATCCTTGCCTGCGCCAACCGCGAGATGGCGAACTGCTCCGGCCGCGTCGAGCATGTCTGGAAGCAACATGATGCCCCCGGACCCGAGATCGACGTCCTGATTCGATTCGGAGTTGGTATTGTCCATGGTCCAGTAGTCAGTCGCGATGAGCGCGCCGTTTTCGAGCGTGAGTTTCACGAAGGCATTGCCGTAATCGCCGCCGCTCGGGAACCCTTGTGCATTCAGAGTCGTGTCAAATGTGCCGTTCGCAACGGAGACGAAGATGTTACCCTGCGCATCGACAGCCGGCGCGCCTCCACTGTTCCAAAGCGCGGCATCATTACCGTTCGGAGCGAAGTTGAAAACACTGGTTTGCGCCAGCGTGGTTTCGTTGTATCCAATCAGCCAGCCGGTGTACGGCGGGATGTCGCAGTGCGAACCCCAACTGGTGTACACAACGCCGTTCAACAACAGAATTCCTGGGCGCGCCTTATATTGTTTCGGATCAAAGATTACCTGTCCGTTACTGCTGTTCGCGCCACTTCCCGGATAACTGGCTTGAAGGTTAATCGGCCCGCCAAACTCTTCCGCGCCGGTAGTGATATCGAGCGCGTGCAAGCGCTGATAGTAATTGCCCGCAGAATCCTTGCTCATCGCAACCAGGTAGATCGTGCCGTGCGGACCGGCGGACAGATCGATCACGGGCGTAGCGGTGATGCCGATTTCCGGCAAGACCTGGCCACAGTTGCGGGCGTCAGAGGTGGTTTCGCCAGACTTCAGCAACGAGACCTGCCAGTAAACCGCGCCATTGTCGGCATCAAACGCATAAACGCTATCGTGCTCTGTCGCGGCGAAGGCTACGTGCGCGGTTCCGTGTCCCGGCATCGCGAGCGACGAAACATACAGCGGCTGCGCGTCTACTTTCCCATCCACCGGAACCGAGAAGAGCTTGCCGAAGCTCGACGGGTTTACATTTTGCGGCGTCAGTATAGTCTCGGACAAATTTTGCCCGGTACGCGCAAGATCGTCGTGATACGTGAGGACGTTGGTTTGCGCGAGCGCGACGGATGAAAGCGCGCCGAATAACAGAATGCCGGTGGATGCCGCGCGCGTTACGCCCAAGTGAAACCGCTCCTCGAGAGAGGTAAGGAACGGATGCGCTCTCCAGTCGCGGCGAAGATGGCATTACAGACCGCCGGTATGGTTGGCGGAAGCGGCGGCTCGCCCAAGCCGGTCGGCGGATTGTCGCTTTTGACAAAGTGTATTTCAATCTGGGGCGCCTGCCTGAGGCGAAGCAGCGTGTGCTGGTTGTAATTCGATTGCGTGACGCGGCCGCGCTCGAGAGTGATCTCCTGATGCATCAACTCGCTTAGGCCATCAATCACTCCGCCTTCGATCTGGGCCGTTGCGCCGCTCGGATTGATGATGTGGCTACCGACATCACCGCACGCCCATACTTTATTCACTTTGACGGCCTTGCCTGAGGTGACGCTGACTTCGGCGACGTGCGCGAAGTACCCTTGAAAGCTATAGTGGAACGCGACACCCAAAGCGGTTCCTTTGGGCAGAGTGCGCTTTCCCCAGCCTGATTTCTCGGCTGCGAGCTGAAGGACGCCGCGCATTCGGGCTGCGTCGTAAGCCTGATGCTTTGCACCCGCGGGCGTGGAACTGGGCTCATTTTCGACTTTGGGCTTTGCAGCGCCTTTGACGATTTGATGTCCCGGCTCGGCGAGCAATGCGAGACGGAACTCGACAGGATCTTTCCCGGCCGCATGAGCCAGCTCATCGATGAAGGACTGCATCACGAAACACTGCGAGTTCGCGCCGGGAGCGCGCAGCGCGCCAGTCTTGAGCTTCAGCGGCATGACGGAGGAGTACATCGCGAAGTTCGGAACGAAGCCGGAGGGGAATTCGGTGGGCGCGATACTCGCAGAGGGAGCAAACGTTTCGCCATCGCCAAAGCTGACGAAATGATTGCTCCAGGCCACCAGCGCACCGGAAGCATCCACGCCGCCTCTAAGGAAATGAAAGCCGGCAGGGCGATAGTAGTCGTGCGTCATATCATCTTCACGCGACCAAAGCAGCTTCACGGGAGCGTCGATGGTCTTTGAGATGTAGGCAACTTCGACCATATAATCGTTTGTAAGTCCACGCCCAAACGAGCCGCCGGCGCGCAGCATGTGAATCGAGATATCGCCGTCGGGGATGCCCAGAATCTTGGCTACCAAAGCGCGGCCGCGCGCGGGTTGCTGGGTGTTGCTCCAGATTTCGAGCTTTCCGTTTTTGAACGAAGCGCTGCAATTCCGCGGCTCGAGAGGCGCGTGTGAAATGAACGGATAGGAGTACGCGGCTTCGATCATCTTCGCGGCGCCCTTCAGGGCGTCATCGACGTTGCCGTCATTCTTCAACGTGCGCTGCGGAGTCTGCTTCGATAATTCGAGAGCGCGTTGCGCAAACCCTTCGCTGCTCTGCTCGGCTGCCGGGCCTTCATCCCACTTCACATCGAGTTTTTTTCGCGCCGATTGAGCGGCCCACCAGGTATCGGCCACGATCGCGATGCCAGGCTCGAGGCCCGGATCGCCCTTCATCACCGGGCCAAAATCGACGGAGCGATCCACCACGAACACGTGGCGGACGCCCGGCAGCTTCTTGATTTCATCAAGGTTTGCACTCGCAGCTTTGCCGCCGAACACCGGACACTTTTCGTACGCCGCATACAGCATGCCGGGCAGAGTGAAATCGATGGCATAAATCGGCTTCCCTGACGTGATGGCGGGCGTGTCGACGTTGGGCGTGGACCGTCCGATAATGCTGAATGCGGTTTCTTCTTTCAGCTTCACGGTGCTCAGGTCGGGAGGCGGCAACGTAGCAGCCGTCGCGGCAAGCTGGCCGTAACCGAGCGAGCGATCCGTCGGGCGATGATACACACGTCCGTTCGAAGTGAAGCATTCGGATGCGGGCACTCCCCAGGTCTTCGCGGCCGCGGCGACCAACATTTGGCGGCCCGCAGCGCCGACCTGCCGCATCGGTTTCCAATTGTTGGAAGTGGCACGGCTCCCGCCGGCGCTCTGCAGCCCGTACTTCGGATCGAGATCGCCCTGTTCGATTTTGACGTTTTTCCAATCGACGTCGAGCTCATCAGCGATGAGCATGGGCAGCATGGTTTTAACGCCTTGCCCGATCTCCGGATTCCTGGCGACCAGAGTGACGCTGCCGTCGGGCGCGATCCGGATGAACGTATTCGGCTCAAGCGGCATATCAGATGGTCGTTGCTGGGCGGAAAGCTTGGGCTCGACATAAGCGCCGAGCAACATGCCGCCGCCGGCTAACGCGCTGACATGAAGGAAGGAGCGGCGAGTCACGTTCATGGCTTAGAGACCTCCGTCCGCGGCGCCGGACTGAATGGGAACGGCGTCCGCGTGCTGGGATGATCCATTCGCCCCGAGCGAAGCCGCTTTATGGATGGCCTGCCGAATCCGCAGGTAGGTGCCGCAGCGGCAGAGATTGCCATTCATCGCAGCGTCGATCTGGTCATCCGTGGGATGCGGATGCTTGGCGAGCAGCGTGGCGGCGGACATGATCTGGCCGGCTTGACAGTATCCGCACTGAGGCACATCCATATCGAGCCAGGCCTGCTGCAGCGGATGCGCAGTGCTGCCCGGCAGCCCTTCAATGGTAGTAACGCGCGCATTTCCGACGGCGGAGATCGGGGTTAGGCACGCGCGCGCGGGCTGACCGCTAAGATGCACAGTGCAGGCTCCGCACTCGCCGATTCCGCAGCCGTATTTCGTCCCGTGGAGGTTCAAGACGTCGCGGAGGACCCATAGCAGTGGTGTATCCGGAGGCACATCGACGCTAGTAGAGCGCCCGTTCACAGTGAGGGTGATGGCCATAGAAATCTCCCTCTTCTCACAATACGCCTTGAGAAGCGGTGAATTAGTTCGTCGGGCGGCGATTCTTGCAGACTGCTTCGGGCAGCAGAATTCACTCATGCAGGGGTGGGTTTTGATGTGCGTTTGCTGCGCAGGGGCGACCGCTTTTGGGCAAACTGGATTCGGCCCAGATTTCAGGTCACATGGCGGACCCGGAGGGCAGCGCTTTCTGGCAGCCGAGGTTAACTTAGTGTCGGCAATGTCGAGAGATCGACAATCTGAAACGCCTTCAGAGCGTCCGGTTGGCGGAGGTGGCCCGGCGAGCGTCAGCTCATTGCCGGGTTTCGACCGGGAGTATAATCCCCGAAGCCAGCTTGCCCGAGCGGAAAATCTTCTGGACTGCTGGCACGTAGTCCGAATTCTTGGCCTGGAAAATACTCGGCACGAATTTCTGAGGGTTGCGGTCGATCAGAGGAAACCACGTGCTCTGAACCTGCACCATGATTCTGTGCCCCTTTTGAAAGGCATGATTTCGCGTATGCAGGTCGATTCGAAAGTGGGTCGGCTGATTGGCCACGAGCGCTTGGGGATGTTCGAAGCTCTTGTAAAACCTTCCGCGGAACACTTCGTCCGAGATGATCAGCTCGTAGCCGCCAAGATGGGCGTGCGAGTCCGGCTGCATATAGTCTTCCGGGTAAACGTCGATCAATTTCACGATCCAATCGCTATCGGTACCTGAAGTAGAAGCAAAGAGATCCGCGACCACATCACCCGCGATCGCGATGTCTTGCTTGAGCGGCTCGGTTTCCCAGCCAAGCACATCCGGCCGGTGATCGACGAAGCGCTGGTCTTGCAATAACCAGACCGGCCATTCCGGACCGGGATACGTGGGAGTAATTGGCCGGGGCCGGTAGGGTACCGGATCTGCGGGATCGGAAGTGTAGGTATCTGAGGCGCTGTCGCCCTCTTCCGGTGCATCGAAGGAGAGCCTGTTTCCCTCGCGAAAATAGAGCTTCTTCGCGCTCACTCCTTGTGTGGGGGGCCACGCATTGTACGTCTTCCAACCGTTCGATCCCGTCTGGAACGTCAATGCCTCAGGTTCCTGAAATTGCCCTTTATTACGCAGCCAGTACGCGAACCACGGTGCCTGGACTTTCGCGCGGAACCATTTTGCCGTATCACTTCCGAAGTCGATTGGCCCTAATTGACGCCCCCGCGCGCTCATCCAGCCGCCATGATTCCAGGGTCCTACGACAACATAGTTACGGTGCTCTCGGTCCGTCTTCTCGAGCAGTTCGTATATCTTCATTGGCCCGTAGAAATCTTCCTGGTCATACCAGCCCGCGACGTTCAGGTTGGGAACGCTCGTGTGATGAAGATACGGTGTGAAGGCCTGCTTTTGCCAGAACTGGTCGTAGTTCGGATGATCGACAAAATCGTTCCAGGCGGGCAGTTTTCCATGGAAATACTTCGAGTTCGCATTCGAGAGTGGCCCGAGGGACAAATACCATTCGTACGTGTCATACTTGTCGAACTGGAAATGTGTATTCTGCTCTTTGCTCGATTCAAGAAGCGCGGCATACTCAAACCCGTAACTCAGCCGGAACGCGCCATTGTGGTGAAAGTCGTCGCCCAAGAACATGTCTGCCGGAGATGCCTGTTCTGAAGCGGCCTTTACTGCCGGATGCGGCTCAATCAGCGCCATTGCTGTGGTCCAGCCGCTATACGAAATACCCCAAATGCCCACTCTGCTGTTGTTGTTCGGCACGTTCTTGACTAGCCAATCCACCGTGTCCCATGCATCCGTGGTCTCATCGATGGCGTGAGGATCGTTCCGATCGCGCGGATCGCGATTCATCACGAACTGACCTTCAGACTTAAAGCGGCCCCGGAGATTCTGCCAGACGAAGATGTAACCGTCGTTGACCAGCTCTTCGAATACTCCGCCCGGTGCCGTCAATTCCTTGTCGTCATCCGGAACGCCATAGGGCGTTCTCGTGAATAAGATCGGCAGAGCGCCACTCGCGTGCTCAGGTGAAAAAATAACCGTCTGGAGATGAACGCCGTCACGCATAGGCACCATCACCTCTTTCCGCGTGAATGCTACGTGCTCGGGCGCTTCAGCTTGGCTTCGCCAGCGAAGACCAATCGCTAACAAGATCAATGGCGCAATGAATGCAAGTCTCTTCAAATTTTGACCTCTTTTCCATTCGAGATGCGAGCCCGAATCACGCGTAAGACCGCTTGTTCCACCTGTTCTAAAGACAGCGCCGTCGTATCCACGAGCTCTGCATCAGGCGCTTGCAACAGCGGAGATTCTGAGCGGCGCCGGTCGCGCTCATCACGCTCGCGTAATTCTCCCTCCACCCCTTGCATAGCCGCTTGCAGGTCCTTGCCCTCCAGCTCGAGAGCACGGCGTCGTGCGCGCTCGTTCGGATCCGCGTCAAGGAAGATTTTCACGTGTGCGTTCGGGAACACAACTGAGCCGATGTCTCTTCCTTCCATGACTACGCTGTTCTGCTCCGCGATCTTCCGCTGAAATGGGAGTAAGGCGCGCCTTACTCCCCGCACAGCGGAAACTTGGGAGGCCGCCTTCGACACCAGCGGATCCTGAATTGCATCGGTAACGTCTTCTCCATTCAGCGAAACCCGCCCATCATTTGCGCCTAGCTCGATCTTTGCCTGTTTAGCAAGCTGCTCGAGTTTGTGGATATCGTCCAACTCAATTCCGAGGCGTAGCGCCCACAATGCAAGCGCCCTATAGATAGCGCCGGTATTGATGTAAACAAATCCCAACTTCTCAGCAACGCGGCGGGCGACAGTGCTCTTGCCCGCGCCTGCCGGCCCGTCAATCGCCACGATGATGCGCTTTTCGCTCATCTGGAGAGCGTACGTTCAGCGCCCCTGGACGGCGAGCACTGGCTGCCAATCGTCTCGAAAAACTTTGCCGTCCTTTAGAACGAAGCGCACTCGTTGGAGCTGTTCAATGTTCGCGCGTGGATCTGAATCGACCGCGATGATATCGGCAAACGAGCCCGGCTTTACCACGCCCGCTTTCCCTTGCAGATTCAGTAAACGGGCTGCTTCAATCGTTGAAGTGCGAATGGCGTCGATGGGCTTGGCTCCAAACTCGACCATGGTCGCGAACTGTTTGGCATTATCTCCGTGCGGATAGACGCCGCCGTCGGTTCCGAAGGCCAGGAGCGCTCCGGCCAGATACGCTTTTCTGAAATTGGCGCGCTGCAATTTGCCGAGTGCCTTTTCCTTTTCGATCGACTCGGGCAGCATGCCCGCCTTGGCGCCCTCTTTCAATATGTAATCGTCGTTGTAAATATCAAATACCAGGTAGGTGTGGTGTTGTTTGGCAAGCGCAATGCCCTCGTCGTCTATCAGGCTCGAGTGCTCAATCGAATCGATTCCCGCCTTGATAGCATCCTTGATTGCTTGCGTGCCATGCGCGTGGGCAGCGACTTTTCGCCCCAGCTTGTGGGCTTCTTCCGCGATCGCCTGCATTTCCTCGAACGTATATTGTTCAGCTCCCGGCGAATCACCTTTCGACAGCACCCCGCCCGATGCACAGATCTTGATCAAATCGGCGCCGTACTTGATTACCTCGCGCACCTTTTTACGCGCCGCCCATGGGCCGTCCGCGACCCCGTATTCGGTGAAGTTGTATTCCGGCGCGAGGAGATTGTTGTCGCAATGGCCGCCAGTAATCCCGAGCAGCGGGCCGGAGACAAACAGGCGCGGCCCCGGAATCTCGCCGGCGTTGATGCCGTCACGCAGAGCTACATCGCTGAATCCGCCTGCCCCCACATTGCGGATGGTAGTGAATCCCGCCAGCAGCGTTACTCGCGCATTCTTCGCGCCCGTTATCGCTTCGCGTGGAAAGGAGACGCCGAGAGACTTATATCCCGATTCGTTGGGATCAAACGTCAGGTGATCGTGCACATCGATCAGCCCAGGTAGACAGAATCCTTTCACGACGTCCACTTTCGATGCTCCGGACGGGATCTGGTTCGCATCTGCTGCCGCGACGACTTGTTTCACGATGCCGGCTTCCGTGACTACGACCACATCACGAGCCACGGTATCGCTGGCGGGATCGAGTAATGACCCGCAATGGACAGCTATTGCGTCCTGTAGCGGCTCGGCCAAAGCAACGCCGGAGAGCGCAATTGCGGCAACCGCGAACCACGGGACACAACAAATACGCACGAATGGTACCTCCGTTTAGGGAACAGGAATTATTGTCCGAGTATATAGTCTCTCGAAGTTGGAGGACGCCAGAAGTATCAGTGCGCTCCCATGCTGCGCGCTTCGCCCGGTCTGGGCCGGCGCATGATAAACGGAAGCGGAGTCAGGCAAAGCACGATTACGGACATGATCCAGAAGCTATTCACAAAACTGAGCGCATTCGCTTGCGCTTCAACAATCTGGTAGGCCTGCGCCAACGCCTTCTGTGCGGAAGTGACCGCGTCGTAGCCCTGCGACAGAAATGTAGCCGTCAGCCCATTCAGGAGGTGTTGAAAGTTCACGTCGGAGTGACCCGTATGTGATGTTAGATTTCTCTGATGAATCTGATTTTGCCGGGCCAGGAACGTGGTCAATAGTGATGTGCCGATACTCCCGCCGATATTTCTCGCGAAATTCGATAACCCGGAGACCTGGTTGTTCTTCTCTCGCGGCACTCCCACATAATTGAGAGTGCTGATGGGAATGAAAATGAACGGCAGGGCACTCACCTGAATCATTCGAAGCAGCACCATCGTTCGGAAATCGATCTGTAGATAGATCGTCGTCATCAAATACAGCCCGATCGAAGTGCCTATGAAACCGAGTGCGATAAGAACACGGGGGTCCATTTTACTGGCCGTTAGCCGGCCTGCGACAGGCATCATCAGCATCAGAATCAGACCCCCCGGCGAAAGAGCCCATCCTGCACGCTCCGCCGTATATCCTAGGCTGCTCTGAAGAAATTCGGGAATCAGCACGGTGGACCCGAATAGCACCATGCCCAGAACGAACGAAAAGAATACCGCTGTTCCAAAATTCCGGTTCCTCAGCAATCGCACGTCCACGATCGGGTTTTCGTGGAACCATTCCCACATGAAAAAGCACACTAGAGTGGGCACGCCGATACTGAACATCGTGGTGATGAGAGAAGAGCCGAACCAATCGTCCTCCTGTCCCTTATCGAGCACAAACTGAAAACATGCCACTCCGATTACAATTAACGCCAGGCCAATGTAATCGATACGAATACCGGACCGCTTCTCCTCTTTCAGCCACGGCGGGTCTTCTACCAATCGGTGGGTGAGAAACAACGACAACAGGCCGACCGGCAGATTGATGAAGAAAATCCAGTGCCAGCTATAGTTGTCCGTGATCCAGCCGCCGAGCGTGGGCCCGATCGCCGGAGCGACAACAACCGCCATACCGTATACGGAGAAGGCCATCCCGCGCATCTCATCCGGAAAGGTGTCGGCGAGAATGGCCTGCTCGGACGGCTGCAAGCCGCCGCCTCCGCAACCTTGGAGTACTCGGGCGACGATCAGCATCGGAAGGCTCACTGCGATTCCACACAGGAATGAGCACGCCGTAAAAAGCGCGACGCACGTCATGTAGAAGCGCTTCCGCCCAATGACCGTTGAGAGCCAGCCGGAGATAGGCAGCACAATCGCGCTCGACACGAGATAGCTCGTCAGCACCCATGTGGCTTCCTCGTAAGTCGCGCCGAGTGATCCTGCAATGTGCGGGAGCGCAACGTTGGCGATCGAAGAATCGAGCACTTCCATAAACGTGGCCAGCGTTACCGTGAGCGCGACTATCCACGGATTGTGCGATGGCCGCCAGTTGTGGTGCGCGCCGAATTGAGAAGCCACGCTCAGCCTCCAATGCGAACTTCGGGCTCGACCGACATGCCGGGCCGCAACCGATCCAGCCCAGTCTGGTTGGGCTCGAAACGGATTCGCACCGGAAGCCGTTGCACGACCTTGACGTAATTGCCCGTGGCGTTCTCGGGTGGCAAAATACTGGCGCGCGATCCGGTCGATCCACCGATGCTTTCAACCACGCCGGCGAAATTCCGCTTCAATGCATCAACGTGTATTGTGGCGGATTGACCCGGCTTCAACTTTCGAAGTTGTGTCTCTTTAAAGTCGGCAGTCACCCATACGTCATTCACCTGCGCGATGGTCAAAAGTTGCTGTCCAGCGGCAATATGTGCCCCGGTCTCCGCTGACCGTTTCATTACGATTCCCGCAACCGGAGCGAGAATCTTGCAATAGCTGAGCTTCAGCCGGGCAGCCTCAACCTGAGCCTGAGCATTCTGCGCACTGGCTTGGTTCGATCGAACGGTTGCACGGCGAATCGCGACCTGTTCTGGAGCGTTGCTCTGGAATTGGCCGAGGCGGCTTTGAGCTTGCTCGAGCTGAGCTCGCCTTTGATCCACCGTCTGCGCAGCCGCTGCCAGCGAGGCCTTGCTAGCTTCCACGTTGGCTGCCTGAGCTTTCGCTGCTGCTACGATCTGATCGTATTCCTGCTGGGAAACCTCGTCCTGCGCAACTAGCAGCTTGTAGCGCGCAAGGTCCGCCTGAGCTCTGGCGTTGTTCGCTTCCGCCTCACTTACCTTTGCAGCGGCCGCTTCACGATCCCGCTCGGCTGCGGCGAGCGCAGCTTTTGCATTCGAAACCTCAGCTTGCCCGCCTGCAATATTTGTTACGTTCTCAACCTGCGTAATGGGCACGTTCGGTTGTTCTGCGACCACCATGTCGCGTGCCGCTGCAAGCTGGGCTAGAGCTTGGTCGAGTGCAATTTGATAGTCGCGGGGATCAAGGTCTACGAGGGGATCCCCAATTCTGACCGCCTGGTTGTCATCTACGTAGACCGCAGTTATCGTGCCGTCGATCCGGGAACTGATTGGATTCAGGTGCGCGTCGATCTGAGCATCGTCTGTAGATTCGAACTGCCGGGTACGCAACCAGTAGATCAGTCCCGCAATTCCTATCGCGAGGAGCACGAGAAAAAAGATTGTGAATGCCCGGCGGCGACCTCGTTTGTTTGCCGACACCTGTGCCCTGTGCTGGGCCTCGACTTCTGTATTCTGCTCCATTGCCGGTTCTCGCTCTCAGTAGCTCAATGCCGAAACGATCGAGCGGTCTCGGCGATGACTCCGGCTAGGGAGCAATCAAAACGATGCCAACGGCAATGAGAAGGATCCCCGCCCACCTTTGGATATTCACGTGCTCCTTCAGCAAATACTTCGCTACCAAAGCGTCCAAAATATAAGTGCTGCCCGTCATAGGAACGGAGAAACTCAGCGGCGCAATAGCCAGAAGCTTGATGAAGGCAAAGAAAGAAATCGCCAAACATCCGACTGACAGTAACAATAAGGGGCGGCGAAAGATCGCCGTTAGGGTCCGCTTCAGGCCCGACGCGCGGAATGCGTCGACCTCACCGTGCCGCTTCATCTCTCGGCTCTGTAGCACGTCACTAGCTACCGTGCAGAGAACGATGACCCCTACGAGGATCCACTTCATGTCTGATACTCGGGGGTCGGTGTCCTGGCCGAAGCTTCGGATTCCGGCGCCCATGTGCCAGGCTCCTCGCGGCAAGCACTCGTTCCAACAAGCACTACTCCTGCGAGGATCAGGAGCAAGCCGTAATCATAAGTGGCCGAAACCTTTTCAGCAAACCAGAACTGGCCGATACCGCCGGTAAGTGCATATGCCACGCCAGCCGTTAATGGAAGTACGACCGTCATAGGCGTGCTGCTGAGAAGCGCCATGCGCAGGAGCATCCACGCGATCAGCAACAGCACGCCCGTGATGAGAGCTGGGGAGGCAACCAGCCTCAAGACCGATGCGAAGGTCGCCAGCTTGCCTTGCTTGACGCCGATATTGAGCAGGCAATTCCCCAGAACATTAGAGACAATTACCAGGACCGTCAGCGCGAAGGTCTTCAAGTTCGCGATAAGATAAGTTTTTCCCACACGTTCCGGCGCCAGTGTCTGTAATCGAGATTGCGGTAGCGCAGAGGTCAGCATCCTTCGACCGCGAACAGTATGCTGGCTATGAACGCTAACCGCTTGCTTTTGAGAAAATTATATCAGTTCGGTCCTGGCTCACTTGCCAAGACCGGGAGTGACTGTAAGCACCGCATCGTGAGCATCTCTCCGCGCGATCTCCTCCCGAATCAGCTTCGGGACCGGGAACCTGAGTGCTTTGCCCTCGCTTCCTAGACTGAGCTCTTCAATGACATGCAGATTTCCGGCATTCTCGATGCGTAGATAGCTGCGCTCAGACTGAGGTACAGTGCGTGACGTATTGATGAAAACCATCCTTGTTTTGCCTTCTCTCGATACGTGCACTAAAGGAAGCAGGTCCCTAGCAGTCGGAAGGGAAAAAGTGTATTCACCGGGATCCAGGACAGCTGCTCCCCAATGCGCCTGAAAGGGCAGGTTGAAGCTTCCTCTTACCTCCTGGGCATTAGCCGCTGAGACTACCATGCCGGCAAGAATGAACAGGCCGGCGCCGAACGAACGATTCTGTAACAGTGTCATAGCTGATCTCCTTTTTTCAACTCTCGATCGCATCCCTTAGCTTGGGATTCTGTATGCGCGTTCAGACGAACGAATCGCGAGCCGAGTGCCTTATCAGCGGGTAACTTGATTGTCAGGAGCTATGCAGCTGGCTCTAAACAATCTAAACCTGAGATTGGTTTTTTCTTACGAAATGTAAGGGCGTTACCGCAGTTGCCCTTCGACTTCCCGGAGCCAATCGGGGCGCTTCAGCACTTCGCGGGGTTTGCTTCCGTCGGGCGGTCCGATGATGCCGTCGCGCTGCATTACATCGAGGATCCGCGCAGCGCGTCCGTAGCCCAGCCGCAAGCGCCTTTGCAGCGTTGATGTCGAAGCTTTGCCCATCTCGAGCACGACGCGAACTGCATCCTCGTACATCGGGTCCTGCTCGCCCTCGAAGGCCTCTCCCTCGTCTTCCCCTTCTTCTGAAGGTGGCGCGAGAAGGAAACTTCGGTCGTACTCGGGGGCAGCTTGTTCCTTCCAGAACTCAACCACGCGGTTCGTTTCCGCCTCGGTGACAAAAGCTCCATGCACGCGGGTCAGCCGCGAAGAGCCCGGCGGCAGAAACAGCATGTCGCCTTTTCCAAGCAGATGCTCGGCCCCCATGATGTCGAGGACCGTCCGAGAGTCTACTCGTGTTGCGACTCGGAAGCTGATCCGCGAAGGGAAATTGGCTTTAATGAGCCCGGTGATCACGTCAACGCTGGGCCGCTGGGTAGCCAATACAAGATGCATACCCACGGCTCGCGCCATTTGCGCCAGGCGTGTGATGCATTCCTCGACGTTTGCGCGCTCAAGCATCATGAGATCCGCGAGTTCGTCAATCAAAATCAGGACATACGGGAGGGGCGTCAACTCCTCTTCTTCTGCAGCTTCGTCGAAGAGATTCCGGGGTTGGTCTCGAACTTGCGCGATGCGCCGGTTGTACTGGTCGATGTTGCGGACTCCCTGGGCGGCCAGCAACTTTAGTCTGCGCTCCATTTCTATTACCGCGTTGCGCAAAGCATTCGTGGCTTTCTTTGGCTCCGTAATTACCGGCGTGAGCAGGTGCGGGATACCTTCATAGATGCCCAGCTCAACTCGCTTCGGATCGACCATGATCATCCGGACTTCGTCCGGTGTCGCCTTATAGAGGAACGACATGATCATGGCGTTCAGCATCACGCTCTTGCCCGATCCGGTCGAGCCCGCTATGAGGAGGTGTGGCATCGTCTCGAGCGACGCTACTTTGATACGGCCATTAATGTCTTTCCCGAGCGCAATCGTCATCTTAGATGGAGATTCCTGAAATTCAGTGGATTCCAAAATCGCCCGCAAGCTAATCAGCTCTCGCCGCGTGTTGGGAACTTCTATGCCCACAGTCGGCTTGCCCGGAAGACGTTCAATCAGTATCGATTCGGCCTGCAGCCCGAGGCACAGATCTTCATTTAAGGTCGTAATCCGGCTGTACTTGATGCCCGCTTCCGGCTTGTATTCGAAGGTTGTAACCACCGGGCCAGGATTGATTTGCACCACGGACCCGCGAACGTTGAATTCCTCCAGCTTGGATTTGATGCGGGCTGCGACATCCTTCAACTCCTGCCCGTCGTAACCACCCCGCAGAGGCGCTTCGTTCAGTAGCTCCGAAGGCGGCAGGCGGTAAGCCGGGTTGACTCTCGTTGGACTTCGGACTGAGCGAAGGGGATCGGCCGCGGGATTGGTCTTCTCTTCTTCATCGGATGCCGATCGAAGGCTAGCCAGATCCAGCGTGCGGATCGGAATCTCTTCTTCTTCCGTCCCTGCGGGTTCGGCTCCGGCCTCGAACGCGGGCCTGTTATCGGTTTTCGCAATCCGCTGTCCAGATCTTTTGGGCGTCGCCGAATCGAATTCATCTTTCGCCTTCACGCCCGCGCCTCGATGTGCGATACGTTCTGCCGCTCTGGCTTTCGCGGCTTCGATTGCGTGCTGCCGGCGCGCCTTCCATGATGCTCGCCACCTCGCTGCAACGGCATTCCACTTAGCAATGGGAACTTGAAACCAGCGAGCGAGCGTGGAGACCTGAAACGTCGAAGCTAGATACAAAGCTAAAATGCCGGCGGCCGCCGTCACGATTGCCGCGCCAGCCAGATTCAAGTGTGCGGTGAGCGAGTCAGCGATCACCATTCCGACGATCCCGCTGAATCTAGCGCCTCCCGCAATTGCTATGTGGGAAGGGATCAATCCACACGCAGCGGACACGGAGAACCAAAGAGCCACGCATCCGGAAACTCGAATCCAGGGGCTCTCGATTTCTCGGGAACGCACCCACTTCCAGGCCAGCCCCCACACATAGAGCGGCAGCAGGTACGCGCTCACGCCGAAGATCTGCAGCAACAGGTCTGACCATTGCGCGCCGAAAATTCCAAGCAGATTGTGGGTTCGCGTTAATCCCGTCGCGGTATCCCACGATGGATCTACGGGCGAGTAAGAGGCCAAGCTCAATAGAACCGCAAGGCCAAACAGGAACAATAGGAGACCGACGGCTTCGTTGAGCCGGGCGTGACGAGACGGCGAGAGAAATGTCATCCGCTGATGCGGAAGAGAACTGCCAGAGCGATTACTATTATGCCAAAAACTATGCGATACCACACGAAAACAGATAGGCTATTGCGGCGCAGGTACTTCAGGAAAATGGCTATGACGATGATCCCCACCACTCCGCTGACAAGGATTCCTACCGCATACGGGAGCCTCATCTCTGGCGGGACGCCGCCCTCTTTGTGGATATCAAAGAACTTTTTCGCTGCGGCCCCCGCGATAATCGGCGCCGAAAGCAGAAACGAGAATCGTGCCGCCGCCTCGCGGTCCAGATGGCAGAACCGCGCCGTTGCAATGGTGCTGCCACTCCGTGAAACTCCCGGAATAATGGCAAACGCTTGGGAGATGCCGACCGCTATCGCATTCCCCCAGGTCATCTGATCGAGGCCCTCTTTTTCACCAGGAGTGCGGTCCGAAACCGCCATGTAAATCGCTACCAGGATCGCCGCCGTCCCGATGATAAACGGGCTTCGCCAGGCTTCCTCGGCATATTTATCCAGCTTCCAGCCTGCGATGGCACCCGGGATCGTCCCAATCACGAGATACCAGAGAAGAAACCGGCTATTTTCATCCGGCCTCGAACCCGCATAGGAGAAACCAAGCCCATTTGCAATCACCTGGACCCAGTCTTTGAAAAAGTAGATGATGATGGCCGCCAGCGTTCCTACATGGAGCGCTACATCAAACACCAGTCCTCCGTCTTTCCAATGCAAAAAATCGGGAATGACAATCAGATGCGCGCTGCTGCTGACCGGGAAGAATTCCGTCAATCCCTGCACGATCGCCAGGATGATGGCTTGATAAAGCGGCATAATAATGGGTGTGTGACGCGATCCTGATTGTCTCATTCGGCGGCCCCGAGAGGACCGAAGATGTCCTTCCGTTCCTCGAAAATGTGACCCGCGGACGCAATGTTCCACGCCGACGGCTTCTCGAAGTAGCCGAACACTACTACTCTTTCGGTGGCAAGAGCCCAATCAATGACCAGACCCGCGCTCTTGTCACGGCTCTGCGCGCGGAACTTGACCTGCACGGAATCGGATTGCCTATTTACTGGGGCAATCGGAACTGGCATCCAATGCTCCGCGACACCTTGCGTCAAATGCGGACTGATGGCGTGAAAAATGCGCTCGCATTCATCACTTCGGCGTATAGCTCCTACTCAAGTTGCCGCCAGTATCTCGACGACATTGCTTCAGCCCAGGGTGAAATCGGCGCGTGCGCGCCAGTAGTTGAGAGATTGCGTGGCTTTTACAACCATCCGGCGTTCATTGAGGGTTGTGCTGATCGAGTTTGCGAGGCGTTGGCGCGCTTTGGCGACGACGAGCTTGCCACAGTTCGTTTGGTAGTTTCCGCCCACAGTATCCCTTCTTCAATGGCCGACACCAGCGATTACGAGAAACAGGTTCGGGAAACTTCGCGCCTAGTCGCTGAGGCAGTCGGATTCAGTGAGTGGGATTTGGTTTTTCAAAGTCGAAGCGGCTCGCCGGGGCAACCCTGGCTCGGGCCCGACATTCTCGATCACTTGAGAGCCTTGCACCGGGAGTGCGTGAAGAACGTTCTTGTAGCGCCCCTGGGCTTCCTTTCGGATCACATCGAGGTCTTGTACGATTTGGATACCGAGGCGCGGCGCGTTGCCGACGAGCTTGGGTTGAGGATGGTCCGGTCGGCAACAGTGGGCACTCATCCGGCATTTATCAAAATGATTCGCCTCCTCATCCTCGAGCGCTTATCTTCGGAGCAGCCGAGGCTCGCGATCGGCAGCTTCGGTCCTAGCCCTGATTCTTGCGCGCTCGATTGTTGTCGCGCTCTGCTAACAGCCGGTACATCTCGCGTTTCGGAACGCCGGCTTGCCTCGCGACAGCCTTGATGGCTTCCATCCGATCTAAACCCTGTTCGGTTTCGAGCCTCACGACTTCGGCTAACGGATCTGAAACGATCCTTCTATTTGGCTCCGGCCGCCCGATAACGAGTGTGATTTCCCCTCTGATAGAGTCCCGCGTTACAAGTTCTTGCCGAATGCTCTCGGCGGACCCCCGCAAGAATTCCTCGTGAATTTTGGTGATCTCGCGGGCCAGTGCGACAGGAGTGCTGCCGAGAATCGCTGTGATATCGATGAGGCTGTCGAGGATTCGATGGGGGCTCTCATAAGCCACGACCGTGGTCGGCTCATTTAAGATTCCGGTAAGTGTCCGACGGCGAGAGCCGGCTTTCGACGGAAGAAACCCGATAAACCGGAACTCGTCAGTTGGCAATCCTGAAGCAGCCAGTGCTGCCAACAGAGCTGAAGGCCCGGGGAGGGGAACCACGCGGAAGCCGGCGGCTATGGCTTCGCTTACGACGCGATACCCAGGATCCGAAACTAAGGGCGTCCCTGCATCGCTCACGAGCCCGACGGAGTCACCGGTCTCCAGAGTGCGTATAATCTCCGCCGTACGGCTCTTCTCATTATGCTCGTGACAGCTCAGTAGTGGCTTGCGTATTTCATAATGATCGAGAAGTTTTCCCGTGTAGCGGGTATCTTCGCAAGCAATTATTGCAACTTCCTCGCGAAGAATACGTAAAGCGCGGAGCGTGATGTCCTCGAGGTTTCCGATCGGTGTCGCGATTACGTAAAGCGTGCCGGCCAACATAGGCAGTGTATCGTTGGATTGTAAGTGGGCGATGTATTGAAAGATGGCCACGCCTACCATGTCCCAGCAACAATCCCCGGAGGAAGCGCACAAGTACGTGCGCTGGAGCCCGTTTCGTTCTCCTTACGCAATTGAGCTCAAGCTGGCTTTGGTGCCAAAACTCATCAATGAGATCGCAGCTGCGGAAAGGCTTGGAATTGAGATAGGCGGATTGCTGATTGGCTGGTTTACAGATTCACCGGGCCCTATGCTGCGTATCGAGGAATTCGAATTGGTTCCGCGCAGCGCCGATACCGGCCCGGTTTACATGCTCGATCCTGGAGAGCGGCAATATCTCGCCGGTCTTAGGGCCGGAACAAGCGGGCGGGGCATGTCCGCGATCGGATTCTTTCGCAGCCACCTGCGGCCAGGTCCATTGCGTCCCTCCCTCGCAGACCGAAGTCTGCTGTCCGGGCATTTCAAAGATCCGGTTTACGCCGTTCTGTTGATCGAAGCAAAGGAGCCCCGCATGGGAGCTTTCTTCCTGGCGGTGAATGGCCAGCTTTCCATCGAGCCGGCCGTGCAGGAATTCCGGTTTGGCGAAAGAGCATTGAAGTCCGCGGGTGAAATCCGGCCGAATGTTACAACAGGGAAACACAACTCTGCTTCCATAAGCGGGTCTTCCGGCCCCGTCGGGCGCACCGGTGTGAGCTGGTACGCGTTTTTGGCGCTCTTGATTGCGTTCGCGATCTGTGTATTTTCTTGGCCTCTCTTGAATGACCTCCTATCTTCGTGGGAGCGTCTCGACCTTTCAATCGCGGAGAGCGGCCGCGTTTTGAAGATTTCTTGGAATCACGATATGCTCGCGTTCTCACGCGGGAGCGACGCAAAGCTGGTCATCGCTGATGGGGCAAGCCGCCGAGTGATTCAGCTCGGGCCTGACGAGCTGCGATCTGGGGCAGTCGATTACGAACGCAGAACTCAGCATGTTCAGGCCACCTTCACCCTAAACATGCCGGATTCAACACCTGTGAATCAGTCCGTCGAATGGGACGACAATCAGTAGACCCGTGCGCCGGGAGCATTTTCATCCCGGGCTGCGATCGCGAAGCCTATCTCTGACTGTTAGTACCGCAAAAGTACATTGAACTCGCCAGCCTTCGCATCCAAAATAACCGTGCTCCCCGAAGGAATATGGCCTTGTGCCACGAGCGCTGATACGGGTTGTATGAAATTACGATGCACAGTACGTTTTAACTCGCGGGCTCCAAACTCAACGCTCGTGCCGTTATCGAGCAGTAGGTCGCGTCCAGACGCGGTACATTGCAGCCGAAATCCGCGTATCCCCAAGCGATTGCGAATCAGATCCGCAAAATTCGCAAAGATTTGATCGAGGATTACTTCGCAGGCTTGGCGCCCCAATGGTTTGTAAGTAATCACCGAATCGATTCGATTCACGAACTCGGGAGAGAATTTACGCCGCACCGCCTTCATTCCGATATTGTGAATCTTGCGGGTATCTCCCATCGGAGATAGCGGCAGCAGCGCTTCGAAGCCGAAATCGGGCTTGTTTGCCCGTTGCATCGACTTCGCGCCTAGATTGCTCGTAAGGAATATGATCGTGTGCTCGAAATTCACGCTCGTGTTATCGCCGAGACGGAGCGTGGCCTTATCGAGTATCCCGAGCAGTAATCGCGTCATCGAGGGTGCGGCTTTCTCGATTTCATCGAAGAGAATCACCGAAATATCGCTTGTCTCGCTGGCGACACTATTTACCTTGGCTTGCGTCAGCATGGGCTGCGTTTCGCGATGCCCCAAATAGCCCGGAGGGGCACCTACGAGTTTCGCGACTTCATGCTCCATCTGAAACTCGCCACAATCGATTCGCAAAAGATTCTTGCTGCTGCCGTGCAAGACTTCGGCCAGTGCCTCGACGGTCCGGGTTTTCCCGGTGCCAGTGGGACCGAGCAGCAACACCACGCCCATTGGCCTCCCTTCCGGGGACAATCCTGCCTGGTGCATCTGAATATAAGGAATGATCGTCTCGACGGCCTCAGTCTGGCCTACCAGTAAATCGTTGAGTCTGGCGCTTAAGCCGTCCCCGAAATCTTTTATGATGGGACGCTTAGCTCGCCCCGCTAGAGTGTAAGATTGCATCTGCCCCTCCCTCGGTCGGTATCCGGCGCGCCGTTGAGTCGTTTTGCCTGGCTTTTGCGAGGCAAGCTCGAGACTGCCTGAGGAAACCTTCCGCTCAGAGTGTAATTTCCGATCAGGAAAGTTTTGCTCGCCGGCTAAAGTGAACCCGCTATGAGCATCCCAAGGGATTCGCTACAACTTCTCTGTACTGAGGAACTTGCCCAAGTTTACAAGGTGTGTAAATATTTCTAAAACGTTTGTGACTGCCTCGAATAGCGGAAGAGCTACATCATTGCGACGGGAGGCGCCGGCTCATTCGGGCTGCCTGCGCTGCCCAAAGGACCCCGGACCATAACAAAAGCCAAGAACAGAAGAACTGCCAATCCGATCCAATAAGACGGATGCGCGAATAGTTGCAGATGCTCCCGAATGTTGGGTGGCGAGAATTGCAGGCCCGCCCACACCAGACCCAAAATCGCTTCCCCTGCGATTAGCCCCGAGGCGGTGAGTACTCCCGCATTCTCCACCCTCGCTTTTTGGCCTTCGTTATACCCACGCCGTTCGGCAACGCGATCTCCGATGGAACGAATCAGCCCTCCCACAAAGATCGCGAAAGTGGTCTCAAATGGAAGATACATGCCGACGGACACCAGCATCGGACTCTTCACCTGCATCATGATGAGTGCGATACCCATGAGAATCCCGACTCCGACGAGCGCCCATGGCATATCGCCGCCCACGATGCCTTGCGCCAGCAAGGCCATGAGACCGGCTTGTGGAGCGGGCAACTGGCGATCTCCGAACCCCGTGCCCCCGGCGCGAATGTTCCCCTCATGCAGCAGCACGAGGGGGAAATACATAACCAAGCTTGCCACCACAACGGCAATCAGTTCGGCTATCTGAATATTGCGCGGAGTGCCCCCGAGAATGTAACCTACCTTGAAATCTTGCAACAATTCTCCGGCGACGGCGGATGAAACGCATACGACCGTTGCGACGCCCAGCACGGCTGCCACCCCGCCCACGCCCGCGACGCCGAGCGAAACCATCAACAGCGCCGCGACAATCAAAGTGGAAATGGTGAGCCCCGAAATCGGGTTATTCGATGAGCCGATCATTCCAACCAAACTGCCCGACACCGTCGCGAAGAAAAAGCCCATGATGAGCATGATTACGGCGGCGACAACCCCTCCCACCACCTCACCGGAAAGATAGATATAAAGCGCCAGCATCACCAGGAATACCAGCCCTATTAACGTGAATACGACTTTCGAGCTCATGTAGCGCTCCGTGCGGTTCAGGCCGGCCTTTTGCTCGGCAGTCTGGCGCACATCCGCCAGCGCCCGCTTCAAGCCTGAGGCGATGCTGCTTCTCATCCGGAATAACGTGTGCACAGCGCCGACAAGCATCCCGCCAACCGCGATCGGACGAACAATGTATCGCCAGACGCTGCCCGAAAGATCGCTCCAGCCGTGATTCGCCGCTCCGGCCGGCAGAAATGTGCTCAACTGCGGACCCAAGAAATAGATGAGCAGAGGAACCATCAGCCCCCACGCGAGTACGCCGCCCGAAAATTGCAGTGCCGCTAAGCGCGCGCCAATCACGTAACCAACGCCGAGATACGCCGGACTCACGCTAGGAGCTGCGAATACGGAAACGCCTCCGGTGTTGAGGACATCACTCGAACCCGCGCCGCCAAGGCGCACTCGCGTCGAGCCGAGCCGCCCAATGCGAATTGCGAATTCAGAATCCGCTGCAAAAAAGCCAAACCGACCCAAGAGGAAAATCAAGCCGCCCAACCCCATACTCCAGAACAGATACTTCGCGGCTTGAGCGCCGCGCTGCCCGGCTTTGTGAATTTCTGAGGCTGCTACCGATTCAGGGAAGGGAAGCTCGGGATCTTCAACCATAACGCGTCGAACCAGGGAGATGAACAGCACGCCCAAAACGCTGCCTACCAGAATCAGCATCGTTGATTTCCAATACGCCTCGCGAAAGCCCAGCGACGGCCAAGCGTGCGAGATCAAAAAAGCCGGAATTGTGAAAATCGCACCGGCCGCGACGCCCTCGCCGATCGATCCGCTGGTTCGAGCGATGTTTTCCTCGAGCAGCGACCCTTTCCACACCCGCAGCACGGCCATGCCGATGACAGCAGCGGGATAAGTAGCCGCGATCGTGATACCCGCGCGAAGACCTAAGTAGGCGTTGGCTGCCCCCAGCACAACCGTCATGCACAACCCCAGCAAAACAGCCCGGAGCGTCAACTCCCGCATCTGCAGATGTTCCGGGACAAAGGGTTTAAAGGGCCGCGTCTGTGTGCTCATGGAAAGAAAGTTGGTGTTGCTATTGTACGCGTGTTTCGGGACTGATCACTTCAGCCTTTGACGAACAAGGTCACTGAGTACCTTCCCGTCCACCCTCTTGCCTGCGAGCTTTGCTTGCGCCGCTTTCATGAGAGCTCCCATCTGCTTGGGAGAAGTCGCGCCTGTATCGGCCATCGCCGCCTGCACTGCGGCTTCCATCTCAGCAGCGCTTGCACTCGCCGGCAGATAACTCTCAATCACCTTAATCTCGGCTTCTTCCTTATCCGCGAGGTCTTCGCGTCCGCCTTTGCGAAACAGATCTGCCGACTCGCGCCGCTGCTTCATCAGCGTGTTCATGATCTGCAGCTCGGCCATTTCGTCCAAGGGCTTCATGGAATCGATCTCGTGCTTCTTGAGCGCGCTCTTGATCATGCGAACTGTACCGAGCCGGACTTCATCCTTCGCTTTCATGGCTTCCACCATGTCGTTTTGAATCCTGTCTAGCAATGCCATCGCCTACCAGTCTAAGCATCCAGGAATGTGTGAGCCGAAGCCCGTGCGCTACTGAAACAACGTACCCTGAGTACCCGTACGGGGCGATTTTCGCGCGCGCGTTATCTAAAATAAAAGGAGCCGGGCGTTGACCCGGCCTTTGTAGTTGGTTCTTAAATCATCGGAGGAGCACTCTCGCTAATGTCTCGCAATCGAAGAAAATTCCTGTGCCAGATCGGCGCGGGTATGACCGGCGCCACTCTCTTAAGCCGTTCATCGCTGGCATCAGAGCCACAGACCTACGGACGTCCGGACGGACGGGCCGAGAAAGCTCTTCGCCTTCGGATTGAAATTGCCGAAGCCGAAAGCAAGGTAATACCGCCTCCACAACAAACGAACGGCGATTCCGACCGTTATCCTTCTCATCTAGCCAATTTCTCCAAAGCTTTCAGACATGATCCACTGGACCTGCCGTTTGACGCCGATTACGATCTATACCTGAAGGCTTTGGCCACCGGGAGATGGCAGGATTTCGAAGCCATTCCTTTAGGCGGTCCAGCGAAATTGGTCAATCCGCTCGCCGCGTTCGCGTATTCCCTGGAAAGCGCTGACTCGCACTCCAGCTGGACGCCTCCTCCTCCAGCCTTTGCCAGCGACGCGGCCGCAGCCGAAATGATCGAGCTCTACTGGATGTCGCTCACAAGAGACATTCCCTACGCCGAGTACGATTCGAACCCACTCATCGCCCAAGCCTGCGCAGATCTTTCAAAGTATGGCCCTTCCGGGACTGTCACTCCGCAGAACGTGTTTCGTGCTCCGTTGCCCGGTGCATCTGTCGGTCCGTATGTGTCACAGTTCCTCTATTTGAATATTCCGATCGACAACATCGAGTTCTCGCAGATCTACCCAAGCCTGACGGCGGGCGCGAATTATATGGCGGATTACGACGAATTCCTATCGATCCAGAACGGCGCAGTCGCTCCTCCTCTTCCGCCTTTGACGGCCCCGAGGTACACCATCGGTCCCCGAGACGGAATTGCTTACGTGCATAAAGACTATCCCTTCCAAGCTGATGAGAATGCAGCCCTGATACTTGCCGGATTCGGTCCCGGAGCCGCCGATGACGGTAATCCGTACAAAAATTCCAAAACGCAATCGGGCTTCACCTCTTACGGCTTACCTATGTTTATTGACTGGGTCAGCCGCGCAACCATGTCCGCGCTAAAGGCGGTCTGGTATCACAAATGGCTGGTTCACCGCAGGCTTCGGCCGGAAGAGTTCGGAGGCCGCCTTCACAACAACATTCTTAAGAAAGCGAATTTCCCGATTTCGGCACGTCTGTTCCAATCGGATGTGCTGAACTACGTGTACAAGGCCCAGGGCACTTATCTGCTTTCGCAATCTTATCCAGAGGGCTGCCCAGTGCATCCGTCGTATCCTGCGGCTCATGGGACCATAGCCGGAGCAGCTATTACTGTGTTGAAGGCCCTTTTCGACGAAAGTTTTGTGATTCCGAACCCAGTCATGCCTAATTCGACTGGAGAGACCCTGGATCCCTATAACGGTGAGCCTCTCACGGTGGGCGGCGAACTGAACAAGCTTGCCGGATACATCGCCTTCTCGCGCAACTGCGGCGGGGTGCATTACCGTGCCGACAGCCTTGTCGGACTCCAGTTAGGTGAAGCGGTTGCGACCTCTCTGATGCGGGACTTGCTCAGCACGATGCCCGACGGCCAACTTCCGCTTACGTTCCATAACTTCGCGGGCCAGCTCGTAACGGTACACCCGACAGTGCGGTGACGAACTCAGGGGGCCGCCACTGGCGATGCTTGCTGGTGGCCGCCCTTACGGTTTCCGCTGCTTTCGCTCAATTCACAACCAGACTCGAACCGCGCACGACTGCGTCATTTGAGCGGTACGCGCAGGGTGTAGAGCAGCAGCTTTTAAGCCGCTGGCAAGGACACCGCTCGTTTCTCGCAATCGATGATCTGCCTTCAGAGCGCGAGGGTGTCCTAGCTGGAAATCTGCTGGTCCGCCCGGCTGTATCCGATAATCCCATTGCTGTTCCGGGCGGACTGATTCACGATTGGATAGGCGCGGTATTCATTCCCGACACGCCGTTGCGGAGAGTCGTGGCTATTTTGCAAGACTTCGATCATCACGCACAGATTTATCCCGAAGTTTTCAGTTCCCGGCTGATCCGGCGAAATGGGAACGATCTCGTCGGTTATTGGCGGTTGCAGCGAAAGCAACAGCTCATTCCTGTTGCATTTGATGTGGAGGAAGAGGCCCATTATCGGCAAATCGCACCCGGGAAATGGATTTGTCGCGCCTACGCGAAGAGAATCTCGGAAGTGGATTACCCGGGCACGTCCCACGAGAAGATTTCCCCGCCAGATGAAGGCCAGGGGCTTCTCTGGCGTCTATATGCATATTGGAGCCTGGAAGCGCTGAACCACGGCGTGCTGGCTGAATGCCGCACGCTTTCGCTCTCGCGGAGCATCCCGATTGCCCTCGGATGGGTGGTCAAGCCGTTTGTACAGAGCCTTCCTCGTGAATCTCTGGAATCGACTCTTACAAATACTCGCACCGCTGCGACCGCGAAATGAGAACCTGTCTGTAGCAATGGAAGAACGAATCGCATCCATTGGAGAGAGTAATCACCCATGCCCGAAACAAAAAGCCCCGGCTTTAAAATTGCTTACCTTGCGCTGGGCGTTGCCGTTCCATTAGCAGCGTATCTGCTGTGGTGCGGAACTGGCGCGCTGCGCTTTTGCAGCAGGAAATCTCGCCTCGACAAGGCCCACGATATTACGGTTGAAGACAGCTTCCCCGCGAGCGATCCTCCATCCGCCTGGTAATCCCGCGTTTCGATCTTTCTCGCGTATACTGAACTAGAGAATGGATCAGCGAAAGTCCTCGTTTCAACCGCTTGCCCTTACCTTAACGGTGCTCGCCGCTTTGGTGCGCTTAGTGCCGCACCCGCCCAATTTTGCTCCGGTCGGTGGTGTTGCCCTGTTCGGTGGCGCGAGGTTGCGTGGCTGGCAGGCGTATTCGATTCCCATTCTCGCAATGTTGCTGACGGATCCCATTCGAAGCCGCCTCGAAGGCGGTTACCCCGCATTTTGGGTGGCGACTCCAATCATCTATGGATGCTTTCTGATCAACGTTTTTCTCGGCCGCGTTTTTCTTCGGCGCACTTCGAATCCAGGCCGCATCGCATCGGTCGCTGTCGCCGGCAGTATTCAATTCTTCGTGTTCACAAACCTGTTCGAGTGGTGGGGGGGCATCACTGCGTATCCGCACACATTCGCAGGCTTGGTTGAATGCTATACAGCGGCGATTCCGTTTTTCGGGCGTACGTTATTGGGCGACCTCTTCTACTCAGGCGTGTTATTTGGCACTTATGCGCTGCTGAGCCGGCGCATCGCGAGTCAACCTAGATCAGCTGCGTAAGCCATCGAACACCCCTTCAATTTCTGACCGCGCTTCCGGCGAAGGTGGAAGCAGCGGCAGCCGCGGCGGGCCGCCATAATATCCGTTTAGATCCATGGCGTGCTTTAGTCCCCCGATTCCGTATTTCATGGGAACTAATTCAGAAGCCCCCAAGATGCGGGCTTGCCAATCTCGCGCAGCGTCGTTCTCGCGCCTTCGAAACGCTTCCCAGATCGTGACACACGCATATGGCAGAGCATCGGCGATTGCCAGTATCGCGCCCGCCGCCCCGATTTCAAGCGCTTCCGCTAACTTTGCGCCGGAACCGGTCAGCAGCTGGAACCCGGGCTTTACGGCACGTACCAGCTGGGCGAGCTTTTCCATGTTTCCTGAGCTGTCTTTCATTCCAGTAATGTTCGGGTGCTGCGAAAGCTCGGCAATCGTCTCAATGGACAGATCGCAGCCTGTCACCATCGGAATGTTATAAATCAAAACCGGAAGAGGAGAGCGATCCGCAACCGCACGAAAATAGAGAGCCTGCGTGCCGGGCTGGTGCATTTGATTAACGTAATAATGCGGCGTCAGAACAAGTGCCGCGTGATAGCCGGCCTGCGCGGCTCGCTTGGCCATCAAGAGCGTTTCGTGAACGCTCTCGCAGCCCACCCCCGCAATCAAAGTTTTACCTTCGGTACTTGCTTCCCGTACCCACTCCATGACCTGAATGCGTTCCTCTGTACTGAGCAGAGGCGTCTCTCCCGTAGATCCGCACACCACATACCCGCTCAGGCCAATCTGATTTAGCTTGCTTACGTTATGCAGAATTTTGGTTTTATAGAGATTGCCCTCATGATCGAAGCAAGTGGTGAGGGCTGGAAAGATTCCGTTAAGCTTCATACTCTGCAACCGAGGAGTTCCCGCCGGCGTGAGCTGCCGGCGGGCTCCCTTGATTTCACAATCGAGCTACTTGGCTACGTAAGTAATAACGAGCGTATAGAGCCCAAGTGATTCGATCAGCACAAGACCTAGAATCAGCGCGAAGCGAATCGCCGCTACCGCTCCGGGATTCCGCGCCATAGCCTCTGCAGCCGATGCGGTCGCCTTGCCTTGGCCGATACCGCACAGCCCCGAGGCTATGCCCATTGCGATATAAGCGGCCGGCAAATGGTAGTCGGGGGTACCTGCTCCTCCCGTCTGCTGCGCAAATACAGGGCTCGCCAGCGCCAACAGGCCGGTTCCGAGCATCATGAGTTTATTCTTCATTGTGTTCTCCTATGAAAATGCTTTCCAGGAGGTGGTTCGATACCGTGCGTTGGGACGCCGGGCGCTCACACTGGAAGCGAATAAGACCTTAGTGCTCGTGCGATACGGCCCCGCCGACGTAAATCATCGCGAGCAACGTGAATATGTACGCCTGCAGCACCGAGACGAATAGGTGCAGGCCAATGAAAATGACGGGAATGATGAGCTTGGTCAGCCCGATGAACGTAAGATAGACCTGCTCTCCCGCAAACATATTTGCGAACAGACGTACCGTGAGCGAGAGTGGCCGCGCGAAATGGCTCAGGATCTCAATGGGCAGCATCAAGAAAGCCAGCCACCATATCGGTCCCAGGAACTGCTTCACATACCCCGCGCCGTTCGCCTTCATTCCCGTTGCGTGATAGAAAAAGAACGTCGCGACCGCCATCCCGAATGGAACCATCGGATACATTGTGGGCGAGTCAAAACCGGGAATCAGGCCGATGCAGTTCATGAACAGGATGAAGAAGAACATTGTGCCGAAAAAAGCCATGTACTTGGGCCCGTCATGTCCAACCACTTCTTCCGCTTGCGCATAAAGAAACTCGTAGGTAACTTCGAGCGTGTGCTGCAGTTTGCCGGGCCTGTCCACCGACAGGCGCCTGCGCATGACCGCAAAGAAAATCAGGACGAACAGCACGACCAGAATTTCGCAAACCATCCAGTCGCTCCATGGATTCGCCGGATCGCCGGCCGGGAAGTGAACGGCGTTGAGCAGAAAATTTGCGGGCCCCGCCAGAACTTTATTGAAGAGCGCTGTAACCCAGAGTTCGTGTTTCATTCACCTAGCGGGAAATGCCTCGTGCCGTACTTTGAACGATCTCGAAGGTCAATGAAGCGAGGACGGCGGCGGCGCTGGCCAAAAGACCCAAAATAACCGCCAAGCCGTTGACCTTTAAAGCTTTGACTATAACATAGCCGAGCAGTAACAGAACGGCATAGCGCCCGGCAAAAAGGCCCGCCTTCCAAGGTTTACGGGCATGAGCACCGGGCGAAATGGCGTTCGAGAGCCAACTGAAGAGCCACAAATTACCAAACGAACCCACCGCGCCCAAGCCGAAGCTGAGCGCTGGTTGCAAGCCTCGAACCCAGAAATACGAAACGAACCCCGCGGCCCCAAAGAATGCGGTAAGCCAGTACAAACGACGGAGTGAAAGCTGAAATTCGTCGTTTGTCACTCGCGCTTGTCCTTAGCGGCATCGCGAGCCAGTTCGCGAAAAACCTGCAACAGCCCGGAGAGCATCCCGAGTATGATGCCTAATACTCGGAGCGCCGGGATATGCAACCAATGATCAAAAAGCGCTCCAAGTAAATAGCCCCCGATCACGCAGCCCGGTAAGGTAAGCGCAAGCGACAGATACTTTCCTAGAGAGATCAGGGACTTATCGTTTTTCAATGCAGGAGCAATGATTCAATATTCGGGACGGTGCGGAAGATGGGACCATCGAAAACGGCAGCATGCGGCAATTGATCTGCCCACTTGATTCCGGGCGGGTAGACGGCTACCAAATCGAAAAGAATATCTTTCGCTTCACAGCAGTTCGCCTGGTTTTCTTTCGCCAGCATGTTTGCCAATAAATGATCATGGTCCCAAAATTGGGTCACGCGTGGATCAGAGAGGCGGCCAAGCGCCGCACTTGTCGGGCGCTGCCAGTCGACGAACCGCACTGGTTCCCAGACCGCAAAGACTTGCGCGCCTGCAGCGGGATGTTGCTGAAGAAGCAGTTGCATGGCGGAGGCCCCCCGCAAACATTGCCCTCATGTCGGGGATAACAGAAGAATCACCCGCAGCGCGGCTGGCGAGCGGTTAAAATCGGCCTTGAAGCCTGGAAGCGACTGCGCGTTTAGGTCGGCAAGCGGCTGCTGCGCCGCGGGAGTCTTGTGGCCGGAACACGACGACCAAACTGCCGCTGCGAGTATAACGACGACGAACAGAGCAAGAACTATCAGCGGCCTGCGGCGCATGTTCCCATCGTAGTCTGTACGCGCGCTATTCAGATAAGCTCTTTACCAGGTCGTAAAGAAAGGTCTGTCCTTCATAGAAAGATCTCACGGGCATGCGCTCATCACGGCCGTGCATACGATTGTCATTGCGTTCGAAAAAGAAGCCCTGGATGCCGTAGGTGGGAATGCCCGCCGTGCGAAGGTAAAGGCCGTCCGTTGCGCCTGTCACCATAATCGGCACAACGGGTACTCCGGGCCACAAGGTATCAGTGACACGGCGCATGGTCCGCATCAGCTGAGGCGAAAGCGGGGATACAGGGCCGCGGTGGACTTCGCCCATAATCTTCATCTCCACCTTGTCGTCGTTAATTACTCTCGACAGTTTCTGCTGCACGTACTCGACTGAATCTTCGGGAAGCACCCGGCAGTTCACTGTCGCAGCCGCGAGTTGCGGAAGCGCATTTACGGCGTGTCCTCCTTCAAGCTGCGTGGCTACACAAGTAGTACGAAGCATCGAGTTCCACATCGGCGATGCTGCCGCGACATGCTGCATCCCCTCCTGCGATCCTTGCGCCACTTTCGCGAGATCTTCACGTAACGGGCCGGTCTCGATCTTACCCATCTGATCGAAGTAAGGGCGAGTGACGTCGTCGGTCTTCAGCGGAAAGCCGAACTGTGACAAACGGTATAGCGCGCCTGCGAGATGATAGATCGCATTATCGGGAACAGGCATCGAGCTGTGCCCGCCCTTGTTATGCACTTCGAGGCGGAAATTTACGACATATTTTTCGCTGACCTGGACATAGTTTGCGACTTTCTTGCCGCCGACCATCTCACCCATTCCGCCCTCGTTTAGGCATAGATCCGCATCAATCAGCTCGCGCTTATTCTTCAGAAGCCATTCGACACCGTTATAAGGGCCGCCACCTTCTTCATCGGCGGTGAGAGCGACGATAATATCCCGGTCCGGCTTGAATCCTTCGCGCTTGTAACGAATCAGATTCGCGATCCAAACAGCCGCCTGTGCTTTGTCATCTGACGTGCCCCGGCCGTAGAAGTAGCCGTCGCGCTCGATGAGCTGAAATGGGTCCGTGCTCCAGTCCTCGCGTTTGGCTTCGACCACATCGGTATGAGCCAGCAACAAAATCGGTTTGTGCGCGCCGCTGCCGTGATAACGGGCTACCAGGTTTTGCTTTTTCGAAATCGCGCCGCCGAGATAGATGTCTGAATCCGAAAAACCGGCCGACTTCAAGCGCTCCGCCATAGCTTCGGCTGCGGGCGTAGTCGAGCCGGTTGTATAACCGGACTTGATCTCAATCAGCTGCTTGTAAATGTCACGGGCCAATTGCTGATCTGTGGGCGGCGGCATTGTCTGCGCCTGTAGCGCGGCGGCAACGAGAAACGGAAACAAGTGAATGGAGCGCATCACGTCTTCTCCTTTTCGAGTTCGGCGACACGGCGTTCGAGCGCCCGAATGGTTCTGAGCAATTCGGGCACTCGCGAGTAAGCAGCGGAGGCGCGCAGCCACTCACGGGAATCAAAAGCGGGCGATCCACTGACGATCGCTCCTTCAGGCACATCATGCCCCACGCCCGATTGCGCCCACACGATTGCGTTCTTGTGAATTGTGAGATGGCCCGATGAGCCCGTCTGACCCGCCATGATCACATTCGCTTCAAGAACGGTGCTGCCCGCGAGTCCGGTCTGACCGCAAATGATATTATCTTCGCCCACTGTACAGGCGTGCCCGATTTGGACCAGGCTGTCGATCTTCGCGCCGCGCTTCACGCGAGTTTCGCCTATAGTTGCACGATCAACAGATGTGAGAGTTTGAATCTCGACGTCGTCCTCGATTACAGTGATTCCCGATTGGACAATTTTGTATTGGCGTCCGTTGTTGTCTTTCGCAAATCCGAACCCGTCTCCGCCAAGTACGACTCCGTTCTGAAGTGTCACCCGATTACCAATCCGCGAATGCTCCCGAACGGAAGCGTGTGAGTGCGCGACGAAGTCATCGCCGATGGTACAACCGTCATAAATTACAACGTGCGGGTAAATCACGGCATTCGCGCCAATCGTCGTGTTCTCGCCCACTACTGCGAATGCGCCGATCGAGGCATGCGGGCCCACCACCGCTGTCGATGCGATGCACGCGGTAGGGTGAATGCCGGGCGCAGGCTTCGGCGCCTGATAATAAAACGCGAGGACGCGGGCGAAATCGTAATACGGATTTGAAGAAATCAGCGTAGCCGCGGAAATATTTTTTAGCTCCTCAGCGGCGATAATTCCAGACGCCCGCGATGACTTTACTTTGGGCGCATACTTCAGGTTCGCGAGAAAAGTAACTTCTCCCGGTCCCGCTTTTTCAATCGTCGAGACGCCGGTGATTTCAATCCGCGAGTCGCCCGAAAGCTTACAGCCGAGCCGTTCAGCGATTTGCCCGAGCGTGTAAGGCATAGGGATCGAAACCTAGGCTTCGGCGACCACCGGATTGCGCAATTCACCAATCGCGGGAATTTTCACGATCACTTCATCGCCCGCGCGCAAATACCGGGGCGGCTTTCGAACAAAACCGACACCAGCGGGCGTTCCGGTTGAAACAACGTCGCCCGGTTCGAGCGTGAACACGCTCGAGAGAAACTCAATCAGGTCGGGGATCTTGAAGATCAATTCACGAGTATTCGAATCCTGCAGTAATTCCCCGTTGATCTCGAGTTGAATATCAAGCGCGTGCGGGTCGGGAATCTCGTCTTGCGTCACGATCCACGGTCCCATCGGCGCAAAAGTATCGAACGTCTTTCCCATTAACCATTGTGAGGTGGCGCGTTGATAATCGCGAGCCGTTACGTCATTGATAATCGTGTAGCCGAATACATGCTCTCGCCAGTTCTCGGCTGACAGATTACGGCCACCCCGGCCAATGACAAAGGCGAACTCCGCTTCGTAGTCCGGAGACTTGGATCCGCGTGGCAAGACGATGTTTGCGCCGGGTCCGATAATGGCGGTCGGAAACTTGTTGAAGATAGTCGGCGTTTGAGGAATCTGCGCACCCGTTTCCGCGGCATGATCGCGATAATTCAAACCCACGCAAATCAGTTTCCGGGGTCTCGTAATCGGCGCGAGCAGGCGCACGCTCTTCAAGTCATATTGCGTCGCGCCGCGGCGCTCGGACGTAAAGTTCTTAACCTTTGAAAGACCGTCGTCGCCGCTCTCGATAACCTCCATCACCGAGCCAAAGCCGACTGGTGATAGGTCGAGCACCGTATGCTCATCGGTGAGCGCGCCTGGCCGGCCGCTCCCGTCTTTTGCAAAAGTAACGAAGCGCATTTCAGAAGAATCTGCGTTGGAACTGCAGGTGACGCTGCCGCGCCTGATTCATAAGGATTGTGTATTCGGGCTCATTGTGGAGACTGCGCAGCAACGGATCACTCACAAAATAGGAATAGCAGAAGAACCCTCCTTCGATGCTTTGGCGCAGCATGCGTAACGCTGAACTTTTATCCCCAAGCACGGCATACGCCTGACCAAGCTTATAGATGCCCTCGGCATCAGTTACGCCGCGCTCTCCGATCCTGCGCTCCGTCTCGCGAAGAAGACTCAGGCCCTCAGCGTTCTGGCCCTGGACGGCATCACTAAGAGCCTTTCCAAGCTGCGCCTGAAACAGAGAAGGAGCGACTGCGAACGCACGCTCGAAATCGCGTACTGCTTCTGTGTGGTTGCCTAAATAGTATTCTCCGAGGCCGCGATAAAACAAAATATATACGGAATCATTCGCGGGCAAGCTCCGAATGAACTTATCGTATTCGCCGAGATACAGGTAAGTATTTATCGCTGAGCTATTTATTTTGACTTCGGGATCGAGCTGGCGCGCCCGTTCCGCCTCCGCAACGGACTCCTTCAACATGCCGCCAAACCGATATGCATAACCGAGCTCCCAATGCGCTTCGGCGTTATTCGGATTGGTCTTCAGAACGGCTCTGAGCAAGGGAACGGCTTGTTCGACCCTGCCCGTATCAGTAAACAGGTTCGCCATATAGATACGAGGCTGGATCAGAGCGGGATCAAGCGCAAGAGCTTTCTCATATGCAGCCTGGGCCTTACTGTACTGCTCACGTCCACCAAATTGGAGCGAAGCATTCGTCGTGAATGCCCTTCCGAGGTGGGCCCAGGTAAGCGGATAGCTTGGGTCAATTGATGCAGATTTTTCAAGCATCTCGATAGCAGCGGAAAAATTGTTTGTCGAATAGAGGTCAACGCCGCGCAGATAGTATTCGTAGGCGAGCGCGTTGATCGGGTGATCGGGTTTAAGGCGCTCGCTTTCGGCCGGAGACAGTTTCAACTCCAGTCCTCCGATGATTTGCCGCGTCACCCGGTCTTGAACGCTCAGAAGTTTGTCGTAGGTGACATCGATCGAATCATCCCAGAGTATCTTTTGGGGCTTGACATCGATTAGCTGAACATTGATTCTGAGGTCGTCGCCTTCTTTGATGTAACTCCCCGTCAGGAGAGTATCCACCCTTAGTTCAGCGGCAACCTTTTGCGGATCAAGCACCTGATTGCGATATCGGTCTATAGAAGACGACGGGCGAACCGTAAGCGCATTCACGTATCCCAGCTTCGTAATAATGGCATCCGCGAGCGAAAACCCCAGGAAATCGGTTTCAGGATCTTGCTTCAGATTGCGAAAGGGAAGGACGGCCAAGCTGCGCGGTGCCGGCGAAAGAGCATTTGTCCATTTCCTCAACACGGGATACGAAATCGCAAAAGCAGCGAGAAGGATTGCGATCGCAATCACGGCTCTCTTCGTAAGATGCCCGCCGGCATACGAGCGAAACGACTGACTCGCTGGGGCAGTAAGCTGCGCTTCGATTGTAACCCCTGGAGGGCTGATGTGAAGATCGCTGCTCTCGGCGCGACGGGATTGGGGCGAGCCTGCCGAAGAAGTTGAATGGTGGAGCTTGGCTTCAAACTCCATTTCCTTTTTCAATTCCCGCAGGTCGCTGGCCAAGTCCTCTGCGGTCTGATAGCGCGCGTCACGGTCTTTTCGGAGAGCCCTGCTGATGATGTGCTCTAGTTCCGCGGGGCACTCTGGAACCGCATCAGCGAGCGGAGGAGGATTGCCCTTCAGAATCTCGGCAATGACATCGCTTTGAGTCTCGCCTTCGAACGCAGCTCGTCCGGCCACCATCTCGTAGATCACCGCACCCAGGCTGAAGAGATCGCTCCGGGCATCGATCGCGATTCCCCGGGCCTGCTCGGGCGACATGTACTTCGCCGTACCCACAACGGTTCCCGGTTGCGTGTTCGTCCATACTGTCCGCGTCTGATACCCATCGGTCTGGGCACGGCTTTCGGTCAGTTTCGCGATCCCAAAATCGAGGACTTTGACGATGCCGTCGGTACGTACGATCACATTCTCAGGCTTGATATCCCGGTGAACGATTCCAGAAGAGTGCGCCGCGGTAAGAGCGCCGGCGATCTGCACGCCGATATCGATGACGGCGTTCAGCTTGAGGCTGCTTTGACTTAATTTCTTCCGTAGCGTAAGCCCGTCGACAAACTCGGCTGCAATGAAGTGCAAATCATCGACTTGCCCGAATTCGTACACCGTCAGGATGTTCGGATGGTTCAGCGCTGAAGCTGCTTGGGCTTCTTGCTCAAAACGGCGCAGGGCACGTTCATCGTCAGTGAGTTCTGGCGGAAGAATCTTGAGCGCGACTTTGCGTCGCAGGCGGGTATCGTGTGCAAGGTACACTTGCCCCATTCCGCCGGTTCCGAGCAATTCGAGAATCTCGTAGTGATCTAACCGCGCGCCGGAAGCGAGCAGGGCCGGCTGTTCAGGCAAGGGCACTTGCGGCAATTGATCTTGCATGGGGCGAGCGGGCGCAATCTCGGGCCTATCATCCGGTCTGTGGAAAAGCTCCGTGTTCACGCCTCGATTAAGGCTAGACTCGCAGGGTCCTCTACAGTGTAGCTGACTGCAGGGGAGGCGGCCAACGAGAGTTAGGCCATCGAGAGGCCGGCCTGAAGATCTTCGCGATTACACCTGCCAGAGCGCTCGGATCGCGTGTGCCGGGGGAACGAGATGCGGTTTACGTGGCATGTCGGCGGAGTGCCCGTGAGGCGTAGGGTCTCGGAATTCGGGAGTTGTGGTGACAGTCCGGATCTCCCGGGGATCTTCGCGAATCAACGCGTGAGCCCCGGATACAGCGCGAACGGCGTAACGACACCAGCTAAAAAAGCAAAGCTCCAGGCGGATTGCCGGTCCCGAAAAAAGGCAGTCAACAACGCGAATGCAGCGAGCAGCGGGATCGCGAGCTGCGGGCTGCCGATCACCGAAAGCGCTCGTAGGGCGGCTTCGATAAGGTGGGAGTGGTAGGTAACGGATCCGTTGCCGTCGGGTGCAATTGCCGACGAGAGAAAGACCCGAATAAAGGACGCCAAAATACCGCAAGCCCACGCGAGGATAAGCCTGCCGTAACGAATGTCCCTCCCGCCAGCGGGGCTGATTGAAACAGGCACCAGTTCGTGAGCCCGATGCAGATAGCCTAGAATCCCGTAACCCTTCTGTTGGGCCGAACGTCGGCCAGACCCGGAATCGAGGAGGAAAAACATCCGGCCCCAGGGAGGCTGCGAATGCCGGAGCCGCACATACCCGATGAAGGGTGGCCAGACAACTCCGCTTGATATCACGTCCCGCAGCTCCACTACACTCCAAGAAAAGAGCATTCGATATCGAATTCGCCCATCGCGAATCCGGACAATCGCGAGCGACAGATGAAAGATCAACGCAAGTACAAACGGAATGCAGCCTAGAATCCGCACGCTGAAGATGTCATGCCTGAATAGCGCTACGCCCCAAATTAACCACAGTAACGGAGCCCAAATTTTGAATATCCAAACGTTCGAGGCAGAGCTCCGGGCGCTGCCCCCCTCCGGTGAAACGCCACGTTCCTTCTCCACGTCACCCTCCGCAGATTGGCGTAACTACGCTTGTCACATTCTGCAGCCCGTGGCTGTAGCCGCCGAAACCGCCGCCTACCGTTCCGGTAGCTTGCCACGTTTGAAGGTTTGTCGAAAAATCGAACCCGCCGCCCCATCCTCCGCCGCCACCAGCCCCGAAATCCAACGCTGAGCCTCGGAAGTCATTCACATTGGAAACGTTCGAAATGCTGAACTGGATTCCGCCGTATCCCCCGTAGCCTTTCGAAGTGAACGAATTAAAAATCTGGCCGTTGAAGGTTGAAACCGAAGTTACGAAAGCGGCTTGGCCGTTCGGTGCCACGACGAGTTGCCGAGAGATTGAGAGGGAAACTCCGACCTTGTTACCCGCACCGATGGATCCCCCTGCGCCAAGCCCAATCGTCTTATTGAGGAAATTTGCGACACGTGCCTGTACGGCGATCCCTGCACGCTGGAGTAAGCTAGACGCGACACATGGCTGAGTCCCCGGTTTTGCCGACCCCTGCGTCATGCTCGGCAGCGGTGTGGGTGTAAAGGTCATGCGGAAGCCTTCTCCTCGGCCGCCACCGCCCCCGCCACCGCTTCCACCTCCGGACGGAGCGTTTCCACCGCCACCGCTATTGCAACCAATCAAGTCGTAGCTGCTGGAATCGTACTGCCCGTCCACATAGAAATCTGTGGCATTGTAAGAGCATCCGCCAAATACTACGACGTAAAGTCCGTAAGGGTCGACTGCGTCCAGCGGACTGTTCCATACGTAGCTGTACTGATTCCAGCTTTGTGGATTCGTGGGATCTGCAACGAGAAAACCCGCCGGATCCGGGCTGTTGAACCGCCCCTGAGCGCCGTAGAAATATCTCGCCTGGAAGAAATCGAACCCCGTTTCCTCGTCGCGCTCCTGCCCGGTGAACTTCTGATTTACTTTGTCCCCGAACGGGCCCGACTGCGCGGTACGCCCCGCCGTATTTGCGGGTATCTCTTCACCGAACGGCAAATAGTCGTGACGCGAAATCACATTGGCTGCGCCATCCGTCACCATGCGTACGCTACCTAAGTGATCGTAGCTCAAATAGCACGTTGAACACGGCGTTTGCTGCGCAGCGAAACTGTTATATTCCGCCGCCAATTGCCCGAAGATGTCGTACACATACACAGTGCTGACCTGTCCATTATTGCTCTTCGTGACCCGCTGCCCAAATCCATCGTAACCATAGCTGACCTGACCTTCGGAAACATTATCGACCGCCTGCGTTTGCTGATTCTCAGCGTTATACAAAAGGGAATAAGAACCCACTTCCGTCTGGTTTCCCGCAGCATCGTATTTGCCCGAAAGCAGCCGGTTATTCGCCGAATTATACGGATTGTATCCGTTCGCCGAAAACGGCGTCATACGCGAAAGCTTCATTGAAAAACGTCAACGAGGATTGCGGACCCGGCCCTCCCTCATACGTCTGCGCCCCGATCAGGTTCCCGTTATTCGTAGTCGATCCCCAGTTCGGATACAGCATGAATAAGTAAGCATTGGAACTGTTACCCACCGCATCCCATGCCGATATGACGTGCAAACGACCATCGTATTGGATCACCCGCGCCAGGTTGTTTCCGTACACGAAAGAACCCGGCCCTCCATGCGGAGCATACCCAACCGCACTCACATAATTACCCGAAGGATCGCTCACCTGATTGATCCGGTTGGCTAAGTCGTAACCGGTCGTAATTACCCTTCCGGAAGGATAACTCTCCGAAGTAAGCGCACCCGTAAGATTGTAACTGTAAGCGAAATTGTAAGTCTGGCCCGCGATCACCTGCTGGCTCCCCCCGGGCCGCCCTAACAGATCGTAAGCGGTAATGTTCGTCGTAGATAATCCATTCGATATCTGGGTCAATCGCCCGATACTCAGCCCTACAGAAGGGTTGTCGTACGTATAGCTTACCGTGGGTGTGCCATCCGAGTAACTCGTCTGCGTAGGCCGGTCTAAAGCGTCGTAACTATAGCTGCTCGTGATCCCCCGGTTGTCCTGTTTTGTTTTCACGTTGCCGTTGGGATCGTACGTATAGCTTACAGTGCCACATTTGCGGATCGTGCGGCGGCGAAGGACGACGCGCGGTCTACGGGCATGCCTGCGGTGTGCCCGGGACAGGCGCAGAGTCTCGGAATTTGGGAGCTCTGTAACTGTCCCAGATCTCCCCGGATTATCCTTCGACCTCCTTTACGATATCTCCCGAGCGGTAGTCCGGACGGGCAGTCTCGCGCGCTTTGTCCATGAAGGCAGTCAATCGCTCCTTCGGGCGGGTAAGTCGCGCCAGATCGCTTACCGGGACACCTACCCGCTCGGTATACATGAGCTCCGAGCCGTCCTCCAAAGGATCGTAGATTACAACCAGGTCCCCGAGGCCGCAAAACCGCGTCTTTACTACTTTTCCCTCCGGGTTCTTATACGAGATTTCCGCTTCAGCTCCGAAAGACATCGCCTTACTGTATGCTTCTTCGGGCGAATTCGCGTTTACGAGCACGAGATTCTGATGAACCACATTGTGATCGGATCCTTCTACGGTAATTTCCTCGACCAGTTCCGCAATATACCATTCAACATCGCGTGGGATATAGGCCATACTCAGCTCCTCGCGTTAATAGAGACGCGTTTATACACCAATGCTCATCGGCTCTGACGGCTGGGTCGGCATCCGTAGGCTTTTTGAGTTGCCTGGGGATCCGGGGGGATCCGGGACAGTCACCGAGTCTGTCGGAATGAAACCCGTATTCGCTATTTGCATTAAATGCTGCCAAGGAAAATCCAGATTGTTAGGTTGAGCAGGGTCGAGAGGTTTCAGCGGCGGCCGATGTTCTCAGGCCGTGCAAGCGGTTTCGCACATCACGCAGCCAGTCTGGAACGGTACAGTTTGAGCAGATTGTGAGTGCCACAGATGAGCGACCATTCGGCCTGTACTTTGGCAAGGCCGCGAAAGCTGAAACTACGAAATGAGCGCCGCTCTTTGATGTAGGCGAAGACCGGTTCCACGATGCCCTGGCGCGCTTTGTACAAAAGCTTCCCCGTGCCACTGCTAAGCTTGGCGCGCATGGTTTGAACTAGTGGGTTGTCGGCGCGAACCGACGCATTGCACTTCCCGGAAGGCCCGTCCGGACTCACCACCAAGTTCGTTCGTTCAAACACTGGATCCGCAATCTGTGAGTAACTCCAGTAACCTGCATCCGCCAGAACGGTCTCCGGCATCACCGCCAGTGCGCTTTCTGCGGCTTTCATCATCGGAGCTAATAGTTGTCGGTCCAGTTCCTGTTGCGTCACAACAGCGGCCACAATGATGTGGTTCGCCTGGTCCACCGCAATCTGCGCATTGTAAGCCTGTACTGTGACACCAGTTGCGCCATCGCGCATCACTCGCGAATCCGGATCCGTGAAGTTGTAGTTTCGCGTGTGGCCTTGCACTGCTCGGCGTGCACGCTGCAACAAGTTGTTGCGCTGCCTCTTCTTCCAACGCCGCTTTCGCTTCGCGCAAACGGCGCAACCGTTCCTGCGCGCGATCCAATCCCGGAGGCAACGGATCAGCGGGCCCTTCTTTGCCCCACCGCATATCCTCTTCGGCGTCAGTGGTTTCTGCTTGTTGCAGAATCTGTTTCACCAGGGCCTCCAGACGTTGCTCTTGCTCGCGCATGGTGTTCAGCCGCATCGACTCTCGCTTGCTCGCGGCCGCTTTGATCTTTGTCCCATCAATGGCCAGCACGCCCAACTGCACCAAGCCGGCCCGCTGGCACAATGCAAGAGCCTGTGCGAACAGATTTCCGAGTGCTTCTAAGTGCTGCTGACGGAAGTGCGCGATGGTGTCGTGATCCGGATGCTGGTCTGCGCTCAAGTAGCGAAACGCAAGGTTGTCGTAGGTTGCTTTTTCGATGGCCCGTGAACTGGCGACGCCCAGCGCGTATGCATACAGCAACAGGCGCGTCATCATCAGAGGATGATAGGCTGCTTTGCCGCGACCATCGCCTCGCTCGTAGCAGTTATAGATCGCGTTTAAATCGAGTTGCTCACTGACGTCAGCAACAAATCGCGCCAGGTGTCCTTCCGGCAGCCACTCCTGCAGATCGGGCGGTAACAGATACGGCTGTTCCAGACTGCATTCTAAGAACCGCTTCGCCATGCCATCAGTATCCTGCTCCTTCGCACATATTGCAGCAAGCATGTTTCACTTAACCGCGGTTCGCTCCCCTGCGCTTGCAATCTATCTCCGACAGACTCCACCGCAACTCCTCAATTCAGCTCACAATTCCCGAAAAACCCGGCAAGTGCTACATGTTATTAACATACGCCAGAGCTGCCCACCTGCAACCCGCTAGTTGCGTTACGTGATGCGATTGGCGGGAGAGAACGACGCGCCGGTTTTACCCGGCACCCGGCATAGTTCGGAATACCCGTAAAGTCGTAGACCCTCGGAATTCAGGGGTTCTAGCGCGGTCCCGCATCTCCATCCCGTATCTCCGGTCCGAATCGCGCCGACCTAGGAGGATCTCCGGGTCGGTCGCCGCTTGCGTCCTGACTGACCTTGCTACAGTAGAAATTGCCGCTCGGACTTTCGCGGGCGGGGTCTACCTATGGCAAAAGTATGTGAAATTTGCGGCCGTGGACCGCAGTTTGGGAATCGAATCAGTCACGCCCATAATGTCAGCCACCGCCGCTGGAACGTAAACCTTCAAACCGTGCATGCACTGATCAACGGCGCAGGCAAGCGGCTTCGCGTTTGCACGTCTTGCATTCGAAGCGGCAAAGTTCAAAAAGCTCCGCTGCGCTCGCGCCCGACTGCCGGCTGAGCGCCCCGCGAAGGTGCTTCGCAAGTCGCTTTTCGCTGTAGCCAGCGCACACCGCCCTGATCAGCTTCGAGAATATCGATCGGTAGAGCTGTCGATTCGGGAGACTCTGTGATCTCTAAGTTGATGAGATGTGTGATAACCGCCATCGCGTCTGCATCGCCGTGTACCAACGGCAAGCGTCCCCTCAGGTATCCATCGATAGCCCGCCGTTTGCCTAAAAGAATAAAGTCATAGCGTCCCGGTATCGCTGACGAGTAAGTATGCCGGTCCGAGCTCAGGCGCGGCTTAGCAGCATTTCCATTCGTCCTATACCATTCCACCGTTACCGTTTGGAGATTATTCTGCGCGCCAATAAACGCCGCCTCAAGAATCAGCCCCTTGCGTGTCGCATTGTGCTCAATTCGCCCTTCCGCGGCGATTGCTGCGGGCAGGAATTGCCGCATCCGTTCCCGGAACCGCTCGATTGCATACTGCACAGTCGCGCTGCTGCGGCCCACCTCGGCGCCGATAGTCGCCACCTGCTCATTGTTCGCGTATGTCAGCCCTGACGCGACAAACAGCAGCCGTCCCGCCGGCACAATCTTGCACACTGAGCCTGTATACGTTTCGCCCGCTTCGCGGTAGCTGCGCCGGCTATCGGCACCGATATACACTCTATTCGCGCTGCGAAGGATGACGATACTCGTGGCTCGTGCACTCGCGGCAAGCATTAGGATGCCTACAAGCGGCGCCAGGTATCTGCCGCCGACCACACGCACGCCCTGCGAAACGACACACCTCATCTACATTGCGAGACGCACAGGAACTGCCGTCCGAGTACTTCTCACAATTCGCCAAACCCACACCTGTCGAGATTAAAACCTGTTATTTGGGCGGCCCTACGACCAACTCGTTATCGACGTCTTTCACGCCTTTTACTTTTTTGGCGAGCTTGGTAGCGCGGTTCTTGCCTTTTTCCGTATCGACGCGCCCCTTGATGGTCACCACTCCATCCTTTACGAAAACATCCAAAGCGCCGCCCTTTACGTCCTGATCGGTTGCCAGGCGCATTCGGACCTGATCGGAAATCCTGTCATCCGAGCGGGCCGGCTTCTGTGCGGCCGCAGATACCTGCGGCACAGCGGCCGCGCCAAACAGCAAAAGAATGGTGATGAAACGTCTCATCGCTCTTCCGAGCCTAGCATCGAGCGCCAGTCAATGGCATCGAGAAACCCGGGATCTTCGCGCCAATGCGGTTTCACTTTGACGAACAACGATAAGAACACCTTAGTTCCGAGGAGGCGTTCTAATTTTTCGCGCGCCTCAGAACCAATTTTCTTCAGCATCTGTCCTTTGTTGCCAACCAAAATGGTTTTCTGACCGGGGCGTTCGACGTGCACCGCCGCGGCGATTCTAGTCAGCCCGCGTGACTCTTGCCAATCCTCAATCAACACGGCGGTCGCATGCGGGACCTCATGGCGCGCCGCTTGCAGAATACTCCCTCGAATAATTTCAGCAGCCAGGAAGCGTACTGGTTGATCGGTAAAATGCTCTTCGGGAAACAACGCCGGACCTTCGGGCAGATACTGCCCGACTACTTGCTTCAGTTCGTTCAATCCGTCGCCCTTGCGCGCAGACACCGGCACAGCTGCGGCGAATGGGAACAGTTCCAGATAGCGGTCAATGAACGGAAGCAGAAGGCGCTTATCCTCCAGTCGATCGATCTTGCTCGGCACAAGTAACACCTGCGTTGTCCGCGGCAGCACGCCCAAAGCTTGCTGGTCTTCCGGTGTAACCGGCTTCGTTGCGTCAGCCAAATAAAGAGCTACGTCACAATCTGCAAGCGCCCGGCGAACCGCATCCATCATGCGTCGGCTGAACAACGTCTCCGATTCGTGAATGCCCGGTGTATCCACAAAAACCATTTGAACTTCGGGGCTGGTTAGGACGCCCCGGATCGAGGTGCGCGTAGTCTGCGGTTGATGTGCGGTGATGGCTAAGCGCTCGCCAATGAGTGAATTCAATAATGTCGATTTTCCGGCATTCGGTCGGCCCGTGATTGCGGCGAAACCTGCGCGGTGTGCGGCGTGCCTCACGAGTTCGCGGAAACGGGCAAGAGGGTTCCCAGGCGCGAGATGCGAACTTGCTCGACTCGTCTTTCATTTCCCGCCAACACTTCTATGCGCATCCCATCTCGTTCTATCGCCTCGCCGGCGTGAGGCACATGGCCGAGCCACTCGGTAACCAGACCCCCTACCGTCGTCGATTCGGTATCCGCATCTGGCCGGAAGTTTAACAGATCCTCCAAACGATCGAGATCGAGAGTTCCAGGCGCGACAAAGACATGGTCGGATTCCTGGCGTATATCCCGTTCCGGCTCGTGCTCGTCTCGTATTTCGCCGAGAATCTCCTCAACCAAATCTTCCATCGTCACCAGGCCGGCTGTGTTGCCGTATTCATCAACCACGATCGCCATATGCGAGCCTTCCCGCTGCATATCACGAAGCAGATCGCTTACGGGTTTGCTTTCTGGAACCAGATGAATCGGCCGGATCAGGTCTGCCAGCGTTTTATTCTGCCGGTCTTGCGGATCCAGTTCGAACATGTCTCGAACGTGAACGAATCCGATGATGTTATCGATGCTGCCTTCGTACACGGGTATGCGTGAGAACTGCTCGTGGATGACAAGCTGGCGTAGATCTTCAAGCGACCGATCTACGGAAGTGGCCACGATATTCGGCCGCGGCGTCATCACTTCGCGCACGTTCTTATCCCCGAATGCAACCACCGAGTGAATCAGCTTGCGGTCTTGTTCCTCGAGAATGCCTTCCTCCGCTCCAGCCGTGATCAGCGCTTCGATATGTTCGACAGAATCTGCGGGCGCAGTCTCGCCGCCGGCGTCTTTATCCAGATCCAGCAGCGATTGAAAAGTGCGCAAAACCGCCGTCAATGGCAGAGCGCAAGCGGCCATGATTTTGATTACAGGCAACACACGCAGCATCCACAAACCGCTCGTACGTCGGTACAAGAACATCGGCACGAGGTAAGTCGTGACCAGAATCGCGAGAAATGAAACGAAAACGGCTTCCAGCACGCTTTGCCATGCCGGAATCCCCGGACGCACCAGTGCGCATAAATAGAACAATCCGGCGAGCGGAAGCGACACATGTTTGATGAGGGAAAATGTCAGCGAGCCGTGCTCAGGCTCAAGCCCGATCTTTTGAGCCAGGCTCGCCCGGAAGTATTCGAGCGCGGGCACCTCCGGGCGCAGAAGCCGCAGCGATTCAAGGTACAAAAGCTGAACGTACGAAACGAAAGCGAGCAGCAGCGTCAGGAACAAGGCGATCCCTAAGCAGAGAAGATTCATTGTGCTGTGCTTCTCACAGTAAGTACGGACTCGGCTCTTGCAATCAGTGTTGGGGGCAGACCGAGCTCGGTCCGCCACTTTAACTCGGCCGCCCCCATCTCTCCCTTGTCGCATTCATGGTCCATGCCGGTCAGGTGCAAAACTCCATGCAGCATCAATACTCGGACCTCCTCCATTCGCGTGTGCCCAAAGGCGAGCGCTTGCACCTCGGCACGATCGGCCGAGATCGCGATTTCCCCCAGCAGAGCCTCTCTATCAAGTGCCGGAAACGATAGAACGTCCGTTGCATAATCGTTGCCCAAAAAGCTGCGGTTCAGACGCCGCATTTCTTCGTCGCGTGTAATTACGCAAGTAAAAGGGCGGCCGTTCGCAATTCGCGTAGCTAGGGTTCTGGCGAAAGCTTTCAGGCTGCGTTTCTCTTCAGCCGGAAACTGCAAGCTCGCTGGTAAGGCACAAAACAAAACGGTGCACTGACTTCCGGTGATTCCTTGAGCCATGGCGCGTACTTCTAAGCCAGGGAAGGGAATTCCGGAATCTCGACCGCAGCGTCCGGCGCTTGCAACACTGACTCCTGCGGCGTATCACTGCCCAGCTTGAGCGCAAGCTGGCGGCCCGCGCCCGTCATCTCTCGGTACCGGTCGTAGGCCTTAACAATCTGCTGCACGAGATGGTGCCGCACGACATCCCTTTCGTCGAAATTCACAAAAGCGATTCCTTCCACACCTTTCAGCACTTCAGCGGCGTTCAGAAGCCCGCTCTTTTTTCCTGGGGGAAGATCAATCTGTGTTTGGTCTCCGTTCACCACCATTTTGGAGTTGAAGCCCTGCCGCGTGAGGATCATCTTCATCTGCTCGACGCTCGTGTTTTGAGCTTCGTCGAGAATGATGAAGCAATCGTTCAGCGTCCGTCCGCGCATAAACGCCAGCGGAGCGATTTCGATGATGTTGCGTTCCAAAAACTTCTCGACGCGGTCCGAATCGATCATGTCGAAAAGCGCGTCGTACAAGGGGCGCAGATAGGGATCTACTTTCTCCTGTAGAGTCCCCGGCAGAAAGCCCAGATGCTCCCCGGCTTCGACGGCTGGCCGCGTGAGCACGATACGGCTTACGCGTTTGTTCAACAGCGCCGAAACGGCCATCGCGACCGCGAGATACGTCTTTCCGGTACCGGCAGGCCCGATGCCGATCGTCAGATCATGGCTCTCGATTGCATCGACGTAACGCCGTTGGTTCACCGTTTTCGGCGCGAGGACTTTCTTGCCAAAGCTGCGCGATTTCCCGCTCTCGACCAGCCGACGGAGCGAGACGTTCGGGTCGGTCGTGACCACCCGCAAATAACTATTTAGATCGCCATTATTGAAACTGTGACCCTCTTTGACGAGGCTCACGTAGTCGTCGAGGATGCGCTCGGCGCGCCGGACCTGCGGCTCCTCGCCTTCGAGCTCGAGCCAGTCGCCGTCGATCAGACGCGTTCGCAAAGCCAGCTCAGATTCGAGGAGGCGAATATTTTCGTCGCGAGTGCCGAACAACGATTCGATTCCGCGGGAGATCTGAACAGAAGACTTCATCAATTGAAGAACTGAGGGGACGCGATCCGGCCTATCTCGTCAGAAAGCGTGTTAGCCAGGAGAAGAATAGCCGTAAAAGATCGCGAGACGTGTAAGGATCTGGTTACTGCGGTTTGAACCCACTGGCGCGAACGCCGGAAGCTCATTCATCTCGATTATAGCAGTTTTGGAGTAGATGACGAAAATGACAGGAGCAGTCAAACGCAGCCCGAAAAAGCCCCGCGTGGGGGTGTTTTGGCGGGTGCCGGAAAAGGAGTCACAAAAGTGATCAATTTTTCTCAAAAAATCTTTCTCTTTCGAATTCAGCTACTTAGAACTCTTTGCGCGATTCGACTGGGCTCGTTGACCCCCTGTCACGCGGCATCGCCATGCTACGTTCATTTCGCTCGCGAAATTCATCGCGAGCGGAATTCTGGTTGCCACGAAGGAGATCACATGGGCGTACTGATCACGATGCCACCGCGCGATAGAGAGGACTTGGAAGCAGTAACAGCTGCCAATACCGTAGCTGCTTCGGTGCCTGTTGCAAGCTCAACCGACTTCTCCGTCTGGAAGGCGGCTCCCAGGGAGCGAACAGTCAACTACTTCCCCACCTACTCGACTGTATCGAGAGCTATGCAAGGCGCCATGCGCGCCTGGGTGCGTGAGTGGTTCGCGGCAAACGTGGAAATCCTTCTCCGGCCCCACACCGCCTACGCCATTCTCGTTTATCAATGCACGCATCCGTTCGCGGGTAAGCCCACCAACATGTTCACCTACGATATCCAGCAGACCGAGGCTCTCGACCGGGCCTTCGCTTCGGCCGCCAACAAGCTGGGCCGCGAGCTCAAGGCTCTAGACACCAAAAGATTCTCCTGGTTCACACGCGAGCACTACTTTGCGTATCGCAGCAAAGAAGTTGTGAAGTACGTCTCGAAGAACCGCCGCGCTATTTACCGAATGCTCAACGTCGAGACCGTTCTGATGGATAGCATCTTGAAATTCGCCATTATCGACATTCCGAAGCTTGGGTTGGATGAGTCTCTCGTTATCCTGCGCAGGGCCTTCAACACGCAATTGCGCCGCTTCTCCGACATCGTCGACTTGGGCGAGCGCACGGAGGAGCTGCTGCGAATCGCTACCGACGCGCTGGTAACCAAACTGCCCGTTGACAACGTAGTGCCGATGCCCCTGGCAGCTTAGTTTTAAGTGGAAGGAGCAGATACGATCGTCTGCTCCTTTCTGAACAAGTATGGTTTATAGTTTCACAGTGACGGTCTTGATCTCGGAGTATTGCTGCAAGCCGTACTCACCGAGCTCGCGCCCGATTCCGGATTGCTTGAAGCCGCCGAACGGCGCGGCCGCATCGAACACGTCAAAGCAGTTGACCCAGACCGTTCCGGCGCGCACATTATTCGCAATGTAATGCGCCTTGCCGATGTCCCGAGTCCACACCGCAGCCGCTAATCCGTACATGGTCTGGTTCGCGCGGTCGACCAGCTCATCCATGTCTTTGAATTTTAGGATGCTCATCACCGGACCGAAGATCTCTTCTTGCGCGATCTTCATGTCATCTTTGACGTCGGCAAACACAGTCGGCGCGATGAAGTAACCGCGATCACCGACCCGCTCGCCGCCGCACATCAGCTTCGCGCCTTCGCGCTTGCCCGCATCCACGTAGCCCATCACTTTGTTGAATTGATCGTTATCGACCTGTGGACCTTGTTCGGTGATCGCATCAAACGGGTCGCCCACCTTGCGGCGTTTCGCCCGTTCGGTGCTGCGGGCTACGAAGTCGTCATAAATTTTTTCCTCTACGAACACGCGCGATCCGGCGCAGCAGCATTGCCCTTGATTGAAGAACAGGGCGAAATGTGACCCCTCGACCGCCTGGTCAAGATCTGAATCCGAAAACACGATATTCGGGCTCTTGCCGCCCAATTCGAGAGTGACGCGCTTCAGGTTCGTCTCAGCGGCCGCCTGCATGACCAGGTGTCCGACTTCTGTGGATCCCGTGAACGCGACCTTGTCGATATCCATGTGCCGCGCGATTGCCCCGCCCGCGGTCGGTCCGTACCCTGGCAGGATATTCACTACGCCTTCGGGGAATCCGGCTTGGATAATCAATTCGCCGACACGCAGCGCGCTCAAAGGCGTCTGTTCCGCCACTTTCAAGACAACCGTGTTGCCGCAGGCCAGCGCGGGCGCAAGCTTCCAGGCCTGCATCAGCAGCGGAAAATTCCACGGAATGATTTGTCCGACCACGCCCACAGGCTCATGGCGCGTGTAGCAGAAATAATCTCCCGCGATCGGGATCGTCTTTCCTTGGATCTTGTCCGCCCACCCCGCGTAATAGCGATAGCAGGCAATCACCAAGGGTAGATCGGCCGCGCGAGCCACGTGCCTCGGTTTGCCGTTGTCGAGCGCTTCGAGCGCCGCCAGCTCATCGATGTTCTCCTCAATTAGATCCGCCAGCCGGTTCAGCAGCTTGCCGCGCTCCGATGCCGACATCTTGCGCCACAAACTTTTCGAATGGAACGCCTTCCGAGCGGCCTTTACTGCCAGATCGACGTCCGCGGCATCGGCCTCCGCAACCTTCGCGATGACCTCTCCCGTGGCCGGATTGATGGTTTCAAATGTCTTCCCGGAAACACTATCGACCCACCTGTTATCAATCAGAATCTTCGTTTGCTTGACCTGCGCCTGTGTTGAACGCTTGGGTTCTGTAAGAACGGTAGCCATACTACTCCTTTTCTGCAGTTAAATTCCTGAAGCTCTCCACCGAAGCCTATGATATTCCAAATTTTCGAGGAGCCCGTCAGGAATTCACCTTTACACGTTTCCACTGCTTACCGGCGCGGATGATAAGCAGGCGAGCCGCATCCTTCAGCAACAGATCTTTTTGAATGCCGCCGTTGATCTCGACCGCGCCAGCCTTGATCTTTCGTGTCGCGTCCGTCACGCTGCCGGCGAGGCCCACCATCGCCAGCAGCTTATCCAAACGAATCCCTTTTTCGCTCACTGTTGCTGCAGGCAAGTCCACCGTTTCCGTATCCGCCGGTTCGAGGCCCTCGCGCACCTCACGGTTGAACGCGTCCTGAGCGGCAGCCGCTTCAGCGTGCGAATGAAAGTCGGCGACAATGCGCTTGCCCAAATCCATCTTTACTTCCATCGCATCCTTGCCGCCTGACGCAATCTCGCTCCGCAGCTTGGCGATTTCATGCATCGGCATGTCCGTGAGCAGCTCGTAATACCGGTACATCAAATCGTCGCTGATCTGCATGACCTTGCGGAACATGATTTTCGGTTGCTCGGTAATGCCGATGTAGTTGCCCTTTGATTTCGCCATCTTCTCGACGCCATCGAGACCCTCAAGCAACGGAGTGGTCGCGATAACCTGAGGCTGCTGCCCATAGTCCTTCTGGATCTCGCGCCCGACCAGGAGATTAAAAGTCTGATCGGTGCCTCCCATCTCGACATCGCACTCGAGGGCAAACGAATCGAAGCCCTGCGCCAGCGGATAAAGCAGCTCGTGAACGGAAATTGGAGTTCCGTGTTTGAAACGCTTGCTGAAATCATCGCGCTCGAGCAATCGAGCGACAGTGTATTTCGAGCACAGGCGAATCACGTTTTCAAACGTAAGCGCGCCTAGCCACGTGCTGTTGAATCGCACTTCCGTTTTGTCCGGGTCGAGAATCTTGAACACCTGGGCCTTATATGTGTCCGCGTTCTGCTGGATCTCTTCCCGCGTCATCGGCGGACGCGTGACGTTACGTCCGGTAGGATCGCCGATCAGCCCGGTCATATCGCCTATCAGGAAAATGACTAGATGGCCGAGATCCTGAAAATGCTTCATCTTGCGCAGCAGAACCGTATGGCCCAAATGCAGGTCGGGAGCGGTAGGATCGAAACCCGCCTTGACGCGCAACGGGCGATTCTGGTCGCGATACTTGGTTAAGCGCTCGCGCAACTCCTCCTCGCGGATCAGTTCAGCGAGGCCTTTTTGCAGATAAGTAAGTTGTTCTTCGACCGGAGGGAACGGCAAGATCTCTCCAATTGTAAAGGCAGCACCTATAATGACGGCATGAAATTCGTGCTGCTCAGCCTTGTGAGCGCGGTTACCATGTGTGCACAATCTCCGTTTAATGCTTTAGTCGACCGATACTTCGAGGATCAATTCCGGTTGCATCCCAGCGAAGCGACGGCGCTCGGGTTCCACGATCCGTATGATTCACATTTCGAAGATTATTCCGCGAACGGCGTCCAGCGGCAGATCGCGGTCGATGAACAATACCTGGCCGAGTTCGAAAAGCAGTCCGCATCCGATGAGCGCGAGCTCGTCACTGCGCACATCAACGGAGATTTATTAGAGCTGCAAAACATCCGGCCGTGGGAAACGAATCCCGACCACTACTCGAGCAGCGTAAGCGAATCGATTTTCGGCTTGATCAGCCGTAAGTTCGCTCCACCCGGGCAGCGTTTGCGGGATGTGATCGCTCGCGAGCAGAAGATTCCTCAGGTGTTCGCCGAAGCCCGGCAGAACCTGAAGAATCCGCCGAGGATTTACACGGAGGTAGCGCTTCAGCAGCTGCCCGGGATTGAGAGTTTCTTCGCAAATGATGTCCCGGCTGCGTTCACGGACGTAAAAGATCAGGGCCTGTTGACGGAATTCCACAAGTCGAATGCCGCGGTGATCGAGGCCTTGAAGAGCTATGAAACTTGGCTCAGGACAGACCTCCTATTGCGGTCTAACGGCGATTATCGGATCGGGGCCGAGAACTACCAGAAGAAATTGGCTTACGACGAGATGGTCGATATTCCGCTCGATCGTGTTCTCGCGATCGGCTACGAAAACCTGCGAGCGAACCAGCAGCGGCTCGTGGAAGTCTGCAAAAAAATCGACGCGAGCAAGACGCCGCAGCAGATTGCCGAACAACTCGAAAGGGATCACCCCCCAGCCGATCAGTTGCTCCAGGCGTTCCGAAATACACTTGGCGGCCTGATCGACTTCATCAACACACACGGGATCATCACCATTCCTTCAACGGTCAGGCCGATCCTCGAAGAAACGCCGCCTTTCGAACGGGCGTTAACCACGGCCTCGATGGATACGCCTGGACCCTACGAGAAGGTTGCGACGGAAGCGTATTTCAATGTCACGCTGCCCGAAAAGGGATGGTCTCCGGCGAAAACTCAGGAATTTATGACGGCCTTCAATCGGGGCACAATCGTGAGCACCGCGATACACGAAGCCTATCCAGGACACTACGTCCAGCTTCTTTGGTTTCAGAAGGTGCCGTCGAAAGTTCGAAAGCTGATTGGGTGCGGCACGAACATCGAAGGCTGGGCGCATTATACGGAACAGATGATGCTCGATCAGGGTTACGGGAATGGTGATCCGGGTTTGCGCGTTGGGCAATTGCTTGACGCTCTGCTGCGGAATTGCCGCTACATCGTCGGAATCGAGATGCATACCGGAAAGATGACCTACGATCAAGCAATTCAGTTCTTCATGAAAAACGGCCACATGAGTCATGCATATGCCGAACTCGAGACGAAGCGCGGCACATCCGATCCGACCTATCTTGTCTATACGCTCGGGAAGTTGCAGATTATGAAACTGCGCCAGGATTACGAAAAGAAAATGGGTTCCAACTTTTCACTCGAGCAGTTTCACGATGACTTCATGCGGCAGGGCGGCGTACCGATCAAGCTCATCCGAAAAGCCATGCTCGGAGACAACTCGCCTACCCTATGAGTCATCCGAACCTCTGTTTTCGGCCAGTAAGTCCTCCGGGCGCCCCACATCCCGCCATTCACCTTCGATCGGCGAAATGCGCAGATCAAGCGAGTCCTCGAGCATCATGTCGAGAGCCGAAGTGAGCTCGTATTCGCCGCGCGGAGAAGGCTCGAGCCGGTCCAAATACCGAAACAACACGGGACGAAACGCATAAAATCCTGCACTGTTCCAGTGAGTGGTTGATGTGCCCTTGGGAGGCTTCTCGATAATGCTTCGAATTCTTCCTCCCTCCTCGTACACGGCTGCGCCTTGCCATGGATCATCTACCGCTTTCACCGCCAGTACCGCTGCCGTGTTCGGGTCTTGCGCAAGAATCCCGGCACACCGTACGTATTCCGAGGGGTCGCACAGGATATCCGCATACGTGAGAAGGAATGGGTCGTCTCCAGCGAAATCTTTCGCCAGCCGAGCGGCAGAACCTGTGCCATCGACCGGGTCTTGAACCCGAAATTCGAGCCTCAACGGGCCGCCCGGGGACTGAGTCGAGCCCCATCCGCGGAAATAGCGTTCGATCATTTCATGGTGATATCCGACGACAATGAAGAACTCCTCAACGCGTACCGCGGCGAGCCCTTCGAGTATGTGCTCGAGCATGGGCTTGCCTTTGACCAGCAACATCGGTTTGGGCGTTTCCGATGTGACGCCGCCCATTCGCGTGCCCTTTCCAGCCGCGAGCACCACTGCGCGGCGGATTGACGCTCTATTCATTCAAGGCTCCTGCCGAGGGCTCAGCGTCGATGATGTGATTCTCGGGATCGAAGTTCGCGTGAGCCGAATAATAACGCCTTACGAGCTCCTCTCGAACTCGGCCGCGCTCCGGCCTCAGGCAGAGAATGACGACGCATCCGCCGAAGCCCCCTCCCGTAAGCCGCGCGCCCAAAGCTCCGGAGGCGCGCGCTGCATCAACGAGCGCGTCGAGCGCCGGAGAACTCACTCGAAGCCGCTCACGAAGGCTCGCATGAGAGGCATAGAGCAGTTCTCCAAACGTCATCGCATCACCGGCGCACAGCGCGGCAACTCCGCGCGTGACCCGGAGGCTCTCGGTCACTACGTGCAAGAAGGCTTGTACCTCGTCGTCTGTGAGCGGCCCAGTTCTCGCGAGCGCGTTGAGCTCGTCGAGCGAATGCGTCTCGAGCGCCGAAGGATACGATGTGAGCCCGAGCTTTTCTAAAGCTCGAGATCCGGCCGTGCGCCGCGCGTTGTACTCGGAACGTACGGCGCCCGATTTTTCTGCGGTCGTGAGGCTGTGCGCGACGAGAAACGCCCAATCCTGCGGTATCGGAATCGAGGAAACCTCGAGCGGCGCGAAGTTGACCAGAAGGGCGCGGCCTGCTTTTGCCGCAAGCACCGCAGCATGGTCCATGCCGCCCCCACGGGTCCCCACGAACTGTTCACCTTCTGGCAGGATGTCCATCAGCTCCTGAAACATCGGGCGAATATCATTTGCGTGGAGCATAGCCAGCGTGAAGCCGGCGAGGAGCGCCGAGGAGGAAGACAATCCCGCCGCAGGTGGTAAATCGGAAGTGATCGCCGCATCAATACCCCAGCGCAGGGTCCAGCGTCTACTCGCGGCCAGCACGGCGGCTTTCAAATAGTTCAACCAATCGCCTGAGAGATCAGGATCAAAATGCGAGGCCAGAACGAACTCCCTCTCTCCAAAATTGCCCGAGCTAACTGCGCGTATGCGCGTGTCGAGCCGCGGGCGAAACGCAATTGAGACCCGGCGCTGAATCGCCATTGGAAGCACGGGCAAATTGTGGTAGTCAATGTGTTCGCCGATAAGATTTACCCGGCCTGGAACCGAGACTACCGAAGACTCAACAGCCACTTGTTGAGAATAGTCGATCCCTTCCATTCACCCTTGCGACACTGGCCGTATGCCGGAGCCGGACTTCGACGTGATCATTGTTGGCGCGGGTGCAGCGGGCGTTACAGCGCTTGCGGAACTTGATCGATCCCGATGCCGCGTGCTTTGCCTCGAAGCACGTGACCGCATCGGGGGCCGCATTTTAACGATCCACGATCCGCTTTCGCCGATTCCGATTGAGCTAGGCGCAGAGTTCATTCATGGCCGCCCGCCCGAGATCTGGGAAATCGTCAGGTCTGCCCGGCTCACCGCCTACGACTGCCGCGAAAGGGCGGTTCATTTGAAGAATGGCAAACCGCAGAGTAACCGCGATGCGTGGGATCAGGTCGAGCGCGTGATGAGCGATATGCAGAAATTCGCGGCTAAGAATCAGGATCAATCGTTTGGCAGTTTCCTCGAGCAAGCATCCGGCTCGGATGCGGCCAAGCGCCTCGCCGCATCATACGTCGAAGGGTTCAATGCCGCGCGCCAGGAAGTCATCGGGATCGCGTCGCTGGCTGAAGATTCCGCGGCATCCGAGAAAATTGATGGCGACCACTCATTCCGAATTTTCAACGGCTATGATTCCGTGCTAACTGCTCTCTTGAGCGCGGTCTCAAACGTTCAAAGTAAACTTCGTCTCAATTCCGTTGTCGAGAGGGTTGATTGGCACCCGGGCTCGGCGGCCGTCCATGTGCGATCAGCGCTTACGGGCGGAGTGGAAACGATTCGAGCCAAGCGCGTCATCATCACGATTCCACTCGGCGTGTTGCAAGCGACCCTCGATATTCCTGGCGCCATCCGGTTCGAGCCGGAACCGCCCGGCATTCTGTCAGCGGCCCGCGCGCTATGCTTCGGCCAGGTCTTTCGGCTGGTTCTGCGTTTTCGCGAGGCGTTTTGGGAGAGCAATCCCGAGATTCAGGGCGCCGGGTTCTTACTCTCTGACGAGCGGCTCTTTCCGACCTGGTGGACTCCGCTGCCTGTTCATGCACCCGTGATCACCGGCTGGAGCGCCGGACCGCATGCTGACGAACTTCTGGAACAGGGCGAGCAGGCCATCATCGCAGAGGCTCTGACGAGCTTGGCGCGTATCAGCGGCTCATCACTCGATCGCGTCCGTGGGTTGCTCGAGGCCGCATATCTTCACAACTGGCATCGCGATCCGTTCGCCCGCGGAGCGTACAGCTACGTTCCGGCAGGCGCGCTCGAGGCCCGAAAAGCGCTAGCCGAACCGGTCGCCGACACGCTTTACTTCGCCGGGGAAGCCACGAACCTTGATGGCCACAGCGCGACGGTTCACGGCGCGATCGCTTCGGGCAGGAGGGCAGCGCGCCAGATACAAAGCCTCCCGGTCTGAGATTCGCGACGGATTTTCCGAACTTTTCTCATGCGCGCCCGTCTTAACTAGTTGATCGGCTGCGATTGCAATCACACTGTGTCACGATAGGGTAATCCCTCTGAGAGCGAATTCGATCTAGTGTCCAAGTACTTGTCAAAATTGACTTTGCTGTTATTAGCCCTCCTGTCAATGGGCTCTGCCATCCTGTTGTCGTCGTGCGCAAAGAAGGGTCCCACTCCTGCTCAGGCGGCAATGATGATGATGATGCAGCAGGTTCCGGTGCGTGCCGTGCCTGCCGTGGCAAAAGACGTGCCGCTTGAAGTCTCGGGCGTTGGCAACGTGGAGGCCGTCTCGACGGTGGATGTCAAATCACGCGTCGACGGAGAAGTCCTTCGCGTCGATTTTCAGGAGGGCCAGGACGTGCAAAAGGGGCAGCTTCTGTTTGAGATCGATCCCGAGCCGCTGCTGCGCCAAATCGCGGAGATTCAAGCCGACCTCAGCAAAGACTCAGCACTCGAGCAGCAGGCTCGCGCCAATGTCCTTAAGGATCAAGCGATGCTCAAGCAGAGCCGGGCGCAAGCCGACCGGGGTCTCGAGCTTTCGAAAGAGGGAATCTTTTCGAAAGAGCAAACCGAGCAGGTTGTGGCAACGGCCGATTCCGCGCAGGCGGCGCTCGATGCAGACAAAGCCGCGGTTGAGAGTGCGGTTGCGTCGCTTAAAGCCGATCGCGCCCGGCTAGCTCAAACGAATCTTCAGCTGAGCTATACGAAAATCACTGCGCCGATTAGCGGCCGCGCCGGAGCCATCAGTGTGAAGGCAGGTAATCTCGTCAAGGCCAATGACGCCGCGTTGGTGACGATTCTGCAGGTCTCGCCGATTTACGTGTCGTTCGGAGTGCCGGAGCAGCTTCTTCCTGAGGTGCGCAAGTACAATTCCGAACATCCGCTCCTCATTGAAGCTTCAGCAGATGGCCAAAAGACTGTAACGGGTAGTCTTCGTTTTATCGATAGCTCGGTAGACGCAACCACAGGGACGATCAAACTCAAGGCCCTATTCAACAACCCGGAACGCGTGCTGTGGCCAGGGCAGTTTGTCAACGTGAAAGCGCGGCTCAAAATGGAGCACGACCGGATCGTCGTGCCGAGCCGGACGGTCCAGACTGGCCCGCAAGGCAAATACGTTTGGGTAATGAATCAAGCGAACCAGACAGTTACAATGCGGCCCGTTCAGGTATCGCGGAATTATCAGGCTCCTAAAGCTGGTGAAGAGGCTGTGATCGCAGGCGGCCTTGAGCCCGGCGAAATGGTCATCTCGGAAGGGCAGATGCGCCTCGCGCCAGGCGTGAAGGTTCGGCTGCTCAAATCTGACACTGCGCTGGGCGATGCGGGTTCCGCTACTCCAGGCGCTGGTTCTTAAGGATCGGTATGCATTTCACGGATTTTTTCATACGCCGGGCCATCACGACCACTTTGCTGATGGCCGGAATCCTGGTGTTCGGGATTCTCAGCTACACAACGCTGCCCGTAAGTAATTTACCTTCGGTAGAGTACCCGACCATACAAGTAGCCGCCTCGCTGCCGGGCGCGAATCCGGACGTGATGGCTTCCTCCGTTGCTACACCGCTCGAGGCGGAGTTTTCGACCATTGCGGGGATTAACAGCATGTCGTCTTCGAGCTCACTCGGAACGACGAGCATTACGCTGCAATTCGATCTCAGCCGCAATATCGACGCCGCGGCTCAGGACGTGCAGGCTGCCATTTCGCGCGCGGCAGGAAATCTTCCGACGAACATGCCGAGTCCGCCCTCCTATTCAAAGGTGAATCCGGCCGAGCAGCCGATCCTTTACATCGCTGTGTCTTCGAAGACCATGACAGATTCACAGCTCGATGAGTACGCGGAAACAATGATGGCGCGGCGCATCTCAATGGTCAGCGGAGTGGCACGCGTTCAGGTGTACGGCGCCAAGAAATTTGCAGTCCGCGTGCAGGCTGATCCACAAAAGCTCGCCTCACGGCAGGTTGATCTCGAGGAAATACGCAACGCGCTAGCGAGCGGCAGCGTGAACTTGCCGGCCGGCTCACTATACGGCTTCACGAAGGCGTATACCGTTGAATCGAATAGTCAACTTACGTCCGCCCCTCAGTTTGCGCGCTTGATTGTTGCTTATCGCAACGGCAGCCCAGTGCATCTCGATGAATTGGGAAATGTGCTCGATAGCGTCAGCGACAACAAGTCAGTTTTTTGGATCAATTCAAATCGCAGCATCGTGCTAGCCGTACAGAAACAGCCCGGCACGAACACCGTGGCAGTTGCGGATGCAGTGAAGGCGCTTCTTCCGGTGATGAAGGAATCCATGCCGGCCGGTATCGAGCTGGGAAGAGCGTTCGACGCTTCAGATAACATTCGCGATTCGATTCGAGACGTGAAAGTCACGCTGCTTGTGACTATTTGTCTCGTGGTCCTGGTCATCTTCGTCTTTCTGCGGAATGTTTCGGCAACAGTGATCCCGAGCCTCGCGGTTCCTCTCTCGCTATTGGGAACGTTCGCGGCGATGAAGCTGCTCGGGTTCACCATCGACATGCTCTCGATGATGGCCATGACGCTGTCGGTGGGCTTCGTTGTCGATGACGCCATCGTAATGCTCGAGAACATCGTGCGTCATATGGAGATGGGAAAGCCGCGCATGCAGGCGGCACTCGAAGGCGCTCGCGAGGTGGGATTCACCATCGTGTCGATGACCGTTTCGCTGGTCGCCGTCTTTATTCCGGTGCTATTCCTGGGCGGGATTATCGGCCGGTTGTTGCGTGAATTCTCGATCACAATCGCGGTCGCCGTACTCATCTCGGGCGTAATTTCGTTGACGCTCACGCCGATGCTTTGCAGCCGCTTTTTGCGCCATGAAACGCATTCACGAAACCGTTTCTACCGAACGTCTGAGCGTTTCTTTACCTGGTTGAATGATGCGTATCGACGTACCTTGCTGATCGTCCTGCGCCACCGTCTAATTACGCTCACCGCGAGCATTGCGCTCACCGTCGCGACAGTTTGGCTGTTTGTGATTATGCCGAAGGGCTTCATGCCGACGGTCGATCAGGGATTCGCCTTCGGCGTCGATGAGGCCGCCCAGGATACTTCATATGACGAGATGGTGCGCATACAAAAGCAGATAAACAACATACTGCACAAGAACCCCTGGATCGAAAGTTATGGTTCGGGGACGGGCGGATTCGGCGGTCAGAACCAGGGCTTCATGTTCGCAGCATTCAAAAACGACAAACACCGGCCGAAGGCTAACGCGATTATCGGCCAGCTGGAAATGCAGTTCATGAAAATTCCCGGAGTGATGGTATTTCTTCAGGTGCCGCCGCTCATCACTCTCGGCCAGAACGAAGGCCGCAGCCAGTATTCATTAGCTTTGCAGGATGCGGACGTTCATGCCCTGTACAAATGGGCTCCCATCCTGGAGGCGAAACTCCAGTCCATTCCGGAGCTGGTGCATGTCAACGACGATTTAAGGCTGGGCAGTCCGCGTTTGGACGTAGATATCGACCGCAACCGGGCGCTCGCGCTTGGTGTCACGCCGGACGCGATTGCGAACACTCTCTATGATGCGTACGGGAACCGGCGGGTCACAACTATTACGGCCGCAGCGAATCAATACGACGTGCTGCTCGAAGTGTTGCCGAAGGACCAGCGAGACCCTTCGGCGCTCAAGGATCTCTACATTCGCTCCAGTCAGGGCAAAATGGTTCCGCTATCGGCTGTCAGCACGCTGAAGCAGACCGTCGCTCCGCTCAGCGTCAGCCACATCGGCCAGCTTCCGGCGGTTAATTTTCAGTTTGACCTGAAACCGGGCGTCGCATTGAGCCAGGCAACCAAGCTAATCGACGAAGCGGCGCATCAGATTGGAATGCCCGATACGATGAGCTTTAGCTATCAAGGAACAGCAGCGGCGTTTCAAAACTCGCTTCGAGGGCTCGGCATATTGCTGATCATTGCGGTGCTCGTCATTTACCTAGTTCTCGGCGTTTTATATGAAAGCTTCATTCATCCGATCACGATTCTGTCGGGCCTGCCGGCGGCTGGCCTCGGCGCACTGTTGACGTTGCTGCTGTTCGGCCATGACCTGAACCTGTACTCATTCGTCGGTATTGTTTTGCTGATCGGCATCGTGAAAAAGAACGCGATCATGATGATTGACTTCGCATTGGACGCGCAACGCCGGGAAGGCAAATCTCCGGAAGAAGCGATCTTCGAGGGCTGCTTGAAACGCTTCCGTCCGATCATGATGACCACCATGGCCGCGTTGCTCGGTACACTTCCAATCGCGTTCGGCACCGGCGCAGGCGGAGAGGCACGGCGTCCACTCGGGCTGGCTGTTGTTGGAGGGCTGGTTGTCTCGCAAGTGCTCACGCTGTACATCACGCCGGTCATTTACCTCTATTTGGATCGGCTGCAAAGCGGCCGCCGCGCACGCAAGCAAACGACTGAACTGGTCGGCGCGTGGCCGGCTCAAGAGACGCTAGTCAATCAGTAGTTCGGCAGCAGTTGGGGCTATCCTGAGGGAATGAATCTCCCGAGATTCGTTCTTGTCGAGCAGTCGTTCCCAGACCGTAGTATTCGAGATATTCCCCAGTACGTTCACGAGCAGTTGGCGCAAGCTGATTTCGTGTCGCGGGTACCCAAAGGCGGCCGCATTGCGATTGGAGTCGGCAGCCGCGGCATTTCAAATATCGCGACCATCATCAAGTCTGTGGTCGAGTTCTGGAAGAAGAAGGGGATGCAGCCTTTCATTTTCCCGGCGATGGGCAGCCACGGAGCGGCTACTGCTGAAGGACAGGCGGACGTGCTCGCACATTATGGAATCCACGAAGCGACAATGGGCGCGCCGGTCATCAGCTCGCTCGATGTAGTGCCGCTCGGCAAGACGCCGGAGGGGATTGAGACCTTCATGGACCGGAATGCATATGAATCCGACGGCGTCTTCCTGGTACCGCGAGTAAAGTGGCACACGGATTTCTCAGGCGGGATCGAGAGCGGTCTCTTCAAAATGATGGCGATCGGGGTTGGAAAATTTGCGGGAGCGCGGCAGTATCACACGTTCGGCTATCGGCTGGGGCTGGAGAAAGTGATCCGCAGCGTAGGAATGAGGATTCTCGCGAGTGGAAAGATTTTTGGGGGCCTCGCGATCGAAGAGGGCGCGCATCACGAGACAGCCGGACTTGTGCCGATCAGCACAGCTCAGGGCGGGGAAGCGGTATTGGCGCAGGAAGAAGGGCTGCTGCGGGAAGTGAAGTCGTGGAGGGCGAAGTTGCCCGCTCCGGAAATCGACATCTTGATCGTTGATGAAATCGGCAAGAACATCAGCGGAGCGGGAATGGATACGAAGGTGATCAATCGCGGGATCAACGGCGACTACAATCCGTTTCCGGACACGCCGATTGTGCACCGCGTTTATGCGCGCGCACTAAACGAGTTGAGCTATCACAGCGGAGTCGGCATCGGCTTGGCGGATATGGTTCATGACCGGCTTCTCAATGACATCGACTGGAAGCCGACCTATATCAACTCGCTGACGGCATCGACCCCGGTAGGAGCTCGGACGCCGATACATTACGGGAGCGATCTCGAGGCGCTCACGAACCTTGCGCCGACGGTGGGAAAGATCGACCTCTCAGAAGTCACGTACTGCCGGATTCGGAACACGCTGGAATTGACGCATGCGGCAGTTAGCGAGAATCTGATCCCACATCTGCATTCGAACGCGAAGGCAGTTTCAGCGCCGTTCGAAGTACCGCTGACTTCCTCGAATGATCTTGGCGATTTCGAAGCTGCGGCAGAATCGGTTTCGACCTATTCTGGAGCAGTGCGCCACTGATAATGGCGGCATTGAAAGAGCCAAAGACATCGGCCGCTCCTTGGGTGCCGGCGACGCACGAACTGTCGAAGCTGCGCGCGGCGGCTCCAGGTTGCCGGGGATGCGATCTCTACCGGCATGCCACGCAAGTCGTTTTCGGCGAGGGTCCGCAGGACGCGAAGGTGGTCATGATCGGCGAACAGCCCGGCGATGAAGAAGACCAAAAGGGACATCCGTTCGTTGGGCCGTCGGGCCGCTTGTTGAGCAAAGCGATGCAGGAAGCGGGGCTCGATCGTCAGAAGGTATACGTGACGAACGCGGTGAAGCACTTCAAATTCATCGAGCGCGGAAAGCGGCGCATACACGCGAAACCGAGCGGCATTGAGATCTCTGCCTGCAAGCCGTGGCTCGAAGCGGAGCTCACGTCGATTGAACCGGAAATGGTTGTGTGCCTCGGCGCGACTGCCGCGCAGTCGCTGATGGGCCCGAGTTTTCGAATCACAAAGGAACGCGGCCACTTCTTCGCGCATCCTTGGGCGAAGCAGCTGGTAGCGACGGTGCATCCTTCGGCGATTCTGCGGGTGCCGGAACGCTACCAGGAAGAGTATGGATTATTCGTGCGCGACTTGCAGTTGATTGCTGCGAAAATGGAGGAGCTGGGTTAGTTCAGGCCGGCTCTCCAGCGCTTAATGAGCAGCAACTGCTTTTCGACCTGCTCGCGCTCGGGCGAGTCCGGCTCGAGCCTGAGGTAGGCTTCGAAGTCGGCTTTGGCGGCGCCATGATTGAGCTGCCGGAGATGGATCAAGCCACGGTGGCGATATTCTTCGGCGTACTCCGGCATGGCCTCGATCAAGAGATCGAGCACCTGGCGCGCTTTGTCGAAGGCTTGACCGCGCACGTAAATCGCTTTCAAGTTGCTCAACATGCGCACGAGAATCTGCTGCTTATTCACGGGCGCGAGCACGGCGGGATTGGTTCTGAGATCGACGCCGGCAGTTTCCTTGGCGAGAGCGCAACAGTCTGAGAATGACAGGATGCGGCCAGCATGGAACGGGTCTACCCAATACCGCGCCTCTCTGTCTTCGTAGGCGACGATGAAGTGCCCCGGCAGGCCGACGCCGTACACCGAACGGGAGAGGCGCCGCGCAATCTCGATATAGACGACGGCGAGCGAGATCGGAATGCCGAGCCGCCGCGTTAGAACGGAATTGAGGCAACTGTTTCGCGGGTCGTAATAATTCTCTTCATTGCCCCGGAACTGAAGGGTGTCGAAGAGAAGCTGATTCGCCGATCTGATGAAATCGAGGCCGTTTGCGTTCGGGCTGAGCTGAGAACCGATCTGCGCGGCCAAATTGTCCAGGCGGAAAAGCGAAGCATCGAAATCGAGGCCCGGAAACTCGACGGTAGCCACTTCAAGGGCGGCGATATCGAGGGTGATTTTTGAGCGTTCGTGCCGTAAGGCGTCGCGCAAGCGCTCCACGCGAGTTAGCTTACCACTGGGCGAATCGAGTGACGCGGTGTTATTCATAGCGCAGAGCGACGGTGGGATCGATGCGCGAGGCGCGCCAAGCCGGCAGATAGGCCGCAATGACAGTGGCAATTAAAATTACGCCGATCGCGGTCAACATAGTCAAGAAATCGAAAGATCCTAAACCGTACAGGCTGCTGCTGAGTAATCTCGCCACGAGAACCGATGCCACTATTCCGATGCCGACGCCAATCGCTACGATGCGGAAAGTTTCTCGAAGCACCATTCCGATGACGCCAAGCCGCGGGGCTCCGAGCGCCATGCGAATGCCGATCTCCGCGGTCCGGCGCACGGTCATGTACGACATGACGCCGTACAGGCCTATGGCGGCGAGGAGAAGCGCGAGGACGCCGAAGAAGCTCGACAGCTTGGCGATGAGTGTTTCTTGATCGAGAGTTTCGTCGATCAACGTGCTCGCGGTTTTTAGGCTAGTGACGGGCAGATTCGGGTCGAAGCTCTTGATCGCGCGGCGGACGCTGTCGGAAATGCTAGACGGCCGAAGCCCAGTCCGAATCTCAAAGTTAATCACCGAAATTGGGTCTCTGTGCTGTAGAAATGGCTCGTACAGGCGGCGTGGCGTTGGCTGCCGGAGATCGCTTTCCTTTACATCGCGAACCACACCGACGATTGCGAGCGGAGTACGCTTCTTGCCGTCGTCCCCCTCGAATACGAAGATGTGTCTTCCGATTGGATTCGTGCGAGGGAAATAAAACCGCGCCATCTTCTCGTTGATGACTGCCACTTTCGGGGCGGTCTCGACGTCCTGAGGTCCAATACCGCGGCCCAGGATCACGGGCGTGCCGATCACGTCAAAATAGTTCGGACCTACCCGGTCGTAATCCAACTGCTTGTCTGCGTCCGAACGCGGCGTATAGCCCTCGACATCGGCTTCGGTTTGGGAATTTGTACCGCTGAAGAGCCCGTTCTCAGAGACGGTCGCGGATTGTACGCCCGGAATGCGCTGCAACCGCGCCAAGAGTTGCGTCGTGAGCTGGTTCACCTGGTTGTCCTTGTACCCGGCGGTTTGAAAGTCAGTCTGGACGAGCAACAATCGGTTACGTGCGTAACCGACATCCGTGTTTTCGAGATTCCTGAGTGTCTGGACGAACAAACCCGCGCCGACCAGCAGCATGAGTGAAAACACGATTTGAGAGACGATGAGCGCCTTCCCGAATCGCTGGGCAAACCCGTATGACTGTCCGGACTTACTCTCTTTCAGCGTTGAGACTAAATCGAGCCGAACCGTTTGCAAAGCAGGAGCAAGCCCGAAAAGCAAACCGGCAAACGCCGAGACTGCGGCGGTAAACAGTAGAACGCTCGCGTTGAGGCGCACATCCAAAGGAAGCTGCGCGCTCGAGGAGATCAATCTCAGCAGCAGGTGACTCCCCCATTGCGCGAACAGCAAACCCACTGCGCCTCCCAAGGCCGCCAGCATCAAGCTCTCGGTGAGGAGTTGCCGGATGAGTCTCGTCTGCCCGGCGCCGACAGCGAGCCGCAGACCCATTTCGCGGCTCCGGCTTGCTGCGCGCGCAAGCTGAAGATTGGCCACATTCGCGCAACAGATCAAGAGAACTAACAGCACGATTCCCATGAGCGTGATCAGCGGTAGAGAAAATTCCTTGCGCAGGCGCGAGAAGCCCTTCGCGCCAGAAGAGACCTCAATCTTCTGCTTACGCAAGTTCTTCAGCTCTTCGGAGGACGCGCCAAACAGCTCAGCGAAAATGTGTGGTGCGATGACGTTCACCTCAGCCGCTGCTTGCGCCTGAGATACGCCGGGTTTCAAGCGGCCCATCAACATGAGCCAACTGACGCGCGCATCCTTGAGGAAATTGTGCCCGGGATTGGCTTGGGTCTGCATGGTGATGGGGAACCAGAGGTCGTTTGGGCGGCCCACAATATCGCCAAAAAACTCGGGTGGTGTTACGCCGATAATCGTGAACAGGGAGCCATTGACAACCAGCCTCCGGCCAATTACGCCAGGATCGCGGGCGAATTTTCTTGCCCAGTATCCGTAACTGATGACAACAACGGGCGCGCTTCCCGGGACACGAGTTTCTTCGGCGGTAAATGTGCGGCCGATCAGTGCAGGAACCCCGAGAACCGAAAAGTAGTTGCCCGTGACGAACCGGGCTTGCGGGGTTTCGCCTTGCGAACCTGGGTTCGATGACGCGCCCTCTAGCGTGACGTCGAGATGCTCGCTGCGAGCCGATCCCAGGACATCCGTGAAGACGTGATTGCGGTCTCGAAAGCGCTCATAAAAAGGATAGGAGAAGATATCTGTTCGCCCGGAGCCCTGCGACAGACTGCCGACACGAGTGGGATCGCCAATCGCAACCAGTTCATTAGGGTTCCGGACAGGGAGGGATCTCAGCAGGGCGGCATCAATCAAGCTAAATATCGCGGTATTCGCCCCTATGCCGAGCGCCATCGATAAAACCGCGACCACGGTGAATCCCGGGCTCTTGCGCAGAAGTCTTCCTGCGTACCGGAGATCGTGCCCTAACCGTTCGAGCGACGTCCATCCCCACATCTCGCGCGTGACCTCTTTGACAACTGAGATGTTGCCGAATTCGCGCCGGGCTGAAGCTGCGGCGTCCTGTACGGCTGCGCCGCGGTCGAGGGCGTCGCGTGTAGCCATGCGGAGATGGGTTTGGATCTCGTCGTTTAAATCCGCATCGCGAGTGTTGCGGCGGAAGAGCCAGTGGAGAAGATTCATATTATCCTTCTGCTGCAGGATTGAGCACGCCAGTGATTGCGCCGACCAGTTGGGTCCAGCGAGTTCGCTCGGAGGCGAGTTGCTTCTTGCCTGCGGGAGTGAGCCGGTAGTATTTCGCGCGCTGGCTTGTCTCTGTTAGCTTCCAATCCGATTTCACCCAGCCTTGGCGTTCCAAGCGATGGAGTGCCGGGTAAAGCGATCCGGTTTCGATGCGCAGCAGCTCGCCCGAATTGGCGCGAATGGCGTTGGCGATTCCGTAGCCGTGCTGCGGGCCCCACTGCAAGGTTTGAAGAATTAGCATGTCGAGCGTGCCTTGCAGCAGTTCGATACGATTTTGGTAGTGGTCTTTCGGCATAGCGGATGTAGATATCCTACATCCTTTGGGAGTAGATTGTCTACAGGCGTTTGGCTCATCGCGATCCTAGTACTAAGCCAGCAGCTGGTTGGGTCAGAGCCGCGCAAGGAAATGCTAGCGGCGCATAACGCGGTCAGACGGCGCGTGGGTGTGCCGCCGCTTGAGTGGTCGGAGCGGCTCGAGAGATCTGCGCAGGAGTGGGCGAGGATGCTGATGGATAGCGGTGAATTCGCGCCGCGGCGCAATGAGCCGTACGGACAGAATCTGTTCGAAATTTCGGGCGGGTATGCGACGGCGTACGAAGTGGTCTCGGCCTGGGCGGTGGAGGCACACAATTACAATTACCGGGCTAACACGTGTTCGGGCCGGTGCGGCCACTACACGCAAGTTGTATGGCGCGATAGCAGGCTGGTGGGCTGCGGGGTGGCGCGAAACCGCAAACGCGAAGTGTGGGTCTGCGATTACGAGCCGCATGGAAATATTATTGGTGAGCGGCCGTACTGACCCGGACCGCGACATTCGATTTGGTAAACCCCAAGAGGCGCTCAGGCACAATTTTGGCGTCCGGGAACAGGCGTTCGAGATCGTTCTTGTCGAGCAGCCGGAGCTGGTGTAGGAAGTGATCGATATAGAACGCGCGCTGCGCTTCGCTGGGGCGCACGAGCAATTGCCACACCGTGAAGCGCTGGACGATTTTCTGCTGCCAGGATTTCGGAAGGTAGTGAATAAGCGGGAGCATTACGTGCATCTCGACGGGAAAGCGGCGGTTCGGGGTTTGAATCCAATACCGGCGGCCGACTCGGGCGACTTCTTGCGCGAAGGCGCGCTGGGCGGCCTCGTCTCCGACGTGCTCGATGACGGAGTTGCTGAAGACGATGTCAAATGATCCGGATTTGAACGGCAACATGCGGCCGTCACCCGCGACCCAATCTACGGCGGCAGTGTCGCGTTGAATCGCGCTGGGGAAATTCAGGATTGTAAGATGCGGCCGGACCTTGAGAAGCTTCCAAATAGTGGGGGAGCCGCCGACGTCTAAAACGCGCGTTTCGGGCGAGATCTGAAAGGTTTTTTCAAAGGCCCGCATGCGCCGGGACCGGAAATGGCGCAAGGCCTGTTCCAGCAGAGCGGCGCGATTCATTTCTATTGAGGACTGGATCAGTCGGTTTGCTGGAAACGGCGGACCATCGACGCCATGAACTGCCGGGGAGCGAAGCGCGTGAGGAACGCCATAGCGGCATTGAGGCGGCCGGCGATGACCAATGGTTTGCCGCGCATCATGCCGCGAAAGCCGATTTTCGCGACCGTAACTGCGTCCATAACTCGCTTACCTTTGAAGAGCTTGGTATGCGTGCTGCCAGCGCGCTTGCCGAATTCCGTTTTTGTGGGACCGGGGCAAAAAGCTGTGACGGTAACGCCGTACTGGCGAGCTTCGTTATGGACGGCTTCAGAGAAGGAGACGACGTAGGCTTTGGTAGCGAAGTAGACGGACATCAAAGGGCCGGGTTGAAAGGCGGCCGTGGAAGCGACGTTCATGATGCGGCCACGCCGACGGTCGATAAATCCGGGAAGGAAAAGGCGAGTCAAATGGGTGAGCGCGCCGACATTGAGTTGCACCATGTCCATCTGCTCTTGATCATCGAGCTTCCAGAACGGGCCCATCAATCCGAAACCTGCGTTATTGATCAGGAGTTCAATTTGTACGCCGGCCGCAGTCACTTCATCGAAGACTTGGCGGGGAGCTTCGGGGCGGGAGAGATCGCTGACGATGACGCGGACGGCTCGGCCGGTGGTCTGCTGGACTTCGCCGGCGAGCTGTTCGAGCAGCGGACGGGACCGGGCGATCAGCACCAGGTCGTAACCGTCGCGAGCGCAGAGCCGCGCGAACTCGCGGCCTAATCCGGTCGAGGCTCCAGTGATCAAGGCTGCCGGCATATTCAGGCGTTGGCGGTGGCGTGCAGGATTTGGCCGCCGGGCGCTAACACGCGGTGCAGCTCATTCGCGGCTTGAGGCAGCAGAGCTGCAAGGTGCGGGGGCACGATGATTTTGGTGAAGTAGGCTCCGCGCCAGGGAATCTGGTCGGGCGCGGCGTCGAGAAACATGAGGTTATCGAAGGCCGCCATGGATTCACGAGCGGCGCGGACTTCGTCGCCATCGCCGAGCGCTACGAGGACGCCGTTCATCAGCACGCGCCCGATGCCGGCGAGTTCAGTTGCGGAGGGAATCGCTAAAAGTAAGACGCGGTCATCAGCGCGAAGCTGAATCATTGCCGAATGTCTACGAAGTCTGAGGAGGTCAAGACAGCGGCGGCGTCTTCGTCGGTGAATTGCTGAGTTTTCGACGAGTGATTCATGGAACAGAATTTGGGGCCGCACATGGAGCAGAAGGCGGCATCCTTGAAGCCCTCCTCGGGCAAGGTCTCGTCGTGATAGGCGCGGGCGGTTTCCGGGTCGAGCGAGAGCTCAAACTGGCGCTTCCAATCGAAGTTGAAGCGGGCGCGGGAGAGCTCATCATCGCGGTCGCGTGCGCCTTTGCGGTGGCGGGCAACGTCGGCGGCGTGCGCGGCAATTTTGTAAGCGATGATGCCTTGCTTGACGTCTTCGAGGTTAGGCAGGCCGAGGTGCTCCTTGGGAGTGACGTAACAGAGCATGGATGCGCCGTGCCAGCCGATCATCGCGGCGCCGATAGCGGAGGTGATGTGGTCGTAGCCGGGCGCGATATCGGTGACCAGCGGGCCCAGCGTATAGAAGGGCGCCTCGAAGCAGATTTCGCGCTCCTTTTCGACCTGCAACGCGATCTGATCCAGAGGGATATGTCCGGGACCTTCAATCATGACCTGAACGTCGTAGTGCCAGGCTTTGGTGGTGAGCTCGCCGAGGGTTTTGAGCTCGGCGAACTGCGCGGCGTCGCTGGCGTCGGCGAGACAGCCCGGGCGAAGACCGTCGCCGAGAGAAAAGCTGACGTCGTGCTTTTGAAAAATTTTGCAGATGTCGTCGAAGTGCTCGTAAAGGAAGTTCTGCTTATGGTTCTTGACCATCCATTCGGCTAAGATCGCGCCGCCGCGGCTGACGATTCCGGTGATGCGGCGGGTGGTCAACGGAACATATTGGACGAGGACGCCGGCGTGAATGGTCATGTAGTCGACACCCTGCTCGGCTTGTTCTTCGATGACATCGAGCATGACGTTCAGGTTGAGATCTTCGACGCGGCGCACGCGGGTGAGAGCTTCATAGATGGGCACGGTGCCGATGGGGACGGGCGAGGCGTCAATGATGGCTTGGCGGATGCGCGGTATGTCGCCGCCGGTCGAGAGATCCATCACGGTGTCGGCGCCGTATTTTACGGCATAGTTCAGTTTTTCGAGCTCCTGATCAATGTTTGAGGTTGTCGAGGAATTGCCGATATTGGCGTTGATCTTGCAAGCGGAGGCAACGCCGATGCACATGGGTTCCAAGCAATGGTGGTGGATGTTGGCGGGGATGATCATGCGGCCGCGCGCGACTTCCTCGCGGATGAGCTCGGGAGAGAGATTCTCGCGATGGGCGATGTGGTGCATTTCTTGGGTGAGCGCGCCGTGGCGAGCGTAATAGATTTGGGTGCGGATGGGATCCTTGAGGCGCGGCGTGGTCCAATCGGTGCGGTTCATGTTCTGATTATAGGTTTAGTGCCGGGAGGCAGCAGTAGGATGAAAAGAGCGCATGCCAGAGGATAATTCACATCTCACAAAAGCGGACCTGGACGGCCTGGAACGACGGCTTGAGAAACGATTTGATCAGCTGAAGGAGTACATGGATGGGCGCACGCGGCAACTCGAGGAGTATGTCAATGAGCGCACACGACAAGTGCAGGAATACGTTGACGAGCGCACTCATGATGCAGAGACCCGTCTTCTTCGCGCCTTCGGCGATTATCAGGAATCTCAATCCACTCGGGTATAGACATATCAAGGCGGATCTGGGGAATCTCAATACCAGCACGGATCAGCGGCTGGATGCGCTCGAAACGCGTATAACCAATATTGACAAACGGCTGATTCGCGAAGGTATTTAGGCCGGGCGCGTGCCCGGCCACTACTAGGCGGCGTCCTTTCGTGAGAAATAAGTGCGCTGGCGGATGTAGATGCGCTTCATCACGTCGGCCAGGTACTGCTCGACTTGCTGCCTTGAAAATTCGAAGCCAAATTCGGCAGGATCGAACGGCTGGCCGGCATCGCGGGCGTCTTCATAAAGATCGCTGGCCTGCTTCATGCGTTGTTCTTCCAACTGTTTACGCTCCTTCTGGAGGGTTTTGAGCTCGGCCATATCTTTCTCGCGGTTTCTACGCAGGCGCGCTTCCTGGGTCCCGATGTTTTTGAGCTGTTTCTCATAGAGGACTTGGATCTGCGCCTGGATGAGCGAGGCGCGGACCTCCGGGTCTTCGTTTTCAAAGCGGGCGGCGAGCTCGAGGTAGCCGAGGGCGTAGATGCCGTGTTCGAGGGAGGGGATACGAAGCAAGCGCCATCCGGTGTCGGCGAGCGATTGGGTGAGAGTGTGCTCGTCGTCTCCGACCGGCTTGTATTTATTGAAGAAGCTGTCAACGTGCTTCTGGTAGGCTGCGGCATCATCGCCAGGCAGCAGGACGGTGCGGCCGGTGAGCCCGGTTTTGACGACGTTTAGGGAAGACGTCGCTTTCCCTTCGGGAGTTTTCGCGCCGGTTGAGAGCAGGGAATTGGCGCGGTTCGCGTTGCGTTGTGCATCGGAAGACATGATCAGAAAGAGACCTCCGCCAGCACAGTAACACGGGAAAACAAGCGTTTCGAGCTAAGTTGTTAAAGCGATTGAGTAAGTTGCTTGTGACTGAAAAATCGGTTCAACGGGTTGCGAGTTGGGAGACGCCAAAGATCTGGAGCTTCGATTTGTCGGGAGGGCCGACGAACACTAGGGATTCGCCATCATTTCCTTCGAGCATGGGCATGATGCCGTCGGCATTTCGTGAGATATCAACCGGAACCCAGCCGTTTGCAGCGCGATCGAGCTCGTAGAGGACGGCGGGGCGGCCGTCTTCTCTCGTGTGCACGATTTTGACGAAGGCACGCGCTGCGGGGGTGAGCGCAAATCCCTCAACGAGGGTCCCCTTGCCAGTCGCAGGCACCGCAGGATAGGAATGCAAAATCTTCATATCGGGAGAAAACTCAACGTAAGCTCCGGGGCCGTAAATGGGTGAATACCATCCGATGCGATCTTGATTTGCGCTTAAATAGCCCATGGCGGCTCTCGGAAAACCCACCGTGTTTGCCGGCAGGGCTGAGGCGATGAGCTTTCCGGAACTATCAAAGTGACGGATGACGTTCTGACTTTGGTCCATTTGAGTTTGCCCGGATATGTTGCGCGTCTCGGCGTAACCCGCTGTCCACACCGTCCCATCGGGCGCGACGGTAAGTTGGCACGGCTGGTAGGAAGCGATCGGGAGGATATGGATGCCATCGCCATCGCCTGTGATATGCGCCAGGTAAAAAATCTGCCCTCCTGCCTTTGAAATAGCGTGTCCGGCCGCCCATACGCTGCCGTCGGAGGCGGCTGCAAAATCGTCCAGACGTATTTCATCAACGGCGGGGATCAATATCAGCGCAGTAAACTTCACCCGCCCAGATCTATCGAATACATATAGCGATGGAGCGCCGGCGTCATCGTCGATATAGAGGAAGACGTCGTTGCTCCACTTCGTTCGGTGATGGAGGTCGGCACCGGAAGGGAGAGAGCTGTAATCGAGCGCCCGAAACGAGTTCGGAGTTGCTTTCACGGAATTGTTGTCGGCGGCGGCGCACAGACAGGCGCTGAGAAGTACGCCTGAGAGTACTGAGAAGTACTTGTGTGACATAAAGCAGCCTCGTTGAGAAGTGTAGCGCTTTTCTGGATGTTATAGTTGGTGTGCTGCGGTGTGGGCGCGTAGCTCAATTGGCAGAGCAAGTGACTCTTAATCACTAGGTTGCAGGTTCGATTCCTGCCGCGCTCACCAGAAACCCAAGATTATTTCCAGCGCAAGGTTTTTAGGCCGGTGAGGGCGTGATACGCGCCGAGAAACATGGCGGCGTTGATCATAGAGAAGTAATAGGGGAGCATCAGAATTTTCGGCTGCAGGCGCGCGGCGATCCCACAAATCGCAAGAACGTAAAAACTGAGCTGGCCGATGAAGATGAACTGGTAGAGCGGGCGCCCGAGCAGGAACGCATTGGCGAACAACGCGGCGAGCAACGCGAAAGGGACCGCCAAGCGGAGCGCCTTGTGGCTTAGGAAGAAGAACAGGGGCAGCGGGCGAATGGGCCAGAGCAAAGGCCGAATTTCGCGCAACTGCTGAATGTTGCCGGCCATGATGCGGACTCGGCGGCCGAAGCCGGTCATCTCATGCGCCTCTTCGCGAATCACGGCCGCGGGCTCGTAAACGGCACGCTTGCCCTTCGCGATCACGGAGGCGTGAATGATGTAGTCGTCATTGATGGTGCCGGGCGGCGGAAAGGGATACAGCTCGGCGCGGATGGCGTGGAGGTGACCGTGGCCGCCGAGCGCGGAGGAAAGCTCGCCTTCCTGCGTCTTCAGAAACGTCTCGTACCTCCAATAGAAATCTTCCGACGCGCCGATCGAGACCTCGTGCGGCTTGATGACCGTGTACTTGCCGCTTACAGAACCTACGCTAGGATCGGCGAAGTTACGGACCAGAGCGCGGACTGCGTGAGGATTCAAGAGCGCGGAGGCGTCGGAAAAGACAATGATTTCGCCGTGAAGCTCTCGGACAGCGGCGTTCAGTGTGAGAATTTTGCCCCGGTTGACGGGATAATTGAGTACGCGGACGCGTCCCCGCGCTTCGGATGTGGCAGCGAACCGGGTTGCGAGGTGTGCCGTGCCGTCCTTCGATCCGTCGCAAGCGACGACGATTTCGATCAGCTCCTTCGGATAGTCGAGCGCCAGCGAGTTGCGGATTTTTCGTTCGATATTAGAGCGCTCGTTGAATGCAGGGATCAGCAAAGATAAAGGCGGCGTGATGTCGGCCTTGCGGACGCTTCGCTTCAGTATTCGACGCAAAGCCAATAGCGTGAGCGGATATCCGAGATATGTGTATACGGGTATCGCCGTAGCTACCCAGAACACAATGCGCCAGAAGGTAAGAGAGATGACCAAAACAGTGGACCGCTCGTGGCGATCTTACAAATTAGTATTTGCCGGGCGGAGAATATATCTTGGCTTACATTCAATTTGGTCGTGTTCAATAGTCTTATGCGGGCCTTAGTACAACGGGTGTCTGAGGCGAGTGTGGTCGTCGGTGGGTCCGTTACGGGCCGGATCGGCAAAGGGATTCTGGTGTTACTAGGGATAAGGTTCGATGACACCCGGGTCCGCGCGGAGTTGTTGGCGCGAAAGGTCGTACAATTACGAATTTTTCCCGACGAGGACGGAAAAATGAATCGAAGCGTGGCGGATGTCTGCGGAGAACTGTTGGTGGTATCTCAATTTACACTGTACGGGGATACTGCGAACGGGAACCGGCCATCCTACGCGCAGGCTGCAAAGCCCGAAGTTGCTCGACCTTTATATGAATATTTCATTGAGCAGTGCCGGGGGCGCGGGATATCCGTATCGACGGGCATTTTTCAGGCCTACATGGAAGTGCGGCTGGTAAATGATGGGCCAGTAAGCTTGCTCTGCTATTCCGAATCCTAAGTTTCTTTTCCGCATTTGTTAGGAATTGTGTTACTATTTGGGTGACTTACTAACATCTATGCCAAGAAAGTCCGCAGCCCCCAGTAAAGAAATCCTCGAAGCGGCTCTCCAGGGTCTGGAAGCCCAGCGGCAGAAATTAGACGATCAGATAACTCAAGTCCGGGCCATGATGGGAGGCCGGACGGGTAGAGCTGCCAGCGCAAGCGGCACTGAGTCGAACTCATCCAAGCGCGGGGGCGCCAGGCGTAAGAGGCGAAGCCTGAGCGCCGAAGCTCGTAAGAGAATCGCGGTGGCGCAGAAGAAGCGCTGGGCTGCGTTCCGCAAAACACAGCAATAACGGGCCGCGTAAATTGCTGGGCTCGCGTCACGCGGGGTCATTGCGCGACATTCGTTAAACCGACAATTCCTCATGGTTCGCCGCGTGCCTGCTGAAGTATGATCCTCGGCATTGGCAGCGATCTGGCAGAGGTGGAGCGTATCGCCGATATCATCGCGCAATACGGTGACCGTTTCCTAAACCGCATCTACACGGAAAGGGAACGCGCCTACGCCCTGAGCAAAGCGAACTCGGCCGAACGATTTGCGGCGCGGTTTGCGGCCAAAGAAGCGGGCATGAAAGCGATTAGTACGGGGTGGAGGCGCGGTATCACGTGGAAAGATTTCGAAGTAACGAATGAAAATTCCGGAAAACCGGCCCTGCGGTTGAGTGGTGCAGCTCAGGAGAGGGCGGCGGCGCTCGGAGTTAAGCGTATCTCGATCTCACTCACTCACACCGCTGAAATCGCGTTTGCTGTTGTGATTCTCGAAGACGGAAAGTAATACTCCGCGTTAGAGTGTCTTGCCGCTCGACGCGCCGACGGATCTTGCCCGTAACTGCGCGTCTTCGAGCCGCTTCGATTCCTGATAGGTGAAGATCATGCGGTGCACAACGGTGAGGTTACCGAGCACGGCAATCACCCACAGCACAGGGGCCATGCGGTCGAAGAGCGCGCCGATGATGAACAAGACAATTCGCTCCGGCCTTTCGAGAAAACCGACCTTGCAGGTGGGGATGATATTCTCCGCGCGCGTTCGGGTGTAGCTGATCATTACGGAAGCCGCCATGACGATGGCGGTCAGCACGACATAGAAAGCCCGGTTAATGGTTCCGTAATAGACCAGCAGCCCGACGAGCAGGGCGATATCCGAGTAGCGGTCGAGTACTGAATCGAAGAACGCTCCGAAGCGCGTAACGCGATTTGTCTCGCGGGCCACCCGGCCATCGACCATGTCGAAGAGTCCGGCGAAGATGATCACGCATCCGGCGGTTCGGAAGTGCCCGAAAGCGAGGAACGCGGCGGCGATCATGTTGATCACCAGCCCCAGGAAAGTTAGTACGTTGGGGTTGATCTTTGAGAGCGCGAGCGCCCGCACAAACAGTCGTATGATGCTGTTGGCACTCACTCCGATAGCGCGGGTGAAAGTCATCGTTAGCTCCCTAGGACGCGGCGTGATCGTGAATGGTGGTGAGGCTCAAAATTTCGAGTTCCTTGACTCCGTCCGGAATTTGAATTTTCACCGTATCACCGACCTGCTTACCCAAGAGACCGCGGCCAATGGGGGAACTGGTCGAAATCTTTCCGTTCGCCACATCGGCCTCTTCGCTGATCACCAAATTGTATGTAAATTCTTCATCCTTCTTCAAGTCGAGCACCACGACATGAGAGCCGAGCCCCACCCGATCGTGCGGGATTTTCGTCAAATCTACCATGGAGAGCTCGCGCAGCCTGGCTTGCAGCTGTCCGAGGCGTGCATTGACCATCGATTGGCGCTCTTTGGCCGCATGATACTCAGCGTTTTCACTAAGATCGCCGTGGCCGCGCGCTTTCAAAATCTCTTTTGGCAGCTCGTTTCGAAACTCGTGCTCGAGCGCCGAGATTTCCTCCTGCAGCTTCTTTTTCAGGTCATCCATGTTTTTGCTGAACCCAATCCGGCATTGCTGAATCCATTATAGGGAAGCGGATTGAACCGCTTTCATTTGGGCCATTAAGTCAATTGTTACAATGGTCTAGGAGGAAATTTTTACCATGGCAAATAAGCCGGCGTTTGCGCAAGGCGCGCAAGTCGAGCACGGGCGGTTTGGACTGGGCTCAGTACTGACGTGCAACGACGATTACCTGGTAATCAAGTTTGATGACCATGGCGAGAAAAAATTCGTTACCTCCATCGTCCTGCCAGCCTTGAAAAAGAGCGATAGGCAGCCACCGGTTGAGAAACGGCGGGTGAGCCGTAAGAAAGCAGCTCCGGCGGTAAGCGGCGCCTAACCCATTGCGGCACCCCTTCTCGAGATGAAGGTTGGCGTCGTAGTCTTTCCGGGAAGCAACTGTGACCACGATGCCTGGTTCGCAGTCTCCCAAAATCTGCATCATCAAGCCGAGTTGATCTGGCACGATTCGCCGACTCTCGGCGGAGTGGACGCGGTAATTCTTCCGGGCGGTTTTTCGTACGGCGATTATCTGCGCTGCGGAGCGATTGCCAAATTCTCTCCCGTGATGAAGGCGGTCAAAAGCTTTGCGCAGGAAGGCGGCCTGGTGCTTGGATTGTGCAACGGCTTTCAAGTTCTTACCGAGTGCGGATTGTTGCCGGGTGCTCTGGTACGTAATGCAAACCGTAAGTTTGTGTGCCGTACGGTGGCATTGGAAGTGGTCACGACTAAGTCTCCGTTTACATCGCAGGCGGTTGAGGGTCAGGTATTAAAGATACCCGTCGCGCACGGCGAAGGCTGCTATGTTGCCGATGAAACCACCTTGAATCGGCTGGAGGCGGAGGATCGTATCGTACTGCGTTATCTCGATAATCCGAACGGATCGATGCGGGATATTGCTGGCATTTTGAACGAAGGGCGCAATGTGATGGGCATGATGCCGCATCCCGAGCGTGCTGCGGATTCGCTGGTAGGCGGTACGGACGGGATCGTCATTTTGGGATCGATGCTCGAGGGTGAAAAGAGAGCTGGGCCAGTGCTCGCGATGTCGGGAGTATGAGCACGGGCGTTACGAGCAAGCCCGTGCCCAAGATGAAATTTGAGCCGCGCTCGGCGGCCGCAGCGCATCAGCTCACAGAATCCGAATACGCGAAAATCGAGAGTCTGCTGGGGCGCGAGCCGACGTTCACCGAGCTTGGAATCTTCAGCGTGATGTGGAGCGAGCACTGCTCTTATAAGAGCTCTCGGCTGCATTTGAAGAAGCTTCCGACGGGCGGCCCGCACGTATTGCAAGGCCCGGGCGAGAACGCCGGGATTATCGACATCGGCGACGGGTTTGCGATCGCATTCAAGATCGAGTCGCACAATCATCCGAGTTTCATTGAGCCATTTCAAGGTGCGGCGACCGGGGTAGGCGGCATCTTGCGCGACATTTTTACGATGGGCGCGCGGCCGATCGCTGTGATGGATTCGATTCGTTTCGGAAAGCTCGATGACGAGAAATCGGGAGCGAGGAACAGACGTATTTTCGAAGGCGTGGTTTCGGGAATCGCGCATTACGGAAATTGCTTCGGCGTCCCGACCGTGGGCGGGGAGTGCGTATTCGAGGAATGCTACGACGGGAATCCGCTCGTTAATGTGTTTGCGTTGGGAGTGTTTCGGCATGACGAGATTTTTTATGGGCGGGCGAGCGGTGTCGGAAACTCGGTGATCTATGTTGGCGCGAAGACTGGGCGCGACGGGATACATGGCGCCTCGATGGCTTCGGCCGAGTTTACGGAAGAGTCGAAAGAAAAGCGCCCCAATGTGCAGGTGGGCGATCCGTTCATGGAGAAGCTGCTGCTCGAAGCGTGCCTTGAAGCCATGAAGACGGGAGCGGTAGTCGGCATTCAGGACATGGGCGCGGCCGGCCTCACTTCTTCGAGCTGTGAGATGGGTAGCCGCGCGGGAACCGGGATCGAAATCGATCTCGCGTTCGTTCCGCAGCGTGAAGCCGGAATGACGCCGTATGAAATCATGCTGTCGGAATCGCAAGAGCGCATGCTGCTGGTTGCAGAGCGCGGACGCGAAGACGAAGTACTGAGCGTGTTTCGGAAGTGGGGCTTGGATGCGGTCAAGGTTGGTTGCGTTACCGAAGACGGCATGCTGCGCGTGAAAAATCGCGCCGACATTTTCGCGGAGATTCCAAATCGCGCTCTGGCGAACGAAGCGCCGCTTTACAACCGGCCCTACACGGCTCCGCTGCGCACCGCTCCGCTACATGGTCCCGATGTTCACAGCGAGGACTTGGCTTCTGATTTGAAGGCGCTGCTCGCTTCGGCCGATCTCTGCTCCAAACGCTGGGTATGGCAGCAGTACGATTACCAGGTGCGTACGAACACTGTTGCCGGTCCAGGATCAGACGCGGCGATCGTGCGTATCAAAGGGACGCATACGTCGGTCGCGATGTCGCTCGACGGGAATCAGCGCTACTGCGCGCTCGATCCTCGCGAAGGAACGAAACTGATTGTTGCCGAGTGCTGCCGCAATCTTGCGACTGTCGGCGCGCTTCCGCTGGCGACGACGAATAATCTGAATTTTGGAAATCCGGAGCGCCCTGAGATTATGGGCCAGATCGTGGAATCGATCGAAGGACTCGCTGAGGCTTGCCGGTTTTTTGAGGCGCCGGTCACGGGCGGGAACGTGAGCCTGTACAACGAGACGCTCGGAAATCCGATCTTTCCAACGCCGGTTGTCGGCATTGTGGGAACCCTCAGGACCATGGAGCCGGTGGGCGTTTCGTTCCAGCATGCGGGGCGCTCGATTATTTTGGTCGGTGGCTTGGGGAATCCGGATTGCCACGAATTTGGCGCCACGCAGTACGCGAAGGTCATGGCGGGATCGCTGTGGGGCCGGCCGCCCCGGCTCGATATGGATTACGAGATGCGTGTGCAGGCGTGTATTCGAGAGCTGGTTCGCGGAGGCGCGGTCGAATCGGCCCACGATCTCGGGGAAGGCGGACTGGCGCTTGCGCTGGCCGAATGCTCGTTCGGCCCGGACAATATCGGAGCCGATGTGACGCTTCATTCCGATCTTGAACCCGAGCTGCTCTTGTTCCATGAAGGGCCATCGAGAATTCTGGTCTCAACGGCAACTCGCGAGGCCGTATTTTCAGCCGCAGAAAGACACGGCATCCAGGCTATCGAAGTTGGCGCTACACTCGATGCAAGAGTGGTGATCCGCAATAATGACCGCATTCTGATCGACAGCCGCGCCGCCGAGCTGAAAAACGTGTGGGAAAACGCTCTCGAACACCTCCTCCATAACTCCGTGATGGTGTAACCAGCGTGTCTAATTGGGAACAGGATAGTCCATTCGACAAGCTCCACGAGGAGTGTGGAGTGTTTGCGCTGTATGGGCATCCTGAAGCCGCGAACATCGCTTACTTGGGTTTGCATGCGCTGCAGCATCGCGGGCAGGAAAGCGCCGGCATCGCTTCAAGCGACGGGAAGAAGATTTACACGTTTCGCAAGATGGGCCACGTGGTCGATATCTTCACGCCCGATGTGTTAAACCAGTTGCCTGGCACTCTGGCGATTGGCCACACGCGGTACTCGACGGCCGGCGAAACCATTCTGCAAAACGCCCAGCCATTTTCAGTTTTCTGCAGTAAAGGCCATTTGGCGGTCGCCCATAACGGGAACCTGACGAACGCGATCGAGTTGCGCCGCGACTTGGAGCGGGACGGCTCGATTTTTCAAGGGACAAGCGATACGGAAGTCATTCTTCACCTGGTCGCCCGTTCGCGCGAACGAACCCTTGCCGGAGCGTTACGCGATGCGCTGCTGCAAATTGAAGGCGCGTTCTCGCTAGTATTCCTGGCTGAGGATCGTATCATCATCGCGCGTGATCCGCGAGGGTTTCGCCCGCTGGCGATGGGAACGCTCGAGCTTTCCGGCGGCCGCATGGCAACCGTGTTTGCTTCCGAGACCTGCGCGTTTGACCTGATCGGCGCGACGTACATTGATGACGTTGAGCCGGGCGAAATGGTGATTGTCGCGCCGGAAGGGATCACGCGCGAGCGGTACACCACTCCGGAAGCCCCTGCGCACTGCGCTTTCGAGCACGTGTATTTTTCGCGTCCAGACTCTATCGTCTTCGGCAAATCCGTTGCTGCGTCCCGTGAGCGAATGGGCAGATTGCTGGCTCGCGAACATCCTGTGGATGCTGACTTAGTCGTTCCGGTGCCGGATTCGGGGGTCGGCGCAGCAATCGGATATGCGGCCGAGTCCGGCATCCCTTATAAGCAAGCCTTGATCCGCAATCATTACGTGGGGCGCACCTTTATTGAGCCTTCGCAAGCCATTCGAGATTTCGGCGTCAGGCTGAAACTGAATCCGGTCCGGCATTTGCTCGAAGGGCAGCGGGTGATCCTGGTGGATGATTCCATCGTTCGCGGAACGACGAGCCAGAAGATCGTGCGCATGGTGCGCGAGGCGGGAGCGCGTGAAGTGCACTTTCGGATTTCGTGCCCGCCGACAATATCGCCATGCTATTACGGCGTCGATACGCCGACGCACCGCGAGCTGATCGCGGCAAACAATGATATTCGCCAGATCCAGGAGTATATCGAGGCAGATTCGCTGGCGTATCTTTCTCTCGAGTCGCTGCGCGAGTCGGTGCAAGATTCAGAGCATCGATTCTGTTATTCGTGTTACACGGGCAAGTATCCTACTCTCGTGCAGATCGATGAGCTGGTTTTGGCGAAGACGGGCTGCTGCTAGTTTGCGAAGCCGCTCCTTTTACAGTCGCGGTTCTGCTTCGCGTTTATTGGTGAACTGATTCTGGGGTGGTTTGAGCGGCGGCGATGAGGCTGCGGACTTGTTCGGTTAGCATCGCACGATCTTTTAAGCTCAGGCCTTGCGTTTCGACAGGCGTGAGAATTTGCAGCCGAACTTGGCCGGGCAGTACGACGGCTGATCCCCACGGCAACAGCTCGCGTGTGCCGCTGATCGCGATCGGAACCACTGGAACGCCGGCGCGGATGGCAATGTACGCGGCTCCTTCTTTAAACGGCTGCAGTTGTCCATCGTGAGAACGTCCCCCTTCCGGGAAGATCAGCAGAGAAATTTTCTTTTGTTGGATGGTGTCAGCGGCGAGCTGCATTGATTTCACGGCAGCGCGCGCATCCTCGCGCGGAACCGGAATGTGCCCGGCTCGCGTGAGGTGCTGCCCGAGAAACGGAATTTGAAATAAGCCGCGTTTTGCGAGGAAGCGGAACTGCACCGGAATATTGGCAAGCACCACCGGTGTATCCATGAAGCTGAGGTGGTTCGAGATAAAAACGTAACTGCGCTTCAGCGCGATGGCGTCTATACCCTCAACGGTTACATGAACTCCGCCGACATCGAGCAGAGCCCGAGCCCAGCGGCGGGCGACACGAATCTGAACCGCGCCGGTTCGGTCAAAGAAAGAGACGATCAGGCTGATTGTCCCGAAGAAAATCGTCGCCAAAACGATGCAGGGATCGGCGATAAGCAGGCCGCGCAGCCGCTTCATGAAGTGCCTATTTTACGAAAGCAGCAAGGCTCTTATTTCGCCGACGAGGAACAGCGATCCGGTGAAGAACACGATCGCATCTTCGGGAGCGTTGCGGGCAAGCTCAATGGCTTGGGGAACAGTTTCGGCGGCGGTTGCATTCGGATGCTCAGCTATTTCGAGGATCGCCTGTGGACGGAGCGCTCTCGGGAAATTCGGCGCGGTGGCGATTACGCGCTGAGCGAGCGGAAATAACTCTGCCGTGATTTCTGCGAGCGCCTTATCTCGCATGGCGCCGAATACGATCCATACCGGACGGTGCGAGCAGAACTCACGAACGTATGAGGCCAGCGCTGCCGCGCCTGCTGGGTTGTGCGCGCCTTCCAAAACAAAATCGGGACGCCGCGAAATGAACTCGAGTCTTCCGGGCCATGTTACAGTCTTTAGGCCGGTCTGAATGCAGCACGTCTCGAGCCCCAGCTCACGGCAAGCGAGAACGGCTGCCGTGGCGTTCTCGATCTGATGTCTTCCCGGAAGCGCACAGTCATAACGTGAGCCGCCCAGATTGAAAGTCGAACCGTGCGCGGCCGCGTGAACCGTCGATACCTCTGCGTCCTGTATACGGATGAGTTTCGACTTCAGCTCACTAGCCCGGCGAATGATGACTGCCTCTGCCGACGGTTCTTGTTTCGTCAAGATGACCGGAACGCCCGGCTTCAGAATGCCGGCCTTCTCGGATGCGATTGCCTCGAGCGAATTTCCCAGGAACGATTCGTGATCGAACGAGATGGGAGTGATGACGCAGAGCTCGGGAGTGATGACGTTCGTGGCATCGAGGCGGCCTCCCAAGCCAACTTCAAGGACGCTGATATCACATTCGTCGCGGAACGTAAGGAGCGCCATAGCTGTGACGGTCTCGAAGTAGGAGGGGTGCGTATCCAATTGTCCGCTTTGCAGCAATCTTTCCGCCGCGGCGTGTACGGTCTCAAACGCGTTCACAAACTGCTGAGAGCTAAGCGGGGTCCCATCGATCTGTATCCGCTCTGTGGGCTCGACCAAGTGCGGCGAAGTATAGACTCCCGTGTGATGGCCTGAATGGCGGAGCGCGTTCGCGATCATGGCGCACGTGGAGCCTTTTCCGTTGGTGCCCGCTACGTGAATGAAGCGCTGGCCCTGTTCGGGATTGCCGAGCTCAGCGAGAAGGGTGCGCATGCGCTCGAGTCCAAACTTGGCGCCCGCTTTCAGCTCGTTTCCGAGCGCGTAGAGATAGCGGACCGAATCGGGATAGCTCACGTTACCTAACGCCGGTACCGCAAATAGAACAGCCGCGCTACCACGATCAAGAGAATACAGCCTCCGATGAGCTTCACTTCAAACCACCACGCTGATTTCACATCGGCCGTGGGCAAGAATGAGAAGACGATTGCAATCACCGAGACGAAGAAGCCGCACAGTGCGGGGACTTTTTGCCCGAATCTCCACGCCGCGCCGAAAATGTACAGGAATGGAATGAAGAGCGTGATAACGCCCATATCCACGGCCACCTGATATGCTCCTCTGAATGTTTCCCCAATTTGGCTGATCAAGATTAGTGCGGCAGTTGCAATGCCAAGCAATAAGATCGACACGTATGGCGTTCCATACTTCGGATGCAGCTTTGCAAACGGGGGCGGAAGCAAATTGGCGATGCCAAGCACAAACGGCAGCCGTGCACAGGCGCCTACATAGGTCCCAAGCTGGCCGCCGATGCTCAGCAAAATACACGCGCCGATTGCCAGGGGCACCCACGACCACCCCAACGTACTCGAGGCCTGCTGGCTGGCTTGCGCCAAGCCCACCACGGGACTGACTTCATCTGGCCGCATCAGCGATAAAATCGAGCTCGTGCCTGCCACGTAGAACGTTACTACCAGAGCCGCGCTGATCCAAGTTGCCCGAAAGATGTTCCGTCGCGGATCGCGGATCTCTCCCGACATGATCGGGCTCAGCTCGAGACCGGTCATCGCGAAAGCAAGTTGAGACCAGAAGTTCAGCTTCTCGAAATCCAAGCTCGGCAACAGATGAAAGTTCGTGGCCGGACCTCTCGTGAACCAAACCGCGGCCCCGCAGAGAACCAGAATGATGCCGATTGCATAACTGCCCAGCCCTCCGAAATTATCCACCCATTTGGCGATTCGCAGACCGGTGTAGTTCGAAACCACAATGCCGAGGAGAAAGGCGAAGGCGCACGGCAATACAAAACGCGGATTCTCGGCTAACTTCTCCATTTTCGGGCTGAATGCATACGTCATCATCCCGATGCCGGCGATGAGAACGCCCGGTATCCAGAAGACGTTGCTGATGTAGTAGAACCAGCCGCAGGCAAAGGCATGCCACTCACCGAAAGCCTCGCGCGTCCAAACGTACAGGCCGCCTTCTTCAGGGAATCTACGCGAGAGATTTGCGACGACAAACGCGCATGGTACCAACAAGAGCGCGGCGGCGAGAATCCAGAGAACGATGGTTCCCGGCCCGACGTGTGCCGCGATGCCTATCCAGCGCGTGCTGATGAGCGCGGCGATGTTAAACAGTACCAGATCGCGGAGACCGAGTTCTTTTCGAAGAGCAGTCTCTACCTCGGGCATGTGAAGCGATTGTAATAAACCGTACACACGCGCTATTTAATCCAGCACTTCTACTGGCTCCGTATATGGTTTGAGGGTTGATAAAGGAGCCTTATAAATAAATGAAAATGAATCGTATTGCTGTTGCTGCGGCGTTGACCGCTGGTATTGCTTTATGCTGGGCCGCCCAGAACGTTCCGATGGTTGGAGGCGCGGCGATGTATCCAAACAAGGACATCATCGATAACGCCGTAAATTCGAAGGACCATACGACGTTGGTAGCGGCAGTCAAGGCCGCTGGTTTGGTCGATACGCTAAAAGGACCAGGACCATTCACTGTATTCGCGCCGACGAATGCCGCTTTCGACAAACTGCCGGCCGGTACGGTGGACACTCTCGTGAAGCCGGAGAATCAAAATGAACTGAAGAAGATTCTTACCTACCACGTTGTGGCAGGGCGGATCACGTCTAAGAAGTTAGCGGCGATGATCAAGAAAGGCAATGGCAAGGCTGAGCTGACTACGGTTGAGGGTGGAACCATCACCGCCATGATGGACGGCGACAATATTGTCCTCAAAGACGAAAAAGGCGGCACCGCGACAGTGACTCAAGCGGACGTAATGCAGAAAAATGGCGTCATTCACGTCATCGACACCGTCTTAATGCCCAGCTAGGGATCTCTCCTGCTGTGTGTTTCCTCCATGCGTCGGGGTGCTCCCAAGCATCCCGACTTTTTTATTGCCATTCTCTCTTGTAAGTAATGGCTTGATCAGCTCGAACACGTCCTCGGCCAAAATCTTATTGCCTGCGCCGTTTGGATGCACGCCGTCCGGCTGCATCATCTCAGGATGCAGAAAAACGTGCACGAGCAAGAAGGGCAGGAGGCGCAAGTTGTACTTTTTGGCGAGCTCGGGATACATGGCGGTGAACGGCTCGACGTAATCCGGCCCATAGTTCGGCGGCAGCGTGATTCCCGCAAGCGCTACGGGTATGTTGGCCCGCTTGAACCGCTGAATCATTTTTTCGAGATGCTCTCGAATGATGGGCACGGGCACTCCGCGCAAGCCGTCGTTACCGCCAAATTCGAGGATCACGAGCACAGGACGGGCGGCAATCACATTCGCAATTCGCGCCAGCCCGTCGGTGGTGGTATCGCCGCTTACTCCCTGATTATCAATGCGATACCGATATCCATTCTCATCGAGAAGATCCTGGAGGTAATCGGGATAGCTTCTGCCTGCCACTCCCGCGGTCAAGCTGTCGCCAAAGGTCACGATGACGGGATCGCCGCTGTGACGAACGGCAGTACGCGCACTGACACTAAAAGCGCAGAAGATTGCCGCTGTGACAATGAAAAGAGAACGTCTTCTTCCCACATATCCAATTTGACATGGCTACACAGACGCCCCAGCCAGACATAATCGAAGTACGCGAGCTATCAAAGATCATCGAGAATCCGCCGAATCGCGTCGAGATTCTTCGCGACGTGACGTTTTCCGTCCCGCGGGGGCAGTTTCTCGCGATCATGGGCGCATCGGGCAGCGGAAAGAGTACTCTGCTCGGGTTGATGGCCGGTCTCGATACAGTGACGTCGGGGACGATTTTTTTGGACGGCACTGATATTACCAACCTGCGAGAGGACGATCTGGCGCGGGTGCGGGGCCGCAAGATCGGATTCGTTTTTCAATCGTATCAATTAGTCCCAACTCTTACGGCGGAAGAAAATATTTTGCTTCCGGCCGAGCTGACCGGCTCTGGAGAGAATCCGCGAACACGTGCGAAAGATCTGCTGGAGCGCGTCGGGCTCAGCAATCGCGGGCATCATTACCCGGTTCAACTTTCGGGAGGCGAGCAGCAAAGGGTGGCCCTAGCGCGCGCATTTATCACAAGGCCGCCGATTTTGATGGCGGACGAGCCGACCGGAAATTTGGACAGCGCCAACGGGCAACACGTGCTCGATCTGCTGGTGCAGCTAAATCACGAGGAGAAGACCACGCTCATCCTGGTGACTCATGATCGCCGCTTAGCCGAGTACGCCGACCGCATCATTGCATTGCACGATGGACGCGTGCTCAGTGACGAATTGGCGGCCCGCGCGGTGGAAGTGTAAGCGTGTTCTTCAATACCGCAGCGAAAATCGCCTGGCGTGAGCTGGGCGCCTCGCCGGCGAAATTCTTGTTCGTGATCGTGGCGGTCGCTGTAGGAGTGGGGGCGCTCAGCGGGGTCAAGGGATTTGGCTATGCGTTCAAGGGGATGCTGTTGCGGAATGCCAAGCAGTTGATTGCGGCGGATCTCCAGGCGCAGACATGGAATGCGCCCACGCCGGAGCAGATAAAGCGGGTAGAAGGCATCGCGAAAGAGTACGGCGCGCTGACCCGTGTGACGGAGACGCTCTCGATGGCGGCCTCCGACCGCGCGCGCGTGCCGCAGATGGTGTCGGTTAAGGCTGTCGATCCGGCTGTGTACCCGTTCTACGGCACTCTCGCGGTCGATCCGCCACACCGTCTCGGTGAGCTGTTGAAGGACGATTCGTCGGCGGTCGCAACCACCGAATTACTGATGCGCTTGAAGGTCGCGCGTGGCGATGTGATCAGGCTCGGGGGGAAAGAATTTCGAATTACGGGCACGCTCACTGGTGAGCCCGACCGGCTGGCTTCCGGCTTTGGCCCTGGGATGCGTGTTCTCGTTACGCGGGCGGGCCTGCGCCGAACCGGGCTGATTCAATTCGGCAGCCGCGCAGCGCAGCGTTTCCTGTTCAAACTCAAGCCCGACGCGAATCTGGACCAGATCAAGGCGCAATTGAGATCCACATTCCCGCGCGTGTTCATCAGCGATTATCGCGAGGGAAGCCCGGCGGTCGGCAAAGCCATCGACCATACGACTACGTTTCTCAGCCTGATCAGCTTGATTGCGCTGATTGTCGGGTCATTGGGCGTTGCAATGGCAATGTATTCGCATCTGCAGCAACGAATGGACACAATCGCGGTTATGAAAGCGGTTGGCGCGCGTGCGAATCAGATCCTGGAAATTTATTTGCTCCAGACTTTGTGGCTTGGCGTCGCTGGTGGAATTCTTGGGCTGGGCATCGGTGCGCTGGTTCAAGCGTCGTTTCCGTGGCTGATTCACCGCGTCTTCGCGCTTCTGCCGCATGTGCAATGGGATTGGTCGTTCAGCCTCCAGGGGATGAGTCTGGGAGTCCTTGCGACGCTTTTGTTCACGCTGCCTCCCCTATTGAACGTCCGCAACGTACGCCCGAGCCTCGTAATTCGGAGAGACATGACGGATGCCACGATCGAAACTCGCAGGCATTGGCGCGAGAAGCTCCCGAGCGTTATAGGGGTGGTGCTGATTCTGGCGGGATTTGCTTTGATTGCGGTCTGGCTTGGCGGCTCCTGGAAAATGGGCGGCTACTTTGTGGCCGGTGCGGCAGCGAGCACTTTCTTGCTTGCGCTGGTTGCCGGCGTGCTGCTATTCTCCATGCGCAAACTCGTCAAGATTTTTAGCGGGCGCCTTCCGGCACTTTTCCGTCACGGATTCGCGAACTTATACAGGCCAGGGAACCAGGCAAAATCCGTCCTGGTCGCATTGGGCATCGGCGTAATGTTCACGCTGACGACCTATCTGCTGCAGCGCACCGTGCTTCAGCAGGTCGTCACCGAAGGACCTGGCCGGTCTGGAAATGTATTCCTGCTCGACGTGCGCGACTCGTCAGAGATCACAAAGCTGATCGAATCGCAGCCGGGTGTCACGGGCAAAGTCGAGCTGGTTGGCTATATCGTCGCGCGAATGCTCGAGAAGAACGGGGCGCCTGTCGAAAAGCTGCCCCTGAGTTCCGAGCGTAAGAATCAACTGCAGACGGTTCGCATCACTACTGCCGAGGCGATGCCAGGCACTCTCGAATTGAAAGAAGGGGGGTGGTGGGTTCCGAACAGCCGAGAGCCGCAGCTGGCCGTGTCTGATGAAGCTCAGAGCGATTTTGGGCTTCATGTGGGTGACCGCATTCGGTTTCAGCTTGCAGGACGCATTCTTAAGGCTCCGCTAGTCGCGGTGTTCCGGCGAACGGCACGCGCTCCGGTCCGCTACGATCTAGTGTTTCCGCGCGCGGCGCTTGAGGGATTTCCGGTCGTGTATTACGGCGCGGTCCACGTGGAACCCGGCCAGATTCCTCAACTCGAAGAGACGCTATTCGACCGTTTTCCGACTGTAACGGTTATGAATTTGGCGGACGTTCTGAAGCGCATACAGGAGGCTATCGATGAGGTTGCGCTCGTGGTTCGCTTCCTCGCCCTGTTTGCAATTGTCGCGGGCATCATCATTCTTTGCTCGAGCGTTGCCGGCACGCGCTACCGCCGGATTCGTGAAGTGGCGATTTTGAAAACGCTCGGCGGAACCAAGCGACGTATCGGCGCTATTTTCTCGATTGAATTTTCGATTCTCGGCGCGGTCGCCGGTTTGGTCGGCGGAATCCTGGCGAACATATTTACCAGGATCGTTTCGGAAAAGTTCATCGAAGCTTCGCCCTCATTCGACTGGGTATCACTGCTGGTGGTGATGATTGGGACGGCTGTGTTAGCTAACTTAGCCGGATGGCTTGCGAGCGCGCGCATTCTCGATCAAAGGCCGCTCGAGGTGTTGCGGGGGGAGTAGTGCTGGGACTTCTGATGGCGTGAATCGATAACATAGGAAAGGCATGAAGCTGCTGATCAACATCTATCAAGATGAAGACGGTGTCTATATCGCAGAGTGCCCATCCATTCCCGGATGTGTGAGCCAGGGCTACTCCGAAAGCGAGGCAGAGGCCAACGTCAGGGATGCGATTCGGGAATGTCTTGCCGTTCGCGCCGAAAAGGGTCTACCCTTGACCGTTGCGTCCCGGCAGATCGAAATAGCCGTTTGAATGCCGGCTATTCCCTTGCTGCGGCCGTCGACAAGTTCATCGAGGCTTGTTGTCGAATCCTGCTCAGTTTGAGAGAAGCTTTAAGATCCACTCTGATATTGCCGCATTCGCTGTTATCACCGGGTCTGGAACGAAGCCCATAAGGCTTAGAAAGACTAACCCGTAAGAAGCAATGCAGAGCACCAGAAACGTTATAGTTACTTGTAATATCAATGGAATCCGATTGTAAATCCCGATACGGCGTAGCATGTTCAACTGCCAGGTTGCGATAGCTTCGAAAAAGACGAAAGTCGCGAACGCAATATTTGCGGCGCGATGAAGGCGGTGGAAATCTGGAACTGTCGATTGTGGATTCCCACCCAGATCGTTTTCAGTTATCGCAAATCCAACAAAACCGAAGAGCAGAACAGATGCGAAGGCGAATGATAACAGCGCAATGATGATCGCGATGATCACAATGCTGTAGCTTTGTTGTCTGGCGGCCGTTTGCATCTATGTCTTTGCTTCGCTGCGCATCCTGAAGCGGGTTCACTGGACGCGCACGATCACGAGCGTCATGTCATCATGCTGGCGTGCGCCTGCCGTGAATGTATCTACGCGTTCCAAGATCCAGGTAATCATGTCGGCCGCGGTGCGTGACGGGCAAGCTCGCACCGCTTCGATCAGGCGATCTTCATCCCACTCTTCTTCGATTTCGTTCATGGCTTCGCTAATGCCGTCGGTGAAGGCGACCAGAATATCTCCAGAATGGAGCGTCAGCTGCGATTCCTGGAAGGGCGCGGAGGGAAATAGGCCGACGACGGTCCCTCCTTCTGCCAGCCGGATGATCTTGCTTGCGTCAGCATCGTGGCGGTAAACGATAGGCGGATTATGACCCGCATTCACGTAGCGCACTGAGCGGCTCGGGGCATCGTACTCGGCGTAAAAGAACGTGGCGTACCGGTTCTCGGCCGAGGCGTCGTACACGAGCCGATTAATGTGCTCGATGGTTTCCGCCAGCGTCGCAGTAGGCCGGATGGTTTGGCCGCGCAAAGAGGCTTGCAGGCTCGCCATCATGAGTGCTGCTGCTATTCCTTTTCCTGAAACGTCGCCGATTGCGATGCCGAGGCGGTCGTTCGAAAGCCGGATGAAGTCGTAGTAATCGCCACCAACGCCGAAGGCCGGCCGGCAGTATCCCGCGAAATCTAGTCCGTCGACCTTGGGGAGCGTCTGCGGAAACAGCCTCTGCTGCACATCGCGCGCGATTTCGAGCTCGCGGTTCACCCGTTCGCGCTGCGCGACCTCTTGGCGGATGCTCTCCGTGAGCCGGGCATTCTCGAGCGCGAGCGCGGTCTGCGACGCTACTGCGCCGAGCAACTGCAAGTCTCCGCTTGAATAGGGCGCTTCTGACAGCTTGGGGCCAAGACTGATCACCCCGAGCATCCGGCTCCCTTCGGTGAGCGGCAATAGGACCTGGGCGTCGAGCGTCTGCAGAGCGCTCTGCTCTTTTTCGGGAGCGCCGTGAACCCAGGATTGCGGATCGTCGAAGTAAATCTTCGCCGGGGAATGCGACTGCCTAAGCAAGCGAACAGTAGAGGCATCGCGCTTCAGTTCAACCGGCGGCGCACTTCCGTTGAAGCCCATGGCGTAAGCGGGCTCAAAGCAATCTCCTCTCTCGAGCAACACCGCAATGCGCGGAACGTGCAGAGAAGCTCCAATCCGCTGCGTAACGGTTTCAAGCAGCGCTTGCGTGTCTCGGATTCCTGCGACCGAGTTGCTCAGCTCCGACAGGATTACCTCGGTGTTGTAAGCCTCGCGGAAGAACCGGCGATCCATCCAGCCGGTCACGTGGGTAGCTAATCGTCCGAGTGCGAAGATGAGCGCTCCTCCGACGGCTGCGATGAGGATAGCCTGTCCGCGATGTCCGCTCTCTAAAGCGAAATGAAGCGAGAGAAAGGCGACACCGGCGACCAGCACGACACGTAGAACTTTCACGGTTGTACTCGCCAGCGCGTAGCGGACACCGGTGCGCACCACGACGCTCACGTCCATGGCGCGCTGGACGACGATCACGTAGGCCATCGTGATCGGGAAGAAAACAATCATCAGCAAGCAAACAGTGATCAACCACTCCGGCATCCAGGGGATAACGTTTATCTCTTTCAGGACCACTGGGATCAATGGCGTCAGAGCGAGCGAGCACCCGAGGGTCATGACGTTCAGCCGTCTTCGCGCATCGGGGTCGTTAAGCCTCGCCTTCTTGCACCCGAGGGAAAAGAAGAAGCCGAAGATATAGAGGGAAACCAGGATGAGCACAAGGGGGCTGACGCGACGTAGAAAATCGGCCACCCAGCCCAGTTCGTGTATGTGGTTCCCCTGCAGGAGATGCCCGTAGAGCGCAACGGCCGTGATCACGAGGAAAGGCAGGGCAAGCAGGCCGCTGATCCACGGCCGCTTGCGGACGAAAACGAACGGCGCGGGAAAATACAGGCCGAATAGAAGCATCCAGACTGGCCAAAAGCCATTCAGAACTGACTGGAAAACAATGAGGATTTCGCGCCAGGGAGACCAGATGGAGCCGTACTCTCCAAGTCCAATGAGCTGGCTGAAGGAGGCGAGCATCGCCATCGTGATCCACGCAATCGGATCGCGCGGCCGGGCGAAAGCGATATAGAATCCCAGAACAATGCAGCTCAGCGGAAAAAATACAAATAAGCCGAGTACCATCGGCCATCCGGGCGCTTCCGTTGGATATGTGTGCATGCGAATGGGAACAGTTAAGGTGCGCGTGGCCGCGCCCGAGCCGCGCCGTACCGTTACCAAAAGCGTGTCGCCGGGGTGCAACTCAAAGTGCATCCTGTCGATCTGATCGGAGCCTTGAACCCGGCGGCCGTTCAGTGCAACCACTTCGTCTCCCACTCGCAGCCCGCTGTTCTCGTAGGTTCGATCAACGTGGCTGATCCGCAGAGTGTATTCTGCCCTCTCGAACGGAACACCCAAGTAGTCGTTCGATCGTGCCTGGACGTAAATCATGAAGGCGGAAACGGGCAGCTGCGCAATCAGCGCCCAGAGCAGGAAGATCCCGAGCACCGCATACTGCAGGGTCGGCTTGTTTACGACTTCACGCGGCTTGGTGAAGCGGGCTTCGCTTCCTGCTGTAGCCAACATAGATAAACAACCCGATTATCAGCCAGACGACGAACCGGATCCAAGTCTGGAGCGGCAGCCCTACCATAAGGCCGAAGCAGCAGGCAACCGATAGGGCGGGAGTGAAGGGCGAGAGCGGCACCTTGAAGTAGCGCCGCCGTTCGGGCTGCGTCCGGCGCAGCACCACAACTCCCACTGAGACGAGCACAAATGCGAATAGCGTTCCGATATTTGAGAGCTCCGCAAAAGTGCCTATGTCCCAAATGCCAGCCGGGATGCCGACGGCCAATCCCGCGAGCCAAGTACTTATGTGCGGCGTGCGGTGCTTTCGATGAACTCTAGAAAAAACGTCGGGGAGCAAACGGTCGCGCGACATCGCAAACCAGATACGCGCCTGTGCATATTGGTACACGAGCAGGGAAGAGATCATACCTAGCAGCGCTCCGACCGTGACAGTAAAGCGCAACTTGTTCATGCCGATTGCTTGCAATGCGTTCGCGATAGGCGCCGCGTTGTCCAGAGTCTTCCAACTTACAATACCGGTTAAGACGAGCGAGACGGAAGTATAAAGCAGCGCGCAAACCACAAGTGTTCCTAGAATCCCGATCGGCATATTCCTTTGCGGATTCGTGCATTCCTCAGCTGCCGTCGAGACCGAATCGAAACCAATGAATGCGAAGAACACGATCGCGGCGCCCGTCAGTACTCCCGGAAACCCGTTTGGAAGGAAGGGATGGAGATTCGAGGCTTGGACCGCGTGGGCCGCGCCGAACACAAAAAGCAGGACGGCGGCCACTTTCACGGCAACAATGAAATTATTCGCGCCCGCGCTTTCCTTAACGCCCTGAACCAGCAGCCAGCTGAGAACCATGACGATCAGCAGCGCAGGAACGTTGAACAGACTGCCGGTTGCGTGGCCTTCGACGATCGCCGGCTCCGAGAGATATTTCGGGAGGTGCACGCCAAATAAGTAATCGCACATGACGTTGAAATAGGCGGAGAAGCCCACCGCTACAGACATATTCGAGACCGCGTATTCGAGAATCAGATCCCAGCCGATGATCCAGGCGAAGATTTCGCCGAGCGTCGTGTACGCGTAAGTGTAGGCGCTGCCCGCGATAGGAATCATCGAAGCAAGCTCCGCATAACACAACGCTGCAAAGCCGCAAGTGATCGCGACCAGGATAAAGGAGAGAGTAATGCCGGGCCCGGCGCCCGGACGGCCTACCATGGAGGCTGCAACTCTGCCGTGCAACATCAAATCGAGAATCGGTGCATTCAGAATGGAGGGAAAATTAAGGCGCGTTCCGGCCGCAGCAGTCCCTGTGATGGTGAAAATGCCGGATCCGATCACCGCGCCAATGCCGAATGCGATTAGGCTCCACGGTCCCAGCGATCTTTTTAGCTTCTTCCCCTCCTCCTGCGCCTCCTCGCAGAGCGCGTCAATGCTCTTGGTCTTTAGCAGCTGGTTCATTTATCTTCTGAATTCTGTCACAGACGCGCGATCACGCCTGTAGTCTTAAAAGGAAGTGCTGATGAAAGTGTTCCGTAAGCTCGCGCAAGTGGGCCTGGCTGCGATGCTGTCTCTGTTTTTTTACGTGCCGGCGGCCTGCGCTCAGGACCGTTCACCGCAACTGCTTCTCACGCCGAAGCGGCTGAAACGGCTGGAGCGTGATCGCGAGCGGCAGACGGTGCGCTGGATAAATTTCGAAGGCCGCGTGAATGCTGTCACCGATTCTCCCGAGCGCGGTTTCGAGCTTGCTCTGTATTATGCGATTACCCGCGACGAGAAGCGGGGCAGGGAAGCCATTGAGTGGGCGCTGGTTCACAAATGCGCCACTCGCCAGATTGCGCTGATTCTGGATTGGTGTGGCGCGCTGGCATCTGAACAGGAGCGGCAAGTGCTGGCTGCGGCTCCGGCATGCGGTTGGGGAGAGACCGGGCTCGAGCGCCTTCGCGACGCGCTCTTCATGGAAATCGTTCGCGGCGACGCTATCCAACACACCGATACCGGCAAGCAACTCGAAGAATCGGGGCTGACGAATCCTCGCCAGCTCTATGCAGCTTGCGAATACATAGATGCAGTGCGCGAGACACAACACGTGGATCTGCGCCAGGACGATCCTGCGTTCTTCCGGACGCTGCCGGCCGAGTTTTTGCTCTCTATGAAGCCGAGCCAGTTGGAGCATCCGGTGTGGCAAGCACCTGCTGCGGCGTTGGCGCTCGTGACGCTCGATCCGAATCTCGAAGGTTCACAGTTTTTGCAGGGATGGGCGATGCAAGACCCGCAGATTTTGAGAGAAGGACCCGGCGTGGCTTATGAGCTGCTGTGGGGCGATCCATATCTTCCGGGGATCAGCTACCAAAATCTCGATCCTTGGGCGTATGAATCGACCGGCCAATTGTTCGCGCGGACGGATTGGAATGTCGACGCGTGTTGGATCAATATCTCATGGCACGGTGTCGAAGAGGCAAACTGCCCCGGAGGTTGGCGGGACAAACCGCAAACGTTTGGCCGCATGACGTTAGCGCCGATGACGGCGCCTTGCATTGATGAGCCGCGCACAAAGGAGAAGCAGGCGATGATCATCTGGAAACTAGCGCCGCATCAAGACGTGTCCTATATGAATGAACAGAAGCGCGTATCGAGTCAGGCGGATGCATCGGGTATGTGGCTCGTCCCCGGCTACATTGAGGGGAGGATTTGCAGCTCTTCGGCCGCGAAATAGGGGCGTGCTTGATACACTGAGGCTTCCAACATGATTGCTGCGACACAGCTGCGCCCCGGTATGGTGGTGAAGTTTAACAACGACCTGCATTCCGTCTTCAGCATGGTCCACCGGACCCCTGGTAACCTGCGTGGCTTTGTGCAAGCCAAAATGCGAAATTTGCGCTCGGGTTCAATGATCGAGCACCGCTTCTCTTCGGAAGATAAGGTCGAGCGTGTCGCGCTCGACGAGCACGAGATGGAGTATCTGTACGACGATGGCGAATATTACTACTTCATGAACACCGAGAATTACGAGCAGATGCACCTGACGAAGGACATGCTGGGCGATGGCGTGCTTTATCTGATTCCGCAACTCAAGGTGAACGTGGAGTTCTATGAGGGCAAGCCGATCAGTGTCGAGCTGCCGCCGAGCGTTGAAATGACGGTTATGGAAACCGAGCCGGGTCTGAAAGGCGCGACGGTTTCAAACGTGACCAAACCCGCGAAGATGGATACGGGGCTGATCGTTCAGGTTCCCGGATTCATTAACCAGGGCGAGCGGATCCGGGTCAGTACTTCAGGAGGGACGTATCAGGAACGGGCGTGAAGCGCGGCCTCGCGCTGATGCTCCAGAATCAATGAAATCGCTTCCTGCAGATTGGCGATGCACTGTTCGCGTGTCTTGCCCTGTCCATTTGCGCCGGGCACTTCCGCGCAGTAGGCCACGTACCACGCACCATCACGCTCAACGATAGCCGTGAATTCGTTGCGCATAGTTACAGTTTAAGCGTGCGGAAAAACGGCGTAAGCGGCAACGGGGCGTGTATGCATGCCCGTACGTCGTCAAAACAACGAGCTCAGATATTTGTAACTCTGCCGCAGGCTGGCGATCGGATCGCCGGGGGTCTGGTCTTGTTCCACGAAATAATGCTTTACGCCGGCGGCATCGGCAGCCTTCAACACAGCGGGTATGTCGATTGAGCCGCTGCCCACTTCTTTGAACGCGTCTTTGGGAACCTCTTCGTTGTACTGGGTCCGAACGCCTCGCGCCTTATCCTTTAGATGAAGCAGCGGAACGCGTCCGGAATACTTCTTCAGGAGGGCAACCGGATCGTGTCCCGCTACGCTGACCCAGAAAATATCCATCTCGAGCGCAACGAGATCGGATTGCGTTTCACTGAGCAGCGTCTCGACAGCAGGTGTGCCGTTAATGGGTTGAAAATCGTGGGCGTGGTTGTGGTAGCACAACCTCAGCTTGTGTTTCTTTGCCTGCTCGCCCGCCTTGTTCAACATCTGTGCAAGCCGGTGAATGGTATCGGCGTCTCCCTTTGCCGTTGGTAAGGAAGGAACGACGATAAACTCGAATCCGCGCCGCCTGACGTCTTTCAGAACGGTATCGAGCGGGCCATCGCCTTCCATGAAAATGGCGGCATCTACGTGAATGCTGACTCGCTTCAGCTCTGAATTCTGGAGCGCGGGCCAGATCTGATTGAGATTGTCGTATGTGGCTTCCACTTCGGTGTAGCCGATATCGTGTATCGCTTTGAGGGTAGCTGCCGGGTCATTCGTGATTACGTTCCGGACAGTATAGAGCTGGACGCCGAGATTACTTTGTTGTAGTTTGTCCATTGCCAGCACGGTGCGCGCAGCGGGTAGGAATACAGCCGCGGAACCAACAAACTTACGCCGAGATAGGTAAGGCATGTTTCCAATGGTAACTGGGACGCTATTGGTTCGGAGCGCCGCTGCGTTCACGACGGTCGATGAATCGAACAATCAGAAACGAGAGCAGAGCAAGTACAGCGACGATGAGCGCGACGAGGCGGCCGTGCGACAGCAGGAACACAAAGGTGCGATGGCCGTAGTGCATTCCGATATATGCGAGGGCCAAATACCGCATCATCCGCGCGGCCAGCACAACCCCAATGAAATACGACCATCGGACTTGCAGAGCACCCGCGCAAAACACAGGCACCTTCATGGGCATCGGAACGGGCGACAACGCCGGGAGAAACACTGTCACTAAGCCATAGCGTTGGAACCACCCGTGCAGGCGCGCGCCGCGGCGGCTCGAAATATGCCTCTGGAGAAGAATCTCGCCTCCTTTTCGCGCGATCCCGAACAGGATAAGGTTGCCCGCCAGCGAACCCAGAACCGCGCAAAGCGCACCGGTATATGCTTCAGAAGGACTGCGGGCCGCAACGGTAATTAGCAGAGCATCGACTCCTCCGACAACCGGTATTCCAGCGGAATCGAGCGTCGCGAGCAGCAGCAATCCGTACGGACCCCAGGAGATGAATAGCTGGATGAGATGCTTCAGGCGCGCTCCGGCTCATTCTCAGGTTTTTCGGTCGAGCATGGCAAGCAATCCCGCTTCATCGAGCACAGGAATTTGCAGCTCGTGCGCCTTGTTAAGCTTCGATCCGGCTTCTTCGCCGGCGATCACATAGCTGGTTTTGGTGCTGACCGAGCCTGCGACCTTTCCGCCAGCAGTTTCAATGCGCAGCTTTGCATCTTCGCGAGTGAGGGCCGGCAGTGTTCCTGTTAAGACAAACGTGAGGCCAGTGAGCGGACCTTGTTTCCTGGCCTGTTTCGGGGCGGTGAACCGAAGTTCTGCGGCGCGAAAGCGTTCGATGAGTTCCCGGTTCCGCTCTTCGGCGAAGAATTGGCGGATGGCCTCTGCGACTTTCGGCCCGACTTCGTTCGCTTCTTGCAAGTGTTCCGCCGAGGCCGCCGCGATGGCGTCGAGGCTGCCGAAGTGATCGGCGAGAATCTGCGCGGTGCGCTCGCCTACGAATGGAATACCCAACCCGTTCAGCACGCGCGGGAGCGGTTGGGAGCGCGACCGATCGATGTTCTGGATGACTTTGGAAGCCGACTTCTTGCCCATGCGCTCAAGGTCCAGGAGCTGATCTTCAGTGAGCGTATAGAGGTCGCCAATATTGTGAACCAGCCCGCGATTCAGAAGCTGATCGACAAGGGCTTCGCCCATGCCGTCGATATCCATCACGCCGCGCGAGGCAAAGTGGAGCAACGATTCGCGCAAGCGAGCCGGACAGTTGGTATTCATGCAGCGCCGGGCCGCTTCGCCCTGCTCCCGAACGACGTGGGCGCCACAGACGGGGCACTTTGCCGGCATGCGAAACGGCCGCCGATGTTTGGACGGTTCAATCACGCGGACGACCCGGGGAATTACATCGCCGCTGCGCTCGATGAGAACTGTATCGCCGATTTCGACGCCGAGGCGTGCGATTTCATCTTCATTGTGAAGCGTGGCTCGGGAGACCGTTACTCCGCTGACGCACACCGGCCTCAGATGCGCAACCGGCGTGAGAGTGCCTGTGCGTCCCACTTGCACCGCAATGTTCTCGAGAATCGTCGACGCTTGGCGCGGCGGATACTTGAAAGCTATGGCCCAGCGTGGCGCTTTCGCCGTCCAGCCGAGTTTTTCCTGCTGTTCAACGGAATCGACCTTTGCCACCACGCCGTCGGTCTCGTATGGCAGAGTGTCTCGCTTGGTTTCCCACTCGTGAATGAACTCGAGCAGCTCGTCGAGGCTGCCGCACTTTTTACGATGAGGATTCACTTTGAACCCCGCTGCCGTTAATGCCTCCAGCGTTTGCCACTGGGTTGGCAGCAGTGGATGGCCCTCTCGCATTAGGAAATAGGCGAAATAATCGAGCTTGCGAACCGCAGTAACGGTGGGATCGAGCGCCCGCAATCCGCCTGCCGCTGCGTTGCGCGGATTGGCAAATGGCGAGAGTCCGGCCCGCTCGCGTTCCTCATTCAGACGCTCAAAAGAACGGCGCTGCATCACCACTTCACCGCGGACCTCAAAGTGATTTCCCGAGATGGCGTTTTCCATAATCCGCAAAGGAAAAGAGCGAATGGTTCGCGCGTTTTCGGTTACATCTTCTCCGATACGGCTGTCGCCCCGTGTGAGCGCCTGCTCGAAACGGCCGTTTGAAAAATGCACGGCCATGGACAGCCCATCCAGCTTGAGCTCCGCTACGTATGCATAGGCGTCAGTTTTCAGAAGTGTGCGGACCCGGGCATCGAATTCCCGGAGCTCCGCTTCGTTCAGGGCATTATCAAGGCTAAGCATGGGCGAGCTGTGGGGAACTTTGACAAAACCTTCTCGGGGCTGGCCGCCTACGCGCTGTGTCGGCGAATCCGGCGATTCCAATTCGGGATGAGCCTGTTCGAGGCCGCGCAGTTCGCGCATGAGACGGTCGTATTCAGCGTCCGTAATTTCAGGCTTGTCAAGAACGTAGTAGAGGTATTCGTGCCGCTCGAGCTCGGTGCGCAGTTTTTCGACCTGCTTGGCGACGGAGTCTTTCATACCCGGAACCTATAATGGTCAGCTTGGAGTCCTTCCAAGCGAAGCGCGCCGCCATTATTTACAATCCCATCGCAAGAGGGTTGATACGGCGCGAACATCTGCTTCAACGTAGCATCGCGGTGCTGGCGGGTCAGGGCACACAAGCCAGTCTGATCGCTACTACGGGTCCGGGCAGCGCGTGCGCGCAAGCCCGCCGCGAGATCGAGCGAGGCTGCGATCTGATCGTCATCGCCGGAGGGGATGGGACGATCAACGAAGCAGCGAACGGCATGTTGCATAGCGGCGTTCCGCTGGCCATATTGCCGGGAGGCACGGCCAATGTGCTCGCGCGCGAAATTCGTTTACCCCTCGACATCGAAAAGGCGGTTGCTGACGTCCACAGATCGCAGCTGTGCCAAATCGCGGTCGGCACTTTGCGGGACAGTGTCTGCAGCCAACGTTGTTTTCTGTGTATGGCGGGCGCGGGTCTGGATGCCGAAATCGTTTATCGTTTAGACCTCGATCTGAAAGCGGTCGCAGGCAAGCTCGCATACTATCTGGGAGGATTTGCGCAAGTGCTGCGGCCGCTTTCCGAATTTGAAGTGATAGTCGATGGCAAGCGGTTCGAAGCGAGCTTTGCACTGATCAGCCGCGTGCGCAACTACGGAGGGGATCTGGAGATTGCACGCACTGCTTCTCTGCTGCGCAACGATTTCGAAGTAGTGCTGTTTCGAGGCACGCTGAGCGTTCGATACCTGAGTTACCTGGCGGGCGTGGTCCTGAGGCGCGTGCATCGAATGAACGGATGCACTGTCTTGCGCGGCCAATCGGTCACGTGCCAACCTGGCTCGGAACAGCGAGTCTTCGTGCAGATTGACGGCGAGCTCGCGGGTACTCTACCCGTCACCGCTGAAATCGAGCCGAATGCGCTTACGCTGCTCGTCCCTCAGAAATTCTTGGCACGCGAACAGCCGTACATCGAAGTTCCCGTCTGCGCCTGAATTCTGCGCATGGACAATTTGACGCACTCGCTCACGGGATATGCGCTTGCCCGCGCGGGGTTGGACCGCTTTTGTCCGCGCGCCACTCTGTTGATGATCCTGGCGGCAAACGTTCCGGATCTGGACATCGTCGCGCTCTCGGGCGGTCCGCTCCGCTACTTGGAGTGGCATCGCGGATATACGCACTCGTTTTCGTGTCTTCCGATCCTGGCGTTGTTGCCGGTGCTCGTCACAGCGGGCGTGTACCGGACGAGGCTGCCTTGGATCAGGGCTTGGCTGCTGTCGTGTACGGCCGTCGCCAGTCATCTTCTGATGGATTGGACGAATACGTACGGTATTCGATTTTTGCTTCCCTTTTCGTCCGGGTGGTTTCACTTGGACTTGAATAGCTTGTATGACGGGTGGATTCTCGGGGCGCTTTTGCTCGGGGCCGTCTGGCCGGTTTTCGCGCGATTAGTAAGCAGCGAAATTGGGGATCGCCCGGCGGCAGGGCGGGGGATGGCCGTTTTTGCTCTCGCTTTTTTTCTGCTGTTTGACGTGACGCGAGCAGTGCTGCATGCGCGTGTCGTCGCGCAACTCGAAGCGCGATTGTACGGAGAATCCATACCCTTACAGGCTGTCGCTCTGCCTGAACCGTTTACTCCCTTCCGATGGACGGGCGTGGTCGAGACAGCGAGTGCATTTCGGGTAGTTCCCATAAACACGTTTGCGGAATTCGATCCTAATGCTGCTGAGATTTTTTATAAACTGGCCGAGAGTGCGGGTATCGAGAATGCCAAACGCACAGCGCCGTTTCGGTATTTTATGTACTTTGCACGCTTTCCCGTATGGTCTGAAGCGCCGATCGCGATCGATGGAAGGGAGGGAAGGCGGATCGATCTCACGGACCTGCGATTTGGTCGGCCGAATGCCGGCTCGTTCCACTGCATCGCCATCGAGAACGCGCGTAATGAAGTGGTGCGAGCCTGGTTTACGTACGGATCGGGATCAGAATAGCTGGCGGTTACATCGATCCCAGTGACTCGCCCACGATGCGGCGGCTCAGTTGCAGGGGATCGATTTCGTAGGTTCCAGAGCGGACGGCTTGCATCAGCTGTTGAGCTTTCCTTCGCATAGCGGAAGCTCCCTGATCCAGTCCGTTCAATACGGAGCTCAAGTTTGAAAGCTGCGTGATATCAGTCATTTCAGGCGTGCCGTTGTACGAATTGGAAGGTTTGATTTTCATACAGGTTTCTTCGACGGCCTCGCGCTGGGCTCAACTTCCTTATCGGCGGGAGGAGGGCCGGTTATTCAAAAATGATGCGCATGGACGAGAGTGTGTAAGCCCGGTTTCGGATGGTACAATTCGGCATCATGTTGCACTTTCGGCGCGTTCTGATGGGCGCTTTGCTTCTATCGACACTTCTCGCTGCTACTTCTTACAAGCTGATCAAATCCATTCCCGTGCCCGGTGAAGGGTTTTGGGATTATCTGACAGCCGATTCGGATGGTCGGCGCCTGTACGTTTCTCACAACACTAAGGTGGACGTGCTCGATCTCGATTCAGGGGCCATCGTAGGCAATATTCCGAACACGAACGGTGTTCACGGAATCGCAATAGCCGGCGATCTGCATCGTGGATTCGTGAGCGACGGCCGGGATAACCAAGTCACGATTTTCGATACGAAAACGCTGGCAGTGATTTCAACCGTGAAAGCCGGAACGAATCCCGACGGGATCGTCTACGACCCGTTTAGCCAGCGCGTTTTTGCGTTTAACGGCCGCAGCAAAGACATGACTGCCATCGAGGCCGCGAGTGGAAAGGTTGCCGGGACTGTGGCTCTCGGCGGGAAACCGGAGTTTCCGGCGACAGACTCTCAGGGCAATGTGTACGTCAATATCGAGGACAAGAGCGAGATCGTGCGTTTTGATCCGAAGACGCTTGCGATAAAGAACAGATGGCCGCTTGCGCCCTGCGAGTCGCCCTCCGGATTGGCGATCGATCCCAAAAACCAACGCCTCTTCCCGGTCTGCGACAACAAAATGATGGCGGTGATCGATGCCGGTAGCGGGAAAGTGATTACGACAGTGCCCATAGGAGAAGGGCCGGATGCAGCGGGTTTCGATGCGGAGAAGAAGCTGGTCTTTTCGTCAAACGGCGAGGACGGCACGTTGACAGTCATCCAGCAGGAAACTCCGGATCGGTACACGGTTGCGCAAACGGTAAAGACCCAGCGGGGAGCGCGCACGATGGCGATTGATTTGAAGACTCACAAGATTTATCTTTCGGACGCTGAGTTCGGCCCAGCTCCTGCGGCTACGGCTGATAATCCCCGGCCCAGGCCCAAGCTTGTTCCGGGCAGCTTCAGGCTCTTGGTGGTTTCGGAGTAGTGAGACCTCGCGCGCATAAATTGCTATGGGTCGCTGCGTGCGCGGTCATGCTCGCGTTTTGCGGCTTACCGGTTTCGGCGTGGGCGCAAGCACAGGTCCCGCCTTCATCGCCAAAGCCGAACTTTTCAGGACGCTGGCGGATGGTGAAGGACAAGAGCGACTTTGGCGGTTTCAGCGCGCCCGACATGGTGGTGAGGGTGATTGAGCATCGCGGCACGACTCTCAATGTGCACACGATCCAGACGACGAAGGGAAAAACATCCGCTGCTGACGTCAGTTATTTCACCGATGGATCGGAAGCGACAAATTCCCTGAGCGGGCGCGATGCGGTGAGCAAAGCGTTTTGGGACGGGCCGGCTCTGATGATCCGTACCACGACCAAAGATTCCAAAGGTGAAGACGAGATCATTCTCGACCGCTGGGAGCTGTCGGATGACGGGCAGACGCTCACGACAACGAGTCACATCACTACGCCGCGAGGCGAGGTTGACATGAAGCTAGTCTGCGTGAAGGAAAAGGCAGATTAAGGCACGCTGGAACGCGTAGCGCATCGTCCCATAGGGCGATGAAAGTCCTGTAACCCTGTGCGCTGAAACGTTTTCAGCGAATCCGGCGTTTCACTTCCAGGGGTCATAATGATCCGGTCGAACTTACTCAAAGTGGCGATGGTATTCGCGGCAGGCGTGGTTCTGACGCTGGCTTCCCTGATTTACTCGAGGACGCAGGAATTGAACCAGCTACGCGCAGCAGCACACAAGGGGGCGGCGGTTCAGCCCCCGGGAGGCAGTGAGGCAGAAGCTTCCGCGCGAAGCGAGAATTCACCGATTTCGGACGATGCGGGCGAAGCTCAGAGTGTGACGATGCCCCAGCCGGTTCAAATGACCCACAAAAACGGCGCGCCCGTGCAGGCCGAAGTACCGGGACCGGCAGTACGGAGCCGCTCTACGAAAGACATTGGGGAAAGCAGTCCGATGGCAGAAGTTAGGCAGAGCTCTTTGCCCAACGACACGCAAGGTTCGAGTGTTGCGCCCAATGTTCCCGCTTCAATTCCTGCTGCGCCGCAAGCAGAGGCTTCGAAAGTGCAGCAGCCGAACAGTTCGGAAGCGATTCCTCGAAGCCCGAATGTGGTCACGTTACAGGCCGGAACCGGCTTGAGCATACGGCTGGCGCAGAGTGTGTCGACGGACCGGAACCGCAGCGGCGATTTGTTTCGCGGCGAGCTCGACGCACCGCTTATCGTAAACGGCATCGTAGTGGCGGAAAACGGATCGGTTGCATTGGGGCGGCTGGTAAAGGTGAAGCGAGCGCGATTGGGGAAATCAGATTTGCGAATGGAATTGACCGGGATCACAACGAGTGATGGACAGCGAATCAGAGTTGAAACGGGTGCGTGGGAGGAGAAGAGCGCACGGCGCAGCATCGAAGATACACCGAGGATGGCGGCCGGAGCCGCAATAGGAGCCGTAAGAGGAGCGCTGGGCGGGGCGGCTCGAGGCGCCGGCCTAGTTTCCGAAGATGAGGGCGGAACGGGAACCGGTCACGCGTTCACGGCCAATAAGAGAACGGTAACCCTTCCGGCAGGCTCGCGGGTGACGTTCCGGCTGGCCATTCCGGTCACGATCACCGAACGGCTGAATTATCGCTGAAGAGCTGTCGCGTCGAGCGTTGAAGTGCAGAAAGCGCATCTTCGGGCGCCAATAGGCACGACGCTCAGGCACTCGGGACACTTTTTGGTTGTAGGATCGGGAGGCGCTTCGCCGCGCCGGATGCGGGCCATGATCTTGTTTACGGGCAGGACGATCAAGAAGTAGACCGCAGCGGAGATCAAGAGAAATGAGACCAGGGCGTTGATGAAATGCCCGATGTTGAATTTGCTGTTATTGACAGTAAACGTCAGCGCAGAGAAGTCGGGCTTGCCCACAATCGCGGTGATGAGCGGTGTGATGAGGTCGGCTACGAGTGCCGTGACGACGGCCCCGAAGGCTACGCCCATGACGACGGCGACGGCGAGATCGAGTACATTGCCGCGTAAAAGAAACTGTTTGAATCCCTTCATGAATTTTTTGCTCCTTTAGGCCCCGCCTCGGAAATGCGGAGGTCTCATTAGTCTACTGGAAAGAATAAGTCGCGCCGGCGGTAAATTGGAACGAGTTTTTCTTGAATCCGGGCGGCGGATCGTTGAGGAAATTGTCGAGAGTACCCAGTGTAAGGCCAAAACGACGGTATACGGGAAATGTCATGCCTGCACTGGCGAACGCAGAATAGGCGCTCGTATTGGTCCAGGACGGAGTTATGCCGGCTTGCTCGTTCAATACGATTCCGTGCAGAAACTTCTGGACGTAGGTTTCGGCAAAAATTGAACCAAACAATTTCTGATTGAGGGCAGAAGATTCAAATCTCTGGTTGATGTAGTCGGCGCTGGCCTTGAAATCGAATTCGCGATTGAGCGACTTGAAAACGACGAACCCCAAACCGCCGCCATACGTTTGTTGGAGTTGAAGGCCTTGCGAGAAGCTGTGGTCTAAGACGGCCTGTCCAAAGACGAAGAGTCTCGGATTCAGATATCGATCCTGTTCGGCATCGAAGTGGAAAAGGGAGGTTTTCACGGCGGGTGAGCCGGGCTGGCTGAGTTTGCCATAGGCTTCATTCAAATCGAAAATGGTCCGGTTACGAAGGTCCAGCCAGTCTTCTGAGGGGACCGCGCGCACCAGATTGAGCGCTCCAGTAAAGGTTTGATTTTTCTGCGTAGCCTCGGTCAGTGAGATTCCGCCAGTCGCGCCCCCTTTCCAACCCTGGAGAAAGCCCTGGTTTTGAAGCGCTCTTTCAAAATTGCTTTGAAGCACGAGTTGATCGAGGTTGCTTACGGGAATAGTCTCAGGGACAGGCGCGCCCTTGGGCTGCACCTGGATCTTCTGGTCCGCGATGGAGACTGTGCCACGGGGAACTTTCGCTGCGTCCGAGGGGTTATGCAGTTTGACGCCTTTCGGAACAGCGGCAAACACCTGGGACGAATGGAGCTCTTGAACGTTACTCCATTTGACGGTCAGTTCACCGAGTATATCGCTCTTAAATACTAGCGACGAATTAGTCGCACGTTGAAGCTGCCCAATGATCTTTTCGCCGTCAGTAAGGATGAGAACATCTGGTTGAGAGTTCGAGCTATTCGTCGATTGAGCGCGAAGAAGGTACGGCATAACCGCGCAAAAGAACAGAAAAGCTGCAGCGAACTTATGCTTTTGCATGAAAGGCATTTTACACAGGAAGCGAAAGCGAACCGGAGCGAGGCTCTGTTATTCTCACGGTTACGATGAGCGCGGTCGTTCTTGACGGACGCAAGATCAGCCTCGAAATTCAACAGGAACTGCGGCCTAGGATCGAGGCTCTTCGGGCGACATATCGCGCGCCGGCTCTGGCGGTTGTTTTGGTTGGCGACGATCCGGCATCGCAGATTTATGTACGCAATAAGATCAGAACTTGTCATGAGCTGGGGATCCGTAGCCTGGATGCTACGCCCGCGGCCACGGTCCGGACGCAGGAGCTGCTCGAGATCATCCAAGAGTTTAATGATGATCCGAAAGTCGACGGAATTCTCGTGCAAAAGCCTCTGCCGAAGCACGTAGATTCGCATCAAATGATGCTTGCTGTCGATGCTTCGAAAGATGCCGATGGATTTCATCCCTTCAATGTCGGTTTGCTGGTAGAGAATCGGCCGGGTCCGCGCGCGTGCACGCCGGCGGGAATCATGCAGATGTTGAGGCGATACAACATTCCGATCGTGGGGAAACGAGCGGTTGTCCTGGGACGGAGCGACATTGTCGGGAAGCCCATGGCGTTGATGCTGCTGCATGAGAACGCAACGGTGACGATTTGCCACTCGCGCACGGAGGATTTGCGCGACGAGTGCCGGAGGGCGGACCTGCTGGTTGCGGCGATGGGGAGAGCGGCACTGATTACTCGGGAGTACATCAAACCGGGCGCGGTGGTAATTGATGTCGGAATGAATCGAGTGACTGAAGCTGCGGAGGTCCGCCGATTGTTTGCGCACGATCGAAGGCGTATCGCGGCCTTCGAGAAAAACGGCAGCGCTTTGGTGGGGGACGTTGAGCCGCTTGCGATGCAGGAAGTAGCCGGCGCCTACACGCCCGTTCCCGGCGGGGTGGGCCCGCTGACGATCGCGATGTTGATGGCGAACACGGTGAGCTTGGCGGAACAGCACTCGAGATGCTGCGCGTCGGCCTAACGGGTGGGTATGCGACGGGAAAGAGCCTGGTCGCGAAAGAACTGGAACGGCTGGGTTGCCGTGTCATCTATGCGGATGAGCTGGGTCATGCAGTGCTGCAGCCCGGAGGGGAGGCTTACGCGGCGGCGGCGAATGCATTCGGGCCGGAGATTTTGAACGCCGATGGCACCATCGACCGCAAAAAGCTGGGTGAGATCGTGTTTGCTTCGCCTGAATTGCTCGGCAAGCTGAGCAGTTTCGTACACCCGGCGGTGATCCGGCTCGAAGAGCGGATGATCGAAGAATTTCAGCGCGAAGATCCGCGCGGGATTGCGGTGGTCGAGGCCGCTATTCTGATAGAAACAGGGCGGAATGTGGTGTTTGATCGAGTCATCCTGACCTCGTGCGATGAAGAGACGCAGATCGCGCGGGGGATGAAGCGGGATCACGCGACGCGCGCACAGGTGCTGGCCCGCTTGAGCAAGCAGCTGCCGCTCGAAGAGAAGAAGCGGCAGGCGCATTACGTAATCGACACCAGCGGAACCAAAGAAGAGACGGCGAGGCAAGTAGAAGCCGTGTATCGGGACTTGGAGAGGACGGCGGAGGGACGGGTTCTATGAGACCCCGAACGTTGTTGTTCTCCGTAGCGTTGGTCCTGGGCTTTCTTTGGTTCACATCACGTACAAATTGGAGCGCGCGCAGTTTTCCGCTTCCGCAGTTTCGGTCCCAGCTCGGGAAGCCCGATGCAGCGACTGTGCATGGGGCAGGGTTGAGCCCCGAAGAGCAGAACAACATCGAGATTTATAAGTTTGCGAAGTTGGCGACGGTGTACATCACCAGCACGACGGTGCGCCGGGATTTCTTTTACCAGCCGGTTGCATCACGAAGTTTGGGATCGGGGTTTCTGATCACGGAAGATGGGTTCATCTTGACGAACTATCACGTGATTTCGGGGAGCAGCCGGATTCAAGTCACGTTGGCGGATCAGTCGCAATACAGCGCACGCGCTCTGGATACAGATCGTTCAGACGATCTGGCGCTGATTAAAGTCAATCCGCGGAAGAGGCAGGCATTTCTGAGGCTGGGCGATTCCGACCATTTGCAAGTGGGGCAGAAGGTGCTCGCGATCGGGGATCCATTCGGGCTGGAAGGAACGCTTACGACGGGCGTTGTGAGCTCGATCGGCCGGGCGATCGAGAGCGAAGATAATCAGCGGATGGAAGGCATGATTCAAACCGATGCGGCAATCAATGGCGGCAACAGCGGAGGGCCGCTGCTGGATTCCGGCGGCGACGTGATCGGAATTAATACGGCCATTGTGGGGCGAACGAACTTGGGGATCGGCTTCGCGCTTCCGATCAATCGCGCCAAAGCGATGCTGAGCGATTATCGGGCGGGGCGAATTACGGAAAGACCGAGAATCGGCGTGACCACAGAATACGTAGCGGGCGATCTGGCAGAGGCTCTCGGTCTGCCCCGGCGTGGGGGATTGCTGGTGCAGAGTGTGGTGCCGGGTTCGTCGGAGTACCTGGCAGGAGTGCGGGGCGCGCGCGAGGTAATGGATATCGGCAATGTGGAGTTAGGCATCGGCGGAGATCTGATTGTTGCGGTGGACGGGCAGGCAGTGGATCGCGAAGACGCGCTGGTACGAGCGATGGCGCATAAGCGGGTAGGAGACACGATCGTGCTGACAGTTGTCCGAAACCGGCGGACGCTTAACTTGACGGTCCGGCTGGTGCGTGCGCCCGCGGATCAGGCGATGTAGCGGACTTACTCTTCCGTCGCGAATGGACTGAAATTGGTCTCATAATCGAAGTAGTCGACGCCCTCCGTGCGTTTTAAGAAATTTACGACGGCGTATGTGAGGGGCGTCATCAAAGTTTCGTACAGGACTTTGATGATGTATCCCGAGACAATCAGCCGAACAATAACATTTAGAGGCTCTTTATAAAAGATTATGGTCATGACAACTGCCGTGTCGACGGCCTGGCCAACAACCGTCGAGCCGATGGTTCGCGTCCAGAGATATTTGCCGCGCGTGAGGAGCTTCATCTTGGCGAGAGTGAAGGAGTTTGCGAATTCACCGCACCAGTAAGCAAGAAGGCTCGCTAGTACGATGCGGCCTACGGGCGAGAAGATGATTTCGAATGCTTTTTGATTGGTGAATTCGGGCGCGGGCGGAATTTTCACGGCGATGAAGCTGACGGCCACAAGAATAAATGACGCGAAAAAGCCATACCAGATGGCGCGCCGGGATGCGCCATAGCCATAAACTTCTGTGAAGACGTCGCCAAAGATGTAGGTGATCGGGAAAAGGATCTGGGCAACGCTGACGCGGAGCGGACCTATGGCGAAGAATTTGGAGGCGACGATGTTCGATACGAGCAGGATGACGACGAATAGGGTGATAAAGCTGTCGAGGTATTTATAGCGATGGTCGCTTTGGAGAAGAGTGGCTACGGAGGGCTTCTCTTCTGATGACTGCATAGTTCGCTAGAATTCCAGCACGGCAATTTTGCCGTCGGTGAGTAAGGGATCGCCGGTGGCGTTGGTAGCATCGCGCGGGATGCCAGCGCGGCTGACCAGCGCCCGGGCGTGAATGTAACCGGTAAACAACAGATCGTTAACGACCTTGGCACGCTCATCATCGATGTGAGAATCGATGCCGTGCGTGAAGGAGCGGGATTGCGGTGAAAACGCAATTCTGATGTCATGAGTAGCCGCGCCGAGCCAGACGGGTTTGCCATTGAAGGCTTGCGGGCGAAGCCAGATGCGAATGTGATGGCGCATCGCGAAGGTGTTGTTCTGTTTTTGCAGAGCCAGGTCTGGCGGCCGGCCGTCGAGCGTCAGAATCGACATGGGCGCTTCGCCGTACCCACGATCTTCCATAATGGCCCGAGCGGTTTCAAATTTGGATAGGCCCGTCACGCGATCGCCTTCGACCCACCCCGCATCGTGAAATGCTGCGAGTAACTGTTGCTGGGCTCCGATGAACATGAGATTCGTGAAGTCGGAGGGCTCGGGCGGTTTGGCTGCCGTGGTACGGAGGGGTTGCGAGTTAACCAGAGTTAGCAGCGCGGCGGCGGGCGTGATGGGATTGGGGAAATTGGCCGCTGCCGGCGCGGTCCAATCGAGCGGTTCGGTGAGTTTTAGAGTCAGTTCCACTCCGGGCTTGTAGTCTATCGACGGATCGGCCTTTTGCACAAGCACTCCCTTTAGCCCGGCCAACAATTCGGCGAGCGAGCCATATTGCGGGGCGAGCTTGCCGATGCCCTGATCGAGCCGGGCAGTGAAGGTTTGAGAGGCGCTGATCCCGGTGACGAGGCCAGTGCTGTCGATCGATTCGCGAGCGTTGTCAACGGCGATAAGGGCACAGTGCAAAGTTTTCGCATGAGCGGCCTGATCTGCAATTGCCGTGAACTGAATGCGAAGGGTTGCAGGTTGCTCGGCCGCGTCTTGGGTTCCAGGTTTGGCAGAAGCTGCGTCTGCGGTGTTGCCGGAGAGAAGCGCACCGGCTGCGACGGCGGGGATGCCGTTCACGAAAACCGGCATGATGAGCACAGCGGCGATGGGCTGACCGGAGGGTTTTTCGCTCGAGGCCTCGGAGGTGAGGCGCACGTGCAATTCGGCGCCGGCAGGAACGATTACGGGTTGCGCAGTGATGCTGAGGAGGAAAGCGACTGCGCCAAGATTCAGGAGTTTAGGGGAGGACATTGCAACCTCCAGATATAATCAGAACGTGTCACGGCACTTAGCCGCGCTCTGGGTCGCGGCGATGCTGCTTGCGGCTTGCGGGCCGAATATCAAGAGCAAAGAAAAGGTTCAAGAAGCGATTTTAAATCGTTTGGAAGCGCGATCCGGCCTGAACTTAGACGCGCTCGATGTTACAACAACAGCTGTTTCGTTTGATAAGAACATGGCGTACGCGACGGTGGCATTCCATCAGAAGGGCGATACCCGCCTCAATAGCGGCATGGTGATGAAGTACACGTTGGAAAATCGCGGCGGTAAATGGGTGGTCGTGAGCGTGGGGGATTCGCAGGGGCGGAGCCTGACCGCGCCAGTTCCAACGCGTGGGAATGAATTGCCGCCCGGGCACCCACAGGTGAATGGAAGGGATCCGGCTGCACTTCCGGCTCCTCACGGGACGCAAGTCCGATGAAGACGATTGCGGTTCTGGGCGGGGGACCGGCGGGCGCTTCGGCGGCAGAGCGGTTGGCGAGAGCGGGTTTACGGACAATCATCATCGATGAGAAGCTGGCGTGGGAGAAGCCTTGCGGCGGCGGCCTGACCTATAAGGCGTACTCTCAGTACCCCTATTTGATCGAAAACGACACGCCGAAGAAGGTGGTAACGGATACATTTCTCGCTGCGCCGAAAGCGGGGGAATTCAAGATGTCGTTGAGCCGGCCGCTGGTCATTTATTCGCGCTTTGATCTGAATGGGATGTTGTTGCGGCGGGCGGAAGCGGCGGGAGCGGCAATCGAGCAGCAGCGCGTGCTTGGGCTGGACCGAAATGCATCGCGGTGGCAGATACGGACTCGCGCGGGCAGGTTGGAGGCGGACTACTGCGTGATCGCGACGGGGGCGCGCAATCCTTTGAGAGAAGTGGGGACGCAGTACACCCCGAAAGACACGATGTACGCGCTTGGCTATTGGGTACCGAGCGATCAAGCGCACATTGACATTCAATTCCTGCCGAACCTGGAAGGCTACATCTGGGTGTTTCCACGAAGCGGCCATCTGTCCGTGGGGATTTGCGGAAAGGGCGAATCGGCGCAGTGCCTGCGGGCGCGGCTGGAACGGTATATGGATGAGCGCGGGATCTCACGCAAAGACGCAAAGTTTTACGGACACATGTTGCCGGCGCTCGAAGGCCGGGGATGGCGCAATAACCGTCTGGCGGGCGATGGGTGGATTGCGGTTGGCGACGCCGGCGGGCTGGTAGATCCAATTACGGGAGAAGGCCTTTACTATGCGGTTCGATCGGGCGATTTGGCCAGCCAAGTCGTGCTCGAGGATCAGGAGCCTGAAAAAAACGCAGAACGCTATCGGCAACTGATCACCCGGGATTTCGGTCTGGATCTGACGTACGGAGCGGGGTTGGCGAAGCGGCTTTTCTGCGGAGCGATTTTTTTTGGCGCCGTGCCGAGCCGGATGATCGGATTCATGAAGCGCAGCCCGAAATTCTGCGAAATCATGCAGGATCTGTTTGCCGGAACGCAACCCTATCTCGAATTGAAGGCTCGGTTGCTACGAAACGTGAATACGACCTTGCACGAAATCCTGATGAGCTTCTTATTCAGCAAATTGATTCTTGGCCAAACGCGCGTATGAACGTGGCGCAGTCTGAGGCGCTATTTTCCCGGGCTCAGAAATTGATTCCGGGGGGAGTGAACTCGCCGGTTCGCGCATTTCGCGGCGTGGGCGGGACGCCACGTTTCATTGCGCGCGCGGAAGGGTCGCACATGTTCGACGTAGACGGGAACGAATACATCGATTATGTGTGCTCGTGGGGACCTTTGATCCTGGGGCACAGGCCGCGGCCGGTAATGGATGCGATCGCGGCGGTGCTGGACATCGGGACCAGTTTTGGCGCTCCGACGGGGCGTGAAGTAGAACTGGCAGAGCTGATCGTCGACGCGGTGCCGTCGATCGAAATGGTGCGGCTGGTCAATTCCGGGACGGAAGCGGGGATGAGCGCGCTGCGGGTGGCACGTGGATTCACGGGGCGAGAGCTAACGGTGAAGTTCGAGGGCTGCTACCACGGGCACGTGGATTCGCTTCTGGTGAAAGCGGGCTCGGGAATCGCGACGTTGAGCCTGCCGGACACAGCAGGAGTGCCGAGGTCGTTTGCGGAGACGACGATGGCGCTGCCATATAACGATCTGGACCGGGTGGAGAAAGCGTTCGCAGAGCATGGAGATCGGATTGCCGCAGTTATTGTCGAGCCGGTCGCGGGCAATATGGGCTGTGTTCCTCCGGCTCCTGGTTTTCTAGAAGGCTTACGGAACGTTACGCAGCGCTATGGAGCGCTGTTGATCTTCGATGAAGTGATCACGGGGTTTCGATTGAGTTATCGAGGAGCGCAAGAGCTGTATCACGTGGCGCCTGATTTGACGATGCTCGGCAAGATTATCGGAGGCGGATTGCCCATGGCGGCTTATGGAGGCCGCGCCGAAATCATGAAAAAGGTTGCGCCTGTAGGACCGATTTATCAGGCGGGAACGCTTTCCGGGAATCCAGTGGCGGTTACGGCCGGTATTGCGATGTTGCAGTACTTGGAGGCGCATCCGGAGGTGTACACCACCATGGAAGAACTGACGTGCAGGCTGACCGCAGATTTGCCGGCTGGCGTGTGTGTAAATCGAGTGGGATCGATGCACACGTTGTTCTTTCAACCTGGCCCGGTGCGGAATTACGAAGAGGCGAGGCGTTCTGATACGGCGAGGTTCGGGAGATTTTTCCATTACCTACTCGAGCGCGGAGTTTATTTAGCTCCCTCGCAATTCGAGACGGGGTTCGTGTCGGCGGCGCATACGCCGCAAGAGATCGAGTACACAAAGAAAGTCATCGCTGAGTTCTTTGCGCAAGAGTAACGGGCGAATTCAGCGATGACGGCGCGACCGCAGCGGGTTCTGGTAACCGGAGCAGGTAAACGCATCGGCCGGGCGATTGCAGTCGAGCTCGCGCGTCGCGGTTTTAGCGTTGCGATTCACTACAACACTTCACGCGAGGAAGCGGAGAGCGTGTCGAGGGAATGCGGCAATGCTCCCGCCTTTCAGGCGGATCTGGCCAATGTGGAGGAGATCCGGCGATTATTCCGCGAGGTTCGCGAACGGTTTGGATTGCTGGATTGCCTGGTGAACAATGCGGCGCGATTTACGTCTTTCGATCCGCTCGAGATTACCGAAGAGGACTGGGATTTTATTCATGACGTGAACCTGAAGGCAACCTTCTTCTGCTGCCAGGAAGGCGCGCGACAGATGAGAGAAGTGGGGCAAGGGCGGATCGTGAACATTAGCTCGCTCGGGGGCATCCGCCCGTGGGCGGAGCACGCACATTACTGCGCATCGAAAGCGGGCGTGATCATGCTGACGAAGGCGCTGGCGAAGGCGTTCGCGCCGGAGATTACCGTGAACTCTGTGGCGCCTGGAGTGATTGCCTTCGAGTATGTGGATGCCGAGGCCGAGGCGATGATTAAGGCGACCCCCATGCGGAGGCCTGGAACGGCGAAGGAGATCGCGGAGGCAGTGCATTTTTTTCTGACTGCGCCGGATTTTATTACGGGCCAGGTTCTCGCGGTGGATGGGGGATTGAGCCAGCGGTAGAGAAGTTGATACCATCAAAAACCAGTGGAAAAACTTAGAATGTCGAAAATTAGCACGATTCTTCTTGCAGTAAGCATGTTTGTCGGATTGCGTTTAGATGCGCAGAGCGAGCGTCACCTTCTTCGTAATCCGGCGGTAAGCGCAACCCAGATTGTGTTTGAGTACGCCAACGATCTCTGGATCGTGAACCGTGATGGAGGCGAAGCGCGACGGTTGACGAGCGGCGTGGGGCGCGAGTTCAATCCACACTTTTCGCCAGACGGTACGCAGATCGCATTTAGCGGAGAGTACGACGGCAACGTCGATGTGTATGTGGTTCCGGCATCTGGCGGTGTGCCGCGGCGGCTTACATATCATCCGGGCAGCGATGTAGTTGTGGGATGGACGCCCGATGGAAAGCGGATCCTGTTTAATTCAAGACGGGACAGCTATGCGGACAGCGGGCAGCTCTACACGATCGCGCTCAACGGGACGCTTCCCGAAGCGCTGCCGCTTCCGACTGCCGAAGATGGATCGTATTCGGCTGACGGCTCTCACATTGCGTACGTGCCGGTGTTTCATTGGCAAGCTGCGTGGAAGAGGTACCGTGGCGGCCAGACGATGAAGATCTGGGTTGCGAATTTAGCCGATTCGAGCACCGTCAGAGTGCCGCGGGAGAATTCAAACGACTTCAATCCGATGTGGGTGGGGGATCGGGTGTACTTCCTTTCGGACCGTAACGGCCCGGTGAGCCTGTGGGTTTATGAGACGGGCTCGGGGAAAGTAAGCGAAGTCGTGAAGAATCAGGGTCTGGATTTCAAGTCGGCATCAGCCGGAGCCGGAGCGATTGTGTACGAGCAGTTCGGGTCGCTGCACCTATTTGATTTGAAATCCGGGAAAGCACATCCGGTGGACGTGCGCATTTCCGCGGATCTAACAGAAGTGCGGCCGCATTTCGAAAAGCTGACCGTCGCAAAGATTGATAACGCGGCGATCTCCCCCACGGGGCAGCGCGCGGTTTTCGAAGCGCATGGAGAGATTCTCACAGTGCCGGCTGAGAAAGGCGACATTCGGAACCTGACGAGCACTCCAAGCATCGCGGACCGCGATCCAGCGTGGTCACCGGATGGGAAATGGATTGCTTATTTTTCGGATGAATCGGGCGAATACGCGCTTCATATTCGCGATCAAAACGGGTTAGGCGAAGTGAAGAAAATCAATCTAGGCAAGCCTTCATTCTTCTATTCGCCGGTTTGGTCGCCGGACAGCAAGAAAATCGCGTACACCGATAAGCGCTTGAACCTGTGGTACGTGGATCTGGACAAGAAGACGCCGGTTCGTGTGGATACGGATCTCTATGACAGCCCCGGTTATTCGATGACTGCGGCGTGGTCTCCCGATAGCCGCTGGTTGACCTACAGCAAGCAGCTGCACAATCATCTACACGCAGTGAACGTGTATTCGCTGGTTGGGGGCAATTGCACGCAGGTGACAGATGGAATGAGCGACGCTTTGTCGCCGGTGTTCGACAAAAGCGGAAAATATCTCTATTTCATGGCGAGCACCAACGTGGCGTTGAGCGGCGGCTGGATCGATATGTCGAGCATTGCGCATCCGGTGACGAGCAGCATTTACGTGATGGTGCTGAGGAAGGATTTGCCATCGCCGCTTGCGCCGGAAAGCGATGAGGAAAAGGCGGCGAGCGAAAAGAAAGACGAGCAAAAGGATAAAGGCAAGGACGCGGATAAGAGCAAAGGGGATCAGAAGGACAAGACGCCGCCTGAAGTGCGCATTGATTTCGACAACATCGGGCAGCGGATTCTGGCCGTGCCCGTACCGGATAAGAATTACTTTGCAGTGGACGCGGGGAAAGAGGGCGTGCTGTATCTCGAAGAGCGTCCGATCGTCGAGATGAACGAAGGGCCGCCGCAACTGATCGTAAGTAAGTTCGATTTCAAAACGCGCAAGACGGACCCGGTTCTGCAGGGGGCGACCGTGTTCAAGCTATCGGATAACGGCGAGAAGATGCTGTTCCGGCAAGGCGAGCAGTGGACGATTACAGGGGCGGATCAAGCGCCGAAGCCCGGGCAGGGCGTGCTGAAGCTCGCCGATATGGAGGTGTATGTCGATCCCCGTGCGGAGTGGCGCCAGATGTACCACGAAGTGTGGCGCATCGAGCGGGACTTCTTTTACGACCCACACTTTCACGGTCTCGATCTGAAGGCTGCGGAGGCGTTTTACAAACCGTACGTCGGTGGCGTTTCGACGCGCGCGGATCTGAATTACTTGTTTGAAGAGATGCTGGGCAATATGACTGTGGGCCATATGTTCATTGCGGGAGGAACCGAGCCAGAGACGCCGAAGATTAAAGTCGGGCTGCTCGGCGCCGACTACCAGGTCGAGAACGGGCGGTACCGGTTCACGAGAGTGTATAACGGTGAAAACTGGAACCCGCAGTTGCAAGCGCCTCTCACGCAACCCGGCGTGAATGTTGTGCCGGGCGAGTATCTTCTGGCCGTGCGAGGACGCGAAGTGCGCGGATCGGACAATCTTTACAGTTTCTTTGAGGAGACGGCAGGCAAGCAGATCGTATTGAAGGTGGGGCCGAATGCGGATGGCCGAGGGTCACGCGAAGTGACCGTAGTGCCGGTCGACAACGAGAACCGGCTGCGGCATTTGGCTTGGATTGAGGGGAACCGGCGCAAGGTAGATCAATTAAGCGGCGGCAAGCTCGCGTATGTTCATCTGCCGGATACCGCAATGGGCGGTTTCACGAGCTTCAACCGGTACTTCTTTGCGCAAGTCGGCCGTCACGGAGCAATTCTCGATGAAAGATACAATCACGGCGGCGATATAGCGGATTACATCATTGAGTACTTGAGCCGGCATCCAATGGCGCGGATTACCACGCGCGAGGGCGAAGACATCACTGACCCTACGCAGGCGATTTACGGACCGAAGGTGATGATCATCAATCAATTCGCAGGCTCGGGTGGAGACGCCATGCCGTGGTATTTCCGCAAAGCTGGAGTGGGCCCGCTCGTGGGCGAGAAGACCTGGGGCGGATTGATCGGCATCGGCGGTTATCCGAAGCTGATTGACGGTGGGCAAGTGACGGCGCCGCGATGGGCCTTTTATGGTCTCAAGGGTGAATGGGAAGTCGAGAATCACGGGATTGCCCCGGATGTGGAAGTGGACATGGATCCGAAGCTTGTGCGCGAGGGACATGATCCGCAATTGGAGCGGGCCGTCGAAGTAGGGATGGAGTTGCTGAAAAAGAATCCGCCTGCGACTTATGAAAAGCCGGCGTATCCGAATTATCATCAGCGGTTCGAGGCGGGGAAAGATTAGCGGAGCCGCACGGCGAGCAGTCTTACATGAGGATCTGGCCTGTATGCGCAGTATCGTATCCGGCGATACACTGAAGCTTTTGCCGCAAATGAGAACGGTTTAGCAGATCGAGGAGCGCCTTGGTGGAGGGCAACTGAAGCGACGCTTGGGTGAATGACAGGTCGAAGCGCTGCACCGCTAGCAGGATGAAGTCCAGCCCAAAGCAGCGAGATACAGAGCGAGGCGCGATGCAACAATCGGCAGTTCCCGATGCTACCGCAGAGGCGGCTGCGAGATGCCCTTGCGCAATGAAGTTATAACCTCTGACTTGCTCAGAGGGAATACCGAACTGGCGAACGTTGCTATCCAGCAGATCTCTGCTACCCGATCCCTTTTCGCGATTCACAAGTTTCACATTTCTGCGGGCGAGATCGGCAGCGGTGCGAATCCCCTTCGGATTTCCGTGCCGCACGAGGAAGCCTTGCTCCCAAACCGCGAAACTGACTATCCTGATTGACGCGTTCGGAAGAAGACGCCGCACGATCGGCACGTTGTAATCCCCTGTGGCTCGGTCGAGAAGGTGGGAACCCGCCGCATGCACTTTGCCTTGCTTCAGCCATTCGAGCGCAGTGCGGCTGGAACACGGAACACTGACGATGTCGATTCCGGAAGCGCCCAGAGCGTTTTGAAGGAGCGGGAGCGCAGGATCACATCCTGCAAGTAGCAGCCGTTTGCCGTCATCCGGCAAATCAACCGGCGATTGAACCAAAACGCTGAGTCGCTTCCGCGACTGGATGATTCCGTCCGCCAGAGGAATGTACGCGGGAAAAGGCGAAACGGGAACAGCGGCCACGCGCCCTTTCACACGGCAAACTCTCACCAGTTGCCCGTTGCTCGCCCATTGAGGTGTCGTGAGCAACCGGGCCTTGAACGGCTTAGCCGCTTCTTTATCTACGAGCGAGAAGATCTCTTCGACCGCGACATCGAGAGCACGGGAGAGTTCGAGCGAAACTACCGTGTTTGGAACGAAAGTTCCATCTTCGATGGCATAGATGGTTTGCCGGCTGACTCCGACGCGGCCAGCGAGGTCGGACGCCGAAACTCCCCGCGCCTTTCGAATTTGTTGTAGGCGGGTGCGAACTCGCATTGATACCTGTTGTGTGTCATTTATACTATACAAAGTCTTTCTTAAATGGCAAATATATGGCTCGTATCTCATTTTTGGTAATAGTCATCGCGTGCCTTCTTACGCTATCCGCGGAAGCGTTGTGGGCCCAAGTCTCTGCAAGTGTTTCAGGGGCCGTGAGCGACCCTTCCGGCGCGCTCGTTTCGGGAGTTAACATTGTGATCAAGAACGAGGACACAGGAGCCGTGCGTAAGAGCCTCACCGGCACCGATGGCTTGTATCGAACGTCTGCATTGCCGGTGGGGCATTATGAGATTCGCGTCAGCAAATCGGGATTTGCCGAAGAAGTTCGGACGGGAATCAATTTGGTGATAGGCCAGGAAGCGCGAGTGGATTTCACTCTACGACTCGGAACCTCGAGCCAGGAAGTCACCGTAAACGCGGACGCTCCGATCGTAGGTGTCACGACGGCTGATATTTCCGGCTTGGTGGGAGAGCGCCAGATAAAGGATCTGCCGCTGAACGGGCGGAGCTACGATGAGCTCCTCAGTTTGAACCCGGGAGTGGTGAATTTCACGTGGGAAAAAACGGGCGGCGTTGGCGTTTCGAATTCGACAAACGGCAATAATTTCGCGGTTTCCGGCAACCGCCCTCAGCAGAACCTATATCTGCTGAATGGAATTGAGTTCACGGGCGCAGCTGAGAACAACATGCAGCCGGGCGGCACAAGCCAGGAGCTTCTGGGCGTGGATGCAGTTCGGGAGTTCAATGTGCTTCGCGATTCCTATAGCGCACAGTATGGGAAACATCCAGGCGCTCAAGTCTTGATCGTGACTGAAGCGGGCGGAAATGAGGTACACGGATCTCTTTACGAGTTTCTGCGAAATAACGATCTCGATGCGCGCAACTTCTTCGACGGCGCTTCGGTTCCAGGCTTCGTGCGCAATCAGTTTGGAGGAGCACTCGGTGGACCAATCAAGAAGGGGAAAACGTTTCTTTTCGGAAATTTCGAGGAGCTCCGCCAGGATCTGCACCAAACTGGCGTGGATCTGGTTCCAGACGCCGATGCGCGAGCCGGCTACCTACCTTGCAAGCTGGTAAAGCCTGGTCCAAGCCCGTGCCCAGCATCCGGACTTGCGTTCGTGGGTGTTTCACCATTGATTTCCGCGTGGCCTGTTCCGAGCGCGGGCGCGCGGGACTTCGGCGGAATCTCTGAAGCTTTCAACAATCCGCTGCAAACCATCCGGGATGACTTCGGGACCGTGCGGCTCGACCATATTTTTACTTCTAAAGATTTTCTGACAGCAGCTTATACGGTCGATGACAGTGCCGATGTCACTCCCACGAGTACGAATCTATATAGCACAGATGTGGAGACCCTGAGGGAACAGGTCGCGAGCCTCGAAGAGACACACGTGTTCTCTCCCATGTTCCTGAATACGGGCCGGCTTGGTTACTCGAGAGCGAGTTACTTTTTTACTGGCGAACCTGCACCCGGCACGCCGGCCGCAGACCTGCCCGGCTTCCTGCTTGGAGACCCAATCGGCGCGCTTGTAGTGGGAGGGAGCGCCGCATCGAACCCTACGGCGCAGATAAGCCTCGCAGGAAGCAACAACGGCAGCAATCTGCGAGTAGCTCGAAATATCTTCACGTATGAGGACCACGTGTCCCTCACGAGGGGCCGTCATCAGTTCAAGTTCGGCGCTTGGTTCCAGCAGTTTCAGTCCAATGAGACTCTCGCGCTCAGCCAGTACGGACAAGCGACATTCACCAGTCTTCAGACTTTTTTGAAGGGCACAATTGGCACTCTCCTCTATAATCCTTCGCCGACCGAGATGAATTGGCGAGCGATCTTCGGGGCCTTGTACGCCGAAGATGTCATTCGTCTGAGCCCAAAACTGACGGTCTCACTTGGGTTCCGCGATGAGTTCACGACCGGCTGGAACGAGGCGCACGGCCGGGCGGCTAACTACACGTATCCTAATGGCGTGATTTCAACTGAGCCAAGGATTGGAAGCTCTGTATTCACTCGAAACAATGGAACCTTCCTGCCGCAACCCAGAGTGGGAGTCGCATGGAGTCCATTCAGCGAGAAAACAGTGATCCGTGCGGGTTTCGGCGTGTACAACGATCTCCAGGATGCGCTTGGGTATCGCACGGATCAGAATGCGCCGTTCAACCCGACCTATAGTGTTCCAGATATTTCCGTTTCCCGGCTTCCGCTTTCGCGCACTGCCCCGGTGCCCGCGACTGCACATTTAGTTCCCGGCGGAGTTCAACCCGATCTCGAAACTCCGACTTTGATCTCCTGGTCGTTTCGCATTCAGCAGGAACTCACCCCGAACATGGCGCTCACCGCCGGATACGCGGGATCGCACGGCTACCACGAACTCATTGGCATTGACGCAAACGAGCCGTTCCCGGTCATCTGTCCCGCCGCGCCGTGCCCTGCAACCTACCCGACGAGCTTTCCTGCCGGTCTCGCGAACATACCAGTTGCTGCGGGAACCTATTACGTCCCGACCACAAAAAGAGCGAACCCGAAGCTGGCGAATACATGGACCTATTTCTCCGAAGGCGATAGCTCATACAATGCGCTGCAGATCGATGTGAATCGCCGGTTTCAGAGCGGGTTCTCATTGCGTGGAGCGTACACCTGGTCGAAAACCATTGATGACGGAGACTCGTTGAACTCAACGGCATCGGGAGGCGAGCCGGCGCTCGCTTCAAATCCGTTTAATCTCCGCGCGGACCGGGGGCTTGCAAATTTCGATGTGAGGAGCGTGGGCGTGCTCAGTGCCGTGTACGCTCTTCCGTTCGGGCATGGAAAGCAATTCCTTTCCGGTGGGAGCGCGCTCGGTAACGCGCTCGCCAGCGGGTGGGTGGTGAATTCGATTGTGACGCTTCAAAGTGGATTTCCCTTCACGCCGCAACTCAGCTACAACCCGTCGAGAAATGGCGACACCCGGAATCCGGTACGCCCGTACGTGAATCCAACCTTTACCGGCCCAGTGATTCTGGGCAAAGTAAATGAATGGTTCACTCCCGCAGCATTTCTAGCGCCGCCTAACGGAAGTGGATTTTATGGAAATCTGGGCAGAGACACGCTGATCGGCCCCGGCTTGGCGACCTGGGACTTTGCTCTGCTGAAAGACACATCCATTCGCGAGAGAATGAACCTGCAATTTCGCGCGGAATTTTTCAATTTGCTTAACAGAGCCAACTTCAACACGCCGAACGCGGTTGTCTTCACTCCGACGGGTGTTTCGCCCACCGCGGGCGTGATCACAAGCACATCCACCACATCACGTCAGATTCAATTCGGGTTGAAATTGCTCTGGTAGACGGGCGCGACGCGGACGAAGGTTAGAACTGCTGCAGCAAGGGCCGAATGGCTTTGTCGAGACGAATCATGGCGTCGACCAGTTTTTCGTGGATGGACGGCCAGGAGCTTTCAGGACTGAGGAAGCCACCCTCAATGATTTCCTGCACGATCAGAAGTTTTCGTTCGCGGCGTTCCCGCCAGTGGAGCGGACGCCCGTAGGTCTGCTCGATTTCCGGGCGATGCGATTGCAGATAGTGGAATAGCGCTTCCGTGCGCTCCCCGCGTTGGATTTGAAATTCTACGCGAGAATCGGCTCTTCGAATCACGTAGCTGAGGGAAACGCCCGGGCGAAGGCGGACGAGAATCGAGGAGTACTGCATCGCGGGCTGCTGGTTCTCATGCAAGCGAGTAATCTTGAGGCCGGTTTGCCACAGTTCGCCGAGAAATCTGCGACGATGCTGCTGCTGGCTTGCGAGCCGCAGTCTCTCCAACTGCCCCAGCTTGGCGATGCTGGTCTGGTAGGAACCGGCCTCGGGCAAGGGGAGAATCTGCTCGACGTTCAGCAAGACGCGCTCGTCACGGAGCTTGTGCGGGCGAAGGCGAATGCAACGTATGTCTAGTCCCTGCTCGTTCAGCCAAAGCACAGACCTGGCGATCTCTCTGGAAAAGTCGGAGGCTGCGAGAATGATTCGAACTGTGGGAGCGAATTCACCTTCTTCGGGCGTGTTCCAGTCGAGAAACTCGAGTATGTCGGCGCGAATTTCCTGCAGCGGTGTGGCTGCGGAGGCAGGGTCCCGTGCGGCGGCGGTAACGGCGTCGTCGAATGACATGGCCGAAATCATCGCGGCGCAGCGGAGCGCTTGCAAATCGACATACTCCGGAGCGGCACTGCCGATGAGCTGAACGATGACAAGATTGGCTTCCTTATCGAGACAGAGAAGATCGATGCGGAGATTCGATTCTTCCCAATTTCCATAATCTTCAGCCAGCACCTTGAGGTCGGGCGAGAGCACGGAGATGTCCTGGCGGAGGAGCCGCTGCAGGTCGGCGGTCTTGAGAGCCTCTGAATCGAAGCGCGTTTCGGGGATTTGGGCCAGGGCGTCATGCGTGAGTTCGAAGAGCGCCACTAGGTTCGCTCCGCGGCCCCGAAACGGTCAACGCGAGTCAGAGCCAATCGTGTTCCGGTTTGAGCTGGCCGAAGAATAGTGATCTCACCTGTGCTCACAACTCGGAGTCGTCCTGCTAATCCGCGATCTCGTCACAAGAGGACCAAAGAGCCAGATAATGAATCGTTAGAATGCTAACACAACCCCGCGAGGATGCGGAGTTACGGGCCGCCTAGTACTTAGTTGATCTGCGGGATGCAAACGGGCGCCGCTTCAAATCGCGCGGCCGTGAAAAAAGACATCCTGCTGGTGAACAATCGAAGGCGGGGTGGTGAACACTATGGAAACTGTGTCGAAGCGAACCTGACTCCAGTCGAGACCGGCGCGAGTGACGTACGCGCGAGCTGCGCGGATAATGCGCTTTTCCTTACCGGGATCGATGGCGCGCTCCGGGCTGCCAAACTCGGCCGAGGCGCGGGATTTCACTTCGACGAAAACCAGCGTGCCGCTATCGCGAGCTACGATATCGACTTCGGCGTCTCCGGCGTTGGGGCGGTAATTTCTGGCGACAATAGTGAAGCCGGCACTGCGGAGATAGCGATGCGCCAAGTCCTCCCCGCGGCGGCCGAGCGCGGCAGTTGGTGAAAGGGTATGACGTTGCCGAAATTGCCTTGCTGAGTCACTCAGTTTCCAGAGCAACTGGCGGGGGTGTATGAACCCAAAGGGTCTTTGACCGCTTGCAGCTGCCATTCGATCAGCTTGCCTCGTACGAGATAGCAGAGATAGAACTCCCAAAATCGCCGGAATCGCCGGGAGTAATTGACCAGGAATTCAAAGCCGAGATATCTCCAGAAAGCAAGTAACTTCACGACTGTTGAAATCTCACGGAAACGGGCGCTCGAATAATAGCCGAAGCCGCCGTGATTGTCAGTAAAGTAACGAAGCGAAAAGCTGTTCAGATGCCAACGATGGGTGGGGTCGCAATAGGAGCTGAAATCGGTGTAGTGGGGCGTGACGATGATGGCGCGGCCTTCGGGCGCGAGAAGCCGGTGGAACTCGCCGAGAGTGCCGATCACGTCAGCGACGTGCTCGATCACGTGAGTCGCGCGGACCTCTCGGAACGAGTTATCGGGGAACGGGTACGGAAAACGATCGAGGTCGGCAATCACGTCGGCGCGAGTACGGGGATTCCGGTCTATACCGATGGCGCCCGGATACTTGTTTACCCCGCAGCCGACGTCCAATACGGGGAGCTGACGCTTGGAATCGGACAGCGAGAGAGCTGTCTCAGGCTCAGAGGTTAGCGTTCCTGAGCTTTCAAGCATTGCTCCAGTGTATCGATTGCAAAGTCAGCCTGATCGCGTGTTATGACAAGCGGAGGGCACAGCCGAATCGAGTTCGGGCCAGCGCCGAGGATCAGCAAGCCGCGCTCGAAAGCCATCATTTCGAGCTGGTCGCGCAACTGCGGAGCGCGCTCTTTGGTTTCCTGGTCGCGGACCATTTCAAAACCGATCATGAGGCCGAGGCCGCGGACGTCGCCTACATATTTGAAGCGGCGGGGCCAATCGCGCATTCTATTGAGCATGTGCGCGCCGATTGCGGCGGCATTCGCGATCAGGCTTTCTTCGAGCAGCTCGAGGGTAGTGAGGGCGGCGGCGATCGAGACCGGGTTGCCGCCGAAAGTCGAGGCGTGAGCGCCGGGCGGCCAATCCATCACCTCCGCGCGGGCGACCGTAGCCGAGAGCGGCATACCGCTGGCGAGACCTTTAGCAATGGTAACGATATCCGGGGTGACTCCAAAGTGTTCGGAGGCGAACATGCGGCCGGTGCGGCCCATGCCGGATTGAATCTCATCGTGGATCAATATAATTCCATACTTGTCGGCGATGCGGCGCAGTTCTTCATGGAAACGTTTCGGGGGAACGAGATAACCGCCTTCGCCCTGGACTGGTTCGACTATGATGGCCGCGACTTCTTCGGCCGGGAGGATGGTTTTGAAGAGTTGGTCCTCAAGGAACTTGAGGCACTCGATGTCGCAGGTGGAAGGATCTTTGGAGAACGGACAGCGATAGCAGTAGGGATATGGGATGTGCTGCACCGGGAGCATTGGGTGAAACCCGCGGCGCTGCACGACTTTGCTGGCGGTCAGCGATAGAGCGCCCATGGTGCGGCCGTGGAAGCCGCCGAGAAACGCGATAAATTTGTCGCGTCCGGAGTGATAGCGGGCCATTTTGATGGCGGCTTCGACAGCCTCGGCTCCGGAGTTTCCGAAGTACACCCGGCGCGCGACACCGCCGGGCACGAGGGCGGCGAGCTGTTCGGCCAGGCTTACCATGCCTTCGTAATAGAAGTCGGTGCCGGACATGTGCAGGAAATCGGCGGCCTGCTTTTGAATGGCGCTGACCACACGCGGGTGGGCGTGACCCGTGGCCACGACGGCGATCCCGGCGTTGAAATCAAGAAAGTGGTTGCCATCGACGTCCTCGATGACCGCGCCTTCACCGCGCTTCACAACCAGCGGATAACAGCGCGTGTAGGAAGGCGAGAGAACCGAGCGATCCCGCTCGATGATCTCCTTTGCCTTGGGACCCGGGAGAGGAGTGATTAGATTTGGCAAGTGTGGATCGACAGCAATCTGGTTCAGCATAGAAACCTCAACTTTTCTTTAAGGACAGGAATGAATTGGAGAGGGCCGCGGGGTTGAGGGACCTAGTCGGAGCCGAAGAGGGATGGACGGGAAGAGGCGGGAACAGCCATGCTTCTACTTTAAAGGATTTGCCACGGGAATGGTAGTCCAGGTACAAACGCTCGGCCGGTCACTAAGACGACAACATCCACTATTCCTAAATAGACTCATAGGTGAATCCCGTAACCTATTCAGTACTGGGGGAGAATTCTAAATACTATTATTCTATCGGAACTGTAGAGATTGTGGTACTCTGCGGTTGTGAACCCGCTTAGTCACTTGCGCCAGCTCGAGGCTGAAAGCATTCACATCATGCGCGAGGTGGTGGCGGAGTGCCAGCGGCCGGTCTTGCTCTATTCGATTGGCAAAGATTCATCCGTTTTGCTTCGTTTGGCTCAAAAAGCCTTCTATCCAGGAGCGATTCCGTTTCCTCTATTACATATTGATACCGGCTACAAGTTTCGCGAAATGATCGAATTCCGTGACCGCTATACGGCCGAGCTGGGGGTTAAACTCATCGTTCATACCAACCGTACAGCGTTGAGCGAGGGCGCTAATCCCTTTTCTTGGGGAACGCAACGGTGCTGCGGGGCTTTAAAGACGACCGCATTGCTCGACGGTCTCCGCGGGGGCGGTTTCGACGCTGCCATTGGGGGCGCCCGGCGTGACGAAGAGCGTTCCCGCGCGAAGGAACGCGTTTTTTCATTGCGTGACGCGCGCGGACAATGGGACCCGCGCAACCAGCGGCCTGAGCTTTGGAACCTATATAACACGCGCATACACGGGGGCGAAAGCCTTCGCGTGTTTCCGCTTTCAAATTGGACCGAGCTCGATGTCTGGCAATACATCCATGCTGAAGACATCCCCATCGTTCCGCTCTATTTCGCAAAGCCACGGCCCATGCTGGTGCGCGGCGAATCACTGTTACCGATTGAGCACGGCATTGTACCCCGCATGCCCAACGAGAAGGCTCAGCTTGTGATGTGCCGCATGCGCTCGCTCGGCTGTACCCCTTGCACGGGCGCCATCCGGTCCGACGCCGATACAGTTCCTCGCATCATCGAGGAGCTAGTCACGATGCGCAAATCAGAGCGGCAACTCCGAGTCATCGATCACGACCAGGACGGCTCGATGGAAGTGAAAAAACAGGAGGGCTACTTCTAAATGGCGGCCGCGATAGTCATTCCCGTTCCGGACAGTTTCGAAGAGTTCCTCGCCGAAGAGCGGACCAAAGATCTTCTTCGCTTCACTACAGCCGGCAGTGTCGATGATGGCAAATCTACGCTGATCGGCCGTTTGCTTTATGATTCGCGCAACGTTTACGAGGATCAGATCGAGTCCGTTGCCAAGGCTTCCGTCGGGCGGAACGCAGGGACGATTGATTTCTCGCTGCTCACTGACGGCTTGCGCGCGGAGCGCGAACAAGGCATCACCATTGACGTGGCCTACCGGTACTTCAACACGCCTCGCCGGAAGTTCATTATTGCCGACACGCCCGGTCACGAGCAGTACACCCGCAACATGGTTACCGGCGCATCGACAGCGGAACTCGCCATTGTGCTCGTCGATGCGCGTAAAGGACTACTGCCCCAATCGCGGCGTCACGCTTACATTGCTTCGCTTCTGGGCCTGGAGCATCTCGTTGTAGCAGTGAATAAGATGGATCTCGTCGACTACGACCAGGATGTGTTCAAGCGGATTGAAGCCGAGTTTCGAGAATTCCTATCGAACTTCAAATCGATTCAGCCGTATTTCATTCCCGTGAGCGCTCTCGAGGGGGACAACGTAGTCAGCCGGAGCAACAGGATGCCGTGGTATGACGGGGCCAGCCTGCTCGAATACCTGGAACTCGTGCCTGTAGGCAAGCGTGTTCAGCAAGCGGCCTTTCGTTTTCCGGTACAACGTGTTGTCCGTCCCAATCATGAATTCCGGGGCTACTCGGGGACGATCTCTTCGGGTCACATCGCGCCCGGCGATCCGGTCCTTATCCTGCCCTCAGGCCGCAAAACAAAGGTTGCAAGTATTGCCACGTTCGAGGGCGATCTCGAGCGCAGTGCTGCGGGACAATCCGTGACTGTGACGCTTGCGGACGAAGTCGACGTAATACGTGGCGACATGCTCGTCTCGCCTGATCAGCCGCCCCAAATTTCAAACTCCATAGAAGCCACGCTCGTATGGCTCAGCGAGACTCCGGCAGACCTGAATAAGCCGTACCGCCTGAAGCATACGACCCGACAGCAATCGGCGGAGCTGAAAAGCATCAGCTACCGGGTGAACGTGAACACGCTCGATCACGAATCCGCACAAAGGCTCGAAATGAATGCGATCGGGGTCGCTGTCATTGAGACCGCCCGGCCTTTTGCCTTCGACAGCTACTCGGAGAACCGGACCACCGGAAGTTTCATTCTGATGGACCCTGCGACGAACGCCACTGTCGCGGCGGGCATGATTAACGGAGCAGCAGCCACAGGCACGAGACGCGAAACCCGATCTTCCGCCCAGATCACATGGCAAGTGCGAAACGGCTCACTTGTGTTGTGCGGTCTGCAAACATTGGGATCGGATACAGAGCCTTCTAGTATCCAGAATCCCGAAGCTCTCGACGCTGTACACCGGCTGCTCGAGACTCTACAGCCTCGATCGGAGCCCAAAACGAAGTGACCATTCCCTCCAAAGTCTCAGACGCACGAGACGCGATCGCGGCGGCACTCACCGGCAACGCTCCCGCGTGCATCACTTGCAGCTTCCAGACCGAGGATATGGTCGTCCTGCACCTGGTCCGCGAGCGCTTGCCCGGCATCCCTGTTCTGTTCCTCGAAACCGGCTATCACTTTGACGAGGTCTATCGGTACCGCGATGAAATGACCACGCGTTACCAGCTCAATCTGGTCAACGTTCTGCCTGAGCACACTGTTGAGGAACAGGAATCTCAATTCGGTTTGCTCTATCAATCGCAGCCGGATCAATGCTGCAAACTGCGCAAGGTACGTCCACTTTTTGCAGCGCTCGAACCGTACGAAGTCTGGTTTACGGGATTGCGGAGGGTGCAATCTCCGACCCGCGCGAATTTGAAAGTGATGGACGGATTCCCATTACCTTCCGGCAAGCAGTTGCTGAAGGTCAGCCCGCTCGCCGACTGGCTCGACAAAGAAGTTTGGGAATTCGCTGACGAGCAATCAATCCCGCTCCTGCCGCTTTACGATGCCGGTTACACGAGCATTGGCTGCCAACCCTGCACCGCGCTTCCGGCCGATGTTGGCAATCCGCGATCGGGCCGCTGGGCGGGACGGAAGCTCGAATGCGGCATCCATATCGCTGAAAGCCATTGACATGGCGGCGCTGCTCGGCTTCGTCATTGCGCTTGCCATTTCGCTGACCGGCGTGGGAGCAGGCAGCCTGACTACCCCGTTGCTGATTTTGATGCTGGGCGTCTCGCCCGCAGCTGCCGTCGGCACTGCACTTACCTTCGGCGCGATTGTGAAGACCGCGTCCGTGCCGCTCTACGCAATTCGGCGTCAGATCAACCTGCGCGTGCTGTGGCTCCTGCTTTTGGGAGGTCTGCCTGGAGTCATTGTCGGCGCCATTCTGCTCGATCGCCTCAAACGCGGACCCTACAACGGTCTCTTATACACTGCACTCGGTACGCTGATTGCCGGAACGGCGGCGTTTCACCTGTATCGCGTGTTCCGTCCGCGGCCACAGCCTCGCAGGAACAATCGCTCCCGGCTGCTGCCGTGGCTCGCGCTGCCGATCGGTGCAGAGGTGGGGTTCTCTTCCGCCGGTGCAGGCGCGCTCGGCTCGTTGCTGTTGCTCGCCCTTACGCCGCTCAGCACCGCGGAAATTGTGGGCACGGATCTGTGCTTTGGCCTCGGTCTCTCCGAAGTCGGCAGCATTTTTCAGCTTGGGGCAGGGAATTACGACGGGGCGTTGCTTCTGAAGCTCACGGTCGGAGGACTGTGCGGCGCGTTTGCCGGCTCGCTACTTGCGGGCCGAATTGCGCAACGTCCTCTGCGCGTTGCACTATTGCTCGTGCTGATCCTGTTGGGCGGCCAGCTCGCGCTACACGGATATACGCTCACGCCTGTACGCGCAGCAGTCCAAGCGGTTCCTGCAAAACCCTAACCAGCCACTCCCGCGGGAACATGGCCGGTCGGACGGTCGCGCTCCACCGGCTCGAATTCGCCGCCGGCCAGCCAGCCCCGTAGTTCCGTGTCAGGGTGCCGCGCGAAAAACGAGCGCAGATTCTCGCCGGGAATTTTCGCCTCGATATATACCCGCAATAACCGTTCAATCGCGGCAGGCACCTCGGTGGCCGCGCAGCGATACCCGAGCGGGCGCGCAATGGATTGCAGTGCGCCCACGCTGCCGCCGACACAAAAATAGTACGCGTCAACCCACTCTCCATCGACCTTCAGCTTCTTGCCTTCGATGCCGATATCGGAGATCCAGTGTTGGCCGCAGCTATTCGGGCAACCCGTCACGTGCAGCTTCAGGTGTTGTTCGAATCCCGGCAAACGGTCTTCCAAATCCTCGACCAGCCAGCGAGTGAAGTTCTTGGTTTCGGTGATTGCAAGGCGGCAAAATTCTGTGCCCGTGCAAGTGACCGCGCCGCGCCGGAATGCCGAAGCTCCTACTGGCAACCCGACTGCGTCGAGTTCCTTTGCTACCGTTTCGACATTGCGGTCCGGTACATTGACGATCACCAGATTCTGCATCGTCGTCGTCCGGAGTTCGCCGCCTGCAAGTGAATCGGCCAACTCTGCGGCTGCGCGCATTTGGGCGGGTGTAATACGGCCGCGCAAGACTGAGGAACCAACATAGAAATACCCCGGCTGCTTCTGCGCGTGCACGCCGACATGGTCACGGAACACATCGGCCGGAGGGTCTTCGGGCTCAGCGGGATCCAATTGAAAGCCGATGCGGTTCTCGAGTTCGGATTGAAACATTTCCTCGGTCCAGCCGTGCTGCTTGAACAGATACTTGAGGCGCGCTCGCTCGCGGTGCTGCCGGAGCACATCGGCGTCGCGAAAAATCCGCGTGACCCCGAGTACCACCGCAGGCACTTGATCCCAGCTCACAAACGCATTCAACCGTTTAGCGAGGAACGGCTCAGCGGAGAGACCGCCTCCGACTCGCAATGAGAATCCGATCTCCCGCGCGCCATTCCGTTCTCGAGTGATGGCCGTTAGACCGACATCGTTGATCTCGGGGTAGCAGCACCAGGAACGGCAGCCGGTGATGCAAATCTTGTATTTGCGGGGCAGATTATAGAAATCGGCGTTCCCCACCAGCATGTCCGTCGCGCGTAATGCCAGCGATGAAGCGTCGCAAATCTCGTCCGCGTCCACACCGGACAGGGGACAACCGGTGATATTGCGCGTATCATCGCCGCATGCCGACATCGAAGTCAGCCCACAACGCCACAGCGCTTCGAATACTTCGACGAGAGCTTCGGCAGTCACCCAATGCAACTGAATGTTATGCCGGACGGTGATGTCCGCGACGCCGCGTCCGTATCGGTCGGCAAGGTCGGCGATCGTGCGCAACTGGTGCGAAAACAAGAGGCCGCTGGGCACGCGAATCCTCACCATAAAGTAGGGAACAGAGAGACCTTCTCCGCCTTTGCCGCCCATCACCCCAAACCCGTCACCCTGCGGGTAAACGCCCCACCAGCGCAGATAGGTATTGCGCCATTCCGGCGGGAGAGCCTCGTAGCCGTCCCCGGCGAACTTGCGAAGTTCGTCGAGACACTCCCAGGGGTTCTTCTCCTGCTTCAACCGTTCAGCCTTTTGGGCTTTGGTTTCTTTTGTCGGTGGAACAGCCACTTACCGCGATGTTACCGCATTTTCGGGAAAATCTCTACTACCCTATCGATTATGTAGGAAATCGTGTTATCCTCGCTTCAGAAGCAATGCCGGGCCTTTTTCCTATGTTCCTGAAGCTGCAGGGCCGGCCCTGTCTTGTCGTAGGCGCGGGATCGGTGGGCGAGCCCAAAATTGCGAGTCTTCTGGAGGCCGGGGCCTCGGTGAAAATCGTCGCGCCGCAAGCTACAGAGCAGGTGAGTTCATGGGTGCGGGAAGGACGCATTTGCTGGGAAAAGAGAGCGTTCCAGAACTCCGATATGGCAGGCTGCTTTCTGGTTGTCAGCGCGACAAATAATGTGGACGTGAACAGCGCAGTTTACCGCGAAGCGGAAGCGCACGGCGTTCTTTGCAACGCGGTTGACGACCCGGACCGATGTGATTTCTTCTATCCCTCTGTAGTTCGTCGCGGACCCCTGCAGATTGCAATCTCAACCGCTGGTCTTAGCCCTGCATTAGCCCAGCGCTTGAGGCGCGAGCTCGAAGATCAATTCGGACCCGATTACGCGGGCTGGGTCGAACATTTGGGGCGCGAGCGCGCCCGTTTGCGCAATGATCGTAATCTACCGGCCGAGGAGTGCCGGAGTCTGTTGCACGCTCAGGCAAGTGGCTCCGAATATCGAAGCTTTGTCGCGGGGCGGAAAGCGGCCGGCACGCAGGAGGCTCAGGATGCCGGGTAAGGTCTATATTGTTGGAGCCGGGCCAGGCGATCCTGAACTGCTGACCCTGAAGGCAGCTCGCGTTTTGTCAACCGCCGATGTCGTGCTGCACGACGAGCTGGTCAACTCCGCTGTTCTTGAGCATATTCGCCCGGAAGCGATGATTGAGAACGTCGGCAAACGCTCCGGCGGCAAGCACTACCCTCAAACTGCAATTAATCGTGCGATGGTTGCACACGCGCGAAAGGGCAAATGCGTGGTGCGGCTGAAAGGCGGAGATCCGTCACTGTTTGGGCGTTTGAGCGAAGAGCTTGCGGCCCTACGCTCGGCGCGCATTCCTTTCGAGATCGTGCCGGGCATTACGGCGGTCGTGGCGTGTGCAGCGAAAGCGGCGATTCCGTTGACGGACCGCTATGCTGCTTCGTCTGTGATGTTTCTTTCCGGCCACAGTTGCGCAGGAAATCTTCAGCCTGATTGGAAAGCCGCAGTCGAGAGCGGCAGCACAATAGCGCTCTACATGCCGGGTCATTGCGGCTTAGTGGCCAAGCGGCTCATGGAGGCAGGTCTTCACACCGATACGCCCTGCGCGATCGTCACGAACGCGACTCTGTCCAACGAACAAATCTTTCGCACCAGACTCGACCAGGTTGCAGATGCCTCGATTGCGGGCAGTCCGAAGTTAATGATCATCGGCGAAGTAGCGCGCGCGTATCAGACGAGTTCCCAAGCGTGGATGCCGGCCGATTCGATCTTCGAACGGCAAACGGCCTAACGGCAGAAGTCCACCCCGTATCACTCTATCGGGTGAAGCCATATGCGTACGACCTCACCCGCAGCTAGAATGAGTGTTCTTCGGCAGAGCATGGACGGATCCGGAAATCCGAGGCAGACTCCCTTCTTCATCGGACGGTATTACCCGACGGAAGCGCATTCTCGCTGACAGTGCCGTTTACCTTCACAGGTGGCCTAAGTGCGATCCAATCGGTAACCGTGGCGCTGATAAACTCTGCCGGCGTGTCTAGTCCCGTTACCGGACGACAAGACGATAATAGGAATGTGGAAGTTCGGTATGCGCGCCCATTCAAAATGAAACTGCATCCACTTCGAATGTTCTGTTGTATCGTCGGGGCGCTGACGGGATTCCAGCCCCCGCTAGTGATGGCTCAAGATCCAGGTGCGCCAGGGACTTTGCAGCCTGCACCGAAACTCAAGATTGCCGTTGTGACGGGAGGTAATAGCGCGAATCTCGTCAAAGAAATGGCTGCCGCTCAATTGACCGTCGAGGTTCGAGACGCGGAGAATCGTCCCGTTCCCGCCGCAGTCGTGAATTTCCAGTCTCCCGAAGTTGGCCCGAGTGTCCGGTTTCCGAACGGGGCGCGAAGTTTCTCGGCAGTGACCGAAACCAACGGCAGAACTAGCGTACAGGAAATGGACCCGCTCGGCATCGGCTCATTTCCGGTGAAAATAACTGCCGAATCGGAGGGGCGCTCCGCAAGCATTCAGATTACGCAAACGAACTATCTCAGCCGCGCAGACGCCATGAAGGCGCACGCTGAGATGGCGAATTTAATTGTGCCCGAACCCGCGGAACGGAGAGGACTCTCTCGCCGGGCAGTTGCGGCAATCATAATCGGAGTCGCCGCCGCGGCTGCGGCAGGTGCTGTTGTTGCCACGAGAGGAAGCGGATCGTCGTCGCAAGCCGGCGGGATCGGGGCTGGCCCGCCTACCGTGGGAGCGCCGCATTAGCGCGTTCGTCTCGAACGGCGGCTTCGGCACTGGAATTCCGGCGTCCTGATGCCGGATAAGGTTTTACACGAGCTTTACAAAAACGCAACCAGTCCTCCCGCAATCGGCGCCAACATAACAATGCCGTTGTTTCCTGAGGGGAAAAGCGGGCCCGCAGCGATCGAGAAATCGCCGCGAAATTAAAAACGGAGGACATATGCGAAGTTTTGATCAAATTAGAGGTGTATTGTTTTACAGCGCATTGATTGCTGTAGCCGGGTGCGCGGCTGCGCAGATCAGCGCGGCACAGGAGAGCGGCGAAAGAGTCCGGGATGTCGATGCCATTTTGCCGCTTCCGGGGCCGAGGGTTGCGTCGACTGTTCCATCGAACGGCGATGTAAACCCATACGGAGTCGCGTTTGTCAGCGCGGATTTCGCATCGGGAGGAAAGCTTCATTCCGGCGATGTACTGGTCTCGAATTTCAATAACAACGCGAATTTGCAAGGCACTGGGACCACAATTGTCGACATCAGCCCAAGTGGCGCAAACACGCTGTTCTTTCAGGGCAGCGCAGGGCTGGGCCTGAGTACCGCGCTCGGTCTCTTGCGAGAAGGTCTGGTCGTCGTTGGCAATTTCCCGAGCACAGATGGAACCTGCGCAACCGCCACATCCGGTTCGCTACTGGTTCTGAACCGGTCGGGCAACCTCGTCGACACTCTGCAGAATGCGAAAATCAACGGCCCTTGGGATATGGCCATACACGAGGACGGCGGGAGGGCCCAGTTATTTGTTACGAACGCATTGCCGGGCAAGGGCGGAACGGTGGTCCGGCTGGATCTCAAAGTCTGGGGCGGTGGTGTGGCGGTCGAATCTGCCACTCAAATCGCCTCCGGCTTCAGGAATGACTGCAATAGTACGGCCTTCGTCGTTGGCCCGACGGGCCTGGTTTACGACGCCGAGAAGGACACTCTCTACATCGCCTCGACGGAAGACAACGCCGTGTATGCCGTTCGCGATGCGAAGACAACGCAGAGGGATAACGGCACAGGTTACGTCATTTACCGCGATGAGAAGCACCTTCACGGCCCGCTCGGCATGGCTATGGCTCCGAACGGCCATTTGGTCGTTGCCAATAGCGACGTAATCAATCCGGATCCGAAGCAGCCCAGTGAACTCGTGGAATTTACAGTCGCGGGCGAATTCGTCGCTCAGCTCTCTGTCGACCCGGCGTTTGGCGGAGCCTTCGGACTTGCATTCTCAAAGCCGCATAGCGATCAAGTCCGTTTCGCGGCAGTCGACGACAACGCCTCAAACATTACGATTTGGAATCTGCGATTGCCGTAGAGCTCATTTCAGCGCGTTCTCAACAGCAGTGACCAGCGCGGGATTCTCTGGAGTCACATCCGGCTCGAATCTCGCGAGTATCTTTCCGTCTCTCGAGATCAGGAATTTCGTGAAGTTCCATTTGATTTCGCCGCCTGTAGACGGATTCGCGCTCTTGTCGGTGAGGTATTCGTATAACGGAGTTTTGTCATTTCCTGCAACGGATACCTTCGACATCATCGGAAATGTGACATCATATTTGCGCTTGCAAAATACTTTGATCTCTGAATTCGTTCCCGGTTCCTGCTGGCCGAAGTTGTTCGCCGGAATCCCGATGATTACTAGTCCCTGATCTTTATATCTGCGGTAAAGCGCTTCCAACCCGGCATACTGCGGTGTGTACCCGCACCGGCTCGCCACGTTCACAAGCATCACGACTTTGCCTTTGAATTGGGAGAGCGGCACAGATTCCATGTCAATGGAAGTCAATTTGTAATCGTAAATGGAAGCGGCGGATTGAACCTGCGCCATTACAAGTCCCATGGCGAGTATCACAAAGGCTTTCAGCATGGCGGAACCCGGCACCTTCGAGCCGTAAGCACGCGCTCCTGAGGCGTGAATTCTCAGCGTATCAAAAGCATCGAATCTGTTCGGTTCACCCGAAGCCGCTGTTACGAAATGCTCTGAGCGTTCATCTACCAGGGGAGCCCATCGGCAGAACGTATGAAAGCCCTCACAATCATCCCCGGAAAAGCGAATTCGGCATCGGTTCAAGATGTCCCGGAGCCTCCTCTAAGCGACGGAACGGTATTAGTTCAGGCTCAAGCTCTCGGTATCTGCGGAACCGATTTCGAGTTGATTTCCGCCGACTACGGATGGGCGCCGCCGGGAAAGGACCATCTGATCCTCGGTCACGAATCTCTGGGCCACGTTGAAGAAGCACCCAAAGAGAGCGGATTTCAAAAGGGCGATCTGGTGGTCGGCATCGTTCGTCATCCGGATCCGGTGCCGTGTATCGCTTGCGCTGTCGGCGAATGGGATATGTGCCGTAACGGGAAGTACACCGAGCACGGCATCAAGGAGCGCAATGGATTTGGCTCCGAGCGCTTTCGCATCGAACCGCACTTTCTTGTGAAGCTCAGTCCGGATCTCGGAAAGCTGGGCGTCTTGATGGAGCCCTCGAGTATTCTCGCCAAAGCATGGGACCACATAACGCATATCGGCCAGCGCGCAAAATGGGCGCCCAAAACCCTGCTCGTCACCGGCGCCGGTCCGATTGGATTGCTGGCTGCTCTGATGGGTCAGCAGCGCGGCCTCGAAGTTCACGTACTCGATCGTGTCCAAGACGGTCTGAAACCGGAGCTGGTCCACGATTTGGGCGCAACCTATCACACTGGCCCGCTGAAAGACTTGAAGTTCTGTCCCGACGTGATGATCGAATGCACAGGCGTCGCCTCCGTCATCGTAGAAGCCATTGACCGCCTTGGCAATGATGGTATCTTGTGTCTCGCGGGAGTCTCCTCTCACGGTCAAAAGGAAACGCTTGATATCGGAACCATCAATCGCACGATGGTGCTCGAAAACAGCGTCATCTTCGGTTCCGTGAACGCCAACCGGAAGCATTATGAGATGGCCGAGGAGGCGCTGTGCAAAGCGGACCGCGCGTGGCTGGCGCGTCTGATCACGCGACGAGAACCGCTCGCGAACTGGCACGAAGCTCTCAAGCGCAAGCCCGGCGATATAAAAGTGGTGATTGAGCTTGCTGCCTGAAAATGAAATTTCCAACTTCGGCTGACGATGACTCAACTCATTGAAGACTACGCTCTGATCGGTAACAATGCGACGGCTGCATTGGTTGGGCGAAATGGATCCATCGACTGGCTCAGCTTCCCGCGTTTTGATTCCGGCGCATGCTTCGCCGGACTGCTTGGATCGCATGAAAACGGGCATTGGACCGTCGAGCCCAAGGCCGAGCGCCCGACGATCCATCGCCGCTATAGAAAGGGAACTCTGGTTCTGGAGACCGAATTCTCAACCCCCGAGGGCACTGTGGTGCTGGTCGATTGCATGGACCGCCGCGGCGAAGCGCAGGACGTGTTAAGGCTGGTGCGCGGCATACGCGGACGGGTTCAGATGCGGATGGAGCTGGTTATCCGTTTTGAATACGGAACCGTGGTTCCGTGGGTCAACCGCGTCGCAGAGGACGTATTAACCGCTGTGGCCGGCCCGGATAAGATTACTTTCGCCACTCCAGTTCCATTGCGTGGTGAGGACTTCAAGACGCGGGCCGAGTTTGTCGTCGAAGAGGGTCAGGAGGTTCCCTTCGCGCTGACCTGGTCGCGCTCTTACTGGGTTGATCCTGGCCAGCCGAATGTCGCAACAGCCATTGAGAACATCACTTCGTCTTGGGAGAAATGGTCGAGCCAGTATAAGCAAGAGAGCCCGTGGTCTGAAGCTGTGCTGCGGTCGCTAATCACTTTAAAAGCGCTCACCCATTACAGAACCGGCGGAATTGTGGCCGCGCCGACAACATCGCTGCCCGAAGAAATAGGCGGATCGAGGAATTGGGATTATCGCTTCTGCTGGCTTCGTGATTCGACCTTTACTCTTTTTGCGCTGATGGAAGCGGGATTCATTGATGAAGCGAAAGCCTGGCGAGACTGGCTGCTTCGCGCCGTAGCGGGCAGCCCCGACCAGATGCAGATCATGTATGGAGTCGCGGGTGAGCGGCGGCTCACGGAATTCGAGCTCCCGGAACTTCCCGGATACGAAGGCTCGCAACCTGTCCGCATTGGGAATGCGGCCTCAGAACAGCTGCAGCTCGACGTCTACGGCGAAGTCCTCGATGCCTTTTATCAGGCGCGGAGAAAAGGAATGACGCGGCTGGATGTCGCCTGGTGTTTGGAGAGAGCGCTGGCAAGCCATATCGAAAGAATCTGGAGTAAGCCCGATGACGGCATTTGGGAGGTCCGGGGCAAGCGCCGTCACTTTGTCCACTCCAAAGTGATGGCGTGGGTGGCGGTTGATCGCGCTGTGCGCACCATGAACGAGTTCAACGAGGAAGGGCCGCTCGAGCGCTGGACTCGTTTGCGCGCAGATATACATGATGAAGTCTGCCGCTTCGGATTCAGCCAGGAACTGGGATCTTTCGTCCAATACTTCGGAGGCAAGGATCTCGATGCCAGCCTGCTCATGCTGCCGCTCGTGGGCTTTCTCCCCCCCGAGGATCCGCGTATTCGCGGTACGGTCGATGCGATAGAGAAGCATTTGATGAACGATGGCTTCGTCGCCCGCTATGACACGCGAAGCGCAGTCGACGGAGTGCCTGGCTCGGAAGGCGTCTTTCTCGCCTGCAGTTTCTGGCTCGTCGATAACTATATCCTGCAGCGTCGATACGACGAAGCGCGCGCTTTATTTGAGCGGTTGCTTGCGCTCCGTAATGATGTCGGGCTTCTCTCGGAAGAATATGACCCGAAAGAGCGTCGTCAATTGGGCAATTTCCCACAGGCTTTCTCACACCTGGCCTTGGTCAACTCCGCCCACAACTTAACTACCGAGACTCCGCCGGCGCAACAACGCGCTGCACGCAAGACCGCGCACAAGCGGCATAACTAACCGACTTACACTCCTCGCGAGCAACTTCAAAGATCGTACGTGATTGCAACTGTCCGTAATGGTTCATGAACACCGATCAACTGAGCGGGATTGCAAGCGCGATCACGCTCGCTGCGCACCTGCTCTGGCTCCTGTGGGTAATTCTGGGTGCAGCCTGGACGCGAAACCGGCCCGCACTCGCGGCGGTTCATATCGCTTCTCTTCTGTGGGGAATCGTAGTGGAAGTGGGCCCCTGTCCGTGTCCGTTGACGCTGGTCGAGGAGTACTTCGAGCGCGGATACAAAATCGATTCCTATCCGGGCGGTTTCATCATCCACTATCTCGAGATGCTTGTGTATCCGGATCTGCCGGTTTGGCTGGTCACTCTGTGTGGGGTTGCCGTGTGCGTTGCGAACTTGAGTATCTACGCTTGGCGCTGGGGCAAGTGGCGGAGACCCGTACAATAACTCACGTCTCGCTGGTCTCCAGTCTGCGCTTGCGTTCCGCGATGGCTTGGTTAATAAACGCCCAAACCTTCTTATTGCTGAAAGGCGCCATCCTCTCCTGAAAAGTGGCCGGCCAATTGAGCCGGTCGGCGTAGAGGGCCTTTAGCCCTTGCGTGATTTGCGGGTCCCCTCCGGTGAAGCCCTCGACCAGCTTCATCCAACGATCCGCGAGAGCCTGCGCCTTCTCGCTTCGCGGATCTTCGTCGAGCGCCTGTTCAACATCGCGAAACAGATCGGACCAGTCCCTTTCGGCGCGTGCCTGGAGTTCGGGCGACCACTGTTGCCTTCGAGCTTCGATCTGCCGCCGGCTAGTTTGGCAAATTCCTGAGCGTGATACATAGCTGTCGTGGGCGCTCGGACTAGTGGCTTGTCGCAAACACGCCGTACCACTCCGGTCGCTACGCTCGCGGCTCTGGTAGCGGTATCGGAGCCATGAGCGAAGCGATTGGAGTTCAGCAATGCTATCGAAATCATCGGACAGCTCACTAGGACACCCGCTTAACGCGCCTTGAAAATCGGGAAGGCCCGGTCGGCTAATTCGGTCGAGCTCCGCCCTCAACTCCGTTCACAACACAACAAAATTTTCTTTCCCTTGCCCTTCCGCGTTTCCGTTCTCGCAATTCGCCGCCATTCCGCCCATCCCTTTTACGCTCAGGCCGAAAGCAGCTCTTTATGGCCTCATCCGAACAACTCCTGGCGAATCGCGCGAACGCGCAACAATCTACCGGCCCCACCTCGTCTGAGGGCAAGGCCAAAGTTTCGCACAACGCACTCAAAACCGGTCTCACGGGCCGCACCGTCCTCCTGCCTAGCGATGACGTTGCCGCCTACCAGGCCCACATCGAAGGTATACTCGTCCACTACTCCCCTGAAAACGACCAGGAAAAGCGACTCGCCGAATCCATCGCCGACACGCTCTGGCGTCTCGACCGGATTCGCTCGCTCGAAACCGGCATCTACGCGATCGGACGCCGCGAGCTGGCCTCCCACTTCACCGACGAGCAGGACCTGGGCGTCCGCAAGACCATGATCGACAGCCAGATTTTCCTCGTGTATCGCCGCGATCTGAACAACCTCTCCATTCAGGAAGCGCGCCTGCGCCGCCAGTGCGCCAAGGACGAAACCGAGCTGCAGCGCCGAATCGCCGAGCGCCGCGCAGCCGCCGAGAAACAGCAACAAGCCGAAAAGGCGCGCTGGCGCAACGCGCTCGACCACTACAACACGGCGCAAAAGGTCGGTTTACCGTTCGATCCCGCTGAAATTGGCTTTGAATTTTCAACTGAAGAACTCCTCGCGCGCGACCAGCAGCAAGAGATCGAAGCGGTCATTCGCAACGGCCGCTATTACGAGTTCAAAAAGAAAGGCTGGATCAAGACCCTCGGAGACTGCGCTCGCGGCTCTGAATGACTGCAATCTCGATTCGGAGCCATGAGCGAAGCGATTGGAGCGACCCGCCGGTAACGAAATGTCTGCGACACCCCACTAGCATCTCCTTGACTATGCCCAGCCCTGACCTTACGTCAGAGTCAAGGAAAAATTGCGAAGAATTTGCAAGAATAGAAGTAGTTACCTAACGAACACTGGCGCGAGTTGGTGGGATCGGCTGCCAGCAGTATCCCTGTATATACCGTCGCTTTCGGCTTAACGCCAGTACCGTATTCTGTCGTGAATAGTACAACCGAGAAATTCCATAGTGCGCCGCAGGCTCCAGAACTGTCCCTAGCGTTTGGATTAGATTTTGAGGATCTCTACGACCGGGAGATGCTTGTCAAACTGGACGAACTTTTTCTCCATGACCTCGACCAAAGCGCGCCATCTCTGCACTCACAACTGATCGAAGCCCAGCGCGATCCGCAGTTACTTAATCACAAGCAAAGCTCGGAATTGATTGTTGAGCTGGCTCCTTACCTCGAAGATTTCATCGGCCAGCTATTCGGCATCGAGCAAGAGCTTCGAGATTTGCAGTCGCGGCACGCCGAGCTCGCGCCTTTATTATCTGTAAAGCGCCGATTTGTCCAGCGTAAGGCGCTGGCGGGGTATACGGAGGAGCGTGCAAATCAGCTTGACGGGTTCAAAGTAGCCGCGGAGCTTGAGACCCTGATGCAGGAAGCGCTCACCGAGCGCAGCTTCGCGCACCACGTTGCGCGCTGGATCGAGTCAGAGCCCGAGCACGCCCCGCATCTAGACCTCGCAACTCAATATGCAGCATGGGCGACGCTATCGCCCGAGGGGAAGGTGAAGCATCGCCGCGGCGTGCTGTTCAAGGTGCCGCATAAGCTCGATATGCATCACCTGATTCCAGTCGAATCGATCGCAAACGATGGCTTGGTTCGTTTGGAGTTGAGTGCCGATCACTGGAGACACCGCGAAGGATTTCGTTTGACCGATCCCGGAACGGATCTCACCGGAGCGCTCGATCAGGCGTTTTACTGCATCAAATGCCATAAACAGGAAAAAGACAGCTGCTCGACTGGATTAAAAGAAAAGAACGGGTCTTTTAAGCACAGCATCTTTGGAGTGCCGCTCGCCGGGTGCCCTCTCGAAGAGAAGATCTCGGAGATGAACCTGGCAAAGGGCAACGGGAATCCGATTGCTGCGCTGGCGATCGCCGTCATCGACAATCCCATGGCGGCCGGCACTGGGCATCGCATCTGTAATGACTGCATGAAATCCTGCATTTTCCAGAAACAGGATCCCGTCGACATTCCCCAGATCGAGACCCGCTCATTGAAGGATGTCTTGGAGCTGCCATGGGGCTTCGAAATTTACAGCTTGCTGACGCGTTGGAACCCGTTGAACTTCGCGCGGCCCTATCCGCGCCCGGCGACTGACTACAAGGTTCTTGTTGTTGGTCTCGGACCGTCGGGCTTCACGCTTGCTCATCACTTGATGAACGATGGGCACACGGTCGTAGCAGTGGACGGACTGAAAATTGAGCCTTTGCCGGGCGATCTTTCGGGAGTGGATCCATACGGCAACCGCGTTCCATTCCGGCCTTTGCGCGACGTCTCTGAAATCTACGAGCGCTTGGACGAAAGGGTGATGGCGGGATTTGGAGGGGTTGCGGAATACGGGATTACGGTCCGCTGGAACAAGAATTTTTTGAAGGTGATTCGGTTACTCATTGAACGGCGTCGGCAATTCAGCATGTTTGGCGGCGTCCGATTTGGCGGAACCCTGACCGTCGATGACGCGTTCGACATGGGTTTCGATCACATCGCGCTGTGCGCCGGTGCGGGCCGCCCGACAGTGATTCCAATGAAGAATGGCCTGGTCCGAGGCGTTCGCCAGGCTTCCGATTTTTTGATGGCCTTACAACTGACCGGCGCGGCGAAATCCGAGTCTTTGGCCAATTTGCAGATCCGCGTGCCGATCGTGGTGATTGGCGGCGGTTTGACAGCGATCGATACGGCAACGGAATCCCTTGCCTATTACGTCGTCCAGGTAGAAAAATTTCTGAAGCGCTATGAACTGCTTTCGGCCGAGCTGGGCACGCGAGACGTCGAATCCGCATGGACGGTAGAGGAAGCGGAAGTCGCTCAGGAGTTTTTGGCGCACGCTCGCGCCATTCGCGCGGAACGGGACGCGGCCGCGCGGGAGGGGAGGCGGCCACGGCTCATTGAGCTGCTTGATTCCTGGGGCGGAGTAACCATCGCCTACCGGCGCAGGCTGATCGATTCTCCCAGCTACACTCTGAATCACGAGGAAGTCGGGAAAGCGCTCGAAGAGGGGGTGCGATTCGCCGAATGCCTGGTTCCGGAAGAGGTTGAGATCGATGCTTTCGGAAGCGCAATGTCCTTGCGCTTTGATAAGCACAGATTCGATGAGGGCCTGGGATTATCGCCGACGGGAGAAAAGGTCGTGCTGCCCGCCAGAACTATTTTAGTCGCCGCGGGCACGCAGCCCAACACCGTTCTGGCGCGTGAGGATGAACACAATTTTCGGCTCGATGGCCGCTACTTCCAGGCAGTTGATGAAGACGGCCACCCCGTGAAACCGGAAAGGATCGCGAAACCCGCCGTTGCGAATGTATTGATTTCGATGCGGCCTGAGGGGCGGGCGATCAGCTTTTTCGGCGATTTGCATCCATCATTTTCTGGAAACGTGGTCAAGGCCATGGCGAGCGCGAAACAAGGATATCCGGTTCTTTCGCGTGTTCTATCCCGGAGCGCTGCTTCCCCGATTTCGCCGGAAGCGCTTGCTGCACGCCTGAATGACGAGCTTCGGCCCGTGGTGCAGGATGTTATCCGGTTGACTCCAAACATTGTCGAAATTGTGGTTCGGGCGCCTATTGCCGCGCGAGCGTTCAAGCCGGGCCAGTTCTACAGGCTGCAGAACTACGAATCGCTCGCGGCACGCACCGAAGGAACAACGCTCGCAATGGAAGGCCTCGCCTTGACCGGCGCTTCGGTCAACTTCGAGAAGGGACTCTTGTCAACCATTGTTCTTGAGGTGGGCGGCTCGACAGATCTCTGCGCCTTGCTGAAGCCGGGTGAACCCGTCGTGCTGATGGGTCCCACCGGCACACCCACTGAAACACCGGCGCAAGAGACAGTTCTTTTGGCCGGCGGCGGTCTTGGAAATGCCGTGCTTTTCTCCATAGGTCAAACGCTGCGCGCCTCGGGATCGCGCGTCATTTATTTCGCAGGTTACAAGAAGATTATTGACCGGTACAAAGTCGAGGAAATTGAGAAGGCGGCAGACGTTGTGATCTGGTGCTGTGACGAAGCGCCGGGATTCACGCCGACACGAGTTCAAGACAGCGCATTTGTCGGCAATATCGTGCAAGGGATGGCGGCTTACGGGAGGGGAGACTTAGGCGAACCGCAGATCCCCTTGGAGGCGGTTGACCGCTTGATGGTGATCGGGTCAGACGGTATGATGCGCGCCGTGCAAGAAGCGCGCCACACGGTTTTGCGGCCTTATTTGAAGCCCAATCACCGCGCATTCGCAAGCGTGAATTCCCCCATGCAATGCATGATGAAGGAAATTTGCGCGCAATGCTTGCAGGTCCACAAAGATCCTGAGAGCGGCAAGGAGACCGTCGTTTTTTCCTGTTTCAATCAGGATCAACCGTTGGATCTGGTCGAGTTCGGGAGCCTCCGGATGCGCCTCTCGCAAAACGGAGCGCAGGAGAAACTGACCAAGCTTTGGGTTGATCATTGCTTGCGCAATATCGGCGCGCGTCCTTCACTCGTCACTACCTAACTGCTGAGCCCGGCAGCAATGATCCGTCGTATCCTGATCGTATTATGCTCGGGAGACTTTTACGCTTTTCTTGCATTGCTTGCGGGCTGTTTGCCCTCCTTCAGGTAGCTGACGTCCACGTATTTGGGCAAGTGGAATCGGGCAGAGTCGTAGGCACAATTCGCGATAGCTCGGGCGCGGTGGTCGCGGGAGCGGCGGTTACTGTAACTGACACGGCCACAAATGTTGCCCATCGCGTGCAGACCGGAACCGATGGCGCATATGTCGTGACCGCGCTCAAGCCGGGCTCGTACACAGTCGCGGTCGAGCACGAAGGTTTTCAGAAGGCCGTACAGGCGCCTTTCAAACTGGACGTCAATCAAGTAGTGCGTGTCGACATTACGCTCGTACTGGGCGCGGTAACGCAGCAAATCGAAGTGTCGGCTGCGGAGCCGCTGGTCGAGACGCAAACATCTTCGATTGGACAGGTCATCGATGAAGAGCGGGTGCACGCGCTGCCTTTGAACGGTCGGGATTTCGTCGAGCTGGCCTATTTAACACCGGGCGTGAACGCCGGACCCTCAGGGATCGTGCAGCAGGGCAGTATTCCAGAAAACGAGCGCGGAAACGGCGCAATTCAAGCGAACGGGCTCACGGCAACGAACAACAACTTCTTGCTGAATGGCTTCGACAATAACGAGCAACAGATCGGGTTTGAGGTGATCCAGCCTTCTATCGACGCCATACAGGAGTTCAAGGTGCAAAGCAACAGCTTCGGCGCCGATATCGGGCGCGGCGGTGCAGTCGTAAACGTCGTGCTGAAGTCGGGCACGAACCGCTTTCACGGAAGCCTTTTCGAGTTCCTGCGCAATTCGGCATTCGACGCGAAGAATTACTTTGATAGCCAAACGCTGCCGATCCCGCCGTTTAAGCAGAACCAGTTTGGAGGCACGCTGGGCGGACCGATCATCAGAAACAAAACGTTTTTCTTTGTCGATTACCAGGGCACTCGCATCCGGCAAGCGCAGACGGACATTTCGACGGTGCCTTCGCTTCCTGAACGAACGGGCAACTTTTCGGATCTGCTAACGGGGACAACCACGACCGCGGGTTATGACACAGGTCAGATTTTCGATCCGTTTACATACAATCCTGTAACCAATACGCGGCAACCTTTTGCGGGAAATGTCATTCCGCCCTCCCGGTTAGATCCGGCAGCGCTCAAGATTGCGAGTTTGTACCCGTTGCCGAATCTTCCGGGCAATGCAAACAACTTCCTCTACAATCCGGTTCTTTCTAACGATCAGGACGCATTCGACGTTCGCGTAGATCACCAACTGACGAGTAAGGATGCGTTTTACGCGACTGTAAGTTATGGCAACGTGGATTCCCACCGCCCCGATCCGCTACCCGGATTGGCGGGCGGGGGAAGCTTCTCAGGGGACGTGACGAACCTGGCACGAGCAGCGGGCATCACCGATGTACACACATTCGCGCCTGACAAGATCAACGAATTGAAACTCGGCTATTCACGATACGTGGTGCAAGCATTGCCGAACTTCGCCGGACAGCCGATCTCCGCGCAAATGGGCATTCCCGGCGTGTTCGATCCGGCTAATGCCATCGCGACTGGCGGACTGGTCAATATCAGCATCGCTGGATTTGCGCCGCTCGGCACGACTGACTGGTTTCCAGAGTTTCTCCGCGAAAATAATTACCAGATCGTGGATTCGTTCACCTATGTGCACAATCAACATTCATTCAAATTCGGCGCGGATGTCAAACGGCGAGAGCACGGATTCTTCCAGACGCAAGACGCTCGCGGCGACTGGAGCTTCGATCAGCAGTTCACGGAAGACCTGACGACCCAGCAAGGCGGAAGCTCTCTTGCAAGTTTCCTGCTCGGATATCCGATTTCGGCGTACCGCGATGGACAACAGGGCACCTTCGGCATGCGCTGGTACGAGATCAGTTCTTATGCAATGGACGATTATCGGGTGACCCCGAAACTGACACTGAACCTTGGACTGCGTTACGACATCTTCACGCCGATGGTCGAAGAGCACAACCGAATCGCGAACTTCGACTTCGCAACGGGGCAATTTATTTCACCGCAAATGCCTGGAGTGAGCCGCTCAGCGAACGTGGTAACGGACCTGAACAATTTTGCGCCGCGGATCGGGTTTGCCTGGACGCCACTCGATCCAAAGACGGTAATTCGCGGCGGCTTTGGAATTTTCTATGATGTCCAGGCCGATCAGAACGATGCTGAGCTGGCCTACAATCCGACTGGATTGTTCTTCAGCCAGAACATCAACAATACCCCGACGACGCCAACCGTGCGCCTATCGGCCGGCTTGCCGGCGCCGGCCTATCCGACCATCACGAATCCTTCCGGACGCGCGAGCGCGGAGCCATTCAATAACCGCACCACCTACATCGAGGAATGGAACTTCAACATCGAACGAGCGCTCGCCAAGGATTCGGTGCTGCAAGTTGCTTACGTAGGGACTCGCGGTGTGAAGCTTGCATCACTCAGTAACCTGAACCAGCCCTATGCGCCTCTCGATTCGAATTTCGGACCAGCTCCGAATTACGGTCGGCCATACTTCGGTACTGTTCCAAACATCGGGCCTATTCGTACTTTGAGCAATCAATTCAACCTGATCTCCCACGGGCTGCAGATACGGTTTGAAAAACGGTTCTCGTCGAACTGGAGCATGCTCAATGCCTACACCTGGCAGCACACGATCGGCCAATCAGAAGAGAATGAATACTTGGAGCCGCAAAACACCCATGATCTCGCTGCAGAGCGCGGAAATAATGGGCCGGATTACCGGCACCAGTTCACGTCCGCCTGGTCGTACGATTTGCCTATTGGGCCCGGACAGCGGTTTTTGACCAACACAGGTCCAATCCACTGGCTGACGGCAGGGTGGCAATTGAATGGAATTATCGCGTTGTATTCGGGGCAGGCGTTTACTCCTGTGCTGTCCTTCGACCCGACCAATACCGGTTCAGGCGCGCCACGGCCGGATCTGATCGGCAATCCGTACGATTTCTCGAATGCGGCGAGCGCCGGTTGTCCGTCGAATCAGCAGACGATCTATTGCTGGTACAACCCCGCCGCATTTGCGATTCCGCCCTTAGCACCAGGCCAGACATTCGCGCATGACTTTGGAGACGCGAGCCGCGGATCGCTGCGAGGTCCCGCGCAGTACAACGTCGACTTATCCGCGTTCAAGAATTTTCAATTCAGTGAAGATTGGAACCTGCAATTTCGAGCAGAGGCATTCAACGTCTTCAATACTCCTCAATTCGGGCTTCCAGCGGCTACGGTAGATGTCACCGGAGTAGCGGGTTCCATTACGAACACGGTCAATAGCTCACGTCAGATTCAGTTGGCGCTTAAGCTGAGCTTTTAGGCCGCGAACAACAATGAACTTGCCTGCTGGAAAGATCTACGATGCGCTAATTGTGGGCTCGGGCGCAAGCGGAGGCTGGGTCGCCAAGGAACTGACCGAGAACGGCATGCAAGTGCTGATGCTCGAAGCAGGGCCGCCTCGCATTCCGGGCCGCGATTTCACTGAGCACGCGTGGCCGTATCAACTGAAATTTCGGGGTTTCCGCGACCAAGCGAAAATGCTGACGGAGCAGCCGGTCCAAGGCCTGTGCTACGCCTGCGACGAGTACACTCACCAGTTTTTTGTAAACGATACCGAGCACCCTTATACATTTCCTGCGGACAAGCCATTTATGTGGATCCGGGGCAGGCAAGTGGGTGGCCGAACATTTTGCTGGGCTCGCGAATGCTACAGGTATACGGACAACGAGTTCAAAGCAGCCAGCCGCGACGGATATGAACAGGATTGGCCTTTCAGCTACGCCGAGCTCGAGCCGTATTACGACAAGGTAGAAACCTTCATCGGCGTAAGCGGGTCGAGCGAAGGGGTTCCGCAAATGCCGGACGGCAAGTTTCTTCCTCCGATGAACCTGTCCTGCGGAACGGTTTTCGCAAAGCAGGTGATTGAACGGCAGTTCGGCTGGCGTGTGATGCCGGACCGGGTCGCGAACTTAACCGTGCCTCACAATGGCCGCCCGGCGTGCCACTATTGCGACCAGTGCCAGCGCGGTTGCTTTACAGCTTCTTACTTCAACAGTCCGGCGGTTACGCTCCCGGCCGCAGCCCGAACGGGACGTCTCTCGCTGATCAGCGACGCTGTCGTGAGCGACGTGACGATGCGCGACCAAAGCGCCAGCGGAGTTCACTATATCGATCGCGTCACGAAAGTTCACGGCGAAGCGCGTGCGAAGCTCGTTATTCTTGCAGCGGGCGCGCTTGAATCCACTCGCATTCTGCTGAATTCGAAGTCGCGGCGCTTTCCGACAGGCATCGGAAACTCGAACGGCATTCTCGGCCACTACCTGATGGATCACTTTACGATCGAGAATGCAGGGGGCGAGCTGGCTTCACTTAGAAGCTCCCAACGTGAACCGATAGGGAATCCCTGCGGTTACCTGATAGCAAAATACGTGAACACCGGCGGCCATAAGAGCAGCAGCTTTTTGCGCGGCTACCGCTTCGACGGAGATGCGAGTCAGCAGCTCTACTCACAGGCCTTCTCCTTGCCTGGGTTTGGGAAGGACTGGCGAGACGCGGTACGCCGGAACATCCCTTATACGTTTGCCATCGAGGCGCAGGGCGAGTGTCTTCCGCGCTATGACAACTATGTCGAGCTGGATTCGGAAAAGAAGGACGCTTGGGGAGTCCCAGCTTTGCGCATTCACGCGAGTTATGGCGAGAATGAGCACGCGATGGCCAATGCGATGCGCCAGGACATCACCAAGATCTTGGACGCTTTGAAGGTGGAGAATCCGACCCCGCCGAATGACGACTTGAGCGTATTCGGCAAGAACATTCATGAGTGCGGAACTGCGCGCATGGGAAATGACCCGAACAAAAGCGTTCTCAATCGCTATAACCGGGTTCACGACGTAAAGAACGTTTTCGTAACCGATGGAGCATCGTTCGTCACCCAAGGTTGTTATGAGCCGACGCTCACGATTATGGCCATTTCGGCCCGGGCTGCGGACCACATCGTCGATTCGTATAAAAAGGGTGAGCTGTAAATGCAAGATGAGTTTGAATTAACCCGGCGCCTCTGGATGCTGGGCGTGGGAGAGACTGCGCTCGGCCTCGGATTGGCCGGAGCCATTCGCGGGGAGCCGGCCGAAGTAGTTTCTTTGCCACCGGGGCTGTATCAACCCATGGCGAATCACCTTGGGCACGCCCTGCAGAGCGATGCCAGATTTCATCCGATTCCTGCCGGTAGCCCGACGGATTATGTGCAGCCTCGAGCCGCACCATTTAAGCCGCTGTTTTTCTCGCAAGCTGAGTTTTCCCTTGTGCGGCGGCTGACGGCGCTCATGTTGGGCCTTGCAGAGAATGACAACATAATCCAGGAAGTAGCGGAGTGGATAGACCTACGGGCGTTTAGTTCGGCGGCAACGCGCCAGGCCGCCATTGGGTTGGATCCATCGCACCGCGCCGTGTTTGCTGCGTATCATGGGCGCGAGGCGCTGCAAGATCTCGAAGCGCTGAATGATGAGAAGATTTGGCGCGATGGGTTAGCATCGCTGGACCGGCAGAGCAGATCACAGCACAACGCAAACTTCTTGGATCTGGACGAAAAGGATCAGATCGAGATCATGACTTCTTTCAGCGACCGCGCAATCAGTCGCTCATCCACTGATAACAGCTCCGGAAGCCGCTTCTTCGCACTGCTTAAAGCCGAGGTGATCAGAGGTTTCTACACGTCTAGCATGGGGCTGAAAGAGCTGAACTATAAGGGAAACGCCTTTTACGCCAGATCGCCGGGTTGTAACAGCCGCTGAAGGATTGACCTCGAAGCCGCGGGACCTTTCGCGTCAACCAGTACTCTCATAACCAGAAGAGTCTCGGCGGGAACACCCAATATAATGTTAGTGTTAGGGCGCAATTGAAAGCCTGCCTTCGCTCCTTGCGCCCGCGGGAAGGCACTCGCGAGATGAAATCGGCGATGATCAATAGAATGGCCACCCGCTCGAGCCCGTCTCACGACCCGGCGGCTTTCCGCCAGGCTACATCTGCGCGGGTTGCGCGGCGCGGCAGACTGCTGCCGCTGATCGAGCCTTCTGCTGGCCCGTATAACCCTCCGACGTCGTATTCCGAGGCTCTTCCGCCGGCAACTCAGACCGGGCCGCCGGGTGCCAATGCTGCACCGAGCCGAAATTTTTTGCTTCTCACCCTGATGTATGTAGGAGTTTTCGTCCTTACCGCCGCGGGCACGTTCTTCTCGCTTGCCTATTTCAGGGATCGTCAATCCTCTGCGCTCGCGCCCGAGCGCAGCACCACGCCTGAGGCCATGCCGGCCGGCAACAACCGTCTCAACATGCGCGCCGAGCCCAACGGAGATGGGTGGATTCTCAGTTGGGATCCTAAAAACACCGCCATTCGCCCAGTCACCGCAGGCGTGCTGCAGATCGATGACGGTCCACAACACCGGGAAATGATTTTGAGCGGCGGCGAAATCGCGAAGCGCTCAATATCGTATAAACCTGTTTCGGGCAATGTCGTGTTTCGCCTCCAGCTCCAGGGCGGGGAAGACGTACGGCAAACCGAAACCCTCGAGGTAGTCGAAACACCTGCTCATAGCCGTGAAAGCCAAGCCGAGGTTGCGCCGGATACCTCGACTACACCGCAGATGAGCTCTGCGCCAGAGGTTCGGAAAGACCACGAATGGAAACAAATAGAGGTCCCAAAAACGACCTCTCAATCCCTGAGAGGGCGTACGGGAAGCATTGCTGCGCCGGCGACATCCATGCGCACGTCGCGGCAGTACCCCACCGAAGCCCGACAGACCGCGCCATCTCTTCCGACATCTAATGCGCAGCGAGGTCAGCCGACGGTTCTATCGCAGCAAACACCCCCGGAGCCAGTGACCGCGCCTGTGGGCACAATCCAACCCTCAAAAGCGGCTGCTGGTCCGGCCGGCAGCGTGCCTTCCGCGATCAACCGTCCCGCGCCCTCTCGCGAAAGCGGATCGAGAGATGCGGCTTCCTCGGCGCCGCCGCCCGGACAACCAGCGCCGGCTGTACAAAACACGAATTACGTTCCTGCCCGGCCTCTGAAATGGGCTGCCCCGGATGCTAGGAGCTTGGGTGTTTCCCGGATTCCCCGCGCGGCAGATATCGCCATCAAGGTGGGGATTGACGACGCAGGACGTGTGGTCTCCGCACACGCTCTACTCGATGGATCGGTGCATGATCCGGCTGTCCTGGCGGCTGCGGCCGCTGCGGTGAAGCAGTGGACTTTCGAGCCCGCGAAGATTCACGGCAGGAATGTGCCGAGCGAAGATACAATCATAATCCACGTAGACGCCGCCCGCTAACCCCCGCTCGGCCTGGAATTCTGCAAACCTTACGGACCGCCACTGACGGGCGCGGATGTTCCAACAGAATTTGTTAGCGTCACGCTGACGGATTGAAGAATGCTGGTGTTCCCTGTAATAGTGAACGGAACCTGCAGCTGGAACATGCTGCCGAAACTTTGGCTCTCCGCACTCTGGTACCAGGCCGAGTAGGCCGCATTCACAGGCACTGAGAACGTCGAAGCGCCTGTGAATTGCGACCCGCTTCCGGCGGTGAATGTGAACGTGGCGGTGCTCATGTCACGCGTAGTCGAGTAACCGGTAAGCACAACGTCAAAACCGGTGGGCGTCAGATTCGTGATCTTCACGCTATTGGCCGTGATCACGGGTGGAAGCGGCTGGATGGTTGCCGATGCGGTAACAGGAGTTGCAGGCATGGCGTTTACACCGCCGGACGTCAGGCTTGTCAAGGTCACGGTAATCGTGCCCGCGACAGTCCCTTGTTGTATAGCGCCGCCTGCGATCGCTGGAACACTCGTTGCACCTGCCGGAATGGTAAAGTTCAACGTCCTTCCCCCAGCGGCAAACTGCAACGCAGGATCGATGTAGCCTGCTGGCAGGCCCGCCACGCTCGGCGCGAACCCGAGTTGAAGCGTTCCCTGCAGCGCGCTTGGGGTCGCATTCGCGAGCTGTATACCGACGTTCAGCTGCTGGGTGGGCTCAGACGTAGAGTGCACGCCTGTGATCGAAACCGCCGGCGCGCCAATAGAGATCGCGACGGAGTTCGAGGTAAGACCAGCCGAGAGCACAGTGACCTGCGCCGTCCCAAACGTGGCCGTCAGATTCGCGGGAACGGTAGCCGTAAGTTGCGTCGCGTTCACGACGGTGGTTGCGAGTGCCGTTCCGTTCCATTGAATAACCGCGCCTGAAGCAAACCCGCTGCCGCTTACAGTGAGAGTGAATGCCGGACCGCCCGCCGCGACAGCGCTGGGATTGAGCAGGCTAATCACCGGGGCTGCTACAACGGCAAAGGTCAGTGCGTTTGACGTTGCCCCTCCGGAGACAAGTGTGATTTGCGCGGTCCCGACATTCGCGACCAAATTGGCCGGCACCGACGCTTGTACCTGAGTCGAGCTTACGAACACGGTTGCAAGCGAAGTGCTGTTCCAGTGCACGACAGCTCCTGACGCAAATGAGGTTCCCGTGACGGTCATGGTGAAGGCCGGACTTCCCGCGCCTGTCGAGCTGGGGTTAAGATTCCCGATCGCCGGGCCCGAAACGATAGTGAAGGTTGCAGAGTTCGAGGTCACGCCGCCCGAGGAGACTGTGATCTGAGCTGTCCCGGGACTGGCAATCAGGTTAGCCAGCACGGGCGCCGTTACCTGGTTCGCATTAACAACGCTGGTCGCAAGCGCCGTTGAATTCCAGTGCACAATCGCGCCGGCGGCGAACCCGCTGCCATTTACAGTGAGCGTGAATGCCGGTCCGCCCGCTGTCGCGGCGCTGGGATTCAGACTCGTGATATGCGGCGCGGGCGCAACCGTGAAGCCCACGGTATTGGAAGTTACATTGCCCGATGTCACTGTAATCTGATCCGTGCCGGCAGTCGCGATCAGGGACGCCGGAACGGAAGCAGTCAGTTGGGTCGAATTCACAAACCTCGTTGAAAGCGCCGTTCCGTTCCATTGAACGGCCGAACTCGATTGGAATCCGCTGCCATTTACCGTAAGCGTAAATGCCGGGCCACCAGCTGTCGCGGTACTTGGCGTAATAGCGCTGATAACAGGCGCTGACGTGACGGTAAATGTCGCAGCATTTGACGTTACGCCGCCCGATACGACCGTCACCTGATCTGTTCCGGGGCTTGCTATGAGATTTGCCGGAACCGCTGCAGTCAACCTGCCGGTATTGCCGAAATTCGTGGCCAGCCCAGCGCCATTCCACTCGACGATCGCACCCGACTGGAATCCGCTACCATTTACAGTCAGCGTGAATGCCGGTCCGCCTGCAACCGCTGAGGAGGGACTGAGATTACTGATATGCGGCCCGCTAGCTATGGTGAAATTAACCACATTCGATGTCAGCCCATTCGAAACCACCGTCACTTGAGCGGTTCCGGGCGTCGCAATCAAGTTCGCCAACACTGGAGCAGTCAGCTCATTCGAGTTGATGATGTTGGTAGCGAGCGCGGACCCGTTCCATTGCACGACAGAACCGGTCGCAAAGCCCGCTCCATTGACGGTGAGCGTGAAGCCAGGACCTCCGGCCGTCGCACTGCTTGGACTGAGAGCGCTGATGGTCGGGTTGACACTGAAAAGTGCTGGATTTGAGGTTACGCCGCCTGAGACAACCGTGATCTGAACTGTCCCGGCTATCACAATCAGGCTCGCAGGAACTGCCGCAGACAATTGGCTTGGGCTCACGAGCGTGGTCGTGAGCGCCGTACTGTTCCATTGCACAGTAGAGCCTGAGGTGAACCCGCTCCCATTGACAACCAGTGTGAATGCGGGTCCACCCGCGGCAGTACTGGTCGGGCTCAGGCTGCTTATCGCCGGGGGAGGGAGAACTGTAAACGGCGCCGAATTCGATAGAACCCCAAGGTTCGACACGGTGATCTGGGCCGTTCCCGAAGTAGCGACCAGACTGGCCGGTACCGCAGCCGTCAACTCGTTCACATTCACGAAAGCGGTCTGAAGAGCCGAGCCGTTCCATTGCACGACCGAGTTTGGAATATAGTTGCTGCCGTTCACAGTAAGCGTGAAAGCTGGCTGCGTCGCAGTCGCGCTGGAGGGCACAAGACTGCTGATCGTCGGCGTCGGAGGCGGCGGCGGACTGATTGTGCCGGAGTATGCCTGCTGCGCCGCCTGCGTCGGAATCGAGCTATCGGTGACCTGCACGGTGTAGCTGTAATTCTCAGCCGTAGTCGGAGTTCCAGCAATGTTGATGCTTGTCCCCGTGTTGCTACTCGGCGCCAGCCCCGCGGGTAAAGCACCGGCAGCAATGGACCAGTTGTACGGGGCGGCCCCGCCGCTCGCGGTACAAGTTGCAGAGTACGGCAATCCGACCTGGGTGGGGCCGGTGGTCGGCACACAAGAGATGGCAAGCGGAATCTGTGCGCCGGCGACCCCAAGGAAACACAGCGCGAGCATGCAAAGCATCCAGGCGTACCGGGCAAACGCAGACAAGTCAGCTCTCGAGATCGTATGGACCGAGACGCGTGTGCTATCCATCTCAGTGGCCTGGCCCCTGACCCACCCCGCCAGCTGCGGCTATAAAAGACGTGACCGGACCTCCCGGGCCCCAAACAACCAACCAGTACGTGCTGCCTTGCGGCGGTGAAATGAGAAACGTGTCCCGCGCACTTAACCGGTCGAATGCGCCTGGAGCGAGCGGGACACTATACGTTCGCGTCAATCCCGAAGCGCGATCGACTGACAAGAGCGCCTGCTGGCTGGGACACGCAACTAAGATCGTTTTTCCATCCGCGGTGGATGCCGCATCTTCCGGCTGACACCCGTCACTGAAACCTGCGACCGCGGCCACTGCAGTAACGCTGGAATTATGCAGGAACGCCGCTGAATTCAAGCTCCGATCGCAAATGACGGCATCGTGGCTTCCAGCAAGAAAAGCAACCGCCGATACGTCCGGGGAATGATGCACAACCGTGGGTACGGCGCCTTGCGAAAGCGAATACACGGTACCTGCTGCATCAACGATGAGCACAACTTGAGCATCATCGCTGACGGCAAGTTTCTGAGGAGTACTCGCGACCGAAACATTCGGGATGTCCAGAGACACTTGCGGAGATCTAGGCAGCCCGGTCAGCACTTGAATATGGTTTGTCTGCCGCGCATAGACGACGGCCGACCGGCCGAGCGGTCCGAACGCGAGAAGGTCCGCTTGATTCATGGCGCCGGGAATCGGCCTAACGGGAAGGCTTTGCGCTGCTCCGGCAACCCCTTCGAGCAAGATCATGCCCAATGAGGCGCCCGGAGCTCCTGCGGCCAGCGCGAACGCTTGGCCTGGGGCCATGTAAATCTGAGTTACGGTGTTCGGAAGCAACAAAGGGTTGCCGAGCCGCGCCGCTCCGGGAATCCCCAATATGGGGCGTAATTGTGGTGGCGTCTGACTGGCAACGAAGCCAAGGCTGGGAACGGAAACACCCCCGCTGCTTGCGTTCGGAGCTTGAGCCAGCAAAGGTACGGAAGCGCAAACAAAGGCTAATGCGATAAGCTTCATTTCGATCTGAATCCGGTCAAGCGAGCGAATATCCGCTAATGGGGAGCGCCCACAGTAGGCGAGCCGCCAACCCCGAGCGTGGCTGTCTGACCTGGCGAATTGCCGCCTGAACTCGAGCTGCCGCCGTGGGACAAGCCGATTGCGGCGCCGACGGCCACAGCCGCTCCTGCTGCGACAATCAACCCAATCTTCTTGCTCGACATTCCGGTCCGCTTTGGCGTCAGAGCTTCCGCAGGAGCTACATTGGATTGGGAAACCGTTGCCGTTGCAACTTCGTCGCCCAAGGACACATTTACCTGGATTTTATAATCTCCCACCACCTCATTAGGCCGAAACTCTTTGGCGACTGCACGCCCGTCTGTCCCGGTCATTACGGTCAGAAGGTGGCTATCGCCAACAAAGCTGCCCCCAGGACCCTCATTCGGCGCGAAAAACGTCACCAGCGCACCCGGGACGGGATGGTCATTCTCATCATCGACTTCGACTGTAATATCTCGCGGTGCCCGCTGCCTCACATCGTTCACCGCGCCCGCTCCCCCGATCACGTTGATATTCAGCTTACCCGGTTTTGCTGTTTGCCCGGGAGCAGTAGGAGTCTGAGCGTCCTGCGCCGCCGGACGCAAGAATAGCGGAAGGCCTCGAAGCGGATAACTCGATGTCAACGTCTGCGATTCCGACAAACTCGGGCCCAATAACGCAGACAAAACACCGAAAACGATCACAATTTCAGAGCGATACTTCATAAGCCCCTAAATCTGGAGAGAAGTCTTGATTCCTGATTGTAATCCGAAAACGCCCCGGAAACCTACGCCAGCGAACATTCTGAGTACTATTTCCATCCCCGGGTCGGGAGCTTATTCTGAGGATTCTGGGTCCGGTAAGGCCTAGATCTTCCAATCACATACCGAAGATTTGTCGCGCATCGCCTGTATATTAGAGATGAAGCGTTTTGATCTGTTTCTGATGCTGCCTAACGCGTCGGCCCTTTTCAGCCGATGCAGATTACACGGATCTAAATGCTGGGCACAAAGAAGTCTTATCTTTCGTGGAAGTGGTCGAAACTCCCGCTTCGAAGTAAAGGCGTGGTCGTTCTTCTGCTGCCAATTGCAGCATTGTTGCTGAACAGCGTCCTGGGCCGCCTAGCGGTATCAGAACAGCGCGCCGCACAGTCCTGGGTAATTCACACTCTCAAGGTTCGGGTGCTGCTCGAGCAGGTTCTCGCTGACGTGTCGATGATCACCGCGACTAGCCGCACCGACAAGTTGACCGGAGACGAGAACGCGAGAGAGAAATGCGGGGAAGCGGCCAAGAGCCTCTACAGCACCATCGATGCCGTTCAAGCGCTCACTCGCGACAACTTGGAACAGCAGAAGCGGGTCACTGCGCTTCGAGAATGTGCGCGCCGCCAAGTCCAATATCTGTTCGCATTGATTGCTACTGGAGAAGCGCAACCTACATGGGCAGCTTTTCGAGTGCAAGTCTCCGAGGAAAAACTCCTGCAGATTATCGCTGAGATGGACCACGAGGAGGCGTCTCTTCTTGCAAGCCGTACGGAACGGCTGAATGGAATCCAGCGCCTCATTCCTCTACTTGCGCCCTTCACCCTGGCTATCGGAATCGCCGGCGCGCTTTTCGGCATTCGGTTTTTTCTCGCAGGTATTGTTCGCCGGATAACGGTATTAGGACAGCAGGTTTCGGCACTGGCGGACGGCGCCACGATCGCGGACGGTGCCACGATCAAAGATGTCGAACTCAGCGAGGACGAAATCGGAGAGCTCGGTCAAGGGCTGATTCGAACCAGTCAACTTCTTGTTAAAAGAGAAGCTGCGCTTCACAAGTCAAACGCCCAGCTGGCCGCGCAAAGCGAGCGTGCCGATCGGGCGAATAGTGCCAAGAGTGAGTTTCTCGCGAGCATGAGCCACGAAATTCGCACTCCAATGAATGGAATTATCGGGATGACGAATTTAGTCCTGGAGACGCCATTGACTGGGGAACAGCGGGACTGCCTGGATATGGTCAAAACCTCCGCCGATGCGCTCATGACCATAATCAACGACATTTTGGATTTCTCGAAAATTGAAGCCGGCAAGCTTGCGCTTGACCCCATACCTTTCAATTTAGGAGAGATGTTGCGGGATGCGGTTAAAGTGCTGGCGGTAAGCGCCGAGCGAAAGGGCCTGAAGCTAATTCCCAGGATCGATGTCAGCTTATGCGAGACGCTCGTGGGTGATGTTGGCCGCCTGCGTCAGGTGATTATCAATCTGATTGGCAACGCACTCAAATTCACCGAACAGGGGCAGATCGTGCTTAGCGCGACGCTTGAGTCATCGAGGGAAGCATGTAGAACGGTTCACTTCGATGTCACGGATACAGGGATCGGCATCGCTCCTGAAAAGCAGCGGAGGATTTTCGAATCGTTTACTCAGGCCGATTCGTCCACGGCGCGTCAGTATGGCGGCAGCGGCCTTGGGCTCACCATTTCGGCCCGTTTAGTCCAGATGATGGGAGGACAACTCGGGGTGGACAGCGAAGTAGGACGCGGCAGCACCTTCCAGTTCAGCGCGAATTTCGATTTGGCGCCTGCAGCCGCACCAACTGAACCTTCACCGTCCATCCAACTCCGTAATTTACCGGTATTGCTTATTGATAGTAACGCCAGCAGCCGGCGCGCAACATTCGATACGCTCCTGAATTTAGGTCTGGCTCCATCTGTTGCCGAGAATGAAGTATCGGCACTTGCTGTTCTAGAACGTGCCGTCGTCGTTAACGAAATATACCCTTTGATGATTCTCGACGTGCATTCACCCTCTACCGACGCATTTGAAATGACCAAGCGCATCCGAGCGTATCCGCAATTCGGCCGCACAAAATTCATCATGCTCAGCTCCGCGGGCCAGCGCGGTGATGCTCTGCGTTGCAAGGAACTCGGCATTTCCGCTTACTTGAGCAAACCAGTTCAAGAAGTGGACCTGCGTGAGTGCATCATGGCAGTGCTCAGCGGTACCCCCGGGGATGGCGCTTCGGCAGCCCTCGTTACCCGCCATTCGCTCAGGGAATCGCGAATTCTGCTGGCCGAGGATAGCATCGTGAATCAACGTCTCGCCGTTCGCCTGCTCGAGAAAGCCGGTCACACGGTCGTGATCGCGAGCAACGGGCGTGAGGCGGTGTCTGCCGTGGAAAATGAGCGTTTCGATGTAGTGCTCATGGACGTCGAAATGCCAATTATGAACGGGTTGGAAGCCACTGCGACCATCCGCGAGAAGGAAAAAGCTAACGGCCAGTACACGCGAATCATCGCCATGACGGCACACGCCCTCAAGGGTGATCGGGAACGGTTCCTCGCGGCCGGCATGGACGGCTATATTTCGAAGCCGATTCAGCCGAGCGACTTATACACTGCAATCGAAGATACGCGCCGGCAAACTGTGGCCTCGAGCTAACCGGCTCGCTCAACATCGATGGTGGGCGCGACAGGACTCGAACCTGTGACCTCCTGCGTGTGAAGCAGGCGCTCTAACCAACTGAGCTACGCGCCCAAAGCCAAGCCTTGATTCTAAACCAGCGAGTCGAGTCTGCGTGTGTGACTCTAAAAGCTTCATGAATTCTTCAAATTTCCGAATGCTTTACTGTGACGTCGGCGGCGTCTTGGGCACGAACGGGTGGGATGCAGCCCTCCGGAAGACCATTGCCGCACAGTTCAGGGTGGATCTCGACGAAATAGAAAACCGGCATCACCTCGTGTTCGATAGCTACGAACGCGGCTATATGAGTTTTGAAGATTACTTAACGCAGGTGTTCTTCAGCGTGCCGCGCGATTTCACTATCGAAGAGCTCCGCCAATTCGCGTACGACGCCTCTACTCCGTGGCCCCGGAACATACAATTTTTCAAAAGCGTCAAGGAATCGAATCGCCTCAGGCTGGCTATCATCAGCAACGAAGGGCGCGGCCTGACGCAGCATCGTGTCCACAGCTTTCGTCTGCGCGAGCTGGCGGAGTTCATGATTTTTTCCCACTGCGTGGGGTATCGAAAGCCCGACCGCGAGATCTGGCGCCTCGCACTCGATTTGGCCCAGGTCACGCCCGGCGAATCACTCTACGTTGACGACCGGAAAATGTTCGTCGATATCGCGGCCGCGATGGGATTCATAGCCGTTCACCACACCTCACTCGAAGCAACGGGCGAACGGCTGCGAGAAGTAGGCCTCGTCCTCTAGGTAAACCTTACTTCAGCTGTTTGTTTACTTCATCCCAATTCACGACGTTCCACCAGGCTGCGATGTAATCCGGACGCCGGTTCTGATATTTCAGGTAATACGCATGCTCCCAAACATCCAAGCCCAGGATCGGCTTCTTGCCTTCCATTAGCGGACTGTCTTGATTCGCAGTCGAGATGATGTCAAACTGGCCGCCGTTGCCTTTCACGAGCCAAGCCCATCCAGAACCGAAGCGGCCCGTAGCTGCGGCATTGAACTTTTCTTTGAATGCATCGAAACTTCCGAAAGTCGAGTTGATGACATTTTGAATTTCACCCGTGGGTGCGCCGCCTCCGCTTTTTGACATCAGCTTCCAGAAAAGAGAGTGGTTCGCGTGTCCGCCCCCGTTGTTTCGCACAGCAGTCCTGATCTTTTCAGGAACCGCCGCGCAATTGTTCGCGAGCAGCTCCTCGACTGACTTGTTCGCAAGTTCCGGCGCGGACTCAAGCGCCTTGTTGAGGTTGTTCACATACGCGCCGTGATGCTTGTCGTGGTGAATTTCCATCGTCATCTTGTCAATATGCGGTTCCAGGGCATCCGCGGGGTAGGGAAGTGGTGGCAATGTAAATGGCATGTTTTTTCTCCGAGTTTAAGTTGGAATCGCGTTCCTAATACTACTCTCGCTCACCGCACGCGTCACGCCTGATAAACGGTGCTGCCCGCGACTACGGTTTCGATCACGTTCAAGACTCGTGGTCCATCATCCCAGCTAAAGCGGACCAAGTCTGCTTTCTCGCCGGGAGAGAGACCACGTTGCCGCCCCGCGATTCGCGCCACACGCGCCGGATTGACGGTCGCCATCGCAAGAGCCTCACGGAGTGAAAGATTTCCGAAGCGAACGGCGTTGCCTATCGCGCGGTCCATCCGGAGCACAGAACCGGCCAGGCGCGTCCCGCCGCGCAACACCACGGCTCCATCCACCCGAAGTTCTACGTCGACTTGCCCCAAACGATACGGGCCCGGCTCACACATCGCTGGCATCACGGCGTCCGTCACCAAAACACATCGCTCCACGCCCTTCGCGCGCACAGCGGCCGAAAAAAACGGAGCGGGAATATGGATGCCGTCCACAATGAAACTAGGCGTCAGCCGATCCGCTGCAAGCTGATCCCAGATGTAGTTTCGTGTCTTGGGCAGTAGCGAATGTGTGCCGTTGCCGAGATGTGTCGACATGGTCGCCCCGGCGCTCACGGCCGCGTCAATCTGATCTGCTGTGGCCTTTGTATGCCCTACGCTCGCCACGACGCCTGACCGCGCGAGCTCGCGTATGTACGATGGCGTCTGCTCCCACTCGGGCGACACCGTGACCAGGCGAATATTCCCGCTCGCAGCCTCCTGCCAGAGCTTGAACTCCTCGATATCAGGGGGTCTGACGTGCTCGGCCGGATGCGCGCCGCGCGGACCATCTTCAGGTGAGATATGCGGGCCCTCGACATGAAAGGCTTCCATCGCGTCCGCCTCGGGCATGCCCTTCCGGGCAAATTCGTCCTTCGCCACTGCGAGATTCCGAAGAGCCGCGAGCATCTGCTCTTTCGACCCGGTGATTACCGTCGGGAAAAAACGCGTCACCCCCGTTACAAACATGTGCCGGATTGACTGAGCAATCGCTTCCTGCGACGCTGATGGATCGTTGTAATCCACCCCGCCGAATCCATTCACCTGTACGTCGATGAAGCCCGGTGCAACCAGGTCTCGAACTTCCGGAGGCTCGATCAATTCATCAACAGCTTGGATTATGGGCCCGTACTCGACCCGTACAACGGACGATCCGCCCGCAGTTCTTCCAACCAGTTTTTTCGCGGAGCTAGGAAGTATGTGCTCTGACATAATCGGCCGTCCTTGTTTTTTTCACAATTTACGCACAGGCGTAACCGCACAACTGCGCAGCAGATTGGCACATAAAAGATGTTGAAAAGAGCGCGTTCCGCATGCGATAACACTGGCGTTCCAGGCGCAAGTGCGGTAAAAAATCACTAGATCCAGCGCGAGTGCTGGGCCAGCAGGTAATCTCGGGGGAGGTGGCTGCGGGTTCGGTATTCGCGCTTGGACCACAAGTCGAGATTGGGTCGGCGCACGTCGATCCAAGAGTCAGGGCAGAAATCGAGTCCTCCGAGCGATCACAGTTTGGACGTGAACGATCTCTGCCCTGTACGTCTGTTTGCACCAGAAATCGGGGCCGATTGCGGCTAGGCCCCGACAGGCTCCGCTTCGCGAACGCCGGAGACGGGCATGAGCCAGCCAAATTCGTCTTTGATTTCGCCTTTGACGATCTCGAAAAACCTGCGCTGAATTCTTTGCGTAATCGACCCGCAGCGTCCATCACCGACCGTGATCCTGTCGACCGAGCGAATCGGTGTAACTTCAGCCGCAGTGCCTGAGAAGAACACTTCATCTGCGATATAGAGCATCTCGCGTGGAATAATGGTCTCCCTCACTGGTATCCCGAGTTGCCCGGCGATCTTCACGATCGTGTCGCGAGTGATCCCCGGCAACACAGACGCGCCCAACGGCGGCGTGAGTATCGTGCCATTGCGGATCACGAATATATTTTCTCCGGAGCCTTCGCTGACATAGCCCGCGTCATCCAGAGCAATCCCTTCGTCGTAGCCGTTCACCGCAGCCTCCATTCGGATCAGCTGCGAGTTCATATAATTTGCGCCCGCTTTTGCCAGCGCGGGAAGCGTGTTCGGCGCGATGCGAGTCCAAGACGAGACGCATACGTCAACCCCATTCGCCAGACAGTCTTCGCCCAAGTAACTGCCCCACTCGTAACACGCCATGTAGGTTTCAATCGGATTGTCTTTCGGCAACACGCCGATGTCGCCATAACCCCGTATAACAATCGGCCGAATGTAGCAGGCGGGTAGTTTATTCGCGCGAACCAAGTCCGCCATCGCGCCAATGAGCTCATTTAGCGAATACGGCAGCTCCATCCGGTAGATCTTGGCCGAATCCAATAATCGGCGTGCGTGATCCGCAGCGCGGAAGATGGCAGATCCGCGCTCCGTGTCATAGCACCGGATGCCCTCAAAAACCGAACTTCCGTAACTCACCACATGCGCGAGAATGTGGATCTTCGCGTCATCCCATGCGATGAGCCGGCCGTTATGCCAGATCTTTTCTGTCGCCTGCATGCTGCGATTATAGCGATTCGCAAGCGTTAACGCGATGCTACCTCGCGCTATACCGAGCTATAGTACGGTTGATATCGGGGTCCTACAGACTATGGACGATCAAGAAAAACAAAAGGACGATCTACGGGACAAGAATGAAGCCGCAGAAGAGCGGCCCGTTCCTTCTCAAGCGGAAGGAGATTTAGAAACCGTTGAAGAGGACTTGAAGCAGAAGGAGAAACGGGACGAGCAAGGCAGCCGATCTTCCGGCAAGCAGGGCTGAATGGAAGCGCTGAACATTCTCGAGCACGTCCAGTTCGATCAGCAAAAGCCCGTTTTCCGAACGCTTCTGCCAGGTCCCGGCCCACGCGTAATGCTGCTCTGTTTGAGTTCAGGGCAGCTCATACCGCAACACTCGGCCGGGACGTCGATCACCGTCCAGGCGCTGTCCGGTCGGGCTACTTTTTTCGATGAGAACACGCCTCTTGAAATGAGCAGCGGCGCGTTGCTCCGGCTTGAGGCAGGTCGCCCACACCGCGTCGAAGCGCAGGAGGATTCGGTGCTGCTCGTAACCATCATGGACGCGCCCGCTCCGCCGCAACCCATCACGAACCTCTCTGGCGACTGATGCTAGAGGTTTCAGGCCAGCCACTTACGCTTGAACAGATCGCGTCTGTCGCGACGAATAACAACCACGTACGTCTCGCTGATGACGCGCGGCCCCGCATTCAGGCTTCTCGCACAGTAGTAGAAGACGTGCTTCGGCAGGGCCGCGTAGTTTACGGCGTAAATACAGGTTTCGGAAAACTCTGCGATGTACATATTCCGACGTCTGAGCTCGAAGCTCTCCAGTTGAATCTCGTCCGCAGTCATGCCTGCGGAGTCGGTGATCCGCTTTCCGAATCGGAAACCCGCGCCATGCTGCTGCTCCGCGCAAATGTGCTGGCTCTCGGGAACAGCGGCTGCCGTGTTGATCTTCCCGAAACTTTGCTGATCATGCTCGATCGCGGAGTGCACCCGCTCATTCCGGAGCGAGGTTCTGTCGGAGCCAGTGGAGATCTCGCGCCCTTAGCCCATCTCGCCTTGTCCATGATCGGCGAAGGACAGTCCCGCTTTCGAGGTCGAACACTGCCGGGCGGGGAAGCGCTCCATGCCGCTGAAATCCCCCCAATCCGCCTAAAAGCCAAAGAAGGCTTGGCGCTTTTAAATGGAACGCAAGCTATGTGCGGGGTTGGTGCGTTGGCTCTCTATCGCGCGATACGAGTCGCGTGCCTCGCGGATCTTGCCGGGGCCATGACTCTCGACGCCCTTCTCGGCACGCCGGTTCCCTTCGATGCGCGTATTCAACAGGCGCGGCCTCATCCGGGACAAATGGCGGCTGCAGAGCATCTGCGAGACCTGCTGGCAGGAAGTGAAATTCGCCTCTCCCATCTCACAAACGATCCCCGCGTGCAGGATGCTTATAGTTTGCGCTGCATGCCCCAGGTGCACGGAGCGGTTCGAAACGCGCTTCAACATGCGCGAGAAGTCACCGAAATCGAGAGCGGCTCGGCGACCGATAATCCGCTGGTATTCGCGGACACTGGCGCCGTTTTGAGCGGCGGCAATTTTCACGGTGCGCCACTCGGCATGGTCTACGATTACGCCGCTCTTGCCATCACAGATTTGATGGGCATGAGTGAGCGCCGGATCGACCGGCTGGTCAACCCCGACCTGAACGAGGGCTTGCCGCCGTTCCTCAGCTCTCAGGCCGGCACTGCCTCCGGCTACATGATCGCGCACGTCTGCGCGGCTTCCTTACTCAACGAAGCAAAGGTTCTGGCCCACCCCGCGAGCGTCGACAACGTTCCGACTTCGGGCGGCAAGGAAGATCACGTGTCGATGGGAATGACTTCCGCCCTGAAATTTCGTCAAATCACGTCGAACGCCGAGCGCGTATTATCGATCGAGCTGCTTGCAGGGGCCGAGGGACTGGATTACAGAGCGCCGCTCCATTCCTCGAATCGAATCGAGCACGCGCGCGAAATCATCCGTTCCTTTGTACCCCGGTTAACAGCCGATCGGCCGCTCTCAGGCGATATTGAATGTATAGCCGGCGTAATCCAGCGCGGAGATCTGGACGAATTTGTTTCGTAACAAAGGAGGTAAAGAACGCCCATGACGGAAACCATTGCGGAGGTGACCGCGCCTCGCGGAACCAAGCTGAGCTGCAAGGGCTGGCATCAGGAGGCGGCAATGCGCATGCTGATGAACAATCTTGATCCGGCGGTCGCGGAGAACCCGGACAGTCTCATCGTCTATGGCGGAACTGGCCGGGCTGCGCGTAGCTGGGAATGTTTTCACGCCATCGTGCGCTCGCTCGAAAGCCTCGGCAATGACGAAACGTTGTTAGTGCAATCGGGCAAGCCTGTCGGAATCTTTCGCACCCATGCAGAAGCGCCCCGCGTTCTGATCGCGAACGCGAACCTGGTTGGCCGGTGGTCGAACTGGGATGAGTTTCACCGGCTCGAAAAGCTCGGCCTGACTATGTATGGGCAAATGACAGCCGGTTCCTGGATCTATATCGGCAGTCAAGGCATCGTGCAAGGCACGTACGAAACCTTTGCCGCGGCAGCTCGGAAGCATTTCGGTGCTGAGCTTGCAGGGAAGCTGATCGTCTCAGGCGGAATGGGAGGCATGGGGGGAGCACAGCCTCTCGCAGCCACCATGAACGGAGCTTGCTTTTTGGGCATCGACGTTGATCCGGCCCGTATCGAGAAGCGCGTTGCGACGAAATATTGCGATCACTTAGCGCGCAATCTCGATGACGCGCTTGCTGTTCTCGATCGCGCACGCGAACGAAAGCAGGCCATCTCCGTCGGGTTGGTTGGAAACTGCGCGGACGTTTTGCCCGAGCTCGCCCGGCGTGGCATCGTTCCCGACATTGTCACGGACCAAACGAGCGCGCACGATCCGCTCAACGGTTACGTCCCGAACGGAATGACTCTGGACGCGGCGCTCGCGCTTCGCGATCGCAGCCCTGAAGAATATACACGGCGGTCGATGGATTCGATGGCGCGGCATGTCGAAGCCATGCTCGCTTTGCAGCGATCGGGCGCTGTCGCTTTCGATTACGGCAACAATCTTCGAACTCAAGCGAAGAGCGCCGGCGTGAGTGACGCCTTCGATATTCGCGGTTTTGTGCCTGAATACATCCGGCCGATGTTTTGCGAAGGCCGCGGGCCGTTTCGATGGGTGGCGCTGTCCGGAGATCCTGAAGACATTCGCAGGACCGATCACCTGGTGCTCGACATGTTCGCTCACAATGAGGATCTGGTTCGCTGGATTCGCCTCGCAGGCGAGCGCATCAGTTTTCAAGGCCTGCCCGCGCGCATTTGCTGGCTGGGCTACGGCGAGCGCGCCGAATTCGGGCTAGCCATGAATGCCCTGGTCCGTTCCGGCGAAATCAAAGCGCCCATCGTCATCGGCCGCGATCATCTCGATACGGGATCTGTCGCGTCTCCCTACAGGGAGACCGAAGGCATGCGCGATGGCTCGGATGCAATTGCAGATTGGCCGCTGCTGAATGCCCTGGTCAACACGGCCGCGGGAGCTTCCTGGATCTCAATTCACAACGGCGGCGGCGTGGGCATCGGCTACTCTCAACATGCCGGCATGGTGGTCGTCGCGGACGGCTCCGCCGAATCCGACCGACGTCTCGAGCGCGTTCTCACCTCGGACCCCGGTACTGGCATCATGCGGCACGCAGACGCCGGTTATGAAAAGGCCATCGAAGTCGCAAGAGAAAGCCATCTCAAGATTCCGATGCTGCAGTGAATGCAAGTGGATTCACCGGCTCTGGCGATCGTCAATTGCGGTCAGCTTGTGACGCTTCAAGGACCCGCGCGCCCCCGAGTCGGCGCCGAGATGAAAGAACTCTCCGTCATCCCCGATGGCATGATGCTGGTCCGTAACGGTCGGATCCAGGCAGTGGGCACGCGGGACGAGCTCGAGGCGCGAAACATTCCTGACTACGAACTGATCGATGCGGCGGGCCGGGTGGTTCTTCCCGGCTTCGTCGATGCCCACACCCATCCGGTCTTTGCCGGAACGCGTGTAAATGAATATGAGCTTCGCGCAACCGGCGCAACCTACCAGGAGATCGCCGCAAGCGGCGGCGGCATCCGCTCGACGGTCCGAAATACTCGCGCAGCCTCGGAACACGAGTTATTCAATACAGCGAGGCGCTATGCCGATTGGTTCCTGCGCGGCGGGACAACTACGATCGAAGCCAAATCCGGCTACGGACTGTCGCTTGAAGATGAGCTGAAGATCTTGCGCGTGATCGAACGTCTCGGGCAGGTCACCGCCTTGCAATACGTTCCCACTTTTCTCGGAGCCCACGAGGTTCCGGACGAGTATCGGGGAAACACCAATAGATACGTTGCACTCGTCAAAGAGAAGATGCTCCCCGCGGTTGCCGATCTGAAATTGGCTAAATATTGCGATGTGTTCTGCGAGCCCGGCGTTTTTGATGTAGCGGCATCACGAGCTATCCTGACTTCGGCCCGAAAGCTCGGCTTCGAGTTGCGCGTTCACGCGGATCAACTTTCGCGCTCGGGTGGCGCCGAGCTGGCCGCCGAGCTCGGCGCAGCTACCGCCGATCATCTCGAGCAAATCGACGATCGCGGAATCGAAGCGTTGTCAGCGGCAGCCATTCAGCCCGTGCTGCTCCCGGCGTCGGTTTACACATTGGGCTCGAATCGCTTTGCGCCCGCGCGCAAAATGATCCAGGCGGGTCTTCCCGTCGTTCTGGCAACCGATTTCAATCCAGGGTCTTCGCCCACCCCATCTATTCCTTTTGTCCTCTCGCTTGCCTGCACGCACATGCAGATGACTCCTGCTGAAGCGATCACCGCGACAACGCTGAACGCGGCATATACCCTGGCGCTGGGCTCGGAAATCGGCTCGCTCGAAGCAGGGAAGTGGGCTGACTTCGTGATCCACGACTGCCGCGATTATCGCGAGATCCCCTACTTCGCAGGTGTCGAATCGGCGTCGACTGTTTTCGTCCGCGGTAAGGCGGTGCTAATGCGATGAGCGATAAACGCGAGACAGCCTGGCTGCCCGATCTCATCTATTTCGAAGGCCGGTTTCAGAGCGGTTGCGCACTCGTCATCGGCAACGATGGCGTGATCGCGCGAATCTCCGACACTCCGGAAGATTTGGCGAATGCCCATAATCTCCCCAACCGCGCCATTCTTCCGGGCTTGGTTAACTGCCACTCCCATTCGTTCCAGCGGGTCATCCGCGGCCGAACCGAGCATCGAACAACTGCCACTCGAGACACGTTCTGGACCTGGCGCGAGGCAATGTATCACGCCGCCAATCAACTGTCGCCCGAAGACATCTATCGAGTCGCTCGCATGGCATTTCTCGAAATGCTGATGTCTGGAATCACGACTGTCGGTGAGTTCCACTACTTGCACAACGCGCCGGATGGCTCACGATATCAGGATCCCAATCTGCTCGGATTGCAAGTCATCCGCGCGGCAAACGAGATTGGCATTCGCCTCGCGCTGTTGAGGACCGCCTATGCGCGAGCAGGCTGGAAAAAGCCCCCGAATCCAGGCCAAGCCAGATTCATCACCCCTGACCCGCAAACCTTCCTGAAAGATACAGAAGCGCTCCGCAGGGCCATACGTAACAGTTCGATACCCGGCGCCGCCTGGATTGGCATTGCTCCGCACAGTATCCGCGCACTCCCGCTCGATTACGTGAAGGAGATCACAGCCTATGCTCGCGGGACGAATTTACCGGTTCAGATGCATGTTTCGGAGCAGCCAGGCGAGGTCGATGAATGCGTTGCCGAGTACGGAATCAGGCCCATCGCGTTGCTCCATGCCTCTGACGTGCTTGACTCCTCCTTTACCGGCATTCACGCCATCCATATCACTGCTGAGGAGGTCGGTTATCTTGGAACTGCCAAGTCCCGCGTCTGCGCTTGCCCGACCAGCGAACGGAATCTCGGCGATGGTGCAGTCCCTGCGGACGCGTTGGGCTCTGCTGGGGTTCAGATCTGCTTAGGCTCCGATAGCAATGTGCAGATCGATCTCCTCGAAGACGCGCGGGAACTGGAATACCACTTGAGAATGAACCGCCTCGAGCGGGCTGTGCTCGCCACGGCTGCGGGTCGTGAGGGTCTGGCAAAACGGCTCCTCACCGGTGCAACCGAAACGGGGGCCACTGCGCTCCAAGCCCCAGGCGGAACCCTCGCAGTCGGCCGTGCCGCCGACTTCTTTACGGTCGATCTAAATGATTCCTCGATCGCAGGCAGCGGACGCGAGTCTCTGCTGAGCAATATTGTCTTTTCGCTCGAGCGCACCGCCATACGCGAAGTGTTTGTGAAGGGGAAGCGCCTGGTTCAGGACGGTCGTCATGCGTTTCAGGATGCCGTTCTCAGGGACTTCGCCGACGTGCAAGGACGTTTGTGGCAAACCTCGTGAAGACCGCTCTCGAGATCTTGCTCGATCTTGTCTCGATCCCTTCAGTCTCTTCGGTCAGCAATCGATCCGTGATCGAGTATGCGTCCCGGTGTCTTGACGAGCGCGACTGGCAAACGGATCTTCACTGCTATCGCGATCAAGCAGGAATCGAGAAAGTAAATCTGGTCGCACGAACCAGAAACAACTTCGCTGAGGACCCGGAGCTAGCGCTGGTTTGCCACACCGATACTGTGCCATTCGACCCAAATTGGAGCGAAGCGATCCATCCCGTTCTGCGCGATGGCAAAGTATTCGGGCGAGGCAGTTGTGACGTGAAAGGATTTCTTGCGTGCGCGCTTGAGGTCGTGAGCAAGATCGAGTCCAGACGGCTCCGCAAGCCCGTCGCGCTCGTTCTCACATCAGATGAGGAGATCGGCTGCATTGGAGCGAAATATCTCGTCAGGCAAGGTGTAATCAAATCCCGATACATGATCATCGGCGAGCCCACCGGACTCGCGCCGGTCCGGGCCGGCAAGGGATACGGATTGGCAGAGATCGTTGTATCGGGAAGGGAAGCGCACAGTGCTTTCCCTCAGCAAGGCCGCTCGGCAATTCGAGATGCTGCGCGCGTGATCGAACGCTTAGACACTGTTGCCGAACAGCTCGCCTCGCATCAAAACGCGGACTTCGATCCTCCCTTCAGCACCGTAAATGCCGGATTGATTCAGGGTGGAAGCGCCAAAAACGTCATTGCCGGGGAATGCCGGATCGCGTTCGAGTGGCGGCCCATACCGGGTCAGCCACTAAGCTTGGCAACTGCAATACTTCACCAAATACTTGACGATTTAACCCGGGACTTCCCGGGATTTCATGCAACAGTTGAAGTCCTGCGGCTCGACCCTCCTTTTCATACAAGCGGGACAGCCGTTCTCGCCACTGTGATGGAATCGTTAGCTGATCGGCCTTTAACAACGGTTGCGTTCGGAACCGAAGCCGCGCATCTCTCGCGCGTCGCTTCCGAAGTGATCGTCCTCGGCCCAGGCGACATGACAGTCGCCCACAAGACCGGCGAATTCGTTCCGGTTCAGGATCTGCAAGATTGCGTGGCTTACCTAGGATCGGCCATCGAGCAGCTCTGCTCCTGAATGAATCCGTTCCCACACCCCGCAGTACACAAGCACGAGAAAGTGGCCGCTCGGATCAGATTTCGCCAGCGTTGAGTTACAAATCGGCGAAGCCGTACAGCCCTCACAGCTCGACATATTCTGACCGCGCGCTTCCGGCTGTACACTAGATTCGCAACGCCTCGCCTTCGCCGACATTTCAGCACTCGGGATGGCGATAGCTCGTGAACTTCAGATCGATGCTGAAGCGCTTTTGGTTAAATGCAAAAAATTGCCAACCTTAAATTAAGGCGAGGTCCACGGCAGTTCATCTACTGGACCCCTTGCTTTTGCGGCGCTCCCAGCAGGCGGTCAAATTCGTGCTGGATGACTTCGTAGCACTCACAAGAAGCGGCTTCAAGACCTGGACGGTCAGCGATTTCGATAACGCCGCGGCTATACCGAATCAGTCCAGCCTTCTGTAACTTCGAAGCAACTTCGCTCACACTGGCGCGCCGCACGCCCAGCATGGCGCCCAGGAACTCCTGGGAAAGTGGAAACTTCTGTGCCGCAACTCGATCGTGGGTCAATAGCAACCAGCGGGCCATGCGCTGATGAAGAGAGTGAATGCCGTTACACGCCATGCCTTGCGAGATCTGCACAATCAGAGCTTGCGTGTAGGTCTGCATAACTTTCGCAAGCTCCCCTTGTCTGCGTACTTCCTTTTGGAAGACATCGGCCTTAATTCGAATGCTGTCGCCCGGCACCTGAGTAAAGGCCCGACTGGGAGTGATGTTTACGCCCAAGAAGAGGGGCAAACCGACCATGCCTTCATTCCCGATAGTGGCCACTTCAACCGCCTTCCCACCTTTCATGACTGTCAGCATGGATGCGATTCCGGTGAGCGGAAAGTAGGCATACTCGATTGGCTGGTTGGCCTCAAAAGCTACATGCCTCATCTCCAAATGCACTCTTTCCAGATGCGGAGCCAGGCGTTTGTAATCGCCAGCAGGCAATGCGGACAGGATTCGGTTCGATGGTTGGGCGGATGCTAGCTTCCGTTGCAGCGCTCGTTTCTGTTTGGGTTTCGCCATAACCTATCTAGTCTGCCTGATTGCGAATCGAGAATATCGAGACGAGAAAAGGCCGGTACTCTTGCGAACCAGCTTCGACCAGAGTCGATCTTGCATGTTGAGGCAAGGCATGCCAACAAAACTCCGGCGCGCAGATCCGGATTAGACGTACCATATGCACGGTACCGTACATGGGGACATTTACCAGTGGTATGATTACTGATGTACGCTTCCGTACATAGCTAAGGCCGGGTTTCGAGAACGAGCTGTCGCGGCAAAGACGGAAAGGAAAACATGGAGGCTCCGGGGAAACAACGAATACTTGAAGCGCCCGACAGGTTGCATTTGCAGCAGCGGATAATTTTGCTGGAGCGAGGCCTTCGCGAATGCCATGAGGAGCACAGAGCCGCTCGGGTTTCCAAAGAGCAGTTCGAAACCTTCTCGCAACGCGTGATGGATTATGCCTTTATTAGCTTCGATCCGGAGAATCGAATTGTGAGCTGGAGCCGAGGAGCAGAGCACATTTTTGGCTACTCGGAAGCAGAGATTCTGGGACAACCAGGCGAGGTAATATTCACGCCAGAAGATCGCGGTAACGGCGAAGCAGAGAATGAGTTTGCGGCGGCGCGCCGCAATGGTTGTGTGGAAGACGACCGCTGGCATTTGCGACGCGACGGCACTCGCTTTTGGGGCAGCGGAGTCCTTACGGCTCATCGCGACAGCAGTGAAAAACTACAGGGTTATAGCAAAGTGATGCGTGACCAGACTTCGCGAAAGCTGATGGAAGAGCGGCTTCACGAGTCGGAAGAGCGATTCCGGCTTTTCTCAGAGAACGTTCGTGATTACGCCTTGATTCGGGTGGATGCAACGGGCAATATATCGGGGTGGAATTTAGGAGCAGAGAGGACGTTCGGCTACACGGAAGAAGAAATTGTGGGCCGTCCTGTCAAACTATTCTTCACGCCCGAGGACCGAGAAAGAGGCCAATCCGAAAAAGATCTGAATCAGGCTTTGACTGAGGGCAGGGCCGAAGACGATCGTTGGATGATCCGTAAAGACGGAACTCGCTTTTGGGCGTGCTGGGTAACAACTCCCATGCACGATGCGTCAGGGCGATTGCACGGTTTCGCGAAAGTGCTCCGGGATGAAACGGAGCGAAAGCAAGCTGAAGACCTGCTCGCAAAATCACTTCAGGAAAAAGAACTCTTACTCCGCGAGGTTCACCATCGCGTGAAAAATAACCTGCATGTTATTACCAGTCTGATTTCGCTGCAGGCGGGTCAGGTGAACGATTCAAAACTTCAGGTTGCATTCGAAGAACTGCAGGATCGCATACGGGCCATCGCCGCGTTGCATGAAACCTTGTATAGCTCGTCCGACCTTGCCAACATTAATTTCGGTCCCTATTTACAGCAGCTGTTAAGTGACCTGGTCGCGTTCCACGGGATTGACCGGCAAAAGATTCAAGTTCGCACAGGAACTGACGATTTAGTTCTTTCGACTGGGCAAGCTCTTCTGCTCGGGCTAATTGCGAACGAACTCGTCTCAAATTGCCTGAAGCACGCGTTTCCGGGCCAACGCCGCGGCGAAATCGATGTTCGATTCCGCTATCTAGCTGAAACGAGAAAAGACGGGCAAACGCTCAAAACCCCAAGCTGTGAGCTCGCCGTAACTGACGACGGGATTGGAATCGATAACCCGGAAGGCATCTGGCAAAGCAAGTCTATGGGCTTGCGAATAGTCGATCTTTTGACAAAGCAATTGGACGGGCGAGTGGCCCTGGACCACACGCAGTCCACACGTTTTACTGTGCAATTCCCGATCAAAGAGTGCGAGTATAGCTCCCCGATGTATTAGTCGATTAAGGCTCAAAACTCATCGAGTGAAGAATTGAGTCACTGGGATTGTCTCGCACGCAGTTCACGAAAGAGGTCAAATTAACCGCCATACCGCGGCTGGACCAGGGTGTATCGATCGCTGAGATAGCGGCGAGGCTGAAAGTTAGCCCGAACGTCTCGAGGCCCTCGCAGGTTGACTGCCGTAGTCGCCCGGCCCGCGACCCTGCCAAGGAACGGAGAACCGCCATCAATGCCCGAGCTCTCGATGTCAAGACTCCGGAATGGCGATGCGAAAAGGGCGACCTCCCATCCAGTTGCCCGCATGTGATAGTTTACAACGCGAAGGTCACGGCGCATGGGAAACGATGAAGCGTATAAGCTGTGGCCCAAGGCTGGAAGCATATCCACAAGCGTCGCTTGGGCTTTCTGCACTTAAATGTTTATTCGGCTGGGAAACTGCTAGATTGGCAATTGCGCTTGTAGCCTTGAAGGACATCATGGCTCCTGACCGAACTGTTTACAGCCCACATCCCGGCTTCGCCATGGAGGCATCTTTCGCGTCCAAGCTGAAGGAGAAAACCGGTAAGGCGCTCGATGACTGGATCGCAATCCTCAAGAAATCAGGGCCGCCCACCGAAAAAGAGCAGCGCTCTTGGCTGAAAGAAAAACACGGATTTACGACAAACTACGCTCAGTTCGTAGCGGCGCGCGCTGCGGGGCACGGCGGCAAGGAAGGATACGATCCTGACGGCCTAGTAAACGCGATGTTTTCCGGTCCGAAAGCCGCATTGCGATCCCTGTATGAAGAGCTGCTGGCCTTCGGAACGTCCCTCGGGCCGGATGTAAAAGTCTGTCCATGCCAGACGATTGTGCCTTTCTATCGCAAGCACGTCTTTGCGCAACTGAAGCCCTCGACCCGCTCCCGTATCGACCTCGGGCTTGCGCTTCGCGATCTAAAGCCAACCGGACCGCTGATCGACACGGGCGGGTTTGCCAAGAAGGACCGCATTACGCATCGCATCGAGATCTCCTCACCCCGTGATTTCAACGACGAAGCCAAGCGCTGGTGGAAGAAAGCTTATGAAACCAACGAGTGATTGAAGCAGAACACAGCGAAGCGGCGGGGCGCGAGGCATACGAGCTCTGCGCATGATTTAGCAAGTTAGCTGCGTTTTCGCCAGCCTGATTTTTGAAGCCACTCCTCATACCCCTTCAACCACAGCTCGTATTCGGCACGCGCGGCCGGCGTAGGTTCCGTTTCGGGCGGGTCATCCTTCAGCGGCGGCATACCGATGGCCGCACGCCGGTCGTTCAGGTGTTCTGGATCTTCGGTCGCCCATCGCCGATATTGCCCATCGGGGCAGGGCAGTGATTGCGTGCCGTACCGCTGCGGCAAGCCTTCATACATCGCTATGCGGTCGGACAGGTACGCTTGCTGTGCCGGAGGCACTGCGCCGCTCCTGACTTTCTCCTGAATGAGTGTCAAGGAGTAGCGCTGAAACTCGGGTTCTCCAATCGCGTGTTGCGCGATAAACCAGGCTGCGAGCGTCCCTGCAGGCCCTACCAGCTCCGCACCCGGCCAGCCATGCTCCTCGATGATGTCCCTCAGCCGCTGCGCATTCCTTCGATGCACGCCTTCCATGCGCGACGCGTAGCCGTCACCGAGCTCGCCTGAGTGCAACAGCTCCTGCGGGACCGTCTGTGCCCTACTTCGCCGAGTTCTTTTTTTCGGTCTTGCTCAGATCTTTCGCCATGCTCAAGTGCTCCTCCAGCGTCGGAAGCGTACTCGATGCGAACTGCTTAATGTTCGGGTCGGAGCCGCCCTGCGCTTCGCTCTTGAACTCGTTTACATCCTGCTCGTGATCCTTAACCTGATCCTTGACGTATGCCTTATCAAAAGCGGGGCCAGACAACTTGGACAGCTTGTCGATACGCGATTGATGCTTCGAGTCGAGCGAATCCGGAATGCTGATGTTCTCCTTACTTGCGATCTGCTTCAGTTGATCGTCTGCCTTCGTATGGTCGTCAACCATCTTTTGCCCGAACTGCTTCACTGCATCGTTTGATGCTTTCTGGACCGCCAGCTTGCCGAGCTCGATTTCAGCCATTCCGCCCAGCGCCGCGTTTTTGGCGAATTTTTTGTCGTCGACCTTCGTTGTCATTGCGTTCGGACCTGTATCCGATGCCAACGGGCCGTTTGTATCTCCCGACGGGCGGGAAGACGAGGAAGAGGGCGAGGATTGCGGCATGGATGGGGATTGCCGGGGAGCTTGCGCCAGCGCAGCACTGCCTCCCATCATGCAGAAACTAACACCGCCGAATACTAAGCTGTTGAGTAGAACGTTTCGCATATACGGGCCTTTCTTTGCCTATTTATTTGAGACATACCGGGGGCCTGGAGGTTTCAAGGCTTGTTTCAATTCAGGCGGGGATTTCGCCGGTCCGGCTCTCGAGTCCTGGGCTATTGCAAACTGGTGAAGTGAAACGGATTTACGTCCAGAGCTTCGGGTGCCGGGCTTCGCAAGCCGATGGTGCGGCAATACAGGCGTCCCTCGAAGGCCGCGGCTTCACGCCCGTCGCCGATCGCGTAGACGCGGATCTCGTTGTTCTGAATACCTGCACGGTCACCCACGCGGCGGATCTCGATGCGCGTCATGCGATTCGCAGCCTGCATCGAAACCAGCCAGGAACGGAAATTCTCGTGACCGGCTGTTACGCTCAACGCGCGCCGGATGAATTGGCGACCCTCGAAGGCGTCCGCTGGGTTGTTGGAAACTCGCATAAGACACAGATCGCGAATATCGTTTCCGCGCCCGTCGAGGATTATCACGGCCAACTGCACGTCAGCGATATCTCGAATGAGCGCGAGTTTCTCGCCACTCCGGTGCGGGATGCGTATGACGACCGCACGCGCCCCAATCTGAAGATCCAGGACGGCTGCAGTAACCGTTGCTCGTTCTGCATCATCCCGTCCGTGCGTGGAAGAAGCCGCAGCGCGAATCTTCAAAGCGTCCTCGATCAGATCCGTGACTTGGGCGAGCGCTATTGCGAAGTCGTTTTGAGCGGGATCAACCTCGGCCGTTGGGGCCGCGACTTGCCCGGCAATTTGCGTTTCATAGACTTGCTCCAGGCGATTCTGGACACAACAAACGTCCCCCGCTTGCGGATCAGCTCGGTCGAGCCGATGGACTGGAGCGATGCGCTGCTCGAGCTCGTTGCCGCGGAGCCGAGAATCGCAAAGCATGTTCATTTGCCGCTCCAGTCCGGCTGTGATGCCGTGTTGAAGCGAATGTTCCGGAAATATAGGACCCGGCATTATGCGAGCCGCTTAGAAATTGCGAGCCGCCTCATGCCCGACGCCGCGATTGGAGCCGACGTCATGACCGGGTTTCCTGGCGAGACGGATGCCGAATTCGAGGAGTCGTTGCGCTTTATCGAGCAGCAGCCCTTTACGTACTTGCACGTGTTCACCTATTCGGAGCGCCCCGGCACAGTGGCAGCTGAGCGAGGCCAGCCCGTACCAGTCGAAATCCGGAGGGAGCGCACCCGTATCCTGCGCGCGCTTTCGGATGCGAAGAATGTTGAACTCCGAAGGCGCATGATCGGCAAGACACTCTCGGCGGTTACTCTGGGTCAGAATTGCGTCGCGTTAACGAGCAACTATCTGAAGATTCAAATGGCGCAGCAGCGCGAACCGAATCAGTTGGTTGATTTCGTAATCGGCGGCGTCAGCGAAGCCGGGCTACGGGAACGCACATTATTGCCCGTCATCTGATGCAGACCGCGCTTAATGCAGACCGCGCTTGTTAAGAATAGAAGCCCGATGCTACTCCGATTTTTTCCCGTTCTGACCTGCACGTTTTTCTGCGCTTGTATCTCTCTGGCTCAACAGTCCGAGGCGCCCTCCAGAGTTGCTCAACGCGTCCACCCAAAGATCGACAGCTTTCAAGGAAAGGTGAGCCTGTATGCGAAGAATCTGAAAACCGGTGTTACCTATGGCGTTAAGGCGGATCAACCTGTGCGCACGGCCAGCACGATCAAGCTCGCGATTATGGTCGAATGCTTTTCGGAGGTCGCGGACGGAAAACTGAAGTGGACGGAGCCGATCAAGGTCGTCGAAGATGAAAAAGTCTCGGGCAGCGGTGTCGTTCAGGAGCTGTCCGACGGCGACGAGCTCCCGATTCGCGATCTGATGCACCTGATGATCGTAGTCAGCGACAACACAGCGACAAATCTCATTCTCAACCGCATCGGTGGAAATGCAGTAAATGCCCGGATGGCGCGCCTTGGGTTTCAGCAGACTCGCGTGATGCGCAAGATACTTGGAGACGGTGCGAATTTAAAGACCCACGTCAGCGGAGTTACGCAAGAAGGCGCGAAGCCCGAAAACAAGAGTTGGGGAATCGGGCGAAGCAGTCCGCTTGAGATGGTGACTATCCTCGAGAAGCTGTATACCGGAGAACTGGTCAACAAGGCTGCCTCAGACGAGATGCTTGCCGTTATGAAGCGGCAGCAGGATCACAACGGCATCGGACGCGACATGAAAGGCGTCACGATCGCCAGCAAGTCGGGCGCTCTCGATCATCTCCGGAGCGATGTAGGGATCATCTACGCCGAGAACGCTCCGATCGCGATGGCCATAACCGTCGATGATATCCCCGAGATTGACTACAGCCCCGATAATCCCGGCGAGTTGTTGATCTCGTCGTTATCGGAGATCCTGCTGGAAGAGCTGGGATCGCCACGGTAATGCGAGAGCATTTCAAACCTGCCCCCACACTTTCAAGGCGTAAGTGGATCGCGTGGACAGGTTGCGCGCTTGCCGGCGCTCAATTACACGCCCAGCAGAGCCCCACTTTCTCCACCGAGGTGAAGGTTGTAAATGTCTTCGCCACCGTTCAGGATAAACATGGACGGATCATTCGAGACCTCGAGAAGAACGACTTTGCGATTTTCGAGGATGGCAAGCCTCAGATGATTCGATACTTTTCCCGGGAATCAGATCTTCCGTTGACCATTGCGTTGCTCGTCGACACAAGCCTTAGCCAAGTCAAGGTGCTCGAAGACGAGCTCGGCGCGAGCTTCCGGTTTCTGGATCAGGTGCTGCGCGAAAACAAAGACAAAGCCGCGATTGTTCAATTTGACCAGGCCGTTATGATCAGGCAGGAACTCACTTCCTCGCGCAAGAACTTGCAGGATACGCTGTCGCTGCTCGATTCGCCCAACGCGCAACAGGCCGCTTATGGAAGCGGTACGCTCTTGTACGATGCGGTGCGGACCGCTGCCATACAGCTCATGCGAGCACAGCAAGGGCGAAAGGCGTTCGTCGTGCTGACTGATGGCGTCGATGTGGGAAGTACGATCGCTCTCACCGATGCCATAGAAGCCGCTCAGCGCGCGGCCACTTCTGTCTATTGCATTCTGTTTTCCGACGAAACCTATTACGGCGGGGGTTTGGGCATCGGTCCGAATGGGAAGCGAATTCTCGAGCGCCTCTCGAAAGAAACGGGCGGCGATTTTTTCGAGGTTTCGAAAAGCGAGAGCATCGGGCAGATCTACGACGCGATTCAGGAGGCTCTACGAAGCGAGTACAGCCTCGGGTTTGTCTCGGATCGCCCTGTCACTCATTCGGAATTTCGAAAAATTCGATTGACGGCAAAGCAAAAGGGATTCATCGTCCACGCGACCGATCGGTACTACGCCGAGACCTGAACCCTGCAGTCTCGCCTGAGCACCGGGCTTTTGTCTTCTGACTAAGTTCGCCTGTGTTTAACCGCCCGGTGCCGCTTCGCGTGAGCAGTTCTGTGACGCCGCGCTCTATGAGCGTTCGCCCGGCGCGATTGAGTTGCATTATATGCTGCCGGCGAACCTGAGTGCGCGAACCCGGCAGGCAAGCCGAGCGGCGCAATAAGCGCAAACACGAGTAGAGCCAGGGAGAGTCTCACGTTTCAGACCTCGCTTTCTTAATAGCGGTAATGTTCCGCCTTGTACGGACCTTCGATCGGAACCCCGAGATATTCCGCCTGATTTGGCGTGAGCGTAGTCAGTTTCACGCCGATCTTCTCAAGGTGCAGCCGCGCGACTTCTTCGTCCAGCCGCTTGGGCAGGGTATACACGCCAATCTTATAGGTGTCCCGGTTCTTCCAAAGATCTATCTGCGCCAACGTTTGGTTGGAAAAGCTGTTGCTCATGACAAAGCTGGGGTGACCGGTAGCGCAGCCCAGATTCACGAGCCTTCCTTCGGCCAGCAGAAAAATGCTGTGCCCGTCGGGGAATGTGTACATATCCACTTGCGGCTTGATGTTGGTCTTCTTAACTCCGTCTTGGGAGTTCAAGCGATCTACCTGGATCTCATTGTCGAAGTGGCCGATATTGCAGACGATCGCCTGGTCCTTCATGTAACGCATGTGCTCCAGCGTGATGATGTCGAGGTTGCCCGTGCAAGTTACGTAAATGTCGCCCCGCCCAAGGGTTTCTTCAATCGTGGTCACCTCGAAGCCTTCCATCGCAGCCTGCAATGCGTTAATCGGATCGATCTCGGTAATAATGACCCGCGCTCCCATGCCGCGCAGCGAATGAGCCGAGCCCTTGCCGACGTCACCGTACCCGCAAATCACCGCGACTTTCCCTGCCATCATCACGTCGGTCGCACGCTTGATGCCGTCTGCTAGCGATTCGCGGCAGCCGTATAAGTTGTCAAACTTCGATTTCGTCACTGAATCATTCACATTGACTGCCGGAACCAGCAGCTTGCCGGCTTCCTGCATTTTGTACAGCCGATGAACGCCCGTCGTAGTCTCTTCCGATACGCCGCGCCACTCTTTAACAAGTGAGTGCCAATGCCGCGGATCTTCTCTATTCACTGTTTTCAGAAGATCCTTGATGACCTTTTCTTCATGGCTGGACGACGGCGTATTGACCCAATCGCTCCCTTCCTCGAGCTCATAGCCCTTGTGAATGAGGAGCGTGACATCGCCGCCATCATCGACCACCAATTGAGGCCCTTTCCCATCGCGATGGCTGGTTGCTTGGTAAGTGCACCACCAATATTCCTCGAGCGTTTCGCCCTTCCACGCGAAGACCGGAATGCCCGCAGCAGCGATTGCGGCAGCAGCATGGTCCTGCGTTGAGAATATATTGCAGCTTGCCCAGCGCACGTCAGCGCCCAGCTCGATCAGAGTCTCTATCAGGACTGCAGTCTGGATCGTCATATGCAACGACCCGGTTACGCGCACGCCCTTCAGCGGCTTCTCCTGCGCGTACTTTTCCCGAATCGCCATCAGTCCCGGCATCTCGTACTCGGCGATTGAAATCTCTTTACGCCCCCAGTCAGCCAGTGATAGATCAGCGACCTTATATTCAGCTGCAGTTGGATCCACTGTTACAGTTGCCATGTTTCTCCTATGATACCGAGGCCGAGGAGGTATGCACTTAGACAATCACCCGATGTGAAAGGATGAAACTTTACTCTCCATGCAACTCTATTTGCTTCGCCATGGAATTGCCGAAGAAGACCGCAACGGGTTGAATGACGCTGACCGTCGGCTTACGGCAGAGGGCCGCCGCAAGCTGCGGCAAATTTTGGACACCGCATCCGATGCAGATGTCCGGCCCACGCTCATCCTGACCAGTCCCTTGAAGCGAACCGTGGAAACCGCCGAAATTGCGCAGGAAGTCTTCGCATACAAAGGCGAATTGGTCCGGTCTGAAGCTCTGCTTCCAAGTGCGAGGGTCGAAGAAGTTTGGGAAGAGATACGCACTCGCCGTAAGGAAGCCGCCGTGCTTCTCGTGGGGCACAATCCGCTTTTCAGCGTGTTGCCCGGATATCTGCTGGGGGCTCCGGATCTGCAAGTAGATGCGAAGAAGGGCTCGATTCTGCGCATCGATTTTGAGAGCTTTTCCGCGCAGCCGAAAGGCGTCTTGCGATGGTTCCTTATCCCGAAATTGGCCGCGCATCGCCTGTGATCGGAGCGCGTTCAGATCCTCGGATCCTCTGCCCGTTGCGGCGTCTATGATGTAGGTGGAGCTTGATGCGTGACCAAAATGCCCGGGCTGCGCTTCGCCGCATGCGCCGGAGTTTAGTAGTGTTGCCTTTTTTGGCCCTCGCCGCAGCCGCCCAAACGTCTCCCCCGCAAAAGTTCCCGCAACCCGCAGCTGGCCCGATCGATTTCGAATCGCACGGCATGCATTACGAGGCGCTCACCAAAAGCGGAATTACCGTGATGTTTGCTCCGTTGCCGCCGCATGTCCGCGACTACAACATCGTTCAGGTCACGGTGACCAACGGTTCTCCCATCCCTTGGACCGTTAAGCCAAGCGATTTTTCATTCGTGCGGCAGGACGGTGCCACACTGCAAACCATATCCGCCGATGAGGTCGTCGCCTCGTTGCTCGAAAAGGCCAGCCGCAATGACGTAATCAAATTGCAACTTCTTTATGAAGCCAGCATCTATGCGCTCTCTAATTTTCGCTCCACGAACGGCTATGAGCAGCGGCGCGAAGCAGCTATGGCCCAGTTTGTGAACCCGCGATTTAAAGCTGCCGCCGCGGCCTCAGCCATTACGCTCGTGCCTACCAAGCTGAAGCCGGGCGATAGCACCGACGGCGCCATCTTTTTCGAAAACCGCACGAAAGATAAGACGCTTGGCGCGGGCCGGTTCCTTGCCCACACCTGCGGCGAGAACTTCGCGTTCGAAACCTACCCGGAGTTGAAGAGCCGTTAGTGCCTTTGTTCGGCGGTTCGCCCTCGCTAGCCGGTTTTGTCGATCTGCATTCGCATACTAACGAATCAGACGGAACCTTGACGCCCGCGGAACTGATCGCGCTCGCAAAGCGAAGCCGCTTATCGGCGATCGCCATCACGGATCACGATACGTTCGCCGGCTACGAAAAGGCGGAACCGCTCGCGGCCGCAGCGCACGTCGATGTGCTTCGCGGGATCGAGATTAATTCAAGGCTGGACATCGGCATCGGAGATGACGAGCGGCACGCGCACATCCTCGCTTATTTCCCTCATGGCGCGCCGCGGCCCAAATTCAGTGCATGGCTGGCCAATGAACAAGAAGATCGGCGCGTCCGAAACCGCCGCTTGGTCGAAGCTCTACAGAAGAGAGGAATCGACATCACGCTCGAGGAAGTCCAAGCGCGCGGCAAGAGTATGGCGGGCCGCCCGCACTTCGCCCGCATTCTTGTTGAGAAGCGATACGCCGCCAATTTCGACGATGCCTTTCAACGATACATAGGCGAGACTGCGCCCAGCTATGTCGAGCGTGAAACGCAAACCACAGAAGAGGCGATTCAAATCATCCGCGAAGGAGGCGGCATTCCTGTGATCGCTCATCCCGTGCGGCTATCCCTGTTGCCGGATGTCGAGCACCACGTCATGACGCGCCTCAAAGATGCGGGCTTGCTCGGATTGGAGGTGTACCATTCCGAGCATTCGCCAAAACTGCAGGCCCATTACTTCCGGCTCAGCCAGGAATTGGAGTTGCTGCCGACCGGCGGCTCTGATTTCCATGGCGCAGTCAAGCCCGGCGTGAAGCTCGGCCGAGGAATTAAAGATAATATCCGCGTGCCACGTGAGTTCTTGGAGCGGCTGAGAGCGGACCGAAGCGGACCGGTCTAGCCGTCCCCCATTCGACGCCTGCGTACAATTGAGAGCGTGTCGGCCGTTCTGCCCAGACTGCGCTTCAATTTGGATTTCATGCCGTCGGCCGATCCGCGCCGTCCTGGCCTCATCATCCGCGATCCGTATCATTACTCAGACGCGACGCTTCTGGTCCCTCCGATTCTCGTACAAGCTCTCGAGTGCTTTGATGGCCGGCAGTCGGCCCTCGATCTGCGCTCCGAGCTCGTTCGCCTGACCGGCGAGATTCAAGTCGGCAGCATCGAAAAGAATCTGTTCGATTCGCTGAGCGAAGCCGGATTCTTAGAGAATGACGCTTATCGCGAGCTAAAAGCTCAGCGGGAAACAGAGTTTGCGAAGCAACTGAAGCGTGATGCTATCTTCGCCGGGTCTGCGTATCCTGAGGAGCCGGGAGATCTCGGGGAACTCCTGACGGCGCGCATTGGACACCCGCCCGGCACAGCATCTTCAATCGGAATCGCCGCGCCGCACGCCAGCCCGGACGGTGCCTGGCGCACATATCGCGCCGCCTATCAAGCCCTGCCCTGCATCGAGGATGCGCGAGACTGCACGTTCGTCATTCTCGGCACCTCGCATTACGGGGCTCCTGAGCGCTTCGGCCTGACACGGAAACACTTCATCACGCCCTTGGGCGAAGCACAAACCAATGTTGCATTTGTGGATGAGCTAGAGCGGGCGGCTGGTGACGCCATCGGAATGGAAGATTATTGCCACTCCGTAGAACACTCCATCGAATTTCAGGTGCTGTTTCTGCAACACGTTTATGGTCCCCACGTCCGGATTCTGCCGATCTTATGCGGGCCGTTCGTTAAGAGCATTTATAGCGGCGGCTTGCCTGAAGAAAGCGAGCCCGTTGCACGCTTCATCGATGCTCTCGGCAATCTCTCTGCCCGTGAAGGCCGACGGCTGTTTTGGGTGCTGGGCGTCGACATGGCGCATATCGGTCGCCGTTATGGCGACCCGCTTCGAGCTACGGCCAATTCCGGCGAGATGCTGGTCATCGAGGAACGTGACCGGCAGCGCATTGCGCGCCTTCGCTCGGGAGATGTGCGCGTCTTTTGGGAACTGGTTCAGGACAAGCACGACGATCTAAAGTGGTGCGGTGCGTCTCCGCTCTACACCTTTTTGAAGGTAGTGCCCGGCGCCAATGGTGAATTGCTCGACTATTGCCAATGGCAAATCGATCCGCGCAGCGTCGTTACATTCGGGGCGTTGCGCTTTCACAATGGAACAGGATGACGCGTTACTGCTGCCCGCCGCCCCACCAGTAACCCGGCCGCGTCCGGATATCCAGCCTCGGCCGGTTGATCACGACCTTGATGGTGTGAAATCCCGGCTCATTCTTGTCGTTCGGGTTATAACTGAGCAGATATTGGCTGTTTAATTCCTTCCCAATATCGGTTACCGCCTCCTCCAGACCTTTTTCAGTGCCGAAATTATAGATCTTCCCGCCCGTGAACGTCGTGAAGGCCTCAGCCGGAGTCTTCTTGAATAGATCCCGGACCGAGCGATAAATCGGAGGCACAGCATTCAAAGCGTTTCCATTTTCTTGCTTAATGACATCCGTTTCGCTGTACGCGCCGTTTCCACGCAAATTCGGAAGCGCCTCCGGTGGCACGCCGCCATTCTGTGGCCGGGGGTAGGGCATCTTCTTGAAAAACGTCGTCATAAATTTCGACATATCGATTGAATAGACGATCACGTTATCGAACTGCATGGCATGCACGGCTTCCTGAAGATGGGTCTCGCTGCCCTTGTCGACATTGCGGCTCAGCAACAAAACCACGCGTCTCCGCACATTCTGCGGATCGTGATCCTTCAGCATCCGATCGGCCCGCATCACAGCGTCAATCAGCGCCGCGGTACTCGAGCCCGCAGTAATCTTCTGCATCGAATCGTCCAGCTTATTTGGATCGTTCGTGAAATCCTGGATCAACTGCATGCGATGATCGAACGCCAGCACAGCGACATCGCCCTCCTGACCCGTGACTAGGCCATGCAGCAACAAGCCCATGCTCCGGATCTTTGGAATCATCGGCTCCACTTCCGAATTCGCCTGCACCACCAGCACCAGCGAGAGCGGTTGCTGCGTAATATCCGATACAATCCTTTGCGGCTTATCGTTATCAAGAACCTGAAAATCGTTAGCACTCAGGCCGTTAATATAGTTGCCGGTATCTTTGTCAACGACAGTCGTGGGCACGAGCACGTAACGAACCCTCACGCTTCCGATCGTCGGGATATCGGATCCCGCCGGCTGATCCGTTGGCGGGCCGGGCTGTCGGTTTGGTTCCCCGCCAGGTTGATTCGAAGGTTTCGCAGGTGCCGGCCCAAGCTCGCCCGGTTGCGGAGGTTTCGGCGGCAGCTGGCCAGGCGGCAAAAACTGCGGAGACGCCAAACCCGCGAACAGCAGCGCGAGCCCGGCTAGACGGAGAGTGCTCGCTAGCTTCATATGTCCTGAGATGTCTCTGCTTTCTCCCGAGTTTCCTTTACCGTCTCCAGTCTCGCATTTGTGGGGTGTTCTGTGCGCCCTTCAAGTAAGTCAATTGTGTGAGATACCAGATGTTCAATCGCTTTAAGCGAATATACCGCTCCGCGTGGCGACCCAGGCAGGTTCACGATCAGCGCGCGGCCTCGCGTTCCGGCCACCGCGCGGGAAAGGACCGCAAGTTTGGTCTGCTCTAAGCCTTTCGCCCGCATCAGTTCGGCCACTCCAGGTATCTCGCGCTCGAGCACGCGGCGTGTCGCTTCCGGCGTAACATCTCGCGCGGATACACCGGTTCCGCCTGTCGTCAAAATGAGAGATGCCAGGGACCCGTCAGCCCACTCGCACAGCCGCTCTGCAACGACACGCTCATCGTCCCCGACCGCGTCCTCCTTCGTGACTAGCCATCCGAGCTCTTCACAGTGTTTCCGAAGCGCCGGTCCAGAAGCGTTCTTTCTGATACCCGCTACCACCGAGTCACTGACCGTAAGAATCGCGACGCGGATCATTTTTTCTGCGCAACCCGGTGATAGGTTCCAGACTTCCCGCCGGTTTTTTCAATCAGGTAAATCTCGCGAATCTCAATCGCTTTATCGAGCGCCTTAGTCATATCGTAGATCGTCAGAGCAGCAACCGCCGCCGCCGTCAACGCCTCCATTTCGACGCCGGTCCGCGCCGCCGTTCTCGCCGTCGCCTCAATGTCCACGCCCTGCTCCTTCACTCGAAATTCCAAACCGACGTGCGTCAGCGGCAATTGATGGCAGAGTGGAATCAAATCTGCCGTCTTCTTGGCCGCGCTGATCCCGGCAATACGCGCGATCTCGAGCGGATGGCCTTTCGGATTGTTCGGCAGCGCTTTGATCACATCCGGACTCATCGCGACAAACGCATGCGCCGTCGCGCTCCGCTCGGTAACCTCCTTCTTTGAAACGTCGACCATCGCGACCTGTCCCGTCGAGTCGTAATGCGAAAGCCCCTTCTTCATGTCTTGAGCATCACGCGAATCGAATCGCCCACTTCCCAGCTTTGGCGGTCGTGATCCGCTACGAGAAATGCGTTCGCCTTCGCCAGCGCGGGAACGTCGCTTGAACCCTGCCATGGAATATGTCGCACGTGCGCGCCGTCTGCGCTGACTCGCGCCGGAAGAAAGCGAGTTAACCCGCCTTTGTGCCGGAACGGTGCTTCAAACCGCGCCGAGAACAGCGGCAACACCGGATCAGCCACTCCCGCTAACAGCTTAAGCGCCAGCCGTGCGAGCAACTCGAACGTAACCAGCGTCGATCCGGGATTGCCCGGCAATCCGAAGACGACCGTCCGGCCCGCAGTCGCGAACGCTGTCGGCTGGCCGGGTTGAATGCGTACTCGGTCGAAGTGAAACGTAGCGCCCAGCTCGCGCAGCACCGGCTTCACCAAATCATATTTGCCCGCCGAAACGCCCCCGCTGATCAGCAGGAGATCATGCTGCAAGCCTTGCTGAAGGAGAGAACGCAACGCATCAGGCGTATCGCGAGCCACGGGTAAGACAGTCGGTGCACCTCCACTCGCACGCACCAATGCCGCCAACATATAAGAATTCGAGTTGCGAATCTGGTGCGCCGCCGGTCGCTCCTGCACGCCCACGATTTCATCGCCGGTCGCGAGAACGGCAACGCGAGGACGCCGCATGACATTCACAGACGCCTGACCCGTCATGGCGAGCGTCGCGATATGGCTTGCGTCCAATTGCGTCCCTTTCGGAATCAGGACTGACCCCCGCTGCGCTTCAGCTCCGCGGTCGTTGATGAACTGTCCGGGCGCCGCACTCTGCTCGATCTTGACCCGCGGCGCTCCCGCGGCATCAATCTCGCGCACGACATGTTCGACCATCACCACCGCATCTGCGCCGCCCGGCACTGCCGCGCCGGTCATGATTTCACGCGCCTCACCCCCTTCAAGCCGAGCTTGCTCCTGCTCACCCGCCCGGACCTCTCCGCGCACCCGTAAACTGCCCGGCACATCGCACGAGTGCACGGCAAACCCGTCGCGCAACGACCTTCGCAGGGCAGGGTAGTCGCGATCCGCCATGACGGACTCGGCCAAAACTCGCCCATGTGCCTCTTCCAAGGTGATCGCTTCCGTCCCATTCGCATTCGACAGCGGCCGAACAATTTCCATCACAATCCGCCGCGCCTCTTCGAACGCAATCACCGGTTTCTCTTGCACACTCTTGGACACGTTCGGATTGTAACCTCGGGCCGTTACTGCGCTTTGGTGATGCTGCTTCCCAAGCCTGGTCGTGATACCCCGCCGTGCTTCGCATCCGTCCGGGTGAGCCACGTCACCGCAACAAACGCGCCTAACCACGATCCCGACGCAGCGAACAGCACGTATATTGGATTCCCTGTATAGCTGATCACAGCAAACGCCGAGAGCAGGTACCAAACACTGCTCCAGCTTGCAGCCGAAATCCTGCGCCGCGCGGAAACCGCGGAATTAAACAAAACATAAACGGCATCGGTAAGGGCAGTCGACGCCATCACGCCTACTGCGATCAGTGGATTTGGGGCATGCAGAAACATGCCTTTCATTGTGATCGACCTGCATCCCGCCATGGTGCCCGATCGCTCCCCCACTATGACCAACGTAATGTCGCAATGCTCGTTACCCGTCAATGCCTGGTTCTGGAGCCTTAATGGCCACTAACTAGAACCCCACCAAGGACGTGATTTGATCCTGCGTTATGAATTCCCTGCGGCACAAAGACGATACCAAGACATTCGCAAGAATTAAGCTTTGAGGAACAGGCGAAGGCGATGAAATATGACGGCCTTGCAATTTCGCAAGCAACTCGTCGCGCACTTACGCAGAGCAGATCAAGAGGGCCGGTTCGTTAAGGCTGTGCTCGGATTGAGGCTTCAGTTGCTAGAGCGGGTTGACGAGTACAAACCCGTGGAACCCTTACTAGGCGCCGCGGTATCAGGTTAGGGGATTTAACACAACCCCACTGAATCCGCGTCCATCGATCTAACCTTCTGAAAACACTCTCCGAAAATCGCCCGAGCAACGCAGGGGAGGAATACCAATCGGTGCTCGGATGTATGAGGCATGACTCTTGGCCCCAGGCGTAAATACGCAAGGCTACTCAACGCGTATTTCGCTAGCATTGGCCGTCAACTGATCCATGTCAGTGCAGTTGACGAGAATCAACAGACGCTCGACGTGTTTTCAGTAGCAATCGGAAAATTCTTCGGAAAGGACTCTCACAACCTGATCTCTGCCAGAGATGTCATAGATTCTGCCGAATCGGTACGATGCTGAAACAATGCTGGTTTAAGAAGGTCGTCATTCGAGGCGTCGATTATGTCGCAGCCTACCGCATCCCATCTCTCTAATTGCGTTTCGAACCGGATTTTCATCTCGATCTTAAGACGCAACTGTCAGCTCCCGCGTCTCCGCGTCCCAATACACTGTCTTCTTTCGGAAATACGATTCATTCGCCATATGGCACGCAATCGCCGCGTGGTTTCCGAACACCGCGTCCTCCACCACCGGCTTGCGCGTCTTCACCGCGCGGAAAAAGTTCCAAAGATGGGGCCGCACATCGTCCCAACTATTCCCGTGATAAACCTGTGCATCCTCCAGCGGCTCATGCCCCGGCTCTGGATCGTGCTCCGCATGCCACTGCTTGTCATATTCTTCGCGCATTTTCGCAGGGAAACTATTCGTGTAATAACTGGGCTCTGTGTCCACGCCCCGCTGCGGGGAATATCGCAACTCATGCTCATCTGCTTCGAGCAGCCCCTTCGGGCCCATGAATCGCGCCAGCTCGGGAGTCTCCGCACCCAAGCTCAACCGCACATACACCGGCACGCCGTGATAATCGAACAGCACCGTCTGCAGGTCCGGCATGTTGCGCCCGTCTTTCCACCGGAAAATGCCCCCGAGCGTCGTAGCCGATCGCGGCGCTTCGTTCCATCCCAGCGTGTATTGCATCCCGCTCAGCAGATGCACCATCAAATCCCCTGCCACGCCCGTCCCGTACTCTTTCCAACACCGCCACCTGGCAAACCGGTACGGATCGAGCGGAATCTTCGGCGCATCGTTCAGCCACGTGTTCCAGTCCAGCGTTTGCAGAGAAAGATCCGGTGGCGGCGGATACTCCCACGCCCCCGTCGGATCGTTGCGCCCCAGGCTCAGCTCGACCATCTCGACATCGCCGATTGCGCCGCCCCCATACAACTCGTGCGCCTTCTTGCACAGCATTGAGCTCACCCGCTGCGACCCGATCTGCACGATGCGCTTGTTCCGCTGCGCCGCCGCCACCATCTCGAACCCTTGTGGAATCGTGTGCGACATCGGCTTCTCGCAATAAATATCCTTGCCCGCATTGCACGCATCGACCACCACGCGCATATGCCAGTGATCGGGCACGGCTGCAACGATGCAGTCGATGTCCTTGCGGTCGAGCAACTCCTGATACCGCCGCGTCGTGGGCAAGCTGTCCTTCCCGGTGATCTCTTTGGCAAGTGTGTGCCGCCCATCGTAGAGGTCCGCCGCTGCAACACACTCGACTCCCGGCAGGCCGATCGCGTTGGGCAATAGCCCCGATCCTTGCATGCCGATTCCGATAATGCCCATCCGCACTCGATCGCTCGGCGGCGTCCATTTCGGTTGAGGCGTATCGTCCTTCAGCTCCTGCTGTAACAGAATGCCTTTTGGCGCGAGCAGCGCGCCTGCTCCAGCCCCGGACTTCTTCAAGAATCCTCGTCGCGAAAAATTATTTTTGATTGGCATAGCCCTTCACACGCAGTGTTTCACACTATCGAAAGGAGTCGGCCCCAGGTCGTGAAACAGATCGGCGGACTTGGCATTGCGATTCGATGTTCATCGCCGGTGCTTGCATGGCTGTCACGCCTCGTTACGGCAGAGTAGGCGACCGGCTCGCGACCTCGCGCCCACCAAGCATTTTTCCAGAACGCCGGCAACGGAATACACTGACCTTGGGTCGGCAATTCGAACGCGATCTGCCGAGCAGTCGTTGCGAGATCAGGTACTTTGGTAACGGAGGAATGGCCGAGTGGTTGAAGGCGGCGGTCTTGAAAACCGTTAGCGTCGGAAGGCGCTCGGGGGTTCGAATCCCTCTTCCTCCGCCAGAACCGCGCTGTCCGGACCGGAGACATAGGTAACAGTTTGTTCCTAAGACATAGGTAACACTTTTGGCCCGAACGGGTTTTCGAGGGGCTGCAAAGTTTTCTCCTCCAGGTCGACGTAACCGAGATCGTAATGCATAAAGCTAACGAGCCAGATGCCGTCGTCCACTTCCTTGATTCCCACTGCCTGGCCCGCCAGGCAGGTGCTTAAATTGATTTTTTGCGATAGAGACAGAGGCGGCCACAGTTGGTGACGACAACCGTCTTGTCATGGAATGGATAGCGCGGCTCGCCGATCCCGCGGTAGGGCGTGGCAGAAGCAGTATAGATTTCGGCCGGGCACTTCATCTCGAGCGCCTGATGCGGACGCTCGTTGTTGAATTCTTCAATGAAGGTGTCGAACTTACCTTGCTGCTGCAGAATATTGGCGCCGGCCGGCCGAGTGGCTTCTCTCTTCAGAGTCAGGTGCATGCGCTCGTGCCTTCCGTTCTGCTGCGGATGCCCTGGACGAATGCGTTCGATGGTAATGCCCAGGCGCAGCCACCAGACCGAGAGCTTCGATAGGTTGAAGAGCCCATTGGGGGAAGCGAAGGGAACGCCATTATCGGAGCGGATGGCTTGAGGTAACCCGCGTTCCTGGAACAGGCGCTCAAAGGCGGTAAAGGCAAACTGTTCCTGGTTGGATTCCATGGCCTCGCACAGCAGGAGATAACGCGAAGCATGATCGGTCACGGTGAGTGGATAACAGTACTTCTTGTTGCCCAACTGGAACTCGCCTTTGTAGTCGGTGCACCACAAGGCATTCGGGTTTAAGCCCGAGGAAAGCGGCGTGCCTTCGGCATGGGTCCTGGAGCGCTTGGCTCGCGTGACCAGCTCGTGGCGATCCAGGATGGCGTGAATGGTACTGTAGGCAGGCACTTTCACTTCGTGCGGGAGCCGTCGCAGCAGGCGTTCACGAATCTTGCGCGCGCCCCAGTTCGGCTTCTCGCGCTTAGCCGCTAGGATCGCCGCTTCCACCTGTTCGGAAAGCTGATTGGCATACCGGTGCGGGCGCCGCGCCCGATCCGTGAGCCCCTCCAAACCGCATTCTTGATAGCGGTCCACGATCTTGTAGCCGGTCTTGCGTGAGATCCCAAACTCCCGGCACAGCGACGCCATGCTCTCCCCGTCTTTCAACCGAATCACGAATCGTATGCGTTCGTCCATCACAGAACTTTCCTTCCATGGCATCCCACTTCCGCCTTCCTAAAAGGTCAAAAGTGTAACCCATGTCTCCGGTACGTTCTGTTACCTGTGTCTCAGGTCGCACACGCTTGTCCGGACACACAGGCAGCGGATTGCCCAGATTCCGTCATCGCAAGCGGAATCACGAAGCGTATGCGTTCGTCCAGGAGAGAATTTTCCTTGCCGTGGCCTCCACACCCCGCTGGCTTCTAAGAGCTTATTGAAACAAGCACGGTCCGCTCAGTCACGTGCGCGGTTCAAACCGGCGTTCAACGTTTACAAGCTACTTACAGAACCGCGACAGTCATGGAGCGGAGTCTGGACCCCTTTTCAACAAGCTTCTAAAAGCTGGCAGTCTAACCCATGTCTCCGCAACGTTGCGTTACCTATGTCTCAGGTCGGACATGCGGCTTCGGGCGATTCACTTGAACCCGGGTTACTTCCTTTGTTCAGCGCCGCCGTATTGGGTCAGCAGCGCGGTAAAGTCCTGAGTTGCCGCAGGAGCCGGAACTTGGCCGGTTAAGATCTCTTTGCTGCTGACCTTCTGTCCATAGAGCGATTTGTCGACATCGGTATCCGCGCGTAACGTTCCCCCCTGGAGCGAAATGCCGCCGAAAAGACCTCTTGATCGCGACCAGGAAAGAATGTCGGCGCGCATCGTGGCATCCGTCTGGGCCGTAACGTCACGCCCGACCGGACCGGCCGCCGCTGACACCTCACCGCCAAGCGTAAACTTGCTGGCCAGCATGCCGTCCATTCCCTTCTTGCTCATCACTAGCATGACTATGTCCGTTGCAGATCCGCCCAACTGCAGCCCGAAACCACCGCCTTCGACACGCAATGCCGCGGGTCCGGTCCAGCCTCCGCCTTCTTTGCGGCACGAAGCGAATCCACGTCCGTATTTGCCTGAAAATATGAATCCGGCCTTCTTCATGCTCGGAATCACAACTACGCAATACGCCTTGTTGAACAGGTTGCTGGGGATGGCTTTATCCGGCGTTCCCATCACCTCCTGCAGCACCTCGCCCGACGCTTTTAATCGCTGCATGTCTTCATCGGCCGCCAGCGCTGTTGCGGCAAAGGCTACGGACAGAAGAGTTGCTGTTACAAGCTTCATTGATCATTCATCCTTTCTCGAGTGCTCAGCGCGTGCTGGTCGCTCTCCATTGATTATGAGGCTTGCTGTTATGTGAGCGGAGAAGGTAAGGCGGCGTTAGGTGAGAAGAACCCGCCCGATGGCCGCTACTAGGGGCGGGTCTCTACAAACCAATTCGTGCTTACTATGCGCCCCACAGGCTTTGAGCAGTGTGAAAGAGCCACGCGAAGAAATCAGTCATGTGTTTTGTCCTTAAGGGATGGCCTCGGGCCTCCCTACACTACATTTCGACCGGTTCCCGGAGAACTTTAACCAGTACGCGCTAAGCCCTGCCGTCGTTCGCCAAAGTCACCTTAGGGCGCAGCCGATTTGCTTTTCAGGGCGCAGGTGTCCTACAATCCGAATAAAGCGCAGTCTCATGCTTATGTTTCTGAAGCTCGGCATCCTCATCGCGGTAGCGATTACAGGCCCGGCCTGAGGCTTCGCCCAACCGAGCGAGTTATTAGGCCACCATGCGAAAGCTGGTGGCCTTTTGCATTTGCGAGATGCGCGAACACTTTTGAACAGTAGAGGTTCAAGGCAGTTAATTATGAAGATATTCACGTTTGACACGACACTCCGCGACGGCGCTCAAGGCGAGGCCGTTTCGTTCTCTGTAGAAGACAAGCTGATGATTACGGAGAAGCTCGATGACCTCGGCATCGATTACATCGAGGGCGGCTGGCCGGGTTCAAACCCCAAAGACAAAGAGTTCTTCGCGCAAGCGAGGCGGCTGAAGCTTGGGCACGCCAAGCTGACTGCGTTTGGCGCTACGCGCTTTGCGAGGAATCCGATTGAAAAAGACGGGAACGTGGCGGAGTTGCTGGCCACCGGCGCGCCTGTAGTCTCGATTTTCGGCAAAACGTGGCACCTTCACGTGCATCGCGTCCTGGGCATTACCGAGGAAGAGAATCTTCGTCTGATTGCAGAAACCGTCTCTTATTTGAAAGCCCACGGGCGCGAGGTAATTTATGATGCGGAACATTTCTTCGACGGCTACGAGGCGGATCCGAGTTTTGCGTTGCGCACGCTCGAAGCCGCGAAGGGGGCCGGTGCCGATGTGCTCTGTTTGTGTGACACGAATGGAGGCACGTTGCCCATTCGCCTGGTTGAAACCGTGCAGGAAGTGCGTCGGCGCTTTGACGGAGTGCTCGGGATCCACTGCCATAACGATTCGGAAGTCGCCGTCGCGAACACGATCCTGGCGGTCGAAGCGGGAGTTACGCATGTGCAGGGGTCGATGAATGGTTACGGCGAGCGCTGCGGGAATGCAAATCTGTGCTCGATTCTGGCGGATCTCGAATTGAAGCTGGGCCACACCACCATCGGACGAGACAATCTGCGGAAGCTGAGCGGCATTGCGCATTTCGTGGCTGAGCTGGCGAACTTGCCCTTGCGCCGCGAGCAGGCGTTTGTCGGCGCCAGCGCGTTCGCGCACAAAGGCGGCGTTCACGTGAGCGCGGTGCTGAAGGATCCAATGAGCTACGAGCACGTAACTCCAGAGATGGTGGGCAATCAGCAACGAGTTTTGCTCAGCGATCTCTCGGGGCGGGGGAACGTTACTTACAAGCTGAAGCAACTCGGCCTTGAAGAACACCTGAGTGACACGGCCCGAAGAGAGGTGCTGCAGCGCATGAAGCAGATGGAATACGAGGGCTACGATTTCGAAACAGCCGAGGGCACGTTTGAGTTGCTCGTACGCCAGGCGGCGTTTCCCGAGTTTCATCCGTTCGATATCGTGAGCTACGAAGTCTCGACACGGCTAGATAGCGGCCCCTTCAAGTTGCCGGGCAGTGATGATACCGTTACCACAGCGACGGTAGTCTTGCGCGTCCGTGATGACGTGCATTCCGCGGGCGCAACCGGACACGGGCCAGTGCATGCGCTCGATATGTGTTTGCGGCAGTGTCTCGCTTCAATTTATCCAGCGATTACGAGCGTGCGCCTGACCGACTACAAGGTTCGCGTTCTCGATGGACGCGGCGGGACGGAATCTAAGGTCCGCGTGCTGATCGAATGGACGGATCACCGCAGGAGCTGGACAACGGTCGGAATCTCCGATAACGTTATCGACGCGAGCTGGAGGGCGCTGGTGGACGCGCTGCGTTTGGAGCTGATGCGGCTACTCGAAAGTGACGAGCGGGCAGGGTCGATGATGCGCGATTACAGCTGGGGCGTGTGACAGGGACGCACGCCACTATCCGATAGTCAACAGTAGATCGCGCGCGTCTACTGTATCTCCGGGCGTAACGGTGATCTCTATTACCGTCCCGGACACGGGCGCGTAGATCGTGGTTTGCATTTTCATTGCGTCCATCACGAGAAGGCGATCGCCTTTTTTGACTTGGAGGCCAATCGCGGCATGTAGGACGGTGACAGTGCCGGGAATGGGCGCGCCGACCTGACCGGGCTTGGCAGGGTCGGCCTTCGGGCGAATGCCGGCAATCTCCTTCAGCGATTTATCCCTGACCTCGACTTCGCGAGGCTGTCCGTTCAGCTCGAAGAATACAGTCCGCATGCCGTCCGGCCGCGGCTCGCCGACTGTGAGAAGACGAATAATCAGAAGCTTGCCGGGCTCGAGCTCGACGGTTATTTCCTCGGTCTCCTTCAGGCCATAGAAGAACTGCGGAGTGGGCAGTACTTCGAGCTCGCCATATTGTGCGCGCGTAGCCGCAAATTTCACGAAGACCTCGGGATACATCAGATAGCTCATCAGGTCGGTGCGATTGGAGGAGCCCGTCCTCTCCGCCAGCTCGGCCGCAGCTTGATCGAGGTTCACGGGCGCGAGCTGCGCGCCGGGGCGACCCTCAATCGGTTGCTGACCTCGCAAAATGATGCCTCGCAATTTGGGCGGCCAACCGCCCTCGGGTTGCCCCAGCGCACCCATCAACATTTCCACTACGGAATTGGGAAAGGTCAACGGATGATCCGGGGGCAGGTTTTCTAGATCCTTCACCGTCATCTCACGGCTGATTAGATACAGCGTAAGGTCGCCCACAGCCTTGCTTGATGGCGTGACCTTTACAATGTCGCCGAACGCGGCGTTTACCTCGGCGTAGGTACGCGCGATGTCGGCCCACCGGCTACCCAGGCCCATCGACTCGGCCTGCTCTTTCAAATTGGTGTATTGGCCGCCTGGCATTTCGTGTATGTACACTTCGGCAGTGCCGGATTTCGGCGCATTGTCGAAGGGCGTATAGTATGTCCGCACCGTTTCCCAATACTCTGAACACCGATTCAATGCATCGAAATTGAGGCCCGGGTCGCGCTCCGTATGCGCGAGCGCGGCGACGATGGAGTTTAAATTCGGCTGGCTGGTCGTACCGCTCATCGCGGAGATTGCGGCGTCCGCTACGTTCACCCCAGCTTCCGCGGCTTTCAGAATAGAAGCGCCGTTGATTCCGCTTGTGTCGTGTGTATGGAGATGAATCGGTAATCCGACCTCCTCACGCAGAGTCTTGACCAGCTTGTATGCAGCATAAGGACGAAGCAGGCCAGCCATGTCTTTGATGCCTAGAATGTGCGTGCCCATGCGTTCGAGATCCTTCGCATGCCGAACGTAGTAGGCAAGCGAATACTTCTCTCTCGAGGGATCAAGAATGTCGCCGGTGTAGCAGATTGCGGCCTCGCAAAGCGCGCCTGTCTTCAGCGTGGCTTCAATGGCGATCTGCATGTTCGGCATCCAGTTGAGCGAATCGAAAATGCGAAAAATATCGATTCCTTGCGCAGCCGCCTCTTCGATAAAGGCCCTAATAATGTTGTCAGCGTAAGCCGTGTAGCCGACCGCGTTCGATGCGCGGAGCAGCATTTGAAAGCAGATGTTCGGGATCTTTGCGCGCAAATCTTCGAGGCGTTTCCATGGATCCTCGAGCAGGAATCGCATTGAGACATCGAACGTTGCGCCGCCCCACATCTCGAGGCTGTACAGCTGCGGCAGTTCCTTCGCAACGAAATCGGCAATCCGCAACAGATCATAGGAACGAACGCGCGTGGCCATCAACGACTGGTGCGCATCTCGAAAGGTCGTATCGGTCAAGAGCAGGCGGGATTGGTTTTGTGTCCAGCGAGCAAAGCCTTCGGGCCCGAGATCCCGGAGAAGCTGGCGCGTACCGTCCGGCGGCTTGCCAGGTCGTGGCTGCGGCACGGGTGCTTCGCGAATCACGGCCGTGCGCGGTTTATTTGCGACCTCTGGATTGCCGTTTACAACCACATCCGCGAGATAGGTGAGCAGCTTGGTTGCACGGTCGCGGCGCGGCTCGAACTCGAACAAGCTTGGACTTTCGTCCAGAAACGAAGTGGTCGCTTCACCTGATAGAAAGGTAGGGTCGTTGACAACGTTTTCGAGGAACGGTATGTTCGTCTTTACTCCGCGAATCCGAAACTCGCGCAAGGCCCGGTCCATGCGCTGGCAAGCCTGCTTGAAATTCGTGCCCCAAGCCGTCACCTTCACGAGCAGCGAGTCGTAGTAGGGCGATATCACTGCGCCGTTATATGCCGATCCGCCGTCGAGGCGAATGCCGAAGCCCGCCGGCGAACGATAGGTGCGAATCTTGCCGTAATCGGGGACGAGATTGTTCGCAGGATCTTCGGTTGTCACCCGGCACTGCAATGCCGTGCCGTGCAATGGAATATCAGATTGGACGGGCAATCCCACTTCCTCGTCATACAGACTCAGCCCTTGCGCAACCTGAATCTGCGTGCGGACAATATCGATGCCGGTGACCATCTCGGTGACGGTGTGCTCGACCTGCACGCGTGGATTCACTTCAATGAAGAACCATTCGTGAGTATCCGCATCGACGAGAAATTCAACCGTGCCGGCGTTGTAGTACTTCGCGGCCCGGGCCAATGAGACAGCCGCTTCGACCAAGGCACGGCGCACGGTTTCGGGCAGGCCGATTGCGGGCGCAATCTCGACGATCTTCTGATGCCGGCGCTGGACGGAGCAGTCGCGTTCATATAAGTGCAGAATGTTGCCATGCGTGTCGCCGATGATTTGAACCTCGACGTGTTTCGCGCGGCGAATGTAGCGCTCGAGAAACACGGCAGGGTTGCCGAAGGCCGCCGCCGCTTCCTGGCTCGCCTCTTCGAGCTTCGACATGAAGCCGGCCACGGAGTCTACGACGCGCATGCCACGCCCGCCGCCTCCAAAAGCAGCCTTAACGATGAGGGGGAATCCAATCTGTTCAGCGATAGCGTGAGCGTCCTCTGTCTGTGCATCAATCGGATTTTCGGTTCCGGGGACGACCGGAATGCCGGCCTGTTGCGCTAAGCGGCGCGCCGCGGTCTTGTCTCCCAAGGTGTCCAAGATTCCGGCGCTTGGTCCTACGAACGTAATGCCCGCGCGAGCGCAAGCGCGAGGAAGCGCGGGATTCTCCGAAAGAAAACCGTATCCAGGATGGATTGCGTCAACCTCTTTGTCGGCCGCCAGCGCGACGATGCCGTCTACATCCAAATAAGCTTGAACCGGGCCTTTGCCTTTGCCGATGAGATACGCTTCGTCGGCTTTGAAGCGATGCAGACTGAGGCGGTCTTCCTGTGAGTAGACGGCGACGGTGCGAAGGTTCAGCTCGTTCGCAGCTCTCAATATTCGAATTGCGATCTCTCCCCGATTGAGGGCGAGCAGCTTCTTCATCGGCATTTGAAGCGCGGCTTGGGCGTTCGGCTCAAAGCAAATTGTAGCTGTGCGCGCCAAACGTCGATCTTATGCCCTGCGATTGGGCATGCCAATACGTACGGCGTGAGGTATTCCGGCATTTTCATCCACGCGATAATCACAAATAGTGTCGCGAGTTCGCCAAATCACGCAAGCCCTCGGCAGCGTCGGTATCACGTTCCTCATCACGCTCGCTGTTGCTCTTCTCTTCTACTTTACCGGCCACGGCGGCCTGCTCGCGCTTGACATCCTTGCGCTCATCCCGCTTGCCGCGATCATGGCCTTCCGCGCTTTTCGTTACGCCAAACGCAACCTGCTCTGGAGCCTTCGCAACCGCCTGCTTTTTGTGTACGGCTTATTCGGCGTTCTCCCATTGCTTCTCCTGTTCGTCCTGATTGGCCTCAGCACTTGGGCGCTCATGAGCGAGCTGGCCATTTATCTTGCCAGCTCGGCCCTCGATCGCCGTATCGAAAACGTGCATTACGCTGTCGAAATGGTCCAGAAAGTGCCTGTCCAAGAGCGTGCCTTCGCTGTGCCACGCATCCTTGAGGCGTTTAGTCCGATATTTCCCGGCATGGTCTTCCATATCAGCGATGCCACCGGCGTTCATGCGTATCCCCCCGACAGTCCGCCCCTTCAAGTCCCGCCGGGATGGAAGAATGTGAACGGCTTGCTTTTCCTACGCGGCCATTTTTATGCCTGGGCTCACGTTATCGACGACAAGCAAGAAATTACTGCCCTGACCCCGCTGTCTGACGACACGATAGCCAATCTCGTCCCTCATCTGGGAGTGATCGCGCTCGTCGAGCCGACTGAAGGTGGCTCCCCCATCATTGCCGGCGACGTAGCATCGAAACGTAAGCGCGGCGATTTTACGATAACGGAGCCTTCCGGTTCGGCGAATTTCGGTCACCTGAGCCGGCTTCCCCCCGAAGTCGGTAGGCTCGACATCCCGGTCTTCATTGCAGCGACGCGGCCGCATGCGCATCTGGACAAGCCGGGACAGGAGCATTCAGGCGCGTTGTGGGTCACTTCGCGGCCCTCCGCAGTATGGAGCAGCTTCTTTTCAACCGCCGAACTTTTCCGGGGCATTCTGTTCGACATTCTCGTCGGGATTGCCATTCTCTTCCTGATTGTCGAGCTGGTTGCGATCATCATCGGAGCCTCATTATCCCGGCGCATCACGCGAGCCGTGAACAATCTGTACGAAGGCACGCGCCGGGTCATCCACGGCGATTTCGGCCATCGCATTCCGGTTCGCTATCACGACCAGCTCGGCGAGCTCTCCGAATCGTTTAATCAGATGACCGGCACTCTCGAACGCCTTTTCTCGGTCGAAAAGGAAAAAGAGCGCCTCCAAACCGAAATTGAGATCGCTCGCGAAGTGCAAACCCAGCTCTATCCAAAAGAAGCTCCGCCTAACTGCGGGCTGAAGTTGACCGTACGCTGCGACCCCGCGCGCATGGTCTCAGGCGACTATTACGACTACGAAGAGATCGCGAACGGCAAGCTCGCTTTTGCTATCGGTGATGTCGCGGGGAAGGGAATCTCGGCCGCGCTCCTCATGGCTACGCTCCAGGCCGCTCTCCGCGCCCAGCTCACTCAGTACCAGCCAACTCGCGAAAACGAGTGCAGCCATGTCCCCGAGCTCGATACCGCGGCGCTTGTCTCACAACTAAATCACCAGCTCTATGCGCATACAGCCCCCGAGAAATACGCCACCTTCTTCTTTGCTCTATTCGATGAAAAAAGCCGTAGTCTGACCTACACCAATGCCGGCCACTTGTCTCCGTTTCTGCTCCGTAACGGTGATGTCGTACCGCTCGACTCCAACGGCACCGTTGTCGGTGCGTTCCCTTTTTCGAAGTATGGCGAGAGTTGCCTGAACATTGAAACTCGCGATCTCCTGGTGTGCTACACGGACGGGATTACCGAACCCGAGAACGCCTATGGCGAAATGTTCGGAGAGGAACGCCTGATCGATTTACTCAAAAAGAACGCCCATTGTGAAGACCAGGAAATCGTCAGTACCGTCCTTGAAGCCGTCCGGAGCTGGACCGGCACTCCCGAGTTGCACGACGATATGACGCTGCTTCTCGCGCGCCAGGTAACCGCGTCATGAAGATCCTGACCGCAGCCGAAATGCGTGAGGTCGACCGCCTCACTATCGAGCGCGGCATCCCCGGCCTGATTTTAATGGAGAACGCCGGGAACCGTGTCGTGGACTTCCTTCGTGAGACATTCGCCCCACTCAGTGAACACCGGATCGCTGTCGTTTGCGGCAAGGGCAACAACGGCGGGGACGGGTTCGTGGTCGCCCGCCAACTGTTCACGCGCAAACTTTGTCGTGAGCTGACAGTGCTTGAGCTGTTCGACTCCGCCGAGCTGACCGGGGATGCTCAGGCGAATCGGCGTATGCTCGATGCCTGCGGCTGCCCCGTGGTCCGCGAGCTCAAAAACGAAGCCAATCTCGCAACCCTCGTCATTGATGCTGTGCTCGGCACCGGCCTGACGGGTTTGGCTCACGGGCCATCTCTCGAGGGTATCCGAATCATCAACAGTCGTTTCCCATTGGCGAAAAGGATAGCCGTCGACATTCCCTCCGGCCTGCCATCTGACGGAACGAAGCCAGAAGGCGAGTTCGTGAAAGCCGACTATACGGTCACTTTCACCGCTCCCAAACGTAGCCAGTGCTTCCCGCCAATTTACGAGTTGATGGGTCAACTGCGAGTAGTCCCCATCGGCAGCCCACCCGAATTTTGCGAAACGAACCCAAATCTCAAACTCAGCCTGACTACTCGGGCCGATATTGAACCATTACTTCAACCTCGAAAGCTCAACTCAAACAAGGGAATGTATGGCCACGTTTTGGTCATGGCGGGTTCGTTTGGTAAGAGTGGCGCTCCGGCCATGTGTGGATTGGGTTCGTATCGCAGCGGAGCCGGTCTCGTAACCGTTGCCGTTCCCAAGGACGCACTCCCGACGGTGGCCGGTTTTCGCCCCGAGCTGATGACGGAACCCCTCGAACGGCCGCTCCCGGTTCTCCTCAAAGGAATGACGGCCCTGGCTATCGGCCCCGGTTTAGGCACAGGAGACGAGGCAGTTCGTTTGGTAAAACAGGTCTACGCGGAAGTCGATCTCCCCGCGATCGTCGATGCGGACGCCCTGAACGCGCTCGCAGGAAATCTCCCTCTAACAAACAAGATCCGCGTCCTGACGCCCCACCCGGGCGAGATGAGCCGCCTGATCGGCAAGTCGGTCAAAGAGGTCCAAGCCGATCGGCTCGGTGTCGCCCGGCACCTCGCGGAAACCAGCGGAGCGACGGTGGTGCTCAAAGGTGACCGGACCGTCATTGCCTTCCCGGATGGCGAAGCTTGGGTGAACTCCACCGGCTCGCCTGCCATGGCGACAGGCGGGACGGGCGACATCTTAACGGGCATGATCGCGGGGATGGTCGCTCAGCATCCGAAGGATTGGAAACGCGCCGTGATCGGAGCGGTGTGGCTCCACGGCCGGTGCGGAGAATTGGCAGGCGAGCACTGGGGCGAAGAAGCCATGCTCGCGACCGACCTTCTCGATTTTCTGCCGGAGGCTATGAATGAAGTCCGGCCTCCAGTTTGAAACTCACTCGGACGAAGAAACCCGAGCGCTCGGCTCGCAATTCGCGGGGATGCTGCCGGATCGCGGCGTCGTCCTGCTGATCGGGGATCTCGGATCGGGTAAGACAACGCTCGCCAAGGGCATTGTCGAGGGCCGCGGCACCGCGAGTGCCGATGATGTCTCCAGCCCCACCTTCACGCTCATTCATGAATACGGACGCCCGGTGCGCGTGTACCACATCGATCTCTATCGTTTGGAGACTCTGGGCGAAGCGCGCCGCCTCGGGCTTGAAGATCTGTTCGAGCAGCCTGCGCTCGTGCTGCTCGAATGGGGCGAGCGCTTTCCCGAGCTGTTACCCGCGCGGCGAATCGAGATCCAGCTCACTCACCAGGGCGAAGACAATCGCCTGGTGACGTTTAGTGATCTTACAAACTAGGGTAATTATATAGTTGACTAAGCCGAGGGTGAAAGGTGGGCTGGTGACCGCTGGGCCAGTCAGCCGCTTTTCTTTACCCGCTTACTAGCCCGCGCTCGCTTCAGTTTCGCCTCTTGCTTCAGTAGTGCTGCTTTGGAGACGGTGAGCGATTTGCGGAATGCGCGGTCAAATTTCTCAAACTGATTCGGGCCGTCACATCGTGCGTTCAGATCGGCAATCGTTTCAGCTTGAGATTTCGGGGGTGGTTTCACATCAGGTGCCCCCCGACGATTTCGTTAACGGTAGGGTTTTCTTGTATCCAGAGCAGTAGTACACGTTCGTCGTCCTCTCCTTCATTTTGTATCTGAAAAATCACGGTGAATGTTGGGATTGTCAAACCAAAGGAATCGCTTCTTGCAAGGCGCGTATGCCATGTCGTCTTCTCAAAGGATTGGGGACTTCTGGCAATGCCATCAAGCAATCCCGTAAGAACCGGAACGATTACCTCTCTTGAATGATGCTGGACGATTTCATCGAACTGCGCAGTGAACTCCGGCGTTTCGAGCAGTTCTCTTCGTCCTTCGGGCATTGCACGCCAGATTTACAGTTTCCACCCGTATTTTGCGCCCAACTCTTTAACCATATCTGCTTCCTCAAAGGTGACAGGCTCATCGGAAATGAAGGCCGCCTCATAGGGGATGAGTTCACCTTCCTTTGCAATCTTCCATGCTCTGCCGTGCGAATACTCGCTGACATCTCTCGCAGACATGTTCCAAAAGAATCGTATCCAGCGATTAACGACAAAAGTGTCTCGTGCGCTCAAGTAATCAAACGTCGGCTCGTGCAGGGGCAGAAGGCGCTGACTTGTGAAATCGTGGACTCTGTGCCGGTGTACGTGAATCAGACGGTCTCTGATCATTTCCTGTTGTAAGATTGCGAAATTTGCCGGACACGGGCCGAAAGGGAACTTCCTGTACGGCATGCCAGTGATCGGTTCCCGGTACATACCATACGATTCGAAATCGGAGTGGTACAAAATCTTGAGCAGTTTGACCTTTGAGTAGGTGGGGTCTCCCTCGACGCATGCATTCGCCACGTACAGCACGAGTTCCCGCTGCCGCGCCGCCTTGTCCTTCACTGGGAGTTCATAGTGAAGATTGGACGGGTCAATAAGCTCCTTCAGTGTCGGCCTATCATTCATCTCTTGGCTTTCCACGTTGAGGTTTGCGATACGGGAGGTTTCACGCTTCCTTACCTGCTTTACCCGTTAGTTCCTCGAACGTCAGCCGACGACCTACGATGCTCGATACCGCTATACTGAAGCGCTCTGCATCCGTCAGTTTCCGATTGTTAAATCGGTACGCCTGCTCGTCGAGATAACGGAACAGATGGAACGGCTCAACGCTAATGTACGTGCCGCTGATGCTGCGTTTCAGTAAGCTCCAAAAGTTCTCCAGACCGTTAGTATGCACTTGCCCATCCACATATTGCATGGCATGGTCAATCACTTGGTGCGCGTAGTCGCTCGCCAATCCCGCATAGCTGAGCAATGCATCGGTATAGAGCGCGGAACCCGCTTCCACATGCTTCTTTACTTCGGCCTGTAATGCGTATCTCTTGCGGTTTGGGACCACGCAGGCACGAACCTTGCCACCCCGTTCCAAGATTCCCATGACCGCGGTCTTGTCTTTCGTTCCGGTGCCGGTGATTCGGCGCTCACGTTTGCCCACGTGCATGTTTCGCGCCTTGCCGCCAATGAAGGTTTCGTCTGCTTCCACGTGGCCGGAAAGTTTCTTTCCAGAATCCATTCCCACAGCGCATCGAATTCTGTGATCCATAAACCACGCTGACTTCTGGGTGATGTTAAGGGCACGGGCGATCTCGCAACTGCTCACGCCGTTCTTACAGTTCATTACCAGCCATGTAGCCGTGAGCCACTTATCCAGACCGAGCGGGGAGTCCTCGTAGATCGTCCCGGTCTTCAGAGAGAACTGGCGTTTCGAATGTTTGTTGCGGCACTGCCAGCGATTTTGATTCGCCAGGAAGATTACGTCTTTGCAGCCGCAAGTCGGGCATGTGACCCCATTCGGCCAGCGACGGGCCACAACGTAGCCCCGGCAATTGTCTGCATTGGCGAAGTAGATAATCGCTTCTTGAAGGCTGGTCGGCTCGTGGGCGTCCATATCTCAATTATATGAAAAAAAGATGCTTAGTCAAGTATATAATTACCCAAACTAGATCGCCCGGCGGCCCTGGCCGCTTTCGCCGCGCGGCACTCGGTCTCGTGCTGCGAGAGTTCCTCACGCGTGTTGAAGTATCGCCCGCACGATTCGCACGCGAACTGGTTCGTTCCTGGTCCAGCGAGCCGCCGGGTAACAGGGCGTTCGCCTTCTTCATCCCGCCCAAACGCGCCATCTACCGGCTCAGCGCCCCGACCCTCGCCAAACTCCGGACGCGATGCAGACAGCTTCTCGACCGAGGAATGCTTGCCGCTCTTGGTCGACGTCTGCACATCTACGGTCTCTTCCGGCGATTCACCAGTTTCCTGATCTCCTTCAGCAGGATGGCTCTTGCGAGCAGACTGATCCGAGTCCGGATAATTCATTTTCCTGTCCATATGCGCCCCTTACAGAAGACCCGCTCCCGAACCCGGCAGTTTCGCCGGAAAAGCCACGAGTAACGGCGGCGCGACGCCGCTGGTCTTCTAAGCGTATGAACACTATAAAAGCTGAGGTGGCTGAGTTCACCTCTTTAAAGGATCTGAAAGCCATACTCTCCTCGGCTCCCCCGTGCCTGAGCGTGTATATGGCGCTCGCCGGCGCGCGGAACCAAACAGCGAAGGCGAACGCTTTGCGCTGGAAAGACTGCCTTCACACGCTGGAAGAGAAGATCGAGAAGAAGGGCTCGGAAGCCCGCGAGCTTCTGCAGTCGATTTCCGATTGGGACGCGATCTCGAATGAAGAGAAAACAGGCGGTAAGTCGATCGCTGTTTTTCGATCGCCCGATGTCTTCTGCGTCGCTTCGCTCGAGGATCAAGTGAAAGGAAAAGCGGTAGTCGGACCGCATTTTAACGTGCGTCCGCTGTTGCCTGAGCTGACGCGCGATGGTGCCTTCTACATCCTCGCTCTCAGTCAAAAAGATGTGAGGGTGCTGCGCTGCACCTCGAGCAGTTCCGAAGAGATCGCATTTCCTGCCTCAGTCGCGACCAGCTTCGACCGGTTCATGAACAGCGCGAAACCCGATCATGTGAGCGACAATCGCGGCAGCCCAGGTCCGGACGCCGGCGCCTCGAAAGGCGTCATGTTCACGACGAATACAGAAAAGGAAGACAAAGATAAGTACCTCGCCCACTTTTACAAGCAGATCGATCATGGGTTGCTCGAGATGCTGCGAGGCAAGACAGAACCGGTAGTTCCTGTCGGCGTTGAATATGAACTGGCGCTATACAGATCCGTAACGACATATCCGCATCTCGCCGAAGAAGGCGTTCACGGCGCGCCAAATAGTCTGAAATCGGGAGAAATGCACGCGCGTGCGCTCGAAGCGATGCTCAAGCAGTATGAGAAGAAAGTTGACGATGCTCTCGCAGAGTACAACCACAAAGTTGGCGCAGGCGCTTCGAATCGGCTGAAAGAGATCATCCCGGCGGCGCACGAGGGCCGGGTTCTGACGCTGTTTGTATCAGATTCGCTCGAGACTACCGGCTCTTTCGACGAAAGCACGTATACGGTGAAGGGGCGCGAGACCGGTACCTCCGAAGACGAAGATCTGGTCAACGATGCCGTCGTGCAAACTATTTTGCATGCGGGTCAGGTTCTCGTTGCATCGAATGGAAAGATGCCAAATGGCGCGCCTCTGGCGGCCATTTTCCGTTTCTGAAAACCCGCTACAATTCTGAGTACAGGAGACCGGAATGCCCATTGCAAACGAGCCTGAATTACTGAGACGCGGTTTTTCCCGCCGGAGCTTTGGCCGGATTGCCACCGTCCTCGGCGCGGGCGCCGCGCTGCCTTTCTACAATGAGCCAGCGCTGGCGCAATTGTCGAAGCTGAGCGATTTGCCGCCTGATGCCGTCAAGATCAACGCGAATGAGAATCCGCTGGGGCCATGTCCGGAAGCCGCCGATGTGATTTACAGCGCGGTGAAGCAGGGCGGCCGTTATCTGTTCGAGCAGACGGATTTGCTTGCCGAGACGCTGGCGGGCGTTCTGGATGTGAAATTCAGCCGGGAGCCCGAAGAAAGTTTTATCCAAATATATCCGGGGTCCAGCGCTCCGCTACACCAAGCCGTCGTGGCGTTTTGCTCAAAGGACCGCCCGTTAGTCGCCGCGGATCCCGGCTACGAAGCGGGACCCCGAGCAGCCGCGTTCGTAGGCGCAAAGGCCATCCTGGTTCCGCTCGCGAAGGGAACGTACGCGCACGATGTAAAGGCCATGCTGGCCGCCGCGCCGAATGCCGGGCTGTTCTATATCTGCAATCCCAATAATCCAACGGGTACGCTGACGAGCCGGTCCGATATCGAGTATCTCATCGCGAACAAGCCGCAAGGCTCGGTCGTGATGGTGGATGAAGCCTACATCCACTTTTCAAGGAATGCGGTTCCTTCCACCGACCTCGTCGCCGCCGGAAAAGACGTGATCGTGTTGCGAACCTTTTCGAAGCTCTACGGCATGGCTGGATTGCGCGCGGGAGCGGTGATCGCGCGCCCTGATTTGCTCAAGAAGGTTACCGATTTGAGCTGGGGTCCAATGCCGATCACGGGCACTACCGGAGCGACGGCCAGCTTAAAAGTGAAAACCCTTGTGACAGAGCGCCGCAAGATCAATGCCGATGTGCGGGACGATACCTTGAATTGGCTGACCGCCAGAAACGTCGAGGTGATTCCTTCCGAGACAAACTGCTTCATGATGAATGTGAAGCGGCCCGGCAAGCAATTCTTCCGCGACATGGCTCAGCAGAACGTCTATGTCGGCCGCACGTGGCCGGTCTGGCCGAACTGGGTGCGCGTGACCGTCGGTACGAAAGATGAAATGGGGAAATTCAAACAAGCGTTCGGCAAGTGCTATAACGCATAACCGGACTGGTCTCGCCGCCCTTGTCTTTCTTATTTCGGGCGTGGTGTGCGCCCAAACGCCTGCGGCGCTGGACGACTTCACTTCACTGATGCAGCGCGGCGAGGAGGCGCTAGCCGCGCACCGCTCTGATGACGCTGCATTTCTATTTCGGAACGCCGTGAGCTTGAATCCGGAGTCAGCCGAAGCGCACCTTCAACTTGCGGCTTCGCTGATTGATGGCACTCCCCGTATTTTCATTCTGCCGGATGCTGTGCAAGAGCGCGACATAGCGGCGCGCCTTGAGGAGGCGGCCCGTGAAGACAAATACGCGCTACAACTGTCTCCAAACAATGCCGATGCGCTGGTGGGCCTTGCGCAGGCGACCTATCGTCTGGCCGTCGTATACCGAAAGTTCAGCGGTTCGACAGGGTTTGCGGAGGCGAAGGATCTGCTCGAAAAGGCGATTGCGGCGGACCCCAACAATTTTCAAGCGCATTATGCACTCGCGCAAATGATCCGGGGCCAGTTCCTCTCAGCTTTGCCGGAGGCGCATACCGCCTCTCCTTCCGGCGAAGCGCGCGACCATTTACGGCTGACGTATGGAAGCCTTATCGATGAAGGAATCGAAGAAGCGCAGAAAGCCGTAGATTTGAATCCATCGTCTTCGGCGGCTGCTCACGAGATGTCTGGACTGCTGAGAGCGCGGTCTAGGCTCGATGAGAGTCCCGAACAGTCCGATGCCGACCTTCAGTTATCGAAAGATTGGCAGGAAAAGGCGATGGCACTCGCGCCGAAATTTTCAGCGCACGCGGTTCCAAGGATTTCGACGACACGAGAGTTTTCCCCAGAGCCTACCCCTGCGCTTCGGGCGCTCGATACAGCGGGCGCGGTGCCCATCGGTAGCCGGGCCGCCGAGGCGAATCTAATCAAGAAAGTCGAACCCAGGTATCCTTCACTTGCGAAGGCAGCTCGCATACAAGGGACCGTCGAGTTCACGGTCGTAATTGACGAAAACGGCAAAGTGCAAGGCACGGAACTGATCCGAGGTCACCCACTTCTCGTCAACGCGGCAAGAGAAGCTGTTATGCAGTGGGTATACAGGCCGACCTTGCTGAGCGGAAATCCCGTCAAGGTTGTAACCACGGTCACTGTGGTGTTCGATTTGAGTTCACGGCCCGAGGATGCGCCCGCGCCGCCGGCTTCGTAGGAGTAACAGCAAAGGACAAGCCTTGCCGTCAGAGATGAGCTAGAATCTGTACGGCGATGTCTTCGCAGTGCGCGAGGTAACGATCTACGAGCTTCGATAACGTGATCGGTGGCTCGATGCCTACGCGGCACTGCATGGCTGTTTTCTCTTGTGGAATCTGGGACAGCACGTGCACAAGCAGACGGTTTATCCCGATCCATAGATCAACGAGGTCGGGCCAGGAAAACGCGAGGTAGTTCTGAGCGAACACCCACTCATCCTCTGGGTATTCGGGAACCACGAGTATCGGCTCGGTGAGCGCGCGAGCCAGCCAGCGTTGGTACGTCGCACCCCAGTCGACCAGATTTCCGAGCGCTTCTTTGCGGGACCACGGTTTTCGTTTCAGGCGTTGTTCACTATATTCGACCGAATATGCCTCGATGTGCTCGACCATGGTGCGCAAGAGTTCCGTCAAGCGGCGAATTGCGGGTCCGAGCGGTATAGAACTCGGCGGTTCGAGGAAATCCGATGCCTCCAAGCGATCGATGACTCGAGCGCGCCCGGCCTGAAACTGAGGTCTGCGCTGCTGTTCGGCTACTGATTTCCTGACCAGATCCCGCCAGGTTGCAAGGTCGATCCCATGCTGTTGAAGCAACGCTGCCGGAACGCTATTCTTGAGCCGCAACAAACCGAGCAGGAGATGACCGGAATCGATGGCCTCGTGCGCGAGACTTTTACGCTCTTCATCAGCGTAAACCAGTGCCAATTTCGAAGCTTGACTGAGTGGTAAATCAACCGACGTGGGAATTGGTTGAGCCAACTTCGGAAGACGCGTCGCGACTTCGTGACGGATGGCTTGCCGCGCTTCATTCGGCAACTTGAGTTTCAGCTGTGTGTCCTCGCGAAATGAGGCGAGCAGCAAATGCTCAGGCTCGATCAAGTCGGAACCAAGCTGGCTAGCCTCGTATCTTGCAAAAAAGACCATCCGTCGAGCGTGTTCGGTGAATTGTTCAAACATTGCGGGTGCCCGCGTTGTGAAAAGGTGAACGCGATCCTTTTACATCACCGCTGTCAGCTCGCGCCACGATTTGCCTTGTGATTCGGCAACCGCCGCGTAGGTGATTTCACCCTGATACGTATTCACACCTTCTTTAATGGCATTGCTTTCTTCGGAAGCCTGCTCGAGGCCTTTGTCTGCAAGCGTCAGCAGATACGGCACAGTCGCGTTCGTCAGTCCGAATGTCGACGTGTGCGGCACGGCGGCCGGCATGTTTGACACGCAGTAATGCAACACGCCATCGACGTAGTACACGGGATCGGTATGCGTGGTTGCGTGCGCGGTTTCGACGCAGCCGCCCTGATCGATTGCGACATCCACCACGACCGCGCCTTTCTTCATGCGCGAGATCATGTCGTGCCGTACGAGTTTCGGCGCGGAGGCGCCAGGGATCAGCACTGCGCCCACGACAAGATCGGCTTGGCGAACCGCCTCTCGCACTGTGTATAGGTTCGAGGCCAAGGTTCGGATGGAATTCGAATAAATGTCATCCAGCTCGCGCAGCCGGTTGAGATTCCGATCGATGATCGTGACGTTCGCACCCAAGCCGCACGCCATCTTCGCGGAATTGTGCCCCACGACTCCGCCGCCGATCACGACAACGTTCGCGGGCGCTACGCCGGGTATGCCACCGAGCAAAATTCCACGGCCCCCGTTCGGTCTTTCCAGATATTGGGCGCCGACTTGTACTGCCATCCGCCCCGCCACCTCGCTCATGGGTGTGAGGAGCGGCAGGGAATTATCGCGCTCACGGATGGTCTCATAGGCGACAGAGTTGACCCGCGATATCAGCAGCGCTTCGGTCAACGCGGGGAGAGGCGCGAGATGCAGATAGGTAAAGAGAATTAGCCCTGGGCGAAAGAACGCAAATTCGCCTGATTGCGGCTCTTTGACTTTCACGATGAGATCCGACTTGTTCCAGACTTGGGCGGGGCTCTCGAGGATGATGGCTCCGGCCTCGGCGTATTCCTCATCCGGAATCGAGCTGCCCACACCGGCTTGCGATTCGACCAGCACCTCGTGCCCGTGCTCGCGAAGCGATGTGACCATGCTGGGAACGCAGCCCACCCGAGTCTCATGATCTTTGATTTCCTTCGGTACGCCAATGACCACCTGAGCGATCTCCTCGTTCTATATTGTGGCTTACTAGCCTGCCTCAAAATAGTAAAACGTGAACGAACTCCACAAACTCATCGGCATCGTTGTTTCACCAAAAAGAGCTTTCGATGCCATTAATCAGACGCCAACTTGGGTTCTGCCGCTCGCCTTGCTCTTCCTTTTCAACTTTTTGACGCAATTCGTTGTTTTTAGGGTGATCGCGACAGATGCAAACTTCGACGAAATTGCGCGCGCCAAAATCGCCTGGGACTCCAAAGCGCTTGGGTCAATGCCATCGCAGAGTACAGTGGAGCAGCAGCTAAACGGGCTGCGTCGCGCGCGAAAATACTGGTATCTCGCGCCATTCATTGGCGTGCCATTCAGCGTCCTTCCACTCGCCCTTTACTTCTACATCGTTTTGCGCCTACTGAAGTGCGGCACGACTTTTCGGAAGGTGTTTGCCGTGTTCTGTTGGTCTTTTGTGATCTACCGCTGCGTCGGGGGCGCATTTGTGATTGTGACCTTGTTGATCCGTGGTGCGGCCAATTTCTTTCCGGCGCCTCCTGAGGCATGGTCGCCAACGAGTTTGGCTCACGTCATCCCGCGAGCTGCCGTTTCTCCCCACGTCTACTCCACAATATCCAAGATTGATTTCTTTTTGATCTGGTGGCTCGCAGTATTGGCGATCGGGTTTTCCAGGACGTCAAAGAACTTGAGCCTTGCTAACTCGGCGATTCTCGTGGCGGTGTCTGAAGCGGCTTACCTTACGCTCAACGTTGTCGGCTGGGTACCCTAAATGGCCATTCGAAGCTCCGCCGGGGGAGCCCATTGCGCTTGCGAGCGGAACGCAAACTCCTAAAATGAGGTCATGAAGCCAACTGCTCCCAAGACACTCTCTTACTCCGTGTTCTATGAAAAGATTTCCGAAGCGGGCTTCGTGGCTTTCGTTCCCTCTCTCCCTGGATGCCACACCAAAGGTGAGACGTTAGAAGAAACGGAGCGCAACGTCAACGAGGCAATCGCGCTCTATCTCGAGAGCTTATCAGCTCACCGTGAACCCATTCCAGTCGAGGGCCCGTCATTCCAGGGAAGAGTTACGGTGCCAGTCTCCATCCCCGCCTAGAGTGGCTAAGCTCCTTCTCTCACTGCACGGAAAGTGATCCGAGCTCTCAAACGGGCGAGGTTCAAGGAGGACCGGCAGAAGCGAAGCCACCTCATCCTGATTCACCGTGAGACGAAGGCTCGAAACCGTAGTACCCGTTCATCCAGGCCGGACCATCAAGGAACCACTTCTTCGCGCTATTATTCGGGACGCGAACCTCGGAGTTGAAGAATTCACTCAATTGCTGTGATTCCGGGCGGGCGAATCATTTCTGACGTCGTCTAACGGGGCTCTTCTGAAGTCTGAGGCGGAATGGGCTCAGAAGCAGCAGGCAGAACAGTCGCGGGCGCTACTGCGGTCCCATCGTGTTTTGGACCGAGACCTAAGCCGATCAACGAAAGCGAATTGATCTTGCCGTCAGCCTGAAGTTTTTGGTCGGCCTGAAAGCGCCTCAGCGCGTCAACCGAGTCGTCGCCCCACTGACCATTCACTTCGCCTTTGAAGTAGCCTCGGTCGGCCAAAGCCTTCTGAATCTCTTGATAGCGCTCCGGGTCGGGATGCAGCTGATAACTCGGCGCGGTTTTCCGGGCGGACCGCCTGCGTTTTGAAGAGCGGTGGTGAGTCGCGCTGGTCTTAGCCGTTTGAGTCCACGCCGGCATGCCGATTGCTGTGACCAACACTGAAAAGAGCAGCCACTTCATGCTTTGGAAAACATGATTTTAGCATCGAAAGCTGGCCTCGCACGTTTTACACCTCACCGGAGGATGCCTGACTATTTTATTCCAATCCTGTCCAATAGCCGGCACGCGCGTGAACGCGAAAATTTCCGGGCTTACGGACGGTCACAGACAACCGGTGATAACCGGCGGCCTGCGGCTCTGGGGGCACAAGTGTCAGCGTGTAGCGGTTGTGAATCTCGGTTCCGATTGCGGTTAGCTGTGTCTCGAGGCCGCGAAGCGTCGTAAACTTTTCGTGTGCGCCACCGGTTGACTGGGCCAGAGCTTGCGCGATGTTCACTTTCGCGAGGCGGGCCAGCTCCAGCGGAAGGGCCAACAGCGGGATACCTCCTTTGTCATTCGGATCGTATGACCCCGGTTCGTCAGCGGGTGGCTGGCGTTCTGAGGCCTTTTGAGTGAAGGCAGTCGCGTAAGCCGAATAAGACAGCGTATAAATGACAACGTCGTCGTTCTGCGCTTTCGCGGCGACATCCGCGAAATGAGCCTTGCTCTGGCGGTCGCGCGATTCGCTGATCAGCACGATGACGCGGCGCGCCGGTTCTTTCCTTGCGGCAAGCATGTCACAGGCCAAACTTACGCCGTCGAGCAGACGGCCCGAATCGCCGACGGCTGAGATCTTTTCGAAAACATCGCTCAAAATGTCGGGATCGGGTGTGAAATCCTGCAGTACGCGCAGTTCATCTGAAACGGCGATGACCGCCGCAACACTAGGGGCTCCCGTTTCCATATCGTTCGTGATGTAGTTGCTGACCACAGACGCGGTCTTCTTGATTTTGGCCAAAGCTGCGTCGGTCGATGCGTTCGCTTCGAGAACGATCACGGCGTGAATAGGCAGGGCGTCCGACTCGCGCGAAAGCATTCGTACGGTCTGCGGTTTGCCATCGCTCAAAACGAGGAAATCATGTGCAACCAGACCTTCCACGGACTTGCCCGTCTTCGACATGACTGAGACCGGAACCACAACCTCGTGGGCTCGTGCCCGAAATTGCGGCTCTTGCGCCCACGCCGCTGCCGCGAGTGACAGCATAATTGTCAGCGCGCACCGTAGCGATCTGACGTCCATCATCTTGCCCACTGGGCCGTAATACAATCCAGTCGATGAAGCATGGAATTTCTTCGCTGCTGCCTGTCTTCTTAGGCGCGTTGTTCACGCTGCCGGTTTCAGCGCAGCAAGGGAATCATGTCCCGTCGCAGGCGGGTTTGCCTACCGGGCCTATGCGGCAGGCTGGTACCGGTTCAGTTACCGTGGACGAAAATGTTCGTTACGGGTCCGTGGGTGGCTCCGAGCTACGCCTCGATGTGTACGAACCCGGTCGCCAGGATCAGGCCCGTCCGGCGGTACTGCTCATTCATGGAGGCGGATGGACGAGTTTTGATAAGAGCACTATGCGCGGCATGGGACAGTTTCTTGCGCGCTCGGGGTTTGTGGCGTTTGCCGTGGACTACCGGCTCTTCCATGACGACGAGAATTGCTGGCCGGCACAACTCGACGATGTGCAGCGCGCGGTCCGTTGGGTTCGGGCTAAGGCAACCAAGTATGGCGTGAATTCTGAACGCATCGGCGCATTCGGGCATTCGGCGGGTGCGCAATTGGCGGCGCTCCTGGGCATGGAAGAGACACGGGACAATTCCGATGCCGCCCTCGCCCGCTACTCAAGCAGGGTGCAAGCGGTTGTCGATGTCAGCGGGCCCAGCGATTTCACAAGAGATCACGATCCCGATGGGGATGCATTTCTGGCGAATTTTCTCGGAGCAGATTACTCAAAAAATCCCGAGGTTTGGCGTGAGGCATCGCCCGTATCTCATGTGTCGAAGGCGACTGCGCCGTTCTTGATTGTGCACGGTACGCAAGATCAAAACGTTCCGATGTCGCAATCGGAAGAGCTTCTTGAAAGATTGCAATCCGCAGGGGTGAAAGCAGCACTGATCAAAGTCAACGACGTGCACACATTCCAGACTCCTGAAGCGCGGCGAAAAATGGCGATGGAGACACTCGCATTTTTTGATCGCTACCTGGGAGGAACCCGATGACAGATCCATATCGAATCAGCTCTGTGTCATACTCATAAATTCATGACGGCTTACGCGTCTTATTTCTATTCGTTTCGATTTTGGTTCCGGCCAAAGTCATGCCGAGGGGCACCCGCGTAAAGCTGAGCAATAGCAGAAAGCTTTTGAGAGTAGGCCCACTTGGCAACGAGTGGGCCTTTCGTATTTTCTAGCGACAGTTTCGAGGAGCCAAATGATCATTTCAATGAAGCCGCACGCGACGAAAGAGGAGATAGAAGCGGTTTGCGAGCGGATACGGGAGTTCGGATACAAAGTTCATTCGAGTGAGGGCGAGGAGCGGGTCATCATCGGCGCGGTCGGGATCGGTGATGTAACGGCCTGCCTCGAGTCGCTCGAAGCGATGCCGCAGGTCGAGAAGGCCGTGCGCATTTCTGCCCCGTACAAATTCGTCAGCCGTGAATTTCGTGCCGCAAAAACGCAGATCAAAGCAGATGGGCGGGAGATCGGCGGCGATGAGTTCGTGGTCATGGCGGGACCGTGTTCGGTGGAAAGCGAAAAGCAGATCATCGATACGGCGCGATTCGTTGTGCAGCGGGGCGCCAGCTTTCTGCGCGGAGGCGCCTTCAAGCCCCGCACATCTCCCTACGATTTTCAGGGGCTGGAACTTGAAGGACTCAAATTGCTGCGGCGTGCGAAGCAAGAAACCGGGCTCGGAATCATCACTGAAGTGATGAGCGATGGGGATGTGGAGATGGTTGCCGAATATGCGGATATTCTGCAGATCGGCGCGCGCAACATGCAGAATTTTGCGTTGCTGAAAGCCGTGGGAAAGATTCACCGGCCGGTGATGCTGAAGCGCGGTCTCAGCTCAACTGTGAAGGAACTGCTCATGTCGGCGGAATACATCGTCGCCCATGGAAATGCGAACGTGATCCTGTGCGAGCGCGGCATTCGCACGTTTGAAACGGCTACCCGGAACACTTGCGATATTACGGCGGTCGCGGTGCTGAACGAGCTTTCGCATCTGCCGGTGATTCTAGACCCGAGCCACGCGACCGGCAAGCGTAGCTTGGTGCCTGCCCTGTCCAGAGCCGGCGTCGCGATTGGCGCAGACGGCCTAATTGTCGAAGTGCATCCACAACCGGAAAAGGCGATGAGTGACGGCGCCCAATCGTTGTCACTTGCTCAGTTTGAGAGCATGATGCAGGATCTGAACCCGTACATCGCGTTGTGGAAAAGGGCGCGGGTTGGCGAGATGATGACAGTGTGAAGACAGGACTGGGGAGCTACGGCGCACATATCCCCGTGAACGGGAACGTTTCGTACACTGAAAGAGTGTGCATGGCCAATCTGCCCCAAGAAATCGGCCGCTTGTCTTCAGCAGAGAAATTTGATCTGCTGGATGCGCTATGGGAGAGTCTGGAATCCGACCTTCCTACCGTCACTCCCGAACAGGGGGAGGAGCTGGACCGTCGTGAAGCACGCTATGGCGAGGATCCTTCGGCTGTACTAGCCTGGGAACAAATCAAGGCAGACCTGCTTAGAAAGCGGTGACGCTCCCGGTCTTCTGGTTGCGGGAAGCCGAGGCCGAGCTGATGGAAGCACTCGCGCACTATGAAGCCATCCGTCCCGAACTAGGCGAGCGTTTTGCTGATAACGTCGGCAAAGCCGTTGAGGCGATAGCCGAAGCACCATTACGCTTTGCCTTAGTCGATGAGGCACGGCGGCGGGCTGGTGTGCGTCGCTTTCCTTACGGCCTCTTCTTCATTGTCGAAGAAAGTCGGGTTGTAATAATCGCCTGCTTTCACGGCAAGCGCAACCCTAAGCGCTGGGAACGGCGCTGAGTCTAGGCTCCTCCCCGAATATGCCCGGGGGGATCGGGCGCCTCAGCTCCTCAAGCTAAAATCAAGTGAATGCCAGCAACCGTTTCGAGCGCAACCAGCGCGGCGCCCGTCCGATCGCCTTACGTTACCGTCCTGCTTGCGTGGCTGATTCCCGGCTCCGGCCATTTTTTTCTGGGCAGGCGCGGGCGCGGGGCTATCGTCTTCGCAACGGTGCTGCTCACATTTCTGGTTGGGGCTCTGTTGCGCGGTCCGCTGTTTCACCCCGGCGGAGCGGATCTGTTGTCACGGCTGATTCAATTCGGCGGTTTCATCGGCGATCTTGCGTCGGGGCTGTTTTATTTCGTCGCGGTTTGGCTCGGTTATGCGCCTCCGGATGTCGCCGGCCATGCGGCTGATTACGGGGCCAAGTTCCTCGTGACGGCTGGACTATTGAACATCCTGGCAATGGTGGATGCGTATGAAATCGCGACCAGGCAGAAAGACTAGGGGCGGCGCGCAATGAAGATCAACCTCAATCATTTTCAAATGTCTCTTCTGTTCGCTCTGGTTGCAAGTATCATCCTGGGATTGGTTACGAAGCGTACCGATCGCGAGCGCGTGCGCTACGGGCTGTATTGTTTCGGCTGCTTTATGGCCGCGCTTTTCGGGATCGGCTGGGTGATGCATTTCCTCCACGGATAATCCGAAGCCGCCTGTTGAAACGCAATGAAGACATTTTACATTGAGACCTTCGGGTGTCAGATGAATGCCCACGATTCCGAAAAAGTTGTGGGAACGCTATTGCAGCAAGGATACAGCCAGGTCGACCGCCCCGAGAATGCTGAGCTGATTTTCTACAACACCTGCAGCATTCGCGACAAGGCGGAGCAAAAGGTGTTCAGCCGGTTGCAGCAATTCAAGCGCGAAGCGGGCAAGGGAAAAGTATTCGGGGTTCTGGGGTGTGTTGCGCAACAAGAAGGCGAGCGCATTTTCGAGCGTGCTCCGCACGTGAGTCTAGTCGCGGGATCGGCCAGCTATACCAAATTGCCCGAGATGCTGGTGCAGCTCGAGGCAGGGAATCGCCGCGTTACAGGCCTGAGCCTGGATACAACAGAAACGTTCGACACGCCGTTTACGCGGCGGGATAATCCACACCGGGCCTACATCACGATTATCGAAGGGTGCGACAAGGCCTGTGCTTATTGTGTTGTGCCGTTCACGCGCGGTCCCGAGCGCAGCCGCACGAGCGGGAGCGTGATGCGCGAAGCAACAGCTCTCGCCGAAGCGGGTTACTCAGAGATTCAACTGCTGGGTCAAAACGTGAACAGTTACCGTGACCCTTCAGCGGGAAGCTGCGACTTCGCTCAGTTGCTGGCGAAAACGGGCGAGATCCCCGGCATACGCCGCGTCCGGTTCACGACCTCGCATCCACGCGATTTCATAAAGGCGATTGTAGACGCGATCGATGCGAACCCGGCGCTTTGTAACCATGTGCATTTGCCGGTTCAGTCGGGCTCGACGGCTGTGCTGTCGCGCATGCAGCGCCTGTACTCGCGCGATCAATATGTGCAGCGCATCGATTGGATGAAAAACGCCAAGCGTGATATCGCGATTACGACGGACATCATCGTCGGCTTTCCGGGCGAGACTGAGGCGGATTTCAAGGAGAGCGTGCGGCTGATCGAAGAAGTCGAATACGATTCCATGTTCATCTTCAAGTATTCCAAGCGCCCGAACACGTCTGCGCTTCAATATGACGATCATGTTCCGGAAGAAGAGAAGACACGGCGCTTCCTGATTCTGCAGGAGCGGCAGAGAGAGATCCAGATCCGGCGCAACTCCTCGTATATCGGTAAGTCAGAGGAAGTGCATGTCGAAGGATTTAACGTTGCGACCGGACAGTGGATCGGGCGCACAAGTCAGAATAAGACGCTAAATTTCTGTGATTCGATGATCCCGGCTCCTGCCGAAAACCGCACTTTGGTGGGTCAGTATACCGACGTGCTCATAACACGCGCGGGGCCGAACAGTTTAGCGGGCGAGCGTGTCACACCGCATGCATCGCGCGTGCAGTAATCTTGAATTAGCGAGCGGCACAGCAGGGCCGAAGCGCATGCGCCACGATCGAGGGCGCAGCGATTTGGGGCGGCGGAGGCGAACGTGGAAGTAGAAATGAAAATCCGGGGTCTCATGATGGACCCGATGACCAACATGCCCATTGTGGTCTTGAAGGACTCGAGCGGGGATGCTGTCCTGCCGATCTGGGTAGGGATCTATGAGGCGAACGCGATCGCACTCGAAATTGAAAAGGTCACCACGCCACGCCCCATGACGCACGACCTCATCAAGATTCTGCTTATGGGCCTCGAAGCTTCTGTGAAAAAAGTCGTCGTGAGCGAACTCAAGGACGATACCTTTTACGCTCTCATCTGGCTAGAACGCGAGGGTAAGCTGATGAGCGTGGATTCGCGCCCGAGCGATGCCCTGGCACTCGCGTTACGGCACGATTGTCCCATCTATGTGGAAGATCGCGTGCTTCAGTCTTCGCGCAGCTCAAACAGTGTTTCGGAGAAGGTCAACAACGAAGAGCTTCGGAAGTGGCTGGAGAATCTAAACGACGAGGATCTTGGCCGCTACAAGATGTAGACAGGAATACCGCAGACGATTCAAATCGATTGTCTGCGCCGCGACCGATGTAGCCGCAAACAGCGCAGACGATCGGGAAGCGATCGTCTGCAGCGCGCGGCCATTTGGTAGCCGTTCTAGCTAAGACGGGCGCCGGCGTCGGGCGGGAACGCGCCTGGGAGTCGTAGTCTTCACGGTCGGCAGATTGGGATCCTTAAATACCAGCATGTATGGATTCGCAACGTAGCTGTCAGCGACACCTGAGAATTGTAGTTTATCGCCGACTTTGACTGCATTGGCTGGCAGCGGCTGTGAAAATGTAAGCGTGGCATCGGGCTTGGTTGGATCCTCGACACCGAGCACAATTTTGGTGGGCCTGTCGGCCGGATCGACAGAGATAATCGTTCCGGTGAAGTCCTTTACACCCTCCGCGCCACCCGGAATCTCTGTGTCTTTGACATCACTATTGAAGAATTTTTCGCCTTGATCTCCGGTCAGATTGGTCTTGATCGCGTACCAGAGCTTAAACGCAGGATCTGTATCCATGCGCTTCTGCAACTCGTCAGCCTGCTGCTTGGCAATGTCGCCTGCGCCTTCAATCTTGAAGTCCGGTGGGGGCAAGGCGCTGGTCTTAGCGGCCGCTAGAACCTTGTCCGCGCCGTCAGCGCTTCCATGAAATTGACCGTAAACTTTATTGAAGTAGGTCAATATTTGGGGCCGCGCACTGGCGGGGACCGCGCTCGGGCCGTCGTACTGGGCGGCACGCGCAAACTGGAACAGAGCATCCTGGTACTTCTTTTCGTCCATCAACTGCTTTCCGTACAAATACGAGACGTTCCCTTGATCGGGGTTTACGGTCAAGCTTGCCTTGTACTCGTTTTCGGCAGTGGCATTATCTTTCTTCGAAGTGGCCACCCAGGCTAGCGCATTGTGAGCAATTGCGAGAACCTGATTCTTCGCTTTAGTCCAATCGGCCTCGCTCATAGTGCCGGGTTTCTTGCTCGCGGGAAACGCTGCATCGGCCCCGTCGATGACGCCGTGCGCTGCTGCTTCGGTAGAGTTCAACAGGTCAGGCGTAGGAGTGGCTCCCCCAACTGCCGGACCCCACAGCGCGGTGTAATAAAACGCCGTGAAGTTCTTGGGATCGACCTTGAGCAGCTCATTGCATTTGTCAATTAACTGCTGGCGCTGGCTAGGGTCGTTTGGAGCAAGCTGGCCGAGCGTCGCCACAAAATACTGCAGCCGGTCCTTTGCAAAATCGCTTTGAGGATACTTGGTCTGCCACTGCGTTAAAAGATCGAGCCGCTTTTTCGGATCCTGCGTCTGGGTGATCTGGTTATACAGATCATATTCGCCACGGTCCTTATAGTTCTTCTGGGGTGTGGCCTGTTGTCCCGCTGGCTGTTGTGCGGCCGGCTGTTGTGCCGTAGTAGCCTGGGCGCTCGCGCCGCGAGACATGGTCAAGCCCGTAAACACGAGCGCAGCCGCACTCACGGCAGTGACAGACGTTCTCGCTTTCAAAAAGCAAAATTTCACGACAACCCTCCCTGAGAGGAATTTTAAGTCTTACAACCCGAAAACGTATTCTTCGCAGGCCCGGTACTGCTGAAAGGCCCTACGACTCCGCCCGGCAGCCACGAAACGCTGGAATACGCAAGCCGGAGTATAACGAAATCGCGCGGCTACACGCAACCTTCGCTATTAGTGTAGATGCAAGGCCCGAGAAAGTTGTTCCCCGCCTATGCGAATTCAGCCTTCCGGCCGCTTTCTGGAGCATCCCGCAATGCTATCATCCACGTTTCGATGCGCGTTGCGGACCTCGCGGTCATTGCCGCTTATCTGCTGGCGATTACCTGGTTCGGAGCGCGATTCAAAGCCAGCCAGAAAACCCTCAAAGATTACTTTCTTGGCGGCCGCGGAGCTCCGTGGTGGGCCATCGGGTTCTCCATCGTATCCGCCGAAACGAGCACGCTTACGGTGATTGGAACCCCGGCGCTATCTTTCGCAGGTGATTTCGGCTTCCTTCAACTGGTTCTCGGATACCTGCTCGGGCGCATTGTGATTGCGATTCTGTTTCTGCCGCAGTATTTTCGCGGCGAGATGTTTACCGCTTACGAGCTGATGCAGAGGCGCTTTGGCCCGCACGTACGGAAATTTACGGCGGGAACTTTTCTAGTCTTGCGGGCGCTGGCGGAAGGTGTGCGTGTATTCGCAGTTTCCATCGTGATTTCGATCATTCTCAGCACGGGCGAAGTCGTCTCGATTGCGCTGATCGTTTGTCTCACGTTGTTCTATACCTTTGAAGGCGGCATGACGGCTGTGATCTGGACCGATGTCGTGCAGATGATCCTGTATGTAGGTGGCGCATTGCTCAGTTTTTTTTTGATGCTGCAGCTCATTCCCGGAGGTTGGGCTCACGTCGTGGCGATTGCCGGGCCGGCCGGAAAGTTTCGTGTCTTCGATTTCCGCTTTTCCTTCTCAGCGGCCTTCTTTGAACGGAACTACAGTTTTTGGGCGGGGCTGCTGGGCGGCTGTTTTCTGACTACGGCCAGTGACGGAACAGAGCAACTACTCGTGCAGCGGCTGCTATCGGCGAAGAACGAACGCGAGAGCCGGCTGGCGCTCTTCTCGAGCTGGGTTGTGATTTTCTTTCAGTTCGCCCTATTCCTGGTGATTGGCGTGCTGCTCTACGTGCAGTACCACGACGCTGCACGTCCGGCGCCCGCGATTCCAGAACGCAGCTATCCGGAGTTTGTGTGGAATCATCTGCCGGTCGGGCTTGCCGGTCTGGTGATCGCGGCCATTCTGGCAGCGGCCATGTCGAATTTGAGCGCTGCTCTGAACGCGCTCGCGTCGACTAGCATTATGGATTTCGTCAAACCACTGCGCCCGCACTATTCGGAATCGTATTACATGCGGCTCGCCCGTTGGTCAACGGTAGGTTGGGGCATGCTCCTCTTCGTAATTGGGTTGCTGGCGCGGCATTGGGGCAGGGTCCTCGAAGCGGGCCTTTCGATTGCCTCGGTATTATATGGCGCGCTGCTGGGCGTGTTTCTGCTGGGGGTGCTTACTAAACGGCCCGGCGAATGGTCGGCAATCATCGGGATGAGCGCAGGGTTCACCGCTACCCTGCTGGTTCGCAGTCACGTCGCGTACACGTGGTACGTGATTATAGGTTCGATTGCCACCTTCGCGGCAGGCTACGGAGCAAGCCTGGTGCTTCGGGAACGTGCGGTTACGGATGCGGTCTGAGGAGCAAAAGGCGAGAGCGCCAACGGTGGTGGGCGCCCGCACAACCGGCCCGGCTCTGCTGCGCGCTCTCGGGTTGTGGAGCGCGATTTCGATAGTAATCGGCACTGTAATCGGAAGCGGAGTGTTTTTGGTTCCGTCGACGATGATTCAGTATGTTGGCTCGACTCGCAATCTGTTTATTGTTTGGATGCTGGCGGGCGTATTGAGCCTCTTCGGGGCGCTCACGTACTCCGAGCTTGCGGCAGCAATGCCCGAGGCGGGCGGCGAATACGTGTATCTCAGTGAAGCGTACGGCCCCTTTTGGGGCTTCTTGTATGGATGGACTCAGTTTTGGGTTGCAAAGAGCGGATCGATCGCGACTCTCGCGGCGGGGTTCTACACATACCTGACGATTTTCCTTCCGGTTCTTGGCGCGACGGTCTGTACTATTCCGCTCCACATTGGACCGGGCGGCAGCTTACTCGAAATTCATTATGGCCAGCTTGTGGCGATCGCTCTGATCTTGCTTTTGGCGGGCGTGAACTACGTGGGCGTTCGCTCGGGCGGCAATGTGCAGCTTCTGGTGACGGCTGTCAAGCTGCTGTTGATCGCCGGGATCGTTCTGGTCGGGCTGTTATCGGGGCGCGGGGATTTCTCGCATTTCACGATGCGCATCGCAAGCGTCGGAGGAATAGCGGGATTTTTTGCGGCGATGGTCAGCGCTCTATGGGCGTACGACGGCTGGAACAACGTGAGCATGGTTTCTTCCGAGATTCGCGACCCGCAACGTAATCTGCCTCGCGCGCTGATTCTAGGGACCATCGCTGTGATCGCAACGTATCTCGTCTTGAATGTTACCTACTTCTACGTTTTGAGCCCGGCGCAAATCGCCTCAAGCCACCGAGTGGCCGGGGATGTAATGGCGAGCCTTTACGGCAGCCCGGCTGCGCGCGCCGTTGCAGTGGCCGTGATGATCTCCATCTTCGCGGCACTGAATGGCTCGATTCTGTCGGGCGCACGGGTTCCCTATGCGATGGCGCGAGACGGCCTGTTCTTCCGTTATGCAGCTTACGTTCATCCCAAATACAAGACTCCGGGGCACGCGGTTATCCTGTTATGTGCTTGGTCGTGCATCGTGGTTCTGAGCGGCTGGTTCGACGATCTGTATAATTTTGTCATTTTCGGAAGCTGGATTTTATATTTGATGACCGCGGTTTCGGTGTTCGTATTGCGCCGAAAAAGGCCTGATTTACCGCGCCCATATCGCGTGATAGGGTACCCGGTGGTCCCAGTACTTTTTGTAGGCGTGGCGGCTTTGTTGCTCACTAGTACGCTTCAGACTCGTCCTCGCGAATCGCTTATGGGCCTTGTTCTTATGGGTTTAGGAATACCTTTCTATTTCGGTTGGAAAAAGCGGGGCGCGGCGCATGCATAAATATGACTGGCTTTTTCGAAACTGAGGAGTAATCCTAATAGTACTAGGACTATTTTGAATCTGCTTGTATTGAATTCGCTCATTAATCGGAATTAAACTTCATTTAAAACATCTGCTCTTGGAAAAGCCTCCAATAGCAGGTGAAAATAAGTTTAGCGCTATCGAGCGAGACGAAGAGCGGAGGACATTTACTTGGACATCGACAAAATGCTCGCCGAGTTGCGAGTGGAACGCGAGCAGATTGAAGAGGCAATTCTCACTTTAGAACGCCTGGCGAGGGGCCGAGGGCGACGACGTGGCCGTCCGCCATCCTGGCTCAAAGAAGCGACCGGTTCTGTGCCCGAGATGGTGGAGGAAGGGCAGCAGCCCAACGGAATCGGGACCCATCCGGGGGAGCCAAGACGCCGCGGCCGTCCGCCTGGGAGCAGCAAGAAGCAGCTCGCACAGGCAGCGGAAGCGTAGCAGCTGCTAATACAACGGGTTTAATACAACAGGTAAGGTCTTCTGCGCTGTTGAAAGTCGTCCGCCTGGTGTTGTGCTTGGGACCAGATCACGCTTGGGTCCCGGCCCGCGGTTATTTCATCCAGCGCCTCACGGTTACCGATTAGAAAACGGCACTTCTCGATTTCCAGCTTGCCGGGAAATAGCTTTTCGAGCGCTCCAGCCAACTCGATTCCCAAGCGCGTGCTATCGAAGGCTTCCCGACTGGTAATCACAAATCGCACTCCTTCGATCTCTTTATTTGCGAAATTCGAGGAGACCGGCCGGAATCGCGTCGCATAAGCCCTGACGCCGGGTATGAACCGTGAATTCAGGTATTGCGCCAGCAGTTGTCCTTGGATCCAATCGGCCCCTATCTGCTCGAACGGCGCGTCGGTGCCTCGTCCGACCGAATAATTCGTATCGGCTTCCAGCATGGCCACGCCCGGGTAGAGAAGCGCCGCATTCAGGCTGCGCATATTAGGCGAAGGATTCAGCCAGCTCAGCGTAGTTGCGTCAAACCAGTCGCCGCGTTCCCAATCTTTCATTTTGATGACGTGCAGGTCGGCGCCCCAATGCTGCTCGGTGTTGGCCATATCCGCAAGCTCGCCGAAGGTCATTCCGTGGCGCAGGGGCATATCGTAGCAGCCGACGAACGATTCCAGATTCTTGTCGAGCGTTGGTCCTTCAACGTGCGTGCCCGTTATGGGATTGGGGCGGTCGAGAACGAAGAAGGGCTTTTTCGCTTTCCCGGCTTCCTCGAGTGCATACAACAGCGTGCAGGAATAGGTGTAGAAGCGTGCGCCTACGTCCTGAATGTCGTAGACGACGGCATCGAGGTCGTGCATCTGGTCGGCGGTTAAGCGCCGCTGATGGGGCTGATAAAGGCTCACAATGGGCAATCCAGTTTTCGCATCGGTCGCGTTTCCGACGGCGCTGTCTTCCATGCCCGCGATGCCATGTTCGGGTGAAAAGAGTGTGGTTATCTTCACTCCGGCCGCCAGCATGACGTCGATGTTCCGGCGGCCGCCACGGTCGAGACCGGTCTGGTTGGTAATCAATCCGATGCGCTTGCCCTTCAACTCCTCAAAGCCGCTGTTTTCGAGCACGTCGAGACCTGTCATGGTTTTGGCATTGCGATTGACGACGCGATGAATGCCCGCGCCCGGGATGGTTTCGTTATAGCCGGTGAGCGAGACGCGTGCGACATCGATCCCAAAGGACGCCGCGACTGCGGTTGCTACGCGCGATCGCAGAGAGCTTAGCGACTTGCCGCGTTTGGGATGCACGGCGTTGGTCAGCAAAATTACGAAGGAATTGGATGTCTTGTCTAGCCAGACAGAGGTCCCGGTGAAGCCGGTATGGCCATACGATCCGATCGGATACAACTCGCCGCGGTTGCTCGAAAATGGCGAATCGATATCCCAGCCCAAGCCGCGCAAGATGGGCTGATCGGCGGGACTCCCCGGAGTCGTGAATTTTTTCACAGTTGCGGCATCGAAGATGCGCACATCACCGCGCTGTCCCATGCCGAGCAGCATCTCCGCATATTTCGCGAGGTCATCGGCAGTGGTGAACAGGCCCGCATGTCCGGCGATGCCGCCCATGTAGCGCGAGGTCTCATCGTGAACCACGCCCCGGAATGGCTGCCCGGTATCCGGGTCGATCTCAGTTGGAGCAATGCGCGGGCGTAATCGCGCAGGCGGCTGGAATTGCGTATCGTTCATCCCCAATGGCGCGAAAATCTGCCGGTGCGCGAACTCGGCGAGCGTGATTCCCGAAAGACGCCGGACAATCTCGCCCATCAGAATGAAATTGATGTCGCTGTACATGAAGCGGGCGCCGGGCGGCGCGATGGGCTTTTCGACGAGCGCCTTCTGAATGCCGGTTTCATAGCCGCTCCATCGTGGAACCAGAGTGAGATCCGGAGGCATTCCGGAGAAATGTGTCATCAGGAGGCGAATCGTGATGTCGCTCTTGCCGCCCTGAAATTCAGGCAAGTATTTCGTGACCGGATCATCGAGCCGAATCTTGCCCTGCTCGAACAGCTTCATCACAGAGGGCGTAGTGGCGGTCACTTTGGTCAGGGAAGCGGCATCGAAAATCGTGTCCACGGTCATGGGCTCGCGGTTCGGAATCAAAGCTCGGGAGCCGTAAGCTTTTCGGTACAGGACTTCGCCATTGTGGCCGACGACGAGCACGGCGCCCGGTATCGTGCCATTTTGAACGGCTTGGTCGATCTCGGCATCGAGAGCGCTGGCCAGGGTAGCCGGAATGCGGACCTGAACATCTGGCTGAGCATGCGCTTCATGCGCAAACGCGAGTGAGCCCGCAAGCAAAACGCTAAGTAGTAGCGATTTCATGTTGAATCACTAGTGTCGTCTATCTGCAGTTCGTACAGAAGTTTGCTATTCAGATCTCAGGGCCACATTAGGATCGATGGCTAAAGCTCGGCGGGCAGGCAAATAGGAGGCAAGCAAAGCGACCAAAAGAAATAACGCAATTGCCATCGCAATTGTAAGTGGATCAGTGGGTCTGACGCCATACAACAAGCTGGAGATGAGTCGCTCGAGAGCCAGGGAGCCAATTCCGCCCAGTACCAAACCAGCGATTGCGATTCGCAATCCTCGTCCGATGATCAGTGTGAGTAAATCCCGGGGACGCGCCCCAACCGCAGCGCGGATGCCAAGTTCTCGCGTTCTTTGGGTCACGGATTGTGAGATCACCCCATAAATACCCATACCCGCAAGTAGCAGTGTCAACGCAGCGAATCCGCTAAGTAGGATTGTCCTAACCTTGGGCTGGCGAGTAGCATCTGAGATGATATCCCTCAACGGTTGGAACTCGATCACAGGAGTGCCGGCGTTGATGCGCATGACTTCGTGGCGAAACTCAGACTCCGAGAGTGGTCCGGGGGTCCGGATATACGCCCACACGTTGTGTCCGACCGGTCCGAGTTCAATCTCTGCCACTTGCGTTTGGGGGAGATAGAGAATGGCATCGGTCTGCCAAGCCAAAGTGTTGTAAAACGTCGAGCGTGTATTCGAGACCACGCCGATTACGCGGCGCCAGGGTTGACGGTTATTCACGAGGATGTATTGTCCGATTGCATGTCTGGAACCGAACCAACGCTTTGCGAAGAGCTCATTAATGACAATTACCGGCTCACTGCCAGAAACGTCCTTTTCTTCAAATGATCGGCCCTGCATGACGGGAATGGACAGGGTCGAAAGGTATTCAGAGGACACTGTTATCAGATGAACGAGTAGGGCTGACTCACTGACGGTATCCCTTTGATCCCCTTGCACCTGAAATGTTGCGTTTGGCCCGCTGCTAAGGAGTGGCTCATTTGCGGTTGCAACCTGCTGGACGCCTGGGAGTCGGCGCGTGCTCTGAATCAGATCGCGTAAGAATGCGTGAACCGTGCTGCTACCGGCAGACTTCGGAAGAACCATGTTTGCAACGAATACATGGCCGCTACGAAATCCCAGCGGCTCTGACTGGAGCCGGAGCAGAGTCTGAATCATCAACGCCGCACTCACTAGCAAAACGACGGTGAGCGCAAGCTGCCCGACTAGAAAAGCGCGACGAAGACGCTCAGATCCCAATCCAGCCGAGCTGCCGCGTCCTCCGACTTTGAGAGCTTCCTCTATATTTGCGGAAGCGACTCTGAGGGCCGGAACAAGACCAAAAGCTAGCGTTGCAAGAGATGTTACGGCAATCGAAAAGAGGAAAGCGTGACCGTTGATTGTCAGTCCATGAGGCGGGGCGGCATGGAGCGGCTTTGTGGCAACGAAGAGTCGAATTGTAACCTCTGCGACCACCAGCCCCAACAACCCACCAGCAGCGCCCAGGACAGCGCTCTCCGTCAGAAGTTGTCTGATGAGGCGGAAGCGCCCCGAACCGATAGCCATTCGCAGCGCCATCTCCCGGTCGCGTTGGAAGGCGCGGCCCAATAGTAGTCCTCCGACATTGACGCAAATAATCAAGAGTAGAGACGCTGCTGCTGCTGCCAAAAGGTAGAGGGTTGAACGCACCGTGCGGTGTTGTCGGCCTGAAGTTGGGTCACAAGCACGCCGTATCCTCTGGGAGCGATCGCGAAGCGCGAATCGATTTGCTTTTGGATTGCGTTCAATTCGGTCTGAGCGGAGGAGATCGATTGGCCATTTTTCAAACGAGCAATGCCCGCAATAGAACCGGACCCGTTCGTTTCATAACCGGGCTCGGAGGGCCGAAGGAGCGTCCAGAGCTTCGCGCCTTCGGGCGAATCGAGCATCCGCAAGTCAAAGGACGCCGGCATCACTCCGATCACCTGATACGGGATAGAATCCAACGTAATTACTTGGCCTAGAATGTTGGGCGAGCTCCCGAAGCGAGTCTGCCAGAGCGAATGGCTCAACACGACTACAGGCGCCCCGTGCAAGTCTTCGGACGTGAAAGTGCGACCGAGTTCGGGAGCGACACCCAAGGTTCGGAATAAATTACCGGTTGCGATCATGCCGCTGATCTGCACAGGTTCGTTCCGGCCAGTGGCGATAAATTTTCTCCAGAACGCCCCGGCGACATCTTCGAAGGATTGAGCGTTTCCTCTCCATGCTTCCAGGTCTCTGTAAAACGGAAAGATCGCAGGTTCGGTGGGCCTCTTGAGCTCGCTCCGAAAAATGATCACGAGCTGATTCGGATCTCGAAAGGGTAAAGGTTGTAGCAGCCAGGCATCGAGTAAGCTGAACACGGTCGTATTGGCTCCAATTCCCAACGCAAACGTGAGTAATGCCACTGCCGCAAATCCTGGCCCCCGACGCAACATCCGCAACCCATAACGAACATCTTGGCTGAACTGTTCGAGCGATAGTCGTCCCCACATTGTTCCGAATGTCCTTCTTCACTTTAGCCTTAGGTTCCTGGAGATGGGTTGCGCCATAAAACCGCCGCCTGGACTCAGGTAGTGTCCTCTACTTGCCTAACTTCCGCTGAATGGCGTCGAGTAGATGGTATCGAGCAATCTTGCGAGTTCGATGTCTTTCGGCGTAATCCCACCGGCATCGTGAGTTGTCAGGTCGACCGAAACGCGATTGTAGACGTTCGACCACTCAGGGTGATGATTCATTTTTTCGATCAAGGGCGCTGCGGTCGACATGAAACCAAATGCGTGGGCGAAATCAGCAAACTTGAATTCACGGTGCAGCTTTTGGTCTTTGATTTTCCAGCCGGAGAGTTGCGCTAAAGAGGCGCTCAGCTCTTGCTCATTTAGCTTGTGGCGTGCCATTTCGCGATTGTAGTTGGCCGCGCCAAGGGGCCCGAACCTCCTTGCGGTCGAGCCGCCAAGCACTCGCTTACGGCTCGGTAACTGCGAATTCGGCTAAGCTATCGCGAAGCGATTGCGGGGCGTCGGCGACGACTTCACAGCAATTGTCCTCGTAGCGCTTTGAAATCACGGCGGCTCGATCGTGCAGCAGATGCAGAGCGCGACCGGCGCTCAAAGGCAATCGAAATCGCTGCCGGGCGACGGGATCCTGTATGAGCTGTGTGTCGACGAGCTGCAATAGCTGCTCAACTCCCGCGCCTGTCTCGGCTGAGACGACGGCGCCTGGAGTGTCGTTTTGACGTGCTGTTTCACCGAGGAGCCGATGAGTGAGAGTCGGCAGATCCCGGTCGAGCTCGCCGGGGCGCAGGCGGTCGCTTTTGTTGAGAACCAAGATCTGCCGGGTCGCTTCCGCCCCAATCTCTCCGAGTACCTTCATGACATGCGCGGCTTGCTCAGGAGCGGCAGGGGAACTTATGTCGACAACGTGCAACAGCAGAGCAGCCGCGGTCACCTCTTCGAGCGTGGCGCGAAACGCATCGACGAGCGTTGTGGGCAGGTTGCGGATAAAACCCACCGTATCACTCAGCAGCACGCGACGCTGCGACGGCAATCGGATCTGCCGCACAATAGGATCGAGGGTTGCGAACATCTTTGCATCGGCAAGCACGCCGGCGCCGGTGAGACGGTTGAACAGGGTGGACTTTCCGGCGTTGGTATAGCCCACAAGGCTCACAGTTGACAGCGGCACCGCTTGCCGTTGCGAGCGCTGCACCCCGCGCGTGGCTCGAACTCGCTCGAGTTCGCTCTTCAATTTCGCGATTCTATTTCCAATGCGGCGCCGATCGGTTTCAAGCTGCGTTTCACCAGGTCCGCGGGTTCCGATTCCACCGCCTAAGCGCGACATTTGCGTGCCGCGTCCGGCCAATCGCGGCAGCAGATAATTCAATTGCGCAAGCTCGACTTGTAACTGGCCTTCGCTGGTTCTTGCCCGCCTCGCGAAAATATCGAGAATCAGCTGGGTTCGATCGAGCACCTTTACATCGAGACGGCGCTCGAGGTTGCGCAACTGGGTGGGCGTCAATTCATGGTCGAAAATGAGCGTCTCAAGCGAATCCGCTTCGATGCGCTGCTGAATCTCGCTGACCTTCCCGGAACCGATCAGCGTTGCCGGATCGAGCGCGGGCCGGGCCTGAGTCATTCGACCCACGATCAGCGCTCCCGCACTCTCGGCGAGCTGCGCTAATTCTTCGAGGCAGTCGTCCGAATCGAGCAGCATCTCGGGTTTCGCAGATGCCGGCCCGTGGCGACCGGTTACTTCAACGCCAACTACAAGAGTGCGTTCTTGCTGTGCGGGCACTACGGCGTGTTTTCCGTTTGCTCGGCGACGGGCGCAGGCGCTCCGGGGCCGGTCCCTGCCGAGCTATGGGCGGCGCCGGTATGTAGCGGCCTCCCCATTACCACGGTTGAGATTGCGTGCTTGAAGATGAGCTGTTCCTGGTTATTTGTCTCGAGTACGACGGAATACTTATCGAAGCTCTTGATGCGGCCCGACAGCTTGACTCCGCTCATCAGATAGATCGTTAAAAAGGTTTTATCCTTCCGGGCATTGTTCAGAAACAACTCTTGAATGTTTTGCGCAGGCTTTTCCATTGTTTGTTTTCCTCATTTGCAGCGCCGGTCGTCAGCCGCTTCAATGCTGGACAAAGGTCTATTCTGTCCAGCCTGCAAGCTGTCTCCAACCATCTCCATAGTAACCAGTATTTCATTGCAAAGCGGCTGTGAGCGGTGTGCCGGTCGGTCCTATTTGATCCGGTGTACCTGGTCCGATATCCTCGAAGCGTATGGGTGGCCGGGAAGGCACGACAGGTGATCGCGGGCGCGATGCGCGGTAGACCGTTACTTGATCAGCAGCCGCAGGCGGAAGAGCTGATCGGCCGCCGTATCGCGCTTTTTAGCATGACCGCGGGTGTGGTGCTTTCAGTGGCCAAAATCTGGGTGGGGATAAACGCCGGGTCTTCGGCCGTTACATCGGACGGGGTCGAAACGGCGGGTGATGTTCTGTCCTCGGCTATCGTTTATGCGGGACTTTGGCTGGCCAGCAAGCCGCCCGACTACGAACACCCGTATGGGCATGGGCGCTACGAGACACTGGCCGGCCTGGGTATCGGGGCGATGCTTTTGCTGACGGGCGCGGCCATCTTTTGGCATGGCTTTGTTTCGCTTAGCGAGCGGACTCAAGTGCAATTGTATGCGCTTTATCCCCTGTTGGCTGCGGTGATCGTCAAGATCGCGCTCGCGGTAATGAAATTCCGCACGGGCCGGAGAATCGCCAGCGCGGCGCTCGAGGCTGACGGATGGCACGATGTGACGGATCTGCTGTCGACCTCGATTGCTCTGTTAGCCGTAGTATTGACGCTGCGCAACGGCTTGCGCTTTGGCGCGGCGGATCATGTGGGCGGCATGCTCATTGGCATTGTCATCTTCTTTCTATCGATTCGCGTGGTTCGCCGTACGGTTGGCCAGCTCGTCGACACCATGCCTGAGCCGGACAAGATGGGCCAGATTCGGGAGGTCGCCCTACGTGTTCCCGGAACCCGCGGCATAGAGAAGTGCTATGCGCGCCGCACCGGGCTGAAATATCACGTCGATCTGCACCTCGAGGTCGATCCCGAAATGACGGTTCGCCAATCGCACGATATCGCGACAGAGGTCAGAACTGCGATTCGAGAAACACTCCGATGGGTGGCCGATGTGCTCGTGCATGTCGAACCGGCTCGTGCGATTCCCGAGGCGGCGTCGGCAGTGTCCCGGCCCGGTTCGGACATACGGTAGACGGGCTCGCGAAACGCGTCCATGGAGAACAAAGAGATCGCGAGACTGCTCTCTGAAACCGCCGATTTGATGGAAGTGGCGGGCGAGGATTCGTTTCGGATACGTAGTTATCGGAACGGAGCAGCGGCTATTGCTGCTTATCCGGAACGGGTTGCGGACATCGTTTGCAATCCCGAGCGTGACGTTACTGAAATCGCCGGGATTGGTAAAGGCCTGGCTCTTGTATTAGCCGAGATCTGCGAGCGCGGATCCTTCGAGCGGCGCGACCAGATGCTCGCGAAGTATCCTGCATCGGCGCTCGAGCTGCTCAAGATTCAGGGTCTCGGTCCAAAAAGCATCGCGCTGCTCTATGAACACCACGGCGTCAAGACGGTCGACGATTTAGAGCGCATCTGCCGGGAGCACAAGTTGCGCGAGCTTCCGCGTATGGGCGCAAAACTCGAGGAGAAAGTTCTGCGCTCTATTGAAGCGTATCGGAAAAGTGCGGGGCGTTTTCTTCTCAGTTTTGGATGGCGCATAGCGGAGGAGCTGCGGACGGAGTTTCTGGCGCTTCCGGGTGTCGAAAAGGTCGAAGCGGCGGGAAGCTTGCGGCGCGGCCGGGAGACGCTCGGCGATCTGGATCTTCTCGTCACCGGGCCGGGCGCCGCGGAAACGCTGACGCGTCTGGTGAACCACCCCAAATCGCAGGAGGTTCTCGGCGTGGGCGCGAACAAAGCGAGCGTGAGCTTCGGGCTCGAACGGATGCAGGTGGATGTTCGCGCGCTGGGGGCGGAAAGCTTTGGGGCCGCGCTGCAATACTTCACCGGGAGTAAAGAGCACAACGTAGTGTTGCGGACGAACGCCATTAAGCAAGGCCTGACGCTGAACGAGTATGGGCTGTTCACGATCGAAGGCGAGCAGCGAGTTGCAGGGGCGAGTGAAGAGGAAGTTTACGAGCGCCTGGGTTATGAGTGGATTCCGCCGGAGCTGCGCGAGAATTGCGGCGAGCTTGAGGCGGCGCAAGCTCACGCGCTACCCAAGCTGCTGGAGCCGGGTGACATTCGCGGCGACCTGCATATGCATACGACGCAGACCGACGGGCGGGCAACGCTGCGGGAGTTGGCGGACGCGGGCGCTGCGCTCGGCTACGAGTACATCGCGATCACGGATCATTCAAAAGCGCTGGCAATGGCGAATGGGCTCGATGAGGAGCGCGTAGTTGCGTTCGCGAAAGAAGTTCACGAGCTGAATCGCGAGGGTTTGCCGCTCCGTGTGTTCTCCGGCCTCGAATGTGACATCTTGCGCGATGGTTCCATGGATATCGCGGAAAGCGCGTTATGCGAGCTGGACCTCGTGATCGGCAGCGTACACAGCCACATGAATCTCGAGCCCGCAGAAATGACGGACCGGCTGCTGCGCGCGCTGGAGTCACCGTCGCTACGGATTCTGGGCCATCTTACCGGGCGCATTCTTCTGCACCGCGAATCGTACTCGTTCCATTTCGAGCGCGTTACCGGGGAGGCTGCGAAGCGCGGCGTGTGGCTCGAGATCAACGCCAGCCCCGAACGGCTGGACTTGCCGAGTCATATGGTTCGCACGGCAAAACGAAAAGGCTGCAAATTCACGATCTCGACGGATGCGCACCGGGTTCAGCATTTATACAACATGCGCTTTGGAGTCATCACCGCTCGGCGAGGCTGGCTCGAAGCTGCCGACGTTATGAACACGAGATCCGTTGCGGAGTTTGCAGCGGCAGTGCAGAAGCGAAATTAGCGGCGTTAAGGGCGGGCATGCCCGCCCCCCTACAGCGCGGTGAACGCAGAAAGGCCAGGTTCTTCAGCCGACTAAGACAACGAAAGTTAGGGTGTGTGCGTGAAAATGCGCCGTAAGCTGCCAACATCCAGGGATAGGGATCTCGAACGCTGTTACCATCCCGGGCGAGTCGCGGCCAGCGACAAATGCGTTGTTGGCGTCGATGACCGCGATGTCGGGGCCGGCCGCATCCAGGCGGTGGCCGGTAATGATCAGCGGCGGTTTTGGCTCCTTTCGCCAATCGTAGTCTTTGGCCCAGAAGAAGAGCTTTTCACGATATCCCCTTTCGTTGTGATATCCCGTCCACTTGCCGTCGTAGCGAAGAGATGTCCACAGCGCCTCCGTTCCATACCAGAACCTGTCATCGCCAGGATCTTGTAAGTAGGGCGCAGGAGGGATGAAAGGCTGACTTGGTGGAAGTGTCGTATGGCAGAAATGCTGTGCTCGAGCAATATGCATCGAGAGCATAAACCAGGCTGCGGCGGTGAGAACCCGACGAAACATCGTAACCTCCAAGCCTAGTGGCTGAACTGTACGAGTGAATTATAGTCCGGGCGGCGCTGGAGAACGTAAAAGACCGGCAGGTTCGTTTAGTGGGTCTGCAAGGAGACTAAGCTGAGCGGCGTGGGCGAAGAAGTATCAGAAGCGAAGAAGTGATTTTCGGAGAGATTGTGGTACACGTTTCCAGCGACGCCTGACGCAATCGGACCGCTGATGCCACGTCCGCCTGTCAGTAAGACTACGACTGCAAGCTTGTTCTTGCCGACATCGTTGAAGGACCCAAACCATCCCAAATGAACACCGGGTTGCGCGGTGTCGGTGCAAGTGCCGGTTTTGCCAAACACAGGCTCGTTCGGATCAAAGTTGGCGCGGCGGGCGGTACCGTATTCGACAGCGCCCATCATTCCGGGCTTAATTTGCGGGATGAGGCTTGCAATATCCAAAGTGCGCTTAATGCGCGGCACGAAATGCTGCATTTCGTCTTGAGTCCGGGGGTACTGCAGGTAGTACATAGTTCCGCCATTTGAGACGGTGCTGACGATACTCGCCAGCTCGAGAGGCGTGAGGCGAATGCCGTCACCGAAACTCGTCATCATGCCGACGCCGGTTTGGGGCGGCTCACTGGCCAGATAGCCAGCCTCTTCTCCGGGAATGTCCAGACCCGCCTTTTCGCCGAGTCCAAAAAGTTGGCCATATTTGTGAACGCGATCAAAGCCTAGCTCCTGGCCCAATTTCGCAAAGTATAAGTTATTCGAACGCGCTAAGGCCTGGGTCATATCGGTAGAGAAGCGTCGGCCGAGGCGGACCGTAGTGCCCGCGTTGACGAGGCCTTCGCTCAATGAGGCAAGTGAAATGACGACCTTAACCGTTGAGCAGGGCTGAAACGCGCCCTTCAGAGCGAGCTTCTGATTGACGATGGTTAGGATGCGTCCTGTCTGGGGGTCGGCAACGACGACAGTTCCGTTATACGGCCCAAGCGCGTCTACGGCGGCCTTACGAACGACTAGGTCTTCGCCGTCGAGGTTGTCTCCCACTGTCGAATCCGCATAGGTGGGCTCCGTCCAGGGATTCACGAAGACGCGATGTCCGCGCCGACGGCGGCGTACGACAGCGACTCGCAACGGCGTAGTCGAATCGGAGTGAATGACTCCTGCCTGGGTTGTGGTGCGAGCGACGGAATGCCCGGTCGTTCTCGATACGACTCTGGTTCGAGCCGTCGATGCGATGCTTCGTCTCACACGCCTTTTGGCCCGATGCTTCGTTGCTGAAGCGGTGGTCGTCGTAGGTTGTGCGGTTTGCGCGCTCAGGAGAGTGGCAGCCGCGGCGAAGGCGAACGGTAATGCGAGCTTACGAAGAGAAAGGAGGTTCGCCATGCGACCTTTCCAGCCAGAAACGGTTCCCATCAAACTCTATCGACTGCAAATAGGATTACCTATCAAATAGGATTACCTATATGGTAGGCAGTTCTGGAATGAACGTCAACCGAAACATTCTTCAGGGGTTAAAGAATCCTAACCGAGCATGGTATATAGGCTTCATTCGGCGCGGAGGTATACCGCTTGCGCCTAGTACTTCTCTGGGTAGAGTTCTGGCCCGAGAGAAAACACAACCGGCAGCGCAGTCTCGTGTATCAAAATCCGGTCAGGTTGGCCCAACGCTTTTTAAACATGATTTCCGTCCTTTTTCTGTTCCCGGCGGGCACAGGCCAGTTGTGCGTCTGCCATGTTTCTCAGCTTTCGTTGCTTCAGTCCTTGGCCCATATCCCGGTACAGTCTCCAATCAAACACGAAGTCTAAGATCTCTAGAGAGACGAAAGAAGCCGCCTTTCCGAACTTTTGCCAGAGCGGATCGGTCTTCTCGAAAGGTAACCATCTCGTCTGCCGAACGCCTTTGACTAGCACCTTAAACATCTCACTTGGCAAGCGACACCACCTGATAATTCAAGTTGTACTTGCCAGAATCGGCATCGTAGTTAAGCCAAATCTCACCCTCAAGCCCGTCGGAAGCGCGGAACACCGCGCTCATGACCTCGTCCTTGTATGGCGGCTCGGGCATCTCTGTCCAACCCTGAGGCAGTGATTTACGGACACTGCCAAGCAGCTTGCTGTATTCCGCCAAACCGTCGTTCTTGCTATTGCTGGGGCTTAACGTGCAGAAGTAAATGTTCGACTTTCTCTCGACTATAGAACAAGACTTCGCAAGTAGAGGTTGTTTGGCCCGCCATACTTTATCACCGGCGTTGTCAACCCAAGGTTCGCCCACCTTATAGCTTTCGAACCCAGAGGGTGCGGCCGCGATGTATTCCAAAATGTGGTCGCGAACGAGACTCAACTCAAACGCTTCACTTTCCGCATCTTCCTGGGCTTGGGTTTTTGCTGAAGGCAACCGAATCGCTTTGTCCCCTGAATTCGGGCGGATTGTGAATTGGTAGTCTCCCTCGTCCGGGTCGAAGTACATCGTGAACGGCATAGGGTAATAGCCGACGGTGTCACAGTTGGTCAGAGATCCTGTTTTCGATTCATACGTGTTTGAGAAAGCCTTATCAGTGACACAAAAGCGCGGCGAAGGCGTTAGCACTCTCAACCAGCTTTTATCACCGGACAGTTCAGGGCGATAGGCGCCTCTGACGCCTTCCGAGTCCGTGTACAGGACACCCAGGTAAGCTCCATCAAACCCGGATGCCTCATAGACTAGGTTGCATTCACCCGGTTCGATATTTGTCCAGCCGACAGCTTTATATGTCTCCCGGATGAAAATTGAGCTGTCGTAATAGACGGTCACAAAAGAGACTCCAACATTGCCCTCATTGCAGACCTTAAGCGTGGCCGAATTGGCCCACCCTTTAATGCCGGAAAAGACGATACCAACAGCTATCAACGAAACTTTCAGATGTTTTTTCATACTCCGTATTGAATCCTCCAATTACCATTGCGAAAAAGATAAGGATTGACTGTCATCGTCACGCCTAACAAGGTACAGCCCGGGAGATCGGAAAATTATTTGGGTTTGGTGAGGGGAGTCTTACTGTCCAACTTTGCCAGCTCTGCACGGAAGGGCGCCGCTTTGTCGCGTTCGTTAAGACCTTCGTAGATGGTCACAAGATCTTTACGGGCGGACTGAAGCCAACTCACCGAGGGGCTGGTTTGTTTGTTGAGGATTTTATACCCGGAAAGCGTGTGCTCTTCTGCCTCGGCGTAACGCTTTTGACGCACTAACGTTCGGCCGAGTTTTATTTGCGCGATGCCGACATATAGGTGATCCGCTGGAAGAGCTTCGCCGTAGCGCTTAATTACGTCTCTGAACACCTGCTCCGCGCGAGCATACTCTTTCTTATCTACATAGATGCTGGCGAGATTCGCGAGGCCAAGGGCGACCAGATAGTGGTGATCGCCATAAGCGATCTTGTAGATTTGGCTCACTCGGCTATAGCACGCTTCCGCCTTATCAAGTTGTTCACGCTGAGAAGCCACTATACACAGTTCGTTAAGTACATTCGCCACGTGGGGGTGCATTGGGCCGTAAACTCGCTCTTGAATGGCGAGAGCCTGTTCCAGGGGAATCTGCGCTTCGTCAAAGCGCTTCTGAGACACGAGCGCCTCACCGAGCATATACAGGTTGGAGGCTGTTTCAGGATGATTGTTGCCGTACCAGCCTTGATTGATAGCCAATGCTTGCCGATAGAACTCCTCAGCTTCCGGATAGTGGCCGCGCTCGATTTGAACGGCACCCAGGTTAATGAGATCATCGGCAATCGCTGGGTGGCGTTCTCCGAATAGCTGGCGGTGCATTGCAAGCGCACGCCGCGTCAAGGTTTCGCAGATGTCGTAATGGCCTGAGTAGAAATGCGTGTCAGCCAGCTCTTTCAGAGTCGAGGCCAGTTCCGGACCTGGGGATTTCGAATCCGATTGGAGGCGGGCGGCTTGATCGAGCACAGGTATGGCCGCGGTGTACGCGCCGCGAGCTTCAAGGACTTTGCCGAGCGCAAGTGTTGCTCTAGCTATCGCTTCGTTGTCGGGCGGCTGAACACGCCTTAACTTATCGAGGCCATCACGGATCAGCCTTTCGGCTTCCTCAAATCGGGCTTGATCGAGGTGCAAGAGTCCGAGGGCAACGAGGCTTTCCGCCACTTCCGCGTGGTTCGGACCAAAGGATGATTTCCGCTCCTCAAGGGCCTCCCGCAGGAGCGACTCTGCACGGTCGAATTTACCGAGCTTCTGATAGATGCCTCCGAGGGTTTGATACAGCTCAGCCCGGAGCTCGGGGTTGCGAGTGAGTGTCTTGGCTTCCTGGAGGCCGCGATCAGCCAGAGTGATGACGCGCAAACTTTCGGCGGGAGCAGCAGATTTATCGCCGCCCTCGAACAGGTTTAACATAAAGCGCTGTACGCGTTGCGTGCGAGCCGCCGCCGCCAAAGCAGCATTCTGCGCGTGCGCGAGGCGAAGGGTGAAAAAGACAACTAAACAAATCACGGCTGTAAATGTGATGGCCGCAATGGAGGCGGCCCGCCGATTCCGTCCGATGAATTTTCCGACCCGATAGCTCATCGAATCGGGCCGCGCCTCCAACGGTTCGCCGTTGAGGTGATGATCGACATCTCTAACTAGCGCTTCCACGGAACGGTATCGGCGCCGGGGGTCCTTCTGAACGGCAGTAAGACACAAGACGTCCAAATCAGCCCAAGCGCCTTTCTTCGCAACCAGGCGAGGTGGAGGAAAGGCGCCTTTAATGCGCGCCGCCGCCGCGGACGGCTTTTCGGGATCGTCTTCGATGATGATTTTTTCGGCTTCGCCGGGCGGACGTTTCGAGAGGTTAAATGGCTGGCGGTCCGTGAGCAGCTCGTAAAGGATAAGTCCCAAAGCGTAGACATCCGTGAAAATGCCCACGGCTTCCCCGCGCACTTGCTCAGGCGCGGCATAGGCAGGTGTCATGAGCCGCAACTCGGTGCGAGTTTGATCGACCGGCTGATCCAGGCTTTCGAGATGCTTTGCGATACCAAAATCCAGGAGACGGACGCCGGCATCGTTCTTCACTAGAATGTTTGACGGCTTCAGGTTGCGATGAATGACGGCATGTTCATGCGCATACTGGACCGCCTCGCAGATGGAACGGAATAGCTGCAAACGCATGGCGAGTGAACAGTTATGCTGGCGGCAGTACTCGGTGACCGGAATACCGTCAACGTACTCCATAACGAACCAGGGCGTTCCTTCGGTTAGAACGCCTGCATCGTAGAGGCGCGCGATGGATGGATGAGTCAAGTGTGAAAGAGTTCGCTGCTCGCTGGCAAAGCGTTCGCGGCGCGCTGGTGAGAGCCATGCGTCCCGTAAGAATTTGATTGCTACGAGATTCCCGAGATCATCACGTTCCGCGAGGTAAACCACACCCATGCCACCCTCACCGAGGACTCTTTGCAGGCGGTACGGACCGAATTCGCGAACACGATGAAACGGCAGACTGGCTTCGTCGAGCAACTGACTGGCGATCTGCGCGACATCGCCGTCGAGCAGCGAGCCCTCGCGCCGATCTTCGTCAAGCATCAAGAGCACATCAGCCATGAGGGCTGTGTCTTCGCCGCAGGCGGCCTGTAGAAATGTCCGTTGTTCGGTTAGAGCGAGATCGGCAGCCGCATGGAACAAGGACTGAACTCGCTGTAGCCGTTCTGCATCCATATGCTTGACGCCCGTGTGGCCTGGCGCTCCGCTTGCGCTCGCTAACGAAGCTTACTTTTGAGCCATGCTTTGGCAGCTCTCCACTCACGATGAACCGTCGCCTCGGATACTTCGAGTAACGCCGCTGTTTCAGCAACGCCCAAACCGCCAAAAAACCGGCTCTCGACAAGGGTAGCCTGACGCGGTTCAATGCGCTCGAGCTCTTGTAGGGCGTCCTCGAGTGTTAGCAGATCTTCGCCACAGGATGAGGCTTTTCCCGGCAAACCAGTGAGCGTTACAAAGATGGCTCGCCCTCCGCCGCGCTTGTCAGAGTGCCTGCGTCTGGCAGCTTCTACCAGCACCTGCCGCATGGCGCGGGCAGCGATCCGCTTGAAATGAAGGGGGGACGTCGTCGCGAAACTAGGCGAACTCGCCAACTTCAACCAGGCCTCGTTCACCAGAGCTGTCGCGTTCAGCGTGGCGCTCGGGTCATTGCGCTGAACAGAAGAGGCCAATCGGCGCAATTGTTCATAAGCCATGCTGAACAGGTTGTCGAGCGAGCGGGCTGTCTCGAGCGTCTTGTCCAACTTGCGACCCTCGTGTCGTTACAGGTTAGAGTGTATCGGAATCGTATCACACTGCTTCAATGGCTGGCCGCCTGCACCAGATCGGTGCGCAGGCGCTCTTCTGTGGCGCTATCGAGCTTGGCACCCTCGCGCGAGACGTAAAAGACGTCCAGGGCTTTATGAGCCTGGGTGTCGATTAACAACACTTCAATATTGCAACCGGCTTCACTGAGTGCCGAGGCCAGATCGTAGAGCAGCCCGGGGCGATCCTCGCCGACGAAATCGATCAAGGTGCACGAATCGGAGGCCTGGTGATCAAAACGGATTGCGGGGTGAATGGCGGCGTGACGGCTGGGACGGGGCGCCGTACGCCTACGTTTGAGGAGGTCGGCGGCGTCCGCAGATCCGGTGAGAATACTTTTAATGGTTTGCTCCAGGCGCTCGATCTCGGAGGGATTCAGCTCCAGCGTTCGGTTGGGATCCGTGAATCGGATCAGGTCCAGAATGCAACCGGCCGCGTTCGAGGACGCTTCCGCTTTGACGATGTTCATCCCGAAACTGGCGAGAGCGCCGCAGAGGGAGGCAAACAGTCCGGCCCGATCGCGACCCAGAACCGTCATCAGGTACGCTCCGCCGCGATGGTCGATTTCGACAGCTACGCCCTCGCGCCCGGCTTGCGCATAGAGCTCGAGGTGATGATCGATTTCGACGGGAGTGTGTGTGCGCAGATAGCGCGCCGGAAAGCCTTCGAGGAAACAGGCCATCTCGCGAGAATTTGTTGAGCCGCCGGCGGCATGGACGCGATTCGTCAGCAGCTCGCGGCTTAGCTCTTCCGATCCCATGGCGTACACGCGCCAGAGCTGTTCAAGCCGCCAAGGGCTCATGGCAGTCGGATTGACAGCGCTGATATCGGCATAGGTGAGCAGGGTCAAGCTGCGCAGGCGCTCCTCGGTTTCGACTCGTGAGCTGAGGAAGCGGGCCGTGGCAGGGTCGTCCAGGTCGCGGCCATTCATCACGACGGACAGGTCGAGGTGATGCTCGATAAGGAAGAGAATTTTGTCTCGGCTTGTTTCCGGGAAGCTGAGACGATCGAGGATTGCATCGGCAGCTTGCAATGAGCCTTGGACATGATCCCCTGAACGCGCGCCCTTGCCGAGATCGTGCAGCAGGAGCGCGAGGCGCAAGACGGCGAGATGCTCTTCTTCGAGGAGAAGGTCGTGAAACCGAGAAGAGGGCGCTCCGCGCGCGGTGAGGAGCTGGTCGATGGCCTCGATAGCGAGAATGGTGTGCTCGTCGACGGTGTAGCGATGGTAGAAATCGGGGACCACGAGGCTGTCGATGGCGTTCCATTCGGGAAGTGCGGCAGTAAGGAGACCTGTTTCCTGCATGTCATGGAGAGCGAACGCAGTGTGGGGCTGCGAGAACAACTCGGTCCACGCGCGTGAGGGCGGCGGCCGTTTCGCGAACCCGGCTCCGAGGTCAGGCAGCGATTCGCGGATGCGCCGCTGGGTGTCCCAGGAGAGCTGAATGCCGTGCCGGGCAGCGAAGGTGAACAATCGAAGAACCGATTCGGCGGACTGCAACGTTTCGACCGGGTTGCGCAGGAAGATGCGCTCGCGATTGACCGTGTATTCGCGCGTCGAGAGGCGGCTGCGCCAATCGCGAAAGTGGCGGAGCAGCGACGTGTCTTGAGCATCGACATACTCGAGTGCGCGCAAAGTGGAGTGCAACACACGCCGTGAATGACGGAAATAGAGCCGCATCCATTCCGCCGGTGCTAGAGGCTCGCCGGCTAATGTCTTTCCCGCTTCATACTGCAACTCGAACGTCAGCAGGTTGCTATCACGTCCGGCTTGCACGTGTAGAAATGCCCGCGCCGTGTATAGGAAGTGCTGGGCATCGCGAACTTCATCAAAAAACTCGTGAAAGGCCGGATACTGCGGAGCGAGCTGCGAAAGCCAGCGCAACAGGTGAATGTCGCGAATGCCGCCGGGAGCTTCCTTCACATTAGGTTCGAGGTGATAGACGGTGTTGTTGAATTTGGCGTGGCGCTGGCGGGCGAGGACGGCGAGGCGCTCGCGGATCTCTTTGGCATAGCGCTGGTAGAAGCCGGGCAGTTTTTGCGTGAAACGCGCAAATAACTCTGCGCTGCCGGACAGGTAGCGAACATCGAGCAGGCTGATATGTAACTCGAGATTCTGCTCTTGCAGACGGCAACATTCAGCGATGGTTCGGACGGAATGACTGACGCGCAGCCCAGTATCCCAAAGCGATCGCAAGAAATCCGAGAGCGGCTCTTTGGCGCCGGTCAGCTCGGCTTCGTCTTCAAACAGGAGCAGAATGTCGATGTCGGAGTGGGGAAACAGCTCGCGGCGGCCGTACCCGCCAACTGCAGTCAGCGCGAGGGAGTTGCCGAGTTTTGGCGCGAGAAGCGTCGACGCGGCCCCGGTGACAATGGCGTCAACCTGGGCGGATCGCTCGAGCAAGGTTATAGGGCGGCCTCACCGGTATCGTCATTGCGGATGCGGATGGCGTCGAGCACGTCGTAGATGAAAATCTTGCCGTCGCCGATTTTGCCGGTTCGCGCAGTGGCTGAAATCGTGCGGGTCACTTCGTCGAGACGGGCCTCGGCAACTATAGTCTCGAGCTTGATCTTGGGCAGCAGGTCGACTTCGTACTCCATGCCCCGATAGACCTCTTTGTGGCCTTTTTGACGGCCATGGCCGCGCACTTCGGTGATGGTCATCCCGTCGATGCCGATGCTCTTCAGGGCTTCTTTGACGTCGTCTAGTTTGTGAGGCTGAATGATGGCTTCAATTTTTTTCATCTTCGATTCTTTATCAGGCCTTTACGCGTCGAGGTTGTAGCCTTCTTCGCCGTGCATGCTGAGGTCGAGACCTTCGAGTTCCTGCTCGGTTGAGACGCGAACGCCGATCAAGAGATCGACGATTTTCAAAATGATCAAGGTGCCGACGGCCGCGATGCCCCAGGCGATCGCAGTAGCAGCCGCTTGATTCAGAATTTGATGCGGATGCCCATCGACCCAGCCGAGAGGCAGCGGTTTCCCTTGCGCATCATTTCCAAACGCGGCGTTGATGGCGCTGGTCGCGAACACACCTGTAAGGATGGCGCCCAGAGTGCCGCCTGCGCCGTGCACGCCGAAGGCATCGAGAGTGTCGTCGTATCCGAAGAGATTTTTCACGGTTGTGACCATGAAGAAACAGAACACGCCCGCGAGGAAGCCGATCAGCAGGGCGGGGAAGGGCTTGACGAAGCCGGAAGCGGGCGTAATGGCAACCAGGCCGGCCACGGCTCCCGAGATGCCGCCGAGCATGCTGGGCTTGCCGTGCTTTACCCATTCGCCGAACAGCCAGCCGAGAGCGGCGGCGGCTGCGCCAAAATGCGTAGCGACGAACGCGCTGGTGGCGAGGCCAGAAGCATTGAGAGCGCTTCCGGCATTAAAGCCGAACCACCCCACCCAGAGGAGACACGCGCCGATCAAGCTCAGCACGAGATTGTGCGGCTTCATCGGCTCGCGCGGAAAGCCGGCGCGCTTGCCGAGGTATAGCGCGCATATGAGGGCGCTGACGCCGGAGGTGACATGAACCACGGTCCCGCCCGCAAAATCGAGGCAGGGAATGCGGCCGCCGAGCGTTGCGTTGAGAAAGCCACCTTTGCCCCAGACCATGTGAGCCATCGGGAAGTAGACGATGGTCGACCAAAGACACGTGAACAGCAGCATAGAGCTGAATTTGATACGCTCGGCGAATGCGCCGGAGATCAACGCGGGCGTGATGATGGCGAACATGAGCTGATAGATCATGTAGGTCTCGTGGGGAATTGTTGCGCCGTAATCGGGATTGGGCGCCGAGCCGACGCCGCTGAGAAAGAGATACCGAAGATCGCCGACAAAGGGATTACCGGCCGCGAAGGCAAGACTGTAGCCGTAAACTGCCCATAAGACGGTGACAACGGCCATCAGCACAAAGCTGTGCATCATGGTGCCGAGGACGTTCTTGCGGCGGACCAGGCCGCCATAGAAGAGCGCGAGGCCCGGACCCGTCATCATCAGAACGAGAGCAGCGCTGGTCAGCATCCAGGCGTTGTCGCCGGAGAGCTGCGCGGTTTTCGTTGCAGCATCGAGCGCGCTGAGCTTTTGATCGGTGGTGGAGGCTGTTTGAGCGAACAGCGGGACGGAGCCAAAGCTGGCTGAGAGTAGGAGTGTGCACCTGAATGCACGAGTCGTCATAGGAAGCGGACTCTTTAGGTTACTTGAGGTTTAGGGTAGCAGGGCGTTGTTGGAACGCGCGTGCTGCGAGCCGGGCAAATGCCCGGCCCCTACGTTCATGCTGCATTTACGAAGGGAGTGATGGCGGTTCGGGCACTTGTGGAGGGCTGACGACAAACGCCACCCCTTTGAACTGCTTAAAGATCGAGTTAAGCTGTTGTTGCGCCATCAAGTTCTATTGAGGATGCAACCAATTCAGACCGTCGGCATCATTGCGAAACCGAAAATCGCGCAGGCGCCGGATATTGTTTGCGGCTTGCTGGAGTGGCTCGACGAGCGTGGGATCGCGTACCGCTGCGATGAGCAGACGGCGCGGTATGCGGAACTAGACAAGTTCTATTCGCGCGAGGAGCTGCCGGACGGGACAGATTTGGTGATCGTTTTGGGAGGCGACGGCACGCTGCTTTCGGCGGCGCGGGTGGTGGCCGGGCGGGACATACCGCTGTTTGCGGTTAATTTGGGTCGGCTGGGATTTCTGACCTCCATCACAGTCGAGGAACTCTATCCGGAGTTAGAGCGAGCGTTACGAGGCGAGCACCGCATCGCAAAGCGCAGAATGGCCGACTGCGAGCTTGTGCGGGCGGGACAAACGATCGCGTCGTATTCGGCGCTGAACGACATAGTGATTAACAAATCGATGCTGGCCCGAATGATCGATCTCGATACGTACGTCGACAGCCATTTCGTCGCGGCATACAAGGCGGATGGCTTGATCGTTGCGACGCCGACGGGCTCGACGGCCTATTCGCTTTCTGCCGGCGGCCCGGTTATTTTTCCATCCGTAGCGGCTTTCTGTATCACGCCGATTTGCCCGCACATGTTGACGAACCGGCCGGTGATCGTTCCCGATTCCAGCGTGATCAGCATCTTGAGCCACGGTGACGAGGGAACCTTCTTGACGATTGACGGGCAGGTGGGAGAGCCGATGTCAAGGGGCGACCGGGTGGTCTGCCGGTCATCGGCGAAGACCATCAATCTGATCCGTCCCCCCAAAATGCTTTTCTTCGATGTGCTGAGAGAGAAGCTCAAATGGGGCGAACGCTGATCGGCGGTGAGGAGCGTGAAGAGACTCTCGCTGACCTCGTGGATCTTCATTGCGCTCGTCGCGGGGATTCTCATCGGCATCTTTTTCCCTGAGTTCGCGAAGCACCTCGCTCCAATCAGCAATATCTTTTTGCGGCTGATCAAGTCGATCGTCGGCCCGCTTTTGTTCGGCACGCTGGTCTACGGGATCGCATCTGCGGGCGAGCTGAAGACCATGGGGCGGATTGCGCTGAAGGCGATTGTGTATTTCGAGATTGCGACGACGTTGGCCCTGGTGATCGGGTTGATCGCGGTAAACGTGATGCGGCCGGGCGCGGGATTGAGACTGACGGGAGTTTCAGGCGCCGCGCCTGTATTGGCGAAACCCGCTCCGCTGAGCCAGATTTTTGAACACGCAGTACCGAGCAACATTTTTGAATCGCTTGCGCAAAACGACGTGCTGCAAATGGTCGTGTTTTTCTTCCTGTTCGGGGCTGCGTGCTCGGCGATTGGAGCGAAGGCACAGCCGGTCGTGAATTTCGCCGCATCTGTTGCGGAAGTGATGTTCCGGTACACGAAGTACGTGATGTACGCGGCGCCTTTCGGAGTTGGAGCGGCGATGGCGGTCACGATCGGTTCCAAGGGTATTGGCGTGCTGTTCGGATTGGGGAAGCTGGTCGGCACGCTCTATGTTGCACAAGCGTTGTGCGTAGTGCTGGTGTTGGGGGCGTCTCTGGTTATCGCTCGAGTGCCGATTGGGCGGTTTTGGGAGGCGGCGCGGCAGCCGTTTCTGATTGCGTTTTCGACCGCCTCGAGCGAAGCGGCGTTTCCGATTGCGCTCGAGAACATGGAGCGTTTTGGCATCCCCAAGCACATCGTGGGCTTCGTGTTGCCGACAGGCTACAGCTTCAACCTGATTGGCTCAACGCTCTACTTGTCGCTGGCAGCCATGTTTATCGCACAAGCAGCCGATGTGCATATGCCGATCGGAACGCAGATCAGCATGATGCTCACGCTGATGCTGATGAGCAAAGGCACCGCCGGCGTGCCGCGTGGGGCGCTCGTGATTCTGGCCGGAGCGCTCACTTCATTTCAACTTCCACAGGAAGGAATCACATTAATCCTGGGCGTCGATGCACTGATGGACATGTGCCGCACCTCCGTAAACGTAATTGGAAATTGCGTAGCAACAGCCGTAGTGGCGCGATGGGAAGGGGTGCCGCTGAGGAGTGTCGGAGGCGAGGTGGAAGTGGCGATTGCGCGATCTTAGCCGATGCTACTTGATGCAACGAATCCGGCGGATCGAAGTTGCTTTGCCTGTGGTTTCGTCGGCGCTGATGACTGCGCCATGTAATTCAATTCCGTGGCGCGCGGCTTCCATGCGACCGCCGATACCAGTCAGGAAGCGGCGCACGATGGTGTCTTTGTCGACACCGATGACTGAATCGTAAGGCCCGGTCATGCCGGCATCGGTCTGATAGGCCAGGCCGCCGGGCAGGACCCGGGCATCGGCAGTCGGGATATGGGTGTGGGTTCCAATCATGGCGGTTGCGCGGCCGTCGAGATACCATCCCATGGCGACTTTCTCGCTGGTCAGCTCGGCGTGGAAATCGACGATCCGGATCTTGAACGATGGATCCAGAGAGGCGAGCAGCTCATCGGCCTTCTGAAAGGGACAATCAATACTCGCCATGTGAGCGCGCCCTTGCAGATTGAGTACTGCGTAAGGGACGCCATTCGGCGCCGTCGCGGTATAGAGCCCATGGCCGGGAAGTCCGTTCGGATAATTCGCGGGACGCAAGACTCGCGGTTGCCGATCCAGGTAGTCGTGGATCTCGCGCTTGTCAAAGCTGTGATTGCCGCCCGTGAGAACATCGAGTCCGAGTGCGAGCAATTCTTCGGCAATCAACGGAGTGATTCCAAACCCGCCAGCGCTGTTTTCGGCATTGGCGATCGAGAGATCGATTTTATATTCGCTGACTAGATTTTTGAGATGCTCGGCGACGATAGCGCGGCCGCCCGAGGCGAAAATATCGCCGATAAAAAGGATGTTCATCAAACAGGAGGCATGAGGAGAAAGCGTTTCCTGCGAGAGGCTCCTGCTCAGCCTCCGTCATTGACCCCATAAAAAACAGGGGGGAATCCTCCGAGCGCCTTCAGGCTTCTCCAAGGCATCGTGAGACACCGGAGCTTGCACACCAGCACTTAATTCGAGTTGGACTCCATGACATTGACTATCGGATCAATTATTAGGAGGCCAAGAGAGAACGCTCTCGCAGGAAACGCTTAAGAACAAGGATAACAGAGGGCGGAGGGTAATCGAGACGCCTACCCGCCACGTGCGTAGTGGGCCTAGCGCGGAGAAGAAACTCTTTATGGTTTAGAGCGCTCTTGTAGTTATCGGGCGCTCGCAAACGTTCCAGCAATCCCCTTGCGAGTGCTTGGTTCTCCCGGACCTCAAAACAGCGCGCTCCGATGCTCCAACAAATGGGATGCACTGCTAGGCGGTTCCGGCCTGCACGGCGCAGAAACTGAACTGTCGCGGCGCGCGCTGCGGCGGTATGATGCTGGTATGACCAGGTCGAAGATCGCCATCGGTTTGCCCAGCGATCAACTGGCGAGAGTGCAACAGCAGGTCCGCGCTGGACGAGCGGACTCGGTTTCGGGTTACATCACGCGCGTGCTTGCGGAACAAGAGAAGCGCGAGTCTCTCCGGGCGCTGCTGCGGGATTTGGTGGAACAACACGGCGCGCCGGACGCCGAGGACATCAAATGGGCAGAACGCGCACTCGCACCGCGACGGGGATAACGCTGGATGCAGGCGCGCTGATCGCCTTGGCTCGTGGAGATAAACGGATCATCGCGTTGCTCGATCGGGCATTAACTCAAGGCCGGGTACTTCGGGTGCCTTCGGGCGTGCTGGGACAAGCCTGGCGCAATGGCCGTGTGCAAGTTACATTAGCGCGGTTCTTGCGGACTGAAGAAGTGGAGATCGTTCCTCTTGACGAGCAACTCGCGCGTTCATGTGGAGAACTCTGCGCAGCCACCAACACGTCGGATATCATCGACGCCTCCGTTGTGATCCTCGCCAGGCAGCGGCGAGACCCTATCGTTACGAGCGATCCCAATGATTTACGGCGTTTAGACCCGGCGGCCACCATTGTTTCGGTCTAAAGTCAATCCTGGTTCTTACTGCCAACCACAAGATCTAACTAAATACGGTACAAAGCAAGGGTTGACTTGAGATCCGGGACGAGATCCGGAGATCCGGAGATCCGGAGATCCGGGACAGTCACCGAGTCTGTCGGAATGAAACCCGTATTCGCTATTTGTATTAAATGCTGCCAAGGAAAATCCAGATTGTTAGGTTGAGCAGGGTCGAGAGGTTTCAGCGGCGGCCGATGTTCTCAGGCCGTGCAAGCGGTTTCGCACATCACGCAGCCAGTCTGGAACGGTACAGTTTGAGCAGATTGTGAGTGCCACAGATGAGCGACCATTCGGCCTGTACTTTGGCAAGGCCGCGAAAGCTGAAACTACGAAATGAGCGCCGCTCTTTGATGTAGGCGAAGACCGGTTCCACGATGCCCTGGCGCGCTTTGTACAAAAGCTTCCCCGTGCCACTGCTAAGCTTGGCGCGCATGGTTTGAACTAGTGGGTTGTCGGCGCGAACCGACGCATTGCACTTCCCGGAAGGCCCGTCCGGACTCACCACCAAGTTCGTTCGTTCAAACACTGGATCCGCAATCTGTGAGTAACTCCAGTAACCTGCATCCGCCAGAACGGTCTCCGGCATCACCGCCAGTGCGCTTTCTGCGGCTTTCATCATCGGAGCTAATAGTTGTCGGTCCAGTTCCTGTTGCGTCACAACAGCGGCCACAATGATGTGGTTCGCCTGGTCCACCGCAATCTGCGCATTGTAAGCCTGTACTGTGACACCAGTTGCGCCATCGCGCATCACTCGCGAATCCGGATCCGTGAAGTTGTAGTTTCGCGTGTGGCCTTGCACTGCTCGGCGTGCACGCTGCACGGCCGCTTTCGTCTTCTCGCGTTGCCATTGCGGTGTGTCCGGCGTCGGCGTGCCTTTGAGTTTCGGCCCTGGCTTGCGCTTACCATGCGCGGCTTCGGCCTGAACAAGTTGTTGCGCTGCCTCTTCTTCCAACGCCGCTTTCGCTTCGCGCAAACGGCGCAACCGTTCCTGCGCGCGATCCAATCCCTGAGGCAACGGATCAGCGGGCCCTTCTTTGCCCCACCGCATATCCTCTTCGGCGTCAGTGGTTTCTGCTTGTTGCAGAATCTGTTTCACCAGGGCCTCCAGACGTTGCTCTCGCTCGCGCATGGTGTTCAGCCGCATCGACTCTCGCTTGCTCGCGGCCGCTTTGATCTTTGTCCCATCAATGGCCAGCACGCCCAACTGCACCAAGCCGGCCCGCTGGCACAATGCAAGAGCCTGTGCGAACAGATTTCCGAGTGCTTCTAAGTGCTGCTGACGGAAGTGCGCGATGGTGTCGTGATCCGGATGCTGGTCTGCGCTCAAGTAGCGAAACGCAAGATTGTCGTAGGTTGCTTTTTCGATGGCCCGTGAACTGGCGACGCCCAGCGCGTATGCATACAGCAACAGGCGCGTCATCATCAGAGGATGATAGGCTGCTTTGCCGCGACCATCGCCTCGCTCGTAGCAGTTATAGATCGCGTTTAAATCGAGTTGCTCACTGACGTCAGCAACAAATCGCGCCAGGTGTCCTTCCGGCAGCCACTCCTGCAGATCGGGCGGTAACAGATACGGCTGTTCCAGACTGCATTCTAAAAACCGCTTCGCCATGCCATCAGTATCCTGCTCCTTCGCACATATTGCAGCAAGCATGTTTCACTTAACCGCGGTTCGCTCCCCTGCGCTTGCAATCTATCTCCGACAGACTCCACCGATCTCCCCGGAATTCAGGAGTTGTGGTGGAGTCTGTCGGAATGAAACCCGTATTCGCTATTTGTATTAAATGCTGCCAAGGAAAATCCAGATTGTTAGGTTGAGCAGGGTCGAGAGGTTTCAGCGGCGGCCGATGTTCTCAGGCCGTGCAAGCGGTTTCGCACATCACGCAGCCAGTCTGGAACGGTACAGTTTGAGCAGATTGTGAGTGCCACAGATGAGCGACCATTCGGCCTGTACTTTGGCAAGGCCGCGAAAGCTGAAACTACGAAATGAGCGCCGCTCTTTGATGTAGGCGAAGACCGGTTCCACGATGCCCTGGCGCGCTTTGTACAAAAGCTTCCCCGTGCCACTGCTAAGCTTGGCGCGCATGGTTTGAACTAGTGGGTTGTCGGCGCGAACCGACGCATTGCACTTCCCGGAAGGCCCGTCCGGACTCACCACCAAGTTCGTTCGTTCAAACACTGGATCCGCAATCTGTGAGTAACTCCAGTAACCTGCATCCGCCAGAACGGTCTCCGGCATCACCGCCAGTGCGCTTTCTGCGGCTTTCATCATCGGAGCTAATAGTTGTCGGTCCAGTTCCTGTTGCGTCACAACAGCGGCCACAATGATGTGGTTCGCCTGGTCCACCGCAATCTGCGCATTGTAAGCCTGTACTGTGACACCAGTTGCGCCATCGCGCATCACTCGCGAATCCGGATCCGTGAAGTTGTAGTTTCGCGTGTGGCCTTGCACTGCTCGGCGTGCACGCTGCACGGCCGCTTTCGTCTTCTCGCGTTGCCATTGCGGTGTGTCCGGCGTCGGCGTGCCTTTGAGTTTCGGCCCTGGCTTGCGCTTACCATGCGCGGCTTCGGCCTGAACAAGTTGTTGCGCTGCCTCTTCTTCCAACGCCGCTTTCGCTTCGCGCAAACGGCGCAACCGTTCCTGCGCGCGATCCAATCCCTGAGGCAACGGATCAGCGGGCCCTTCTTTGCCCCACCGCATATCCTCTTCGGCGTCAGTGGTTTCTGCTTGTTGCAGAATCTGTTTCACCAGGGCCTCCAGACGTTGCTCTCGCTCGCGCATGGTGTTCAGCCGCATCGACTCTCGCTTGCTCGCGGCCGCTTTGATCTTTGTCCCATCAATGGCCAGCACGCCCAACTGCACCAAGCCGGCCCGCTGGCACAATGCAAGAGCCTGTGCGAACAGATTTCCGAGTGCTTCTAAGTGCTGCTGACGGAAGTGCGCGATGGTGTCGTGATCCGGATGCTGGTCTGCGCTCAAGTAGCGAAACGCAAGATTGTCGTAGGTTGCTTTTTCGATGGCCCGTGAACTGGCGACGCCCAGCGCGTATGCATACAGCAACAGGCGCGTCATCATCAGAGGATGATAGGCTGCTTTGCCGCGACCATCGCCTCGCTCGTAGCAGTTATAGATCGCGTTTAAATCGAGTTGCTCACTGACGTCAGCAACAAATCGCGCCAGGTGTCCTTCCGGCAGCCACTCCTGCAGATCGGGCGGTAACAGATACGGCTGTTCCAGACTGCATTCTAAAAACCGCTTCGCCATGCCATCAGTATCCTGCTCCTTCGCACATATTGCAGCAAGCATGTTTCACTTAACCGCGGTTCGCTCCCCTGCGCTTGCAATCTATCTCCGACAGACTCGGTGACTGTCCCCGATCTCCCCGATCTCCGTCCCCGATCTCCCCGTCCCCGATCTCTGGTTCCAACAGGCGTTACGGGTTAGCACGTGAAGTTAGTTGGTCATATTAGGCGGCGGCGCGGGATTCGGGTTGGGGACGAACGGTCTTGAGGTAGGCTTCGATATCGTCGGTTGAAAAATCGAAGCCAAATTCGGCCGGGTCGAAGGAAGTCTGGCCGTGCTGGGCCGCGGTGTAGAGTTTGGCGGCGGTGTCGAGATCTTCTTTTTCCTGGCCCATTCGCTGTTCCTGAAGCTGGCGCAATTCGGCTGTGTCCTTTTCGCGGTGACGGCGGAGACGCGCTTCCTGAAGCTGCAGATTGCGGAGCTGTCTTTCGTAGGTGAGATGGGTGTGGAGGTCGATCAGCCGGCGGCGGATGGCAGGATGTTCGGCATCAAATAGATCGGCAAATTGGATGTGGCCCTGGGCGTAGACGGCCATTTCGATCGAGCGGATGCGCTCCAGACGCCAAGCGGTGTCGGCGAGCGATTGAGCGAGTCCGGATTCGCGTACCCCTACGGGCTTGAGCTCGTGGAAATATTCGCGGATATGGTTTTCGTAGATTGCCGCGTCGTCTGTGGGGAGGACCACAGTGCGGCCGGTGAGCCCGGTCTTGACCGCATTCAGAGACGATTTGGCTTTCCCTTCGGGACTGGTCGGTCCTGTACTGAACTGGGAGTTGGCCTGATTGGCGGCGAGCTGGGCGTCGGAGACGGAGCGGGCGGCTTTGAGTTCTTGTTTCCGCTGTTTGCGCTCAACAGCGCGGCGGAGTTGTCGGGGTGTCATGCGCTCGAAACGTAGCACGCGAGAGGGTGAAAACGTACTTTGAAGGTTGGAAATTCGTTGTAAGTGGATGCAGGGTTGCGAGAAATAAAGATGAGGAAATTTGTCACCGAGTGAGGATGTCCGCCTTTCCGTTGAAAAAGGAACGGCTCGGAAACACGATCTAAGCCGCCGAATGGGCAGCGACGGTGATCGCATTTAGGTTACAACGTATGTCATAAGCACGCTGCAGATTATGAATAAGCAGCGGCAAATGGCGGTGGCCGTGAAGACGATTCCAGCGTGTTTCGGCGTACAGCAGGGCTGAGGCTACCCAGCGCAAGCGGTGATCGCTGCCCTGCCAGCGTTTGACACGCCGGCAGATGGTCTCGACAACTGAAAAGCTGGATTCGATTCCATTGGTACTGCTGAGGGATCGCCGCAACCGGGCATGCACCTGCAGATCATGTAGCGTGAGGGTCTCCTCTAAGCCCTCCATTAAGCTGGCCGCCGCACTCGGGTTCAGCTCGTTCAACTCATCGTGCAATCGATAAAGCGCCTGCCGAGCATCACTGCTATCAGCGTGAGCGTAGGCCAGCCGTAGCTTGTACTTGAACCAGTGTTGATGCGTGTCCGGGACATACGCCAGGATGTTGCGGATCTTATGCACCTGGCAGCGCTGGATGAAAGCGGCTTCGCCGGCATGCCGCTCAATGGCGGCGCGCAAGGCACGGCTGCCATCAATCAGATACAAACGCGGCTGGCTGAAATCCAGCCCCCGCTCGGACAGATGCTCAAGCAAGCCGCTCACCACCTTCGCATTCTCGGTGGCTCCTTGCACCAGTCCCAATACGACCTTCTTGCCAAACGCATCGATGCCGATGGCGACCACCAAATGCTGGCCCTTGAAGATCGTGCCGTCAACTAACACTGCACAGATCTGGAGATGCTGCAAGGAACGGCTCATGAGAGCTTCCAGCTTCTTGCGGCTGGCCTCCACAAATCGTTCGCTGAGGGTGCTCTTCTCCAGCCCGTAGGCATCCATAAACTGCTGCAGCACTAACTTGTAATCCCGCATGCTGAGCCCGCGCATGATGTTGCTCCAAACTGTTTCTTCTGCCGGACTCACTTGCTGGAACAGCTGGTAAGTTCCCAAGGGCAGCTCTTTGCCGCCACACTCACGCACGCGTGGCCGCGCGATCGGAACCCGCTGGCCATCGATGAGGCACGAGCCTGGCTCGATACCCCACCGGTAAGCCTGCCGCGTTTGCCTGCGACACGATCGCGGGCCAGCAATCTGCTCGACCTCCGATTCCAGTACGGACTGGATGAACATCCGGCCCACCTTTCGGACCAGCTCACCCAAGCCCTGCTCCAAGCTGGTCAGCACTTCTGCCATCGGCAAGCAAATCTGTACCGCCCGATCCTTCTCTGCACCCGCACTCTTCTGGACTGCTCTTCTCTGATACGCTCTCTTCAAAACGACTCTCCTTTTTTTCTGGCAAGAAAAATTTCCCAGAGCCTATCACGGGCTCTGGGTGAGTCGTTCCCTTTTCTACGATCTTTCGGACATCCTCCACCGAGTCGAGGCATGGGATCGTTTTTCGAACCATCGCATGATCGGCGTGACCGTGATGCCGTGCAAGAGGATCGAGTACGTGACGATTCCGATGGCCACCGATGCCAATTGATGGACGAGGGCCTCCGGAGCGCCGTTGGCGTAGACATAGGCGAGATAGTAGACGGACGCCATTCCACGAATGCCGAACCAAGCGGCCATGCTTCGTTCCGTCCAATCCATTGGCGAGCCGATGGAGCTGATGAATACGCTGAGCGGGCGAATCACGAAAAAAAGCAGAGGCCCGAAGAGAAGCGCGCCGCCTGTGAGCATGTTGTTGCGAAGAAGCGAACCCAATAGAACGACCACGACGGCCTCGCCGATGCGCTCGAGGCTTTCCGTGAACGATTGCAAGCGCAAGAGCATGAAGACGGGCGCCTTGTCCGGGTCGGTCGCGACCTCCTGTTCGGCAGCGGTTTCTGCGACTTTGACCTCGATCACCTCGGGCGGCTTTTGATCGAGACGGCGCTCGACTCCTCGGGCCGCGACGCCGGCGGCGAAGACGGCGACGAAACCGATGGCGTGCACGGCCTCTGCCAGCCCGAATGACAGAGCCATGAGCCCGAGCGCGAGGAAATTGTCGGTTTCGAGTTTCTGCTGATGCGCGAGCCGGAGGTGGAGCATGTAGCGTCCGCCGAAATGGCCCAGTAAAGCCCCGATCGCGACGGCACCGAGCAGCCCCCAAACTACATTCGATAGAAACCAACTCCATGCTGAGGACGTTATCGGGTGGATGCCCATGAGGGCCAACCCAAGGGTTACGAGGGGAAGAGCGGACCCATCGTTCATTCCGGCTTCTCCGGTTAGAGCGAAGCGCAGGCGATTATATTCGAAGGGGCGCTCGACCTGCACGTCGGAAGCGAGCACCGGGTCGGTAGGCGCGAGAATGGCCCCGAGCAAAAGGGCCGTGCCGAACGGCAAACCCAGCGCAAGGTGGGCGACGGCAGTTACCCCCGCGACTCCGATGACCATCGACAGGAAGGCCAGGCGCAGAGGATCGAACCAGCGCTTATCGAATGTGGGGACGCGGAGCTTGAGCGCACTGCTGAAGATGGAAACGACGATGACGATTTCGGTGATTGCCCCGATAATGTGCGAATGCCTTCGAGCGTCGACATTGAGCAGGCCGAACACGTTGGGACCCAATAGATAACCGATCGCGAGATACACGAGCGACGAAGTAAGGGGCATGCGGCGGACTTGCCCGCTGGCGTAGGCCATAAGGAGCGCGAGCGCTCCAGCGACGATGAACCAGGTGATCACGGAACGCACGTTAGCACAGATTGCAGGTTTGTTAAGCTGCGACTTGCCGTGAATCGCCGACTTATTTTTCTGCTGGTTGCAGTTCTGGCAGTGAAAGCGATTTTCCTGGCCCTTGATTCGCAGCCCTCTTTTCACTTCGCCGATTCAGGCGTGTATCTGGCAACGGCAATCGGGAAGTGGATTCCGCCGCATCGCAGTTTCGTGTATGGGCTGCTGCTGCGGCCCGTAACGGTGTGGCCGCGCACGTTGGCCTCGATGGTGCTCCTGCAGGCTGCGCTTTCAGGTATCGCGAGCTGGCTGGTAGGCGTTTGCCTGGTTCGCTACTTCGGAACCAGATTCACGATTGCCGCTGTGTGCAGTCTAGGGTGCGCGGTCGAGCCTTTGCAACTCGCAGCGGAACGGCGCGTTTTAACTGAGTCGGTGGCGACATTTATTTTCGCCGTGTTTCTACTGACCGCGTTCAGTTACCTGAAGACGAGCAGCATCTCGACGCTGGCGTTTGTGCAGATTATCGGCGTGCTGTTGGTCAGTACGGGTTTGCGGTTCTTGCCAATCGTGTTGGTGCTGTCGTGCCTGCTGCCGGTAGTTTCGCGGCGCGCAATCTCGTTCTGGAGGTCTTCACATGGCTTTCGGATCCAGTGGGTCAATGCAGTCCGATTCGTGCTCTTGCCTCTGCTGTTGTCAGTCGTTCTGAGCCAAAGTTTGCTGTTTGCCTATCGCCATCTACACGAAGAGCTTTTGGATAGGCCACCTGTCTATACGAACCGGGCGCGCGGGGGCGAAGCCGGATCTATGGAACAGCTGAGGCTTGCCGCATCGAGATACATAGAAGACTTTCGATACGAGATGGTGAGGAGGAATCTGCAGCTCGAAGGCTCGCATTACGCAGACGCTCTGCCCGGAGAAACGCAAGCGGTAAAAGTGACGTTCGGGATCGACGTTGAGAAACCGAGCGGCAGGCCCTTAACCGAGATATGGGAAGAGAACTCGGCAATTTGGTGCTGGTTTGTGATGGCGCTTCCGGTATTTTTCGCGATCTACGTGGCGGTGAGATGGCGGCGCATTCGCGCTGTGCATGTGGTTTGCGCGATATGCGGGCTGATTCTTTTATTTGAAACGGTTTTGCCGCCTCCCTACGCGACATCGCGCGGATTAACTACGCTCGCGTGGTTGGAAATCCTGATAATCGGTGCGCTCGCGACTGCCGTCCGTGAGCGAAAGGGCGCAACTCTGCATGCGGCGGCGGCTTAGCGCTAGCGGGGAGAGCTTCTTTCACACTCGGGGTGCCCGCATTCGCAGAAGTCTTTTTCGAGCGCGTGTGAAGTGGCTTGTTCGCAGTATTCACAGCAGTAGAGCGTATCGGGGGCGACTTCGCATTTGCAGACGACGTGCTGGCACTTTATTTTTTCCGGCATACGAAGATTATTCCAGAACGAATTGACGGCACGGCCCGAAAAATTCCTAGCTGGTACAATTACGCAGCGGGATAGGAATGCAAATGCAAGAAATCCCACCAGTAAGGCCGCGAGTGCTGATAGCCGACGACCACCGCTTAGTGGCAGAAGGCCTGGTAAGGATCATCGAATCGGAGTGTGAGCTAGTAGGGACCGTGAACGACGGGAGGGAAGCGGTGGCAGTAGCCATAGAGCGCAATCCCGACGTTATTCTTTTGGACATTACAATGCCGCTGCTGAATGGGATCGAAGCAGCAAACCAGATTAAGCGGGAAAGGCCTCGCATTAAGATCATTTTCGTGACAATGCAAGTCAATCGCGATTATATTCAGGCGGCATTTCAGGCCGGCGGATCCGGGTACGTGGTAAAGCACGCGGCTTCTGCGGAGTTGCTAAAGGCTATCCGGGACGTGACGCAGGGGAGGGTTTTCATATCGCGGAGTATTGCGGAGCGGTATGACATCCCGGAAACCAAAAACGGCGATAATCCGCTGAAAAGGTTTAACTCTTTGACCTCGCGGCAACGGGAGGTGCTGCAGCTAGTGGGCGAAGGCAAAGCAGCGAAAGAGATCGCAGCGCTGCTGCAGATTTCGATCAAAACCGTGGAATTCCACAAAAAGCAATTGATGAGTGAGCTGAAGCTGCACAGTACGCCCGAACTGGTGCGGTATGCGGTCGAGCACGGCTGGGTTTCCCCATAGGGCGGTACTAGCTGGAGGCTAATTCCAGGCCGCGCAAATAATCGCGAGGAACAGTGCAGGCGGCGCGACGAGCAGACCGGATTTCAAAAAAGTCCAGGCGGTGATGTTCTCTCCTTCGCGGCGCAGAGCAACCAGCCAGAGCAGAGTCGCGAGTGAGCCGGTGGCCGAGAGATTCGGGCCGAGGTCGACGCCGATGACCAACGCGTTGCGGAGCGAGTGAACGAGGTGCGTGCCTTGAATTGCGGCTCCGGTGAGCAGGCCTACCGGCAGATTATTGGCAACATTGCAGGCGAGGGCGACTCCGAAGGACGCGGCGAGGGCTCCCGTTAAAGGCGTCCAATTTTCGAGAGAGTGCAGCAGAGTGCGGATGTTGCGGATCGCGCCGTGTGTCTCGAAGGCCGCGACGATGATGTGGCGAATCGCGAGCAGCGCCTTCCGATCCGACAGCAAAACGATTGCGAGCACAACCACGGCGGCGATGAATGTCGGCGGGCCCAGGTCTTTTCCGGCGGCGGAAGCACTGAGCAGGACCAGGACTGCGGCGATGACCCCGAACGCCACTGTGCGGCCCGGAGCAGAAAGCGGCTGAAATGAAGGATCGAGCTCGATCGAATGTTTCAATTTGCGGCGCGAGAGAAGCAGCAGAACGAGATAAGTGGCGACGATGGAGACTAAGGACGCGAGGGCAAAGGAACGGAACCAGTCGGGTAAGGGCGGCATGGTGGAACCGAAGATGACCAGGTTCGCCGGGTTCGAGATCGGCAGGACGAAGCTCGCCGCATTCGCGATAAACGCACAGATGAACAGATACGGCGCACAACGGCTGCCCGCGCCTTCTTTACGGCGGCGTAAACGGCCGGCGTCAACACAACCGCGGTGGCGTCCTTGGACAGGAACGCGGTGACGAGAACGCCGACGGCGTAAATCAGCGTGAACAATTTGATTTGCGAACCTCTGGCCGCGAGAACGGCGTGCGAGGCGAGCCAATCGAACAAGCCTTCGCGCCGGGCGAGCTCGGCGAGGAGCATCATGCCGGTCAAGAATAGATAAACGTCTGTGCCTTTGCGAACGGCGATGAGCGCTTGATGGATGGACAGCAGCTTGAAAATGATTAAGAACGCCGCGCCGAGACAGGCCCATACGGCTTCCGAGCGGCCTTTTGGGCGAATCAGGATTCCGAGGATTGTGAGCGCTGCAATGAGGTAGACCGCCAGGGATTGACTCACGATGCCGGCGGCAATGGTCTGAGGCGGAGGCGCATGACGGTAACGTATCATTTCTTCATAGCCGGAGCGAGTGGTCCAGGACGTCCGCCGTACTGTTTATCGATTGCGTGGACTCTACTGATGGCGCGCTGGACGAAGCGCCCGGTCGTATGATGTACGGATGCGTGTCCTGTTTCTATTTGGGCCGTTGCTCATTACCGCGATCGCACCTGGCCAAACTCAGAAGGCTCATGATCTTGTGGAGTTCGTAAGTGTAGATACACCGGTCTTCGTTCTTAACGATGTTCGTGTCATCGATGGGACAGGTGCGCCGGCGAAGGACGACCAAGCGGTCGTGATTGCGAATGGCAAGATACAATTCATCGGCCCGGCTGCGTCCGCCCAAATCCCGGAGGGTGCGCAGCGAATCGAGCGTTCTGGCTATACGGTCATCCCTGGTCTGGTTGGAATGCACGACCATCTGTACTACACGGATTCGTATGCAGTGCAAGTTGCGGGCGGAAGGATTGGCGAGCCGGGGTTGTTCGTTGCGGAGATCCCTTACACGGCGCCGCGACTCTATCTAGCCGCCGGCGTGACCACGATGCGAACGACCGGGAGCCTGGAGCCTTACACCGACTTAAAGGTCAAGAGCCGGATAGACGCGAACCTGATGGCTGGACCGAGCATTGATGCTACGGCGCCATACCTGGAAGGTGCGCCGACGCGATTTGCGCAAATGCATGAGCTGACCGGAGCTAATGATGCGAAACGCATGGTGGACTACTGGGCGGCGGAAGGCATGACGTCGTACAAAGCGTACATGAACATCACGCGCGAAGAGCTAGGTGTGGCGATCCACCAGGCGCACGCACACCAGCAAAAACTGACAGGGCATCTATGTTCGGTAACGTGGCCGGAAGCCGTGGCGCTGGGGATCGACGATTTCGAGCATGGGCCGGTGTTTACGGACACTGAATTCGTGGCGGATAAGAAGCCGGACGTGTGTCCAGCGGGTGGCGGCAGTACCTGGGCCAAACGGGACGTGAAGGGAGCACAGGTGCAGCAGTTGATCCGCAATCTCGTGTCACACCACGTCGCCGTAACTTCGACGCTGCCGGTGTTTGAAGCCGGCGCGCCGGGGCGGCCGAAGTTGCAAGCTCGCACGCTGGATGCGATGTCCGCAGAAGCTGCGCAGAGTTACCTCACGGCGCGTGCAGGCGTGGCTTTGGACTCGCCGATGACAGCGCTGATGCGCAAAGAGATGGATTTTGAGCTAGCATTCGTCAAGGCGGGAGGCTTGCTGCTCGCCGGTCCTGATCCAACTGGAAACGGCGGCGTACTGCCGGGTTTTGGCGATCAGCGCGAAATAGAGCTACTCGTGGAAGCGGGTTTCACTCCGGTAGAGGCCATACAGATTGCCACCGAAAATGGAGCCCTATATCTCGCACAGCAAGATCGAATTGGCACGCTCGCGCCTGGCAAACAGGCGGATCTCGTTTTGATCAAAGGCGATCCGTCAAAAAGAATTGACGAGATCGAGAACGTCGAGACCGTGTTCAAGGCTGGGATCGGCTACGATTCCAAGAAGTTGATTGATAGCGTACGAGGCCAGGTTGGGATTCGCTAGGGTTCTTGGGTCTGCCCATTTGCTCTCACCAGGTGGTCCAGCACGGACGAGGACGTCCGCCGCACTTTCTATCGCATGATTCGCAACCCAATATCCTGGCCGGTGCGAGGGCTGATTATCGGCGGGTGGGTGGCGGCCCTCGTGTTCTGGGAACGGCGGCGGGCGCTGCGGCGGATGACGGATAGCAAGATCGAGCGCGATGGACGGAACCTAACTGTCGCTGCTTTATCAGGCGCGGTGATGCAATTCGTCGAAGTGCCCGTTGCGTTCGGGATCGCGCGGCAGGTGGAACAGGCGCGCTGGGGGTTGATGCAGCAGTTGCCTTTACCGCCGGGGGTGCGCGTGATCGCGGCCATCGTGTTGCTCGATTACACGCTTTACCTATGGCACGTGCTTACGCACCGCGTGCCGTTTCTCTGGCGCTTTCATCAAGTGCATCACGTCGATCGCGAGATGGATGCATCGACCGCGCTGCGGTTTCACTTCGGCGAGATTGCGATTTCCGTCGTGTTCCGGGCTGCGCAAGTGGTGTTGATTGGGGCAGGAGTGTTGGCCATCGCTGCGTGGCAGATATTTCTTTTCGTTTGTATTCTGTTTCATCACTCGAACGTGCGGCTGCCGCTGAAGTGGGAGCGCCATTTGGCGAGATTTGTCGTGACGCCGCGATTGCATGGCATTCATCATTCGATTGCTGCGGAGGAAGTGAACTCGAACTGGTCAAGCGGACTGACGGTGTGGGACTGGCTGCATGGGACGTTGCGGACGCAAGTGCCGCAGGATTCGATTGTGATTGGGGTCGCGGGGTATCGCGGCGATTCCGATCAGCGGCTGGCGCGGATTCTCGCACTGCCGTTCGAGGAGGGCGGGGAGGTGCTCGAGATGCCCCGCCATGCGGTACGGCAATCGTTAGCGGCTCTGGAGTGAATTGCAGTTATCGGGAGTTCGAGCGCGCGCGTGGCGATACCAGCGGGCTAGGCGATTCGGCGAAACGCCGCACCAATAGAGCGCCTGTAGCGCGGTCCAGTGCAGCCACATGAGCGCGAAGTTGCGCTGCTCGAAGCGGCGTGATGAGGTGGTAAGCGAGCAGGGGAGATGAGTAAATCGTCCGGCGCGGCGCAATCTGCGGAGAAGATCGAGATCTTCGAAAAGCGCGAGCGGGCGGAACCCGCCGATCTGTTCATAGATGCGCTTTCGAATGAAGATACCGGAATCTCCATAGCAGAGCCGGAGGAAACGAAGCAGAGGATAGATGGCCGTAAGCTGCCGGGCAGCGCGAGAGGTGCCATCAAATCGCAGGCTGAAGTTCCCGCCCGCGATCGATTCTTTTTCAAGCGCTTTCGCGATTTCGTTGAGGGCGCCCGGTGAAGGAAGCGTGTCGGCGTGAACAAACCAGAGCACCTCTCCCATTGCTTGGAGCGCGCCGGCGTGCATCTGAGGGCCGCGTCCGGCTGGAGCTTCGATGACTTTCACGCTTCGGGATCGGGCTAATGAAACGGTGCGATCGGTGCTGCCGCCATCGGCGACGATAATTTCCTTGTGGCCTGATAGTTGCTCGAGGGCGACCAGGGTCGCGGTGATTTGCGCCTCTTCGTTCAATGTGGGCACGATGATGCTGATCAGCATTCAGCGCCTTTCGAAAGCGGAGTTTTCCGCGAGCCAGGCGCAGGTGGCCGGAGCACTGGCAGGTTTGCAGCATAAGGCCGCGGCAAGTTGGTCGAGATCGTCGGGAGTGTCTACGTCGAAGAGCGGTTCCAGCTCCTGTATTGAGAATCCGCGCTCGGCGAGGCGGCGTTTCGTTGCATCGGCGGCGTCGGCCGTGCTCCAGGGCAGATCGGAAAGCAGCCCCGGGGGGCAGGATTTCAGAGCGAGAAGATAGAAGCCGCCGTCTACGCACGGCCCGATTGCGGCGTCATGCGTTTGTAAAGCTTCAAGTGCGTGTTGAAGGTGGGCGGCGGTGAGGAGAGGCGAATCCGCGCCGACGGCCATTGCGGCTGGAGCGATCGAAAGCGCTTGGCGGAAGATGCGCTCGAGACGCGCACTGAGGTCGCCCTCGCCTTGCAGCCAAATGTCGGCTGAAGAAATCTGAACCGGGAATGACGGGACCGCGTCACCATCATGTAAGACTTGAACATCGAGAGTTGCGAGAATGGGCCGCACGCCAGGACAAGAAGAGACGGCGAGCCATACATCGCGGAACATCGCGCTTGCCAGTGCGGCGGCGCGCTCGGTTCCTAAGCAGGGAATGAGACGCGTTTTGACCTGACCGGCAATGAGAGGCTTGGCGAAGACGCAAACCGGGATGGATTCTATGCGGGCAAACAGCGTCAACTTGTTTCAGAGTAGCGGAGAGGCGCCGCGGCCGGGCCGGTTAGAGTATTTCAGTAAACTGGTGAGGCCGTTTCGGAAGGAGGAGCTTTGATGCCGGCGAGCCGAGCGAGATTATTTTCTGCAAGCATACTGTGTTGCTTCGCGGCAGGGATTGGGCAAGCGCAAATGCCAGGGCCTCCTTCCGCCGCGCGGATTCCGGTGACAGAGACGATTCACGGTGTCGCCATTACGGATAACTACCGTTGGCTGGAAGAACAAAATAGCCCGCAAACAAGGGCGTGGATCGCGGGAGAGCAGAAATACACGAATGCGTTTTTCGCGACTCTTCCAAGTCGAGAGCAGATTCGCGCTTCTCTATCGAAGATCGAGCGCGTGGAATCGGTGTCGGTTCCATTTGCCGCGGGAGCGCGGTATTTCTTCACGCGGCGGCTTCCGTCTGAGGAGCAGGCATCCCTATTCGTCCGCGATCGGGGTGCGAGCCAAGATGTACTGCTGAGTGATCCCAACACTTCATTTCCGGATCACTCAGTCTCTGTTTCGGTTGTTGATGCAAGCCGGGACGGCAAGATTCTGGCGTATCAGTTTCGAAAGGGAGGCCAGGACGAGACAGAGATTCACTTCTTGGACGTGAGTTCACGAAAGGAGTTGCCCGACCGGTTACCAAAAGGGCGTATTTGGGCGTTGGGAGGATATGCGTTCACTCCGGACAACATGGGGTTTTACTATACGCGATTTATAGAAGCGGGTCCTCGCGTGTATGTTCATCATTTCGGAACTGCTGTATCCGCGGATCGAGAAATTTTTGGTAACGCGTACGGTCCGGAGTACTTCGCGGTGTGCGGGATTACGAGGAGCGCACGGTATCTTTTCTGCGAGGCGAGAAAGGGTTCGTCCGGCGCTGAAGCCGACATTTATATTCAGCGGCTCGAGAACGAGAAGACTCTGAGGTGCATCGCTCGACACATGCCGTTGATCCACGGCACGGAGATCTACCGTGACCATCTGGTTCTGCTTACCGGATCCGAGGCGCCGAACGGCCGTGTTCTTGATATCGATTTGGATCACCCAGCAAGAGGTGACTGGAAAGAGATCGTTCACGAAGGACGCGCGCCAATTGCGGGCATCTCGATTGCCGCGAATAAGCTGTTTGTCACGACGGTCGAGGATGTTTCTTCGCGTTGCCGCGCGCTTAAGCCGGATGGGACGCCGATTGGCGACGTAAAGCTCCCCACATTGGGCGAAATGGGGGGCGTCAGCGGACAGGAGGATGGGACAGAGGCGTTTTTTGCGTTTAGCTCTTTCGCGTATCCTATAACGATCTTCAGGCTCGACAGCAGGGATGCGGCGACCGTCTGGTTTCGTCCATCGGTTCCTTTGGCGCTGGGTCAGATTCAGGTTCAGCAGGTCTGGTACTCATCGAAGGACGGAACGAAAATGCCCATGTTTCTGGTGAGCAAGAAGGGACAACCACTTCGCAACCTGCCGACACTGCTGAGCGGATACGGTGGATTCGACGTGACCCTGCTTCCCGCCTGGTCGCCGCCAGTGGCCGATTGGGTTGAACGAGGTGGAGTGTATGCTCAACCTTCTCTTCGCGGCGGAGGTGAATTTGGTGAAGCGTGGCACCGCGCCGGCATGTTCGAAAAGAAGCAGAACGTATTCGATGATTTCATCACGGCGGCGGAGTATCTCGTTCATACCGGCGTGACTTCGCCAGCAAAGTTGGCCATAGAAGGCGTCTCCAATGGAGGGCTGCTGGTTGGCGTGGCCGTGACGCAAAGGCCGGACCTCTTCGGGGCGGTGGTTTGCGGCGCGCCGCTGTTAGATATGGTTCGATACCAGAAGTTCAAGGTTGCAAAGTTCTGGATTTCGGAGTATGGCTCGTCTGAGGACGCGAAGCAGTTTGAATATCTATATCGCTATTCGCCCTATCATCATGTCGAAAAGGGCGTGAGGTATCCAGCCGTGCTCTTCTGGAGCGGAGACAGCGACACCCGGGTCGATCCGTTACATGCGCGCAAGATGACCGCGTTGATGCAGCAGGAAGCCGCGCCTGGCAGAGCGGTCCTCCTGCGATACGACACTCTTGCGGGGCACAGCGCCGGCATGTCGGTCGACCGGAGGATTGATCTGGACACAGACGTCCTCGCCTTTCTAGAGAGCCAGACGGGTTCGGGCGGCAAATAACGGTTAGAATGGCGGTCGTGCGGGTCATTGTTTTATTTCTTCTGGCCGCTTTGCTGCTGTTTTCTGCAACATTCAAGCTTTACTTGAAGGATGGCGATTATCACTTGGTTCGCGAGTACCAGGTTGTGGGCGATCGCGTCCGCTACTACAGCACCGAGCGCAGCCAATGGGAAGAAATTCCAACGCAGCTCGTCAATCTCGACAAAACCGAGAAGGAACGGGCGGCGAAACAGGGCGAGATGAAACGCGAGGCTCAGCAGGCCGATGAAGAGGAGCAAGCAGAGCGCGCGCTGAGACGCGAGATTGAGTCCATTCCGATGAACCCCGGAGCGTACTACGAGCAAGGGGAGAAGGTGAAAGCGCTCACGATGGCGGACTACAAGGTGATTACGGACAAAAAGCGGCAGGCGATCAAGATGCTATCGCCGGTGCCGATCATTCCGGGGAAAGCGTCTGTGGTCATTCAAGGGGCACATTCGAATTTCGTCGTGAATGAAGACCGCCCGCAATTCTTCTTTAGATTGGCGAAAGAGGAACGGTTCGGAATTGTGAGGCTTACGCCGAAGAAGACGGTGCGCGTGGTTGAGAATATCGCGATGATTCCTGTTTCGAAGGAAAACATCGAAGAGCAAAAGCAGGTGGAAACGTTTCAGCAGGAAGTGGCCAGTGGATTATATAAGGTCTGGCCGGAGAAACCGCTGACGCCAGGCGAGTACGCAGTGATTGAGTATACGCAGGGTGAGATTCAACTGCTGATTTGGGACTTCGCGTACCGGGCCGGCGCGGGGTAGCGCAGAGAATGCCCGCTATCTCCGGCCGTGTCTTTTTTGCGCGACTACGAGCCCGCGCGGGGTGGGAAAGAGCGCCACGGAGAGCAATCCTTCCTGCTCTAAGCGCAATGCTGCTTCTCGAACGATCTTCGTGTGCGAGCTTGCGTCGTGCATGAGGATGAGCCCGTAAGGGCTGATCTGCGGGAGAAAGCGGCGCACTTCCTGTTCGCGAATCGGGATGTCACTGTCGCAGAACAAGATGTCGATTGTGCCTTCGATGTTTGTCTCCAAGCTGGATTCGTTGCGCAGCTCGATCCATCGGGCCAGTTCGGAGGCTTCGATGCGCAGCTTGGCGCGCGCGAAGATGGCCGGATCCAGCTCGCAACTGATGATTTTGCCGAACCCGTTCTGTTTCATGCCTGCGGCCATGCGCAAGGTACTGAGGCCCGTGAAGGTTCCGGTCTCGACAACGAGGCGCGGCTTGATGGTCGTGACGAGGCACTCGAGAAAATTTAAAATTTCGACCTCGGCCGCCATGGAGTCAAACATGCGCCAGCGTTCGGGATGGGGGCATTCGGGCGTGGCGGGATGGTATTCAGGCTGAGTGGCGAGGGGAGCGCCGGGGGTTTGCTCGAGGATGCGATGCTCCTCTTTGGTGTGGAGAAAACGCGGCACGATCCACAGCAGGAGGGCCGCACCAACCACGAGTGAAGCTGCTGCTGTGATTGGTTCGACTGAGAAGAGACGAGACGCTGTCGCCGAGCCACGCTGTAGAAATAAAAAAAGAAGATGGACGGCGCCGGCGAGCACTAATAACTGTCCGAAAGCGATGCCGTAAGGCCGCTGAAACTGGAGGGTGCGCGCGCTTTCGCGCCACACGTAATAGGAGATCGCGAGCCACGCGATGCTCTCGCCTAACACGGCCGCAGCGGTGAGCGGCAGAGATGAGCCGAGGGCGAGCAAACCCGCGATTCCTACGCCGAGAGCGAGCGCGGGGCTCGCGGCATCGAGGAGCGTGAGAAAGGAGGAGCGCCAGAGGCTTGTTTTGAGAATCCGCCTGCGGCGGAGTGCCATCCCGAACAGGAGAACTGCGCAGAGGACCGCAAACAGGCGCACCAGCAGATTGGCGTGGATCATCATCGCGCGCGGCTGAGAACGGGCGCAGCGTCAACCGAATACGCGATGGGCTGATTCGTCAAAAGATATTTACTGCCGCTCTCCTTTAGCGTGAAGATATCCGGGCCAATCGCATCTTTGATTTCCGGAAGAGCAAAGCGCTCGGCGAGCAAATAATAACGCTCGGGTCCTTTCCACATCCGAGCGAGGTCCGCGTTATCAATGAAAATGTGCGGAGCGCCGGGTGCGTTCGAGCCGTATTCGAGATTATTCACTTTTGCGTTCAGCAGGAATGCTTTCCGGTCCGCGTAAAAGAAAACCGATGAGAAGACGTAATACTGATCGCCGGAAATCAGCGTACCGGGCGGGGATGTGAGAAGCGCTTGCGCCAAAGCTCGCGACGACAGGTAAGGGTCAAAGGTAACCATGGCGAGCCGGGCTGCATGAAAAAAGAGAACCATCATGATCGCAAGCGCGAGGAAGCGCTGCTTGCGTTTGTGAAGGCCCAGGCCGAGTACGCCAATCAGGAATGCGATTAGGGCGAGAATCAGCGGCGCGCGCAGGTAAGCGAAGGATGCCAGCGTGAGGTCGCCCATGTGCCCCATGGAAAGTGTGTAAGTCGCTGCGGGCTTTTCCGTGAGCGCTTGAGAGATATCACCCGAAGCCGGGGTGTTCCAGACGCGGGCGAGGATGAAAAGAATTGCGCCCGAGGCCAGAGTGCAAATTAAAAGCAGGATCGCGTTGCCACGCTTGACCCATGTAGTCGCTGAGGGCGCGAGCGAGCCCATTGCGCACCCCAGAAGCAGAGCCATCGCAGGATAAGCCGGCATTGAATAGTATTCCTGAGTGGAAGAAAGAGTAAAGAAGATCATCAAGAAGCCGATCCAGCATAGCGCCAGAAGGCGGGTGCGTGAGGCGCGGTCCGGGCTGCGGTAATCGAACTTAAAGAGGGCAGGGAAGTAGGCGCTCCAAGGAAATAGCCAGAGCAATTGCAACAACCAGAAATAGAGTCGCGGCACGGTGTTGTAGTCGCGGGGATAACGGCGGTTCAGGAAACGGAGAATGTGCTCGTTGAAGAAGTAGAACCAAAAAAATCCGTGATAGCGGCCCGGACCGCTGTGAAAACTAATGTAGAAATAGGGCGGATTGCGAAGCGTGGCGAGCACGTGCCACGGAGCGGCGATGAGAAGTAGGGCGGCTATGCCCCAGAAGGGCGTCAAGCGACGCCAAGTTTCGCGCGCCGCCAGTTGTCTGGTGAAGAGCAAAAATAAGAAGCCGGAGGCGAGTGGGAAAACGGCGCCAATAAGGCCCTTAAAGAGCAGCCCAATTGCAATGCTGATCCAAAAAAGCAGTCCCCATATGCGCGGCCGGATTTCATCTTTGTCGAGCGCGCGCAGGAACGACCAGATTGCAAGCGTGACGGTGAAGGTCAGCTGCGCATCGGCGATCAGCACTCGCGTGAAGAGAAACAAGCCGATACAGGTAGAAAGCGCGACACCGGCATAAAAGCCCGACGAAATTCCGAACGCCCAAACGCCGATTCGGAATGTCAGCCAGCACAGCAGTACAGCCGTGATCGCGAGCGGCAAGCGCGCGATGGTGTCGCGAACCCCGAACAGCTTGAAGAAGACGGCGATGATCCAGTATTTGAGAGGCGGTTTTTCGAGATACTTTACGCCGTCGAGATGCGGGGTGACCCAGTCTCCGGAGTCGAGCATGTTCTTGGCGATGGAGGCTTGGGTTGCGTCGACATCATCCATTAACGATGGCGGGCTGACGATACAGCCGATAAAAATGACGGACGCGATCAGGAGGATTAGGAGCTCGAGTCGGCGAGAGGCTGAGGGCTCGGCGGCCGTCGTCATTCGTAGCGAAGCGCCTCGGCTGGCGCGATGCGGGCGGCGTTTCGCGAAGGGTGCAGCGTGGCAATAAAGCTGGTGAAGAGCGCGAGCGCCGCGACCCAGATGCCATCGGTCCAGTGACTTTGAAACGGCACATAGCTGAGAGCATAGACTTGCTCATCCAACCTGAGCCAGCGGTAATGATCGAACAGCGCAGCGACCGAATAGCCCGTAACGAGCCCGAGCATGCAGCCGATTCCGCCGATAATCAGCCCCTGCAAAACAAAAATGCGCTGCACCTGGCGGCGGCGCGCGCCCATCGAGATCAGGATCGCTATGTCGCGATGTTTCTCCATAACCAACATGACCAGAACGATGAGAATGTTTACCGCCGCGACGAGCTCAATAAGACTCACCGTGACCACGCTGACCAGCTTCTCGAGCCGCAGCGCATTCAGCAGCGAGCGGTTCTGATCCATCCAGGTGGTTGCGATCAGCTTCGTGCCGGTGATCTTCTCGGCCTCACGAGCTACGATCGGCGCTTTGAAGATATGGTCGAGGCGCAGCTCGATCGTGTTCACCACGTCATTGAGGTCGAGAACGCGTTGGGCAGAGCGCAGGGAAGTGAGGGCCCACTCGGAATCTAAATCGTACAGGCCCGATTCGAAGATGCCGATGACTCGAAACCGAAAGAGGCTCGGCATGACACCGAGCGGCGTCAATTGCCCTTGGTAGCTGATCACAGAGACAGGACTGTGCAGGACGACTCCCGTGTCTTGCGCTAGCTTCGATCCGAGAATGATGCCGTAAGGCGCAGAGCGGCTGTCGAATCCAGCCAGCGAGCCCGCTTTGAGATGCCGCAGCAGGTCCGGAACCCCGTTCGCGAGCGAGATTCCTTTGAGAGTGGCGCCGCGTCCGACCAGCGGGCCTTTCAATGCGACCTGTCCATACAGGCCGGGGCTGACGCTGACGACGTGCGGGATGCGGCGTAGCCGCGGAACTAATTCTTCCCAGTTCTGAATGCCGAATTCAGGATTCCGTTCGAGGATGTTGACGTGCGCTGTTGCGCTCAGCAGAGTGGATTGCAGCGTGTTTTGGAAGCCGTTATTAATCGCCAGCGCGATGATCAAGGCAGTGACGCCCGCTGCCACTCCCAGAATGGAAATGATCGTGATAACGGAAATTACGGTCTGCTTTCTCTTGGCCCTCAGATAGCGAAGAGCGACAATCCATTCAAAGCGGGACATCTAGATGGTGCTGAACCGCGCACGTGAGTAAGCGGACTGTGCTTTTTTCAACAAGCTCCTAGTCCGGCAACTCGCGCAGGCGCTCGACAAGGCCGATGTCGCCTTCGGGACGCAAGAGCGGAAACAGAATTACATCGCGAATCGATTTGGAATCCGTGAGAATCATAGTTAATCGATCGATCCCAATACCCTCTCCGGCGGCGGGCGGCATGCCGTAACTGAGGGCGCGAATATAATCCTGATCCATGACGTGAGCTTCCTGATCGCCGCTTTCTTTGCGTGCCAATTGAGCCTCGAAGCGGCGGCGTTGCTCTTGCGGATCGTTCAGCTCGGTAAATGCGTTTCCGATCTCCATGCCCGCGATGTAGATTTCAAAGCGCTCAACGAAGTCAGGCTCGTCCACTTTGTTCTTTGAGAGAGGCGATACTTCGACAGGATAGTCGTAAATAATCGTCGGCTCGAAGAGTTCGCCTTCTATGTGTGTTTCAAAGAGATCGACTAGCGCAACGCCCGGAGTGATTTCTTTCGAGTGGCGACGCAGCCAGTCGGGGTCCTTTACATTGTCAAGCGTGGGTTTCTGAGAGTCTGGCCAGAACTCGACTAACGCTTCGCGCATTGAAAAGCGACGAAAGTGAGTTAGATCGAGAGAGCGGCCCTGATACGTGATCTGCGGGGAGCCGGATGCGTCAATCGCAGCGGCGCGCAGCAGTTCGGCGGAGAGGTCCATCAAATCGCGATAGCCGGCATATGCCTGGTAGAACTCGAGCATCGTGAATTCGGGGTTGTGCTGGGTGGATATGCCCTCGTTCCGGAAGTTACGATTGATCTCAAAGACCCGGTCGATGCCGCCGACCAGCAGACGCTTGAGATAAAGCTCGGGCGCGATTCGCAAATAAAGATCGATATCGAGCGTATTGTGGTGCGTAACGAATGGACGGGCAACTGCGCCTCCGTGCAGCGGCTGCATCATGGGCGTCTCGACTTCGAGAAACCCGCGTTGCTCGAGTTGCCGGCGCAAGGAGCCGATGATTTTTGAGCGCGTGACAAAAACGTTCCGCATGTCAGGATTCGCGATGAGATCGAGATAGCGTTGGCGATACCGAATCTCCACGTCCTCAAGCCCGTGCCACTTCTCAGGGAGCGCGAGCATCACTTTCGAGAGGAAGAACAGTTCTTCCGCATGGACGGTAAGCTCGCCGGTTTTGGTACGGAAGAGATATCCAGCGACGCCGATAATATCGCCGATGTCAAGAAGTTCGTACAGCTTGTAATTGGCTTCGGAAACCGCATCTTTCTTGATATAGACCTGGAGTTTCTTTCCTTCCTGAATGAGATTGAGGAAGCCTGCTTTGCCCATCCGCCGGATGGTTTGGATGCGTCCGGCAATACGGACCTGAACGCGAGCCTCTAATTCTTCGGAAGTTTTCGAGGCGTATTGATCCAGAATTTGCGGGATTGTGTGCGTGTAGGGAAAAGGATGGCCATACGGTTCGTATCCAAGTTGCCGGATCTGGGCTGCGCGCTGATGGCGCTGGCCTAATAACTCATCTTCCAAGTGGCTACCGCCTGACTATCAGTTCGCGCAAATGATCGCGCGTGAGAAAAAACTTCACCGATCCGGCGTTCTGAAACAGCCGCTCGAGCAGACGGTTGTGAAAGAACTGCACGGTTTGTGATCCCCCACGCGGCAAAACAGACAATGTTCTGTGATCCTGAATCCGATAGTTGTAGCTCGGAATACGGCTCGCTCTTTCATCAGCCCTGAAAAAGACCAGCATAAGAGCGCCGGGCCGCATCACTCGGAGGAGCTGAGCGACGACTTGGTCCAACAGAGGGGGCGCCAGGAACTGGAGCGTATCCCAGACGAGCGCGCCATCAAACGATTCATCCGGAAACGTGAGGGTCTGATCCATAAATCGCTGGGCTTTGCTGGCGACCTTTTGATTTTCGAGAAAATCGTCTCCGAAGCATTGCTCCATAGTTCCGAGGATGTCGTCAGTCGAGATGCGGTGTCCAAAGCCGGTAATATAGCTAATGTTCGCCTGGCTGGCCCCGGACATATCGAGAATGGCGAGGTTGCCGGAAGATTGCAGCATCCCGGAAAACTGCTCGAAGCCGCTGCTATGGCGCTGAATCGCGGTGGGGGCGTTTTTCCCCGCCGGTTTGGTCAAGCTTTCTTTAGCAACGCCGCCAAGTTTCATAGTGCATGGAAAAGGAACTGGCTAGAGCCGAACAACATGCGCGAAAGGAGATATGGAGGCGGGATGAGAGCCCGCCCGTTTCCCCGGGAGTGCGTCTACTTCACCGTGGTTGCCGGGCCTGCAGCTAGCGTACTCTGCGTGGGCGCCGACTGGGTCACGGGATGAGTTGGCGGGGGTGATGGAGGCTGCTGAGCAGTTTTTATGGGCGCCGCTTTCGATATATCGATGCTGCCCTTGAAGTACGCGCCATCTTCAATGACTATACGGCTGGTCTTGATATCGCCCACCAGTTTGGCCTCTTTTTTGATGTCGATCTTATCGGCGGCCTCAACGTTACCCTGAATCGAGCCGTGAATGACGATCTCGCGAGCCTTCAGATTACTTTGAACTCGCGCATTCGGTCCGATCGTGAGGCGGTGCTCGAAGCACTCGACAGTGCCTTCGACTTCTCCATCAATGGTCAGATCCTCCCGGGCAACGATCTGTCCCTTTACGGTTACGTTTTTTCCGAGCGCGGCAGAACCGCTCCGCACGGCGCCTGTCTCGGGCTCGAAAGTTCTGGTTGGTGTTGACATACTACTGATTTCTCTCCTCTGTGGCTCCGCCCCGGACCCAGTCGCGCCTGGCGTAGCAGCCGGTCTCTCCGGTCTCAGCGGCAGTTCGTCTTCTTTACGTTTGCTCCACATGCGAAGGGCGTCTCCTCGAAAAATGCTTCATTCAATCGTACTACTACTACAAGGATATTGAGCGCCGCCGGAGGGAGAACTCTCGTTACCTCTCCGACCTTTCTGGTGTTAGGAAATCACCGGGCTGTACTGTGATAATGAGAGCGGTGTCACGTACTCGCGAGCTCGAAGCGCGGTTGGAAAGAGCGGAACAGCAGCTGCGTCTATTTCAGCGCGTGAGCCGGTTGATGACCCGGGATGCCGATGTGGAGGATGTGCTGCACGAAATCGCCGAGCTGGTTCAGGAGTTCCTCGAATGCGACTCCTGTCTGGTCTACCTCGTCGAGGACGGCGAGCTGGTACTGCATGCCTCGAATGAACCGACCCGAAAGAATATCGGCAACGTTCGACTGAGATTGGATGAAGGCCTCACGGGTTGGGTGGCAAGCGAGCGGCGGCTGCTTGCGATCTCGCGGGAAGCTTACAATGATCCCCGCTTCAAGTACTTTAAAGACCTGCCGCAAGACCGCTTTGAAGCGTTTCTTTCGGTTCCGATCATCTCGCGAAATAAGGTGGTTGGCGTGATCAACGTGCAGCATCGCGACACATACACTCACTCGGGTAACGATCTCGAGATGCTGGGCACGTTGGGAGAGCAAATTGGATGCCTGCTCGCGCTCTCAGCTAGGACGCGCGCAGCCACATCAGCGATGACCTTGTAATCCGACCGGCGTTTCTTCGCGTTCCGATTGCCGGGTACTGCGGGTCTCTGCGTAATCGTCGCGATACTTGCAGAACGCGTTCTGCAGAACTCTGAGCACATCCCGGCTTTGAGGGAGGCGGTGATGATCTATCTCCAGTACGGGCAGTAAGTCCCGGGTAGTGGAAGTGATGAAAACTTGATCGCTGTCTTCCAGCTCGCATGGAGTCAGATCAGCTTCTGAGAGAGTGAGCCCCGGCACATGAATCTGGTCCAGCAGAATCGCCCGGGTCACGCCTGACAGGCATCCTGATGACTCGAGCGGCGGGGTCCAGACATGATCGCCTTGAATCGCGAAGATATTGGCAGACGTGCACTCGCTGATTTGCCCGTTCTCATTGAGCAGGATGACTTCATCGAACCCGCGCTGGTGCGCCTCCTCGTACCAGGTCAGGTTTTGCGCCCAGGAAGTGAATTTAGTTCCGGCGAAAGGAGATGCGGCATGCCTCCCGTGCGGCTGATAACTGAGCCTGACTCCGTCGCCCCAGTTGCTGAGGTCGGCGGTGAAGGCGATTAAGTCCGAGTCACGCTTGGTGTGTGGATCTTCGAACGGACCTCCTTTGTTGCGGATAATGGCGACTCTTAGAGTTGCGTTCTCGGCCTTGTTTGCGCGAACCAAACGCAGGAGGGTTTGTTCGAGTTGAGGCGCGGGGATAGCGAACGGCACATGCATGCGGGCAGCATCGCGAGTGAGCCGTTCATAATGGCGCTCGAAGGCAAATAAAATTCCGCCGTAAACGCGAAGCGTGCTGAAAACGCCCCATCCGTTCATAAATCCGACCTGTCCGGGACACAAAAGAGCTTCACCCAATTTCCGGATTTCGGAGTTATGCAGCAGATGCGAATGCATTATCCGATCTTATCGGAGATTCGAGTTGGGGCCTGCGCTTGAGCTCACCAGGTAAGTAAACAGGCTGCCGAGAGCTTTGCCGCGATGACTCACCGCAAGCTTTTCGTCAGGAGTGAGCTCCGCGAAGGTCCGGGCCAAAGGCGGATAGAAAAACAGAGGATCGTAGCCGAATCCTTGATTGCCGCGCGGCGCGGTGAGAATTTCACCTTCCGCGATGCCCTGAATGGTCGTTGAGAGCTTGCCCGCGCGCGCCAGCGCGAGGAAACAGACGAAGCGGGCTGCACGGTTTTTCTCGTTTTCAAGCCGGCGCAACAGCAGATCATTGTTCGCTTTATCGGTTGAGTTCGGACCCGCGAAACGCGCCGAGTAGATACCGGGAGCGCCGCCGAGCGCAGGCAGCTCGAGACCGGAATCGTCTGCGAGTACGAGCTGATCTGTGAAACCCGAGTAGTACAGCGCTTTGGCCGTAGCGTTTTCCTCAAAGGTAGAACCGGTTTCCTCAGGGGGCGAGATTTCGCGGATACCGGGAAGCGCCTCAATTGTGATATCAGCGAGTCCGGCACGGCGAGCACCGCGAACTAGCTCATCCAATTTGTGGGGATTGCTCGAACAGGCGTAAACGATCATTCCGCGGCACGTTTTGCGAGTACGTGCTGCTGAAGCGCGCGCAATTCGCTGATGCCGCTACGTGCCAGCCCGAGAAGATCGGACATTTTTGAATCATCAAACGGAGTGCGCTCAGCCGTCGCTTGGATTTCGACAAACTTGTTGGAGCCGGTGACGACGACATTCATGTCAACATCGGCGCGGGAATCCTCTTCGTAGCACAAGTCGAGCATGGCCGTACCGCCAACAATACCGGCGCTGGTGGCAGCGACAGAATCGAGAAGCGGGGATTTTCCGATGACTTTGAATTTAACCAGGGTCTCGAGCGCAATCGCGAGCGCGACATAAGCGCCCGTGATAGCCGCGGTGCGCGTGCCGCCGTCCGCTTGAAGGACATCACAATCGACAATAATGCTCCGCTCGCCGAGAGCTGCGAGATCTACGACCGAGCGAAGCGAGCGGCCGATCAGCCGCTGTATTTCATGAGTGCGGCCAGAAGGTTTGCCCTTTGTAATTTCGCGCGGCGTGCGGGTCACCGTCGCTCGCGGCAACATGGAATACTCGGCAGTAACCCAGCCTTTCCCCGTCCCGCGCAGGAATCCAGGAACGTTATCCTCGATGGTCGCCGCGCAGAGGACCCGAGTATTCCCGGCCTCGATCAATGCCGAGCCTTCGGCTGTGAGTAAGTAGTCAGGCGTGATCCGCGTCGGACGTAGTTGATCGGCTGATCTTGCGTCGGTTCTCATCTAAAGTCCGGAGAGCTCATTCCATTGTGCCGTATAGCTTCGTTGACAGAGGCTCTGCGATTGATAAGACGATACGCGAGCCAGGAGAGCGATAATGGACCGGGATAAAGATGAGCGTGTTCTGCCTGGTTCACGGATCAGCGCAGGGACCGACGGGCTGGCAGCTACTTGTTACAGAGTTGCAGGCGCGCGGGCATCGTTGCATGTGTGTGGAGTTGCCAACGGATCGCCCAGATGAGAGCGCTACTTACTATGCCAGTCTAATCGGCGCAGCAATATCTGCCGAAAACAGGCCCACCGTTGTCACCCACTCCGTGAGCGGATTGTTTTTGCCGCTGATTCCGGAATATGGGGAAGTTGAAAGGCTAGTCTATCTCGCGGCTGTGATTCCGAAGCCGGGTGAAAGCTTCCTTTCGCAGGTTCAGAAAGATCCTGCAACGTATCGGCCGGATTTCCTGCGATTGAGGCCTCCGATGGATAGCGCAACCGCAGAGCAGTACTTATTCCATGACTGCACGCCAGATGTGGTTCCCTGGGCGCTTTCGACGCTGCGAATGATGTACGCCAAGCAGGCTATCGTCGAGGAGTCCCCGTTGAAGAACTGGCCGCACGTGCCTTCGTCATACATTTCCTGCAGCGAGGATCGGACCATCAACCCAGATTGGTGGGAGGCGGCGGCTCGCGACAGATTACAGACTGAGCCCATACGCCTCCAGGCAGGACACGCCCCACACGTCTCCCGTCCCAGAGAGCTAGCGGGAATTCTGGATTCGCTTTAATTCGCTGTTACAATCGGAGCTTTACATCTGCCGTGAAACGACCCGCAAGACTGAAAGCACGTCTGCTGCAGCTCGCTGTTGTGATTGTCGTGCTGTACCTGATGGCGCTGGCAGGCTTTGCATACGCCATGCGCCAACCTCCACAGACCTTCTCGCGGCTCATGATGCACACCGGCCCTGTTCCTTTCCTGTTATTCCCGTTTGAGAGCATGTGGAAGAGCGCGCGGCAAGGTCATCTGCACAATGGAGATGCGGCTCCCGATTTCACGCTTCCGCTGCTCGACCATTCCGCTCAGGTCACGCTGTCAGAGTTTCGCGGCGCGAAACCGGTCGTGCTGGTCTTTGGAAGCTATACTTGACCGCCTTTTCGCCGGGAGGTTCCCGCGCTCAACAAACTGTACGCGCAGTATAAGGATGGCGCTGCCTTTTACGTCGTCTATATCGCCGAGGCGCACCCGACCGACATCTGGCAAATGCAGAGCAACGTCGCGGACGGAGTTTTGTTCCGTAACCCAACCACGACTTTGGAGCGGGAACAAGTCGCAAACTCGTGCGTTCGTAAACTTCATATCGCTTTCCCCGCGCTAATCGATTCGATCGACAATCGCGTGGAGCAAGCCTACACAGGCTGGCCGGATCGCCTTTACTTGATAGGAACGGACGGCAGGGTGCGCTTTAAGAGCGAAGCCGGACCTTTCGGCTTTGACCCGGCGAACCTGGCTGCGGCATTAGCCGCGCAAACCGGGCCGGGCGGATCGGGATAAACTAGCGTTCAAGAACGCTTGAAACGCTTCGCCTCAGTAGTCTTCCTGGCCGGCTTCGTGTCGTATTTTTATCTTCCCGGCTCAGCCTCCGCGAAAGAACATTGGACCGAGCTGAACATCGGTCCGTTTTACGTCGATGCGGAAACCGATGCCGCGGCCGCTCGCGATACGCTCACTCAGCTCGAACAGCTTCGCTGGGTGTTGGGTGGCTTACTCGAATCGAAGGATCTACAGAGCGTCTGGCCGGTTCGGGTTCTGCTGACTCGAAATGAAAAAACGAACCCAAACCAGTTCGTTTGGCAAAATGGCCAATACCTTCTCCTCGCGTCGCCGGGTAACCGCGTTTCCCTCGCTCAGGTTGCCGGGATTCTGCTCGATGCCAACACGCCCCGGTTGCCGCCCCAAGTCGAATCGGGTGTTCGCCAGCTCTTCTCAACGCTCGAGGCGCACGGCAGCCGCGTAAGCTGGGGCGCGCCTCCGGCTCACCCCGATCTAGATTGGGCACGCATGCAGCTTTTCGCTACAAAGTTCGAGTACAGCTTGAGCTTCCATATCTTCCTGAATGCGCTGCGCAGCGGCAGTACATTGCGCGTAGCCGAACGCAACGCCTTCGGCAAGGAGGCCCAGGTTCTGGAAGATGAGGCAAAGGCGCACCTGGCGAGCCATGATTGGCAAGCGGTGCTAGTTTCGGGTCGGCCGCTCGATCCTAAACGCGATTTCGGCGAGCATGTGCTGGATGGCGCCGTGGCCGACATTTACTTAGCGGACGCGGAGCTCGCGACAGATCCAAAGGCAACAGAGGCGGCCTACAAGTCAGGTATCGAGGCAGGTGATGGGGCCGCTGCTCTCGGATACGCAGGCCTGGCTGAACTCGCAGCCCGAGATAAAGAAGACCCGAGGCCATTTCTCGAAGACGCCATGAAAGCTGGATCGAAAAGCGCGCCCGTTTTCGTCAAGGCCGCCGACGGTCTATCTGCGAACGAAGCCCTCCCGCTGCTCAAGCGCGCCGAGCAGTTGAATCCGCTTTGGGCTGAGCCAATTTTCCTCGAAGCACAGCTTACGCCCGATTTAGCGCAACGCGAAGTTCTTTTGCAGAAAGCCGTTCACCTCGATCCGCGCGACACCCAGGCTTGGGTGGCGCTCGCGAATACTCAGACGGCAAACGGGCATGCAGAAGTGGCCCAGGGCACATGGCTTCGCGCCGAAGATTCGGCGGCTACTCCAGAAGAACGCGACCGCATCCATCAGCAACGGCTTGCGTCCGAGCAGGAGCGCCTCGATGCGGCTGAAGCGGCGCGCTGCAAAGAACGAGATGCGGCACGGCTCGAGGACGAGCGCGCGCAACAAGCGGAAGCCGCCCGCATTCGCGCTGCTGAAGAGAAAGCTAATGAGAAGTTGGAGGCTGCCGCGGGAGGCGCGAAGCCCGAAAAGGTGGTTCCGTGGGAAGAAACCGTTCGCCAGCGCAAGATCAATGGAACCTTGATCCGCGTGGATTGCCTGCGTCATTCCGACCGCCTGTGGGTGAAGGACAAAACGGGCAAAGTGCTTCAGTTGTTTTTGAAGGAGCCGAATCAGATCGATGCGGCCTGCGGCTCGCAGCAGCAGCCCCGGCGCGTCCTGATTGCCTATTCACCCCGCGATGACGACGGCTTTCATACTTCGGGCGATGTCGTGAGCATCACGTTTCAGTGATTCCGCGGATTCGCGACGCGACTTCGGAAGATGGTCCGGTGCTGGTTGAGATTGAGCGTGGATCTTTTGCGAATCCGAACTGGGATCTGGACAGCTTCTTCAAATACACGTGCATCGTCGCGGAAGTGGAGCGGCGCGTAGCGGGTTTCCTAGTGTCTCACGAGACCGCTCCGGCAAGTGAGAGCGCTCTGCCGGAACGCGAAATCCTGAACCTTGCCGTCGCTCCTGAGTTTCGTCATCTCGGGATAGCGACGGCGCTCTTAGAGCACGAGCTGAGCTGGAACGCGGTCCATTTTCTCGAGGTTCGCGAATCCAACCACGCCGCGCAAGCCTTGTACCGGAAATGCGGATTTACCGAGATCGGCCGGCGTCCAGGATACTATGAGTTTCCAGAAGAAGCCGCTATTGTCATGCGGATGAAAAAATGCTAATTTCTGAATGCGGTCGGCCAGCCATCGCCAGGAGGACGCGTTAAATGGAGAATCAAACGCAAGACGAAGATTTGAAAGCGCATCTGCTCGCTACGAACGAGCAATTCCGGAATCTTGCCGGGCAGCATGTGCAACTCAAGCAGCAAATCGAGGCCATCGAGTCCAAGCCGCACGTCACGCCTGCGGACGAGCTCGAAGAACAACGCCTCAAGAAATTAAAACTTCGTCTAAAAGATCAGATGAATCAGATTGTCGCCCGCAGCAAACACGCTAGCGTCGGGTAGGCTTGCAAGATCTCGTCTACGCACTTCGGCGATTGCGCCAGAGTCCTGGTTTTACGACTCTTGCGATCATCACTCTAGCGCTGGCCATTGGCGCAAACACAACCATCTTCAGCGCCATCAATGCTCTCATCCTGCGGCCTTTGCCGGTTGAGCGGCCGCGAGAGTTAGTCTTCTTCTCCCAAAGCAAAGGCTCTCAAAATCAGAGTTACCCCAACTACCGCGATTTCCGGGATCGCACTAGAACGCTTTCGGGACTGATCGCGTTCCGCGTCGCCATGGCAGGGTTGAGTCATGGCAGCGAAAGCGCGCGCGTGTGGGGTTATGAAGCCACGGGCAACTACTTCGAAGTGCTCGGAATTCGCCCGGCGTTGGGCCGTTTCTTCACGCCGGCCGAGGATGAAAAGCGCCTGGCGAATCCTTATATTGTGCTCAGCTACTCATCGTGGCAGCGCCGGTTCGGAGGCGATCCGAATGTCGTGAATCGAACGGTGAAAATGAACGGGCTCGACTACACCGTTCTCGGCGTGGCGCCGAAAGGGTTCATCGGCACTGAGCTTCTTTTCGCTCCAGAGTTTTGGGTTCCCATGTCGATGGAGGCCCAGATTGAACCCGGCAATGAGTGGCTGGACAACCCATATACCTGGAATATTTGGGTGCTGGGGCGGATCAAGCGCGGTATATCGCGGCAACGGGCGCAGAGTGAGATCAATGCAATTGCCGCGCAGTTGATCCGTGAGCGGCCGAAGGCGAACGGCGGAATGCGCGTGCATTTCACTGCGCCGGGGCTCGTGGGCGATTTGTTTCGTGGACCGGTGATTGCTTTTGCGGCCGCGATTATGCTGCTCGCCTGCATTGTCCTTCTCATCGCCTGCGCCAACCTCGCCAGCTCTTTGCTTGCGCGAGCGACGGATCGGAAGCGGGAAACGGCAATACGGCTCGCTCTCGGGGCCGGACGACTCAGACTTATGCGGCAGCTTCTGACGGAGAACCTTTTGCTAGCGGCAGGGGGCGGCGTCGGTGGTGTTCTAATCGCGTGGTGGATGACGCGTCTGATTGGCGCAGCGAGGCTCCCCGTCGATTTTCCCTTTAACACCAGGCTTCCAATTGACTCGCGCGTGCTGGCATTTGCGGTAATCGCCTCGGTGTTTACCGTGCTCTTGTTCGGGCTTGCGCCCGCGATGCAGGCCACGCGGGTTGATCTTGTGCCTGGGCTCAAGAACGAATTCCGGTCTCAGCGACTCCGCCGCTGGGAAACGCGAGACGTGCTGATTGCAGGACAAATTGCGCTTTCGGTTGTGTTGCTGGTGGCGTCGGTGCTTGTAGTTCGGAGTCTGCAAAATGCACTCAGCGTGAACGTCGGCTTCAATCCAAAAAATGCGGCTTCGGTCTCCTTCGACTTGGGGATGCAGGGTTATGGCGAAGCGCGCGGCCTCCAGTTTCAGAAGCGCCTTTTAGAAAAAGTTCAGGCGCTGCCCGGAATTGAATCAGCGAGTATTTCGAACACGATTCCTTTGAGCTTAGATGTGTCGCATACTTCGGTGCTGGCGTATGGCAAACCTGTACCGAGGCCCGGTGAGGAACTGAACGTTATTTATTACTACGCCGGGCCGGGCTTCTTTCACACGCTGCAAACGAAGCTGCTCGAGGGGCGTGAATTCGACTGGAGGGACACAGCGGCGTCACCAAAGATTGTGGTCATCAATAAGGCTCTTGCGAACCGGCTGTTCCCGCATGAGCGCGCGGTCGGCAAGCGCATTGCGCAGTGCCCGGAGAACTGCCCGTGGCTGACCGTCGCCGGCGTTGTAGAAGACGGGAAGTATCAGTCGCTCAATGATGAGAACGAGCCGGTTCTTTTTTGGCCAATGTTTCAGCAGTATGAGAACGCGACGACTCTCGTCGCCCGGTCCCGATTGCCCGCTGGGCAGTTAATTGGCACGTTGCGCAAGGCTGTTCGAGCGATGGATCCCGCCATGCCGCTTTTCGACGTCGCGACGTTGGAGGATCATTTGGCACTGCCGCTTACGCCCGCTCGCGTTGCAGCCTCCGCACTCGGCGGTTTCGGGTTCCTCGCGATTGTGCTCGCCGCAATTGGGGTGTACGGAGCTATGGCGTATGCGGTCGTGAGGAGAACGCGGGAAATCGGCATTCGCGTCGCGATTGGAGCGACAAGAAGAGACGTCTTCGCGCTGGTCATGCAGCGAACGGCCGCGGTCCTCGGCCTTGGAATTCTTTGCGGCACTGCGGTGGCGTTAGTATCCGGCCGATTCTTCGGAGCCGTTCTCTACGGGATCAGTCCGGACGATCCAGCGACTTACGGGATTGCGATCGCGCTGATGGCCGCAATAACTTTTTTAGCCTGCCTGATTCCGCTACAGCGGGCACTGGCAGTGGACCCCGCCTGTGCGTTACGAGAAGAGTAGCGGAAGCATCAGTTAAGTTGCGGCGTGCCCGTCCCGGTGTCCGAAGTGGGATTGCTGTCGCCCGTATCCGCCGGCCGCCGCTTCAGCTTCGGACGATCCTCGTCATCGCCATTAGACTTCTTCGAGGGATCAGTTTCATCTTCTATCGGCGTGTTCGAGTTGGGATTGCGCCGTAAGGTCGGTTTGTTGGGATCCTGGTTGGCTTGATCCGGCCGGCGCTGGTTTTCGAGCATCGCGAGGCGCGCCTTCACATCGTTGAATTCCGAAGTCGTGACCACGTACTCGGGCTTCGCTTTCAGGTCAGAAATCTCTTTCTGCGATTTCACGATCCGGTCGTCCGTCATGGGATGGGTAGAAAAGAGCTTCGAAACGCTGCCGGGCTTCCGCTTCTCGTCGGTTTGAATTTTTTCGAAGAAGTCCACAAAGGCAGTCGGGTCATAGCCCGCCTTGTACATATACTGAACGCCCAGATAATCGGCTTCAGCCTCAAACCCGCGTTGAAACTTTAAAAAGCCCATAGGGATTAGCAGGCCGGAGGCTTCGTAAATGCCATAAGCCGCAGCTCCGCCCATGAAGATGAGGGGAAGCGTGGCAAGCTGCGCGATTTCGCCGCGCGTGGCCTGCCGCGTACCGTGGCGCGCTGCAACGTGTGCGATCTCGTGCGCCATGACGCCCGCCAATTCGGCTTCTGTATCGGCTCTCAAGATTAAGCCGGAATCGACGAAGAAGAAGCCGCCGGGCAACGCGAAAGCATTGACGGTCGGATCTTCGATGACCTTAATTGTGAAGGGCACCTTCGCATCGGAGTTCCGCACGAGGTTTTGCCCGAGACGGTTTACATATTCCGCGACGACGGGGTCGTTGATGATCTTCGATTGACGCTCAACCTGCTGCGCCAGCTGCTTGCCGATCGCAATCTCTTTTTCGAGCGAGTAGAAGTTGACCTTGCCGGAGACATTGCGGTCGCCGATAGCATCGGGGTCCTTCTCTTTGTTGTCGTTCGGAAAGGCCGCAAAGGGCATGACCAACAACAGGGCCAATGTGAGGCTGGTACATGAATTGAGGTATTTGAATCGCCGCATGGAACTCCTTTACGACCGAACGAATGCCGCGGGGCTGGCGCGAGCTTGAACTTTCCGCCTCTCTCCAGTATAAGGCCAATTGTGAGATCCGGGTGCGCACCCTAGCAGGAGAGATTCATAAACGTTAACGTATGCTCGAAGGCATGGGTTACGAGAAAGTCACGGGAATTTTCGCAGAACCGGTCTATGCCCGCTACCGCGACGAGTTTCCAATCACTCGTGAGCTCATTTACCTGAACCATGCGGCTATATCGCCGCTTTGCCGGCGGGCGGCGGTGGCGATGAAGGATTTGGCTGACGACGTTTGCCACTATGGGTCGCTGCATTATGACGAATGGATGCTCGCCTACGCGGGTCTGCGACAAGCCGCAGCCAAGCTGATCAACGCATCGCCGGGTGAGATCGCTATAGTGAAGAACACCTCCGAAGGCATTTCGACCGTGGCTGAAGGGCTGGACTGGACGCCGGGTGACCGGGTCATCATCTTTGAAGAAGAGTTCCCGGCGAACTACTATCCCTGGCTCCGGCTCGAACGGCGAGGCGTCAGATTGACTCGGCTTTCGATTTACGATCCGCTGGAGAAAATCGCCGGTGCGATCTCGGGAGCACGGCTGCTGGCGATCAGTTACGTCAATTATCTGAGTGGCTTTCGGGTTAACTTGCAGCAGTTTGGCGAATTGTGCCGCGCGAGCGATTGCTTTTTTTTCGTCGACGCGATTCAAGGCATGGGCGCGTTTCCTATAGACGTGGAAGCGAGTCATATCGACGCGCTCGCGGCCGATGGACATAAATGGATGCTCGGGCCGGAAGGCAACGGCGTGCTATATGTGCGCCGCAAATGGCTCGATGTGATTGATCCGGTCGAGTTCGGGTGGACGAATCCCGCCCATTATGAGGATTACAGCTCGCGCGACATGACGCTGCGTGCCGATGCGGGGCGCTATGAATGCGGCACTCTGAACACCATCGGCTGCTTCGGATTGCGGGCTGCTATCGAATTTCTGCTCGAAATCGGAGTGGAGAATATTGCTGCTACGGTTCAGTCGCTCACGAAACAACTACACGCGGGCGTTCGCGCGAAAGGTTACGAGACGATTCTTGAATGGACGCCGGACAGCAGTTCAGGGATTGTAAGCTTCCGGCATCCTTTTCTCGATTGCCGCTCGATTGTCAGCGATCTTGAAGAAAAGCGAATTCTGGCTGCGCCCCGGCAGGGATGGATTCGAATGTCGCCCCACTTCTACATCAGTCCAGAGGAGATCGAGCAGGTTGTCAAAGCCCTGCCGCGCGTGTAGTTGTTAGCCTGAGGGTTGTTCGCCACGCATAGCACAATGGCAGCACTGCCAAGGGCAGGGAACCGCTTAGCAGCGATTCTAATTGCTCTCTCGATCGGGTTTGCAACTTATGGCCCAGACTCGCTGCGCGCGAGCGATGCACGGCCGGCTTGCTGCCGACTGAAGCACTCCTGTTCTTGCCACCGGCATTCTTCTCAAGAAGAACCGGGCTGGTCGGCTCGGAACTGCTGCGGGAATTGCTGCCACAGCGCGCAGCTGGCAGCGAATTGGCCGGCCATCGTTTCTGCTCCGAAGCAGCTTAAAAATCAAGTTCCCGCCTGCGAGATCTTGTTTGACCGAAGTAGCCGGGGCATACGAGGCCATCACGATCATTCCCTTCATCAACGCCCGCCGCCAGTCGAGTCTTAGGCTCTAACCCCGATCCTCCCGGTTTTCAAGAAAGGTCGTTATGCCTGGACTGTGGCGTACGCAGGCGCGTCGTTGCGTCTGCTTCTGCATTGTTGTCATTTTGCCCATGTCGGTGGGTCTTGGCGCGGCCCTCGGCTCATTGCGTGGGGTTGTGCACGACCCGGACCATCTGCCCATCCAAAACGCTACAGTTATCGTGCAATCGCTTACTTCCGATTACAAGCTAACGGCGAAAACGGGCTCGGACGGAGATTTTCAGTTTGCGGCAGTTCCAGCCGGTGAGTATGTGATTACCGTCGAGCGGCCCGGGTTCGTGATCGCGCGTCAGAGTGTCATCGTCAACAGCTCATCGGCTCCGATCTTGCATTTTCCACTGAGCATTGCGCATCGAACCGAGAATCTCGAGGTTTCGGAGACCGGCAATGCATTGAACACTGCTTCCGCCACGCCGATTACGACTATCGACCGGCTGGATATCGATCGCACCCCGGGAGCAGATCGAGCGAACAGTTTGGCGATGATCACGGATTATGTTCCTGGGGCATATCTGGCCCACGATCAGCTGCACGTCCGCGGAGGGCATCAGGTGGATTGGTTGGTCGATGGCGTCCCTGTGCCCAACACGAATATTGCGACCAATGTGGGACCGCAGTTTAATCCGGAAGATATCGACACCTTGGAAGTGCAACGAGGCGGGTATGCGGCCGATTTCGGCGATCGCACGTATGGCGTGTTCAACATCGTGCCGCGCAGCGGGTTTGAGCGGGACCGGCAGGCGGAGCTAGTCACCAGCTACGGGAGTTTTAACCAGACCAATAATGCGTTCAGCATGGGAAACCACACTGAAAAATTCGCCTGGTACGGCAGCGTCAACGGGAACCGGAGCGATCTGGGATTAATGACGCCAAGCCCGGCTGTGATCCACGATCGCGAGGATGGGCTCGGCGGTTTCGGCACGCTGTTCTATAACTTCACGCCTCAGGACCAGCTGCGCGTGGTTGGTTCCGCGAGACGCGACGACTATCAAGTCCCTAATACGCCTGAACAAGAGATGGCCGGAACGCGGGATAACGAATTCGAGCGAGACGTTTTGCTGAATCTCTCATGGGTGCACACGTTCGGCGCCGGGAAGCTGCTTACCGTGTCGCCGTTTTACCACTTCACACGCGCGAACTACGCGGGTGGACCGAATGATCCCGGCCTGAGCACGCGTGACGAGCAGACTTCCCAATATGCGGGAGCGCAGATCAGCTACAGCGTGTTATCAAAACGGCACGACGCCCGTGCGGGAGTCTACGGGTTCGATCAAACCGATTCGAGTTTGTTCGCGATATCGGGAATTGAGAGCCTTACGCGATCGCTTTCGCAACGTATTTCTCCACACGGGTTTTTAGGCGTAGCGTTCCTGGATGATCAGTTCAAAGTAACTGACTGGTTGACGCTTTCAGGCGGTATGCGGCTGACGCACTTCAATGCTTTGGTCTCAGAAAATGCAGCGGATCCACGCGCGAGTCTCGCGATTCAAGTGCCGCGTCTTCACTGGGTTTTTCGCGGTTTTTATGGCGCCTATTATCAAGCGCCGCCGTTATCGACAATCTCCGGCCCGGTGCTCGAATTCGCGCTCGAGCAAGGTTTCGGCTTCTTGCCGCTGCGCGGCGAGCGCGATGAGGAGTATCAGTTTGGAGTCGCGATTCCGTGGCGCGGCTGGGTGCTCGATGGCAATCATTCGCACATGCACGGAACGAACGTGTTCGATCACGACGCGCTCGGAAACTCGAATATTTTCCTTCCCTTAACGATCAGCGCGGCGGTCGTGGACGCGTGGGAGGTGACAATGCGCTCTCCGATGTTAGTACGGCGGGCGCAGTTTCATCTTGCGTATTCGAGCCAGCGGGCGGTCGGCGCGGGAAACGTAACGGGCGGACTCACGGACTTTTCTCCCCCTGCCGGGGGCCTGTTCCTGCTGGACCACGATCAGCAGCACACGCTGAATACGGGCGGCTTTGTCAATATGCCATGGCGAAGCTGGATCAGCAGCAACCTCTATTATGGATCGGGTTTTCCGGATAACGGAGGTCCGGCGCGGTTGCCGGAGCATACGACCCTGGACCTCGCAGTGGGAAAGAATTTTGGAGAGAGCTGGACGGTTTCGGCCAATGCAATCAATACCGCGAACCGCCGCTTTCTGCTGGACAACAGCTTGACATTCGGCGGTACGCACTACTTCAATCCGCGCGAAATCTACGTACAGCTGCGATACCGTTTTCATTTTTGATTCCTGGCTGTATGCCGATAACCTAAGGCATGCTTGGCGCGCAAGATTGGATCGACCTGTTGAATCTGGAACCGCATCCCGAAGGCGGCTTCTTCCGCCAGACCTACCGGGCTCCGCTCATCATCGAGCAATCCGCTCTGCCGTCCACCTTCCGAGGGGCTCGCAGCGCCTCCACGGCGATCTATTTCCTGCTCGCAGGAAAAGACTTTTCCGCTTTGCACCGCCTTGCGGCCGATGAGGTCTGGCACTTTTATGCCGGGGCTGCGTTGCTTGTTCACAGCATCGACCTTACCGGCAATCACACACTGGTCAAACTGGGTCAGAACCCTGAAGCGGGCGAACAGTTTCAGTGGGTCGCGCCCGCGGGGCACTGGTTCGGCTCCTGTTTGGAACAGCCGGATCAGTACGCGCTGGTTGGTTGCACGGTCGCCCCCGGCTTTGACTTCGCCGACTTTGAGATGGCGGAGCGCGCCGGCTTGACCGTTCAATACCCGCAACACCGAAGCCTGATCGAAAAGCTTACGAGAGCGTAGTACTGATCCGTCGCATTATCATGGTTGATTCGATATGAATCCATATGCATCACATCTAGGGAATCGGGATCCGTTTGAGGTAATCGCTGGAACAGCGGGGCAGCTTGAACTTTTATCCAGGAGATTAGGCGCTGAACGTGTTGAAAAACCACTCGCTCCCGGCAAATGGAGCCCGCGCCAAATCTTGTGCCATCTGGCGGATGCGGAGGTTGCGTTCGCATTCCGGCTACGGCAGGCACTCGCCGAAGATCATCACGTAATCCAGCCTTTCGACCAGAATCGATGGGCTGCGACGTATATGGGCTACGACGCTCGCCAGGCGCTCGCGGTTTTCTCGTCCGTTCGCGGCTGGAATTTGGCTTTCATTCGGGCAGTAACGCCCGAAGCACTTTTGAAACGTGTCACCCATCCCGAGCGCGGAGAAATGACGTTCCAAACGATCATCGAAACAATAGCCGGACACGATCTGAATCACCTGGCACCGCTGGAAGCGTTCGCTAAATAACCACCAGCACGGCAACGGCTTCCGGTATCATAGAAGAAGTTCCCACATGGCACTTGTGGGTGCGCCCGCTCCGAGCGCCAGAATCCAACGTAAAAGGTTCAGCTTAAGTTATGTATGCAGTTATAGAGACCGGCGGCAAACAGTATCGGGTAAGCCCCGGACAGACGATTGAGGTCGGGACAATTGCCGGCGACATTGGCGCGGATGTCGAGTTTGACCGTATTCTCGCGATCTCGAACGATTCGAATGAGCTCGTGCTGGGTGAAGCTCTCAAGAATGCGCGTGTGCGGGCTAAAATTGCCGCTCATGGGCGGGGAGACAAGGTTCTGGTTTTTAAATTCAAACGCAAAAAGCAATACAAGCGCACCATCGGACATCGCCAGAACTATACGCGTGTCGAAGTGCAGGAGATCCTGCCGTAAGCGCGGTTAGAGCGCTTGGAGAGTATTTCGAATGGCACATAAAAAAGGATTAGGCAGCTCAAAGAACGGCCGCGACTCGAATGCCCAGCGGCTGGGGATCAAGGTTTTCTCAGGTGAGTTCGTGACGGGGGGCTCGATCATAGTGCGCCAGCGCGGAACCCGGTATAAACCTGGAAAAAATGTTGGCCTCGGAAAAGACGACACGCTGTTTGCGACCGTACCGGGAACGGTCGAGTTTCGCGATCGCGGGCGCATGGGTAAGTTCGTCAACATCATTGCCGCGCAGAGTTAAACCGATCTGCACTTCATCGACGAAGTCACGATTTCCGTAAAAGCGGGCGACGGCGGTAACGGGTGTCTCGCATTCCGGCGCGAAAAATACGTGCCGCGCGGTGGCCCGAGCGGCGGGGATGGCGGGCGCGGCGGCGATGTTGTTTTAGTTGCAAGCGAGCATTACAACACGCTGCTGCATTTCCGTTTCAACCCGGAGCATACAGCGGAGCGCGGGCGGCACGGGGAGGGCAGCAATCGAACCGGACACGACGGAGCGAGTATCGACGTGCCAGTTCCCGTAGGCACGACGATCTATGACGCGGAAAGCGGTGTACAGCTTTTTGACTTTACTGCTCCCGGTCAGCGTTTTACGGTAGCGCGCGGGGGACGCGGAGGGCGCGGGAATGCACGGTTTGCGACGTCGACGCATCAGGCCCCAACCGAGCACGAGGAGGGACGCCCCGGTGAGTCCTTCAAACTGCGCCTGGAACTGAAGCTGCTTGCTGATGCCGGGCTGGTTGGTTTCCCGAACGCCGGTAAATCGACGCTGATCTCACGGCTTTCCGCCGCACGGCCGAAGATCGCGGATTACCCTTTCACGACGCTTGAACCGAATCTCGGAGTTGTTGAGGCGGGCGACCGCACGTTTGTCTTAGCGGACATACCGGGGCTAATTGCAGGCGCACACGAAGGCCACGGGCTCGGCATTCAATTTCTGCGACATGTGGAGCGCACGCGCTTGCTGGTTCACCTTGTAGACGTTTCCGATTTCAGCGGCCGCGACCCGGCTGAGGATTTCGACGTCATTCTCGAGGAATTGGGGCAGTTCAGCGCAGAGCTCATGAAGAAGCCCATGATTGTAGCGGCAAGTAAGATTGATGCCTGCCAGGACCCCTCGCGCATTGAAACAGTGCGCGCGAAAGCTGCTGAGCATGGATTGCCTTTTTATCAGATTTCGAGCGTTACCGGCAGCGGCCTCGAAGAGCTACGCTACGCGATGAGTGTTGAGGTATTCAGCGCGTCGACGCCAAATCCGTTTGCTGCCGGAAGCTGAGACTGGGCATCCGGGAGCACGATTTTTGTAGCACATACTGTAGCCCAGATAATAAAGCAAGCAGTAAGCAGTAACAGAAGTACTAAGCCTTTATTACCGAAGACAGTTATGCTACAAATTCTATTGAGTTACACGACAATGCGTGTATTATCGCGGCCCAGCGGGTGGTCAAAAGAGCATGAGACAAACGCTGCTTCAAAATTACGTAGACCGCCAAGCGGATCGCCGACCGGACGCCACAGCTCTGGTGTATCAACAGCGTTCTTTCACGTACGGTGATCTTGCAGCCCAATCGAATCAAGTAGCGCGGCTGCTCAAAGCAACCGGGTGCCGGAAAGGGGATCGCGTCGGCATTTTGCTCCCGAAGTCTCCAGAGGCACTTACCGGCATGCTGGGCATTCTCAAAGCGGATTGCATTTACGTTCCAATGGACATCGCGAATCCGCCAAGCAGGTTGCAAATGGTTTTGGAATCCTCCGGCAGTACCTGTTTGCTGGCTGCATCCTCTTCGAGCAGAGTTCTGCAGGAGTTAATTTCAAGCGAGCAGAAACATAACAACCTCACAATCGGGTGGATGGATGCGCAGCCCGCTCCTCAGGAATTGAACATCGCATTCTGCGTGCGCGACGTAAGCTCGGCTTCAGCGGAGCACATTGGTTCTGAGAATCGGGACTCGGATATAGCGCATATTCTTTTCACTTCGGGTTCTACCGGGCGTCCCAAAGGCGTGATGATCACACACAGTAATGTCACCCATTTTGTCGATTGGGCGACCAAGTATTTCGGGCATTCGTCTTCGGATCGAATCTCAGGTCATCCGCCCCTGCATTTCGATCTGTCGACTTTTGACATATATGGCACCTTCGCCGCCGGCGCGCAGTTGCACTTAGTGCCGCAAGAGCTCAGTCTTCTGCCTCATAAGTTGGCTGACTTTATTCGAAGCTCAGAATTAACGCAGTGGTTCTCTGTACCGTCTCTGCTCAGTTATATGGCGAAGTTCGATCTTGTGAATTGGAATGATTTTCCAAGTCTGCGGCGCCTGCTCTGGTGCGGGGAGAGCTTTCCCGCCCCATCGCTTATCTATTGGATGAAACGGGTGCCCCACGCAACGTTCACAAACCTATACGGACCCACCGAAGCAACTATAGCGAGCAGCTACTATCGAGTTCCTAAGTGCCCTGAAAACGAAGAAGCACCCATCCCGATAGGAGTTCCGTGTGATGGTGAAGAGCTTCTTATTCTGGATGCGGATCTACGTCGCGTGCCCTCGGCGGAGATTGGAGATCTGTACATACGCGGTGTAGGACTGAGCCCTGGGTACTGGAATGATTCCGAGAAAACAGAAGCGGCCTTTCTGCCCAACCCGTTTTCGGAGGGGCCCGACCGGATTTATAAGACGGGAGACCTGGCAAGTGTTGAAAACGGGCTCGTGTATCTGCACGGGCGATCGGATTCTCAGATAAAGAGTAGGGGATATCGCATTGAACTCGGCGAGATCGAAACGGCTCTCCACACTTTAGAAGGCATTCGCGACTGCGCTGTTGTGGCCATTAGCACCAATGAATTCGAAGGGTTTACGATTTGTTGTGCTCTCGTGCCGGCGAATGGAATGGAGATTCAGCCACAGAGCATCCGCCGACAATTAGGCGAGCGATTACCGCACTACATGATCCCATCCCGGTGGATGTGCACGGATGTTTTGCCGCTAAATGGAAATGGAAAGATTGATCGTCCTCGCATCAGAGAAGCCTTCCGGCTCCATCGAGAGGGCTATTTCACTGCGGCGAGTTAGGAATCATTTGGAACGATGAATGTAATAGGAATCAGCGGGTTGGAACAGTCTGTACCGTTCAAGAAGGCCCAATGGCCAGGGTTGGACGCGCGCGAGTATCGCATTTCACAAGGCCATGACTCCGCGGCCGCCTTGCTGATGGACGGGGAGTGTGTCGCGGCGGCCGCCGAAGAGCGTTTTAGCCGGAACAAGCATACGGGCGATTTTCCGATCCATGCCATCAAGTACTGTCTCAAAGAAGCGGGACTGGATCTCAGGGACATCGATGAGATTGCGCATGGGTTCGACTATTCTCCTTATAAGACACTCTATTGTTTAGATCCGATTTCGGCAAAACAATACCGGGAAGTGTATTCAAAGGAAGCACTGCTCTCAATGGTAGAGCGATACCTTCCTGAGTATCCCGCCGATCGTGTAAAACAGGTAGACCATCACTTTTCGCACGCAGCTAGCGCCTACTACACTTCCGGATGGGACGAGTGTCTAGTTATCATCGCCGACGGCATGGGCGAAATTCATGGTGTCTCTGTGTATGCCGCGCGGAATCGAAATTTGCAGCGAATTCATACAATTCCAGCTTCCGATTCAATCGGAATTCTTTATTCGCTGGTTACGCTGCATTTGGGATTCGACTTCAACTCCGACGAATACAAGATCATGGGTCTCGCTCCCTACGGAGATCCCAAGCGCTTTCGCGCGTTCTTCAAGCAAGCGGTGAAATTTTGCGGTAACGGGTCGATGTCGATTCCAATGTTAAAGCTTAGCCGCACTCGGGAAGCTCGCGAGAACTATGCGGCTAGTCGAGATTTTCTGAGGCAAAATCTTATTCCTGAGCGGCAGCCGGAGGAAGAAATCTCAGAGGTTCACCGCGACGTCGCTGCCGCGCTTCAGGAAATTCTGGACGAGACGATGTTGTACCTTTCCGGATATTTCGGATCGTCGACGAAAATGCGAAGGCTGGCTCTGGCCGGAGGCGTCGCCCTGAATTGTACGGCGAACGCCAAGATCATGCGGGCCGGCTATTTCGATGAAATTTATATTCAACCGGCGGCAGGCGATGACGGCGCGGCCTTAGGGGCGGCCCTGTATCGTTCGGCCGAGCACGGCTGTGTTCATTGTGCAAGGCAGCCAACTCCGTTCTACGGCCCGGCATATACGACGGCAGATATCGAATCCGCACTTGCTGCGTTTGCTCCATCACTCGATATCATCCGCTTCGCGGATATCGAAGAGGCGGCCCGACAAGCGGCACAACTGATCGCCGATTCGGCTGTGGTGGCTTGGTACCGCGGCCGTATGGAATTCGGCCCGCGCGCCCTTGGGCATCGCAGTATACTCGCGGATCCCGGACACCCGCAAATGCGGGACCGAATCAATGCCATGGTGAAAATGAGAGAGGCATTCCGGCCTTTTGCGCCTGCAGTATCGATTGAGCAGGTCGACCGCTGGTTTGATGTCGAAGCGGGGACCAAGCTTCCGTACATGATCATGAATGTCGATGTGAGGGAGGAGCACAGGGCACATCTCCCCGCCATCACTCATGTGAATGGTTCAGCACGAGTGCAGACTGTGTCGAGTGAAGATAACGCGGATTTCCATACACTGTTGCGCGCAGTGGGGCGGACGACGGGCCGTGAGATGGTGCTGAACACGAGCTTCAACGTGAAGGGGCAGCCCATCGTAAATACGCCGAGCGATGCAATTGAAACCTTTCTGCGGACCGGCATTACCTGTCTCTTTTTGGAGAACACACTCGTGCGAAGGCGGCGTACGTGAAAGAAGGTGGACTGGTGCAAGATTCCGACGATAAGAACTGGGTCCGGGAGGTCAAGGCGCTTTTTTCAGAGCACATGTTCATAGAAGTGGACTCGCCAGATATGAACTTGCTCGAGGCGGGAATCCTCGATTCGATGCTGATTGTCGAACTCCTGGCGAACTTGGAACAACGATTTGGGGTAATCATCCCGATGGCGGAACTGGATATCCATGATTTCAGCTCCGTCGCGGCAATCGCGAGCCTTCTGCGTTCCTGGAATTTCGTGCCGCCTTCCGATACTGAACCTGGTACCAAGTTGCGGAAGTCTTCCTGTACTGAACCTGGCACAACATTGCGGAAGTTTGCGTAAGCCGCTCCCTGGCGGATTGAGAAAAATCGGCCGAATCGGCCGCTTCGCTCGATGCTGCGAATGAAGCTCACCCACGGCGAATGTGTTTCCTACGCGCTAGGTATTTCCATCTCTGCGGATAACTCGCGCAGGAACGCCGAAAATTGTCGTGTCCGGCCGGATGACGCCGTGCGCTACTGAGTTTGCTCCTACAACTGAGCGGGCGCCGATGGTTGTTCCTGGCATCAATGTCGCATTGGATCCAACCAGCGCATACTCTCCTACGCGGCAGTTCCCGCTGATACGGGCTCCCGAGAACACCGCGGAAAAGTCGCCTAGCTCGGCGTCATGACCGACAGACACTTGCATATCAATGAATACGTGAGCGCCGATCTTCGCGTTGACGGCTATCACACATGCGGGTCCAAGGTAGCTCCCGGCGCCGATTCGGGCCGGGTTAGCCACGATCGCCGAAGGGTGCACCAATGTAGCGGCTTTCCATTTGAATCCTTCCGCGAGGCGCATCATTCTTGCACGGGCAGCGTTGTCGCCTATGGCGCAGATAAACCACAACTCGCGTCCGTGAAAATTGTGAGCCACATTTTCGAGGGTGCCGTGTACCGGGCGTCCGGCATGGAGGCTGCCGCGCTTCGCACCGTCTCCGTCGGCGTAGCCGATCACCTCCCACGAAGCTGGGTTATCGGGCCCTTTTGCAGCCGCATTGATATCGTCCGCCGTTGACGCCACCACCGGCCCCAGGCCGCCGGCCCCAATGATGAGAAGTTCGCGCATGCCTATAGCGGGAGCACCTTCATAAGCCCTGGTTTCGTATCGATTCGAGTTCTCTCTAAGCCAAGCATGCCAACTCCCACCGCTACCCAGTCCCGCCTGCTTTCTAAGGGGTGAAGACAGGTAGAAATGGTCTATTGTCTCTTGCTGGGACACATTTCGTACTACTCAATTCCAGGGGAGCTACTCAATTCGTACTAGTACTAGGATTACCAGGTCTTTCTATAACAATGCCCATCAAGCTATCGTTACATCAACCAAACGGGTGACTGTTACGGAGTCTGGAAGTGCAACGTTCAAGGTGTCGTATAGCGTTTTGTATGCTCGGCGCGGCTTTGTTTGGGGCCGCCAGGCTAGAGCTGCGGGCGCAGATAAACGTTCTAACTTACCACAACGACAATTCACGTACCGGACAGAACACTCATGAAAGCATTCTTCGGCCCGAAAACGTAAATTCGAGCCAGTTCGGCAAACTGTATTCCGTGCCCCTAGATGGGGCTGTGGTTGCTCAGCCTCTCGTCGCTTCGAATGTGAAAATAGGGGGCGACGTGGTGTCCCACGTCGTCTATGTAGCCACCGAGAACGCCGACCTTTACGCCATTGATGGCGATCGGGGCTCGGTGTTGTGGAGCCTGAGTTTTGTTGATCCGTCAGACGGGATCACGGCTGCCGCGAATGGCTTCTGTAACGGCTCGCCGCCCCAATTCGGAATTACGGGCACGCCAGTCATCGACGCGAGCACCGGCACTATTTATCTGGTAGCGGTGACTGAGGAGAATAGCCACATCGTCCACCGGCTCCACGCGATCGACATTGCGACGCACGCTGAAAAGTTCGGCGGTCCGGTGGTGATCCAGGCTAATGTACCTGGAACGGGTATGGGCAGCCAGAATGGCACGGTGAGTTTTGATCCGGTGCATAGCCTTCAGCGCGCGGGTCTGCTTCTCGAACATGGGCACGTCATCATTGCTTGGAGCTCGTACTGCGATTCCGCTTCTTTTTGGCATGGCTGGATTATGTCGTATAACGCGGCTACGTTGTCCCAGGAAGCTGTGCTCAACACGACTCCCAACGGGAACGCAGGCGGTGTCTGGGGAAGCGGCTCGAGTTTGGCCGCCGACGCCAACTTCAACATTTTCGTTCCTACCGGCAACGGCGATTACGACGGGACCTCGAATTTCGGAGACAGCATCCTGAGACTCGAGGAGCCGGGAGCCGGCTCTTTCCGGTTGCTGGATTGGTTCACGCCTTATAATCAGGCCACCCTGGACGCGAACGACTGGGATGTAGGTTCAGGGGGCTTACTGCTGCTGCCCGACCTGCCTTCCGGGTTCGTCCACCGGCAGCTTCTAGTGCAAGCGGGCAAACAGGGAACGATATACCTGATAGATCGCAATAATCTCGGAAAATATTGCTCCACGTGCACGAGCCGTGACACGCAAGTCGTCCAAGAACTGCCCGGAGCAGTGGCCGGAATCTGGGGTATGCCGGCCTATTGGAATCAGAATGTGTATTTTGGCGGCGCCAGCACCCTTAGGGCGTTTTCATTTAATACCGACAACTCCGGACTTCTCTCGACTTCGCCCAGATCCCAATCTGTGGAAGCGTTCGGCTACCCGGGACCCACACCCACCGTTTCGGCCGACGGTAATGCAAATGGCATTGTCTGGATTCTAGACGCCGCTTCATACGCATCGAGTTGCTGTGGTGTGTTGCACGCCTACGATGCCACCGATCTCGGTAGCGAGCTGTATAACTCCAATCAGGCTGCCGACAGCCGCGACGTTCCAGGCGGTGCAGTCAAGTTCAGCGTGCCGGCCATTGCGAATGGAAGAGTATATGTCGGATCTCAGACCAGCTTGAATATCTATGGCTTGCTGCCGACAATGGCTGGTACGCCGGAGTTCACCCCAGGTGGCGGAACCTACAACTCGGCGCAACCGGTGAGTATTTCGGACGGCTCGGCGGGGGTCACGATCTACTACACGACGGACGGAAGTACACCGACAAGCTCTTCGAGTGTGTACACCCGAGCGATTGCGGTGAGTTCGACCACGACCATCAACGCGATAGCGGAAGGGGATGGATTCACGGCCAGCCGGGTTGCGACGGCCAGCTACGAAATCGAGCAGCCGTCGGGCACCCCGCCGAAGTTCAGTCCGAGCGCCGGAACCTATGCTTCCCCGCAATCAGTGAGTCTCACAGACGATTCGGCAGGGGTGACGATCTTCTATACGACGGACGGGAGCACGCCGACGACCTCTTCGAATGTTTACACCGGGCCTATCGCGGTGCGTTCGATCACAACGATCAAGGCGGTCGCAGCAGGAGGCGGGTTCTTACCGAGTTCGGTGGCGAGGGCGACCTACACCATTAAAATGACGGCGCCATTCAGTCCGGCGCCAGGCGACATTCGAGTTCAAGGTGATTTCGACGGAGATGGAAAGCTCGATTATGCGGTTTGGCGGCCCTCAAACGGGATCTGGTACATCTCCGAGAGCAGCAATCCGGGTTCCGTGGTTCAGCGGCAATGGGGCCTTCCCGGTGATATTCCGGTGCCCGGTAATTACGACGAGCTTGGGAAAACCGAGTTCGCGGTCTGGCGGCCCTCGAACGGTACTTGGTATATCTTGTCCGCTGAAACAGGATCGCCGTACGCGGTCCAATGGGGTCTGCCTGGCGATGTTCCGGTTCCCGCCGATTTCGACGGTGATGGTGAGACTGATCTCGCCCTATGGCGGCCTTCGAATCAGACCTGGTACGTGATCCCGAGCCAAAATCCGAACAGTCGTTCTGTACGTCAATGGGGTCTGCCGGGCGATATTCCTGTCCCGGGTGATTTTGACAATAGCGGCAAGGAGGAGATAGCCGTCTGGCGGCCGTCAAACGGCGTCTGGTACATCGTTTCGGGCACGAACGGGGAGCCGTTCACCAGGCAGTGGGGGTTGCCCGGCGATATTCCCGTACCGGCTGATTACGACGGCGATGGAATCACTGATTACGCAATTTGGCGGCCGTCGAATGAAAGTCTGTACATCATTCCGAGCAGTAATCCCGGAGCGCCGTACATTCGTCAAGTGAGCTCACCGGCCCTGCTCCTTACTACGAAATTTAACGTTGGGGGCCTGGGAGCCGGTGTCTACGTGTACGTGAATGGGGACTTCGACGGCGATGGGCTGGCAGATTTCGCTCTTTGGAACCTATCCAACGCAACCTGGTTTGTTGTCCCGAGCAGTACGCCGTCAGCTCCGATTATTCAGCAATGGGGTCTGCCGGGTGATGTTCCCGTACCCGGCGCTTACACAACGGGTGCGACGACCGATTTCGCTGTATGGCGGCCCTCAAACGGTACATGGTACATCAAACCGATCGGACGGGCGTCAAGAACGGTACAGTGGGGTCTATCTGGCGACGTGCCCGTACCGGGTGATTTTAGCGGCGATGGCTTGGACGATTACGCCGTCTGGCGTGCCTCAGAGGGTAATTGGTATATCAAGCCCAACAACACCTCTATAGAGCCCTACGTACGGCAATGGGGCCTGCCAGGCGATATTCCGGTTCCAGGTCATTTCAACAACGCGAATGCCCCCATGGATTTGGCCGTATGGCGGCCGTCGCAGGGCAATTGGTATGTTCTACCGAGTGGCAGCCGGCCGTACGTAGTGCAATGGGGGTTGCCGGGCGATGATCCCGTGTCGGGCGATTTCAACGGAAGCGGGGTGACCGATTATGCCGTCTGGCGGCCGTCAAACGGCAGTTGGTACGTACTGCTGAATGGCTCGCAAACGATCTACTTGCAGGGAACTGGCCCGACTCGAGACGTTCCGATGTGCAACCAGCCGCATTGAGTGTGGATTGGGCACACCGGCCCAAGCCCAAAATCGCGTGCGGAGCGCGATAGGATTGTATCGGTGAAGCTCTCTCTCGCTCAACTCCTTGTGGCCGGCGCACTATGGAGTGCTTGCGCCCTCGCGCAGCAATCGACGGGAGCGGTCCATGCCCGAGATGCGCTTAGCACCGACCCGCGTCACTACCGCCTACAGTTCGAAAACGGGCGAACGCGCGTGCTGGGACTGACGCTCGAGGTTAACGAGGTAGTTCCCTTGCACGACGATCCGGATACGTTGTTCGTATGCGTCAGCGACTCGTGTCACATCCGCTTCACACAACCTGATGGATATGTGGCAGATTTCCACATGCAAGATGCCGGTCAGACGCGGTGGATTCGAGCACAGACACGATCTGAAAGGAATGTAGGCATAGACAAGCTTGAGATGGTGCTGGTCGAATTCAAGCAACTGCCTGCTTCAACTTCGAAATAGGGGATTAGCTGCGCCTTATTTGCGTGAGCTGTTCAGCGACGCGAAACAGGATACAATTTCGGTCGGAAGCTAGACTCTGCCGGTGCAGGGCCCGGTCTTCAAAACCGGAGTGCGGCACTTTTGTTGTCACGGGTGGGTTCGACTCCCATTAGCTTCCGCTTTGTATTACGATTTAAGAAAGAGCTTAAAAGGCTAGGATCGCGAGCGGGCGACAGCATGGCTTCCCGTTCCCGTTGACACGGTCGATCTGTGGGCGGATTAAAGCGATATGGCTGGCCCGTACGCGGGTCAGACCCGCAATTTGCTGAAACAGCTAGGGCTGCGTTGGTTGCTTCTCTTTAAAACCTTTCTAAATCAGGTAACTCGGAGCCGTTCTACTCGGTTCTAGTACTTCTTGGCGTCTGAACGTATCCGATCAGTCGTGAGAACTGTTGAAAAAAATGTATTCGCTTTGTACCATTGTTCACGACTCGACTCTCTTCCGCTTACATTTTTTTAACATTCCTTTGAGGGATCGAGCAGTGGGACTCACAATGGCGGACGCCTGCCGACTGATCGATGCCCTGATTCGCATTAATGATAAAGCGGCAACATGAACGTTCCGTCCGTAGTGCAGTTGACGGCAAAGTCCTCGAGAGTACGTGCCCGTTTACGCTGCACAACACCGATGGTCAGAGCGCGTGAAATCGTAAATCTGCCTCTTCCGGTGAGAGGAAGAGATCCATACCGCTAATGCATTAATCGGCTCCAAGCAGCCGATGGTGCCCTGGCCGTTTTTGCGAATCGAACAACTCTTCGAATTCGTCAGGGTCCCATGTCCCGGCCCGGAAAGAATCCTCGCAAAAGAGAAGGCTGCCAAACGTCGAAATGTTGTAACGTGGCGTCACCGTCGAAGTTGAACGCAATTTGCTAGAGGAACACAAGGCACGATTCAGAAAGCCAGCGAGTTGCTGTGCTTAACCGTTTATATAAATTTGCGTGGTTAGATTGACATGGCCGCACTGAACCTCAGAAATAGGACCGTGATATTCCGAGTGACAGAGCAAGAATACAATTCTTTGAAATCCGCGTGCTTAGCGGCTGGAGGCCGAAGCCTTTCGGATTATACGCGTTCAGAGTTACTTCCCCGTACACAGGCCGATCGCGCCGAGGATCTCATCTGTCGGCGTTTTTTAGAGATGGATGAAAAGCTCACGGCAATTCAGCAGCTGGCCCAGCAACTGGTCGATGTCATTCGAGCCGCTGAGTACCCTCGATCCTCGAGACGCGGGTAAACGAGTACCTGAGAGCGACGATGCCAAGGTGGAACACCTGACAAAAAAGACCGGCAAGAATCAGAGTGAACCGCGCCGCGAGGCCGACTGATGGAAGAACGGAAAATCCCGAGTTGGTTCACTTTCCCGGGAGGTTCTAAGTGAGTGCCGCGGTTAACTTTGTGCCGAAAGCGGCGGTTCTTACCTCTGATCTTGCTTGCTGTAACGATGTGAGTATAAATATTGGCCGCATCTTAAGCGGCATCACAGGAGTGCATCGGGGTCTCATCGGAGGTCGTTGATATGGAAGTTCTCCTCGGCTTTGGCATTGCGCTCGCGATTTCGCTGACCGGGGTTGGGGCTGGCAGCCTTACCACACCGCTGCTTATCCTGCTCCTCCGCACATCGCCGACAGTGGCTGTTGGAACGGCGCTCGCGTTCGGCGCTGTCGTAAAAATTGCTTCGGTTCCTATCTATGCGGTGCGCCACCAGGTCAATTTGCGCATCTTGTTCCTGCTGCTCGCAGGAGGCTTGCCAGGAGTCGTCGGAGGCGGCATTTTGCTCGACCGACTGAAGCGTGGATCTTACGGAGGCGCGCTTTACGGCATACTTGGCACCGTAATAGTTGCGACCGCTATTTTTCACCTGTATCGGGTATTCCGTCCCAAGCCCCGATCGTTAAACGAAGATCGCGCACGGCTTCTGCCCTGGTTCGCGTTTCCCATCGGCGCCGAGGTGGGCTTCTCCTCGGCGGGTGCAGGCGCTCTCGGCTCACTGCTGTTACTTGGCCTGACCCCGTTGACGGCGGCTGAAGTTATCGGCACGGATCTGTGCTTCGGCCTCGGCCTTTCGCTCGCCGGGAGCAGCATTCAGATAGGAGCCGGTAATTATGATTCAGGGCTCCTCCTCAAGCTCGTGGCGGGAGGTTTAATTGGCGCACTTACCGGATCGATTCTCGCAGGCCGCATTGCACAGCGCCCATTGCGCGTGGGCGTGCTCGTCATGCTTATTATTCTCGGTAGCCAGCTTGCTATGCACGGGTACGGACCTTCCTCCGCCCCGAGCCGCGGTCTTCAAGGTCTGAATAGATGAAAGAGCCTGGAACAGGCGTGCGCAAAGTTCGTGGCTTTAGAAAACGCCGCGAATTCCACTGCGCGCGATGGGGAAGGCTGGCTTTCCGAAGAAAGCACGGAAGACCTTAGCCAGCTGAAGAAAAGGCATGTCTGAGTGGTGGATCACTCGCCGGGCTCGCCGATGCGACGTGGACGCTATGTCCAAAACACGAGTGGGAGTTGCGTTTTAGCGAGTGTGTTGGGGTTAGGACGGGAATCGCCGTCCTTTTTCGAGCAGCACGGATGAGATTAGTGCAGGTGTCGGGTGAAGGAACGGCGCGTTTTAGAGGTGAAGGTGATGACGATTTCTCTAGCTTCAATTCCAATGGTGGTTTTTTTCGTGATGACGGTCCGCGCTTCGGCGGCGCCACAAAGCCAGGGATTACCCGCATCGGGGCAAGCCGCCCCGGCGGCCAGTACGGGCGCTGAAAATGGGGCATCCCGACAGCTGTTCCAAGAGAGAAACGCGCGGTATCAGTTGTGCAAAGGTGATGTTTTCGACTTATCTTTTCCGTTTACGGCTGAATTCAATCAAACGGTGACTGTTCAACCCGACGGATACATCACACTTAGCGGTCTCGGCGATCTGTACGTCGCGGGAAAAACGATTCCGGAGATGAAAAAGCTGCTGCAAACGGAGTATGGCAAAATTCTGCACGACCCGGTGATCAATGTTGTTATGAGGGACTTCGAAAAGCCTTATTTCATAGCCGGCGGTGAAGTTGCACACCCCGGCAAATATGATATGAGGGCCGACACGACCCTGACGGAGGCCATAGAGGTCGCGGGCGGCTTCACGCAAAGCTCGAAGCATTCGCAGGTGTTGCTGTTCCGGCGGGTATCGAACAACTGGGTGGAAGTCAAGAGATTCGATGTCAAGAAGATGTTCCAAGCGGGAAACCTTAGTGAAGACTTACATCTGCAGCCGGGGGACATGTTTTTCGTACCCCAAAACCGCATTTCAAAAATCGGGAAGTACCTTCCGAATCCAGGCGTGGGCCTGGCAGTAACCCGTTAAGCGCATTCGCCGAGCGGCGCAAACCAAGGGACCAGGAGACAACATGGAAGAGCTTACGCTGTATAACCACAAAAACGATGTGGGCCGTTCTCCGACATTGCGAGATCTTCTTGCGATTGCTTTTCGGCATCGGCGCTTAATGGTGCTTTCGTTTTTGGGCATTCTTTCAGGAGCGATCCTCGTCGCGGTACTGCAGCCCAGCCGGTACGACGCGGGAATGAAGATATTGGTTAAACGGGATCGAGCCGACCCGATCGTAACGTCCGATGCGACGGCGCCCCCGCAGGCCGCCCCCGAGGTTAGTGAGGAAGAGCTGAATTCCGAAGTGGAGCTGCTGAAGGGCAGAGAATTGCTTAAAAAAGTTGTGCTGGGCTGTGATCTTCAGCACCCAAAGCATCGCACAGGGTTTGGCATCTTCGCCGCTACGCCCGCGAACAGCGGAACATCTCGCAATACGAACAGTCCCCCGATTGTTTTATCTGCTTCGGGAGGGCCCATGCCCGCTTCGCAGCACACCAGCGCTGCGTCATCTCTGCTGCCACCAGCGCCAGTGGCCACGATAAGTTTGCACAACGGGGACCCTGCTTCGACGGAAGACGTGCGAATTGCGAACGCAGTTTTGGCGCTGGAAAAGGACTTGAGGGTGGAAGTCGTGAAGAAGACCGACCTCATCGCAGTGACTTACCAGTCGCGAGATGCACAAATGGCAGCTCGCGTATTGGGCATATTAGCCAATCTTTACCTGGAAAAGCACGTGACGGTTCATCGCCCACCGGGGACATTCAATTTTTTCCAACAAGAAACAGAGCGATACCGCGAGGCCCTGGCCAAAGCCGAGGAGCGCTTAGTCGATTTCAATCAGAGCGCGGACGTGGTTTCCGCGCCACTTGAGAAAGACGTTACACTTCAGAAGCTTGCCGAATTCAAAGTAGCATTAAGCCAGACGAAGGCTGCGATGGCGGAGACTCAGCAACGGATTCTTAAACTGCAGGAAGAAGCGGTCTCGACCCCGAAGCGAATGGTTACACAGGTCCGGAACACCGATGATGGCATGCTACTTTCACAACTCAGGTCCAATCTGTTGGGCCTTGAACAAAAGCGTACCGAATTGTTGGGCAAATTCGAACCTAGCTATAGACCCGTTCAGGATATTGAGGCACAGATCGCCCAAACTCGCGTCGCGCTTGCTTCGGCAGAGAAATCCCAGCTCCATGAAGAAATCACGGACCGGGATCCCACGTACGAGTGGGGCAGGGCAGAACTCGCGAAGGCCAAGGCCGATCTTGCCGGTCTGCAGGCACGTGCGGAAGCGACGGTTTCAACCCTACGGTTGTATGAAGAAAGCGCCCGGTCGCTTGGGCAGAAGGAGGTAGCTCAAAACGATCTGCTTCGGACGATTAAGGCAAATGAAGAAAATTATCTGCTTTATCGCCGGAAGGAGGAAGAGGCTCGCATGTCCGACGCGCTTGACCGTGGGCGGATTCTCAATGTCGCGATCGCGGAAGCGGCCAGTGTGCCTTCGCTGCCCTCGAATCATCGCTCTCGGACGGTGCTTTTGGGGGTGATTCTGGCTGCGCTGGTAAGCGCCGGATTGGCCTTTGTCGCGGAACGGCTGAACTCTACTTTCCGGACGCCCGATGAACTCGGGACGATTCTGAATATTCCCGTGCTCGCCACCATACCGCTGCCTGAAAAGAAGGGTGCGGTAACCTACGTTTCCTAAGTCTTTTTCAGCTCCCAGAACGCTATCGGGCGGGAAAGGCGCCCTCCAATTGTACAAGACGACTACGCCGACTGGCTGGGTGACCCATCAGCTACAGACTGAGGGGGTATCAAGATGAGCCGTGTTCACGACGCCCTGCGAAAAGAGGCTCTCGAGACCGGCGAGCGGCCGGGGATTTCCGAAATTTCAGATGGAGATACGGAACATGATTTGAGCAAGGGATTCGGGGTGGTGCTCTCACCAAATGCAGGGCCGCCTTCCAACAGCGGCGGCCTGCGTCCGGTAGAGGAGGAGATGCTTGGCAGGGAAGATGGGATGCGATCCGGGGAAGAAGCCTCCGTCGCGCACCAGTTTGGCGGTGATCCGCTGCTCCGCGATCGCGAACGCAGCGTCTTGGATCTGAGTGAGCGGGCCCAGGAACAGGTCGTAAAGCTTGTGCAACGTGTGTTCGTATCTGCCAATTTCGGGTCCCCGCGAGTTGTTGTTTTCTCAAGTGTTGAAGGCAGCGGATCGAGCGAGATCTGTTTGCGTTCGGGTGAGGCCCTCGCCAGACGCGTGTCGGGCTCGGTATGCTTAGTGGACGCGAATTTGCGTTCGCCCCTACTCCACAAATTGTCCGGCGTGGCAAGGTCTCCCGGCCTCGCGGAAGCACTGATCGACTCCGGCCCAATTAAAGATTTCGTGGCGCGAATCGCCCGTGGCAATGTTTGGGTGATGCCCCCGGGCTCGCGCGCTGAAGACGCTCCGGAGTCGCTTGCCACGGGCCGATTTCGCTCGCGGCTGCTGGAACTGAAAAAAGAGTTCGATTATGTTTTGATCGATGCGCCTCCAATTGCTTCTAACGGCGAGGCGAGTCTGCTCGGTCAGATGTCGGATGGAGTCATCTTGGTAGTGGAAGCTAATTCGACCCGGCATGAGACGGCCCGTCGAGCCAAAGAGACCTTCGAAGCCGCCGATGTCAACTTACTCGGGGCAGTACTAAATAACCGTACATTTCCAATACCCGAACCTCTTTACCGGAAGCTATGAACCGCAAACAGCGGTAAGCGCCGGCACTTGTATTTGCATTTTTTTGACCTCTCCTGAGTGTCGTCTGTTCTTCTCGAGTTCCTTAGTATCTGGCGAAGTTTGCTGGCGACGGTTGTAGATCCTCTGTTACTTCCGTAGATCCTTTATTACTTCCGAAGCTGCTTTCCCGGTGATCCATTGCGATGACTAACCTTCGACGCAGGCTGCTCATGAACGCGTTGAAGTTCTTTGATCTGGGGCTAATGATAGTGGTTTTTCTCTCAGCCGCGCTGATCGGGCTCCGTCAAAGCCACAACGTCACTGCGGCTGAATTCTTTTCGATGCGCGTGAAGATACAGAACTTCGCCATCTTCTCGGCCTTTCTGTTGGTCTGGCACCTGACCTTCAGTTTGTGCGGCCTTTATGCGTCCCGCAGGCTTTCCACGCGGCGCCGGGAGATTATCGACGTTCTCAAGGCTACGTCGCTAGGAACGTTCGTGATCCTATTCGGCGCGATCGTTCTCCGCATCGTGATGATGACACCGCTGTTCGTATTTGTGTTCTGGCTAGCGATCACATTCGGCACTATTTCGAGCCGGCTGGTCATGCGAGCGTTCCTCTTGTTCTTGCGTAAGCGCGGGCGCAACTTGCGGGAGATCGTTTTCGTGGGCACCAACCGTCGAGCGCTCGAATTCGCCAACAGACTCGCCGCCCGTCCCGAACTCGGGTTCCGAATTACTGGTTTCGTGGATGAAGAATGGCCTGGTATGGAAGCATTCCGGAGCAGCGATTATCCTTTGGTGTGCGACATCCGCGGATTCCCCCAATTTTTGCGGAAGAGCGTCGTGGACGAGGTTGTGATGACACTACCCTTCCGCTCCATGCATGATCATGCATCTCGTATTGCCGCTTGCTGCGAAGAACAGGGCGTAACACTACGAGTTCTCAACAATATTTTCGATTCGAAGATCGCTCACTTTTCCGAGGAGGAACTGGACGGGGATTCTCTGCTCACACGTTCCAGTGGCTGGGTGGAAGGATGGCCGCTCTTCGTTAAGCGCGTTTTGGATTTGATCATTTCCGCGATTGCAATTGCAGCCGTCTCCCCGATCCTGCTGCTTGTGGCCATTCTGATCAAGATCACTTCGCCGGGACCAATCTTGTTCATTCAGAAGAGAGTCGGGCTACATAAGCGGCCCTTCAATCTGTATAAGTTTCGAACGATGGTGGTTGGCGCAGAGACGCGCATGCGCGATATCGAGCATCTGAATGAAGTCAGTGGTCCGGTCTTTAAGATTAGGAACGACCCTCGCGTCACGCCCGCCGGAAGGCTTCTCCGGAAGACGAGTCTTGACGAACTGCCTCAATTTTTCAATGTTCTAAAGAGTGACATGAGCTTGGTTGGCCCTCGCCCACTCCCGGTGCGTGATTACGAGGGCTTCAGCGAAGACTGGCAGCGCCGCCGTTTCAGCGTGAAGCCGGGCATTACGTGCTTGTGGCAGGTGCGCGGCAGAAGTTCTATTCCTTTCGATCAATGGATGGAGTTGGATTTGCAGTACATCGAGAAATGGTCGCTGTGGCTGGATTTCCGGATCTTGGCGCAAACCATTCCGGCTATACTCAAGGGCTCCGGCGCTGCATGAACACGCATTGGACACTGACCACGTACTCAATAGAAAGCACTCCTGCTACAGACGGGCAGGCGCTCTGCACTTGTGCGTCTCAGGGCCGGTATGACCTCTCACACGAGTAATCCCACGAGTAGTCCTATGATCGCAATCATCGGCGCTGGACCCTACGGTTTATCGATTGCGGCGCACCTCGGGCCGAGCGATGTGGAATTCCGAATATTCGGCGCGCCTATGCATCATTGGTGCGCACATATGCCGAAAGGCATGTTCCTCAAGTCAGACGGATGCGCTTCGAATCTGTTCGATCCAGAGGGTGCTCACACGCTCAGGCGCTACTGTGAAGACGAAGCGCTGCCGTACACGTCGCCGGTGTCACTTGCGGTATTTAGGCAATACGGGCTTTCCTTCCAACAGCGGCTTGTTCCTACGGTCGAGAATGCGGCGGTCACATCACTCGAGAGGTCGTCGAAGGGCTTCGAACTCGGGCTGGGGACCGGAGAGACCCTCAGAGCGCGCAAAGTGGTGATCGCGACTGGAATGTCTCATACCGCTTATATACCCAGAGAGCTCGCGGACTTGCCGTCGGAGCTTCTATCGCACAGTAGCAGTCATTGCGACCTGAGTGCCTTCAAGGGACGCGACGTGATAGTGGTCGGGGGTGGTCAATCGGCGCTTGAGACTGCTGCCCTTCTGAATGAGGCAGGAGCACAAGTGCGGTTGCTCGTCCGGCGCCCCTTGGTTCAATGGAACGGGCCGCCGGCCGTGGGCCCTCGTTCGGTTTACGCCCGGTTGCGCCGTCCAATGTCGAACCTCGGGCCGGGATTCGGACCGTGGCTGTACTCTACAGCTCCCATGCTGTTCTGCCATCTGCCGCGGCGAATCCGGATCACCAGGGTACGCAAGGCGCTCGGGCCCGCAGGCGCATGGTGGCTGAGAGATCGTGTGGTGGGCCGCCTGCCAATTGTGAATGGCCATTCAGTGGGGACAGCAGAGATTTGCGGTGGACAAGCAATTTTGCATGTGCAAGGGCCGAATGGCAAGATCGGTAATCTGGCGACCGATCACGTCATCGCCGCTACCGGATACCGCTTCGCTCTTCGCGCTCTGCCCTTTCTTAGCAAGCGACTCTTGTCGGAGCTGCGCTCCTTACGGGAGACACCGGTGCTGTCGCCCAACTTCGAGTCCTCGGTACTAGGGCTCTATTTCACCGGTTTGGCAAGCGCCAACCAGTTTGGGCCGGCAATGCGGTTCTTGCATGGCGCTGAATATACAGCTAGGCGCGTGTCGCGCCACATTGCCGGCGTCGAACATCGATTCCATTTGCCTCTTTCTGCTTCGTCCAGCGGCGTCCAAAATTTTGAAGACACCTGAAGCAGGGGAAGGCAACTACATGTTCCTGCAAACTCCGCCGCTCGCACCAGGTGCGAATGTACCGGTGCTCGTGCTGGCGGATGGCCGACTGGTTCTTCATCACGGAGGCGTCGGCATCATCCGGACGCTCGGAAGGATGGGAGTGCCGGTATATAGCGTGGTTAAGGATAGGTTCACACCGGCCGCTGTTTCCAGGTATTTGACTGGCGCATTCGCTTGGCAGACGCACGGTCCGGATCCGGAACGGTTTCTCGAGGGTATGAATGTCATCCGGGAACGGCTGTCCCGTCCGGCAATTCTCATTCCTACTGACGACGTCTTGGCAATTCTTGTTGCCGAACAAGCCGCGGCTTTGCAGCCGCAGTTTCTTTTTCCGCAGCAACCGCCGATGCTGCCCCGCACGTTGGCCAATAAGAGGGAATTGTATTTCTTATGCAGAAGGATTGGAATCCCCTGCCCGGATACTGTGTTTCCGACCTCTATCGAGCACGTGCATGAGTTCGTTAAGAATGCTGAGTTTCCGGTTGTAGTGAAGAGCGCCGAGTCATGGCTGCTTCCGCAAGGTGCGCACACCACGTCGATCGCGAGGAGCCCTGAGCAACTCTACGCACTTTATCGGACGCTGGAGAGCCGGCCAGGCGCGAACCTGATGTTTCAGGAATATATTCCTCCTGCATACGGTGAGGATTGGTTTTATCATGGCTACCGAAACATGCGATCCGGTTGCAGTGTCGGCTTCACCGGCCGAAAGCTTAGGTCTTATCCGCCCTTTGCAGGCCCGACTACCTTGGGTAGAGCCGTGGTGAACGAGCCATTGCAGCAGCAAGCAGAGGCACTGCTCGTCTCAATCTCATATGGCGGAATCATGGATCTGGATTATCGTCTCGACAAACGTGATGGCGAATATAAGCTCGTTGATTTCAATCCGCGGATCGGCGCCCAATTCCGGCTGTTCGAGGATAGAGAGGGACTGGACGTTGCGAGAGCGCTCTATCTCGATCTCACGGGAAAGGACGTCCGCGCGTCCGGATCGATTGAGGGCCGCACCTTCATTGCGGAGTTTCACGACATGGCGGCCAGGCCCCGCTATGTCCGACAAGGCGGCTTAGCATTTCACGAATGGGGGCCCTCACACAAGGGGACGAGGGAATTGGCGTGGTTCTGCACGGATGACCCGCTACCGTTTCTGATGATGTGTATACGCCTGCTGCTCAGAGTGGTCGACCGGATATTGGGGAGAAGACCGAGGCGTGATACTGCCAAGCGCGCGCCGCGCTGGGTCAGCAGCCTGAGCCATTGCATTATGCGCCGTAGACGGATCGCAGTTTAAACGCCCGCAGTCGTGGGCTGACATGAATCCCCGCTTTTCCCCAACTCCGCACGGCGAGGGGAAACGCGGGTAAGTCAACGAATCGATGGTGTGATTAGTGGCCGGTGAAAATCGGTCGACGTCAAAATCGGCCTATTGATGAGTGAACGTATTCAAGCGTTTCGTTAGCCTTCTGATCAATCCAGCCAAGCCCTCAGACGCGAGCCAGGTGCTCCCGAAGGTTCGATAGAAACAGGAGTAGATATCCATGCCCTCAAGTTCATCAGACTTACCGATCGAAACGCGACTCACTGAATCGGACTTACGGCGGTTTGCGGTCTGGAACGCGACCGGGCAAGCTTATTCTCGAGGAGTTCTTGTCCCACAGCTGGTAGCTGCGCAGGCTGAAATCGACCCGCATAGGGTAGCGGTTGTCGCCCGCAATGAGGTGTTTACCTACCTGCAGTTAGAGGAGCGCGCCAACCACATTGCTCACTATCTTCAGTCACTCGGAGTAGGGCGCAACAGCGTGGTCGGCATTTGCTTAGGGCGCTCAATGAACCTCGTCGCGGGTGCGCTAGGCGTTTTGAAGGCCGGCGGAGCTTACTTTCCATTAGATCCAGCGTATCCGCCGGATCGCATTGCCTTCCTGCTCACCGACGCGCAAGCGCCGGTGTTGTTGACTGAGCAGCACGTCGCTAAACGGCTCCCCCGAGGCAAATGGCAACTGGTTCGATTGGACATTGATGAACCGCAAATTTCCCTTCACTCCTCAGAGTCGCCGGAGAGTGGGGTGAGCGAAGAAGATTTAGCTTATGTGATCTACACGTCCGGTTCGACCGGTCGACCGAAAGGGGTGCAGATCACTCATGGCAGTCTACTAAACCTGGTGTTCTGGCATCAGCGGGCGTTCGACGTGAAACCCAGCGACCGGGCGAGCCAACTGGCCAGTCCGGCGTTTGACGCGGCGGTATGGGAGTTGTGGCCCTATCTTACGGCCGGTGCCAGCATTTATATCGCCGATGATACGGTACGGAACGAGCCTGAGTTTCTTCGCAACTGGCTGGTCCGGGAAGGCATCACCATCGCTTTCGCTCCAACCCCATTGGCAGAGCGTATTATGGCTTTGAAATGGCCACCCAAGACGGCGCTTCGCACATTACTGACTGGCGCTGACACGCTTCACACTTACCCTTCGCCCCACTTGCCGTTTAAGCTGATCAACAACTATGGACCGACGGAATGCGCCGTTGTGGCTTCGTCGGGTCAGGTACTGCCTGATCGGCGCAGCGACGTCCGCCCTTCGATCGGCAGACCGATCGCTAATACCCAGATCTATATCCTGGACGAGCAAATGCAGCGGGTGCCTGTCGGCGTTGCTGGGGAACTGTGCATAGCTGGAGCGGGCTTAGCACGCGGATATCTGAACCATCCGGAGCTAACTGCGGAAAAGTTCGTATCTAACCCTTTTAGTTCCGCTCCCCAGGCTCGGCTGTATAAGACAGGAGACTTGGCTCGCTATTTGCCGGACGGACAGATCGCATTTCTCGGTCGAATCGATGATCAGATAAAAATTCAAGGCTACCGCATCGAACCGAATGAAATCGTCACAGCCTTAGCCAAACATCCGATGCTAGAGGCAGCTGCTGTTATAGGTCGTGAGGACACTCCCGGAGATAAACAGTTGGTGGCGTATGTGGTTCCCAGATCGGGAAGCAGCCCGACCGATAAGCTTTTGCGGGAATTCTTGAGCGGCCAATTGCCTGAATATATGGTTCCAGGCGTGTTCGTGCGCATGGACTCGCTCCCACTTAACGCGAATGGAAAAATCGATTGCACCGCGCTGCCGAAGCCAGATGAGTCGAATTCGTCCCGTGAAGGCATCTATGTTGCGCCACGCACGCCGATCGAGCAGCGAATTGCAGAAATGCTCGGACCGCTACTTGGCCTTAAAAAGGTTAGTATCGAAGACAATTTCTTTATGCTCGGCGGGCATTCCCTGTTGGGGACGCAGTTGATCGCCCGTACGCGTGAGGCTTTTGGAGTAAAGCTTAGCCTACGTAGCCTGTTCGAGTCTCCGACTATCGCAGCTCTGGCGGCGGAAGTAGAGCGCCTTTTATACGTTCGTCTGGAAACCATGAGCGAGGAAGAAGCAGAGCAGTTTCTGAAGTGCGACACAGGACAGCAGGGGAGGTCTCTGAGTGGCAGTCCACAATCTTGAGCCGCTCGCACCCAAAAAGAACGCGCTGCTGAGCCTTACTCAGCTCCTCGATCCGAAGGTATTGGCCAATCCCTATCCGCTTTTTCACAGGCTTCGGACGGAGGACCCTGTACATTGGGACCCTTTCCTTCACGCGTGGGTGGTAACTCGCTACGCGGACGTTGTGACTGTGCTCCATCACTTTTCGGCTGATCGAACGCCGACACCAGAACATCTGGCAAAAATTGGCCTAGGGGAACTGGCTCCAATTGCGCAGGTCATGGTAAAGCAGATGTTGTTTCTGGACCCGCCGGCACACACCCGTATCCGCAGACTCGCATCGTATGCGTTTACACCTGGCCGGGTTGCGGTTCTGCGCAATCACATTCGGGATATCGTAAAACATCTGATCGACGCCGTTGCGGAGCAGGGCCGATTGGATGTAATCGCGGATATCGCTGAGCCACTCCCCTACACTGTGACAGCAGAGATGTTAGGTGTTCCAATCGAGGACGCACCGCAATTGAAGGCGTGGTCGCAGGACTTCGCGGAGATGCTGGGTAATTTCCAGCACAACCCAGAGCGGGCTCCATACGTGCGCCGCAGTTTGGAGGAGATGACCAAATACTTTCAATCCGCAATCCGGGAAATGCAACGGCATCCGCGTGAAGGCTTAATCCATTCATTTTTGACCGCCGAATCGGACGGCGATCGCTATAGCGAGGAAGAAGTCATCGCAAACACGATTATCACAATGGTTGGCGGCCAGGAGACAACGACAAATCTGATCGGCAATGGAGTGCTCACGTTGTTGCGGAATCCGGAAGAACTCGCCCGCCTGAAAGCAGATCTTTCCCTGATCCCGTCGGCCGTGGAAGAAATGCTGCGCTATGAACCTCCAAGCCAGCATACGGCCCGGCTCGCACCCGGAGACGTCGAACTCGGAGGAAAGAAAATTCTCACGCGGCAAGCAGTAATTGCGGTGATGGCGGCGGGAAATCGCGATCCGGAACGCTTTCCCGAGCCGGATCATTTTGATATCGAGCGAAAAGACAACCGCCACCTTTCGTTCGGATGGGCAGCCCACTTCTGCTTTGGCGCGGCGCTCGCACGCATCGAAGGTCAGGAGGTTTTTGAGGAGATGCTGCGGCGGCTACACAATCTCACTCTCGAGCCGGGACCTTTCGTCTGGAGAACGAATCTAGGGCTGCGCGGACTGATTAGACTGCCCGTCAGGTTTGGGGACAAGCTGGCGAAGACGATGGAACCTGAGCGGTTCGTGGCTATGGGCAACGTTGAGCGGGCGCCTGATGCCGCGCGTCTGTCTAACGCCAAACGTAAACTGCTCGAGCGGTACGTGCGTGGTGACCTCGTGCCTGCGGAGCGGCAGGCAGAGGCAATTACGCGACGACCTCTAGACCAGCCTGTGCCGCTGTCTTTGTCTCAAGAGCAACTCTGGCAACGGGAGCAGAAGGAGGGCATTCCCCCGCTTTATAACGAATCCATCACAATTCGCCGGAGTGGAGCGCTGGACGTCACTGCGCTCGAGCGAGTCTTGGCTGAAATCGTTCGGCGGCACGAAATTTGGCGGACAACGTACGACACCTCAAATGGCGTGCCAATTCAAGTGATCCACCCTGCACCCAGCCGATTCCCGTTATCGGTGGTCGATTTGCGAGGGTTTCCCGAGGTAAGGCTCGAGGACGAAATATTGCGGATTACTAGCCAAGAGACCCGCCGCGCGTTTGACCTTAGGCGAGGCCCACTGCTGAGAGGCAGCCTTTTGAGAACGGGCGATGCGGAGTACCGGCTGTTTATGGTCGCACACCTGAGCATAGTCGATGGAATTTCGGTCTATCAGGTGTTCCCTTCCGAACTCGCAACACTTTACTCGGCCTTCTCCGCTGATAAGCCCTCACCACTTCCGGAGCCTCGCATTCAATACGCAGACTATGCTTACTGGCAACGTTGGGCCTTGAAGGATGAGGAAAGGGCAGAGCAGTTGGCTTACTGGCGGAAAGAGCTTCGAGGGGACGTACCAATCCTCGAATGGCCGAACGATCACCCGAGACCTGGCGTCCAAACGTACCGCGGCGCAATTCGCACGTTCGCGCTGAGCAGCGCCCTAACGGACGCAACAAAGGAGTTGAGCCGGCGCGAAGGAGTTACCTTATTCACGATTCTCCTGGCGAGTTTCAGCAGTTTGCTACATCGTTACACCGGACAGGTGGATCTCGTTATCGGCACGCTGTCCCCCGCGGGCCGCAAGCGCCCAGAGACCCAGCCGTTGCTTGGTTACTTTCTCAATCCCGTCGCTCTTCGCATCGATCTACAAGGCGACCCTACGTTTCGTGATCTGCTCGCGCGGGTCCAAAACGTTGTAGCCAGGGCGCTCTGTTACGATGACCTGCCGCTCGAGACTGTAGCGAAAGAGTTGCAGGTTAAGCCGGACCTCAGTCGAAATCCATTTTTCACTGTCGCAATCTCGCTTCAGCCAAAAACTCCGCATTCCGCAGAAGGATGGCAGGTCACCTCGATGGACGCGGAAAGCGGCGGCGCGCCGTGGGATCTTTATCTAGCATTCATTGACGGAACGGACGGATTGCTCGGCCGGGCGCAGTACAATCCTGACCTTTTCGCATCCGCCAGCATTACGGAAATGCTAAACCATCTGCCGCGATTGATGAATGCTGTCACTGCTGACCCTGGGCAGCGCCTTTCGAAAATGCAGAACCACTTTTGAGCTGATATGGAATCTTTGCCGCATTCACGTTCGGCGCCGGGTGGCACAAAAGCATGAGCGTTAGCTCATCCTCCGTCTCGATTAACAGTGGGAAGAGCTTTGCGGGCTCGTTGGGGGTGCGGAAGGCTTGCTTTGAGGATTACCCCCAGATTGTTGCGCTGCAATCCCGATACGCTTTGGAAGCCAAGAGTTTCGAAGAGTGGAAACATTTATGGGCGAATAATCCCGCGTACAGAGAATATCAAGCCAATTTACCAATTGGATGGGTGCTTGAGGGAGATAACAAACACATTGCGGGGTATCTCGGCAATATTCCGCTCTTCTACGAACTCGAAGGGAGGAGGGTTCTTGCTTCTGTAGCTCACTCCTGGGTCGTCGAGCCACAGTACCGGAGCTACGCGTTGTTACTGTTAGAGGAATATTTTTCTCAGGATATTGTCGATCTTTTCCTCAATGCTACTGTCGGTCCCGCTGCTTCAGAGTCGTTTGGTGTGTTTCAGTCCTCACCGGTACCGGTTGGGGCCTGGGATCATTCTTGCTTCTGGATCACAAACTATCATGGTTTTCTAGCAGGTTGGCTGGCCATGAAAGGAATACAGCTCGCCAAACCGCTCACCTACGCACTTTCGGCCGGCCCATTTCTGAAACAAGCACTTTCCAAATCAGGGCTGCGTCACGATCTGAGTGGAGTTGACATACAGCTGTGTAAGCAGATCGATGATCGCTTCGATGTCTTCTGGGATAGGCTTCGGAAACGCGGGCCCCATGTACTGCGCGCGGTTCGTAGCCGAGAGTTATTGAATTGGCACTTCCAGTACGCTCTCCGTCACGACAAAGCGTGGATTGTTACAGCCGGGAACGGTTCTGAAATTACAACGTATGGCATTTTCCTGCGCTGTGACAGTCCAAAATACGGCCTGAAAAGAGTTCGTTTAATTGACTTTCAAACTCTCGATGACAACCCGAGTCTCCTCCTGCCAATGCTGTCCTGGGCTCTCAGGCGATGCCGGCGTGAAGGCATACACATGCTAGAGTGCATCGGGTTTCGTGCGGATAAACAGAACGTCATTGCTAATGCCGCACCTTACGAACGCAAACTGCCATCGTGGCTGTATTTTTACAAGGCAAGCGATAAGGTTCTAGCTGCAAGGCTCAGCGATTCACGCGCATGGGACCCATCTCAGTTTGACGGAGACGCCAGCCTCTGAGGGCGCACCCACATGATCCTCAATTCGCGTCCCGGTTCACAGCCAGTGAACGTAACGGTTCATTGCCATCAAAAAGTATGAGTTTTCTCATTTCAGGACAGGATTGTTACGGCGTGGCGCAGGATGTGCCGCCCGAAGCTTCGCAACCAGTCCTCGAGCAATCATCCACGGCTTCGCCACCGTTGTCATTCGAGCAGCAACAGGTTTGGTTGCACGCTCAGCTTGCGCCGGGCGCTCCCCTCTATAACGAGGTGCTGATCTTGGAGCGGAGGGGCCCGCTCGACCGTGGGGCGCTGGAGCTAAGCTTGGGCGAGATCACTCGACGTCACGAGACGCTGCGAACGGCGTTTCCGGCCACATCTGGGACTCCGGTCCAGGTAATTGTCGAGCACCAGCCTGCGGAACTCCGTTTCACGGAACTGAACGCATTGCCGGATGAGCAGCGCAAGGCTGAGGTCTTGCGGATAATCACTGAAGAAGCACGGCAGCCGTTCGACCTGGCGGAACGTCCTCTTATGAGAGCGCGCGTGCTGCAGTTATCGCTTGAGAATTACGTTCTTGTCGTCACGCTGCATACCATCGTTGCCGACGAGTGGTCGTTGAATGTCCTCGCCCATGAACTCTGTTTGCTCTACAAAGGATACTCGGCTGGCGAGCCGTATCATTTCTCCGATTTGCCATTCCAGTATGCGGAGTTTGCATATGGGCAGAGAAGTTGGTTGCAAGGTGATGTTTTCGAGCGCGAGATCTCCTACTGGCGAGAGCGGCTTGCGGGAATCCCGCCGGTTCTAGAACTGCCCACTGATCGACCGCGACCGCCTGTACAGGCTTTCCGCGGTGCGCGTCAATCCGTGAGGCTCTCGAAGAACCTGAGCGAATCGCTCAAGAAGCTAAGCGAGCGGGAAGGAGTAGCACTATGCGTGACCCTGCTGGCCGCCTTCCAGGCGCTACTCTTCCGCTACACGGGGCAAAGCGATCTCATAATAGCTTCGATTGTTCCTGGCCGGGACATGGTGGGGACGGAAGGTATGATCGGCCTTTTTGCTCACACGCTGGTCATTCGCACCGATCTATCGGACGATCCTAGCTTTCGGGACCTGCTACAGCGAGTAAGCGAGGCTGCGCGGGCAGACAATGAGCATCAGAATGTGCCGTTCGAGCGCCTGGTTAACGAACTCCAGCCGGAGCGCGATCCAAGCCGGAATCCTCTGTTTCAGGTACTGTTCTCCCTGGCGCCGGCCCTCGCGCTCGTTGAACCGGGTTGGCAGGTGGCCAACTTGGAAGTGGATACCGGCGCGGCGAAGGTCGATTTGCAGCTCCAACTATACGATGGGCTGGAGGGTATCGCAGGTCGTTTCACCTTCAACACCGATTTGTTTGAAGCCGCCACGATTGCTCGGATGGCGGGACATTTCGAAGTGTTATTGCAAGGCGTTCTCGCGAATCCCAACGAGTGCCTGTCGAGATTACCCCTCCTCACTGACGCCGAACGACATCGGCTATTGGTCGAATGGAACAATACTCAAACGGATTACCCCCGGGATCGCTGTGTTCATCAGCTCTTCGAGGCTTCGGCCGATCGAAACCCGGAGGCGACTGCAGTGGTGTGGGAGAAGCAGTGCCTGACATACGGTGAGCTAAACAGGCGATCAAATCAGCTGGCGCGTCATCTAGTGAAACTTGGGGTCGGTCCGGAGGTGCTGGTCGGCATCTGTGTTGAACGCTCATTGGAGATGGTGGTCGGCCTCCTGGGAATACTCAAGGCGGGTGGAGCATACGTGCCTCTGGACGCCGCGTACCCACACGAACGGCTCTCCTTCATGCTCGAGGACGCTGAAGTGCCGATATTGCTCACGCAAAGGCGACTGCTTGAGAAGTTGCCCCAGAGTGGTGCCAGGATGGTGTTTCTGGACACCGACTGGCACGAAATCGCAAAGGAGGGCGGCGAGAATCCCGCGTGTGCGGTGAAGCCGGATAATCTCGCGTATGTGATTTACACCTCGGGCTCCACCGGGAAACCCAAGGGGGTCCAGATCCAACATCGTGCGCTGGTCAATTTTCTGAGCTCCATGACGCGCAGCCCCGGTATGACAAGCGACGATCGGCTGCTCGCGATTACGACTCTCTCCTTTGATATCGCGGGTCTCGAATTTTATCTGCCACTGAGCGTTGGAGCATCTCTCGAGCTCGTCAGCCGAGAGGTCGCCTCAGACGGATCCCGATTGCTTTCGAAACTTGCTAGCTCGGGTACGACCGTCCTGCAAGCCACACCAGCTACTTGGCGCATGCTTATGGAAGCTGGATGGGAAGGCAGCGATCGCCTGAAGGCCCTTTGCGGGGGAGAGGCTGTGTCCCGCAAGCTCGCCGATCAACTGCTGCCAAACACCGGTTCTTTGTGGAACATGTATGGTCCGACGGAAACCACTATCTGGTCAACCATCTCTAAGGTTGAGCCCGGGAAGGGCGTGCCGCCGATCGGACGACCGATTGCAAACACACAGATTTTCATACTCGACAAGGTTCTGCAGCCAGTACCAGTCGGGGTCCCAGGCGAATTGCACATCGGTGGCGAATCCCTGGCCCGCGGGTATCTTAAGCGACCGGAATTGACGGCTGAGAAGTTCATCTCCGACCCGTTCAGTCAGCATCCCCAAGCGCGTCTGTACAAGACCGGAGATCTGGCACGCTATCTGCCTACAGGAGACATTGAGTTTCTCGGGCGAATCGATCATCAGGTAAAGATTCGCGGTTTCCGGATCGAACTGGGAGAGATCGAGACGGCGTTGCGGCAGCATCACGCGGTGAACGATACGGCTGTCGTCGCGCGGGCGGATGCCACGGGCGAGCAATGCCTAGTCGCATATTTTGTTCCTATACGAGAACCGGTTGCAACGGCTGGTGAGTTGCGTAGTTTTCTGAAAGGGAAGCTACCGGACTACATGGTGCCATCAGCTTTCGTTGCCCTCAAAGCTATGCCATTGACGCCGAACGGCAAGATCAATCGGCGGGCGCTTCCGGCCCCTGAACAGGCAGGCTTGGCACCGAAAGAAACGTTGGCAGAGCCAAGAGATGTCCTCGAATCGGGATTGGTCAGGATATGGGAGAGTGTCTTAAACTTACGGCCGATTGGCATCAGACATAACTTCTTCGAGCTTGGCGGACATTCCTTGATGGCGGTTAAGCTGATGCACCGCGTTGAACAGGCATTCGGAAAGAATCTCCCGATCGCCACACTCTTCGAGGCTCCGACGATCGAGCAATTATCTCTGGTTCTTCGCCAGAAGGGATGGTCGCCTTCCTGGTCCTCGCTAGTGGCGATTCAAACTAGCGGCTCGAGGCCACCTTTCTTCTGCGTGCATGGCGGGGCAGCCAATGTGCTCCGTTTTCGCGATCTCGCGCGACATCTCGGTTCGGACCAACCTTTTTATGGGGTGCAGGCGCAAGGACTGAATGGGAAAGACCCATGTCACACGCGAGCGCAGGATATGGCGTCGCATTACATCAAGGAAATACGCAGCGTTCAGCCGGAAGGACCTTATTTTCTGGGAGGTTATTCTTTTGGGGGCATGATCGCTCTCGAGATGGCCCAGCAGTTAATCACCCAAGGTCAGGCGCCGTCATTGGTGGTGCTGTTTGATACGCTCTGCACCGCGACACGACGAGCCCCCGTCTCTCGGGTGCTAGCATCCATCTCGGGCGCGTTGCTCAAAACTTTCCGTCTCTCGGGGCTGGAGAGACGGGCCTATGTTTCACGGATCGCCACGGCTCCCCTGCGAGCGATTCGAAGGCGCTTGGATGTGGTGAGACTACCGCGCAGCCTCAAGAGGGTCCGAAAGGCTTGTCTGCAGGCTGCAGCAGACTACGTGCCGCAACCCTACTTCGGGCAGATGATTCTGTTTCGATCGAGCTATAGGCCGATAACCCGGATCGGTGATCCCTATGCAGGGTGGAGCACATACGCCGCTCAGGGACTCGAGATCTATGACATCGAGGGCAATCACGAGAACATTCTTTTGGAGCCGCAAGTTCGATCTGTGGCCGAGCGGCTGAAACCGTGTCTGGACAAAGCACAGGGCAAATTTCACTCGCAACCGGGTCCCAATTCGAGCGGATGCATAGGTGACCGGGTCGCCGCCTCAGGAACTGCCAACGAGAGTCGAACGTGTGAGCGGGACGGAACGAGAAGCCTCTCGTTAGGTTCGTTCTGAAAAAGGCTTTGTCAAGTCGCCGATGGTCTATGCACCGGAAGCTCGTTCCATGGGTGACGAAGGGAGGCGTAGCTTTACTGGACCAAGGGCTTTTCAGCGGATCTAATTTTGTCCTAGGCGTTCTGCTGGCCCGGTGGTTGCCCCCGCAGCAATATGGAACTTACGCAGTCGTATTCGCGGTTTTTCTGCTGCTTCTGATGCTTTACCAAGCCTTGCTGCTGGAACCCATGTTGGTGTTTGGCGCTTCGTCCTATCGCAACTGTATTCGAGGTTATCTGAAGACCCTGCTTTTGCTTCACCTGCGTATAAGTCTAGCGATTGTATTGGTCCTGTGTGTCTCGGCGGGTGTTGCGTTTAAACAGGGGCAAGCGAACGGCTTGCCTGGCGCGCTCTTGGGCGTCGCATTCGCAGCGCCACTGGTCCTACTGTTCTGGTTAGCTAAGCGAGCGTTTTATCTGATGCTGTCGCCGGCGCCTTCCGCTGCCGGAGCACTTCTCTACTGCATTCTAACGATCGGGGGACTGACACTAGTTTATAAGGACGGTCTCCTTTCACCGCTTTCCGCACTACTGTTGATGGGGGCCGGGGGCTTGGGCGCCAGCATCTTCCTCCTGACCTATCTCCGACTACAGCTTCCATCGAGCCAAGATGGCCCCATCCTACGGGACGCATGGCGTAGGCATTGGCGTTATGGGAAGTGGGCTTTAGGGGCCAATGCCATGATGTGGATTCCAAGCAGCATCTACTACCCACTCCTGAGCAGCTTCTCGGGTATGGCGCAGGCCGGCGAACTAAAGGCCTTGATGAATTTTCTTTCTCCCGTGTTACAAGCCTGTGCGGCCCTTTCCTCACTGATGCTTCCTTATGCGACTCGCGCGCTCGAAGAGCGGGGCAGTCCCGGTATCAGTTTCGTTCTGAGGCGAATGACGATGCTATGCGTTTTCTGTGCAATCCCGTACTGGATTGTGTTGCTTGCCTTTGAAGGGCCCGCTTTCCGGATACTTTACTCTGGTCGGTATACCGAGGTCGCCTATTTGCTCCCCGCCGTTGCATTGACATCCGTCTTTGGGAGTGCCTTCTTCGGCCCGTCAATTGTTCTACGATCCATGGAGTCTCCGGCCTCAGTTTTTGCCGCCGTTTTCGCTTCGAGCTGTATCTCAGTCGCAATCGGCATTCCCGCCACGTGGGCTTTGGGTGTGAGAGGGGCCGTGTGGAGCATGGCTCTATCCGAAGCACTGGCTTTCGTGGCTGCTGTCGTGCTGCTCCAACGCAAGGCTCGTATGTCGGCGGACACAGCTCCAGCTTTTCCGGTCTTGTCGGGGGAAGTAGAAAATTTGTGACAACACGGATGAAGTTGTGTTCACGGGTTTGGATGTGAAGGCTAAGTCCCCCAGGAACTGGGAGGCAGAGGAGCCCGCAGCCGTCTGTTGCGAGGCCGAAAGCTCTTAGCTTTCCCAGGAAAGATAGAGCGAGCCCTCGTGAGTTGTCTTGCATTTGAGAGTCGTAAAAATCACGCGAAGGATCAATATAAATGACGATGCAGATCTATCGACGAATTCGAGCCAAGGCGGCTAGGAGCAGAATTCGCGTTCCCCGGGTATGGTCCTGGCATCTCGGGCTGAAACCCGAAGATGCATTCCTGGCCTCCTATCCGCGTTCGGGTAGCACCTGGTTACGTTTTATACTCTTGGAAATACTGACCGGTAAGGATCCGGGATTTCAAAACGTAGACAAGCTCATACCTGAGATCAACCTGCACCGAGGAATCCCGCCGATTTTACCCGGCGGCGGGCGACTTATAAAGACGCATGAGACGTACCGCAAAGACTACAAGAAAGCCGTTTACCTGGTTCGCGATGTCAGAGATGTTTTCCTCTCCTGTTACGCTGCAAGCGTAGAGGTCGGCATAGCTCCACTTGTTTCCAGCGGTGATATGGACAGCTTTTTGTTGTCCTTCCTGGAGGGTACAGCTCTGGCAATGGGTTCCTGGCAGGAACACTCGCGTTCTTGGCTGGAGTCTCCCCTTGCGAAGAACGGTAATCTAATGGTTGTGCGGTATGAGGATCTACGCCAGAACTCAGAGGAGATATTGGGGCAACTCTTGCACTTTCTGGGTGTTATACGCGATGTGCGAGTTATCCGACAGGCGATCGAGAACAATACCTTGAAGCGGATGCGTGCAAAGGAAGACAGTGCGAGGAGGTCTGGAGAGCATTCGGCTCTCCTCGACTGTCACAGTGGCGCACAAGAAGATGGACGTTTCGTCCGCAAAGGCTCCGTCGGGGGTTGGCGCGGCAAGCTGACAGATGCTCAGATCAAAATCATCCAGCAATACGCGGGCGAAGCTCTGGCGGCTGCCGGTTACGAGCCGGGGGTCGTAGCGGAGGAGCGGCTCTCCCGATCGACGACGTCAGCTTCCAGGATGTGACACTCGCTCAGTCACCTCGTTCACGCAACACTCTAAGCGTGTAACAGTACCTGCCTAGTTTTTTGGCAATTCGAAATCGAAGGAAAGCGCATTTTCAGACGATGAGCGTCGTCTAAGCGCAGTGCAAATTCCTCCAGTTCCACTGACATCAAGCGCGACATTACAGGACATGTCTGAAATGCTGACTGCTACCACCGCCAGCCTCGAATCGAGGACTCGCCGCACTAAGCATGGGCGAGGAAGTGTCGCTTGGTTTTTACTGTTCGTGTTGGTCGGCAGCTTGGGAGTCGTCTACCCCTTAGTCCTGGTCGGTTGCCTTGCAGTTGCGGCTACGTTGGGCTTCTGTTGGCTTGTCATCGTACATGTTCGCCGGGCTAACTTAGAATCCTGGCAGGTGCCGCTGTTAGTTGCTCTGACCGGCTACATGCTTTTGAATTATGGTTTTGAGAATCTGACTATTCACGTGGGCGCTTTCCCCATCATCATCAGTTACGGGCTGATGTACGCCTCTTTGGCTCTGGCAGTTTCCGCCCACCAGCATTTGATCGGAAGAGCACTGAAGGAACCTGTCATGCAATGCGTGTTAGCCTTCCTTGTCTTGTCATTTTTGCACCTCGTCGTGGATATTCCTTCTTACGGGCTTTGGGCCGTCCGCGACAGTTCAATGTGTCTAGATGGTATTTTCATGCTCCTCGGGCTGCTGTGGGCCATGAAGAGCAACAGTACGATATTTTTGACAAAGTGGTTGATGTTTGTCTTCGTGCTGAACTTAATGTACGGCTTCACACTTCCTTGGAGTGAGAGGCTCTGGTCCTGGTCTCCCGAAAGCGGTGTTTTCCTTCATGTGCCAGTTCTGGGAAATTATCATGGCACCGGTGACGTATCAACGGCAGGTGCGCTGTTTTGCCTCTGCATTGCTGCCGACGTGGTCAGATGCCCACGTTGGATGATGCTTTGTCTAGCTATGGCACAACTTCTTGGCGTTGCGATCGCGCAGACAAGACGGATGTACCTGGGGATTGTGGTTGCTTTTGTCATCCTTGTTTTCTTAGGTGAGGCCAAGAAATACGGAAAACTTCTCATCATCCTCTCTTCGGCTATTGTGGTGCTTTTATTGCTGACCGTCGGAGGCATTGAAATTCCAGGCCGCATTGGCCCGGTAAACATCTCATTTTTTGAGGAGCATATTCGAAGCATTTCAGGCGCCGAGGGGACACCAGGAAGTCGCGTTCAGGGCCGCTTGGATTGGGACGACCAAGCATTCCAGCATTTCCTCTCGCACCCTCTGCTAGGCGAAGGATTTGGTCAGCCGCTGCTCACGGAGGTGGACACAAACAATGCTCAGGGTGCTGTTACGCGAATGCCTCACAACTCGAGTTTATCGTTCCTGGCGAGGCTGGGCGTAATTGGGTTCGCTATTTGGCTGACCTTTCATTGGTGCTTAATGAAAAGATTCATTTACGCGCTTCGGCAACGGCGTTGCTGCGACAAGCGATTATCAGATCTCTTGCTATGGTTCTTCTTATTTTACGTGCTTTTTATGATCGAAAGTTTTGTGGAAGCGCCGTTCGAGTTTCCCTCAGCAGCTATTCCATTCTATTTCTTAATGGGTGTGGCTCTCGGATTAATACGCTGGCACTTGCCCCAAACAGATAGAGCCGAACGCCGACCGGGTTCGTTCGTGGGTACTGTCCAGGAAGTCTGATTCCAATCGGTTCCAATGTCATCCCAATTGATAACTTCTACGTGCAAACAGGACGATACTCCGGGAGAGTTAAAAAATTTGAAGATAGTCCTTGTTCATAACCAGTATCAGCAGCTGGGGGGCGAGGATGTCGCTTTCGCGCAAGAGCGCGAACTACTCGAACGCGCCGGGCACCAGGTCATCTCGTACTGTAGACACAACGATGAAGCCAGGGTGTATTCCGGTTTCAAGCAGATTGGGCTTGTGAAACAAGTTCTTTGGGCGCAAGATACGCAGCGGGAAATCGGCAGTTTGCTTCATCGGGAGAGGCCCGACCTGGTTCACGTCCACAACACCTTCATGATGGTGTCGCCCTCTGTCTACGCGGCGTGCCTCGACGCGCACGTGCCCGTTGTGCAGACGCTTCACAATTACCGGCTCTTCTGCCCGGCAGGCGCGTTTTTTCGGGACGGAAAGGTATGCGAGGAATGCGTCGACCACAGCTTATGGCGAAGCGTACGCTACGGTTGCTATCGCGAGTCCCGAACAGAAACGGCTGCAGTCACTCTCATGCTGGCTGTCCACCGTCGATTGGGAACCTGGGCGCGAATGGTCGACTGTTACATTGCTCTGACCGAATTTGCGCGCCAACAATTTCTTAAGGGAGGACTGCCGCCGGAAAAGGTCGTTGTGAAGCCAAACTTTGTACCGACTGATCCCGGCAAAAGAGAGGGAAGGGGAGAATACGCGCTGTTTGTGGGGCGGCTTTCCCCCGAAAAAGGGTTGCAAACCTTACTCCGAGCATGGGGATATCTGCACCACCCTGTTCCATTGGTTCTCGTGGGCGATGGCCCTGTCGGGCCACAACTCCGCGCGGAGGCTCAGCGCCAGGATCCGTCGAATATCATTTTCCGCGGCTACTTAGACCGCGATCAAAGCCTCGCTGCCATGAAACGGGCACGGTTCCTCATCATGCCGAGTGACTGTTACGAAAACTTCCCATTGAGTATCGCGGAGGCCTTCTCCTGTGGCGCACCGGTGATCTGTTCCCGCTTGGGAGCTATGCAAGAGATTGTTGAGGACGGCCGGACTGGGCTTCACTTTACACCTGGAGATCCGCAGGATTTGGCAGCCAAGGTGGAATGGGCCTGGGCGCGACCCGAAGTCACGGAAATTATGGGTCGAGAGGCGCGCGCGGACTACGAGTCTAAATACACCGCCGAACGAAATCACCAGCTACTCATGGCCATATACGAACGCGTTTTGGCTGGATCAAGGAGCGGAATGCCGGTCAGTTCATCGGCGGCACCGGCATGTACTGCGTAACTGCATGAGGGCGGGCGACAAGGATATCGATTCATGGACCGATACGTAACGATCAGCGTTGACGACGGGCACCCAACAGATCTGCGGACCGCAGATCTCCTGGATAAATATGGGCTTGCTGCAACTTTCTATGTTCCCGCGAAAAATCCGGAACGGCCGGTCATGGGCGTAGCCGAGATTCGGGAAATCTCGGGACGGTTCGAGATTGGCGGGCACACTATGAACCATCTGCCCCTCAGTTTTTTGCCTCGGGAAAGAGCATGGTCGGAGATTAAGGAGGGCAAGATGTGGCTGGAAAACGCCTTGGGGCACCGGGTAATTTCGTTTTGTTACCCACGTGGGAAGTTCAATGCCACGGCCGCCGCTCTTGTCAAACAAGCTGGATTCCTAGGTGCACGGACGTGCCTTTTGAATCTCAACAATTTTCCCCGGTCCCCCTTTTTTTGGGGGGTGAGCACACACGCCAGCCCATATAGCAAATTCATTCAAGTGCGGCATGCGCTACTTGAGCAGAACTTCCGCGGCGTTCGGAACTTTTTCCATACTTACAAAGGTTCGACTGAGTGGCAGCCTCATTTTGTGCACGCTTTGGATCATGTTGAAAGTCACAGCGGCATCGCCCACCTCTACCTTCATAGTTGGGAAATTGCTGACGCGGGAGACTGGAGAAAACTTGAGACAATCTTCAAGGCGATATGTAAACGGGACAGTCTGAGCAAAGTGACAAACGGAGCCCTATTTGAGATCTGGAAAGAGAGGCACGATGAAGCTGAAAGTAACTGACGATTCTGCTCTGCGCGACAAAGACTTGGCGACGGAAGACGGGAGCGCCGCCGATGAGGTGCTTAACCTGCTCTACACAGCCGTCGCAGAATTAAATCTCCAACGCTCCGACGAGGAGCGGCTCGAGCCCTCCTTGGATACCGCTTTGTTCGGCGATGGAGGCAATCTTGACTCTCTGGCCTTGGCCAATTTCATCATAATAACCGAACAAAAATTTGAAGAGCGTTTCGGATTCAAGGTCGATCTTACACAAGATGATCCTTTTTCTCCCGCAACAGGACACTTCAAAACAGTCGGCTCCCTTGCGAGATATATCTTGGCCCTTGTAAACCCGTAATGTGTCCTATTCATCACGCAAGCGAGGACGTGCTTGAAACTCCTTCTCATCTCTGATTTCAACATTACGACCCTTGTAGAGCTTCTGAAGAACAATATCCAGGCGCCTGCTTGCACGGTTACCGCAACCGCATTGGGCCAGGTAATTGGCAGCTCGATGAACAGCGCTGAGGCCGAGGGCGATTTTGCGGTAATTTGGACAACACCCGAAAAGACAATCCCCGCTTTTAGCCGGGCACTCAGTTTCGAGACGGTCAATGAGGAGGAGGTACTGTCCGAAGTTCACCACTTCGTCGACTACATCAAAGCTGTCACGGCTAAGTTCCGGGCCGTATTTTTCGTGTGCTGGACCTTACCAACTTACTACCGAGGTTACGGCATGATGGACCTCAGGAGGGGCGGGATTAGAACATTACTGATCAAGATGAATCTCAAGCTTGCAGAGGAGGTCCAGAGCACTTCGGGAATGTACGTGTTAGACGGCCAGAAATGGATCGAGCATGTAGGCAAGAACTCATTTAGTCCCAAGCTCTGGTACTTGGCCAAAAATCCTTTTCACCCGGAGGTCTTCAAAGAGGCGGCTCGCGACATCAACGCGGCGATTTCCGGCGTCATTGGCGACTCGAAGAAGGTGATTGTTTTGGATCTCGACAACACGCTATGGGGAGGCACTGTTGGAGACCTCGGCTGGCAAAACTTGAGGCTTGGAGGCCACGACTATCTCGGAGAAGCGTTCCTCGATTTCCAGAAAGCGCTGAAGGCCCTCTCTAGGCGGGGCATTCTGTTAGCCATAGTCAGCAAGAACGAAGAAGCGATTGCAATCGAGGCTCTGGCCAAGCACCCCGAGATGATCCTTAGGCTCGACGATTTTGTTGGCTGGAGGATTAACTGGGGTGATAAGGCCGCGAACATCGCTGAACTTGCCGCAGAACTCAAACTCGGGCTTCAGTCGATGGTTTTTGTCGATGATAACCCGGTAGAGCGGGCGCGTGTGCGCGAAGCGCTGCCAGAGGTCTACGTGCCCGAATGGCCTAATGACGCAACTTCCTTTGCCAGCCATTTGTTGCACATGGACTGTTTCGATTCTCCTTACACAACCGAGGAAGATTCTGCAAGAACACAGCTATATGCGGCGGAGGGGCAGCGTGAGCAGTTTAAGAAAGCCATGCCTTCGCACGAGGAATGGCTCCGCTCGCTAGACACAGAGGTTGTGGTAGAAACTATCAACGAGGGGAACCGTGTTAGGTTGGTACAGCTGTTGAACAAGACCAACCAAATGAATCTTACATCGCGTCGTATGACGGAAAAGGAACTATCAACTTGGCTGGGGAGTGGATATCGAGAACTATGGGCGTTCCGTGTCAAGGATCGCTTTGGTGACTCTGGACTTACTGGATTACTCGCATTGGACATTCGTCCGGACACCTCACACATTTGCGATTTTGTGCTGAGTTGTCGAGTAATGGGCCGGAATATTGAGCGGGTTATGGTCGCGGTGGCAGCCGAGTATTGCCGCGCTCTAAATTCGAAGGAGCTTGTAGCGACCTACATTCCTACGCCTAAGAACGGACCGTGTCTCGTTTTTTGGAAGAACTCGGGCTTTCATTTCGCGGAAGGTACTACCACTTTTACCTGGAGCCTCGACAAAAAGTACCCATACCCAAAGGGAGTTAAAGTAACTCCCCCCGCCAATGGCTTCGCAGAAGACGTCGCCTTGGCCGCTTGCGCCGCTCCTGCTGAGCCGCCCGCAAGAGCATCGTTGCGCGGACGGTTACCACTTGAGTTCTGGCCAGCCGAGTGAAAGATCTACATACAATCGGTACGGAGGGCCATGCAGCCAACCCCTACAATTCGTGAAGCCTCCTTCGAGGATCACTCCGAAATCAGTGCTCTGGACGTTCGATATGGGTTAACACCGAAGAGCTACGAGGAATGGAAACATCTCTGGGCCAACAATCCCGTCTCAGACCGGGTTGAATACTGGCCTATTGGCTGGGTTCTCGAACATCGGGACCAAATTGTGGGTTATCTCGGGAATATCCTTCTTCCCTATGAGTATGGACAACGGCAGATCATTGCCGCAGCCAGCCATGGCGTGGTAGTGGAGTCAGCCTATCGCAGTTATTCACTTTCGCTTATTGGCCAATATTACCGACAGTCTAACGTAAGCCTGTTCTTGACGACCACTGCCAACGCCCTAGCCTCGAAAGCGTACGAGGTGTTCCGTGCCGAGAAAGTTCCCGCGGGGACTTGGAATGAATCGGCCTTCTGGATTACCCAATACCACGGATTCATGACCAGCCTGCTGCAGCGAAAAGGGGTTCCACTGGCGAGCGCATTGAGCGTGCCCCTCGGTGCCGCGATGTTCCTGAAGGACAGAGTCGCAGGAGAGACAGTAAAACATCTTTGTAACGGAGTCGTGACCCGTAACTACAGTCACTTCGATGATCGTTTTGACACGTTTTGGCAGGAACTGAAGAGAGAAAGTTGCGACCGTCTTTTAGCCACGCGCTCACGAGAGATGCTCGACTGGCATTTCAAGCCTATGCTGTCTCGGGACTCTGCATGGATCGTAACCGTGGAGGACCACTCTCGCCTGATTGCGTATGCCATCTTCTGCAGGCAAGATAATCTTACGATGGCGCTTAAGCGACTTCGATTGGTTGACTTTCAAACTCTGAGCGGCAAGACCGAATTGCTTTTGCCGATGCTCGCTTGGGCGCTGGAACAGTGCCGCGCAAAGGGCATCCACATGCTTGAAGTGATCGGTTTCGCTCACGATAAAAAAGCACTCCTCGAAACTCTAGCTCCGCATCGGCGCACGCTGTCTTCATGGTTGTATTTCTACAAGGTTACCGACCAGCAATTGGCCTCGACCCTCAGGAACCCCGAGGTTTGGGATCCCTGCTGCTTCGATGGCGATTCAAGTTTGTGAGATCCCGCAGAAGCACGAAATGCACCTTGTACGCTCTTCACTCCGGATGTCAGTTCGGTGCGTGTTGACACGCAGGCACTCGTATAAACAAATCTCAGAGTGAAATGGCTATGAAATCGCTATTACGGGTTGAACAGGTCGTTCCTTTGAAGCCGCAGAATGCAACCCTTCACCACATCGGCTTCGTCGTTCCGTCGATCTCAGCGGTGCTGGGCGGTTTTTCTGCCTCCCTCGGCGTGCACGCGAACGGTGAAATTATTCACGATCCGCTTCAACAAGTACGATTGACCTTTCTCAAGCCGGATTCATTTGGACCCTCAGTTGAGCTTATAGAACCCGTCGGTCCTAGATCTCCTGTATCCAAGTTTGCAGACCGAGGGGGTGGACTTCACCATCTCTGCTACGAAGTAGGCGCACTCGACGATCAACTCGCGTTTGCCCGGTCGCAGGGCGGCATAATTGTGAAACCCCCGCTTCCCGCCGTTGCTTTCGGCGGTCGACGGATTGCCTGGGCTTTAACTAAATATAAATTGCTCCTGGAGTATCTGGAGCAATGACTCGTTTCAAGCTTTCGGATTCCGCAGGGATCCGCTCACGGCAAAACCTGAGATTTGAAACGCAGAGGAAGTTTGTGAAGGTAGAAATCTAGGACGAAGGTAAGAACAGGAGAAGAAAACTATGAACATGATTCGGAGCATCTCCCGTAAGATCCAGATCACGGGTGAGTTAGTCGGGTTTTTCGGCGGCAATCGTTGGTGGATGTTGCCGATCGTAATCGTGGTATTGATACTAGGAGTGGTCATGGTCGTGGCAGAGGCGACCTCCCTCGCTCCCTTCATCTACACGATGTTCTAGCGATGCGAAGAGCCGTTGGGGGCTTTAAAGTACTCTTCTGCAACTAACCACGACGAGGTGTAAGATCGGAAGGCTATTCCTGTGTTCCAGCTCGGGAATGTTCCAACGGGTTCCATTCAGTATTAGAGCGCGAGACTTTGCAGTGCCGGCGCTTCAGTCAAAATTTTTCAAGGAAGGTGTTATGAGCTTCGCTCCGCTGTTTCTGCGACCATTTGGGATCGCCGATGAGTTGCTATCGTTCTTTGCAAACACTAAGGAATGGCGGCTACCGCCGATGGTATTGGCGTTCTTTACGGACGTCGCGCTGATTCTACCCCGAATTTCAGCGACTGGGGCCATCAGTACGCGAGTTTGTAGCCAGCAGGCCAGAGTATGAATTCTCTGGGGCAATCTGCCAAGCGTGCCTGGAAAGCATGGAAGCGCTTGGCCCACAAAATCGGCAATTTTCAGGCGCGGGTGCTCCTGACCGTGCTATATGCGATTCTGGTGCTTCCTTTCGGGCTAGGTGTACGCTGGTTCGCAGATCCTCTCCGAATTAAGAACCGCCCCGGTAAGTGGCTGGACGGCACTACTGACGTCAACGATATCGAATGGGCCCGAAGGCAGTGAATCCATGGATATTCTAGGGGTTTCCTGCTATTACCACGACTCGGCAGCGGCGCTGCTACGTGATGGCCAACTAGTGGCGGCGGCTGAAGAAGAGCGCTTTACCCGCAAGAAACATGACTACGATTTCCCCAAAAACGCAGTTCAGTTCTGTCTGGATGCGGGGGGAGTCCGTGGCCCAGACCTGGATTACGTGGTTTTCTTTGAGAAACCCTTCCGGAAGTTGGACCGCATTCTAGCGACCGTGTTGCAGACCTACCCGAGGTCCTGGAAGGTTTTTCGCGAGTCGATGATTACTTGGGTTCTGGACAAGCTCTGGGTGGCCAGCAAACTGGAAACGGAGTTGGGAATTCCAAAGCGCAAGGTATTATTTTCGGGACACCATCTTTCCCACGCGGCGAGCGCTTACCTGTGCTCGCCATTTGATGATGCCGCTATTCTCACAGTAGATGGAGTGGGGGAATGGGTGACTGCTACCTATGGGTTCGGCCGAGGTAACGATGTCCAGCTCACGCATCAGATCGAGTTTCCGCATTCATTAGGCTTGTTGTACAGCGCGTTCACAGCTTTCTTGGGTTTCGAGGTGAATGAAGGCGAGTACAAAGTCATGGGCATGGCGCCGTACGGGAATCCCCGGTATGTGGACAAGGTATGGAAGCTAGTACATCAGAACGCCGACGGATCCTTTTCGTTGGACATGGATTACTTCTGCTTCCATCACTCCACGGATCGGATGTTCAATCGCCGATTTGTGGACTTGTTCGGTGAGCCGCGCCCTGCGAAATTGAACTTCTTTACAAATGGGACCGGTTTCCCGAAGTACTTCGGGCAGCGGCCGTCTGACTATGAGCATTTGTGTAGCCTTAATCAGCACTATGCAGATATCGCGGCCAGTATCCAGAAGGTGACGGAAGAACTTCTGGTCGGGATGGCCAACAGTCTTCACAAGCAGACCGGGCTCAAGCGGCTGTGCATCGCCGGTGGCGTGGGTTTGAATAGCGTGGCCAATAGCCGCATTTTGCGTGAGACGCCATTCGAGGAATTATACATTCAGCCTGCTGCCGGCGATGGCGGCGGCGCATTGGGAGCTGCGCTGTGGGCCTACAATACGCTTCTCGGCAAGCCACGCACGTTTCAGATGGAGCACGCATATTGGGGTCGTGCCTATTCGGCCGAGGAAATCCATAGCTTCTTGACTGAGAACAACATTCCCTATCGGTCGATTGACGACGAAGAAGCGCTGCTGGATCACGTCGTAGATCAGCTGATCCAAGGGAAAGTGGTGGGCTGGTTCCAGGGACGGTTTGAGTGGGGTCCGCGCGCCCTCGGCAACCGCAGCATTCTAGCTGATCCCCGCAATCCGGAAATGAAAGATATCGTTAACTCTAAAATTAAGTTCCGGGAACCTTACCGCCCCTTTGCCCCCTCCGTGCTGGCCGAGTGCGCCGAACGTTATTTCGAGTTCCCCAACGTAGCGGCCCACTCCCCTGCGCGCTACATGCTTTACGTAGTGCCCGTCAAGCAGTGCCAGCAAGCTACTTTGCCGGCGATTACGCATGTGGACGGTACAGGTCGCCTGCAAACTGTTTTCCGCAACCAGAGCCCTCGTTATCACAGCTTGATTGAGCGCTTCGGACAGGCAACAGGCGTTCCCGTTTTGCTGAATACCTCGTTTAACCTCCGGGGCGAGCCGATCGTGAACACTCCCGCCAACGCCTTCAATACCTTTTCAAAAAGCGAGATGGACACGTTAGTGCTAGGCAACTTCTTGGTGGAAAAGGAAACCTAAGAGCATATAGTATACCGATTAGCCGTCCAGTTCGTTGGACCATCAACTTGCCGGCTGATGAGCAGGGCGACGACGCTTAACCAGGACACAGCTTTTCAAGGGAGTTACGACATTGCTGCCCATATTTACAAAGCATTCTGATATCTTCGCTTGCCCCGTATGCCGTGGGAATCTGGGGATAGGCGATGAAGCGTTAGTTTGTAATAATTGTAATGCTATCTACCCGGTTCCAGATGGCATTCCGCGGCTATTTGTCTCAGGCGATGATCGGAAAAATGGAGCGACAGACACGGTCAAAGCTTTCTATGAAGAAAACCCATTTCCAAACTATGACGATCTTGATGACAAAGAAAGTCTAAGAGAGAAAGCTAGTCGCGGGATCTTTGCGAAGTTGCTGGATGAACAGATACCTCAAGGAGCTTTGGTACTTGAAGCGGGGTGTGGCACTGGACAGCTTACTAATTTCCTAGGTATATATTGGAACCGTTGTGTCTTTGGTTCTGATATGTGCCTCAATTCCTTACTTCACGCCGAGCGCTTCAGAGATCGTTGTGGAATTAAGAACTCCGGCTTCCTACAGATGAATCTCTTCCGGCCCGCTTTTAGGGAAGCCGTTTTCGACTTAGTCATTTCAAATGGTGTGTTACATCACACAAATGATCCACTGGGAGGTTTTCAATCCCTCTGCCGTCTCGTTAAGCCCGGCGGCTTGGTCATTATAGGCTTGTACAACAAAATTGGGCGCCTGACGACAGACGTAAAAAGGATAGTCTTCCGTTTGTCGGGTGATCGCTTGCGATTCCTCGATTCACACATGCGGAATCAGAATTACAACCGCGCGCGGAAGCGTGCGTGGTTTATGGATCAGTATGAGCACCCTCATGAGAGCAAGCATTCCTACGATGAGGTCATTGGCTGGTTCGAATCGAGCGGCTTTGAGTTCCTCTTTAGTATCCCGAAGATCGATGGCCCGTTCAGTTCGGATGAGCAACTCTTTATGCCTCATCACAAGGGGACGAAATTCGATCGGCTTGCAACGCAACTACAAATGTTACTTCGGGGGGGCATTGACGGTGGTCTATTCATTATGATTGGGCGCAGGTCTACACAAGCGTCCACTGATATCGATTCAAATCCTGTTTTGGAGCAAGGCGCCGCGAAGAACTCGACAAAAGCCCAACGATTCACTGAGATAGTCGCCGGGTTCAGATGCCGGACCCGAATGCCTGTGAATCTGGCATTCTCCGCTAGTCCGCATTTACAGCTCCCTTGAATAGCGCGCGCAACTCAGGTCTTGGGAGCAAGGCTATCTAGCAGACGATTTTGATCAGTTTGAGGCCGCCGCGAGGTCGAACGCAACACCGATGCCGATCCTAACCGGCAAATCTCTTACCGGAACACGATCAGGAGATGGCTCGTTTCTGTTGCTGATTTGTTTCATTTTCAGTTATTTGTTTTAACAGGAGTATTCGTACTTAGTATATGAATGTCGATTGGTTGAATATTATCCCGCTAGGCGCCACGTTATATCTTGGCTATTGCCTCATCACACTGGAGAAGAGGTGGGGACATACTTCCTATGTTCGTCGATGCCTCTTTGGGGACGCTTCTACGACGAAGCCGAGGGGTGCTTTCCTCTTGTCACGTTGGTTCCGTTCGTGCTTGATACTTGCGCTTACCGTTGTGGCTCTAGAGTTTGGCCTGCGATGTCTAAGCTATCATCGCTCGCTGGTGTATGAAACGCGGGGTGATCTTCTCTTTACACCCGTTCCCAACCAGGCATACGTAGAGAAGATCTCCCTGACGCCCTCCCGAATTAACAGTTATGGACTTCGCGGTGGGCCCATCGATACCAGCTCAGGAAAGGAAATGATTCTTTGCCTGGGCGACTCCATCACTTACGGCTATGGAGTGGATGACGCACATACTTATCCCGCTCTGCTTCAGACTGCACTAGACCGTGAGTTTCCCGGTCGTTATTCGGTGCTGAACGGTGGCGTGGACGCCTATCCCATAACTTTCGAGGATCAGAAGTTCCTTTATCTGTGGAATCTGGGCCTTCGCCCCAAGATAGCAATTGTGGGTTACAGCCTGAATGAGGGCTTTCTGGGGCATTTGGTGGATAGCAGCGCCGAAGTCAAACGGGAATTTGCGCAGCGAGTATGGCTTAAGAATCGTCTTCGGAGTCTCGCTCTCTATAACCTGGTAGTCGAGAACTGGGCGCGCAACTACTATAACCGAATGAAAGGCAAGCTGGTGCCAGGCTCAAACTTTGCCGTCCTCTCGAAGGTAGAGTTGGATAAGCGCTACGAAGAGTATCTGGAACGCATCTTGAGCGACCTGCGGTCGCACAACGTTAAGCCGGTGTTTCTGGCCTTTTGTACCTTTAACGGCCAGACCGGCCGTTACGATACGGAAGGACCGTTTGAGAGAAAGTTCGAGGAGTTTGCTGAGAAGAATGGAGTCCCACTCCTCCGGAGTGACAAAATGCTTTACGAGGGCGAATCCGCGAATATGGATCTGGGTAAGTACTTTATCGATCAAGCTCATATGAGTGAGCTCGGTACTCAGAAGGTTGCGAGGAAGCTGGCTGAGTCCCTGCCGAGCGTACTTGAGAACACGGCAGAGCTTCCTGCGAGTTCTGGAACGAGGCTCTCAAGCGCCACAAACTTGATGCGAACCAAATTCCGTTGATCTTGCTCGCATTATAACGGCTATGGAGGGGTGAGTAAGGGCGAGGAACGCCGCCAGGGCGCCCCATGAGGTCTTTCCAGCTCCTTTAAGCTCGGCGGGCCAAGTCCTTAAATAGGATAGTTAATCGTTTGTACTTACAGCGAAGAACAGTTGACCTGTTTTGCAGAAGCGGTGCAAACGGCTCGCTGTTCGCGAAATCTAGCACGCGGTGCCCTGAATGAGGCCAACGACCACAGCCCTACTTCCGCAAAGAGATAGAGCGTTGAATAACATCAATATTGATGTCCTGAACATCCGCTGGTACTTGTCGCGGCTGGCCTCGATGCGGCTCACTGAAATCGCGTGGCGCGCCCACTCCGCCACGATGTTGCCCCTCGACTGGGCACGGTGTAAAAGGAAGACAGCGGCGCCGGCGCCTCGCTGGACACCGTTGCGCGCCGGGTCGTACCCAGTGCAACTGCACGATGCTGGTACGCCGATGGAGTACATTCGCGTGTTCGACCTTGAGTTCCCGCTTGAATTTGAGTTCGATTGGCATCGTGACTACTGTTACGGTCGGCAGGTGGAGCGCCGTTTCGCCGGTGCGCTAAACATCCGCGATACCTCCGTAGTGGGCGATATCAAGTACGTGTGGGAACCCAGCCGGCACCAGCATCTGTCGGCCTTAGCCTTTGTCGGAAACTCTGAACAGCACGCCGGCTATATCGTGCGGTCGCTCGATTCCTGGTTGCATGCGAACCCGTATCTTCGCGGCGTGCACTGGACCAGCAGTCTTGAGTTAGCCGAGCGCTTGCTCTCGTGGGCGCTGCTGTATCCGCGCATCGCTGAGCATGTCGCGCGCGACCGGAGTTTTCGCGAGCGGTGGCTCGGCTCGATTTATCTACATCTGGCGCGCATTGCCCGCAAGCTGAGCCTTTACTCATCGGCCAATAACCACTTGATTGGCGAACTGGTTGGCTTGTTTGTGGGTTCATCGTGCTTCGACTTTTGGCCAAACTGTAGCGGCTGGCGCGATCTTGCACGGCGATCCCTGGAGCGCGAAATCCGCATCCAGGTCGGGGAAGACGGTGTTAATCGCGAGCAGGCGATCTCATACCACCTGTTCACGCTGGAGTTGTTCCTGCTCGCCTTCACGATAGGCCGCAACACCGCAAGTCCGTTCAGCGAAGGATATGCACAGCGGTTACGCTTGATGGCCGAGTTTCTCAATACCGTCGCCACATCGAGTGGAGATCTGCCGTGCTACGGCGATTCCGACGACGCGCGTGGGTTCCTGTTGTCGGAAGGCGAAAGCGCGCTGGAAGTCACCATGCAATTGTCGGGACTGCTATTTGCTGAGCCTGCATGGTTGCGCTTCCGTCATACGCCCACGGAGGCGGCGCGAGCACTCGTGCCTGACTTGCTCGAAAGCTTCCCACACGGCGTACGCGCCCCGACTATAGTACGCAACTTGTTTCGTGATGCCGGCCTAGCTTGCGCACGCACGCACGACGGCAGCGTACGCCTACTCATGGATTTTGGTCCGCTCGGGTTTACGAGCATGGCCGCGCATGGTCATGCAGATGCGTTGTCGGTTTGGCTTGCCATCGACGATGAATACTTTCTTGTAGACGCCGGCACTTACGCCTACCATTCGCATCCTGAGTGGCGCACTTATTTCCGCAGTACGGCGGCACACAACACGGTGCGCGTGGACGGCCGCGACCAGTCCGAAATGGCGGGTCGCTTTCTATGGAGCTCGAAGGCAACTACCCGCCTGTTGTCGTTCGAGGATAGTCCCGAACTGGTGACAATCAAGGCCGAACACGACGGCTACATGCGCTTGCCCAAACCCGTTCTTCACCGGCGTACCGTCTCCTTTTTCCGCGCGACCGCGAATCTGTACATCGAAGATAGCTTTCGATGCACTGGGCAGCACGAGATCGAGTTGTTCTTCCATATGCATCAAGATGCCGCCGTTCTGTCGGTCCGCGATGGAGAGGCCCAGATAGGCTGGCGCCAACGACGCATTGTATTTTCTTCGGCGGATAACAACACCCATTGGGAGATTATCCGCGGCTCCGAAAATCCCAAACTGGGCTGGCGCTCGCGCCGGTTCAATCAGAAGCAGCCTATTCCCACGCTGCGCATTCGCGGTAAAATCGATGGACAAAGCACAATCCGCACTCATGTGAGGGTCTACTCCTGAAGCTCACTATCGTCGGTCTAGGTTACGTGGGCACCGTGTCGGCCGCCTGTCTGGCATGCAAAGGACATCACGTCTGGGGCGTTGACATAAACGCCGATAAGGTTCGCATCATCAATACAGGCTACGCTCCGATTGTGGAGAACGGCCTCGCCGATAGAATTGCGGAAGCCCGGCGCGCCGGGCGCATGCACGCCACTGTCGATATCGAGGAGGCGTTGCGTGAGACGGAGTTGTGCTTCGTCGCCGTAGCCACGCCGAGTCGCCCGAATGGGCAGATCGATCCTGCGCACTTATTTCGCGCCTGTAATGAGATCGCCACGGCGCTTTCGAAGCTCGTCAAGACACAGATCGTGGTGATCCGCAGTAGTGTCTTGCCATCCATCTTCGACCGCTGCCGCGAGATATTCGAGTCAGCAGCGCCTGGGCTTGTGGAGTTGTGCGCCAATCCGGAATTCCTAAGGGAAGGCACTGCGATCCATGATTTCGAAGAGCCGCCGTTCACTATCCTGGGCACGGACAGTGCGGCAGTCGAAAGCACGATGTGCTCGCTTTATGCAGAGCTCTCGGCTCCCGTTTTCGTGCTGAAGCCAAGAGAGGCGCTCATGGTGAAATATGCTGGGAATGTTTTTCACGCTTTGAAGGTAGCCTTCGCCAATGAGATCGACGCCGTCTGCCAAGGGGCTGAAGTGGATGCGGAAGCGGTAATGAACGTCTTCTGCACTGATACCAAGCTCAACATCTCGCGCCGTTACCTCATGCCCGGTTTCGCCTTTGGCGGTTCGTGCCTGCCTAAGGACGTGCGTGCCATTCTCTATGCGGGTAAAGAAGTTGATCTCCAATTGCCGCTGATCACAGCCATTTTGTCGAGTAACGAACAGGTGATCGAGCGGGCATTCCAGAAGATCCGCGCCACCGGCGCGCGCCGCCTTGGCTTGATCGGCCTCAGCTTTAAGGCGAACACCGATGACCTTCGAGAGAGCCCGTTTGTCGAATTGGCGGAGCGATTGTTGGGCAAGGGCTATGAACTGAGTATCTATGACCCCAACGTCATAGCGGCGCGACTGACAGGGGCAAATAAGGAATATATCGACAGCGTCATCCCGCACTTGTCCCGGTTGCTAGTCTCCTCGCTCGATGATTTATGCGACGTCGAGCTGCTGCTTGTGGGTCACCACTTTCATGGGACTGCCGTGTTGCTGGAGAACACGCGTGCGGCGGTCATCGACCTTGCCGGTCCCCAAACTGGAACTCGAGCTGCTAGATTCGAACGCGAGTTGGCGAAGGAGGTCGTGCACGCCAGCTAAGCATCGCAATATCCTCATCATTGTGCAAAACCTACCAGTGCCCTTCGATCGGCGCGTCTGGCAGGAAGCTACCAGCCTGCGCCGCGATGGATTCGGTGTGGCCGTTATCTGTCCGAAGAAGGGGACGTATACCGCCCGCTACGAACGGCTGGAAGATGTCGATATCTATCGCTACCGGCTAATTTACGAGGCCAACAAAGGTGTACTCGGCTATTTCCTCGAGTTTGTTTATTGTTGGCTGGCTACACTGTGGCTCGCTCTTAAGGCGTATGCGCACCGCCCATTCCACGCCATCCACGCCTGCAACCCCCCTGATACATTTTTCGCGCTGGCGTTACTATTTCGGCCCTTCGGAGTGAAGTTTGTTTTTGATCATCACGATCTATGTCCAGAGATGTACGTCGCTAAGGGGCGCTCGCGCACGGGACTGTTCTACCGCGGATTGCTGATGCTGGAACGGCTGACGCTAAAGTCGGCGGACGCGGTCATTGCCGTCAATCAGTCGCACAGGACGGTTGCGCTCCGGCGTGGTGGGATCCCCGATGCAAGAGTCACCATTGTTCGGAGCGGTCCCCGCTGCGCCTGGGCCGATATTTACGCGCCCTGCTACGAACTGAAACGTGGTCGCCCTTATATGGTGATGTACCTGGGCGAGATGTGCGTGCAGGACGGCGTTGATCACCTGCTACGCGCGATCCAGCATTACCGCACGACGGCTCCTGACGACACGCTATTCGCGTTTATCGGTGGCGGACCCGATCAACCGCGCATGAAGGCGATGTCCGAGCAGATGGGCCTAGGCTCGGCGGTCCATTTCACGGGGCGAATCCCAGACGAGCACTTGTGGGAGTATCTTTCCACGGCTGATTTGTGTGTCGATCCAGATCCATTGAGCGAGTGGAGTAATCTTTCCACGATGAATAAGATTATCGAGTACATGGCGTTCGGACGCCCCATTGTGGCGTTCGACCTCATAGAGCACCGCCGTTCTGCCGAGTCGGCGGCCGTCTATGTTGAGGCAAATGATGATGCTGCGCTGGCACGCGCTATTCGGCAATTGCTGCTGGACGTCGAACGGAGACAGGTTATGTCGCAGTTCGCTCTCGCCCGCTTCCGCGAAGTACTGGCGTGGGAGAATTCTGAAAAGCGACTGATCGCAACCTACCGGCACCTATTTTACGGTTACGCGTTTGCTCATATTAGCTAATCACTCGTTTCCTCCAATAAGCATCCTCGTTTCCATCGCGACCTACTCTTTATGTGCGGAATAGCGGGAATCATCAATGGCGGAAACCCTCGACTGCTCGCGCGCATGAGCGATATCATCGCCCATCGCGGGCCGGACGACGCCGGGCTGGAATGGTTTGCCGACTCTTCGTCGGGCCTAGCGCATCGCCGGTTGTCCATTATCGATCTTTCCCCTGGCGGTCGTCAGCCGATGTGCAATGAAACTGCCGACCTCTGGATTGTCTTTAACGGAGAGATTTACAACTACGAGGAACTCCGCGCGGAACTAGCGGGCAAGGGCGTGCGCTTCCGGTCGCACAGCGACACCGAAATCCTGCTGTACGCGTACCAGTGCTGGGGCGAAGCGTGCCTCGACAAGCTGAACGGCATGTTTGCCTTCGCGATCTATGATTCTCGGACGCGGAAACTGTTTGCGGCGCGTGATCGCCTGGGAATTAAGCCATTCTACTATCATTTTCAAAATGGCTGTCTCGTCTTTTCATCTGAGATCAAAGCGATACTCAGCTCTACACTGGTACCCAGGCGACCAGATCTGCAGGCGCTGCATACGCCTGCACGGTTCCAGGTGTCGCCATGGACCGGGTTCCAGGACATCCTGAAACTGCCTCCTGCGCACTGTATGGCGCTACAGGATGGTAATCTGTCGATACGACAGTACTGGAGCTTGCATCCAGCTGAGCTGCCTGCCGGCGAAGGTGCACTCATCGAAGAGCTTGACGTGCTGCTGGCCGACTCTGTTCGCTTACAGATGAGGGCGGACGTGCCCGTAGGTGTGTTCCTCAGCGGCGGTCTGGACTCTTCAATCGTCAGCGCGCTGATGCGTGTCAACACACATCAGGAGGTGCACTCGTTCACTATCAAGTTCTCCGCAGGAGACCAGAAGTTCGAATGTATGACGCCGGACGAGATATATGCCCGGCAGGTGGCCAACCAATTTGGGTTCACCTATCACGAGCTGGAAATTCAGCCCCAGGTAGATGAACTGCTGCCAAAAATGGTCTGGCATCTAGACGAACCACTGTCCGATCCCGCTGCGATGAATACATACCTGATCTCCCGGGCAGCGCGGGATTTGGGCATTGTAGTGCTCCTAAATGGCATGGGCGGCGATGAGGTTTTTGGCGGTTATCGTAAGCAACTAGCCTGTTTGACAGCCGAGAGCTACCAGGCTATCGTGCCCAGCGCAATCCGGCGAATGGTCGAAAGCGCCGCAGACCTCATCCCAGTCGCGACTTCGGCGCGAGGGTTGAAGCAGGTCCGATGGGGGAAGCGGTTTCTGTCCTTTGCTTCGGCCCCGCGCTGTGATCGTTTCTTGATGTCTGATCTTTCGCTACCGCCTAACCAATTCCCGCAGCTGTTCAGCAGCCGGATGTCCTACTACGATACGCACTTCTTCAAGTCGCAGGTGGAGCGCTTCAAACCCAATGGACTATCCTATCTCACGCAGATGTGCCTGAATGACACGCTGGTTTTCCTGCCCGAGCACAATCTGACTTATTCCGACAAGGCCTCGATGGCCGCAAGCATCGAGAGCCGTCCGCCGCTAATCGACCACCGTATCGTCGAGTTCATGTTTTCGGTTTGCCCGCGCGAACGCATCCATGGGGCAACTCAGAAGCATCTCCTAAAGAAGGTTGCCAGGAAGTACCTGCCGGGCACTATCATCAACCGGCCGAAAGCGCCCTTCGCTTCGCCTTTACGCTCTTGGGTCCGGGGACCGCTCTCGACGATGATTGCCGACCTGCTTTGCGAGCAAGCTCTGCGCGCTCGCGGGCTGTATGATCCGGCATACGTCTCGGGCCTGATCGCCCGCGATAAACAGGGGCTGGAGGACAATGCGTACCTGATCTGGACTTTACTAACGAACGAGATCTGGTTTCGCACATTCTTCCAGAACTAGCTGATTGCCACAGGACGCACTCGAAAGGACACGCCACTGCTCCAAATGATCCAGTACCAGAGGACGGGTGAGATCTGCGTAGATGATCTGCCTGCGCCGAAAATTAGGAAGGGCAGCGTGCTCGTCCGTAACGTGTTCTCACTTATCAGTGCCGGGACGGAACGGACATCGGTGAAAACCGCCAAGGCTTCGATGCTGCAGAAGGCCCGCTTGCGGCCAGACCTGGTCCGCCAAGTGCTAGACAACGTCAATCGCGAAGGCCTGCTGGCCTCCTACAAAAAGGTCCAGCAACGGCTCGACAGTTATAAGGAGTTGGGGTATAGCTGCGCTGGGGTCGTGATTGAATCTGCAGTAGACGACGTTAAGGTAGGGGATCGCGTCGCCTGCGGGGGCGTCGGCTATGCTTCGCACGCGGCAATCGTTTCGGTTCCGCGCAATCTGGTCGTCAAAGTGCCGGACGAGGTTGGGTTCGAGGAGGCTGCGTTCACAACGGTGGCCGCCATCGCCATGCAAGGTGTGCGCCAAGCTGACGTACGAATGGGCGAGCAAGTGGCTGTCATCGGTTTGGGGCTGATCGGCCTGATAACCGTGCAGTTGTTGAAGGCCAGTGGCTGTCGCGTGATTGGCATCGATGTCGCTTCACGCAATTTCAGCTTCGCTCAAACACTTGGATGTGACCGGTGCGCTCTCAGCAACCCAGGCGCGCTCCTCGAAGTGCAAAGTTTCACTCGCGGTAAAGGCGCCGATGCCGTGATCATCACCGCGGCGACCAATTCGAACCAGCCCGTGGAGCTGGCAATCCAGTGTGCCCGAAAGCGGGGCACGGTGGTGATTGTAGGCACGGTCGGGATGGACATCCCTCGTTCTCCGTTTTATGAGAAGGAAATCAACTTTCGCATTTCTTGCTCCTACGGTCCCGGCCGCTACGATCCCGACTATGAGGAACGCGGGCAGGACTACCCTCTCGGATTCGTTCGCTGGACGGAAAACCGCAATATGGACGCTGTCCTGGACTTGATGGCACAACGGAAACTGAATGTAGAGGCCTTGATTACGCACCGGATCCCGCTCGAAGAAAGTCTCCGTGCGTACGACATCATTACCGGCAAAGTGCAGGAGAGTTACCTCGGCATCCTCATCCAGTACTCCGCTGAAAGTGAGTCGACTTCCATACCGCGGCGTATTGAGCTACATACCTTGGATCGCACGGGCTCCAGGCAGCAAGTGGTTCTGGGCTTTATAGGAGCCGGAAATTTCACGCAATCAATGCTGCTGCCCCCATTGATGAAACTTGCTCCGCGGATGCGGGGCGTTGCGACCAGTAAACCAGTGAACGCCAAAAATACGGGGAAAAAGTACCACTTCGAATTCTGTGCAACCGACGCAGCAGAGATCATCAATGACCAGGATGTAAACTTGGTCTTCGTTACTTCGCGTCACGACTCGCACGCACGCTATGCGTCGCAGGCCCTGCGCGCAGGTAAAAGTGTGTTCGTCGAGAAACCCCCGGCACTGAACAACGAGGAGTTCGAAGCCATCCTGGATGCCTACGCTGAATCCGTACAGGCAGGAAGAGCACCGCTATTTATGGTTGGTTACAACCGGCGCTTTTCCGAGCCGGTCCGGGCCATTCAGGGTTTCTTTCTCGGCCGAACGGAGCCGCTCGCCATGCACTATCGCGTGAATGCCGGGTTCACGCCGCCAACGCATTGGATGCAAGATCCAGAGCAGGGGGGACGCATCGTCGGCGAAGGCGGACACTTCGTAGACGTGATGCAATTTCTTTGCGGCGCACTCCCCACCAGCGTTTACGCTGTTGCTCCCACCGACCACGCGCGCCGGTACAACAACGACAATGTTCTAATCTCGATAACCTTCGCGGATGGTTCTGCCGGTACGATTCACTACCTGTCCAGCGGCGCCAACGCAGTCGAGAAGGAATACCTGGAGGTGTTCGGTGACTCCAAAACAGCCCGCATGTGGAACTTCAAGAAGCTCGAGTGCGCTGTCGGGCGGAAGAAATCAACCAAGTCGTTCTCCGGAGATAAAGGGCACGCTGCCGAAATGAAAGCCTTGCTTGATGGTTTTGAGTCTGGCACCGGTTCGCCCATCAGCATCGACTCGTTGGCGGCAAGCTCCCGCGCGACGTTCGCCGTATTGGAATCCCTCAAAAGCGAGTGCGTGGTGCGCGTATAGCTGTTCACTTGGCACGCCCCGAAGGCCGACCAGACGACCCAAATGAAATCCCAAATTAGAGAAGTTATTATGTGTTCTCGAGCCTGTCTGCTCGTTGAGGTTTCTAATGCATGAAATAGCTGAGGAGACAATTCGCGAGTTCTGGAATGCCCATCCGTGCGGAGATCATCAGGTTGATAGCCTCAAAGGGGATTACGAGGCGTTTTTTCAGCGCTACGACGCCATGCGCTATGAACATGAAGCGCACATTCTGGCTCGACTTGACGCAATCGATTTTAAGGGAAAGACTGTCCTTGAGATTGGGCTTGGAGAGGGTGCTGATTCAGAACAAATCATTCGGCGCGGTGCGCTGTGGTCGGGACTAGATTTGACTCCCGAATCGATCGAACGTGTTGCCACGCGTTTGCGAATCAAATCGCTTCCTTACCAGCGGTTGGAGCGCGGCACCGCACTTTCAATGCCTTTCCGGGACAAGAGCTTTGATATCGTTTTTTCGCATGGAGTGTTGCACCACATCCCTGACGTGAAAACCGCACAACACGAAATAGCACGGGTTTTGAAACCTGAGGGGCGTCTGATTGCGATGCTTTATGCGCGACGGTCTCTCAATTACCTGGTTGCAATTTCGGTTGTGCGGCGCGTCGCTCTTGCAGCGCTCTACTCTGTTCGAGCGCGGCCAAAGGGCATTGCAGGTGAGCACCTGTCAAACGCCAGAACGGTCGGGTTGTGGAAATATCTGAAAATGTCGAATTTCATCCATCGGAACACAGATGGGCCGTTGAATCCGTACAGTAAGGTTTATGACCTTAAGACTGTGGCGCAAGACTTTCCCGATTTCCAGCTTGAACGCAGCTATCAGGATTTTATGCATGCGCCACCATTGCCTGTAAGGATTTTCAAACCCTTTGCGGGCCTTCTTGGTTGGCACCTTTGGGTGCATCTTATACCGAAACGCGCCCATGGCGTGATGCGTTGTCCTGAGTTCACGAGGTAAGAGCTTTAGCGTTCCGCTAGTTTGGTACGTTGATGCGAGCCGATATCACAACGCAAGACGGCTCAATAACGTCCAGCCGATCGGCACGGCTCACTGTTTGTTTAGCGTAACCGCATAGCAAGCGCGGATTCCTGCGTTGCTATAGGCCGTCGCAGCGACAGTGTGTGATCCGGAAGCGCCATTAGTCCAGTTGAAATTGTAGGGGCTGCTTGTGACTGTCGCCTGCAAGCTCCAGTCTACATAGAATTCCACCTTACTGATTCCGCTTGCGTCCGATGCCTTGGCTGCAACCGTAACTGAACTTCCAACCGATGACTGGTCCGCCGGAGACGTAATCACCACAGCTGGGAAGCCGCTCCTGTTGTTCGTATCTGCGCTGCCGTGAATATCTGCACCAGCCTTCCGGAATTGCGCAAAGGTCTTCCGCGAATTCTGCTTCGTATTGTTGTTATCGTATACGAAATCGGCTGAAGACAAACTGGATAAATGGTACGTATTGAAATCCGGCGGTGTGTTGTCAGCGAAGAAATTAGGCTGATGCGCCGGATCTGCCTGAAAATACCCGATGATTCCGGTTGCACCAGGATCCCAAATCACCGTGTTGTGATGGAAAGAGTTCCCCGTAGACATCAGATATTCGCCCGGAGGATAGGAGTTGTACCCTCGGTCGCTTGCGACAAACATCAGTCCGTTTGCATGTGAGGCGGCGGGAATTTCTATTATGTTGCAGTAGGCGTCCACGCCTACCGAAGCGTAACTACCTATCCCTGCATTAGGTATACCGGATTCCGTTGGCAAGTCAGCCCCGTTTCTCAACGAGATGTTGTTTCGGAAGGTTGCTGATGTCAGGCTGATCTCGTATACAATGCCACCTCCCCCAGTGTTGTCCGTCACCGTATTGCCATCAACCAGCGGCGATTGGCTGCTTGCGTCGAAGTGGATGCCCGCGCCGTCATTGTTCGTGATCGTGTTGCCGCGAACCACGACGCCTTTGGTGACATTAATCTTCATTCCTCCAGACCCGAACCCGGTAAGCACATGAGCATAGTTATTGTGGCTGATCGTGTTATTACTAATCACGATACCGGACGGAGTGGACTGAGTTGTTGAGTTCGCCACCGTACCACCGCCGATTGCAATATCGCCGTTATCGTGAATGTAGTTATTGAGGATTTTCATTCCGAAGGCCAGCCGCACCGCGCTGCCATGATTGAGCAAGATGTCGCAATTTTTGATCGTCCAGTTCGTTCCCTGTGTCAGAGATGCCTTTCCCGGCATTCCGATAGTACCGGGCGAACCCACCGGCGAAGCAAATTCTTCAATGGTGAGCTGGCTGATCGTGACGTTGTTGCCGCGTCCGCCGAACGCGTTGGGGACCACACTCGTCTCAACCAGATGGGCTGCTGGGTCGTCGTGAAAGTAGATGATGTTATTCGTGTAATCGAACCACCACTGCCCAGCCGAGGTCGTAGGCCGCGAGGCAGAATTCAGATGTTTTAGCGGCACGCCATCAAAGAACAAGTCTTCCGGATAAATGCACCCTTCCCAGCCAGCCTGACACTGCCTGGTAGTGATGTTTATTGGGCGCGGTTGCGTATGGCCAGCCACCTTGTAGTCCGTTCCGTCGAACGTGGCGGACGTCCCGATTATTCGAGACCCGCTCAGGATAGCTGGACAAGCACTTTTGGGGGGTGCGCAAGGTGTTAGGCCAGTAAAAGTATCGCCGTCCTTGGCCTCAATCGGACGCTGCAGCCGGTACGTACCGGGGTAGATAACAAATGTCGTATTTGGGGGAGTGTTCGCTACCACGGCCGCGATGTCCATCCCAGGTGTGACGTTTACGGTGGTAGAGGACAAGCCTCCTATGAGGGCAAGAGCTATGAGCAGCGTCAATGCAGCTTCAGGATAACCTAACATTTCGTTAGGTCATCCTGAACTGCGCTGCCAGTGAGGACCTCAGAATTCTTCGGCTGATATCTTGCCTTCGGCAAGGCTCACTGTTTGTTTAGCGCAACCGCGTAGCAAGCGCGGATTCCTGCGTTGCTATAGGCCATTGCAGCGACAGTATGTGATCCGGAACCGCCATTGGTCCAGTTGAAATTATAGGGGCTGCTTGTGACTGTCGCCTCCAGGCTCCAATCTACATAGAATTCCACCTTACTGATTCCACTTGCGTCCGATGCTTTAGCTGCAACCGTAACTGAATTTCCAAACGATGACTGGTCCGCCGGAGACGTAATCGCCACAGTCGGGAAGCCGCTCCTGTTGTTCGTATCTGCGCTGCCGTGAATATCAGCACCAGCATCCTGGAATTGCGCAAAGCTCTTCCGCGAGTTCTGCTTCGTGTTGTTGTTGTCGTAGACGAAATTGGCTGAAGACAAACTGGGTAAATGGTACGTATTGAAATCCGGTCGTCCGTTGTCAGCGAAGAAATTAGGCTGATGCGCCGGATCTGCCTGAAAGTACCCAACCATCCCGTTTGCACCAGGATCCCAAATCACCGTGTTGTGATGGAAGGAGTTCCCCGTAGCCATCAGATATTCGCCCGGAGGATCGGGGTTGTACCCTCGGTCGCTTCCGACAAACATCAATCCGTTTGCGTTTGCGGCATTAGGAACTTCTATCACGTTGCAGTAGGCCTGTACGCCGACTGAAGCGTAGCTCGCTATGCCTCCGTTGGGTATACCGGTTTCCGTTGGCAAATCAATCCCGTTTCTCAATGAGATGTTGTTCCGAAAGGTTGCTGAAGTCAGGCTGACCTCGTATACAATGCCGCCTCCCCCAGTGTTGTCCGTCACCGTATTGCCGTCAACCAGCGGGGATTGTTCGCTCGCGTCGAAGTGGATGCCTGCCCCGTCGTTGTTCGTGATCGTATTGCCGCGAATGACGATGCCTTTGGTGCTACTGTTCTTGATCCCTCCAGACCCGAACCCGGAAAGAAAATGAGCATAGTTATTGTGACTGATGGTGTTATAGCTGATAACGATACCGGACGTAGTTGTGGAGCTTGTGCCTCCACTGATCCCAAGATCGCCATTGTCGTGGATGTAGTTGTTGAGAATCTGCATTCCGAAGTCCACGCGCACCCCGCTACCGTGGTTCAGCGAGATTTCGCAATTCTTGATCGTCCAGTTTGCTCCCTGCGTCAGAGATGCATTTCCGGGCATTCCAATGGTGCCGGGCGACCCACCCGGCGAAGCAAATTCTTTAATAGCGAGCTGGCTGATTGTGACGTTGTTGCCATCACCGCCGAAAGCGCTTTGGAGGACACTAGTCTCAACCACATGCCCTGCTGGGTTGTCGTGGAAGTAGATGATGTTATTCGCGTAGTCGAACCACCACTGCCCAGTCGAGATTGTCGGTCGCGAGGCGGAATTCAGATGTTTTAGCGGGACGCCGTCAAAAAACAAGTCTTCCGGATAGATACAGCCTTCCCAGCCCGGCTCACACTGCCTTGTAAGCGCCGTTATCGCGCCCTGTTGCGTCTGGCCAGTCACCTCGTAGTCTGTTCCGTTGAACGTTGCCAATGACCCGATTATTTTAGACCCGCTCAGGATGGCTGTGCACGCAACCGTCGGCGGTGCGCATGGCGTTAGGCCAATAAAGGTATCGCCGTTCTTGGCCTCAATCGTGCTTTCTAGGCGATACGTGCCGGGCGCGATAACAAAGGTCGTCCCTGCCGGATTGGCATTGACAACGCTTGGGATATTCGTCCCCGGTGTAATGTTTACGGTGCCTCCAAACGACACAGCAACGGCGGCGGTGAGGAGAATGAGGCACTTTTCTGAAGTCTTCAGTCTTAGTTTCAAAATGTTTGTTCCTTTCTGTTCGAGCAACTCGGTTGGAAGAGCTGTTCTTCAGTCCGGTTAGGGCACTCTCCTACGAGTGCCTCTCTAAGAACCCGGACGCTAGGGATCACATCTCGCGTCGGGCGGCACGGTGATCGATGCCCGAAACAAGATATGATTCTGGGACCGGATCAATGAGGGACGACTTCAGCAATTCTGCGCGAGAACGTGACTCTCAAGCAGGCACCGACTGCGTCCGTTCATGACCTGAACGGCTCCTTTTACCTCAATGCTGTTTCTGTTAGTATATAACGATTAGGATGTAAAGGTAGTGTGTTTCGGCTAGAAAAAATCGCCCGATTGTAAAAAAAAGGGCGAGACCCACGTTTTTCTAAGACAACCCTTGTCCCCGGCCCTCCGCAAAAGCCCACTTTTTCCAAGGCGACCTGAACGGCCCAATATGGGCCCTCTCTCGTTCGTTCAGTATCAATGGTGCAGGCGGCCGTTGCAGAGAACATTGGGTTCAATTGAGGGTGAGTTCCGAAAACGTGCCTTGCCGGCAGGACCCTTCGGAGAAGGCGCTTCCGATGGTGGTTGAGGCAGGGAAGCCCCGAAGGGAGCGGGGTTATTACAGTAATCCGGAGTTGTTTGGTGCGCGGGCAGGCTCTGCGCGCCCGGCATGTGGAAGCAGTAAAGCCCTGCCAATCCTCATTTAGAACACAAGTGCTCCAGGATCCGCGCTGCCCGCCATGTTCAGCGTGACCGCATAGCAATCGCGGATTCCGGCAGTGCTATAGGCCATCGCCGCGATAGTGTGCGATGCGCTAGCCTCATTCGTCCAGGCGAAATTGAAGGGCGGGGTATTCACCGTTTTCTGCAAGTTCCAGTCCACATAAAATTCGACCTTGCTGATTCCGCTTGTGTCGGATGCGGTAGCCGCAACCGCAAACACATTACCGAGGGTTGATTGATCCGCAGGCGACGTGATCGCAACTGTTGGAAACCCGCTCGTGTAGTTGGTATCCGCCGTGCCGTGCGCATCCGCTCCTGCCGCCTGATAATTCGCAAAGCTGAGCGTGCCGCTTCCAGAGTTGCTGTACTGAAAAAAGGTGCTCGACAAATTAGAGAGATGATAGGTGTTGTAATCCGGCGGCGTGTTGTTTGCTAAGAAATTCGGCTGATTCGAGCTATCGCTGTTGGTATATCCAACCGTCCCGTGCGCTCCGGAATCCCAGGTGACAGTGTTGTGATGAAAGGAATTGCCGGTCGAATTCGCGTGACCTCCGGGTGGTGTAGCGAATGTGCGGTTGGACGCTCCAACATCCAAGCCTTGTTCACCTAGGAGATTGCTGACTTCGATGAAATTGCAATATGCCTGAACCCCGACGCTCGCAATGCTCTGGATTGCCCAGTTCGGATAACCGTTGAAAGCATTCGTCCCGCCATTCCGTAGCAGAATGTTATTCCGAAACGTTGCGCTTACGGTCGAGATTTCGTAGACGATGCCGGCCCCGCCGATGTTATCGGTGATCGTATTACCATCCACCAGCGGCGAGCTGCAACTTGCATCGCAATGAAAACCGGCTCCGCCGTTATAAGTAATTAAGTTGTTCCTGATTACGGCGAGATAGGTTGCACCCAGCTTGATTCCACCCGCTCCCTGTCCAGGATTGATGTTGTTGTAATTGTTCCAATCGTTATGCGTGATGAAATTTCCCTGAATTAGTACATTCGATGGATGAGTGCCATCTAGCGCACCCCAACCTCCGCAGATTCCACATTGCCCGTTATCGTGAATGTAGCTGTTGAGAATCTGTATCCCGTAATTCGGGTTAATTGGAGATCCGTGCATACCCCAAAGCTCGCAATTCTCAACGACCCAATTCAACCCCCCTGCGAGTCGAGATGTGTTCGATTCGCCCGCTCCCCACGGCTGGATCGCGCCGAAATCCGTGAACGGAACCGCGAATTCTTCGAAAGTCAGATATTGGAGTGTGACGTTATTTGCCGCCTGGGACGTAAAAGCGCCAGGGGCAACGCTGGTTTCGACTACATGTCCGCTCGGATTGTCATGGAAATAGATGATGTCATTGGTGTAGTCGAACCACCACTGCCCGGGGGCTATGGTTGGAAGAGTGGAGCCGCCGAGATGTTGGTACGGAACTTCGTCAAACCACAACTCCTCTGGGTAGATGCAACCCGTGTAACCAGGTTGGCAATTCGAGCTTGAGATTCCCGACGAATTGCCTTGCTGCGTTTGCCCCGTGACTTCGTAATTCGTTCCGTCAAACGTAGCCAAAGACCCAATAACGGTCGAGCCGCTGATGACCGCCGCGCAAGCGCCCGGCGAAGCGATTGGGTTGGTGTTGCAGCTCGTAGCGCCAATAAAGCTATCGCCCGTTTTTGGATTGAGCGCCGATGTGATGCGGTAGGTCCCGGCGTTGATAGTAAACGTCGTGCCTGCCGGGTTCGCATTAATTTTGGACTGAATGTTATCTCCAGGATTGATTGTTACCTGGGAATAGGCAAGCGCAGAGCAGAACAGAAGCAATAAACGAGTTAGCCTCCTCACCCCCTTCGCCTCCCTACTATCCTTACGCAGAGCCGGCCTGGCGGAAGCAGGACAGGAATCCGCGGGCAGGGAAGCGTCGAATCTCCACGTGACCTCGCCAGTTCCTCCCGTTGTTCCGCAGGAAAATGCGGGGATCGAGCTGTTAGCTGCGAGTTCGCTCACGGACGTATCAGGCAATCTGCCTGCAATGCTGGGTGCCTGTAAGCCTTCTGCCGCGGAGAGGGCCAGTGTTGTCGTGTTCGTTTCTGAGTCAAACTGGAATTTATTCGGAATGCTGATGCCGCCGAGAGTATTCGGCCCGGCTGGTCTCGCAAAAGAAAAATTTGAGAGATCCGGGTTACGAGCTTGTGAAGTCAAATTGATTGCGTTGATTGTTTGACCGGAAGGTACGCTGAACGTCGTTCGTAGAACGGCCGCATATGTTGAGACGATGTGTTTCAAGAGACCTCCAAACCCCGTTCGCCCGAGCGAAAGATCCCACCTCCGATATGCTGAACAGAGCTTGAAATTGAGCTAAACCATACGAATTAAAGAAATTAAAAGATCCGATAATTGTGACCCCCTCATGAGGATGTCCGAAAGATCGTAGAAAAGGGAACGACTCACCCAGAGCCCGTGATAGGCTCTGGGAAATTTTTCTTGCCAGAAAAAAGGGAGAGTCGTTTTGAAGAGAGCGTATCAGAGAAGAGCAGTCCAGAAGAGTGCGGGTGCAGAGAAGGATCGGGCGGTACAGATTTGCTTGCCGATGGCAGAAGTGCTGACCAGCTTGGAGCAGGGCTTGGGTGAGCTGGTCCGAAAGGTGGGCCGGATGTTCATCCAGTCCGTACTGGAATCGGAGGTCGAGCAGATTGCTGGCCCGCGATCGTGTCGCAGGCAAACGCGGCAGGCTTACCGGTGGGGTATCGAGCAAGGCTCGTGCCTCATCGATGGCCAGCGGGTTCCGATCGCGCGGCCACGCGTGCGTGAGTGTGGCGGCAAAGAGCTGCCCTTGGGAACTTACCAGCTGTTCCAGCAAGTGAGTCCGGCAGAAGAAACAGTTTGGAGCAACATCATGCGCGGGCTCAGCATGCGGGATTACAAGTTAGTGCTGCAGCAGTTTATGGATGCCTACGGGCTGGAGAAGAGCACCCTCAGCGAACGATTTGTGGAGGCCAGCCGCAAGAAGCTGGAAGCTCTCATGAGCCGTTCCTTGCAGCATCTCCAGATCTGTGCACTGTTAGTTGACGGCACGATCTTCAAGGGCCAGCATTTGGTGGTCGCCATCGGCATCGATGCGTTTGGCAAGAAGGTCGTATTGGGACTGGTGCAAGGAGCCACCGAGAATGCGAAGGTGGTGAGCGGCTTATTTGAGCATCTGTCCGAGCGGGGGCTGGATTTCAGCCAGCCGCGTTTGTATCTGATTGATGGCAGCCGTGCCTTGCGCGCCGCCATTGAGCGGCATGCCGGCGAAGCCGCTTTCATCCAGCGCTGCCAGGTGCATAAGATCCGCAACATCCTGGCGTACGTGCCGGACACGCAGCAACACTGGTTCAAGTACAAGCTACGGCTGGCCTACGCTCACGCTGATAGCAGTGATGCTCGGCAGGCGCTTTATCGATTGCACGATGAGTTGAACGAGCTGAACCCGAGTGCGGCGGCCAGCTTAATGGAGGGCTTAGAGGAGACCCTCACGCTACATGATCTGCAGGTGCATGCCCGGTTGCGGCGATCCCTCAGCAGTACCAATGGAATCGAATCCAGCTTTTCAGTTGTCGAGACCATCTGCCGGCGTGTCAAACGCTGGCAGGGCAGCGATCACCGCTTGCGCTGGGTAGCCTCAGCCCTGCTGTACGCCGAAACACGCTGGAATCGTCTTCACGGCCACCGCCATTTGCCGCTGCTTATTCATAATCTGCAGCGTGCTTATGACATACGTTGTAACCTAAATGCGATCACCGTCGCTGCCCATTCGGCGGCTTAGATCGTGTTTCCGAGCCGTTCCTTTTTCAACGGAAAGGCGGACATCCTCCCCCTCATCGCGGGTTCGGTGCTGCAATTCTGCGCCGGTTCTCAGTTGCTTCGTACTCCACGCATGTGGCAAGTCGCAGAGTCGCTCCGGAAGCCGGGAAGACACGTCTTCTTGACCCTGCAAGAGGCCGACACGCTGGGGCATGACCTTGAAGCTCCGTGACTCGCCTTTCAGACGTAGTCCGATAACCGATATTATGTAAACTGGGTGGGTAAAAACTTACTTGACACACCAAGAGTTTGGGCGCATACTTGAAGCATGGAAACGCCCAAGACTTTGATTGACGCTGTAACGTTCTTCAGCATCCCTAAGAATGCAATCGAGTACTTGGCATCGAGACGTTGGCCGAATGGCGTTCACTGCCCCTACTGTCAAACCGACAACCCGATGTTCCTCGCAACACGGCTGATCTGGAAGTGTCGAAAGGCAGACTGCCGTAAACAGTTCTCCGTGAAGGTTGGCACCATCTTCGAGGATTCAGCTATCCCGCTCGGCAAATGGCTAGTTGTGACGTGGCAACTCGTGAACTGCAAAAACGGCGTCTCCAGCTATGAGATCGCTAAGGCCATCGGCACCACCCAAAAGACAGCGTGGTTCATGCTCCAGCGCATACGCAAAGCGATGCAGGATGATCGCCGTGGCGGAAAGCTCTCAGGCGAAGTAGAAGTTGACGAGTCATACATCGGCGGCAAGGCGCGCAATATGCACCAAAGCCGGAAGCTGAAAACCCTCGAAGGCAAAGGCGGGGGGTCAGTCGGCAAAACGGCTGTTCAAGGGATGCTTCAACGGGGTGGTGACGTTCGCCTTCGCGTGATCGAAAATACTCAATATCAGAACGTGGTTCCGGCAGTTCATGACAACGTGGAAGCCGGATCGCATCTATTCACGGATGAAGTAGTCGCCTACTTCGGACTTCGAGCGGAATACGCTCATCAAGTCATCAATCACGCTGAGACCTATGTAAACGGGCAGATTCACACCAACGGCATGGAAAATTTCTGGTCACTGCTGAAACGTGGCTTGCACGGCACCTACATTTCGGTGGAACCCTTTCACCTGTTCCGATATCTCGATGAGCAAGCACTCCGCTTCAACCTGCGGAAACTGACCGATGCAGAGCGATTTGCGTTCGTCTGTTCGCATGTCACCGGGCGGCGGCTTACTTGGAACGAAATGACTGCAAAGCCCACACCTCGCACCGTTGAAAGGTGGTAAGAAGCCAAAGCGTCAGGGGCGCGGTAAGCGTCGCTTGGTAGCCTGACGCTTCTTTCCAGGCTTCTTTTTGGTCAAGATAGCCTTTACCGCTCGGTCGAAATTTTCAAATTCAGATTCAGACTTATTTGGGATCTCAACTCTTGTGCGTTGCCTCATGTTGCGCTTCATTATAAGGCCGCTAAGCAAAGCGTTGTTGTCAATAAGCGCCCGCAATTGGCTCGCAGTCCGTTCTTGGCGGTCTCGATTCCCGTCGAGCCGACCGTCACGGTGACCGCTCGGTTATCGCTCGGTTATCGTACTTGACCGTGCTCGGTGCTTTCGCGTAAACTTCGATTATCCCCGATGAAAGGAGATGACCGATGTATCAGGTCAGCCCCGACGGCGACATTTTCTGCGAGACAGCCGACGAAGCAATAAAGCTAAGCGACAAAATACGTTCGAGGGCAGCGTCCGTGAACGGCAACAAACGCCTTCGATCCGACGCGCACGGTACGGGTGATCATCGAAGTCCGAAGGAAAGGTGGCCTTATAGTCTGCGATGCTCAACGCGCATCCAAAGCCGGTTAACCCACTATTCGCAATCAACGTTGTCAAATCCGCATAGAGCTTTAGGTTTTCGCTATGCTTGATCCCCTTAAACTCTCCAGCATCAGATTCGCAATCTGCTGCGTGAAAGCACTTCCCGCCGGTTCTCTCAATCCATAGAACTTTAATGCGATCCCATTCGTCTCGCGTGCCGAGGAGCCCCCCAACGGAAAACACTCGCTGCTTGCATTCGTCGTGGCTTTCGTCTCCAAACGCGGTCAGCACAGAAATTATGACGCACCTCCTTTCCGCGAGACGAATACCTTGAATAGCAGCCCGTTCGGCGGCTACGCTCCATGGTTGCACGCGAACACTGGGTGCGTCACCTATATTCATACCACTGGGCGATTCGAGATGGACGGCGTCTTGCGCGATCGTCAAACGCGAAGTTCAGTTGAGTGGACCTTGCATGATGTGTGGCGAAGCTGCTGCTGGCCTTCGCCCATCAGGTTAGGAACAATCAGCGCGTGTTCAGGAATCGCTGCGGCCATTCGGTGCAGAAGACATCCAGCTACATGCTACGAGCGAAAAAAAAAGGCCGCTCCAGCTCTGTCACGCTGAGCCGGAGCGGCTGAGGGAAGGATCATCATCTTCAGCGGTGATGACCGCCGGAAGAGGAATGCCCGCCGCCGCCATGAGAGCCTCCTCCACCATGGGAACCGCCACCGCCTCCATGGAAGCTGCCGCCGCCGTGAGAGGAGGGCGCGCTGTAGTGCGGAGCACTGCTATGCGGCGCGCTGTAATGCGGGCTGGAACCGCCGGACCGTCCCATCGACGGTGCGCTGTAATGCGGCATGGAAGGCGCGCTGCGATACGAACCCATGCTGCCGAACTGCTGTGGGGCCCTGTACGCCGGACGAGCCCCACCATTCATAGAGCCGCCGCGATATCCGGAAAAGCTCTGAGGCGAGCGCACCGACGGCTGATTAGAGCCCAAGGGGCGAGACTGGTAGTTGCCACTGTAATTCGGCGCGCCGACCGATCGCCCGTACCCGGATTGCGCGGGAGCGCCACCCGGCCGTGCAGCGCCGTAACTTCCTGCGGCCGTATGCTGCGGTTGCCCGAAGCTGTGCCATCCGCTCTGCTCGCGTGGCGCCGTCGTGCTGCGAAAACCGTTGGAGGTTCCCGGTTCGCCGAAACTATGCCATCCATTTGTCGCAGCCTGTCCCGACGCGCCAAATCCGTTCCGGCTACCCGCCTGAGCACGAATATTCGGGGGCACGCCGTGCATGCTCGGTTGTGCTGCGCGGATCGTGGGTCCGCCCACGCCACCGTTCCGAGACATGTTCGGAGCCGTTCGAGAGATCGGGCCCCGCGCGTTCGCTGTGTTGCCGATCTCCGGCCTCGAACCGAAGCCCGCAGCTCCCGCGCGCTGGGCCGAGAGCGAGCGCCCCGCTTGCGGAGATCGCTGCGATTGAAAGAACTGCCGATTGCCCGCGGAGGCCAACCGCGGATTAGGCCGCGCTTGCCGGTTTGAGAACTGATAGCTCGCCTGCGTCGCCCGAGCCGGCAGCTGTCCTCGGATCAAGCTCGCGTTCTGGAGTTGAGCCTGGGTTGCACGCCCGTAGCCGCCTCTCCCCCGCCCGAAGCTGTTGCCCGAAGCCGTTATCGCCGCACCTCGGATGCCGGCGTTCCGGTAAGCATTCCTGACATTCGCGTAATTCCCGTATCCGCCCCGGCCGTATCCGCCATAACCGTATCCGCGCCCATAGTATCCGTGTCCCCAGCCATGTCCCCACCAGGGATGGAAAAACTCGAAGGGCGCCAGAGCGACCCAACCCAGCCCGCCGAATCCAATTCCGAACCCGCCACCCCAGCCGAAGAATCCGACCAGTGCCGGGTTCCACAGATAACTCGAGAACACAGATCCGGGCCACCAGCACCAGCCGTATCCGGGATTCATAAACCAGCGCCCGTAATGATAAGGCGCCCAGCCCCACGGTGCGCTATCAACCCACGTCCATCCGTAATACGGCTCCGAAACCCATTGGCCGTTGCTGTAAGGCGCCCAGTCAGCTCCCTGATTCTGAGGCTCCCAAACGTTTCCGTATTGGGAAGGCACCCAGTTGCCGTATTGATCCAGGTCATCCGCGCCGTAAATGTCGCTGCTCACATGCTTGTAGCTCTGCGAGGCAAGCAATTGACGATCTCGATTGGCGCTCCAGTCGTCGAGCTGATCCGGCGCAATCGCATCGGTCATTTGAAATTGTGGGTCAGATGAATCTCCGCGGACGAGCATCGTGCGCCCAGCCTGAAGCGTCTGCGCACCCTGCGGGCTGTCGACCTCGAGTGCGCCCGAACGTACTGTGATTTGCGTCGAGCCGTCGTCCAAAACGGAAATGCGGTAGTCTCCTTCCTGGGTAGGCCGCACCGCAACACTCGGCGTATCTACCTCGGCCTGTGCATTGGAAGTTCGAAGCACGCGATAGATGATGTCTCCCGTCCCGAGCTGAATCTGATAGCGGTGATATTCCAAACCTGCGAAACTGACATCCGTGTTCGGACCAAGCCGGATCAAGTTGCCGTAGTCGAGCTCGACCTCGGCTCGTGAGCCCGGCGAGGTCTGCAGATGATCCTGCGCCATTAACGGCGCGTTGACCACAGCCGCGACCAGCTCGCCGTTGTCGCCGCGTTTCACGTTCACATCGCCTTGCGCGATGCTCAGGCGCGCTACGCCGCGTTGCCGGTCGGCGGCCTCATCCTGTGCTGGAGCACCCGCTTGAGGGTCCTGCTGAGCTTGAGGGTACTGTTGTCCTTGTGGATACTGCTGCGCCTGAGGATACTGCTGCGGCCCTTGTGGGTACTGCTGAGCTTGCGGATATTGCTGACCCGGATCAGGCGGCGCGGACTGATCCGCAGACTGGGCCCGGAGCCCTTCCGTGCTTCCAAGAACAAAAGCCAGACCCAATGCCAGCGTAAGTAAGTTGCGGCTCATCTCTGTCACCGCACTTGTTATTACACGTTACATTCCAAATCGTAAGTCATTGGCTTTACAACACGTACGTTGGTTCAGACCGGAAGTCAAATGGCCGAAAACCACCAGGCTTGGACATCTTCGACCATTCGACCGTAGGCGGCGGGCTTCTCTTCAGGCCGGCAAAGTGAATCGGAACACGGACCCGTGCTGCCCATCGCTTTCGACCCAAATCCGCCCGCCGTGTCCCTCGATAATTTTCCGGCACAATGCCAGCCCCAACCCCGTGCCGGCGACTTCCCTGCCGTGCAGCCGTTTGAAAGCGCCGAAAATTTGCTCTTGATATTTCGTGTCGATTCCGATTCCGTTATCGCGGACTGAGATCGTGTACGTTTCGAGTTCTTCTTGCGACGATACGTGAATTTTCGGCTCATCGCTGCTTCGGTATTTCAACGAGTTACTCAGCAGATGCTGGAACACCTGAACCAGCTGGTTCTCGTCAACGGCGAGTACCGGAAGCTCGTCAAAAGTGATCTCCGCTCTCGTTTCCTTAATGCTGCGGTCTAGATTGAACAGCGCCCATTGAACAACCGATTTCAGATCCACGGCGCCGCGCTTTGCAGGCGGACCCGTCGTGGAGTAAATCAGGAGAGCTTCAAGCAAGCTGTTCATGCGTTCCACGGCGTCCAAAATGAAGGACGTAAATTCAATCGCGCGCTCGTCGCCCGAGTAGTGCCGCTGCAACAATTGCGCATTGATCGACACCGACCGAAGCGGCTCTTTCAGATCGTGACTGGCGGAATAAGAGAACTGCCGCAGCTCTTCCTGTGTGTTTTTCGAAGCTTCCAGCCGCAGCGCCGATTCCTGCTCGGCCTTGTTCCTTGCAGCTGCACAGTTCTCGAGCCATTGCCGCAATTTGGCTTTTTCCTCGAGCGCCTCGGCTAATTGCTGCTCGAGCGATGTGCGGTTGATCCCGGTATCCTGCGTATCCACGCTATTCGACTGTCAGCAGCCCGGAGCGCTCGAGCAATGCGTTCGCGTCCGGATCGCGCCCCATAAACCTGCGGTACAGCTCGGAAGGATCATCGCTGTCGCCGCGCTCGAGAATATGCCGCCGGTACTCCTCACCGGTCTTATTGTTGAAAATGCCTTCGCGCTGGAAACGGGTGAACGCGTCCGCATCCAAGACCTCGGCCCACTTGTAAGAGTAGTATCCTGCGCCGTACGCGACGGGACTCGCAAACAAGTGAGTAAAGCTGGCAATCATGGCGTAGTCGGGCGGCAGCGAGGTTGGCACAAATTGCTCGAGGATCTTGCGAGTGTATGCGATGACATCTCCATCTCGAACAGGGTCGTACTCTCGATGCAGCTTCAGGTCGGTGATTCCGAATCCCAACTGGCGCATCTGATCGTTGGCGCTGCGGAAGGTTCTCGCCCGCTTCATTTTCTGGAATAACTCCTCAGGGATCGTTTCACCGGTCTTATAGTGCCGCGCGAACAGGTGGAGCGCCTCACCTTCCATACACCAGTTTTCCATGATCTGCGAAGGCAGCTCTACGAAATCCCACGGCACGTTCGTGCCCGCTAGGGTCCGGACCGGCACGCGGCTGAGAGCGTGATGCAGAAGGTGCCCGAATTCATGGAAGATCGTCTCGACTTCCCTGTGCGTGAGGAGCGAAGGCGTATCCCCGACGGGCGGAGTCAAATTACCGCAAATCAGGCCGAGATGCGGCTCGCCTTCGTCGGGATTGCCCGTGACGAGCGAGTCCATCCATGCGCCGCCGCGCTTGTTCTCGCGCGGGAACCAATCGGTGTAAAACCCTGCGAGGAGTTTTCCCGATACTGCGTCCTGCACTCGATAGTATTTGACCGCTGGATCCCACCCGGGAATCCCGGGCTCTTCGATGACTTTGATACTGAATACGCGGCCGAAGATGTCGAACATCCCGGCCAACACTCTTTCCAGCTGGAAATACGGCCGCAGCTCTTCTTCGTCAAAGTCATATAACGCGAGACGTTGCTTTTCGGCGAGATAGCCTACATCCCATGGAGCAATCGATTCGTAGCCGAAGGTTTTTCCAATCTCCGCTAAACTTTCGTTCTCCCGCTCGAAGAAAGGCTGTGTTTTCTTGTGTAAATCTTCAAGGAACGCCTGAGCCTGCTCTCCTCGCTGTGCCATGCGCTCTTCGAGCACCAAGTCGGCGAAATCGCGAAAGCCCAGCAGGTGCGCCTTTTCACTCCGGAGGCGGAGAATTTCTGAAATGAGTTCGCGGTTATCATATTGACCGGAAGTTGCACGCGTGTTGTAAGCCTCCCAGAGTTGCTGGCGAATGCCGCGGTCATCCAGGTAAGTCATTGCCGCGATATAGCTGGGTGCTTGCAACGTGAGCCGCCAGCCTTCCCTGCCCTTTCGCTTGGCGCTCTCTCGAGCCGCGAGCCGCGCGGATTCGGGCAAGCCCGCGAGATCCCCTTCATCCGTGATGATCACCTCAAACGCATTCGTGGCATCGAGGACGTTCTCGGAGAACTTGGTCGTGGCCTGCGTCAACGCGACATCGATAGCCTCGAGCTTCTCCTTACCTGCGGGGTCGAGATCCGCACCGGCGCGGCGAAAACCTGAGACGGTCTTTTTCAAAAAGCGCTGGTGCACGGCCGGGAGCGTCGGCGCTTCTGGACTTTGGTTGACCGCTTTGACGCGTGCCCAAAGGTTACTGTCGAGAGGGACGGATGAGTAGAACAGGCTCACCGGACCTTGCACTGCATTGTGCGCAGCGCGCATCTCAGGCGTCGTAGCAGTGGACTCGAGGTGCCGGACGACCGCCATCGCGAAGTCGAGAGGCTCAGTCAACTTGTCCAACGCAAGCAAAACGCTTTCGTACGTTGCGGGAGCGTTGCTGCCTCCCAAATCAGTTAGCCGTTGCCGCGATTCTTCAAGCAACCGCTGAATGGCAGGCTCGACGTCCTCAGCTCGCACTGCGTCGAACTGAATCGGGAAGCGCTGCACCACAAGCGGACTGTCGTTCACTTGATCCGGCATAAGTAGATGCGCCCCTTTACTTACCAAACGCGGCAACCTTTTCCTTCCGCCGCGTACATGTCATCACCGGTTTTGCATCCGAAGGCTTCACTGAATTCAGGCGTGTTCGACACCACTCCATTGGCGCGGAACTTGCCTGGCGAATGCGGGTTGGTTTGTGCGTGCATACGTGCAAATTCCGGCGTCTGGTTTTCGCACCAGACTTGCGCGAAGCCTAAGAAGAACTGCTGGGGCTGGGTATAGTCATCCGCCTTTGCGGTAGGCGAAACGCTTTTCTTCGCGAGATCATCCATCAGGGCCAGATAGGCCAGGTGGATCCCACCGTTGTCAGCCGTGTTTTCGCCGAGCGTTAGCTTGCCGTTTAATTTCACGCCAGGCAAGGGGCTGAACCCGCCGTACTCTTTTACGAAACAATCGGAAAGCTTTTCAAACTCCTGTTCATCGCTCTTGGTCCACCAGTCCTTTAGATTGCCGTCGGCATCGAATTGCCGGCCTTCGTCGTCGAATCCGTGCGTTAGCTCGTGACCAATGACGACCCCGACCGCACCGTAGTTCACGGCATCGTCAGCTTGGTTGGAATAGAACGGCGGCTGCAGGATGCCCGCCGGGAAATTGATATTATTTTCGAGCGGATTGTAATAGGCATTGACCGTGGGAGGCGTCATGCCCCACTCGGAACGATCCACCGGTTTGCCGATCTTGTCCAGCTCCCGCTTGTTCTCGAACTCATTGGCCCGATACCAATTTCCGAAGTAGTCGTCGGGCACAATTTTGACCCTCGAGTAATCTCTCCATTTGTCCGGATAGCCGATTTTGTTCGCGACCGCCTGCAATTTGGTCTGCGCTTCCTTCTTCGTTTCAGGGCTCATCCAGCGAATCGCCTCGATATCGTTGGCCATCTCATGTTCAATCTCGTGAACCATCTCAAGAGTGCGCTGTTTCCCCTGTTCGCCGAAAGTTTTTTCTACAAATTTCCGTCCGAGAGCCTCACCGAGCTCGTCGTCAGTGGCGGCGACACAGCGCTTCCAGCGAGGCTTCAACTCTTTCGTGCCAGTCAGCGTTCGTCCGTAAAAATCGAAGTTTTCGTCTACGAAAGGTTTGGTCAATAGCTGTGCGCTCGCATTGAGATAGTGCCACGTGATGTAGTCCTTCAAATCGTCCAGGCTCTCTGTTTTTAGAACGGTGCTGAGTGCCTTGAGGAAATCCGGAACCGCTACATTGATTTTCGAGAAGCCAGGCGCTTGCACTTCTGTAAAGAATTCCTTGAAGTCGAAGTCTGGCATGAGCTCGGCTGCCTGCTCTGGGCTCATTTCATGAACCAAGAGTTGGGGATTGCGCCTCGAAGTGACATCGAGCGACGCCTTGGCGAGAGATGTCTCGATGGACATCACAGTTGAAGCCTTCTTTGATGCGGCCGCTTCCGGAATCCCGATTAACCCGAACATCTTCGCAATGTGCGACACATATTTTTGGCGGATCTCTTGTGACTTCGGATCGGTGCGCAAATAATAATCACGCTCGGGCAATCCAAGGCCGCCCTGATCGAGGCCGGCGATCTCCATGCCGGCGTTCTTCGGATCGGGAGTCGAACCGAAATCGAAGAAGACTCCGATTTGCCGATCGTGGAGCCGGGCGACTTCGTCGAGCAGCTCGCGATTGTTGCTGATCTTCGAGATACGCTCGAGCTCAGGCTGAAGCGGCGTCATACCGCGGCGCTCGATTCCGGTCTCATCCATGCAGGATCCATAGAAGCCTCCGATTTTCTGATCCATGGCCGATCGGTCCTGATGCTGTTCAGAATTTTGCAAGATGTCGCGAAGGATCGCTTGATTCTTTTCGAACAGCTCGTCGAACCGGCCCCAGCGGCTTTGATCCGGAGGAATCGGATTGTTCTTGATCCAATTTCCGCAGGCGTATTGATAGAAATCATTGCAGGGATCAGCGGACTTATCGATGGCGTTTAGATCGAGGCCGCTCGACTGTGCAGCAGCAAGTTGTGCAAACAGAGAGCAACACATTACACCGAACCACCCAATGGATCTCAATTTCATGCAAACTCTCAGTGTAGTCAGCCGATCACCACACCCGGCAGCCGTTGTTCGCCGCGACCATGGGCTCGCCCGCCGAGCATCCGAAGGCCGACGCGAACTCGGGCATGTTCTGAACGACTCCATCCACGCGGAACTTGCCCGGGGAATGCGGGTCGGTTTGCGTCCGTAAGCGAAAGGCTGCTTCGCGACCGTTCTGGCACCAGATCTGGGCGAAACCTAAAAAGAAGCGTTGCTGGGGCGTGTAGCCATCCAGCTTGTTTTTATCTATAGTTCCGTTTTCTATGCCTCCCAGCATCGCCATATAGGCGAGCCGCAGTCCGGCATTGTCAGCTCCGTTCTCGCCGAGCGTTAGCCGGCCATTTACGTTCGCACCGGCGACGGGGCTGAACTTCGAGTATTCATTCACGAGGCAATCAGCGCGCTTCTTGAACTCCTCTTCGTCCTGCTTGGTCCACCAATCGCGCAGATTTCCTTGGGCGTCATATTGGCGGCCTTGATCGTCAAAGCCGTGCGTGAGCTCATGTCCGATAACGGCTCCGATTGCCCCGAAATTCACCGCCATATCCGCCGAGTTTGTGTAGAACGGCGGCTGCAGGATGCCTGCCGGGAAATTGATGTTGTTCTGCATGGGGCTGTAATAGGCGTTGACGGTTGGCGGAGTCATGCCGAACTCAGTGCGATCGACAGGCTTGCCGATCTTATTCAACTGACGCCGCACTTCGAACTCGCGCGCTCTGCGGAAGTTGCCGACCAGGTCTCCATCAACCACCCTCACGCTCGAATAATCGCGCCATTTTTCGGGATAGCCGATCTTGTTCGTCACTCCCTTGAGTTTCACGAGTGCCTGCTGCTTCGTGGCATCGCTCATCCAAGTCAGTGATTGAATGTCGGCCGCCATCTGCTTTTCAATGGCGTCGACCAGTTCAACCGTCTTTTGCTTGGCATCCTTGCCGAACGCTTTCTCGACATATTTCTGTCCCAGAGCTTCACCAAGCTCGCGATCGGTGAGCTGGACACAACGCTTCCAGCGCGGCTGGAGCTCCTGGGCTCCTGTGAGATAGCGCTGATAGAAATCGAAATTCTCGTTAACGAACGGGCTGCTCAGCTCCGGGGCATAATTCGAAACATACTGCCAGATGAAGTAACTTTTGAGATCGTCCAAGCTGGTGGATGCGAGCGTGGCATTCAAGGCCTTAAAGAAGTCCGGCACACGAACATTCAGCGTGCTGAAGGAGGGGACAGCCAGATCAGTAAGGTATTGCTTGAACTCAAAATCTGCGCTGTGCGCTTCGAATTCAGCGGGAGGCATTTTGTGCACCATCAGCCTCGGATTCCGCCGTTGAACGTTGTCGAGCGATGCTTTGGCCAACGATGTTTCGAGCGCCATAATGGCTTTCGCCTTTGTGTCGGCATCGGGCTGCGAGTCCCCAAGTAACTGGAGCATGCGCGAAATATGCTGCACGTATTTGGTCCTCGTCTCCTCGTCCTTTTTGCCGGTCCTGGTGTAAAAGCCTTTCTCGGGAAGCCCTAGGCCGCCTTGATCAATGGCCGCTATGTTCAGCTTCGCCTCGTCGGGATCGGGACTGGGACCGAAATGGAAAAGCACGCCCACCGCTTGCTCGTGAAGATGGGCGACCTCGGCAGGAAGCTCCGATTTGTCCTTCATGGCTCGAATTCGATCGAGCTCGGGCTGAATCGGAGCGGCTCCGGCTTTCTCGACTGCAGCTTCATCCATACAGGAGCCGTAGAACGCGCCAATTTTCTGATCGAGCGCGGAACGCTGCTGGTGCTTGTCGGAGTCCTCGGCAATTTGATGCAGGACGTCGAGGTTCCGATCCGCCAATTCATTGAAGCGTCCCCAAATGCCGTATTGCGGAGGCACGGGATTCGCCTTCATCCAGTTCGCGCAGGCATAGGCATAAAAGTCCTGGCAGGGACTGAGGCTCTTGTCAACGGCTTTTACATCGATGCCGCTCGACGCTGTAGAAGCGCCGGGTGTTTGCGCCAGCACCAGAGCGGAAAAGGTGAACAGGCTTACACTGAGCCGGGCAAGCGTGAAGATTTTCATAACGTCTCTTTATTCATCGATAGCAAAGTTGCATCGTGAATTATTTCACAGAGACGCGCGCTTTCGTATCCACCAAACGATTCCTGCGATCAGGATGCCGAGACAGATTGCGACCAGCATACCCCGGTGCACAACTGCAAATGCGGCCTGCCAATTGTCCCCTACAACATATCCGAGGGTCAGAAAACTCGCCACCCACAGTGCCGCTCCTGGATACGCAAACGCCGCGAACGTTCGATACTCCAGCTTCGATATTCCTGCGATCAGTGCCGTGAAGTGGCGCACGCCGGGGATGAAGTAACCGCCTGTGAGCAGCCAGTTACCGATTCGGTGGAACCAGCGGTTCATGCGATCCATGCGCTCTTGCGAAAGGTGGATGTATTTTCCATAGCGGTGCACGAAGCCGTATCCGAACGTCTTGCCGATTAAATAGCTGATGGAGATGCCGCCGACGCTGCCGCAGAAGCCCGATGCAAATGTCCAGGCGGGATGCAAGCGCCCTTGCGCGATCAGGTAACCCGAGAAAACCAAAAGCGTTTCATCCGGTACGGGCAGGCCGACAATTCCCAATACAAGCAGCAAGAACAGGCCGCCATAACCGTAATGCGATAGCCATGTAAGGAGGGCGTCCATGCAGCGGGCAACCCGAGCATAACAAGCGCTGATTGCGTTACCATTCCGATATGGCCAAGCGCGGGAGCGAATTGATGGAGATCGAGTGTCCCTGTTGCGGGTCAACGCTTCAGGTTGATCCGGAGACTAGAGTTGTGATCCGGCATCGCGAACCCGAACGGAAGCCGGCGATCGAGGATTTGCACACTGCGGTTCAGCAATTACGGGGAGAAGCCGACCGGCGCAACGATGTGTTTGAGAAGAGCTTTGCCTCGCATCGGAGCGGCGAAAAGGTTCGAGAAAAGAAGTTCGAGGAATTGCTGAAGCAGGCGAAAGAAGATAAGAGCGGCGCGCCGCCGAAGCGGCCGTTTGATCTGGATTAGGCTGCGTATTGGGCGATTCTCAAGTCCGCACTGAGCGGCAACGCGCAACCGGCCAGCAACAACGGGAGAAGCCAATACCGCATGTGTTTAGCGTAGCGCTAAGGTTTCGGCTAAGGAAGCCGCCGATTCATTGCGTGCAACTCACCCGCCCATAGGGCACGCTCGTCGTGTACACCTTGCCAATAGGCGTGCCGGACGTATCGCACACCGTGTCCGTATAAGAAACCGTCGTGATCGAGTATCCTTTCGTCACCCGATACGTGCGCCCAAGCCGTCCAGATAAGTAGGCGTCAAGCGGACCATTAAATGCCTGACAGTCGGTGAGGTTAAAACGGCGGCCCCCCAAATGACATGCCAATGAACGCGAGTACCAGCCACGCTGGATAGCAGAGCAGAAAAGGAATCAGTACTAGCAACCATAGGAGTTGCCTGCGATGCCTCCCCGCTCTTTGGTACGTATCGACAAATATCCAAACCCAGGCGCAAATTACCGACGATACGCTGAGATATTCCGCAGCTATTGAAAGAATGAATGCTTCGGGGGAGGGCGGTACAGGAATCGCGAGCCGTACTAGGGCGGGGATGGACATCGAAAGCGCCGGCAACACAATCAGTATTGTGGCTCTCAGACGGACATTGTGCATGGGAGAGATCTCTTGACCGTTTGCGTTTGGCTGCTCTCAGAACACCTTGGTTCCATTGCGTGATCACCATGATATGAGCGACCCCCATCCCGGCGCCCTCAACGCTAGGCCGGCGTTAATTAGCGGCGGGAGTGATATCCCACCCATCGTGAGAAGAGAATGAGTGAAGCTATTGCTATTGGGGCCGGGAAAACCGTAGGTGATTCCGCCAAGTGACCTCCAAGGATCATAGACCGAGGAATTGCTGAAGCAGGCGAAAGAGGATAAGAGCGGAGCTCCGCCGAAGCGGCCTTTCAATCTGGATTAGCGAGCTATCGGGGCTAGTTGACCCTCGAAATCTCCACGCGAGGCGGCGAACGAAATCCAAATCACCTTCTAAGAAGTCGAGGGTTGCGAGATCGCACAGAGCGGTCCAGCAGATCTGGTGGAAAATGCAGTTCGCGGGCTGCCCTACAAAGTGGTGCAGAGCAAAGAAAAACAGCTCGACTCGCTGGCCGCTTGGATATTCGTGTTCATAACGGGCCAGCTCAGGCCCGATGTCGGCATCGATGTTCAGCTCTTCCCGCAGCTCGCGAATGAGAGCTTGCTGCGGGGATTCACCGGATTCTACTTTGCCGCCGGGGAACTCCCACTTCAAAGGATGGCGGTCTGTTTCGCGGCGCTGGCCAACCAGAACCTTGCCGCTGCGGTAAATGACGGCTGCGGAAACCAGCACCGCTAAGCAGCGACGCCGGCGGATGCGATCAACTGACGGAGGACGTAGGGCAAAATGCCGCCGTTGCGATAGTATTCAGCTTCCTGCAGCGTATCGATGCGAGGCCGCAATTCAAATTTGACAGTTTTCCCGTTGGGCTTCAAAGCGCTTGCCTGGACTCGCGCGCCGGACTCGATGGCCGAAGCCACGCCACAGAGCTCGTACATTTCTTCGCCGGTGAGGCACAGCGATTCATGAGTGTCGCCTTCCATAAACTGTAACGGAAGAACACCCATTTGGACGAGGTTCGAGCGATGGATGCGCTCAAAGCTTTCTGCGATCACCGCGCGGACGCCCAGCAGCAGAGTTCCTTTGGCGGCCCAGTCGCGCGATGAGCCGGAGCCGTACTCTTTTCCGGCAATGATCAGCAGCGGCACCCCTTCGGCTTTGTACTTCATCGCGGCATCATAGATGAACATGGTTTCGCCATCGGGCATGTGCCGTGTCCACCCGCCTTCTGTTCCCGGCGCAAGCTGGTTCTTCAGGCGGATGTTGGCGAACGTCCCGCGCACCATCACCTCGTGATTGCCGCGGCGCGATCCATAGCTATTGAAATCGGACGGATGCACTCCCAGGCTGATGAGATATTTGCCAGCTGGGCTATCGACAGGAATGGAGCCGGCAGGCGAGATGTGGTCTGTCGTAATTGAATCTCCCAGAACCGCCAGCGCACGTAGACCGGTGAGATCCTGGACGAACGTCAAGGGATCGACTAAGGATTCAAAATAGGGCGGCTGCTTAATGTAAGTGGAATCGCCGCTCCAGTCATAGATGCTTCCGGCCGGAGTCTTGATGGAATTCCAATTGGCATCGCCCGCGAAAACCTCGGAATACTCCTTTTGGAAGGACTCGGTGCGGACGGAACGACTCACCACGTCTTCGATTTCCTGGGAGGTCGGCCAGATGTCGCGAAGATAAACTTTCTTCCCGTGAGTATCTTTGCCGAGAGGCTCTTTCGTGATATCGATATCGACGCGGCCGGCGATGGCGTAGGCGACAACCAGAGGCGGGGAGGCGAGATAGTTGGAGCGAACCAACGGGTTGACACGGCCTTCAAAATTGCGGTTGCCACTGAGAACTGCGGCAACGTTCAGCTTGTTTTCGGTGACTGCGAGCGCAACATTCTCCGGAAGAGGACCGCTGTTTCCTATGCAGGTTGTGCAACCGTAGCCAACCAAGTGGAAATTTAGCTTTTCGAGATAGGGCATCAGGCCGGCATCGGTCAGATAATCGAGAACAACTTTCGAGCCCGGCGCGAGCGAGGTTTTGACCCACTGCTTGGCGGTGAGGCCCTTTTCGACGGCTTTCTTCGCAAGCAAACCGGCGGCAACCATCACGGACGGGTTTGAGGTGTTCGTACAGCTTGTGATTGCGGCGATGACGACCGCGCCGTCTTTAATTGTTTCCTTGTGGCCATCGACGGGCAGATCGGCAGTCTTCTGCGAGCCGTCGAGAGTAGAGAGGAAGTTTGCCTTGACATCGTGAAGCTCGATGCGATCCTGCGGGCGCTTAGGCCCGGCAACTGAGGGACAGACTTTCGACAAATCGAGTGAGAGCGTGTCCGAATACACGGGGTCTTCGGAATCTGGGGCAAGGAATAAGCCCTGCTCCTTGGCGTACGCTTCTACTAATTGGATGTGCTCGGGGCTGCGGTTCGTCAGACGTAAGTAGTTCAGTGTTATATCGTCGATCGGAAAGAATCCGATAGTGGCTCCGTATTCGGGGGCCATGTTACTGATCGTCGCGCGGTCGGCCAGCGCCAGGGCACTTACGCCGGGTCCATGAAACTCGACGAACTTACCAACGACGCCCTTCTTACGAAGCATCTGAGTAACTGTAAGGACTAAGTCCGTAGCTGTGGCGCCCTCGGGCAACTTGCCGGTCAGCTTGAATCCGACGACTTGGGGGAGCAGCATGGAGATGGGCTGGCCGAGCATGCAGGCCTCAGCTTCGATGCCGCCGACACCCCAACCGACAACGCCTACGCCATTGATCATGGTCGTGTGGGAATCGGTTCCCATCAAGGTATCGGGATAAGCCTGAAGAACGCCGCCAACACTGCCGGTGAACACGACACTAGCCAGGTATTCGAGATTCACCTGGTGCACAATGCCTGTATCTGGCGGAACGACGCGGAAATTTTCAAAGGCTTTCTGTCCCCAGCGGAGGAACGCGTAACGCTCCTGGTTGCGCGAGAATTCAAGAAGTGCATTCTCCTGGAACGCAGCAGCCGAGCCAAACGCATCGACCTGGACAGAATGATCGATGACCAGATCGGCGGGTATGAGCGGGTTCGCTAACTCAGGATTTGCGCCGAGTTTCTTGATGGCGTCGCGCATCGCGGCGAGATCCACGATGCACGGGACGCCGGTAAAATCCTGAAGAAGGGTGCGCGCGGGACGGAAATTAATCTCCTGCGGCGCTGCCTTCGCGTCCCACTTCGCTACGTATTCGATGTCGCTCGGCTTGACGGTGCGATCATCTTCAAAGCGCAGAAGATTCTCAAGTAAAACTTTAATTGCGTAAGGAATCCGCTGTAGCTTAGCGAGTCCGGCCTTCTCGAGCGCATCAAGGCGAAAGATCTGATAATCGGTGTCATTGACGCGCAGGGTTGCGGCCGCTCTGTAACTGTCATTACTCGGCATTTAACTCCAGTTTAGTGCAGCGCATCACATGTATTCCGGCTGTTCGATCCCCAAAATGTTCAGAGTGTGAAGCAACTGCGCCTGTACGTAATGGGTCAGCCACAAAAGGACGTTGCGCTGGTCTTCGTCTTCTTCGTTTATGACGGGATATTCGTGGTAGAAGTTATTGAACGCTTGAGCAAGCTGAAAGGCGTATTTGGCAACGTGAGCCGGCTCACCTGAGTCAATTGCGCGCTCGACGGCGCTGTCGGACTTTGAAGCGAGAACGAGGAGCTGCCAGAGCTGATCAGATCCAAAGCAGCGTGCGAGGACCTCGGGCGTCAGCACGCTCTCGAAATCGGGGATTGCGTTTCCCCGCGCTGTAAACTTTTTGAGGATCTTGGCAGCGCGAACGGCGGCGTATTGCACGTAAGGGCCGGTCTCGCCTTCAAAACTGAGCGCCTCATGAAAATCGAAAGCGATGACTGAGTTGCGGGTGAACTTGAGCATGAAGTAGCGCAGCGCTCCGATAACGATTTTTTGGGCGACGGCTTGGCGCTCCTGCGGATCGGCATCGGGATGACGATGCTCCACTTCGCGCAATGCGGTCTCGATCAGCTTGTCGATGAGGTCGTCGGCTTTGACCCCCAAGCCTCTGCGCCCCGAGACCTCAACATAGGCGCGACGCTTGTCTTCTTCTGAGAGATCGAGGCCCAGCTCAAAGCAAGTTCGGGGCGTCAACGCGACCATTTCGTAGGAGAAGTGAATGGAAGCGTCGGCCTGCTGGTCGTAGCCTAAGGCGCGCAATCCGGCGACGACGACATCCTGGAGATAGGACTGGCGGGAGTCGATGACATTGAACACCTTCGCGGCGTGTCCGAATGCCGGGGCGTGATCGCCGCCAGGGGCATCCGCTGTGACCCAAACCTGGTGACCGTCGGGATAGGTCGACCACAGCCGATAATAAAAGTCGCGATCGAGTAGCCCGAATTTCCAGAGCTGATAGGCGATGTCTTTGCCGACATAAGTGACGGTGCCATTCGAACGAACGATAACTTTGCTTTCGTCTTCGCGTTCTGAGTCTCTGAATGAGGCGGATGGCATCACCCAGCAACCGCCATTCTTCCCTTGGGTTTCGAGGTAGATTGCTTGGCGGTCTTTCAGGAGTTGAAAGGCAGCATCCCAAAACTTCAAGTGAAGAATTTCACTCTCGCGCGGGAGCACGTCATATTCGACGCCTAAGCGGTGCATGGTTTGCAAGTGGGCGCGGACGATTGCGTCTGAAACGAGATGGGCCAACTCGGCTATATCGCCCTGGCCGGATTCGATGGCGTGCAGGGTCTCTTCGCGCCACTTGAGCGATTCAGGCTGCTCTTTGAAATGCGCGGAAATCTTGGCGTAAAGATCCCAGCACAAATAGTCGAAGCGGGTAGCGGAACCGGCAATAAGCCCTCGCACATCGGCCGCAGTCTTAGTTTCGAGATAGTGAAAGGCGGCGACGACATCGGCGACTTGCACGCCCGTGTTGTCGATATAGTTCTGCACTTCTACCAAGCGTCCGTCGCTGCGCAACATTCGGATTAGCGTGTCGCCTAAAACTGCATTCCGAAGGTGCCCGATGTGGGCGGCCTTGTTCGGATTGATGTTGGTGTGCTCGACGATAATCTTTTCGCCTGATCGCGGGGCGCGAGTTTTTGGGGGCGCTACTAGAGAGGACGCGTAGGCTGCCCTGTCGAGGCGGACGTTGATATAGCCATTTCCGGCGATCTCGAGCGCGGCGACACCTTGAATGGGGGGAAGGTGCGCGAGCAACTGCTCGGCGATTTGTTTCGGCGAGCGCCTGAGTTGGCGAGAGAGTTGGAACGCGATGGGAACGGCAAGCTCGCCAAAAGAGTTTTGCTTGGGCTGTTCAAGTGTTACTTTAACAGTGATATTGAAGGCTGAGAGTATCTGTTGCTCGATGGCGGCCGATAGCTTCGTTTCGATCTCGTGAAACATCAGTCTTCCAGTATGGCGTGCTTGAAATTATCCAGCGTGCATCGAACCGTTACAATGAGAGCGTGCCGAAGGTAACGTTCTTGCCCGAAGACAAAACGGTCGAATTCGAGAACGGGAAACTTCCCTACGCAGATCATGGCAAGCCGGAGTCGATTTTGGACGTGGCAATGAATTTCAATGTCCATCTCGAGCATGCCTGCGGCGGGAGCTGCGCGTGCACCACGTGCCATGTGATTGTTGTCGAAGGCGAAAAAAATCTTTCGGAAGCGGACGACGATGAGCTGGACCGGCTGGATATGGCGGCGGGGTTGACGCTTCGCTCGCGGCTGGGTTGCCAGGCAGTGGTAAAGGGTGACGTGAAAGTGGAAATCCCCGCGTGGAACCGGAACTACATCAGTGAAGGCGGCGCGTCAACGTTGTAGATTGGCCCGCTTACTGACGTGCGCGGTTCAGAAATTGCGGAAGGTAGGCGAGGAGCTTGTTCGCCAAGTCGGGAGGAAGATCGGCGCGAACCTGAATCGCCGTATTGTCCTGATCGACATGGATGGAATCATAGAGCCGTAGCAGATCGAGCTGATTGTCTTTCGTAGTGAGGCGCGCGAGCCCGATGCCGCCGCGCAACGCGTCGCGGACGCGCTGAGCGCCGGGATTTGAAATGCAGGTCAGGTCGGATGCGAGATGGATTCCGGTATCGACTCCGATGCCGGTTGCGGTCGTGCTGACGTAGCCGGCAATGTTCGAGAGGGCGGAATCGATTTCGGAGCGCATGGCGATTCCATTTGTGGGCAGGCCGCCAGCACTTACGAGCCAGATTTGATCGTTTTTAGGAATTTTGTCCAGTTGCGGTTGCAAGTCAACGGGCACTCCGGCTTGATCTTTGTCGCGGCGGTCGATGGCCGCGCGCACAGCGTCGGACGATCCCGCGAGCGCCAGGCCATCGCGGATGAATACGAGCGAGTTCCTGTCATCACCAAAGAGGGTGTATTTGTTATAGGTTTTTGGGCGTGCTCCAAGCGACTGGAGCTTTGGTTGAAATTTACTTTGACTGAAGTTGCCGCGCGCCATGGCGAGGCCTTGTTTGCCGTCCCAGGTGATGAGGATCTCTTTGATGTCGCGGGTGGGGTCAAGCCCCGTGCGTTCAGTAAAGGCGCCGAGTTGGGGTAAATTGAGCTGCTCTTTATGGGTGGTGTAAAGAGGCGTGCGCTCGAGCTGCGCGATTTGCACTCCGGCCAGCACTTTTGTAGCGGGTGCTATGAACGGCTCGAACGCGGAATCGACGGCGGCGCCTTTCGCGCCTCTGCGGCTGCAGCTGCAGGTTGCGAACAGACCAAGTAAGACGCCGAGCGTAACCAGATATCGCACTAAAAATCTCGTTTCTGAAAGACGTAGATGGCGCTCGAGAGCACGGCCATACCAAAGATGGCAGACGACCACACGGGCGTGAGCCAATCGACTTGATGATCGTACTCGATGATCTGCTTCATGGCCGCGCCGAGATCGTAGACTTTCGGAACAATCCAGTAGAATGCCATCCATAAATTACGCGACCATTCGGAATCGAGCAATCGGATGACGATCTGGCGCTGAGCGAGGATAGTGCTGATGAGCATAAGCGCCGCGGGCGCCATGACCGATAACGCCGCGCTCTCAAAAACGACTCCAATCAAAACGACCACGCAAAGCAGCACCGCAAACATAAAAACGCTAATCGGAATCGCAAGCAGAAAACGCGCATCCCAGATATTGGTTTTGATGCCGATGATGACCCAGATGCTGCAGATTAAGTAAATGTGATTAGCGGCTACGATCAAAACATTCCCAAGATAGCGGCCCATGAGAAGCGTGGTGCGGGTCAGCGGCTTCGAAAGTAACAAGGAGATGCGGCCCGCTTCAAGGACGCTCGGAATCAGCCCGGATGAGGCGAATATCGCCAGAAACGTTCCCCATATATAGAGAGCGATCGAGACCCAGGCGTAGGACACGTTGACGAATTTTTGGATGTTGTAGATGGTGCGCGTGGTGGCTTGGATGCCCATGAAGGAGACAGCGCCTTGCACGACATCGATCCTAAGGACAAAGAGAAAGATGGCAATGAGCAGGCTGGAGAGGCCGAACAGGCCCCAGAAAAGCCACCGGGCGCGAGCCTCTTGAAATGTGTCGAGGAGCAACGCGGGGAGGACTTTCACGCGACTCTCTCGGTTTCGGTGGTGCGAATGAATACATCTTCGAGGCTGGTGGTCGAAGCGGAGACGCTCTCGATAAGGCCCCCAGCGGAGCGGACCTTGTCAATGATGAGGTTGGCTTCATCGCGGTTAGGGGCTCCGATTTCGACGCCATCTTCGGTAGGGCGAATTGATGCGCCGCTTCGCCTGATTTCGGTCAGCAACGGCTCAGTCGTCCCTGAGGCGACGACGTGATAACCGTAGCCACCCAGCAAGACGCTGATTTTTCCTTCGAGCGCAAGCTCGCCTTTTTTCAAAATGGCGACATAATCGCAAAATGCTTCGACTTCGCTCAGCAAGTGCGAATTGATGAAAACGGTGACGCCGGTTCCAGTAAGGCCGTTCAAGATGTCGCGTATGTGACGCCTGCCGACGGGATCGACGCCGTCTGTGGGTTCGTCGAGGATGAGAAGCGCGGGTTTGTGAATCAGGGCTTGAGCAAGTCCGAGGCGCTGGAGCATGCCCTTGGAATATTTCTTGATGCGGACATCGCCCCAATCGCGAAGACCGACCAGCTCGAGCAGCTCGGGGATGCGGCGCTTGCGCTCGGCCGCTTCCAAGCCCGAAAGAGCGGCATAGAAATCCAACATGCCGGAGCCGCTGAGATAGGTGGGGAACCTGTGGTTTTCGGGAAGGTATCCGACAGGACGACGGGCTTCGGGATCGCGCGCGTTTCTACCGAATAGGGCTGCTGAACCGGAAGTGGGGTTGACGGCCGAGAGCAGCATTTTGACGAAGGTGGTCTTCCCCGCCCCGTTGGCGCCGAGCAGTCCGAATTTCACGCCGACCGGCACGCGAAGGGTGAGGTTCGAAACCGCCTTGATTTCGCGCCCTCGGAATCGCGAGCGATAGATCTTTTCGAGACCTGCCGCTTCGATCGCGTACTCAGTCATCATTTACTCTTTAGAATACGAGTTAAAACAAATGTTCGTTCCCGCAGCCGAGAAAAGCGCGATTTCGCAAACCGGAGGGCGAGGCGGCTGGGGGCGCTCGCTGTGGAGGATATGCACATGCCTGCTCTTTGGGTTCGTCGCGGCTGCGCAGAATAATTCTCCTCAGACGGGGCAAACGCCGGCGTCGAGCAGCCAGCCTGCCGCGCTTCAGACGACGATTACCGTCAATGCGACGATTTCGACGGAGAGCGCGGCGTCTGTTACTGTGCTCAACCAGCAGCAGATTCAGGAGACGCCGGGCATCAATATGGACGACCGGCTGCGGCAAGTGCCGGGGTTCAGTCTTTTTCGGCGGTCCTCTAGCATAGTGGCGAACCCGACGACGCAAGGCGTTTCACTGCGCGGGATCGGATCATCGGGGGCGAGCAGAACGCTCGTGCTCTGGGACGGGATTCCGATTAACGATCCGTTTGGAGGCTGGGTCTATTGGACGCGCATCGATCCTTCTTATATTGACCGTGTGGAAATCGACCGTGGCGCGTCGACCAGCGTGTTTGGGGATCGGGCTATGGGCGGGACCATCTCCCTCTTCTCTCCGCAGGACGAGTTTCAGGGTGTTTCGCATGAACATGTGTTTGCGAATTACTTCGGAGGGAACGAAGATACGCAAGATGTTTCAGGCGCGTATTCGAATGTGTGGGGGCACTGGGGCGCGTCGGTTCACTCGCGGGCGTTCACGACAGATGGATATTACATCACGCCCGAACCAGTGCGCGGCACGGTTGACGATCGCGCAAACGTGCGTTTTGTAACGGGCGACATGGATGTGGATTATGTCGGGAACGCGGACCGGTTTCTGCTCCACTTCGACGTGCTGGCGGAAGAGCGGCACAACGGGACGGTGTTGACGCACAACTCGACGGGCTTGGGCACGCTGGGCGCGAACTATTCGCATTCATGGACGCACGATGAAATTTCGTTCCTCGGGTTCCACACGCAGGAACAGTTTCACAGCACGTATTCAAGTGTCGCTCCGGACAGAGATTCAGAGAAGCTGACGTCGCGGCAGAGGGTACCGACGGAGGATGTCGGCGGAGCGCTGTACTGGCAGCATCACGGGCAGAACGGGCGGATTACCTGGAACACAATCGCGGGCGCGGATGTGGACGATACGCACGGGATCAGCTACGACTACTCGTATGCGACGAAGAAACTTACGCCTTCGGGCGGCACGCTTCTCGAGCATGGATTATTCGGGCAGGGGGATATCAGCATAGGGCCCGTGCGATTTTTCGCGGGCATTCGGCATCAATTCACAGGGCAGCATGGGGAAACGTTTGTCAGTCCCAATGGCGGAGTGGCGGTGGGCGCGGGACAGTTCCGATTCCGCGCTTCGGGCTATCGCAGCTTTCGGGCGCCTACGCTGAATGAGTTGTATCGCAGTTTTCGGGTTGGGAACGTGCTGACGCTCGCGAATCCGACGCTGATACCGGAAGGACTGACGGGGGTTGAGGCGGGCGTGGATTGGACCCGCGAGGGAACACAGGTTTCGCTGACGTTGTTTCATGACGACCTCGATCATTTGATCGATAACGCGACGGTCAGCATTTCGCCGACGCTGATTCTGCGGCGCCGCAGCAATTTTCCGGGCGGCCTGTCGCGTGGCATTGAAAGCAACGTTCTTCATCGCTGGACACACTGGAGCGCGCAGGCCGGTTACCTATTTGCCGACTCGCGCCTAACGAGCGGGCAGCGGATTCCCCTAGTGCCGAAGCAACAAGGCACAGCGCAACTGGCGTACACGATGAAAAGCACGATGATTTCGGCCGGGGTCCGGGCGTTCGGGCTGGAGTTTGACGATGATCTGAATCAATTCAGGCTTCCCGGCTATGCTGCGCTGCAACTCGCTGCGGAACAGCATGTGACGGCGAGCCTTTCGGCGATTGCGGCGGTTGAGAATCTGCTGGACCGGACGTATCTCGTCGCGCTGACGCCGTTTCCGAATACGGGCGAACCGCGGTTATGGAGAATCGGGCTGCGCTGGCGCGGAGCGTTTAAGTAGCTCGGGCGCTTACAATACTGACGTGAAAGCAGGGATCGTGGGGCTCGGGTTTATGGGGAGCACGCATGCCAGCGCGTTCGCAAAGATGAAGGGCGTCGAGCTTGCGGCGGTGTGCACGCGGAATGTGGACGCCTTATCGAAGGATTTCAACTTCAGTGGCGGGAATCTGGGCGAGGATCGCGGAGTCGTGGATTTTTCGAGAGCGCGTAAGTGCGCGGATTGGCGGGAGCTCGTGAGCGATCGGGAATTAGATGCGATTGACATATGCCTGCCGACTGACCTCCATGCGGAAGTCGGGATTACGGCGCTGCGGGCCGGCAAGCATGTGCTCTGTGAAAAACCGCTCGCGCTTACGGCGGCCGATTGCGACGCGATGATTGCGGAAGCGGAGAAGCATCAACGCGTGCTGATGGCCGGGCAGGTTTTGCGGTTTTGGCCGGCATACGAGCGGCTTGAACGGTTTGTGCGTTCGCGTGAGTATGGCGCGATTCTGTCAGCGACATTTGTGCGGCGGTGCGGGTTGCCCGACTGGAGCGGCTGGCTGGTAGATGAAGCGCGCAGCGGAGGAGCGGTGCTCGATCTGCTGATTCACGATATTGATCAAGCGCTTTGGCTCTTTGGAGCGCCGGAGCGGGTCGCGGCGAAGAGTCTCGGGCCGGTGGATACAATTGCGGCGACTTTGATTTACCCACAGAGGCCGGAGGTGCGGATTCAAGGCGGGTGGTTTGCGGCGGGAAGCAATCTGTCAATGACATTTATGGCGCGGGCGGAAAGAGCGGAGCTAGAGCTCGCTGCAGACGGGCTGTATCTGAGCGATCTGGCGGGTGTGAGAAAGCGGCTCGAGGTCGAAGGCGGCGATGCGTACGAAACAGAGCTCGAGTATTTCGTCGAGTGTTGCCGGGAGAATCGGAAGCCGGAGCGCTGCATGCCGGAAGAGTCGACGCGGGCGGTGAAGCTGTCACTGCTATTGAAGCAATCGAGAGCGCTGGGAGGAGAAGCACTGAGATGCGTGCTCTAGAAGATCTGGAAATCGGGCTGATGTTTTGGGCGGGCGAGCATGCGCGCGACACGCTGAGAACAGTGAAAGCGTTCGGAGTGCGCGCCGGTCAGTTGGGGTTCCCGGGCGAGCTGCCGCTTGCCGGCGCGGTCGAGCGATGGCGCGATGCGCTCGAAGCGGAGGAGTTTGTGGCAACGACTGCGGTGTGCAGTTATATCGGAGAGGACTACGCTGACATTCCGACGGTGCAGCGTACAGTGGGGCTGGTTCCGGCGGCGACGCGCGAGCAACGGGTCGCGAGGACGAAGGAAGTTTCGGATATTGCGAGAGGGCTCGCGATCGAGAGTGTGGCATGCCATATCGGATTCATTCCTGATAACCGCGACGCACCGCTCTACGGAGAGATTCGCGACGTGGCGCGGGACATTTGCGACCATTGCGCCCACAACACGCAGGCGTTCACGCTTGAGACGGGCCAGGAGCCGGCGAAAGTTCTTCTGACTTTTATTGAAGATGTTGGCAGGCCGAATCTGAAGATCAATTTCGATCCGGCGAATATGGTGCTGTATGGGACCGGGGATCCGGTTGAGGCGCTCGGGGTGTTGGGGAAGCATGTGATCTCGGTGCATTGCAAGGACGGCAACTGGCCGGCCGTAGACCAGCCGATCGCGCTGGGAGTCGAGCGGCCGCTGGGCGAAGGAGACGTGGATATTCCGGCGTTTCTTTCGAAGCTGAAGGAAATTGGATACACGGGTGTGCTGGCGATCGAGCGAGAGGAAGCGAATGCAGAGACACGCGCAGCGGATATCCGGAAAGCGGTGTCACTGTTGCGGCGGTTAACGGGGCGGGATCAGGAAGCGAGCCGCTCCGGTGCGGGTTCTGCGTGAGGTTCTTCACACTCAAATAGGTGCGAGAGCGGGGCGGCGGCTTTTTGCAAAACGAACCCAGGTTCCGGCGCGGTCTTGGCGCGCGTCTGCGAAACGAACCCACGGCTACGGTCTTTCTTCAGGCGGATGAGCGTGTTTAAGGCTTTGTGGAAGGCGCGCTCGTGCGTGGTCTGGTATCGCAAAAATAGCGACAAGCGCTTTTCGTCGACACCGTTTTCGGTGAAACAGTCGTTTTGGAGACGGAGTGCGCGCTGGGTCAGCCACCAGGACTGAGCCATTTCGCGGACGAGCAGTTCTTCCGTGGAGCTTGCAGGCTGGTGCTCATCGAGCAGGCCGGCGAGGAGGGCTTCGAAGTCCGCGGCATCCTCGCTGGGAATGATGAGCTGAGCGGAGGCGAGTCCGTGCTTTAGCGAATTACGAGACGAAGCCAATTTCCCTTCGGCAGTGCGCGGCCCTGTTGAGTGCTGGGCGTTCGCGCGGTTGATTTCTGTACGAGTGATCTCTATTGGAGTGATTTCGGGCGCAACGGCCGCCGGAATCATGTCGGCCGAGAGGGCCTCGCATGCCTGATCACTGGCCTGGCATGCCCGGCCAGTACGATCTTTTTTGGCTTTGCGCTCAGCGGCGCGACGTTCTCTACGGGCTTGACGAGGGGTCATGGTGTTGGGATCTCCTGATAAAAATGCACGTGTCCGGTTGGAGGGTAAGATCGCGAATTCAGAATCGGCGTTCGACGGCCATGCAAGTCGTTGGAGCGAACAGGGAAGAAAAATTTGGCGGCGGCGTGAATGAGAAAGAGGATGTCCGCCTTTCCGTTGAAAAAGGAACGGCTCGGAAACACGATCTAAGCCGCCGAATGGGCAGCGACGGTGATCGCATTTAGGTTACAACGTATGTCATAAGCACGCTGCAGATTATGAATAAGCAGCGGCAAATGGCGGTGGCCGTGAAGACGATTCCAGCGTGTTTCGGCGTACAGCAGGGCTGAGGCTACCCAGCGCAAGCGGTGATCGCTGCCCTGCCAGCGTTTGACACGCCGGCAGATGGTCTCGACAACTGAAAAGCTGGATTCGATTCCATTGGTACTGCTGAGGGATCGCCGCAACCGGGCATGCACCTGCAGATCATGTAGCGTGAGGGTCTCCTCTAAGCCCTCCATTAAGCTGGCCGCCGCACTCGGGTTCAGCTCGTTCAACTCATCGTGCAATCGATAAAGCGCCTGCCGAGCATCACTGCTATCAGCGTGAGCGTAGGCCAGCCGTAGCTTGTACTTGAACCAGTGTTGCTGCGTGTCCGGCACGTACGCCAGGATGTTGCGGATCTTATGCACCTGGCAGCGCTGGATGAAAGCGGCTTCACCGGCATGCCGCTCAATGGCGGCGCGCAAGGCACGGCTGCCATCAATCAGATACAAACGCGGCTGGCTGAAATCCAGCCCCCGCTCGGACAGATGCTCAAATAAGCCGCTCACCACCTTCGCATTCTCGGTGGCTCCTTGCACCAGTCCCAATACGACCTTCTTGCCAAACGCATCGATGCCGATGGCGACCACCAAATGCTGGCCCTTGAAGATCGTGCCGTCAACTAACAGCGCACAGATCTGGAGATGCTGCAAGGAACGGCTCATGAGAGCTTCCAGCTTCTTGCGGCTGGCCTCCACAAATCGTTCGCTGAGGGTGCTCTTCTCCAGCCCGTAGGCATCCATAAACTGCTGCAGCACTAACTTGTAATCCCGCATGCTGAGCCCGCGCATGATGTTGCTCCAAACTGTTTCTTCTGCCGGACTCACTTGCTGGAACAGCTGGTAAGTTCCCAAGGGCAGCTCTTTGCCGCCACACTCACGCACGCGTGGCCGCGCGATCGGAACCCGCTGGCCATCGATGAGGCACGAGCCTTGCTCGATACCCCACCGGTAAGCCTGCCGCGTTTGCCTGCGACACGATCGCGGGCCAGCAATCTGCTCGACCTCCGATTCCAGTACGGACTGGATGAACATCCGGCCCACCTTTCGGACCAGCTCACCCAAGCCCTGCTCCAAGCTGGTCAGCACTTCTGCCATCGGCAAGCAAATCTGTACCGCCCGATCCTTCTCTGCACCCGCACTCTTCTGGACTGCTCTTCTCTGATACGCTCTCTTCAAAACGACTCTCCCTTTTTTCTGGCAAGAAAAATTTCCCAGAGCCTATCACGGGCTCTGGGTGAGTCGTTCCCTTTTCTACGATCTTTCGGACATCCTCCATTCAATGAGAATGAGGCATGGATCCCGTGAGGATGGACAAGTGGCTGTGGGCGGCGCGGTTCTTCAAGACGCGGTCGATGGCGGCGCGGGCTTGCGAACTCGGCAGGATTACGTGCAGTGGACAGCCGGTCAAGGCCTCGCGCGAGGTGCGAGTGGGCGATCTGCTGAAAGTGAAAACCGACGCGGGCGAGTTTGAGGTGGAGGTCTTGGGCCTTAGTGATATGCGGGGTCCCGCAGCTATTGCGCAGAGGCTCTATTCCGAGACGGAGGCGAGCAAGGAACTGCGGGCAAGGTTGGCAGAAGAGCGTAAGAGTATGCCGCGTGTTGAAGTGATGCGCGAAGGAAGGCCGTCGAAGCGCAACCGCCGTGAACGCGAGCGATTTCTGGGTAAGGAGTAACAGTAAGGGTGACATCTATGAAATACGAAGCGAAATATGGGAGAGGCCGAGTCGGGTCAGCGCGGTGACGTCATCAACCTCGAACCGCTCCGGGGTGATTGTGGTTCGAACTGTGAAAAGCAAATACGGTAAAGAGCCTTGTGGCTCAGATCACGCGCCCAATCGGCACAAAGAAACGGACTAGGGCGATCGGTGCGGTAATAAAGTCGGGCGAGCAGGCACAGTGCTCGGTGTTGAGAAATGCGATGCGTTCTCTGTCCGAGCGTGAAGAAGAATTCTGTTTTCGATGGGTCATCTTAATTCCGATAGGGTATAGTAGGCGTATTTCTGTCGTCAGCTATCGGGAGGCATAAATGGGATGGACTTTTCGCCGGAGCGTCAATTTAGGACCGCTACGGCTCAATCTATCTAAGTCAGGGCTGGGATATTCCGTCGGCGCGCGTGGCTTTCGAGTCGGAAAAGATGCGAAGGGACGAAAATATCGCACGATGTCCATCCCGTATACGGGCATTTATCGCCGCGATTATCTCTCGACCGCGAAGACGCCCCCTGCTCCGCTTCCACCTGTACCGAATCCCGCCGTACCGCAGGCGATACCCAAACCGGCGCAGAGCTCAAATGCAGGAGTGCGATGGCTTCTCTATGTGGGTGCGGGCGTTGTGCTCTACGCTCTTATTCGGTTTGTCTTCTGATCACCTTCAACTTTTGGAGAAATCTATGTCTCTTGAACAAGTACCGTTTGGCTCCGGCGCGGATTTCGCCGATAACCCGGAGCCGCGCTGCCCATGTCTCCTGCTGCTAGATACGTCAGGCTCGATGCGCGGCAAGCCGATTGATGAGTTGAATGGGGGCATTCGTGCGTTTAAGGATGAGTTGAGCGCAGACTCGATGTCCTCGAAGCGCGTCGAAGTCGCCGTCATGACGTTTGGGCCTGTCCAGGTTCTTTCGGAATTCCAGACGGTGGATGTGTTTAACCCGCCTACGTTGGTAACTACCGGCGATACGCCGATGGGAGCCGCCATTGAAACTGGACTTTCGCTGCTTGAACAGCGCAAACAGGCGTATCGTTCAAGCGGTGTGGCCTTTTATCGACCCTGGGTTTTTCTTATCACTGACGGTGGTCCCACTGACGCGTGGCAAGATGCTGCTGGAAAAGTAAAATCGGGAGAGGCTGCGAACCATTTCTCATTCTTTGCGGTCGGCGTGGAAGGCGCAAGAATGGATGTCCTCAGCCAGATTGCCACTCGCGAGCCGTTGAAGCTGAAGGAGCTTCGGTTTCGTGATCTTTTTGTGTGGCTCGCAAATTCTCTCGGTTCGGTTTCAAGGTCGACGGTTGGCGATAAGGTGGAACTGGTAAATCCGGTCACACCCCAGGGCTGGGCTTCGATCTGATGCGAGGCGGCTGGAAATACGCAGCCGCCTCGGTGATCGGCACGTCGCATCAGAAATCGCCCGAAGGCGTCTGCCAGGATTCGCATGCAGTTGGATATCTGGACGCGGCGGAAGCGTTCGTGGGCGTGGTGGCGGATGGAGCTGGTTCTGCATCTCGCGCGAAAATCGGGTCGAGCCGGACCTGCGAGATCATTATGCGCGAACTGGCCGGTGCTCCGCCTTGCAAACTTCTCACGAGGGCATTGGCCTGCGACACGCTCGTGGCGGTGCGCCAAGCATTGTTCGAGGAAGCCGACACGGAAGATCTTACTGTTAGCGATTTCGCCTCGACCATGCTCGTAGCGATTGTCACCCCGGACCGGGGCGTATTCTGGCAAATCGGCGACGGGGCGATATGCTTCCGCGAGGCAGAATTTGAAAAATATACCTATGTTTACTGGCCAGAGAAGGGCGACTATTCAAATGTGACCTTTTTCGTCACGGACGTTAGAGCGCAGAATGAGATGGAGTTCGACGTAATCCGTAGGGAGCTCGTTGATGTGGCATTGTTCAGCGATGGCATTGAGCGGCTCGCCCTTGACTTCACGGCGGGTGAAGCGCATAGCGCGTTTTTCAGTGGATTGTTCCCTTTTATGCGAAGTCTTCCGGAGGGCTATTCAGAAGAACTCGGCGCGCAGATCGATAGTTTTCTCGGTTCCGAGCGCGTGAACAAGCGGACTGATGACGACAAAACGCTCATTCTTGCGAGCCGCTCCATATGAGCGCCTTCCAACCAAGGCCAGGAGTAACGGTTTACGCGAGCGACAACCGCGTATTGATCTTAGGCCAGGAAATAGGAAAGGGGGGCGAAGGATCGGTTTGGTCCATCGCTGACGCGCCCGCTCAGGTTGCAAAGTTTTATCACACCGGAGTTGCACCGGATCAGGCCCGGAAACTGGAGGCGATGTGTCGGCTCAAATCCGACCGTCTGCTTCGCATTGCCGCGTGGCCGACGGCGCTGGTAAAGGCAAGTGCCTTGGGCGAGCCCAAAGGTCTCCTGATGCCGCGCATAAGCGGATACCAACAAGCGCACCTACTTTACACACCTAAAAGCAGGCGGAGCAGTTTCCCGGAGGCTCAGTTCCCGTTCATTCTCCACGCAAGTACGAATATTGCCCGAGCTTTCGCCACAGTACACGAGAGCGGGCAGGTTCTTGGTGATGTGAATCACGGGAATCTGCTCATCGCGAACGATGGGAGGGTCGCGCTCATTGATTGCGACAGTTTCGAAATCAGCGACGGGCGGTCGTGGTTTCCATGCCTCGTTGGAGTTCCCACCTATACACCACCTGAGTTGCAGGGCCGAAGCTTTCAGGGCCTTCGGCGTACGCCGCAGCAGGATGCGTTCGGCCTCGCAGTCCTGCTCTTCCATATGCTGTTTCTGGGGCGGCATCCCTTCGCCGGGATTTTTCGGCATGGAAGCGCGGACAAAACAATCGAGGACGCGATTCGCGAGTTTCGATTCGCCTACCTGCCAGATAACCGCGTCACGGAAATGGAGCCTCCACCTTCGATTCCGACTTTGGCAGAATTTCCGGTCGAAGTCGGGCAGCTGTTCGTGCGTGCCTTCAGCCGGGAAGGTGCGAGCGGCCAACGTCCTACGGCTCGCGAGTGGATCGCCCCTCTCGAAAGCCTGTCACGCAATCTCAAGCGCTGCGCCGTGAATGAATCCCATCACTATTTTCAAGTGCTCCCGGGTTGCCCCTGGTGCAGAGTTGAGAACGCGTTCGGCCGTCCGATGTTCGGCATAAAAATCAGGATTATCGGCGGCCCGGATTTCGATCTTCTCGCGATATGGAGGCAGATCGAATCTGTGCGCATTGACGAGCAGAATTCAACCCCACAGTTCACGAACGCTTACATTGACCAATGTAAGCCGGAGCCCCGTGTGGGCAAGATCAAAAGAGAGCGGAGGAAGAAACGCCTGTTTAGCACGGGAGCGATCCTTCTTGCCCTCATTCTGGTTCTCCCAGGTACGATTTCACCACTGCCCGCCATCTGCGTACTGGTGATCGGAATCGCGCTTATGGCTTCGCTCTGGCGTTCCGCTTCAGCTTGTGATGGCGAACTAAAGTCCGAACAACGCAACGCTGGGCGATGCTTCGATGCCGCGATGAAACGCTGGCAAAGCGTTCAGGAACCACCGATCGCATTCGAAGAAATGAAAAAGAAGTTGGTGGCCCAAAAACATCAGTTTGAGGAACTAGCTCCATTGCGTGCGCGCAAAATGGCCGAGCTCAAGGCAGGGTTGAGGCATAAGCAGCTCATTCGATTTCTAGAGCGGTACCGCATCGAGGAGGCAAGCATTCCAGGTATCGGTGCGGGAAGGAAAACGCTGCTCCGCTGCTACGGGGTGGAAGACGCGAGCGATGTGCGTTCGGGACTCTACATTAGGGGCTTCGGGCCAGCGCTGATGGCGGCGCTGATTTTCTGGCGCGCCTCCATTGAGCGGCAGTTCGTCTTCAATCCGAACGAGCCGATCGATCCTGGGGATATCCGTTTGCTCGATTATGAACTGGCACAAAAACGAGCAGAGTTGGTTCGGTTCCTATCGGCAGGACCAAAGAAGTTACGTCAAATACTTCTGCCGTGGGAAATCGAGCGAGCGGGTGCAGTCCTGAACGTGAACGAGGCGGCCAAAGCGATTGCGCAGATGGACGTTAACGTGAGGGCGCTGGGGCGATTTTAAAGCTGTAGGATCCCTGTCCCAGCACAATCGTTGATATTTGGTAATGCTATCCGAACGAGAGATCTGGCGACGGTAACCTACTTGCTTGAACGCCGGACCTTCGAATCGACCAGTTTGATGGCGGCTTATGAATACTCGCAGGAATTCAGGCTGCGAACCGAAACCGTTTAGATTTTGGAACTGAAGCGCCAGCGCGCGCGTAGTTCTTGCATGCATTCGTTCTGGCAGGACGTGCGCTTTTCCTTGCGGCTGATCGCTAAGGATTGGCACTTTGCGCTGATCGCGGCGGTGGCGCTGGGCTTGGGGATTGGAGCAACCACTGCCATTTTTAGCGTTATCGAGAACGTTTTGCTCGAGCCGTTCCCGTATACGGATGCGCACCGCCTGGTGAACGTGCAGGTGCACGATTTCGACGGGCGGCCGGGCGGGCGCACGGCATATACGATACCCGAGTTCCTCGACATTCAGGAGCAGGCACATTCGTTTGACCGCATTCTCGCGGCGGATCAGATGGACGTTCTGTATACGCGCGGCGAAGGAACGGAGCGGCTGCAAGGGCAAGGGCTCAGCACGAATGCGTTTCAAGCTCTGGGCATGAAACCGCTCTTGGGACGGTATATCACTCCCGCTGACGGCAAGCCGGACGCCCCGGCCGTGTTCGTAATGAGCTACAAGATGTGGCTGAGCAGTTACAACCTCGACGCGTCCATTTTGCGAAAACGCTTCACGCTGAACGGACAGCCCTACACGCTGATCGGCATTATGCCGCCGCGGTTCACGTTTGGAGGCTCCGATCTTTGGATGCCGCTCACGTTGAGCCGCTCCGATAAAACCGCCGCAACACACTACGTCTGGCTACTGGCGCACCTGCGGCCGGGCGTCACGCGCGGGGATGCCACCTCGGAGATGAGCATCATTATAAAGCGGCTCGCGAAGCAGTACCCGACGCTGTACCCTAAGCGATTCTCGACAGCGGTGACGACGCTGACAGAGACCGTAGTCGGCCAGTTTCGCCCGATGCTATTCATTCTGATGGCCGCGGTGAGTATGCTGCTGCTGATCGCCTGCAGCAATGTCGCGAACCTGCTGCTCGCGCGAGCCACGGCGCGAGAACGCGAGATCGCGACACGGGCCTGTCTGGGCGCAACACGCTGGCGCTTGGTCCGGCAACTTCTTTCGGAAAGCCTGATGCTGGCGGTAGCTGGGTGTGTACTGGGTTGCCTGCTCGCTTGGGTGGGGTTGAAAGGACTGGTCGCCATTATTCCGGACAACTCCATTCCCGCCGAAGCCGTGATCCGGCTCAATGGGCCAGTGTTGATATTCGCTATCTGTGCTGCCTTCCTGACCGCATTGCTGTGCGGGCTCGCGCCGGCGCTCCACTCTACGCGCAGAAATCTGATTGAACCGCTGCGGGGCGCGAGCAAAGGCAGCGGAGGCAGTTTCCGGCACGGAAAGCTGCGTGCGTCGATTGTGGTTGCGGAAGTCGCGCTCTCGCTGGTGCTACTGACCGGGGCCGGACTGCTGATGCGGACCTTTTTCGCCTTGCAAGCGGTCGAACTGGGCATCAACCCGAAGAACATTCTAGTCGCAAGAACGCCCCTGCCGAAGGGACATTACACAACGGCGAAGGAAAAAGCGGTGTTCTTCCGCAAAGTGCTCGACCGTTTGAATGCCATTCCAGGCGTCGTATCTGCAACAGAAACGAGTACGTTGCCACCCTACGGCGGAATTCCGAGTGAGATTGATGTGCCCGGCAAAACGCATGCGGAGAAGTGGCGGGGCCTGTTTCAATTGTGCAGCGAGCAATACTTTCGCACGCTCGAGATCAAACAGGTGGCCGGCCGATTGCTCTCGGCGCAAGAGGTGATGGCGGCGCGCAAAGTGGCGGTGGTGAACCAGACATTTGTGAAGAAGTTTTTTGGGAATGAAAATCCGATTGGGCGCTCGATGCGAATTGTCGACCTCGCGACATTTCCAGACCCGGTCGCAGATCCCACGTTTGAAGTTATCGGGATCGTAGCCGACGCGAAGAATCAGGGATTGCAGGAGCCGGTGATGCCGGAAATTTGGATTCCCTACACCGTCACGGGGTTCGGCGAGCGCGGCGTGCTAGTGCGCACGTCGGTTCCGCCGATGACGCTGCTGGGCGCGGTTCGGAAAAATATCTGGGCGGTGGACCGCAATGTCGCTCTCACGTTGACCGGAACGCTGGAAGATTTTATGAAGCAATTCTCGTATTCCGGTCCGCGCTTCGGTCTGCTGCTGCTCGGCATTTTCGCGTTGAACGGCCTGGTGCTGGTTGGAATCGGCGTGTACAGCGTGATGGCGTATTCGGTTTCAAGACAGACGCACGAGATCGGCATCCGCATGGCGTTAGGGGCCAAGCAGGCGGAACGTCATGCAGCTGGTTCTGCGGACGGGTTTCGAGTTAATTGTTGTGGGGCTGGTGATCGGATTCGCAGCGAGCACGGGAGTAACGCGGCTGATCAAGGATCAGCTGTGGGGCGTGTCGGCATTTGATCCCGTAACGTTTGGATCTGTGGTATGCGTGCTGGTGGTCGTGGGCATAGCGGCTTGCGTGTTTCCTGCCCGGCGCGCGACAAAGGTGGACCCGCTGATAGCGCTGCGGTATGAGTAAGGATTATCCTCACGAACGCGGATCATTTCTCGAAGTAGTAATCGACTGAAGTGACGACGCGAACCGTGCGGCTAAGCTTGGCCGCACGGTTACCTTAAATCCAGGAGGCTCATTATGCAATTCGACAAACTCGCGCTAGCGACGATGGCGCTGTTGTCCGCCTGTCAACTGCCAATAGATGCGCAGAGCGCCGCAGCGCTCCCGCAAACACAGAGCCCGGACCGATCGGAAGGCCCTGTTGTCAGCGTGAAATGCGACAACAGGATAGGAGACGCCGCGAAGTTAAATCACGTAATTAGCCTTAGCCATCCGGGCGACCGAATTCAGATCCATGGCACTTGTTTAGTGGACAAGACCATCGTGCTGGAAGGCGATCGTTCTTACCTTGGTGACTCCCGAACCGGCACGGTCATGATGCAAGCGCCGGGGACGAATCTGGCGGCGTTAGTTGCTTCCGATAGCTGGGCGGACAATTCCACGTATACCGGGGATCCGATTCGCATCGCCCACATGACTCTTGATGGCAACAGTTCCAACAACATGCTAACGAGTGCGCTCGTGGTTCGATCTTGGTTAACCGTGATAGAAGATCTGCAAATTGAAAATGCGCCCGAAGACGGCCTGCAGCTTACCAGTGTTAGCGCGAATGGCACTCCGTTGTCGAATACTCAAGTGAATGGACGGATCAGTAACTGTTTCATAACGAATTCAAACGGGAACGGTGTACATATTGTTGATCCTGGAAACAGCGTTACGGATTGGAGTTTGCTCGACAACTGGGTCGCCGCGTCCGGGAAATCAGCCATTAGCATGGACAACGCGGCAGGATGGACGATTAGAGGAAATCATGTCTACGCAATTCAGCAGAACGCAATCTACGCCAATCGCTGCTACGGAACGTCCATAGACGGCAACTATATTGAAGATTTTGGCGATGCCGGTGGCGCCACCTGGTATGGGATCGCCTGCACAGTTCAAGGCGACGCCGCGAGCGTAATTAGTGACAATAAGGTTTTCCAATTGAATGGGGAGCCTTCATCAGGAAACTTTGTTTACATCGGAATTCCACAAGTAAACTACGGCACAGGAGTCATAAACGTAGTTGACAACGTGATTCGCGGAGCGAACGGCAGCCATGATACCGGCTTGTCATACCAGAAAGGCGGGGGCGCCGGGCTGTTGGTTCTATCGGCGGATAATCATGTGCAATCGGCGGCCATGCCACGAGCTGTAGGAGCGGGCGTAACTCTAGTCAGCGGCTTATAGCAGTCGCGGCGTTAATGACCTGCCGATTGAAAGACACCCTTTTTCTTCTGATAGACACGCACATAATCCACGGTCATGAATTGTGGGAGTTTGGAGTCGTCTGGAGCCGGCTCGTCGGGGCCTCCGCAAGCAATATTCATGATGAGATACATCGGATGTTCAAAAGACCAGCCCACGGCTTGCTCTTTAGTGTAGGTGAGGATTTTCTTGTCATCTAAGAAAAAATCCATGCGGTCGCGATACCATTCCAGGGCGTAAAGATGGAATTTGTTGTACATATCGGCAACCGGAACACTGGTGTGCGGCGTCGGTCCTTTCGTGTCATGAATGTGGACCGCTGCTACGTTCGGCCGGCTTCCCCAGCTCTCCATGAGATCGATTTCTCCCTGAGACGATTCTCCGCTGCTTGGATCTCGAAACGCTCCCTGGACCTCTCTGCCGTCAGGCCCCCTAGGTTGGGGAGGACCCGGTAGATTCGGAGTCCTGAGCGGGCTTAGAAACCAGAGAGCCGGCCAGGTACTTTGCCCTGAGGCATTTTCGCCACAATTTCAAAGCGGCCATAGGTCCAATATGCCGTGTTGCGAGTGTTGATGCTGGCCGAGGTATATCGATGCCACTCGTCGTTAAGCGATGTCGGCAGGAAACTTTCCGGCGTCTCCTTGCGCAATTCGATAAGCAGATGCTCGCCGTCTACGCGCGCGTTTTCAAGCCGGTTGATCGTATAGTATTGAAGTTCATTATGGCGAACGTAGCCTTCTTCATATCCCCATTTGATGGGGTCAGGGCACCCTTTGTAATCGAACTCATCCGACCACACCAACGTCCATCCTTGCAATTCAGGACTCAGCGGATGAGATTCCAATACGCTGCCGCGCACTGCCGCCATACTTGCGGCACTTAGCCTCATAAACCGCCGGCGGTTCATCATTCTCCCCCTATCGTTTTACCTGTTTGCGTCTGCCTCTTTCCTGGGTTCTTCCGAGCGGCTCTCGCATTCTTCTCGAGCCGTATTTTCCAGGCTACGCGCAGTGCGCCGGCCAGCACGTCCTTATTCGCCTGAGCTAAACGGATATGGGTCGCTCCCATTCTTCCCCATCCGCCTGCGATCGGCAGGAAGACCTCCGGCGACTCCTCGACAAAAGCGGCCTGTTGCTCGGGCGTGAGCATCAAGTTTCCGTAGCCCTGGTGTTGGGAGGCGAGCGTAGCGAAAATTCTGCCGCCCACCCGAAAATCGGCCGCCCCCATGTGCGAGCCCTCTTCAGCGCCTTCGAGGCTGAGTGCGATACGGCGAAAATCGGCGGCATCCATTCGATTTACTTTATAATCGACCGCAGTAGGTTGCGGGCCGGGCATGCCCGTACTCTACGATGATCTCGATGGAGGAGAGGACAGTCATGAAGGGGCGACGCGGATTTCTTTGGAGCGGAATTGCTATAGGGTTCGGCGCGGCTGTTACGCAGCTCACAAGGGGGGCGGAGAAACCGGAATATGAAGCCATGCTGATCTCCTGCATCGACCCGCGGATGGTTGATCCCGTTTACAAATATATGAACGGCCGGGGACTGGACGGCAAGTATAGCCAGTTCGTAATTGCGGGCGCGGCTATCGCGGCCGAAGCGCAGGCATTTGCGAAGTGGCATGAGACATTATGGGAAAACCTGGCGGCCTCCCTCGAGCTGCACAGAATCAAGCGCGTGATCGCTATCGACCACCGCGATTGTGGCGCCGCGCGCATTGCCTACGGAGCGGAAAGCATCGCCGATCCAGCGACTGAGACAGCGACCCACAAACGAGTGTTGACGGCCTTTAGAGAGGATGTCCATAAGAGGCACTCGCAACTCGAGGTCGAGACCGGCCTGATGGCGCTCGACGGCAAGCTCGAAATGTTTACCTGACTTGCCTTAACGCCGGTAGATGTAATCGAACTTCACGCAGCCGTTGCGGTAATCGAGAGTAAGGCGAAACAGAGTCAGCACGGGGAAGCCGAGCACGCCAGCCATTCGCATCTCCTGATGCTCGGGTGAATTGTTCAGATTGAAAGCGGTAAGGCCCAGGTTACTTTGCTGATACCCGGCGAAATCGATAACGGCTTTATCGGTTTCAAAAACCTCTTTGACTTGGCCTGAGAGGCCGTGGATGCGCATGTATTCATTCCCGCGAATTTTGGTCGATAAACGAGCAAACGTGGAATCGACGGTAGAAAACCCGGCGCCAGTGTCGATGAGAAACAAGCCGCGGCTCTTTCCGTTCAACACGGTCGATACAAACAGGTGATGACGGTCGCGAAAAACGGGAGTGAAGTCCTTCTCCTCAGGACCAATGGCGCGATCGTATCCTTGCGGATTCGGCTCGCGAACCGGCTGAGGCGTGAGATGAAGCTGAGCCTTTTGGAAATCGATTTGGATGATGTAATCGGAAAAAACGTCGGCGCCTATGAGACCGTCCTCATCGCCTGTAACGCTCTGTTTTCCTTCCGTAGCGTGGATCAGGCAGGTCTTAAACTTCAACGTTCCAATCTGGCAGGTATCGGCAATAGAGCCGAACACTTTTCTTGCGCCGTCATCGCCTGCGCCCCAAGCTTCGCCCGAGCCCAGATGATCCAATTCAGCCTTGTCTACCGCACTCTGCTTCACAAGGATGCCGCTTGCCCCGGTATCCAGCAGCATCCTCAAAGGACGGCCGCCGTTAATTCTGAACGGGAGTCCGACGCCTCGAATTCGCGTGGGGCCGTACATGATCGGGACGAGATGCTGGGTATTCTCACTACGCTCCCCATCACGCTCGAATATCTTTCTTTGATTGAGAGCCTGCGCAACCTGAACGCCGGTCTCGCGGTCGCGATCCAGATGCTTGTAGAACCAAGGATGCGCGGCGATAAAAGCAGGTTCGAGCTCCTTGCGTTTTTCAGGAACTAAGTAGGGGAGCCAGGCACGAGTGATGAGCGCGTCGTCAGGATCGATTTCGTGAGCGGACATCAGAAGAAGTCTTGCCGTCCGATACATGGATGCCGCACGCAGCAGACGATAGAGCCCGAAATACGCCCGGGGTGTTTCGTTCTTCAGCTTTACGGCGGATTTGAAAAGTCTCTCTGCCTCGGGCATATCGCCCATGTAAAAAGCGAACTCACCACGAGCGGCGAGCACTTCAGGTGAGTCAGCAAACTCGGCGGCATCCGCATCAGCGGCGTCGGAGGCCTGTTCAACCTTTCCCTCATAGACAAGAGCGGATAGCAGGGCAGCGCGGAGAAGTGGAGCTTTTGGATCTTTCGCAACGGCGGCCTCTAACAGCGGCAGCGCGGTCTCATAATCGCCCGTTTTGTAGACGGCGATGGAATCATCCGCAGTTGCGAGCGACGCGATGCAGAGTGGGAGCAGGGTGAAGAGCGTGCACCTCACGCGGACAAAGCGCATATTCGACTAGGTGTTTGATCCTATCAGATCTTCTCGGGAAAATGCGCCCTCGCAAGCGTCTCAATCTGATCTTCAATAACGCGCTGCGAATCGAAGCGCTTGAGCTTGAGTGCAGCCGCCCCGGCCATTTCTATGGCCTTGCGCGGCATGAGCCCGATCAGCTCGCTTTCCTCAATCTCGACGCCCTGCTCAGCGGCTAGGCGGCAAACTTCTGAGTAGACGGCGTGAACGGGCGTCTGCTCGAAATCGGTAAAGTTTATGGCGACTTGCACCAGTCCGCGAGACTCGAGTGGGAAGCCTAGCGCCTTAACGGAAGGAAATCCTCCGCTACTCGCGCGAATGCGCCGGGCGATCGATTTCGCAAGCTGAAGATCGGTTGACTTCAGATTGATGTTGAAGGCGATCAGAATTTTGCGCGCGCCGACGATGACCGCCCCGGCAGTCGGATGGAGCCCAGGACCGCCGATGTCCGGGCGCTTGGATGTGTCCGTTAGGACGACATTTTTCAAGCTCTCGAACTGCCCCCGGCGGACGTCCTCCAACTTCACCCGGTCCGGCCTGAGCGCGGCTGATTCGTAAAAATAAACCGGAATGCCGAGCTCGTTCCAGATGCGCTCGCCCGCCTGGTGCGCGAGATCGGCGCATTGCTCGAGCGTAGCTCCGGCTAAGGGAACGAAGGGCAGAACATCGAGCGCTCCCAGGCGGGGATGAACACCTCGATGCTGCTTGAGGTCGATCAACTCGGCCGATTTTGCAGCGACGCGAACTGCCGCTTCGACAATGACGTCACTCGGTGCGATGAAAGTGAAAACGCTTCGATTATGGTCGGCGTCGCTGGTTCGGTGCAGAAGAAAGACTCCTCTCACGGAGCGCAATACAGACTCGATAGCATCAACCCGCGAGGCATCCCGGCCTTCCGAAATGTTGGGGACACACTCGATCCAAGTTGGGCTCACCGCGATGCGCTCACAGCCGCCTAATGTTGCAACAGCCGATCGAAAAGCACGAGGCCATCGCGAATCGCCAACTGGACGTGATTGACTCCAAACTGGCGGTGAAGCTCGCGATAGTCGGGGACGTTCAGCGCCACAAGATCGGCTTTCTTTCCGGCTTCAAGAGTGCCTATGGATTGTCCGCAGCCCGCAGCATACGCGGCGTTATTTGTAGCCGCTGTAATCGCCTCTTCCGGCGTTAGATGCAGCCGGATAACAGCCAGACTCAGAACCATCTGCATATTGAACGTGGGCGACTCATGCTCATCGTAGCCCGTTGAAAGCGCTATTGAGGCGCCCGCATCGACCGCCTCGCGACCGCACTTAGCGCTCCGCACATCAAAGGCTTCCTTCCCGGGTGAAAACACAACGATGGCGCGAGTCTGCGAGAGTGTTGATACCTCGTCTGAGCTCACGTAACACGGACAGGCGACTGTAAGGGGAGCGAGGCGGGACAGAAGATCCGCCAGGGTAGTAGGAGAGCCGCCGCACCAAAGCAGCTTCCAGCGAAGTTTCGCCTGCTCGGCCGCTCTGAGCAAAACGGCAATGCCGGCAAATGATTCCGGCTCGGGATTCAGCTCCAGATACTGCGCCAGTTCTCGGCGAGCGAGAGCGGCTACCGTTTCGACAAATGCGCTGGCTGCGCTCTCGTCCTTATCGAGAAACGGGCGGATGCGGCACGTGCGCACCAAACGCACAGGATCGCCGCCAATCCTCGCGATTTGCCGAAACACAGAGAAGTGAGACCGCAGATCGGGCCCATCGCCATTCATTTTCACTTCTGCTGTAAGCGTTCCATGTTCGGAACAGGCGCGCATCAGAGAGACCGCCTCATCGTGGAATTCGCCCGCCGTTTTTCTTTTCCTCGAAGAACCGGAACCGTCTTGGAGGTCGAGATTAAAGCTGGCATCGACGAATGCCGGCATAACAATGTTCCCGTCTACACAGATTTCACGGGCGGTTCGCGCCTCCTTCAGGTTTTCGATACGACGGCTACTACCGACGGCGGCTATCACTCCGTCTCGAATCAATACGGAACCATCCTGGATGATTCCAAGATCTGAAAGCGCCGGTCCCCGCCGCACGCCGTTCGGCCCTCGCAAGGTTAACAGTTGCTTGGCCCCACGCACCAGAATAGGTTGTGCCAAGGCTTTTCCGCTCTCGAGATACCAACAACATCAGGTCTCAGTATGGCCTAAAACCGGTCCAAGCAACATACGGAAAGAGAGGTAGTCTTGCCAGAATGCATACAGGGTAACTACTATGGCGAGCCCTGCTAGGGTCTTCCACAGAATTTCGCGGGGGCTGTTCGGAACGCCGGGGAGACCGCCCACCAAGCCTACGAGAAAGCCGCCGGCCAGACCGCCGATATGGGCGGCAATATCGATTCCGGGAATGAGGCTGAGCAACAGCCCAAAGATAACCCATTGCCGGTAGTAACCGCGGATAGCCCGGGCCAGCGGATCGCTGCGGCGCAATCCCATCGCGAGCATGATGCCGATAAGACCGTAGCAGGCGGCTGAGGCTCCCAGGGAGAGAGTGTTCGACCAGTACAGGCTCAACAGAAACCCGGTGAAAGTTGAAAAGATGTACGTGACGATCACGCGGCCGGTGCCGTAGAACTGCTCCACTTCACCGACCAGTACCCAGAGCGCCCAGCAGTTCATCGCGATATGAAAGAAGCCGGCGTGCAGAAAGCCTGCGGTAATCAAGCGCCACCACTGCCCGCGATGGATAAAGGGAGCAAATTTTGCGCCGAATAAGACCAAGGTTTGGGTGGTGAGACCGCTTCCGGGCGAGCCTCCGAAGAGCCGGTAGTTCGTGATTAGCTCGGCTAAAAAGAATGCGGCGTTCACGATCAGGAAGATGATGCTCGTGAGGTTCGCGCGGGGAACAAACGAGCTGGCAAGCTCTGTGGCTCGCAGGTCAATGGCGCGCGGGCCGAGTTGAACGCCGCAGTACGGACAAACACGATCCTTCGTGCTGATGAAGGCCCGGCAGTTGGGGCACATGCGGCGTTTTTCCACGGCTTAATTGTAACGGTTGCGTGGCGCTTACCCTGCTAGAATCGATAATTCGCATGAGCAAGTCCGAGGGGGAATACCGGGACGATATCGTTCGTGTTTGCCGGCTGGTGTATGAGAAGGGCTGGGTAGCGGCAAATGACGGGAACATCAGCGTGCGGCTGGATGAAGATCGCATACTCTGTACGCCGACCGCCGTTAGTAAAGGAATGGTCCGCCCGGATGATCTGATTATTTGCGACTCGGCGGGCAATAAAATGAACGGGCATCGCGAATGCACGAGCGAGATTGCGATGCACAGCACGATATATTCGCTCCGGCCGGATGTGTTTTCGGTAGTGCATGCGCATCCACCGGTCGCAACGGGTTTCGCCACCGCGGGCCGCGCGCTCGATAAGGCATTGTTGCCTGAAGTGATCATCCAACTTGGCGCGGTGCCGCTGGCCTCGTACGGTCTTCCCGGCACTCCGGCGTTATCGGAAGGAATGATTCCGCTGATTCCGCACTACGATGCGCTGCTGCTCCAGAATCATGGCTGCACGTGCTATGGACCCGACGTCTGGCAGGCTTTTTTCCGGATGGAGATTGTGGAGCATTTCGCGCGGATTACGTTAGTCGCTGAAATGCTCGGAGGCGCGCGGCCCCTGCCTCGGGAAGAGGTAGAGAAGCTGTTTGCGTCACGCACGAGATATAACGTCAATTCACATACCGGCATGGAGCCTGGCATGCCGGTGGTTGCTGAAGATCTTCTGCACGCGCGGCGATAGTTGCGGCGTGCGCGCGAATCGGCAGTTTTCGGGCGTGGCCACGCTCGATGAGGATGTCCGAAAGATCGTAGAAAAGGGAACGACTCACCCAGAGCCCGTGATAGGCTCTGGGAAATTTTTCTTGCCAGAAAAAAAGGAGAGTCGTTTTGAAGAGAGCGTATCAGAGAAGAGCAGTCCAGAAGAGTGCGGGTGCAGAGAAGGATCGGGCGGTACAGATTTGCTTGCCGATGGCAGAAGTGCTGACCAGCTTGGAGCAGGGCTTGGGTGAGCTGGTCCGAAAGGTGGGCCGGATGTTCATCCAGTCCGTACTGGAATCGGAGGTCGAGCAGATTGCTGGCCCGCGATCGTGTCGCAGGCAAACGCGGCAGGCTTACCGGTGGGGTATCGAGCAAGGCTCGTGCCTCATCGATGGCCAGCGGGTTCCGATCGCGCGGCCACGCGTGCGTGAGTGTGGCGGCAAAGAGCTGCCCTTGGGAACTTACCAGCTGTTCCAGCAAGTGAGTCCGGCAGAAGAAACAGTTTGGAGCAACATCATGCGCGGGCTCAGCATGCGGGATTACAAGTTAGTGCTGCAGCAGTTTATGGATGCCTACGGGCTGGAGAAGAGCACCCTCAGCGAACGATTTGTGGAGGCCAGCCGCAAGAAGCTGGAAGCTCTCATGAGCCGTTCCTTGCAGCATCTCCAGATCTGTGCGCTGTTAGTTGACGGCACGATCTTCAAGGGCCAGCATTTGGTTGTCGCCATCGGCATCGATGCGTTTGGCAAGAAGGTCGTATTGGGACTGGTGCAAGGAGCCACCGAGAATGCGAAGGTGGTGAGCGGCTTGCTTGAGCATCTGTCCGAGCGGGGGCTGGATTTCAGCCAGCCGCGTTTGTATCTGATTGATGGCAGCCGTGCCTTGCGCGCCGCCATTGAGCGGCATGCCGGCGAAGCCGCTTTCATCCAGCGCTGCCAGGTGCATAAGATCCGCAACATCCTGGCGTATGTCCCGGACACGCATCAACACTGGTTCAAGTACAAGCTACGGCTGGCCTACGCTCACGCTGATAGCAGTGATGCTCGGCAGGCGCTTTATCGATTGCACGATGAGTTGAACGAGCTGAACCCGAGTGCGGCGGCCAGCTTAATGGAGGGCTTAGAGGAGACCCTCACGCTACATGATCTGCAGGTGCATGCCCGGTTGCGGCGATCCCTCAGCAGTACCAATGGAATCGAATCCAGCTTTTCAGTTGTCGAGACCATCTGCCGGCGTGTCAAACGCTGGCAGGGCAGCGATCACCGCTTGCGCTGGGTGGCCTCAGCCCTGCTGTATGCCGAAACACGCTGGAATCGTCTTCATGGCCACCGCCATTTGCCGCTGCTTATTCATAATCTGCAGCGTGCTTATGACATACGTTGTAACCTAAATGCGACCACCGTCGCTGCCCATTCGGCGGCTTAGATCGTGTTTCCGAGCCGTTCCTTTTTCAACGGAAAGGCGGACATCCTCTCCGCTCGATGACAGATTGCCGCAAAAATGTTTCTCTCCGTAAATCAGCGCCTTAGGCTCTAAACATTCTTAAAGCGCGCGCGTCGCGGGCGAATCCTGGGATCGACGATTTCGTGGAGAGAGCCCAGTGATGCGTGTTGTATTAGCCTACAAGAATTTTGCCGCGAACCGGAATATCAGCCACATTGGCCTTGGCGTAGCGGCGATCAATACCGCCAAAGTATTGCGGCGGGAAGGCATCCGAGCCGAAGTGTGGCCGATCCTGAGCGGAGCCGATCTTCGCTGGCGCCTGAGCGCCGCACCCGCCAAGCATGTGATCATCTCGGCGCCTTGGATTCCGAGCCTTGAGTTGCAAGCGCTATCAACTGAATTTCCCGACACCGATTTCGCGGTGAACTGCCATTCGAATGTCGGCTTTCTGCAGGCCGACCGCAACGGCGTAAAGCTCATACGCGAGATGATGGAACTCGAGCTCGGCACCCAGAACGTGCATCTCGCGGGGAACAGCCGCCGGTTTTGCGAGTGGGTGCGTGCGGCGTTTGGGGCGCCCTGCGTCTATCTTCCAAATTTGTATTGGCTGGGGCAGCGTGGGGCCTGGCAGCGGGTTCCGTTCACGAATGAGACGCTGCGAATCGGCGTGTTCGGTGCGACTCGGCCACTTAAGAATTTGATGAGCGCCGCGGGCGCAGCACTCGAGATTTCGGAGAATTTGCGTGTTCATTTGGAGCTTTGGATGTCCTCTGGACGCGCCGAGGGCGGCGAAGGAGTGCAAGGTGCGATCGAAGAGATGCTGCGCGGCTTGCCTCACGTAAGGCTTATTAGGCACGGCTGGCAGCCTTGGCCCAAATTCAGAAAAGTTGTACATCATATGCACTTGTTGTTGCAGCCGAGCTACACGGAATCTTTCAATATGGTCACGGCGGATGGAGTTGCGGAGGGCGTCCCGTCGGTCGTCTCGAAGGCCATCGACTGGGCGCCCGAACACTGGAAGGCAAACGTCGACGACGTGCTCGATATCGCGCGTGTCGGCAGGCGCCTGCTCTATGACCCGAGGGCGGCACACGACGGTTTCGAGTCTTTGCAGGGGTACGTCGCCGATGGGCTGCGTTCTTATCGGAACTACTTGGCCTGTTCCATTTAGCATTCCGCTATTCGATCAGCATGCAATCGCCATAAGAATAGAAGCGGTATTTCGCGGCGACGGCGTGGCGGTAGGCGGCGAGCGTGAGTTCGCGGCCTGCAAACGCACACACCAGCATCAATAAACTCGATTGCGGCAGGTGAAAGTTCGTGAGCATCGCGCCGGCCGCGCGGATTGGAACTCCCGGATAGATAAACAGATCGGTTTCACCCCGCATCGGCTGCAAGCCGCCGCGAAGCATGGCCGTCTCGAGCGTTCGGACGGTCGTCGTTCCGATACAGAACAAGCGGTTTGCACGCTGGAGAATGATCGCGTTGGAAGCGGAAATCTCAAGCTCTTCTTTATGGAGCCGATTCGTTCCAACCGTTTTTTCACGAAGTGGAGCAAACGTTCCGAGTCCCACGTGCAAAGTAACGTAGGCAACATCCGCGCCTGCCGCTCGGCAGTTTTCGAGCATTTGCGAAGTGAAGTGCAGGCCTGCGGTAGGAGCGGCAATGGATCCTTGCTCTTCGGCAAATATCGTCTGATAACGTTCACGGTCCGTCGCATTGGGCGCACGACGAATATAAGGCGGTAACGGCACGTTTCCCAGACTTTCGAGCAGCTGCGGTACCGGACGATTGGAAATAAGCCGCAACACCCTTTCTCCCGATTCCGTTTGGGACAGCACTTCAGCGCGAGTGTCTTGGTCGAACAGAATCTCGTCTCCTACTCTTACGCGCTTCCCGGGTTTAACGAGAGCGCTCCAGACAGTTTGGTCTTGGTTGAGCGCTCGGACCAGAAAAACTTCTATCTCGGCTCCGGAGGCCGTTCCCTTCCGGCCGTGCAGCCGGGCAGGAAATACGCGCGTGTTATTGAGGACAATGCAATCGCCAGGACGGACATATCGGCTGAAATTGCTGAATACGTCATCATGAAATGCCTGCTTCACGCGAGAGACCACCAGCATGCGCGAGGCATCACGCTGCGGGAGCGGCTCTTGTGCGATTCGCTCGTCAGGCAATTCATAATGAAAATCAGAAACTTGCAAACCCTTATTTTAGGAATCGAAAGCTCGTGCGATGAGACTGCGGCTGCGGTGGTTGAAGACGGCCGGCGCATCCGCTCGAACGTTGTGGCTTCACAACTCGACACGCATGCGCGGTACGGGGGCGTTGTGCCCGAGCTTGCGTCACGCGAACATCTCCGGGCCATCGTTCCGGTAGTGCGGCACGCGCTGGAAGAAGCGGCGATCACGCAGGCGGATTTGAGCGCGATCGCGGTGACGGCCGGCCCCGGTTTAGTCGGCTCATTGCTGGTGGGCGTGACGTATGCCAAAGCGCTCTGCTTCGCGCGCGGCATTCCTTTGATTGCCGTGAATCATGTTGAAGGCCATATTCATTCCGTGCTGTTGGAAAATCCGCGAATCCAGTTCCCTGCCCTCGCGTTAGTGGTAAGCGGCGGCCATACGCATTTGTTTGAAGCGCGGGAAGTGGGGAGTTATCGTTTATTGGGCAAGACTCGAGACGATGCAGCGGGGGAGGCCTATGACAAGGTCGCGAAGCTGCTCGGGTTTGGGTATCCAGGCGGCCCCGTGATCGATCAGCTCGCAGCTTATGGTAATCCGAGAGCAGTGAAATTCACACTTGCGCAGATGAAGGGCAACGAGCTTGACTTCAGCTTTAGCGGCTTGAAGACTGCCGTATTGCGCTGGACCGAGCAACGCGATCTAGCCCGCGAGATTGAGACGCGCAGAAAACTGAACAGGCCTGCTCTTGAAGAATGGCTGGCGGCTACTCCGAAGCCGACACTCGATCTGCTTGCGAGTTTCCAGCACACGGTGATTGAAGAGCTGCTTCGCCGCGCGATCGCTTCAGCTGAACAGATCGGTGCTGAATCAGTGATTGTTGGGGGAGGCGTCGCGTGCAATTCCGGTTTGCGCGCGAGGGCGATGCGGGAGAGCGGTCTGCAGTTCTACTTCCCTTCTACGAAGCTAGCAACTGATAATGCGGCGATGATTGCCGCGGCGGCCTTTCCGAAATTTCACCGCAGAGAATTTGCCGGCCTCGATCTGAGGGCTGAAGCAAGTCTGGTGCTAGCTTGAGGTAATGGGTCCACAACCTCCCGGTGAACAGCCGAAATTACCGATTCCGGGCGTGCAAAATATCATTGCAATCGGTTCCGGAAAGGGCGGCGTCGGCAAGAGCACCGTGGCTGTGAACCTGGCGATCAGCCTGGCGAAGCTGGGGTACGCCGTAGGCCTTCTCGATGCCGACGTGTACGGACCGAACGTGCCGCTGATGATGGGTGTTCGCGATTCTCCGCAGGCTATCGGGCAGCGCATCCAGCCGTTGAAGGCGCACGGCGTGACGATCATGTCCATGGGATTTCTGAATCCCGGCGATAAGCCTCTTGTGTGGCGCGGCCCGATGCTGAACAGCGTCATTCAGCAATTCCTGCGCAATGTCGACTGGGGCGCGCTCGACTACCTGATCATCGATCTTCCGCCGGGCACCGGAGATGTGCAGCTTACGCTGATTCAAACCACTCCGTTGACTGGAGCGGTTGTGGTGACGACTCCCTCCGACGTTTCACTCGAAGATGCGCGCAAAGCTGTTCACATGTTTGAGCAGGTGCGCGAGCAGGTGCTCGGGATTGTGGAGAACATGAGTTACCTCGAGCACAACGGCGAAAAGATTTATGTTTTCGGCAAAGGCGGAGGCGCGAGGACGGCCGAATTGATGAAGGTGCCGTTGCTAGCGGAAATTCCGCTCGATGCGAAGACCCGCGAAGGCGGCGATTCGGGGCGTCCGATTGCGACCGCTCAAGAACCCAGCGCGCAAGCTACTCTATTTGAAAAACTTGCCCGAACCATTATTGAGCGGGCCGAAGCGAGTAAACAGAAGCAGCGCCCGACGATTACGGTGGCCGACTGACTATCTGCTTGCGGAATCGACCTTGAGCTTTGATCCTGTGCTCCATTCGGTAAACGGCCGAATGGTCGTGACCACGTTGTCGCGCTCGCGCCAACTCCCACGGAAGTAATCGCGATTCATGGCTGCGATCACCTCGAGCGGAATCTCTTTGGGACAAACACCCGTGCATTCGCCGATATTCGTGCATCCGCCGAATCCCTCGCCATTCATTTGGGCCACCATGCGGATGGCACGACGGTCTCGCTCCGGCTTGCCTTGCGGCAAAGTGCCGAGGTGAGCAATCTTTGCGCCTGTGAACAGTGCGGCTGACGCATTAGGGCAGGCTGCGACACAAGCGCCGCAACCGATACAAGCTGCCGCGTCCATGGCTTTATCAGCCGATTCCTTCGGCACAAGAATCGCGTTCCCGTCCGGCGCGCTTCCCGTGGAAACTGAAATATAACCGCCCGCTGAGATGATGCGGTCGAAGGAGCGCCTGTCGACAACCAAATCTTTGATCAGCGGGAACGCCCTCGCGCGCCAGGGCTCAAGCACCAACTCTTCACCATCTTTGAAATGGCGCATCGTAAGCTGGCATACTGTCGTCGCCGGAAGCGGGCCGTGTGCGATTCCGTTGATCATGAATCCGCAGGAGCCGCAAATGCCCTCGCGGCAGTCATGCTCGAAGGCCACCGGCTCCTCACCGCGTTCGATGAGCTGTTCGTTCAGCACATCCAGGCACTCCAGGATCGACATGTCCGGGTTCACGTTGTCGACCGGATAGTTGACGAACTTGCCGGATGCGCTGCGAGCACGCTGTCGCCAGATCCTAAGCGTTACCCGCACTACTTGTAGCTCCTCTGCGAGGGATGAACGTATTGGAATTCGAGATCTTCTTTCACGAGGTCAGGGCGATTTCCGTAGCCGCGATATCCCCATGCCGCGACATACGAATAGTCTTCGTCGTTCCGTTCCGCCTCGCCTTCGGCCGTTTGATATTCCTCGCGAAAGTGGCCGCCGCATGATTCGTTGCGCTCGAGCGCGTCGATGCACATCAGCTCCGCCAACTCAAAAAAATCAGCCACACGGCCCGCCTTTTCGAGACTCTGGTTAAAGTCATCGCTGCTTCCAGGAACGTTGACGTTGCGCCAGTATTCGTCCCGAAGCTCGCGGATCTCGGCGATCGCCTTTTCCAGGCCTTGCGCAGTGCGGGACATTCCGCAATACTCCCAAACAATTTTGCCGAGCTCGCGGTGGAATGAGTCGACCGTCCGCTTGCCTTTAATCGAAAGCAGCTTCTGAACGGTCTGCTGGACGCAGGAGACTGCGTTGCGAATCTCGGGATCGGATTCGCTTATTTTCTCGAGCTTATTGGAGGCCACGTAAGCTCCGATCGTGTACGGAACGATGAAGTAGCCATCCGAGAGACCCTGCATGAGCGCGCTAGCGCCCAATCGATTCGCTCCGTGATCTGAAAAGTTCGCCTCTCCGATCACGAACAGGCCCGGAATCGTGCTCATCAGGTTGTAGTCAACCCACAGGCCGCCCATTGTGTAATGGATGGCCGGATAAATACGCATCGGCACGCGGTACGGATCCTCGTCCGTAATGCGCTGATACATGTCGAACAGGTTGCCGTAGCGCTCTTCGATGGTGTGGCGGCCCAGGCGCTTAATGGCGTCTGAGAAGTCGAGGTACACGCCAAGGCCGGTCTCGCCCACGCCGCGTCCTTCATCGCAAACATATTTCGCATTGCGGGAGGCGACATCGCGCGGGACAAGGTTTCCAAAGCTCGGGTAACGGCGCTCGAGGTAGTAGTCACGCTCGTCCTCGGGAATCTGATCAGGAGGGCGCGTGTCCCCGCCTCGTTTGGGCACCCAAATACGTCCATCATTGCGGAGCGACTCGCTCATGAGCGTCAGCTTGGACTGATAGTCGCCGGAGACCGGGATGCAGGTCGGATGAATCTGCGTGAAGCATGGATTGGCGAAGAGCGCGCCGCGCTTGTGAGCGCGCCAGATCGCCGTTACGTTAGACCCCTTGGCGTTTGTCGATAGGTAGTAGATATTCCCGTAACCGCCGCTGGCGAGAATGACCGCGTCGGCCAGATGCGTATCGATCTCTCCCGTTACAAGGTTGCGAGTCACGATGCCACGCGCTCGGCCGTCGGTAACAATCAGATCCAGCATTTCAGTTCGCGGATACATCGCAACCGTGCCCGCTTGCACCTGGCGCTCGAGCGCCTGATAGGCCCCGAGCAGAAGCTGCTGCCCGGTCTGGCCGCGCGCATAAAACGTTCGCGACACCTGAGCGCCGCCGAATGAGCGATTGGCCAGCGTGCCGCCGTATTCGCGAGCGAACGGCACTCCTTGCGCCACACATTGGTCGATGATCTGTACGCTGATCTGCGCTAATCGATAGACATTGGCCTCACGGGAACGGAAGTCTCCGCCCTTCACGGTGTCGTAAAAGAGGCGATAAATGCTGTCGCCGTCATTCTGATAATTCTTAGCGGCGTTGATGCCGCCCTGAGCGGCAATCGAGTGCGCGCGGCGCGGGGAATCCTGGAAGCAAAAACAACTGATCTTATACCCGAGTTCGCCGAGCGTAGCGGCTGCCGAAGCGCCTGCAAGGCCCGATCCGACAACGATGATGGAATGCCTCCGCTTATTCGCGGGGTTCACCAGCTTCATGTCGAACCGCGCCTTATCCCATGCGCCTTCAATCGGGCCGGAAGGGGTGTGCGCGTCGAGCTGCATCACTTCACGAAGCCCAGAACGATGCTCAATGGAATCGAGATATAACCGGCGGCGATTACGATGGCAAACACGGCGGCGGCTTTCTTAAGAATCGGAGTATGGCGCGGGTGGTTGATACCCACCGACTGAAACATGCTCCAGGCGCCGTGCCGAATGTGAAATCCCAGCAAGATCATCGAAAAGATGTACCAGGCTGAGACATACCAGACCTGAAAGCCGGCCACTACGTTGTGATAGACGTCACCTTCGATGAAGTCGAAGCCCGGGTGCACCCAGCCTGCTGTGAGGTGCAGCAGATGATAGATCACAAAGGCGAGGATGATGGGGCCGCTCCAATACATGGTTCGCGAAGCATACGTCGAAGCCACATCTTGCTTCTTTGCATAACTTACCGGGCGAGCTTTCAGCTTCCGCGCGGCAAGTTTTACGGAGGACCAGATGTGCAGAATCACCGAAACGAGCAGCACGACGCGCACCGCCCAGAGAATTTCAGGGACGTCGTGCAGGAAACGGCCGTAGGCGTTCAGCTTTTCCGGGCCTTCGAACACCTGCAAATTGCCGAGCATGTGTCCGATGACGAACAGAAATAAGATCGCGCCTGTAATGGCCATCACGATTTTCTGGCCATTCGTCGAATCCCAGAAGCGCACGGGCCGAGTTTCCCGCGCGCCCATCACAGTAGTTGCCATGTTTTGGAAGTTTGTGAGTTGCCTAACCACTCAGATCTTAACTCAGCGGGCCTGCGAGACAGCCGGTACGATTTTTCACAAAGATTTTGCGAGAAGGTTCAAGACCTAGGGACACGTTGAGAGCATAACCGACAATTTGCGGCTGTCGCTCCACTGCGGCAGGCCGATATGAGATTTGCGGAGGTGAGCCTTCTCGCCCCGCTTTCCGCGTACCTGGAGGGAGTCAATGATCGACAGGAACTCTTGGGCGGCAGATGCGCCCGTGCTTCGACAATTCGTCTTTTACGGGGCTTCTCGCACCGAAGCGCCCAGGATCGGTTTGAAATTTCGGCGGACCGGTATCACTTTTCAGGTGCTTGGAGTAAGGCCCGAACGAACTCGGTCGCGCGAGTTCGCCCGCTCGTGGAAATTCATTGCGGAGTGTCAGGTAATGCCGGGATGGCAAAACTGAAACGGGCTGGTTTACAGCCGCCAGCTTGTGCTACGATTCACTTGGTTTGTAACGCGTATTCGCAAGACAATGAGGCTATGGCTGACGGATGACTTGGCTGATTGGCTGAGTGCAACGGCGAAAAAGAGCGGCGTCTCTGAGGCCCAAATCATAAAACGCCAACTGCAACGTGCAATGGCGGCCGAAAGTCGTCCCTTTCTCTGGCTGGCTGGGGCAATAGCGGGCCCGCAAAACTTATCGGAACGCGAAGGCTTTTCAACGCCACGTCCCGGCCTCTAGCTACTTTCCATCGCAAAATGGTCCGGGCCAACCACTCGCTTACGCTCGTGGGCTCGGTAACTGGTTGCAAACAATTGATGTCGAAACTGAGCCGCTTTTGCGACGTAAAGTAGACAGCGTTACTAACGCGACGCGCGCGTCGGCTCTCCGCTCCGGTCGTACTTTTCCAACCACTTCAGCTCTTCACGAACCTTGATATAGCCGTGCCACGGATTCTTGCCTAAGCTGTGGCCTTCTCCGGGAAAGATCAGGAGCACGTGCGGAATGTTGAGGGCGTCGAGCGCGCGCTCGAGCAGGTAGCCTTCGGATGCGCTTACGCGGATATCGTCGCCGCCGATCACGTCGTGCACCGGAGTCCGCACTTTATTGAATTGAAACAGCGCCGCCTCTTGCTGGTAGATTGCCGGCTTCTCCCAGGGAGTTCCGCCCAGATACGCGGCGTCATCGAACGTCTCGTCATCGTTGCCCCAATTCGCTGCGTGCTCGACCGCCCCGGCGCCTGAAACGGCGGAGCGGAAACGCGTAGTTTGGGTAATCAGCCAGTTCGTCATGTAGCCGCCGTAACTGTACCCCCCTATGGCCAGATGCTCGGGATCGGCGATACCGTCTTTGACGAGGGCGTCGACGCCCGCGAGAATGTCCTTGCCCGGACGCGAGACGATGTGCGGCGAGATTTCCGTCATGAAGTCGTCCCCATACCCGGACGAACCGCGGTAATTCGGCTCGAAAACCAACCAGCCGTTCGCCGCTGCAAGCGCCTGCCAGTTGTACCAATCCGCGCCGAAGCGGTTGCCGTCGGCATCCGCGGGACCGCCGTGAATGAAGGTCAGCATTCGCAAGTGGCGAGCGTTGAATTTACCCGGCGGATAGAGCAAGACTCCTTCGACGGATTTCCCGTCATCTGCAGTCCAGCGATATGTCTTCCATTGCGGAAGATCGCGCTGGGTAAACAGAACGTTCAGCTTGGTGATCTGCTTTGCAGAAGAGAGGTGTGCGGCGTCTTCCGCCAAATAAAGCTCGGTTGGCTGATCGAGGCCTGAGTGGCGAAACAAAATGCGGGGGCTATGCTCCGCAGACGCGAGCCCCTCGTAGCTTCCAGGCTCCCCCTTCAGCTTGCCGGCTTCTGATCCGTTCAGCAAATAGGGCTGGGTCTCTGTACCGAGCTGCCCTAAGCCGAGCACAGCGCCATCACCACCGAACGTGTAGTCCGTCCACGAGCCCTTGAAGGCCGACCCCAACCGATTTACCATTCCAGCTGCCACATCGAGAACGTATAGCCGTCCTTGCACATCGCGATACTTGCCTTCCAGGCTGCCGCTGTCGGCGAAGACGCCGAAATACAATTGCTTTCCATCGCGGCTCCAATGCAGTTGGTGCTCGAGCGCTTCGTTGTGCGTCAACTGTCTCGCGGGAGTGTCCTGGCCGGAGGAATCGACTAGGTATATCTCAAAAGCGTCAGGATGCTCGATGCGGCCCGAAATCGAGTTGGTCAGAAACGCGAGATCAGCGCCATTCGGGGGGACCGCAATCTCGCCGATCGCGTACTTGCTGCGGCTGACAAGGCGGGCGCATTTCGGTATGGCATCAGCATCGTGCTCTTTCTTTTCAGCACTGTTCGCATCGTCCGCCCGGAGCGCCTTGGGCTCAGGAATCGCGTCTTTGAGTGAAATTTCAAGCAGCAGGTCGCCGCGCTCCTGCTCACGCCAGCGGGTCACATCCTTCCACTCGCGATGTTCCGCCTCTTGCTGCGCTTTTGAAAGCGGCTCCGGAGCGCTGAAGAAGATTCCCGTACTTGCCGCGTTCCATGCGAACGCGTGGGTTTTGAGGGGATCGCTATATAGCGGGAAAGCGCCGCCGCCATTGACAGAGATGACCCAAATCCGGCCAATCTCTTTATCGGCATCCGGCTTCGCGTCTTCCGCAGGCTCTGGACCTGTGGGCCGGCCGGAAAGGAAGGCAATGTATTTCCCATCGGACGACCATTCGGGATCGCTGTCATGGCCGGATTGGGCAAGAGGCAAAAGCGCTTCTTCCCCTTCCCGCCATAACCAGAGGTCATCGCGAAACCGGTCGTGCTTCCAATCCGGCCGCGAAGTTGCGATTACTGCCGCGCTACCGTCCGGTGCTAACTTTGCCGAGCGAATTTCCGTGAAACTGAACACGTCGTCAATGGTCAAGGGCCGCTTGGTTTGGGCATGGAGACCGGCGCCCGAAAAGAGGCACACGAGTCCGCAGCGCCAGGCGGCGCGCCTAAAATTCATAGCGCAAGGCGAATTGCATGACACGGGGCTGCGTGAGCAGATTTGTGTAGTTGCCGAATTGGGTCGAAAGATCGATTTCGGGACGGTTCGACTGGACGTCGAATCTAGTCAGATTGGGAACGTTGAAGACTTCCCAGCGCAGTTGGAGACTATGATTTTCGAACGGCATTTTCCAACGCTTGCTTAAGCCCATATCCCAACCAGCGAAGCCGTCGCCCCGGAAGGTGTTGCGCGCGCCGCTCGCGCCGGGGTACGGATGGATGAAATCGGAGATAGCGGCGGGCCCGTTTGCAAACATGCTTACGGTTCCATTTGGTTCTTTATATGCGCCAGTGTTCTGCGGCGTCACGATAGTTTCGGCATTGCCTTCCTCCTGCCAGTTGGTCGGGAAAAAGAACCCGTTGTCGACTGTCACGGGGAAACCGCTGGTCCAGCGCACGATACCGGATAACTGCCAACCACCGATAAATCCGTCCAGCCACGGCCCGGCATTGCGTGCGAACGGCTTGCCTTTACCGAACGGAAGCTCGACGATCCAGTCGCCGTTGATCTGATGAGGAGTATCGAAATCGGAAACGGCGCGCAGTTGATTGGGCGAGAATGCATTGATGATCTGGCCGCCCAAGCCCGAGTACGGGGCAATGCGCTCGGCGTCCGATGAAATGTCCATAGACTTGGAAAACGTGTAATTCAAATCGAATTGAATGCCGGAACTAAAGCGCTTGCGCAGCATCACCTGCAGCGCGTTATAGTCCGAGTTACCGATGGTGCTCCAAGCGTAGAGAGATGAAAATTGGGAATTGAAATACGAGTATGGACCTGTATTTAAAGTGTAGGTCGTGTTAGGCAGATTGGCGTCGGTCAGATCCCCGAAAACATCGATATCGGCCTGACCGGAACTGTCGTTGAACTTGTTGCAGGAATAGATATCATACACAGCCTGAAGAACATTGGTCGTCGAACCGCCGCTGCAGAACAGGTTGTAGGCTCCGCCTTTCTTGAGCGGCTGCACCAGGTCCTTCCAATACGCAGCAGTCGGCCCAATAAGAGCCGCAGTGATCTGGCTCGTGGGGATGTTCTGACGATAGAGCTGTGATAGGCGTGTGGCTGCCGTGAAGTAGTCGATGTGCGAATGCGGGTCGACAAGATCGAGCGGTTGCATGAGGTCTCGCTGCGAGAGCAGGTGATGCGAGAATCTTCCGACGTAAGCGATCTCGAGCGCCATCTGCTTCGGCAGTTCGCGGCCGATGGAGAAATCGTACGTGTAGGAATAGGGCGTCCTCATCGTGTCGTCGAGTCCCCAGTAAATCGAGAACCCGCCGCCATTGAGCGAGGCAGGCGGAGTTTGCGGAAACTTACCAGGGGGAGCAGGAATGAAGATTGTCGCCCCCGTGTTATCGGTCGTGGGAATGACGTTCAGATTTGTTAGCCGGGGTGCACTCGATGCGGTTTGGATGCTGGCGGGATTGTCAAGGGCGGTTGCGAGGCCAAACGATCCGTTCTGATCAAAGGTGTTGAGCAGTCCCAGGCCGAAGCGGTCGTAAACTTTGCTGAAGCCGGCGCGGATGACCGTCTTGTCATCGCTGCCAAACAGCGCCTTGCCCCAATCGGTAGTCGGGCGGAGCGACCAGGCAATCGACGCGCGCGGCGCGAAGTCTGTTTTCTCGAACGGATAGTATCCAGGCCCATTGTTGGCCGGGCCAGCCAAGTTGAAGGTGATGAGGGGATCGGTATTTGCCGGGATGCCCTGCTGCATCTCGTATTCGTGCCGCGAGAAAAGGCCACCCACGCTGGGACTCGCCGCGACCTGCAGCCCGTTGGTCTCCCAAGGTGGCGGGAACAACGACCAGCGAAGGCCGTAAGTAAGTGTCAGATTCGGCTTGATGCGCCAGGAATCCTGGCCATAGAATTCATACCAATCGAGAGCAAAATTCCGCCGCACAGGAGTGCCTTGAGGCAAGAGGCTTCCGTCCTTGAGGTAGTTGTAACTCGCGTTATCTTCTGTGATCATTCCCAGGAGGGCGATCATCGGAAAATCGTAAGAATTGTTGAACGCCGAGTTGACCTCGGGCAAAACTCCGTTTGATCCCACAGATGGGTCAAGCGGGCTATGTGTATTCGCGAATCCACTCGTGTTTAGCCAAGCTGAGTTCGCAAGCCCGTAACTGAACGAATTGAGAGTGCTCAAACGGGGATTACGGACGAATCCAACATTCGCGCCGAACTGGAGCGTATGGTTGTTTTTGGTCCAGGAGAGGTCGTCGAGGATATTGTGGACCGGCATCTGAAAAGCAGTGCTGTAGGTGATGCCTTGATCCAGGCCGCGAAACTGATTCCACGGCTCGGTGCTGTTTCCGCCGTTTCCGACGCTCTGCCGAGTCAAACCGTATCGAAGGTTATTGACGATGGTAGGACTAAACACCGCCGTATAGCCGACGGCGAAGCCCTTACTGTGATCGGTGATGGTGTGTTCAGGGGCAGCGCCAGGTAAAAACGGGGCCCCCGGATTATACAAATCCTGCAAGGCACCGCGCCAGAACAGCGTGTGCTTGCCGTTCTGATCGATACGATAGTCGAAGCGCGCGATATACACATCGTTATCGTTGCGTATCGGGGCGGCAAAGCGATATCCCGAATAGTTCAGACCATCTCCAACCGAACTGTCGTTCGGCAAAGGATAAGTGTTGAAATAGTTCAGCATTACCGGATTGGCACCGAGATGGAGCGGATCCAGTCCCTTGATGTCTTGCGGGGTCAGAGTTGTGATTCCGCCGTTTACGTTCTGGTATTGGATAATGCCCTGGCGGAGGGTCGCCGAGGGAACGATTCGCACCACGCTATTCGCTTCGTTTTCCCGTGTTCCTTCGTAATTGACAAAAAAGAACAGGCGCTGCTTGAGAATTGGGCCGCCGAGTGAAACGCCATAGATATTCCGATTCAACTTCGGTGGTTTATTCGGCTCTCCGTTTGTGATCTCAGCCAGCTTGATGAAGTAGTCGTTCGCGCTGGTGTAGGTGTTGCGCAAATATTCGTAAAGTGATCCGTGAAATTGATCGGTGCCGCTTTTCGTGACGAGCGTCACCTGAGCGCCGGATGATCTTCCCTGATCGGAGCCGTAGTTGGTGGTCGTGACACGGAATTCCTGGACCGAATCGAGAGTCGTCGGCAAGACCGACGTAAATGCGTAGCCATTGGCGTTATCGTTCACATCCACGCCGTCCAGAGTCACGTTACTCTGATCGCTGCGAGCGCCATTGACAGAGCCGCTGCGCGTGTCGGTATCACGATCGAGGTCCGGCCGGTTGCCGGTGTAGACGACACCCGGTTGTAACGTTAGCAGGTCCGGCACGTTGCGGCCTTCGAGCGGGATTTGCTTCACCTGCATGTTATTGAACGCATTTCCAATCGAGGCGTCAGTCGAGTTAAGAACGGGCGCTTCCCCAGTGACCGCGACGGTCTCATTCACGGATCCCAGCTTGAGCTGCACGTTTACAGTCGCGGGTGAGTTTACAAGCAGCTGCAAATTGTTCTGCACGTAACGCTCGAATCCCGTTACCTCAACCGTCAGAGTGTAGGTCCCCGGCGGCAGAGAAAGGAAACTGTAATCGCCGTGCGGCCCTGTGGTGGTCGACCGTGGGGCATTCATGCCCACGTTCGTCAGAGTCACGGTGGCTTTCGGGACAGCCGCGCCACTGGGGTCGTTAACGGTTCCACGCAACGACGTTGTGGCTTGCCCCCAAACGAGAGCGGTCAAGACCAGCGCGGCTCCAAGGCAAACGAATATCCGGTTGAGCAAGGCTCGGCAGGCGAATTTATTCATAGCTGATTCCAAAGCGTGACGATGTTATCTTATGTAAGCCAGAAGCGCTGCTTTTGTCAATGAAAAACTGGGATTCTGCTATATTCTGAATTACTTCGCGGAGGCCGCAGGTCTTCGCGTCCGGTCCCAAAATACGAGGCAATCGGAAACTTCGGCCTGATGGCGATAGAGACGCGGTAAGCCGAGTTGGTCAACTTTGTCGTCATCCGCGCACGTCTCAACGGTTGCGAAGGCTCCTGCATTGAGCCGCTTTTGGAGCTCACGCTCAGACAGGATATGGAGCGAAGCCGCAAGAGGCGCAGGCAGATCGAGCTTATGGGAATAGGAAAACTCCATTCCCGAGGGGGGCGTGCGGCGTGTGAGGAAATATACGACTTCATCCGCCCACAGCGCGGCTCCGGGAGGAGTAACTTGGTTCACTTTCGCGGCAATTTGCTCGTAATCCCGCCATTTGTAGGAATCGCGATCGTCAAATAATCTTTTCGCGAGCCCCAGGCAAAGCAGCGTAATGGCCAGCGTTGTCGGCCACAGCGGCCGGTCCGGGTTGCCTAACCGCGCAGTAATCCCATACAGCCCCACTGGGGCGAGAATTGCGAGAAAGGGAACCGCGAAGAGGAAATAGCGCTCGAATGTCGGGTGGGCCAAGGAAAGATAGAGCACCAGAACCGCGGCGAGCCAGCCGCAAAGAAAAAACTCCTTCCTGCGATTCGCACCCCAAGCGTGGTTCGATCGCAGAGCCAGTACTGCGGCTATGGCAAGCGCGCCAATCAGCAGCGCCTGCGAAGAGTTGAGCCAAGCGGTGAGCACATCGACGTCATGCGAAGTCGCGCCTTCCCAATGCACGCGCCGATATCGAAGCTGGTACTCGACGATGTTAAAGAACACCGCGTGCGGCGCTTTCGCAAGCAGCCAAAACACGGGCGCGAACGGGATCGCTGTTCCGAGCAAGAACGCAAGCGATTTTGTCCAGCGATTACCCGCGTGACTAAAATGCCAGAGCCATATCAGGAGCGTCGGTGCAACGAGTACGGTCAGGAGAGAAGAAGCCGCAGCTCCGCCTGCAAGAACGCCGGCCGAAAGAGCGCACAAGAAGCTTTTTCGCTCGACGGCGACGAGCGAAACGCGAAACGCAGCCACAATGAGAAGCAGGCACAGCCCGTAAGCCTGCACGGTTCCAAACTGAACGACGGGAATGTTGACGGCCAGCGCAAGTGCTGTCACGAGCCCGGCCGCCAATCGCCAGCGGACGAGGGGAAACCGCGAGAACGTAAACTCTGCCGACAGCAGAACGGCCCCGCCGACCAATAGCGCGGCGAGCAAGTGCGGAATTCGCCAGCTCTCGCCAAAGAACCGCATCCAGGCTGCGTTCCAATAGGCGTTGAGAGGGGGCTGAGGAAAGCAGAAATCCAAATACGGCTTTTTGCCGGAAAGAATCAACTGCGCCGCGAGCAGATGAAACCCTTCATCGAAGGAGAAGGCCAGTGTTTGCGAATAGACGACGAGTCCCGCGCATAGCAGCAGTAGGGCGCCGCACAATACGAAAAACGGTTTGCGGGAAGCCTTTATACCGGAGGGATCGAGCGATTCAGTTCGAGAGACGACGGGCAAACGGAATCATGGAAGGCCGGGGCTGCAAGAGCTCGGCCTTCCATACGATCATACTTCTGCGTGGGCGAAGGTCAGTTCGGATCGCAGGAGCTGGTTGTTGCGGCGCTGTATGCAGTGAAGTCACTCACCTCGTCTTCACGCGCGCTAGGAGTGATGAAGTGGGTCGTAATTGGCGGCTGGCCGTACATCACCTCGTCTTCTGTCACTCCCAACTGAATGGTGGTCGAAGCCGAGCCATTGCTCGGTTTGATAAACCACCAGCCAAGCGATGGACGATAGATCGCGAAATCCGCTTTCGCGTCGCCGTCAAAGTCGGCGGCTACAGGAAGATCGCCTTGCAGACCCCACTGTTGCGTAACGATCGTGCTTGTGCTGCTCTGCAAAACCGACCAAACGCCGTTCGAAGGGTTCCAGAAGGCGAGATCCGTCTTTCCATCGCCGTCAAAATCGCCGGGAACTGGAACGTCGCCCGCTGACCCGAATGGCGTATTGACGGCGGTTCCGGTGCTGCCCGCTCCATTGCTTGGCAACACATACCAGACGCCGTTTGAGGGACGGAAGACCGCGAAGTCCGCTTTGCCGTCGCCGTTGAAATCTCCGACGACCGGGATGTCGCCCTGGGTACCCCATTGCACAGCGTATGCGGCGGCCGGATTGCGCGTTATGGGAGCAGCCGCGTTATCTGGAATGACGTACCAGACGCCGTTTGAGGGACGCCATACCGCCATATCGGTCCGTCCGTCGCCATCGTAATCGGCGGGTACCGGAACATCGCCGGGCGCGCCCCACTGCTGCTCGTAGGCGGTATTCGCGTTGCTGCTCGGCACAATGTACCAGGTGCCGTCACTGGGCCGGTAGAAGGCAAAATCCGGCAACCCATCCCCGTCATAGTCACCTTCTACCCGGACGTAAATATCCTTCCCAACGTGGCAAAGGCTGAATTGGTTCGTAACAATATTGGTCGCGGCGCCCCCATTGGGCGGACCCCACTGCTGCACGAACGGAGTCGGATTGCCCGCCTCTGTGAAATACATATTGCCTTCCGATAGCCGCTGAACCGCATAGCTGGTTTGCGTGGCCAGGTTGAAACTGGCTGCGACCGGAACATCGCTCGGCAAACCCCATTGCTTCACCATCGGAGCGCCCGGATTGCTGCTGGGAACAATATAGAAGACTCCGTTCGAAGGACGCCACACCGCAATGTCTTGTTTGCCATCCCCGTCCCAATCTCCGGCCAGTGGAACATCGCCACTCAAGCCCCACTGCTTGCTATAAGCCGCTGCGCCGTTGTTCGGCGTTATGTACCAGGTCGAGTTTGAGGGGCGGAATACCGTCAAACTGGCTTTCGGATTCGTAAGACAGCCGGCCGGAACGCCCGTACTCGTACATTTGGCGGCATCGTAAGTGCCCGTAATCGGAATATCACCGGGGAGGCCAAATTGCACGTCGTGTTCTACGAAGGTGGAGCTGTAATGGATGCGCCACGTACCGTCGCTTGGACGCCAGATGGCGTAATCGGTAATGCCGTCGCCGTCGTAATCGGCCGGCACCGGGATGTCGCCGGGCAGGCCGAACTGCAATGTATCTAGCACCGTTGGCTGGCTGAAGAACCGCACGTACCACGTGCCATTACTAGGCCGCCAGTACGCATAATCGAGCTTTCCGTCACCATCAAAGTCGCCGTACACGCGAATGTCGCCCGTACCTCCCCAAGTGCTCTGAGCCACTACTGGATAAGCGCACAGCAGCGCTGCCGAAATTGGCAGAATGGGAGATTTAACAAATCTCACAAAGGCCCGTGAAAGACAAGAGATGAAATTAGCGGAACTAACCATGAAAAACTCCATAAAGACTGCGAGTCACATCCAGGACTCTATCATAATCGTGCGAGGCTCAGCCATTAAGTATCCCGATATCTGAATTAGTTTCTTGTTATGGGAGCAATTGAAGGAAATGGACCGGTTCTAGGCGAAGCAGGCACCGGCGGCCGTATGCGGGGGACACACAAGCTACACTGAGAATGACAAGCGAGGAGTGAATGGCAAACAAGGCCAACAGTTCAAGTGGCAAGGCGGCGCATGCGTCGGCATCGAAGATTCAGCAGAAGGACAAAATCTACGAAGCGGAATACTTGGGGAGCGGAACCTTTCGCATCGTAAAGCCCAAGCGCGCCAGTAAGAAACGGCGCCAGTCGGCGCTCAAGGGAACCACTCGGGGCGCCCGAAAATAGAGGCAGCCCCGGTCGCTCGGGCGCGGCCAATTCGCTTTAAAATACAACGCGTTTCACCCTAAATCACTTTCATTACCCGTACGCGAAGCGCCGGGTAAGTACTGCTTTTCAGGGGCATTGTCGATGAGAATTCATACAGGGCTAGCCCTCCTCCGTATGAACGAGGACACTAGAACGATGGTGCCAGCCCGCGAAACGCTTCGTATACAGGAGGAACGGGAAACTGGTTCGTCTGGGCTCAGTGGGGGGCAACAAAAGCGGCCGGATACTCGAGTTAGATGGACTGCGCGCGTTCGCTATTCTGAGCGTTTTTGTGTATCACGTCTGGGCTCTCCCGCTCTCGTGGATGGGTGTGGACATCTTTTTCGTACTCAGCGGGTTCCTGATTACCGGCATCCTGCTGGAGCGGAAAGTGAAGCCGAGTTATTTCGGCACATTTTATGCGAAGCGGGCGCGCCGCATCCTGCCCCCTTATTACCTGCTCCTGGTGCTCTCGTCTGTGCTCTTCGGAACCGCCTGGCTTAAACAGTGGTATTGGTACGCCTTCTTTGCCTCGAATATTCCTAACGCGCTTCACCGGGTGCCGCACGAAAGCCTGGACGTGCTGTGGTCTCTTGCGGTAGAAGAGCAGTTCTATCTACTGTGGCCGGTGGCCATTCTATTCCTGTCCGAAACAGCGCTTATCTGGACGGCCATGAGTCTGGTTGTGCTTGCGCCGATATTGCGCGGCATAGCAACGTCTTTCATCACGACCTCAGCTCCCATCTATCATCTGATGCCGTTTCGAATGGATCTGCTCGCAGCGGGTGCGCTGGTTGCACTACTCTGGCGCAAATCGCCTCGCCTCGTCCGGCAAACGCCCATGCTTGGGCCAACCCTGGTGGCGTGCGCCGCTGCGGCCCTGCTCAACCTGTCGCGTCTCGACTGGTTTCGAACGGGCGCGAACGGCCGTTTTAACAACGTGGTCTTATTCAGCTTGACGTTATTGGTCGCCTCCGGCCTCCTGCTCTGGTCACTTCAAGGCAAAGGGCTCTTCCCTGCCCTTTTGCGCTTGCGCCCGTTGCGGTTTATTGGACGGATCAGCTATTCGATGTATCTGGTCCACGTCTGCTTCATATTGATCGCCGCATGGTGGTTTTCGAATAAGTGGGTTGTCTTCGCTCTGGCTCTGACAGCAACTCTGCTCTACAGCACGCTTTCCTGGTTCGTTTTAGAGAAGCGGCTGCTGCAGCGCAAGAACCGCATACATGAAGTAGATCCACGCGTGTGCGCGCCCGACTCACCCATTCATGCCGAACCGGAACCCGACAGTTTACCTGTAAGCATGATTGTGCCGGCAGGAACTTGGGCGAGTAATGGCGGCTTGTGACCTGTCGTGAAGTAGGATAAGCCGCCCGCGCGTTCCTGTTTAACAGCGCTCCAGCCAGATCTCGCGCCAGTAGTGATATTCGGTGCGCGAACAGAAGGTGCGTTGGCCTTCACAGACAACCTTTTCAAGGAGTATACAGCTGTTTCCGAACTCGACGAGTTGACCGTCGTCTTCGTTGATTCGCCTCTCCATTCTTGCCAGCACTCGATACTTCTTACCGCAATAGCGAAACATTTCGGGCGTGAATCTCAGGCCTCGGTTCCGGCCGCGTTGATCGAGAGTTTTCAAGATCTGCGGAATACTCCGCACTTTGACGGAATCACCGGGCAAAAGGTTCAGCGTCCGGGAAGGCGTCGTGTAATATCTCTTGGCATTCCACGGGGCTCTGGCCCACCAAACGAAGGCCGACCAAATCATTCTTTGGCGAATCCACCGGAACAAGCGGCGCAATTCCGGCCAACCGATCCGGTGAGCACGAAAATCCCGGTACACGCTTCGGAAATATTGGCTGAGCCCCGACTCAACGGCACAAGTCGCGCTCCGGATTTCCGTGGCTTGGCAACTCATGCTGCCGTCGTTTCGCTGCGTGTTAGCGCTGAGAAAAGAGGGTAGACTCTCAGCCGCATCCAGTCTGCTCAGTTGCGGGCCGTCGTTCTCTCTTCCGGCAGCATTTTCAGGAGCAAGTCGTTTGAGCCAGACTTCTTTCCAGAAGATCAGGCACTTCGCCTGGCAATCGTGATGCGCGGAGCCATCGCATCGAAGCTCATTCAGGTGAACGGCGCCGGTCAGGCATCGGGGCTCTCCGTCAGTGCACGTGCGATCGGCGTACTTGAACACTTCGAAACGGCGGCCGCAGAACGCGAGCATCTCGGGCATGAAAGGAACGCCTTCAAACTTCCCCGCACTGTCCAGGGTTGCCAAAATCTCCCCGGCAGACCGCACTTCGACCATCTCTCCGATTTGCGGCCGCGTTTCCGGTCGCGGGCCGGCATCCAAGCGTCCGAGCGGCGCGCACTCACTTCGAAGCTCACAATCCTTGACTCCTGTCGTCACTGTATATTCGTGCTCACCTTCAAAAAACCGACGCTACGCCGCTGGACACGTTACAAGAAAGAGAGAAGAGGCGATTGAAATTTCAGGACAGAAAGGAAGATACCCCGAGAGGTTGAGGACGATTTAGAAGTCTTGCTACGATCCGAGCTTCACAACCGGCCACGTCTTTAGGATAGCCCACGCAGACGGGCAGATCGTCGGGTTTCGTGATCTGTCGAGGAATGGATAACAGTTTCAGAGCGTCCGCGTTACTTTATTCAGAGTGCGCGGGCGATCCGCATCGAGATGCTTGATTTCGGCAAGGCTCGCCGCGAAAAGCTGCGCTGGAATAATGTAGGGGATAGGAGTATACAGCTCCTCCGCGATAGCGTTGTTGCCCGCGAGAGCTGCCGGAATACTCAAGGGCTCCTGCGTCAGGCCTTTTAGGCTTCGCACGCCGCGATTGCTCCTGTCCGTAATTACAAGCGTCTCGGCCTGTATGGCTCGCAGTTTCTCGATTAACTCACACATCGGCTTCCACGTGACCCCGGATGGACAAAACAGAAATGCGGGAAACGATGCTTCGAGCATGGCAATGGGCCCATGCAGCAGGTCCGCCGACGAAAAGCGCTCCGCCACAACGTAGCACGTTTCCATTAACTTGAGAGCGAATTCAAAAGAATTGGAGTAATTCAGCCCGCGGCCCACGCAAACCGCATGACGCATAAAGCAATAACGCTCGGCGCGCTCGCGGATCTCCGGCTCGAGTCTTAGGGCTGCGGAGCTCCACTCGGGAACACGCTGTAAATCTCGAGCCTTAATGGGCGCTCCCAGAGCGTAAGCGAGCAAGTAGAGGCAGGCGAGCTGGCCTGTGTAGGTCTTGGTTGCCGCGACACTCTTCTCCTTTCCCGCGCGCACCAGCAAGGCAGCGTCGGCAATCCGCGCCAGAGTACTCTCGCTCTCGTTGGTAATTCCGATCGTGAATGCGCCTGCGGCCTTGGCCCGCTCGAGCACGAGATTGGTATCCGTCGATTCGCCCGATTGTGAGATCGCGACCACCACGGTTTCCTTGAAATCGATGGTCGCGTGGTACAGAGTGGAGACGGACGGCGCAGCCAGAGAAACGGGAATGCCCGTAGAGATCTCAAGCAAATACCTGCCGAACTGGGCAGCGTTGTCCGAAGTTCCGCGCGCGGCGAGCACGATCAGCCGGACCGGATGCTTTTCGAAATGTCGCCGCAACTTTTCCGCGCGAGGCCACTCGCTTCTGAGCGTGCGCTCCACCGCCGCGGGCTGTTGCCGGATCTCCTCGCGCATCGTCGACATGCTTCAGACGATAGCAAAGCGGACGAACTGTATAGGTTCGCTTCCGTTACGGGGAATGCGGGGTTTACAACAACACTCGCGCGCCGGCCCGCGGACCAAGCAGGTACTGTGGGCTGACGGCAATCGACATAGGCAGCCGCGTCACAGTTGGCTTTATCACGAGCAGCATTTGCCCGGTCCTGTGGTCGCGCGTGTTTTCACTTAACAACTGATTCAAGCCGGATATCTGGGCCAGTCCCGGCACTCCGTTTCTCGTAATGGTGCGGGTATCTTGGTCGATGCCCGCCAGAACAGCCCATTGCCCCTCCCGCAGCCGAACATTCCCCTTGAATACCCGTTGGTCGATGCTAGGAACGGTATCAATCGTCAGCGTTCCGAGCGCCTTGTATTCCGCTTCGACGTCCAACGAGACCTCACCTTCCCCATTTACGTGGGGAGTGAGCTTGAGAATCAGCCCGAGATCTTCGAGCGTGACTTGGCCGATGGGGTTGTAAATCGACCCACCGGCCTGTTGAAACCCGGTATACAGGGACTGCGGTATAGGATACTTGTCGCCAACGTGAAGATCGGCGGTTTGGTTATCGCCTACAGTCAGGCTCGCATCGTAGAGATTGCTGGCGAATGATTTAGAGTAGGTTGCGAACAGAGTGGCGTCCGTTAAGCCGATTCCGAAGAGAGTAGCCCCGCCCCCGAAAGTCAGGAAATTCATCGGGCTGATGATGTTCGAAAGTATCGTCTTAAATCCGCCGATGTGCCCGAAATCTACGAGCGGGAAACTGGTCGGCAACGCCACGCCGTAGTGATAGCTGCGGTCGGAATCGAGCGTCATCAATTCCACTTCGATCGATACCTGCGCCCGCGGCAAGAGCAGAGCCTCGAGCAGCGATCTCGCAATCCGCGCGCGTGAAATCCGGTCACGCACGATCACCGTCTGGCTTGAGATATCGAGCGCCATGGCGCGGAGATTCAACGCGCCACGTACGGCGTTCGCGGCTTCCGCCAAATCCTTCTGATCGACCGCATTCGGCAGGGTCACACTTACCTGGATACTGGGTTCTAACTGGCTTCTCTTTACCGAAGTGTCGCGGGCAAAGAAGACCGCGTGCTCCGTGATCGGGAAGACGAAAGTGTTAGTGGCGGCCGTGAGCGCCTCCATGGCCGTATGGAAATTGACGTGATCGATCCGAAAGCGTATGTCTGGCTGCGCTTGCAACTCGGGATCCCAAACTGCGCGAACGCCGTATGCTCCGGCCACTTCCTGGAGCAGCGTTTTTTCGTCACCCTGCAAATCAAAATCACGAACAGAAGAGTTCGCCTGGATCTCAGGGAGCGCCTGTAACGTCTCCTGCTGCTGCGACTCTTGTTCTGATCCGGTCTCGGGGACCGGCTCGGGAACAGGCTTTTCTGCCGCTTTAATGTCGGCTTTAACGCTGGCGCTTTCGATGTGGGCTTGGCTAAGGAGGTGCGCAAACGGGGCGAGTGCGTCACGGTCGGCGCGGTAAGTAGGATTACTTGGCTCGCGCGCGGCAGCTTCCGCGTACAACAGGTACGCCCGGACCAGCCGACCTGAGTTTTGTGCCTCCTGCGCTTCTCGCGCTAGCCGGGCAGCCACGGATTCAGCGGCGGTCACCGCGGTGAACGCGATAAGCGCAGCGAAAATAACGCGAAGCTTCAAATTCACACGACGAAGAACAACCGCAGAACGTGCAAGGTTACAGGACCCGGCTCACGTCAGTGGCCTGGGGCGACGTAACCCGGAGGATGAGCTGCGCCCTCGCCAAAAAAGTACTCTTCCATCTGTTTCAGCAGGAATTCCTGCGCTTCGGGTGTTCCCAGATTCAGCCTGTATTCGTTCATGATCATTTTCATGTGCTCGACCCACATGCGCCAGGCTTCTTTGGACACGCTGTCATAGATGCGTTGCCCGAGCGGGTGGCCATCAAACGGCACCTCATCCAATCCAGGAAGTTCTTTTTGTAGCTTTACGCAATACACTTTGCGCTCTGGGGCTGGACTAGAACCAGTTGTGCCGGGCATTCCCAAATCTCCTCGATATCGCTCTCTTGAGGATAGCCCAGCGGCACTGTAACGAAGTCTAGCGGGCCGAACGGGAGCGGACCCGCGCCTCGGCTGCTGCGGACGGCTCTGTGGGCGATCGGTGATGCTGGCTGTCCTGTTCTACAAAAGCGGAAAGACGCAGCAGGTTAGCCGCGCCACCTTTGAAATGCTGCTGCACCGCCCTGAGATAGCGCCGCAACACCTCTGGCCTGGCGCACTTGCGGATCGAGCACGTCTGGAGGTCCAGCAACAGTTCCAGTTCCCATTGCGTGAAAACATGCCGTTGAACAGTGCCGCTGATCAGTTCCTGAACGAGCTGATTGAAAGAGGCTAAGTCCGACCGGTCTGATCGTTTGCTGGTCAACTGAATAAGTGTGGGCCAGCCGACAAAAGTCTACTGAAATCAGGTGCGAATCGCGCTCGCAATAATCCACTTCTTCTAGCGAGGACTAGTGTCTCTTTGGAGTTAGCCACCTTCGCCTCCATCTGGCCTCCGATTCTGGGGGCCCTCGCAGTCCTTCTTCTCGTCAGCGGAATCGATGATCTGATTCCCTTGGCGATCTGCCTGGGGCACCGTTTCCAAAACAGGCGGGGAGCAAGCGAGCACCCTTCGCTGGGCGAGCTTCTCAAAGAAGAACGGCGCATCGCAATTTTCGTCCCGTGCTGGAAAGAATCAGCGGTAATCGCCAATATGATTCGCCATAATCTCGCGGCGATCTGCTACAGCAATTTCGACTTCTTCCTGGGCGCTTACCCGAATGACGAGCCGACACTCGGAGCCGCCACCAAATTGTCCGAAACCTACCGCAACGTCCATGTCGCCGCCTGCCCGCACTCCGGCCCAACCTCGAAGGCAGACTGCCTGAACTGGATTTATCAGCGCATGCTGCTGTATGAAGAGGAACACGGTGTCGCGTTCGACACGGTCGTGCTGCATGATGCCGAAGATCTGATGCACCCAGAGGCGCTGGCGTTGATCAACCGGGCGCGCGCCACTTACGCGATGGTGCAGATTCCCGTTCTGCCGCTATCGACGCCCCCCCAGGAATTTACGCACGGCATTTATTGCGACGAGTTCGCGGAGTATCAGACCATAGACATGCCGGCGCGGCAGTTTAGCCGATCCTTTATTCCATCGAACGGCGTGGGAACCGGTTTCGCGCGGGGCATCCTCGATCAACTGGCCAAGGAGCGCGGCAATCGTGTGTTCGATCCCGCCAGCCTCACCGAGGATTACGAAATCGGAGTGCACGTGCACGAATGCGGGCACCAGCAATTGTTTACCCCCCTGAGGCACAGTGACAGGGGGTGGATCGCAACTCGCGAGTACTTTCCGCGAAAAATTCGTTCCGCAATTCGTCAGCGGACTCGGTGGGTAACCGGGATCGCGCTACAGTGCTGGGAGCGCAGCGGATGGCGAGGCTCCTGGCGAACCAAATATTGGTTTTGGCGTGACCGCAAAGGCCTGCTCAGCAACCCGCTCACGCTTCTGACGAATCTGCTGTTTACGATCGGGGTCACAGATTGGCTGGTGAGTTCCGCAATGCATCGGCCCTGGGCATTTGCCGTTTCGAATCCCAATATCGTCCTGTTGTGCTTCCTGACCATGCTGCTGCAGTGCCTGCGCCTGGGCATCCGCATCGTGTGTGTCGAGAGAGTCTTTGGAATCGTGTTCGCTCTGGGAGTGCCTTTACGCGCTTTTCACGCAAACCTGGTGAACTGTCTCGCTTCTCTCGGCGCAATGTGGCTCTACGCGAGCGCGCGGCTCCGGGGTCGTCCGCTTGTCTGGATTAAAACCGAACACGCGTACCCCAGCAGAGATGCCTTGCTGCTGCATCGCCGCGACTTGGGCGATGTATTAGTGAGCTCCGGATACATGTCTGAGGAAGCCCGCGCTCGCCTTCAGCAAGATATGCCGCCCAACTCGGATCTCGCCGACTTCCTCTTGCTGAACCGCATCATCTCCGACGACGATCTCTGCAAGGCAATGAGCCTGCAATCCGGCGTGCCCTCGGTTCGAGTGGACCCGCGGTCCGTGAAGCCACGGGTTGCCAGAAGTCTTCCCGCGCATGTCGAAGAGCGATTCGGCATCGTGCCCGTCGGATTACATGATGGCCATCTGATTGTTGCAGGCTCTCGCGTTCCCCCCGACAGCGTGTTTGAGGAGCTGAAAAGCTTCACTCGTCTCCATGTCGAATTTCAACTGGTGACGAAGCGCAACTATGAGGAACTTCGCCAGTTGCTGTAGAGCGGCGCGGCTCGGTGGACCGGTGACGAGCCCAGTTCCAGCAGATAGCGACCCCAATCCCGGTGCTCACAAAGTTGATCAGCACGTCGCGTAATGCCGGATCCCGTCCCGGAAAGAAGCGTTGCAGAAACTCGCTCGCCGAACCGACCAGAGCTCCTGCCAACAAAATGAAGACAACCTTCAAGCGCGCGTTGACAAAAACCTTCCAGAGGAGGAGCGCAAGCACCAGAAACAACGTAACGTGCACGCTTTTATCGGCCAGCAGGTGGATCAGTCTATACGATGAATTCTCCGGCCCGAAATGGCCGAAAAGGATTCCGGCAAGGAAATGGAAACCTTGTTCGCACCACTCGGCAGCAAGTGATGTCGAGGAGAAGAAAATCACGGCGATCCAGGCAATGACGGCCAGAATCCACCCATTGATCCGCACAACTAGAAGTCTTGCACAGCGTTCCATTATCTCGGCTGCTGCCGCGGCTGCGGATTAAAGAATTCGATAGGGGAGAAATCGACGATTTTCCATTTTCCGTTCTCGCGCGTCAGCCGAACCCGGATTTCGCCTGTGCGGCGCTCCGTCTGGGGAGTGTTCCTGTTATTCAGTGTCAATGTCCAATTAACCGTTACCTTCGATTGCGTGCCGGAATCCTCCTCATCGACAACATCCACCTCATTCACAAGTTGTGAGCCGTTTGTCAGTCCCACGAAATAGTCGCGAAGCTTGGCATAATTTTTGAAGGATTTATCAAACGGCGTCATCGCGTCAATCGCGTTATCGCCTGAAAGCGCCGTGGCCACGTAGTTGATGGTCGAGAGGACAGTCTTGGGTCGAGCGGCCTGCAGCGGAGGCCCGCATACGGCGAAGAACGCCAGAACTGCGGTACCCATTGCGCCGCGCGTCATCTGCTAGGTCCTGTAGCTGGCATTGATTTGGATATAGCCTTCGGTGAGATCGCATGTAAATACGCGCGCATCGGCGTGACCGCTTCCTCTTAGGCGAATGTCGATCCGTACTTCCGGCCCCGCGAGTTTCTGCTTGAGTTCTGCTTCATTGAAATCCGCCGCTAGACCTCCGCGGCATACCGGGACTTCTTGCAGGTCGATGTCCAATTGAGAGGGCTTGAGGCGAACGCCAGAATACCCTGCCGCGGCGAGAATACGGCCCCAGTTCGGGTCATTGCCCGCCATTGCCGTTTTCACGAGAAGCGAATTGGCGACTGATCTCGTGACTTTGCCCGCGTCATCACCGCTCTTGAAGCCGAGTGCCCGTACGATAATCAGCTTGCTCGCGCCTTCTCCATCCGCAGCAATCTGCCGGGCCAAGCTCTCCATGACTCGCGAAATTGCTTCGCCGAGAACCGGGCGCTCGCCATATCCAGGCTTAACCCCGCAAGCGCCGTTTGCCAGCAGAAGCACCATGTCGTTTGTCGACATGTCACCGTCCACGCTCAGGCGGTTGTAGGTGCCGTCGACCGCCGCAACCAGCATCTCCTGTAGACTTTTTTGATCGATCGCCGCGTCAGTCATAACAAATCCCAAAGTTGTCGCCATGTGGGGATGAATCATCCCGGCGCCTTTGGTCATTCCAGCGATGCGCACGCTTCCGCGCCTTAGCTGAATCTCTTCAGAAGCCACCTTCACCTTGGTATCGGTCGTCATGATGGCGCGCGCCGCGGCTTCGAATCCATCCGGCGAGAGGCGCGAGATCAGAACCGGGACCGCCTGCAGCAATAGCTTCGGATCCAGTTCAACTCCAATCACCCCAGTTGAAGCCGGCACCACGTGATGCGGTCTCGTCTTCAGCGCTCTTGCAAGTGCCTTGCACGATGCCAGTGCAACGCGCTCCCCCGTTCGTGTCGCGCAATTCGCATTTCCCGCATTGACCAGAACGGCGGTTATTCTGCCCTTCGACGATTTCAGGTGCCTCCGAGCGACCTGAATCGGCGCAGCCTGCACCACATTCTTCGTAAATACGGCGGCTGCTTGGGCCGGCGTATCAGGAACGATCAGTGCAACGTCATCGCTCTTCTGCCGCCGAATGCCTGCAAATGCAGACGCGTAACGGTAACCAAGTGGAAGCTTCAACTCAGGGTCCCCAGTTTTTCGCCTTCTGCGGGCCGGTACCCGTTCAAGAACTCTTCTACGGGCATCCGCCGCTTCCCGCTGAGCTGCACTTCGAGCAGTTGCAAACTGCTGTCCTCCCCGCAGCCGGCAAACAGCACTCGCCTGTCAGGATGCAGCATTCCGGGCAACAGTTGCACTGCTTGAGCGACTCGCGCCTTCAAAACCTGCAACTGTTGTCTGCGAAACGTTGTGTAGGCGCCGGGCCACGGCGTAAATCCACGCAGGCGATTATAGATCTCGCCCGCGGACCGGGACCAGTCAATCCAGCCGTCTTCCTTCTTTAACATCGGCGCATACGTCGCCTCTGCATCATTCTGCTTCTCTTTTCGAATACTCTTTGCGGCGATTCGCTCGATTGCGGCGCACAGTAGCTGGGCCCCAAGCGGTGCAAGCCGCGCACTCAGATCGGGAGCCGTCTCATCTGCGTTGATCTGCGCCGAAGCTTTCAGCAGTATATCTCCCGTATCCAGGCCCGCGTCGATCTGCATGATCGTCACGCCCGTAACTGTCTCGCCGTTCGCGACGGCCCACTGTATGGGCGCCGCGCCCCGGTATTTCGGCAGCAATGAGGCGTGCACGTTCAGGATGCCATTTGCCGGAATATCGATAATCGGCTGCGGAATGATCTGGCCATACCCGACGACCACCATCAGGTCAGGCGCGAGGCCTCTGAGTATTTCGATATTTTCCGAGCGGCGAATCCGTTCCGGTTGAAGCACGGTCAGCCCCGCCGCGCGTGCCGCGATCTTAACAGGCGATTCCGCAACCTGATGGCCTCTACCTTTTGGGCGATCCGGTTGAGTGAACACGGCCGCGATTTCATGACCGCTCGAAAGGATCGCCTTCAGGGGCGGAACGGCGAATTCAGGCGTACCTAGAAATACAACGCGCATCCGGGCCGACGTCTTACTCCCAATCGCCGGCTTTCTGCAGCTTCTTGATCTTCCGCCGGATGATGTCGCGCTTCAGCGCGCTGAGGTGGTTGATAAACAGAATGCCGTTCAAGTGGTCGATTTCATGTTGAAAGGCTCGCGCCAGCAGCTCCATGCCGCGCAGCTCGATATCTTCGCCCCTTTCGTTCTTGGCCCGTACAAGGACGCTGTTCGCGCGCACGACTGGCTCACGAAACCCTGGAATGCTGAGGCACCCTTCCTCCCCCGTCTGCGCGCCCTCCTTTTGGATAATTTCAGGATTGATGAGTACCAACTTGTCCGATTCGTTTTCGCCGGCGCTGATATCAATCACTGACACGCGTTTTCCGAATCCAATCTGAGGAGCGGCGAGCCCGACGCCCTTAGCGGCATACATGCTGTCCCACATATCCGCGATCAGCTCCCGTATTTCGACCGCATCGAAATCCGTCACCGGCTCCGCCACTTCTTCGAGCACGGATGCGCCGTACTTTAAAATCTTCCGAATCATCTGTCAGTAATTTTTCACCTGGAGGCTGTATCCTTCGAAGTTCCGCTTCGTCTCTTGCAGCGAATCCCCTCCGAATTTCTCTAGAAACGCCTGAGCCAAAACTAGCGCTGCCATCGCTTCTCCAATGACGCCGGCCGCGGGAACCACAGCCACATCGCTGCGCTCATAAGCAGCGAGCGCAGGCTCCCGGGTAGGCAGGTCGACCGACTCGAGTGGCCGGCGTAAGGTCGAGATCGGTTTCAAAAGCCCGCGTACCACGATGTCCTGTCCGTTCGTAATGCCGCCCTCTAACCCCCCCGCGCGATTCGAGCCTCGATAAAACTTCTGCTGCGGCTTGTCGTAATGAATCGTATCTTGAACCGTTGATCCATACGCGGCTGCAGCTTCTTCGGCCCATCCGATCTCCACGCCCTTTACGGCCTGAATCGAAACCACCGCCTGCGCCAGTCTGCCGTCAAGCCGTGTATCCCAGGCAATGTGTGAGCCCAAACCCGGCGGCACACCATGCGCCACGACTTCGAAAACGCCACCCACGGTGTCTCCCGTGCGGTAAGCGTGATCCACCGCTTCCTTCATGTGTTGCTCCGTTTCTCGATCCGCGCATCCAAGCAACACCTCGTCACGCTCGCTGATTGCAACAATCTCTTCCCACATCACGGCTCGATTCAGCCGCACCGGACCCACCGCTATGACGTGGCTTAATACTTCAATGCCAAACTGCTTTAGGAAAACTTTGGCCAATGCGCCAACCGCGACGCGCGCCGCCGTCTCTCGCGCACTCGCCCGCTCCAGGATGTAGCGTGCCTCCCCAAAGTTGTACTTGATAGCACCGGCAAGATCGGCGTGCCCCGGACGAGGCCGATGAACCGGCTTCTCTTTTCCGGCCTCGGCATGCGCCGATTCGACCGGAAGCGTCCCCATCCAATTCTTCCAATCCTTGTTTTCGATCGTGATTGCGACAGGCGAGCCGATGGTCTGCGAATGCCTTACACCGGAAAGAACATGCGCGTGATCGGCTTCAATTTTCATCCGCCCGCCGCGCCCGTAACCCTGCTGCCGTCGCCAAAGCTGCCGATCCACGTATTCAATCGAAATCGGCACGCCAGCGGGCAGACCCGTCAAAGTGGCAACCAGACACTCTCCGTGCGATTCTCCAGCGGTCTCAAAACGCAACATCGACTAAGGAATTATCGTAACGGACACATGCCTGTGAACCGCAGCAAAGGCGTTTGAGCTGCTATCGGGTAAGATCGTGCAGGTTCAAGATAGTCGAATCGCTGCGCGCGCTCCGATCTAACTGGCGGCTTCTGCTGTCAACCGGCGCTCTGCACATCGTAGATAGGATCGCGTGCGCCGTCGATCGATCGCGAACTACGCGAAAAGAGATCGAAAACCAGCACTTCATTCTGTCCGATCTTCAGCCATGGGGCCGGAACATACAGGGTGCGCTGCGGTCCCAGACTCCAGTACCGGCCCAGATTTCGTCCATTGACCCAAACACAACCCTTACCCCAGCCGCGCATGTCCAAGAATGTGTCGCCCGTGGCATCAAGATCGAATTCGCCGCGATAGAAAGCCGGACCCGGCACGAATTCGGTTGAGAATCGCAAGTCAGAAAGATTGGTCATCGGCAGGGAATAAATCTCCCATCCCGTGACTTCCCGGCCGTCGAAGGTGACTTTGTCCAATATCCCTTTGAAGTCGTCGACAAGCTGCGGACCGAAATTGATGCGTCCCATATTCTCGACCAGAATGTCCAGCGGCTGAGAGACATCCAGAGAGATATCGAGCGAGGTTTCACGGCTTCTACGGTCGAGCGCTCCGAGAAAACGTTCCCCCTGATGGACTATCGCGAAATCGTGTACGCCCGTAACATCCAGAATTCCGCGTCCGCCACGCGGGGGATGCGCGCGATACAGGATGAACCCATACGCCTGGCCGATGTCCTCCATTTTCTTCGCCTGAGAACTGCGAATTGGGTTCTGCAGCAATGCAGTGAGCGGCGCGCACTGCTTCAGCTCAAAGCGGTTGATCTTGATCATCTGGACCGCAGGCGGCAGGTCCGGAAGCGTGCTGCCGGTCGGCAGATATTTGCAAATGAGGCTGCGTATAGCGTGGAACTTCGGAGTAGGCCGCCCGGCTTCGTCCAGTGGCGAGTCATAATCGTAACTCGATGTATCCGGCTCGTAGGCTCGGTCGTAATTTGCGCCATTCATAAAAGCAAATGTGGTCCCGCCATGAGCCATGTAAAGGTTGAACGATATTCCGCGGGATAACATCCACTCCAGTCCAGTTACCACACTCGCAGGGGGAACCGTATGATGTACTTCTCCCCAGTGATCAAACCAGCCTACCCAATATTCGCCGCACATTCGGGGAACATCCTGCCGAAACTTCGCGAAAGCGGCAAACTCCGGCGCGGCATCTCCGGCGCCAAAATTGATGGCGGTAAGAGTATCGGGCAGAGTACCGTTTGAGAGCAACTCTTGATCGGGGCCGTCTGAGGTGTATAACGTCACGTCAAAGCCGGAATTCCGGATCATTTGGCGGATAGCCTTCAGATAGGTTTTGTCGTTGCCGAACGAGCCATACTCGTTTTCGACCTGCACCATGATGATCGGACCACCGCTCGTAATCTGAAGCGGAGCAAGCTCCTCTCCAAGGCGCTTCATGTATCGTGCTGCTGCACTCAGGAAGCGTGGGTCGGCAGTACGCACCTTGACAGCGGGCGTGGTCAGTAGCCAATACGGAAATCCACCGAACTCCCACTCGGCACACGCGTACGGCCCGGGCCGCAGAATCACCAGAAGTCCCTCTTCTTGAGCGGCGCGAACATAGGCCGCTACGTCGAGATTGCCCGCGAAATTAAACTGGCCGGGTTCCGGCTCATGCATATTCCAGAACGCGTAGGTGCAAAGCGTGTTCAATCCCATTGCGCGCAATTTCCTTAGCCGGTCGCGCCAGTATTCCCGGGGCACGCGCGCATAGTGCATTTCGCCTGAGCGGATCTGGAACGGTTGCCCATCCAGCAGGAAATCAGAGCCGCGGTAACCGAACGTGCGGCGCTGGGTCTCAACGCCGGCGAGTAGCGGCACAGCAATGGCCTCTCCTAGAAACAGCCGCCTCGACAGCTTCATCAAGGCCGCGCCTCGAAGGTCAATACTTCGAAAGGCTGAAGAGTCATGTCGCGCTTAGATCCCGCCGTTATCTGAAAGGACTCGCGCTTGGACCATATACTGGAAAACCGCCAGGTTTGGACCGCACTCCCAGGCAGCTCAAATGCTTTCTGCACATCGAGCGCAAATGTCTGCGGTTTATCGTTCGGGTTCCGCAGTGTCACAATCCCCTTGCGCGGAGTCCAGGCAGCCCAGCCGTACACTTCGAGCATGGCCGGATCGCCTCCAATCCAATGCGTATCCTTCAGCACATCTGCATTCGCGCGAGACCACTTCGCGGTTTCGGCAAGCGTGTCCCAATCATCGCCGGCAAGCAGTGAGGGCGTGACATACATTTCCTGAAGCTGCGTGCCGCTGCCGAAATAGGAGTGGATCTCATCGGCGAAGTCGTGCTTCGGATCGGTGTCCAGATGACGTGCATGCTTAGCGTAAATGAGTCCGTGCAGCATCAGGGAATTCAGCGGAAAGAGCGGCCCCGATTGGACGATTCCATCGAAAGTGTCCGCGTCGCGATAAGTAATCCATCGTTGCCGGTAAGATCCCACGCCTGTAAAGCTGTGGTCATCTCCTCCGCGCCAAATAGAATCGGCGAAGCGCAACCAGAAAGGAGACGGATAGGTGCCGGAAGTGAGGTTGACGTACAGATCCGGATTGACAGCGCGCAAATCCTGAATGAGGCTGATCGCAGCCGCGAAGTCGCTGTCGAATTCGCTGCCTGGGATGGCCTGATCCGCGTTGCCCGTGCCGTCGAACTTGAACTCGTCGACTCCATAGTTGCGCATCATCTCGAGGCAAACTTCTTTAAATCTTTGGAAGTATTTCGGTCCGGAAAGAGCGAAGCCGCCCTGATTCATTTCGAAGCCCGCCTGCGCTCCAAACTTCAGACGCTGCTTCTTCGGCTCTCCATAGCCACCCCATGGCGAGAGCCACACGCCAGGCTCGGCGCCGTACTTCTCAGCCGCTTTTCTAATGGGCGTGAATCCGTTTGGGAAACCGGCATTGAAACCCCAGAGACTGGCAGGATTGTCCCATCCGTCATCGAAGAGAAACGAGTCGATAGTCACACCGCGTTTCTTTACCAACTCCGTGCCGAACGCGTCGATCACGCCTAGCGCCCCGGCTTGATCGTATCGGCTGAAATAGCCGAGGTCATACCAGGTGTTGTACTGCAAAAATGTGCGGTAGGGATGCGCGCGTTCCTGTTCCAAGTACTTCAGAAACTCGCGACGCAATTGTCCGGCAGGAGTCACCCCTATAACGGATGAATATGCCACCGTTTGCCCATTTTTGAGCGGTAGTTCGCGCGCAAAGCTGGCGATCGCCCGTCCATGACTGACTCTGCTCTCAGACAAAGGATGTTCAAAGCCGAAAAACATATTTCCGGAAATGATGGGCGAGCCTTTAACGGACCCGGAGACGATAGCGTCCGGGAGGTTCCAGTCGATCAGGCGCACGCTGGTGATTGGCACGTCGCGGTGTTCTGCACGCAGCGTGATCTCTTGACGGATGTAGTTTGATCCGTCCAGGAGGATCGCACGCCATGTGACGGCTAACTGATTATCCGCGTCTTCGAGCACTGTTTCGATGCTCTGTCCGCTGAGCCGCCCGGCCAAGCGCGCCGAATGCGGTTGACCGTAGACTGGAACAGCCCGTGCTGGGGTCACGATCGTCATCTCGGATGCGCGGATCGGCCGCGTCTCCGAGACGATAATCTGGAACGCATCTTTGGGCGCAGACAGAGTGCGGCCTGCCAGGCGATTTGTAACACTCAATTGCCGGAAATGATCGCCGGCTACTTCCCAAGACGCCGCGATTGCGGCATTAGAGAGCGTGAATTTGCCGTGTTCTACTGAAGCAGTGGTCTTGGTTTGCTTCTCCTGCGCATGCGAGCAGATACTCAGGCCAATGAGCAGAACAGCAGTAGTACCGAGTCGCAAAAATTGGCGTAAACCAATCGCTGACGATCGTGGCTGAGAAAGGCATACCGATTTCAGAAACACTAGATTTAGCGTCTCCGTGCCGGACTATAGGGCTGAAGAGTTTCCACTAACTCTGCCTCTCGATGAGCTAGATCAAGCTTCCCTTGTTTGTGGTACAGCAAGACCAGCGAATAGTGTGGCCGCGGATCGTTCGGGTCCAACTTGGCAGCGCGTTCCATCCATTTGGCGCTGAGCTCGAACCGTTCCAGTTTCAGCAAAGCTTTTCCCGCACAGTAAGCCGCGCTGGCCGACGCAGGATTACGCTGTGCTGCTTCGACCGCAGTATCAAATGCCAACTTGTAATCCCCACGACGCAAGAGCAGTTCGGCCATGTCGACGTACGGCCATTCTTCTTTTGGATAATCCAGATGCACCAGATCGATTGCTTTCAGGTAAGCCTGGAAAGCCTGACCGTCTTGCTGGAGTGCCGCGTAGCACAAACCCAGGTTCTCCCAGGCTTTGTAGGATTTCGGGTTGATTTTGAGAGCTGCCAGAAACTGATCACGCGCCGCTTCAGCACGGGAATCATGGTAATACTCACGTCCCAGCCAATAGTGGGCCTGCTCGTTATTGGGTGCGATGGCGGAAGCGTGCTCGAGCGTGGCCTCAGATTCGCTATCGCGCGCCAGAAAGTACTGCGTTTGTGCCTTTGCCACAAGAGCGGCCACATTCTCAGGTTGCTGAGCCAATAACCTGTCGGCCGTGTCAAGACTGGCGTTGTACTGTGCAGAGAGCAGTTGCGCCTTGGCTAGGGCGAGTAATGCCTGTGTCTGGGTTGGGCAAGCCGATACGACTTGTTCCAGCACTGGAACGGCTGCCTTATAGTCGCGCGCCTGTATCAATTTGGCGGCTTCCTCCTGGGTAGACCGGCAGTCTTCCGCGAATGTGTGCTGGCCGTACATGAAGACCAGTAGAGCGGGCGTCATGAAAGAAGCGATCCGAGCCGGGATCATAAGAGAGTTCTAGCGTTCGATTTCTTAAAAGTGAACTCTAAGCGAAAGCTGCATGACGCGCGGCTGATAGAAATAGGAGTCGCTGTCAATGGATTGCGTCACGCTGCCGGGGCCCAGAATCTGCCCGAACTGCGGATTATTGATATCTGTGACCGGATCTCCCTTCCCAGCCCTGTTGAACAGATTGAAGACTTCGGCGCGAAACTGGAGATCTCGTTTCTCGCCGAATCTGAATGCTTTCAAAATACTGGCGCCCTCGTATGCCAGCCACGGGCCACGAACATTAGGCAATGTATTCGGCGCGGTGCCGGAACGAAGCGCAATACCATTACAAGGCGCGCCCGCCGGGACTAGATCACATGTCGTCGGAACAGGCGCGAAGGCGCTCGGATTCAGATACCCCGAGCCCGTTGGACCACTAGGATTGGCGATGTTGAAGCCGCCCGGACTACCCAGCGTAAGCTTCTGCCCCAAGACGTAATCGGGACGCGTGGCGGAGAAAATGCCATTTATCGCCGCGCTGTCGGATACTGCCAGCACATCGCCGGATTGATAGATCATGTTGCCGCTCAGTGTCCATCCGCCGAAAAAGGTGTTCATCCAGCCGTGAATGTTCAAGAGGCGGCCCGGCCCGACCGGAAGATCGTAGATCCAGGTGAACTTGCCCACGCTGGGATAATTCAGGCCGGTAGCGACCGCTTTCTCCTCACGCCGGTTCGCAATATCCTGCACGACCCCGTTTGTGTCCGTCAACACCTTGGACCAGGTATAGGCGCCCAAAATGCTGAATCCTTCCGATACGCGCCGCGTGAACTGGAGCTGCAAGGAATTGTAATTCGACCAGCCTTCATGGCCGTCGTACTCGTAAATGGAACCGCCCGGATATTGCGGAAACACCACCAACGCTTGCTGTACAGCCTGTCCGGTGTTGAATCCCGGATACGGAATCGGAATGTTCGGATGTGCCGAAAGCGGATCGAGTAACGCATCGCCATACCTTGCGATGTCTCCATACGGTAACTGATCGAGCACCCCCAAAGCGCCGGAATTGGTGCCGAAAGCGGTGTTCAGACGCGAGGAGTAGTTGCCCACATAATTTGCCTCGAAGAGCGAGTTGTTATTCAACTGGTACTGGAAGCCGAAAGTGTAGTTCTGGGTGTAAGCGACTCTCGCCCCGTTGGGGTTGACGTACTCCGGCGGACCGGTCCCGTTCGACTGCGACGGATCGTAGTTCGGAAACGGTCCTGTATAGGAAGGAAAAGGTTGGCCCAGGATCATGGTGGGTAGATCCGGGTAAGCGGTGGGAACCGTCGCGTGATTGATTGAGATTTGCCCGTTGTAACCCAAAATGCTCGGCACACCCTGGAATTGCAGGCTGGGATCGCCCTCCGGCGCTTGCGTATTGATCGCATAGCCGCCTCGAATGACCAGCCTGGGAAACATCGCGTACGCGAAACCTAAGCGGGGCGAAAAGAGCTTTGGGTCCGCGTGCTCCCAGGTGAGGATGTGGTCCTGGCTGGCGAAGTCGAGCGCGCCAGGAAGGCCGCCCGCGCCCGGATTCGGCTTGGTCGGATTAAACTCCGTGAAACGGCCCGCCACCTCGTAAATGCCGCCCATCACCTCCCAACGCAGGCCCAGGTTGAGCGTGAGTTTGGAGCTTACTTTCCAGGAGTCCTGCAGAAAGGTGCCGTAGAGCCTGCGGCGAAAACCGGCGTTGGTGAAATGGATGGTGCGGCCGGTGGTATTCACTTGGCCCAGAAGAAAGCTTGCAAACGCGTTGCCGGCATAGTCGACCGTACTGAACCCGTCGTCGGTTTGCAGGTTACTGAACGCGAAGCTGCCCACGCCGGAGATGCCATAGCTGTTATCGGCGTAATAGCGCGCTTCGAATCCGGCCTGGAGGGTATGTGAGCCGTGAATCATCGTGAGCTGGTCCAATCCGATGCGGCTCTCCGAGTTGTGGCCTCCGCCGTTGCTTCCGTTGCCGAACGTGTCAATGCCCCCGCCCAGACTTCCTGGGCCGCTGAAGCTGGCCGATGGAAACCCAATCTTGGCAGTGTTCGGGATGCCCAGGGTGCCGGCCCAATCCTGGTTGTAGAACGACGTATCGTACGCGTTGGTAAAGCTGTTGTAGCCCACGCCAATGTGGTTGACAAGGGTTGGCGAGATCGTCCAGTCTTCGCTCAGCCGGATGATCCGGCCGGGATTATTCTGGTTGTCCCATGTGTCGAGCGGATTCGTACCGGGTCGCGACCAAGTGGCCCCGCCTACGTTTACGCGGGCGCGTTGCGTGATCGTGAAGTAGCTTGAAAGCTTATTCTTGTCGTTGAGGATATGGTCGATCTTCAGCGAGGGGAGCTGTTGACTAAATACCGGCAGGTTGGCCGCGTAAGCTGCCACGTTATTGATCACCGCGCTATTGACGAACTGGGCACCTGCGAATCCTATCTTCAAGTAGTTCGCTGCAACCGAGTTAATCATGCCTGCTGGAATAATGTTGCCGGGGAAAGGATCGCGCACCAACCCGGTCTTGATTGCGACTAAACCCGTCGCCGCATCCACTTGACCAGCGGTAACCGTCCGCGACGTGGCTGGATTATAAATCTGCCCATAGATCACCGGGCGCCCAAGATCGTCCAATACCGGCTGCCCGTTACTCGTCATGGCCGGTTTCCCGGAGCGGGGGTCTTGCGTATAGAGGGGGTTAAGATACGCCGACAAATTACCTTGCAGCATGCTTGCCGTAGGTAACGTCGTGAAGCTTCCCAATATGAAGTCGTGCTTGTCGGTTGCTTCATCCGAGAAGAAAAAGAACGTCTTGTTCTTGCCGTTATAAATCTTGGGAATGTAGACTGGGCCTCCGACCGCCCCTCCCATGGTGTCCAGCCGCTGCTTGGGCCGCGCCACGCCAAACGCATTATCGACGAAGCTATTGGCATCGAAAGCCTCATTCTGGAGGTAGTAATACGCCGTGCCGTGCAATTGATTGGTGCCGCTCTTGATGCTGAAATTCGTGACCGCCGTCGAGCCGCCGCTATATTGGGCGCCGATAGCGCCCGTCTGCAGGTTGAACTCACTCACAGCATCCATACTGGGACCAAGCTCGGCCGTGTCGAAGGTGCCCATCGAAATGCCATCGAGGTAAACCTCGTTCGAGAAATTCTGGCCGCCGTTGATCGAGCCGACAAGGGTTTCTCCCGTCGTTCCGGGTAGGCTTTTGAAGATGAAATCCTGCAATTGGCGCTCTCCATCGCCGGTGATCGCGACCGGCCAGGTCTCCATCTCTTTCGGAGTCACATAGTGGCTCAGCTGGCTCGAGCTAGCCTCAACCAGAGGCGCTTCAGCATTTACCTCTACCGATTGCGTAGCTTGGCCGACCTGGAGTGAGAAGTTCACCGTCAACAGCTGAGCCACTCTGACCGGAACATTGGCGGATTCGGCCGGCCGGAAGCCCGCCTTGGAAACCGTCACGTTATAAACTCCCGGCGCTAGCCCAGTCAAACGATACAGACCGTCACTCGTGGTTTGCGTCTTCGTCTCTACGTTGGTGGCCACTTGAACCGCCGTCACGTTCGCGCCGGGAATGGCCGCTCCCGAGGGATCCGTAACAGTGCCGGTGAGTGACCCGAGCGAGCCTTCCTGCCCGTATATGCACCCCAGCGAGAATAGGCAAACGATCGGCAACCCGGCACAAAAGCGCCGCCGTAGACCAAGACATGAAAATGGCATTGACCTAACCTCTTCTTGAAAGATGGGCAGACCCTACCTGCCGTCTTTTACTGGTTAAGAGTCCAGTACCGGCTTGAAAAGTTTGCGAGAATGCAAAATATTCTGTGGATTGCGCGGACTAGGCCAGGGCGTCTCCACTCAGCACTTTCCGCTCGCCTTCTCGCAGAACGAAGCTTCGCTCCTCACCGGTCTGCGGCGATAGAATGCGGCAACGGCCGCCGCGCTCGGAAAGAATTTCGATCCGGATTACAGTGCCCGTTACGCGTGCCGCAGACACCAGGAATCCACCCTGCGCGCGCAAGCTGGTGAAGGAGACATCTCTCCAGGAATTCGGGACGGCAGGGAAGACAACGATCCTTCCGCGATGGCTCTGGATTAACGTCTCCTGAACACCTGCTGCCGCCGCGCAATTTCCTTCCAGCGTGAATGGACGGTAATGGAAATTCGAATATCCTTTGCCGGACTGATCGCCATTGCAATGGAAGCTGTTTCGCAAGGTGAAGGCAGTGGAAAAGATCTCGAGCGCTTTCTCTGCTTTCTGACCATCGCCGGCGCGAGCCGCGAGACTGGCAAGCCATGCGAAGCTGTATCCGCACCACTCCTGAGTGCCAAGCCGGTCAAGATCTGCAAGCGACGCTGAAATCGTGCGCCGGGCGGCCGGGCCATCGGCTGAATCAATCAATCCGAGCGGATGGATGGCCATCAGATGAGAAAAGTGCCGGTGCGATTCCTTCAGAGGATAGCCTGCTGCCACCAGCAAACGGCCGTCTTCGCCGAGGCTGAAGTCAGCGAATTCACTGGCAATTTGAAGGTAGCGCTGCCTTTCCGAGGGCAGACCTACTTCGCCTGCCAGTTCCGCGGCCGCGCCCAGCAACCAGCGCTCCAGCGCCAGATCGTAATTGGTAACAGTAGGAAACCATGCGTCGGGACGGTTATCGTTGATTTCCGGGGAAGAGCTTAGGGGATGGGTTCGCTTCCCATTGCGATCTTTTTGCTGCGTGAATGCTGCCACAAACTCGCTTGCATCCCGCAAGTAGGGGTAGGCGCGCTCGACCAAAAAGCGCCGGTCGCCGCTATACTTCCAGTGCAGATAGAAATGGTGCGCGAGCCAAGCCGCAGTAGTCGCTGAATGCGTGTATTGCCGCCAACCGCCCATCTGATTTCCATGCAGATCGGCGGTCATCGGGACGTTCAGTCCAGGCAAATCGTAGAACCGTTTCGTCCACGCAAACGCGGTGTCGCGAGTCTTCCATAACCAATCGAGGTAGCTGAGCCCTTCTTCGAGATGGTTACCCGAGTAACAGGGCCAGTAACTCAGCTGCGTGTTCAGGTCGTGGTGATAATCGCCTTTCCACGGAGGGAGGCCACGATTGTCGGCCGTCCAAACAGCCTGCAAACTGATCGCGGGCGCGCCACGACGGCTGGCCGCCCCAAACTTATATTGGTCGAGAAACCACTGCCGTTCCAGGGTCTGATTCGGCAAGCGGATCGAGGAACGGCTCCAATACGATTCCCACCACGCCTGGTGCGATTCGAACACGCGGTCATAGCCGCGTTGGAGCGCAGCATACACGCGCTGCTGGGCTGCTTTGAAGGGATCGCCGCCTTCAAAACTGGACGCTATAGACCATGCGAGTTGCCATTCCGTTCCACTCTTCCGGCAGCCTGTGAAGACGGCGAAATGTAGACCTTCTGCGCCTTTCTGGACGTACGCCTGCCATTCATTTCCTGACGTTTCATTCGGCGAAGGATAGCCAAGCTGCGCGAGCGCTCCGTGTTTAGCGCTGTCCTGGGAATTGGCGGAGAATGGCGGGGCACAGAGGCGAACAGTGGGTGCTGCGCTCGCGCGAATGCGAATCATGCCGTAGGGTTCGACTGCATGCACGAACGCATTCAGCCGCGTTCCGTCCCTAAAACGCATTCCGGCTTGCGCGTCACCAAGTGAAAGGGAGGTGTCCCGGAAAGCCGGTCCGCCGCCGAGTGTGATCTCAATTCTGCCCGCCGGAATCTTGGTTGGCGCGGGTCGGTCGTACGGGGCCTCGTAAAGCCGTTCGAGATCCGCGACTCTGCCTTCGTCATGCCACTGCCGCATCTGCCGGAACGAGTATTCGCTAGAGAAGAATTCCGGGATAGGGCGCAGGTCCCATAGGTCGGCGCGATCGAGTGAGATGCGCAAGGGCTGGCCGTCGCCCCAAACCAAAGCGCCGAGCATCCCGTTGCCGAGAGGGAGGCCTCATCCCACACCTGCACGGGGGTCTCGAAAAACAGCCCGTGCTTGCCTGCTATTCCGCCGGCGTGTAAATTAGCGCGCCCGAGAGTAGCGGATAGAAGTCCCCCACCGGCGGCGCCAGCCAGAAACTCTCTGCGCGTCCTCCCCATTTTTTAGCGACCTGGGGAGCACGTCAGGCCGAGGAGCCCATGCACAGTGGCTTACGAGAACCCTTGGGGCGTGACGAGCTCGTGGTCGAGAATATCGCCCATCTCGTATTGCTCAGCGATTTCGTTGGCCCGCAATGTCAGATTCCATCGGTCTGCCACTCCTACCGCTAACAGCCACGGCAACGTATAGTAGATGGCGTCCGTGACAGCATCCACCAGGGGGTTGTCCCAAATCGATGGATACCAATCGAGTTGAAAAAGAGCCAAGTGAATCGTAAAGAAAGCTATGAGATACCGAATGGCGCTGCTCAAACGCCCTCCTCCGAAGCTCATCGTGACCCGGTAGAGTAGAAAGGCGACGACGGCCGAAGCGCCTACCAGTAACGGGCTCGCACTCCGTATCCATCGGATCATTTGGCTGGCGCTGGTGTGGTGAATGTCAAGTCCGCGTGCCAGGCGCGCTGCTGTCAAAGCAGCAAAGACCACGACAACCGCCCAGTCTGTCCGAGTCAAAGGCTTGACTAAGCCTGCGTTTCGGTAGCTGAGCCACATACAAAGCAACCCACCGAGGAGCAACAATAGCGACGTGCTGATTCCAATGAGCCAGAGGTCCATGGTGGCGGTATTAACCAGTGATCGAAACGCATACAGAACAACATCCAGTGCTTGATACGTAAAAAGGCAGGCGATTCCCGTACTCATCAGCGACCAACCCAGTCGCATCCTGCTGCGTTTAGGAAAGTCTTGTGCAACTCTCAATGAATAGAACAGCCCCAGCAGGTAGCCGAGAGCAGCTTCTGAACGGAACACCACGGAGTTGATGCGGAGCAGGGCCGATTGGGGATGAATGGTGAGCTGCGCGATCACCGTAATAGTGGCGGCGGCAGCCACCACGCCGAGCATCGCGCGGATAGCAGACGATCTTTGACCGGCAGCGTTCATTACGCCGCCAACTCCCAGGTGAGTTTGTCAGCCACGGTTTGAACCATTTTCGCCGTGCTGACCCCGTAAAGTGATCGGATCGCCGATCGGAATTCCGACATAAACGCCCTCCACGTATCTGTCCCCACAGCTTCTACCGGGCCGGAAGCGGCTTTCCGGGCTGCCGCTTGAAACAAAGACTCGGCTGCATTCGCGCCGCACATGAGACTGAGTATTCTGCGCAGAACTCGCACCGCGAGCCGGATGCGTTCCTCGGATTCACTCGTCTGTGCACCTCTGTGCAATTTGGATACGAAATCTGACGCAAGGGCTTCCAGACGCGCGGGGTCAACGCGGAACTTGGATCGAATCAGGCCGGCTTCGTGCCGTATGCAATCGTCCCAGGCGAGCAGTTGGTCCCGCTTGTCGCGGCAGTCCGAACACGTACCGGCATGCTCGTCTATTCTTGCCCGTGTTGTGGAAGAACATACGCCTTCGATATAGTCGAGCCACTCCTCGTCGCGTATCGGGTGCGTCATGGTTGTCTCATCTTTGCATGCCCTATTCGTGTCGCCAGCTTCTTTTTGGAATTGAAAATCCTCCACTTTACGGTACCGATGGGAATTCCAAGCGCAGCCGCAATTTCGTCGTACTCCAGATCGTCCAGATACCGGAGTTCCAGAACTTCCCGTTCTCCCCGATCCAGGAAAGACATCCAATAATTGAACTGGGACTCCGATTGCACCTGCCCGCCGGGCGTTTTGGCCGTATCGGCGACACCGGCGGCCGTTTTTATTCCGAGCGTTCTGACTCGGCGCTCCGTGTGACTGAGCTCGCGATACAGCAGGTTCCGTGCGATCGCAAATAACCAGGGAAGAAAGCGTGTCTTATCGCGAATCGACGCGACTTGGCGGTACGCGCAGTGCACGACATCTACCGTGAGCTCCTCCGCCATATCGTAAGAGCATCGCCGATGCAGAAAATACCGGATCAAGCGTGGGCCGACAGCCAGGAACAGACCGTCCAACGAGTGTTCGTTTGGGTCATTCAGAAACCGGTCGACAGCCTCGGCTTCACTCACAGCAACCGCGGATGCATCCCCTGCCATCTGCGAAATCCCTGAAACGCTTCACTGTACTACAGCTTTAAAGCAGTTTGAGGTGCTAATAATCGTGTAGGCAGCCGAGTGTCGAACCTTGCACAACTTTAGCCGGAGCCGCGTACAGGCTGTCATCCGCGCAGCACGCCTGCGCTGGGTAATGGTAATCGCGGTTGAGCAAGCCGGATTCACGCTGGCCGTCGTTTTCGCCGGCGCAATTCTGATGCTGCTGCTGGGCACACAGATTCTCAACTGGTACTGGCTGATGTTTCTCACGGTGGTCGCGGTTGTGATCAGCCTAGTCCGAATCCGTGCACGAATGTTGACGCGCTATCGGATCGCGCAACTGCTTGATCATCGGCTTCGATTAAGCGATGCGCTTTCCACCGCCTGGTTCCTTCTGTCGCAACCCGATCGCCGGGAGAATTCCCTGGCAGGATTTCAAATTGAATACGCCGGGCAACTCGCGTCATCGGTCGAACCCGCCAATGCCTTTCCATTTCGAACGCACAGGGTATGGGTCATGGCAGGCGCTCTTAGCATCGTTCTGTTTGGACTGTTCGCAGTCCGCTATCTCGTGCAGAGCAGGCTGAACTTCGAAGAGAGTCTCATCCCCATTCATCTGAGTGCGGCGCTCGAGCGCATTGAGAACTCGTTATCCGTTCACAATCAGCCCACCGCGTATGCAGGGCTGCCAGACGAAGAACCGGATAGGCCACAGCCGCCACAATCGGAAGACAACGATCGGCGCAGTGACATGGCTCGGTTGCACGAGCCCAGCTCAGCGCAGGAACGTGATCCGGCTGCGAGTGACGCATCGGCAACTCACCCCGGCACAGCTCAGGAGAGTGACAATCCCCAGCAAACCAGCTCGGGCAAACCCGAATCCGGCGCATCCAGCGAGCAGCAGAACCGCAGCGCTGCGAACCGAGATGCGGACGCACCGGGAAATTCGCCCACTCCGAATGCGAAAGAGGAACCGGCGGACAGTCAGCAATCGGCATCCAGCCTGCTCGAAAAGATGAAGGACGCGGCATCGAGCTTGCTCGCGAAAATGAGGTCCGCGTCGAATTCTCAGAACTCAATGCAGAAAGCGCAGCAGCCTTCTGAGGCCAATAAGCAGCAAGAAAACGGCGCTACAAGCAACGACCGGCAAAATCAATCCGCTGATGCGCGGCGGCAACAAACACGTTCCGGCTCGAGCTCAGACGGCGATAAACAGGGGCAAACGGCGGAAAAAACCGAAGCCTCAGCGGGCCGCAGCCCTGATTCCTCCAATGAGAACAACGGCTCGGATTCCCAATCGGGCATTGGCCGGCGCGACGGCGAAAAAGCGCTGAAAGATGCTGAACAACTTAAGGCTATGGGAAAGCTGGCGGAAATCATTGGGAGGCGATCCGCGAGTCTGACCGGAGAGATAACCGTTGAGACTTCTTCCGGAAAGCAGGAATTGGCCACCCAGTACTCCCACCGCGTGGGCCAACATTCGGACCTCGGAGGCGAAATCAACCGGGATGAGATCCCGCTAAGCGATCAGCGATACGTCCGGGAATATATGCAGCGCGTACACGATCAGGCCAGAAATCAGCAGCCTCGATAGGTTCACAGGTAGTGCTATAGTGCAGCGTTATGCGCTGGCATCGGATGGCAGAGCACGCGCTCTTCGCGGCAATCGCCTTATTGTCGGTCACGTTTCACGATAAGCTCAACGAGCTGCACTTCGGAGAAGCCTCCCAGTTCTTTGTTCTGTTTCTTGCTGCGCTGTTGCTCATCGAAGTGATCGATTGGCTCATCCGGGCAATCGCAGTGCGGTTTAAGTCTCTAGCAGGGGTTGGAAAAATTGACGGCGTTTGGGCGCAGGGCTTCTGCAACTCAAACCAAAGCTCGCCAATAGGATCTTACGTCGAGATCCGAAATGCAGAAAAAGGCTTCGAGATCCGGGGAACAGCGTACACCCGCCAAGGATCCGGCGAACAGATTCGCAAAAACGATTTTTTCGGCAGGGGTTTCGAAATCGACGGCAATCGCATCCTCTATCAGTTCCGTGGCGCTGAGCATGCCCAGGAAAAGCCAGGCATCGGATACTTCGACTTCACCCCCGCAGACGAAGCCGGACTGGCCCGATATCGCGGTATTTTCACGGACGAGATCACCGGCGAGATTCGTACCGTCGTTGGGCAACGCCTGCGCGAACACACCCGGCTGGAAAATCAAGTTCTGAACTGGGTGCGGCAGAATCCCGCCTGCGATCGCGAGCCGCTCGGCGATGTCGGAGTTGTCGACGGCTACTGGCTCGAGCAGATTTTCGATTCAACGGGGAACCGGCTCGCCGGATCGGCCGTGAAGATCAACAGATCGATTCGAGGCTATTCGATTGAGGGTTGGTCATGCGATGAGCACGGCGAGGACTTCGGAAGCTTTCGCGGCGAAGGGCTTGAATGCGCAGGAAATCGCCTGGTCTTCTACTTCGATGGATTCTCCCCTACGGGCGAAAAGCACGGCGTGGGCTATCACCTGTTTATTCGTCGCAGCGATATGGACGCTGCAACCGAGTTTGCCGGATATTTTCTAGAGACCGACGACAAGCGGCTCTTGACCCTGAAAGGCCGTCGCGTGCCTCAGAGCATGGCTCAGGATTTTGAGCGGAACAAGCAGGATCTGTTGTTGGATTGGCTTCACGGAAGGATCAGGCTGGCGTGAAACGCCGCTAAAGTCACTTCTTGTCTCTGCTTGCGAGCACCGACTCAGCGTAATAGTTGACCACCTTCGCTTGGCTTCGCGCCACTTCGTAAAACGCCGACCTGAGAAGCTGATCCTTGCGTTGAAACAGCTCCCGGCGAATATTCTCCTGCACTCTGGGATCGCTCAATTCTCGCTGCCCGGCGGGCTCTTTAGAGATCAGTTTGATCAGCCGGTACCCCTCGGGCGTATGGATGATTTGCGAAACCTGTCCGGGCGTCATATCGAGAATGAGTCTTCGAAGCTCCGGATTCGCTTTGTCGAGCGTAGACTCCGGAACGAACCCTAAATCGCCTCCGTTAGAGGCCGAAGCGTCTTCTGAATAGTTCTGGGCCAGAGTGCCGAAATCTTGCCCTTGCCGAAGCTGAAGCTGAAGCATTTGAATCTTGTTGCGTGCCTGCTCGTCGCTTTGTGCTTTATCGTTTTTCAAATTGTGAACGTTCGGATCGGGCGTTGGAGTGACCAGAATCTGAGCCAGCCGGACCTGGTTCTCCGCCAGATTAAACGTCGCTTTATTCGAGTTGTAGAAGGCCGCAACATCCGCATCGGAGATCGATATATGTGAGCCGATCTCTTTATTGAAGAGCTTTTGCACGCTGAGATCACGCCGGATCTGCGCCTTTAAATCATCGACATTCATCTTCCGCTGCGCCAGTAGCTTCTGAAACTGTTCCTGCGTGTAAGGCGCTTTCAGTTCATTGAACTTCGCTTCTACATCGCCATCGGAAGCAAGCAGGCCGTCTTTTTCCGCCCGCTGCAGCATGATTTCGTTGTCGATCAGGGCTCGTAGAGTATCCAAGCGCAGCTGGATGGTTTGGTCATCGTTCCCCTTGAGCTTACTGTTCGGAAATTGCGCCGCGATCGCTCGATCCAGCTCCGTGTACGTCACGGGCCGTCCATTCACGGTAGCGGCGACATTTGAAGACACTGGCCGATTACAGGCCGTCAAAAAAAGCAGCACGCTCGAAACGGCTCTAAGAATGCCGCCCCGGCTACTGCGATTCCCCGCTCTCTGCATCAACTACTAAGTTTTCGCTTTCTTGATTTCTTCGACGAGCGCTGGAACGATCTCGAAGAGATCTCCTATCACGCCGTAGTCGGCGGTCTCAAAAATCGGCGCGTTCTCGTCTTTATTGATCGCGACAACCGTCTTCGAGCCTTTCATGCCGACCAGATGCTGGATCGCCCCCGAGATACCCACCGCGACGTACATCTTCGGCGCAACAGTCTGGCCCGAGCTTCCCACCTGCCGCTCCATGGGCAGCCAACCGTTGTCACAAATGGGCCGCGACGCCGCCAGTTCTGCGCCGAGAGCATCCGCAAGCGCTTCGACCACCGGCAAATTGTCTTTCTCCTTGATGCCGCGGCCCACTGAAACAATGATGGTCGCAGCCCCCAGGTCCACCGAGCGTTGCGCTTCGCGGAACGGCTCCTCAGGCTTGCTCCGGATCTGAGATGCATCCAACTGCACCGCCCGTTTTTCAATCGGGTTAACAGCGCTGCCGGGCTCTGCTGCGCGAAATGCGCCGGCTTGAATGGATGCAAATTGCGGATCGCCCTTCGCCTGCACATCGGCATTCAGCTTGCCTTGAAAAAGCTGCCGTACAAACGTAATTTGCCCGCCCTCGGCCCGCACGTCAACTACATCGCTGATAAGTGGCCGCCCGAATCGCGTCGCCAGCTTGGGCGCATAGTCGCGTACCTCGTAGGTGTGAGGCAAAACGACGGCCTTGGGCTGCTCGGCTTTGATGAGCTGCTCGAGCGCAGCCGTATATGCCTCGGGAGTGTAGCGCGCCAATAGAGGATGATCGAGGGCAAACACTTTCGACACCTCATACGAAGCCGCTTCTTTGGCTAGCTCATCGATTCCGGACCCCAGTACGACCGCTTGTACCGGTATGCCGAGCGATTGACCAATCTTCCGGCCCGCCTCGAGAGCCTCGAATGATGCGCGGTTCCACTTGCGGCCGCGTTGTTCGAGAACCACCAGCACGCTCATAGAACCCGCGCCTCGAACTTCAGTTTTTCAACCAGTTCTTTTGCAACCTGCCGCGAATCACCGGAAAGAATTTGCGCCTGCTTGTTGCGCTGCGGCAGATACACACGTTCCATTACGGTTTGAGAATTTGAATCTGCGCCGATTTGCGATCCGGAAACGGTCTTAATCTCCTTACTCTTCGCCTTCTTGATCCCCATCAGAGTGGCGTATCGAAGCTTCTTGATTCCGGATTGGATTGTCAGGACCACGGGCACAGGCAGCGAAACGTTCTGAAACCATCCGTCTTCGAGCTCCCGCTTTACGCGTACCCTATCGCCCTCAGGTTCCACTTCCATCACGATCGTCGCATGCGAAAACCCGAGCAGCTCCGCCAAAACCACTCCGGTCTGCCCATATCCCAGATCGTCCGATTGAAGGCCGGTCAGAACAAAATCCGGCGATTCGGGCTTGATCGCCGCGGCAAGAATTTCCGCGGTTGCCAGTGCGTCAAGCGCGCCCTGTTCCTCAATCGCCACGTGAATCGCGCGATCCGCCCCTTTCGCCAGCGCTTCGCGAACCGTTTGAAGCACGCGTTCCGGCCCGGCGCACACCACCACAACTTCGCCGCCCAACTTTTCTTTTAACTGCAGCGCTTCTTCTAGCGCATAAGCGTCCGGTTCATTCATCTCGTAGCTGAGGTCCGATTCATCCAGCCACTTACCGTCCCCATTCACACGCAGCGCAGAGTCGCGCGCCGCCACCTGCTTTACAGAAACAATAATTTTCATGTAGTACTTCGAACGCCCGCTCGGGCGGCCAGAGCATTTTTATGGTAACGCGCAGCCAGGAAAGAAGGTGCTTTATCTCCCCTCATTTATGCTGAAGGGCAATGTCTAATCGAGCCGCTGTGGAACGTGCCCTTGCCCGCTTCGCGGATCCCGGTCGGAGAGAAGAACATTTCCAGCTGTATTCGCACGATATCGTTCTCCATGGATATCAGGGAATCGAGCCGGGCATCGACAACGTAAAGCGCTTTTATTTGATTTCTGGTCGGCATTTCCCGACGCATCTGTTATGCCGGAAGAATTCATCGAACAAGTTGACACTGTCGTCGTACGCTACGTTATTAGCAGAACTCACGAAGGTGTCTTCTTGGGAGTGGCCGCAACGGGCAAGCCCATCCGCCTACCGGGTATTAGCATCCTGCGCTTCAGAAACGGTCAATGCTTTGAAAGATGGACGGCCTCAGATTCGCTTTGATATTGGTTCAGATCGGAGGCTTTCCGGTGAAAAGAGGTTAACCCCCGATGTGGGTCAAACTCCCGCCCATGCCGCTGGATGGAAAACACGATCGCCGCCCATCATGGCCGGTTCGCGGGCAGTATGCGGAATCGCCGACGGCCTTCTATTCGATAGGTTTCGAAGTCCGCATGATCTACAGTGAAGATCGTTGATAAAGCCTCACGCTTGGCCAGGTACACCAGAGTGGCGTCGGCAAAGTCCATCGGACGATCCGAATACCGCCCCACGAAAGCCGCTTGCAAAATTAAGAACTAGAACGGAAGAAGGAAGAAATGTTTGAAAGAGGGGCACTGGCCTTGTAATCTGTTGTTTCCACACAAGCAGAAAACGAGGAGGAGCCCCTATGCAGAGTACCTTACGCGAGCGTCTGGAGCAGTTCTCGCACCTGAACCAGACGACGTTGTTTGAGCATTTGGAGCAACAAGTGGGCGCGTTATCGGAGAAGGCGCGTTTGCTGGTGTCCACACTGGGGATGATTTCATTGAGCCGGCATGTGGCCCCCGGCCGAGGGTGGAGAGGACGGCCATCGAAAGATCGGCAGGCCTTGGCAGCAGCATTCCTAGCAAAAGCGATACTCGGACTGGAAACCACACGTCAGTTGCTGGAGCGGTTACAGAGTGATGCGCAACTGCGTTGTCTGTGTGGCTGGCACACGGTACGCCAACTTCCGCATGAAGCCACCTTCTCGCGTGCTTTCGCCGAGTTTGCGAACACGGAATTACCGCAACGGCTGCATGAGGCGCTGATTGCGGAAACGCACAAAGACCGGCTGATCGGGCACATCGCGCGTGACTCGACGGCCATCGAAGCACGCGAGCATTTCGATGAGCTTCCAACCCACAAACCGATCGTGAAACGCCAACGCGGTCGTCCATGCAAAGCAGAACGCTCCCTGTCGGGGCGGCGATTACCGCGCCAGCGCCGGCAAACGTTGCAGGAGATGCTCGAGGAACTGCCGCGCCATTGCAGCCTGGGTGTGAAGAAGAGCAGCAACGGCTACCAGCAATACTGGCGCGGTTACAAACTGCATCTCGATGTAGCCGACGGCCAGATCCCGATTAGTTGCTTGTTAACCGCTGCTTCGCTGCACGACTCACAGGCTGCCATTCCATTAGCGACCATTACGGCGCGGCGCGTCACGTCTCTGTATGACTTGATGGACTGCGCTTACGATGCCAACGAGATCCACGAGCATAGCCGCAGCTTAGGTCACATTCCGCTGATCGCTCTGGGAAAAGGATCGCCGCCCATTACGCATCGCACTTACCAAGACAGTTTGCGCGGCTATAACAAGCGCCGTGTACTCCCTCGAAGTTTATCCCGCAAGCGCGCACCCTTTACTCCCGCGCAACAAGAGCGTTTCCATCTCCGCACCATGTCCGAGCGCGTGAATGCCCGTTTGAAAGATGAGTTCGGTGCCCGAACCCTCCGACTGCGCGGTGCGACCAAAATAATGGCGCATCTGATGTTCGGAATCCTGGCGCTGACGGTCGATCAGTTATTGCGCTTGACCGGTTAACTCCGTCAGCGCCACCCCGATATTCGCGCTTCCTGCCTTCTCAGTCGCGGCGTGCCTGTTCTTGCGGTTCAAACAGCCTTACCCCTGCTTCGATCCAAAACTCGCTAATCAGCCCCTCATCCAACTCCACAACCGCTTCACATCTCCTCAACCTGAATATCTTTTTGCAAGTCGGTGACGAGCGCCTGAATTTCTCCAAGGTCCGTGTGCTCAATCGCTGCCAGCGCGACAGCGCCTGACCGCACGAATTTCCAGGCGGCTTCCACCTCACGGCGATTGTCGCCCACCAGGTGAAAGAGCTCCGCCAGCACTGCTTCAGACGTTACCAGCGGCAACTGGAGTTGCCGAAAAGCATCTACACACATTCGATGCCAGCGATCCGTTCTGTCCAGCAGCCCCAAGATCGCGCCTGTATCGACCAGAGCATTAACCGTCATGACGGTCTCGCAGTCTGCGCCTGACCGTCTCCCGGGCATTTTCGGCGCGCTGAGGCTTGCCGCTTGCGAAACTCCCAAAACACTTCGCGGCAGCCTGTTGTAGCCGAAGCTGCTCCTCTTCACTCTGGAGATCCGCTCTGCTGTTATTCAGCCATTCGCGAGCGGCCAAATCTAGAACCGCTGAAACAGATAGGTTACGCCGCCGTGCTTCACGCTCGAGGTCTGCTTTGAGGTCTGTCGAAACCCGCCAGCTATAGACGTCCGTGTTCATGCACTACATTGTAGTGCATTATAACCTCTGCGCTCCTTCCACCCTGCCAAGCCTGTGATCAAACGTCCCAAGCGGCAGATGCCCAGCTTTCCGAGCCATCTCCAGTAGCAAGCAGTCGGAAAAGCCCAGAGCAGGGTGCGAACGGAATAGATCGAGCGCTGTCGCCACAAGATCGGAATCCTGAACCACGAGATGTTTATGATTGAGCAGCATATCTACCGCGATCGCTAGATCGACAGCATTTCGGTCATATAGGGCTGCAAGCACCCAGATCGCCTCGGCAAGCGCAAGCACTGAAACCCATGCCCCGTTCTGAATGAAAGCTTCTGCCGATGCGGCTTGGCGGCTGTCATCACGCGTAAGCAATCGAACCAGGACATTGGTGTCAACGGCCCGCATAATGCTGACGAGCGCGCTGCCGAATGCCCTCTTTCAGCTCATTGAGAGTCCGGGGTTTCGGCTCATGTCCGGCAAAGATCGCTTCATGGATGTCCTCCGACGAAAAGCGGCCCGAACGCCGGATGACGATCTTCTCGCCCTCTTCCTCCCACTCCAACACCGACCCGGGGCCGATGCCGAGTTTCCTACGAATATCTTGAGGAACCGAAATTTGCCCCTGAGAGGTGATTTTGGAACGGGCCAATATCATGTCCAATATTACCACGGTAATGCGTGGCTTGTTACTGAGATGCGATAGCGAACCCGACTCCGCTATTCCTGATATCTTCTGAAAATCAGGCACCCGTTCGTTCCGCCGAATCCAAAACTATTCGACAGCGCGTACTCAATCTCCATCGGCCGTGCCTGATTCGGGACGTAGTCAAGATCGCACTCCGGGTCGGGAAACTCATAATTGATCGTCGGAGGCGCAATCTGATCTCGAATCGCGAGAACAGTAATGCCCGCCTCCAGGCCTCCCGCGCCGCCCAACACATGCCCTGTCATCGACTTTGTTGAGCTCACGGCGATTTTCCTCGCGTGATCCCCAAAGGCCCGCTTCAATGCGACCGTCTCCGCCTTATCGCCGAGTCCAGTCGACGTTCCGTGGGCATTCACATATTGCACCTGCGACGGCTCGATCCCCGCATCGCGCAGCGCATTACGCATCACCCGGCAAGCTCCATCGCCATTCTCTGGAGGCGACGTGATGTGAAATGCATCGCTGCTCATGCCGTACCCGACGAGTTCCGCCAAAATCGGCGCGCCTCGCCGCCGCGCATGCTCCAGTTCCTCCAGTATCAGAATGCCGGAGCCTTCCCCCACCACGAACCCATCCCGCTCTTTGTCCCACGGCCGGGAAGCCCGGTGCGGCTCGTCATTACGCGTCGAAAGGGCCCGCATCGCCGCAAACCCGCCGATTCCCATAGGCGTCACGCAAGCTTCGCTTCCTCCGCTGATCATCACGTCCGCATCACCGTGCTGGATCAGCCGGAACGAATCCCCAATCGAGTGCGCACTGGTTGTACACGCCGTCGCAGTTGCGGAATTCGGCCCCTGCGCGCAATACCGGATCGACACATAACCGCTCGCCAGGTTCACAATGCACGACGGTATGAAAAACGGAGAAATGCGGCTGGGACCCCGTTCGAGAAGCACTTTATGCTCCCGCTCGATCACCTCGAATCCGCCGATACCGCTTCCGATGTAGACGCCCAGCCTCTCTGGATCCTCGACCGGAATCTTCAACGCCGCGGAGTTCACCGCAAATTCAGTCGCCGCCATCGCAAACTGAATGAACCGCCCCATCTTCTTTACGTCTTTCTTGTCGACGTAAGTTACCGGGTCAAAGTCTTTGACCTCGCCTGCAATGCGGCAGCTGAATTCGGAAGCGTCGAATTGAGTAATCCGCTCAATTCCGTTCTTGCCGTTCCGAATCGCCGACCAACATTCCTCAGTGCCGGTCCCGACTGAGGTCAGCAACCCGATCCCGGTGACAACTACTCTTCGCGGCACGATTCTCCCCTGTTCGCTCCGTCTACTCACTGGCGCAAGCAAGGAACTTGCGGTCTCAGCTATTTCTTCTTCGCTTCGATGTAGTCGATGGCTTGCTTCACGGTTGTGATCTTCTCGGCATCTTCGTCGGGAATGTCAATGTCAAATGCCTCTTCAAAGGCCATCACAAGCTCGACGATATCGAGTGAGTCGGCGCCCAGGTCATCGACGAAAGATGCGTTCGCGTCCACCTGGCTTTCATCCACTCCCAGTTGTTCCACGATGATCTGTTTCACCTTCTCTGCTACACCCATTGCCGGTTCTCCTGTGCTCATAGATCGCATCCACCTCGTCAAAAAAGCTGCCTGGACCAACACTCTAAACTACATCATCGATGCAAATGGGACGAACTACGATGAAATGTGCCGCTCCGATTCCTTCTATTTCTAGCAGATCGGGCCTGATCGCGTGTCCTGACTCACACTAGATGCCCGCACCTGTCCTGTATCTGCACGGCTTCGCATCGGGTCCTGAATCCCGCAAAGCTCGATTCTTTCAGGAGCGTCTCCGCCCTGTGGGCCTTCAGGTGCACGTTCCGGATCTCACGGAGGGCAATTTCGAAGGCCTGACGATCTCTGCTCAGCTTCAAGTGATCGAACGAATCTCTGGAAACAAACCAGTGATCCTCATCGGCTCGAGCCTGGGAGGCTATCTGGCGGCTCTCTACGCCGCCCGCCATCCCGAAGTGGAGCGTCTCCTTCTGCTTGCCCCCGCATTCGGTTTTCACCAACTCTGGACCACCCAGCTCGGCCCACAGCGGCTGGCGGAGTGGCGGGACAGCGGCGCGATTCGAGTGTTTCATTACTCAGCCGGACGCGAGATGCTGCTCGGGTATCAATTGCTCGAAAATGCCAGCGGCTTTGAGCCTTTTCCCGATTTCGCTCAGCCGGCTCTCATTTTTCATGGGAACCATGATCCCGTTGTGCCCGTTATCTATTCATCGGAGTTCGTCAAAGCCCACCCCAACGCCCGGCTGGTGCGGCTCGACTCCGGTCACGAGCTGACCGATGTGCTGGATGCGATTTGGATCGAATCGAAAGACTTTCTCCTGAAGCGTTGAACCGCCGTTACGGTGATAGACTAAAGGTGTCGAACGGGTTCCAGAAATCAGATTGCTGCAACTGTCGTTTTGCTCCTCACGTCCAACAAATGCCGGAAGCTCGTATAGGTTAACAGGCGGAGTGTGCCGTGATCACCAATGAAGTAGAAAAAGAAGTTATGGAGAGCCGTAACATGGCCGAAGCGGACGCCCATCTTGATCGGCTGCTCATGTCAACCGATCTCGAAGAGCCCTGGTACAAATCCGTCGCGCGCAGCATTCGCGAGCACTTTCATCCGCCCCAGCTCCCACCGCTCGAACTGACTTCTAAACCTGTCGAGGGTGTCGACCTGGGTGGCATGGGCGCGGTTGACATGCCCTGGTATAAATCCTTCGTCAACAATGTCAAGGATCTGGTACACCCGCCCAAACTTCCGCCCTTAGAGGTCACTTCGAAGCCCGTTGAGGTGAAGACGATTTGGGGCGCGTATCAGGGTGGCGAGAAGAGATCGGGCGCGGTTTCGATCGGCATTCACGCTGCCATCATTGCTCTCCTGCTTGTCATGTTCCAGGCGCCCGCAGTGCGAAAGGCCATACAGAAGGGCGCGATCATCTACCTTCCGGCATTTCGGCCCAAGCTTCCTCCAGCCGCAGAGAAGATGAGCGGTGGTGGCGGCGGCGGACAGAAGATGCCGCAGCCTGTCAGCCGAGGTGAAGCTCCGAAACCAGCCCTCAAGCCATTTGTCCCGCCCGCACCCGCGGTGCCCAAACCCGTTCTGCCCGTGGTTCCCACGATTACTGCGCCAGCCCCGCAAATTGTCGCTGACAATTACGGCGATCCTCTTGCGAAAACTCTGCCCTTCTCCGGCGGCCCTGGCTCAACCGGATTTGGTACTGGAAGCGGCGGCGGAATCGGACCTGGCAAGGGCGATGGCTATGGACCCGGAACAGGCGGCGGCACCGGCGGCGGAGTCTATCACCCCGGCGGCGATGTCTCAGCCCCGCAAGTGCTCTCAAAGGTAGAACCCGAGTACTCGGAAGAGGCTCGCAAGGCCAAGTATTCTGGCGTCGTGATGCTGTCGATTGTCGTCGATGAACACGGCCTTCCGCGCGATATCCGCGTCATCCGTCCCGTGGGCCTCGGTTTGGATCAAAAGGCTGTCGAAGCTGTCGCTCAGTGGCGCTTCCGCCCTGGACTGAAAGGTGGAAGGCCCGTCGCCGTTCAGGCCACAATCGAAGTCAGCTTCCGGCTGCTGTAGTCGATCTCGCCCGTTTGCAATCTTCGCAGGGGCATATGGTTCTCAAGTGATCGAAGGAGTATATGCCTGTGCTGTGCCCGTCATTCCAGTGGATGCGCACCGCATAGTGGCCCACCGGCTCTACGGAGTTCATCTTTAAAGCCGGCTTAAACATCGGGAACGGCCCCGCGTTTGAATAACTGGATTTCTGGGGCTGCGTTCCATGCGCTCCCGTGCACGTCGCACACGGGCATTCATCACGCAGATAAGCCAGCGAGTAGTCGCTATGATGGCCATCGCGCCAGTCGATCTTGATGCCCGCCGATTTTGAGATCGCAATGTGCTCGGGATCGAAGACCGCAGTCTGTTCCAACTCTTCTTGCATCCTATTGATCACGGCGCGTTGCGCATTCTCTCGATATCTCTCACGCCGGGCACGCGCCGGAACGCAGTCACCACCCGCTCCAGTTGCTTCTTGTCGCGCACTTCCATCGTAATATCCACAATCGCGCTATCGTCCGTGCGCGCCTGATCTCCACGCGCCTCGAGCGTCCGGATGTTGCTCGATTCGGCCGACAGAATCGACGTGAGCTGATTCAAAATGCCCGGCCGGTCGTCCGTATAAATCACCACTTTCACCGGTAACGGCTCGCTCGCAGTCCGCACCCATTCGACATCGATCTTGCGCTCTGCCTCGTACATCAGATTTTGCACGTTCGTGCACTGAACGGAGTGCACGGCCACGCCTTTGCCCCGCGTGATATACCCCACGATCTGCTCGCCCCGAATCGGGTTGCAGCATTTCGCCCGGTACACCATGACGTCGTCGATGCCCTTCACATGGATCGTCAGGTCCCCGGCAGGTAAGCCCGGCTGAAGCTGTGGTACGCGTTGTGGCGGAGCAGCAACTGGCGGCTCTTGCAACTGCTCGTCCGGTGCAACCTTCTGCAAGACTTGTCGCGCTGAAAACTTCCCGAATCCAAGCGCCGCGTAAAGGTCTTCGGGCTTGCTGACGCCGTACTCGGAGGCCACCGTCTCGAAATCATTGCGTGAAAATCGCCCCAGATTCAAACCCATGCGCCGCGCTTCTTTCTCGAGCGACTTCTGCCCGATCTCGACGGCCTTGGCGCGCTCTACGCTGTTGATCACATGCTTAATCTTGTTGCGTGCCCGCGATGTGCGTACCAGCGCCAGCCAATCTTTGCTCGGCTGATGGCCGCCTTGTGTGAGAATCTCGACCACATCGCCATTCCGCAGCGCATATTTCAGCGGCTTGATGGCGCCATTCACGCGCGCCCCGACGCAAGTGTTTCCGACATCCGTATGAATCGCATATGCGAAGTCGATCGGCGTCGCGTCGCGGGGCAAAACAATCACCCTGCCGCGCGGCGTGAATGTATAGACCTCTTCCGGGTACAGATCCACCTTGAGCGTAGACAGGAACTCGCCCGAATCGTGCATGTCTCGCTGCCACTCCATCAACTGGCGCAGCCAAGCTATGCGTTGATCCTCTTGCCCCGGCGTCTTACTTCCCTCTTTATACTTCCAATGCGCCGCAATCCCCTCTTCCGCATTGCGGTGCATCTCTTCCGTGCGTATCTGCACTTCAAAAGCGACGCCGCCCGGGCCGATCACCGACGTGTGCAGCGATTGATACAAGTTCGGCCGCGGCATCGCAATGAAATCTTTGATGCGGTCCGGAATCGGATGCCACTCGTTATGAATCACGCCCAGCGCCGCATAACAGTTTTTCACCGAATCTGTGATAATTCGTACGGCCAAAAGATCATAAACCTGATCGAGCGTTATCCGTTGCCGTTTCAGCTTCGAATACACCGAGTAGGCGCGTTTCACCCGGCCGTCGACGCGCGCCGGAATGTTTTCCCTCGCCAGCCGCTGTTCGATCTCGGTTTGAATCTGCCGCACCCATTCTTCGTTTTGCTGCCGCTTCGATTCGATCTCGCGCATCAGCTCGGCCGAAGCTTCGGGCTGCAACGTCTCAAAAGCCAGATCTTCGAGCGCGCCGCGAACCTTTCCCATCCCCAGCCGGTGAGCAATCGGCGCATAGATATCGATCGTTTCTTGCGCAATCGCCTCTTGTCGCTCGCGTGGAAGCGCGCCGATGGTTCTGAGGTTATGCAGCCGGTCCGCCAGCTTCACGATGATTACGCGAATATCGCTCGTCATCGCGAGCAGCATTTTGCGCAGGCTTTCCGCCTGCCGGTCTTCACGATTCGCGAGACTGATTTTGCTTAGCTTGGTCACCCCGTCTACACATCGCGCGACTTCCTCGCCAAACTTCTCCTTAATCGCTTCCAGCTTGATTTTCGTGTCTTCGAGCACATCATGCAGCAGCCCCGTCTCGATAGAAACCAGGTCCATCTGCATGTCGGCGAGGAGATGCGCGATGGCTAACGGATGCGAGATGTACGGTTCGCCTGATTCCCGCGTTTGACCTTCGTGCGCTTGCGCTGCGAAACGGTAGGCGCGGTCGAGTGCGCTGAGATCCTCGTTCGGGCGTCGCGCTCTTACCTTCTCTTCGAGACTCCGGTAGAGTTCTTCCACCTGAGGCTCGCCCACAACTGTGCTGGACATCTAGTCTAGTTCCAGGTTAGAACAGGCAACCGCTTATTCGAGCGCGTTCAACAACTGCTTGTCTACGGGCCACGTGCCTATTACACGCGTACCCTCGACTTGAAACGTGCCTGCGACCAGCAATCCAGTCAAATCCGCGGGACTGGGTTTCTGATGCTCGCGAGCCAGTTCCATGCCTAACGTTCTGGTCTGCATTTCGAGTTGCGTCCGGATCGTTTCAGCGGTAGCCGCATTGCGGCACTCGGCATCCAGGCGCAGAATCAAAGCCCCGTCCCGGGCTGCGTCGGAATTCAACGCCAGCAGCACGCGCTCCGCCGATTGTAACGAAATCGCGAGAATTCGCGCAGGAAGAGGAAGGCTCAATGGCTTTGCCAGCAAGCTTCGTGACACGATCACCCATACCGGGTCCGACGGAATCGGCTGTGCTTCCGAGTGGCGACCGTAAGCGAGCGGATGCGGTGAAGGTCCTACAGCCAAAGCCATTACGTCAGACTGAATCGGAACAAAAGAGACCTGCCGTCCAGGCGTGCTCGTGGGCAGGTTGCAAAAATCACCGCTGCACGTGCCGCCATGCCTCATCGCGTACTCGCGCAATCTGCCCCAATCGAAACGCCCTCGCACCGTGAAATAGATCTGGTTCTCCTCAAACGATCCTGCAATCGCTTGAATGTCCCTCGCGTAATCGAAGTGTGTCTCGCGCACAAATTCGCGGTACTCTGGTTCTTCGGTCGCCTTAGATCCCGCGAACAACTTCAACACGCCCGCACGGCGAACCGCCGCGATATCCGCAAAAAAGACAGTAGCGCCCGTACGCGGCAGAAGCGCGACCATATCCGCATCCGACCTGACAAAACGATGCCGATAACGGTAAATTCCGAAAATCAGGGCAACCGTGCAGCCGGCCACCAGCAGCATCCAGACCCATGGTCCGGCTCTCGAACCCAATCTCCGGCTCACCACATGATCCGGCGCGCGCTTGCCGATGTAGCCGTGCGCTGTGGGGGCTCGCTCACAAGTGCCGTAATCAGCTCTTGCACGCGCGCCGCCTGCTCCGGCCCAATGATCAGGTACCGGCAGTTGCCCTGCGGGTCGGCAGTAAAGATTGTTATGTTCTTAGGTCCCAACCTGACGCGCCCCGGTGCAGACAGTTCAAAATAGCCATGGTCCGGACGAATCGCTTCAAGCACTGCCGTCGAATCCCAATCGGGCCGATTCTTTCCCTTTTCCACATACAGGCGAAACGCGTCAACTATCGGATGATTCTCCACATACGCAAAATCCCGATTGATGGCGTCGTATGGGAACGGTACCGCAAGCCCCACCTCAAAGCCGCTGAAAATCAGGGGCGTGGGCCACTGCTCAAACAAGAACTTCGCTGATTCGGGATCTTTATAGACGTTGAACTCCGGCTCCGGTTTGACGAAGTTCCCCGCCATCAGATATAAGGCCTTCACTTTTTCACGCACGAGTTCCGGGCCGCCTCGAGTCTGCAAAAGCCGCGCCAGATTCGTACTGAAACCGATCTGCGCAATAACCACGGACCCGTCGGGCTGCTCCCGCAAAATGCGCGTCAGCAGTTCAATCGCTTCCGGAGCTTGCGAGCCATCTTCGAGGCGATGCGGATATACATACTGTCCGTTTGCATCGCGCCGCTCGGCCGGCACCTGCAGCATCGGCGCATCCTGGGGCGTCTTGCCGTTATGCACCACGCCGATCGGGATGTCCGGACGCCCGTAGAACGTATTAACCAAGTCCACATACGGGGCGGCATAGCGATTATCCTTGGTGATCGTGACTGCGAGAAGCCGCACCTCCGCCCGGTTTTCGAGTGCATGAATCATCGCCAGCGCCAGCGCATCATCCACATCGTTCCCGATGTCGGTATCTAAAATCAGCCGAACCGGTTCCGCGGCCATGCTCGGCCCGGCTGGCCACGAAAGGAATACGATAAGAGCGAGTAAGACGGACCGGAGCATGTACCTGGGTGACAGAGAATACCGTATCATGGCGTGAACGTTATCGCCCACTGTTAAGGAGATAAGCCATTGATGTTCGAGCAGTTTTATCTCGGGTGCCTCGCGCACGCGTCTTATGTAATCGGCGCAGACGGGGTCGCAGCCGTCATTGACCCGCAGCGCGACGTCGAAATCTATCTCGAATCGGCCGAACGCCACGGCTTGAGAATCGCTCATATCATCGAAACGCATTTGCATGCCGACTTCGTTTCCGGCCACGCCGAGTTAGCCGCCCGCACCGGAGCCACAATCTACCTGGGCGAAGGTTCGGGCGCGAAGCTCCCTCATCGCGCAGTGCGAGAGGGGGACACGATCCGATTCGGAAATTGCACTCTGCGCTTTCTGCAAACTCCCGGACACAGCATCGAAAGTGTTTCTGTTCTGTTGACCGATCTCGGACGCGGGCCCGAGCCCTATGCGGTCTTCACCGGCGATACGTTATTCATTGGCGACGTCGGCCGCCCGGATCTGTCCGAGACGCACACTCCCGCACAGCTCGCCGCGCTTCTTTATGAGAGTCTTCATCACAAGCTGCTGAGCTTGCCCGACACGGTTCTCGTCTTTCCTGCTCACGGCGCCGGTTCGATGTGCGGAAAGCACATCGGAACGGATCGCAGCTCTACCCTCGGCCGCCAGCGGCAATCAAATTACGCGCTCCGGCCCATGTCCAAGCAGCAATTCATCGATCTCGTCACCGAAGGTCTTCCCGACCGGCCGGCATATTTCCTTCGCGATGTCGACATCAATCGCGAAGGCGCAGCGCCGCTCGCTGATTTGCCGCCCGTCAGCGCATTATCCGCAACGCAAGCGCAAACTCTGCAGCAACGCGGAGCTGTGGTTCTCGATACACGCCCCTCAAAGGCATTCTCTTCTGGCCACATCTCTGGGTCCGTCAACATCGGCCTGGGTGGCCAGTTCGCGTCCTGGGCAGGTTCTGTGATCGGCCTCGATCGCGACGTCATCATCATGGCGGAAGATTCTGCGTCCGCTGAAGAGGCCCGCTACCGTCTCGCCCGTGTCGGTGTCGAGCGCGTTCCCGGATTTCTCGCGGATGGCATTAACGCCTGGGTGCAGCAGGGCCTTCCTCTCGAGACGCTCGATCAATGGACCGTCGACGATCTGGATACGGAGCTGAAAAGCAACGACGCACTTAGCGTCTTAGATGTCCGGCGCGAGCCCGAATGGACCGAAGGTCATATACCCGGAGCGCTCCATCACCCCTTGAGCAATCTTCCGGCAACTCTGCAATCGCTCGATCCGCAAACCAGAACTGCGGTTCACTGCAAAACCGGATATCGCAGCGCAATCGCATGCAGTCTGCTCAAAGCGTCCGGCTTCCGCGACATCGTGAACGTCGTCGGCGGTTACGACGCTTGGGTCGCAGCCGGTTTTCCGTCAACGAATGCCGCGAAAGCCAAAGCAGTGGCGGTCAGCGGGGTCCGATAAACGTAGAGAGCGGCGGCTCGTTGTACAGAAGCTCATTGCCCGCGAACCCAAGCTGCACCTGGGTTACAGCGCCTGAACCGTGATTCACGATAATGAACCAGCTTTGAGCCGAGGGCCGCCACACCATGTAATCCGTGCCTCCGTCATTATTGAAATCGCCGGCCACCGGCAGATCGCCTATCGTACCCAACAGCTGCGTGAGCGTCGCTCCCGTCGTCGATCTCACGTAAAACCTGCCTTCCGACGGCCGCCAGATGACCGGAACAGTGCGTTCATTGCCGCCGTCAGTTTCCCCCGCAACGGGAACATCGCCTGGCTCACCCCACTGCGTGATGGCCGGCGTGGTTGGCGTCGCACTCGGAATCACGTACCAAGTGCCATTCGATGGCCGCCAGACTGCAATATCGGGCTTATCATCGCTGTCGAAATCGCCCAAGCTGATGGTCGGAATGTCGCCCTGCGTTCCCCATTGCTGCACCGTCGGAGAGCCGCCTGCAACCGGAAGGTCATACCAGACGCCATTCGATGGACGCCATACCGCGTAGTCAGTTTTCCCGTCGAAGTCGAAGTCACCGGGTATGGGAATGTCGCCCGGCGCGCCCCACTGCACTTGAGATGCCGCCGCCGGATTACTGCTCGGCGCGACAAACCACATCCCATCGCTGGGACGCCACACTGCCCAATCGAGAATTCCATCGCCGTCGAAGTCACCGTTCACCCGGACAGTAAGTGAGTGTCCGAGAGTGCCGACGCCCAGCTTAGTCGAGATCACGCGAGTTGGCAGCGTCCACGCCTGCGAAAACCCGTTCGGGTTACCGCTCAGCTTGAAGTACATGTTGCTCTCCGAAGGCCGATAAACTGCGTAGTCATTCTTTCCATCGCCGTCGTAATCGGCGGGCGCGGGAATATCGCCCGGCGCGCCCCATTGAAATTGGATCGGGGCCGCCGGCGTGGCGCTCGGGATGATGTACCACGTGTCATTTGACGACCGGTAAACCGCCAAGTCCCATTTCCCGTCGCCGTCATAATCGCCCGGGACAGGAGCATCGCCCGGCAGACCCCACTGCGTCATGATTGGATTCGCTGGGCTGCCGCTCGGAATCACGTACCACGTCCCGTTCGAGGGCCGCCAGACCGCGAAGTCAGTCATCCTATCGCCATCAAAATCTCCCGCAATCGGAATGTCGCCCGTCAATCCCCACTGCTTCGCAAACGCCCCGGTGCCTTTGCTCGGGATGATGTACCAAGTCCCATTTGAGGGCCGCCAAACGGCATAGTCGGTCTTGCCATCGCCGTCGTAATCGCCCGGAACTGGAATATCGCCCGCCGTGCCCCATTGCTGCGTAATCAGAGCACTCGGATTCGCGAATAGGTGGATGTACCAAGTCCCGTTCGATGGACGCCAGTACGCATAATCGAGAACTCCGTCGCCGTCGAAATCGCCTTGCACGCGAATATCGCCGGTAACGCCCGCAAGCGTTTGCGCGGTCCCTCGATGCGGAGATAACAACGCCATCCATAAGACCAGGGGCGCAAATCTTCCAAAGTTCGCGACGACGCGCGAGAGAGAGCGGAAACCTGAACAAGTTACACCACTCATGAAGAACTCCTCAATCGAGGATAGATCACTCTTCGCTCGCGCGTACGGCTCCTACTCGTGCGCTGCGTGCTGGGCGTTACGGTACTTGGCCGTCTTCTCGTCCAGCGCATTCCATTCCGGCGCTTTCTGAGCGTTCGCCACTGTCCACACCACCCGCGCTGCCAAACGATCCACCTTCACCATTTCCGGAAAGTCGATCTTCTGCCATTCGTCCTTCAATCCGTGGTAGTCGGGAAACTCGAATGAAGTCGCAAGCGTCAGGTCTGGGACCCCAACCTCCGCAAAAGAATAGTTGTCGCTCGCCCGAAAATAAGGATCCGTCTCCTTGGTCTCGATCATCGACAGCCCGGAAAGCTTCGCCGCTCTTTCGATGATCGGGGTCATCGTCGTGTACTCATACCCGGTGAGAGTCGCGTTTCCCTTGCCGATATCGGAATCGCTGCGCCCGACTTGCTCCAGATTGATGTCTGCAACCGTCGCACTGAGCGGGAAAAGCGGATGTTGCGTGTAATAGAGCGATCCCAGCTCCCCAAGCTCTTCGCCGCAAAACGCGATGAACACAATAGAGCGCTTCGGCCGATGCTTCATCTTCGCGAGCGCTGTCGCGATCTCGATCACCGATACCGTTCCGCTCCCGTCATCATTTGCGCCATTAAAAATTCGATCCCCGTTCTTCTCCGCCTTATCCGTACCCAATTTCCCGGAGGTCTCGAGTGTTCCGATGTGATCGTAATGCGCGGACACAATCACGTACGTGCTTCGCAGTTCCGGGTCAGACCCCGGCAGCAAGCCCACCACATTCCGGGCCACAATCGGATGCTCAATCGGGCGATCGCGTATGTCGCTGCGCTTCTTCACTAAATCGGTGAGATCCGCTACTTGGAAAAAGTCGTCTCCATTGCCAGGCTCCAGACCCGCCGCGCGGAAGCGCGAGGCAATGAATTCAGCCGCGATGTCGAGTCCTGGCGAAGGTGTCCACCGCCCGGCGAGTAAATCGGAGGAGAGAAAGGAAAGGTTGCCCCGCAGCGAATCGGCGGAAATGCCTGCAACCGCGCGCTGAAAATCTAGAGCTTCGGAAGAAGCGTGGGCCGGTTTTTTCGCCGCCGTCTGGCCGTTTGCAGCCGCCGCAAGCAGCAGCGCCGCCACGCAAAATCGCATTGTGCGATCCGGTTACGGCTTTACGGAAGCAGTTTGCCCGGCCACCGCCGGATGCTTCACTTCAGCGTCGAGCAGCGGCTTCAATGCATCCAACTGAATCGGCCCGTTATAGTGCTGGCCATCGATGAACAGTGTTGGTGTTCCCGAGACTCCCGCCTGATCGCCATCCTGCACATCGCGCGTGATGGCTTCCTTAACTTCGTTTGAATCGAGATCTTCCTGGAAGCGCTTCAGGTCCAACCCGTTTTTCTGCGCCAGCGATAACAGGTTGTCCCTCGAAAGATCGTCATGCGCCGCGAACATCGCGTCATGCATCTCCCAAAATTTCCCCTGCTTTTGAGCCGCAATCGCCGCCGCCGCCGCCAGCGCCGCCTGGGAGTGCGTCTCGAGCGGATATTGTTTGAAAATCAGTTTCACCTGCTTGGGATAGGCTTTCAACACTGCCTCCAGCTCCGGCGTCGCCGCCACGCAATACGGACACTGGAAATCCGAAAACTCGACCAACGTCACCGGCGCGTTTTGAGGTCCCCGCACCGGTGAGCCTCCCGTCGGAATCGCGATCGGATCTTCGAGCAGTCGCGGTTCCTGTACATGCGCGTACTTAGATTCGCTCGCCGCCGCAATCGCATCCGCTTCAGTTTTTCCATTTTTGATCGCTTGAACGATCACGCTCGCTAACCCCCGGCTATAGGAGCACGACGGATCGAGCATGCGGCATTGTGCCATCTTCATGCCGCAGCCGCAGGAGCAATCGTGCTCGCGCAAGATCTTCAGCACAGTCGCCTTCTGCGCCGCGGATAAACTGCCGAGATCAACGCCGTTCAGTACATCCGCATGCTGCCAGTCCTGTGCGCACAACAAAAATGCGCTGAACACACACAAACAGACGCGGAGTAGAAACTGACCCATAGCTCTATTGTAAGTGCAAAGCGCTACGGTAAATGCAAACCGCAACGCACAGGTTCGCAACGAACTGGCCAAGTTAGAGCGGAGGCCTTTGAGGAGAAAGCAGCGTCAATCTAAGATCTGGCCAGCGCTTAAACCCAGCATCGAAGCTAACCAGGAGATACGAGCGCGTCTGAGCAAAAGCGGCCAGATACGCATCAGTCCACGAGCTTGGTCCAATGCCAGACTGGGTCATCAGCTCGCGCCAGACGGCGTCTACCTGTTCCAGATCGGAAGCAAAGACAACACGGCGATCACCCCGCAATTGGAGGAAGATGTCCCAGGCTTCGACCGTAGTCCTCGGAGCCCCGCCCATCACGTGAGGATTCGTCAGTAAACGAAATAGCGCTATCTGTGTAAGACGGCAGAACGCGGCCGACGCGGCCAATTGAGTATCAAACCAACTGTGCGCTGTTAAGTGGTGGACATGGCCTTCAGCCACCAGAGCCAACCAAACGTTTACATCAGGAAGAGAAATCATCACGCAAGAGCAACTCGTCGACGTTTCTGCCGGAAAGCGGTTGGATCAGTCCGGTTTCGCTCGCCGGGATCAGCGGAAAAGAAATAGCGAATCGGTCTACGTCTGATTTTTGGCGCGTGGTCATATGCGCCTCCACTATCCGCCGAATCAGCTGAGCAGTTGTGGTGCCTTCGCTTCGAGCTAACGCCTCGAGTTCCCGGAGGACAGCTTCCGGAAATTCTACCGTCGCCTGCATAAGAGTTATTCTCCCATTTCGGTGTTGCCGAGCCCCATGCACAAAACGGAGCATATACTTTTGCTTTTGGCCGCTTTGTGCGCCCGATCAGCGTTAACAATCTCGGGCACCCTCCAACTCTGCCGGATCTAAAATAACTCTATGGACTTAATCGTCAATGGTGAGCGGCATCATCTGTCCGCCAATCCTGAACGCCCGCTGCTGTTTCTCCTCCGTGACGAGCTCGATCTCACCGGTGCGAAATACGGCTGCGGCGAGGGTCAGTGCGGCGCCTGCACGGTTCTGATCGACGGCGTCCCCCATCCTTCGTGCATCACTCCGGCCGCAAGCGCAATCGGAAGGCAAATCACTACCATTGAAGGAATCGCCGATGGCGACCGTCTCCATCCAGTCCAGGAAGCCTTTATTCAGTGCGATGCGATGCAGTGCGGTTATTGCACGCCCGGCATGATCGTCGCGAGTGTGGCCCTGCTTCGAAAGAATGCCGCGCCCTCTGATCCCGAAATAAGGCAAGCGCTTGAGCGCAATCTCTGCCGCTGCGGGACCTATAACAAAATTGTTTCAGCGGTCCAGATGGCATCACGGCGAATGGCCGCTGATGCAAAGGAGCGACGTCATGCTTGAACTGGAACAATTCGAAGCGACAGTTACTCCGCAAACAGTCCCGCCGCATCGCCGCGCTTTTTTGAAAACTCTCGGCGGTGGCTTCCTGGTCTTTTTGACTCTCGACGGTGAGGGCTTCGCACAGGAATCAGGTCACGCGCAGCATCGCTCTTCAAGCGAAGATCTCCCGCAGAACATCGGCGCTTGGTTGCACATCGCGCCCGAGGGCAGTATCACAACATTCACGGGTAAGGCGGAGGTCGGACAGAATATTCGAACGTCGCTCACCCAGGCCGTCGCCGATGAAATGCGCGTCACCCCCGATTCCGTGCAGCTCGTCATGGCCGACACCGCGCTGACCCCGTGGGACATGGGCACGTTCGGGAGCCGCACCACCCCGACCATGGCCCCGGTGCTCCGCAAAATGGCTGCGACCGCTCGCGAAATGATGCTTGACGCCGCCGCCAAAGAATGGGGCGTGAATCGCGCCGCGCTCAGCGTTGCGAATGCCTGCGTCACCAATAAGGCGTCCGGCAAAACCGTAAGCTTCGCAAAGCTCGCCGCTCGAATCGATTGGGTCAAGACCGTTGGCCAGGACGGTCTCACAAGGCCCGCCACCAATTGGCAGGTCGCCGGAACTAGTCTGCCCAAAGTGAATGCGCGCTCTATCGTCACTGGCAAACACCAGTACACATCAGATCTCAGGCGCCCCGGCATGCTTTACGGCCGAGTCTTGCGCCCTCCGAGTTTTGGCGCAAAGCTCATCTCTGTTGACACCAGCGCCGCTGAGCAAATCCCCGGCGTCAAAGTCGTCCATGAAGCGGACTTTGTCGGTGTCGCCGCGCCCGACGAGCGCATCGCGCAGCAAGCTATCGATGCTCTCAGAGCCAACTGGAAACAAGAACCACAGATTTCCTCCGGCGAGCTGTTCACTTACCTGAAAACTGCTCCCCCTGAATCATCCGGCGAATCGTGGGAACGCGGCTCGCATGTCATGGGATCCGTCGAAAACGGCCTGCACATCGCAGACAAGAGACTGGAGAGCGCGTACACAATCGCCTATATTGCGCACACCCCGCTCGAGCCGCGAGCAGCCGTCGCCGAGTGGAAAGATTCCAATCTGTGCGTCTGGACAGGCACTCAGCGGCCCTTCGGTGTCCGAACCGAGGCTGCCCAGACTTTCGGAATCCCCGAAGAACAAATCCGCGTCATTGTTCCCGATACCGGCGGCGCATATGGCGGCAAGCACACGGGCGAATGCGCGATCGAAGCTGCGCGGCTTGCGAAAGGCACGGGCAAACCTGTGAAGCTCATCTGGACGCGCGAGGAAGAGTTCACCTGGGCCTATTTCCGTCCGGCAGGCCTTATCGAAGTATCGAGCGGCGTCGCCAGAGACGGTCTGCTCACTGCCTGGGAGTTCCACAACTACAACTCCGGCCCATCCGCAATTGAAACGCCCTATGAAGTTCCGAATCAAAATATCCACTTCCATCCGGTGAAACCGCCGCTACGGCAGGGTTCCTATCGGGGGTTAGCCGCAACTGCCAATCACTTCGCGCGCGAGTCGCACATGGACGAGCTCGCGGCGGCGCTGAACATCGACCCGCTCACGTTCCGCCTCAAGAATCTAAAAAATCCCCGCATCCGTGCAGTTCTCGACGCCGCAACCGAGCGCTTCGGCTGGGCCAAGAATAAGAGCACCACCGGACGCGGCTTCGGTCTGGCCTGCGGCACCGAAAAGGGCAGCTGTTTTGCCTGCTGCGCTCAACTCTCGGTCGGATCTGAGCACGAAGTCCGCCTCGAGCGCGTTGTCCAAGCCTTCGAGTGCGGCGCCATCGTGAATCCCGAACATCTCGAGAACCAGGTCGAAGGCGCCATCATCATGGGAATCGGCGGAGCGCTGTTCGAGAGTATCGATTTCGCGAACGGGCGCATCCTCAATCCGCGACTCTCAAAATATCGCGTCCCCCGGTTTGCCGATGTCCCCAAAATTGAAGTCGTGCTCGTCAACCGCAAGGATCTGCCTTCCGCCGGCGCAGGCGAAACACCGATCATGGGAATCGCCCCGGCCATCGCTAATGCGATCTACAACGCCACTGGCAAACGCATTCGCTCGATGCCGATCCTGCCGGCACTCGTGAAGGTTTAGCTCTCGCTCTCAAATACAAGCCGCGCGTCCCCGAGATGAATCTCATCTCCGGAGCGTAGTTGCAACCCATGCGTCACGCCTTTCGGCACATCGAGCCGCCGCCCCTCGCGGAACACACTCGTCCCGCGCTGGCTGCCCGGATCGTACAGCCGGAATCTCCCACTCTCCGCGTCATAGCGAACATAAGCATGTTCGCGCGAGACGGTAGTCTCCGTATCGGCAAACGCCACGTGATTTCTTCGCCGAAGCCCATCTTTCGCCCCAACCACTTCCTGCAATCGCCCGATATTCACGCGATCAGATTGAATCGTGTACTCGGCCGCATCCGCCTGCCCACGAACAATCCTCAGCCTCGCGTTCGGCCGCGCAGTGCCAGCCAGTTTCGAACTCCCGTTTGAGTAGTCGATCGCAAACGGGCGACCGCTCAACGCAAGAGCCGCATCCTCCGCAACCGCGACCGTCACACTGAAAGCGGCAGGCACCGGGCAATCCGCCTCGCGCAGCAGCTCTCGAACATCTTCGTCGATTCCACCTTCTGCGAACGCCGCCTCATAAAGCAACTTCTGTTCCCGGTTCTCTGCCGCGATCTGTATCGACACCCGGCTATACGGAAAGACGCTTCTTCCGTGCCCCCTCGGATGAATGTGGTCGCGAACATCGCCGAGAATATCGCGCCGCAGCTCGAGCAGCTCTCCGCTCCCAGGCGCGCCCGAAGCTCTCGACGACCATGCTTTCACCTTCGCGCTAATCCATGCATCAAGCTGCTCGATGCTTCTCATAAAGGTGATTTCATATCAGCCCCAGCTCGCGCGCCGCCGCGACAATCTCGCCCGCAATGGGAGCCGCCGCCGTTCCTCCGTACTGTCCGTTTTCAACCAGCACGGCGAACGCGATTTGCTTTCCGCTTTTTGCTCCGTACGGAGCGAACCCGATGAACCACGCGTGCGATGGCGCTTTCGCGAGTTCGGCCGTCCCGGTCTTTCCCGCAATCGCAATCGGCGACGCACTCAGCACCCGCCCGGTTCCCGACGTTACGACCGCGCGCATGTATCCGGCGATCTGGTTCGCTAGAGATGGCGCAAGCAGCGGCTGCGGCGCATGCACGCGCGGATTCGTCTCATCGAGTATCCAGCGCCCCTCGGGCGCGTTCCCGCTGTTCGCGATGGTTGCCGCAACCCGAGCCATCTGAAATGGAGACGCAACCACTTGCCCCTGTCCGTACGACGCCTGCGGCAGTGACCGCTGCAGCCGTTCGGCAGTGTTCGGCTGCGCCACTGAGATGCCCAATTCACTCGCCGTGTCGTAGAGCATTTTCGAGCCCACATTATTCGCGCCTAATTGCGCAAAAAAAGCGTTGCACGACACGACGATGCCCTTCTGAAGATCGACCGGGCCATGCGGCTGCCGATCCTTCACATCGTCACGAACTTCGCGCTTCCACACATAGTTCCCAACCCGCCCGTCTTGTAAACGAACACAGTCGTACCGCTGATGCGCAAGCGCCGGATTCTTTCGCAGCGCCGCAATCGCAGTCACGATCTTGAACGACGACCCTGGCGGATATAGCCCGAAACGCGCCCGATCGAGTAGATCCGTTCCCGCGCTTGTCCCCGGCGAGCCGGGACTTAGCGCCGCAAACTGCGTCTCCGAAGGCCATGGATAACTGACCGCCGCAAGCATGTCGCCGCTCGCCGGATCCATGATGACCACCGCCCCCTTCTGCTTCCCGAGAGCCACCAAGTGTTTGCTCAGAATCGCCGACGCGCGCGTCTGCAGGGCCGCATCGACGGACATGCGAACATCTCTCGGCCTTGCAAGAATCTCCTTCACAGCCGGATTCTCGGGCTCATACCGGTGCCGCACGAGCGGGATCAGGGCGCGATAATCCCGCTTCACGCGAACACTGATCTGCCCGGTTTCTGGATCTCGCGCCTGCTCCAGCTCCGCGACATCGTCATATCCTTGCAGCCGGATGCGTGACGCACTTTCTTCGAACGCCGTGTTCGTCGCGCCCTGCTTCAGCCGAGTCCGAACATCGCCGAGCAAATAAAACGTCTCCGGCCCCAGCGGATACTGCCGCGACTCCCGCTTCGACGTCGTTTGATCCAGCGCGATTCCCAGCTTCTCGTAATCCGCCCTGTGCGCCTCGATCTGCGCCCAGTCGCTCGTAGCCAGAGGAAGCCCGTTCCGATCGAAAATCGTGCCTTTCGGCAGCTCGCGCGCAACCTCTAAAATGCGCGGATTGTACTGATACCGGCGCACCCCGTCCGCCTGCATCACGAGACTCGGTCGAATCAGGATCGAATCCGCCTTTATGACCTGAATCCACGCAAACCGCGCCAGCACTAAGACGCCGATCAGTCCCAACATCGCCATCAACGCGCGCGTTCCTGAACCGAACGCCGCTTTCTGATCGCGCTCTCCGCGCCGGCTTGAAATCGACAGAATGATTGCAAACAGCACGAAATTCGCGACCATCGAGGTTCGCCCGTAACTCAGAAACGGCGACACCACGCCCGAGAGCGGAATCAGTCCCAGCAACCCTCCCGTGATCAACAGCAGTTGCAGCACCGTGATCAGCGCGAGCCCGGCAACCAGAAAGAAAGAGTACGTCCCCGGCGCGCGTAACGCGATTCGCAGGCTCCGAAAAATCAGAATGCCGTAAAGCGCATACAGCGCCACAACCCCGATCGCGCCCGCTTCTTCGCCGAACGCAGAAATTACCAGATCCGTATGCGCCGCGGGCATGCTTTGCGGATCGCCCAGACCCAGCCCCGTGCCCGTCGCGCCGCCCGTCGCGAGCGACCACAGCGAATCGGCGAGCTGATCGCCGCCCCGCACACGGTTATTCCATGGCGATTTCCACATCTCAACCCGCTCCCGCACCGTATGCGGATATCCCGTCGCATATCCGATCACGAATGCCGCAACAATCGCGGCCAGTCCTGCGCATGCGAGCAGAACGCGGTTCCGCGCAATGCTGTACATCGTCAAAAACAGGCAGCCGATCACAAGCGCTGGTCCCAGATCGCTCAGCCAAAAGAAAAGCGCAATTGAAATCAGAACCGCCACCATGACCGGAAGAACGTAATCCAGGCGTGGAACGCTGAACCGGCGCGCGACATTCTCGAGCCTGCCCCCGCGCTGCTTCAACTGCCGCAACGCATCCCAGTTCTGCGCAAAGTATCCGGCCAAAAAGAATACGATCAATATCCGGATCAATTCCACAGGCTGAAAGAAGAACAGATTCACCTTGGCATCGCTGCCGCCAGGCCCGCTCCCGAAAATCCCAAGCGCAATTGCAAGTAACAGCGCTCCCGCCAGCGGCACGTAGCTCAACTTCCGCAGTTGCCGCTCATAATCCGGAACGCTGAACACCACAAGCGCGACGCACCCCGCGATCACCCCTTGCGTGAAATCGGCAAAGAGGAGGTTGTCTCGCAGGGGATCGCGCAGGCTGATCATTAGAATCAACCCGATTCCGCAGAGCGCCTGAATGACGGGAAGGACGAATTGATCTCCCCCGAATCCCCGCACTCTCCACACGAAGTGAGCCATGTAAAACGCAACGAAAAACAGCACGCTCCAGATCAGAATCCGGCTACGATATACACCCGCATCGCGCACCCGAAAATTCGGCTTCAACTGCGCGAATTCTCCCGCCGTGAGCAGCGGAATCGAAAGCTCCCGCTCCTCTTCCCCGCCCCGCGGCTCCCGCGCGCTTCGCCGTTCCCGCGCTTCCGCCAGCCGCTTCGGCAATTCAGTCAGTCCGCGCGACCGCGCAAGCTCGCCTTCTTTCACTCGCAACCGCGCAATCGCGCCCACATTGCTGAACGTCTCCCCGTGCCGCTTCACGTCATAGATGCGCCGCGCAACAAAATCCTGGTCCGCCGCGCCGCCCACCATCCCGAGGTACGGAATCAACTGCTGCGCCCCAGCCAATTCATTCAGATTCAGCGTGCTTCTTTCGACTTCGCCCGCATCGTGAAGCTTCGCGCGATATACCAGCGCCAGCCCACTCACCACCACAACCGACGCCGCAATCAGCCCCAGCAATTCAACCCCGCGTGAGCGCGCCCTCGCAAGCCGTTCCAAGCTGCGCCGCTCCTGAGCCCGGCTTGCAATCTCCGCCCGCGAGACTTTCATTGCGAAATCAGGCCCTGCCCGAGCAACTGGCTCAACCGCTGCTCCACCTTCTGCTCTCCCTGAACGGCCTGCATTCGATTTCGCGCTGCATCGCCGAACAATCCTGCCCGCCTATAGAGATCCTCCGCGTGAAGGTAGTCCTCTTTCGCCCGATCCAGGTAATCGCGTTCCTGTAAAGGCGACTGTAAAAGTCCCCAGGCCTGACGCCAGTTTCGATCCGCGCGCCGCCGGTATCCATCCGCCAGTTGCGCTGTCTCGCGGTTCCCCATCGCGTGTCCGTTATGCGCCGCTCTCTTCAACGCCTCTTCAGCTTTGTCCACGTCACCCAAATCGTATATATACAGGTTCGCCAAACCCAGATAGGGATCGGGCGAATGTTTCAGCAGCTCAGCGGCCTCATCAAATTTGTTCAAAGCCGTATTGAATCGCTTCTGTCGCGCCGCGCCGCGCGCCGCAGTTCCCTCAATCCGCTCGATGTGTCCTTCGCACAACCGCAAACGTCCTTCTATCCCGCTATTCCCCGGATCGAGATCGAGAGCTCGCGTCAAATCCTTTCGCGCCTCAATCCATTGCGGCTCATAAACCGTCGGAGCGTCGCTATTCCGATACTCGGAAATGATTTCATCCGCCGCCGCAACCAGCCGCTTCCTCAGCGCGCTCGTCGCACCCCACAAGAACACTCCCAGGTGCGTTCGCTTCGTCAGCGCCTGATACCGCGTCCAAGCCTCATCGAGATTCGTCACGTGCTCTGTCTCGAGATCCGTCTTCAGCTTGTCGGCATCGTCCCAGAACTTCAGCTGCATCGAAACGAAGAGAAACCCGATCAGGCACGCCGCCCCGAAAACAGCGGCACAACCCATCAACCGCTGACTTCTTCGCGTTCTTAGGTTGGGCGCAATGCCGCTCGCCTGTCTTCGCGTCGCGTCCGCAACCCGCAGCTCTCGTACCGGCGCGGCCGTCCGCGCCGTCGCATCGCCATCAAAGGGCGGAGCAGCACGAATCGCCTCGGCAAAGACCGGCTGCCCACGCTGGAACCGCGCCAGATCCTCACTCACCTCCCGCGCCCTTTGGTAACGCCGCCCGGGATCGCGCGCCAGCATCTTAAAAATAATCCGCCGCAGCGGTTCGGGACACCTAGCGGGCAACGGATCTGGCCCTCGCGGCGACCGAATGCGCCGCTCCAGCCGTTCCTTCGTCGCCTCCTCGAACGGCAGTTTGTGCGCGATCATCTGATACAGAAGCACCCCCACCGACCACAAATCGGAGTGCGAATCCATATTCTGCGTTTCCAACCGCTCGGGCGAGCAATACGCGCTGCTCGCAAAAACATTCATCGTGTACTTGCGCGTGTGCGTCAACGCCTTCGCAATCCCGAAATCGAGCGCCTTCACCTGGTTCTGCTTATTGATACGGATGTTGCGCGGCTTTAGGTCCCCGTGAATGATGCCTGAAAAGCGCCGCTCTCCGATCACGGTCGTGAACGCGCTCAGGTTCTCGAGCATTTCACATAACTCCCCCGCCACATGCACCGCGAACCCGGGATTCACCGGCCCGCGCGCCATCACCGCCGAGAGATCCTCGCCTTCGATATACTCCATATCGATAAACAGATCTCCGGACATCTCGCCATACTTGTTCACGATTACAACGCGGCGATCCACTCCGCTCAGCCGCTTCTGCAACTCGGCCCCCAAGCGCTCGGCTTCGAGAACCTCCCGATCTTCAGCTTCGGGCCCCTGGTAGACAATCTTCAGCGCAATCTCGCGATGCGCTTCGGAATCTTGCGCCAGATACACCTCGCCCATCGCGCCCCGTCCGATCAATCGAATGATCTGATAGGGTCCGTAGCGGTCGCCGGCATTCACGGCCGCTTTTCTCCAGCGCCAGGATTCAGCACGCGAAACTTTTGCTCCTGCGCCTTCCCCGCTTCAAAGAAATAGTTGCGCCCGATCAGCGCTTCATCTCCCGCGCGCAGCCACACGGCCTCCGCGCCATTTCCGGCGAACACGTTGCGAGCGACCCACGGTTGCTGAGTTGATTCGATCAGCAATCCGGGACGTAGCGCCTCGGCGCGCCGCCCGTTGCCCTCAATCGCGTTGTTCTCAATCTCCGGAGCCGCTTCATCCACAATACTGATTCCCCCGCCCGCGTTGCCGTGAATCAAACAGCCAAAAATTGCGCCCGTCGAGTTGCCGCTGAACTCAACTCCGATCCCATCCGCGCCCGCTACATCATCACGCGCGAGCACCACTTCACTATCTCGGATGCGAATGCCGCTCGACTTCCCACGAATCTGAAAACCTTCCACACGGCCGTGCTGAATCCCATCCGCGGTCACCCGTCCTTCGATGACTGCTTCGCCCGCCCGCTGTGCAGATAACGTCACGCCCTCCCTCAGCTGCACCGCTTCCTTATATGTTCCGCGAGCCACCACCACACGATCGCCCGGCCGCGCCCTGTCGAGTGCAGCCTCAATCGTGCCGCCCGCCGTCACAACCAACGATCTCGACGTCGAAGCGGCCTCTTGCAAGATGTAGACGTACGTCAGAATCCCTAGCGCAGCACCCAACACTCCGCCGTAAAAGACGTAAGCCGCTCCGCTTCGATACCACGGTGTCCAGGCTTCCCGCTCGACTCCCCGCATCCGATCCGTGGTCTCTCCCACTGAGGACCGCCGGCCGAACGACGCCGCAAACGCTTCGCCCTCGATCAATATCGCCGACACGTTATCTTTGCCCACTTCATTTGCTGCCGCGATCAGCGCTCGTACTGCCCCCCGCCGGTCGCCCGCATTTCGCTCCACTAATTTCAGGATCTCGTCTGACGGAACAGCGTCACTCAACCCATCGCTGCACAGCAGCACAGCACTATCCCGCTCAAAAGAAGCTTGAACAATCTCGATGAAATCGTCAGCATCGGGACTGCGCTCTTGTGACCCGAGATCCCGATACACTTCGTTCCGGCGCGGGTGCTGCATCGCCTCCCGCTCGCTCAGTTCGCCGCTATCCTCGCGCTCACCTACGGGCGAGTGATCATGCGTCAGCTTCTCCATCCGCCCGCGCTTGATCCGATACAGCCGCGAATCCCCCACGTGACCGGCCGTGATCTGTCCCTCTTCGATCACCGCGGCCGTGAGCACGCATCCCATGCCCGCCCACTCGGAATGCGCCTGCGCCGCTTCATAGATCGCGTTGTTCGCGAGAGCAATCGCCTCGCGCAAGCGCTGTTCCACGCTGCCGGTCTGCCGCTCCAGCCGCGCTCGCATGCGCTCAACCGCAATCTCAGCCGCGCGCTCGCCCGCCTCATGTCCGCCCATACCGTCGGCCACGATGAAAATTCCGCGCACATCGTCGCAGTAAACGCGATCTTCGTTGTTTGGGCGAACCGTGCCTTGGTCGCTCGATCCCGCCGCAAGGAAACGTGGCGAAGCAGCCGTCGCCATTCAGTCCGCCTTTTTCATCGCGAACACAACTGCCGCAAGCGCAAACACCAGCAGAAGCACCACAAAGACCAGCCGCGCTGCATGCAATCCGGTCATCGCTGCTTCACTGCCTTGAAATCGATGAACAGCACGCCCGCCAGCCCGATTCGCGCCTTGGCCGGCAGTGGCACCTCGATGTTCTTGTCAGCTTCTTCCCCATTCACCCGTTGAATACTCGGCGGCACGCGCCTCCCCTCGACCGTCGTTCCCAGGCTGCTCAGGTCCTTAATGAACATTCGCCCCGTCTCCGCATCGCGCCGTATCTGCACATGCTCCCGGGAAACATCGTTTTTGGCATTCAGCTTCACATCCACCCACCGGTCCTGCGCCCCGCGCCCGATCTTGATCAGGTCCTTCGTCATCTGGTATGTGTGCGCGCCGGTATCGTCTTCGTACGCGAGATTCGCGTACACCATCCCGACTGCGCGATGCGTATCAAGGTTCCCACTGCGTTCGGTCGAAGTTGTCACGGTCTGCCCGTCGCTGCGCCGTTTGCTCACGCGCTCCGTCAACGTACCCGCCCGGTCGTCGGTTTGGACACTCATCGGAAACGTCGAATGAATCACCAGCGGATTCTCCCGCGCGTCATCATCGGTGTTCTCGTAAAACTCTACCGACCACTCGCCCAATGTCTCGTACCGCTTCGGCCGCTTCGATTTCCGCCGCGCAGCCTTGTTCAGCTCGGCTAGCTTCTCCCCCAGCGCCTGAACCGCCTCTTCCCGCATCCGCTGCTCGAGCCCGCGAAGCCTCTCAAAATCTTCCCCATACAAATGGACCTGGTACACGCTCGGCACCAGGTTGCTGTAGTAGCTCGGGCACAACCCCGCCTCCATCTCTTCAAGAATGAAACCGATAATCTCTTCCGGAGTGACCTGGACAGTATCTTGCTGCGGCATCGTGAGCCCTTGTCCTAGTAAATCTCACAACGATCGTCCGACATAGAGTCTGCCGCGCCGAGAATCGTCTCGGCGCTCGTTCGCCTCATGAAGAATGCTCTACGGGCGGTGGTTCGGGACAATGTGATTCCGGCCCCTAATTGTCCGACCGTTGGATCGATGGATGTGGCGCGGACACTCGTGTCTGCCGCGCCGAGAATCGTCTCGGCGCTCGTTCGCCTCATGAAGAATGCTCTACGGGCGAGCGGTGGTTCGGGACAATGTGATTCCGGCCCCTAATTGCCCGACCGTTGGATCGATGGATGTGGCGCGGACACTCGTGTCTGCCGCGCCGAGAATCGTCTCGGCGCTCGTTCGCCTCATGAAGAATGCTCTACGGGCGAGCGGTGGTTCGGGACAATGTGATTCCGGCCCCTAATTGCCCGACCGTTGGATCGATGGATGTGGCGCGGACACTCGTGTCTGCCGCGCCGAGAATCGTCTCGGCGCTCGTTCGCCTCATGAAGAATGCTCTACGGGCGAGCGGTGGTTCGGGACAATGTGATTCCGGCCCCTAATTGCCCGACCGTTGGATCGATGGATGTGGCGCGGACACTCGTGTCTGCCGCGCCGAGAATCGTCTCGGCGCTCGTTCGCCTCATGAAGACATGCTCTATGGGCGAGCGGTGGTTCGGGACAATGTGATTCCGGCCCCTAATTGCCCGACCGTTGAATCGATGGATGTGGCGCGGACACTCGTGTCTGCCGCGCCGAGAATCGTCTCGGTGCTCGTTCGCCTCATGAAGAATGCTCTACGGGCGAGCGGTGGTTCGGGACAATGTGATTCCGGCCCCTAATTGCCCGACCGTTGGATCGATGGATGTGGCGCGGACACTCGTGTCTGCCGCGCCGAGAATCGTCCCGGCGCTCGTTCGCCTCATGGAGAATGCTCTACGGGCGAGCGGTGGTTCGGGACAATGTGATTCCGGCCCCTAATTGCCCGACCGTTGAATCGATGGATGTGGCGCGGACACTCGTGTCTGCCGCGCCGAGAATCGTCTCGGCGCGCCTGCCGTGCTCATCGCTCCTTTGTATCTCTACAAACGCTATCCGAGCCGCGCGCGTAAGCAAGCGGCCTTGACTTTTCGAAAGCCCTCAGATCGAAAGGCCTTAGATCTCTTCCAAGATCTTGCCCGCGTGCGCCGCGATAATCCGCGCGATGTGGTTCGGCCGGAGAAAGGTGAAGGATGAGAAATCAACCTCACGGCCGCCTTGGGCAACCACCGAGCAGTAACGCACGTTCGCTGAACGTCTGGACGCGATTCTCGTGATCTCATCCCACGCGAAAAATACTTCCGGCTCCTGCTTTTTCGCATTCCGGTGGAAATACACGCCTTCGCTTGTGAGGCGAATCCTATTCCGAGCCATACGCAGGCCGAAGCGCCACAACTGGGCGCCCATGATTACCGACGCAATCGCTGCAAAGGCCCACGAACCCGCGCCGTACAAACGGCCCCATGTGAATCCGGGAAGTAGGCAACTCAACGCCAGTAACCCGAAGGCCGCCCCGGACACCATGCTGGCGCAACCAGCTAACAAAACCAAGGCAATCACTATCCGGCTATTGCGCAGAACAATCTGCTTTTGAACTGCACCCTGAGCAGTCGCACTCATCACAATCCTGTCCAATACAGGCTTGGCTTGGGAAACTCGCTGCAACTCACTTGCCCAGTTGCACGCTCTGCGCGACCTGCAGTCTGACTCCGCCCAGCGCCGCGGCTTGTTCTTGCGGAACCGAGGAAAGCATCGACAAAAATTGGCCGCCGCCTCCGCTTATGTTCCCGATCCCTGCAATAAAGATCTCGACCGCCTCGCCTTTCGCGCTGGACCCTGCAAAGCGATCAAACGTCACCTCCACCCCGTTGCTAAATAGTTGCACCAGGCCCAGCGCCCCGAACGGAGGCTTCTTGTCCGAATGCGATGCCACGGCCATTTTGTTCTCGATCTGAAGCACCACTTCGCTCGCGCTCTTCGCGCCTTCATACGGAATGATGTTGATCCAACTCGAACCTGACCGGAGCTGCACTCCCTTCACACCGTTATCGCCCTCCGCCGTCGCCGTCCAGCCCTTCGGGACCATAACCGTGAAACGGCCCTGAGGATCGCGGTAAACATCGCCCGGCGCTTTCGCATGCCCCGCCCCGCCATTCTCCTCCTGTGCTTCCTCCCCTAAGAGCATCCCCATCCGCCTCCCACATTCGTCGCCTGGGAAGAAGCCCACGGCGCATGCTTTCGTCAGCGCCACCATTTCTTCCGAATCGCCCGCGTGTGCGCTTGACAGTCCGTTCTGGTTCTTCGGTACGGCCTCCTGCCCGGCCAATCGCAGGCTGTCTCGAATCCCGTCGAGCACCGGGATGCTCTCGTAATACCGCGCCAACGGCGAGATGATGTTGAACAGAATTAAGACGTTGTCTTTGGTCATCGCCGCCAGGCACTCCGCAACTGCCGGACTTTTCGGATCGCTGCAGGTACTCAGCGTATACTCCCCCTTTGCTCCGGCCAGGACCGTCGAGCCTCTCTGGCGCAGCTGGTAGGTCGGGCATTGGCGCTTCAATTCGGATTCGTTTTCATCGGTGGCATTCTTCACACTCAAAAAATTTTTCTTATCCTGTGGGATCACCGCGATGCTTGCACTCACAGCGCCCTTGTGAAACGTTATGAGACCCGAATTTTCGTCTTTGCGCGTTTGCGATCCATCCGGTACTTGGACGGTGAACAGGCCATCCGGACTCCGGTACGGCGTTTGGCCGAAAGCGCACGTCCTCGTCAGAAACAGTGCTGCCGCTAAAATACGGCCGACCCTCATTTCAACGCTTCTCATCCTGTTCCTCTCGCGTTCCCCACACCGCCATCCTGGTTCGCGTAACTGTAGTTGTACTGATTGCTTACCTGCCCCGTGCGCCCCGTCGACCGTCGATCATCGACTGTACTTCGCCGATGTGCTCCGCCGTCCCTATCGCGCTCGCGTGCCCTGCGTCGCTCAACGCCGCTTTACCGTCCGCTCGTCCCGCCCAAAGAATGCGCGATCTCTTTCCAGGAATCCAGTCGCCCATTTGGTGGCGGACTGTGGATTGCGAACCTCCCGCATAGCCATAAGATAGCCCGAAGTGTGCCGTCCGTATGCCCGCTGCCGTGACGGCCTTAGAACTGCCCAGCCCTACGCGTCCTTTCAGCTCCGGTGAGGATGTCCGAAAGATCGTAGAAAAGGGAACGACTCACCCAGAGCCCGTGATAGGCTCTGGGAAATTTTTCTTGCCAGAAAAAAAGGAGAGTCGTTTTGAAGAGAGCGTATCAGAGAAGAGCAGTCCAGAAGAGTGCGGGTGCAGAGAAGGATCGGGCGGTACAGATTTGCTTGCCGATGGCAGAAGTGCTGACCAGCTTGGAGCAGGGCTTGGGTGAGCTGGTCCGAAAGGTGGGCCGGATGTTCATCCAGTCCGTACTGGAATCGGAGGTCGAGCAGATTGCTGGCCCGCGATCGTGTCGCAGGCAAACGCGGCAGGCTTACCGGTGGGGTATCGAGCAAGGCTCGTGCCTCATCGATGGCCAGCGGGTTCCGATCGCGCGGCCACGCGTGCGTGAGTGTGGCGGCAAAGAGCTGCCCTTGGGAACTTACCAGCTGTTCCAGCAAGTGAGTCCGGCAGAAGAAACAGTTTGGAGCAACATCATGCGCGGGCTCAGCATGCGGGATTACAAGTTAGTGCTGCAGCAGTTTATGGATGCCTACGGGCTGGAGAAGAGCACCCTCAGCGAACGATTTGTGGAGGCCAGCCGCAAGAAGCTGGAAGCTCTCATGAGCCGTTCCTTGCAGCATCTCCAGATCTGTGCACTGTTAGTTGACGGCACGATCTTCAAGGGCCAGCATTTGGTGGTCGCCATCGGCATCGATGCGTTTGGCAAGAAGGTCGTATTGGGACTGGTGCAAGGAGCCACCGAGAATGCGAAGGTGGTGAGCGGCTTATTTGAGCATCTGTCCGAGCGGGGGCTGGATTTCAGCCAGCCGCGTTTGTATCTGATTGATGGCAGCCGTGCCTTGCGCGCCGCCATTGAGCGGCATGCCGGCGAAGCCGCTTTCATCCAGCGCTGCCAGGTGCATAAGATCCGCAACATCCTGGCGTACGTGCCGGACACGCAGCAACACTGGTTCAAGTACAAGCTACGGCTGGCCTACGCTCACGCTGATAGCAGTGATGCTCGGCAGGCGCTTTATCGATTGCACGATGAGTTGAACGAGCTGAACCCGAGTGCGGCGGCCAGCTTAATGGAGGGCTTAGAGGAGACCCTCACGCTACATGATCTGCAGGTGCATGCCCGGTTGCGGCGATCCCTCAGCAGTACCAATGGAATCGAATCCAGCTTTTCAGTTGTCGAGACCATCTGCCGGCGTGTCAAACGCTGGCAGGGCAGCGATCACCGCTTGCGCTGGGTAGCCTCAGCCCTGCTGTACGCCGAAACACGCTGGAATCGTCTTCACGGCCACCGCCATTTGCCGCTGCTTATTCATAATCTGCAGCGTGCTTATGACATACGTTGTAACCTAAATGCGACCACCGTCGCTGCCCATTCGGCGGCTTAGATCGTGTTCCGAGCCGTTCCTTTTTCAACGGAAAGGCGGACATCCTCCTCCGGTGACAACAACCCTAAAAATTTCTTCTCCCTAAAGTCGCAGCCATTTACGCCGCACGGCCAGCATCCGGATCTCCCGAGCGCCATCGTCAAATCGGGAAAAAATCCCAGAAAAGGAACCTGCCATGAAATCAGTATCTGAAGCTCAATTGAATGCCAACCAAGCCAACGCGCAACTCTCCCGCGGACCGAAAACTCCGGAAGGGAAAGCCGCCTCCGCGCGAAACCATTTCAGCCACGGCCTGACCGGCGAATTCACCGTCCTCCCCTGGGAAAACCAGGAGGAATTCAACCAGCTGCTCGTCGGGCTCCGCGATGAGCACAAGCCTTCCACCCTCACCGAAAACCTGCTGATCGGCAAAATGGCGCAAGCCGCGTGGCTCTCGAAGCGCGCCGCCACCCTCCAGCACACCACGTTCAACCACAACCTGCCCGGTTGTGACGATCAGAAGCAGCTCGCGCTCTACATGCGCTATCAAACTACCCACGACCGCGCCTTCCTCAAATGCCTCAACGAGCTCCTAAAGCTAAGAGCCGAAAAGCGCAAAGAGCAGATTGGGTTCGAAGCGCAGCGCAGAAACGAAGCCGATCAAACCCGCCGCGCAGCCTCAGAAACTCGCAAGCAAGACCTCCACAAATGGAACGTTTTGCTCGCCGAAGCCAAGGTCGATCACCAGGAAGTGCTGACGAGTAACGTGCGGCGCTCGATTCTGGTCGCCTCTCTCGACGAAAATCGCCCGGCAACCATCGAAACCGCCGCCTGAACGACACTGGTATCTCACAAACTCTACTTCACAATTGAGGCCAGCAGAAATTTTGTCAATGCAACAGATCTCTTTTTCAGTGAAGCGGGATTCTGAGCGCTCGCGTGGCGCAGACGATCGCCTTCCGGTGTCTGCGAAAACCTTTCATGCCCTTTTCGTAGCGGCGCGTGTTCGTCTACGGAGCCGAGGTCGGGGCGTCTGCCAATATGGAAATGGATGCACGCGCCGCCTACGCAAACGTGACAGAGACGTGAACCATTCGCAATTTCAAAGACGTTCACGCTTTGCCGACAAGGCCACCAGGATCTCGGGCCATATCAGGCACGCTCCGGAAACGGTCCGGTTCTTGCGCCGTGCTGCCCCCGCTCTCTATCACGAAGTCTCGAAAGACTACAAGCGCGAAATCGCGCACGCGCCCCACCGCCCTGCCCCAAAATTGTGGCCCGATACAGGCCTGCATGCGGCTTGGCTCGGACACAGCGGCGTGCTTCTCAAAATCGACGGGTTCACGATTCTCACGGATCCGGTCTTCAGCCCTCGTATCGGCTTGAACCTGGGTCCGCTCACCGTCGGCATGAAGCGTCTCATCGAACCCGCGGCGTCGCTCGATCAGCTCCCGCATATCGATCTGGTGCTGCTGTCGCACGCCCACATGGACCACTTCGATGTGCCGAGCCTGCGCGAGCTCGAGAACCGCCGAACGCGCGTTGTCACCGCTTACCGCACTTCGGACCTATTGCGCCCGAGGCGGTATGCCCGAGTCTACGAGCTCCGCTGGAACGAAACCATTCAAGCTGGTCCGGCCAACATCAAAGCCTTTGAAGTGGTTCACTGGGGCGCTCGCATGCGCAGCGACGTCTTTCGCGGCTACAACGCATACGTAATCGAATCGGGCCGCTACCGTGTCGTGTTTGGAGGAGATACGGCGTACACGGATTCGTTCAAGCAAATCCGTTCTTCCCGGAAAGTCGATCTGGCGATTATGCCGATCGGCGCTTACAATCCCTGGATTCGCGTGCACTGTAATCCCGAGCAAGCCTGGAAATTGGCTCAATTCGCGGGAGCGGAATTCGTGCTTCCGGTGCATCACCAAACATTTCGCCTGGGGCACGAGCCGCGACTCGAGCCGATCGAACGCATTCTCGCCGCAGCGGGTCCTGCATCCGACCGCATAAGCATTCGTGAGATCGGGCAAGAGTTTCATCTCTAAACTTCGCACTTCGATATCCTCCGGCTCAGGCACGGATGCCCGGCCCATACAAACCGCAGCGGCCAATCTGTGCACTTCGCGATTCCGATTCGAGGCGTCACGGCAATCTCGAATACCGGCGGCTTGCGCCATCTGCGAATCCTTAAATCTCCGCCATCGAGACGCTTCCCGTAGTCTTCACGGGTGATGCCAAGCGCCTGCGTCAACTTGCCCGGACCATTTGCCAGACCCTTAACCGCTCCCTGCCAGTGACGCCGCTCATACATTTTCTCCAGTCCTGACAAGGGCTCGAGCGCGCGGATCAGCACACAGCCTGGTGTCCCTTCACGGTCCGCGACCACATTCAAGCACTCGTGCATTCCGTAGCTGAAATACACATATGCGCGGCCCGCCGGACCAAACAGCACCTTGGTTCGCTTTGTCTCGCCCCGCGAGGCATGCGCCGCCAAGTCTTCCAGACCCAAATAGGCTTCCGTTTCGACAATCATTCCCGCAGTCTCGCCGTGCAGCAGAACACAGCCGAGCAGCTCCCGCGCGACCTCGACCGCAGGCCGCTCAAAGAATTGCAGATCCATCGGCGTCGTCTCGCGAAGCAGCCCGCGCAAACTGTAAGGCTCGTTCAAGTACGCTAGAACATAGCACGGGCACGCCGCAATGCGATTATTCACTGCGATTGATCTGGACGCGGACGTCCTGTTGAGATTGGAGCGGCTCTTAAGCGCACTCCGTCCCGAAGCGCTCATTAAGTGGAGCCCGCTCGATAACCTGCACATCACAGTCAAGTTCATTGGCAATTGGCCGGAGTCGCGCCTTGACGAGCTGAACCAAACACTCGCACAGCTTCCGCGCCGCGCGCCGTTCGAAGTAGAACTGAAAGGTCTCGGATGGTTTCCGAACGAACGCCAGCCACGAATCCTGTGGGCAGGTGTCGAAGGAGGTGACCCGCTTCGCACACTGGCGTACGAAACCGAGGAGCTGCTTGAGCCGCTCGGAATCCAGAAAGAGGATCGGGCTTTCTCTCCGCATCTCACACTCGCGCGAATCAAAAGCCCTGTGCCGCTCAATAGCATTCGGCAAAAAGTGGAACAAGCGCGGCCCACATCCTTCGGGAAATTTCGTGTCGCGGAGTTCGCGCTCTATCGCAGCGACCCCGGCTCGAATGCCAGCATCTACCGCAAGCTACGCGGGTATCGGTTTGAATCGGCAGCAGCAGCTTCTTAACCCTCAGAAGTGACGCCCTTCTCTTCCTACTTCACCTTCGCGGTCACAACAGTTTTGGCGTACTTGATTGGCGGAGTGCCGTCCGGCTACCTGCTCGTGCTCATCTCCTCCGGCAAAGATATTCGCACCCTGGGCAGCGGCAATATCGGAGCCACAAACGTGCATCGCACCCTCGGAAGGAAAGCAGGTCTGATTGTTCTTCTCGCCGACATTCTGAAGGGATTGTTTGCGGTTTGGGTGGCGGCCGTCTTGAGTCATTTCAATCCCGTGCCCGTCGCGCTCGCCGCAATCGCCGTCATGCTGGGCCACTGCTATTCACCCTTCCTGCGCTTTCGAGGCGGCAAAGCCGTCGCCTGTTTCATCGGGGCCTTTCTTCTCCCCGCGCCCTTGGCTCTCGCTATTGCCATGTGCATTTTCGTCGCCGTTGTTGCGGTCAGCAAATATGTCTCGCTCGGATCGATTGCGGCCGCTGCCCTCTTTCCGGTTATCGTGTGGCGTATCGCCCAACCCCCGCCCATTCTCATCGCGTCTATCTTTGCGGCTCTGCTCATCATCTATCGCCATAAGCCAAATATCGTGCGCCTTATCAGAGGACAGGAACCCGCGTTTTCGCCTAAGGGCGGCTCGGCTAAAGGTGACTCCGTGTGAGCCGGCTGGCCATTGTCGGAGCAGGAAGTTGGGGAACCGCTTTAGCCATTGCTCTTGCCCCGCGGTTCGACTCCATTCACCTCTGGGCGCACGATTGTCAACGCGCTGCAGAAATCGAGCAACTCCGCAAGAATCGGCGCTATCTGCCCGGCTTCTGTTTACCAGAGCACGTGCACGTCTCAGGCGACCTCGCAGTCGCGATCACGGGCGCCGACATTCTGCTGATGGTCGTACCTTCCAGCCATCTCGCAGCGGTTGCCCAGAAACTACGGCCCCACCTCGATGCCCATACTCGCGTTGTGAGCGCAACCAAGGGAATCGAACAGGACACACTGCGCCGCATGTCCCAAGTCATCCGCGATGTATTAGGCGACGCTCCTTCCGCGCCGATAGCCGTACTCTCGGGCCCCACCTTCGCGAGAGAAGTCGCAGCGGGGGAGCCCGCTGCGGTCGTCATCGCCTCTGAAGACGCAAGAGCGGCCGAACACATCCAGCATGCCTTCTCTACGCCCGCTCTACGACTTTACGCCAGCACCGACGTCATCGGTGTCGAGCTCGGAGCTGCGCTGAAGAATGTCATCGCGATTGGCGCAGGCATATGCCGCGGCCTCGGATTAGGCAGCAACAGCGTGGCTGCGCTCGTGACCCGAGGTCTCGCCGAAATCACGCGTCTCGCCGTCACTCTGGGCGGTAATGCCCGAACCTTGAGCGGCCTCGCGGGCTTAGGCGACCTCGTCCTGACCGCGACGGGCGACCTCTCGCGCAATCGCTTTGTCGGTATTCAACTCGGCAAAGGACGCGAGCTCCGCGACATCCTGGCGGGAATGACCATGGTCGCTGAGGGAGTTGGCACCTGCCGCGCCGCCCATCGCCTCGGAATTGAGAACCGCGTGGATCTGCCGATCATCAATAAGATGTATCACGTATTGCACGAATCAAAGGATCCGCGCCAAGCCTTACGCGAGCTGATGGATCGCCCCCTAACGAGCGAATAGCGGCTTTTTTGCTTTTCGCTTGTACTCGCGCCACAGGAAATATCCAACCATTGTCTTTCCGTCGAGTATCTTCCCTGCCCCGATCAGATCCCCCAACTCGGTTTTTGAAAACCATCGGATCTGAATGCGCTCATCATCCATCGGCTGCTGCTCGCCTGCTGTAAGATCGAGCGCCAAAAACAGGTTCATCTTCTCATCCACATATCCGGGCGTCGCCCAAAACGAAGCCAGTTTCACCCACTTCTTCGCTGCGTAACCCGTCTCTTCCCGCAGCTCTCGTTTGGCAGCTTCGAGCGGAGATTCGCCCGGGTCCACGCGCCCGGCCGGCAGTTCCCAAAGTTCTCGCTCCGCCGGAAGCCGGAACTGCTTCACCAGCAACACGCGCTGCCGATCATCGACCGCCATCATCACGGCCGACCCCGGATGCCGGACAATGAAACGTTTGATCTCAAACCCGCTGGGATCCGTCGCCTTCTCCTCGGCAACCGTAAATATCTTATTTTTTAGTACTTCTCGCGACGAGATTACTTTCATCCTTCTACCCTAAGCCCTATGCGCCAGAACCGGGCGCAACAATTCCCGCACACACACGTCCAGATACGGGAGGTCCAATGGACCAATTAGAACAACTCAAGAATAAATACAAATCAGTGCTGGATTTGATCAGTCAAAACGGCGTCCGTTTGACTCATGTGCATGTCGAGAACAACAAGCTGTTTATACAGGGCGCAGCACCGTCGGAAAACATTAAGAACCAGGTTTGGAACCAGATCAAGGCCGTCGACCCCACCTATAGCGACCTGACCTGCGATCTCACCGTGGACTCTTCTTTGCCCCAGCCGCAGGCCGCGCAAGCCGCAGCCGCCGGAGCAAACACCTCGCAAGGCACTCGCACCTATACGGTGCAGCCGGGCGACACGCTCTCGAAGATTGCAAAAGAGTTCTTCGGAAACCCGAATGATTACAACCGGATCTTTGCTGCCAATCGCGACAAGCTCGACAATCCCGACAAGATCGAGGTCGGACAAGAGCTCGTGATTCCGAGCTAAATCACTATGGCGATATCCGATTTTCTAAACGTACTCCAGCAATACAGCGGGGCTTCGGCTTCGAACCCGCCGGCTAACACGCAGCAGGATTTTTCGAAGGTCGCCGAATCGGCGCCCCAGTCACATTTGGCCTCAGGGCTGGCCGAAGCCTTTCGTTCGGATCAAACGCCGCCGTTTCCTCAGATGGTCGGCAACCTGTTTGGTCAATCCAATGGCCAGCAACGGGCGGGCATCCTGAATCAACTGCTTGGCGCAGCCGGTCCTAACGTGCTCTCGATGCTCGGCGGCTCGCTAGGCGGGTTGCTGACGCCCGGCACCCAAGTAACTCCGCAACAAGCCGAACAGATCCCGCAGGAAACTGTTCAGCAGTTAGCGCAGCATGCTCAGCAGAACAACCCATCGATCGTCGATCAAGCCAGCAGTTTCTATGCGCAACATCCAAAGCTCGTGCAGGGATTGGGCGCTGGAGCACTTGCGCTGATCATGTCCCATATGTCCACACGGTCGTAAATTCATTCAGAGCTGATGATTGTGCCTTCTATTACGCGGGGCTGGCCCTGAGCTCCGGAGACAGCCCCGCGCCTCGCGGCCTTCCTGTCATACCGCTCAGAAGAAAAGAAGCGGTGCATGCACGTATGGCATCGATACGGTCGTTTTCCGATCCAGCATCTCATCTTTTCGACAATCCCGCGCCGCCGCGAGCGGCGCACGTTTCGACTCGCACAAAAAGGGCAATTCATAGGCGTCCCTGCTAAACCTTTCGGCCGAAAGCCGTCCCGACCTTAGGGCGAAGAGGAAAATGACCCCCAAACACTACGGGGGTAACGAACACTCGACGGGGGCGATCTAAGCACACAGGGGCATATATTACATGCGTGTCATCGCCGGATCATTTCTGCTCAGTGCGTTCCTGTTAACTGCGTACGGCCAGTCAACCAAGCAGGACAAGCAACATAACGACGCCTTTATTCCAGGCAATTCAGATGAAAGCCGCATTGCGCGGGAGGTACGCCATGAGCTGGTTATGCTGCCCTATTACGGAATCTTCGACGACCTCGCATTCCGTGTTGACGGCACCACCGTAACTTTGCTGGGCGCGGTCGTTCGTCCCGTCCTGAAATCCGATGCTGAAAACGTTGTGAAGCGCGTCGAGGGTGTCACGAACGTGGTTAACAATATCGAAGTTCTGCCGCCTTCGCCGATGGACGATCAGATCAGAAGGGCCGAATACCGCGCCATCTATGGCGACCCAACCATCGGAACCCGATATGGCTACCGCGCGCTCCCCTCAATCCATATCATTGTGAAAAACGGTCACGTTACGCTCGAAGGCGTGGTCGCGAATCAGTTCGATAAGACGCTGATCAACACGCGCGCCAACGGCGTTCCGAACGTCTTTTCCGTTACCAACAACCTGCGTGTCGAGAACGAAACCGCGAAATAGCCCCCTAGGCGGTATGCTGCCTGAACCATGGGCAAGCAAGATGAGCTCAAGATCGATGGACGCATCGTTCGGGTCTCTAATTTAGACAAGGTTTTATATCCGGGTGAGCAGTTCACCAAGGCCCAGGTGATCGACTACTATATCCGGGTCTCGGCGTACTTTCTGCCGCACTTGAGGGACCGGCCAGTCACGCTCAAGCGCTATCCGGACGGAGTGCGCGGCGAATTCTTTTACGAAAAAGACGCCCCGGGATACACGCCCAAGTGGGTCAAGACATTTCCTGTCCCTCGCCGGTCGGGCGAGTCTGACATCTGCTACATCCTGGTCAACGATCCTTTCAACACTGGTTTGGGCCGCCAATATCGCGAGCCTCGAGTTCCACCCGTTCCTGCACTGCGTTCCAAATTTGCAGCAACCCACTTCGATCGTCTTCGACCTCGATCCAGGTAAAGGTGTCGACATACTCGCGTGCGCAGATGTCGCTTTCCTGCTGAAGCACCTGCTTACCCGCCTCGATCTCGAATGCTTTGCAAAGGTCTCCGGCTCAAAAGGCATTCAGGTTTATGTTCCACTCAACACGCCTGTGGATTACAGCATCACTCGGACATTCGCTCGCACAATCGCTGAGCTCCTTGAAAAAAAGCATCCGGATCAAATCGTCTCTGAAATGGCGAAGGCGCAAAGAGTCGGAAAGGTGTTCATCGATTGGAGCCAAAATGCGGATTTCAAGACCACCGTGGGAGTGTACTCGTTGCGAGCCAAGCGCAGCGAGCCCTTCGTCTCTGTCCCCGTCACATGGGAAGAGCTGTCGAAAGCTGGACGCGCCCGCAAGCCCGATCGCCTGTACTTCGATCCCGAAAGCAGTTTGAAGCGGCTGGACGAAGTGGGCGATCTGTTTGCTTCCGTCCTCACGCTTCAACAATCGCTACCGGACGGAATCTCCGACGGTATCAAGCTGGCGCCTCAGCGGGCCCCGCGCAGCAGCAAGGCGCTCCGCGAATACGCGAACAAGCGCGACTTCTCGAAGACCGCTGAGCCTGAACCCGCCGTTCCACGCGCCAGCGGCCAGGGCGCGCGCCGCCGGTTCGTAGTGCAAAAGCATGCGGCAAGTCATCTGCACTACGATTTTCGGGTCGAAATGCATCATGTCCTGAAGTCCTGGGCGGTACCTAAAGGGCTGCCTTACGGTTCGAGCGATAAGCGGCTCGCCATGGCGACCGAAGATCACCCGCTAGAGTATCTCGATTTTGAAGGAACCATTCCCAAAGGACAGTATGGCGGGGGAACCGTCATGGTCTGGGATATCGGCACGTACGAGTTGATGGAAGGCAACTACTACAAGGGCAACTTGCAGCTGTTTCTTGAAGGTAAAAAGCTGAAAGGCGAATGGCTGCTTACCAAAGACCGCGCCGCAAACAATAAGAACTGGTGGATCGTGAAAAATGGCTCGCCCGTGACGGCGCTCGACGCAACGGAAGAGAATACGTCGGCGCTGACCGGGCGAACACTCGAGCAGATCGCATCCGACAACAATGCCCAATGGCACAGCAATCGAACCAGCATTCCCGATCTGGATCTCGACAAGCTCCCTCCGAGCTCAATGAGCTTTATCGAGCCGATGCAGCCGAAGCTTACCGCCTCTTTGCCCGAAGGCGAGGACTGGCAGTACGAAGTAAAGCTGGATGGCTATCGCGCGCTGGCGATAAGAAACGGCCGGAACGCAGATCTGCTTTCCCGACGCAATAAAGAGATGAATACGAGATTCCCCGCGATTGCCGAGGCGCTCCTGAGCCTGGAAGACGGGATCATTCTCGATGGAGAGATAGTCGCATTCGATAAGAAAGGGCATCCCTCGTTCAATGTGTTGCAGCACCATGCATCGGCAAATCAGCCCATCGTGCTCTATGCCTTCGATCTGCTAGCGTATCGAAAGCGAGATGTTCGCATGCTTCCGCTCCATAAGCGCCGCGAGCTACTCGATACGGTTCTGGCCAATGTGCGCGATCCCATCCGCGTTTCAGCGGTACTGAAAGCCGCGCCGGAAGACCTGATCCGGGCGGCTCGAGAGCACGGTCTTGAAGGCGTAGTCGCCAAACGAGCTGAAAGCAAATATGAGAGCGGCGAATCGAGGGGCGCGTGGCTGAAATACAAGGTCAACCGCGGACAAGAGTTGGTGATTGGCGGATACAGAACGGGCGGAAAGGATCGGTTTGAGAATCTTGCGGTCGGCTACTACGACCAGAACCGGCTCATCTTCGTCGGGAAAATCAAAAACGGTTTTACGCCAGCGCTGAAAGAGGAAATCTATCAGCGCTTCAAGGGGCTCAAGAGCAAAGTATGTCCGTTCACGAATCTGCCGGAGCCGAAGAACGCCAGACGCGGCGAAGCGCTCACGGCGGAAGCGATGAAGAAATACCGGTGGCTGCGGCCGGAGTTGGTCGCGCAGATTGAGTTTACGGAATGGACAGCGGCGAATCACCTGCGGCATTCTAAGTTTGTGGCGCTCCGGGATGACAAAGATCCCCGGCGCGTAGTACGCGAGACGGCCGTTAATGGGTGATGTGATGCCGATGTTCTGGGGAAATTTCAAGACGCACGCCATTCCTGAGGTGAAAACAATCGAGGAATGTGAAGCGCTGCTCGATCAAGATGTGATCGTTCTGTTCAAGCACAGTTCGACGTGCGGCACCAGCATCAGAGCCCGATCGGAGGTGATGCGCTTCTGCGCGGCTCATCCTGACACGCCCGTGCATTTGATGTCCGTGTGGCGGCGGGAATTGATGTCCTACGTACAGGAACGCTCAGGTGTAGAGCACGAATCACCGCAGATTCTTGTGTTCCGCCGCGGCGAGATCGTCGCAACCGCCTCGCACGGCGATATCACCGCCGCTCTGCTAAAATCCCTTCTCAGCCCGTAATCACAGCCGCACGGCAACCGACACACCGTCGCGGATGGGTAGCTGAGTCACATAAAACTCGCGCGAGCCGAACAGCCTTTTATTGAATTCGCAGACGGCCTGATCCGTAGCATTCTGCGGGTCGAGCACGCGCGCGTGCCAGAGCGTATTGTCAGTGATGAACAGGCCGCCCGTGTTGATCCGGCCCGGCACCGCATCTAAGACCGCCGGGTAACCCTCCTTATCCACATCGTTAAAAATCACATCGAACTTTCCGGGCGTTGATGCCAAAGCACCCAGCGCATCCCCCACGTGGATCTGAATCTGCGATGCGACTCCGGCCCGCTCAAAATAGCTCCGCGCCCGATCGGCATTCTCCTGGCTGCCGTCCGAGTAATGTACTTCGGACTTCGGACCAGCTGCGCGGGCCAGCCAGATGGTCGAATACCCGATGGCCGACCCGAGCTCGAAGATGCGAGTCGGTCTTGTCATCCTCAGGAGGCTCGCCAAGAAGCGCCCAACCGCTGGCCCGATAATCGGAATGTTGCGCTCAGCCGCATAAACCTCTATTTCCGCAAGGACCTCATCACGCGGCGGCAGCAAGCCGTACATGTATTGTTCAATCTTCGGATCTGTGATCATCTTGGACCTTATCCCCTGAATTCTCGCATTCCTTTCTTTTTTGAGTCGGAACCGCCCCTTCCTTCGTAATTAGCTACAGAAGGACCGGCAACGAGAGCTCTTGGTAGCGATCACGACAGCGCGGACAACATCGTTTGAGGGTAAGATCAGCTTGCCTGCATTCGCAGATGTGGTGGAAGCGCACAAGGCAATGGTTTACAGTATCGCCTGGCATTTTTTGCGGGATCGGGCCGTAGCCGAAGAGCTGGCCCAGGATGTATTTCTCGAATTACACCGGAACTGGCAGTCTATGCAATCAGCTCAACACATCGAGTTCTGGCTACGGAAGGTGACCAGCCGCCGCTCGATCGACGTCATGCGGAAGCGGAAAACGCGGGCCGAGACGAGTCTTGAGGACTTGAGCGAACCCACAGTGCTCGAGCGCGTCCACGACTCCATGCTTTCTTCGTATCTCGAGCGTATGGTCGCCTCGCTTCCCGAGAAGCAGCGCATGGCCATCATACTTCGATATCAGGAAGACATGGAGCCGGAACAGATCGCCGAGGCCCTCGATATGAAGGTGAATACAGTCAAGAGCCAGATTTCGCGTGCGCTGGAGTTCCTGCGGGCGAAAACAGCGCGCCGGCTTAAGCCGGATGGAGGGCAATATGACGCCGTTTGAAGAGGATCTGAAAGCGGCCTTGGCGCGCAAAGAGCCATCGCGCGGATTTGCGCGGCGTGTACTCGAAAGAGCGCAGCAGCGGCCACAACGCGCAATGAGCCACCGCTCGTGGCTCCCAAGAGCTTGGGCGTGGCGCCTCGCTCCGTTGGCGGCGGCATTGCTGCTTGTGACCGGAGGAGCAATGTATCACGAGCACGAGCGCGAAGTACGCGGCCAGGCTGCGAAACAGGAGTTGCTGACGGCTGTGCGCATCGCGGGATCGAAGCTGCACGAAGCACAGCAGCATGTGATTGAGATTGAGGGTACGGAGGTAGATCGATGAAGTGGAAACTGTTCGGAATCGTCATTGCAGGAGCTATGACATTGCCCGCATGGGCGCAGGACATCAAAATGCCAGTCAATTTGGATAAGCTCGCGGACCACGCGACTGAAACTGTTGACGTGACTCTGGACGCGTCCATGCTCCAGTTAGCTAGCCGGTTCTTATCGAAAGATGATCCGGACGAAGCGCACGTCAAGCAACTCGTTTCCCGGCTCAAAGGGATTTATGTCCGGAGTTTCGAGTTCGATAAGGACGGCCAGTACTCAAAGAGCGATGTAGAATCGATTCGCGCTCAACTTAAAGCGCCGGGCTGGACGCGGATCGTGGGAGTGAGATCGACCAAAGGCGACAACTCGGAAATCTATCTTAAGAAGGACGGCGATCGTATCGCTGGCTTGGTGGTGCTTGCCGCAGAACCGAAGGAGCTGACGATCGTGCACATAGACGGTCCGATCGACCCCCAGGAATTGAGCGAGCTCGGCGGCCACATGGGCATTCCGAAGCTGGACCACAGCGGCAAACCTAAGCCCAAGAGCGAGGAGTAAACGCATGCGGCGCATACTCGGAATCCTGAGCCTGGCTGCAGTCTTGCCGCTCGTCTCTCAAGCAAGTGAATTCGATTGGCTGGTGCGCGAGTTTTCACGGCAGAGCGCCGTGAAACCGACGCATATTCCGTTCTTCGGGCTGGCCCGATTCGCCGTGACCGTGGGACATCCGGCAGGAACCAGCGAATTGAACCTAGCCGTCTTTGAAGACGTAAATCTCGCGCCTCGAAGGTTCTCTCAGCTCACTGACGCCGCAGTCGGGTCCTCCTGGAAGCCGATGATCAGAGTCCGTTCGAGTAGTGGAGAATCGACCAACATCTATGTCCAGGAGAACGGCAAAGATCTGCGGGCCCTGGTCACGGTCCTTGACGGAACCGACGCTACTTTCGTCGAGCTGCGAATCAAGCCGGAAGCCTTGCTCAAGTTTATCGACGAGCATGGCGGATCGGGCGAACACGGCGCAAGCTCTACCGGAAACTCCTCGAATTCGAGCGAATGAATCAGTGCTGTCCGGCTGCTGCGGCGAAGCGCCGTTCTAGTTCCTCGGGCGCGACATCCTCAATGTGTGTAGCAATCCACCATTGGTTCCCCGCCGGGTCGCTGACGCCGGCATTGCGGTCGCCGTACAGCTGATTGGCGGGTTCCATCAACGATTTACCCCCTGCCTCGAGGGCGCGTTTGTACACCGCATCCGTATCTGGAACGTATAGGTAAAAACCGCCGGGCCGCGCTTTCCATTCGTCTCTTGCGCCTCCCATCATCACGACGGAATCTCCGATTCGAACCTCGGTATGCGCGATCTTGCCGTCCGGACGCGTAGACCGGTAACCCTCCTTCGCGCCGAAGGCTTGCTCGAGAAATCGAACTAACCCTGCGACGTTGTCCACGATCAGATATGGAGTAACGCTGTGATAACCGTCTGGAATGGGCTTGAGTATGGCTGGCATATTGAGAATTTTATCAACGGGCGGCGGCTAGCGGCGGAGGCGTCGAATGTGTAACTTGTGCCGATCCGATCTATAGGTTCCGATGACATACAAGATCGGCTCGCCTAGCGTCGAGTAAATCACCTGACGAATTCGCAACACGGGAGTGCCTTCCGCCGTTTTTAGGAGTTTGGCCATAGACCGGTCGGCAGATGCGGCGTCCACCTCTTCATCGGCGTATGCGATCTCGACCTGGTACCGATTTGCCAGAGTCAGAAATAACGAGCCTCCATCCAAAGGCGTGGATGCGAGAGCGCCGAATCTCTCGAAGGACAGATAAGCCGTTTCAATTGCCAAAGGCTGCTCCTCGACTTTACGAATCCGTTCGAGTTTGACTAGCGAACTCTCTGCCGCTAATCCCAGGCGGCCTGCAATCTCGGGTTGATTTTGGACCCCCTTTGCGCAAAGAACTTGCGAACGCACTGAAAATCCTTTGCTCGCCATCAGTTCAGTGGTGCTGATCAACTGGTTGTAATCGACTTTTGGAATAGCGACGAACGTTCCAGCGCCGCGGCGCCTTTCGACAATACCTTGGCGCTCGAGCCCGGCGAGCGCGCTGCGAGCAGTCATTAAACTTACGCCGTGCGCGCGCGCCAATTCCCGTTCGGAAGAAACGGCATCACCGGGCCGCAATTTTCCCTTTCGGATCCTGTCGTGGATAAGACGCTGGATCCGCTGATAAACAGGTTCTCTTTCAGACGTTTTAGCGGCCATGGGCAAGCTGCCGAACTTCGACTTTCAGTCTGCTCTATAGCAGGTAGTTTGTCCAGCAGATTTCTCTTGACCTCGCGCGTTCCGAGCGATACACTTCTCGCTAACCGCTATATAGCAGTAGGGAGGTTTATTTTGCACACTTCTGTCGGCTACTTCACCTTCTGGGCCCTCGCCCGGCGAATCACTGCGCGGCTCGCCGTCATGTTCCTGCTAAGTTTTGGCGTCGCGGTCTGCAGTCGCGCCCAGAATGCGCAGGGAACGATCGTCGGACATTTGAGCGATCCATCGGGCCAACCCATCGCAGGCGCTAAGATCAGCGTCCGCAACACTTCGACTAACGTGACGAACCAGTTCACAACCAATGGCACAGGCGATTACGTGGTGGTCAACTTGAATCCTGGGCCGTATGAAGTGAGTGCTGAAGCGAGCGGGTTCCAGACCGGCCACGCCAGCGGACTGCTCTTGCAAGTGGACCAAACACTGCGGCAGGACTTCCGGATGCAAATCGGGCAGGTGAGCCAGGAAATAACCGTCTCGGCGTCGACCCAAATGGTCAATGCGGACAACGCCACGATCGGCAATGTTATACCGGCTGATCTGATAGAGTCGCTTCCGATCAATGGGCGGGATTTCACAAATCTGTTGAGTATCGATGCCGGCGCGACGAACATGTCAGGTGGCATTCAAGCGACTGGCTACGTGCTGCATGGCTTGAATCCGGCCTTTCGCGAGGTGAGTGTGGACGGCGCGCGTCCCGATTCGATCAGCTATCTGATCGACGGCGTGACGGACAACGATTTCTTCTTCAGCGCACCCACGAACGTACCGGGAGAAAACGCCATTGCAGAATTCAAAATTCAGAATGGGCTTTATGGCGCTCAGTACGGGCAAGGGTCAGCGCAAGTGAATGTCGCGATCAAGTCCGGAGCGAACCAGGTTCACGGCACAGCCTACGATTTTCTCCAAAATGATGCATTGCAGCCCAGCAATCCGGTAACAGCGGCGCTCAACGCGCGCAATGGAACCGATTTCGCGACGAAAACCGAGTTCAAACAGAACCAGTTCGGAGGCACTCTCGGCGGCCCGGTTTGGATTCCGAAGTTATACAACGGGCGGAACAAGACATTTTGGTTTTTTGGCTACGATGGCGGACGCCAGGTCACGCTGCAAGGCGGCGGGGTCCAGAGCATTCAGGTCCCCACGGTGCAGGAGCGCAGCGGAAATTTCTCCGATTGGCCCTTCCCGATTTATAATCCGCTGAGTGGCGGCTCAGTGCCGGCCACTGCGGCGAATCCGGCAGGACGCAGCCCATTTCCCGGCAATCAGATCCCGCCCGGCTTGCTGAACCCGATTTCGGCGAAGCTGCTGTCATATTATCCGCAGCCGAACGTTACCTGCGCCATGCCGTGCTTGAACTATACGGGCGAGGTCAAGAACAGCAAAGTCATCAACACAGAAACCATGCGCGTCGATCAGAACTTCGGATCGAAGGATCATTTGTTTTTCACCGGCGTGCTCTCGAATGACAACGAGCCGAATCCATCACTGCTGCCCGCTACAGGTTCGGTGACGTACAAGACCAGCCGACTGTTCGGTTTTGAGTGGCAGCATTCGTTTACGGGCACTCTGTTCAACGAAGCACGCCTCGGATATAACCATCAGTTCTTTCATACGGGTGTCGATACCGCCTACGGACCCAACCTCGCCGCGGAATTAGGATTCCAGAACTCGCCGAATCTGCCCGCCTTCTACGACATTCCAGTTGTGACCATGAATGACGGATATACGTCTGTCGGCAGCAACGCCGGAGGGTATACCCAGAAGGACGACGTCTTCCAAATCGTCGATGACCTCACGTGGGTTCACGGCCGGCACACGATTACAACGGGCACCGATATTCGCCGGGTTTACCTGTATGACACCGACGGGTTCGTTTCCATGGGACAACTGAACTTCACGGGCGCGTACACCGCGCTGAATCCGTCCACTGCTGCCGGCTCGGCAAGTCTAACCGGCGGTAATGCGTTTGCGGATTTGCTCCTTGGCGACCCGTTCAGCATCTCTGCGCCACCGCCGCTTGGCTCTGATCTTTACCGGCTGCGAGGCAACAACTGGAACTTCTTTGTCCAAGATGATATTCGAGTTACGCCGCGCTTCACCCTGAATCTAGGACTGCGCTACGAAATCCCGACGACATTTCACAGCGCGAATGACAGCGGCTATGCCTTCAACCCAGCAAACGGAGGCGGGCTCATCTGGGCCAATCGAGCCTTCACCCAGTCTGTGCTCAGCAACCCCGGCGTGAACCCGGATTGGCTGCAATGCTGCGCAAATAACCAGCTGGTGCCTGTTGATAAGCATGATTTCGCTCCGCGCATCGGGATTGCGTGGCGTCCGTTCTCGACGGATCGGTTCGTAATCCGCAGCGGGTATGGCATCTTCTACGATACTTACAACCGCTTCTACGACGGAAGCACGTATGACGACAATGCCCTCTACACGCTGGGTCCCAATCCGCACTATCCGACTGCAACCGGTCTCGAAAGCTCGTCGCCGCTCGCCCTGAATACGCTATGGCTTCCGCCTGTCTCGAGCGCCGGACTATTTTCCGGCCCCGCATACACGTTCCCGCTTACTCAAGTGAATATGCCGGGCAATCACAGTCCCTATAACCAGCAATGGAGCTTCGACACCCAGTATTCAATTACGCCCACTCTGCTGGCCGATATTGGATATGTTGGGTCGCACGCGATTCACGAGCCGACGCAACTGCTGTTCGGCGTGGCGTACCAGCCACCCGTCGCGGGCGATAACTGCAATTTCCTGTTGGATGCCTCGCAAGCCACCGGCAGTAACGCGGGTTGTCTCACGGATCCGAATTTTGTACCCGTAGACAAGCGGCAGCCTTACCCGGGGCTGTCTCCGGGACTCTACGGGAATGCCAACGTGCTTTCGAGCACGTACAACGCATTGCAGGCGCAGTTAATCAAGCGGCTTGCGAGCGGTCTGCAATTTCATCTGAATTACACCTGGTCACACGCGCTCGATGAGTCGTCAGCTATTAACAATGCCGGCGGCCAGAACGATTTCATCATGGATCCCCACGATATCCGGCGCGACTACGGGCCTGCAGCTTACGATCAGAGCCAGCGCTTTGTCGCAAGTTACTCCTATGAGCTGCCGGTGGGCAGGGGGCGGCATTGGTCAGTTTCGAAACTGAACTGGCTGATCGGCGGCTGGAACACGAGCGGTATCTACACTGTCGCGTCGGGTTTCCCTCTCAGCATTTATTCGTTTGGCTACTATAATCAGGATCAAACCGGGAGCGCTTTCGGCGGCCGGTCGCGTGCGAATGTCAACGGCAGTCCGCTGACGGGCTTCAGCCAGACTTACCTCGACTGGTTCAATACCGGCGTGTTCTCGTCAGCGCCCCAGGGCACTTACGGTAACAGCGGCCGTGGAATTCTGCGCAGCCCGTACTCCATGGATTGGGACACGAGTGCGTCGAAAAACTTTGCCATCACGGAGCGGCAGCGTATTCAGGCCCGTGTAGAAATCTTCAACACCGGCAGCAATTGGCACAGCACCGCTCATTTCCCGGACACGAATGTGTCGGACAGTCCGGCGAACTGCACGCCCGGACCGTCCGGAAATTGCAGCTTCGGTTCCTTAGTTCCGCTGAATGGCGTAGGCCGATTGAACTTATGGACGCCTCGCACAATTCAGGCTAGCTTGACCTATCTGTTTTAGCTTTGTTCATGCATCCCAACCCGAAAGGAAATTCAATATGACCAGGTCGTTATACTTCTTTGGACCAGTTCTCGCTCTGATGTTCTCGGGCGCCGCGCACGTGACGGCTCAAGCCGTAATCGCTCCGGAAACACCCAGGATCGGTTCTCCGAACACTGTAACTGCCGATCCTCCCGTGCCGCGCCCCCACACGAAGCCGTGTATCGTCACGCTGTTTAAAGATTTGGCATTTGCGGATTTCACAAACAAGAGTTTCGATTACTCACCGCCGTCAGACTGCCCGGGCCGCTGGGCGAAGGTGGTCTTCACGGCCGACTTCAGCGTTACCGAAGGCCGCCAGTTCGACCGGACAGCCGCATTCTATCTTGGACATGCCAATATCTACTACGGCACGACGGCGGAGCCGAGCCAAACCGTAAGCCCGCATTGGCACGTCGAGCGGGACGTTACTGATTTGACGGCAATATTTAAAGTCGCGCAGACCGGCGAAGCTGTGCTGGGAAACCTGGTGAATTCGACTTACACGAGCATTATTTACGCCACTGCAGCACTGGAATTCTATCCCCGCTCAGACGGTGAGTTTGCTCCACGGGCGCCCGACGTGGTAGTCCCGATCCCGGATGCGCCCGGCGGCGCGGTCGCTCTGAATACTACAACCAGCCAGTTAACTCAGGCCGTAACCTTGCCTACAAATGTCGAGCGCGTTTATCTCGATATCATCACGCAGAGCCAGAGTAGCGACGAGTTCTGGTACACGTGTGTGCCGAATGACGTCTCAACCGAGCTTCAGAGTTGCGGTAACACTGCGTTTCGGGAAGCCGAGATCTCGATCGATAATCAGGCCGCCGGTGTCGCGCCTGTATATCCGTGGATTTACACCGGCGGTATCGATCCATATCTGTGGCGTCCGATTCCTGGCGTGCAGACACTTAATTTCACTCCGTACCGGGTCGATCTTACGCCTTTTGCAGGTCTTCTCTCAGATGGCAATTCGCACGTAGTCGCTTTGAGCGTGTTCAACGCAAATAGCTATTTCCTGGCTACTGCCAATCTTCTTGTCTTCACCGATCACGGATCGAGCAACGTGAGCGGTGGAGTCCTAACGAATGATCTTGCGGCAGAGCCCTCACCCGTTGTTACCGAGAGCCTCACAAAGGATAAGAACGGGAATATCTCGGGCACCGTTGATGTCAGCGCAGCCCGTAATTATAAGATCACGGGATACGTGAACACCTCACACGGACGGATCGAAACTACCGTTGAACAGAAGATTGATTTCATCAATAAGCAAAAATTCTACGTTGCTGCGACGTCTCCTAATTACATTCAAGAGATCACTCAATCGACAGACATTGAAGCAAGGACGATCGCGAAAGACGGATTCGTAACGGCGGAGAGTAAGAAACACTTTCTCTATCCGCTTACGGTAGACATTCATCAAGCGCCCACCACCACCGGGATTGGGATTACGACGACTATAAGACAAGCCGACCGGGCGCATAAAGAGGACAGCCTGAATGGCTACAACTTATTCACTGGCGAACTAAAGAATGAGGTCGAGTCCGCCGACACGCTTAGCCTGGATTCGAGTTTCAATATTCTGGGGCATTCTGGTCAAAGAAGCTTTCAGAAATACTTTGCGGTGAATTCGCTGGGTTACTGCTACAGCCGGAAAATCACCGCCCGCAACAATATTTTGACGAACGTGATCGACGGCGAGGGTTGCGAGCGCAAGTAAGCGGCCTGGCCGGCAACCGCGCACCCTCATAATCAGAGAGGGATGCAGCGCACCGCCACAGTTATCGGAAGCGGGCCTAACGGACTTGCGGCAGCCATCGTTATGGCGCAAGCCGGATTCGATGTCGAAGTTCGCGAGGCTGCTTCCGTAGTTGGTGGCGCAGCCCGTTCAGGCGAGCTCACGCTCCCGGGCTTTGTGCACGATCTAGGCTCTGCGGTTCATCCCATGGCGGTGGCCTCGCCGTTTTTCTCGACGCTTCCCTTGCGGGCTCACGGGCTGAGCTTTGTTTGGTCGCCCGCTCCTCTCGCGCACCCGCTCGACGATGGGAGCGCGGTGATGCTTGAGCGCAGTGTCGAGGATACGGCACAGCAACTGGACGAAGATTCAGCAGCTTACAAGAGAATGTTCCACTCTTTAGTGAAGAATTGGAAGAATCTGGCCAACGAAATTCTCGGTCCGATGCGCCTGATTCCGAAACATCCGTTTGTGCTTGCCCGCTTCGGCCTGCAAGGCATCCAGTCGGCGACGACGGTTGCGGATCGTTCCTTTCGTACGGCGCGCGCGCGCGCCTTGTTTGGCGGTCTCGCGGCGCATTCCGTCCTGAAGCTCGAAGACCCGCTCAGCTCGGCATTCGCGCTTGTGATGGGTGCGTTGGCACACTCGATCGGATGGCCGATTGCTTCGGGCGGAGCGCAACACATTTCCGATGCGCTCAGCCATGTTTTCACTTCGCTCGGTGGACGCATCCGCACGGAATCTCGTGTTGGGACCCTGGCTGAGTTAGACGGCCGGGACGCGATTTTGTGTGATGTCACTCCGCGGCAGTTCCTCGACCTCGCTGGTTCGCGTATCCCGCAAGGCTTCCGGCGGGCGCTCAAACGCTACGAGTATGGTCCGGGCGTCTTCAAAGTGGATTGGGCGTTACACGAGCCGGTTCCCTGGAAATCGAAGGAGTGTCTGCGTGCGGCGACTGTGCACGTGGGCGGATGGTTTGAAGAAATCGCCGCTTCCGAGCGCGACGCCTGGGAAGGGCGGGCTCCGGATAAGCCGTTTGTCATCCTTTCGCAGCCAAGTCTTTTCGATCCCAGCCGTGCTCCCGAAGGGAAGCACACGTTGTGGGGCTATTGCCATGTGCCAAACGGGTGGCCGCACTCGGCGCTCGCACAAATCGAAGCGCAGATCGAGCGCTTTGCTCCGGGCTTTCGCGAGTGCGTAATCGCGAGAAGCACACACACGCCGCAGCAGATGCAAAATTGGGATGAGAACCTGATCGGAGGCGATATCAGCGGAGGCGCTCCGAGCTTGAGACAGTTCTTCTTTCGGCCGACATGGCGACAGTACGGAACACCTTTAAAGGACGTGTACCTGTGCTCCTCCTCCACCCCACCCGGAGGCTCAGTACACGGGATGTGCGGATTCAATGCCGCTCAAATGGCGCTCGCAAAACTCAAGAAGCAATGAAATGCGCGCTTCGGAATCATATAATGCAGCACTGCCCATCCTTCGAGGAGAGAACACGCAAACGTGCTTAGTACGCTTCAGAGCATTGCAATCATCCTTTTAATCATCGCTGCATCCCTGGCCTTTCTTTGGCTCTTGCGGGTGATCTGGCCCGGGGAACAGCGCCGCCCACACAACGACCTGATCGGCTGGCAAATCGGTGTGCTCGGCACCTGCTATGCAGTGATGCTGGGCTTCATGCTATATGCGGTTTGGACGAATTTCGAGCTTGCTGACGGCAACGCCGAAGCGGAGGCCAATGCCCTTGTGAACGTAGTTCGCATCGCCCGAGGTCTTCCCGCTCCGCAGAACCAGGAAATATGGGATCTCGGAAGCCGATACGTAGACGTCATGCTCACACAGGAATGGCCCGCCATGGACCGCCTCGCAACCAGCCCAATGTCTCACACTCTATTTCAGCAGCTGTGGACTACCCTAATCAGCACTCAGGCGCACAACGCTTCCGAGCAGACCAGCCTCGACCACACCATTACGCAACTCGCGAAGATGACCGAGCATCGAAGACTTCGGCAGCTGCAAGCCAATTCAGATTTGCCGGACGTTTTATGGGCTGTGCTCGTCAGCGGCGCAGTCCTGACCCTTATTTCCGCTTGCCTGTTTGACGTCGCGAATTTCAAGCTTCACGTGATTCAGGTGTCTATGCTCGCTCTCCTGCTTTCCTTAATCCTCGTCGCCATCGCCGACATCAACCGTCCGTTCCAGGGATCAGTGCACGTCAGACCCACGGGATTTCAGCAGGCCCGGGCCACTCTCGACGAGATGAAGCCTGTACCCCACTAACCGTCACGCCTCGTTTTGCTTTCTGTACATTGCCCCGGGACCGTGATAACGTGAGTCTCCATGATGATTCGCACATTTGCATCCGTCTCGAAGCTTCTGCTGCCGCTCGCGCTCCCTCTCGGGTTGCTAGCGGCCCAGGACACAACACAAGCTCCTGGCAGCGGACAAGCGCAGGATAGGATTCTCAAACTTGCCCAACAGGTCCGTAAGCAGATCGTTACGTTACCTCAGTACGGAGTATTCGATGATATTCACTTCGGCATCAAAGGCAACACGGTCATATTAGATGGATTTGCTTCCCGGCCCACGCTCAAATCGTCCGCCGAAAATGTCGTGAAGAAGATCGAGGGCGTCCAAGCTGTCGACAACCGAATTGAAGTCCTGCCGTTATCGCCTAACGACGACCGCATCCGCGCCGCTGTGTATGCAAGGATTTACCGCTCTCCCGCGCTGCAAAAATACACCTCAAATCGCGGCGGAGGACGCTGGCTTAGCCTGACGCGCAGAGCCACTGGAATCACCAATGACCCTCCCATCGGCTATCACGCGATTCACATTATCGTTAAGAACGGCAACGTCACTCTTACAGGCGTCGTCAACAACTCCGCCGACCTCGCGATTGCAAATATGCAGGCAAACTCGACACCCGGCGTATTTAGCGTGACGAACGATCTTTACGTCGCGAATCAGGAGAAATGAACGAAGCGGAGGACCCCCCGGCAGTACTTGCTCCAACTGCCCGAACCGGTATAAAGAGAAACTCTGGGCGCTTTTTGCGTATCCTTACAAAGAGATGCCCCTTCAATCCTCCGGCACATTAGTATTTGCCCGCTCTCTTTTGCGCAATCCTCTGGCAGTGGGCGCGGTCGCTCCCAGTTCGCCGCGTCTCTCGAACCTGATTGCGTCGCGGGTAATTTCGGGCAACTCGAGCGTTCTCGAGCTTGGTGCAGGGACCGGTTCCATTACGGGGGCCCTCCTCAGGCAGGGCATTCATCCCGAGCGCCTCTTTCTCATCGAGCGCGATCCTTCGCTGGTGGCGTATCTTCGCGATCGTTTTCCAGGCGTTCGCGTCCGCTGCGGCGATGCCGCACACGCTAGCCACATCCTGTCGAACGAATCCATTGACCAGGTGAAAACCGTGATATCGAGCTTGCCTATTCGCAATCTCACTTCGCGCGACCAGGTTGCAATCGTCCGCGCGATTCTGAAGGCTCTCGCTCCCGGCGGTCAGCTTCTGCAATTCACTTATGGATCAAACTGCCCCATCCCCGCGGGACGTCTGGGCCTAAATGCCGAGCGCGTCGGGCGCGTTTGGCTGAATCTTCCGCCCGCGGCCGTGTGGCGCTTTACGCGCAAACACTCGCAGCGCCATTCCTGCTAGCGACCACGGGTGCGTGCTCGTTGCCATCGCGCGAATTAAAGCGCGGGCCCGTTTCCCCGCCCTGATACTTTGAAAGCATGTCGGCCACCGCCACCAAGCACATCGCTCCTCCCAAACGGCTGTTATACGGCCCCGGGCCATCGATGGTCGAGCCGCGCGCGTATGGCGCGATGAGCCAGCCTGTAGTCGGCATATTCGATCCGTATTTTCTTGAGGTCCTCGATGACGTGCGCACCGGTCTGCGCGAGGCCTTCGGGACGGCAAACCGGATGACCTTCACCATTCCCGCGGGAGGCAGCGGCGCAATGGAAGCGGCCATCGCCAATTTTGTTCTGCCCGGCTCAAAATTTGCGGTGTTCACTGCCGGCCATTTCGCGAACCGCATGATCGCGATGGGTGAGCGGCAGCGCGCAACCGTTGTGCGCATGGAAAAACCGTGGGGCCAGGTGTTCACGGCTGAAGAAGCTCAACAATTCATACAGCGCGAACGTCCGGACACGGTCGGTTTCGTTCAGGCAGAGACATCGACAGGCGCGTATCAATCCGGACGCGCTATTGCGAAAGCTGCACGAACTGCGAATGCTCTCGTAATCGCCGACTGCGTCACATCGCTTGGAGCCATGCCGGTCGAATTAGACGAGGTCGGGATAGATGTTGCGTTCAGCTGTTCTCAAAAGGGGTTGAGCTGCCCCGCCGGTCTAGCGCCCATCTCGGTTTCCCCTAAGGCCTGGGAGTGGTTGGAACGCCGCCCTGAAGATCCGTTCACCTGGTATCTCGATCTTCGCCTCACCGCTAAGTATTTTGAGCCGCCGCATGTGTATCATCACACTCCATCTCCGCCGCTCTACTACGCCATGCACGAGGCTCTCGCCGTTATCGAGGAGGAAGGTTTACGCAATCGATGGCAGCGCCACTTCCGCGCTAATCAGCGCTTGCTTGCCGGGCTGACGAAATTGGGTTTTCAGCCGCTCGTCAAAAATCCGGATGACCGAATCTGGCATCTGACGACGGTGATTCCCCCGGCCGGAGTCGATGAAGCGCAGCTCCGCCGCGATCTTTCCGCTAAGTACGGGATCGAGGTCGCCGCGGGAATCGGCCAGCTCACGGGTAGAATTCTCCGCATCGGAACCATGGGCCCGCTCGCGACGGACGAAAACATCGATTTTCTCCTCGAAGCGTTAGCGGCATCGATGTGATGGGCGGGTGAATGAATCGCATGTCCTCCGACTTTGTCATTCAACTCGGACTTGCCCGGCTCCACCTGCTCAAAGGCGACCTGACTACCATCGCTGTCGACGCGATCGTCAACGCCGCCAACTCGCAGCTTGCTGGAGGCGGAGGCGTAGACGGAGCCATTCATCGCGCCGGCGGCCCTGAAATTATGCGCGAGCTCGATGAGATTCGCGCGCGTATCGGTCGCTGTGAGACGGGACACGCGGTGGTCACGAGCGCGGGCCAATTGCCGGCGAAATACGTGTTTCACGCGGTCGGGCCCGTATACCGCGACGGGCTGCATGGCGAGCCGGAGCTTCTGGCATCGTGCTACTCCAACTGCCTCGAGCTCGCCTCGCAACGCGACGTGAAGAGCATCAGTTTTCCTTCGATCAGCACCGGCATCTATGGATACCCAATAGAAGACGCCGCCGAGATCGCGCTGACAACTGTATCTGCGTGGCTCCGAACTCATCGAGGTCCCGTCCGCGCCGTAAAGCTTGTGCAGTTCAGCGATCGTGATCATGCGATCTATCGCCAACACGCGGGCAAGCTTCGAGAAGGATCCGTGGCCGGCAGCTCCTCTTGAGTCGAAACCGTGGCTTTCACTTACAATGTAGATGCTGAATGCAAGTTCTTGATACTGGATTGCACAAGTATCTGCTCCTCGAACTAGACCCTGAGTTCGTAGGAAACATCGCGCGCCAAGCCGGTTTTCAGTTCAAGATTGACGATCAGCAAAGAGTACTTTCGCTCGACGTAACCGCGACGGACCGGGACGCCCCCTTACTGCTCTTCGACGCAGCGGATCCGGGGAATCTCGGCTGGTTTTCGCGCTGCCAGTTCTATGTCGACGGCAAATCCGGCAGCGTTCTTCAGACGCCTCTGTCGCTCGCCAATCAGCGTGACAAATCGGGACGTGCTCTCCCCAACGCTGTTCGCGTGCAGATCACAAAAGAATTGCCGGGAACGTTTCGGATGCCGGGACGCCAGCCGGTGAATGAGCAGGTAATCTATGCAGTGCTGTTCAACCTGCTCACGGCTCTCATGAATACCGGCGTCGGAGTTTGCGGTGGCCCAACGATCAAACCGCTGGCCGGCCGCACCGAGAATATCGGGCCTAAAAATTAATCAATCTCGCCGAAGAGCACACATCGGTTCAATTCTTGTCGCGCGCCATGCCGGTATCCAGCAGGCAGTCGCACTTACTAGGGTAACGACACAAGCCGCAATCCAAATGTCTGCCGCACTTCCCGTTCGTAGCCCTGCGAGCATTTCGCGAAGCATGCGCGTGAATATTAATGTCAGCACTAGTCCGATCGCAACACCAGTGCAAACGGTCGACAACCCCTGTCGCAACACAAGGGCATGAACACTGTGGGGAGTGGCGCCAAGCGCCATCCGAATACCAATCTCCTGTGTTCTACGCGATGTCATATACGAGATGACACCGAAAACACCGGCCGCGGACATCAGAAGCGCGAGACAAGCAGTGCCGCTTAGCAGGCTGATAATGAAGCGCTGGCCCGCGACCGAGTCTTGGACAAGCGATTCCATTGAAGTGCTGAGTAAAACTGCCTGATCCGGATCGACTTTTGCGATTGCGCGCCGGACTGCTTTGTCCAGTTCTTTTGGCGATCGCTCCGTTCTTACAACGAGGAATGCCGCTTGCTCAAACGCTTCCGATGCCAAATAAACATTTAGGGGCGGCGGTCCGTTGAGAGCCCCATGACGAACGCTTGAAACAACACCAATTACCCGCTTCCAATTAGGGTTGTCAGGTGTGCAATCAACACAAATCTTCTTTCCTATCGCGCTCGTCCCCGGCCATAGCCGGGTCGCGAGTAAGTCGTTTACGATTGCAGTTTCACTCCGTTTTTCCATCTCCTCTTCATGAAAGTAACGGCCAGCAAGGAGGCGAGCGCCGAAAGTCTGCAAATAGTCTCCGCCGATTACGTCTACTTCGGCGACCAATCGACTGTTTGGCCCAATTTCCGCAGCACTGCTCGCGCTGATGAAGCCGCCGCGATTTTCTCCACTGAAAGGTAATGCGTCGACGATTCCAGCGCTCTCGACTCCCGGAATCGCACGAACGGAATCGAAAAATCGTTTGTAAACCGCCCCTCGCTGCTCAGGAGTTCTATATCGCTCATCTTCCGGAAGAACGACAAAAGCGACAATCCGATTGCCTTGAAACCCAGGATTCGTCCGCATTAAATTTAGAAAGCCACCCAGTAGCTGGCCGCCAATCAGTACCAGCACTACGCTGATTGCCACTTCTCCGATGACGAGTGAAGCGCGAATGCGATCCCGTCTCGCAAAGGGCGCACCACGCGTGCTGAAATCATGCAAGGCGATGGGTGACGCAGCAGCTGCAGCGCGCAGTGCAGGCGCAATGCCGAACAGAATGCCAGTAACGAGAGCGACCGTAATTGCGAAACCCAAAATGGCCCAGTCTGCACGGGCGGCTGCTAAACGCGGGATGCTCACCGGAGCTATTGAGGGTAAACTTTTCCAAGCCGCTATCGTCAGTGCATACCCAGCGAGGCCACCGACCAGTGCCAGCGCGCAGCTCTCTGTAAGAAGTTGACGGATAATGCGACCGCTTCCGGCGCCGATTGCCATCCGCACTGATATTTCACGCTGCCGGACGACACCGCGCGCGAGTAACAAATTGGCAACATTGGCGCATCCGATCAACAAAAACATCAGAGCGGCAGCCATCAGGAACCAAAGAGCGTTGCGGGCCTCGCCCACCGTTCGATCCCATAAAGGAGAGACGTGAAGCGTTCGATCGCGATTGGTTTTGGGGAACTCCTGCGCAAGCACATCACTTATCGAGGCCAAGTCCTGCTGCGCCTCCGCTATTGAAACACCGGGGCGAAGTCGCGCGACCGCGCCGAGTGCACCCTGCGTGAAGGCAGGACCACCGGTTCGTAGCGGCGCCCAGAACTCGACATACGGCACGGGAGTATGAGCTGCAGCCCTGCGGAGCGGAAAGTTGAAATCCGCAGGCATCACGCCGATTACGCGGCAATCCCTGCCGTTAATCCTGACATTCTTTCCGACGATACTTCGATCCCGGTTGAACCGACGGCTCCACAAGCCGTAACTCAGAATGATCTCCTCGGGGTGGCCGACCTCGTCCTCCTCGGCAAGAATGTTTCGCCCGAACATCGGTGACACGCCAAGAGTAGGAAACAGCGTCGAAGACACTCGAAGACCGTAGAGCGCTTCCGGAGGGGACGATCCGCCGCCAAGGTCAAAGACAGCGTTCCCATAGATTCCGACCGCTTTGAGCGTGCGAGTCCGCCGGAGGACTTCTTGAACATCGTTCCAGAAGATCCAATCCGTGTGAGACGGTCCGGCAATCTTGTATTCCGTGCGGAGTTGAACGAGCCGGTCAACATGTGCATACGGCAGCGGATTGAGAAGCACGGACTTCACTGCCGCAAACACTACCGCCGTCGCCCCCACGCTCAAGGCTGTGGACACCAAAACGGTTGCGCTCAACAGAGGAGTGCGCCTCAACAGCCGGAGCCCGATGCGAATGTCTCGGACGAGCGTTTCAAGCCAGATAATCGTAGTTGCCTCTCGTGCTTACTCCTGAATGCTTTTCATGTTGTCGAACGAAACGGCAATCTGATTACGGCGGAATTCACTCCCGCCCAACATGGTTCAAAGACCCAATTCCCTCTTCGCTTGCTCAACCACTTGCTCCACTTCTCTTCGATACTCGTCGAGTAACTCCTGACTGGTTGCTTCGAAGCGCATCACCAATATCGGCTGCGTGTTCGACGCTCGCACCAGTCCCCAGCCTTGCTCAAACGGAACCCGCACGCCGTCAACCTCGACGATCTCCCGGCGCTTCCGATAGAGCTCGGCAACTTTCTCGACCAGCCGGAATTTCTGATCGTCCGGGCAGTCGATTCGCAGCTCGGGGGTCGACACCAACTTCGGTATTCCTTCAAGCTGAAACGAAAGCGGCTTGTGCGATTTTGCAACAATTTCCAGGAGGCGGCATGAGGCGTAGATCGCGTCATCGTAGCCGTAATAACGATCGGCGAAGAACATGTGGCCCGACATCTCACCGGCCAGCTCCGCATGCTCCTGCTTCATTTTCGCTTTGATCAGCGAGTGGCCAGTCTTGAACATGATCGGGTTGCCTCCGAGCTCGCGCAGCTTGTCAAACATGATCTGCGAGCACTTCACCTCAGCTATGAAGGTGGCCCCCGGCTTGCGAGACAGAATTTCGCGGCCAAAGATGAGCATCAGCATGTCGCCGTAGACTACATTTCCGTGCTCGTCAACAGCGCCAATTCGGTCCGCATCACCATCAAACGCGATGCCAAGCTCCGCTTTGTGCTTGAGAACGTTTTCTTTTAAGTCAGTCAGGTTTTGAAGTACAGTCGGGTCGGGATGATGATGCGGAAAATTGCCGTCCATGTCGAAAAAGAGTTCCGTCACGTCGACATCGAGCTTCTCGAAAACGCGATGCACCACGGGGCCGGCCGTACCGTTCCCCGCATCTGCCACCAGCTTCACTTTGCGTTCGAGCTTGAACTGAGACGCAATCTCGTCAACATATGGCATGACCGCGTCAACTTCCTTTATTGAGCCCTGTCCCGATTCGTAATCGTTGCCTTGGATGAGCCTGTAGAGGTCTTGAATCGCTTGACCGTACAGCGTCGAGGCGCCGCACACAGCTTTGAAGCCGTTGAAATCCGGCGGATTGTGGCTGCCAGTGATCATCACGGCGCCGTCCGCCTTGAAGTGAACCGCAGCGTAGTACAGCACGGGCGTGGGAACGCTTCCTACATCTAAAACGTGCGCCCCTGCGGAAAGCAAGCCGTTGAGCAGCGCATCATGGAGGCGCGGGCTGCTCAACCGGCAGTCGCGCCCCAGACAGATCGTGCGCCCGCTGTAACGGGTTATGTAAGTCGCTAAAGCCCGGCCCAGAGCATCGACATCTGCGTCCAGGAGTTCCTCGTCGGCAGTACCCCGAATGTCGTATTCGCGGAAGATACTGGGCTTCAGCATGTGTATTCAGAATAACGGTGCGATGTCTGCTTCCTGCAGACTGCAATCAATTCAGAACTTCGCTGCGAACCACCAGGCTTTCAAGAAACTCGCTATCGATTTCGTACCCCAGGCCGGGCGCATCCGGTACTGAGATCGTCCCGCGCGCGCTCACCTCGACCGGACGCACGATGATATCGCGCTTCCAATACCGCTTGCGGGCCGATACATCGCCGGGCAGCACGAAATTAGGCAGCGTCGAAAGCGCAACGTTGTGTGCGCGCCCAATGCCTGATTCGAGCATGCCTCCACACCACACCGGGATTCCATTACGCTCGCTACATACTCTGTCAAAAGCGGCCAAACCGAGCCGGTCCATTCTTCGTTGTAAAACGGATTTTCGTCCGCCGTTACCTCGCCCCATCCTCATACGCCATCTGCAAACGCCTCGACCAGAATAATGTCCCGCTCATAGGTTCGGCTGAAGCTGGGCTCGAAAAAGTGCACCAGCGCCATGCGTATTTGCCGCACTACGATTCGGTCTATTTTGATTCCCATTGCCCCAACAGATAGCTGCCCGCAATATCGTTTTTCTCGAACCCGATCACCGCTAATCCGGCTTGAAAGTGCCGCTCGAATTCCCCGCTGATCCTCGCTTGAATTTCGCGCGCGCGCTTCGGATCATGTTCGCGAAGCGTCGAGATTTCGATCGGCACGGAGATACTCGCTTCGGTCATCGGTCTCTGAAAAGTCCCGCCGTTGCAGAAAGCGAGGGCGCGCGGAGATTCGATCCACCATTCCGCAACCAGCCGGTCAGTCGGGAGGCCTCCATGCAGGTGGCTCGTCGTGGTTCCGTATTGATTGTGCACGTAGCGGCGCATAACCGCGCCCAACCGTTCGATATTGAAGAACGCATTTTTGATCTCCAGCGGATCGAACGTCCACTCGATCAGATCAATCCCGCGCCCCATGGCATACTCTCGCTGCTTCAGCTTCAAACTCCTGCCGAGGCCTGTGTTCCTGTACTCGGGTAGGACGCCCAGCATATGGCTGTGCAGGTACGATTGATGGCCCCGCTTCAGACCGGGAATGCAGAGGCTGAACGCAACCATCCTCGTCCGGTCGAATGCGCCCAGCACTTGGCCGCCGATCTTGTCGGCGACGACAAACAGCCGCAGCGGCAATAGCTCGACGTCCTGGTATCCCCAGATTTCCTGCTGCAAAGTAACGACCGCGGCAAACTCCTGGTGTTTTGTGAGCTGGCGAATTGCAATCGCCGGATTTTGCGGCATCTTTTCGAGGCGTGTGTAATCGCCCTCATTGTACGGCACGGTCCGGCCGTGGCATAGTAACTGGGGACACAAGAACTCGCTCAATACACAGGAGTATCGCCATGCCATTTGACAAAAGAATCACCTTACCCGGAAGCGACAGAAGAGTGCTTTCCGGGTCCCAGCCGATTGGCGCAATCCCGCCCGATGAAAAAGTATGCGTCACGCTCGTTTTGCGGCGTCCAAACGGTACGCCCGCGATGCCCGAGCCAGGCGTAATCGGCCAGCATCTCTCTCGTGAAGAATTTGCCGCCCGGCATGGCGCTGATCCGGCGGACATTAGTCTCGCCGAAAAGTTCGCGTACGAGTTTCAATTAACTGTTGTCGAAAGCAGCGCCCCCAAGCGCCGGGTCGTATTGATGGGAACGGCCGAGTCGATGAGCAAGGCTTTCGGCGTCGAATTTACTTGCTATCGGATCCAGCAAACGGGTCACAGCTTCCGTGGGCGCACTGGCTTTATAACCATACCTGCCGAGCTCGAAAATGTTGTCATCGCGGTTCTGGGCCTCGACAACCGGCCGATAGCGAAGCCGCACATAATCCGGAGCAACAGAGTGACTCCGAGCACCGGCACCGCCATCGTGCGAGCCGTGACTCCGCCAAGCGGAAGCTTTACCCCGCCGCAAGTCGCGGCCCTCTACAACTATCCCGGCGGTGTCACTGGATCCGGCCAAACCATTGCCATTATCGAGCTCGGCGGCGGCTACTCAACCACAGACCTTCAAACCTACTTCAGCAATTTAGGTGTCGCTGAGCCGAACATCACTGCCGTCTCGGTAGATGGCGGTACGAACACTCCTGGCTCCGATGCTGATGGTGAAGTAATGTTGGACATTGAAGTCGCTGGATCAATCGCTCCCGGCGCAAATATCGTTGTCTACTTTGCTCCGAACACCGATCAGGGCTTCATCGACGCAATTACCGACGCCGTACACGATACCACTCGCAAGCCTCTCGTGATTTCCATCAGCTGGGGCGGTCCTGAAGATTCCTGGACCCAGCAGTCGCAAACGGCAATGAACGCCGCGCTCCAAGATGCCGGAACCCTTGCAGTCACCGTAACCGTAGCCGCGGGAGACGGCGGCTCGAGCGATGGTGCAGGTGATGGAAAACTGCACGTTGATTTCCCCGCTTCGAGTCCTTATGTCCTGGCTTGCGGAGGCACAACTCTGCAAGGCTCGGGGAGCGCCATTGCTTCTGAAGTCGTATGGAACGAGATTGCCAGCGGCGAAGGCGCAACCGGCGGCGGGGTCAGTAACGTGTTCGCTTTGCCGTCCTATCAAACCTCAGCAGGTATCCCCGCCCAACCGGAAACTGGCTTCGTTGGCCGCGGAGTGCCGGATGTCGCGGGAGACGCCGATCCGACCACGGGTTATTACATTCTTGTCGATGGACAGAATGAAATCGTGGGCGGGACCAGTGCGGTGGCGCCATTGTGGGCCTCATTGATCGCGTTGTTCAATCAGCAGCTCGGTACCCCGGTTGGCTTCGTGAATCCTTCTCTCTATGGGAAAGAGGCTTCGTTTAACGACATCACATCCGGCAATAACGACGACAGCAATCTCGGCTACTACAGCGCGCAGGCGGGCTGGGACGCTTGCACCGGCCTCGGGAGCCCAAACGGCGCGGCAATTTTGGCAGGCTTGTCTTCGACGGCATCGAGCACCACGACCGGATCGCGAGTTCAGATACCGGGCAGCGCTCCACAGCACGAATCGAACACCCAGTGGCTCGCTGCCGCCCCTCCCCAAGAGAATGTCAGCGCGACCATGGTCCTGCGCCGAAAAGAAGGCTCGACAGCGGCGGCAAAAGCCGGAGAACAACTGTTGTCCGGCCACGCTCCCCGACTCTCGAGGCAACAAGCAGAGAGCGAGATTGCTGCTGATCCCAACGACGTTGCTGCCGTTCTCTCTTTTAGCAAGCAATACGGCCTGACGGTGGTCGATCAGAACGCGGCAGCACGTACACTTCAGATACAAGGCACGGCCGAACAGATGGATCGGGCGTTTGGAATCCAGCTACGCCTCGTTCAGGCTCCCAATCAGCAGCAGTATCTCAGTTACGAAGGGTCCATCTCGGTTCCGAGTCAGCTCGCCGGAGTTATCACTGCCGTCCTCGGTCTCGATCAGCGCCCCGTAGCGCAGCATCATTTCGCGAAGCGCACCGCTCAGTAGAGCGGCTCTTCACCGGTCGGCCGTGTCTTCCAGCGCCGGTGAATCCACATCCACTGGTCTGGATCTTGCCGGATGATCTCTTCAAAAATGGAGTGGATGTGCTGCGTGTCTGCTTCTGCGTCCCCGCTTAGCTCGACGCGCGGATAGAAGCGCAGGATGTAGCGCTTCTGCTTTTCATCCCATAGAGCGAATCCAGGAATCACGGCAGCGCCGGAGCGATAGGCAAGCTTCACAAACCCTGATCCCGCGCACGCGAGCTTCCCGAAAAATCGGACAAACACTCCCTCAGAAGCCGCCGTGTTTTGATCCATCAGGATTCCGACTGCCTCGTTGTTTCTCAGCGCCTTGATCACCGCGCGCGCCGCATCTCTCTTGCAGATTAAATGATTACCGGACTGCATGCGTCTGGTTTCGACTAGCCGGTCAATCAGTGGATTATCGAGCGGCCGCACCATCACGTGCATCGGCTCAGTCAGGATCGCGTGCGCAAACGCGCTTAGCTCCCAGTTCCCGAGGTGCGCAGTCGCAACCAGTACGCCTCGCCCGCTTGCCTTTGCCTGCTGATAGTTCTCCAACCCTTCGTAAGCGATCCATTCAGAAATGTTCGATGAGTTTAGCGAAGGAAGTCGCGCTATTGCGAGCAGCAAGCGCGCGATGCTGCGAAAGACTCCATCAGTGATTTGGTTCCGCGCTTGTTTATCAAGCTCAGGGAAGGCGAAGGAAAGGTTCGTTAACGCGATTCTGCGAAGTTTCGGCAGGGCCCTGTCAAGGATACGCGTGCTGACTCGTGCGGCTGCGCCCGCCATGCTCAGAGGCAGCCATCTGAGCGGCCACAGGAGGGCAAGCGCGAGACAATACTCCGCTCGAATCTGAAGCCGGTTCTTCCGTTGCGTCAATTGCGGAGTTTAGACAATCCAGCCGCCGCCGAGCACAAGCTCGCCATCATAGAAAACGGCGGCTTGCCCCGGAGTCACGGCTCGTTGTGGCTCATCGAATCGAACTTCTGCTTCGGCATCGCCGCCCGGCGTCAGCGTTGCCGGCGCGGGATTGTGCTTATTTCGGATCTTCACCTGGGCACGGCGCGGCTCTCGAATCGGCTCAATCGAAATCCAGTTCACTTCGCTCGCAATCAGCGACTCCCTCGACAAGTCTTCATTGCGGCCGACAATGACGCGCTGTGTCGCCGGTTCGGTAGCGATCACGTACAGCGGCTCACCCGCTGCGATACCCAGCCCGCGGCGCTGTCCCACCGTAAAGTGATGCGTGCCGTTGTGCTTGCCCAGAATCCGGCCATTCCTATCGACGATCTCCCCTCGGGTCTCGCCGGCATCCAGACTCTGCTCCCGAACATAGGCCTCGACGAAAGCCGCATAATCGCCGCTCGGAACGAAGCAAATCTCCTGGCTGTCATTCTTCTCCGCAACGGGCAGGCCCAGTTGTCTCGCCAGCTCGCGCACTTGCGACTTCACCATCCCTCCGAGCGGAAACAACGTCCGCGCAAGCTGCTTCTGCGTCAATCCGAAAAGAAAATAAGTCTGGTCTTTTCGCGCATCGATGCTCGTGCGCATTTGATACCGGCCGCTTTTCTCATCCATGCTTAAACGCGCATAATGGCCGGTTGCAATCTTCACGGCGCCAACTCCATCGGCCATCTCGAGAAATTGGTCAAACTTAATAAAGTTGTTGCAAAGCGTACACGGGATGGGTGTCCGACCCTCGAGGTAATCCTGGACAAACGGTTTAACAACGTCCCGCTCGAACCGCTCTTCAAAGTTGACCACGTAATACGGAATGCCGAGCATCGCAGCAACGGCTCTCGCATCGTAGACATCATCGAGCGAGCAGCACCGGCCGGCGGCGCCCCCTTCCGACGCAAGCCCCGGGAATCGCCGCTGGTTCCAGAGCTGCATTGTCAGGCCGACCACCCGCAAGCCTTGCTGCTGCAAAAGTCCCGCAACCACGGAGCTATCCACGCCGCCCGACATCGCGACAGCGATCGGCGCGCCACCATCACACAGCAACGGGCTTCTCCTCTGTAACGCGCCGTAACTGTATAAGCGAGCCTGCGACTGCCTCTACTAATTTGCTGACATCCTCACCCGTGTTGTACCGCCCGAATGAAAAACGGACGCTTGAGCGTGCTTCCTCCCGAGTTCGGCCCATCGCAAGCAACACGTGCGAAGCCTCAATCGAACCGCTGCTGCAGGCCGACCCCGTGGAAACAGCGATGCCCTTCATATCGAGTGCAATCACCAACGCCTCGGCCGAGATGCCGCGAAACAGCAGATTACTCGTATTCGGCAATCTGCGATCTACGGCTCCATTGATTTCTACTTTCCCAGTTGCGGATTCCAATTCGCCCTCAAAATCATCCCGCAGCTTCGGCCAATGGCTCGCGTCCGCCACGCTGCACAGCTCCACCGCTCGCGCAAAGCCCATCGCTGCTGGAACGTTCTCGGTTCCGGGTCTTCGGCCGCGCTCCTGGCGTCCGCCGTACTGCACATTTCCTAGCGGAGTGCCTTTGCGCACGAACAAGCCGCCCACACCTTTCGGTCCATAAATCTTGTGCGCGCTTAGCGAATACAGATCTACTCCCAGCTGCCGAACATCCACATCGGTTTTTCCAAAGGCCTGTACTCCGTCTGAATGGAAATAGATATCGTGTCCCGCGGCTCGGCGCTCCCCTATGAGCGACCCGATCTCGCGAATCGGCTGGATCGTTCCCACTTCGTTGTTCGCGTGCATTACAGAGACCAGCACGGTTTGGGGACCCAACGCTCGTCCGATGTCATCGGCGTCGACGACGCCACTCGCGCCCGTGTTCACATACGTGACCGAAACGCCCTCGCGCTCAAGTTGGCGGCACGTTTCCAAAGCCGCCGGATGCTCGATAGGAGTCGTGATTACGTGCTTGCCCACCGTCCCCAGGGCGCGAACAAGCCCCAGCACCGCGAGGTTATTCGACTCCGTTCCTCCGCTAGTAAACACGAACTCCGCGGGCGACGCATTCAGGAAATCCGCAATCGTGCGCCGGGATTTCTCGATACATCGGCGCGCCAACTGCCCGGCCGCGTGAACGCTCGACGCATTCCCAAACACATCGCGCGAAGCCGCTACAAGCGTTTCGCCCACTTCGGGCGCCATAGGCGTAGTCGCATTGTGATCGAAATACAAATTGGCCATAAAGACTCAGCGCCGGGCGCGAGAGTTTCGCTGTGAATGGAGGATTTCATTACAATTCTAGCAGCGTATGAAGCCCTCTCAGCCCGGCCCGCTGGTCACCCTCACAACCGATTTTGGGCTGGCGGATCACTATGTCGGCACGATGAAAGGCGTCCTCTTTAGCCGCTGCCCCGGCGTGCGCATCACCGATATCTCGCATGGAATTCCGCCCTTCTCCATTTACTCCGGCGCCTATACTATCGATCAGGCAGCCCCGTTTTATCCCGCAGCAACCATTCACGTCGTTGTAATCGATCCCGGCGTCGGCACCGCGCGCAAGCCGTTGCTCCTCGAAGCGCTGGGCCAGCTTTTCATCGCACCTGACAATGGCGTGCTGAGCCTGATCGTCGCGCGCGATAAAAAATCGAAGGCTCGTGAAATTACAAATCGCGGGTTGTGGCTGGATCGCCCTTCCTCCACATTTCACGGCCGCGACATATTCGCGCCCGCCGCCGCCGCGCTTGCCAGTCGCCAAGCGAAGCCGGAACACGTAGGGCCCATTGTTCCGAAAATCGAGTTGCTCTCCGACCTTCTTCCGCGCCAGATCAGATCCGGCTACTGGCAGGGGCGGCTGCTCAGTATCGATCACTTCGGGAACGCCATCACGAATTTCAGCGCTGCCGAATTTCCCACGATTACGTCCCACCGATTCAGCCTCCGCGTGGGAAATCACCGTATCAGCCAATTCCAAAAGACCTTTGGCGCCGCGCCGAACGGCCTCTGCTTCGCCTACATCGGCAGCTCAGGGCGTATCGAGCTTGCAATGAAGCAGGCCAGCGCCGCAGCACTCTTGAACGCTCGCCCCGGCGATCCCGTCACCCTGCGATTGTTAGACTTGCACAAGTAGCCTACCTTCATCATGACCGCTGCCGAACCACTTACGCACTCACGCGCTGCCGAGTTCCGTAAGAAGCTTCAATCCGGAATCGTTCTCGCCGACGGCGCGATGGGCACCATGCTCTACAGCAAAGGTGTTTTCATCAACCGCTGTTTTGACGAGTTGAATCTCTCTTCGCCGCAACTGGTGAAAGAAGTTCATCAGGAATACGCCAAGGCCGGCGCGGAGATCCTGGAAACGAACACCTTCGGAGGAAATCGCGTTCGACTTACGGCCTTCGGGCTTGGGGAAAAACTCTGGGCCATTAATCAGGCTGGGGTCCGCCTCGCGCGTGAAGCAGCAGGTGAAAGAGCGTTCGTGGGGGGCGCGATCGGACCTCTCGGGCTTCAGATAGAGCCGCTCGGTCCCACATCTTTCGCCGAAGCCCGCGCGCTCTTTAAAGAGCAGGCGGATGCGCTCCTGGCAGCCGGTGTAGACCTCCTGATTCTCGAGACCTTCTACGAGCTGAACGAGCTCCGCGAAGCAATTTTTGCCGCGCGCGAAGCTGCCGGTCCTGAGATGATCATCCTGGCGCAAGTCACTGTCGACGATGAAGGCAGGCTTCGCGACGGCACGCACCCCGCCGCATTCACCGCCAGCTTAAACGAGTGGCCGGTTGACGTGATCGGAGTGAATTGCTCGGCCGGGCCAAAAATCGCCCTCGAAACCATCGAGAAGATGGCCCCGCATACCGCTAAGCCGCTCAGCGCAATGCCCAATGCCGGCGTGCCCGCCAATGTCGAGGGGCGCAACATTTATCTTTGTTCGCCAGAATACATGTCCCAATACGCGCGACGCTTCCTGCAAGCCGGCGTGCGCGTCATTGGAGGCTGTTGCGGCACCACGCCCGAGCACATCAAGCTCATCTCCAGCGAGGTTCGCTCGCTTCAGCCGGTTCAGCGCAACAGCACAGCCGCTCCTGTGATCGAACAAGGCAAGCCGCAAACCAAGCCTCTACCCAAGGTTCCGATAGCCGAGAAATCGCAACTCGGCGCGAAGCTCGCAGCCGGTAAATTTGTTGCGTTCGTCGAGGTTCTTCCGCCCCGCGGCATCGATGCCTCTAAAGAAATAGCGGGAGCCCGGCTCTGCCGCGAGAACGGAATCGATTGCATTAACGTTCCGGATGGCCCGCGCGCGAGCGCTCGCATGAGCGCTCAGGTCACGTGTCAGCTCATCCAGCAACAAGCCGGCATCGAAGCCGTGCTTCACTTTTGCTGCCGCGACCGCAATATCCTCAGCATGCAATCGGAGCTGCTCGGCGCGCACACGACAGGCGTGCGGAATCTGATCTGCATCACCGGCGATCCGCCCCGCATGGGCGCGTACCCGGACGCAACAGCAGTTTTCGATGTTGATTCCATCGGCCTCACAAACATCGTCAACAATCTGAACCAGGGCCTCGACATCGGTGGCAACCCCATGGGCTCGCAAACCGCCCTTCTACTTGGTGTCGGCGCGAACCCGGGCGCTTTCAATATGGATGAGGAGCTGCGCCGCTTTGCCTGGAAAGTCGAGGGCGGGGCAGAATACGTTGTCACTCAGCCCGTCTTCGATCTGAATCTCGTCGAGGAGTTTTTGAAACGGACCGAACAGTACAAGCTCCCCATCATCGCGGGCATTTGGCCCCTGACCAGTTATCGCAACGCCGAATTCATGGTGAACGAGCTTCGCGTTCCCGTTCCCGCCGAGTACATGCAGCGCATGCGCAGCGCGGATACCGCCGAAAAGGCCCGCGCCCAGGGTATTGCCATTGCCCAGGAGATGTGCTGTAATATCCGCTCGATGGTCGAGGGTGTACAACTCAGCGCGCCGTTCGGCCGTTACGAAATGGCCGTCCAGGTTGCCGAAGCGTTGGGTGAACGCTAAACTGACGAAATATCGCCCGGGCGTCCGGTTGCCCGGCATCTTTTCCAGTGGCCACTGATCTCATTCAAATCGACGTTGAGAATCCTTACCCCGGCGCCGTTGATCGCGCTGTTTCAGAAGTCGCACGCGGGCACATTGTCGGTGTCCCGACAGACGCCTTATACTTGCTGGTCGCCGACCCGTTCAATCTCCATGCCGTTGGCCGCGTCTTTACCGCCAAGGGCCGCGAGAGCGCTCGCTCACTTCCTCTCGCCATTTCCGACACGCTTATGGCTGAGGACCTTGCCAAAGAACTGACCAGCCGCTTTTACATCCTGGCGCGGCATTTCTGGCCCGGCCCCCTGACCATGATCGTCCCGGCTTCGGCTAAAGTGCCCCTCAAAGTCACCGGCAATACGGGGCGCCTCGCCATGCGCTACGGAAACTCGAACGTGCTGAATACCATGGTTGAAAAGACGGGCCATGCCCTGATCGCGACCAGCGCCAACATTTCCGGGCAGCCAACGATCTCGAGTGGGATAGAGCTCTTCGCAGCAATGGACGGGCGGATCGATCTCGTGCTCGACGGCGGCACCTGCAGCGGTCCAGGCTCGACAACGGTTGATATAACCGAGCCCTACTGGAAAGTCATCCGCGAAGGCGCCATCTCCGAAAAAGACATCGCCGAACGCCTCAAAGCGAACTAGCTTACGCAGCCGCGCTGACGGCGGTCACTGCCGCGGTGATCGCGATAAATTCTCGAACAGCCTTCAACCGAGCCGTGCGGAGAGATCTAAACCGACCCAAGTTAGTTGGGGCGCCTTGGCCAATATGTCTTGGAGGAACATCTCCTTGTTTCGCGGTGCAATTAACAACTCCGTACCGGCCGCGACGAGATGAACGCGGTCAAGCGAGAGAGCAAGCGCACTTCCCCATTCTGTCGAGTGGGCCACTGTTGATATTTCCGTGTACCGAATTGCACGCTTGCTCAAACCAGCCCTGACCATGAGCGCATCCGACCCGAGTTCATAGGACTGCGGATAACAAAACCCGAACACGAGTGCCCAGATCGCTGCCGCTACGGCGAAGAGCCAGGCTTGGCCGGTCACGACGGCTACTATGACTGGCATGCAGAGCCCGATGAGAAGCGAGGCCCCTATCCACCAATCAACCTTTGCTTTATACCGCATTGACTTAGATCTTATCGTTGGCGGTGAGAACCAGGATTGACTTTAGACCGAAACAATGGTGGCCCCGTGGTCTAAACGCCGTAGATCATGGTGATCGCTTGTAACGATTGGGTCTCGCCGCTCCCTGGCGAGGATCACAACGGAGGCGTCGATGATATCCGACGTGTTGGTGGCTGCGCAGAGTTCGCCACACGTCTTATGGCATCGCATCGGAGTTATGCGTAACCGTAACAGATTATGCGAACCTCCCTTTGCCGAAGGCTCGGGTCGACGCAACAAATTTGCTTACAGCCAAGTTATACAAAACATATTCGGATAGCAAAGGGAAAACGTGCTTTTCTCACGTACCGGAAGGGATGTATGCGGTCGAAGTGGGCCTCCCGGGTTTTTCAATGTAAGATACTATCCGGTTCACCTTTCGTATCCCGCTGGTGCGGATCTTTCTTTCCGGCTCCCCTTTGGAGAAGTTACTGAGGGTGGCGTGGATGGCGAATCCACTCTAAGCGGGACCTTACGGCGCGATAGCACGCCCGTAGCTGCGGCGAACATCTGCATCCTTGATAAGCGTGGTGTCCGATTGAACCGCACGGTCACTAACGACTTGGGAGAGTACGCGCTGTCGGTGCATCCAGGAATTTACGAAGTAGAAATTCAGGTAAGTAAAAATGAAAAGTACCGTTCACAAATCGACATCTCTACACCAGGGCTTTATCGAGATCGCCTGAAAATAGGCGAAACAAAAAAGTAAGTTCGACCGCAATCGCAGCGCGATGCCACGGGGGCAGGCGGTGCATACGGATGAATCGAATACGAATCGTTTGACGACGATCACGAACGGCTCCAACAACCAGATTCGGATGATTCGGGACGGTCACCTGAACTCCGAGACTCTACGACTCCCGATCACTCCTAGCTCACACCTGGGCAGCGCTATACTTCCCTTTCCAAAGTGCCCGCCCCTATCGCTGCGCTCGCTTCCTCGAACAAGCTCTTAAATCTCAGCCCCGTCGACCTGCTCATCATCACTCTCTACTTTGTGATGGTGCTCGGCATCGGCTTCTACCTCAAGCGATTCACCAAAACCGGCGAAGACTTCTTCCTCGCGGGCCGCGACATGACAGCCTGGATCGCCGGGCTCAGCTTCGTCGCCGCCAACCTCGGCGCTCTCGAGCTCATGGGCTGGGCCGCCTCCGCTTATCAGTACGGCATTCTCGCCACTCACTGGTATTGGATCGGCGCAATACCCGCCATGCTGTTTCTCGGCCTCGTGATGATGCCGTTCTATTACATCTCGAAGACGCATTCCGTCCCCGGCTATCTGAAACTGCGCTTCGGCGAGCCCGCGCGCGCTCTCTCCGCCATCACCTTCGGCCTCATGACCGTCATGATGAGCGGCATCAATATGTACTCCATGGCGCTGGTCATGAAAATCATCCTCGGCTGGGACATCCACTTCAGCATCTGGATCTCCTCGCTCACAGTCGCCGCTTATGTGTTTTTGGGCGGCCTGCTCTCCGCCATATTCAACGAAGTCCTCCAGTTCTTCTTAATCTGGCTCGGCGCCATTCTCATCCCCGTTCTCGGGCTGATCGAAACCGGCGGCTGGTCAGGCATGGTGCATCGCATTGCCCAGCGCTTCCCGGGTCAGGACTACACGCATTTGTGGACGGGACTCGGCTCGTTCACCACCAATCCCATGGGCATCCATTGGACCGGCATCGTCCTCGGCCTGGGATTCGTCATCTCCTTCGGTTACTGGACAACCGATTTCCTCGTCGTGCAGCGCGTGCTCTCCGCCCACGATCTCCGCAGCGCCAAGATGGCACCCGTCATCGGCTCCTTCTTCAAGATGGCCCTCCCGTTTATCGTCATCTTGCCGGGCCTGCTCGCGCTTGCCGTGCTGCCCGAAAAACTGGTCGGCGAATCGCAAGCCGGAAACGGAGCCCACACCTATAACGAAGTGCTGCCGCTGATGCTCGCGCGCTACTGCGGCCCCGGCTTGTTGGGCTTAGGCATCACGGCTCTCATCGCCGGATTCATGTCGGGCATGGCCGGCAATGTCAGCGCATTCGCAACCGTCTGGACCTACGACATCTACCGCGCGTTCATGCGCAAGAATGCCACCGATCAACACTACGTCGCGGTCGGCCGCTGGTGTACCATCCTCGGCGTGCTCGTAAGCATCGCAACCGCGTACCTCGTCATGCAGTTCCTCAGTATCATGGATTACGTCCAGGCGCTCTTCAGCTTCTTCGTCGCTCCCTTGTTTGGAACCGTGCTCCTCGGAATGCTGTGGAAACGCGCCACCCCGTCTGCCGGATTCTGGGGCCTGCTCGCTGGAACGCTCTCCTCTATCGGCATGTTCGTCTGGGTACACCTCGACCCGGCCGCGCTGCGCTACATCGCTTTCTCCGATCAGGCCAAGCAAATGGCGGAAAATATGTACCGCGCCCTATGGTCCTGGCTCATTTGCGTCATTGTCACCGCCATAGTCAGCTACATGACCAAACCGAAACCCGTTTCGGAGCTCGCCGGATTAGTCTACGGCGCGACCGACATACCTTCTGAAGGTCATCTCGCGCTATACCAGCGCCCCGTCTTCTGGGCCGCCATCGTCATCGTCGTGTTCTTCATTTTGAACATCATCTTCTGGTAGTTTGAGCGCATGGATAATATGCCGCGAACGCACGATAGACATGGTTCTCTTTCCATCTGGTTCTTCATAGGCTTGTTACTAACCATCTATGGCGCGCTCATCACCGGGACTGGCCTTTACGAGTTGACCTCCCCGCCGCAATACCCGGTCGTGCTCGCGAACCTTCACGCTCCCATCTGGTGGGGAGCAGTCCTCCTCATCATCGGTCTGTTCTACTCCATTCGATTCTTCCCAAGGAAACAGTAATGCCCACAACCACTCGCGCTATTAAACTCGGCCTCATCGTCGGCAATCGCGGCTTCTTCCCGGACCATCTCGCCGCAAGCGGTCGCGAAGAGATGATCCGCGTCCTTGAAAACACCGGTGTCGAAGTGGTCGCGCCCACCCCGAAGGGCTCCAACACCGATCCCGCGCTCATCGCCAACGAATCCAAGTTCGGTGCCGTCGAAACCTTTGAAGAAGCCAAGCGCTGCGCCGCTCTCTTTAAGCGGCAGGGCGACAGCATCGACGGCGTGATCGTTTCGTTGCCGAACTTCGGCGACGAGCGCGCCATCGCCGATACGCTCCGCTTCTCCGGCCTGAATGTTCCTGTCTTGATTCAGGCCACTCCCGACGATCCCCGCCGCATGAGCATTCGCGACCGCCGCGACAGCTTCTGCGGCAAGATGTCAGTCTGCAATAACCTCATGCAGTACGGCATCCCGTACTCACTCACATCACTCCATACCGAAGCCCCGAATTCCGAAGAATTTCACAACGATCTCGACTGGTTCATCGCGATCTGCCACGTGGTTCGCGGCATGCGCAATCTGCGAGTTGGTGCAATTGGCGCTCGCCCCGCTGCCTTCAACACCGTCCGGTACAGCGAAAAGCTGCTCGAGGCGAATGGGATCTCCGTCATCACGCTCGATCTCTCGGAAGTGCTGGGCCGCATCGCGCGCATGAATGACAACGAGCCCGCCGCGCAGCACAAGCTCGCGGACATCAAGGCGTACGTTTCGACCAACGATGTCCCAGCGGAATCGCTCATGAAAATGGCCAAGCTCGGCGCCGTCATCGATGCCTGGATGACCGAGCAGGAAGTCACCATCAGCGCCGTCCAATGCTGGACTTCGTTAGAAGAGAACTTCGGCGTAGTTCCCTGCTCCGTCATGAGCATGATGAGCGAGAATCTCATGTCGAGCGCTTGCGAAACCGATATCGCCGGCGTCCTCAGCATGCACGCTTTGCGTCTCGCCTCCGGAACTCCCAGCGCGCTGCTCGATTGGAACAACAACTACGGCGACGACCCGAATAAGGCCGTCTGCTTCCATTGCAGCAATCTTCCCAAGCACTTCTTCGCCGGCGTCAAGATGGAGTACCAGGAAATCATCGCCGGGACCGTCGGCAAATTGAATACCTTCGGCACCCTCTACGGCCGCGTGAAAGCCGCCCCTATGAGTTACGCCCGTTTCTCCACGCGCGATCGCGAAGGCAAGATCCGCGGCTACGTCGGCGATGGCCGGTTCACCGACGATTCACTCCAGACCTTCGGCGGCGCGGGCGTCGTCGAGATTCCGCGCCTGCAAGACTTGCTCCGCTACATCTGCGAGCAAGGGTTCGAGCATCACACCGCAGCCAACCTGGCTCACACCGCGAGCATCGTCCATGAAGCCGCAACCAAATACTTGGGTTGGGAGATGTATTGGCATAGAGCATGAGCACTGTCGTCGCAGGTGTCGATTTCGGCACTCTCAGCGTCCGCGTGTCCATCTTTGACGACCGCAAAGGACGGCTCGGCGCAGGCGTTGCTGAATATCCGCTGCGCCGCACCAGAAGCGATCCTGATTACGCCACCCAAAGCCACGGCGATCATATGTCTGCTCTCGCCCGCGCCACCAAACAGGCGCTCGAGACAGCGGGCGTCGACGGTACCGCAGTCAATGCGATGGCGCTCGATACGACCGGCTCGAGCGTACTTCCCGTCGGAAGAGATTTGGAGCCGCTCGATGAATACTACTTGTGGTGCGACCACCGCGCCTCGCAAGAGGCCGCCGAGATCACCGAAAAGGCGCGCGCGACAGGACTCAAAGCGATTAACTGGTGCGGCGGCGTCTACTCCTCCGAATGGGGATTCTCTAAGCTCCTGCATTGGTTGCGGCACAATCCCGAGAAGCGCCACAATCTCGTTTCCGCCTTCGAGCATTGCGATTACGTAGCCACCGTGCTCTGCGGCATCCGCGATCTCGATCAGGCGCCTCGAAGCATCTGCGCGATGGGCCACAAATGGATGTGGAACGAAGCGCTCGGAGGCCTTCCCAGCCAGGAGTTTCTGACCTCGGTCGATCCGCTCTTCGAAGGAATTCGAGCCAAGCTCGCTGGAAGATATCTCACTTCCGACTGCCTGGCGGGCACGCTCTGCAGCGAGTGGGCCGCGAATCTCGGATTACAGCCCGGCGTCTTGATCCCGGTAGGAGCTTTCGACGCGCACTGGGACGCGATCGGCGCAGGCGTCAAGCTCGGCGACGCCGTCAATGTGATCGGCACCTCCACCTGCATCATTGGCCTCAGCGGTCGAACAACTCTGGTGCCCGGCGTCTGCGGTGTGGTGCCCGGTTCCGTTGATCCCCGCCTCACTGGCATCGAAGCCGGTCTTTCTGCGGTCGGCGACCTGTTCGATGCCATTGCCCGCCGCGCCGCTTCTACCGCTGCAGTTTTATCGCAGGACTTGGCTGGCTATCGCCCCGGTCAAACCGGATTGCTGCGCCTCACCTGGGATAATGGCGACCGAACCGTGCTCGTCAATCCGGAGTTGGGGGGTGTCACATTCGGCTGGAATCTCCTGAGTACGGCCGCCGATGAGCTCTTTGCCGCGATTGAAGGCACCGCGTTTCATACCCGCGTCATCCTCGATCGCATGGAAGAGCATGGCGTTGCCGTAAACCGCCTCATCAATAGCGGCGGAATCCCCAAGCGCAACGACGTGCTCAACCAGGTATACGCGAACGTTCTGAACAAGCCGATTCTCGTGCCGCAAGGTGACGTGACCAGCCTGGGCTCTGCAATCTTTGCATTCCTCGCCGCAAAAGCCTTCCCGTCCATTGAACAAGCTCAGGACGCTCTCTGTCCCGGGTTTCGGATCTTCAATCCGGAACCTGCGAGCGTCGCGATTTATGACGAGCTCTATCCGCTGTACAAGCGCCTCTACTTCGCTCTGGGAGCGAGAGACTCGTCTCCCGCCGCGATTGGTGACGTGCTTCCTGAGCTACGCAGAATTGCTGCGCAAGCTAGGTCGATCCGATGACTCTGAAAACACTCCGAGAACAAGTATTTGAAGCCAATCAGGATTTAGTCCGGCACGGTTTGGTGATCTCGACATTCGGCAACGCGAGTGGACTCGATCGCTCTTCCGGTATGGTCGTCATCAAGCCGAGCGGCGTTCCTTATAGCAGCATGAGACCCGACGATCTAGTTGTAACGAATCTTGACGGCCGCATCATCGAAGGCACGTTTCGACCCTCCTCAGATCTCGACACTCACTTGGCTTTGTATCGTGCGTTCGAAGGCGCTAATGGAATCGCCCATACCCACTCGCGCTACGCGACAGCCTGGGCGCAAGCCGGCGTCGAGATTCCCTGCCTCGGCACCACTCATGCGGACTATTTTCGAGGCGCAATTCCTGTAACTGATGTCATGACACCGTGTGAAATTGAATCGGAATATGAGTCGAATACAGCAGCCGTGATCGTCCGGCGCTTCGCTAATGTGGATCCGCTCTCAATGCCCGCAGTCCTGATAGCAGGGCACGGACCGTTCTCGTGGGGAACTTCTGCGGGCGATGCCGCCCACACCGCGGTCATTCTCGAAGAACTCGCGCACTTGGCTTATCTCACGTTTCAAATCAGAGCTGATGTAGAAGGTATCTCAGAAGTCCTCCGCGACAAGCACTTCCTCCGCAAGCATGGCCCTGCTGCATCCTACGGGCAGCGCCGTCCCTAACGCTGCTCGCCCTGGATTTTTACATTCCTGAAATCGGCCGTCTCGTCGAACGAGCCGATGCCGACTTTGCCCGTAAGCAGGCTCACATCGACGGCATGAAGCGCCGGTATCGGCTGCCCGTCTACGGAAACCTCTACACTGCCCGATTGACCATCGTGCACGAGCCGCACGTGATACCACCGGTTAGTCTCCGCGAAAGCAGCTCTCCCCGCTTCAGAACTGATTCGCACGCGCTCACCTCCGTAGACATGGAAGATGCCGTTATGCACGTGCTCTTTCGTTGCCGGATCGATGGATAAGTGCGCGTAATCGAAGTGCGCCGGGTTGCGATAGCTGAACACAATCATGAGCGAACGGCCGAGTGGCCGTGCGTCCAGCTCCACCCTCACCGTTCCATAATCTCGCGTTTCGGCGAGCGCGAACTGAATCGGACGCCTCGGCCCCGGAAGCGGTCCGCGGTGCGTCGCGAGATGCAATATCGTTCCCTCAGGGCCCTGCTCAACTCTCCAGTCGGAAGCCACGGGAACCGTCCAGTGGTATCCGAAGGCATCGATCACATCCGCTGCAACAAGCGCAGTGCAAGCGAGAAGAAGAACGGTCAGGATCCTCATGCTGTTCATGCTACCTACCGCCAAAGGTCCGTACTTAAGTATTTCAATCCGGAATCGTTGATCAAAGTTACGACCGTTCTCCCGGGTAAGAGCTTCAGCGCTGCCGCGACATTCGCTCCGGAAGAGAATCCGGCAAATATCCCTTCTTCCTTCGCCAGCCGCCGCGCAGCCGTGATCGCCTCGTCATCCGTTACTGATAAATAGCCGTCGATGTGTTCGCGCCGCATCAGCGGCAAGTCCGGCATGGAGTAACCGCCGCCCTGAATGCGATGCCTCGGTTCGCTCGGCTCGACCACAAAACATTGAATACGCGGATCGTGTTCCTTAAACCGCGCTGAGCAGCCTGCAAACGTGCCTCCCGACCCCACAAAATCACAAAATGCATCGATCCGACCCTCCGCCTGTCGAAGAATTTCCGGCCCCGTATGCAAATAGTGCGCCCGAAAGTTGCTGACATTCCGAAACTGGTCCGCGCGAAATCCGCCGCGCTCGGCCGCAGTACGCCTCGTCTCCTGCTCGACAAGCTCGAGATCCCCGCCTGAAACGTATCCGGGCTGCGAATCCCGCAGTTGATCGACCAGCACCACTTCCGCGCCCAACGCCCGCATCATTCGCGCGCGCTCTTCCGAATTTCCCTTCGACATGACCGCGACAAATGGATAGCCTTTGACCGCGCACACGATCGCAAGCCCGGTGCCCGTATTGCCGCTGGTCAGCTCGACTACAGTCTGGCCGGGCTGAAGACTTCCATTCGCCTCGGCGTCTTTAATGATCTGGCGCGCGATGCGGTCCTTCTTCGATAGCCCTGGATTGAAATATTCCAGCTTCGCAAGCAGGCGGCCGCGCAGGCCCTTCGTCAGGCGCGATAACTCGACCAGCGGAGTTTCGCCGATCGCATCAATTGCAGAACCCAGCACGCAGCCGCAACGATCAACCAACGCGAGCGTTCACTCTGGCCCCGTTCAAGATCTCGCGCAAGCGGCGGCCCACAATCAGATCCTCGCCGGGTTGCAAGGTCATCGAAATAATCTCGAGCTGGTTCTTTGACGGTTCTTCTTTCGGGTCTTGGCCCTCCCTCACCGCCGGCACCATGCTCGGGTTGCTGTTAGTCAATACTTCGATCCTCGGTTGCCCGGCGCGCAGTTGTTCGTCGCATTGCGCCACCGTCAGCCCGAACTTTGCCTCATCCCACATCACGCGCAGCGTTGGATAGCTGTTCCCTTCCTCCGGAACATAGATCTTGGTCGTGACGCCAGGGACCGTCTGGACCAGCTTCGCGATGCGCTGAACTTTGGCATTCCATTCGCGATTCAAAGCATTCATGTCGATCTTTTCCCACGTTTCGATGGCAGTCAGCATCCCGATAATTTCTTCCTTACCGGCCTTCATCGGCCTGCAAACCGCGCCTTCCCAAGGATTAGTATTCGCGAGTGCCGCATCGATCAAGTCTTTTCGTCCGATGAGCACGCCCGCGCACTGCGGCCCTCGCAGCCCTTTGCCGCCGCTGAAACAATACAGGTCGACGCCCATTTTGGCGTAGCGCGACAGATTGTCTAGCGGAGGAATTCCAGCGGCATCGTCCAAGAGCAGCGGCACCTTTGCCCGGCGCGTAATGTCGAGCGCCCGCGATAACCGATCATCCCGCCACGTCGTATACACCATCGCGGTTTGCTCATTGATTGCCGCAGGCAACGCCTCAAGCGTTTCGGTGATCACCAATTTCCCTCCCGCCAACCGCAACGCGCTATCGAAGGCGATTCGGCCGCCCAACATAACAATCTCGTGTTTTAAGCCCGTTGTGTCCGGAAGCTGCCAGATCTTCGCCGGATCAGAACCGGCAATGCAGGCTGCTGCCGCCGATGCCATCGCCCCGGCCGCACCCGAGGTCACCATGCCCGATTCGGCGCCCGAGAGAGCGGCCAACCGTTTCCCAACCGCCCGTTGCAGCTCAAACATATCGACGAACTGCAATGATGCCGCTTCCATCGCACGCCGCACTTCCGGCAGTATCAGCGAGCCGCTCAGATAGGTCCAGGTTCCGCGACCGTTGATGCAGGGCCGCACCCCAATACGCTCGTACACGTTCTCGGCCGTCCCAGTGGCTCCCGACAGCTTGTTAGCAAAACCTTGCCAGGCGACCGACCCTAGAACCGGGGCTGCCGCAACCCACTTCATGAACATTCGGCGCTCACTCGAAACTTGTGACATATATTCTTTGAGAGTAATGAAAGTCCATCATTTCATAACAGCTAGCGTTCTTGTCAGTTGCTGCTTCTGCGCCGATCGCCGCGTGGACCCCACATTTCTGTATCGGAGCCTCGCGGCCGCTCAAGAGAAGAAGGCCGACCTCAGCACTCCAACGTGCCAGTACAAGCCGCTCTTCGGTGAAGGCGATTCCGATACGTCGGTCGTGGTTGGAGTCGCGCGTTACGGCGAGGCGATTATTGCCCCAAACGGCGCCTGCGCGCCCATTCAGAATCCTGAAGAAGATCGAGTATACGTTGTGCTCGAAGGGAGTGGCTCATTACGCTACGCAGGCCAGGATGTCCGTCTCGTGAAGGAAGACTACATCTACGCCCCGGCGACTGTGCCGCACACGCTTAAGAATGCTTCCGGCACCGAAATGCAAGTAATCGTGATGGCATTCCATACGAAAGGATTCGAGAAAGCTCCGCTCCCTCAGCAACCGTTGAAAGCGAACATCGAAGACGTCCGCACGCAGCCCGTAAGTGGCCATCCCTCCTCGACCTTGTACCGGCTTCTGATGGGAGATGTCGACAGCAAACGTGACCGTATCGCAGCCGGACGCGTTCTGACCAGCTTCTTCTTAATGGAGATCGCGCCCGGCGGCACCAATTTCCCGCACCACCACGAGCGCGAAGAGGAGATTTACCTGGTACTCGATGGAGACGGCGACATGGTTGCCGGAGGAGGAATGGACGGAATAGAAGGACGGCACGCTGCGAAAGCCGGCGACGCCTACTTCTTCCGGCTGAACTGCACAGTCGGTTACTACAGCGCTCCCCGAGTCAAGTCGCGAGTCTTAGCGGTACGCTCATGGTACCCGGGAATGGTGCTGAAAGGCATGGAGCACTAGCGGACGTCATGCTCCGCGCATCGGAAGAAAGACTCTATTCTTGAGCGGAGATTTGCTGATCGGTGTCACGCCAGGCGCTGATCTTCAGACGCCGGCAAACCCAGCAGAGATCTTCGTCGGAGCTTTGCGGACCGGTTAACCGGGTACAGGCAGCGCCGCACACTGCGCAACGGATCGTGGCTGCGGGCCTGTCCATCTCGATGGACTTCTTGGCCAGATCGAGAATCTCGGGCGAGATGATCGATTCCTGCGCTACTTTCTTTTTCATGCTCGTCTTAACTATAGAACACATCGGCGGTTTGCGGGTATCTCTGTACCGGAAAGCTAGGCCGCCCTGTCGCGGCGCATCACATACCCGGCGTCAAGCGGCGAATGGCAATGCGAGCACTTCTGCCCCGGCTTGACGATGACTCGCTTGGCCCGCCAAACGACCTCAGCTTGCACCGTATGAGTGCAGATAGGACAATAAGCCAAATCGATGCGTGATACTGCTGCCCGGCTGTTGCTGGAATTTGTATTCAACATTTCAGTCACCTCAGAGAATCTTTGTAGAAGCGTTTCCCGTACATGAGACGCGCGGACTCATCGCAAGGGTTCGAAAATCGGAAGCTCGCGTTCGTGTTTCCCGGACAGGGATCTCAGTACGCGGGGATGGGCAAGTTGCTCGCCGCGGAGTACCCGGAGGCGCGCGGGGCTTTCGAAGATGCCGACGCGGCTCTCGGCTTCTCTCTTTCTGAGCTCTGCTTTAACGGCGCGAACGAAGACCTCAAGAGAACCGAGAACACGCAACCTGCACTGCTGGCACTCTCGATTGCGGCATATCGAGTGTTGCAGCGTCTCGGGTACTCACCGGATATCGTCGCCGGCCACAGTCTCGGCGAATATTCAGCTCTGGTCGCGGCCGGATCGCTCGACTTCGGAGATGCGCTCCAACTCGTCCGAAAGCGCGGCCGCTACATGCAAGAGGCCGTGCCGGAGGGCGTAGGCGCGATGGCCGCCCTGCTGAAACTACCTGCAGGCAAGCTCGACCAGATCTTGGAAGACGCAGCTCAGGGCGAAGTCGTTACGGCCGCGAACCTCAACTCACCCGATCAGGTGGTCATTGCCGGTCACGCCGGAGCCGTCGCGCGCGCGATCGAGTTGGCCAAAGCTGCTGGAGCGAAGCGCGCCGTTCTCCTGCCCGTCAGCGCGCCTTTCCATTGCCCTCTCATGCGTCCCGCTCAGGAAAAGCTACGAGCGGATCTCGACGGTGCCGTCTTCAAAGAGCTTGCGATTCCGCTGGTCAACAACTGGGAAGCTCGGGAAATTACTGCTGCCGAGCAGGCAAGACAAGGCCTCTATGAGCAGATCCCGAACCCTGTGCGCTGGGCAGACAGTATCCGCCACATCGCCGGTAAAGGGATGACAACTTTCATCGAAGTAGGTCCGGGATCGGTGTTGTCCGGGTTGCTGCGCAATATCGATCCAGAGCTTCGGGCGCTGAAATTTGGAGAACCTGGCGATCTTGAAAAGCTGGACTCTGCGCTCGTCCGGTGAGAGTCACGGCCCCGTTTCGGAACAACCTATAGTTGATAAGCATAGTTACGGGCTTTGGGGACCGTCGCGTGAATCGATGGCTGGTTCTGGCCTTCGCCCTAACGTACGGCGCAGCGCTTTCCGCTCAAGAGGCTCAGCCGCCGGCCGATACGCCGCCCCAGGTCGAGACGCCGACGGACAGGACTAGCAATCCCCTCACTCTTGCCGAGCAGCCGACTGAGCCAAGCCTGCATAATTACCTGAATTTTTACGGATTTCTAAACGGAGTCTACGATTCGACCTTTCCCGTGTATGCAGGGGGCCAGTTCAATAATGCTGTAGCCGACCAGGGCGCCTTCGGATTCGAGGTGGGCGGCGGATTAACGGCCTTTCACGAGCTGAATCACGGAACTTTCGACCTGAGCTATCGCGGAGGGTATCGCGACTACCGAGGCGTCTATCCGAGCGGGACCGACCAAAATCTCTCGTTGGACTTTAGGAAAGCACTTACGAAGCGATGGGGCATTTCGTTTTCCCAATCGGCCGGCATTTTTCTAAACGGCGGCACGTACTTCAGTCTCCAGCCGAGCCAATCCGGCGCCGTCGAACTGAATCCGTATACTAATTCGACCAAGTATCTTTCGAGCAATCTGGGCTTTTCTTACCAGCAATCGATCCGGCTGAGCTATGAATTCGGAGGCAGTTTTTTTCTCAGCCGGTATGGCGGAGCGGCCCCGTTTGGAACTACGGGCGGCAGTGGATTCGGTTCGGTCCTCTATCGGTTTACCAGGCGAACGACCGCTAGCGCGACGTACAGCCGTGGTTACACTGTGTACCAGGGCGGCGGCGGAGAAGCCGGCTCTGATACCGGTTACGTCACTCTTTCTCACGATTTCTCCGCGCACTGGCAGGGCGGCATCTCGGCGGGTGTGAATCGTGTGCATTCGACAGGTACTGCATTCCTGCCCTTCGACTTCCAAATCAACGATCAAGCCATTCAGTTTTACATTCCAGGCAAGTACGACCAAACGTCCATGTTTCCCTACTTTCAAGCCAGCCTCACCCGCTCGTGGAGGCGCTCGCGGTTCACTGTGAATGCAGGGCAAAACGTGAATTCCGGCAATGGCATCTTTCTCGCCTCACGGAACGATTTCGCGAACGGCTTCTACTCTTATGCGAACCGTAAATGGAACATCGGGTTCGGTGGCAACTACTCTCGCCTGACCAGCGTTTCGAATACGGTTTCAGCCGCCTACTCAAGCCTCTCACTGAGCGGTTCGATGGGCTATTCACTCATGCGCCACCTGGGGGCAAACCTTCGTTACGATTACGCGGATTACGGCAGCTTCGGCACTCTCGGCGGCCGCATTGATAATCGTGTAAGTTTTGGATTTACGATCAGCTCGAAAAACGTTCCTGCCACCCTGTTCTAAGGATTCGCCTCTATTGCAAACTGCCGGCGGGCCGCAACGCGTCTTGCAGCCGCTCGGCGAAGTTCTCGCCCGATTCGGTTTCTAACTGCCGTTTAATGACAGGCAAGGTTGATTCGATCTCGTGAACCAGCCGCAAAAGGCTCTTGATGTTGGATTCCGTCAGTCTTGCGCTGCCGGGCACGTCGAGGCGCGGCAGGTAATGGCTATCAATGCCGAAATCGATACGAAGATCCTCTTGATCTTGCGGCCGGTATTCTGTCCCGTTATCAAATTGGGCGCCGAAACACGACAGTGTCACGGCGGCGGGGGCAAGCTCCCAATCCTGATCGAATTGCCACAAATCCCACCAGCTTTCCAGCTGATAAGCGATATCCTCGCCCTGGTAGTCCCGAAACATAGAAACCACTTCAGCAACATCGACCGGTCCATTCACGGCACGCTCAAAGAGCGGAGGCTCAGTTGTATCAATCGCATGGACCGATACGACGGATTGCGGACGCTCGCGTTGTGAGAACGGAAAGAGATGCAGCAGTTCTTGAAAGTGGCGAATACGGCTTCCCCGGCTGGCAGGGTCAAGCCAGATCGACAGGAACAGTTGATCCGTCACACGACCATTATCCGGCGGACGCCGCGCGCTTTGATATATCATCTTGATCTATGTCCAATTACGGCATCACGCGCAGAACCTGGATCGCAACCGTCCCGGGCGCCGTCGGCCTCAGCGTAGTTGGGAGCCGGTCCTACGGCCAGCAATTCCGGATTTCCGGAGCCGACCTCAAGCTCGGCGTCGCCTCCTATTCCTTTCGCCACTTCTCTCGCGCACAGGCGATTGAGATGACCCGGCAGTTGGGTACTCCGTATCTGAACGTGAAGGACGTTCACCTGAAGTTGAACAGCACTCCTCAAGAAATCGATGCGGCGAAGCAGGAATTTCAACGAGCCGGAATCATTCTGGTGGGGTGCGGCAACGTGAGCTTCCAGAAGGATGACGAATCGGACATTCGCTCCAAATTTGAATACGCCAAGCGCGCGGGCTTTCCGCTGATTGTCTGCGCGCCGACAGCCGTCACGCTTCCCAAGCTCGAGAAATTCGTCCAGCAGTACGATATCAAGATTGCCGTTCACAATCACGGTCCTGAAGACAAGAATTTCCCCACGCCCCAAAGCGCCTTGAACATTGTAAAGAACATGGACCCGCGTTGCGGCTTATGTATCGATCTTGGCCATACCGCGTTTGCGGGCGTTGATGTCGTCGAATCAATTGCCGAAACGGGACCCCGCCTCCTCGATATGCACGCAAAGGATCTGCGAGACATCAAGACTGAAGACAGCCAGTGCCCCGTCGGCGAAGGCAAATTGCCGTTTCCTCAAATCTTTTTGCAGTTGATCAAAATGAAATACAACGGCTGCGTTAACCTCGAATACGAAGCCGATCCCGATAATCCACTACCCGGCATGCAGAAGAGCTTCGCTTACATGCGCGGCGTGTTAGGAGGAATTCAAGCTGCGCAGCATAGGGAGCCGGCATGAAGCTTTATTGGCGACTCTTTCTTTTACTGGCGCTTCTCTCGCATTGTGCGCTCTGGGCCGCCGACAATCTCCCGGATCACCTGGTCCCGCGGCGCTCCATTCAAATTAAAGACGGCTTCGGAATCGATTCAGATCTTCCTCGCCAGCCTTACATTCCTTGGAATCGCTGGTGGTGGACTCGCATCTTCGACGCCGGCGTGAACTTTATCCGCATCGGCCAGTATGAAAACAGCTCCGACTACACCAGTTGGGATTGGGTCGAGCGCACGCGCGGGCGCTATTCCGTCGTGCCCGAGGTCGATGACTACGTGAACTCGCTTGTCGAGAACGGCGTCCACATTGAGATACAGTTGCTCTACGGAAATCCGCTGTACACCTCGCCTGCCGGCCGCCTTCCAAACATCGTCACTCCGGAACCGGGCGGCTTCCATAATCCTGATCGCAGTTTGTATTCCGTCTTTTGGCCGCCCACGACACCCCCGCAAATCGAGGCATTCACCAGGTACGTCGCCTGGATGGTCGGCCATTTTCGCGGACGCGTGGAATACTACGAGGTTTGGAACGAGCCGAATATCGATTACTGGAATCCAGCTCCGAATCCCGAAGAGTACGGCAGGCTCTTCAAAGCTGCCGCCGCCGCGATTCACGAGACGGACCCAAGAGCGAAGACCGTTTTCGGAGGCCTCTCAGGCGCGGATCGAAGCTACGCTAAGCGCGCGCTCGATGCCTGCGATTGCGCCGCCGCCATCGACATCTTCGCCTATCACAATTACCCCGATTTCGGCCACAATCTGAATCCCGAGGCCCTTGGCCACGACAACGACACAAACCGATCCTCGAAGCCCTTGCGCGAAATGGTGCGGAACTATCCCGGTATCCGCAAGGATCTCGTGTTTTGGGATGACGAATTTAATGACGGCATTCCTACCTGGACTAATTCGGACGAATCAGTGCAAGCGAAGTACATTCCGCGCGGCTTGCTTCTGGATAGGGCCGAGGGCGTGCGCACTTTTGTCTGGCTGATTGTAGGCGCGACCAATGGAAACGAATTCGATGATTTCGGAATGCTGCATGGCCTCCGGTTTAAACCCGACGATTTCACACCGCGCCCGGCGTTTACGGCTCTGCAAAACATGAATACTTTGTTCTCCGACACCGTGCTTGATCCATCGATAAAGATTCAAAGCGAACCCCCGACAAAGCTCGCCAGCTACGCGTTTCGTTCCAGCGGCGGGAACGCGATCCTGGCGTACTGGCTCCCCATCCTCAGCCAGCCAGGCGACCAATCTCCGCCACAAACAGTGAATCTCAACATCGCGAACTCGGGCATTCGCCATCCTGTATTGGTTGACATCACCTCAGGGAAGTTGACCCGCATCACCTGGCGTGAGGGAACGAACGACACGCTCGACCGGCTCCCCTTACGCGACAGCGTAATGGCAATTGCTGACGAGAGTTATTTCAACTGGCCGGAATTGCCGGAAGCGCCCAGCGACCTGAACGCGAAGATAACCGCAACCGGCATCCAGCTCACTTGGAAGACGCATGGCGGCCATCTTGATGCCGTTATGGTCGAGCGCCGCACCGGTAGGCAGGAACTATGGGAATCCATCGCAAAGCTTCCCGGGAACGCAGCATCGACTTCAGAGAACCAGAGCTTCAGGAGTGACCAGGCGATTTCCTACCGCGTGCGCGTTTCCAATTCGGCTGGTGCTTCGGCTTATTCTAATGTAGTGACGCTTCCCCAATAGGCCTTCTTTCGACTCATGCCAGAAGCCAAAATCACCCAAGCGAGCGCCACTTCGCTGCGCCGCGCGCTCACGGTTTGGGATCTCGTCTTCTATGGCCTGATCGTCATCCAACCCACCGCGCCCATGCCGCTCTTCGGCGTCGTCTCTCAGGAAGCCCGCGGGCACGTGGTAACGGCCATTCTGATCGCCATGGTTGCGATGCTGCTTACCGCGGTCAGCTATGGCCGCATGGCGCGCGTGTATCCGAGCGCGGGATCGGCGTACGCCTACGTGAGCGGCGAATTCGGCGGCTTTCTCGGCTACTTGACCGGCTGGGGCATCGTGCTTGACTATCTTTTGAACCCGCTCATCTGCACGATTTGGTGCAGCAAGGCTGCTTCGAATGTCGTTCCTATTCCGTACCAGATCTGGGTTGTCTTTTTCGCGTTGCTTTTCACTCTGCTCAATCTACGCGGCATCGAGGCGTCCGCGAGTACGAACCGCTGGCTCACAATCGGCATGTCTGCCGTGGTGGTTTACATGCTCATCGTTATGGCCCGCTACCTCATGGGCGTGCCTTTTGGCCCCGGCGCCCTGACCAAACCGTTTTACGATCCCGCGACGTTCTCGGTCCACGCGGTTTTCACCGGTACGTCGATCGCGGCTCTCACCTACATCGGCTTCGACAGCATCTCTACGCTTTCAGAAGAGGTCGTGAACCCGCAGAAGAATATTTTGCGAGCGACTGTTCTCGTGTGCTTGGCGACGGGCGTGTTCTCGGCCGTTGAGGTCTACGCGGGACAGCTCGTCTGGCCCGACTTTCATCACTACCCGGATCTCGATACCGCTTACAGCTTCGTAGCCGGGCGCGCCGGCGGCCTGGTCTTGTTTCATATCGTGAATGCGACTCTGCTCGTTGCAACTATCGGCTCGGGAATGGGATCACAGCTTGGCGCAGCCCGCCTGCTCTATGGAATGGGACGCGATAACGCGCTGCCCGCTGGATTTTTCGGCCACGTAGACAGCAAGAAAAACATCCCGAACTACAACGTCATGTTCAGCGGAGCCATTGCGCTCGTCGGCGCTCTCCTGATCAGTTATCAGCTCGGCGCCGAGCTCCTGAACTTCGGCGCGTTTCTCGCTTTCACGGGAGTGAATGCTGCCACCTTCATGCACTACTTTGTCCGGGGACGCAACCGCAGCTGGAGTTACCTTGTGCTGCCGCTCACCGGATGCGCAGTGTGCCTGTACATCTGGTCGAGCCTGCGCTGGCAAGCGCGTTTGGTTGGCTTCACCTGGCTTTGCTTGGGCGTGATTTACGTAGTCATCCGCCGACGATCTATGGCAACTCGGCCTGCGTAAATTCGCCGACGATGGCCAATTTACCTCTCCCGCAGCGGTTGCAACGGAATCTCTTTCCCAACAATCGCATCGAACGCCCCGAGATTCGCCGACACCCGGCCCGAATACAGCTGGAACGACGTCTCACTCTGTTCAATCAAATTCTCGACCGTGTAGTAGTCCATCACCGGGAGATCGAGCGTCACGTGAAGATTCCGGTTCGACAGATTGAGGATGACCAGTATCTCTTCCCCGCCCTTCTTGCGTAAAAAGCTCAGGACGCTATCGGGCTCCGTATTGTTCACCCAAATCACGTCCCCTGCCATGAGGGCCGGATAGCTCGCGCGAATTCGAAAAAGCGTCTGATACTTCGCGAGAGTTGCCGCGTATTGGTTCTTGTCGCTCCTGATCTTGAGCTCCTGCCATTGAATCGGCGCACGCGTTCTCCACTCCGTTGGGGTCGGATCGCCCACCTCCTGCCCGTTGTAGAGGAACGGAATGCCATCGAGTGTGAAATTCAAGATCGTGGCCGCCATCGCTGCCTTCTCGCCAAATTCCAGAACCGCGCGCGGCCAATCATGGTTGTCACTATAGTGCAGCAGCCTCGCGCCGCGTGGCATCGTTCGTTTCATTTCCTCCCAGTTCTCACGCAGCTTGATCGCCGCAGCGCCGTCCCGCAGCACCGAGCGGAGCGTCAAATAGTACTGAAAATTGTAATTAATATCGAAAGCCTGGAGCTGATCGTCAGGCCGGTCGGATTCTGAAAGCAGAATCACATCCGGGTTCACGCGGTCGAGAGCCTTCCTTGCCTGGTCCCAGAACGCAAGCGGCACGCCGCCACCCACATCGCAGCGAAAGCCGTCTATTTTGAAGTCCCGCACCCAATGAACCAGGCTGTCAATCAGATACTTCCGCACTTGCGCGTTGCGGTAGTCGGGAAGAGGTTGCGGCCAGAACCCGCGCGCGATCTTCCCATCCTGAGTTCTTATGAACCAATCAGGATGGTTCAGCATCACACTATCAGGCGCCGCGTGATAGTACACGATATCCAGCATCACTTTGAGCTTCAGCTTGTGCGCCGCTGAAACAAAATCGCGCAAATCTTGTTCGTTGCCGTAATCGCGATCGATTGCGTTGTAATCCGCGATGCTGTATGGCGAGGCATGGGGGGCAGCCGAATGTTTAGCAATCGGCCCCAGATAGACGACCGATGCTCCCAAATCGGCCACGTACGGAAGTCGCGGTATCGCGCCGCTTAGTGTGCCTTCTTTGCTGAACGCGTTCAGCCAGATCTCATAGATGGTGATTCGCGGCAGCCATTCCGGGACGGGCCTTGCCTCGCGTGAGCCAAAGGAAAGATTCTGTGCGCACGCCGATCCAATTTGAAGCGCGAGGAAACCCGCCATGGCGCAGAACCGCATCTCTGCGCCATTCTATCCGTAGGCCACCCCTCTAGAACGTAATCCGCAACCGCAACCGAACGGCGCGCCGGCTGTCGATTCCTTCCTGAGAAAAGCTGTTGATCAACTGTCCGAAAGAAGGATTCCGGTTGACCTGTGTGATCGGCAACAACTGGCCCGTAGTCTGGTTCACCTGCAAATTGAAGTCCCCGACTTCGGCAAACGGGCCGCCGCCGCCGCCATAATTCAGATCCGGCGAAAGCAGCGGGTGATTAAACAGATTGTCGACATCTGCGCCGAGTTCGGCTCTGATCCGCTCGCCGAAGCTGAAATACTTGTGAACGCCGAGATTGACGCCCCATGTCCCAGGGCCCCATAGCATATTGCGCTTGGCCACGGTGCCGTTACTGAATAAGTCAGCACCTACGGGCGGAGGCCCAAATGCCGCTGCGTTCCACAGATAATCTCCGCTCCTCTGGTTATAGTTGTTGCTCACAACTGTCGGCCGGAAGCACGGCTCACACCCGAAGTCCCCAACCGGATCGACCGAACCGACGGCAACGTTCCCCGGTTCTACCGGATCGCAATCATCGCAAATCCAGAACGGGGTGAATCCCGTGCCGGATTTCGCAAACATGTTGAAGCTGGTTTGCCATCCGCCAATGAAAGCGTCCAACCATCCCGGTAAATTCGACCCGAACTGGCGGTCCCTGCCAACCGGCAGGTCGTAGATTCCGTAGCCTACGAAACGGTGCTTCGAGACGAAGGCTTCCGGCCCGTAGTCGCTGTTCGGATCGAAGATGTTGTAAGCCACGCCTCCCAAGCTGGAGTTGCCGCTATCAACTCCGGTCGAGTTCTCGCTCATGTACGTGTACGCGCCGCTGAACATCAGGTGATTGGTGAAACGATGCTCCACTTGCGTTTGGAACGCGTTCATCAGCCCGTGTCCGAAGTTGCCGTAACCGAGTACGAATTCGGCAAGCTGCGGATACGGCAGCCGTGCCAAGTCCTGCGGCGAAAGCGCGCACGTCCCTTGAGTCGGGTCGCAGATTGTCACGCCATCGCCTTGCGTCGTTCCGAATGGAACGTTGTTCGGAGGAATCTCATCGAGATCTTTGCCTGCAATCAGGCCGTGCATGGCGGTGCCGAGATAAGACAGTCGCAGCGCCGTGTTCCACCCGAGGTCGCGCTCGAACGTCACATTGTATTGCTGGACCCGCGGCTGCTGCAAATTCAGCGGAACGAAATTTGCGGATGGTGTATTGCCGATGCCGTTCATCACGCCGCCTGTCAACAAGTCGTTGCCATCTGGTCCGCCTGGCCAGCCCTGCAGCGTGGGAGCGGTGGGATCAGTCTTACTGTTCCGGAATGTGACGCCCGCATTGAACGGGTTCGTCGCGATGGGATCTCGAATGCCTTGCGCCGCCGAAGTTGGATAGTAAACGCCCCATCCGCCGCGTAGCACGTTCTTTTCACCGATGCGCCATGCGAAACCGACTCGCGGCGCCAGATTGTTCAGATCAGGGTGAATCAAGCCGGGTCCCACTCCTGCCTGCGGCGCGTAAATGTAGCCGTAACTGATGATGCGCGGATCCAGATACTGCAGCGTCTTCTGCGAAGGAATGATAAAGACACCCGGCTGCCCCGTGTTGGGATTCTTCAGGTCCGGGTCGAAATTCGCGAGCAAATCGTTCGCTTCGATAAACGGCGTGATCACCTCGTATCGCAATCCGAGATTCAGCGTAAAGTGCGACGTTACTTTCCAGTCATCCTGGAAAAAATAGCCGGTTTCCCAGTTCGATACGTTCATGGGCGGCCGGGGTGACAGAACATGCGAGACGCTGGTAGGCGCAAGCCCGAGGAGCCAGTCGGCCAGAGGATCAGTGCCGGTTCCGTTGTAAGTCGCCAACCCGCGCACATTGCCGCGATTCACCGCGAATCCGTCAACAGCTTGGTTACGGACGAAGTCCGCGCCCATTTTCAGATTGTGAGTTCCCACAACCCAATTCAAAGTATCGCCGAATGTCTGCAGACTTTGATTCAAGGGCCGATCCGTGTTGCGGCCCCCGTTGGGAAAGGTTGCGAATGTACCGCTAAAACTGATTGCCGGCTGCCCGAAGGTGCTGAGCTGCGATGGCCCTACGACGGAGCCGTACGCGTTGATCTCATCCTGCGTGAAACCGATGCTCGAGAGGAACCCGGAAAGCGTAGTATTGCTATGCACAAACAAGTTCTGACGGTTGAAACCACCACGCAATTCATTCACAACATTCGGTTTGACGATGCGCGTATAGGAGAGCGACACAGTGTTGTTCTGACGGTCAGTTTCAGTTAAACCGAGCCCAGTATAAGGCTGTCCGACAAAACCGGTGTTTGGGGAAGTATCTTCGGTCGGGCTCCCCGAAGACGACAGGGCCGATGCGTTATAGGTTACGAAAACATGATCGTTCTGAGAAAAATCATGATCGAGGCGAAGCGTGCCCATCTCCTGAAATGCGGAAGCCGACACCAAATTCTGATACCCAGGCACGCGTCCCGTCGTGGGATCGATAGGAGCGGACATTCCAATCGGTGTGAAATATTTGCTGATCAGATTTTGAACGGTCGGATTCAGTAGCCGCTGTGGAATTTGGATGAACTGCTGGCCCAAGCCGCCGACTGTGTCGGTTGCGATTTCCTGGGGCGTCAGGGTAATTCCAGCGGGCACCGCCGGTTTTATGGAATCGTCAACCAGCGAGAAATTGCCGGCCAGCAGTGACGGATGCGGAAGATTGTTCGACTGAACCGTATCCGGTTCGACCGTCGAATTATGCTCGTACGCCATGAAGAACCAGGTGTTCTTCTTCATCAGCGGTATGGGGCCGCCGAACGACGCGCCGACATCGTTGATATTGAAGAACGGTGTCGGATACTTGCTCTGGAACGCCGTTGGCGCGAAGTTCGCGGCCGCGTCCTTGTCCTGAAGGGACCAGGCAGCCAGAGCGGAATTTCGGTTGTTGTAAAACAGCGACCCGTGATACTGGTCCGTCCCGCGCTTCGTGGTCACGCGAACCGTGGCGATGCCGGGGTACTCGGCACTGAAATCGTTCGATAATATGTTCAGTTCGCCGACGGCCTCGAGCGACGGCTCACTCGATGTCGGCTGGCCAAAGATGCCGCCGTTTGAACGCTGCCCGTCGAGCGAAAAACTCGCGCCATAGCTCTGGAATCCGAGAAATTTGAATGTTCCCGGCTCGTCGGCTTGGGTAACATTCGGATTTAAGTAAAGAAACTGATAAACGTCTCGGCTATCACGTGGAAGCTCTATCACGTCTTGGTTATTTAATGTGCTGCTTATCGTCTGGTCTTCTGTGTGAATGGGGGCGTTGTCGGCGGTGACCACGACGGCCTGCTGGGTTCTCGAAACTTGAAGCTTTGCGTCGGCCGTCAGAATCTCACTACCATGCACCGAGAGATTTGTGATCTCCTGCGCTTCGAGGCCGGGCGACGAAATCGTGACCTTGAATCTCCCGGCATTCAGGCCGAAGATCTGATAATCGCCGTGACCATTTGTCACGGTCTCGCGCGTGGAATTCGTTGCGAGATCCGTAACCACGACTTTCGCGCCTGGAATTACAGCCCCAGTCGCATCCGTTACATTCCCGCGAATGGTCCCAAGGTCGGTTCCTTGGGCGAACGCACCCGAGACGCCCACTCCCAGCATCAACACAGATAAGACTAAAAACCGCAAACACTTCAGATCTCGCATTTGGGCCTCCTTGCCAAGCGCTTACGGTAGGTTGTATCACGGACGCAAACGAAACGCAAGTAAATGCAAAAATCACAAATGAACTTACAAAAGCCGACCCTCGCCATTTGACCCCTGCAAGCCGTCCCGTCTACACTCGAACAAAGGCGTAATGCCGTACTCAAACAACTCGCGCTTGCTTGGAGAAGAGCGCCGCCGCAAGATATTACAATTCATAGAAAAAGATGGCCAGGTTACCATTAGCGATCTCGCCAAAAGGTTCAAGGTTTCGGCGGTTACAATCCGGGCGGATCTGGACGGCCTGGCGGAAAGCGGAAGCGTTCTGCGTTCCCACGGTGGGGCCGTAAAACGCAACGAAGCTCAAGATTATCCGTTGCGCCTGAAAGCTGCCCTCCACCGTCCGGAGAAGATTCGGATCGGGCAGGCTGCGGGCCAGCTCGTGCAGGCTAACGAAACTATAATCCTCGATTCCGGTACGACCACCGCCGAGATCGCGGCCTACCTGAAAGAGAAGAATCTTCGTCCGCTAACGGTGATTACAAATGCGCTCAATATTTCGCTCGAGCTTGCGGACGCTCCAGGCATTTCGGTCCTGGTGGTCGGCGGCCTGCTGCGGCCGGTATCTTATTCTCTCGTCGGCCCGCAAGCCGAGGCGATGCTCGGAGACCTGCATGCGGATAAGTTCTTTTTGGCCGTCGATGGATTCGATTTGGAAGGCGGCCCTTCCACGCCCGACGTTTTGGAAGCGCAATTGAACACACGCATGGTCGAGTCCGCGAAAGAAACGATCGTCGTTGCGGACTCGAGCAAACTAGGACGGCGAAGCGTCTCCCGCATTGCCTCTATGGAACGCATTCACAGGCTCATCACCGATCGCCGCGCGCCTGCGGAGTTCGTAGACGCTCTCCGCAACCGCGGGGTTCAGGTCACTCTGGTATAAATCCCGCCCAGGCCAGCCGGCTCAAGTGGTGCGCCATCATCCGGTCGGGGAGCAGCAGCGCTTGTTGAAATGCCTCATTCGCTTCAGAACGGCGTCCTAGCTCGACTTCCAGACAGCCGATCGTATAAGCCGAAAGACTTGAATCCCTGCTCTTTTCCGCTTGCGCGAGGGCCGCATCGAGTTTCTTGCGCCAGTCATTCGTTGAAGCGTTTCCCAACCTTTTGGCCGCCGCATAAGCCCACGTGATCTGACGCCCCTCCTTGTCTTTCTCTGCCCGCTCAAAATGCTGGCGGGCTTCTTGCTCTCGGCCACAACCCGAGAAAATGGACCCAAGCAGATACTGTGTTCGCGCCGAATCGAGAATCGGTTCCAAGCCGTCATGGGTGAAGGCGAGTTTCGGGACCTGTGCGCCTAAACTTTGCGCCTCGCGTACTGCAGCCTCGCAATGCTCCGCCCGTTGTTCCGAGAGGACTTGCTGCAACAGCACTTCAATCCACACCTCGCGCACGTTTGTGCCGCCTTCTTGGCGCGGGAAGAAGCGATTATAGAACAGCTGTTTGGCGCCATCGAAATCGCCGGCTTCGGCCCGGTTGAGAGCGAGCTCATAGACCAGCTCGGACGGCATTTGCGCCGGATCAGGATACCGTTCGAGAGCCTGAACGCGCTGCCGCGGCGGGCGCTTCATCAGGCTGAGCGCCTGGTCCATGCCCCGGTAAAGTTCCGGATTCTTCGCATCCACCGCGACTCCTTCCTGAAAGGCAGAAAGCGCTCCTGCGTAATCTCTTTTCACGCGAAGCAGCGCGATGCCGATGTCTGCATGCAGGACCGGTGTGTGCGGCGCGAGCTTACGAGCTTCATCCCATTCATGAAGCGCGCGATCCGCCAGACCTCGTGAAAAGAAAAACGTGCCCAGCAAATAATGCGCGCTCCCATCAGATGGTCTCGCGCTCAGAGCCGCCTCGAGCACGCGAACCGTTTCAGCGCGATTCGGAAACACGTACATCGTCGAAAGTTTCGAGGCGGCTGCATAGTCGCTCATTGCGGGCTGAGCTAACTTTTCTTTGCAGTATGCCCGATAGTAGGCAACCAGCGGATGATCTTGCGGCAACACGCTCCCGGGCTCGCTCTGATCCGCTGGTGCCGCTGGATATTTTCTAGAAAGCACTGCGAGCGCAGACCGATACAGCCCCAATCGCATGTATTCCGCCGCGACGTCCAAAACCCGATAAGCATCTGCACCGAGACTCGGTAAATCCGGCGTCCCCATCTCTTCCCGAAGAAAGTAGCTGAGCGGATATCGCGCCAGCCATTGCTGTGCCAGCGTGCGAGCGTCGTCTTCCTTCCCCAGGGCATCGCGAACCGCGACTAGCTCCTCGATCGTTCGCAGGTCTGCAGGCTGCGCACGTAAGCTTTCGTCGAGGTAACGTTCGGCTTCGTCCAGGTGACCTTCGCGCGCCCGCAACTCTGCCAATCGCACTGCGCCGGGCGAGCGGAATTGCGGCATTCGATGCGCGGCTTCAAATGCAGTCTGCGCCTTTCGCTCGTCCCCGGTATCGTCGTATGCGACGCCCAGATAATACGAGATTTCAGGATCTGAAGTGTCTCGCCTTTGTACGGGCTCGAGATAGCGAATGGCATCTTCGGAGCGCAGCAAACACGCTGCCACCCGGCCGGCGGCTTTATTCAGCGCAAACGAGTCCGGAAACTTTTCCAGACCCCGCTGGTAAGTCGTAAGCGCCTGGAGAGTGCGCCCGTTCAGCTCGTCATCTTTCCCCGCTTGAAGCCAGTCATCTTCGGATCGCTGCGCAATCGGGGGTATTTGATGCGACGTTTGCGGGCCGCTCCGAATCTCATCAAGAGGCGTCCAGTCGTACTCGCCTTCCGTATGCCGGAGCAGAATGATACCGTTCGCATCTTTCAATTCGAAAGTGAAGCGATCACTGGGATTTTGAATCGTGATTTCGCGTTTCCAGGTGCGCTCGGGCGACAAGTCCAAATGCTCTTCCGAAACGGCCCGCGTTCCGTCCAGTACGCGAACCGAAGCGGCTCGAATCTCCTGGTTAGCATTGAACGCGGCACGCAGCACATCGCCCGTGCGATTCAGGTTTACAACACCCGATAGATTGGCGCGCGCGATTCCGCCCGTGTCGCGGACCGGCATCCAGTATTCAGAAAAACGAATGCTCTGGCGCGGTTCGAGAAAAGCATAGGTCTCCTGATTACGAAACAGTCCGGCTTGCACCTCGGCATACGCGCTGTTGTTATCCGACAGCGCCTTGCGCCAATCGAGTCCGTCCGCATCCACGCCCCATGACCAGATCTTTTTCGCGGGAAGCTCGGCGTAGTCGGCATAGTGTACCGTCCCCGTATTCGTCCGTGGATTCCAGATCGCCATGAACGGCTCGCGGCTGCCGTGCACGAAGAGCGATACAGGCCCCTTCGTCTGGTTTCGGATCACACTCAGGTCAGTGCCCTCGGGATCGACGGGCCACCGCTGCACTTCTGTGAACCCGTGACTCGCGGCGAAGCGCATCGGATACTCGATGTGCGAATCGTCCCAGACCTGGACCGCGCCGTTATTCCACCAATAGAACCGATGTCTCACGTCACTTCGATTGCTCAACGTGACATGCTCTTCGAGCACGGTCGAGCCGGGCCGCAGCATTAACTCCACAGTCCACTCCATTCCGTAGACCCGGTCGATATTGCCCACCGTAATGGAGGCGCTCCCATCGTCATGCTTGCGGTACGCAAAGTTTACTGGCGACATCGAGACCCAATTGTGTGACACGGGAAAGTTGAATTCGATGCCGAAGGCGGCCCACGCGCCTCGATAACCGATCTGCGCCTTTTTGATGGCCGGGTTCGCGTAGAACATAGGCTGGCCGCTCAGCTTGTCGATGCAGGTGTAAACGTGTCCGCCAATATCCGGAAGCACCGAACACTTCAGATACTCGTTCTCCAGATACACCGCGCGCCAGGCGTGATTCACTCGTCTGCCGGTCAGGTTCTCGCGGAGAGTATACGGGTAATTGAATCGATCCGTTGCGAAGAGATCGAATGGCGGATTCGGATCGGGCGCACCCTCTTCGTAAGTGGGTAACGTGAGCGTCCCTTGCCAAACTCTCACGTCTGCTTTCGCCAGTGGAAAGAAGACGATTGGCAGAAGCAGCAGCACCCGTCTCATTGGTTTGTTATTAGCCTGCGACAGCCGGAGTGCCGGCCATGAACTCGTAAGCTTGTGCTTCGGTAGGTTGGCTCGCCGTTCCACCCAGATCGAGAGTGGACAAAGCGCCGCATGCAGCCCCGAGGCGCATGGCCTCTTGAACCCCAGCTCCGCGCAACCAGGCATGCAGGAAACCGGCGTTGAAAGTGTCACCGGCGCCGGTCGTATCCACTGGAGTGACCTGAAAACCAGGAACCCTGAGGATTTCGCCGCGAGCAAGAGCCATGCACCCGTCCGCCCCGAGTTTCGCGACGATAAGCGTTCGCCCGTTATCGAGCGATCGCAATGCCTCGACGCGATCTTCCTTTTCCGAAACGGCCGCGAGCTCCACTTCGTTTGGGAGAAATACATCCACTTCATTGAGCGTTTCGATCAAGTCTCGTCCCCAGACTTCTTCAGGATCAAAGCCCGGGTCAACTGAAGTAGTCAGCCCGTTGGCGTGCGCTCGCGCGAGCAGCGATTTCAGACCAGGCCGCAACGCCCGCTGTAGAAAAAAGGACGAGACATGCAGGTGCCGGCACTCGCGCAGGCATTCATCCGAAACATCACTCGCTCGCAACGCAGCAATCGAGCCAAGATAGGTCAACATGGCGCGATCTTTTGCCCAGGTGATCGAAACCGTAATGCCCGTCGTGAGCGATTCGTCCCGAACGATGGAGGCGCACTCGACACCCAGGCCGCAGAGCGACTTCATGCAAAGGTCGCCCCATGCGTCTTTACCCAGCTTTCCGACGAAGCTAACTTGATCTCCCAGCTTCGCCAAGGCTGCAGCGCAGATCGCAGAGGAACTTCCCACCGTCAGCGAAACATCCTCGACCAGCGTTTCGTGCCCCAGCGCCGGGAAAGCTCTCGGGTTCTGGAGGACGAGGTCGACGTTCAGCTCGCCCGCGATGAGGATTCTCACAATCCGTTTCCTCCCCGGGTGTGCAACGTAAAGCTTTCGACGACGCGATGGATGATTCCGTTTTCCGATGGAGAATCCGGCCGCAAGCCTTCACGCAGGCAACGGAAAAACGCTAATAGCTGACCCGCCACGACGTGCACCAGGCAGGCATTCGCCTCCCCGAGTTGTCCAAGACCAGGACACTCGATTGCGATGTCGTCGGGCGCCAGCAGATCTTCCGGTATATTTTCGCCAACGAGCAGCTTCGATGACCCGAGCTCCTTGCGATTCAGCTCACGAATGAGATCGGCTTCATAAACCCGAACGCCAGGCTCGGAGGAAAGAAAGCAGACGACCAGCGAATCTCGATGGATGTAACTCATCGGACCATGCCGCAACCCGAGGTAGGTTTCGGGCAACGTGCTCACCCGGCCCGCCGTCATCTCTAGCATCTTGAGAGCCGCTTCGCGCGCCGCACCGAATGCCGACCCGCTGCCGAGAAAGACCGCTCGGTGAAAATCCCTTCGGCCTGCGGTCGCCAGCAAATCAAATTCTGCATCGATTACATGCTGCACGATACGGCTCAACGTGACGCACATGTCGCGGTAACTCCCTGGAGCGTCCAGGAATCCTAACGACCGCGCTGCCAGAGAGAGACTTGTAAAGCTGCTGGTCATGACCAGGCTTCGATCATTGGTCCGATCGTCCAGCTCGATGACTTCAACGCGCGAATCGTTGTCATAGCGCGTTGCCAGCCTTCCCATCGAGTTGCACGTGACTACCAGATGCCGGATCTCCGGCTCCGTGTCCATCAGTAATTCCACAACCCCGACACTCTCGGGACTATCTCCCGATCTCGCAACAGAAACGAGCAGCAAAGGCCGTAAAGGGGGCAGTGCAACGCTTGTGTGCGTCAGCAACATGCCGCTGCCGATTGCCTGCGATATAACTCGCAACTCCTCTTGGATCCCCAGCCGGACACAGTCTCCGACATATTCCGAGCTGCCGGATCCCGTGAACACAACCGCCTGAGCACCTCGCATGCATCGCTCGAGATCCTTCGTTCGTGCGAGCATCCGTTCGCAGGTATCGAGCAAAGTCGCGGGTTGTTGCCGGATCTCGCGCAGGGTGTGCAGGTAGCCTTCGCGTTCCTGCTCTGCATTTGACTTGCGTAACAGCTCGCTTGAAATGGAACTCGTCACTGCAACTCCCCAGGAACGAGAGCTGGCGTCACGATATCGAAGGGCCGAGGAGACCCGTTCACCGCGCCATGCCACACGCTGCCTCCGAAAGTCGTCACATAGATGCTGTTTTCGTCAAAAGGATCAGGAATCACTCGATGGCCCCACTTGAAGTTGAATCCGGGAATGCGCGTCCAATGCTCACCTCTATCGGTTGAGCGCCAAGCCGAGGACTCGAAACCCGACGCATACAGCAGATTCGGGTCACGCGGATCGATTGTCACATCATAGACATGCTGGTCGCGATCGAGCACCTGCTTCCAGCTACCGCCGCCGTCAGCGGACAAGTAGATTCCGCCGCCCTCGCCGTGCATTCCGGCCTTGCGCGCCCAGGCCGCGAGATACAGCCTGGTTGGAGAATTGGGATCAATGGCTAATCCGTTCGGAGCATTGACGCCCTTCGGCAGCGCAACCGGTGTCCAATGCTCTGCCCCATCAATTGACCGGTAAAGTGCGCCATCGCGGTCATTTCCTATGCTGCCGTTTTCCGAACGCCTCGCCAGAAGAACGTAGAGCGTTCCGTCTTGTGCTTGCCCCAGACGCCAGGCAAGGGGCGCTTCTTGCGTGATCCCACTATTTTTCAAAGCCCAGCTGTTGCCGCCGTTTGTGCTCTTGTACACACCGCGCCCAAACGCTGCGACATACAGCGTCCGCCCCTGCGGGGGACTTCGCCGATCGAGCAGAATGTGGGTCGCAGCGGTCTCTTCCATTCCGCTGTTCGACTTCGCCCACGTTTTACCGCCATCCTCGCTGCGGCAAACCCCACCGCGATAGCTCGCGACCGATGTTCGACGCCACATTTTTGGACGTGGAAGATCGTGCGTTCCGCTGTTCACGCTCCACACGCGTCCCCGAACCTCGGGATCGAACACGATCCAGTACGTTGTGTTGCGCCATGTCGCAGGAACGCCTGAAGTCGAGCTGTCCCATGACTTGCCGCCATCCTCACTTCTGAAAAGGCCGATGTCTGTGTAAGTGATGAATCGACGCTGTGCATCGAACGGATCAAAATGAATGCCGTACGATGTCGTGACGTCAAGTCCCGTGCTCGTCCATGCGTGTTCGGGCACTCTGCGCGAGTAGACCGCGGTCCACGTGGCCCCGCCATCGGCAGTCTTCATCGTGCGCCCGAGGTCGGTAACGTAGGAAAGACTTGGATTATCGCTGGCTACGCCGATCATCAGCGGATTCTCACCCCAATCCGCGCCAAACCGCTCGGTAATCCAGGCATCGCGGATATTTGTCGCAGGGTGATCATGCGCGTCTTTCCATACCAACGTCCAAGTGCGTCCCGAATCGATGGTCTTCGCGACGCCTTCCCATGTGTTGCCGTTCAGTTGGAGATCGCTAAACGACACGTACGCCGTACTCGGATGGTAAAGGCTTGTGCCAATTGCACGCAGACGCGCTCCGGTACCCGGTAAAGCACATTTGAGCCAGGTTGTTCCGCTGTCACTCGAGAAGAAAGCGTCTTGCCCAGTGATGCCGTAAATGGCCACTGCTCCATGCTCGAACCCGGCAGACAGATCAGTGAATGCTGCTTCCGGCGCCGAGCGGGCACTCATTCCCGCGCTCGTTTTCACCTGGATCGAATGCGCGCAACCGATCACAAGAGCCGTGCCTTTGTCGCCCCGGTGCGCCCAGATGTGAAGAGCGCGTTCCGGAAGGTCCATTTCGCGCTTCCAGGTCTCGCCCCAATCGCGTGACACAAATAGCGCGTGTGCATTTCCTTTTGACGCCGCCGCATACAGCGTGCGTGAAGAATCAGGATCAATCGCGAATGCGGTAATTGAGCCTAACGGATCTGGATCGGCAAGTATCGTTTCGTCCGCGTGATCGGAATTCATTTCAACACTTTTCACACGGGATGGCTTCGGATACACGAGTCGCCACGTCTGCCCGCTATCTTGGCTCCGCCAGAGACCTGTCGCTTCCGCGTAGAGGACGTGCGGGTCCTTAGGATCGAACGCAAAAAAGCTAACCGTTCCGCGCAGATTGAACATGCGCCATGATTGGCCGGCATCATGCGTAATGTAAGATCCGGTCATGTCGCAGGAAACTAGAACTGTGTTCGCGTCGTGCGGGCTGATGGTTGGATTGAACATGGCGCCCCCGCCGCCTGGGCCAAGAACGACAAAACCGCCCGGGCGTTGCGCGCAGCAGGTGAGTGCAAGCAGGAACGTGCCGCAAAACCGAAGAGTTTGCAAAAGCATTTGATTCTTTGCTTCTCTTTCGATAACCTTCTTTTGTCCTATCCTTTGCATTGTAGACCGCTTCCATGAATGCACTCGTTGCCCACAGCGGCGGACCCACCTCAGTCATCAATGCAAGTCTCGCGGGACTGGTCGAGGAAGCGCGAGCGCGCGGAACGTTTACGAAGTTGTATGGAGCGCGCTTCGGAGTGTCCGGCGTTCTCGAAGACAACCTTACAGACTTGTTCGGACAACCGCCAACGCTGATCGAGGCCATCGCGCAAACGCCGGGCTCTGCACTTGGCTCAACCCGCCTCAAACTTTCAGAAGGAGATTACGACCGCGTTCTCGAGATTTTGAAGAAAAGAGACATCGGGTATTTTTTCTACACGGGCGGGAACGGTTCGATGGACACTGCGCTCCAACTATCGCGACGCGCGTATCAAGCCGGACACGCGCTTCAAGTGATCGGCATTCCTAAGACGATCGACAACGATCTGGCCGTCACCGACCACACGCCCGGGTACATCTCCACCGCGCATTTTTTTGCGATGGCGGCAAGAGAAATCGGAGAAGACAATCGCTCGCTGCCGCCCCCGATTTCTATCGTCGAAGTCTTGGGCCGAAATGCCGGATGGATTGTTGCCGCGACGGCGCTCGCCCGCACTCACGACGGGGACGCTCCGCATTTGATCTATTTTCCGGAAAAACCGGTCAGCCTTGACCAGATCGCAACGGATACCGAGCGGGTATATCGCAACCTGGGCCGCGTTGTCATTGCAGTCTGCGAAGGACAACTGGACGAAACAGGGACGCCGTTTGGAGCAGATGTCGACAGAGCCGAGAGTGCTGTGCATCGCCTTGCATCGAACCTGGGCCACACACTGGCTCGTCTGATCTCTGCGAAGTTGGGGCTGCGGGCGCGAGCCGAGAAGCCAGGACTGCTCGGCAGATGTTGCGGGCCGCTCGCAAGTGAACTTGACCGGCAAGAAGCCTGGGAGTGTGGGCGCGCCGCAGCCCGTGCCGCTGCCGAAGGGCAATCAGGCATGATGGTTGCAATCCGTCGGGATTCGGCAGTGCCGTACCGCAGCAGCACATTTCTGACGCCGCTAGAAACCGTTGCTCGCAAGGAACGACTGTTGCCGCGCGAATGGATCAACAGTGCGGGAAACAACGTCACGGACGACTTTCTCGACTACGCCTCGCCGCTTATTGCGCGGCTAGAAAGCTATGCACGGTTCTAGACTCTGTTTGGCGTGCCTCGTTTTTTGCGCTTCCTTGCTTCTCGCGCAAGATGTGCCGAGCGCCTCGGTGAAACGCGGCCAGGCTCAGTTCGCGCAATCGTGTGCGTTCTGTCACGGGCCGGATGCGAATGGCGGAGCCGAAGGTCCGAACCTAATGCGCTCTAGCGTAGTGCGTCACGATGACAACGGCAATCTTATCGGCCCCGTCATCCGGGATGGCCGGCCCAAAAAAGGCATGCCTCCGATCCGAATCAGCGAAGCGCAGATTGCCGATGTAGTTGCGTATCTGCATTCCCGTTTGACGGAGTCGGATCTGACGAGCCCGCCGAATCCTCGCGAGTATTCACTCAAGCTTCTGCTTACTGGAAATGCAAGCGCGGGTAAGGCGTTTTTCTATGGAGGAGGCCACTGCAGCCAGTGTCATTCTCCGACCGGCGATTTAGCCTGGATCGCAAAAAAATATCCGCCCGCCGATCTTCAGGCTCGTTTTCTCTATCCTCCGGACGTGCCGAAAACGGTTACAATCACGACGACTTCCGGACAGCAGTTCAAAGGAGAGCTTGCGTATCAAGATCTCTTCACGATTGCGATCAAGGACGACGGCGGCTGGTATCACTCCTGGCCGATGAACCAAGTCAAATTTCAAGTTCACGACCCGATCGCGGCGCATCTCGATCTGCTCCACAAATACAAGAGCGCCGATATACATAATGTTTTCGCTTACCTGGAGACGCTGAAGTGAAGCTGCTCGCACTTTCTCTTGTGAGCTTTTTATCGATTGCGGCGCAAGGGCTTGACCCTGCCGCTCTCTTAAAACCGCCTCGCGATACATGGCCCACTTATAACGGAGATTATTCCGGGCGCCGCTTCAGCACGCTCAGCCAGATCAATGAGACCAACGTGGCCTCGCTCGCTCTGGCATGGGCGTTTCAAACGCATTCGGACACGTTGAAGTCTACGCCGCTCGAGGTAAACGGCGTCTTGTACTTCACGACGCCGGACAATGTATGGGCCGTCGACGCCCGCACGGGACATCGAATCTGGCACTATACGCGTCCCTCGCCAGGCGATCATGTAGGGCAGCGCGGCGTCGCGATGTACAAGGATCGGCTGTATTTCGGCACGCCCGACGCGCACTTGATTTGCCTGAACGCGCGCGATGGGAAACCGATCTGGGACATTCAGATCGCGGATGTGCGATTCGGTTATTACGTCGCGATAGCACCGTTGGTCGTCAAAGATGAATTGATTCTTGGCACGTCCGGCGATTCGGCGGACGTGCCGCATTTCATAGAAGCTCTCGACCCGATCACAGGCAAAATTCTATGGCGATGGAATACGCTGCCCGATCCGGGCGCTCCCGGCTCCGAGACCTGGCCCGACAAAGAAGCGCTACTTCACGGCGGCGGACCGGCTTGGTTGACGGGCACCTACGATCCGGATCTGAACCTGATTTATTGGGGAACAGGCAATCCGCATCCCGTGCTTGCAGGAATCGCCCGCGCGGGAAGCAATCTCTACACGTGTTCTATTGTTGCGTTGAACGCAGATACCGGAAAGCTCGCATGGTATTACCAGCCTTCGCCCCACGATACTCACGATTGGGATGCGGTCGAGACGCCTGTACTGTTCGATGGCGAGTTTAGCGGCAGGCCCCGCAAGCTACTAGCGCAGGCCAGCCGCAATGGATATTTCTTTTTGCTCGATCGAGCTACGGGCGAGCATCTGCTCACGGCGCCCTTCGTGCCGCTGGATTGGGCCTCAGGGCTCGATTCAAAAGGGCAGCCGATCTCGAACCCGGCGAAAGAGCCGCAACCAGATGGCTCCTTAGTTGCGACCTATGAAGAGGGCGCGACGAATTGGATGGCTCCGAGCTTCGATCCGCAGACGCAGCTTTTTTACGTAAATGCCGAGCAAGGTTTCACTATGTATTACTTGAGCCTGAACGAAAATCACACGCCGGAGGGACATCAGGGCGGCGCATCGAGTCCGTTATGGTCGAGAGCGATGCTTCTCGCGATCGATTACAAGACAGGCCGCATTCGATGGACGAAAAACGAGGAAGAAGGCGAAGGGCATCCCGGCATTCTGACTAGTGCCGGGCATCTGCTGTTCACTGGCGATGTATCAGGCAACTTGCTGGCGCTTGCACCCGAGGATGGCCGGATTCTCTGGCACGTGAATGCCGGCGGCACGCTCGGCAGCTCGCCGATGACCTATATGCTGGATGGGCGGCAGTATGTCGTGACGGGCGTAGACGGCGTGTTGTATGCCTGGGCCTTGCCGGACGCGCACTAACGCGCGCTCAGCTCAATGCGCGTGATACTTTCATGCCGCGACGTGTACTTCACAGTCGAGTTTGCAACTGAAACGGTCGATGCAACCGGAGTAATGAACTCCGGCCGGGTTTCATCGTTGCCTTCGTAAATACTTGCGGCGCTGAGCGACTGCACGGCGCCGGTTCCTTTCGCGTCGAACCCCCTCAACGAAATTGTTAGCGGGATGTCCTGGTTGAGATGCCGGTTGATACAAAAAATCGTCAGGCAATTCCCTTCTTTGTTGAGTGCGGCTACAGCATCAACGTAGGGAACATTGGGAATTTCGGGCAAGCGGCTGATTCCATGGTGCACGTCATAATGTCCCGAATTACTCTCGAGCGCGATCGGAATCTCGGCATCCGCTGTCGAATATAAGCGGAACGCGTAATAGGCTGGCGTCGCGAACACGCGCCCGCGTTTTTTCCAGATACCCGCGAATTCGATGATCCCCGTCATATCCGATATCGGGACGATCTTCGCGTTCCGGATCAGCATATTGAAAAAGCTGCCCGCCATCACAGCGCCTCCCATGTTGTCGTAACGTGGTGCATTCATAGGCCCGTGATCGCAGCACACAAGCAGCCACTCAGTGAACGCGATATGCGCCCTGTTTCGAAACTCCGTTTCATTGATTTGACCCTGCATGGCTTGTAATCGCCGCGCCAATTCGACAGGCAACGCAAATGTATCCTCGGCCAACGAATCCGGAGTAACATCTTTACTCTCCGCCTCGTCCGTTCCAACAACAAAGTGCGTAGACAGGAAATTAAACGTGCCCGGCGGATTCGTCAGTTGTGCGGCGTTCCACTTTTGATAATCATCCGGATCTTGCCCCGTCGCGATCAGGCGCGCTCTTGGATCGACGGCGCGAATCGCTTTGCTGAATTCGAGTGTCCGCTTCGGCAGCTGTTCGAGCGTTGGATACCCGAGATTCCAATTGCCCCATAGCTCGTTCCCCATTTCCCACAGAAGACCGCTGTGTTTGCTCCAGCGCTGGTTCACATAGCGCACCCAATCGGCCGCCTCCTGCGGCGTCCCGCTTCCAAGATTGAGCGCAATCTGCGGCTGCGCTCCGATCAGCTCGCAGAAGCTCAGAAATTCATCGGTTCCGAACTGGTTATATTCCGGTATGCCCCAGGCGATATTCAACGTGCTGATGCGCTTGTCGCGCGCTCCAATGCCATTCCGCCAGTGATACGCAGACGTGAAATTCCCCCCAAATCGCACGAGCGGCGTGTGCATCGCCTTCGCCATCCCGACCATTTCCGGATCGAGCCCATCGATCGCATCAGCGGGCACGAGCGACGCTTCATCCACCAGCACACGCTCGTCCCCTTCCACTTCGATCGCGAAATCTGCCGGTTCGAGTAAACTCAGTTGCCCTTCGGGCAGCTCGAGGCGGAACGTATATTTCCGCCATTCACGGGCCCTCGCGTCCACCTTCGCACGGCTCAACACTTGCTCCGGATGATTGCGGCGCCGAATTGAGAACTCCAGCGGTGTCGGACCGCTCAGGTGCTTCACATAAATGCTTCCGTTGTACGTGAGCTCCCGATGAATCGGTAGAAACACCTGTTGCTTGATACCTGTTTCCCTTCCCGGCACTCCAAAGATCGCGAGAGATCGCCAGGAATTAGCGGCATCTCCCCATCGCGGTTCGTAACGATTCCCTTCACGGGAATCAAGCGGCTCCCACGGCAGAGGCAAACTCAATTCGGAAGCCTTCGCGAGAGACGGTTCGTCGTGGATCATGCGCGCAATCGCGGGAGCGCTCCACAAGTTTTCTTCAAAGCTGGGGTTCTGAAGAATCTCCGCCCACAGTCCGTTGTATGTCGAGTTGCCGATGGGCTCGAGAAAACTGCCGAAGATTGTCCGCGGTATCACGTAATCCGCGCGCTTCGCTGCGTCCACTTCTATCCTGACCGGAGTCTGCTGTGCGGCCGCACCAATGCACAACTGCAACGAAAGAACAGCTGCCGAACGGAAAATGGCTCGCATCGGTGTCTCTTGTAAGATTACTGGTCCATCAAAGTCGAAGAAGCGAATCCTGCCGGAAGGGCACTATTATTGGCTTTGGGCTCTCGCCAAACCCGGCGTGAAGAAGAACACAAGGATGCTCAATCGTGTCCTGGCCATTGTCTCGCTCGCGGCAGCCATTTCGCTGATCGCCATTCTTTCGATCGCGAGCGAGCCCGCAAATGCGATACCCGGCAAATTTATAGACATCACCCGGCAGTCCGGTGTGCAATTCATTCACGAGGCATCGCCGACGAGTAAGAAGTATCTACCAGAAACGATGGGATCGGGCGTGGCGCTCTTTGATTACGACAACGACGGCTTGCTCGATCTCTACTTGGTGAACGGCGCTCGCATCGACGATCCCACGCCGCCCGGCGCCATTCCGAAAAAGGATGGTCCGCAGTACTGGAACCGGCTCTACCACCAGAAGAAAGACGGCACCTTTGAAGACGTGACCGAGCGTGCCGGGGTCGCCGGCCAAGGTTACGGTATGGGAGTTGCCGCGGCCGACTACGACAACGACGGCTACGAAGATCTATACGTCACCGCATACGGGCACAACACCCTCTATCACAACAACGGCAACGGCACATTCACCGATGTCACCGCGGAAGCTGGAGTCGGCGGAAGCGGTTGGTCCACCAGCGCCGCGTGGGTCGACTACGATAATGACGGCAAGTTGGACCTGATCGTCGCCCGATATCTGACCTGGGACTTTTCAGATATCTGGTGCGGCGAGCACCTTCCGGGCCACCGCGCATACTGCCATCCCGACCTTTTCAAACCCATCACCCTGCTCCTGTTCCACAACGAAGACGGAAAGCATTTCAAGGAAGTCTCTCGCCAAGCCGGCCTGACCATGCCCGGGAAAGGGCTCGGCGTCGCGATTGCAGATTACGATCATGATGGCTACCCGGACATCTTTGTCGCCAATGACTCCATGCAGGAGTTCCTCTTCCATAACAAGCGAAATGGGACGTTTGAAGAGGTCGGCCTCGAAAGCGAAACCGCTGTAGATGGAGACGGCCGCACTTATGCCGGCATGGGGGTCGATTTCTCGGACTACAACAATGACGGCTGGCCGGACTTGATCGTAACGGATCTCGGGAATCAAAAATACGCGACTTATTTGAATTCACGCGACGGGAACTTCACCTATTCGAGTTACACGAACGGCATAGCGGCGATGACCCTGCTGCACTCCGGCTGGGGCGTTCGCTTCCTCGACTATGACAACGACGGCTGGAAGGATCTCTTCGTAGCGCAAGGGCACGTGCTCGACACAATCGACAGCAGCACGCCGGGTCTGCACTACAAGGAACCACCCCTACTTGCGCGCAACACCGGTCACGGATTCGTGGATGTCTCAAAAGCTTCCGGCGAAATATTCACAGAAAAATGGGCAGCTCGCGGGCTGGCGCTTGGCGATCTCAATAACGACGGCAAGCAGGATGTCGTCGTCACCACCACGAATGGCCCCGCCTATATTCTGCGCAATGAAACCGAAACCGCAAATCACTGGCTCACCCTCAAGCTGGCCGGATCGAAAAGCAATCGCGATGGTATCGGCGCGGCGATAAAGCTAACCACATCTCGAGGCATTCAGTATCAGACCGTAAGCACTGCAGGCAGTTACTGCTCCTCAAGTGATCCGCGTCCGCATTTTGGCCTCGGCCCTGATACTAAGGTGAAAGACCTTGAAATTCGTTGGCCCAGCGGCATCGTCCAGCATTTAGCGAATGTAACCCCTGACCAAACACTTACTGTTAAAGAGCCCTAGCCGCGGCCCCTCGCGCACTGTCCGAAACCGCACAATCAGATCCCAGTTCCGCGATTCGCCGGTTGCTGAGAATCGCCTGACGTGCGCCTAACTTGCGGGACTGTTGCATAAGCAACCCGGCATTCAAATTGCATTGACTCTCACTCGGGCGTCGCATGTGGAACGACATCAAAATAGGGTTCAGATCGCTGGTTAAGGCGCGCGGTTTCAGCGTGGCCGCGGTTACGGTTATGGCGCTGTGCATTGGGGCAAATACTGCCATTTTCAGCGTCGTGAATAGCGTTCTCTGGAAACCGCTCAGTTTCCCGCAACCTGCCCGGCTGGTCGCCATCAAGGAGGTGCTCTCTCACTTCAACTTGGATTGGGGATTCTCAACGCCCGATTACCTGTTCCTTAAAGAGCAGGTGCGATCGTTCAGCTCGCTCGGGGCATACACAGGCGTGAACTGGGAGGTTTCAGGAATTGACCGGCCTGCGCGTATTGATGGCGATCGAGTCACCCCTTCGCTGTTCCAAGTGCTTGGCGTAAAACCCCAAATCGGACGCGTGTTCAGCGACGAGGAAGATCAGCACTTCCGACGTGTTGCGGTTATCAGTAACCGCTACTGGCGCGAGATCACGCACTCACGAAAGAACGTGATCGGTCAGACAATTTATCTCGATCGGCAGCCCTACACGATTGTCGGCGTGATGCCTCGATCCTTCGTGTTCCCGTTGCGCAAGGCGGGAATCAACGGGACTCCTGGAGACGTATTTATCCCCATGTCGTTCACTCCATTTGAGCGCACAGGGTTCGGCTACATGTTCAACAAGAGTGTGATCGGCCGCCTCAAGCCCAGAGTGTCTCTCACCACTGCAGCCGCCGAAGTCAAGGGGATTCTCAAGAGGTCCGAGCAACAGTATCCTTCCGACTTCCGCTCCGATCCTGCCTTTGGGCTTTCGGCAAACCTGCTGCCCTATCGCGACTCGGTCACAGGCAGTCTGCAAGTTGGATTGCTTGTTCTGCTGAGTGCCATCGGCGTTGTGCTGCTGATCGGATGCGCGAACGTCGCCAATCTTCTCCTGGCAAGGTCGGTCGACCGCAGGCGCGAGTTCGCAGTGCGCTGCGCGCTCGGGGCAAGCCGCGCCGATGTTCTCCGCCAAGTCCTCACCGAAAGCGTTCTGCTTTCGTTGGCTGCCGGGCTGGTCGGATTCGCGCTAGCCGTCTGGCTGACTCCGATTCTCATCAAGATGACGCCCGTTGAGATTCCCCGGCTGGATGAAATCAGCATCGATTTGTCCGCGCTGTTCTTCACATTCGGAATCTGCTGCTTGACCCCGCTCATCTTCGGATTGGCCCCGGCATTTGAAATGTCACGGCTCGAAATTGCGAGCACCCTTCGCGAGGGCGGCCGTACCGGGACGCAGAGCCGGCGGCAGCGCAAATGGATGTCGGCGGCAGTGATTGCAGAGTATGGTCTGACGGTCGTCCTGCTGGTCGGCGCGGGCCTGCTGCTACACAGCTTTCTTCGGCTTCGCGATGTGGATCCTGGCTTCCGGACCGAACACATCCTCAGCATGGCCGTCAATCTTCCGAAAACCTCTTACCAGACAGCGCCAGAAATCCACTCCTTCTACGACCGGCTCTTGCGCGGTGTCCAAGCCATTCCCGGCGTCGAGGATGTGGGCGCAATTTCGGATCTTCCGCTCAAAGCGACTGACGAATGGGGTCTCGCAATCGAAGGCAGGCCGCCGAATAGCGGAGCGGCGGCATCCGTGTTGTTGTCCTGGGTCAGCGGCGATGCTATGAAGGCTCTGGGCATGAAACTTGTGGCCGGGAGATTCATCTCGGACCGCGATACGGCGCAAGCTCCAAACGTAATGGTCATTAACGAAGCCCTCGCTCGCCAGGGATGGCCCACCCAAAATGCACTCGGCAAAAGATTCAACCCCGGAGGTCCCCCGGATTCAGATGCGGGATGGTACACGGTAGTCGGCGTCGTGCGCGACGTTCGCCAGGGGCTGAGCAACGTGCATACCAAGCCCGAGGCGTTCGAGAGCCTCGATCAGGGCAACGCCTGGATGATGAAAAAGTCTGCGATGTTCGGTATTCGCGGCATGCGTCTAGTGATCAAGTCCGCTCAGGAGCCGATGCTCATCAGCTCCGTCGTGCAGCGGATCATTGCACAGCAAGATCCATCATTGCCGGTTACGGAGATCCAAACGCTGGATCAATATATAAGCGCGTCTATCAAGCCGCAGCGATTCGATACCTATTTGGTTGGGCTCTTCGGGGGTCTCGCTTTGTTGCTTGCAGTAATTGGCATCGGCGGCGTCCTATCGTATTCTGTCGCGCAACGCACCAACGAGCTGGGCGTGAGGATGGCGCTCGGGGGAAATCAAGGCGATATCTTGCGGCTCGTGATGACGGACGGGCTGAAGCTTGCCGCTATCGGGATCGCAGGCGGAATTGCCGGGGCGTTCGCAGTGTCACACTTTATCTCGAGCCTTCTCTATCAAACCAGCCCGCAAGACGCTTGGACCTTTGTCTCCATTCCACTTCTGCTCTTGTTAACCACGATTGCCGCGAGCCTCGTGCCCGCCTGGCGCGCGACAAGGATCGACCCCATGGCCGCACTTAGGGCGGAATAGCGCGTGTCATTCGTGAAAGCTGATCCAAGCCATCAACGAACCAGTCACCGAGGCCGTGCAGGATTCCGACAATCCAAAGATTGCCGGACCGGTGAAAGATAATCGCAAACCACAGACCTATGCTGAAGATGCTCGCAAATATCCAATAATGAGATGGATTCCGCGCTGCCTGTGAGAAGTGATAAGCATGCAGCGGACCGAACGTAAACACCAGATTACTGACGAATATTCCAATCGGAGTTCTCCAGCGGCGCACAAGCTCTGTCTGAAGGACCCCACGATATAAGAATTCTTGATAGAACCCCCAGATCATCTTCGTCAGAAAGACCAGGAATGCGGCTCGCCACAGGTCGGAGCGCGTTGACAGGAGGCTTAGATCGTGCCAGACGAACAGGCAAAAGGCTGCAACGGTGATTGAGATGATTTCTACGAAGAAGAACCTTTCTGTTTTGGACCAGCGCGACCGTCCATACAGTCCTAATTGAGACAGAGGAACGCGCGCAAAGACAACTACGAGCCCGCAGGCCAGCGCCACCAACGCGATCATCTCGGTCAATTGCCACCAATTTTGCTCAGCGATGTGCAGCGATCGAGCGCCGACATTAAGAAGACGGCGCACAACTACTTCCATGATGAGAAAGATCGAGAGCAGTCGATAGCCTTGACGTGAAGAATACGCGGGCGGCCGCGGGGGTTCGAATAAGAACAATTGACCACGCCAAACGGGGCTGATTTGACGGGTACCGGACTTGAAGAAAATCCTTCCGCGGAGGTCCACTCTGCTACGCTTAGAATTCTAACCGGATTGCTGTGCGACGGGAGTGTACGGTTACTGCCAGTTATGCGCGGCCGCCTTAAAACATGCCGGCTCGGGTAAGTGAAACGTACGTCCTGCGGACCTATCCTTTTCGCGAGTCGGATCTGATCGTCAGCTTTTTCACACGCGATCAGGGAAAACTGCGGGGCGTCGCAAGACGGGCGCGAAGACCCAAAAACACGTTCGGGTCCGGCCTCGAACGCTTATCGCTTGTGAATTTGTCGTACTCGCAAAAAGAAACACGAGAGCTGGTGAACTTAAGCTCTTGCGATTTGTTGCAATCCCAATTCGATCTGCTCGACGATTTCGACGCAGGATTGGCGCTCGATTACGTGGCCGAAGTCAGCGACCATATGTTGCCGCCGAATGAACCGAACGAGCGCTTTTTCCGGCTGCTCACTACCGTTCTCGGCTATATGCATGCGCGGACGCCGGGCGCTGCATGGACCGCGATTACGTACTTCTCGCTTTGGGCGACGCGGCTCTCGGGCTTTCTCCCCGATCTTTCGAGCCATCCCGATCGCGTGCTCTCGCTGTCTTCGCGTGACCTCGCCGCAGCAATGCTGCAAAGCCACATTACCGAGCTGCCTTCCCGCGCATGGAACAAGGATACGGCCCTCGATCTGCGCCGTTTTCTCATCCGGCAAATGGAAGAGCATGCGGAACGGCGCTTCCACACTCCGGCGCTCCTCGAAGCCCTGTGATGACGTTTCAAGATACGATCTTCAAGCTGAAGCGTTACTGGGCCGATCGCGGCGCCATCATCCAGGAGCCGTACGATCTCGAAGTCGGCGCAGGCACCATGGCGCCCGAAACGTTCCTTCGGGTGCTCGGGCCCAAGCCCTACAAAGTGGCGTACGTGCAGCCCAGCCGCCGCCCCGCCGACGGCCGCTACGGCGAGAATCCAAACCGGCTGTACAAGCACCAGCAGCTACAAGTGATTCTCAAACCCACCCCCGACGACGTAATCGAGCAATATCTCGGCAGCCTCGAAGCGATCGGTATTGACCTTCGCAAGCACGACATCAAGTTTGAGGAAGACAATTGGGAATCGCCGACGCTCGGCGCTTGGGGAATCGGCTGGCAGGTGATGCTCGATGGACTCGAGATAACGCAATTCACGTACTTCCAGCAATGCGGCGGCATCGATCTCGATCTCGTCCCGGCTGAAATCACCTATGGGCTCGAACGCATTGTCGCGTTCCTGCAGAACGTCGAGAGCGTTTATGACATCGAGTGGGCGCCGGGAGTGAAGTACGGCGAGGTGCGTTTGGCGGATGAGCAGCAGTTTTCGGTTTACAATTTCGAGCTTGCGAATATCGATCGCCTCTGGCGTCTTTTTACTGAAGCCGAAGCCGAATGTAAGGAGCTGCTTGCGAAGCCGAACGCCGATAAGGGCCGCGTTCCAGTGCTGCCCGCCTATGATCAGGTGCTCAAGTGCTCACACCTGTTTAATTTGCTCGATGCGCGGGGCGCAATCAGCGTAACCGAGCGCGCCGGACTGATCGGGCGAGTTCGCAAGCTCGCCATTGCGGTTGCGGAAGCTTGGATGCGCCAGCAATTCGGCGCTCAAGAGGCCGCTGCGTAATGGCCGATTTTCTTCTCGAGATCGGCACAGAAGAGATTCCGGATTGGATGATTGAGCCCGCGCTTGCAGACCTCCGAACCCGGTTTGAACAGGCTTTTGGAGCCTTCGGCGGCTCGGCATTGATTGCGGAGGGAACGCCTCGTCGCCTTGTGCTGCTGGCGGAAAATCTCGCCGCTCAGGCGCCGGACGCGGAGACCGTCATTCCTGGCCCGTATGTGTCTGCTGGCGAAAAAGCCGCCCAAGGCTTTGCGCGTAAGCAAGGCACGACGGTAGAAGCGCTCGACAGAATACAAGATACGAAGGGTGAACGCTACATTTTTCATCAGCTCATAAAAGGACAATGCGCGATTCAGGCCTTGCGTGATAAGTTGCCTGAGATCATTCTGCATCTGCATTTCCCAAGGACTATGTACTGGACCGGTAAAGCCGGCGTACATTTCATCCGGCCCATTCGCTGGATCGTCGCTTTGCTTGACCATGAGGTCGTCCCTTTTGAAATCGCCGGCGTGAACTCAGGGAACACGACCCGCGGACATCGCACCCTCGGCCCGAAGCAGCCCGTTACCGTTACCGTGGCGAATTACTTCGATACGCTCAAGCGCAATTTCGTGATCGTCAACTCGGAAGATCGGAAGGAACGCATCGAGGCGGGTCTCGGACCGGATGTTCAGAAGGACGATGATCTGATCCGAACGCTGGTTTACCTGACCGAGTTCCCAACCACCATTCACGGTAGCTTCGATCCCGCTTACCTCGAGTTGCCGCAGGAAATTCTTTCAACGGTAATGCGCCATCACCAGCGCTACTTTACGGTGCTGAACGCGGGCGGCTCACTCGCGCCTAAGTTTGTTGCCATAACCAACACCGATGGCGACCTCGACGGCCTCATACGGCAGGGCAACGAGCGCGTGCTGCGGGCGCGCTTCAATGACGCGCGCTTCTTCTGGCAAGTCGATCAACAGAAGCAACTGCCCGATCGCGTTTCCGATCTTGCCAAAGTAACGTTTCAGGCCAAGCTCGGCAGTTATAAGGACAAGACCAATCGCGTCATCGCGCTCGCCGCAGAGTTGGCCCGCGAAACTGGAGCTGACGAAGAGACCGCCTCTCGCGCGGCGCTGCTGTCAAAATGCGATCTCACGACCGACATGGTCAAAGAGTTCCCTGAGCTGCAGGGCATCGTGGGCGGCCTGTACGCCCGACCGCAGGGCGAGACTGAAAGTGTCGCAATCGCAATTTACGACCAGTACAAGCCCTTAAGCCTGGATGATTCCATTCCTCGCACACTCGAAGCCCAGGTGGTCGCACTCGCCGATAAAATTGACACTCTCACCCAATGCTTCAAAATCGGGCTCGTTCCGACTGGCTCCAAGGATCCGCTCGGCTTGCGGAGAGCGGCCAATGGAGTGGTAAAAATTCTTTTTGAGGCGCGGCTTCAGATATCGCTTCTGTCCTCGCCGCCCGAGTTGAACGAGTTCTTTCTGGATCGAATTTCGTTTTACCTGCGCGACGTTCTCGGCTACGCATACGACGAAGTGAATGCCGTCACGGCGCCGGCGATGACGACTCTGGCCGATCTTGCCGATCGCGCGGAAGGCGTTCGCAGCGTACGCGCCAGCCATAACTTCGAGCCTCTCGCAGCGAGCTTTAAGCGGATCAAGAATATTTTGAGGCAGGCAGGCGTTGAGCAAACAGGGCGGCCCGACGAAGCACTTTTTACGCCTGGTCCGGAACGGGACCTTTACGAAGCATTCTTGCGGGTTCGCGCAGAAGCTGGGGCACATGGCTGTTACGCCGATAAGCTCGCGAGCATCGCATCGCTTCGCCCAGATGTGGATTTCTTCTTCGATAAAGTCTTAGTGAACGATCCCGATCCGGTAATCCGGCAGAATCGCCTCGCGCTGCTAAACAGCTTGCTGACTGAGTTTTCAACTATCGCGGACTTCTCTGAAATCGTGACGCAGGGCGTGGCAGCTTAGCACCAAATCAGGAGACACAAGTTTTAATGAACAAATACGTTTACTCATTCGGCGGTGGCCGGGCAGATGGCGACGGCACCATGCGCGACATTCTCGGAGGAAAAGGCGCTGGCCTGGCTGAGATGAGCAAGGCTGGCGTGCCTGTCCCACCTGGCTTCACCATCTCGACCGAGGTCTGCACTCTCTTCTTCGAGCACGGGAACACAGTGCCGAAAGAAGTAGACCACCAAATTGAGGCCGCGCTCCGGAAACTCGAGCAAGAAATGGGTAAGAAGCTGGGCGCAGGCGATGACCCTCTGTTAGTAAGCGTCCGCTCCGGGGCCAAGTTCTCAATGCCGGGCATGATGAACACGATTTTGAATCTCGGTTTGAACGATCAAAGCACGGAGGCCCTGGCGAGAAAAACCGGAAACCCGCGCTTTGCTTACGATTGCTATCGGCGCTTCATTCAGATGTTCGGCGAAGTCGCGCTGCATATCGACATGGCGAAGTTCGACCACATCTTCGATGCACGTAAGGCTAAAGCCAAAGCGAAGCTCGATACGGATCTCACGGCTGATGATTTGAAATTCATCATCGGCGAATACAAGAAGCTGGTGAAGAAAGAAACCGGTGCGGAGTTTCCGCAAGATCCTCATCACCAGCTCACGCTCTCGCGCGATGCGGTTTTCAATTCCTGGAACACGCCCAAAGCCGTCTACTATCGCCGAATGGAGAAGATTCCCGATTCGATCGGCACCGCCGCGAATGTCCAAGCCATGGTCTTCGGCAACATGGGCGAGCATTCGGGCACGGGCGTAGGCTTCACGCGCAATCCCTCCACTGGCGAAAAGGCCTTTTATGGAGAGTTCCTGGTGAATGCGCAGGGCGAAGATGTGGTTGCCGGAATCCGCACGCCGCAGCCCATCACCGAGCTCGAGCAGGTCATGCCCGAGGCCTACAAGCAGCTTCGTGAAATCACCGCAAATCTTGAAAAGCACTATCGAGACGTTCAGGATTTCGAGTTTACGGTTGAAGAAGGCAAGCTCTACATGCTGCAAACCCGCAACGGCAAGCGGACCGGACCGGCGGCCGTGCGGGTTGCAGTCGATATGGTCGAAGAAAAACTCCTTTCGAAGAAAGAGGCCGTTCAGCGCGTCGCACCGGCGCAGCTCGATCAACTCCTGCACCCGGTGCTTGATCCCACGATGCGCAAATCGCTTCAGAAGATTGCGGCCGGCCTTCCGGCCTCGCCCGGCGCTGCGGTGGGACGCGCTGCATTCACCTCTGAAGACGCGGTCCAAATGGCCCCGAATGGTCCTGTTCTTCTGGTGAGAAAAGAGACTACCCCCGATGACATTCACGGGATGGACGTCTCAAAAGGCATTCTTACCGCTGTTGGCGGCCTAACAAGTCACGCGGCTGTCGTCGCACGCGGCATGGGGCGGCCGTGCGTTGTCGGGGCGTCCTCCGTTGCCGTCGATGAGGAAAAAAAGCTGGCCAGCATCTTATTTGAAGGCAAGCAGACCGTTGTTAAGCAAGGCGATTGGATTTCGCTCGACGGCACTCTCGGCGAGGTTTACCTCGGGCAATGCAAGACGAACGATCCGGATCCGAAGTCGCACGACTTCGCGACCTTCATGGAATGGGCGGATGAGTTCCGCGGCGACTTTGGCGTACGAGCCAATGCAGACATTCCTCGCGACGCCAAGCAGGCTCGCTTATACGGCGCGGAAGGCATCGGGCTCTGCCGCACCGAGCACATGTTTTTCGCCGAAGACCGTATTAAACACATGCAGGCCATGATTCTCGCGCGCGATGAGAAGACGCGAAGAAAAGCTCTCCAGAAGCTTCTGCCCATGCAGCGGAAAGATTTCGCCGGTCTGTTTCAAGTGATGGACGGCTTTCCGGTTGTGATTCGTACTCTCGACCCGCCGCTTCACGAGTTCTTGCCGAAACGCGAAAACCTGATGGTCGACATAGCCCGGCTTCCGCATGCTTCGTCGAAAGAGAAGAAAGAGATGGAGGCCAATTATGGCGTTACAGTCGGTGAGCTGAAGAAGTCGCTTCCCCAATTGTTGAGCCGCGTCGAAGAGCTGCACGAATTCAACCCCATGCTCGGACATCGCGGCTGCCGGCTCGGGATCACGTACCCCGAGATCACGGAAATGCAGGTTCGCGCGATTTTCGAAGCCGCGGTTCAGGTTGCGAAGAAAGGGATCAAAGTCATTCCCGAGGTCATGATTCCGCTGGTCGGAAGCGTGAAGGAGCTCGAGAATCAAAAGGCCATCGTCGTCAAGGTGGCTGAGGAGGTTTTAGGAAGCGCCGGACTGAGCAATCTGAAATACTACGTCGGCACTATGATCGAGATTCCGCGCGCTGCGATGACCGCGGATGAAATCGCGAAAGAAGCAGAGTTTTTCAGCTTCGGCACCAACGACCTCACGCAAACAACAATGGGCCTTTCCCGCGACGATTACACGAAATTCTCAAAGCAATACGAAGACTTGAAAATCTTCAAGGCAGATCCGTTCGCCGTGCTGGATCAGGATGGCGTTGGAAAGGTTATCGAGCAGGCTGTCAAGCTGGGCCGCAAGGCGCGCCCTGATCTCGAAGTCGGCATTTGCGGCGAGCATGGCGGCGAACCCAGCTCGGTTGAGTTCTGCTATCGCATCGGCCTGGATTACGTCTCCTGCTCACCGTATCGCGTGCCGATTGCCCGTCTCGCCGCAGCACAAGCCGCAATCTCAGGCGATCACAAGAGTGAAGCGCAGCGGACAGCCTAAAAAACTAGACCGCAATTTTATTCACCATCACCTGCGCGTCCGGACCCAGTGCCCAAGCGGGCAGCGCCGCCTTCACCTGGGCTTGTTTCAAGCTTTTCGGGCTAGTCCGATTGAACTTAAATTCGCCGACACTATACGCCGCCAGAGGAGTCCCGGAAAAACTCGGTATGACGATCGCGGTTCGCGGAATCTGAGGGAATCGTGTAACAAAATTCCGCAAATTGTCCGGGGTAGGCCTATAATGGCCGCTTTTGGCAGTGATGAATTTCACCACACCGGTATCCACTACAATCTCACCGGCGGCCATCACAGCGCTCCCACTCAGGAATGTAGAGTGATGATAAACTCCGACCTCGTGCTTGTGTGAATACATCTTTCCCTCTGGCGAAACCACGAAAATCGCCCAACCGTTGCCAGAAGCATGCGTCTTCAGCGCACGCGTGTCGAATACGGAGTCGTCAATGGAACGGTAGAGCTTGCCGTCTTCCTTGAAAAGAACTCGGCGCTTCTCCGCCTTGGCTGTTCCGCCATAGTACTTCACAAACTCGTCTCCGTAGGGAGGATTTATCGCCAGCCACTCCCAAAAAGTTTCATCTGCTGGCCCACCACTCGACAGCCAGCTATCGAACTTGTCAGACAGCCGGTATCCGACCCGATGCTGGGGCGCCAGATATTCAAGCCAATAGCTCTGATTGGCGTGTTGCCCGGTGATCTGCTTCCAATCTGTCGGCCCCGTCAGAAAGCGCGCACCGAGCCTGGCCCCTTCATCCACTACTTGCTTCGCGAGATCGTCCAGCGCTTTCCATCGAGCTTGGTTCGTTCCCGTATTTTTCGGCCGCTTCGACGTAAGCCATTCCGCGGCCCCGACCAGAATACGCTCCAGAATGTAGATCCTTTCCGTAGCCGGTTGTGACTCGCTTGCGTTGTACAACTGAACCAGGCCAAACAGCGTTTTCAGGATTTCATTTTGGGATGCATTCATCTTTGCATTGAGGAGTTTTGCGGTATTGAGCATGGCTTCGTTTATGGTATGAAAAACGTTTTGATGCTCGCAACACCCTGTCTAGTAGAATCGTCACGTTCCCCTTGTCAGACCTTGATGTCCTCTTCTTCTGAAATTGCAAATCGATCTGCTGCTCAATCACTCGGTCTCATCGGCCTGCCTGCCTCCGTTCGCGAGCTCGCCGCTCGCACTTGGGATGCCGTGATCATCGGGGCCGGCCACAATGGATTGACCTGCGCGGCCTATCTAGCCCGAGCGGGCAAGCACGTTCTCGTTCTCGAGAGTCGCGAGCGCATTGGCGGCGCATGCACGATCGAAGAGCCTTGGCCGGGCGTTCGCATGTCGCCATGCGCGTATCTCGCCGGGCTGCTGCATCCGCTCGTCATCGAAGAACTCAAGTTGCCCGAGCGCGGCTATTCATGGACTCCCGCCACCAATGGCCTGTTCGTTCCTTTCGAGGACCGCACCAGCATTCAGTTGTACGAAGATGACGATCAGTGCGAGGCGGAGCTGACTCGCTTCTCGCCCCCCGATCTCAGAGGATGGCGCGCCATGTCTGACGTCATCCGCCGTTTACGCGATGCTCTTCGCCCCGCAAATGACAAGGACGTGTGGATCGGTGAGCCCCCGACCCGAGAGCAGGTCGAAGACCGCCTTGGCGCCGATGACGAAGCGCGCGCCGTGTTGTTCGAGTGGTCGATGGCCGAGTTCGTCGAGCACTATCTTACAGACGAGCGCCTTCAAATCGCTTATCTCGGCCAGGGAGTCATCGGCACCAACGCCAGCCCGTTTCATCCAGGAACTGCGTTCATTCGCTTTCATCATTCGTCGGGCAGGCTCGGCGGCTTGCCCGGCACGTGGGGTTACGTGCAAGGCGGCATGGGCATGGTTTCGTTCCTCATCTGCGATGCCGCCCGCGAGGTTGGCGCGATCGTTGCCGCAGGCGTTCCCGTGGCCGAAATAGTTCCCGGCGAAGGCGTGGTGCTCGAAAGCGGAGAGCGCATTCACGCGCCGATTGTCATCTCGAACGCCGATCCTCGAACTACTTTGCGACTTCTCGCGAACGCGGCCGACAGCACCTGGCGCAATCAGGTCGAGTCCATCCCGATTCAAGGCTGCACCCTCAAGCTCAATGTGTGGCTGCGGGAACTGCCCGACTTCAAAGCCCGCCCCGGCCTTTGCGAGCCGCACCACTACGGCCAGATCAACACGCCACTTACGAAGCAGGAATGGAAAGACGGATACGCAGCTGCTCGCGAGGGCCGCCTGCCCGACCGCCTTTGGGCTGAACTTTACTTTCAGAGCGTGCACGATGCCGCCATTGCCCCACCCGGCACCCACACGATGAGCATCTTCTCGCAATATGTGCCTTACGCGTTTTCAGAAGGCACCTGGGACGAGCATCGGGACGAAGCGAAGCAGCGTGCGCTCGAGGCTCTTGCGCGCTTCTGTAACAACATGCCCGATGCCGTCATCGATGCACAAGTGCTCGGGCCTCCTGATATCGAGAAAAAAGTGGGCCTGACCGGAGGACACATTTTTCAGGGCGAGTGTTTGCCGCAATACATGTGGAGCAATCGGCTTTCGAGCAGAACGCCTATGCGTGGTGTTTATCTTTGCGGCGCGTGCACCCATCCCGGAGGGAGCGTGATAGCGATGAATGGCCGGAACGCAGCTATGGCCGTACTCTCGGATTCGTAACTCTGCGTCGGGCCTTCAACCACTGGTTCAGCGCGAACAACCCGACCGCTACCGGCAGCATCGCGAAATATGGCCAATACGCAATCCAACTCGCCTTTTCAGCCACGACAGCGATATCGCCCGCCGCGCTTGCCGCAGTCCCCCTCGCGTTGATCTCGAGATGGACATGCCACATGCCGGCGGACGAAAAAACTACGCGCGCCGCATACAACAATTTATTTGTTGCCTGGACTCGCGTCGCCGCTGTGCGAATATCGCGCTCGCCCGTTTTGGTTAACAGCAGGACGACATCGCCATCCAGCACTTCGCTTCGATCCTCCGCGTTCTGCACCATCACGCTAAGATCCGCTGCGCCCACTCTCAGCGGCACGGGCGTGCTGAAGAGCGTTACGATGTATGGTCCGGCGTGTTTCTGAAACTGAACGGCGCCCCCATCAGCGAACAAGGCGCGCGATGCGAGACATAGGGCGGCGAGCAGGCCGATTCTGCTCAATGCATCATGCCGCGCATCTGCATCGGCTGGAATAGAATCCACACTCCCGCGACATACAAGCTGCACGCAACCACCGCCCAGGGCGCTACGAGGCTCAGCGCGGTTCGCACGCGCCCGCCGTACTCGACCGCCACTCGCCAACCTATATATAAGGTGAGCAACAGTCCTGCATCGAGTGTGACGATCTGCACCGGCGTGAGCCAGCCCGGAACTGCGGGCACAGCAAAGGAAGACATTGCTCCCGTTATCGCAGTTTGTATCGCGGGCAAGGGGGCCTTCCAGCTTGTGGCCAGATGATACAGCAAATGCGCGACCCACATCGCAAACCCGATTGGCACGAGCGCAAAAACAAACCTACGTACGATCTGAAGCGTCGGTGACGACGCCTCAACTCGCCGGTTCAGCAGCCCGCATATTGAGACCGTTAACAAGGGCAAAACCACCGTCCCCGCGATCACGAACACTCCCACGATTGCCGGTATGGCATGCGCGCCCAGGCGAGCGTGCCAGCCGTGCTCCCACATCATCACCGGCGCGATCATTCCCGCTGCGTTGACAAAGGCGCCGAAGACAATCAGCAACGCCAATACCGCCAAGTCGGTTCGCTTCGAAAGCTTCCCTACAGATGACCGATAAGGATCGCTCAGTAAGGTGCTCGCGGGGACTACGGGCAGAAGCGCAATATTGTCATGCGGACATGCCTTCACGCAATCCAGGCAAAATGTGCAATCGATGTTTCCCGCCTTCTTCGGCTGAAACAGATACAACTCACATCCGCGTGCGTGATCGTTGCCGCGAATGCAATCGTGAGTTCGACAGCTGTTGCAAACCGTACGGCTCCGTACTCGTACCTCTCCCGGCGAAACCAGCGAGCTCACAAAATGAAACTGCCCGATTGGGCACACATATTTACAAAAGCTCGCACCGCGAAAAATGCCGTCAATCGCCAGAGCGGCTATGAAATATGCCGCAATAATCCAGGCCGTCAGCCATGGTCTGTCCCATAAACCGAATGCCTCGTACGTCCATAAATAGATGAGGAGAAGCGCTGCGGGCAGCCATTTCGTTCGCAGCCAGCGAGGCCAGCGCAGCTTGGCCGGGAACACAATTCGCCCGATGTCGCGAACGAACGTAAACGGACACGTCATGCAGAACAGATTTCCAACTATTAAAAGCGCCAGGACCGAGAACGCTCGCCAGTGAATCCACGGCAACACGCCCGCAAGATTCAGGGGCGCGATCTGCGGCCCAAAGAATCCATCCGCCATCACGGCCAGGGCGAGCAGCAGCATTCCAAACTGCGCCACTCGCCGCAATGCATGCCAATTGAAGCCGCGAACCCGCGCGGCCGGGTGCTTAGTCGCGACGTGTTTCAAGACCCGACGTGGCCGGCTCACTTGCGTGCCCGACAATAGCCTGACCGCAATCACGAAGGCCGGCACCAAATAAATAATCGACCCGGGTACCCACATGATCAATCCTGCGAGCGTCTGGTCATCCTGGGCGCTCATCTGGCTTGCCCGGACGGTTTCATATGCCGGATACAGCAGCCTCCCCGAAAACACGAAGAAAGCCGAGAGCGCTGTGTTCACAATATCGCCAACCAACAGCAAGGGAATCGCCGTCCAGGGCGGCCACCGCAGCTTGCCCGGCAGCGGCTCGATCACTCGCCACCAAAACAGGATTCCCGTCCAGAAGAAGCACGCATGCTGCATGCCATGCCATGCCGGCGACCGCAACGCAAGCTCATACATCTTCGGCAGATGCCAAACAATCGTGCTTATGACAAAAGCAAACAGCGCGACCGGCGGCGAAGCAAGCCATCTCAAAATCCTCTGCAAAGCCGGCCATGACAGAAACGGTCCGAGCCCTTCCTTCACAAATGCCCGAGGCAAACCACGCAGCAATGGCAGCATCGGATGCCCGAGCAAGAGCAAAGGCGGCGCGACCATCATCAGAAGCAGATGCTGCGCCATATGCGCTGACAAAAACAGCGTGTCAAACGTATCGAGCGGCGACTCAGTCGCGAGAAATACGACGCCCAACCCGGCGAGAAACGCGCTCAGCCGGACATAATCTTTTTCGCCGCGTACGAGCCGCCGCCCTCGCATCCAGCCGCGCACATAAATTCCAGCCGTCACGAGCAGGAGCGCGATTACGCGGGCATCCGGCGTCCAGGACAGTAACGCGGCACTCGCAACGGGGTTCACGGCCCTACCGGTTCAGGCGGCTCACGGGTCGCCTCGCCATCGCTACATCTCGCGGCAGCTTATTCTCAGGCCGGTTCGAATTACGAACGGGCGGCACACTCGGCGGCCGCAGTGTTTCCATAAACGACACCACTGCGTCCACTTCCGCCGGAGTGAGTTTCTTCCCGTACGCGGGCATGTTGCCGCTGCCTTGAATCACCTGCCGGACCATCTCATCTCTCGTCATCACCGTCGCGATCCCATCGAGCGCTGGGCCCCGCTCGCCGCCTTCTCCTCCCAGCTCGTGGCAATTGCGGCATTGCTTGTTCTGAAAAATGATCGCGCCGTGCAGCTCTAAAGGCGTGCGTCCTTTCACGTAAGCCACCGGGATCGCCGCGCTGCTCCAGTCCGACATATGCGGCGACCACGGTGATGTCTCGCCCATATACGTTAATACACCGAGCACCAGCATGATCAGAACCACGCTCAACACCGCGACGGGCCTGCGCCGCGCGCTCTTCTCGCCCGTTCCCGAAATAAAGGGCAGCGCAATCAGAAATGCGATCATCACCAGCGGCGCGCCAAACAGGATCAGCACTTCCATCCAGTCCGGGACGAGCGCCAATGCGGCAAATACGGACAGGAAGTAAAAATCCGGACGCGGATTAGTATCGACAATGGTTGGGTTCGGAGGACCAGCCGGCCCCTTCGGCCCGAAAACCAGCGCGCATCCGAGTATGCCCACGATCACGATGGCCGCAAAAATCAAGTCCTTGCCGATCGCGTAGGGCACGAACGGCACGCCTTCCTTACTCAAGATTTCCGCGTATTCGGCATCATACGTCGCTTTGCGGACGGGATGGCCGGGCTTCGGATATTCATTGATGCCCTTACTGAGCACCAGCCGCAAGTGCATGCTGATGATCGCAATGATCATCCCTGGAATAATGAACACGTGGAGCGTAAAGAATCGCGAAAGCGTTTCGCCCGCGATGATCGGCCCGGCCAACAACACGTGCACCAATTGCGAGCCGATGAGCGGCACGCGCCCCGTTACTGATGCCCCAATGCTGAGCCCCCAATAGGCATCCTGATCGAAGCGCATCACTTCACCGGTGAATGCCATGCCCAGAGTCAGCAGCAAAAGAAAAACGCCGCTGATCCAAGTCAGCTCACGCGGGTACTTGTAGGCTCCGAACAGAAACACCTGGATCATATGGAGCGTCATGATCATCACCATGAAATTTGCACCCCAGTTGTGCACCGCCCGCAGATACCACCCCAGGAACTGCGCGTGATTCAGATACTCCAGGCTGGTCCACGCCTCATTCGTCGATGGAATATAGACGAACGCAAGGCACGCGCCCGTGATGACCTGAATGACGAAGCACAGTAGCGTCGCGCTGCCGAAAACATAGAACCAGCTTCCGGCGCTCGCCGGGACTTCATGCCCCGCCGTCGACGCAAATAAGGCAGTGATGTGCAGCCTGTCATCCAGCCAGACTGCAATGTTCCTAAGCGTGTGCATCCACTCTTCCCTGCTCTACGCCGGGTTCGCCAGCGTGGGCATTTCGCCGCCCTTGATCCAAAGATCGCCGTTCTCTAGTTTGTACGTGTACTGAAACAATCCACGCGGCGGCGGGCCCGACGCGCGCGCGCCATCTTCGTAATAAATTCCACCGTGGCAGGGGCACATAAAAAGCCCCGACTCCTCAAACCACCGCACCGGACAACCCAGATGCGTACAGTTGATCGCGAACACCTGAAACTGATTTCCCTGCACATGCCGCACCCAACACGGAATGTTCGCGGTCTGTCCATCCCAGGGACGCGTATATGGATTCCGATACGAGGCAATCCGCGTCTTACCTTCCGGAAAGCCGTCGAGCCGCCCCAGCGAGATCCAGCTCCGCGGGTCCTTGCGCTCCGCAAAACTTGAGAACACGAATCCCACGAGCGGTATCGCAAGCAGCACGCCTGCGGCCACATTGACTCCCATCCCCACCTTGAACAGCCAATCGCGCCGCGTGGGCGGATTATCTTTTTTCACCTGCTCCGCTTCATGGCTTGGTTCGTGCATTGCCGGCTCCCTTTCCTCCGCTGCCTTGATTTCCTGTCTGATTTTCCGGACTGCCTGGTCCGTTTCCGCTGCCTTCGTTCCCAGTCGTACGCGCGCCGCTCTGGCCGCTTCCGTTTTCGATAACGCGCGCTCCGGTTTGCAAGTTCTGCGGGCGCAACGACGCGAGATACCCTACGAGATCGTCGACATCCTGATCGCTGAGTGCGTGACCCAGATTTAGAAACCGCCAGTCCGGCATGCCCAGGTCCGGCCTGCCCACAATAATCGACGTGCGCAGGCCTTGATTACTGACCAGCGCCAGAAACGCCGGATCGGAAACCGGGCCCGGCTTCGCGCCTTTCCCGTGGCACATGAAGCAGTCCCGTACAAACAGCTTCTTCCCCCGGCCCGCATCGCCCGGATCGTTCGCTGCGCTATACGGCGGAAGTTTTGCGCTGCCTAAATTCACGCCTTTCGCCCAGTTCTGCTCGATTCCATTCACGAGCGCCGCCACCTGCTTCGGATAGAGCGGACCGCCTTGACTCCGGGCCCAGGCAGGCATGGCTGTCCCCGGAACGCCGTTTTCGATCGTGGTCTGCAGCGTTTCTCTCGGAATGAGCGCAAGATACAGGGCGTGATTCAAGGGACGCCCCGGGCCATTCTTGCCATCGACGCCGTGACACCCTTCACAGTTTTCTCGGAACAGAGTGTGGAAATCCGTGATATCGGCCGGCATGACTGGGCGTTGAGTTGGTTTTCCGCAACCGGCAGCACACAAAAGAAACATACAGGAAGCGGCGATCGACAGCCCGGTTCTCCACGCCCCGGCGCCGGATTCGATCATCGACCGTCATCCTCGTGGGGCGGCATCACGCCCGGCGTTTCCAGAAACGCGCGTTCCGCGAGATCCCACGATTGCATCGTATGAATCATCGTGCTTCGCGCGATGACATATCCGCCCACCAGTCCGAACCCTAACTGGCAAACCACGAACCACGGCCAATTGATACGCCCCACCATCGCGGGATTGAGCATGTTGAGTGCGGTCGCAACCAAGCCCGTCCAAAACAGCGGTACCAAAATGCCGGCCCAGAACGGCGCGTATTTCGGAAACATCGGCAGCATCACCGCGTACACGACGCCCACCAAGATCGAGATCACGCCATGCCCGACCAGGGCCGCGAAAAACGCCAGCCCGTTAAACGCTCTCAATTGTTGTAGGGTCGCATTTCCGAGATCGGGAATCACGGCGCCGGCCAGCAGATTGATCGGATACCAGATACTGTGCTCCGCGATCAGACCATATAAGCAGGCGAGCCCGGCCATGACCGCGCCTCCCGCCAAGCCGCCCCAAAAGCCCGCCGAATAAGGATGGATTTCAGCCGGAATGCGCACCCGGTGCTTGCCCTCACCGGCTTTCAACCGCACGACCGAACGGGCTTCTACCAAGATGGGCGCCGGCCGGAGCAACGGATCGATGGGCACCTGTTCGTGTTCTTCGACGGGAATGACATCCCGCCACCAACCCACTGCCGCGCGCACCGCGATGATGCCTCCAACAATACTCACGACGTATTGCGTCAGCATGCCCGCAAGCAACAAAGTCACGCCGAACGCGAACACCATCGGCCAGAAGGTCGGCCCGGGCATTTGGATATGCGTCTTCCCGGTACGTTCTCCCGCTTCTCCGTGACGAATCTCGTGCGCCATATGCTACCTGCCGATGATGTACACTACCGTGAACACAACCACCCACACCGCGTCCACGAAATGCCAGTACCACGACAAAAACAGCACTCGCCTTAATTGCGTGTCAATCGGAAATCCCATCATCGTGACGATGAACACTACGAGGAGAAATGTCAGTCCGACGATGACGTGACTCGCGTGCAATCCCACGAGCGAGTAGAAAGTCGTTCCGAATAGATTCGTGCTAATCGTCAGATGATCTTGATAGATCAAGTGATGCCATTCGATAGCCGTATAGGTCAAGAAAACGAGGCCCAGCAGAATCGTCGCCGCCCACCAGAGCTTAAACAGTCCCATCTCGGTTTTTTTCAGCGCATGTTCTGCAAAAACAACTGTCAAGCTGCTCGATAGGAGACAAACCGTTGCGACGATCGGAATGTCGAGAACATCTTTCGGATAAGGCCCGTTCAGGCTCTTCCCGATGTAAATCAGATACACGGCGACAAACATCGTGAACAGCGCTGTTTCCGTAAGGATCAGGAAAATGACGCCCACGGTGCCGCGATCGGGCACTTTCCATTGGTTCTCGAGCGATTCAGGGCTTCGCGGCAATGCGGTTGAGGCGGCCATGGCTCCTCTTTACTCGAACTTCCAATCGGGGTCTTGCGGGTGTTTCAGGTCCCACAAGGGCCGGCTGCTGCGCACGACGGGAAGCTTTTCGAAGTTGTACTCCGGAGGCGGCGACGTAGTTCCCCACTCGAGCGTCCACGCATCCCACGGATCGTCACCCGCCTCTTGACCCCATTTCGCAGACCGAATCAGGTTCCATACGAATGCGAGCAACCCCGCGGCCTGGAAGAGTACGCCAATCGATGCGATCAAGTTCCACAACTCCCATCCGCGCCCTGGAGCGTACGTATAGATGCGGCGCGGCATGCCCAGCATTCCGGCAAAGTGCAGCGGAATGAATGTCATGTTGAAGCCGATGCAAAATAGCCAGAAGTGCCATTTCCCAAGCGTTTCGCTCAGCATCTTGCCGATCGCCTTCGGATACCAGTAATAAATCCCTGCAAAGACCCCAAACACCAGACCGCCGATTAACGTGAAATGAAAGTGCGCGACAACGAAGTAGGAATCGTGTAACTGCCAATCGAATGGCGTGACGGCCAGCATGATCCCGGTGAGCCCGGCGACAAGAAACTGCAGTAGAAACCCGCAGCAGAATAACATCGGAGTTGCGAACCGGATCTTTCCGCCGTACATCGTCGCCGTCCAGTTGAAAATCTTGATGCCGGTGGGAACGCCGACCAGCATGCTGGCTGCCGCAAAAAATGTATTGGACCAGGAGGTCATGCCGATCGCAAACATATGGTGGGCCCACACACCCATGCTGATGAATCCGATTGCCACGACCGCTCCCACCATGGCGGGTCTCCCGAAAATCGGCTTTCGGGAAAAGATCGGGATGATCTCAGAGAGCGTTGCGAACGCAGGGAAGATCAAAATGTATACTTCGGGGTGTCCGAAAATCCAAAACAAGTGCTGCCACAAAACCGCAGATCCGCCGAACTGCGTATCGAAGAAGTGCGCACCAAGAAAGCGGTCGAGCAGCAGCATGATCTGCGCCGCCGAGAGCGCGGGCAGTACAAGCACAACCATCCACGCGTCGACCAGCATCACCCATACGAAAACCGGCATCCGGCTTAGCGTCATCCCCGGACACCGAAGTGAAACGCATGTCGCAATCACATTAATCGCGCTCGCGATGCTCCCGATTCCGGAGATCAAGATTCCGAGCGCCCAAAAATCGGTGCTCGCCCCGTGCGAAAACGATTTCTCGGTCAGAGGCGCATACGCGAACCAGCCGACGTCAGGCGCCGAGCCTGCGCCGGACAATCCGCTGCCGCCGAGATAGCTGTAATAAAGCAGCAGCCCGCCGAAAAGAAAGATCCAGAATCCAAACGCGTTCAGACGGGGAAACGCCATATCGCGCGCGCCAATCATCAGGGGAATCAAATAATTCGACATTCCGGCCACAATCGGCATCCCGACGAGAAAGACCATGGTCGTGCCATGCATCGTGAAGAGGCGGTTGTACGTCGCCGGCGATACGAAATGATTGTTCGGAACGGCCAGCTGTATCCGCATGACGGATGCCATGATGCCCGCGACGACGAGAAAGACGAGCGCCGAAACCATGTACATCAGGCCGAGCCTTTTGTGATCGACGGTTGCGACCCATGTGTACAGGCTCTCGGAGAACGAGAACCCGGACGGCGCCGCCGTTGGCCGCTCGAGTGAATCATCTAACGATGCCAAACCTGCCTCCCGCTATCTCAGACTCTGTAAATACGCAACCACACTATCGAGTTCTCGATCGGTCAGCTTCATGCTCGGCATGAAACAACCGGGTTTTGCCTGCTGCGGATCGTTCACCCACGCTCGAAGGTTCGCCGCTGTATTCGGCAACACCCCCGCGCCAAGCGTATCGCGGCTCATCAAGTGCGTAAGATCGGGACCGAATTTTCCAATTGCAGGCGTACCCTTTACCGTGTGGCAATTCACGCATGCCAGCGATTCGAAGGCGGCTCTCGGTTGATCCAGACCGGCAGAAGTCGGCGCCGGCCTTTGCTGCTCCGCTGCCCATTTATTGAAATCGCCCTGCTCCTGCGCAATGACTCGAAGCAGCATGTTCGCATGCTGGGTCCCGCAATATTCGGCACAATTGCCGAGGTAAATCCCGGGTTCGCGCGGATCGATCCAAAGATAGTTGTCGCGGTTCGGAATCAGATCCGTTTTTCCCGAAAGCTGCGGCACCCAAAAACTGTGAATCACGTCCATGCTCTCGAGGCGCAGATAGGTCGCAGTCGGGGACCCGGCACGTGATACAGGCACGTGAATCTCATTTGCGGTCACGATTCCAAAATCCGGGTAGCGCACCTCCCACCACCACTGATGTCCGACCAGCGTCACTTTCAAAGTCGAGGGCGGAGGGCTGGCATTCTGCACGCTCGCAATCACCCGCGCCGTAACGCCGATCAGCACGAAGACAATCAAGATTGGAATCACGGTCCAGGCAACCTCGATCTGATTGCTTCCGTAGACCTGCGGCGGTTCCTGGCGCGTATTGTCGTCAGCCCGGCGCCGGAATCGCACCATCGTGTAGATGATCAGCGCGGCAACCGCCACGAAAATGGCGCCGGTCACGGCAAGCGTAAAGAGAGCGATGTTGTGTTCTGATTCGGCAGGCGACGCCAGAGGCTTGAAAATATTTGCAATGCGGTGTTCAGGAAGCGCCGGCGTTGAGCCCTGGAGCAGCGCCAGGGCGGCGAACACTAACATCAAGTCCCCTCCGGACAAGTACTAACCACTTTACCCCCAAACCCTGGAGCTTTCCCCACGAACTTTTACGACCTGCTTGCCGCCTCCGCAACACGATATAGTAATGAGATTCCATGCCGCTTGAGATTCAGGAACGAGAAGTAGAGGGCATCGTCATTCTTGCAATGCGCGGCCGCTTGATTGTCGGGCCGGAGTCAACCGAGTTTCGCCGCAAAATCGCGCAGCTGCTTGAAGCCAAGCAGACGAGCATCATTCTCGATTTGAAGCACGTCGATTTCATCGATAGCACCGGCTTGGGGACGCTTGTCGTCGCCCACACGCAACTGCAAAAGGCGGGCGGCGCGGTAAAACTGCTGAACGTCTCGAAGCGCAACCTTCAACTGCTCGTTCTGACGAAGCTCTCGATCGTATTCGAGATGTTCGACGACGAGCAAGCCGCGATCAACAGCTTTTTCCCCGACCGCGAACAAAAGCCGTTCGACATTCTCGAATTCGTGAAGGAACAGGAAGCCGAGAAGCCAGCATTCGGTACCGAGCCGAGCGGGGAAGTAAAATCCACGGCGTGACTTTGCTCTCATCATTAGCCATTGCAGCGAGCTACCTGGACACAACTCCCGGATGCTAGATAAACCTGTCATTTCGCCACTCAATTGTGTAAAGCTTATATGCCAAGGGTTTGAGCGCGATATAGTCGCCTACCCAGAAGGGGCGTACAGTGCGGCCAAATGGACAAGCTCTGTCAAAAACACTTTCCTTTTGGCCGGAACTGACTCTGAACATGTGTACTGCTCAAACGGAACTCCGGGGTTTGGAGAGTACCTCCTCGACATAATTTGGTGGAATCCTATGACATATCGCTTGGACGTTTCCATCGAGTGTGAGTGGGGAAATCCTAAGGCAGTCGCTTTTGATTTCGAAAAACTGCTTTACGTCAAAAGCCTATTGAAGGTCATGATTTGTAATCCCCAAACGGCAGCGGGAAAAGATATGGATCCACTTCCCGAGATTCTCGCGAAAATTCGGCGCTATCCCGATCATGTAGCCGGCGAACACTATCTCGTCGTCGACGTGCGCGGCCATCGATCGGGTGGCGAAGCACGAGCATACTGCTGGGAAGTGGAGAATTCGGGAGCACACCCGGAAGCTACACTCAAGGAGTTGCCGGAGTCGCCGTTCACTTATCGATTCCGTTCCGATCAGGCTTCGGCTGCGACCCAGAGCTAGTCCGCCCCTCTAATCTCGGCTCTTCTACTTCCTATGTATCAGCGCAGTTCGAAGGGCCCTATTGCGGCGCTCAGTCCTTCAGCGCGATGATAAAAATCTCGAAGTACTGAATCCCCAAAAAGCCGAGCCGCTTCCCGGATGCAAGTGGTTTGGTCTGAGCGCGTCCTTACTTTGGCTGCAAGCGGCAGTATAAGTCCGGGGAAAAGGTCGATCAGCGGACACAAGCCTACAAACCCGACCTCGACCTCCCCCCACCAGGTCCCCAGCACCTCAACCTTCCTGATGCGACTCGTAGCCTACCCCTGGTTCTTATTTTCAGGCTGCTTCGACGTGTGGCGGCGCAAGGCGATGTAAGTGACCGTGTCCCATGCGTTGTGAATGCCAATGAACAGCAACAGGAGAGTGGTTGCAGCGATCACGAACAAAGACGATGAAGCGCGCCAGCGGAGCAGGATGCCTCCCGTTAGCAAGGCCCCGTATGCGATCAGCGGAAGAGCGGCATACCAGACCCAGTCCTCGGCATCAGGGACATAGGCCGTCTTGCGGGCATGCCAGATGATACTGAGTGCGTATGCAATGCCCACAGCGCCGAAGACACCGATGCAGAAGCCGACACTAGAGAGCGCACCCCAGGGCGCACTCATTATGGCCGAAATTAGCAGCGCGGCACAGAAATGAACCACAGTGGGAGTACCGAACGCGCGGACCTCCCGCATGCTGCCCTGTGTCTGCGATTCGGTGATCAGTGTCATGACAACGAACTGCAGCCCGGTTAAGGCTCCCGCAGATGAGCCAACGATCACGTAGAAATTTGCCCACGCAGCGAGTAGGTGCGCAGATTGTTCCATGGTCACCACGCAACTTATTTCTCACTTATGACGCGTGATCGAGAGCTAGCCGAGCGATGATACAACGCCAACACAACAATCAATAAGGGTGTGATGATCTCGACAACGAGAAACATACCAGAGTTATTTGGGGCATGATTGTTGACCAGAAGAAGCTGTCGGATATGCCCTACAGCATCTCCGAGTAGCCAAACGGCATTCGCGATCGCCGTAGCCAGCCAGAAGTTATCTCGAAACCACAGACATAGCACTCCCAGGACGCCGATCGTCAGATCGGCCATCCCAACTTCATACTCGTAGGGGCTCGTCAGCCACCCAATGGACGCCGATGTCTGTGCAGGTCGAAACACGTGCGCAAATGCCGTTAGTAAGCCCATAAGTCCGACATATATGAACAGGAAATAGACCAGGTAGGTGCCGGCGACCGCCGCTCCGCTGCTCCGCCGATTCGGCGAGAACGCGATATGAATCGAAGCAGCTGCCAGCGCGAGTAAAGCAAAGAAAACTTGGATCATTCTGTTCTCCTCGAGAGAGCGTCGGCCGCGACGAAGGAACCGTCGCCAGTTTTCCGAGGCACCCCGCGTATCAAAAAGCATATTACCCTGCGCTAACCTGAAAGCAGGATGGCGAAAATCGGCGAAGCTCTCGGGTCGGCGGCCGCGATCGCCAAAGGCATGGGCATCACCTTCCGGGAGATGCTGTCGCCCGCGATCACTGAAGAATATCCCGATGGACCGGCTCAGCTCGAAGAGCGCTATCGCGGCGCTCACGTGCTTCAACGCGACGAGAACGGCCTTGAAAAATGTGTCGCCTGCTTTCTTTGCGCTGCAGCTTGCCCGGCGGACTGCATCTATATCGAAGCCGCCGAAAACACGTCAGAACAGCGCTTCAGCGGCGCCGAGCGATACGCGAAGGTCTATAACATCGACTACAATCGCTGCATTTTTTGCGGGTATTGCGTGGAAGCTTGCCCGACCGACGCGATCACGCACGGCCACGGCTTCGAGCTCGCGAGTTACGATACTTCGACGCTGATCTACCGCAAGGAGCAGATGCTCGTTCCGCTCCCGCAATCGGGCGCTCCGCCTTCGCAGCACAATCCGCTGCCCGCCGGCGCACCGTAGCAGCCACCCTATCCTAACGGTACGACTACAATCGGCTTCGTCGTAGGCGCGCTCGATCCTTGGCGCGGCTCGATGCTCACGGCCACGGCTGCGGTTGCAGCAGTTACCGGCCGTGGCGAAACGTGCACCGATTCGCCGGAAGTATTCGGGCGGAAGAGTCCTGCGGGTTGCGGGGCGCCGTTCGCCGGGACGAGCCACAACTCAAACGTCTTGTCGGGGCTGAGCGCCGGTAACTGGGATCCTACGAAAACCACGCCTCCGGTGCGGTTCACGAGCACGCGCCCGTGCGGATCTTCGGCGCGGCCAAATTGCACAGTCCGAGTGTCTGAGCGTGTTAACAGTGCAATCGCCGACCGCAACTGATCTCGCTCGCCGCTCACTAGACCCAATTGCTCGCGCATGCGATTTACCTGGCTCGTTGACCAGATCGAGAATAGAAGCAAGCCCAGGCACGCCGCGCTCAACGCGGCGACAGCAAAGATCCAGCTTCGCTGGCGGGCAGGCGATTTTACGCGGCCCACAATTCGTTCCCGAAGTTCTTTGGGGGGCGTAACAGGCTCAGCGAGCGCGGCGAGGCCCGAGGTCACTTGAAGCGCCTGCTGGACGTGCTCCAGGCAATAGGCGCACTCGTCACGTAGGTGCGCATCGATTTCATTCGCGGCCTCGTTCTCGAGCGTTCCGAGCGCGTAGAGCTCGTAGAGTTCGTCCATTTCGGCGTGCGTCATTTCGCCTCGCCCTCCTGGATCACTCTGCGCATCCGGCTCAAGGCCGAGCGCGTCCAGCTCTTCACCGTTCCCAGCGGCTCTTTTAGACGCTCGGCGATCTCGCTTTGTGAGAATCCCTCGAAATAGGCGAGCTCCAAAACCCGCCTTTCATTGAAGGTCAGATCGGCGAATCCGGCGCTCACGGTTCGCGAGCGGTCGATCGAAGACTCAGGCTGGCTGGTATTTGCAGCCATCGATAAGTGTTCGAGATGCTCGATGGGGCGCAGCCGGGTCGCGAATCTCGCTTGGGCCGAGCGCACGTGATCAATCGCCATATTGCGCGCGATCGAGAGAATCCACACTCCCAGCGTGCCTCTGCTGGAGTCGAATTCCCGACCTCGATTCCATAAGCGAATGAACAATTCCTGCACCAGGTCCTCTGCCGCGCTCTGGTCGTGTGTGATGCGGAGAAACAGCGAGTACGCGGTACGCCCGTAACGGTCATACGCCGCCGCCAGCCCTTCCGGATCCCGGTTGCGCAGGCGGCCGATCAGCTCGCTTTCGGCATTCTCGTGCGCAGACATGCTGTACAGAGCTTAGACTACCAGCAGCGCAAACCTACGCGGATTTATCTTCTTATCTGATCCGCCACACGCCATGGCCTACTGAGAGTACGAGGCAGGCTACCCATTCAGATGCGTGGGTGTTCTAGTACGAATGTTTTCTATCTGTAGATCCGATGTCCGCTCTGACTGCGTACTTGGGAGTGGTACGGTCCTCATTCTCAAATCACAACGGAGTAAATAATGGCAAAAAGTATCATTCCAGACGTAATCGCCGCAGCTTCTAACCGGCGCAGTTTCGTCCGTAAGCTGGGCATTGCAAGCGCAACAGCAGGGGCCGCTTTCATGGTGGCGCCAGAGGCGCTCGAAGCAGCCGGCGCGGCGGGTCATCCCAATGATGTAGACATCCTGAATTTCGCTTTGAACCTCGAATACCTCGAAGCCGAGTTCTACACGGTTGCTACGTCCGGGAAAAACATCGGCGAGGCGCCCTATAACATCGATACCTATGGAGTCGGCGATCACGATTTCGCATACAACGGAAGTCAAGTCAACTTCACGACTTCTTACGGAATCAATGTCGGGGCGATTGCAAATGAAATCGCTCAAGATGAACGCGATCACGTGGTGTTACTTCGGTCTGCATTGGGTAAGAACGCGATCGCGCAGCCCAAGATCGACCTGAACGCGCTAGGTTTCGGGTTTGGCAACCAAAACGACTTCCTGAAGCTCGCAAGAATGTTCGAGGACATTGGAGTGAGCGCATACGGTGGGGCAGCCCCGCTCATCAAGAGCAAGACGATCCTCGGCTACGCCGCACGGATCCTGGCCACCGAAGCCGAGCATTCGGGAAACCTGCGGTTGCAGGTGGCGACGTTCGGCATTGCGACTACCAAGATGGACAGCGTGGATATCATTCCTCCGCCCTCCGGCACTGAGTACTTCTCGGCCGACCCGAGTGACGGCTTGACAGCGATTCGCACGCCTGGCCAAGTACTCTATCTGGCTTACGGTGGTCTCGGTAACGCCCGCTCGGGCGGTTTCTTCCCCAACGGCGCGAACGGTTACATCGTCGAATCCAGTCCCTCAGCGGCGTAAACTATCTCTCCGGAGAAGAGCCATCGCGTGCAGTGCTCTTCTCCCCCTTTTTCCCCGGGTAGCATTGAAGGGGATGAAGCGTTCAGGATTCGCGGATCTTCCGCTGCACGGGGGCCGCGTGCCGCCCTGGCTCTCCGAGCGCATGGAGAAGCTGGGGACGGCGATCGTTGAAAGCATCGTTCACCATTACGGCGCACCGGAATTTCTGTCGCGATTGAGCGACCCGTTCTGGTTCCAGGCGCTCGGGTGCGTGATGGGAATGGACTGGCATTCTTCCGGCATCACGACTTCCGTGCTCGGCGCGTTGAAGCGTGGGCTCAATGCGCGCGTGGATGAGCTCGGCCTGTATGTCTGCGGGGGGCGCGGAAAGCAGTCGCGCAAGACTCCTTCTGAGCTGCTGGCCCTGGCTGAACGGACAAGCCTCGATGGCGACGCGCTGGTCAGAACCAGCCGCCTGACGGCGAAAGTCGATAACAATGCGATTGCGGATGGGTTTCAAATCTATCTGCACAGTTTCGTCGTGACCGATACCGGAGACTGGGCAGTTGTCCAGCAAGGCATGAACGCGGGAACCGGGCTGGCGCGGCGCTATCACTGGCATTCCGCCTCGGTTCGCGACTTCATCTGCGAGCCTCATACGGGCATTGTGGGCGAACAGGAAGGCACGATACTGAATCTCGTGGATCGGCGCGCGCAGTCCGCGCAAAGCGCGCTGCTCCAGATTGCGGCTGAACACCCAGACAAGACTATTGATGAATTTCGGAAGCTGGCGATGCCGAGACATCACGAGGTCCGGGCGGCGAATGTCGATCTGAAGCGGCTAGGGGCGGTGCTCGCGGTGAGTTATGAGCGGCAGTTGCATGATTTTGCTTCGCTTCTGCTGGTTGAGAATCTGGGGCCGCGCACGTTGCAGTCCTTGGCGCTTATCGCGGAAGTGGTGCATGGCACGCCGACCCGGTTTTCCGATCCTGCGCGTTTCTCATTCGCTCTGGGCGGCAAGGACCGGCATCCGTTTCCCGTCCCGTTGAAGACTTATGATGAGTCGCTCGGCGTACTTCGTGATTCGCTTGATCGAGCCAAGCTGGGCGATACCGAGAAGATGGACGGGTTCAAGCTGTTAAGCAGGTTTGTGGAAGCGGTTGAGCAGCGGTATGAACCCGAGGCGGATCTTGACCGCGTTGTGGAGCATGAGCAGAGGATTTCGGCATCGCTAGATGGCCGAAGTGTGTTCGATAATCGAAGCAGAGAGCGCCGCCGCGGTGTGCAGTTGCCGCTTTTTAGAAGTAACATCGATTGAAGAAGAAGAGACGAACGCATGGACAACGGGTACGTAAGCAAAGACGATTTGACAACTGCCTTGCAAACAGCAGTTCAGGAGATCAAGGAGTATGTCGATAAGCGCACCTACGACGCGGAAACACGGCTTCTGACTGCGTTTGCAGATTACAACGGCGCCTCTAATATCCGCTTTCGCAAGATCGAGGCCGACGTGAATAACACAGATGCCTCTTCGACGCAGCGTCTCGGCGAGCTGGAAAGACGCGTAGCCGATTTGGAAATCCGACTCTTACGGCAAGAGGACCGGCCGCCGCGTTAGACGCGTACCGTTTCGGCAGACGACAAAAAACGATCGTCTGCCCCACCCTGCCCGCTCAGGGTTCGCGGACCGTGAGGATCTGATCGGCTTTGATGTTCCTTAAAACCTGCTTTGCTCGGGTGGGCCAGCGAATTTCGAGATCGGCCGTGGTGGCGCTTCCCAGTCCGAAATGGAGGCGCGGGTCGTTTGAAGAATAGAAGCTCGATTGCGCGACGAGCTCCTGCGCCTGGCGCTTGCCGGCATAGAAGCAAGTAACGCGCGCGCCGATCGCGCTGCGATTGGATTTTGTACCGATCAACTTAACCTTCAACCAATGATTCTTTCCGCGAAGATCGTTGCGCAGCAGTGAGGGAGGCTCATTCAGATTGACGATCAGGATGTCGAGATCCCCGTCGTTATCGAAGTCGCCGAAGGCGCAGCCGCGGCTGCAATGAACTTCTGAAATCCCAGGACCGCCCTGATCCATCAGTTCTTCGAATCTGCCGCCGCCCAAGCTACGGAAAATCACGCGAGGTGTCTTTAACGGGTTTTCCGGGCGCTTCTGCTCGACTTCCGGGTAGACGTTCCCGGTGACATAAAAGAGATCCGGATAGCCGTCATTGTCGAGATCGACGATGCCGGCGCCCCAGCCCACGTAGCGCGTTTCGACGGCGAGGCCAGCGGCAATCGTTTGGTCTTCGAAAAAGCCCTTGCCGTCGTTGACGTACAGGATGTTCGTGTCGTCCATGAAATGGGTTTTGAAGATATCGAGGCTTCCGTCGAGATTAACGTCTCCGATGCCAACGCCCATGCCGGCCTGCTCGACGCCATCGCCGCTGAGAGCGCAGCCGCTCGCCAAACCGACCTCTTCAAATGTGCCGTCGTGCTTATTCCGGAACAGGAGGCTGGGGCTGGTATCGCACGCGACGTAGATATCGGGCCAGCCATCGTTATCGAAATCGGCCGCCACAACGGTCATGCCGTATCCGGGAGGAACGCTTGCGATTCCAGCTTCTTTGCTGACGTCACGGAAGACGCCGTGCCCGTCATTGCGGTACAGAGTATGGTGCGAATAAGGCAAGCCGCGCGGGCCGCAGTTTACGGGAACGCCTTTCCAGGTGCAATTCAAGCTCGAGCCCGGTTTCGGCGCGTGGGCGAGATCGAAATCGAGGTAGTTCGATACGAACAGGTCGAGATGGCCGTCGAGGTTGTAATCGACGAAACAGCATCCGGCGCCCCAGCGTGTCTTCGGATCGAGCAGTCCGGCTTCTTTCGTGACGTCGGTAAAGGTTCCATCTCCGTTGTTGCGGTAGAGCACATTCTGGCCGTAAGCGCTGATGAACAGATCGTCGAATCCATCGTTGTTGTAATCGCCGACTGTCACGCCCGAAGCCCACAAGGTGCGCAGCACACCGGCTTTCGCTGTAACATCGGTGAATGTGCCGTCGCGGTTATTGCGGTAGAGGCGGCTGCTCGTGCCTTCAGGAGCGGCTGAGACACGTGATCCGCTAAGGACCAACGCGTCCATCCAGCCGTCGTTATCGTAGTCGAAGAAAGCGCATCCACAGCCGACGGTCTCGATGATGTAGTCTTTGTGGTCGACCGGACCGTAGACGGTTGGGTGGTGCAGCCCGGCGACCGCGGAGACGTCTGTGAAGCATGCGAGAAACGGAAGTCCCGAGGGCTTGCCCCGCGGCATGGGCCGAAGGTTACGCGACGCGACGCCTTGGCCACGAACCAGAGGGGCGGCCATAACGCCAAGGAAATCGCGGCGGCGGAGCCTCATTGCGAACGGAAGCCGCCCGGCGCGATTTCGAGATGAGGGTCAGGCTTAATTGGGCGCGTAGCCGTAGCCATTCGCATACGGATTGTAGGCGCAGCCATAGGGGTCCGTGTTCGGATCGCAGTACGCGTAGGGATTGTAGTAGGAGTACGGATAGTACGGGTATGGATCATAGTAGCCGTAATAACCGGGGTAAAAGCCGAGGCCCCAGCCCAAGCCACCACCGTACCAACCGCGACCATAATAGCCGCGGCTATAGTAGCCACGACCGTAATAGCCGCGACCACCTCCGTAGTAACCCCGGCCGCCGCCATGATAGCTCCGGCCGCCACCGTAATAGCCGCGTCCACCGCCGTAGTAGCCGCGTCCCCCGCCATAGTAGCCGCGTGCGCCATTGTAAGCATGGCCGCCGCCGGAATAACCGTGGAACCCGCCGGAGAAGGCGTGTCCGCCTGATCCGCTGGAATGGAATCCACCTCCATGGCCGCCAAACCCGCCGCCTCCGTGCGATCCGCTGCTGCCTCCGTGACCGCCGCCGTGCTGCGCGAAGCACATGGCCGCCCCGAACAGCAATGACAGGAATGCAAACGTGATCTTCCGCATATCAAGTCCTCTAATAAATAGGACTGTTCGCAGAGCATCACGGTTGCAGGATGAACGATAGTTCACTCTGGGCGTAGCTGTGGTGCAACCCGCTCCTTCACAGTCGCGGCTCGGATTCGGCTTATCGATAAATGGTCAGAACAGAAACTTCATCCCAAGCTGCAAGATGCGCGGGTTATGGGCGGCAGTTGGATGCAGGAAAGTCGAAGTGGCGATGCAGCTTGGGTCGCCAGCTGAATTGTTGCGTCCGGCATAGCAAGAAGCGGTGTTAGCGACTGCATTGCCGCCTTGTCCGCCGCTGTCCCACTGCGTGTGATTCAACACGTTGAAGGCTTCGGCCCGGAACTCAAGCGCACGCGTCTCAGATCTGAGTGGGAAGTGTTTAAACAATCCCATGTCCCAGTTCGTGCGTGATGGGTTGTTGAGGATGTCGCGGCCAGCATCGCCGAAGGTCAATCCCGTGGGGGCCGCAAAGGCAGCTGGATTGTAAAGCAGCGGTCCTACAATCCCCGCCACGTTTGTTACAGGCGGGGCGGCGTAGGGATTTCCGACGATGTTGACGTAAGATCCCTGTCCGACGCCGTTCCCTACACCGGCGGTGTCCCCGAAGGTTCCGTTAATGATGCTGAAAGGCGTGCCAGTCTGGAATGTAACCAGACCCGATATTTGCCAGCCGCCGAGCACGGTATGCAAGATCCCAGGCTTTGTGAAGAAGGGAAGATCATACACGTAACTGATGTTTAATAGATGGCGCTGATCGAATTGAGAACTCGCACGCGTGCTCTCGAGGTTATAGGAATTGACAAAACTATTGTCTCCACGATCAGAAGCGTCATCAATGGAATGGCTCCAAGTATAAGCAAGACTGACATTCAAGTGGCCGATGTAATGACGTGCCGAGATCTGCATGGCGTTGTAGCTCGAGTTGGCCTCATCTTCCAGTCCCGTGACGGTGCCAAAGCCGCTGAACGGCCTGTACAGATTGGGATTGGCTCCGCAGGCCACGTTCAAGTTGACCGCGGCCTGGCCGGTTACCGGCGCTCCATTTACGGTTAACGTGCTGCAATTGGCTGAAGTGATCGGCTGGCCGGCGGAAAAAGGATTGAGATTCGCAGGGAGCGGGAGGATTTGATTGAAATCTCTTTGGTCCGTCAAGTGCGTGCCCTTGCTCCCGACATAGGAAACCGTCATCACGGTACGTTCCCCTATGTCGCGTTGCACATCGAAATGCCATTGCTGCATGTAGGGCCAGAGGGCCTTCGTGGGAATCGATTTAAATGACCCGCCACCGAGCGGAAACAGCAGGCCACCTGCGCCGACCGCGTCATAACCAACGATGTTGTACTGTGTCGAACTGAGAACGAGGGGCGGGCTGCCTTCGAGCGATTCAGTGTTCCCCTCATTGCCGTTGGTGTGCTCAAAGAAGATTCCGTAGCCGCCTCGAATGGCCGTCTTTCCGTCGCCAATCGGATCGTAGGCGAATCCAAAGCGAGGAGCGGGATTGAAGAGGTGTCCGGCAACACATCCGCGAGGAATGCCGGGCGCTCCGCATTGGACGATGCCATCGAAGGGATTTCCAACGCCGGGTACCAATGCACCAGCTCCTGGGCCAGTGGTTTGAATAACCGGGGCCGTAGCCGGGTTATAGAGACCTGGTTCCCAATTGTAGGCGTCCTTGTACTTATCGCGGTAGGTCCCGAACAAGCTCAGCCGAAGGCCGAGATTCAGAGTCAGCTTTTTAGAAACGTGCCAATCGTCCTGCACATACGGCTCTACAATCTTGTAACGGTTATAGTACTTGATCTTGGCGTTGGTCTGCTGGTAAGACGCAATGTCTCCGGCCAAAAAGTCCGCGAATGCGTTGCCGGTCGTCACAGCCGATGAATTGCTGAAGGTAAGCGTGCCCTGGAGCTGTGGGCTGTTATCCTCGTTTTTCTGCGCGGCTGCAAAGTAAGCCCCGAAGTACAGATTGTGAGCGCCAATAATCTTGGTTACCTGATCCTTATAAGTGAACGTCGGATTGGCATTACTCCACGGGAAATAGCCCGTGTCTACGCCGAAGCCACCGCCGTAAGGCGTGCCATTGGCAATCTCGATAGCCGGCAGAAGTCCGCCGAAGCCGTTGTTGTAGAGACCTCGCATGGCAAAGCTCGAGGGCACGGAAGCGTTCCCGAGCGGGGTCAGAGTTATGTGGTCGGTCGTGTAGCTGAATACAGTTTCATTCAGCAGAGTGGGCGAAGCGCTAATTGCTAAATTCGCAACCATCGAGACGCCCGGGCCTATAAAGCTGGTTTGTACCGTAGGGAAGCTGTTGGTCACATTCCCCCAGAGAGGATTGGGGACGACCGTGTTCCAGGAGTCGTGCGTGAATCGATAGAAGAACCGGACTTTGTCGCTGAAATTCTCATCGACGCGAGCCAGTTCTTCGCGCCAGTTCGTGGGCGTGACGGGGGCTGCATTGAAGAAGGATTCCGATCCGCCGCCTGCATTAGGCGCAGGGATGAGGCCCAGTAGAGTTTGCGCTTGCGGAGCAACGGGAACAGTATTGCCGGGGAAGTACGTTCCGTTAGGGTTGGCGGCCGTCTTGGAACCCGGAATAATCGGACAATCAGGAAAACCGGTCGGGTTCACCGCGCTTCCGGCTGCCGGGCAAATATCGGAGAAGTTGCCGCTTCGTTCTGCCAAAGAGGCATCCTGCTGATGGTAAGTCTGCCCGGGAACTCGATCTCTACGCCATTCCTCGGAGAAGAAGAAGAACGTTTTTTGGCGGTTCGTATTGTAGAGCTTGGGAATGAAGACCGGGCCGCCCATTGTATAGCCATAATCGTTTTTCTTGTAGGCGGGGCGAGTAGTCTGGAAGAAGTTGCGAGCGTTGAAGTCTTCATTCCGGACAAATTCAAACAGATCGCCATGGAAGTCTCGGGTACCGGATTTGGTTACAGTCTCGATGGTTCCTGAGCCATTGCGGCCGTACTGAGCGCCGTAGTTGGACGTGAGGACCTTGAACTCGGCGATCGCGTCGACGTTGGGATAAACATTTAGGGTGGAGTTGCTGCCGTTATCCATGTTGTCGCCGCCGTCGAGCTCCCAGTTGTTGTACTCATTGCGGCCGCCGTTGATGCTGTATGCGACGTTCCCGTAGACGCCGACCGTGCCTTCGTCTTGACCCGTTTGATTGCTCACGCCCGGAACCAGCGTGATCAACTGCGTGAAATTTCGACCGTTCAGAACGAGTTGGTCGATCTGTTTGCCGGTTACGACGCCGGATAGTTCGGAGGATTCGGTTTCGACAGGCGCGACGTTGGTGCCCGCCACGGTGACTTCTGTGCTTACGGCGCCGACGGTGAGCGTGGCATCGGCGCGAGCCTTTTCGGCTACCCGCAGGACGAGATTAGCCACACGAAATTTCTCAAATCCGCTGGCAGTGACATCGACGTTATAAGCGCCCGGCGGTAGTCCGGGTACGAGGTAATCGCCGCTGGCGTTGGATGTGGTGGTCCGAGTGAACCCTTGTTGATTGCTCGATATTGTCACTGTTGCGTTTGGAACAGCGCCGCCGCTGCTGTCGCGCACGCTGCCGGCGATTGAGCCATCGCCAGTTTGGCCCCAGACGAGGGCACAAGCACAGAGAGCGAGAATCAGGAAGCGGACGTGATTGTATACAGATGTCATAAAAATTCCCCAACTCCAATTGTTTAGAACTATATGAGAAGTGAGGTTGCCGTGTCAAGGCTTGAAGTTTGCCTGGGGGAGCCGTGGCGGGGTCGCGGGACCATTCGGAATGAAGCATCTCACAGGGCGCTTACGCTTCCGGCTCGGATTCAAGGATTCGGAATTCGAGCGGCGGGGCGCAGACACACGTGGGGCGCGGGCCGTTAGTGCGGGAAAAAATTTAGGCGGCGTTTTCGCTAAAAGATGCTGGATTTTCTTTAAGAGTGGCGGCAATCGCCGAATGCCGGACGTTCATTGTGAGTATTTGTTGGTGATCGACCTTCGCTTCGGCGAGTAAAACGTTCCATTTATGAAGATCCTGCTTGCGGATTTCGGCGGCCTGTTTCTGGGAGTGCGATTCGAAGCCAATCTCGGCTTTGCGCTTTGCGGCTCTTAGCTTTAAGAGCTCATTCAGGCACCTGTGAAAGGCGCGGTCGTTGGTGGTTTGGTAGCGCATGTAGAGAGCGAGCTGACGGGGATGAGTACACTTCGGGAGTTCGCAGTGGAAGGTTTCCTCCTGCAAGCAGGCGGCGCGCTTGCTGAGCCAGAGCGACTGCGCCATCTTGTCGACCAGTATCGTTTCGGTAACGGTTGAGGGACGATGCTCGTCACGCAGAGCGTCGTGGAGCTCGTGGAATTCTTCGCGGCTTTCCCAGGGAAGCACCCGGAAGACGCCGGTGAAACCGTGGCGGAAATTGTTCATGGCGGAGACGGCCTTGCCTTCGGCAGTGCGGGGTCCGGTTGAGTGTTGAGCATTCGCCTGATTGGCGGCAGCTTGAGCTTGAGTAGACATGAGGATGAAAACCTTTCTTCGCGGACGGTACCGCGGGAAGGCGGCGGAAGGGGCGGCCTATTGCGCGTAGGGTTTAGAAAACACGGCAGTAGAAATTTCTGCGTAGAAGTGTGATCGGTAGAGTAAGATAACCACGAAGCAAAATGGCAAACACAGGAAAAGTGAAAGTAGGGATGATCGGGTCCCAGTTTCAGGCAGACATTCTGGCGACCTCTTTCAAGATCATGCCGGAAGAAGCCGAAGTGGTTGCGGTGGCGTCGCCGACGCCGGGGCATGCGGAAGAGTTCGCGAAGAAGTTCGGCATTGCGCGAGTATTCCGCGATTATCGCGAGATGCTGAAGGACCCCGAGATCGAGATGGTTACGATCACGGCGCCGAATTACCTGCATGCGCCGATGACGATCGATAGCGCGAATGCGGGAAAGCATGTGATGTGCGAGAAGCCGCTGTGCGTGACGCTCGAAGAAGCCGATCGGATGATCGATACCTGCAAGAAGCAAGGCGTGCTGCTGATGTATGGCGAAGAATTATTCTTCACGCCGAAATATTTGAAGGCCAAAGAAATGGCGGATCAGGGAGGGCTGGGAAAGATTTACCTCGTAAAACAGAGCGAGAAGCACTTCGGGCCGCACAGCGACTGGTTTTGGGACGTGACGCGCGCGGGCGGCGGAGCGCTGATGGATCTGGGTTGTCACGGGATCGCTTTCTGTTATTGGTTTCTGGGGCGACCGAAAGTGAAGAGCGTGTATAGCCAGCTCGGGACTTATGTGCACGCGGACAAAACGAAGGGCGATGATGATGCGCTGTGCATTATGGAGTTCGAGAACGGCGCGGTGGGGTTGGTCGAGAATAGCTGGGCGAAACGCGGCGGCATGTTCGATCGGGTTGAAGTCTTTGGGGAAGGCGGCGTGACGTATGCGGACCTGCATATGGGGAACGCGCTGCCGACTTACAGTGAGTACGGTTTCGGGTATGCGGTAGAGAAAGCGCCGACGACGACGGGTTGGAGTTATCCGGTGTTTGAAGAGCTGTGGAATTACGGCACTCCGCAAGAGCTGCATCATTTTGCGCGATGCGTGCGAGGGAAAGCTAAACCGGAAGCGACGGGCGAGGACGGGCGCGTGGTGATGGAAGTGCTGTATGCGGCGTATGCGTCGGCGGGGTTAGGGCAGAAGGTGAAGATGCCGTACAAGCCGGAGGCGAAGACGCCCATACAGGAGTGGTTGGGCCGACGGAAATAGGTCAAAGGCACTCTGAGGGCGCTTACGCTTCCGGCTCGGAGTCGGGTGCAGTGGTGATGATTGCGGGGTAGTGGGCCATTCTGGTGCCTTGCCGGTTGAGAACGTAGTCGACTGCGGCGCGGAGGCTGGTTTCGTTCCAGAGGTAGCGCGTGCTGCCGTGGTGTGACCAGTAACGATGCCGCTTCCACGTATCAGAGTGCGACCGAAAGGCACGCGTGGCGTACGCTTTGAAATTGGACAAGATGCGTTCGGGTCGCGCTTCTGCCGTAATCACGGCGTGAACGTGATTTGTACGGATGTGGATTGCGTGAGGGATCCAGTGGCGGTGTGCGCATACGGACAGAATCGCGTCTAACGCGAGGCACCTGGCAGCGCCGTCCAAGACCCACGGGGCTCGTTCAAACGCGATTGCCAATAATCGTGGAGGCCGGTGTCACAATGCAGTACAGGGCTGCCGGGAATGCAATGTAGAGCATTCACCGAACCAGCTTCCGATCCGGGGAGGTGCGTGCCGTATGTCGAGAAAGTTAACAGATAGGCCAAGGCGGCCATACGTGTGAGTGTTCCGTTGGTTGAGGATATTCTCGGGCAGGCTGCAGCGATTCGGGGAGTGGCGGCGCATCACTTTGGTGCCGGTAAAGAGGCGCTGCTTGGATCCGCTGACCGGCTGCACTCGAGCAAGCGAATTCTGTTAAGCGGTATGGGCGCTTCTCTAAACGCCTGCATTCCGCTCAGCCATTTTCTCGCATCGAAGGGCGGGGTTGCGCCGGTTATTGAGACGTCGGAGCTGCTGTATTCGGGCGTCCCCGCTGTTGACCAAGAGACTGCAGTGATTCTGGTGTCACGCTCGGGCGAAAGTGTCGAGGTGACGAAACTGCTTCCGCGGCTTGCGGAACGTGGGGCGGCCGTGATCGGTGTCACAAATGTGCCCGGGAGTACGCTCGCTGTGAACTCGCGGGAATGCATCCTTATAAACAGCCCTGTCGATCAATTCGCGGCGATTCAGAGCTACACGGCGAGCGTGGTCGTGCTGTTGCTGCTTGGCGCGGCGTTCGCGGATGATCTCGACGCGAATTTGCGAGCGGAACTGGAGAGCGCAGCCGACGTGCTTTCCGTTTGGATTCAGAATTGCTTTGCAGAGAGCGAGAGTTGGTTCTCGTTCTTCGATGCCGCCTCGCCTTTATATTTGCTGGGACGGGGCGCTTCTCTCGGGTCGGTTCGGGCAGGCGCGCTTCTGATGCATGAAGTTGCGAAGGCGCCCGCAGTGGGGATGCCGGCGGCGGATTTTAGGCATGGCCCGGTCGAGGTGCTCGATGAACGGTTCCATACCGTGATCTTCGGGTCGGAGCCGAGCACGGCGGATCTGGACGCGGCTCTAGCGGAAGACTTGACGGCGATGAAGGGTCATGTGCGCTGGATCGGACGTGACGTGGGGGATCGGAAGGTTGTGCCGCTTTGCCCGTGGCCGCCGAACGCGCCGGATCGATTTGCCCCGGTCTTCGAGATTGTGCCCATGCAAATTGCCGCGTACCGTCTGGCGGAAGGGCGCGGGATTGTGCCCGGCGAGTTTCGGTATGCGCCGCTGGTCACGCGGTCTGAGACGGGTTTCACTGTTCGAGAAACCCGTCCCGTGATGTCTGAGTTCCTGTGCGTGGATATCGGCGGGACGTCGACGAAAGCGGGTGTTGTCAGTCGGACGGGTGAAGTGGCGCTCGTCGAATCGATTCCCACGAGCGGACCCGATGCTGCGGCATTCGTTGACAAAGTCTGCACGCTCGTTGAACGGGTCCGTAAAAACCGTCAGCTTGGAGGACTCGGGATTGCCGTTGCAGGCTTTGTCGATTCGGACCACAGCCGCATGGTTTACAACCCGAACATTGCGTGGCTTGAAAACTATCCGATTCGAGATCACGTTGCACGCTGCTGCGAAATGCCGGTTGCCTTGGAAGTGGATTCGAATGCCGCGTGCATGGGTGAGTATTATTTCGGCGCCGGCCGAGGTTCGCGCCGTTTTCTCTGTCTTGTCGCAGGTACCGGGTTGGGAGTCGGGATGGCAGTTGACGGCGTTCCTCTACGGTTCGCGTTCGAGTGTCTCGGCGATATCGGTCACATTATTGTCAAGCCCGATGGCCCGATTTGCTCATGCGGAGGGCGGGGGTGCGCGGAGGCGTTGATTTCCGCGCCCCGATTGGCCGAACGGTACCGCGAAGCGCGGGGGATCCGCTCAGAGATAACGTTGCGCGACGTGATCTCGTCAGCGAAAAACGGCGACGATATTGCGGAGTCGATCGTTGCCGATGCGGGCGAGTGCCTTGGAATTGCGGCGGCATCGATGGCGAACACCTTGCTTCCGGAGCGTATTGCGATTGCGGGCGGACTGTCGGCGGCAGGAGATCTTTTGCTCCAGCCTGCGAAGGAGGCGTTCGAACGCTCGGCGAGTGAATTTTCACGGTCACGCGCTGCACTGTGCCGGGGAGAGTTGGGGGCTATGGCAACGCTGGCCGGAGCGGCGTGGTATTTCCTCAGAGATGCGGTGCGGGCATGCCCGCCCCCTACGATGACGGTCAGGTAATCAATCACTCAGCGAGTTTTTTATACAGCGGGCCGTATGTTTGGTGACTGGATAAGTACGGATCCCTGACATGCGGTCTGCATCGAAACGGCTTTATGCTTCTCGATCACGTCCGCCAGAGCTTCCTCTATTAAGTTCTCAACCTGAGTCCTCTTGCTCGGCAACTCGACGGAGTTCCGCAAGAATTCCGGGCTCAATTTCGGTTGCAAACTTCTCGGGTTGCTGAGCCATCCGGCGATTGTACCGCCTCCGCTGCAAATTGGGGCGCGACGTCGAAGGTAGTTTAGGTACAAAAGAGATAGATGCCATTACTTCTTCGCCGGCGCGAGTTTCTCGCGATGTCTGTCGCGTTTGCAATGCCTGTCACGTTTGGAATGCCTGTCGGGGCGGCTGAACCGGAAGCGAATTTCCCGACCGATCCGCGGCAGAGGCTTGCGGTCTCCACTTATCCCTTCCGCGCGTTCATCGATTTTCCGCACAGCCGGGATCGGGACCGGAGTAAACCGGGGATGACGCTCGAGCAATTTGCTGCGGGGGTTCAGAGCAAATTCCAGGTCTCCGGGATCGAGCCCTGGAGCCCGCACTTCAAATCCGTCGAGCCCGATTATGTGCACGATCTCAACAGCGCGTTCAAAAAAGCCGGCTTGCGGGTTGTGAACATTCCGGTGGATGCGGCGAAAGCCGATTTGTGCAGCACGGACGCGAGCAGACGGGATGCGGGACAAGCACTGTATAGAAAATGGGTGGATGCGGCGGTGATTCTGGGCGCGCCGGGCATTCGAGTGCACACGCCTTCACGCGGGAAATCGCCGGACATCGATTGCGCGGTTGAGGGCTTGAGGACGCTCGCCCAGTATGGGGCGCAAAAGAACATCGTCATCAATTTGGAAAATGACGATCCGGGCAGCGAAGACCCCTATCGGATTATCAAAGTTATTGAAACGGTGAACAGCCCGTATCTGCGCGCGCTGCCGGATTTCTGCAACTCAATGGCGATCAAGAACGATCAACAGTATAACGAGACCGCGCTTAAGGCATTGTTCAAACACGCGTTCAATATCAGCCACGTCAAAGACATGGAAACCGATGAGGGTAAAGTGTACCGCGTGGACGTCGACCGCATCTTCGCAATTGCAAAGGCCGCCGGGTACCGGGGCTACTTTTCCATGGAGTGGGAAGGTACAGGCGACCCCTACGAGGGAACGAAACGCCTGATCGAGCAATCCTTTAAGGACTTGAGCTAGCCGCTGCGACTTGCCGGGCGCTCCTGTCATCGAATACCCAGCGCAGAATGCAGAAACAGACGTTACGCAGTGCGGTAATGATTTGTTGTACCGGGATCGCACTTGCTGCCATTACCGCATGTACTAGGACGACTTCCGCAGCGCGTCCGGCCGGCCCGCCGGTTGTCGAAGTTGCTGAAGTGGTGCAGAAGAACGTGCCGATTTATGGCGAATGGATCGGAACGTTAGACGGGATGGTGAATGCGGATATCAAGGCGCAAGTGTCGGGCTACCTGATGAAGCAGGATTATAAGGAAGGATCGTTTGTAAAAAAAGGCCAGCTGCTTTTCGAGATTGATCCGCGCCCGTTTCAGGCGGTGGTGGATCAGGCGAGAGGGCAGGTCGCACAGGCTACCGGTCAGTTAGCACAAGCCAAGGCGCAGCTCTTGCAAGCCGAAGCGCAGCTTTCGGTTGCGAATGCAAATCAAGGCAGAACGCAGCTGGATGTGGACCGTTACATTCCGCTCGCTAAACAGCAGGCGATCACGCAACAGGACCTCGACAACGCAACGCAAAACAATCTGGCTTCAAAAGCCCAGGTGCAGGCTGCGAAGGCGGCGGTCGAAACCGCCAAGGCCCAGATTCAAGCGGCAAACGCAACGGTGCAAGGGGCGCGGGCGGCGCTCGAGACAGCGCAGTTGAATCTCGGGTTCACGCATTTGACTTCGTTGATCGACGGCATCGCCGGAATCGCGCAGCAGCAAGTCGGGGCGCTGGTGAGCCCGAGCAGCGGCGCGGTGACTACGGTATCGACCGTCGATCCGATCAAAGTGTATTTCACTGTAAGCGATCAGGAGTACCTGGCGTTCAACCGGCGGTTTCCGAGCGCTGCCAGCCGCACGGAGCATGAAGAGCAACTACAACTCGAATTGATTCTTGCGGATGGCACTGTGTATCCACATAAGGGAAGGTTCTATTTCGCGGATCGTGAGATCGACCCAAGAACGGGCGCGATCCGGCTGGCTGGGCTATTCGCGAATCCCGGAAATATTTTGCGGCCCGGGCAATATGGACGCGTGCGCGCGGTTACGCGAGTCGAAAACGGCGCCTTGCTGGTTCCGCAACGCGCGGTTACGGAGCTGCAAGGAAGTTACCAGGTGGCAGTCGTTGGAGATCAGAATAAAGTGGCGATCCGGCCGGTCACAGTCGGGGACCGGGTGGGCGAAATGTGGATCATCAACGACGGGCTAAAGCCGGGCGAGCGCGTCGTCGCCGAAGGCGTGCAGAAGGTTCGCCCCGGGACGCAAGTGAATCCGAAACCGTTTACGCCTGCATCTTCCGCCGCAACGGGAGCGTAGTTCATGTCGAAGTTTTTCATCAACCGGCCCATCGTGGCCATGGTCATCTCAATTCTTCTGGTGATTTTGGGAGCGATCACAATCGCGACGCTTCCCATCTCGCAGTTCCCCAACATTGTTCCGCCGGAAACGAAGATCTCTGCGACCTACGTGGGCGCGGACGCGCAGACGATCGAGCAGTCGGTCGCTACTCCTATAGAGCAGCAGATGAGCGGCGTCGACAACATGAACTACATGTATTCGTTGAACGCGACGGCGAATGGCGGGATGACGATGGTCGTGGATTTCGATGTCAAGACCGATCCGAATACGGACCTGATCCTGACTCAGATGCGCGAGACGCAAGCGGCTTCGCAGCTTCCTGCGGACGTTAATAATTACGGCGTCACTGTGCAGAAATCGACGTCGGCTCCGCTGATGCTGGTGGCGCTCTATTCGCCGCACAACACCTACGACGCGAAATTTCTGGCGAACTACGCGTATATCAATTTGAACGACCAGTTCACGCGATCGTACGGCATCGCGAACGTGCAGGTGTTCGGCGCGGGTCAATACGCCATGCGGCTGTGGGTAAAGCCGGATCAGCTTTCAAAGCTGGGCATCACGGTGCCGGAGATGGTGAGCGCGATTCAATCACAGAACGCGGTGAATCCAGCCGGTCAGGTGGGCAGCGAGCCCGCTCCGAAAGGCCAGGAGTACACGTACTCGGTGCGCGCCCAAGGCCGTTTGGTTTCGCCCGAGGAGTTCGGTGAAATCGTAGTTCGCGAAACCCCGGACGGCGGCATGGTGCGGGTGAAGGACATTGCTCGCGTGGAGTTAGGCGCCCAGGATTACAGCATCGCGGGCCGGTTAAATGGCAAACCGAGCGCCATCATTGCGGCGTATCAATTGCCGGGGTCGAATGCGGTTCAGGCGGCCGCGGGCATCAAAAAGCTGATCGCGCAAGCCAAGACACGCTTTCCGCCCGATATGGACTACGCGATTTCGCTTGATCAGACGAAGGCGGTCACCGAAGGCATGCGGGAGATCATCATCACTCTGGTGATTGCGATTCTGCTCGTGATCGTGGTGGTCTACATCTTTCTGCAGGGCTGGCGCGCCACGCTGATTCCGTTGCTGGCCGTGCCCGTCTCTCTGGTCGGAACGTTCGTGTTTTTTCCGCTATTCGGATTTTCGATCAACACGCTTTCTTTGTTCGGGCTTGTGCTGGCGATTGGACTGGTAGTCGATGACGCGATCGTGGTGGTCGAGGCTGTGGAGCGGCACATCGAAGAGGGAATGGCCCCCAAAGATGCGGCGTTCAAAGCCATGGAAGAGATTTCCGGCCCCGTCATCGGCATTGCGCTGGTTCTCTCGGCCGTATTCGTTCCGACCGCGTTCATTCCGGGCATTACCGGCCGCCTGTATCAGCAGTTCGCTGTGACAATCGCGATCTCAGTGATTCTCTCGGCCTTCAACGCGCTTACGCTCAGCCCCGCGCTGTCGGCGCTGTTGCTGCGTCCTAAGCAGAAGAGCAGCGGGCTGCTGCGCCGATTCTTTAATTGGTTCAACCGCGTGTTCGGAAAAGCGACGGAAGGTTACGTCAGGTGGTCCGGCGCCTTGATTCGAAAGAGCGGAATAGCGGTCGCGATGCTGGTCATTTTCGGAATCGCGGCTGCGTTTTTCGGGGACCGGCTGCCCTCGAGCTTTTTGCCGGATGAAGATCAGGGCTACGCTTATGTGAATCTTCAGCTTCCGAACGCAGCCTCGTTCCAGCGCACAGATGAGGTTTGCAGAAGAATTGAGAAGGTGCTGGCCAGCACGCCGGGAGTCGAGTATACGACCAGCGTGATCGGGTTCAGCTTACTGAGTTACGTGCGAACGAGCTACAGCGGATTCTTTTTCGTCACGTTGAAGCCGTGGGGCGAGCGCACCAAGAGAGAAGAACAGTTTCAGGTGCTTAAGCACCGTTTGAACGAGGAATTGTCGAAGCTTCCGGAGGGGATCGCTCTCAGCTTCTCGCCACCCGCCATTCCGGGCGTCGGGACGTCGGGTGGATTCACGTTTGTTCTGGAAGATCGCAGCGGCAAAGATGTCCAGTTCCTTACGAACAACTTGAACAAGTTCATGGCGGCTGCGCGCAAGCGTCCAGAGATCGCAAACATAAGCAGCACCTTCCTGCCGAGCGTGCCCCAGGAGTTCATTGAGGTTGATCGCGATAAGGTGCTGAAGCAGGGCGTGGCTATCAGCGATGTCTACCGCACCATTCAGGCTTTCATGGGCGGATTGTTTGTGAATTATTTCAACCGCTTTGGCCGGCAGTGGCAGGTGTACGTCGAAGCGGAAGGCGCGTACCGGACCAACGTCGAGAATGTCGGGCAGTTCTATGTAACGAACAGCAGCGGGGATATGGTGCCGCTGTCGTCGCTGGTGAAATTCGAGGCGCGTACCGGTCCCGAGTTCACGATGCGCTATAACGCCTACCGCGCGACGCAAATTAATGGCAGCGCGGCAGCCGGATATAGTTCCGATCAGGCGACGGCCGCGCTCGAGCAAGTCTTCGCACAAACCATGCCGCCTGAAATGGGTTTCGATTACATGGGCATGTCATTTCAGGAGAAGAAAGCAAGAGAAGGCGTGCCCGCATGGGTGATCTTCGGGTTCTCGCTGTTATTCGTGTTCCTCATTCTCGCCGCGCTCTATGAAAGCTGGTCGCTTCCTCTGAGCGTGTTGCTGAGTACGCCGGTTGCAGTGTTCGGCGCGTTCGGAGTCTTATGGCTGCGGCGGGCGTTGGGCAACGTATTCTTGCCGGCGTACATGGTGCAAATCGATAACGACGTGTACTCGCAGATCGGGTTGGTGATGCTGATCGGTCTGGCGGCGAAGAATGCGATTCTGATCGTGGAGTTCGCAAAGGACGAATACGAGAAGGGGAAGCCGTTGGTTGATGCCGCTCTTGAAGGCGCGAGGCTGCGGCTGCGTCCCATCCTGATGACGTCGTTCGCCTTCATTTTGGGTTGCGTACCGTTGTGGACGGCCTCGGGAGCGGGATCGGTGGCGCGCCGGATCATGGGCACCACAGTAATCGGAGGCATGCTGGCAGCAAGCGCGATCGGCATTTTCTTCATTCCCGCGATCTTTTATTGGGTCGAAAAGATGTCGGGCGCTCGCCGACAGCACGCGCCGGCCGCACTGCCGCAGCGAGCCGTGCCGGTCGAGGGAGATTGAAGGTGAGGTTTCACGCCGCTCTCGCCGCGGTGACTGTCCTGTCCGTGCTGTTGCTTGCGAGCTGCACGGTTGGACCGAATTACAAGCGGCCGGCAGCTCAGATACCGGCTACGTTTCGGACGCCGCAGCCGGTTCCGGCAACGAGTGCGACATCGCTCGGCGATCTCAAGTGGTGGGAGGTTTTCAACGACGCGAGATTGCAGGAGCTGATCCGCAACGCGCTCATCCAAAATTACGACCTGCGCGAGGCGGTGGCGCGCGTCGAAGAGGCACGCGCGAATCTCACCGTTACGCGGTCAAACCAGTTTCCGCAAATCGAGGGGACGGGAGATGTGACAGCAAGCCGTTTTTCTAGAAACGGATCGCTGGTTCTGCCGGCGTCATTGGTGCCTTCGCAAACGCGTGCTTATGGGGAAGGATTGCTTAACTTACTCTCGTTCGAGCTGGATATTTGGGGCCGGTTGCGGCGTGCTACGGAAGCAGCGCGCGCGAATCTTCTTGGGGCGGAAGAAAACCGCAAGGCAGTCGTGACGACGCTGGTCAGCGATGTTGCGACTTCGTATTTCAGCCTGCGCCAACTTGATGCCCAGCTCGACATCTCGAAAGGAACGCTGACGACGCGGCGGGAATCGCTGCGGCTGATTCGGATTCGGCAGGCGGGTGGAGTCGGGACGCTGCTCGATCTGCGGCAGGGTGAGGAACTGGTCGAGGAGGCGGCCGAGACGATCCCCGCGCTCGAGCAGCAAGCGGAGCAGACGGAGAACCAGATCCACATTCTACTCGGCGAGAATCCGGGCGCGGTTGAGCGTGGGCGCAGCCTGACGGAACAGGAGCTGCCGGAAGTGCCTGCGGGTTTGCCTTCGGCGTTGCTCGAGCGGCGTCCGGATATTCGAGCCGCGGAGGAGAATCTGATCGCTGCGAACGCGCAGATCGGGGTTGCGAAAGCGGCGTATTTCCCGACCATTTCCCTGACCGGCTCGCTGGGAGGGCAAAGTACAGAACTCACTAGCCTCCTCAGCGGGCCGAATGTCGCTTGGACTCTGGTTCCTCAACTGGCGCAGCCCATCTTTACCGCCGGCCGGCTCAGGGGAAATGTACGGCTTACGGAAGCGCAGCGGCAAGAGGCTCTGATTCAGTACGAGAGGACGATTCAGACGGCGTTTGGGGAAGTCTCGAACGCGTTGATCGCGCACCAGCGGGTTCGCGAAAGCCGCGTTGAACAGGAGGCGCTGGTAGCGGCGCTTCAGGATCGCAAGCGCCTGGCGTATTTGCGATATCGGGGCGGCGTCGATACACTGCTGAACGCGCTGAATGCCGACCAGGATCTTTTCCAGGCGCAGCTGAATATATCCCAAATCAGATTGAACGAGCTGCTCAGCGTCGTGCAGCTGTATAAGGCTTTAGGCGGCGGATGGCAGACATAGCATCGAGCGGGCGGCGCACGCCCACAGTCGCGCTGCTGCGGGGCATAAACGTGGGCGGCAAGAATCTTCTGCCGATGAAAGAGCTGACCGCGATTTTCGCGAAAGCTGAATGCACTGAGGTAAGGACCTATATTCAGAGCGGGAATGTGCTTTTCAATGCACCGGCAGCGCTGGTGAAGAAGCTTCCTGATGTTATTTCGGAACGGATTCGAGAGCGTTTTGGGTACAGCGTTCCTGTGATTCTGCGGACTATTCAAGAAATGGGGAAGGTCATAAGCGAGAACCCATTTCTCGAGATCGGCGATTCGGAAAAGATGCTGCATGTCTATTTTCTGGGAGACAAACCGGCCGCGAGCGCTATTCAGAGCCTGGATCCCGACCGCTCGCCGCCCGACACGTTTCAAGTACGGAATCGAGAGATTTACCTGCGGTGCCCGAATGGCATGGGGCGCAGCAAATTGACGAACGCTTATTTTGATGCGAAGCTCTCAACGATCAGCACCGCGAGAAACTGGGCCACGGTAGTGAAGCTGTTCGAAATGATGCAAATCTAAAGACGCCCGCGGGTCGATTCGGAACGGGAAAGCGTAGAATTGCGGAAGGCTAAAGGCCGGCAATGGTGAAACCGCAGCTACTCGATCAACTGCGCGATGCTCTTCAGGATCGCCGCATACAGCCGGGCATCCGATTGCTTGAGGAGCACCGGTCTGATTTTGCGGCAATCACGCCGGAGCAGTGCCTGGGGGGTGTCGCGGTAGGCTGCCTGGCGCAGTGGCTGGACGTGGGTTTTGATTGTGAAAATCTGGTTTTGAATCTTCTGGAACGGTTTCCGAAGAACTCACGGCGCAGTCTTCCGCTGATGGATTACGTGCAGGTGCGGCTGGCCGAAGCTGTGATCGCAATGCGGAGAGAGGATCTCCCTGAGGCGCTGGGACATCTCGAGACTGCGCTGACGGTCAGCGAGGAGATTGAGGACCCGCGCACTGTCGCGATTGCGACGCTGTGGAAGGCGCGCTGCCTGCGGAAGGCGGGCGAATACGAGCAATCGTTGAAATTGACGCAGCGCGGGAGAGATCTGGCGAGGAGCATCGGCCTGCTCTACGTAGCGGCCGTGATTCAAACTCTCGAGAGCTGGCTGTTATTTCAAAAGAGCGAGACCAAAGAAGCCGTGCGGATCTTGCAGGACGCGGAAGTCACGCTGCGCGATACGGACGATTTCATTACGTTAGGCAATATTCAGTCGACGTATGGCCGCATCGCACTGCGCGAGGGCCGCTACGACCATGCGATGCAGTATTTCGAAGCGTCGATCGATCTGTTTCAACGCCGTCAATCATTGGACCGGTACTTAGCGCGATCGCTCACCAATATCGCGCAGGCGAAGCGGTTTCTGGCATTGCAACTGCGGCGCAGCATCGAGGCAAATTGGGACCGGGAGCGGCGGCTGAAGCCGGCCGGACGCGTCGAAACGCAACAGAAGGCAGGCCAACTCGAACGCATGCACGAGCTGCTGCGGAACGCGCAGGCGGATTTAGCGAAAGCCGATGCAATTTATCAGCGGGCGCAGAATCACCATGGGGCCGGGAACGTGAATGTGAACCTGTCACAGGTGTGCCTCGACCTTGGAGACCTGGATCGAGCGGAGGAGAAAGCGGGGGAGGCCTTCGATCTAGGCGCGAGCAAGACAGATTACTTGCTGATGTGCCGCGCCCGGATCATACAGGCGATGGTCGCGAACGCGCGTTTCGAAGAACAGATTGGAGAAAGTGATGACCCCAGCCGTTTTGCGCAGCTGGCGCACGATTGCGCGAGAGAGGCGGTGGATTTAGCGCAGCACACGCAAAGCCGGAGGTTGACGGCTCAGGCGTATATTTGCCGCGGAACGACGCTGGTCAACGGCTTCTTCAATGACACGGAATCGGCGCGGGCCTGCTGCGACCGCGCGGAAGAATTCCTCGATTATGACCGCCGCGATGCACTCTGGGACGAACTCAGCATGCTGCGAGCGAGGATTCTCCACTCGGGAATTGAAGATCCGAATCTGCGGGCGTGGTCGCAAGGCGTGGTGGGGGACAAGTCTCTCCAGAAGGTGGTGGGGGAGTTCGAAGAACTGCTGATTCGCAGAGTCTGGGAACGCGAAGATCGTAAGATCTCAAGAGTGGCCCATCGGCTCGCGGTTTCGCCCAAAAAGGTCCGGCGCGTGTTGCGGCATCTGGGTTTACTAGAGGAACAATCTCGATGAAGGCTGAGAAGAAGTCCAGTGTTGGGGTGCTCGATCAAGGCTCGAATCACTCGAACGAAACCAATATCGAAAGAGATCTTTCGTTTCACTTGGTGCGAGTGGTTGAAGAAGCGGCAATGGCATGCGCCCGCACCATGGGGCAAGGGAACGCGAAGGAATCCGATCACGCCGCCGTGCAGGCTATGCGGCGAGCATTCGAGACTGTTCCTATCGCGGGCAATATCGTGATTGGGGAGGGTGAACGCGACGAGGCGCCTATGCTCTATATCGGAGAGCGCGTCGGCGCCCCCGAGCAGCCGGGGATCGAATACCCGGGGCTGGATATTGCTGTCGATCCGCTCGAGGGAACAAATTTGTGCTCGACAGGCGCGCCGAATGCGATTGCGGTGCTTGCGGCTTCGGAACCAGGCGGCTTGCTGCACGCGCCTGACTGCTACATGGAGAAGATTGTGGCGGGCCCGGCATGCCGTGGCGCGCTCGATCTCGATGCACCGGTATCGCAAAACCTGAAGTCGATTGCGAGGCGTCTCGACCGGGACGTGAAGGACCTGACCATCATCGTCCTGGATCGGCCGCGGCACGCGGACCTGATCGCAGATATCCGGCGATCGGGCGCTCGCATTCGCTTGATTGGGGACGGCGATCTCTCGGCGGCGATCGCGGTTGCGGTCCGCGGGAACGGCGTACATGCGGTGATGGGAATCGGCGGTGCTCCTGAAGGCGTGCTTGCGGCAGCGGCGATGCGGTGCCTGCATGGAGAGATGGTCGGGCGGCTGGTGATTAACACGCCTGAGCTCGAGGAGCGCGTCGCCAGAATGGGGATCAAGAACCCGCACCGGATTTATACAGCGGGCGATTTGGCAATCGGGAGTCACATTATTTTCGCGGCATGCGGCGTGACAGACGGAGCTTTGCTGCGGGGGGTGCGGTTCTTTGGCGAGGGGTATCGCACGCACACGCTGGTGATGACATCGAGTACGAATTGCGTGCGGTTTGTGGATGCGGTGCATATGCATCGGAAGCCTGGCCCGCGCGGTGTGCGGTTGTACTAATGAAACGCGCTGTAGCGATGAAACCACACGCGGCGAAAAGCCGTACCTCTGCCACGCCTTTGAGCAGCAACAAGCACCTGCTCAGGTGGGTAGAGAAGATGGCTGAGCTGACCAAGCCCGCGGCGATTCACTGGGTGGATGGGTCTGAGAGAGAACGCGATGCGATCGCAGAACAGATGGTCGAGAGCGGCACTTTCATAAAGCTGAATCAGGACCTGTGGCCGGGTTGCTACTACACCCGTTCTGATCCGAACGATGTTGCGCGGGTGGAGGACCGCACTTTCATCTGCTCGCTTTCAAAAGATAGCGCCGGGCCGACAAATAACTGGGTGAATCCGTTCGAGATGCGCCGCAAGTTGAAGACGCTGTTCAAGGGCGCGATGCAGGGGCGAACGATGTATGTGCTGCCGTTCAGCATGGGGCCGATCGGCTCGCCCATGTCGCAGATCGGCGTTCAGCTTACGGATTCGCCATACGTGGTCGTCAGCATGCGGATCATGGCGCGGATCGGCTTGCCTGTATTCAAGCTGATCGACGAAGACTTCAAACGCGTCGTGCCGTGCATGCACAGCATCGGCGCGCCGCTGGCCCGCGGCGAGAAGGACGTGTCGTGGCCGTGTAACCGGGAAAAATACATCGTTCATTTTCCCGAGACTCGCGAGATCTGGTCATACGGCTCAGGGTATGGCGGTAATGCGCTGCTCGGCAAAAAGTGCTTCGCATTGCGCATCGCGTCAAACATAGCGCGGGATGAAGGTTGGATGGCCGAGCACATGATGATCGTCGGCATCGAAGATCCGCAAGGCGAGAAAACCTACGTGGCGGGCGCGTTTCCGAGCGCCTGCGGGAAGACCAACCTTTCGATGCTGATTCCGCCGAAAGGGTTTGAGGGTTGGAAGGTGTGGACGGTCGGCGATGATATCGCGTGGATCAAGCCGGACGAAAATGGGCTGCTGCGCGCGATTAATCCAGAGGCTGGGTTTTTCGGCGTGGCTCCCGGCACCTCCGTGAAAACCAACCCGAACGCAATGGCGACTTTGGCGAAGAACTCCATTTTCACGAACGTCGCGCTCACACCGGAAGGTGGCGTGTGGTGGGAAGGCATGACAGAGCATCCACCGGCGGAGTGCCTCGATTGGCGCGGCAACAAGTGGACACCGCAGATTGCGAAGGATACTGGAGCGAAAGCCGCACATCCGAATGCGCGCTTCACTGCTCCGGCATCGCAATGCCCGAGCATCGATCCGGCTTGGGAAGACCCGACCGGAGTGCCGATCAGCGCGTTTATTTTCGGAGGGCGGCGCGCGACGACAATGCCGCTGGTGTATCAGGCTTTCAACTGGACAGACGGGGTGTACGTGGGCGCCACGATGGGGTCTGAAACAACCGCGGCCGCGGCGGGGGCGATCGGAAAAGTGCGCCGGGACCCGATGGCGATGCTGCCGTTTTGCGGCTACAACATGGGTGATTATTTCCGGCATTGGATCACAATGCAGCGGCTTTTGAAAAGCACGCCCAAGATCTTCCACGTGAACTGGTTCCGCAAGGATGCGGAGGGTAAGTTTATCTGGCCGGGATATAGCGAGAACATGCGAGTGCTGAAGTGGATCGTGGACCGGTCGCTGAGCCGCGCCGTCGGTAAGGAAAGCGCGATCGGATGGGTGCCGCGCTATGAAGATTTCGACTGGAACGGACTGGACTTCCCGAAGGAGAAATTTGAGGAATTGCAGTCCTTCGATGCCGGGGCGTGGCGTGCGGAAGTAATTGGCCAGGAAGAACTTTTCATTGATCTGCACAATCATCTGCCGCCCGAGATGATTTATGAACGGGAATTGTTGATTTGCAGGATCTAGCCCCCAGGGGACTAGAATAAATCCACTAAAAAATCTTAATGTTGCTTTCAGGACTCTTTCACCAAGTTTCTGCGAGTATAGTCTCTGAGAGCACACAGTGCTATCACTAAGCAGTCAATAAGGAGATACACCTAAATGAAGAAGATCATGATCGCCGCCCTTGGACTTTCGATGTTGCCCTGCACCTTGGTTTTCGCTCAGAACACCTCGAACAGCAGCAGCCAGAGCACGAATGACACCACGAGCACGACCACCACAAAGAAGCATCGGAGCAAGAAGCACAAGAAGAATGGGTCGGACACGATGAATTCAACGATGAACGACACCACGAACAGCCCGAAGCAGTAAGTGTAAGCCGCTCAGCGGCGCGAATCAGGCGCGGTTTCCGAACCGGAAAGGGTTTGGGACCGCGCTTTTCTTTTGTGTGGGCCGGGGTGGCGGGGGTTTGCGGCGCGCCGGAGCTCCAAAATCAGGCTCATGACGAGGTGCTCAATCTGCTCTCTGACTGCGATATAGACGTCTTCGGGTCGGCCTATCGGATCCTCTACATTCCAATCTCGGATTTCAAGCGGAGCGCCTACCGAGAGCTTTGACGCGCTCATATTAATAAGGAGGTCAAAGGTCGAAGGATCGATAGAACTGAGGCTTTTTGGATACTGCTCGTCGATATTGATGTTTTTCTCGCGCATTACTTCTTTCGTAAGCGGCTGAACGATAGCAGCGGGCGAGAGTCCGGCGCTCAGCGGCTCGAGGACATCGGATCCATAAGCGCGCGCGAATCCCTCCGCCATCTGACTGCGGCAGGAATTCCCGACACACAGAAAGAGCACCCTCCGCACTTGCTCTTCAGTGTAGCTGAGGATTGGCTTCTCTCAATAGAATGAGACGTTAGCTCTGAATAGGTCAATGCTCAGCGGGAGAATCAACAATGCTCGTTTTCTGGTGTTGCTATTGGGGGTCGCGAGCGCGGCGCTTTATGCGTGTCTTCTGCCGCTATGGGAAGGCTTCGACGAGCCATTCCACTACGGCTATGTAGAACTGGTCTCTCTGAAACACCGCCTTCCTATTCTGGGGAAAACTCGGCTTCAGGCGGATATTCGAGAATCGCTCACGCTAACTCCGGTCAGCCCGATTCTCGAGCGAAGCCTTCCGAAAAGCTTTTCGTTCGCTGAATGGTTCGGGATGTCGCGCGAGGAAAGGCTGGCGCGGAGGAGAGCGTTGTCCGGCTTGCCTGCGGATACGGGGCCGTCCGATTTAAATAACTATGAGGCGCAGCAGGCGCCGTTAGCTTATGTGCTGCTCGCGCCGTTGGACGGGATGATCGGTTCGCGATCGATCGAGCAGCGGATTCTCGTGCTGCGGCTGATTATAGGCATTTGTTGCACTCTCTTGATTTTCGCCGCCACCGTTCGGCTGGCGAGCGCGCTGGGAATAGGAGAGCGATTCGGCGTTTTGGCGCTGCTGTGTATTTTCGAGACTCAGATGTTATGGGCGGCAGTCGCACATGTCTCAAACGATTGGCTGGCCGTGCCACTCGCGACTGCATTCCTGGCTTGTCTCGCTGCGGCGGCGCGGCGGCGCAAGCCTTCCGATCTGATTGTGGCAGGGATTCTGCTGGGATTAGGTCTGGTTACGAAAGCCTATTTTCTGGCCTTTGTTCCGGTGTTTGTTGCGCTCGCGGTTTATGAGACGATTCGTTCGCCCGTGCGCGGCCGCACACTGCTGGCCGGGATCGCCGTGCCGATTCTCATCGCCGGCCCGTGCTACGCGCGGAATCTGGTCCTGTACGGAAACCTGAGCGCCATGCAGGAAGCGCTGCATGGGATCGGCATGCATCAGGCGCTCGGAGCGATGCTTCGGATCAACTGGGCGCAGAGCATGCTTGAGTTGGCGCGATCCAGTTTATGGACCGGGAATTGGTCTTTTACGGTCTTTTCTCGAAACACCCTGGACGCAGAGCTCGTGCTGCTCGCCGCGGGATTTCTGCTTCTGCTTTTCCATTGGAGGCAAATCACTCAGGCCGAGCTCTGGGTTTTCGCGGCGCTCGTTAGCTTTCTCGCAGCGCTGGCTTATGACGCGTGCGTGGTCTGGGCTGACACTCACGGCGCCGGCCTGCACGCAAGCCCGTGGTATACGCAATGTATCCTGCCGGCGATCTTCATGCTTGCATTTTTGGGGTTCGAGCGCAGCGGAATGGTCGGCAGCATTCTCGCCTGGCTCACTGCTGTGATTGCGGCATGGATCGCGGCGCTTACGTATGTCGCTAAGCTGTTTCCTCAATACGGCGGTTTTGAAGGGCGCGCGAATCTTCCCGCTCTCTGGAACTGGTGGACCCATGATCCGGGCGGACTGGTTTCGAGTACGGCGTTAGTTGGCGGGCCGCTGCTCTTCGGTGTGCTGTTCGTCTACTTGGCGCTGCTTGTAGCGGCGAATGTGAACCTTCTCAGGAGCTTTGTTTAACCTTTTCGACGAAGTGCTTGTGAATACGGTTGTCGGGCGTGAGCTCGGGATGGAACGTCGCGACCATATGCTTGCCCTGTTGAACCAGCACGGGCGAATCGAGATACGTTGCAAGCACTTTTCCTGCGGGGCCGATGCGACGGATGGCGGGCGCCCGGATGAAGACCGCTTCGACCGGCTCTCCGTCAAGATCGATGGCTGCGATGCAGCTATCGATTTGCCGCCCGTAGGCATTACGCTCGACCGTCAGATCCATGAGGCCGAGCGATTCCTGTGGAGGATTTAGAACTTCGGAGGCCAGGAGAATAGCGCCCGCGCACGTGCCGAAAATGGGCTTGCTCTCTCCGAAGGCGCGAAGCGGAGCGGCCAAGTTTTCGAGCTCGAGCACCTTGAGCATGGTCGTGCTCTCGCCGCCTGGAATGATGAGCCCATCGGCCCGCTCGAGGTCGCGCGCGGTGCGGACCTCAAAGGCTCGGGCGCCGGCGCGCTCGAGAGCGTTCCGATGCGCCTCGAAATCGCCTTGCAAAGCAAGGACGCCGATCGTTGGCTGCATGAGCGGCTACCAGCCGCGGGTCTGCATCAACTCGGATTCCTGCAGCTTTGAAACGTCCAGACCGGGCATGGCTTCGCTGAGCTCTTCACTTGCTTCGAGCAGCTTGACGGGATCGCGATAGTAGGTTGCGGCTTTCACAATGGCTTTGGCGCGCCTCTCCGGATCGGAAGACTTGAAAATACCGGAGCCGACAAAGACCGCTTCAGCGCCGAGCTGCATGACGAGCGCGGCATCGGCAGGGGTTGCGATTCCACCGGCGGAGAAATTGGGAACCGGCAATTTTCCGTGCTTCGCGACATATTCGACAAGCTCCAGAGGGGCTTGCAGATTCTTCGCTTCGTGGACGAGTTCTTCTTTTCCGAGCACCGTGAGCTGCTTCATCTCTTTCACGATGGTGCGGATGTGGCGCACAGCTTCGACGATATTGCCTGAGCCGGCTTCGCCCTTGGTGCGAATCATAGCAGCGCCCTCGGCGATGCGGCGCAGAGCCTCGCCGAGATTTCTGGCGCCGCAAACGAAGGGAACCTTAAAATCCCGCTTGTCGACGTGATGCTCTTCGTCAGCGGGAGTTAAGACTTCACTTTCATCGATGTAGTCGACGCCTAGAACTTCGAGGATGCGCGCTTCCGTGAAATGTCCGATACGAACTTTAGCCATTACGGGAATCGAGACAGCGCTCATGATTTCCCGGATGACGCGGATCTGCGACATGCGCGCGACGCCGCCTTCTTTGCGGATATCAGCCGGAACGCGCTCGAGCGCCATGACGGCACAGGCTCCGGCGCGTTCGGCGATCACGGCGTGTTCGGCATTGACCACGTCCATGATCACGCCGCCTTTCAGCATCTCCGCTAATCCCACCTTCAATCGAAACTGATCATCTTCGAAATTCATTCGGTTCTCCTTCTCACGTTCATTCGTTACACCAGCGCCGCGGCGGGTTCAAGAGCCGCATCGAGCGCGATTGCGGCGAGCTGCTGCCGCGCCAGCTCACCGATAATTTGCATGCCGCGCGTGATTCGTTCGGGCGGGAGTCCGCCAAAGCTGATACGCAGTCCCCGCGGATGTGCGCGGCGAGCTGAAAAATAACGGCCGGGGAGGAAATTCACTCCATGTTCCTGAGCGCGATTGAGCAGATTGTCAGAGCTCAAGGGCGGGGGCAATTCGATCCACAAGCTCATGCCACCGTCAGGGCGGGTGAACTTTGTTCCTGGCGGCAGATAGGCGGCGCAGGCGCGCAAGACAGCGTTAAGGCGCTCGCGGCCTGCTCGCCGGGTGCGTTCAATATGCTGGGCCAGCTCGCCGGATTCCGCAAAGCGGAACAGCACCGCTTGAGAGAGCTGATCGGAGTGAAGATCGCTGATCTGCTTGGCTTCGGCGAGACGACCGATAACGGCGCGAGGCGCAATGACCCAGCCCACTCTCAGACCGGGGAAAGCGACTTTCGAATAGCTGCGCAACAGAATCGTGTTGCCGGTTTGGTCGAGTTCTTTCAGCGTGGGTTGCGGCGCGCCCCGGTAGCGCAACTCGCTGTAGATATCGTTTTCGATCAGGATGACCCCGAAGCGTTGCGCGAGCTCGACAATTCTGGCGCGATGCGCGAGAGAGATCGTAGTTCCCGTCGGGTTCTGAAAGCTGGGAGTCGCGACGAGGAGCCGGGGACGATGTTGCAGAAAGATCTCCTGCAAGCGGTCCACGTCGATTCCTGAATCGCCGACCTCGATTGAAATGATGTTTGCGCCGGCTCGGGAAAAGACGCGCACTAACCCGTGATAGACGGGATCTTCGAGCACTACGCCCTCGCCGTTCGGAGCGAATAAGCGCGCGAGCAAATCGAGCGCTTGCTGGCAACCGTTGGTGATGATGACGTCGTCAGTCGGCCGCGCAATGCCCGCTGCCGCAGCTTGAGAGAGCAAATAGCGGCGTAGAGGCGCGTAACCGTTCGGCGACCCGAGTTGGAGAATTTCAGGCGCATCGGTTCCGTCAATGACTTGTTTTGAGAGGCGGCGAAATTGGGAGATGGGAAAACCGTCTTCGGCAGGACGGGAATTCGCAAAACTGATTTCCGTCTTGTGGATAGAAGAAGCGGCCGCCGATTCAATGGGCGGGAGAATGGCTTCCCAATCGGTGTGAGGAAAGTCTGGTCCGGTTTCGCGCTTGACTACGAAGCTTCCCCGCCCTACGTGGCCTTCGATCAGGCCGGACTGCTCGAGTACGGCATAAGCTGCGGAGATAGTTGTGCGATTCAGTCCAAGCCGGCCAGCCAATTCGCGGGTGGCGGGTAGCCGATCACCGGCATGAATGGAATCCCTGGAGATGAGATCGGTCACTTTCTCGGCCAACTGCTTATAAAGCGGCACGTCGGACGAGGGATTCAGGTCCAGATGGAAAACGTCGGGCAACGGCTAAATCATACCAAATTGGCTGGCTCATGTCATCCATTCGGAATCGTTTCGGGAACCGTAGGCTACAGTTGAAACGACTGTCATGCAGCGCCGGAATTGGCTCGGGATTGTAATCGCTGGCGCGTCTATTCTGTTTGCCGTTCTGCCCTCGACCGCGCAGAGGAGAAAGAACGAAGAGCCAAAGACGCAAGTGCTGCCGCTGCCTAAGGAGCTGCCCATGGCGCTGGCTGCCGATACCGAGGCGCTCGATTTCCACATCTCTCCGCTGCTGAAAACGGGTGGACTTGGATCGCAGATCCGGCAAAGCCTAAACGATTTGATCCGCGATACGCGCGGCGAGACCATCATCAAGCTGCGCGCGTTTGTGGCGGGCGCAGGCGATGCGCGCCGGGTACAAGCGCTAGTGGGAGACATTTTCGCGGATAGGAAGCTGCCCCTGCCCGTGTTGAGCATTATCCAAGTCGGCGCATTGGGGGACAGCTCCGCGGCAGTGGTAATCGAAGCGGTGGTTTCGACGCGAAGAGTTGTGAATCCGAACGGTCTGGCGTTTCTGGCCGGGCAAACGGGAGCGTCCTTAGACGAAGCTCTGCAGCACTTGCGAGAAAGCGTTCACGCTATACCAGTATCTCCGGACCGTGTTTTGACGTGCACTTGCTTCACCTCGCGGATTGCGGACTTTACCTCGACGCGCGCAGCCATCCAAGCGGTGTTTCCGAATACGGCCGTGAACGTGGTGCAAGCTCTGCGTGAACCGCCGAACGATGAGAGCATGTGCGAGGCTGTGGCTCAACTTGCTGAGCGTCCGGCGCAGGGGCCCGTGGTGTGGCTGAAGAATGCGCGGGCGACGCTCGTGAATTCGCACCGGCTGATCTTTACGGGCATGCAGCTTACGTTCGGCACATATCTGGATGACGCGCACGAGGCGTTCGCGCGGCTGCAGCGTGCGGCGGCGGCGCTCGAGGGCGTGGAAGCGCCGGTGGAAGTGAACGCCTTTTCGCTCGATGCGTATGCGGGCTCCGCTTTGCAGAAAACGACGCCCGTGCCGCCGAGTACATTCACAATTCAACCGGTTGAAGGCCTGCCGGGCGCGGATGCGGCAGCGGGCATCGAAGCGGTATTGGCGCCCCGGGTATCTGCGCCTGTAACTGTCGTCCGGTGACGCGCAAAGGAAAGCTACAATTCGGCTGATGACTCCCGTCGTGGCTACGTTCGGAGAAGTGATGCTCCGGTTGACGCCGCCGGGATTCGAGCGGTTTCTGCAATCGCCGCGCTTCACCGCTACTTTCGGCGGCGCAGAAGCGAATGTTGCCGTTTCTCTCGCGCAGTTTGGAGGCAGCAGCCGGTTCATCAGCGTGCTGCCGGAGCGCAACTCCATCGCCGACGCGCTGGTGAGCGAACTGCGCGGCTACGGCGTCGATACGAGTCACATCGTTCGCGGCGCGGGCCGGATGGGTATTTACTTCGTCGAAGCGGGCGCGAATCAGCGTCCCTCGCGGGTGCTCTACGACCGGGAAGGCAGCGCGATTGCGGTTGCCAAGCCGGGCACGATTCCATGGAGCCGCGCGCTTCAGGATGCCACGTGGTTTCATACCACCGGGATTACGCCCGCGATCAGCGCGTCGGCGGCTGAACTCGACCTCGAAGGACTGCGTGCGGCGCGCGCCCTCGGCCTTCGAGTTTCCTGCGATCTGAACTACAGAAAGAATCTTTGGAAGTGGGGCAAAGGCGCGTGCGAGGTGATGCCTGAGATCGTAAAGCTCGCCGACGTCTGCATCGCGAACGAGGAGGACTGCCAGAAAGCGCTCAACCTGCACGTGGATATTGATGTGGAATCGGGAAGCCTCGAGCGCGAGAAATATTCTGAGCTTGCGGAACGAGTGCTCGCGACGTATCCGAATTTAAAGATGCTCGCAATCACATTGCGGGAATCAAAGAGCGCCTCGCACAACCGCTGGTCGGCATGCCTCCATACTGGGAAGGAATTTTTACTGAGCCGGAAGTACGACATCACGCATATCGTCGATCGGGTCGGCGCCGGAGACAGTTTCGCCGCTGGACTGATTTACGGGCTCTCGAACCACGATTCCCCACAGCAAGCCCTCGAGTTTGCCGTGGCCGCATCTTGCCTGAAGCATTCCGTTCCGGGTGACTTCAACCGTTTTGCGGCTGAAGAAGTGTGGGCGTTAGCCGGAGGCGGCGGCTCGGGACGTGTCGAGCGGTAAGAATCGTATAATTCAAAGCAGGCGCCTCCTACATGCAGTTTTCTAAGCCGATGGCCGTTGTGGCGGTCTTCTCGGCAGGTATGTTCCTATGCCCCGCGCGGGCAGCCCAACAGAATTCTTCGAGCAGTACCAGCCAGGCCAATAGTAGCCAAACCAACACTAGCCAGACGACGGTAACTCTCCCGGCCCCGGATGTTTCGAAGAACGCTGATGCACCCGGCGAGCAGAAAGGGACCAAAGAGCCCATACGAGTCACTGTAAATGAGGTCATCGTGCCGGTCACGGTGACCGACGATAAGGGGCGCTTTGTATCGGACCTGAACAAAAGCGACTTTCACATCTTCGAAGAAAACAAGCCGCAAACGATTCGCTTCTTCACGCGTGAGCGAAACCAGCCGGTTGTGATCGGGTTCTTACTCGATCTCAGCACGCAGAGCCGTGTTCATTGGGCGAACTTCCAGAACGCCGCGGAGGAGCTGATTCAGAACCTGCTGACCGGCGACCCGAAATACAGCGGCTACTTGATCGGATACGCGCAAGATGCGGAGCTGGCCGTCGATACCACGACGGATCCGGAGCCGTTGGTTGAAAAGGTGCGCAAGTTGAAGCCCGGCGGGGGCGCGGCGCTTTTCGATGCGATCTATCTTGCCTGCACGAGCCGGAAAATAATCACGGGCGAGCCCATTGAGCCGAGGCGCGTCATTGTGATCATTGGCGATGGCCATGACAACGCAAGCAAGCACTCGCTCGGCCAGGTGATCGAGCTGGCGCAGCGGAACCTGGTTACGATTTACTGCATCAGCACCCAGGCGTTCGGGTTTACGAACGCAAGCGACGAGAACCTGGTTCGGCTGGCCACCGAAACCGGCGGTCGAGTGGTGTATCCGCTGGGAGATGTTTACAAAGACACGGACGGGTATCTCTCGAAACCTTCTGATGACGGCAACTATGCGCTGACGGTCGGCACGGGCGCTTACAAATCGGCAGTCGACAACAAAATGTACCGGGCGGTCGCGGACATCGTTGGGGAAGTCACGACGCAGTACATCATTCGATACGTCTCGGACAGCGAGTCGGCCAAGCCCTATCGAAACGTGAAGGTGGTCGTGGATCTGGCCAACGTACGGGTACGCGCGCGGAAAGGGTACTATGCAGCGACACCGTAGCCGGTACGCAGCGTGGCGGGCTATTCCGCGAAGCTGCGGGAAACGATAAGCTGGGTTAGGATTTGGTGAGCATGTCGGCCCGCGTGATCAGCTTCGGCGACTACCAACCGAAGCGGGCCGAGTACTCGCTTCTGTTGGCGGATTTGCCGGGGCACAGCCTGGAAACAATTGGAGTGCTGCTGCTCGATCCGGCGACCGACAGTCTGCACGTGCGATTGCGCCGGGATTGGAGCACGGTGGCCCGAGCGGAAGACGCCGAGGTGCTCGAAGAACTCGAGAGCGACTTGGTATCGCAAGCCAGCGAGCGAGGCGCAGCAGGCGTGCTCGATTTTCTCGAGAATACTGTTTCGCTGTCGCTTCGTGTCACGGATCGCGAGGCAATCAGCGTCAGGGATTTCGATAAGACCCTTGCAGAGCTTTACCGGGAGCACGTCAGCTCGCGCGTATTGCGCTTCGAAACGCATCTTCCGCGCTTTACGCTTGCCGCGGCAGCCGGTCCGTTTCTCACGAATCCCGCAGACATACTGGAAAAAGAATGGATCGAAACGCCGCCGGATCTCAGGCTGGATGAAAACATGTTTGTCGCCGAAATCCGAGGCCAATCGATGGAGCCCAGGATTCCGAACGGCAGCTTGTGCGTGTTCCGGCGAGGGATCGTGGGGTCCCGCAACGGAAAGCTCGTGCTGGTACGCAACGCCGCGCTGACAAGCGACGATCAGTATACGGTCAAGCGTTATAAGAGTGAGAAGGTGGTTACCGAGGACGGTTTTCGGCAGACACGCATACGGCTCGAGAGCTTGAATCCGGCATACCCGTCGTGGGACCTGGATGTGGACGAAGAAAAATACGAGATCGTCGCTGAATTCGTGCGGGTACTCGAATAGGCCCCCGGCTTACCTGGATCGTTTTCTTTTCGCGGCCCGGGCGGTCTCGTCTAACACAGCAAATTGAAGTTTGCGCTCGACACTATCCGCGCGGTCCAGGCGCACGCGAAGGCGATCCCCGATCGAATACGCTTTCCGGCTGCGCTCGCCGATAATCTTGCGGCCATTCTCGTGATAGAGAAAGCGATCTCCGGGCAGAGTTTCGATAGGAACCAGTCCTTCGACGAAGAGGTCTGTCAGCTCGACAAAAAAGCCGAATTTTGTGGTGCTGATGATGAGCGCATCGAATTCGTCGCCGACACGCTCCTCCATAAACTTTACTTTTTTCCACTCAATCAGCTCGCGCTCGGCTTCGGCTGCGCGGCGCTCCGTGAAAGAGGTATCATTGCCGAGCTCGCGCAGCAAAGAATCATCCAGAAGCGGCTCTGCGCGATCAAGGTAGCGGGCAAGTATGCGGTGAACGATGAGATCGGGATAGCGGCGAATGGGCGATGTGAAATGCGTGTAGGCGGAAGCGGCTAAGGCGAAATGCCCCTCATTGAGATGGCTGTAGCGCGCCTGCTTCAGCGAACGCAGCATGAGATAACTCAAGATCCTTTCTTCGGGTTTGCCGGCGATCTTCGCGATGAGGCGCTGGTAATTGCGCGAGGAAATCTGAAGATCATTGCGCGCGAGGACGATATCCTTTCGCGTCTTACGGCCGTCGCGCCCGCGCTCGGTTATCGGAAAACGGTTGACGGGGATAGCGCCGATTCCGAGCGAGTAACCGAAATGCGCGGCGATCTGTTCGAATTCCATGACGCGGCGGGGTTCGGGTCGTTCGTGAATGCGATAGAGGCTCGGGATGGCGGCATCTTCTAGGCGCCCGGCAACCGCTTCGTTCGCGGCGAGCATGAACTCTTCGATAATGCGATGCGCGATATTCCGGTCCGCTCGCGTAATGCCGATCATCTGGCCGGACATGTCGAGCTCGATATTGGTCTCGGGCATATCGAAATCGATGGAGCCGCGTTTGGTTCGCTTACGATTGAGAATTAATGCCAGCTCCCGCATGAGCTCGAAGCGGTCAACCAGCTTGTGATAGCGCTCGCGTAGGCCAGGGTCGCCTTCGAGGACACGAAACACGTTGGTGTAGGTCATCCGCTCAGCGCTGCGGATCACACCCCGGACGAACTCCTGTGACACGATGTCGCCCTGACGGTCTATTTCGAGCAGAACCGATAGAACCAGGCGGTCTTCGTGCGGCCGCAGCGAGCAAATATCGGTCGAGAGCTCAACCGGCAGCATGGGCACCGCGCGATCGGGAAAGTAAACGCTGGTCCCGCGCAGGACCGCCTCGGTGTCGATGGGCGTTCCGGGTCTGACGTAATGGCTCACGTCGGCGATATGCACCTGCAGGGCGAAATGCCCATTCGACAGTTTCTCTACCCAGACTGCGTCATCGAAATCGCGCGCGGTCTCGCCGTCGATGGTCACGATTTCGAGCTTGCGGAAGTCGCGGCGGCGCGCGAGATCGGCCGCGTCGATCGAGTGCGGAATGCGCCGCGCTTGTTCTATGACTTGCGGCGGAAACTCGTGGGGGAGGTGGTGTTTGCGAATGATAATTTCGACATCCACCCCGAACTCATCCCGGCGGCCGAGCACCTCGATGACCCGGCCGGTTGCTTCAGCGCCGTCCTCGGGGAATTCGAGAAGCTCGACATTCACGATCATGCCGTCGAGATCTTCGATGCATGAAACCACTCGGGGTGTTGTGCCGACGCGATCGGGCGACGATCCGGCGGCCGGTAATTCGAGGCCTTCCGGAATTTTGACCCACTGCTGAATGCGTTCGTCCGAAGGAACCACATAGTTTCCGCGCTTTCGAATCCGAAACTCGCCCACAACCGTGACGTGCGCGCGCCGCAAAATGCGAACGATTTCGCCTTCTGCGCGCCCTCTCTCATCCACGCGCGTCACGTGCACCAGCGCGCGATCTCCGTTCATTCCCTTCGCGGCTTCACGCGGCGGCAAGAATATATCGCCAGTGCCGCTTCCCTGCTCCTCGGGGATGAGAAAACCAAACCCGTCCCGATGAATCGAAAGCCTTCCGGCCGCATAGTCGCGGCTTCCGCTCAAAGCCGCGTAGTGTCCGGAGCGCAGTTCAAAGATCGCGCCTTTATCCGCCAACCGGTCCAGCGCTTCTTCGAGCGATTCGCGCTCGACGCCATGCAAACCAAGCTCACGAACCAGCTGCTTGTAAGTGGCGCGGCTGTGAGGCAGCTTTTCAATGTGTTCCAGCAGCCTGGAATCACTGAAGCGCTTCGGCACTATCGCAATTATAGGGGGATATAGTGAGCAGCATGGAGCTGAAATCGATTCGCCTGGTCGTCCCTGAGAACGGGAACATCATCGTTGGCCAGAGCCATTTCATCAAAACCGTCGAAGATATTTACGAGGCCATGGTGAACACCTCTCCGCATCTCCAGTTCGGGATCGCGTTCAACGAAGCTTCGGGTGATTGCCTGACGCGCTTCGATGGCAACAACGACGAATTGAAGCAAAATGCTATTCAGAATGCGAGCGCCATTGCAACCGGGCATACATTCATCGTTTCTCTTCGAAATGGCTTTCCGATTAATGTTCTCGGACGGATTCAGGCAGTTCCTGAAGTCGTGAACATCTACTGCGCGACGGCAAATCCGGTAGAGGTGATTGTCGCCGAGACCGAGCAAGGCCGCGGAGTTCTGGGAGTGATCGACGGCAGCTCTCCGAAGGGGGTCGAGACGGAATCGCACATCCAGGCGCGTATCGAGCTGCTGCAGAAGTTCGGGTATAAGCGATAGTATTAAAGCCGCTGCATGTTTTCGAAAGGAACTTCGTACAACCGCTTTCTTCTGCTTGTCGCGGGACTGGGCGGCTTGCTGTATGGCGTGGATGTCGGAATTATCGGCGGCGCTCTACCGTACTTAGAGGCGACGTCCGGCCTGAATGCGGGCCAGCTTTCGATCATCGTTGCGGCTGTCCTGCTGGGCAGCGTCATCTCTACTCTTTTCGCCGGGATTCTGTCCGACTGGATGGGGCGCAAGCCGCTGATGGTTCTCAGCGGGATCACGTTTGTAGTGAGCATCCCGATGATTGCGCTTTCGCATGGTTACGGCCCGCTGTTTTTCGGGAGGCTTTTGCAGGGTGTCAGCGGCGGGTTGATCGGCGTGGTGGTTCCGCTGTATCTCGCAGAATGCCTCGCTGCCTCCAGCCGCGGCAAGGGAACCGGCATTTTTCAGTGGCTGCTGACGCTTGGCATCGTTGCGGCCGCCCTGATCGGGATTTATTTCAGTTACCGGGTCGCGGAAGTCACCCGAGTCGCAAGCGCCGCGACGGTATTCGCGTTCAAAGATCAAGCGTGGCGCCGGATTTTTTGGGTGTCGCTTCCACCGGGCATTCTATTTGTGATCGGCAGTTTTTTGGTTTCGGAATCTCCCCGCTGGCTGTTTCGGCGCGGCAGAAAGCAGGCCGCTTATGGAGCACTTCTTCGCTCGCGGACCGCGGAACAGGCCGACGCGGAATTGCAGGAAATGGAAGAGACTGCGAGGCTCGAAAAGACGAAGGCTGCTGGCCAAAAGATCAAGGACTCGCTCTTACGCCGCAAGTATGTGGTCCCCTTCCTGCTCGCCTGCATCATCTTGTTCTGCAACACGGCTACCGGGATTAATTCTCTGATCGGCTACAACACCAATATCCTTTTGCAGAGCGGATTGTCTGATGTCGCGGCGCACTGGGGTTATGTAATCTTCACCGCAATCAACTTTCTCCTGACCATCGGCGGCGTGCTTCTGGTCGATCGCAGGGGCCGGAAGTTTCTGTTGACGCTCGGCACGGCGGGCATTATCGTTTCTCTGATTACTGTCGGCGCGCTGTTCCGGCGCACGGAAAGGCTGCACGTGGACGCCTGGGATGCCGTGCAATCCATGGTCAAACCAGACCAGACCGTCACGCTGAAGTTCGACGAGGCGGAAGCAACGCGGCTGTTGGCCGGCACACCGATCCAGGCGAATCGCGCCGCTCTTACCATCATCTACTCGTATGGAGACTTCACAGCGGCAACCAACGTGGCGCGGTCCGACGATCCAGCTGCCCCGCCGGTGCAGATCAATCGCGCGAGTTGCGTGCCTGCGAATAAGATCGAAGCCTTCTTTAAGAATCCGTTTGCAAATCTGGACGCCGCACAAACGGCGCCTCTCAAGATTGACAAGGCCCTGATCAGCCCCGTTCCGGGCACGAGAAACGGTTGGGTAGTCGCGATTGGGCTGTACACGTTTATGGCCTTCTACGCCATCGGCCCGGGCGTATGCGTGTGGCTGGCCCTCTCTGAATTGATGCCTACCCGGATCCGGTCGAATGGCATGAGCATCGCGCTCGTGATCAATCAAGTCGTTTCGACTACGCTCGCGGCTATTTTCTTACCGGTGGTAAGTGATTACGGCTACTCGACGATGTTCTTCCTCTTCGCCGGGTTCACCGTGATTTACTTTGCTACCGCAGTATTCTTCCTGCCGGAAACAAAAGGCAAAACCTTGGAAGAGATCGAAGAGTATTTTGAGCGCTCGGGAAGAAAGCTGGAGCCGACGCACTAGATCGAGTCATGCTGCGTTTAGTTTGTTTCATAATCACCGCGTTATCGCTGTGCCTGGCGGTGATGGCAGGCGCAAACGCCCAAGAAGATGAACGGACGATACGGAACATGGTGGCTGAGGCGATCAGCCGCTTGAACACGGGAGATGTAACTGTCTTTCGAGACCTTTGGAGTGAGGATGCCGACTACGTGGGTGTCGACGGCCAGCTGCTTAAAGGCAGAGCTCAGATTCAGGAATTCTTTCGCCAGATGGCCGGACATGGCGCAAGCCGGCCTCAACAGCGAGCGACGATCGAACAGATTCGTTTCATTACGCCGGAACTGGCGACTGTCGACGGCTCATGGACTGTCACCGGCGCCAGAGATGCTAACGGAAACGAGCTAGCACCGATTGAAGGCAGAGGTTTTGAACTTGTGCAGAAGAAGAATGGCCGGTGGAGTTTCATCGCAACGCGGGAAATGGTCGTTTTCAAAGCCCACTAACACGGCGGAGCTGAGCGAAGTCAAACAGGGAGTTAAGCATGCGAATAAACCGGGTAGTACTGATGCCATTGGCGCTGTTGTGCTGGGTCTGTGGAGGTTTCGCGCAAGCGAGTGGGCCGGATGATCGTGCGCTCACCGATCCGCATTCAGTCGTTTCCGCCTCTAATCCTGGGGCCCGGCCTGCGCCCATTGAGGATCTGTTCTATACCCGAAGCGTATTGGGTCCGGCCTGGTCTCCGGACGGAAGGCAGATCGTATTCACGAGCGACATCGCGGGGCGCTTGAATCTCTGGAAAGTGAGCGCTTCGGGAAGCTGGCCCATCCAGCTCACGCAGTCCGATGATGTCCAATCGAACGCCGTCTGGTCGCCCGACGGCAAGTGGATCGTGTATCAACAGGACCACGCGGGAAACGAGCTCTACGATCTTTACGCGATACCGGGCGCAGGAGGCGAGCCGGTTGACTTGACAAATACGCCCGCGATTCGCGAGCAGGACCCGCGCTGGTCGCACGACGGAAAAGCCATCGCGTTTAACTACAAGCCGAAGGACGGTACTCAGTATGACGTCGCTGTGCTCGATTGGAACACCCGAAAGGTGCAAAAGCTGACGAACGAGCGGCAACCCGGTTACTCCTGGAACGTGGTTGCGTGGAGCGGCGACGACAAGACGATTTTTGCGAACCGCATCAATCCTCCGTTCACCGACAGCGAGGTGTACCAGATTGACGTGGCGACAAGAACGGCGACAAATCTTACTCCGCACAAGGGAACAGTTCGTTATTTGGCCAACTCCCTTTCGCCGGACAGCCGCACATTGCTGCTGACCTCAGATGCCAAGGGCGGGTATATGAATATCGGCCTGCTAGATGTCGACACAAAGAAGGTTGACTGGGTGACGGACTTCAAATGGGAAGCCTTCCCGGGAACGTTTTCACCGGACGGGACAAAGTACACCTATGTGGTCAATGCGGACGGCTTGACCGATGCGTACCTCGTAGACCGGTCGAGCAAGCAGGCGCAAAAGCTCGATCTGGCGCAAGGGTTGAATACGGTTGCGGGCAATCCGACTGAGTTTTCTCCGCAAGGCGACCGGCTGCTCGTGTCGCACGAAGGTTCGAATCAGCCGGGAGATCTGTGGGTGTACAACATCGGTACGCATCACGCGAATCAGCTGACATTCTCAACGATTGCAAGCTTGCGCGCGATCCCGTTGCCGAAGGCGCAGATCGTGCATTACAAGAGCTTCGACGGGAAGACCATCACCGCACTGCTGTGGGCGCCTTTCAATATGAAGCGGGACGGAACCAATCCGGGGCTGGTCCTTCCGCATGGCGGCCCAACAGGCCAACGGGTGGATTCCTGGAGCCCGGAAGTGCAGGCGCTCGTCTCACGCGGCTATATTTGTATCGCTCCCAACCCGCGCGGCTCGACCGGGTATGGGCTCGAATTCCAAAAGGCAAATTTCCAGGACCTCGGCGGAGGCGATCTGAAAGATGAAATTGCGGGAGTGGACTTTCTGAAAGCGACGGACTACGTCGATCCCAAGAAGATCGGCATCACGGGCGGATCTTACGGCGGCTTCATGACTTTGATGGCGATCGGCAAGACACCTGATGTATGGGCGGCGGCGGTCGAAATGTACGGGATCATTGACTGGTCGAGCATGCTGAAGAGCTCCGATCCGTCTCTGAATGAATACCTGAAGTCGCTCCTGGGAGATCCCAACGCGAATCGAAAGGTCTATGCCTCTGACTCGCCGATTACTTACATTCGTAACGCGAAAGCGCCGCTGCTCGTGCTGCAGGGCGATAATGACCCGCGCGTGCCCAAGGAAGAAGCGCAGCAAGTGGTCGACATTTTGAAGAAAGAGGGCCGCGTGGTGGACGTTCACTATTACCCGAACGAGGGCCATGGGTTCGCGAAGCGCGAAAACCAAATCGACGCCATGCGGCGGACGCTCGACTGGTTCGACAAGTATCTGAAAGGCGAGGGCGCACCCGCGAACGTGCAAACCGCAGCACAGCGTGTCCAGAAATGACGAGAAGGCGCAAGAGGGCATAATTTCTGCCTCTATTGACAGAAAGGCTGATTCTCCGAGAATGGCGGCAATCCGACCGGCCTCGTTTCGCGGAGTTGAACGCGGATCCCAGAGTAATGGGATATATGCCCGGGCTCCTTTCGCGGGACGAAAGCGACAGGCTGGCCGATCGGATTGAAGCGCATTTCTCGAATTATGGGTTCGGGCTGCACGCAGCTGAGTTGCGCAGTAATGCAACGTTTGTCGGATTCCTAGGGGTTGCCGTGCCCGCTCTCGAAGCGCCCTTCATGCCGGCCGTTGAAATTGGTTGGCGGCTGGCCGCGGACTTCTGGGGAAAGGGTCTCGCGACGGAGGGAGCTCGCGAAGTCGCGCGCTACGCGTTTGAAAACATCGGGCTGGACGGGCTGGTGTCGTACACGGTACCGGCGAACCGTCGCTCCGTGCGCGTTATGGAAAAGATCGGGATGACGCATGACGCCTCGGATGACTTCGAGAATCCGAGGCTTCCGAATGGGCACCCGTTCCGCCACCACGTGCTATACCGGCTGTCGCGGGAGGCGTGGCAAAACAATCAAGGGAGCGTAAAGAGTGTCTAAGATCCGTTCAGATCAAAACTCGATATGGAGAAGCGCCGCAGCAGGGGCTCTAGGTGGGCTGGTTGGGTCGTTCGCGATGAATCAGTTTCAAGCGCTTCTGAGCGCAGCCTCCAACGCTGGATCAGACCAGCAGCAGGAGAAGCAACCGAGCAGTCAAGCCGACGATGCGACTGTTAAAACAGCCAGGGCGATTTCTCGGAAATTGCTTCACCATGAGTTGACTCAAGAGGAGAAAAAATGGGCTGGCCCGGTCGCTCATTACACGTTCGGTACGCTTCTGGGCGCGTTTTACGGCCTATTAGCAGAGACTGTGCCGCTGGCGCGCGCAGGCGCAGGTACGGCATACGGCGCAGCTGTATGGTTGACAGCTGACGAGATTTCCGTGCCGGCATTTGGGCTGTCACAATCGGCTGGGAACGCTCCGTTGTCGTCGCATGCCGGCGCGCTAGCGGCACATCTGGTGTTCGGCGTTGCTACGGCAGCAACCAGGGAGCTGATCCTGGGGATCAGCTAGGCCTTAGAAGCGGCTGACTTGTCGGGGAGCATCGGCTTTCCCTGGTGGGCGACCAAGAGATCGGCCATGTCGTTGGCGTGCTCCTCTTCGTTCGTCAAGATGCCTTCCATCATGACGCGGGTAGTGGGATCCTTATCGGCGAAGTAACGGATCAGCTCGCGGTAGTGATCGCAGGCAATGCGCTCGGCAATCAGGTTCTCTTTAATCATTTCGATAAGATTGCCTTCGGCGTATTGCGATGCGGAGCGCATGGCGAGCCCTTCCGGACTGAAGTTGGGAGTCCCGCCAAGCTGGTTGATTCGTTCGGCGACCGCTTTCATGTGGCCTTGCTCTTCCTTCGCATGTTCTTCGAACTCTTCTTTCACGCCCTCGCTCGAGATCCCGGTGGCGGCGATTGCGTTCTGGGTATAACGCAGCACGCACACAATCTCGGTTGCAAGAACGGTTTGCAGAATGTCGATCGTCTGCTTTACGTCTCCTTGATACGTCGGGGTGACGGGACCGTTTTCAAGGTGCTGGCGAGCTTGGGTACGGAGCTGCTGTACGTCAGTAAGAAATGGTTGATCTTTAGGCATACAGCTATTCTCGCTGACGCAGGGTTCAAAATTGAGGTGTCAGGGTTTCTCACTCCCGGTAAGCGGCCTTAGTACGCAGTCCCGCATTTCGAATCGTGTTCGACTCGCCACCAGCGCCGGCGAATGCTCCGCGCATTTCTTGGCTTTTTACATTCGTCTACCATCTATTAGAACGGCTGAGAATCGCAGCCGAAAGGAGAATGTCTGATCCATGACTCGAGATGCAGTGCTTTCGACAATCGTAGTCGGAATCGTATACCTGGCATCGCTGGCGGGAGTACATGCGGCGATCACAGCCGCTAATTCGCGTAAACCAGCGCCGAATTTTGCTCTTACGGATTCCAAAGGCTCAGCTCTCCGCCTTTCCGATTACAAGGGGAAAGTGGTCCTGCTGGATTTCTGGGCCACTTGGTGCGGAGGATGCAAAGTCGAGATTCCCTGGTATGTCGAGTTCGACAAGAAATATAAGAAGCAAGGGCTAACGGTCGTCGGTGTCTCGATGGATGATGGCGGTTGGAAAGCCGTGAAGCCCTTTCTCGATCAGAAAGGCATTGATTACCGAGTGGTGATTGGGAACGATGATTTGGCCAAGCGTTACGATCTCACTTCCATGCCTATGAAGTTGCTGATCGACCGTGAGGGTAAGATTGCAGACTCGCACGTAGGTGTCGTGGACAAGAACGAATTCGAGAGCGAGATCCAGTTGTTGCTTCGGGACGCTCCTCGTCACCCCTAAAATCGATCTTTTGCAAATCTAATTTGGGATCGGTTGCGCCCTCAGCCACTGTATGACTTCAGTGGCGCTTTGATCGGGCGGGAACACAGGATAGAAGACATGCTCGATCCTCGCGCCCTGAACGACCATCGTCAAGCGCTTCAGCAAGCGCACGCCATTCACCTCGAAGGTCGGCAGGCGCAATGCTTCACACAATCGAAAATCGGCATCGCTCAGCATTTCGAAGGGAAGATGCAGCCGGTTGACCGCCTCGCGCTGATACTCAGGTGTTTGCGTACTGAGCCCGAATACTTCTGTTTTTAGCTCCGTTAATTCTCGATGGTGATCCCGAAAGCCACACGCCTGGGGAGTACAGCCGCGCGCTCCGGGAATCTCATTCCATCCTTCGGGTAGAGGCTGCCCGGGCACGCCCGTCATCGGATAGCAGTAGAGCACCGTTCGCAGCGCGGTCAGCTTCGCAAGATTCACCAGGATTCCGGCGGTCGAAGGAAGAGATACTGAGGGCATCGGCATTCCCACGAGATGGTCTGCCGCTCCGTCATCGACCGGCCTCGGCAGATCGGGGGGCAGGGGAAAATCTGTTTGTTGCTGCATTGCTTTACTGTCTCGCACACATTTATCATCCATCCGGAAGTAGGCCAGCCGGGCTCTGTGTCTGATGGATGAAAGCTTCCGCTTGCTGATAGCCGCCGGCTATTCCCCTAAAGCGGGCGATCTCTGTTTCGAGCGCATAGTATCTATCGGGTGTTTGCGACGCGTGCGCAAAGCATGCTGCGCGTTTGCGGGGTTCGACCTCCGTGATATCGACATAGTGTGTGGGCGAAAACATCTGGGTGTCCTCGCCGTCCGAGACCTCGTAGTAGTAGAAAGCGAATTTCTTTCCCATGTGCAGCCATGCATCGTAGGCAAGCATCGAAGTCGCGCGGTGATCGGGATGGTTGTCGATGGGCCACTGTGTGAAGACCACGTCGGGCCGCTCGGCCTCAAGGAGCTTTCGAAATTCCTCGTAATGCGTAGGATCGACGATCGCCTGGCCGTCGATTTGGCCTGCGAACGCGGGCCGGGCTTTCAAAATCTCACACGCTTTTGCGGCCTCAGACGTGCGCAATGCGGCAAGCTGGCCACCGGGAAGCTTAGGGGAGCCTCCGCCGCCTCGGTTGAGATAGAGCAAGACGACATCGTGGCCCAAATCCGTGTACCGGGCAATGGTGCCGCCGCACCCATATTCGGGATCGCCCGGGTGTCCGCCTGCGACTACGATCTTCAGCTTGCGGGACGACGCCGGAAGCGGGGAATCCTCGCGAGCGCGGAGGCGCGGACCCGCGAGAGTTGCGGCCGCGACCGTACGTCCCACGTTATTTAGTAATTTCCGGCGGGATAAAAAGAGCATCTTCCCGGTGTAGCATTTCGCGTTTTGATAGCGTTTGTGTTGAGGCCAACAATGAAGCGGCGCGAATTTATTAGACAGGCGGGTGGCGGGGTAATGGCTGCGGCGTTTAGTACTGAATTACGGGCGGAAAGCTCGCCCTTTCGGCTCTCCGTTATCACGGATGAGGTCACGCAGGATTTCGGCCGCGCATGCAGCATAGCGTCCAAGGATTTCGCTCTGAAGTGGGTCGAGATACGTGAACTGTGGAATAAGAATTCAGTCGCGCTCGATGAGGCCGAAATAACCAGAGCCCGCCAGATTCTCGATCATTACGGCTTGCGTGTCACCGATGTTGCGAGTCCGCTCTTTAAGGTCGATTGGAAGGGAGCGCCGCGCTCGAAGTTCAGTCCGAAGCACGACGAATTCAATGCAAGCTACACGTTCGAGCAGCAAGGAGAAGTATTGGACCGATCCATTGCGCTTGCAAAAGCCTGGGGCACGGAGCGTATCCGCTGCTTCGACTATTGGCGGCTGGATGATCAGCGGCCCTATCGAGAGGCCATCAACGCCAAGTTGAGAGAAGCTGCGGAGACGGTGGGCAAACAGGGGCTGCTGCTGATTTTAGAGAACGAGCCGTCCTGCAACACGGCCACCGGCGCGGAGGCGGCGAAAGTGTTGGCGGCGATTCCCTCGCCGCATTTCATGTTGAATTGGGACCCCGGAAATGCGGCGGCATCGGGAGAAATACCGTACCCGAACGGCTACGCATTATTGCCGAAACATCGAATTGGCCATTGTCATTGCAAGGACACGATTCGCAAACCGGACGGCACGTATGACTGGGCTCCGGTGGGAAAGGGAATGATCGATTGGGTGGGGCAGTTTGCGGCGTTGAAGAAGGATGGATATCACTGGGCAGTAAGTCTCGAGACTCACTGGCGCGGCGCGGGGACCGCTGAAGCTTCTTCGCGCATCAGTATGGCCGGAATGAAGGATTGCCTCCGAAAAGCGGGAGCGCTGACATAAACGACAGGGTGCAGCTTCACACGAAGAAGGAATGCGTCAATATGGCCAGCCCTGTTCCTAATACTGCGCCCACGAGCACATCGCTGAGGAAGTGCATGCCCAACAAGATGCGAGACGCCGCTATGCTGAAGGCGCAAAACAGGAGCGCGGGAAACAGAGCGGGATAAAACTGGCTGAACGCAACCGAAACGGCGAATGCGGTAATGGTATGGCCCGAGGGGAAAGAGAACCGATCGGGCGGCAGAAGTTTCGCCCAGCAGTGCGGCTCAATTTCAAAAGGGCGTGGCCTGACGGCAAATTTCTTGGTCCAGATAAAAAGTCCGGCCGCCGCTAATGCCGCGAGTCCGGCAGAAGCCAGGGCGGCGAAACGATTCGGACCGCCAAACAGCAAAATAAAAAATCCTGTGAGGCCCCATACCCAGCCATCACCTGCGCGAGTTGCGATGACAGCCCACAAGCGGATCCACCTGGGCGCGGGCCAGTTATTCACTTTGTGCATCAGTTTGTGATCGCGAGTAGCAATAAACTGAAGCATTCTGAAGTCCGCTGCAACTAGTCTACGAGAATACGCGATTCTTAGCAGACTCATACTTCTGTTATCCAGGCGGGTGGTTACAGTGAGGTGACCGCCTCATGAAATCTTCGTGAAACGAACGCCAACGCTCGATTTTGTTTATTTCAATGCCGGGGGCGGGCATCGGAATGCGGCCATGGCGCTCGAAGCCGTGATCGCGTCGGGTGGCTACGGCTGGAATGTCAGGTTGATGAACCTGCAGGAGGTGCTCGATCCCCTGGACATCTTTCGGAAAATAACCCGCATCCGTCTTGAAGACATTTACAATCTGCTGTTGGCGAAAGGCTGGACATTGGGATCGCCGCAGTTGTTACCCCTGATGCAGACGATCATCCGCATCTATCATCAGTCGCAAGTCAAGCTGCTCACCGGGTATTGGGAACGGCAGCGGCCGGACATGGTGGTTTCGTTCGTGCCGAATTTCAATCGAGCGCTGTTTCAGAGCTTGCAGCGAGCCCTTCCCGGCGTGCCGATGGCGACCATACTCACCGATTTGGCCGATTGTCCTCCGCGCTTCTGGATAGAGAAGCAGTCGCAGTATTTCATTTGCGGCACGCAGCGCGCCACCGACCAGGCGCGAAGCATGGGGCATCCGTCGACGCGAGTCTTTCAAGTGAGTGGAATGATTTTGCGACCGCAGTTTTACGACCGTCAATCGATCGACCGGGCGGAAGCGCGACAAGCGTTAGGGCTCGATCCGTATTTGCCGACCGGGCTGGTTCTGTTTGGCAGCGAAGGATCGAACGCGATGTTTCCGATTGCTAAGCGGCTGGGCAGTTCCTCCGTGGATCTGCAGTTGATCATGATCTGCGGGCGGAATGCGCGGCTCAGAGAGCGCCTTCAAGAACTAAAGACACGCAATAGAATCCTGACTGAGGGCTTCACAAGGCAGATTCCGTACTACATGCATGTTTCCGATTTCTTCATCGGCAAGCCCGGGCCGGCGAGCATTTCGGAATCGCTGAAAATGAACCTGCCGGTGATTGTGGAACGGAACGCCTGTACTCTTCCGCAAGAGCGGTACAACGCGGAGTGGATACGCGAACAAGGTGTGGGCACAGTCCTGAAAAGTTTCCGCGACATTGAACGAGCAGTGAAGGACCTACTCGTGAGCGGCCGTCTCGAGGCAATCAAGAGAAAAATCTCAAGCCTGGATAATCGAGCGGTTTTCGAAATACCGGAAATTTTACGGAGCATACTCGCGGGTTCGGCATCATAGTAGTTAGGAGTTTTCATGAGCGAAATACCTGAGCTATTAGAACGGTTCCGGCGCGGCGCGGAGCTTGTCGCCGTTGCAATTACAGGCGCTGCGGGTCCGGAGGTCGATTTCAAACCGGCTCCGGATAAGTGGAGTGTGCGGCAGATCGTGGCCCATCTCGCAGACGCCGAGGCGGCGAATGTCGTACGACTGAGGCAGGTGATCTCGGAAGACAATCCGACCTTGGCGCCCTTCGATCAGAATGCCTGGGCCGAGAAAACCAACTACAGTAAGCGAAAACCATCTCAATCTCTCGAAACCATGCGTCAGCTTCGCGCCGACAATCACGAGTTGTTGAAGGATCTGCCGCCCGAGACGTACTCGCGAACCGGTCATCATCTCAGGCGTGGAACGCTGAGTCTCTTAGATCTGTTGCGGCTGTTTGCCGAGCACGCCGAGAATCATGCCGCGCAGATCCGCGAAGTGCGCGGTGCATATAAAGCTTCACGCGCGAAGGCGGCTGTATAAACGATGCCCCGCGCCTTACTTGCGGTATTTCTTCTATTCGCCATGCTGAGTGCCGCTGCTGCGACCGGCTGGCAAGCTGCGGGAAAGCAATGGTGGAAGCACGTCGAGTATCTCGCGAGCGACGAACTCCAAGGGCGCGAACCGGGCACAGAGGGATTCCGCAAGGCAGCCGATTACGTTGCATCTCAATTCGAACAGGCTGGGCTTAAGCCGGCCGGCACCGAACGCTATTTTCAGCCGGTCGAGTTTACGGAAACATCGCTCGACGCCTCAAAATCAAGTCTCGCGCTCATGCGTGAAGGTCACACGAGCGCGGTGCCCGTTCCAGCCGAAGCCTTACTGGGGTATTCGGCGGATTCAGCCGCATCGATTGAAGCTCCCCTTGTATTTGCCGGGTACGGCCTCGTCATTCCCGAGGCGCATTATGACGATCTTCACGGATTACCTGTCAAGGGAGCCCTCATCGCTTACTTGACCGGCGGCCCGGACAAGATCAACGGCAATCTTCGCTCGCATTATTCGTCATCGGAAGAGCGGTGGAAGGCATTTCGCGCGGCCGGGGCTGTGGGCATGCTGGCCATTCCAGATCCGAAGACCATGGAGATCCCCTGGCCTCGCACAGCCGCTGCCTGGGGCAAGCCGCACATGAGTCTCGCGGATCGGGCGCTGGTGTCAAGTCGCGGCCTCAAGTTCAGCGCGTATTGGAATCCGGATAAAGCCGATGATTTGTTCGCCGGGTCGGGACACACGTTTGCCGATATCCTGCGGGCAGCTCACGAGCAAAAAGCACTCCCGCATTTAGCGCTGGCCTCATCGCTGAAGGCGACCGTATCGACAACGAATCGACCAATCGCTTCAAAGAACGTGGCGGGCTTGCGCCCCGGCGACGACGCGAAATTGAAGGACGAATATGTCGTGATTTCCGCTCACCTTGATCACCTCGGAGTCGGAAAGCCCGTGAATGGAGATGCGATCTATAACGGCGCCATGGACGATGCTTCGGGAGTCGCGTCGCTCATTGAAATCGCAAAGGCTTTGCAAACTCAGAAGGCGGAGACGCACCGCTCGTTATTGTTCCTGGCAGTTACCGGTGAAGAAAAAGGAGAGCTTGGGTCGATTTTCTTCGCGAACCGGCCCACCGTTCACGGTCGCATCGTGGCGGATTTAAACATGGATATGTTTCTTCCACTTTTCCCACTTAAATGGCTGGAAGTGCAGGGTCTTAACGAATCGACTCTCGGCGACGATGTGCGCGCTGTTTCAGAGGCGGCGGGAGTTAAGGTGCAGGCCGATAAGGAGCCTAACCGGAACCGCTTCATTCGCAGCGATCAATACAGTTTCATCAAGAAGGGCGTTCCGGCGCTGGCATTCAAGTTCGGATACATTCCCGGCGGCCGTGAAGAGCAGATCTTCAAGGATTGGTATACAAATCGATATCACGGCGTAACGGATGACGTGAAGCAGCCTGTGGATCTGGCGGGCGCCGCCCAGTTCAACGCGATCCTAAAAAACCTGGCATTGCGGGTGGCGGATGCTCCGCAGGCTCCAGCGTGGAAGCCGGACAGTTTCTTCCGTCGTTTTGCGTCAGCCGGCGAGTAGCGCGTCAGGATGTATTCGCTTCGGTTGACTTGCTCGGCCGAGGAGGTCGACCGGCTTTCAGGCGAGCTATGGGAAGCTGGCACGGTTGGCATTCACGAGCTGCCCTGCGCTGACCGCGTTCAATTGATGGCAGCTTTCGAGAGAGAGCCTCCGGAACAGGAGCTGGCGTGGCGCTTCCTTCCGTACTCGCCCCAGTGGAAGCGAGAAACGTCAGTCGATTGGGTTCGCTACACGCAGGAAGCATGGTCGGCGCGGAGCATAGGGGAGCGCCTGTTCCTGGCGCCTCCGTGGAGTAACGAAGTCACGCCGCACGGGAGAGAACGTATCATCCATAATCCTGGTCTCGCGTGCGGCACAGGCGAGCACCCATGTACGCGGCTGGCCCTAAGGGTGCTCGAGAAATGCGTCGGCCCGACTTCGAGAGTGATCGACATCGGCACGGGATCTGGGATACTTGCAATCGCCGCGCTGCGGCTGGGCGCGAAGGCCGCCATTGGAGTTGATGTGGATGAAACAGCGCTTCAGGTCGCTCGCGAGAACTTCTTATTGAATGACTTGCCACCTCTGCTGATCGCCGGATCCGCGGATGCGATTTCACACCGCAGTGCAGATATTACGGCGGCAAATCTGAACTGCACGGTGTTGTTGCCTCTTCTCGATGAACTCCAGCGGATCACACGCGTGAATGGCCGGTTAATCTTGACCGGCTTTACCGAACACGAGCTACCTGCATTCGAAGCGCGGATTCCCAGGGCAACGGTTTCGGAGATGAACCAATGGCGTTGTATAAGCGCTACGCTTTTTTGACGCGCTTAACTGGCCGCTTTTCCTGATCAGTTCCGTGGAGACGCTCGAGTGCCGCCTCGAGCTTTTGGCCGCCTTCGAGAACAGGCCGAAAGAGATCGCCAACGCGCTCGAAACGTTCGATCGTGTTGTCAATTCTGAAGTCGGTCGGTTTCAGCCCGGGTTTTACCTCTTTCCAATCGAGCGGCGTGGCTACAGGCGCGCCATCGTATGCGCGGATGACGTACGGCGCTGCGATGGTTTTACTCATACTGATCTGAAGGTAGTCGAAATAGACCCGTCCCTTTTTCCGTTTTTCAACGCTCCTGGGCGTAGTGAAGAGATTCGGCTCCCTGTCCTGAGCTAGATGCGAGATGATCTCTGCAAAGCTGCGCACCTGATCGTAGCTGTAAATGGGATCGAGCGGCACGTACACGTGCATGCCGTCGCCGCCGGTGGTTTTCGGGTAGCCTTTCAGGCCGAGACCGGCCAGAATCTCGCGAACCAGAAGAGTTGCCTCAATGATCTGGTCAAATGACGTATCGACAGGGTCCAGATCGAGGAGCATCCAGTCGGGATGATCCAGATTTCCGATGCGGCTCATCCAGGGATTCTGATCGATGCACCCGAGATTTGCGAGATAGAGAAGTGTCGCGCGATCCTCGGCAACTACGTAATGGTTGACCTTGGAGCTTTCCTGAATAGGCTCGCAGCGCATCCAATCGGGAAAATGATTCGCCGCGTTCTTTTGAAAGAAGAACTGTTCGTGAATGCCGTTTGGATAGCGCTTCAGCGACAACGGGCGATCTTTGAGATGCGGCAAGAGCCACGGCGACACGCGATCATAAAACTGAATCACGTCGCGCTTCTTCCAACCGTCGGCCGGAAATAGAATCTTGTCGAGATTCGTGAGCTTGAGCCGGTGGCCATCCACGCTTACGGTAGCTTCGCGGCCGCTTAGATCGATCCCGTCGTTACGCTCTGCAGTCGGCGGGGCCGCGGGTTCCTCGACCACTTCATCCGGCTGTTTATCATCGCGCAAGGCAACGAACACCGGAGCCCGCAAAATACCGTCTCGTGTCCATTCGAGGAACCGCACCTGGCAAACCGTTTCCGGGCGCACCCAGGTAACTTCCTTCACATTCGGCTTCTTTTCGAAAGGACAGGTTTTCGTAATCAGGGGCTTCAAACGCTCGTAAATGGCTTTCATTTTCTTCTGATCGAAACCGGTCCCGACCTGACCTACGTGCCGGAGTTTTCCATGCTCTTGAACACCGAGAACAAGTGCGCCGAAGTACTCGCGCTCGCCTTTTGTGAAACCGGCGATCACGAACTCTTGCTCGTTGAGGATCTTCAGCTTCAGCCAGCAAGTGGAGCGGCGCGATTCATAGCTGCTGCGGCGATCTTTCGCAAGGATTCCTTCAAGATTCATCTGGCGCGCGGCTTCGAGCATTTGCTCACCACTGGTCTCGAATACTTCGGAGACTTTGATCCGTTCGTTCGGAGTGACCAGGTTCTTCAGCAGCCGCTTGCGGTCTTCGAGTGCGACGGAACGCAGGTCGTATCCATCCACGTACAGCACGTCAAACAGGAAAAGAGTCGCTGGCGTGTTTGTCGCAAGCTGGGGAACAGCATTCAGATTCGCCGAGATCCGAGGCTGAATCATTTCGAAGCGCCCTCGCCCGTGCTCGTCGAGAACACAGATCTCTCCGTCGAGCCATGCGGTCTTGGCACTTACTTGCGCGGGCAGGTCGTCAAGCTCGGGATACTGTTTCTCGCATCGTTTGCTGGTTCGCGAATGAATCTCGAGCGCCCCTTTGTTGAGGCGGCACAGCGCCCTCACGCCATCCCATTTGATTTCATAAAGCCATTGCGAACCGGCCGGCGGCTCCGTAACGGCGGTAGCCATCATAGGTTCCAGAGTCGCCGGGAGGGCAGCTTTTCGAGCGCCTTTGAGATCCGCCGGCTTGATTGGCTCGACGTTCTCCGCAATTTCGTCCTGCGTGCGGCTGGTCGCGATACTCGACGCGTACTCGTCGATGTTGTATCCGGGAACCGCAAATTCGTCGGGCTTCTTGATCAACAGCCATTCGTTCCCCTTGCCCGCATGCTTCATGTGCACGATCACGAATGCGCCTTTCAGCTTTGTGCCATGCAGCTGGAATTTAAAATCTCCGCGATCGAGCTGGCCCTGCGCGTCGGGCTCCCCAATGACTTCGTAGGTTCCCTTGTCCCACAACATCACGCTACCCGCGCCGTAATTTCCCTCCGGTATGTTGCCCTCGAACGTCCCGTAGTCGAGAGGATGATCTTCGACCTTCATGGCGAGCGCTTTTCTGGAGGGATCCAGGCTGGGGCCTTTCGGAACCGCCCAGCTCACAAGCACGCCGTTCACTTCCAGGCGAAAATCATAGTGGAGCCGCGTGGCGTCGTGCCGCTGGACGCAGAAAAAGCCTCCGCGATTCGGGCCATGAGCGGCGGTTTGCTCGGGCTTCGGTTCCGGCGTCTTGTCGAAGTGCCGCTTGCGGGCGTACTCTTTGAGAGCCATTACGCTGCGGCCATTATCCCAGGGGTGCAATTTCAGGTGTAAAGACTGATATCCGCGGCGATGACATTCCTTGCTACTCTGAGAACACACTTCCCCTTACTCTCGCGTTCGCGATGAATTTTGCAGAACAGTTGAAGGGTCAACTGAACATCGTCGATGTGGTTGGCCAATATGTGCGGTTGAAGCGCTCCGGATCGGGGCCGCGATACGTAGGGTTGTGTCCCTTCCATTCGGAGAAGACGCCTTCGTTTGGCGTCCACAGCACGCTTCAGTTTTATAAGTGCTTCGGGTGCGATGCCAGCGGCGACGTATTCAAATTCGTGATGGAAATCCAAAACGTGACGTTTCCGGAAGCGCTGAAGCTGCTGGCCGAACGGTACGGCATTCCGATGCCGGAGCGGCAGCGAACGGACGATCCGGAGACGCAGCGCCGAACCGCCTTGGTTGAGATGCAGGAGATCGCGGCTGGGATCTTTGAACAGAACCTCAGGGGCCGGGCTGGCACGGAAGCACGAAGCTATTTGGAATCACGTGGCGTTCCCCGCGCCGCGATGGATGAATTTCGCCTCGGACTTTCCGATGCTGCGGGCCAACAGATGGTAGAGCGGCTGCAACGGTTTGGCCCGGCGCTGCTCGAGGAATCGGGCTTAGTGATCAAGCGCCAGGAACGCGACGGTTTTTACGACCGTTTTCGCGGAAGGCTGATGTTCCCCATCCATAACGAATCGGGAAAGGTCATTGCATTTGGCGGCCGGGCGCTGCGGCCGAACGACGAGCCCAAGTATCTCAACTCCTCCGAGACAACGATTTATAAAAAATCGGCCGTTCTGTACAACCTGCATCGCGCAAAAACTGACGCGCGGAAGCACGATCGCATGATTCTCGTCGAAGGGTACATGGACGTGATCGGCATCCATGCCGCTGGCATTCACGAAGTGGTGGCAAGCAGCGGAACGTCCTTGCACATCGAGCAGGTAAGGGCCATTAAGCGGCAGGTTTCCATGCAGCAAGCGAGCGCAGGCGAAATACTTCTGAACTTTGATGCTGATACCGCCGGCGCGAAATTGACGGAAAAGTATATCGGCGCTTTAATCGCGGAGGGGCTTCGGGTGAAAGTGGTGGAACTGGCCGGCGGGCTCGACCCGGATGAATACATTCAGAAGAACGGGGTGGATGCTTACCGGAAGCAACTGGACGGGGCGGGATCTTATTTTCACTGGCTCGCTGCACAGGCACGCGAGAGATTCGATATGGGAACCGCAGAAGGCCGCGTAGACGCATTTAAATCGATCGTTCCCGCAATCCAGCAAGTGCATGACTCTGTAGAGCGAGCCGCGATAGCCGGGGAATTGGCCGAATTCTTGAACGTAGATCGGGACGTGATCCGGGACATGTTCAAGCGCGCGCAACACGCCCGGCCCGCCCCCAAGCCGGCGCAGATCTCATCCGCGATTCCGCCGAATGAAAAGCTGCTGCTCAGTTGCCTGCTCTTGAGCGCTGAGGCGCGGGAGGCAGCAATGGAATATTTAGCCCGGCCGGAGCTGATGGATGTGCTCGAGTTGAGAAGCATCTTCGGAGGTGTTTTGAAACTTGCCGGCGAAGGCGTACAGTTTTCCATAGAGATGTTGGCGAGCGGCTTGGAGCCCCGAGATCAACGAATATTGACTGAAATAAGTTTTTCGGAGCTTGGAATAAAAGAAGAGCATGCCCCGTCTCAAGCTGTTCATTGCCTGCGGGCGCTCGAAGCGAAGGCTGTGGATGCAGCTTGCACAACTCTGCGGCGCCGAATCCGGGAACTCGAGCGGCAGGGAGATTTTATAGAAGCGTTGCGCTTGGCCGACGAGCTGAACAAGACCAAAACCGCATCCTCCGGGGCCTAAATCGTGGTGTACCATGAGGAGTCGAAGGGGTCGCTCCAGCCGTAATGATGTTCCTATTCGAGACGCGACTGCGCAGGCGGGTATCGCAGGGCAGTTGATGCAAGACGCTAGCGGAAAGAGCTACACGGGTTACGAAGCCGTTGCGGATGTCGTTCGCGAGGATGTCGCCAACGGCACCGACTTGCATGACCTGTTTGCTGGAATCGACAGCGCCCCCGTTGAGCTGTTGGACGAGACTAAAGAGCTCGATAAGGGAGAGGAGCCCGAGGAGCTAGGAGATGTTGATCTCTCAAGCGGCTCATTAGATAAAAGCAACGACTCTGTTCGCATCTACCTGCGTGAGATGGGCATGGTGCCGCTGCTTACGCGGGACGGCGAGATCGAGCTTGCCAAGCAGATTGAACGCGGCGAAGCAGCAGTTCGAAAGGCTCTTTCCCGCTCTCGCCTGATTATGCATTTACTTTTCGAAACGCGGCATAACGTTGAATCCGGCCTGGTGTCGATCCTCGATGTAATCCAGGTGCCCGAGCCTCAATCCGCCCGCGAAGACGAAGAGTCCATCAAATTGCTGAAAGAGCAGTTTCTCGAAGCTATGCGTGAGCTCGAGAAGCTATATCGGAAAGCACAGCATGCTTACCAGAAGCTGATGAGCACTTCGTGTAATTTGAAGAGCAAGCAATACCGGAAGCTGCGGTATCAGTATGCGCGTTTGATGGTATGCGTCTCGAGACAGATACGCGGCATTCCGTTTTCGCCCGGTTTCCAGCGCTCATTAAGTAAGGAGCTGAGGAAGGTCGTCGACCAACTTCGGCCCGCCGAACAACAGATCGCGCGCCTGCAGCGCAAGTTAGAACAGCCCGCAATGGGGGAGTCGAGCGCCGCAACTGCAGTACGCCGGGAATTGAAGGCTCTCTCGAACGAGATTCAACAACTCGAGGACCATTCTGGAGCAACCGCAACCGAGCTGCGCCGTACGCTGCAGATCATCGAGCGCGGCGAAACAGAAACCGAATCGGCAAAGAAGCGGCTGATTGAGGCGAATCTGCGCCTGGTAGTCTCTGTTGCGAAACGGTACACCAACCGTGGAATGCAGTTTCTCGATTTGATTCAGGAAGGCAATATCGGCCTGATGCGCGCGGTCGATAAATTCGACTACAAGCGAGGTTACAAGTTCTCGACATACGCCACGTGGTGGGTTCGGCAAGCCGTGACCCGCGCGATAGCCGATCAGGCGCGCACGATTCGCATTCCTGTGCATATGATCGAAACCATCAATAAATTGGTGAAGCTCCAGCGGATCATGCAACAGGAGTTGGGGCGCGAACCCAATACAGGCGAGCTGGCCGAGCGAATGGAATTGACTGCTAGCAAGGTCCGCCGGGTGCTAAGGATCGCACAGGAGCCGATTTCATTGCAAACTCCGGTGGGAGAAGAAGATGAATCAAATCTCGGCGACTTTCTCGTGGACAGCCGGATGATTTCGCCATCTGACGCCGTGATCAATTTGAATTTGCGCGAGCAAACGGCGGAAGTCTTGAAGACCCTAAGTCCGCGTGAGGAGAAGATCGTGAAGATGCGATTTGGATTGCAGGACGGCAGTGAGCATACGCTCGAAGAAGTTGGGCAGAATTTTGCGGTTACCCGCGAGCGAATTCGGCAGATAGAGGCGAAAGCGCTCCGCAAGTTGCGCCACCCCAGCCGCAGTCACCGCTTGCGAAACTTCCTCGAAAACGGCGCGCCCTCACAAACTTGACGGCTTCAGTATTCGCCGTAGCGTCCCTTAACGGAATCGATCAGTTTGGCCGGATCGAAACCGATGCCGTCCTTGAAGACCAGCTTGACATTTTCAATGTCGTCGATACGCTTCGCAGGGTTACCCGCGACAACAATCAAATCGGCGTTTTTTTCGGCAGCAATCTTTCCTCATGGCACAACCTGAAGTCGCGAAGGTGACGGCTCTGCATCCGGTAACGCCTCCCAGAAAGGTTCTGAAGCCGAAGAACGCTGCTGAGCGCAAGGCGCGCATTAACCGCATCTTGTCCGAACTCGACAAATTGTTTCCTGAGGCGACCTGCGCCCTACAGCACGGCGATGCCTGGCAACTGCTCGTCGCGACGATCCTCTCCGCTCAATGCACGGATGAGCGCGTGAACAAGGTGACGCCTGGGCTTTTTGAAAAATATCCGACCATTCAGGATTTCGCAGCCGCATCACAGGACGAGCTGGCGCAGGACATTCGCTCAACCGGATTTTTCAACAACAAGGCGCGCTCGCTGATCGGCGCGGCGCGGAAAATCCTGGCTGATCACCGCGGCGAGGTCCCACGGACTATGGAGCAGTTGCTCTCCGTTCCCGGCGCGGCGCGCAAAACGGCAAACGTCGTGCTCGGAACTGCGTACCAGATCGCATCGGGTGTCGTCGTCGATACGCATGTGCAAAGAATCGCACGTCGGCTCGATCTGACCAGGAACACGGACCCCGTCAAGATCGAGATCGATCTGATGAAGAGTATCCCGGAATCGAAGTGGATTCTGTTTTCTCATCAGGTGATTCATTTCGGCAGACAGGTTTGCATTGCACGGAAGCCGCGCTGCGCCAACTGTCCTCTCGATCCGCTGTGCTACGCGAAAGACAAGTCTCTCGCATAAGCGCTTAAGGGTACGACTACGGCTCGTTTCTATCTGGGAGTTGATGGCGGCCAGTCAAGCACAACCGCCCTAATCGCAGACGAGACCGGACGCGTCGTAGGACGTGGGCGCGGCGGTCCATGCAACCACGTTTCGGGAGTCGAAGCTCGAGCGAAATTCATGAACGTGCTGGGTAATGCGGTCGGAGAGGCGTGCCGGCAAGCCGGCCTCGATGTTCAGAACACAAGCTTCGCAGCTGCGTGTTTCGGCTTTAGCGGCGGGCCCGCGGATAAAGAAAATCACTCGCGAGAGTTGATCCGCAGTGCTCAATACAGAATCACGCACGATGCGGAGATCGCGCTTTGGGGTGCAACCGCCGGTGAACCCGGAATTATCATCATCGCGGGCACTGGATCGATGGCGTTCGGCCGCAATAGCGAGGGGCTCACGGCGCGTGCCGGCGGCTGGGGTTACTTGTTCGGTGATGAAGGCGGCGCTTTCGATATCACGCGGCGTGCCTTAAGGTCTGCTCTCGCGTATGAAGAAGGCTGGGGACCGGCAACGATCTTACGCGATTTGCTGCTCAGAGAAACGGGAGCAGCGAATGCGGATGAGCTACTTCACCTTTTCTATACGCCCGAATATCCGCGCAAGAGAGTGGCCTCATTCGCCCCGCTCGTTACGCGCGTTGCCATGGAAAGCGATCCGGTGGCACTCGATATCCTCCAGGCCGCAACAGCAGAGCTGGTGCGATATATCAGAGGCGTTCACGAGCAACTGTTCCAACCAGGGGAGCGCGTGCTTGTAGCGCATGTTGGAGGAGTTTTTCAAAGTGCGCCGTTGCTCGAGAGCTTCAGAGAACGCATTCGTGAATCCATTGCTGCAGAAGTGGGGCCGCCGCGCCTCAGTCCCGCTGCCGGAGCGCTTCTCGAGGCGCTGCGCATGGATGGCATTCAGGCAGAGCTGTCCGCTGTGCCAGAATCTGAGAAATGAATTCGCTTAGATTGGCCGGTACGCTTCTCGCGTTTTGCGCTCTAGCGGCAGCCCAAACCCAACCCGATTGGCCCAGCGTGGAACAGCACGCCATCGCCTTACTGCAACGCTACGTTCGTATCGCGAGCGTGAATCCGCCCGCGAACACGAGCGAAACCGCCCAACTGCTCGAAGCCGAGTTAACCGCAGCCGGGATGACGCCCAAGCTGTATCAGAGCGCTCCAGGCGGCAAAACAAATCTGATCGTACGGCTTGCGGGGAAAGACCGCACCAAACGCCCGTTGCTCCTGCTCAACCACATGGATGTAGTACCGGTGGACCGGGCGCATTGGAACGGCGATCCCTTCAGCGCGGAGATTCGCAACGGTCAGATGTGGGGTCGCGGCACTCTCGATATGAAGAGCACGGGAATTATGGAGCTGACCGCCCTCATTCTGATGAAGCGGCTTGGGATTACCCCGCCGCGCGACATCGTGTTCCTCGCTACCTGCGACGAAGAGACCGGTGGAGTCAAGGGAGCAGGTTGGATGATCGAACATCACTGGGATGAATTGAATCCCGAGTACGTGCTCGACGAGGGCGGAGTGGGATCGCGCGATCTCTACTCGGCGGGCAAAGACGTTTTCGGAATTTCCGTGGCCGACAAGCGGGTGCTTTGGCTGAGGCTGCGGGCGGCCGGAACCTCCGGGCACGCGTCGCAGCCCATTCCCGATAATGCCAACGACATCCTCATCGCCGCGATTGAAAAAGCAAAAGAGTTGCCGGTTTCGAACAGACCCAATCCTGTGGTTGAGAACATGCGAGCGACGCTCGGAACATTCGCGTCCAACAAGTTCATGAATGCGATTCAGCAAAATACGATCTCGCTGACCACATTGCGGAGCGGCGTCGGCGATCCGCCCAAAGTGAACGTGATTCCTTCCGCTGCGGAGGCAACGCTCGATTGCCGCTTGCTGCCGGGCGTGAATGCGGACGAATTTTTGTCGGACATGAAGGCGCGTGTGAATAACCCGCGGGTCACGTTCGAGCAGCTTTCAGAAAAGGCGGATGATCCCGCCCCAAGCCGCACAGACACGCCGCTCTATACCGCGATTCAAAGCGCGATACGCAAACAGCATCCCACCGCAGCTGTCATTCCCATCATCGTTCCGTTCGGCACGGATGGCGAGAAGTTTCGAGTGCGCGGCAGCGTCGTTTATGGAATCATGCCGATGGAGATCGATGCAGCAACGCTTGCGACCATGCATAGCGATAGCGAGCACATTCCCGTCGAGCAGTTCAGGCAAGGCTTGCATATCTATTTCGAAATGCTGCGCGGGAATTGGTGATTACTCTCTGACTAGAAGAGCCACCGGAAAAGCTGCGAGCACGTCAGCGACGCTGAGCGTACCGCCCCTATAAACCGCGCCTGAAAGCTGGTTGCGCCAAGTGCCGGGCGGGATATACAGTCGCGCATTTTGCCATCTCGCGCCTAATGTAAGGATGAGCCGCGGCGTCATGACCACGACATCGTCTCCGCGCATATACGCAATCAGATGCTGCGACTTTGCGCCTTCAGCGGTGAGTGGCAAGTAGGCTGCCTCCTCGCGAAACGCTGATCGATACTTGCGGCGTGCCTCGAGCGCGTGATGAATGGTCCAAAGCTTGGGCAGTCCCTCATCGATCCTTCGCCAAACGTCCTCGACTTGAAGCCTCGGTAATTCGGCAAGCAGGCGGCGGCGTAAGTCGTAATCTACGGGGCGGCGATTATCCGGATCAACCAGACTCAAATCCCATAGCTCCGAGCCTTGGTACGTGTCGGGAATACCAGGACACGTCAGCTTCAGCAGTACTTGCGCCAGCGAATTGATGCGCCCCGGCAGAATCAGCGGTTGCACGAACGCTTGAAAATCCTCGAGGAATGCAGCATCGTTGTAAAGCGCTTCGATGAACTCGCGAGTCACCGTCTCAAAGCGTTCGTCGGGCGCATGCCAGGAGGTTCGCTGCTTAGCTTCGCGGCAGGCCTTTTCCATGTACGGCAGCAATCTCTCCAGCGGTATCGGCCACGCCCCAAGCATGGTTTGATACAGAAAATATTCCGTATTGCGATCCGGGAGTTCGTCTTGCTTGTGCTTCTCGTTTATCCTCGCCCAGCGATCGACGGCTGCCTGCCACTGCTCAGGCATTTCAGAGAGAAGGCTGATGCGCGCGCGGACATCTTCGCTGCGCTTGGTGTCGTGAGTGGAAGAGGCCAGCATGGTACGCGGCCGTAGGCGTTGCAGTTGAATGCAGAAGTCATGAAATGGTTCGGGGGGCGTACCGAAGCAGCCGGGGTCGCCGCCTACTTCGTTCAATGAGATCAGCCGGTTGTAACAATAGAACGCAGTATCCTCTACGCCTTTCGCCATCACTGAGCCAGTGAATTGCTGAAGACGCAGCACGAATTCCGATTCCATGGCCCCGCGAACCCTGAGCAGCAGCACATCCGACAAAAAATCGAACAGCTCAGTATCGATTTCGGGGCGGCTGGCTTTTGAGTCCGCGATAGCCTCAGTGATATAGCGTTCGTCCTCGGGAGTAAGCTCGTTGCGGTTCGGAATCACATAGGTCCGATACACGGCCAGATACGCGATGAACTCACGGATCGCCCGAGTCACATCATGGCGCGTATAATCCCGGCTATCGCGATGGCATTCGCAGATCTCTGAAAACAGCGCGCTCAGCCGATTGACATCGCTGCCCAAGAGGTCGCGCATGACGCGATGTTTCTTATCGCGGCACACGGCAATGTAATCGGTCGGCTCATTCGTGAAACCGGAATAAATGCCTGTGAATTGGCTTGCTTTCTCTGTATCGACGAACAACCCGCCGGCTTGATTCAGAAAATCGTAACCGGTCGTGCCGTCGATGGGCCACGCACGGGGAAGCGGCTCACCAGGCTCGAGAATCTTTTCGGCAACAATCCACTGCTGGCTCGCAGTCTCGCGAAGCCGGTCGAAGTACTCGAGTGGATCGCGCAACCCATCCGGATGGTCGACACGAATGCCGTCGAGCATGCCCTCCCGAAGCCAGTTCAGGATCAGCGCATGGGTTTCGGCAAACACGACGGGATTCTCCATGCGCAATCCGACCAGCGTGTTGACGTCAAAAAAGCGCCGGTACCCCAGCTCCTGTTCGGCAGTGCGCCAATACGCTAACCGGTAATTCTGGCGTTCCAGAAATTCGTCGAGTGCGTTTACGTCGCGTGTCAGATTCGCCAGCGCCGAATCGACCGCCTGCGCGATGAACGGAACCTCTTCGAAAAGCCGGTCGAGCAGACCGCGAATGACCTCTTTATCACGATGCCGCTCAGCGAGGCTGGCCCGCTTCTTCGAGGTTGGGTCAGGCAAATCGGACAGCGCATCTGCGAGAAATGCCAGATAATCGGAGCCGCACTGGGCAGCTGCAACTCCCAAGATCGCCGGCAAAGACTTGGGCGCAAGCGGCAGCTCGTGCTCGAAGTATTGCAGGAAGAATTCCCCGCCCCGTCGTCGGATCCGCAACTCGCCGCGGCTCAGGACGTGTCCATAATGGTCGCCCAGAATGGGAAGCAGCAGCTTGTTGCGAAGCCTTTCGTCCTGCGATTGCCAATCAATGTCAAAGTAAGCCGCGTATCGGCTGGCTGGCCCGTTTTCGAGCACGTCCCACCAATAGCGGTTGCGTCGGCCGCTGATGGCCATGTGGTTTGGAACGATATCGAGCACTTGCCCCAGATGGCATGCGGCAAGCCGCTTCGAGAAGCGATCATGCGCCTCGCTGCCGCCCAGTTCTTCGTTCACTCTGTGAGGATCTACGATGTCATAGCCGTGCCGGCTTCCGGGAGCCGCCTGTAGATAAGGAGAACAGTAGACGTGTGAGATACCGAGCTGCTGAAGATAATCGGCGATTGCGGCCGCGTCATCGAACCCGAACCCGGCGTGAAGTTGAAGCCTGTAGGTTGCGGTTATCAGGATGCCGGGCATTCCCAAAGCGCCGTCATTTCGTTCCGGATGCTGAGGGCGCGCGCACCTGATTGCGCAGTTTGTCCAGATCGCTCAATCTCTCCTTGAGTGACTTGGCGGATTGCAGATACACCGCGACCGCCTGAGACGGCGGAGTCCGGTCGGCGCTCTCGATCGCACTCAATGCCGATGCCAGGCCCGACGCACTCGATCGCAAGCCTTCGGCAACAGTGGTGAGTTGGTTGACATCCTGAAGCTGTTTTCGGAGACCGGCTATTGTGGCGAGAGCTTCTCGGGCGCGATGTAGATCCTCAAAAGCAAGCTGCGCCCAATGAAATTGCTGCGCCAGATCGCTGGCAGTTGCTCGCGAGCGTGGATCCATTGCGACCACAAGCGGCTGAACGAAATCGCGGCCGTTAACGGTCAGTTTGATCTTGTAAGCGCCTGGCAAGACCAGCGGGCCGGGCGAGCGAAAACCGCCTTCTTCGCCCATCTCTTCACCGCTCGTTTTACTTGGCGCCCCGGCATACCGCAGATCCCAAACAAACCGGTGCATCCCGGGCTGTTCAAAGAGCTGCTGCGGTTTCGGAAACCAGCGTGGGGCAATGGGTAAGTTTTTGGGCGGCGCCGGGGGTTGATCACGGCTTGAAGATTGATAGATTACAGCACCGTGCGCATCACGAATTTCCAGCGCGACCTCGCCCTGCGCAGGCTGACGCAGGTAATAGTCGACGTATGCTCCGGCCGCAGGATTTTGAGCTTGAGGCTCTTCGGGCGGGAGTGGCGTCCCAAGAAATCTGTCGTTCGTGATTCGAGTGGCCTGATCTGGCTTGAATAGCCACGCATCAACGCTTGCGACATCGTGCGTGATTTGGCGCAGCGGCGCAATGTTATCCAACACCCAAAACGAACGGCCATGCGTCGCAATCACCAGGTCGTTGTCATGAATCACGAGGTTGCGCACTGAGGTGACGGGTAAATTGAGCTGCAACGGCTGCCAGCGTTCGCCGTAATCAAACGACACGTAAATGCCGAGCTCGGTGCCGGCAAATAGTAGCCCTTTTCGCTTCGGGTCTTCACGAATCGCATTCAGGAACGCTCGAGGCGGGATGCCATCGACGATCAATGCCCACGTCTTTCCGTAATCGCGCGTGCGGTAGAGATACGGCCGCATGTCGTCCAGGCGATGCCGATCAACGGCAGCGTAAGCTTCTCCCGGACTGAAATGAGAAGCCTCGAGCTGAGTAATCTTGCTCCAATCGGAAAGGCCCGGGGGCGTCACATCAGACCAGGTCTGGCCGCCGTTTCTCGTCAGATGAATGAGACCTGTGTCGCTGCCCGCCCATATCTGGGCCGCAGTCAGCGGCGACGGCGCAAGCGTGAAAATCACTCCATATCCCAGTTGCTTGGCGTTCTCGACAGTGACTGAGGCTTTGGACTTCGCTTGGACATCAGTTCCCGAAGCGCCGGTTAGGTCAGGGCTGATCTTCTGCCAATGCAGGCCGCCGTCGAGAGTCTTCATCACATACTGCGTGCCAAGGTAGAGCGCGTTCTGTTGCACAGGAGAAAAAACCAGCACCGGCGTCCAAGGATCGCGGTATTTGCGCTGAGTAATCTCCATGCCAAATCCGAACTCCGGCCATGGAGTTACGTTTTGGGTCTGCGATATGCGTCGGTCGAAGCGGCCCACTTCGCCGTACGTGCCCGCGACATAAATAATATTCGGATCCCGGGGATCGGGAGCGATGTAGCCGCTTTCGCTTCCACCGACGGAAAAGAAATCGCGCGCGTCGATGATGCCGTGATCTGTCCGGCTCGGAACGGCCGCTGACCCGCTGTCCTGCTGGGTGCCGAACACGTGATACGGGAAAGCATTGTCCGTAATGGCGTGATAAAGCTGAGCAGTCGGCTGGTTATACCAGGTGCTCCAGGTCTGGCCGCCGTTGAGGCTCACCGTCGTTCCCTGATCCGTTGCGAGTACCATGCGTTGCGAGCTTGCGGGGTCGATCCACACCTGGTGATAGTCGTCGCCGCCGGGAGCGCCGCGCACGATGCTCAAGTTTTTTCCGCCGCCGCTGAGCTTGTAGAACGCGACGTTTGGAATATATACGCTATCCGGATCGTTAGGGTCCGCCGTGATGCTGCTGAAGTACCAGGCCCGGCTGGTAATCCGCGGATCGCTGTTGACGCGAATCCATGTATCGCCCCCATCGTCGCTGCGATACAGGCCGGCCTCTTTCGCGTCGATGGTCGCGTAGACTCTTTTCCCATGAGTTCGGGGCGAAACGGCTATTGACGCCCGGCCCCAGCCTCCGCCGGGCAGCCCATTACCCGTGAGTTGTTGCCAGGTTTTGCCGCCGTCAATCGAGCGATACAGTCCGCTTCCGTGGCCCGCGAGAGGAGCATACGTGCTCCACGGCGGACGATGCGCGTCCCACATAGCTGCGAACAGAATGTTCGGCTCATCCGTAGCCATCGCCAGATCCGCGGCGCCGGCTTGCGGCCCGCGATTGAGAACCTTCTGCCAGCTATTTCCGCCATCGGTTGTCAGGTAAACCCCGCGCTCGTCATTGGGAGCGTACGCGTGGCCGAGCGCAGCCACCAGCGCGCGATTCGGATCCGTAGGATCGATCACGATCCGGCTGATTTGACGCGTGTCACCCAGACCGGCGTTTTTCCAGGTCCGTCCGCCATCGCTCGATTTATAGACGCCATCCCCGGTTGCCAGATCTGATCGAATGTCCGATTCGCCCGTCCCTGCATAGATTACGTTCGGATCCGACGGCGCAACTGCGAGCGCGCCGATCGAAGCGACACCCTGCCCGTCGAAGATCGGCGTCCATACAGTCCCGGCATCCGTGGTTTTCCATATTCCGCCGTCGACCGCTCCGAAGTAAAACGTATGCCCGTCACCCGGCACGCCCGCCGCGGCGACGGCACGGCCACCCCGAAACGGCCCGATCAGACGCCACTTCAGACCGCTAAAGAGATCGGGTGAAATCGACTGCGCATTGAGCGAAAAGCAGGAGGTGAACACAATAACACACAGGCCGGCGCGCTGCATAGACTCTCAACGATAGCGCAACCAGAAAAACTGTATTGTGAAAACAGGGAGAAATCAAAATGAATCGCTGTTTGCTGTTGATGACCATGATCCTGACCTGCACGGCCGCAACCCGAGCGCAAGTTGCCGACGTAGGGCGCACCACCCCCGAGACCCGCGCCGATAACCCGCTGAGTGCCGAGCTGAGGCAAGTCTATAACTCGGTGAAGAACAATCTAATCAAATCGGCCGAGCAGATGCCGGAAGAAAATTACAGCTTCAAACCCACGCCCGGCATCCGCAGCTTCGGAGAGGTGATCGCGCACGTCGCCGAATCACAGATGCGTACCTGTTCTGCGGTATTGGGAGCGCCGAAATCGATCGACGCAGCTTCGAAAACCTCGAAGGCCGATCTGGTTGCGGCAGTTCACGAAGCATTCGCGGAGTGCGATAAAGCCTACGAGACCGCGACGGATGCAGACGCAGCCAATATGATCAAGACACCCCGCGGATCGAGGACAAAATTAGGCACGCTGATGGCAAATACAATCCACGATGGCGAGCAGTACGGAATCCTCACTGTGTATTTGAGATTGAAGGGATTAACGCCTCCTTCAAGCCAGCGTTAAGATCGGCATTCAAGCCCCGCCGCCGCGCCATCTCGCTGCCGATATCGGCTTTCTCGCTGCTACCGAGCGCGGCCGCGGCAACCGGGAATAAGCTGTTGTCTTCGAGCGCGATGTGACGCCCATACAGCTCAGTAAGATTCGTCAGAGCGCTTTCGAGCCGTTCTGCATCCGCCACCGCCAGAACGTTTTCGGACAACCACTTCCTGCCAAGCTCTTCGACAATGCCGTGCCATTCGTCAGCTTGCAGATGATCAGCTTCGAGCCGCTCCATTTGCGCTAAAGCGTGTTGAACCTCCCCCTGACTGGCTTGTCGCAATCGAGGAAACAGGCTCTCCTCTTCATCGGCTGTATGGCGCGGAGCCGCGGTCTGGAAATAGTCCAAGGCATTCTGAAGCGCGCGGCGCTGCTCGCCGGTCAGTGAGCCGCCTTTCGCCTGTTCAGCCACTTTCACTAACACGGCCAGGAAGCGCTCAATGCGCCGGTGACAATCGCTCAACAGCTCAATCGGATTTGAAAAATCGGGCGACGGCTTCGCTCCAATGGTAATCGGCATGAGAGTGTCTCTTTTCAGTTTACGGTCTCATGAGATTAGTTGGTCGATGACGTGAATCACCCCGTTTGTACACGCGATATCAGACCTTACGATCGCGGCTCGTCCGATTCGGAAAATTCCGTTCTGTTCTTCGACTCGAACTTCCTCGCCCGCGAAGTTCCGAACGGTTTTTACCCGGCGCAAGTCAAAGCTCTCGAGCGCGCCCGGCACTAAATGCCGGTTGACCAGGTCGGCCAAGTCACCCGACAGCTCGGTTACGGCCTCGTTATTCGGAGCAAAAAGCGTGCGAAGCTCACCGAGGTTCAAAAGATACTCGGCGTCGGCCTTCCGAACGAGATCAAGAAAGTTCGAGCACTCCTCGAACTTTGCCAGCGTTTTTCCGATGCGGTGAGTCGCCAGCCGCTCATCGGTATCTGCCGTAACGGTTTGATTCTGGCTGGTTCCCTCTTGCGATGCCATGGATGTCTCCTTCTAGGCAAGGGACCAGCCCGGCGCGCCATCTGTTTCAACGCGGACACCTGTTACTTCACCGAGGTACGAGGGAATCAAATCTCCGAGTCTCACTCAGAGTAGACATATGGCTTCTCTGTTAGGGATGAACTGGTGGGCGCTCGCCTTTCGCGGCATTGTTGCAATTGTGTTCGCGATCCTGACGTTTTTCGTGCCGGGCCTGACTCTTGCCGCCATCGTCCTGATGTTCGGCGTATGGGCGTTCATTGATGGCGTTCTGGCAATCATCTCAGCAGTACGCGCCGCCCAGGGTCACCGGAGATGGGGAGCGTTCCTGCTCGAAGGAATCATCGGGATCGCCGCAGGTTTATTCACCTTCTTCATTCCAGGACTGACGCTCTTTTTCCTGATTTACCTGGTTGCTGCGTGGGCCATCATCACAGGCATATTCGAGATCGCGGCGGCTGTCCGCTTGCGGCGCCATGTCGCGGGAGAATGGCTGCTCGGCTTAACGGGCGTAATCTCGATCGTGTTTGGCATTCTGATTTACGCAGCGCCTATCGCCGGAGCCGTCGTTATTGTGTGGTGGCTCGGCGCCTACGCCCTCATCTTCGGTATTTTGTTGTTGGTTCTCGCCTTCCGCCTACGGTCGCTTCGCTCCACGCTCTCCGCAGCCGCCACAACATCGTAGCGGCCGGGGCGCTGCCCAGCCGGTCACAATACAACAAAATTTTCTTTGGTTGTCTCTCCCGTGTTTTCCGTTCCCGCAATTCGCCGCCATTCCGCCAATCCCTTTTACCCTCAGGCCGAAAGCAGCTCTTTATGGCCTCATCCGAACAACTCCTGGCGAATCGCGCGAACGCGCAACAATCTACCGGCCCCACCTCGTCTGAGGGCAAGGCCAAAGTTTCGCACAACGCACTCAAAACCGGTCTCACGGGCCGCACCGTCCTCCTGCCTAGCGATGACGTTGCCGCCTACCAGGCCCACATCGAACGCATACTCGCTCACTACTCGCCTGAAACCGATGTAGAAAAGCGACTCGCCGAATCCATTGCCGACACGCTCTGGCGTCTCGACCGGATTCGCTCGCTCGAAACCGGCATCTACGCGATCGGACGCCGCGAGCTGGCCTCCCACTTCACCGACGGCCACAATGGACCGATATTTGCGTTCTGTCAATCGACGCCCAGGTATTCGGGATTCAATTCTTTAAACAGGATAAAGAGGCTTGGACAATGCAGCCATACGATGACCGGATTTTGTCGGATCGGGAAAGAGCGCTGTGGTGCGTGGTTCCCCTACCTGAGCAGCGGCTGATCTTAGATCAATACGAGACGGATGGACATGGGTCGTACACGCAAATCAAACACTGCCCTGCATAGGGGCGCTGTATCCTGGCGCACGGCGGGCTCACGCGACGGAAGTACTAAGTCAGAGAATAGGAATATGGCGGGAGCGTCAACACTGCCCGAGCAGAACTCTTCAAGCAGCGCGGGCGAACCAATCGAAAACGTCGATTGGGAGCGCGTGTATCGCGATCTCAATGCGGAAGGGAGCGCCGTTGTTGAGGCGCTTCTTTCTCCACACGAATGCCGGGCAATAGCCAGCCTTTACTCGGATGACGAGATTTTCCGCAGCCGCATCGTGATGGCGCGACACGGTTTTGGACGCGGAGAATACAAATACTTCAGGTATCCGCTTCCCGATCGGATTGCGGAGCTGCGCACAACTGTGTATCCGCATTTGGTTCCGATCGCAAACAGCTGGAACGAAGCTATGGGTATGGATGTGCGGTATCCCGACAAGCACGCAGATTTCATTGCGCGTTGTCATGATGCCGGTCAAGTCAACCCGACGCCGCTGTTGCTCGAGTACGGGGCGGATGATTACAACTGCCTGCATCAGGATCTTTATGGGGAACATGTGTTCCCGCTGCAACTCGCCATTTTGCTGTCAAAACCCGGGGAGGACTTCACGGGAGGCGAATTTGTGATGACAGAGCAGCGGCCACGCATGCAATCGCGGGTCACCGTTGTGCCGCTCCGGCAAGGTGATGGCGTTGTATTTGCGGTTCACAACCGTCCCGTGCAGGGGACGCGCGGCATGTATCGGGTGAATCTCCGGCATGGAGTCAGCCGCGTACGATCAGGGCGCCGGCATACGCTCGGAATTATTTTCCACGACGCCAAATGAGAGTGCCGCGAGCGACGCAGGAACTGTTCGAGGCCGGAGCAGAACCGGAGCTGAAAGACGAGCGCCTAGGACCCGGAGCAATGGTGCTCCGGAAGTTCGCTTTGACGGAAGAAGCGGCGCTGTTGTGCGAGCTGCACACTGTGATTTCGGAAGCCCCGTTCCGGCACATGACTACGCCGGGCGGGTTTCGGATGTCTGTTGCAATGACCAACTGCGGCTCTCTGGGGTGGGTGAGCGACAGAGGCGGGTATCGCTACGACGCTGTCGATCCGGAAAGCGGGCGAATGTGGCCGCGCATGCCGGAGCCTTTTTTGAGACTCGCAAACAGCGCTGCGGACAGGGTTGGATTCGCGGATTACCTTCCCGATGCGTGCCTTGTGAATCGCTATGCGCCGGGCGCGAAGCTTTCGCTGCATCAGGACAAGGACGAACAAGATTACCGGCAGCCGATCGTTTCCGTATCGCTGGGACTTTCGGCCGTGTTTCTATTCGGCGGGTTGAAGCGAGCAGATAAGGCGGAGCGCGTGCATTTGACGCATGGCGATGTGGTGGTTTGGGGCGGACCGGATAGAGTGCGTTATCATGGCGTGCTGCCGCTGAAGGAAGGGCATCATCCTGCGACGGGCGGGTACCGAATCAACCTGACGTTTCGGAAGGCGGGTTAGGCCGGGCAGCTAGGACTTCCGCTCCCGCGGCCGCTGAACTGACTCACGGTAGCTACTTTCCTCCATTCTGGATACAATCAAAGTGGCTGGTCATTCCTAGCTTTCTAATCCGTGCCATTGGTTCAAAGTGAGCGGGACCGCATCGAGGAGTTACCTTCAGAGCGGCTCTTACGCGACGACCCTAAAACAGCAGCAGGAAAAGTCGCCATCTTCCAGTATCTCGTGGTGGCCGTCTTCGTGTTTCTGCTCTCCGGATTTTGGAAGCTCCAGGTACAAAATCCGGACGTGTACAGCGAAGCCGCCGAGCGCAACCGCATCAAAAGCACGCCCATACTCGCGGCGCGAGGGAAAATTCTCGATCGCGATGGCCGCGTAATTGTAGACAACAAGGCTTCCTACTCGTTGCTGCTGAATCGGGATCAAATCAAGTGGGAACATCTGCCCGCCATTGCGGAAGCGATGCAGCTCGACTACGGAGATCTCGCGAATAAGATTCGCCGCATGGGCTCGAGCCCGCAGATCATCATCAAAGATCAGCTGACGCGGGACGAAATCGCTTTTGTCGAATCGCACCGCGATGTCAGCTCGTTCCCCGAGATGCAGCTCATCCAGGCCTGGCGGAGGCAATATCCGCAAGACGGCCTCGCGGCGCACGTCATCGGCTACGTCGGCGAGATCAGCGAAAGCGAGCTGAACTCTCCGGCCTTTATCGATTATCACCAGGGCGACATCATCGGCAAAGACGGAATCGAGCGCCAGTATGACCAGGCGCTGCGCGGCGTCGATGGCCAGCAGCGTGTGATGGTCGACAACATGGGCCACGAGCGTCAGATCGAAGAGCCCCAAAAAGCAGTCCCCGGAAAAGATCTGCGCCTCACTCTCGATCTGGATTTGCAAGCTGTCGCAGAGCTTGCCATGCAAGACAAGCGCGGCGCGGTCGTCGCACTCGATCCAAGAAATGGCGAAGTACTAGCTATGGTCAGCCGGCCCAGCTACGATCCCAACAAATTTACTGGCCGCATCAGCCGCAGTGATTGGAACGAGATTGCCGGCGATCCCTATAAGCCTCTAATGAATCGCGCTATCCAAGCCGAGTTCGCGCCGGGCTCGACCTTTAAGCCATTCGTTGCGCTGGCGGGACTCGAAACGGGCACGATCGACGACAAGACAGAATTCCACTGCCCCGGCGGCGCGTCCTTTTACGGCCATTATTATGCGTGCTGGCGGCAGAAGCAAGGCGGTCACGGCAATATCTCCCTGCATCGCGCCATCGCGCAGTCCTGCGATGTGTACTTCTATAACGTCGCCAACAAGCTTGGCATCGACCGCATCGCGCACTATGCGGAGCTCGCGGGCTTCGGACATAAGACCGGCATCGATCTGCCGAATGAGCGCGAAAGCACGATGCCTTCGACTCGCTGGAAAATGCGGATGTTCCGCCAAAAATGGTACGCGGGCGAGGTGATCTCGGTCGGAATCGGCCAGGGCGCCGTTACCGCTTCGCCTCTCGAGCTTGCGGCAGCGGAAGGAGGTTTAGCGATTGGTGGCCGGTGGTACCAACCGCATTTGGTAAAAGCCACGCCGGCCAAACTTCTGCGGGCCGGAAATTTTAACCCGGACAATGTGAACGACATTATTTCCGGAATGTATGGAGTTGTGAACGAGCCGGCGGGCACCGGACGCTTTGCGGCGCTTCCGGGCATCAAGGTATGCGGCAAAACGGGCACCGCACAGTTAGCTTCAAACAAAATTCTAAAGGGAACGAAACTCGGCCAAACCATGAAGGACAACGCTTGGTTCGTAGGCTACGCTCCCGAAGAGGCGCCTGAAATCGTAGTGGTCGCTTTGTTTGAAAATGGCGAACATGGCGATCGCGCCTCCTGGATTGTGCGCGATGTGCTGAAGGCTTACTTCGACAAGAAGGCTCACCGGTCTGAGTCTGACATTGCAAGGCTTCGACCCTTGATGCAACCCGAAATTTTAGATTTTCCGCAGCATGCAATGGCGAAGCTGAACTTACCGGTGCGGGAAGGTCTGACCCAGTAGTGCGCATTCACCGCTCGATCAGCGACTTAGATTGGCCGCTACTGTTTATCACGCTCGGGTTATGCGGCCTCGGCATATTACAGATCTACAGCGCTACGTCCGGCAGCAAATGGCAGGACGCCTGGTGGAAGCAGATCGTGTGGGTGGCAACAGGACTCGGCATGATGTGGGTCGTGTCACTGCTCGATTATCATGCGCTGCTCGGCCGGCGGGTTTTTTACCTTTATGGCGTTTCAGTACTGCTGCTGATCGTGACGGCTCTCGTCGGAAATAGCGTCTTCGGATCCACGCGCTGGATCAAGATGGGCGCATTCACATTCCAGACTTCCGAGTTCGTAAAAATCGTTCTGATCCTTCTAATCGCCAGCTATCTGACAACCCTGAAGACGGATGAGCTTGAATGGAAAGACATATTGAAAGTCTCGGGCCTGGTGGCAGTTCCCATGATCCTGGTCATGAAGGAGCCCGATCTCGGTACCGCTTTGACTTATCTGCCCATCCTTATCTGTGGCATTCTGATGGCCGGTTTGCGCTGGAAGTATCTATTGATTGTTACCGGCGTGCTCCTGATCGCATTGCCAATCGGTTATCATTCTCTTAAGCCATACCAAAAGGACCGGTTGATCAGTTTCATCTATCCGGATCGTGATCCGAAGGGAACCGGATTCCAGGTCATTCAGTCCAGAATTGCCGTTGGCAATGGCGGGATGTGGGGTCGCGGCGCAAAAGAAAGTTCTCAGACTCATCTGGGCTTTCTACCTGTGCCGCATACGGATTTCATCTTCTCCTCATTCGCGGAAGAGCATGGATTCGTAGGAGTCATTATCGCGCTCGCTTTATATTTTCTTTTGATTATGCAAGTTGTGCAGAATGCGCAGACGGCAACCGATAAAGCAGGTCTATTTATCGCTATGGGCGTGGCTGCCCTGTTGCTGTTTCACGTGTTGGTGAATGTGGGCATGGTGATCGGGCGCATGCCGATCACTGGCATCCCGCTGCCGCTGATGAGCTCGGGCGGCTCCAATACTTGGTCGGTATTTCTGATGCTAGGTCTGGTAAACAGCGTCAGGTTGCGAAGGTTTGTGAATTGAATGCAGTGCGGCCTGAACAAGGCCGATTTGATGAAAAGGTCGAACTGAGTAGGCATAAGAGTTTCGGATTGCTAACAGGATTTTTTCGTTTATCTACAGCAGCTCAGGTAAACGTATCCGGGGAAGAGTGTTCCGCGAGCAAGTCTCCATTCTCGCCCCAGGCAACAAGTTTCGCGTTCAGCGTTGGCGTTTCACGCGTTGAGCGCGAGCCGCGCGTCCGGAGTTCTCTGTTATCTCATCATCGGCCAACTTACAGGCGGTGACTTATGAGTAAGGAGCTGGTGATTGGTTCCAATCGCCACGAGACAAGAGTAGCGGTTCTCGAAGACGATCAGCTCGTCGAAGTTTATTTTCAGAGGGCGAACGAATATTCGCTCGCGGGCAGCATCCACAAAGGCCGCGTCACGCGAGTCCTTCCCGGAATGCAATCGGCGTTTGTCGATTTGGGTCTGGAACGGGACACATTTCTCTATGTCTCCGATTTTTTCGAAGAGCATGAAGATATCGACACTTTAGGAGACGACAAGCCAACTCGGGGCGAGCGCCGCGATTCAAGACCGGCGCGTGCTGGAGATGCTGTTCCTAACGGGGGTGCGCGGGAACCGGAAGCAGCGGCCGCCCTCGCGCCTGAATCCCCGGCAAGCGAAACTGACACGGCTCCTGATCTTAATGGCACACCGCTTCCCCCTCCAAATGGGCCACTGAACGCAGCGGCCTCCAGCAATCGGCCACCCGAAAGAGTGGAAGACGACCGCGGATTTCGCGGAGACCGGCGCGGCAGGAGATCGCGGCGCCGGCGGCCGAGAGGACAGGGCTTCCCAGAGAACAAATACGCGCAACCCCCAGGCTCCCAAGTCAAGCGTGAGCAGGATGCTGACGTAAGCGCGGACAAGCAGCCGGACGACGCCTCAGACGTGATTCTTCTTCCCGGCGAATCACTGGCTAAATACCGGGAACGGGCAAACACGATTCCGAACGCCGCAACCACGGCCGAACAGACCGCCACAGTATCAGACGAGGACGATTTTCGAGAAGGTCCGGAAGACGAATTGCCTGAAGAGTCCGAGGCGGATCTTCACGAAGAGCTGCAAGCCGAGCTCGAAGAGCTCGAGTTAAGCGATAAAGTTTTCGCCCACCACGAGGACCCTTCGCCTGTAGCGGAAGAGGAAAAGCTCGAAGAGGTAAAACAGGACCAGCCCGCTTCTCCCCAACCGGAGTCAAACGGCCTCGAAGCACCCGAGCGGCAGTTTGAAGACATTCAGACCGATGCTCCGCTCCCGAGTGAAACGATCGCAGCGAGTATCGAAAGCGAAGAAATTCCTGCCCGGGACGACTCAAGGGTGGAGGCGTCCGAAGTATCCGAGCAACATGAGTTCGAAGAACCTGCTTCGTTTTCAAACGAGGGCCGATCCGAAATCGAACCAGCACAGTCTGCGGGACCCGTCGCGCCGCAAACCGCGGTACTTCGAGAGCAAGGCGGCCGCTACATGCATCGTATGCCGAGACGCATGCGGCGCAGGCGTGGTGGCGAGCGCTTCAGCAGCCCCGGCCAGGATTTAGGTGGCGAATCGGCCCGTCCAGCCATTGTCACCCCCTCCAGAAGGGAGCCGGAAGGCCGGACAGAGGCGCGCTCGGACAGTCCCGAATCCCGCTCCTTTGCGACCGATCGAGCCGCGCCCTCAATCTCGGACCTCTTAAAGCCGGGTCAGGAAATTATTGTTCAAATCGCAAAAGAGCCGCTCGGCCAGAAGGGCGCTCGCATTACATCGCATGTCGCTCTGCCGGGTCGCTACGTCGTCTTCATGCCCAGCGTGACCCATGCGGGAGTTTCGCGCAAAATCGCGAGTGACGAGGAGCGCTACAGGCTCAAGCGCATCTTGCACAAGCATCGTGCCGGAACTACGGGCGGCTTTATTGTTCGCACGGCCGGAGAGGGCATACCGGAAGAAGAGATTGCGGCCGATATGAACTTCCTTTACAACCAGTGGATGGAGATCCGGGAGAAGGCTGAGAAGAAGCCCGCACCCGCGCTGTTGCATTCCGATCTCGGAATCGTGCAACGCATTTTGCGAGACCGCTTGACGGAAGACTTCAAGGCCATTTGGGTCGATAACGAAGAAATGTACGAGAACGTGCTGAGTTTCATGCAGCGCTTTCAGCCGCCGCTCGTCAGCCGCGTCAAAATGTACACCCGGCCTGCTCCCATCTTTGACGCGTTCAACATTACTCAGGAGATCGAGAAGGCGCTTCGGCCAAAAGTGTGGCTGAAGTCGGGCGGCTATATCGTAATCAATCAGACCGAAGCGCTCGTCGCGATCGATATCAACACCGGCAAGTTCGTAGGAAAATCCAACCGGCTCGAAGACACCATCGTGAAGACGAACACAGAAGCTGTTAGAGAGATCGTACGCCAGATCCGGCTGCGCGACCTCGGCGGCATCATCGTCGTCGATTTCATCGATATGGACGAGCGGAAGAATCGTCAAAAAGTCATGCAGGCCTTGGAAGAGGCAATGCGCGCCGATCGAGCGCCCTACAAGATTTTGCAGTTTAACGATTTCGGATTAGTGGCGATTACCCGGAAGCGGGTCAAGCAAAGCTTAGAGCGTGCGCTGTGTTCCCCCTGCCCTTACTGTGATGGCGCCGGATATATAAAGAGCGTTCACACCGTAGTAAGTGAGATCTTAATAGAGGCGCAAAAGCTTGCGAAAGCGATTGAAGGAAAAGACGTCGTACTGCGTGTGAATCCCGCCGTAGCAAAGGTGCTCAAATCCAGTCACAACCGCTATCTCGAAGAGATCGAGGACACTCTCAAGCGGCCCGTGCTGGTGACGAGCGACGCGACCTTGCATCAGGAAAAGTTCGATTTGGCGTAGCACACGCGCATCCGAACCGGAGAGATGGCCGAGTGGTTGAAGGCGCACGCTTGGAAAGCGTGTTTAGGGGAAACTCTAACGTGGGTTCGAATCCCACTCTCTCCGCCATTTCAAAATTAATCAGTTAGATCGCCGTGGGCAATTTTGGTGGGCAATGAATGTTACAATCGAGTCGCCATTATGACGAGTCGTTTGCGTATTCTCCTGGATCATCTGCAGGGACTAGATGAAAGCGGGTTGTCTCGTTTCCTCGTCGAGAATCTCCTTGCTCGAAGCGGCCACGAATACGTACTCCAGCACGGCAATCGAACCACTTGAAGCGGCGGCCAAGCGATATGATGTCAAGCTGAATCCGTTGCCACCGAATGCTCTGCTAAACAGAAGAAACGCCAACAGCGAGGCGTCGCACACAGCTCGGGCGTTCGAAATTCGAAATCGAAAAAGCCGGCCAAAGGGAAACCTTAACAGAAGTCTTGGAGCGGTCAGCCGATGTGCTGATCGCTCCTTCTATTCTGTGTCGAATCGTCTCGACAGCTAGAGTGTTCGCGAACCGATCCTTCGCCCGCCAGGTCCGTATTTCTGATGAACCGCTAGCCGAGATAGCATGGAGGGAGGTGGCGAGAACTAGTCAGCCGAGTGTCGGTCGACGTGCGCGCCGAGCGCGCGTTATTTGGGGCAATCCTGCCAAGCATCCCGTCATCGACAACCGCAAGTATCCGAGTACGGAAGAGGTCGGCAGGATTTTGAACGTTCCTGCCAGTCGCGTACGTCAAATAAAACAGCTCGTTCCCAAGAAGCTACGAGCTGTTGAGGCGCTTTCGTAGCACAGTAGAAAGTGCCGAGTATATTGAGAAGCGAGAGATGAGCACCACGAAGTCATACGACGAGTTCCTTGATTTCCTAGCCGCCGGCACTACGCCAGACGCCTTGCTCGCTTTCCGTCCGTCAGACGAAGCAACACAGCGGGTCGAGGAATTGGTTGCGAAGAGCAAAAGCGGAACAATCTCGACAGAAGAAGAGGCAGAGCTCGACGATTACCTACAGCTCGAACACCTTCTCATCCTGGCCAAAGCCCGCGCGCGCAAGCACACTTGAGCAGTGACATTTCGCAGGAAGTTCGACGGTTCGTCGCCGATCGCGCGAGACGCCGGTGTGAGTACTGTCTGCTGCATGAAGACGATTCGTATTCGCCACACCAGGTCGATCATGTCGTCGCCCGTAAACATGGAGGTCTATCCACCCCGGAAAATCTCGCGTACGCCTGCTTGCGCTGCAACGCTTGGAAAGGCAGCGACATTGGCTCGGTGGACCCTGCAACCGGACAGTTCGTTCCGTTTTTCAATCCACGTAGGCATGAATGGTCTCAGCATTTTACTCTTCAGGGTTTTGTGATCGAACCGCTCACGCCCGAAGCCCGAGTCACAGCTCGTGTCCTGCGGTTAAATATCGACAAGCGAGTTGTAGAGCGGCGCGCTTTGATGCTGATCGCCCGTTATCCTCCTGGTTAGGAATTGAGCCGTCGGTGGGCAATGGTGGGCAATGCGGCACGGGATTTATGGCAGACACGGCATCGGCGGCAACGTGGAATCTGCAACCTGCAGGTTCCATTGGTATCCTCAGAGTTCGAATCCCACTCTCTCCGCCATGCTCACGCAGCTTCGAGAGCTGAAGGCCAAAAATGCTGGCCACCGATGGAAGGTGAAATCGTGAGCTCTGATCGGCAGACACAGCGGCTGCTGTTTTTCGCATTTGGTGGACTGCTGTTGCTGTTGGCCTTCACAGGGCTGAACGCGTTATCCGTCTTACAAAGAATTGAGATGCGGAGTAACAGCATCCGCGAGGACTACTTTACCCGCGATCGAATACTCGAGCAGCTACGTTCGGATATCTACCTGTCGGGAACCTATGTCCGTGATTTGCTTCTCGAGCAGGATCCGACCCGCGCAGATATTCATCGTAAGGAGCTACAGGAGGCGCAACAGCGCGTCCGAACTAACGTCTCACGTTACAAAACGATGCTTCGTAGCGAGGAGCGAGGGCCCTTCCGTGATTTCGCGAACGAGGTCGGACTTTACTTCGACGCCCTCAGGCCCGCCCTCGAGTGGAGTGCGGCCCAGCGCCAAAGGTTTGGCTATGCTTTCATGAAAAATTCTCTACTGCCGCGCCGCATGACGATCGTGCATTTAGCAGATCAAATTGGGGCCGTGAATCAGAGACAAATGGAAGCCAGCAACCAGCATATTGCAAATCTATTTTCGAGTTTCCGGCGATCCCTCATCCTGTTACTCGTGCTTACTCTCGTTTGCGGGGCGCTTTTAGCAGGCGGAAGTATCCGGCGCATTTTGCGTCTCGAGCACTTGTCGGCGATCCGTTTCGAGGAGGTCGAGCACGCGCGGGCTGCTTTGCGGGACTTGTCCGCCCGTCTGATTACTGTTCAGGAAGCTGACCGGCGGTCACTCTCTCGCGAGTTACACGATGAGATCGGGCAATCGCTTTCGGCCCTTCTTTTGGGAATAGGAAACGTTGCGGCGGTTCTCCCGCCGGATGCTGATGGCGATGCTCGCGCTCAGCTCCAGAATCTTCGCCGGCTCGCGGAAAGGACCGTCGCAGCCGTTAGAGACATGTCGCTTTTGCTTCGGCCGTCCATGCTGGACGACCTGGGGCTGATCCCGGCTGTACAGTGGCAGGCACGCGAGGTATCCCGAACGAGTAACGTTTCGGTGCAAGTAAATGCTGGATCTGTGCCGGAGCATCTCTCGGACGAACACAAGACCTGCATTTACCGAATTGTGCAGGAAGCATTGCGTAATGTGGTTCGGCATGCGCACGCGAAACACGTTCGGATTCGTTTAGAACAGAGCCATGATGATCTGATTCTGGACATCCAAGATGATGGGTCTGGATTCGCGCCGGAGCGAGATAGGGGATTGGGTCTACTGGGAATGGAGGAAAGAGTCATGCATCTACATGGCTCGTTTCATATCGAATCAACGCCTGGCGCGGGCACGTCCATTCGGGTCGAGTTACCTTTGTCACAAGACCGTGTGACGGTCGAGACATGAGCGTGATCCGTATCGTGCTCGCGGATGATCACACGATCGTGCGAAACGGGCTACGTTTAGTTCTCGAGCGTCAGCCGGATTTTGTAGTCGCCGGCGAGGCCAATAACGGAAGAGAGGCGATCGATATCGTCATCCGTGAGAATCCCGACGTTGTGATCATGGATATCGGAATGCCCCTTTTGAACGGCATCGAGGCGGCCAAAAGAATTCAGGAACAGCACTTACGCACCGCAGTTGTCATTCTGAGTATGCACTCAGATGAGGGCTACGTAGTTAAGGCACTAAGAGCCGGCGCTCGCGGCTACTTGCTCAAGGACTCGGCCGAAGCCGACCTTGTCCAAGCCGTGCGCGCCGTTTCGGGTGGGAAAGCGTTCTTCAGCCCGGCAGTGAGCAAACTTTTGGCAGACGACTACGTCCGGCAGCTGCACCAACAAGGAGTAGAAGATCCGTACGACCTTCTCACGGCGAGAGAACGGGAATTGCTGCAGCTCGTCGCCGAACTGAAATCTACGAAGGAAATAGCAGGCCTGCTTGGGGTAAGCCCTCATACGATCGACACTCATCGCAGCCATCTCATGCAGAAACTGAATGTGCACAGCATTCCGGAGTTGATCCTATATGCGGTACGCAAAGGCGTAATCAGCTGAATCTGGTGCACAGGTTCTGTTATCCGAAAGCCATTCTTCCGCCTAAAGCGCCCTGATAGACAAGCGCCGATACAATTACAGATGCACTGACAAGATAGGGAAGTCCCGGCGTTTCATCAAGCGCATGAATCTTCCAGCGCCAGAGAGCCAAGCCGACAAAGAAAATCGCCAACGAAATACCGAGCCATTGATGAGTTAGAAGGACCGAGCGCGGGAGCGCCGCCTCTCCCACCGAATTCTTCCACATGAATCCTGCAATTGCCGTTAATGGCGTAATGCCAGCAGCATAGATGAGCATCCACGATGCAGCCTCATGCAGGGATTGCCGTCGAAACATACGGCCAAGCACATCGGTTGCGAGAGAAGCCGGCAGAAGGGCTGCGGTGAAGTTCACCAGTATTGGGTGAATGTGTTCCAGTGAGAACCAAGACAGGCTCATATCTGGAATACTCAATCAACACTGACTTTATTCCGCGATTTCTGCCGGGCTAACGCAACAACCCGAGTGTGTATTGCAGCGCGGCGTACGCTTCTTCATAGTCGTATTGAGTACTGAGACTTTGGACTTGCGCTTGAGTCTGTCCGAGTTGCGCCTGTGTCAGCTCTACGATAGATGCGAGGCCTAGGTTGTACCGTCCCTGCGACAGATTCAGAGCCAAGTTGGCTTGCGCGAGAAGCCGCTCACTCGGCGCGATCGCTTCGAACGCGGTTCTCGCATGATCCAGCGACGCCCGGACATCGCGCGCAATCCTGTCTTGCACATCGCGTACACGCTCGTCCGCTGCTTGCAATTCGTATTCCGCTGCGCGCCGTCGAGCGGTGAAAAGATGTCCATTGAATACAGGAATCTCCACGTTCACTGCCGCCGCTTCGTACTCCTTAGGTATTGCGGGATTCGCGTTTCCAGGATCGATATACGGCAAGACTCCACCGACCGCAAGCAGGTTCACGGTTGGCCGTTTCAGGTCCCGCTCCGCATAGACAAATTTCTGCGCAGCCTCGCGTTGAAGCCGTAGGCTGGCCAGCTCTGGCCGATTCTGGTAAGCTTCGGCGATTAGCTGATCCGGGCTGGTCGGCGGCGTTGGAGGCATCCGTTGCGCAACAAGTTGATATTGAGCCACCTGGCTGCTGCCCAGAGCTTGGCCCAGATTCGCATACGCGGTGGCCAAACGATCTCTTGCCCGGATCAACATCAATTGCGCGTCCGAGAGATTTACTTGCGCGAAGCTTAAATCGACTTGGGACTTCAGTTGGTTCCGCGTGAGGGCGGTCACCTGATCTACGACGGTTTGCCGCGTGGCGACTGTTTGCTCGGCAACTTTGATCAGCTCCTGCGAGAGCAGAACCTCATAATATGCTTGATCGACGCCAAGAATAATGTCGTATCGAGTTGCCTGGTAATCCTGCTGGCTGGCTTGCGCTCGAAAGCGCGCGTTCGCAACCAGGTTTGGAGTTCTTCCAGAATCGGTGATCAGTTGCGAAAGCGAAACGCCTGATCCAAAGTGATTGAATAAACGAGGATCGTTGAGAACCCCCGCGCCTAAACGACTGTTCAGGTTCGCCTGAGCTCCCGTAACATTGCCGTTCAGAGTGGGATAGTACGCGGAACGTTCCTCTGTTATGATCTGACCCGCTCGAAGGTAATTGGCCTGAGAGGCAAGCACCTGAGGATGATTCTTGAGGGCCATCGCTTCAGCATCTTGCAACGTAAGCTGCGGTCCCGCTGCTTGCGCGCACGCCGCCTGCGCAAGAGCCGCGATCAGGATTGCCGCCCAAACACCTGTTCGTCGCATCCTGATGTACTTATGCATTCGCCGGCTGGTTCTCTTGAGACCGCCGCCGGTTCTTTCTTCCGTATACGACCAGGTACGCTGCCGGAACGATAAAGACCGTCAGTATGACGGACGAGGTCAAGCCGCCGATAATCGCGCGAGCCATCGGTGCATATTGCTCTGAGCCGGTTCCAAGTTTCAGTGCCATGGGCAGCATTCCAATAATCGTTGCAAGAGAAGTCATCAAAATGGGGCGCAAGCGAACTCGGCATGCCGTGATAACAGCATCACTCACCGGGAGATTCTGTTCCTCCAGTTTGTGCGCGAAATCCACGATCAAAATACTGTTTGAGCCTGCCACGCCGATTAGCATCAGCACCCCCATCAGGGACATGACGTTGAGCGTGGTTCCCGTCAGAGGCAGAATCAGCAAGACACCAATGAAACCCATCGGGATCGCAAGCATGATGAGAAGCGGGTCGATGAAAGAGCGGAACTGAGCCACAAGAACCAGGTAAAGAAGCAGGGCCGCAAGCACAAACCCTCTGGCAAAGCTCCGGAAGGATTGATTCATGCCTTGCACCATTCCTCGCAGATTTACGCGAACATTTCCGGGAACCTTCATGTTCGTGATGATTTTCTGGATTGCGCTCGAAATCCGGCCAAGGTCCTCGCCGCTGGGCGTCACATAGACGTCTGCTGCGCGTTGGATCTGATAATGATCGATCTCGGTAGGCGTTTCGGTATGGTTCAGCTTAACAACGGTATCGAGAGTCGTCGGCTCCTTTAGGTTGGGAGCCTTTAAAGGAATGTTCGTCATGTCCAGTAAATTGTGAATCGCCGGTCTGCCGTGCTCGTAGTATTGAACTGTAAGAAAGTAATCATTTCCAGTCTTGTAATCTACCCAGTAATTCGGGGCGATCATGACGTTAGAATTTAAAGCGGTAATAACATCGTCAACAACATCTTTTTCGGTCAATCCTAGTTCACCCGCATGGACGCGATCAATGTTCATTCGCACGGCGGGATAATTTATATCCTGCGGGATATAGATCTCGCCGACACCACGCAATTTCCGAATCTGATTGCCAAGTTCCTGGGCTAATTGGTAGTTCTGTCGGATATTTCGGCTGGTAACTTGTACGTCGATCGGAGCCGGCATGCCCGAATTCAAGGTGGCATCCACCATTGAGCCGGTTTGAACGAACGTACGAACCTCCGGAAACTGTTGCGCGATTGCCCTTTGCACCCGGTCCATATATGTGAACGTGCTCACCTTGTGGTCGTCATTCAGAGCCGCCTGCACCGTAGCGGTGTAGGGACCTGCGTTGTTGGTGTAGAGGGCCGAAAAATCGGGCACAATGCCAATATTCGAAACGACCATTTTGAGATCGTGCCCCACAGTTTGCCGGATCACGTTTTCAACTTTGGCGACATATGCGCTTGTTAACTCAATCCGAGACCCGGTGGGAGCCTTCATATTGATTGTGAATTGGCCCGCATCCGTTTGAGGGAAGAAGGCAACTCCAAGGAACGGAAAAATCGCCAAGCTCAGAACAAATACACCGGTAAGGGCGATCACGGTAAGACCGGGCCGCTTCAATGAGCGCCTCACCCACACTTCATAGAAATTGAGAAGACGGTTGAAGCCGGCGTTAAATCCCTCATTGAATCTGGTCCACCAGGATGTCTTCCGGCGGGAATGTTCAATTTCCGCACTATCATCTTGATGCTCTGCGTGCGGTACGCTCTTCAAGAACCGCGAACAGAAAAGCGGAATCACGGTCATCGCAACCAGGAAGGAAATAAATAGCGAGAGGCAGAAGGATAGCGCCAGCGCAGAAAACAAAAACTTGCTTACTCCCGAGAGAGTCGTGACGGGAAAGAAGGCGACGACGCCCACCAGAGTGGCGGCGAGAACCGCCAGCGTAACCTCCGCCCCTCCAGCCTGCGCGGCCATTGTGGGCGGTTCCCCCAATTCGAGGTGACGATAAATATTCTCGAGTGAGATCACGGAATTGTCGATGACACGTGAGAAAGCCAGGGCCATGCCACCTAGGATCAACGTGTTGACAGTGGCGCCCATCAAATCAAGAATGATGAAAGTAGCTAATGCCGATATCGGAATTGAAAGCAAAACGGCGGATGTTGCGCGGGCGCTTCCTAGAAACAGCAGAATCATCACGCTAGTCAGCACCAAGCCGATGAGTCCTTCGTGAAGTACTGTCTTGATAGCTTCCTTTACAAAAACAGATTGATCAAACACTATGTTGGTGACCAGCTGCTTAGGAATGTCGTATAGATTACTCAGTAGCCCGCGAACTCCGTTGACCACTGCAATCGTATTCGTGTCACCTCCCTGTTTCATGATCGGTATATAAGTGGACTTCTGCCCGTCAACACGCACAATGTTGTACTGAATTGCGCTTGCGTCCTCTGCCTTGCCCACGTCTTTCACCGAAACCCACGAATCGCCGACGGTCTTGATGGGCAGGTCGTTGAGTTGTTTCATGTTATCTACAAGGCTGTTGGAATATACGTAATAGTCGAATGGACCCACCTTTACGTCGCCCGCGGGCAAAATTAAATTGGACTGGTTGACAGCGTTTACAACATCCATGGGACTTAACTGCCGTGACATCAGCTTGTATGGATCGACGTACACCATCACTTGCCGGTATTTGCCGCCAAACGGCGGAGGAATCGTTGCGCCTTGTACAGTTGCGATTTGGTTACGGATCGTGAACTGTGCAAGATCGTGGAGCTGAGTTTCACTCAGCCCCGATCCTTTTACCGTCACTAGGCACACAGGCTGGCTGGAGGCATCGAATTTAAGTACAACAGGAGGAAGAGTGCCGGGCGGCAAACGCTTCAGGTCGGCAAGTGCTAAGTTTGACAGCTCAGTAACGTCTGTATCGGCGTTGGTCCCGGTCTGAAAAATGACTTTGATCAAGCTCACGCCGAGAAGCGAACGCGACTCCATGTGGTCCACGCCGGCAGCCATTGTGAAAAATCTTTCGAGCGGGTTAGTAATATCATCTTCAATGTCCGCAGGAGGCATGCCGGAGTAAAATGTCGCAACAACGACCGTGGGTATGTTAATCGTCGGGAAAAGATCAACGGGCATACGCACGATGCTGGCTGCGCCGATTAGTGCCAGCGAAAGACAAACAGCCACGATGAAGTACGGATTGCGAATTGAAAAGCTTGACATAAAACTGGAGTGTCCGTGTTAGCGTTGTTTCAGCTTTGACTCTGATACGTCGTGGCTTGCGTAAGTTTGGGATGTACCGGTTCACCTGTCCGCAAGCCGCTTCTGTCACTGATGACAACCTGATCACCCTCCTTAAGCCCGGAGAGCACCTCAGCATTGCTTTCCGTCTGTATCCCTAGAGTGATCTGGCGATCTTCAATCTTGTTATCCGGGTCGACAACCAATACACTCGGGTGATCGGCTTCCTGATTTACAGCCTGAAGCGGCACGACCAGCGCATCGCCGTTCCTGTCGAGTGCGAGCGTAGCTTCCGCGTATACTCCGGGAATCAGAACACCTTTGGGATTGGGTATGTCGACTTCTGTATGCATGGTGCGCGTTGATCCTGTTACATCGACCGAAAAGCGCGCAACTTTTCCAGGGAAATCTCCGCCCAAAGCAGGAACCCGGACGTTCACCGGGTCGCCGATTTTGATGTAGCGAACGTAGGATTCAGGGACTGGGATTACCAGGCGGAAGAGATCTTCCTGAGAGAGCTTAACTAACGGCAATGCCTGAGGCGAATTTGTTCCTGCCTGCATGAGGGTTCCAAAATTCGCGTATCTTTGGGTTACAACACCCGCGAAGGGCGCTGTTATGTTGGAGTAATCGAAAAGAGCTTTATCGCGAATCAATTTTGACTGCGCAACAGCCATTTGGCTTTGCGCCGCTTGCAAGCTCGACTTGGCGCCTTCGACTTGAGCCTCGGCGGCCAAATCCTTTCCTTGCGCATCGTCCACTTCCTGTTGGGCTACGAGCCCGGGCTTGCTTTTGGATACGTTGTTCAACCGCTCATACTGCAGATGCAAGACTTTATGTTGAGCTTCGACTCGCCCCAATTGGTGCTCGGCGTCGGTCACTTGATCGGCCGCATTCTTAATTGCTGCCTCATCCTCTTGTAACTGCGCTTGCAACTCCGGTATCTCGAGAACCGCCATGAGCTGTCCTTTTTTGACGTGAGTGCCATAGTCCACGTACAGTTTGGAAACGAAGCCCGATTCTTTCGCATATACATCGATCTCTTGAAACGGAACTAGCTCAGACGAGATCGTGAGATACCGCGCCATCGGCTTTCTGCTCACTTTAGCGACTGCTACCTCCGGCAGGCTGCTTTGCGAGCCGGCGTCGGCTTGCGCCACGCGATTCCCCCCGCAAGACACCAGCGCCAGACCGATCGCGCCTGTGACACACGCCAGGGCAGATGTTACAACCGGCCGCAAGCGAAAAAGGTGAGCGTGATTTCCCCCGCTAAGCTGCTGCATCATCATTTTCGATTGTTGCCCGTCCTAAAGACCTTACTAGAGACATGTTTGATCTTTTCAGCTAATTTTTCTAAAGAGAAATCAGGAGAACGGCATAAACCGATAAGCTCCTGCTCCTGTTCCAGGATCTTTGCTGCAACGCCCGGAATTTCTCCTGCAATCGATACAGGAATGCTGACAACACCGTGTAAGTCGCCGTGCAATAAATCTCCCGGTCTTATCTTTAATCCTCCGATCTCAACGGGTTCGCCGAATTCGACCATGTGAGCGTACGCATGTGAAACCGCGACGCTTCCTGCGAACGCTTGAACGCCGGCCTGTTCGATGCCCGGCAAGTCGCGCACAGCTCCGTTGCTAACGTACGCAGTCGCGCCGAGAGCTTTCGAGATATATGCATGGATTTCGCCGAAAAACGCTCCGACGCCCGGTATGTGGTCCACGTCCTCGACCACGATGAACCGTGGGGCCGGGATAGTGAGCAGGTATGACCACCAATCCATTCGCTCGTAATACCAGCGGCCCGCAATTGGAGTAGACGATGTGCGAATCCGGGCCGTGGCCGCATAGCCGGCCCTTGGAGAAAGATTCGGAAAGATGCAGTGCACTGAGCTGTTCACGAAACCCTCATTGCGGGTTCTGATCTGAAACTGCTCTATCGCGTTTGAAACCGTACAAGTGCTCAGTTTCTGGAGTTCATCAAGAATTTCCGCCGGTACGGCAGTCGACTGTGAAGGCATCAATTCGTCGCAACAAGTCCACTGTAAAGAAATCGAGCCTCAGAAGGCCATACCCTGAGGACATGATTTTTTCGACTGAGAGGCGGTAGTTCTCCATCCGCCCCCCTACGGTAAAAATACCGCGAGAATACTGCCGTGGCAGGATAGCGGCTGATCGAATGGGCAGGTAAGATTCCGGTATTGCTCCTCGTTGAGCTGGTCTGATCCCGTAATGAACCCTACGCGCATTCTGCTTTGTAATGACCATCCGATCGTCCGCTGTGGCTTACGGCTGCTGCTCGAAAGAGAATCGGCATTTCGTGTGATCGGAGAAGCCGCAAATGGCAGGGAAGCAGTGCTCCTGGCCGAACACACACATCCGGATATCGTCCTTCTCGATGTCCAGCTACCGCAGATAAGTGGGATCGCAGCTGCGCGCGAGATCTGTTCCAAGAACAACAAACCCGGCATCATCTTCATTAGTGAGCATCTGGATGAAGAGTACGTTTCCGAGGCGTTCAAGGCGGGCGCTCGAGGCTACGTGCTCGCCGACTCGGCCCAAAGCGATCTCATTCATGCCATTGGCGTGGTCGCAAGCGGCAGCCGCTTCGTAAGTCCGAGCATAAGCTCACCACTTCGCGATAATCCCTCGTAGGATCCGGGGCGCTGCTACGCCCGGTCACAACACAACAAAATTTTCTTTCCCTTGCCCTTCCGGGTTTCCGTTCCCGCAATTCACCGCACTTCCGCCCATCCCTTTTACGCTCAGGCCGAAAGCAGCTCTTTATGGCCTCATCCGAACAACTCCTGGCGAATCGCGCGAACGCGCAACAATCTACCGGCCCCACCTCGTCTGAGGGCAAGGCCAAAGTTTCGCACAACGCACTCAAAACCGGTCTCACGGGCCGCACCGTCCTCCTGCCTAGCGATGACGTTGCCGCCTACCAGGCCCACATCGAACGCATACTCGCTCAGTATTCCCCTGAAAACGACCAGGAAAAGCGCCTCGCCGAATCCATCGCCGACACGCTCTGGCGTCTGGACCGGATTCGCTCGCTCGAAACCGGCATCTACGCGATCGGACGCCGCGAGCTGGCCTCCCAATTCACCGACGAGCAGGACCTGGGCGTCCGCAAGACCATGATCGACAGCCAGATTTTCCTCACGTATCGCCGCGATCTGAACAATCTCTCCATTCAGGAAGCGCGCCTGCGCCGCCAGCACACTAAGGACGAAACCGAGCTGCAGCGCCTGATCGCCGAGCGCCGCGCATCCGCCGACAAACAGCAACAAGCCGAAAAGGCGCGCTGGCGCACTGCGCTCGACCACTACAACACGGCGCAAAAGGTCGGTTTGCCGTTCGATCCCGCTGAAATTGGCTTTGAATTTTCAACGGAAGAACTCCTCGCCCGCGACCAGCAGCAAGAGGTCGAAGCCGTCATTCGCAACGGCCGCTACTACGAGTTCAAAAAGAAAGGTTGGATCAAAGAAAACGTTCCGCAAGCAGCATGAACGTAGGGGCGAGGCAGTGCCCGGCCCGAGACAGCTCACGATCTCATTACACTATCCGCATGATCAGAAAAGCGATCATTTTCGCGGCTATTTGTGTCTTCCCTGCGACTCCTCTGTTTCCTCAAGCGACAGGTGATACACAGCAGCAGATACAGCTTCATCTTACGCAAGCCCAGCAGGATCTCAAGAACAAACGGCCTGATCTCGCGATAAACGAGTTCAAAGCCATCCTGGCGATCGAGCCGGAGAACCTCGACGCGCGATGAAATCTCGCAGTGCTCGAGTATTTTCAAGGCCAGTATGCGGCAGCCGTTTCAGATCTCCGCTCAGCACTCGACAGAGATGCAAGCTTATGGAAGCTGCAAGCCCTGTTCGGCGACGAGTTTCGTCGTGCCATTTTTCCGAAGCTCGTGTGAGCATCCGATTTACGTAAGCTCTTCGAACTGTGTGATGCGGACCTCACGATCTGGAAAAACGGCGCGAATCTCCAACCGGCCACCCAATGCTTCCACGTATTCGGATAGCGTACTCAAGTAAAGGTCTGTCCTGTGTTCAATCTTCGACACTTCGCCTTGGTTCACTCCCAAACTTTGAGCGAGTTTGGCTTGAGTCATTTGCCGCGCCTTGCGCAGCTCATCCAGGGGCATGGCCGCGATCGTTTCGCATACACGCTGGGCGATCTTCTGCCGGCGATTTGCCGGCATAGCATCGATTAATTCACGGAATTTTCGAGTTGGCATTACAATTTACCTCGTGCAGCTAAGAGGGCCCGCAGGTACCGAGCCCGTTCTGGCGAACGGAGCTGATGCAGTGACTTCGCTTCGATCTGACGAATGCGGTTGCGAACAGCATCGAATCCCCACCCAACCGTCTCGAGCGTAAGCTCGCGTTCGCAATGGATATCCTCCTTTCGGAGCTCGTCTAGATATTGCTGGTAGATTCGGTCCGCAACCGGCACGAACTGCTCATACCACCGGTCATTGCCCGTTTTATCTCCGCCGATTAAGAGAATCGCAGTTCGCGACGGGTTAAAAATTATAAAGTGTCCTCAAGGGTCTGCCTCCACTCTGGGTGCGCAGTTCCCGCATCCCCGCCTGCCGTGAGCCCGTCACTTTCGAGCTATGTGGAAACCCTAAGGTTGGTCCAAGTTCTGCAAGCAGGGAAACTGAATAGGCGACGTCGTCTTGTTGGTTCTCAGATAGGCTGTCCCACCAGTGGCCGAATTCATCTGTGAACTCAACCTCCCAAGCCATAGTCATAGCATGCTGTCTAGAGAATATTCTGTCAAGGGCATGGCATTCGTGCCATCTCACGCCATGTCGTAGCGTCCGGACTCACCATGTTCTTCGTTTACACTACTCAATGACGGCGAATGACAGCCCACGTCGTAGTCTGGGGTTGTGGCCGGAAAGCGCAGTAACCTGGCTTCCTTGGTGGACGACTTCGAGCGTCATAAGAAGCAGCTCGCCATCGTTTCGCGACACGGAGTTCGCGAGCCCAAGACAACGTATGGCGAGCTGGCAACCTTAACCCGGCGGTTTGCGGCAGAGCTGGTGAGCCGCGGCGTCAAAAAAGGCGATCGTGTCCTGATCTGGGGCGAAAATACCGCCGAATGGGTAGCGGCGTTTTTCGGCTGCGTGACCCGCGGCGTTCTGCCCGTGCCCCTCGATCCGGCGAGCTCACCCGAATTCGCCCGTCGCGTAGAGCGAGACGTTTCGCCGAAACTCATCGTGACGGATGAATCGAAAATTACAGGGCTCGCGAGCGCCGCAGCGCGAATAAGCTTCGACCGCTTCGAGCAGACGATCACAACGCAGACGGTCGGCGCGATCGCGGATCTCAACCAAGATGATCCGCTCCAGATTGTGTTTACGTCCGGCACAACCGGCGACCCCAAGGGCGTGGTGCATACACATAAGAACGTGCTTGCGAGCCTCACGCCAATCGAAAACGAGATGCAGAAGTATCTCAAATACGAGCGCCTGGTCCATCCACTCCGCTTTCTGCATACGCTGCCCCTGAGTCATGTGTTTGGTCAATTCATGGGGCTCTGGTTGCCGCCATTGATTCCGGCTGAAGTACATTACGAATCGCGTCTGGTCGCGAGCGAGATGGTCGAGCGCATCCATCATGAGCGCATCTCTGTCTTGGCCTGCGTTCCGCGCGTGCTCGATCTGATGCAGAGTTACTTGCTCGATCGCTTTCGAGATCTGGGCGCGCGCATGGAAGCCTCGAAAGGCCTCAGCGCGTGGAAACGCTGGTGGCGCTTTCGCGATGTTCATCGCGCATTCGGTCTCAAATTTTGGGCATTTGTCTGCGGAGGCGCCTCGCTTCCCCCCGCAGGCGAGCAATTTTGGAACGCGCTCGGATTCGCCGTGATCCAGGGCTACGGCATGACCGAGACGACCGCGTTGGTGAGTTTGAACCATCCCTTTCATCCGACCGAGGGAACCATCGGCCGCGTGTTGCCGGGCCGCGAAGTGCGTCTCAGCGACGAAGGCGAAGTTCTGGTGCGAGGCGAAACCATTTCAAATGCGGTTTGGGAGCGGGGCCGGTTGAACCGGCAGAACTCCGGTTGGCTCGCGACGGGCGATCTCGCGGAGTTCGATGAGAGCGGCAATCTTCGGTTTCGGGGGCGCAAGAAAGACGTCATCGTCACTTCCTCCGGCCTGAACATCTATCCCGAAGATCTTGAACGGGTGCTCGAGCGGCAGCCCGGCGTGAAAGCCTGCACGGTCGTTGAAACCGAAACGGAGCGCGGGCCGGAGCCGCTCACAGCGCTTGTTTTAAACGCCGGCGCCAATGCGAATGCTGCAATCGACGCAGCGAATCGGGAGCTGGCGGAATACCAGCGCATTCGGCACTGGGTCGTTTGGCCGGAACCCGACCTGCCGCGTACCTCGACTGGCAAAGTATTGCGGCGGGAAGTGACGCGCCGGATCGCGAGCGGGGAAGTCGGACGCGGCGGCGCATTGGAATCGCTGGCCGGTGAGCTGACTCTCGATAGCCTCGGCAGAGTAGAGCTGCAGGCGCGGCTGGAGCAGCAGTACGGCGTCGCGCTGGACGATGCTGCGTTACAGAACGTGAAGACGCCGGAAGAGCTGCAAACCCTGCTCTCGCAAAATGTCCATGCGGGCGCGCATGAAACTCCGAAACACGTGTATCCGCACTGGCCCTGGAATCCGATTGCGCAAGCGATTCGAAGCGTGTTCCTCGAAGTGATTGCGCTGCCGCTGGTGCGCCTGCTTGCGGCGCCATCAGTAAAGACTAGAGTTCAGAACTGGCCCGCCTCGCCCTTACTCATCGTCGCGAATCACGTGACGACTTACGATGTCCCCTTCATCCTATACGCGCTACCCGGGCCTGTGCGACGGCGCGTCTCTGTCGCGATGGCGGCTGAGATGCTCCTCGATTGGCGGCGCGCGCGCAATCAGGGCAACTGGTTCCTGAATCTGGTTGCTCCGATTCAATATGTGCTCGTTACGGGGCTCTTCAACGTGTTTCCGCTTCCGCAAATGAGCGGGTTCCGGCGCAGTTTTGCACATGCGGGCGAAGCGGCCGATCGCGGACACAGCGTCCTCATTTTCCCGGAGGGCCGACGGTCGGAGGATGGCACTCCCGCACCTTTTAAATCCGGCGCAGGCTTGCTCTGGAAAGAGCTCGACACGCCCGCGCTGCCGGTTCAGCTAAAGGGACTCGGCGAGATCAAAGCCAAACACGAGCGATGGTTTCGTTCCGGGCGAATTTCAGTATCGGTAAAGCAGATTCTGCAACTGGAACCCGCGAAATCACCGGAAGAGTTGACGCGATTGTTGGAGCGCAGCGTGTTCGGTCAGTGAGGCTGTCCGCGCCTGAAGAGATGAACGGCGGCTCCCCTCAGAAAAGGTCCGCCAAAGATGCCGATGCCCAGCAATCCGCCGAACAGAGCCAGCGCCTCATAGCTCTCGCGGCCCTCGCGCTGCCAATATACGTCGCTCAGATTGAGCCATAATGCGAACTCATCCAGCGTTAGCGCAGCCGCCACGCCATAGAGCATCGAGGTTATTCGATCGGCGACATGAAAAGAACAGGCACTCCCAATCCCGATCTGGTTCAGCCACGCGTATCCGACCAGAAGCAGCAGAAGAATTCCCCAGACTAAATGATGAATGTGCCGGCCATGCATGCTGATGTTGTGAAAGGGGCCGATGTTGTTGTGAATCGCGATCGTGATGCCGCGTATTACGACCGCTGCGGTAAAGAAACCGACCGAGGCGAGAAACAGTCGTTCACGCCGGGTTTCCGGGAACTTATTTTTGTAAACTGCCCGCAACCGCGTTCGGGAAACGAGCAGCGCGAGCAAGGCCAGAATCGCCGCAATAATGAGCGGCCCCATCCAAAAACTGCGGTGTGTCCACGGCACGAATGCCATCTTAATGCATGGATAGGGTTTCGATCAGCGCGTCAATCAGTCCAGCGGCACTGTGAATCTTGGCTTCGGCCGCAACCGTCAGTCCATGCCTCTGAACGGCTTCGGACGTAATCGGGCCGATGCTTCCGATGCGCGTGCGGCGTAATGGCTCGATGCCGATCAGCTTCACCAGATTGTCGGCAGCCGATCCGCTGGCGAACAGCACCCAATCCGGGCCCGGCGTCTCGAACACGGCTCGCGCGCTCCCGGCATTCTCGGCGGGAAGCACGTTGCGATAGGCTTCTACAATCTCCACGTGCGCGCCCCGTTTGCGCAGCTCGCGAGGAACTACGTCGCGAGTAACGGCTGCGCTCGGAATGAGAATGCGCCGGTTCCTCAGATCTTCGCTTCCGAAAGCCTCGACTAACGCCTCGGCCACGTACTTTTCCGGCGTGAGGCTGACAATAAAACCGCGCTCTTCCGCAGCTTGGCGCGTAGCGGCCCCGACCGTTCCGATCCGCGCTCTGCACGATCGCGGCTGCTGCTTCAGTTCGCCGGCGAACGCGTCGATGCCATTCGCGCTCGTGAAGAGTATCCAATCGTAGTCGTCCGCGTGCGCCGCAGCTTCCCGCAGAGGCTCTGGATTCAGGGGCGACGCAATCCCAATCGTCGGCAGCAGCATGACCTCTGCTCCGAGCGCGCGCAGGGGAGCGGCCAGCTCCTCAGCTTGATGCGCAGCGCGGGTTACGACAACGCGCAGCCCTTCGAGAGCGGACACTCACTTGCTCCCGCTCAGGATCTCGCCCGCGCCTCTAGCCAGAAGATCTCTCGCAACCGCCTCGCCCAATTCTTCCGGGCGACCACGCGGCCCAGAGCTGCGGGCACGTACAAAACGCGAGCCGTCGGGCAACGCGACGAGCGCCATCACGTCGAGTGTTTCCTCTTTGGCCTCGGCGAAAACAGCTATCGGCATCTGGCAGCCGCCTCCCAGCGCGGCGAGCACGATTCGTTCGCACGTAACAGCCTGGTTGGTCAGCTCATCATTGAGCTGCGCGCAGATTCCGGCTGCCCGATCCTCTGCGCGCGTCTGAATGCCGAGCGCGCCCTGTCCCGGCGCGGGACACATCTGGGTAGCCGGCAAAACCTCCGCGATCACGTGACCCAGCCCAAGCCTCCGCAGTCCGGCGGCTGCGAGTAAGATCGCGTCATACTCGCCCTCGTTCAATTTGCGAAGGCGCGTGTCAACGTTGCCGCGAATGGGCTCTACTTTCAGATCCGGCCGCAAGATTCGAAGCTGTGCGGCCCGGCGACCCGAGCTGGTGCCCACGCACGCACCTCGCGGAAGTTTCTCGAGCGCGCTCCCCACCATCGCGTCCCTGGCATCCTCGCGCTCGGGTATCGCAGCGATCGCCAAGCCAGGTGGTGTTTCGGTCGGCAGATCCTTCAAGCTATGCACCGCAATATCGATAGCGCCGCTCAGGAGCGCCTCCTCAATTTCTTTCGTGAATAGCCCCTTGCCGCCGGCTTGCACCAGAGAAGCAGTCTGAAGATGATCGCCGGTGGTTTTAATGACCTGAATGCGAGTGACAAAGCCGCGTTTTTCAAGCTCGGCCGCCACCCACCGCGCCTGACACAAAGCGAGCTGTGAGCCCCGTGACCCGATCGTCAGATGCGTGGCACTCACGCCGGATGCCATTCGAGTCAGCCGTCGCGCAACCGGAACATTCGGCGAACGGCGTTGATCAGCTCACTTTGGCGAATGTTGTCGCCCAGCTTTTGCGAGGCTGCATCCCGCCGCATCTCGGAGATCGGCCCGTGCGCGATTTTATTGATAATGGTTCGCGTCAGCGCTTCAAGCGTTTCCTCTTGAGCTCGCGTCAGGGGCCCGAGCTGTGGACGATAGCGGTCGAGCACTCCCCGGCGAACTGCCTCGAGCTGCTCCTGCAAGCTGATAACGGTGGGCGCAATGTCGCGCTGCCGCAGCCGGACTTCCAGGCGGGCGACTTCATCGGCCACAATGCTCTCCGCCTGCTCTGCAACTTCCTTGCGGGCTTGCAGGTTGCGCTCGGCGAGCCGCTGCAGGTCATCAATGTCGTACAGAAAGGCGTGCTCTACCCGGTTCACGTCCGGATCGATATTGCGGGGTACGGCAATATCGATCAGAAACATCGGCTGGTTCCTGCGCGCTTCGATCGCCCGCCGAACGATCTCCGGAACCAGCACATAGCCGGAAGCCGAGGAAGACGTGATGACGATATCGGTGTCGCCAAGCCGGTCATGAAAGCCATCGTATGGCACCACTTCGCCTCGAAACAGCCGGGCAAGATCATCTGCCCTTTCCGCTGTCCGATTCGTAATCAGAATCTCTGTCGCGCCTGCTTGCAGAAGATGTCGAGCGGCGGCTTCGGACATCTTGCCCGCTCCTATAATAAGGACCCGCTTCTTGTTCAGCGAGCCGAAGATCTCGCGCGCCAACTCTACCGCTGCATAGCCCACCGACACCGCATTCTGCCCGATCTCGGTCTCCGAGCGGATGCGCTTGGCGACGCTGAAAGCACGCGTCAGAACGGTATCGAGAACGCTTCCGATCGCCCCCTGCCCGCGCGCCTGAGCGAACGCTTGCTTCAGCTGTCCGAGAATCTGGGGCTCGCCCACGATCATCGAGTCCAGGCTTGCGGCCACCCGGAATAGGTGCCGTATGGCCTCGCTCTCTTCAAAAAGGTAGAAATGCGGACGGACGGCATCGAAACTCAGGCCATCACGGCCGGTCACAATCGCTTCGACGAGGGCGTCTGTTGAGATCCCGTCCGCCAGAGCGGCCGTTACTTCGACCCGGTTGCACGTCGAAAGGATGAGCGCTTCCTTCGCGCCTCGGGCTTGCACTTCGAGCAGCGCCGTAGGCACATCCTCGGTCCGGAACGCGAGCTTCTCGCGGACTTCCACCGGAGCGGTGCGATGGTTGATGCCGGCCAGAGCCAGTTTCATCGCAGCCAAAACGCCTTTAATCCCACGTGAGTCGCCCAGGTGATGATCGAACAGCTCAAAACGCTCACTGCGAGCCACGCGATACGGCGGCCCCGCCACCCCGCCGAAAGGCGCAGAAATATCATCGCCAGGTAAAATGCCCAAGTGAACAGGAAAAACCAGATTCCCGGATCCAGGACCCATCGCCGGCCGATCTGGATCGAGATCCAAACGACACCGCTCAAAGCGCCGATTGTGATGAACACGAATCCCGTATTCATACCCTGCGTGATGATCCGGTCGAGAGTGGCGAGCGGCGGAAGGCGGTTTGCGGCCGGGCTCACGTTCTTGCGCTTGAGCTGGCGTTCCTGTAGTAGGTAGTAGACTGAGGCGACCGCGGCCAGGATCAATGCTGCGTATCCAATCAAAACAGTAGTAATGTGGACCATCAGCCAGGCGCTCCGAACTTGCGGGCTGGTCCAGATAGTGACCGGGAACTCGGTAGCCCCGATGAGGGTCATGAAAAACACCACCGGAAACAGGCACACCCCGAAAATTGCAACGTGGTAGTAGCTGTACGCGGCCAGGAATAGGACTGCGATCAGGAAGGCGCATAGCGAGCTTGTCTCGTAGAAATTGTTTAGGGGCATATGCCCTGTCTCGCCCCATAGCTCGACAATCGATACGAAGTGTAATACCGTTCCGATTGCGAACGCGATCAGCGCCGGAATGAAAAGCCGTGTGCTTTTTCGGAACAAATACAGCAGTGCGTACAGCAGCCCGCCGGAGTACAAGGCGGCCGCCGTCCGCAGCCAAAAAACGCTCATAGGGCGGGGGCTCTTTTCCAGTATAGGGTGCAGCGAAAGCCTGGGGCATATATGGACTCGGCCCGGTGTGCAAGAGATGTCGATCAAGCGCGTTGAGGTAAGACTGCGTGCATATATCCGGCCTCTAAGTTGAGGGTCGTCACCCTCGGGCCCTGATGGAATCTGCGCTTCTTCCCCTTCAACAGGTCATCGGCCTCGGAGGCCCAGCCCCACGTTCAGGTTGGAAAGAAGCCGGTCTACCCGGTCACGCCATCACTCGACACTCGTGCAATCTCAAGGAAGCCTTTCCCTTTAAGCCGCGCGGCGATACGGCTCATCGTGAGCGAGAAGCGCCCAGATGATCCGCGCGTTTTTATTGGCAACTGCTACACACGCTTTTGCGGTTCCTAGCTTTTTCTGTTTCTCCGCAATCCATTTACTGCGCGCATCCGTCTTTTGGGAAGCCCGGAAGACCACCGAGCGCGATCCATGCACCAGAAGCGTCCGCAGGTAACAATCACCTCTTTTGGTGATACCTGAAAGTCGCTGTTTATCTCCGCTGGAGTTTTGTCGCGGAACCAGCCCGAGCCAGGCGGCGAACTGACGCCCATTGTGGAACGTATTACCGTTCGAAATCGCCGCGACAACTGCCGTTGCTGTTACCGGACCGATTCCCTCCACTTCTGCGATTCGTTGACAAAGTGCGTTTTGCTGAAAGGCTTGATTGATCTCCGCTTCCATCGCCAAAATGCGCCGATCGAGCGCTTGCAACTCTTCATAAAGATTGCTGAACAGGCGTTTCGCGAATCCGCTCAAGCGTGTCTCGTTTTCTTCTATCAGCTGTGGCAGAGCCTTCCTCACATGGTTGAGATGCTGAGGCAACACAATGCCGTACTCGGCCAACAGGCCGCGGATCTGATTACCGATCTGCGTCCGCGACCCAATGAGCCGGCTTCGAACTCGATGAAGGGCTTGCAGATCTTGCTGTTCGACCGTCTTTCTCGGGACAAATCGCATCTGCGGCCGGCTTACCGCTTCGCAGATCGCAGCGGCATCGTTGGCGTCGTTTTTCTGCGACTGTAAATACGGCTTGACGAACTGCGGCGCAACCAGACGCACTGTATGCCCAAATGTCTCCAGAACACGTGCCCAATGATGAGCTCCTTGCGTCGCCTCCAGACCAATTACGCACGGCGGAAGATTCGCAAAGAAATCCGTCAGTTGTCCTCTCCGCAACCGTTTCTTAAACGTGAGCTTCCCTTCACGATCAGCCCCGTGCAGTTGAAACACATTCTTCGCCGTATCAAGACCGACGACACTCGTTATCGGCATGCATCTCCTTTGCCCGCCACGTTAGCAAAAGCTGTTAAACGGGCCGAGTCCATACCATCAGGTCATCGCCTTTTGCGACCTGCCCTGAATGCGGCCGGTCACTGCATAATCTAATTTCATGAGCGTATTGAATCTGCGCCAATTGAGTCATTCAAGTAGGGTGTGGTGGCTGTAACGCACCGCACAAACTAAATGCGTGAAAGGATGTTAAGCAGTTATGAATGAGTTCTTAATCGGCAAGCGAGCCGTCGTGACAGGAGCCTCGAAGGGGATCGGATTCGAAATAGCGCGGGCGTTTCTTTCCGAAGGAGCGGACGTCGTAATCTGCGCTCGCGATGGCAAAGGAGTAGACAAGGCCGTGAGCGAGCTGAAAAAGCACGCGCCGGCACGCAAGATTGCGGGCCAGGCAACCGACGTGAGCAGCAGTGACGCTGTCAAAGAGCTCTTTGCGTTTGCAGATAAACAACTCGGAGGCCTCGACATTCTGGTCAACAACGCCGGCCTCGGAATCTTCCGGGCAACTGCGGAGCTGGGGGTTGATGAGTGGAATCGTGTCATCGGAACCAATCTTTCGGGCGTATTCTATTGCAGCCGGGAAGCGCTCGAGCGCTTCCACACCGCGCGGGGCGGATGGATCATCAATATCAGCAGCCTTGCGGGGAAAAATCCGTTTTTGGGCGGTTCCGCGTATAACGCCTCCAAGTTTGGCTTGAACGGCTTCACGGAAGCCATGATGCTCGATCACCGCAATGACAACGTGCGTGTAACCTACATCATGCCCGGCAGCGTGGATACCGGCTTCGGCGGCCACGACGCAAAACAGAAGTCGGATTGGAAGATCGCGCCCGAGGATGTTGCCGAGATTGTGCTGGATATTCTGCGGATGCCCGGAAGAACCCTCATCAGTCGAGTTGAAGTGAGACCTTCTCGACCTCAGAAGTACTAATCAGAAAAGCCCGATACGTAAAACGGTACTCCCAACCCTTCATAGAAAAGCTCCCTCTGACGATGAAGGAAGTAGGAAGCAGCAAGGCGGATTTGGCAGCCTGGTTGCTCAACTTTAGTTAAAAGCGAAAAGGACTGATGGGCAGGTCGCAAAACGATCGGCTATTAGAACACCACGGGCGTGAAGAGAAAGAGGGGATCTAGGGATATGAGCCGGCTCCGAAAAGTACTCGATCCGACGAGGACAGGAAAAGACGCCGAATCACTGGAGAAGACACTGCTCAAGCTAGTAGTCGGCCAGGATGAGGCAATCGAGCAGATCGTGAACATCTATCAGATGCATCTCACGGGTCTGACGGCGCCGGGACGGCCGGTAGGGAACTTCCTCTTCCTGGGGCCAACCGGCTCCGGAAAAACCCGTACCGTCGAAGCCACTGCGGAAGCGCTGGTTCACAATCCGCGAGCGGTGATCAAGATTGACTGCGCCGAGTTTCAACACAGCCATGAAATTGCCAAGCTGATCGGCTCACCGCCCGGCTACCTGGGGCACCGGGAGACGCACCCCTTACTGAGCCAGGAGGTTATCAACCAGCACCATACCGAAACGGTGAAGCTGAGCTTCATCCTGTTCGATGAAATCGAAAAGGCGAGTGACGCCCTCTGGAACCTGCTGCTCGGCATCCTCGACAAAGCGACCCTGACGCTCGGCGATAACCGCAAGGTGGATTTTTCGAAGACCATGATCTTCATGACCAGTAATTTGGGCGCGGGCGAGATGAGCGCCCTGATAGCGCCCAAGCTGGGGTTCCGGGCGCCTCCAGGAAGCCCGGAAGCCTCTCGAATTACTGAGGATCTCGACAAGAAGCTGGCTCGGACCGGTGTAGAAGCCGCGCGGCGTAAGTTCACCCCGGAGTTCATGAACCGCATCGACAAGGTCGTGGTCTTCAAATCACTCGGCGAGCCGGAGTTGCGCCGGATCTTGGATCTCGAACTGGGTCAGGTTCAGCAGCGAATTCTGGCATCCCCGGCGGAAAAGTCGTTTGTCTTCACGGTTTCACCGGCTGGCAAGAGTTTTCTCTTGAGCGAAGGAACCGACATTAAGTACGGAGCCCGGCACCTGAAGCGCGCCATCGAACGGCTGCTCGTCCATCCGCTCTCAAACCTTATGGCGACCAATCAGATCAATGCCGGTGATTGGATCAAGGCCGATTTCGATTCGGCAAACCGGAACCTGCTCTTTAGAGTCGAGGAAGAGAGTATGGAAGTGCACGCCATGGCCAACGTCATCGGTGACAATGCGCGCATGCCGGTGGTTGCCGCCGCTGCGGGCGCTCACGCGGATCAGGTCAGGACCGTATCGGCCAGATCGTCCAAAAAGTAAGTCAGACAGGCAACTGACTCGATCCCATTAGAAACGTATCGATGTGATGGGCGGCTCGCCGCCCTTCCGCAATCGCCCAAACCACGAGCGACTGTCCGCGTCGCGCGTCGCCGGCCGAGAAGACACCCGGCAGTGACGTCATATACGTTTCATCCGTCTGAACATTGCCCCGCTGATCCAGGCGGACGGCCAATTCGTCCAGTAATCCACTGCGGACCGGCCCCGAGAAGCCGATCGCAATCAGCACCAAATCCGCGTCGAGATAGAATTCGCTCCCTGAAACCCGTTCGAGCGCGGGCTTTGGACCCACCCGTACACAATGCAGCTTCTTGACGTTGCCCTGCTCGTCGCCGCTGAAGTGGGCCGTCAGAACACTCCATTCACGCATCCCGCCTTCTTCATGCGCGGCCTCAAATCTCAATTGAAGCGGCCATAAGGGCCAGGGAGTTGTGGGGTGGCGGCCATCCGGAGGCAGAGGATGGATTTGGAGCTGGTGAACAGATGCAGCCTTTTGCCGGTGAGCGGTCCCCAGGCAGTCAGCTCCCGTGTCGCCGCCCCCGATGATGATCACGCGCTTGCCCGTCGCGACAATCTCTTCAGCCGGCGCGAAGCGATCACCCGCGCAGCGCTGATTCTGCTGGGTCAGATAGTCCATCGCAAAGTGAATGCCCTTCAAATCGCGCCCCGGTATGTCGAGATCCCGATGCTGCTCGGCCCCCACTGCAAGAAGAACTGCATCGAAGTTGCGAATCAGCTCCGTCGCGATGAATTCTGCAGTCGCATGTACACGCGGCCGGAACTCTATTTCTTCGGCGCACAGTTGTTCAAGGCGCCGGTCCACCACGCTTTTCTCGAGCTTGAAATCCGGGATGCCGTAGCGCAATAATCCGCCGATCCGGTCTTGCTTTTCGAAAACGATGACCGAATGTCCCGCCCGGTTGAGCTGCTGGGCAGCGGCGAGGCCGGCCGGTCCCGACCCGACGATCGCAACCTTCTTCCCCGTGCGCACCCGTGGAGGTTCTGGCCGGATCCAGCCTTCGATGAAGCCATGATCGACAATCCTTTGCTCGATAACCTTTATGGCAACCGGCGATTCATGAATCCCGAGCACGCACGCACTCTCACAGGGCGCTGGACAGATACGGCCCGTGAACTCAGGGAAATTGTTTGTCGAATGCAAGCTCCGTAGCGCTTCACGCCAGCGGCCGCGATCGATCAAGTCATTCCAGGTAGGAATCAAATTATGAACGGGACATCCGGTATGGCAGAACGGAACTCCGCAATCCATGCAGCGGGCCGCCTGCTGCTGCAGCTTATCGGGAGGAAACTCTTGATACACCTCAAACCAGTCATTGACGCGCTCGAATACGGGACGGCGCTCCGGCGTCTCGCGAGAGTACTCCAAAAATCCGGTTGGTCTGGCCAACGGTTACGTCGCCCCCTCGTAAAAGGGTCTTGGCTCTGGAGGGATCGTCAGCGGGTAACGGATCTCGCGGTTCTCCGGGACGCGCTGCACGCCGAGCACTCGCTTGTACTCATGCGGAAATACCTTCACGAAAAGCCCCAGCGACACGGTCCAGTTTTCGAGAATGCGCCGGGCATGCGGACTTCCCGTGTAATCCAGATGCCGCTTGATCAATTTCTGCAGAAGCAGGATGTCGGCGGGCTCGGCAACCGCGTCCAGATCCACTCCGCTGCGATTGCAGCGAATGCGGGCAAATTCGCCGTCCGGATCAAACACGTAAGCGATCCCGCCGCTCATGCCCGCGCCGAAATTGCGCCCGGTCGCGCCCAAGATTACGACCGTGCCGTTGGTCATGTACTCGCAGCCGTGATCTCCGATCCCCTCGACAATCGCAGTCGCGCCGGAGTTCCGCACTGCGAAGCGCTCGCCCGCGACCCCGTTGAGGTAAGCCTCGCCGCTCGTCGCGCCATACAGAACCGTATTGCCGGCGAGTATGTTCTGCTCCGGCCGGAAACTCGAATTCCGGGGCGGAAACACGATGATCTTCCCGCCCGAGAGGCCCTTCCCCAGATAATCGTTCGCTTCGCCCTCGAGCACCAGCGATACGCCATTCACCAGAAATGCACCGAAGCTTTGTCCCGCAGAACCCGTAAACCGGATTCGAATCGTGTCCTCCGGCAAACCCTTCGACCCGTGCCGCCGCGCAATCTCTCCGCTCAACATCGCGCCGACACTGCGGTGCACATTGCGAATCCGCATGGTCAGCTCTGTCGGCACGCCGTTTTCGATAGATTGCCTTGCGAACTCAAGCAGGCTATGATCGAGCGCCTGGTCCAGTCCATGGTTTTGCGCAATGAGGCAGCGCCGCCCCACGCGGGCTGGAACTTTGGGGTTGTAAAGAACGGCCGAAAAATCAAGCCCGCGCGCTTTCCAATGTTCGAGAGCCGTGCGTATTTCGATCACGTCCACCCGCCCGATCATCTCGTTCATCGTGCGGAAGCCCAATTTTGCCATCCACTCACGCACGTTCTCTGCCAGGTAAAAGAAAAACTCGATCACCCGCTCCGGAGTTCCCGCGAATTTCTTTCGCAGCTCGGGATTCTGCGTCGCAATGCCCACGGGGCACGTATTCAAATGGCATTTGCGCATCATGATGCAGCCCATGGTGATCAAGGGTGCCGTCGAGAACCCGAACTCTTCCGCCCCGAGCAAAGCTGCGATCACCACATCCCGGCCGGTTTGCAACTTGCCGTCCACTTGCACGCGGATGCGGCTTCTCAGATCGTTCATCACCAACACTTGTTGCGTCTCGGCAAGCCCCAGCTCCCAGGGAACTCCCGCGTGCTTAATCGAAGAGAGCGGCGACGCGCCGGTGCCGCCGTCGTATCCGCTAATCAGCACTGCATCGGCATGCGCCTTTGAAACACCCGCCGCGACAGTGCCGACCCCTACTTCCGCCACGAGCTTCACGGAAATGCGCGCCGCCGGATTGACATTCTTCAGGTCATAAATCAACTGCGCGAGATCTTCGATGGAATAAATATCGTGGTGCGGCGGTGGTGAAATCAAACCCACTCCCGGAATGGCGTGCCGCACTCGCGCTATTTCGCCGTCCACCTTGCTGCCCGGAAGCTGTCCGCCTTCGCCCGGCTTCGAGCCCTGAGCAATTTTGATTTGAAGATCTTCGGCGTTCACAACATAGTTCGTAGTGACGCCAAACCGCGCCGAGGCCACCTGCTTAATGGCGCTGCGCTTTGAATCGCCGTTCGCCAGCGGAATAAATCGCGCTTCGTCTTCTCCGCCCTCTCCCGTGTTCGAGCGCGCGCCCATGCGGTTCATAGCGATCGCGAGCGTCTCGTGCGCTTCCGCGCTGATTGAGCCGAACGACATCGCGCCCGTAACGAAGCGCTTCACGATCTCGCTCGCCGGCTCAACTTCTTCAATGGGAACCGGTTCCGCAACACTCCTTAGCTCCATCAGTCCGCGCAAGGTACAGAGATTCTTGCTCTGCTCATCGATAAGTCGCGTATATTCCTGAAAAGTCGCGTAGCTTCGCTGCTGAACCGAGTGTTGCAGCTTACTGACGGTGAGCGGATTCAGCAGGTGATATTCGCCACTCACCCGGTATTGATATTTCCCGCCGACCGCCAAGTCCATGTCAGAATCGGACACCTGCCGGAGCGCGAAGCTGTGCTTTTGAATCGCCTCCCTCGCGATCACGTCTAAGCCCACCCCCTCAATGCGTGAAGGAGTTCCCGTGAAGTATTGGTCGACGAGTAGCTTGTTCAGCCCGACGGCCTCGAACACCTGGGCGCCCTGGTAGCTCTGCAGGGTGGAAATGCCCATCTTCGAAAAGACTTTGAGCAACCCTTTGTTGATGGCCTTAACGTAATGTTTGATCGCCGCCTCGGAAGCGACGCGCGGGGTCAGCTCACCCTCGCGCGCGAGTTCCTCAATGGTTTCGATTGCAAGATAAGGATTGATCGCGCTTGCGCCGTACCCGATCAAAAGCGAAAAGTGCATGACTTCCCGCGGCTCGCCCGATTCAACAATTAAAGCAACCGCAGTCCGCGTCCCTTCACGGATGAGGTGATTGTGGACGGCAGTCAGTGCCAGAAGGCACGGGACGGGAGCATACTCCTCATCCATGCCCCGATCCGAGAGAATCAGAAGCGTATAGCCGGATTTAATCGCAAGCGAAGCACGGCGGCACAGGCCATCGAGCGCGCGCTTGAGTCCCGCCTCGCCTTCAGCAACCCGGAAGGTAGTCGGCAACGTCGACGCTAAAAGATCGCCTCTCGAAACCCGGCGCAACTTCTCCAAATCCCGGTTCGTCAGCACCGGATGCGGCAGCTTCAGCGTATGGCAGTGCTGCGGCGTCTCATCCAGAATGTTGCTTTCAGTACCGATATAGCTGGTCAGCGACATCACCAAATCTTCGCGAATCGGGTCAATGGGCGGATTCGTCACCTGCGCGAATAGCTGTTTGAAGTAGTCGAACAGCGATTGCGGTTTATCGGACAGGCAAGCCAGAGGCGTGTCGGTCCCCATCGAGCCCAAAGCCTCTTCGCCATTTGCCGCCATGGGGGCGATCAACAGATTCACGTCTTCGTCCGTGTAGCCGAAGCATCTTTGCCGCATCAGAATCGTTTCGTGATCGGATCCTTGTATGCGCGACGGTTCGGGCAGCGCATCGAGCGAAATCTGGTTCGCCTCTAGCCACTCGCCATACGGCTGTCTCGAGGCAAGCTGCTGCTTGATCTCTTCGTCGGGTACGATCCGGCGTTGCTCCAGATCGACGAGCAGCATTTTGCCGGGCTGCAGCCGGCCTTTGTACTCGATCTCTTCCGCCTCGAAAGGAAGAACCCCGGCTTCCGACGCCATAACGACCAGCCCCGATTTGGTGACGAGATAACGCGCGGGCCGCAACCCATTGCGGTCGAGCGTTGCGCCGATCATGCGCCCGTCCGTAAACGCCACCGCCGCTGGTCCGTCCCAGGGCTCCATCAACGATGCATGATATTCGTAGAACGCGCGCTTTTCACTGCTCATGCTGAGATCCGCGTCCCAGGCTTCGGGAATCAGCATCGTCATGACGTGCGGCAGCGAGCGTCCGGCCATGCTCAGTAATTCGACGGTATTATCGAGAGCCGCCGAATCGCTCACGCCGTCCTGGATGATCGGAAACAATTTCTTTAAATCAAAGTGAGGCGAGGCAAGCACCGGCTGCCGCGCATTCATCCAGTTCACGTTCCCGCGCAGAGTATTGATTTCGCCGTTGTGGCACAAATACCGGAACGGATGCGCGAGCTGCCAGGTCGGGAACGTGTTCGTCGAAAAGCGTTGATGGACCAGACATAGAGCGCTGGCCGTATCCGGATCGAGAAGCTCGTTATAGAAATCGCCGATCTGGTTTGCCAGCAGCAGACCCTTATAAACAATCGTGCGCGAAGAAAACGACGGTAGATAGAAGAAGTCTTTATCGCGCATATCGGAAGCAGCGACCAGCGACTCCACTCTTTTGCGAACCACGAACAACTTGCGCTCAAATTGGTCCTGGGTCATGCTCGCTTGTCGAGCAACGAAGAGCTGCTCGATGTAAGGCTGAGAGGCCCGCGCCACACGCCCGATCGCATTCACTTGGACGGGAGCATCGCGCCATCCGAGAACCGCCAGACCTTCCTCTCGCGAAACCTGTTCGAGCAGTCCTTCGCAGCTTAGCCGCTGCTGCCGTTCGACAGGCAGAAAGCACATCGCCACAGCATATTCCCCAGGTCCCGGCAGAGAGAATCCAAGATGCGCGGCTTGCTTTGAGAAGAAACCATGAGGGATTTGAATCAGGATACCCGCGCCGTCTCCGGTCTCACGATCACAGCCGCAAGCGCCCCGGTGCGCCAGGTTCACAAGGATCTGCAAACCCTTCTGCACTATGTCGTGCGAGGGCTCGCCTGTCAGAGTCGCTACAAAGCCGATGCCACAAGCGTCGTGCTCATGCGTCGGATGGTACAAGCCTCGAGGTGGGGGCAGACCTCCCCGGCGCTCGATTGTATACACTTCGCCTCCTCGGGTTCATAGGGGGTTAGCCAAGTATACCCGCCAATCGGCCGTTGCTGCAATCGCATCTCGCGAATGACGTGATTAGAAGATCTTATTCGGCTCCGGCGAATGCGCGCGGTTGACAGCGGCGATATACTATCGCTTCTTGCCCTACACGGACAAACTCATCGGGCAGCGGCAACGCAGAGGCGGCCTGGTCTTTCTCGCGATACTCGTGCTCGCGATACTGGTCTGCTCACGCTACATCGCATCAACTTTGATTGATTACGAGTGGTGGTCTGAGCTGCACCAGCTCGATACCTGGGTCAATCTCCTGCTCTATGGAACGGTTCCGGTCATTCTTGCTGCCGTTCTGTTTTTCGCGGCGTTTTGGACTGCGTTCAAGATCGGAATCCGGCAGGATGCGGTGAAATCGCGGCCCAGCCTCTTCAAACGAGCGTTCATTTCACGCATAGCGTTGCTGGTCTGCGCCTTTGTGGCCGTCATCGCTGCAAATGCCACGGTTGATAGTTGGACGGTTGTGAGATATTTTGGCGGCCTGCGTCTTCCGGCTTCGCACGCCGAGTTCACTGACCCGATCTTCGGACTCCCGCTGCATTTTTATTTCTTCGGCCTGCCGTTCTACAACCTGCTGTTGCGCGTCGTGCTGGTCGGGGTCATTGTTTCGCTGCTGATTTACGGGCTCACCGCGCACGCCGAAGCTTTCAGGAACCGTCTCCCCAGCTTCTATCCCGGAACCTCGTTCGAACTTGAGCCAGGCTCGCTCGCCAGGGTGTTCGATTCCACCTTCGTGCGCCTCGCCGCCGCCATTTTGCTGCTCGGGCTTGCCATCAAATTCTACTTCAATCGCTACACTTTCCTGCTCCAGGATCATGGGGCGTACCTCGTGGGTGTCGACTGGGTTACAGATCACGTCGTGCTTCCGCTGCAATGGCTGATGATCTTCGCAGCGCTCGTCGCGGCCGTGCTTCTGATCGCGAAGAGAGGCCGTTGGGCGCTGGTCTTACTCCTCGTGCTTCCGATCCGCTACATTCTGCCGCCTCTCGTTTCTGGCCTGTACGTCCGCCCGAACGAGCTGGCCTTGGAGCGGCCGTACATCCAACACCACATCGAAGCCACGCGATCGGCGTACGGCCTGAATCAGCGCGTCACCGAAACGGGACTCGAAGCGCAACCCGAAATCCCTATCGATTATGCGAAGCACAAGCCGCTGCTCGATAACGTGCGCCTCTGGGATTGGCGCGCGTTCCACGATACGGTGTCGCAGATCCAGCCTCTACGGCCCTACGTGTATATCGATTCGGATGTAGATCGTTACAACATCGATGGACAGATCCGGCAGGTTCTGATATCGCCTCGCGAGCTGGACATTCGCCAGCTTGGAACCCGTAACAGCTGGATCAACACACATTTCATTTACACGCACGGCTACGGAATCGTGATGGCCGAAGCCAACCGAATCACCACCGACGGCTTGCCGGTACTGTTCATAAAAGACGCCCCGCCAGTCGTAACCACGAAGAGCCTTTCTTTTACCAAGCCCGAAATCTATTACGGCGAGGTCGCGCATGAGCCCGTCTTCGTAGATACCGCACAGCCCGAATTCAACTACCCTTCCGGCGCCCAAAGCGTTTATACGCGCTACAGCGGCAGCGGCGGATTCCCCATTTCATCTCCGCTCCTGCGCTTGGCCGCAGCGACCGTCTACGGCGACCTGAACATCATCTTGCCCAGCCCCATTACTGGCAGCACTCGCATGATGATTCATCGCCCCATCCTGCAACGCCTTCACACCTTGGCGGGCTTTCTGACCTGGGACTCCGATCCGTATCTCGTCCTCACCAATGCCGGACGCCTGGTATGGATAGCCGACGGCTACATGATGTCCGACGCGCATCCGTACTCCCGGACGATGGACCTGGCGAGCGGTGAAACGCTGAACTACGTCCGCAATTCTATTAAGGCAACTATCGACGCCTACACCGGTGAAACCAATCTGTACGTCTTCGATCCGGGTGACGTATTGATTCAGGCGTATTGGCGCTTGTTCCCAAATCTTTTTAAACCGGCTTCCGCAATGCCCGCCGATCTGCGTGCGCACGCGCGTTACCCCGAGATGTTGTTCAGCGCGCAGGCGCAAATCTATCTGGCGTTTCACATGCGTGATCCCGAGGCCTTCTACAATCGCGCGGATTTATGGGACATCGCGCATACGAGCAGCAAACAAGGCGAGCCCGCCTCACCGGTCACTCCGACCTACGTTGTCGCGACGTTGCCCGGTGACAACACGCCGGAGTTCATGCTGATCATTCCCTTTACTCCGGCAAATAAAGACAATCTGATCGGATTCATGTCGGCGCGCTGCGATGGGAAGCACCTGGGTGAGCTCGTCTTCGAGGAGCTCTCGAAACAAAACATCATTTACGGACCGATGCAAATTGAGGCCCGCATCAACCAGGACCAAAACATCTCAAAAGATCTGACTCTGTGGAACCAGCAAGGCTCGCAAGTGCTGCGGGGACAGATTCTTGTCCTGCCCATCGACAACAGCTTTCTCTACATTGAGCCTATTTATATCCAGGCCTCGCAAGCCAGCATGCCGCAATTGAAGAAGGTCGCGCTCGCAATGGGCAACCGGCTTGCATACGCCGATACCTATGAGCAGGCGCTCACAGAACTGATCGGCTCGTTAGGGGGAACTCAGCCCCCCGCTCCCGTGGCGCAACCAACCTCAGGCCAAGCGCCCGGCGCGTCAGTCTCGCCTCAACCAGTCCTACCCTCCGGCGCGCCTTCTCCTGATGCTGTACGAACGCTCAGCGAAGTACGCGATCACCTGCGCCGCTACCGCGAATTGAGCGCGCAAGGCAAATGGTCCGAGGCTGGGAAGGAGCTCGAAGCCATTCAGAAGCTCCTTGAGAAGTGACCGTCGTCCCTCGCCATCGCGAATGGCTCGCGTGATAAGTTGGTCTTGCGCACGGGCCCGTAGCTCAGTTGGTTAGAGCGCCGCCTTGACACGGCGGAGGTCAGAGATTCGAGTTCTCTCGGGCCCACCATTAATTGCTTGACCTCCGTCATCCGCGAGCTCATATAAGAGCGTCGTGTACAGCTTGCTGTGCCCGGCCATTAAGCTACTTGCTCAATCCAGCTTCACGACTGATATTGGTGATTGCCTCGCCCCGCAGCGATTGAAACCCGAAGCCTGAGAAGTACAAGCCTAGCGCCTTCGCCGCGGGTCGCAAAAAGTGCTGATGAAGTCGCGGTCATCGCGACAGATCCGCGGTCCCGCAGGTCTGCCATCTTTGCGGCGTTGCCCACGATGCGTGACACTGCCGAAAACAAAGTGATCGGGATCACCTAGGCAGAGTGCTTTCAAATCGCGGGTGAGATGCCCCATGGGAACGTCTCGTGTACTCCGATCAGTCTTGGTGTCGTCAAGATCGCCACGCCAGTAGCGTTGGCGTACCTCAATAATTTCTTTAGTGAAGTTCAAATGCTGGACCTGCGCTACCGGGCAGGCAAACAGAAGTAGCAGCCCGCCAGCGGTCGCAAGTTCACATAGAATGCTCGAAGGGAAGACAACTACGAACCTTGATTAGGCACCGGGTTCCCTTAAGGAGGCCAAATAACGAACGATAGTTCTCATATCCTCGTTATTGAGCTTAGTCGCATAAGAGGGCATCGGATTTGTGGTCACGATGACAAACTGAACTAGAGTTGCTTTTTCGAATGACTTCAATTGACCCGATGAATCGATAAGTTGCACGCTGAATCCATCCTGATTGAGAATTCTCCCGGTAACTCTCTGTCCGTCCTTAGTAATCAACTGGACCGTGCGATTGTCGGGTTGGACCATATCGTTTGGAGATATCAACGCATGGGATATCTGGTCGGGTGACAGGTTCGACCCTAGGTCATTCAGGTCGGGTCCAATGTATGAGCCCATCTCGCCAATCCGATGGCACGACAGACACCCATTTGTCTGAATCAACTTCTTTGCAGCCGCGATCTCCACGCCACTGAGTGGCGTAACTTCTTCCGTCGGCTCGGACCGTTGGCCGCCGCCGCGTGGTGAGACATTTCCTTTGCCAAAGTTGGCGCTAAGGTAATTGACAACACTCTCAAGCTCCTCCGAGGTCCCCTGGGCGCCCCTCGACACCATGTCGGTCACCACGCCGCTCCACTCACCCCGCGTCATTCTTTGGCTTCTGGCCACATTGAGGCTGTGACACACACCACAAATGCGCTGAAATGACGCCCTTCCTTTTCCTTCAGGCAAGCTCTGAGAGTGGACGCTCAACACAGTACCGCACAATCCCAGAACGATGGTACGTTTCAGTCTATATGTCTTATGCATAGCAGCTGCTCAACTTCGCAAGTAACTGTTGGTTACTGCTGTAACTCGGTAATATTACGCTGCGGGCCTAATCCGGCAGAGCGAATGCATACATTGTGTCGGCGCCTGTCCCTATGATGTATTGTTTTCCATTTACAGCGTAACTCATGGGGCCACTGGCATTGGCACCCCCCAAGTACACATGCCACAACGGTTTGCCTGTGATTGCATTGAGGGCGACAAACTCGCCGTCCATCCCACCTCCGAACACCAAGCCGCCCGCAGTCGAGAGCACTCCAGATTCTGTGTAATCCACCATCTTGAACTCCCACTTTTTCTCGCCCGTCTTGGGATCAATGGCGCGGATCGCACCGTATCCCTCGGCCTCCGTCTTGTAACTGGGACTCGCACGCCTTCGCATACCGGAAAGGGGCGGCTCAACAGGAGGGGGCGGCCAGTCAGCCGGGGGTTGCGTTTCCCCGAAGCCGGGCCACCAACCGTCTCCGGTATACATGTGCATTCGCTTCCATGGAAGAATGGGTCGTTTGCCCGAAAAAGCTTCGTAGTTGTCCCAGACGGATAAATAGAAGAGCCCTGTTTGGGGGTTGTAAGATGGCGGGTAATAGTTTGTGCCGCCTTGGGAACCTGGCATGGTGAGAATGCCGCCCATCGGTTTCGGCCAGTACTTCGGAACTCTAATGGGCCGGCCATTCTTATCGATGCCTTCCGCCCAAGTCAGTTTGATAAAAGGCTTGCCTAAAAGGAATTGGCCGGTCTGCCGGTCGAGGACATAAAAGAACCCATTGCGATTAGCCCACAACATCACTTTTCGTGGTTTGCCGTCCCAAGTGATATCCGCTAACACTGGAATCTGGGTCGCGTCAAAGTCGTACTCATCGGCCGGCGTGAATTGAAAATGCCATTTGATTTTCCCGGTGTCGGCATCGAGCGCAATGACGCAATCCGAGTAGAGGTTATCGAACTTGCTGCCCGGCGATCGCTGATCGCCGTTCGACACAGGATTCGGATTGCCGGTGCCCCAGAACACCAGGTTCGTCTCAGGATCGTAGGAACCACTGTTCCAGACGGGGCTGCCGCCGTGCTTCCAGGTATCTCCCGCCCATGTCTTGGCGGCGGGATCATCCGGCGAATTCGGACTTGTGTACGTTTTCCAGACTTGTTTACCAGTATGAATATCAAAGGCAGCGAGAAAGCAGTTTGCGCCCATATCGTCGGTCGCGGGTCCGACGATGACCACGTTTTTCACGACCAAAGGCGGGACATCGAGCTGATAACCCTCTGACCAGTCCGCCGCCGGGACTTCCCATTTCACCCGGCCGGTTCTCGCATCGATGGCGAGCAGATGATCGCTCCATCCCGTGGTCCAAAACAACGTATTCCCCTCGATCGCCACTCCCTTGTTGACCATGTACATGCGTTGCCCATGGAAGTCGTCGGGATTAAACGGACGCGAGAGCTTCCAGTACTGCCGGCCCGTGGCGGCATCGAGCGCCACGACTGACGTCAGGCTCGTCGCATATAAAACGCCGTCTACGACAATAGGCGTGTTCTCCATCTTCTCGTCAGCGGGTGTGGTGGTGGGCCGCCAGACCCACTTTACCTGCAGATTCTTGACATTGTTCTGATTGATTTCCGTCAACAGGCTGTAACGATCGCTCGCATATGTTCCGCCGTAGGTGAGCCAATTCTGGGGCTCCTGGTTCGCGTGAACCAAGCGGTTGAACGTGACTTGCGCCTGTAATGAAGCCGTCAGTAACGAAAACACCAGCAACACTCGCAAATTTATGTTCCTCTCCGAAAAAATGGCTGTGAGCCTTTGCCCGCGCTATTTGCCGTTGCGCTTAGTAAGGGGCACCAGTACGATGTTCCGGAATTCGACGCCACCGTGGTCGCCTTGCAGCTCTATCGGCCCTGGCCGACCTTCGAACGGGTCGATGGCGATCCCCGTCAGGCCGTCGATGACTCCCTTCTCGTAAAGCTTCTGTCCATTCAGGACCGTAGTCACTTCACGACCAACCAGTCGAATATCGTAGGTTTGCCACTCGCCCGGGGGCTTGCCCGCGTTCACTCTCGGCAAAATTCGCGTGTATAGCGCACCGGTGCCGTGCATGCCGGGGGGCTTTCCATAATCGGACGCAATCTGAACTTCATAACGTCCGCGCAGACCGATACCGCTGTTGCTCTTGGCGGGGAGGTTATATTCGACATGTAGTTCAAAATTCCAATATTTCGCTAACGTCCTGAGATCGTCGGTTTGACCAGCACATTTAAGAATCCCGTCCTCGGCGCTCCAGCCTTCCGCATTACTGGAATTAACGCCGGTCCACCCTTTGAGGTCTTTCCCGTCAAATAGCTGGATTGGCTTCCCCTCTACCCAAGTGCCGTCATCGTGTTCATCAATTTGCGGCGAGCGATATCCAGTGAACGTCAAGGTCATTGTGGGACTCGTCATCGTGCCCTGGAGGACGCCGTGGACGTACTTCACCTTGTATTCGGCACGCTCGTTCGGATTCGGGGCGACTCCGGGACGCGCTCTGGGCATCCAGGTGAAGTGCAGTACCCCGTTCTGGATTTTTACGATCGTTATGTCATCCAGGCTGCCATCCGGAGACCCAACGAACTGAACCTTCATATCAGGCGTTCCCGCACCAGTGATACCCAACCACCATGCGGCGGTCGTGGTGAACTGCGCAAAGTCGGCGGGTTTGGCGTCCACCTGAATATCCCATCGGCCATTGAAGTCGGCATCAGCAGCTCGGGCGGCCGGCGTAAGAGCGATTACGGGAATGAGCGCACATAGCGCCAATCGCCATCTAAGCTGAGGTGAGACCGAGATCCTTTGGCGCGGATGCAGCTCAGCTTTCATCACAGATACTCCATTAACTTATCCAAAAGTGTTTGTTGCATCGCATAAGGCTCAGGGCCTCCGGTTTCGAGTGAATATGTACCTTCGAAACCCATTTCTTTAGAGATTCCCACAGCTGTAGCAAGACTGAACCTATCAGGATTCCATTTGACATGGCTGACTGTCAGCGCAAGCGGGTACATCAAGCGTAGTCCGCGCTCCATGCTCTGTTCATCTTTCCAGTTGCCCATATCAGGATTTGCGTGAATCCCGGACTCGCGGATTACTTTTACAAGCGTGTCGATAGGGATCTGAGGTCCCCGCTCTTCCATGATGATTGCAACGTGTTTCGATTCGCCATAATCGCGCAGTAACTTCAGCGCATCGATAATCGGGGTAAGATCGTCGCCCCATGTCCTGCCTTGATTAATCATGACGCTGGAACACTCGATCAATGCAGCTCGATCAATCCATTGCTTCGTGAGCTCAATCGCATGCGCGCGAATCTGTGGATCGGGGGAACAAGGGGTGATCGTTCCGCTGTAGCCGGCTTTATCCAATTCGAGATCGATGTTGACCATCCGGGATTTTGCCTTTTGTAGCCGCTGATGAAACTTCTCGTAGTAAGCGGATTCGAGCGAAAGAAAATGCCTGTCCTCCACTTCCACGTTGTGAATGCCATAGCGATCCGCGAGCATCTCCGGAAAGTCCATGATGTCAAGTTGACCTGGCGTGGCCGGCTGGCTCCAATCTCCCACTTGCGTGAGGAGGTCAGAAAAATTCCCGGACATTGCGCCGATGCGATCTAGCTTGGACATGACGACGATGTCCTGCGACACTCCAGTGACAGCGGTCGCTGCCGCAGCCATAGAACCCATTAAAAAGTCCCGACGTTTCATCCTTTTCACCTCTTTTGACCTTTACAATGTCTTGCCACAAATCGAATCCGAAATACTGAGGGAAACAGAGCCAAGTACGGTTTGATTTCAGCTAACGGCGATGGTGACTTTCCTGCCCCAGAAAGAAAGGTGCCGCGGTTGGTCGTAGGTCCCGGGTTCCAGAACAATTCCTCCGCTACCGTGTTCGCGGGACCAGATCACATGCAGGTCAGAAGTTTAGTTTCAGAGCAAATTGAATTTCGCGTTGCGGGAGCACCGTTGAGGTGATCACTCCTGCAGCGCCAGGTCCGTCGGTGATGTAATTGTCCGGCTGCGCGAAAACTGGATGATTAAAGGCATTGAAGGCTTCTATGCGGAACTCCAGGTTTTGATGCTCCGTGATGTCGAACACCTTGCGAAGAGCAAAATCGCCGGACACTCCACCGGGTCCAATCAGAACGTTCTTTCCAGAATTCCCGAAGGCGTAACCTGTCGGCAACGGGAAGCAACTCGTATTGAACCAGAGGTTGGGTGAACGTTGGCCGGATGGGAAGTTGCCGTCGCAGATTCGGTCGGTGCGAACCAACCCAATGGAGCCCGTATTGGACGGGTCGTAGCCCATAAGAGGCGAGAAGTAAAACCCGCTCCGCATCGTAAATATGCCGCCCAGATGCCATCCCCCGAGCACCAGGTCTCCCACCCGGCTCGAGCCGATAAAACGCTGACCCTTTCCGACCGGAAGTTGGTAGTCGAAGCTTGAAACCCACCGGAACCTCTCATCAAAGTCAGAGGGCCCGCGGTCGGCGGCGACATCATAGGAGTTCTGCGGCCAGGGTGATGAGCAGCAAATCTCGGGCTGATCGTTGATCGACTTGCTGTAGGTGAACGCGCTCAGGAACATGAGTCCGTTCGAAAGCTGTTTCTCCGCTTTCAGCTCCAGCGCGTTGTAGTCGGAGTTGCCGCGGTTCACGATATCAGTAAACGGTCCGTATTGCGGGTAGGGGCGGCGCGACTGGATGTCACCCCTACCTGGCCGCGGATCCTGATTGGGATCGATCAGGGCTTGCAGGTGTGTCGATTTCGAACCGATATACGCAATTTCAAACAGAGTGTTGCCCGGCAGCTGCTGCTGAATATTGAAGTTCCACTCATCTAGAACGGGCGCGTGGAGATGAGAACCAACTCCGGATCCGGAAATCGTGACATTCGCATCTACCGCCTGACTCGGATTGAGTGGCGGAAAGCCTCCCGAGACGGTCAGAATTGGCGTAATCCCGTCGCTGACAAACGTCGGCTGATAGAAGAAAGGCAGGTTATAGGCAAGCTGTAGCGGATCCCCGGTGCGGATCTCCTGGTAACTGAAAAAGCGCCCGTAGCCCGCCCGGATTACAGTGTTCTTTACCACATTCCAGGCAAGGCCGAGGCGCGGGGCGAAGTCGTCCTTATCAGTGGTCACCAGCCCCGGTGAAGCGCCGTTCTGCCCGGGCACGACCAACTGCCCGGTTGCGAAATCGAAGTTACTCTGCCGATTATGCGCCTCGAAGATAGGAGTCGTGTAGTCGTAGCGAAGACCCAGGTTCAACGTCAGCTTGGGTGAGACCTTGTAATCGTCCTGAATAAAGGCGCCATACGTGTGCTGGCGATTTCCGAAGTACGTCAGAGTCGAGATTGTGGAAGTCGTCGGAAGCCCCAGCAGCATGTCAGCGAGCGCATTCCCGCTACCGTCTCCCGAAGAGGGCGAATCGGCTGTGAATTCGCCGGAGAACGAGAAGGCTCCGCGGGGCTGGCCGATCTGGAACAGATTGAACTGGCTATAGCGAACCTGGGGTCCCATTTTCAGAGAATGCTGTCCATGAACGATGCTGAGCGTATCGCCGTACTGGAATTCCTGGCTCGTGCTGGTCGTCGGTGTGTAGCCTGGCTCGCCCAGGTTGTGGTAACCGCTGATCCCGAATAGGGTCAGGCCATTGATGGTTGCATTGTCTGGCACACCGGGCACCGCGAGGCCAGAGGGCGGATATTTTTGTCCATAAGCTGGTGTGTTGTCTATGTAGTGTTCCCGGTTAAACCCGATACGCACCTCGTTGACCATAGTCGGGCTGATCGTAAAGGTGTACCCGATGACCGCGCCGCGAGTGTCGTCGATATAAGTGCCAGTACTGTAACTGCCGCCGTCTGCGAGACCCGGAAGCGGGGGTTGCTGAAAACGGTCCGTCTGGCTTATGGAAAACCGGGCGAAGATCTGCTGCCGCTCCGAGATGTTTTGATCAACCCGCACATCCCCTTGATCGACCTGTTCGTTACCGGGGGCGTTTATGACGTAGTTATTCGCCAGCGCCCCGGGCACGTTGGGCAGTGGATATAGCTGTGCCACAGCGTGGCTGATCGGGTCGAGCAGCGAGGGCGGGATAATGTTCCCCGCGAACGGTGTCCGGACCGGCTGGCCGTTAACGATGGTCGTGCTCAGCGGATTATAGATCTGGGTACCGCTGCTCAGGAGCGCGCTGAAATTGCCGTTGATCTCGGCCGGGGTCGGAACAGTGGAGATATCGGTCTGGGAAGTGCCTATGCGCGTGCCTTGATAATCCACGAAGAAAAACGTCTTGTTTCGCCGGATCGGCCCTCCGAGCGTGCCGCCAAACTGGTTCTGGCGAAACGGCGCCTTGGGCTGATCCGCAGGCTCGAAATACCCGCGCGCGTCGACTGCGGAATTTCGCAAGAACTCGAAAGCGGTTCCGTGGAACGCATTGGTCCCAGACTTGATGGTGGCGTTAATGACCGCGCCGCCACTTCGGCCGAACTCCGCTGAGTAGTTGCTGGTTTGAACTTTAAACTCCTGGATGGCATCCACATTCGTCTTCAGGATGTTGCCCGCATTATCGTTCGAGTTGTTGTCGATTCCGTCGAGTAAAAAGTTGTTCAGGTTTCCCCGCGTGCCGTTAACCGCGAACGCACCCCCGGCGTTGCCATTCGTCGGAGTGGTGGCCCCGTTGATTCCGCCGCCGTTCTCGGTGATTTTGACAACGCCTGTCGTAAGCGTCGCAAGCTGGGTATAATCGCGGCCATTGAGCGGAAGATCAGTAATCTGGCGGCTGGAGATTACGTCGCCCAGCGCGGAGCTGTCAGTGTCCACCACCGGCGCCGATTCATGCACATTGACCGTCTCATTCACCGAACCAATTTGCAGCGTAAAATCCACGCGGAGCCTGTCCTGAACCCTGAGCACGATACCGGTGCGGGTTTCCGTTTTGAAACCCGGCGTTTCCACCGTGAGAGAGTAATTGCCAACGCGCAACGGGGTTGCTATGTAATTCCCTTGTATGTCGGTCTTTACCGTCATCCTAGTATTCGTGCCTAGCTCCGTTAAGGTGATTACAGCGTTCGTGATCACGGCGCCGCTCGTGTCCGTAACTGCGCCGGTGATCGTTCCCATGTCGGCCTGTGCATAGATCACAAGAGGATAGACCCATAACGCAAGGAAAACGCAAGTTACTGCCCGCAGACCCGTCCTCATACCCGCTCCTAAGAGATTTAAACTGTTGAAACCAAGCGTTTGGAAGTCTACATCGAAACGAATGCCAGTGTCAAGGTAAATACAATTTGGGTGATGTCAAGCCGCCTGTGTAAAAACGCGGAGGGTGCGGTTGCGCCGTCTAAGATTAAATCGGTGTAACATCGAGTAGATAATGCGGTCGACGCTGTCCACATTGACAAAGCAGACCATAGGCCGGGTGCGTCGCCGAACCTCCACAAAAATTCGCTCAATCAAATTGGTGGTGCGCAGCTTCTTCCAGAGCGGTTGGGGGAAGCTGTAGAAAGCCAGTAGTTCGGGCAGATCCCGCTCGAGCTGCCGAACCATGGCCGGGTATTCCGGATACCAACTGATCTCGCCGCCTTACAAGTGGCAGCTTGGGTTCAACGCAAGCGACGTGCGAGTGATGCCTCGAATCGAGCGGGCTGTCGATCCGATCATTGTTGAAGAACTCTTGAACAAATCTCCTGATTTCGGCCGCGCATACAAGGAGGACGGCCTTTCCGCTCAAGAATTCGACACGTTTCCTCCGACAATGCGGACCCTCCGGCAATTTATTGAGGCCTGCCATGGATTGGCTGCGTACGTCCGGGACCTGATGCTCCCTAACCCCGATGCAACACTCGTCTGACCCCCACAGCCGTAGGTATTTCTGGTTTGCAGTGGTCGTTTGTATTTCGATATTTTTCCTATCTTTGTGGGCGGGCCCTTCCACCAATTCACCGCGCTCCACGCCGATTTTGATGGCGGCACTCTGTCCGGATGGCATGTTCAAGGGGCTGCCGAGTGGCGCGTAAACGACGGCGAAATCATCGGATCAATTGCGGCAGAACTGTTCCAGGATTTAGGAACAACGTCAACCGCGAGGCTTAACGTGATCGTGCATTTCCATAGGCACTTCGACGCGTACTCACGCGCAGCTCCAGGCGAACTAATCCGAATCCTTGGGGTGGGAGCGTTAGCATTTGCGGACGCGGTGACGGTTCGAGACAATCAAGCGCATACTGGTACTGGTGTCGACACACTTTGTATGTTGCGTGCTCGCGACGGCGTTTGCTCTCGCAGCGCAGCCGAGCGATCCGGCCGATACGTTACTGGACCAGGGATATAAAGACATGTACAACCTTGCGTTCACTGACGCCCACCGCTGCTTCGAAGCCTGGGAGCGGAGTCATCCTGAGGATCCGATGGGACCGGTCTCTGATGCAGCCGCCTATCTATACGCCGAGTTTCACCGGTTGAGAGTTTTGCAGGCGGAGTTGTTCGTGAATGACCGCGCGTTCTTTCATACGCGGACGGAAGCGCCGGATCCGGCCGTCAAACGAGAATTCGAAGGAGCTCTCGATCGCACTCGCGAGCTCGCCGCGCCCATTCTGCAGCGTTCGCCAGGGGATGAGACGGCGTTGCTGGCGACGGTTCTGCGGCTGGGTTTGCAGGCCGACTATACAGCGCTGATCGAGAAGCGCTATTGGGTCTCGTTGGACGACGTGAAGCAGGCGCGGGACGCAGCGGAACAGTTGCTCTCGAGGCATCCCGATTGTTATGACGCGTATCTCGCGATTGGATTTGAGAACTACATTTTCAGTTTGAAGCCCGGGCCCGTGCGGTGGTTCTTGCGAATGGACGGGGCGCAAACCGATAGGGAAGCGGGTCTCGCGAACCTGCGTCTCACGGCGGCGAAGGGTCACTATCTCCAGCCTTTTGCAGAGCTGCTGCTCGCCGTAGCAGCATTACGCGATAAGAATGAGCGAGAAGCCAAGCGGCTGCTCGGGGATTTGATGAGGCGCTTTCCCGAGAATCAACTCTATCGGGAAGAATTCAACAAAATAAGCGTGAAAACATGAGCCGCACAGTCGATGTTTGCGTGATCGGCGGCGGCCCCGCGGGGCTGGCGGCAGCCATTGCGCTGCGTATGGAAGGCTTCGGCGTCGCTTTGACGGATTGCGCCGTTCCTCCAATCGATAAAGCGTGCGGGGAAGGTTTGATGCCCGGCAGCGTTTCAGCTTTGCGTACGCTGGGAGTAACAATACCTCCCGGCGAAAGTTTCCCATTCAGAGGAATTCGGTTCGCTGATGCGCACTCTTCAGTGCTGAGCGATTTTCCAAGTGCAACCGGAATCGGCGTGCGGAGGACCACGCTGCACACGCTGCTGATCGAACGCGCCCGGGAATTGGGCGTTTCGCTGCTGTGGGGAATGAAAGGAACACGACTGAATGGAGAGCGACTTGAAATCGCCGGCGAGCAGATTACGCCGGGACTAACCGTGGGGGCGGACGGACTGGGTTCGCTGATCAGAGAAGCTGCGCGGCTAGGCAAGGCCAATCGCCAGATGCGCCGCTTCGGATTTAGGCGGCACTACCGGATGCGGCCGTGGTCGCCGTATGTCGAGGTGCATTGGGGCAAGCGCTGCCAAATTTACATCACTCCGGTTTCAGAGAACGAGCTCGCTGTGGCGCTGCTGGCCGGCGATTCGAACCTGCGATTGAATGAGGCGATGGCGGAGTTTCCGGAGATCAAAGCGCGCCTGTCACTCGCGCTGCCTTCATCGAACGAGCGCGGAGGCATGACGCTGTCGCGGAGCTTCGAACGAGTGTGCCGTCCGCGCTTGGCACTGATCGGCGACGCTTCGGGATCGATGGATGCAATTACGGGGGAAGGACTCGGGTTATCCTTTCGACAAGCGATTGCGCTCGCGCGCGCCTGGAAGTCTAAAGATCTTCGGGCGTATGAGAGAGCGCACCGAGCTTTGAGCCGAAGACCGCGCCTGATGGGAGCGCTGCTGCTGAAGCTCGTAAAGCACGAACGCGTGCGGAGGCGGGTTCTCGCGCAGCTCGCAAAAAATCCGGAGATGTTTCGGAGTTTACTGGCACTGCACGTCGGAGAATCTTCACCATCCGAGTTTCGATCATGGCGGCTGTCGAATTTAGACTTGACGAATCGAGTATCGCGGTAATGCGGGGAAGAGGTCGGGAGTGAAGATCGCAATTGTGGTCCTGGGTCTTCCCGATTGCCCAACCTCCTCCACAGCACGAGACGCCTAGAGTTCTCCTGGCGTCAAACTCGGATTTGCTACACGTGTGCGTATGGCATCGCGTGTAAATAGGCGAACTGTAGACTTGAGCGCTTTTCCCGATCTGGTAGTAATTTACCTTGGGATGCGAATGCGGAAGATGGCCGGCATCAAAAGGTTGGTGGGTCTCGGCCCTCAAATCGTGAAGGCAGGGGCGGCGCGCCCCGAAGGGCTTCTCCACTATGAAAACAACATTATCTTCAGCCTGTTTCCGCTGCATGTTGGAATGCGATGGTACTGGAAAGATTTCGAATCTATGGAACGTTGGGCTCGCTCGGAACCGCACCGGATCTGGTGGCAAGATTTCATCCGCGATTCCGGCGGCACCGGCTTTTGGCACGAGACCTACTTCATGCGGGGAGGAATGGAAGCCATTTATGACGACATGAACTTACCGCCGATCGGGTTCCAAGGTTTCGCGCCGAACGTCCCAGCAAAGGGCGGTATGTTCTCAGCTCGCACGAGATTGAAGGTCGCAGGTGAGACGCCTGAGCAACCGGCAGGCGTGAGCGAAGCTGATTTGTCTTAAATCACGGCACACTCGCATCACGGGCAGGGACTGGGATAACGTCTGGTCCGGGGACTTGCCCGAAGCGATAGAAGAGCATTGCGTAGAAGCGAGCCATAGAGGTTCTTTCAACCAGAAAGCTCAGCACCGATGTGAACACGATGCTGAGGAACACAACGATATAGGTGATGTCCCGCAGCATCGCTCCACCGGGAAGGGCTTGCTCGAGAGGCATGGAAGCGAGTACAACGGCGGCCAATCCTTTCGGACTCATAATGGCGGCCAGAGAAGCATCGCGAACGGGAGTAGTGCGCTCGAGACCAATCCAAGCCGCTGGGATTCTGATGAGGAAAATTAGAGCTGTGAGCGCAAGCCCGATATACACCAGACGGAGATCCGCGAACTTAATCGACACGCCCACGTAGACGAAGAAGAACGTTTTCAGCAGAAACACTACTTCACCGAGAAAGACACGCTCCGTATCGTTCAGCGAAATCGCTTCGCTCGGCAGATAGCGGCGCATCCACGCCATGCCCTGGAAGACCTCGATGTTACCCAGAACCGCTCCGAAGACGACGGCGGCGACATAGCCGCTGAATCCGAGCAGCTCGACCAGGCCAAAGAGTACGAACACGAAGGCTGGGGTCGTGAAGATGGAGTTTTCGAGTCCGCGAATCCGGCGCAGCAGGATCGACCAAAGAAATGCGCTTGCGGCTCCGGCGATGCCGGCCAGCAGCAGCGTGGCTACGATCTGTCCGAGCATTTGGCCGAGACGCAACGTGCCGAACCTGTAGCTGTCCATAAAGCCGATAGCGACTACAATGCTGAGCACGTCGCTCACGGCAGATTCGAGGAAGAGAATCGTTTTCGTGGATTGCGCCATGTCGAGGCGCTTGGTTAGCGGCACGATCACTGCGGGCGAAGTGGACCCGATAATCGCTCCGAGCATAAGGCTGAGCTGCGGACCGAGGCCGGTGAAAAAATGGACAGCAATCGCGACTCCGGTCATCGTGAGCACGAAATTCGTGAGAGTCAGTATGAGCGTGGCTCGAATCGCTCCGTGCAAAATATCGAAATCCAGGCTGAGGCCGGCCTCGAACAAGAGAATGATCAGCGTTACGGTGGCAAATACCGGGCCGACGGAGCCAAAGTTTTCAGGCTTGACTACATGAAAGAGCGGCCCAAGCAGGATGCCGATGATGGTCAGAAGGAGAATATCGGGCAATCGCGTGCGGCTGAAAATACCCGTGAAGGCATGCGCGACGAACACCAGAAAGCCGACAACGAGGATGTTAGTCGCAACGTGCATAGAATGTCGAACCCGCCATAGCGTTCCGGCCTCAGCTGTAAGCGATCAGACGCTTCGGACGGGCATGTTGACAATGTCGTCCACTTGAATGGACTCCTTCACGACGAAAGGTTCCCCGTATTTTACGCCAATCAGGTTGCCGTAGAAACGGGCGACGGCGGCCAGGCGCTCTCGCATCTCGCCATGCGAAGGAAAGAGGTCGGAAGCGGTTGCGCTGTCGCCATATTGAGACGCATAGCTGAGGAGCGCGTTCATGCGGCGATCGAACTGGCGTGAAATATCGACAACAAAAGACGGCCTAACGTTCGCATAGAGGGAGGAATACAAGATCTTAAAGGGACGGTGCGGAGGGGTATCTTCTTCGAGGCGGCGCAGACCCGCGAGAAAACACGCCTCATATCCGATTTCAGAGGCTCGATAGTGATCGGGATGGCGGCCTTCCCAATAGGGCAGGATGACGACGCGCGGCCGGATGCGGCGGATGACACCGGCGAGGGTCATGCGAGCGGTAATTGTGTTCTCGAGGCGGGCATCGGGCCAGCGCAGATTCTGACGCCAGGCGAGCAGGAGATGTGTCGCAGCGATTTCCGACTCCTGAATGCGGATTTCGGGCGTGCCGCGGCTTCCCATGTCGCCTGCCGTGAGATCGAGCACGCCGCTGCGATATCCAAGCTCGGCCATGGCGAGCAGCGTGCCGCCACAGGTTTGCTCGACGTCATCAGGATGCGCGGCAATCGCCAGCACGTCCAACGGCCGCAGATTTTCAAACGGCTCGTTGGCGTCGTGCATGAAGAGCGTCAGTAGGAATAGCGCGGACGATTACTCGCAAAAATCCGTACGAGCAAGATGCCGGCGACGAATCCGCCAACGTGCGCGAACCAGGCGATGCCCTGCGCTTGCGACACGCTGCTTAGCGAGCCAAGGCCGCTTAGCACCTGTATGGCGAACCAATAGATGAGCATGAAGGCGGCGGGAAGCTCGAACGTGGTGATGAAGAAGACAATGAATATCAGCGTTACGACGCGGGCGCGCGGGTAAAGAATGAGAAATGCGCCCATTACGCCCGCAATCGCTCCGCTCGCGCCGATGGTAGGTATGGGGCTGCCGATATTCGCGATGAATTGAACGACGCCCGAAGCAATGCCGCTGATGAGGTAAAAGATGAGGAATTTGGCTGAGCCCATGGCATCCTCGATATGCGATCCGAAGACCCACAAGAACCACATATTCCCAAGCAGGTGAAGCCAGCCTCCATGCAGGAACATGGAGGTGACAAATGCCGTCAAGTGCAGGCGGTCGGGAATCAGCGCGTATTGCTCGATAAAACGATCCCGCAGAAACATCGGGTGCGCCATTTCGAAGACGTAGAAGTAGACGTTTGCGGCGATGATGATCAGGGTCATCGCGGGCGTGGATCTTCGAAAGAGCAGAACGCGGAGAGGAATCATGCGCTGGGAGCCGCAGCATTCGCGGCAACGCGCTTGGCGATCTCGGGATCCTGATGGCGGCGCACTTTGCCCGAGCGGGCGCTTGCTCTGAGCGACTCAACTTCCGAGCGGGTCGGGATGTGACCGCGCGCGCCGATAGCGGTGCAATTGAGAGCGGCCGCGGCGTTTGAGAAATCGAGCGTGGCCTGCATATCCATCAGCGAGAGCATGCCGTAACAGAAGGCGCCGTGGAAAACATCGCCGGCCCCAGTTGTATCGGCGCAGGAAACCTCGAAAGCGGGTGAGTAGGTCCAGCGACCCTCGCAGAGCGCGAGCGAACCTCGATCGCCGAGCGTCATGGCAGCAACCGGCAATTCATATTCGCGCTGGAGCTGGGCGAGCGCGACGAACGGATCGCTTTCACCGGTCCACTTGCCGGGCCAGGAGGAACTCGCCACAAGGTAATCGGTATGCTTCAGCACGCGGTCAAAACCAGGATAGACGGTGTCTACGTCCAGCGAAACGGGAATCCGAGCTTCCCGCGCCAAAGAGGCTGCGTGCGCCGCGGCATCCACATCGTATCCATCGATGTGCAGCACTCGGGCGTTCGCAATATCTTCGGGGCGAATTTCAGAAGCGGCTAGGCGCAAGCACTTCGCACGGTGCCACAGTACCGTACGCTCGCCGCTGCGCTGGTCGATGAGAATGAATGCCGTTTGATTGGGACACTCCGGCCGCAGGATCAGGCCGCTGATGTCGACGCCTGTCTCCTGAAGGCTCTGGCGCTGGACGTTGCCGCGAAAATCGTCTCCGACCGTGCCGATGTATTTCGTCCGCAGCCCCAATTTGGCGCAAGCGACTACAGCGGTTGCGACCTGCCCGCCGGGGCTGAGCAGCTCCTGCTCGTAGGCAACTTTACCGGCATAGGCGGGAAATTCGGGAAGAAGCAACAGACTATCAGTCGCGTTCAGACCGATGCCCAGAACATCGAAGTCCGGAGTAGGCACGATAGCGATCCGATTCACAGGTTGTGAATCGCGCCTACTTTTTCACGATGGAGTTCGGAACCTGGTAGAGATAAATGGTGTGACTGGCCCCGTGACGCCCCTCAGATTCGGATGTGTCGACCGGCTTCCAACCCGGGATGGGATAGTCGTAGGAAATCACGCGCGCATTGGGGTGCAAGTAGCGCTCGAGGTTGGGCCGCAAGCTTTCGTTCGCGGTGGTGGCGAGGTACAGAGTGACGACGTCAGCGTGGCTCAGGTCTGTATGCATGAAATCGCCATGCACGACTTTCACCTGGTTTTCGAGTCCCGCTTTCTTGACGCGCTCGGCGGCGGTTTTGGCCAAGCGCTCTGAGATTTCTATACCCACGGCCTTCACCTTGTATTGCTCGGCGGCAGCAATAAGGATACGGCCGTCTCCGCAGCCGAGATCATAGAGTGTTTCACCAGCCCTGAGATTCGCCATGTGCAGCATCTTGTCGACCGCGTGCTCGGGTGAGGTGACGTAGGGCGCGAGGTTGTCTTTGTAATCCGAGAGATTCCGCTGCTGCGCGTACGCGCAGACGTAAGAACTGAAGCACACCGCACTCGCGAGAATGCTAAAACGAAGCACCCGGAACGTCATAGCCGACTCTCCCCTGATTCCACTAGCTTACCGCGAGTGGACGGGCTAAGACGATCGCGATTGTTAGAGCGGCATGCTACTTGACGATGGGAGTCGGCTTGGAACCCGCCGGCAATGCGCCACTCAGCAGGGACGGGCCACTCACCACGGAAGCCACGGAGTGTTGGTGTTTCGAGCGCAGAATCCGCGACACCATTTCGGTGGTTGAGAACCACAGATCGCGCGGGCGGGAGATCGTGAACTCGGTGCCCTTGAATACGCGTATGGCGTGGCTGATGGAATCCTTCCACGGAACCGCCTGCGGATTCAGATTGTAATTGAGATAGAAGACAGGGCACTCAATGTCTCCGATGCGCCGCAGATCGTCTTGGGGTACATCGGCATCCAGCATGGCCTTCGGTCCGGCGAAGACTACGGCATCGGGATGGCTGGCGGTCGAAACTTCCTTTTGAATGAGAGTTTCTAGAAAATCCGTTTCGCTGTGTTTCTGGCCGAGCTGCTGCAGCTTTACGGTCCCGAGCTTCATCGTGTCGAGTGCTTTTCCCAGCGCCGGGAAATCGATCTGCTCCGCGGCATCCTGGCGATAGAGAACACGGCCTTCCTCCATATTGAAGGCGACCAGCGAAAGGCGGCCAATGTGCGGGTCTCTTTCAATGGCTTTCAGAATGCTGACGAGTGGATCGACATCAATCCTTTGTAGGGATGAGGCCACTTGCGCGTGCGGCGCAAAGTTGACGAGAAGCTTTAGATTTAGCTCGTCAGCACGCGTGCGGGGTGAATGCACGACAGGTTCGTTCACGAACGGTTCCGGGGCGGTTTCCGAGATCTGATTGGGGCCAATGAAGAGATTCATCGGCTTATCTTTCGGCGCCAGGGCCGCTTCGACATCCCAGTTCAAGGAACAGACGCGCTCGGCGCGGTCGCGCATCAGCCAGTCCACATGATAATTGCCCTCGCCTACGTCGATAATTCCCTGCAGGGAAGCATCTCCTTTGGCCTCATCGGGAATGACCGGCACTCGAAAGTGCTGCACGAAGTATGCCGGGTGAAGCCTATCGTCGATGGGATAGACCCTGAAAACGACAGTGAGCAGTTGCTCGTCCCCTTCGAGCGCGTTCAGAGGAACAGATGCATCGTACCCGGCGTGAAAGCGGAGATCGAATCCCAAATCGGGCTTACGAGGAGTGACGGTGCAGGGTAGGTCTTTGCGCGCTTCACTGGATTCGAAGATGGCGAGGTCGGAGGGAAGCAGGCTGACCGGCTCGCCGGGCTGGGGCGGCTTAAGAAGGAATTGGCAACGCAGGGGAGGCGCGAAAGCGAAACACGCCAAAATGCACAACATCAGCGTTCCAGTGCGCCACCACACACCCGAGAGGCGACGCAACGTCGCGCCAGGCGAACACGATCCGAGAAATCGCGATGCCATAATCCCCCAAACGACCGATCTCTGGAAAGGACACCGGGCGATAACCCGGTTGCTCCAATATTATCCTCCAACGCGCGCCGAATCCAACCGGAAATTTCACGGGTGAGATGTAGTTGGAGTTTGACCAAGTGGTGCGGGGCGTTCTGGCAAATTCTCAGGGTACCGGTACGCGAGCGAATTGTTGTGATACAGTTCGAGTGATTATGGCTTCCCGAAGCGTTAATAAGGTGATTCTGGTTGGAAATTTGGGTCGTGATGCGGAGACGAAATTCACGCCTTCAGGAGCCGCCGTCACGCGGTTCGCGATTGCCACGACGCGCAGCTGGAAAGATCAGCAGAGTAATGAGTGGAAAGAGGAGACGAACTGGACCAACATAGTGCTCTGGCGCCAGGAGAACCTCGCTAATTATCTGACCAAAGGCAAGCAGGTGTATGTTGAGGGCCGCTTGCAGACGCGCAGCTATGACGATAAGGACGGGAAAAAGGTCTACACGACTGAGGTAGTGGCGGAAGAAGTCATTCTTCTCGGAGGGCGGGGCGAGAGCGCTGGTGGATTTGAGGGTGGCGCTCAAGCGGGAGCGCGAACTGGAGCGCCCGCACGCGGAAAGGGAGCCGGAACCGCGGGCGCTCCACCGGAGGACGAGTTTGAAGGCTTGGGCGTCACCGATGATGACGTGCCCTTCTGAGGTGGGCTGAAGGACGCTAGCGCGCCGACTGCGCAAGCAGCAGGATGCCGGGGTTGTTATGCGCCGCGGGTCCGGAGCGGAGGCCAGTTCGGGAGAGCGGCTCTTCGAGCAGCGTGAATGCGGCGGCGATCCGGCTCTCACGAGAAGACCGGGCCATACGCTCGTTTTCGAGCTGCATAGACATAAAAGGATAATCGGGGTCGGATTGCGGTGTCATTTGGATAACGCGCTCGGCCTGATGCAGCGCGCCGGGAGTGCGGTCCGAGGCTAGCAGGAAATCGAACAGCTCGCGACGATACTCACGGTTTGCGGGCGCCAGTTCCAGAGCTTTGACGAGATATAGGCGCGCCTTGGACGAAGCGCGGCTGCCTAGGACCGGGCCGTTGATATCTGCCAGCATTTCATGGGATTTGCCTAGCCAGAAGTAGGATGCGGCATCGCTTGGATCGGCTTTTACGGCTTTTTGAAGGTGCGAGGCCGCGGCTTTGAACTCGCCGGCTTCATAGCAGCGGCGGCCGGTCTCGAACTCGGCCCGGGATTCGATGGGCAGCGCCGAAGAAGCGAAGAGCATGAGAAGCATGGGAGCACAGAGCAGTTTCGTGGTTCGTTCCATGCCGGTCGTAATGCACGAGGCTTTCCAAAGACGGAATACAGCCCAAGATTCTTGGGTCGAGGCATGCCTCGACCCTACTGGTCACGCAGCAGTGTCGAAGGGTCGAGCGAGAGGGCACGCTGCGCCGGAATCCATGTAGCAAATAGCCCGAGCAGCGCCATAGCGAGGACGACACCAGCCAATACCAGCGGGTCGCGCGGCGTTGCCTGATACACGATGGCGGACAATACGCGGCTTGCCAGGATTCCCAACACTAACCCTGCGACCGAACCAAACGCCAACAATTTGAAGGCACGTCCCAACGCTGCCTGTAACACTTCCTTACGCTGCGCGCCCAGAGCCATGCGAATTCCTAGCTCTTTTAGCCGCTTGCTAACCGAGTATGCAGCCATTCCAAAGATGCCGGTGATCGACAGCATTGCGCCCATAATGCCGAGCACGCCGAGTGACACTGCCGCCATCCGCGAAGGCAACAAAGCGCTGCTCAGTTCCTGGTTCCACGTTTCGATGAAAGAAGGCAGCCCCGCATCCAGGTTCCGTAGTCGGTTCTTCATTGCGTCGGCGAGTTGCCCCGGATCCCGCTTGGAGCGCACCACGAGCATGGTCTGACTCGATGGCGATTGCAGGAGGGGGAGAAACATCGCCGGCTGTGGATCTTCGGTGAGGCTTCTGTACTTCCCGTCCTGTACGATGCCCACCACCTGGATTCGCGTCCCATCCTGCATCTTGTAATACTTACTGATCGCGTTTGTGATTGAGGCGAAGATCTTGCGCGCGAACTCCTGGTTGATTACCGCCACACGTGGGGCGTTTTTGTCGTCGTGCCATGTGAACGTCCTTCCAGACAGTAGGGCTGTGCCCGCCGCGTGAAAGTATTCGGGAGAAATGCCGTACGTGATGGCTGTAGCAGCGGCATTCGATGACCTCAGATCGGTCGTTCTGTCGTTGAACACCGACTCGATGTCCGAGACCATACGTAACGGTGGAGTACTGACCAATCCCACAGACGTTACACCAGCAATCGTCTCAATCGCATCGATCATGCGCCTTTGCATTGCAGGCACTCTATCACCGCGGTAACCTGCCATATTCAGATCGGTTTCCGCCAGCAGCGCGTTCTGTGGCTCAAAGCCGAAATTGCTGTGCAGTGAACGCAGCAGACCGCGGACCGCAACCATCGAAGAAGTCACCAGCACGGCGCAGATCGCAATTTGCGCGCCGAGCAACAGGTCCCGGACTGCGATCCGGCGGAAGGTGCGAGTTGATCCCGACTTAATGACCTGATATGGATCCGTGTGAAGTACCTGCCTTACCGGGACGGCGCCGAAGAGGAATCCGCTTGCTAAAGCCAACAGCAAAGCTACTCCATAAACATTGGCATCTGGATTGACAGGTACATTCAACGAGAATTCCGGGAGTGGCCGCCACGCGCTCAACCACCGCAACAGCGTGACGCTGCCCCATAGCCCGGCAGCGCCTCCGAGGAGTGAGATCAGCACAGCTTCCGTAAAGAGCCCTCGCAGAATGCGTATGCGGCCCGCTCCCAGCGCGAGTCGTAGAGCGACTTCCCGCGAACGGTCGGCCGCACGCGCCGCAAACAAGCTCCCCAGATTGGTGCATGCGGCGAGAAGGATCAGGCCCGCGAGTAGCATCAAACCTGTAATGAATGCGCGTATCGGACGGTCAAAAACGTCGCTACCAAGACCGGGGCGCGCTAACAAGAATCTCATGTGGCCATCGTCCTTTGGGTAGCTCTTTTCAAGCTGGGAGCCAATCGCATTCAGATCGGCAACGGCCTGTGCCGGAGTCACTCCCGGCTTCAGATGTCCTTTGACCGAAAGCATCCAACGGGGTCCGCGCGCGTCCAACAGATTCGATCCGTCCACCTGCTGCTGATTCACGATGGGTACCCAGAAATCGGGAGAGAAAATCAACAAAGTCCCGCGGAAGCCAGGCGGCGCTATACCGATGATGGTAAAAGGATGCTTGTTTAGCTGAACTGTATGCCCCACCATGCCGCGATCGTCCTGAAAATGGGTATGCCAATATGCCCAGGTGAGCACGATATACGGAGCGCTGTTTGGGCCGTGTTCATCCGATGCGTGAATGAGCCGTCCAAGATACGGCTGAACACCTAATACATCGAAGTAGTTGCCGCTCACTTCATAAAGGGAGACGCGGACGGGATTTCCGCCTGTATCGAGCCCAGCCTGAGAGATGCTGTCGGCCGCGAGGCCATCAAAACTGCGGTTGCGGTCGCGAAGATCGAGATAGTTGGCGTACGATTCGTTCCCGAACTTATCGCTTGCGCGCTCGATTGCAAAGAGACTCTCCGCCTGCGGCACATTTAAGGGGCGCAGGATTAGCGCGTTTAGTATGCCAAATACGACAGCGTTTGCGCCGATGGCTAAGGCCAGGGTTAAAACAGCGATAGCGGTGAATCCGGGAGACTTGCGCAGGACACGGACGCTATAGCGCAGATCGAGAATGGCGGTGTCTATAAAGTTGCCGCCGAGCGCTTCACGGGATTCTTCTTTAAACCGTGCGTGGCCGCCGAACTCGATCCGGGCGCGGCGTTCTGCCTCGGCGCGATCCATGCCGGAACGTTCCAGATCATCAGCGCGGTGGTGGATGTGCGAACGGAGCTCTTGCTCCATGTCATCGTCGATCTGAGAACGCTGAAAAAGTCTGGCCAGGAAATTCATATTTTCTCCGGTTGTGCGGCGAGGGCAGAACCAATGGCGGCGGCAAGGCGATTCCACCCCTCCGTTTCTTCTCGCAAACGCTTGCGGCCCAGAGCCGTAAGTTCGTAAAACTTGGCGCGACGATTGTTCTCAGATGTGCCCCAGGTTGCCTTTAGAAGGCCCTGACGCACCAGACGGAACAGTGCGGGATAAAGCGCACCCTGCTCGATGAGCAGCGATTGTCCTGAGATTTGCCCGATGCGCAAGAGAACTCCGTAGCCATGAAGAGGACCGAGAGACACTGCTTTGAGAATCAGCAGATCGAGGGTACCTGGAAGAAGCTGGGCCTTGGCCGGGCAATTCACTCCTAACGTAATTAGGAGTATAGTGGAAGCTCTCCTAAGCAGTCAAGGGGAAAAAACAAAACGAGCTCTCTCAAAATGCCAGGAGCGCGCGAACGTGTGCTTCGGAGGCGAGCGCCAGACCTTGAAGGCTGTAACCGCCCTCGAGAACAGAGACGACGCGGTTGCCGCAGCACTCGGCCGCGAGGCCAGTCATCAGACGGGTTAAATCGGCGAAATCTTCGTCACTCAATGTGAACAGGCCTAACGGGTCGTTCTTGCGTGAATCGAAGCCGGCGGAGATAAGGATTAAGTCAGGTCGAAAGTCTTTCGCCGCGGGGAGAAGACGGCGCTCGAAGGCGGTCAGGATCTGTTCTCGGCCGGAGCCCGCCGGGAAGGGGCAGTTGATCGTTGTTCCAGCTCCAGGCCCTTCACCGGTTTCGGAAGCGTCGCCCGTGCCTGGATACCAGGGCGACTGATGCGTGCTGAAGAAGAGCACCATTCGATCGTCGTAAAAAATATCCTGTGTTCCGTTGCCGTGATGCACATCCCAATCCGCGATCAATACTCGTTCCAGTCCGTACTTATGCTGGGCATATCTTGCCGCGACGGCCAGGTTGTTGAACACACAAAATCCCATGCCACGATCCGCGCCTGCATGGTGCCCCGGCGGCCGCACCACACAGAACGCGTTGGTTACGGCGCCTGAAAGTACCGCATCCACAGCCGACAGCCCGCATCCTGCAGCAGCTCTTGCCGACTCGAGAGAATAACCGCTGATCGCAGTGTCTCCGGTACTCAGTTGACGCCGATTCTGCGCGACCTCGCGCGCAACAAGCTCGATGTATCTTCCGGTGTGTACCAACGAGAGTTCGTCATCGCTCGCGCTGCGCTCGGGAAGACGAACCAACTTGTCAAGCAAGCCGGCAGATTCCAGACGGTCCATCACCGCTGTATAGCGTGCGGGTCGTTCAGGATGCCCCGGTCCGGGATCGTGTTTTCTAACAACGGGGTCGGCCGCGATGCCGGTCTGCATGCCCGCGCATGCGCCTACGCGCCGGCTGCCTTGATAGAAACGAGCTGCTCTTCAGGAACCGGCTCGACCGTCCGGGTTTGCTCGCCGCGAAAAAAATCGAAATACGAAATTTGATGAACGCAGGAGATTGTGCAAAAGGGCGCGCACGATTTCTGGGTCACGTACTCGCGCCGGATGTCTTCAATCGTGTAATGCTCGAGCGGCTTGGCCGGGAAGCCGCGCTGCTGGGAGCAATAGTGCACGAGCCCGTCCTCGCAGATATACAAGTAGCGCGATCCCGCCCGGCACCGCCAATTGCTCGGCTCGCCATTCGCAATATTCTCCTGGAAGTAATTGATGCGCGAAAAATGACGTTTCTCGAACTTCTTCATCTCTAGAAAGACTTCGCGCTCACGATTTGCCAGCGGCCGCAGCTGTCCATCGCCGTCATGGATGATGCCGACGGTCGACGTAAAGCCCAGCTCCATAGCGCGCTTGCCTACCACAAGGGCATCTTCGGGATTGCGAATGCCGCCGCCTAGAACGGAGTTGATATTGACGTGGAAATGCGCGTGCTCCGCGAGGATCTGCAGCTTCTTATCCAGAACTTTGAGGCTCTTTTTCGAAACGTCATCCGGCATCACGTTGTCAATGCTGATCTGCAGGTAATCCAAACCTGCCTCGTTCAGCCGCCGCACACGATCGGCCGTCAGCAGATATCCGTTGGTGATTAAGCCCGCCAGCGCTCCATTGGCTCGAATCCCGCGAATGATGTGATCGAGATCAGGATGCAGCAGCGGCTCGCCGCCGCTCAACGTAATTACGCCCGTCTTCAACTTTCCAAGCAGCCCTAGGCGGTGCAACATTGTCGGAAGCGGCACAGGCTGCGAGTGGGTATCGTACTCGTTGCAATAGGCGCAGGACAAATTACAGCGGCGGATGGGAATAATGTGCGCCATGATGGGATGGTCCGTATCAAGCGCGCCACCCACCAGCAGCCTTGCCTCCCGGAGCCGCCGGTTCAGCAAGCGGCCGCGTCTTTCACGATGCAGGTTCCAGACGGACATCAGCGAGACGTTTCTATTTAATCATAACGGCGCGATTTTTCACGATGAATAGAGGTAAAAAGCAGCAATAAGTGTCTGAATGCACGGTCTTTACGGCTGAGCGGAGTTCCGGGCCGGCGGCTTATTTACCGGCGGCGGTCAATGTGTTTCCGGTCGGGGGCTTGAAATCGAGGATAAACGTGCGCATGCCGCGTTCTGTGAAGCTCATGCCGTGTGTTCTGGCCTCTGCGAGCGCGGTGCGCTTGTCCCAATGGTCGTGCTCCATCCGATAACACGCGATCACGATGCCGGTGCGGTCTTTTCCGCGCCGGCAGTGCACGAAGATGGGCCCGGCGTCATTATGCAGCAACAGAGAGAGCACCCTCTCAATTTGTTCCTGGCTGGGCGCCGAAAACGGCCTCATGGGGACGTTCACGTACTTCATTCCCAGCATTTTGACGGCCTGTTCTTCAAAGCTGGTACCTTCGCCAGGTTCACGAAGGTCGATAATCGTCGAGACATGCATCGCGGCCAACTCATCGAGCCCAAGATTCGAGGGCACGCCGCCGCGGTACAAGTGATCATTCACTTCGGCGAAATTCCGAAGATGCTGAGGCTTTATGTCCGCTGCCGTGCACAACCCAGCCAAACAGATGGTGAAAATCAGCCGCTGTGAGAAGGTCTTCAAAGCCGCGAACCGCACGTGCTTCTATTTGTTCGGCGGAGGAGCGGGCGGCGGCGCGGGCGGATTTGCCGCCGGTGCCGACGGGCCATTCGAACTCACATCGCCGTACGTGATCGTGCTAGCACTCGAAAATTTCTTGTAGTGATCGTATTTGATGATTTCTTTGATGCGCACGGCCGGGCCGTCCTTAAAATTGAGCGTGTCATCGGCATACGTGTACGTCGGGAACCAGTATTTTCCGTCGATCTGCTCCCGGTAGGTCTGGAATTTCGGAAACTGTTGATCTTCGTGCTTCCGTAAATGCCCCGTTGACCGGCCATATGTCTTCACGATCTGAAGGTCCCGATCGTCCACCCAGATCTGGCCTTCAAAGTAGCGTTTTCGATCCTTGGTCAATTCTTTCGGCCGGACCGCGAAGACGTAGCAAGGGATCTCATCCACCTGCTCGCGCCCCACGTAATTGATGACATATTGATCGCGTGTGTCGTTCGTCATCACAAAGGGCATGACGTTGCGCATATCCTGCTCGTCTTCGGGCGTCATCAAAATGTTCTGTAGCGTCGCGACGGGCGCGCGCACGACGTGCTCGACCCGGCGGTTATGTTCATCGAAGGTGACATCTTCGACCATCTCGTAGCTTCCGCCGGGAGGATCCACCTCGATGATTTTGTTCGTTTGTTGGTAAATATAGTTTTCCCGAGCCGCTGCAAACTCGGTTTCCTTCTGCACGAACTTCTGGATAATGCTCTGGATCTGCTCCGGGGTGGGATCAGCCTTCGGCTCGACTGCGGTAAGCAGCGGGACCGAAACGAAAACGCTGAAAATGATTGCGCAACTACGGTGGGACATCGCTAATACTATTCTCTACTGTGACGCGTGCCTATGGGCCGTACGTTACCGTTTACTTGCGGGAATCGAGGAGGGCCTTCGCGATAGTCATCCGCTGCATATTGCTCGTCCCCTCGTAAATACGGCCTATCTTGGCGTCGCGATAGAGCTTCTCGACCGGATAATCTTTCGTAAATCCAACACCGCCAAGAATCTCGACCGCCTTTGAGGCGATCTCTTCGGCGAAGGACGAGCAGAAGAACTTTGCCATCGCCGCTTGCGTCACAAACGGCTGTCCGGCATCGCAGAGCCGAGCGGCATTGTAGACCATCAGGCGCCCGGCTTCGATGCGCGTCGCCATCTCGGCCAAGTCGAATTGCACGCCTTGAAATTCACCAATGGGCTTGCCGAACTGCTTGCGCTCCTTGGCATATTTGAGCGCATGCTCGAGCGCTCCGTCAGCCAGGCCGAGCATTTGGGCCGCGATGCCGATCCGGCCTTCGTTCAGCGTCTCGATCGCGATCTTATAGCCCTTGCCGGGATCGCCCATGAGCTGCTCGCGCCCCAACGGAACGTCATCCAGAATCAATTCACAGGTCGAGGACGCGCGGATGCCCAGCTTGTCTTCTTTCTTGCCCACCTGGAAACCGGGCATTCCTCTCTCGACGAGAAAGCACGTGATGCCCCGATACCCCGCTGCCGGATCAATCGTCGCAAACATCAGGAAAACATCGGCTTCCGCGGCATTCGTGATCCACAACTTGCGCCCGGAAAGCCGGTATCCATCCCCGTCGGCTACGGCTCGCGTACCCAGCGCAAAAGCATCGGAACCCGACTGCGCTTCGGACAGCGCATACGCCCCGACGCTCTCGCTTGCCAGGCGAGATAAGTATCTTTGCTTTTGCTCGGAATTTGCCCAACGCTCGATCGCATTCGTAACCAGCGTATTCTGGACGTCCACAATTACGGAAGCGGAAGGATCGACTTTGGCCAATTCTTCAATCGCCAACACGGATTGGAAAAACGTTCCTCCTTGACCGCCATACTCTTCCTTCACGTCGATGCCCATCAAACCCATCTCGAAGAGCTCGCGTAGCAGATCGGGGCGGAACTTGCCCTCTTCATCCATGGCCCGCACATGCGCCGACAGGCGCTCTTTTGCAAACTGCCGGACCGACGATTGGAACAACTGCTCTTCTTCTTGCAAAATTGTCAGCGGTGCGGCGGGCGAAACTTCGGCAATTTGCGGCATGACGCGACTATCATAGCTCGGGGGCACGCCCAACGTGTTGGGAGGACAACTGCGGCCAGCTGGTCTCGGTAGTGTCATCGATTTCCTGTTGAAAATAGCTCTTGCCGAAGTGCCACGCAAGTCTCAGCGCCAAGCCCAGGCCAACTATTAGTAGCGGTACTACCAGCACGGGGTTGACGCCGCTGTTTGCCTGCACATTTAAGCCGTTCGGAGGGCTCAATATCCACATCAGAAATAGGCTGAAGAGTTGCAACACGAACAATAGAACGACAACCATCCGGGGCAGAACCAGAAGAAACCCACACAGCCCGATGAAAAGCAGCAGAATGTCGGCAAAAGAACTGGTGGCAACAATGGTTTGGCGAGGTGCAAACATAACCATTGACCAAAGTATGAAGTTCACGAGGCAGGCAGTGAGAATGAACCCGGTATACCGTAGCGCTCGTTGTTTTTTTCTTAGCAATAGCAGCCACAGCGCTGCCGGCCACCCGGCGTTCACAATACCGATTGCGTTCCAGATGTACGTCTGCTGGGTGAGGCGCGCGTGTTCGAGCTCTTGGCGATTAAGTTGCACGCCGTCGCTGAGGTGAATGGAACCGAGGCCGAAGGTGTCCAAAGGCTCGCGCCCTATCAGGTTCGTGATGTTTGCCCGCTTGAATCGATAGTAGGTTTTGAAAGTGATCGATGTGTAAGCGTCCCTCACCGCTTTCCAGGTGGATCGCGAATCGATGGCCTGCACCCCGGCCAAGTGCATTTTGAGAAGACGATTTCCAGGCGGGTCGTAGTACTTCTGATATGCAGCCCACGGCGCTACAAACAATGCAATCACGATCGCGCCGAAGGCATATTGCCGGAGCTTCACGTATCGTCGCTTCGGGATAAGAATCAAAAAAAACGCGGGCAGGCTGAAGATGCTTCCCGGATGTGCCATCAAAGCCAGAGAGAAGCTCATGCTCGCGAGGAACGTCTCAAAGGTTGTGATCGGCCGATCAGCGACCAAAATCCGAAACAGAATCGTAAGAACAAACAGGATGAACGTCGCTGCCAGGAGCTTGGGCCAGGTATAAAGAGTGTTGTAAAAGAAGAAACCCGAAAAAACCAGAAATCCAAGCACTTGTCTGATTCGGTGGCTGCGAGTGCGGAGTGTTTTGAGAAGACACCACACTCCACATATCGATAAACATTGCAGGGCAGTGCCGAGAACCTGATAATTGAGGCCACCGTCACCGAAGAGCTTGAGGGGTCTTTGTAACAGGAAGATTCCCGCCTGAAGCGGAGGACGGTCACTGCTCAGCCAACCCCCGCAGCAAAACGGTTCGATGGACTCACGATGAAAAATCTTGTCCGCGAAAATCAGCGGAATTATATTGTCGCCCGGCAGAAAAAAGTTGAAGAAGCGCACATCGCCAAGTGCAGCTCCGGACGCAAACGGGTTACCAAAGACGAAGAACAAACACAAATAGCAGAGTCCAACCGTCAGCACGTACAGAAAGGGAACCGCCATTTTCCTGGCCTCGCTTCTCAGTCGCGCGCTACGCGCCAACAGCAGCGCAACACTCAGTCCCGAGAGGATAATTACAATGAACGAAAATATCTGGCCCAAAAGGTTGCTTGCGAAGTACGCCCAAAACGCGGCATATCCGAAAGCGCTGCTGGCAATGACGGTGAGTATTACAAGGGAAACGGTGCCGGTTTCGCGCCTCCAGGCGGCGACGAAGGCGATCGCAAGCCCAGGAAGAAGAAACAAAAGCAGATTAAATGGGTAGATGATGAGCACCGAGGCGGTGGGCAGCTGTTTCCTTACAAGCGCGGAAAGATTCATCGCGCGCGGGCTGCTGATGCCTAACCAGCCCGCAAGCCGGGTTTCATGATCGATAGCGATTAGACGGACGGGTTTCTTCCACCAATCGGACGGAAGCATCCAATCCATTTCCTGCCAGCGGTCGCCCGGCTCAAACTGCTCCGGAACCCGAATCGCAATTCGGGCATGCGTGTCCTCGCGTTCGAGGAAGATGCCATTGTCTGCCATGGCCGGATAACCGGCGACAAATATGCTCAGAATCCAGGGAGCGCGAAATAAAGGAGAAACGAGTTCACCGGTGTTTCGGTCATCTCCGAGCCAGGATCCCCAGAACGTTAGATCGCTGACCTGGGATGCGTTTACGCTCCGCTCGAATTTTGTTGTGGGATCGACGCCGCCGATCGCAAATTTGCGGGCAACTTCCCAGCGCGCTTGTTTGGGTATTAAGGTTCGGATGCGAGGGCTGAAATAGAAAATTCTCAAGCCAGCGGCTACCAGAATGGCAACGATAACTAACTTTACAAATCCGGCGCGCGTGCTTGGAAGCGCTCTTCTCAGTCTCATGCGACCAGCTTCAATGTTATGCTTCAGAACTGCCAAGCCAATCAAATGCCCAATACGAACGATGATCTACCGGTTGTTGACAAAAACCAATCAATTATCGATAATCTTCGCGCGGAGTTTAGTGTCATGACGCAGCATCTAACTCCGGAGATCGAGCCCGCTACAACCTATCTGCCGCATGAGGCTTCGGCGGAAAATCCAGAATGACAATCCGCGAAATCGGGCAACTCTTGCGAGCTCACAAACTCTCGTGCGTTGAGCTGATTCAGCACACGCTTTCTGAAATTCGACAGCGCGACGTGTTCAGAAGCCTGATTACTACCACGGCTGACGAGGCCCTGGAAGACGCGGCTTTACGTGACCGCGAGTTAGCGGCGGGAATCGACCGCGGACCGCTTCACGGCGTTCCCACAGCGCATAAAGATCTGTTTTATACGCGCGGTATTCGCACAAGCGGGGGATCGCTGTTGTTCCGCGACTTCGTTCCCGATCACGACGCGACCGTCGTCAAGAGGCTGAAAGCGGCTGGCGCAATCTCGATCGGCAAGACTAATCTTCACGAGCTCGCGTACGGCACTACATCCAAGAATCCGCATTACGGGTTCGTGTTAAATCCGCGCGATACCGATCGCATCGCGGGCGGGTCGAGCGGGGGGTCTGCGGCTTTGGTCGCTGCGGCTCTACTGCCTTTTTCTCTTGGCACCGACACCGGCGGTTCCATCCGCATTCCCGCATCCTATTGCGGCATTACCGGCCTGAAACCGACGTATGGACGCGTCAGCCGTTACGGCGTATTGCCCCTCGCTTTCAGTCTCGACCATGTCGGCCCGCTCGGATCGTGTGTCGAAGATTGTGCCCTGGCAATGAACGCGATCGCCGGCCCCGACCCGCTGGATACAAGTTGCGCGTCTGCTCCCGTCCCGGACTTCAACTTGCAACCGTTGCGCGATCTCAAGGGTGTGCGCGTCGGCGCCCCAAAGAACTTCTATTTCGAGCGCGTAGACGAGGCGGTTGCCGCCGCTATTCGAAACGGCATTTCTGAAATGGAGCGCCTGGGCGCATCCGTACACGAAGTTCAAGTTCCGGATATGCATGCCGCCAACATCGCCGCGCGAATCGTGCAGCTCTCCGAGACCGCCTCGCTGTACACCCATCACAAGGACCCTGCGCTTTTCGGAAAGGACGTATGGAACCTGATTCAACAGGGAAAACTGATCGCGGGTCATGAGTACGTAAACGCACAACGTATCCGCACTCTCTTTCGTCGCGACTTCGATGCGCTCTGGCAGGAAATTGACATACTCGCCGCTCCCACAACTCCGATCACCGCGCCTCTACTGACGGACACGAAGGTGCAGATTGGCCGCGAACAAGAGGACACGCGCATCGCCTCAACACGCCTCGTGCGCGCCATCAATTTTCTCGGCGAGCCGGCCCTATCCATGCCATTCGGTGAAACGAGCACAGGCCTGCCGATCGGATTGCAATTGATCAGCGCACCGTTTACGGAGCCGAGGCTGTTACAGATCGCAAGGGCATTGGAAGAGATTCTGCTGTAGTACTGCGCGGCTACAAACATGCCAACCCGTTGCGTCGTGCGAAGCTGGACGTATTGTGTGCAGAAGCATCAAAGTCTTACGAAAACCTGGACAAACCGCAACCAGTGAGGAACTGAGTAGTGCTGCCCTGCAATTCGTGCGCAAGATCACCGGATTTCATAAACCCTCCAAGGCGAATCAGCAAGCTTTTGGGCGCGCAGTCCTGGAAATCACGGACTCAAGCGATCGCTTGCTGAAAGCCATTGGAGCCTCGGCGCGAGGTTAAATAGCGGCTTCTGTCGCAGTTCCGACCGACTTTGGCTGGAGGCCGCTCCAAGTGGCAGGTTCATCATCCGCAACCGCTTGGATCAGATCTCGAAATTCCGGCGTATCTCGAAGTGTGCTAAGTCGTAAATCTGTACTTAGAAACTGGTGGTCGCGCCACCCGCATGCGATCGCTTTCGTCAGGTATCTCAGCGCCTCCTCAGATTTGCCCAAGAGCGCCTGGCAAATCGCGAGGTCGTAATAGCTTTGTGCATCCCACGCTTCCCAAAGAAAGCCGAAGTCGAATCCTTGTTTGTGCGCCAGCAAGTCGCGCGCCCGGTCAAGGCACCCATGCGCCCTTTCGATCTGGTCGAGCGCAATGCAAGCTTGACACTGCCTCAGCAGAGCTTGAATTAGAACATGTCCCCCGCCCAGATGCGTTGGGCTCGAGAGCAGGTCTTCTGCCATTCGGAATTGCTGCAATGCTTCCTCATAAAGAGCGTTTTGAAATGCGACATCGCCGAGCCCGCAATACGAGATGGCCATCAATACCTCGCGGTACAAGTGATCGGATTGGCTAAGCTCCACGAGTGAGTGGCGATGAAGTTCTTCGGCCTGCGATACCTTTCCTTCGCGGAACGAAAGCACAGCACGAAGCGTGCGCGCTCCATAAAATCTGGGACCGGCCTTCAACGCGCCTGCAGAGTCCTGGATGGCAATTGCATCTTCAAAATACTTCGTCGCTGCGGCGTACTGCCCCCGCCGCATGCACATCCACCCGAGGTGCAAATGAGTCCACGGATAATTCGGTTCAGCCTCCATGCTCTTCCGGAATTCGATAAAAGCATCAGTAAACAAACCCGACCTGTACTCAAGAGCAGCACGGAACCAGTACACACACCCCAGCATGTAATAAGCCATATAACTTCGAGGATCGAGCTCGATACCGCGTTCTCCCGTCTCGAGCGCATCATCGTAACGCCGGCTGCGGGCGTACGCATACGTGAGCCAAACGTAAGCGTCAGCCAGCTCAGGGTCTTCTTTTATGGCCCTTTGCAAGTAACCGATGCCAATCTCTAGCTCCCGCGGATCGACGGAAGCGATATAGCGGAACATGTAGGCACTTCCGAGGCCGGAGTTTGCGAGAGCGTAATGGGGATGGATCGCGATGGCCTTTTCAAATAACTCTTTCGCCCGCTCGAGACTTGCTTTACCAAACTCGTTAAGCTGTTGACGTCCTCTGACGTAGTATTCGTAGGCCTGAACACTAGTCGTCTCAGGCTTTTCAATCTTTCGCTTCTCCGCCGCGGAGAGGCTGATCGACAGCACGTCCAGCAAGCCCGCGACAATCTGGTCCTCGAGGTAGAAAATATCTTCCAGTGTTCCGTCCGCTTTGGTCGAGCCCATCGAGTCGCCTGTCGCGGTCCGGCTAAAATGCGCCGTAATCCTGATGCGAACGCCGATCTTCTGGTATCCGCCCCAAACGATCCACGTCGCGTGTAATGCTTCCTTTAATAGGGGAATCTCCTTCTCCGAGACTTTGTCGAGACCTACTCGCGAGATGGCAAGTACTGTTTTCTCCGCGCTGAGGACTCGGAGCCCCGTTAACTTCTGCAGGTCAACGGTTACAGTCTGCGCGATTGCCGAGCCCAGCCAAGCCGCCTCAGGATCTCCCGTCAAGTTTCTAAACTCTGCGATAGCGACGGAATGTACGTCTTCTTCGCCGCCTGACAGCTGAAAACTTTTGTCTACAGGTGCGATGAACCGGTACCCACGGCGCGGCACGGTTTCAAGGAAACGCGGGCGCTGACGATCGTCACCCAGCGCTGCGCGTATCTGATTAATGCAGAAGTTTATGCTGGCTTCGAAATCGACGTATGTGCCGTTTCCCCAGAGCGCGTTCCGGATCTCATCCCGGCTGACTAGCTCACCCGGCCGTTGGGCAAGCAGAACGAGCAGTTTAAAAGGCTGCTCTTGGATTTTAAGCAGTACTCCGGCCTTCCGCAGTTCGTAACTGTGAGGCTCGATCTCAAAGCTGCCAAACCGAAGAATGCCAGCGCCCCCGTTTCGTAGCTATATCATCTCAAAATCGAGGATCGCAAGTTCGACGGGAGCTGGGTTGGTCAAGAGACCCCGCCAAACGGTAGATTCCAGCGTCGTTATTCCCTAAGTTGCGCCTGATGCGCAACTAAGAACTTAGTTGATCGATTCGACCGTAAGATGCTGTTGTGCAGTTTAATACTAGGCGCGTGGAGGGATCAGAACTGGCCACGAATTTTGCCCATTACTCAACACGAGAGCGAAAATGCATAGCTTTCAACGAATCGCGACGCGATCGATAGTGACGGGGCTCGCATGCGCGGCGCTGCTGGCCGCCGCTGAATCAGTCCCGTTCACCGGTCGAGACATGGGAACTTTCACCAGCACGCCTGCGGACAAAGGGCAGGCTGTTTTGACAGAGGATTCAGCTACCGGAGAGGCAACTCATCTGGGCAGATACACGCTTGCAGCCCACGAGTCGATCAACCTCGCGACCCTGGACGTAACGAAAGGGGCGTTCACCATTACCGACGCCAAAGGGGACAAACTCACCGGCGAGTACAGCGGTAAGGCATACACCACTGACACCCCCAGCATCATTCGGTATGAAGTCTCCGGACCGACCACGGGCGGGACCGGCCATTTCGCCGAGGCTATGGGGACGATCGCGTTCTTCGGCTATGCGGATCTCGGATCCGGAAGATTGAGCGAGACCATGCTCGGAGTGCAAGCGCATCGCGATGACGAGTGCAGATAACGCAGGTACCTGGCACTTAACATAAGCAGCAAAAAATGGTGTTGCGCGGCAGTATTGCTTAGCTGGTGGGACGAACAATAACAAACGGGGGACACCCTGCACAACCAGCGAAGCGGCGACAACCCGAGCCGTGTTATGCCTGATCGGTCCAGGGTCCCAGGGTCGATCTTGCCTGAGCTGCCAAGGTCTCAGCGTTGGCGAGCACGTGTGCGAACTCGGGATGTTTGCGGACGGCCTCCAGCCACGGATCTTCCGCAAGAGTGAGCGGCGCACAAACAAACCCCGATTCGGCGGCGCGCTTCAATGCGTCAAGCGCTGCATTCGCTGTTCCCATACGGGAGTAGTGCCGCGCCAGATAGACCAGGATCTCCGGTTCGTGAACGATTTGCATGGAGTCCATTCGATCAATCGCTTCATCTGCTCGGTCCTCGAGAAGAGCTAACAATGAATACATGAGGCCACTCATTAATCCGGATAACGGCATGGAGGCCACTCGCTCGCGTAGCAGCATCCTTGCACGCTGCGTTTCGCCCAAAGCGGCCCAGGCCGCCGCATCCAGATAGTAACTAGCGCGCCCACTGTAGGTTTCGATGGTTGCTTCGTACTCGCCCGCAAGGAACAGCGTGTGAGGAATGCTCGTGATGATCGTGGGGTCCAAATCGGCTGCTCGCTTGTTCGCCTGGATAGACTCCTGAAGCAACCCGCGGAAGCGCAGTACTTGAACCAAGCCAGACAAGGTCTCCGGCTCGCGCGGATGACGCTCGAGCCTACACAGCAAGCGAATCATTGCACTGTGAGCATCGCCACAATCTGCTTCCAAAGGTGTATAGAATTGGTGCGCACACGCGAGATCTGGATCCAGCGCAAACGCTCGCCGGAACGCAGCTCTCGCCAGTTGAACATCCACTGAGCTATCGCTCTTGAACTTCCCGAGAAACCAGCAACATCTGCCGAGCCAAGCCCAGCCGGCAGCAAAGCTGGGATCTTCTGCAAGACAAATCCAATACAGGTTCCGGGCCTCCGTCATGAAATTCATTGAGCGTTGCGCAGTGAGTTCTTTGGCACGCACAAAGTTTTCGTAGGTGGCACACGCCATTCCCGGCTCACCCTCAACGGGCACCACAAATCGATAGCCATGCTTCGAAACGGTGCGTATTGCATCACGCCCCACAATCTTTCTGAGGTCCACGATCGTATTGGTCAGGTTGGCTTCACTTACATAGGTCGAAGGCCAAAGAGTATCTGTCAGTTCGCTTTTGCTGACCAGATGCCCTGCTTTGGACACTAGACAAAAGAGGGCATCAAAGACCTTAGGCGGCAGCAATAGTGATTCTCCGTTGCGCCTCAGCAGCCGTTCGTGGGGGTGGAGCTCGAAATCGCCAAACCGATAAGCTGTGTCGACGGAGCTTTGATTTTCCTTTGAATTTCTGTGCGCCATCCGTGGGACTTTCTGCCGAGATCTGACCTACACTGCCTGCAGGAGCAAAGCGGTTGTACCCGACAATCATCTCAGAAATCGAAGTTGAAGGCATGACAGAGGAAATCCGGCTGCTTAAGATTGCTGTAAGACATAGAGCGGAAGCGTTTTCCTGCCTAATATTCAACTCATGCACAACTAATACTTCCTGCGTTGACTCGACAACGGTACGTACCTCAACATACAGATTGGCTTAGAGGACAAATAGCATATGCGTAAGATCTGCGTTTTGTTTTTGACAGTCGCCCCGTGGCTCTTCGCCCAGGACGATGCTTCAGGGCGTCACTGTAAAGCAGTCGGCGGCGGGATTGTGACGAACTTTATCGACCCAAGCGACACGCTCGGTACTGCAACTGGTGACTTCAAAGGAGGGCTCGGCGTGCACGTCAATAGCGTTACGGCGGGGCCGAACGGCACTACGATCTTGCATAACCACCATCATTGGGTGACCGACGCCGGCGATACGATCCTATTCGATGACGCTGACGCTACGCTGTTTCCAACACCTATCTCGGGCTTGTATGCGGGCAGCTACATCAACGGAGTCAAGATCATCGGTGGAACGGGGCGCTTCGAAAATGCCACTGGAAATCTGACGTCAACTTACGGCGCGGTGGATCTTCCCAAAGGCCAGGTTGTGCTTCGGTATGAAGGACACGTCTGCCTCAGCGGAAACGCTGAAACATCTGGCAATTGACATACAGAAAAGCGATATAGAGGACAGATATGAAAAGAACCATCTTTGCGATATCACTCAGCGGCCTAATCTTTTCAATGCTCGCGTTTCTACCTGTTCGAATGCCCGTTACTCACGCCGCCAAGGCTTGCTCGGAAGTACCCAAACCATCCGGCATCTACGGACTCGCGGTTGAAGGTTTTAATAACGGTGGACAACCAGGTTCACTCACGACCGATAACTTCTACCCGCTCTCGGGGGCCGGGACTTTCGCCTTTACGCCAAGTAGCCCGGAAGCTTCCTCTGGCATCGCAACTAGGCATCTCTTCGTGAACTTCGGCGGTGCTGTCGTTACACCGCCCATAAGCGACAGCGGACCTTATTCCCAGAACCCAGACTGCACATTCTCCGCAACGTTCACAGATGTTGGCGAGGTCTGGAATCTGATAACCGTCGAAGACGGGAAACAGGTCAAGTTTTTTGTTAATGCACCCGGAAGTGTCGTTGCAGGGACCATGGTTCGTCAACGAACCCTCAGCGTTCGGGAAGAAGACGGCCCTGATCGGTAGGACAGCCAATGTTACTGACTCTCAGCTAACCCCCCATGCATTGCTTGGTTCGCATACGGAGTGGAAGCTGAATCGTGAACACTGTGCATTATCCGTTCGCTCCTGCGAGAGTACAGGGTGGATAAGATTCGCGGCTCATCCGGATCCGAGCCCGTCTCTTTTCTTCGACTTGAGACGTGGCACGCCGTTTGCGACATGGACGAGGAAAGCTGGGTCCAGGGTTCCTGTCCAGATATTTGCACCAACTAGATCACATCACATAACAAGAATGGAGACATAAAGTGAAATCAACTTTTTTGGCTTCCGGCGTCTTCGAGACACCTAAACCATTTCGCACGATGACGCTCGGAGTCGCAGCGCTCGTGCTCGCCATGGCTGCCGCAACCACTGCGGATGCCCAGACTTATTCCGTGCTCTACAACTTCGGCTATCCGACTGGCCCTGTCTATACGGGCCTTTTGGCGCAGGGGCGCGACGGCAACCTATACAGCACGGCTCCCAACGGCGGCAGCGGCACCAGTCCTGCAGGCACTGTGTTCAAGATCACGCCCGCGGGCGCGCTCACAGTGCTCTACAGTTTCAGCTACACATCAGGAGGCAACCAACCTGAGAGTGGCCTGACGCTGGGAACGGACGGCGACTTCTATGGCACAGCTTATGGCGGTGGCACCGTCCCCGGTGGGAGGCCCGCTGGGACGGTGTTCAAGATTACATCGAGCGGAGCCCTGACGACTCTGTACAACTTTGGAACGTGCAAATACCCATGCGTGGATGGGGCATATCCGAAAGCGCCTCCAGTGGAAGGCAGGGACGGAAATTTTTACGGAACGACCGCTTACAGCAACGATGGAACCAACGACGGCGTGGTGTACAAGGTCACCCCGGCCGGCGCGTACACCATACTTCATAGATTTGTGTATACTGCCGGCGGCTTCAACCCGCAGGCTCCCCTTATTTTAGGATCCGATGGCAACTTCTACGGAACCACATACGTCGGTGGCAAGACCCTGTCGAGCACCTGCGTCGGAGGTTATTACACTTGCGGCACCGTCTTCAAAATGACGCCCTCCGGTACCGTCACATTCCTGTACGAGTTTGACAAGACTCACGGGGCGGCGCCCCTGGCTCCTGTGGTTCAAGGCAGCGATGGCAATTTTTATGGAACCACCTCCCAAGGCGGCGATGCCAATGGCGATGGCGTCATTTTCAAGCTCACTCCCCAGGGCCAACTCACGGTTCTGCACACGTTTAACGGAACGACCGATGGAAAACAGCCCTCTGCCGGCCTAGTCCAGGCGACGGACGGCAACTTCTATGGCGCGACGACACTGGGAGGGAGCAAGAATTACGGAACGCTTTACAAGATCACACCCTCGGGCACGTTCTCCGTTCTCTACAACTTTGACAGCACCACCGGCGCTGATCCGCAAGTCACCTTGTTCCAGCACACGAACGGTGACCTGTACAGTGATGCCTTAAGCGGGGGCAAATACAATGGCGGCACCTTCTACACCCTGGACACAGAGTTCCAACCGTTTGTTAGCTTGGTGCCCACTTGGGGCACGGTGGGAACGTCCATCGGGATCCTGGGGCAAGGGTTTACCAGCGCAACGGCAGTTTCTTTCAACGGAGCTTCCGCCAGCTTTACGGTTGATTCTGACACCTACCTCACCGCCACCGTTCCCAGCGCAGCAACCGCAGGCGTTGTGAGCGTTACGACTGGGCTTGGCATTCTGACGAGCAACCAGGCGTTTGTTGTCGCGCCGAGCATCACCAGTTTCAGCCCGACGAGCGGTGATGCGGGTGACTCCGTTGTCATCACAGGCGGCGGCTTCACCAAGGCATCGCAAGTGACGTTCGGCGGTGTCAAGGCAACCGCCTTCACCGTGAACTCCAGCTCTAAGATTACGGCCACCGTTCCGACCGGCGTCAAGACCGGAAAGATCACGGTCACTACCCCGGCAGGAACCGCCACAAGCTCCGGCACGTTCACCGTCGTGCCGTAGAAGTCTTAGATTGCATTCCTGAAGACTCTATGAACCGCGAAATTTGCCTCGACCAGCCGATCTGTTCAATACTAGAGCACCCATCATGATCTCACCCGCCGCAATCGGCCGCTTTAAGAGAAACTTCCGCGGCGAATTGGTGTTGCCTGGAGATGCGCCTTATGACGACCTCCGCAGAGTCTACAACGCAATGATCGACCGCCGCCCGGCGCTTATCGCCCGTTGTGCAGTTGCGGCTGATGTTGTGGCTTGCATCAATCTCGCTCGCGAGCAACGCCTGGAAGTGTCGGTCCGCGGCGGTGGCCATAGCGTCGCCGGAAAGGCGGTCTGCGAGGGCGGCTTGATGATCGACCTCTCTGAGATGAAAGCGATCCATGTTGATCCCGCGAAGCGTACGGTACGCGCGGAGCCCGGCCTCAGGCTCGGCGAGTTCGATCGCGAGACACAGGCCTTTGGTCTTGCCACCACGCTCGGAATTGTCAGTAATACCGGGGTCGCAGGGTTGACCCTTGGAGGGGGCATCGGTTGGCTGAACGGCAAGCACGGCTTGGCCTGCGACAACGTTCTCTCATTCGAGGTGGTCACGGCCGACGGCCAACTCTTGTCTGCGAGTGCGGACGAGAATACGGACCTATTCTGGGCGCTGCGTGGCGGCAGCGGCAATTTCGGCGTCGTCACTTCGTTTGAGTACAAGCTGCACGCGGTCGGCCCCGTGTTAGCTGGAATGACCGTCTATCCATACGCCAACGCCGCCTCTGTTCTGCGCTTTTATCTTGAATTTGCGGGCGGCTGCCCGGATGAACTATCTACCGCCTTGGCGATGCTGTGTCTTCCCGATGGAACGCCAGTGGTTGCTATGGTCGCCTGCTACTGCGGTGAGTTACGAGAAGGCGAGCAAGCCGTTAAGGCGCTGCGCTCATTCGGCACTCCTATGCTCGAGAATATTCAGCCCATGGAATACGCGGTGTTACAGTCGATTCTCGATTCCGCCTTTCCGCCGCGCCAGCAGCATTATTGGAAATCGAATTTCGTACGCACTCTTACGAAAGAAGGCATCGAGGTCTTAGTTGAGGGTATGTCGCGCAAGCCTTCTCCCCTAACTGTCGCGTACTTGCAGCAGATGCACGGTGTGGCTGGCCGCGTCCCTCCATCGGCGGCCGCGTTTCCCCACCGCGGCGACCACTTTGATTTCTCGCTTCTGTCCCAATGGGCCGACACTGCTGCGACTGAGGCGAACAGGAAGTGGGCGAATGAACTCTACGGCGCTTTGCGGCCCCATGTGGATGAGGCGGTCTATGTCAACAATCTAGGGAACGAAGGCACCGATCGCGTACGCGCGGCGTTTGGGCCCAATTACGACCGCTTGGCGGAAATCAAGACGAAGTATGACCCGACGAACTTTTTCCATCTGAACCAGAACATCGCTCCCGGGAGACCCGACTCCGCGGTTCACGTCGTGTAGACGCGCTTGATTTCCTAAAGTTCTGAGCGCGAGCCGCTCAGCCCTTCTCCAACGGCAACCCCGAAGCCTCAATCGCCCGCCATCCGCCATCGAGCGAAATCACATTTGTATAGCCCATCTTCTGCAGGTTATCCGTCGCAAGCGCAGACCGGAACCCTCCGCCGCAGTACAGTACGAGCTTCGCGTTTTTATCGGGAATCGTCTTTTCAATATCGCGCTCAATCACGCCTTTGCTGAGATGAATGGCGCCCGCCGCGTGCGCCTTTCGCCACTCACTTTCTTCGCGAACATCAACAAGCTGCCCCGCTTGCCCGGCTTCACGCAGCCGCTTGTATTCTTCTATATCGATTTCGTGCACACGCTTCTTCGCGTCGTTCACGAGCGCCAGAAATCCTTCGCTGTGATGTTTCGCTGGCGTGCTCATGGCCACTGTATCCGCTCAATCTTTGCTCCCACCGCTGCAAGCTTTTCGTCCATCCGCTCGTAACCGCGATCCATGTGATAGACGCGATCTATTGTCGATTCCCCCCGCGCGACGAGCGCTGCCAGCACGAGCGCCGCGCTTCCGCGCAAATCGGACGAAATCACTTGCGTTCCGGTCAATTGTTCTTCGCCCGTGACGATCGCCTGGCGGCCTTCGATACGAATATTCGCGCCCATGCGCGCCAGCTCGAGCGCATGCATGAACCGGTTCTCGAAGATGGTTTCACTCATAACGCTGGTCCCTCGCGCGACGGCCATCATCGCCATGTACTGCGCTTGGAGATCCGTGGCAAACCCCGGATACTCTTCAGTCGTGACATCGGTCGCCTTCGGCCTTCGCGAGCATCGTACACGCACCGCGTCATCGGTCTCATTCACTTCAGCCCCGGCCTGCCTCAACTTGATCGTGAGTGCCGCGATGTGTTCAGGAACGCAAGCGCTAACCAGCACATCGCCCTTCGAGATAGCGGCGGCGATCAGAAAAGTCCCGGCTTCGATCCGGTCCGCGATGATCGTGTGCTCGGCGCCATGCAGGCGCTCGACTCCCATGACTCTAATGATCGAAGTGCCCGCGCCTTCAATCTTTGCGCCCATCTTGGCCAGCAACTCTGCGAGATCCTTGACCTCTGGCTCTCGCGCGGCATTTCGGATTACGGTCTCGCCGCGCGCTAGCACCGCGGCCATCAGCACGTCCTCAGTACCCGTCACGCTGATGCGGTCGAAATGAATCTGCCCACCCCGCAACCCGTCCGGCGCGTGTGCTTCCACATATCCGTGTGCCTGATCAATAGACGCGCCCAGTTGCTCTAATGCCGAAACGTGCAAATTAATAGGACGCGCGCCGATAGCGCAGCCTCCCGGCATAGAGACTCGCGCTCTTCCAGTCCGCGCGACGAGCGGGCCCAATACCAAACTGGACGCGCGCATCGTCTTGACGACATCGTAAGGCGCCTCCGCCCGTTCCAAGCAGCGTGCGTCCACGCACACGCTTCCGTCGCGATCTGAAAGCCGCGCTCCCGTATGAGACAACAGCGTCTCCATGGTGAAGATGTCTTTTACCTGCGGAATACGGTGCAGCGTAACCGGCTCATCCGTCAATAAAGAAGCCGCAAGCGCCGGCAACGCAGAGTTCTTTGAGCCGCTCACGGGAATCTCTCCGCTCAAAGGCGTTCCGCCGAGAATCTTAAATTTGTCCATTACTCGTTGCCGGCGCGCTGCCGTTCCGCTTCTGTTCATTCTTCAAGGGCACTCCGCAACCGGCCTTTAGCCGCCGCCAATTTCGTTTCGGCCTCGCTGCTCGACAGGTTGCGCTTCTGCATCACGATGGCCGTGCGCACTGAGCCCGCATCACGGAGCAGCCTTGCCGCATCATCATCACTCACGCCCGTTATAGCGGAAATAATATGTCGTGCACGGTGCATCAGTTTCTCGTTCGTCGGCTGAACGTTCACCATCAGGTTGCCGTAGACGTAACCCAAACGAATCATCACACCGGTGCTCAGCATATTCAGCACGAGTTTTGTGGCCGTTCCGGCGCGCAACCTCGTCGAGCCCGCGATGACTTCGGGGCCGGTGAGGGGAACGATCGCGATGTCTGATACCGCCGCTGCCTCAGACCCTGGCGTGCAGATTAGGGCAATGCTCAGTGCTCCGAGAGATCGCGCATGCTTCAAACCACCCAAAACGTACGGCGTGCGTCCGCTCGCCGCTATGCCGACCAACGCATCCCGGCGGCTGAAGCTTCTGTCCTCTAAATCTCGCTTACCCTGCTCCGGGTCGTCTTCGGCTTTTTCAATCGGATGCCGCAACGCGCGCTCACCGCCCGCAATGATTCCCTGCACAAGTTCGGGAGGCGTATTGAATGTCGGCGGACACTCTGATGCATCGAGCACGCCCAACCGGCCCGAAGTGCCCGCTCCGAGATAAAACAGCCGGCCGCCGCTCTCGATCCGCTCGACCACTCCGTCGACGGCCTGAGCGATGTGAGTTATCTCGCGCGCGACAGCTCGAGCCACCTCCTGATCCGCTTCACTAATCACCTCCAGCATCTCTACCGTCGATAATGTATCGATTCGAGCGGATGCAGGATTAGCGGCTTCTGTTAATAAGTCAGAACGCATGCCGTGTAAAGAAGAAAGGCCGAAGGAGCGCTTGGCCTCCCTCGGCCCTTCCAGAAAGTATAGCTGTGCGCGGGTTATGCGCTAAAAGAGCTGCCGCAACCGCAAGTCGATTTCACCTGCGGGTTATTAAATTTAAAACCGGAGCCTTCCAGCGTCTCGACATAATCCACTTCGGCTCCGTCCAGATAGAGCAGGCTTGCCTGGTCCACGAAGACCTTCAAATCGCCAAAATTATACGTCTTGTCCAGCATGTTCGGCTGATTCTCAAAGGCCATCGAATAGCTGAACCCCGAGCAACCACCGCCCACCACCGCAATCCGCAGCCCGGCCGGTTTCGGCTCCTGCATCTTCAAGATCTCACTGACCTTACTTACGGCCGTTTCTGTTAGCTGAATCATTCCAAATTTCTCCTTAGCGAGGTATGGCTTAACTTCTAGTGTACAACCAATTTCTCCGGTGCGGCATAATAGACGCTGTTGCTGAGTAGTAGGGCCACCCAAGATTCTGTAACCGCTTCAAACTGCGGCACGTCCGCACGATTGTATGAACGGGCTGAGCGCTACTCTTCCCTTCCCGGTGGCCGCGGGTGAAGCAACCCGAGCGAAGACCAAATTGGATCATCGAACCACCGAAGAGGCGGCCCTAGTCCGGAGAATACAGGCCCAGGACGAGCTGGCGTTCCGTGAAATCGTCGAGCGCTACCAGGCCAAAGTGTTCTCCATTATTTACGGCATTCTTCGCAACCGTAATGATGCCGAAGACATCGCGCAGCAGGTCTTCGCAAAGATTTATTTCTCTATCAAAAATTTTGATTTCCGCAGCTCGCTTCTGACCTGGATTTATAAGATCACGGTGAATGAGTGCTACGACTACCTCCGGAAAAAGAGGGTTCGGAAGCTGGTATATGAGAGCGATTTTTCGGCGGATGAATCGCTGCGTATGGAGAATTCCGAGCCCGCAACTGACCACGCGCCCGCCGTTGATCGGCGCCTTGCCCAACAGGATCTGGCTGTGAAGCTGCTCTCTAAGATCTCGGAAGAGGACCGGTCGCTCATTTTATTGAAAGAGGTCGAGGGCCACTCTGTAGAGGAGTTATCGCAAATGACCGGCATGAATGAAAACACGATCAAGGTGAAGCTGTTTCGGGCGCGGCAAAAGTTGATCAAGGCTGCGCGGAGGCTGGAAAAGGCGCCGCTGGCGCCACCGGGTTCATGAGCCAACGGTGTTTTCGGCCTCGGCTGCCGGGAAGTGGAAGATTTCATCCCGGCGGCGCGAACCGGGTGTAGAGTTGGTAGAAGCGGGCATTAAGATCCGCAACCTGTTTGGATGTCTTTTTTGAGGGAAACATGCACGAATTTATTAGGGATCAATTGGAAGATCTACTGACTGCGGATGCGCCTGTGTCGCGCGAACAGAATGATTTCAGTGGAATTGCAAAACACCTGGAATCGTGCACCGAGTGTTCCTCGGAAGTCGCATTGATTAAGGCGCAATCCACGCTGTTCCGCTCGCTGCGACCGCCTCAAGAAGACGTGGAGCCTACCCCAGGCTTTTACGCCCGCGTGATGCAGCGAATTGAAGAGTGCACGAAGGATTCCATCTGGTCGGTATTCGTCGACTCCCCCTTTGGCAAGCGCCTGGCCTATACGTCGCTCGCGATCGCCGCGCTGCTGGGTTCCTACGTCGTCACTTTGGAAGCGCGCGATGGACATTTGGGCGGGACCAACATCATCGCTCAGCAAACCGCAGGTGAAGCTCCGTGCTTCGGCAGCCAGGACCAGCAACGGGATGCCGTGCTGGTCAATTTCGCCTCTTCACAAGGACCTTCACAATAGCTACGCCTGCAACATCAAGGCGCCGGTCCATGATTCGGCATAACGACGCGGGATGGTCCAATCCGAAAGTTCTCGCTATCGTTGCGGTCATTTTCTTATGTGGCGCGGCAGTCGGCTCTGCGGTAACCCGGGGCTATCTGCATTCGAAGCTTTTCCCGCCCCCGCAACAGCAGCCCATCGAAGCGGCCCGCCACCTCGGGCTCGCGCGCTTGAAAACCGAGTTGAACCTCACGCCTGAACAGGAAAAGACCGTCACGAAAGAGCTGGACGATTACGCTAAGTATTACCAGAACATTGAAGAGCAGCGCGAAGACGTAGCCGAACACGGCAAGCAGCGCATTCTGGACGTTTTGAACGATCAGCAGAAACAGCGCTTCAACGAGATCTTTAACCGCACCGCCCAGCCTTAAGCATCGGCCTTTTTCACGCCTTCCATCGCTTTAGCCTGCATCTTTCTCTCGAGCGCTTCGAGCAGCCTGGCGTGTATTTCAGGCGGCACCTGCTGCGGTTCCATTCCCTTGAAAACTTTCAGCGTCTTCTCGGTCGTGTCGCACAGCACCCAGCAGTTGGGGCACTCGCTCACGTGTCTTTCGAGCTCTTTCCGCAAGTTGGGGTCGAGTCTTTCGTCGAGGAAGTCGTTCAGCTCCTGCAGAAAATCCTTACAGGTAACCAAATGCGTCATCCCCCTTTCGTTTGAACAAACGTGTAAGCTTCTCTCGCAACTGCAATCTGGCCCGCAATAACCGGCTCTTCACCGCCGAAATCGACAAACTCAACGCCTCAGCCGTCTCCTCGATTGACAGTTCTTCGATGTCTCTCAAAACAAAAACGGTGCGATAAGCTGGCTTTAAACTTTCAACCGCTTCATCCAAAAGGTGGCCAAGCTCCTCGCGCGAATACTGCTGTTCCGGGTTTTCCTCCCAGACTGCGATCTCGCGCAGCAACTCGTCTTCGCCGGTATCGATCGGGTCATCCAGCGGCACGGTGCGGTCCGAGCGCCGCCTCCGCAGCTTCATTAACGCTTCGTTAACCGCGATCCTGACTAACCATGTATAGAACTTGGAATTGCCTTGAAAATCAGCTAGATGCGAGTACGCCTTCAGGAAGGTCTCTTGCAGCACATCTTCGGCGTCTGCGTCATTTTGCGTGATCTGCTTGGCCATCCGGAAGATGCGCCGATCGTACTGTTTGACCAGCTCTGAAAAGGCCGCCGCGTCCCCGGCTTTGGCCCTTGCAAGCAGAGCAGGTTCATCGAAGCCGGAGGTTACCGTTGAGGTGCTCACGCGAAAAAAGTACCTCTAGTCTATCAACCGCAGGAGGCAAGCTACAGGCCCGCTCTTCTCAGCGCATCTTCGAACTCCGCGCCCGAGATGAGGGGGACTTCGACCGTTAGCGTTTCGCCTTCCCCCAGCTGCAGCGCCACCGCTTTCGGGGCAAGAATGCGCCCCAATTCCGGGTCATTCCATGCCTCCCGATCAAAGTCTTCGAAGGCATACAGACGGTACTTACCCGGCGCCAGCGACTTCCATTCGAATTCTCCGTTCGGCCCGGCTACTTGCGACTTAGATTCGCTCGGATCGCTCTCAGGCTCGAGTAGGATCGTGACTCCGGTGTTTAATTGGCCCTGAATCGACACACGGCCCTTAATTGCAGCTACGCGAGGACTCAGAATCACTTCGAATGCCTTAGCCTTCCGGTTCCTGAGATCGAGCGTCGTTCCCGCCTGCGTCTCGCCATCAATGACCATGCGCTTCACGTAGTAGGGCTCCTGAGAATCTATGGCCACCGAATAAACACCGGGCCGGATTCCTTCGAATGTGCACCTTCCATTTCGATCAAGTTCGCCCGTAGCCCCGGGATTCATTCCGCTGCCAAACAGAACCAATCGACTAACAATCCCGCGCTTCGAAGTTGCGTTCGCCCCCTCAACGCGTACGTGTGAGTTCAGCGTAAGCAACTCGACCGGCTCGAGAACCACCCCGTCAGCATCCCCGCCCGTAAGGTCTACCTCTTTCCGGATCTCAGTCGAGCTCCCAAATGGCGCGAGTACGAGTAGATAGCGCGCCGGTGCAAGACTGTCGGCCCGGAAGCTCCCATCCTTTTCCACCGGCTGATCCTCTGCGATTCGCACGTTCGTTTGGGCCAGCTCCAGAATCAACACCGATAGCGCTCCTCCGTCCAGCAGGGCAGGCGCAATCCTTCCGCTAAGGTGGCGAGTCCCCGTTTTTTCAAGCGTGAGCGTCAGACCATCGATCTCTTGCCCCGCTCTTAACGCAATGGGAGTCGCCCGCTCAAACGAGAGTGACTCCGTATAATATGTTTCGACGGTTTGCTCCCGGAACGGATGCCCTTTCTCATCGAGGAAATCCGTCCGCATCGGGACGCCTTCATCCCATGCTTCTGCGCTCAGGAAATATGTGCCCGGAGCGATGCGCGACAAACGGAAACGACCCTCCTCGTCGGTCCGCGTCTGGTCCACTTGCGAAGGTCGAACCTTGCTGTCAGCCCAACTGCGCTTGAGCAACTGCACCTGCCCACGTTCAATCGGATCTCCCTCGACATCCAACAATTTGCCGGTGATAACGGATTGCGGCATCATCTTCACTGTCAACGGCTTTTGGGATTGTCCCGCGCTCAATCGCAAGATCAACCCTGCGCCGTCCGGCCGCCTCTCGCCATATCTCGCGTCGAGGTAAACGGCGCCCTTCGCTGTGATTCCATAGTCGCCCGGCATCAAATGTTCAAAGCAAAACATCCCCGCTGCATTCGAGATACGGCGTACCGGGACCGGCGACGCGTCCGTACTGGCGAATACTTGGATCCCAGCCAGCGCCCGACCGCTTATAACATCTCTAACCGTGCCTTGAAGAGCGCAGTCTTCCTGCTCAACTCCGAAAAGAACTGCCGGAAGAAGCAGAAGCAGAAGGCGCGAGTATGCCGACAGTCTCATAACCCAAGGCTGTTCATCGCTTGCCGGACATCTTCCGCCGCCAACACCGGAATTTGAATCTGCACGTTGCCGTTCTCGAGCACGATCACTTCCACTCCCTTATCTTTCAGCTTCGCGATGAAATCTGTGTTCTCCCAAAGCCCGGTGTCCACTCCCGCCGCGAATCCGTAATACTTGCCCGGCGGCACGTTCTTGAAAGAGAATTGGCCGTTTTGGTCGACTGAGGCAAACTGCACGCCTAGGCCGTCCAATCGCAAGCGTTCTGAAACCAGCACCACATCCGCGCCGCGTCTCAGCTCCGGCTGTGAACCCGGCTCTTGCCCCGGCCACCGTACGCTTCCTCCTACCTGCCCTGCGCCCGTACTGATCTCAACCGCGAAGTCTCCAGCAACTCCTCCTGAGAGATCGATCGGTACTCCAAGAACCTCCTGTTGCGCATACTGAACGGATTTCACGTACTCTGTTTGATCTTCACCAAATACGCCCAGCACATATTTGCCCGACGGTACATCTTGAATCGTGAACGCCCCGTCCCGACTCACCGTCCCGAAGTAGGCGCCATGATGCAAATCCCCTCCCGGTTCTCCCAAGCTGATGCTCATTGAAGAAGCGCCCCTGGTATCCCGCCCTGCAAACTGAATCTTCCCCTTTACCTCCGATCCCCTCGGCACAACAATGACAACTCCATTCACATTATTCGCGCGAACCTCCACATTCATCGTCCCGAGCTGATGGCTAAGTCGGCTCGAAACTACCTCGTAATCGCCGGCCGGAACGCCCGCGATATCGAAAGACCCATCTTGCTTCATGTCGCCCTCGATATCTGCGAGTTCAGATGGCATGCCGGGTCTCCTCGCAGTAACCATCAGCTCTTCGAGCCTATCCCTACTCGCACTGAGATCAACCCGGCCACGTATATGGAACACAGCGGCTGTCCGAAGCCGAAAATCAATTCCCGCTAAATCCTCAGCCGCATGCAGCTCAAGCGGCGTTGCGTCCTCAAGCGTCTGCGAACCGGGATAAAAGGCAGACAGCTTGCGTTTCTCGAGTTTGCCCTGCTCCTCTACAAACCCTTCATCCGGACCCGAAGCGTACAGGTAGTACCGGCCCGGCTCCAAGCCGCTCATGCGGTATTCGCCCATATCATTGGTTGAAGCTTGCGAAGGCGTGAAGTATGCCTTATGCCCGCGAAACCACTGCTGCCTGACAGCCTCGACCAGCACTCCGAAAACCGGCTGCCCGTTTTCATCGATAACTCTGCCGCTTACACTCGAATGGCGGAACAGTTTCAGTTCTAAATCCGCCAGCTTACTCGTCGTCCCGAGGTGCAACACCACGCCCGTCCCCCCGGGTTCGCTAGCCCCCAACGTCCCCTCCGAGTAACCGGGGTGTTGCCCCGTCAATTCGTAGTCGCCGGCTTGAACGCCTTCGAAGTGAAACCGACCCGATACATCGGACGTGTCCTGGTATCCGGCCTCGGACCTCGATCGCGGCGTCAAGCGAACAGTGACTTTCCGCAGCGCTTCGCCCGTGCTCGCGTCTTTGACGATCCCGTCGAGAATACAAGTCGCCTGCTGATTCGGATTTGCCGCTTGTGGGGCGCCGATTATCGGCCCCACCGTAAGCCAGCTCACGATGATTACGGCTCGCAGCATCCGCACCATCTTAAACGCGGCCGAAACCGGCGTCGTTGCTGCTGTTTGTTACCCTCAAAGTAACCCCTTGGCATGAGCACCCTGTCTATCACTCTGCCCAGTGGCAGTGAACAAACGGTTCCTCCAGCCACCCGGCCCATCGACATCGCCGCTTCCATTAGTCCCCGTCTCGCCGCCGACGCCATTGTCGCCCGGGTCAATGGAGAGCTTTTCGATCTTACCCGCCCTCTGGAGAGCAACGCGCAAGTGCAGATCTTGACCGTGAAGAATCCGGAAGCGCTCCAGGTGTATCGCCACTCGACCGCCCACCTCTTAGCCGCAGCCGTGCTCGATCTCTTCCCCGAAACCAAGCTGGGCATCGGCCCTCCTACTGACACGGGTTTCTACTACGATTTCCAGCGTGAGACGAAATTCACGCCCGAAGATCTCGAAAAAATCGAAGCGCGTATGCGCGAGCTGCAGGCTCAAAATCTTCCGTTCGAGCGCAAGCTCACGCGCAAACAAGACGGCCTTGAAAAGTATCGCGACGATTGGATGAAGCGTGAATTGATCGAGGAGCGCGCAGGCGACATTTTCAGTGAATACACGCTCGGCCCAAATTTCATCGATTTCTGCCGCGGCCCGCACGTGCCCTCCACCGAGAAACTGAAAGCATTCAAGCTGCTGTCCATCTCTGGCGCTTATTGGAAGGGGGACGAAAAGAATCCGCAGCTGCAGCGCATCTATGGGACGGCCTTCTTCACCCAAAAAGAGCTCGATGCCTATCTGCATCAGCTTGAAGAAGCCAAGAAACGTGACCACCGCAAGCTTGGCCAAGAGCTCGATCTTTTCAGCATTCAGGAACTCGCCGGTCCCGGGCTCATCTTCTTTCATCCCAAAGGCGGCGCGATCCGAAAAATCATCGAAGACTGGATGCGTGACGAATACCTGAAGCGCGGTTACTCACTGGTCTACACGCCGCATGTCGCCCGCAGCGATCTCTGGAAGACTTCGGGCCACTACAATTTTTACTCCGAAAACATGTTCAAGCGCATGGAGCTGGAAGACGCCGAATACCAGCTCAAGCCCATGAATTGCCCGTTTCACATCCTTATCTATCGTGATCGCCTGCACAGCTATCGCGATCTGCCTGTACGCCTGGGCGAGCTCGGCACCGTCTATCGTTATGAGCGGTCCGGCGTCATGCACGGGCTGTTTCGGGTTCGCGGTTTTACGCAAGATGACGCGCACATCTTCTGCACTCCCGAGCAGATCGAAGATGAGGTCGTGAGCTGTTTGCAATTCGCGATCGATACTCTCCAGACTTTTGGGTTCACAGAGTACGAAGCGGAGCTTTCGACCTGGGATGGGGGCGCAAGTGGCAAATATGACGGGTCGCGTGAAGAATGGGAGCTAGGCGAAAACGCCCTAAAACGCGCCGCCGAACGCCTCAATCTGAAGGTGAAAATCTCGCCTGATGAAGCAGCGTTCTACGGTCCGAAAATCGACGTAAAACTCGTTGACGCAATCGGACGCCTCTGGCAGCTTTCTACGGTTCAGTTTGACTTCACGTTGCCGCGCCGCTTCGGTCTTGAATACATCGCAGAAGACGGCAAATCGCATCAGCCGCTGATGGTGCACCGCGCACTTTACGGCTCCATCGAGCGATTTTTTGGCATCTTGATTGAGCACTACGCGGGCGCTTTTCCCGTTTGGCTGGCGCCCGTGCAAGCCGCCATACTGCCCATCACTGACCGGCAGATCCCGTATGCAAAAGAAGTGCAGGAGAGGCTCGCGGGCGCCGGTATTCGCGTCCACCTCGATGACCGGAATGAAAAGGTAAATCTAAAAATTCGCGAAGCTCAGCTGCAAAAGATTCCCTTCATGCTCGTAATCGGTGATCGCGAAGCTCAGTCCGGACAGGTCTCGGTTCGCAACCGTAAACACGGCGACCAGGGCGCTAAGTCCGTGGACGATTTTCTCGCCACTGTCAAGCAACTGATCGAGACCAAAGCGGTGAGCGAGTAATGCTCACTGCGATTCTGGTGGTTCTGCTTTGTGGCTCCTTGATCTATTGCCTGCTGGCGATCACCGCATCTCTGATTCACGTTCGCAAGACTGGTGAGCCCGGGCCCGGCGACTCCCTGCCGATCAGCATTCTGAAGCCTCTCGCCGGATGCGATGACGGCCTCGAAGCCAATCTGCGAAGTTTCTTTGAACAGGACTATTCAAACTTCGAGCTGTTATTCGCGGTTCGGCACTCTTCCGATCCCGCCGCCACAATCGTGCGCCGGCTCGCGCCTGAGTATCCCAACGTTGACTCGAATTTAGTGATTACAGGCGAGCCGCTCTACCCTCACGCTAAAGTTTTCAGCCTGCAGTGCATGTTCAATGAGGCGAAGCATGATGTCATCGTGATGAGTGACAGCGACATTCGCGTCGAAAAGGATTTCTGCCGAGTCGTCGCCGCTGAATTTCACAATCAGCGTGCCGGACTCGTAACGTATCCCTATCGCGCCATAGCAGGCAAGAGCCTCTGGTCGAGGCTCGAGGCGGCCGGCATGAACTCGGATTTCCACGCAGGCGTGCTCACCGCTGTGATGATTGAGGGCATGAATTTCGCAGTAGGGCCCACAATCGTCGCCCGGAAAGACGTTCTGCTCGCGATCGGCGGCCTCGAGCGCGTTAAAGATTATCTAAGTTCCGAAGACTTCATGCTAGGCAGGCTTGCCGCACAACTGGGGCATACCGTCAGCCTCTCCTGTCATGTCGTCGAGCACCGCATCGGCAGCCAGACCCGCCGTCAGAATTTTTCGCACCGCCTGCGTTGGGCCAGAACGGCGCGCCGCTCACGTCCCTGGGGATACGTGGGGCAGGTTTTCACTCATCCCCTTCCTTTAGCTGCCTTGGCGTGCGTCGCGCACCCCAGAATCTGGCCTCTGCTCCCCCTGACCCTTCTCTTTCGCTCGACCGCGGCATGGGCTGTTTCTAAACGTGTGCTCCGCGCTTGTGTGCCCTGGCATCTACTTCCGCTGCAGGATTTCTTGGCGTTCGGCTTTTGGATCGCCGGGTTCTTCGGCAACTCGATTGAGTGGCGCGGAAACCGTTACCTGCTAAACCGCGATGGAACCGTCGAGCCCAGCACAGCCGCCTAACCCTTTTTCGCGCGCTCTTGATCGACCTGCTCGCGCACTTCTTCGGGCGGCGGTGTCTCGTTAATCGAGTAGTAACCCTCTAATGTAGCGTTTGAATCGGCGGCGTCTTCCAAAGTTCGCGCTGTGCGCTCCGCCTCACCCGGGCTCTCAACCAGATTCTCTGGCTTGTCGTGTTCTTCCTGTTTTGGCATTTGCTCTTTTCCTTTTTTCACAAATCACGGCAGCACATCAGTAAGCTCGATCTCTGCGCCGGCCGCTTGAGCCGTTAGTTTTCCGTCCTGGACTTCCATCGGCCCTTTTTCCGATTCGAAGATCCAGGCCTTCACTCCGTATGGATCGATCACCCATATGCACGGCACGCCCATCGACTGATAATCGCTGACCGAAGCGATTACCCGGCTCCAATGGTCATCCGGCGAAAGCACTTCGACACAAAGCAGCGGTGGCTTGCTGACAACCTCTTCCAACTCTTCAATGACGCAGACATCGGGGATGCGCACGCGCGTTTGCGACACTCGTACGCGCTGTTCAACCACAACGACAAACCTTTTAGCCTGCGTCTGCTCCGTCAACTTGATACCCAATCTCAGTTGTGTATATGCGTGCTTGCCTTTGCCCACATTCCGCTCCACGACGACGCCGTCAATATAGTCGCAATCGGGCGAGTACGAAGTACTCATGTACTCCTCGAGAGTTATGGGGACCGCCGCCGTCGCCATATTTCCTAGCGGCCCCCTCCTGCGGCCGCGCTTTTCGCCTGATAACCGGAGAGGAATTTCGCGATCTGCTCCTCAGCCCCCGGTTTCGCCGCCGTGCAGAGATGAATCTGCTCCAACGCGTTCTCCAGATTTCGCGGTCCACCGATCACGTCCTTCATGCGCGGCTCGAAGAACGTCTTCACCTCGCTCTGTGCTGAGTCGCTGCAAGCCGAAGCCGCAGCAATCATCGGCAGATATGCGGCATAGTCGGTGTTTACGGCCCGAGGCAGCTTCGATTTGATTTCGTCATAGTGCTCCCGAACGTAGTTGTAGGCCAGCTTCGCGCTGCTCGGCGTGTTTGCAATTCCAAACATCATGCGCCCCGAGAGCCGCATATCGAATGTGCCGTTGAAAGCCATTGCCAGGCTCCGCTGCAACAGCTCAGGGTTTGAGAAATCTGCCAGCGCCCCAATCAGCATCGGTTTGAAGTACGGATCCTGCTCTGATTTGGCAGCCGTCGCCACCTTTTCATAAAATTGGGCGTCGCCATTGCGGGCGGCGATAGCCAGCACGCTACCAGCGACATCCGGCGTCGCGGCCTTGTGATTTTCGAGCCACGCATCAGCAATCCGCTTGGCTTCCGCAATGAGCTGAGGATCCTTCCCCCACCTTGCGACGAACCCCACCAGTTCGGGCCGCAATAGCCGTTGATCGGGCGTGTCGCCTGGCTTATCCTCCCACCCAAGTTGGCGCGCTTGTTCACCAAACGTGTCCTCGACATACGCGGAATATTTGCCGGCCAGATTCCCGTCCAGGTACTCCTGAGGAACCCGGGCGAGATCGAGCGCTGCACGCGTGATCTGCGGCCGACGGTCGGTTTTCAGCTTGGGCGGAACCGCAAGCACCTGGTCCCAGGGCATCTGGCTGGTGTTGGCAAGAGCATGCAAGTCGCCAAGCATCCCGACTTCCTCCGCCAGCGTTAAGTCGCTGCTATGATCGAGCAGCTTGCTCACCGATTCCTGCTCATACTGAACCGTGTAGTAGCCGATTTCGTTCGCATTCGCCAAATACCAAGCTGGGCAGCCGTTCTCCGGAAGTGTGACAGTGCCCGTGCGCTGGGTCACTAATTGACAAGTCTGTTTTCGTCCGCTCCCCTCTGAATACGAAACGCAGATCGGAACGCCCCACGTCCGATTCACATCGCCGCTCGATCCAGCCGGCAAAAGACGCTGCTGCTCCACTTCGATGGTGGCTTTGCCTCCCTGCGCGCACTGCACACGCGCTTTCACTTCCGGAACGCCCGTCTGATTCAAAAATGTGGCAAACGCCGTCGCGTATTCGGGTTTAGTCGTCCGGCCAAGTTGCCCCAGAAAATCTTCAGCCGTGGCGTTCCCGAACATATGCGCCTGCAAATAGTCGTGCATCACGCGCTGGAAGTTCGACGGGCCCACCGCGTTCTCGAACATCGCCAGAACCGCGCCGCCCTTCTGATACGTAATTCCGTCGAAAGCATTGCCGATATCGCTCTTGCTTTCGACCGGCTGGTTGATTCGCCGCGCAGTCGTCTTCGTATCCGCATTGATCGCAAAGAGCCGCGCACCCTGGTCCGATGCGCGCGTGTGCCATTCCGGCTTCCATTCGGCAATCAGTCTGGCCGACATCCAGGTTGCGAACGATTCATTCAGCCATACGTCGTTCCACCATTTCATCGTCACCATGTCTCCGGTCCACTGATGCGCAAGCTCGTGCGCCGCAATCGACGCGTACTGCCGCTGATGCCTCACCGTGTCCTCGCCGGGCGGCGACAGAATGATGTCCGCATCGTATGTAACCAGGCCAGGGTTCTCCATCGCTCCGCCGAATGACAGAGGGATCGCAAGCTGGTCCGACTTGTCGTAGGGGTACGGAATCCCGAAATACTTTTCTTCTCGCGTAAGAATCTCAGCCGAGACGCTGGCCGCATATTTCGCGCGCGCCTTGTCTCCGCGCGGGACTACAATCCGCACCGGCACGTGCCTGCTCCCGGCGGTTCCTGCGTCTACGAACTCGAGTGGCCCCACCCCGAAAGCAATCAAATAACTCGGCAGCGGTTTCGTTTCCGTAAAGCGCACGGTCTTCATTCCGCCCGATTCCGGCGTCTCGTTTTCAATCTTCGTATTCGCGACCGCCACCTCGTTCTGCGGCACATGCAGCGTCACTTGCCATGGGATTTTGAAGTCGGGCTCATCAAAGCAAGGGAATGCTCGGCGCGCGCTGATCGCCTCAAATTGGGTGAAAAGATAAGTATCTTGATCGCGCTTGCTCTGAAAAATACCTTCGCTCGAGCGCAAGTTCACCTTCCCTGTGAACATGACGCTCAGCCGCGCCTTGCCGGGCTGCAAGGTCGCAGGAAACTGAAAGCCGACGAAATCTTCGCCTCCGGGCAGAATCTGCGCCTGTAAGGTCTTCCCATTCTCGACAAGCTTTGCTTCACTGATGGTCAACTCTGAGGCATTTAACCAGAAGTGATCGACCGCGTTGCTGATGCGCACATCCGCCTCGACCTTTCCGGAGAAGTCGGTCTTCTCCGGCGAAAGCGTCAAATCGAGCCACATGTGCTCGGGCTGAACATCGTTTCCGAGCCGCAGTGTTGGCGGCGTCGGCGCCGCGATTGCCAGTGCGCCGGTAAACGCGAGTACCGCAGGCAAATAAGCTTGAAATCTCATATCCACCTATTTCATCACTCTGCTTTCCGATAAGTCAGTTTTCGGGTAAGTCACACTCTCGCCATCTACGCGCGCCCAAGCCGTCAACCGGTGAGGTTTACTGCTCTTTTCTGACAGAATGTCCTCAACCTCGATACCGCGCGCCACAAGAGCATCGCCCACCAGTGAGCGGTGACACCGCCACGGAACCGCTTCCGCGCACATGATGGCTGTTCGCCTCTCTGACGCGCGCGAGATCAGATCGTCGATCCCTTTCGCGAATTCCGGCGTCTGCATGTAATCCGCGTACCCGCGAAACGACTCATTCACCCACCCCATGTTGGGCGAATCCTTCCTCGGCCGCCGCAAGCCCCCCAACTCACGTAAATGAACGTAGCCGATGCCGTGATCCGCCAAAGAACGCGTCAGCGCTTCCTGCTCATATTGCGGATTGCGCCGCGAACGCGGAACCGTTCTGATATCCGCTATCAGTTCGATCGCAAACGCCTCCAGAATCGCAAGGAACTCTTCCGGCGAGCGCGTCGAATGTCCAATTGTATAGATTGCGTTCACTTACCCGGCTTCACCCGCAGTACCTGCTTCGCATCCACATGCTCGAACTGCATGGAAAAACTCTTTCCAACATAGTAAGCGCGCCACTGGTCCTTATAATGTGCCGACGCCATCGCGCCCGATTCCCCCGCCATGAGATTTTGCACCGACTTGTCCAAATCGCCCATGTCCACCACCATGCGCTCGGAAGGACCAATTACGGCTGTAGTCTGCTTTACCGTTGTGCCTGACCCGCTCATCTCCATCGGACCAATATTGAAAAACCGGTTCACGAAAGGCAGTTGCCGCCCGACGGGATGCTCGATCTTCCAGCGCAGCATTTTTCCCCACCGCCACTTCGAAACCGGACTCCCCTGCTCCCCCCGCCCCGCCTCCAATGCCGCAGTGAATGCACCCATTAGCCACGCATCCCAATCCTCCTTCGCAACCCATCCCTTTGGGCGATGTCTCAGCAAGCTTTCGATCACCTCCGGGCGGGGTCGAACCTCAGGGCTAACGGGCCAAGGCACAGTAAATGCTTCAAGGCGTATCCGGCCTGTTCTCTTGCCCGCTCGTGTCGCAGGCAATTTCTCGCGAACCGCTTTCATAATGGCCGGTTGCATCAGTTGAAACATCAATTCCTGACCAATCTCGCGACTCAGCAACTCCGTGATCATCGGAGCAGCCTCGTCTTTATCCATCTGGCCGTTCCAGCGCCCCAAAACCTGAACAGCCTCGCGCACGATGTGCTCCTTGCTCGACCGTCTTCGCAACGCTGCCAAGACCTGCTGTGCCAGAAAGAAATCGTAAGCCGAGTACACGTCCTTCTGCACGGCAAGCATGTCATCGACCGTCAGTTTCGGTTTCGCGCTGATCAAGGCTCGAATCTGCTGCACACGATACCGGTCCGCGAAATTTCCATCGACGCGATACGCAAAATCCGGCGGAAACGGATTCTGATTCGCCGTCGCGATAATTCCCGACGCCGGATTGTACTCGCTCGGCATCTGCTCAAGCGGGATATAGCCATCCCATTCAAATGCTCCCGAAGCTCCGTCGAGCGGCACGTCTCCATCGAAGCCGCGCCTAATCGGCACCCGCCCGCCAACCTGATACCCGATATTGCCGGCCCGATCCGCATACACGAAATTCTGCGCCGGCCCCCAATAACTGCTAACCGCTTTTCGAAACTGCGGCCAATTCTGAGCGCGGTCAATGTCAAAAAATCCGAATCCGAACCCATCCGCCGCGCTCCATCGCGCCGTGTAAACGTGCCCGCGTTCTTTACTCAATACCGGACCATGACGCGTCACCCAGATGTTCACCTCGACCGGCTTGCCGCCCCTCACGGCAATTCTTTCCCGGTCAAGTTGCGCCTGTTCCATCCGCCCCCGAAATAAATATCGCCCCGTCCCCTCATCCATCTGTTCGTCATACAGATCCAGGACGTCAGCTTCGAGGTTCGTCACCCCCCAAGCGATTTGCTCGTTATGGCCCGTAATGACACCGGGTACGCCAGGTATCGCCGCGCCCGAAACATTCAAACCCGGAGCCTTCAGATGCACCAAATGCCAAATCCCCGGAATCGAGTACGCCAGGTGCGGATCGTTGGCGAGCATCGGCTTTCCATCCACCGTGTGCGCGCCCGAAACCACCCAGGCGTTCGATCCCACGTTCACGAACCCACCCGCAACTGCTGGGAAGAGCAGCCGCACCCGCGCGGGATCGGCTTCCGCCATCAGCCCGCCTTTCGCGAATTCGAATTTAGAAAGGTCAGTCAAATCGCGAAACATTGCCAGGCCGACGAGTATTGAATCGGTAATAGTCCAGTGCCGCGGCTCATACGCTCGCCCGGGTATCGAAAACTCGAGCGAATAATCGCCGCGATGCGTTTCGATAAACCAGTTCACGCCGCGCGCGTACTCGGCTAGTAGCGTGCGATCTTCCGAACTAAGCCGTTGTGCATCCGCTTCTGCGATGGCCCGCATTCGCAGCCTGCGTGATCGCTCGTCCTCCGCCAGCATGGCCGGTCCGAAAACCTCTGCCAGCTCGCCCGCGCTGAAGCGCCGCAGCCCGTCCATCTGCCACAATCGGTCTTGAGCCGTCACATAGCCCTGCAGAAAGATTGCATCTTGCCATGAGGCCGCTTCGATATGCGGAACTCCCCTCGCGTCGCGCTTCACGAGTGCACGCGCGCCTATAGGAGCTGTGATTTCACCCGAGGTCTGCGGCAGCGGCCGGATCGCATACCAGTACACGGCCAGCACGATGAGCAGCGCTACGGCCGCCATGCTCACATTCACAACGCGCACCAGCCGGTTTGACAAGCACCGATTTTACTCTGCGTTATGGCCCTACGCTTTCTCATTCTGGTCGTGATTCTCGCGATGAACGGCTTCTTCGCCGCAGCCGAGGTCTCACTCGTCTCCGTGCGCCAATCGCGCCTGCGCGAGCTGGCCGAACAGGGCCAAAGCGGGGCGCAAGTCGCCCTCACTTTGCTCGCCAATCCCGGCCGCCTGCTCTCGGTAACGCAAGTCGGCATCACGCTTGCCAGCTTGGGTTTGGGTTGGGCCGGTGAGGACACTCTCTACGCCCTGATGCGGAGCGCATTACAGCCCGCGCACGTGTATGTCTCACCTGCCCTGCTGCACGGGATCGGGTTCGCTGTCGCATTCCTCCTCATCAGTTACGCGCACGTCATCATCGGCGAAGTTGTTCCTAAAAATCTGGCCATCACTCGCGCGGATCGCCTGGCCGTGCTCGTCGCGCCCGCATTGCTCGTCTTCTATCGCCTCTCGCAGCCGTTTGTCGTGATCATCGAGCGTTCATCGGCGCTCGTGCTGCGTCTGCTCGGTCGCAGCGGCACGCACGAGCGCGGCGGCCACACTCCGGAAGAACTCAAGTACATCATTCAATCCAGCCGCCACGAAGGTCACCTCCAACAATTCGAGCAACACGCGATCCAACGCCTGATCGAGCTCTCCGGCTACTCCGCCCGCGAAATCATGACGCCCCGCCACAACATGGTTTCGCTCTCCGTCGACGCAGACCTCGACGCCGTCCTCAGCCTAATGGCCGAGCATAAATATACTCGCGTTCCCGTCTATGAAGACCGCCCCGAACAAGTCATCGGCATCGTTCATTACAAAGACCTCATGCGCGTTTGGGAAGAGCGCCGTTTCGCTCATGAAAGCCACCGCGCCGCCCGCCCCTTCCGTTTGCGGCGCTTTCTTCGCAAGCCGTTGGTGGTTCCCGAAACCAAGCCGCTCAATCAGCTCATTGACGAGTTCCGCACGAATCACGCCCACATGGCGCTCGTTGTTGACGAGTTCGGAACCGTGGCCGGTTTGGTCACGCTGGAAGACGTGCTCGAACAGATTTTCGGCGACATCGGCGACGAGCACGACATCGTCCGCCCCGCTCCCCGCGAAGAAGAAAAGCTGATCGAGCTCGAAGGCAGCACAACCATTCGCGACATCGAGACGCGCTACAAGATCGCGCTGCCTGCCGAGGCCGGGTTTGAAACCCTAGCCGGTTTTTTGCTGTTTCGATTCGGCTTCATTCCGAGAATTGACGACTCGCTCGAGTACGGCGGCCGCCGTTTCACCGTCACGAAAATGGAGCGCAACCGTATCGCTAGCGTGCTCATCGAAAAGCTTGATCAAAACTAAAGCTTCCGCATTTTCTGCCCGTGCACCTTCTTCAAATACTTCCGTAACGGCTCTCGAGATCCCGGATGCTTCAGCTCCGGCGTCAATTCGAGCAGCGGTTCCAGCACGAAGCGCCGCTCGAGCATCCGCTCATGTGGAATCGTGAGCTGCGGGGTGACCATCACAACCTCGCCGTACAGCAGAATATCGATATCAATCGGTCGGGGACCGCGCCGGATCGCGCCCGAACCCCGTTCCCGCCCCAGCTCGCGCTCGATGCGCTCGATCACACCCAGCAGCTGCAGCGGAAACAAGCGCGTCTCGCATTCGACGCATAGGTTCAAAAAGCACCGCTGCTCCACGACATCTTGCGGTTCCGTCTCGAAAATCGAGGATTGCGCGACAACGTGAATGTGTTCCCGCTCGAGCGCCTCGAGCGCCCGCCTCAAGTTCTCCTCCCGCTCACCTACGTTCGATCCAAGCGAGAGATAGGCGCGCTTCAAACTCATCAAATAGCAGGCATCAAAACAGCGCTGATTGCCCTCCCAGGCGCAGCCCTCGCGAAACCTGAAAATATTCAAACGCCCGGTCCGTCGCCATCCGCCCGCGCGGCGTGCGATCGAGAAATCCCAACTGCATCAGGTACGGCTCATACACTTCTTCAATCGTTTCCGGCTGCTCATCAATCGACGCGGCAATCGTATTCAATCCGACCGGCCCGCCGCCGTACTTGACCAAAACCGTCGTCATGATCTTCTGGTCCGTTTCATCGAGCCCGTACCGGTCCACCTTCAGCAAATCGAGCGCCGCCTGCGCGACCGCGTGATCGATATGGCCGTCCGCTCGAACTTGCGCATAATCGCGCACTCTGCGCAGCAGCCGGTTCGCCACGCGCGGTGTTCCGCGCCCCCGCTTCGCGATCTCATGCGCCGCTTCGGGCGTGATCTCAATTTCGAGCAACCTCGCGGAGCGCTCGACAATCTGCGCCAGCGTGTCTTCGTCATAAGGATCGAGCCGCAGCACAATTCCAAAGCGTCCGCGCAGCGGCGCGCTCAACAGGCTCAATTGCGTCGTGGCTCCGACGGCCGTAAAGTGCGGTACCGACATCGAATGAATCCGCGCGCCAGGCCCCGCCCCAACCAAAAGATCGACGCGGAAATCCTCGAGCACCGAGTACAGCAGCTCCTCGATATCGGGCAGGAGCCGGTGTATCTCGTCCACAAAGAACACCTGTCGCGCCTTTATGTTCGTGACGATGCCCGTCAAGTCCACCTTTTTTTGCAGCACGGGCCCGGCGGTCTGATCGAGCGGCACCGAAAGCTCTTGCGCGATAATCCCGGCAAGCGTGGTCTTCCCCAACCCCGGTGGCCCGCACAGAAGCACATGATCCATCGCCTCGCCGCGTCGTTTCGCCGCTTCAATCGCGATCGCAAGCTGCTCGCGCGCATGCGGCTGCCCTGCAAAATCCTCGAGCCGCGTAGGCCGCAGCGCCACTTCGAACTGCCGCTCTTCCGGGCGCGCCGCCCGCGAAACCATTCCCTCCCCGCGTGTCATAACCCAATCCAGCTATCGCCCCATTCGACACGGAACCCGGAACGAAGTGACGGGGCGTTTTGCATTTCATCCACGTTAACGCACCATCGCCAATGCCGCCCGAAAGAACGGCTCGAACGATTCCTCTACGCCGCGCTCTTTCGCTTTGCGAACCGCCTCTTCGGCCGATGCCGCCGAGCACCCCAGATTCTGCAGCGCCGAAAGCACATCCCGCTCCAATCCACTCAGCGATGCACCCACGCCTGCCGCCATCGCCATCTTGTCTTCCACTCCAACTCCGGGCAGTTTGTCTTTCAGCTCCAGCACCATGCGTTCCGCCGTCTTCTTCCCCACGCCCGGGATGCGAACCAGTTGCTGCACGTCCCCATTCCGGATCGCCGCGATCAGACTCGCCGTTGCCAGTCCCGATAGCACCGTGTTCGCGAGCTTCGGCCCGATGCCGCTCACCGAAATAAGCCGCTCGAACACCAGCTTCTCTTCGGCACTCGCAAATCCGAAGAGCGACAGCGTATCTTCTCTTACGTGCGTGTAGATCCGTAGCGCGACCGGCGACCCGGCCTCCGGCAGCGAAGTGTACGTCGAGATCGGAATCTGCACGTCATAACCCACTCCCCCCGCCTCGACAACCACTTGGTTCGGATGCTTTTCAATCAGCGTTCCCCGCAGATGCGCAATCATATCGCCGGATCATCCATTATCGGACCGTACAGGCCAGGCTCACACTTGCCGCAATCTATAGTGAATTGTAAGGATCGGGCATGTGCCCGATCCGATTCTCTGAAGTCATCGGAACAGCTCACTCGTAGCTATGACATACACGGTGATTATCGAACGCGCCGCAAATAACTTCAGTGCTTACGTTCCCGATCTGCCGGGTTGCATTGCCACGGGTACGACTCGTGAGGAAGTGCAGAAGAATATTCGCGAAGCCATCGAGTTCCACCTCGAAGGCATGCGCGAAGACGGCGATCCGATTCCCGAGCCGACCACAGAGGCTGCGTTGATCGACGTAGCATAGCGGGGCTGCCAGCACAATCGACGTATTCCGCTCGATCAACTTCGAGCTCGATCCGTCGCCCGCAATCCCGGAACCCCGAAACTGATCTCTTGAAGAGCGCTGGCGCGGTGAGTTACACTACACCTTCTTTAGGCGGACAGTAATCGAGATGCCGAGCGTTTGGCTTTTAGCAGGTCGACGGAGCGGTCCAATCGCGACTTAGAGGCGAAGTTCCGGCCAGCATCATGACGCAAGATCGAATCGTCGAATTGTACCGAGTGGCTCTGGGGCCAAAAACCACGCCATTCCGATACCAGCAGCTTCTTGCCAGGGAACCTATCGCGAACCGCGCGCTGATCCTTCCGACCGGTTCGGGTAAGACCGCCGCAGCCGTGCTCACCTGGCTGTGTCAGTTGGAAGCTTCACCGATGACAACGCCGACCCGGCTTGTGTATTGTTTGCCGATGCGTTCCCTTGTGGAGCAGACTCGGCGAGTTGTTGATCGGTGGTTGAGAGATTTAGGCCGTGAAAACGTGGCAGTCTACACGCTTATGGGCGGCGAGGTAGACGAGGATTGGGAGTTTTCGCCGAGTCGCCCTACAATTCTGATCGGCACTCAGGATATGCTGCTTAGCCGCGCATTGAATCGCGGTTATACTATGAGCCGTTACCGCTGGCCTCTTCATTTCGCGTTGCTGAATAACGACTGCTTTTGGGTCATGGATGAAGTGCAGTTGTTCGGTAGCGGATTGGCGAGTTCCACCCAGCTACAGGCGTTTCGCCAGATTTGGCTGACTATGGGCCCCACTGCAACCTGGTGGATGTCCGCTACCTTTGACCCCAAATGGTTGGCCAGCGTCGATTTCGCACATAGCGTACCTGCTCTGCCAGTGACCCGTTTGGAGCCGGAGGATATTGATCCCCAAACATCCCCGGAGCTTCCAAAACGCTATTGTGCAGCAAAGCCGATTACCGCCATGTCGAAGCTCTCTGCAGAAAATATCCGCAACGTACACCGAAAGGGTGCGCTGACTTTGGTTGTGGTCAATACCGTTGCACGGGCTCGAGCGTTGTTTCGTGAGCTTGGCGGCATCCCGGGAGCTAGCCGATCTCAGAGGGGAAAGGGTGGATCGAGTCCAAAGATCCTGCTTCTTCATTCACGTTTCCGCCCTCCCGACCGGGCAATCAGTCACGACTGTTTACTTGCTGCGGATCGAATTCTGCGAGGCGCCAATGATGGCGAATCAGATTGTTGGGACGAAGTTGCAGGATTGCATGAGGAAGGAGCCATTTGCGTCGCCACCCAGGTTGTGGAGGCCGGACTCGACCTCTCGGCTGAAACGCTGGTTACAGAGATCGCGCCCTGGGCCAGCATGGTGCAGCGGTTCGGGCGATGCAACCGATTTGGGTTGCAAAGTAATGCACGCATTTACTTGGTCGACCTCAGGAAAAAAGAAGAGATCTTGCCGTATGAAGGAGAAGACCTGAACGAGGCACGTGAGCGCCTCGCCCGCTTGCCCGATTCGAATGCATGCCCGAAGGCACTTGAAGGCTTAGGGCCGCCCACCATGCGACCCCCGGCTCGCGTCATTCGGCGTCATGATTTCCTGAGCCTGTTCTCAACTGAGCCGGACTTAGCTGGCGGCTTCACGGATGTCTCGCGTTTTGTTCGTGACGTCGAGCACGAAACGGATGTCTACGTCTTCTGGCGCGAGTTCAAAGATAAACCATCGCAGGAGCAACGCCCCCGTGCTGAGGAAGTATGCAGCGCACCAATTGGAGAGCTTCGCGATTTTCTTCAGAAGAATGCCGCATGGGAATGGAATGGGGAATTGCGGCAATGGGAGCGGCGCGCCGCTCGCGAGATTCGCCCGGGAATGACGCTGCTGCTCGCTTGCGATTCGGGCGGATACGATGCGCAGCTTGGTTGGACGGGCGATGCTGGTGACCGGCCGCTATCTCTCGCAGGAGACGACACGGCCGAGCCAGCTTCACTGACTTCAGATGATGAAAGCGAAACCGTTTGGGTGCCGCTTATCGGTCATCTGGACCACGCTGAAGCGCAGTGCCCGTCTGTTCGAGGCATCAGCACTGCGGAAGAAAGCGCCGTCCGTCTGGCTCTTCGCTGGCATGATGTGGGCAAGGTCCACCCCAAATGGCAAGGCGCGATCACGAAGGCGGGCCTGAAAACATCCGGCACCGGACCTTGGGCCAAGTTTCCTAAGACGCGCTCATTTAGACCTGGGTTGCGGCATGAAGCGGCGAGCGCGCTCGCCGCCTGGCAGAAGTGGATTGCGGGTGAAGAAGGTTGGACGGCGCTCGCCGTGTATTTGATAGCTGCACATCACGGGAAAGTCCGCACCGTCCTACGCACACGCATCAAGAAAGAGCCGGATGGAGATGATGTTTTCGGGGTGAAGGCAGGCGATACGCTTGCGCTCACCGGTTGGCTCGATAGCCCGTGTTTGCTAGATGTCTCTCCCAAGCTCTTCGGCGGCTCGGGGCAGTGGGAAGAGGCCGGATTCCGGCTTAAGGCACCGGCGTGGGTGGAAGTGGTTAGCGCCTTGCTCGACTCGAATGACGGTGCGAGCGTGGTCTGCGACTCCGAGCCTAAAGCTCTGGGGCCTTTCCGGCTGGCAATGCTCGAGGCGTGCGTAACCATTGCTGATATTTGCGCCAGCCGGGCCGAGGAACGAGGCAAATGAGAGAGGTGCTGCTCTGGCCTGTTCGATGCGCGGGTATACGCCCGGATACTTTGGGCGATTATCTTGCGGGAGTTGGTGTGCTGTTGGCAGCGGCTACGGTGTGGCCGGACGTTCGTGGCTGCTGGCGCGACGGAGCGTTTGTTCTGCTCGATGTGGAGCTTGACCCAGAAAGAGTCGAGGCATCTCTGCTCAAATGGCGGCCCCGACCCTATGCCCGATGGTGGGCATCGCAGCAGAAGATCGACACGAAATCCAAAACCGACGGTAACGTCTGGGCCGGGCGAAACATTGCCTCGGATGAAGCCAGCAAGTTGCTCGACGCCCATATAGTTGGCGTTGATGGCAGGAACCGGTTTAATCCGATTTTTGGCACAGGGGGAAATATCGGGAAGAGAGATCTTGCGGCTGTGTATTCCGAGGCCTTAAGTCTCATCGAAACTGGCGATCAAGCGCAAAGCCTTGCATGGCTTCGTGGGAGTTTATTCGGAGGGGAGATTGCTCCGCTGCCCAAGCTTGTTAGCGCTGGGACTTGGTTTGTGTACGCGAATAAAGCATTTAACAACGGACAGGATTGGTACCGTGAGGGGCAGCTCTCCCCGTGGTCCTTTCTTTTCGCCCTGGAGGGTGCGCGGTTGCTGGCCGGTGCAGCTTCGCGTCGCTTGTCCGCTGCCCGTCATTACGCTGTTTTTCCGTTCGTCTCGGAAACTGCTGCAGCAGAAGCGAGCGGAGAGTCGGATGCGGGAAGAGCTGAATTCTGGGCACCGCTGTGGGCTTCGCCCGCGTCGATTTTCGCTGTGCGCGCACTATTTGCGCGTGGACATGCGTGTGTCGGAGCACGCGCCGCGTCTTCCGCCTACGAATTTGCTCTCGCGGCGAGAATTGCCGGAGTCGACGCAGGCGTGACGTCCTTCATGCGTTTCTCACTGCGCCGCACCACAAGTCGCCAGACCTATGAGGCTGTTCCTAGGCAGCGAATTGAATCGAAAGACGACGCCCAAATCGGAGCGCTCGCCCGAATTTCTAGCTGGATAGAGAGGCTGCCGCGTGACGGCCCTAACGACAAACAGTTCTTCGGTATTCGAGGGCGTGTGGAAGAGACTCTCATTCAGCTCGCTGAGGAGCCGCAAGACCCCGAGCGATGGCAGGCGGTATTGCTCGTGCTTGCACGGTCACAATTTGAAATCGACCGTAACCAAAATCTTCGAAAGACTTGCCGGCCCATTCCTCTGTTTAATTCATCAATATTCGATCGTGCATGGCCGTCGTCACCTCCGGAGATCCAGATTGCGCGGGCCATCGCCGCCATTCGGGTACCCGTATATAAGGCGGGCAAGGAAAGAGGTCCGAGATTGCTTCAGGAAAACATCTTTGGAGTTGAGGGTGGAATTTTCCCGCGATTTCCGGAGCAGCGTCCCGCGAGCGCGGTATGGAACGAGATGACACCTGTTGATTCAATGACGAGGATCTTGGAGCGCCGCCTAGTTGATGGTGAGAAATTCGGAAGTCTACCGCTCGAATCTCATCGGCATTGTTCCGGAGGCGCGGTCCACCGTTTCGTTGAAGGCGTTCTGGACGACGAGCAAATCGGGCGGTGGATTCCGGCGCTAAGTCTGCTCGATTGGAGAGCGGGCTCGGTGCCGCACGCGAACGCCGATAAGCGTTCGGCGCCAGGAGGAGCACCGAGGCTGCACGATCTGTTTCGACCCCTATTTGCACATGGGGATGGGCGCCTCAAAGTTGTCGCTGCCCGGCAATTACTCAAACTTCTTCGCCAAGGCTCCTGGGACGAAGCCATCGCTTTAGCGCGGCGGCGATTCCTAGCTGACCGGCAAGTTCGAATTATTGAAACTCCTCGCTTCATCGACTGCGACGGCGAACGCATCGCTGCCGCGATGCTGATACCGATGTCTGCCCATGAGGTCGAGGAGAATTTCAAAACGTGGACCTTACCTCGAAAGGAAGAGCAGTGAAAATAGAAGAACTTTTGAATGCGCAAGGACCGGCTGTCTGCATCGCCACAGCGAAGTTCGCTCCCGCCGCGGGTGATGACCGGTTTCAGCCTGCCGGGTTTCCGGAGATTGGACACGTGATTTACAAGGCGCCTCGCGAGAATGGCCGCGCGGAGAGGGTATGTATTGTGGATAGCGCCGCCAGCATGGCAAATCATCTCGAGGCCGTGTGCATGGCCGGCAGTTTTGAAACCGGATTGCATCCAGATCTCAAAGGCCTGCCATATGTCGTCTGTGTAAGCGATGCTAACCGCAATGCTGCATCCAAGGACGACAAACTTGACCTAGCCGTCTGTACGAGCCTGACAGAAGGACACCGGTTGGCGTCCGATTATTTCCTAGACGCACATTTCGACTATAAGTGGACGGACGCCCCGCAAGCTGGCAAAAGTAAAAAGCAGGCCGAAGGTGCGGGATGGCGAGGGCAAATCTTTCGCGAAAAGTTGAGGGAGGAATTCAAAATCGTAGAGGTCACAAAAGGCAAAAAGTATTTTGTATATCCAGACAACTGGTGGGACATCTTCACGACTATCTTCAGCTATGACCCGAACTCGCTTGTGCACGGCGTCCTGTTCGCGAAGGAGCAAATCAAGATCAGCAGGTTGCTCTCGGCAAGCTTGGAAGCGTTTGGCGCTGAACGCGTGGGAAGAAGCGGAGTGAAATTCGATCGGCTCGGCAAGACGATATCTGGTCAGCCGATCTTTTCAGTGGACGAAGAGACCGCGCGCGAGATTCGGGCCACATTCGTAATTGACTTGGCGCTGCTGCGCTCATATGGGCGCAACGGCAAGGGATTGAATGATGCCGAGAAACGATTGCTACTGGAACTTGCCCTCTGGAAAATTCGCAGGCTTACAGAGCAGCCGTTTCGATTCCGTTCCGGCTGTTTCTTAGAGTGCCGGACAGTTGAAGTCGAGCGCAACGGGGACAATTCCTCAGGACTGCCACAAATCAACATTTCCCAAGCCATCGCCGCTTGCGGATTCTCGAAGGGTGTTACACGTGTCTATTATCCTGCGGTCGATCTGTTCAAGGTGGGTGACGAAACGGAAGAACAGAAACTCCCAACTCAAGTACCAGAACAGGCGGTAGAGGAAGATACGGGAAGCGGCGGAGAATAGGGTGGGCGTTTGGATTGAGCAAGTCTTTTGGACAGGGCGCTTTCATGCAACGCGCTGGAGGCAGAGTCCGTTTGAGGACCGCTACGGAGAATGGCCGCCTTCGCCTTGGCGGTTATTACGAGCTCTCGCCGCGCGCTGGTTCCAATATGTTCGCGAAACCGGTGACGGGGATGAGCAGAAACGGCAACGTTTGCTGTCCAAACTCGCAGCACGTACGCCCGAATACCATCTTCCCGATTTCGCCTGGCGTGGACCCGCGCTTAAGCAATACCAACCCATTGAGGTCGGCTGGAGCGATCCTTCGAAAAAGGCGGCTGGCGTAAAGGAGCATGCAACGACACTGGCCGCGGATACATTCTGGTGTGTGCCTCCTCGTAATCCCGTGATTTGGGCGTGGCCGCAATTGGAACTAGCAGAAGAAGAAAGACAACTGCTGGCCCAACTGCTCACACGGATACATTATTTTGGGCGAGCTGAGAGCCACTGCCGTATGGGCTTGCTCGAGTGTGGGCCCGAGAACTTTCAAGTGAACTGCAGGTTAGAAACCGTCGATTCCGGAGGAGGCGTTCCCGTACTAGGGACCATAGCTGGCATGGAACTGCGCGAAGAAGTGCTCCTGAGCCCTACAGATGCGAAATTGTTGAAGAACGCCGGCGTCCCACCCGGTACTGCATGGCAGTACGCAAAATTGCCCAGACTGCCAACAGAACAGCACAATCCGGCGGTACGCCATATTTGCCCGGCCCACTTCGTCCAGTTTGCAGTCGGTGGTCGCGTATACCCCCAATTGAAAGACTGGGCCCGGCTCACTGGCCGCGTGCGAGCCGCCGCAATTAAAGAGCTCTGTAAGGACCACCATCTCCACGACCCAGAATGGAATCAGCGGTTCGCGCTTTTTTCGGGCAAGGATGCCACAGGCGCTCCATTGATGGGACACGCCCATCCATATTTCGCGTTGTGGCCTGAGGACAGTGGATCTCCCACCCGCCTAATCGTCTGGCGGCGGCCTCACCCCTTTGAGCAGCCCGAGATCGAAGCCCTTTGGTCCGCTGTTGAGCGGGAGTTTGGCTGGGGAGTGGAAGCTTGGCGTGTGCGGCTGGTTCCGCTTCCATCTCCAACTCCCGTACCGCAGGAGCTGAACGGGATCGCACGGACGTGGGCAAGCGTTACGCCGTTTGTGCCGCCCCCTCAAAGGTTCCGCTTTCGGAAGAACGGCAAGGAGCGCAACGGCGAATCTCCTGAGCGTTTACTCGGAAAGCTTGTGGTAGCCGCTGGCCTACCTGCGCCAATTTCGATTGAGATCATAAGAGGCGGTGAACCTGAGTGGGTGAATCTGCATCTTACGCGCGAGCGTCGGATCCAGTGTCAGCGCACGCGTACGCCCTTCGTGCGGCCAGGATTTTTCATGCGCCTGACGTTCCCGGAATCTGTCGTCGGTCCCATGGCGTTCGGAGATAGTTGCCATTTCGGAATGGGCTTGTTTCGAGCAGCGGATGGAGACCGGTAAAAGCGAGGGTCCTTCGACTGACGTCCTTCAGCGGAAAGTCTAGCCCCCATGCGAAAATCCTTCCTCATCTCCTACGATATCCGTGACGACAAACGCCTCCGAAAGGTCTTTCAAACCATGCGCGGCTACGGAGACCACCTCCAATACTCAGTCTTCGAATGCCAGCTGACACCCACCGACCTGGTCCGGCTCCGCGCCGAACTGTCCGCCATCATTAACCACGCTCAAGACCAGGTGCTCTTCGTCGACCTCGGGCCTGCCGAAGGCCGCGGCGACCGCGTCATCACCGCTCTCGGCCAACCCTACTCGCCCATCCTCGCGCCCTGCATCATCATCTAGCGAACGCAATGGCAACCGCGCCCCTACCCGCCCCGCACATCCTGCCCGATTACCTCCCCGCCCGTATGGTGAACGAATTCGTCTATTGTCCCCGCCTCTTCTTCTACGAATGGGTCGAAGGCGTCTTTCGCGAAAGCGTGGACACGATCGAAGGCTCTGTCCAGCATCAACGCGTCGACCGCGAAGGCGCAGATCTGCCGACCGCCGCCGAGCTCGGAGACGAAAAGATCCACGGCCGCTCCGTCGCCCTCTCGAGCGAGCAATATCGCGTCATCGCCAAGATGGACCTCATCGAGATCGAAGATGGAACCGTCACGCCCGTCGATTACAAACACGGTAAGCCGCGAGATAAACACGATGCGCTCGACCTCTGGCCCACTGACCGCGTTCAGCTCTCGGTTCAGGGACTCATCCTTCGCGAAAACGGTTATCGCTGCGAAGAAGGAATCGTTTACTACTCCAGCACCAAGCAACGCGTGCGGGTCGAGTTCACCGAACCCGTGATCGCCGAAGCGATAACAGCCATCGAGCAAGCCTGGCACGTAGCGCGCCAGGGCGTCATTCCCGGCCCTCTACTCGATTCGCCAAAATGCGGTGGCTGTTCTCTCGCACCCATCTGTCTGCCGGACGAGGTGAATCGTCTCGAGCTCGAACGGAGTGAGCCGGAGCCCGAACAGATGATGCTGTTCGCAAGCGGCGAAGGCGCCGCTCCGAAGAAACCAGCGCGCCAGGAAATCCGCAGGCTCATTACTCCGCGAGACGATCTACGCCCGGCTTACCTCAATACACCGGGTCTGCGGGTCGGAAAATCAGGCGCCGTCTTACAGGTCAAAGATCGTGAAAAGCTGCTCCAGGAAATCAGGCTCAACGAGATATGTCAGCTGAATCTCATGGGCAATATTCAGATCTCAACACAGGCCATTCAGTCACTCTGCGAAGAAGCGATTCCCATCTGTTACTTCTCGATGGGCGGATGGTTTTACGGGATCACGACTGGACTCTTGACCAAGAACGTTTTCCTCCGCCAACGACAGTTTACGATGGCAGCGCAGCCCTGGTTCTGCCGCAAGCTCGCGCGGACGCTAGTCGCCGGCAAGATCCGCAATCAGCGCACCTTCCTGCTGCGCAATCACGTTGAGCCACATGCGAATGATCTCCGCGAAATGAAAGAGATGGCCGAGCGCGCCGAAAAATGCGATTCCGTGGAAGAGTTGCTGGGCCTCGAGGGCAACGCCGCGCGCGTCTATTTTGGAGCCTTTCAAGGCCTGATCAAAGTGGAGGCTGATGAGCAAGTGCCGCGCATCTACCGCATGGATTTCGTCGGAAGAAATCGCCGCCCGCCTCGCGATGCCGTGAATGCGCTGCTTTCTCTCGGATACAGTCTGTTATCGAAAGATCTGACGATTGCGTGTTACGCGACAGGCTTCGATCCCATGCTCGGCTTCTACCACCAACCTCGATTCGGTCGCCCGGCATTGGCTTTAGATCTGATGGAACCCTTTCGCCCATTAATCGTCGACTCAGCGGTTGTGACCGCAATCAACACCAAGATGGTGACGCCTCGCGACTTTATCTGCGTGGGCGAGACGGTCTCATTGACCGCCGCTGGCCGCAAGGGATTCTATCGCGCTTACGAGCTGAGAATGGATACACTAGTCACGCATCCTGTTTTCGGGTATCGTGTCACATATCGGCGGCTGCTCGAAGTACAGGTTCGGCTGGTAGCGAAATTGCTTGAGGGAGAGATCGGCGAGTATCCGGTGTTTGCGACCCGTTGACGCGAGAGGCGGGGTGATGCTGAAAACCCGGTCGCCTCTCGCAACCTTAAACCGCATGGCTTTCAGGGACTTGAATCGAGAAGCAGGGCGCCGCTGGCCGGGTGTTGCGGATATAATCGAGGGCGCTCGGGAAGCGCTCTCTAGATCATTGAAAACTGAATACGATACGAGGTAAGCCATTTCCGCGATCAATTGATCGCGGCCCCATTGAAGCTCACCGTCATGGCGGCTACGGCGGAAGCGCTGCCTGATTTCCGCGATCAATTGATCGCGGCCCCATTGAAGCGAAGAATCAATCGACGCTCCTTAAGACCTCTGCGAACATTTCCGCGATCAATTGATCGCGGCCCCATTGAAGCGTCTCCCGCCCGAACTGATCGATGCCCGACTCTGCATTTCCGCGATCAATTGATCGCGGCCCCATTGAAGCTGGCTGTCGTCCGGTCGCCTCGAAGGCGGGGGCGGATATTTCCGCGATCAATTGATCGCGGCCCCATTGAAGCGTAGTCGACGCGCGCGCGTAGGCGGTCTTTTGCGCGATTTCCGCGATCAATTGATCGCGGCCCCATTGAAGCCAGCGCATGCCGGACAATTCCGTGCGGGCCGCTCCCATTTCCGCGATCAATTGATCGCGGCCCCATTGAAGCAATCTCCGCATCCTTCTTGCCGACAATCACAACGCGGCATTTCCGCGATCAATTGATCGCGGCCCCATTGAAGCCGCGAAAGCTAACTGGCAATTTCCCGGCCTATGACATTTCCGCGATCAATTGATCGCGGCCCCATTGAAGCGCTCCAATCTTTTCTGGGCCCGCTGGCAGCGCGGACATTTCCGCGATCAATTGATCGCGGCCCCATTGAAGCAAAGGCTTCGCGGTACGCATCGGTGTACGTGTAACCATTTCCGCGATCAATTGATCGCGGCCCCATTGAAGCAGACGTTCGCAATACCGGAGCGCGCACAATCGGATTCATTTCCGCGATCAATTGATCGCGGCCCCATTGAAGCTTCCTGGATTCTTTGGGCCGTCTGGGCTAGCGCCGATTTCCGCGATCAATTGATCGCGGCCCCATTGAAGCTGGTATCCGTGGTGGCTGAAGGCGCGAGCGTAGTCAAAATTTCCGCGATCAATTGATCGCGGCCCCATTGAAGCAAAACGCCGCGCGGATTGCGTTAAACGGGCTTTACAACGAATTTCCGCGATCAATTGATCGCGGCCCCATTGAAGCCTATAGCAATAGGTCGATCATCTGGGGCAGCGGCTCATTTCCGCGATCAATTGATCGCGGCCCCATTGAAGCAGAAGCTATTGCCGCAGTTTCTGGCCCACATTGACAAGATTTCCGCGATCAATTGATCGCGGCCCCATTGAAGCGGGATTGGTCCGGCCAGTTCACCCCGGAATCGGGGTACATTTCCGCGATCAATTGATCGCGGCCCCATTGAAGCGTAACGAAATCCTGGGCTGTCTGCCCCCAGTTCGCTGGATTTCCGCGATCAATTGATCGCGGCCCCATTGAAGCGAACGAATCTGCTGCAACTCGCCAGGACTGATGCCCTTATTTCCGCGATCAATTGATCGCGGCCCCATTGAAGCGCCGACCATGAGATTATGCTTTGCCTGAGTTCGTCGTATTTCCGCGATCAATTGATCGCGGCCCCATTGAAGCGGCTGCGGAAGTTCCGGCTACGAAAATACGCATCATATTTCCGCGATCAATTGATCGCGGCCCCATTGAAGCATCTCGTCAATGAGATCTGCATTACCCGGATCTGTTAACTCATTTCCGCGATCAATTGATCGCGGCCCCATTGAAGCAGCGTCCATGATTTGTGCCCCCGTCTCCGCGTAAACGCTATTTCCGCGATCAATTGATCGCGGCCCCATTGAAGCCCCGGTCAAGCGGGCGGTAGGTGATGACCGAATCGATGCATTTCCGCGATCAATTGATCGCGGCCCCCCTGAAGCACGTTGGCGGCATTCGCGCTTAGTGTGTAACTACATACCCTACGTATAAAATCGTTTATGAAGGTTCGTGAAGTGATTCGGCTCATCGAATAGGACGGATGGCGGTTTCACTCGCAACGCGGAAGTCACCGGCACTACAAGCACCCGGCGAAACCTGACCGCGTCACAGTCGCTGCACCCGAAAGCACTCGCGGACATCTTTAAGCAAGCGCAAATCGAAAGGCCGAAGCCGTAATGCAATACGCCATCATCACCGAAAAAGCCCCCGGCATCAATTACAGCGCTTACGTTCCTGATCTTCCGGGGTGTGTAGCCGCCGGCGATTCTCTCGAAGAAGTGATCCGGCTCATGGAAGAGGGGATCGCTTTTCACCTGGAAGGACTGCGCGAGGACGGCTTGCCCGCTCCCGAGCCAACCACTCAAGTTGCCTATGCCGAGGTCGCTTGAGCAGCACAACCGCGCTTCTCGGCGCGAACAGCTACTCGCCTTGTCCCCTCCGCTTCGCATACAAAAGAAACTCACGATTGCCTTCCGCCCCGCGGATCGGGCTGTCCATAATCACGGTTCGAAAACCTCTTGCCTCGAGTGCGCTGCTTACTCTATCGCAAGCCGATTGATGCGCGCTCGCATCACGCACAATCCCGCCCTTCCCGACCAACTCCCGCCCCACTTCAAACTGCGGCTTCACCAGAATCACCCAGTGTCCATCCGCGGCCAGCAACTGATCCAACGCCGGAATCAGCAGTGTCACTGAGATGAAGCTCACATCGCACGTGATCACGTCCGCGATCTCGCCGATCTCGTTAAACGTCAAATAGCGCGCATTGACGTTTTCGTGCAAAACGACCCGCTCATCGTTTCTCAGCTTCCAATCGATCTGCCCCGCGCCCGTGTCTACAGCATGCACGCGCCGCGCCCCATGCTGAAGCAAGCAGTCGGTGAACCCGCCGGTTGAGGTCCCCGCGTCAAGGCAAACCCGGCCGCTCACGTCTATGCCGAATCCGCTGAGCGCCGCTTCCAGCTTGAATCCGCCCCGGCTCACATACTTGAGCGGCTGCTCTACTTCGATCCGCGTTTCGCCCCTAACCATCCGTCCAGGCTTGTCGGCCCTCTGCCCATCGGCCCTGACTTTGCCCGAAAGAATCAGCGCTTGAGCCTTCTCTCGCGTTTCGACCAGCTTGCGCTCGACCAGCGCAGTATCCAAACGCTGTTTCACCATCAGGCCTTGCGGCGTACCACGAAATCCGCAATTTGCCGCAGCCGTTCCCCGCGATCGCCAAATCTCTGCAGCGCAACGTGAGCCTGCAAGCGCTCTTCTTCCGCCATGTCTCGCGACCGCTCCAGCCCGTACACAGCCGGAAACGTGATCTTCTGCTGCGCCTCATCCTTTCCTGCGGTCTTGCCGAGCGCTTCTGACGATTCCTCGACATCCAGAAGATCATCGATGATTTGAAAAGCCAGCCCGACATGTTCGCCATATTCCGAAAGCGCTGCGAGCTGCGTCTCGCTCGCCCCCGCATAGATCGCACCCATACGCACGCTCGCGCGCAGCAATGCTCCGGTTTTCGCGCGGTGAATGGACTCGAGCAGTAGCGCCGTCGGGCTCTTTCTCTCCCCCTCGATATCGTTCACCTGTCCGCCGATCATGCCCCCCACCGTACCCGCTGCCCGCGATAATTCTTCAACCAGTCGGATTTTCCGTTCCGCTCCTGCGCCCGCAATCCGGCTGAGCACTTCGAACGCTAGCGTCAGCAGCGCATCCCCGGCGAGAATCGCCATTGCCTCGCCGAAAACTTTGTGACAGGTCGGTCGCCCTCGCCGCAGATCGTCATTGTCGAGCGCCGGCAAATCATCGTGGATGAGCGAGTACGTATGGACCACCTCGAGCGTCGCGGCGGCATGCTCCACTCCCTCTACTTCATCCGATATCGCTCCGGCTGACGCGATCGCCAGAATCGGCCGGATACGCTTGCCGCCCGCAAACAGGCTGTACCGCATCGCCTTGTGAATCGAAACCGGATCGACATTCTCCTCCGGCACCCACCGGTCCAAAACAGAATCGACGACGTGTACTTGCTCGGCGAGATACTCGCGCAAACTCGCCCGTTCTGCGCTCGTCATTTCTGAGATTTTTCGGGTTCGAACGGTACCGGAACTACGTCCGCGCCTCTCTTAATCAGAATCTCGACGCGCGTTTCGGCCTCTTCGAGCTGCCGCTTACATTCCCCGCTCAAGCGCATACCGGTCTCAAATAGCGAAAGACTCTTCTCTAACGGCAAATCGCCTTTTTCGAGCTCCTTCACAATGCGCTCGAGTTCTTCGAGGCTCGCTTCAAAAGTAAGTGAGGATGTCTTTTCCTCCTGCATCGCCCCATTGTAACGATGCCCTGGACGGTTGGGTTTTAAATCATCTCAACGCCCGCTCGCTGTTGCCGCTGCTCCGCTGTGCAGTATCTGTCCCACCGCGCGCCGCGCCTCGAGAATCGACATGCGGTGATCCATAATTCCCGCCAGATCCGAATTCGCGAAGGCGATCCGGCCGTACGGCGTTTTCCGAAGAACGTCACCCGGCCCCGGCTTGCCATCTGTCCCAAAGAAGAAGCCTGGCTGCGGGCTCAAGTATGCGTGACCCCAGCGGTTCAGGATGATCCCGGCAATGTCGCGGTTTGCATTGAATCCCGATCCCGCGAACATCGCCGTGAACTGCTCGCGTATGCGGCGCTCATAGGTGCGGAATGGTGTCGATAACAACTCAGTGCGGCCCCGCGTTGTTTGCGCTTCTATCGGCAGCCCCGGATACGAAAACAGAATTTTCAATGTCAGCACCGTTGGGGTTTCGGGATTGATGGTTGCCGGATCCGTTCCGAGTGTAGCCATCTTGCGCACGACAACGTAATTTCCGATTCCCTCGAACCATTGACATTCCGTCAGCCCAAGGTTGTAAAGAAATTTCCAGTTGCGAACCGCCACGTTCGCCATCAGGCAGGCTGAGCGGTGGAACTGCGCATACGCACCGCGGCAAACCGCCGGCAGATCCCGCACGGTGTGTTTCGTCGTCCAGCTTCCGCCCGCCATTACCACGCTCTTCGCTCGGACGCGATAGAGCTTGCCTTTGTTTGTGTACAGAATTTGAACGGCCTCCGAACGTTCCGGTTCTCCCTCATGCTTCACGGACACGACAGTCGAGCCTAGTCGAATGCGCGTCGGCTGGCCCTTCCGGTCGAACGCCTGAAACTGCACGCGGCTGCGACAAATACCAGACATACTGGTTGCCTCGGGTATCGCAGCGGGTATCAGCTTGTTGAGCATTTGGCGCGCCATCCCCGCATTGCCGCCCGGAAACATTTGCGCGCCCTCTTTGTAATCCCAGGGCAGCAACACGTCCGCAGCATAATCGGCATAACCGGACAACACGTCCGGTCCCAGTCCCGATCCGCCTCCGGACACTGGCGATAAAAACGTGCGGATCGTGTCGGCGCTCAATCCATACGTCTCGATCAAGTGCTGCTCGAGCGTGATGCTGTCGAGATGGCGTGACGCCGCATCCCCGTGCTCTTTCGGCTGATATCTGTGCGTCGAGAACGGCTTGCGGTCAACATCCCGCATATTGAGCAGTTCGCGTTTCGCCCGTTCGGAAATGGGCGCGCCTTCGAGCTTTTTCCCCCAGGGATCAGTCAGCCAGAGCCCATCCGGATGCCCAAACTTTGCGCCAAAGAAAAACCCCGAAGTTTTGCCGCCCGTAGGATACGGCGCAGTCTCAAGCTGCATTGCCGGTTGCGGTCCCGTCCAGCTCTGATATCGAAACTCGCGCCAATCCACGCCAATCGAGTCGTAGAAGCTTTCGAGAAATGTGCCGGAAAGCGGCGGAAAACACGCAGCCGATCCCTGGTGAGCCATCAGCCGCTGCCCATCCACATTGAACTCGTTGCGTTTCGCCTCACCCCCAAAAATCGGATGGTTCTCGAGCACCAGGCAGCTTCGATCTCGCCTACCCTCCAGCTGAAAGAAGAGCGCAGCCGCCATGCCGCTGATTCCGCCGCCGACCACCACGCAGTCAAATACCTCTCCTGTATCGATCGGATCCGCGGCCTTACCATCAAAAACGTGATCGCGAATCTTGTGCCCGTCCGTCATCACCTCATACGTGTTGCCGTTCGAGTGCGCGTAATCGCCGACGCCGCCATATCCTGTCCAGTCTTCTTCCGCTAAAAGCTGGAAGGGCGCTATGGAACCGAGCAACACGCTCCCCGCTGCAAGCAGCGTTGAATTCAGGAGGTTGCGCCGGTCAATCGGCGCGTTCAGCCCAAGCGCGTCGTCGCCGGGCTGTTGCGGTTTCGAATCGGACATGCCAACTCAGCTCAATTTGACAGCCGGTATTCTGGCCGCCGCTTCAGGCAGAACGGGAAATGCAGTATACGGCTCAGACTGATACCAATATCCGACCGAGTAGAAGCAATCCGCCCGGTCATCTGCGTGCCCATGTTCGATGGTATGCCTGATGTAGTTTTGAAACGCAATCGGATTATCGGCGTGCCAGCGGTAGAGGCAATAACGCCCGCCCGTATGCTCGGGGTTCGCAATGTAAGGCGCGCCGTTATAAAGATGATGAAAGGGAACGACGCCGTTCGCGCCGCCGAAATCCCAGGCCCCGCAAAAATAATCTTCGGTCCCGGTTCCCGTAATGATCGGTTTCGTTTGATTATCGATGAAAACCATCTCATCGCCTTCGCCAAACCAGCCTTCGCTGTTTTGCACCACCCCCAGCGTTACGCCCATCACCTGCCCCGCGCCCCGCGACTCTAGAAACACATAATTGTGCGCGCCGTTAAGATTCAGCTGCCGCTCACCAGGAGCGAATGCAACCGCCTTGTTGGGCGTCGCCTGCCGGTATTGCGCGTGAAAATAGAGGACATCATCTGTAAGCGCGGGAACCAGTTGGAAATCGATATTCGAGTAGAATGCGTCCACAGGCAATCTGCCTTCGTTCGTCACCGTGATCAGAGCCGAGCGCCGGAACGGCATTGCGAAATAACAGTTCAAGGCCTTAATTGATGAGCAATTGAGAAAGGCAGATTGATAAACGAAGTACTGCCCGAGATTCAGGCCAAAGAAATCGCCGATCGGCGTCTCGACGCTCGGCTTCTCATTCCCTTCCCAATGCATCCGAAGCACCAGTTCCTTCAAGTGATTGGGGCTGTCGGTTGCGATGGTAAACCAGATATGAGTAATGATGGCTGGCCCCGTCGCCCGGAAAGCTTCAACAGTTGCGCCGGGTGCAATCTTCCGGAAATCTTCATTACCGCCGCTTCGGTCGTAGGTTGATTGCTTCAGAGTCTGATACTGTTGCGCACGCGCATAGTTCGGAATCGAAAGAGTACTCAGGTGCGTCGCTGCCTGACGGGTTTCCGCGAGGGCGCGGCCGCCGCTCAGCGCAGCCGTCGCCCCGCCCAGTGAGGCTAAGAAACGTCTCCGTCGAGATGGTTTGTTCATGTCCTTAGTGCGTCGTAGCGCTAGCGCCCGCCCGCGTCGAACATCGTTCGAACTCCTCAACCTCCGCTCGGCTTCCGAACACGAGCGGCGTGCGCTGATGAATCTCGCGAGGTTGAATTTCGAGTATCCGGCGTTGCCCATCAATAGCCAGTCCACCCGCCTGTTCCGCAATAAATGCAAGCGGATTGGCCTCATACAACAGCCTGAGCTTGCCGTTCGGATACGTCTTGGTAGGCGGATACAGGAACACGCCGCCCTTGAGCAGCGTGCGGTGGAAATCAGCTACCAGCGAGCCCACGTAGCGCGAACTATATTCACGGCCCAAAGCCCCTGTCCGTAAACGCTCCAGGTAATCTTGATACCCGCAAGGGAAGGCACGGATCTGTGAGTCGTTCACCGAATACGTTGAGCCATGATCGGGCATGCGGAGGTTCTCGTGACTCAACACATAAGCGCCGACGCCCGGGTCCAGAGTAAAACCAAACACGCCCCTGCCGGTTGTGTAAACCAGCATAGTGGACGACCCGTAAACGACATATCCTGCGGCAACCTGATGGATGCCTCGCTGCAACACGGCAGAACTCACATCACCGCCGCTCTCGGCAGGCCGGCCAAACACAGAGAAGATTGTCCCCACGCTGACGTTCACATCGATGTTCGATGAGCCATCGAGCGGATCGAAAAACACTACGTACTTCCCGGTCTCGGGCGCGCGGTCGAACGTCACGGGTTCTTCGTTTTCTTCAGAAACGAGAATGGCCACCGTGTCGCGCAGGCCCAAGCAGTGCAGCAAAGCCTGATTCGCATACACGTCCAGCTTCTGCTGTACTTCGCCTTGCACGTTTTTCTCGCCCGCGCTGCCGACGATATCGAGCAGCCCGGCGCTTCGCACTTTGGCCTGAATCATCTTGGTCGCAAGCGTGATTCCGGCCAGGAGCGAAGAAAAAGTGCCGCCCGCCTCGGGAAAATGCTTTTGCTGCTGGCGCAGAAAGTGCTGCTCCGCTGTAACGATCAGCGCTCTCCCGTTTTCTCCTGATTGATTATCCGTGGGCGTGGCGTCAGTATAACAATCAGATCTAAGCTGGCTCAAGTAGCCTGAAAGTTGCTCAACGACACCACCCAAGAGCGCCCCGCTTTTCTCGCCGGTCGCGGCCAAATAGGGCTGTTCGGAACCACAATATTTCTCAGCGCGTTTCTCCTGTTCTCAGTTGAGCCGCTGGTGGCCAAGCGAATCCTGCCTTGGTTTGGCGGCTCAGCTGCGGTCTGGTCGACCTGTCTTGTCTTCTACCAAACCGCGCTGCTGCTCGGGTACTTTTATGCACGCTGCCTTACACGCTACTTCGAATCGCGCACCCAATCAACCATCCACATACTGCTTCTGCTTGCCTCGCTCACTCTGCTCCCGATCGGGCCGGGCGACCGCTGGCGGCCGGGCGCTCTCGAAGATCCTACCTGGGTCATTTTGAGCATGCTCACAGTGAGCATCGGCTTGCCCTTCGTCGTGCTCTCCTCAACCACGCCATTACTGCAGGACTGGCTTGCCCGCGCCGGACACACGACTCCGTATCGCTTGTTTGCGCTTTCAAATCTCGCTTCCTTCACTGCGCTGCTCGGTTATCCGATTGCTATAGAGCCCGTTTTGGACACGCACTCCCAAAGCCTTTGGTGGTCGGGCGCATATCTGATGTTTGCCGCGCTCTGCGGCGTAGCTGCGTGGCAAAGCCGGAGTCGCCCCGCCGACCATCCCGGCGAATCAGCCGGCGATAAGGTCCCGCACACTCAGAAAGCGTACTGGTTCGCGCTCTCCGCCTGCGGCTCGATGTTGCTCCTCTCTATCACGAATCACATCACCGAAAATGTAGCAGCCGTCCCGCTTTTATGGGTGTTGCCGCTCGCCATCTACCTGCTCACGTTTGTCTTGAGTTTCGGTCCCAAGAGCGCCTATAAACGCGCGATGTGGCTGCGCCTGCTTGCGCTTGCTTTAGGAACTCTCGGTTACGCAATTTATGACATCCGCGTGACGCTAATGATCCAGGTCAGCTTGCCCATCGCGCTGCTCGCCCTGTTTGTTTGCTGCATGTTTTGCCACGGCGAGCTCAGCCGTCTCAGGCCTGCCACTCGGAATCTCACCGATTTTTACCTGATGATTTCGCTCGGAGGCGCCGTCGGCGCGATTTTTGTGGGACTCATTGCGCCGCGCATATTCAGCGGCATCTATGAGCTGCCGGTCACGCTCGTATTCACCGCAATTCTGGCCCTGCTCATCACCTGGAACGAAGCGAAATGGCCCTTGCGTTTCTTATGGACGGGCGTCACCGCCGCCATGCTTGTCGTTCTGGGCGCAAACGTGAACGGCTATCGGGAGAATTCGTTATCCATACGGCGAAGCTTCTACGGCTCCTTGCGGGTCGTGCAATCGCCTCACGCGGGCAAAGAGCAGACAAGAACGCTGTATCACGGCACCATTGAGCACGGCGCGCAATTTCTTTGGCCGCCCGGCCGCTTCCAGCCCACGACATACTACGGACCTGATTCAGGAATCGGTCTCGTGTTGCGCGAGTGCTTCAGCGCTCCGAGACGCGTCGGCATCGTCGGATTGGGAGTAGGCACGATTGCCGCCTATGGCGAGCCGGGAGATGTTTTCCGTTTCTACGAAATCAATCGCCAGGTCACGGACATTGCTGAATTGCTCTTTTTTTACTTGCGGGAAACGCACGCGCGCACGGACGTGGTCGAGGGTGATGCGCGCCTCTCGCTCGAGCACGAAACCGCGCCGCCCTATGACATTTTGGCGCTCGATGCTTTCTCGGGCGACGCCATTCCACTGCATTTGATCACTGAGGAAGCCGTTTCCCTGTACCTAAAGCACCTGAAGCCGGAGGGCGTGCTGGCCTTCCACGTATCGAATCAGTATCTCGATCTGGCGCCGATCGTTCGCCAGCTTGCCGCACGCGCTGGCTATGGAGCACTCCTGGTAAAAGGCCGAGGCAATGAAGACGAACTGACCCTGCCCGCGGATTGGATTCTTGTGACAAAAAATGCCGCTGTGCTGAAAAACGCAGACGTCATTTTGCATTCAGGATTTATAGCCCCGCGATATGCCCGGCCCTGGACCGATAATTACAGCAACTTGTTCCAGATCCTCAGAAGGCCGCGCTGGCGCTGGCAATAACGGGGTCTACTTCGCCGCCGCTCGAAACATCTCGTTGCTCAACTCCAAATGCAGCCGGAGACTCCACACCCAGACCGGACCGCGATCATGATTGAAAGCCGGGTTCGCAATGTATTGCGCATCGAGCGTTGTGAAAAACCCTGAGAATAACCGCGCCGAATAGTAGCTTTCCCAACCGTATTCCGGCGCGTAATTCAGCCGCCCATCGCCGATCAGAAAATCCAACCCGCCGTGCGCCAGATAAGACGCGTGTACGCCGGATAGACCGCTGGCAATGAAAGCCGTCGCAAGCACGTCATTCTTGCGGTTCCATGAGCGGCCACCCAGCGAAACGCCGCCGCTCGCCATGCGATCAATCGCCGTAAACACGAAACTTTCAGTCTTGCCGTCATTCCAGCCCAGACGGGAAAACACGCCGATGTCTCGCGTCAATTCCTGGTCGATACTCACTCCGGTTCCGTATTTCAACGTGCCCACGCGCCGCGTGGCCGTAACATCCGGCGTCGTTCCGGTCTGCTCGCTGATCTGCAATGCTTTCGCGTAGCTGCCCGAATCGGAATGCAATGCAAACCCCAGAACGCGCGTCGTCCCTGGATGTTTCCGAATTTTATACCGCCTCTCCACTTCGAACTGGTCGCCGCGGTCACGCAGCACGCGCCTGTCAAATCGCAATCCATTCGCCACCTTCGGCTCTGCCGCGCTGCCATATCGCAGTGACCAGTTCTCGGTATGAAACTCGTGCACCCAGCCCCACGTGTACCCGCGTGTGTCAGCCGGGTAGTCCCAGGCGCCGTTATACATCAGGCTCCAGCCCATGAATTGCGTCCGGGGATCGTGCGTATAGCGGTTGTTATCAAAAAAGTCCGTAACTGTGAATCGGCCTACGACGATCGTGTAACGCACCATCGGCCGGTTGCCCGCAAGCTGATTCTCATCGCTTTCAAAGTGCTCCGCCCGGTCGCCGAATCCAAAATCGTGCGAGAAGTACAAGCGCGCTATATACGGTTTCGGAGTAGCACTCGCCACTCGCGGAAGCTCGCCATTCGGGAAGTTAGCGATCCCATCCACATTGCTGAAGCCCCTTCCACCCGCGATCTCGGGATCGAAATAGAACTGAGTATTTTGACTCAGGCGCAGTCCCAAAAACAGAGTCGTCGTCAGGGAGACGTCGCGTTCTGGAACGTCGACCAGGCTCAAGCGGCCCTGATAAGGCGAATTGAAAGTTCCGTGATATTGACCGATCGAAGTGGCCTGATAAAAGAGATTCCAATTTTCAATCGCAGGTTGATCTCCGGACGCAGCCTCCGCCGGTGCAGTGGCGCTTTGCGGCTTGTGATCGTCAGGCGGCGGCTGCTGCTGAGCGCGCAACAGCGATGCAGCGCTGCATAGCAACACTAAGCCTGTCCGCACTGTGCGTGCCCGGCAAGACATCGTATTCAGTGTCGCCTAGCTCCGTTGCAATCTCATATCAAATTGAAAGCGTTGCGGCTCGCCGATTTGAATGTCCTTCATGTTGGGGTGCGCGGGATTCAGTAAATAGTTTTTTTCCATCGGAATCACAGCCGAAGGCACACCTAGGACGAGTGTTTCGCCCTTCGCCAGCCATGTGTCTCCGCGATCGCGTAAACGGGGCGGGGCCGGATAGCGGCGCCAACCCCGAGGCAGCTCTTCCAGTTTCAGCTCCTGGATTTTGATATGCGGCGGAATCACAGCCCGAATGGCGCACAAATCCTGCGGCCAGTCCTCGTCCGTTACATGCACCAGCACCTCAAGACTGGCGAGCGATACGGTGGCCGAAGTATAGACGATGGGCTTTCCCGGCGAATGCCAGCGCCCTCCATACATCCTCGCGCCGTCTCCTGAAAAGCCCCGGCGCGCATGGCGGCGCGAGCAAACTCTCCAAACCGTCACCTAACTGTAGATGCCGTATTCGATCCGGCCCAGGATCTCGCTCACCTGCTGTGCTCCGATGTCTGTGTCGAGCAACGATAAAGGCGCGCTGCCATCCAGTGCGCGGTTCGGCGTACGCAACCAGTGGGCAGCCTTGTCGCGCGACCCGAGCACCTGTATGGCATGGGCCATCACGCGTGCCGCACGGATCAGGCGGTCGGATTCTTCGGCCGTCAGCCGCGCCTGTTTTTGCCGCCGCGCCAACGTGCGCTCAGGCATCGACAGCATATGCGACAGGCCCTCGCGGCTCAGCTGCAAGCTCTCCTGCAACGAGCGCAATGCAATCAGCGGCAACCCGGCGCGCACAGCCTCGCGCAAATCCTCGGCTTTATTCAAGTGCCCAAGTACGGCCGTTCCGCCCAGAACTTCCGCGATTCCTGACCAGGGTGCCATTTGTCCTCTATTATACTGCCAAAAGGCGGTCGAGCGATAACAGCTAGATTATGACGGAAGAACATCGCGTGTCTCTGGTTGTGCCCTGCTTCAATGAAGCGGCGCGCCTGAATGTTCCTCAATTCCGCCAATACCTCGCCGCCCATAGCCAAATTCATATCCTGTTTGTCGATGATGGAAGTACCGACGGCACGCTTCGGGTTCTCGAACAGGCGCGCAGCGGTTATGAAGATTCCGCCGAGATTCTGGGCTGTAGCAGCAATCGGGGCAAGGCGGAAGCAGTTCGACTGGGACTCCTGCACGCTCTCGATAACTTGGAGCAAGAAATCGTTGGATACTGGGACGCCGATCTGGCCACTCCGCTCGATTCGGTCGGCCGCTTTGTGGAAATTCTCGACAGCCGGCCCGAGATCGAGATGGTGTTCGGATCACGGGTCAAGCTCTTAGGGCGCTATGTCGTACGCCGGCCCGCGCGCCACTATCTCGGCCGCGTATTCGCGACGGTCGTCTCGCAAATGCTGCGCCTGCCCATCTACGATACGCAGTGCGGAGCGAAACTCTTTCGAATCACTCCCCGGACCCGCCAGGTTTTCGCAGAACCGTTTCTTTCAAAGTGGGTTTTTGACGTCGAGATCATTGCCCGCTTTTTGAGGCTTTACGGAAACGATCCAAAGGAGTTGGAGCAAATTATCTATGAATACCCGCTCGAAGCCTGGGTCGATATTCCGGGCTCGAAGGTCGGTCCGAAAGACTTTCTGAAGGCCTTTCAAGACTTGGTGAGAATCAGGCGCAAGTACCTGTCCTGACCTGCCATGCGAACACTCTTCGTTCTCGCCTTGTTGGGTGGCGGCTGCGTCGCCGCTTTCACGCCCGCGAGCGATGAATTTCATTTCGTCATTCTGGGTGACCGCACAGGGGGCGCCGTTCCCGGGGTTTATGAAGAAGCCTGGCTCGAAGCGGCCCGGGATCATCCCGCTTTCGTCATTACCGTAGGAGACACAATTGAGGGCGGCAATGATCGGACCGTCGATAGCGAATGGCAGCACATCCTGCGAACCTTAGCGCCCTACCGCGGGTATCCGCTTTTCCTAACGCCGGGCAATCACGACGTTTGGTCGGCGGCGTCAGCGCAAGCCTTCGAGAAGTACGCCAATCACCCGCTTCATTACAGCTTCGATTACAAGCAAGCGCACTTCACCATTCTCGATAACAGCCGCAGCGACAGCATGCCGGCCGAAGAGTTAGCCTATTTGCAAAAGGATCTCGAGGTCCATCAAAATCAACCCGTAAAGTTTGTCTTTTCGCACCGCCCGTCTTGGATCCTGCAGGTAGTGCTTGCCAATCCCGGCTTTCCGCTTCAGAAGGTGGCGAAGCGCTTCGGAGTCAAATACGTCATCGCAGGGCATCTGCACGAGATGCTGCGTTTTGAGCTGGACGGCGTGACGTATCTGTCAATGGCCAGCTCAGGCGGGCATCTCCGAGCCAGCAAACGCTATGAGGATGGTTGGTTCTTTCAACACACGCTCGTAACGGTCCGAGGTGCCTCCGCGAATTTCGAGATCAAGGAGTTGGACCCGCCGTTTGGCCGCTCTCGCGTGACCAAAGCCGCCGATTGGGGTGTCGCAGGGTTGGTGAAGGCTACTCGTAGCGCAAAGCTTCCGTAGGGTTCAGTTGCGAAGCGCGCCGCGCGGGCAGAAGACCGAACCCGACCCCGACGATGAAAGAAACTGCAAACGCAACAATAACTGAGACCGGAGAAATAGGCACCCGGATTTGATCCGTGATCAACCTCACGCTTAACGGAAAAGCGAGCCCGATCAAAATGCCGACGCTTCCTCCCGCCAAGCTGATCAGCACCGACTCAACTAGAAACTGCAGCATCACTTCCCGACGTGATGCGCCGACCGCCATGCGCACCCCAATCTCACGCGTCCGCTCGGTCACGGTGACAAGCATGATGTTCATAATTCCGATGCCGGAAATGACCAACGCGATGGCGGAAATGATGATCAGGACAACCGTCAGAACGTTAGCGATGGTGTTCGCGGCATCCAGGTACGCCTGAAGATCCTGGACGTTGTATTGGGCGCCTTGCCTATGGCGCCTCGCAAGAATGCCCGCGACTTCCTGTCTAACCGCGGGGACCTCGGCGGCGTTCCGCACTTCTATGTAGACCGGCTCGATGCGCTCGTACGGCACGAAGTAGCGCATCACCGTGATGGGGATCAGGATAGTGTCGTCGGTGATTTCTCCCTGGCCCTGCGTGCTGGTCTTTTCGCGAAATGTTCCAACCACCGTAAACTGAAGCTGGCTGAGTTTGATCGTTTGCCCGATCGCGGCTTCCTGGCTCCCGAAAATTCGGACTGCGAGTTTCTCGGTCAGCATCGCCACGTGCTCGCGCAGCGTCATATCACTCTGATCGAATTTGCGTCCGCGCAGAATGACTAGATTCCGCACTTGGGCGTAGCCCTCATCGACGCCGTCAATCGTGACCTCGCGCACCTTGCCGTTAAGTACGATCTGATCGTTGTTTTGCATGACCGCAGTCGCTGCAACGATGCGGTTCCCGAGCGCGTCCCGAATCGCCTGCACGTCGGAAAGCTTCACGAAATCAGCTTCCACTTTGGCGACGTTTTGACCGCCCGTCACATAATTCGCATATACGAGATTGGACCCGATCCCGCGAATTTCATCTAGGATCAAATTTTTACTGGCTAGCGAAATGGTGACCACCAGAATCACCGAAGCATTGCCGATGATCATCCCGAGCGCGGTAAGGAAGGTGCGCAGCCGGTTCGCTCGAAGCGCCTGAAGACTGAAGCTGACGGCCTCAGAAAAATTCATCTACTGAACGATTTTATGCGCCGCCCGCTTCTTTCAATAACTGCAGGGCATCGCCTTTCGGCGGATCGTCAACCGTGATCGACGCGCGCACATACTTCTCGAGGAGGTTCCTGGCTTCGTCTAAATTGCGGTTCTGCTTGATAAGCGAGTCGGCTCTGGCAAACCATACCCTCGGAGCGTTGGGGTCCAGTTTTTGGGCCTCGCTGAAAACTGCGTCGCTTTCCCGGACGCGCCCCTCCTTGGCTAGAAACTTCGCCAAGTCAATCCGGCGTCCGACTTGATCGGGAGCCAGGGCAACAGCTTGCCGCAGCCGTTGCTCGGCGCTTGCGAATTCGCGATGCTTTTGCGCCAATTGCGCTTTCGCGAAAGATCCCTCAGGTGGATTGATAACGGAGATGCGATCCGCTATCACTGATGCTTTGTCGTACCCGCCGCCCAGAAAACCCGGCGCTTCCAAATAATATTCGAATAGATCGCTGAGAGCTTCAGAGTTCTTTGCATCTAATGCTACGGAACGCTCAAACGCCTGCCGAGCCTTCACCGCCAAAACGGGCGCCAAAACCGGATTCGCCGCCTCGGCGCGGCGGCCATACGCCCGCCCCAGCCAGTCCACATACTCGCTGTTATCAGGTTTGGAATCTACGGCTTTGCCCAGATATTCCGCCGCTTTCTTGAAGTCTCCCAACATGTAATAGTTGCGTGCGGCCAGGAACTGGGTTGACGCATCACCGCTGCTCGGATCGAGAAGCGCCAGCGAAGCTTCGTAATTAGTGTGCTTATAGAGGTTTTCCGCCTTGCTCAGGTTCTGACCGTATCCAGGAAACGAACAGGCGAGAAGCAAACTCCCATAAACCAAGCCTGCGAACTCAACGCGCAAAAATATCGTCCTCCGGCAAAACGTAATCTTATTTTTAAGCAGCAATCTACTAACCAGATGCGTTGCACAGCCCGAAGGTTGCTTCGCGCGGGCGTGATTCAGCCCACAATGGAGTTGCGCGCCGGCTGGCATCGGGCTGTTCACGCAGAATGGTTATAGTAATGGTTAGGCTGAAATCTCGGAAATAGAGAGGTAAAAATCTATGCTCGCGCAATTGCGGCGTTTCATGCTTCTGAGTGGGTTCGTTCTCCTCGTAACCGGCTCCGTGTGGGCTCAAGTTACGACGCTCGAAGGAGACGTAAAGGACGAAAACGGTAAGCCTGTGCCGAATGCCTTGGTCCAGCTCGAACGCACCGATATTAAAGGCCACTATCAGGTTAAATCAAACAAAAAGGGACATTGGTTCTATACCGGCCTGCCGTTGGGTACCTACAATCTCACCTGCGAAGTGAACGGACAAACTGTCGACAAAGTGGAGGGAGTGAAATCCAAATACGGCGACACGACCACGGTCGATTTCAATACCGGCCGGGGCAAGCAGGCTCAGGCCGCAGCTCAGAAGGCTGCTCAAACCGGCCAGCTCACACAGGACCAGGAACGCGGCCTTTCGAAGGAGCAGAAGGCTCAGCTTGAAGCGCAAATGAAACAGCGTGCCGAGGCTATGAAAAAGAACAAGGCGCTGAACGACGCCTTTAATGCCGGCCAGGACGCAAAGAAAATGGCGGACGCTGACACAGATCCCGCAAAGAAGGGGACCGATTATCAGACGGCGATCGACAACTTCAACAAAGCGGGCGAGCTCGATCCTTCGCAAATCGCGGTTTGGAACAGCCTCGGTGAAACATATACCGCTTTGGCAGCTACGCAAAAAGGGGATGACCGGACGAAATCGTACGATGCGGCCGTCGCAGCGTATAACAAATCGCTCGCGCTGAAAGCAGACGATGCCAGCATCTATAACCAACTCGGAATCATCTATGGCGCCGAGAAGAAAATGCCCGAAGCCTCCGCGGCATTGGCCAAGGCCGCTCAACTCGATCCCACAATGGCCGGGAAGGCTTATTACAACGCAGGCGCAATCCTGGTCAACAGCGGGCAAACCGATCAGGCGGTCGATTTCTTTCAGAAGGCAATTCAGGCCGACCCCAACTACGCCGACGCGCATTATCAGCTCGGCATCTGCTTAATTGGCAAGGCCCAGGTGGACAGTAAGACCGGCAAGATTTCGCCACCTGAAGGCACGGCGGAACAGTTCCAGAAGTACCTCGAGCTGAAGCCCGATGGGCCGTACGCGCAATCTTCGAAAGATATGTTGGCATCGCTCGGGCAGACTGTGCAGACAAACGTGAGAGTACCCACCGCAAAGAAAAAGAAAAGTGACTAGCAGATAGCGGCAAACTGGCTAGTGCCTGCGCTGTCTCAGAAGCATCGCTCCATGTTTCGCGCGATTGTTGAATTCCTGTTCGTCATCATTATCGCCATGCTCGCCCGCGCTCTGCTAAGCAGCGTATTCAAGGGCATTGGCAGGGCTTCTTCGACTTCTTTTCGAAATCGTACGGCGAATCCGAGCGACATGCCGGGAAGCACGACGCATGGTCCGCAACTCGGCGGGGAGCTGCACAAAGACCCTGTATGCGGAACCTACGTCGCCGAATCCACGCCGTTTCGCAGCCAAATTGCCGGACAAACTTTCTATTTCTGCTCGTCAGATTGCCGCGAAAAATATGCGCTGGTGGCACGGTAATTGGCGGCAATAAGCAGTAATCATCCCATCCATTCCGGATTCTGGATGGTGCCGTCGTATTCTGTGCTGGTCTTGAACCGCTCGTACTTGCCGCTCATTGCCACTTGGCGCGTCTTGTCGAGAATGGCCGCAACCTGAGCCTCTGTCATAGGCCTGAACGTTCGCGCCGCTTCAAACGCTTGATCAAGGATCTTCATGCTGTCGCATCCCGTGATCACAACCGCCGTCGGCAGGTTCAGTGCGTAATGCAGGCACTCCATTGGCGTAACCGTGTGGCTTTTTAAAATGTCGCCGCTCCCCATGCTCTTCATGCCCAATACGGCGATTCCCTGCTCGACGCACTTCGGAACGACATTCTTCGCGAAACTCCGGAAATGCGCATCCAACGGGTTCAGTGGCATCTGGCAGGAATCGAAATGAAAGTTGTGCTGTTTCGCGACTTCGAGCATGCGCTCATGCACGAGTGGATCCTTGTGTCCTGTAAACCCGATGTAGCGGACTTTGCCCGCTTGTTTAGCTGCCGTAACCGCTTCCGCAGCACCGCCTTCAGCGAAGAAGCGATCGGGGTCGTCCAGCCGGATATTCTCGTGAAATTGAATCAGATCGATATGGTCAGTTTGCAGACGCTTTAGCGATTGATCAATCTGCTGGCCCGCAGCTTTTTTCGTGCGGCCGTCGAACTTCGTCATGAGAAACGCTTTATTCCGATACCCGTCGCGAAGCGCCATTCCCATGCGTTTCTCGCACTCGCCATCGGAGTAGTCCCAGCAATTATCAAGAAAGGTAATGCCGCGATCGAGCGCAGAACGCACGATGCGAATAGCCTCCTGCTCATCCGGGTGGGCGAGATGAGCTCCGCCGATGCCTATAGCCGATACGCGTTGACCCGTGCGGCCGAGTGTACGGTAAATCATGCCGCTCCATCCGGCGGACTGCCCGGAAGCGAGAGCCGCAAATCCCGCGCCTGCGATGACATTCAAGGCTTGTCTTCGATCCATAACGCAATTTTAGCCGGGCCAAGACGAGCTTCCGTCCCGATTAATGGAAGCGGAACGGTGGCCCGACTCCGCAGGATGCGGGTTCACGGTCACCCGGTAAGGGCCCAGTACTGCCCGGCCCTTACGTTCATGCTGATTTCCGGATGCAATGCGTCAGGTGCGTGGTTGAGAAGGCTTGATCCAACCTTTCTTTTTGAACTCGTAATAGCGGCCGTTGCGAATGACGGCTTCGATCTCTTGCTGCTGGTCGCGGGCGAGGAGTTCTTCCGTTGAAAATTCAAAGCCAATTTCAGCGGGATCGAACGGTAGACCGACCTTTTGCGCCGTGTTGTAGTGGTCGAGCGCATTGCGCCAGCGCGCCTTTTCGGCTTGTTGCTGTTTCTCGGCGGCTGCGCGGCGCTCGACGATTAACCGCTGCAGCTCGGTTTCGTCCTTTGCGCACTGGCGGCGCAGGCGCGCTTCCTGAATGGAGAGATTGTTCAGATCGCGGCGATACGTGAGGAAAATCTGGCTGTCGATCATGGTCTTGCGGACGGCCAGGTCCTGCTCGTCGGTGAAGTGGGAGGCCAACTCGCGGCGTCCGATCGCGTAGATGCCGGTTTCGAGCGAGCGAATCCGGTCGAGACGCCAGAGCGTGTCGGCGATGGATTCGGCGAGGCGCTTTTCCTGGTCGTTTTCAGGGGAATACTGAGCGAGTATACGTTCGATGTGGGCCTGGTAGGCGGCAACGTCATCGCTAGGCAGGAGGACGGTGCGGCCCGTGAGACCGGTTTTGAGTGCGTTGTGCGAAACTTTGGCCTTGCCCTCAGACGAGGTGGGGCCGGTAGATTGTTGCGCGTTCGCGCGATTCGCCAGGAGTTGTTCGGATGAGGCCATAAAGAGCTGCTTTCGGCCTGAGCGTAAAAGGGATTGGCGGAATGGCGGCGAATTGCGAGAACGGAAAACACGGGAGAGACAACCAAAAGAAAATTTTGTTGTGTTGTGACCGGGAGTGGCAGCGCCCCGATGGACGAGCAATTGAATTCATCTCTTCGCGTACGCGCGCAGGAAGGCCTTTACGGCTGCGTCGATCCGCATTTGCCGATCTTTTGTGCCGGGATAGTTGCGGAGCCCCAAGATCACCTGCCGCATTGGACCGCCGATAAACAGGCTGCTGAGATGTTCTGCCATGATCATAGGGTCGGCTTTCATGAGCCGTCCACGTTTGATCTGCTCCCGCATGTAGTGCCCTAGCTGAGTGATCCCGCGTTTCGGACCCAGCTCATAAAAGCGCTCTCCCAATTCCGGAAACCTGCTGGATTCCATGCTCAGCACCCTAAGCAGTCCGATTTGGTCCTCTGAAAGGGCTAATTGCAAGAGGCGGGACCCGAATTTCTTCAGCGTTCTCTCGATGGGTGCATCGATTGGGAGAGCGGTAGACACTTGGTTAAACACGAGATTCATTCGACGCTCGAGAACAGCTAAAAACAATTTCTGCTTAGTGGGGAACCGGAAATAGAGAGTAGTTTTTGAAGCGCTGGCCCTCCGGGCGATTTCATTCACGCTGGCGCCCTCAAAGCCTTGCTCGATAAACGCCTCGGCCGCAATATCCAGAATCTTGGCCACGCGATCGTCATCCAGTCTCAGGCGGACGGGGGCGGCGGCGCGCATCCGTTTCCGTATAGGGTCTTTCCGTTTTGCAGTGACCATGTTCCCTAAGAAGAATTTAAAGTCCAATGCCCGGAATCCGCCATTCGAAAACTCCGTTCCAGTACAGTACCGAATGGTATCATTGGGTTCGTAAACTGCATCCCTCTACAGGGTAGCGCCGATGCAAGAAGAAGCGTATAAGCCGAAGCATAATCCGTGGCTCATCGCGATCACGGTCACTCTGGCAACCATCATGGAGGTGCTGGACACATCTATCGTCAACGTCGCGCTGCCGCACATAGCAGGTTCCTTGGGTTCTTCGCAGGATGAGGCCACCTGGGTCATTACCTCTTACCTGATCTCCAATGCCATTGTCCTTCCGGTGGGCGCTTATATGGGCAGCATTGTCGGCCGCAAGCGTTTTTATATGTCGTGCGTCGCCACATTTGGGGTCAGCTCTTTGCTGTGCGGACTGGCTCCATCGCTCCCGCTGCTGTTGCTTTTTCGGGTCGTGCAGGGGTTGGGCGGCGGCGGCCTGCAGCCCTCCGAGCAATCCATCCTTGCCGATACCTTCCCTCCGGCGAAGCTGGGTCAGGCTTTTGCGGTATATGGATTGGCGGTGATCACAGCTCCCATCGTCGGCCCGACACTGGGAGGCTGGATCACCGACCGCTATGACTGGCGATGGATTTTCTTTATCAATATTCCCATTGCCTTGGTTTCGCTCACGTTAACCCATCAGCTCGTTGAAGACACTCCCCAAATCAAGAAGGAGGTGCAGGAAGCAAAACGCACCGGTTTCAAGCTCGACACCATCGGTTTTGGGCTGGTTGCTTTGACGTTCGGCTGCCTGGAAGTGGTTCTGGATAAGGGACAGCAAAAGGACTGGTTCTCCTCGCAACTTATTGTCGTCTTCACAATCGCGGCGGTGGCAGGACTGATTTGCCTGATTGCGTGGGAAGTATGGCAGGCGCGCGGCGCGCATCGCCCGATCCTGGACCTGCGGCTGTTTGCGAACAAGAACTTTGCGGTGGCTTTCCTGATGATGTTTGTGCTGGGATTTGCGCTTTACGCAACGACCGTGCTGTTACCCCAGTTGACGCAAACGCTGATGGGCTATACCGCCGAACTTTCAGGTCTGGTCTTGTCCTCTGGAGGGCTCGCGACCGTCATTGCCATGCCGGTTGTAGGGATTTTGATTTCCAAAGTCGATGGCCGTTATCTGATTATGTTCGGCTTCGGCAGCCTTGCCGTTGCGCTGTATCACATGACCAGCCTCAACTTGCAGATGAATTTTGGATATATCGCGTGGCTTCGCTTTTATCAGGCGATCGGGTTGGCATTCCTGTTCGTGCCCATCAATACGCTGGCATACGTCGGCATACCGCCTGGAAAAAACAATGATGTCTCGGGCCTGGCAAATCTGGCGCGGAACGTTGGAGGGTCCTGCGGGACAGCTTTTTACACCACTATGCTGGCGCGCCGGCAACAAATACATCAGCACTTTTTAGTCGAGCACGTCTCGAATGGAAACGCTGCCTGGATGAACCGCTACCACGCAATGACCCAACACGCGCTTGCCAACGCCCCCGCTCTACACGATGCGCAGCATCATGCGCTGGCGCAATTTTATCGGATGTTACAGGCCCAAGCCGGTGTTCTGTCGTATCTAGACATTCTGCAAATGCTTGCCATTTTCACGGCATGCATGGTCCCGCTGACACTTTTAATGAAGAAGCCCCCCAAGGGGATGCAGATGGCCCACTGATGGCTGATTGATGAATGGTATGCGCATTTTTACTGTTAGAACAATATGTCTGTTCTGCGGCATTCTTCTGTGTCTCATGACGGCGGTAGCTCAGGTCGGTCCTCCGAGTTCCGGCGCAGCGGCGCGCGCTCAGCAGGTGCCGCGTTCCGGACGGCAAGGCGCCAATACGGTTTCGACTCAGCAGAGCGCCAGTCCCGCGGGCGGGTCAAACTCCAGCACCATTAATACGTCGATTCAGGTCCAGGGAGAGTTTCAGGGCAGCATTCCGGATCCGCATAGTGTGCGTCCTGCGCTCACCCTGACGCTTGAGGACGCTATTAAGCGCGGTCTGCAATACAACCTGGGTGTGGTGAGCGCCAGCACTTCACTGCGGCAAGCGAGGGCGGAACGTTTGGCCGCGCTCAGCCAGCTTCTCCCAAACCTCAGCGCAAGCCTGAGCATGACCGAACAGAAAACTGACTTGCAGGCTCTTGGCCTGAGCAGCAGCACATTGGGACCGCATCTCCCGTTTTCCTTTCCAACTACTGTGGGGCCGTTTCATTATTACGATGCCCGCGGAACGGCCACCCAGGAAGCGTTCGATTTGACCGCCATTCATAACTATCGGTCCGCCAGGGAACTGGAGCGCGCGGCCTCATTGAGCGCTCAGGATGCACGCGAGCTGGTGATTTTGGCGGTAAGTGGAGAGTACCTTCGCGTGCTGGCAAGCATGGCTCTGGTTGATTCCCAGATTGCCCAGGTGCAGTACGCGCAATCGAGCTATGATCAAGCGGCGGCGCAGCACCATGCAGGTACCAAGGCGCTGATCGATGCGCAGAGAAGCCTGGTGCAGTTACAAACCGAACGGCAGCGGCTGACCTCCGATAAAGGCGATCTAGCCAAGCAAAAGCTGGAGCTTGCCAGAGTGATTGGTTTACCGCTGAGCACAGAGCTGACGCTGTTCGAAAAGCTCTCCGCGAATCCGGCGCCGGTGCTCCCGCTCGAAGAAACGATCCGGCGCGGAGTGGCCCAGCGCTACGATTTGAAGTCATCAGAAGCGCAGTTGCAAGCAGCGGAACAGGCTCTTAGAGCTGCCCGCGCCGAACAAGTTCCCAGCGCAAGCGTGAATGCGTACTACGGAGTCGAAGGCATCACTCCCGCGGGCGGCGGAAACGGTGTTTTCTCCGCTACAGGTTCCATCAGCATACCGGTCTGGCAAGGCGGCCGGATCTCCTCCGATGTGCAGCAAGCCCAGGCTGCGGTAGATCAACGCCGCGCCGAGTACGAAGATCAGCGAGGATCAGTCGAGCTTGACATCCGCAACGCGTATATCGATGTGATGGTTGCAAACGAGCAAGTGAGTGTGGCGGAGAGCAATCGCAAGCTGGCGTTGGACACGCTGCGTCAATCGCAAGACCGTTTCGCTGCTGGTATCACGGATTCGGTAGAAGTAGTGCAGTCGGAAGAAACGCTTGCCGCGGCAGAAAGCGACTATGTCAACAGCCTCTACTCGCAGAACGTCGCCAGAGTCGGCTTAGCGCGCGCGACTGGCAATGCCGAACAGGACATTCCGGCTTTACTGAAAGGAAAGTAGGATGAAGACCGACCTGGACCAGAAAGAAGAACGGCAACCGGCGGCTGCGAACGACCCGCATGCTGGAAGCGGGCAGAAACCTGCTGCCCCGGCGAAGGATGAGAAGCCGCGCGCCGACCCGGCCAAGAAGCGGCGGCGCATATTTCTGGCGATTGGCGTGCTCGTCATTCTCGCCATAGCGGCTACGATCTGGTGGCTGATCTCTCGAAACTACGAAAATACCGATGATGCGCAAGTGAATGGGCACATCAATCCGATCTCCGCACGCGTGGCCGGCACCATCCTCGCGGTCTATGTGGAAGACAATCAACGTGTGCGCGCTGGTGAGCCGCTCATCGAATTGGACCCCAAAGATTATGAGATTGCGCTGGCGCAGGCCAAGGCGGATTATGGTCAGCTCAGGGCCCAATCCACCGCAGAAAGACCCAACCTTCCGATTACAGTTGTAAGTAATGCGACCGATGAGAGCACAGCGCAGGCCGAAGTGGCGAATGCAGAGGCTTCGCTTGCCGCCGCGCAACATGACTACGACAGCGCATTAGATAAATTGCACAGCTCGGAAGCAAGCAATGCAAAAGCCCAGTCAGACTTGCAGCGATATGCGCAGCTGATTCAAAAGCAGGAAGTGGCGCAGTCGGATTACGATCAGTACCTTGCCACAGCCCGCTCGCAAGAGGCAACCGTGGATGCAAACCGGGCGGCAGTAAGGTCTGCCGCAAAGACCATCGATCAGCGCCGTGCGCAACTGGGAGAGCAGCAAAGCAGACTGAATCAAACGTTGAAAAATGCTGCCGGACAAATTGCGATTCGAAAAGCAACGATCCAATCCCGTCAGGCGGCTGCTGAGTCTTCAGCGGCCAAGCTCGATCAGGCGAAACTCAATCTTGCATATACGCATATTGTTTCCCCTGTAAATGGAATCGTAACGGAACGCGCGGCCGAAGTGGGCGCCCAGGTCTCGGTCGGGCAGCAACTTCTGATGGTGGTACAAATGGACGATCTCTGGGTAACGGCAAATTTTAAAGAAACGCAGCTTCGACGTATGCGCAAGGGGCAATCGGTTCGCATTCATGTAGATGCGCTGGGTGAGGACTTTGACGGATATGTTGAGGCCATGCCAGCGGCGACCGGTGATCGCACCAGTGTATTGCCGCCGGAAAACGCAACCGGCAATTACGTAAAGGTGGTCCAGCGCCTTCCCGTCCGCATTCGCTTCAAGCCGAACCAGCACGATCTAGACAAGCTGCGCCCCGGAATGTCGGTCGAGCCAAAAGTGCATTTGGAATAGAGAGGGTTTAGGACGTCTACCGCGACGCGGAGGGCAAGCCTCCTGCTCATCCGGGTCGCGAGATGTGCTCCGCCGATGCCAATAGCCGATACGCATTGGCCCCATGCGGCCGTGCTTGCGATAGATCATTCCGCTCGCTCCGGCGGCCTGCCCGTCGGCGAGAGCCGAGAATCCAGCGCCTGCAATGACATTCAAGGCTTGTCCTCGATCCATAACTCAATTCTAGTCAGGGGAACTGAACCGCGACTTTAAACGAGCGGTTTTGCCCGTCGTTAACCAATCCACTGCGACCGCTAAGAAAAGTCCTATCGCCGTTTTTCTTGCCTGAAGTCACTTAGCATTTGTCTGCCTGGAGGAAAACTTTGCTGACCCAGTGTGTTCGTATAGTCGGATTTTGCGCTCTCTTTTGCCTCGCCCTGCCGCTCGTTGCCGGCCAACGGAGAAGCGCCGATCCGGAGCGAATCATCGCCATTGTTCCGATCATTGGAAGCGGAACCGTTGAAGATCCGCACCGGCCGTTATTCTTTCCGACGCCGAACGAGTTCGCACAGCCGCCCGATCCGGATCACCGGCCCGCGATTGTCTCGTAGCGCTTCGAGCTCGCCGACGACGGCAAAAGGGCGATCGCGGAATACATAGGCTTTGACCGCGCGTCGTTGCGCAAGGCGCTCAAATCCGAAGACCCGGACTTCCACATCGTGGATCACGAAACGCTGACCGCCGACGAGATGAACACAGAGTTGAAGAAAGTGAAAAGTCCTTCGACCTGCAGCGATTCCTCCACGGCTCTCCGGTCCAGGCAGGAGGCGCGCAATGAGAAAAACATTTCTGGCGCTGTGCTTGCTGTGTTCGTGGAACACCTGGGCGCAAAGCGGATACAATTACTACACGCAGTACACAGTCGGCAGCTCGAGTTGGCAGCTGAATAATCAGCTCTCGACCAGCACGAACGGCGACGGAAGCGGCGGCATTTCATCTTCAAACGCGGCGGGCGGTTCCGTCGTCTCGACAATGGCCGTCCCCGGTCCATCGACCACTGCCTATGATGCGGGATTCACTGTGACCGCATCGAGCTCGAACGCCGGCAGTCTGGGCACGTACATGATCCTGCTCGGCGCGAGCAATAACGCTTATCTAGGCAGCAGCACTGCGCAGGGCTCCTTTTATGCCGTCCAGTTCTCTCCTACGATGACGAACGGAAGCTGCGTTGTAAATGTCAGCGTTTCGAAATATGTGAACGGGGTCTCTCAAACCTTTGGAGGCGCAGCGCAGGGGCCCTGCCAACTTCAGACCACCTATCACGCGGTATTCACGCAAAACAACTACATCATCGTCTACGGGAACGGCGCAGTGAGCACCGATTTTGCGGAGATCTGCGAGTTCAGCGACTCTTCGCCGATTTACGGCCACGCCGGTTTCGGTGCGTTGAACAATCCGGGCGGCGCGGGTTCGACCAGCGATCTCGAAATCTATCCCATCTCCGCAACAGCTCCCAGCGCTCCCACAGCAGTCCAGATCTACGCCTCTCCGACCCGCGTCGACTTGCGCGCTTTCGGATCGAGTGACGGAGATGGACCTGGCATTCGCGAATACTGGTGGTATCGCAACAACACGTTAGAGGCAGTCACGCATGATGCCGGTTTCACGGACGCCACCGTTCAGGCAAACACTACGTATTCCTACACCCTTTGGGCCATGGATTTCGATGGCAATTATGCGTCCGCGGGACCGTACTCGGTCGTGATTCCCTGCACTTGCTCGCCCGACCCGCGCGAAACCGGCGTTCGCCCGACAAGCTCCTATTGGGGTGGAATGGGCGAGCAGATCGATATGCGCTCTGGGAACCTGAACTACACCTACCCGCTGGTTGGGGCCCAAAGCCGCGGATCGAGCCTCCCCATCGCGCTCAGCTACAACTCCCAAAACTGGCGCCTGGATGCAAACGGCAACATATGGAATCTTTCTGAAGATTGGAACGCCGGATTCGGCTGGACTTTTCAGTTCGGCTCCGTGCTGCCGTACTACAGCGATGCCACGAACACCACGGACCATTACGAATATCAGGACCCGAGCGGCGCGATCTACCGCCTCGATCAGAACAATAACGGAGTCTGGAGCGGCAAGCTCAGCAATTACGTCTGGTATGACAGCAACGCGAATATCCTGCATTTCCGCGATGGCTCGTTCTGGTATATGGGCGCGGTTGCTGCGGCCCAGGAGCGCGATGCCGGAACGTATTACCCGACGATTATCGAAGACTCAAATGGAAACCAGATTACCGTGACCTATGCCGTCGGATTCGCCTCGATTTGGACCAACACGAGCTCGCGCATTACATCCATCGCGGACACGCGCGGGCCCGCCTACACGTTTTCGTATGAACCCAATCCCCAGGCTGGGATTTATTATCTTGCTTTCATCAAGAACTCCATTAACAGCGGTGAATCCTTTACCCTGAACTACAACCAGGTGAACCTGGTTTCGCCGTTCAGCCCTGGAGTACCGTCTTTTACCACAGTCACGCTCGCCTCTATCACAAACAACAACACGAACCTGACCACCAGCTTTACCTACGACCCCAATTCCGGCGAGCTGACGCAAGTGACATTGCCCTACGGCGGCCATATTCGCTGGACGTACACTAATGAGGCCCTTTCGCAGTCGACGGTGCGCACCGTTCAGAACCGGTACCTGTACTGGGATTCAACTATCGGCGAGCGCACGTTCACGGTCACCTTAACGCCGGACTCGAACAACAAGATGACGGCCAGCGCATCGCTGAACGATTCGCACGCCCATGCGACGAAAATCTGGACCTTCGATATCAATACGGATGCCACGGAAAACCTCGTCACGACTTATCAGGAGGAGAACGCCTACGGTCCCGTGGTGATGCGGCAGGTCAACTACACTTGGGCGCAAGACTCCGCCGGAAACAACTACATCTCGCGGACGCAGGACATCACCGATCCTACGCAAAGCTACGCCTCGACCAAGCAGACCGACCAAACGCTCGATCAATATGGCAACGTGACGCAGTCGAAGCTCTACAGCTATACCAACCTGAGCACACCGGCGAAGACGTACACGAACACCTATCTGACCGGCTCGAATTACACGAGCCGCTACATTTACAATCGCCTGTTGAGCAGCACGGTAACAGATGGAACCAACACGTTGACCCTGGTGTCGAACACTTACGACAATTACAATTCGCCCTATCCGCTGGTCGACGCACCGGGCATCACGCAGCATGACGCAAATTACAGTACCTCCTTTGTGTATCGCGGCAATGTGACCTCGTCGAGCGCGTTTACGCAGGTGCAGAATCAGCAGCGCGATATCACGGGAACGGTGGTGCACACGGACGACACGAATACGAATCACTCGACCACAGTCACGAACAGCGCCTCCAATAACTACGCCGTGCCGAGCGCCGTTACAACCGCGAACTCGCTAACCACGAGTTTCAGTTGGAGCTCGTTCTTGAGCCCGACCAACACGACCGGGCCAAACGGCGATAGCAGCTCAGTCACTTACGATTCGAACACGGCGCGGCCGAGCTCGACCACCTCGCCCTACGGCGCCGTGACCACGTACAGCTACAGCAACACCGCTCCGCAGATCACCGCAACTGTGAACGGCCGCTGGACATCTACCTATCTGGACGGCTTGGGACGCACCTATCGCGTGGCGACAGGATATTCGAGTACCACTTCTTATGTCGATACCGTGTACGACACCTGCGGCTGCACGCCTATCGGCAAGGTATATAGGGTCAGTCTGCCCTACGCGCCGGGGGCGACGCCGGTCTGGACCGTGAACGTTTATGACCCGATCGGCAGAACCGTGTCGACCATTGCTCCGGATGGCGCTTCAACGACCAATTACAACAATCAGGGCAATACCGTCACCATCGGCGATGCGCTCAACAACTGGAAGCAGTATATGTGGGATACGTTCGGCGAATTGACCAGAGTGGTCGAAAAAACCCCGAACCCCGGACCGGAACCCAATCATGTAACGTATTACACGTATGATCTCCTGGGGCATTTGACACAAGTGCAGATGACCCGCACGATCTCCGGCACCAACGTTACGCAAACGCGCAGTTGGGTGTACGATCCGAACACTCAGTTCTTGACCAGCGTGACGCAGCCCGAATCGGGAACTGTTACGTACACGTACAACTCGGACGGAACGCTTGCAACCCGAACCGACGCCAAGAGCCAGCGCGCAGTGTACACCTATGACGCGTATCAGGAATTGCAGCAGATCTCGCGAGGCACAGGAAGCAACGGGATCTTTACGGAGGACCTGAATCAGCGCTGGAATTATACGTACGGATCTGCTGGCAGCCAGAGTTCGCCGAATTCCGCGGGCCGCATTGCAACCATCAGCTATCCCGGAGCTGTGGGCACAGCGATGCAATTTACGGAAACCTACGGTTATGTTCCCGCCGGTGGCGTGGCATCGAAAGCGCTCGGCATTCAGGGCCCGTCCACTTCGATGTCTCTCACCGGGAGCTGGGCTTACGACAATGAAGGACGCCTGAACGCAGTCACGTATCCCGGGACGAGCAACACAAACTCCAACCCGATAGCCGCCTACACATACGCCTATGACTCGATGGGCCGGCTGAACACGATGAAGGATCAAAACAACACGAGCCTGGTCAGCGGAACTACTTACAATCCAGCCAATCAGATTTTGACCGTTGCCGGAACGCTCAGCGAAACGCGTACATACAACGTAAACTCGCAGCTAATCGAGCTGGTCTCCGGTAGTTTTCACTACAAATACAATTACTCTGCCACTCAGAATAATGGCCGGATCACGTCGATGAACGATGTGATCAGTGGCGAAAGCGTAACGTACCAGTACGATACACTTACACGGTTGATCAACGCCTCAGGAACCGGCGATCCACAAGGAAACTGGTCCCAAGCGTTCACATATGACGGTTTCGGCAATTTAACGCAGAAAACATCCTCGAACGCGCCTGCATTGAGTGTCGCGATCAACGCAGCGAACAACCGGCTTCAGACCAACGGGGCCGCATATGATGCAAACGGTAATCTCACTGGGTACGGCACCGGCGGAACGAGCGCAGCCTACGCTTACGATGTAGAAAATCGCCTAACCTCCGCAACGCTTTCAGGAACCGCCTACAACTACTCCTACGATTCTTTAAATCAGCGGGTCTTCAGCGGCACGTGGACCGGATCGACTTACACGAATCAGTTGATCTACTTCTACGGGATAGACGGCAAGAAGCTTGGCGCTTGGTCCTTGAATGCATCCACATTTCAAAATGTTTCCGTCAATCAGTGGTTCGCCGGACGCTTGCTGAAGAATGCGGATCGCCTCCAATCGGTTGGGAAATATTTCCCCTACGGCGAAGACCGCTACAGCCCGAACCCAGCCAATCCGGCAAATGATCAGGAGAAGTTCGCAACCTATACCCGCGATTCTTCCACAGGTCTCGATTACGCCATGAACCGTTACTACAATTCGACAATCGGTCGGTTTATGACTATCGATCCGTACGCAAAGAGCGCGGACCCAAAGCACCCCCAAACTCAGAATCGGTATCCGTACGTCGTCGGAGATCCCGTCAACAACACAGATAGAACAGGACTGTACTGCGATGTAGATTTCTGTGACCCAGAGCTCGGCATCGGCGGACCCCCCTGCTCTGAAGGTATAGACACCTTCGCGCCGAACGGAGACCCGTACCCGAATCCCGGGTGCTATGCGCCTATTGCCTACCCACCACCAACGCCGAGACCTGACGTCCAGTGTGATCTGCAGTTGTACATACAGTCTGCCGGGTCTCCTAACGACCCATTCGCTCACACATTCATTGGGCTGATTACACAGGCAAACGGCTTACGGCTTCCTGAAACCTACTACGAAGCCGGCGCGGTCGACAAGACGACCAAAAAATTGACCGGAAGCCTATCGGCACTGTATAACGGGACGGCTTGGCTGAACGCGCTTGACAGAGCCCAAGACGGTAATAACCCCTTTAATCACACATATCGAAATACAGTCCCGTCCTTGGAATGGGAAACCGGATTCAGCACCTCCAACTGCGCCAAAAATGCTGCCGTCTATGCAAACGATCTCCGTTTTCCGCAAGACAAATTCACGTATAGCTTTACGTCTGACAGTAATAGCTTTACATTTTCTCTCTTGAGAATGAGTGGCGTTTCAGTACCGTTAGGCGTCAACCTATACCTAGGGATTTGGGCTCCTGGGTGGGACTACGCTCTCAAATGGTGATTTTGGCAACACCGTGCAAAATCGGCGAAGCATGAAGCCTGTACTCAGCAACTGTTTGGGGATTGTGCCGATCTTTCCGGCCGAGGACAATACCTCGTATGGCGCGTAAAGTGCAGTTGAGGATTGCTCTCTTACTGACCTTACCAGCTATTTCCATGTTTACACCGTCCCTCGTGAGGTCGGCAATACCGACCGACGGCTCCGTCCAACGATTGACTATTTCAGCCGTAACGGAGTTGCTCGTCCTGGCCGTGATCGTTGTCGTATGGCTCGAAGCGTACCGCAAGACCTATCAGGCCGCGCAGCATCGGCGTAAATGGGTATTACTTTTCCTACTGCTCTTACCTTTCACCCTTTGCTACCCGGCTTGGTTTGTAATTGCTGCTCTCATGAGTGGATGGAAAGGACCGCCGCTGTAGGAGCATGATAAGGCGAAATGCCTGCGTACTGCCACGCGACGCTCTCTTACCGCATATCTTTCAGGGAGATCCGGAGATGCGGGACAGTTACGATGACCTGCCGACGCCGGGAGGGATGAAAATAACGATACGGCGCGGCAAGAAGGTCGATGGTGTAAGTGGGTGCAATTGAGACCGAGGGACAGTTTGACCTGAGAGCGCGGTTGAGCCGGTGAGTGTGCGGCGGAACCCTTGCGAGGAAGTCAGCACGAGAGAGTGAGTAAATATCTTGCGCGTTCCTCCGCCCGCCGCAAGGAGCAGTAAGGAGTACAGAATACGGCAAGATTGCCGGTATCGACGTCCACAAGAAGTGGTTGTTCGTGGTGGCCGGAGAAGAGCGTCAGCGCTTGGGGAGCACGGTCGGGGAACTGGAGAGGCTGCGGGAGTGGCTGCGGCGGGAAGGTGTGCAAACCGTGGTGATGGAGTCCACTGCGCAGTATTGGCGGCCCGTGTGGATGGCCCTGGAGCCCGCCCACGCCTGATCCAACCCCGGCTTCTCGGGAGAGTCACCAGAACTCCTGAATTCCGCGACTATGCGCCTCTTGCGGACACTCTGCAGATATGTGCAAGCACGGCCTACCCACTCCTGCTACAACCAATAATGATGAACTGGATTGCAACCGGCGGCATTCTCATGGCGCTGGCTGTCGGAATGGGCGCGTTCGGGGCGCACGGGCTGAGAAATCGCTTGGACGCCTATTCGATGTCGGTCTACGAGAAGGCCGTGTTCTATCACTTTCTCCACGCTCTCGGCATTCTGCTGGTTGCGCTGCTCGCTCGCACGAACGCCATCACAACAGCGGGACAGTCGCGCGTAGCCTGGCTTTTGCTGATCGGCATCGTGATCTTTTCCGGCAGCCTGTATGCTCTAGCCATTTCAGGCGTGCGAATGCTGGGCGCAATTACGCCGATCGGCGGAATCGCCTTTATTGCGGGCTGGCTGCTCCTAGCTTACGAGGCCCTTCGCGCGAGAAGCTGAGCAGTGTATTTGAACCAGCGTGCGACTTCCTAAGCCCTCCGGCAGCTCGTAGCGGCAGATCACTTCGGCGGCGATACGCCTTTTTTTGGCCTCGCCGAGCTCAGCCTCGACATCCGCGCCTTTATAGAGCAGGAGCCGCGCGCCTTTTTTCAGCGCATCACTGAACAGGTCCAGAATCCGGCTCACCGGCGCGACTGCGCGGGCCACAATGATGTCGGGATTGCGGCTGGCCGCTCTTTCTTCAGCGCGCTGTGCAGTCACGTGTACATTTGCGAGCTCCAAACTCTCTACCACTGAATCAACAAACCGCGCCTTCTTTTGCACCGACTCAGACAAAGTGAATCGTATGTTCGGCAATACGATCGAAAGCGGCAGGCCGGGAAAGCCCGCGCCCGTGCCCGCATCCAAAACTTTTTTCACTCCCGCAAAATGGCGCCATGGCGCAACCGAATCATACACGTGCTTGATAGCCGCTTCGCGCGGATCTGTGATGCGAGTCAGGTTCATGTACTCATTGGCGGACGCGACCAGCGCAAGGTGCCGCGCTGCTTTCTCGATCAGACGCTCGCGATGCGGGATATCAGTCGGAAGGACGCGCCCAATTTCGTCTTCAAACTGCACATGCTCATGATGGCATTCAAACTGAAAACAGCGCTGGTACGCGAAGATAGGGTGGAATGCTAAGAGCCGGGATTGTGGGCCTCCCCAATGTGGGGAAGAGCGCGTTATTCAATGCAGCCACGCAGACGCGAAAAGCCGCCACTGCGAATTATCGATTCTCCACGCGTGAGCCGAACACGGGCATCGTATCGGTGCCGGACGCCCGATTGGAAGTGCTCGCGAAAATGAGCAAATCGCAAAAGATCGTGCCCGCGACTTTCGAATTCGTTGACATTGCAGGCCTGGCAAAAGGCGCAAACACGGGAGAGGGACTGGGCAACCAATTCCTCGGCTACATTCGGGAGGTCGACGCCATCATTCAAGTAGTTAGATGTTTCGAGAGCTCAAAAGTCGAGCACGTGATGGACACGATCGACCCGGTTCGCGACATCGAAATCATCAATACAGAGCTGGTGCTGGCGGATTTGGAATCCGTCGAGAAGCGGAAAACGAAGCAGGAAAAAGCTGCGAAAAGCGGCGACAAGAAGGCCATCGCCGAACTCGAGCTGATCAAGAAACTCGAAGCTCACTTGAACACCGGAAAGACGATCGTCACGCTCGACCTCACGCCCGAGGAGCAGGCCCTCGTAAAGGGTTTTTTCCTGCTCACCTCGAAGCCGACGTTGTTCGCCTGCAACGTAGCCGAAGAGGACCTGGCGGCAGCCGACAGCAGCCAGTACGTTGAGCAGGTTCGTGCGTACGTCGAAGAACATCACGAGACCGGCGCCATCGTGGTTTCGGCCGACATTGAATCGGAACTGGTGACACTTCCGCCGGAAGAACGCGCCGAATATCTTGCCGGATTGGGCGTAACAGTAACCGGAACCGGCAACTTGATTCGCGAAGCCTACCATCTCCTCGGCCTGCGTACCTACCTGACCACTGGCGAGAAAGAGACGCGCGCCTGGACCATCCATGCCGGGGACAAGGCGCCGCAAGCGGCGCGGGTGATTCACTCTGATTTCGAAAAGAGCTTTATCTCAGCGGAGTGTGTCTCGTACGATGACCTAGTCCAGGCTGGATCGTTCGCGCGCGCCCGGGAGTTAGGGAAACTTCGAACGGAAGGGAAAGAGTACGTCGTACAAGATGGCGACGTGATCGAGTTCAAGACATACGTGTGAGGATGAGCCGATTTTCACTTACCCGGGCGTCTTACCCCGGCGGCTTTTGCGAACCCAGTTCGTGATCGAAATCGCACTCCCGATGATGCAAATCGTGATAAAGCCTACCATCGACCATTTAAATGCGGGTGAGTTGGCGATGTGCAAAATCGCAGGGCCGAATTTAACAGCGAGCAGCCCGAGCACTGTGAACCGGGCAGCGCGTGAGAGCCACACGATCCAGAGCAAGCGAATCCTTGGGTAGCCCAGAGCGCTATTGGTCGCCACAAGCATCGTGAACGGAAAGGGCGGCGGCGCGAGGCAGCCCAATACAATCGTCCTCCCACCTTTTTCACCGATTTTGCGTTTCAGATATTCAAACCGCTTCGGACCCGCGATTTTTTGAATTCCCTCCTCGCCGCCTTTGCGCGCCACCAAGTCGAGCAGCAAGACCCCGAGAGTCGAGCCGCAAGCCGCCGCCAGCACGTAGATGATGAAACCCTGATGATGGCGGGCAATGAGCCCCACAACTAGAAGGTCATTACCGAACGGCAAAAACAGAAACGAGGAATCGAGCACTCCCATCAGCACAGGGCCGAAATAGCCCAGCCGAAAGAAGAAGTGCAGAAGATGAGTGAAAAAACTCGCCAAGCGTCAACCGGCTGCTTGCTTCATCTCCGGTTGAAATAGCGCGAGCACGGCACCTTGCGGATCCTTGATGATTGCGAAGCGGCCGACATCGGCCAGAGTGGTTGCCGGGAGCAGTATCGTGGCGCCCTGCTCGTTGGCTTTCGCCTCTGAGTCGTCGCAATCCGCCACCATGAAGTAAAGCAGCCAGTGCGGTGGCAGATTCGGGTCCCGCTGCGAGGCCGACGGAACGCCACCGATGAATTGCTCGTGGTTCTTGATATGCAGATATCCTGATGTGTCCTTTTCTCCTTCGACGAAACTCCAATCGAAGAGCTCGTGGTAGAAGCGTCTGGCCGCCGATGCATCGGGCGTGTTCAAATCAGCCCAGCACACGGTGCCATTCTCGCCGGTGATGCCGACGCCGCTGTGTTTTTTGGCCTGCCACACGGCGAAAACTGCTCCGGTCGGATCGGCGATCACCGCCATGCGCCCGATGTCCATAACGTCAAACGCCGGCGCATAGAGCTTGCCGCCAATTTCGGCCGCGTGGGTTCCTATTGCGTCTGCATTGTCGACGGCGATGTACGGCATCCAATTTGGCGGAACGCCCTGGGATTGCTGTTCGCGCCTGAGCGTGTATGCCGCACCTGTGTCCTGCCCCTGCAACTGAAACATTGTGTACACGCCCTCAGGTCCCATGGGAGAATCGTTAGCACTCCAACCAAACAGAGACGTGTAGAATTTCTTGGCGGCCGCTTGGTCTGTGGTCGCGAGCTCAAACCAGCAGAATGCGCCGGGAGTTTGCTTTTCGATAACAGGCATGCAGGGAGTATATCAGCGTCTTTTTTTACGATCATTCACCTGTGCGCAATCAGAAACAGACGCCGAAAAGGGAACAGCACGCGCCCGTCAGCGCGGGCCGTGTACGCATCGCGCAGTGCCGATTCGTAATCCTGGACAAACTGATCGCGGTACTCATCCTCAGACAGCGCATCGAGAAAAGGCCGGAGGCCTGTGCCCTTGTACCATTCCGCGATGGCTCGCGTATCCGGCATAACGTGCATGTACTCCGTTTCCCAAAGATCGATATTCTTTGCGACGGGGGAAAGCACGTCGTAATAGAACCCGGCATCGTGCACGTGCCATTCGCGAACGTCTCCGGGTCCGAAGCGGTTCCTCCATTTAGCGGACGACGCGAGATCGCGCATAATCCTATGCGCGGGCGCATTCATGTTCGCGGGCGTCTGAATGGCAAGCACTCCTCGGCTTCTGACATGGCCCAGCAGTCGAGGGTAGAGAACCTCGTGCCCGGGCGCCCACTGCAGAGCGGCATTCGAGAAGACGACATCGTAATCGCCGTCCGCAGCGGCGGCCCACTCGCCTATATCGCCCGAGATCCATTCGTGCTGTGAAAACTGTTGCCGCGCCCGCTCGAGCATCGCGCTAGAGTTGTCGAGTCCCGTGATCTTCGCAAGCGGCCATCTCTCCGCGAGCACGGCCGTGCTGTTGCCTGGCCCGCATCCGAGATCAACCACCGTGCGCGGGTGATCTAAGGCTATGCGCGCCACGAGATCTCGTGCTGGCCGGGTGCGTTCCTTCTCGAATTGCAAGTATTCCTGCGGCGCCCAGCTAGGCATACAGGCGAGAGCAATCTTTACTGTTTGTAATTCTGCAAATACGAATCGCGAGGCAGCCCCAATTGCAGCGCCCTTTGCCGGACCGCCGCTGCTGCATCCCGACTCATCTGCCCCCCCAGCGCTACGAGATACGGACCCGCATTGCCGTTCGGCGAAAACACCTCCGCTTTCAAATTCGGATGCTTTTGATTGATAGCGCGCGCCCGATTCTCTGCATCCGCCGCACGATCGTATGTGTACGTCACCACCCGCCACACCGGCCCATTCAAATATTGCGTTTCGCCGCCCGCCCTCACGCTCCGCTGCATATGTGCGGGCGCGCTTGCGAGAGGCGCAACTCTCGGCGTGCTAGCCGCCGGTCGATTCGCCGCTGGCCCCGCTGGCGCAGGAACCGCCGGCCGCGCTGGTGCTGCTGAAGTTTGCGGCGCCGCTCGTTGCGGCTGCAAGTGCTGCGGCGTCGTCGTAACCGTCGTTACCGCTGCGCCGCGCTGCGCTGCGCTCCTCGGCCGCGCCAGCCAGATCAGCGCCGCGGCAATCAGCACTAAGACCGCAACCAGCGCCCAGCTTCCCCACTTCGGGCGCATTTTCGCTTCGGACTCAGCAATCACCGGGCGCGTCGGCCGTGTTTCTCTCTCTTCGGCAGCAGGCACGAAGTAACGCGTTCCCGTGCTTTCACGGTGCACACTCGAGGCGCTCCCCGCCGAGGCTCCTACCGCCGCGCCGGCTCCCGCGCCCGCGGCCGCGCTAAACGCCCGCGCTCGATTCTCATAAAGCTGTGCCACGTCCGCCAGCGAGCATCGCGCTTCCGGACTGCTATACAGACACCGGTGCACAATCGTCCCGAACGGCGCAGGCAGTTTCGCCGCCTCGGCACGGCAGTCCGCACCGCACTTCTTCTGCGTCATCGCTTCAAAGAGCGTCGCTCCTAAACACCACACGTCGGCTTCATGCGTCACATTCCCGCTCGCGCTTTCGGGTGCGCGATACTTCGCCTCTTGAACTCCGATCCCTCTCGCCGGCGACCCTGCTCTGTGTGCCCCGTCCGTTGAGATCTTGATGGCATCGCCCACTCCCACCACTTGCTCGGGCGAAAGCGATCCATGTACGAATCCTGCCGCATGCAGCGCTTCGAGACCCCCGCTCAGGCTCGTCACCAGTTCTCCGGCCTCTTCCGTGTCGAGCGCCCGTTCCTGCAATATCTTGTCCAACTGTTCTTCAGGCTGCTCCAGCGCTACGTAGATCAAATCCTCGCCTTCGATGCTGGTCTGCCCCGCTCCCAAAATCGCCCTCAGATTCGGATGCTTCACCTCTTGAATCGCTTTCCAAAGCGCGACCTGCTCCTCCGAACTGCCTCGTCCCGTCTTAAACACTTTCACGGTGGCCGTCGACGGGCTCCCGCTTTTTACCTGGGCTTTGAACACCACCTGGCTCTCGTCCGCCTCCAGGAATTTGCCCAAGACGTATTTCTCATCAAGGGTCTTGCCTTCAAGGCTCATCCAGTTCAGGTCCTTTGTCCTTTTTTGGATCGGCGTCATGAGCGGAATATACCATTTTTTCAGTCACAAGCTTTTCGGCCGATCGCCTCAACAACTTAGCTCGAAACGCTTGTTTTGCCGTGTTACTGTGCTTGCGGAGGTCTCTTATGTCTTCCGACCCACAACGTAACGCCAATCGCGCCAATTCGCTGCTTTCAAGGGGCGCGAAAACTCCCGATGGGAAAGCCAAATCCTCTCTGAACGCCAGAAGCGAGCGCAAACAGTTGATGCTGTTGAAAAACTCTCTTCAGCGAGGTGATCGGACTGCATCAAACCTGATTTAGCCGCTACCGTTTCGGGGAATGGCTCTGTCATCGAAACTAGCTCCACGTACTCGCGCACGGTGCGATTGACTTTAGCGACCTCCGGCAGTTGTTCACGGGTGATGGTCCGGTCAGGACTGACATCAGCGCGGATCTGCGTGCGGTCGAACGAGAGATCGACACCCTTCAACAGCCCGACATTCATGCACTGCTGAACGATTCGCTCGAAGAGTTCGAGAAAGAGCGGCGACTCCTGAAAACGGCCGTGCCGGTTTTTGGAAAACGTGGAGTGATGTGGAACGTCTTGATCGAAGCCCAGCCCGGTGAACCAGCGATAAGCCAAATGCATCCCGACGTCTTCAAGCAGTCGGCGCTCGCTCGTAATCCCATAAAGGTATCCGATCAACAGAATACGGAGCAGGACTTCGGGATCAACCGAAGGACGACCCCGTGTGGCTGTAGCTTGCTTTCAAGGTCTCGCGCACGAAAGCAAACTCGATGTGCCGATCAACCAGCCGTAAAAGGTAATCTTCGGGAATGTGATCGAGAGCAGCATTACGGCGATCGATAGACAGAGGTTCGCAACGACTTGAACGTTAGCTCAAACATTCAGATACTGGATTGTTTTTGTGCTTGCCAGCTGCTTTGCACGAGAATCAGGTTCGCAGGTCGTTTCAAATATTCAGTGTCATGGCATTGATTTAGAATCCTATGGAGGGCTATTCGAATGCGACGCCCGATGTCATATCTCTTTCCGGCAGGTGCTCGTCTTGAGAAAGACAATCTAATACTTCATGCAAGCACCAGACGCCATACCGTAAGCTCCTATACAGGGCCGTCGTCGATTAAGACGGTACTTCGCGGGCGCGTATCGTGGGTTGTACGCGGCCGAGAGTTAGTTGTCGATCCGTCAAGTTTTCTTGTACTCGCAGCCGACGAGGGGTACTCGATGAACATCGACGCCCCGAGACCTGTGGAGACATGTTGTGCGTTTTTTGCGCAGGGATTTTTGGAGCAGGTCGCAGCCGACCTGACCTCATCAACTGAAACAGCACTGGATGCTCCCGAACGAATTGCATGCTCGCTGCCTTACCTTTCCAGTTTGCACGGCGACTGCGAGCGTGTGCTCACCGATCAAGTTTGGAATCTCGCAAATTATTGCCAGAGAGCCTTAAATCCGAGTGGCACCGAAGAACATTTTCTTGTGCTCGCCATCTCGCTTCTTGGATACTACAAGCACATTCGTGATCAGTCAGCCCGGGTACCGGCGATGCGCGCGTCCACTCGACACGAGTTGTTCCGGCGGTTACTGATCGGGCGTGAATACATTCACGCCCACTCGTCGGATGCGTTATCGCTCCACACGATAGCCCGTGCTGCTTGCCTTTCGCCCTATCATTTTCACAGGGGGTTCACTCAGGCGTTCCGGCAAACGCCGCACGATTATTTAACTGGACTCCGTCTGGGGCAGGCCCGGAAGATGATCGAGAGTGGTTCCTCCGTGCTCGAAGCTTGCGTTGCTGTTGGGTTCTCTAGCCCCTCCGCTTTCACGAGGTTATTTCATAAACGGCTGGGACACGCACCTTCCGCATTTCGCCGGAGATTCGCAAGAACGGGCAAGAAGTTTCCCTCCGATCCTTTCACAATTGATGAATGAAAACTTTGCTATGGACTGTGTTGCTTGCCGGAACCGTGCTTGCGCACTCGCCCGCACCCGATCTCAAAGCATCAATGGTGGTCTTGGGTGTCAGCGATCTGTCCCGCTCTGTTGAGTTCTACAAGCAAATTCTAGGATTGCCCTCGGCACCTGCACCAGGCGATCTGCCAATGTTTCGCGCTGGCAATCTGGTCATTGTCCTCAATCAGGCATTGTCCGGCACCAGTGGTGCTTTTGAACTTGTATTCACCGTTCATAGCGTGCGCTCCGTTCGAAAGCAACTGACGAGCCGCGGCTGCCTGTTTGTCAATGACTCAAGAGAGGTGGCGAAAGGCATGTGGGCGGCCACGTTTACTGATCCCGACGGACATCACCTCACCCTGTTTGGCGCTCGTTAACGAACCGCTCATACATGGTGCGCGATTTCCCTCCCAAGCGCGGAGTTTTTCAACAGCATCAGTTGAAAGAACAACGCATGAAGCAGGCCAGTGATCTGTACGCAGACGCCTGCGAAGTCGGCCAACCCTTCGACCGTATCGGGCCGACGTGATGAAGCGGATTGCCATCCGCCAGCGCACTGATTTCTCCCGAAAGGAAGCCGCCTAACTGTACCGCCGGGCGCTCTACACTGTTTGTCAGGGCCGCCGAGCTGTAGTGACGGGCATGCCCGGCCGCTCAACCTTTGCGGTGATCAGCTGGAGGACTATGAAAAGCTCAATCACGCTGTGTGCTCTCGCGGTTCTGGTTGCGATCACACATTTACCAGGCACTTCAATGCTGGGGCGGCCCGGGAACTCCGCCGCGGCGATCCCGTTTTCGGACGCTGAGTTACAAGCCTTCGCGGCCATAGAACCGATCGATACGCATACCCACGCCTACAAGGGGGATGCAAGCTTCTACGCCATGATGGAGCGCCTGCACCTGCATACTGTTGATATCTGTGTGGCCGAACGAAATGATCCGCACTTCGCGAATCTGTCCGCCAAGATCAAGGCAGCTAAATCGTTTGTGAGCGGAAGCAATGGTCGCGCGGTATTGTGCACCACCTTCGATCCTTTTAAGTTTTCGGAACCCGCATTCCCGAAAGAGGCCGTTGAGCACCTCAACAACGACTTTGGCTGGGGAGCTGTAGCAGTCAAGATTTGGAAAAACGTCGGCATGGAGCTGACCAACTCAAAAGGCGCGTTCGTCATGCCCGATGACCCCCGCTTCGAACCGATCTATCAAGATATCGCCAAGCATGGCAAAACCCTTATTGCGCATTTGGCGGAGCCGGATTCGTGCTGGCAGCCGCCCAACAAGAACTCACCGGATTATAGCTATTATCAGGAGCACCCCGAGTGGTACATGTACACGAAGCCGGATCATCCTTCAAAACAAGCCATCCTCAATGCGCGCGACCGCATACTGGAAGCAAACCCGCAGCTTCGCGTCGTCGGCGCCCATCTTGGAAGCATGGAGAGCAATCTGGATGAGCTCAACCGGCATCTCAATCGCTATCCGAATTTTGCCGTAGATACTGCAGGCCGTGTGATCTATTTCTCTTTTCAGCCTCGAGACAAAGCGCGGAAGTTCTTAATTGATCACCAGGACCGCATTCTGTATGCCACCGACCTGCAATTCTATGGCGGCCAGAACACCGCGCACGATATTGCAGAGTGGCAGAACACGTATCTCGCAGACTGGAGGTTTTTTGCTACCGATGCCATGGTCACTATTGAAGGCCATCAAGCAAGGGGACTCCAACTGCCGCCAGATGTCCTTCGGAAGCTCTACCGCGAGAACGCCCAGCGATGGATTCCCGCGTTATACCCGCCCAGCAATAGTTCGGCGAGTCGCGTTTAGAAGAATCGAGGCGACCAGGATTCAGATTCCATCTGCCGTTTGCATCTTGCGCATTGGCGCAGCGGCATTCGCAAATCCCGGTTCATGACCCACACGGGTTTATGGCCCAAAATCCAACAAAATAGATTCATCGCTATCCGTTCGGTGCTCTCCTTGGTCCAGTACGCGAGTGACACCTAACCCATCAGGTAGTCAGGGGTTCGGGTGCCACAGATCGTGCCTGAGTGCCGCCTAAGAGGCAGCACTCATCACGCCGCTGTTGATGTGCGTCCAGACCGATTTAATCGTCGTGCCTATGCCCGACAACAGAGCGGTACTGCTCAGCGCAAGGAAAGCCAGGAGCAAGGAATATTCGACCAGGTCCTGACCGTCTTCTTCTTTCGAAAGGCTTGTTAAGAGGGAGCATATTATGTTCATGTTTCCCTCATCGCCGGTATGCGAAAACTCGGAGTTTCAGCAGTACTCACGCGTACTCTCATTACTAAAACCGAGCTCGCGTCGTGGGTGGGGCAGGCGAATCGTTTTCTGTCGCCTGCCGCATTACCCGCCATCAACTCAGTTTGAACACCCCGGCACGCTACCCGTCGGATCGCACTGATTCGGATGGTTGTCTTTCACTGTGGAGTCCGTAAGCGTCACTGACCCGCTTGCGGTGTTGCCGTTATAGATTCCACCGCCCTGCGAGTTGTCGATCCCGTTTCCCTGCGCGGCATTTTCGGTGACCTTACTTACGTCGAGCGAGGACGTGCCAGTCGCGCTGTTGTAAATGCCGCCGCCCTGCGCCACACCCTCCAGCGCGCGGGCAATGTTGCAGTGTACGTCGGTATTGTCAAGCGTTAGTTTTGCATTCACGGGTGCTCCGAGGCCTGCATCTGCCGCGATCCCGCCGCCCTCGGCAGTCCCACTCACAGACTTGCCCACAGTCGCTGTATTAGAGTACACCAGGCTATCTTTCAGCGTCATCGTACCCTCCCCAATGCCGATTCCGCCGGCTTCCGCGGAGATGAAGGAGGGACCCTGGCCTTCGGCCAGAGCGACGTTATCCCGGATGACGCAATGATCGAGCGTCACCGTGCCGCCGACATCCATGCCGCCCCCTCCAGTAGTGGAGTTGCCGCCGATGGTCTTCGCTACGTTATAGGACACGACGCTGTCACGCATAATCAAAGTCCCCCCGAACGAAATGCCTCCGCCAAAATCACCATTCCCGCCGTAGCCAACCGTTTCGACAGTGTTGTGGGTTACCGTACTGTGATCCAGCGTGAGCGTACCATCGCCGTCGATGCCGCCGCCCGTAGCAAAGAAACCGGCGCTCGCGTTCCCGACTGCGGTGTTTTCGCTCACCACGCTGTAATTCAAGGTAGCCTTGCCCCCATTGATCTCGATACCACCGCCCGCTGCCTCGTGATTGGCGTTGTTGATATCGGCGTTGCCGGTCACGCTACTGTGATTCAACGTCAGAGTGCCCTCGACGCATATCCCGCCTCCTCAGCCAATATCAGGTGGATACGGCGGCGGCGCTCCGAAATCCTCGCAGGTGTTTGCCAAGTCTTCATGGTAGGCTCTCCCGCCTTTCACCGTAACGGTATTGAGGGTCAGGTCTCCTGTGCCGCCAGTGCTAAAGCCTGAAACAGCGTTAGCGACGGCCACGGCGAAGACTCTCACAGCATGGCTGCCGTCAATCGTTGCGCCATAACCATTGATGGTGATCGTGCTGGTGATGGGCGGCAAGCCGTTCTGGCTTTCCCCCTTATAGTGCGTCGTCAACACGTACACGCAACCCGGCGTCAGGTTGATCGTGTTCGCGCCCCCCGTGCTGTTCGCCTTCTCAATCGCAGCAATCAGGCCGTTCGCGCCTCCGCCGCTCCCCGAGCACGGAACCGTTATCGTGGCAGCCTGTCCCAAACCCGCTACGGCAAACGCCATGGCTATGACGCGCCCTTGTAAGAAATTCATATGTACTCCTCCGGGCGACAAGCATAGCAGAACTCGATTGAGCTGCAGCCGTTTCAATCGCTACGCGCGTTTATGAAATCGGTAGTGGCCGGGCACTGCCCGGCCATATCTCAGTTCGAACACCCAGGCACGCTGCCCGTCGGGTCACACTGATTCGGATGGTTGTCTTTCACCGTGGAGTCCGTAAGCGTCACTGACCCGCTTGCCGTATTGCCGTTATAAATTCCACCGCCCTGCGAGTTGTCGATTCCGTTGCCCTGCGCGGCATTTTCGGTGACCTTACTTACGTCGAGCGAAGACGTGCCGGTCGCGCTGTTGTAAATGCCGCCGCCCTGCGCCAACCCCTTTAATGCGCGCGCAATGTTGCAGTGAACATCCGTATCGTCAAGCGTTAGTTTTGCATTCACAGGTACTCCCGGCGGTCCCGCGTCTACCGCGATCCCGCCGCCCTCAGCAGTGGCACTCACGGACGCGCCCACAGTCGCCGTATTGGAGAACACCAGGGTATGTTTCAGCGTCGCCGTACCCCCAATCTCCATCCCCCCGCCTTCCGCGGCCGTGTACTGACCGGTCCCTTCGGCCAAAGCGACGTTATCTCGAATCTCGCAACGCTCCAGCATCGCCGTGCCGCCGATATAAATCCCGCCCGCGTCAGTAAAAGGGTCATCGCCGGTGGTCTTCGCTACGTTATAGGACACGACGGTATCACGCATAATCAAGCTCCCTTCGGAGTCAATCCCGCCGGCAAAATCAGCATTCCCGCCGTAGTTTCCCAGCGTTTCGGCAGTGTTGTGGGTGACCGTACTGTGATCGAGCGTGAGCGTACCATCGCTCTCGATGCCCCCGCCGAAAGCAAAAAAAGCGGCCTCCGGATTGCCAATTGCGACGTTTTCGCTCACCACGCTGTAAGTCAAGGTGACGTTACTCCCGAAATTGCTGTTGAGTCCCCCTCCTTCTGCGTTGTGATTACTGTTGTTGATCTCGCTGTTGCCGGTGACCGTGCTGTGATTCAGCGTGAGAGTGCCCTCTACGCAGATACCGCCTCCATAGCCCTGGTCGTTAGCGTACGGAGTGCCGCCGTCCTCGCATAGATTATTTCCGAAATCGTTATGGTAGGCCTTTCCGCCTTTCAGGGTAACGGTATTGAGGGTCAGGTCTCCTGTGCCGCTGGTGACGCCGTTGTCACCGCTCGCCACGGCGAAGATCCGAAAAGGTGGCGTTCCTGAGGCGTGGCTGCGTTCGATGGTTGCGCCATACCCATCTATCGTGATTGTGCCGGTGATCGGCGGCAACCCGTTCGCACTCTCGCCCGGATAGAGTGCGGTCAATACATACACGCACCCCGGGGTCAAATTGATCGTGTTCGCCCCGGGCGTGCTGTTCGCCTTCTCGATAGCCGCAATAAGACCGCTCGCCCCTCCACCGCTGCCCGAGCACGGAACCGTAATCGTAACTGCCTGTGCCAAACCCGCCAGTACGAAAGCAGTCGCTATCACGCGACCCTGTAAGAAATCCATGAGTACTCCTCCGCCGCAAAGCATATCAAGATTCCATCAGACCGCACGTGTTTTAGTCGCTAGGCGCGTATTTGCGACACTAAGCTCTAGCCGGGCATGACGTTTGTCGAGCGATTCCCTCGATTCCGTTCTCCTCAAGTTCAGTACGTGCTACCCGTGTGCTTCGTCGCGGCTTCGACGCTGGCCTTTTTCTACTCCTCGCACGTTCTCAGCTCTCCTTTTCTTGTGTCCTTCATGGGCGCCGTCGCCATATCGGCTTTCTTCGGCCTCGTTCCGGGCCTCATAGCCTCGGTCTTGGCGACTCTCGCGAGCGATTTCTTTTTCATTCCTCCCGTCATGCAGTTGAATCTCGATCGCGCAACCTGGCTCGCGGGAGCGAATTACGGCTTGGCGCTGATTGCCGCGCGAGCAGGCGCCCACGCGCTGAGCAGCACCGGACGAGATCAAAAAATAAAACTGGCCTTGTATCAACTTTTGGAGAATCTCGCAAACGCGCGCAACGGAACCCGGCAAGTGCTCGGCCGCCTGGATGGAGAAACTGCGGGCGAGATCGAGGGCTGGGCTTTTGATCGAAATGATCCTGGGAAACCTCCCAAGATCACCATCTACGTGAACGACCGCCCATGCGGCGAAGTGCTTCCGGTTTGGCATCGCGAAGATGTCGGGCCGCATTGTTTCTATTTCGATCTTTCGGCCTGCTGCCCGCCGGGTCCAGCTCACGTCGAGGCTGAATTGCCGGACGGCGCGCGGCTGTCCAATTCTCCTTTGCTGATCAACATCCCTCCTCAAACCGCAGCTCCCCGCGCCGAGACCGTCGTCTTTATGCACATCCCGAAGACGGCCGGCACTGCCTTTCGCGAGGCCATTGTCGGTAATTACAGGCGGTCGCAAGTGGCTTATCTCTATCCGGATCCGCCCGGATTCCCGTGTGAGCTCGGATCGCTGCCGCTCGAGCAGCGCGCGAATTTCCAGCTCGTGCTGGGGCATTTTCATTTCGGTGTGCATCATTTCCTGCCGCAGCCCGCCACGTACATCACGATCGTTCGAGATCCCGTCAGCCGCATCATTTCGCATTTCCGTTATCTGATCAAAGACGAAAAGGGTGGGATGAACGCCTCGCCTGCCCTATTGGCGGAGCTGCTCGAGCGCCGCGCCACCATCAATCTCGATAACCTGATGGTGCGCTGTTTCAGCGGAGCCCGCAAAGCCGAGGTTCCGCCCGGCCATGTGAATCGCGAAGTGTACGAACAGGCTCTGCATAACCTCCGCACCAGCTTCAAGTTCGTCGGTTATCAGGAACGCTCCGGCGAGGCCTATGCGCGCCTCCAAGCGGAATTCGGATGGAACCATCGCGCCGCGCTCGAACTCGTGAACCGCGGCGCCGGCCAAGATCCCCGCTTCGAGGAAGTTCGCAAGACTATCGAGCATTTTAATCACTGGGATTGCCAGCTCTACGCCGAGATTCGCCGCGTCTTCCCGGAATCCGGACTTCGTACAGACGGATGAAGCAGATCTGCGACATCGTCCGCGAATATGACGACCGCGCGCCGCTGGAAGAAGCGTCGACGATTCCGGGTTCCTGGTACACGAACGCCGAATTGCTGCAACTCGAGAAACAAGCCGTGTTCGGACGGACGTGGCAGATGATCGGGCGAACCGACCAGCTCGCCACACCGGGCGATTACATTACAGCCGAAGTAGGCGGCGAACCGATACTCGCTGTCCGCGGCGCCGACAGTACGCTCCACGCGTTCTTTAATGTGTGCCGTCACCATGCGGCGGCTGTCGCGACGCAGCCCTGCGGTAAAGCGCAGCTATTCCGCTGCCCCTATCACGGCTGGACGTATGGCTTGGACGGCAGCTTGAAAGGCGCCCCCGAATTCAATGACGTGCGCAACTTCGATCGCGCGAGGAACGGCTTGGTTCCCGTCCAGGTCGATACCTGGGAGCAGTTTGTCTTCGTTACACTCGACCCCCATGCGCCCTCGCTAAACGAATTTGTGGGTGGGCTCGCAGACGTTGTGAAGCCTCTCCATATCGAGACGCTACAGTTCTACACGCGCAAGGTGTACACACTCAATTGCAACTGGAAAGTGTTTGTCGATAATTACCTCGACGGCGGCTATCATGTTCCCCATTTACACAAAGGCCTGAACAGCGCTCTCGATTACAAGCAGTATACGATCGAAAACGGAGAGCGCTATTCGGTGCAATCGAGTCCCATGGTGCGCTCGGATGAGGACGACGCAGTGGCTGCAACTCGGCAAGGCGACCGCGCATTCTATTTGTGGCTGTATCCAAACTTCATGATGAACGTGTATCAGGGAGTAATGGACACAAATTTAGTGCTGCCGCTCGGCTTGGACAAAACGCAGGTCATCTTCGATTTTTTCTTCGACCATGTAAGCCCGGAACAGGATGCGAAAAACGCCGAGAGCGTAACCGTCAGCGACAGGATTCAAGACGAAGATGTGGCGATCTGCGAATCGGTGCAGCGCGGCCTAAGCTCGCGAGCCTACGGCTCAGGAAGGCTCTCCGTGCGTAGAGAAGCCGGCGAGCATTTATTCCACCGCTTGCTCGCGAATGATTTGAGGACATGGGAATAGCCCATAATGCGAACAAAGATTGTGATCGACGATAAGCTCATGCGAGACACGCTTCGTGCAACGGGCCTCAAAACCAAGCGCGAAGCCGTTGAACTTGGCTTACGGACTCTGCTTCGACTCCGCAAACAAGCCGAGATTCGGCAATTTCGCGGCAAATTGAAATGGCAAGGCGATCTGGAGGGGATGAGCGCCGAAGATTGATTCTCGTCCATTCAAGTGTATGGATCGACTATTTCAACGGAATCATCAAGCCGCAGACCGAGAGACTTCATCGCTTACTCGGGTCGGAACCTTAGGCCATCAAAACCATCGATTTGATCGTCGCGACACAATGAAACGCGAGAGACTACCCGCTACTGCACAACGACAAGGATTTCGATCCCTTCGTAAAGCTTCTCGGGCTTCGCTCGGTTGTCTGACAACCCAGACGGGCCTACTTCATCTTGAAACTGTCATCGAACGAAAACGTGACACTCGCAGCCTTCCCGGACTCAATGCGGACAGGTTCGGGCTTCCCCGGTTCTTTACTGTACATACCGAGCGATGAACCGGTGGGAGGCGGCCCGGACGTGCCATCCCACTTGCCGCTTGGATCATACGCTGCGCTGACGTATACCGGCGAAGCGCTCACGCCGGAGAAGGTCACCGACCCATCTTTCGTCTTCGCAACCTTCACCGCGATTGGCATCGCATTGCTTTCTGAAGTAAAAGACGGCGAGCTCCATAGCGCAACGGCGATCGGGTGACTTGAATCCACAGTTCCGGATCCCGTGTAGTTCGCGTTAACGTGCAAGGTTCGTGAGCCCCTCTCCTGCGACGGCAACATCATCGCGCCTGCCAGAATCAGCCCAAATGCGCCATATATATACTTCGTCATTCGTAAATTCCTCCTCGCTTCCTTGCTCAGAATGAATTCGAGAATATCACAGGCAGGTGGGCATCCAGTCGGACGTGTCGCTGTAGGGGGCAGCTAAAACCCTTCCCACACCAGAGCCGGAAAACTTGCCTGCGAGTGGAAGCCCATCGATTCGTACAGCCGGATCGCCTCGAGATTCGTACACGTAACCGTCAGGCTCACCGACCTGCATCCCAGCCCGAGCAGCTTCAGCAGCGTTTGCCTCAGCAATTCGTAACCCAGGTGAGCGCCCCGCAAGGCCGGCAATACGCATAACTGCGTGACATGCCCCGACACAGGCGAGATCAGGCTCGCGAGGCACACGCCGCAAACTCGCCCCGTGCTCTCGTCGATGGCGACAACCGAGGCGCCCGGTGAAAAGCGTCCGCAGCCGGGAAACTTGACGATGTTTGTCAGGAAATGCCGGGCGCCCGCTATCGTCCGGTACTGGTCGTTGATATCGCTATCGACATGACCTTTATAAGACGCCGCAACCAGCCGCGCAATTTCTTCATGCAGGCGTTCCGTCCAACCTCGAAAGCTGGCGTGAAAGGCAGGCGGCCGCGCCGGCAAATTCAATGCCGCAGCCCTTTCGATCTGCATGAAATAGCGATCGTGGCGAATAACATATCTCTGAAACGGCGGCTGAAAAAGCGGACTCTGCAGCAGCATTAGCTGCGATTCGATGCGCCGCACGCCCGAGGCCAGCATCAGCGCCTGAATGATCCCTCCCAACAGAAGCGTTTCGTTCGACGCCGACGCGTGAGCCGCCCGCACGTAGAAATCACCGATCAGCCCCTTGCGTCCCTCGCAGATGTGATACCCATAGCCGATGATTTCGCTGCCCGACCGCAGAGCGCATCCATTCAGGGATTGGATCTGGAGAAAGCGACGGAGCAGATCGGCTGAGGGGCGAAAATCCCACGCAAAGCGCGTATCCCAGACACGAATCTCTTCATCGAATAAAGGCTCGAGAGCATTCGGCGCGAGCTGAGAGAGCTCGATGAGCTCGGGCAGAGGTGCTTCAGAGAGCGCCGCCATTCTCCTGAATTATACGTGCAGGAGCCAGCTTTCGCGAAGAGGGCACGCAGGCCGTCCGGGTAAAGCACACGCTAGAATCACAGTGAATCGCGATCCATGAAGAAACTCGCGGCGGAATTCTTCGGCACCTTCTCCTTGGTCTTTGCGGGGAGCGGCGCGATTGTCATTGATCATGCCAGTGGAGGCGCGGTAACCCACGTAGGAATTGCTTTCACTTTTGGACTGGTCGTACTGGCAATGATCTACGCCATCGGCGACGTTTCGGGGGCGCATCTTAACCCGGCCGTAACGCTCGGATTTGTTGCGGCCAAACGCATGGCATGGAAAGAGGCGATGGGCTATGTCCTTACCCAGTTAGTCGGCGCAATCGCGGCAAGCGCCTTTTTACGGCTGCTTTTCCCGCAAGATTCTACTCTCGGAAGCACCTCCCCAGCCGGATCGCCAATTCAGTCTTTCATTCTGGAAGTACTTCTTACGTGTTTGTTAATGTTCGTCATCTTGAACGTGTCAACCGGGGCAAAAGAAAAAGGAATTACGGCGGGAATTGCGATTGGAGGCGTGATCGCGCTGGAGGCCTTGTTCGCCGGGCCAATTTCGGGCGCTTCCATGAATCCGGCCCGCTCGTTTGCACCTGCGCTGGTTTCGTTTCGCTTCGATCATATTTGGGTGTACCTCATCGCACCTGTTGTCGGCGCGCTCTTGGCCGTTCCCGCTTGCCGGTGCGTTCAGCCCGAGGGCTGCTGTTCCGGTAGAAAGGACTATGCGTGTCCATAGATAACGCACGCTTTCGCGTGCTCTTTGTTTGTATCGAGAACGCCGGACGCAGTCAGATGGCCGAAGCGTTGACCAAGCTGTACGCCGGAGATTCAGTAGAGCCGTATAGCGCGGGGTCACGCGCATCAGGAACCATAAACCCGGATGCGGTAACGGCCATGAAAGAGCTGGGGTATGATCTCAGTACTCACAAATCCAAGTCTCTTAGAGAGATTCCTGACGTGGAGTATGATGCGGTCGTAACTATGGGATGCGGCGATGAGTGCCCGTTTGTTCGGGCGAAGCGGCATTTCGACTGGAATATTGTAGACACTCGAGGCAAAGGAATAGATGATGTTCGCGAAATTCGCGATTCTATCGCAACGCACGTTAGCGAATTTGTACGGACTTTCAACCTCGAACAAACTCCGAAATAGGCGCAGTACTGCTTGTTATATTGTCCGGCCGGATGTGCTGTTCTTTTAGAAATTCGCCGATTTGCGTAGTCGCTTTTCGAACCCGCTGCTCGTCCTCGATAAGGCTGAAACGGACGAAGCCTTCGCCCATCGGTCCGAACCCGACACCCGGAGACACAGCCACATGGGCTTCGCTCATCAGGCGCTTTGCAAACTCGAGTGAGCCCATTTCGGCAAACGGTTCCGGAATCGGCGCCCACACGAACATGGAGCCCTTTGGCGGAGCAACCTTCCAGCTGATTTCGGCGAGCCCTGCGATGAGCGTGTCGCGGCGCGCTTGATACACCCGGCAGATCGCGGCCGGAGCCGATTCGCATTCCTTCAGCGCGGTCACGGCCGCAAGCTGGATAGGTTGGAAAAGGCCATAATCCAGATAGCTCTTAATGCGCGCTAGAGCGGCAATCAACTTCCGGTTTCCGAGGCAAAACCCGACCCGCCAACCCGCCATGTTGTAACTCTTCGTCATCGAGTAGATCTCAACCGCGTACTCGGAAGCGCCCTCAACCTCGAGAATGCTGGGAGGCGTGTATCCGTCGAATCCCAGCTCGGCGTAAGCGAAATCATGAATGATGTACGACCCGTATTGCCGCGCCAATTTCACGATTTCACGCAGGAATGCGAGATCGACGCACACCGTCGTCGGATTGTGCGGGAACGAAATGAGGATGACCTTGGGCGGCCTCGCAGCGGATCGATACAGCGATTGAAGTCCGTCGAGAAACGTGGCCGCATCCGGCATGGGCAGCAAATGGCCTTCGCCTTCGGCCATCACCACGCCGTATTGGTGAATCGGGTAAGCCGGATTGGGAGCGGCCACCGCATCGCCGGGACCGATGATCGCGAATAGCAAGTGGGCCAGCGCATCCTTCGCGCCGATTGTGACGATGGCTTCCGTTTCGGGATCGAGAGTGACGCCGTACTGGTTTCGGTAGCGCGCCACGATGGCTTCGCGCAGCGAGGAAATACCGCGTGAAACGGAGTAGCGGTGATTGCGCGGATCCCGCGCGGCCTCGATGAGTTTTTCAACCACCGGTTCCGGCGTCGGGCCGTCGGGGTTGCCCATTCCCATATCGATGATGTCGAGGTTGGCGGCTCGAGCCTTGTCTTTCAGCTCGTTAATCACGGCGAAGACGTACGGCGGCAGCTTATGAATGCGATAGAAGTTGTCGCTCGGGAGCGGCATAGCTTCAGTGTAGTGGCCACGCTCGATTGCGGGCGGTTAATCGCTGGAATTCTTGAACCGATACCCGGGTTTCAGCTCACACCGGATTAGCTTCGACTGGTCCGCGGCCACTTTGAGGCTGCACACGCCCCACGAGAGGATGAGATCGGGTCCGAGAGGGAACACAATGTCGTCTCCGTTGACGTCCGCTTCGACACTGGGGCCTTCAGCAGTGGACGGAAGCGTGAAATTCATGGCTTCGCCGAAGATGACCGGATAGGAACGCCGGATCTCGTCCGTCAGGCTGGTGTGAACTACTTGCGCCTCGGCCAAAAACGTCGCGGTGGCCGACCAATTGAGCGCCGATACTTTCACGAAACGCGAGTGAACGACCGGGTTTCCCGGCTCGATCTTCGTGAACGGACAGGGCCCCGCAATGCAAGACACCCGGAGTTCCCGAAATTCGTTGCCTTCTCGCGCATCCAAAGTTACAGAGCCAATCGCGGCTTTCCATTTCCCGTCGGGGGAACAGGGCAAACGCCCCAGGCATGGGACCGCGTTCTTGTTCGGCACTTCAAATGCCTGCCCAAGACTTCCAATATCTGCCGTTGTGACCGTCTTGACCGAGTATCTGGCGCGAACGTTTGCGATCGTAATTTCTGGACCGCCGGTCTTCGCGCGAGTTTCAGCAGTGAGCGGCGCCAGACGCGCGATGTAGATTTGGTCTCCAGCGCTTTCAGTCATCTCTAACGGCTGATAATCGGCATGCGAGACATTGAGGGTAACCGCTTCGCCAGGCTTCACGCCGGGATTCAGGGCCAAGCGAAAGAAGCCCGTCGAGTCCGATTTCGATTGCCCGTATGCCACGCCGCTGCGGGCTTTCACGACAGCTCCCGGAATGGGCATCTGCTTTCTTGGATCGGTATCGCGAGCCAGGACCGCGCCGGTTAAATATATAGTCACTGCAGGAGGCGAGCGAAACGTGATCCATACGCCAGCTACAATGCCGAGAAGGATGATGATCCCCGTGACAAGGGCCGCCTTCTGCGCTTTACTCATGAATGCCTCCGGTCAAATTCTATAGCGGCGGCTTATCCCGCCGGGTCCTGCTGCAGCGGACGATCGCTGTCATGGCTTGCGCGGAATCCGGAGAAGCCCGGCAGAACGGCCCGACCACCGAGAGCGTTTCAGAAGAAGAGGATGACCGCTTCTTAGAGGATCTCGAAAAAGCGAGCTTTACCTTTTTCCTGGAACAGATGCAGCCCGAAACCGGGCTGGTGAAAGACCGCTGCAACGTCCGCGCGGCGGATAACGGCATTGTTGCGAGTATCGCAGCTACGGGTTTCGGTCTGACCGCGCTGTGCATCGGGCATCAGCGTGGATATATTTCGATCGCAGAGGCGCATAAACGTGTCTTCACCGCCTTACACTTTTTGCGCGAGAAGATGCCCACCCATCGTGGCTTCTTCTTTCACTTTGCAAACGCCAAAACCGGCGAAAGAATTTGGGATGCGGAGGTTTCCTCCATAGACACCGCCATTCTCTTATGCGGGGTCCTGACCTGCCGCGAGCACTTCCGCCATTCAGAGATCACGCGCTTGGCTTACGACATTCTGAGCCGCGTCGAGTGGACCTGGCTCTCGGAAGACACCTCGCTGCTCACGCACGGTTGGTCGCCGCAAACCGGATTCCTGCCAACCCAATGGGACTATTACAGCGAGCTGATGATGATGTACCTGTTCGCGCTCGGCTCGTCAACACACCCGCTCTCCGCCGATGCATGGACAGCCTGGAAGCGAACCACGTTTGAATACGACGGCCTGCGCTATATAGGCTCGTACGCGCCCTTGTTTGTGCATCAGTACTCGCAGGCTTGGTTTGATTTTCGCGGCAAGCGGGATCGCTACGCCGATTACTTCATGAATTCGATCCTCGCTACGGAAGCGCATCGCGTGTTCTGCATCGAATTGGGAAAACAGTTCCCCGATTACAGCAATGATTTGTGGGGCATCACGGCGTCCGATTCTGAGAAAGGATATGTCGTTTGGGGCGGACCGCCAGCCATCGGGCCCATTGATGGAACGGTTGTGCCGAGCGCGGCGGGCGGCTCATTGGCGTTTCTCCCCCAAGCCACCTTGCGCGTTTTGAAGACCATCAAAAACCAGTACGGATCGCGCGCCTGGAGCCGCTACGGATTCGTAAACGCATTCAACCCGCTGAACAACTGGTATGACACGGACGTGATTGGTATCGATACGGGAATCACCATGCTGATGGCCGAGAATTTGCGCACCGGCTTTGTATGGAACACGTTCATGAAGAGCCGCGAGGCCCAGCGCGCCTTCGCACGGGCTGGATTCCAGAATTACGATGTCTCGTATACGGCCAAACAGAATGAGCTGGAAGCACGCACGCGCTGAAACCCGGCAGCTGGTGGGGCATATATGGACTCGGCCCGGTGTGCAAGAGATGTCGATCAAGCGCGTTGAGGTAAGACTGCGTGCATATATCCGGCCTCTAAGTTGAGGGTCGTGACCCTCGGGCCCTGATGGAATCTGCGCTTCTTCCCCTTCAACAGGTCATCGGCCTCGGAGGCCCAGCCCCACGTTCAGGTTGGAAAGAAGCCGGTCTACCCGGTCACGCCATCACTTGACACTCGTGCAATCTCAAGGAAGCCTTTCCCTTTAAGCCGCGCGGCGATACGGCTCATCGTGAGCGAGAAGCGCCCAGATGATCCGCGCGTTTTTATTGGCAACTGCTACACACGCTTTTGCGGTTCCTAGCTTTTTCTGTTTCTCCGTAATCCATTTACTGCGCGCATCCGTCTTTTGGGAAGCCCGGAAGACCACCGAGCGCGATCCATGCACCAGAAGCGTCCGCAGGTAACAATCACCTCTTTTGGTGATACCTGAAAGTCGCTGTTTATCTCCGCTGGAGTTTTGTCGCGGAACCAGCCCGAGCCAGGCGGCGAACTGACGCCCATTGTGGAACGTATTACCGTTCGAAATCGCCGCGACAACTGCCGTTGCTGTTACCGGACCGATTCCCTCCACTTCTGCGATTCGTTGACAAAGTGCGTTTTGCTGAAAGGCTTGATTGATCTCCGCTTCCATCGCCAAAATGCGCCGATCGAGCGCTTGCAACTCTTCATAAAGATTGCTGAACAGGCGTTTCGCGAATCCGCTCAAGCGTGTCTCGTTTTCTTCTATCAGCTGTGGCAGAGCCTTCCTCACATGGTTGAGATGCTGAGGCAACACAATGCCGTACTCGGCCAACAGGCCGCGGATCTGATTACCGATCTGCGTCCGCGACCCAATGAGCCGGCTTCGAACTCGATGAAGGGCTTGCAGATCTTGCTGTTCGACCGTCTTTCTCGGGACAAATCGCATCTGCGGCCGGCTTACCGCTTCGCAGATCGCAGCGGCATCGTTGGCGTCGTTTTTCTGCGACTGTAAATACGGCTTGACGAACTGCGGCGCAACCAGACGCACTGTATGCCCAAATGTCTCCAGAACACGTGCCCAATGATGAGCTCCTTGCGTCGCCTCCAGACCAATTACGCACGGCGGAAGATTCGCAAAGAAATCCGTCAGTTGTCCTCTCCGCAACCGTTTCTTAAACGTGAGCTTCCCTTCACGATCAGCCCCGTGCAGTTGAAACACATTCTTCGCCGTATCAAGACCGACGACACTCGTTATCGGCATGCATCTCCTTTGCCCGCCACGTTAGCAAAAGCTGTTAAACGGGCCGAGTCCATACCATCAGGTCATCGCTTTTTGTGACCTGCCAATGAGCACATGCGAGAATGGCCGTACACTTCGCCCGTGAAGAAGAATATGCGTCCCGCCCTGCAACTGTTTGGCCTTCTTTTCATTGCTTCCGGCCTACTGCCCGCAGCCGCGCTGCAAGGCGTCGTCATCGATCGAAACTGCGCTCAGGATATTTTGAAGGACGGGCGTCAGAACGTCTTCCGTCGTAAGCGCGAGTGCTCTCTCATGCAGCACTATGTCAGATCCGGTTACGGAATCTTGACCGACGATAAGAAGTTTTTCAAATTCGATGATGCCGGTAACCGTCAGGCGATTCGGCTCTTAAAGAATACGCGCGACAAAGACAATCTGAAGGTCGTCGTCAATGGTGACATCCAAGGCGACACCGTAAAAGTCAGCGCCATGAGCCTGCTGTAACGGTCTTATCCGACAGCATCTCCGTGAATCTCGACAAGCTCATCGTCCGTCGTTACCGCCGGCTCGGGTAATTTACCGGTCCAATTTGCCCAGCCCCAGAAGATCGCTGTGGACGAGCTGAGCAGTCCCGATGCCGCGCCGATCGTGCGCACGCTGAAATATTGCGACGCGGCGCCCGCGCCGAGCATCGAAAGCATCATGGTTGACCAGCTCATGGTTTCGATGGTCGAGAACACGCGTCCCCGATACCGGTCGTCCACGTGCTTCAACAGGTTGGACCAATTTAATACGGAGCTGACCGCAACGCTCGCGCGCGAAAGGCCCATGAACATTAGCGCCCAGCCCCAGCCTCGCATCTGGCTGAAAATGACATAGGCTCCGCCGTGCAGAAGGTAACAGAAGAATACGGTTTTTTTGTAGTTCTCAAATCCGATTCTTTTTCCGAGCCGGTTGCCGACGAAGCCGCCGATCAACAGCCCCACGCCTGCCGTCGCCCATAATTGGCCGAGACCCGTCGGCCCGCGTTGAAACACCAGCTCACTGAACAGGGTGAATAGCACTTGGGCAGCGCCGCCGCCGCTCGCCCAACCGACTGCGATCAGGCCAATGCCGAGGATCAGAGGCGTAGCGGCCATGTAGCGCAAGCCTTCCCGGTATTCGTGCCACGGCCGGGCGATGTCGGTTTCGTTCAGGCTGCGGCGCTCCGCTCGGAAGTGGCCGCGCACCGAGCGAAGCTGGGCGATACAAATCGCCGAGAAAAAGAACGAGAGCGAATTGAAGATGAATGCGAGCTGATACCCGAACCTCGCAACCGTCGTGCCGCCGAGAAACGCTCCCAAGGCGAGCGTCAGCCACCCTGTGGTTTGCGTCAAAGAGTTTGCGGTATGCAGCTCGTCGTCAGTCGTAATCGCGGGAAGAACGGCTGACCGCCCGCTCGTGAAAAACGGCGAAGCCAGCATCAGCAGCGCGCTCAAAACGTACAGAAGCCAGGTCTGCCGGTACCCAATCGCAAGGATGAAGCCAAGCGCGATCACTCCGCGAATCAGATCGCTTGCAATCATGATCCGGCGGCGATCGAAGCGGTCCAACAGCACGCCCGCGAGCGGTCCCGCCATCACTGCTGGAATGGCTCGCGACAGCATCAGCGCCGCGATCACCGCGCCATTATGCGTTTCTTCCACCGCAAGACTCAAGACCGCGACGTTGTTAAAGTGATCGCCCGCTTCGCTGACGATCTGCCCCATCCACGTGAATCGGTAATTGCGGTTGCGCCGGAGTAGCTGGGAAAAGTCGGACATCAACTCGTGTTCCGCAGCATCTTGAGGGTGGTCATGGCCTGCCCCAAGTGCCGCTGCGTGTGCTCGGATAGATGAACGATCAGCCCGAGTACGGTCGTCGGCAGCGCCTTGCGCCCGACCGCGCGCGGATCATACAGGGTGGCTGGATCGATCTGCCGCAGCCGCTCTTCTGAGCGTTGCAAAGTGCTATCGAGCAACTGCAGCAGTTCGCGAACGTCTTCTCCGCCCTCGCCCTCTCGCCTGAGGAACTGCATCTGCTGGTCATCGATCTGTCCACCCATGGCGTACGTGGTCAGTCGATCAACACTGCCGGCGATATGTTTGATATGAAACCCGAGCGAGGCCGCCCCGTTTAATTTCTGCCACACCTGTTCTCGAGTAAGTCCTTGCGTTTGTTGCGAAACATCCTCGCGTACCTGCGTGAAGGTGTAGAACACCGGTGCTATGAGGGGATGCACACCTTCGACCGGGCCGCGCAGCCACGGCTCTGGCTTGTTTTCCGCCACTTCGTCTCCGAGCTCCTTCTCTACCGTATGTTGCCGGTGTGTCCGAGCGAGTACCGCCCCGGCTGTGGATACACGCAGAGTCCGTGTGGCCCCTCACCCACCTTGATACGCGCCCGGAGACTACCATTGCTGGTATCGAAGGCATAGACCTCGCTGTTGTAGCGGCCGGACAGCCAGAGAGTCTTTCCATCCGCCGAGACGCCGCCCATATCCGGGCTGCCGCCCCCTGGAATGGTCCATTTCGTTGCAACACGGCGCGTTCGAAGATCAAGCAACGACACCGATCCCTCGCCGCGATTCGTGACGTACATATACTTCGCGTCCCGAGTGAAGTACAGGCCATGCGCGCCCTTGCCCGTCTTTACGAACCCGATCTGCCGGAACGCATCGCCGTCAATCAGGTGTACGCCGTCAGCCTCCATATTCGCCACATAAAAGACTTTTCCGTCCGGCGACACCCGGCAATCTTGGGGCATGCCCTTGGGCGTGAGCTTCAAGTGCGCCAGCAGTTTCTGATTGGCGACGTCCACCTTGATCAACTCACTCGAAAATTCGCAGGTCGCAATCATATAGCGGCCGTCAATTGAAAAATCTGCATGATTCACGCCTTCGCAGCCCACCGGGACGCGGTTCACGATCTTCATGGTTTGCGCATCGCGAAAATCGATCCGCTTCTCGCGTTCCGCCATCACAATCGCGTACTTGCCATCGGGCGTGTAGTACATGTTGTACGGATCGTCCACGTGAATCGTCTCGCCCTGCGTCGCGGTCGCGGGATCGATCAGCGTCAACTGATCGCCGAGGTCCTGCGCAACCCAAAGCTTCTTCAGATCCCAGGAGGGTACGACATGCTGCGGCTCCAGCGGATGCTTGGGGTGCTTGGAATCTTTGGGAAGCACGAAGTGCGCCACGATCTTGAAAGTCGACGGGTCGATGACATCGACTGAATCGCTCTTCGAGTTGGGAACGTACACGCGAGACGGAAAATCCTTCACGACAGGGCTCAACAGGCCCGCGCGATCCGCTGAATAGATGTTGTTTATATCTAATACAGCCGGCATGCCCGGCAGAAGGCTCAATTTCACGGCACCATTGGGGTCGGCCGACATGGCCCGAGCACCGTCAAGGCCTGCAACCTGGATCAGAACGCAGCCGGCGGCAAGAGCGTAAAGCGCCGGTTGCGGCAAATGCAATCGAAAACGCATCTTATCTGTAAGGGTAACTTGCGGGAAAAAACAAAAGTGCAATTTCAATCGGCTCAAATCTCAAGTACAATTCTAAATAGAAATGTTGCGAAGTAGCGAAAGCGAAACCGAAATTCTGCTCAGCAACGCGCAAATTCTGGGCATTTTTTTCGTGCTTGCGATTCTGCTCGGAATCGCCTTCACCGGAGGCTATATGGTCGGGCGCGGTTCCGTTGAACGGAAGGCAGCCGCAACCACGGCGAACCCGGCTGCGGGCGGCACGACAGCCGCGGAAACCCATGCCGTCTCGCCCGACGCTTCCACCGACGACGGCTCCCGTTCGGCATCTACCGCGCCGCTGGGAACGGAACACGCGAGAAACCAAGCGCCGACCCCGCCGGCAGACGTCTCCAATGGCTTTAGGCCGGACAGCGGGCAAACCTTCCTGCAAGTTGCCGCAGTGAGCCGCGATGAAGCTGTAGCCATTGCCGATGTCCTGCACAAGAAAGGCTTCCGTGCGCACGCCGTTCCGAAACCGGGCAGCGCGAAGCTCTATCGCGTGCTCATTGGACCCATTCGGGACACGGCCGATCTTTCTTCGACGCGTGAGTCACTCCGCAAGACCGGTTTCCGTGAAGTAATCACTCAGAAGTATTGACGAGCGGTCGAGCTCACCACTGAACAGGCTGGCCCGGCTGCAAGGTCCAAACATCGATCGAATCTTTCTTAACGTAGTCCGCCAACTCCTCCGGCCGGCCCGTGAGCGCAGGAAAGGTCCCGTAATGCATCGGAATGATCCTCTTCACCTTCAGCAATCGTGCCGCATGCGCCGCTTCATGCGGGCCCATGGTGAAGTGATCGCCAATCGGCAGAAAGGCCAGCTCAGGCTGATAGAGCTGCTGAATTAGCGCCATATCCGAAAACACCGCCGTGTCGCCCGCAAAATAAGCGCGCCGGCCGTCTTTCTGCGTAAGCACGTACCCCGCAGCCTCCCCGCCATAAAGCAGATCCGATCCGTCCTTGATGGCGCAGCTATGAACGGCATGAGTCATCGTGAGCTTTACGAAACCAAGATCGACCGTGCCGCCCTTATTAATTCCAATCGTATTTTTGACTCCCTTTTTTTCAAGCCAGGCGGCGGTCTCGAAGATTGCGATCACCTTGGGATCGAACTTTTTAGCCAGCGGAACGACGTCATTGATGTGATCGTAGTGTGCGTGAGAGACCGAAATCGCATCGATCTGCCTAACCTTGTAGCCCTTGGGGTAGGCGGGGTTGTCGTCAATCCAGGGGTCCAGCACCAAGACCTCGCCGGAATCGAAGCGAAGCTGAAAAGTAGCGTGTCCAAGCCAGGTAATTTCTGTCATTTCGCTCCGTTAGATGCCGCCATGCTCCGAGCTGGTACATCGAGACCGTCGCCTATCTTCGCCAGCCCGGGAATCGATACCGGCATTTTTCCGTGTATCGGAATCTCGCCTAGGATCGCCTTCGCCGCAGCCATCTCCGAGGTAATCGATGTACTGAACGTAGCGGCATAAGCGGATACGTCCGGGAAGTCACGAAGCAGATACGGGTTTCCGAGCGAAATGAGCGCCACAGGAACCGGGCCGTGGGCCAGCATGGAAAGAAAGGAGCTCAATCCGCCTTGAAGCGCGACGCTGCCGCGATAAGCGGCGACGGTAACGAAGGCGGCAACATAGATCTCCTTGCAGGACGAACTGTCGATCGCCATGGCTCTCAGCACAGGATCCGGCATGGCCGAGTTCGCGATGTACATCCGGAGCCCGGGCATGCGGCGCCGCAATTCAGTTACGAGCGTCTGCCCGTGTCGCGAAAATTCTCCCTCGCTCATGACAACCAGACACGCGCCCGCAGGCTCGGGCAATGGGAATAGATGTTTATCGTCTTTTACCAGCGTGACGGCGCGCTCTGCCACATTTTCGGCCAGGCTTTCGAACGCGGGATCTTCGAGATTGTCGCTGATCGCATCCAGATTCACGAAACGGCTCCGCAACAGGCCCACCTCTTGCTTGGCCGCCATCATTTTTGCGGCGCTCGCATCGATGCGCTGCCGCGAGATACGTCCGCTCTTTACGGCCGCCATAAGAGCCCGGATGCAGGCTTCGGGATCGGACGGCATCAATACTGCATCGGCTCCCGCTTCAACCGCGCGTACAGCCGCTTCGCCCGGCGAGAACAGAGCTGCAACTCCCTGCATGTCCATCGCGTCGGTGACGATCAGACCCCGGAAGCCCATCTCGTTTCGCAGAAGCCCGGTCAGAACACTCTCTGACACCGTGGCCGGTATCGGGCGAGGCTCAAACGCCGGCACCGCCAAATGCGCGGTCATAATGGCATCCACTCCCTGCACGATGGCCGAGCGAAACGGAACCAGCTCGACAGACTCAATTCGCTCTCGCGGCTGATCGAGCCTCGCGAGTTGCATGTGGCTGTCTTCAGCCGTATCGCCGTGCCCGGGAAAATGTTTAGCGGTGACCAGGACGTAATTGAGCGGATTCGCGTGCGCGCCTTCAATAAAGGCCGACACACCATCGGCAACGGCCTGCGGATCCTCGCCGTACGATCGCACATTAATGATCGGATTATCGGGATTATTATTTACATCGGCGTCGGGAGCGAACACCCACCTGATCCCAACCGAGCGGGCTTCTCGCGCCGTATCTGCACCGAGCTGCCGGGTAGACGGGAGATCGCGCGCCGCGCCATAAGCCATGAAGTATGGAAATTTCGCGGTCTCTGCAACGCGCATGGAGGCGCCGCGTTCGAAGTCCGAGGCGATCAGGAGCGGCGTCCTCGCCAGGCGCTGCATATGATTGATGAACGCCGCCATCTCGAACGGCTGTGCATTCACAACCGAGCCATCGTGAATGCGATTCGCGACAATGAAGCCGCCGATGCGATCTTCTCGCACCAATCGCACGAGCGCCTTATATTCCGGATCGTCGGCGCGCGGATAATTCCCGTACGCGCGCACGATAATCAGCTGAGCGATTCGATCATGCAACGAGAGCGAGCGCAGAAGCGCCGAGCGGCTTGCCGCAAACGGCTTTGCCGAGCTCACGTGCTTATTCCTGGCCTGAATTGTTGGTGCCGTGGCTTCCGCGCTTAACAGCAATACGGAAATGCAACAGAGCCATAGCAGCTTAACAAGATGCATTCTCCTCACTATAGTGGGCGAGGACGGAATATTGTTTCGAGCTTTAGCCTTAAGAGCCTGTGCCGCGCGCGCGTCGGGCGGAGGCGTGGAATCCAGCGGGCTTTTTCGGTACCGTCAACAGGCGCTTCGTTGAGCGTAGCAGTTGTGAAATCTCGTTTGCGCTCTTCTGGATGACAACATCAGCACCGCTGCTCTCCTGATTGAACCCGAGACTGTCGGCGAAACCACTCAGCAGAATCACGGGCACAGTGAATCCGCGCTTGCGCAGAGTAGCGATCAACTCCAGGCCGTTTATCGGCGCCATTTTGTAATCGGTAATGACGAGATCGAATGGCTGCTCTTCGATGATTTGTAACGCATCGTGACCGGAAGTTGCCGGCACGACCTGATATCCAAGCTCCTCGAGGACCGAGCGGCGCGCAACCACGCCGTCGAGGTTATCGTCCACAAGAAGAATTCGGGCCGGAATCGGCGCGCGATCGGAAGAAGCAGCTCGCATGCGACGAAGTGAAGTTACCAGAGGATCAAGAAAACTGTCAATGACTCTCTATCGAATTCAAATTGCGATAGATCGAGTTCTTGACACGAAGGCCGCAGGTGAGCTTCTCATGGATCGAAGCTGAAACAAAACGAAGAAGGGTATGCGAATGCCTGACGGGAACGGAGATTATGACGGGCGTGAGCGCATGGCGCGGCTCGATGCGCCGGTTGAGAAAAACTGGGGCCGACCATGAGCCCATCAACCGCAACATCGAAGGCCTACACGCGAGCATGACCGTTCAGAAAGAGGAACGTCGATAAGCTTCTGAGCGTGTTTCGTGAACTGATCGACTCCCGCCGGAGAACCTGCGCTCTTAGAACGTTGCTAATCTACTTCGCGCGGGGCTTTGTACCCGGCTTTCGCGAGAATCTGGTACTTAACTGTCTTGCCGTTCTCGACGATACGCAGCGGCTCATTACTGGACGGATTCACCAGCTCCACTTTGATGTGACGAAACTTTCCGTCTTTCGCAGTGTTGGTCGGATGGTATGCCAGCGAATACTGATTCCTCAGTGAATCTTCAATCGCGCGGAAGACACCCGGATACTCGCCCATAAAGCGCGGGAAAAAGGCCTGCCCGCCGGTTTCTTTTGCGAAAGTTCTCATCTCGTTGTCGGCTTGCAAGAAGTCCATTTCCTGAATGGGACCCATTCCTCTCGCTTCGGCCATCATGCGCGCAATTTGGAGAATGCTAATAGAGTAGATCGGCACGCCCGACTCCTGCAGCGATTTCCTTGTTTGGTCAAACGTGATTTTGCTGAATGTATCGAGCCCGCTCGCGATCACAACAATCGCTTTGCGGCCCTCGATGTTAGACATGCGATCTGCCATGTCCGTCATCGCATCGAAAATATTCGACTCGCTGAAGCCTGGAATGCGCAGCCTCGCCATGGCTTCCTCAGCCTTTCGCTTGTCGGGCGAGAAATCCGCAAGTATCGTGGGTCGCATGTCGAAGGCCACCACTGCTACGTTGTCGTCGGGCTTCAACGTTTCGAGGAAGCCATAAGAGGCCTGAAGCGTTTCATACCAGCCGTAGCTCCAGAAGGCCTGAAACCGGCCGCTGAACTCGATCAGCATGCAAATCGTCATCGGCGCCTCGCTGTGGCCGAATTGTGTAATCTGTTGCGGCACTCCGTCTTCGAGCACGCGGAACTTCTCTTGGGGAATATTGGGAATGAAGCGGCCTTTATTGTCAAGAACGGACACGTCCACCGACACCGTGGTCGCATTCGCCTGAAAGGTCGGCGTGTTCTGAGGAATTTCTTTCTGCTTCTTGAACTGTGAAGGAATCTGCTGTTGATCGGGCGGCGGAGTGTCACTTGGCTTCTGTTTCGGCTTCGCCACCGAATCATCGCTTTGCGTCTGGGGAGTCTCCTGGGCGAAGATCTGCACGGGCAGCAAACCCGCCAAAATCAAGCCTAAGCCGGTCAGACCGGCGGAAAGAAAACGGAACTTCATAACTTATCTACCTTGTCTTGCGATTATCCAAAAAAGCTAATGGACCCAACGATCTCGATTCGAATCTTGCTTTCTGAGGTATACCTCAAATTTCCTCTTGGCGCGGCGCAGCTTCCATTGTTTGTACCCGGCGGCAACCGGGTGAACGACTTGCGAACGCAGCCTCGTCCCGCGCAAGAGAAGGTATCCGGCAACCAAGCCTCCCAGGTGAGCGACGACGGCTACGCCGCTTCCCCGCCCTCCCACGGTTGCCATGTAGGACTGCAGGAAAACAATTCCGCCGATAATCATCACGAAATATTTCGATTTGATTGGAATCAGAAAACCAAACAGAATGGTTTGGTCCGGGAACATCAGTCCGTACGCGACCAAGATGCCGTAGATCGCACCCGAGGATCCAACCGTGCTTACATTCGTGCCGCTGAAGATGTAAGCGCAAATGACCACCGTAATCCCCGCTAAAATTCCGCAGGCAAAATAAAAACGCAGAAACTTCGGCGTTCCCCACAGCCGCTCGATCTGCGCACCGAACATCCACAGCGCGAGCATATTCCACAAAATATGGCCGAATCCTGCATGGATGAACATGTAGGTGACCAGTTGCCAAAGCGCGAAGGCGTGTACGACCTGTGCCGGCACGAGCGCGAAATTGTCCAGCAGCGGGCTAACCTGCCGGCTGGCCAGGACCGAGATTACAAAAATGGCAGTGTTTACAATCAGCAGCCATTTCAGGCCGACCGGAAAGCGGTTGGACGGAATATGCCTATTCACGTACGATCGCGAACTGAAGGGCATGTAACGGGGAGGGCGTTCCTAACTTGAGAATAACAGAGAACACAGACTTGGATGGTTCCGCCCTCGCGAGCCAGCGGACCGCTCCAGGCTACTTCTCCGATTGCGTATGACGGGTGAGGATGCGCGCCGCAGCATGCACCAGGATCGCAATTGCCAGCCACACTAACCAGTTGGATAACGGCCCTGTGGGAAAGACGAAGGTGTCGGTCCAGCCGAGATTGGACGCCAGACTCCAAACAGCCAAAGCGTATACGGACACCACCGCAGGCGCCATCAGCGCGGATACCAGCGCCCCAAATCTCTGAGCAGTGTCGCCAGCCCAGGTCGTGCCGCGTGACAGCGTAGCTCCAGCTGCCTGGAATGCACTCAAAGTCCAAGCGCGCGCTGGTTCAGTCCATACTGCAATTGCTGTAGTTCGGGATTCAGGCATTTCGTTTCGCCTTAGCTGCCATTCTTGATGCACGTGAAGTGCCGAAAGTTTCCGCACCGGCCAACGTTCATGCACACGCCCTAATCATCGGTGGAATGCGTCCGGAACTTCACTCGTGCCAACGCAATTAAATATTGGTTTCAGTAGTAGACGGTTTTGCTGTATGGAAATCAGAACAATACAATCGCGGTAATTTCAAAATTCGACCGGTAGCTTCTTCCTATCACTTGTCAGACATCGGTTATACTTGGCCCGCTCAGCTATATACTGCGATCCGTCTAGTTTTTAGGAAATCTTTGATACCAGAAAGGCGACAAACGTTCGATGAAAATGATCAAGGCCGCAATTGCGGGAACAGGTTTCATGGGGAAGGTGCACACCGAGAACGTGCGCCGGTTGGGGAACGTGGAAGTGGCCGCAGTAGTCGGCAGCCGGCCGGAAACCGCGAAAAAATTTGCCGAAGCTGCGAGCATTCCCTTCGCAACAAGCAATCTCAAAGATGTTTTGGATAAAAAAGACATCGCAGCGGTTCACATCTGTACGCCTAACGTAGATCACTTCCCGATGTCGCTGGCCGCGATTGAAGCGGGCAAGGCGGTCTTGTGTGAGAAACCTCTCACAATGACGACGGAACAGGCGCAGCGTCTGGTGGAAGCGGCGAAGGCAAAAAACGCCGTAAATTGCGTAGAGCATAATCTACGCTACTATCCGGCGGTGCAACAAATCCGGCAAATGATCCTGGCCGGCGATCTCGGCGAGATCCTCATTGTGCAAGGCACCTATTCGCAAGACTGGCTGCTCTACGACACGGATTGGAACTGGCGCATCGATTCGAAATCGAACGGCAAACTGCGCGTAATGGGCGACATCGGATCGCACTGGATGGATGAGATCCAGTACCTGACGGGTCTCGCGATTACCGCTGTATGCGCGGATCTCGCAACGTTTCATAAAACACGCAAGCGGCCCAAGCGATCGGTCGAAACGTTTTCGGGCAAGAAGCTACAGCCGAGCGATTACGAAGAAGTGCCCATTGATACGGATGATTTCGCGGTAGTCATGCTGCGCTTGGGTGAACGCGCGCGGGGTGCATTCACGGTGAGCCAAATGTCGGCAGGGCGCAAGAATCGTTTCGCTTTCGAAATCTTCGGCGCCAAAGCGGGAGTCGCTTGGAATCAGGAGGAGCCCGACACTCTATGGATCGGGCATCGAAACGAACCGAACCAGATCATCGTGAAGGACGGCTCGTTGTTTTATGCAGCAGCAGCCAGCTTCGCCGATCTGCCTGGCGGCCATAGCGAAGGGTACGACGATTCACATAAACAGCTATTCAAGCGTTTTTACGCGAGAGTGGCTGATCCGTCCGCTCCCATCGACTACCCAACTTTTGAGGATGGTTTGCGCGGCATGATTCTTCTCGAGAAAGTGGCGGAGAGCTCTGCGAAGCGGGCCTGGGTTGAGGTCGGATAGACATCGCGCCTCGGTTCGGGAACGCACGTGCATTTGATCTACCGACAGTCTCGTGCTGAAATATGTCCAGGATTCGGGCATGCCGACGCAGGCGTCCACTCTAGCTCTGATTCCGCAGATTTACGATTCCGCGGAACAGCCCGAAACTTGGCCTGAGATCCTCGATATCGCTAAAAACGCATTTCGGGCCTCATCGGCGGCCTATACGTTGGAGCAACTGCTCGGGAAAGAATCACGGATCACGGCCAGCTCAGGAGTCGACCCAAGGCTCCAGCCTGAATACGAAAATTACTACTACTCCGTAGATCCGATTATGGAGCGAATGCGGCCATCATTGGCGCCGGGCCGCATTTTTGCAAGTCACCAGATCTGCCCCGATCGCGTTTTGAGCACTTCTGAGTACGAGCGCGATTTTCTAAGAAGGTATGACGTTTATTATGTTTTGACTGGAGTCGTGGGGAGGAACGCCGAGCGCGCGGGCCTGATCCACTTCATGCGTCCCTCCCGTATGGGACCGTTTGAGGACGAGGAACGCAGCGCACTCGAGTTCCTGATTCCACATTTCAATCGTGCCGCCCGGCTGGCAAATGTGTTTACTGCTATCTCGCACTTGCGCGAATGTTTGGATTCCATTCCGGTGGGCGTGCTTGTGCTAAGAAAGGACGCCAGCGTTGTGGAGTTAAATGAAATGGCCGCGCGGATCATTGAACAGAATGACGGTATTTCGATCATTCGTGGGCGGCTTACACTCGCGTTGCAATCCGAGCAGCGGCGATTCGCGAGCTTGCTCACGAGTGAAGCCGGGATTCCGTTCCGCGAAATTGAAAACGACACAACGACAATGTTGATCAATCGACCCTCTGCGAAGAGATCCTACTTTGCGATGGTTACGCGACTTCCCGAACCCCGGGTAAATCTACTCGAAGCATCCAGCTTGGCTACTTTCTGCATTGCGGATCCAGAAATGCTCCCAGCCTGCAGCTCTGACGTGCTTCGGCAGGCATTTGGGCTAACGCCATCCGAGGCGGAACTGGCATTGGGCGTAGTGAAAGGGAGCCAATTGACGGACCTGTGTCAGGAACTGAAGATAACGCGGAATACAGCCCGCGCTCACCTGCGCAGCATATTCGCAAGGGTAGGAGTGAAGAGGCAAGCCGAGCTGGTTTCAGTCTTGATCCGGACGTTAGCATTATCCCCGCTGGCGCGCACGGGCAAAGCTCAACGACGGGGCGCCAATCTAGTCCGTTTGGACGATGCAGCGCGCGCGAAAACAACGTAAGCTGCACGGCAGAACCAAAAATTGTGCCGCTTAGCAACGGTGCTCAGGATCCTGAACCGTTGCTGAACGATGGACTGCCACCACATGGCCAGCCACAGCCCCCTGGAAGTGTTACTCGTCGAAGACAACGCGGTTGACGTGGCGCTTGCCCGCAAGCTGCTGGACGGCACTGGCCTGAATTACAAACTACACGTGGCGCGCGACGGTGATGAAGGCATGATGTTTCTCAATCGCGACGGGCCGTTTTGGAACGCGGAAACACCCGATCTCGTGCTCATCGATTTGAAGCTGCCCAAGCTGGGCGGACTCGCTTTACTCGAGGAGGTCAGGCGATTGCGTTCGATTGGACGGCGGATTGGGACCGTTGCTGTTCTGTCCCAATCAATAGACGCGAAGGATCAATCCGCCGCGGCCACCTTAGGCGCGGAAGCGTACTTCGTAAAGCCAACGGATGCCTCCCAGTACCAGGAGCTAACGCGCGCGCTACGCGAGCTGATAGAGAAGCGATCCGGGCAATAAGCTAGTTACTACCGCCCGGCGGACACAACTTCGCGGGACCGGAAAAGGTTCCGTTGTCCGAATATTTGCCGCCGGTTCCCAGCGAAGTTCCGCCGTAGAACCAGGAAAAGTACGCCAATTCCTGAAGATGATACGTAAAGCCGTTCGACATCGTAACGCTTGGAATTAACGTACCGCTCAACGGATCGCCGACTTCGAAATTACTCTGGCACCCGCTGACTTGCCCGACATTTCCCCAAGCCGGTGTGGGGTTAGAGCCGTTCGGATCGTTCACCCACTCATTCACTTCATGCGAAGCGGCCGAAACGTCTGACACACCGCTGAATACCGTTTGGTCGCGCCCTTCAAAATCCGCGATTCCATAAGTCTGCCCGGGGTTGCCGAGAGCGTTATGATATCCGAGAACACAGCAGTCATTCATATTGTTCGCCGCTCCTTCCGACATGACTGAGTTGTAGAGAACGAAGAACGGGAACTGTCCCGCATTCAGGCCGTTCGCGGCGATGTAGTTTTGCAGCAGAGTATCGACCGTGTTGATATTGATGACGCCAAGCAATCCAGGCTGATTTGTGTGGCCCGTGTTCGTTCCGCATTGCGAGCCCACGTTATACACCTCGGCAGTGCTGTTGCCCGATGTCCCGGCGTTGACGCTAATCGTCAGCGCCGTTTTGGTGGTTGAACCCAGTAGCAAATGATAGCCACTCGAAACAGATTTGATATAGCTCCAGAACTCGCCTCTCAGGAATGCATCAGCGTATTGGGTGTCGCCCACGTTCACGCCGTTAAACGTGAAGTTCGCATCTTGGAATAAGGGCGATTCCCGCATCAAACTGAAAGCGTTAAGCGATCCGAGGCATCCGGAATCGCTGGAAGCCGGACTGAACGTATACGTGACGCTGCCCTGCTTGATTTTTAGAATGACGGGAATCAGCACAGCCGGAACGGTAGTCGTGACCTGGCTGCCGGAGGGGCTCGTACCGACAATCATGCCCGTGTATGTGTTTCCATTCTGAGCCGCCTTTACCTGGTAGGTCCACAGCGGGAGAGTACCGCTCGACGCCGCGCCTCGCATCTCTGCATCGCCCAGCTTCGCTCTGACCGCGACGGCTTCTCTTGCCGACTCGTCGCTCAAGGTGTGAAGCTGCTCCGGATCGATGGTTCTGATCGACGACTCTTGCTGCCCGGACACCACCGGGACCGCCAGATATGTTACGAGCGCGGACAGAACCACGCCACACAATTTACTTTTCAAAGGACCTCCAGAAGTGGGTTGCTCGATTTGTCAGGGGACGAAGAGCAATGTAGCACGGAAACGCCCTGACTGCAATCGGCTAGGGTTTTCTGATTTACACCCGCCGGGCGGTGTCAATGCCGCTCGATCAGCCAGGCATTGGTTGCGGCGATGCCGTTCAAGAACGCCACGCGGCGTCCATCCGGAGACGGCACGGCCCAGCCCGGAATATCTCCCAGCGAGCGGAATCGGCCGTCCGGCCAGACATACAGAAGCCGCTTCCCAACACTCGTATCTACAGATACGAACCAGCCGCGGCCGTCGGCGGCCCACACCAAACCTCTCAAATCGGTCAGACCCGGAAGCACTACCTCGCGCTCGCGTGCATCGTTCGGGCCTCGCTCCAAGTTCAGGATGCGGATGCGCGCGTCGCGGGGATCGTGATCCGGAATAGCTACCTGTGTACCGTCGGGAGAAATATCCCAGTCTCCCAGAACTTCAGGAATCCACTTGGTTCGGGCCAGCTCCCGGCCTTTACCCCGAATCGGGTCCAGGTCGTAGAATGCGTAGTGATCACCCTCGGCAGTAGTTCTTAGCACGCATCGCTTGCCCTGGCCCAATGCGCACCGGAACTCGTCCAGCGGCCCTCCAATGGGGACTTCCTCAGGCGTCCCTCCGTCTACTGGCACGCGCATCAATTTGGCGTCCAAGTGCCTTCCCCCCGCAATCCGCGCCAGGTATAACACCCAGCGGCCATCCGGCCCCATTTGCGGCAGGATCTCGGTCAAGGGCGTTGCCACGATAGGCTCGGCCGTACGCTTGTCTATGTCCTGTTTGAAAAGATCGTAGTTGCCATTACGGCGATTCGATTCGAAGATTACCTCGCGGTTGTCGCGGGTCCAGGCATGCGGATAATTGGTCCGCTCGTCCAGCGTCAAACGGCGGATGTTATCGATGCGCGGCGGAGACAGGCTAAAATCCCCGACAAAGATGGTGTTCTGGCCGACGTGCCTGAGAACCAGTATCTGCTTGCCATCCGCCGCGGCGCTCATGCCGTCTATATACAAGCGCTCATTCTGGTCAACCGGGCTGGCGATTTTGCGCGGAGTCTCGAGGAACGCGCCCGTCGCAAGATCCGTGCGCACCTCCCACAATTGGACTGAGTCGGAACGAGCCGGGTACCACCGCAGAAACAGGATGCGGCCGTCCGGCAGAGCGGCTGCAGAATTGATCCAGATCTCCGGCGCGCTGGCCACAGTCCTTCCTGTTGCCACATCCACCGATTCGTAGCTGCGCTCGTAAGAGACGTCGAATTCCACCTTCGTTTCGGAGAAGTTTGGATCGCGACGTTCGGGGGCAAAATGCCGCCGTTGGAAAGCCAAGCGGCGCCCGTCCGGCGACCAGAACACCAGCGGAAACGTGTCTTGCGTGGGACCGGCGATAATCCGCTGCGGCTCCTCACCGCTGGCCCCCACGATCCAGATCTCCGACCGATCCTGGCTGATAAACGCGACGCGTGTGCCATCCGGGGAAGGAACCCCCTCGCGAGCGTGGCTGCGAAGCAGGCGCGGCGGCGCGCCCGTGACGGATACGATCCAAATGGCAGGGACGTTGGTCGCACTCGAGAAGCCGCTCGCCAGTAACTTCGTCCCATGGCTGAACCACGCCAGGCGATCCACAATCAAGTCGCCGGGCGCGCGTAATTCAGTTATCTCGCCGTTCTTTGCGCGAACAAAGATTCCATCTACGTTCGCATAAGCCGTCAGTCTTCCATCCGGAGAAATCGCGGCCGCGGTCGCGGAGTTTTCATACACTAGCGTGGTGACTTGACGAAATACCGGCTCATGTGTCGCTAGCGATCGATCTCTCCAATACCAGGCAGCGCCGCATCCCGCTACAAAGAAACATATCGCCACCCACCGTAATGAAACCCAGCGGCGAGCCGGGGCGTCCTCGGGGCCGAGCGGGCCGGGCTCCCGCTCCGCCGGCAGTGCCGGCAAGGCCGGGGCCGTCTCAATTTCCTCCACGTCTGCGATGAAGCGATAGCCTTTGCCAACCACAGTCTCGATGAAGCGCGGTTTGGCGGCATCGTCGTTGAGCACGGCCCGGATGCGCTTTACTCCAGCGTTGATGCCCTGAACGACATCGACCGAACTGGAATCGGGCCAGAGGCGGGCTGCAATCTCCTCTCGCTCGACCAGTTTTCCGTGCTTCTCCACAAGCAGGATCAGAAATTCCATGGGCATGCGAGACAGCGGCAGCCGCCTATCCGCCCGTCGCAGCTCGTAACGGCCCAGATCCAGTTCGTTATGTCCGAACCGGAACACTTTGGATGCGGTTTTCAAGACCGGGAAACCGATACCTATTATCCAGCAGGCAGGGTGGCGCTGCACTTGCAACAGCTTAGATTTTCATACCGATTTCATAGCGATTTCTGTTCGCGTGCATTGCGTATTTTGCGTGACGGCCCTATCATCCTTCACGGAGCTCTGAGGAATATTCATGAAACTGATGCTGATTTTGCTCACTCTGGCGACGGGCGCACTGTCTTCTTTCGCCAACACAGTAACTGTCACGAATACAAGTGATAGCGGCGCGGGTTCGCTACGCAATGCGATTGCGGCGGCGGCCTCCGGAGACACGATTGACTTCAATGTCCCGCTTCCGGCCACCATTACGCTAACTAGCGGATATCTGACTGTTGATAAGGACCTGACCATCACGGGGCCGGGCGCGGCGCAACTGGCCATCAGCGGCAACAAAACGTTCAAAGTGTTCTGGATCGACTCGGGGGTTACCGCCACCATCTCCGGCCTGACCGTTGAGAACGGGGCAACCGCCAGCGGCACTTCCGACGCCGGCGGCGGCATCTTAAACTTTGGCACGCTCACGTTGATGAACAGCACCCTGACGGGCAACTCGGCCCCGGGCTCCGAAGGGGGCGGCATCTTGAGCTATGGCGCGCTCACGCTGACCGGCAGCACTGTCTCGGGTAACTCGGCCGGCGAAGGAGGCGGCATCCGAAACTACAACGGCACGCTCACGTTGATCAACAGCACCTTGTCCGGCAACTCGGCCGAAAGCTTAGGAGGCGGCATCGCCAGCGCCGGCACGCTCACGCTGGTCAACAGCACCGTATCCGGGAACTCGGCGCCCAGCGGCTCTGGCGCGGGTATCTACGTTGGCCCATACGATGGACTTCCCGCGGGCACGCTCACGGTTAAGAGTACCCTGCTCGGCAACAATGGCGCAGGCGGGAATTGTTTTCTCGGCGGTACAACCACTTCGCTGGGCTATAACCTTTCCGATGACAACACGTGTACGAGCGCATTCACGCAACCGACTGACAAGAACAATACTCCGGCCGGGCTCGACCCTAAGGGGCTGCAGAATAACGGCGGTCCGACGCAAACCATTGCACTGCTTCCAGGCAGCCCGGCGGTGGATGCCATTCCGGTTGCCAGTTGCACCGACCCCAGCGGAAATCCCGTGACCACGGATCAGCGCGGCGTTGCGCGCCCCCAAGGACCGGCTTGCGACATCGGCGCCTTTGAGCTGGTCGAAGCCGTGCAGTTCTCTTCCTTCCGCGCCAAGCTGGCGATTCTAACGGGCAACCCGTCCGGCTTCGCGCTCACAGCCTGGTTCACGCTCGGGACCGGCAGCGATGGCATTCATCCGCTGACCGAAGCAGTCACGCTGCAGATCGCCAATTACACGGTAACCATTCCAGCCGGATCCTTTCATCAGCTCTGGAAGGACCCGAAAGCGCCTTACGCTTACGACGGTACGATTAACGGCACAAACCTGCTAGTGCTGATTCTCCCGTTGGGCGGCAATAAGTATCAGTTCGATGCCGGCGGGTCGCCCGTCGCTTTTTTGGCCGGCGCCAAGAACCCGGTGACTGTCTCGCTCACTGTCGGCAACGATACCGGCAGCACGTCGGTGCAGGCGATCATCAGCACGCATTAGATTCACTGAAATAAAGAAGGAGATGAGATGAATGTCTTATCATCCGGCGCGCGGTAGGCTCCGGGAGGGAACTCCCGGAGTAGACAGGTCACAGGCTGCATTTGTTTTTGGGGCCTATGGACCCCGTCAAGGAGATTGGTCAGACCTGTGGCTGAATGTCATCGTGAGGCGCACAGCGACCTCGGATAGGAGAATGGTGACCGCCGCAAAGTGTGTCTACTCCATCTGGCAGTTCCAAAAACCAGGAGGAATAGATGGAGAAGCGGTATTGGGGAGTGGATTTACATCGGAATCAGTTCACCTGCTGTTTGCGGTTAGAGAATGGGCGCACTTATGCGAGCCAATGGCGGCTCGAGGAGCTGCCGCGGTTTCTGAAGAAACTACGGCCAGCCGACGAGCTAGCGGTGGAAGTAACGGGCAACACTCGTCTGTTCTTCGATGCAGTAGCACCGCACGTTGGGCGCATCGCAGTGGTGGACGGCGCTCAATTCCGCCTGATCAGCCAGTCGGTGAAGAAGACCGATGCCAACGATGCGCAGCTGCTGGCGCTGTATCTGAGCAAGGGTTTGTTGCCCGAAGTGCGTATGAAAGATAAACAGCAGAGCCAAATCGCCAGCCTCACGCAAACTCGCGACACGCTGGTGAAGCTACGGACCGCGCTGAAGAACAAGATCAACAATCTGCTATCGGCACGGGGCATCAACTTGGTCAAGGAAGCGCTGTCGAGTGAAAAGAGGCTGAACGAAGTTCTGGCTTTGCCGTTCGATGACCTGGTGCGGATTGAGTTGCGGATCATTGTGGAGCAGATTCGCAGTTTGAATAAAAGCATCGCCGAGCTGGAAAAGACCATCGGCGAAGAAGCTTCCAAACTGGAGGGGCACAAAAGCCTGATCAGCATTAAGGGCATCGGCAATATCACCGGGGCCATTCTGCTGAGTGTGATCGGCGACATCAGCGACTTTCCCGACGAGAACCGGCTGGCTTCTTACTTCGGGATCGTACCCCGTGTATCGAACTCGAATGAAAGGGAACGATCCGGACGCATCCATAAGCGCGGCAGCAAACTCGGAAGAACCGCACTGATCCAGTCTGCGCTCATCGCAGCTCAGTACAGTCCTTATCTGAAACAGTTCTATCAACGCCTGCGAGTCAGGCGGGGAGCCGGCAAAGCAATCATCGCCTTGGCACGGAAGTTTCTCGGAATCGTTTACCGAACGCTCAAGAATAAGTGGGTCTTTGAAGACTTTCCCAACTTTGTGTTGGTCGAAGCGGCGGCGAATCCATGACCACCGTTGCTCAAAGCTCACCACCAGGAAACGAGTTCGTCTCGTTCCCGGTTCCGCCGGGAACGAGACTCAACCCACAGGTTTTGCCAACAGGCAAATCAGGTGGCAGTAGACAAAACATCATAGGAGATAGAAAATGAACTTCCGCACAGGGATGCCGGTCGCCGGCATGCTGATCATCACAATGGCTGCCGCTGCCAACGCACAGCAGCGCCGCACAGATTCGGACATGCGGGCCGGTGGCAACCATCTGTCGCAGACCAGCCAGCCACCGGAAACCTCGGGCGCCAATCTCGAAACCGACGCGCTCAGCAGACATGACGTGCGCTACAAGGTAGTGCCGATTGGGGTGCTGCCCGGCAAAACCGCCTCGTTCCTCACTATAGTCAGACCCGTAAACAACCTCGAACACGTCACTGGGTACTCGTATATCGCAGAATTCGGCACCCCCGAGGCTGCGCTCACCGGTCAAGGCTTCGTGTGGCGCGACGGAAAGCTCGAGGCGCTGCCGTTACTCAGCGGATGGCCGGGAGCTTTCGCGTTCAGCATCAACGACTGGGATCAGGTTGTGGGCGCCGCCAACAATGTGGACGCAAGCGGGAATCTCCTCCAAACCGCAGTGTTGTGGAACCACGAGCAGCCGGTGAATCTCGGAGCCCTTCATGCAGGCTGGTACTCGTACGCTCTTGACGTCAACATTTTTGGGGTGGTTGTGGGCACATCCGGCCCTGTCGGCCCGGAATTTTCTACTCCTGTCGTGTGGTATGGAGGCAAGGCGCATGCCCTTCCGCTGCTAGGGGATGAGACCGGCGGTGTGGCGGAGGAGATCAACGCTCTGGGTGTGATCGTGGGATGGCAGGAGTCGAACACAAACGAAATCCCATGCCTGTGGTATTGGAACGGTAGCGGCTACACCGCGGTCAATCTCGGAAACCTGGGCGGAGATTTTGGCCAGGCGTTTGGTATTAACAATCTCACCAAAGTGGTTGGGTATTCGCTTCATGCCGGAAATATTCACGGGCCTGCTTTCCTCTGGGATTATCAGCACGGACTGAAAGCTCTGCCGCTGCTGCCCCCGGACACAGACGGCATAGCTTATAACATCAACGATTTCGGCCAGATTGTAGGGGACAGCCAAATATTTGACAGCAACGGAAACTTCGTCTCCCAACGGGCGGCGATTTGGGAGCATGACACGGTGATCGGCCTTCAGACGCTCGTTCCCCCGGACACTCCGCCTCTCACTTACGAGACGGGCAACATCAACGATCTTGGAGATATCACGGTGAACGCGACGAACCCCAATGGCTCGCCAGACGCTTTGCTGCTCGTCGCCATACACAGATAGGCGGCCGTTCTCTATGAAATGAGTGTCTAAAGCTCAACTGAACGCCAAGCCAACGCGCAGCTCTCGCGTGGACCCAAACTCCGGAAGGCGCCGCCTCTGCCATGAACCATTTCCGCCACGGTCTCACCCACGACCGCGCCTTCCACAAATGCTTAAATGCGCTTCTAAAGCTAAGAGCCGAAAAGCGCAAAGAGCAAATTGGGTTCGAATCGCAGCAGCAGAAACAAGCCGCCGAAACTCGCAAGCAGGACCTCCATAAATGGAACGTTTTGCTTGTGGAAGCGAAGGTCGATCCTCCGCTCTTCTCCGAAAACGCCGCCTAAAACACGAACGGAACCTAACCCGCCGCGTCGTCGTACGTCTTGCTTGAGAATCTAACGCTCTCATCACGTCGATTGAGGTCCACGCATGACGCTCTGGAACGATTTTCGATTCGCCGCCCGCCAGCTCGCGAAAAGCCCTGCCTTCACCATCACAGTTCTCGCCACTCTCGGCCTCTGCATCGGCGCAAACACCGCGATTTATAGCGTTGTCGACGCAGTTTTCTTCCGCCCCCTTCCCTACCCTGATCCGGACCGCCTCGTCATGGTCGCCAATGTGTATCAGCACAACGGCGCATCCGGCACCCAGACGGGCCAAACCGGTAAAGCTTGGGAGCTCATCCGCGATCACGCCTCCCTTCTCGACAGCGCGGTCTACGGCGGTACCGGCGGCGTGAATCTCTTCGCTGCAGGTCGTGTCGAGTACGTCCAGCAGCAAAGAGTGAGCGCGAATTTTTTTAACGTGCTCGGAGTTCATCCGCTGATCGGCCGCGAGTTCACGCGCCAGGAAGATGTCCCCGGAGGGCCATCCTTAACCGTCCTCAGCTACGGCATTTGGCAGCGCCTCTTTCAAAGCGATCCCTCCATCGTCGGCCGCACCGTTGATCTGCGTGGCGCGCCCTTCACTGTCGTTGGCATCATGCCGCGCGCTTTCCGAACCGATACGCCGTCCGATCTGTGGACCCCTCTCCAGCCCTCCACCTCCGGCGAGGGCGGCGGATCGAATTACGCCATCATCGCTCGCGTCAAGCCCGGAATCACCTTCGCGCAAGCCGACGCTCAGTTGAACTCCATCATGCGTCCCGTCTTTAAGGAAATGCACTTGCCTGCCAATGTTTCGCTCGAAGAAAGAGTCATTCCCATGCAAGCCGGACGCACGCTCGAGCTCCGTTCGAAAATCCGCCTGATGTGGGGAGCGGTCGGCCTGGTTCTCGCCATCGGCTGCATCAACATCGCGGGCCTTCTCCTCGCTCGCTCCGCAACCCGTTCCCGCGAAATCGCCACCCGTTTGGCGATCGGAGCCGGCCGCGCAACCGTCATCCGCCAGCTTCTGACAGAAGCCGTTCTACTCGCCGCCGGAGGCGCCCTGATCGGAATCTTGATCGGCCGGCTTGCCACGTACGCGCTCATCCGCCTCAGCGCGGGGCAATTTAATATCTGGTATCCCGTTCAACTCGATCTACGGGTTTTATCAGTCATGCTCGCGATCTCTCTCGCCACCGGAATCCTGTTCGGCTTGTTCCCAGCCCTCGAAGCTACTTCTGTCGATCTGCGCTCAGCGCTCGCCGAGGGTAGTCGCGGCTCGACCGGCAGCCGACGCCAGTGGAAGCGTCAAGCTCTCGTCTTCGCTGAAGTCGCGCTCGGCGTCGTTCTGGTTGCCGCAGCCGGCCTGCTCATCCGCACGTTCGCTCATCTCATGAATCTCGATCCCGGCTTCAACCCGAATCACGTGATGACGGCTTCACTCTCGCTTCAAGATGCCCGCTACAAAACCACGGCCGCAGGCGCTCGCCTGTTTCGCGAAAGCCTCGACCGCATCCGCCAGATTCCCGGGGTCGAATCCGCAGCCGTCATCTTGAATCTTCCCTATGAGCAATCCCTGAATCTGAATATTGAAAACATCTCCGGACAGCCCGTAACGCGTAATGGAGCCCTCGTTAATTTCGTTTATGGCACGGCGCAAATGTTCGCAACCTTGCAAATGCCTTTATTGCGAGGCCGCGTCTTTCGTGACAGCGATCAGGCGGGCAGTCTCAAAGTAACTGTGGTGAACGAAGCTTTCATACGGAATTACCTTCCTGGTGGTCGAAATCCGATTGGCAATCAAGTCCAAATGATTATGGGTGCAGGGACGTACCAGATCATCGGAGTCGTAAGTGATGTTCCACAGCAACAAGGCTGGGGTGCTGAGTACGGCCCCCTCGCTAGGTTGCCTCAGATGTATGTTGTAGCCGATCAGCTGCCCAACGAGATCTTCCAGTTGATACACACTTTCTTCTCTCCTAACTACATCGTCCGCACCCGCGCCGGCGTCCCCGGCCTCGCTGACGCCATGCGCCATGCGCTGCAAGCCGTCGACCCGCGCCTGCCCTTTTCCGCCTTCCACACCATGACCGAAGTGCGCGGGAAATCGCTCAATGAGCAACGCTATCAGGCCACACTCTTTTCCGCGCTCGCCGGTCTGGCTCTCTTACTCGCCGCGCTCGGAATTTACGGATTGATCGCTCAGTCCGTCGCCCAGCGCACCCGCGAGATGGGCATCCGCCTCGCGCTCGGCGCGACCGTATCCGACGTGATCCAGGCCGCCGCTCTTCCAGGCATTCTTCTCTCGCTCGCCGGAATCGCCTGCGGTCTCGTTCTCGCGCTCTTCGCAACACGCCTTCTGCAAAGCCTGATCTGGGGCGTCACCACCACCGATCCCCTCACATTTATTTCCGTAACCGTATTGCTGCTGTTCGTGGCTATCGTATCGAGCACGCTTCCCGCGCTCCGCCTCACGCGCCTAGACCCCGCCCGCACTTTACGCAACGAATAAATCGGCTATTCCGAACACCAACCGTGGGGCGCGCAAGCGCGGCATGGCCTTCATCCCGATGCCATACTGAAATTTCACCCATCATGGCTCGCGATCGCGCCCTCGAAGCGTCCGGATACTCGCTTCCCGAAGTTCACCAGAGCGTCGTTACCTCGCACGACAAGCTCTGGAGGCGTCTCTTCGCCTTCGCCGGGCCCGCCTATCTCGTCAGCGTCGGCTATATGGACCCCGGCAACTGGGCCACCGATCTCGAAGGCGGCGCGCGATTCGGCTATCGCCTCCTGTGGGTTCTCGTCGCGTCGAATCTCATGGCCCTGCTGTTGCAGACTTTAAGCTCGCGTCTCGGCATCGTCACCCGCCGCGATCTCGCTCAAGCCTGCCGCGACGAATACCCGCTCCCCGTCTCCTACACGCTCTGGATTCTATGCGAGCTCGCCATCGTCGCGTGCGATCTCGCCGAGGTCCTCGGAGCCGCCATCGGCTTGAATCTGCTCTTCCACATCCCGCTGATGATCGGCGTGCTCGTCACCGCCGCCGACACGCTGCTCGTGCTTTGGTTCACCCGCCTCGGCATCCGCGTCATCGAGGCTTTCGTTCTCGTGCTCATCGCCACCATCGCCGGTTGTTTCGCGTTCGAGATCTTCTTCGCGCGCCCGGATCTCCCCGAAATCGTCAGCGGCTTGCTGCCCCGTCTGAATTCGCAAACGCTCTACATCGCGGTCGCCATCTTCGGAGCAACGGTGATGCCTCACAACCTGTATCTCCACTCGGCGCTCGTGCAGACGCGCCAGCTTGGGGATACCGAAGAAGACAACCGCCGCGCTTGCCGCTATAACTTCCTCGACTCTGCCATCGCTCTCAACGGTGCACTTTTTGTCAATGCCGCGATTCTCGTTATGGCCGCCGCGGTGTTTTTTAAACATCACATCATCGTGACTGAGATCCAGCAGGCCCACCAGCTTCTCACGCCGCTCGTCGGCACCGCGTTAGCAAGCGCACTCTTCGGCACCGCTCTGCTCTGTTCAGGACAATCCTCCACGCTCACCGGCACGATGGCCGGCCAAATTGTCATGGAGGGTTTTCTGCGGTTCAGAATGCAGCCCTGGTTACGCCGCGCCGTCACTCGCTGCCTCGCCATCACGCCCGCCATCCTGACCATTTACTTTGCCGGCGAGTCCGCCACCTACGGCCTGATCATCCTCAGCCAGGTGATCCTCAACTTCCAACTGCCCTTCGCCGTCATCCCGCTAGTTCACTTCACCAGCGACCGCCGCCGCATGGGCCCCTTCGCGAACGGTCCTTGGCTGAAAGTCGCTGCCTGGTCCTGCGCAGCGTTTATCCTCATCCTCAATATCTGGCTTCTCTGGACTGAAGTAAGCGGCTGGATGTCGCACAGCGGTCCTTATCGTCCTCTGCTCATAACCGTATCCGTGTTGCTTGGCCTCGGCTTCACCGCTCTCGTCGTGATCACCGGCTTCTGGCCCTGGTTCTATCAGCTTCGACCGCGCCGTCCCCCCGTCGCGTTCGGGCACGTCGCGCTCGCTGTTCCGCAATCTCCCGCGCCGGTATTCACGTCGCGAACCTACTCGCGTATCCTCGTCCCGCTCGATCACAGCGACGCCGATCACGAAGCGCTCGCGAATGCCATCGAGCTCGCCAGAACCCACGCCGCGCGCATTGTTCTGCTGCACGTCGAAGAAGGCATCACCAGCCAGATGTTCGGCCCTCTCTCATCCACCGCCGAAATCGCCGAGGGCCAGGATTATCTCGCGGGCATTGTGTCTGCTCTACGAGAGCAGAACCTGAACGTCGACGTGGTTGTCCGCCACGGCAACAATCCCGCGAAAGAAATCGAGTCTGCCGTCAAAGAAGTCCACCCCGATCTCGTCGTCATGGCATCGCACGGCCACCGCGGTCTCAAAGACCTTATCTTCGGCACGACCATCAACTCCGTCCGCCATCGCGTCAAAGTCCCGCTGCTCATCGTCCGCCCTGGCACTGCGGATTAAAAGAGGAATCAGTGCCGTTAGCACCAAAACAATCCAGCCGCAAGGAAACATTAATCTGCAAGCTGATCATTGTCGCGTGTGCCACACTTCAAACCGCCGCGCCCGGTTACAGCCAAGCGAAAAACTCCGTCCAGGACTTTGAAATAACCGATACTACCCGACTTTTGAATGACGCGTTCTCCAAAGTTGAGAACGCACTCAGGGTTCCAATTGATTTCGAGGAAGCTCCCGTGCTCGATCCTCCCAAAACGGGGCCCGTGCCAATGCTGTCGGTGCACTTTGTGGATGGTGAAACAAACGCGCTCGCTGCTGTACAAACAGTCCTCGCCGCCTTCGAAAGTACCGCGGACGCCGAGAGAACGGTGCCATCAACAATAGATTTGATTGTCGACAAGATTGCACGAGCATCCGACGTCACTGTCAAGGTTCTAAATCAGCCCTACTTATTGGGAGAACGAATACGGCTCGGGGCTAAGGATGAACCTGCAATGCATGTCTTAGAACGGCTCAGCGATAGCGTCAGCCCGGTATCGTTTCGGTTCGTATATGAACCTTTTCAGAGGGTCTACTATCTGAACGTGAAGGGCGTAAGCACGTTCCGGCCAGATGACACTTCCAAACTCTTTCGGCCCCCTGGAATCTGAGCCGGAAGCGTAAGCGCCCTCAACGGAAATGACCGATCTTTCGAGCGGACGCATTCTCGTGACCGGCGGCGCCGGATTCATCGGCAGCGCCCTGGTTTGGGAGCTCAACCGCCGCGGCTTTCGCAACATTCTCGTTGCCGACTTTCTCGGCCACGACGAAAAATGGAAAAACCTGGTTCCCCTGCAGTTCTCCGACTATCTCGAAGCGGACGATTTGTTGCAGCGCATCGAAACCTCGCCGCATCTCTTCAGTAACATCACTACGATCTTTCATCTCGGTGCCTGCTCGAGCACCACTGAAACCGATGCGGCATATCTCATCCGAAATAATTTTGAATACTCGAAAACGCTCGCGCACTTCGCGCTTGAAAGCGGCCGCCGTTTCGTATACGCCTCGTCCGCCGCAACGTACGGCTCGCTAGAAGCCATCCTTCCCGAAACCGTGGCCCTCGAAGCTCTGCGCCCTCTCAACATGTATGCGTACTCGAAACACTTGTTTGACTGTTATGCCCAGAACGCCAGAATGCTGCCGCGCCTCACGGGCCTCAAATACTTCAACGTCTTCGGCCCCAACGAAGATCACAAAGCCGATATGCGCAGCGTAGTAAACAAGGCTTTCCATCAGATCCAGGACGCAGGCCGCATCTCGCTCTTCAAAAGCTATCGGGCCGAATTTTCCGACGGCGGCCAGAAACGCGACTTCTTGTATGTGAAAGACGCCGTCGCCGCGACCCTCTTCCTCGCCGAAAACGTCAACGGAGGCGGTCTATTTAACATCGGCTCAGGCGAAGCCACCACTTGGCTCAGTCTCGCAAACGCCGTCTTCAGCGCGCTCGACCGCGAGCCTCAAATCGAATACATTGACATGCCATCCACGCTCCGCGACAGATATCAGTACTACACCTGCGCGAACATTGCAAAACTTCGCTCCGCCGATTTTACCCAGCCCTTCACGCCGCTCGCCGATGCCATCCGCGATTACGTCTGGAACTATCTCCTGCCCGGCCGCAAGCTCGGAGAGGATGAGCCGCTACACTGAAGCCATGTTCTTCCGCCCCGAGCGGCCCAAGGTACCCACTTTCGCCGAGCGCGTCGACTTGCTCCGCCAATGCGGTTTCGCAACTGAATCTCTCGCTGACGGCCGCGTCAAAATCATCAAGCACGGCATCGGCGCAATCATCGGTGATGAAGGAAAAAATCAGCCCGACATCGAAAAGGCCGGCGTGCTGGTGGGCTCGGAAATTGCAATCCTGCTCAACGCCGGATACCAGATGTTCCTCGAAACCCCAAGCGGCCGGCGTTTGCCCGCGACGGCCAAGGAGTTAAAGAACCTGCACGAATTTGAGGACGATGTGAAGGAAGCGCTCGGACTCGTCAACCTCTATAACACCTCTCTCGGAACTGTAAGCCAGAAGCACGACTACGACCGTGTACTCAACCGCGATATTGGCGAGCAGCCTAAACCGTGGCAGCACGACGAACATCGCGCCGTCGCGCCACACACCAAAGGCTCTTTCTCGAGCTGACTACAACGGCTTCGGATTCTCCGCCAGAAGCTCTTTGAACGCCGGATCCTTCTTGAGCGAGGCGAACTCGGGCATATCCGGAATCTTCTTCCGATCCTTTATGCCTTCTTCGAGAGCCTTCCGGAGATAGATGAGCGCTCGTTCTTTTGCTCCCGATTTCGCGTACGTTTTCGCCAGATACAAATGGAACACCGCGCGCTCGGCAATCGTTCGCTCCTGCAGCATCGTCCCGAACGTGCTGTGGTGCTCGAAGATATCCGGATCGAGCTGCAGCGCGCGGTCGTACCACAAGCTCGCGCGTCTGTAGTCTCTCCGTGAAAAGTACGCCGCCCCTAGATTCGCGTCAATCGATGCCGATGGTCCTGAATATCGCAGCGCGCGCTTATAGTAGCCGATCGCCTTACGGTAGTTATTCTCCGCGTAGTAAACCGTTCCGAGATTGTTGATCGCTTCCGGATACTTGGGATTCAGCTTGATTGCGCGCTCATAGTTCTTCTTCGCGAGATCGAGCTGCAGCATCTGGTGGAACGCAATCCCGATCTTGTTCGCGAGAATCGCCGAATCCGGCGACCCTTCCCGGTACATATCAATTGCGTCGCGATACATCTTCCGCGCCATGTAGATGTCGCCCCGCATCTCCGTCGTCAGCAGTGGACTGGGCGCGTTGATAGGTGTGGAAACAGCAGCGCGCAGGCCGGGGTCAGTCGCCGGATTTTGGGCTGTACCCGGAAACGGACTGGCGAAAAGCGCTATACAGCAGCAAGCGAGCGGAACACCCGAGAAAGAGATCATACTGACCCCCCTTGCTGCTACTATATACCTTTTCAGACCACAACGGGAAAACGTGCCGCACCCGTGGTCGCAGACGGCACAAGGCGTCCGTCACGCGTGAACCACAAAAATGTTAGTGGCTTAGTTGCATCGACTTACGCCTGACGGGCAGATGCACTTGGCGGCGTCGGCTGTATGTTTTGACCGAAAACACGATCGAAACACGTATTTAGAGTTTTGCGAATTCGCTCATCGCTGCCGACAGTTGACAGGCAGCAAAACGCGGAAATGGCTCGACTTGGATTTAACCGCGAGAGTGATACGCTGAACTCCAATATATGGCGCTCTTTTATCGCGGTGCTGGACCCGGCAGCTATTGGCACATCAACGACGCCCGCCTCCAGGGATTCACACCTCATTCTGCCGGTGGAACGCCGTCGAGAGACAGGATTATGAATCACATCGCTCGCGCGAGCGTTACAAGTCCCTACATATCCTTTACGCACTCGTTCGGTGTTGCGCGTGCATATGGTTTGGTGGGACCGAACGGCTTCGCTTCTACCCCGAACCCGGGATACGTCTACGAGATAGAAGTTTCCGACGATACGATCTGTAGTGCCCTGGATCCGGTCGTAGAAATCGCGACTCAATTAGCGAAACCGTGGCAGAATCCGCACTATCATCACGACGGATCACAGACCTTCTTGCTTGGAGTAGTCGATCCCGTTCACATGCTCGCCTATTTGCAGCAACAGTGTTTGTTCCCACCTGGAACTTCTGGAACTCCCCGTACCCCAAATCTCAGCCTCGAACTGGAGACACTGGTGAGAGCGCTGCGTGATTCGGAAGTTTTAATTTGCGGAAACGTACCAGCTTCTTTTATCCGCAACCGATATGACGTTTCGTGAATAGATATAAGTGAGGCAATAAATGGAGACCGTGGGATATGAATTACGGGGCGTTGTACCACCCTCGAGCACGGGAATCCGCTTCGTTCGGCTTGAGATGACCAGAGGCGAGTTTTCCCCGTTAGCGCTCGTTTGGTATACACTGCCGAGTGATACGCAAGAAAGAGGAGCGCGGATTGATTTGCAAAAGCAGATCTTTATAGATGATTTCGGGGAGAATGACCGCGGTTCGTTCGGCGCTGAAGCAAGATTGATCGTCAGCTTCCTCAATTCTTCTGTCGGAAACCGCGCGATGATGACACCCTCTCCTATTCACGCCGTGAGTGTCTATTAGATGCGTCGTCCGGACTCCCGTTGGCGGACCCGTACCCTAGCGGCTACGGCACCGCCCGGCCCTACCTGAAAATGCTCTTCAACTTATCGAAGAAACCTTTCTTCTCCTTCGGCTTCTCCTTGGGCTGGCCCGGAACCGCTGTATTCGGCAAATTCTGCGCAGTCGCAACAGCCGGTCGCGTGGGCACCACTGTGGCCGCGGGCGGTAGCGGTGGACTCGGCGTCTCCCACCCTGCAATCTCGGTCGAACCTCCCTGATGCAGAAGACAGAACTGCACGGGTTGCGTACCCAGCAAATAATAGTCGGTCTGACTTTCCGGACACGCGCTGGTCGCCAGTTGCCCGCTCAGCGGATCGATCTGTGCGCTGACCACGCCCTCTGGAATCGCGAAATCCGAAACATCGCGATAGGCCCGGTGCTTGTGAGCGCGCGTCATAAACTCCGCCCAAATAGGCAGCGCCGCATGGGCGCCTTCAATCTTCAAGTCCTGATAATCGTCCAGACCCACCCAAACGATGCATAGCAGCTTCGTCGTAAATCCTGCGAACCACGCGTCATGCTCGGTGCCCGTCTTCCCCGCTGCCGGCAGCGTAAACCCGCGCCCCCGCACGCCCGCACCCGATCCGCTGCGCAGAACCTCTTCCATCAGGTTCACCAGGATGTAATTCACCCGCGGATCGAGGAGCTTCTTGGTCTCCGGTTCAGACGTCCAGATACCGTTCCCCGACTTGTCCACGATCTTCGAAATAAAGCGCGGCTTGACCAGCACCCCTCGGTTCGCAAAAGCAGTGTATGCTCCAGCTATTTCGAGGGGAGTTACGTCGTATGATCCCAGCGCCATTGCGGGGGTCGCGCGAGTGTCGCTCAACCCCGCCTCGTGGGCTAAATCAGCCACCGCGCCATACCCCACCGCTTCGGCCACTTCAACCGCCGGCACATTCAACGATTTCGCGAGAGCCTCTCGCACCGTCACCGCTCCCAACCAGTTCCCGTGATGATAATCGACCGGCTCATAGGTTTGCCCGTTGTAGACGAAGGTGCGCGGTTCATCTTCAAAGGTCGTCGACGCAGTGATCGGATCCGGTCGCCCCGTCAGTCCCGTATTCAACGCCGCTGCATAGACAAATGGCTTAAACACGCTTGCCGGTGGGCGCTTCGCCAGAACGTGATCCAACTGGCTCACGCCGTAATTCATTCCTCCGATCAAGGCCTTGATCTCGCCCGTGTGCGGATCGAGACAAATCAAAGCCACTTGCGGATCTTCAAGCGGCGTGCCTGCCTTATGGTGCTTCGCAATCGCTGAGTCGACTTCCTTCATTCCGATCGCGACCGCGCTCGCCGCATCCCGCTGCAAGTCGAGATCGAGCGTCGTATAAATCTTCGATCCCGAAGCCTGAAAATCGCGGTCTTGAAACTGATCTGCGAGCTGCTCGTTCACCATATCGACAAAGTACGGCGCATCCGCCGACTCGATGCCCTGCTTCGCGATCGTGAGCGGCGTTTGAATCGCCGCCTCATACTGCGATCGCGAAATGTACCCGTTCTCAAGCATCAGCTTCAGTACAACGTTTCTCCGCGAGGTTGCGCGGTCGGGCCATCGCACTGGATTGCGGTAGCTGGGCTCTTGAATCAGGCCCGCCAGAGTTGCAGCCTCAGGCAGCGTCAACTGCCGAATGTCTTTCCCGAAATACGCCTGCGCCGCTTCGCCGAATCCTCGAATCGCGAACGAGCCGCGCCGCCCCAGATCCACTTGATTCGCGTAGTACTCGAAAATCTTTTGCTTGGTAAGCTTCCGCTCCAGGTGAATTGTAATCAGCAGCTCATCAAACTTACGCGCGTATGTCTTCCGGCTGTCGAGCCACAGGTTCCGCGCCAGTTGCTGGGTAATGGTCGAAGCGCCTTGCGCATTCCGCCTCGCCTTGACATCGACGAAAATTGCTTTTACGATCCGCACGGGATCGAATCCGGAATGCTGAAAGAAGCGCTTGTCCTCGATCGAAAGCACGGCATGCACCAGCACCGGCGGAATATCGTCGTAGCGGACCAGCCGCCGCTTTTCACGGTTCTTGTCATAGAGGCTGCTCAGTACTTGCGGCTCGAGCGTATACTCCGTCCGCGTCGTGTTGTCGCTCAGCGCGATGACCGACGAAATCTTCCCATCGGCGAATCGAAGCACGCCCGGTTCCGACGCCGCATGCGATTCAGGCCCGGGGAAGATCTCGATCGCATCCGGGCGCAAGTGGTACCAGCCAGCGCGGTTTGCCCGTGCGTCTTCCGCATACCCGCTCTCGCGCAATCGCGCAGCAAATTGAAGCGGCGTGCCATGATCCCCGATCCCTACCGACTGAGGCGCAGCATACAGCAATGATGAATTCGGAAATGGCCCCTGCGTGAGCTTCTCGTCCGTCAGCCGCGCGTACTTCGCGTAAAACGATGAGACGACAATCAAGCCGGCTGCGAGCGCCGCCAGGCCGCCGATCAAGACGAATTTGCCTATTGGCGCAACCCGGCCTCGTGCGCTTTTCGGCTTGGAACTGCGTTTTGACTTCGATGGGAATCTGAGGCGTACCGGCAAATGTGGGCCTAAAACAATCTTCTCATCCGGTTGGACGCCAACCGCTACTCGGGGTTACTTCCCGGCCTGCTGGTACGATTCGAGCTCTTTCCAGATGTTGTCGTCGTGCGGCTGCCAGTCCGGAAATTGTCTGCCCGTGATCTGCAGTTCTTCAATGCTCAACGTGCCGTGCCCGAACGGACAGATCAATTCCGTCCTCGGCCGCCCGAAAGTGACCATGTTCCCCCACGAGCCGCTCGCCACCGGCATAATCAGCCGCCGGTAACACGCCCGGCAGCGCCGCCGATGGTCCCAAACCACAACTGAAAACAGCCCCGCGCCCAACAGCCACACGGCGAAGATTGCGAATGTGAACGGCAAGTCGTGCATGAACATTGCCGGCGCAGGTCCGTAGCGTGTCGGAGGCGGAATCGGAAACAGATGCTCTACCGCGAATTGCAGCGCGAATACTACTACTGTCGCAACGCCCAGCTTGGCAGCAAGGTACAGCCAGTACCTCATAACTCCTATTAGACTCCTTCTCAACCAGAGCGGTTCCGCGCCCGCGCGCGGTTCAGCTTCGAATCAGGTTTTTCGCCAGGAATAAAACGTTCGCCGGACGCTCCGCCAGCCGCCGCATGAAGTACGGATACCACGCATCCCCATACGGAACGTACAGGCGCAGCCGGAACCCGTTTGCCACAAGCCGGCGCTGCAGATCGCGGCGGATCCCGTACAGCATCTGAAATTCAAAACGATCCGCTGAAACGTTTTGTTCCTTTACATGACGTACCGCCTCGCGAATAATGCTCTCATCGTGACTCGCAATTGCCGGATACGTTCCTTCCTGCAGCAGCAGCTTCATCAGCTTTACGTAATTTCGATCGACATCACCTTTATGCGCGAACGCTACGCTAGGCGGCTCACGGTACGCTCCCTTACACAACCGCACCGGAATCCTCTTCTCGGAAAGCATTCGTATATCCGCTTCGCTTCGGAAAAGATATGCCTGAATCACCGCCCGCACGTGCTCCGGAAACCGTTCCCGGATTTGCGTCACCACTCGCAACGTTCGGTCCGTATACTCGCTCGATTCCATGTCGATCTCGACTCGACTCTCGATCGCCGAGGCGCGCTCCGCCAGCGCGAACACGTTATTCAGACACGCCTGTTCCGAGAAATCCAGCCCAAACTGAGTCAGCTTGATCGATACGGTTGCCGGCAAGCTGGCCTTCTCAATCTCCGCCAGGGCATCTAAATAAGACTCTTTCGAATGCCGCGCCTCATCTAAAGAGGTGACATTCTCGCCGAGAAAGTCGAGCGTCCCCAAAGTCCGCTCTTTTGACAATCTTTCGAGAACGCGGATGCCTTCGCTCAACGTGCGGCCTGCGATAAACCGCGATGTCAGTTTGCGCGAGAGTGCCGAATTCTCCATCCAGCTGCGCAGCCAACTTTGGTTTGAAAGGTATAAGAAAGTTTGCCGAAGCATTCACTCCGCCGTTTCGATCCTTTTCAATATAACGATAGGATCGGGTCTATAGAGTTTTCATGAAAGCTGCTGTTCTGACCGCAACTCAAGGCGTTTCAAAGCACACTCTTGAAGTCCAGGAAGTCCCGAAACCTGAGATCGAAGCAGGCTGCCTTCTCCTGCGTGTACGCGCCTGTGGCGTTTGCCGCACCGACCTCCATATCGTGGAGGGCGATCTTCCGCCCATTCACCCCCGCATCATTCCCGGCCATCAAATCGTCGGCGAAGTTGTCGAAGACGCCACACACGAGCTCCCCGCCGGCACCCGCGTCGGTGTCTCCTGGATCGGCGGCACGGATGGAACATGCTGGTATTGCCGGCACGGCCTTGAGAATCTTTGCGACTCGCCAACTTTCACCGGGTACACGGTCGATGGCGGCTACGCCGAGTACGCGCTCGCCCGCGCCGATTTCGCCTTTCCTCTTCCCGAAGCCCTCGATGATTTGCATGCCGCGCCGCTCTTGTGCGCGGGTATCATCGGCTTCCGCAGCCTACGCGTCGCAGGCGTCCAACCCGGAGACCGTGTCGGGCTCTTCGGCTTCGGCGCTTCAGCGCATCTTGCGATTGCCGTCCTGCGCGCCTGGGATTGCGAAGTCTATGTCTCGACCCGCGGCGCATCCCACCGCAAGTTGGCTGCGTCGCTCGGAGCCGCTTGGGTCGGAACGGAGCAAGACAAGCCGCCTGTCGAGCTGGATCGCGCTATTACCTTCGCTCCCAGCGGCGATGTCGTCCTTGCTGCTCTGTCTAGTTTGCGAAAGGGTGGCGTCGTCGCCATCAACGCGATCCATTTGGATCGCATTCCGCAATTCGACTATGATCGCCTGCTGTGGGGTGAGCGTCAGCTTCGCAGCGTCGCCAATATGACTCGATCCGACGCGCGGGATTTTCTGCGCATTGCCGCTGAAATCGGCTTACGACCCAAAGTGACTGCCTTCCCGCTCGATCGGGCCAATGACGCTTTAGAAGCTGTGAAGAACGACGCTATCGACGGCGCCGCTGCGATCATCCCTGATCGCGCCGCTCAGCTGTGCAATTCGTGAAACGCAACCAGGCAGCGCTCGGCCGTTTCCAATTCCGGATACTGGCTGCCTTCCTGTTCAATCAGGTAATACTCGACCCCGCCCGTCGATTCGGCCGCCCCGAAGATCTTCCTCCAGTGCGCTACGCCTTCTCCTAATAGAACTTCGTAGCCCTTCTCGGGCGACCATTCCTTGCAGTGGATGGAACGAATGCGTCCCGGATTCTGCTCGATCCAGGCAACCGGATCGGCGCCGGCCTCAATACAAGTGCCGACATCCAGCTGCAGCATAATGCTCTTGTCCGTGTTTGCCGCCAATACCTCCATGGGCTTTTGGCCTCCGATGGGCTTCCACTCCACCTGATGGTTGTGATATCCCGCGTGCAGGCCGTGGCTCTTGAAAGCTTCATTGGCGCTGTTGAGCAGCTCCGCTACCTGTTTCCAGCCGTCAATCCCGCTGACCTCGCCGGGATCCGCCAACACGATATAGCGGCCGTCCAGAGCCTTGTTCAAGTCGATCGCTTTTTGTATTCCGTCTCCCTTGAACGACTTAAGCCCGTTGTGCGTCGAATAGCAGCGCAGCTTCAAGCTATCCAGTTGGGTGCGGACCTGCTTGACATAATCAGGAGTCCAGTCGAAGTACGGCGCAAAAAATTCCACGCACTCGTATCCCATTTGCGCGACTTTTTCGAGCGTCCCGGAAAAATTCTCCTTCAGCTCGCCTCGCACCGAATACAGCTCGAGCCCGACAGGGATCTGCTTGCGGCTTGCCGCCGAAACGGCAAATGGCGCGATCGCCGCGGCGCCGAGAAACGAACGGCGTGAAACAGGTTTGATTGCGGTCATTCGAACCGCAGGATATCACCGGATGAGAAAAACGCGATACTGCGATTCTGAAACATGGCGACCAAGGCTCACTGGTGGCGGGTTGTGATCGGCCTCGTTCTGTTCAGCTTGGCCTTCGGCTATGTGGAAGCGGCCGTCGTGGTTTATCTGCGTGGAATGTATGCGCCTATACGTGCGCATTTCTATCCCGCGATATCGCCCAGCGACCTTTTCCCGCTTCTCACACCGCGGCAGTTGAGCGCTTCCGGCCCGGAGCACGCTTTACGGCTAAAGATCGAGCTCGTCCGCGAGTTTGCAACGCTGATCATGCTCGCAAGCGTCGCCTTCGTTGCCGCGCGCAGTATGCGGGAATGGATCGCCGCGTTCCTCGTTTGCTTCGGAATCTGGGACATCGCCTTTTATCTGTGGTTGAAGCTTCTGCTCGATTGGCCGGCTTCGCTGCTGACTTGGGATATCCTCTTTTTGATCCCGGTGCCCTGGGTTGGGCCAGTCGTCGCCCCCGTGCTGGTCTCTTTATCGATGGTTGCGGCCGGACTGCTTGTCTTGTGGCGCGAGCACAACGGCAAACCGGTTCTTATACCCCGCTCCCGGTGGGCTCTGATTCTGCTCGGAGGCGTTCTAATCCTCGCGGCGTTCATGTGGGATTTCCGCAACACCGCAAATGGCGGAACACCGAATCCGTTCAATTGGGCGCTTTTCTTGACCGGCGAAATCCTTGGGCTGGCAGCGTTTGCCAGCTCGCTCTGGACTCCATAAGATGCGGCGTCTCAGCTCACGATGGATGGCTTGGTGGTATTTCGCGATTGCGCTCGGTTTTGCTCTGCTCGCAATCAACCGCGCGATTACAGGCGAAAAGCTCTGGCTTATTGGAATCCGAGTCATCATTGCCTTGGGATTCGGCGCGCTCGCCGCAATGGAGTTCAAACAGAAAAACGGAAGACGCTAAAAAGAGATTCGGCGCGCCGAACAGGACAAACGGCGCGCCGCAAGTCTTTACAGATGTACGTCTAGTGCGGGTAATTTGACGGGATGTGTTGGTTTACAACGTAAATGTCCCAGGATCCGAGCCCCGTTGTGTAGTCGTATCCCGGGCCCGCTGTGTAACCGCCGTTCGCGCCCAGTTGGACATCATTGAAATACGGGCTGCTGGGCGCAACTGGCGGCGGCCCGGACGAAGCTCCGTTCGCGAGTTGATAGATCAGTGGTCCAGCAAAGCCGAGCGCCCCGTTATGCGCGGTTTCAATGCGAGCCCAAGCTCCCATCGATAGCGGTGAAGCAAGGCTGGTTCCACCTACGCAACAATACGAGCCCGGAGGGGTCGTGTTGTTGGAGCCGAGCGAGCTACTGTAAATAATCGCCCCGCACGTGTCAGGATCTGCGCACATGGCGACGTCCGGAATTCCTCGTCCATACCCCACAGCGGAAGCCTCGTAGCTGGGGACGATTGGCAACGTGCCACTTCCCGTATAGCCCTGCCAGAAGGGCGGGTATTCGAAGCCGCTAACTCCACCGCCCCCAGCAATCCACGCCAATTCGCCGTCGTATGTGAAGTTCGCGTGCGTTGCGAGAGAGGTTCCACCCGCAGCGATTACGTAAGGCGAAGATGCAGGATAGGAGACGCCGGGAGGTCCTGAAGCAGGTACGCCATTGGTGGGCAGCACCGGGCAAGCTGAACCATTGTCGTCGGAAGAGGCAAACGCCGTCTGACCCTGCAGCGCTGCTTCCGCGAACATTTCATCATCGAGAAGCATGGCGCCATCGACATACGGAAATGCCTCGCACTCACCTAACGAAATATTTAGCGCCTTAGCTTTGTCGTCGGAAACGAATTTGTTGATGGCTAAGCCGATGTCGGAATCAGTGAGAGAGGTTGCGATATAGAAATACAGATAGCAGACATCCTGCGCGATTCCCGTCGAGGTCTGTGAATCGAGGTCCCATTCGTCGGCGCCCGCAGTGTCCGCGCTCGGAATGCCTGCGTACGTAAGAATCACGGGCACGTGCGGCAAGCCGAAGTTCTTCTCATAGTTGTACAAATCGAGTAATACACCTGTCGAATTCGCAGTGGGAGTTCCTGAGATGACATGCTGCGTAAGGGGTGCTGGGCAATTCGAGGACTTGTTAAAGCAGCCCAAATTCCCTTCTGCCAGAACGGCAACGCGCGTCTTATAACCCGTCGCTACCCTTTGCTTCAAGTTCGTCGTTGTGGGGGTTGGGCCAGGATATGCAGCATCGTACGCAATCTGATATCCCTGCGGGCTATACGCAGTCGGCGGAATAGCGGACGGCGGACAGACGTCGAGCGTGCATGGGGCCGTAGCCAAAGGCGTACGCAGTCCGACAATATTGTTCAAACCGAGAACGGCAAGCACAGTACCGGACAACGATTGAGGAACTTGGGCGTCAAGCGTGTTCGCGAAGATAGTCTTCCCATTCTGTGAAAACTGAGAAAGAGCCGTGTTAAAGGCAGCTTCGACGTCCGCCGCCGTTCCGTCAGCTTCCACGAGAAGGTGATTCGATTCGACCGATATGTTCTTGAACCCATAACTGGAGAGATAATTCTCAACCGCCGCGACTTGCGCGCTGGTCGGTGCAAATTGCGCCACGAACTGGCTCACCGTTAGCGAAGACCCGGACTTTAGGGCCGGTTGAATGGCGCTCTTATTCCGAACTTGCAGCCCCACGAGAATGTGCATAGGCGCAGAAGGTGCGACCTCGCCGATCAAAGTCGCATCCTTTAAGGGAAGGGCTTTGGTCGCGGTCGAAACCCATTGGGCTTGAGCCGTTGTCAGCGCAACCGGTAACAAAAGCGCGGAGGACAGGACGGAAAACCTGTATCTCGGAGAACGCAAACCGTGAATTTTAAATTGCATTGAATAGAGCTCCCTGATGGCGATCAATTTAAACGACGCTGCATCGTTCGGAGTTATGGATTAACTTCATAAAATTTCGTTACGTGTCTATATTCAACTCTTGTGGGTAAATGTAAAACGAACGCGAGTATAAATTACATCGCGCTTTTGGATTTTATTGCTGAGTGCGAACTTTTTACAAGAGTGGTTAAGATAAACGAAAGTGGGACAACACAAATCGGAACCATTGAATGTAAAACGAAAGCGGCGGCTGATCTTATGTACTAGGACCGGATGTCATTTGATTGCCGCTGTGCTGCTCTCGGGTGTGAGCGTTGTAAACTGGGCAGCCGAAGCGCCCTCCTTGCAAACGCCGCCTCGTCATCTGATGTTGGTCGTGAGCAAGGGTCTGCCCGGCATAACCATTTATGACGCGCAGACGCAGACATCAATCTGCGAGGCGCGGATGGGTGTCAGCCCGCATGAGGCGGCGTTCTCTCTTGATGGGGGAACCGCTTACGTTCCTGTCTATGGTTCGAGCGGCGTCGGCCAGCCCGGCACCGATGAGCACATCCTGCATTTCATTCGTACTTCGGATTGCAAGGAGATAGGATCACTCGACACGGGCGATAACAAAAGACCGCACGGAATCGCCGTCGGCCGCAGCGGGACGATCTATCTCACGGCTGAGATCGCGCAGTCCGTGCTCCTGATCGACCCGGAGCGGCGCCGCATTATCGCGAAGATCCCAACCGGCTCGCCATACTCGCACATGCTCGCAGTCACGCAAGACGAGAAGAAGATCTACGTCAGCAACGTACAGTCGAAGAGCGTGTCCGTGCTCGACATTCCCCACCGTAAGCTGGCGCACGTAGTTCAGACACAGGCAGAGAACCAGAGAATGACATTGAGTCCCGATGAGCGCTGGTTTGTGACCAATCTCGGGCCCGCCCACAAAATCGCGTTCTTCCGGACGGCGGACAATCAGCTGGATTTCGCAATTTCGGTCGACGGCGAGCCGTTCGTGTCCCGGTTCAGCGCGGACGGAAAGTATCTTTACGATGCCGGGCATCAAAATGGCGGCATACGCGCGTGGAAAATCGATATTGCGAATCGCAAAGTGATCGCAACAACGAGCGACGATCTAGGATCGAATGCGGGCTCGCTCGAAGTGAACCCCTTCAACCAAGAGGTCTACATCAGCGATCAAGCCACGAATAAGATCAGCGAAATCGACCCCGGGACGTGGAAGCTGAACAAGCAGCTTCCGACCGCCAAAACGCCGGATTGCATGAAATTTGCAACCGTTCAGTGAGCTCGTGGCTGGACGCTGACTTTCACGACGGCATCGCGAGGCAGCGGCACATCGACGGTTTGCCCGTTCGCGAGATACGGCTTAATAACGGAAGGCTCTTGATAAGCGAGATCCCGGCCGTCATCGATCGCGATCAGCGTGTAGCGGCCGGGCGCCGCGGATGGCAGCGTGAAACTGCCGTCGCTGTCGCTTTGGTCGCGCGGAATGTCCCCTGCATGGCTCGGATCAGTCGGCAGTAGAAGCACCATGGCTCCCGCAAACGGTTTGTCGTCTTTGAACGCGATCCCATTCACGCGCGAGAGCCCTTTCGCAGCTACGATCGAGAGCTGAATCGAAGCGCCGTCGACTACCTCGAGCATGCCCTGCGAATACTCCGCTCCCTTCACCGCGACGGACCTGATATAAAACTCTTGCGTGTTCGCGAGTCGAATCTGGTAACGGCCCGGCGGCATGTTGCCCCTTTGGATGTGGAACGATCCATCCTCGGCAACCCGGCCGAAGCCGCCGCCCATCCTCGCGGGATTCATGAGCACAACCGCCAGGCGGCCCGGCTTCTCGCCTCCTTCGATCTGTAATTGCCCGGAAATGCTCGTCGACGGAAGATCGTTGATATCCAGTGTTGCGTCACCGGTCAGGTCAACCACTTTCGTTCCCATGGTTGACGTGGACCGGTGCCCAAAGTGATATACCGTCGCCACGTAACGGCCGGGCGCAAGCCCCAGGATTTCACGCCGGTCGTTCTGTGCAGTCTCGGTAGTATTATTCATTTGTATCGGGGCGCCGCCCGGTCCAAGCACAGCAAAATTCACGCCAATAGGCTCGCTCGCGGGAGCATTGAACGTCACGTGCACAGCGGGTACGGGCCGAAGTGCCATGGAGAGATTCGCGACGCCCCCTTCGGAAAGCGTGATCGGCGCAGCGCCGGCCGCGTCAAGCGACTCCGGATAGTAAGTCACTGGATACGCAACGTCGAACTCGGACGCATTGCTGCCCTGCACGGGAGCATTGAAGGACCCCTGCATTGGAACATTCGGGGCATACCACGGGCGAGCGGCAACAGCGACGTAATAGGTTCCGGCCTTCAGGCTGCCAAAATGAAATGTACCCGACGAGCCAGTACCTGTTTCGGATTGCATCACAGTTTCCCTTCTTCCCGAGAACACACCGCTTTGGAACAGCAGCACTTGGGCATTGCGAACCGGCTCGCCCTCTTCATCAATCACCGTCCCGGAAATGCTTGCAGGTGGACTGAGAATGAACGTGATGTGTTCAGAGTCGATGCCGGGTCCCACGACGATTCCGGTTGAGTATTGGTCATCGCCTCGGTAACCCTGACCGAGACCATGCGACCGAGCCAGCAGCGAGTACTTGCCCGCCGCCAGATTTGTGAATTGAAATCGGCCGTCGTTGCCGGTCATCATTGAAAGCCGCGGGTCCGCTTGTCCGGAAGGCTGGATCGAGACTTCAACGCGCCTCAAAGGCTGATCACTGCCGTGTTGCTTGACAACTCCGGCCATCGTGAACCCGGTTTGCTGAGACAATGACAGCGAAGCGCAGGCGCAAGCCAGCGCGCATAGGACGGCGGCGCGCATCAGCGATTCCCTCGGACGACTAACTCCAGGTTTGCAGTCGCTGACTGACCGGCGGCAAGCTCTACCTGCTGGCTTGCGTATTCGCGCAGCGCATCTGGGTTGCCATACTCAAGCCCGGCCACATTCGAGAACGCCCAGATCCGATACGTTCCTGGACTGAGATTCGAAAACGTGAATTGTTGGTTCGGTTGCAGGGGAAACAGCTGCGGCTCAACTGCCGCCGAGTCCGCCTGCAGAACCACAAATGCCTTCGTATTTTGAGCCTCTGAATGAACGGTGCCCGTGAGCGTTGCGCAGTCGTTGCGGAGCGAGACGGTTATGGGCTGCGGTTGTGAACCGACCGAGACCAGCAGATCGTTGCGCGCGAGGTCGACACTGCCGCTCGAGACCGATTCAATGCACGCAGGCCCAAACGCCTGAGCTACGACCTTATATTTGCCAGGACGAACGCCCTGAAACGATAGGGCTCCGGAGCTATCGCCGGGTCGTGAACCGGCATAGTAACGCTCGCCGTCAGAGGTTGTCGAAAAAAGTTGGAGTTGCACGCTGGGGCCTTGACTTGGTACCGCACCCGTAGACGCGGACGCAATAACGGGAGCGCGATTCACAATAACGGGAATAGTCGGAAGGGGCTGCAATGCGACTTGCAGGCCGGAAATGTCAGCCCGGTTCACGTCAAGCGCTTCCTCGGCGTAACGCATTCCTTCGCTACCTTCGCCGCCATTGGAAATCATGAAATGGAAGGTCCACGATCCGAACGGCACCATTCTGACAACAAACTTGCCGGTTTGAGAATCGATTCGCATATAGCCCGGACTAGTTTCCTGCCCATCTGCCCCTTCATAGCTGACAGACACGCCGTTCTCGGCTCCGGAAATCACGCCTCGAATTGTCGCCGTCGGCGCGGCATGCACAGTAAAATCGGCTTCCGCTTGCTCGCCGGGCCTTAGTTCCAGAGCTTGAGCAGACGCCAGATCGGCGCTGTTCGGGTAGTACTCGGGAAGGTATGCAGTTTGAGGGGCCATCCGCGACGATGAAAATCCGGGGTGAATCATCGTGCGAAGGAAGTACTGGCCGGGCGTTAAGCCGTCCATCTGATACATTCCGTTCTCGTCGGTGTTGGCCGATGAGCGGGGCTGGAGTTGCTTACGGCCCTGTTGTATTTCCTGCGATATCAATTCGAGTTGCAGGCCGTCTACCGGTTCGCCGTCCGAATCGAGCACCCGGCCGCGAAGTTTCGATTCGGGCGTCAGTAGAATCTGCACTGGTTTTAGAGCAGGTCCAACCATTAGTGGCGTATAGACGCCTGGATTCAACGATTGCTCGTCGAAGAAGCCCGGCCTTTCTGCGGTCACCAAGAGTTGCCCTTGCGGAACGCCGGTGAATTCGAAGCTTCCGCCAGGGCCGGTGAACACGGACAGTTGCACTGGCCCGTTCAAATGAACGAGAGCGCGGCGAATCGGCTCATTTGTAGCAGCATTTAGGACAGTTCCGGTGACTGTGTACGTCTTCCCGTTTTCCGTTTGCGGGATACCCGGTGAGAGCTGCGCGAGACAGATGCTGGAGAGGGCGGCCGACAGGATCGCTAAGCGGCAGGAAAGAGACATAAGACGGTCCGTATCATCTTAGAACCCAGCACGTGCCGTTCAGGTTCCAAGATTCGCGTTTGCCGTCTTGATCAAGCGGCAGATTCCATTTTTGATAGACTTACAAAGCCCGCGAACATGTCACCTGCAAGTATGACGCCGGAGTCCGGAGAGTCTGCTGGAGTATTCGAGAAATTGGATATTCTCCTGATCGAAAACGATCCTGCGGCGGCTCGCTTGACGAAAGAGGCGTTCCGGGAAGCAGGGCTAATGCACGGCGTGCGCTCGGTTCCAGACGGGGACGAGGCGCTCGCCTATTTACGGCGTGAAGACAAGTACGCCGATCATCCGTACCCGGATGTTATTTTCCTCGATCTCCATTTGCCGAAGAAGTCGGGGTTGGAAGTACTTGCCGAGATCAAGGGCAATCCGCGGCTGTTGGTCACGCCGGTGGTCGTGGTGTCGGGATCGGCCGATCCCCACGAGATACGCGAGGCCTATGAGTTGCATGCGAGTTGCTATGTTCGGAAGCCGGACGACCTGCACAACTTCCTGAAATTCATCCGGATCTGCTTTGAGTTTTGGGGCGAAGTCGTCACTCTGCCGCCTAAAACGGGCGTCAACGGCGCCTAGCCCCAAGCAACTTCAGAGTACGAGACCGGCAGCGGCCCGTCATTCGCCGGTTGCGCCTGGGCATTGGCCGATTTCCACGTGAGCGGCGGCCCGGCAATCCTTACCATCGAAATCGAGGTAACGATTTATGAAAAACTTCAGTTCTCAGCCCGGCGAGTGGGAGGGAGTCGCCGTCCCGATTGTATTGATTGCTACGGGGCTATTTCTCTTGGCAGGAGACTACGCCGGAATTCTGTCGCTCGATCGCATCCAGAATCTATGGCCGGTGGCGGTCATTGCGATCGGACTGGCAGAGCTGATGGCCACGCGCGACAGAAGCGAATCTGAGCTGGCGGAAGCTCAAGGAGAGCGGAAAGAGGAGAGGCATGCGCGGCAACTTTGAGGACGAGGGTGTCCGGAATCAAACGCCCGAGAGCGAGTACGGCCAGCCAGTGCGCGTGTTTGATCGTCGTCGGCGCAGATGTGCGGCCGGTTCACGGCTGATTGTCGCGATCTTTCTAATCGCCGCCGGGACTCTGCTATTCCTGAACAACATCGGGCTGCTCCCGGTACGTAACATTTGGGCCTATTGGCCGCTTGTCTTCGTGGCGATCGGGATTTCGAAGCTCGCCGGCAGTCACGGTCCGTTGGGCCGTGCCTGGGGAACTATCCTCGCGCTGGGCGGCGCCGTTATACTCGCGTGCAATCTCGGTTTCCTGCAGGTGAGAGACGACATTGTCTGGCCGCTGATTCTGGTGGCTGTGGGCGTTCTGCTACTCATGCATGCTTCGGCATCCCGCGGAGAAACAAGATCTGTGGGATTTCCGATCGGGTCACTGGCAATTTCCGACAATATCTTGAGGGACTGGGCTGTATTTGGGAACGTGAAGCGCAAGCTTGAGACAGAGAACTTTCAGGGCGGCGAGGCAATGAGCGTGTTCGGCAGTGTTGAGATCGACTTGAGACGCGCACGGATTTCCTCCCCGGCTAAATCCGCGATTATCGAGGCGAACGCTCTGTTTGGGGGCGTGAAGATACGAATTCCGGAAAATTGGAGGATAAACGTGAAGGGTGTCGGCATTCTTGGTGGCTATGAAGACAAAACGATTCCGCCTAGAGCAGATTCCGACGCACCGACGGTTGTGATCACGGGTTATGCAGTATTCGGCGGCGTTCAGATAGAGGATTAGCCAGGATCGCGCGCCTGCAATGCATCCGATTTTTAGCAGCCGCAGTGGTTTATTAGCCTATGTCGGAGTCTGGGTTCCTTTAGGTGCGATGTTCGGGTTCGTGCTGACGGCTGCGGGACACTTGCCGTGGAAAGAAAACGTCGCAATCACAGCGCCTCTAACAGTCGTGCTCGCCTTCGTGTGTCTGTCGCCCTGGTACTCGTGCCGCTTCCTGCCTTTGAGTTCTACACCGGTTTGGAAGCTGCTGCTTCATCACCTCGTCGCAGCCATGTGCGCGAGCACCATCGTATGCGTGATCGTCCGGATGATCGTCCTGAGTATTCGCGGCGTTTTTCCCGGAATAGATCAGAGGTTCCAACCGGCTTTACCGGTTATCGCGGGAATGGTTGGGCTCGTGTATCTACTCTCGATCGCGCTGCATTACGTGATGCTGACGGTTGAAACCTCTCGACAGGTTGAGGTTCTGTCACGCGAGGCCGAGTTGAAGGCGCTCAAGGCGCAAGTGAACCCGCATTTTCTGTTCAACAGCTTGCATTCAATCAGCGCGCTGACGAGCGTTGATGCGGCGAGAGCTCGCGAGATGTGTATTTGCCTGTCGGATTTTTTGCGCACCTCGCTGCGCCTCGGCGAGCGCACGGCCGTACCGTTTGCGGAAGAGCTGGCATTGACGCGCAGTTATCTGGGCGTGGAGCAGGTTCGATTCGGCGACCGGCTGCGAGTGAGGCAAGAGGTCGATCCGGAATGTACGAAGTGTGACGTGCCGCCGCTAATCCTTCAACCGCTGGTCGAGAACGCCATCAAACATGGGATTGCGACCCTCATCGAAGGCGGCGAGATTGTGATCAGCGGAAAACGGTTTCGGGGCGGCGTTCGATTCGCCGTCGAGAACGCGTTCGATCCGGACGCGCCTTCAACGCAGAAGAGCGGGTTCGGCCTGAGAAACGTGCGCAATCGCCTGCAGGCGCGCTACGGCGCAGCCGCCCGATTGGAGATTCAAGTGGAACGAGATCGATACCGGGTCATTGTGTCGGTGCCCATGGAAGCGCCTGAAGAGGCGGTATCGGTGCAAACCAGCGAGGCGGCACTCTAATTCCACATGCGCGCCGTGATTGTCGATGATGAAGAGCTTGCGCGGCAGATTTTACGCGAGTATGCGCGTTCTCACACAGACCTCGAGATCGTGGCCGAATGCAGCAACGGGTTTGACGCCGTAAAGGCGGTTGCGGAGCACAAGCCAGACCTTCTGTTTTTGGACGTGCAGATGCCGAAGCTGGACGGATTCGAGGTTTTGGAACTGATCGGTAACGGCATAGCGGTGGTGTTCGTGACAGCCTTCGATCAATACGCGATGAAAGCGTTTGACGCCGCGGCGGTCGACTACCTGCTGAAGCCGTTTGATCTCGCGCGTTTCGAAGCTGCTCTCGAACGCGTGCGGCGCCGCTTAGCGCAGCCAGATCCGGTTGCAGTTCCAGTGGATTTGAAGAATGCGGCGCGCGCGCCGGGCCAGTATGCTCAGCGGCTGGTAGTAAAGGATGGTACGCGGGTGCACATCATTCCCGCGGCGCAGCTCGATTACGCGGAGGCGCAGGACGACTACATCGCGTTGCACACCGCCGGAAAGAGCTATCTAAAGCAGCAGACCATTTCGAGTCTGGAGGCATCACTCGATCCGACTTGGTTTGTGCGCGTGCACCGGTCGTTTCTCGTGAATTTAGCGCAGGTCAGCAAAATCGAGCCATATACAAAGGACACACGCTTAGCGATTCTTGCGGATGGCTCGCGGATTCCTGTGAGCCGGGCCGGCTACGCGCGGCTGAGGGAGTTAATGGGGAAGGGCTGAGCGGGGGCGATGTGTGCACTTCGGAGTGCTATAAGGCTAATTGTGCCTATGCAACTAGCAAAGCGAATGGAGCGGATCGGCGGTGAAGGAGCGTTTGAGGTTCTGACGCGGGCGCGGGCGCTAGAAGCGAAGGGGCAGGACGTCATACATCTTGAAATCGGCGAGCCGGATTTCCCGACGCCCTCAAACGTGATCGAGGCGGCGAAACGGGCTCTTGATGAAGGGTGGACGCATTATGGGCCAACGCAGGGGTTGCCGGAGCTGCGGGAGACGATTGCACGGTATGTCTCGGAGACTCGCAAGATAAGCGTCGGGCCGGAACATGTGTGCGTGGTTCCGGGAGGCAAGCCGATCATCTTTTTCCCAATGATCGCGGTGCTCGAGCCGGGCGATGAAGTGATCTATCCGAATCCGGGCTTTCCCATCTATGAGTCAATGATTCATTTCCTGCAGGCCAAGCCCGTACCCATTCCGCTGATTGAAGATCGCGGCTTCTCTTTCGATCTTGCACGATTGCGGGACAGCATCACGGACCGCACGAGAATGCTGATTCTCAACTCGCCTCACAACCCAACCGGCGGCTTGATTCCCGAGCAAGACATCCGGGAGATAGCGGAGCTGGTGCGCGACCGAGACCTGCTTATTTTGTCCGATGAGATCTACAGCCGCATCTACTATACGGACGAAGCGCCGTTTTCGATTGCGAGCTTGCCTGGGATGCTCGAGAAGACCATTATCCTGGACGGCTTTTCGAAAACCTATGCGATGACCGGGTGGCGCATTGGATATGGAGTGATGCCGCTATGGCTCGCGCAGGCAGTCGACCAGCTCATGGCGAATTCGAATTCCTGTACAGCGAGTTTTACGCAACGGGCTGCGATCGAGGCGCTCGAAGGCCCGCAAGACACAGTGCGTGCCATGGTCAAGGAATTCCGCCGGCGGCGCGATGCGTTTTGTGCGGCACTCAACGACATACCCGGTTTGCGGTGCGCTTTGCCGGGCGGCGCTTTCTATGCGTTTGCGAACGTGAAGGGCACAAACATGCCATCGAAAGCTCTGGCCGATTATCTGTTGGAAGAGGCGGGCGTGGCGGGTCTCGACGGCGCGGCATTTGGCGCGTATGGCAATGGCTATGTCCGATTCAGTTATGCCAATTCGTTCGAGAACCTGGTGGAGGCTGCGCGGCGGATTAAATCCGTGTCGGCGAAATGGGCGCACGCGGAAGAGAGCGTTCCGGCGATTAAGAGTTGAAGATCTGGAGACGAGAATGAATTACGGTCTGAACATCAGGCAGGATGCAGCGCTCGATTTCGTATCGGTGGGGGCGCTGGTTCACCGGCTCGATCCGGGGATCGTTCCGTTTCGTAAGGCGACGCACTGTCAGATTCACGTCAGCGGAGGGGAGTTCAACGTTGCGGCAAATCTCTCGGACTGCTTCGGTTTGCAATCCGGGATGGCGTCGGCCATGGTCGATTATCCGATTGGCGATTTGATCGCTGAACGGGTGCGAGCGATGGGCGTGAAGCCGTTCTACAAGCATTTCAAGAATGACGGCGTACGCGGGCCGAATATGGCGACGGTATACAGCGACCGCGGGGAAGGCGTGCGGCCGCCGGTCGTGTTCTATAACCGGTGCAATGAGGCGGGGGCTCTGCTGAAGCGCGGCGACTTCGATTGGGGCGCCATTTTCGCGGGTGGGGTGCGCTGGTTTCACAGCGGCGGCATTTTCGCGGCGTTATCCGAGACAACCCCTGAATTGATTGTGGAAGGAATGGAGGCGGCGAAGGCTGCGGGCGCAGTGATCTCCTTTGACTTGAATTACCGTGAGAAGTTGTGGAACGCTGCCGGTGGCCACGATCGAGCGCTTGAGGTGCTGGATCGCATTGTGAAGAATGTGGAGGTTCTGGTGGGCAATGAAGAGGACCTGCAGAAGGGATTGGGGATTCCGGGGCCGGAAGTGGCGGCGAAATCGAAGCTCGACCCAAGCGCGTTTTTGGGGATGATCGATCGCGTGGTGCAGAAGCATCCGCAAATCAAGGTGCTTGCGACCACGCTGCGGGAGGTGCATTCGACTAATCGTCACAGTTGGAGCGCGGTGGCGTGGATCAACGGACAGACTTACATGGCGCCGACTGCGGAGCTGGATGTATACGATCGAGTGGGCGGCGGAGATGGTTTCGCGGCGGGTTTTTTCTATGGGCTTCTCAGGGGAGAGCCGGAGGAAGAAGCGGTAAAGCTCGGATGGGCTCACGGCGCGCTGTTAACGACGTTTCCGGGCGATACGACGATGGCGACGCTAGAGCAGGTGCGAGCGTTTGCGAAGGGCGGCTCGGCGCGGATTCAGCGTTAGGGCGGGCGTGCGCGGCCGCTACAGCTGCGTGAGTATCCTCTGAACACGCGGGTTTGACAACTGCGGGTGTGGCTTGTCGCTCTCGCTTTTGTTCTCGCTCGATGCGCTTGCAGAGCTGCTCCAATTGCGTGAAGGCTCGGGTGAAGGCGCGTTCGGCGGTGGTTTTGTAGCGGGTGAAGCGCTCAAATTTTTTGTGGTCCTCTTCGGTCCACTCCAAAACGCTTTTTGCTTCGAGTGACTGCTCGAATTCGTTGTAGCGATTCGTATTGCGCCGGAGAACCCATTGCGCGTGCACGGCCTGTTCAACAAACGAGCGCTGCATGCTGTCCTCGGGTTGATAATCTAGCAGCCAGTCTTCGAGCAGCTGGTTGAACTCTTCTTCGCTCTCGCCCTGGATGATGACTTGTCTTGAGCAGCAGCCGTGGGTAGTCGAGTTGCGGCTCGCGATGGCTTTCCCGTTTTCTGTGCGAGGTCCGGTCGAGTGGCCGGGCCGGGGTTGAGGGGCGTAAGTTTCCGGCATTTTGTTTCCTGGTCGAAGTTGTAGCGCGGAGCGGAGCAGTGAGGGTGGGATTTTCGATGTAAGCGGCTGATTCGCTAGGGGAAGCGATTTTTTCAGAAACAGTCACCGCGTGGAGGATGTCCGAAAGATCGTAGAAAAGGGAACGACTCACCCAGAGCCCGTGATAGGCTCTGGGAAATTTTTCTTGCCAGAAAAAAAGGAGAGTCGTTTTGAAGAGAGCGTATCAGAGAAGAGCAGTCCAGAAGAGTGCGGGTGCAGAGAAGGATCGGGCGGTACAGATTTGCTTGCCGATGGCAGAAGTGCTGACCAGCTTGGAGCAGGGCTTGGGTGAGCTGGTCCGAAAGGTGGGCCGGATGTTCATCCAGTCCGTACTGGAATCGGAGGTCGAGCAGATTGCTGGCCCGCGATCGTGTCGCAGGCAAACGCGGCAGGCTTACCGGTGGGGTATCGAGCCAGGCTCGTGCCTCATCGATGGCCAGCGGGTTCCGATCGCGCGGCCACGCGTGCGTGAGTGTGGCGGCAAAGAGCTGCCCTTGGGAACTTACCAGCTGTTCCAGCAAGTGAGTCCGGCAGAAGAAACAGTTTGGAGCAACATCATGCGCGGGCTCAGCATGCGGGATTACAAGTTAGTGCTGCAGCAGTTTATGGATGCCTACGGGCTGGAGAAGAGCACCCTCAGCGAACGATTTGTGGAGGCCAGCCGCAAGAAGCTGGAAGCTCTCATGAGCCGTTCCTTGCAGCATCTCCAGATCTGTGCGCTGTTAGTTGACGGCACGATCTTCAAGGGCCAGCATTTGGTGGTCGCCATCGGCATCGATGCGTTTGGCAAGAAGGTCGTATTGGGACTGGTGCAAGGAGCCACCGAGAATGCGAAGGTGGTGAGCGGCTTATTTGAGCATCTGTCCGAGCGGGGGCTGGATTTCAGCCAGCCGCGTTTGTATCTGATTGATGGCAGCCGTGCCTTGCGCGCCGCCATTGAGCGGCATGCCGGTGAAGCCGCTTTCATCCAGCGCTGCCAGGTGCATAAGATCCGCAACATCCTGGCGTATGTCCCGGATACGCAGCAACACTGGTTCAAGTACAAGCTACGGCTGGCCTACGCTCACGCTGATAGCAGTGATGCTCGGCAGGCGCTTTATCGATTGCACGATGAGTTGAACGAGCTGAACCCGAGTGCGGCGGCCAGCTTAATGGAGGGCTTAGAGGAGACCCTCACGCTACATGATCTGCAGGTGCATGCCCGGTTGCGGCGATCCCTCAGCAGTACCAATGGAATCGAATCCAGCTTTTCAGTTGTCGAGACCATCTGCCGGCGTGTCAAACGCTGGCAGGGCAGCGATCACCGCTTGCGCTGGGTAGCCTCAGCCCTGCTGTACGCCGAAACACGCTGGAATCGTCTTCACGGCCACCGCCATTTGCCGCTGCTTATTCATAATCTGCAGCGTGCTTATGACATACGTTGTAACCTAAAATGCGACCACCGTCGCTGCCCATTCGGCGGCTTAGATCGTGTTCCGAGCCGTTCCTTTTTCAACGGAAAGGCGGACATCCTCCGCCGCGTGTGGAGGCGAGGAGCTGAGGGAGATTTTGCGAAACGAACTCCCAGTTTTGCGAAACGAACTGGCGACGTAAGTCGGACCTTTTCACGCCGCGAGGTGCCCGAGTCGTTCCAAATCATTTCTTCGTCGCCTTCATGCCGCGGACGCCCTGGTGCAGGATCAGCGACGTAACTTTGCCGCGGCCGTCCTTCACTAACTCAATTTCGACGGGAAAGAGTGAGAAGAATTTTGTCTCTGACTCGGCGTAGATGGGGAGATCCGGCTGGCCGGTGGGGTGGGCGACGAGCTGGCTCTTTTCGAGCGTGACGACGATGTCGAAGTTGGGCTGGAGCTGGTAAGTTCCCACATATTGGGCGAGAACCGCGGGATCGAGGTGTACGACGGCGCGCTCCGCGGGGCGATAGTCGGGCCAGTTGTACTCAACTGCGATGCTGTGCATGACCTCGTCGGCGATCCGGCCGCCGTTGTCGCTGTTGGCCATGACGACGGCGCCTTCGCCATTTTTCTCAAACGCAACGAAGAGATTCTGGAATCCTTCATTCGCGCCGCCGTGGGAAAAGTACTGGTTTGGGGCCGCTCCCCCGATCTCCAGGCCAAGTCCCCAGCTGCCCAGGCCGGGAGTAACCATCTGCTTCGTCATCTCCGCTGAGAGCACGTCGTTCGCCTTGCCGGCGAGAGAGTGCTGAACCTCGATGATGTAGCGGCAGAGGTCGATGGGGGTGGTCCAAAGCCCCGCTGCCGCCAATTCGGGATACGTGTGCGCTCCGCCCTCCACCGGCTTGCCGTCACCGCGATATGGCGTGGCGGCGAAGGGCTGAAAAAGCTTCGGCAGCGGCTGTTCGTAGGTGCTGTGCGTCATGCCGATCGGCGCCAGCACAGAATCGTGCAGCAGCTTGGAAAACGGCTCGTGAGTCACGTCGATGACGGCCTGCTGCATGATGGTGTAGCCGCCGCCGGAGTATTTCCACTGCTCGCCGGGCGGCGCTTCGCTGCGGATGGCGGCCGTGTTGGCGGGCCTTTCGCCGTTGAGTACCTGCAGAAGCGTGGGAACCGGCTCATTCAAGGCATAGCCGGGAAACCCGTGCACGGTGATGCCTGCCGTGTGGGTGAGCAGTTCGCGCAACGTGACCGGTTTGCCCGCAGCGACCGGCGAGGCGGGCAGCTTCCAGCTTGTAAGGTAGGTATTGATGTTGGCATCGAGAGTGAGCTTGCCTTGCTCGACGAGTTTGAGCGCGGCCATTGCCGCCAGCGGCTTGCTGATGGAACCGGCCTGAAACATGTATCGGCGTTAACCGCCGGGCCGCCGATGCGCGTGACGCCGAACCCGCGGGCCCACTCGATCTTGCCCTCGTGAACGACCGCGATGCTCACGCCGGGAACCTTGAGCTCCTTCGTGCGGTCGGCGAGATTGTGGGTGCGTGAGCCTCGCCCTTGATGACGACGGCGCGGATCAGCCCGTTTTCGACGTGCTGAATATGCTGTTCGACCGCGGGAGATATCTCGGGAGCGTTCTGCGCAATCGCGAACCGCACGACTGAAAAAACTACAAGAGTCAGGAGCCGTTTCAGAGCGCTCATTCGACGCGGACCCTCCCGCGCGAACACTTTAGCACGGGGCTGCTGGCGGTCAGCTGCTGCCGATGAGTCATTCTCCCGCACAGATGAGGCGGGATCCGAGCAGGTAAACTCTGGGCAATTATTGGCCGGTTTATTTATTGCACAATGTAGATCACATGACCTTGGCCAAGATTTGGGAAGAGCACACAAAAGACGAGTTTGTCACGCGGGATGTAGAAGCCACGCTCGCCACGATGGTCGATGACGCTTACGTGAACCATATACCCGTGATGACAGGAGGATTTGGTAAAGAGGAATTGCGAGAGTTTTATTCGAAAGACTTCATACCGAGAATGCCGCCTGACACAAAGCTCACACCTATCTCTCGCACGATCGGAGCAGATCAACTTGTCGATGAGATGATCTTCTCCTTTACTCATACACAAGAGATGCCGTGGATGTTACCCGGTATCCCGCCCACTAATAAGGCGGTGGAAATCCCTTTGGTAGCCATTGTTCGTTTCCGGGATGGCAAATTGGCGCACGAACATATCTATTGGGATCAGGGCTCGGTGCTGAAGCAGATTGGGCTGCTGAGCGACCCGGCCCTTCCCGTTCTTGGCGTCGAAACAGCCGCAAAAGTGAGAAAGGCGGTATCATCGCAGGCCGCCCTTGGTTAGGTGCCGGTCTCTGTGTTCCGGGCGATCCCCTTCCTGAGGTCGCCGCTCAGTCGATGACTGAGTTTGCCAATGTGCCCGTCCGCTACAGCGTGGTTATCGTCTGAACAGGCCGATAGGACCGGTGAAGTGGGTTTGACAGCGCGGGCGTGGATTGTGGGTTTGAGGCTCGGGTAGGGTTTTCGTTCCCGGTCGAGGCGTTTGCAAAGCTGTCGGAGCTGCGTGAACGGCTCGAATTTTTTGTGGTCCTCTTCGGTCCACTCCAACACGCTTTTTGCTTCCAGTGAGTGCTCGAGCTCGTTATAGCGATTCGTATTGCGCTTGAGAATCCATTGGGCGTGCACCGCCTGCTCGACAAACGAGCGCTGCACGCTATCTTCGGGCTCATAATCGAGAAGCCAGTCTTCGAGCAGCTGGTTGAACTCTTCTTCGCTCTCGCCCTGGATGATGACCTGCTTCGAGCAGCAGCCGTGTGGTCGAATTGCGGCCCGATGGCTTTCCCGTTTTCTGTGCGAGGCGCAGTTGCATGGCCGGGCCGAGATTGAGGGGCGTAATTTTCCGGCATTTGTTTCCCGCTCGAAGTTGTAGAGCGGGGCGGACCGGCGGGGACCAAAGTTTCGATCTAAGCGATCACAGCCCCCGGAACGGTAAACGCTGGGCGGCTACCGGCAGTGTGCACACGTACCCAAGGCGAAGCAAGGCATATGTGATCAGCGGATGAATACGCGTTTCGCGGTAGTAATCCGTCGTAAAGCGAAGAACTGTAACCGGGCAAGCACTTGCGATGATTTCGTAACGCAATTGAGCCTCTTCTGGAGCCACCACTGTTGTGACGTCCTCGAAGCCCGTTTTTCTGGACAGTGTTACGGTCAGGCGAACTACAGGTCGTGTTTAGTTTCGTAATCGGTCTGCCGCGGACGAAACCAGGAGCTTGATTCCGATGCGAAGAACAGAGAAAGGAAGTTCTACTTGTAAGGTGCTTGACAGAATCGAAGCGTCGCAGAAGTCCTCGAGCGATTGAAGGAAAACTGGGAGCAGGCGCTCTTCGCGAACTTCATGAAGGCGCTTCGCGATAATGTACTGGCAGTTAGGCGTCCCGAGCTGCCGATTTGCGAACTCGCATGGCGCGCGCGAAACATTCTCGAGTTGGCTGTTTGGATCGAATATTGTTGTTTTTCGCAAGAAAATGCTCGGCAATTCTGGGAGGACGCAGAACGCGATATCCGCGACCTTGGGAACGCTTATGTCAAAGCGGCAGGGGCTGTTCTGAAAGAACGCGCGAACTCTGAAGATCTATCCGAGGAATCGCGAGCGCGATTGGAACAAATCGCCAGCCCAGGAATGCAGGCCGATGCGGACTTCATGCGGGTGTGCCACGCTGCACGAACGGTTGGGCGCTTCTCATTTGCCCCGCGGAACAAGTGGCTATCTAAGTATGCACATCCGACAGCCGTTGCAGTGGTGACATGGCGGCAATCGTACGATTCTGAGATGGCTCGAATACGCCAGAACGCGGAGGAAGACGCACGAGATGCATATAAAGCATTTCGCGCCCTTTATGACTCGCATCAGCGGAAATGAATCAGACTGTTACGAACTTACTTCTTTCGTGAAGGCCGCCAAAATGTCCAATCGCCCAAGGACGCGAAAAGATCATTGCAACCGTAGATAACAATAACAGAAGCTACGGTCTAGAAAGTTTCGAGACAGCTCAAACAGCGGCGGAGTGCGCCTGACACGTGCTGTTGCTGTTACGCTCGGAATACAACCGAGTTAGCAACGCTATGCCCGAAACAGAGAGTGCAAACCCGATAGATCTAACGCGAGCCCCACGTGAACAGCAACTGGAAACAATGATCGATTGGTTCCGTGAGCGCTTTGAAGACCCGGTCCACTCGCGTGGGTATAGCTCTTCAGAAGGCGGTTATTTCTGGAATCCAGATGAGCCATACGATGCGCACGACCAGGTATCGAGGCTCTCTGAAATCTGGGCACTACCCCGGATCAGGAATCATAAATCGGCTGTGTCCGCTGATTGGGATCGTCGCCTCTAGCGGCTCAGCCTAGATTGATCTCTTGCGAACTCGTTCAAGAGCGGATTGGGCTGGCGTGCCCGGACCCTACGGAACGGGATGGCCTCCGTCGCCTCGGAATCTCGGTGTAGTCGGCCATTTCGGGAGTGAGTCGAGTTGCGACTCGCGATGGCTTTCCTTTCTCTGTGCGAGGGCCGGCCCAAAATTGCGGGACGTATCTTCCGGCATTTGTGTTCCCGCTCGAACTTGTAGCGCGGTGCCGAGCGGAGAGGACAAAAGTTTCGATCCAATCGGCTGGGCAAGTGCGTGGCCCAAGCGTCAGGTATGAATTCAGAGTTGACAAGATAGTCGGATACCGATATAGTCGGATTTCGACTATGGAGCCCAAACGCAAAACTCGCTCGCCGTTATCGCCGGCAGCGCTTCAGATTCTGGGAGCGCTCGCAACCGAAGATCTTCACGGCTACGGAATCATTCAGGCAGTGTCTCGACAATCGCAGGGCCGAATTCGAATTGGGCCCGGTACGTTGTACGACAACCTAAAACGGTTCATGGAGCAGGGTTGGGTTCGCGATCTGCAGCCTGCATCTGACAACGAAAAACGTCTGTACCGGCTGACAGCCGCCGGCAAAGCTGCGCTTGCATACGAGATCAGCCGTCTCGACGACCTGGTTCGGCAAACAAAACGGTATCTGCAGGGAATGAAACCGAGGAGCGTGGAGTGACTGGATCGATTTCACGCAAATTATATCGGCAGTTGCTCTTGCTGTACCCGGAGCCCTTTCGGCGCGAGTTCGGAGATGAGATGCTGAGCCTCTTTGAAGAGTGCAGGAGGGGGCAAGCGTCTTGGGGATTGCTTGCTGACGTGGTGCTCTCGGCCGGGAGGCAACAGATCCGCTATCGTTCAACTCCCGTGCCCAAGAGCGCGCCTCTTTATTCGGAGATCGGTTCGTCCCCGAATTTAGCCCGCATGTTGGCGGTTGCTGTTTTCGGCGCCGCACTGATTGCAGGCGTCTCAATAGGGAGAAAACCCGAAGCTCCTGAATACTCGACCGTGGTTCGCCGGGAAGTCCGATTCTGGTTTCCGACGGGCATGGTCGTCTGGGAACGAAAAGCCGATGCTCCTGGATTCTGGAGAGTGCTTAGGACCACGCCGAAGTGAAGGAAATGCGGAAAGTGAGACCGGGTGTGTGGACGTGTTGTTTGCGACTGAGTTTTGTTCTTGTCTCTTTTGCCCAAACGCCGGCCGCAACTCATTCGGCTAGCCAACAGCTGAAGAACTGGCTTGCCGCCTACGATGGAGCCGACTGGCAGGCCTATCTCGCTTTTGTGCAGCAGAGCTTCGTTACGGAACCCGAGCCGATGCTTCGCAATCCCGCGTTTCGCGATATGACGGGCGGCTTCGATCTCAAGAAGATTGAAGCCGAAACACCTGGGCAGGTCACCGCGCTGATAGAGGAACGGAACACCGATCAGATGGCCCGAATTGTCGTCGAGGTGGAAACGAACGAACCACACCGCATTGTCAAGTTGCACCCAGAGCCAGTGGCTCCTCCGCATCTGAATGAGAAGGAGCTGATTGGCCGAACGCGACAACTGTTACAGAAGATGACGTCGGCCGATAAGTTCTCCGGGGCCGTGCTGGTGGCGAAAAATGGCCAGCCGGTCTTTGCACAAGCGTACGGCTTAGCCGATCGGGAGCATCACATTCCCAATACTCTGCAGACGCGATTCGGTATGGCCTCCATGGTTAAGATGTTCACGGGACTCGCGACGCTCCAGCTCGTCAACGCGGGGAAACTGAAGCTCGACGACCCAATCAGAAAATACGTACCGGACTACCCGAATCAAGAACTCGCGTCGAAGGTAACGATTCGTCAACTACTGAGCCATACCGGTGGCACGGGAGACTTTTTCGGCCCGGAGTTTGATAAGCATCGTCTTCAGTTACATACCCAGGAAGATTACATCCATCTTTTTGGGAACCGGCCACCTCGGTTTGAGCCGGGCAGCAGATTTGAATACAGTAACTATGGTTTCGTAATCGTCGGTGCGGTGATCGACAAAGTAAGTGGTCAGAACTACTACGACTACGTACGCGATCACATTTACACTCCGGCTGGAATGACCTCGACCGCGACTCCCAAGCCAGGAAAGGGACCCGTGCCGGATCTGAGCCTGGGTTATACGAAACATGGAGGAACCACCTGGCATACGGACAGAGCTTCCCCGCAGTTTCGAGGAACGGCGGCGGGTGGCGGCTACACCACAGCCGGAGATCTGCTGCGATTCGCGAACGCACTACAGGACAACAAATTGCTGGAGGCTCACGACACGGAACTGCTGACGGCTGGCCACGTCGCGATGCCGATAGGAGGACGGTACGGATACGGCTTCGAAGAGTTCATCGTGAATGGTTTGCGGTGTTTCGGCCATGGAGGCCTCGGGCCGGGGGTCGATGACGGTCTGAAGATTTGTCCCGACGTGAGCTATGTCGTAGTGGTGCTAGCGAACATGGATCCGCCCGCCGGTCAACGGATCTCGAACTTTATCGTGAACCGGGTTCCCGAGCCGCAAAAAGTAGGCGCTACAAGTTCGAGCGGGGAATAAGAGTGAGGGAGATGTCGCCACGCATTGGCCGCCATGGCTAGTCGGAGACGTGCTCCCAGTGAACACTGAACGCAGTTGCTAGATCATTCCTTCCAGCCGGACATAGCTCGCTTCCATTCCGCGTTCCATGCCGCTCGCGAGCATAGCCGCTCTCGCGTTCGCATCGGGCAGCGTCATTCGAAGCGTCATCAATGTGCCCGTTGCGTCCGCATCGAATCTCGTTTCAATATGGTTGTCCGGCGTAGGATCGGGCAGATGCAGGCGCTCCACATGGACGATTCGGCTGAAGGGCTCGAGTTGCAGGTATTCGCCAGTGAGCTGGAATGCACCGCCTTTGCCATTCGTCCACTCGTAACGGATTTTGCCGCCCGGCCTGGCTTCGCTGATGCAGACCGGCATGGTCCAACCTTCCGGCCCGAGTAGCCACTTCTGAATAAATTCGGGATCCGTGTGCGCACGATACACCGCCTCTGGAGGCGCAGCGAAGTGCCTCGTGACAATCACGTCCGTATCACCTTCGGTGTTCAGCGTCACCTTGCTCATGGAGTTTTCCTTTTCTTTTGTCGATCCATGCCGGCCAGAACCTCATCCAGCCGGTCGTAATTTTTCTCAAGCGCTTTCCGCAGCATCGCAAGCCACTGGTCCAGGTTTTCGATACCGGCCTTGGCGAGCGTTCGCGGGCGCCTGGCACCCTCTACGCGATGGATCACGAGTCCCGCGTCTTCGAGCACCTTCAGATGTTGAGAGATGGCCGGCTGGGTCATTTCGAAGGGCTTCGCCAGCTGCATCACGGTCGCCTCGCCTTTGGCGAGACGCGCAAGGATGGCCCGACGCGTGGGATCCGCCAAAGCAGAGAAGCCGGCATCGAGGCTATTCATAGATGTTAGCTTATATAAGCTAATACTTATTGTCAAGCTCGGTAAATGAAGAGATTCCGCCCCTAATGGCGATGCGTCTTACAATTCGCGTATGGACAAAGCCGGAGAACAGGACCCACGGGTTTACCTCGCAGCTGAACGAACGTTTCTGGCTTGGCTGCGAACCGGACTCGGACTAATAGGCGTGGGTTTTGCGGTCAGCCGGTTCGGCCTTTTCCTGCGTCAACTCAGCGCAGGCAAGTCCGCTGTTCCCGCGCACACTCTGGGTCTTTCACTATGGTCGGGAGTTGGGCTGGTGGGCTTGGGAGTCGTCGTGAACATCAGCGCTATTGTGGGCCACTTTCGTTTGGTGCGCCAGTTGAGCTCCGGCACGTGGGTACCGGGACGCGTCGCGATGCACGCTGTGATCGTTGGAATTCTTCTGGCTGCCGTCGGCGTGGGCATGGCCGTATACCTGATTCTTCTGCGCTAACGTGTCGGCCATTCTGCGGAACCAGTGCGCTTACTCGCGTGCGCGGCTCTGAAAGGCGGTACCAATACTTACAGGCAGTTAGAGAATCGCGACAGTGAAAATGCTGCATTTGATATGGGCACGTGCTGGAGATCAATGAACCTTCTCAATAGGCGGCGGTACATATGTGCCATCCAGAACGGTTCCCAGTGGGCCGTAATCACGGAGCATCACATTGAAAGGCCCAGGCGGAATCGGAAGCCAATTGGGAGCAGGAACGCCTGGAGGGAGCTGTCTCGCCATATAAATTGAGATCGACCCGTCTGTGTTCTTCTGCAGATTTGGGGTGTAACTCGCGACGAGGTATTTGTTAGCCGAATTGGGTACCAGTTCGATTGCCTCTGGGGTGTAGGCTGTCAGAGACCAAAAGCGTTTGGTCGCAGGAATCTCATGAGCCTGAGCCGAAAAAGTCACGACGTAGCCCTTGGGATCGGTCCCATTCAACGGCAAACCGTCGCCATCCTTGAAGGCGTGGAAATAGGCCGCCGCTTCGTGGTCGTTTGCATACTGGATAAATTCTGTTATTGAGGAGCGTTGGACGGCGAAGGAGGACCCCGGGTCGGGGTTGGTGCAGGAATAAAAATCATCGGGGTTGGGACACCAATGACCAATGTCCTCGTAAGTGATCCAGTTTGTATCGCCGGTATGTTCGAGGTACTGGTTGATAATCTGATCGTGCGCTGCCCGCGCGCCACTTGCAAATTTGGACCTGTTATTTCCTGTCCTGCTTGCAAACAGCGTGTTGAAAGTGGTCGATAGCGTCTTCACCTCTGACGACATCGGCGGAGTTTTAGGAGAGTCCACGGCCGTTTGGAGTTGACGCAAGAAGGCGATTGGGTCTAGCGCGATCAAGGCGTCAGCGATGGTCTTGAACGGTAAGGCAAACTCGATTTCCGGCACGATCTTCGTAAAGTAGGGCCCAGGAGGGACTCCGGCCGCGCAGCTCTGGTTCGGATAGGCGGACAGCGGCATCGCGCACATTCCCCGCCTGAAGGTATCGGCTTGCGCAGTCAGGTCCTGATAAGCACCGTTGACAAGCTTAAACTTATCCGCTCGGAAAATGATGGTCATGTAGTTGTAAGGCAATGGAACCGGGGTAACTGTCGTAGGAAGCTTGTTGGGGTCGAATCCGGGACCGTAGAGCGCGTACGCTCCTGCCGTGTTAGCAGCGAACGCGGAATGGAATATGTCGCAGTAGCGATCAAGGATGAGCACCGAGTAATTGGCAGGCGTTGACGGAACCGTCAGGATCACTGGCCCGTTCGACAGGTCAAGAAAGGAGCTCGCGTAGACCGTATCGTTGTTGATCGCCACTACATAGTGGTAGAGGGGAGAGATCCTGTTAGGGCCGACCAGGCGATTGGGAGTGCCAAGCGAAGTTTGATAGTAGGTGAACCATAGCGGATAGAACTGCGCAACGTAATCCCGCGTCGTCGTAAATGCGTCCTGTGCTTTGACGGCCGCCGGCAATATGGCCAATGAGAGCACTAAAAGAAGATACGGGAAGAAACGTTTCACGCAAGCGTCCTTTGAGCTGCGTCCGCCTGTACTCCCTGTCGTAAATTTCCGAAAACTTCTGTGATTCATGGTTCCGTCTCCTGTGCGCCAGCCTTGGTTTCCGGACGGCAGGCACTGGATCAGTCTATCTCAGGGGGTCGGTGGGCTTTTACGAAATAAACTCCGGTTTGCGAACGAAATGGCAGGGTAACTCTATAAGATCTTGTCTTTCGCCACAACCCGAAATATCGGAAAGCGCTGGGCGGCTAATGAGGATTTAGTGAGCTGTCCCGGTCATTTCGTTAGTGCTCCGGTCGCTACGCTCGCGGCTCCGGTAGCGGTATCGGAGCCATGAGCGAAGCGATTGGACTTCAGCAATGCTATCGAAATCATCGGGACGGCCCACTAGTCGCTCAATGCCGATGCGGACTTACGATATAGCAGTTAATATCACTACAGTACGGAGATGAGCATGGACAAAACAGTTTCGGCCGCGGATGCCAACCGCCGCTTCTCGGAGCTACTGCGAACTGTGAAGCAGGGCCGAAGCGTCATCGTGACGAGTCACGGCAAGCCCGTGGCCAAAATCACCCCCGTTGGCGAGGATGAGAGGGCCGCAGAGGGCGCGCGCTCCGTCCTTTTCGCCCGGCTCCGAACAGAACGAGCTGTGAATATCGGCCACTGGACGCGTGACGAGCTGTACGATAATGCGCCATAAAGGTCGCGTTGGATACCAAGGTTTTGGCTTATGCCGAGGCAACCAACGGAGCCCGCATGCGAGACAAGGCAGTGGAGCTGATTCAGCGATTGCCACCGGGGGCTATCGTGTTGCCGGTTCGGATTTTGGGCGAGCTGTTCAACGTACTGGTCCGAAAAGTCAGGCGGCGGCCAGGACGTGCGCGGGCGGCCGTGTTGAGTTGGCGCGACGCGTATCCCACGGTTGAGACGTCCGGCAGCCTAATGGGTCAACGCAACGGATCTGGCGTCCGCTCATGGGCTAGCGATCTGGGACTCAGTTGTGCTGGCCGCGTCGGCAAAGCCGAATGTCGCTTGCTTCTGTCGGAGGATCTCCAAGAAGGCTTTACATGGCGGGGAGTCACCGTGACCAACGCGTTTGCGCCGACGCGTCAGCCACTCTTGGCGGCGTTACTCACAGCGCTTGAGGAGTGATCCCCAATGCGGGCGCGTGGCGCTGGGCGTTTGGTCGGCACTGGGCGGCACACATCTTTCAAAAAATGACGAGGTGTCGGACCGATTGCTTCCGAGATGTCGGCCACCTTCGTGCAACGAGTTAGATAGGGACGGCCGTTAGGCAATTCGGGAGAGCATCTCGTCGGCAGCTATAGCTAAACCCATCGCGGAGTCGAAGCCTTGCTTAACTTATCCCGGTGGTCTTCCGCCTGCTCTTTCGTCCGAAAGCTGATCTTATAAGAAGCACAGTGCTCTTTTTCTAATTCAGCCGGGCTTTGCCCCGAGAGCATTTCGACCACGATGTAGCCCGACCCATCATGCTTTTCCAACACTACATAACTCATCGGTGATATGGTAACGGTGCGCTCGGCTTGGGATTCCGATCACTAAAGCGGATCACTTGAGTTGCCCCGGCACGGATGTACTCTCAGCGGACCGCTTCGGCTTCCAATCTCGAGCTCGGCGTTGCGCTTCGGCGACTTGATCGGGTGTCATCTTACCCGCGACAGCGTCGCGATTTCCGGCAGCCGCAGTGTTGCCGCTGGCCGCGGCCAGATTGAACCACATATGAGCCAGAACATAGTCCTGCGGAACGCCTTGACCTTGTGCATACATGACGCCGAGGTTGCTTTGCGCGTTGGCGTTTCCCTGCTCCGCCGCCAAACAATACCACTGTACTGCTTCCTTATAATCCTGCGAGACACCCCGGCCCGCCTGATAAAAGTTACCGAGATTAAACTGCGCAGACGCGTCTCCCTGTTCTGCCGCCAACAAGTACCACCGCACGGCCTCCTTATCGTCCTGCGAGACGCCGAGACCTCCCTCGTAGCTAACGCCCAGGTTATACCGGGCAGACGCATTTCCCTCTTCTGCGGCCAAGCGGAACCACCGCACGGCCTCTTTGTAGTCCTGTGTCACACCTAGGCCCGCTCGATACATATTGCCGACATTGTACTGCGCAGACGCGTTTCCCTGTTCCGCCGCCAACCGGTACCACCGTATAGCTTCCTTGTAGTCCTGCGGAACACCTTGACCGGCTTGATACATCTGCCGAGATCAAATTGGGCAGACGTGTTTCCCTGTTGCGCGGCCGAACGGTACCAGCGCACGGCCTCCGTGTAGTTCCGAGATACCCCGAGGCCAGTATCATACATCGAAGCGAGGTATAGCTGCGCGGTCGAGTCTCCCTGCTTTGCTAGCAGAAAGAATTCCTTGAAAGCGGTGATGTAATCTCCGCTTTTCAGCGCCCGCTGCCCGGCCGCAACATCGGCCAACGCCGAAGTGCAGAGCAAAAAGAGCGATAGTGCAATTTTCACAGACCTAGAGCGACGCCCCTTTGTTCCTCAGTGTATCGTTTGCAGAGTCAGCCCCGCTTAGAGTCCGAACGGAACCGGAAACAGTTGCACAATACGATACCATCGCTCTAGGCTCAACGGGGTAGGGATCCACAAGTCGACTTTCTCAGAAGCACTCACGTCCGGGGGCATGAGTAGACGAAACCCTGGAGCAAGCACGCCTACGATCCGCACTCCAGATTATTGAAGAGCACTGCTTTCCCAGCGACGCTCGGGTTCTGATTTTAACCGGGCATCTTATCGATGAATGCGCGGTCCCTATTCACACCTTAAGATCTGATTCTTCGGGCTGGGGAATCGTCTCTGATTTGGACCAGCGGCGTAGCGGCATGCGGAGGCGGAGTACGCGCTCACGGGCGCGCTCTTCTTCGAGATTGCGGCTGCGGGCGCGCAGCAAATCGTCGAGCGAAATCATGCCCAAGAGGCGTTTGTCATCGGAGTCGACGACCGGCATACGAGTGAAGCCGGATTCGACCATGCGGTAGACGACGACACGCAAGGGCTCATCCGCGAAAGCGACTACGGGATCCCCAGACGCGATCTCGGCCAGCGTTTTTCTCGAGGCTACAGCTTGGGCTTCTTCGAACAGCTTCAACAAATGATTTCGACTCACTACTCCCAACACCGAAGTGTTGCTGTCGACCACAGGAAAGATGTGCTGGCCGTGCGGTCTTTGACCGGGGCGGATCAGATCGCGCGCTTGTTCGAGCGTGCTATCGGCGGGTAAGGCTACCACTTTCGTGCGCATGACTTCGCGCACGAAAAGAATCTCTAGCGGATCGAGCGCATACTCGCGGCTCAAATGATAACCGCGGCGCGAAATCTTTTCCGTCAGGATCGAGCGCTTCAAAGTCAGCACAGTGAATGCGTGCCCGAGGAAACAGGCGACCAGCAGCGGCAGGAGCATGTTGAAATCGTGCGTCAGCTCGAGCGCAAATACGATGCCGGTGAAGGGGGACCGCATGGTGCCGCCGAGAATCGCGCCCATGCTGACGAGAGGCCAGAAGCCCACGCCGAAATGGGGCAAGAACATGCCTTCGAGACCGCCGAGCGCGGCACCCATCATTAATAGGGGCGCGAGCACGCCACCCGAAGTACCGGATCCCAGAGAAATCATCCATATGGCGGATTTCACCAGCAGCACTCCGAGCAGAAAGTGGAAAGGCGTGTTTCCCTTTAGCAGCAGGCCGATGGTGTCATAACCGACTCCCAATGCCTGAGGGAAAATGAGTCCGCCGATGCCGACAAAGACTCCGCCGATGGCGGGCCACCACATCCAGTGGATCGGCAGCTTTTGAAAGAAGTCTTCGGCAGCATAGACTCCCAAGGTGAGCAAAGCAGAGAGCGCGCCGGCGGCGATGCCCGTGATCACGCAGCCAAGTAAACCTTCCGGTCCGATGAACACGGGATGGGCAGGAACCGGGAATAGCGGTCCTACCCCAAGCAGATAGCGGCGGGCGGCGCATGCGGTAGCGCTGGCGAGCGCAACAGGAATCGCGCTGCGCGGCTTCCATTCGAAGAGGAGCAATTCGACGGCCAGCAGCACGGCCGCGAGCGGCGCAGCAAAGGTCGCCGACATGCCGGCTGCGGCTCCGGCCACAAGCAAAGTTTTGCGCTCGGCGCTGGTGAGATGAAAGAACTGCGCAATCATCGACCCGAATGCGCCGCCGGTCATAATGATCGGGCCTTCGGCGCCGAACGGGCCACCTGAACCGATGGAAATGGCCGCGGAGATCGGCTTCAAAATGGCGAGACGCGGGTGAACCCGGCTGCCGTTCATCAAGATGGATTCGATTGCCTCGGGGATGCCGTGGCCACGAATGCGCTCCGATCCATAGCGGGCCATCACGCCAACGATGAGAGAGCCGATGACGGGTACCAGGATTGCGAAGACGCCGAGATGGTTGCCCGCCGGAGAAGAAAGCGCGGTATTGATGCGCTGGTAATAGAAGATGTTCGTGAATAGACCGATGAGCTTCAGCAGAAGCCACGCAACACCTGCGCCGATCAGGCCAATGACAATCGCCATTAACGAAATGGGCAGTACACGCCAAGTGGTGGTAAAGTCGCCCAGTTCTTCAGAAGAAGTTTTCTTCTTGTGGTGGATTGCAGGCAGAGTTGTGGACAAGTCGCTCATCGTGAACTTCTCAGAGTTTCGGTGGCATGATTCACAATACTTTGGAGCGCTTCGGAAAAGGCCGGACCGGAATTCTGCAGTTCCTGCCAATTCAAGGCAGCGACGCTGCGAACCAGATGCTCACCATGCGGGGTAAGCTCTATGAAGACTTCGCGGCGATCCTGTTGGCTGTGCCGCCTGACAAGCGCACCGCGTTCGACTAAGCGGTCAATGAGCTCGACCGTGCTGTGATGCCGAAGGCTGAGGCGGGATGAAATTGCAGTGATGGTCGGGCGAACTCCCTCCGGCAATCCTTTGAGGGCGATGAGAAGCAGATATTGCTGAGGTTCGATTCCGGCTGCACGGGATTTTTCTTCACTGAAATGCAGAAACCTGCGGATATGGTATCTGAATTCGGCTAGCAGCCGATAGACGGTAAGTGGAACGTCATCCAGGGGTGCTTGATCCAGGGGTATGTGCGCTGCCCTCACATTTTTATCGTAACACGATATAAAAGAGTACCCGCTGTCCTTGAAATCTCTCGGAATTTAAAGCAAAATCAAATAGGCGAATAAATGGCGAATACGGCGGCAGTTCGCTATCTGCAGACTTGGGGGGCGGCGGCCTTGCCCCTGACTGAACCCAAGTTCCACGGACTTGAAGTACCTGCGCTTAAAACGTTATTTCAACAGGGGTTATCCCGGGGCGCAATCACGGAAGTAAATGGTGGAGGGTCGTCGGGGCGGACATCAGTTTGCCTGCACATGCTGGCGCAGGCGACGCGGCGAGGCGAAATCTGCGCGGTGGTGGACCTGGATGATCGCTTGCATCCTGCGTCGGCCGCGGCCAGCGGAGTACGGCTAGAACGGCTGCTTTGGGTTCGTTGCCATGGAAATGCGGAGCATGCGTTGCGCGTTGCCGACCTGCTGCTGCATGCGGGTGGATTCGGGGTGGTGCTGCTCGATATTTGCGATGCGAGCCCGCGAGTGTTGAACCGCATCCCGTTGTCGTATTGGTACCGCTTTCATCGAGCGATCGAGCATACGCCCACGATTCTGATCGTATGCGGCGCGGCGACGCCACAAGTGAGATCGAGCTCTTTGCAGCGCGTGCAGCTTGCACGGAAGCGGGCTCGCTGGATCGGCCGTGCGCCGTTCCTTATTTTGCAGGGCGTGGAAAGCGATGCGAGTTTGACGAAGGCTTCAGTGAACCGCCTGGAGCGGCTGTGGATGGAAACGGTGGCTTGAATGTACGCGTGTGTGCACGTCCCGTCTGCGAACGAGTGCGGCGAGGCGCTGCTGGAATTAGCACTGAATTTTTCGCCCGCAGTTGAAGCGACGGGCAGCGACACGGTTGTTTTTTCCATCGCGGCGCTGCGGAAATTACTCGGATCACCGCAGCAGATTGCTTCAGAAATTTGCCGGTTAGGACATGAGCGCAAGCTGCAGGCGAACCTGGCGATTGCATCGAACCCCGATACGGCGATTTTATTAGCGCGCAATGTTATGGGCGTAACTCTGGTCACGCCAGGAGAAGAGAGTTTCAAATTGGCTTCTCTGCCTCTCGCGTGTTTGTGCAGGCACGATGATCGCGTGCATGTAGAGGCGCTCGAGGCTTTCGCCCGATGGGGGCTCAAAATTTGTGAAGATTTGGCGGCATTACCTGAAGCAGGTATTGCGGAACGTTTGGGTGAAGCGGGTATTTATCTGCGCAATCTGGCGTGCGGAAAGATTCATCGGCCATTGCGCCTGGCGAGGGCGGAAACAAATTACGAGGAGCGGATGGAACTGGAGCATTCGATCGATTTGCTAGAGCCGCTTCTGTTTTTGTTAGGCCGGGTGCTCAGCGAATTATGCGGACGCTTGCGCACACAATCGAGGGCGGCACGAGCGCTCGAAGCACGATTCGAATTAGAGGGACGGAAGGCGTATCGATGCGAGCTCGAATTTCCAGTGGCACTTACGGGGAGCGCGGCTATGTTGAAACTGTTGCAATTGCATTTAGAGCGGTATCCGCCGAACGCACCGGTTGCGGCTTTCACGCTGCGCATGGAACCGGCTGAGCCGCGGCGCGTACAACCGGGATTTTTTCTTCCACCCACGCCACCGCCCGATAAGCTGCAAATTACACTGGCGCGCATTGAGGCCATGGTGGGCAAAGAAAATGTAGGCACGCCCATTCTGTTAAATACGCACCGTCCGGACGGATTTCAGATTGCGGCCTTAAATGTTTCGAATTTTGAAGGCGTTCAAAATGCGACTGGCATGGACACGCAATCCGAGCAGCAGGTACTCAGGTTGGCGATACGGCTGTTCCGGCCGGCGCTGCATGCTCGCGTAAAACTGGCGGGCATCGCTCCGCGAGATGTTCTTGCTCCCGGCGTGAAAGGAAAAGTAATGGAATCGGCGGGGCCATGGAAGACATCGGGCGAATGGTGGGCATCTACATGCTGGATGCGCGAAGAATGGGACGTCGCGTTAGATGATGGAGCGCTGTATCGAATTTACCGGGAGTCGGAAAGCCGTGAATGGTATGTGCACGGCGTGTACGACTAACCGTTTTGCTCCGCTTCGCGGAAAAGCGCTGCGGAGTGCTCGATCATGTCGTAAGCCTCGCCACTTTTCATTTGGCGCGCTTCGGTGTGAGCGGCATCGCGCGTGTCGAGGATGAGATCCCAGTTGCCGCCAGTCACGCACTGCGGCAAATAGAACTGAATGTGATCGTGATGCGGGTTTAAGCACAACAGGAAGCTGTCATCGAGAATCGGCTCGCCATCCTGGTCGACATCGTCCAAAGTTTTTCCGCAGAGTCGAACGCCGAGGCAGCGCACCCATCCGGCGGTCCACTCCTCCTCGGTCATGAGTTGGCCATCAGGGCGGTACCAGGCGATATCCTGTACTTCTAATCCATCCAAATGCCGCATGCCTGCAGTCGCAGGACTGATATTGCGATCCTGAAAGAATTTTCTTCGATGAAAATTGGGATGCGCCTTGCGCAATTGAATTAAGTTGTTGGTAAATTCATCGAGCGCCTTCTTGCGATGATCGAGGTTCCAATCGACCCAGCTAATCTCGTTGTCTTGGCAGTACGCATTATTGTTGCCGTCCTGTGTACGTCCAATTTCATCGGCGCAGCTAAGCATGGGCACGCCCTGAGAAAGCAGTAACGTGGTCAGGAAGTTGCGCTTTTGCCGCTCGCGAAGCGAGATGACGTTCGGATCGTCTGTCGAGCCTTCCACGCCGCAGTTCCAGGAATAATTGGCGTTCGTGCCGTCGCGGTTGTCTTCACCGTTCGCCTCGTTGTGCTTTTGGTCGTAGCTGACCAGATCCTCGAGCGTGAAACCATCGTGCGCAGTGATGAAATTAATGCTGGCGGAAGGACGGCGGCCGTCACGCTGGTAGAGATCGCTGCTGCCTGTAAGGCGATACCCCAATTCGAGCAACTGGCCATCATCGCCTTTCCAGTAACGGCGCACGACATCGCGATATTTTCCATTCCACTCGGCCCAGAGCGCAGGGAAGTGGCCGACCTGATATCCGCCTTCACCGACGTCCCAAGGCTCGGCGATCAGCTTGACTTTCGAGATGACCGGGTCCTGATTGATGACATCAAAAAACGCAGAGAGGCGGTTGACGTCGTGGAGCTCGCGGGCGAGCGCGGTCGCGAGATCAAAACGGAAGCCGTCAACGTGCATTTCAAGGACCCAGTAACGCAGGCTATCCATCACCATTTTGAGTACCTGTGGATGCCGCACGTTCAATGTATTGCCGGTGCCGGTGTAATCCGTGTAATAACGGGGCTGGTCTTCAGAGAGCCGGTAGTAAGTCGTGTTGTCGAGGCCGCGGAAGCTGAGCGTCGGGCCTAATTGGCCGCCTTCGGACGTGTGATTGTAGACAACGTCGAGGATGACCTCGATGTTCGCGCGATGAAATTCACGAACCATGGCCTTGAATTCATTGATTTGCTGGCCGCGATCACCGGCGCTCGAGTAACGGGCTTCAGGCGCGAAAAAATTCGTAGTGTTGTAGCCCCAATAGTTGTGCAGGCCTCGATCGAGTAGGCTTTTGTCCTGTAGAAAATCGTGCACCGGCATGAGCTCGACGGCAGTAACGCCGAGTTTTCTGAAGTAATCGATGATGGGCGGAGAAGCAAGCCCGGCATAAGTGCCTCGCAGATTCTCAGGCACTTCGGGATGAAGAACCGTGAAGCCCTTCACGTGAAGCTCGTAGATGATCGAATCGTGGAGATGGGTCCGGGGAGCGCGATCGTTCTGCCAATCGAACTGCGAGGTCGTTACCACGGCTTTCGGCATTCCCGCTGCATCATCCTGGCTGTCGCAGCTCAGATCGCCGTTTGGATCGCCGAGGCGATAGCCAAAAACGGGATAGTTCCAGTTCACTTCTCCCGCGAGGGCCGTCGCATAAGGATCGATTAGAAGCTTCGCGGGGTTAAAGCGAAGGCCTTTTTCCGGCTCATACGGGCCGTGCACGCGGTAGCCGTATAGCTGGCCCGTGCTAATCCCCGGAACGTAAGCATGCCAGACGTAACCGGTGCACTCGCGGATTTCGATCGTTTCGTGCGTGTCGGAATCAAGCTCGTCGAAAAGGCAAAGCTCGATGCGGGTGGCGTTCTCAGAGTAGAGCGCAAAATTCACGCCGTTTCCATCCCAGGTCGCGCCTTGGGGATACGGGGATCCTGGAAGTATTTTGGCTGGCATTGGGTGGTGTCTCAACCTGCAACGGAGATGCAAGTTGAAGCTCCATTATTACTGAGTCCGCAATCAACGAAGGAAGGCTGAGAACGCCCGCGTGCAGAGAGTATAATTCCTCAGATGCTGAGCAGTTGATTTGACATAAATTGGGAGGCACGCATCCGCATGCGATTTTTGGTGAAAATTTCAATTCCCGTTGAAGCGGGAAATCAGGCGGCAAAGAAGGATAACTTGAAAGTTATCCAGAGCATTCTCGAACAACAAAAGCCGGAAGCGGCCTATTTCTTCGCTGAGGATGGCAAACGCACGGGCATGTTGATTCTGGACGTGAAGGACGCGTCCGAGATTCCGGCGATTGCAGAGCCGTGGTTTCTGGGGCTGAACGCTGCGATTGAGATGATGCCGGCAATGGTCCCGGCCGATCTTCAGAAAGCGGGTCCCGCGATTGCGGAGGCGGTGAAGACGTACGGGTAGAGTCTCGTGAGCGCGTTCCGAATCGCCAGGTCAGAGCGACCTCGGGAATCTCGGTCCGGCCTGCTCGAAAGTCGGTGGGCTGCCACCGCAAATCGACGGTACCCTTAGTACTAACACCCATTCCTCAAAAACGCATAGGATTTGTATCACCGAGTTAAGAAGTTCAGGAGGCTCCGATGCGGATTTCACTCGTCCCGCTTCCCCTGTACTTATGCGCCTCGGTGAAGTCCGATACGCTTTGCTTCAGCTTCTCGCCGCGGATCACGGGCGCGTGCTCCGCGAGCGATACACACGGCTGCTCCCCGCGCCGATATGCGGAACTCTCGACAAGTTATCCGTGTACTTGGGCGCATACCACCACCGTTAGATAAACCGCAGGCTTTCTGCGCTTCTTCAAGGAAGGAGATTCCCATGAAAACAAATTCCGCATTGGTGATTTCGTTGTACTCTCTCGTTTTCGCGTTTAGCACTGCCTTTGGACAGAATCAAACGCAAACGCCCGCTCCCGCCGCTGCTTCGCCAGCGGCAGGGACCACCGTGCCTCGGCTGGTGAGCTTCAGCGGCGTGATCAAGGACGCAGCAGGGAAACCGGTGACTGGTCCAGTATCCACTACCTTTTCGCTCTACGCAGAGCAGGAGAGCGGCACGCCGCTGTGGCAGGAAGCGCAAATCGTTCAAGCCGATGCGGAAGGCCATTACACGGTCTTCTTGGGGGCCACCGAGCCCACCGGATTACCACTGGATGTCTTCACTACCGGAGCCGCACGATGGCTTGCGGTTCAGCCCGCAGTATCCGCAGCCGGAGAGGCGGCACGCATATTGCTGGTGGGGGTGCCGTATGCCTTGAAAGCAGCGGATGCGGACACGCTCGGCGGCAAGCCAGTTTCGGCTTTCGTGACGACGGATTCACAGGCGTCTTCGGGTAAAGCCGAGACGGGGACTGCCACTTCCTCCAGCACGGCGAAAGGTTCCAGCTCGCAATCTGCGAATGCGACGCCGGCATCCGTCGGAGGCAGCGGCGCCACGAATTATATTCCTCGCTGGACCAGCAGCACGACGCTGGGAAACTCCTTGTTCTTTCAGAGTGGTGCCAACGTAGGGCTAGGCACAACCACACCAACGCAGAGGCTTGAGGTTGATCTTGGAAACGTGCTGGTGGCAGGGCCTCAGAACTTCAAGGCCGCGGGAAATACCGCGTTTCTATACGTTGGCGATACCAATCATCCCATCGAGGCGATCTGGAACACCGGATTAGAGATTGGGACTTACAGGGCTCCGAAGGCATTCTTTATTGCAGACTACACTGGCAACGTTGGTATTGGAACGACGACGCCTACGAAGGGCATTCTGAACACGGTAGCGAACTCGAGGTCGGTTATCGGCCTTTCCACGATCGGTTGGACCGCAACGGCTGGCTCGAACGCTTCTGGTACCGATGCCATTCACGCGACCGGAGGCAGTGGCGAAAACAATCTAAACGGCACTAGCAGCGCCCCTGGCGGGGCCGGGGTTGTGGCCCAGGGAGGCAGGGGAGCCCAGACAATGAATGGAGGGAACGGCGGGGCCGGTGTGATCGCTACCGGCGGCCTCGCTGGCTTCGACGCCGGGCTCGGCTATTCCGGAGCTGGCGTCGTGGCCCAGGGAGGCGCGTCAGCGCCCAACGGCGGCGGCGACCTTTGCTGTGCGGGCGATGGCGTAGACGCCGTTGGCGGGGACCCTGAAGGCATCGGAGTTGTAGCGAGCGGAGGGGGCGGGAATGAGTTTGAGCACGGCTTTGCAGGAGTGATGGCGACCGGCGGCGCGGCCGGGGGTGCCGTGAATGGTCCGGGTGTCATTGCGCAGGGTGGCAGCCAATTTGGTGGTAGCAACAGCGGGGGTGACGGAATCGACGCGTTTGCCGGTGCGCCTTCTGGCGGTCCCAATGGTCTGGCTGGTTCATTTACCGGCGACGTAAACATTTCGGGTAACCTCACCGTATCGGGAACTAAAAGCTTCAGAATCGATCATCCGCTCGATCCCGCAAACAAGTACCTGTATCACGCCTCCATCGAATCGTCCGAAGTCTTGAATCTCTACAGCGGTAACGTGGCGCTGGATGCTAGCGGTGAGGCCAATGTACAGCTTCCTGAATGGTTCGAGACTCTGAACAAGGACTTTCGCTATCAACTCACGGCAATCGGAGCTGCAGCGCCGAACCTGCACATTGCCCAGGAAATCCAGGATCACAGTTTCCGGATCGGAGGAGGAGCCGCGGGTATGAAGGTGTCGTGGCAGGTGAGTGGCGTTCGGCAAGATGCTTGGGAGAAGGCGCACCCGATGGTGGTTGAGGCAGCGAAACCTCAAAGAGAGCGGGGTTATTACATGAATCCGGAGCTGTTCGGGGCGCCTGCGGAAAGGAGCATCGAGTGGGCCCGCTACCCAGCGCTGATGAAGCGGATGAAGCATGAGGAGCGAAAAGCGGCGGTGCGTGGGGAGGCTGTGCGCGCCCGGCATGCGGAAGCGGTAAAGCCCTAACAATCCTCATTTAGAACACAAACTCCCTGTTCCTGGGGTTCGCAGTAATCTTACTTTAGCTGCGAATCGGCCAGAGAATTTAGCAGCGCGATAAACAAAACGCTTAGCCGTCTCACAGGGTTCGCCTCCCTACTAGAGTCACGCCGGTCACTAAAACCGATGCAGCGCTGCCCGTCGTATCGGTGCGAATCAACCGCATGTGGGCTAATGAGTTGGCCGTGCAGCCTGTCGGCCATGGAACGCCGGTAATGCTGATCATTTGCACCTGATTGGGCGTGCCCGGCGCGGTTTGTGAACCGGTTACAAGGAAGTTATTTGGCGTCCATGTTGGATCGTTCGTGGCGGTTCCATTAGACGCTGTACACACCATATCGAGCGCGAGCGTGAAGGTTCCGCCGCCTGTTTGCGTCAAGTAGCTGATATAAATGTCTGCACCGTTTGTGGCTACAAAGCTCGGTGGAAGAGTGAAGGTTCTCAGGAGCGCCGGTGTTCCGCTATTTGCGAAGCCGGCGTACGCCTGATTGATGTTCGTTCCAGAGCATCCCGCTGCGATTGCTCCCGTTCCGGAAACCGGAGCGTCCCACGCCAGAGCTGGAGTTGCCGAGGCCGGGCAAGAGCCCATCGGAAAGAATGCATCGAAAGTCATGATGCTGGGAGCAACATCGCTCAGCCAGGCTATGGTCTGGGCCGTTGAGCCGTCATACACCCGTACTCGCTTGGTGTCCGTCCTAAACCAGCGGTCGCCCGAGGCAAGAGTCGATGGATCGACTGTTACTCCCGCGAAGCCTTCCCCCGCCATAACAGCACTGGCGCTGAAGGTCTGCTTCATTCCAGGTGTATACGTGTTCGTCTGATCGGTGAAGACCGTTGTTGATAGGAGACGATTTTTAGCGAGCGCTCCAGCCCAGCCGAGCGTCAAAACGTTTCCGGCGACCGAACCAGTGACATTGATGTCGCTTGTGATCGACGTCGGGACGTTGCCCGGAAGTTGTCCGCCGGCAATAGTGCCGCTGATATCAGAAAAGGCAGGTTGTATTTGCGATACGGCACCTGCGGACGAGATCCCACTGATAAACTGATGAGCCGCAGCTGCCGTCGGTTGCACCATAACTACTTTAGTGCCGGTTTCGTTCTTCGCTTCAACGTTCTTGTCGATCGAATCGGTCCAAATTGAGACGCTCCCCGTTCCGGGTGTGGGCGGTGATGGCTGGTTTGAATACGTATTGACTTGATTGTTCTGCACTATTGAAACGGGCAACCGCGAGGCGCTCAGGATTCCGCTCGAGATATTCGAGGCATTGGTTGTATCCGTAGTTGCGCTGCTCGCGAGACCCATAATGTCGGATGCTGCCGGTTGTGAACTGGAGGGCACGCCTGTGGTCGGAACCGCATTGATCCATTGATGCGAAGGCGCCGTATAGGCTGTTACCCCGCCCAAAGTAGATGGAGTCGGCGGCGGGAGACTTGCGGCCGGCAGAATCCCCGAATAGCCGTTCGCAGTGACGGTCCCAGATCCTGCCGGCGCAAGACTAGCGCCGGTACCGACCAACATCGCTGCCGCATTGTTCGTCCCACTCGAGATGCTGCCGAAACCGGAGTTCCCGCCGGCCCCTCCTGTGTTCCCACATGAAAACGCGTGTGTAGAGGTGTTGTAATTGAGATGATTTCCGCCAGTATCCGGGCAATACGGAAGCGAAGCCCACGATCCTGTGGCTGCCGCCATCGTAATGATTGTCTGATCAGATGCCGTATTCGCAGGCACACTGGTGCCATTCACTCTTACTGTTGTCGTTACTGTTGATCCAGCGCTGGTGGTCGTGTCCCCGGTTAGAGACGGCAGTTGCGATGCAGTGAGCGAGCCCGCAATATCGGTGAAGGCTGGTTGACTCGAACCGGCAACCCCCGCAATGGAAATTGAATTGATCCACTGGTGGGGTTGGGCTAGGGAGCTCTCGATTCCACCCAGTGTCGAAGCGCCGGGTGTTGGAAGACGCGCGGGGGTCAGGGTGCCGCTCGAGATATTTGCGGCATTGGTCGTGTCCGTTGTGGCGCTCGCCGCCAGGCCAGTGATGGATGTGCTCGACAGCTTTCCTGTAACATCGGTTGCCAAATTCACCGCACTCCAGGATGGAACGCCTGAAGCGTTACCGTGAAGCACTTGCGTCGTGCTTCCGGTGCTACCAAGTGACGTGATTGCCTGTCCGCCTTGCCCGAGGAGCAGAGTGTAGTTCGTAAATGGAGCGCTCCCGATAGCGCACGTCGGGCAAGAGATTGTAGGATTTGTCCCGCCACTGCTGTTGATGGGTGCACTTGCATTCACGCCATAGAGAGCACTGCCGGCAGAGAAAGTGAGTGTGGTCGTATTCGTCCCGTTGTCAGAGGGCGTAATGGTTACGTTGGGGCCCGCCGCAAAATTGAGATTCGCCCGCGGTGTCAGCCCGGTTCCGCCGGCCTGGAGCATTTGGTTGTACAGGGCCGGAGTTGCACTTACCTGTGAATAGCCAACTTGGGCGCAGATTGCAGCGCCTCTGGCAGAGATGCCTGTCATATATTGACTCGCAGAACATCCAACCGGCGTTGCGGCGAATGCCGTCGCAGTCGCGGCATTGCCGGTTGTATTGCTGGAAATCGTCGTTGGAAATAACGCTGTGCTGAGGGTCCCGGCAGAGATGTTAGACGCATTCGTGGCGTCCGTTGTCGCGGAGCGGGCGAGCCCAGTGACGTTACCCGCCGGAATCAGAGATCCAGGCTGTAACGCGTTCACGATCCGGGCATCGTTTCCGGCAGCCACAGTGCCCGCGCCGGTACCGATATTTACAGAAAGAATCCCATTGCTGCTCAGAGTCAAACCGGAATTATTCGGAATACTGACACCGCCCAGAGTATTTGAACCGGCCGGCGGCAGCGCATACCCGCCGACAACTGACCAGGTATTCTGTTGACTACAGCCGAACACGCTTGCCCCCGGTGGAGCGGCAGTATTAAAAAAGAGCTGGCCCACCTTACACGTCGACGGCAAGACCGAACCGATGGATGTTGGTCTAGTAAAAGAGAAGCCTGAGAAGTCCGCATTACGTGCTTGTGAGGACAGATTGATTGTGGTCGGTGTTTGGGCGGAAGCTACGCTGCACGTTATCCACAGAACGGCTGCAAATCCTAAGACGATGTGTTTCAAGAGGACCTCCGAATCGGGCCTGAGCGAAACATCTCACCGGCACCGTCTCGGGCAAAGCCCAGGATGCAAGTAACTTCTTGAAGTAAAAGGAATTGTTAAAGAATCCGATATTTGTGACTGCCGCGATGGCGGCTGCGGAGCGCGCCACGACGGAAGATGAAAACGGGCTTAGAGCGGAGGGATGATCGAAGAGACGGAATGGAGTAAGTGTTGCACCCAGGTTTCCATGCCGTCGCCTGTCTTGGAAGACACAGCTAAGACCTCCATGCCGGATCGAACCGCGGCAATGTTTCGCTTTGCTGCCTGCCAATCAAACTCGACAGCTTGTGCCAAGTCGGTTTTTGTAATTATGGCGATATCGGCGGTATTAAAGATGGTTGGATATTTCAGCGGTTTGTCCTCTCCTTCGGTGACGGACATGAGAACCGTTCGAAGATTCTCCCCCAGGTCGTAGCTCGAAGGGCAAACCAGGTTACCGACGTTCTCGATAAACAGCAGATCCAGGTCTTCAAGCCGCCAACCATCGAGCGCTTTGGTGATCATCTCCGCATCGAGATGACAGATGGTACCGGTAGTGATCTGTCGCACAGGCGCCATGCTTCGCGCCAAGCGGGCTGCGTCGTTGTCCGTTGCGAGATCGCCGACGAGCGCGGCGATGCGCGCCTTCGGTTTCAACAGCGTCAGAGTCTTTTCGAGAAACGCCGTCTTCCCCGATCCGGGGCTCGAGACAAGGCTCACGACGTAAACGCCTGCCGCACGAAAGCGCTCGCGAAGCTCGCGGGCCAGCAGGTCGTTTCGCTTCAGGACCTTTTGCCGGACCTCAACCAGCCGTGGTGGCGTGCTCATCGCTCAATTCCAATGCAAAGACTTCCAGTTCCGAGCCCTTCCGGATTTCAGCGCTCGGGGTGCCGCAAACGTCGCAACATAAGTTGGTGATTGAGACCGCCGGCCGTTCCTGATCACATGCCGGGCAATACAATGAGACCGGAATTTCCTCGATTTCGAGTCTCGAACCGGCAAGCGACGTACCTTCACAAGCAAGATCGTACGAAAAAAGCAGTGCGTCTTTGACCACGCCAGATAACGGACCGAGCTTCAGATAGACAACTGCCACGCGTGCGTCGTGCCGCCTTCCGATCTCCTCTTCAACTCCCTCGATAATGCTCAGCGCGATCGAGAGTTCGTGCATCCTCTCGCCTTAAAGTTCACATGCGCTCGATCTTTAGGTATCTCTTGAGATCTGCCCAGTTCATAATCAGCCCCGCAGTAAGCAGCGCCGCCGCCGCGATAGCAGTGATCTTAAACGTGTTCATGGGAATACACCTCCTGTTCGGTCATTACTGTAAATTCCTGTACTAATTGCCGGACGTTTTTGACGGCTCGATCCACGGCGGCTTGGACTACTTCACTCAACCCGATGTGTCCGCTTTCGTCATGATCCACGACCAGCGGTTCACAGCCGATCAGCAACACGCGATTGAATTTTGCGCCCATGCTCTTTGCCAGCGCCAATACACGAACGGGATCCAGACTGTGCGAATTGACAACTGCATCTCCGTCGCAGATATCCGGTACGTCGCCGGGCTGAATCTCAATCGTGTACAGCGTCCCTGGTTCGCCGCCGCGAGCAGCCGCGTCCACTAGAATCGTCAAGCCATATTCGTCCAGCAGCGCAAACCCGAGATCGATGCTTCGGATACCGATATCCAAGACTTTGACGTGTTCGGGCAGGCCTAGCGTTATGAGTCGCTGAGCGACGGCTACACCGAAGGCATCGTCGCCCTGGAAGATGTTGCCGATACCGGCTATTAAGACGGATCCAGGCATTATCAGGTCTTCGTTGAAGCCGAGGATGGAAGCAGCTCTACCTCTTCGATTGAGAAAAAGAAGCGATGTCCGGCCTGCCGCATCTCGCCGAAATCCCGGCCAGGGTCGTCTTCGAGCACCACAGCGAAATGTATATTGCCTTCGAAATCCTGCTCTACCGATTCGATGATCGCGATTTTACCCTGGAGTAGCGTGTCGAAAATATCTGCGCGCTTCCCCGGCCGGAGCCGCACGCGGTCGCCTTTCTTCAGCTCAATTCCTGAAACAGCGGCGGTGCCGAGCGGCGGACCTTCTACCGTGTCCCAGGCGCTCCAAGCGTCATTTTGCCGCTGTTGGAGGTTCCGCATGGCGCCGTGCAGTTCGAGAAGGTCCTCGGGGGGGCTTGTTTCCAGCCGCTCCAAGATTCGCCGGGCGCGCTCGTCTGACCGTCGCATCTCTTGTTTCTCTTCATCCGTCAACGTCAGAATGCGCAACGTCAGAATCTCGTCAATTTCGGTTCCGTCGAACAGGTCGCCTTTGCTTTCAGGCGCGATTTGCGGATAGTCGTAAAGGATGATCGGGGAGCCGAGCATCGTGTCGCGCGCTCCATTCTCGCCGACGAGCACCGGCCACACGCCCGTGTTCTGACAGGCTGTAACGGCGTCCCGAAATTCGTCCGGCGGGTCAGTCTGGGACGCAAACTCGCCATTGCTAATCCGGAGAACCGCGTGCGCCGAAGCGAAGGAATGCATGAGAGCATCGTCGCGAGTTTCTGCGGCGCAGCGAGTCGTGTTTCGGAACTGCACGGTCAGACAAAAGAGATCCGGGCGGATCGGCAGCGCGAAAATCTCGACTTGACCCTCGAGCGGGCCGGGCAGCGAAATCGAGTCGCTATGTGGATTGGCCGTGAGTTCTGATACCGAAAGCGCGGAGACGTTGATACTTTGCTCGACCGCCTGCTCGCGCGAGAGGAGTTGCAAAAACCGCACGGAAATGTCGAGTCGTGCTTCCGGGCTGCCGAGCGCAACGCATTCCATTTGGAAATATGATCGATCCGAGCCGGTTTGCCGAGCCGCCCATGCCGGCGGATAGAGCACCCCGAAATTCCAGCGTTGCTGGTTCTTTAAAGCAGAGTGCCGGTACGGGTAAAGAAGATAGCCCTCATAGAGCACCGCGCGCGCAATCTTATCGACGATCGCGGAGGTCATGACGCGGAGCGCTCCCGTTCTGTGATGGTCAACATGCTTTGAATCGCATCGTCGAAAGATGCCAACCCTTTGCTGATCTTGAAGCGATACAGGTCCTCGAAGACATCACGGCGCAGAAGGACATAGGCGGCATTGGGATAGTGGAGGTCTATTGCACTTCTCCAGAGCTGTACGGGCAAACGAAATCGCGCTTCCTTATTCCACGAGATCGGCCCCACCTGTAACGCGCCCTCTCCGGACTTATAAAAGACGGAACCACTGAATAGAAAAGTCAGCGGGATGTCTCCATCTGCGATTCCGTGGAAATATTTCGCTGTGCCGACGTTCAGATCGAACGTGCATGGCACCATAACGGGACAGATGGTACTGCCTGAGAATGCCGGGATAGTAACAGACGTGTTGGTCCACGTGATGGGCCGGAGCGTATCGCCCCAGCGGGCCGGCTCATCAAAGAGATCCCGAAGCTGAGCTTGCTCCGCGGAACTGTAGCGCCGTCGTGCCACCTCAATCTGGATCTGGCAGCGCAACAGAATGGCCTCAATCGGCTGCTCCGGAAACGCATTCGTGACGCGCAGATCGAAGGCCAGTGCGGGCGTGATCATATCACGTACTGGATTCGCGGAGAGGATCTCAAACGAGAGTTCCGGCATATTGAATCCCGGTAGGGGAGTACGAGCGTTCTTTCAATGTATCGAAGAATTGTCGAATCCGGTCGAGGCCCTCTTCTCCACCTGAGAACCCACGCCAATATTTCCGAACAATGCCGGTCAGCTTATAGCACTCATCAATCGGGGCGAGAAAGTAGTCTCGTGCGCCGTTCATTCGATTGATCAGCAGGGCCTCCACATCTGGGACCAGTTTTGCGAGCACCGGATTTTCCGCAACGATGTCATCCCAGGCGTCCTTCTCGAGCTCGGACTCGGTCGCGCCTGCCGGGCTGGGATATACCGCGAGTATTTGATTCGTCACGCTGGATGAATAGACAAAGGCCAGTCCGATCGGAATGGCGAGACTATTCCAGCCTTGATCGGAGAGCACGAATTCGCTCAAATGCCGGGTGTCACGCGGAACGCGGCGGAAGTTCGTCTGCCCGTTGCTGTTGAACAAAATCGCGCACGCGTCGCACGTGCACAACAGTCGGCGCGCCTGCGGATCGAAAAGATGCTGATGCTGTTCCCCGATTGCCAGCGAGCATAGGTCACAGCGCTCGGGTTCCGGCGCCTTTTGCACGAACTTGCGAAGCGACGCCAATCCACGGCCGATAGTCACATCGCCAGGCTTGCTCATGCGCGCGATCCGGCAAACAGTTCGGAGACGGGCACGAAATTGGCAGGAGGCGTCTCCTTCAATCCTTCGATGATGACGCGAGAGATTTCAGGAGCTGCTTGAACGATCGCGTTCTCGACGCTGGCCTTCACCGGTGTTCCCGACCAGGTCCGAGCGGAGTCGAAGTCCAACCGCACAGTGCCGTCTTCAATGGCTACCAACGACAACTTCGCACCGAGAGATGCAAACATTTCTTGCAGCTTGCAGACAGCGCGTTTGATTCGGGTTTCCAGATCGTCCGGATGCAGATCATGCAAGAGCAGCATGCTGCTGGTCAGATCGTCGGCCGCGATCCGATCGATCACTGCGGCTGTTGTGCCGCCGGAATCAGCAATAATTTCCATTACGCGATTCAGCCCAGCGGCGTGAAAATCCACCACCGCTTGCACAAGATCGACCGCGACCGCCCGCGCCTTTGAGTCGGGAAGAGATTCCGCCTGTCGGACTAACTCCTCGATTTTATCGATCCACTCCTGAGAGCGGATCTCGTTGTCTGGCATTAGCCTTTCCGCTCCCAGCTACGGAGGGGGCATGTGTGGCATACGAGGGTCGATGGGATCGCGCGATTTCGGACTGATGCTGGTTGAATCTCGAGCCGTACGCGTACCGGTCTCGCGCCCGGGTTCCGGTCCTTTACTCTTCAAGACCTCTTCGCCCCGGTTCGTGCCTTCTGTATGAGAAGAAATCTTTGATTTTTCCGTGTGTGGCATGGAATCTCCTAAGCGTGCGAACCCATGGTCGAGGAATGTTCGGTTTTCAGAACCTTGCCGTTGCCCAGGTACATGTGGACGCCGCATGGTAAGCATGGATCAAAGCTACGGACCGCGCGCATGACATCGATGCCTTTGAAATTCTCGGGCCCGTTTTCTTCGAAGATCGGCGTGTTCTGAATAGCGTCTTCGTACGGTCCCGGAGTTCCGTAACTGTCTCGAGGACTGGCGTTCCACGGTGTCGGCGGATAGGGATGATAGTTGGCGATCTTCCGATCGCGAATGACGACGTGGTGCGAAAGCACGCCGCGGACGGCTTCATGGAATCCGCATCCAATGGCTTCGTCGGGAACCTTGAAGTCTGCCCACGTTTTCGTATCGCCTTTTCGCACGCATTCGAGCGCCTTCTCCACGAAATACAGCGCCGCCGCGGCCGCGTACGCCTGGAAATAGGTCCGAGCGCGATCGCGTTCGATCGCGTTGCTCCACTGCGGGATCTTCCATTCGAACTGCGTCTCAGGGAGCAGAGCTGTCTTCGGCAGGTTGATCTGGACGCTATGGCCGGTCGATTTGATGTAGCCGATATCGACCAACTCATTCAAGGCCGTGGACCATAGCCGCGGGAGCGGACCGCCGCCGGTGTCCAATGCCAGATGATCTCCGGTGCGCTTGTCGAGCCAGCGCGGCGACATGACCCAGGTATAGTGTTCCCTGAAATCGCGCTTCTGCGGCCTCGGAGTAGTGGTCTGGTTCCAAGGATGCCGTTTGTCGATCGGGTTGCCAAGTGGATCTGTCTTTACGAAAGTCTCGCCCGTTTGTGCCCAGTCGTCGTAATACGAGCTGCCCAGCAGGATGCGCATGTTGAGGTTAATATCGACGAGGTCATTGGTCACTATCTGTCCATCGACGATCACACTGGGCGTCACATACATCTTCCGGCCCCAGTCGGACATGTGCTCGTATTTGTAGTCGCAGGCGATTGGATCGTTGAATGCTCCCCAGCAACCCATGAGGACACGGCGCTGGCCGACCTTTTCATAACCGGGCAACGCGTCATAGAAGAAGTCGAACAGGTCGTCGTGCATCGGGACGACCTTCTTCATGAACTCGACGTACTTCATGAGCCGGACCAGGTAATCGGTGAAGAGCTGGGGTGTAGGCACTGTGCCAGTCCCGCCGGGATACAGCGTGGAGGGGTGAACGTGCCGGCCTTCCATGAGACAGAACATCTCGCGCGTCAGGCGGCTCATCACCAGGGCTTCACGATAGAACTCGCCCGTGAACGGGTTGAGTGAACGCATGATGTCCGCGATAGTGCGAAAGCCGTGCTTGGAGCTATTCGGCGACATCGTAGATTCGGCTTTGGAGAGCACGCCGGGATTGGTCTGCTTCACCATTGCTTCGCAGAAATCGACGCCAACGAGATTGTCCTGATAAAGATTGTGGTCGAACATGTACTCGGCCGCTTCACCCAAGTTAATGATCCAATCCCCCAAGACCGGCGTAGCCATGCCGCAAGCCATGTTGGCGGCGTAAACGGCGCAAGTCGCGTGATTGTCGCCGCAAATGCCGCAGATCCGGGACGTGATGAACGGAGCGTCGCGAGGATCCTTACCCTGCATGAAAATGCTGTACCCACGAAAGATCGAGGAGGTGCTGTAACACTCGGCGACCTCTTTGTTCTCGAAATCGATTTTCGTGAAGATGCCTAGACTCCCGACGATCCGAGTGATCGGATCCCAGTTCATCTCGACTAGGTTTCTCTTCCTCTGTTCCTGGCCGGTTAAGGGTTCTGCTACGGTTGCCATTTCAGTTACTCGTTCCTCAATATGTTGTGGGTTGATAGCCAGTAGTCAAGGTGGTCCCGGTGTGCCGCCATTTCGGTTCCTTGTTGGCTGTGTTGTTGGTGATGGATCGCAGCGCGCGCATTGCCCGCCCGTAGCTAACCGCCACAGTTGAAGACAATGTTGCGCCGGGGGGTTGATCCATAAAAGGCATGAACTTATCGGGAAAGCCGGGCATCGTGCAAGCGATGCAGATACCGCCTACATTGGGACAACCGCCAATGCCGCGCATCCAGCCGCGTTTGGTGACGTTGCAGTTAACAACAGGTCCCCAACATCCGATCTTGACCAGACATTTTGGCGAACCATACTCGTGTGCAAAATCGCCCTGCTCATAATACCCGGCGCGGTCGCAGCCTTCGTGAACGGTCTTTCCGAACAGCCACGTGGGCCGCAACTGATCGTCGAGCGGAATGATAGGCGACAGTCCAGCAGCCTGATAGAGCAGGTACAACACCGTCTCCATCATATTGTCGGGTTGTACCGGACATCCTGGTACGTTGACGATAGGGAGGCCGCCGGCGGAGCGAAACGATTTGCCGAGATAGTCAGTCAGGCCCATCGCACCGGTCGGATTGCCCGCCATCGCGTGGATCCCGCCGTACGTGGCACAAGTACCGCAGGCGATCACGCCCCAAGCCTTGGGCGCTAGCCGGTCAATCCATTCACAGGTGGTGATGGGTTGGCCAGTATTGTAATCGGTTCCTTGAGCAGCCCAATACCCTTCGCTCTTTATGCGCTCGTTCGGGATTGAGCCTTCTACGACCAGAACGAATGGGTCCAGCTGGCCTTTTTCGGCTAGATAGAAGTGCTTCATGAAGTCGTCTCCGACTTCCATCGCCAATACCGGATTGTGGAGATGAACCTTTGGCAGGCCAGGTATGGCGCCCATCAAAATATCTTCAATGCTCGGTTGTTCTGCGGCCGTCACGGAGATGGTGTCGCCGTCACAGCTCAGGCCTGCTGTTAACCAGATGATGTGAACTTCTGAAACGCCGGTATTGCGCGGAGTTGACTGGGGGGGTGACGTGGTCGCCATTGACATGGGCCTCCTCTTTGCGGCTACAAATACGATGCGCCGCAAGACACTGCGTTACTTCGCAGCTAGAATTTATCACAATTTCGACAATGCAGACGAAGTTTTTTGCAGCAACCGGGTTGAATCGGTTAACCGCACGCTGCAGAAATCGTCGCCGATGCTGCCTGACCGAGACTGATGCCGCCGTCGTTCGGAGGCACGGTTCTGTTTGTCCAGATCTCAATACGGCTCCGTTCTGCGCAACGGGCGATCTCCGCCAGCAGCAGCTGGTTTTGAAAAACACCTCCGGACAACACAACTAAATTGATCGAGTTCGCTTCACACAGTTGCTGAACCGCTTGCCAAGTACTATGAGCGATCGCGGCGTGGAAGCGGCGCGCGATTCCGGCGGGGTCACTTCCACGAACCCGGTCTGTAAGAATCGCTGAGAGCAGGGGGCGATAGTCCAACGTTCTATCCACGAGCGGGAACGGATAACAGGACGACCGGGGAGCGTTCAACGCCATCTGCTCAAGCCATATCGCGGCTTGACCTTCGAACGTGATCTCGCGCGTGAAGCCCAAAAGCGCCGCAACCGTATCAAACAGCCGGCCCATGGACGAAGTCTCGAAGGTGCGCATTTGTTTGGCCATGAGCTGCAGAGAGTTGCGGTAGCGGCGTGGGAAATCGAACGGCGCCTCGAGCAGGTCAGGACATCCCTCTATTTCGGTCAGAAACCCTGCTGCGCATTGCACTGGAGAGCGGGCCGCGGCATCGCCTCCCGGCAGCCGCGCATTGCGAAGGTGAAGTGCCCGCGTCCACCCGGCTTCCATGCTACCGGTGAAGAACTCACCTCCCCAGATGCTTCCATCGTCTCCATACCCGGTTCCGTCAAAGCTGACCCCGACGGCGCGCCGGTCCCAACATTGTCTCTCCGCCAGTACGGAGGCTATGTGCGCGCGGTGATGCTGGACAGCGTATCGGCTGCGGCCTCGAAGCTCGAGCGCATGAAGCGTAGAAACGTACTCGGGATGGCTATCGTGCACGATCGTGAGATCGGACATGTCCAGTTTGTACATGGCCGTCAAGTCGCGGATCGTCTCCTCGAACGCTGCAAGGGACTGGTGCTGATCCAGATCGCCGATATGTTGACTGACGAAAGCTTGGCCGCCGACTACCAGCGTGATCGTGTTTTTAAGATCCGCACCCAGCGCCAGCATCGGCTCGGTGCCGGGAAGCGTGGTGACCGCTCCTGGCGCGTAGCCGCGGGATCGGCGTAGAATCATCGGCCCCAATGTTCCGGCGCGAGCTACCGAATCGTCGACGCGGCGAGCGATGGGACGCTCGCCGATCAGGAACGCGTCTGCAATGCCCAACAAGTGCTCGCGCGCGTCTTCATCGCGGTAGGCGATCGGCTCACTAGACCGGTTTGCGCTGGTCATGACCAGCACTTCGGGCGCACCCGCGGCGAACACCAGATGATGCAGCGGCGCATACGGAAGCATGACTCCGAGCTCATGATTTCCGGCCGCAACGCCGACGAGTTCGATCGTTGCAGGTGCAAGAACAACCGGCCGTGCTTGTGAACGCAGAAGTTCTTCGCTCTCTGTCGAGAGATCGACGAGCGCGCCAGCCACATCGATGTTGCTTGCCATGACGGCAAACGGCTTCTGTTTGCGGAATTTTCGTTCGCGGAGTGCGTGAACTGCTTTTTCGTTTCGGGCGTCGCAGGCGAGATGATATCCGCCGATACCCTTGACAGCGAGGATGCCTCCCGCACAGAGCAGTTCGACCGCCGCGGCTATGCTTTCCGCATCCCCGGTCACTTTCCGGCAAGAATCTTCGAAGAAATAGTGTGGACCGCAATCAGGACACGCGATCGGCTGCGCATGAAAGCGCCGATCAAGCGGATCGTGATATTGCCGGGCGCACAACGCATCCATAGGCCAACTGCTCATCGTCGTCCCGGAGCGATCGTAGGGAAGACTCTCGATAACACTAAAGCGCGGTCCGCAGTTCGTGCAATTGATGTATGGGTATAAATGTCTTGGGTTCCCCGGATCGAACAACTCAGCCAAGCAGTCGTCGCAAACCGGCAGATCAGGTGAGATACGAGTCGAAGGCGAACGCGAACGCTCACTCTCGCGAATGACGAATTCGGAGAACCCTGCCGGTTGGATTTCCCGGATTTCGAGCGAGCTGATTTGAGCCGCGGGTGGAGCCTCGCTCTTCAGTGCCGTGATAAAACTCTCAACGCTGGTTTGGCAACCTTCGACGTGAATCGTTACGCCATTTTCGTGATTTAAGACCCAACCGCGGAGATTGTGGTCCCGCGCCAGCCGGTACACGAAAGGACGAAAGCCCACGCCTTGCACGACGCCACTCACGCAGATGGCGAACGCGGTCATCAGGCAGAATCTGTTTTCACTACGCAGCCGCGGCCCTGCCACCCGATCTGAACCACCTTGCCGTTTTCGACAAGAACGGGTACGGTTCGTTGCCCGCCCGTTAAAGTTTGCATCCTCTGCAAAGCTTCCGGGTCGGCCTCGACATCGAATTCGATAAAATCGCGCCCCTTCCAATCCAGCCAATCACGGACTTCTTGCGTAAATGGACAGCTCGCGGTTCCGAAAAGTTCAAAGGCCGCCATACGCGGTCGTCTCCAGCAGTTCACGGAGGGTGTGATACATGAACGCCTGCACTTCCTGGATGCGGGGGATGTAATCGGAACGGACCACGAGCGGATGGTCCGCGAGGCCGCGGCGCACGATCTCTCCCCCGTCATATCCCAACAAAGCGGCCGTGAGCAGGCCACGCTTGCGTGCTTCTTCGAGCGCGAGAATGACGTTCTTCGAACCGCCACTGGTGGAGATGCCGATCGCGACATCCTCGGGGCGAGCTTGCGCGATCAACTGGCGTAAGAAGATGAGTTCCGTGCCGACGTCATTGGCGACTGCAGTAATGTTCGCGGGCTCGAAAGACAGCGATACAGCGGAAATGGGATGGTAGCCGGCCGGCGGCGCGATGCAATCGATTGTCCAATCATTTGCGTCGGTTGCGGATCCGCCGTTCCCGAACAGAATCAATTTGCCGCCGCGGCGTACTCGCTCGCCGATCGCGAGCGCCGCATTCCCAATCCGATCCGATTCTTCTCTTGCGACCTGCTCGCGAAGGATCGCATCATCGCGGACCTTTCGTATGATCGAGCTCGCGACATCGTCGAGTACGGTATCGGTTTCCTGCTTGTCTTGGCCCAAGAACGGATAGAGAAACCCGGCCTCTCCGACGTCGAGTCCGAGCTCACGGTGCTCGAAGAAGACATGCACGGTTTCCCATAGCGTGTGATACAGCATCTCGACCAGTTCCTGATGTATGAACGGATCCTGCGTTGGCGTTTCCAATGCGTAGAAGCCTCCCACGCCAGGCAGCGCGAAGGTCATGGCGCCGCGTGTGGCCGCGCTTCTGAGGGATTCCTGAACTTCGGCATCTCCGTCCGGCGGACCAAATCCCATCACGATGTCTTCCGGCTGTAGAGTTGCGCGCAGCCACGGAGAAAATAGCGGCGACAGATCGAGCGCGGGCAGGGCGCGCTTACCGACGATTACCGGATGAACGAATTCAACCGACACATGTTGCGCATCGGTTGCATACGGTCCTTTGCCGAACGCAAGTAAACGTCCTCCCTTTAAGAAACGTTCGGACATCTCGCGACACGCAACAGCAAGCGCCGCCGACTCGCGGGCGAAGAAGTTTTCAAAAAGTTTGTTCCGCTCGGCGCAGCCTTCTTCGACGTGGCGGGCGAGTTCAGTTGTGGTGGACGGCATGGTCAACAAATCCTCGGCAACGGATCGCCGACTAACATGTCGATTACGCGTGTTCCACCATATGCGGTCCGGCCCAACACGGTGCCTGAGGGCTGCTCTCGAACTTCGCCGATGATTACGGTTTCGCCGCCTCCCGGTGTCGCTCGCAGTGCGCTGAGTGCAGTTTCAGCGTGTTCGGGCGCCACGATCGCGAGGAATTGGCCCTCATTGGCGATGTGCAGCGGATCCAAACCGAGTAGCTCGCACGCGCCACGAACGGTATCGCGGACCGGGACATCCTCTTCGAAGATCGTGACGCATAGATCGCAATCGCGAGCCAGCTCATTTAGACACGTTGCCACTCCACCGCGAGTTGGATCACGCATCCATCGAACTCCGGCGGCCGCTGCCCGTGCCAGCGCTTGCACGAGCGGAAGCACGGATCTCGTATCCGAGCAGATATCGCCTTCGAGGTCGAGTTCGCCTCGTGCCAGTAAGATCGTGATCCCGTGATCCCCAACAGGGCCGGTGAGCACGACTTTGTCGCCGGGACGAACGCTATCGGGTCTAAGCGTCAGATTTGGAATGGGCCGCCCAACTCCGGCCGTTGTGATATACATGCGGTCGGCTTTCCCATGCTCGACTACTTTGGTATCGCCTCCCACAATGGCAACTCCGGCCCGTTCCGCAGCTTGCGCCATGGCGCGGACTTCGGCTTCAAGTGCCTCGGTTCCCAAGCCGGCTTCGAGGACGTAGGTGACTACAAGGATCTCCGCAGCAGCGCCGGAGACGGCGAGGTCATTCACCGTTCCGTTGACCGCAAGCTCACCGATTGAGCCACCTGGGAAACGAAGCGGCTTGACTACGAAACTGTCCGTGGTGATGACTACGTTTGACCCGTTGACGCGGACATGCGCGGCGTCGCCCAACGGCTCGGAGCGTGTGCCGAATAGGAGAGGAGCGAACAGGCCTTCAATCAATCTACGGCTTGCCTTGCCCCCGGCGCCATGCGCCATCTCGATTTGAGGATCGCGGAAGCGAATCTTCGGAGGCGCCGTGCTCATGATCGGCTCAGGCAGGCACAGCGATACTCGTCAAGGGCGTCTTACGGTGTTCGTAATTGTAGTAAGCGGCACAAGAGCCTTCGGAGGAGACCATGAGAGCGCCGATGGGATGCTCAGGCGTGCATTCTTTTCCGAACAGTTTGCAGTGAACGGGTTTCAGAGCGCCTTTGAGCACTTCACCACATTGCGCGGCTTTTGGATCGGTGACGCGAACGCCGGGAACCGAAAAGCGCTGTTCGGAATCCCAGGCAGCGTAGCTGGCTCGAATCTTTAAAGCCGACTGCGAAATAAAGCCCATGCCGCGCCATTCGAAGTAGGGCCGCAGTTCGAAAACCTCTGCCATGGCTTTCAGTGCGGCACGATTTCCTTCCCAAGGCACGACGCGCGCGTATTGGTTCTCCACTTTCGTGTCGCCTGCGTTCAGTTGCCGGAGAAGCATGACAATGGACTGCAAGATATCGACAGGCTCGAAACCTGATACAACGATGGGCTTGTGCTCGCGAGCCGCTACCCACTCATAGGGTCGGCAACCGATCACAGTGGAAACGTGCCCGGGTCCGATGAACGCGTCAATGCGCATGTCGGGCGAATCGAGAATAGCGCGTATGCCCGGAATGATCGTGACGTGATTACAGAAAACCGAAAAATTCTGCAGGCCGAGGCTCTTTGCTCGAATCAGAGTGAGCGCGGTCGAAGGAGCGGTTGTTTCGAAACCAATGGCGAAAAAGAGCACGTGCTTATCGGGATTCTTCTGCGCCAGCTTCAAAGCGTCGGAAGGCGAGTACACGATTCGCACATCCATTCCGCGTGCCTTGTGTTCCAGCGGACTCCCGTGCGTGCCGGGTACGCGCATCATGTCGCCGAAAGCCGTGAAGACGACGTTTGGGTCTCTGGCTACCGAGAGGCCGTCATCAATTCGCCCCATCGGAAGAACGCACACTGGGCAGCCGGGACCATGAATGAGCTCGATATTCGGCGGTAGAAGATCTTTGAGGCCGAAGCGGTAAATGGCATGCGTATGGCCCCCGCACACTTCCATAAATCGGTAATGGCGGCCCGGATCTGCCAGACGCCGAATTTCTTCAGCTGCTTTGTTGATTACCCCAGCTTCGCGGAACTCATCAACATATTTCATCGGCTCCCCTTAAGATCCGTTTCCTGTAACAGATCCAGCGTCGCCAAACTCGAAATCAGCGGAGCCGTAGCCCCGCACCTCTTCCATAGCGGCCTGCACCTCTCCTAATTTTGACAGCGTCTGTAGTTGATCGAGAGCTTGTTCTTCACTGATCTTGCTCATCGCAAATCCGACGTGGACCAAAACCCAGTCGCCGATGCTCGGGGGGTCATCTTGCAGCAGGCCCGTATTGATGTGCCGCTTCACGCCAGCTACTTCGACCAACGCTCGATCGTCCTCAACAGATGGCGTCTCGATCAATCTAGCTGGTATCGCCAAGCACATCGCTCAGAGACCTCCGATGGAAGAAAACTCTCCCCTCAGAATTGTACGCCCCTGACATTTTGCCTGTGAAATCTTGCGCGCGCCGCGTTACAATTAATCCCGCGATTTCCGTCTCGCATCTACATCAGGATATGTCAACTCCAGGTTTGCATTTGCCCGTTCAAATTCGCCGCGCGACACCGGAAGACGCGGCCCTCTGTGGAACGATTTGCTACAACGCTTTCGCGAGCATCAGCACCAAACACGCTTTCGGCGTCGAACTTCCATCGCCCGAAGCCGGAATTGGCATACTCGGGATGCTATTTTCCCATCCCGGATTTTACTGCGTAGTCGCGGAATCTGATGGCCGCTTGGTGGGCAGCAACTGCCTCGACGAGCGCTCCGCTATCGCAGGCGTCGGCCCCATTACGGTCGCGCCCGACGTTCAGAACCGGAGCATTGGACGCATCCTCATGGAAGCCGTCATCGAACGCGCCCGGCAGCGTGCGTTCCCCGGAGTTCGCCTGCTGCAGGCCGCGTATCACAACCGCTCGCTATCGCTTTATACAAAACTCGGTTTCCAGGTACGCGAACCCATGTCCGTGATGAACGGCGATCCTCTCAAAAAGACCATCGAAGGCTGTAGCGTACGCCCCGCAACAGAAGCCGACCTCGGCTCCGCGGATCACGTATGCGAGCGCGTGCACGGCCACACCCGCTCTGGCGAACTGCGCGACGGAATCGCTCAGGGTACAGCTTTTGTCGTAGAGCGGCATGGCCGAATTACAGGCTATGCTTCTGCCTTCGGCTACTTCGGGCATGCAGTCGCAGAGTCAAATCTCGACCTGCAGGCTCTAATTGCCGCGGCCGGCGCTTTCGAGGGGCCCGGCATCATCATCCCCTCGCGCAATACAGAGTTGCTCCGTTGGTACCTCGAGAACGGGCTCCGAATCGCTCATCCCATGACGCTGATGACCATGGGCCTCTACAACGAGCCCGCCGGAGCGTATTTCTCTTCCATCTTGTACTGATCGCCATCAGCGATCACGGCCACTTCCTTCAACTTCGCTCGCACAACATATCGCTTCGGCGCGTCTCCTATGTACCCGAAGGGATAGCAGGTAATCAGCGTCAACATTGCCCCGCCATGATCCCGCAGAACGCGGAGATCATCTGGGGCTACGATCCGCACTGAATCCACAATGTAGTCGTAAGTCCGCCCGCTTTCGATGCGAACGCGGTCGCCTACTCTGATGTTCCGCAGCGCGCGAAACGCTGTGTCCCGGTGTCCGGCGATGACGCTGTTTCCTTCGCTCCCCAGCCACGCGGTTCCGGGCACATGCCCGGCTGCCAGGCTCAGACTCTCATCGTCGTCCTTGTCCAGCACCAGCACGGATGCATGAAGTCTCGGAATCTCGAGCCTGCCTATAACTCGCGGAACGGCTCCATTCGGCCCACCTCGCGAAGAAGCACGCCGAACGTCCTGCCGGCGCAGTACCGTCTCGTTCGAAGCCCCGAACCACTCGGGATGCTTCTGAAATGCGGTGAACTTCACTAGATCCCATCCGGACATGCCCAACAGCACCACCCCGGCCGAGACCACGAGCGCTTCTATTGACACGTTGATCAGTTGAAATTTCATTCCCCGTTTTCGACGCTTTGCTGCCGGTTGTGCTCTCGCGCCCGGCGGCGAAGAACGTCCACTAAAGCCTGCAGCCGCCGGTTCCGTACTCTCAGTTTCGCCAGTTCCTCCGCATCGAGAGGTCTCGCTGGGGTACGTACTGTTTCTGGGACTTGCGAAACTACCGTAAAACTGCCGGGCCCGGACGAGCGCTGCACCTCATGCTCGACCAAACGCGTCAGTGCTCCGTTGAATGCAGCAGCGGTTGCAAATCCCAGCAGCATGCCCGCCGCGCCGACCAGCGCAATTTTCTTCCACTCAGATACGATTTCGGGTGCGAACCCGACGCTCCTCGGGGTCACTTTCATGTGGGAATGCTAACACTGCCGCTAGCCGCGCAACCGCCGCACACGCCTCACTCGCAGTCCCGCTCCGGCCATCAGCGCCAGCAGGCCCAAAAGTGCAAAGGAGAATGTGTTGCTCGCTGTTTTCGGCAGACGTTCGCTGCGCTCACCCGTAGTCCGAACCGGCGCAGGATTCGGCGACTCACCTGGCGTTTGGTTTTGAGCCACTTCTGCCGGCTGCGCTGGCGGAGGCGGATTGGCGCTCGTGCGCTGAGCCATATTTGGTGCAGCACTAGCTGTTTCGCTTGATACGGCGCCCGGCGTTACTTCCGCCGTCTCGGTCGTGGTGGCCGCATTGCTCTGAGGCGCTTTATATTTCTTGGCAACCACTCCCTTCTCCTTGTCTTCGGCCGTTACCCGCTTTGGCGACAAAAGCCACAGCGTGACTACCTTCATGTCGTCCGCCCCAAGCTTGACAGGCAATTTGTCTGATTCCGGATCCACCGCCAGTACAGATTCGCCGCTATCCGCGGTGATCTTCGCTGCCTCAAGTCTTGGATACACAAACTCCAGGCTTGTCGCGCAACCGGGGCAAGCCCATCCCTTCAGCACCTGCTTTTTATCATTTTTGGACTGAAACAGAATCAGCCCGTTTTGCACGGCTTCGCCCAAAGGCTTCGTGTTCGGTACGGCGAGCACCAAATAATGCTTCTCCTTATCGGCATTCTCAATTCGAACGATTGCACGGTCCCGCATCGTGTCTTCGACAGAAAACGTGTAATTCCCAGGTTTCAGCACGTCTCCTGGAATCTGCAGCTCCTGATCGAGCCTCACGTTCTGCGTCGTATTCTGTGCGGCCCCGCTCGGAAATGACCCCAGCCAGACACACAACAATATCGATCCAATAAAGTATTTGCGCATAGTATCCCGTAGACGGATACGAGGCACTTTTGCTTCTTGGATTATTTTGAAGAAGGCTCCGGGTACTTCGGCGGGTTGGGAAGGTGGGAATCTCGCGGATAGGGCGAGATTTTAAAGGGCGTGTGGGAGACCGAGGAAACCTGGAGGAATGCGGGGTTTTCTATTCCGCCACCCAGCCTCGGCGATCTCTTCTAAAGCGGAGAGATTCGGCTCTCAAAGAGCCGGTATGATCGACGCATGCGGACACAGTTCGAAAAGGGGCGCGCATTTCGTGCGCTGCATGAGCGGGACGGTGCTTTCGTTATTCCGAATCCGTGGGATATCGGCACTGCGCGGCTACTGGCATCCTTGGGGTTCGAAGCGCTGGCGACCACCAGCATGGGCGCTGCTTTCTCTGCCGGCCAGTTGGATAATACGCTCGGGCGCGACAAGGTGAAGAGGCATCTTTCCGGGATTGTGTCTGCGAGCGACCTGCCGGTAAGCGCGGATCTCGAGAACGGGTTCGGCGATGCGCCCGAGGTTGTCGAGGAAACGATCGCACTTGCGGCAGCGGCGGGAGTTGTTGGGGGCTCGATCGAAGATGCAACCGGAAACCCGGACGATCCGATTTATGAGAAGGAATTTGCGGCGGAGCGAATTCGCGCTGCGGCAGTGGCGGCGCAGGCGCTTCCTTTTACTTTCACGCTGACGGGGCGCGCAGAAAACTACTTGCACGGGCGGCGTGACCTAAAGGATACGATTGCGCGGCTGCAGGCTTATCAAGAAGCGGGGGCAGATGTTCTGTATGCGCCGGGCTTGGCCGGCAAGGAGGAGATTGCCGCCGTGGCGAGCTCTGTGGATCGGCCGGTGAACGTCCTGATGGGGCTCCAAGGCGTTCCACTGAGTCTAGATGCTTTGTCCGCGATGGGAGTGAAGCGCGTCAGCGTGGGCAGCGCTCTCTGCCGCGCCGCTCTGGGAATGTTTCTGCGTGCCGCACGAGAGATGCGCGACGAGGGCGGATTTACATTTGCGAACGAAGCGGCGGACTCAGGAGAAATTAGCGCGATGCTCCAGGCGTGGATGCCGCCGGGCTAGTCGAACTCACGCCTGCGGGGATAGTCGACGATTATGACCCGGCCGTCGGTAAGTGCTTTGACGGAATGCGGAATGCCACTCGGCACGATAGCGACGAAACCGGGCCGGGCAATCTCGGTCACGCCGTCTATGGTCATTTCGAGCCCGCCCTCAAGCACTTCATACATTTCTTCCTGCACATGGAAATGTTCGTGAATGGAAGCGCCGCGCGTGAAATCGTAATGCGCGAAGGTTAAGCTCGGCGAGTGGAAATATCGTCCATACCAACCGGGCAAGCGCTCGATCACAGGCAGGGTGCTGACGTCCACAAACGGCATAGCAGTTCCTGATGGAAATGCTCCCACAACCAGGCTTTCTTTGCGAGCTGATGCTTCGTCCTACGCTGAAGAGAACATGTGGAGCTACTGGCCGGCGGCTCTGGGCTCTCTGATCGTCCTGCTTACGTTGCGTGAGGTGTTCCGGGACCTGTTCAATCCATCCGCGACCGGATCCCTGAGCGACTTTGTCGCGAGAAACGTGTTCAATCTATTCCGGCACATTCCGCGGCTGCTCAGCAGTGCGGGCCCGCTTTCGATTGTGCTGGTTATTTTTATCTGGGCGATGTCCGTGTGCGTGGGATTCGCGCTTATCTATTGGGCCATGCCTACGGGCCACTTCAAAGTTCAAGTGGGCCAGCCTCCAGTGGGATTCTGGCCGATGGTCTATTTTTCTCTCAACATTGTGACGACGCTCGGTCTGGGCGACTACGGTCCCGTTCCAGTTTGGCTACACCTGCTTGTCACGTTTGAAGCGCTGCTCGGATTTGGAATACTCACGGCAAGCATTTCGTCGATTGTTCTCGTGCAGGCAGCCGTCGGACGGACACGCAACTTGGCGAGGCGCATCTCACTTTTGAATCGCGCAGAACAGGAAATGGGCTCTTCGATTAACGGAGAGAATGCGGAACGGGCGCTTACCGACTTCAGCGCAGGTTTGGTGCAGGCGCGGGTAGATCTCGTCCTATATCCGATCGTGTATTACTTCTATACCGATAAGACTCAAGCATCATTGCCGGCTGCGCTGCCGTATGCGCTGAGAGTGGCGAATGCCGGAATGTCAGAGCAAAATAGCGAGCGGACGCGGCTTTCGGCTCAACTTCTACGGCTTGCGCTAGGAGACTTGGCGGCGATCCTGCGCGGCAGATTCGTAGATTCCCCGACGGAGGATTGTGAAGCCGTGTTTCAGTCCTATGCACGGCATCATTTATCGCCCTCTGTGTGAGGGTGGGTTGCGACAAAAGTTTTGGGAACCTTTTCGGCCGTTCGCGGTAATACGTTGTGGGAAGGCGTTGCAGACGGCGTGAGGAACAGACGGCCGTATGAGGAACTGAGCGATAGCAAGCTGCTGCAGCTCTCGAGCAAAGGAGATGAGGACGCATTCGTGATACTTTTTCGGCGTCATGAAGCTCCGGTTTTCCGGTTTGCCCTGCACATGTCAGGAAACCGGGAGACAGCGGAAGAGGTAACGCAAGAGGTGTTTCTGATGCTGCTTTCAGAACGCAAGCTGTATGCCGAAGAGCAGGGAGCGTTACAAGGATATTTGATCGGAGCGGCGCGCAACAAGGTACGGCGGCATCTTTCGCGCGACCGGACGTGCGGTTTGAAGGCAGCCGTTGAAGCAAGCGACTTGGGCGCAGGCGTGGTCGAGGAATTAAGTAAAGGGCAGGAACTCGAGAATTTGCGGACAGCGATTTTCAGCTTGGCGCCGAACTATCGCGAGGTGGTTGTGCTGTGTGATTTAGAGGGCTTGAGTTACGTTGAAGCCGCGGAACGACTAGGTTGTGCAATCGGGACGGTGCGATCGAGATTGCACAGGGCCCGCGCGATTTTGGCGGCAAAGTTGCGCAAGGGCGAGAGGTGTCCGGTATGAATGACGAGGACGAATTAGAGGATCGATTTCGACGGCTTGTGAGGGCGACGCCGCAGACTGCGGGTGCGACCTTTGAGGCGCGGATGCGAATGGCGTTCCGAGCCAGGTTGAAGGAAAGCGCGCGGTACCGGCGGCGTGTGCGGATGGCAGCGGCACTGGCGATCGCAGCCAGTTTGTATCTGGCGTGGATGCATTGGGAGCGTAGCGCAGCTTCAGAACACGCGATGGCCACGATTCCGGCAGCGCGCGCGAGATCGGGATTCATCGCGCTTCCGTATGCGGAGAGCGAAGTACCTCTGGAGCAGCCGGTCATCGTCCGCGTCCAGATTCCGGTTTCGCAGCTTGGCGAGATTGGAGTGCCCGTTACGTCCGTTACGGGTGAGGAAAGGATCAGTGCAGATTTGCTGGTAGGGCAGGATGGGGTAGCCCGAGCCGTGCGGCTGGTGCAGTGACGAGTTCATGACGTGAATAAAGGAGATAGAGAAACGAGATGCGTAAGTTGATTTTAATTTCGGGTCTATGTGTAGGATGTGCGCTCGGGCAAACGGCGGTATCCGGGCAAAAGCAGGTGGCGATTCAATTGCCCGACGTTGAATTCGGGGCGGCTGGCATCACTACCGCTATGGCGGTTCCGATGGGGACGGTTGGGGGCGCGCCATATTCGGCAGAAACAAGCACGCAACGAGTACAGGTGCTGGCAGATGGGAACCGTATCGAGCAGACGACGTCAGGCAGCGTTGCGCGCGACAGTCAAGGCCGGGTGAGGCGGGAGGAGGAGCTTGCTGGCTTGACGGGAAAGAATGGAGATGCTCCGCACATTGTGATGATCGACGACCCCATAGCTCAGGTGCATTGGACGCTTGACGCGCAAACGAAGACCGCGATCAAGTTGTCGATTCCTGCGGGCAAGAACGCCGGCGCTATAGGGATGATGCCGCCTCCACTCGCCGCGACCAAGACATTTTTTTACACTTCTGTGGGGCCGGCACCGAACTCCGGGGGCAGAAATCAGGTTATGATCAAGCGCGAGGGTGCGCCGGACGATCACGATATCTCGAAAACAGACCTAGGCACGCAGACCGTAGAGGGCGTGCCAGCGCAAGGGACGCGCATCACACGAACAATTCCGGCGGGGCGGATCGGAAATGTTCAGCCGCTTGTCATTACGACGGAAAGCTGGTATTCGCCGGATTTGAAGGTATTAGTGATGAGCAAGAGCGACGATCCGAGAATGGGCGAAACAACTTATAAGCTGACGAATATTCAGCGTTCAGAGCCCGCGCCGAGCTTGTTCCAACCTCCTGACGATTACACGGTGAAAAACGGGACGGGTGATCTCTTCTATCACTGGGAAAAGAAGAATTAGCACCCGGACCGGCGGACAAAAGTTCTGGGCTGACACATACCTGACTGCCTTCGCTCTTGCCGGAGCCGCCGAGGCGATGGTGCTCAGGAAATGATGGGTTATCCGTCGATGCAACTTATGCGGCTGGATCGGAAGCGGGACCGTTTTCCAGCCGGTTAAGCGTTCTACCAGAGAAATGCCGTTATGAAGGTCGATTGCGGAATGGAGTATCTGTCCCGGAGTCAGGCTGCCGCAGACAAGGAACACAAGGCCTAATACGAGCCCCGAGTACGCCGGAGCTGACCATGCCCTGGCGGCCCTGGTAAATATGTCCGAAGCCGAAGACTACTCCCGCACCGTCTCGCGGGTCTCAAAAGGAACGCGCCGATCCACGCGAGGTTAAGGGCAAGCAGCTCTGTTTGTGATCAACTTGCCGCGTAAATCTGCACCGTAGTATCGAAAGCCATGTTATTTGACATCGGATACGCCGACGGCCTCACACCTGTTCTAGCAATCCCAGAGTCGGCCGTGGCCGATGGGCGCGCGCCGGTTGAGCTCGGATCCGGCAATAACTCCGACGTGTAGCGACTGTTGGGCAGTAAGCGCGAGGCAATATTCGCTGCGCCGGGACACACGGCAGACTGGCGTTGCATGACACGGCAAAAAAGCTTTCAAGCCTGTCGTTAAAACCAGTTCGGCAGGGTCTTTCCAGATGTGAATAGATCATTCTTGGCGTTCTCCCTGGCTGTTAGCGCCCTGACGCTTTCGGCACAAGAGCCGTCTCATACCGGCACGGTTACATTGAGCGCGGGTGGCCAGACCTACTCCTACAATGAGTTTGACGAACGCGGCGGACCTCTATTTAGCGGCCGCTATGAATATCGGCTTTGGAAGTATTTTGCGCTTGAGACCGGTGTCGACACGTTATTGCCGGCGACTCATACTGTGCTTTTCCTTCCGGTCATATCCAGCGGACAGACTTTGGTGAGCATCGGTCCAGGTTGTCCGGCGTGCGTCATTGTGCCCGAAACCGAGAGGACGCGCGTTACGATTTTGCCATTTGGGGCCAAAGGCATTCTGCCCATCGTTAGCGGCCGTGTAGAGCTATTTCTAGGGATGGGCGGCGCGTACGCCTGGCACGCCGATTACGGCCAATTCCGCGACGCTTTGCTAGCCCAAGCGAGCCTGGGTAGCCGTCTCGCGTTGGACCGGAAACGCCATTATTGGCTCGGAACTTCAGTGCGGGGTTATTCGACTGGGTTTTCGAACTATGGAGATCGAAGGCAAGCATGGCTTTCCTGGACGGCTGATTTTGGCTTTCGATTCGGCCATTGAAATGTGCCTATTTCACTCACTTTCGAGGAGCATCCGGTTCTGAGCGATTCGCCGGAACAGGGGGCCACAAGGCTCGAGTACGATGTGGAGCAGATTTATCAGCAGACGCGAGCCGATATCTGCTCGTATGTGCTTTATCTCGGGATTCCGGAGGCACAAGCGCAAGAGGTGACCCAGGAAGTGTACCTGCGACTTTACCAAACGATGTGCAAAGGCGAAACCATCCTCAACATGCGAGCTTGGCTGTTTCGCGTGGCGCACAATATGGCACTCAAGGTGCGGTCGCGCGAGAAAGTATTTCGCGTAGCCAGCTTAGATTGGGACCGGCTCACGTATGAGATCACCGAATCACCGGAGCGCAGGATTCTCGATCGCGAAAAAATGCAGTGTTTGCACGCAGCACTCAACACGTTATCGCCGCAGCAGAGGAATTGTTTATATCTTCGCTCGGAAGGACTGCGCTATCGGGAGATCGCCGAGGTGATAGGGATTAGCTCGTCGACAGTGAATGAGTTTCTGAGGCGTGCGATCTCGCGACTGGCGGAGGCTGTGCATGCCTAATCCGATTCATGCGTCCGAAAAAGATCTGATCCGGTTTGCGGATGAAGAGACACATGGGAAGGCGGCGGCGAGGATTGAAATTCACCTGCAGGAGTGCATGCGCTGCCGTCTGCGTTTAGAAGAACTGAGGAGCGCTGCCAACGCATATTCCGAGTACCACAACCGGGTGCTGAAACCGGCTCTCGAGTCGTCTCACGAATGGCGCCCGTTACACGTTCCGATCGCGAGCTTAAATCGCCGGCAAAGCAAGTTTCGCTTCTCTCCAGCCTTAGGGGCACTTAGCGCTTTAGCCTGCGGTCTCGCCGTACTGGCGTTCTTTTACTACCGCGATACACCGCATCGAAGCGTGACGCAATTATTGGCCCATGCAGCCGCGGTGCGCACGCCGGCGCATGGGAGAGTGCGAGTCACCTGGAATGGGCGAAGCTGGTACCGGCCGGCAATGCTTCAAAGACAAGGCCACCCTGCAATGGGCGGTGTAGGGGATTCCGGTCCCGAACACACCCGAGCGTTGTTCGTACAGGCGAACTATAGTTGGGATGATCCGCTGAGTGCGCGCTCGTTTGCCGCCTGGCGGGACCGGTTACAGGACAAGCGCGATCAGGTCGTTTCCGTCCGAGGCGAGAACGGAGCCAGCCGATTCTATCGCCTGCGAACGCAAACCTCGGAGGGCGTCCTTCGTATCGCATCGTTGACCTTGCGGGCCGACAGCTTTAGGCCCGTGGAAGGGCAGTTCCATTTTGAAGACCGGGAAGATGTGACGATGGCCGAGTCCGGCGAAATGCCCTCTGCGCGGCCGGTGATTGCAGCAATAAAACCAGCGGCACCCGCCGGCGCGGACACCGAAAGCAAAGTGAGCCCACAAGACGAGCTGCGCGTGTTTGCGGCGTTGAATGCAATTGGAGCAGATGCAGGCGAGCCGCTTACGGTTAACGTCGATTCATCGCGGCAGCACGTTGTCGTCTCCGGCGTAGGCATTTCAGGTAATCGCGAACGGGAGATCCGGCAAGCTCTGGCTCAAATATCGAATGCGAGAACACACTTTGATTCCGGCCAGCCGTCACCGGCGGGAAAAGCAATCCATGCGCCTGATAGTTCCTCGACGGGCACATCCGCCCCTCTACGTTCACTTTTGGAGTCAAGAAGCGGCGGGCCACAGCCATTCCAGGAGATTACCGATCGTGCCTTAGACCTCAGTAGTTCGCTCGTGGCGCAGGCGCATGCCTTGGATGTGCTGGCTCAAACCTTTTCTCCCGCACTGGAGCTGCGCTTTGGAGCTGCGGATCGGGAGATTCTGCGCTCCCTGCAGCATCGTCATGCGCTTGCGATTGAACAGGCGGCATCGCAGTTGCGCGAGAATTTGGCCCCACTCGTGAATTCGCCGGCAAATCAATTGGGCGGCGCGTCGGGCGAAACCCGCAACCGTCCGGAAGCGTCGTGGCAGGCTGGGGCGGCTGAACTGCTCGTTGCGTGCAAGGAATTGGATACGTCTTTGAGCCGGCTTCTGGGCGGCAGTTACTCGCAGCAAACTGGAGCAGATATTTTGAGAAGATTGCCTGATGAACTTCAAAGCGTGGAGAAGCTTGCTCTCTTGCAACAGACGGCTCCGTGAGAACCAGAGTTGAATGCTCCTGAAGACCTGCCTCATTCTCGTGACTGCAGTGGGTCCGTCGCTTTTTGCACACGCGGGCGGGTTTCTCAGTGGAGTGGTTCGGGATCGCTCGGGTGCAGTGATACCCGGGGCGGAACTGCAGATTCAAAGCGAGGCGACCGGTGCGCGGCAGAAGACCTTCTGCGACGCGCAGGGCCGGTATATGAGCGCGGAGCTCGCTCCGGCTAAGTATAAGATCACCATTCGCGCCCATGGATTTCGAACGGTTACGCAAACGGGCGTCAGCGTGCAGCCGGAACAAACCCGGGTGGCCGATTTCATGATCGAGCTCTTGCCCTTGCAGCAGGAAATTACGGTACAGAGCACACGCGACGAGAGCGACCCGGCCGGTAACGGTTTAGCAGTGAGCCGGCAGTCTGCGACGAGTACGCTGCCGGCGAACGGACGCGATCTCCATGCCTTCTACGGACTCGTACCGGGGTCGACGGTGACGCCGGCATCGGCTGGGGATGGCGGCCAATTCACAGTGAATGGTCAGCGGCCGAATACAAACACAGTTCGCGTCGATGGAGTCAGCGGCAACACTGGCCTTGGCGTGTCCGCGACACCCGGGACCTATCCGGGATCGAGCTTGCCAGGCATGACGGTGATTGGAAGCACGCAGGATTTGGCTTCTAAGGAGGAGATTCAACGAGTAGAGCTTCGCTCTTCGGATTTTGCGCCCGAGTACGGCGACCGGCCCGGCGCACAGATCCGTATCGAAACACGCTCGGGCTCGAACGATTTTCATGGGGGCGCGTTCGCCTATATCCGGCCTGGACAGCTGGACAGCTCGGATTGGTTTGCGCAAAAGTATGATTCGCCGTTACAGCCTGCATCCTTGAACGGCTACGGAGGGAGCCTGGGAGGGCCGTTGCTTTCGAACAGCACTTTCTTCTTTGCGGCGGTCGAAAACGTCAACGTCGACGATACGGCGCTGCAGCTCATGCCGGTTCCATCGGTATCCGCTCGCGCCGCCAAGGGAAATCCATACGCGCTTCTACTCAATGCATTTCCGTTGCCGGCGGTCCCGAGTTTACGTCCGGACGAGTCTCTGGCTACCCTGCCGCTTGAAAAACAAGCATCGGTTGAAAATTACAGCGCGCGAATCGACCAGATACTGGGCCAGAAAGGGCGGCTCTTTGCACGTTATGCCTACGTTCCTTCGCGGTCGATAACAGAACAACTCGAAACCACAAACGCAGTATTCCATTCGCTCACCGCAACCGTGGGCTCGACCATGGAATGGAAAGGAGCGATTCACGATTTTCGCTTTAATTTTTCGCGCGTACTAGACACGTCGCAGTGGAGCGCCAATTCAGTTCGCGAACAAGCCGCATTTGATGCCTTCTCTTATCCGCTACCCCAAGAGATCGAGATAATAATTTCGCAGGGCCCTCCTGTTATCGTTCCCGCCAATCCGCGGAGGATCACTGCTCTGTCGATCGCGGGCATAGGACAACTGGCTTCCGGTACGGCAGAGCGCACGTATCAGAATCAATGGGAGGGAGCCTATACGTTTGCGAGGCAGCATGGCGCACACGACTTGCGCCTCGGCGCCGATTACATTCGGTTGCTGCCGCGAACCGAGCTAGGCGACTTTTTTTGGACTACATCGATCGTTTCAGCAGGAGTGGAAGCGCTCCTTCGAGGAGATCCTCTCGGCGTGACCGCGTCTTTCGGGAAGCCGACCATCTTCACCGGCCAGATTCCTATGGGATCAGCCTTTGCGCAAGACACGTTCCATGTAAATGACCGGCTATCTCTTCTCTACGGATTCCGATGGGAATTCACGCCTCCCAAGACTATATCGTCGGCAACCGGTTTAGCAGCGGCTGGTGCTTGGAGCGGCCCTAATACCGCCTTTCAGCCGGCCGGAGGATTTTCCGCCCTCAATGAATCGAACTGGACTTGGCATTACACGCAGTTTGCCCCACGACTCGGACTGGCGTATCACTTCAAGCGACCCGATCTGGTCTTTCGCGCGGGTGCCGGAGTTTTTTATGACGATGCTCTCGGATCGCTTCTTTTTGCTGTCAATCTTTCACCGTTGAATATGTGGCAGTACTTGCCTTCCCGCAGCAATGCCACCCCGGTATACGAGGGGCCTTTCGCAGAAGCGCCGCCGCTTTTCCTGCCCAAAGTATGGGAGTGGCGAACTTCGATTGAAAAGTCCATCGAGGGGCGGTCCACGCTTTCACTCGCGTACGTGGGCTCCGCGGGTCGCAGACTGCTCCGCTTGGACGGGACTGTCGATCCAGCCGGCACACTTCTGCAGGAAACCTCTTTTACGAGTTACGGCACGTCTGATTACGAGGCGTTTCAGGCACAGTTCACGGGCAACTTGACATCCAATCTTTACACGTTGGTCTCCTACACCTGGGGTCATTCAATTGATACCGGCTCTCAAGGTTCCTCGATTTTCCTGGTTCCGCCCGGCTCCAGCAACGCGGACGATCGAGGCTCGTCCAATTTCGACGTCCGGCATAATCTGAACGCATCCATCAGCTACCGGCTCCCTTCCTGGCACGCGAGTGGCTTGCGCGGGACCTGGTTTCGCGACTGGAACCTGAGTTCCACGTTACAGGCCCGCACAGGGTTCCCGTTCGACGTGACGACAACAGATAGAAGCATTGGTTTGGCTTTTGCAAACACCGGGCGAGCGGACTTGGCCCCTGGCGTACCGATCTGGATCAAGAACAACTCGGTTCCAGGCGGCCGGGAGTTGAATCCAGCGGCGTTTGCATCGGCGGCCGGACTTACTAATGGAACGCTCGGGAGAAATGTGCTAATGGGACCCGGTCTATTTCAGATTGACTCGAGCTTGCGGCGTCAGTTCCGGCTGTTCGGCTCGACTTCTCTTGATTTGGGCGTGAACGCGTTCAATCTTTTCAATCAGGCAAATTTTTCAACTCCCATCGGCTATTTTGGAAGCGCGTTATTCGGCCAGCCCGCTTCGATGCAGAATTTGATGCTGGGCTCGGGCAGTCCGACGAACGGACTTACTCCGCTTTTTCAATCGGGCGGCCCAAGGACGATTGAGATCAATCTCAAGTTCTCTTTCTAAAAACCACCAGACATAATTTGATTTGGCTGTCGTGAAACCCTAAATCAAAAGGTCTTAGCAGTGGAACGGCAGCACTTCCTTGAACTCGCGCCCACCGCTTTCCTTACCCGAACTCATCGGGAAATCGGTTCACATCTCACTCACGCATCTCGACTATGATGGGCGGCTTGCCGCTCAGTACGAACTTTATGGCCGTGTCACACGAATCGAGGACACAGCGATCATCGTGCGCCTCTCCGGCTCGCAAGAAGAATGCCGGCTTCGTCGTGACCCACGAATCTTCAGGGAATCGGCGGATGCCGACCTGCAGGTCTCCGTGGGCAGCGTTGGTATCGCCTATCCGAATGACCTAACGAGCTGCCTTTACCCCGATGTGAAGAAGCGGAGGAGCCGGCGGTAATGTCTGTATGCGAGTAAGATCTTTCGACCTGCCGCGTCAGGTTCGGCCGGCGGGGTTCTCGATGAAGCGCGGCGGAGTCGGCTCGTTTGCAAATTGCCATGCCGAGAGATAGGCAAGGCGCAGGATTTTGGCCATCTTTCCATAGTCAATCTTGTCGGCTGTGTCGGTGATGTGGTGGTAATCGGGATGGAAGCCTGTGAACCACCAGAAGGCGGGGACGTTATGCAGCACGAACGGGAACTGGTCGCTGCGGAAGAAAATGTTGAGCGCCGATTCGTGATCGAATCGATAGTCAAGCGTTAGCCCGACGTACCGGTCCTCTTGTTGAACGGTGCGGTTGTAATCGGGACTGTAGGTTGCGCCGATCAGATTGAGGCGATTGGTCGTGTCGGATGGGATATCGATCAGGCCGTTGGTCTGGTTGCTGGGCGTTTCATCGCGCCCGATCATATCGAAATTGATCATGGCGCGGGTGGTAGCGAGGGGGCGCAGAGGATGCTGGGTCATATAGAAAGATCCGAGCAAGCCTCGCTCCTCGGCGGCGAAGACTACGAAGAGGATGGAACGCTTCGGTTTCGCGGGGTTAGCGCTGAAAGCGCGCGCCAGTTCGACGACGCCTACCGTTCCTGAGCCATTGTCGTCTGCGCCATGCCAGATCTGATCGAGGCTTTTGCCGTCGTGGTCGTGGTGCGCGCTGATCAATATGGTTTCGGTCTTAATGTTCGGATCGCTGCCTTCGAGAAGTCCGGCGACGTTGTAGGTGGTTCCCGATCGGGTGGACAGATTGCGGAAATAAATCGTGACGGTGGTGTCGGGAAGAGGCCGCGACTGCGGCTTGAGATCGCGGTCGATAACGGTTTGCAGATCCGAGGGACTTGCGCCGGCAGTCGCCAAGAGTTCCCGAGCGATGGCATCTGAAATGATCGCGGAGGGAGTGTGCAGCTCATCATCGGCCAAAGCTTGCGCGGGGAGCGGAATGGCGCGTGTGGTGGTGCCGCCTATGCGAGCCATTCTTTCCTGGTTAGAGGGATGCTTCCGGTTCGGCTCGGCGACGATGAGCACGCCTAGGGCTCCGTGTTTCTGGGCATTCAAGACCTTGACGCGGGTGGTCGCGTACCGAGTGTTGCCGGTACCGTTGAAGATGGAGTGCGGATCGGTTTCTTGCGGCTCATGATCGAAGAGTAGAACGATTTTCCCGTTCGCGTCGATGCCCGCGTAATCGTCGTAGTTGAGCTCAGGCGCCGTGATTCCGAATCCGGCGAAGATGAGATTTGCGGTGACATCGACGTCTCGCGGGAACGCGCCATAGGCGTCGGGAAATTTCCATTGCTTTTCGGTTGTGCCGCGCTTGAGCGCGACATAAGAGCGGGCGCGGTCGGCCCGAAATTCGGTGAGGGGAACGGGCTGAAAGTAACTGCCCGAGGCGGGCGGCGTGAGCCCGTCTTTTGCGAACTCGGAGGCAATCCACTGTGCTGCGGCATCATCGCCGGGCTGAAGAGACATGCGGCCTTCGAGCGCGTCTGAGGCGATGAATTGGAGATCGGCTCTCAAGTCTGTTTCGGTGATTGTGTTGTATCCGTGAGCGATCTCGGGCGGCACGGGTGCGCGGCTTGCCTGGGCCATGGTGCAGGCGAGGGCGGCTGAGAAGAGGAGGAATCCGAGGCGGCCGGAGGAGCATGATCTGAGGCGCATGACGGTAACGTATCATTGTTGTTCTTGATTGTTCGCGAGAGAGAACCGCTGAATCTCGAGTCGCCGTTTGATGCGCTCGATGGTTTTCTGACGCCGAATGAGTTGTTTTACGTCCGGAATCACTTCCCGATTCCAAGGCTCGACGCTGCGGGGTATGAGCTGCGGATCGACGGAGATGTAAAGAATCCGTTTCGTATCGGCTACGAGGAGTTACGCAGCATGGGATCGCAGACGCGCGTGGTTACGCTCGAGTGTGCGGGAAATAGCCGGAGTTTTTTGATCCCGCGGGAGAGCGGCGTGCAGTGGGTGGTCGGCGCGGTGGGGACAGCCGAGTGGACGGGTGTGCCATTAAGAGAGCTGCTGAACCGGGCTCAACCTATAGATGGCGCAAGCGAGGTAGTACTCGAAGGCGCGGATCGAGGCGAGCCGTCGAATGGGCCCAAGCCGCCAGGCTCAATCCGCTTTGCGCGAAGCTTGCCGATCGACAAAGCTATGCAACCGGAAGTGCTGGTGGCCTACAAGATGAACGGCGCCGATCTGGCAGCCGAGCATGGGTATCCGGCGCGCGCGATTGTGCCGGGGTATTACGCGATGGCTTCGGTGAAGTGGCTGACGCACATTCGGGTGATGCACGAGCCGTTTCAGGGCTATTGGCAAACTACCGAGTATGCGTATTGGAATGGGGACGCAGAGAATGTCGTGCGGCATCCGCTCACGGCGATGATGGTGAAATCGCAGATCGCGCGGCCGCGTTGGGGTGAAATTGTCCCGGCAAACAGCGTGTATCGGGTGGTGGGAGCCGCGTGGTCAGGCGAGTCGGATATCACAAGTGTAGAGGTGAGCGTGGATGCCGGACGGAACTGGCAGGCGGTTCGGTTCATGGATGAGGCGCAGCACTATGCATGGCGCCGGTGGGAATGTGAATGGCGCACCCCGGCGCAAAGCACGCGTACCACGTTGCTTGCCAAAGCTATGGATGCCAGTGGGGCGGCGCAGCCGCAGGAGCATGACCGGAATTACGGAAGCTATGCGGTGCATTACACGCTGCCGGTTGAAGTGACTATCGTCCAGGAGCGCCGTTGACGGGCGATAAATGGTAGAGTAGAAAACCTAGCTATATTGAACGACGGGCGTAGGTGAACTGCTGTGGGTATGAAAGCTGATTCTGCCGGAAGAACTTTTTTCTACGTCGCGCTGGCCGCGACTTTCGGCTGCATTGCGATGGGGCCGATGCGCGGCGCCTCACCAGGGGACTTGCAGCAACAGGTGATGCAGCACGAATCGAGCGGCGACTTGCCGGGCGCGCGGTCGGTTCTGGAAGAAGCAGCGGCGAAGCCGGGAAACAGCGCAGGCGCGGCTGCTCTAGCGGAATTTCTCGAGCGGCATGGCGATCCGGGGAGCAGGGACGCGTACTTGAAGTGGGCTGCCGAAGAGAATGATCCGGCGAAGCGGAAATTGGCATTGCGGCAAGCGGTCCTGTTGGATTTCATGCAAGGACGGGACACAGAACTCTCGAGCGATCTGAAGCAGTACCGGGGGGCGGGCGGCGACGATTTGAACATGCCGGCGAGAAAGACGCCCGTGAACCTCTTCAGCACAGTGACGATTCCGGGCCCGCTTTCTTCATTTGCGCGCATGGCGGCGCTGTCACCCGAACTCGCGCCTGAAGATCTGCTTCCGTCTCTGGCGCGGAATGTTGTGACGAATGGTTACGAAGCCTCGGGGAATGAAGCTTTGGTACAGACCGAATACCTGCGATTGCTGATCCGGTATATAGGACAGGCTCGGGAATTACAGGCGATGACGAACAAGGACCGGAAGATCGTGATCCCGACTTGCGACAGCGAAGAAACGGGGCGGTTGCTGAAGACGCTGGGGTATCGCATGCGCGGATCGTGCGGGGCGGACATCGTTCTCGAGACGGTGAATGCGACACGGGCTTTTCTCACGATCGATTCGGGATTTCCGTTAACGCAGCTGGAGCAGGACCTTCGCGCGAACCGGCGTTTCGAGTTGGCGTTTGCGTCCACGCAGGTGCCTGTTTTATATAACGCGGAGTACTGGTTGTCGGCGCTGGGGAAGACGGGGCAGGCCGATTTTGTCGACGCGTTCCTTTCCGATCCATCGCTGTGCCGCTTGTATCTGGGACTATCGCGGTTAGATCGCGAGACGGCGGAGGCTTTGCGCCGGGAAGCATCGGCGGCCAAGCTCAAGATTTACGCACACGTCTTAGATTTCTTCGGCAGCATGTTTCAGATCCGGAACGGGGCTGCCGCTGTGCCTGGCTCGCCGAAAGTTTGGGCTTCGCTGGTGGGAGTGCCGCCGAGCAACCCGGGGGCGTTTTTCGACAAGCTGATCGCTGTCGACGACGGATGGCTGGCGAGTTACTTCGATGCGCTATCGCGAATGAACGGGCCGACTGTGGCCTATTTGGCGCAACCGGAGCGCATGAAGCGGTTTTATGAAGCGCTACGCGGGAAGATCACCAGCCCGGGACCGGCGCGACCTGTTTTCCGCTCGAGCACCGAGTTGTTATTGCTGACCACGTCACTCCGAATTGATGCGAACGGACAGCCTCACGTTCCGGGCAACCTGGATGTTTGGCGGAATCTGTTCATCAAGCACCCGCATGGGAAGTATGACGGCCGGCTGACGCGATCCGCGAGTTCGTGGAAAACGAGCGATGATCTTTTGGAAGCGCTGTTCGGGCTCAGCCGGAAGACGGTTGAAAATGAACCGCTAAAAATCTTTCTGACGCTGAACGATGTGGACCGCAACCGGCCGAAGCCGATGTCGGCGCAACTGGCAGCGCGGCTGATAGCGGGTTATAGACGCTATGGGGCACAGTATGTCGTGTTCGCGGACGAGCCCCTGTTAAGCGAGGCGTCGATCGAGCACTATCTGGATACGTGCACGGACCTCTCGGCCATGCATGATGGGCTCGCGAAAGCCGACGCGATCGGGACCGTGCAGGCGCTAATCGAGCTGTGGGATATCCTCGCGCGCCAGAATGCAATTGGGCCGAATTCAGTCGACGCAACCTTTGCGAAGGTGATCGAACCTTTTGATCACGTGAAGCAGGAGGCGGAGGTGTTCGCGGCGGGGCGGTCGGGAGTAGAGGCGCTGTTATCGGCGGTACAGGTTCGGCCGAGCGGATCCCTGCACGAGCAAATGGTCGAACTGCTAGTCGGCAAGGTGCACGGGCCGGTAGGGCCCGGAGCTTACTCGCCATCGGAAAGTTTCTTGCGCATTTTTGACGCGCAGCGTTTGATTCCTCTGGATAGCCTATTCACGGTGGCGGATCTGATGGGGAAGGGCTCGCTGGACCCGAAGACGATGAAGAAAATCGACGAGCAACTGGGGCGTCTGGAGGATACCGAATCGCTGCGCGGCTCGCTTTCATCGGCGGAGAAGAGCGCGATGTCAGTGGGTTACTGGAGCGAACGACACATTGGCGAGGAGAAAAAGGTTAGCTTCGAGGACTTGGCGAAGAACTCTGGAAAGAAGGATGCGCAGACGCTGCTTGCGCCATTCCTGCGGGACTCTTTGGTAGGGCTTGTGTACTGTTACTATGCTCCGGCGGGGGCGCAGTTACTGTTGACGAATCCGCTGTTCGTGCGAGGCCACGATTTCATTGGTCCTCCGGAGACACCAGCTTCGTGGCGCCCGACGGAAATTACTGGAAGTGGATGGCCGGCAAGCTCGGGCGGACGGCTGATGGGATCGCTGGTGGCGATTCCCTACGCGATCGCCGAAGCCGAGCAAAACTTTTTGACGCCGAAGCGCGAGCAAGCGCTGATTTGGGCAGATCTGGTGCCGCAGATGATTGTGGATGTGACGGTGACCAGATGGAGGAATGTGAAAGCGGAGCAAGTGCGCTGGGTGTCGCTGCACGTCCAGCGGGGGCGGAACCTGCTGGCGGCAGCCGCTTTGGATCCGTCACTGCAGGGGCGGGTTTTTGAAGCGTATGGGCGGTTCGCGACGCCTGCGCGAGTGGAGCGCCTGCGAGATGAACTGAATGCGGGAGATTTCCGGAAGGCAGTCTCGCAAGTGCCGACGTCAGAACTCTACGCACTGGCGCAGGATGCGGCTCTTCGAGACGTTTCCCCCGACGCAGCATCGAGCGCGATTGCGGCTTTGGCGGAGCAGAACAATCCGGACCTGACGCGCGATGCGATGGCGCGCTCATTCGGCACGCCGAAACCGACGCTCACGCACTCATACCGGCCGGGCCTTTTGTATCTGCGCACGTTTCCAGCGCTGATGGGCTACTCAAGCCGGATTCTTGCGGAGAGCTGGGAATCGGACAACCTCTACTACGCCACGCTGGCGGATGAAGTGGGTGCGCCGATCGAGGAGCTGGACTCCTACGTACCGGAGTGGAACCGTTCGATGATCGAGAATATTTTTGCAACGCATTTGGAAGACTGGCCGGCAGTTTTGCGCTCTCTGCATACGGTAGGAGAGAACGTCAAGCAGCGCAGCAACCAGCGCGCGGGACTGAATACATCACAGAATTAGGAAGGGCAAGGTGAAGAGATTCGGGCGTGTTTTGGGGGCGATAGGGTTGGTGGGATGCGGGGCGGCTGTGTGGATGCATGGCCGGGTACAGGCGCAAGACCAGGATCAGACTACCTTTCACGTAAAGGTGGACATGGTGGTCCTGAGCTTCACGGTTACCGACCAGAAGGGTCATTACGTGAACGGGCTGAAGCCGGCGGACTTCAAAATATACGAAGACGAGATTCCGCAGAAAATGGCCACGTTCGCAGAAGGCACGCGGGCGCCGATGCAGGTGCTTGACAACGGGCAGACCAAGCCGCTTCCTGCGGGAAGGGCAAACGTGGGTAACGGCAATCCGGGGCCGGGGGTTGTGGACCTGCGGTCGGATGCGATGACGGGCACGAATGTGTTTGTTCTGTTCGATACGAGCAACTACATGTACCGGGGATTCGTGTACGCATCGGATGCGATCGCCGATTTCATTCGCGGCTTGGATCGCGCCGATTCAATCGCTGTTTACACGTATAGCCGGAACTTGAACCGCGCTGTTCCGCTGAGCCGTGACCGCTCAACGGCGATTGCCGGGTTGCGAAAGGCGGTGGCAGGAGACGATTCGGCTCTTTACAATTGTCTTCTGCTGACGCTGCGTGACGCTGCAAGAGTGCCGGGGCGAAAAGTGGTGATCGTGTTTTCTAACGGACCCGATAATGCGAGCATGGTGGCGCCCGATGATGTGCGCGCCGTGGCTGAGGATGAAGGCATTCCGATTTATGTGATCTCGACCAGCGCGGTGACGAACGATCCGATATCGAGCTCAATTTTTAAGCGTATTTCGGCGACCACGGGCGGGAAGAGCTATTTTGCGAAGACGTGGCAAACGCAGGTGGAAGCGTTTGAGCTGATTCGTGAAGATCTCGGGAATAGCTATACAGTTACTTACTATCCACAACCGAACCCGAATGAGGGATTCCGCAGGATCAGCATTCAGCTGACGCCGGATGCAATGCGGAAATATAAAATTCGGGCGCGGCCGGGGTATCGGCCGCAGCGCAGTTTTTAGAAGCGCTCCGGTCGCTACGGCTCCCGGTTCTGTTTCTTTACGGGCAGGGGGCCGAAGGCTTGGCCGACGGGCATGATCTGGATTGTGTTTACGTTGAAATGCGGAGGACGGGTCGCAACCCAATACACGGTTTCGGCGACGTCCTCCGCAGTTAATGGTTGGGTTCCTTCGTAGACCGACTGCGCCCGCTTCTTATCGCCTTTGAAACGCACTTCAGAGAATTCAGTGCCGGCGACTAGACCTGGCTGGACGTCGGTGACGCGAACCTCGGTTCCAAACAGATCGGCGCGGAGGTTCATGCTGAATTGATGGACGAACGCCTTGGTTGCGCCGTAGACATTGCCGCCCGGATAGGGCCATTCGGCGGCTGAGGAGCCCATGTTGATGACGTGCCCGCGGTTGCGTTCGACCATGCCGGGCAGCAGGGCGCGAGTGCAATAGAGGACACCTTTCACGTTGGCATCGACCATGGCGTCCCAATCGTCGAGATTCGCCTTATAAGCCGGATCGAGGCCGAGAGCGCCTCCCGCATTGTTGACCAGGACATCGACCGCGGCGAATTCGGGAGGCAAGCTCGATATGGCGCGTTCGACCTGCTTACGATCACCGACATCGAAGGGCAGCGGCCAAAAATTCGTACCGAGCTCCTGCTTGAGTTCTTCGAGGCGGTTCTTGCGCCGGCCGGTTCCGATGATTTTCGCGCCGTCGGGTGCAAATCGACGCGCCATGGCCCTTCCGAAACCGGCTGTGGCTCCTGTGATGAAGATGATCATTCGGTGAATTATCCCGCGTTTTTACTGCGTGACGGCGGTGCGGCTGCGCGGCTTGCGTGCGGGCTTCTGGCCAATGAGGCCGATACGTGTGAGCTCTTCCTGGAAACGCAGGAATTGCTCACCGACGCTAGCATTAAATTTGACGTATACGATCCCGCTGAGATCAGAAGGGATATCGGTTCCTTCCTGGAGAACCAGCATCACCCGATCGCGACCGAATTTGCCGTAAAACCAGCCGATCTCAAACAGGACGTTGGGCCGCGCCTGAAAGATGCTAGTCTCACCGCTCTTGACGAAATCATCGGGGGTCAGCAAGGCAAAGGCATAGCAACACTCGGATGCGTACTTCGTGAATTTCTCGATAATCGTCATTCCAGCGTCGAGCTGGTCTTCGAGAATGACGACTTGCTGATTTAGTTTATCTTTCAGGAGGTCGCCGAGTTCCCGCCGCTTCGCCTCGTTCTTTCCGTGAATGAGAAAGATTTTCTTTCCGGTTGGCACGGCCGGAGGCGGTCCGGGTGTCAGTTCGAAAAACCTGACGCGAGTCTCGAGGCGATCAGCAAGGCTGGAGACAATTCCAGCAACCATCAGGACAGAAGGATCGTCGGTGGGCGGAAGATCGTTTCCCTTGTTGAACTCGGCTATGGCTTCCCTGAGGAGGTCGAGATACTCGGAAATCCTTCCTTGAAAGCCAACAACATCCGCGCGAATTGTAGCTTTGTAGCCTTTGAGGAGGATCAACATCAACTGCGAAGTCGGCTGGAGGGTTTCAATAAGATCCGCGTCGTGATCAGGCGTGCGGGCGTACTGATCTACGCTTGCGATGGATCCTTGGGCGATGCGGAGCGCCGTGTCAATCTCTTTGAGGGCGTCGGAGAAGCGACCTTCTCCTTGCCGGACGACGGCTCTCGTGAAGGGCTCGAACAGACATACCTGATTTTTGAGCAGTTCGAGGACGAGAACTTCGACGGGCGAAGCGGTGACCTTGGCAGAGTCAAAGAGCGCCTTGGCGAGAGTGGCAACCTGTTTCGAACTTGGGACATTTTGCAGCTGAAACGCTGCGTAAGCCGATTGCAGCAGTGACAGCATGCTTTCGGCAGGCGTAGTGGCATCCAACTGAACCGCGGGAGAGACGGGCGCGACGGCGGTTGCTGGGGTTATTTCCGGATCGGGCATGAGTAGCTCCTATTTTGATAGGTACTTGCGTTACATTATCGGATTTCGGGTGGGGGTGCAAGAGGCTGCTGCGGCGCTGTGGAGGCATTGATCTCAGTTGCTCCCGAGGCGGCGCACTGGGCCGTCTGGCGCGTTAGACGCTTGCTGTAACGTCTGATAACGATGCCGACCGTGAGCCATAGCGCAACGCTGTAAAGCCCGTACCATATGACTTCTTGCGCTGGTATCACACGCGGAGCGCTAAACACGACCAGGGAGCCTGTCGAGCTGACATGCATGAGCTGCGCTATAAGGACGCTCTTCGTGTTGGTGTAGATCCAGCAGATCAGCACGCGCATGGCCGTCATAGCTACCGCAAATACGAGGAAAAACGGAAACCAGTAAGAACCGTGGGGTGTGGCGGCGCCCAGGAAATTGATGACGGGTAAATGCCAGGCGCTCCATAGCAATCCTAATCCGATGCTCGAAGCCAATGCATTGTGCCGCGAAGCCATTTTGGGGAACAGATAGCCTGTCCAGCCGATTTCTTCAACGAATCCCGCAGGGACGCCGAAGAAGACACCCATAAGAAAGAAATTGGGACGGTAAGCGGGAGATACGAGGGCTGTCAAACAGAAGAGAACGGTCAGGACCAGAAGCGGGGGGATCAGGAGAGCTGCGTACCAGCGTCCTGCGATGCGCGCGAGCGATAAGCGGGAGAGGAGATCGCGCAAGCCGCGTTTTCCGTCTACAATCCCGGTCAAGATGATACCCGCGAAACTAGGGCCGAGAAGCATAGCCGGGAACATTAGGATGCCGGTCAGCTTCGGAAGTGGGGCCTGGCGGATGAGATAGGGAGCCGCCACACAAAGCGCGGCTGTCCAAGAGACCGCGAACGTCAGCACGAAATAGCTGACGACGGGATGCCGCGTGATAAAAGTGGTCCGGCCGCGCACGCAGTCTAGTGTCTCTTACGATAAGGCTGACGGGGGTAAGCCCGTGTGTTAGGCTTGGAAGCATTCACGTCTGAACACGCCAAGCCCGCGAGGTTGCGGGCCGCTACGACCTGGTCTCATGTCGCTGCAAGTTTTTCTGCAAGCTCAACTGCTCGGCGCCGAAGAGTTCCTGACGGCACGATCCTCCGGGCAGCTGGGCGGCGCGGTTGAACAGACGGCTGATCTGATGGGCCGTTGCGCGTGGCTGACACTGTTCTGCGAGGTTCTGCCGCGAGCGCTGTTGGCAGAACTGAAGCTGTCGCGAATGCTGTTGGGATCGAGCAGCGCTGAACAATTCCTTCTGGTTCTCGCTGAAGAAGATATTCCGCGTGCGAATGCGTTTCTCGAACGCGCGAGTGGCGCTGTGATGAAGCTTTCCGGGAGCGCTTTGCGGTTGATTTGGGCGAGCACCGAAAATTTGGGCGCGTGGCCAGTAGCTCGGAAACGCCTTGATGATGCGTTATTCGCGAAGGCTGCGACGCCTCTGGCGATGAACGGCTCAGATGGCTTTTTCGCGACGTTTGTGGAAGCGCGGGATCCCGATGCGGAGAGCTATTTTGGGCATTTTGCTGAGAAGTTGATTTCTGCGTCGAAGGTTGGCTGGTCGAGCGGCGCTCCGGCACAGCTTAGCTGGGATGAAGGAGAGCATGTCTGGCGGTTGATCGATCAGCCCGGGTTGGATGAAGAGGCAATTCTCTTTCCGCGCCGGTTCGCTATGGATGACAGTGGCGCTCGCCCGGCATCGTTGCCGGATTTGGCGCAACGAGCGGAAGGCGCCGCGCGATGGGGAGTGCTGCGGGGTGACGTCGATCAGTTCGACGCGTTGTTGAAAGGCGCCGGGTCGATTGAAGAGCACATACAGCTCTCGGCGTCATCTAAGGAGTTCTTCGCGGGCGAACTGGCGCTGCTGTGCACGATGCCGGATTTCTTCCGCAACGTGACGATCTTATATCGCGGCGGCGAGGAGTTCGCGCTGATCGGGACATGGGATGCGCTGACCCTGCTGGCGCAGGAAATTGAGCGGCTGTTCAAGAAATTCATTGAGCAGCATGCCGAAGCATTTCCGAGCTTGGAAGGAAAGACGATCAGCATGGCGCTGGCGATTGCGCCCGAGGCTGATAGCCCGGCGGCGATGGTGTTTGAAGAAGCCGCGACACAATTGCGGGCGGCCAAGGCGACAGAAGCCGGCACGTTTCACTTATTCGGGAGAACTCTCGAATGGAAGCGGTTGGGCGATGCGGAAGAACTGAAGGCGGGGCTGGTGCGATTGGTGCGGGAGTTTGGATATTCGCCCGAGTACATCAATGACTTGGCGGCGATTTATCGAGAGGCTTTTTCGGCGCGTGCCACCCGGAGCAATAAAGCGATTCGCGTCGATAAGCCCTGGCGGACGGCCATGCGGCTCTCGCGCGTGATTCCGGAAGCGCGCGGGAAAGAGCTGAACCATATCCGAAACACGGTGATAACAAACCTGGTAGGGAAGAAGACGGCGGGTTTCAAGCTGCGGGCTTCGGCGCGGGTGGGATTGGAGTGGGCGCGTCTCGCAATCGGAAGCTAGTGAGAGCGGCTGGTTTGGCAGAAAGGAATTTGAAATGCCTGAGATTGACGAGAAGAAGACGGAAGAGCGCAAGGGCGCAGAGAATCGGCCGCCGCGCGAGAACCGCGGAGGCGGCCCGAGAGGAAACGAGCGCGGGTCACAGGAACGAGGAGGAGGAGACGGCCGAGGCGAGCGCGGCGGTGATAGACCTGGAGATCGCGGCCGGGAGCAACGTTTCGGAGGCGGTCCGCGTGGTGCAGGTGAGCGGCGCGGCGAAGGTCCACCGGAGATCGATTTGGAAAAACTGATCAACGACAGCTTGTATCTGGACAATCAGGCGCACGTGGTGGTGAGCCGGATGCGCGATATGGATTCGGGTACAAAGAGCCAGCTGCGGCGGTTATACAACGCTGTTCGGCGGGCGACGCGGGCTCCGGAGAATGAACGCCAGCACGAGTTTGTGATGGTGCGGGCGCGCCTTGCGTACACGATTGCGCGGCATTCGCTGCGGAGCCTGGATGCGCTTGAGCGGCTGCTGCTGCAAGTCACGCGGAAAAACGATACGCGGGGGTATGAGCGGTTTCGGGATTTATTTGAAGCGATTATCGCGTATAACGAGTAAGGCGCAGAACAGGATTGATAACGCATGAGCTCTCATAGCGCAGCTACGGAATTGACATTTTTGGGCAAGCTGATTTTGGAAGGCGAGATTCAGTGCCAGACAGGATTGCACATCGGCGCGGGAAAAGGGTCGCTCGAGATTGGGGGCGCGGACAATCCGGTGATAAAGGACGCGTTCGGGATTCCCTATATACCGGGCAGCTCATTGCGTGGCCGGTTGCGCTCGCTGCTCGAACAGACTCTGGGGCTGGCTGTACCGGGCGAGTTGGTCTATCTATCGAAGCGGAAAGGACAGGAGGTGCGAATTCATCAGAGCGACCGGCCGGACGATGAGATTTGCGTTTTGTTCGGGCGGAATCCGGGACGCGTAGAGAAGGTGACCGGAGAGGCGATTGAAGGCGGGATGGCGACTCCGGCGCGGCTGACAGTTTATGATGCGCCGCTTGTGGTGGACAGTATTACGCCGCAAATGCGCGAGAACCTCGACGATGAATTGACAGAAGTGAAGAGCGAGAACGCGGTAGACCGGATCACGTCACAGGCGAATCCTCGCACGCTCGAGCGCGTTCCGGCCGGCGCACGATTTCGTTTTCGCATGGTCCTGGATGTGCTGTGCCCCGAAGACCGCCCGCTGTTGGCGCGAGTGGCGGAAGGGTTGCGATTGCTGGCCGATGATGCTCTCGGAGGCGGTGGGAGCCGGGGTAGTGGACGCATCGGCCTTACGGACCTGAAACTCACGTGGCGCAGCAAGGATTATTACGCGAAGGGCGCGGACGAGAGCACGCTGCTTTCTAGCGCGGACTTGCCGGCGCTGCAGCAATTGGCCGGCAGCGACGATTTCGCCGAAAAACTAGCGTAAGAAATGCAGCCGGCGATGTTGATACGGCTGCGGCCGCGCGGCGCGTGGCGCAGCGGTCCGGGAGAAGGCGGACGGAATCGCGTGGACTCGCTATTCCGCAGCGACCGGCTGTATTCGGCAGTCACGCTCGCAATGCGGGACTTGGGATTTTTAGAGGAGTGGTTAGACGAGACGGCGCGAAAGCCGGCACCGGGAGTCATATTCAGCTCGCTCTTTCCGTATCAGGCTGAGACGTTGTTTGCAACACCGCCTTCGACCTTATGGCCGCCGACGGCTGGATCAGTAACGACGTCAAGCCCGGTGTTTTTGACAAAAGTGCGCTGGAAGGCAGCACGTTTTGTCCCGGTCAGCCTCATTGAATCCATGTTAAGAGGAGAAACGGTTCTGGCAGATCAATGGGTTGCGGATGCCGAGAGCGGCTGTTTGTTGCGGCGGGATCGCCCCAACGCAAGCCCATTCCGAACGGTCGTACGGAGCAGCGCGGCGGTAGATCGCGTAACGCAAAGTGCTGCGCACGTCGACGCGCACGGATGCATCGAGTTTGAGCCGGGCTCGGGATTGTGGGGGGTCGCCAGATTCGCGGATGAGGGGGTGGCTTCAGTCTGGAAAGATCGGGTGAGGGGTGCATTTCGCCTGCTTGGGGACAGCGGTTTCGGAGGACGGCGGACGATTGGTTGGGGCCAGGCAGAAGCGCCCGAGTTTCAAGAGGGACGATGGCCGAATGTATTTCTGCCGAAGCTGGGCCACGCCCCGAAGAACGGCAGCTCGAGGGCAGATACGGGGAGTGAAGCGTCTCTTTACTGGCTGTTGTCGTTGTACTCGCCTGCGTTGGGCGATCGCATCGATTGGGCGGCCGGCGCGTACGAGGCCGACGTTCGCGGCGGTTACGTAGAGAACGGCCGGGGACCGGCAACCGAGAAGAAGCGCGTACGAATGATCGTAGAGGGATCGGTGATGGCGGCCGAGGCAGAGCCGATCGGCGCGGCCGTGGATGTGGCGCCGGACGGTTTCGCGCATCCGGTGTACAGGTCGGGGCTGGCGCTCGCGCTGAGACTGCCAGACCGAGACGGCCTGGAAGACCCGCGCGCGGTTGAAACGCCAAGCGAGGGCTTCGAGCCACGCCCGTGCGACGAGCCGGCAACCAAAGATTTGGAAATTAAGAGCGGGGAGGCGGTGAGTGAAGTATAGAATCACAGTTCTCACGCCGCTTCTGGCCGGGGATGGGCGCGAGCTTTCACCGATCGATTACATGGTCTGGAAGGATCAGGTAAACGTTCTCGACCAGCCGAGGATCTTCAAGCTGCTGGCGCGCGGGCCCCGGCTGGAGGGGTACCTCGCGCAACTGAGGCGGGCGACCCGACTGGATTTTGCGACCTGGGGCGGGTTCGCGCAGAATTTCTCACAACGCCGGATTCCATTTGAAGATGCAGGGTTGACCTCGATCTGGAACTCCGCGCCGCCTGAATCGCTGTTCATCCCGACGTTTGCCGCAGATTACCGGGGTGCGTATCTGCGGGGCTCGGCGCTGAAGGGAGCGCTGCGGACGAGTGTGATTTCTTCGCGCTGGACAGCGAGCACGATCGAGCGCATTGCAGCTACCGTTGAAGGCGACCGGGTGGGCCGTCGAATTGGCGAGGCAGCGGAAGTGAGCGCAGGCGGCTCGCAGATGAAGGTGGTGGCCGCTGGGGATAGTGAGCCGGTTCCGGCATCGACGTTCAAAGTATTTCTTACGCGTGTGTCGACGCTCGATACGCGGTCGCCCGAAAAGCCGCAGCTGTCATGGAAGGTTGCCGGTCGGGGAAGCGTTCCAGGCGAGAGGATCTCGACCGCGACCGCGGTTTTCGCGGAGATGGCTGTGGCGGGAAGTGGATTTGGCGGCGAGTGGGAAGAACGCACATTTTATGAAAATCCGGAAGTGATGCGTGCTTTAGGCTGGCGCACGACGCCGGAGCCGAAGGTGATTCTAGAGGCAGCAAACCAGCATGCAGCGGCGCAGCTTGCGATTCACGCACGGTATGCGGAAATGGCGGGGCTGGCGGGCGTATCTGAGAGCGTGCGGGGGTTGGGCCAGGAACTCGAGCGTGCGCAGCAATCAAACGAGGCATGCCTGCTGTGCCTCGGGTGGGGAAGCGGATTTGTTTCGAAGGCCGGCTTTCTGGATACGGAGCAGACCTCATATCGCAAGATTCTGCGCGCAGTCCCGAGCTTTGGAAAGGCAATTCGCGAAGGAGTACCGTTTCCGAAGACCCGGCGGATTGTGTTTGCGGGGGGGCAACCCTCAACCTTGCCGGGCTGGGTCAAGCTTCAGGTCGAGCAATAACGGAAACAGTAACGTTGCGCGCGCCGCCCGCGGAGCAGCTGGCAATTACCGGAGATTACGACCGCCATCAGACTGAAAATGCATCGGGCTCAAGCCGATATTCGCGAAATGACACCCGTAATGGATTGAGCCGTTACTCAAAATTCATGGAATGGAGAATTGAGCCAGCGGGATTGTCTCGCAGGCAGTTCACGAAAGAGTTCAAATTGGCCCAGTTCGGCGGCTGGAGCAGAGTGTATCGATCGCTGAAGTAGCGCTAAATTTCCGTGCTCCCCTTCACAGAGTCCCATTTCGCACTCTTGCGCATCCCTGTGGATTGAGAAAAGCAGATACCGCTTGAGTGTCTTGATTCTCAAATTGAGCCACTACCTCCTAACCCGCGGTTTGACACCCAAATTTCCGATTCGCTAGACTAGTGTGTTCGAGCCATCGAAGCGAAGAGAATCAGTCTGTCTATGCAAACCGAAGTCCCCTCGAAGCACGCGATCGTACGTGCCTGGCACGTCATCGATGCCGATTCCGCGGTCCTCGGCAGGGTCGCGAGCCGCGCGGCAACGCTTTTGATGGGTAAGCACAAGCCGATGTATGCGCCGTCGATTGACACCGGAGATCACGTGGTCATTATAAATGCCGCCAAAGTCAAGCTCACGGGCGGCAAAGAGGGCCAAAAGATGTACCGGCGGCATACGGGCTATCCTGGCGGCCTGATCGAGACGCGTGCGCACCGAATGCGCGAAACGCGTCCAGAGCGCATGGTAGAGCTCGCGATCTCGGGAATGCTGCCGAAAACCAAACTCGGCAAGCAGATGTACCGGAAACTGAAGGTCTACGCGGGCGAGCATCATCCGCATCAGGCGCAGAAGCCTGTTCCGCTTGCGCTAAACCAATGAATAAAGATTGGAAATAACGAAAAGGAATCTTAGTGCCAGCGAAGTTAGTACAACAGTTAGGAACAGGAAGGCGTAAGACCGCCACAACCCGCGTGTTTTTGCGGCCGGGCAAGGGTCAGATCACGGTGAACGGCCGCGCCTTTGAGAATTATTTTGTGAGCGAATCGGCTCGCGCTTATGTGCGGCAGCCGCTGCTTGCGACCGAGACCGCGGAGCGCTTCGACATCCTGATCCTGGCGCATGGCGGCGGAATCAGTGGACAGGCGGGGGCAGCGCGGCTTGGGATCGCCCGGGCCTTGATTGAATTTAACTCCGAACTGCGAGGCAAATTGAAGCAGCTTGGATTTCTCACGCGAGATGCTCGCGCGCATGAACGAAAGAAGTACGGACAAAAGGGTGCCCGCAAGCGCTTCCAGTTCTCGAAGCGGTAGTTCTTCGCTTGTTTCGTTCCACACTCAACCGTGCCAGACGCTTCGGGCGTGTTTGCAGACACGTACAAACGGCAGAAGCCGTCTCCTGCGTTTGGCAAAACCGGACACAATCGACAACGCGCAAATTCCGCTTTGGGCCGCGCAGTTACGTGATCGGGTCCGTTACGAATTAAGGAGGCAGGTTGCCATCAATTTCAATGAAAGAGCTGCTCGAAGCAGGCGTTCACTTCGGGCACCAGACCAAGCGCTGGAATCCGAAGATGAAGGAGTACATCTTCGGCGAACGTAACGGAATCTATATTGTCGACCTACAGAAGACGCTGAAGCTTTTCAAAGACGCCATGCGCTATGTCGGCGAGATGGCGGCGCAGGGCAAGACTGTGCTGTTTGTCGGCACGAAGCGCCAGGCGCAGGAGGCGGTTGCTGAAGAGGCCACGCGGTGCTCTCAGTATTACGTGAATCAGCGCTGGCTCGGCGGATTGCTGACGAACATTATGACGGTGCAGCGGTCGATCAAGCGTCTGAAAGAGCTGGACGCGATGTCGACCGACAATGCTTACGAGGGCCGCGCGAAGAAAGAAGTGGGGCGGCTGGAGCGCGAGCGCAAGCATCTGCAGCAAAATTTGGCCGGGATCAAAGACATGAACGGCTTGCCGGACTTGCTGTTTGTGATCGATTCGAATAAAGAAGCGATCGCAGTGAAGGAAGCTCGCAAGCTGGGCATTCCCGTCGTAGCCGTTGTTGATACAAACTGCGATCCGGATGAGGTGGATTACGTCATTCCCGGCAATGATGACGCGCTGAGGGCTATCCGGCTGTTTACAACCAAGATTGCCGACGCGGTGGTCGAAGGACGGTCACTCGCAACCGAGCAGGATTTCGCCGCTGAAAAGATCGTTAGCGAAGACGAAGCGGCGGGCGAGCACGCGGTTGAAGAAGAGTATACCCAGTATCTGGATCCGAAGTATGCGGAGCAGTTGATGTCAGAAAGTCTGGCAACCAGCGAGGAACCGGAAACACCCCCCCGCAAGGGACCTGGAACTGAGGCACCCGAAGAAGTCGCGAGCACGACCGTAAGCGAACACTAGTCCGTTTCACGCTATATCTCGGGCGCGCGACCTGCCGAAGACGCTTGGCCGGACGGGGTGCGCATACGAGCCTGCGTATTAGAGGATAAAAGATCAGAGGAATTGATGGCGGAAATTACACCACAGCTGGTAAAGAAACTGCGCGACAGAACGGGCGCAGGTTACATGGATTGCAAAAGGGCGCTGGAAGCGACAAACGGAAATGTCGAAGAAGCGGAGGTCTTCCTTCGCAAGCAAGGCATCGCGTCCGCCAGCAAGAAGCAAAGCCGGTCGACGAAGCAGGGATTGATTGGATCATTCATCAGCCCGGATGCCAAATTGGGCGTGCTTGTAGAGGTGAATTGCGAATCGGACTTCGTGGCGCGCACGGAAGATTTCCAGAGCTTAACCGCCGACGTCGCCGCGCACATTGCCGAAACCAAGCCGAAAGTCGTGCGGCTTGAGGAAGTGACAGAGGCCGAACGGGCGAACTTCAAAGCGCATCAGGCCTTATATGAGCAGAAGTTCGCGAAAGATCAAGGCACGACGGTTGGCGAGCTGGTTAAGACGAAGATCGCGAAGCTCGGCGAGAATATCGCGGTTTCACGGTTTGTGATCTTCGAGGTGCACGGCACCGGCGGGGCCGCCAATTACATTCACACCGGTGGACAAATCGGGGTGCTGGTCGAAGTGAAAGTGAGCGCGGAAGGCGTGCTTCACAAACCGGAGTTCCAGACTCTGGTGCGCGACCTCGCCATGCAGATCGCCGCGTCTGCCCCGCAGTGCGTCAATAAAGGTGATATTCCGAAGGACCTTCTCGAAAAAGAACGCGACATTCAGCGGGAGCGGGTACGGAGCGAGGGTAAGCCGGAAAAAATGCTCGACAAAATTGTCGAGGGCCGGATGAGCAAATTCTACGAAGAGGTATGTTTACTCGAACAGCCATTCATCCGCGAGAACACGATTTCCGTCGGGGACCTCATACGGAACGCTGGAGCGAAACTCGGCGGAGATATCAGCGTGGCCCGGTTCATTCGCTACAAAGTAGGTGATGCGATGGATGCGGCCGGCGTAGAAGAAAGCCCGCTTCCCGTGACAGCATAACCGGCCGCTCGCTTTGATGAGCGCTTCCGGCTTACATATGCCACAGTATCAACGGGTTCTTCTGAAAATCAGCGGCGAAGCACTCGCTGGTCCGCAATCTTTTGGACTCGATCCGGATCGCGTCATGGCGCTGGCCGCCGAAGTTGCCGAAGTGGCGCGAGCCGGCGTGCAGATCGGTCTGGTCGTGGGTGGCGGAAACATTTTCCGCGGCGTCGCGGCGGCCGCGTACAGCATGGATCGCGTAACCGGCGATCACATGGGAATGCTTGCAACCGTGATCAATGCGCTCGCGTTTCAGGATGCGCTCGAGCGGCAGGGCGTTCCTACGCGCGTTATGACCGCGATCGAGATGCATCAGGTTGCCGAGCCCTACATACGGCGTCGGGCCATTCGCCATCTCGAGAAAGGCCGCGCTGTCCTGTTTGCGGCAGGGACTTCGAATCCGTACTTCTCTACGGATACGGCAGCCACTCTGCGGGGCCTCGAAATTCACGCCGAGATCATCGCGAAGGGCACCAGTGTTGACGGCGTGTACGATAAAGATCCCAAGAAGTTCGGGAACGCGGTGAAGTATCCGGAAGTCAGTTATACAGAGGTGCTCTCGAAAGACCTGGGCGTTATGGATGCCGCCGCCGTCGCGATGTGCCGGGATAATTGTATGCCGATCACGGTTTTCGACCTGAATGTGAACGGCAATATAATGCGAATGGCGATGGGCGAAGCCGTCGGCACTCTAATTCGCTAGTCGCAAGAGAGCGGAGACATGAAACACGAGCAGCAAGCCCCATCACAACAGCGAGGCGCCGCGACGCCGCCGACTGGCGCATTTCGAAATATCAAAGAAGTCGAAGCCAACGCGCGGACGCGCATGGAAAAAGTGCTGACCGACTTACAGCAGGAGATGGCACATATCCGAACGGGGCGCGCCTCGATCGGTTTGCTCGACAGCGTGCGCGTCGACTATTACGGATCGCCAGTGCCGCTGAACCAGGTGGCGCAGCTGCACGTGCCGGAGCCGGCGATGATCACGGTTCAGCCCTGGGATGCATCGATGATGGGAGTGATTGAGAAGGCGATTCGCGGCGCAGACCTCGGTTTGAATCCTTCAAATGATGGCAAGATTGTGCGCGTTCCGATTCCGCCGTTGACGGAGGAGAGGCGCCGGGATCTCGCGAAGAAGCTGAGCCATATCGCTGAGGAGCGCCGTGTCGGGCTGCGCAACATCCGTCGAGAAGCCAACGAGCAGCTGAAGAAAATGCTGAAGGACAAAGTGATCAGCGAGGATGACGAGCGGCAGGCGCTTGACTCGATTCAAAAGCTGACCGATGGGCAGATCACAAAGATCGATCAGGCCGCGAAGGCAAAAGAGAAAGAGATCCTCGAGTTCAAGTGATTTTGTAGTTAGCTTCTGCTTCCGCGCACTATTGTGTGCAGTGTACGTACTGCTCCGCCTCGCGTTCTCGCTACAGCGCACGCCCGGGCGGCGATGTTGAATGCTTAAACCGTCGGCGGTCCACAGCCGATTACGGTATGGACTCGTTCTACCCCACGATTGACACGATCCTGTGGAGACGCAAGACCTACGACTGGGCTCTCGACTACGACAGGGCGGGTGCGGAAACAGCGTAGTGTTCGACACGAAGGTGGCGAATTACGTGTTCTCGCCGGGAGTCCTCAGGTAGCCCGAACACTACTCAAATTCTTCTCCAGAGATGCGCGGTTCCAGTCCGCCAGATCAGCTCCGGCCTCATAGATGCTGTGCGCGAATTCGAGAATTTCGGCGCGCGGTGATTTTGCGCTCCGCACGTCGTCGTACATCAGAAGAAATTCGCGAAGCTGGCGGCTGTAAAACGCATTATCTGGCTGCACGCGCTGCTCTCCATATTGCGGCGGCTCGGGAGCCATGTAGGCGTAGAAAGCCGGGCCTTTCACGTCTGCTCCGCCCGGCCACCAGCCGATGCTACTGCATTCCTCGGAGTAGGCTTCGGAGGTGATCACGCCTTTGCGCGGCGGAGCAGGGCGGCCCGAAAAGCGCGTGCATGCGAGATCGCAACTGCCCCAAAAGAAGTGCACTGGGCTGGACTTGCCCAGAAACTCTGCGCGGAATTCCTGCAGCACGGCGTGCGTCGAGAGCAGAATTCGCCAGAAGCGGTTGGCGTACTCCGCATCATAGGATCGATGCGTCTCATCCTGATCGAAAGGAATCGGGTTTGCAACTTCCTGCGGCTTCGTATTGATTGCGACCTGAATGCCCTCCGCGTGCAGGCTCGACATCACTTCGCCATAAAATTCCGCGACGGGTTTCGATGCAAGTTTGACCGCTCTGATTCCTCCCTCGGAGGTCTGGATTACTAGATTGTGATCGATGAAGTCGAACTGAAGCTCAAAAGCCCGCGACTGATATGGGATTGGGGAGGTCGTCAAACCGCGGGTGGTTACGTACAGAGCCGTGTTCCACCAGTGATTCTGCGGCGGCGCAAATTCCATGCGGATTTTCCCGGCAATCTGAAGCCACATGTGCAAGGTGTCATACGTGTCCTGCCATGCTTCGAGAGGCAGAGCGGGCCACGGTTCACCTAAACGCGGTGAATTGCGCAAACCGGAATCCGTCATATCTTGCTGGTCGATACAATAGCACCTGTTGTTTACATAACCGGATGACGAATATGCGCCTTCTTGTCCTGATCAACTTGATGTTGAGTTTCTGTGTCGTCTTTAAAGCAAATGCACAGGTCGATTCCGGCTATTTCGCTGAGATGCGCTATCGCCTCATCGGACCCTTTCGCGCGGGCCGCACGGTGGCAATCAGCGGTGTGGTGCAGCAGCCGAATGTATACTACATGGCCCCGAACAATGGCGGTGTGTGGAAGAGCACCGATTACGGCAACACGTGGATGCCTATTTTCGACGGGCAAGATACCGGCTCCATAGGCGCTCTTGCAGTCGCTCCGTCCGATCCCAATATTCTTTACGTCGGCAGCGGTGAAGGGTTGCAACGTCCCGATCTCTCAGTCGGCGATGGCATCTATAAATCGACGGATGCCGGTCGAACCTGGAAGCATCTCGGGCTTCGCAATGGTTACCAGATCTCGTCCATCATTGTGGACCCGCACGATCCGAAGCGCCTTTTCATAGCGGTGTTAGGGCACCCTTACGGGCCGAATACGGAACGGGGTGTCTACCGCTCTACAAACGGAGGCGAGTCCTTCGATCGGGTTCTCTACAAGGACGAAAATACCGGCGCGGTTGAAGTAGCCTTCGACCCCAGCAATCCGCAAATTGTGTATGCAGATTTGTGGGCAGCGCGACAAGCGCCCTGGGAAGTTGGAAATTCTTTCAACGGCCCGGGAAGCGGGCTGCACAAATCGGCCGATGGTGGAAACACGTGGCAGCAGCTCACGCAAGGAGTTCCGACGATCGCGCAGGGGCTGGGAAGAATCGGTTTCGCCATTGCGCCAAGCGATCCCAAGCGCATGTATGCGCTGATGGACGCCTCGCCTGCCTATGGCGGCCTCTATCGTTCCGATGATGCGGGCGCAAGCTGGCGCAAGATCAATAACGAAGAACGACTATGGGGCCGCGGATCTGATTTTGCGTGCGTGCAAGTGGACCCACAAAACGAAGACAAGGTTTATATCGCAAATACGACGACGTATCGATCGATCGATGCAGGCCAGACGTTCATCGGAATAAAAGGCGCTCCCGGCGGCGATGATTACCACACCATTTGGATCAATCCACAGAATCCGGACATCATTTTTCTCGGAGTGGACCAAGGCGCGACGCTGAGCGTCAATGGAGGAAAGACCTGGAGCTCGTGGTACAACCAGCCGACCGCGCAGTTTTATCACGTTATTACTGATAATCGGTTCCCTTACTGGGTGTATGGCGGCCAGCAGGAAAGCGGATCGGTGGGAATCGAGAGCCGAAGCGATGATGGCTCGATCACCTTCCGCAATTGGCATCCGGTGGGCGTTGAAGAGTACGGATACGTTGCGCCCGACCCCTTAAACCCGAATCTCGTTTACGGTGGCAAGGCGACGCGCTTCAACTGGGTGACTGGCGACGTTCAGGATGTCAGCCCGCAAGTGCTTCCCGGGAAATACCGGTTCGTACGAACCATGCCGCTGCTGTTCTCGCCCGTCGATCCTCACACGTTATATCTCGGCTCGAACGTTCTGTTCAAGACGACCAATGGCGGCAATAGCTGGGATGTCATCAGCCCCGACCTCACGCGCGAGCACTGGCAAGTGCCCTCGGTGATTCAGGCTTTCGAGTCGCAAGATCCGGAAAAAGGACAACACCGGGGCGTGATCTACACCATTGCTCCCTCGTTCAAGGACGTGAACCTCATCTGGATCGGCACGGATGACGGGTTGATTCAAGTGACGCACGATGGCGGCAAGAACTGGGAAAACGTAACGCCGCCGGAGCTGACCGCCTGGAGCAAGGTTTCGTTGATGGAGGCCTCGCATTTCGACGAGGCGACGGCGTATGCCGCCATCAATCGCTTCCGTTTGGACGACCTCAAGCCGCATATCTACCGTACGCACGACGGCGGCAAAACTTGGAAGGAGATTATCAATGGCCTGCCCGACCGAGCTGTGGTCAATGCTGTTCGCGAAGACCCCAAGCGAAAGGGGCTGCTCTTTGCGGGCACTGAGATCGGCGTGTTTGTTTCGTTCGATGATGGCGATCACTGGCAGACGCTGCAGTTGAATCTGCCCGTCACATCTGTCCGAGATCTGGTGATCCATGGCGATGATCTCGTCATCGGCACGCATGGCCGGTCATTCTGGATTCTGGACGACATCACGCCATTGCGGCAAATGAGCGGGAATGTCAGGCAGGCGAAGGCGTCTCTCTTCGCGCCTGAAAACGCGATCCGGTGGCGCTGGAATCGCAACACCGATACCCCGCTGCCGCCCGAAATTCCAGCCGGTCAAAACCCTCCCGATGGCGCAATTATCGACTACAGCATCGCCGCGAATGCCGGGCCCGTGACCCTCGAGATCTACGATTCTAAGAATCAGCTTGTGCGGCGCTATTCGAGTGAGGATAAGCCCGCGACGACGGAAGCAGACCTACAAAAAGAGCTCAATGTACCGACTTACTGGGTGCGCCCGCAGCGCATCCTCTCGGCACAGCCGGGGCTGCACAGATTTGTTTGGGATCTGCATTATGCTCCGCCCAGAGCGGTCCGATACGACTATCCGATTTCCGCCATCTACCGCAATACCCCTCGAGTTCCGCAGGGCCCCTGGGCTCTGCCTGGCGGCTACACGGTTAAATTGACAGCCGCAGGCGAGACCCACTCGGAACCATTGGAAATCGCGATGGACCCGCGGATCAAGACGCCCGCCGCGGAGTTGCAGGAACAGCTCACACTCTCATTGCAGGTCTCGAATCTGATGCAACAAGATTACGACGCGCTGGGGCAAGTTCGGGCGGCTCGTGACCAGGTCAAGAGCCTCGAGCAGAAGCAAAATGCCGAGTTGAAAGAGGCACTCGGAAGCGTTGATGCCCAATTGTCGGCGCTCATAGGCCGCGGCGGGTTCCCGTTCGGCGCACCGGGCGCCGCAGCGCAGAAAAGCTTTACCCTGCTCAATTTCGAACTTGCGCGATTGCTCGATATCATTCAAGGGTCCGATAACGCCCCAACTACGCAAACGAAAGCCGCAGTCGAGGACGTAAGCAAGAATCTTCAAAGCACGATGAGCGCCTGGGATCAGCTGAAGACAGGTCCGCTCCAAAAGCTGAACGAGCAATTACGTAAAGCGAATCTGCCGCCGATCACGAATGCGCCGGCTGTTCCATGATTCCGGCGGCGGCATTTTTCGTTCCGTCTCCCGGAACCATTTGTACCTTGATAGGCGGCATTCCGACCACTTCGTAGGTTCCTGACGCGATACCAATCCCCACGCGATCTAGCTCTGCCAGCAAGTCGCGGCTGATCTTACTTTTTATCTCGCGAATGCCGTAATCAGTAACGATAAAGCGCACGGCCATCTCGAGCCAATTGTCTGTGAGACGCCAATAAACATGCGGCTCGAGCTCCGACCGCTTCATCACATAACGCTTTTCGAGTGCCTTTAACGCGTCCTCGCTGATCTCTGCAATTTTCACCGTATACCTACGCGTTGCATCGAGCAGTATCTGTTCGGCCTTCTCACGGTCCGCATTGTAGGGAACCGGAAGACGCATCTCCTCCCAGATATATGGAAATTCGCGCGTGTAATTATAGACCGGTTCATCAAAGATGTTGGCATTAGAAATTCGGACGATCCGGCCCGTGTACTGGCGCGCCTGAACCCACATCGGATCTGCCGCGTCACCCTGTGCCGGCTGGCCCATTTCCATAATCACGGTCTGCAGAAAATTCAGGGCGACGACGTCGCCGCGCACGCCGCCCATCGTGATGCGGTCGCCTACGCTGAACGTCTTGCCTCGCAAAATCAACAGGTATCCAGCAAACGAAGTAACTACTTTCTGTAACGCGAAGGCGAGACCGGCAGTTACTAGGCCCGCAGCCGTTGTGAGATTGGTCGGGTTATTAAACCAAATCGAGATAATGCCGACGACCATAATCACGGCAAGGACGATCGAGATGCCCTGATGCGTCCAGAAGGCAACTCGCTTGGCGCCTTTGTCCCGTGTCTCCCGTTGCGCTAGCCAACGCAACAAGCGTCCCAATACGCTCAAGAACACGATCAGGACGATTGAGAAAAGGAGTCTTTTTCCGTTCTCCGCATTGACGCCGACCAGCTTGACGCCAAACAGTTGCAGTGCGTGGTTCGGACCCACAAATTGAACAAAATTTCCCATGGCAATACCCGATTCCATGCTAGCGATCCGGGAAATATTTTCTGCCCATGTTGCGGAGAAAGGCGATGGATTCCGCCATTTCGGCCATTCCGTTCAGGCCGTCCTCGATGCTGATCCAGCCCTCATATTTGTGCGCGGCGAGAATGCGAAAGATGGAGTCGTAGTCGTTCAGTCCCTTGCCTGTGACGCCATGCCGCAGGTTGGCGGAATACCCCAGGCTTCCCTCACTCTGGCGCAATCCTTCGAGCGTAGTTCCTTCGGCTAAGTAACGGTCACTCGCGTGCATACTGACGACACGACCAGCGACCGCCCGCAAGAGCTCGATCGGATCATCGCCCGCAACGATCGCGTTTGACGGATCGTACTGCGCTCCGAAATGCTTGCGATCAGCGATGGAATTGATGATGTCAAGAAACCGGCTCATCTCTTGCGCGAACTCCGCGTATTTCCAGAATCCATCCTTGTAGTGATTCTCAAGCCCAAGCACCACGTCGTGCTCTCTCGCGACCGGAAGTAACTCCTCAATCGCAGACAGCACCCATTCCCTTCCCTGCTGCCAGCTCACTTCGGGATAACGCTGGCCCGTCAGCACACGGCAGACCGCACGCGGCCCACCTAAACGGCGCGTCATACGAATCATCTCCGCTTCACGGGCAACCTCGCGCTTTCGTTGCTCGCGATCAGGATTCGTGAAATCAGGAGAGCAGCACAGCATCGGCATTGCAAACTCGGCGCGATCGAGCGCGTCACCCACGCGGCTGATGTACTCGTCATCCAAGCTCGTGAAGAAGCCGGTATACATCTCGAGTCCATCCGCATCGAGCTGCTTCGCCATCTCGATCCACTCGAAGACGGACATCCGGCCATTCGCGATGTCATCCAGATAGCATTTCGGAAACGCGGAGATTTTGGGCGCCATTACGGCGTTAATACGGCCTTCACCAGTTCGCCGCGGTGCATTTTTTCGAAACAGTCGAGCCATTCTGAGAGCGGTGCGACGCGGTTGATCACCGGCTCGAGGTTGATCTGCCCGGCGACGATCATCGAAATCACTCGCTCCCACACTGGCCAGTTGTGGGAGAAACTGCCCTGAATGGTGATGTTCTTCTGCACGGCTGGATCGAGGCTGAACTGCATCGGCTGCGGCCCCCAGCCTACTTTGATGATCTGCCCGGCCGGCCGGACCGCTTGCATGGCAAGCTGTAGAGTTGCCGAGGCGCCGGACGCGTCCACAACAATGTCCACGCCTAGACCATCGCCTAACTGCGCGACGTATTCGGGAACGCCTCTCTCGAGCGCCACATCAGCCCCGAGCGCTCGAGCAGCTTCGAAACGGAGCTGATCGCGCGGCAACCCAGCTACGATCACGCGTCCGGCACCGCTCAGCTTCGCCATCAGCGCGCAAAGCAGCCCGATCGGCCCTGGCCCGATCACCATAACGCCATCACCGGGCCGCACGCGTCCGTTGACACACACGGCGTTGTAGGCAACGCAACAGGGTTCCGTAAGCGCAGCTTTCTCGAACGTGAGTCTGTCTGGAATGCGATGCAGACACCGTTCGGGGACGCGGACGTACTGTGTCATCGCGCCATCCACTCCGTAGCCGAAGCCAAGCCGCGCCGGATCGAGATTGTAGAGCCCGCTACGGCTCAGCGACGATGACTCATCGATGACTGCGGCCGTTTCGCTCACCACGCGATCCCCTTCCCGAAAGCTTGAGACACTCCGTCCGGTTCTCGCAATTGTTCCGGCGAATTCATGCCCCAAAATGCAGGGATAGTTTACGTGCCAACTCGCCGAGCCGTCCCATTGGTGGAGATCGCTGCCACACACACTCACCGCACCCACACGCAGCAGCACCTCGCGATCGCTAATCTGCGGTACTGGCACTTCGCGAAGCTCAACCGAAAAGGGCTCCCGGCCGTAGTTGACCAAGGCGGCCACGCACTCGCTCACGTGACACGCTCGCGCGCAACGGGCACGTCACCGTAGGCATGCACCTTTTCGCAAATCTCGCGCAATATTCCTTCCACGTCCGCGCTTGCCGTCCGGAAAGCGTTCGCATCAATAGCCAGCGGAGCGCCAATGACGACCAGCGGAGCGCCATAGGTTGGGGTACTGATGGCCTGCTCAATTGTTAGACCGCCGACAGCTTGAACGGGCACGGGCGCCGCTTGTACCACTTCGCGCAGTCGATCGAGCGGTGTGGGTACCGTCGCGCCGCGCTCGCGCCGTACGGTTCGCAGATCAAAACCGATGTGATGCACGATGTAATCGCAGCCGAGATCAGCCAACCGTTTGGCGCCTTCCACAGGATCCGGCATGGCCATGTTATCTCCCATCACCTTCACGCCAAAATCCGCCCCGGCTTTCACCACAAGCTCGACTGTTTCCGCGTGCGCCTGCCCCATCACAACGACCATGCTAGCGCCCGCTTTGGCCATAAGCTCCGCCTCCAGCCAGCCTCCATCCATGGTCTTCAGATCAGCCACAATCGATGTCCGCGGGTAGCGCGCGCGCAACTCCCTTACGCCCCGCATGCCCTCAGCAATAATCAGCGGAGTTCCCACTTCGAGCCAGTCCACTCCAGCTCGAATCGCGAGATCGGCAGTTCGAAGGGCTTCTTGCAAGTCCGTTAGATCGAGCGACAGTTGAACCGTAGCCTGCATCGGCGTATCTGACCCAGTGTCCTACGGTATGGCTAAGCCGCAAACAACCGTCAAGCCGACCCCCGCGTTTCCGATATGCCTCTTGGAGAACCAATCTGCGCTATGAGAAACTCTGTCCGGCCAATTCACTACCAAAAGAGTGGTACGGGTGACTTGCGCATACGCAACAAAATAACTGCAAGGTCAAAAGAGACTGAGCGGGGCGCCTCCCTGATTCTGCTCACGTTCATGGTGGCGACAGTCGTCATCCCGTTGGTCGGCCTCGCTATTGACGGATCGGTGGTCTATTGGCTAAAGGCAAGGCTTTCTGCCTCTGTCGATGCCGCAGCACTCGCAGCCGGGCGGTCGCTCAGCGTCGGGTTAACGACTCAGGCCCAAGTCGACTCGGCGACGCAAACCGCTGATACTTATTTCGCAGCGGACTTCCAGCCAGGGAACATGGGAACGGTGGTAGTCGGAGGCAACCCAACCGTGCAGGTCGTACAAACCGGCACGCACACTCGAACCGTCACGGTGCAAGCAACGGTGACGGCTCCCCTCTATTTCATGCCCATTCTCGGCTTCAGGAATGCGACCCTGGCAGCAACGGGCCAGTCCACGCGAAGGGACGCTAACGTCGTCCTGATCATTGATCGTTCATTCTCAATGCAATTGGCGGGCGCGTGCAGCACTATGATCGCCTCCGCCCAAAACTTCGTGAATTATTTCGTCGATGGGCGCGACACGCTGGGGCTCGTCACCTTTCAATCGACTGCGAACGTGGATTATCAATCTACGATTCACTTCAAATCGAATAGCCCTAGTCTCAACTCAGTCCTGGGCACGGCGGTCTGCACCGGGTACACCACCACAGCGGCTGCCCTGAGCTTGGCCTACAACCAGATAACAACGGTTATCAATCAGCCCGGCGCCTTGAACGTGATCGTTTTGTTTACAGACGGCCAGCCAGACTCGATTGTGGGAAGTTTTCCTATCAAGACTCTTTCTGACACTCGCTATGATTGGCAGAACACTTCAACTCCGGTCAGCACCCCTGCGAGCTCGTGCACGGGTCCAGGAACTCTAAACGGGGTGATAATCGGGGATTATTCCACACCGGATCCCACCGGGCCCACAGCCGGGGTATATAACCCCGCGCCAGTTCCGATCAATTCTCAGCTTCCCGATACCAACAGTCTGGGCGTGCCGGTACCGCCCGTGATTAACGCACCCGGATGCGTTTTCGCTAACGGTTCTGCGAGCGACAAAATGCGTTTAGACGTTGCCGCTCTCCCTGCGACGGATGCCTTTGGCAACTCGGTCACGGGATACAAGTCATTGCTGCCCTATTATGGCGCTGGGAACTATTCGGGCCAACTACGCGTCGACACTCCTTTGTCGATCGTAAATGGAGCTCTAAACACTGCCGATTATCAAGCCAACATCATTCGCTCGGACCCAACCTTCACCCCGATTATCTACACCATCGGACTAGGTGGCACTCCGTATCAACAGATCGATTCGGATTTTCTGGAGCGTGTCGCGAATGATCCACGGGCTTCCAGTTACAACTCCAACCAGCCAACTGGGTTATTCATTTACGCCAATGCGGGGACGCTGGCCTCGGCTTTCCAGCAGATTGCATCGCAGATTCTTCGGCTATCTGAGTAGTTAAAGAGTACGCCAGAACGATTTAGAAGACCGATCTGGCGCTTACTCCGGTCGTACCAAGATAGCCCCACCAGCTGAGATCGGGCGTAGCAACGTACGTTTCCGCCATGAACCCATATTGACCCGACGTTAGCGGGATCAAATTGGAAAAGTTTACGGCGCGAGTGCTCGTGTTGTTTAAGTAACCAGCTTGGCTGATATTTCCACTGCTGTCGATAAGACTGGCATTAGGCGTTCCGTATGCGCTCGTTTTCAGTGATGCGTTGCCGACGACGATGCGGCGCGTAAACACAGTCTGGTTTATATTCGCGCAACTCGAGCCGTTTGGCTGGTATCCTCCCGCAACACAGTCGTTCGGGCCGATGTAGGTCACCGTAGACAGAATGACCACCCCGTTTCCACCGGAAGTCTGCAGATTCAGTCCTTGCCCAATATCGACAAGTAGGTTTTGGTTTGCTGTTTGTGAGAAATCCACGCCGTAGGCATACATGTGGGCGGCGTCACGGCAGACCTGCGTGACCTCAATCTCGCGAATCAGGTTCTGTCCGATCACCATCGTCCCAAACAGTAAGGGCACCAGGAACACGCTCATGGCCAAGGTGAATTCGACCATGGCACTGCCTCGCTCGGACGACTTCAGGTTGCGTTTTTTTCGCATATCAATTACAGGAAGGCGCGATGCCGTTCGGATCGCTCTCCATCACATCCGAGGAGACTGCGGACATGACCAGAGGCGCCGGACTGATCAGCAATGCGGCGAGCGGGCTGACCGAGATTCCGCTCACTTTAACCTGCAAAACATTTCCCCCGGCGCAGGCCCCCGCCCCGGAAAGCGGCGTTAGAGTCTGCGGTGAAAGATACTGGACGGAAATGTCTGTTTGAGCGCTACCCGAAGGAATAAAGCTCCCGGAATATTGCAGGACAACTTGCCGGACCGAGGAGCTGACACCGGCCTGCCCGCCCATGACCTGGCCGGTTACCCCGTACCTTACGCCCTCTCGCACGGCTTCCTGCAGAGTAGCTTTGGCAAAGATCATCCACCCCACATTCATGATGAGAAATACAAAAGCCAACATGGGAACGATCACGAGACTGAATTCAACCATCTCGCTGCCCTGGTCGTACGCCTCACACGCCGGTTTCTGTCCTGCCATAAGCGATCCTTCTGAAGAAGTGCCTTGGACGCGAGATTCGTCGCACCTCCACACTTACATCACATCGGCAGCCAACTTGAATTTCCGCAGCGGAAATTCACCACCGGGCCCAACGGCGCTCGTCCCCATACCCCTCGCTACACTAAAGGTACGTGGCGATGCTCTCCATCGTGATTCCCATTCACAACGAGGAGCCGGCTATTTTGCCGCTCTATGATCGCCTGATTGCGGTACTGGGAAGTCTGCACACTGCATACGAAATCCTTTTCATCGACGACGCTTCAACAGACCGCAGCTTCGACCTTCTCGCCAACTTGGCTGAGACGGATTGCCGGCTGAAAGTAATCCGCTTGCGCCGCAATTTCGGCCAGACGGCGGCTCTCGCTGCGGGCTTCGATGAGGCGCAAGGCGACATCGTCGTATCGCTCGATGGCGACTTGCAACACGATCCGGAAGATATTCCATCCCTTGTCGAAAAGATAAATGAAGGCTATGATATCGCCAGCGGGTGGCGCAAGAACCGCGTCGATAACACGGTCACGCGCAAGATCCCTTCGCGCATCGCAAACTGGATCATGAAGCGCGCGTCGGGAGTCGAGCTGCACGACTTCGGCACCACCTTCAAGGCCTATCGGTCAGAGATCCTGAAGGACATCAAGCTCTACGGCGAGCTTCACCGCTTCATTCCGGCTCTCGCAACCTTCTATGGAGCTCGCATCACGGAGGTGCCGATCAGAAGCAGCCAGCGGCTCAGCGGCACGTCACACTATGGCCTCAGCCGCACGCTGCGCGTCTTCTTCGACATCCTCACGATTAAATTTCTTTTGCGATATCTCACGCGCCCGATGCACTTTTTTGGGAAATTCGGGCTCGCTGGTATTGCCTCGGGCACGCTGATCCTCGCCTATATCGTTATCGACAAGATTCTCGGAAGAAGCATCCTCGTCGAGCACGGGCCGTTGCTCATTGCCGGCGCGATGCTATGGTTCGCCGGACTGATGTTGTTCAGTACCGGCCTGATCGGAGAAGTTTTGATGCGGACCTATTTTGAAAGTCAGGGCCGCCGCATCTATGCCGTTCGGGAAGTGCGCTGCAGCCGCGAACAGGTCGCCGATGGTAGGCGTTGATCGCGCCAGCTGGCCGCGTTATGCCGCCGTCTGCTCTTGCTCGTAGTACGCAGAGATCTTGTCGTACACTTCACGCGGGAAATTCAGGCTCTTGTAGACGTTGCACGCCTCGCCGTCGTTTGTGCTCTCGCAAATTGGAAAATCCTGCTGCTCCATCCACTCCAAAATGCGTTCCCGTTTCGGTGGATTGTACCCGCGTGCTTCCACTTGTTTTACCAGACCGCGCGCCTTCTCCTCGTCGCAGTCGCGGTCTTTCATCAGTTCGTCAATAAGCTCGTCTTCCGTCAGAAAATAACGTCCCACCATGGCGAATACCAACCGCCCGTAGTGGCCAATGTCCTCGCCCCGGTCTAATGCATCGAGCAGGTGGGACATCATCGCACTCTGCCGCAGATCTTCAACAGCCATCGCTTCTCCTTTTCTGTGTGTTTGACGGTTTCTCTACGACAGGTGTTTCGTCTTTTGTTCGCTGCGCTTTTGCCGCGTACTACGCTACACTCGCGGGCTCAACATATTGCACTTCCGAGCTTGGCTCGGGAACGGGATCGCCGTGTGCTCGAAGACTCTCCAGGTGCAACTTAATGGCTTCTGCGATTAACCGCTCGACTTCTGCCCTCGTGTTTGCAACAGCGATGCAACCGGGAAGGTCGGGCACATATGCACCGTAGTTCGTATCGCCTCTCTCAATCACAACAGCATATTTTTTCATCGCTTCAGACCAGCTTGCTTCAGAATAGCGTTCAGGGTACCTTTCGGCACGTCATCCGACGCATGACCGGCAATGGTCAAGGTACCAGATCCGGCTTTTTCGGGTTTCCGATACTGTCGGTGGCTTCCCGTGATGTGATCCAGCTTCCACCCGGCTGTTTCTACTTGTCTGATTAGGTCCCGAACCTTCACTAGGGTTCCAAAGCCAGTTCGCCGGTGTTAATCACCCTTGCAGAACTGGCGCTTGGCTCGCGGTCGGTACTGCGCCCATAGGTAAGGTAATCTCGAAGCGCGATCCTTTGCCCCTTTGACTCTCGACCTGAATCTCGCCTCCATGCGCCTTCACGATCGCCGCCACGAAACTTAATCCCAACCCCAGGCCCTTTTCCGGATTAGGGTCCGGCACGCGATAGAAGCGATCAAAAATATGGGGCAGGTGGTCCTGCGGTATCCCGACACCCGAGTCTTCGACGACCAGCCGCGCGTTCGATCCCGCGGCTTCCGCCCACGCTCGTACCCATCCTCCGGCCGGCGTGTACTTGATCGCGTTCGACAGCAAATTCGTGACGACTCGTTCCATTTGCGTCGGATCTGCTTCGCACAACACGGGACCCTGCTCCACATGCATCAACTTCAGATTGTGCGCCTCGGCGGGAATCTGGAATTGATCGACCAATTCTTTCAGCAGATCGCTCAAATTGACGACACTCTTATTCATCGGGATCTGGCCCGTTTCCGATTGTGAAAGCAGCAGCAAAGCGCGCACGAGGTTCGAGAGCCGCTCGACATCCTGCAATGCGTTCTCGATCGCCTCCTGGAGCTGCTCCTTCCGAGTTGCGGTGAAAAGCGCGACTTCGAGCTGGCCTTGGATCGCAGTTAAGGGCGTACGCAACTCGTGCGAAACATCAGTTGAGAACTGGCGGATTTGCTCGAACGAGGCTTTCAGCCGGCCGCTCATCTCGTTAAAAGACCCGATCAGCCGATCCAGCTCGTCATCGGCGCCGCGCTTCGAAATCTGTAAGCCCAGACTTGATCCTGTAATCTCCCTGGCTGCCTTTTCCACCGAACCGAGCGCCCCCAAAATACTGCCGGCCGAATACCAGCTCACGAACGCACAGATCAGCAGCGCAAGAGCGAGCAGAATCCAGAAGTTGCGCCTGAAGCGCCTTAGAACGGCTTGATCCTCGCTGAGAGTGCGGCCCTCCGCCACATACCATCTTCGGCCGTGTTTCGGATCGAGCATCGTGCTGCTGAGAACCTGATACGGAACCTTGTCGGTCGCGCGGATGGGTTTCATCACCGGTTTATGCGTTTGCTGCATTTTCGCCAAGTCCGAAAGGATCGCATTGCGGTCCCAAAGCGGCGCCAACGTAGAATCCGATGTCGCTTTATCAACGTGTCCTTGATCGTCGGCGATCACATATACGGCCTGCAGCCGGGATACCTCTGCTTCTTCCTCGGGATCTCCCCTATCTACATCCCAGTAAGGCTCGCCGCTCGAATCAAATACAAGCCAGCCTTTCAAAGCCCCCAGTTGCTCATTCAACTCGTCTTCACTCTGGTTTTCGAGGACTGTACGCAAAGTTCTGGTTCCGACAAACCCCACGACCGCGAGCACTGCAATCAGTAGTAAGAGGAACGTTGCCGCGAGGCGGAAGCGCAGGGTGCGGAAGAACCTTACGTGACCCCATTTCTTCCAGAGCATGCGAAATCCCTAAGTAGTGGTTTCGGCGCCGGCCGATTGAGCGGATTCGGGCATATCTAACATGTAGCCGATCCCGCGCACGGTGTGAATCATCTTCACGGGGAACTTATCGTCGATCTTGCTGCGCAGATGCCGGATATACACATCGACGATGTTGGTAAGCCCGTCGTAGTCCATATCCCAGACGTGCTCGACGATCATCGTGCGGCTTAGCGGGCGACCGCGGTTGCGCATCATGTATTCGAGAATGCTGAACTCTTTGGGAGCGAGCTCGATGTTTTCGTTGTTGCGCGTCACCTTCCGCCGGATGCAGTCCAGCGTGAGATCGCCGACTTGCAGCTTCTCGGGAGTGGGCTGTCCGCGCCGCAATAAGACCCGAGCTCGCGCCAGCAATTCGACAAATGCAAAAGGCTTTACCAGGTAGTCATCGGCCCCCTGCTCGAGGCCCTTGACGCGATCGTCTACCGAATCCCGGGCGCTCAGAATCAGGACCGGCGGAATCGTCTTGCGGTTCTTGATCTTCTCGAGCACCTGCAATCCATCTACATCCGGCAGCCCGAGATCCAGCACCACAAGATCGTATTCAGTGGAGTGAACTCTATCAATTGCGTCCACGCCCTTGTCGGCAACATCGACCGCGTATCCGGCGCTCTGCAGACCCCGCGAAAGGAAGTCCGCTATCCGCTTTTCATCTTCGACCACGAGTACACGCATATTGTTTACCGTGCTGAATAAAGTCTAACGAAGTTGAAGATCCGCTAGGCGCCGGAAGCCCCTCCGGGCGCGGGCACCGGCCTGGGCCTGAAAAATGAGCCGATCGATTTCGCTCGCGTTTTGAGGACGGAAAGCGCGGTTAAAAGCGCGAGCAGCAAAACGGTATATACGAGGACCTGACGCACGGTCATGGCCTCCTTCCAGATGCCAAACCAGCGGCCATAGACCAACTCGATATGCACCCAATAGACCAGCAGCGAAGTCGTCCCGAGCTGGCGGAATAAGCTCCAGCGTTGGACGGCGCCCATATTCGCCCACAAAAACGCGACGGACAAAATCATCAACACCACGCCCAGCTTGATCATGATCAGCCCGGGGCTATTCAGCCAGAAGTCGCTCTTCGGGTAAACCGAGAATGGCAGGTTCGAAAGATATTGTGCCCCGACAACCAGTGCGATCCCGATCAGCATTGTCCAGAGCATCGCGCGGCTCATATCTTCCTGCTTCACGGTGCGTATGACGCTGCCGGCAGCCATCCCGAAGGCCAAAAAGGACGCCCAGGGAAAGAATGCAAAATAACTGAGGCTCGGAAAGAAGTAGGCGCGAACGATCCACGGCACACTTGAGCCGTCGATCATGCTCACGAAAGGCGCGAGACCCGCGATCACCAGGCCTAACACCGTGCATAGGCGGATGCGCTCGAGCGTGGAAAACACGGCCATGGGCGCAAGCAGCAGCATCGCCATTCCCATGCAGTTGAGAATGTCCACACGCCAAAGCTCGCCCGCCGGACTCGTGGGATATCCGAAGACATACAACTGAATTCGAAACAGAAACGCGAGCAGAAAAAGATATCGCGAGCGCTTCAGCGCCGCAACCACGCGCTGCCATGCGGAGGCGCCCTGCCGCTCTTTGCTGTGCATCAAAAATGCGAACGTAATGCCGGTCAGAAAAAGAAACAGAGCGGGGGGCAGTCCCCCTAGGAACTGGGAAAACACATACGGCCCTTGGCCGCGCAGATCGTTTCGAGTGAACGAATGGAACGTGTGTCCCTGCAGCATCACGACCGCGGCCAGGCCGCGCGTCCAGTCGATGAATGCAAGCCGGGTTGTGGAAGTCTTTCCTGCGGCCATGGGGCTGGTCGTCGCGCTCGCTATTGAGTTTGCTTCTTAACTCCCGCGGGTAGCTTCAGCTCGAGCGTTCCCGCGATCGGGGGATTCAGTTGGATATTGCTGTACGTCACTTTGCGATTGTTTCCCGAGGGCTCAAAAAACTGCTGCTGAACCGGGTAGGCCGCGTCGTTCGGGATCCAAACTTCAATCTTCGTCAGATGCTGCTTCACGTTCGCATCCTTCGGCACGAGTAAAAGCTTGCTGGTTGCCGTGCCCCCGACCTCTTCCGAACCTTCGAGCCTAATGTCGTAACTCTTCGCGAGGTTGCGGCCGGATGAGCCAAAGCCCAACAGCAGATACTGGTTCAGGATCTGGCTGTTCTTGCCCACCTCATAATCCTGGTAGGTTTCCAATTTGGGATAGTAAATCCTGACGATCTTTCCCAGGAACGCGATGACCCGAGCATCGGTTTCAGCGGAAAAATCGATGATCGCGCGCACCTCATTGCCTTTCAGCCGCTGCATTTTGAGAGTGCCTTTTTCGACCGTATTGTCGCTGAGGATGGCGGTATACGTGACCATACGCACATCCGCGGACATGGCGTGGAAATTCGGCGCGGCCTGGTCCATTCGCGCCAGGATCGCGTCCACGGTTTGCGCGCGCAGGCTTGCGGAAAACGCGAAAAGACAGACTGCAAGCAGCGAGTTCTTCAATTGAATTTTCATCAGATGCCAGATTACGGCGCCGTGTAGGCGATATACCCCTTAATCTCCTGCTCGGCTTCGTCCCGAATCGGCTCAACGCGAACGACATGCCAAGACTTGCCTGTGCGCTTCCGGATAAGAGTTTCCGCCCGCGCCGGACGAGACGCCTCGGGTACGCCCTCGAGCAATTCTGTAGCAATGAAAACGCGCTCAGCGTTATGGAGCGAGGACATCAATACGATGCTCGAGGCCTTGGGTTGGTCGCGAAACCAATCGCGCGGCGTCGCGAATATAAACAGGAGAATAAGGCCGACTGCTACGTCATACTGCCAGGAAGCCCTGGGAAAATCCCAGAAAACAAAGCGCCTGGCGAGAACACCCGTCGCTCGATCCGGAGGTTTCGGGGCGTCGCTCACAAGCCCATTTTAGTACTTGTTTAGTACTTCCGCATTACAGCGAGCACGCGGCCCTGAACCTGCAAGCTGGACGGCTCGACAAAAATCGGAGACATCGAAGAATTCGCGGGCTGCAGCCGGATGCGCCCGTCCGGTTCGCTGTAATAGCGCTTCAGGGTGGCCTCAGTTCCCTGCACCAGGGCGACAACGATCTCGCCATTTTTGACGGAATCCGCCTTTTCGACGAGCACAAAATCGCCGCCGCAAATGTGATCCTCAATCATCGAATCGCCGCGCACTTCCAGAGCAAACGTGTCATCTATTTTGCCCGCGAAATCGGAGAAATGAAGGGTTTCAGGATTGGCGATTGCCTCGACCGGCTGACCTGCTGCAATGCGCCCAAGCAGCGGCACGCTGTCCTCCAGCCGCCCAGGCCGCCGGGCTTTCTCCTCCGCAAAAAAGCGCTCGCCGATTTCTAATGAGCGGCTGTGGTTATAACTGCGGCGGAGGTACTGTTTGGCCTCGAGCGCCTGGATGTGTTTATGCACCGTCGCGAGCGAAGCCAGTTTCAGTCCGGTCGCGATCTCCTCGTAGCTGGGGCTGTACCCATGCTCCTGAATAAAGCCCGACAGGAAATCCATCACCTCTTTTTGCCTTCGCGTCAGCGCCATGTGCCTGCTTAGTCCCTCTTTCACCAGTGTGGGCGAATAAAGGCCGAACGTCAAGGAGATAGGTAAATATCCCTTGACAACACGTAGGCCGTGCTTTAGAATTGGAGTATGCCAACCGCAAGATCACGAGAGATCGGAGTCAAGCAATCGATTCCCAAGCACTTGCGGTTTACCATCAACGATTTCAACCGCAAATTCCCCGATGACGATGCCTGCCTGGAGCACATAAAACAGCAACGCTGGCCGGGCGGAATGGCCTTCTGCGAGAAGTGCCAGAAAGAAACCAAGCACCACCGGATCACTGGGCGCACTGCTTATTCGTGCCAGTTCTGCGCAACTCATATTTATCCGCTGGCCGGGACCATTTTCGAGAAAAGTACTACTTCGCTCAGGCTGTGGTTTTATGCCATGTACCTCATGACTTCAACCCGCTGCGGAATCTCCGCAAAGCAGATCCAGAGAGAAACTGGCGTCACCTACAAAACAGCGTGGCGCATGTTTCGTCAGATTCGAACTCTGATGTCCGAAGATCTGCAACTGGAGGGTCCGACGGTGGAGATGGATGAGACTTATTACGGCGGAGTCCGCAAGCACGGTACAGGTCGCCCCATGCGCGGCGACAAGGTGAAGACTCCCATCGTCGGAATCGTGGAGCGCAAGGGCCGCGTTGTCGCCAAAGCCGCAGCGGATGTCAAAGGCTCTACGCTGCTCGGGATGGTTCGGGAACACGTCCTGCCCGAGAGCACCATCTATACTGACGAGCTGCACGGATACGACGGCATCAAGAGCGTACAGCGGAAAGACTCGAACGAAAACGCTGGCTACCAGCATCGGCGCATTCACCACAGTTCCAGGGTCTACGTGATGGGCGATATCCACACCAATTCCGTTGAAGGATTCTGGAGCTTACTGAAGCGGGGAATCGGCGGGGTCTATCATGCGGTGAGCCAGAAGTATTTGCAGAGCTATCTCGATGAATATAGCTTCCGCTACAATCGAAGGGATCAGGGCAACTTGATTTTTAACGCTGTTTTGGAGCAGGTTTCGAAGCGGGTGGTTGTCGAGAAAAAACCGCCCGCTTCAGAAGGTCATCAAACTGCCTTTCCGTTATCGGATGTGCCTTTTTAAGCGTCTCCGGTCGCGGCTTCAACGGCTTTGGTTTCGTGTTCGGCTGGTCGCTATCAGCTTGGCGGCTCATCTAGCGTTCGTCCGTACCCATTCTTAGCCGTAGTGTAGCAAGCTTTTGCGGCTACGGCGGAAACGCGAGGTGTAGAATCGAAACCGAATGGATAGCCGCCGAACGACAAGCGGCGTCGGCTGTAGCACGAGTTCAGCGCATACAGCTACACCGAGAACGGGTTGCGAGAGTGAAAAGGCCCATACTTTGGGAGAACCTAGTTGATCGTATCGAGCGCGAGATTCAGACTCTTAATCTCTTCGCACGTTCTGACGCTGGCTTGTCAGCGCTAGCGGCTGAATTCAGAAAAAAGCCAAATGGTGAAGGGTTTTGCATCAAGCGTCGCTCCTTCCCCACCGTGAACGTCGATGCCTCATTCGTTGACAGGAGACTGGTGCGAATCGATTATTCCTATCAACGCGGAGATTTCGCAGACACATTTAGATGGGCGGAGCTCTTTGATTTTTCCGTAGATGAAAACGACAACATACACTTACGCCATAAGGCCGAGTTCATATCCGTAGACGATGCTACTTTGTACATTCTCGCTCCTATCAGAGATCCCAAGAATTTCAGACCACCACGAAATGCAAAACCGGACTAGTCCGCATGGAGCCTGAGAAAAACAAGCGCGGCATCGCCGGAAGCCTTCTGCTGATCAGTGCTGTTGTCTTGTTGCTTACACTCGGCGTTATTGACGCTCTTACACATAAAACCCGATCCCGCAGCACTGAGTACACTGGCTACGGAACCTTCACTGGAGCAAGCTTAAATCTCCCATCGCCCTGCGCAGAATCAAGGGCGGACGAAGTCGAGATACTACTCGCGCTGGCGCACCATGACTCGGATGCTGTCGCCGGGCTGAGCACACGAAGGGGCATCCCGACGCTGAGCGTGGGGACGATAGTAGACGGAGTCTACGGGGGTGCACTGGCTTACATACTCCCGGCCCGTTTTCCAGCCGCAGGCAGCAAGTGAATTGGTTGCGATGCAAATCGATTCCGATATAACGCTTCTCCATGTCTTTCTCCTGGTCTGAGGTTGAACTGCCAGGTGAAGTAGACATACTTTGCGGCGGTCACCAAACTCCTATCCGAGATCGCTGTGCGTCTCACGATGACGTCCAGCCACAGGTCTGACCAATCTCCTTTACGGGGTCGATCGCCCCACATTTCACATGCAGCCTGTGACCTGTCTACTCCGGAAGTTCTCTTCCGGAGCCTACCGCGTTCCGGATGATAAGACATTCATCTCATCTCCTTTTTATCCGGGCAAAAACGTCGATGCTGGCGGCGCACTGAATGACGTGGTTCGAACGTGAATGACAAGCTTAACGTTTGAACTGTTCTCGCCGCCTGCACTAATAGGAATAAGCAATCGGTCTGTAGTTACCGATAGCGTTGTGATGAGCCTGTCATCCTCCAGCAAGCAGTACATCGGCCTCTCCCCATCGGCAGGTTCTTCTGGAAGTCCATCGGTTGTTCTAGGAATCGCCAGGGCGTCGAAGAGAGTCTTTAGGCGATTATCCATGTCGCCGCCGTGTTCGAAAAGATTGCCCGGTACATCACGCCGCAGGAACAGCACATCTAGAACACACCAATAGCCAGCCGCATGCGTTATCAGCGGCACGAAGCGATGCTGACCGCTTCGAAAGCGATTTGCCACCAGGTCAAGATAAGTAACGTTCGGGTTTTCGACCGTCGCCTGTCCGTAGTTCCGAAGATCTTTGTTCTGCTGCCAAAGTTCCCTTAACTGCGGATGTAGAAATTGCCGCACCTTGTGCTTCCACTTTGCCCGTGCTCCACTCCCCGTGTCCGCTGGTAATGGCCCCTCATAAAACAGCCGAAATTCCAAATCTGCACCCTCGCCGTCTGGAGGCTCCTCTTTCCACAAAACCCTGGTTGCGGGACCCCACTTTTCAAGTATACGTGTACTCACGGGATAATTACCAGGAGATATCTGTAAGATTGAGTGAAGTTTGGGGTGCGCTCCTCCGATAGACAAGCAGGAGTAGTGCACTGCATCAGAAGCCACACTGCGAGGTTCGCAACAGATTGTCCAACCTGCTTGTCGATCTCTCGATTCGGCTTTCGATTGCAGCGGCGCAGATGGCCGACTTGGCTTTAGCCTCGGATTCCGGTGCGGTTGGGAGCGCCAAAATTGAGGTGCAACGGCTTCGGGATGAGTGCGAAAACGTAAAGATCGAATTAGAGCGGCACCGCGCACAGCACGGTTGCTAACGGGTCGGAGTACCCGCCGATAGTACTGCCGTACTCAATGGGGCTTGATCGGTCGAGTCGCAATTCTTTACAGTTGAAGAAAGCGGCTCTTCCCACGAGGGCAGCCAAGAGCACGATCGTGCTCTACCGGGCGCCTACGGCGTTTGGTTGACACTTTCAGGCTGCGTGGTGCAACGCAGCCTCGCTCTTCCGTTCAGGAAAAGCGAATTCCTCAGTTCATGTTCATGCCGCACATGCCGCCTTGGCACATACCGCCGCCGCATCCGCCCATGGGTTGACACTCCTTCTCGGCAGATCCCGTTTTCGCGGCAAATGTCGAATATTGCGTCGTCAAGTGATCTTGACCACAGGAAGGGCAACGCACTGCTCCGGTTCCTTCGCTCCGGCGCACCAGCTTTTCAAATTTAGTTCCGCAGTCATCGCAAGAGTATTCGAAGATCGGCATGCTTCTAAACTAGCAAGGTTTTCGTCAGAGCGAGAGTGATGACGCGTGGCTTACGATAGAGGTATGCGGCGCAGGGCGTTTTTGAAGCAGGGCTTGTGGATATCGGCAGGCGTCGGCCTGACTTTAGGAAGCAGCTTCAAGGCAAGCGCAGCCAAGAAATCCAGATCAGGAAAGATAGTCAAGATCGTGGAGTTTACCGACTCGGGTCAGCGAAAGGGAGTGATGGAAGTCGAAAAGGTGACGAAGAGCGACGCCGAATGGCGACAGCAGCTAACGCCTGAACAATACGAGATCGCGCGTCGAGCGGGGACGGAACGTGCATTCACAGGCAAGTATTGGAATAATCACGAACACGGGATTTATCGCTGCGCCTGCTGCGGGAACGCTCTATTCTCCTCCGACACTAAGTTCGAATCCGGCACCGGCTGGCCCAGTTTCTGGCAGCCCATCGCAAAAGAAAATGTCGACAACCATATCGACATCAGCCTCGGCATGCCGCGGACTGAGGTGCGCTGCGCGAAGTGTGACGCCCATTTAGGGCACGTCTTTGATGACGGCCCGAAGCCGACCGGACTGCGTTACTGCATGAACTCCGCGTCTCTCGATTTCATAAAAGCCTAGGAAGCACGGCCACGTTTGATCCACGCACCGAGCGGCACGCTCAAACTCCATACTGGCTTCAGCTCACGCTTCGTTAAAGAAGATCGCGACATTATCGTCTATTTGCCGGCGGCCTATCATTCCGTGCCCCTGCAGCGGTATCCGGTTCTGTATTTGCATGACGGACAGAATCTGTTTGATTCTGCAACTGCCTTCAATCACACCGAATGGGGCGTCGATCAAGTCGCGGAACGCTTGGCCGCCGCAGGCGAGATCGAACCGCTCATTGTCGTCGGGATCTACAACACCGGAACCAAGCGGATGCACGAGTACACGCACGTGCCCGATTTCCGGGGCCGCGGGGGGCTGGCGAGAGCCTATGGAAACATGATCGCGCGGGATTTGAAGCCCTTCATCGATCGGGAATATCGAACGCTGCCTGATTCCACGAATACCGGGCTGGGCGGCTCATCGCTGGGCGGCCTGGTCACGCTGTATCTGGGGCTGCGTTACCCGGAAGTGTTTGGAAAGCTCATGGTGATGTCGCCTTCGGTGTGGTGGGCGAATCGCGACATCCTGAAAAAAGTGGCGAGAGCGCGGTACCGGGGCTCACAGAAGATTTGGCTAGATGTCGGCACGTGCGAAGGGATCAACCCCAATGCGTGCGTAAGAAACGTCAGAGATTTGCGCGACGCGCTGATCTCGAAGGGGTGGGAACAGGGACGGGATCTCGACTACTTCGAGGACCAAGGGGCGGAGCATAACGAGAGGGCCTGGGGCGCCCGCATCGGCAAGGCTTTGAAGTTCTTGTTTCCCGCGCCGACGAGAGTGAGAGACCCGCAGCTCGAAGAAGCCGAAGTCGGATAGGATGGGAGGCTATGGCTTTCTGTACGAATTGCGGCACACAGCTTGGCGATAACGCGAAATTCTGCCTGAATTGCGGGCAGCCGGTGGGCGCTGCGGGGGCAGCCGCATATTATCCACCCGCTCCGCCCGTTGAACCGCTCCAGTACGACATCGAAGGTCACAACCTCCAGATTGCTCGCGTGCATCTGAAACCGGGTCAGGAGATCTATGCGGAAGCGGGCAAGATGGTCTACAAATCCGCGAATGTCGAATGGCAGAGCCGGATGGCCGGACAATCTCTGAGCGACAAGCTGATGGGCGCTCTGAAACGCAAGTTGACTGGCGAATCGCTGCTGTTCACGTATTTCCGAGCGAATGCCGGAGCCGGTGAAGTTGGATTCGCGGGTCATTATCCGGGCAAGATCCAGGTGTTTGAGCTGGCGCCCGGACAGACGATTATGGTGCAGCGCGACGGCTTTCTGTTTGCGCAAGGGACCACCGGGTTCGATATCGCGATGGTTCGGAAACTGGGAGCGGGGCTGCTTGGGGGCGAGGGCTTCATCCTGCAAAAGCTGACTGGGCCGGGGGCGGTGTTTGTGCATGCCGGTGGCGATCACGTCGACTATACGCTTGCGCCCGGCGAGATCCTGCAGGTGCAGACCGGGCACTTGGTGGCGTTCGAGCCGACGGTCGACTACGACATACAAATGGTCGGCAACATCCGGACAGCGATCTTTGGCGGAGAAGGTCTTTTTCTGGCCACCCTCACCGGCCCGGGGAGGGTCATTTTGCAGAGCATGACTCTTGAACGGCTGCGGCATGAACTGTCGCCTGCCGAACATCCACACGCCGGCGACGAGCGAAACCCGCTGCGCGCGATCCGAGACCTGGGCGGGCTGGGCAGCTTCTTGTCCAGTGACGACTAGCATTTACGAGGCGAGGACGGCTGTTTTACCAAACGAACTCCCCCCTTTCCCGGTTTGGGTTCGTTTTTTCAAGATGCAAGAATAGGGTTGCGTGGGGGCCGATTCGCTCGTACAGATTGACCGGTTAGAGGCCCCCGCCGCTCAGCCTAGACTTCCCAATTGGCTGCGGAAGAGCCGAACCCATTTTGAGTCGGTTCACCTACTGAAGACAGAGCTACGCCAGCGCGGTTTGCACACCGTTTGCGAGTCGGCCCGCTGCCCGAATATCCACGAATGCTTCGATCGGGGTGCCGCTACGTTTATGATCCTTGGCAATCTCTGCACCCGAGGCTGCGGCTTCTGTTCGGTTCCGAAGGGTTCACCGTCAAAGCGCGACTTTTCGCTCGATCCTGACGAGCCCCGGCAGGTAGCCGAAATGGCAGCTCGGATGAGGCTGAAGTACGTGGTGATTACGTCCGTGAACCGGGATGATCTTGCGGACGGCGGCTCATGGCACTTTGCGGAAACGGTTCGGCAGGTGCGCACCGCACTTCCCGCTGCACGGGTCGAGGTGCTAACGCCGGATTTTTGTGGCGATCTGGATGCAGTTGCGCGGGTGCTCGAGGCCGGGCCGCACGTCTTCAATCACAATATGGAAACGGTTCGGCGCCTGTATCGCCGAGTTCGGCCGCAAGCGGATTATCAGCAATCGCTCCGCGTTCTGACGTTTGCGAAGCAGTACCGGCCGGATGTTCTGACGAAATCCGGCCTGATGGTAGGGCTTGGTGAGTCGGAGGAGGAAGTCGAGGAGCTTCTGCGCGACATCTTGTCCGCGAGCGTCGACGTGGCGACGGTCGGGCAGTACCTCCAGCCGACGCGCCGGAATCTTCCGGTTGCCGAGTTTGTCCGGCCTGAGCAGTTCGATACGTACCGCGATTACGGTCTTTTGATCGGCTTCAAGATGGTGTTCAGCGGGCCGTTTGTGCGCAGCTCGTACATGGCCGACCACGTAAGCGAAGCGGCCGCCCTGGCAGATGCCTAGGCGACTTCCAATCGTACTCGACACCCTGCTTGCGCTGTTGTCCTCGGTTCTGCTGCTTCTGATCTTTCCTAAATTCGATTTGCGCTTTCTCGCGCCGGTCGCGCTGACGCCTTTGTTGATCGTGCTCGCACGGACTCGAGATGGATGGCGGCGGTTCGCGTATGGCTGGGCGGCGGGAATCTTTTTCTGGTTTTTCCTGTGCACCTGGATTCAGTTCGTTCTCGAGGTACACGGCGGCATGGGGCGGTGGGGCGGCTGGGCATCCTTTCTATTATTCGCCATCTTGAAGGGACTGCATTTGGCAGTGTTCAGTTGGCTGGCCGGTCCTCTGATGCGGCGCTGGTATGGGGTTCCGGCGGTTGCGGCGCTCTGGACCGGCCTCGAGCGGACGCACGCAACCTTCGGATTCGCGTGGCTCGATCTGGGCAATGCAGGGATCACGATGTCGGTCCCGCTGAGGCTTGCACCGTTCGTGGGTGTATATGGAGTATCGTTCGTGTTCGCGATGCTCGCTGCCGGACTGGCTTGCGTTCTGCTGAGATACTCTCGCATTCGGCTGCTGCCGCTGTTAGCGCTCGCGCTGCTCTGGCTGTTGCCGCCGATTCCCGAGTCCGTACCGGCGCAGGAAAAAGCTTTATTGGTACAACCGAACATCGATCCTTCAACGGAATGGACCAGCCTCGTCCAGGAAAGGACAGAAGAGCAGCTGGCGTTGATTTCGGACGTGCTGCCCGCGCGCTTGGTGATTTGGCCGGAGCTGCCTGCCCCGCTCTACTATTACAAAGACGCTGCGTTTCGCGATCTGGCTAGCCAGATTGCACGGCGGCACGGCTATTTCCTGTTTGGCACGGTCGCGTACACGGGCAAGAATCAACCGCTCAACTCGGCGCTGCTGTTGGGGCCAAATGGAAGCGAGGCCGGGCGCTACGACAAGATCGCGTTGGTGCCCTTCGGGGAGTTCGTGCCGCCGCTGTTTTCATTCGTCAACCGAATCACGCAAGAGGCGGGCGACTTCGTACCCGGACATGATGTTAAGGTCTTGAACGCTGCGGGACAGCGCCTGGGCATTTTCATCTGCTATGAATCCGCTTTCCCCGACCTGGTGCGTCAGTTCACGAAGAAGGGCGCAAACGTTCTGGTGAACTTATCGAATGACGCATATTTCGGCCGCAGCGAAGCCCGTGAGCAGCATCTGCTCTTGGTGCGCATGCGCGCGATTGAAAACCGGCGATACATCGTGCGGGCGACCAACGACGGGATCAGCGCGGTGATCGATCCAGCGGGGAGGCCGGTGAAGAAGCTACCGGCCTACGAAGAGCTGGCCGCGCCCGTTCGATACGGCACGGTCCAGAGCACAACGTTCTACGCACGGCATGGCGATTGGTTCGCTTGGGGATGCCTGGCGGCAGGCTTGATGCTGGCGGGCGTTGAGGGTTGGGGCCGGTTCAAAAATCAGCTTGGCCGCGAGTGACGCTTGCGCCGTGAATGCCGGTGGCGCGAGTGCTTGCGGGCAGGCGCGGTGGCGGCAATTTGCCCGGCGGAGGAATTCGACGGTGCGACATTTGCAGGCGCATGATCGCTCGAATTGCCGGCGCTTGCCGATGAGGCGGGAACGGTGGGATGTGGATCGGTGAACCCGGCGCGGCGAACGACGGACCCGTGGCGAGTATCAAGCGTAAGAGTTGCTTCGATGGTTCCAGCAGTACGAGTTAACAGCAAGAGCCCGCTGGGCTGAAAGATGTCAGTAATGTTCAAGTGCTCACTCGTGCTGCCGTCTGAAATATCGATGCGAGCCCGTTGAGGCTTTTCGATATTCGATTTCCACGAAACCAAAAAATTGTCAGCGTAGGGGCGAACCGTCAACAGGGCAGCAGGTTTTTGCGCGGGCGTGATCGCGGCGTAACCGAGTGCCAGGACCACGAGAGCGCCTGCAGCTAACGCCAGCTTGCCGGGCCATGACCAGTGCGTCTTCCAGCTTTCGGGAGGGGAATTGCGGATGGGACCCACAACTTCTTCTAGCGGCTGATCAGATCCGCTGCGCTCGACGGCTCTCGACAGGCATGATGAAACAGCGCGCCTATTCAGCCTGAACGGCTGTGCCTGTGAGCCATAGGAGGAAGGATCGCAGGGTTCACTTAGAATCGCGTACTGCCGGTCGCGAGCGGCAAGCTGCGGCAATTCCATAATTTTTGAAGGTGAATGCGGATCCAAGACGCGGCGGGTGTCGCGCGAGAAGATCGCCGCCGTGACATTCGAGAGATCGCGCGGCTTGAAAATGACTGCAATCTCGTGCGGCTGGGCGAAGTAAGCGTCGTGAAGCGCGATTTCACGATCGAGGAGCTCGAGGCCGCTGCGCGTATGCGAGCAGTACCAGCCGATGATTTCAAGACCATCGAGGGTCTGGTCGGCAAACGGGGCTCGCAAGAGTTCGCGCAGGCTTTGCTCGTCAGTTTCGGAGAGGATGAAGCGAGGGCCGAGTGAATGATCGCACGGCAAAGGCCGAAAGTTCTCGACGATTACTGAATCATCGATGCGGCGTCCTAAAAGGATTCCGCCGATTTCCAGGCCGCCATGCGAAGTTGCGGCGTAACCATCGAGGACAAGCTGAGCAATCTTGTCGAGCAAACCCGGGCCAAACTGGAGTTGAACCGGCGCGAACTGATCAGTGCATAAACTCGGTACTGCTTTCGCCGACATTAGAAGAAAAGTTGCAGCTCCCGATCCGTCATGCTGCCCGTCCTCGTTTCAAGCATGCCACGCCGCTGATTTCGAAAGACTAACCGGCACGCGCGTGAGCAAAGCGTTTTAAGCCCGAGCATACACCTGAACAACAAAGCTTGCAATAAAATTCGTTCATAATGTTTGAAACAGTTCCGTTGAACAATGTAGAAGAGTGATAAGGAAGCGGGGATCAGACTGGCGTTGCGAGAGTGCCGGGTATGCTGAACTGATCCGATGATGAGCAAACCGACGTTAATTGAGGGGCCCGCTCGGGTGCGCGCTGCCGGCACCAAGCCCAAGCTGATCGACGAGTATATCGGGCGAGTGAACTCCGGCACTCCGGAGGTGAGCATTGCCCACATGCGTAGTCCGGAGGGCTGGAAAGAGCCAGGCCAGACACCCGACTTCGAAGAGTTCACGGTGGTGGTGAAAGGGATGATTCGGGTTGACTATTCAGGCGGCTCGATGGAGGTGCGAGCCGGGCAAGCGGTGATCGCACGTAAAGGCGAGTGGGTGCGATACAGCACGCCGGAGTCGGAAGGCGCGGAGTATTTCGCGATCTGCCTGCCCGCATTTTCGATAGACTCTGTTCACCGGGATGAAGGGTAATTCGAGATCAGGCACTCAGCAGGCCAGAGCAACTCACGGCGTTACGGTTTGTAGTGGCGCGTCTCGACCGGCTGGTGCCCCGCCGTCCGGCCGCTTGACGGAGGCGAATCGGCTTGAATCTACCGCTTTGTTTAAAATCTCAACTGCTTTCGTCAGAGCCGGGTCTTTTCCGGCCATCACGTCGGCCTCGGCAAATATCGGGACTCGGATGTCGGGGGGAATTCCGACACCGTCGAAGGCAGTTCCTTTCGACGTTCGAAATACTTCGTTCGGCAGACCGAAGCTCCAGCCATTCGGAAGGTGCCGGTCAAGGACATCCGAGAATACGCCCTGACTGTTCTCTCCAATGCGCGTCACGTGAGGAGTGCGGCCCATTAGAGCTTGCGTGAACGTCTCACCGGCACTGATAGTGAGTGGGCCGATGAGTTCCACCACCGGTCCGCGAAAACCCGGCCGCGGACTCGGCCGAACTCGACTTACCTGCCCGGCTGTCCATCCATCGCGGTCCGCCGAATAAAGGCGTGCGTATTTTATGAAGGCGGAGTATTCGTCCGTGGCCAAGCGCGACGCAATTGCAAGCCCGAGTTGATCGCTGCCACCAAAGTTTATCCGCAAATCCAGCACAAGCGCCTCAAGCGCAGGATCGGAGAAGATATTGTCAAGCGCCTTGTTGAGCGCTGCCAAATCGGCAGCGGGTCCTCCGCGTCGCGTGTACCCGCCTTCGGCCAAAATCCTGAGGTATCCAGTTGTCTTCCCGATGTGCCCGTATTGGAGCTGTCCATTGCATAATTTCTTTAAAGGCCCGTCAAGATACGCCCGTTCTGTGACACCCAGCAAGATCGGCATCTCGCGTTTTTTGAATCTGCTCTCGGATTTGCCCTCGGCGAGCTGATACCCGCCGGGCCGGAAGCCTTCGAATTCACGCTTAAGGCTCGGTGCACTGATTGCCGTGTGGGCGTCGTGAAACGGCTCGATCATTGCCTGCAGGATGTCGAATAGCTGCGTTGGCGTGATCTGAGAAATCACCTTCGGCCGGTTGTCGGCCACGATTTTTTTCCAATTCGCATGTTTGAGCCCGAAGGAAATATATTGCTCGTCGAATGTTCGCGCGAACACTTCAAAGTTGCCCGCCGGGGTATTCGGACTCGGAGTCTCGCACACGCGGGGAACTTTCTGCACGCGATGTACCAGCAAGTCGGACGCTGAGCCCTCGAAATGCAGTCGCTTTTCACCGCTTTCAGGGTTCGATTTGCTACTCCGGATGAAGAACAAGTCTTTCTCACTCGTCTTAAACGTTGCTTCACGCCCTGGAGTGACGACCTTCTGAAGCCGTGCCGTGAAGCCCAGGACACAAGTGGTGGACGTTACCTCAAATGACTTCAGATCCGGGCCTTGAATCTCGAACACGTACCCGTAACCTTGACTCTGCCACACGCCATCTAGCAAACTCGCGGAAGCCGTCCGGTCTAACAGAAGAGAAGCGGCAAGGAAAGAGACTCGCAGCAGAGAAGCGGTGGGATACCAAATAGGCCGCGTCACGCCTGCTCGGCCGCGACCACGATCTCGTACGCCAACAGCCCCGGTACGAACTCCGTAATGACCCGCATCATGTGGCTGGCCCATCGAAGCAGGCGGCTATCAGAACGCAGCGGGATAACGCGTTCGAGCGGAATTACGGTGTAATGGCGCGCCGTTACACGCCATCCATGCTGCGCAAGCAGAGCGGTCAATGATTCTGCGGTGAAGAAGCGAAGATGCGACCAATCGAGAATGCCGCGGTCGCTGTAGCGAAAACGCCCGAACAAGACCATCAGGCGCACCGTCAGGTTGACAGCATTGGGCACGGAAACGATTAACCTGCCCCTGGGCGCCAGTAGCGCCTTCGAATCTTCCAGAATCTTCGCGGGATCGCGCAAATGTTCCAGGACATCCAGCATCAAAATGCGATCGAACTCCTGAGCTGAGTTCTGGACCACCTCAGCAAGCCCCTGCTCCAAGTCAGTCCGAATGACGTCTTCATAGCCTGCCGTGAGCGGAATTTTAGGCGCCGGATCCACGCCCACCACTCGATTGCCAGCTCGGGCCACTTCCGCCCCGAATGCGCCCTTTCCGCAGCCGAGTTCGAGCACCCGCTGATCTTTCCCAACCAGATTGAAAGCATAGTAATGCGCAGAATAGAGACTGCGCTTAAGCGGCGATGGAACGAAGTACTCTTTGAACTCGGGGTAGGCGCGGACGGCTCGGGAAGTGGCCGAATACCGGTACACCGAGCGCAGAATCGCTTTCGCGTATTTCAGGCCGTTGACGTAACAGATCTCATCGCCATAGAAGGTCGGTATCGGCACCTCAACAATACGGAAATTCTGATGGTGCAGCTTGATGATGATTTCCGTGTCGAAGTGGAAATCGTTCGTAAGCTGGTCGAGCTTGATCTGCGATAAGGCGTGTAAATTATAGGCGCGATAACCGCTGTGGAACTCGGTGAGGTTCAGCCCCAGCGCACGGTTCTCTATCGCGGTCAGCAGCTTATTGCCGGCGTATTTGTATAAGGGCATCCCGCCCTTAAGCGGCCCGCCGAAATCCTTCATCATGCGCGAGCCAAACACCGCGTCCGCTTCCCCGGACACCAGCGGCGAATACATGTGCGAGAGCAGCTCCGGCGCATATTGACCATCGCCGTGCAACAGCACCACGATGTCGAAGCCTCGCTCGATGAAGTAACGATAGCCGGCCTTCTGGTTTCCTCCATACCCCAGGTTCTTTTGGTGCTTGAGGACTTGAAGCTTATCCAGGTTGGTCATCGCCTGAATGCCGACGGCTAGCTCATAGGTTGCGTCCTCGCTCGCGTCGTCAAAGACCACAACTTGCTCCACGTTGCGCCAGACATCGGGCGTGATCCGACGCAGTACCTTGTTCAAGGTGGTAATGGCATTGAACGTGACAATAAAGATCCCGATACGCTTGCCCTGGTTATCGGCGCGCAGCGCAGTCTCTTCCAGAACGTTCCGGCGAAATTCGGGCAGCGGCTCGAAGGGCAGCGTGAAACCGGCGGACGGCTGGGCGACCGGTTCCGAAACGCTAGAGCGGGCATCCATACGGGGAGAAGCAGAGGGGGCTGCCAACCGCCAGATTACCAGGAACCGGCGCACGACCGTGGCTACTTGGGATTCGTGATGCGCGAACGGCCTAGCCTATAAGTATTGGCAGAAACGATTTCCGTAGGCAATTTCCTGGCAGAACCTGTGAATTCTGGGGGAGCTTTAAAGACCAAATCGTTGTTTTTGACGCTCGTTTCGGCCTCTTCGATCAAGCGCCGGCTTGTCGAAACGAGTGCGGTCGCGAGACCCGCCACCATGGGCAAATAGAATTGATAGGCCATTGCGTCAAAGAAGAAATGTATCGTAAGGGCAACGCAACTGAGCAGCATACAGAGCGCCATGCTGCGCAGTTCCTTCAGGCGTAGCCGCCGGGCCTTGCGATGCAATTTGAAGAGCGCTCTGAGGGTGACTAGAAAAACACAGATGATGAGGAAGAAACCTGGAATTCCCGTCTCGCTCGATACCTGCGTGTAAGAGTTATGGCTGGCCAGCCAATCCGCGCGCTCTCCTCTTTGCTTGGACATCTCGGCAGCGGTGGGGATGAAGGCGCCCATGCCCACGCCAATTACAGGATGCTGTAACGTTAGCTCAAAGCTCTGTTGCAGTTTATGTTTACGCTCCGTCGCAGATTCTTGAGCGGACAAAGCTTCCGCAGACGAGTCGCTTGCTTTGAATATTGATTTGTAACGCTCGAGTTGACTCTTGTCAACGACGAACAGACCGATGATTAGGGCGACCAGCGCCGCTCCTACAACTTTGAATTTGTTGGCCGGTGAAACCTTCAACACCGCGATAGCAGCGATGACGGCGACGATGATCAGCCCGGCGCGTGACGCCGTTCCGGCCGAGAGCGAGAGCGAAAGCAGTGCAACCGCACCGAGCGCGATCTTATAAACCACGTTCACGCGAGTCATCAGGAGGACGAGAAATGGCAGGCCAAAGGCGATGTGAAACGCGACCTCGTTTGCATTTCCCAGGCTTCCAATGGACGTCACACGGCCCCCGTAATAGCGGGTAGTTGCCGCAAGCAACAGCGTTGAAACGGCCGCTCCGTAACCGACCGCCGCGAACACTCTCTTGGAATCGGCGAACTTCGACGTAAGCCCCACGATAATGAAAAATACTGCTACCGATTTCAGCCATACGTCGGATAATTCGTGCAGGCTTTCCGATTTCCAACTGCTAAACGGCAGGATGAACGTCGCCCAAACCGTGAACAGCAGCAAAAGCATTCCGCACGGAGTTCGGACGGCCTTCAGAATTCCACCGTTAAAAACAACCGCAAGCAAAGCGGCCGCCGATAAGACCAACATCAAGTAGATGTTCGGTACGCCCATCAGCATCGTTGCCTCAAACACGCGCGAGTACAACATGAACATGTACACGCACAGCAATACGGTTGCGCAGCCGGCGGACTTTTTGCGGTCGAGCGGCGGGTGAGAGGCGGCTGTGATCACATCCACAAAGAAGCGCTCCTAATTCGGGCGCGGACCTGCTTCAATCGCCGACTCAAACTCGCGCCCAATGCGATCCCATGAAAAACGGGTGGATACGAGTTCCCAGGCCTGATCCGTCATTTGCTGCCGTTTTCGAGCATCGCCCAACAGATCGAGACAACGGCGCGCGAACAATTCCGGTTCGTCCGCAATCGCAATGTGTTCGTCGTTTGTCACTGGCAGTCCCTCCGCGCCGACCGACGTCGATACGACCGGCACCTTAGCCGCCATAGCCTCAAAGATCTTCAGCCGCGTCCCGCCGCCTATGCGCAGCGGCACGATCGAAATCGTACTGCCCCAGAGATAAGGACGTACATCGGGAACGGTCCCGGTGACCTCGATCGCGGAGTCGCGTTCCGCAACGTCCCGAATCGCTGAGGCGGGCCGGCGGCCGGCAATAATGAGGCGGCAGTTCGGCCGCTCTTTGCGGATATGCGGCAGTATCTCGGCTGCAAAGAACTGCACGGCATCAATATTTGGCAGCCAATCCATAGAGCCCGTAAAGATCAGATCGGCAAAGATCAAACGCTCTATAGGCCCCGCGCTGGCTTGCGGGCTGAAATAGGCAACATCCACGCCTGTCTCGACTGAACTGACGCGCTCCGCACCGAAGCAGCGACTTATGCTTTCCCGGTCGGCTGGCGACACGGCAATGATGCGCCCGGCCCGGCGGCAAACTGCACCCTCAAACGCCTCCATCCGGCGCCATTGCAATCGGAGATATGCCCTCTTGGATGCGCTCTTCGCTTGTTCGACATGCCGCTGCCAGATGATCGATTCGACATTGTGCTGGAACAGGACGCAGCGGCTTACGTCCGGGATGTTCGGCGCCGGAAACAGAAAATCGCATACCAGGCTGTCGAACCGTTCGGCTGCGAGCAGTCTTTCGATTTGGCGCTTCATGCGCTCGGACTTGTAACGCTGAACCGCAACCGGAACGGGCGATACGAGTCCGTGTAAAAGCTGGCCGGCAAATCGGATGGAGCCGTGCGCCGGAACCGAGTGCCGGATGGGATACGCGCGAAAACAATACTCGGAACTTCGCGCCAGGCCCTCCGGATTCGTGCCGTCGTCGAACGCGACGTAGTGAATTTCGTGCCGCCTGTGCAGGCACTTCAGCATTTCTAACGTGCGTATCTGCCCACCGCGATTGGTTGGGTGAAGGAAATCGGACTTCACCCAGAGAATCTTCATAACCGCGCCGGAACAGCACCGCACAATTTCCGAACGGGCAGCATGCCTTCCGCCCACCGTTCGCGCCGTCCCGTGATGAACAAATCCCCCCAAAGCTGCAGATTCAGCAAGCGCCAGAGGCGATCGGTTGCGTCTTCCTCCTCGCGGAGATGCCTCGCGATGAGCATCTCGACAGCGGGTCTGTCGACAATTGACCCAAGAAAATCGCTGGGACTGGTGAGGGCATCGTAGAGCGGCTTGGCCCGCTTATCGAGCAGCCACTGCCGCACTGGCGTGGGGAACCCCATCTTCTTCCGATAGACAATGTCCTTGGGCAGCAAGTCCTCTACGGCCCGCTTCAGAATGTATTTCTGAGTCTTGCCGCGGATCTTGAGCGAATCGGGAATGCTCATCGAGAACTCAACCAGCTTGTGATCGAGAAACGGCACGCGGCTCTCAAGGGAAGCGGCCATGCTCATCTGATCCTGTTTCATCAGCAGCTCGACAAGGTAGGTCTTCTGGTCGGCATACAACATCCGCGAGAGGAGCGAATTGCCATCGCGCGAGTTCCAATAGCGAAGATAATTGCTGTAAACATCTCGCGGCGAAGCTCCAAGCAGCCGATTCTGCTCTTCGAGCGAAAAGGCGCAGTAGAAATTATCGAGGAACATCGATTCGACATTCGCCTGCCGTCCAATGAAGGTGTGGAGGATCTTGCGCCGCAGCGGCGCGTTCAGTAAGCGGTTTGTCTGGAGCTGACGGCTTATAGCAGTCGTAAAGCACTTCGGTAGAACGCCATAGAGTTGTCCCGCTCTCAAATTAATCAAGTTCGAGCGATACCGCTCATATCCGCCAAAGATTTCATCGCTGCCCTCGCCCGTAAGCACCACTTTCACGTGGGTGGCTGCGAGCCGCGAAACGAAGTACAACGACACACTCGAAGGCCACGTAATCGGCTCATCTTCGTGCCAGATCAGTTGCGGCAGCTCATTGAAAAAGTCTTCGATTCCAACCGTGACCTCGTGATGCTCGGTTCCAATCGCCTCGGCGACCTGCGCGGCGTAGCCGAGTTCGCTGAACTGCCGCTCGGCATAGCCGACCGAAAACGTCTTGACCGGTCCCGCCGTCAGCCGCGTGATTAATGACGCGATCGCGCTCGAATCCACGCCGCCGCTCAGAAACATCCCGAGCGGCACGTCGCTCATCAGGCGCAATTGAACCGATGCTTCCAGGCGCGAACGAAGTTCAGCAGTCAATTCCCGTTCTGAAGCCTTCGCAAGGGCAGGCGGCGGAACATCCCAATACGGGCGAACTTCAAAAAACGGCTTCGCACCGCCGCTTAAATCCAGCGTGAGATGGTGCCCGGGCATGAGTTTGCGGATGCCTCGAAACAGGGTGCGCTCTTCGCTGATATATCCAAACGCGAGATATTCCGGAAGCACCTCGTCTTCGAGCTCGGCGTGAATCTCCGGATGCATCAGTAGTGCTTTGATCTCAGATGCAAACGCAAACGTGCGCCCGTTCCAGAAGTAGTAGAACGGCTTGATTCCTAGACGGTCCCGAACCGCGAACAGCCGCCGCCGCTCGCAATCCCAGATCGCGTACGCAAACATTCCCCGGAAGCGATCGATTGATGCCGCCCCAAACTCCTCATAGGCATGAATGATGGTTTCCGTATCACAGCGCGTTTTATACCGGTGGCCGGCTCCCTCCAGCTCCGGCCGGATATCGGCATGGTTATAGATCTCGCCGTTATAGACGATCCAATGCGAGCGTGTTTCGTTCGGCATCGGCTGATGTCCGGCCGCCACATCGATAATGCTGAGACGCCGGTGCCCGAGATGCGCGTGCCGGTCGTGGTAGTAGCCGCAATCGTCAGGACCACGATGCGCAATGGCATCTGTCATCCGCCTCAGGACAACTTCTGAGTCCCGGGACGGCGCAGTGGACACGTATCCCGCAATGCCACACATAATCGCTCACCGCCAGCGTAAGTCACACGCCGTTGCTTATCGGCTCTTCGGCCCGGCAACGCTCAGGCTTGTCAGCCAGGGCCACATGTAAAAGCGCCTGTGACACCGGACACATCGCCACGGTTTCGCGCAAAGCAGCAGCAGCGGCAGATCGCGAAACCGAAAGTGGGATCTGCGCGCCTGTTTTGAAAGGCAGGTCGGGCACATATGGGCGTGTTGAAAACTATGTGCGCCGTCGAATTCGGTCCTCTCTGGGCCCCCACGTTCTTAAAGCCTCAGGTTTATCCCACAACGCTCGTGTACACGGAGGCGAGCGTCAGAACGATCATAATGATCGCCGTGCTCCACGCGATCCAGTTCTGCCAAGGCTTGTTCCTGAAACTCCCCATCAGCCGCGGCCGGTTCACAAGCAGCAACATGTAAAAGAGCACGAACGGCAGCAACACTCCATTCACCACTTGCGAGATCAGAAGAACCTTTAACAACGGCAGTCCCGGAATGAGCACGAATCCTGCGCCCCCTCCGATCAGCAGTGTGTATAGCCAGTAAAAAACCGGCGCTTCCGAGAAGCGCTTATCGACGCCCGATTCGAAGCCCAGCCCTTCGCAGATGTTGTAGGAAGTCGCGAGCGGCAAAATCGCAGCGGAAAGCAGCGATGCGTTGATCAATCCTATTGCAAACAGAATCGTGGCGAACCGCCCCGCGAACGGCATCAGTGCCAGCGCAGCTTGGCCTACGTCTGCAATTTGGGGGTGGTTTGAATGGTAAATCGTCGCGCCGCAAGCCACCACAATGAAAAACGCAATTACATCCGTCACAATGCAACCGGTGATGACGTCGAGACGGCATATCCCGTAGTTGCGCCGATCGATGCCCTTCTCGACCACCGCGGCCTGTAAATAAAACTGCATCCACGGTGTGATCGTTGTTCCAACCAGGCCGATGATCATCAGCAGATAGGCCGGCTCGCGGCTCAGCGTCGGCATAAAAGTCTGCTTGAGCGCGAGATCCCAGTCCGGCTTCGCAAGAATCGCCGAAACGGGATACGCGAAGTAGATGAGCGAGGCGAGGACAAGAACGCGCTCCACCGGTTTATAACGCCCCCGCACAATGAGTATCCACACGAGTACTGCGCCTAGCGGCACAACGATATACTTACTAACTCCGAAAATTCCCAGGCCTGAAGCGAGTCCTGCGAATTCGGCGATGATGTTTCCGAAATCCGTCAGACCCAGCAGAACCATGGTGAAGAACGTCGCGCGCAGTCCGAATTCCTCGCGAATCAGGTCGGAGAGGCCCTTGCCCGTAATCGCGCCCATGCGCGCCGCCATCTCCTGCACCACAATCAGCGCGATGGTGGTCGGAATCAATATCCACAGGAGCTGATAGCCGAATTGCGCCCCGGCCTGCGAATAGGTCAGAATGCCGCCTGGATCGTTGTCCACGTTCGCCGTAACGAATCCGGGTCCCAGGACCGCTAGAAATGCAGCAAGACGCGCGCTGACGAGCGCAAACAATCGCTTTCGGCTGCGAAGGGCAGTGGGCGTCATGGTCATGAAAAGGTTTACATTCTATTTCCGGCCGCTCGATTTCGAAGCGTCCCTTTATCATTGAACGAGCCACCTTGGAAAAATCAACCGTAAAATAGTGAGTTCCCGGGATACCTCACGATGCAGAACCTCTTTCAGGATTTTCGGTACGCAATTCGCCAGCTCAGAAAGCATCCCGTTTTCACTGCTGCGGCGGTCTTGACGCTCGCGCTCGCCATCGGAGCAAATACCGCGATTTTCAGCGCCATGAATGCCGTTCTGTTGCGCTCTCTCCCCGTTCGCGATCCGCAGCAGCTCGTTTACCTTCGTCCCACTGGCATGCCCGACGGAGCCATGAACACAGGCGACAGTACCTGGTCGATCTCTGACGCTGTTTTTGATCAGCTACGCGCCGACCGCTCCGTCTTTGCAGATCTCATCGCCTTTATTCCTCTGAGTTTCGATAAGGTCGCCATTCGGTATGGCAGTACGCCTGAGGAAGCTGCCGGCGTGATGGTCAGCGGAAACTTTTTTAGCGGTTTGGGCGTGCGGTTGGCGCGCGGCCATGCTTTTGCTGCCATCGATGAGAAGAAACATTCTCAAACCGTGGTCCTCAGCTACGACTATTGGACCCGCCGGTTTCTCCGCGATCCATCCGTACTCGGACGCACGCTATACATCAAAGGCGTGCCGTTCGACATCATCGGCGTTACCAGACCCGGTTTTGCAGGCATCAACCGCGCACAGGCGACAGACTTCTGGATTCCTCTACAAGACCGCCCTGAACTGACCGCATGGGGCCTTTCTGCCACCAGCGGTTACACGCTCTATGGCTCGCCAAACTGGTGGTGCCTCATGGCGCTGGGCCGCCTGGCGCCTGGCCTTACTCTAAAAGAAGCAGAAGCCCGCGTTAATCCAGTCTTCCAGCATGCTGCCTACTCGACGCTAGGCGCACCGAAGCCTGATGAAAAGAAACCTGGCCTGAGGCTCGCGCCCGCACGCGGTATCGCCACCCTGAACGAGGACTATCGGCGACCCATCACTCTGCTGATGCTCATGGTCGCCTTAGTGCTGATCATCGCTTGCTCGAATGTCGTCATGCTGCTGATCGCCCGCAATACGACTCGCCAGCGCGAGTTCTCTGTTCGGCTCGCGCTCGGCGCAGGACGCTTACCGCTGTTACGCCAACTCCTGAGTGAAAGTCTCATTCTAGTCACCGCCGGCGCCGGATGTGGCTGGCTTTTCGCGCAATGGGCTACGCGAGCCCTTACCGCGTGGGCTGACTTGGATGTCAGTTTATCGCCCGATCAAACTGTATTGATCTTTACTTTTCTCGTCTCAGGCCTGGTCGCGATCGTTTTCGGCCTTGCTCCGCTGCGCAGTGTTTTATCCGTAGATCCGGCCCTCACACTCAAGTCGTCCGGAGCTACAGCCAATCAGGACCGCCGCAAAACGAGAGCTGGCAATATCGCCGTCGCCCTTCAGATGTCGCTTTGTCTTGTTCTGCTGGTCGCGGCTGGCCTGTTGCTCCGCACCCTCCGTAATTACGAGTTCCAGGACCTTGGAGTGCGCACTCAAGGCCTCATCGTCTTCGGCATTACTCCCCAAGGCCTTCGTTCTAACGAGGAAGCGATTCATTTTTATGAGATGTTGCTCGACCGCCTTCGCATCCTCCCGGGTGTTGAATCGGCTACCGTCAGCGAAAACCGCCTCGGCTCAGGATGGAGCGATAACAATAGCACCCTGGTGGACGGCGTCAATCCTCTGGGCCGTGGCTCCCGACAATCGGCGATCTTGCGCTCGAACACAGTCGGCCCGGACTTTTTTCACGTGCTCGGGATCCCAGTCCTCGCCGGCCGAGGCATTGCCAGCAGCGACACTGCCAATTCCCAGAAAGTCGCCGTGATCAACGAGACCTTCGCGACGCGGTATCTGCCTCGCCACAACCCCTTGGGACATCGTATAGGCGGTACTACGCCGGAGAGCCAGCGCGTCATAGTGGGGGTCGTAAAGAACAGTAAGTACACAAGCGTCGATGAAGATCCCATCCCAACGGCCTGGTATCCCTTTACGCAGACTAAAGGTGTGGCAGCGATGCAAATCGAGCTGCACACCTTGGGCAGATCGTTCGCAATCCTGCCGAGTGTTCGGCGTGCAATAACCGCTATAGACCGCAATCTTCCCTTGGAGAAACCGATGGCTCAGGACGCCGTATTCGAAGAGTCCTACTCCGCGCAGAGGCTTTTCGCCCGCCTCGCCACCTTCTTCGGAAGTTTGGCCGCGATGCTGATCGCAATCGGCCTCTACGGTACGCTTTCCTACCGGATCAGCCGCCGCACAATTGAGATCGGTGTACGAATGGCTCTCGGCGCCCGGCGTCGATCCGTGCTGTGGATGATACTCCGGGAGAGTTTTTGGATGGCCGCTGCCGGCATCGCGGTCGGCCTGCCTCTTGCGCTCCTCTGTGCGCGCTTTCTCCGATCCATGCTCTTCGGCGTCTCGCCCTACGATCCGGCGGCGTTTGCCGGTGCGCTGATCACGGTTGTGCTGGTTGCTTTCGCTGCGGCGCTCATTCCAGCCCGAAAAGCCGCCTCGCTCGACCCCATGCGTGCCCTCCGAACGGAGTGATTCAGACCGTAAAATGGTTCCAGCCATGGCTACGCAAACCACTCTCACTCTCGACCAATTCCTTGCGTTGCCGGAACGCGAAGACGGGTCTCACTATGAGCTCAGTAATGGAGAATTGATTACTTTGCCTCCACCAGGATTTGAACACGGCGCAATCCTTGCACGGATCACGATGCTCTTTGGAAGGATGCTTCCGGAAAGCGAGTACATAGTCGTTTCGGGAGACGCCGGGTTTCTCCTCGACCCCAACCCAGAAGCCGCCACAATCCGCGGAGCCGATATCGCGGTCAATCGGCGCGCAGATGTCGGCGCGAATCTCCCCAAGGGTTGGTTCCCCGGCGCTCCTCTCTTAGCCGTTGAAGTAGTCTCACCGAGCAATACCGCCAGCGATCTGCACCTGAAAGTCAGGCAATACTTCGAAGCAGGCGCTCGCGAGGTCTGGCTCGTCTACCCCGATACTCAAACGCTTTACGTCTACTCCGCGGAACGCCGCGACCCGCAGGTTTTCGGAGCAGGCGATGCGTTCCAGAGCATCGTCGATCAGACCTTCAAAGTCGAAGATCTCTTTCGGATCTAAGTGCCGGGCACCTTAACATCTTGCGGTGTTTTCTTCGTGTATTCGTTCAGCCAATCGATGACAGTCGAGTACCAGAACTGGCTGTTCTGTGGCTTTAGAATCCAGTGCCCCTCATCGGGAAACTGCACCAGCTTTGAGGGAATCTTCAGCTCCTGTAGCGCCGTAAAGAGTTCCTCGCCCTGCCCGATCGGAACTCGATAATCCATTTCACCGTGTGTCACAAGCGTGGGCGTCTTGAAGCTCTTCACAAAAGAGCTGGGCGACCATTTTTGATACAACTCCGGGTTCTCCCACGGGAAGCCCTGAAATTCCCACTTCGGAAACCATAGCTCTTCAGTAGTTCCGGCCTCACTCTGCAAATCGTAGACGCCCGCATGCGACACCAGAGCCCTGAACCGGTCGGTGTGCCCGAGAATCCAATCGATCATATAGCCGCCATAAGACCCGCCCGCCGCTACTATGCGCTCCTTATCCACGTACGGCAGACTGCTCACGTAATCCACGGTGGCCATGATGTCCTGATAGGGCCGCCCGCCCCAGTCGCCGTTGACCGCGTCGGTAAAGCTTTGGCCGTACCCGGTCGAGCCGTGTGGATTCGGCATGAGGACCACGTATCCCGCGGCGGCAAACACCTGTGCATTCCACCGATAGCTCCATGACTCGCCCCAAGCTCCTTGTGGGCCCCCGTGAATCAGAAAGAGGACCGGGTATTTGAGCGACAGATTGAACCCGGGCGGCTTTACCACGAAGCTTTCGATCTTCGCTCCTTCGGCCCCATCGACGGAAATCTTTTCAGGCGGTGTTAATTCATACTGCGCGAGCACAGCATCGTTCAAATGCGTCAGCGGAACACCCGGACCCCCTGTGGAGGTGGCCTTGTTGATCTCGATCGGCCGCGAGCCGCTCTGCTCCGTGTAGATCATCGTCTTCTCGTCCGGCGTAAACTGCATCGCTCCAATCGAGGTTGGCCCTTGCGCAATGGTGCGAATCGCGCCGCCCTCTACCGGCATCATCAGCAGCGGGCTCGTCCCGTGATCGTCGATCGTGAAAAAAATCCTGCTCGAATCGCGCGACCATGTGTACGTCTCTACCCAGCGGTCGAGCGAATCCGTAAGCGTATTCATCTTGCCGGTTCCAAGCTCGAGCACGGCAAGACGCCACTGATCGCTTTCATAGCCGGCCCTGATCTGCGTACGGTACGCAAGATACTTCCCGTCAGGAGAGTACAGCGGCCCTTCATCGGCGCCCGGGTTGGTCGTAATGCGCTGGACCTCGCCTCCGGCAGCCGCAACCGAAAACAGATCGGAGTTCGTGCTTGTGGCAGGCTCGGGATCCAGATTGGCTACATAGGTCACCTCCACGCTGTCCGGCGAAAAAGCGTATTGCTCAGGCCCTTCGAGCGAAAACGGAGGTGTATTCAGATTGCCCGGCGTAAGGTCGCGCACCTTGTTGCTGCCGTCTAACGCTTGTATCAGGATGTGTTTTCGGCGACTGCCTTCGTATTGGGTCCAATGCCGGTAAAGCAGCGACGTAAAAACGCGCGCGTCCATCTTGCTTGCGGCTTCCTGATCGAGCTTGGTTTTGTTGCAGGCGGGATCGTAATCAGTTCCGGCCACTGCGTTCCCCGGCTCGCAACTGGGATACACATCGCTCACAAACAGCATCAGCTTTCCATCGGGCGATATGGTTTCCCCGTCAGCTTCAGTCGGCAGATTCGTGACCGCCTTCTGGTCGCTTCCGTCCGGCTTCATGGACCAAATTTGCGAACCGTTGCTGCGATTCGAAACGAACAGAATTTGTTTCGAATCCGGCGTCCACCGCGGCCGCGTGTTTGAGCTCCCCTCATTCGTTAAGCGTTGCGGCGCTCCGCCTTCGAGCGGGACGACATAGACTTGTGCCGGCTTGGTGTTATTCGGAATATCGATCGTCTGCACCGTGAACGCGACCAGCTTGCCATCGGGCGATAACTGCGGCTCATCGATGCGCGCGAGCTTCATCATCGCGTCGAATGTAAAGGGAGCTTTCGCAGCAGGTTGAGCGGAGACGCTGAGCGCACCTCCAAAAAGCGCGCACAGCGCGGCAATTCGCATGCTCTTCATTTTATCGGCGGATGTTGGGACGCCCCGGCATGCGAAGCTTGACGCCGGGAGCATGCTTCTAACAAATGCCGAGCCGTAGAATCGAACAAGAGCTGGACCAGCTGAATTCGTTGCGAACTGCCGCTTCGCCGGAAGCAACTGTGTCCGCCTTGCGCTTAGCACTTACCGCTCGCGCGAACGTTATCGTTGCGAAAGCCGCAAGCATTGCCGGAGAGCTTCAAATCCGATCAGCTATTCCAGATCTCATCACAGCGTTTATGCGCATGTTTGAAAATCCAAAGCAGGCAGATCCCCAGTGTTGGGCCAAGACTTCGCTTGCGAAAGCGCTCAAAGATCTCGGGCACTCTGAGGCGAGAACGTTTCTTCGCGGACTACAGCACATACAGATGGAGGCGGTTTGGGGTGGTGAAGAAGACTCCGCGCCTGTATTACGGGGCACTTGCGCGCTGGCATTAGTTCAATGCGCTGATCTTAGCAGGAATGATAAATTCAAATACCTCATTCCGCCGCTGACGGAAAGTCAACCGGCAGTCCGTCGGGATGCCGTCCGCGCATTGGAACAAATGGAGGGCTTGGAAGCTATTCTGCTACTGCACTTGAAAGCACGGGCTGGCGATTCTGAGGCCTCCGTAACGGGACAAGTATTCGAATCGCTACTAAGGCTGGAGCGCGAAGGGGCCATTCCCTTTGTAGCCGCATTCCTTGCATCGCCGGTCGAAGAGGTCCGCGAAGAAGCTGCATTGGCGTTAGGTGCATCCCGCTTTTCTTCTGCTATCCCAGTATTGAAGGAAGCATGGACAATGCAGCGGCGCTCGGGAATCAGCGAGGTATTCCTGCAAGCAATCAGCGCCTCGCGCCAAGAGCCTGCCATCGATTTCTTGTTGAACTTGATCCGGAACGGCGACACGACAGACGCGGTTTCAGCATTGAGGGCCCTTGAACTACACAAGAATTCAATAGATATCCGTCGGCAGATCGGAAATGCAGTAGAGGCGAGAGGCGACATTGCCATTGGGCGAGCGTTTCGGGAGAGGTTTACGCAGTAGCAGTTACTACTCGGCTGATCGCCCTTGCTAGGATGGCTTAGAACGACGGGGTGCAAGGATCTTTCGCACACTCTGCTGATCTACGCTCCGCCGCCATTCTCCATGATTCGAAGCTATAAAGGAGCGCTGCCGCGCATAGCAGATTCGGCTTACATCGATTCCAGCGCGCAAGTCATCGGTGAAGTAGCCGTCGGCGAGCGTAGCAGCATCTGGCCGAATGTAAGCATTCGTGGAGACGTCAATTTCGTTCGAATTGGGGACGAGACCAGCATTCAGGACAACTGTGTTCTGCATGTAGATCATGGCCGATTTCCCTGCATCGTCGGAAATCGCGTCACGGTCGGCCATGCAGTCGTGTTACATGGATGCGAGATCGAGGATGGCGCACTCATCGGCATCGGAGCCATCGTTTTGAACGGCGCAAAAATCGGAGCAGGCGCAGTGATAGCAGCCGGCGCGCTGGTGCCCGAAGGCATGCAGGTGCCGGGCCGGATGCTGGCGATGGGCGCTCCTGCCAAGATACGTCGTCCAGTCAGCGCCGAAGAAGAAGAGCGGTTTCGCAAAGGGTGCGACAACTACGTCGCCATGGCCGCCATCTATAAGGAAGAGCAATCTTGATCCGCGCCGTCAAGGGAATGCGCGACCTCCTGCCGCCTTCGACCGCGGTGTGGAACCGCATCGAGGCTGCCGCACGCCGTGTCTTCGCGCAGTTCAATTACCACGAAATTCGCACTCCAATACTCGAAGAAACCGCGCTTTTCAGCCGCAGTGTCGGCGAAGAAACCGACATCGTCAGCAAAGAGATGTATACGTTCGAGGACCGCGATGGCGCTTCCTTGACTTTGCGGCCCGAGAACACCGCTTCTGTATTGCGCGCCTATATCGAACACCGCCTCGATCAACACCCCGGCCCCGAAAAGCTGTATTACATGGGCCCGATGTTCCGCCGTGAGCGGCCACAAAAGGGACGGTACCGGCAGTTCTATCAGATCGGCGCAGAAGCGATTGGGTCCGAGTCGCCCGCGATCGATGCCGAAATGATCGAGCTGGCAGTCGAAATCGTGGGCGCGGCGGGTATTCAGGAATTCGAGTTGCTCCTCAACTCTGTCGGCTCGAAGGAATCCCGCGCAAAATACAACGAAGCGCTCCAGGCGCAATTGCAAGACCTGGCGCCCCGCATGTGTGAAGATTGCCAGCGCCGTGCCCGGACCAACCCGCTTCGCGTGCTCGATTGCAAAGTACCGCAAGATCAGCCCTTGATCGAGCAGTTGCCGTCCATTCTCGACTACCTCGATACGAACGACGACGAGCATTTCCGCCGCGTTCGCGAATTTTTAGAGGACCGTGACATCGCTTACACAGTGAAGCCGCGCCTCGTGCGCGGACTCGATTACTACTCCCGCACCACCTTCGAAATCACGCATGCCGGTCTGGGAGCGCAAAACGCAATTCTCGGAGGAGGGCGCTACGACGGCTTGGCAGAGAGCCTCGGATCGAAAGCGCCGGCCCCGGGCATCGGCTTTTCGATCGGAGAAGACCGCCTGGTGTTGACGGCTGAAGAAGCCCACGGCATCGAGGCGGCCCCGCTCGATGTATATATTGCGCCTATGGGCGATCCCGCGCTTCGTCATTGCGCTGTACTCGCAGGCGAGATTCGCAAGCTGGATGTCTCGGTTGAGGTCGGCACCGACAGGAAACTCAAGCGCATGCTCGAGATTTCCAACAAGCTCGCGGCACGCTACACGCTCATAGTCGGGGATAATGAAATTCTCACGCAATCCTACACGCTGAAAGATATGGCCTCAGGCGAGCAGACTACGTTGACCCGTCAGGAATTGTTTGACCGGTTCACCAAATAAGCGCTGGGGCAAACCACGCAACGAAAAGTACATGCCAGAACTCGAATTAGATCCTCTGGGCAATTTGCGCCGGACCAACACCTGTGGCGACCTGCGCGCGAGCGATGCCGGAAAAACAGCCGTGCTCATGGGCTGGGTCCATCGCCGGCGCGATCTCGGCGGCCTCATCTTCATCCATGTTCGGGATCTCCAGGGGGTCACGCAGCTCGTTTTCGACGAAAGCAAGAACCCTGAAGCTCATAAGCGCGCACAGGAGCTAAGCTCGGAGTTCGTCATCGCCGCGGAAGGCATTGTTGTTCCACGCAGCCCGGATACAGTTAATACGGATCTTGCCACCGGTGAAATAGAGGTCGCGGTAAGCAACGTCTGGATCTTGAACGAATCCCGCACGCCGCCCTTTCCGCTCGAAGATAATGTCGACGTGAAGGAAGACGTGCGTCTGAAATATCGCTACATCGATCTGCGCCGCCCACACATGCAGCGCAATATCGTCATGCGCTCCAAAATCTCTTTCGCCGTTCGCCAGGCGCTGTACGAACAAGGATTCCTGGAGATCGAGACTCCTTTCATGACCCGATCTACTCCCGAGGGCGCGCGCGATTATCTTGTGCCTAGCCGTGTCCAACCGGGAAATTTTTATGCCCTGCCACAATCGCCGCAGATCTTTAAGCAACTCTTGATGGTTGGCGGTTACGAGCGCTATTTCCAGATCGTGCGCTGCTTCCGTGATGAGGATCTGCGCGCCGACCGCCAACCCGAATTTACGCAAATCGACATCGAGATGTCATTCCCGCAAGAAGAGCAGATCTTTGATGTCGTCGAGCATCTGATGCGTAGAGTCTGCGCGGCAGCAGACAAAGCCGTTCCGAAGGACATTCCGGGCATGACTTACGACCAAGCTATGCGCTCTTACGGCAGTGACAAACCGGATCTACGAATTCCGCCATTCCACTGCGTCGAAGACCTGTTCGCAGGTACAGCTCTCGCCACCAATAATTTGCCTCTGGTTGCGATTCACATTCCGAAAATCGGGCAATTAAGCCGCAAGGAACGCGACGAAATCAAAGCCTTCGGCCAGGAGCGCGGTCTCAGAGTGTACGACGACGCCAAGCGTTTGGAGCGAGACTTTCCCGACGCAATGGCCAAGCTTCGCGGTCGAGTGGATCCAGCCGAAGATGCTCTGCTGATGCTCGCAGTCTGGGCCGGCGAAGCGAAAGGCGCTCTGCCGGAACGCAGCATGCTGCAAGCTGCCGGGCAGCTCCGGACGTTCATCGCTCAGAAGTATAACGACCGCCACAAGCTTCTAGACCCCGAGAGCTTCAGATTCCTGTGGGTCACCGATTTCCCGATGTTCGAATGGGATGAAGAAGAAAAGCGCTGGAATGCTGCGCATCATCCGTTTACCTCAGTGCCCGAAGATCAGCTTGCGCTGCTGACTGAAGATCCTGCACGCTGCCGCGCCCGGTCCTACGACCTGGTTCTGAACGGCGTCGAGCTCGGCTCCGGCTCTATCCGCATCCACCGCCGCGACATGCAAACCGCGGTTTTTAACGCCCTGGGCATGAGCGAAGAGGAGGCGCAGCTCAAGTTCGGTTTTCTCCTCTCAGCTCTCGAATATGGAGCGCCGCCGCACGGGGGAATCGCCCTCGGATTGGACCGCCTCGTGATGATCCTCGCCCGCGAGCAATCGATCCGCGAAGTGATTCCATTCCCGAAAACGGCTCAAGCTACTGACCTCATGTGCAGGGCGCCATCCCCCGTCCCCGAGCGCCAGCTTCGAGAGCTCGGACTCGAGCTCAGAAATCTCGAATAAGTGCCATACTGCCTTATATGGCAGCCGGCACGCAGATTTCAGTGGAAGAATACCTGAGCACTGCCTACCGCCCCGATTGCGATTACGTTGACGGCGTACTCGAGGAGCGGAACGTGGGGGAATGGGATCACAGCAGCGTCCAAACCCAATTCGTAATATTCTTTGGCAGATTCAGAGAAACAGGACTCCGCGCCGTAACCGAGTTGAGGATGCGTGTCCGTGAAAACAGATACCGTATTCCGGACGTAGTCGTCACGCGTGGCAAGCCAAACGAGCAGGTCTTGGTGACTCCGCCGCTGCTCTGTATCGAAGTGCTTTCGAGAGGTGATACCGTTTCCCAAACCAACGAGCGCGTCCGCGATTACCTGGATTTCGGCGTGCCGGTCGTCTGGGTCGTCGGCCCGCGCGAACGAAGAATATGGATCCATCGCCCAAGCGGTATTGAGGAGGCCTCTGGCCCTGTCATTACAGTTGACGGCACATCCATCGAAGTACCGTTCTCTGAAATCTTCGATTAGCGCAATGGCAGCCGGTACCCAGATCTCGGTTGAAGAATACCTGAAAACTGTCTATCGTCCCGACTGCGACTACGTGGACGGAGTAGTCGAGGAGCGCAATTTGGGAGAGCGAGACCATAGCTGGATACAAGGCCGGCTAGTCACATTTTTCTTAAGCCGGTTTAGCGCGACTGGTGTTGCCGCGCTCCCCGAATGGCGCGTCCAAGTCCGCCCCATGCGATTTCGTGTTCCCGATCTCGTTGTCACTCGCGGCAAACCAGATGAGCAAATCCTGACCAAGCCCCCGTTACTCTGTGTTGAAATTCTTTCTCCGGAAGACACCATTTCCCGCACGAATGCCCGCGTGCAGGACTACCTGGATTTCGGCGTGCCGGTCATATGGGTCGTCGACCCGCGCGAACGAACTATATGGATCTACCGTCAGACCGGCTTGCAGCAGGCCGCAGGCGAGACGATCACACTCGACGGCACCTCTATCGAAGTTCCCTTCTCTGAAATCTTCGATTAGCTTCGCATATGCCCCGAGTACGCGCCATCGGCGGTTTTTTCTTCAAGTCTGAAAACCCGAAGCTCTTTACGCCTGGTATGAAAAGCATCTTGGAACGCCGACAGCACCCTCGCGGCCCGTTCGACAAGAGGGCGTCCAAGTCGATGAGCTCGAAGAATGCGATTGCGGCAAATTCGGCTGGACCATGGACCGGACGGCAATCGCATTGAACTTTGGAAACCCAAGCCGCTCACGCTTTAACCGGCTTATCCACTGATTTCCAATTTTTCTCGTCCCAATACTTCACGCGTCCCTCGCGATACGATTCGACCGATAAACTGATCAGAACCTGCGCACGCGCTGCCGTCTCGGCATCCAGATGCGGCTTCTCACGCGTCCGCATGCATTGCAGAAAATTGCCGATGTGAGCCTGCATCATGTCAGTCTGCTCGACTGGTATCTTGATCTCGTCCGAGCCGAACTTATAATCGGGAAACGGGTGCTTGCCTTCCTGCCCCTCGATCCGAACCAGTTCCGGCCGCACAGTGATGTTCGGCGTTCGCCTCTCAAACATCCCGTGCTCGACCATGATGATCGTTCCTTCGTGCCCTCGAATCAGCCCCGGAATGTGCTGCGAATTCGCCATGGATGAGCTCAGCACAAGCGAGTGGCCCTCCGGATATTCTGCCAGCAAATGGAACGTATCGGGGACTTCCCGATCGTTCGTGAACACATACTTCCCGCCCGAAGCCATCACCTTCGACGGATACTGCGGCTTATCCCAACAGATGTTCAGCGGAGCAACCACGTGGAAGAACAGATCCGTCGCGATACCGCCTGAGTAGTCCCAATATTTTCTGAACCGGAAGAACCGGTCGGCATCATACGGCCGCGAGGGAGCGGGCCCCAGCCATGACTTCCAATCAATGTAGTTCTCGCCCTTCGCATCTGGCCCGGCATCCGCATCAATGGGCCAGTTCCACTCTCCTTCGATCGAATTGCGGTGATAGGAGCCCTGGCTCATGATCGTTTTGCCGATCATGCCGTCCGCGATCGCTTTCTTCGCCTTCCACCACTGGTCCCCAGAAGTGGTTTGCGACCCCACTTGCAGTACACGCTTGCTTTCTCGCACGGTCTCGACCAGTTGTTTGATTTCCTTGATCGTGTGGCACATGGGCTTTTCGAGGTAAACGTCCTTGCCTCGATCCAAAGCATCCAGCGCGATCCGCGCATGCCAATGGTCCGGCGTCGCCACAATCACCGCATCCACTTCAGGAACCGCCAGCACCTCGCGATAATCGAGAAACCCTTTACAGTTGTATTTCGCCGCTTGTTCCCGCTTGCGCTTTTCGTAGACGTCAGAAACGGCCACAATCTGGCATGCGTTATTGTTCTCGGCGGCGTACTTTGTGAAAGATTCGGCATCACCGCTACCGCGCCCTCCGCACCCGATCACTCCGATATTGATCCGTTCGTTTGCCCCGATCACGCGCCCCGGATTCATCTTCGAAGCCGCCTTAGATAAGGCAGTGCTCGCGAGCGCCGCCCCGGCTCCCAAATTCCCCGTACGCTTCAAAAAATCCCGGCGGTCGAATGGCTCTGAAGGCATTGGTCACTTCCTGAAGGGAAGTATACGTTACAAACGATGGAGGCCTTATTCAATCAGCCCGAGTCGTGTACGGTCTGCACATGAGATCGCGCTTTTGCGTGTCCGGTTCCCTCGCGTCTTGAACAAGGATTACGCCCTTGCTACAGTAAGGATATCGCTTCCTCGAAGCCCATATATGGCCAAAGTGACATCAAAGTACCAGGTGACTGTACCTCGCGTGATCGCCCAAAAATACAATATTCGTCCCGGCGACCAAATCGACTGGCTACCAGCTGGCGAAGTGATTCGAGTCGTTCCTCCCAGCCAAGCGCCGTCGGCAGAAGATCGAAAATCGAAACTCCGGCTGTTCGACCAAGCCACAGATCGCCACCGCAGGCGACCACGGGCGCCCAAATCAAAGCTTGGCAACCGAGGTTGGAAACGAGAGGACCTCTACCAGCGTGGCCGCTCTCGTTGATACGAATATTCTGGTCTATCGCTTCGATAATCGGTTTCCCGAAAAACAGAAAACCGCAACGGAACTTCTCAGACGCGGCATCGAAGAAGACTCACTGCGCTTGCCCCACCAAGCCATCCTCGAGTTCGTTTCAGCCGTAACACGTCCTATCAGGGGCCAACTCATCCTGGAGCAAGCTCACGCCCTACGAGAAGCGGAAGAATTCCTGAAGCAGTTCACAGTTTTATATCCAAACGAAGCGATCCTGCGTCAAGCAATTCGCGGCTGTGCAGCATATCAGTTGAACTGGTTCGATGCGCACCTCTGGTCCTACGCGGAGCACTACGGCCTATCTGAAATTCTTACGGAGGATCTTCAGGACGATCGGCTCTACGGTACCGTTCGCGTCGTCAACCCATTCAGGCGATCACGATAGCTCTTGCTTCGGTTCTGCCTACTCGCGGCCCACAGAAACGGGCGCTTCAGGAAAATGCTCTTCGCCCATTCCGTAGCGAGATCGTCCGCGCCGGCTCCGGTTACTTCCGGGCCATTCCAGGCGCATGTCCTGGCACACTTCATCCAGCATTTCGAGGGTTGCGATCCGCAGCTCCATCGCGAACACCGTCACTAGAAGGTTATCGCATAGACCGTTAATCAATCGCGGAATCCCTTGCGAGCGCCGGTGAACTTCCTCCAACACCTCAGGTGGAAACACGGTCTGATTCGGCATCCCCACTCGCGCCAGCCTCGATTGTATGTAAGCCTTGCACTCGTCCGCCGTCAACGGGTTCAACGTACAGCGCAAAACTACGCGTTGCTTCAACTGCCGCAAATTCGGCGCATCCAGCTTGCGGTCGAGCTCGGGCTGCCCAGCCAAAATAATCTGCAATAATTTCCCTTGCCGGTTTTCGAGATTGCCCAGCAACCGGATCTCTTCCAGCACATCCCAATCCAAGTTGTGGGCTTCGTCGACGATCAGCACACATGTTCGTCCACGCTCAGTTTGCTGCAGCAAAAGCGTATTCAGAGCGAACAGGACGTCTGTCTTCGATTTCCTGTCACATCGCAGATCGAAGTCGTACGCCATCATCTCAAAAAACTGGTCCGGTTGCAGACGTGAATTAAAGATGAACGCAAACTCGATTCGCTGGGCGTCCAGGTAATCCCGCAAACACTCGAGCATGGTGGTCTTGCCGGTTCCGACTTCACCGCTCAGTACAATGAATCCCTTCCGGCTCCGAACCCCGTAAATCAGATTTGCCAGAGCCTCTTCGTGCTGCGGGCTCCGGTATAGGAACTCCGGATCCGGGCTTAGATTGAAGGGGTTTTCCGAGAACCCAAAGTAGGCGTTATACATGGCTTGGCAAAAGAGCTAACGAAGGTAAGACAATCCCATTGAATGTAGAGTCCGAACCCGGGCGCAGCCTCTCACATGCCCAGCCTCTCATATATAGATTATCGGCAATTGTCACGCCAAAGTGGCAGGTGGTAGTACCTGGAACCCGCGTTTGATGATCTTGACGGTTTTTAATGTGATACGGACCCTGCTCACGGTGTATAACAACGCTCCGTTGCAAGCGTTCAAGCGACCTCAAACAGGGGTCGACAATCATTCCGATCACAAGGTCTAGTCTCAAAGAGGTTTGTGGGTACCACACGATCAAACCACTACCGGTTACTCCCCGAAGCGGACTTAGCATCGACCAACTTTTGCGGCTTTATTGGTGGCTTCTTCATCTCCTCCGACTCTCCCGGCCGGCGCGACTTTTCGAATGGCGGCAACTTCACTGGGCTGCCGCTCCGCGCTGATTGCAGGAGTGCCTGGACCACCCGAACGTCAGCGAGGCCTTCGTACCCTGACGGCTCAGGCTCTCTGTCATTCAATACGCATCCAGAGAAGTACTCGATCTCACCGCCAAACTGATCTACCTTATGAACGGTACTTTGCGATTCTTTTCCTTCTACTTTCAGCCACATCTTATACTCGCGATGATAGTCGAAAGCCGGCTGCAGCCACAGCTCACCCTTGGCGCCGACCACCTGATAAGCATCTGCTGTGGAGGCTCCGAAACTGCACGTAAAGACGGCCAGTCGTTCCCCCGGAAAGCGCAAAATGCCGCTCATCATCTCGTGTACTTCCGTAAAGCGTGGATCGCCGCTGTTTGCGCCAGCCCCAATCACCTCGATCGGCTCCTCGCGGAATAAATAGCGCGCGGCGTTGATCTGATACACACCCATATCCATCAACGGTCCGCCGCCCAGGGCCTTTTTCAAGCGAATATTGCCTTCTGCTACCTGCTGGCTGAAAACGGAGTTGAAGATTCGGGGCTCGCCGATTTCCCCGCTCTGTACAACTTCGATTGCCTTCAAATTCGCCGGCTCGAAATGCAGCCGATAGGCAATCATCAGCTTCACCGCGCTTTGTTCCGCGGCGTGAATCATCTCCTCGCATTCCGCTACCGTATCGGCCATGGGTTTCTCGCAGAGCACGTGAATGCCAGCGTGTGCCGCGCGTACGCTAAAGTCCTTATGCATATTGTTCGGCAGAGTGATATACACGGCATCTATTGCTCCGCTGCGAAGCAGCTCGTCGTACCTTTCGTAGCTCAGCGTTTGCTGAACCTGGTATTTCTTGCCCAAGTCCTCGGCTTTCTTCGGGTCGTCGGTGACCAGCGCCGCGAGTTCCGAGTTCTTTACATGCTCGAAGGCGGGAAGGATGACTTCTTGGGCAATCCAACCCAGTCCGACGACTGCATACCGAATTTTCCCCGAATCCTGTTTATCGCGTCCCATCAGTGGCATTCCGATCCTCCTACATCCGACTGGATGCACACCGCGTCTAAGCTGTTTCGGCACGCATCCTCTCGTGAGCCTGGCCAAAGGATTGCGACGGCCAACTAGGTTAGCAACCGAATGTTGCGTTGCTCATTCTAATTATCCGGGGTCTGAATGCCAGAAAAAGAGACACTTGAGCGAGCGAAAAGAGACAAAGCCGAAGGGAAGGCCCCAACCACTCAGGCCGGAGAATTCGTGCGCGAGGAGATGGAGCACATTCGAGAGGGCAAACACGGCGCACGCTCGCCACAGCAGGCGATCGCCATTGGGCTTTCTAAAGCGCGGCGCGCCGGCGTCGATCTTCCGCCACCGAAGAAAGGAAAGACTTCTGAAGCTACTCGCAAACGCGCTGAGCGGGACCTGGAGAAAGGCCAGAGCGGCGAAAAGACGAAAGCCTCGGCCAAGCGTTCAAGGGCGAGACGGGAGGTCTTGAAACGAGAGCCGCGGTCAGCAGCTTCCAAATCGGCTCTGTCCAAACATGCAAAACGGGCCGCGGCGCGCCGGCGGGCGACGGGCAAAGTAACGAGTTCCGGAAAGGCTCGCACTTGAATGAAAGTTGGCGATGTGGCTAGCAAAGAGAAACAGACGGTCGGCGATATCAACAACGTTTTGAAGTCCGTGGCCGGTGTGCCGGCGGATTACGATCTTATGTTGCGGCGCATTGGAAACGCTCATTTCGTTCTCATCGGAGAAGCGTCGCATGGGACGCATGAGTTCTAATGAAGTGGGTTCGCTCGGCTACGCCGCGGGAATTGGCGTTTCCGAGTCGTGCGAGGAGGTGGCCCAGCAACTCATCGAGCTCAGCGGCGCACCTATGAATACGTGCACCGCGACGGGCAGGTTGCGGCCCACATGGGAAGCGTGGCGAATGGAATCTCGGGCAAGTAGTTCGCGAACGTTCCCGTCGTCGGTTTAGGACAGCGCTGTGCCAGACGAGCCCATGCTTTCCGCAAAATCAGTTCAGATTCCGCCCTCTGGGGTTACCGGTGATCTCGCCATTCCGATCCGGCCTCAGGGGATTGTCATTTTTGCGCACGGCAGCGGGAGCAGCCGGCTGAGCTCACGCAACCGTTTCGTTGCAGGCGTGTTACAGGAAGCCAAAATGGCTACCCTCCTGCTCGATTTGCTTACCGCGGGCGAAGAGCAGATCGACATGCGAACGCGGCATTTGAGGTTCGATATTGATTTGCTTTCAAAACGGCTCGTCGAGGCGACCAACTGGGTAACCGCGAATTCCGAAATCCCCGTTTTGCCCTTCGGCTACTTTGGAGCAAGCACCGGAGCCGCTGCAGCACTGGTGGCGGCCGCTGAATTGACCGAATCGACATACGCCGTTGTTTCTCGGGGCGGGAGGCCAGATTTGGCTGCAGCGGCACTTCACAAGGTGAGAGCGCCCACGCTGCTCATTGTTGGTGGCGATGATCATCCTGTAATCGATCTGAATAAGAGAGCCTTGAACGAACTCCAATGTGAAAAGCAGCTAGAGATTGTTCCTGGAGCAACCCATCTTTTTGAACAACCGGGAGCTCTCGAACAAGTAGCTAAACTCGCCAGCAACTGGTTTCAGAACCATCTTTGCACGCGCGTCGATGCTAAGGGCGCCACGTGATCCTGAACTGAAGAGGGACTGTCCGGCAGCGTCGTTCGCGAATTACTGTCGGAAGGCTTGGCACCCATCAACTGTCGCTAACCCTCGCCTACGTATTTGAGAAATTCATCTTTCACTGAGGGGAGGGTCGGCAATTTCAAGTGTTCGAGTTCGGCGTTCACACGCTTCGCAGTCGGGGAGTGCAGATCGCGCTTGTAATTTTCAATGATTTCGCCGGCACTCCCGTAGTGGCTAAATCGCTCCTTCTCACTTTGCGTTCGGTCCTGCACATCTTTCAATTTCTTCTGGTCTGGCTGGCCGTAATGCTCGGGCGACGCGTGAAGAATGGGATCGAAAACGCGCTTATCCAAGAAGTGCAGCAGGTCCTGTTTACTTGCCATAGTTTGTGCTTCGACATGGGATTCACCTGCTCCGTGGAAAGTGACCTGCCAGCTGTACTAGTAAGTTAACGAGGATAAGTCCCGGTCAGCCAGCGTTGCTGTGTCGGCTGTGAGCCGCGCATTGACCTAGAGTTTGTTGAAAAGGATATCCAGAGGCGCTCCATGAATGTCGCGGTTCTGTAAGTGGCTGTGAAAGTTGAGCGGCGGGTCTGAACCGCGCACGTGAGTAAGCTAAGCGGAGTGTGCTGTTTTCAAGAAGCTCTTAGTACTTGTAACTGTCCACTTTAGTACCCGAGTGAACTGGGAAAGGGTAACACTCGAGCTGTAAATGCATGTCAGGCATTTGGAAACATTAGGATAGAACGCGGATGAGAAGATGATTCGTGAGCTGGCCCGATTTCGCGGAAACGGATGCGGTTGATCGGCATCTCATGTTCAGTCGAAATACTGCGAGGCAACCAAATGCGCGATCTCTGGTCGTAGATGGTCAGGGATGGCGCTGATAAATTCTAGAAATCGGAGTCGACGATATGAAATTACTCACATTCACCGGACCTGGCTTCGTAATCCTGGCTGGCGCCTTCTTCTGGTTAACGCCGCAAGCGGCTCACGAGCGAGTAGCCCTCTTGCCCCATGCTGTGGGCAACGCTCCAACCGAAGCGAGCGTAGGGGCGCCCGAACATATGACTTTAGAATTTTTACAGCAGCCCCCTAGGGCGGTGCTGCAGGTCGACGAACAGGAAGCGCAACCGCTCGGCGCACAGGCTAAGGATGTGGCCGGCCCTGGAGCGATACCCGCAACCGAAGTGGTGCGCGTTCCTGAACAGAGTGGCCTTATTACACCGCATGAGCAGCCGAGCCAAGGCGGGACTTCTTTGACCATCCAGCTCAACTCTCCGTTAGCACCCTCGGGAGGAGGTCTGTCGACGACTCCCGTAGCCGAGCCTGCTCTTGCGCAGTCGGGGGGATACGTCTTTTACGCCGGCAATGACTTTGCGGCGCGATCCGAGGTGGGAGGCGGATCATGGAGCTACATTAATCCCTATAGCGGTATGTCGGACTTCTGCTGCGATCAGGACGTGATCGCCGATACCGGCAGGAACATAATTATGTGGTATCGCCAAGGACTTTATCAAACCAGCACTGGCCAGGGTCGCTTTATTTTAGGAGTATCTAAAGACGGTGGTAATTCGTTTTGTAATTATACGTACCGGCCGATTGATGTGAACAGCGCCTTTACGAATAGCCACTGGGACTTGCCTCAGCTCGCGCTCAGCGACAATTTTCTGTATATCTCGATAGACATACTTAACGGGACGGGAGGCTTCCTGCGAAAGCTGATCATGAGGTGGCCATTAGATTCGCTGAAGAGTTGTTCAACATTCAATTTCCAGTACCTGAACGGCGTTACGAGTTACTGGGCCGCGCCGGTGCAGGGCGCGACGACCACTATGTATATCGGGGACCATCGCGGTACAAACAATTCATTCACCGTCTACGTTTGGCCCGAGAGCAGTAACAGTTACACATCGTCGGTCAAGGTAACCATCCCGACTTGGACGTTTCAAAATCAGAACAGTACTTGCAAGACTCCGGACAATCTGAACCCGTGCTCGAGATCAATGAGCACGATCCAGGCCGCATGGTTGCGGAAAAGTGTGTATAACGGCGTTGGGGAACTCGGCTTCATGTGGGATGCTCACGAAGGTGGAGGGTTTCCCTACCCTTACTTGGAGGGGGTAACCTTACGGCAAGATACGCTGGCGGTCACTGGCCGGCCTTTAATGTGGAGTTCAGGGACGGCTTACGAATACCCGTTTGCGTCACCAGACGGTAATGGGGACCTTGGTGTGACACTCACGATGATGGGCGGCAGCAACTATCCCAGCACGGTTTTCCTGATTGATGATGACTCTAATTCCGTGCCTCCGCCATGGAACTCTTGGCTCCTGCAAGCTGGGAATGCAGGTGCAACGGGATGGGGCGATTTTGTACGCAACCGGGCCTACTTGCCCAATGAAGCAGCCTGGGTTAGCGCCGGCCATACGCAAGAGGGCGGCTCGGGTCCAGCCAACACCCAACCGCGCTATTACGTTCTGAGCCGGCAGTGAGGATTTGCCGAGTGTGAACAGGTATCTGGGCGTTCAGTCGATCTGTCCGGAATCAATCTTGCTCGTGCGTGGGAGATGGAAGACGAATTTGCACTTGACGGCCAGGAGGTAAGTATCTGGTGTCTAAACCTCGCGGCTGCCGATTCCACCACGGCACAGTTTCAGTCGACGCTTACACGGGAGGAAGTTGCGCACGCAGACCGCTTCCGTTTCGGGCATCTGCGGCGATCCTATGTCCTCTCACGTGGCGCGTTACGACTATTACTGGGGCGGTATTTGGCAGTTCGGCCGTGCTGCGTGCCATTTAGCTATGGTCCGAAAGGAAAACCAAGGGTGGAAGGACGTAGGGAAATCCAGTTTAATGTCGCTCATTCCGGTAGCATGGCCCTGCTCGGATTCACACTTGGGTGTGAAATTGGCATCGATTTGGAACAGATTCGGCCCTTACAGAACGCACTAGAGATCGCCGACCGCTTTTTTTGTGTTGAGGAAGCCACTGAATTGGCCTCGCTTTCCGCTGAATTGCGGGAGCGAGCCTTCTTTCTCTATTGGACGGCCAAGGAAGCGTGTATAAAAGCTCTGGGCGAGGGCCTTGCCGCGCCGCTTGATGCATTTCGCGTAACGACGCACCCCAATGAGCAGGCCCACATAATTTATAAGAATCTGGGTTTTGAAGGTGCTGACGACTGGAGATTGCACCACCTTGAAGTGGGGCCAGAATATGCCGCAGCGCTCGCCTACCAAGGCGCGCCGCGCCCAATCCGTTTACGGCCGCTGCTCCAGCCCGCTGAGTTACTGAACATGATTTAGGGCTTTAGTTCGGCCCAGGCTATTTGCCCGCAAGAAAGCTGAAATCTGCAAGAATCGCACTGTCCGTGTTTGCAGACCCGGTGATCGGGCGATCTCGGAATCGCAATTTCTCCTGAATGATACGTTCATCCCAATAAAGAATTGGAAAACTTTCGTATCCGGTGCGGCTATTCCTAATTGGGTTCTTGCGACATTATCTGTGATTGTTGCAGATGATGAACGTAAGCGACTTCTTTAGCGACTTGACGGATCTGCTAGAGGCAAAACCGGACGATGCAAACTTCTGGTTCCACCTAGCGTTTCGCCCTGGTACGTAGTACTGCTAGGACGTTGATGGAAGGCAAATTAGATTGCAAATGTATTCGCTTTGTAGAATACTCACAGTTACGCTAGCCGGTAATCCAGCTGGTCCTGTGCAGGCTTCAGGGGGGTCTCTCAATCTAACACGTCGTATGAGGGACTTACTGGGAGTGACGCAGGCGGAAGCTCGTCCAAACGACTTATATATGCATTGGTTTGCAGTGACGGTCAAGCCGCAACATGAGCGGGCAGTAGAAGCTCAGCTGGTGGCAAAGTCTTTAGAGGCGTACCTTCCTCTTTACTCATCGAGACGGCGTTGGTCCGACCGGGTGAAAACGTTAGAGTTGCCGCTGTTTCCACGGTACGTGTTTTGCCGCTTTGTGTTTGAGGACCGCTTGAAAGTATTGAGTGTTCCAAGCATCAGCGCAATCGTCGCATTCGGCGGCATGCCCTGCCCAATAACTCAGGATGAGATCGATATAGTGAAGCGCCTGGTTGGAAGTGGTCTTCCCATCACGCCCTGGCCCTTTCTGCGGATTGGAGATCGGGTACGCATCCGCGAAGGTTCTCTTTCTGGCGTAGAGGGAATCCTCGCGAAAGAGAAGGCGGCGTATAGGGTGGTCGTGAATGTACATATGCTGCAACGTGCCGTGGCGGTAGAGATAGAACGCGATTTACTCGAGCCGATATCGAGTCCTCCGATGCAGTCGTATGAATCGGCAGCCCTCAGTGGCGTTAGCTAGATGTAACCAAGCCAACGGCTTGGCGCAAGCCCTTGAGTTACGGACATGCAGTTTGAAGTGTCCCGCGCGACTCAGAAGCCGCGTGGCTAGAATGCGGCATTGCTTGAATCGAAATAACAAGACCGCCCCCGGTAATTGGGCTGATGGAGCGCGCGAGTAAATCAGGTGACTACAGTTAGCCGAAGAAGTCGCTCGGTGATTTTCAGAGTGAGTGAGCAGGAATACGAGTGCTTGAAGTCGGCCTGCGATGTCGCCGGCACGCGCAGCCTCTCGGATTACACCCGTTCAGAGTTATTCGCGGAGCCGAAAGCCAAATCCCTCGAGGATCGGATCTTAAGACGGTTTTCAAGTATGGATCAAAAGCTTGCCGAGTTGTACCAACTGACGGAGCATTTATTTGAATCTATTCACTTAGGAATGGAACCTTTCAGCGGGCGTGAGCGAGTGGACAAAGCGGTTTTTCCTAAGGTTTCTCGAACGGGAGTGCAATTGTCCAAGTCAACACGCCGCGCTGAGAAGCGCAGACTACGGAAAAAAAGGAGGAATGAGAGCAGTGCCACATCTTCATGAAGAGTGCGTAAACAAAGCGGAAGGCGAGTTGTGTGCCCCTCATGGCACGCAGTTAGTGAGCCTTTTAGCTGCGCGCGAGCGAGTATCTGAGCTGCAATCGCAATCGCAGCACTGGCCGTCATGGGATATGACCCCACGCCAGCTATGCGATCTCGAACTGTTGATGAACGGTGGATTCTCTCCTCTATGCGGGTTCATGACGCGCACCGATTATGAGAGCGTTTGTCACACGATGCGGCTCGAGAGCGGGATACTGTGGCCAATGCCGATCCCCCTCGATGTAAACGAGGGATTTGCCAAGATGATCTGCCCCGGCAGCACTGTTGCGCTACGCGACCCGGAAGGCGTGATGCTGGCCGCCCTCCACGTCCAAGAGGTCTGGGAACCGGATCGTTTGGCTGAGGCCAAGATGGTATACGGCACCACAAGTGCTGCTCATCCTGGTGTGGGATATCTGTTGCACGAGACAAATCCCTGGTATGTAGGAGGATGTGTCGAAGGCATTCGGCCTGCATTTCATTATGACTTCGGTGGGTTGCGCCATACGCCTGGCGAGCTGCGAGCTGAGCTTGTCCGGCTGGGTTGGAGCAAAGTCGTGGCGTTTCAGACGAGGAATCCAATGCACCGCGCTCACCAGGAATTGACGCTCCGCGCTGCAAAACAGGTGGGCGGCAACCTGTTAATCCATCCGTCGGTCGGAATGACGAGGCCAGGTGACGTCGAATACTACATCCGGGTTCGCTGTTATCAAGCGCTTCTCTCAAAGTATCCGAAAGACAGCGTCAAGCTATCACTGCTTCCTCTCGCAATGCGTATGGCCGGACCGCGCGAGGCTCTTTGGCATGCAATTATCCGGAAGAACTATGGTTGCAGTCACTTTATCGTAGGACGAGACCACGCAGGGCCCGGCAAGGACACTGATGGAACGCCCTTTTATGGGCCCTATGAGGCGCAGCAACTGCTTCATACATATGAGCAGGAACTTGGCGTGACTATGGTTCCCTTTCAGATGATGATGTACGTGAAAGAAGAAGATAGGTACGTTCCAGAGGACGAGGTGCCGCAAGGAGTAAGCCCTCTGACGATCTCGGGAACCGAGTTGCGGCGCCGTCTCATGCAAGGCCGGGATATTCCGGATTGGTTCACGTTTCCGCAAGTTGTGAACGAATTGAGGCGGAGCTATCCTCCGCGCCAACGCCAGGGATTCACAGTCTTCTTCACTGGTCTTTCGGGTTCCGGGAAATCGACTATCGCGAACATCCTCCGGGTGAAATTTCTTGAGATGGGAGGCCGCCCAGTAACTCTGCTAGATGGCGATATAGTACGCAAGCACTTGTCGTCAGAGCTGGGCTTTTCTCGAGAGCACCGCGATATTAACATCCGCAGGATCGGTTTCGTAGCTTCGGAGATCAGCAAGAACGGTGGTATAGCGATTTGCGCTCCCATCGCGCCGTTCGATGTAGTACGCAAAGAGGTGAGGGAGATGATTGAATCCGTCGGCGGTTTCATTCTGGTCCACCTCTCAACGCCCTTAGAAACTTGCGAATCAAGAGATCGGAAAGGCCTGTATGCGAAGGCGCGAGCCGGTTTACTAAAACAGTTCACCGGCGTATCGGACCCGTATGAGGTTCCGGAGGACGCACAGGTGGTAATCGATACCAGCCGCAACACTCCAAATGAGGCAGTGGAGCAAATTTTCTCGTACCTCCAGGAGCAGGGCTATATCGGCATGAGTGAGCAAGATCAAGCCGTCGAGGTCTGCGCTTAGCAATGGCTTGGAAGGACGATCTCGAATCGACAGGAATCGATTCGGGCGTTCTCTCGAAACATCCGTAAATGGAGTTCTTCTCGGGTAGCGGAAAGGTGAAATTGAGCGGTAGCGTTGATTGTAGTGAAATCCTGGGCCGTATCGAAGAGGCGCTTGGGGAAGCAGTCAATGCCATCTTCCCTTTCACGCCTGGAGCGATCAAGGTCAATTTCAAATCCGGCGATGATCCGGTCACGGAGGCGGATCGCGCTGCGAATCGTGTCATTCAGCGCGTCCTTTTGCGGGATGGGGAAGGCTGGCTTTCGGAAGAAAGCGGGGAAGACCTTAGCCGACTCGAAAAAAGCCGTGTGTGGGTGGTCGATCCTCTCGACGGCACGCGCGAATTTGTTGCTGGAATTCCTGAATGGTGCATTTCTATAGCACTCGTCGAGGAGGGCGTGGCAATTGCGGGCGGCGTGTGTAATCCAGCCACCAGCGAGACCTTTCTCGGGTGCGTAGGATGTGGAGTGACCCACAACGGGAGAATAGCCTGTTGCAGTCGAACCGAATCGCTGAGCGGGGCGAGCGTTCTCGCCAGCCGCAGTGAGATAAAACGGGGGGAGTGGGACCGCTTCCGAACGGAGCCGTTTACAGTAACCCCTGTTGGATCGGTTGCCTATAAGCTTGCGTTGGTGGCCGCAGGAGTCGCCGACGCGACCTGGACGGAATGCCCAAAGCATGAATGGGACGTTGCGGCGGGCGTGGCCCTAGTGAACGCAGCGGGGGGCTTTGCGGAGAGGTTAGATGGTGCTTTACTTACGTTCAATAATTGGCCCTGCTTGCTCCCGAATCTTCTCGCCAGCGGTCCGATCCTGGCGCAGAAGCTATCGTCCTTATTACAGCGAGATGCGGTGTTCACACAGGCAGAGTAGATCGTTCAGAGATACGTTACCTCACGAACAAGAGAGTAAGCATGGGTAAGGTTCGTCTGATTTCGACCGCAGTTCTGATTTGCTCGCAAGCAATCGTTCGCGCTTAGCGCCACCGCCACAGGCGCGAGTCGATCCCAGTCATCCGCCACAACCCAGCACAGACACGCCGATCGGCAGTCGGGCAGGCGCGGATCAATCCCGATCTCGATTGTGGCGTGCTTCGCACCAGCTCATCAGTGCCTCACGGCAGGAGCCCGAATCGGCCCGCAACGTGATCTACACCTGCGGCCACGCTCGCCGAATCTGCGCCGCGATCCGTTCGACGTCTTCGAGTGCGCCCGCGCTCGCATCTGTATTCGCCGCACGCAAGCGAACCCCGAGCAGATGATCGCCACTCAGGATGTACACAGGTAGAAAGCAGTAATGGTTGTAAGAGCGATACACGCCCGCGTCCCGCCCATCCCGAAAGCACTCTGCCAGACTTCAACAACCCAATCCGCCGGTCTCCTCGCGTAATATCAACCCGCCGGCATGCGACGTGATCCTCCCTCCATCAAACTGCGCCACCACCGAACGCGAGCGTTCCGCAACGAGCAGATCTTGCACCATTAAACGCCGACGTGACGAAGTAGATGCGGTGCCCTCGCGCGACCAACTCCTGGCCAATGGCACACAGCAAGTGAGTCTTGCCGCTGCCGGTCTTGACACTCGCGCGTATGACCACATCCTAATAGGTAGCGCTCGTAACTGAGCGTCTCTCTTTCCGTCAAACCGGCCGACTCTTCGTAGCAGCGGCGGACCGTCGGCAGATCAAGCGGCCACCTCATCTCCGCTTGGCAGTTCATCAAAAACGGCCAGCCGGACGGCGTCCAGGGGTGCTTCCACGGTCTCGCCGATTCAAACAGCTTTGAACCGAGTATGCGTTGCAGGGTCCGAACCCGGCCGCCAGGAAAGCGATCCCGGAGGGTCCGATGAAGATATTCGAATAACGTCTTGGCCTGCAGACCCGGTTCGAGCAACAGTCGGCCCCGTAAGTCCGGCCGGACCTGTTCAAACGGATCCGGGCGTGTCGGCCACAAATGCTTCGGCTTCATCTCGCTCGGCAGCCGCCGATCGCGCAAGTACTTCCCGGCGGTCTTCGCGTCCATTCCCGCCTCAGCCGGGAGCTCCAACGACAATTTCTCCTGCCTCAATCGCCGGAGCCGTTTCACCTCCGTGATTGGCCACCATACAAGTCTTCTGACCTGTAGGGCTTACGCGCTGCCTCTGCCGGAAATTCCCATTGTCACCGGGCAGGCAAATCTATTGTCGTTGATCAGAGAAGAGCAGAAGCAATCAGTTACTTCTGCGAAAACCCAATTTGGGCATACAGGAAATTACCCCGCCCGCCGATATGCCTAAGTAGGAAGCTTCACATTCGGTGTTTACAACCATTCAGGCCATCTGCCATCTCGCGCTCGTCCAATGGCAAGCTGGAATTCCGCTCGGGATCGCGTTCGGTGTTCTTACCTTTACGATTGGCGGGGTTATCGGGCTCCAGGTCGTAATGCGGCGGCGGGTGCGCGCCCTCAAAAACCAGCTTGAGAAGCAAGCTGCGCTGAAAGAGGCGGCTGAGGCGGCCAACCGGTCCAAGAGCGAATTTCTCACTCACATGAGCCATCAGATCCGGACTCCCATGAATAGAATCATCGGGTTCACCGATTTAGCTTTGAAAAGCGAGTTGAGCGGCGAGTTGCGCGAGTACCTTGATACGGTTCGCACTTCGGCCGAATGGCTGATGCACATCATTAGCGAAATTCTTGACTTCTCACGGATGGGGACGGGCCATTTGGAACTCGAACGCACCGAATTTTCATTGGCCGACTGCCTCAGCTCTGCAATGAAGTTCGTCCAACCGGAAGCCGCGACCAAAAATTTACGTACTGCATTCAAGATTGATCCTGAAATACCTCTCCGGCTGTGCGGCGATCCAACCCGGCTCCGGCAAATTGTTGTGAATCTGCTAGAGAACGCTGTAAAGTTTACGACGTCAGGAGGCGTTATGCTGTCCGCTACTCTGGAATCGACCGTTCAAAATGTAATCACCGTCCGAATTTTGGTCGCCGACACGGGGGTGGGGATTTCGAGCGAACGGCAGCAGTTCATTTTCGAACCGTTCAGGCTGGCGGATGGATCGCTGAATACTAATTTTGGGGGCACCGGTCTTGGCCTCGCAGTTTCGAGCCGGCTTGTCACGCTTATGGGCGGGACCATGGATGTCCGGAGCCAAATTGGCGCAGGTGCCACATTCCGGTTTAACGCGCAGTTTGAGAAAGCTCACGGCCCCTCAGCGAAAGGCGAACCGCCGCGCCGGAACGTGCTCCCTTTAGCGCAATCTCAGTCCGGCAATACGCTTCCTGACCTCGAAGACCTGCTGCGTTCGAAAAGAAGAGCTCAGCCCCCGCTCTCCGGAGATTTGGTAGGGCTGGTATCGGCGGCCCAGTCGTCGGGCGGAACGTCTCCGATGTTGGTCAGTCCCAGCCGGCCATCCGTCGGTTCCACTACTTCCATCCCATAGTTGTCGCGAAGTTCTTCTTCAGCATCGAAACTGTGATCGGCCCTCTGCCGAATCGAGCTCGTTGCTCCGAAACTCGTCGTATCGATGGTGGGAACCGCAGAACCGGAGCCCGTATGGGTGGGCTGCGCTTCGTTGTCGCCGGTATCTTCCCGATCGCCACGCCGGATCGTACTGTCGTTCATATGGAATCCTCACCGGGTTGACAATTCCTCGAGCCGGTTTGTTTCGCTTCGTGAAGGCAGCTCACAAAAAGCGATGACGTGCCCCAGCATGCATGTAGTCAGCCGCCGATAAGGCGCGAATATAGGCTGCGGGCGATACCAATATCCGTCGTGCCCTTTACAATTGCGCGGCCGTCGGGGAAGAACGTGAGGTCGTATTTAGGGAGTGTGAATCGCAATGCGAATTCGTTTACGCGGACGTTCCCGAGCGGAACTAATCGGGAGGCGAGTTCTTTGAGGTCGAGCGGCCGGGCATTCTCATGCAATTGCACTGCATTTCGCCCGCAGAGACTCACCGGTACGCGGCGATGCTCTTCGAGGTAGCGGAATTTGCGAGACACGCAAACGGTGCATGTCGGATCGCGCGGTCCGGCAGAAATCTGCTTGGCGTTGCCCTGCCAAACATCGAAGGTCTGGATGCGGCATTCGAAATCCGGCCAGCCCACGAGCAGACGCAAAGCGGCCGCGACCTGCAAAGCCGCAACCGCCGTCGTCGTGGACGCGAGCACGCCATTCACCTCACAGGTAAGCTGAGGCCCAGAGGGAGGTTGGGGATAAACGCACGCGAGACAAGGACCCTGTTGCGGCACGATGGGCATAACCACTCCGTAGCTGCCGATCGCGGCACCGTAGATCCATGGAACGTTTCGCTTCACGCTAAGATCGTTGAGAAGATACCGCGTTTCGAAGTTGTCGGTTCCATCAAGTATAAGGTCGCATCCTTCCGCTACCTCTTCGACGTTCGAGGGCGTGAGGTCGGTCACGAGCGGCTCGATGCTGATGGAGCGATTGAGGCGTTGCAATCTTCGCGCCGCCGCAACAGCCTTGGGTAATTCGCTCTCCGCGTCAGCTTCGTCATAAAGGTATTGCCGCTGCAGATTTGTGTAATCGACGTAATCGCGATCAATCAGCCGCAAGCGCCCGATGCCGGCGCGCGCAAGCGCTTCAGCCTGGACACTTCCGAGCGCGCCGCAACCAACCACGCATACGCAAGCGTCTAAAAGCTTGGTTTGGCCGCTTTCTCCGATTGGGGCGAACAGGATTTGGCGCGAGTAACGCTCCTTTTCGCGCGGAGTCATATACGACGATGGTAACAGTCTAACCGGTGCATTGTATTGGCCTTCGTAGGTTTGGTTTGTCTAAGTGCACGGCTGCATGGCTGTGGTTGGGAGGCGTCCTTCTGGTTGCGAGCGCATTCGCTCAGGGCCAAGATTCAGCCTTGCTGAAGGCGGCAATCAGATATGAGGGGCAGCCGATCGAGAGCATTCAATTCGAACCGGCGGACCAGCCTCTCACGGCTCCCGAGGTGGATCGCGCACTGCCGTTCAAGATCGGATCCTTATTTCATGCGCGTGAACTGCGGGTTGCAATTCAAAACCTGTTTGCGACTGGACGATTTAGCGATGTGGCCGTGGACGCGACCGAGTCGGGGCGCGGTGTGGCGCTCAGGTTTGTTACAAAGCGAGCGTATTTCGTTGGGCGGGTTGTTATCTCGCGCGTAAAAGAGCCGCCGAACAGCGGACAGCTCGCCAGTGCGACAAAACTGGGGCTTGGCTTGCCCTATGAGCATGGCGATCAAACGGCCGCAATCGACGCTTTGAAAACTTTGCTGAAGCAGAACGGGTTTTATCATGCAACCGTCGAGGGCCACGCCAGGTTTGAGCCGCACCTTGAGGAAGCCAACCTGAGCTTCGATATTGTGCCGGGTAAACGCGCTCGCTTCGAGGAGCCTTCGATAACGGGAGCCGCGGAGAGCTTTGATAACAGCATAGTTGCGGCAGCGCATTGGAAGAGGCTCTATGGACTGCTGGGCTGGCAGGAATTTACAGAAGCTCGCGTTCGGCAAGGGTTGGAAAATATACGGCATCTGTATGAGAAGCGGGATCTGCTGGGATCACGGGTTTCGCTGACCGGATTGAGTTATCGCGACCGGACGAATACAGTCAAGCCATTGATTGACATAACACCGGGACAACCCGTTCGAATCCGCGCAACCGGGTTCAAGATCGGCAGCGGGAAACTTAAGCAGCTTGTGCCGGTATTCCAAGAAGGTGCTATCGATGCCGACTTACTTGCCGAAGGTCAGCGCAATATCACGCGATATCTTGAATCGCACGGATACTTCGAAGCACGCGTGACTTATCGAATCTTGAGTCAGCCTGAGTCACGGCAACGCATCATTATATATACGATCATCTCTGGCGCGCGGCATAGGTTCGTATATCTCGGGATTACCGGGGCTCATTATTTTCCACTCGAGACGATTCGGGAGCGGCTTTATTTAGAGGCGGCGGAGTTTCCGCGTTTCCCATACGGAAGGTACAGCGACGCCTATCTCAGGCAGGATATTCAAGCAATCGAAAATCTGTATTTATCGAACGGCTTTCGTGACGTAAGAGTAACCTCGCGAACGAAAGACAATTATCGCGGCGTACAGAATCACCTAGCCGTCTTTATCGATATCCAAGAAGGCGAGCAATGGTTTGTTTCGGATCTGAAGATTGAAGGGGTTAGTGCGAGCGATGTTGCAGCGCTGTATCCGACACTGGCGTGCTTGGCGGGGCAACCTTTCAGCGAAATGGATGTTGCCGACGACCGGGATAGATTGCTGAATTATTTCTACAATCGTGGTTATCTCAACGCGACCTTCGATTATTATGTGGAGCCGGACGGGAAAGTCAGACGCGTGAAGCTCAAATACGTGCTGCGGGCGGGAGAGCGCAAATATGTTCGGGACATACTGATCAGCGGCCTTGAAACGACTCGGCCGAAGCTGGTTCGGGAGCGGATCGAATTAGCGAAAGGCGAGCCGCTGTCGTTAGCCGAGAGCACCGAAAGCCAAAGGCGTTTATACGATCTCGGCATCTTCGCGCGCGTCAATACAGCCGTGCAGAATCCGGACGGGGATGAAGACCAGAAGTACTTGCTCTACGATTTCGACGAAGCGCGGCATTACTCGATGAACTTCGGGGTAGGGGCGCAGATTGCGCGCATCGGCGGAGGAGCTACAAGTCTCGATAATCCCGCAGGTACAACGGGTTTCGCGCCCAGGTTTGCGTTTGGGATCAGCCGAATTAACTTTTTGGGATTGGGCCAGACGCTTGGTCTTCAAACGGCCGTTTCGACTATAGAGCAACGAGCGGCTTTGACTTATTTCATCCCGCAATTCGTTTCAAATGAAAACTTGGACTTCACAGCGACCGCTTTGGTCGATAACTCAAACGATATCCGAACATTTACTGCGCATCGGGCTGAAGGTTCGGTTCAACTGGGTCAGAGGCTTTCGCGCGCGTACACCGTACAATATCGCTTGGTTTTCCGCCACGTCACGCAATCGAATCTCAAAATCGACCAGTTGCTTGTGCCCTTGCTTTCACAGCCCGAAACGGTCGGGATGGCAGAGTTTTCAATTATTCAAGATAAGCGCGACGACCCGGCGGACGCGCACCATGGCATCTATACGACGTTGGATTTAGGCTATGCTCCGGGATTCTTGGGCTCGCAAACTGAGTTCGGGCGCGGTTTATTTCGCAACTCCACCTATCATCAATTTCATCGTGACCTGGTGCTCGCGCGCAGCACGCAGTTTGGGGTGATTACGCGCACCGGAGGGCGGCCGAGCATTCCTTTGGCAGAGCGAATCTATTCGGGCGGTTCCACTTCGATTCGAGCTTTCCCTGATTTCCAGGCGGGTCCGCGCGATCTGGCAACGGGTTTTCCAATTGGCGGCAACGCGCTGTTCATCAATAACACCGAACTGCGGTTTCCACTTTATGGAGACAATCTGGGGGGCGTGCTTTTCCACGATGCCGGGAATGTCTACAGCACGCTCAGTGATCTCAGCTTTCGCTTCCGTCAGGAGAACCTGCAGGACTTCAACTACATGGTTCAGTCGGTTGGCTTCGGCATTCGCTATCGCACTCCGATTGGGCCCTTTCGCGTAGATCTGTCGTTCAGTCCGGATGCGCCGCGTTTCTTTGGTTTGAAGGGAACGGAACAGGACTATATAAACGGAACAGCTGTAGCAACCGTTCAAAAGATCAATGCGTTTCAATTCCACATTTCGTTGGGACAGGCGTTTTGATGCGTGCTCTCTTGCTGATTGTGGGTTTGGCATTCGCTGCCTCGGGCGCGGTTGTCGACCGAGTGGCCATAACGGTGGGTCACGAGGTCATCACAGAGCTGCAACTCGATGAAGAGCTTCGCGTGACCGCGTTTCTGAATCACCAGCCCGTAGTGCGTGACCTGAGCACAAGGCGCGCCGCAGCCGACCGGCTTATTGAACAGCTTCTGATTCGGCGCGATATGGAAGTAAGCCATTATCCGATGCCCGACGAAAAGGATGTGAATCGGTACGACGAACAGATTCGGAGTGGCTTTGGAGGTGCGATCCAATTTGATAAAGCCCTCACTGAGTACGGCCTCAGCGAAAACGTGTTAAGGGAGCATTTGGTCCTCCAGTTGACTACGTTGCGCTTCGTTGAGGTTCGTTTTCAACCGGAAATCGATATTTCTGATGCAGAGATCCGGACTGCTTACGAGAGTGAAGCCGCAAACTGGAAGAGTACTCATTCGAGCGCCACGCCGAGTTTAGAAGCTTCTCGCGATTCGATCCGAAACACGCTAACGGAGCAGCGCATCGATCATGCACTCGATGCCTGGTTACAGGAGAGGCGCAGGCGAGGACACATCGTGTATATCGACCAATCGCTCGAGGCCCAACCATGAGCCGAAAGCGCCGCTTCCTCTTGATGAGTGCTGCGGGAGTGTGCGGTTTTGTGCTGCTGGCGGCTGGAATCGGATTCTATGCGCTTCAGACGAGGTGGTTCAAAGAAGGCGTCCGCCAAAGAATCATTTCGACGATTGAAGAAAGCAGCGGTGGGCGGGTTGAGTTCGGGTCCTTTACTTACGACTGGCACTCGCTATCAGCCAACCTGACGAACTTGGTTGTGCACGGCCTTGAGACAGGCAGTGCGCCACCGCTCTTCCGTTCTGATTCGCTTCACGTGCGCCTGAAGGTAATGTCGCTGGTGCGGCGGCATTTGGATGTCCTTTCCATAACCGTCGAACATCCCGAAATCCACTTGCTTTTCCGTTCGGATGGAACGACGAATATTCCCGTCCCGAAAGTTCGCAGGTCTGGGGCTGACATTATGGAGCACCTGCTCAGTCTCAAGCTGCAGCATTTCGCGTTGAATGACGGCACCATCCAAATTGGGGTACGACGAATTGCAATCGCTGTACGCGGCGAGAATCTTCGAGCTGTCGTGAACTACAAGTTTTCGACAAGGCGGTACGATTTCAGCTTCGCGTCGCGCAATCTGCACATTGATTCCGGCCGCTTGCCTGGGTTCGGAGGCGATTTAGAAGTGCGCGGCGAAATTGGAAAGGACCAGGTCCTCTTTCAGCACCTCGGGCTGCGATCAGGCACATCGATAGTCGAAAGCAATGGATCACTGCTGCATTTTTCGGATCCAAATGTGGATTTCACAATCCAGGCGCAGGTGCCGGCCGCCGAGGTATCGACCGTTGCCCGCCTGCCTGAGTTGCGAGGCGGCGAAATGAAATTCAGCGGCCGAGTGCATTACAACCGATCCACGTCTGTCGAGCTGAGCGGCAGCGTCAGCGGACACAATCTCGCATACCGATCTCGTTCACTCACATTTTCGAGCGGTGAGTTTGGGTCTCACGTTAGTGGAACTGTGCATGCGATGCGATTCACACACCTATTTATCTCAGCCTTAGGCAGCAAATTTGAAGGCAACGGAAGGGTGAATGATTTGCGTGAGACTCGGGTTGACGGCAGAATTAGCGGGCTTACGATTCGCGAACTCGGGCGTCTGTACGTAGGGAAACCGGTGAGTTGGAGCGGGATTGCTAGCGGACCGGTTCATGTAACAGCAACGCTCGAGCGGAATGCTCGGAACCTTGCCGCGGAAGGGGAGCTTGCCATTGCTCCGGGGCGGGGAGGCGTTCCAGTATCAGGGAACGTCGGTTTTGTGTATCGAGAGCGAGGCGACGTGGTCGAGCTGAAACACTCGGATTTCGAGTTTCCACATGCGCACTTGTTGGTGGCCGGCACCGTCGGAAAGAGCTTAAAAGTCGCACTCGATAGCAAGAGTTTAGAAGATCTCGAACCCGCGCTTTCGTTCGCACCATGGAGAAGCGTTCTGGCGGCGGCTCCATTGACGCTTAATCGCGGGAGTCTGCATTTTTATGGCACGGTGGCAGGCCCGGCCAAGAGTGTGAGCATAGAGGGCAATGTAGCGCTCGCTCGTTTTCCGATGCGTGGGCAGACCTGGGACGAGCTTCGGTCCGAGATTAAACTGTCGCCGAGTGCGCTGGGTTTCAATTCGCTCGAGATACATCGAGGAAGCCTGCGTGTGGCCGGTGGTGGGCGCATCGGATTGACGAATTGGGCTGTGCGCGACAACAGCCCGCTTCAGGTTCAGGGACGGTTTAGTGGCGCAGATTCAACGGAAATTCTCAGGGAGTTCTTGCACGTGCGGCTTCCTATGTCTCATGGGATCGCAGCGGGCTCATTTGACGTGAAAGGTACAGCGGGCGTGCCGAGTGGACACGCGCACCTTACGATCGATGATCTTGACGTGTGGGGCGCGCGCTTGGATCGAATAGATATGGCGACGGCGTTCGGAGGCGAGTGGCTGGAGATCACAAACGGGCAAATGCAAGCAGGACCGGCGCTCGCTTCATTTTCGGGCCGCTATCAGCATGTTCACGGTTCCTGGCGAGAGGGGCAAGTTCGGGTGAAAGTGGACAGCAACGGATTTCCGCTCGCGAGTCTGCCGTCTGTTCGCTCGTACAACGCTGGGTTAAGTGCAAAGCTTGAGATTCACGCCGAAGCAGCGGCGCAGATCGTACGTGATCGCGTTGAGCTCACGGAAGCCGCAGGAAAAATGATGTTTCGGAGCGTTGCGATTCGGGGCTCGAAGTATGGAGACATTGCCGTTACGGCGGCGAGCCGGGGCACCGTTCTGGAAGGCAAGCTCTCAGGTGATTTGCGTGGCACTCAGCTTAACGGCACGGCGCGTGTACAGCTGATTCCCGGCACTCCAATGGAGGGGGAATTGCATCTGGATCGCCTTGACCTTGAGACCTTGCGTGAAGTTGTATATCCCGGTTACGCAACTGCGTTGCCAGTTCACGGTTTCCTAAGAGGCGGAATCACCTTTGGGGGATCACTCGAGAGCCTCGCTGAATTGCATTCAACCATTCGCGTCGAGCAAATGGAAGTCACGCCGCTCATCCCAGCGGAAGTGAAGGGAGAGGCTAAGCCGGGTGATCTGATATTTCGTAATTCGACTCCATTCGTGCTCGAGGCTTCAAACGGAGTGGCGACAATCCGCGATTTCCAGATTGTCGGAAAAGATACGCGTTTGGGGCTCAGCGGCTCGATTCCGTATTTTGCGGGGCGGACGATGAACCTGAGGGCGCATGGCGCGCTCGATTTGCGAATCTTCGAGCTATTCGATTCAAATGCGCAGTCGTCCGGCGAATCTCAGATTGAAGCTCTGATATCGGGGCCGGTAAACAGCCCGTCGGTTACTGGCACTCTCGCAATTAAGAATGGGTCGTTTTCGCTGCAAACCATTCCGAATGGACTGACCGGCGTAAACGGCACGGTGCGATTTGATCGGGACCGGGCGACGATTCAGAACCTGACGGCGCACACCGGCGGTGGCGATCTCTCAGTGATAGGATTCGTGAGCTTCGGCGCCGGCGGCCCACTCGTGTATCGCCTTGAAGCAAACGCGGGCAATGTGCGATTGCATTATGCCGGCGGAATCAGTGTCACTGCTAATTCAGGCCTTCGCTTAACAGGCACCAGCAAGAGCAGTCTCCTCGCAGGAACGGTCAGCGTTTCGCAGATAACGCTCAACCCGACTGCGGATCTCGGAAGTTTGCTGGCGCGAGGCATAGCGCCCACTCCGGCGGCTGCGAGCGAGAGCAGCTTTATGAGCGGCTTGAAATTGGATATACACGTGGAGAGTGCGCCCGCCTTGGTATTGAATACTACCCTGAGTCGAGACGTAGAAGCCGAAATTGATCTTCGCGTGCGCGGAACACCGGACCGGCCTGTCGTGTTGGGAAATGTATCTGCGAATCAAGGCGATATCAAAGTATTTGGAGCCAAATACAGCATCAATCGCGGACAAGTGAGCTTCACGAATCCCATCAAGATCGAACCCGTGCTTGACCTCGATTTGCAAACGCAGACGCGCGGCATCACGGTTGATATAACGATTTCGGGCACGCCGAGCAAGTTGAACATCAATTACCGCTCCGATCCGCCCCTGCAGCCCCGGGACATCGTCGCGCTCCTGACAGTAGGGCGCGCCCCGAACATTGCGTCAGATTTTTCGAGTATTCGCGCGGCAAACGACCTAACCGCGTTACAGTCCGGGGCGAATACGGTTCTCGGCCAGGCAATTTCTCCCGCTTCAAACCGTCTCTCGAAACTGTTTGGTATTGCAAATATCAAGATCGATCCGCTAGTGCAAGGCATCACAAACACGCCGCAAGCACGCCTCACTGTGGAACAGCAAATGTCACGAGATATTACGGTCACCTATATCACGAATCTGTCGCAGACCTCGGAGCAGATCTTCCGGTTTGAATGGGCGCTCAGCAGGCAGTACTCCGTCATCGCGCTGCGGGACGATAATGGCGAGTTTGGAATCGATATACAGTACAAGAAGCGATTCAAGTAGCGCCACATGAGACTGCGGGCCGTGCGTGGCAAGCTCAAGGTGGAGCACAGCATCATCGATGGCTTGCGGCCGGTACTCGAGCGCTTGCTCAGCAAAAACGCGGCGATCCGCTTCGTGATTCCTGGAGTCATTCGTCCTGTGCGGGATGCGCGGGGCCGTCCGGCCATCCACGTGACGGTCCCAGTTTCAAATGGCTGGAAGGCGATAGCGCTGAGCGCCGGTGCGCGTCAGGAACTGTTTATCAGCACAGAGCTGCCGAAGGAGCAATTACAAGCCAGAATTCGCGAGGCTCTGCAGGCTTAAGTCAGGCGCCCGCGGCTCTTTTGACATCGGGGGGTTCAGTTGCGGCGGCATGCTCTTCACTATCCACGATTTCGATTCTTCCCTTGAAATAAGCGCCTTCTTCGATGATGATGCCGGGCGTCCGAAGATCGCCGACCAAGCGGCCGCCTTTACGTATCGTGATTTTTTTCGAAGCGTCCAGGTCTCCTGTTACGGTGCCCAGCACTTCAATTTCTCTCGCTTTGGCATCGGCGCCGACTCTTCCGTGTGGCCCAACTGTAAGCCGAGACTCCGGCATTTCGAGAGTGCCATCCACTTGGCCTTCGATGAGCAGGCTTTCCGTGCTCGTGATGCGGCCCCTGATGACCATCGAGCTCCCGATAACGGTCAAGCTTGTGACAGCTCCCACGGAATCGGAAACGGCGTCAGGCGATCCCGGAATTCTTCTCGAGAAAGAGTTGCTTTTGCGATCGGTCAAAGCAGACATGATCTGTACAACAATTTTATTACTATCGTGGGCACAGTTGGTTGTGCAGACTCACTGGTGCTGGAGGAGGGGGTCGAACCCTCATGAGAAGTGAATCCCGCGGGATTTTGAGTCCCGTGCGTCTGCCAATTCCGCCACTCCAGCAGCGTGCAGAATCAAACTGAGTATAACAAGCGGTCGAGGGATTGCGGTTGGGGAGATTATCGCAGCGTGTCGCAGCTGAAAAGCTCAAGATCAAAGAAATCGGCTGGCTCGTTGAGGTACAGTTAGGGAAGAGAAAAGATAGGCGAGCGGGAGTAATTCAGCGGTAGAATGCCAGCTTCCCAAGCTGGACGTCGCGGGTTCGATCCCCGTCTCCCGCTCCATGTTTTCAATGGCCAGCTCTCATCTTCGTTCTTCTTGGCTCCGTTTGGCTCCACTAGGGATTTCTAGCGAGCCTTGTCCAAAATTCCGTTTCAGCAAACTTCCCGAAACCGTCTACGCAGGACCTCTTTCATGCGTCCACGGATTTCTATTTCTGGCGATGCGGCCAGAATAGCATTCCGTTCGTTTAGCCTCTTTCCAGGCTGCAAAGCGGTGCGGCACAAGCTTCCGCCGGCGAAGATAGATTACAGGAAGGCGCGTAACTCCACGAAGTTTGCCGTTGATGGCCTTGGAATCGTGGGCTCTTGAACAACCTTACGACGCTGGGATCGGCGCCGTTTTGGACTTTGCGGATGTCAAAACGGGGTCGGACTCGGACGTGTGCGGAGGGCTCGAAGTGATAGGATTCTGCGGAACCAATGGGGGCCACAGAAGGCCACACCTTAAGAGCAGCCGTGCACGGCGTGTACACAAAAGGCAACAACGGCAGCGCGGAGCAGTGGCTGCAAACAGCCCGAAACACCGGCAGTGGAACGATAAAGCGATGCCGGGCGGTTGTGCAGGTTTCTGGTGCATGTCTCCTGCTGTTTCTTAGGTTGCTGCGCCTGACAGCTCAGAGGCTTTGACCGGCAATTGCCCGGCGCTCGTTTTTACCTAGCTAGCAGGTGTTCGGAAACGCTCCCCCAACGCCCTTCTACATTGTGGGTTTTCGGCAGGCATGCGCAGAGGGGGATTAGGAAGTTAGTGTGAGATGTAGCGGTTATCGGGAGGCGGCCTTCAAGCGTTCAGCCGGGGGTTTCACTCTGATAAAAAGCTTGTCCCATTGGATGTGATTGCCTATAGGAGTGGGCCGCCCACCCGGGAAGGTCTGCTCCAGCACTTCGAGTTCTGTGATTTCATCCGTTTTCATGAGCAGCCAGTTGGGAAGGGGGCGACTGCTCAAGCCAGCAGTCTGATAGCCGAGCAACTGGACCGAGCCGTTAAGGATTCCGTGATCGTGCGGCTCGAGAATGCGCTCCTTGTGTGATAGGTCAGCCGCATCATGCGCGTTTGTTCGATGGCTGTCCGGATCAGCGGAACAGGTTGCACCGGCGACATCATAACCATTTTGTCGCCACACACCGCACACATCTGAATAGGAGCATTCAGTTCCCGCTGCTCGTCGTTCAGCACATCGGCTAGATTCTCACCCGCAGGCTGTCTTGTAGCCCTTCCAAGGATTCCAGGGGAACCCGCTCCCGTACGGCAGGAGGGCGATCATGCTTGCTGTCGTGGCATCGTACTTCTGTTCGCCTTCTCCGGACTTTTTAGCAGTGAAGATTTCCCGCAGAGATTGCAGCGCAACTTCTCGACTTCGTGTACAGTGGCATCAGTCGGTGCCTGCCCTTTGATGCGCACCAAAACGCCGGGATCGCGTTGCGAATACACTTTGCCGCGCTCACAATCCGGGCACTGGCCTCCAGACGCGAACCGCGCATGCGAACCTGCGATTTTCCAAGCTCGGTCACATAACTCACTGTGCGGATGGCTGGCTTCAGCTTTTCATAACCGTCTGGCTCGGGCGGCTGCTGTCTGGCGCTCTCTAATTGCGCGTCCAGTTCCTGCGTGGAGACGTCCAGCTGCTCGCTCCTCGGCTTCATCGGTGGTCATTGGCGCAGCAGCTCGCGACAACGCCGGGTCGATGGCAGCGCAAGTACTTCTTTGACCGGGCGTGTGGGTTTTTTGCTCGGCGCATTGTTGCCGCGGCCCGTTGTGTGGCCCGGCACCAACCAGTTCGCCGCGCGATAGCAGGTGTATGTGAAGCCTCGCCACATGGGAGCGGCTTGCCTGTCGGGATTGCGGCAGCTATCAGTAACTGCGCTTGGTAGGATTCGAGCGAATGTGCTGGCCGCTGCCGCTCGGCCATCATACAAAAACGCCCCTTAAAAAGCCGCTTCTGTGCCAAAACGAATCCCTGGCCAGTCGTACTGTAACAGCTTGATCGCCGTCGCGCGGCGGCTTCTAAACACAAACACACAGCCGGAATAAGGATCGGCTAACAGTTTCTCCGAGATAACTCTGCCCAACCATCTATTCCTTTTCGAAGATCGACGGCTTGTATTACGACTCAGATGCGCTTCTGCGGAGCAATCCGCAGCATCAGCTACTAATTGACAAACGCGCAAATCAGGCTGGCTAGTTCTGTGGTCGCCACCGCTTTTAACTCCAACCGCAGCTTACGCGTTGGGCCGACTGCACTTCCACCGTGCAGTTCGTAACCGCTTTTGCTCCCGGCGCAACGAACTCTATGAGGGTCGGCCGCGCAGCCGTAGCGCGTTGTGATCAGCATGAAGGAGACAACGGTGACAGTCAAGACTGCGCCAACGACGCTCCGTTATCGGTTCGGATTTTTCGAAAGGCTCAGCATATTGGCCATAAGCCGATATGCGCCTGGAACTCCCTCCGGCAATTCACGATAGAACGCGTACGCGTTATAGATGTAAATTCCCTTACCGTACTTGGCGTAGAGGAAGCCGCCCTTTTGCGGTGCTTGCGACGGATCGTGTGTTTCGAGCAGCGCTTCGTAGTGGGGATCCCAGGACGTCATGAACTTTGAACCGCGCTCTTCGATCCAATCCTTGAAATCAGCCTCCGTGATTTTGTTGGGCCAGCTAAATACGGGGTTATTGGGGTCGAGAATTTGGACCGCGCTGTTTTCGTCCGTCACCTCCTCCGGATTTTCCCCCATGTGATACGGATACGGGCCAAAGTTCCGGTCATATTCAGGAGTGTTGTACTGGACGATGACTACTCCGCCCTTTTGAACATAATCGAGCAGGCGTTGATTGTAGGTGATCAGATCCGGCCGCGCCGCGTATGTACGGACCCCAAGCAAGATGGCATCGAACCCGCTCAGATCGGCGTTGGCGAGATCTGCCCCCGAAATGAAACTGATGCTGACCCCAAGATTTTGCAACGAGGCGGGCACATCGTCACCGCTGCCGGTTATGTACCCGAGCTTTAGACCAGGCGCCACTTTAACATCGACGCCCGAGGTCTTGTAAGTAGCTGGACTATAGAGAAAGTAAGGACGCAATCCCGGATAGCCTGTCACATGATAACCGTCCCGGAACTCTTTATTTCCATATTTGGCTAGGGCCGTGATGTCATAGCGCTTCTGATCTAGATTGGCTGGAAATACCCGGAAAGCGAGCGATCGGTCTTCCCCGTCTTTCGCGGTACTGAAGTTTTGCGAGGCTGGTTCGCTTCTCCACGTGTTGGGCAACTGAAGTTCTACCGGCCCACTTGCGGGACCTTTCACATTGCTGTGGATCGTTACAGACACTTCGAACGATTTGGAACCGAGTGGGATGATGCCGGCACGAGGCGAAATCTGCACAGAAATCGGCGGAGCGACAGCGAGCGGTTCGTAGACAACTCCGAGGCCGTTCAATCGTTGAGCGGTTTGCACCACCTGTCCAAGCTTGACGCTCACGTCACGATATTTCAACTCCGCCCATGCCTCGAGCGGATACGGCGCGGTAGGGAGATTCAGATATTTTGGATCGGAGATATCGTAGTACGGCTGCTCAATTGAGGGCCGCGAAAAATATGGCCTCGTGTATGGTATCGATTCCGATGCGGTGACCCTGAACTCCGCGTTGGCTGTCTGGCCGGATGCGATGTTTCCCGAGGCTGCGCGCTTCGGTGTGATATTCCACCAGCTCTCATCATCCTTGCCGGGCGCTTGCAGGTAGACGCGCGCAATGTGCACCGCTTCCGAGGTTTGGTTCGCCACATCGACGCGAACACCAAAAGCCTGGCCGGGAATGGCCAGGCGAAACGTGTCGGGATCTCCCATAAACATTGCGAATAGCGGATTGACCTCACGCTCTGGCTCCACAACGGCGCGAAGGCCGATAGCGAGCGATTCCACGATTGCGTCGTTGAACTGGGCGATTTTCGTGCTCAGCTCATGCAGGATGTTGTACTTCTCCTCTGGGGTAAGCCGGCTTGCCTGTACGCTTTGAATTAACTCCTCGGTCTGCCTCAAGCCTGTCGCCAAAAATGGCGCAGATTTCTCTGGATGGGCGGCTGAAAAAGCCGAGATGGCCTCTTCAATCGAGCCATTGATTTTTTGGAGCGCATCAGTCAAAAAACTTCGATCGTTCTCGTTGGCAAGAGATGCGATACCAACGAGAGACACATCGATCCCATCGAAAAAGTTTTTCTCCTGGTCCCCAGCGGAAACATTCGACCCGAACCGGTGATAATCGGAGCTCATTTTACCCGCCCGGGGGATCGATCCACCGCCGTTCTGAGATTTCTGATAACCGAGACCCTCGCGCGAGGTCTGCAAGTACGACAGGCCTAGGTAAGGACTGTACTCACCCACGGGTATTCCAACAGTGCGCGTGATTTGCGCCGCCTCGCGTCCAAAGAACGGAACGTGCGCGTAGTATTTCAGCGGTTTCCAGGGCAATAATCCTGCCTTGATCTGGTCCGGGAATTGTGTAGGATCTCCTGCCGTTTGGAATACTTCTTTCGCCATCAGCCCCGCTACTTGATGGTTGCCGTGGCCGTCGCTTGGACCGCCAACGAACACCGAGCTCACGACTAGAGGGCGTACAATGCGCACTACCCTGACAACATCGCCAAGCACACGCTGCTTGCCCCATTTCTCGAGCGCCTCTTGCATGGTTTTCGAGAATCCGTAATCGCAAACACGCGTCCAGTATTGGTCAACGCCGTAATATTGGCCAGCGCTCAGAAGTTCTTCCGTTCGGATAAGGCCGAGAGCATCCCAGTAGTCCGGCGACATGACGTTTGCTCCACCCTCGCCACGGTTCAAGGTCAAGAGCGTCACTCGCGCACCTATACCGCGTGATTCGTACGCAAGCATTGCGCCGTCTTCATCGTCGGGATGAGCGGTAATCATGATAATGCTTGCTCGCGTGTGAAGTTTTTGGAGGCTCTGCCAGACAGCCGCCGCACCGCGATTGGGAGAAACACTGGTCGGGACAAGCGAGGGTCCAAAACTTGAGTCATAGGGTGTTTCAGCGTAGAGGCCGGCCAGTATAACCAAACCCGGCCACAAAAGCCGAACCGCAACCACTGCCTGGCGTTTCATCGTTAACCTGCTTTCAACAGCAGAAAATTTGATCCCTAAGCTGCCGTTTCAGAAGTAAAATTTTAAAGCAAATTGTAGCTCGCGCGGGTCCGTTACAGTACCGAAACTTCTGCCAAACGAGCCCAGTGTAAAGGGAGAGTAATAGGCAGACGGGTTCGCGAAATTTGCATGATTGAAAAGATTGAATGATTCGGCGCGAAATTCCAATCTCGTGGTTTCCGTCACAACAAAGCTCTTGAACAGGCTCAGATCGACATTTTGAAGGCCCGGTCCGTGAAAGTTGCGAGCCCCGCAATTGCCGAATGTGCCGAGAGCGGGCACAGCAAAGGCCGCTGGGTTCAGCCACACTCCGTTTCGCGGATTGGTGGATGTGCCGGTAAACGGATTGCCAATACAGTCGGCTCGCGAATCGTGATTGCTGCCAGTTTGACTCTGGTCGGGACCAGTCACCTCAAACGGCACTCCGGTCTGCAGAGTCACAATCGAATTTAACTGCCATCCGCCAAGCGCCCGGCCACTCCATCCGTCATTGTTTAACAGTGGTTTCCCTTTGCCGACCGGCAGCTCGTAGGTGACGAACCCGACAAAGCGATGCCGAACATCGAACGGCGACTCGCCGCGGTCCGCGTTGTAGTTGTACGCGTTCTGTGGTTCAGGCGTGCCCGTGAGGTTGTCCACGAAGTTCGAGATTCCGTGGCTCCAGGTATAGCTGATGCCATATGCCACGCCTTTATCGAAACGGCGGCGAAGTGAAACCAGCATGGCGTTGTAATCGGAGTTTCCGTCGTTTGTCGCCAGCTCGAGAAACGCGTGCTGCCCAGCGGCGTCATTGTTCAGATTCGCGTACGGGAAAATCACAATTGGATTTCCTGAAGCATCGTAACCGGTCACAATTCCCTGGTTCGCGTTTCGGAGCCGGTTCATCTTTCGCGCATTGTTTCCCACATAAGTGATGTCCAGTGCTGTATTGTTTGCGAGTTGAATCTCCGGACCGAAACTGAATTGCTCGACATACGGCGTCCGTTCATTCGGGTCTTGAGCCCGGATTTGAATGTTTGCGAGATTCACGCCGGTATTCGTGAACGCAGGAAACCCGTTCATTAGCTGGAACACGGTCGCGCTGCTCCCCAGAAGCTGAGTCAGGCTGTTCGATACGACGAAAGGCGGATTCAGCGCGAGTACGGCCTCTGAACCGATTCGAACAGTTTCCTGATAGAACATGCCGAAGCCGCCACGCAGCACGATACGGCTCGAAGGCTGATAGACGAAGCCGAATCGGGGCGCCCAGTTGTTGAGATCGGGATGAATGAGCGCGCGATTATACCAACCCGACGCATTGCTCGCCGCCGTCACCAGCCCCCCTCCGTTTGCGGATGTAAAGTTCGAAACTGCATTCTGATGATTCAACAATGGTGAGAAGAGCTCATAACGGATCCCGTAGGTGAGTGTCAGATTCTTGCGCGCTCTCCAAGTGTCCTGGCCATAAAAACTGTTGCCCTGTTTGTAGTTGTGAACCACAGTTGGAGTTGTGAATTGAGCGGAATCGACGTCGCCTAGGAGGAAATCGGGAAGTCCGAAGCTCCCGTTGTTGGTGTAGATGCCGTTGACGAAAATTTGGCCTTGTGGGGACTCTATATCGAGGAAATTGTCACTCATGTGACGGAATTCGTAGCCGAATTTGAAACTGTGATCGCCTTTGAGCCAGCTCAGATTATCTAGAAGCTGCCACACCTGCGAAATCTGGAATTGAGGTCTCCAGGGAGAAGACCCCAGCCGTGTAAGCCCATTGATATTGATGGGCGGAATACCGGCGTCTTGCGGACTGGCCGGCACTCCATTTAAACCGTATTGAGAAGCTAGCGATTCGCCCAGCTTCAACCCGATTGGGTCGCTATGCGCGAAATCGCGAGTGAAACCGCCGCGCAGCTCGTTCAAGACGGTCGGCGCGATTGTATCGTCCCACGCCAAGGCGGTTGAATACTCATGAATGCGATACTGTGTCGCAAAGTTACCGTTGCCGGCGATCGGATCACTTGTCCAAGGCGGGTCTTGGCGGCTGATGATGTATTCGCTATATCTACCGAAGATGCGATTCCTTTCATTAATGGTGTGATCGATTCGCGTGTCCCAAGAATGGGAGTCATTCGGCACCGAATACTGAAACTGATAGTTGGGCGCGCCGGTCCAGCTCCCCGGTTGTCCTTGGGTAGCCAATGCACTCGGAATATTCGGATCAGGAAACAACGCCACGAGTTTGGCCGCGGTAGGATCGACACAACCCGCGAGGATCTGAGCTCCGACGACGCATCCGCCTTGTCCGGGTACCGGCGAACTCTTGAGCGTGTTAGGCGCCAGCTCGATGAAATTGCCTTGCTTCATCAGCGGGGTCGGAACGGTTGAAAGCTCGGTCGTAGCCGTCCGGCTCGTAAAAAATTGGAAGTCGCCAAAGAAGAAAGTGCGATTCTTGATAATCGGTCCGCCAATGGTGGCCCCATACTGATTCTGCGAAAAGTGTCCGCGCGGGACAGCGCCCTGGTTGTTGAAGTACGTGTTTGCGTCCAGATCGCTGTTGCGCAGAAACTCCCAAAGATCGCCATGAAATTGATTGGTTCCGGATTTGATGCTGGCATTGATAACCGCGCCGGCGGCATTTCCGAACTCCGCCGAGTATGTCCGCGTTTGGATCCGAAACTCTTGCAAAGCGTCCGGTGGAGGTTGTATGACTTGCACAGTTCCTTCCTGCAGATTCGTGGACCCAGAGTTGTTGTCAACACCGTCAAGCGAGAAATAGTTCTGCGTCTCCCAATTTCCATTTGCGCTGAACCGGTCCGGTGCTGAATTCGCTACCTCCGCGTTGGGAACCTTTTGGATACCCGCTTCGAGCAAGGACAAATCGGAATAGCGGCGTCCGTTCAGAGGCAAATCGTTAATCTGCTCTTGCTGCACGACCGCTCCCACATCCGCCGTTTGCGTTTGAAGAACCGGGTTCGCGCCGCTCACCTCAACCGTCTGAGTTGACCGCCCTACTTTCAGATCGAAATCAACAGCCGGGCGGGATTGAACGTCGATCTGTATTCCGTCCCGCAGCTGTGCGTCGAATCCAGGCGCGGATACTTTAACCGAGTATGTGCCGGGAATCAAAGCGGCGACCTGATACTCGCCATCACCATTTGTATCAGTAGTAAATGTTACGCCTGTGGATGTTCTTGTAACCACGACGGAGGCCTTCGGAATCGCCGCGCCGGACTGGTCTCTAACCGTGCCGACGATGGCGCCGGTGTCGATTTGCGCGGAAACGAAGGTAGGCATAAGCAGTAACAGCGACCCAGCCATACAGATCAGGTTGGTAACACAGTTCAAACGTACGCATTGCGGCATTTTCTACTCTCCTGAACGCGAGATGAGTTAAAGTCTATCACCGCTACTCCCACCTAACAAGTGCCGCGATGTACTCGTGAGGAGCGTATTGACCCATATCCACTATCACTCGACGTTGAAGCGCGGAATGGGCTGTGGAGCGCGGTATCGGCCGATATGCTGAACATGATTGGCGTCGGCCGGGAGCCGCGGGTTGGCAAAGCACAGCGTCGCTAAGAATGGCGGTGCCGCGGCTGCCAAGCTTCACCATGGTTCTGTGACGCCGCAATCGGCGAAGTAGCACAAAACTTCTGGCAGCACGGTCCGTCCAGAGAGAAACCGGTCCTCTCTTTCGTTGGGAGTGAAAAAATCGATCAGGTCCCCGGCCCTGGACACGAAGCGCGCGGGATGCTTTCGACGCCGGATTTGTCGATGCGCTCCTCGACGGCTTGCCGGCCATGAGACGCTTCGAAACGCCTGTGTCTGCGGGGCTCTTTCGACGCGTTCGCTGGGCGGCTTGAACGAACTGCCATCTCGTGACGAACTACTCTCGTTTATATGAGCTCCGGCCAAAAAGTTGCCTTGATCGGTGGTGGGGTTCTGCGGACACCACTTCTCGTTTTCGGCCTGAATGAGTCGACCGGCCACATCGGCTGCGACGAGCTGTTCTTAACATGACGTCGATCAATTATGCGTCAGAATCATGGCGGCGCTCGGTCAAGCTGTAGTGGCGCGCGAGGGTGGCGCGCTCCAGATCCGCATAGCAAACCCCATCAAAGAAGCGCTGGAGGGCGCTTCTTTCGTGCTGAACAGGATTCGTGTGGCTGGCATCGAGTACCGTGCGATGGACGAGCGAATTTCCGTCACATCCCGTTATCCTGGCCAGGAAACCACCGGTCCGGCGGGCGTGGCGATGGCTTTGCGAACTGTGCCGGTATCCCAAACAGTTAGAGGACTTGTCCTGGCTGTGAAAGCCTACGAGAAAACCGTCCTGAATCCAGCGATGACCGGCTCTCCCCAAAAAGCACGCGCAGCTATGCTCGTTTATCCCGCAATAGGACACTGGGAAGCGGCGGGCGAGTTGGTCCATCGATTTCATAGAACAAAGCGCAACCGGACTGGAGGATCTACGCGAGAAGCCTGTCTCAAACAGGTAAGCATTCTGCTGGTTGCAGCCTTGATCGCCGGCGCGCAATCCAACTCTTCGGCCGGACAAACACAGGAAAAGCTGGCCAAGGCTGCGTCATTGGCGCGGCTCCATCGATTCGCGGAAGCCGAGCGCACTATAGAAGGCATAAAGGCTCCCCAAGATGCGAAGCAGGCCATTGCATTTCATCGGCTCCGTGCTTCTATTGATGCCGGCTTACATAAGCCAGAAGAATGCTCCGTGGAAATGCACACTGCATTGCGTCTGTCTCCCAATGATCCCGGGCTATTGAAGGCCACCGCCCTTGCGGACTTGGTCTGGCTCGAAGTGCAGTTGCAGGCGGGATCACATGCTGGTGTGCCTGCTGCGCTTGATAATCTCCGCGGTCTGAATTTGCCCGACGCCGAGCGCGCAGAGCTGCGTCATCGAGTCGGCGAGCAGCTATCGAGTGCGCATGAATTCCGCGAAGCGGTAGTTGACTTATCGGAATCGGTACGGCTGGATCCATCGAATGCGGAATGGTGGGCCCAATTAGCGGATGCACAGCTTAAGGCCGGTAACGCCAAAGCGGCGCTTGAAAGCGCGCAAGAAGCTAAGGCTCTCCATGAGAACGCTGATATCGAGGCGCTTCTGGGGGACATACATGAAGCGGCGGGTGATAGTGTCTCCGCTGCGCGGTCCTTTGAGGAGGCGGTGCGTTTGTCGCCGGGTGAAGAACGATTCCGGCTTGCCCTGGCGGTCGAGCTGCTGCAACACCAAACCTTCCAGCCGGCGCTGAAAGTTCTCGAGCGTTCAGCCATCGACTTTCCTCAATCCTCTCGAATTGCAACCGCTCTCGGATTAACGTTATACCTCGCAGGCAAGGAAAAGGCGGGCATATTTAAGCTCCTCCAGGCGGCCTCTCTCGATCCAACATTTGTTCCTGCGATTCACTACTTAGGCGAAATCAGTCTGATCCAATCGGGGCTCCCGGAACCGAAGGTGGTCGCGAGTGAGTGCAAGTATGCCGCCGCTCATAGTTCAGATGATCAGTCCAATACGGTTTGCGGGGCGCTTCAGGCGAGGGTAGCCTCGGCGGATCCTGGGATAGCCGACTGGGCGCCGATCCTGCATCGTCTCTCATTAGTAGTCGCCAGGTCTCCGAATTTGTCCCTTGCTCGCTGTGAGTATGGGAAGGCGCTTGATCAGGCACGTGATTCAGGAGCGCGCATGCAACTCGAAGCTTGCGTGCGGCTCGATCCTAACTCGATCGAAGCCCATTACCGACTCGCTCGAATGTACGATAAAATCGGCTGGAAGGATGCTGCCCGTAAAGAATTAGCGTTGCGCGCCGCCGCCGAGCAAAGGATCACTGCTTTGAATAGCGTGCGGGAAGAATCAGTAAAGCGGTTCCTGTACAGCATGGTGGACGACGTGTCCGGAAGAAGCAAATGAGAGCCGACGCGAGAACCGACTGTGGCGAATGACGAGATCCGGACCTGACAAGGTCCTCGTGCACACCGGTCAAGTCCAAGGTGGCGACATACATGCGCGAACGGGCGTGGCGTAAAAAGATATTCGCGGCGTTGATTGTGCATTACGTTCTCAGGGGCGGCTACGGCGAGGAGACGCTCAAGACCTAGGCGGGTGGCTCCGAGCTGGTTGCGCTGCGAGTTCGCTAGGATATCGTAAGTTCGGAAACGAGAGCCAAGGCTGCGTGGTCGCTTTACTGAACAGCAAGGGATGAGAAGTGTGATTCGCGACGAACTCCCACGCAAACTCGGCTTGCTGGACGGAGTTCTCATTGTGATCGGCATCGTGATGGGCTCCGGTATTTTTTTGCTCCCGAACCTTATCGCAAGAGAGTTGAGCTCGGCGGGCGAGATTCTTATGGTCTGGGCAATCGCGGGCGTGCTTTCTTATATCGGAGCACTGGCATATGCGGAACTGGGTGCGATGATGCCGGCGACCGGAGGACAATACATTTATCTGCGCGAGGCGTACGGGCCGTTGTGCGCGTTTCTGTGCGGCTGGACATTCATGCTCGCCGTATTATCCGGCGGGATTGCATGGTTAGCTGTTACATTCTCGATATATCTCGGACAGTTCGCCCATATTAAACACGCGACATCCAATCTGATCTCGCTGGCATTGATTGCCGTTCTGTCTGCGATTAACTATATCGGAGTGAGGGAAGGCGCGTTCGTCCAAAGAACCTTCACGTTCCTGAAAGTCGCCGGACTGCTTTTGTTGGTTGGAAGCGCGTTTCTTGTTCGACACATTGATTATGCAGTGCCGCGAGCCAGCAGCACCGTCTTCTCGCTCGGCCACTTTGGAGCAGCAATGATCGCCTGTCTCATGGCGTATAACGGCTGGACTTACATCAGTTTTGTTGCTGGCGAGATGAAGCAGCCCCAGCGCAGTCTACCGCGAGCACTGGCGCTAGGAATGGCAGCAGTCATCGCCTTGTATTTGCTCGCGAATATCGCGTATCTCACCGTGATGCCGGTCTCTGAAATTGCAGCTACCCAGCGCGTCGGAGCTGCTCTAGCTCAGCTAACAATCGGTGCCATTGGCGCGACGATAGTTTCCGTCACGATTCTGCTGTCCATTATCGGCGCAATTAACGGCTGTATTATGACGGCTGCGCGCATTCCCTTTGCTCAAGCACAGGACGGATTGTTCTTCAGTGTCTTTGGCAGGGTTCACCCTCGTTTTCACACGCCATCGTTCGCAATTGTAGTGCAGGGCGCCTGGGCAGGGATCCTGGTGCTCAGCGGATCGTACGAGACCTTGTTTTCTTACTCGATGATCGCTGCCTGGATCTTCTACACGTTGACGGTCGGGGCCGTCGCGTTACTTCGTCAGAAGCTGCCGGGTTTACCACGGCCGTACCAAATGTGGGGTTATCCTTATACGCTGTTATTATTCGTCGCCGTGTCGGTGTGGTTTATTGTGAATGCTTTCGTCACACAGCCGATACCGTCCTTGGCAGCGCTCGTGATCGTGGCAACCGGCATCCCGATGTATCAAATCTGGAGACGGCCAGCGCTAAAGCGTAAGGCGGCGGTCATACAGCCATGAAAATCGCAGAGATCAAAGCGGCAGGGTTGCGCGGCGCAACGCCTGAAGGCGGTTGGGCGAACGAAATCAAACCGAATGATTGCGTTCACACGTTAATAGCTGTTATCACAGACGAAGGAATCACCGGATGGGGATCGGCATTTACGAACGATGCCTTGGTGCAAGCAGCCCTGCACGTTTTAGAGCCCCTTTACACGGGCGAGAACCCCCTCGAGCCCGAGCGCGTCAGCGAAAAGCTCCACGCGCACACGTTTTGGTTCGGGCGCGGCGGAACACTGACCCATACCATCAGCGGAATCGATATTGCGATGTGGGACATCCTCGGGAAGTGCACGAAGCAACCTGTCGGCGCGCTGCTGGGGGGCCGGTACCGAAACAGCGTGCGCCCGTATGCTTCGCTTCTAATGCAGGAACCCGGCGCGTTGTCTGCTGAGCTACAGAGCATTCGTGCGCAAGGTTTTCAGGCGTTCAAGATCGGCTGGGGACCTTTCGGGCGTCATAGTAATGCGATGGATGAGCAGATCGTTAGAGCTGCCCGGGACGCAGTGGGACCCGAAGCGATGCTCATGGTGGATGCCGGTGCGAGCGACGCTTTCTGGCCGCACGGATACAAGTGGGCGAAACGCACTGCGCAGATGCTTGCACATCACAACGTGTACTGGTTTGAAGAGCCGCTGTTACCCGACAATCTGCCCGATTACATCCATCTCAGGAGAAACTCACCGTTGCCTATCGCGGGTGGAGAGGTGCTCACGCGACGCCAATCTTTTGTTCCCTGGCTGCAGCGCCGCGCCTTCGATATCGTGCAGCCTGATGTAACGAAGGTGGGCGGCATTTCCGAGGAGCGGAAAATTGCGTGGATGGCGGAGGAGAATGGCATTCGGTTTATTCCCCACGGATGGAACACGGCGCTCGGATTGGCAGCAGATCTTCAGCTTGCCTCAGCCAGTAAGAACACAGACTTAGTCGAATATCTGACAGGCTCACCCTTCATCGACGATCTTGTCGAGACCGGCTGGAACTTGGATCCGGACGGAAAACTTTCGATCCCCGATCGACCGGGACTGGGCATCTCTCTGAATCTTGATGCGGTCGAAAAATACACAGGCGTGAGATTTAGCGCGGGAAGCCCTGAACGTAGGTGATCACGCCTTTCAGAAGATCTTGCTCGGCAGCTTCGGTGAACGGAGATGTTTTCGGCTCGTACCCGCCTTCCCGAAATGCTTTTGCTGTGGGTAGGTACCCAAGCCAGCCGTTTGTGTATCCAAAATAAAAGGTATTCGGAAACGGCGATTGATTTCGCACTTGTAATGCCATCTCGCAGAACAGCTCGACCGGAGCCGACCAGATTAAGGTCTCGTTGATTTTGAGGAAAGACACGGGAAGCCGAATCAGAGGTAGGCCTGCGCCGGTCTGCCGCATATAGGCGCTCAGCTCCGCGGGCCAGCTTAGGCCATGTTCGACCGGAGTTTCGAATATCTTCTCGCTAGTTGTTAGCGTCACGTTATCCGTTGCAGGTCCGAGTGACTTGAGAGCCCCAAGTATCCTGTCGCCAAGTAAGACCCTGAATTGCGATAAGTGCCCGTTCTCGGGATCCGGATAATCACTGTAAATGGGTGCAATGTTTCCTGCCGCTCCGTTGACATACAACATCGGCGCGCTGATTTTTTCTTCAACGTACGATTCGATGATACCGGGAGCATCGCCGCTGATCTTCAGATTATCCCCGCTCATTACGGTTCCGTGCATCGCAAAGTTTGCAATTACCGCGATTGGGGCGCCATCCCGGCGCTGAAGTGACAAAATACCGATCTGCCGGTCGACAGGGCCGTCCGGATTCAAACCCAATGTTACTGTCCCATCGACATCTCTTGCACGGCGGTTGATATTGGCCATCGAAATTCCCGTTCCAATCGCAATGCGGGCGGGTTTCAGACTGGCTCTCGCTTTCTTGACACCTTGGATCAACAGGTTAGTGACATCGTTGGCGTACTCGCGGCTCCATTCATGGTCGGAGCGGCCCAATAATGATTTGTACATCTCGGGTGGACCGACCTCGGGCGCGGCGTGCGTGTGCGTTACAGTCCACCAGATGTTTTTGGAATCGATGCCCAGGTCTCTGTGTAACCGCTGTGCGGCTTCGACATACACGGTTGGAGAAAAAAGACAGAGATCGCTGGCGATGAGATAGAACTGAGTCTTGCCGTCGTCCATCGCGAGGATGCGGTGAAAGATCCTGTCGTGAACTCCCGTAGAGCGCCGCGGGTCATAGCCCATCAGCCATTGGGAAGTGTGCGGAGTGATGTCGATTTTTACGGCAGCGGCCCGGAAATCACCGCTGAACACCGGGAGAGCTAGTGCGAAAAATAGGATTCCAGCAACTTTGTTTCTCATCTGCCGCAGAACCGATCTGTTTTCTTAATGTCGAGGTTCATTTGAGATTTGGGAACGGTTCGAAAGGCTCAGGAAGCTTTCAGCGACGGGCGCATTGTGCTGAGTGACGCGGGCTCGCATCGGATCGTCGCGATATTCTCTTGGAGAACAACCTGCAATCTTGCGGAATACACGTGCGAAGTAAGCAGAATCGGAGAAGCCGCATTTTTCTGCTGCATCGGAAACGTTTTCCAAGGGATCAAGCAATAAGCGCTTGGCACTTTCGATTTTCAAGATCATCAGATACCGCTCGAGCGTCACACCGGTCGTTCGCTTGAACACGCGGCTTAAGTGGCCGGCCGAAATACCCAGCCCGGAAGCAATCTTCCCGATAGAAATAGTCTGGGCTGAAGAGCGCTCTTGCAATTCGCGCTCAATGATGCTGCGCACGCGATCTGCAAGCTTCCTAGGTCTGCCTGCAAGCAACCTTCGTACGGAATCTAGAATGCACTCAGCGGAGCGGATAAAAGCCTCCTGGACTGCGAAGATGCTGGTCGCATTTTCAACGCCAGCTTTATCGTTTTCTTCAAGTGCGCCAACGTCATATCCGTCCGTTCCAAGCTGGCGCACGGCAAACCGAATTGCGTCGAGCACATAGGAGAAGAAGTGCCGCTGCGCAACAAGTGCTTCCGACCGGTCTCCGATCTTTCTATTGACGAGAAGCGGCAGACCGAGGACTGAAAGCCGAGAGTTAAGGATTTGCTTTTCGGTTATGGTCCTGCAAATTCGTCCCACAGCGACTGAAAGCTCTTCGTCAGGCATAGCGAGCGAACGATAGATCGCGATTTGGCTCGATGAGCCAGCCAGCGCCGTGCATGCCTCGTGGTAGGCATCCGCCAAGTACCACCAATTGCTTTTCGGCGCTCCGACACCGATACGTGCCCGGAACTCAGTATTAGCGGAAATCGTCCTCAGGACTTTGCTCGCCAGCAATTCGGCCTCACACGGCGGCCTCGAACCTTCAACCCTCTCGCGGTCCCCGAAAAAAATGCAGATTCCTTGGCTGCGTAGGTATGTACAGCAAACGTTTTGCAGGCCTTCACACAACTCCTCGACGGCGTGGAGTGCTCTTGCGAAGTTTAAATCGAAAGTGGCACTGCTCTGATGCTCGCCTTCAGAATCAAACCTCACCACCATGACGCAGTTGGGATAGCGTGTGAAGCCAATACGCCCCATCAATTCCCGCAATAGCGGCCTGTCTGTGAGATTGCCCTCCAGAATCAGATGCGCGAACTCTTTGCGCTCCAGATTGGCCTCGCGATGCCTACGCTGTTGATCACGGACCACCTCCGAGAGCCGCATCCAGGTAGTCGCCAGATATTCCGCGAAGACTTCGAGTACTTGTATGGTTCGCTGAATATCCGATTCGGAGACAACCGGAACGCGAAAGTAGGCGTTTTCGAGTCTTTTCGCGTCGATGTACGTTAGCCCAGCCGTTTGTTTCTGAATCTGCACCAACCCCGAGTGCGAAGGAGCCTCAGATAAGACCTGACCCGTAAATAATGTTGCAATGTATTGGCCCTCGCAGATGACGGGCACCGCAATATCAATCAGACCGGCATGGCATCTATACACTTCTGGTTTTCCGGTCTTCCGAACCCGCGCTTCGGCGGCTTTGTCCGAAAGACCGCAGGACTCCACTTCGTGGCGACCGTAGTCGCTTACGATATTGCAGAAGACTGGTTCAAACGCCTGGGCCGATGCAAGCATGTGAGCGCAGGGACCGATCAAGGCTTTTTCGGTTGAAAGGTAATCCTTGCGCAATCCCACTCTTCCCGCGGGTCCATCCTCCGCCCAGACAAGATCCACGCGTTTAATAGGCGACGAGTTGTTGACGAGCAGAAGAAAAAGCTGTAAGAACTTCAAATCCTTTTCGAACTGCTCATACAGAAGTGGGTCACTAAGCGACATCAGGGTAGTTTGCTTCTGCATATTGAAAAAGATCGAAAACGGAACAGGGCGAATCGGGAATCCGATTTATAAAATGTAGCACTCCCGTTCTGGTCTAGTGCCAGACACAAGTTGTGATTGACAGAGCGGGAAGACTCAGGTTCAGAGTAGAGCCGTGCCACTCAACCTTCACGTTAGCGAGCTGTTTCCGGCTGTTCAGTACCTGCGCAATCTTCGTGCCGTCCTTGGATCGAAAAGCCATGCACCGGAGGCCGTTCGCTGATCCCGAACTGCCTATTCTCACCGAGTCTGGCCGCACAAACTTGCTGAAGTGAGCGAGATAGTAATAGAGGCCTGTATAGAAAACATCCTTTGTCTGCCGGTCAATGATGACGACCGGGTGCTGGGCATTGAACTTCTCATCGCGATGAACCGGCGAGACTAGCCAGGGGCCGCCCTTTTCGTCCAGAACCATGTTCCAGTAAATCCAGGCGGAAGTTCCAGCCTCCAGATCATTGAAGATCTGATTACCCCAGAAATCTCCATCCTCGTAATCGCGCCTCGGTAAAACAGCGGGCAGCCTCGTATCGGTGTTGTAGGAGTGATCGACTTCAGTCATCCAGAGTTTCAGATCTGGATACCGGCGGTGGAGATCCGCTACCTTCCCGTAGTCTTTGAAGTCATATCCGTGATAAGCAATCGCCCCAACATATCGGCGCGCCCTAGGGTCGTCAAGGATGACCGGCCATTGCCCATAGGCGTGCTCGCGGTTATTTGATTCGCACGCCTGAATTCGATTTCTCACCCCTCCTCTCGCGAACAAGGGTCCGACATCGTCTTTAAGAAGGTCGCGAATCTCTGCTGCCGAAATTTTCGTGTAGATACCGGGTTCATTGAACAGACTTACGTAGTCGATAAAAATGCCTTGGTTTTAATATTCACGCAGGTATCGGGCGTAATAGAGCGCGAGCGCATGAAAAAAGCGCGGGTTAACGTCCTGATTGGTCTCTACGTTAAAGACCATCCAATCCGGCGGGTAGTCCATCGGGGCCTGGAGCACGAAGTTGCCATATTTTCGCGCGCGCTTAATGTAGGTGATCAGTCCATTCGGCTTCAGATCCCGCTCGATCGAGAACAACTTCAGTGCGACATCTCCGGGATGATCGTCGTAGGTGTAGTAAGGACCGGCGGACATGAAGTCTGTCGCGCCAATGACGGTTTTCATGGCGCTGAAGCCGGCTCCCTTTTCCGGATCGAATAAGGATTGAAAGACACGCTCCTGCGCACCTGGATCTAGACTATTAATACAGATCATCCCCGCTTCGAGAAATGACGCCCCGAATCCGACGATCTCTTGATACCGGCTGGTCTCATCAATTTTGAATACCGGGCCCGCAGACGGGGTCTTGCTGAAGTGAAGGGCTGCTTTTGAGGTGATGCGATCGCCCGCTTGAGAAGTTACATAGAGATGGACCTCTTGCGCGCGTGCCGTCTCCAAGAAAACAGGTATCGCTACGGCTGCAAGTACATGAAGCCGCATTCCTATAGATACGTTCTCAATGTCTTGGTAAAGGCTTGTACGATCTCCGTTTCGTCCTGCTCGCTGAGGCAAGAAGGAATTGCCAAAATCAGACTGCGCTCGAACAGGCTATCCGCAACCGGGCAGGCGCCTTTTGAATAGTCCCGCGCCAGACCCGCATTCTCGGCCAAATTCCACGGAAATCCTCGCGGGTCGATGCTCGCTTTTGTTTCGAGGCTAAGAATGTTGTAGTAAAGATGAAGGCCCCACTCAGTCATAACGATGTTCGACACGCCCTCGGGTGATGTCGTGATACCCTCGGCGCGAAGCATCTCATTTACTCTTCGGGCCGTTGCGGCATCCGAGTAAGTGGTAATGAGAAAACAGCCGGTATCCCCTTGGGGATCCTGGATGCGGCGCAACTTTACTTCTGAAAAGCTCTGAATCGACTGGCGAATTCGGTACTTGCTAGCCCGCATTGCACTCGTGATGGCCGGCAGCTTCGAAAGCTGCACACGTAAGATTGCAGCTCGCAATTCATCGATACGGCAACCCTTTCCCCACAGCGAAATTTCCGTTTTGCGGAACATCAGGCGGCCATTCTCATCGCGAATGTAACCTAAGTCATGGCAGGCGTACGCGCGCTGATAAAGCCGCTCGTTATTCGTCACGATACAACCGCCCTCACCACAGGTCATGTTCTTGTTCATCTGAAAGCTGAAAACGCCGATGTCGCCAAAGGCGCCTACTTTCTGCCCGTCAATGCTGCCTCCGCAGCACTGCGCGCAGTCCTCAAGGAGGAATAAACCCTTCGAGCGCGCCAGGGCACTCACCGCCTTCGCATCTCCAGGCGCGCCACTCATGTGGACCATGATGATTCCGGAAGTCCGGCCAGTGATTTTTCGTTCGACGTCCTGAACGTCCAGGCCGAACGTTTCGTTAATATCGGCTAGCACGGGGATTGCTCCCTGGTTCACAACGGCAGCTACGACCGAAACCCAGAGATAGGCTGGAACGATCACCTCCTGGCCAGGCCCCACGCCGAGCGCAGACAAGGCAACCGATAAGGCGCTGGTACCGCTACCAACGGCTAAGGCGTGGCGCGCCCCCATGAACCGCGCAAATTCCTCTTCGAATTTGTCCGCTTCATGCTGGAGGTCGAGCCCGTAATACCGGAACAGGGACTTCGAACGTAATACTCGAACAGCAGCGTTGATCTCCTCCTCATCCATGAAATGCACGCCCGGAAACTCGAGCGGCAGTGGCGTAGTCCTGATTGGTGCTTCAGTTCCCACGGCAGATTTATCTTCAGGCACGACCCGTCTCCTTCCAATCCTTCTCATTTAGCAAGCAACAGTGTAGGTCACAACGGTCTTATGCGTGAATTCCTGGATTTAAGCAGCATCCAGGGTTTTCGGCATTGCCCCATGTCAGATCGAACCGAGCCAGCATGCTATTTAAGTCCAAAAAAGAGCGGATAAAACCTTGGCTGCGCTCAGCAGGAAGTGATTGTATGAGCAAGGTGGGTTCTGAAAGGAGCTAATGATGTTCACCGCCACATATGCATTCTCGAAAGGCGTCGGACGAAGCCGTAGAGCGCGGCGTATTCTTGCGCTTGCGGCCCTGCTCGTGACCTTAAGCGACGGGTTGGCTTGGGGTAGCGTTACGGGGCGGATATCCGGGGCCGTAAAAGATCCGAGCGGCGCGATTGTGGTGGGAGTCTCAGTCACCGCAGTGAACACTGAAACGGGCATAAAGCAAACGACTCTGACCGATGCGCAAGGCTTCTATGCGTTTCCAGCGTTACCGGTCGGCCCTTACACGCTCGAAGTCACACAGAAGGGCTTCAAGGAGTTTCGGGAAACCGGGCTTGTTCTGGATGTGAATACGGCGCTAAAAGTCGATGTGACATTGGAACTCGGCACCGCAACGGAACAGGTAACCGTCAACACCGGCACGGTTCAAGTCGAAACCTCGAGTACGCAGATGGGCGAGGTAATAACCGGGAGCAAGATGACTACCGTTCCACTGAATGGGCGCAGTTATACCGATCTACTTGCGCTGCAACCCGGCGTGACGCCCGTTTCCTCCGGACAATATGGCGCGCTTCAAGTCTCCGGCGATTTGAATCCAGGCAGTCTATCGGTAAGTGGCCAGCGGGAATCAGCCAACGGTTTCATGGTGAACGGCGGCAACGTTGAAGAAGGAACCTACATGGGAACGGCGATTATCCCGAATCTCGATTCCATCGCGGAATTCCGCATTCTGACGAATAATTTCGATGCCGAGTACGGCAACTACGCGGGTGGACAAATAAACGCGATCACGAAATCCGGAACTAACGAGCTGCACGGTGACCTCTTCGATTTTTTGCGAAACACGGATCTGGATGCTCGAAACTTCTTCAGCCCCGATAGAAGCAAATTTATTCAGAATCAGTTCGGCGGCACGGTAGGGGGGCGGATCGTCCGCGATAAGCTCTTTTTCTTCGGCGATTATCAGGGTACGCGTCAAGTCCTGGGGCAAGCTACCGGGAATATTCTCGTTCCGTCTCTTGCAGACCGCCTAGGTAATCTCTCTGATACGGCCACTTTGCTCACTGGAACCGTTACTGGTGGATATTGGGCGGACCAGCTATCGAGTAAATTGGGTTACGCGGTCGCACCCGGGGAGCCTTATTACAGCCCCGGTTGCACGTCTAGCGCGAGTTGTGTCTTCCCGAACGCAGTGATACCGACGTCCGTGATCACGCCGGCTTCTCAGAATCTTCTGAAGTACATTCCATTGCCCAACTCCGGACCGTACTTTTCAACATCTGCCTACAATCAGACCTTGCGTGATGACAAGGGCAGCATCCGGATCGATTACAACAGCCGGTTTGGAATGATCGCGGGATACTACTTCCTTGATGATTTCCTCGTAAATAGTCCTTACTCAGGTGGATCGAATCTTCCCGGATTCAACGCCATTACGCCTGGGCGCGCGCAGATGGCAAACGTCGCCGATACGAAAAGCTTCGGCGGAACGATGGTGAATGAATTTCGCATACATTTCATGCGAATGTCAACCTTCCAGAACGAGCCATCCGGAGGGAAGGGCGTGACTTTGTCATCGCTCGGTTTTGTCACAGGCCCCAACACGCCGGGCATAGTGCCGCTGAATCCTATAGACGAAGGTGTCCCTCAGACTAGCTTCAATAACTTCACAATCGGTGTCCCCGCGTATTTTGCGGCGCAGTACAACAACACCTATCAGCTGATCGACAATTTCTCTAAGGTGGTTGGAACCCATACCCTGAAGTTCGGCGGCAGCTACCATTACGATCAGATTACTGAGCACGACTTCGGTGCTAACAACGGAAGCTTTGCTTTTACCGGTGTCGAAACAGGTAGCGATTTTGCAGATTTTCTGATCGGCGCTCCCGCTTCGTATCAGCAAGGTGTGCAGGAGCCGTTGCACACTCGCACTTACTATATCGGGCTATATGCGCAAGACAGCTGGCGGGCAACTTCGGATTTGACCCTGAACTACGGCCTGCGATGGGAAGTTACATCGCCGTGGTACGAGGCGCAAGGACAGCTCGAAACCATTGTGCCGGGACTGCAATCCCGAGTCTTCCCCGGCGCGCCGACAGGTTGGGTGTTTCCGGGAGACCCGGGCATTCCCGATAGCCTCGCGCCTGTTCGTCATAACAATTTCGCACCCAGGCTGGGACTTGCCTATTCGCCGAGCTGGAAGCAGGGCTTTCTTAGCAAGTTAGCAGGAGGGCCGGGCAAAACAAGTATTCGGGCATCCTACGGCATTTTCTATACGGCTTTTGAGAACGCTACCGGATTCAACGAGGTAGGCGATGCGCCATTCGGCTATTTTTGGAGCAGTCCCACACCACCGCTGTTCACAACACCCTTTGTTGACCGCGCGACCGGCAATCCTGAAGGCCAGCGCTTCCCTGTGGTTTTCCCGCCGCCTGGCGTGTCAGCCAGCAATCCCGACACTTCCATCAATTGGAATAACTATTTGCCGATATCGAGTGCGCCCGGGTTTTGGTACAAGAACCGCGTCCCTTATGCGGAGGATTACAGCCTGTCAGTTCAGCGGCAGTTCGGAAGCAGTACCGTGCTCAGCGTGTCGTATGTTGGAACCCAAGCTCATGCGCTTCTTAGCGATCTGGAATCGAATGTTGGAAATCCGGCATTGTGCTTGAGCGTCAGCCAGTCTTTTCAGGTCGCTCCCGGAAGTGGGACGTGCGGCCCATTCGGCGAAAATGGCGTATACACGCGAGCAAATGGCCAGGTGATCAATGGAACCAGGTATCCTCTCGGAAATGCTTTCGGCAGTAACGGTTATTTCATGACCATTGGTAACTCAAATTACAATAGCCTGCAAGTAACCCTGCGCCATAATGCTGGACCTTTGGAATTACTCGCCGGTTATACCTGGAGCAAATCGATCGATCAGTCTTCGGGCTGGGGCGACCAAATCAATCCGTTGAATTATCGGTTAAGCCGTTCGCTTTCGTCATTCGACGTGCCTCAAAACTTCGTCGTTAGTTACCACTATGAATTGCCTTTCAATCGTCTCTTCAAATCGAATCGGTTGACAAGCGGCTGGGTCCTCACAGGCATCACGCGATTCGCTACGGGTTTACCCGTTTTCCTAACCGAGAGCGACGATAATTCGCTCCTTGGTACGAACTATACAGGCCCCAACGGAAACGGAGTGGATACGCCAAACTATACACCCGGAAATCTTCAGTTCAACAATCCCAGGTCTGGCCTTCCATACTTCAATACGAGCCTCTTCAGCAAAGAGGGCCTTGGGCAGCTAGGTACAGCGAATAAGCGATTTTTTCATGGGCCGGGTATCGCCAACTGGGACATGGCATTGCTTAAGGACACACATCTAACGGAGAATAAGTTATTACAGTTCCGCTTTGAGTTCTTCAACATCTTCAATCATGCCCAGTTTCTGAATCCACCCGGCGACATTCTCAACGGATCGTTCGGATACGTGACGCAAGCTGCCGACCCAAGGATCGGCCAGGTGGCTCTCAAGCTTGTCTTCTGAAAATTGAACATGCGGTGCCTAAACAAAAATTGGATACTGCTCAGCATTACCCTGTTGATCGTGCCCAGCCGGGTCGGCGCGCAATCGATTCCTGTCTATCTCGACCCAAAGCAACCAGTCGAGGCCCGAGTTGACGACCTGATGAGCCGCATGACTCTGAAGGAAAAAGTCGGCCAGTTGAATCTGCCTTGCGTCTATGTGGATCAGCTCGGAAAGACGATTCCCGAAAAGCTGAAAGCGTGTAAGAGATTTGCAGCCGGAACATATACCAACGAAATAGGCCCCGGCTGTGGATTCTTCACGCTCGCAGACACAATTCTGCACAAAGGAACAGAGCAGCAGGTTGAATACTTTAATGCTCTTCAGAAGATCGCGTTGACCGAAACGCGCCTGAAAATCCCGCTTATCGAAGACGAAGAAGGCACGCACGGTGGCATGTTTCCCGGAGCAACGGTATTCCCGGAAGGGCTTGCTATTGGAAGCACATTTGACATGCCTCTGGTCGAATCAATTTACGCCGCTGCTGCCCGGGAAGCCAGAGCAGTGGGAATCCACATGCTATCCACGCTCGTTCTCGAGATCGATCGCGATCCAAGAATGGGGCGCAATGAAGAAGCCTACACTGAGGATCCTTATTTAGATTCGCGCATTGCCGAAGCTATTGTGCATGGAACGCAAGGTTCAAATATCGGCGCACCGGACAAAGTCATTGCAGTCATGACCGATTTTCCAACTCAGAGTGAACCCGTCAGCGGTCTGGAACGAGGAGCCATCGAACTCTCTGAGCGTATGCTTCGGGAAGCCTTTCTGCCGCCGTGGAGCGCGGCGATAACCAAGAACGGCGCCCTCGGCGTGATGGCGGGATACCCCGAAATCGATGACGTGCCGGCACACGGTTCCGAGAAGTGGCTGACGCAGGTACTCCGGCACGAGATGAATTTTAGAGGAGTCGTCGAAAGCGAGGGAGATGGGTTTGGAACGCTTATCTATGAGGGTATCGTCCCGACTCAGAAGGAAGCCGGTGCCCTGGCACTCCGTGCCGGAGTCGATCTGGACATCACCTACGAGCCTGCCTATATGAGGCCGCTCATCGAAAACATTCAGGAAGGGCGAGTGCCAATTGAACTCGTCGACCGCGCTGTGAGACGAGTTCTCGACCTGAAGTTCCGCCTAGGACTCTTCGAACACCCGTATGTTGACCTGAACCATGCCGAGCAGGTCATGCATTCGAGCGAGCATCAAGAACTGGCGCTCCAGACCGCACGCGAGGGCATCGTGCTTCTGAAGAACGAGAATAATCTTTTGCCGCTTAAGAAGGACGTGAAGTCGATTGCCGTAATCGGTCCCGACGCTGACGATGCTTCGAACCTGTTTGGGGATTACGCGCCTGCGGTCGTTCTGCAGCACGTAGGAACAATTCTCGATGGCATCAAAACGAAAGTCTCTCCTGCGACTCGCGTACTTTCCGTCAAAGGCTGCGCCGTTAACGACCAAGACAAAAGTGGGTTCGTTAAAGCTGTCGAGGCAGCCAGAAACGCGAGTGTAGCGATTGTAGTCGTGGGCGAACAGGCCCGGAGAGAGGGTGAACACAATCTGCCACCACCCACGGACGGCGAGGGTTATGACGTGGCCAGCTTGGACTTAACCGGTGTGCAGGAGGACCTTGTCAGGGCCGTTCGCGCGACAGGCACTCCCACGATCCTGGTACTGATTAATGGCAGACCGCTTTCCATCCGCTGGGAGGCAGAGCATGTTCCCGCGATCGTGGAAGCCTGGGAGCCAGGTGAGCGAGGGGGTGAAGCCGTTGCCGATGTTCTTTTTGGCGATTACAACCCGAGCGGTCGTTTAGCGATTACCGTTCCACGCAGTGCCGGGCAGTTGCCTTCTTACTACGACTGGAAACCTTCGAAATCCTACTGGATCAATGGCGGCTGGACTCATGATCGAGGCTACGTAGATATGCCAGGCTCGCCCCTTTACCCGTTCGGATACGGCCTCAGCTATACGAATTTTATGTACAGCAATCTGCGCATTAATCCCGCACAGATCCACACCGAAGGCAACACACAGGTGAGTGTTGACGTGGAGAACAGCGGACAACGCGCCGGCGTGGAAACCGTTCAGCTCTATATCCGCGAACGCTTCACCCCAGTGGCAACACCGGTGAAGCAACTCCGAGGATTTCAGAGGGTTGCGCTCGAGCCGGGCCAAAGGAAAACTGTGAACTTCACCTTGACTCCGGACGATTTGAAATTGCTCGGCCATGACATGCAATGGGTCGTCGCTCCGGGAACGTTCGACATCATGGTCGGGAAATCCTCAGCGGACGTGGCGCTAAAAGGAATATTAGAAGTGAAAGGATCTGGCCCACTATCCGCCTCGGCGCCTAAACAGTAAGAACTTGGGCGTCAGGAAATCACGATCGATCGCGCGTGCACATGGTGCACGTGTAAGACGAAATCTCCACCGCTGAGCGCCGTTATCGAATAGCCATCGCCGTCGGCACTCCGGGTTACAGTGAGCGGATGTCCGTCAGCGCTTATGAGGGATGGCTTGAATGCCGTTCGTAACGTGTCCGTCGCATCTAAATCGAACGTGCGGTATTCGATACGATTCGCCTGGTAGGCGACATCGGTCACCACCGATGTGGATCGGAGCACGTGATTTTCGCCCTTTGGCGCAAATTCGGGAATCGCGCCCATAGCCCAAAGATAATTTCGAATGTGATCGCCGTACCCGTCATCGAACCAGTACGAATCGGCATAATCGAGTCCGCAGCACGCAATTCTACCGTCTGAATCGGCAAAATATGTCGCGTAATTAAGCGACCGAAACGCATCTTCACGCGCTTGGCCATCGCCGGTTCGCTCGTAGTACATCGCATTGATCGCGGCCCAACGCGAGGTGTCGCTCGCCAAACCCGCCCGCGAGCAGCATCCAAAGTAATCCGGAGGAACGCCCTGTTCATCGATGGCCCAAGCCCCGAAAAACGGCCCTCGACCAAACCGGCGCTTTACCCAATCGATCATGTGGCCTACGTCGCCGATCCAGTGTGGATCGAGTTTCTCCGGGTGAGCCGCGGTGAGCAGATAATAGCTCGTCATCGTCGGCAACGCCTGGTTAACGTTCTGCAGATTTTTATGCACGTCTTCGAAGTAACCGCTCCAGCGATCGTTGTGTATCGGGAATTTCAGAATCCAGGTCCACGCGATAGCACGGGCGCGTTCGTATTTACTCGAGTCGCCAGCTTTGAGTCGAACCAGCTCGGAAAATAGCCGCACCGGAGCGACAATCATGCCGCCGTACTCTTCTCCGTTCAGAACGTTTCCAGTCCGCGCGTCCACACGAAACGGCCAGGGCGTGTGATTCTCATCTCCCGGACGGATATGGCTAGCAAGAGCGTCCGCGCACGAGATTCCGGCGTCGAGATATTTCCGATCTCCGGTGAGCTCATAAAAAAGCACGTATCCGATCCCGAGCTCGCCGACCTTATCGGTTTCGATGCCGCCGTAAAAACCCTTTGGCGTGTCCTGAACACAGCCGCCGTATTGGGGATCATTCTTGCAATTCGTTGCAAACGGAACTTTGGGCCAAGCCCAGTCGCCCGAAGTCGTCCCATGCGCGAGCTGGTGATCGAGCATGCTGCGCACGAGCGCAATCGATTCCTTATCGCCCGAATACGGATACCATGCCACGACCGAGTCTACGAACTGTCCGAACGTGCTTGCAGGATTTCCCTGCCAGTTCGTCCCTTGACCCGTTCGCGCATCGTACACCGCATTCACGAGATACACCTTCAGCCCACTGCTCGTGTCATTCGGAATCCTATGTTCCAGGTAATCCCAGCCGAGTCGCAGCACCTTGTCGTAACCCTGGTTTTTCTCCGGGTGAAACCAGGCGAGCAGCTTGTTGTGCGAATCCAGCATAGCGTCGTGCCAGGGCAGCTCGGAGTTTACGTAGTCTGCTGCGAACAGACAAAGGCCGCACGCAAGCGAGATGGCCACTGCCATCATCAGTCGTTTCTTGAAAATCATTAGATTGATGAATCCCTTCCCGATCCTCGGGGTTACGCCGCGCTATCTCTCTGCAACCGTTTTCCAGGAAGCGTTCCAATTAAAAGGTCACGCTCATTCCCACTTGGATTTCCCGGTTGTATCCCGTGGACCCCAGCGGAACGGTGTTTGAGATGATGCCGGCGGAGCTGCTGCCGATCACGGCATTAGGGAGCGCGAAGTTAGGATGATTGAACAGATTGAAGGCGTCGGCCCGGAATTCTGCTTTCAGCCTTTCGGCAATGGCAAAGCGCTTGATCAATGAGAGGTCCACATCGACGAGCCCCGGACCGGTGAGGATATTGCGGCCGGAATCCCCGAATCGTGGAGCGCCGCTCGCTAAAGCCTGTTGAAGGGCGGCCACGGGAAAGCAACTTAAATTGAACCAGTCAGTTAACGTTTTTGGCCCTTCGCCACTGCATGTCCGATCAGGCCTTGGAGAACCTGAGTTTGTATTGGAAAAATCAGAAGCAGAGGTTACGGTGAAGGGATATCCGGTCTGGGCTGCGATGATCGATGAAACGTCCCAGCCTCCCACGATCGCGTCGACCAGCCGGCCGCCCGTGGCCAAAAACGTACGACCTTTGCCGAAGGGAAGTTGATATATGGCGCTGGCCACAAATCTTTGACGAAGGCTGGTATCGGCCACGCCATATTCCGCGCTTAGGTTATTGTCGTTTTGTGGGGGCAGCTCTGTTTCCGAGGTGCCGCTGTTTTCATCCAGGGCTTTTGAATAGGTATATCCAAGCAGGGCCGAGAGTCCCCCGGAAAATCTTTTGGTGACCTTTACCACCAAGGCGTTGTAGTTCGAGTTTCCGTCATACGTGTCGTAGCGGAGCTGATTGAAGTCGGGCCATGGTCTTCGCGGCTGCAAGGGGCCGACGCCTGGCACTGCCTGATTGGCGGTCAAGTGAAGAATATCCTGATGCTCGCCGTGGTTGCCCAGATAAGCCGTCTCGACTGCCCAGTTCGCAGCGATCTGCGTCTGAACGCTAAAGCTCCATTCAAAAACTGTCGGGGTGTGATAGAAAGGGCTGGGATTGAGCAACGACATGACCTGCGCCAACGTAGGCGTGTTCACGTTTACAAACATCTGTTGCGTGGTCGTTGGAATTCCGTTTGTGAGCGGCGGTGGCGCGCCGAAAGAGGTGTTGTAGGTGGGAGACTGAGTAGAGATAGGGTTGTTGTTCACGGACGCACCCAGTTGGTTTGTGAGCGGGAGATCACCGAAGATACCTGCTCCGGCGTGCACGACGAACCTATCGGAACCCGTAGGGCGCAGCGAGATTGCGAGGCGGGGATCAAAATTTCCAAACCCGGGTCCATAACTAAGCTCTCTAACCTGGTTCCCATTCAACCCGAATTGCTTTCTCTGAGCGGCGGTGGCAACCAGGCATTCGCCGCTCGCTGAATGGAGATAAGCTTGCGAGCAGAGTGCATCGTTTGCTGCATCCGGAAGTGCGGTTAGAAGGAGAGCGTCGCCCGATTGAAAGCTCTTTGACAGCGGAAAGAAAGCAGCCAGCTGGTTGTTAAGGTCTACCGGCTGCTTGCGATAGTCCCACCGGATACCGGCTTCAATCGTTAAGTTGGAGTTGACCCGGAAATTGTCCTGGACGAATACGCCTATCCAGTTGCCCCCCACCAGCTTGCTCGCAAATGCATGCCTGGTATAGAAGCCCCCGCTAGGATATCCCAATTCGAGGTCAGCGAGATCCGAGGCCGTGGATGCAGCGCCGGACTCTCCTGCGAGACTCGAATATTGGCCGTTGAAATTAACAATCCCATTCACCTGTTCCGGATCTTCGACACCATTGGTTTGCCAGAAATTCAAATCGGCCCCAAAGGCCAAGTTATGCCGGCCCAGGATCTTGGTAACCGTGTCTTCGTACTTGTAAAGGGAATCGGGCAGAATGTCCGGATAGTAACCGGGGAAACCATCTCCCCAAGATGCGAAGTTATTAAATGTAACGTTCGGGTATTCTTCAAACTCGGAGCTGGAGGCTGTAAGTCCGACAATACCGAAGCTCTCGAGAGTTCCCGGTGCTCGAGGGCAATTTTGACACGTATACTTCAGGTAGTCATTCTGATAACCGACTCGCAGGTCATTGATGAGAGTTGGGCTAAAAGTATGGGTCCAGCCCACGACCGCGTTATTTCCCGTGAAAGTTTGGGCTCCATTGAAGGGAGGGAACGGACCGGGAAAGACTTGGTCCGAATCTCCCCGAAGATAGCGCGCAAAAAGCAAGTCTTTATCAGAGAAATTCCAGTCGATGCGTCCGTCATACTGGTTGCGCGTGTCTCGCTTCGGCTCTTCGTTTAGGTAAAACTGCCCGTTATTTGGGTTCGGATACAGCGCCAAAACCTTCTGAGCCACGGGATCGAGGTTGGCAACACCTCCGCGATACCCGGCGATGTTGTTGCCGGGGATTGGAGAACCCACCAGAATCACGTTTCCATTATTCGGGCAGGTGAAGTTGGATTCTGTCTTCGGGTCAAAAAGCTGTCCTGTGTCAAAATTCAGATTTGCTGGCCCCCCGGCTCCGCACAAGTTCTGGGTTGTTCCGGTGAGCAGATTGCTAAAGTCCCCTTGCTTTTCCGCGATGGACGGAACGGGGCTGGAAACGTTGTTGGCCTGAGCCTGCCGTAGACCCTCGTAAGCCACAAACCCGAAAAGTTTGTTTTTCACGATCGGGAATCCCAGATCGCCCCCGAACTGATTACGGGTATATTCCGGACGAGTTGCGCTTACTGCTGAAGTATCAAAGAAGTTGCGAGCGTCCAAGTCGCGGTTGCGCAGATATTCCCTTACACCTCCATGGATGCTGTTGGTCCCCGAATCAGTAATTAGGTTCATTACGGTTCCCGAAGTCAATCCGAAAGCGGCGTCATAAACGTTGTTCTGGATTTTGAATTCCTTCACCATCTCAGGGGGCGGATTCAGAGCGAAGCTACCATTATTGAGCGACCGTGAGATCATGCCGTCAATGAGGAGAAGATTCCCGCCGGAGTACCCGCCTGCGCCGCTATAACTGGTGTCGTTGAACCCCGACCCATTACCCGTTGCGCTGGTCAGAGAACGACTAGTGGTCTCGATGGTGCCCGGAACCGTCAGCGCCAGCGCGCCCACTTGACGCAGGTTCAAGGGTAGGTCCTCAACCGCCCGCTTGTCGACGGCCGTTCCCAGGCTAGCTGTACTCGGGTCCACCAGCGGCGTACTCGCCTGTACGGTGACGCTTTGCGTGGTCCCGCCCACTTGCAAAACTACATCGACCACCGCCTTTTGGTACACCTGCAAAGTGATCTCGGACAGGGTAGCCCGGGTGAATCCCGTTTGTTCGACGGAAACTGTATAGTCGCCGGCAGGAAGAGTGGGAAAGGTATATACGCCGTTGGCGTCCGAAACGGTCCTTTCGACGGCGCCAGTGTTTACGTTGGTGGCCCTTACGCTTGCCTGGGGCACCACTGCGCCGCTTGAGTCCTTCACCGTGCCGGAGATGCTTCCTGTCGTCTGCTGGGCGTGACCAGGAAGAGCGCACAATAAAGAGACCAACAGAGCCAGGAACAATCGGGAGAAGTTCATGGTTTCCTCATGGGTGCGAAATGCCAGTGAACCGGATCTCTGAAACCGGTTTCAACATTCTGAAAAGCAGTCCAATTCGGCAATTCTACAATATCTGCGGTATTTGTCAAGAGATTTCGTGGAGACACAACACACCCACGATTTCCGGGGGAGAGAGCTTTTCAATTAGCTGAAACTCGATCAGTTCGCGCAATGTGGTGCGCATCCCCGCTCAATCTGGCAGACATGCGAGCACCGTAGCTGCATACGAGCGAACCCAAGCGGCGAAGGTTTTCTTTCGTAATCTGCTGTGCACTCCCAGCGACGCTGATCGCGGCAATTACTTCCTGATCGGGTCCGAATACCGGAGCCGCAATACAGGCCACGCCAACCTCGCCCTCGCCAATTTCCCAGCAGTAACCGACTTTGCGAAAATTTCGGAACTGCCTTTCGAGCGCCTCGACAGAGCTGATAGTGTGCGGGGTCATCTTGCGGAGATCAATGTCGCGCAGCACTCTTTCACGCTCTCCGTCGGGTAGAAAAGCAAGTAGCGCTTTCCCTACTGCAGAGGCGTGCACCGGCCAGCGCATGCCTACATACGAGGAGAACTGGAGCAGTCCCGGCCCGGGAACGCGCGCGATGTACATTGATTCGCCATCTCGCCGGATTGCTAAATGTGCAGTTAGCCCTGCCTCCCGCACTAGATCTTCGAGGAGCGGCTGGAAGCGGCCCGGAAGATTCAATTCATCCGCAACTCTTTTAGAAAAACTGAGCATTCGGACGCCAAGCGTGTACCGCCTGCCAGCCTCGTCCCGCTCGACATAACCCAAGGCCTCGAGCGTGTAGAGAATTGTGGCCGCGGAGCTGAGCGGCAGTTTCAATGTGCGGTGGATATCGGAGATTGTCGATCCTCCGTCCCTCTTCGCCAGCAGATCAATGACTTGAAATGCGCGCTTTATCGCCGGGACGAGATATGGCTTTGCCATGATGTGCTTAGCTTGCCCCTGAATTAGTCTCTCTCAAGCTTGACACGATCCGCACCGCGCTTCTATGATCTCGGAAGAGCATTTCAATATATGGAAAGCCACGGCTTGCCCGAAGAGAGCGGCGCGCGCGACAGTCCACGGATGCATGCCGTAACAAGAATGGCTTCTACTGTTAGTGGCTCGCTGCCGGTTATCCCAACTCCTTTTTCAGAAGACCAGATTGATTTTGATAGCCTTTCGCGGCTCCTGGACCATTTGTTTCCGGAACTTGAAGGCTACACCATTTGCGGAAGCACGGGTGAATCTGTGTCCCTGTCCTTTGATGAACGGCTCGATATGATGCGCTTTGCGGCTCGAAATACCCCGCCCGGCAAGCAGGTCGTGGTCGGGCTGACACATACGAATCTCGAAGAAATGATCCGTCTAGCGCGCGCAGCCGAAGACCTCGGCTTGCATGGTGGTTTGGTCCCCTGCCCGTACTACTTCCCCAACTCTCCACGGATGGTGATCGAGTTTTTCCGAGCTTTGGATATGGCGACAAATCTGCCGCTCATCATTTATGACAACCCGGTCTATACCAAGACTTGGCTTAGCGCCGAGCAAGTTCTCCAGATTGTGCATTCGTGCGAACACGTCGTGGGCGTCAAGATGACCGATCATGCATTGGAAAAAATCCCTGTGATCCGGGATGCGGGTGTGGCGGTGTATGCCGGTGATGACATCACCGCGTTTCGCAGCCTGCTACTCGGAGTCGAGGGCAGCATGATCATTGCGCCTTCCGTATTTCCGCAGGCATACCAGGAAACCGTGGGTTTTCTCGCGGCCGGAGATCCCGCTGAAGCGCTCCGTATCTTTTCACAAACCATACTGCCCTTCATTCATCTGTTCGGGCCTGGCGACGAGGTGCCGGTGACCAAGGCTCTTTTTCGGCATTTGCGCATTTTCCGTTCCGATCAAAGCCGTTTGCCACTGCTTCCATGCACTCCGGAGCGTTTCAACCAGGTCTTGCTGGCATACAATCTGTGCCTGTCGGGAACTGCGATGGCTCAGCAGGGATAAGACCCCCGGCATACGTCAGAAATGCAGAGATGACTGTCGGTTCAGTCGGCCATTTCCGCGATTGGTTGCTGCTGCTCGCATGTAATTTCATTTGGGCCAGCCAGTTTGTACTCGTAAAAATCGTTCAGGCGCAGATGGGCCCCGTCGCCGCGACGTTTATTCCCATCGCGCTAGCAACACTCCTGTTGATACCCATTGTTCGATCGAAGACGCCACAAGCCCCCAATTATGGGCGGATGCCGCGCCGTGATGTGCTGCAATTTCTTCTGATCGGCGTATTCGGGCAAGTCGTCGCCCAACTCTTCATTACTTGGGGCGTGCGCTACGCGCCTGCATCTAATGCGGCCCTACTTATGCTGGCGCTGCCGGTCTCTACCGCCGTGATGGCCTTCTTCATACTCGGCGAACGAATGACGTTTGTGCGGTGGATCAGTTTCGCCCTTGCGATCGGTGGCGTGCTCGAGTGCTCGGGCATAGATTGGGCTCAACTGAACTTTGGCAGCAAGTTTCTCATTGGGAATCTGTTCATCTTTATCAGCGTGAACGGGAGCGCCTTTTACAACGTCTACAGTAAGCGACTGCTGACGCGTTACACGCCCCTGCGGGTTCTGCTTTACAGTTATTACGCTGTACTGGTTTTCCTTTTCCCGATTACGTGTTTCACGGAGCCCGACACGTTTCGGGAGGTGCGGCATTTTACGACTGCAGTATGGCTGGGTCTGCTTGGTCTCGCGTTGTTTGTTTATCTTCTCTCGATGGTCATGTTTCTGAACGTCCTCACGCGTCTCGACGCCACCCAAGCTAGTCTTTCGAATTACCTGATTCCGTTCTTTGGAGTCATCATCGCTGGTGTGGCTTTGCATGAGCGGTTAACAGGGTACATGATTTTCGGCGGTCTGCTGGTGCTCACCAGCACTTTGTTGGTCACCGTCTATGAGGAACGAAAACGGGCGCGCCGGGAATCCGAATTAGTGCGGAGCGCTTCATGACCGCCGCGTTGCGCGCCGAATGCATCGAAATCTGCTCGTTACCCGCAGCGCGGCTCGAAAACGAGCTGATTGCTGTTTCCATACTGCCCGACCCAGGCGCGAAAATCTATGACCTGATCTGGAAGCCGTCTGGCCGGCAATTACTTTGGCATAATCCACGTGTGCCGCCGCAGCGCTTTCCAGTAGATTCCAATTTTGATAATTACTGGTGCGGTGGATGGGACGAGGGATTTCCCACCTGTGACCCTTGCGAATACAACGGCGAAAGTTATCCCAACTTAGGCGAGTTGCGGTCCATTCAATGGAAGGTTGAAAACCTCGAATGCCAGGGAGCGACAGTGTTCGCGGAGTTGTCGGCGTTTGGACCGATCACGCCCGTGCGCGCGATGAAGCGAGTGGCGCTCCATGAAAATAATGTTTCCATCCGATACGAGCTCTTGAACCTTGGGCCGCTATCCACCGATTTTATCTGGGGCTCGCACCCGGCGCTCGCTGTCAATGACTCGACCCTCTTACATATACCGGCAACGAGTGGATCGGTCCAACTCTCGTCCTCCCCTTCTCTGGGCCGACCCGGCCAGAAATACGCGTGGCCCCTGCTCGAGACAGAAGAGGGACAAACGGACATGAGCCGGGTTCAATCCGCCGAAACCGGAAAATTCTGTGGCCACTACGCGACAGATCTCCGCGGCGGCTGGTATGCCGTCGAATTTGCAGCCGAACAACTTGGGCTCATCTTCGAGTTTCCGCTCGAGCACTGCCCGTGCCTGTGGATGTGGCTCGTGTACGGTGGCTGGCGCGGACATTATCACGCCATCATCGAACCCTGGACGAGTCGCCCCGTGAACTTGGCCGAGGCGGTTCAGCAGAACACACACAAACGGCTCGGCCCCGGCGAAACGTTTTCCATCGAAGTGAAGCTGGGCATCTATGCGGGCCTCGATCACTGGCGATATCAAATAGGGAGATTCGAACCACATGAACCTCAGCGGCCGAATTGTCGTGATCACAGGTAGCGGTTCTGGAATTGGCAGGGCTGCCGCTCTGGAGTTTGCCAAGGCAGGCGCCCGTGTTGTCGTCGCAGACGTGCATGCCGGTAAGGCACGCGAAACTGCAAATCGTATCGGCTCGGCCGGAGGCACAGCAGTAGCCATCGAAACCGATGTCGCCAATCCGGATTCAGTCAAACGCCTGGTCAAAGAAACGCTCGCGGCCTTTGACATGGTCCATGTACTCCTGAACGACGCGGCAATTCAGATCAATAAGACGGTTGAGGCTACAGAGGATGACGAGTGGAACCGCGAGATTGCCGTTAATCTGGGCGGTGTTTTCCTGTGCTCGAAATATTTCTTGCCGCACCTCCGAAGGACCAGAGGAAATATCATCAACATGTCGTCAGTGAACGGGTTTTTTGTCGAGCCCACGTGTGCCGGGTATTGCGCTACGAAAGCGGCCATCATCGGCCTGACCAAAGCCATGGCGATTGATCATGGCAAAGAAGGCATTCGCGTCAATTGCATCTGTCCCGGCTACATTGACAGCGGGCTCGCAGAGGGGTACTTCGAAGCCCAGCCAGATCCGCAAGCCGCTCGGGCCGCGGCCGGCAAGCTTCACGCTCTCTGGCGTATTGGCCGCCCCGAAGAAGTTGCGCGCGCGGCCGTTTTTCTTTCGAGCGATGATGCCACGTTTATTACAGGCTCCGCGTTTACAGTGGATGGCGGCTTTAGCGCCGGACTTCCGCCTCAGGTTTGAATCATCAACTCCGCCCCACTACCGGAAGAACAAAGCGCAATTCTTCCTGATTGCGCGGCCTCAAGAAGTCGAAATCGCATCCTTCATCCGCCTGCAAAACATGATCGACATAGAGGCGCGGATAACCGCGAAGATGTTGGGTACGCGGTGCACAAAATTTTTGCATGCGCGCGCTGAGTTCGGCTTCCGAAATCATCAATTCCAGGGAGCGCCGTGGAACATCCAGCCGGATTTCGTCTCCGGTCTGGACACCTGCCAGCGGTCCTCCAGCGGCGGCCTCGGGCGAGGCGTGGAGCACGACCGTTCCGTAACTCGTGCCGCTCATGCGGGCATCGCTGATCCGCACCATATCGCGGATTCCCTTCTTCTGAAGTCTCGCGGGTACCGGAATCGAACCCCATTCCGGCATTCCCGGAGCTCCTTTCGGTCCGCAATTCCTGAGCACAAGGACAGAATTGCTCTCGACAGAGAGATCTGGGCGTTCGATTCTCGCCAGCATTTCCGCATAGCTGTCGAACACGATCGCTTTGCCCGCATGCTTCATCAAATGCGGCGAAGCGGCTGAAGCTTTTAAAATTGCGCCTCGGGGCGCGAGATTTCCGAACAAGACGGCAATGGCGCCGCTCGGTGAGAGGGGCTTGTTCGCCGGCCGAATCACATCACGATCGATAATCCGCGCTGCCGCGAGATTTTCACCTACCGTTCTCCCCGTTACAGTCACGCATTCAAGATGCAGCATCTGCTCGATCTCCTTCATGATCGCCGGAACGCCTCCTGCGGCATGCAGCCGTTCGATCAAATGCTCGCCTGAAGGCTTCACATTGGCAAGGCAGGGAGTGCTCCGGCCCAACTCGTCAAATCGAGCTAGCGGCAAATCGATGTTCAGCCGGCCCGCGATCGCGATCAGATGAATAATCGCGTTGGTTGATCCGCCGAGCGCCATACAGACGCGAATGGCGTTCGTGAAGCTGTCGGGCGTCATGATGTCCGATGGCCGAAGACCCTGTTCCGCAAGTTGGACGATTTTCCGTCCGCTCGCTTCGGCAGCGACAATGCGCTCCGGATCGCCTGCATTGATAGTTGATGTGCCCGGCAGCATCATTCCCACGGCCTCAGCAACGGCCGCCATTGTGGACGCCGTGCCCATCACGTTGCAGGCGCCCACTGAGCAGGAAAAGCATTGCTCCAGCTCCTGCCAGTCCATAGCCGAAATTTTTCCCGTGCGGAACTCATCCCAGTACCTCCACATGTCCGTTCCGCTACCAATTTCGACACCTCGCCACTTCCCCGATTTTTTAGGACCGCCGTTCACCTGGATCGCAGGTAGATTCGCACTCGCCGCACCCATCAGCTGCGCCGGCCCGGTCTTATCGCAATTCGAAAGCAGAACGACCGCATCGATGGGGTTCGAGCGCAGTGTCTCCTCCACGTCCATTGCCATCAGGTTGCGATACAGCATGGCGGTCGGCTTCATCAATTCTTCGCCCAACGAAATCGTCGGGAATTCCAGAGGCAGACCGCCAGCCGACAGAACGCCGCGTTTCACCGCGTCCGCAACCTCCCGCAGGTTCATGTTGCAATTGTTCAGCTCGCTCCAGGAATTCGCGATTCCGATCACCGGACGTCCCTTGTATCGATCGGGATTAATACCCATGCACCGTAGCGCAGCGCGGTGCTGAAATCCCAGCTCATCCCGCCCATAGAACCACTCAGCGCTGCGATATCTCATTGGCGCGATTCCGAGATCGAGACGTACACGCGAGAAGAATGTATCATGAAACAGGTTTCAGCATATTGTAAGACCGCTGAACCCCGGATACTGAGGAGCGTAGCCGCGTGCAGCAGCTTTTCGAAGGCGTTTACATGCTGGAAGGCGAGGTCGGCGGACGACCGCTCCAGTTGATCTATTTGAAAGGGCAGACTGCAACACTGCTTATGGATACGGGCTGCGCCCATGATCCTTCCAAGTTCATCGCGCCCCAAATCGAGCAGGCCGGGGGCAGTGTTCGTGATCTCACGTGGATTCTCAACACGCACCCGGACCTCGATCATATCGGCGGCAATCACGAGATGAAACAACTCGCGCCAAAGGCAATTCTTGCCTGCGGAGAGGCGGACCGGCACGTTTGCCAGAGCCTGGATTCGCTGATGCGATATCGGTATGATGCCTATCGCGCCGATCACCAGATTTTTTATGACGGCGCTGCTCTCGCGTGGCTTCACGCAGAAGGCGGCGAGCCACAGCCCACCGATGTCACATTCAGAGGCGGCGAACACATCCGCCTCAGCCCGGATTGGGAAATCCAGCTGCTCGCGACGCCCGGACATGCGAAAGGCCATCTGGCCGTCTACGATCCGCTCCATCAGGCTCTTTATGGAGCTGACGCCATCCACGGCCGCGGATATTTTGGCCTGGACAACACCATGAAGCTCTGTCCGACCTATGAGAATATCGACGAGTATCTCCGAACCATCGGCCTCATAGAGAGCCTTCCGATCTCGACTTATGTCGGTTGCCACTGGCCCGTGAAAAAACATCACGAGATCGCGGAGTTCTGCCGCGAATCCCGTGATTACGTCGAGCACACGGATCGCCTCCTGTTCGAGGAACTTTCGTTACCGCGTTCGGTGCGTGAGATCTGCACGGCTCTAGGCCCCCGCTGTGGTGACTGGCCCCGCACTACCGATCTTGAACTCGTGTATGCAATCACCGGACATGTTCGCCGCCTCGTGAACAGCGGAAAAGTAGCCGAGCGCGTGCGTACATCCGAGCCGCGTGTCCTTGAATACGTCCTTCAATAGACGCTAGGGCAGCGCATGAAAATCGTCGATATCGAAACCGTCGTTGTAAACGCCGTCATGCGGAACTGGATCTTCGTCCGCATACAGACGGATGTTCCTGGTCTGCATGGCTGGGGCGAAGCGACGATGGAATGGAAGACGCGCGCGGTTACCGGCTGCATCGATGATCTCAAGCCCATGCTGATTGGCCGCGACCCGCGACGCATCGAGTTTCTGTGGCAGATTCTGTACCGGCACTCCTATTTTCGCCTCGGTCCAATAGGAATGACCGCTATTTCCGGTATCGAGCAGGCCTGCTGGGACATCCTCGGCAAATCCTTGGGCGTTCCGGTGCATCAATTGCTCGGCGGCACGGTTCGCGACAAGGTCCGCATGTATACGCACCTCGGCGGCGGCGAGTCGAAATCAGTTTATGAAAGTTTCGAGAGTAATCGAATTATCGATCGCGCGATGGCGGTTCGCGAGCAGGGCTACACTGCGCTGAAACTCGTGTTTGTGCCCTACTCGCGGCCACTCGAAGGCCTGCCCGCCATCCAGCATTTCGCCCGCCTGATGGGCGATTTGCGGCGCGCCGTCGGAGACGATATCGACCTCATGGTGGATTTTCACGGGCGCACGACCACCGGGCAGGCGATTCAATACATACGCGCGATCGAAGAAGTTCACCCGCTCTTTTGCGAAGAGCCGGTTCCTCCCGAGAACCCGGATGCGCTGCTCGAGGTTCGCCGTAGCGTCAACGTCCCGATTGCTACCGGTGAACGGCTGGTCACTCGCTGGGACTTCCGCCGGGTATGCGAGTTACAGGCCTGCCATATCGTGCAGCCCGATCTCAGTCACTGCGGCGGCCTCATGGAAGCGCGGCGGATTGCGAGCCTTGCCGAAATGTACTTCATGGGAGTCGCACCGCACAATCCCAACGGTCCGGTCGCTAACGCCGTTGCTCTGCATTTCGCTCTCAGCACGCCGAACTTCCTCATCCAGGAAGATATGCTGGCTGACGTTCCCTGGCGCTTCGACGTACTTGAGACTGACATGAAACGCGAGCGAGGCTACTGGCTTCCGCTTGATACGCCCGGTATCGGAATCGAAATCAATGAGCGCGAAGCCGGGAAGCATCCTTTCCAGCAGGAAAGCTTTCAGCAATCCATCTTTCTCGAGGACGGCTCGGTGGCGGAATGGTAGCGACCGGAAGCTGCAGCCCATCCGTTCCTTTTTTTGCGTTACGCTTGTTAATAGCACGCATTTTCGAACAATTCCATATACGAAAGCGAATGGTCAGGCAATTTATTAGAAAAGCGCGCAGAATTCCATCACGCGCGAAGCGTTGGGGCTGGAAGCGCGTCGTCATGGTTACCGGCTTGCAAATGATCGAGAGCCTCGAGTTTTGGATCTGGGATGTGTGGCACGGGGTAGAGACTCGCAACCAAGTCGCGCTTGACGACCTCGGAATCGAGGGTGCGTGTTATGGCTCGAACCCTGCAGATTATGTCTATTCGGGTTGGAATGGTGATTACAGCTGTGCGAGCTCAAAATTTCCGGAATACCTCAACCGCCTGAATCTCGACTGGAAATCGTTTACATATATCGACCTCGGCTCCGGCAAAGGGAAAAGCCTTCTCATGGCCGCCGAATTGCCGTTCGCGAAGGTGATCGGCGTTGAACTCTCGGAAGGGCTCGTAAATGCTGCCCGGAGAAACCTGGCAACGAAGCGGAATTTCAATCTGAAATGTAACGATATTGAAGTCGTGTTGCAGGACGCAACAGCCTATGAGTTTCCACGGCAACCGCTCGTCATTTACCTGCTGAACACGTTTCCGCCCGCAATTATGCGAATGGTTCTAGATAACTTGAAGCGATCGCTGCAGGAATATTCGCGCGAGGCATATCTGATGTGCATCCCGACTCCGCCGGAAGTGGAAAAACTCTTCCTTGAAGCCGGATTTCTAACAGAGGTCGATTCGTCCCCCGCCGGTAACTCGATTGCCGGCCATCGCAGCTATCGCGCCTTGCTTCCCGTTCCAGACTACGTTTCTCAGGCGTGATGAACACGAATGTCCATCACCGTAATGTCGTCAGCTGGCGCGTGAGTGGAAGTGGCAGACGCGGCCAGCACGCCGGGCAGATCGTTCCAGTGCTTGGGACCGAGCTTGCGAATGCTGTCGATCACCCAATCGTCTTCGCCCTCATCCAATCTGGCCTCCGATAAGCCGTCCGAAAACAGCACGAGGCGGTCGCCTTCCGCAACCGAAACACTACGTTCTTGAAAAACGGATCCGGTGAACGCGCCCAGCACCGTTGCCGTAGCATCCAGAACCTCGAATTCACCGTCAGCTAGCAGGAGAACTGGAGCCGGATGGCCGCAGTTCACGTATCGTATCGTTCGACTACTCGCATCATAAGCTCCAAAAAATAACGTGGCGTAATGCTCAGGACGGGTGAATTGAAAGAACAGCCGGTTCACACGCTCGAGAAGCTTCGACGGAGAACGCGCGAGTTCTTGCTGGCTTCGGATGCTCGCCTGTAAATTCGCTACCAGCAGAGCCGCGCCGATGCCTTTGCCTGACACATCTCCCAGCAAAAATGCGACGCCCGTGTCGTCGATCTGGAAAAAATCATACAGATCCCCGCCGACGTCTCCGGCGGGGAGCGATACACAATCGCACTCGAGCCCGCACGCTCTCAGATGCGGCTTAGGCAGCAATGTGCGCTGCACGTTACGGGCGATGGCAATTTCTGCATCTTTCGATGAATCGGCTCGGTGATTGCCGCCTCCAGCCTTCAAGTGCTTTGAAAGCACCGCGAGCATTTGGTGGCTGTCCCACGGCTTGGGAATAAAGTCGCAGGCCCCTCGCTGCATCGCTTCAACGGCCAGTTCGATTGTGCTCCAGCCGGTCATCGCAATGATCGGCACATCGCGCCGTTGCGCGTGCAGCCGCTCCAGCAGCTCGAGTCCTTCACGCCCCGAAGTTGTATCGGACGTATAGTTCATGTCCATGACGATCAGGTCATGGTCGCAAAAAGCCGCTGCCGAGAGCGCATCGTTTGGTGATTCCGCCATTTGGATGGCGTACCCCGCGCGCTTGAGCAGTAAACGCAGCGCTTCGCGAACATCCGCTTGATCGTCTATGACAAGCACTTTGTACACATCGGTCCTAGGGCGGTCGGCGGTATCGACTGACATCAGTTCCTCGCATATTCTTATGCAAGTGCAGTGCCATCATACGTGTCGCGTTCTCAAACCGTAGTTTCAATCAGTTGAGTTTGGAGCCGCGCTTCAACGGTGTTCATTTGCGAACACCTGACTCCGCTATCAGCCACTTGAACGACGTACTGTGGTCAGGGCTTCAGAATCTCGATTGCGCCATTGCTGTTGGTCAAGCGCATCTCGCAACGGCCTCCCCCAATGGTGCCGTTCAACTCGTCATCAGAGATCGACCCGGCCACGTAGAGCGGAAAATCAGTGCGGATTTTGCCAAAAGAAGCCTTTGCCAGAATGCGGTAGCTCGCGTCCGGACTCACGCGAACACGCAGAGTCGAGAACGAAGTCCGGATGAGAATTGGCTGACACGCGCCACGTAATGAGTTCGTCGCGTCAACGGCTCCATTCTGGTTCTCAACCCGTATGGCGCCCAACACATCGTCCAGAATCACTGCGCCAAAACTGGTCCGCACCTCGGCTCCACGCGTATTCGATGCTTTCACGCCTCCGTTTGAATTTTCGACCGACAAGAGTCCAGCAATATCGGCTGCCTGCACAGTGCCGAAGCTGGTCTTTAGATTGCAATCTCCATGGACCTTTTCAACTGAGATGCTGCCGTTGCTCGATTCGACCCTGATCGGGCGCTGGATGTCGCTGACCGTTACCGATCCAAAAGAGGTTGCGATCGTCGCAGGTCCGGCAGCATTTTCCCCATTTACGCTCGAGTTGCTGGTCCTGACAGTCAACGGACCCATGATGTCCGAAAACTGCACATGGCCGAAGGTGGTGTTGAGCTCAGCCGGCCCCCGCACATTCGTCGCCTCCACTCTCCCATTGGCGTTATTGACGATGAGACCTCCGCGAAAGCTGTGCACGGTGACGACTCCGAACGAGTTCCGGATATTGCCGTTGCCTGCGGAATCCGTGACATTGACCGCTCCGTTACTATTTACAACGCTCACTCCTCTGGCGACTCGAGCGGCTGTTACGCTCGCGAACCGATCGCGCACGGTTACCGCACCTGCTATGTCCGAGATGTTCACGGGCCCGTTGCTGGCTTCAATCGCGACGTCACCCGCATTGTTGCTCACCCTGATGCCGGCGAACGAATTTTCGAGCCGCTGCGCGCCGCGTCCATCCTGAAACGCAATGCCGCCGTGCGATGCCGTGATGTCCGCGCTTGCCTTCAAACCGCTTACCGACACACCACCAAACGAATTGCGTACCTGAAGAGGCGCGGTTTCAGGCACCGTGACGTCGTAGCGGACGCTGTACGAAAGGTTGCGGCCGGAAACCATATCCGGGTAGCGCGTGCGAATTGAGAGCTCCGGGGCGGACGGCTCGACCAGAATTCCCACGCGATCTGCGAACTGCTTCGCCTGGTTCGTATCGGAAGCCGAAACCCGAATATCGGCGTGAATGACAACCCGCGCCTCCGGATGCGTGTGGATCGTGATATCGCCAAGCTTATGCTCGATTGAAACTCTTTGGCCGCTCCGCAGGTCGATGGTCCGGTCGAAGCTCCGCGTATACTCGTCGCGGCCGAAGACCTGCGACGCCAAACCCATTACCAATAGAAAACTAGTTCTTCTGATCATGGCCAAGTAACTCCTCGAGTGCCTGCTGCTTTTCGCGGTAAAGACCGGCCAAATCCCTTTGCAACTGAACATTGAAGCGGTTTTGGGCCAAATTGGTGCGAGTCTCCGCAATCGCTGAATCGAGCAGCAGCAGCTTCTCTCTGCAGTTCACTGCGACGGGCGATGCCGAATTCTGAAGCTTTGGCTGCGCGATTCTGGACAGCTTTTCAATCGACCGCCGGTACGCGGCTTCGTTCCTCTCGACTTCCTCGAGCGCCTGATCCGTCAGAAAATCACGGGTCGCTGAAAGCGGCGCGACAACCGCCGTCTCCGTGTTTGCCGCCGGCGCTCCGGTCCATGTCCAGGGGCGGCTCAGCAGCACTGCTCCGACGATGACGGCTGCAGCGACAGCCCACGTTTTCCATTCCCGCCACCATATCCGTACCGGCTTCGGCTTGGGCTCGGCTTCAATTGCCTTTCGAATGCCAGGCCAGAGCGCGGGCGTTTCCCACTCTTCGTGTAGTTCCTTCGCCGCGGTCGACATGTCGCTCCACACGCGGTACTCACGCCGGCACGCGGCGCAGCCTTTCAGGTGCTCCCGCGCATCCGGCATCAGCTCGGGATTCGCCAGCGCCCGGTCCAGATCGCCACATTCGAACTTCATGCGCTTGACTCCATCAGTGTGCGTTTCAATTCGCGCTTCGCCTCGAACAGCCAACTGCGCGATGTGCCTTCGGGAACTTCGAGAATTCCCGCGATCTCAGAGTGTTTCAGGCCCTCTACTTCATACATCAGAAACACGATCCTTTGCCGCTCGTTCAACAAGCTCAGTGCCCGCTCGAGCGCAATCTTCAACGGCAGCTTCGTGTCCGTGCCGAATTCCTTCCGCACGGGCCGTTCAGCCAATCGCTGCTGCTTTCGCATCACGTCGTAACAGCAGTTGATCAAAATGCGATAGATCCACGTCGAGAGCGATGACTGTCCTTCAAACCCGCGCACGGCTCGATACACCTTCAGAAAGGCTTCTTGCACGGTATCTTCGGCATCTTCGCGACTGCCCAGCAAATGGAAGGCAAGACTCTTCATGCGCCCCGCGTGCAGCTCATACAGGCGCTCATACCCCCGCAGACTCCCTCGCTTGCAGCTCTCGATCAGCTCGGCATCCGTCGGATTGTCAGGCAAGCTATGAGCGAATTGGAGCGGCAACCCGATCTCCCACACCATAGTCCTCGTTTTCGCGCTTTAGACGATGACTAGTAGGGAAACGTTGGGAAATAGGCAAATGTTCCGCGTTAGCAGCGTACGGCGGTGCACAATCGCGATCGCACCGTTATTTGTTCGGCAAGGCAAAAGCCACGTAGCTGCCGCCGGACGGATCTTTCGATTTACCGCCGCCGCAAGCTATGGCAATGTACTCTTTCCCGTTTACTTCATAGAGGGCGGGAGTCGCATTGCCGGCCGCGGGTAAGGGCGCCTCCCATAGAAGCTTGCCTGTCTTTTTATCGAACGCGTGGATTTTCTTGTCGTACACCGTCGCTGCAATGAACAGCAGGCCGTTTTCCGTTACGATTGGGCCGCCATAGTTTTCGCTGCCCGTGTTGCGCAGACCCTTTTGCGCCAGCTCGGGATAGTCTCCCAAAGGAACCTTCCATAGGATCTGTGCGGTGTTCAGGTTAATCGCGTTCAGTGTCCCCCAGGGCGGCTGGACGGCAGGATAGCCATCCGGGTCGAGAAACTTGTTGTATCCGTCGATTCCAAATTTCAAATCAATCGGAGAGGGCGCGCCGGGCTTCGAAGCTACCGCCTGATTCTCGCCATAAAGAACGTATCGCTGAATCGCTCGCATGTCGTCGTAAGGCAGTTGCGGAAATCCGGGCATGCGATTGCTTCCCTGGCGAATCATGGCCTCGACTTCCATCTCGCTCAGCCGTTCGGACAAGTTCAATAACGAAGGAAACTCAGGCGGCGTTCCCTTCAAATCCGCGCGATGACAGCCCGCGCAGTTCGCCATGTAGAGCTCTTTTCCGGTGTGAGCGTTCGAGCTCAGTTGGTGAGGCCCAAGGCGCAGCAGCCACGCCATCTCGTTCGAATTCACATACAGCAATCCGGTCTTGGGGTCGAAGGCCGGTCCGCCCCATTCGCCGCCGCCATCCAGGCCAGGAAAAATGATCGTGCCCTGCTCGCTCAATGGCACGAATTGCCCGGCGCTCCGCACGGTTTTAAAACGCGCGAGCACCGCTGCGTGCGCCTGAGGCGTACGGGTGGTAAGCATGTCCGCAGTGAGAATCTGGCGTGCGAAGGGCGGAGGTTTCAAGGGCAACGGCTGCGTCTCAGCGGCGACTTCGCCCGGAATATCGCTCGGCGGATATTTTCGATACTCAACCGGGAACAGCGGCTTGCCCGTATCTCGATCGAACACGTAAATGAACCCTGACTTCGTAATCTGCGCCACAGCATCCACCTTCTGGCCGTTATGCTTGATGGTCACGAGGGCAGGCGGGGCAGGTAAATCGCGATCCCATATGTCATGGTTGACGGTTTGGAAATACCAGAGGCGCTCGCCCGTTTCGGCGTTCAGCGCCAGCTCGCAGTTCGCAAACAGGTCAGCTCCCAGGCGGTTCGCCCCATAAAAATCGAACGACGCCGAGCCGGTAGGGGCGTACACGACCCCGCGCTTGGGATCGAGGCTCATGCCCATCCAGTTGTTCACGCCACCGATGTATTGCCACGCATCTTTCTGCTTCCATGTGTCGTAGCCAAACTCTCCAGGATGCGGGATCGTGTGAAAAGACCAGCGCAACTTCCCCGTGCGCAGGTCGTATGCGCGAATATCGCCCGGTGATGCCGGCAGACTCTCGCTGACGATGCTGCCCACGATCAATAAATCTTTGTAAACGACAGGCGGACTGCTATCCGAAATCGATTGCAGATTTGGATCGCGGCCGAGATCGCGCCGGAGATCAATGCGCCCCTGTTCGCCGAACTCAGGTATGGGCTGACCGGTATTGACATCAAGCGCGTACATGTACTGCCGGGATGCAAAAAAGATGCGGCCGCGCCGTTCCGCACCGCCGTCCCAGTAAGTCACGCCGCGATTTCTCATCTTGCCGATCACGCGTTGGCCCTGATTCGGATCAAATGCCCACTTCAGCTTTCCGGTCGCGGCATCGAGCGCAATCACTCGCAGTTTCGGTGTCGTGGCATACAGCACACCGTTAACGACAATCGGGTTGCACTCCATTTCCGACTGGTTAAAAGCATCGCCGCTGTCAAAAGTCCAGGCGACCTTCAGTTGCGATACGTTCTTAAGCGTGATTTGCTTCAGAGTCGAGTAGTGGATGTTATCCGTTCCGCCTCCGTAGACGCTCCACTCCGTACGACGCTTTGTCGAGATGTCCCCAGACCCCGAGGCTCCGAGGCAAGCCAACTGAGCCGCTGCTACTATTACGAAAACGCGCCGTTTCATTCGCCTGCTCTTCTGGACAATATTCACTCTTTCGATTCAACCATGAGCCTGTCACTTCGCCTGTTGCCGATTGTGTTCTGCTGCAATCTTTTTACTTCCGCGCAAGACCGGTCGAATCCAAAACCGGATGAACGTTACAAAGCTGATCTTCTGGTCGTTGTCGCTCATCCGGACGACGAGACGGAGGTCGGCGCCTACATGGCCCGCGCCATCTTCGATGAGGGCAAACGCGTAGCTGTCGTGTTTGGAAATCGAGGCAACGAAGGCGGTAACGCGGAGGGTCAAGAGCAGGCGCAATCGCTCGGCGCCATTCGCGAGATTGAGGCCCGGCGGGCGCTCGAGCATTTTGGAGTTATGAATGTCTGGTTTCTGAACGGTACTGACACCCCGGGCCAGGATGTCTTGCGATCGCTCGAGACCTGTAATCACGGAGACGGGCTGGGCCGCTTAGTCCGGCTGGTTCGCCTCACGCGCCCTTCTGTGATTGCGACGTGGCTGCCCGATTACGTCGCCGGAGAAAATCATGGCGATCATCAGGCTGCGAGCGTTCTCGCAAACGAGGCCTTCGATCTGGCTGCGAATCCAGCCGCCTTTCCCGAGCAAATCACTCCGCCTCGCAACCGTGACGACATCAACAACCTCACTGAAGGCCTGCATCCGTGGCAGGTCGAAAAGATCTATTACTTCACGGACGCGGCGCACACCGACTTTCTCGCGGGCAAAGGGCCGACGTATCCAGCAAAAGATGTCTCTCCTTCGCGGCATGTCTCGTACGCACGGCTTGCAGCAGAAGAATGCGCCTTTCATTTGACCCAGGACGACACAGGTCAAGCGGCCAGGACGGCTCTAAAGAACAACGATCTGCGCTATTTTGAAGAACCGGTCCGGCTCATCTTCGGGAAGTCGCTTGTCAAATCGACCATCACCGGCGACCTGTTCGAAGGCGTCGAGCCGAACGGCATCGGTTATGAGCCTCCACCGCGATTCATCCCGCATAAAGCTTCGCAACCTGTTCTCGACCTGGGCGGCCCGTGGCGCTTCTATCATGCGTTTTGGCCGGCTCACGGCATCGAGCATCTGGCGAATCTCGTTCCGCCCGAAGTGGAAGTGGGGAATGCAAGTACGTTGACCATTCCGCTCGTCGTCGAAAACCCGACGAACGATAGATTGCCCGTCAATCTCTCGATCAATTGGCCGACCGCCGAATGGAAAGTTCTGCGGAATCGACCCGAGTTTTCAGTCGAGCCGCATGGCGAGTATTCTCTGCACCTTCAGGCGAAGACGCCCGCGACGAAAGTCAGTGATTGGCAGATAATCACCATCAGCGCCCAATTGCAAGGAAAATCTCTGGGCCGGATTACGATTCGAGTAAGGCTGGACAACGCCGCGCTCCCGCAATAATGAAAAGGGAATGCGCGTTGTTGTCTGCGCGGTTGTATTGTTTCTCCCGTTTACCGGCCGCATTTGGTCTTGGCAGGCCGATGCTGTCGCGGACGCGGTAGCGGCCCTCGAGCGCGGTGATCTCTCCTCGGCCGAACAGATGCTCCGGGCGGAGTTGCGCGCCCACCCCAATGAGGTGGCGGGCCTGGATGTCCTCGGCGTCGTACTGGACAAAGAAAAGAAGTACGCGGAAGCGGACGCGGTGTATCGCGAGGCCATCAGCCTGCCTGCACCGTCACCGGGCCTTCTGAACAACTACGGGAATCATCTACTCGCGACCGGAAAACTCATAGAAGCGCGGCCAATCTTTCAAAGAGTGCTCGCGCTCGATCCCACGCACGTGAATGCGCGAGTTCAACTGGCGCGCATTTCTTTAGAAAAAAAATCTGGCTCGGAGGCCCTGAAGTATCTCGATCATTTGCCAGCCGAAGCGCAGCGAAGCACGGATATCCGCATCTTGCGAATGGAGGCGCTCTATCTATTGCATCGCCATAAAGAAGCCGACACTCTGCTCGCGGATGTGTCCGCGACAGCGAAGAGCGATCCTCGTATCAGCTTCTCGCTTGGGACAGCGCTCGCATCGTCGAAGCAGTACGACAAGGCGGAAACGTTCTTCTCGAATGCGCTCGATGCCGCTCCTGCGAATTTCGACGTGCTCTACAATCTGGGGCTCGCCGCCTCGCACGCCGGACATAACGAGCGTGCGCGCGAAGTTCTTCAGGCTGCGCTCGCGCAGCAGCCAGGCGACGTAGATGTGCTCTATGATTTGGGGGCCGTGGATGCCGCTCTTAATCGCAAAGATACGGCGCTCGAATTGTTGGTAAAGGCAGCCCAGCTCGCTCCCGAGCGCGCCGATGTGCAACTGCTGCTCGCCCGTACAACCGCCGAAATGGGTTATTTCGGCGATGCCATTGGGGCCTGGAACCGTTACCTGAAGCTCGTCCCCGCCGACGATGTGGCGCGGCGCGAGCGCGGGTTTGCGGAAACCGCATTGGGCGTCAACGCGAAGATCGGCCTCGAAGATATCGAGTGGTTTGTGCGCAAGCATCCCAACGACCCGGTCGGGCATTACGAGTTGGGAGTCGTTGAAAGCGGAACCAACGCCTCCGATGCTCTCGCGCAGTTTGATCGTGCGCTGATCTTGAAACCGGATTTCGTGGCGGCGCACGTTGGCCGCGCGTTGCTCAATTACCGGCAGGGAAAAGTTGCCGCCGCACTGCCCGATCTCGAGTTTGCTGCCGGGCGCGACCCGAACAACGCCACGATTTTGGATCGTTTGGGGCAAATTTATCTGGCTCTCGACCGCACGCCCGATGCAGTCCGCGTATTACGCAAGGCTGCCGAACTCGCCCCGCGCGACTCGATCACTTTGATGCATCTCGGCCGAGCACTTTTGAAAGCCGGACAGAAACAGGAGGCGAGCGCGGTGATGGCGAAATTCCGCGAGCTTGGCCCCGATCGGGCGGTTGCGCATCCCGCCGGCCTGATCGATTTTCTTAGCCTCTCGCCCGAAGAACAATTTGCCCAATATCGAGCGGGAGTCGAAAGAACCGTGCGCAGTAATCCGAACAATGCGGACGCGCAATTGCAGCTTCTGAAATTATCGCTTCACGATGGCAACGCGGATCAGGCGGCTTCTGTATCTCGCCGGATCATCGCGTTGAAACCGGAACTGGCGATACTCGCGGAGGCTGCCGGCGCATTGCTCGCAGCAGAGCAGTATTCATCAGCAAAAGAGTTTGTCGAACAGGCGATTGCGCTCGCCGGGCCTGTCGGGGATCTGCCTCTTGATCTCGCGATCGCGACATCTCACATCGTGACTACCGAAGCCGGCCTCGCGCAAATGGACCGAATACCGGAAGCGCAAAGAAACGGCGATTACTACTTGGCGCGAGCCATCATGCTGGACGCCGCAGCCCGCTCGGCCGATGCAGTAAGCGCGGTGAATCAGGCCTTAAGCAAGGCTCCAACACGTGCTCAGCTCTATCGACAGGCAGCACAGGTTCTCATCCGCAATCATCACTCGCGCGAAGCCTCGCAGCTCCTGGATGAGGCAGCACGCGTTCTCCCCGACGACCCGGAAATAGCGCTAATGAGAACCTCGGTTGAACCCCGCGCGCGTTGAATTTCACTCCCGCGCGAGTGCCTGCCGGTATGTCTTCGCCAGACCCTCTCCAATTTGGTCCATCGCAACCAAATGGGAAAGCGTGCGCCGCACGTCCGTGCTTGCCGCCTGTGCATCGACGGCGGACATCTTCTGCGGATCGAACTCGAATACAACATAGGACTGGAGCTGCAGAAAATCTTCGAACGTCTGCGACTGCAATGCTGAAAATTCGCCTTGAACCTGGTAGGCAGTGGCGTACCGCTGCACATGGCCGTACTCCATGTACCCGAGTGCTCCCGTCGCAGATGCCGTGCTCCAGCTCGCATTGCGCAGCGTACCAAGAACGAAATTGAGGAACATGCCGTGAATCTCGTAAGGCTGGTTTCGGCTGCGGGCCTGCAGAAACTTGAGTACCGAGATCAAATTGCCGCGCTCTTTGGCGATCGCCGAGCGAGTCTCGGCAAGCTCCTTTTGATTCTCCGTGATCTCCTGGCGCAATCTGGCGTCGGCTTCATGTCGCACGTTGCGGTGCTGCCACAACTCTACGCACCCCTCCAGCCCAAGCGCGATCAGCAGCCCGATGGTAATCGTCAGCAGGTGCAGCAGGAAATCTCGGAAGCCGGTGATTCTTTCGCCCGGCGAGTGGACCTCTATCATTTAGCCTCTCCCAAACGCGATGGTACTGAAACCCCAGTACGCTGGGTGTCCAATGGTGCTTGCAGGTTTCCATGCCCGGCACGCGGTGCAGTTTCCGGTCGGTCCGACGGTGTCGACCCTGTGGGCGCCGGACGAGATTCGTTTTTCAAAAGCACCGAAACGAAAGCTCGATCTGCAGATGCCTCTATTCCAGACTGCCATGTTTGCTCCGCCCGAACCTTCTGTGGTGGGCAAAGATGCAAGCAGGTCTCTCAAACAGCGCGAATCAACAAATACAAGCCAGCAATGCGGCAGTTAAGCGAACGCGGCAGCAGCAGGCCGCCGCCGATCGCATGGCTGCCGCGAACCGTTCGATTGCCACAGCGGGGGGATCAGATCAACTCGATGATCCATGAAAGGCTACCAGAATCGCCAAGCCACCATGGATCGCATCAATGCGCGCTGGGACCGGACGATTCGCGAAGTCGAGGTGTATCACAATCCGAATACAGGCGAGAACATCGAGCTATCGTCTGGTTATGGCTCCGGGTGGGTGAATAAGAGTGGCGAATGTCGTGTCGGGAAGTGTGAACTACAATCCCAATTCGGCCTCGAATGGATCCTGGAAGAAGCTCGACAAAGCCAATCCGTAATAACTCGTCTGGCAATTGTTCGAGTATCTATCCGTTCTCATATAACGTAAAAGAGAGCATGGGAACGGCTCTTCGTTCGATTGAGCTCGTAGATCAAGACTTCCTCAGCGGACTAATTATCCGCTGGAAACTTGCCGAGCAATACATGGAAGATCTTGAAATGGACTCACTGCCCGCGGAAAGAGCGTTGACAACTCTCATTCAGCACGATGTCCCTGTACTCCTCAAAGAGATTATCCGCTTGCGGCCGGAGTTGGAGTAAACAGCCCACGAGCTGCCCAATCGCTTTCACCTCGCGGCAAACTCCTGCAGCTCCGGATAACGGGCGAAAAGCGTTGGAGGAACGGGAACCGGCTGGCCCCGCAGAATGGATGAAATCTCGAGCGCGTTCACGACCGCCTTTCCGAGGTAATGGTTGTTCGTGACGACGTAAGTATCCTTTGTGGCCTGCTCGACTGCTTTGACGCGATCCAGCCACGGGTCGAGCTCCTTTAGCGAATAGAGGTAATCATAGCGCTCGTGCACTTGCCGGTTTTCCGTAAACCAGCTTTGGTAATTCCGCCCGTGCAAGCGCACGTAGCCGACAGACGAGGTTGCGACAGCGCTCGGCTTGATCGATCTCTTAAAGAGCGGCTGATCGATGTTACAGAGGCCAAGATCGAGCTGCTCGAACACATCGAGCATCCCCGGATCGCTCCAGCTTGCATGACGGACTTCGAGCACCAGAGGATATTCAGCAAATCGAGCCGCGAGGCGCGCAATGTATTCGCGATTCTCCGGCGTGTTGCGGAAAGACCACGGGAACTGCAACAGCAGCGCGCCCAGCCGGCCGGCTTCGAGGAGAGGGGTTAACCCTTCCTTGAATTCTCTCTCGTCCGCCTCAGTTGCATTCCGATCGTGCGTGAAACCGCGCCACAACTTCGCTGTGAATTTGAAGTTCTGGTTTTTCTGAATGCGCTCGATCCACGTCAGTGCGGTTTTCGCTGGAATCGGCCGATAGAACGAAACGTTGATTTCGAGCGTGTCGAAGTACTCGGCAAGATAGGAAGGTTCACTAAAGCCGCGCGGCTTCGGCGCCGGGTACACGATTCCCGACCAATCCTTGTACGACCAACCGGCTGGGCCTATTCGGGTCACTAACGCGACGCCGACTGCTCGTAGTTATAGGCCACGCGAAACATTGTGGCCTCATCGAAATGCTTGGCAAAAATTTGGAGACCGATGGGAAGGCCTTCCGGCGACGAACCGCACGGCACACTCATGCACGGCACACCCGAAAGGTCGCCCGTTAGCGTATACACATCCGATAAATACATGGCGAGCGGATCGTCAACTTTGGCGCCGATCTTGAAAGCGGGAATCGGCGACACAGGGGCGATGATCGCGTCCACTTGCTTGAACGCTTCCGTAAAATCGCGCGTCACAAGTGTGCGCACTTGCTGGGCTTTGCGGTAATACGCTTCGTAATAACCGGCGCTCAAGACATACGTGCCGAGCATGATGCGGCGCTTGACCTCCGCTCCGAAACCGCAACCTCGCGTCTTGCGATACATGTCTGTGAGCGTGTCGCCGTCATTTCGCGTTGTGTAGCGAACGCCGTCGTAGCGAGCCAGGTTGGAACTGGCCTCAGCGGTAGCGATGATGTAGTAACACGAAAGCGCGTATTTCGTGTGCGGCAGGCTGATTTCGCGGAGTTCGCAGCCGAGCGTCTGAAGCTGCTTTATGGCGGCATGCACTACATCGCCCGTCTCCGCGCCGAGCCCTTCGAAGTATTCCTTCGGCAGACCGAGCTTGAGGCCACGGGCGGAGTGCTTCATCAGCTCTTCATATTCGTCAACTGGGGCGAAGGCCGACGTCGAATCGAAATCATCGCGGCCGGCAATCGAGCGCAACACCGTCGCTGCATCTTCGACATTCCGGGCAAACGGTCCGATATGGTCGAGCGAACTGGCAAACGCAGTCAAGCCGTATCGCGACACTCTGCCGTAAGTGGGGGTCACGCCAACAACGCCACAGAAGCTGGCCGGTTGGCGTATAGAGCCGCCCGTATCAGAGCCCAGCGAGACCACGGCCGTTCCCTGCGCGACAACTGCCGCCGAGCCGCCGCTCGAGCCGCCGGGCACACGATCGAGCGCTTTCGGATTGCGCACCGGGCCGAACGCCGAATTCTCGTTTGAAGAGCCCATGGCGAATTCGTCGCAATTGGTTTTGCCGATGATGACCGCGCCTTCCGCTTCAAGGCGGAAAACCGCCGTTGCGTCGTAAGGGGGAATGTAGCGCTCGAGAATCCGGGAGCCGCAGGTTGTGCGCAAGCCCTTCGTGACGATGACGTCCTTGATTGCAACTGGCACGCCCGCCAAGCTTCCGGCATGCTCGCCTCGTGCGATCTGCGCGTCCACTCGGCCTGCTGCCTCTAACGCGCGCTCTGGTGAGAACGTCAGATAAGCGTTCGTGGCCGGATTCTCTTTTTGCGCGAAGGAGAGCGCAGCATTCGCGAGATCCGTAGCGGTAAACGCGTTCCGCGTAAGTCCGTCGCGAATGGAAGAGACCGTCAGGAACGGAATGTCTGTCAGATTCACTTTTCGATTACGCGCGGCACTTTGAAGTAACCCGCTCCTTTAGCCGCCGCGTTCGTAAGCGCGTCCTGATTACCGAGCGGCGTCTTCGGCACGTCTTCGCGAAGCGTCGCTATCTCATCTTCGTCAAACAAAACCTGGGCCATAGGCTCAATATCGCTGGTATCGAGCTCGTTAAGCTGCTCGATGTGCGTCAAGATCTGGCCCAGGTCGTGCGCCATTCGGTGCACTTCTTCTTCCGTCAGGCGCAGATTGGCGAGATCGGCCACATAGCGGACTTCTTCATCGGTTAAATTCACGAATTCTTTCTCGCGCGAGAGTCGATATACCTTCTTAGCACGGCCTCGAAGAAGAGCGATCTACTTATCAGAACCGGTCTTGAGGGGACCCTTCGCAAGCGACGGCATCTCGGCGCGCTGCGGTTGCCGCCGCGGGATCGCGATCCTGAACTCAATGTCCTGAATGGCGTCGCTACCCGTCAGCCTGCGCAGCCGGTCCACGATTTGACCCGTCAGCGCGTGAAGCTGCCGCTGCCAGGTTGCGTCCTCGACTTCGACGACCAGCGTGGTCCGCACTAGCTTGAGACCGGACGTGTGGGCCGCTATGGCTTTGCCCACCGCAGACGGCCATGCCGCGCGCGCGAGATCGTCGTCCGTCATCACCTGACGGGAGAGTTTGCTGTTTTTTATGAGCCGGGCGGCGCGTTCCATCGACAACCGATGTCCTGAACTGCAGGGCGGCAGGGGGGAATTTACAGGTTAGAGCCGCAGTGTATCACGAAGGAAGAATTCACGCGCTGGCGCCCAGCTCAGTCCGGATTGCGTCGGCTATGCGAGTACTCCATTTATCGACTTCCTCGTGAGATTCGCCCTCGATCATAACGCGCGCCAGCGGCTCGGTCCCGGAGAATCGCACCACTACTCTGCCGCTTCCGCCGAACTGGCGTTCGGCTGCCTGTATTTCAGCTTGAACTGTATGAAGTTCTGATAACGGCCGCTTGTGCTTTACGCGAACATTCACGAGCTTTTGCGGAAAGGTCTTCACTTCTTCAGCCAAAGTGTCGAGCGACCGGCCGGAGTCCCGCATCACTTCGAGTACGCGCAGCGCGGTCAGGAGGCCATCTCCGGTGGTCGCGTATTCGGAGAAAATTACGTGTCCGGACTGTTCGCCCCCCAGCGCAGCGCCATGCTTCAGCATCTCCTCGATCACGTACTTATCGCCGACCGGCGTGCGTAGCATGCGGATATCGTAAACCTCGAGCGCCTTCTCGAGCCCCAGGTTGGACATGATCGTCGCGACGACGATGTTCCCGGTCAATCTGCCCGCGCGCTTCAGCGCTATGCCGGCCAGGAAGAGCACTGCGTCGCCATCCACGATTCTGCCGCTACTGGATACGAACAGCGCCCGATCCGCATCGCCGTCGAATGCAATCCCCAAATCGGCGCCGATTTCAATCACGCGCTGCTGAAGGCCATCAAGGTGCAAGGATCCGCAGTTTAAATTGATGTTGCGGCCGTCGGGCGACGCTCCGATCCAGTCGACCTTCGATCCGACGCGCTGAAAAAGCTGAGGCGCAACCTCAGCCGCAGACCCGTTCGCGCAATCGATCACAAGCCGAAACGGCAAAGCGCCGCTGACCGTATTCGCTAAATAATCGATGTACAGGTTATGCAGACTGCTATCTATGTCAAGTTGTTTCGGGACTGGCTGGTCATTTGTAGTTAGCCAATCTCCGAGAAGGCTTTCGAGACCGACCTCAATGTGATCGGGGAGCTTGTAGCCGGAATGACTGACCACTTTGATGCCGTTGTCCTCATACGGATTGTGCGAAGCCGAAATCATTACGCCCGCGATGAAAGGGCCGGTTCGCGTGAGATAGGCCACACCCGGTGTGGTGATCACTCCAGCAAATCTGGAGGACACGCCCACCCGCGCCAGCCCGCCTGCGACTTGGGCGGCCAGCCATGGCCCGCTTTCCCTGGTGTCCATGCCGATCAGCACTTCTGCGGAATGGTGTTTCCCGTTCTGGGCTGCTGCGTTACGCGCCCATGTCCCCAGTGCGACGCCTACTCCATGCGCTGTTCTGGCGTCGAGGGGCGGCTCGCCCGCCACGCCGCGAATCCCATCGGTTCCGAAAAGCTGTCTCGACAAAACCTCTCCCACCGGAAGCTGGCTGCTTCCCCATCTTATAGCGCTTTGACAGTAAAGAAGAGCGTTTTGCAACGAGAAGATATCAATTCAGATCGGCTCCGGCAGTAGAATCGTTACTGGAACGAATGAACATATCGGTCAAGAGCGAATATGCTCTTAAGGCGGTTTTCGATCTTGCCTCACAATATTTAGCTGGCCGCGATGGCCCAGGACAGATGCTGCCCATCAAAATTGCGGATATCGCCAAGCGACAGAAAATACCGCAGAAGTTCCTGGAACTGATCCTTGCGGGATTAAAACAGAGCGGCTTTGTCGATTCCCGCCGCGGCGCCGAGGGTGGATACTTGCTCGCGCGATCTCCGGATTCCATTACTGTGGGTGAGGTCTTGAGGGCCGTCGAAAACGTAAAGGGAGGCTCCCGGCCGCACGGTAACGACCCTTTTACGGATATCTGGCACCGGGTCGACAGTGCCGTTTCCGGCGTTCTCGACCAGACTACGTTCGCAGACCTCGCGCGCGCTTGGCAGGAAAAACACGCCCACTACGTGCCCAATTGGGAGATCTGAATATCAGTGCTTTATCAAGACGCCTCATTCAGCATTGGACGTACGCCATTAGTGAAATTAAATCACCTCGTAAATGGCGCGAAAGCGACCGTGCTCGCAAAGATCGAGGGCCGCAATCCTGCGTTCTCCGTGAAGGACAGGATCGGATCGGCGATGATCTGGGACGCGGAGGAGCGTGGGTTGCTGAAGGCCGGCAAGGAAATTGTCGAGCCGACGAGCGGAAATACCGGCATTGCGCTCGCCTACGTCGCCGCCGCCCGGGGCTACCCGATAACGCTCACCATGCCCGAGACCATGTCCATGGAACGGCGTAAAGTCCTGAAGGTTCTCGGTGCGAACTTGATTCTTACTGACGGCGCAAATGGCATTGTGGGGGCCATCAACAAGGCCGAAGAGATCCGGGTGTCCGATCCGGACCGCTATTTCGTCCCCCAGCAGTTCAACAACCAGGCGAATCCGCGCATTCACTTTAGAACCACAGGTCCTGAAATTTGGGAAGACACACAGGGCAAAGTGGATGTGCTGGTTTCAGGCGTGGGCACCGGGGGAACGATTACCGGGGTGTCCCGATACATAAAGCAGGAGAAGCGCCAGCCGCTGCTGTCCATCGCCGTTGAGCCATCGACCTCTGCCGTGATCACCCAAACGCTGAATCATGAACCGCTCAAGCCGGGTCCGCACAAAATCCAAGGCTTGGGAGCGGGCTTCATTCCCGATACGCTCGATCTGTCGATGGTTGACCGTGTCGAACAGGTAAGCAGCGAAGAATCGATCGAGATGGCGCGGCGGCTAGCTAGGGAAGAAGGGCTGATCAGTGGAATTTCTTGCGGGGCGGCTGTTGCAGCTGCTGTCCGCGTTGCGCTGGAGCCTGACATGGCGGGCAAAACGATCGTCGTTGTGCTGCCGGATGCGGGCGAACGCTATCTCAGCTCCCCTCTGTTCGAAGGCATGTTCGACTAGCATCGGCAGCGGCCCCGAAATCTTACCGAAAATTTCCGCCGCAGAGCGTAACCTTCCCCGGCCTCAGACCGTTATAAAGGTAATCCCCGTAACAACGGGTGGGGCGCTTAACCCGAATCCTAATAACCCCCAAGCGCCCCAGTTCTTTCTACAACCCCGCGGCACGTCCCCATTCCAATACGCGCGAAGCCTTCCCGCGCACAGTAACCGGTGAGGATCACCTCGTCACCGTCTTCCAAAAACGTGCGCCGTTCTCCGCTGGGGAGCTGGAGGGGTTCAGTGCCGCGCCAGGTTCGCTCAAGCAGACATCCGCGATTCTCTTTTTCCGGACCCGATACCGTTCCACTGGCAATCAGGTCACCAGGGCGCAGAGGACATCCATTTGACACATGATGCGCGACCATTTGTGCAAGCGTCCAGTAGAGATCTTTGAAATGGCTGTGACTGACAAGCATCGGCTCGGTCATTCTTGCGGAACGTAACCAGACTTCGAGAGTGATATCGAATGCGCCCGGCGCGGCCAGTTGCAAATAGGGCAGCACCGGAATCTCGTGCTCCATCGAAGTGGCACGGAAGGGCTCGAGCGCTTCGAGCGTCACCAGCCAGGGTGAAATCGAAGTGGCGAAATTCTTGGCAAGAAAAGGTCCGAGCGGCTGATATTCCCAGCGCTGAATGTCTCGCGCGGACCAATCGTTGAGCAGGCACACGCCCGCGATGTGCTTTTCGGCGTCGAGAATGGGAATCGGCTCCCCGATATCATTCCCGGGACCCAGGAAGGCGCCCACTTCGAGCTCATAGTCGAGGCTTTTCGAAGCGCCGAACTGGCCTTCGCCGAGCTGGCCCGCGGGACGTCGAATCGGAGTTTCGCTCACGACGATCGAAGACGCGCGGCCATGATAGGCGATCGGCACGTGCTGATAATTCGGCAGAAGCGGGTTATCGGGGCGGAACATGCTGCCGACGTTTCGGGCGTGATGAATGGAGGCGTAGAAATCGGTGTAGTCGCCAATAGCAGCCGGCAATAGCATCTCAGCGTCTCTTTGAACGACCAGCTCGCGCTTCGGCGAGCCGCGCTCGAGAGCTTTGCTCAGTTCGCGTCGTAAATCGCGGCGCTGTGTTGCCGGCCAGCTCATGTAAGCGTTCAGGTTTTCACCGCTTAACCACTCTCGCGTGTCGAGAATAAAATCTCCTATTGCCGCCCCGATGCGAGCGCGGCGATCGCTGTGCGTCCGAAACACCCCGAGCGGCAGATTTTGGATAGGGAAATCGGACGCTTCGTCGTTGGCGGATTCAACCCAGCTCTTCAATTTCGGATCGTGCGTTTTGTCGATCATAGCCATCCCAATCGTTCAAGATCTTCGATCGGCTCCTCAAAGGAACACGACCCGAATGAGTGCGCGAAGTCTCTGCGAGCTGCGGCGATTTGATCGCCGGACAGCGACCAGTCCCGCCAATGCGCGTCAGCGTCAAAGCGAAAAGCAGCCGGGTCCATTTCGGCGAGGACGTCATGGATGGATGCGCGCCCGTGCCCGGCGAACGCCGCTGCGAGAAATACGTTCATGAACCCGTGCATGGTTGCGACCAGCGCATCAGCCTTGTAGGTGAGCTCGCGATTCGATCGAATGGGATGGTGCAGTCCGGCTGTCGCCTTGAACGGAAGCCGCCGTTCCGCACAACCGAGAATGTAGCTCGCAACGCTATCTACAGTAGGGATCGCGTCCGGCGTAATGCCGCCTGTACGGAGCTTCGCGAACGCCCCGGCTTTCTTTACTGCATCGAGCTGCTCGAGAGGCACTTCGCAATAGGTCGGCTTAGCTATGGAAATAATCGTCTTGGACTCGATTGCGTCAGCGCGGGGATGGTCCGCCTCGCTCAAAACCGCAAAACAGCAGTTGATGTCGCCTGAAAGCTGGTCAAGCTGCGCTGCAGAAATCACAAAGCGGCCCAGCATCCAGGCGTGTTCGCCGTTGCAGTAGCTGCTGTATCTCGCAAGCGCTGCTTCCCGGGACAAGGATGCGGGTGGAAACATCCCCGCATAATCGATCAAGCCGCCGAGCAGCGCGCGTAAAGCTGGCGCTACGATTCGAGCCACGACAAATAATAGTCTTTATCTTCGACGCCGCACGCCTCCTGACTGACGTATAGGCCGCGGAACGTGTCCATCATGACTGCCAGTTCATTGGTCTCTTTTTGGCCGATCGAAGCTTCAGTGCGCCCCGGCTGAGGGCCGTGCGCCAAGCCGTCGGGGTGTAGCGTGATGGAACCATACTCGATCCCTTTCCGGCTCATGAATTCCGAGTTCGCGTAGTAGAGCACCTCATCCGACATGACATTCGAATGGTTGTACGGCGCGGGAACGGCTTCCGGATCGAAGTCGTAGGGACGCGGACAGAATGAGCACACAACGAATCCATCACCATCGAACATCTGATGCGTCGGCGGCGGCAAATGAAAACGTCCAACGCGCGGCTCGAAATCGTGAATGCTGATGGCCCACGGGTAGTAATATCCATCCCATCCGACCACATCGAACGGATGGTAAGCGAGCAGCATTTCCGTCAGGCTGTTGGCCTTCTTCACAATCAGGCGAAACTCGCCTTTTTCATCATGCGTTTCGAGATTCTGGGGGCAGCGGATGTCACGCTCCGAATATGGGCTGGATTCGAGCAGTTGCCCGAACTCGTTCCGATAGCGTTTGGGCGGCCGAACATAGCCGGCGCTCTCGATAATCAACAAAACTCTTTTCTCGGAAGTGAACCGGTACCGATGCAAAATCCCGCGAGGAATCACGAGGTAATCGCCGCTACTGAAGGCGATACTGCCGAACGGTGATTCAAGGACGCCCTGACCCTCGCTGATGTAAACAATCTCGTCGCCCTGCGCATTTCTGTAGAATTGCGAAACTTCATCGGCCGGCCGCACGATCGACATGGAAACATCGTTATTGAAGACCAAGGGAATGCGATCGAGAATCGCATCGCCCGATTTCGTCAACTGCTTCGTGCGGAAATGGCGGTGACGCAGCGGCTCACAGGGCGCGGGATCCCAGTGAATCTCTTTCAACGTGTGCACAGCGCGGATCGCCGTCGGGCGTTCCACATGATAGAGCAATGAGGACGGTCCCACAAACCCCATGTTCCCCATAAGCTCTTCCGCATACAGTTCGCCTGAAGGCTTGCGGTAAACCTTGTGCCTCTTTGAGGGTATCTCTCCGAGTCGATGATAAATCGGCATGTCAAACTCCTATACAGTCAGCTTTCGGATCTCTTCCATAACTCCGGGATTCTCGAGCGCCATGAGATCGCCCGGATCCTGGTGCAGATACGCGGCCCGAATCGCGCGCCTTACAATTTTCCCGTTCCTGGTTTTGGGCAGAGCCGGCACAAAATGGATGCGTTCCGGCCGAAGCGGTTTCCCAAGCTCGGCCGCCACGTGGTTGCGCAGCTGCTCTGCAAGGCCGTTGCTCTCTCGCGCAACGCAGATTCCCACAATCGCGGTTCCCTTCTTCTCATCAGGAATGCCGATCACGGCTGCCTCGCTCACGCCAGGGTAGGAGGTCAGAATCGATTCCACCTCCGCGGGCCCGAGCCGCTTTCCTCCCACTTTCAGTGTGTCATCGCTGCGGCCCAGAATGAACCAGTGCCCGTCGCCATCGCGTTCCACCCAGTCCCCGTGAATCCACAAGCCCGGAACACGCTCCCAATAAGTTTTCAGATAGCGATCCGCATCGTTCCAGAACCCCCGCGCTTGGCCGATCCAAGGCTTGCGAATCGCGAGCTCGCCGACGCCGCTCGTAATCGAGTGACCCGCTTCGTCCACCACGTCGGCATCGATTCCGAGGCAGGGCGCTGCGAACCCGCAAGGTTTGATCGGCGCAAGCGGGTGATTCGACAGAATGCCTCCTGAGATCTCGGTTCCTCCCGAATAGTTGATGATTGGGATTCGCTCGTGGCCTGCTTGGTCGAACAGCCACCACCAGGACGCCGGGTCCCACGGCTCGCCTGAAGAGGCGAATGAGCGAAGCGCGGACAGGTCGTGACCCGCAATCTGCGGTGCCCCGTGCTCGGCTAACTTCCGGATCAGCGAAGGTGAAATACCGAGCACGTTCACGCTATGCCGGGCCGCAAAGCTCCACAATCGATCCGGCCGTGGATAATCGGGAGCTCCGTCATACAACACCACTGTTCCGCCGCGAATCAGGGTTCCGTAAATCAGCCATGGCCCCATCATCCAGCCGAGATCCGTAACCCAGCACATGCGATTGCCTGTGCCGATATCCATGTTGAAGGCTACGTCCTGCGCGGCTTTCACTGGAAAGCTGCAATGCGTGTGAACGATGCCCTTCGGCTCGCCCGTCGTGCCGGAAGAGAAGATGATGATCAGCGGCTCTTCGACCGCGGTTCTCTCGTACTCTGCTTTCCCAAATTCGAGTAATCTGTTCCACCAGACTGTTCCGGCTTGGCTCGCGTCCTCAGCGCCAACCACAATCAGCGTTTCGAGTTGCGGGCAGCGCAAGATTGCGGCGTTGGCGGTGTGCAGCATGTCGATGCGTTTGCCGCCGCGCTGAAATGCCACGCAGGTGATCAGCGCCTTTGCTCCCGTATGCTTCAGACGCGTCTCGATCGCACTCGGCCCGTAGCCTGAAAACAATGGAACGGCAATCGCGCCGATTCGCCCCAGAGCCAGGAGCGCGACGACCGTCTCGAGCTGCATGGGCATGTAGATCCCGACAGCGTCGCGCCTCCCGATGCCGAGATTCTTGAGACCTGCCGCGATCCGTTCGACCTGCTCCCGCAATTCGCCGTACGTGAGCTGCCGCACACTGCCTTCTTCGTTTTCCGAGATAACCGCCGTGGCGCGCGATTCGTGATGGAGGCAGCTTTCGGTGATATTCAGCTTCCCGTTCACGCACCAGTTTGGCCACTCAGGACCCCGCGACAGATCGAGAATCGCAGTATACGGTTCGTCGAATTTGATTCGTAAAAATTCCAAAACTTTCTGGGTAAACCAGGGCACATCTGTGGTTGAGCGTTGCTGCAGTTCCGCTACATCTCGCGAATCCGTCAGGCGCAAAAACTTCGTGAGCTGCGCCCGCTTTACAATGTCGGGCGTGGGAAACCAGGCGAACTCACTCATCTCGCGATTTCTCACCCTGCGACCTTGGTCTTTTCGAGCAGGAATCCATTCCGCCGAACGCCCGCGCCTGCTCCCCAGACATCCCGGCCAAGAGCGTTTAACTGCCCGCGAGTAATATCGGCCACAATCGCTTCATGCGCGCCTATCGCGTCTTTCCTCTTGATGGCATCCACAATCGGTTTCAGCAGGCTTTCAATTTCCCGCGGGGCTTCTTCTGATCCGCGGGCGGCTAAATAGACCAAGCGCGTGGAACGCTCGAGCACACCACGTAACAGCGACTCAAATTCGCCGTTATGTGTCATGCGTGCGATCTGAAGATGAAATTTCTGGTTCGCGTCGATAAAGGCGTCCAGCCCGCTTACGGCTCGGGCCGCTTTCACCGCTTGCTTGTAGCTGTTCTCGAGCTCTGCGACCTCGGCGGGTTCGGCGCGCAACGCAGCAAGTTCCGCCGCGATCCCTTCGAGCACAATGCGGGTCTCGAGCAGATCCCGTACGGCTCGGAAGCTAAGCTCAGGCACGAAATAGCCCCTTCGCGGTACGACTTCAAGCAGTTGCTCGTTGTGGAGCCGGTTACAAGCCTCGCGAAAAGGCGTCCGGCCGATTCCGCAACGTGTCAGAATTTCGGGCTCGTGAAGGAAACTGCCTTCCGGAAACTCACCCCGCAGGATCCCATGCTTGATGACACGATACGCATGCTCAACCAGTGTGCCGCTGCGACGCTCATTGCGCTTCAGGCGAGGCATCTTATGGACAACTTACTCCCGAGCACGATAATATACTATCAGTATATTGTGAATCGACGGAGTATATCCAGTTGATCCCACCGCGACTTCTGGTTCCCCCGCACATCCTGAATCTCCGGCCTTACGAGCCCGGCCTGAATCCCGAGCAGGTGAAGGAGCGCTTTGGTGTCGATCGCGCCATTAAGCTTGCCTCGAATGAAAATCCACTCGGCACATCGCCGCTGGCCATGGAATATGCGAAACGAGCTTTGGCCGATATGTTCCGGTACCCCGATGGCGGCCTCGCACTACGTCGAAAATTAGCCGAGCGGTTCGACCTTAAGCTTGCAAACGTTATCGCCGACGCCGGTAGCGAGGGCATTATGGCCAATATCGTCCGCACGTTTCTTTGCGATAACGATGAGGTCCTTACGACCGAAGCGGCCTTTTCGGGATTTCAGGTCTTAGCTCGCAGCCGCGGGGTCGCTTACCGAACGGTCCCGTACCGCGACTGGCGTTACGATCTTTCGAGCATGGCCGATGCGATCACCGAGCGCACGAAGGTCATTTATCTTGCAAATCCGAACAATCCCACAGGCACGTTCTTTACTCGCCACGAGTTTGAAGACTTTCACAAGCGCGTGCCGGAACGCGTTCTGATCATCCTCGATGAGGCCTATTTTGAATTTGCGATGAATGAGCCGGCTTATCCGGATTCCATGCACTACCGGTTCGATAACGTGATCACCCTGCGCACGTTCTCAAAGATCTACGGCCTGGCGGGCGCGCGCGTAGGGTACGGATTCGCCCATCAGGACCTGATATCCGTTCTGCTGAAAATCAAGCTGCCGTTCGAGCCCAGCGGAATCGGGGAAGCGGCCGCGCTGGGCGCTCTCGAAGACCGGGAATTCATGGAACGCTCGACTCAGAATAATGCTCTTGGCCTCGCTTTTCTGACTGCGGCGTGTAAACAATTGGGTTTCACGGTCGTGCCATCGGCAGCAAATTTCGTGATGCTCGTCCTCGATACGGAAGACCTCGCGCATCGAGTCTTCGATGGGCTACTACGTCGAGGTATCATTGTCCGCCCGTTACGAGCCACCGGCCTGCCTAACTGCCTGCGAGTGTCGGTCGGCACAAAAGACGAAAATGAATTATGCGTCGAGGCGCTCAAGCGCGTAGGCGCTGAACTGGAGATTGATCGTTATGCCACAACTCACTGAACAAACCGAAAAGGCAACCGCTACTCAGCAAGACTTCCTGCCCATTCACGGAACGGACCACCTCGAATTTTATGTGGGCAACGCGAAACAAGCGGCATATTTCTACCGCTCCGCGTTCGGCTTCAGCCTGGTTGCGTACCGTGGTCCGGAAACGGGCACGCGAGACCGCGCTTCCTATGTGCTCCAGCAAAATAAGATCCGCTTTGTTCTCACGACGCCCTTGCTGCCGAAGGGTGAGATCGCCGATCACGTGCTGCGCCATGGCGATGGAGTGAAATCGATTGCTCTGTGGGTCGATGACGCCCAATCCGCATGGGACGAGACTACGGCGAGAGGCGCTCGCGGCGTCGAACCGCCCCTGACCGCGCAAGACGAGAACGGTAAGGCGCGGCTCTCATCAATTGGGCTGTACGGAGACACCATTCATACCTTCGTCGAACGCGATGATTACCGGGGCGCTTTTCTGCCAGGATTTGTTGAGGTGTCCGGTCCCGACCGCATTGCGCGTCCGACGGGCCTGCTGCACATCGACCACGTCGTCGGAAACGTCGGCTGGGGCCAGATGAACACCTGGGTCGAGTTTTACGAGCATGTGATGGGCTTCCGCATGTTCAAGCATTTCGACGACGAAGACATCTCGACGGAATACTCGGCCTTGATGTCGAAAGTCATGGCGAACGGAAACGAGCGCATCCGGTTTCCGATCAATGAGCCTGCGGAAGGCCGGCGCAAGTCGCAGATCGAAGAGTACCTCGATTTTTACGGCGGACCCGGAGTGCAGCACATCGCCATGGCCACTCACGACATCATCGGAACCGTGACGCAGTTGCGCGATCAAGGCGTCGAGTTTTTGTCGATTCCGACTACCTATTATGAAGAGCTGACCGCGCGAGTCGGCCGCATCGACGAGCCGATTGATGAGCTGGCGCGGCTCGGCATCTTAGCGGATCGCGATGATGAAGGCTACATGCTACAGATCTTCACCAAACCGGTAGAAGACCGGCCCACGCTGTTCTACGAAATCATTCAACGCAAGGGCAGCCGGAGCTTCGGAAAGGGCAACTTCAAAGCGCTCTTCGAAGCCATCGAGCGCGAGCAGGCGCGCCGCGGCAATCTATGAGCTTAGCGGACGTGGAGCGGGTCCGGACTTCAACGCCGATTCTCAAGCCTCGTGAGGCGCGTGTCGTAGGTCGCCAGCATTTCGATGATGTGATCGAGCTTGGTGTCGAGCAGCTTGAATTTGTCATCGATGTGCTGGTTCAAGGATGCTCCGAGATCATCGATCCGCTTATCCATCGCGCTGAAACGGGCGTTCACTGAATCGCGAAGGTCGCTAATGCGGGAATTGTTGAACAGCACGGCGATGATCGCCGCAAGGAACGCCGCTGCGAGCGTAACCATCTGCGTGTCGCTCATCTTTCGAGTGTAGCGGCTTTCCTGCGTAGCCGCTACACATAGAGGTACTCTTACTTCGAGGCGCTATTCGGATAGGCTGGTCGGCTTCCCTCGCGTTTGTTTGGCAAGCTTCAGAAGTTGTACTTCAAACCGAATTGGACATTGCGCGCACCCTGTGATGCATTCACCAGGCCCAGATTCGGACCAAGGCTGCTATTGGGACCGGCCAGAATCGGCGTGTTTGTGAAATTGATCGCCTCGGCGCGGAATTCCACATTCTGGCGTTCCGTGATTGCGAAAAGCTTGGATACGCTAAGATCCGCCGTATGCAACCCTGGACCTCGAATCACACCGATACCGCAGTTCCCGAATCCTGAAGTCGGTTGGAAAAACGTGCTTGGATTCCACCACTGATAACCGCCTTGAGGCGCATCTCGTCTGCCGTATACCTGTGGGGAGCCACTGCAACTTGCCAATGATCCGAAGGAGCCTGTCTTAGAGACATCGTTGGCCCCGACTGTGAAGGGAAAGCCGGAGTGGAAGGTCACGATCGAGTCGATCTGCCAATCGCCAATTACGGCGTTTACGGCCCTATTCATGTTCCTACCGAACATACGGCCGCGGCCGAATGGAATGTCATAGGTAACAAATCCGTTGAACGCATGCTTCGCGTCGTAGTAGCACGGTCCGTAATTGCCGTGCGCATTGTACGTATTCTGCCAGTAGAAATAGTTACCACCGCTTTGATCTACGCTTGCGTTGAGATCCCCATACAGTCCGTAGTAACCAATCGAGTTCGTAAGACACTTCGACCAGGTGTAGTTAGCCTGGAACTCGAGGCCATTGGTAAGCCGCTTCTGAACGCTGAGCTGAAGAGCATTGTAGTTCTGAATGCCGTTGGTATTGGTCAGCTTATCGGTGGGGGCCTGCGCCAACAGTGCCGGGTTTCCTGCAAGGTATGGGCTCGGCGAAACAGTTCCGTTCGGATTCAGGAACCCTTGTGACGCGAGGATCGGAACCATCAGGTGGTCATTGTTTTGGCCTACATAAGCCAGCTGCACTGTAGTTGAATTTCCAAACTGATGTTGAATACTGAAGTTCCACTGATTGGAAACAGCCGGCCGGTTGCGAGGATCCCACGTGAAGATGGTCGCATTGGCGAAACAGGCAGGCGAATACGTCAGAATCGTTGCCGGCGTACAACCACTGCTCGGGAATGCCGAGAATCCCTGATCGAGTGTCGTGGGCGGCAAGACTAGATCCGCGCCCGATGAGTAGGTCACCAAGTGGCCGGTTTGCCACGGTGGATTTCGAGTTAGTCGTAGATTCGTGCCCGTGCCCTCGAGGAAATTCGACAGTGAGTAAGATGCCCGAACAACGGTGTTGTTGCTGATCTGATAGGCGAGGCCGACACGCGGTTGAAAGTTAGTTATTCCATTGTATTGGTTATACAACGCGTTATTGTCATTGAACAGATTCGTTTGACCGGACAATACCGCCTGACCAGCAAATTCGGTGAAGTTAGTTTGACGGTTATGAACCTCATCCCATGGCGTATGCAATTCCCACCGAAGACCCAGATTGAGAGTCAGCCTGCTGTTTACTTTCCAATCGTCCTGCAAGAAGGCGGCATATACGGTGGAACGCTGTCCCCATGTCCCACCCCCAGCGCCTGCCCCGACGGTTTGCGGGAGACCCAGCAAAAAGTCCGCCTCGGGAGTTCCAATACTTCCACTCGCGGTGTTTCCCGTATATTGGCCGTTGAATCCAAAGATACCCGCTAGACCCTCATTACCCGAATAAAACACGTTGATGCGGTCACGGAAGTATTGGAAGCCGGCATGCAGGGTATGGCTCCCTTTCGTGATGATCGCCGTATCTTCCACCTGAATCACCGTCGAGGCAAAATCCTGTGTAATATCGGCATTTCCGAAATTGGTTGCGTTCCCGCCTGTGAACTGAATATTCGGAAGGAATGTAGACGGAGCACCGGGTATGCCGAACGTATTATTGCCTCCCGAATTCGTGTTGCCGGTGGCGACCGGATAATAGTTCACACCCCCTCGCATATCGTTTACGAATGTGGGGCTAAAGGTTCTCGTATAATCAAGCACCCCGTTATAGAGCGGATAATTATTGAAACCGTTGTACAGAAGCGGCTGGCTGTTAGTGCTCGGATTGACCACCTTCTGTTGTGAGTAACGTCCAAAGACGTGGTCATTGTCTGAAGCGGCCCAATCCACCTTGATGTCACCCTGATCGCCGTTGGTGTAAGTATGCGTGGTGTTGATCTGGTTGTTGACCAAACTTCCATTGATCGGCGCGGGATAAAGCGGGGAACTCAAGATACTGACAGCGATCGGACTGAAAAGGCCAGGAGGAATCTGATTATTTAGAAATGGCGACCGGTTGGTAGGGCTTGTTCCGGTAAACGGGTTATACAGCTGCTGAGCGGGGTTGTTGCAGATACCATTGGTGAATCCGGCCTTGCATATAGCCGAAAAATTACCGGCGCGTTCGGCCGCCGTCAACACAGTGAAGCCGGTAGCGGTTGCCGGTTGATCGAAACGCGACCCCTGATAATCCGCAAAGAAAAATAGCTTGTTTTTCTTGATGGGGCCACCGGCGCCGCCCCCAAATTCATTCCAACGCAGCAGTGGACGAGGCGCGTCGATGAAGTTATTCGACCATTCGTTGGCATTTAGAACGTTGTTGCGAAGGAACTCGAACGCGACACCATGGAATTGGTTCGTACCCGATTTCAGGCTCACGCTTATCGTGCCGCCCATGTAGTTGCCGAATTCCGCCGACGCGTTCTGAGTGATCAGATTGAATTCCTGAATAGCGTCCACGCTCGGCGCGTAACCCACGTCGTTTTCCGAGATCTGATTGTTGTCCATTCCGTCCAGAATGTAGTTGTCGGCCTGCTCGCGATTGCCGTTGATGTAGGGACGTCCGCTGTTAAACGTGCTCTGCGACCCCGTGAAGGCGGTCGGGCTCGTTGTAATTGCACCCGGCGCGAGTAATGTTAATTGATTGTAATTGCGAGTGGCCAGAGGTAGTGCTACGTTCGTGCGCGCATCGAGAACTGTTCCAAGCTGCGTGGTCTCTGTCTGCAGCACTGGCGCGGCCGTCGTTACCTCAACGGTTTGATTTACGTTTCCTACCTGCAATTGGAAATCGATCTTTGCAACCTGATTCAGCTGCAGCTCGACGGGAGATTGCACGGCGGCCTGGAACCCTGCATTTTCCACGCGAACTTCGTAACGCCCGACTGGAATGCGGGGAAGGCTGTAAGCACCATCGCTTCCAGTTGTCGTCGGATAAATTGTTCCGCGGTCCAAATCTCTTGCCGTGACCTTTGCCCCGGCCACCGCACCGCCCGAGGGATCCGTGACCACCCCGTTGATCGCAGCGGTGACTTCTTGCGCGCTCACAGGGAACGCTAACGTAAGGATCACGATGCACAAGCAGAACGCAAACCACAGGCGTTCGCAGCTAAAAATCGAGTGTGATGAACTCTTCACCATGGCTAACTCCTTTTCACCGGCAGAATCACTTGCCGACACCTGAAATGCGAGGCTTGTCGGAATTGTAAAGCTGGTCAGAAGCGCTTGTCAAGTAAAAAAGCAAGCAAAGGAAAGCAAAACGTCAATCAGAACTCGTCTGAATACCTCGAATCGAAAGTATTCGTTAGGCAACACACACTTCCACACCCCGCCCCCGTAGCTTTTCCACATCCGCGGGCGGAGCCCCGCTATCGGTAATGACGCGATGAATGGAGCGGAAATCAGATATTAAAGAGAGGCTGCGGTGACCGAACTTGCTCGAGTCCGCGAGCACGCTCACTTCTCTGGCCGCCTTAATCATCCGACGGTTGAGTTGGGCTTCCATGATGTCGAGCGTCGTCAGGCCCACTTCTACATCCAGTCCGACCGTGCTCAAAAAACAATGGTCGGCATGCAGGGATTCCATCGTCTGCTCCGCGTGCGGCCCCACAAAAGCGCTCGACACCTGTCGCAGGATTCCGCCCACCATGACGAGCGAGACCTGGGGCACTTCCGCGAGCGCCGACGCCACATTTAGTGCGTATGTGATTACTGTGAGGTTCTCCGGCGCGGCCCTCCTGATCTGCTCTGCCAGCTCTGCCGAGGTCGAGCCCGTGCAGAGGATGATGGTCTGCATAGGCCGGATCAGTTGCAGCGCAGCCTGCGCAATGCGCGTTTTCTCTGGACGATGTATGCTCTCCCGAACCAGCAGAGGATGTTCGGGCGCGGCTGCCAGCGGACGAATTCCTCCCCCATGAGAGCGCACCAGCGCGCCTGCTTGCGAGAGCGTGTCAAGGTCGCCGCGCGCTGTCACGGCCGACACGCCGAACCGAGTCACCACTTCCTCAACCGTAATCCTGCCGTTTTGGTCGAGCACAGCAAGAATCTCGCGCCGCCGCTCTTCCGCCAGCAGCCGGTTCGGATTTCGTTTCGATATCGACACGTTCACGTCTGAATTGCACTTCGCTGAAGTTTGTGGATATCTTACCTTATCCTTCGCTCACCGGGAAGGTTTTCTTTTGAATTCTGTCGTTTGCTGTCATCGGCCGCGAGGCGAGATGCGCAGTCAACTCGTGATGGGGTCCGCTCTCTTACGGTCGCGGCTCTGCATCGGCTACGAGTTTGCGCACAGTCGTGAGGGTGAGCGACTCTGTGATGGAATACTGGAACAGCTTACGCGACCCGCAGTCGTTTGAGTCTGATGCGGCCGGTGGAGATGTGGGCGAGCTCGTAGCACGCTTGCTGGATAAGCCAACTTTCGGCGCTTCCTCCAAAGACCTGTGAGAGGCGCACAGCCATCTCGGGCGAAATGCCGCGCTTCTCGTTAACCAATTCGGAAAGAGTCGTGCGGGTGACCCCTAGGGCGGCGGCGGCCTCTGTGATGCTCACGCGGAGAGGCTCGATACACTGGCGCAAAACAACGCCGCCCGGGTGAGGTGGGTTCTTCATGGGCATGGTTTGGGTTCCTTTCAGTGGTAATCCACATAGTCAACGTCAGATGGTCCAGCATCGGCAAAGCGGAAAATAACCCGCCAGTTTGCGCGAACGGTAACCGCCCAAAAGCCTGCCAGCTCGCCTTTCAGAGCGTGCAATGCAAGACCGGGCAGGTCCATGTCACTGGGGACCTGCGCGGCATCGAGCCGAGCGAGAATATCGCGCAGCTTGCCGGCGTGTTGCGCCATTACGCCCCTGGCATCGTCATCTTCGTAAAGCCGCTTGAGTCCTTTGTGGCGGAAGCTCTGTACCATTTCGTAGTGTAATGTGTTGCGTAACGGGTGTCAATTGGGACAGCGTTCCTCAACGGAAGCTCAGTGGACGACTTTTTCCGGCATCGGAGCGGTCCGCCCCAGCAAGCTCAGAATCGTGGACGCGAAGTTCAGGCTGTCGTACGGCTCGCTCACCGTTTCAGTCGGCAGTCCGGCGCCGGCCATCATCCAGACCGAGTGGGTCGAGATGCGAAAGAAACTGCCGTGGTTTCCTCCTGGATTAAAATTGCGAACGTTGAAATTCCAGTGGTCCGCCGCGAATACGTGAAAATCGGCTTGCACCAGCTCGCGGCGATGCCGCTCATAACGCAACAGGATGGGGCTGATTCCGGGCGGCCCGGGCACGTTGTCTGCTACCGGAGAGAGCTCTTCCGTGATTGCGATAACTCCATTCGAGTACTCACACATATGAATGGCGTTGAACCATTCGCGCTCGCTATGCCACTCCGATAGCCAGCTACTGCGCGTCGCGCCTTCCGGCACGCGCAACTGCGTATCTTCGAATAAGTGTAACGGCAGCCCAGGGCGCCAAGCCTGAGGCAACCAGTGCAATTTTCCGCTCTCGTCTTGCGTGAGGCCGCGGACCGGCTTCACCGTGATGCGGCCGCTGCCGTCTACGAGGATCATCAGCTGACTGTCGTCATCGGCGTAGAGCCAATACGCCTGCTGGGTCCCGTTCACGCCCGTGTCGTAACTGCCTTCGGGCAGACTCATCGCCGTGAAATCTACCGGGCGTGACGATAACGCCGTTTGCGGATTATTGCGCGCCCGCTGCGCCGCCAAAAGAGAGAAATAGTTTACAAACCGAAACGACCGCCCCTCATCCAACCGCCCGCCTTCTTTGACGATGAAACCGCCCGGGGCAGGGCCAGCCACGTAATGCTCGAGATCGGCGATGCTGTTGTTTTCACCGAGCGACAGCTCTTCGACGAAGTCGCTTATGCTCTGATGAAACGGATGTTGCGGGTCCGCTTGCAACCTCAGCAGATTCCGAAGATGCGCCAAATAGCGCGTGTACTCGGAGTGCTCGCGTTGCCATTGCGCAAATTCCTCAATCAATCGCCGCGCTTGCTTGTCCTCCCCGCGCTTCCGCTGATGTGAAGTGCCCTTCTTTGTCAGCCCCCCGACAATCTCGGCCCGTTCTTCGATGGCCTGCTCCAGCGCAGCCATCTCCTCATTCAATTCCACCGCTGTCTTATTCCATGCCGTGCGATGCCGCTCAATGGTTTCGTTCAAGCAGACCGCCGCGGCTTGCCGAACGGCCACCGGCAGATCGGGCTTGCGCAATTCGAGCAGCAAAATATGAATTTTGTTCAGGTCACTGTTTCGCAAGTGAACCGCTGCGCGCTCATTCCCATCAAGATCGAGCCACGCGGTTGGATAGCTATCCGCTTGACCCTGCAAATAAAAAGAGGCGCTGCTCGGAGTCGTCACGCGTTGTACCAGCGGGTTCAGCCCCAGCAGCTTGTAATCGCTGAGCTGATGACGGTTTGTGATGACGTGATGAGCGCCGCCCGCCGCGCTGTTCAGCAAGTCGGGAAGACTGAAACTCTGGCTGAAAACGCCCGGCACATTATTCATGCCGTGATCCGATACCACTGCAAACAGCGTTTCGTCAGCCAACGGACTGGCTTGAATGGCAGTCCATAGTCTTCCCGCGAGTGCATCCATGCGCCGCAAACTATCGAGCAAAGCGGCAGGATCGTTCGTCGCATGCCCTTCGTGATCGATATCGCCCGAATAAAAATCCAGATACAGAACCTCCGCCCCACGCAGCCGCCTTACCAGCTCGGTCTCGGTTTCATTGCCGAGAAGTTCATCAAGCGAGGGCGTTCCCGCGCTCTCGAGCATCGAAACCAGCGCCTTCGATGAGAAGCGCCGTGCCAAAACATGCTCGAGCGTCGGCCACCGCACGCCGCGCTGAAAAAGCTGGAAACTTTGAAATCGTTGCGCGTAGGCAAATGCATCGCTGAGCAGAGGAATTCCGGCGCGATCGAGCACTTCCACACCCGGCATATCGACCTGATGCAAACGCGCGTAGGAAATATAGAACGGAAAGAAGTTCAGGTAGTCGTAAACGCGCCCGGTGAAACGGTCGTACTCGACGTTCCCGCGAATGACGAGGTGATGGCCCGTATCGAGCATCGACCAGGATGGTGCGGACAGGCTGATCCCGCGCGTGTAGAAGTTCTCAAACACTACGCCGTGTTCGGCGAAGACGTGCGAAAACCAGGGGAGGCGTGACTTGCCGGTCGCCGGGTCCGTTTCGCGCATCGTGCGGTAGAGCAGGTCCCCATTTAGCCCATCAATTTTGAGAATGACAACGCGGCGCGCCTGCCCTTGGTTGGCCCGCAGCGCGGGCTTTTGAGCGTCCGCGATTCCCAGGCCAAAAAGCCCGATCAACCAGAAGAAATCTCTTCGATTCACTTATGCGCGTCACTTGCGCGCTGCGGGCCGTCTTTGAGTAACGCCAGTGCTCCGGTCGCAGCCGGCTTCTCATCCCCCTTCAACGCCGCGAGAGCCATTGAACAATCGGCTTGCAAGCTCGCGTCCTGCGATAATCCTTGCAGTCTTGCGAGCGTCGCCTTGGCACGGAGGCGCACGTCCTTCGCACGCACGCCGGGCATCAAACTGCTCAACTCGGTCACCCGCGACTGAATGCGCTGCGGATCATACGCGACCTCCGGCGGCGTACCCTTCTCGACCAAAAAATCGAGAAAATTCAAATCGTATTCGAGACGCCGCTCCCGGTCGAGCGTGGCCACGCTACCCGCATCTCTTCTAGTGCGATGGGTATAACGCCCAAGCGAGGCATCGTGCAGCAGGTTATCCGCGAATCGACGCTCGCCACTTTCTCCGAAGCGCGCCAACTCGGCCCGGCGATCTTTATCGAGACGCGCGAGTAATTCTCCCCCGTTCTGCGCCGCCGCCTGCAGGCGCGCGTAACGCACTTGGGCTAACTCGATCTCGCGATCCGCGGCGCCTTCGAGCGGGTTCACGGCCAAAGACTCGATTCGCTTTTCCATGTCTTTGCGGAGCGCTGGATCGAGCTGCTGATCGAGAGCCAGATCCACGCGGAATTCCGAATAGCAATCCAGCCGTGCCGCCTCATTTACGGTTGCGCCATGCCGCGACCGGATGAAATTGTAGAGATCCGCGCCCAAGTAGTAATACCAGTTTGTGAAATGCGAGATGCCGATCACGCCGGCCGTGACTTCATTGATTGTGCGCTGCGCTACCTCATGACGGCGGATGTGCAGCTTGTCCCGAAAATCGAGCAGCAGCAACGGCGCGCTTGGATACGTCAGGCTGTAGACCGCTAGCGGAACCAGCCGGGCCTCATGCGCACCGGGGCTTCCGGTTGCGGCAAACGAACCGTCTTCCCCAATCGCACGATCGTATTCGCGTCCCTGCCAGTCCTTCAGCCGCGAGTCAGTCCAAGGGTTGGCGATCTTCAGAAGCTTCCACACTGCCGACAGCGAAGTGCCGGGATCGTCGAACGTCCTGTCGAGCGGGAACCATAACACTGCATGTTGCGCATCGTTTCCAGCCAGATTGACCGGCTCGAAAAGCAAGCCCGTCTTCTCCGCGCATTCGCGCAGCACTTCCCAGTTGCGGCTTCGAATCCGCTCTTCTTCGAATCCGTATTCTTCACCCAGCCGTGTGGCGCGCCGCTCCGACACCAAACCTCCCAGCAGCCGCTTGCGCAATTCCAGCCGTGCGATCACGGTATTCAGTTGCGCTTCTGTCAACGCGTTATCTGCATTCCCCGCTGGAGCATTCCGTAGGTACCCGATCGCCTCTTCGAGGTGCAACCGCTCGTGATCGATCTCGTTCGACCGATACGCCCGCGAGGCGGCGCGAACCGGAGTTGTCAGCGGGTCGAACATGATCCACTGCATGACCGTCCGGCTGATTTCCGACGCCACCGGATGTTGCGGGGCAGTTAGATCGAGCAGCGGCGCCGTATCGTGTCGGCTCACCGATTGCGATCCGTCCCCCACGCGCCAGTAGAAAAACGGAACGGCCGACAGAAGCCGCTGTCCCAAATTCGGACGCGCGTACGTGAGAAGCCAGATGTAAGATACGCGGTCGTTCTCGCGATCGCTGTCGCCCAGCGTGTCCCGCAAAACGGCTACCAGCGGAATGCCGTTATCCTTGTAGTTATCCACGTAATTATCCGGGCCGTTATCCACGCCCTTATCAGCGTGCCCCAGTGCTTCGCATGACGTGCAGAATAACGTCAACAGCTCCGCGCTTTCACCTGCCGGCGTGACTCGCCATTCATACTTCGGTCGGTTGTTTTCGCTCACAATGGTGGTCGGGAGTCCCGATTTTGGGATGTCCGCGCCAACAGCTCTGCCAGCCATGCTCGGAACCGTCGCGCAAATAACAGCGACGACAATACTTTGCACGAATCTCATTGCTGCATTCCCGAGCGCTCGCACAAAAATTCCTTGCACAAGATTTCGATGCACCTCATCTTCCAAATCGATTCAGCGGTCAACTGACCAGATCCCTAGCTGAAATACGTGTTACGTTAAGAAAAAGTGCACTTTGAAGTCGTTTTGAATTTGGCTTGGCTGTCCTTGGGCGTGCTCGCTCTTGGCGGCACTGTGCGCACGACGTGTTTTCAGAAGCGCCCTCACACACGCGGATGGCTTCACGTTGTCGGTGTCGCCCTGATCGTTGCAGCTCTTTTTCCATACATTTCCGCTACCGATGATGTGCTCAGCATCGAGCATTTCAAGGCCCAGCACGACTCCAATCACTCCGGCAAAAAGACGCAAAATGACACGCTCATGCGGCTTTATGAGACGATGGACACTCCCCTCGTCTGCCAGGTCCGCCAAGTCGCCCTGGTGTGGTTCTTTATCGCCATCGTATCCTTCCCGGTCGTCCGGCTGATCGAGCGCGCCGCTCCGTTCCGCGCAGGACGTTCACCGCCCGCGCTCGCCTCTCTTTAACTCCCCAAACCAGTAAGTTCTTTAGGAGGACAGATGCAGCGCCGAATCTGGCGTTTGTGTATCGGTCTCCTGTTTGCAGCCGGATGCTGGGCCCAGACCGCCGCTCCGGGCCGGGCACTGACATGGCAGGAAACCGAAGAGAAGTTTAGAGCGAATAATCCCACGTTGCTTGCCGGGCAAGCGACGATTCCCGAAGCTCGCGCTGACGAGATTACGGCGTACTTGCGGCCGAATCCGAATCTCACGTTCGGCCTGGACCAGCTCACGCCGTTCAACGGGAATCCGTATCGCCCGCTCGCCCAGTCCTACGCTTTTTGGGATCTGGACTACTTGCATGAGCGCAAGCACAAGCGCGAGCTGCGTCTCGCCAGCGCGCAAAAAGCCACCGCCATCGCCATCTCCGCGCAATCGGATCTCGAGCGCAATCTCCTATTCAATCTCCGGGACGCCTTTGTCCGCGTCCTCCAGGCCAAGGCAGTTCTCGCAGTCGCAAAAGAGAATCTCGAATACTATGACAAAGAAATTGCCATCAATCGCGAGCGCTTCACCGTCGGCGATATTTCCCGCGTCGATTTTGAGCGAGTCGAGCTGCAACGGGTGCAGTTCGAATCGGACTTGCAAACCGCGCAGGTAAATTTACGTACGGCAAAAATTGACCTACTGGCACTCCTTCGGGAGCAAACCCCCGTCGAAGAATTCGACGTTTCCGAGCCGTTCGACTTCCACGACTCCATTACGCCGCTCCAGGAGTTGCGCACCATCGCCATAAATACCCGACCCGACGTCGTCGAAGCCCAACAGTCACTCGAGAAAGCCAGAACGGATTACCAGCTCGCTAACGCGAACGGTTCCACCGATCCGACCTTCGGCATGGACGCATCGCATCAGCCTCCGCCCCTCAACACCTACGTGGGCCTTAGCGTCAGCTTCCCGCTGCGCATTTTCGATCGCAATCAGGGCGACAAGCTGCACACCCAGCTCGACATCGGGCGCAACGAGAAACTCCGTGATGCGGCGCAAATCACCGCGCTCCACGACGTCGATTCCGCCTACGCCACGCTCGAAAATACGCTCGAGCTCCTGCGCCCCTATAAGGCCAAGTACCTGGAGGAGGCCGCCAGCATACGATCTACCGTCTCTTTCGCGTATGCTCATGGCGCTGCATCGCTGCTCGATTTCCTCGATGCCCAGAAGGAATACAGGGACACGGAACTGAATTATTTGAACTTAGTCGGCTCCTATCTTTCAGCCGCAAACCAAGTGAATTTTGCAGTAGGACGTGAGGTAATTCGATGAAGCGATCGTATTTCGTATTCGCTGCTCTCGCGATTTTTATAGGCGCCATTCTCTCTGCATGCCGCTCAAACGGCAACATAGACGAAGCCGCAGCCGCGCCTCCGCCTGCCAAGGTTGTGGAACAGCCGGACGTCAATATAATCCAGGTTGACCGCCCCGAACGATTCACGCTTGTCAAAGCCGGAGAGCGCGAGCAGCTTCCGCAACTGAACGCCACCGGCGTCGTGAATCCCGACGTCGAGAAATCCATACCTGTGATCTCCCTTGCTTCCGGCCGCGTCGTCGCGATCTACGCGAAGCTTGGCGATGACGTGAAGAAAGGGCAGTTGCTCCTGAAAGTGCTCAGCAACGACATCGCCGCAGGCTTTCAGAACTATAACCAAGCCAAAGCTGACGAGGCTCTCGCGCGCAAGCAATTGGAACGCGCGAAGCTTCTCTACGATCATGGAGCAATCTCGCTCAACGATTTTCAAGTCGCCGAGGACACCGAACAGAAAGCTAAAGTAGCGCTCGAAACCGCGGCTCAACAGTTGCGTACTATGGGCGGGGACCTCAATCATTCAGATCCTGTCATAAACATCTACGCTCCTTCGGCCGGCACTATTGTCGAGCAGAACGTCGTCATCTCCTCGTCTGTCCATACGCCGGATAACCAGCCCAACTTGTTTACCATTGCGAATCTTTCGCGTGTCTGGGTCATCGCCGACGTTTACGAAAACGATATCCCGATGGTGAAGCTGGGCGATATGGCCGACGTGAAACTAAACGCCTATCCGAACCTGACGTTTCACGGCCGCATTACGAATATCGGCCGGGTTCTCGATCCGACCATTCGCACTGCAAAAGTGCGCATCGAGCTGGCCAACCCTGGGTTGATGCGCGCCGGTATGTTTGTCACGGCGACCTTCTACGGCAAGCACGGCCGGACCTATGCGACCGTGCCTACCGGCGCAGTTCTGCATCTGCACGATCGCGATTGGGTCTTCATTCCCATGGGCGACGGTAAATTCCGCAGAACAGAAGTCACGGGTGGAAAAATCGACGGCTCAACCCAGGACATCATGGCCGGCCTTTCGCCGGGAGATGCGGTCGTGAGCAATGCGCTCGCTCTCAACAGCGAAAGTGGACAGTAATTCATTCATGAAGAAGTAGCATGATCCGAGCTTTTGTCGATTACTCGCTCCGCAATAGACTGCTGGTTCTCGCAGTCGGAATTCTCCTGCTCACCTGGGGTGCAATTTCCTTCAAGAACCTGCCGGTCGAGGCGTATCCCGACGTAGCCAATAACTACGTTCAAGTCATCACGCAGTGGCCGGGCCGCGCCGGTGAAGAGGTCGAACAACAGGTCACGATTCCGATTGAAGTACAAATGGCCGGCATCCCCCATCTCGCAAACGTCCGCTCCATCTCTGAGTTCGGCTTATCAGTTGTGACGATGAACTTCGATGATGAATCGAACAATGACTGGAACCGCCAGAAAGTTCTGGAGCGATTATCGATGGTCACGTTGCCGAATAATCTGCAGCCGACCATCGGGCCCGATTACAGCCCCGTCGGCCAGCTGTACTGGTACACGCTTACGAGCACTAATCCCCGTTACGATTTGATGGAGCTCAAATCACTCGAAGACTGGGTTATCGAAAAACAATTGAAATCTGTGCCCGATGTCATCGACGTCTCGAGTTTCGGAGGCCTCACGCGCGAGTACCAGGTCCGCGTAGATCCCGATAAGCTCGTTTCCTACGGACTTGGCCTGCCGCAAGTCGAACAGGCTCTCTCGAACAACAACACGAATTCGGGAGGCAGTTTCATCCAAGAGGGCGCGCAGCAGGTCAATATCCGGCAGGTCGGTCTATTCAGCAACGTACGCAACATCGGCGAAACGGTGTTGAAAAACTCAAATGGCACGGCCATCCGCGTCCGAGATCTGGCGTTCGTCACACAAGGTCCAAAAATTCGCCTGGGGCAAATCGGCAAAGCCGTTCCGCGCAACGGCCTCATTCTCGATAATCCCGACACCATTGAAGGCATCGTGCTGTTGCGCAAGGGGGCGAATGGCGATGCCATGCTCGCCGCTCTGCATGAAAAAGTCGCCTATCTTAACGAGCATTTCCTGCCTCCCGGCGTGAAGATCGTCCCGTTCCTCGACCGCAGCGATCTGGTTCACTTCACGACTCATACGGTGATGCACAACCTCACGGAAGGCATCCTGCTCGTCTCCATCATTCTCTTCTTATTTCTGGGCAACCTGCGTTCCGCGTTGATTGTCGTCTTGACGATTCCGTTCGCGCTCTTGTTCGCGGCGATTTGTCTCGATCTCAGCCATGTGCCCGCGAACCTGTTGTCGCTCGGTGCTCTGGATTTCGGAATGGTCGTCGATGGATCCATCGTGGTCGTCGAGAATGTGCTTCGGCATATGAGCAGTCTGCGGCACGGCGAGCGAAGCGTCATGGAGCTGATCCGCGAAGCCGTTCATGAAGTGCAGCGGCCCGTCTTCTTCGCGCGCGCCATCATTATTACCGCCTATCTTCCGATCTTCACTCTGCAGCACGTTGAAGGACGGCTCTTCCGCCCCATGGCGTTGACCGTCGCGTTCGCGCTCATCGGCGCGCTCTTGTTCTCGCTCTCCATCTTGCCCGTTTTGGCGCTTCTCCTGTTTGGACCCAAAACCAGGGAATGGCATAACCCCATCCTGGCCGCTATTATCAGCGGTTACCGGCGCTCCCTCGAATGGTCATTGAAGTCGTCTCCCCGGCGCTGGCTCGTTTTGGGGACCGCTTGCGCCTTACTGCTCGTCGCAACATCTCTGATGATCACTGGCGCAATCGGCTCCGAGTTTCTGCCCCATCTCGATGAGGGCGCAATCTGGGCGCGCGGCACATTGGCCCCGAGTACCGGACCCGCTGAAGGTGAGCGTGTCATGCGGCACGCGCGGCTGGTATTCGCCAGCTTCCCCGAAGTGACTCAGGTCGTTAGTCAGGTCGGACGTCCCGACGACGGCACGGACTCGGCCCTGTTTTCGAACACCGAATACTTCGTCGATCTCAAACCGAAAGCACAATGGCGTCCTGTATTCCGCGAAAACAAAGAAGCGCTGATTCGCGCCATGGATCGTGAAGTCGAAAAAATTCCTGGCGTGCTGTGGAACTTTTCGCAGCCCATTGCCGACAACATGGAAGAAGCGGTCAGCGGCGTCAAAGGCGAGCTCGCGATTAAGATCTTCGGCACGGATCTCAGCGAGCTCGAAGGCAAGGGCGACGAAATCGTTCAAGTCATGCAGGGCATTCGCGGCGTCCAGGACCTCGGGCTCTTTCGCGTGATTGGCCAGCCGAACCTGAACATCGTCGTCGATCGCGCCAAGGCCGATCGCTTTGGGTTGAATGTTTCCGACGTCCAGGACGCGATCGAGACCGCCGTGGGCGGTAAGGCTCAAGGCCAGATTCTCGAAGGCGAGCAGCGCTACGATCTCATGGTTCGGTACCAGCCGCAATTTCGCGATACCGCGGCGGCCATCAGCAACATCCGCCTCTTGGCTCCCTCTGGCGAGCGCGTCGCGCTGAATCAGGTCTGCGACATCACGATGCGCGACGGCGCCTCTCAAATCTATCGCGAAAACAATTCGCGCTATGTCGCGATCAAGTACAGCGTCCGCGGCCGCGATTTGGGCAGCACAGTCGAAGAAGCCATTCGGAAGGTGAACGAGAGAGTGAAACTGCCGCCCGGCTATTATCTCCAATGGGCCGGCGAATACGCGAGCGCCAAGCGTGCCAATGCGCGCCTTGCGGTCATTGTTCCTGTCACCGTCGCCGTCATCTTCTTCCTGCTGTATTCAATGTTCGGCTCTTTTAAATGGGCCGGACTCGCCATGGTCAGCGTTGCGCTGTCGCCTATCGGCGCGCTCTTTGCGCTCTACTTCACAGGCACGCACTTCAGCGTCTCTTCCGGAATCGGCACACTCGCACTGTTCGGTGTCGCGGTTGAAACGGGCGTCATCATGATCGAGTACATCAACCAGCTGCGGGCTCGCGGCTACGGCATTCAGGAGGCAGCTGTCGAGGGGGCGGTCTTGAGGTTACGCCCGATTATGATGACCATGCTGGTCGCGACTCTCGGTTTGCTACCCGCTGCTATTTCGACCGGCATCGGTTCGGATTCTCAAAAGCCGTTCGCCATTGTAATCGTCGGGGGATTGAGCGCGACGCTTCTACTCAGCGTCTATGTCCTCCCGACCATCTACACGTGGATCGCAGGAGAACGGGACATTTTGCCGCCCTATGAGCCCGATCTCGCGGAGCCTCGGTAACGGGTTTCCTAGGTCCCGCCGAAAAGCCGATGGAAAAACTCTTTCCAGTGCCACTGCCGTTCCTGGCATTCAGGCGCCGGAGCAAACCCCATCACATGGGTGCCGCGCTCAACCATGAGTGATTGCAGTTCGGCGCCTTTAGCGGAAACGTTGACGGTGACGAAGGTCTTACACCCATCGACAGACGCAATCGACCAGGGTGACGACACCTGCGGCCCCCAGTCCCGCATGAAACGCTGGTAATCGTAGTCGCGGCACGGATGCTCCTGCGTACAGCCCCAATCGCGGTACGCCGCCGCATACTGGTGCGCATTCACTTCGGCAAGAAAGCCCTTGATCTTCTGCTTCTCGGGATAGTTCCGGAAAAATAAGTACGCCGCGATCGCCAAAATCACAACCGCGACACAGGCAATCACAATCGTCTTGATAATGCGAATGCGGCGCTCGTCACCGGCCCCGTATTGCTCCAAATAGGCGCCCATGCTTTTGTTTTACCGCTGACAGCGCGTCTATCTTGCAGGATATGCCTTGTCGTACGCCGCAGTGGCATCCGCAGTAATATCGAACGTGGGTTTGAAGTAAAGGGTGTTTGTTATGTCGATCACGATGTCGATCCCCCGCGCTTCGGCCAGCTTTCGTACAACCTCCGTCATCTGCCGCCCCGCCCGGCCAAGAATGTCCTGCCGCTCATTGTTTACATCCGCCTGTAGATCCTCGCTCATCCGCTGCATCTGCTTTTGCTTGCGAGTCCCATCCGCCCTGAGTTGAGCCGCGCGGTCCGGACTCACGTTCGGCGTATTTAACTGCTGCTGGATTCCCTGCAGATCGCGCTGGAGATTATCGATTTCCTGCTGCCTCGGCCGGTATTTTGCTTCCAGCGCGGCCTGCGCTTTCTTGATCTCCTGCGTATCCGCTACCGATTTCTGTGCGTTGATGATGGCAACTTTGGCAGGAGTGATGACTTGCCCCTCAGCAAACTGCACCGTAAGCGCTGCGATGGGTGCAAGCAATAAAACACTCCAAATTTTCAAAGACATTCTTTCCTAGACTCCTCGTTGAACCGATAATCAGCCTAACACGCAGAGGGCGCTAGGCTTCTATCCAGGTGTAAAGATTGCCGCTGACGCACTGAGCTAGGGCTCTTGGGTCCGCGCCTATCGGCTCGCCGCCGCGGCGGTGATAACACTCGATTCCTTGATCCACTGCAGAACTGAATCTATGTCGTCCAGCTCATGCTCCCAAATCCGCAACACTCTCCAGCCCGCTTCCGTGAGATCGAGGTTCACGGCCGCATCTCGCGCTCGGTTGCGCGTGATTTTCCGATTCCAGTATTCACTATTCGAACTCGGAATACGCTTGCAGACCGGGCAGCCGTGCCAAAAACAGCCGTCCACAAAAATCGCCAGACGCTCAGCTGAGAATGCAAAATCCGGTTTACCTGCCAACGTCGTTGGATTTAGAACCCACCCCCGAATTCCAGAGCGCGCCAGGGCAGACCGTAATCGCCACTCCGTTGAGCGGTTCCGCTGCGAACGGACTTGGGCCATGACCTTTGAGCGAGTCTCGACGGAAACCGTGTCCATCAGACGTCCTCCTCGGGTTCAAAGATTGGGACGGAGCCGCCGATCTCCTGAAAGCGGCGGCTCACCAGGCTCTCTAAACGTCTTGCTTGCGTCAGAAGCGTGCGCCGAAGTCCTTTAGAAACCTCCCTTTCGCTAATAACCCGCGCGAGCGCAGCAATTGTTGTCGCGCGCCGCGCGATTCGCACGTCCGGGTGTTTGCGATATTCGTATAGCTCCTCCGGGATGATCCGGCCCCGCGCGGATTCGGGGAGTTGAATCAGATCGGCTGCCGCGATGTCACCCTCGTTCAGAACCGCCTGGAAACTGGATTCGTTGAGAACGCGTTGAAAGACTGTGTATTCGGTAGCGGTTAACTGCGCCTTCGCGTGTGGATCTCCTCGACTTTTTTCTTGCAGGTCCCAAAGTGGCCAGACTTCGACCTCGGCCACCTCGAACGGGTCAAGAACGTTCATTGCGACAGCGTCCGTGCGTTGGTTTGTTAAATGCCGGCCAATTCTGGATCGAAGGCTCTCTCGTGTTTGCCCAACATAGATCGGTTCAGAATCGTAGTCATAGAACGCATACACGCCCCATCGAGCGTTGCCGATTTTTTCGCCGTTCGGGGCTGCCGTGTTCAAGAAGGCTCTTAGGCGTCTTCGTATCCCCGCTACGTCCTGCGGAAGTCGTAACGGCTCGTTCGTTCCGTCCACTACGCGGCTATGATAGCCGGAGCAAAACCAGCGATCGGGCTTAAGAGATGGGCCGCGAGCCAGCGCACGACGGGAACAACGAGCCCGTCGCCAAACAAGTGATACGCTTCGTTGTAATTAGTCGGTAGGGGGTAATCTTCAGGAACCCCCATCAAACGGGCCGCTTCTCGGGGCGATAGTAGCCGTGATCGGATTCGGCTTCCTTCGACAACAACGATGATTTGCCGGCTTGAGCCCCCCACGGGCGTTCGGAGGCATCCTGAAATCTGGTCGAATCGAATCTCGGCCCGTTGAACAATTACGCCCTCTTCGTTTGGCCGGGTTCGTTTGTAAACAGTGCCGATAATTCGTTTTCCTAACAGTTGAGCTTTCTGAAGTTTTTGTCGGTGGATCGGAGACATTAAGCTTATTAGCCGTTGCGTTTGCTCCTCGCTGTGCCACTGCACGCCAGTCGGCTTATCTTCTATCATTGTTGAGAATTGTGGAACTGGACCGTTTGGGATTGGAAGCCGCCACCAGATCCAAGAAGGCTTCAGCCCGCTTGGTAAGCGTGAGTGCGCCGCCGTCAAAGAAGAAGAATGCCAAGGCTCTGCAGCCTCCTTGAGAATGTGGTCTGAGGGAGTTGGCATTGTGGAGTGAATCGCGATTATGAAGAGCCTGCGACGCGATTGCGGCAAGAACCGCACTGCGTCTATGACGAGCGCTCCCGGACGATAGCCCTCTTCAACGAGCGCGCCAATAATAGCCGAGAAATCCTGTCCCTCGCGCGATGTGAGGGTGCCGACAACGTTTTCCAAAACTATGATTGACGGAGTCCTGCCACTCGCGATGGTGCTCCGCATCAGTTTCCAAAACGGCATGAACGTTCCGCTTCGTGCGCCTGACAACCCCGCTCCGTTCCCTGCGAGCGATAAATCTTGGCATGGGAAGGAACCCCACACCAAAGAAGGCGTGCCGGGCAGATCATCGCTGGACAAATTCGCAATATTGCACACCCTCAATTCGGCTCCGCCAAAATAGGCTCGATATGCTGCGGCTTTCTTTTTGCAGCAATCGTTCGCGAACGTGCACTTCCACTCTGGTCCGAGACCGAGACGCGCCATGCCGCCGCCCGCGAAAAACTCAAAAAACGTAAACGGATTCCGGCTCACTGGCGGGCTCGCTTCATCGTTCTCTTCGTATTGTGGCTCGAAAACATTTTACATTTGCTTTGTACTCTAAGCACGGAGTTCCTTCAACTTTTCCCTCGCCTCTCCGATGTTGCCTCCAGCGGTTTCGTACTTCGGTCCAGAATGGCTTCAATTACCCAAAAATTAACGTTTTCAGGAATACGATCTAACACAAAGTGCTCAATCGGAAGAGAAAATTTCATGACCGAGTTTTACGGCTTGCCCTCACATCCGTATCCGCCCCTCCCTATCGATCCTCAGCCTGCGGTCCCGCCATCGCACTTCACGGCTCAGATACGATGCCGCCCAAACCGCAAACGCATACACATCCCACAGCGGCGTCAACCAGCACAGAGCGGCGGCAATTTTGCTCCGCAGTACGAACCAACCTGTGATCAGGCCTGAGGCGATGCGGATTACGATCAGAACCGCTGCGACCCACCATGCTCCGCACGCAACCGCAATCGCCGCCCACACTCCGGCGTGCGTGATCGGCAGCCCCGCGTAGCCCCAGCCCTTCGACGCGCGTATCGTGCGCGCCCACCGCAGCTGATGCTCCCACACCCCGCGCCAAGTCGCTTCATTCACACTCGTCTCGACCGTGTACGTCGAGAGAAACACGCGTTTTCCGAGTCGGCTGATGCGTTTCCCCAGTTGATAATCATCTGCTAAATAATCAGCCAGCGCCGCAAACCCGCCAATCCGCCCTAAATCACCCGCTCGAAACGCAAGCGTCGAACCCAGCCCGAACTCGCGCACTCCCAGGAACGGAGCAACCAGCGTGCTCGGCATGAAATCCGTCGCGATGCCCAGCGCTTCCCAACTTCCAGCGGCACTGTGCCCTCGTGCCCGATAGAGGCATGTGACAAGGCCGATATTTCCTGCGAGCGAACTAGCCACCTTTGAGAGGTATGTGGGGGTGACTTTAATATCGCTGTCATTCACAACCCAGATCGGATACCGCGCATGCCGGGCCAGCTCCATCAGCACACCCACTTTCCCGTTCGCCGCAGGCGCCGCCCCCACCACCAGCCGAATCGCCCGCTGTGGAAACTCGCGCATCAACCGGCGCACTTCCGCCGCCGCCGGGTCATGCTCATCCCGTAGGCCAAACAAAACTTCAAATGTGGGATATTGCTGTTCCACTTGCGAGACGAACGCCTCGTAAGTGTTCGGATCAAGCCCCCGCAGAGGCTTCAGAACCGAAACGCCCGGCCAGACATCGGGTTTATTCGGGTCGATCTCGTGGTTATGCGGCGGCCGCGCCGTGCTCCGCCGCCACAAATGCCGCAGCGACGCGCAAATCGCCAGACATTGGTATGCCAGAGCCGGCAGGAACGCGATCCAGATCAATCACCCGCGCTCAAAATCGCGGATTGCCGCTTCTCTTCCTGCACGAACTGCTTGCGCTTCGAGCGCAGCGACAGATATTCGCGCGCTTCCTTATACAGCCGCCGCCGCTCCGCGCCGTCAAACATCGCCTTCCGCACCAGCCGCAGCGCCACCTTGGGCCGGAAATAAAACTCGCCATAGAACCGGTCAACCCACTCGACCAACTCTCCACGATCGAGCCCCGGATAAGCGTAATTCGGAAGCTGATGGCCGGCATCGTCCGCCATCTTCTGCTCCAAATTAATCAGCCCGTTTGTCGCGATGTGCTCGTAGAACTCCGTTCCGGGAAACGCATGACCAATCGATACCTGAATCGTTTCGACGTCCAGCTCCTTCGCGAAATCGATGCTCTTCCGAATCGTGTCGCGCGTTTCGCCCGGTAGCCCGACAATAAAGTCGCCGTGAATCACCAGCCCTAGCTTCTTGCAGTTCGCCGTGAACCGCCGCGCCATATCGATCGTCGCGCCCTTCTTGATGTTCTTCAGAATCTGCTGGTCGCCCGATTCATAACCCACGATCAACAACCGGCAGCCCGCGTCCTTCATGGCCTTTAGCGTGTCATAATCCGTAGTCACGCGCGAAGTGCAGCTCCACGTAAACTTCAGGTCCTTCAATTTGCTGCAAAGCTCGATCGTGCGCGCTTTCTGATAGTTGAACGTGTCGTCGTCGAAGAAGATCTCTTTCAGCCCCGGAAAATTCTCGAGCGTCCAGCGGCATTCATTCGCGATGTCGTCCGAAGATCGCAGCCGCCAGCGGTGTCCCGAGTGCGTTTGCGGCCACAGGCAAAACGTGCACTGCGCCGGACACCCGCGCGTCGTGTAAAACGAAACATACGGATTCAGCAGAAACGGCACGTTATACCGCCGGAAATCTAGGTCCCTCTTATAGACCTTCGTCACCCATGGCAGCTCGTCCAAATTCTCAATTACGCCGCGCTCGGGATTGTGCTGGAATCCGCCGTTCTTGCGGAACACCACGCTTGGAATCTCTTCGAGCGGCTTGCCCATCGCGTAATCGCGGATCTGATAATCAAACTCGCGCTTCACCACGAAATCGATGGCGCCCGACGCACGCAAGCTCTTCTCCGGCTCCACCGTCACCGGCGGCCCCACAAACGCCACCTTCAGCTTCGGGTTGACGTCCTTCATCATCTCCGCGATCTTCACGTCCACGTCGAATCCGGGCGTCGAAGTAAACAGCACCAGCAGCTCGAAGTCCGAGCCCATCTTCACCGTCTGGTCTATTGAGATCTTGTGCGGAGGAGCGTCAACCACCTTACTATCGGCCAGCATGCCTGCCGGATAGCACAGCCACACCGGATACCAGTAGGATTCAATCTCCCGCGCGGCAGGCCACCGCGAACCCGCACCACCATCGAAGCCCTCAAACGAAGGAGGGTTTAAAAAAAGCGTTCTCATCGAGCCCCTTAAGCGTTGATTCTATAGCGTAATTCGCTTCGCGCCGGCACTCAACCCGCATCAAGCCAGCGGCGTAGTACCAGAGCCATATAGTCTTATTGTGGCATTGAGCGGATCCGAAGACTACCGGGCCACACCGCTTGGGCACCCCTACTTAACGACGTCTGCTACCGCCGCGGGCTGCCCGGTCTGCGTGTCCGGACCAGGGTTCGTATCGAAATTCGAGTAGTTAATGTTGATCTCTACCTTCCCAATCACCCGCGTATCGATGGTGCTGCTCATGTAGCGCGGCACAGCCATTCCGTTCTCGATCGAAAAAGCTCTCTCGAAAACGACTCGCTTAAAGAAAACGCTCGGGTTTTTCACAAACCGCCCCTTCTCATAAAGAGGCAGATACGTAGCGGCATCCACCCATATCTCGCCCTTGAACAACCCGACCCGCTTCTTGCGCGGTAAGATTTGAAAAAGGTATGCCTGCTTCGTCTCGAACGGGAATTCGCCTTTGTATTTGAATTTGTAATTGGCCGGTGTAATCTCCAGGTTTCCGGTGTGTTGCCCCTGCTGCTCCGCCTCCAGATAACGCGCGATGACCTGGCTCTTGATCGTGTTGTTCCCCTGGAACCCGAGCACGTGATACGTAATCTGTCCTACCTTCGAAATGCTCCGAAGCGCACGCAACCGGCCTTGCTCCTTCAGTTTCGGCACCGAGGCGCTGATATCGACCTGCATCGAAACGCCTCGCGAGCTGTCCGCATGCTTGTCTATCGCCTGAACGTACTTGGTAATGATGGCTGCTACAGCGGCTTTATTCTCCGCCTTCGTGTTTTCATCCGGCGCGCTCCACCCGACAAGAGGGATTACCAGCAGAGCAGCGAAAGCCTTCACCGCGTTCCTCCGTTTTGTTCGGCCAAAGCTGAGAGGTGTCTTCCGATGCGCCAGTGTAACAAAGACCAGTCCCTCTGTTACCCTCGTATTTCTTCCATTCTCGCTGAACGTCCCTTGCGCTACCGTCTATTTAGATGATCCGAAGGGCGTCAAAGTTTTACCTCATACTGCTCGGTTGCGTTCTGTCGCAGAGTTCAACCACACTGCTGCGAGCGGCCGGTCAGTTCGACAGCAGCGCCGATCCTGAAAACTTCCGTGTCGAGGTGACAGGGTCTGCATGGCTGGTCGATTCATCCGGAACCATTCAGGCCGGGGGTGTCACTATTATCCCGCCGGGCGTCACGCTATCTGGGGCGCCTCTCCCAAGTTCCACCATCGACCTCGTCACCGACTTAGGCGTTAAGCAGCAGCAGCCAACGTTCTACGGCCGCCTCGTCATCAAGCCCGCCCGGAAACACCGCATCGTTCTCGAAGGCACACCGGTCCGGCTCGACGGCACGAACACAATCACCCGCAGCATCATCTATCACGGCCAGACATTCACAGAGGGCCAAACGCTCGTCTCCTCAGCCGACGTGAACTATTTCTTCGGCGGATATCAATATGATGCGATCAGCCGCCCCGCCGGACATCTCGGCTTCTCGGTCGGAGGAGCCTATCTGAACGCGACAGGTACGATCCACGGCGTCCAGAGCGGCCTCTCAGCAACCAAAACGGAGACCGTCGGATTGCCGCTCGCCGGTACCGAGGGCCGCGTCTTCGTCCTCCCCAATCGCAAGCTGCTCGAGATCGATGGAGGAATCCGCGGTATGGCCTTTGGCAGCTACGGCCACTATCTCGAGGGAACCGTAAACGGCGGCATCGGCTTCGGCCCGCTCACATTCCAAGCCGGCTATCGCGCCGAAACTGCCGATCTCCATTCAGCCAGTAACGGTGGAAACGGCGTCGACGTGCATCTCCACGGCCCCATTTTCTCCGTTCAGGCAAGGTGGTGAGGTAACTGCTTAGTGCCGTTGAGAATCTCCCGCTCAACGGGACGGACACACAGAACGCCGGCGCAACCTCCTGCGCACCTGAGCGATGTCAGCAAGTTCCCGACCTGGTGCGTTTAATTCCAATTCCATCAAGTCATAATTTGCGCTGCGGCCACGCAAATGGCAATTCAGCGGCGTCACTGAATTTAGCTTCATAAAATCTTCCGGTACGGAAAATAGTAAACGCAGGTTGCCCCTTTATTGACGAACAACGTGATCCAGAGTTCTTTGACAATCTTGCGTGCTTACTGAGGAGTTCAAAGCGGGAGCTAGGCCCAAAACTTAATCCAAGCGCCCTTGTGAGCAGCTTCAGCAGGCCTTCGCCATCGAGAGCGTGCCTTCACAAGCGCGAATCATTATCCTGTCAAGCTTTCTCAACCACTCATCAGAAATCCGGCTAGGTCCTTAGTATAAAAGGACTAACCCCACAATCGTTCTTGAAGTCTCCCCGCTTTCGATGTACAACAAAGCTATGCCGCACGCCAAAACGTCGTGTCGTGATAGAGCCTCTGCGGTCCTGCGCGTTGAACTTGCTCAGCTCTATGCAAAGCGATCCGCAGTAGAAGCGGCCATTCAGGAACTTGAATCGAAGCAAATCGCGGTAACCGTAAATGCTGACTCTGCCCTGTTGAAGCAAAGCGCAGAGTTTGCTTCCGAGTTAAGCTGTTGACTCCACAAAGCCGGCGTCCACGGTCGATCTTGTAACCTAACAAGTTGCCGGAACGCCTACAGAAGCAAAGGGCGAGCAACGACCGGCACACGACTTCGTTGCCGGTATGCTTGTCGAACCAGATGTCATTGAAAGCGCGCGGGCGGGTGACAGTGAGGCGTTCAACAGTCTCGTTCTGGCCTACAGGCGCCGGATACTCGGTACAATTTCACGGCTGATCGGGCGCCCGGAGGACGTCGAGGATGTGGCTCAGGAGGTATTTGTAAGGCTTTATTATTCGCTCGATCAGTTGCGCACGGCCGAGGTATTCGAACCTTGGCTGTATCGCTTAACCGTGAACGCGTCTTACGACTATTTGCGTCGTGTGAAACGGCGGAACGAGGCACGGATGGCGGATTTAAGCGAGCACCAGGTCGTCATGGCTGATTCTGTTGCCGGCGGCAAACAGCAGCAAGAGCAAGCTCGCAAGGGCCAAGTTCGGGATCTGGTGAATGAGCTGTTCGGACATGTCTCGGAACAAGATCGATTGTTGCTGACTCTGAAGGAAGTAGAGGGCCTGTCGTTAAAGGAACTGGAGCAAATTTATAAAGTGAACGAGAATGCGTTGAAGGTGCGCTTGTTTCGAGCGCGGCAGCGGGTGCTGAAGGCTTACAAGATGGCCGCAGCCGATGGTAAGTTGTAGGGAATCAGACAGAGCACCGAGGAAACACACGTGATGGAGGGCGGCTATGACGGACGATGATCGTGGACTGAACGAACTTTTCGGCGAGTATCGCGCCGCATGCCCTGATGTTGACGCGAGCGCCAACTTCATGCCCCGGGTCTGGCAGCGAATCGAGAGCCGGCGAGGCTTTTGGTTTGCGTTCCAGGGACTCGGCCGAGCGGCAATGGCCGCGTCCACCGCTGTCTGTGTATTGCTTCTGATCCTCAACTTCATCGCCATGCCGCAAGCGCACCTCGCTCCGACCTACGCCGACGCATTAGCGGCAGATCATTCGGCGGAAACAACTTATTACGCCGAAGCGATTCAGAAGCCATGAAACGCAACCAAATTACTGCCCTTCTTATCGCGGTTTTCCTATTTTGCTGCGGGGCAGCTGTTGGCGCGCTGGCGCATCGCTTCTATGCCTCGCAGACAGTAAACGCAAGGAGCGCCGAAGATTTTCGCCATCATTACGTTTCGGAAATGCGCTCCAAACTCGGTCTGACACCCGCCCAAGTCAACCAGCTTGAAACAATTCTGGATGAGACGAAAGCCAAATTCAAAGCAGTCAGAGACTCCTATCACCCGGCCATGGTCAAGATCAAGCAGGAGCAGACCAGCCGCGTGAAATCGATCCTCACTCCCGGGCAGATCCCCGAATACGAGCGCTTGGTCGCCGAGCACGAGCAGCGCGTCAGAGATCAAGAAGACCGCGACCGCCTGAAAGAACAGAGACGCGCGGCTCGGCACTCGGACTCCGGCCACTAGGCGGCGTCTATCGCAGCATTGCCCTACACTCGTAGGGGGTGGGCATGCCCGCCCCGCTTTGGACTATGCTGAACCCCTTCCGAAATTTCCGCCGATTCTGCTCACTTCTCGGCTGCGCGAGTGCGCTGTTCCTGCTTTCCTTTGGCTCCGCGCACGCACAGCAATCGAAAATAGACGAAGTCTTGAGTCAACTCGAGCAGGTCCACTCCTTTGAGGATGTATCCATTTCGCCTGATGGCAAATGGGTGACCTGGGGCCAGGCGGGTCAAGACAACCGCCGAAACACTGAGCTCTACAAGCTCGACTGGAAAAATTCAGCCGCAAAGCCGGAACGCGTAAGCGCGGGCGATGGCCGCCAAGCATACCGCGAAACCGGCGTGGCATGGTCGCCCGACAGCAGCCGTATCGCTTTCTTATCGAATGCGAACTCCACCGACCAGGAGGAAGTGTATGTTGTGCCCGCAACCGGTGGAACGGCTCATCGACTAACAAACCTGAAAGGCTATGTTAGCGATATCCGCTGGTCGCCTGACGGAAAGAGCGTCGCCTTTTTGGACGCCGAAAACGGCGGAGGCGGAGGGCCGCTCGAAGCCGTACCGGCGCAAACCGGCGCAATCGGAAGTGACATTCACAATCAACGGCTCGTCATTGTCGGTGCCGAGGGCGGCGAAATGCACCGGGTCTCCCCGGCCGAGTTGAACATCTACGAATACGATTGGGCGCCCGATGGAACCCGTTTCGCAGCGCTCGCCGCGCCCGGCCCCGGCGATAACAACTGGTGGACCGGCAAGCTGTATGCCGTCGCGATCAGCAAGGGAGAAATGGAGTCTCTCTATACTCCCCCCGCCAACCGGCAACTCGCGGTTCCGCGCTGGTCCCCGGATGGAAAGCAGATCGCATTCATCGGCGGACTTATGAGCGACGAGGGATTTAACGGCGGCGACATTTTCGTCATGAACAGCCAGGGCGGGGAGCCGCGTGATCTCACGCCTGCGAGAAAAACGTCCCCCAGCGGATTCGTCTGGCACGGCAACAACCAACTCGTATTCAGCGAAACCGTTGACGGCGGCAGCGCGATTTCCACGCTCGATCTTTCGAACGGTCAAACGGAAACGCTATGGAAGGGAAGCGAAGGAATCCATTATGCCGGCAACTTCCCGAACCTGTCGTTTGCGAGCGATGGCAGAACGTCTTCAGTGGTCCGATCCTCCTGGCAGCAACCTCCGGAGGTATGGGCGGGGCCCGTCGGAAGCTGGCAACAGCTTACGCACGCGAATGCCTCTCAGCAGCCGCATTGGGGAAAAGCCGAGAGCGTCGTCTGGAACAGCGATAATTTTCGCGTCCAGGGCTGGCTGCTGTATCCGGAGAACTTCGATCCCGGTAAACGCTATCCCATGGTCGTCGAAGTCCATGGAGGCCCGGCCAATATGAAGACGGCTTCGTGGCCCACCGCTCATTTCGACATGTCCGTCATGGCGGGTCTCGGCTACTTCGTATTCTTTCCGAATCCACGGGGCAGCTACGGCGAGGGCGAGGCGTTCACACGCGCGAACGTAAAGGATTTCGGCAACGGCGATCTGCGCGATATCTTGAGCGGCGTCGATGCTGTCATCAAAAAAGTTCCCGTCGACAATAACCGCGTCGGAGTCACGGGTTGGAGCTACGGCGGATTCATGACCATGTGGACCGTGACGCAGACAAACCGCTTCCGCGCCGCCGTCGCTGGTGCTGGCATATCCGATTGGAAGAGCTACTACGGCGAAAATTCAATTGACGAATGGATGATTCCGTATTTTGGTGCGTCCGTATACGACGATCCCGCCGTCTATGCCAAGAGCTCGGCGATCGACTTCATCAAGCAAGTGAAGACGCCAACGCTGGTCGTGGTTGGCGAACGCGATGGAGAGTGCCCCGCCCCTCAATCCTTCGAGTTCTGGCACGCGCTCAAGACGCTAGGCGTCCCCACGCAGCTCGTAGTCTACCCCGGCGAGGGACACGCCTTCCACGATCCGAAAGACCGACTGGACGTATTGCGCCGCACGTTGGCTTGGTTCGATCACTACCTCAGCGGTTCTCCGCAGGCAGCCGGGGCAGCTGGCAAGTAAGTCAGAAGAACAGGTGTTTCGTGGTGTTGACCGCCGCGTGTACGGCTGTCGACGCAAATATGCTCGTCGATCGTAAGAAAACCGTCCCGAAGATCAGCCCCGCAACAGTTGCCACCGCCATATAACGCCAGTTCGGAAGCGAGCCAGGTCCGTTATTCAGATGCGAAGCTCCGAAAATCACCCCGCCGATCGCAACGGCCTTCCACCGCTGAGCGAGCCTTTGCGTAAACCAATTCTGAATCAGAGCACGGAACAGAATCTCTTCAGGAAACGCGGTTCCGAAAAAAATGAATACGAGGCGTAAAGCTGCGGTTCTCGCTGGCATGCGCGGCGCGTGCGGATGCTCGAGAAACCCGATCCAGAGTCCCAGCGGAATCAGCAGTAGAAGAGAAGCCGCATAACCGAGAACGAAGTTCCGCGCATCGAAAAAACTCCGCGGCAACGTGTATTTCATGCCCGCCCAATCTCGCGCGATCAGGAATAGCAGCACCGCGAGAGTAACTGCGATTCCATACGCCGTTGCGTGCAGAACTCCCTGCACTCGCCGCGGCACCAAGCCTGCTCCTGCCGAGAGCTCCAAAGGCAGCCACAGCATAAGAATGACCACGAAATCTAATAAAGACGGGCGTAGACCCTGCGGCCCCTGAGCAAAGACCAGCACAGTCGGCAGAAACGTATACAGCGCCACTAACGCTGCAAGTTCCCAGCTCAAACACCCGTAGAAATAAGCTGTCGAACAAAACAGCCATGTGAGCAGCAGCGGCGCTAAGAAGATGAGTGCCGCCCTGCGGTGAACTGCAACGCGAAGCCGCTCCTGCAAGGAACGCGACAGCAATAGAAGTAAAACGCCGACAAGAACAGCCGGAACAACCATCTGCTCACTGCTGGCCCACGAAATCCGTCATCACCGCTTTCTGCAGCAATGCAGGCGGCAGCAGCCCTTGCGCCAGGATGAAATCGTGAAACCGCTGCACATTGAATTTAGAGCCCAGCGCTGACTCCGCTTCAGAACGAATCCCGCGCAACCGCGTGTAGCCGTCAAAATAAGAAACTGCCTGGCCGGGCGCGCGAAACGTGAACCGATCCACTTCTTCCGTCGCGAAAGCCTTCGAGAGCACTACATCCTTTTGAAGAAGTTGCAGCGCTTGTTCCGGCGTTACCTCGCCTTCCTGCAGCTCAGGATCGAGGAACGCCCGCGCAGCGCGCAAAAGGCGCAGCTGTAAAGAAATGAGCTTGCCGTCTTCGGGCATATAAGGCAACATGAACCACTCCGAGTACAGTCCCCAACCCTCGACATTGGTGCTGTTGAAAGCGAAGATCGCCCTGGCATCCGAAACGCCATGCTCAATCATCGACGCGAACTGCAGTTCATGTCCGGGGCGCGCTTCATGCGCCGTTAACGTCCACGATGCGGCTGAAAACGTGAAATCATCGTATTTCAGAGGCTGGCCATTCGCGCCGGTTGTTCCCGCGGGAAGCACGAACTGCCCACGTTCTCCGTGGTTGTTGAGCAGGCGCGGAGGTTGCATATGAGGCGCCGGCTGCTGAGCGGTTTCCGCCGCCGTGGCTAGCCGAATGATGCACGGCCGGTTCGGCAGCGTTACCAAGTGCTCACGCCGGATAACGTCTTCTATATCCGCAAGCGTTCGATGGTACAGAGGCATGACTTGGTCGGCCTTCAGCTGTTCTTGCTTGAGCGCTCGAACGACATTCCGGTAATCGGACGACGGCAGGTTCCGCTCTTTCGCAATCTGTGCCGCAATCGGCTGCATCTCGCCTTGTATCTCCAAGAACGCTTCGTGAGCCAGCCGCTTCAGATCATCCGGCGTATAGTCAACCCCGTAATTCGCCAGGTTGATGCGATACAGTTCCGGTGGAAGCCGGAAATCGGAACGGGCTCTCGGCAGCACTTCGTTGCGCACGAACGTCTGGTATTCCGCAAGCTGCTGTTTCAGCTTGGCGAACGCGTCCTCGTAGCCGGTCATCTTGTATTTCTCAAGAAGCAATCCGATGCCGGTCACGAACGAATCAGATTGCGCTAGATCTTGCTCCACTTCCGCCTTGGGAGGACCAATCAACCCTGGCACGTTCACTTTTTCTCGGAACAGTTTTTCTGAAAGCACCGTCGTCGGAGCAAATCCGTTTTCCACCCCTGCATACCGCCGCAGCCGCACAACCGCCGATTTGCGGCGTTCGGGCGCCACTTGATCCTGCAGCAAAGCCTCCATGCCGGAAAAGATATGTCTTCCGGCGTTTGAGTACGGAAGCTCATGCTCCTCATACGCCGCCGACGACCGGATGTTGCGCTGTGCAGCGTCGATCAGAATTTCAAGATCCTGCTTTACGAGCGGATCTTGTTCCGCCGCCAGCCGCGTCTGCAACGTCTTCACTGCCTCCGCCAGATCCTGGCGCAAGCGCTTCCCCTTGTCCGCAGAAGGAATCGAGATCTGTTCATCGAGGCCGCTCACGCCCAGCGCTCCGGCCCCCTCTGGCGAGTACCGAGCCTCGATCTTCAGCAGGATCTGAGCGTTCTGGTTGCTCTTCGATACCCACGCGGGCTGCTGTGCCAAGCCGATCGCGACCGCAAAGAATACTGAACTGATGGGTGTACCGACACGAAGGCGGGAGCGTAAGCGAGCGGACCCGTCGCGAACTGACTGAAGCATCTTACTAGAGTAGACGGAGGGAGCCGCATCGTGAAGAATTACCGCAAAGAGCTATGGTTCAACGTGCCAACCCGGCGCGCGTTTATCAACATCACGCCCGAAGTAACCTCGTGTCTCCGCGAAAGCGGCGTATCCGAGGGCATCGTGCTCGTGAATGCCATGCACATCACCGCTTCCGTTTTCATCAATGACGATGAGCCCGGTTTGCATGAAGACTACGAAAAATGGCTCGAGGAATTGGCCCCGCATGAACCGGTCGCGCAATACCATCACAACCGCACGGGCGAGGACAACGCAGACGCGCATCTAAAGCGCCAGGTCATGGGCCGCGAGGTAGTCGTCGCAATTACCGGCGGTAAGCTCGATTTCGGCCCCTGGGAGCAGATCTTCTATGGCGAGTTCGACGGCCGCCGCCGCAAACGCGTGTTAGTGAAAATTATAGGCGACTAGCAGGCTCGAAAAGGCGTCCACGATATATGTTTTTGATGGACATGGAAGACGTGCGAGGCTATTGGCTAACGCGCCTGCTGCTCTACCGCGGCCTGGGCGTCATCTGCCTGGTTGCCTTTCTTGTTGCGTTAAACCAGTTCCGGCCTCTGCTCGGCGAGCGCGGTTTGCTGCCCGTTCCCCTGTTTGTCAAGCAAGTGCCGTTCCGCCTCTCGCCGAGTCTGTTCTATCTCTTTCCGCGTGACGTTGCCTTCGCCACGGCGGCCTGGCTCGGCGTCGTGCTTTCGTGCCTCGTGATAACGGGCATCTCAGAGCGTTATGGAACCTGGGTTTCCGTCGCCATATGGGCCGCCATCTATCTCCTCTATCTGTCATTCGTCAACGTCGGGCAGACGTTCTACGGCTTCGGCTGGGAATCAATCTTGCTCGAAGCCTGTTTCTTCGCCATCTTCCTCGGCAGCTCGCGCATCGTCCCCCAGCGCATTCCCATCTGGCTCTTCCGCTGGCTGCTCTTCCGAATTATGTTTGGCGCCGGACTCATCAAGCTTCGTGGCGATCCGTGTTGGCGCGATCTCACGTGCCTCAACTATTACTACGAGACCCAGCCCATGCCCAACCCGCTGAGCTGGTATTTCCACTGGGCCCCGCAATGGATGAACAAGGGTGGCGTACTCTTCAACCACTTCTCCGAGCTGATCGTTCCTTTCGCGTACTTTTTGCCTCAGCCCATCGCCGGCATCGCTGGCGTGATCACGATCGTATTTCAGTTGACGATCATCGTCAGTGGCAACCTATCCTGGCTGAACTGGCTGACGTTAGTGCTCGCGTTTTCGACGCTCGACGCCAAGTTTTTCTCTAAGGTGATCTCGTTTGCCACGCCGGTCATGCACGCCCCCTCGCGCGCTTACGAAGGCTTCAATATCGCGATTGCCGTACTAGTCATCGCACTGAGCGTTCCGGTCGTGACCAACATGATTTCGAGACGCCAGATCATGAATTTCAATTTCAATCCGCTGCACCTCGTAGGAACGTACGGCGCATTCGGGAGCATCACGCGGCCTCGCTATGAGGTCATCGTCGAAGGCACCGACGACGCCGTCATCACAAGCTCCACTCGATGGCGAGAGTACGAATTCAAAGGCAAGCCGGGAGATGTCAATACAATTCCTCCGCAAATCGCTCCGTATCATCTGCGTCTCGACTGGCTCATGTGGTTCGCGGCTATGTCGAGTTATCAGGACTATCCCTGGTTCGTGAACTTCGTTGCAAAATTACTCGAAGGCGATCGAGCTGTGCTCAGCCTGCTTCGTGCGAATCCGTTCCCCGCAAAGCCGCCGCAGTACGTCCGCGCGCTGCTCTACGAATATCACTTCACCACTCCTGAAGAAAGAAAGCGCACGCACGCATGGTGGAAACGCACGCTCACAGGGCCGTACTTCCCTGCCGTATCGCTGCAAACTCCGGGCCTCCAGCGAGTATTAAAAGATCAAGGCTGGTCATGAAACATTCGAATACACGGAAACGCATAGCAGCCACGATGGTGAGTGCGGCCGCGCTCGCAGTCATACTCTGCGCTCAGAACCCGTCGCCTGCTGCCGCTCCATCGGTCTCCATTCTCGACTACATCAAGCAGACCTGGAGCGTATTGACGCGCTCTAACCGCGATCTCGCGAAGGCCGCAGTCGATCCGAAATTTCAGCCCTTGCCCGACGGCCGCTGGCCCGTGTACGTCGCGCGAGGCGATGATCTTCACGCGATCGAGGCCGCATTACGCAAAGAGATGCAGGCCGCCGATTTCTCGAAGATCGAAATTCAGCAGCTTCCGGAAGATCTCTCTTCGATTCGCGAACAAGGTCTGCTCTATCTCCCCGAGCCCTACGTCGTCCCCGGCGGCCGCTTCAACGAGATGTACGGTTGGGACAGCTACTTCATCCAACTCGGTCTGCTGCGCGACGGCGAGCTCGCGCTGGCAAAAGACATGGCGGACAATTTCCGCTACGAGGTTCGTGAGTACGGAAAAGTTTTGAACGCGAACCGCACCTACTATCTCACCCGCTCCCAGCCTCCGTTTCTCACACAGATGCTCTTGGGCGTCTATGCGAAAACTCACGACCGCAAGTGGCTAGAAGATTCCGTCCCGCTGCTCGAAAAATATTACAGCTTCTGGACGGCCGAGCCGCACCTCACCGCCGAAACCGGATTGTCGCGCTATTACGATCTCGGCGAAGGCCACGCGCCCGAAGTCGTCTCCGCTGAGCGGAACGCCGCCGGGCAAACGCACTACGATCTCGTAAAGCAATACTTCAAAACCCACGAGATCACCGCCTATGACGTGAGCCAATATTACGACCGCAAAACCGATGAGCTTTCCATGCTTTTCTACAAAGGCGACCGCTCGATGCGCGAGTCAGGCTTCGATCCCTCCAACCGTTTCGGCCCCTTCAATATCGACATCATTCATTACGATCCCGTCTGCCTGAATTCATTGCTCTATCTGATGGAGACCCAGACGGGCGACATTCTGCACGAGCTCGGCCGGGATGCCGACGCAACTGCCTGGCGCAAACGCGCAGAAAATCGGGCCGAGCGCATCAACCGGCTGATGTGGGATGAGAAGGACGGCCTCTACTACGACTACGATTTCGTGCATCATCGCGTCCGGCACTATCCTTTTCTTACGACGTTCTACCCGTTATGGGCCGGATTCGCGACCAAAGAGCAAGCTGCTCGCGTGGAGCGAAATCTACCGTTATTCGAAAAAGCCGGCGGACTCCAGACCAGCACCTACGTAAGCGGAAATCAGTGGGACGCTCCCTTCGGATGGGCGCCGCTGCAGATGATCGCCGTCGAAGGGCTACGCCGCTACGGCTATAACGACGACGCCGAGCGCATCTCAATGAAATTCCTCTCGCTCGTGCGCCGCGAGTTCCTGCGCCAGGGATACATCGTCGAAAAGTACGACGTCGTCCAGGGCGGCTCGAATGTCAGCGGGCAGATCCATTTCGGATACAGCGCCAACCAAGCCGGCTTCGGTTGGACCAACGCCGTTTTCACTGCACTGTACGATCGCCTCACGCCCGATGACCAGCGCAAATTGATCAGCAGTTCGAGCGAGTAATACAAGAGCACGGGAGTTTCCGATTCGCGACGAAAACAAAGCCGCTGGGCGGCGGACGTTAGGGCGTACGGGTGGACGAGCTTGGGTCCAGTTCAGTTAGGAACTCAGCGGCGAGTTTGGGCTCGCCGAGATGGTTCGAGGATCGTCGCTGTCGGTATTCAAGATATCTGTCAAACAGATAGAAAGTTTCCTGGATCCCGAGACTCGTTCGCAGCTCGTTGACTTCATCGCCCAGTTGAAAAAGCCCTTCTGCCGCCTCCGATTTGAGTCGAGCATATATAGCGGGTGAATACCCTTTCAGAACTGCATCATTTTGCCCAAAGACTCCCCACTCTCCGGATGCACATCGATTGAGTGCCTCAAGTAACAGCTCGCGGAAGTCGCTCTCAAGCTGGTTAAGTCTTGCTTCGAGCTTCTCGCGCCTTGCCGCTCTACTCATCGTTGCCACTCCGATACCGTGAGGGTCACAAGGAAGGTTCCTTGGCGCCACTTATGCAAAAAAATGGAACAGCTCCAGCGTCGTAATTATTCGGATTATACGATCCGGCATTCTCTGGAGGACGTAGAGGAGTTCGCCAGGCATTTTTTTCCCGCTGCCGGACGAGGTCCGTGCCGAACACGTCCGGCAGCATGAAACCTACTTGCAAGAGGCGCTTATCGGTCGGCCACCCATCTCCACGCGTGTTCCGGTTCGCGTTGTTTCGACGCCCGATCTGTGCACAACCGACGAAGGCCGGACCGGGGCCTCAGAAGAATGCACTAAGCCCTTTGTTTGCAGATCTCGCCTGAAACAACGCGTCCCCGCCAGGGGTGTTTGAGCGAAAGCCTACTCTCCTCAAGCTGCTGCTCGGTGACCTCAAAAGCTGCTCGAACACAATAACCTCGCCGAAGCAGAACGCCAACCGTCGTGCCCTTACCGATAGACGGCACATACAGTAAATCCTTCAGCGCGAACTCTGTCATACGAATAGCATCGGAATCGAGACACTGTGCAACAGGGAGATCGCACAACCCGCCGCACGGGCGGTAAAACTCTCGATCCCGGATTACATATGCTTTCCCGTCGGGCGCTGTCGCGGTGAACTCAATTCTTTGCAGCTCGCCATACGAAACGAATAGAGTGAACGGATGTGAGCCAACGTTCTTCAAATACGTGAACAGACCGCCGCAGGGTGTATCTGATTCTAGGCGGATACCAGTACTCAGTCCGTTGTCGGGCGCACCCCAGCTAATCGCTTCCTGGGCGGCTAGCCGCGACCGGGCAGTCAGAACGCCCAAAACCACGCCCGCACCAGCCCGAATCAAATCACGACGACGGATCACGCTTCCACTGTAGACGGTTATAAACGTGCCTCGATTAGCTGTCGCGCAACGCAATCATCGGATCCACCCGCGCCGCGCCACGTGCGCCACCGCCTTCTTCTCACGCCCGGCAACTTCCTTAGCGCGAAACTTCGCGATCCGTTCAATCAACTTCACGGGAACAGGCTCGCGCAGCGGAAAGCGGATTGTGCCCTTCTCGACCTCGTACCCTGCAAGCTCGTCGCGGAATGCCGCCACCAGTTGCTCAGTGGCAGCATAGATCGAATAGTGCTGCTTCCATACAGCAAAATGAAGCAACCGATTGCCATCCAGCGTGTACGTGGGCATCTCGTACGAAATGACTTCCTGTGCTCGCGGCACGGCCTTGCGGATCGCGCTGCGCACGCGCCCGAGTACGTCCTGTACGCCCACCGGTTGCGAGGCGATGTACTCGTCAACGGACTTGAAATCGCTCTTCGACACCGGAACTCGCAGGCTGCTTTGCGGGTGCGAGCGCGATCAGCACCACGCCGATGACCGCGAGCATCGCCACACCGATCAGTTCTTCACGTGAAATCATCTTCCGTAATGCCTGCGTGCCCATCACTGCCGCATGAGCGAAGCTCGACCATGCTGTAAAAGCGATCAGGCTACGGCTCGCCAACGGGTTGCGGATTGCGAGAAGCAAGAAAACGCCGAGCGTGACATAAAGGCTGAACATCATCGACAACGCTGGGTCTCGCCGGAAAAATATCATCAAGGGATAAGCTGACGCCAAAAAGAGCAGTCCCACGAACGCCAGCACAATTTTCAAAAACACTTCTCGACTCATTTATGCCCTCCCGCATGAGCTGCCAATGAGGTCGCGGAACTCTTATGACGCCCGGCGTTTATCGATGCGCGTGTTCCGCCTCTCGTTCCTTCGACGCTCCATCTGCCGCAACCACCAGCGCCGGCCCTGGCTTCGGATCCGAAATTTCACCCTCTTTAGCAGCAATCTCCACGCGCTCCCGTTTGATATCCAGCCGCACTCGCGAATAGATGTTCATATAAACATTCGCCACCCACACCAGCGCAAAGCCTGAAATCAAATAACCTCGCCAATCAGAAAACAGCAGCTTGTACCGCGTCAAGATCAGAAACAAAACGACAATGTAATGGCTGAAGCAGTATTCACAGGTGAACAGATAAAAGAATTTGCGCTTGTAAATCCGGTTGCAGGTTTCGCATTTTCGCTTGCACCACTCGCGCGCTTCGCGAAAGATGTCTTCGTGCGTGACCGTCCACGCGATTGACGCGATCGGAATAGCCAGGATGAATAAGAAAGCGAGCTGCTCACCGATACTCACGCCTCAAACCTCCTACTCAAACCCCACTCTACATGGTTCGATACGATGCCTTCGAGTGGCATGCAAGATAAAGCGCCGTATTTCATAGCAATTCTTCTTACTGGGATCGCCGGGTTTGTTGACGCCGTTGGCTTCCTGACACTGGGCCACATCTATACCGCTAATATGAGCGGAAACAGCGTCGCACTCGGCATTCAAGTCACCTCCCAGAATTGGCCGGAAGCGCTCCCGCGTCTCTGCCCGGTCATCGGATACGTCGTAGGCGTTCTCTTCTGCCGGTTGCTCATCGCCGTCGGTGCGCGCAACCGGATTCGGGCCATCGCCTCCATAACTTTGTTGTGTGAGATCGCACTGTTAGCGCCCGCATCTCTCAACCGCCATCAGCCCACCGAATTAGCGGGAGCGATCATCTTTACTTACATCGCACTCCTTTCTGTCGCCATGGGCATTCAGAACGCCACGCTCACGCACTTCAGCACCTTGAATCTCAACACCGGCTTCGTCACCGGAACCCTGGTCAAATTCGCCGAGCAATTGACCAAATATCTGACGTGGCTTTACGATCACCTACACGCGCACCCCAAAAATCTCGCTGCCGCGCTGGCCGATTCATTCGAGCAAAAAGTCTTTCGCATTGCTCTCTGGCTTGCGTGCATGTGGCTGGCCTATGTGTTCGGCGCTTGCTGCGGAACTCTCGGCGATTTCAAAATGGGCTTAGGGTCACTTTCGTTGCCCATGCTTGGCCTCGCTATTCTGATCGCGATCGACATACGCAAGCCGCTCGCCGTTATCGAGGAACAGGAACAAGCGAAACTTCCGGGATAAGAACCTCAGCTACTAAGCACGTATGAAACCTTCCAATCGCTTCACAGCCGCATCGGCCGCATTCGCCTGCTTGCTACTGGTCGCATCCGCATGCGGCGGCCGGCGTGCGCCTCAAACCGCCACAGAGACTCCCGGCGGATTCGATTATTACGTGCTCGCCCTATCTTGGGCCCCCGCATTCTGCGCCCACGAAATCCCACGCCGCCCGGATCGCGAGTGTCAAGTGGGCCGCGACGCCGGATTCGTCGTGCACGGCTTATGGCCGGAGCGCGAAACAGGCGCGCCGCTCGAAAACTGTGCGCCCGTCGAGCCTGTTCCGGGCATCCTTGTGCAGCGCATGTTGCCTCTGATGCCGAGCGCAGCAATGATTGAACACGAATGGCGCACTCACGGCTCATGCACCGGATTAAACGCTGCCGAGTACTTCGCTACCGTGGAACGTGCCTCCGCGAGCATTCAGATCCCGAACTTCTATCGACAAGTGCATCGTGCGCTCGAGACCAGCCCCGGCGAGATTGAGAGAAGATTCGCCGCCGCCAATGGCCTCCGAGGTCTGCCGGCAGTGCGAGTGCAATGCCGCCAAGGCGAACTGAGAGAAGTTCGTGTTTGTCTGTCGAAAACGTTGCAGCCGCGTCCGTGTGCCTGGCGCATCAGAGACTGCCGCGCCGGCCAATTATTTGTGAGACCCATGCAATAACACTAGGCGCAAGGCAATTCCACGCCAGACGCTACGATCTATGTCATGAGCGAGCAAGCGATTAATAAGCCCACGGCTCCCAAAGCGCCCCCACCCTGCTGCATGGTTATCTTCGGAGCCGGCGGCGATCTCACGAAAAGATTGGTCGTACCCGCTCTCTACAACTTGGCTTGCGCCAATCTGCTTCCCGAAGAGTTCGCAATCACAGGCCTGGACCTCGCTCAAAAAAGTAAAGACGAGTGGCGCGAATCCTTGGAAGGCATGCTCGAGCAATTTGTAAAAGCAGCCGGCCAGGGCGCACAGGTTGACCAGAGCAAATGGAATTGGCTTACCAGCCGCATGTCCTACCTCCAAGGCGATCTCAACGATCCGGCGACATACGACAAACTGAAATCGAAGCTTGCGGAACTCGACGCCGCTCGTGGAACCCGCGGCAACTATCTTTTCTACCTCGCCGTGGCTCCGCGCTTCTTTGCACCTGTAGTTGAGCATCTCGGCAAAAGTGAGCTTGCTTGCGAAAAGGACGGCTTCTGGCGTCGCATCGTAATCGAGAAGCCCTTTGGCCACGACCTCGCCTCCGCCCAGGCGCTCAACAGACAGATACTCAGCGTTCTCAGCGAAAGCCAGATTTACCGCATTGATCATTTTCTCGGCAAAGAAACCGTTCAGAACATTATGATGTTCCGGTTCGCGAACGGCTTCTTCGAGCCGGTATGGAATCGCGATCGAATCGATCACGTGCAGATTACGGCCGCCGAGACGGTGGGCATCGAACAGCGCGGCGGGTATTACGACAAGACAGGCGCGCTGCGCGACATGGTCCCCAATCACGTCTTCCAGCTCGTCGCCATGACGGCCATGGAAGCGCCAAGCTCCTTCAGCGCCGATGCCGTGCGCGCCGAAAAAGCCAAAGTCATTCAGTGCATCCGAATTTGCAAGCCGGAAGAAGTGGAATCCGATGCGGTGCGCGGCCAGTACGGGGCGGGCGAAATTGGAGGACAACCCGTCCCCGCATACCGCCAGGAACCCGACGTCGCACCCCATTCCGCAACGGAAACCTATGTCGCCTTGAAGCTCGCGATCGAGAATTGGCGCTGGTCGGGTGTACCGTTCTACGTGCGCACGGGCAAGCGGCTCGCCCGTCGCAAAACGCAAATTGCTATCCGTTTCAAGGAAGCGCCCTGTGCTCTTTTCCGAAACACAGCCGTTCGCAATCCCGCCCCGAACTGGCTATTGCTGCGCATTCAGCCGGACGAAGGCATCGCGCTCGAGTTCGGTGCGAAGATCCCCGGACCTCTTGCCAAGCTCGGCGACGTGCGCATGGATTTCAAGTATCAGGATTATTTTGGAACCGCTCCAAACACGGGATACGAGACACTCCTCTACGACGTAATGATCGGCGACCCCACGCTATTCCAGCGAGCCGACAACATCGAAGCTGGCTGGCGCGTCGTCCAACCTATTTTGGACGTCTGGGGCGCGAACCCTCCCGCCGATTTCCCCGACTACCCAGCCGGCAGTGACGGCCCTCCAGCCGCCGAGCAAATGCTCGAGCGCGACAGCCGCATCTGGCGTCCGATCGCGTAACTCAGCGCACCCGTTTTCGGCGGGATTTCACGGGCGCTCGTGAACATCCCCAAAACCCATCACCCGCACCGCATCTGAATCCGAGCCGGAAGCGTAAGCGCCCTCAAGCGCTTTATTACTTAAATGCAGACGAAGAACGCAACACTACGAACCTGATGACCACGCTTCAGTCACCGCCTTCACCCGATTATTTTTTCCCCGCAAGCTCAAGGGTTCTAAGCTACTTGCCCGCTCTGTTTGAAATCAGACAGTTCGTTTTCGCCCCTTCGCATGCTACGTTGTAGCCGCGAAATTCGCAAACCAAACTCTATGACACCCCGTTCCATCCGCCGCGCCGCCGAGCGCAAACAACAAAAACTCTTGAAAAAGCAGAACCGCGCAGTCGCGATCGCGCCGCAGCCTGATGCTCAATCCACCTCAGAGTTCATTCAGACCCGTGAGCGCAGCGAAGAACTCATCTCTCCCGCCCAGCTCGCCGCCAACCGCGCCAATGCCCAACTCAGCACCGGCCCCACTACTTCTGAAGGCAAAGCCAAATCTTCTTTAAACGCCGTCAAAACCGGACTCACCGGCCGCACGGTTCTCCTCCCCAGCGATGACGCCGCTGCGTACCAGGAGCAGGTGTACGAATTTCAACAGGAATACCGCCCCGTCGGCCTCCGCGAATCCACTCTCGTTCAGTCCATCGCCGATACCTTCTGGCGTCTCGACCGAATTCGTTCCCTCGAGATGGCCATCTACGCCCAAGGCCGCACCCAATTCGCCGCCGACTTCGAGCATGAGGATCCCGCCGCGCGGCCCCGCCTCATCGACCTCCACACGTTCCTCACCTACGAAAAGCAGATCCATAATCTGCAGATCCAGGAAGCTCGTCTGCTTCGGTACTATTCGAAGGCCGCCGCCGAACTTCGCCAGCTCCAGACAGAGCGCAAAACGCGCGAAATCAACGAGCTCGAAGCCGCCTCCACGCTCTACACCGCCGCCAAACGCGACAACCGCCCCTTCGATCTCTCCGAAAATGGGTTCGATTTTTCAGCTGCCGATATCGAACGCTACTTGGCAGGCACCGCCACCATAAGAAACGCTCGTACAGCTCAAAACCGAAGCTCAGCAGATCCGGAATCCATCCCCTCGGCCGCCTGAGTGGGGCAGGCCATCGCCCTTTGTGGCCTGCCGTAAGTGGACCAGCTTGCCCCAGTGCTCCCGACCTCTAACCGCGATCGAGACCCGCGCGCTTCCACAGCTCATCCACGCGCTTTACAACCTGCGGCGGCATCTCGATCGGATTGGGCCACCGGCGTTGAAAACCTTCCGACGCCCATTTTGTCGTCGCATCGATACCCATTTTCGAGCCGTAATTCGGCATACGGCTGGCATGATCGAGCGAATCGATCGGTCCCCTCACAAACTCGATATCCCGTTCGGGATCGATATTGTTCAGCGCCTTCCAAGTGACCTCGCGAATGTTCTGAACATCCACGTCCTCATCGACAACCACGATGCACTTGCTGAACATGGCCTGTCCAAGACCCCAAATCGCGTGCATCACTTTTCTCGCCTGCCCCGGATACGACTTCCGGATCGCAACTAGGACCAGATTGTGAAACACGCCCTCAGCCGGCATGCACATATCGCGGATTTCCGGTAGCTGCATGCGAATTAAAGGAAGGAACATCCGCTCGATCGCCTTCCCCATATAGAAATCTTCCATGGGCGGCGGCCCGACAACCGTTGTGGCGTAAATCGGATTCTTGCGGTGCGTCACACACTCGATATGAAATACCGGGTAATCATCATCGAGCGAGTAGAACCCTGTATGATCGCCAAACGGGCCTTCGCGCCGCAATTCACCTAAATCGACATACCCTTCCAGCACGATTTCCGAGTTCGCAGGCACCTCAAGATCGCACGTCTCGCACTTCACCATATCGACCGCCCGGCCCCGCACAAACCCGGCGAACATCATCTCGTCAATATCAGGCGGCAGCGGCAAAACCGCCGAGAACATCGTCGCGGGATCAGCCCCGATCGCAACCGCAACCGGCATTCGCGCACCAGCGCCTTGCGCGATGCGCCGCCTGTAATGCTCCGCGCCTTGCTTATGCTTCTGCCAGTGCATTCCGGTCGTGCGCTCATCGAAAACTTGCATGCGGTACATGCCGCAATTCCGCTTGCCGGTTTCCGGGTTCTTCGAAAAAACCATCGGAAGGGTAATAAACCGGCCCGCATCGCCCGGCCAGCAACGCAGGATCGGAAACCAGCCGAGCGAAAAACTTTTCCGCCGAATGATCTCTTTGCACGGACCGCTCGAAACCATCTTCGGAAACATCGAGTTCAGCTCGCCCAATTTCGGCAGCATCTTCAACTTGTCCAGTAACCCCTCGGGCTTCTGCATCTGAAGAAAGCCGCTAATCCGTCCCGCAATCTCTTCGATATCGTCGACGCCAAGCGCCATCTCCATGCGCCGCGTGCTGGCGAACAGGTTGATCACAGCAGGAACTTTCGAGCCCTTCGGCTTTTCGAAAAACAGAGCGGGACCGCCGTTCTTCACTGCACGGTCGGCAAACTGAGTGATTTCGAGGTATGGATCTACTTCAACGGAGACGCGCCGGAGTTCTCCTCGTTTTTCCAGACCGCGAATAAAATCACGCAAATCGTCGAAGGCCATAGATTGCCGTACACCCATTATCATGAGAGTGAATTATGAGCGGACGCACAGCGTTGATCACGGGCGCAAGCCGCGGCATCGGAAGCGCCTGCGTCGGTGCATTGTCGTCCGCTGGTCATCGTATCGTGCTCGCCGCAAGATCGGTCAGCCCTCTCGAAGAAAAAGCCCGGGCAATTCGCGAATCGGGCGGCGAGGCCTTTGCCGTCGAGATGGACCTCAGTGAAACCGAGTCCATCGTCAACGCCTTCTCAAAAGCCGCCAAAGAATTTGGACCGATCGGCATCCTGGTGAATAACGCGGGCATCACTAAAGATGGCCTCGCTGTACGCATCAAGCCGGCCGACTGGGAAATCGTGCTGCGAACCAATTTGACCGGAGCCTTCCACGCCATCCAACAGGTTTTGCCCGGAATGATGCGCGAGCGCTGGGGACGCATCGTGAATATTTCTTCCGTCGTGGGCGAGATGGGAAATGCCGGCCAAGCAAATTACGCCGCCTCGAAAGCCGGCTTGATCGGCCTGACAAAAGCGCTCGCGAGAGAGCTGGGCAGCCGCAATATCACCGTGAACGCCGTAGCTCCCGGCTTCGTTGAAACCGATATGACGCACGGCCTTCCTGCCGAGGCCAAGCACAGAATGCTCGATGATACTCCCTTGAAACGCATGGGCACGCCCGAAGATATTGCTTCCGCAGTCAAATTTCTGGTCAGTGATGAGGCGAGTTTCATCACGGGACAGGTACTGGATGTGAACGGTGGAATCTACATGTAGCTCGCGGGCGCCCGGTACACAGCGGGATACAAAGTTCAGGATCGGCCTCATTCAGATGTCCTGTTCCGTTGATCCCGGCGCGAATCTCGAGAAAGCAATCCGTGGCATCCGCGAAGCAGCCGCTCAGGGCGCCGAAATCGTGTGCCTGCAGGAGCTGTTCCGATCCCAATACTTTTGCCGCGAAGAAAACGCCGAGCTCTTCAACCTCGCCGAAACTATACCCGGCCCATCCACTGAAGCGCTTGCTTCGGTGGCCAAGGATCTTCAAGTGTCGATCGTCGCTTCTCTCTTTGAGAAACGTACGGCCGGCCTCTATCACAACACGGCAGCCGTGATCGATGCAGACGGTTCGTTGATCGGCTTGTATCGAAAGATGCACATTCCCGACGACCCGCTGTACTTCGAAAAGTTCTATTTCACGCCGGGCGATCTCGGTTTCAAGAACTTCGAAACCCGCTATTCGCGTATCGGCGTTCTCGTCTGTTGGGATCAATGGTATCCGGAAGGCGCGCGGATCACCAGCCTGCAAGGCGCGAACGTACTCTTCTATCCCACCGCCATCGGATGGCACCCGTCCGAGAAAGCGGAATTCGGAGAAGCGCAGTTAGATGCCTGGCGCACCATCCAGCGGGCGCATGCGATCGCGAACGGCGTTTTCGTCGCCGCAGTGAACCGTACCGGATATGAAGGACCGCCGGAAACAGGTCTCGAATTTTGGGGCAATTCGTTTGTCGCCGATCCGTTCGGACGCATGTTGTCCCAGGCCCCAACCAGTGAAGACGCTGTGCTGGTTGTCGAATGCGATCCCAAGCAGATGGACGAGGTGCGGCGAAATTGGCCATTTCTCCGCGACCGCCGAATCGATGCGTACTCAGCAATCACCCAACGCTGGCTCGACTGAACCGCGACTGTGAAGGAGCGGCTTGCGCCACAGTAACGACTATCCGGCCCAGCTCGGCTTTCGCATGCCCGCCGAATGGGAGCCGCATGAAGCCACCTGGCTCGCTTGGCCTCACGAGCAATCCGATTGGCCCGGCAAGTTTGAAACAATTTCCTGGGTCTACGGCGAAATCGTCCGCCATCTCTCGCGCCAAGAGAAGGTGCGCATCCTTATTACTGATGCGGAAGAAGAGCAACAAGCGCGCCGCGTGCTGAAGAAGTCCGGCGCGCACACGGAAGCCGTCGAGTTCTTCCGCATCCCCACAGATCGCAGCTGGACGCGCGACTTCTGTCCAATGTTTGTTCGAAATGAAGCCGGCGAACGGGCTGTCTTGAACTGGCGATTCAACGGGTGGGCCAAGTACGACAACTCAGACTGTGATGATGCGGTGACAGACGCCTTGGCGACTCAGCTCGCGTTTCCATCCTGGACGCCAATGTGGAACGACACGCGTATTGTCCTCGAAGGCGGCGCTATCGACGTGAACGGCTCGGGCTGCGTTTTAACGACCGAAGAATGCTTGCTCAGCCCAATTCAAGCCCGGAATCCGGGACTGGGTCGTGACGACATCGAACAGCTGTTCGCTCGCTATCTCGGCGCTCCTCATACGCTCTGGCTAAAAAGCGGAATCGCCGGCGACGATACGCACGGCCACATCGACGATGTCGCTCGGTTCACGGATCCGCGCACGATCGCTATCGCAATGACGGAAGACCGATCGGACGAGAACTTCGAGTCGCTGTACGAAAATCTCTGCCGTGTCCGAGAGCTGCGAGACCAGAACGGCCAACCACTACGCATCGAAACTTTGCCCATGCCCGAGCCGCTGTACTTCGATGGCCAGCGCCTTCCCGCCAGCTATGCCAATTTCTACATCGCGAACCAAACCGTTCTCGTGCCCACCTTCAATGACGCCAATGACCGGATCGCACTCAACAAATTATCCGCCTTATTCCCAGACCGGAAGGTGATCGGGATCGGTTCCGTAGATCTGGTGCTTGGGCTAGGAACCTTGCACTGCATGACCCAGCAGCAATCGGCCTGAACACGTGCTTCTCGCCATCATCGCTGCCGTTCCCGTAATTATCTGGATTTACCTCCTCGCTTTTCGAGGCCGTTTCTGGGAAGTCAACCGCTCCGTCACAAATCTCGAACGGCCGAACGTATCTACAGCGCGACTTGCAGTCGTGATCCCCGCCCGCAACGAAGCGGCGGTTATCGGCCGCGCGCTCTCGTCTCTGTTCGAGCAAGACTTCCCTGCCCCGCTGCACATCTTTTTAATCGACGACGCAAGCACAGATCGAACTGCCGAGATTGCTGCTGCTGCAGCCGAGCGCGCCGGCAAGACAAATTTTTTGACAATCATTTCCGGACAACCGCTCCCCCGCGGGTGGACAGGCAAACTGTGGGCGCTTTCCCAAGGCGTTGCGCGAGCGGAAGCGCTGGAGCCCGATTACATACTTCTCACCGACGCGGATATTGTGCACGGCCCGCATACCGTCGCACAGCTCGTCGCAATCGCTGAAGCTCTCGACTGCGATCTCGCATCCTACATGGTGAAGCTCGCGTGCGTGAGTACCGCTGAGAAGGCGCTTATCCCCGCTTTCGTTTTCTTTTTCGTGATGCTGTATCCGCCGGCGTGGATCTCTCCATCGCGCCATCGGACCGCTGCAGCGGCGGGAGGTTGCATCCTCATTCGCCCCGCGTGTCTCGAGAAAATCGGCGGCCTCGCCGCAATCCGAGGCGAAGTAATTGATGATTGTGCGCTGGCGCGTGAAGTGAAGCGCTCCGGCGGACGAATTTGGATGGGGCTCTCGTCCGCATCCGAAAGTATTCGGTCCTATGACACGTTTTCCGAAATCGGGCAAATGATCTCGCGCACCGCGTTCAATCAGCTCGACCACTCTTCGCTCCTGCTTGCCGGAACCGTCATCGGGCTGGCCCTTACCTATGTGCTCCCGCCATTGTTGCTCCTAACCGGCAACGGAATCGCCACCATCCTGGGACTCACGGCCTGGATGCTGATGAGCTTCGCCTATTTCCCTATGGTTCGCTTTTATAAACAGCGGCCGCTTTGGGCCATAGCTCTTCCGTTAATCGCATGCTTTTACGCCGGAGCAACGGTCCACTCTGCGATCCGGTATTGGCGCGGTCGCGGCGGAGCATGGAAAGGCCGCGTTCAGGATACGCGCCCGTAAGCTACCAGCGATTTTTGCTGCCGCCGAAATCGCGCTGGCGTCCACCACCGCCGCCAGCACCGCCTTGACTGCGTTCACGCCGCTCGGGCGGACGAGCTTCGTTCACCACCAGCGCGCGCCCCATTAACGCCCGCCCATTGCAGGCCTGAACGGCCTGGTTCGCTGCCGCATCGTCGTTGATCTCGACGAAACCGAATCCTCTTGCCTCACCACTGAAACGATCCCGCAAGATGTTCACGCTGTCCACGTGAACACCCGCTTCTTGAAAAAATGTCTCTAAATCGGCCTCTGTAGCCTTGTAGGGCAAGTTCCCTACGAAAAGCTTGATCACTGATCCTCTCCTAACTGTTGTTCGACTCCATCCGGACTCTTCTATCGTCCCACAAAGTACCAGAACCATAAAACTAACGCGGCGTGATCAGTCCGCCCAGTTTGTCCTGCTCGCTCACGCTCTGTCTCGAGAACCGGGTCGAGTACGCCTCCAGATACTTCAGCCCGGAACCGGTGTTGTAGATTACGATACGCTCTTCGGGCCGCAAAAATCCGTCCTTCAGAAGAGTTCCGGCAGCAGCGACGCAAGCTCCGCCTTCCGGAGCCGCAAAGATTCCCTCCGTCTCAGCCAGCAGCACGCCCGCATCGAGCATCTCTTCATCCGAAACAGAAATCGCCGTGCCGCCGCTCTCGCGAACTGCATTCAGCACAAGGAAGTCACCCAGCGCTTTAGGCACGCGCAGCCCGCTCGCGACCGTATGTGCGCTCGCATACATCCGGCTTTCTGCCGCGCCTTTTTCAAAAGCGCGAGTGATCGGCTCACAGCCGCGAGCCTGCACGGCGATCATCTTCGGCCGCTTACTGCCGATCCAGCCTAATTCCTCGAGTTCCGTGAACGCTTTCCACATTCCAATGAGACCAACGCCGCCTCCGCACGGATAAAGAATGGAGTCCGGAAGCTGCCAGTCGAACTGCTCGGCGACTTCGTAACCCATCGTCTTCTTACCTTCGATGCGGTAAGGCTCTTTCAGCGTGGTGACCTCAAACCAGTCTTCCCGCTGTTTACGTTCCCCTACGATCCTGCCGCAATCGCTAATCAGTCCGTCAACCAGTGTCACGTGCGCGCCAAATGCCTTACACTCGACGAAGTTCGACTCCGGCACGTCGCGCGGCATGAAAATGTGCGCTTCGAGCTCGGCCGCAGCTGCATAAGCGGCGAGCGCGCTGCCTGCATTGCCGGCCGAAGGAATTGCCAACTTTCGCACTCCCAGTTGCTTGGCCACGCTCACCGCGCAACACAAGCCGCGTGCCTTGAAAGATCCCGTCGGGTTGCGTCCTTCGTCCTTTACCCAGAGATCCTGAGCGCCCAGCGCTCTCTGCAATCGAGGGGTCTGCACGATCGGAGTCCACCCTTCTCGCAAGCTTACGGCGTCTTCCAGGTCACACGGCAAGACGGGCGCATAGCGCCACATCGTCCGTACGGAACCCTTCAGATCGCTTTTGTGCCACTCCTCGCGAACCAGGCGCAAATCATAGCCGGCCAGCAAAGGACCGCCGCAATCGCACAAATTTACCGCCTGATTTGGCTCGAGCCGCTTTCCGCAGCGGCTGCAGATTAGGTTCGCAACCTTGCCCATTGACTTGCTACATCGTATCGTCCCAAGGGATTTTCGGATAGTAATCGGCCCGGGATTGTGGCAAAATGGATGTTTAGCGAAAATAAAGCAGCTGTTTAAGGAGCTCAGGTGCAATCTCCGTTGAGCCGGGACGAACGTTCTGCCATGGCTAGATACCTAACAGGTATTAAAAAGCAGCTGCAGGACGTTTCGGATCTGTTCACCACGCGCTACGGCAAGGACAGCAGGATTTCGGAGAAGGCTGTCGAGGCGGTCGTGGCCACTACACTACTCGAACAAGAGCTTCTTTTTGAGCGCGAGAAGGACGCGCTCGAAACGCAATCGCATCACGCGGCGACCACAGTATGACCAGAGCCGCAGTTGCGCTTTTTGTTTTCGCCCTGTGCCCTTGTTTCGGCAAGGAGTTGGTTTACCTGACCAGCGGTTTTCAACTCGAAGCCCAGTCGCACACGGAAGAGAATCAGATCCTGGTGCTCCATACAGCAACCGGAACTGTAGAAGTACCGGTCGCAGCGGTGGTCCGCATCGAGCCGCTTAAAGACGATCCGTTACCGGCGGATACCGCTGTGAAGATGCCTGGCCCGGTGCCGGAAGAGCTGCTCAAGAGCGCAGCCATTGCACAGGGCCTTCCTCCCGAACTGGTCCAGAGCGTCGCGCGAATCGAATCGCGATTTGACCCGCGAGCCGTTTCCCCCAAAGGCGCGGTTGGCCTGATGCAGCTGATGCCCGGAACTGCGGCGGACCTTGGAGTAAACCCGGACCAGGCCAGCGAAAATGCTGAAGGTGGCGCGCGATATTTGCGAAGTCTGCTGCTGCAATACAGGGGCGATGCCGTACTTGCGCTAGCGGCATACAACGCCGGACCGCAAGCGGTCGCGAAATTCAGGGGCGTGCCGCCCTACTCTGAAACCCGGCATTATGTGGAACGCGTGCTCCGCGAATATGCGCGCGAACAGAAGCTGCAAGCCAAACGCGCACCTGCGACGCCCGTCAGTAAGCCCATCTCCACAGACTAGCGCCCGCTGTATAGCCCGCGCCGACAGCTGCAAACAACACCAAATCGCCCTTTTTTAGAGTTTTTTCGGAAATGGCATCGCGCGTGGCGAGAGGTATTGTGCCGGCCGTAGTATTGCCGAATTTATCCAGGTTTATGATTACTCGTTCCTGAGGCAAACCCAAACGTTCGGCCGTGGCCGTGATAATGCGCTTATTTGCCTGGTGCGGAATGAGCAAGCTCACGTCCGATGCAGTAAAACCATGTTGGCGCAGGAGCGTGTCGCAGATCTCATACATCTTTCTGACCGCGAATTTGAATACCTGCTGTCCCTCTTGTTTTACGTAATGCAACCGCTTTGCAACCGTCTCTGCACTGGCCGGAAGCCGGCTCCCCCCCGCAGGCATTTTCAGGAATTCACCACCTGATCCGTCGATCTCATGGACGTGTCCAATAAGACCCTCGGAACCATCTGAGGGCTCGATCAGGAACGCTCCCGCCGCATCGCCGAACAAGATGCACGTTCCGCGATCCGTGTAATCGAGAATGCGTGACATTGTGTCCGCACCGATCACCAGTATTTTTCGGTGCACTCCCGCAGACACCAGATGCGCGGCGGTTGTCAGGCCGTAAATGAATCCCGAGCACGCGGCTACTAAATCGAATCCCCAAGCTCCCGTTGCGCCCAAACGATCCTGCACCAGGCAAGCGGTAGAAGGGAACATCATGTCCGGCGTCACAGTGCAAACGATGATTGCATCGAGTTCCCGAGCCTCGATTCCGCGCTGCGAAAGAGCTTCCTGCGCTGCTGCGACCGCCATATCCGATGTCGCGATTTCCGGATCGGCTATATGCCGCTCGCGAATCCCGGTCCGCTCCGTGATCCACGCATCGCTCGTCTCGACCATCTCGGACAGGTCGTCGTTCGTTAGAATCCGGGGCGGCACAAAGCAGCCAATCGCACTGATTTTCGCTATAGACACCTATGCCTCTTGTTCGTTGATCTACCATGGTACAGTCTGACGAAAATGCAGGTCGAGACCGCATTGTTCTTTGAGACAGTAGAGCAGATTTACACTCGCATTTTTCGCGCTCTAAAACCCCGTACTCGCGTCCCCCAAGTGACCGTGCGGTTCCTCAAGTACGCAAACGCAGACAGCCGCATCCGTTTGGATGAAGATCACCTCCTCGTGCACATCAGCGACTTGCTCGAAGGCGCCCCCGCACCCGTTCAAGAAGCTTTGGCGTGCATTCTTTTGGGCAAACTGTTTCGCAAACCCGTGTCGCGCTCCATGGTCGCACGGTACCGCCGTTATCTGAACCGCGCTGACGTTCGCCGCACGCTGCACCTCGTAAAGCAGCAGCGCGGACGCAAAATCTTCCGGAATCCCAAAGGCTTGGTATACGACTTAGAGGACATATTCGAGCAATTGAATATTCAGTATTTTCATGGATTACTCGCCCGGCCCGATCTGGGCTGGAGCGCCGCACGTTCCCGCACCGCCCTGGGGCACTATGACCCGTCGCATAACGCTATCGTCTTAAGCAGCGTTTTCGATTCCGTAAATGCGCCGCGAATAATTGTGAAGTTTGTCATGTTCCACGAAATGCTGCATTTGAAATACCCAACGGAGCACAAAGCAGCGCGCCGCTGCGTGCATACAAGAGAATTCAAACGCGCTGAAGAAGCCTTTGAGGAGTATACGACCGCGAAAGCGGAGCTTAAAGCGTTCCTGACGTTGCTCGCTTCGGGTAAGGAGGTACGTTCAAGCTGCCTGAAACGCTGAGGCTGCGCTCAACTGGGCATGCATCGCTTCGATTTGCAATATCAGGTTGCGAACTGCGAGAGACCGTAGGCCGAACAGACACAGAATGTAGCTCGCCTCTGCCTGGATGAGAGCCAGCGAGAATCGAATTTTGAGCCAAATCAGCTTGCTGACCAACTCCGAGCGGTCCTCCGGAGTTCGCGCGATCAAGAGCCGTATCAGAAGATGCAGGCGATTGAAGTCGCTTACCAAGCGGGACAGGTATTGGCGGTAAATGCGGAGCCGTTCACGCCGGAGCTTGCGGTATAACGAAAGATCGAATCCCGGCTGACCGGACAGGAACCTGAAATCTTCCTCCGCGAGTAGCCCTTCCATCGGGCGGTAAGCGGCGACTGAGAAACTCTCCAGCCATTCCGGAGTGATCTCCTCAATGCGGCATCTCCTATAAAGCTTCGCCAAGAACGGGATGGCGAATGCCACTGCTACAGCGCAGAGCAACAGCGGCGTGAATAACAAAGCGGATATCAAGGTCGCCCCGTAGATATAAGATACAGGAACACCCGGCGCTTTACAATCCCTAAATATCAGTTTTCTCTTAATAATCCCGGTTTTCGTGTAAATTAACAACGGTGGAAACAATTGCGCCGTGCGCCGACACTCTTTACCGCCGGGTAGCTGTGCGGAGCAGAGCTACGTTGATGGCCTCGAGCTGGCCGATAAGCCGCTCCTGCTCGCGAGGACGCCAGCTATGTCCGATTCGGACCGGGACGGCTTCGGCTTCGGAGGTGATGAAGATTGCCCAGTACGCGAAACATGCGGCCGAAGTGAACATGATCAGATTACTGATCAGAGCGAGGCTTTCGTGCGACCATAGGCTGCGCGTCAGCAAAAGTCCGCCCTTCGCCGCGAAATAAACCAGAAAACCCGTTGTGAAGACGATCAGATTTCTAGAAATTTCAACGGGGAACCACAGCATGAAACCTAGTATGGATACGAGAGCAAACAGCGCAATCGTACAAACGACACGGTCTAGAACAACAGCGATGCCGACAGCTTCACTGAGGGGGTCACTCTGGCCTGAGAGCCCCGATATTGAAAACTCTGGCCTGGCAGTCAACAGGCCGAAGATCAGCGCAGCAATAAATACCCAGTTCAGCAATCTACGTGAAAGTCGCAAAACTCCCGGCAGGTTCTTCAGCACCGCTTCGAGTAAGGCGTAGACCGTCCATAGCGTGACAATCCAGATGACGGCGCGCCCCAGTACCCAGACAATGCGGTAATCCGGCAGAGCATTCGGCACGACCGTCTTGGCGTACGCCAGCAATGAAGCCGCAAATTCACAGGCCAGAAACACGCAGAAAATGCGGTACACGCGTTGAAGCCGCAGACGGAGCAAGCGAACGATCAAGATCAGTCCGAGCGCGATATTAATGCCTTGCCCAGCACGCACCCAGCTCATGCAGTTATCGACTCTCTTGAATATTAATGCAAAACGCGGGAACGGACAACTGTAGCCCACAAGGCGTCCAGCTGCCCCGATTCGGCGCCGGAATTACGACTAGAGATCGTCAGCCGACGAGCTTCGGACACTTGTCGCTGTGCGGGTCCGGAATGGGCTGATCCATGGCCACTTTCGGGCACTTGTCGCTGTGCGGGTCTGGAATAGGCTGGTCCATTGCCACTTTCGGGCACTTGTCGCTGTGCGGGTCCGGGATCGGCTGATCGGCGACAAACACTGTGCGATTCTGAGCCGACGGCTCCAGAACTCGAGTACCCGCTGCCATAGCGAACAAGCTTCCAGCTAGCCCAATAACAAATAACGATGAAGTTAATAACGTTCTCATAGCGTTCCCTTTATGCGATTTAATGCGGCGTTTTGCCTTAAATACTCCTAATGTACGATAGCCCACGGCCCACGCGGCGCGCAGACATACCTCTATCTTTTCCGGTATCAGAACGATCCTAGTTCTACCGGTACTAGTGAAGGTTGTGCGGGGAATATATCCGTGTATGATCTATTTAGGGATTAAATGCAGCGCCTAGGGGCACGTATTATTGCGAGGGATTTGCAGGAAGATCTCTGGTTGAGAGATTTACCGCAAATCGCAAGTTCGTACGGCCGCCTCGTATATTTGGCAGGGCTGCGCAATCCCGATACTGGCAGGTACGAATACTACGGGTCAACAGGGAATTCTTCGAGTACAGATACCAATCGCGTTCTGAAGCGGCACCATGAAGCCATATTCAGGGAGTGGGTAAGCTACCCGCTCGAAAGGAAGAAGGCTGATATTGAGATGTATATCAGTAGCATCGACCAAGTCGATAAAGCGGAGTTGATCGATGCGTGGTTGCGGCTGACTCCTTACAAGAACCTCGTTCCCGCTTCCATCCAGGGACCCGAGCGGCAAAAGCACATCTCCGACTTCGAGGCGATCCTCGGACTTCTCATGAACGTGTATGGCGTCGCTTCCCCTGGTCGAGGCGCATAGCGACCCCGACCACTTGACCGATCACATCCGCCTCGCCAGGGTAGCGGAAGATCTCCGGACTGGCATCGGAAGCCGAGTGCGGCTGCAGAATCAGAAGTCCATCCTTCTCTGAGCACCAACCGCAGCGATAGCCGTGCCGGTGCTCCAAAAAGTATATGGGCCGATCAAACTCATGTGACCAACCTCCGTTCACGATGCGGCGCTTCGTTTCATCGATCTGAATGAACGAGCCGGGGGGCACAATCGGATACATAGACCAATCGTCCGTGCCGACGAAGGCATAACGCTGGTTGCGCAGATCTAACGTATTCAACATCGCAACGGGCAATTTACCCCAGCGATGAATTTGACGGCTCAGGTAAGAAGTTCGCCGCAAATCGACTTGTTCCTCGAATTCCGCCGGGAAAAGCACCTGGGCTGCGTCGTCGGTTTCCACATCGATGGGATGCGTTTCAGGAATCGGGAGACTGGCTGCGTCGGCCGCCAGCTCGCCTAAATTGATCCCGTACCAGCGCAGCACAGCACTGAAATCGAGGCCGTATATTGCACACAGCGAGTACAGGCGGTAAAACGACGGAAGCGTACCCTTGTTTTCAATGTCAGCGAGCCGGCTCAAGCCAATGACAAAGTCATCGTTGCCGCGGAGGTGCGCAATTTGCTGACTCGCCTGTTCGACATCCCGGTATCGAAGACGCAGACGCTCTCGAGCTTGTCTGAGTCTCCTGCCTGCTTCTTCCAAAAACGGGTTCACTTACTTGGTCACCGGTTTGAGTTACGGAGCTACAGTACCATAGTCCGTTCGTTCTCGTTCCGTTTTCAGAACAAGGAGCTTCACGCCGATCCGAGTATTAAACGGCCAAGGCGGTTATATCGACCCGCAATTGCAAGCACTGCCTAAACCAGGAATTTCCGAACGCCGACTCAGATTAACGACGAATTCTACCTATTTCAGCTTAAATCGGAATTTCAGTAACGTTAGAAATCCCACGCATTCTTCAGGACAATCGGGTGCAAACACGACCTCAGATATCGTAATAAAGCGCAAATTCGTATGGATGCGGCCTAAGTCGAACCGCCTCGGCCTCAGCTTTTTGTTTATAGGACACGAACGTCTCGATTAGCTCTTCAGAAAATACGTCGCCTTTTGTCAAGAAAGCGTGATCTTCCTGGAGACACATCAGAGCCTCGTCAAGTGAAGCCGGCATCGACGGCACGTTCTTCATTTCCTCCGGCGATAAGTCATAGATGTCCTTGTCCAAGGGCTCACCCGGATCAATTTTGTTAACCACGCCGTCAAGTCCGGCCATTACCATGGCGGCGAATGCCAGATACGGGTTCGACGCCGCATCGGGAGGCCGAAACTCGACGCGCTTGGCTTTGGGATTGTTTGAATACATCGGGATCCGAACCGCCGCTGAGCGATTGCGGCGCGAGTACGCCAGATTTACGGGCGCTTCAAAACCGGGCACCAAACGCTTGTAGCTGTTTGTAGTCGGAGCAATTATGGCCGAGAGCGCCCTCGCATGGCGCAGCAAGCCGCCGATATACCACAACGCCATCTGGCTCAGGCCCGCATAATTATCGCCGGCAAACAACGGCTTGCCATCACGCCACAAGCTCTGGTGAGTATGCATGCCGCTTCCGTTATCCCCAAACAGCGGCTTCGGCATAAATGTCACAGTTTTCCCGTATTGGTAAGCCACATTACGGACCACGTATTTGTACACGACCATGTTGTCGGCCGATCGAACGAGTGTGTCGAACTTCTGGTCGATTTCACACTGGCCGCCAGTGGCCACTTCGTGGTGATGGCACTCGATGTTTAATCCACATTCGAGCATGGTCGCCACCATCTCGCTGCGAAGATCCTGATAATGGTCGGTCGGCGGAACCGGAAAATACCCTTCCTTGTACCGCGGACGGTAGCCCAGGTTGTTGTGCTCCCGGCCCGAGTTCCAGCGCCCTTCCTCAGCGTCGATGTAATAGAAGCCACTGTGCTGGTTTTGATCAAAGCGGATGTTATCGAAGATGAAAAACTCGGCCTCGGCGCCGAAATACGCAACATCGGCAACTCCACTGTTCTTCAGATAAAGCTCTGCCTTTTTGGCGATCCACCGCGGATCGCGATCGTAGTGCTGGCGAGTGATCGGATCCAGAATGTCGCCCAGCATGATTACCGTGCGGGTCTCGGCGAAAGGATCCATAAACGCCGTAGAGGGATCGGGGATGAGAAGCATGTCACTCTCGTTGATCGCCGCCCAGCCCCGGATGCTCGAGCCATCTATGCCGAATCCATCCTCGAATGAGCTCTCCTCGAGCATGTTGATCGGATACGAAATATGTTGGGTCAGTCCAGGAAGATCGGTGAAGCGCAGATCTACCTGCCGCGCATCATTCTTCTTCGCAAACTCCAACACTTCCTGTGGGCTCATCTATTCCTCCATGTAAAAGCTGTAACGGCCGTGAATCCCCGCCGGATTTTCCTGATAACTCGCTAGAATAGCGAATCGTTCCTCCCTAGGGCAACAGACGTATAGCGGAAACTGGTATCTGCGGGATGTCTACAACCAATAGTCAAAGCGGGCAGATGAAATTATCGCTCGAATTGGAGCGCCGTGTGTTCCAGGTCAGCGAGCTGAATGCTGCCGTGCAAGGGCTCTTTGAGGATGAGTTTCGCGGCATTTGGGTCGCCGGCGAAATCTCGGGCTGTCGAGCCGCGAATAGCGGGCACTATTACTTCTCGCTCAAGGATGCCCAGAGCCAACTGAAATGCGCGCTATTTAAGGGAGCCGCGCGGCTCGCGAGATTCAAGCCCCAAGATGGCTTGGCCGTAATTGCGCGAGGGAATCTGGAGGTTTATGAAGCGCGAGGCGAATATCAGCTCATCGTAGAGCTGTTGCAACCGCAGGGCGCGGGAGCGCTTCAGCTCGCCTTTGAGCAGCTCAAGAACAAGCTTGCGGCGGAGGGGTTGTTTGAGCGATCGCGGAAGCGCGCCCTTCCGAAATTGCCGCGGCGTATCGGTATCGTGACTTCTCCATCTGGTTCTGTGATACAGGACATGCTGCAGATCCTCGATCGACGGTTCCCCGGTCTTCACGTGCGCTTGTATCCTGCCCAGGTGCAGGGCGAAGGGTCGGTCGAACAAGTCTGCCGCGCTCTCAAGTACTTCAGTGACCGCGCGTGGGCGGACGCTGTGATCATCGCCCGGGGCGGCGGCTCGCTCGAAGATTTATGGACATTCAATGAGGAGCGCGTGGCCAGAGCGATCGCCGCCTGCACGTTGCCCGTGGTCTCAGCAATCGGCCATGAGACAGACTTCACTATCGCAGACTTTGTGGCAGATTGCCGCGCCCCCACGCCTTCGGCCGCCGCCGAGATCATCGTTTGCACACGCGAAAGCTTGCTGGAGCAGATCACAGTTTTCCGAGCTAAGGCGATCCAATCCGTCCGGTACCGGCTGCTCTCCAGTTCTCGTGATCTGCAGCGGCGCGGAACCGCTCGCGCCGCTACCCTACTGAATCGGGCATTAATGAAACGCGCGCAACAAATCGACGATCTCGATCAACGACTGCAGCGCCGCGGTCGCCGGCTGCTCGATACTTCATCGCGGAGGCTTGCGGACCTGGTTCGGCGCTTGCACGCGAGCGATTTACGGCTGCGGCTCGCCCGAAACCGGCATAGGCAGGAAGTGCTGGTTCAGAGGCTTGTAACGACAGTCGAAGCCAGGATGCGCCAAGCTGGGCACCGCCAGGACGGTACTCACGCCCACTTACTGCAACTGAGTCCGCTAACCGTGCTCGCGCGTGGATATGCGATCGTCGAAGATGCTCAGAGCCGGATCCTGCGATCTTCAGCGGAGACGTCTCCCGGCGAACGGCTGCATATCCGGTTGCATCGGGGTGGCATTGCTGCGGTCGTGTCAAGCACGACAGAGCCCAAATAGCGCTCGACTCCGCGCCGGTCGAAGTGGCTAGAATTCTCAGTAGATTCTTTCGGGACATACTAGCCAGCCTTCGTACTCCTTACCTGCTGAGGTGCGACGCGATGCTCTGTCAGGCCGCTCACTCACGGATATTTTAACGCCCTGCGTATCTAACGGCTTGGAAATCAAGCGCAACGGCGAGGAGCAAAAGCGCCCTCTTGGGCGTAGCGGATGCCTGGAGCAGGGCGCTCATTCGGGCGTGAGTACGTCCAGTTCCTCGAGAGTTTCAAAGTCAGCACGATTGTATGTGTAGATGCGCCTCACGCCATTCTCGATCATTGTTGCCGCGAGCTGCAGATCGAATACTCTTGCGCCAGTCACGTTGTGTCGTTCCGCGAGTTCTGTCCACCGACTCACGACGGCTGGAGGTACAGGCAGAACCTCCACGTGCTCTCCAAGTTCCCTTATAAATGCTCTCGCTTGGGTCGAAGTGAAAGGAACAGTGACACGTCACGCGTTCGTCACTACCGCATAGAATTCAGCGAAAATCCGTGGAGCAACACACAGGTTCAGTTCCGATTCGAGGAGCTCTCGCGAAGCTCGTGTTGAACAGCTGTAGGAGACGCGGCATACACGAGGATATTCGCGTTAACGAGCGAGGATTCAACCCCGGCCATCGTAGATATCTTCACGCCTCAGCGAGCCGATCAGGGTCCCCTGTAGTTGCGGAAGTTTAAGCCGCCGAACCTGTGGTTTTGGTGTCCCGTTCCGCTCGCCGATGGTGGAAGCGCGTGCGATGAGTTGCTCGGCGATGTGTCGTTCTAAAGGCACACCCTTCGCACTCGCCTCGGCAGCATAAAACGCTTCTACCTCTGAGGGAAGCTGTATTTCGAGCATCATAAGGCCTTCCTCATTAAAGGTTACCTCTGAATCGACCTCGCCGCAGCACGAACACTGTGGCTTCAACAGAGTCGTTGTCAGTTTCGATGAGATAACTGGCGGAAGCTAATGGGAGTCGAACCCACCCGTGACAACAAAAGTGTCGCACTCCGGTTTTGAAGACCGGGCCCTGCACCGGCAGAGTCTAGCTTCCGACCGAAATTGCCGAGGCGTCGAAAATCAAACCGCTTACTTACGCACACGCTCAGAATTGTTGCTGAGCCAGAGGGCCGTATACAAGCGATTTGGGTAGCTATGTCGAAGCGAATCTATACTGAAGAGATTGGAGTATCGATCTCCCCAAAAAGCGATTTGTCTCCTGAGCGGTGGACTTGATTCCGCCACGTCTCTCGCTATAGCGCGCCGGCAAGGCTTCGAGTGTTATTGCTTGTCGTTCGATTATGGCCAGCGCCACGCCATTGAACTTCGTGCCGCCGCTCTCATCGCCCAGCAATTGGGCGCCCGGGAACACCGCACCTTACACATCGACTTGCGCGCATTCGGTGGGTCCGCGCTCACGAGCAGCATTCAAGTCCCGAAGCATCGAAACGGCGAGCCTCAGCCCTCAGGGATTCCGGTGACCTACGTGCCCGCTCGGAACACCATATTTCTATCTTTCGCTCTCGCTTATGCGGAGGTCGTGGGAGCATCAGATATCTTTATCGGAGTGAACGCGATCGACTACTCGGGATACCCGGATTGCCGGCCCGAGTTCATCCAAGCGTTCGAGCGCATGGCCAATCGCGCAACGAAAGCAGGCGTCGAGGGCGCGAGCAAGATAAGCATTCATGCGCCCCTGATCCACATGACCAAAGCCGAGATCGTAGGCAAAGCCGTCGAGCTCGGTGTCGATCTTGGCGTGACGCACAGCTGCTATGATCCTGATGAGCACGGACGCCCCTGCGGCGCCTGCGATTCCTGTGTGCTTCGAAGCAAGGGATTCGAGGAGGCTGGTATCGTCGATCCGGCCCGCGCAACCCGCCTGCAGTCCGCGCTGTGAAAATCTCGGAGATCTTTTACTCGATCCAGGGTGAAGGCGTCCTGGCCGGCGTTCCTTCCGTCTTTATCCGCACCTCCGGATGCAACCTGCGTTGTAGCTGGTGTGACACGCCTTACGCTTCCTGGTACCCGGAGGGTGAGGATCTTTCAATCGAGCGCGTAGCCGTCGCGGCACAAGAATTCTCCGCGGAGCATGTGGTCATCACGGGCGGAGAACCCATGATTGCGCCCGAAATCGTTCTCCTGACAAACCTGCTGCACGAAGCACAGCTTCACATCACCATCGAAACTGCCGGCACAGTCTATGCGCCGGTACTCTGCGATCTCATGAGCATCAGCCCGAAACTCTCGAACTCCGTTCCGCGCGACCGCGAGGGCGGCAGATGGGCGGCGCAGCACGATCGCCTGCGTTACCAGCCTGACGTTCTCAAACGGTTCATCGGCGAATTCGCGTATCAGTTGAAATTTGTCGTGACCTCCCCGGGAGATTTGGACGAGATCGATGCCATTCGAAAGGATCTCGGCGCCGAGCGCAAGCACATCATCCTCATGCCCGAAGGGACCAGGAGCGAGCTGCTTCGCGAACGCGGACTGTGGCTCGCTGAAATCTGCAAAGAAAGAGGTTACCGGTTCAGCCCGCGCCTGCACATTGACCTTTGGGGCGATCGGCGTGGCGTCTAATACGGGCCGCCGAAGAGCCCTCCGATAGACTGGGATTTGCACGAAAGCGGTCCCCAGTTTCGCGTCGGCGCGGTCAGCTATTTGAACACCCTGCCATTAATCTGGGGCATGCTCCACGGTCCACAACACGACTCGGTCGAACTCTCGTTCGCCCTGCCGTCTGTGTGTGCGCGGGAGGTCGAGGAAGGCGCGGTCGACATCGCTCTCGTTCCGGTTGCCCAAATTGCCCGGCAGACTCTCGATATTGTTCCGGGCGTCGGGATCACCTGCCATGGCGCGGTCCGAAGTATCCTGCTAATTTCCAGAACGCCCTGGCGCCAGGTGCGCAGTCTCGCCGCAGATCTCGGTTCCAGAACGTCCGTCGAGCTCGCCCGAGTCGTTCTGCGAGAGCGCTTCGGCGTTGCGCCGCAAATTTCACTGCAGCGGCCGGTTTTGGACGAGATGCTTTCTGAAGCCGATGCCGCGCTGATCATTGGGGATCCCGCTTTGCGAATCGACCCTGAGACCTTGCGCTTCGAATGCCTCGATCTTGGGGCCGAGTGGCTTCGCCTCACGGGATTGCCCATGGTTTTCGCCGCGTGGGCCGGCAAACCGGGCATTCCGGTCGAATCGCTTCGCGGCGTCACGGAGGGGTCCTATCAATTCGGCAAATCGAGAATCGACGAAATCATCGAAAGCGAGTGCAGTCAACGCGACATCCCCAGTGAACTCGGCAACCGATATCTGCGTGAGCACATTCGTTTCGAGCTCGGCCAGGACGAGCTACGCGGCCTGAACACGTTTTTCGAGCTGGCGAATCTCTCGCCGCATGTAGCGGCGGCGGCGAGAACATGATGACCCGCGAGCAAGCAATCGACCTGTTTCGGAGCGATGACTTGATCGGCATCGGCGCTGCCGCAGATGCTATTCGTAAGAAGATCCACCCGGAGGGCGTGGTCAGCTATATCATCGACCGCAATATTAATTACACAAATTTCTGCACCGAGTACTGCAGCTTCTGCGCGTTCTATCGTCCGCTGGGACACGAGGAAGGATACATCCTGCCGAGTGAGCTGATCCTCGCCAAAATTCAAGAAACGATAGACCTGGGCGGTACCGGCATCCTCATGCAGGGCGGACTCCATCCGGACCTGAAAATCGAGTGGTACGAGAACTTATTGCGCACCATCAAGGCGCGTTCTACTATCTGGTGCCATTGTTTCTCCGCGCCTGAGTTAGTCAACATCGCCGAGGTCAGCGGTTTGCCGCTCCGCGATACCATCGCCCGCCTTCGTGATGCGGGAGTCGACTCGATACCGGGCGGCGGCGCTGAAATCCTCGACGACACGGTCCGCCATCGGATCAGCAGGCTCAAATGCTCTACGCAGGAGTGGATCGATGTTCACCGAACCGCGCACGCTCTTGGGATGCGCACGACCGCCACCATGATGTTCGGGACAGGCGAAACCATTGAGCAGCGCTTGAACCATTTCGAAATCGTCAGGCGAATTCAGGAGGACACCGGCGGATTCACAGCGTTTATTCCCTGGTTCTTCCAGCGCGAGTACACATCACTCGGCCGCTTCGTAAAACAGGAAGCTACCGCAGTCGAATACCTGAAGATGCTTGCGCTTTCGAGAATTTACCTGGACAACATTCAAAACATTCAAGCCTCTTGGGTCACGCCTGGTCTCAAGGTCTGCCAGTTAGGACTGCGCTTCGGCGGCAACGATGTAGGCAGCATCATGATCGAGGAAAACGTGGTGTCGGCCGCGGGCACTCATCACTGCGCGACTGAGGAACAATTGCGCCGTCTCATCAGAGATGCGGGTTTTATCCCGAAGCAGCGCGATACGCTCTATCGCACCTATTTCCTGAACTGAGAGCGCTGGGCCGCGAGACTCCCTAGATCCCAGCTTCTTCGCCCTTTTTCTTCTTTCCGGCTGGAGCGGGACGAGTCGCCTTGATTCTCCTCATATCGAGAGACTTGTTCGACCAGTCCTCGGCTTGAGCGATATCAGCCTTCGACTCTTCCGGGGAGTCTTCCAGGTCCGCCTTCTTTCGCAGCAGCAGATTGAGATAGGACATGGCGTCTTCGTTCTCTTTGTCGATGGAAAGGCACTTCTTGAGATTGTCAATTCCGCTTTCGATGAGCTTCTCGTACTTCGTCTTTAATTGGTCTCTCACCTTGGCATCTTTAATCGGGCCGGGGTCGTCAGCTTTCATGTGTTCATTGACGCGCTCCGTTTGCAAAGGCGTGAACGCTTGCGCCCAATCGATGACTCCGAGATAGTAATAGGCCTCAGCGTCTTTCGGATCGACCTCAATCCTGCGTTCGTTCCATTTTTTAGCTTCTTCCAACGCAGCTGTTTTTTGCTCCGGCGTACCGGCTGACGCGGAATTGTAGGCCATCGATGCCATCGACGCTAAAGCCAACGAGTTCTTTGGGTCCCGCTGCAACACCTGCTCGAAAGTCTTGCGGGCCATGTCGTAATTTTTTTTGTTGTCGGGAGACTCCGCGCCGGGGATCCACTGGATCATGTAGGAAGTTGCAAGGTACAATTCCGCGTTCTGATTCCCAGGATCGTATTCAACCGCCTGCTTGAAGTGATTCACTGCTTCAGCGTAGTGATTCGCCCTGTAGGCCTGAACACCCTTATTCATCTCATCCCGGGACTTCAGTTTCTCGCAACTCGTGCCCAAAACCATCAGGACGGCACATCCCGTCACGCAAGCCCACCTGAATAAAGGTTGCGTTCCGAGGCTGTTCAGCGCGGATAATTTGCTTTCTTGCATGATCTCGATCCCTCTCCCCTGCCCGCAACCCCTATTGCCCGGCCTCGACCTTTGGCGTCATGATTCCGACTTTATCGAGACCAGCGCCTTTCGCATCGTCGATCGCTTGAGCCACGTACCGGTAATCCACATCCTTGTCGCCCTTCACGAAAACGACCTTCTGCGCGCGCGTTTTAAATATGTCTTCAAGGCGCGACTGCAAATCGCGTTCGGCGACCGCCTGACCGTTGATTTGTAAGCTATGATCTTTGGCCACCTCGATCACAACGGTCGGATCTTGATTGGGAGGAGGCGGGGGCTGATTCGGCGGCGGCGGCTGAGGCACCAGCGCGTCCAGTCCCTTCGGAGTGAGAGGAGTGATGACCATGAAGATGATCAACAGCACCAGCAACACGTCGATCATGGGGGTCACGTTAATATCGGCGAGGGCCCCGCCCTTGCCGCCAACTGACATTGCCATAAAAAATAAGCCCTTTCCGGTGAACTACAGGTTCAACCCTTTTTTCTTGTCCTGGATCTCTTCAGTCAGCAGGCCGAGTGAATCTACACCCGCTGTCCGAAGAGCGTCAATTGCGTCCGTGACGCTTTCAAAACGCGCTCGGGCGTCGCCCCTGATATACACGGTCTTATCGGTGCGGTTGGCCTGAAGGTCTTTGACCTTGCTGCCCAGTTGATCGACCGGCACCATCGTGTTGCCCGGACTCAGGAAAATTTTGCCGTCGCGCGTGACGGCGATGATGATGGCGTCCTCTTTATCGGCCTCCGCCATTTTAATAGGGTTGTGCGTTTTCACCATATTCACAGATATGCCTTTGGTCAGCATAGGCGTGATGACCATGAATATGATGAGCACCACCAGCATCACGTCTACCATCGGGGTAACGTTGATCTCCGAAACAACCGGCATGGCTTTCGGAAGTCGTCTTGCCATTTTGAACTCCTCTTTTCCTTACGCGAACTAGAAAATTTGCTTACATGTACCCGCTCTTTTGCGGAGTACGGGGCGGGAGGCAACCCGAAGGCGCTCCCGCGCCGCGATTCAACTCAAGCCAAGCTTCGTCGAACGAACTTTACTTCGCCGCTACTCTTTGCTGCGTCCGCTTCAGGAAATAGTCAATCAATTCCGAACTGGAGTTGCCCATTTCCACATCAAACGCCTCAATACGGTTTGTGAAATAGTTGAACATCCAGACGGCCGGGATAGCCACGAACAAGCCCACCGCGGTCGTGATCAGAGCTTCCGAAATACCGCCGGCGACGGCCCCGATTCCGGTAGACTTTGATGTCGAGATCGATTTGAACGCGTTCATGATACCGACGACTGTTCCGAACAAACCTACGAACGGCGCCGTCGAACCGATGGTGGCCAAGCTGCTCACGCCGCGCTTGAGTTCAGCGTGAACAATCGCCTCGGCGCGTTCCAACGCCCGGCGAGAAGCCTCGATGTCCTCGCCCGGAATGTCTGCGCTCATCTGATGCGCTTTGAATTCCTGCAAACCGGCCACAACTACTTTCGCGAGGTGGCTCTTATTGAAGCGGTCCGCGATCTTGATGGCTTCGTCCAGCTTGCCTTCCCGCAATGCTCCTGCGACAGCCGGAGCAAATGCCCGGGATTGCTTCCGGGCTGAGTTGTACGCAATCAAACGGTCAATCATCACGCCAATCGACCAAGCCGACATGATGAATAGACAGATGACCACGCATTTGGCCATCACGCCCATATTTCCCCATACAGTTCGAGGATCGAAACTCAGCGATTCCTGTTCCTGCAGCAGCCAAAACGCCCATACTTGAATCTGTAATAACATGCTTATCTCCTAGAGTTGAATCGAACTATTTGAAAACTTGCCTCACCTTTAAAAAGTCGCCTTACTGGCTCAACGTGAAATTCACGATGATATCAGTCACTACTTCTACCGGCTCGCCATTCAGCATGGTTGGCCGGTACTTCCATTGCAATACTGCCTCTTTCGCCGCGTTGACCAGCAGCGGATGCCCGCGCACCAGCTTTAGATCCTCAATGTTCCCGGCTTTGCTGATGGTTGCGGTGAATTCGACTGTACCTTGTACGCGCGCCGATTTCGCAAGCGGCGGATACACCGGTTGCACCCTGCGTATCAGGTTCGCCTCGGCGACTCTACCGCCGACTCTCACCGGTCCGCTCGGTCTCGCCTTCGGCGGAGGAGGCGGCGGCGCAGGACCAACACCGCCGATGACACCGCCGATTACGCCACCAGCAACGCCACCCGCTTCACCGGTTCCGCCCACCACGCCGATTCCTGCATCGGGCGGCGGCGCCGTATCTTCTACCTTGTTCACAGTCTTGGGAATCACTTTCGGAGCCATCAACTGGTTCGCTATGAACTGCCTCACCACCGGCTTCGGAGGCACCTTTGGCGCTTGCGGAGGCGGGGGAGGCGGAGGCGGAGGTGGCGGAGGCGGAGCGACGAGCATGCTCTTCAATTGCGCGCTCGGCAGGGCCTCCGTATAAATCAGCGGAATCAAGATCAGCACACCGATAATCCCGATTTGCAATAACAGCGATATAACGATGGTGACTGGCTTCTTGGTTTTTACCGTGCCATCCACAAATGTTTGATCAAACATTTTGAGCTCCCTCCGTCAGCCTGCTGACAACTGCTGCTACTTTGCCGTCTTTGCAACACCTCGAGAGCGGGTATCGACAATCGCCGCTCTCCTCTTCCGTTTCCGCCCTTCCGACAAATCCTGCCAGAAGATCAGAATCGGACTCGCGATAAAGATAGACGAGTACGTGCCGATAATGATACCTATCACAAGCGCAAAAGAAAATCCATTCAGCACCTGGCCGCCGAACAGGTACAAAGATACGGCCGTCAGAAACGTCAGTCCGGACGTAAGAATGGTCCGGCTCAAAGTCTGGTTAATGCTCAAATTCACGATCTCGGTAAACGAGCCGCGCCTCTGCAGTTTAATATTTTCGCGAATACGATCGAAGACCACGATGGTGTCGTTCATCGAGTAACCGACCAGGGTAAGCAATGCCGCGATTACGGTCAGATCGATCTGTTTGTTGAAGATCGAAAAGAGTCCGATCGTGATGATCGTATCGTGAAACACTGCGATCACGGCTGCAACTCCGTAAATCCATTCGAATCGGAATGCAATATAAATCAGCATTGCGCCGAGCGCGATCAGCACCACGTTGATCGCCTGTTGCCGCAGATCCGCGCCGATCTTCGGGCCGACGATTTCCACGTTTCGGATTGTGAAATTACCGATCCAGCACTCCTGCTTGATGACATTCAAAATCTGGGGCGTGACACCCGGAACCGAGGCAAGCTCGTCCAAATTCCGAATCAGGCCCGAACGCGGCGGAGTGTCGCGATAGGTGGTGATCTGTTTTACCAAAGCATCCAGTTGATCGTCTGAAAGAGCTACGGACGCCTTTTGCAACGGATCTCTCAACCGGTCGGCCAGAGCGCTCCCGCTCGCTGTATTGATATCGAGTTTTGCTCCGGCTTGCGGATTAAAGGCCTGGTTCAATGCCGCCAGCATGTCGGCGCGCGCCGCCTGGAGCGCCCTCTCATCCCGCACGCCCGTCGAGATCAAAGCTTCCTGCGAGTTGCCTACCTCTTGCACTTCGATCTCGCCCGGAATCCGCTTGCGGAGCGCGGAGCGAATCGCTTCCGCCGGGGGCCGCTTGATAAAGTTCACATCCATAAGCGCTCCGCCATTGAAATCTATGCCATACTTAGGGCCGCCCTTAATCGCCAAGCTGGCCAGACCGGCCGCCGTAAGCACCAAGGACAAAATGATGAACGGCCATTTCCTGCCGAGAAAATCGAAATTAGTTCGTTTGAAAATTTCCATCGATCTCTAGAGGCCGGCATCCAAGGGAATAGACACCGGTTATTGATAAAGTGTTCCCGATCTCGCGGGAATGGGTTCGCGAACCCCCTCCGCTCCCTCCTAAATGCTCAGGGCGGCTACCGGTTGAGGCCGCGACAACTCCCAGTCAAAAATCGCCTTCGAGACAAATACTGCCGTAAACACGTTCGCCGCAAGTCCGATCACCAAAGTTACCGCAAACCCTTTTACGGGACCCGACCCAAACAGAAACAGAATGGCACATGAAACCATTGTCGTCACGTGTGTGTCGATGATTGTAAGCAAGGCCTTGCTGAAACCGGTGTCCACCGCCGGCATAGGGGATTTCCCTGCCCGCACTTCTTCTCGAATTCGCTCGAAGATTAAGACGTTGCTGTCGACGGCCATGCCGATTGTCAGAATGATTCCTGCGATGCCCGGCAGCGTCAGCACGGCGTCAAAATAGCTCAAACAGGCGATCAGAATCACTGCATTCAAAATCAACGCCAGCGTCGCGTTAATCCCGCTTTTTTTGTAATAGATAAGCATGGCGATAATCACCGCCAGCACGCCCGCGATTCCGGCCACGAAACCCTGGTGAATCGAATCGGCCCCCAGCGAAGGCCCTACCGTATTTTCTTGCAGGTAAAGGACTCCGGCGGGCAACGATCCCGCCCGCAGATTGAGCGCCAGATCGGACGCCTCTTCTTGACTCTTCGCGCCCGTAATCCGACCGGTATCGCTGATCTGATTCTGAATCGTTGGAGCGCTCAGTACTTTGCCGTCGAGTACAATCGCCAGCCGTTGTCCTACATGGCTGCCCGTGTACGCGGCAAACCGCTTGGCTGCATCCTGGCTAAGCACGAATCCGGTCTCCCAGGAGTTCGGCAACTCGCCCTGCTCGGGCCTCGCGTCCCGAATGTCGGGACCACGCACAACAGGCGTTCGCGCCACCAGGTAGACGCCGCCCGCATGCGCACTCGAATCCGTACTGGCTGTACCGATCAGCTTGGTACCAGGGGGTAGAATGCCATTGTTCTGGGCCAGCGCTTCTTCCCGGCTCGGGAACGGGCCGCCGCGAACGTCATAGAGTTCGAGCTTCGCCGCGGTTTGCAGGATCTGCTTGACGCGCCCCGGATCATCCACTCCCGGCATCTGCACCAATAACTGTGAATCGATGTCCTCGCGGCGCTGCTGGACGGTTGCTTCGCTCAGGCCCAGCGCATTGATTTTCTTATCGATGGTGTTCTTGGTCTGTGCCAACACCTGTTGCCACATTTTGAGAGCTTCGGACGGCTTCATCGTCATCCGATAATCCGTCGCGTTCTGTGGCGTCAGCACCCAGGTCGGAAACTGATCGTTCACGAGCCCCCGCAATATACCGGCTTGCGTCGACGGCACACCCTTGATCACGATGGCTGCTTTGGTGGCATCCTGCAGCGACTTCGCTTCCGCCACTTCGATATCCGAATACTGCACACCCGCTTTCGTAGCCAAGTCTTTTATACGGTCGGCGGCCGTGCCCGCCTCTGCATTGAAAGCATCCTGCTGCTGAACTTGTACGACCAGATATGTTCCGCCTCGCAGGTCTAGGCCGAGATGAATGTTCTTGTGCCAATTCTCGATCAGCTGGTCCTTGCTTCTCGGGAGCCCGATGATCCCGTAAATGCAGATAACGATGATGACCAGAATAAAAGTGAACTTGAACCGTAAGTGCCGTTTCATTTCTAATGCTTCCTCTGAGTTGCGCGATGCCTACTTCTTCGCCTGATCTTCCGGCTTTACCACGCTCGTGACGGCGCTTCGGGAGACCTGCAGCTTCAGGTTATCGGGCTTTACGCGTAGTACAAGCGTATCATCGTTCACGGCAACAATTGTCCCGATAATCCCGCCGCTCGTCACCACCGTTTGCCCGTTCACTAAAGACTTCAGCATCTCCTTCTGGTTCCTCTGCTGCCGCCGCATCGGCATGAATATAAGAAAATAGAAAATCGCAATCATCAGGACGACCGGCAATAGGCCGCCGAAATTCGTTAGCGGATTGCTTGACGGAGTTGTGGTTTGGAGCAGAAGGCAAAACTGCGGCATGGGTTAGCTTCCTTGCTCCAGTGCCGCCGCGGCCTGCGAGCGCTCGAGAAATTCGGGAAACTTCCCGGCCAAAATAGACTGCCTCATGCGGCGCATAATCTCCAAAAAATGCTTAATATTGTGGATTGTAGCTAACGTACAAAACAGGATTTCGCCTGCCTGGAAAAGATGCCGCAAGTAAGCCTTACTGAACGTTCGGCAAGTATAACAGCCGCATTCAGGATCGAGCGCGTTCTCATCCTCTATATATCGCGCTTGTTTAATAGCCACTTTCCCCTGCGAGGTAAACAGGTATCCATTCCGAGCGTTGCGCGTCGGCAGTACGCAATCCATCATGTCGACACCGCTCGATACGTATCGCGGCAGCTCCTCCGGCATCCCCACTCCCATTACGTATCGGGGCCGGTCCGCCGGAAGCAGCGGAGCTGTCAACGCGGCGATTTCCTGACTCAGCTCCCGAGGCTCGCCAACTGCCAGGCCGCCGATTGCGTATCCAGGCGCGTCGAGCTCGAGCAGCGCGTCCGCGCATTCCCTGCGTAAATCCGGAAACATCGAGCCCTGAACAATAGGAAACAGAGCACAATCCATTCCGTTCTCGCGTTTGAGGTAATGGGCGTACCCGGCGCGCGCCCAACGAACCGTGCGGCGTGTCGATTCTGCGGCAGTCTCGTAAGGGACCGGATACGGCAGACATTCGTCGAGCGCCATCAGAATGTCGCTTCCGAGCGCCAACTGGATATCGACAACCAGCTCGGGCGTGAAGAAATGCAGATCTCCGTTCAGATGTGACCGGAACAAGACGCCTTCTTCGCTGATTTTGCGAAGGCTGTCGAGACTGAAGACCTGAAATCCTCCGGAATCGGTGAGAATGGCCTTTGGCCAGCACATGAAGCGGTGCAGGCCTCCCAGCCGTTCGATAACGCTGTGTCCCGGCCGGAGAAACAAATGATACGTATTTGCAAGCAGGATTTGAACTCCCAAATCGTGCTCGAGCTCGCGCGGCGCCAAGCCCTTCACACTCGCCTGGGTGCCGACCGGCATGAAGACCGGAGTCTCAACTGCTCCGTGCGGGGTATGCAGAAGCCCCGCGCGAGCCCCCGTCTCCGCGCACTTCACCTCTATCTCGAACCGCACACCGGACATTCGAATCTTATTCTCGCGTGAGTTGCTGAAATTCATTGATCGAAGCATGCATTCGCCTCGTATCCATCACTGTGATTCCTCGATATGCGGCCGTTGCGGTTCTGGGAGTCCTAGCGGGCACAAGCGCGTCAGCCCAGCAGTTTCCCGAGACACCTCCCGTGCTCATTCGCGATACGACGGTAATTGATGGGACCGGGCGTCCTGCCGCGGCACATATGTCCATACTCATCTCGAATGGACGCATTTCTGCCGTTGGACCCGCGTCAAACGTTGCAATTCCTAAGCACGCCGAAATCTTAGATGGACGTGGGAAGTATGCAATTCCGGGCCTTTGGAACATGCATGTCCACTTGGGTTCCTATGAGGATGGCAAGCGCGGGCTTGCCGCATATCTTCAAGAGGGTATTACGGGCGTACGTGACTGTGGGTCACCCCTTGACGACATTCTCCGGCTACGTCGAGAGACCGAGAATGGAACAACGCTTGGTCCGCATATGGTCGTCGCCGGCCCGATCATCCAAGGTCCTCTACCTTTTCAAATGCCTGTTTTCATTTCGGCTCGAAATACTGAACAGGCACGTTCGGCAGTCAGAATGCTGAAGAGCCGTGGAGTGGATTTCATCAAAGTTCAGGATGCGATTCCATATGCCATTTACGTCGCGGTCGCAACCGAAGCGAATCTCGATGGCATCCCGTTCGCCGGGCATATTCCCCCCACAGTTCTCCCCGAGGAGGCATCTGAATTTGGGCAGCATAGTATCGAACACTTGGGCGGACGCTTCTCGGGCGTACTCATCGGATGCTCCACACACGAGGCGGAATTGCATCGTGAAGAAGTACAGATGTATTACGACGTCCTGTCCGCACTGGAAAAAAAGAAGGCACCTCCAATCCTCAATATGCGGGCGAACTTCACTCGCACGCTTGTAGAGACGTATGATCCAGGAAAAGCGGCTGCGCTTATCTCACGCTTTCGACGCGATAAGGTCTGGCAGTGTCCGACGTTGGTCGCTTTACATACTCTTTGGAACAATAAAGATCTCAACTATACAGTTGAGGATCTGCATTGGGCAGACCGTTTACTCCGGAAAGAAGCTCAGCTCGTTGCGCTCATGCAGGCGGCTGGCATCGGTCTGCTTGCAGGCACGGACCTTGCTCCAGACGCTAGTAATGGAACCATCCACGACGAACTCGCGGCTCTGGTTCAGGCGGGCTTAACTCCCCTGCAGGCACTCCAAGCCGCGACTCGGAGCCCCGCTCAGTTTCTCCATAGGTCAGACGTCCTTGGCACAATTGAAAAGGGGAAAACAGCTGATTTGCTCATTCTGAACGCGAATCCGCTAGAGGACATCCGCGCGACGAGCCGGATATACAGGGTCATCCTTCGAGGCCACATCATTCCCACTGCACCCGTTTCTATTGCTCGATAATGCTTGGGCCACAAGCCGCGACACTGACATATAGGGTTTCCGCTCCTTTTGATTGGCCTCTTTATCAGCATTCCTGATGCGATCATTAGTGAGGCATATGCGCCCGCCCTTGTTTCAGGCATCGTGTTCGGGAACGCTCCCAGGATGGGCCGTTTGGGCCCGATCAGCTTCCTTGTACCCGCTTGTTACGATTGAGTCTTAATCCTCCAATGGCTCTTCGTTTCTATAACACCCTCACGCAAGAGCTGGAAACCTTTGAGCCGCTTTCGGGCAATACAGTCCGCATGTACACTTGCGGTCCCACGGTCTATAACTTCGTCCATATTGGTAACTTCCGGACGTTTACATTTCAAGACATCCTGCGGCGCTGGCTGAGCTATCGCGGCTACGAGCTGAATCACGTCATGAACGTTACGGACGTGGATGACAAGATCATCGCCAATGCAGCCAAGGAAGGAAAGTCGATCGAGGAATATACTGCCGTTTATAGCAAAGCTTTCTTTGAGGATGCGGCTGCGCTTCGGCTCGAGCAACCGGAGCATGTTGTCAAGGCAACCGAGCACATTCCCGTAATGGTCGAGGCCATCGAGAAACTCGCCGCGAACGGCTGCACCTATGTCAGCGATGGCTCCACGTATTTCCGCATCTCCACGTTTCCCGAATACGGCAAGCTGTCTCACAACGATTTCAGCGGCATCCGCAGCGGCGCGCGCGTCGATATGGACGAGTACGACAAGGCCGATGCCCGCGACTTTGTGTTGTGGAAAGCGAAAAAGAATTCGGAGCCTTATTGGGAGACTCCCTTTGGCGACGGTCGCCCCGGCTGGCATATCGAATGCTCCGCGATGGCCATGCAATATCTCGGTGAAACACTCGACATCCACGCCGGGGGCGTTGATCTCACATTTCCGCATCACGAAAACGAAATCGCTCAATCCGAATCGATCACGCGCCAGCCTTTCGCCCGGTTCTGGCTCCATTCGGAGCACTTGCATATCGAGTCGCAGAAGATGTCGAAATCCCTGGGTAATTTCTATACTTTGCGAGATCTTCTCGAGATGGGGCATGAACCTGACGCCATACGCTACCTGCTCGCCGCTGTGCCGTACCGGAAAAAGCTCAATTTCACCTTCGAAGGCTTGAAAGCTGCCGGAAAGAGCATTGAGCGGCTGCGAGAATTTGAGCTCCGGCTCGCGTCCGCCAAACTGCATCCGGGTCGAAACGAAGCTGTAAGCGATCGCTCCCGCGAGGCGCTGCGGGAGTTCGAGGAAAGCCTCGATGATGATCTCAATACGGCCCAGGCGCTAGCCGCCGTCTTCGAATACGTCCGCGCCATGCATACCGCCCTCGACGAATATCACTTCGGCGAGGAGAATCGCTGGGAGGCGGCTCGCGTTCTTGAAGTTTTCGACGCCGTATTCGACGTGTTAAAGCCGGCTGAGGCAATCTCGGGCATCGGATCTTCGCATCACAAATCCGCCGGTCCGTCAGATGCCGAAATCGAAGCCTACATCGAACAGCGAGCAGCGGCCAGAAAGCAGCGGGATTTTGCGCGCGCGGATGAGATTCGCGCCCTGCTTCAGGAGAAAGGCATTTTGATCGAGGATGCTAAAGATGGCGTCCGCTGGAGACGAACATGAACCTCGAGTCCCAGGTCGTTCACGCCGGTGATCGAAAACCCCGAAACGCCGGTTCCATTCCGTCCGTCACGCCCATCCAACTCGGCACGACATACCTGTATGACTCGACCGCGCAACTCGACCGGATCTTCGCCGGCGAAGAGCACGGCTTCAGCTATGCCCGGTATGCCAATCCCACCAATGAAGCGCTCGAAGAGCTGACGACCGCGCTCGAGCACGGATATGGTTCGCTGGCAACAGCATCCGGAATGGCTGCGCTTCACATCGCTTTTCAGACGGCGCTGATTGACCGCCCCCGCACAATTCTCGCCGCGCAGTCCGCCTACGGAACTACGCTGACGCTGCTCAATCAGGTTCTTGGCCCGGCAGGCGTTGAGATTGCGTACGTAGACGTCTGCGATCTCGACGCGCTCGCGGGTGCCATCGAAAGTAAGAAGCCCGGCTGCGTCTTCATGGAAAGCGTGTCGAACCCGCTCTTGCGAGTGGGCAGCATCGACAAAATCGCGAAAATCACGAGCGCAAGGGGTGCCGCTCTCGTCGTAGACAGCACGTTCGCGACTCCTATACTGCTCCGCCCGCTCGATCTCGGCGCCAACATCGTCGTGCACAGCGTAACCAAATATTTAGCCGGACACGGTGACGTCCTGGGCGGCATCGTTGTCACAGATGAGCAGCACTATGAGCCCCTTCGCATGTTGTCCCGGATCGTCGGCCCGGTGCTCGGCCCTTTTGAAAGTTATCTCACGATGCGCGGCATCAAAACGCTCGCGCTCAGGTTTCAGCGCCAGTGCGAAAACGCCAGAGTTTTAGCCCAATGGCTTGCCTCCCACCCTTGTATAGAGCGTGTCCACTATTGCTCCGACCCGAACCATCCGGACGCTGAAACCATCCGGCGGCTCTTTGCACCGGATCTTTTCGGCGCCGTTCTCAGCTTTGAAATCAAGGATGCAAACAGCGCCTCTGTCATGGCGTTTATGGACCGGCTCGATATGATCGTGCGCGGAACTTCTCTGGGCGACGTGCATACTCTGTTGCTCTATCCTGCGATGTCTTCGCACCGCGAGCTGTCACCAAAGATGCGCGAGCGGATGGGTATTCGCGACAACCTGGTCCGCCTGGCGGTAGGGATTGAGAACGTGAACGATATTATTTCCGACCTCGATCACGCCTTGCTTTCATCCTGACTACTGAGTTCCCTTCCGTGTTTGCCCATCAAAGAAAAAAAATCCAGTTGCTCTTCGCGCTGACTGACGCGCTCTTCACTATCGCTTCCTTTGAAGCCGCGTATCACACCCGCGCCAGTATGGAGCTGAAGCAACTGGTTTTTTTCCTTCCGCTCAAGACTCACATTCTCCTGCTCGCCTTCTGCGTAGCCGTGTGGGTTGCGCTTGGCTCGTTCCAGCGCGTCTATGAATATCTCGATTCAGCGAATCCGAGCCGCGTCATTTTCAATTCGCTTCGCCAGTGCCTGGTCGGGACGGCCTGCGTGGTCCTTTTCCAATATCTGCTGCGCTTTGAGTTGAGCCGCGGATTTCTGTTTCTGTTCTTTGCTTACAACCTGATTTTGCTGGCGCTGTTCCGTTGGAATTCACGCCGCCTTGTTGGCGTATTCCAGCGCGGATTCGGCAGCCCCTATCACATCCTTATCGTTGGAGAGCACGACAGAGCGGGCCGGCTGGTTACGCAGCTCAATCAGGGATCGCCGTTCCGCATTCAGGTTTCCGCCGTTATCTGCGCCGAAGAATGCGCCGAGAAACTTCCTAAATTGCTCCGCGAACAGATCGTCGATGAAGTCATCTTCGATGTGGACAGCAGCAAGCTTTACGATCTCGAAAACGTGTTCCTGCGGTGTGATGAGGAAGGCGTTCGTACGCGCATTTCGATCGACTTTTTCCCCCATGTGAACAGCGAGGTCACGCTCGACCGTGTCGGCGACGCGCCGCTTCTGACCTTCTCGGCTGCGCCGCTCGACGATCTCAGCCTTGTGATTAAGCGGTTCTGTGATGTCGTGATCTCGACCGTTGCTCTTGTGCTTCTTTCTCCGGTTATGGCGCTAGCCGCGCTCTTAATCCGGCTCACCTCACCGGGTCCCATCATTTTCAGGCAGGCTCGCTGCGGCTTGAACGGAAGGCGATTCACGCTCTACAAGTTCCGTTCCATGGTCGACAATGCCGACCTGCTCAAACCTCAACTCGAACACCTCAGCGAAAAACGAATTGCGTTTAAGATCTCGCGGGATCCCAGAGTCACCGCAGTCGGCCGCTGGCTGCGCAAATTCTCGATCGATGAGTTGCCTCAGCTCTATAACGTCTTCCGAGGCGATATGTCGATTGTGGGCCCGCGCCCGCCGGTTCCCGAGGAGGTCGATCATTATGAGCGCTGGCAAAGACGCCGCCTTCGCATGCGTCCCGGCCTTACTTGCCTGTGGGCGGTCATGGGCCGCGACCGCCTCAACTTCGATGCCTGGATGCGCATGGATATTTCCTACATCGATAACTGGTCGCTTGGCCTCGATTGGTCGATTATGCTGAAAACGATTCCGCACGTGCTGGCGGGAAAGGGCGCTCACTAGAGCGACTGGATCGAACATGCATCTGGTGCCGACGAACGAAGAAGTAATCGCTATGCTGCGCGAGACAGGCGCCTTGCGCGACGGACATTTTGAATACCCGAACGGCATGCACACGGATGAATATCTCCAGGTCGCGCTCGCTTTCCGGTATTTCCAGTACGCAAAGATGTTGAGCGTCGGCCTCAGCCGCCGCCTCCGCGCGGATTCCGAGATTCGGGCCATGATCAAACAACTCTCGATCATTTGCCCTAATACCGGGGGGCTGAATGTTGCCTACGGCGTGTGCGAAGCGCTCCGCGCTCATCAGGTGTATTGGGCCGAACAGGATACCGACACATCGCCGATGCGCTTCCGGCAGTTCGTCGAGCCCACGCCCGGTGAAAAGGTTTTGCTTGTTGACGATATTTTGCGCTCCGGCCGTCGCCTCACCGAGCTCCGTGAGCTCGTGCAATCGAAAGGCGCCGAAATCGTAGGTTTAGCGGTAGCCGTCTATCAACCGAATCCGAGTGTGATCGATTTCGCCCCGCTTCCCGTCTTTTATTTGGCCAAAATGGACGCCAGCTACTACAAGGACGCATCGTCCTGCGAGCTTTGCAAAAAAGGCGTTCCGGTCGTCAAAATTTGGAGCTGAGTGTTGGCGTTCGATCGACCCTTTTGAAGCGAAGAGAAGGATCCCAGGGATTGCTTTTCAGTACTTCGTACGTGCGGTCCGCCAGATTCCGAATCTCTGGCGGTAATGAGCGGTAGCAGCTCCAAAATTCGGGCGCTGCGTGGTGAGTCACAAAACAGTCGAGCGCCCGGCCTTGTGATCCGCAAGAGCGCTCTCAGCAAGAGAGAGAAGCTTGCCATTCTTTGCGTCGGCTTCAATTTGCTGATCCCAAATCTCCGCGTCAAGCTGTACAAACCAAGTCCGAAACGCTCGTAGTTCATCGGAGCTGAGTTCCTTCACTTGACCTTCGATCTGTTCAAGCTTGTCCATGCTAAGTCCAATCCTAGCTCAATATCACGAGCTTTCGGGACGTCAATCTGGAACCAAGCCGCGCTGTTGAGCAAGCACGTCGTGCTTTGAGGCGGCGCGCCGCCAGAGAAAACTCGCCTGCCCCGCCCACCTTTGTTCTAGGCCCGCTGTCGACACTCATGCGCGTCTTCTTTGTAGCCGCCGCTCTCGCTTCCTGTGCCTTCCTCGCAACTGCCAGTCATCTCGGGAGCCGCGCCGAATATATCGGCGGTACTCGCGCCGATATCCCGGCAAGTAACAGCGGGGATATTAAGGTCACCGACGAAGTGTATTTCGTCTTTGTTTCGAATCACACCAAAGTCAAAATTCCCTATGATCGGATCAATCTTCTTGAATACGGACAGAAAGTAGATCGCCGCTATTTCGCGGCAGTCCTCATCTCGCCCCTATTCCTACTCGCAAAAAAACGGCAGCACTTCCTAACCGTCGGATTTCAGGACGACGACGGCCGCCAGCAAGCGATGGTCTTTCGCGTGGACAAGAACGATATCCGAATGACTCTCGTCGCGCTCGAGGCTCGAACTGGGCAGCGCGTTCAGTATCAGGATGATGACGCCAGGATGGCCGGCAAAGGATGAAAGCGCTCAGCCTCGCCCTCGTCTGCGCCTTCGCAGTTGCAGCGTTCCCCGCCCTACCGCAAACCTCAGGCGCGGCTTCCATGCCGTCAATCAGCAGTTTGCTCCAGGTCAAGCGCATCTATGTAGCGCCTCTGGTCGGCGGCGTCGGCGCGGCCACCATGCGGGAGCTGATCATCAGCAGTCTCGATTCCTCCAAGCTTTTCCTGATCACGGACAATCCGGACCGGGCCGACGCGATTCTCAAGGGTGCGGCCGATGATCAAACGTTCACTGACAGCTTCGACATCGACCAGGGCCTGACCGCTCGCGAAAACCTTGGGGTCGGTGCCGGCAAAACTCGCTCGACCACCGGCGGCTCCGCAGGTTTATCCATCGGGGACAATGAATCCCGCCACACGCGCGAACGCAAGCACGAGGCCTATGCGACGGTTCGCCTCTGCAATCGAGACGGCGACGTATTGTGGTCGACAACCCAAGAGAGCCCGGGCGGAAAATTTCGCGGCGCCAGCGCTGACGTTGCGGCTAAAGTCGCCCATCAGCTTACGCTCGATGTGGATCGGGCTCGCCGCGGCAACACTTCTCCGGCTCCCGCGAAGCCGTAAGTTCAATCGCCCGTAACCGGCAAATCCGCCGCGACCGACCGTAGCTTCTGAAGCAGAAGCCTCGAAGGGCCGCCTTTCACGACCACTCCCTCAATCAGCTTTGCAATGGGGCTACGCGCCACATGGTCGGGGCTGCTGCCCGTGATCACAAGAATACGAATCGCAGGATCCAATCTCTTCAGCTCGCGGATGAGTCGCGACCCACGTTCCTCGGTAGGCAAGCGCAAATCAATCACAGCGCATTCCGGTTTGTGGCATTCCGCAAGCCGCGTCGCCGCATCGCTGTCACTCGCCTGGATGGTTTCAAACCCGCTGCGCTCGACCAGCATGCACCGCAGCGCAAGTTGGTCCGGATCGTCGTCCGCAAGAAGCACTTTCATAGAAGCACTGGCCCCGTGCTAATGAGCAAACGTAATCTGCGCGACAACCAGAGTGGGAAGAGCCTGGTTCCAATCGTCCGGTAAAGAATCAAAAGCCAGTCTGAACGAGCGTGTCTCTTTCGGCTTCAGCGGCACGCCTTTTGATCGCACAACAGGGACCCGCTCGCGATAAATCTCGCGGGCATCGACGCCGCGAAACAGGCAGTACACATCCACCGATTGCACTGGCCGTTGCCCATCATTCGTGATCTTACCTTCGATCTCAATGACCTGCTGCTTCATGAAATTCTCATGGGCCATCATTGTGACGCCAGTCAATGTCAGCTTCGAGACATAAGCTCGGGCCTCAGCAGAAGCGGGACCGTTTTGCGGCGCTTCTGGCCGCGGCCTGCCCAGATAAATTACAGCCGCTACGATCGCCGCCAGAACGAGCCCGCCGGTCACAATTGCCGCGAGGGGAAGGCGCTTGCGATTCGCAGCCGGAGACACAATTCTGCCGTAACGAGCGAAGGTGCTGCCGCCTCTCGGCGTCATTGCCTACCTGCGGCGTTTGGCCGCGCTTCGACTCCGCGAACTTTTTGCACTGGAGGTTCGCTTCCCAGCGCTTCTTCCGGTGGCGGATCGGCTCGAGCTCTTCTTAGCGGCCGATTTTCGCGGCTCAGTTTTCTTTCCAGACGCTTTCTTCCCTGAGGCTTTCTTTACCGAAGCTTTTGCGGCCGTCTTCGCCCGCGACGTGGTGCGCCCGGAGCTCACTCCGGCAGCTTTCTTTTTGCTGACCGAGGTTTTCGCAGCTTTGCGGGAGCTGGACGCGCTCGCCCCCCCAGACCTCTTCCGGCTGGTCCGTGAACGCCCTGAATGGCCACGGGCGCGCTCGCTTTCCGCTGCCGTTTCTGCGCTCACCAACTTATTGAAGTTGCTTTTTTCGCCGCCCGCTGTCTCCTCCTGGTAGACCAACGCCAAACCCCGCTCATCGAATTTCGCAAAGAAATCCTCCCACGAGATTGGTTCCAGGTTCTCGTCACCTCCAAAGCCGGGAAACTCAATGCGCAGCATCCCGATGTCTTGCTCCGAGCCGGTCCTCTTCACGTGCGCCGGCTTTCCCCCGCGTTCTTCGGCCCATCTGCGAATTTCCTCGTGATCGCGTGTCGTGTGTGAAAGATTCGCCATGCTTCTCCCTCCCGAGCGGCGCTATCATCGCATCCGCCGATTATTATAGACTTCGATTCAGCCTATTTCAGGTCGAAAAATTAGACATTCAGATTCTTTCCTCCAGCCGGTTAAGTATCGAAACTTCACTCTCGCAATTGATGTCCCACAGTTGCCTGCTAACAAACAGCACCTCAGTTCGGCAGGCGATGCGAGGTACACACTATGAAACTTTTCAATACCACGGAGTTCAATTCATTCCAGGACCTGTTCGTAAACCAGCTCGAAGATCTGTATGATGCCGAGCAGCGCCTTACTCAGGCACTCCCCAAAATGGCTGACGCGGCGAACTCACCGCAACTGAAACAGGCATTCCGGGACCACTTGACCGAGACCCAGAGACACGTGTCCCGGCTGGAAACAATCTTCCGCCAGATCGGCACTGACCCCAAACGTGAGACGTCCCAGGCCATGAAGGGCCTGATCTCGGAAGGCGAAGAGATGGTCGATGCGACCGGCGACTCCAGCATTAAAGATGCAGCCCTAATTGCCGCCGCACAGCGCGTCGAGCATTACGAAATTTCTGGTTACGGAACGGCGCGCTCGTTTGCGCTCCGTTTAGGACGCCATGAGGCCGCCGACCTTCTGCAGCAAACTCTTGAAGAAGAGAAAGCGGCGGACCAGAAGCTGAATCAAATAGCCGAAAGCTCAGTTAATCGGCAAGCCTCCGGCCAAGCCGCCACCAGTACCGCGGGAGCCAGGTTCTAGCACAGGGGTCTATTCCGAATCACAGCGGCCGTTACTCATGTGACGGCCGCTTTCGTTTTATAGACGTGGCCTCACATGATACAGCAAGACATACACCACCACGCCCGTGACACTGACGTATAGCCAAATCGGCAGCGTCCACCTTGCGATTGCGCGATGCCTTTCAAATCGCTTCTTCAATGCCCGCCGCAGGGTTATAATTGCAAGCACCGGGACGGCAGCTGCAAGCACGGTGTGCGTTGCCAGTATCCATAGGTACACGACGCGGACCCATCCCGGCTTGTCAAATTTCACCGAACCCACCTTCCAGTGGTAAGCGAGATAACAGACCAGAAACGCGCACGACACTGCGAACGCCGTCCACATGACTCTGTGATGCGCCGTCACTTTGCCCCGCCGGATCAGCGCATAACCGGCCACAAGCAGTATCGCCGCCAAGGCATTCAGTGAAGCATCGACAGCCGGTAGGTCATGTATGCCCATCCAGGCCAGCGGCATCAAGACGATTCTTTACGCAGAGCGTTTAGGTCCTTAAACATCGCCGTTATCCCGGCAGGGTCGGCGCTCGAATAGTATCCCCGAATATCCCCGCGTTTATCGACCAGCACGAATTTTGTGCTGTGATCCATATTCGCGATCACGTCCCCCACATGGAACGTGTCATACGCGAGCAGATGCACCGTCCTGGGTGATCCAGTCAGAAAGACCCAATCGTTCGCCGGACCGCCGAATCGATGCGCAAACTCGTTCAGCACTGCCGGCGTGTCATGCTGCGGGTCAACGGAAATCGAAACCAGTTGTACGTCCGCTTCCCCGCTCACCTGCCGCTGTACTCTATGCATCTCCGCTGTCATCAATGGACACGGGCCAGGGCAACTCGTGTAGATGAAATCGGCCACCCATACCTTGCCTCTGAGCGCATCGCTATCAAAGCTGTGCCCTTCGGAATCCGTCATTGCGAACCTCGGGACTGCGCCGTAGTTCGGCAGCTTGCTGGCGGGATTTGTACAAGCGACCGGAAAAATGAGTGCGCAGAAGCACAACCCGGCCAGTACTCTCGTCCGGCCACTCACAGCCGAACGGGATCGAGGACCATCAGGCAATACAGTACGGGCAAATACAGCACGGAAGCGAGCAGCACCTTGCGGGCACGAGCCTTGGTTCGGTCGAGTGCGACCCTAACCCCCGCGTACAGGAAAGCGATGCCCATCCCGATCGCGCCCACGGTGTAGATCGTGCCCGTCATTCCCATCCACTTCGGCAAAACGCTGATTGGTATCAACAACAACGAGTACAGCAGAATCTGCCGCGCCGTCGACTCGCCGTCCGGCTCAACCACCGGCAGCATTTGAATTCCCGCGCGGGCGTAATCTTCGCGATACATCCAGGCGATCGCATAGAAGTGTGGGAACTGCCACAAGAACAAGATCGCGAACAGGACCCAGGCCTCAGGCGTCAACCTGTTCGCCGCAGCCGCGTAGCCGATCAAAGGCGGCATCGCTCCCGGAAACGCGCCCACCGTCGTCGACCACCACGTTTTCTGCTTGAGCGGCGTGTACACGCACAGGTACAACAGCAATGTCGAAATACACAGCCCGGAGGCCAGCCAGTTCACTCCCAGCCCAAGCTCCAGCCCGCCAACTACGGCCAGTGCGATTCCAAACCAAAACGCCTGAGCCGCTGTTAGCCGTCCCGACGGCAAAGGACGCATCTGAGTCCGCCGCATCTGCCGGTCCGCATCGCGCTCGTACCACTGATTCAAGGCCGCGGTTCCCGAGGTCACGAGGCCGGTTCCGACGATCGTGTGAAAGAGCGCCCACAACGACCAGCTTCCCTGGTGTCCAAAGTAATAACCGATGCCTGTACTCATCAGGATGAGCCACGTGATGCGCGGCTTCGTCAGCTCGATGTAGTCTTGCACTTTTGCTTGCTTTGAAGGGTAGCCGTCTGCGGCGAGCGCCAACTGCCAGTGTACTCCCTTGCACATTTTCGTCAGAAGCGCGCACTCGCTCTGATTTAATGGCTCTGTATCTATGGCATCGAATCTTGTACCCATCACCGTGGCTCACGGGGACGGCATCGGGCCGGAAATCATGGCCGCCTCCTTGCATATCCTTACAGAAGCCGGCGCGCGAATTGCACCCGAGACCATCGAGATCGGTGAAAAAGTCTATCTCCGCGGCATCAATGCCGGCATCGAGCCAAGCGCCTGGGAATCACTCCGCCGCACCAAGGTATTCTTCAAAGCCCCCATCACCACTCCCCAAGGCGGCGGCTTTAAATCTTTAAACGTGACCACCCGGAAAATGCTCGGTCTGTATGCGAACGTGCGCCCTTGCGTGTCGTATGCCCCCTATGTCCAGACCAAGCACCCCGGCATGGACGTCGTCATCGTGCGCGAAAACGAAGAAGATCTATACGCCGGCATCGAGCACCGCCAAACCGACGAGGTTTATCAGTGCCTCAAGCTGATCAGCCGCCCCGGATGCGAAAAGATCGTGCGCTACGCCTTCGAGTACGCCCGCCGCAACAATCGCAAAAAAGTCACGTGCTTCACGAAAGACAACATCATGAAGTTCACCGACGGCCTGTTTCACAAGGTCTTCGATGAAATCGGCGCGGAATACCCCGAATTTGAAAAAGAGCACTGGATCGTGGATATCGGCGCAGCTAAGATGGCCGACACTCCGGAAGCCTTCGACGTTATCGTGATGCCGAACCTCTACGGCGACATCCTCTCCGATGTCGCTGCGCAGATCGCAGGCTCTGTCGGACTCGCCGGTTCCGCGAACATCGGCGATGATGCTGCCATGTTTGAGGCGATTCACGGCTCCGCTCCGCGCCGCGCCGGACAAAACCTGGCCAATCCGTCAGGCCTGCTGCATGGCGGCATCCTCATGCTCGTACACATCGGGCAGCCCGACATAGCAGAGCTGGTTCACAATGCCTGGCTGCGAACCATTGAAGATGGCGTGCATACCTATGACATCTACAAGGAGGGAACCAGTAAACAGAAGGTCGGCACGAAGGAGTTCGCGGATGCCGTAGTCGCCCGCCTCGGACGGAAACCCGAGAAGCTCAAGCCCGCTTCCTATTCCAAAGCTCCGAAGCAGGCCACTCAGCACAAGGTGGCCGCTACAGCGCGCGCGAACAAGGAGCTGGTCGGCGTCGATGTGTTCCTGCACTGGTCCGAGCGAAACCCGCACGAATTCGGAAAGCGCCTCGAGCAGTTCAATGGCGACGGTCTCAAGCTGATTTCGCTCAGCAACCGAGGCGTGAAAGTCTATCCCGAAGGCTTCGAAGAGACTTTCTGCACCGATCACTGGCGCGCTGGTTTCATGTCAGATACAGACAGCGCGCCTGTTACGCATCACCAGATCGTCCACCTGCTCGACCGCATGCAAGAGGCCGGGCTCGATTTCATCAAAACCGAAAACCTATACACATTCAACGGCCAAAAGGGCTTCGCCGCCTCGCAGGGCGAATAAATGCCGCCCCTGGTCGGCGTCATCATGGGCAGCAAGTCGGACTGGGAAACCATGCAGCTCACGAGCAAGATGCTGCATACACTGAGCATTCCTTATGAATCGCGTATCGTCTCTGCCCACCGCACCCCCGACTGGATGGCGGAATACGCCAAGACCGCCGCTGATCGAGGTCTCGAAATTATCATTGCAGCTGCCGGCGGTGCCGCGCATCTTCCAGGCATGGTCGCGGCCCACACATCGCTGCCGGTACTCGGCGTTCCCATCAAAAGCAGCACCCTGAACGGCATCGATTCCCTGCTCTCAATCGTGCAGATGCCGGCAGGCGTTCCCGTCGCGACGCTGGCGATCGGCAATGCCGGCGCGACGAATGCCGCTCTGCTTGCTGCGGCGATTCTCGGAAATAAATATCCCGAAATCCGCGCTCGCCTCGATGCCTGGCGCGTCCAACAGAGAGATTCGGTTCTCGAAGATCGCCTGCCGTGACCGCGATCCATTCTCGCTTCGCCCCCGTACTTCCCGGCCATGCCATTGGCGTGCTCGGAAGCGGACAGCTCGGCCGCATGTTCGCCATTGCTGCCCGCCGCATGGGTTACCGCGTTCACACCCTCTCGCCTGACGAGGACACGCCCACCGGTCAGGTCGCCGACGTCGAAGTGAACGCCGATTACCGCGACCTCAATGCCGTCCGTCAATTCGCGAGCGCTGTTTCAGTGGTCACCTTTGAATTCGAAAACGTTCCCGCTTCGACCGCATCAGCAGCCGCCGAGTGCGCCCCCGTTCGCCCCAGCGGAGAAATCCTGCATACTACGCAACACCGCCTGCGGGAAAAAACTTTTCTTTCGCACGCCGGCTTTCCAGTCACCCCGTTCCGTCCCATTCATAGCCTTCAGGAACTCACTCAATCCGCCACCGAGCTGGGCTTTCCAGCCATTCTCAAAACCGCCGATTTCGGATATGACGGCAAGGGGCAATTCCGTCTCCGCACGCCCTCCGATCTCGAACCCGCCTGGCAGGATCTGGGCGTGCAGGAAGCGGTGCTCGAGGCCTTCGTTGATTTCGATCGTGAAATTTCCGTCGTTGCCGCCCGCAGTGCCACGGGTGAATTCGTTCACTACGCCGCCATCGAAAATCACCATAGGAACGGCATTCTTGACCTCTCCGTCGCCCCAGCGCGCGTTCCTTCCAAAGTAGCTACCGATGCCATCGAAATCGCTCGCGCCGTGCTCGAGAAACTCCAAGTAATCGGCGTCCTATGTGTCGAGTTCTTCGTCCGCAAAGATGGCGCGCTTCTCATTAACGAGCTCGCCCCGCGCCCTCACAACTCCGGCCATTTCAGCGTTGACGCCAACCTCACCAGTCAATTCGAGCAGCAGCTCCGCGCCGTTTGCGGACTGCCTCTTGGCGATGTGAGGCAATTCAGTCCCGCGGCTATGGCAAATCTGCTCGGAGATCTCTGGAAACACGGCGAGCCCGACTGGACCGCGGCTGTTTCGGTTCCGGATGTCAAACTACATCTTTATGGGAAGCTCGATCCGCGTCCCGGGAGAAAAATGGGCCATCTGACCGCGCTGGCGGCCACGCCCCATCAGGCCCTCGCCGACGTCGAACATGCGCGGAATCTTATCTCGACCGATGGGTCGCTGCCGTGAAACTCTGCTACTTCGATGCCTTCTCCGGGATAAGCGGCGATATGACCGTAGGCGCGCTCGTTGACGCCGGGGCCGGGTGGCAGGATATCGAAGCCGCTCTTCGCAGCCTCAATCTAAACGCCTCATTTCGCGTTGAGAAAACCATTCGTCACGGCATTGCCGCATCCAAATTTTTCGTCACCGCCGATCACGAAAGCACGCACCGCCATCTCTTCGATATCGATGAAATCATCCGTTCCGGCGAGCTTTCCGAAGCCGCTCAAAACAATGCTCTCGCCGTCTTTCGCCGACTGGCCGATGCCGAGGCAAAATGTCACGACCTCTCCATCGAAAAAGTGCATTTTCACGAAGTCGGCGCGGTCGATTCCATCTGCGACATCGTCGCTGCCTGCGTGGCCCTCGATCTGCTCAGCGTGGATGAAGTCCGCAGTTCCGCCATCAACGTCGGAAGCGGCACGATCAAGGCTGAGCACGGCCTGCTCCCGGTACCCGCACCAGCCACCGCCGCCTTGTTGCGCGATCGCCCCATCTATTCTGCCGGCCCCGAAGCCGAATTAACCACTCCCACAGGTGCCGCGCTCCTCACCACCTTGGCCACTGAATTCGGCGCCCTTCCTCCAATGCGCTTGGTGGCACAAGGCTTCGGCGCCGGGGACAAGGATTTTCCATCACAAGCAAACGTTCTGCGCGTGCTCCTCGGTGAGCAGGCATACGCGTCCGAATCGATCTCGGTCAGCATTCTCGAAGCGAATATCGATGATTCCACCCCCCAAGTACTCGGCTACGCGCTCGAGCGTCTGCTACAAGCCGGGGCCCTCGACGTGACCCTCACGCCTATCTTCATGAAGAAGAATCGCCCCGCAACCATGCTCAGCGTGCTCGCCCCACCCGAGCTCCGCGACCGGCTCGCCTCCATTCTCTTCGCCGAAACCACGACATTAGGCATCCGCATCGTCCACGCCGAGCGCCGCGTTCTCAGCCGCCACACCGCCGATGTCCAGACTCCGTACGGTACAATCCGCATCAAGTACACGGACACGGGCAACTTCGCGCCTGAATACGAAGATTGCCGCAAAGCCGCCGCTGCCAAGGGCGTACCGTTACGGATCGTTATTGCAGAAGCCAATCAGGCCTTCAGCAAGCATCTCCATGAGTCAGGGTAAATACTACCTCACAACCCCCATCTACTACGTGAACGCGGCACCGCATATCGGGCATGCGTACACCACCATTGCGGCCGAGACCATCGCTCGCCTCAAGCGTATGCAAGGCTACGATCCGGTCGTCCTCACGACCGGCACAGACGAGCACGGCACAAAAGTCGAGCGTGCCGCCCGCGCTCAAGGCAAAACGCCCCAAGAGTTCGTCGGCATTATTTCAAATGAATTTCGCGCGCAATGGCACAAGCTCGATCTCCACGTCGATCGGCTTCAGCGCACGACCGCGGCGAATCACGCAAAACTCGTAAACGCCTTATTCAACGCCTGTCGCGAGAATGGCTACATCTATAAGGGCACTTACACCGGTCTCTACGCCGTTGTGAGCGAGTCCTTCGTGAACGACGCGAAGCCCGGCGACATTGATCCCGAAACCGGAAAGCCTTACGAAGAAGTCACCGAAGAAAATTACTTTTTCAAGCTCTCCGCCTTCACCGACCGCCTGCTCGAGTTCTATCAAACGCATCCCGATTTCATCCAGCCCGACATCCGCCGCAATGAGGTTCTCTCGTTCGTCAAACACGGCCTGTCGGACCTTTCCATCACGCGCACCAGTATCAAATGGGGCATCCCCGTCGAAGCCGATCCTACGCACGTCTTTTACGTCTGGTTCGACGCGCTCACCTCTTATGTGACCGCCGTCGAAGGTGAAAATCTGTGGCCCGCCGACCTCCACCTGATCGGCAAGGAAATCTTGCGCTTTCATGCAGTGTATTGGCCGGCCTTTCTGATGGCCGCGGGCTGGGAGCTGCCCAAGCGCATCTTCGCCCACGGCTGGCTACTGTTCGAGCAGGACAAGATGAGTAAATCGCGCGGCAATATCGTGCGTCCCGCGCCGATTGCAGAAGTCATGGGCGTCGACGCTCTGCGTTATTTTCTGCTGCGCGAAATCGTCTTCGGCCAGGACGGCAGCTTCAGCTACGACGCGCTGGTCGGCCGCTACAACTCCGATCTCGCAAACGGCCTCGGCAATCTCGCCAGCCGAACGCTTACCATGCTCCAGCAGTATCGCGATGGCGTGATTCCTTCGAGTTCCGGTGACGAGACTATTTCAAGGCTCGTCGGCGAGTCAGCAGCTTCCGCGCTCGCGGCCTACGATGCTTTCGATTTCTCCCGCGCTCTCGAATCCATCTGGGGCATCATTTCGACAATCGACAAATACATCGTCGAGCGAGCGCCTTGGAAGCTTGCGAAAGATCCGTCCGAAACTGCGCAAGCGCAATTAGACCAGACGCTCTATACAGCCATTGAGGCCTTGCGCATTGTCTGCGCCCTCGCGAGCCCCGTGCTCCCGCATTCGACAGAAGCGATATGGCGGCAGCTCGGGTTTACGATGCCGGTCGATACTTTTCAAATTGACGCGCTAGGCTGGGGCGGCATTCCGGCGGCCCAAAAAATCGGTGCAATCGCGCCCGTATTTCCGCGCCTCGATCCCAAATCCACCATCGACAAAATGCAAGAACTCGAAAATACCGAAAAAGATCGCCAAGCCGCCCTGCTCGGCAAAGCCGCGGAGCCGCCGCAACCGGCGCCCCAAACCACCGCTTCGAATCTTATTTCCATCGACGACTTCTCGAAAGTCGATCTCCGCGTCGGCGAAGTCAAATCCGCCGAGCCCGTCAAGGGCGCCGACAAGCTTCTCCATCTCAAGGTCGACATCGGCGAACCCGAGCCGCGCACCATCGTCGCCGGAATCGCGCTCGCCTATAAGCCCGAGCAGCTCATCGGCCGCAAAGTCATCATCGTCGCCAATCTCCAGCCTCGCAAGCTGCGCGGCCTCACTTCACAAGGCATGATCGTCGCCGCTTCCACCGAGGACGGCCCGCCCGTTCTCGCCGGCTTTCACGAAGACATCCGCCCCGGCGCTCGCCTAAAATAGAGGCAGTACATGCCTGAGGGGAATGGAACAGGTCGGCTGGATCGTGTCGAGCGCTTGGTTGAAAGCCTCGCTCTCGTTTTCGACCGCATGCGCGAAGAGCACGATCGCGACTATAAGCAGCTCATGACAGCCCAGGTTCTGATGCAAGACAACCTAAGAATCCTGACAGAGAAGATGCAGGACAGCGTGAGCATTCAAGCCGAAAATCAGAAGTACCTCGATCAGCGCGTAGACAAACTCGTTTCAGCGATCGGCGAATTCATCCGTACCCACAACAATCCTCCGACGTAGGTTGGCTCTCCTTTGCGTCTCGTCGACTCCCATTGCCATCTCGACGACGCACAATTCGACCCCGATCGCTCCGCTGTCGTCGAACGCGCGCGCAATGCGGGCCTGAAATTCATTCTCGCGATCGGCACTGGAAACGGTCCTCCAGATTTAGAAGCGGCGCTGCGGCTGGCCGACTCTTATGATTTCGTCTTCGCTACGGCCGGAGTCCATCCGAACGACGCGCCCAAGGTGGAGGCCAGCACGTTCAAGGACCTCGAGTCACTCCTCCGGCATCCGAAACTCAAAGCCATCGGCGAGATCGGACTCGATTATCACTGGGGCGTGCCTAAAGAAACGCAGACCCCTGTGTTCATCACTCAGCTCGAGATCGCCGCTAACGCCCGAATGCCCGTCATCATTCACACCCGCGACGCCTGGGCTGACACCCTCGACATTCTCCGCGCGCATTGGGCGCCCACCGGCCTGCCCTGCATCATGCACTGCTTCACAGGCAATCCGGCAGCGGCGCGCGAATGTCTCGATCTCGGCTTCCATCTGGCCTTTGGGGGAGTCACCACGTTCCCTAAAGCCGCCGAAATCCGCGAAGCCGCCCGCATCACTCCCGCTGATCGCCTGCTGCTCGAAACCGATTCCCCTTACCTCGCGCCCACACCTCATCGCGGCAAGCGCAACGAGCCCAGCTTCATCATCCACACCGCCGAAGCAATCGCCCGCACTCGCGCCATCAGCATCGAAGATCTCGCCGCACAGAGCACCGCAAATTTTGAACAACTCTTCAGCCTTCATCCGCCCGCTCTCCCCTAAGTTCACCAGTTACACTGGGGATTTCGCACCGGGCAGATACATGTTCAGCAACATCCGGCAATCTCTCAGCGCGCGCGAAGCCTTCGAGCTCGTCCAGTCCGACCTCGAACAAGTAGAACGCGAGATCACCGTCGAATCCGTAGCTTCGATCGACGCCCTCACCACCATCAACCGCTATCTCCAAGTAGGTGGTGGGAAGCGCCTCCGCCCCGTACTGCTTCTGCTCACGAACCGCCTCTTCGGTCCCTGCAGCGGTTGCGCACGCCGCCTCGCCGCTGTCGTTGAAATGATCCATACGGCGACGCTGGTTCACGACGATGTAATCGATCTCGCCAAAACCCGCCGCGGCCGCCCGTCAACCAACGTTATCTGGGGCAATCACACCTCCGTGCTCGCCGGCGATTGGCTTTACATGCAGGCGTTCCAACTCGCTGTGCGCGAGCGCAACTTCCATATCCTCGACGTGCTCATCTCACTCACGCAAATGATGGTTGAAGGCGAGCTTCTGCAGCTCGAGCGCTTGCACCGCATCGACATCACCGAAGCCGACTACATGGAGCTGGTCGATCGCAAGAGCGCCAGCTTGTTTTCTGCCTGCGCTGCGCTGGGAGCCGTAGCCGCCGCCGCCGACGAATCTATCGAATCACAGCTCGGCGATTTCGCCTGGAACCTCGGCATGGCTTTCCAACTGGTGGACGATATCCTCGATTTCACTTCTACGGAGAAGATCCTCGGCAAGCCCGCCGGCAACGATCTCCGGGAAGGCAAAGTTACGCTGCCCGTCATTTACGCTATCGAAACTGCTTCACCCGAAGAGCGCCGCGCTGTCGAAAACGTTATTGCCGATTCGAGTTACGAACAAGTACCGTTCATGCGCATTCTTCAAATTCTAGGGCAGCACGGCGCCATCGCCCGCGCCTATGAGCGCGCCCACGCTTTCACGGAAAAGTCGCGCAGCATCATTACGAGCTTCCCCGAATCGCCTGCCCAACGCGCCCTTCAAGCCATTGTGGATCTCGTGACCGAACGAACCTCTTAACCGGATTCGGCGCTGCGCAACTACTATCCGCGCGAATCTCGTGTTCCAGACCAAGCCCAACGCTGCGACAGGACAACAAATGCCTGTAGCATCCACGATATTTGGCGCTACCTTAATGGCCGCAATAGTCGCTGTACTGGCCATAGCTGCGCCAAGCATCATCGGATTATCAGAATTATCGCCGGTTCCGCCGTCCTTCGTTGTCCATAGCGTGATGCTTGGACTGTCCGTCGCACTCTCGATCTGGTTGACGAGAGGGCGTCTTGACAGGTTTGGTTTCACGAAGGGCTCATTTCGTCTTACCCCGAAGATCTTCCTCTGGATTCTGCCGATGGCGATCATTTCCACTCTGCAATTCGTCGGACCGCATTCGCGCGCGTTATCCGATCCACTCGGACCTCGCTCTCCAATTGAAATTGTGTTGTTGGTTTGGATTTACGCCAGCATCTGCGAGGAGGTGTTTGTACGCGGTCTCTATCAGAGTTGCCTCGCTCCAGCTGCGCAATATCGCCTTCCGGTGTTCCGTAAATGGTCGCTGAGCGCTCCCGTCATGTTTAGTGGTTTGTTCTTCGGGGGCATGCACGTTGTAGTCTGGCCCCGCATGGGTCCTAAAGCGCTCGTGATTATGGCTGTAGCGGCAATACTCGGCATAATCGCAGCCCAGTACCGGGAAAAGACGGGCAGCCTGCTTCCGGCGATCCTCATCCATGCGCTCTTCAACATCGGAGGAACACTCCCGTTGTGGTTGCAAACTGTGTCCTCAAGACAACCCGCATGATGAGCCGCCCTATTGAATTAAGCAGCTATCAGCCGATTCCTCTTTTTCCCTTGCATTCCCGCCACTACCTGGGCGTGGTTCAGCGCCGCCGTAAGCGAGACACCCCCGATGCTGTTCCCGATCAAAGTCGGCATCATGTATCCCCACACGACGCTGATCCAGCTCTTCGCCCCGACCATCGCCAGAAACAGCACGTCCACCGAACCCGCGATGATGTGAGTCAACCCCGCCAGCCCGACGATATACGTAAGAATCACGATCACCATGATCCGGCCTGTATCGACCGCCGCCAGCATCCAAACCACCATCGCAATCAGCCAGCCCGCGAAGATGCCGCGCAAAATGGCCGCCCCAAACGTCACATTTGCCGCGTCCTTGGCGAGCGCCAGCATCGCTGCTTGCACATCGCCCCGGAACATCGGCGTGTTCCCCACAACCCACGCGAACAAATGAGCGCCCACCAGGTTTGCGGCCAACACGATTGCCCACAATTTCAGTACGCGCACTAGCGTCGTGGTGTTGCGCCGCGCCAACAGCGGAATAATCGCCGTCAGCGTGTTTTCCGTGAATAGCTGCTGTCTTCCGATGATGACAATCAGGAAGCCCAGCGGGTATCCCAAGCTCACGAGCAGCGGCCGCCACGGTGCATCGGGCAGATGCGCTCGGAACAACGCCTGAGCGACCAGCGAAAAGCCCATCGACAGGCCAGCCGCAAAACCCGACCACGCCAAAGCCGAAACCGGACGGTTCAGCTCCTCTTCGCCGTCGTGCCGAATCGCTTCATGCACCACCGTCGCGCTCACCGACGTCCGGTCTTCCGCCTCTTGCTGCTGCTTTTCCGTTAACTCTGGAGCGACTACGTCCGGATCTTCGTTATCTGCGCCTACAACCATGCTTTACGGTAACAGCGCGATCACAACTCCGCCCCTTCCCTAAGGAGCGCCCGCTGCTCTATTTTTCAGCCGCTCTTCTTGCTGTGTCGGTAGCGCCCGCTCCGCTTCTCTGGTGGTCAGAATCGGCACGGCGAAACCGCGGTACACCACTGCCGCAAGCACGGCGCCCGCTAGCGGCGCGACGATAAACAGCCAAAGCTGCTGAAGCGCCCAGCCTCCTACAAAGATCGCCGGCCCGATGCTGCGCGCCGGATTCACCGACGTGTTCGTCACCGGGATTCCGACCAGGTGGATCAGAACCAAAACCAATCCAATCGGAATGCCGGCAAACCCGACGGGCGCTTTCAAATCGGTCGCGCCAATCACCGTCAGCACCAGAAAGAACGTAAGAATGATCTCGGTAAGCAGCGCCGCCCCGAGCCCATATTGTCCGGGAGAATGCGCGCCGTACCCGTTCGCGGCGAATCCAAGCACTGACGGATCATATCCGTTCGGCGTACCCTTTGCGATTACCAGCAGACATGCGGCCGCTACAATTCCACCCAGAATCTGTGCGATCCAGTACCCGAGTGCATACCGCCGTTCCAACTTCTTCGTAATCAGCAACCCTAATGTGACAGCGGGATTGATATGGCATCCCGAAATATGCCCGATCGTGTAAACCATCGCCAGCAGTGACAGCCCGAACGCCAGCGCCACGCCCGCAAATCCGATCTTGCCGCCGGCCAGCACCGCTGCACCACATCCGCCGAAAACAAGCACGAAAGTTCCGATAAACTCGGCAAAATACCTCGACATCTTTGTGATCCTCCAGATCGTAAAGATGGTATGCGACTTCACTCAGCCACGTCAAACGGCTCTGCTTGCCTATCTCTTTTGAGAAATCACAATCAGCCGCTGCGACCCAATCTGGAACGCTTCCCCAGCTATCGACCCTAACAATTCGACAACCTCCAATCCCGCTTCCGCGTGCATCCGGCAAATCTCCGCCGCAGTGAAAATGTAACTCGACGACGGCCGCGTATCCACCTCTCCGTCGCGAATAAACGTATAGTCGATATCCAACCGTGCTTCCGCCGGATGATACCGGTTCTCGCTCAGCATGAATAGATCGCCCAATTTGTACCAGCGCTTATTTACCAACCCGGGCAGAATCGATTCCGCCGCCATGCCGGTCTCAATCACAAATCGGCCGCCCGGCTTCAGCGCTCTCGCGATCGCACACAGGAACTCGCGAACCTTCACGAAATCCAGATATCCGAAACTATTGCCGAAGCAGTACGCACCGTCAAATTCCGACACCCACGGCAGGTCGCACATGTCGCCAAGAATCCACCGGGCCGAAATCGCCGGCTTACTTCGTGCTTCGGCGATAAACTCTTCGCTCGAATCCACTCCCGTGATCGCGTACCCCCGCTTTGCCAACTCGACGGCGTGACGTCCATTCCCGCATGGAATGTCCAAAAAATGCGCGCCCGGTGCAGCCTGAAGTAGCCGCTCGAGAAAGTCCACTTCCGCCCGAGTCTGCTACGGCGTTATCGCACGACGCCACATCTCCAGAGCGACGCCACGGAAAAAATCAGTTTGCCAATTGGATTGCATCTCTTCTCCTTCAAGAAGACACTTTGCGCTCGGTGGCTTAGGGCCGCGAAGGAGAACTTATCGGACTGCGATCAGATTCGTCAGAGGCGCTTGATCAGCATACCAGGACCGTCTAACCCCGACTTACGTATCTTTAGCATTTGACATCGTATACGATGCCAATCGTAGATATGCGGAATGTTCTGTTGACCTTTCTGGCTTTTGCCGGAGCTATTATCGCCCAGACGCCCGAAGAAAGAACGTCGGCGATTCACGCTCTCAATCAGTGGTCGACCGTATGCCAAGCTGACGGAACCCTCCTGTGGGGGAAATCATTGTGCGGACCGATGCTTTTCGTTGATCCCTCTACCCGCTCGGTCGTCGCGAACCGTCCCGACCCGAGCGGCACGTTTCGTCGCCATGAGAGCGTCTACCTCGGGGTCCTCCCACAACAATTTACGCCGTCGGACACTTCCATTTCCTTGGGTCAGCAGAACTGGGCCATGATCCTGCTTCCCCTGCCCGACGATCCCTTCCTCCGCCTCGCGTTGATTGCGCATGAGTCCTTTCATCGCATCCAGCCCAGTCTTGGCCTGACCGCATCCGACGCTCCGGATCCCTCTCTCGATACCGAACCCGGGCGTCTCTGGATGCGCCTCGAGCTACGTGCGTTCGCTCGCGCGCTGCGTTCAGATTCCAGTGGCGCGCGTCAGAGCGCTATCGACGGAATGCTGTTCAGGACATACCGCGATCGGCTGTGTCCCGGAACCGCGGAAATGGAAGCTGCGATGGAAAAGCAGGAGGGGCTTGCAGAGTACACAGGTGTCTTCATTGCGTTGCGTGAAACGGGCGAGAATATATCCCGCGAAGCACGTATCATCGAGGCATTTGAAGATAGCAATGCTCTTGCCCGGTCCTTCGGCTATGCTGTGGGCCCGGCTCTTGGACTATTGCTTGACCGTTATGCGCCGGGCTGGCGTGAACGGGCCGCCCAAGCAGCGTCGCTCGATTCAATGCTGATCTCGGCTCTGCAGGTTCAGCCGCAACAGGATCTGCAACGTGCTGCGGTCCAGCGTGCCGCGCTTTATGGTTATCGGGCTGTTGCGTCCGCCGAGCACGAGCGCGAGCAAAGACATGAATTGTTCCTCAACGAATTACGAAGCAGGTTTCTGCAAGCACCAACCCTGGATTTCCCAAGTGCACCCGAAATGGCTCGTAATTTTAATCCTTCGACTCTCGTCCCCTTCCCGCCCTACGGAACGTTTTATCCGACTGGAATCTTCTCGGCGAACTGGGGAAAGTTGAAGGTGGAATCGGGCGGAGCGCTGGTCGCGCCCGACAATCGTTCCCTCCGAGTGCCGGCCCCTTCAAACATCGAGACACGCCCGATTCACGGCGCAGGCTGGACGTTAGAGATCGCACCGGGTTGGACCATTCGCCCCTCTGGACACCCGGGTAGCTATGTATTGGTTCGGCTTAACCAGAAGTGACTTGCATTATCCGTCTAAATGCTTCCGCTTCCCGGGAACCTGAACTCCCTCACGAGCGGCGGATTCTGGTCGAAGTCGCTGTATCGAACCCACGTCGGGCGCACGACGAAATACACGATCCCCGGCCAGTTCATTCGAGCCGGACCGTCCGGCCACGCTTCGAAATAGATCTTTTGATACCGCGCTAGCTCCGGCGGCCTAAGCTCTTCAGCGCGGCCCTCGTATTGCACCGTCTGTTCTCCCGCCCAGCCGACTACGAAACAGCAGGCGGGATTGCCGGACAGATTCGGATACTTCCGGGAACTCTTCACCGTATCGAAGATGATCTCGAGATCGGGCGTGACAGCGATTCCCACCAGCGCCGATTGCGGCGCACCGTCGTCCGCAATCGTCCCCAACACACCTAGCTTGTGCTGCGCGATAAATCGATAAACGTCGGCTTCCGTCATGCGGCAAGTCTATCGAGCCGTTCACCCGAAGAGCCGTTTACCAAGCCGCCCCATGAACGGTATCAGGTCTGAAAGCAACCGGCCGCCCACAGCAAAGTCCGTCGGCGGATACGGATCGAAACGGATGTTAATCCCGTCTTGCTCTTCCGGCGGAACAGCAAAAAGCTCCGCGAGCACCGGGGTCAAGATGCGCGCCACCTCCCGTTGCCGCCGCACTCGCATGCTCCAGTCCGACAGCTCTATCGTGACGTCGATCTTGCCTCGCTCTAACGGCGACCGGCCCCCGATAAAAAACTCTCCCTCCGCGTAAGGCACAAAATGAATGGTCGTCCGTTCGCGCAGATCCTCGCGCGTGAGGCGAGAGCGCGGGTTGAAAAACAGATCGTTAATGGCGTCAGTCAGGCGTATCGCGATTGTCCGGCGCCCTTCCAGATCCAGCTCCGGACATGTGATGCGAAGGTATGGCATGTCACATCGAATTCTATGTAAATCTGCTTGAAGAGGGTTGACAACTATGACCCACAACATCAGGCCACTGCGGGACGCTCGGGATCTTCAAACAATCCGGGAGCTCTTCCGTGAGTATGTAGATTGGCTCGGTATCGATCTCGCTTTCCAGGGATTTGAGGAAGAATTGGCCCGGCTACCCGGCAAATACGCGCCTCCCAACGGTGATTTGCTGCTCGCCTTCAGCGAGGCAGGTGAGCCGTTGGGCTGCGTCGGCCTGCGCCCGCTCGAGATCCCTGGAGCCTGCGAATTGAAACGGCTTTACGTCCGTGCATCTGCGCGGGGAATTGGCCTTGGCCGGGCATTGGCTGCCTCTGCAGTCGACCTTGCATCCACACGAGGCTATCGCGAAATAATGCTCGACACCTTGCCATCCATGACTTCCGCCATCGCCATCTATCGCGCGCTCGGGTTCGAGCCGATCCCGCCTTATTGGAACAACGCCGTTCCCGGCTGTCTCTACTTCGGCAAGCGGCTCAGTGCGGCGCTGTAAATCCGACCGATTGCCACAAAGGCGCTGGCTCATAGAGTGTGCCGTTCGCGACAACCGTATGCATTTTCCGGATATTGTGAATATCCTCGAGCGGATTCTCATCGAGCACATCGAAGTCGGCTCGCTTGCGCGATTCAACCGTTCCTGTTTCGGCATCGACCTTCATGACCCGCGCCGGTACGATCGTCGCCGCCTGCAAAGCCTCGAGCGGCGTGAATCCCGCTTCCACATACAACTCCAGCTCGCGATACACCGAATACCCCGGAACCGCTTGATCTGTTCCAGCCACCACCCGAACGCCCGCGCGATGCAGCGCTCCGATCATCTCGAGCATGTGACGCAAGTAGAGCTTCGCGTCCGCCGCATCTTTCGGAGGAACTCCGCCATTCTCGAGCTGCTCGCGCAATTCGGGCGCTACGTTCGCCACGCCTGGCTCAATCGCAGTCACCGACTCATCGGAGCTCCGCAACCCGAGCTCAAACAGGGCAACCGTATCGTCGATTACCGTTCCATGCTCCTTTAGAAAACTGACCAGCCGCTTGCCGGCCTCGCCGTTAGGATCAGCGGAAACTCTCGCTTTCTGCCGCTCCTCATGGCTCATCGTCTTCGCGCCGGGCGGAAGCAGCGCGTTCATGAGATACATGATGTGGTTCACCTGATCCATGCCGTCCGACACGCCGTCATAAACCGTCATTCCTTCCGGAATGTGGCCCGTCACAGTCATTCCCACCGAATGGGCATCCGTGCACACCGCCCGCACGTTCTCCGATTTCATCGAGCTGTAAATTTTCATCTGCTGGAATCCGGCATCGTGATACCGATGCACCCATTTCGCCGCGTCTTCAGGCGAGTTCACGCGATCGACCCCGAGCGCCAGCGGCCCGTCTCCGTCCACAACGCCCGCAAGCAGCATGTGCGGTCCCAGTCCCGCGCCGGAATTCACCTTGTCGCGAACCGCTGTAATGAACTCGAACTCATTCCCGACGTCGCGCACCGTGGTCACACCCGCAGCGAGATAAATCGGTCCCCACTCCACCTGCTCGTAATGGGCATGCATATCCCAAAGCCCCGGGATGATGTATTTGCCGGTGACATCGATGCGCTGCGCGTCCCTCGGAATCGCGACTGAAGTCGACCGCCCTGCGCTTACAACCTTGCCGTTGCGGCTCACTACGGTTGCGTTCGCAATCGGCTCCTTGCCCGTGCCATCGATCAAAGTCGCGCCCGTGAACGCGAACGTGCCCGTCCGCACTCCCGAGAGTTGTTGCTTCAACCCTGCGAGTTCCGCCATCTCATCGCGCGCCGCAGACGCCACAAATTCAGCCAGCCTCGGCTCATACGCCTCCTGCAACGCTTCAAAATGGTCGAACTCAGCGTCACGCGTGACGAGCGCCGCGAGGTTGTCATTGTGATCCATCCAGAGCGTTTCCAGACCCCACACCAGCCCCCGCACGCTATAGCGCTCTAGTTCCACGCGCTTCCCGTCGATGCTGAATTGCTCACTTCCCCGGTCGCTGATCTCAACCGCACCCGACGGAAGCGTCGCGATTCTCCCCACTCGCCCGTGCATCCGCCAATACCGCATCAGCGCTTGTTGAACAGCTACCGGCGCATATCCTGCGATCGTGAAAAATGGCCCGGATGTCTTTACCTCATGCGACGATTTCCCGCTTCGTATGTGAGCCGTTCCACCCTCAACGGTCACGCTGTCGTCAATTGTCGAAGACCGCGAGGTCGATCCTGAAATCGAAAACGATCGCGGCGTGTAATCTCGAGCAGCCCTGAAGCTGGCCTTCAACGGAACCTTCGTGCCGCGATCCGTGAACGCAAAATCACACTCGATATCCAGCGCCTCGCCCGTATGCGTCGCCGTGTAACGTTCCTCTCCGAGCGGCTGCTCGAACTTATGCAAGCGAAACGTGCCCGATTCAGTTTGCGCGGAAACTGTTCCCGCAAAAAAGAACCCAACGCAAAACAGAATGGCGGACGCGAGCTTCAGTTCTGAGCCCCGGCCGCGCCAGCGCCCGTGAGCGCTTTCAAATAGCGGTAGTAGAACTCCACGCCATCATAGAACGAGCTCACCCGCAAGCGCTCATCCTTCCCGTGCGCGCGCACATCGTCACTATCGATGGCTACGCCCGAGATCCCATAGCTCGGAATCCCCGCAGCCATCGTATAAACGCTGTCTGACGCGCCGGTTTCCATCTCGGGAATCACCGGTATCCCCGGCCACATCTCGCCGGCTACCTGGCGCAACGGCTGCATCACATCCGGCCGTACCGGAGGCGGAGGAAGCGCCTTCGTCTCGGGCGCCTCAGCCACCGTCTTCCCGGTCGCCGGAATTACGTATTCCACACTGAGCTTCGGGTCGGCAAAAATTCGCACCAGATCCTGCCGCACTTCTTCACGCGAATGCCCCGGCAGTATCCGGCAATTCACATTCGCTTGCGCGCTTTGCGGCAGAGCGTTGCTCGCATGCCCTCCGCTCAGCAACGTCGCTACGCATGTCGTGTGCGTCATCGAGTTGTACCGCGCATCCTCCGAAAGCCGCGCAACCGCATCGGCATCCGGAGGCGTCCGCAGAATCGCCCGCATATCCTCGCCCGTCTTTTTATCGACCAGCCCAGCCATCTGCTCAAAATACGCGCGGGTCACCGCGTTCAGCTCAAACGGAAACGGCGAATGCTGCAGTTTCTCGAGCGCATCCACAATGTGATAAATGGCATTATCCGGAACAGGCAGCGAGCTATGGCCTCCAGGATTGTGCGCCGTAAGCTCGAAATCCGCATACAGCTTTTCCGTCGCCTCAACATCCACATCGACCGGCTTTCCATGCTCGGTAGTCACGCCGCCCGCATCGGGATTGAGCACAAAATCAGCATCTACCAAATCGCGGTGATTCTTGAGCAGCCAGTCCACGCCATTCGCCGTGCCGCCTTCTTCGTCTGCCGTCAGAGCAAGAATCACGTCGCGTTTGGGCACGAAGCCTTCCCGCTTCAGCCGAATGAGCGTCGTCACCAGAATCGCGTCGCTATCCTTCATGTCCTGCGTCCCGCGTCCGTAGAAGTAGCCGTCCTTCTCTATGAATTGGAAAGGATCGGTCGTCCAATCCCCGCGGCGCGCTTCAACCACATCCAAATGGCAGATGATCAGAATCGGCTTCAGGCCGCCAACGCCGCTCCCACGCAGCCGCGCAACCAGATTGCCTTTCCGCTCGTTCGGCCCGAGCACTTTCAAATCCTGTTCCGAAAATCCCGCCGCTCGCAGGCGCTGCTCCATCGCCTTCGCCGCGACAGTTGTGCTTCCCGCCGAGTCCGTTGTGTTGATCTCAATCAGCTGTCGGAAAATGTCTCGCGACAGCTCTCGCGTCGCCTGATCAAGCTGTGCCGCCCGCAGTGGCAATCCACACGCAATCACCGCTGCTAGCCAAATGCCCGCGCTCCCGCTATACTTGTTCAACTCCAGATATTGTTGCATCTCGCACCATCTCGTCGAGAGGCGCAATGCATTTACGCTGGCCCAAAGCACGTGAACACAGGAGAGGAACTAATGAAATTCGATAAACCGATAATCACAGCGATTCTGGCCTGCCTTGCTGCGCCCTGCATGCGCGCCGATTTCTCCTACGACCAGAGCACCAAAATCACCGGCGGCGCCCTGGTCGGCATGATGAAGTTCGCAGGCGCCTTCTCAAAAGACGCGAAGAAGGCGATGGACCCGGTCAAATCTACAACCGCCATACAAGGCAATCGAATGGTGCACCGTACACCCGATTCGGCCAGCATCATCGATCTCGATAAGGAAACGATCACGACCATCAACTACGCGAAAAAGACATACTCTGTGGCAACATTTGCGCAGATAAAGCAAGCCATGGATGACATGGCCCAAAAGATGCGCGAGCAGAAGCCCGCAGCGGCTGACCAGAACCCGAGCGCTAACACCCAGAATGTCGATATGCACTTTGACGTGAAAGTAAACGACACCGGCCAAAGCAAAGTCATCAACGGTAATAACGCGAAAGAGATGATCATGACCATCACCATGCAGGGTACCGATCCAAAGTCGGGCACAAAGGGTGGCATCGACATGACCACGGACATGTGGGTCGCGCCCCAGGTCTCCGGCTATCAGGAAGTCCGCGACTTTTATCGCCGCATGAGCGAAAAGCTCGAGTGGACCCCCGGCGCGAACCCGCTTCTGATGAGCCGCCCTGATATGGCGCGCGCTATGGCCCAACTCTACAAGGAAGGCTCCAAACTCGACGGCATGCCGGTGTACGAAACCATCAAAATGGGCGGAAAAATGGAAGGCACAGCGAACGCATCCAGCTCACAGCCGCAGTCCGGATCGCAATCCCAATCCACCGCGCAGTCGCAATCCACGCCAGAAGCGCCGCCACCCGCCTCTGTTCGCGAAGCGCTCGGTGCTGCGCTCGGCAGCCGCTTCGGCGGCTTTGGCCACAAAAAGAAGCAATCCTCGGACGACTCCAGTTCGAGCTCAACCGCCCCCGCCCAGCCAGCCAATTCCGGCTCATCCTCCGCCTCCGGCTCCCTGATCGAAATGACTACAGAAGTGCTCAACTATTCCGCCGGCCCCGCCGACCCGTCACTCTTCACCGTGCCATCCGGTTTCTCGCAGGTTCAAGACGCCACGCCTCCGGGCCCGTCTCGCAAGTAGCATCGAGCGCCGCTAGGCTGGGACGCGTGCAACAGCTTAATCGGGAACTTGTTTAAAACATCTGGGGTCTTCTTCTTTGGAAGAAAGTCTTGCGCATTACCCTCTCACTAGCGTTGATCACCTTCTTGTCTTCCGCTCCAGTGCCGGTACAGTCAGCCAACTTAGTCGGCTTTAGGGTTTTGGTAATACCGCCCTGTAAATCGGAGCGCCGGCCCCGAAGGATGACAGATTGCATGGGAAATTCAGTGACGCTCGAAATCCACGCCTCCGGTGAGCTCACGGTTAACGGAGATCACTTTCAGGGTCGGCCGTGGATCGAAACTCTGAGGTGGATCTTTTCAAAGCGTATCGGCAGAACACTACAGATTTGGGCGGACTCAAACGTGCGCTTGGGACGGGTTCTTACAGTCTTGGATCAAGTACAGGAACGCCCATTCATTGATCACTTGATTCTTCTAACGCCTGAACAGATCAATGACATCGAGAACGACTTCTGCATAATCAATGAGTGGTGCGAATAGAGTTCTTAGAAATGAATCCGTTTAAACTGAGCGATCGCCCGAGCGGTTAGACGCGGAGCTTCGGCGATCGTGCCGCGCTCAGCCCTCCAACGAATTACTCGTGGATCTTTTCCTTCCGCTCCAACATCCCGATAAACTGCGCGATCTTTCGAGCGCGCGTCTCTGTTTTCTTCACTGTTTGGATTCTCCACAGTACCGCGTACCGGTTCCCTTTATCGAGAGTTTCGAAAAACGCTTTGGCCTTCGAGTTCGCATCTAAAGCGGCCTGAAAATCACCCGGGACTACCGCCCGGCTCGGCGAATCGTATGTCGTCTCCCATCGTCCAGCCCGTTTCGCGTTCTCAATTGCATCCAATCCGGCAGGCTTCATTGCTCCACTCGCAATCAGAGCCAGCGCCTTCTCCCGGTTGATCTTCGACCAGACGCTCCCGGCGGAACGCGGCAGAAATCTCTGCAGCCAGGCTTCGTCGCTTTCAGGTCTCGTCTGCCCGTCGATCCAGCCGTAGCACAGCGCGAGCTTGAGCGCCTCTTTGTATGTCACGGATTGCAACTTCGAGCCCTTCTTTGCAATCTGAAGCCAAACGCCAGCGCTCTCGCCATGATTGCGCTCCAGCCAAGCGGCCCAGTCCTCTCTGTTTTTGAAGAGCCGTACTCGAGAATCACTGGGCAAGTGCATCGCGGCTTCAACGGATTTCTTGGTACGCATCATGATGCGGCGCTGAACCCATCGGCTCACACGCGAGATTTTATGGACTTGGCGGCAGGATTGTAATCAGTGCCAACGCCGCCAGGCGACCCGCACTCTTTCCACAGCTTTTCCCAATTCCAGATTCCGTCTGCCACCTCGTTTGGCAAGGGGAATCCAACCTGATGGGCGAGCATACACACTTGCCCGCGATGGTGGGCTTCGTGAGAAAGCATGTAGCACAGCATTTCCAGGCCAACCGGCCAAGCCGGAGCCCAGCCGTCTCTCCGAAACTTCTCGACGCGACTCCCGGAACCTCCCAGCGCTTCAGCGAGCATCTCCGCGCAGGCGCTCGCGCTTTCGGCCAATCCTGCACGGGCCTGCTGCGGCGTGCAGTGCGCGCGGTTGAGCTGTGGTGGAACCTTCAGGTGCGGGGCTGTAAGCCTGACCCACTTCGAACGGACATTGTGCATGTGCGTGAAGATCGCCGCAATCGTGCGCGCCTTGCCGGGCGGTTTGGCTCTCCACGCCGCAGGGTCAAGATGTTCGATAAGCATCTGGTTCATGCGATCATTGGCGGCAAAGATCTGGGCTGCGGATCGGCCGAATTGAGCGTGAACGTTGTGTTCACTCGTAGTCACGGCTGCTGCTCCTTGACCTAACAATACTCAGAGCCCGGGCAATATTTCAGCGGGATTTACACGAAGTACTTTACAATGCAGAGTAAATGCCGGCATACTCTCTATATGAGGAAAGTTGCTCTCGAGAGTTCCTGCACTACTTCCTACGACTGGGTAGAGTATTTCTATCAAAATGCGCCGGAGCCCATGCTCCCCTGGAGCGACCACGTCCGTTTATCCGGAGCTGAAAGACGTGCCGTGATCAGCTCCATTCAGCAGTTCCAGCTTGGAGAGGGCGCCAGTGGCGATCGCATGTTGGACCATGCCCAGCGTTTCTCGCGCGCAACGGGAGATCTCGGGCTGATCGCCGCGTTGAAGCTTTTCTTACGGGAAGAGCAGCGCCATAGCCGCATCCTGGCTCGATTTCTCCACATAGAAAGCGCGCCTTGCCTGCGCAAGCACTGGATACATGGCGTTTTCCGGTGGATTCGCGGCGTGGCGGGCCTGGAACTGTGTCTCAAAGTTCTGGTAACTGCAGAACTGTTGGCTCGACCGTATTATGCCGCCCTGCGGGATGCTACAGGTTCAACCTTGCTCAGAAGCATCTGCCAGCGTATTTTCGACGAAGAGGGCGCGCACTTGCGCTTTCAAGCCTTCCTTCTGACCCGTTTTCAGACCCGGCATTCTCGGCTGATGGAAGCTCTCATCAAGAGCTGTCACATCGCACTGTTAACCTCTACGGCAGCGCTCGTCTGGATAGAACACCAAGCGGTCTTCAGATCTGCCGGGCGAACCTTTCGCCGATTCTGGAACGAAACGTGGCAGGAATTCACGCTGCTTTATCATCCATCTTCAGCCAAACTCTAGGAGTTCAAGGCACGAGCAGTATCTTCCCGCCTACCGAACCCTTTTCGGCGAGGGCTTGAGCTTCGCCCGCTTCGCTTAGCCGCATCGTTCTAGCGATCGGAATCGCGAGTTTTCCATCCCGAACGGCATCCGCCATCTGCCGTAAAAGAGACGCGTCCGGAGTTGCCATGAACGCTTCCACTCGAATGTCTTTTCCTTCAGCTTCTTTCGGTTTCCCCAAAACCGACCCGAGCACGCCGCCCGCTTTCAATTTCGGAATCAGCTTCCCGATGACATCGTGATCAACCGTATCCGCAATCGCATCCAGCTTGGGCAGTTTCGCTACCTCTGCGTCATTGTCGATCGCAACCACCTGATCTGCGCCTAACGAGCTCGCATCTTGCTTCTGCTCTGTCTTGACCCCGGCGATGACCTGGGCACCCTGAGTCTTAGCCACATAAAGGGCCGTACGAGCCACGCTTCCCAACGCTCCAGTCACCAACACCAGGTCTCCTCTCTTCGGCCGTATGTGTTGCGCGAGTTGTGCGCCAGTAGTAACCACCAGCGGCAAAGCAGCCGATTTCTCCACATCAAGGCCGTCGGGAATCACGGTTAAATCGTCCGCTCGCGCAGTCAAGTACTCTGCATAGCTGGAGTTCACCAGCCCAATTACCTTTTGCCCAACTTGCAGATTCCTGACGTTAGCGCCCGTTTTCGCCACCGTTCCAGCAACATCTCGCCCCAAAATCGCGGGAAAGGTCAGCGGAAATATATTCTTCGCTGCGCCGCTTCGGAGCTTCCAGTCGATCGGATTCACGCTGGTCGCAGCAACCTTCACCAGCACTTCGTCCGGCCCTGGTTCCGGCGTTGGAACATCTTCGTACCGCAATTGATCAACGCCGCCGTATCCATGCAAAACCACTGCTTTCATTTGCAATATCTCCACGAGCATAGACATTCTCCCTCGAACATTGGCTTCAGCCGAGCTCGCCCGGTCACGGGCTCATCCAGAATTTATCTCCTGTATGCTCTATCTTTCCCGCCCAATCCGCCAATCTCGCCGACTCCCTTGCTTCGCTATCCTCCGATCGCGCGAAGCTTCGCGCAGAAAGGTTTCATCCTCATGTCTACTCAGGCTCAAATCGCAGCCAATCAGGCCAATGCTCAGCACTCAACCGGACCTCGCACCGCCGAAGGCAAGGCCGTCTCCGCCATGAACAATTTCCGGCACGGCTTCACCGGCGTCTTCCGCGTGCTTGCCTGGGAAAGCCGGGAAGAGTTCTACCAGCTTCACGCCGCTCTGCGTGAAGAGCACCAGCCCTCAACCATCACCGAAACGATTCTCGTGGACAAAATGGCGCAGTCGATCTGGCTGAGCAAGCGCGCCGCCGTCTTGCAAGAGGAAACCTTCGACTACGAAACTCCGAAATGCACCCATTCCCGCCAGCTTGCGCTCTAGCATGCGCTACCAGGCGATGCATGACCCGGCCTTCTACAAATCCCTCAACGAGCTGCTAAAGCTAAGAGCCGAAAAGCGCAAAAACGAAATTGGGTTCGAATCGCAAGAGCAGAACAGAGCCGCTGAAACCCGCAAACAAGAGCTGCACAAGCTGACAATTTCACTCGCGCAAGTGAAGCTCGAGAGCCACTTATCACAGAAATCCGCGCCCGCGCACTCGGAACCCCGCGCGCAGCAAGGGGCAATTCCCATGAAAATCGCCGCCTGATTCTTTTTCGCGCTCACTTCTCATACCCGGGGTGTACAGATCAACGATCATGGTCGCATTCACTCTGTTCGTTTCCGGACAGCGGGTCTTGAATCCGAACAGACGCGCACCGCTTCCACGCCCGATTGCCCTTCACATCTCAACGTTTTCTTGTCCAGCCGCGCGGTTGCTTAATTGCTCACATGACCACTGCCACAAATCATCCCAGGGGTGAACCGTGTACGCTTTAGCGCGAGATTTCCGTTATGCATTCCGCCAATGGACCAAGTCGCCCGGATTTGCTCTGGTCTGCATAGTAACCATTGCGCTCGGCATCGGTGCAAACACAGCCATTTTTAGCGTCACGAACGCCGTTCTGCTCCGTTTTCTGCCGGTGAAAAATCCGCAGCAGCTTGTCTACCTCCATCTCGAAAATCAGCCGATCGCAACCTCACAGACGGGCTATAACGACACATCTCTATCAGTTCCCGTTTACGAGCAGATGCGCCGCGAGCGAACAGTGTTTTCGGACGTGATCGCCTTTGCGCCGCTGGCGTGGGGAAAAGTAGCTGTGCGCTTCGGCTCAGAACCCGAACAGGCAAATGGCGAGATGGTCAGCGGCAACTTCTTCTCCGGCCTCGGTGTAACCCCCATCATCGGCCGCGGATTCACGCTCTCCGATGAGACCAACCATACAGCTACCGCGGTCCTCAACTACTCCTGGTGGACGCGCCGGTTTGCGCAAAGCCCGGCGGTCCTCGGCCAAACACTGTATGTTAAAGGCCTTCCATTCTTGATCATTGGGGTTGCGCCGCCGCGTTTCAATGGCGCGGATCCGGCCGGGCCAATGGATTTCTGGGTGCCACTTCAAAATCGGCCCGACCTCAATGCCTGGGGTCTTCCGGCAACTGATCACACGCTCTATGGGTCACCGAACTGGCTTTGTCTTTTACTTATCGGCCGCCTTCGTCCTGGGACCACTTGGAACCAAGCCATCGCACAACTCACGCCTGTATTTCAGCGCGCAATCTATAGCGGCGTTACCGTGCACGATCCAAAGGAGCCGAAGCCGCAGCTCTTCTTCTCCTCCGTCCGTGGCATCGAGAATCTGCGCGAAGATTATGATCGGCCGCTTCGCTTCCTAATGGGAATGGTCGGTCTGGTGCTCCTAATTGCCTGTTCGAATGTCGCCATGCTCTTGATCGCGCGCAATTCGAATCGAGTTCGCGAGTTCGGGTTGCGCATGGCGCTTGGAGCCAGTCGACGTGATCTTTTCTACCAGCTCCTTGCAGAGAGTCTCTTACTCGTCATAGCGGGAGCGGCCGCTGCCTGGATATTCGCAGCCTCTGCCACTCAGGCTTTGACCGCCTGGTCGGGAGTGGATATCAGCATCACCCCCGATCGCAACGTCGCTCTGTTTACAGCGGCGGTGGCACTGGCGATAGCTCTGGTATTTGGGCTCGCACCCGTTCGCACCGCCACCCGTGTTCCCATGAACGAAGCGCTCAAAACCTCTGCGGGTACAGCGAACACGGATCGCACTCAGCACTCCGGGCGAAGATTCGTCCTCACAATGCAGGTTTCCTTATGTTTCGTGCTCCTGGTGGCTGCGGGCCTGCTCTTCCGCACGTTGCGTAATCTTGAATCGCGCAATCTCGGCATGCGCACGCAGGGTTTGCTCGTATTCGGTGTCGATCCGCAACGCAATATCCACGGCGATGCAGACGCGATTCGTTTTCATCAACGCTTTCTTGAACTCATTCGCAGGTTGCCCGGTGTCGATTCCGCCACGGTGATGCAAGTTCGTATCGGCACTGGTGCAAGCAACAATGACGGAGTGCTGGTCGACGGGCGCAATCCTCTCCCAAGCGAGAGATACGCCCCCATGCGCACGAACTTGGTTGGCCCCGGCTTTCTGCATGTTCTAGGCATTCCCATTTTGCGCGGCCGCGATGTAGCCGAAACCGACACTGTCTCTTCGCAAAAGGTCGCCATTGTGAATCAGACCTTCGTCAAGCGCTATCTGCCTAAAGTCGACCCACTCGGACACGACATCTCGTATTTCGAGGACACGAAAACCCAGTACACGATTGTAGGCGTCGCGGCCAACAGCCGTTATCGAGGCATTCGGGAACCGGACCGCCCCATGGCCTACTTCCCGTATACGCAAGTCGCCGGTATCTCCGACATGCAATATGAGCTGCACACTTCCGGAGATCCGCAGGCACTGGTGCCGGCGATTACTCGCGTCCTGCGCGATATAGATCCGAACCTGCCACTTGAAAAGCCAATCACACAGAAAGCTCAATTTGAGCAATCCATCTCCCAAGAGCGCCTGACGGCAAACCTCTCGACGTTCTTTGGTCTGTTAGCCGCGTTGCTTGTAGCCGTCGGGCTCTACGGAACTTTGGCGTACAACGTCAGCCGCCGCACCGCCGAGATTGGCGTGCGTATCGCGCTTGGAGCCGAGCGTACACACATACTCAGAATGGTCTTACATGAGACTTTGGTCGTCGTGTCGATCGGCTTAGCGGTTGGAATACCCGCGTCCCTTCTCGTCACAAGAGCATTGCGCTCCACCCTGTATGGCCTCAGTCCAGCCGATCCCGAAACGTTCACAGTCGCGTTTGCCGGCATCGTGATCGTCGTACTAGCGGCCAGTTATATTCCAGCCCGCCACGCCGCATCGGTCGATCCTGTTACATCCCTGAAGAGTGAATAAACGGCGAGGCAAAATCAACGCTATCGTACGGACAGCACCCATGAAAACCTGCGCCTTGGTCGTCGTCACGCTCCTCACCTCTCTATCCGCGCTTCCTCGAACTCTCTACGGCTCCTCTGCGGACTCATCCTCCGCTCCTGGGACGCGCTGCGCGGCAAGGCCACTCGTGATGAAACCATAACGCGCGAGAACAACCCTCTCTCCGCGTCGAATCCTCAGGCTCGGACGCCTACATCATTTCCGAGCCGCTCCAGCTCACCATCGGCAAACAACATCTCTTGAGCGGTTGGATCAAGACCGACGTATTGCGCGTCACGGATTACGGGCGCACGCCGATTCGCGGCTACCAGCACGGGTTCCTTATGGCTGACGAGATCACCTCTTTATGGCGCGTTGCGCTGCCTCCTTCCAGGGCGATCCGAAGCATGCCTGGGCAGAAGGCCGCACCATGGCATCCGCTCTCCTCCTGCGCGGCTACGATCAGGAGATTCTCGAAGATGCGCGGCATCGCCGATGGAGCCAACGCCGCCGGAGCCAAATTTGAAGACCGGCCTCTCGATCTCGTCGACATCGTAACTGTCAACTCATCATCGAAATTTCAAATCTTCGCGCCGCCCTCGAGCTCACGCCGACTGGTCTCGAAGGGCTCACCTTTAAAGCGCCGAACTGGAACCATCTCGCTCCCGCTCACTACACCATGAGCAATGGAACGGTCCCGCCGAGCGCCCGGTGTAGTGCTTTTGCCGCCACCGGAAAAGCCACTCGCGACGGGAAAATGGTCATCCGCCGCGCTGTAGAGCTCGATGGAGTGCTCGATGATGACGAAGCGGTATTCGGTGTATTGGAGGATGGCGATGAGGACGCCGCCGACCAGACCGAAGATGAGGACGTGGCGCTTCATGATGGGGTTTTGAAGAAGTATAACGGAAACGGCGAGAACGTGGTTTCACCGGCCGGAAAACAAAAGGGCCGAGGCGTGATGGCCTGGCCCTTTCACTGTGTGAGCGGCGGGTGGCCCTACATTCGAGGATGTCCGAAAGATCGTAGAAAAGGGAACGACTCACCCAGAGCCCGTGATAGGCTCTGGGAAATTTTTCTTGCCAGAAAAAAAGGAGAGTCGTTTTGAAGAGAGCGTATCAGAGAAGAGCAGTCCAGAAGAGTGCGGGTGCAGAGAAGGATCGGGCGGTACAGATTTGCTTGCCGATGGCAGAAGTGCTGACCAGCTTGGAGCAGGGCTTGGGTGAGCTGGTCCGAAAGGTGGGCCGGATGTTCATCCAGTCCGTACTGGAATCGGAGGTCGAGCAGATTGCTGGCCCGCGATCGTGTCGCAGGCAAACGCGGCAGGCTTACCGGTGGGGTATCGAGCCAGGCTCGTGCCTCATCGATGGCCAGCGGGTTCCGATCGCGCGGCCACGCGTGCGTGAGTGTGGCGGCAAAGAGCTGCCCTTGGGAACTTACCAGCTGTTCCAGCAAGTGAGTCCGGCAGAAGAAACAGTTTGGAGCAACATCATGCGCGGGCTCAGCATGCGGGATTACAAGTTAGTGCTGCAGCAGTTTATGGATGCCTACGGGCTGGAGAAGAGCACCCTCAGCGAACGATTTGTGGAGGCCAGCCGCAAGAAGCTGGAAGCTCTCATGAGCCGTTCCTTGCAGCATCTCCAGATCTGTGCGCTGTTAGTTGACGGCACGATCTTCAAGGGCCAGCATTTGGTGGTCGCCATCGGCATCGATGCGTTTGGCAAGAAGGTCGTATTGGGACTGGTGCAAGGAGCCACCGAGAATGCGAAGGTGGTGAGCGGCTTATTTGAGCATCTGTCCGAGCGGGGGCTGGATTTCAGCCAGCCGCGTTTGTATCTGATTGATGGCAGCCGTGCCTTGCGCGCCGCCATTGAGCGGCATGCCGGTGAAGCCGCTTTCATCCAGCGCTGCCAGGTGCATAAGATCCGCAACATCCTGGCGTATGTCCCGGATACGCAGCAACACTGGTTCAAGTACAAGCTACGGCTGGCCTACGCTCACGCTGATAGCAGTGATGCTCGGCAGGCGCTTTATCGATTGCACGATGAGTTGAACGAGCTGAACCCGAGTGCGGCGGCCAGCTTAATGGAGGGCTTAGAGGAGACCCTCACGCTACATGATCTGCAGGTGCATGCCCGGTTGCGGCGATCCCTCAGCAGTACCAATGGAATCGAATCCAGCTTTTCAGTTGTCGAGACCATCTGCCGGCGTGTCAAACGCTGGCAGGGCAGCGATCACCGCTTGCGCTGGGTAGCCTCAGCCCTGCTGTACGCCGAAACACGCTGGAATCGTCTTCACGGCCACCGCCATTTGCCGCTGCTTATTCATAATCTGCAGCGTGCTTATGACATACGTTGTAACCTAAAATGCGACCACCGTCGCTGCCCATTCGGCGGCTTAGATCGTGTTCCGAGCCGTTCCTTTTTCAACGGAAAGGCGGACATCCTCCTACATTCCCACCACGCCCCAGAAATTTATCTCCTGCCGTTTCTACACCGCACGCCGAATCCGGCGCGCTTACCCCCTCGCTGCCGAAGCTATCCTTCTGCCGCGCGAACCTTCGCGCTGAAAGGACCCATCTCTTTGTTATGTCTACTCAAGCTCAAACTACAGCCAATCAGGCGAATGCGCAGCATTCAACCGGCCCTCGCACCCCCGAAGGCAAGGCAATCTCGGCAATGAACAATTTCCGCCATGGTTTCACCGGCGTCTTCCGGGTGCTTCCCTGGGAAAGCCGCGAAGAATTCCACGAGCTACACGACGCTCTGCGTGACGAGCATCGTCCCTCAACCGTTACCGAAACGATACTGGTCGACAAGATGGCGCAGTCGCTCTGGCTCAGCAAGCGCGCCGCCTGCTTGCAGGAGGAAACCTTCCACTGCGAACTCCCGAAGTGTACTCATCCCCGTCAGCTCGCTCTCTACATGCGCTACCAAACCACCAACGACCGCGCCTTTCACAGATGCCTGAATGAGCTCCTAAAGCTAAGAGCCGCAAAGCGCAAAACCGAAATTGGGTCCGAATCGCAGCTGCAGAAACAGGCCGCCGAAACCCGCAAGCAAGAGAGGCACAAACTGACCATTTCGCTCGCCGAAGCGAAGCTCGAGCGCCACTTATCACAGAAATCCGCGCCCGCGCACTCGGAACCCCGCGCACAGCAAGCGGCAATTCCCATGAAAATCGCCGCCTAATTCCTTCATCGCGCTCACTGCCCGCACCCCACGTGTGTTTCCACGCCCTCTGTGGGGCAGACGATCGTTTGTGCCGTCTGCCGAAAATCCGGAACCCCCGAATTCCGCCCGCCAAATCATAGGGGATTTATATGCACAGGTTACCTTGCAAGGTGATCTTGCAAGATCAGCTGTCTTCTTTATATAATGAAAGTGTCATGGGGCGAACCAGCTTCGACATTGCTTTAACCGACTTTGGCCAGTCGATTGGGCTGTTGGTGCGCCGCACGCGAGCGGCTGCCGCCTCTAACGAGCTTTCGTGGACCGAAACTGCTGTCCTGAACCACCTCGCTCGTGACGGACCTGCAACCACTGCCGACCTGGCGCGCGCGCAAGGCATGAGGCCGCAGTCGATGCGAACCGTCATCGCGGCGCTTGAGGAAATAGGCATGGTCCGTCGCAAGCCGCATGCGACCGACGGCCGGCAGGTGAATATTGAACTGACTACCAAGGGCCTCGCCAGGCAGAAGAGCGCGGCTGATGCAAAGCGGACGTGGCTCGCGCAAGCCATCGGCACGCTTGACGAACGGGAGCGACAGACACTGTTCGCAGCCGGCGAGATCATCAAGCGCTTGGTGGAATTGTGACCACGCCCGCAACCAGTTCAGAGATACCGCAAATATCTTTCCTCGGTTCGATGTCGCACGCCTGGCGAGCGCTGCGGCACCGCAACTTTCAGCTCTACTTTGCCGGTCAGAGCATCTCAGTGCTCGGCACCTGGATGACGCGGCTCGCTACAGCTTGGCTGGTCTATCGCTTGACCCATTCGGCGCTGTTGCTTGGCGTAGTTAGCTTCGCGGGGCAGATTGTTTCGTTTGCGATGGGGCCATTCGCGGGTGTTTGGGTCGAGCGTCTCAACCGCCGCAAGCTGCTGGTGTGGACACAAGGCGCTGCTGCCATCCAGTCACTCGCCCTGGCCGCGCTCACCCTGGCGCATGTCATTACTCTCAAGGAAATCATCGCCCTCGCCGCTCTGCAGGGATTGATTAATGCGTTCGACATGCCGGGGCGCCAATCCTTCCTCGTACAGATGGTCGAGGATCGCAACGACCTCAGTAACGCCATCGCTATCAACTCCTCGATGGCAAATGGTGCGCGGCTGATCGGCCCGGCCATCGCCGGCTTCGTGATCGGGGCTGCCGGCGAAGGGTGGTGCTTCCTGATCGATGGCATCAGCTACTTGGCGGTCATCGCATCCTTGCTGCTGATGCGCATCAAGCCCTTAAACATCCAGCGCAGAAAGGCCGGGATGATAGAACAGATGCGCGAGGGTTGGGACTACGTCCTTACCTTCCGGCCCATGCGCACCGTCCTTCTTCTTTTCTCGCTGATAACCTTGATGGGCTACTCCTACACAGTGCTGCTGCCCATCTTCGCCGGCCAGGTGCTGCACGGCGGTGCAACCACCCTCGGCTGGCTTACGGGAGCGTCGGGGATCGGCGCGCTTGTATCGGCGCTCTCTCTTGCGGTCCGCAAATCGATTGTCGGGCTGACACGCATGCTTCAGATTGCGGCCGTAGTGTTGGGAGGAGCGCTGATTCTATTCGGCCTTTCTTATACATTGTGGCTGTCGCTTCTGTTGATGGTCCTCGTTGGCTTCGGCATGATCCAGGCTGCTTCCGTCAGCAATACGATCCTCCAGTTGCTGGTTCCAGAAGATAAGCGCGCCCGCGTGATGAGCTATTACACTATGGCCTTCTTCGGCTCGGCGACCTTCGGCAGTCTGCTGGCTGGCATCCTGGCTCACCGGATAGGAGCGCCCCATACCGTCATCATTACCGGCGCCTTCTGCCTTGCCGCTTCGCTATGGTTCACGCTCGAGCTGCCCAAAGTCAGAGCGATCATGCGGCCGATTTATCAGGAAATGGGCCTGCTGCCTGACATAAACCTGATTCCCGGCGTACAGGAACCGGCTAAATGATCTTTTCGAGTGAGCCCTCCCGGTCAGGTCTGAACTGCCCTTTATCTGATGATGAGTGGCGCAGGCACTTTGCCTGCCGTGCCGCGACTCATCGCGGCACTTGTTCAAGTGCTTTTCGAAAAGCATCAACTGGTATGAATACTTCGCTTGTCTCTTCGCCGGACTGTTTCTTGCTAATTTCGTGCCTCATTCCGTAGATGGCATTTCTGGTGACTGGTTCCCCACGCCGTTCGCCCACCCTCCCGGAAAAGGATTGTCCTCGCCAACGTGTTCCACCTCTATCTCCCCCTTTCCCCAAACCGTCTGCCTTCCCACTCCCGTCCATCGAGCCGCACGCAGATACGGAACAAATTCCGTCAGCTCGCCTTCATACTCGGCCTCTCCCACGAACCCGCCGATCGGATGTACTTGCCCCGTTCGGCTGCTCCTGCGCATCACGTCCAGCTGCTGGATTTCACAGCGCGCCATCCGTACCTGTGCCGCGCGTTCGCCAAACGCTCGGAAGTCCATCTCGAGCGGTCCGTCATCATATAACTCCCGCAGCGTGCTGAGGCGGTCTCGAATCCGTGCCGCGAGTACGCCGAACTCTGGCCCCTCCGCCAGTCTCTCGCCTGTCTTCAACTCCGTCGGAGTTACGAAACGCACCCGCACGCGCTCAATTGGTTCGCCCGGCGCATCCAAGCTCAATTCCATAGGCTCGGACGCCTGCTGCAAGGCAAATGCCTTGCCGTCGTAAATGCAAGTATCTGCGTTCCCGTTTTCGCCGCGCTGCAGCACCTCAACCAAATCGGCGCGCCCGCGTCCCGCGCCCAGGCCTTCCCGCGACAACTGCGCAAACGCGAGCACAAGGTACGCCATCGCCGGGCTGTGCATATCGAAAAGGTTTAAGTCGAAGAAGAACGTGTCCCCGTGCCGGATCGCGCAACCGTCCAGATGCGTTGCCCGGAAAACGAACGGCCGCGGCCAATCCGCGAGACCGCTCGGCCCGGGCACAATCGCCCCAGGTTCGAACATCCGCGCATACGGACAAGAGGCGCGCAACTCACATTCCCGCGCGCCCGGGCACTGCGGCACGCACGCCATCCGTCTGAAGATCGTCCCGAAGGCGCCGCGCAGAATGTTCGCCGATTTCCCCGGAGGGAAATGAATCGCTTGGTGCGCGAGGAATGAGAACCTTAACGGATAAAGGCGGAAACGCAACGCGCCATTTTACGCACAGGAACTTTCGTCAAGCACGTATCAGCCTTGCCTTTGCGATTTGATGTAGGCACCAATAGCCGATACCAAGTCGCCGATCCGCTGATTGTTTTCGGTCACAATGTCGGTCAGGCGATCGAGCTTCACGTTGGTGTTATCGATTCGTTTATCGGTCAGTTCCGCGTGGTCCACAAGGCCCTTGACCACTTCGCCGAGTGACCCGATCATCTTCTCAAGCCGATCTAATCGGCTCGTGCTGTTTCCATCTCCCGCCATTCCTGCCATGTTCGGTTCTATTTTTCGGCTCGAGTGGCACGCGCATCCTTCGATTTTTCCGCGTCCTCTGGGAATACGGCGTATCCCGCGGGAGCAGGATAGAAGGACTGCAGTAAACTCAGCCGCTTCCGCAAGTACCGGCTGGGCAACTGCCGCGGCCCCGTCTCGACATCGATGTCGCAACAAATCCCGTGCAGGTACAGCGTCAAAGTATCGATGAACGATTGCCGCACATAATCCCCAAACAGAGGACTCTCGCGCTTCACGTTCGTCTGCCGCCGCAGCAAAGTTTGTTTCGCCTGCCAGCTGTCGTCGTCCACCTCACCGTGTACGCTGCCGCTCAGCTCTTCGCGAATCACGGCCTTGTACCCGCTCGCTACGTCAACCGCCCAGGTCTCGGCAACCAGAGTCGCCAGACGCCGGTACAGGCGGTAATGATATTCGGCGACATCCTGTTCTTTCAGCGCGAACACCAGCACGGTTTCGTTCTCGAAGCTCACTTGCGATGCCCACGACTGATGCCCGTCAGCGGGACGCTCGGCGACCACGAAATCGGCTACTTTCTCGAGCGCGGCCCGGGTCTTTCGCCTCGCTTTGGTCGGCGCCCGTTCGCCGGAGCGCTCCAGATACGGGACCAGCAGGATGGAAACGCGGGGCAGCATCGACGCGAGCGAAGGCGGCAGCGCTGCAACCGGCTCTTCCAGATACTCCTTCAGCACTTCTTCGCTCATCGGAACCGAGGCGCAGAAGTACCCAAACGTATTGCTTAGAGGGATCACTTCGCTCCGAAATCGCTCCGCGAACTGACCTACGCTGACTCTGGCGAGATTGGTTTGGGCCGAGCTGGCCGGAACCGGTTCCCGTTGGCTGGACATCTACTTTCGCCTCGATTCTAGCAGAGGGGCGCCCTGTCCCCAGCCCGTTTCAGCCGCCAAGCGCGACTTGCGCACTCAGCTTTCTTCAGTCGCCGCCATTGTTACACTGCAAATCGATGGGGCGAGAAACATTGAACAGGCGAACCTGCCTGACCCTATTGGGAGCGCCAATCGTGCACGCGCTAGGACAAGGCGTATCTTCGCGAGGTGTGAAACCGCAGCCGCGCGGCAAGCCATCCGGACTCCCCTTTCATGCGCGCTTTGTCGATGTCGCCGCCCAAGCCGGATTGCATGCGCCGCTCATTTATGGAGCTCCCAATCACAAGACTTACATCCTCGAAACCGTCGGCTGCGGCTGCGCGCTGTTTGACTATGACAACGACGGCTGGCTCGATGTCTTCCTATTGAGCGGCTCCCGCCTGGAGGGTCCGCCCGAAGGCGCCATCAATCGGCTCTACCGGAATAATCGAGACGGCACCTTCACCGATGTGACGGAGAAAGCCGGACTCGGCCGCACCGGCTGGGCATCGGCCGTCGCGGTCGGCGACTATAACAATGACGGCTTCGACGATCTTTTCCTCACCTATTGGGGCCAGAACGCCCTTTATCGAAATAACGGGAACGGCACCTTTACGGATGTGACCGAAAATGCCGGCCTGCTTCATACCGGAATCCGCTGGGGCTCAGGCTGCACGTTCATCGACTACGACCGCAACGGCCTTCTCGATCTCTTCGTCGCCAACTACCTCGAGTTCGATTTCAATAAGATTCCGAAACCCGGCGAGAATCCGTATTGCAACTGGAAGGGCATTCCGGTGAACTGTGGGCCGCGCGGCCTCCCCCCCAGCGTTCCTGCTCTCTATCACAACAATGGCGATGGCACATTCACGGACGTAAGCGTCAAGTCCGGAGTCACGAAAGCCCGAGGCAGCTACGCCATGACCAGTGTCGCCGCGGATTTCGACAACGACGGCTGGACGGACATCTACGTCGCTTGCGATTCAACCCCCAGCTTCCTTTTGAAGAATAATCACGACGGCACATTCACCGACGTGGGCCTCGAAAGCGGCGTCGCATTGAACGAAGATGGCATGGAACAGGCCGGCATGGGGGTTGGCGTCAGCGACTACAATCTGGACGGCAGCCTCGACATCCTCAAGACTCATTTCGCGGACGACACTGCGGTTCTCTATCGTAATGATGGAAAGGGCAGCTTCGAAGACGTGACAAACTCGGCTGGCCTGGGCGTTGAAACGCGCTACATTAGCTGGGGCGCCGGAATTTTCGATTTCGACAACGACGGTTATCCGGACCTCTTCTGGGTGACGGGCAGCGTCTACCCCGAAGTCGAGGCAACCCTGCCGAATTACCCCTTCAAGAGCCCGCGGATTCTATTCCGCAATCTCAGAAACGGCAAATTCGAAGAGCTGTTGGATCAGGCAGGTCCGGGCGTCGCGGCCGCTCACGCGAGTCGAGGCTGTGCGTTCGGCGATTTCGATAACGATGGCGACGTGGATATCTTGGTCATGAATCTGAACGAGCCTCCCTCGCTATTGCGCAACGACGTAAGCGGGACCGGGCACTGGCTCAAGGTAAAGCTGATCGGGACGAAATCGAATCGCAGCGCAATCGGAGCCCGCGTAACGGCGCACTATGGAGGCAAAGTGCAAGCTCAGGAAGTGTTGAGTCAAGCGAGCTTTTACTCGGCGAACGACCTGCGAGTTCATTTCGGGCTCGGTGCGGCCGAGAAGGCCGATCTCGACATCCGCTGGCCGAATGGCGGTACCGAACGAATCGCGAACGTCGCCGCCGATCGCCTCGTAATTGTTCGAGAAGGCGCAGGAATCGTTGGAACAGACGCGTTCAAGCGCCGTTCGGGATAGAGCCACCGTAGTTTATCTAACGGTATTCCTCAGGTAGCTTGAGCTACTATCGAAAAAAGGCCCTCCTCGGGCCGTATGTTGCTTAAGGGAGTTCTGTTCCAATGACAAAGAAGCTTTTTGCGATAGCTGTTTTTGCGCTCGCGTTTTTGATTTGGCCCACACTGAGCGTGGCGCAAGAGCTGTACGCGACCTTAACGGGTACCGTGACCGATCCTTCCGGCGCGGTAGTTCCGGGCGCGACAGTTCTCATCCACAACAACGACACCAATACCGATGTCAGAACGGTCACGACGGATGCCAGTGGCAACTACACCGCTACCAATCTTCCGGCTGCGACCTACACGGTTACCATCAAGACCGCTGGTTTTCGAAGCTTCACGTCCAATAACGTGACTCTTCACGTCGCCGAAAAGCGGACCCTCAATGCGTCACTCGAAGCTGGCCAGGTGACTGAGACCGTTACCGTACAAGCGAGTACCACTCCCATTCAGACCTCAACGGCTGCACAGTCAGGCACCATTACAGGGCAGCAGGTTCGCGAGCTTGAATTGAATAACCGCAACTTTGAGCAATTAGTCCTCCTACAACCCGGCGTGACGAACGGTCTGCCGGATCAGGTTGGGTTCGGCCTCTCAAATTCCACGACCATCTCCGTAAATGGCGCGCGCGTAACTTCCAACAACTGGACGGTGGACGGGGCCGATATCAACGACAGCGGCTCGAACGGAACGCTCCTCAATGTTCCGAGCGTCGATGCAATCCAGGAGTTCACGCTTCAGAGAAGCACCTATGACGCGCAATACGGCCGCAGCGGAGGCGGCCAGGTGTTGGTCGCAACCAAGTCGGGAAGCAGTGAGTTTCACGGCAGCGCTTATGAGTTTGTCCGCAACGACATCTTCAATGCCAACGATTTCTTTTCGAATAGCACGGGAACTCCACGAGCCATCGAGCGCTATAACAATTTCGGTTTCACGGTCGGCGGTCCGCTCTTCGTTCCCAAGCTGTACAGCAAGAAACAGTCGAAGACCTTTTTCTTCTGGTCTGAGGAGTGGCGCAAAACGAGTACTCCGAACGCCTTTAGCGCAGTCGCTCCCACCTCGGCTGAATTGAGCGGCGTTGTGCCCGGAACCATCACCGGTCCCGCAGCTCCCGGATGCGCCACTTATAACGCGGGGACGAATACAACCACGATCAATCCCGCCTGTTACAGCGCGAACGCAAAAGTTTATCTCACGAATATCTTCGATAAGTTCGCTGCAAACAGCGGAACCAACTACATTACGAACTTCTCCCAGAAGAACAATTTCCGGCAGGATATCGTTCGAGTCGATCAGACCATTAGCGATAAAATCCACTTCTTCGCCCGCTTCATGCAGGACGACGTGCCGGAGAACTTTCCTCAGGGATTGTTTGCCGGTTCTAACTATCCCGGCGTCAGCAACGTCGCCCTCGACGCGCCGGGCAAAAATGTCGTCGGCAACTTAAGCTGGACTCTTTCGCCGCGCGCCGTCAATGAGACGGAGTTCGCGTATTCCTGGGGCGGCATTGACGCAGCACTCTCCGGGCCGGCCGTTTCGCCCGCCTTCGTCAACGCGCTGACTCCGACTGCGTTTCAGGATCCGTATCACCGCATACCTAGCGTCAGCATCACCGGTATTCAAGGATTTTCGGAGGGCGTCGCGCCCTATTTCGAACGCAATCTCGATCGAAACATCTTCGATAACTTCTCCTTCACGGCCGGGAATCACACGCTCCGGGCCGGCATCAGCGCTCAATGGATGTTGAAGACCGAGAATGCGTCCGGCGGAGCCGCGAGTTTCAGCTTTAGCACCTTCGGTGATTTTCTGCTGGGCAATGCCGCGTCGTACTCACAATCTAGCCGTGATATCGTTCCAGACCTCCATTACGTCAATCTAGAAGGCTACGTGCAGGATGACTGGAAAGTCACTCCTCGTTTAACGCTCAATTTCGGTCTCAGATATAGCTTCTTTCCATCGCCCAGCGATGTCCATAACACGTTGAACAATTTCGACCCGCTTCTGTATAACCCTGCTGCTGCCCCGCTTATCGATCCCGCAACTGGGAATTTCGTCGCCGGGCAGGGCATTGTTCCGGCGACCTATACGAACGGCATCATCTTTCCCACCGGAACTGCATGCAATGCCGCGAAGGCGATCTCGCCGCAAGTCACCTGTTCGCCTTACGGAAGCCTCGTGAATCCGAATTCAAACAATAATTTTGCCCCGCGCTTTGGATTCGCATGGGATCCCACAGGTAGGGGCAAGACCGCCGTCCGCGGAGGGTACGGCATCTTCTATGACCGCACACTGAACGGTATGTGGGAACAAAATGCGTTCACGAACCCGCCTCTTGTCCAATCCACTAACATTCAGAACACTAGTTTCGACAATCCGCTGGCCGGCACTTTGAGCCTTCCGCTTGGTCCCAACATCGTGGAATCAACCGGGCGGCCTACGTTTAAGGTTCCGTCCTATCAAGACTTCAATTTCTCGATACAGCAGGAGATTCTTCCCAACACTGAATTCGAGATCGCATACGTAGGCGGTTTGGGCAGGCACTTACTTGGAGAAGCCGATCTGAACGAAGTCCCGGTTGCGGTCCGGCAAGCTAACCCCGATGTCAACGTAAACGCGATTCGGCCATTTCTCGGTTACGCGTTTTTCAAGAGCCGCCTTCCGGAGTTCCTGAGCAACTACAACTCGCTCCAAATATCTCTGAACCGTCATGTAAGTCAAGGCCTAACCATAGGGATCGCTTATACCTGGTCAAGGCTCTTGACGAATGCTTCTGTGGATCGGGATGTCGCAACTTACAATACCTATAACTTCGCGCAAAGTTACGGTCCTGGCGCTTACAACACGCCGCACGTATTTGTCGCGAGTTATGTGTACCAGCTTCCGTTCTTTAGAGACCAGAAGGGCGTGATAGGACACGTTCTGGGCGGATGGGAGCTCTCCGGCATCACGACCGTACAAACGGGTCAATCGCAAACGATTACGCAGGGTACCGATCCGTTCAGCTGCAGCACTTCTGCAACCACGGGTTTGTGTGTGCCCGGCAGCGCGCCTGGCACCTATCCAGGGGGTATCGGGATCGGACAGTTTAACGGATCAGTACAAGTCCGTCCCGATGCGATCGCTTCCCCGAGCGGGCCTGGCACTCTTGCGGAATGGTTCAATACCGCAGCCTTTGTCCCCGCTGTCGGCCACTTCGGCAGTGCAGGCGTTGGAACTTTTCTAGGCCCTGGACTGCAGAACTGGGACCTCGCGGCCATTCGGAACATCAAAATTGCCGAACGTTTCAGCCTTCAGTTTCGCGGTGAGTTCTTCAACGCGTTCAATCACACAAACTGGAACGGGATTGACACAGGCATTAACGACGCCAGCTTTGGACAAGTTACCAGCACGCACAACCCGCGCAATATCCAGCTTGGACTGAAGTTGTATTTTTAGTATGTGAGCTGTTTTTTGCTCGAGGCCGTCCGAAGACGCAATCTACGGCGCTTTCGGACGGCCTCCAGCTTTATCCTCGCTCTCCTTGCGATCACGGTAACCCGCTCTGCGGCCGCGCAAGACCTGCAAACCTCATTAATCCAAGGTTCTCAAGCCCTTCAGCGCGGAGACAATTCCGGCGCTGAAACTGCTTTCCGGCATGCGCTCGAGTTGCAGCCTCAATCTGTCGAGATCCTGAACGATCTGGCGATTGCGCTCGCCCGCGAAGGAAAGCAAACTGAAGCGATCTCGCTGTACGACCGGGCGCTGAAGCTCAAGCCGGACGATCCCGCCACCACCCGTAATCTCGCCATCGCCTATTTCCGCGCGCAACGCTACAAGAACGCCCTGCCGCTGTTCGAAGCCTTGTGCAAATCGAAGCCGGATTTCCAGGCCCTGGAGCTCGCCGGCCTTTCCCTTTTCGCGCTTGATCGTTACTCCGAAGCGGCACAATATCTCGAGCGAGCCAGCCAGTTGAATCCGTCCGACCTGCCCACTCTCGACATGCTGGGCAAGGCGTATACCCGCGCCAAGCAATACGACCGGGTCGCCGACGTCTTCGCGCGAATCATGGCCGTCAATCCGAATTCGGCCGAAGCCCACGCCATGATGGGTATGGCCTACGATAAGCTGTCGCGCGACGATGAGGCGCGCGCCGAATACGAAGCGGCCGAAAAGGCGAATCCCAATCTGCTCGGCGTACATTCCGGCCTGGGCCTGATCTATTGGAAAGAAGGCAAAATAGACGCCGCCAAGCTGCAGTTTGAGGCGGAGTTGAAGAAGTATCCCACCGATCCCGTTTCGCACTGCCTGCTCGGCCAGATCTTGCGCAAGCAAAACGATCCCGCTGACGCTCTCCGCCATTTCCGCGCTGCCATCGCCGCGAATCCCAACTACAAGGAAGCGTTGTACGAGCTTGGCAAATCGGAGCTGATGCTCAATCAGCCCCAAGACGCCATCGAACCGCTGCGCAAAGCAATCCAGCTAGATCCCAATTACGTGCAAGCGCATTACTCATTGGGCACGGCGCTTCGCAAGCTAGGCCGCTCCTCTGAGGCCTCGCGCGAGCTCGCCATGTCCGAGCAGATCCAGGCGCGGGAGCGGGCCGATGACATCAAGCACGTCAGTGTCGAGCCCCGGCCTCAATGAGGCTTGGGCTATGAAACAATGAAATTTGCCGATGCGAACCGTTGGCTGGCTCATCGCGCTTGGAAGCGCTGCCACCCTGTTCGCGCAGAACCCGGCAACCCCTTTCCCGGCGATTGACCCGAACGGCGCTCGCGCGATCTCAGTCAGCGGCCAAGTCAGCGGCCTTCGCGATGGACAACCCTGGGCGCTCAGCACCGGTGATCGGATTCCTATTCAGCAGGTCATTACGTCCGGCAGCGATGGATATGCGCACTTCAGAGTCGCCGGCGGCAGCAGTTTCGAGATCTTTGCGAACTCGCGCGTAGTCTTCCGGCAAAATGCGGCGAACGGCGCCGACCTGCTGGATGTTCTTGCCGGCCGCGTACGTATCCACCTGCAACCCGCTCCCGGCCAATTGCAGCAGCGGGTTCTTTGCCCGGTGGCGGCCATTACCGCCAATCAGCCCGCGACCATCGCGCTTGCCATCGACGAGGACGACAATGTCAGGATCGATGTGATTGAAGGAGCCATCCGCGTTCAGCACGCATTACTGCCCCGGAGCGAGCCGCTGCTGGTTACCGCAGTCGACGCGATCCTGGTGCAAAAAGATCAGCAGATCTCGCGGCGGCTGGACCGCGGCTCGCTGTACCGCTACACGGTGAAACCATTGAAAGACGTTCTGTCTGCGATCACATTCGGGCATTCTGGCCATGGAGCGCAACCTGAATTCGAGCCCAGCAAGTTCCTGGCGCAGGCCGCGCGCTCGCCTCTCGATCAGCGCTCCGGCCGATGAATGCACGATTCCGGCGCGCGGGCATCCTCGCTGTTTTGATCCTCAGTGCCGCCCTGACCTCAGCGGCTCAAACCCCAGCTACTCCGCCCAGTTCGCAGGCAGCCACCGGTCTGGAAGCGCCCTGGGATGTCCGGAACATCATCGCGGCGATTATGAAGGACAACGAAGAGCTCAAGACCGTGATCGTCGGGTTAAATCCGCAACGCTGGTACGAGCAAAAGGGCGCGCCCAGCACGTACATCCCCGAATGGACCACGGCGCAACACCAAGTCAACGACGTGGTCATCGCGAGCCGAGTTTTTTCCCAGAATACCGAGAGCCTAAGCCTTGCGCTTGACACTTACTTTCGTCTGGAGGCGCTCGAGACCAGCGCCCGTTCCCTCGCCGAGGGCGCGCATCAGTATGGCGACCGGGCCAAGGCGGACAAGCTAAGTGAATTGGTGGGACGAAACTTCAGCAGCCGGGAGCGTTTCCGCGATTACCTTCGCGATCTGGCCACGAGCAAGGAGCAGGCCTTCAAAATCGCCGACCAGGAAGCGCAGCGTTGCCGCGGTATGATCAGCAAAGAGCCGGCAACCAAACCGGCCCGAAGATCCAATAGAAATTGATGGAAGCAAGCACTTTCACGTGTTCAATCTGCGGCGAAAATTCGCGGGACATTTGTGTCTTCTGCACAAAGGACGCTTGCGGGAATCACCTCTGCGAGCGCTGCCGCCGTTGCAGCGACTGTTGTGAATGCGAGATGCGCGTCCGCAATCACGAGCATGAAGCCGCGCATTCCGTTGCGACAGCGCCGTTGAACGGTTTTGACGCAATCACCTCCCGTTCGGTTTATGCGCTCTTCGAATCACCTCTTCCCGATCGCCGCTGACCCACGCGGCTTGAATCTGCTTTTCATCCAGCCCCGCCAGCCGCCCCGCCAGAATAAAACCCGGAAGAGCGTGCTCCAGATCGTGCCAGCGCGCCATATCGAGTACGGAAGCCAAAGCGCGTTCCCGGATCAGATCCAGCGTCTCGGCATCCCGCCCTTCCGTCAGATTTACAAGCGCGAGACTCGCGTTGCGCCGGTCAGACCAGACGACCGAATTCATCATTTCAACAAACCACGTAGGCTCGATTCGAATTTCCTGGTCGGGATGAAGCTTCGCACCCACTGCGACAGCTTTGAGTGATCGCAGCGCGTTCTCCCGCACCGTATCTTCCGGGTCCTGGAGCGCATATTCGAGTCCATTCACGATTGTCTTCGAGCTTCGGAAATCGCGCGGCCCGTACTGCATCACGTAAGCGGCAATTGCCCGCTGCTCGGAGTTTCCGGACTCACGCAGAACTTGATCCACAATCGCCAAATTGCGCGCCAGCATGGGAAGGAAAGCCTCCTGCAACTCGCGGCAATCCTGGTCAGCCATCAGCGAGTAACCGTTCGTGAGATCTTCGTCCGCATCGTGTCGCCGAATGCTCGCGGCAACCGCATCCAGAAAGGCGCGGTAGTTCTTCACGATCTCATCAGGCAACATCGCGTCGCCGTTGGGAGCCGGCCGAAACTCGAAGTGCGGCGCGTCCTTCTCTTCCACTCCCACATACAGCACCATCTTCCCGTCCTCGCAGCACGCTGCTTCTATGCGTGATGCGACAACTCCGGAGATTTTGGCGATGCGATCTTCGGCGTCCTGGCGCGAGACCGGCAAAGCGTCTCCCTCGCTAACGCCCAGTGCCGACCGGATCTTCTTAACGGAACTCTTACGAGCGCCGTAAATTTCGATGGCGCCTATGCGCGGACTGATATCTTCCGCTCTGAGCGCGGCACCACACGCCAGCGCCATGAGCGCGACAATGCAAGACTTCACTACTCCAGTATGAGACGGGCCTCTTCTGGTGTTCTAATTCACGCCTGCTTCTGCGCCAAATCTCCGATAAATGGCAATTTGATCGTTTCGTTGTTGTACGCCTTATACATCAGAACGATGAATAAGACGAAAATACAAATCCACAACAACGGATAGATCCCAAAGAGCATGAGGCCCAACCCGTGCGTCGCGAGAGCGAACATCGCAATGATCGTGTGCAAAATCATCCAGAACACAAACAGGCCTAAGTGCAGGAACAACGACTGAAATGCATTGAAGCGAACGCTCTTGTTCTGGTTGTACGGCGCAACGACCAGGAACACAATGCTACAGATCAATCCGATAAAGAACGGGACATAGCAGAGCATGCTCGCTACATTGCTCGTGATTCCGGAAGATGAACTCACCGGAGGCGAACCCGCGGAAAACGCCGCGCCGCCTGTAGTACCCGTTGTACCGGTCGTCCCTCCGGCTACCGCCGTGCCGCAATTGGGACAGAAACTACCCGTAACCTGCGCACCGCAATTTGGACAGAATGCCATGAAACCTCCGGTGGCTAGAGCCACATTTGTTTGAGTCTATTCCAGATCGATAGTAAAACGCTAGGCGATCACATGCCGCCGGAGCATGGGCCGCAGTACGAGGTTCACCAGTACCATGATCACTGAAAAAATGGGCAGCAGCATCAAGCCGCGCTGATAGTTCTGATGCTCCGCTAACGCGCCGATGATGGGTGAGCTGACGGCCAGTCCGATCCAGCCACACGTAATCACGATTCCCAACGCAGTCGCCGCGCCCCGATGAAAGCTATCGCCCACAATCGCCAGCGTAGTCGGAAAAACAGGCGCCATCGTAAGGCCCGCGCAAAACACCGCAATAGTAATGCTGGTGCGGGAGTGAAGGTGCAACATCGCGAACGTCGTGATCACCATTAGAATCGACGACGCCAACGTGACCGCCAGCGAGGGCACTTTGATCAGTACTCTCGAGACCACCACCCTCCCGACCAGAATTCCAAACGCGAAGCCATAACTGACGACGCCTCCCGCCGACCGAGCATCGAACCCAGCCGAGATGAGATACGCCTTGAGCCAATTCCATACACCGACTTCGCAGGCCACGTAGAGAAACAGGAACAAGCACAAAAGAATCAGCGCAGGCCGTGAAAGCAGCGCCGGCACTTCGTTGAGACGAAAGCTCGCTTCGCCCGAAGGACCCGGCATTTGCGTCGCGGCATTTACCAAGAGAGCGATGATCGTCAGAGTCGCAACCGAATAGCAAAGCACGACAGGGCTCATCAAGTAACTCGCCGCGTACGTCGTGATAATTCCCCCTAAACCGAAAAAGAGATTCAGAAAATTCAGCGCCGAGCCGCGCCGCGTCGGTTCCACTGCTCCGACAAGCGCATTTGCGGCCGTCACCACTATGCCGCCGCCCACGCCGAGCACGAAATATGCGATCAGCAGGCCAACGTAGCCGCCCGCATTCGGAGCCGCAAATAAAGCCGCCGCGATGAGCACCAGACCGGTGACGAGGGCCAGCTTGTTGCCCTTTTTATCGATCACGGGCCCGGCAGACAGAGAGGCGACAACCAGGCCGATTGCTTGCAGCATTCCAAGAGTGCCCTGCTGCGCAGGCGTCAAAGGATACGAAGGGAGCAGCGCCCCCAGAATCGGCGCAATCAGACCGTACACGAATATGGCCAGCGTAGCCGCCAATATGAGCATTTCGAAAGATGGTATCAAACGGCCATGCTTGACGCATGCTTCCGAGCGGCTACGGCCTCCAAAATTTCGAGTGCCCGCTCACACTGTTCGCGCGAAACATCCATGTGCGTCACAGCACGCATACGCGCACCGCCGATACCGTTCGCAAGCACTCCCTCAGCCTTCAACTGTTTACTGAATTCTGCGGTTGAGAGGCCAAGGCCGGAGATATCGAAGATCACAATATTCGTACACACCCGAGGAGGATTCACCTTGATGCCGGGCAACTCGGACAAGCGCTCAGCCAAATAACGCGCGTTGCGGTGATCTTGGTACAACCGGGCTGGCGATTCCTCGAGAGCGATCAGCCCCGCTGCGGCGAGAATCCCGGCCTGCCGCATACCCCCGCCCAGCCGCTTTCGATACAGCCGCCCTCGTGCAATCGCTTCCTGCGATGCGGCAAGCATCGATCCCACAGGCGCGCCCAGCCCCTTTGAAAGGCAGAACATCACCGAATCGGCATCGCGCACAGCTCGCGAGACCGGCGTATTCGTCGCAACTGCCGCATTAAATACACGCGCTCCGTCCATGTGAACTTTCAATCCGCGATCATGCGCGTTTGCGCAGATTTCGTCGATCATTTCGAGCGGATACACCGTCCCGCCCGACATATTATGCGTATTTTCGAGTGAAATCAGAGTCGTCGGCGCATTGTGCGGGCCGGGTGGCCGCAGCACGCTCTCAATCTGTTTCCAGGTCATCACGCCATCTTCCGCAGGTATTGCCCGCGCGATGCAACCCGAGAACCACGCCATCATCGACAGTTCCCAATCGAGAACGTGCGATCGTGCGTCGCAAATCACTTCCTCTCCGTGGTGCGTGTGCAGCTTGATCGCGATCGTGTTGCCCATGGTGCCGGTCGGGACAAATAGGGCCGCCTCTTTGCCGAGGATCTCTGCGGCACGCTGCTCCAGCCGGTTTACAGTCGGGTCTTCACCATAGACGTCATCGCCAACTTCGGCCTCTGACATTGCGGCTCGCATGTTTTCGCTAGGCTTTGTGACGGTGTCGCTTCGTAGGTCGATCACGTTTTCGTTAGGCACTGATAAACTCCTGCAGGATTTCGTTCGAGACCAGCACGGCCCGCTCCGCAAGCCGTAGCCGGTCGCCATCACGCTCGAGTTTGCCGGCCTTGACCCATTTCTCGATCGGCTCGGCGAAGCGCGACCACTCCTCTGCTGTCGGCGTTATCCCTTCCATAAGCCGCAATCCGACAAAGAAATGCTCTTCGGAGCGGTCGCTTGCGATTCCTTTCGGCGCGTCGAAAGAATTGCCGAGATAGGCCTCCAGAGCATCCGGATTCGACCATCTTTCGCGTCCATCGAACGAGTGCGCATCGAGGCCAAAGCCAATGTATGGCTCGAGCCGCCAGTATTTCAGATTGTGTCTCGATTCGTATCCTGGAACCGCAAAGTTCGAGATCTCGTAGCGTTGCAGCCCGATTGCGCGCAGCCGCTCGACAGCGCGTTCGTATAACTCCGCCGTTAGATCATCGCCGGGAACGAGGGGAGCGCCATAACGCGTTCCTCTCAGTAAAACCTCTTTTCCCAGCCGGCTGTCTTCGTCAATTTCAAAGATATAAACCGATACGTGCGGCGGCGCGAGCCGCTCAATCCAATCGAGCGAATCATTCCATGAGCGTGAGGTCTGTCCCGGCAACCCCGCGATCAAATCGATGTTGATGTTGTGAATGCCGGCTTCCCGCAGCGCCGCAATATCGCCGGCGACGGTCTCGACGGTGTGGCAGCGGCCCGTTTGCCGCAGCTCAGCGGTCACAAACGATTGCGCACCGAGACTAACTCGATTCATCCCGCACCGTCTCCATTCCTCAGCTGCGCTCCGCTCCAACTTTCCCGGTGCGCACTCGAGTGTTACTTCGCGCAAGGTTGCCGAAGGTATTTTGTTCATCAATCCACTGAGCGTTGCCGGCGGCATCAGGCTGGGCGTTCCGCCGCCGAAATAAACAGTTTCGGGCAGCCACTCCCAGTCATGGGACCTTATCTCATCGAGCAGCGCCCGCTCATAAATTACCCGAGTCTCCGGTCCCGACACGCCCGAAGCGAAATTACAGAAGCTGCACTTCTGGGAGCAAAACGGATAGGAAATATAGACGCCCGGCATGGAGTTTATAAGTGAACTGTCTCGCCCAGATGTTGCCCGATTTCTGCGCTAATCAGCTCATCAAGCGTCTCGTTCGTCTGCGGCAGCACGAACGCCTGCTTACTCGCATCCCAATCCAACTTGAAGCTTTTGGAATGCGCCGAAACCCAAATCTGACGCACCGGCGTGTTCGGGCTCACTACAAACTTCGCCTTCGGCTCTTCGAACTCGATGCCCAGCGCCCCAGCATTGAAATCCGGCTCGAAATCGTAGCGCTCCGACGCGCCGGTCAGTCTCTTATACAGCGATTCCAGCGCCGCGTCTGCTCTTGTCTTAAATTCTTGTTCGTCCATCGTTGCCCTATTTACATTCTCTTCTTCGCCATCCGCGGAAACTCTGGAACTTTCCCCCACCCAACCTCATCTTCCTAACTGACCGCGTGGTTGCGTTATGGAGTGTTCGTGTGTCCACCAAACCCTGATCCCTGGCGTGACCCGCCTTTTCGGCGATTACCTCTATAATTTCGACCGCGTAAACGCCTTCTATTCCAATCACTTCACCGATTTCGAGAAGCTGGCGGAATCGGCTCTCGAAATCGATTTCCCGGAACCGCGCCGTCAAGCTCTTGTTGCGGCGCTCAGAAAACAGAATGGCGACTCAGCCGCGCTCTCGAAATTAGCCGAACCGGGCACGGTTGCGGTCGTTACCGGTCAACAGGTCGGGCTTTTCTCTGGACCGGCATATACCATCTTCAAAGCGCTTACAGCCATTAAATTGGCCAAACACCTCAGCGACAATGGCAGCCCTGCTGTGCCGGTATTCTGGCTCGCGACTGAGGATCACGATCTAGCCGAAGCCGATCACGCCTGGGTCTTCGATCACGCCGCTACCCCGTCCAAGATAACGGTTTCCGAAGCTACCGCCCTCGGCGCTCCTGTCGGCCAAGTGAAGGTTGGCCCAGTAAATTTCCCTGAGCTAAGGCAGCGCCTTGGAGAACTGCCCTTCGCCGATGAAACAGTAACGCGCCTTGAACAAGCGTACGGTCCCGCTGCGCTGGACGGACCCACCTTTGGCTCAGCGTTTCGCGCCTTCCTCGGCGAGCTTTTCAAAGACTTCGGTCTTCTCTACATCGACCCATTAGGCCCGGCGGTTCGCGAAATCACTGCTCCTCTTATCAGCCGCGCAGTGCATCGCGTTCCCGTGCTTCTCGAAGCGCTGAGAAAACGTAATCGCGAGCTCGCCGCAGCTGGCTATCACGCGCAGGTTCACATCGACGAAAGCACTTCGCTCATGTTCCTGATCGAGCAAGGCAAGCGCATTCCGCTGCGTTGGAAAGATGGCCGATTCCTCTCCAGGGATGCTTCTTACACGCCGGACGACTTGGACGCTCTCGATGGCCGCGTGTCGCCCAATGCGCTGCTCCGGCCGGTGATGCAGGACTATCTTCTCCCGACTGTGGCGTATGTCGGCGGTCCTTCGGAGATCGCTTACATGGCGCAGGCGCAGGTTCTATATCAAAACCTTCTCGGCCGCATGCCCGTCATTTTTCCCAGAAATAGCTTCACCCTGCTCGATCCGCGAGCTGCAAAGCTTCTCGATCGCTACGCCATCTGCATGCCCGAGATCTTCGATCACCAGGAGAATGTCAAAACCCGTATCGCCGCCCGGCTGCTGCCAAAACTTGTTACAGATGAGTTTGCATCGGTTCGCTCAATCGTATCTTCTCAGCTCTCGACGTTGCAATCGGATTTGGCCGGCTTCGACCCAACTCTGAAGGCCGCTGCAAAGAAGAGCGCCGCCAAGATCTCTTACCAGATCGACAAGCTTTCACAAAAAGCCGCGCGCGAAACGATGCGGCGCGATCAGCGTGCAACTGCGGATGCAACCTACTTGATGAATCTGCTCTACCCTTACCGCCACTTGCAGGAAAGATTCTACTCGATCGTTCCGTTCCTGGCGCAGCACGGGCTCGATTTGCCGCATCGCCTCATCGATGAAGTCCAGTTTGCCTGCCCCGACCACATGATCCGCGTCGTCTAGCGGCGCAGCTTGCGAGAATAGGTGCCGAACCGGCATGCGAAGCTCGCGCGAAATCGCCTTTCGCCTGAAACAGGAACTCCGTAACCTTCAGCTTCTCGCGTTCCGTCCGGCGTATGGGGGCGAAGCGGCTTCTGGTCTGCCCGGCCTCCCCGATGCGGAGCAGACCGCCAAAAAGTTGCGCCGGACCCCTTTCGCAACAGAACTCTTACATCTCGCCGATCAAATTCTGGCTCACCGGTTTCCGCTTCTCGGGTTCGCTATCGAAACGGGACCGAACATCGAGTGGCGCCGGGACTATGTGAATCAGATCTCGACAGGGACCCGCTATTTCCGTTTGATTCCTTACTTGGACATTTCCCGGTCCGGCGATCACAAAATCGTTTGGGAGCTCAACCGTCATCAGCATCTCGTGCTGCTGGCCCAAGCGTTCCTGTTTTCCCATCGCGATGTCTACCTGAACAGCATCTTCGACCAGCTCACTAGCTGGTGGCGTCAGAATCCTTATCAGCGCGGCATCAATTGGGCCAGCGCGCTGGAGGTCGCTTTCCGCGCATTCTCCTGGATCTGGCTCTTCCACCTGGTTGGCGATCGCATGGCCGCCGATCTGCGCCGCCGCTTTCTTGAAAGCCTGTACCAGCACGGGTGCCACATCGAAAACAATCTTTCGATTTATTTCTCGCCCAATACCCATCTGCTCGGCGAGGCCGTCGTGTTGCATGCACTCGGACGTCTCTTCCCGGCGTTCCCGCGATCGAAGGGATGGATTGAGCTAGGTCAAAACACGGTAGTCGCGCAGATGGAGCGCCAGATCCGCCCCGACGGCAGCTACTTCGAGCAATCGACCTACTATCACGTTTACGCGCTCGATATGCTGCTGTTGCATGCCATCCTTTCTCAACCTTCTCGCGAATACATCGAAACTCTCTCGCGCATGGCCGACTTTCTGCACGCAGTCATGGGCCCGGAGCGCAGGCTGCCTTTTTTTGGCGATGACGATGGCGGGCGCTGTTTCCACCCCTACGGCCCGCGTGATCAATTTGGCCGGGCGACACTGGCCACCGCTGCGACCTTCTTGCGTGAGGATCGCTGGAGTTTCGAAACCTCTGATCTTTTCCCGCAAGCTGCCTGGTGGCTGGGTCGTACGGAGGGCTGCGGGACTGGGAAATACAGCTCTCGTCTGTTTCCCGACGCTGGGCTCGCTGTCATGCAGGAGGCCGCAAATTCTCTGCTGTTCGATGCGGGTCCCTTCGGTCCCGGTTCAGCCGGTCACAGCCATTCGGACTCGCTCGCCCTGATTGCGACCGGCTCTGGCGCCCCGATCCTTGTTGACTCGGGCACGTACACCTACGTCGGCAGTCACGAAGAGCGCAACGCGTTTCGCGGGTCAGCGGCCCACAATACGATTCGCGTTGACTGCCGTGATCAAGCCATCCCATCTGCGCCATTCCGCTGGTCGGATCCCCCCAGCGTGAGAATGATCTTTTGGTCCTCAAACGCCGCCGGGGATACTGCAATTGCCGAATGCCAATACAGCGGAATTACGCATCGCCGTTTTATCCGTTTCATCAAGCCGAATCTCGTCTTCATACTTGATGCGATTGATGGCCCTCCGGGCGAGCATGAGCTCGAGCAGTTCTGGCATTTGGCCACACCCGAAGTACGAAATCGTCTCTTTTTTGGCTCTCCCGCGCAAGAGCGCGATACCTGGCACTCGCCTGTGTTTGGAGCAAAGCAGCTTTCTCGATCGCTTGTAGTCCGCCGAGCGGCTGCATTGCCCGCGAACTTGGCTACAGCTCTCATTCTCGATGGAAGCGGTGCATTCACGATTCGCGAGATGCCTCACGCCGCTCTGTTCGAGTGGTCCGACGGAGCGAATCAACGCATCTTCGAGTTCCCCTGGCCAGTGATTCCGGTCATTCCACTGATTCATTTTACGTAAAACTTACGTGAGATCTGAGCCGCACAACACCCCGTTGACAAAGGGCTACCAGATCGTCTGGAGAGACAAACTTTGAATCCGCTCGTCACGGGTCAAAAGAGGCACGCTATAGAAGCGGGCACTCGCGGCGATGATACGGTCCGGTAGATCGGGAACATCCTGCCGCGGGATGTCCAGCATCTTTATCACTATGTTTTCGTCGAGCGGAACGTATTGCAGAACGGCTTTGGGATCGGACGTCGCCGCGTGAAGATCATGAACGGCGTTTTGCGGGATGCGGCCCTTCTCGATGAGATAAACCATTTCGGCGATGGTGATCGCCGAGACTCCTATTTGATTGCCGTTCGCAGTCGCCTCGTCAATAAATGCGGAAGCAGCTTTGCCGAGCCGTGGATCAGAGAAAAGATACCAAATGACGGCGTGGGTATCGGCTATGGCGACGATCATCAGAAATCGGAACGCGGAAAATTTGCGAACATCTCTGCGCGATTTTCCTCGATCTCTTCTGCTGAAGGGGCGGGGCCGTACTTGGCGAGCAGCCCACGTAATGAACGGGTCGGTTCCTTATGCGCTGACCGCTCAGGGTCTTCAGCGAGCATCTTGTGGATCGCCTCTCGTACAAGTTGATCAGCGGATATACCTCGTCCTCGGGCCACCGCCATGAGCTTAGCCTCATCTTGCGGTTCCAGTGGTAGAATTAGCGTCATTTAGCGATGCCTCTGAAATCAATTATGGCCTGATTTCAACGAATTTACCCGGCTGCAAGCTCAGCCGCATGTTGATTGCAAGAAGACGGAAGGACGCCCACAAAACTGCGGACGCTGCTCCCGGACCCAGCGTGACTTTTGCTGATAGGATAAGCCTCTTATGAGAAGTAAACTGGCGGTGTTTGGGCCGAACGCAACCAGAAATGATACTTCTGCTAAGCTCTACAAGTGCTTTGGTGGAGGCGGCGGGAGTTGAACCCGCGTCCGAGAACGTCCGCCGTGCAAAGCCTACGTGTGTATCCGATTCTGGCATTTCAGCGACTCCCTAAAGAACCGGCAAAAGCGAGAGCCGCCTAGTCCGATTGATCTCGGCGCCTCGGCTACGGACCGAAGCCGGACGCCTATCCTGCAAAATGACGCTCGCTAGCTGACGCGCAGGCTCATCAGCCGGAGCGGCTACCTAATTAATTAAGCAGCGTATGCAAACTGCGTGTTATTGGCAGTTGTTGTTTTCCGATCGTTTTACGGGAGCTCGGAACCCGACACGCCTTCACACAACGATTCGATCCCGTCGAACCCGTTGCGCCCCCATTCTCTTGAGGAATTCGGTACCATTCTAGCAGGTATTTTTGTGCTCCGCCTGCAGCCGCGGTTGCACGTTGCATGCCTTCTGCTCAAATGTTTCAATTAGATATTCCTGCGATGATGCAGAACGCCGTAGTTGTTCCAACTGTCACGCCTGCAACCAAGGATGACCGGGAGCAGCAGCACGGGCGATTGTTCCATGTGGTTCTGCTCGATGATGATGAACATACCTATGACTACGTGGTCGAGATGTTGCAGAAGCTGTTTCTGCTCTCCGCTCAGGCGGCGCTTCAGCATGCCATCGAAGTCGACAATACCGGTCGAACGATCGTGATCACCTGCGAGCGGCCCCAAGCCGAATTTGGGCGTGATCAGATTCACGCCTACGGGGCGGATCCCCGCATGCCGAAATCAAAGGGGCCCATGTCCGCTGTGATTATTCCAGCGGGCGACACTGCCCTGGCTTAATCCGCTAGTTTTCGGACGCGATCGTTGGAAATGTGCTTGAGATGTGGTCGTGCCACGTCAGGCAGTCCTGATCGAGAAATAGCCAGATCAGGCCAATGCCGCCCGCCAATACGCTGAGCAGGCCCCCAAACAAACGTTGATAGCGGCGCTGGTGAGATGGCGGGTTTCCATCGAAATCCACCAGCCGCAATCCCGTTTTGCGCATCCCAAACGTATCCCGGCCTGCCAGGGTCCACAGCAGTTCATAAAGAAATGGGATTGTCGCAAGCGCAAGGGCCAGAAAAATCAATGAGTGCTTGTCGAGAGAAACTTGGCCGTTGAAACCTCTGAAGATCGCCACTCCAAATCCCGCGCCTGCCGCCATTATCACTGCATCAATCATGCAGGCCTGAATCCGCAAGCTTGCCGGGGCTACGGGCGCGTCGCAAATAATGTTTGACGTGGGCGTTGTACGCAGCTCATCTTTACCGAACAAATCCAAGCTTGGCTGATTCGCGGCCCGTTTCTTACGTGGGCCCGCATGCTGCAATTGCACTTTCTGCGTCTGGAGGGGAGCGGGCCGCGCCAATTCCGAGCCCCGCGCCCGAATCGACTCGCGTGACGCTGGGGTACCCAGAGATTCAAAGGGGATAACGCGCGGATCTGAAACCGGAGCCGAAAACAGCGGCTGTTGCACTTGTTGGGATGACGACTCCGCGGATATCTGCGCCGAACTCTCAAGCGGATCGGGCTCGTATTCGTACGCCGGTGCCGTCGCTGCCGCCGCGATCGGATAATTTTGAGGAGATATACGAGCAGCGCCGGTTTTAATACGGCGCCCGCAACGCGGACAGCGGTGATCTTCGTCTAACACCCAAGTCTGGCAATGCTGGCATGTCATTTGCGCTAGTTGCAATCATACCCGGTTCGCTCGCAAAAAGCTTGCGGAGGTGTAACCGCTCATGCTACGGTGCTCGGTTGAAGCCTCTCGCCGGGTTGCTCTCCCTCCCAGTGTCGCTGTCCATTAGAAGCAGTCCATATTGTCCCGAACATTTCTCCAGCGTTCTGATTTGGATTGCAGCAATCGCGGCTTTGGGCCTCGCGCCTACGCTAAACGCACAAACTGCAACGACTCCGAAAAAGGCCGATCTCCCCTCCGAAAACGAAATCCGGTTCCAAGCCGTGACGCAAGACTCAAATGGCCCGTGGCGATACCTGCATCATGAGGCTAAGATCGAGACCTCAGACATGCTCATCACTGCTGACGAGATCAAGTACAACTCGGACACAGACTGGGCCTATGCAATGGGGCATGTGCACCTCGAACACTTCAATACCGGGGACAAGCTTAATGCCGATCACGGCGAGTACAACTTGAAAACTGAGGAAGGCAAATTCTACGTCGTCAGCGGCACGTCTCCTCCCAAAATCATGACCAGTCCCGGAGTCCTGACCACCACGAATCCGTTCTACTTTCAGGCGCTATGGGCGGATCGCATAAAGGACCGCTACATTCTTCACCATGGCTTTCTTACTGATTGCAAGATGCCCAAGCCATGGTGGACGTTCGAAGCTCCGCTGTTCGATGTCATTCCCGGCGATCGTGCTATAGCGCGGCATACCGTATTCCGCCTCAGGCGCATACCCATTTTGTATCTGCCGTACTTCTACAGACCGCTTGGAAAGAATCCGCGCCAAAGCGGATTCCTGACGCCCAACTTCGGCCACACCACCACTCGCGGCTGGATGTACGGACTCGGCTATTACTGGGCGATCAACAGAAGCTACGATACAACTTACGTTCTGCAATACTTCACGTTGCGCGGCCCCGCCCATAACTTCGATTTTCGCGGCAAGCCTAACGAAAACACCGATTTCAACTTCACTCTTTACGGAGTGCAGGACCGGGGCATCCTGCCGGCAAACGCGCCGCCCACGGAAAAACCCTTACAGGAAGGAGGCCTCGAGTATGAGCTTACTGCGAAAACTGAGATCCTGGGCTTCACCGGGCAGCTCGACTACAAATACCTCAGCTCCTTTCTGTTCCGTCTCGCGTTCGCCAACTCCTACAGCTCCGCTGTTCTATCCGGAGTCGATTCGATCGGTTATTTGCAACGGCACTTCCAAGACGACAAGTACGCGCTCAACCTTGTCGTGCAACGTAACCAGCTGTTTGAGAGCATCACGTTACCCGGCCAACCCGCGAATGATGTGATCATCCAAAAGCTTCCATCCATCGAGTTTTCCGGCCGTGATGACGAGATTATTCACGGCCCCATACCCGTCTGGTTCTCCTTTGGCTCGAGTTCCGGATTATTGAGCCGCCAGGAGCCGAACTTCAAAACCAGTCTCACTGTAGAGCGAACCGACATCGAGCCTCGCGTAATGACCGCCTTCAACTTCGAAGGATTCTCCTTGACTCCGAGCATCACGCTCGGCGCGACGGACTATGGGAAATCGTACGGCGTGAATACAACCACCTACACGCCCGTCTCCTCCTGCGGCGGCTATCCATCGTGCCCGCCGACGCCTCACTCAACCGTGACCTTCTCGAACGCCAATCTATTTCGTAAAGACGCTGATTTCACTCTTGACCTGAACCTTCCACCGCTGGAGCGTGTGTACATCCCACCCAAATGGCTGCATCTCGGGAAAAAGGTGAAGCACGTAATCGAAGGCCAAGCGACATATGAGTACGTCACTGGAGTGAACGAGTTTCAGAAGATCATTCACTTTGATGAGACCGACATCATTTCAAATACCAATCAGCTGACGCTTTCGCTCACCAACCGCTTGTATAAGAAGGACGACGCCGGCAACATCAGCGAGATTCTGACCTGGCAGGTGCTTCAGGCGCGCTACTTCGATCCCACTTTTGGGGGGGCCGTGCTGCCGGACTTCCGAAACGTCGTGTTGTCGCAAACGGAACTTACGCCGTTTACTTTCCTCGACGGCCCCCGCAACTATTCACCGATCGTGTCGTTGCTTCGAACCAGTCCATTACCAATCTTCAGCATTGATTGGCGAACCGATTACGATCCTGTACGGCACAAATTTGTCGATAACAGCCTCGGCATAAGCATCAGGCGTGGCCTTTACGGAGCTATTCTCGCAGAAACCTCGATCAACACGAGCCCGTTACTGACGCCCCAGGGAAACCAGATCACGTTCGGCGGATCGTACGGGAATACCAATCGGAAAGGGTGGAACGCGACCGGCCTGGTGAACTACGATCTGCTTCTGGATCGGCGACTCTTCGATCTGGTTACCGTCTCCTACAACACCGATTGTTGCGGCTTCGCCTTCCAGTTCCGGCAATTCAATCTGGTCATCAGGAACGAGAATCAGTACTTAATCTCGTTCTCGATCGCGAACATAGGAAGTTTTGGCAACTTGCAGAAACAGAATCGCGCGTTCTAAACTCGCCTATTCACTACCGCGCGCCGTAAAAGCCTGATCGAGAAGAGTAGCGAAATCACGGCTCTTATGAGTCACTGATTCACGAAGCAGATCGAGTTGACGCTCCGCTGTTCGAAGCCGGTCGGCAATGTGCAGGCAGGCAAGAACCGCGGTTTGCGTGGAATCAAGATTTCCGGCCCGGCGCGCAATCGCCGACATCAACTCATCAATTTCTTGCGCCAATTCTTCCGTTTGACGAGGATCGCCCGAAGCCGAGACGCTGTACGTCTGGTTGAAGATAGTGACCCGGACAGTCTGCTTCGCGGCTCCGGGTGCATCCATATTTTAGGATTAGGTGGCGCTCAGCAGGTCCATTTGGCCGAGCAGCTTTTCGATGCGCGCCTTGACCTGTTTCCTCTCACTGCGCAGCTCATCGAGCTCGCGTTGCACGCCCGTGTACCGCTGCCGAAGTTGTTCGTTTTCCGCGCGCAGATTCGTGATCAGCTCGACAGCGTGCGTAATTCGCTGTTCCAGGTTTCCCAGCATGTCGATGCTTTCTTCTTGAACGGCTTCCATCTGTGTTCCAGCTTGCATGACAGTCCCAACCCAATTATCGACTATTGCACTTGCGCCTGATGTGCGGTCTTTGCCTTCCCGACAAGGGCGAGAAATCCGGCTGAATCGTTCACAGCGATATCGGCGAGAACCTTTCTATTCAGCTCGATTCCCGCGCGTTTCAGGCCGCTCACGAACTTGCTGTATGAGATATCGGCGCTGCGGCACGCGGCATTAATGCGAACGATCCACAAAGACCGGAAATTCCGTTTTTTAAGCCGCCGCCCGACATAGCCGTAGCGCAGCGCCTTTTCGACCGCCTCTTGCGCAGACCTGTTCAGTTTTGATTTGGTGAGGAAAAACCCCTTCGCCCGCCGTAGTGTTTTGTGCCGGTAATCCCGGCGATGGGTGCCTCGTTTAACTCTTGGCATAAAATCCTAATACGGAAGCATGCTGCGAAGCTTGGCTTGATCCGTCGAATCGGCGACGACGCCTTTACCCAGCTTTCGTTTCCGCGAGCGCGGTTTCGAAGTCAAAATGTGGCGCGCAAACGCATGCTGCCGCGTGACTTTCCCTGTCCCTGTTTTCTTGAAGCGCTTGGACGCACCTTTATGTGTTTTCAACTTCGGCATGACCTATCCCTGGAACCGCACAATCCATTTAAGGTTGCGCTGAGGTGGAAACTACTCCACGAAGTATAACACGGTGAACCTTTTCACTGGTTGTCTTGATACTCTTCGAGCCAGGCCATCTGAATCGCTTCGAGCTTGCCTTCGGTTGAAGCCGCCGGATCGTCTTTGAAGTTCGGCAACTCCGTGATCCACTTGTGGAGATCGGTGAAGCGTATGTGAGTGGGATCTATCCCCGGATGCGCTTCAGAAAGACTGAGAGCGATGTCTTCGGTGTGATCCCAAGTCAATCCAGGCATGATTCCTCCGTCATTATCACAAGATCGCTAGTCAATTTTCGTGCCCTTCAAGGCGCTCCCGACGGCCGTGTTCACCATATTCTCGGCAAGCTTTTGGGTGGCGTGGTTCAATGCGTCGATCTTTTCATTGATCGCGTGATAATCGTTGCCGTGATATACACCTTGTAAACCCCGCCTCGCGGCTTCGACCGCCTCTTGCTCCTCCACGGTGAGGGTTTCCCAGGCATCGCTCGTTTGCGCTTTCTCGATCGCTAAAAGAATATTGTCGGCTTCGACGCGCGCCTCGCGAACCTGCCGTTCACGCATGTCCTCTTCCGCTTTCTCAAAGGATTCGCGAATCATAGCTTCCACCTGGTCTTCGCTCAGGCCGTACGAAGGTTTGACCTCGACGTTCTGCTCTTTCCCCGTTCGGGCATCTCTCGCCGTGACGTTGAGAATCCCGTTCGCATCGATGAGGAAGCGAACCTCAATCCGAGCGAGACCGGCAGGTAGGGGCTGGAGATCTTTGAAATCGAAACGCGCTAGGCTTCGGCAATCTTTTACCAGTTCACGCTCGCCCTGCAAGACGTGAATCAGCACGTTTCGCTGTCCGTCAACAGCGGTGGTGAAGGTTTCAGTCGCACTCGCGGGAATCGTCGAGTTACGATGCAGCAGCTTCGAGACCACTCCGCCCATGGTTTCGATCCCGAGCGAAAGCGGTGTCACGTCGAGCAAAAGTTTATCTTCGACATGGCCGGACAAGATGCCGGCCTGTACGGCCGCTCCCAACGCAACCACTTCGTCCGGATTCAATTCGGTATGCGGCTTCGTCTTGAAGAGGCGTTCGACTGCGGCTCGAACTAAAGGAATGCGAGTGGAACCGCCGACCAGGACCACCTCCTCGATTTGCTCGGGAGTGACCTTCGCGTCCGCAAGACAGGCCCGGCAGGATTCGAGCGTTCGCTCGACAGTCGAAGCAATCAGGCGGTCGAACAACTGCCGGTCTATAGCCCGCTCGTACCGTTTACCGCGGTACTCGAACTGAATCTTGGTCTCAGGCACAAACGAGAGCTCTTCTTTGGCCTTGATAACTGCACGCCGGAGGCGCTGGACGCCTTCAAGATCGCGCGACAGATCCTCGCCCCATTCCGATTCGAGGTCTTCGAGTGCAATGCGAAGAAGCAGATTATCGATGTCATCCCCACCCAGATGGGTATCCCCGTTTGTGGCGAGCACCTCAAAGATGCCGTCGTGCAATCGGAGGATTGAGACATCGAAAGTTCCACCGCCAAAATCATAGACGGCGATGGCCCCCTCTTTACGCTTATCGAGTCCGTAGGCTAACGATGCCGCAGTCGGCTCGTTCACCAGGCGCAACACATCCAACCCAGCCAGCCGGCCCGCATCTTTGGTCGCCTGCCGCTGAGAGTCGTTGAAATAAGCCGGGACTGTGATCACAGCTTCTCTGATAGGACCGCCGAGAGCAGCTTCGGCGTTGTCTTTTAACTGCCGTAGCACGGCGGCAGATATCTCCGGCGGAGTGAACGTTCGCTCGCCCAGTGTCAGCTTGATCACTGATTCACTATCCTCGGCGATCCGAAAAGGAAACAGCTTCAACTCGTCCTGAACGTCTCCCACACCGCGGCCCATCAGGCGTTTTACGGAATATACCGATCGGTCCGGGGACGTGAGCAGCAGCTCTCGCGCGGGTTCGCCTGCTAGTAACTTGCCGTCATTCGTAAGTGAGACAACGCTCGGCACTATCTTGCGGCCGTTCGCATCCTCGATAATGCGCGGGCTCGTAAGATCCATGTATGCGATTAGGCTGTTCGTAGTACCTAGATCGATGCCGACGATCTTCGATTTCCGCTCTTGGCCGAAATCAATTTGAAAAGTTCCCATGTTTATAAACGGTCTTCCAGCGGTTCCTGCGCAGCAACGGCGGGGACCAAGGCCCGATCCACATCCCGTATCAAGTTCTCGATGTACCTGCGGCGATTCAAAATGCCTCGAATCTCATGGAGCGCCTGTTTTGCGGTTTCGCTCTGAGCCTCCACCGCATCGTATTTCGCGAACAAGTTTGTCAGCTGCTTATCGATGCCCGCCAGGAGCTCAATGAAATTCGTTTTCGCAGCTTCCAACTGTGGACGCGCCGCCTCGTCGCCGCCTTTCAATTCTTCAAGCGCCATGTTGAGCTCAAATACTTCTTCGAGCAGCTCCGGTGGAACATCCCGCGAGCGCTGTTCACCAATCGGAAATCCCTCCTCGGCGAGTAAGTATTCAGCACGCTTAACCGGGTCTCTCAGCGTCCGATAAGCGTTATTGAGGATCGCGGTTGCCTCGAGCGCGCCCGTTTGCTCTTCGGTGCTCTTGCGAGTGAAGCGGTCGGGATGCCACTCGCGGCTGAGCTCATAAAAGCGCCTCTGAAGACTGTCAGTATCGAGCTGGAGTTTGCGATCGATACCGAAGAAGTCGTAGAAATTTTTTGACAGAGTAGGCATTAAAACGGGAACTACGGAAAAGCAGTCGCTTACGGTCGTGGCTCGGAATGATCGCTCTTGTAAGCGGTCAGACTAGGCGGAGAACGACGTACCGCAACCGCAGCTCTTGGTGGCGTGCGGATTGTGGAAGACAAAACCCGATTGGATGAGCGAATCTTCCCAATCGAGAGTCATGCCGTCCAGAAACAGGATGCTCTTCGGATCGACGAAGACCCTCACATTGTCAAATTGAAAGACGTGATCGCGAGGACGCGGCTCCGGAGCAAACTTGAATTGATAACTGAGTCCCGAGCACCCGCCCCCCAGCACGCCCAGACGCAAGCCGCCCGATACGCCTTCCCGGGCAAATGCCTCGCGTATTTTTTGGACAGCCTTCGGAGTAACGTGCACCTGCTTCGGCGCAGTCTCCTGAGCCGGAAGCTGGGGGTCGCTCTTGACTCCGCCAAGCTGAGTCAACTCAGCCATGAATAAGCCGCTCCCGCCTAGCTGACCGCCACCGTTTCAGAGGTCGGCACCGTCCGCTTGGTCTTGTAATCGCTGATCGCAGCTTTGATCGCATCCTCGGCCAATACCGAACAGTGAATCTTAACGGGCGGGAGCGAAAGCTCGTTCACGATATCCGTATTTTTGATTTGCATCGCCTGGTCGACCGTTCTGCCCTTCAGCCATTCGGTCGCAAGCGATGAACTCGCGATGGCGCTGCCGCAGCCGAAGGTCTTGAACTTCGCCTCCTCGATGACTCCGGTTTCCGGGTTTACCTTCACCTGGAGCTTCATCACGTCGCCGCATTCCGGCGCTCCTACCATGCCGGTCCCGACATCCGGGCTGTTCTTGTCTAGCGAACCCACGTTCCGCGGATTCTTGTAGTGATCGAGAACTTTATCCGAATAAGCCATTGTTTCTACCTTTTAAACCTTTCCTCAACAAATCGTTAGTGCGCCGCCCAAACCACTTTCGTCAGATCGACACCCTCTTTTGCCATTTCATACAACGGCGATAACTCACGCAGTTTTCTTACCACGTGAACCACTTTATCGCCGACGTAATCGACTTCTTCTTCCGTGTTAAACCGTCCGATTCCGAACCGGATGGAGGAGTGGGCGAGATCATCGCCAGCGCCTAATGCCTTAAGAACATAGCTGGGTTCAAGCGTTGCCGAAGTGCATGCCGATCCGCTCGATACCGCGATATCGTTGATGCCCATCAGCAGGCTCTCGCCCTCGACGTACGCAAAGCTGATATTCAGATTATGCGGCAAACGATGCTCGATCGACCCGTTGATATAAACTTCATCGAGCTCGGTCATCAGCTTGTCCTTCAGCTTGTCGCGCAAAAAGCTTAGGCGCTTCGATTCTTCCGCCATTTCTTTCTTTGCGATATCACACGCCGCGCCGAGGCCGACAATGCCTGGCACATTCAAGGTGCCGGAGCGCATGCCGCGCTCGTGTCCGCCACCGTCCATTTGCGCAGTGATTTGAACCCGGGGATTCCGCCGCCGCACGTATAATGCCCCGACGCCCTTCGGGCCATAGAGCTTGTGAGCGGTAAGCGAAAGAACATCGATGCCGTCCGCCATCACATTTACCGGGATTTTGCCGACCGCTTGCACGGCATCGCTGTGGAAGAGCACGCCCTTCTCTTTAGCGATCTTGCCGATCTCCTGCATGGGCTGGACCACGCCGATCTCATTGTTCGCGTACATGATTGAGATCAGGATGGTCTTGTCGGTTATGGCATCCCGCAACTGATCGAGATCGATCATTCCGTTCTGCTTGACGGGAAGATAGGTGACGCGGATGCCTTCCTTCTCCAACCGTTTACAGGTATCGAGCACCGCCTTATGCTCGATCACTTGAGTGATGATATGGTTGCCGCGCTCGGCATACATCTCGGCTATGCCTTTGAGCGCCAGATTGTTGGATTCAGTCGCGCCGCTGGTGAAAACAATTTCCTTGGGAGTGGCTCCAATCAGGTCCGCAATCTGTTTGCGCGCTTTTTCGGTAGCCTCTTCCGCTTCCCAACCAAAGCTGTGGTTTCGTGACGCGGCATTCCCAAATACGTCCATGAAGTACGGCTTCATGGCTTCAAACACGCGAGGATCCATGGGCGTGGTCGCGTGATTGTCCATATAAATCGGCAATTTCATAGTTCTCATTTCCTTAAAGCATGCAGTTCGGAAGAGGTGGTATTTCCTTGCAGGGCCACCAGTGGATTGACCAGCACAGCCCGCGGCTCGTCTTCAGAATCCTGCGACATATCTTGGATGCTGACGCTGTCGAGCAGTCGCAGAATACCTTCATGTATTCGCCGCAACGGGCGCTTTACCGTGCAGCGGGTCGAGTGATCGCACCGCACCTCTTCCGTAAAGCAGTTGGCCAACACGATCGGCCCGTCGATAGCGCGAATCACTTCCAGAGCCGAAATGCAACGCGGATCCCGAGCCAGCCGGTATCCCCCATTGGTTCCGAATTCGGATGCGAGAAAACCGCATTTCGCAAGCTTCTGCAATAGCTTGGATGTGACCGGCAAAGGTATACCGCAGCCCTCGGCGACTTCTTTGGCGCTTACTGCTGCGCCCGTTTCGTGCCGGCGCGCAGCAAAATGCTTGAGAGCAATGAGGCTGTAATCCGCCTTTTTTGTAAGTCGAAGCATTTCGAGAGTGAATCTAGCCCTGGGCCACAAAAGCGTATCTGCGACCAACTAGATCTTATTTCTTTATAGCACGGGCGCAAGCGCCTCGTCGAAGAGTTTATCCTTTGTGGAATCAGGAGCTTGTCGCCAAAACTGGCCGCACAAACTCATGCTGAGCCGCCCGGCCGCCATAACGGCCTATGAGCAGGCCGCGTGATCCGTTTATTCCGCGTTTTCATCCCGGCTACCGTTATCGTCCTTTTGATCTCCGAAATCCTGCTTGTCGTAGGGTGCTATTCGGTGGCTTCCGCCTTTACTTTGGGCGCCGATCCCGAGTTCTACTTGTTCGCCGAAGGGAACTACTGGAAACTTCTGCTGGTCGCGGGCTGCATCATCCTCGCCCTTTATTTTCAGGATCTCTACACGGAGCTGCGCATTATCTCGCGAATCCTGCTGGTCCAGCAGGTCGCGTTGGCGGTCGGCTGCGCTTTGCTGGTGATGGCGTTTTTTGGATATTTGAATCCGGATTTGCTGGTGGCGCGGTGGCTGATGGTGACAGGCAGCCTCGCTGTGATCGTTGTTCTGCCGCTGTGGCGGATTTTCTATTGGAAGTACGTGATCGTAACGCTTCGTTCAGAACGCGTCCTGCTGCTGGGAAATTCGAGCATTCTGAACGAAGTGATAGGGCATCTCGGTGATCGGCCGCACTTTGGATATACGATCCTGGGCTATCTTTCCGAAAGACCTCGCTCGGAGGGCGACACAGCGCTGGCGGGCACTCGGATTCCGTGCCTTGGCCATATCGGCGATCTGCGGAAAATCTGCGCGGAACGTAAACCTACCAGAATTGTCGTGGGAATGGCGGAGCGCCGGAACCGCCTGCCTGTGCAAGAGCTGCTCGAAATCCGGTTTGGGGGTGTGATCATCGAAGATGCTGCGGATACGTACGAGATGGCCATGCGGCGCGTCTCTAGCCGGAGCATTCAGCCGTCCCAACTGATTTTTTCTTCTGAACTGGGGCCGCGCCCACATGCGATTGCGATCCAAAACTTCTACTCGTTCCTCATCGGCGCTGCCGGATTGGTGGCGTTTTCACCTTTTTTCCTGATTGCGTCCGTTGCCGTGAAGCTCTCATCGCGAGGGCCTATCCTGTACAGACAGCGGCGGGTAGGGATGAACGGGCGCGTCTTCACGCTTTACAAGTTTCGTTCCATGTACGCCGATGCCGAAGCGCGAACCGGAGCGGTGTGGGCCACGGTGGGTGATCCACGAATCACGCCTATTGGGCGATGGCTTCGGAAACTTCGGTTGGACGAGCTGCCCCAGCTCTGGAACGTGGTCAACGGCGAGATGGCGATTGTGGGCCCGCGGCCGGAGCGTCCGGAATTCGTCGAATTGTTGGCCCATCAGATTCCGTACTATCGGCAGCGCCTGGCCGTGAAACCCGGCATTACGGGGTGGGCGCAGATTAATCACAAGTACGGGGACACCGAACTAGACGCGCTGATCAAGCTCGAATACGACCTCTACTACATCAAAAACATCGCGGCTGCGCTTGATTTTTACGTCATCTTCCACACTCTCAAAGTCATGGTGCTGAGCCGCGGCGCGCAATGACGGCTTATCGGCTATCGAAGCTCAAGGTGACCTCGGAACCATACCGCCGGTATCCGGAAAAGCTCATCAGGTTCCATTCACGGCGCTGAGAGTCTGCATAAGACACCGAGTACTCGCCCGTTTTGGGCAACAGCCAGCTTTTTCCGTTCAGCTCGACCGTTTCGAGCTTGACACTCCAGCGCACCTGCGAGATTCCAGTCGCAACCGGAACGTTTGTAGAGGTGCGTTCAATCTGCAGAATCTGCCCGGATGATCGTGAAACCCAAACCTCAGTGTGAAAGGGAATGCGGTAGTCCATGGAATCGACTTCCAGGTCCCACGGGCTGTCTTCTTGGGAAACTTCGAAACTATACAGTGCTGCCGGCGTTGCATTCAGCTCGGTGTCCATTCGAAAGAGGACTGGCTGAGAACTGAGCAGAGTTTCCGTCTGGCGCAAGAGCGTTCCAAATTCACCTTCTGACCACGCACCAGAAAGACTCGATAAATTCGGGACGGATTTGTCGTTTCGACGGATCTCGGTGTAGTGTTCGGCGCCATTCTCGAATGAGACTTTTGACTGCACGGTATCGATCCGGCGGAGCTCCGTTCCTGTTAACGTTCCCCTGTATCTCTCGATTTGTTCAGCGCAGACGATATTTTTCAGATCGGAATAGAGCAGCTCGTTGGCGGCTCTGACGCGCGTCAGCAAATCTGGGCCTGACTGCGCCCGCAAAGTCAACGCGCACAAAACCATTCCGAAACACAAGCTCACAATCTTCATCGCGGTCCCTATCTGTCCGACACACATTCCATCGGCGGATAGGGGAGAGCGCTTTAGATCAGCGCCGTTGCCCGCTTACCGCGCGCTCTTGCGATAGGCGAGCACGGCCTTCTCATGCTCGAGGAGCTTGGCGGAAAACTGATGCGAGCCGGACCCGTCCGCCTTTGCGACGAAGTACAAGTAGTCCGTGGTAGCGGGATCCAAGGCAGCTTTGAGAGCGGCGACTCCGGGATTCGCAATAGGTCCAGGCGGAAGGCCGGTGTGCGTGTAAGTGTTGTAGGGATTCACACTCGCTAAGTCTGAACGGTGGATCACGCCGCGGTAGCGCCTTTCGAGCAAGGCTGCATAAACAGTGGTTGGATCGCACTGCAGCGGCATGCTCAGGCGGAGACGGTTTGTGAACACGGCAGCCACAAGCGGTCGCTCTTGGGGAAGCGCTGTCTCCTTCTCGACCAAGGACGCGAGAGTTACGACTTTATGCACGTCCGCGGCCTTGGTCGAGCCAGCCACAAGCGCCCACTGCTTGCGAAATTCACGGGTCATCGTCTCACAAAGCTGGGCGGCGGTGGTTTGATGCGTCACGCGATAGGTCGAGGGGAACAGATAGCCTTCGAGGGTGGGCGCCACGGGGTCGAGGTCTCGAATGGGCGCCGGACTCGCCGCGGCCTTCAAGAATTGATCTGGATTCACCATCCCTAACCGTTCGAGCAAGGAAGCGATATCGAAGATGTTGCTTCCCTCCGGGATCGTGAAATCCTGATAGAAAATTTCCCCGCGCCGGATTTTCTCAAATACTTGCCACGGCGTTTGAGCTGAGCCGAACCGATACTCACCGGCCTGAAGAGTCGCTCGGCGGTGCAGGGCACGAATCGCGGCGAAAGCCCAGCGGGACCGTACGACTCCATGGTTCGCAAGCTCGCGGGCGATTTCGCGGGAAGACATTCCGTGGTCGATTTCGACGAAAGTCTCGGTTCGGAAACCGCGGTACGGCCCGAAATACCAGTACGCGCCAAATGCGCAGGCAATGACCACACAGATTGCAGCGAGAGCCGAGATGAGAAGAAGCAATCGATGCAGCCAGCCGCGTGGATTAGCCAATTCGGCCTCCGCTTTTGATGGCATCGGAAATGGAGCAATGCTCCAAGTAGCTTTCAAGCAAAAGCGTCGCGGCCAAGCGATCTACGGATTTCTTCCGCTGTTCGAGAGACGCGTCCGCTTCGCGCAACAGGCGTTCGGCTTCGACGGAAGTCAAACGCTCATCCCAAAACACAACCGGCAACTCGATGTATGAGCCGAGCCGCTCGGCAAACTCCCGTGTGTACTCGCTCTGGCGGCTGTCGGAACCGCTCATGTGGAGTGGCCTGCCGACGAGTAGGCACGCGACGTTCCATTCGCCGGCAATCTTCTTCAGCTTTTCAAGATCTTCTCGAATGCGGGTTCGTTCGAAAGTCGTGAGCCCCTGCGCCGTAATCCCAAGCTCATCGCTAACGGCAAGCCCGATCCTTTTCTTGCCTACATCGAGGGCCAGAACGCGCCCACACGGCCGCGAATTTCGATCATCGGGACGCGAATTCTCCAATGTTCGGATTATACGAATGGACGCGGATTATGGTATATGAGTCGAATCAACCGAAACGCGCCGTAATAGGCGGATCGCTCTCTTTCACGATCATTGGAGGCTTTTCGCGCACAGCCTCTGTTCTCACGTACGCAAGGCCGACCGTTTCCCCAACTGCCGGTGAGTAGACGGCCGATGTGATTTCAGCGACATCTTTTCCATCAGACGTGAGTTTTGTGCCGGGCGCGGGCGCAGTTGAGCTTTGGATGTGAACGGCACCCAGCACACGATGAATCTGAGCGCGAGACCGGACCCTCTCGACGATCTCCTGCCCTAGATAGCAGCCTTTGCTGAAGTGAACTGCGTGTATCGCCTGAGTCTCCTGGACTAAATACCGTTCGCTGATGTCTTCGCCGTAGCGTGGAATGCCGTTCTCCAGGCGTACGATGCGCGCGTCCGTGTCGGTCGCGTTCGGAATCCCTAACGGTTCCATGCGGAGCAGCAGATTGTCTTTTTCGGCGGCAGACAGAAAGATGCGAATGCCTTCAGCGCCCGTGCTCGCCACCCGTGCTACAAAGCCATCCGCCCAATCAGTGACGGAATATTTATTTTGGGGAACGGGGATACCGAGCTGCTCCCCAAAGGCCATGCTTTGCGGCCCTTCGAGCGCGATCTCCGCCCATTTCGCGGTCTCATCTTCAACAGTCGCATCATCCGCGATGATGTACTTTTCTAAATGCTCGCGAAGCTTAACCGCGGTTTCCGGTTCTGTATCGAGGAACAATGTCTCGCCTGGGTTATAGATATTGGCATCGGCCAGTATCCGCCCTTGCGCAGTCAAAAAAAACGCGTAGAGGCCCTCACCGGGCTGAAGGCCCTGGACGTGGTTCGTGCTCATGGCATGCAGCAGCCGGGCGCGATCTTCTCCACTGACGCGCAATTTTCCGCGATTTGAAAGATCGAGCCATGCTGCGCTTTCACGCAGCGCTTCGTACCCTGACATATGGCTTCACAGATTAGATGCGGGTTTACAGCCCACGCTGCGTCAAAGATCGAAGATAGGCGGAAATGAAGACGACAATAATTCCTGAGATCGCGATGCCGATCAAACGCCGCTTGCTTTTACCCGCTACGTTGACATCCCCGTATGGTGAAGTACCCCACAGCACAGCGGCGGCGAGAATGTGCGCGACGAGCAGCATCTTAATCCCGAACCAGATCTGGTAGGTGTAGGTGTGCTTTGGGCCGCCGATCAGGTTGTACAAACCGGAGCCGACGATCAAAACCAGAAGCGTGAAGAGCGTCGTCCGATATTTTCTCTGCGCCCAGCCGGCACCCTGGAGCCGAATTTCGTCCGGGAGAGAATTGAGCATGGGCACGAGCACCTGCCGCGCGTACAGGACACCCCCCAAGAACGCAATCACAGAGCCTATATGGATGAAACGGAAGACTACGTGAAAAACGAGATCGGATGTCACGTTTTCGAGTATAAGCGCGGGAACCGTCAAGGCTGGAGCAGCTGCTTGACGTATGCTTCGAGCCCGGGCGCGCAGGCGTACGCATTGCCTCCGTAAATCGTGTTCTCGCCATCGAAGCTCGCGAACCGGCCGCCTGCTTCCTCAATCAGCAGCTTCAGCGGGGCAAGATCCCAGGGCGCCGCATTCGGCTCGATCCATACGTCGCTTTGACCTTGAGCCAGCAGCATGGCGTCTACTGCTCCGCCAAGACTCCGCACCGCCCAGAAAGGGCGCAGCCAAGACAGGAGCCGGGGAGCAAAGCGGGTCACGCCCAATTTGTTGAAGCCGTTAAAAGAGAGCACCGCTTCCGCAGGATCGGTCTTCTTTGATACCTGTAAGCGCGAATCGTTTACCCAGGTGCCTTCCCCGCGAGCCGCCCAAAGCAATAAACCCTGCCGGGGGCTGTGCGCCGCGCCAACCACTATCTCTCCGTCCTGTTCAAGGGCGATCAGAACCGCCCACAGCGGGATACCGCGCACGAAATCGCGTGTACCGTCGATGGGATCAACGATCCACCGCCGCCCGTTGCTGCCTTCGCGGTTGGCTCCTTCTTCGCCGAGTACCCCATCTTCTGGAAATTCCCGTTCCAAGCGCGCCACAATGAGTTCCTCGCACGCGCGGTCGGCGGCCGTAACCGGGGACTCGTCGGCTTTGGCCTCCGCGCTTACCCCGCGGCGTTGATAATCGAGCGCCATCGCGCCAGCCTCTTCGGCCAGCAGCTTGGCCAACTCAATTTCGCGCTGTAACGACATATTGGTTGCGGCGTACCCCATTTTTACCAAACGAACTCCCGGACCTGACAGTAATACAGATTACAGATAACTGATTGACATTAAGGTAAGGACCCCGTTAGTCTGAAATTTCATTAACCTGTACTATACCTGTAGGGGGAGAGATGCTGTTCTCGCTTCCCGAGGAGTCGAATGGATTCATCGTACTTCATCATGGAATTTGCCAATCCCGCACAGGGGCGAAGCAGGCGCATACGCATCACGCGTAGGTTTCTGGGTTGGGTTTCGGCAGTTTTCCTTGCCGTACTTGTGCTCGGCGCCGCCTTTTTCTCCAGCTATGCGCACTTGAGCTGGAAGGCGTCCCGGTATGACGAGATGCGGGCGCAGTTTGAGCGCCTGCGGGTCCGTTACCAGGAGCTTCAGCGCGTTTCGCGGCAGCGCAACCAGCAGATGGCAGCTCTCGAGGATTTGGCGAGTGAAGTCTCGGTAGCGTACGGAATTAACCAGCTCGGGTCGGACAACAATGGGACGCCCGCGGCTGACCCTTTGACGCCGAACGCCCAAGAATCAATCGAGCAGTACAATTTTCTAAAGTCTGCTAATTTCTCGCGCATCTACCACCGGTTTGCGTACCAATGGCAGGTACACACGCAGCCGAGCTTGTGGCCCGTGAACGGGGCCCTGAGCAGTTCGTTTGGCGGAAGAACCGATCCTTTATCGGGCGAAGGCGCGTTCCACAAAGGAATCGATTTGTGCGCGTCGCCGGGGACGCCTGTGCATGTCACGGCGGACGGAGTGGTCGCAAGCGCGGGATGGGGCAGCGGGTACGGGAAACTGGTCGTAGTCGACCACGGAAACGGGATCGAAACTTACTATGCTCACCTCTCCCAATTCCTCGTGGTTCCGGGTGAAGAAGTGCGGCTCGGGCAAGTGATCGCACGATCGGGCGCAACAGGCCGGGTCACGTCGCCACACCTGCACTATGAGGTTCGAGTGAAAGGGACACCCGTGAATCCGTATAAGTACCTGGCGAAATCTCGTCCATCCGGGCCCACCCATCCCTTGCGAAGCGACCTGGGGCTTTGAATGCAACTGCGGATTTTTCGTCCGCATCTTCCAGTTAGTGAGAAAGGCCATCACGCGGCGTGCGGTTCTGAGCGCACTGCCGGGCAGCTTTGCTGCAGCAGCAAACTTTCCAGTTAAAACAACGCGGACGCTGCAGCAAGCTAGCGAATTTGTTCGCTTCATCGATCCGACCACGGAAGCGCTCGTCACCCGCTTGACCAATCCCGCCAGCGCCAGCCTGTTGCCGGCGCCCTCAAACCGGTTCATCTCAGCGAAGCGCCGCTTTTTGATCTTTTCCTCCGATCGAACTGGTATTTTGAGCCCGTTTCAGGTGGATCTGCGAACGGGCCGGCTCCGGCAGCTCGCGCAAACGGAAAAGCTGGACGCGCGCTCTTTGTGCATGGACGAGAAAGAACGCTTTCTTTATTTCATCGATCAAAGCACGCTGAAGGAGGTCAGCTTAGCTACTTTAAAGACCCGAACACTGACAGAAGGAGTCAGCGCGTTCACCTTTGAGGCGTCGGGGTTCGTTGTGAACAAGGGAGGACGGCTGGAACGGTTGGGAGGCGAAGCTTTGACAATAGCGGAGGATGCTGGATCGAATTGCGGACCTTTGCTGCGCCCCGGCGGCAACGGCTGCTTCTTTGTAAGAGACGGGCTGACGGGCGAACGTGAATTCTGGTACGTTCCGTTCGGTAGAGGCGGGAGTACGCCTGTGCTGCTTACCAAAGGGAACGTATCGAATCCGATTTGGCTTCCGGACGGACGAGCTCTGCTGTTTCTTCGAGAGATTGAGGGGAATGTGCCGCTCTCAGAGGTTCATGAGGTGATCCCCGAGACGCAGATGGAGCAGCGCGTTGCGCCGACCAGCCAGTTTGCGGCATTTGCTCCGAACGCCAATGGCTCGGTATTCGTGGGCGCAAGCCGGAGCAAGGCGCAACCGAACGTCATTCTGTTACTGCCTTCAGTGAAACGCGAGCTTACGTTGTGTGAGCATGGAGCGAGTCATCCGGCAGCAGTGTCCCCGGTCTTCTCGCCCGACAGTCGGCGCGTGTACTTTGAAAGCGATCACCAAGGGAAATCCGCGCTGTATTCGGTGAACACCGAGAAACTGGTGGAGCCGACAGCGCCGAGCGCGTAATTTCTCGATCCAAGAAACTTACAATCAGGCAGCCTAGTCCGTATGAGCGATTACAAAAATTCGCGCTGCCAGTTCTTGAGCTAAGCGAACGGTCCTGCTCTGGCCGCCGATCCGCACCAGCAGTGATGCATTGCGTATCCCGGCTTCAACAGCTACCGAAGCGCCCGGACGCAAACCCAAGCGCTCAATCTCCCGGAGCTCCGAGGCATAACGGTCGGACACACTGCTGATAATACCGGGTACACCACAGGCCCAATTCAGCAAATTCACCTCCTTGCGGACGGATACTGCACCGTTTTTCTGAGGAATCACGTGGCCATGTGGATCGACGTCAGGGTCACCGAGTTTCGCGGCAATTCTATCTTCGAGCTTTTCAGAGATGAAGTGCTCTAAGCGCTCCGCTTCCTCGTGAACTTCGTCCCACCCGTAATCCAAAAACTGATGCAAAAAACGTTCCAGCAGACGATGATGCCGCAAAATTTCCAGAGCACGCTTCTTGCCTGCTGCTGTCAGCCGTACACCGCGATGCTTTTCATATTTCACCATCGGCGGTCTGTTCGCGGAGAGCTTCTGCAGCATACCTGTGACGGAAGCAGCGCGGACCCCTAACCGGTTGGCTAGCGCATTACTGGTGACCCGCTCCTGTTCAGGTCCACTCAGCTCGAGAATGGCCTTGAGGTAGTCGTCAGCGGATTCCGTGTTGGCTCCAGTGTTGGTTTTAGGTGGCACTAAATCCAGAGTTTATCCTGAATCGCGCCATCCTGTCCATCTTATGCAAGACCTCGTAATTCAAGACATTGGAAGTGCTAAGCTCGATTTTAGGAATGCCTAAATTTATTGGCTTGGCAATTCTCGGTTTGTTGAGTTTATGGCTTTCAGGATCTTCGACATGCCGAGGACAGGGTGAAACGACCAGCGCCATATCCGGTCAGGTGAAGGATGAAACGGGCGGTGCCGTTGTTCAGGCACAAGTAACGATTTTCAACGATGAGACCGGTTTGAGGCGCACTGTGGGGACCGATACTGCGGGACGTTTCGAGTTTCCGCAGTTAGCACCTGGCAGGTATACGGTTCAGGTTCTTGCGCCGGGTTTTCAAGAACAGCGAAGCAATGCAGTTGCGGCGTCTCTTGGTCGGACGCAATCCGTCGATTTCGTTTTGAAGGTTCAAACAATTAACCAGGCCGTCACGGTCAGTGAACAAACGGAGCTCATCAACACCGAAAACCCGAATACGGCCGGCACCCTGAACGCGCCCAGGCTCGAGAACCTTCCCAACCCTGGCGGAGATATGACCTATCCTCTCCAATTCGCTGCTGGCGCTCTCATCAATACCGCTGGGAGTGGGAACGATTTTGTGGGCGGTACGAACGGCTATGGGAATGTCGAATTCAACGGATTGCCGGCGCTCTCAAATGGCTACATCGTCGACGGACTCGAGACCAATGACCCTCTCACGAACCTTAACAGCGGCCTCTCGACGAACCTGGTGCTTGGATTGAATTCCATTGCGGAAGTTACGGTCAACACGCTTTCTTATGCCGTCGACCAGGGCCGCTATGGTGCGTCGCAGGTCAATTACGTCACCAAGTCCGGCACGAACCAATTCCACGGGAATGCCTACGAGATCTGGAACGGCTCACGTTTAAACGCCGCGGATTTTTTCACGAACGCGACGTCCGGCAATCATAAGCCGCGCTCGACGGTGAACCATTTCGGCGGCAGTCTAGGCGGCCCGATTCTCACAACAAACTTTTTTTCTTTTTCGATTCGGAGTGGGTACGCATCGCGTTGCCCATCGTCACGGCAACAACGGTGCCGACGCCCGCTCTTGAAACGTACATCCTTGGACAGCTTCCTACCGGCAGTCGCGATGTCTTGACCGGAGCCGTGTATCCCCCGCAGCCTCAGCTTGTGCCGTTCTATCAAAAGCTGTTTTCGCTGTACAACAACACCTCCGGGACACCGCTCGCCATCCTCGGCTGTCCGTTCAATCGCAATGGGACCGCCGGCACGGGCGATCCGCCGAGCGGAAATGGATGCGCGAACCGCCAAAGTATTTCGCACTCGAGTGATGACCACGAGCAGGTGCAGACCGCCCGCGTCGATTACAACATTAACGAGAAGAACATGACCTGGTACCGCTTTCAGGCCGACACGGGTTTGCAGGCTGCCTATACAGATCCGATCAATTCGCTGTTTAACGCGATTTCGCCTCAACCGCTCTACTCGTTCGCCTCCGGCTACACGCACGTGTTCTCGCAGAACCTGGTCAACTATTTCAATCCGGCGTTTTCCTGGTATGAGAGTTTGTTCGGTCCCCGAAACCTTCAGCAGACCCTCTCGGCTTTCCCGATTGTGCTCGAAGCGAGCGGTTCAAGCGCGCCGTTCACCACGCTTGGCGGCCTGGACAACACGTGGGTTCAAGGCCGCCGCGCAAGCCGTTTCTTTCTGAACGATAATTTGGCCTGGCATATGGGTGCGCACGAATTTCGCTTCGGGACAAACACACGTATTTTCCGCTTGAACGACTACGACTTCGGCGAGGGTACGGTACCCACCGTCACCTATACAGATCTGCCCGAATTCATTTACGGCATTGCATCCACAGCCACCAAAAGCTACGCGCTTGCAGCTTCTCAACCTTTCCGCTTCCTGAATGTAGACCTCTACGCGCAGGACACCTGGAAAATCAGTTCGAGCTTGACCTGGACCTTCGGCCTCAGAGCCACTCACAACTCGAATCCGCTAAACCCGCACGACCTAGTGGCGCGCTTGCCTGGTTCCTTCGCCGCGATCTCGCACGACATCAACCAGCCTCTCAATGCGCTTATCCAAACCCACATGGGAAATTTATTCCAATCCACGCCGCTTGCCGTCTTGCAACCCAGAACAGCCATTGCGTGGCAGATCAGACCCAAAACGGTGCTGCGAACGGGCTTCGGCCTTTTTAGCGATCTCTTGCCCGGAAGTATCGCGGATCTTCTCGGCGCAAATCCGCCGCATGTGAATACGTTCCAGGGAGGATTGTTGGGCACAGTGGGAGGAACGGCCATCGCGCCCGGCGTTCCCAACAGCGCAATCGATGCCACGACACTGGCGAATCAGAATTTTTTGCGTGGCTTTCAAGCCGGCGAACTCTCCTGTGCCTCACCGCTTGTCAATTCAAAATCTTGCCTGCCCCCGGTTTCCATTACCGCTGTACCGGACGGCAAGCTGCATGCGCCTTATTTCATGCAATGGAGCTTTGCTTTGGAACGTCAACTGGGGAATACAGCGAATCTGCGGGCGCAATATGTGGGAACGCGCGCCGTAAATCAAGCCTACGCGATGCAGGTGAATGGATATCAGACGGTGTGCCCCGGCTGCTTCTCGCCGTTCCCTTATGGCCAATCTACTGATCCGCGATTTGGAGCCGTGGCGCAACTGAACACGGGCGCCAACAGCCACTACAACGGATTGCAATTGACAGCGGAGAAACGGTTGGGGCACGGTCTCCAGGCGCAGGTCAATTACACCTGGAGTCACTGCCTCGACACCGTCTCAAACGGCGGATTCCTGCAGTTTTCGGCAGCCGGCATTCTTTCGGCAATTCCCTATGATCTGGCCCGTAATCGCGGCCCCTGTGATTACGACATTCGCCACAACCTCACCGGAAATTACACGTATCAGCTTCCCCTAAAGGTGCAAAACCGTCTGCTTGGATACGCGTTGAATGGTTGGCAGGTGTCCGGTTCCGTGTTCTGGCATAGCGGAATTCCGTTTTCGGTTTTGAGCGCACCCTATTCGGCGGGCGGAAAAAACGGCGTGGTGAATGGCAGCGGCCCAGAATTCGCCTCGGTTGTCTCAGGCGTGCCGCTGTATGATCACAATCCTATTCCCGGCGTCACACAACCGGGAACCATTCAGTGGCTCAATCCCACTGCTTTCGTGTCTTCCGTAGATCCCAGCAGGGGCGCCTGCACGGGCGGAGATAATCCCCAGAACTGCCAATTCGGAAATCTCGGTCGCAATGCGTTGCGAGCTCCGGACTTCACCTGGAGCGATTTCTATTTCACCAAATGGTTCGTCGTGAGCGATCGAATCAAGCTTCGCATCGAAGGACAATTCTTCAATGTCTTCAATCACCCGAATTTCGGTTTACCATCCGTTGTGATTGCCGGAATTCCCGGCAATCCGGCAACACAGACCGGTTTCGGCGCTCTAACGTATACAACATCGCCTCCGACGGGTCTGCTTGGTGTAGGGCTGGGTGGCGACAGCTCCCCGCGCATGATCGCTTTTCAAGCTCGTTTAGAATTTTGAACGGGAACGGCGGCGAGCTAGAGAACAGAAGACCAGGCCGGCGCCCAACAGAAAAATTGTTGCAGGCTCGGGAACGGGAGGCACGGCCGGGGGTATTGAAGGCGCAGGCACCGGGGTGGCCGGGATAAGAGGCGGCCCTGCGGGAGAGTTTGGAGCCAGCGGAGTCGACGCATAAGGCGGCGATGAAACTGGCATGCCTGAGAGAGGTGGTTGCAATGCGGGCCAGCTCTCAGCTGACTGTAAGGGCAACGCAAGCGCGGAAGGCAGAACCGGCGCGAGCCGGGGACTTTCAAATGGCACGGCGGGACCCGCAATGGGAGGCGCTTCTGCAAGCGCAAACTGGGGAAGCAGCAGAGGGCTGAACGGAGGCAGCGAGAGAAGCCGGTCAGAGGGTTGCAGCGGTGTCGTGTTTGCCTGCGGCAAATCGGAGAGGCGATTCCCGCAGCGGGTGCGCGCAAAATCGTTGCCGTCGGTGATGAGCACTTCTCCTTTCGGGATGCGCAGCTTCTTGCGAGTCCAGAAGATGCGGCCGCCCAAACGGAAAGAGACGTATTCGTCGCGATCGTCTGTCAATTTGACCAGGTGAGTTGAGTCGGTGTGAAATCCCCCGTAGTGCTGACGAACCAATGAATCATTCTTGAGCACCGCGCGAAGTTCATCGGGCGAGTAGACGCCTCCCGGGATGACGGAATAGGGGTAATTGGGCCGCAGCGATTTCATCTCGGCGGGAATTGTTACGCCATGCTTCGTGATGTGCGCCGCCAACGGGCGGGTCGCAATCGAGCGTGATTGAAACTCGTGCAGCGCGACCACGGGTATAAATGCGCAAATCCCGGCAACAATAAATCGAAGCTTAAACATTCAGCCGCCTTAGCCTACTTATCGCCGTGTTTCGTGCATTAACGAGCGGCGCGATGTCACAGGACGCCCATTACTGTGAGCGCCGCGCGGTGCTGCCCCTAGGCATGGGGAGAGAATAAGGTGGTGAAACGCTTTGTTCTTGCAGCGGTCTTGAGCTTCTTCGTCGCTATTCAACCCATGCAGGCGTGGTTCGATGGCGGGCACATGATATGCGCGTATGTCGCGTACAGGAACCTGACCCCGCAAACACGCGCGCGAGTTGATCAATTATTGAAGCTGAACAAAATGTACGCCAGTTGGACGGAGGGCACAAGCGAGAAGCGAAAAGCTCTAGTTGCTTTCCTGCACGCCGCGACGTGGCCGGACTGCATCAAGCAGCCGGCCTGCGCGGCAGGGTATATCAGCGACGGTGGAAACGTTCCTCCGGGGAGCCCGACGGATTCGCAGAACATCGGGTACGACGACATGCTGATGCACAAGTACTGGCATTTCGTGGACGCGCCGTACTCGGCTGGGGCGCCCGGCGATCCGGCGAAGCGTCCCAATGCGGAGACGGAGATCGCGCTTTTAACGCAAGCCATTCGAACGGACGAATCGGACGGGATCAAATCATATGACGTGGTGTGGCTGGAGCACCTGGTGGGCGACGTTCACCAGCCGCTGCACTGCACTTCAAGGTTCACCAAGAATTATCCCCACGGAGACGCGGGAGGCAATTTTGTGCATTTCTGCGAGGACCCGTGCAGGGATGAGCTCCATGCGTACTGGGACGGCCTGCTCGGCGACCGGCCCCCTGTGAGTGAAGTCATCGAAACAGGAGACAGGCTACTTGCGAGCGGAAAGCCGAAGGGGGCAGATAATGCCGACCCGAACTTGTGGATCGCAGACAGCTTCGAGCTCGCGAAAGAGGTGGTTTATGCTCCGCCGATCAGCGACGAAAACGATCTTTCAACGGCGATATCGCCGCGCCCTGACGCCGCATATCAAACAAAGGCATTCGCCGTCGCGCAGTCTCAAATACGGCTGGCCGGTTATCGTTTGGCAGCGCTGCTCAATAACAATTTGAAGTAAAGCCGTCCACTGCACCTATCCCGTTAGGGCGCTTGCCAATCGAGAGCGTAGATCTCGTCGAAGCTGGCATCCCGGGTCAGGAGCGGCGAGTCATCCGGCGCTACTCCCGCCCACGGCCCATACGCGCCCAATTTTCGAGACAGGCCAGTGAGACTAACCACGCGCTCCAGTTTGTGATCACGAATGCGCACGCGGAAGAATGCAGAATTCTTGTCCAACGTGTCGAAGTATATGTATTCACTGTCGCTGGACCAAGCTGGATAACCGAAATCCGCCTTTGCCAGTTGCGTCCACTTCCGCGATTGGCAATCAAATAATAGAAGCGTTCCTACATCGGCGGAAAGCGCCGAGATATACCTCCCATCAGGGGACCAGCGCGGCGACCACAGCCCTTCAGAATCCGGCAACACGGAAGTATCGTGTGTAGCCAGATTCAAAACTTCGATATCGAGGTTTCGCGAGCCTTGCAGCAAATTGCGGCCGAATGCCAGCGAGTTTCCATCGGGCGACCAAGTCGGGTCGTACGCGCCATCCTTCCCGTTCGTGATCTGCTGGGGGGCGCCCCCATCCGCGTCCACGATGAAAATCCGCTCCGGTTGGTTGGGCTGAGAGCACATGAACGCGATGCGTTTCCCATCCGGAGACCATCGGGGCAGGCTGGCGTGCAAGGTGGCGGGGCTGAGTTGCAGGCGTTGCGAACCGTCGATTGCGCTCCGCCACAGCGCGCCCTCCGGATAGCTGACGTAAGCGACCCATTTGCCATCACGCGAGAAATCCAGTCCTTCCGCCGACACGCCGCTCAGAAACGGAACGAACGTTTTCGATGCACGGTCGTAACGGACGATTTCGATCCGCGGCTGGCGCCCTCCGATAAAAAGCTGCTTGCCATCGACGCTCGGAACCGGCCCATAACTGCTCATAGGCCCGGTGGTTAGTTGCATCGGCTTTCCACTGGCGGTTTGAAGAAAATTGGTTTTTTCCCGCACCGCCCAGATCGTACTTGTGCCATTCCTGATCGCCTCGAAAATGAAATACCTGCCATCGCGGGTCCAATTTCCCCAGGATTGCGGCTCGCGCCAAGAAGGAAACAAGGGGTGCAGATGGGTCCCGTCGGCGGAGATTTCCCATAGCCTGGACTCTGCCGGCTGAGTCGCGGAATACTTGGAAACGGGATAGGGTTCGTGCGCCGCTGTGAAGATGATCTTTTTCCCATCCGGCGACCAGCGCGGAGCAAAGGCGACTCCAGACAGGTTCGCCAGCTTGCGCGCTTCCGTTCCATCGCTCCGGGCAACGCCGATTTCGTTGCCGCGCGTATAAACGATGGAATGGGCATCGGGCGACCATGCGGCGTCATCAACGAGCAAGTTGCTCAGCCGGCGCGCGGCACCCCCCAGAACTGGCGCGGCCCACAGGTTCATGCGATCTAATGCGTAGTGGCTGGGCGCGCTGGCCGGCCCTGCGTCGGTTCCAAGCAGAAACTCCGAGCCGTCCGATGAAATGTCGAGCACAGTGGGGTTGGGCAATTGCGTCGGTACTGGCACGGATTGCCCGCCCTTAATCGATACCTGATATGGCTGCGTGGGAACGTAATAGTTTCCGGTATTGAAATACAGCCGCGAGCCGTCGGTAAGAAATGGGACAACTTTTCCCAGGCGATCGTTAGTGATTTGAGTAGTGGTGAGAACTTGCGGCGGCGGTATCGGGCGGAAGAGCAAGAAAATGGCGATGGAAGCAGCGACAATGGCCGTGGCAGTGGCCGCCAGCCAACCGGCTCGACGCTTTCGCTGCGGCAGAAGCAGCGGCTGCGACACGCTCGAAAGGCCTGTCATGCTCACTAGGCCGGAATCCATATCGCGCCTGACTCGTTTGAGATCGCTGCGCAGATCCGCGGCTGTTTGATAGCGCGTGTCGGGATCTTTCTCCAAAGCTTTGGCGATTATGTGTCCGAACTCGACAGGCAATTCAGGATTGAGTTGCAGAACTGGAACGGGTGAATCACGCAGGACTGAAGCGATAATGGCGGCCGGACTTGGTCCTTCAAACGGGAGTTTGCCCGTAGCCATTTCATAGAGCACCACGCCCAGGCTGAAGAGATCAGTTCGCGCATCCAAATCCTCACCCTCGGCCTGCTCCGGTGACATGTAGGCGGGCGTACCAATGGTGCCCCCCGGATCAGTCTGCAAAATGGTTGTGACGTGTTGCGCGCCGCCGGCCGCGGCCGCTTTTTGAGGCGACCGCAGCTTGGCCAAGCCAAAATCGAGAATCTTTGCCTGCCCTGCACTGGTAATGAATAAGTTGGCTGGTTTCAAGTCGCGATGCAGAATGCCTCGTGCGTGTGCAGCCTCAAGCCCGGTCGTGATCTGAATGGCCCAATCCAGGAGATCATCGAGCGCGACCGGCTTGCCGTCGATCCGATGCTTCAGCGTCTCGCCTTCAAGCAGCTCCATGACGAGGAACGGCATGCCGTTGAACTCGCCGACTTCGTATACCGTGCAGATATTGGGGTGATTGATCGCAGCCGCAAGGCGGGCTTCGCGCTCGAAGCGCTCAACGGTGGCCGGATCGCGCGTGAGTTGCTCGGGAAGAAATTTGAGAGCTACTTCACGCTCGAGCTTCAGGTCCTGAGCACGATACACGATGCCCATGCCACCGCCGCCCAGCTTTTCCAGGACGCGATAGTGAGAAACAATCTGGTTCAACACTGCCGTGGTTTTGCGACGCGATGAACTCAGGTTAGCGCAGAAGGTTTACTTCGGCTGAGAAGGGGCAGTGCTTGAGGTACCAGCGGGCGGCGGACTCGGGGCGGTTCCGCTGGATTTGTTTGCGCCTCGATTTTTTGCGGCCCAATCGTCCTCAGTAGCGGCATTGCCCACCACGTTTTTCTGAACATCCTTGGAAACGTCCGCTTTCACGGTGTTATCGGCTTGCTTGGTGGCGGCTTGCGTTCCATCTCCGAGTTGCAGGACCTTTACCCTTACCCCGCGCTTCCCGAATTTCCGGCAGGCCGCTTCGCTAGAAAGGTAAATATCGAGCTTGCGCCCTTCAATTTTGCTTCCCGTGTCTGCGACGACATATTCTCCCGAATAACGCCCCGCTCGAGTAATCTTAATTCGCGTACCCAGCGGTAGGACGTCGGGGTCGGCAGCTACGACGTGGCGATGCGCATACTCGCCGGAAGCGGTCACGCCGGATTGTGCATAGGCCGTGGCAATATACCGGCCATCCAGCTGCTGCGCTGTGGCGCAAAAAAGAGCATTCGATAAAAACATCACCGGCACGGCGCACAATGCTAAAGGTTTGAACACAGATGGGCCACTCCTTGGTCCATTAGATATTGACGGCGCCAGAAACCAATTACGCTGCAAACCGAAAAAGTACTAGAGGTTTGCCCAGGAATTGGAGACATACGAAATAGATTCAAGGCCCACCGGCGTCAGACGATAAGGAAGTTGGCGCGGTAGCCAAGTGGAAAAGGCCGAGGTCGGCAAAACCTCGCCCGGCTGTTCGATTCAGCCCCGCGCCTCCATATCCTTTCGATCAATGCTGCAGCGATCCGCAGCGCGGCGCTTGCAAATCTTGCTCGGGCTATTGCTGGCACTGGGCGGCGCACGCAGCAACCTCGGGAATCTCGGCGCGCGCTGCACGGAGCTCGGGCCATTAATAGGCCGCGAGATGTTGTGGTGGGCGCCCCTTGTATTAGTGCTCGCCTTTGTGGCGTCCGTGGAGCGTTTGCCGCTATCCTCGATCGGATTCAAGCGGCTTTCATGGGGAACAGTTTGGGCAGTTCCCGAAGGCGCTGCATTGGTCGTCGGAATACCGGTAATCTACTTCGTCGTGTTTCCGCTCCTCCATCTGCACATGAACACTGCCGAAATGAAACCCTGTCACAATAGATGGAGGCCGCCCGTGAGCACCGAAGCCAAGAATATCCATATTGCGGAGCCGCTGTTGGCAGAGTTGGGAGGGTGCAGCTCTCTCCGAACAAAAAACTCCCGATGAATTGGCGGGTGAGGCCGTCCAGGCGTTCCTGCGCAAACGGCGCTGGCAGGATCTTTTTGTCTACGGCGATCAAAAGGGCGCTGAAAGCGGCATCCTCGAGGAAGATGTGCCGGAAGCCGTTCACGAGTGGCGTCGCGAGCAGAGACAATAGATCTCCCGGTGAACCGGGTCACCGCGGACACAAATGTGCTTGTTAGCGGCCTTATTATCGAGGGCTGCCCCGTCGCGTTCTTGATCTTGCTCAAGAAGGCGTATTCCGGCTGCAGGTTTCTGAAGCAATCCTGAATGAGATGACACGGATTCTTCGCGAGAGATTTCACTGGTCTTTGGCACAGGCCCAAGCGGCGCGCGTGCTTCTTTCCGCAGCGGCCCAGCGCGTCACACCTCACCTCGAACTTGATGTAGTCAAAGAGGACCCCGACGACAATCGTATCCTCGAGTGCGCACATGCTTCGCATTCGGATTATCTGGTAACAGGCGACAAAGATTTACTGCGGCTAAGGCAGTATGCCGGGACCCGCATTCTGAAGCCAGCTGAGTTTCTCGCCCTCACGCAACCGCACGCCACCGGTATTTCCGCTTCTGTAGAATGATGGAGCCGCATATCGCTTCCTAAAACCTTGCCAGGAAACTTCGCACGCCAGAGATGCAGATAACCTCCGAAAAGCGCGCAGGCATTGCGCGAGGCGGCGGAGCTTGCGATATAGATCGTGATCCTCGCGTGAGCCGCACGAAGGTTGCCGTCATGGAGCGAGTGATTCGCCCTTATGTCCGTCGAACGCCGATCATCGAAGTTGACGGCGCGGATCTGGATCTGCCTTCGATCCGCCTGGCTCTGAAACTCGAATTGCTGCAGCATGCGGGATCGTTCAAAACGCGCGGCGCCTTTGCGAATTTACTGACGCGTAACGTCCCTGAGTCCGGTGTGGTTGCGGCGTCGGGAGGCAATCACGGGGCTGCGGTCGCGTACGCCGCGATGAAGCTGGGCGTACCGGCATCGATTTTTGTGCCAAGTGTCTCGTCAGCCGCCAAAATGGACCGCATCCGAGGGTACGGCGCGAATCTGGTGGTCACGGGTGAGCGCTATGCCGAAGCTCTCGCAGCGAGCGAAGAGTGGGCGGCGCAATCAGGAGCCTTACAGATTCACGCGTACGACCAACCGGAGACGCTGCTGGGACAAGGAACCGTGGGCATCGAGTTCGAAGAGCAGGAACCGGCCCTCGATACGCTGCTCGTGGCCGTGGGAGGGGGCGGGCTGATCGGCGGTATCGCGGCTTGGTATGCCGGTCGAATCAAGGTGATTGGCGTGGAGCCCGAAGCTGCACCCACGCTCGCGAGGGCCCTGGCGGCGGGCAAACCTGTCGATGCCGAGGCGGGCGGCATTGCGGCCGATTCGCTCGCGCCGAAACGAGTTGGAGAGTTGATGTTCCCCATTGCCCAGGCGTTTGTGGACCGCGTGGCGCTGGTTCCGGATGATGCGATTCGGCAAGCGCAGCAGGCGCTGTGGAACGTCCTACGGGTTGCGGCCGAGCCGGGAGGCGCGGCGGCTTTAGCGGCATTACTTTCGCATCGTTACGAACCGGCGTCCGGGGAGGGTGTGGGTGTCCTGGTATGCGGCGGCAATACGACGGCGGTCGACTTTAATGCCCGAGCATGAGGGGCAGGCTACTCGGTCCTCAAGGCCTCCATAGGCTCGATCGCTGCTGCGCGCATGGCTGGAACGGCGGCCGAAAATAGGCCGACGAGCAGCAGCAGAATGGCTGCAGCGCCATAAGACCAGAAATCGAGCGGCTGAACGCCGTAAACAAAGCTCGCTATGAGCCGGTTGGCTGCGAGGGCCGCGACGATCCCGCAAACGAGTCCGATTGCAATCAACGCCGCCCCTTGGCTCAGAATCAGCGTCAGAATGGATTCCGTGCTTGCGCCGAGCGCCATGCGCACTCCGATCTCCTGGCGGCGGCGGCTGACCAACTGCGAGAGAACCCCATACAAGCCGACGATGACCATCAGCACCGCTAGAGCGGCAAAAGATCCGATGAGGTAAAAGCCGAGCCGCTGATTGAAATTTGCGGCATCGACGGTTTGTTGCATCGTGCGCAGATTATCGATAGCAAATCCGGGAGCAATCTTTGCGAACACGGCGTGAATCGGGCGGCTCATGTCGCCCGCGATTTGAGTTCGCAGCACGTAATTGGTGGCCGACGTGAGCAGGATCGGATAGAAAAGTGAATCAGTGGGCACTTGCCGATAGGAAAGAATCAGCTCCGGGGTCGCCGCTTCGCCGACGCTCTTCTGCGTCGCATCCGCCTCGACCCCAACGATTGTGTACGGCTTCAGCATCCCTGTATCTTTTCCGCCGAGGTCGAGGTGTTGGCCGAGAGGATCGGCGCCCGGTGGGAAGAACTCGCGGGTGAAAGACCGGTTCACCACAGCGACGTAGGACCGGTCTTCGGTGTCGTCGTCGGAGATCGCACGGCCGCGCAAAATGGGCGTACGCATGGCGGTCATATATTGCCCACTCATGACGCGAAGACGCGCATGCCGATGCTCTTTCTCTTCGAGGGTGGTGTTTTTCTTCCCATTCAGCTCGAAGCTGGTGCGCATGTCAACCCCGTCGAAGGGGATGGAAGAAGCTAGCGCGGCCTCTTTGACTCCCGGCAGCGCGCGTAGCTGCTCGAGCAAAGGTTCATAGATGCGCGTCGAGATGGCGGCTTGCGCGGATCCGGGGTGCACTTCTCCCGTCAGATAACCGGCGGAGGTGGGCGGTGTGGCGCTAAAGGTTACGACGTTCGCGGTATCGAATCCCAGCGCCTTGTGTTCGAGGTTATAGAGCGTACGGAACAGCAGAGAGCCGGCAACCAGCAGCACGGCCGCGATTGCAACCTCGCCCATGACAAGCCAGTGCGCCATTCGGGAGTATGCCGCTTGCTGGCTTACACCGCGCCCTGCGCCGCGCAGCGCAACCTGCGGTTCTGCATGCATGGCAAACAGCGCTGGAATGAGAGAGGAGAGCAGGGTCGCAAGCGTTGCGAATCCGGCTAAAGCTGCTATGACACCCAGGTGCAGGTGGATCTCGCTCGCGCGCGGAATCATGTCTTCGGGCAAGGCTTTGAGCGATTTTAGAATCGCGAGAGCCAGACCCAGGCCTGCCACGGCTCCGATAACGCTGAGCGTTCCGCCCTCAACCAGCAACTGGCGAATGAGCCGCGATTTGGGCGCTCCCAGGGCGGCCCTTACTGCGAGCTCCTGGTAGCGGGCGAGACAGCGGCTGAGCTGCAGATTGGCCACATTGACGCAGGCGATCAAAAGCACCAGGCCGAGCGCGGCCGTCAAAGCCAGAAACACCGGCCGCACCGCGCTGGTGACGGTGTCGCGATACGGCCGAAGCACCAAGTGCAGAGTGGCGGTGTTTTCCGGATCGGACCGCTTGATTTGCTGCGTAATGGTCGAGAGCTCAGCGCGAGCTTGGGTGATCTTCACGCCGGGACGCAAGCGGCCGACGACATAATACATGGTGAAGCCGCGGCCTTTCAGCATTTCCGGGCTGGGTTGAGAGGGCAGCCAGACGCCTTTTCCGGCATCCGCTCCTGCTTCCTCAGGGAAGCGGAACGTGGCGGGCATAATGCCTATGACCGTGTGCGGCACATCGCCGAGGCGCACCTGGCGGCCGACGATGTGCGGATCAGCCGCGAATCTCTGACGCCATAGGCCTTCGCTCAAAAGAACCGTAAGCGGAGCGCCCGGCGCACAATCGGCATCGGTGAAAATGCGGCCGAGGATTGGCTGTGCGCCCAACATGTGCAGAAGATTTCCGGTCAGCTTAGGGGCAAGTACGGTCTGTCCGCCCTCGGAGGTTTGAACGATTCCGACATCGATGATGTACCCCGCGAGATCCTCAAAGCTCTTGGATTGCTTTCGCAGGTCCTGCAAGTTGAGCCACGACGTGGAATGAATATCTCCCGCGTTTTTGCCTTCGCCGAGCGTGACCAGCCGGTCCGCGCCCCGATACGGGAGCGGCTGCAGCAGGACGCTATCGATGACCGTGAACATGGCGGTATTCGCGCCGATTCCTAGCGCCAAGGTCACTACGGCAGTAGAGGCGAATCCAGGCGATTTGCGAAATTGCCGGAACGCGAATTGAATATCTTGAAAAAACGTATCCATGGCCCGATTTTCGAGTACTGGTATCACAGAGAAGACGCGCTCAGGAGAACGAAGTTCCCGAGATATCCGGCACACGCATGACCGTAATCACTGAAAAGAGGACCGCGCGCAGGTTGCAGATCACGGTTGTGGCTGCGTTTGCCGCGATCTATGTTTTATGGGGCTCGACCTATATCGCCATTCGGATTGCGGTAGCCACAGTGCCGCCGCTGTTTGCGGCAGGAGTCCGTTTCACAATCGCCGGGGTGATCCTTTACGGCTGGTACCGCTCGAAAGGCGAGCCGGCGCCTTCGGGTATGGAGTGGCGCAGCCTATGGCTGCTTGGGGCGCTGATGTTTCTGGGAGCTTACAGCGGGCTATTCTGGGCGGAGAAGAGCCTGCCCTCGGGAATTGCTTCGGTGCTGGTGGCGACGATCCCGGTCTGGATCGTCGTGTTGGAAACGTTCGTTCTGAGGACGCAACGGCTCAGATGGGCGACGGCGTTTGCGGTCCTATTAGGCCTGGGCGGTGTCGCCGTCATTGCCATGGGACAGCAAGACGGTGGCCGGGCGGTTAACATTGCCGCGTGCCTCGCGATTCTTGGAGCCGAGATTTGTTGGTCCGTGGGCACGGTGGTCTCAAAGCTGATCCGGCTGCCAAAATCAGTCGGGCTGAGTTCAGGTGCGCAGATGTTGTGTGGCGGGTTGCTCTTACTGGTCTGTTCCCTTTTAGCCGGCGAGCTTCGCCCCTTGCCCCAGGTTTCCGGGAAGGCGGCACTAGCCGTGGGATATCTGATTGTGGCGGGATCTCTAATTGGATTTACCGCGTACATGTGGCTGTTAGGGCGCGCTTCTTCGACTAAAGTGACCAGCTACGCTTATGTGAACCCCGTGGTCGCGCTCGCAATCGGTTACTGGCTGGGAGGGGAAACGCTGCGCGCGAGTACCTTGGCCGGCTCGGCTTTGGTGCTGCTGAGCGTGGTTCTTATTTTGGCCGGAGGAGAACTGAGACATGAACCGGAAAAGACATGAGAATCTGAGATTCAGTGGAGGTGGAGGTTGAACTTTGTGGTGATAATGATGGTTGCGCTCGCGAATCAAGGCGGCCCTGCAAAATCGTCGAACGCGGTGTATGCGCCTTTGTGGCTGTATCAGGGCAGTTGGCAGGTGACTCGAAAGAGCCTCGCCGCTGGCGCAAAACCTGACCAATTGGTGAATCAATGTGCATTACTAGGAAAGTACTTTGCCTGCCAGCAGACCGTAAACGGGGCCGACGGCGGGCTAGTCATCTTCATCCCGGCCGAAAAGGCGGGGCAGTATTACACCCAGAACATCACGAAGGAAGGACGGGCCGGAGGAAAAGGAGATCTCGACATTTCAGGCGACCATTGGACGTACTCGAGCCGCTGGCCCGAGGAGAACGGTAAGATCACTTACTATCGAACAACGAACCTTTTCACGGGCAAGAATCGCATCCATTTCGAGCAGGCGGAGTCGCCGGACGGAAAGCAGTGGACAGTGACGGGTTCGGGGGATGAAGTGCGGACTGGTGGGGCCACAAAGTAAAGCAAACACATTAGTTAAACCAAAGTTTTACGGGAGAGGCTTAGTACTAAATTAAAGCACGGGGAGTTGCGAGGCTGAGGTAAATTGGATATATAGAGAGTAGACCTTCACAGTTCATTAAGGCGCGGTAGCCAAGTGGGAAGGCAGGGGTCCGCAAAACCTTTTTTCGGATGGTTCGACTCCATCCCCGCGCCTCCAACCCCACAAACATCGTAGAAAGTTCCGCGCCCAAGCCTTTGCTAGGTGCGCTGAGATTCGCCGGCAATGCGTTCTATATTGATTGAGGGGCTTAGAACGCATTGCCTGAAAAAACTCAACAGACTCGAAGCAATCATACTCGGCTCGACCCGGCATTTCACTTCTTCCTGATTCCGGCGTTGTTGCTCTTTCTGATCTGGTCTGTCATCCACCTGGTGCGTCATGTGGAAACAACCGCGATGGCGTTCGTCGCGCTCGCGATTTTGCTCATCGTGACGGCGACCAAAGCGCGGCTTTACGCGCTCAAGGTGCAGGATCGGGTGATTCGCCTCGAGGAACGGCTCCGGCTGTCGGGATTGTTAACCGAGCCGATGCGCTCGCGGATCGGGGAGCTCAGCGAATCGCAACTGGTTGCGCTGCGCTTCGCGTCGGATGCTGAGGCTCCTGATCTGGTTCAACGCACATTAACTGAAAATCTGACGAACAAGCAGATCAAGGAAGCGGTTCGGAGCTGGCGTCCGGATTATTGGCGCGTGTGAGCCGCCTGGCCATCGAAATGCGGATATGCTGGTAAGGTCCACGTCTTGAGACGTGAGGGAGGCCTGAATGGCGATCTCATTTGAAGTGAACGGACAGAATAAGTCCGTGGATGTCGATCCGCAAAGTCCGTTGTTATGGGTGCTGCGGGATACCTTGAATCTCACAGGCACGAAGTATGGATGCGGTATTGCGGCGTGCGGCGCGTGTACAGTGCATATCGATGGAGAGCCCGCAAGATCGTGCGTGTTTCCGGTGGCGAGCGTGGCAGGCAAGAAAATCACGACGATCGAGGGCTTGTCACGCGACCGCAGCCACCCGGTGCAAGAGGCCTGGATCGCAGAGCAAGTGCCGCAGTGCGGATACTGCCAATCGGGACAGATCATGACGGCGGTTGCATTTCTCAAAAAGAATCCCACGCCGACACCGGCCGATGTGGATGAAGGCATGTCGAACAACATATGCCGCTGTGGGACGGCACAGCGAATACGAGCCGCGGTGTTGAGAGCGGCGGGGGCGATGAAGACATCCGGGAACACAAGCGGCAAGACTGCAGGAGGTGAGCTGTGACACAGAGCGATTCGGCTTTGACGCGGCGCTCGCTTCTGAAGACTACGCTGCAAACGGGAATCGCCGCGGGGGCGGCCCTGGTGATTGGATTCGATGTGCCGCGAACCGCGAAAGGCGCGGCTGAGAAACCGGCTGTCAATCCAATCAAGGCGTGGCTGAAGATCGACCAGAGCGGCGCAGTGACGCTGACGTATTCGCGGTCCGAGATGGGACAGGGCGTTTCGACGTCGCTGCCCATGATTCTCGCCGAGGAATTGGGAATCGATTGGAAGGATGTGCGTGTGGAGCACGCGCCTGCAGATGAAACCTACGGCGACCAGGGAACCGGCGGCAGCGGCAGCGTGAAGGGGATGTGGACGCCGTTGCGCACTGCGGGTGCGGCTGCGCGACAAATGTTGATTGAAGCCGCTGCGCAGCGCTGGGGCGTGGCGGCGCAGACTTGCTCGGCGAGAAACGGCGCGGTTTGGCACGGCGGCCAGAAACTGGCCTATGCAGAGCTGGTCGAGGCCGCATCGCAGCTGCCCATACCGGACCTTGCGAAAGTGCCGTTGAAGAAGCCCGAAGAGTTTCAACTCGTCGGGAAGGATGTTCCGCGCAAGGATATTCCTTCGAAGACGGACGGCAGCGCGCAATATGGCCTGGACGTCCGGGCGCCCGGCATGGTGTTTGCAGTCGTCGAGCGATGCCCGGTGTTTGGCGGCAAGGTGAAGAGCTTTGACGCAAGCCAGACAAAGGCCATGAAGGGCGTTCACGACGTATTTCAAATCGAGCCGGTTGAAGAGGTTCATTCCTGGGGCGGCGTGGTGGTCGTGGCTGATAGCACTTACACGGCCATGCAGGCTCGAAAGCGGTTGAAAGTGGACTGGGACTACGGCCCGCACGCAACGGAGAGCAGCGAGACGCTTCGAAGGCAGTTTCGAAGACTGGTCGATTCGCCGATGAAGGTTGTGCTCAACCAAGCCGATCCGAAGGCGGGCAACGCGGAGGCGATCATTTCGAGCGCGCCTGCCGAAAAGAAAGTTGAGTGCGATTATGAGCTCCCGTTCCAAGCGCACGCCACGATGGAGCCGATGAATTGCACGGTGCACATCCAGAGCGACCGCGCCGAGGCGTGGGCGCCGGCGCAGAGTCCGACTTGGGTGAAGGAAGTGATCGGCAAAGTAAGCGGGCTCAAGCCGGAGCAGATACAAGTTCATACAACATTTATGGGCGGAGGCTTCGGACGCCGCTATCAGGCCGATTTTGCGACTGAGGCGGCGCAGGTTGCGAAGCGCTTGGGCAAGCCCGTGCAGGTGGTCTGGTCGCGCGAAGATGACATGACGCACGATTTCTACCGTCCCGCTTCGTACCACCGCATGAGCGGCGCGGTCGATGGCGAAGGCAACATTCTCGCGTGGCGTCATCAGAGCACGTCGACATCAATTGCGGAATGGTGGGAAAAGAAATCGCCCCCTGAATCGAGTGAGCTGGGCTGCACGCTGCAGATGCCGTATCTTGCAAAGAGCTACAAGCTGGAATATCTGCCCGCAGCATCGGGGGTGCCTCGGGCATGGTGGCGGTCCGTCGAAGCGTCATCCATCGGCTTCGTGATGGAAAGCTTTATGGACGAACTCGCGCACGCGGCTGGAATGGATCCCTACGAGTTCCGCATACAGAAGCTGGGCGGGGCGCGGCAAATCAAGAATCCTCTCGATGCGAGCGATCGCCCGCTCGAGACCGCTCGGATGAAGGGCGTACTGCAGTTGGCCGCCGAAAAGGGCGATTGGGGAAAGAGCTTGCCCACTGGTCACGGGCGTGGCATCGCGTGTCACTATTCTTTCAACAGCTACGTTGCGAATGTCGTCGAAGCAGCAGTCGAAAACGGCAAAGTCCGAGTGAACCGTGTGGTTTCGGCCGTCGATATAGGCATTGCGGTACATCCGGACGGCGTGCGGTCCCAAGTAGAAGGCGCGATTGTATATGGATTAACGGCTGCGCTGAAAAGCCAGATCACGATTCAGGATGGCCGCGCTGTTCAGAATAACTTCGATAAATTCACGACGCTTTCGATGAAGGAAACACCGCGTCTCGAAGTGCATATAGTACCCAGCAACGTTGAACCGACCGGAATCGGGGAACCTGGTTTGCCGCCCGTGGCTCCGGCGTTGATGGGCGCGATTTTTGCCGCGACGGGAAAGCGCGTGCGAAGGCTTCCGCTGCAGCCTGCGGATTTGGCGTGAAACTTACAAGCTAACTTTCTCGGGAGCCGCGGCGTCCTGTGATGGCACGGATTTCAAACGGAGAATGCACCACACGGTAAGACCCAAGTCGAACGCGTTAAGCACTAGAATCACGACGTTTTCTTGTATGGAGTTGAGCGTAAAGCCTAGCAGAATGACGCCGCATTCGAGAATGGCGGGAATGACCGTAAGCATGAAGAAAATGAGCCACACAAAAGTGTTGTTGGGGAGCGAAATCTTCTGCGCCCTAACAGCCCTGTACAGCGTGGCGGCAAACACCAGACTGGCTGAACACGCGCCTGCCCAGAGGAATATTCCCACCAAATCGGCACGGCCCGAGCTGCCGTTTACGTCCTTGTCCTCGAGAGTGGCAAAAATCACGCAACCGAAAATTGCCGTAACGAAAAGTCCTGAGATGAGCCGGGCTGCGGGCAAACGGCGAAGCTTGGCAATCTGGGGTTTGACCTCCTCGAAGACGTCCCATGCCATCGCTGGAATCAGCGCCGCATATAGGAAACGCGAGTAAATGTAGACGCGCGCGCTTTCGGGAGACTCAAACCCCAGCCACCACGCGGCAACATCGAAGAGGAATCCGAGCACGCAGTACAGCGTGATGAATGTGTATATGCGCTGAAGCTTCAACGCGAGGACGCGGCAGACAAGAAGGCCCTCCATAACAGTATCGGCGATCTGCATCCAGTGGATGGTGTGGCTCAACATGTACCTACATTTCACCGCAACATCCAGGAAATTTCACCTATTCTCGACTGAAAGCACGGTTACGGAAGTGTGCGGCGCGCGTCTCATTATCAGACGTATGGCGAAAGCGACCATCATCGCGGTCATTGTGCTTGCAGGATTATCTGGCGCATGTTCCAGAAATCGGGATGCAGAGCGCGAGCGCGCCCGCCAGGACCAAACGGCAGGAGAGAAAGCCGGAAGGGCCGCCTATTGGGCTAGCAAGCGCGCGGAAAAAGCGATTAAGGGCGCGGCGCGGGATCTCGGGAAAGCTGCGAAGCAAGCGCACGAGGGATGGAGCGATGCCGAGCGCGAGGACCGCGCCCGGCGTGCGAAGGATCAAAACAATCAGAAATAAGGCCGGCTATCCGCGCCTATGAAATAGCGGGTACCGGCTGAATGGTAGAGAGATCGATGGCTTGGCCGGAGCCGGAAGTTTGAGCCGCGAGCGCTTGTTGGGTTGCGCGGATGACAATCGCGGCAAGAGTGGAATAAGGCTGCGTGCCAGGCACCGTCTCGGCGATGGATGCTGCGATTTCGAGCTCAGTCAGGATATCAGAGATGCTGATGCGCGGACTGGCTGCCGCGCGCATTCTGCCTGCTCGTGTCCGTATTTTCAGCACTGTCTCTGGAGAGACGTGCAAACCGGCTTGGAATGCATTCTCTAACGACACAATGCTGACAGCTAAATTTGACAGACCGACGGATACTGCCGGTTGATTGCTCTGATTCGAGCGATACAGCGAGTAGGCGTCGAAGGCGGTCGAGTACGCGGCGGCGGCCACATTGAATACGGCGACGTACTGCTTGTCGCTGCCCGACACTTGGACGCGAAACGAAAGCAGCGCCGCATGGGCGACAGTCATCGAATCGTACGATGCGCCGTCGAATGCATTCAGTTGGTTGGGATGGTTCGGCTGCAGGTTGCAGGCCGTGGTGCTTAGGGTAATCGCAGCCACTACAAAAGTGAAAGCAGCAAATTTGATGTTGAACATAAGGACTCTTCGGCCATGAGAGTAGGAGCGGGAATTATGGCCTGGAACAGCTGAGGCAGTCAAATCGCTGATTTGAAAGCGGCAACTTTTTTATTAGCCGGTTGTGACCGGGTCGTGAAACATGCTCCAATAAAGCAATCGATCCCACATAGGAGTTTTAGAGAGTTGGAGCAAGCAGTTCTCGCCCTGGAGGACGGAACAGTCTTCGAGGGGGTCAGTTTTGGTGCGCCTGCCGAGCGTGCGGGCGAGGTCGTTTTCAACACAGCGATTACCGGATATCAGGAGATCTTCACGGATCCTTCTTACAGCGGCCAAATCGTGGTGCTGACGAATCCACAGATCGGAAATTATGGAGCGAATGCTTCAGACTGTGAGTCGGAGATGCCGCAAATTGAGGGACTGGTAGTGCGGGAGATCTCCCCTGTTGCGAGCAACTGGCGCGCAGACGAGAAAGCCGAGAATTTTTTGGCGCAGCATGGCATTCCTGTTATCGCGGAAGTCGATACGCGCAAGTTAGTGCGGTTATTGCGCGAGCGGGGCGCAATGCGAGGATTTATCGCAATCGGCGAGTACGATAAGAAGGCTGCTGTCGAAGCGGCCCGCCGCGCGCCTCCGATGGTAGGACAGAATCTTATCTCGAAGGTTTCCACGCATCAGAAATATGACTGGACCCGAGGAGCCGAAGATTCGGCTGTCTCGGATACGCTCCATGCAATGGAGTCTCGCTTCCATGTAGTGGCCTATGACTTCGGCATCAAGCGCAACATTCTGCGCCATCTTGTAGAGATAGGATCGCATGTGACGGTGGTTCCCGCCGATACGAGCGGCGAAGAGGTGCTGTCGCTGAAACCGGACGGAGTTTTCCTGTCGAATGGTCCTGGCGATCCCGAGCCTCTGACACAACAAGCGGCAGAGATGAAAAAGTTGGTAGGCAGAGTGCCGGTATTTGGAATTTGCTTGGGGCACCAAATTCTGGGCCTGGCATTTGGCGGAAAGACATTCAAGCTGAAATTCGGGCATCACGGCGCAAACCATCCCGTGCTAAACCGGCTGACCGGAAAAGTCGAGATCACGTCGCAGAATCACGGGTTCGCAGTCGATCGGGATTCGCTGCGGGATTCCGAGATCGAGCTGACGCATGTGAATCTGAATGATGAAACTTTGGAGGGGTTTAGACACCGCAGCCAGCCGGTGTTCTGTGTGCAGTATCACCCCGAAGCCGCGCCCGGCCCGCACGACTCGCATTACCTGTTCCATGAATTCGCCAGCCTGATGAAGGAGCAGAAGAGCTAGAGGATGCCGCGGCGGAGCGATCTGAAGCGGATCATGATCATCGGATCCGGACCCATCGTGATTGGGCAGGCTTGCGAGTTCGATTACTCAGGCGCACAAGCCTGCAAGGCACTCCGTCAGGAAGGATACGAAGTGATCTTGATCAATTCTAATCCGGCGACCATCATGACGGATCCGAATATGGCCGATCGAACCTACGTGGAGCCGCTCACTCACGCCTTCGCGGCTGAGGTGATCCGAAAAGAGCGCCCGGACGCTCTGCTCTCGACGGTGGGCGGACAAACGGGCCTCAATCTTTCAGTCGAGCTGGCCGAATCGGGCGTCCTCGAAAACTATGGCGTCGAGCTGATTGGCGCCAATCTGCAGGCCATCAAGAAAGCGGAAGACCGGCTGCTTTTCAAAGATGCCATGCGAAAGATCGGTCTCGATATGACGCAATCGCAATTGGTCAACAACGTCGAGGCCGCATTGGAGTTTGCGAACCGCATCGGTTATCCCGTTATTCTGCGGCCGAGTTTCACATTGGGCGGAACAGGCGGCGGGATCGCCTACAACCGCGAAGAGCTGACTGAAATCCTGGAGCGCGGTATCGATCTCTCGCCCGTGCACGAAGTGCTGGTCGAAGAAAGCGTGCTCGGGTGGAAGGAATACGAGCTCGAGGTTATGCGAGACCTGGCCGGCAATGGAATCATCGTGTGCTCGATTGAAAACCTCGATCCCATGGGCGTGCACACAGGAGATTCGATTACGGTTGCGCCGGCTCAGACGCTTACGGATCGTGAATACCAGGGCATGCGGGATGCGGCGCTGCGCTGTTTGAACGAGATTGGCGTGGACACAGGTGGATCGAACGTGCAGTTTGCGATCAACCCTGAGAACGGGCGCATGGTGATCGTAGAGATGAACCCCCGCGTATCGCGCAGCTCGGCGCTGGCTTCAAAAGCTACCGGGTTTCCAATTGCAAAGATTGCCGCAAAGCTCGCGGTCGGTTATCGTTTGGACGAGATCAGGAACGACATTACGCGCGCCACTCCCGCGTGTTTTGAGCCCACGATTGATTACGTCGTCGTGAAGATACCGCGCTGGCAGTTCGAAAAGTTTCCGGGCGCTCAGCCGGTGCTTGGAACGCAGATGAAGTCCGTGGGCGAAGTGATGGCGATTGGGCGCACCTTTAAACAGGCGCTCGGTAAAGCGATGCGCAGTTTGGAGACAGGCAAGTCGAATGCTACGTCCCTCGAACCGCAACTGATTCCGCAGCGCTTGATCACGCCGAACCCGGAGCGGCTGGAGTACCTGTTGTTTGCATTTCAGCAGGGTTACTCGGTAGAGCAAATTCACGAGATGACCAGCATTGATCCATGGTTTTTGCGGCAGCTTTTAGAAATGGTGGCGCTCGAGCACTCGTTAGAGGGGCGCAGTCTCGAATCGCTTACTGAAAAAGAGTTCCGCAAGCTGAAGCGCGATGGGCTGAGCGATGTTCAGATCGGCCGCGCCGTTCACGCCGAGGCGCTCGAGATTCGCGAGGCACGAAAAAGGGTCGGGATTCGGGCCGTATTCAACCGCGTAGACACTTGCGCAGCGGAATTTGAGAGCTTCACGCCCTACCTGTATTCGAGCTATGAATCAGAAGACGAAGCGGCACCTACGTCGCGCAAAAAGGTGATGATCCTCGGCAGCGGCCCGAACCGTATCGGCCAGGGAATCGAGTTCGATTATTGCTGTTGCCATGCATCGTTCGCTTTACAGGATTTCGGATACGAATCGATCATGGTCAATTGCAATCCGGAAACGGTCTCGACCGATTACGATACGAGCGATCGGCTGTACTTCGAGCCGCTGACGGAAGAGGAAGTGCTCAATGTATACGATGTCGAGCAACCCGGCGGGCTGATCGTGCAATTTGGCGGGCAGACCCCGCTGAATCTCGCGATGCCGCTGAAAAGGCTCGGGCTGCCGATCATCGGCACCGATCCGGCCAATATCGATCTTGCTGAAGACCGCAAACTTTTTGGCGCGCTGCTGAACGAGCTCAAAATTCCCTCCCCGGCTCATGGTGCTGCAACCAGCGTTCAACAAGCCTGCACGGTAGCACGCGAGTTAGGATTCCCGGTGCTCGTACGCCCGAGCTACGTGCTCGGCGGGCGCGCCATGGTGATCGCCTACAACGAAGAAACTGTAAAGCGCTACATGCAGGAGGCGGCGAGTTTCTCCGTGCAGCGACCCGTGCTTATCGATCGCTTTCTCGAAGACGCAATCGAACTCGACGTCGACGCGCTCAGCGATGGCTCTGATGTATTGATCGCGGGCATCATGGAGCATATTGAAGAAGCCGGTGTGCATTCAGGTGACAGCTCGTGCGTGCTCCCAGCGTTTTCTATCGACGCAGGCACCTTGCAGACCATCGAAAAATACACGGCCGAGCTGGCAAGAGCGCTAAATGTAATCGGTCTTATGAATGTTCAGTATGCGATCAAGGATGGCAAAGTGTATGTTCTCGAGGTCAATCCTCGCGCTTCACGCACCGTGCCGTTCGTGAGTAAGGCGACCGGCGTGCCGTTACCCAAGATGGCGGTAGGTCTGATGCTCGGGAAGGAGCTCAAGGAATTCCGCGAATTGACGAGAGGTGTTGTTAACGGCAGGCTGCCGGTCGAGAATTCGTTCGTGAAGAGCCCGGTGTTCCCGTTCGCGAAGTTTCCGGGCGTGGATCCGGCGCTCGGGCCGGAAATGAGATCTACCGGCGAGGTGATGGGAGTTGGCAAAACCTTTGGCGAGGCGTTTCGAAAAGCGCAGCTTGCGGCGGGAACGCCGATTCCAGATGGAGGCGCGCTGTTCATCAGCGTGAATGATCGCGACAAGCGTGCTGCCGTTGGGGTAGCGGCCAGATTCCGGGAATTTGGATTCGATTTGTTCGCGACGCGCGGCACGGCTGCGGCGTTACGAGCTGCAGGGCTCCCTTCAAAGACCGTGTTCAAGGTGAACGAAGGAAGGCCGAATGCAGTCGACCTGTTGAAAGCAGGAAAGCTGAACCTGATTATCTACACGACCACCGGCGGACACTCGTTTCCGGATGAGCAAACCATCCAGCGCAATGCGGTTACGTATCGTACGCCATGCATCACCACCATAAGTGGTGCGAAAGCGGCGGCCGAGGCGGTTGCTTCTCAACGGCGCGATCCGATTCGGGTGTGGAGCCTGCAGGAACTGCAAGCGCAGTCGGCGATGCAAACATCAGGAGTATGAATCTTAGTGCTGGTGCCGCAGCGAGATGGGCCGGGTGAACGGGAAAAATTCCTGCATGAAGTTGTAGGCTGCGTCAGCTCCCATACTGATGAAACCGCGCTTGATTCCTTCGGCAACGCTGCCCGTGCTCCTAGGTTGCCAAACATTGACGAATTGGCCCGCTCCGAAAGCGCTAAACACGCGCGCGTACGCGAACGAGTTGCCGCCGTCATCGGTTTTGCAGCGGATAATTTGCCGTAACGCGTTTATCGCGCGCTGTTTTTTGCCCTTGTCTTCCGACGGAAAATAACGCGGATCCTCGTGGAATGCACTTTCAAGCGTGAAGGCGAATACTTGCCGCGAGAAGTTCCCGGCAAAACCCGATGCGTATCGCCGCGCATAGCCCGAAACGCCCTGGTCCCATTCGTGTGGTGAATTCCGGGCTTGCCCTATCGCAGCGCCAACCGCAGCGCCGACGAACCCGCGTGCTCCAAAACTCTGCACGACACGATACCCGAATTTATCAGCGATGGTAAAGGGCGGCGCGGACATCGTATCAGGAAGTTGGCCTGGCTGCTGAACAGTCGTTGACGTGGGCGGCGTTTGCGCACTCTGTGAAGCGGAACTCGATTGCGGGGTTGAGTCACCCGAATTATTCTGTGCCCGCAACACAACGGTTGCAGAGACAAACAAAATTCCCGCAAGGCAACACATGCGGCCGGAATTGTGAACTCGCGAATGTAGCGTCATTCTTCTCGAGGCTCTTCTAAAATCTCATCTGAGTACTGCACCAGCTTGACACGACCTCACAACGTGGGGTCTTGAAATAAGCGGATACCGGCGATCCCTTCCGCACCGGCGCGAATGCAATCAGCGGCATTCTCCCAGTTCACGCCGCCGAGGGCGTAAATTGGCCTACCGAGCTGGCAGGCTGCCTTGAGTGCTTCCAGCCCCACAGGCGCGCCTTTCCCCGGGCTTTCAAAAACAGGCCCAAACGTCAGGAAATCTGCCTTACTTGTTTTGATGTCATCGAGAGTATGGCAAGAACGAAAGATTAACAGACCCGGAAGGGTTTCCCGCGGCGCATCGGACGGGAGATGAACCCCATCGGCGCCGGTTGCGAGCGCCACATCGCATCGCGAGTTCACAAGAACTTTGACGGGCAGCTTCCGTTTTTCGCTGTCGCGAACCTCCATGACGGCGAGCGTGAATTCGAACAGCTCTCGCGCACTGAGATCTTTTTCCCGAATCTGGATGAAATCGACACCGAGGTGCATCTGATCGCGAATCACCTCAAGCAGTGGGCGAAAACCGCCGACCGCTTTGCGATCCGTGATGTAATAGCGCTTCATTTGCTTCCGATGAAGTATACAGCAGAAGATGGAATCTCAAGGGTAAGGAAATCGCTACCGCGGAGTTGCTGATATTGGGTTTCACTGAGAACGGTGCATACGCCGTGCTCGAAGACGAGACGAACGCCGTGGGATGAAGAACTGCGACTCAGAACGCGGAGCAGAAGTTGGTTTGGGGCAGCCTGCGTTCGGGCCGGCAAGACATTCAGTTCAAATTGACGGACGCACAAAAAGCCGCGATCGCCAATCAGATGGCCAGGCAAATAGGGTCCCTCGATTTCGTGGTTTAGAAGGCGGAGGCGGCTTGTGTCTCGCGCGGGATCGAGTGCTGCAATCTCGGCGGGAATGATGTTGTAGACACCTAACGCTCGTGCGACATCGGTATTCGCGGGGCGCTCAAAGACAGTTTCTTTCGAGCCGGATTGCAGAAACCGGCCGGCTTCCATCAGGAAGACGCAATCCGCCAACTCGAAGCATTCTTCGAGATCGTGCGTAACGAGCACCAGCGGCAATCGCAATCGCTCCCGGGTTTGCCGCAAAACATCGTAGAAGGCATGGCGCAGGCGTGCGTCGAGGCCACGCGTAGGCTCGTCAAACAGGAGAATGCGCGGCTCACCTGCAAGTACGCGAGCGAGAGCCGCGCGCTGTTTTTGGCCACCTGAAAGTTGAGCGGGTCTGCGTGCCGCAAGACCCGAGAGCTCGAAACTCTCGAGAAGTTCATTAATCCGGCGATGGCGGTCCAGGCGTCCGCGCCGATCGGCGCCTGCTACAGAAGCTGCGAATTGTAGGTTTTCACGCACTGTCAGATGCGGAAACAGGGCATGGTCCTGAAAAAGGTAGCCACAGCGACGATGTCGAGGAGCAACATGAACATGAGCGGATGCATCGAAATACAGCGCATTGTTCACAAGAATGCGTCCCTCATCCGGATGCGCGAAACCCGCGAGGCAGTTGAGCGTTAACGTCTTTCCAGCCCCGCTGGGACCCAGAAGCACAGTCACGCCAGGCCCGGTCTGCAAGTGCACGTCGAGATCAAACGCCGGCGAGTCCCGGCTGGATGGAAACCGTTTTATCAACCGCGCGTCGATGCTCATGCCGCGTTGTTCAGACGCTGCGGCGCGTGGAGCGCGAGAGATATCCGGGTGGCCAGAGCAATGCCAGAGCGACGATCGACACGATAATGACCAGCACGCGCGCGAGGCGTCCATTGCCGGATTCAACGGCATCGTAAATTGCGACAGAGAGTGTTTGCGTCCGTCCGGGAATATTGCCCGCGACCATGATGGTCACGCCAAAATCACCTAAGGAACGAGCGAAAACGAGAGCGGCGAGAGAACTCAAGCCGCGGCGAGCTAAAGGAAGCGTGATTCGCCAGAAAGTACGCCATTCCGAGGCGCCGAAGCTCTGTGCCGCCCATTCATAGCGGTAGTCGACTCCGTCAAAAATTGGAACCGCCGCTTTAATGAAGAGCGGGGCGGAGTGCAGAATCGCGGCCACCACGGCAGCCTGCCACGTGAATACAAGCGGGTGTCCGAACAGCAACTCGTAAAAGTGTCCCAGCGGAGAACTTCGGCCGATGAGCACGAGCAAGTAGTAGCCCAGAACGGTAGGGGGCAGAACCAGCGGCAATGTAACAAGCGAGTCGATAAAACTCTTGCCTCGGAAGCTTTTATGGGAGAGAAGATAGGCTATGAATGTGCCGCCAACCAGCACTATCAGCGTGGCGATCCCTGCAACGCGTAAGCTGAGCCAAAGCGGAAACCAGTCCAAAGGTGCTGAAGCGGCCATGAGCGCGGGAACAACGATTATAGCGGTGGCTTTGGGTCTGCGAAGTTATGTGTAGTGGTCAGGGCCGATTCGATAAGCTAACAGACGATTGGTGCGGCTCCCGCAGCGGAGCTGTCGGCCAATAAAAGGAGCGATGCCTTTCTATGAATATTGTTCTTAATCTGATTATCTGCGGGATTCTCGTGGTGATCGCCGTGGCTCTCTTTCTCTACCAGAGATGGCTCGAGAATCATTCCGATCACTACATCCATTTGCATAGTGATTCACACGATGCGACTGTCGTCAATGCACAGGCGACGCAGGCGAAACGGCTAGACACGGTCGCAAAGATCAAGAATGGGCTGATCGTGGCGATCATTCTGTATCTCCTGGCAATCGGCGGCATTGCGGTCTACACAGCCTGGAATAATACCGGAAGTTAGCCAGACATTCGCAGGTTACAGTCTCATCGCGCAACTCGCGATTAGACTGGGAACAATGCGTTCTGGAGTGTCGCTACTGTCGCTGTCTTTGGTGGCTGAACTCTGCCTGGGCTTGGGGCTTGCCGCGAGCCTTACGGCCGCTACCCGGCACGAGAGCTGGCGCTTCGCGGCATCCGGGGACTCGAGGAACTGCGGAGACGTAGTAATGCCGGCAATCGCGCAGGGGGCGGCATCCGCTCACGCCGCATTCTATTGGCATCTGGGTGATTTTCGCGCGATCTATAGGTTTGATCAGGACTATCGGCCGCTGCAGGGACCGGAGGACCCCAATCAGCCGCTGACCATCATCGGCTATCTGTCTGATGCGTGGCAAGACTTTATTGAGCATCAGCTCGAGCCATTTGGGAGCATTCCGGTTCTTCTCGCTCTTGGCAATCACGAGTTAATTCCGCCGAAGACGAGAAATCAGGCGTTGCTCGAATTTGCGGATTGGTTTGATACGCCAGAGATTCGTGAACAGCGGCTGCAAGATGATCCTCGCGATCACGCGGTGAAAGGATACTACCACTGGATGAAGGACGGCATCGACTTCCTGACGCTCGATAACGCGTCCCCCGATCAGTTCGATGCCCGGCAGATGAAGTGGATTGAAGCCGTCCTGAAGCGTGATGAGGCGAGCGCCTCGGTGCGCGCCGTAATCGTCGGGATGCACGAAGCGCTGCCGGATAGCATTTCGAAGGGTCACAGCATGAACCAATCGTTGATCGGTCAGGAAAGCGGCCGCCAAGTATATACCTGGTTGCTCGATTTCAAGCGGCGCTCGCTCAAGCCGGTATATGTCCTGGCCAGCCATTCACATTTCTACATGGAAGGGATCTTTAATACGGAGTATTGGCGCACTCACGGCGGCGTGCTCCCGGGATGGATTGTCGGAACGGCTGGCGCGGAGCGCTATTTACTGCCGCCAAACTCGAATGACGCGAAGAGCGCGAAGACGCACGTGTACGGGTATCTTCTTGGCACGGTTGATTGGTCGAAAGACAATCCGGTGCATTTCGATTTCAGGCAGTTGCAAGAAACAGACGTGCCCGCGGGTGTCGTGAGCCGGCTCACTCGAGCCGTAGTTCACGAATGCTGGGCCGGGAATGCGGAAACCGAGTAAAGCGGCGGGAGATGGAATCTAAACTCGCGCGGGATGCCTGCGCGTAATGTAAGCAATTCTCAAGCGCGCGTAGATCACCTTGAGAATGGCAATAGCGGGTATGGAGAAAAACATTCCCGGAATGCCCGCTAGGCTATTGCCCGCCAGAACGCCAAAAAGCACGAGCAGCGGATGCAATTCGACGCCCGCGCTCATCAGGTATGGATTGAAAACGTAATCCTGAAAGACTCGATAGCACCCCCAGAATATGAGAATCCAGAGCAGCCCGCCGGAGCCGCTGACCGCGCAGACAATCAGCATGATTACAAGCGCCGCGGCCGGGCCAAATACGGGAATAAACTCAAGCAAGCCTGCAATGCCGGCCAACAGCAACTCATAGGGATATCGCATCAGGCTCAAGAAAATCAGCCAAGCCAGGAACGAAACAAGCGCCAAAAGAACCAGCGCGCGAATATAGCTCCTCAGCACCTCATGCACGTCATCGAGAATTAATTCCACCGTCGTCCGATCGTGTCCGCTCTCAACCGCGCCAATTAAATTCACCCGGATATCTTCGCCATCTTTCAAAAAGAAAAAGGCAAGTATCGGGACCAGGATTATGGGCAGAACGTAGGTGAGGCCGGAGAGCAGCCGCGTCCCCGTCTGCTGAATAAATGGAACAATGCTCGATTCGAGACGGTTCAGCGCCGCGACCATCTGCGCGCGGCTGGGCTCGAGCCAGACCGGTAAAGGCAGGTGAGTCAGCTTGACATTGCTGAGCAGAGTTGGAAGCTTGGTGGCAAAGCTGGTGGCTTGATCGACGATTGCAGGAATTACCTGAAATCCCACTGCGACAAGGGTCCCAATGAGCACGATGTAAACCAACGCGAGCGCCAGATTCCGCCGTCTGGGCATGAAACGCTCGACGAGCGCCAGGAGCGGTGACAGCATGTAGGCAAAGAAAATGGCTACGGCAAAAAGCAGGATGGTATCGCGAATGAAGTAGATCACCGCGAGCAGCAGTCCAAAGAGGAAAACTGTCCAGACCACGCGAAGGGCGCGATCGTCAATTTCCAACATGCTTGCTAGACTAGCAGGTGCTCACGTCCTTGCAGTTTTGCATGGCGGAGTGAGCCTTTAATGCAAAATCTTGCGCGCGACATGCGGCTCCTTGTGAAAGAGCTGCACGAGGTCGAGCAGAAGCTTCGGCGCGGCGGCGGCGATAAAAAGATCGAGAAACAACATCGAGAGGGCAAGTGGACCGCTCGCGAGCGCATTGAGCGGCTGATCGATGGCGGCACAATGTTCCTCGAAGTCGGCCTGCTGGTCGCCTATGACAAGTACGATGGGCAAGCGCCCGCCGCCGGAGTGGTGACAGGCGTGGCCAAGATCGAACGCCGTCCTGCGGTAATCGTTGCGAACGATGCAACTGTGAAGGCGGGTTCCTGGTGGCCTGAGACCATTACGAAAATCTTGCGAGCTCAGGAGATTGCCATGCGCAATCGCCTGCCGATCGTTTACCTGGTTGATTCGGCGGGCGTGAATTTGCCGCTGCAAGACGGTATCTTCCCGGGACAATATGGCGCCGCGCGCATTTTCTACTACAACTCGCTGATGCGCCGGCGCATGCGGATTCCACAGATCGCCGCGGTAATGGGTCCCTGCATCGCGGGAGGCGCTTATCTGCCTGCGCTGAGCGACGTCATCATCATGGTTGAGAACGCGAGCTTCATGGGGCTGGGCGGCCCCAACCTCGTCAAAGGCGCGGTGGGGCAAGTCACCAATACCGAGACTCTCGGTGGCGCAAAGATGCATACTGCGGCCAGCGGGGTAGCGCACTATCGCGCTGCAAATGACAAAGCCTGCGTGGATTTGATCCGCCAGCAGTTTCGGCAACTGCCCGCGCCGCCTCCTCCGCTTACCGGCAATAAACCAAAATTCGATGGCGCCGACTTATATGACGTGCTTCCGCCCGATCACCGCTTGCCGTATCAAATCGAAGATGTGCTTGATCGCATTCTCGATGCGGGCGATTTCCTCGAGTTTCAGCCCGATTACGCGCCGGAGTTCTTATGCGCGTCCGCGCGCCTGAGCGGCGGAAACATCGGCGTGATCGCGAACCGCCGGGGATTCTTGAAGACGCAAGCCGGCCCTCGCGTGGGTGGCATCGTCTACCCGGAATCCGCTCGCAAGGTTGCGTATTTCGTCGAAAATGCTCAAAGGCATCGAACACCATTGCTGTATGTGCAGGATGTCTCGGGCTTTATGGTGGGAGTGGAAGCGGAGACCGCTGGGATTATTCGCGCGGGCGCGGAGATGGTGGAAACGATGGCGTGCGCTACCGTGCCGAAAATTGTGCTTACTATCAATCACGCAAGCGGGGCCGGCTACTACGCGATGGCAGCGCAAGGCTTCGATCCGAATTTCACCTTTGCGTGGCCGACCGCCCGTATCGGCGTGATGGAGGGAGATTCAGCTGTCCAGGCGATTTTCGGTCCCGAACTCGACAAGCTAAAAGCTGCAGGCCAGCCAGTACCGAAAGACCTCGAAACGAAGATCGCTAAAACGCGCGCGGATTATGAGCGCTGGCTGGATGCGAAATATGCGGCAGCCCGCGGTCACTGCGATGCGCTCATCGATCCGGCCGAAACGCGGCGCGTGCTCGAGTTTTCGTTCGAAGCGGCCTGTGCAAATGAGACACCAGAGCACTTACCGTTGCAGTTGCTCGCAGTTGATGATGAGTGGGCCGCACCAACGCCGGACAACACTCTCGCACGTTGATGTGTGAAGCGCGAGGATCCTCCGGGCAGCGAGCATGATTCGAATCGGAAACGGGCAAGGCTTTTGGGGAGATTGGCTGGAAGCGCCCATAAGGCTGGTCGAGGGCGGCCCGCTGGATTTCCTGACCCTCGACTACCTTGCCGAGGTCACGATGTCGATCTTGCAGAAGCAGCGCAAGTCGGATCCCAGCCTTGGCTATGCCCGCGACTTTCCCCCGCTCATCGGCCGGCTGCGTAAGCGCATTCAGGATCAAAATGTCCGGGTGATCGCAAACGGGGGCGGCGTCAACCCAATCGCCTGCGCGCGTGAAGTGCTGCGGTTGGCCCCCGGGTTGAAAGTAGCGGTTGTGCTCGGCGACGACATTTTGGACCGCCTCGACGAGCTGGTCGCGGCGGGGAACGAGTTCCGGAACATGGATACGAATGAGCCGATCGCAGCTATTCGCAGCCAGATCCAGAGTGCGAATGTGTACATCGGCGCGTTTCCTTTGGCGGAAGCTTTGGCGACCGGCGCGGAGATCGTCCTGACCGGGCGTTGCGCCGATGCTGCGCTCGCGCTTGCGCCTATGGTTCATAAATTCGGCTGGGGAGCGGATAATTGGGACCTGCTTGCGGCGGGCATCGCGGCGGGACACGTGATTGAGTGCGGGACCCAGGCCACGGGCGGCAACTGCCAGTTGGATTGGGAATCGACCCCGGATTTCGCCCACATCGGATATCCCATCATCGAGGCGGAAGCGAACGGCGGGATGGTGATTACAAAGCATGCGGGAACAGGCGGCCGCGTGACACAAGCCACCGTTAAGGAGCAGTTGCTCTATGAAATCGGTGATCCGCGATCGTACATGACGCCGGACGTAGTCGCTGATTTTACAGGCATCCAGCTCTCTGACGACGGCCCCGACCGCGTCCGCATCAGCAATGTGATTGGAAGCCCGCGGCCCCAGAAACTGAAACTTTCCGTATCCTATCACTACGGTTGGAAAGCTGTGGGAACGCTCGTATATTCCGCGCCCGATGCGCTTGCGAAGGCTCGGATGGCGGATAACATCGTACGCACGAGGCTCAAAGAATTAAATCTTGGGTTCGAAAAGCTGCACACCGAATTTTTTGGAGTGAATGCCTGCCACGCCGATCTCGCTCCTGCCATTCCGGAACCTGCGGAAGTGCAACTGCGGATCGGCGCGCGCGGCAAGGAAAAGACCGCGCTCGAAAGATTCACGCGCGAGCTGATTCCACTCGTCCTGAACGGACCCCCGACCGCAACGGGTTATGGCGAAGGACGGCCGCAAGTCCGCGAGATCGTCGCTTACTGGCCTGCCCTCGTCCCACGCGAAGCTGTATCGACGCGAATCGAGGTGATCGAATGAAGCTTCCGCTCTCGCGTATTGCACACGCCCGTTCCGGCGACAAAGGTGATCTTTCGAACGTCGGACTCATCGCTACCAAGCCTCGCTATTATCCGATTCTGGTCCGCGAAGTCACCGCCAAGCGCGTGAAACAACACTTCCGTGAGCTTGTGGCGGGCGGCGTCGCGCGTTACGAGCTGCCGAATTTGGCTGCGCTTAATTTTGTTATGGAGCAAGCTTTAGACGGCGGCGGGACAATCTCGCTGCGTACCGATGCGCAAGGAAAAACGCATGGAGCGGCTCTTCTCATGATGGAAATCGAGGTGCTTCCCGATGAACTTGCTGATTGAAGTCAAGGGCCACATCCTGCATGTGACCCTAAACCGGCCGGACAAACGGAATGCTTTGAATTCGGAGATGTGCTCGAACATCGTTGAGGCGATTTCTTCCGCACAGAATCGTGACGACATTCGCGCGATTTTGATCTGCGCCACGGGGCAGGTCTTCTGCGCAGGAATGGATCTGGACGAGGCTATGCACGCGCCCGGAACGGATCTCGCCGACATCCATGAAAAACTCTTCACAGCAGGCGCAACCTCTCTGAAGCCCATCGTCGTCTGTGTGAATGGGCCTGCGCTGGGCGGAGGACTGGGCCTCGTTGCGCAAGGCCATTCCGTAGTAGCAGCGGAAGGCTCGGTATTTGGCCTGACCGAAATGCGCATTGGATTGTGGCCGTTTCTGGTTTACCGTGCTGTGGAAGCGGCGCTGGGCGCGCGCCGCACGCTCGAACTTAGTCTTACTGCGCGTATGTTCTCGAGCCACGACGCCCTACATTGGGGATTGGTCCATCACATCTGCCCGCCGGCTGAAACGGCTCAGCGCGCCTTCGCTATTGCGCGCGATATCGCGAAAGCGAGCCCGCTCGCAGTTCAAGCCGGCATGCAATACGTGAGAGATTCGCGAGACAAATCGTGGGAACAAGCGGGTGAGCTGGCGACAGACTTGCGAATCAAGCTGATGGAGAGCACGGATTTCAAGGAAGGCTATACCGCTTTTAAGCAAAAGCGAGAACCGCACTGGCCCAGCCTTCACTCATTGCCTTGAAGCGCCTTTCGCAGTATTTGCTGTTGGGCTGGCTTCCATTATCGGCGTACGCCGCCAATGGCGGACCCACCTTCTATAAGGACGTTCTGCCGATCCTCCAATCGCGATGCCAAAACTGCCACCGGCAGGGCGAGATGGCGCCCATGCCGCTCGAGACTTACAAGCAAGTGCGCCCGCTTGCCGCTGCGATCCGCCAGGTTACCCAGAATAAAACGATGCCGCCCTGGTTTGCCGATCCGCGCTACGGTCGCTTCTCGAATGACCCTTCGCTGACTCCCGATCAGATCGCGGCAATTTCTGAGTGGGCTGCTGCGCACGCTCCCGAAGGCGACCCGCACGATGCTCCTCCGCCGGTGCACTGGACCGAAGGCTGGAATATTGAAAAGCCCGACGCCATCTTCGAGATGCCGCGCGCCGTATCCATACCTGCCGACGGCGACGTGCCGTATCAGTACATCATCATTCCGACGCATTTCAAAGAAGACCGCTGGGTGCGCATGTCGGAAATCCGTCCCAGCAATCGAATGGTCGTACACCACGCTGTGGCCTACATTCGGGATCCCAAATCCTCGTGGTTGCGCGGCGCTCCGATCGGCGTGCCCTTCAGCGCGAACGATCTCCCGACGGAAGCTCAGCGCAGAGATGCAATGTGGACCACGAGCGATATTCTGCTGGTCTACGCGCCCGGAAGCTCGCCCGACCAATGGCCGGACAGTTTCGCGAAACTGCTGCCCGCCGGATCCGACATCGTGCTTCAGATGCATTACACAACGCACGGCCATGCAACGGAAGACAGAACCAGTATCGGGCTCGTGTTCGCAAAGCAACCGCCCAGAAAGCGCGTGCTCACGCTGCAATTGACCAATGATCGCTTCCTGATTCCCCCCGGCGATCCGGACCATCGCGTTGAAGTGCACGGCACATTGCCGAACGATGCGCTGTTACTCAGCTTTTTTCCGCATATGCACCTGCGCGGCAAGAGCTTCGAATACAACATCATCGAGCCCGGCGGAAAAGTTCAAACGTTATTACGCATTCCGCACTACGATTTCTATTGGCAACTGAGTTACCGCCTGACCCAACCGCTCGCCCTGAAAGCAGGTACTACCTTGCAGGCCGTAGCAACTTTCGACAACTCGAAAAATAATCCGCACAATCCCGACCCCGATTCGGCCGTGACCTGGGGTGAGCAAACCTGGGCTGAGATGATGGTGGGCTTTTTCGATGTGGCCGTCGATCCCTCCATCGACAAGCAGAAATTCTTTATGCGAGGGCTTCAAGTACCGGGCCTGAACTCCTCCAGTTCAAATGAGCCCCGTACAAGCTCTCTCATCTCCTCAAGGGAGCTAATCTCCCCTGCCCCAAGCGCCTGGGTGAGAGCATTGCCGATGGCCGTCGCCTCGGCGGGTCCGGCAATGACGCGGCGGCCGGTGAAGTCCGCAGCGAGTTGGTTCAGCAATCTGTTGCGAGACCCTCCGCCGACAATGTGAATCACATTGATCCGCTCGCCCGTTAGCCTCTCGAGAGACTCCAAAACTTCTCGATACCGATTTGCCAGGCTCTGCAGAATCATGCGGATCATCGACCCGATATCCGAAGGCGCCTCTTGCCCCGTTTCACGACAGTATGTAACAATGCGCTCGGGATAATTTCCCGGTGATGTGAATTCATTCAGATCGAGGATGGTCGCGGCCGGCTTCGCCGCTGCAGCGCGCTCCATCAATTCAGCGTATGAATACTCCTGCCCTTCTCTGCTCCAAGCCCTCCTGCATTCCTCCAGCAACCACAATCCGGGAATATTCTTTAAGAATCGAATCGTGCCTTGGACGCCCACCTCGTTCGTGAAGTTCGCCTGAAGCGATTCATCATTGATAATCGGCTGATCCCGCTCTACTCCCATAAGCGACCACGTGCCGGAGCTGATATAGCACCAGTTCCCGCTGGAGGATGCAGGCACTGCGGCCACGGCTGAGGCGGTGTCGTGCGATGCAGTCGCATAAACAACTGTTTTGTGTTTGAGTCCGCAATGCCCGGCAATCGCCGGCAATACCGCTCCCAGCTCACCGCCGGAATCGCTGAGCTGGGCCAAGATGCTCGTATCAATGCCGAGCCTGCTGAGCATATCCGTCGCAAAGCAGCGCTGGACGGGATCATAGAACTGTGACGTGCTCGCGATCGTTCGCTCTGAAGTAAGAACTCCGGTAAGAAAATAGTTGAAGAGATCCGGCATGAACAGCAGCTTCGACGCCATGCCGAGCAACTTCGGCGAATCGCGGCGCAACGCGTAAAGCTGATACAGCGAGTTGATTTCCATGAACTGGACGCCGGTCTGCCGGAAGATCTCCTCGCCCGAAACAGTCTTAAACACTTCCTCCGGTACGCCGCGGGTTCGCGCATCGCGATAATGACGCGGATTTTCGAGCAGGGAACCATCTTCGCCTATGAGAGCGAAATCTACTCCCCACGTGTCGATCCCGATTCCGCTCAGATGTTCCGAAACTTTCCCCGCAGCACGAATACTTTCGCAAATCTCGTGAAAGAGCCGCAGCGTATCCCAATACAGCCCATTTGGCAGCCTCACGGGAGTATTCGCAAAGCGATGCAGTTCCGTAAGCTCGATCTTGGTGCCGGCGATGCGCGCTAACATGCCGCGCCCGCTCTCGGCGCCTAAGTCGAGCGCAAGGTAACCTCGATTCATGGGTTCAAGCGGCGTGATGCTCAGGAATAACCGCGCCGTTCTGCGCTCTCTTTCCGTTTCCGTTGCCGCGCATTACAGACCCATTCTGCTTTCACTCGTGATTATTTTGATCGCACTAAAAGGACCGATGCTGCTGGTCCATCCCCGCATTTGGGCGGAGGAATCATTCTATCTCGCGTATGCGTTAAAGCACAGCATCCTTAAGGGTCTCTTGTGGTCGCGGCCTTCGTTAGGCTACTACCTGCTTACCGCGAACCTTCCGGCCGTAATTGCCGCGCTGGTTTCGAAGACAATCGGCCTCGAGTACGCCCCATTGGTTACGACGTATTTCTCGTTTGCCGTCCAAATCCTGCCTTTCGCGATTCTCATCTACGGCAGATCGCATCTCTTCCGAACGCGTTTTCTCGTCTCGACCGGGTGCCTGCTCATGTTGGTTCCCGCCACGAACTACGGCGAAATTTGGTTCACCATTCTCCACACTAAGAACTGGACCGGACTCGCAGCGCTCATCATTCTGTTTGAAGACATGTCGGGCTGGTCAAACAGAAAGACTTGGCTCTTCCGGTGGATCGTCCTGTTCTCTGGCCTCTCAGGCCCCTACGCTCCCGTGCTGGCTCCCGTCTTCGTTCTTTCTTACTTTCTTTACCGGGAACGGGAGCGGCTGGTCCAAGCGGGGATATTGGCCGCTTGCTGCCTCATCGACCTCGGCTTATTCATTTACGAAATACACTTGGGCACCGAAGGAATACGAAGTCAGGCATTCACCTGGGATAGCGCGGTTGTGAATGTTTTTTACTTCCAAGTAGTCTCAGCATTTCTGGGTGACAAGTCGATGCACTTCTGCAGATTTTTTGGATTGACTGACGCGGTTCTGAAATCGTTCGCGGTCCCGAGAGGCGGCCAGGTGATTACAGCAGCATGGTTTTGCATGCTGGCTGTGGCTATCTCCGTGAGGACATTCTGGGCGAAGAAGAGAGCCGCCGAGCAGATACTGCTGATTGCGACTTTTCTCTTATTTGCGGCTTTCACGGCGAGAACCGCGCTGCTCGGGATTCCTTCTACCCGGTACGCGTCTCTCCCTGCCCTGGCCTTCCTGCTCTTGGTTTTGAGCGCTTGGGACGGCCATCCCCGCCCCGCCGTGCGGGCAGTAGCTGCGTTCCTGCTTGGATGCTCGTTGGCGTGGGGTAGCATCGAATACCGCAACTACTTCCTCGAAACGAGCGCCGCAGAACCTGCATGGCACGACGAAGTGCAAAAATGGCGCAAGAACGCCTCGTACGCTCCGGCGATCTGGCCCCATGGGTGGCCGCCCCTCGATTGGAAACCCGACCTGAGCAAACGCAAGTAGAGAAAATGTTCAAATGCCTTATCTCCTCAAATCCGAACCTGATGAATACTCCTTCGCCGACCTGCAACGCGATGGCGAAACTGTTTGGGACGGCGTCACGAACCCTGTCGCGCTGAAGCACCTGCGCGAAATGAAGGCCGGAGAGAAGCTCGTCATCTATCACACCGGCAAAGAGCGCCAGACGGTGGGGACCGCGACAGTAGTGAGCGTTGATTCGAAAAATCCGAAAACGCCTCGCGTCAGGCTTAAGGCCGGAAAGGCACTCACTGAACCGCGTACTCTCAGCGAGATCAAGGAGAACCGGTTGTTCGCTGATTCGCCGCTCGTCAGGCAAGGCCGGTTATCCGTTGTGCCGTTGACCGAGCAGCAGTACGAATGGATCACGCGTGCCTGAGGACCTCATGGATCCGGTTTAGCCCCTCAGCAAGAATCGTGGTTTCCCCGCCGATTCCGATTCGGATACGTTCGGGCGCGTCGAAAAAGTGCCCAGGCGTCACGACCGTCTCGTAACCTTCACGCAGCAGCTTACAGAACGTGTCGACCGGGCGATCCAGCTTCGGGAACAGAACCGTGCCGATTTCCAGCGGTTCACAATCGAGTTCTGGAGTGGCGGCGAGAAACTCGTTCGCCAAAGCGCGATTTGAGTCGAGCAGTTCTCGCGACCACTGCCCGATCTTGTCCAGGTTCGCGAGAGCCACGCAACTCACCTGGTCCGTCAAGTAAGGATTGTTCACGCCAAACAGATCGTTGAGCCGGTAGATTTTCTGGATCAGCTCCGGTTCCGCGAGAATCCAGCCGCAGCGCAGGCCGCTCAGCCCATACACTTTGGTCAGGCTGTTCGTGACCATGAATTCGTTGCCTAATTTGAATGCTGTCGGCGGGGCATTCTCAAACAACAAATCCAGATAGACCTCGTCGACGAGAACCCGCGCGCCGGCATCTCGCGCGATCTCGCCTATGGCGCGCAGTGTGGCTTGGTCTGCGAACGCGCAGCTCGGGTTATGCAGGTTCGTGATCGCGATCAGGCGCGTTTTGGGCGTGATCGCCCGTTTCAAGAGATCTGGATCTATTGCGAAGTTTACCGGCGCCGGCCGGTCGAAATACTTCACGTTGGCACCCAGGTACTCGGCGGTTTCGGGTAACAGCGGGTACGCTGGACGCTCGATCACCGCTTCATCGCCCGGTTCAAGAACCGCCGCCATCGCGAGATGATTCGCCATAGATGTACCCTGCGTCGTAGCGACACAGGCGGGATCAACCCCACATTTTGCGGCAATGGCTTCGACCAGCGGCCGATACCCATACGCGCCCGGTCCGCATAAAACGAGCGACTCGAAATCGACCGGCAAACCGGAAAGCGGATAATTTTTCACTCCGCTGTTCGCGAGATTGAAGCGCGCGCCCGTGCTGGTTTTGACCCACTCCATGTAAGCCGATTTCATGCTCTGCGGCTCCAGTAGAAATAGACGGGAATGCCCAGCAATAAAAGCGCGAGTCCGGTGAAGCTGTTTCCGGGATAGTGATAGAAAGTCGCCAGTACGACCAGCCAGCACGCGGCCACGAAGAAGATTGTTGTGAAGGGATGCCCGGGCGTGCGGTGTTGCGCGGATCCGCCGGTGCGGCGTCGGAAGATGAACAGGGATGCTCCGGTAAGCCCGAAAAAAATGAAATCGATTGAAACGACATAGTTCAAGATCTGCTCGTAGCGGCCGGACAAGGCAATGATGGCGGCGAGCAAACCCTGCAGCGCAATCGCCGCGACGGGCACTCGCGTCTTCTTCGGAAGCCAAGTGAGCCAGCTAAAGAAGAGGCCGTCGCGAGCCATTGCAAAATAGACCCGTGGCGCCGTCAGCATTCCCTGGCTCAGAAATCCCAGGGTCGAGATCGCAATCGCGATCGCCATGAACAGAGCGCCGCGTTCGCCGATGGCTTTCTGCATCAGCGTGTACGCTGGCGTGACCGTTGCGGCCAGCCCTGCCGGGCCGAGCGTGCGCAGACACACGACGTTCACGCCGAGATAAATCGCAGTTACCCCGATGACCCCCAACAGCAGCGCACGCGCCAGGTTGCGCCTCGGATCGCGCATTTCCCCGGTCATGAAACTCGCGGTTTGCCAGCCTCCGTATGCGAACAGAACCGGTGTGACCGCCGCGCCGAACGCGAGCAGCGTTGACGGCGTGAAGGCCCGAGAAACAGTCGCTTCGCTCGGCGCAGGCGTCGTCCAGAATCCCGCGATCAATAACACTGCGATTGCTCCGATCTTCATCACCATGAGCGTGCTCTGCACTGTGCTGCCGGAGCGAACTCCAAAACAGTTGACCGCTGTCAGGAGCGCCAACACCAGCACTGCAAGCGCGGCTTCTGAGAGGTTAGTCCGAACAATCTGTTTCGCATAGCGCGCGAAGGTTACAGCTACTGCAGCCATTCCGCCCGTCTGCATAACCAACAGCAGCGCCCATCCATACAGAAAGGCAACGGCAGGATGGTACGCCTCTTTGAGATACGCATACTGGCCCCCGAGATTCGGCCTGAGCATGGCGAGCTCGGCATAAATGAACGCTCCCGCGAGCGCAGTCAGGCCGCCCAAAATCCAAGCGCCCAAAATGAGCGCGGCGGTGTGAACCTGTCGCGCCACGACATACGGATTGACGAAGATGCCAGACCCGATGATGCCGCCCATGACGATCATGGTTGCATCGAACAGGCCGAGTCTGCGGGCGAGTGGGGAGTGCGACGCCTCTTCGAGAGCCAACCTTTATTGTTGACTGGTAAGGGTCTTCTTCAGAAACACAAGCTGCCCAAGGTGATACGAATTGTGGGTCGCAACGAGCAAAGCCTCTCGAAGCAGGGTCTGTCCATCGCCGTGCTCAAAGGCCTTGAAAAGGTCCTGTGCGGGACTTTCGACCAGGCTGTTGAGCTCGCGCGCGTCTTTGCGAAACCCCCGAACGCTCGCGTCCCACGCTTTTTCGTCCGGCGGCGCTTCCGTTACCGGCCAGTATCCTTCGGGCCATTTCGGGGATTGGTGCTGCGGATTGCGGGAGAATTCAAGAATGTCATTTTGCGCGAGGCGCATGTGCTCAAGCAGCTGCCAGGCAGTATGCGGCGCATCGCTAGGCTTTTTGCCACGAAGCTCGACCGGGAAGTCTTTCACCGCGTCATCGAAATCGATATGCGAGTGATGCCCGCGCATGGCATCGACCAGCATGCGCCGCAGCGCGAGCGACTCTTCGTTGCCCATCAGACTGCGACTGACGCTTCCTGGGGAACAGCCGTTTCTTTCTCTTTACGCTTGAGAAACGCCATCATCGAGCGCAGCTCCGCGCCGACCTTTTCGATGGGTTGATTCTTTGCGCTTTCGCGCATGGCCAGGAACTGCTTGCGTCCGTTCCGATTTTCAGACAGCCAGGTCTTCGCGAACTCGCCGGATTGAATCTCGGCCAACATCTTCTTCATTTCCGCCCGAGTCTCGTCGGTAACGATGCGGCGGCCGCGCGTGTAGTCTCCATATTCGGCGGTATCCGAAACGGAGTAGCGCATGTAGCTGAGGCCGCCTTCATAGATCAGATCGACAATGAGCTTCAATTCATGCAGGCATTCGAAATACGCAATTTCTGGAGCATAACCGGCTTCGGTGAGCGTTTCAAAGCCCGCTCGAATCAGCTCGCTCACGCCACCACAGAGAACCGCTTGCTCGCCGAACAGATCGCTCTCGGTTTCCTCTTTGAAAGTCGTCTCGATAACTCCTGCTTTGAGGCATCCGAGCGCCAGCGCATAAGCGAGGGCGTTCTTTAACGCGTTTCCCGAGGCATCTTGCGCGACCGCAACCAGCGCGGGCACCCCGATTCCTTCCGTAAAGAGCTCTCGAACACGATGCCCGGGCGCTTTGGGCGCGATCATCGAAACATCGATGTCCTGAGGCGGCTTGATCTCGCCGAAGTGGATGCTGAAGCCATGCGCGAACATGAGCGTCTTGCCCGCGGACATGTGTGGAGCAATCTCATTGCGATAGACCGCGCCCTGAATATGATCGGGCAGAAGAACCATGACCGTGTTGGCCGCGCGCGCGGCTTCGGCGACCGCCATGACTTCGAGCCCCGCGGTTCTCGCCTTCGATGCGCTCGCGCTGCCCGTGTACAGGCCTACAATAACGTCCACGCCAGAGTCACGCAGGTTGAGCGCATGCGCGTGTCCCTGGCTCCCGTAGCCGATAATTGCGACCGTCTTGCCACGCAAGGGAGCGAGGCTCCCGTCTTTTTCATAGAATCGGTTTGCCATTTTTGTCCTTGAAATCTATTTGGTTTGCTGCAGTTCAAGAGCTTCTTCGCGAGCCACACGCCGCGCTACGGGCGGAGATAAGCGCATTTTGCGATTATCGAGCGACATCGACACGATGCCCGAGCGCATCACGTCAACCGCCCCGTAAGCGCTCATCGAATTGATCAACTCGTCGAGCTTCTCCGGGTCCCCAGTGGCTTCCAGAACCACGTTGTCGTTCGTTGAATCGACCAGTCGCGCTTGAAATACATCCGCTTCTTTGAGGATGGATACACGATTCTCGGCATTCGAGCGTACGCGCACGAGAATCAGCTCGCGATGAATGCCCGGACCTTCGGTTACATCGGTCGCCTGTAATACATTGACCAGCTTGTTCATCTGCTTGATGACTTGCGGACGAATGTTCGCTTCAACATCGACGCTGATCGTCATTCGCGAAAGCGAAGGATCGATGGTGCGGGAAACCGTCAAGCTTTCGATGTTGTAGCCGCGCTGGCTCAGCACGCCGGTTACGCGCATCAGTGCGCCGGGCTTGTTCTCCATCAACAATGAAATGATCTGCTGCATCGACTACACTTCGACGGGCTGAGGAGGCGCGAGCACCATTTCGTTGATGGCGCCCCCTGCCGGAACCATAGGGAATACGTTCTCGCGAGGCGAGACTTGAACATTCAGGAGATAAGGCCCCGGTTCTGCGGCAGCCTGCTCGAGCGCAGGTCTCAGTTCCTTGACCAAGTCGATCGTGCGGCCCTTGAAGCCATACGCTCCAGCCAGCTTTTCGGCATCCGGGAAAGCGCTGAGCTCGACTTGGCTCAGCCGGTTATTAAAGAAAAGCTCCTGCCACTGCCGCACCATGCCGAGATAGCCGTTGTTCACGACGACGATCTTGATGGGCAGTGAGTAGTTCACGATGGTCGCCAGTTCGGGGATGGACATTTGGAAGCCGCCGTCGCCGACAATCGCAAAGACCAGCTTGTCGGGACGCGCGAACTGGGCACCGATGGCGGCCGGCAGGCCGAATCCCATCGAGCCGAGTCCGCCTGAATTGAGCCACAGCCGGGGCTCGTTGAAGCGAATCAGCTGCGCCGCCCACATCTGGTGCTGGCCCACATCGCTCGCGATGATAGCGCGGCCGCCGGAAAGCCGATCGATCTCAGCCGTGAGGTGTTGCGGCTTGATTTCTGCGGCGGACGTTTCGGGAATCAGCGGATGTTGAGCTTTCCACGCCCGAACCTGCTTCCACCAAGCTTCCCGAGCCGCGCCATTGCGCGCTTGCATTGCGGGCGCGAGTTGGCGGAGTTCCGTCATCAGTTTCGGAAGAATCAGCTTTAGATCGCCGACAATCGGCAGATCGGCATGGCGATTCTTTCCAATCTCGGCAGGATCGATGTCGATATGAACGACCTTGGCGTGTGGAGCGAACGCAGAAAGCCGACCGGTCACCCGATCATCAAAGCGAACGCCGAGCGCGATGATCAGGTCGGTATGGGACATCCCCATATTCGCGGCGTAGCTGCCATGCATTCCGGGCAGGCTGATAAAGTTCGGATGTTCGGAAGCGAGCGCGCCGAGGCCCATGAGCGTGCAAACCGCCGGGGCATTGAAAAGCTCGACGAAGGCGCGCAGCTCTTCGCTCGCGTTCGCCGCGATCACGCCGCCGCCCGCATAAACGAACGGCCGTTCGGCTTCCCACATCATCTGCGCGGCGCGCCGGATCTGCCCGCTGTGCCCTTCGCCGTAAACCTTGTAACCGGGCAAATGGATCTCCTCCACCGGAGCGTAATGCGCTTGCCCCTGGAGCACATCTTTGGTGACATCGACCAGCACGGGTCCCGGGCGGCCCGAAGCGCTGATATAGAACGCTTCATGAATGGCCTCAGGCAGATCGCGAATGTCCTTCACCAGGAAATTGTGCTTCGTTGCTGACCGAGTGATGCCGAACGTATCGGCTTCCTGAAACGCATCGCTGCCGATCAGCCTGGTCGGAACCTGCCCGGTGACCGCGACAATGGGAATCGAATCCATCATCGCGTCGGCCAATCCGGTGACGAGATTGGTGGCGCCCGGGCCGGAAGTTGCGCAGCAGACGCCGACTCGCCCGGTGGCTCTCGCGTAGCCTTGCGCCGCGAATGCGGCATTCTGCTCATGCCGAACCAGAACATGCCGGATCGAGTGATCGTACAGACCGTCGTACAGCGGGAGCGTCGCGCCCCCCGGATAGCCGAAGATGCACTCGACATTTTCGTGCGCGAGGCATTCGAGCAAAATCTTTGCTCCTGATAAAAGATTCGACATGGGCCTGAGCGAGTTTCGAAACTGAAAAGGGCTACCTGGCTGTTCTGTCCGGCCCGGTAGCCCCCGATTTCAATTCGTGACGGACTTGGTAGAGCCGCTTAAATCACGAAAACAGAGCCAACGTGACACCCGGTTAGGCGCTGCTGACCGTGTCTGAGATCAGAGTATCGTAGAAGAAATTTTTATGCAATAGAATTTCAGTATTAAAAATGCAAATGCGCCTTCGGGGTGTCCGCTTCGTCACGCGCGCGGTTCAGATACGTGCGACACAGACCCACGACTTTCTCGCTCACGCAGCGCCTCAATCAACTTGCGGGCGACATCGCGTGCGATGTCAAGCGCTTCCGCCACCGTCCGACCCTGCGCAACTAACCCCGGTAGCTCGTCCGAGGTAGCGAGATACAGCCCTTCGGGCAGCCGTTCCACGTGAATCTGGATGGCGAGTTCCATGGCTCTCATTATGACGGGTTTGATAGGTCGCCAACCGGGGTTACAGGCTTGGCCAGATCGGCGGCGATTTGGGCGAACTGGTCGAGGGCGGCTTGTAGGTCTTCAACGATTTCGGCGGCGAGAATGGCGGGGTCGGGGAGATTATCGGTGTCTTCGAGACTCTCGTCGCGAAGCCACGTGATGTCGAGGCTGAGCTTGTCGCGCTTCTGCAGGTCTTCGTAGCTGAAGCAGTGGAAGCGTTCCGATTCCTTGCGCTCGAACCGGTTTTCGGGGTTATAGCGAGCGACGAAATCATCGAGATCGGCGCGCTTGAGCGGATTGGTTTTGAGCGTGAAGTGCTGGTTCGTGCGGAGATCGTAGATCCAGAGTGATTTGGTCCACGGCGTTTCGCTCGCCGGCTTGCGATCGAAGAAGAGCACGTTCGCCTTCACGCCTTGCGCGTAGAAGACACCGGTCGGGAGGCGCAGCAGCGTATGGACATCGCAGCTATGCAGGAGCTTGCGGCGGATGGTCTCGCCTGCTCCGCCCTCGAATAACACGTTATCCGGGACAACGACAGCAGCGCGGCCGTGCATTTTGAGAAGACTCACGACGTGCTGCACGAAGTTTAGCTGCTTGTTGCTGGTTGTGGCCCAGAAGTCGTCGCGGTAGACGGCCAGGGCTTCGCGGCTCTCGTCGCCTTCTTCGTTGATTACGGTGATGCTCGATTTCTTTCCGAAGGGCGGATTCGTGAGCACCATGTCGTAGTTATTGGAATCTTTCGCTGCGAGACTGTCGCCGACGCGGATGGGACTCTTGTCGCTCCCGATGCCGTGAAGGTGCAGATTCATCGCACAGAGGCGAGCGGCGGCGTCCACGATCTCGACACCCCGGAGCGCGTCGAGTTTTAGCGAGCGCTTTTGCTCGGCATCCATTTCATCGGCATAATGTTTGGCGATGTAGTCGTAGGCGGCGAGGAGAAAGCCGCCTGTTCCGGCTGCCGGGTCCATGATGGTCATGCCCGGTTTGGGCTGCATTACCTCGACGATTGCCTGAATGAGCGGACGCGGCGTGAAGTACTGTCCTGCGCCGGATTTCACGTCTTCGGCGTTTTTCTGCAGGAGGCCTTCGTAGAGATCGCCCTTCACGTCCGCCTCGACAATGGACCAGGCTTCGCGGTTGATCAGATCGGCGATGAGGCGCTTCAGCTTGGCGGGGTCCTGGATCTTGTTTTGCGCTTTACGAAAGATGGTGCCGAGCATGCCGGGCTCTTTGCCGAGCGTTTCGAGAGTACGGCGGTAATGGTGTTCGAGCGGGATGCCGTCGAGCTCGAGGAGACTGGGCCAGTCGTACTCTTCCGGAATGATGGACGGCTCATTATAAGGCGCCTGCGTACGCTCGTGCGCCATTTTGAGGAAGAGGAGATACGTGAGCTGCTCGACGTAATCGCCGTACGAGAGGCCGTCATCGCGGAGGATATTGCAGTAATTCCAGAGCTTGCTGACGAGAGCGGATGAGGTGTTGGACATCAGTCTTCCCTTCGCAAAATTAGAGTGGCGTGGGCACACTCAAATAGATCTGCTACAGCCGGCACAGTCTTATGTGAATGGTTGTGGTGAAACAGCAGGTTCAAGCGGGAATTTATCTTTCAGACCGTATGCGAACTGTAGTGCGGCGAGGAGATCCTCGCGGGTCAGATCCGGATAATCTTCGAGGATTTGGTCGTCGGTTGCACCCGCGGCCAACCAACCGAGTATGTCCCAGATCGTGATGCGAGTGCCCCGGATAATGGGTTGGCCGGAGCGAACACCGGGCCGGACCACCACGCGCGATGATGCGAGGTCGACCGCCATCACTCCGATTGTAGTGCAACTGCGGGTGTTCTTGATCGGGTGCGGCGGGAGTTGACCGGGCCTGCTACCAGACGCTCGCGGCCGGCGCGGATGCGTTCGAGGAGCACGCTTGCGGGCTCGTCATTCGGATCTTGCGGCACGAGCTGGCCGGAGAAGGCTTTCGCGAGGGTGGCGTGACGAAGCCGGCCAGCGTGCTTAATCGACAGTTCGACTTCAGCGGATGTCCTGCGAAGATCCGTTCGCGCTGCGCATATCCGCTCACTTACGGCATCTTGCTCTTTGCGGCACGGTAACGGAATGGGAGTCGATTCGATTGCTTGTTGGTCTATTTTGGGCATGCTGCCAGCACTGCCCTGAGACTTTGATCGAAGGTATGCGCGTGTCTTATCTGCATGTAAGACGAGCTCTAGATAATCCCAATTGACTGTCTCGTTTACGCGAGCTCTGATTACGAGGTCCGGAAAAATTGCGAAGCGAGCAGGCCCTCTGTACAGTCGCGCAAGTCCGACTAGTTCCGCGGTATTTCCGCGCTGAAACAGAAAGTCACCTGGCGATAACCATAGGTCCCTGACACGTTCCGGATCGGCCGAAGTTATTTTTGTATTCACTTCGGAAAAATCGCCTGTTGTAATCGCTGTCAGCGTTATGGCACGAATCCCTTTCCCGTTATGAGATGGCTTTGCCGAATGCCCATTTCGTAGAGGCTCTGAAAGCAGTTCTCCAAGCGGCACGACGTGTGAAGCTTCTCGGCTTACGACCGCATGCAGGAGAGCACCTGTGTATCCATTCAGTTTCGCTTGCAGACGCCGTAAGGTCCTGACCGCCGCGTCCAGCCGCGTGAACTGTTTTTCGATTTCGGCGACGATCCGGCGCTGCTCGGTTACGGATGGGAGATTCACTTTCAGCCGCTCAAGTTGAGACTTCAGAATGTGGGTCATCGTCGAACCATGCATGACGTGTCTGAGTTCGCGCGTCGCCTCTAGGAGGAGGTAATACAGATAGTTCTTGTCGATATCTGCCGTGGGAATCACTTTAAAAATATGTTGGTTGAGAGCGGCTTCTTCCGCGCGCCAGATGTAAGGGCCTATTGTTGCTGACCATGCATACAGCAGTTCCCCGGTTCTGACTCGATTTCGCTCACCGACTGGGACCGCAGTATAGTTGTACTCCGGCGAACCATTCAGGTTTTGAATTCTGACGATCTTCAGTCCGGCTTCGCCCCATTCGGATTTTTTAAAACCGCGGCCGTTGATAAGCTCACAGAGTTCGCCAAGTCGCCTCACTGAACCAACCTCCGGTTCAGTTGCTCCAGAATTTCGTTCAGGCGGTTTCCGAAGAGCTGATACGCCTTGCCGAGTCCGCCGTGATCGACGAATGGCACGAGCTCGAAGTCATCGGGATGGATTTCGAGGCTGGTGGCGATGTGCTCGGCGATGTGATGCAGCCATTGAAGCTGTTCGCCGGTGAAGTGCGCGCCGAGCTGTTCCTGTTCCGAGAGCCAGGCTTCAAAGCGCTCGCGGACTTCGTCGGGGAACGGGCGGAGGGTGCTTTCGTTTCCAACCGCAAAATTGACGAGCGAGACCAAATCGGTCATGACACGCGCGCCGGAGCCTCGGACTTTGGATTGATCGAGCTGCTCGTAGGCACGCCATAGATTTTCCGGCGTCCAGGCAGGGTGAGGGCGTTGAATTGCGGCGGCAAGCTCTTTCACTTGCTTGTACGTCAAGCGCTTTTTCCAGGGACGGCTATACAGAATCTGGAGTGCGGCGACCTCGCTCCTGTTCTCGTCAAGGAATTGGCGGAACGAGCGCGTGAGTTCTTGTGCTTTCTCACGGGAACGGCCCGAGCGGCCGGCTTCGATGAGCTGATCCTGAGAAACGATGTCGATGGTCTGCTCATAGCTGCTTTTGAGGCTCGTTAAGAGATTGCGGAGCTTTGGATTGAGAAACGGCTTCGCAGCTTCTTTGCGCAGACGGGCGGCGGTTGCGACGAGTTGGTCGGGAGTGGGTTCTTGAACGCCATGCTCGGCCTTGGCGAGCTCGAGCTGCAGGTCGGGATCGACGGAATCGGCGAGAGTGCGAACGATATCGGACAGGGCCGTGCCGCCGGTTAGACTTGTGACCTGCTCCTGTTCGGCGGGCGAGAGCTGGCGGTCGAGGCGGGTGAGGCGCGAGGCGAGAGAGCCGAGAACATTGGGGTCGGTGCTGCCGAAACCGACGGACTCGATCAACTTTTCAAAGCCGATAGTGCGATTGCGGTCAAGCGGCGGGGCTTCGATCATGGCGTGATCGCAGACGCCGACGGCGTCGACCACGACAAAGTGGGTTTTGGCGCGGGCGTCGGGAGTGACCGCTTGCAGATCGTCGGGCTTGATGACGCGAACACCGCGGCCTTTCATCTGCTCGAAGAGATTGGGGCTGCTCACGTCACGGAGGAACATCACAATTTCGAGCGGACGGATATCGGTGCCGGTCGAGATCATATCGACCGTAACAGCAATGCGCGGATTAAAACTGTTGCGGAAGGACTGAATGATAGATTCAGCCTTTTCGCCGGCCGACTCCCACACGTCCTGTTCGATCTCCCCGCCGTCGTCCGTTTTGGTTCTTCGCTTGGCACGCCTGCTTCCAGTGCGGTAGGTGACCTTCTGGCAAAACTCGTTGCCTTTGGCGAATTCTTCCCGAACGATCTGGACGATGTCGTCGGCGTGGTTGTCGCTCTTAGCGAAGATAAGCGTTTTGGGAACGTAGCTGCGGCCGGGGAAGATTTCGGTGAGAACTTTTTGCTTAAATGCGCGAATGACGGTGCGGATCTGGTCTTCGGCGACGACGTCACGATCGAGTTGGGCGGAAGTATAGGTGAGGTCCTGGTCGAGAAGCTCGGCGCGGCGCGCGCGAGTGAGGCGGTCGCGCTTCTCGACGTGGAATCCGGTTTCGATACGGGCGCCGGATTGCGTGATTTGGGTTCGGATGTTGTAGACATCGTAATCGACGTTGACCTTGTCCTCTACGGCTTTCGTGTGGTTGTAGTCCATCACGAGATTCTGTTTGAAAAAGCCGAGGGTTTGCTTGGAGGGTGTGGCGGTGAGGCCGATCAAAAACGCGTCGAAGTATTCGAGAACCTGGCTCCAGAGCTTGTAGATGGAGCGATGGCACTCATCGGTGACGATGAAATCGAAGGTCGCGATCGGGATGGCCGGATTGTATTTGACAGGGTCAGGAAGCTTCGTCAGATTGGCCCAGGTCTTCGCGGATTGCTCGTCCTGATCTTCATCGATCTCTTTGCCGACCAGCATGGAATAGAGGCGCTGGATGGTGGTGATGCAGACTTTGCTGACGTGATCGATGCTGGGGCCGCTGAGGAGCTGGGCGTTGTAGAGCTCGGTGAACTTGCGGCCGTCATCGGGCGTGACGAACTGCTGGAACTCGTTGAGGGTTTGGCGGCCGAGAGTGCGGCGGTCAACGAGGAAGAGGACACGGCGCGCGCCGGCGAATTTGATCAAGCGGTAAATGGCATTGCAAGCAGTGAATGTTTTGCCGCTGCCGGTTGCCATTTGAATGAGGGCGCGGGGGCGGTTTTCGGCGAACGATTTTTCAAGATTGAGGATGGCGCGGGTTTGTGCGGGCCAGAGGCCGCGGTCATCGAGCGGCGGCATGGTGCGAAGTTTGCCGCGAACGGTGCTACCGGGCGATTTGAGGTCCGACTGAATCCATTGCGAGAGAGTCTCGGGCTTGTGGAAGGCGAAGACGGGACGGCTGCGGGCATCGGGCTCGAGAAGATTGGTGAAGCGGGTTTCGGCGCCGGTGCTCTGGTAACAAAACGGAAGCGGCCGGCGCGGAGCGGGGATGTGGTCGGGCAGACCGGCGCTGTACTTGGCAGTCTGGACCTCGACGGCGGTGAGCGGCACGCCGGTTTTCTTGGCTTCGATTACGCCAACCGCTGCGCCGTCAGCATAGAGAAGGTAGTCGGCGAAACCGTGGCCAGCCTTGAGTGGATATTCGCAGATGGCAACGCCGGACGCTGCGCCGATATTGGCTTGATCGCGGGGCTGAACGGCCCAGCCCGCGGCTTTCAGAAGCTGATCGATCTCCGATCGGGCTTCTTGCTCGGGTGTCATGGAAGCTGGGACAGAATGAGTATCATAGCGCTGCGTCTATGCCGACTCGAGCCTTCCAGTCGGCCACCTTACTTTGGAGTCGATGACGCTTTTGGGATTCCCAAAATTCGTTCGAGCGCAGTGAGCCGCTCTGAACTGCCCGAGCTATACAGATACGCGGTGATGTGAAGGGCCTCGGCTGGCTGCACGTTCAGATTCGGCATCGCAGTTTTCGGTTTGAATTGTTGGGGGTTGATGATCCACGCGACGGCATTCGACGGCACATTCACGAGCGAGCCGGCGACGTATTGGCGCTCGGCGAATCGGGTAAGCGGCGGCCCGACGGTGCCTTCGCCCAAGCCGGGAACCGTATGACAACTGCCGCAGCCATACGTCTGAATCAATTCCCGTCCCGTGTTGGGATTCCCGTGAGCCCTGAGCTGCGCAAACCCGTAGTCGTTATTCGATGGCCAATACAATGATTGATCATCAACGCCCAGATCCTCCGCAGTAGTCAATCGCTTGTACTCGGCCGGAGATAGCAAGTTCATGCGGCGAAGAAAAGCCACGATGCCCCACAGATCTGTCTCGCTGAGGCGCGGGGCAAATCCGGGCATTCCGCTGAGCTTGAGCCCGTGAGAGATGATCCAGAACAACTCGGAATCACCCCACTCGTTGCTGGTGATTACTAACGGCGGCGGCTTGGGATCGATACCGCGCCCCATCTGTTCGTTCGCAGCGCCGGGCGCGCCGTGACACGGCTGACAGTTCTTTCGATACAGCGCGAATCCCCTCTTGAGCAGCGATGGATCGCGAAGGTTTGGGACACGCATTCCCCGGCTGCGGAACTCGACTGCGCGTGTTCTGCCGGCACGCAGCATCCAGCGGACGGGCTTAATATGCGGCTCATCGGCTGCGATGTTATAGGTTCCGGATGTCATGAAGACCAGTGCGCCGGCGAACTGGAGAACGAGCATCGCGGCGATTGTTACGAGAACCGTTTTGATTACTGTGCGATTCATCGCAATGTGTAAAGATAGGCCGCGATATCGCGAGCCTGCCGTTCGGTGACACCGAGATCGGGCATCGCGGTTCCAGGGTCAACCTCCTGAGGCTTTGAAACCCAGTGGAAAAGATTTTCGGGAGTATTGACTAACAAGCCGGCAATGTAAATGCGCGATCCGAATCCCTGCAGCGGCGGGCCGACGGTTCCGTTCGCCTCTGCCACGCCGGGGATTACGTGGCAAGAGCCGCATCCGTAGGCGTAGATCAAGTGCTCGCCGATTTTGGGATCGCCGCCAGTCGCCTGCTGGCCCAGCTCAATCGCTCCACGCCGGCTGCAAGCACAGAACGCGATGACGAAGAGAGCCAAAGCGCAGCAGGTGATTCGCACGCCTTTTATAGTAAAACCGGTGCGTGAAGATTCCGGTTAGGAGTAAGTATTATGGTCGGCTACTGCTTCTCGCCCACGAGCATTACCAAGCGCCGGGCGCCGATTATCGGAACACAGCGAGCTCCCGCTACTGCGCCAATGTGTAATTCACGATCACGAGCGTCACAATGCCGACTGGATTGCCGTTTAATAAGGTCGGCCGGTACCGCCATTGCCGCACCGCTTCTAAAGCGCTGGCAGACAAGTCATCGTCTGGCGAGGAAACCACTCGGATCTCTGTCGGAACGCCGTCCTTCGAAATCGTAACCTCCAACTGAACGGTGCCCTGAATGCCGGCCGCTTTGGCGGCAGGCGGGTAGACAGGCTGAACCTTGCGAACCAGATTGCTTTCCGCCACGCGTCCGCCCACGCGAATCTTGTTGTTCGCCGGTTCTTCGTTTACGGCAACAACTTTGTCGGGCACTGCTTGCCCACCCTCGTTCGGCATCGTAAGATCGCGCTGCATGTTCGACTCCGCCTTCACGTCGAACTCACGAAAGATCGAGGTGAATCCGGCTTTCTCGATGCGGAGAATGTATTGGCCTGCGCCGGCGCCGGTAAAGCTGAACCTTCCGTCAGAAGTCGTGACTGCGTCTTGTTTGTCGCCCGTATCGGGGTTGGTGATTACGACCTTCGCATCCGCGATGGTGTCGCCCTTACCGTCATGAACCGTGCCGCTAATGCTCGCAGCGGAGAGCCCTGCCGAAGTCAGCAAAGCTGAAAGAATTGTGCGTTTCATAATCGAACCTCCTGATGAATTCGAACTCTCGTGAAAATGAAAAGTCACTGCCGATGCTGCAATGGCCGCGCTTCCCAGAATCAGGCCGCACACGAAAATGCGCGCAGGCCGGAGCGTAGCGCTTGAGGGGTAAAGCATGGCCCGCATGCGAGCCTCCAGATTGCTCGAGCCGACCGTAGCAATGGCGGACATAGGCATGCGCCAACTTCCGCCGGTGGCCCTTGCGACAGCTAATAACTCGGACGCATAATCGGACGCTCGAAGGCCGGAACGAATCGCTTCCGCGTCAGCAGCGAGCTCGCTCTCCGTTCGCAGCCTGCGGCGCATCACCCAGACTAGAGGTTGAAACCACCACAGCGAGGCGACCAGGTGTACGGCGATCTGCGCCGCGACATCACGGCGGCGGATGTGCGCACGCTCGTGCAACAGAACAGCGTTCCAGCGCGAGGGGCTCCAGTGCTCAGCCTCGGCGGGCAACAAAATCCGCGGATGCAGGATTCCGCAGGTCATGGGGATGCGCGAGTCCAGTGAGATCGCAATCTCATCCGTAATTGGCCTGGCGCGGCGGGCAAGTCTCCAGACCGAGAGACCGCCAAGGATCAGCGGCAGACAGGAAAGCGCCACACCGATCATCCATGTCAGCATCAGCCAGTTCACAACTGGGCTTGCGGAAGGCTCGACGGTTCGAGGCGAAACTTCGAGAACCGTGACTAATGCTTTTCGCGCGGACTCTGGTTTCCAGATCGAAAGGGGGATGTCGGGAAGGAACGCTGCGAGTAGCGGCAACACTGCCAGGAGCGCGAAGGCGCACAGCAGAAATCGATGCTTGGCCGCGGGGTTGGCAGACCGAACTATTCTTAGAACGAGTGCGCCCACGAGCAGCAGCGCAGTCGAACGGACCAGCAATTCCAACCAGAAGGAGGAATTCATCAGCGTCCCTCCTTCCGCGCCTTCTCAATGAGAGCGGCTAAACGGTCAAAATCGGAGGGTTTTAAATTGCGCGCCGACACATTCAATAATGCGGCGACGGCCTGCTCGGTCGAGCCGTCAAAAAAGGTTTCGATGAGATGAGCGACAGCGGACCGGCGAGCCTTTTCGCGCGGCACAACGGGCATATACACGTAGCGCAGATCCTCGGCTTCGTGCCGGATGTGCTTCTTTTCCTCGAGCACGCGCAAGGTAGCGCGGATTGCTGAGTTGCCGGGGGGATCGGGCATTTCCGCCATGATCTCCGCGGCCGTGGCGCGGCCCTTGCGATAGAGCACGTCCATAATCTGGCGCTCGCGCCGGCTGAGCTTATGTTGAGAAACTAGCAACGTGCTAGAAATTTAGCACGTTCGGGGCAGGCTGTCAATGAGATTTTTCTGGCCGGGCGTGCCCCGCTACTACGGTCTGGTAGAAACACCAGCAAGCCCGCTACCAGCCCCCGAATGAGCCGGTGGAACAAATTGCCTGCACCGGGCGTACATATATGTGAGTCCTCTATAATGGAGTTACGAATATGGCCACACTCTCACCGGACCGCGAATGGAAAAAAGGAAGTGCCGAGCTTCTAGTCTTATCGTTACTTGAAGATCAGCCTCGGCACGGATATGACATTTCGAAGCTGATCCAGATCCGATCGGGTGGTCTCTTGCGATTTCACGTCACCTCCCTTTATCCCCTGCTCTACCGGCTGGAGGACCGGGGCTGGATCGACGGCCATTGGGTGGAAAAGGCTGAGCAGCGAAGAAGGCGTTATTACAAGCTGACGCCGGAAGGTCGAAAAGTTCTTCGTTCTCAGCGCAAGAGCTGGAAGGAATTTGTCGCCGCTATCGGTCGAGTTACAGGAGTTGAGCATGCCTGATTGGAAGAGTATCGTTCGAGAACGTCTTGCACCATTGCGCCTGACGGCAACCGCAGAGTCAGAGCTTACCGAGGAACTCGCGGATCATCTGGAGGATCGCTATCGCGAATACTGCAGCGGCGGAGCCAGTGAAGAAGACGCCCGTCAGAAGGCCATCTTCGAGTTGGATGACCTCTATCCGCTTCGGGCAGAGTTGAAAAGAAGTCAGCGCATGTCGAAATACGACACCGTGCCCGCAGGAGATGTGAGGCCAGGCAATTTCATGGAAGACCTTTCGCGAGATCTGCGTTATGCGATCCGCACGATGTGGAAGAGCCCGATGTTCGTTGTGTTTGTGGTTTTGACGTTGGGCTTGGGGATCGGCGCGAACACCACCGTTTTCACAGTGGTCAACACGCTGATCTTGAATCCACTGCCGGTCCCGGATTCCTCGGGATTGGCTGCACTCGGTGCTGCAAAAACCGCGCGTACGTCGAAATCGGGCGTGCCCTTGCCGATGTCGTACGCGGACTTCAAGGATTATCAAGCCAGGAACAGAGTTTTCCGCTCGCTGGCGGGTTACACATCCCCGCGAGGTATCACTTGGCAGGCCGGCGCCGCCTCACAGGGGATGTTCAGCGAGTTGGTGACAGGCAACTACTTCTCGACATTGGGCCTCAGACCAGCCGTCGGACGATTCTTTTTGCCGGAAGAGGATAGCACTCCCGGCGCACACGCCGTTGCGGTCATGAACTACGGGACTTGGCAGGGACGCTTTGGAGGCGCGAGCGACATCTTAGGCAAAACACTGCGGCTCAATAATGTTGTCTTTACCGTTATCGGTGTCGCTCCACCGCAATTCATCGGACTGAATGCGCTTTTCGGCCCCGACTTGTGGATACCGGCCGCTATGGCCGAACAGTTGCTGCCCAATGAGATGCAGCATGCGTTGACGGATCGCGATAAAACGGTTTTCCGGGGTGTGGGGCGATTCAAGCCGTCCGCCACGCGGCCTCAGGCGCAAGCCGATATGGCGACAATTGCGGCAGATTTGGCGCGCCAATATCCGGCCACCAATCAAGGCTACACGGCAACCGTGAGGCCCATCCGCGATGTTCTGTTCGCCAGCTCCTTCGGCGCATCAACGCCGATTCTGTTCGCCGGCGCCGGGCTGTTGATTGTTGTGGGAATCGTTTTGCTGATCGCGTGCTCGAATGTGGCGAATCTGCTGCTGGCCCGTTCGGCGGTCCGGCAACAGGAGATGGCGATCCGCTTGGCGTTGGGGGCCAGCCGCCAAAGACTGGTGCGCCAACTTCTTACCGAAAGCGTGCTGCTCGGATTTCTTAGCGGCGTAGTGGGATTCTTCATCGGTTATGCGGGGCTGCACCTTTTGTTCGGCGCGTTGCCGGCGTCGGCGAATTTCATAGCGCCGAAGCTCGATACAACGGTATTTGTTTTTGCGCTCGTCCTCTCGCTAGCCACCGGCTTCCTGTTCGGGACCATTCCGGCTGTCAAGGCGTCGCGAGCGAACGTAGCGGAAACGCTGCAGGAAGAGGCTCGCACGACGGGGAGGAGCCGAAGAAAAGTTACACTGGCAAACTTTCTGCTGGTGGGCCAGGTAGCATTTTCGTTTCTCCTGCTGGTCACGGCGGCTTTGTTCTTGCGGAGCATCGGGCGGGCGTACGCTATCGACCCCGGCTTTCAGACTGCGCATCTTGCGGTCTTCATGACAAATCCGGGCCAGGCCGGCTATGGAAAGCCACAAACCAAGGCATTCTATAAGGATGTCCGCGAGCGCGTGATGAGGATTCCAGGGATCACATCCGTTTCCTGGGCCTCGAACCTGCCGCTGTGGGCACGAAGCGTGAATGGGCTCGAGGTGGAAGGACATCAGCAACGGTCGCAAGCAGACAAAATCACAACCGTCGTTAACACAGTGGACCGCAATTATTTCGAGACAGCAGGCGTGGCGATCGATAGGGGGCGCGAGTTTACGAATTTCGACGAGGAGACGTCAACGCCCGTAGCCATTGTTAATGAGAAGCTGGCGCGCGATTATTGGCCGGAAGGAAAAGCGCTTGGAAAGCGCATTCAGTTGCCAGGCGAGAAGCAGATGCGGCAAATTGTAGGGATTGCCGGAACCGCCAATTATTCTACTTGGGGGGAGCCGCCACAACCGTGCGTTTATGTGCCTTTGGAACAGAACTATTCGGATGGCATGACGTTATATGTGCGCAGCAAGGGAGACCCGAAGCAGATCCTGATTCCCGTCCAGCGTGAGGTCGGAGCTGCCCTCTCACAAGTCCGGCTGAGCGTACGAACCGGGCGCGAGATCATCGATGGGGGCTTATTTCAGGCGAAAATGGGCGTGGCGCTGTTGAGCGTGTTCGGGCTGCTGGCGCTCGCGCTGGCAAGCGTCGGACTGTACGGGATGATGGCGTATTCGGTGAATCAGCGGAAACGGGAAATCGGGTTGCGCATGGCATTGGGCGCGGCGCAAGGAAGCGTCCTCCGGCTGATTCTGAGGCAAGGCATGTCGCTGGTATTTACTGGCGTGGTGATCGGCTTCGCGGCCGCGCTGGTTGTGGGCCGATTGCTCAGCAGAATGCTCTATGGTGTTAGCGCGAGCGATCCAATCAGCTTAGCGGGAGCGGCAGTCGTGTTGTCGGCAGTCGCCCTGTTGGCGTGTTATCTGCCGGCGCGCTGGGCCAGCCGCGTCGATCCTTTGGTCGCATTGCGCGAGGGGTGATGCGGCGTGCTGCGACTCACTTCAACGGCTCAGCCGTTTCCTGTGTCACGACGCCTTCATGCTATCGGTTTAAGACATGAGCGTACAATCCCGCCCGGCCCCGATCGCAACCTGGTTTGAGTCCGTACTAGCCGATTGCCGCTACGCGCTGCGTGTACTGGGGCGCGCCAAGGGCTTCGCTCTCGTGGCGATTTTCACTCTGGCGCTCGGAATCGGTGCGACCACTGCCATCTTCAGCGTCGTTCAAGGTGTCGTTCTCGCGCCCTTGCCCTACAAAGAACCGGATCGCTTGGTCCTTGTGTTGCTCTACAACCAAAGGCTGAAAAGTGCAATCTACCTATCCTACTCGGACTTTCGCGACTGGCGCCGGAACAGCCGCTCGTTTGCTCGGATCTCGGCTTTCACGCCCCAGGGATTTGACCTGAGCAGCCCCGGTACTCCTGAGCATCTCAACGGTCAGCTTGTCACTTGGGAGTTTTTCAGGACGCTGGGTGTAAAACTCGCGTTGGGCCGAGACTTCACCTCTGCAGAAGACGTTTACGGAGGCGCGCACGTCGCCATCATCAGCGACCGGCTCTGGAGAACGCGCTTCGGCGGACGCGTCCAGGTGCTTGGAAAATCCATGACACTGGAGGGCCTAAGTTATACCGTCGTGGGCGTCCTTCCGTCCGGCTTTCGCTTCCTCACCGATGCTGATTTCTTTGTTCCGCTCGGTCAGGCCGACCCGCTCTTGCTTGGAGATCGCAGTACCCATGACATCGCCTGCATAGCGCGCCTGAAGCCCGGCGTTTCCATTCAGCGCTCGCAGCGCGATATGGATTCCGTACAGGCGGACCTGGATCGCCTTTATCCCAACGAAGAGCGCGGACTCGGGACCACGGTCGAACCGTTAAAGCAGGAAGTCATCGGGAATGTGGGCGGCACGATTCTTCTGCTATTCGGCGCCGTGTCGGTAGTGTTGCTCATCGCATGCGCCAACCTTGCAAACCTGTTGCTCGCTCGCTCGGCAGCGCGTTCGCGCGAATTTGCGGTTCGCTCCGCGCTCGGCGCGAATAGCGGCCGTATCATCCGGCAATCGATTACGGAAGCCGTCGTACTGTCAGCTATAGGAGGCGCCGCCGGCCTTGCCATTGCCAAATGGGGATTGAAGCCGCTCGTTGCAGCTCTTCCTGGGACATTGGGCCAGAGCCACAGCATCACTCTCAATGCTGGTGTCCTCTTGTTCACGTTGGGCATTTCCGTTTGTGTGGCGCTGATTTCCGCTCTCTTGCCGGCGTTCAAGACTGCGCGCCTTGATGTGCAAACCTCCTTAAAGCAGGGAGCCCGGGGCGATACGGGCAGCCATCGCGCTCAAACCATGTTCGTCATTCTCCAGATGGCGCTTACTGTGGTGCTGCTCGTCGGCGCAGGACTGTTATTTCGAACTGTCCGCCACTTATGGGAAGCGAATCCCGGCTTCGAGGTCCGGCGAGTGATCACCTTCAAAATCGGGTTGTCGCCCTCCGTCAAGAAAAGCGCTGCCGCCGAGCGCACTACTTATCAGGAATTAGCGGACCGGCTGCGCGTGATACCGGGCGTAGAGGCTGCCGATTTTACGACACTGGTTCCCTTAAGTGGAAATGACGACGCGCTCCCGTTCTGGGTCGGCTCCGCGCCTCCTGAGTCTATGGCCGAGGCGCCCCGCGCCACCTCGTACTCAGTCGGTCCCGATTACCTGAAGGTGATGGGCATACCACTCCTTCGCGGGCGTTTCTTCACGTTGCAGGACAATACCCACTCTGCTCCTGTGCTGGTCATCGATAGCGGACTGGCGCATGCTTACTTCCCGGGCAAAGATCCTGTCGGCCAGACTCTGTCTCTGATTCACGTGGGTTCGTTCCGTGTTATCGGCGTCGTTGGGCACGTCGAGCATCAGGGTTTGGGCGGCCATCTCCGCTCCAGCCCTTACCAGGTTTATGGCTCGTTCTATCAGATTTCCGATCACTGGCTGCCCAGAATGTATGGCGAGGTCAGCGCGATGATTCGCACTTCACTGGACAGCGCAACCATCATGCCTGCGGTCCGGGCAGCGGTCTTTGAGGCGGGCGCTGACCAGCCGATTTATGACGTTCGCACCGAGCAGGAACTGGCTGCAAGATCCATGCCGCAGCGCTTTCCCATGACCCTGATGGGAACCTTTGCCGCATTGGCGCTGGTGCTCGCGTCAATCGGCACTTTCGGCGTCCTCTCGTATTCCGTGACGCGGCGTGTTCAGGAGATCGGAGTCCGGATGGCGCTGGGCGCAGAGAAATCGCGCATCTTCCGCATGATCATTGGCGAAGGTCTTCGGCTGGCTCTGATCAGCATCCTCATTGGAGGCATCACCGCATTCATAGCCGCGAGGCTGTTATCCGGGTTTTCCACGCTCCTTTACGGAGTCGGCGCCGCCGACCCTGTCACTTTTCTTTCGGTTTGCGTCATTCTTACCGGGGTAGCCGTTCTAGCCTCTTATCTTCCGGCACGGCGAGCCATGGCCGTCGATCCCATGAAAGCTATTCGATACGAGTGAGTCGGTCAGGTTTCTTACACTCCGGTAGAAACACCAGCAAACCGCCGCGCGTATACTCTCTCTAAGGAGATGTTATGCGTGAAGTTGCTTCAGGACGCGTACTGCCGCTGGGAATCCTGTTTGCGATAGCGGCGGTCTTTTATGGGCAGGGATACTTCGGTACTGTAAGCGGGCAAATCACCGATCCGAGCCAAGCGGTCGTTCCAGGCGCTCAAGTGGTGCTTGTCGATCAGCAGAAGGGCTATCAGTTCACAGCTACCTCTGACAACAGTGGACGCTATGTGTTCACATCGATTCCGCCGGGCGTATATACCGTCTCGGTGGACATGGCGGGATTTGAGAAGACCGTGCGCACCAATGTTACGGTGAATGTCAGTGAGAACGCGACCGCAAACCTGGCGCTGAAGGTCGCTACTGCAAGGCAGGCCGTAGACGTCCAGTCCCAGGCGCAGCCGCTGTCCACCGAGGATGCGGTAACCGGTCAGGTGGTGAATCGGCGGTTCATCAACGATCTGCCTCTGGTGGACCGTTATGTGCTCGATTTGGTAACGCTCGGGCCCGGTGTCAATGACATGAGCGACACTAACGCCGTCAACGACACGGGAACGAACTTTGCGTCAAACGGCAGCCGCGGCGCGAGCGCAGACATTTTAATGGACGGCGCTTCGATCACTAACTTCGAGCCAAACGGCGGCGTTACGCAGGTCACTTATACGCCGTCGGCAGAAGCGGTCGAAGAATTCAAGGTGCAGCAAACGAACTTCAGCGCCGAATATGGATTCTCCGGCGCATCGGTCGTCAATATGATCACGCGCTCGGGCGGCAATGCCTTCCACGGCAGCGCGTACGATTTCATTCGCAACCAGATCACGGACGCGAACAACTGGTTCAATAACGAAGGCGGGGTTCCGATTCCGCCGGTACACCGGAACAATTACGGCGGCACCATCGGCGGCCCGATCATAAAAGACAAAACATTTTTCTTCTTCGATTGGGACGGTACGCGCGCTTCCAATCTGGGCACCTATCAGGCGGGTGTGCCGAGCGCCGCGGAACGCACTGGCAATTTTGGCGAATTGTGCGGAGCGAATGGCGGAACATTCAATGCGGCTGGACTTTGCAGCACGATTGCCGGCCAACTTTATGATCCGTATACCGGGACATTCCAAACTCCCGCAAATGGAGCTGCCGGCGCGTACCGCAGTGCCTACATCCCGTTCAATAACCTGGCGACTTACACTAGCCCCGGAAATCCCAACCTGAACGGAACGCCCTACCAGCTGCCGCATGTGCCCGGAAACTTGATTGACCCGGTTGCTCAAAAGCTGATGAATCTGTTCCCGGCGCCGAATATCGCAGGAGGCAGCATTTACGACAACTGGATCGGATCGGGAGCGAATCGCAGCTCCGGCGACCAGTTCGACATCCGGATCGACCACCGCTTCAACGAGAGAAATTTGATAACGCTCAAGTACTCGCAAGGGTGGGGTAACAATACTCCATACAACTGTTTCAAGAATTTTTCCGATCCCTGCGGGAGCGGCCCGAATCAAAGTTCGGCGCATCTGTTTGCGATCAATGATACACACACTTTCAGTCCTACGCTGTTACTGGTCAGCACGTTCGGGTTCACGCGAGGAGCGGAGAACATCGATGCCTACAACCAGAGCTTGAACTCGAATCCGCTCGGGACGCTCGGGTTTCCGTCGTATCTGGAGACGAACGGATTTTTGGGCGTGCCCGCCATGTTCATCGGCAGCGGATATTATTCGGCCGGTTTCACAAGCATCGGGCAAGATCCGTATGGCAATTACAGGCAGGGCCAAGACACAGGCCAGCTCACGGAGGCGCTTACGAAAATCCGAGGGAACCACGAGCTGAAGTTCGGCTTTGAGGGGCGCTTGCACCAGCAGAACTATATTCAGACAAATGCTCCGCTCGGCTACTTCAATTTCAATAGTCTGGGCAGCTCACAGTGCCCGCTCTCCGACATTACGCAGTGCGGCGGGGACGCAATGGCCAGCTTCATGATGGGCCAGATGTCGGGCAGTTTCTACGAAACCCAGTTTGAGCCGGCGACGCAAAATTTTCAATACGCCGGATTTGTCCAAGACAACTGGAAAGTGCATCCCAAACTGACGTTGAACTTGGGACTTCGTTACGACGTGTCCCTGCCCAGAACGGAACGCCATAATCGCATGAACTGGTTCGATCCGAACGTGGTGAATCCGCTGAACGGCGGGAAGATTTCGTACGTGGATCCGCTCACCGGACAGAATGTGACTCGCCCGCTGCTGGGTGGCGAGATGTTCACGAGCGCCGACGTGCGCACTAACTGGTTAACGGATTGGAAAGACTTCCAGCCGCGTTTCGGCTTCGCTTACCTCTTCGATAAGAAAACGGTGATTCGCGGTGGCTACGGCATCTATTATGACCAGACACGTTCCGGCGCCAATGGCTTGTTGAGCTACGGCTCTCAAGGGTTCAATCAGTATACGAATGTGATCAGCACGTATAACAACGACGGCGCGACGCCCTACTTGCATCTGGGCAACCCGTTTCCGAATGGGCTGATCCCGCCGTCGGGCAGCTCGCTGGGACTGTTGAATGATGTGGGTTATGGCGCCATCGGTCCGCTCCGGACGGCCGCGGCTGCCAGGACTCCTTATGAGCAAAGCTGGAGTTTCGGCATTCAGCGCGAACTGGCAAACAACATTGTGCTCGATGTGGAATACATCGGGAAAAAGGGAACGCATCTGTATTTTGCGGGGAACAATAATCTCGACGTTTTCGGGCCGCAGATTGAGAAGCTGACCCCGACTCAGATCGGCAATCTCGGCAACTATGTGGCAAATCCCTTCGCGCCGCTTCTCACAGGCCCTTACTATGCCAACAGCCCTCTTACAAGCCCGACGGTCCAGGCTTTCCAATTGCTGTTGCCCTATCCGCAGTTCACGGGCGTGACAGCGGATGAGCCGCCGACCGCCAACTCCATTTACAATGCGCTACAAATCACGGTGGAGAAGCGCTACTCGAACGGCCTGCAACTTTTAGCGAATTACACGTGGTCGAAATCCATCGACGATTCCTCGACGTACGACACCAATGTGGCATGGCTGGCGAACGGTCCCAACTCGGGCGCGAATCTGCAGGATCCCAATCGAGCGTATCTCGAGCGCAGCCTATCGACCTTCGACATTCCATCGCAACTGAAATTGAGCTACACCTATGATTTGCCGGTGGGGCGTGGAAGAGCTTTCCTGGGCAACATGCCTCGGCCGCTAGATCTGGTTTTCGGCGGATGGAAAACAGCAGGCGTCTGGACCATTCACGACGGCTTCCCGCTTCAGTTTACGGTTGCGGGTGGAGGAAATCCCATCTGGACCTACGGGCCGCAGCGTCCGAATCTCACAGGCACGCCGACGCGCAGCGGCGGACCCGAATCGAACTGGATCAATAATTATTTTGCGAATCCGAACGTGTTCCAGATACCGGAGCCGTACACCCTCGGAAATGCGGCGCGGACGGTCGGAAGCGTCCGCAGTCCATTCTTCTTCACGACGAACTTATCGATCTTGAAGGAATTCGTGCTGTCCAGCAGCCACGAAGATTTGAAGCTGGAATTGCGCCTCGAGGCGGAGAATGCGTTCAATCACCCGGTGTTCGGTACGCCGGACACCTTCGTTGGCGATCCGAATTTCGGTGTCATCAACTACACGGCGGTCGGACCGCGGCAGTGTCAATTGGCGTTGAAGTTTTATTTCTAGGCGGCCCAATCGGGCGAAGGACTTCTCATGAACGCCGCCGTGGTTCATGCATTTGATGCGCCTCCTCGCTACACCTCGTTTGCGGAGCCGGTCGCTGCAGATAGTGAAATAGTTGTCGACCTGATCGCAGCGGGCTTCCATCCCGTCGTCAGGGCGCTGGCAAATGGGTCTCACTATGGCAGTACCGGGATGCTGCCTTTCATTCCCGGCGTTGATGGGGTGGGACGGCAAAGCGATGGTACGAAGATCTATTTCGGCATGTCGCGAGCCCCGTTCGGAACGTTCTCTGAGCGTGCGTTAGCGGCGCACGGCATGTGCATTCCGCTGCCGCAGGGTTTGGACCCCGTGAGTATCGCTGGAATGGCAAACCCGGGCATGTCTTCCTGGGTTGCGCTTACCAGGCGAGCGAAGTTTGCCGCCGGAGAGAATGTCCTGATTCTTGGTGCGACGGGAGTGGCCGGGCAGCTTGCGGTGCAAATTGCGAAGCATTTGGGGGCTGAACGTGTAATCGCAGCGGGCCGCAATCGAGAAACGCTGGAGACCCTCAGAGATCTCGGAGCGGATGCGATTGTTTCACTCGATCAGGAGCGCGAGTCACTGGTCTGTTCGATTCGCCGCGAGTGGACCGCAGCGCCAATAGATGTCGTCCTTGACTATCTGTGGGGTCACCCAGCAGAGGCTGTGCTGGAAACGATATCGCAAAAGGGATCGCAGCGCGCGGGCTCGCCGGTCCGATTTGTTCAAGTAGGAGATAGTGCCGGTAAAACGATTTCGCTAGCGGCGGCTACTTTGCGTAGCTCCGGCGTCGAGCTTCTTGGAAGCGGGTTCGGGAGTGCATCTCTCGGCGAGATCTTTAAGGCGCTTGCGGACTTTTTTCTGCTTGCAGCGAGATCACACCTCAAGATCAACGTAAAGCCAGTTCCACTGCGAGACGTGGAAGCGCTCTGGAATTCTCCCGAACAAGGGGTGCGGTTGGTTTTTCTTCCGTAATCATCTCGGGATAAAACCATACGGCAATCGGGCCGCGGCAGTGCCACTTGGCGTTGAAGCTTTATTTCTAGGCGGCCGACCGCGCGAATGACTTACTATGAATGCCGCCGTGGTTCATGCATTTGATGCGCCTCCTCGCTACACCTCGTTTGCGGAGCCGGTCGCTGCAGATACTGAAATAGTTGTCGACCTGATCGCAGCGGGCCGCAATCGAGAAACGCTGGAGAGACCCTCAGAGATCTCGGCGCGGATGCGATCGTTTCGCTCGATCAGGAGCACCAGTCGCGGGTCTCTTCGATTCCTCGCGAGTGGACCGGCCCGCATAGATGTCGTGATCGATTACGTGTGGGGTCCCCCAGCAGCCCTTGGTACTGGAAGCGATAGACTTACGTACTTATGAGGAGTACTGTAGGTCCTACGTGCTCTGAGGAGGGCACTTTAAATGAAACTTTTCTGGCGTAGCGTGTACATGACGGGCATCGTCCTGTGTCTAGTGACACCCGTCCCCGCTCAGTCTTCAAAGGGCAGCCCGCCGCTGCTCGCGACTGCGGCTGTGACGGATTTCAAAAACCCAGATGGCACAACGAGACATCTGCTCGAAATCACGCTCACAAATACCACCGATAAACCCATCGTGGCGTATGGGATTCACACGCGCGAGTTCGTACTTCGCGATACCAAGAATACGGTCGAAAGCCGTGGCATCGGCTACGACAATCTGCTTTACGGCGCGAATGAGAACGTCAGCCCCGAGGACCAGTACGCGGAATACATCTTTCCGGGCCACCCGCGCGTGCTGCCGCTCACGGCCCCGGCTGGTGAATATAAAGGCGACGTCGAAGTGACCGATGTGATCTTCATCGACCGCACTTGGTGGGGCAACAAGCAGTATGTGGATCGCATCTTCGCGATGCGTGCGCAGGCCGCGCAGGATCTACTCGCTGCGGCGGATCTGGTCGAGCATTCGACGCCCGCGAATCAACAGCCAATCGTCAAGCAGTTGCATGGACTGAATTCGGGCCGCGTAGAGGCCGATCTCCGAAATCCGCGCGGAGTCGCCGGAGTCTCGCCCGATGACTGGCGCAAAGAAGCTCAGTTTTGGGCCGCGCAATCCAAAGAGTCGGGAGAGGTCCAATGACACGGACAAAGCTGCTTTTATTCGCGCTGCTGTTCATCAGCCAAGCTGCGGTCGCGCAGCAAGCTCTCGTGTTTGGACCCCCTAGTTACTCTCCCCAAGCTCCCTCATGCTCGATTTCGCCGATTCTGTTGACCCAGACGGTTACATATCCCTTCACGGTTTACGATTGCAGCGGCAAAACCAAGGTAGGCAGCGGCACCATCAGCGCGACCGGACAGGGGTACTGCTCCGGGCTTGGCTATTGGTGCGGGACAGGCACGGGTGTAGGCCAAGTGGCTTCGCCCACCTTCGTGAAGGGCTACGCGTATGACCCGAGTGAAGACTCGGTCACCCCTTCTCTCGACATTTGGAACATTGCGACCGGACTCGGCGGCAAGATATTAACTTACGGCTGCGGCACCATCTTCAATTCTCCAAGCGTCACGGGGAAACAATACTACACCCCTTGCTCCTGTTCCGTTGCGCTTGGAGCCCTGTCTGGCGACTGTAAGCCGTCGCCCATCATCCTCGATACCAAGGATGAAGGTTTTCATTTGACGGGAGCGGAGGCGGGTACCTTGTTTCGAGCGACGCCCGAAGCCGCGCCGATGAAACTGAGCTGGCTCGATCCGCGCTTCGGGAACGGCTGGCTGGTACGCCCGAACCCCGATGGCTCCTGGACTGACATGAGCCTCTCGCGGAATTTGTTCGGGAATCTCAGCCCGCAGCCCCCCGGCGGTGAGCGGAACGGCTATCGCGCTCTAGCGTACTGGGCAGCGCAGGAAGGCTGCGGCGAGATCGACCATCTCGATGCCCGCAACTGTTCTGCGGTGTGGAACGCGCTGCGCGTGTGGACCGACAACGGCGATGGAATCGTCCAGCCCAGCGAGCTGCATACGCTGTCAGATCTCGGCTACACGCGGGTCGATCTGCGCTACCGCGACAGCCGTTTCACTGATGCGTGGGGCGATCAGTTCCGGTATACGTCCACAGTGCGAGACGACCAGGGGCACGAACGGGAGCGGTCCTACGACGTGTTCTGCTCTCGAAATAAACTGCGTTCTTCATCCCTCCCTTACTCCAGCTGGGACGCTCTCCGTGACGCTCCCAGCTCTGTTTTTAGCTTCACGATCCGCGAATCGATGAATGGTTTTGTTTGCTTGTAGCTGTTGGAGATAGCCTCTCGCGAGACCCCATTCTCCATTAAGAGACCCTTGTCCAGTCGCTTATTGGTAGGGGTGCCCAGGTATAGTAAGGCATTTTCGCGGTGCGGAACCCTGGTAACTCATGAGCGCCAGCTATCGGCCTCGAGCTTCTTGGAAGCGGGTTCGGGAGTGCATCTCTCGACGAGATCTTTAAGGCGCTTGCGGAGTTTTTTCTGCTTGCAGCGAGATCACCCCTCAAGATCAACATAAAGCCAGTTCCACTGCGAGACGTGGAAGCGCTCTGGAATTCTCCCGAACAAGGGTTGCGGTTGGTTTTTCTCCCGTAATCATCTCGGGAAAAAGCTATACGGCAATCGGGCCGCGGCACTGCCAGTTGGCGTTGAAGTTTTATTTCTAAGAGATGCTTACGCCAGCCGAGAACGATTGCTAGCGGCTCAGTCGAGAAATAACAGCTCCTTGATCGGGTAATGCTTGCGGTTCCGTGTCCAAAGCTGTGCGCGGTTCGCGACGGCACTTGCGGCGATCAAGGCATCCGCAACTTCGACGCCGTGACTCTTTCTATAGCGGTGCAGGTACATCCCGGCCTGGCGACCGGCTTGTTCGTCGATCGCCGCGCATGTCAGCGCCCGGAATAGATTCTCGAGAGCGTCGTGTTCGGCGGCCCGAGCGCCCGTCCAGAGTTCAGCGACACTAACCGGCGAATAAAGGACAGCAGCGTCCGAGTTGCTCAACTCTAACCATTTTGAGACGATGTCTCGATTCAGGCCACGTGAGACCTCGATCAGGATGTCGGAATCGACCAGAACGGTCACTTACTGTGCAGCCGGTCCAGACGGCCACTTCGCCGAAGACTTCGAACGTACTTGACAGGGTCGATCGAAGCGTATAGTCTCTTGCCGGTACCGACGAATTCCTGCATGGCCTTGCTTTGGCGCTCCTGGCTGCCGAGATAACGCTCACGAACGGCTTGCCGCACGAGTTCTGAGACGGTGGTTTTTTGACTGCGGGCACGGCTGTGCAGGGCATCCCAGAGGTGATCGTCGAGGTATAGCTGAGTACGCCGCATATTGTACATCGTGCTATCGGCCATCCCACTCTCGGCGTGCTCAACTATACCGCGGTCTGGCCGCGGCAGTGCCAGTTGGCGTTTAAGCTTATTTTTTGGGCAGAGAGCGGAAGAACCAGCGCACTCTACTCCTGCCGCAGTGCCGTCGACGGGTCGACTTTAGCGGCCCTCCGCGCCGGCACGTAGCAGGCAAGCATCGCTACCGCTGCCAGCAGCAATGGTGCTCCGGCGAGCAAGCGCACATCGTTCGTACCGATCTTAAACGCGTCGGCAAACTCGCTCGTCAGAGCGGAGAGTATCCTCGCCATTGCGACCGCGCCCAGAAATCCAAGAACTGTTCCGGCGGTTGTCAGAACCGTGCCTTCGCGCAGCACCAGCCGCAGCACTTGCCCCTTACGCGCGCCCAGCGCCATGCGAATTCCGATCTCCCTTCGCCGCTGCGCGACCGTATAGGCCGTGACTCCGGCGAGCCCGATTGCGGACAGCACCAGCCCGAACACGCCCATTCCGCCGTATGTACGCACAGCGGATCGCGTGATGTACCGGCTGCGCTCCAGGGACTCGCTGAGCGTTTCCTCATTGAAGATCGTCAAATTCGGAGCGAGGGAAGCGATGTCACTTCGAATCCCGCTCAGCGCATCCGTTCCCGCATTCGAACGCGCGAGAATGGTGATGCCGTCGGCGGGAGGCCGCGCGAAATCGCGCCGCGTCAGCGGTAAGTAAACAATGGATTGGCTGATCCAGCTTTCACTCTTGAAATCGCGGACGACGCCGACCACTTCATAGGATTGCGTGTCATCGCGAAGACGCTTGCCGATAGCATCCCCATTTCCGAAAAATCCGCGTGCGGCGCTCTCATTCAGAATTACGGGTAAAGCAACGGCCTTCGATGTGCCGGCTTGGGTCCGTTGATCGCGTTCCTCGAAATCGCGGCCCGCCAGCATCGGCTCGCTGAGCGCGGCAAAATAGCCCGCGCCCACAGTTTCCCTGGACGCCGGTTTGCGCACCTTCGAGAACTCGCGCGAGTCTTCCGCCGTCAGTTGGTTCGCTTCATCTTTGTCTAGCATCGAGAACGGCGGCTGCGCAGCGAGCGCGAAAGCGCGTACGGCGCCGTCGGTCTTGAGCCGTTCGACAATTTTCTCGAACACCGCCTGCGCCTTTTCGGGCGCGTAGCCATCGCGCACCGGATCGACCGACAAAAGGACCATCGTCTTCGGATCGAATTTGCTTTCGATGCTGCTTTCACCGGTAATGCCCATCACCAGGAACCCCGTGATCAGCAGTAGCATGAGCGATCCGGCAACCTGGGCTCCCATGGCGAGATTGCGCAGACCAAAACGCCGGTACCCGGCGAACTGAAGCGCCGAGCCCTCTTTGAGTGCGGGTGCGATATCGATGTTCGTTGCCTGCAGGGCGGGCGCCAGGCTGAATCCGATGCCGCACACGATTGCGACGACGGACGCAAAAACCGCTGCGTGCCAATCCAATGCGACGTCGGGCGGGAGCGGCGCAGCTGCGGGTTGCGGGAGCTGCGAGTTCAACGCAAAGAGACCATAGGCGAGCGCCAATCCCGCTACACCGCCCAATAACGACAGCAAAATGCCCTCGCTGATCATCTGCCGCATAAGCCGAAAGCGACTGGCGCCGATTCCCAGACGAACGGCAAGCTCCTTGCGCCGGTTGGCGCCCCGCGCGAGCAGCATCGTGGCAACATTCAGGCACGCGATGGCCATAATCAATCCCATCAGCACAGCAAAAAATCCGAGCAGCGCCGGCCGCGCCTTCCGGGGAATCGGCGCCCTCGTTCCAGCCGGGAGTAAAGTTACGCGTCTGCTTTTGTCAATGCGCGCCGGCGACGAAGGATCTTCCCGGTCGAGCCGGCGCGTGATCCCGTCGAGAGCGGCTTCCGCGGAATCGATCGTGACGCCGGGCGCCAGACACATCATGGCCAGGAACTCCTTGGCATCGCGTCGATGAAGCACGTCGTTCGCCAGCTCCGGAGCGAGCGAGGCCTGGACCGTGATGGGGACGAACAGCTCAGCCGGATTCATGGCCAGCGCGCCATCGAAATTCCTCGGTGTGATTCCCACGATGGTCGCGGTCTGCCCATTTAACCGAAGTATTTGCCCCAGCGCGCTGGGGGAGGAGTTGAGGCGATTGCGCCAGAAACGATCACTGATCACGACCACGGGCGCTTCACCGGGCTTGTCCAGTTCGGCGCTGAGCAGGCGCCCGCGCTGGGGCCGGACACCGAGCACGGAAAAGTAATCAGGTGACACAAGCTGTCCGAAGACGCGCTCCGGTTTGGCATTCATTTGGCCTTGCAGGCTGACATTGAACGGCACGCCGTTCTCGAATGCGGCTACTCCGGCAAACAGGCCCTTTTGATCCCGATATTGCTCGATGTAGTAATACGATACAGGTTTTTCGGGCATCACGAGCCGCTGGGCGTTAGCCGCGGACGGCAGCTCCCGGGTCATCAACGCCCAGTTCGAACTGTACACGTGTGTCGTCAGCGCAATGCCGAGTCCGATGGAAACGATGCCGACTAGCGCGAATCCGGGCGACTTGATCAGCGCCCGCAACGCATACCGCATATCGTGGCGCATCTCGCTCAGGTATTCGAGCGGCAAGCGAATCGCGATGTCGGCAATGAGCCGGAAGAGCGCGGCGGCTCCACGCCTCTTGGCAATCTGTTCGATCACCTCTTCGCCGGCCCGCATCACCTCTTCGCCATACACCAAATTGAATTCGTGCGGAAAAGCTTGCGCCAACCGCCGGTAAATCCGCTTTGTGAAATTCATTCGATCACCAGCGCTCGCTTCACCCGAATTGCATGAACCAATTCCTGCAGGCGCTCACATTCCGCGTCGAGCACCTGTGCGCCGAGCGGTGTGAGCCGGTAATAGCGCCGGCGCGCGTCATCCAATTCCGGCGCGGGCCGTTCGTCAGATTCCTCGATCAGGTCGGCCTCGATCAGCCGCTTGATCGATCCGTACAGTGTGGCTGGCCACAACCGCACTTTTCCGGTTGTACGATTCAGCACCTCCTGCATGATTCCGTAACCGTGCTGCTCTCCACCCGCTAGCGAGAGCATGATGTGGAACCACTGTGTCTTGAGCGGAAGAAACGCTTTTGCGTCAGCTTCAGTCATAACCTATCTATATATTGATTTATATATATACCCGTGTCAAGAGAAAGCCTCTATATGGCTCACTTCGATCCCGTATCCCGGATGCGAGGGTGGGGCCCGCGGCAGTGTCAATTGGCGTTGAAGCTTTATTTCTAATGAGACTCTGAAGAACTGCGGGCAGACTCCGCAGGCGACGGCCAAAACGTATTGCGCCAACGCTCGAAACTGATCATTCCGTGGTGTTCCTGCCGTAAAGCTGTGATGTCGGCGTGGTATCCCACATCCTCAAACCACCGGTACATCGCGGCAATTTCGTGACCCACCTGCCTCTCAAAATCTTCCCACGGTATCTGAGAATAGCTGGTTTGCAGAGTCTGCGCGATCTGATCGACGAAGGATTCATCTCCGGCAAGCTCGGTTGAAGTTCCTTGCCATTTGCCCGGGTGCTCGAACGCCATCGCGGCGAAAGCCCCGATGTCGTCGACCGCAATCTGCTGCAGTATCGTCTCAGGACTAAGTGGCAGCATCAATTTCCCCTGATCGATCACGTCTTTCATCTGAAGCCAGTTTTCCATAAAGTATACGGGCCGCAGAATTGTATAGGGCATTCCGGTTCCCCGAAGATGCTCCTCGATTTTCCATTTGCTTTCGAAGTGTGGGATTCCGGTGTTCTGGTCGGCGCTGCCTACCGAGCTGTACACGAAATGTCTGATTTCCGAGGCGTGTGCGGCATCGATCATCGCAATGCCTTGCCGTACCTCAGCTTCTACACCGTCCGGAAATGGGGTTTGCACGGAGAACACGCCGTACACATCTTCCAGCGCGCGCAGAAGAGACGCCTTCTCGTCGTAATCACCACGCGCTATCTCCACTCCGGTCTGGTCAATCAAAGCTCGAGCTTCCGGCCGATCAGGATTGCGCGTGAGAGCGCGAACCGGAAAACCCTTCGTTCGTAAATGCCGGATTACCGCTCCGCCTTGCTTCCCTGTCGCTCCTGTCACTAAGATCAATCGATTTTCGTTGGAACGTTTGGCCATCCCTATAGAATGCCCTATCCAGCGATGGCCGGAGCTCGTCGAAAACTCAGGAGCCTGTTGAAACAAGCACGGTCCCCTTACTCACGTGCACGGTTCAGAATCTGCGTTCAACGTTTGCAGCCACTTTACAGAACCGCGACAGTCATGGAGCAGACTCGTGAAGCGCGGTGACCTGATCCGTCCCTTGTGACGGAATTCATCACCAGCATCGGTTCCGCTGTGTCTCACTCATACCGTAAGGCGGCCATCGGATCTAAGCGAAACGCGCGGCGCGCCGGAACGAGTGTTGCCGCGAGCGCAACGATGATCAAGACGGCTGTTACAGAGACTAATGTCAGCGGGTCAGTGGGTTGCACTTCGAAGAGCAGACTCTTCAGCAATCGCGTGAGCAGCAGCGCCGCGGTCATCCCCGCAGCTACCCCGATTGCCAGTAGAACGAGTCCTTCCTTCAGAATCATTTGAACGACATCAGTGCTAGTCGCGCCGAGGGCGACGCGGATGCCGATCTCTTGCGTTCTTTGTACGACTGAGTAAGAAAGAACACCGTAGACTCCAACAGCCGCGAGCAGTACAGCCATTGCCGCGAAAGTCGCGAGCAAGATCAATTGCAGCCGGGGTCGCGCCACGGAGTTGGACAAGACATCGTCCATGGTTCGCACGCTCGAGACGGCCTGATCGGGATTTACGCGGTGAATAGCTGCGATTAAGGATCTCGTCATCTGCTGCGGATCTTCGCGCGTTCGGACCGTCAGATTGGCAAAGTACATCGCGGCTTGCGAGTTGTCCAGGAAAATAGTAGCCTTCGGCGGAGTCTCTAGGTCGGTGTGGCGCGAATCAGACACGACCCCGACGATCTGTGCAGGATTGGGAATCGGCCAGCAGATATTCAGCTTCTGCCCGACTGGATTCTGTTTTGAAAAATATTTGTTCGCGAAAGCGTGATTGATCAGGACGACGCTCGGAGAGGCGAAGGTATCCCGTGGTCCGAAATCGCGGCCGGCGAGCAGCGGGATCCGCATGGCGCGAAGATAGCCGGAAGTGATGATAAGAAAATCGGCGCCGGGAGAAGAGCTCACCACCAGAGGTTCTCCGAACCGCGAGAAACACCATCCCGACATCAAGCCGGTCATCGGAAGGAAATGCGCTGAACCTGCGGCCTCGACGCCAGGCACATTTCGAACTTCGTTGAGAACTTGATCCACATAGAGCGACCGCTTCGCCGCATCTTCAAACTTCGCCGGGGAGATGAAAAGATTCATCGTCAGAACGTGGTCTGATACGAAGCCGGGATTTACGTTGATCAAATGAGCGAAGCTGCGCAGCATCAAACCGGCCCCGGCCAGGAGCACAAGCGACAGCGCGATCTCTGTCGTCACGAAGGCGTATCGAAACGAGCGGTTCGCGCCGACGCCGGTCCGCAAGGAGCCCCGCTTCAAGGCATCCTGCACGTCCCCCCGCGCGATCCGGAATGCCGGCATCACGCCAAACAGAAGCGTCGTAACCAGCGCGATCGTAAAGGAGAACAAGAAAACGCGAGTATCGAGGTGAATCGCCTGCATGCGAGGCAAGGCGCTATCGGGCGGCATCGTCGCGAGCACACCCTTCAGCGCAGCGTACGCTACCAGAACTCCTGCCACCCAGCCAATCAGCGAAAGCACGAGCGTTTCCGAAACAAGTTGCTGAACCAGACGCAGCTTGCCGGCTCCCAGCGCGGCGCGCGCGGCGATTTCAGGCAGGCGCCGCGTCCCACGCATCAACAGCAGATTTGCGAGATTCGCGCAGGCCACGAGCAGAACAAATCCAACCGCAATCAACAGAACCAGCAAAGGAAGCCGGACGGTTCTCGTGGCGTCTTCGAGAAAAGGAACGACTTCGCTGGTCCAGCCCTTGTCGTAGTCCGGGCGCTCGCGGGCGATCTGGGCAGCGATGCGACGCATGTCTTCTTGCGCCTTTTGAAGTGATATGCCGGGCCTCAAACGCGCGATGACACCCAGATACCGGCCGCCCTCCCATTCCTTCGAGCGAACGATAGGGAGCGGAGTCCAGATGTCGGCTTGAATATTCGGAAACGCGAAATCCGGCGGCATCACCCCAACGATCGTGTTGGGAGAACCATCCACCATGATAGTCCTGCCAATAGCGCTCCGACTACCGCCGAATCGGGTCCGCCAAAACGAGTAGCTGAGAACGACGCGATTCGAGTGCCCCGGCTTACCTTCTTCGGACACGAAGGTGCGGCCGAGATAAGCCGGGATACCGAGAATCGAAAAGAATTGCGGCGAAACTTGCATCACGGCTACAGCCACTGGCTCGCCCGCGCCGGTGAGATTGGAGTTGCCGCCTTCGCCCTCCATAGCCGCCATTTCCGTGAAGCTGCGGCTGCGCTCCCGCCAATCCAGAAAGTTGAACGGGTTAACGACATTTCGCGAAAACCCTTTGCTCGGCGCGGATTCCCAGACTCGTACGAGACGATTCGGGTTCGCGAACGGCAGAGGCCGCAATAAAACACCATCGACCACGCTGAAAATTGCAGTGTTCGCGCCAATTCCGACCGCAAGCGTCGCAATCACGATTGCGCAAAACCCGGGATTGCGCTTGAGCAGGCGCATCCCGTAGCGAGCATCGAGCCATATCGACTCCAACCACAATGTGCCGCGTGCCTCCCGGCATTCCTCTTTCACCTGCTCAATGCCGCCGAACTCCTGCCGCACTCGGCGGCGCGCCTCAGTCTCGCTCAACCCTGTGCTTTTGAGCTCTGAAATCCTTTCGGCAATGTGAAACTGGAGCTCCCGGCCGAGATCTTGCTCCAATTTCTTACGCCGCCACAAGCGTGACCACCACGTCATTGCGCACCCTCCTCGGCCAAGCTCAGAATCTGGCTGACCGCTTCGGCCAGCCGTCGCCAGCTCGCCGCCTGCGCCTCCAAATGGGCTCGCCCCTTTCGCGTCAAGCGGTAAAACTTGGCATCCCGCCCGTTGTCGGTTTCCTTCCAGTCGGATTTCAACAAGCCTCGATTCTCTAATCGATGCAAAGCAGGATACAGGGAACCTCCCGGCACCTGAACAATATCGCGCGAAATCTGCTGTAGCCGCTGCGCGATCGCGTAGCCATGCACCGGCTGAACAGCCACAACTTTAAGGATGAGAAGGTCCAGGGTCCCTTGGGGAAGATCGGATTTCAGTGACGGGTCCGGCATAGCTTTAGCTTCTACCTATTTATAACGCCGCACGGCTAGAAGCGCAAGGTATCAAGCACCTCAATTTTTGTGAATGGGCAATCGGGAGGGACTATAGCTTTGCGCCGAAGGCGAGAAGACGACCATCACAATCCTTCACCACAAACTCGCGCGATTCCCACGGCATGTTGGCGAGATGCCGAGTGAACTCCACGCCTCGGCCTGCGTACTCAGAATAAAGCGCGTCCGCATCTTCGACGAAGAGGTAGGCATCCAGCAGTTCCTCCGAATATTTATCGGGATTGGCGGTGGGCGGCTCGGCGCAGCGGAAATGAATCGCGTGCCTATCGCGCCCAACTATGGCGTAGACTGGCGGATCTTGCCACGTGCCCAGACATTCGAAGCCGAGCTTATTTTTGTAATAGGCGAGACTGGCGGGAATGTCCGTGCTGAAAAACTGAGGCGCGATCTGACGGATCACGAATCAAGTCTAGTGCATCCGCTCGGATATTACGGCTTCGCGCTCTCTCGTCGACGACTTCGGTTATCCCGATGAGCCGGTCGAACTCGTAAGCGAAATCGCGGCCCATTTACGGCAGGGGGCCGACCGATGGGCGCGCCTGGATCTCACGCCGGAGCAGGCCGACGTACTGTCCCGGCGCTATGTCCGCCAGTACCCGGGCGAATTTTCATTCGAGCGGATGCGCCCTACACTGAAAAAGGCAGCCAATGAAGAACTTGCCTCCAAAAGCGGATCCGCAGACCTGGGCGAACATGGAGCACCTCGACAAGGTGAGGGCGAACCAGGGCGAGGACGCAGCAGTCGAGGAGTTCCGGAGGATGTTCGCGGCGGGCAGAACGCTTCCGCCCATCGAAGCGCGTCACCGCGAAGAAGCCGCGGCTTATCGCCGCTGGAACGATCTGCCGCCGCTGAGCAAGGAGCCCGGCTCAACCGCAAGCCCGAAGACGCAGAGCGAGAGCGCTCCCTCTTCGATTCCGCAACCAACGACCAAGTAGCTTCGGACGCCGCGCGCGATCGCGACCAGCTCGAAGGCGAGCGCCTCACAGCGCAGTTCAATTCGCCGCTTACGCGCGACGAGCAGCGCCAGAAACTGAAGCGCTCAAAAGAACAGCCGCAAACCGACTTTTTCGAAGGCACGACGCCCGATCAGGGCTCGCTGTTTTTAGGTTCGGGCCTGGGAGCGATGCAGCCCTACGTCGAGCGGTTCCTCAAAGACGACGTGACGCCGACCGCGAAACAGGCGGCCGAAGTGCTCGCCGCCGTAAAAGACGACGTGCTCAAATTCCTCGCGGGTGGCGAAGTTATACGCCGACGCCGCTCACTGACGTGCGCGGTTCAGAACCGGCGTCCCTTTACAGTTACTTACAGAACCGACAGTCATGGAGCGGACCCCCGGAAATCATAAAAGACGCGAATGAGGTTGCCATCAAGATCGGCGGCCATAAACTCGCGCAGCTTCCAGGGTTTATCCTCAGGCTCGGAAACGATCTTCGCTTCCGCCGCCTTCCATGTGCGAAAAGTGCATCAACCTCAGCCTTGCTGTTGAGATTGAGCCAGAAAAGGATGGGGCCTACATTGCCGTAGGACTCTCGGAAGCAGCGACTGGAGACAAACAATCTGCAATTCCCCCGTGAAACGCCTGCAATGCCGCCTTGGTCGTCCCCCCAATTCGAAGGTGAAGCCCAGGGTGTTGACATAGTACGCCGCGGCTGTGTCGACGTTGGCCGCGGGAATCTCCGGAACAGGAGCTGGGAACGTCATGGGTTGTCGGGTTCATCGTAGCAGGATGAGGCGGCTTGGGCGGCCAAGAAATAAAGGGTGTCAGTCGCGCGTCCACTGTCCGAGTCACCGACAATCCTTCAGTAAACAGAACTCTTGAAGCTGACGCACGGATGGATTACTGGTATCTCAGAGCGACCATCGGATCCACTCGCATGGCGCGGCGAGCGGGAATATAACAGGCAGTCACCGCGACGCCGAGCAGAACGACCGCCACGGCGCCAAATGTCAGCGGATCCGCCGCGGAGACGCGATAAAGCAGGCTCGCGATGAACCGCGTTAGCACAAACGCTAAGACGACGCCAATGCCCAAGCCCAGCAGGGCAAGCTTCGCTCCTTGCCCCAAAATTAGATGCAAAACGTCGCGCCGCTGCGCCCCGAGTGCCATGCGAATTCCGATTTCATGCGTGCGCTGCGAGGCCGAGTAAGAAATCACGCCAAAAATTCCGACTGCGGCGAGCACAAGAGCAATCGCGCTGAACGAACCCAGAAGGAACGTGCGAAATCGTTCCCGCGAGATGGATTGGCCGAGCGCGTCCGGGAAGGATTCGACATCCGTCACGGGGAGATCCTTGTCGATGGAGTGAACCGCCTGGCGAATGGCGGCTGCCACGCTCGATGTGCTCAAGGAACTTCTTACAACGACCTCTCCTCCATAAAGAGGCGCTTGCGCGAAGGGTGCATACATCATTGGGACGGGTTTCTGGCTAAGCGCCACGTCCCGCACGTCGCCGACGACGCCGACGATCTCGCGCGACACATCGCCGTTCGGCGGGAATCCAAATCTCAGTTGTCTTCCGATCGGGTCCTGGTTCGGGAAATAACGCCGTGCCAGCGTTTCGCTGATGATCGCTACCTTCGGATTGGACGGCGAATCTTGCTCGGAGAAAAGGCGGCCCCGTAGCAGCGGAATTCGCATCACGTTAAAATACCCGCGACTCGCCGTGGTGTAATCGGCGGTAATCGATTTGCCGGGAGGAAGCGGGGGATTTCCTACAATGCTGAACGTCAACGTGGCTTGGCCTTGGCGATCCATCGGCAGTGGAGCGGCCAGAGCGGAGTCCTCGAAACCAGGCTGCGCATCGAGGCGCGCCAGCAATTCCTTGGAGAAAGCCGTCCATTGCTGCGGGGTCGAGTATTGAAATTGTGGAAGCGAAACCTCGGCTTCTGTGACGTTGTTCGGATCGAAGCCAGGATTGACCGACGTGACCAACGCAAAGCTGCGGATCAGGAGACCGCCCGCAACCAAGAGCACCGTGGCAACCGATATTTCCGCGATCGCCAAGAAACTTCGCACATTCTGGCCGCCACGCTGGCCAGTACGTTCGCCGCCCTCCTTGAGGTTCGTCTGCAAGTTGGACGGGGTTGCGAGCAGCGCGGGTGCCAGGCCAAACGCCAGCGCGGCGGCAAGAGACAACAGCAGCGCGAACACCAGGACCGGGCCTTCGACATGAATCGGACTGATCTGGACCACTTCGGACGGCAAGAAAGGCCGAAGACTCCAGACAGCCCACGCCGCAAGAAGCAGACCGGCAACTCCGCCGAGCAGCCCTAGCAAAGCGCTCTCGGTCAGTACTTGACGGACAATGCGGGCGCGCGACGCCCCAAGCGCGATTCGCACAGCCACTTCTCTCCCACGAGAAGTGGCCTTCGATAGAAGCAGGTTCGCGATATTGGCACAGGCGATCAATAGAAGCATGCCAACCGCGCTCATCAAAATAAGCAGCGCGGGTTTCAAGTTCCCGACCACAGCCTCCCGATAGGGCTGAATCCGGATCGTCAAGCCGGAATCTTCTGCCGGAAACTCTTTCGCGAGCCGGGCGCCCAGGGTGTTCATCTCGGCCTGAGCTTTCGCCGGGGAAACGCCTGGCTTGAGCCGGCCGATCACACCCAACAAACGCACGCCGGGCTGCGACGTCAAAGGCCCGAACAGCGGGTCCTGTATGACAGAAATCCACACGTCTTGATGGGCAGCGCCTTCGGGATAGCGAAAGCTCGCCGGCAGGATTCCGACCACCGTAAATGAACGCATGTCCAGAGCGATAGATTGGCCAATAAGACCCGAATTGGAGCCGAAGCGGCTGCGCCAGAGATTTTCGCTCAGAACAGCCACCGCCACCGCGCCTGGCTTGCCATCCTCGGGCAGCAACGTGCGGCCCAGCAGAGGCTTTACGTTCAGCAGAGGGAATATCTCCGGCGTCACGTCCGCGGTGTTTACAATGGCCGGTTCGCCTGCCGCGGTTAATGTGAGATCGTGAAATGTATTTCCCGCTATCTGACTAAACGCCCGGTTCTGGGTGCGGCACTCGGTGAAGTCCCTGTAGGAAATGCCCGACAGCGCGTCTGGCCGATCGAGCGGGACATCGAACATCAGCACGAGTTGATTGGGATGCCGATACGGAAGCGATCGCAAAAGCACTGCATCGACAATGCTGAAAATCGCGGTGTTGGCGCCGATGCCCAAGGCGAGAGTGATTACGGAGATGGCGGTGAAGGCGGGCGACTGTCGCAACATACGAACGCCGTAGCGTAAGTCCTGGACAAGATCCTGAATCCAGCTCACGCGGCGAGTGTCGCGGCACTTTTCTTTGATTTGGTCTACCCGTCCAAATTCCCGCAAAGCCGTGGCCCGAGCTTCGACCTCAGTCATACCCGCAGCTATAGCCTCATTCGCGAGTTGCTGGATATGAATGTCAATCTCGCGTTGAAGTTCCGCGTCATCGCTGGAACGATGCAGCAATGAATGAACACGTCGTGTGATGATCCGGATTCTCCGCATAAATATCCGCATCAGGCGTTTTGAAGGACAAGGTGGACGGCAGAAGAGAGGCGCTTCCAACTTTTCAGTTCGCGCTCCAGTTGTTTCCGGCCCTCCGGAGTTAGAGAGTAGACCTTCGCGGGCCGCCCCAAATCCGAATCCTCCCACCTCGCGCAAATCCAGCCTTGATTTTCCAGGCGGTGGAGTGCCGGGTACAGCGAGCCTTGGCCCACTGACAAAGTGTCGCCCGAAAGTGTTTGTATCCGCTTCGCTATACCCCAACCATGAAGCGGCTTGCGGGCGATGGTCCTCAGAATCAAAAGATCGAGTGTTCCCTGCAACAAATCTGATGGTTTGGGCACTGTTGCCGATGCCTCGACTATCGACAATGATACCTCGACTATCAACACCCAGCAAGCGGCAAAGCCTTACTTGACCATCCTCGAATCAGCGGTGGGCGCATCCGGGCCAACAGCAGGGGCGTCGTTTTCCATCCTTGAGGCTTGAACAGCCCCACTCGATGCGGCGGCTTCTAGTTTCTGCTTTCTTGGCTGACTCAATCCAACATATCCACTCGTTGCGTGCCAGCGGCGTAATATCCTCCCATGCTGTTAAGACTTGCGGGTCGGATGTAAGTGCTTTTTTTAAATCTGCGGGCAGTTCGTGTACCACACCGCTAGAAATCTTTTTTTGCGACATAGATAAGCTCACGGGTTACTCAGAAAATGGAACATGCTTGCCCGGTTTTCAAGACATCGGATCTGCACTGGCATCGTGCTGCACGTTGCACAAACCAACTTACAAGCTCGCGGTAGGCGCACGCGTGTGAATACGGCGGATCGGCACGGCCGCGTGATGAACTCTTCATTGCTAAGCTCATACATTCGCTCAAGTGCGCCCGGCGCGTGCCGCCAAACATCCCGATATGAAATCTCTGATCTTCACCGTCTGGTTTGTGTTTGTGTCCAGTCTTCTGTTATGCCAGAACACTGGCTGGCAGCCATCGTCTGATCATCCGCAGATTCCTATATGGCCCGGCTCGGCGCCTGATCCACAGCCGGTCAAAGGGCCGGAGATTGTTGAGCCGTCGGGAAAGACGTTTCTGGTTGCCGGCAGGCAGGTCATTGGGGTGAGCAATGTGACGCGGCCCACCATGACGGTCTATTCACCCAAGGGAAAGAATACCGGCGCCGCGGTTGTCGTCTTTCCTGGCGGAGGCTATCAGACTTTGGCCATTGATCTTGAAGGCACGGAAGCCTGTGATTGGCTGACGTCCGCAGGAATCACCTGTGTGCTGCTGAAGTACCGCGTGACGAATGTGGGGCCTTATCCGAAATCGGGGCCGTATCCGGAATCGCCGATGGCGCTCGAAGACGCGCAGAGGGCCACGGGGCTGGTGCGTTCGCGCGCCGCGGAGTGGCACATCGATCCGCACAAGATCGGAGTGCTCGGGTTTTCGGCAGGCGGGCATCTTGTGGCAGCGATCAGCAACCACTTTGAACAGCGTCTTTATCCTGCCATTGACGCTGCCGACAAGGAAAGCTGCCGGCCGGATTTTGCGGTGGCCATTTATCCGGGGCATCTGTCTTTGTACGCGGCGGAATGGGACGCCAAGCAAGGCACGAAGAAGTTTGTGGTTGCTCATCTCGAACATCAGTCGACCACGGACGCGACTCTTGCGCTGAATCCCGATCTACACGTTACCGGCCGTACGCCGCCTACATTTCTGCTGCAAGCTGAGGATGACCACGTCGACAGCGTGTATGACTCGCTGGCTTATTTTATTGCTCTGCAGAAGGCCGGGGTTCCCGCGGAGATGCATTTGTATGCGCACGGCGGGCATGCCTTTGGGCTTCGGCGAACAAAACTCCCGATTACGCGCTGGCCTGACTTGGTCGAGACGTGGCTCGGGACGCTCGGGATAATTTCACAATGAGTGCTCTGAAATTGCATACGGCCAAGCGGCCTTTTGCTCCGCCGTTCCGTCTGACGTTTAACCCGAAACGTAATAAATAAGATGCTGTTGGAAAACTCCCCCGCGCATTTCCGGCTCGCCTGTGGCCGCCTAATTTCCGTGTGACCCTTGATTCGGGAGCTACCATTTCTTGTGTTAGCTACAAACGCGAACGTCTGAAGCAATTTCGAACCGCAGGGAAGCAGCAGGCGTATGGTTCTATCAGAGGGTGCCGCCGCAAGAGATGCAAGGTGGCTCTGGAGGCTAGAAACATGTCGAAAGCGCCACTGCGTTCGAGAGCCCGGCTTGTCGGCGTCGTTTACCTGCTATACTTCGTCACCGCTGTCTTGGCCGGGCTCCTCGTTAAAGGACTTGCCGTACACGGTGATGCGGCGCCTCCGGCCAACAACTTCACGGCATATGGGGTATTGGTGAGGACTGCTTCAGCGATGGGTCTTGTATCGCTTGCCATGTACCTCGTGCTGACCGCCATGTTTTATGAACTCTTCCGGCCGGTCAGCCGAACACTTTCTCTGTTAGCGACTCTTTTCAGTGTCACGGCCTGCGCGATTCAGGCGTTTGGCGATGTGTTTCTTGCTCCGTTGCAGGTGCCCGCAGGCAACCTGGGCGGGTTTCAGGTGCAAGCGTTGCGTGGTTTGGCGCAGGCTTCGTTAGGGATGCATGCTCAGGCGCTCCACATAGCCTTAGTGCTTTTCGGAGGATTCGACCTTCTGATTGGAATCCTGATCGTTCGCTCGGGCTTTCTGCCGCGCATCTTCGGGCTGCTGATGGCGCTTGCCGGGCTGGGCTGGCTGATTTACCTATGGCCGCCGCTCGCGGACGATCTGTCTCGGATTGTGCAACCTGTGGGATTTCTTGCCGAGGCGATACTGATGGGTTGGCTGCTTGCGAAAGGCGTAAATGAGGAGCAATGGCGGGCGCTGGCCGGCTACATGGCGGTGCGCTCATGATCGACTATCGACTACGCTCGACAAAACCACCGCTTGATCGGCAACCCGGAAGTTGATCCCATCAGGGAGAAGTCACAAATAAAAGCCGCCGCGAACAATTCCTTCGCTGAATCTTTCGGTGACATTCGCACCTTTGCGAACGTCCTTCTATCAAAGATCCCTACATGTCGTTCTTGATTGAACTTTGCGGAGGCGCGCTGCTCATCATGATGGGTCAACAAGCTCGTTCTGAGTCACTGTTTTACTATGTTTTACTATTTTCGAATTGAAGATCATATTCCCGAAGAGCATCTGCTGCGGCTCATTGATCGCCATGTCGATTTTGCTAAATCAGACTTGATGCAGTCCGGTTACTTCGCTAAAGAGAGTTTTCAACAGCATCATAGGTTTTTGCATTAATTGCCAGCTTCAAAGACGCAGAAGGTCGTAAGCTCTTTGAGACTGGTAGTTCCCGAAACTTTCATGCCGTCGAGCGGATTGCATTGCGGAAGCTCGATCAGTTGGAACCAGCTGTCTTGCTTGCCGATATAGCGCTCCTCGAGGCAACCGCCTCGAAGCTCTGAAAGGCGATCGCGCTGGGCAGCATAGCGTACGGATCAATGATCAGTACCGGCTCTGCTTCCGATGGACAGGTGAAGGCGCCCAGGATGTCGAGATTGCTGATTATCACTAAAGAGAAAACTAGGAGAACTAAGCGACCCGTTATCGGATGGAAGATCGCGCGCACACGGGTCCACGACATCGTGAATAACCGCGCTCCATCGCCGCCGATACGCAGTTGCGTCTGGCGTCGCTACTTCGGCACTACAGCCGAGTCTTGGCTGAATCTCTACAAAAGAACGACGAGCTTAGCCTCGCAAGGCAGCACAAGCGAAAGATCGAGCGGGAAGTGCGCCCTCACACGGCGCCGCATAGACCAGCACAGCCCTCAACGCTGCGAAGTTCAGAACCCGGACGGCTGGCCGCCCCCTGCTCTCTGGTGCCGCGTCAGCCACCACCGCTTGACATCCGGCCAAAACTCTTTCAGCACCTGCGAGGTTGCGTCAGTCCCCAGTTGCACGCCCCAATTCTGCATGAAGTCGGGCACATTCCGGTTATCCGGGTAGTACGACAAACCGATTCCCGCCGCCATCCCGTTACCCACGACTTCCGCATAATTAAAGGTCGCCTTACCGGAGTCGGTGTGCGTCACGAAAATGCGTGTCAGCGCATACCAGGCGCGGCTCTTCTTGCTCCCTTCCGCCATTCGAAAATAGCGCGGATCCTCATGGAACAGCACCGGTAGAAAGCCCTCCGTCAAGTAATTTCCGATCACCTGGTCCGCGTAAGAGGTTCCCAAGCGGCGCAAATAGCCCTTCGTCCCCTGCCCAAACTCCGGATGTGAATCTTCTAATTGGTACAGTCCCGCGTATGCAGCAGCGAGTAGAAAAAGCGGATAATCGAACGAGTCTTTCGTCGCAATTTTCAGCTTTCGCGACGCGCTGATCGGCTGATATTCGGCGCTCTTCTCGGCGGTACGATAATTTGGCAGCACTCCGAAAATGCGCTTGTCTTCTCCCTCGGCGGTTTTGCCCGGCGCTGGCACTCCGGGTTGCTCGCGCGGCGGCAACTGGCCCGGTTTCGCCTGATTCGGTTCTGCTTGCTTAGGCGCCTGCTGCGGTTCTTGCGCCCAACCAGAATTCACCGACACCACCATGGCTATCAGAGAAAAAATCAAATAACAGGCACATGTAGTTAGGCGCCTGCAGCTTCCGAGTTTGAATGATATTCCCACAATTTTGCGAAACTAAGCGGTGCGTCCTATCTGGCCGATAAGTAATTTACGGAGTACTCGCTGGGCTCAAAAACCTGCAACATGAATCTCTCGCCAACAGTCAAAACAACGTACCGCATGTCAGCACCCGCAAGCGCAAAGCCCGAGACCGTTCTTCGCTCGTCCCGCTTCAAGTATTACATTCACGACGGCATCGACGCCTGCCGCTTCCAGCTACTTGGAGAGCTCACGGAGGCCGATATCCCGGAACTCACCGGTTGCTGGCGTACGGCCCGCACCACCCTCGGTGAACGGAAACTGGTTCTCGACTTACGCGGCCTAAAGACGATTGACGATGTTGGAATACGATGGGTTACGTCTATGGCTGAGGAAAGCGCCGTATACGTGCCCAGCCCTCATCTCCCGGGCCTATCCTTTAAGCCCTCGCTTACGAGCCTACCTGTCGAGCCTACCCGCAAGGCCGGCCGGGTCGGAAAGCTCGCGGCGATACTACGCACTTTCCGCCTGCTTTCTCCCGAATCGTCTACACCAGCACAGTAAATGCAGACTCCGTTCGTGTTACGGGCCGGTATGCCGTATCCCGCTCTAACGGCTCCCGTCCCGCCTCGCGAATCAAGCGCAGCAAGTCTTGCCGCCGCAGATGTTGGGCCGTAGTTGCGCCCGCATCATGATAAATCTTCTCTTCGACCACCGTCCCGTCGATATCGTTGGCTCCAAATCGCTGCGCAATCTGCGCTACGCTCGGCGTCATCATGATCCAATACGCCTTGATATGCGGAATATTGTCCAGCATCAATCGCGAAATCGCAATCTGCTTCAGATCATCAAATCCGCTCGTCTTGGGTAAATGGCTCAGCGCCGTATTGTCGGGGTGAAAAGCCAAAGGAATAAACGTGACGAATCCATGGGTTTCATCCTGCAATTTCCGAAGCCGCACCAGGTGATCGGCCCGATCTTCGGCGGTTTCCAAGTGCCCGTACAGCATCGTGCAGTTGCTCTTCAAACCGATCTGGTGCGCGATGCGCGCCGTCTCGATCCACTCCTCGCCGTCAATCTTGTGATCGCAAATAATCCGCCGCACTCGCTCTGAAAAAATCTCCGCGCCTCCGCCCGGCATCGAATCAATCCCCGCAGCTTTCAGCCGCTCCAGCGTCTCGCGAATCGAAAGCCGGGCTCGCTTGGCCAGATACGCGATCTCAACCATCGTGAACGCTTTCAGGTGCACGCCGGGATAGCGCTGCTTCAATCCGGCAATCATTTCGCAAAACCAGTCGAGCGTCAGCTCCGGATGCAGTCCGCCGACGATATGAAATTCAGTCACCGCCTCCGCGTAGCCCTTCCCCGCTACCTCCCAGACCTGTTCGAGCGACATCGTATAGCTGTGAGGGTCTTTCGCTTTCTTGCCGAATGCGCACAGACGGCAGCTTGCCACGCACACATCGGTTGGATTGATATGCCGGTTCACGTTGAAGTACGTGACGTCCCCATGCAAACGCTCCCGCACCAGGTTCGCCATGTAACCGAGCGGCAGAAGGTCATGGCTGCGAAACATCGCGACGCCGTCTTCGAAGCTCAGGCGCTCGCCTGCCCGTACCTTTTCGAGAATGGGCTCGAGCCGCCGGTCTTCAATCGCGGGTTGCATAGGTTATAAGTACGTCCGGTGCAGCAGAATGTCAGCCGCCCAAAATGCAAAAAACAACAGGCTCACGTACCCGTTCACTGTAAAAAACGCTGCATTCACGCGAGACAAATCGTTCGGCTTCACAAGTCCATGTTCGTACACCAGCAAAACCAAAACTGCGCCGACGCCTACCAGGCTCAATGCTCCCAAATGAAACGAAAACACGAGCGCGATCAGGCAGCCGATCATCGCAACATGCAAAACACGGGCGATCAGCAGCGCGCCATGCAAGCCAAAGCGGCGTGGAACGCTGCACAGGCCCTCCGCGCAATCGAACTCAAAATCTTGGCAGGCATAAATCACGTCAAATCCTGCCGTCCAGAACATCACCGCTGCCGTCATCCAAAGAATCCGAAGATCCAGCGTTCCGCGAATCGCAATCCAGGCGGCCGCCGGAGCCATGCCCAGGCAAAACCCTAAAATCAGGTGCGACATCAGCGTGAAGCGCTTCGAGTAGGAGTAGAAGAAGAGAATCGCAAGCGCGACCGGCGCGAGAAAGAAACACAGCTTCCCCAGCTCACGCGCGGCCCACAAGAAAACCAGCGAAGACGCGCACGTGAAGCCCCACGCGAAACCGCTTGAGAGAAGGCCTGCGGGCAAGTGACGCTTCGCCGTGCGCCGGTTCCGCCCATCCAGCTCTGCGTCGAGAATCCGGTTAAATGCCATAGCAGCCGACCGCGCCGCAACCATCGCGACAACGATCCACGCGAAGCGCCACGCCAGCGCGGGAATCTGAAACCGGCTTTCGCGGCACGCCAGCAGCGCCCCCGTGAGTGCAAACGGAAGCGCGAACACGGAATGCTCGAACTTGATCATTTCGAGCGTGAGGCGCAGACGTGTCCAGAAGCGAGCCATTGCAAGGGACGTTCCCATCTTAGCGAGACAGCCCAGGGACGCTAGGCCTCTGCACAAATGTTGCGCTCGGTTCCACTTCCAACGTCATTGCAAGTTCTTGAAACCCCTCGTACAACGTGAGCAGGGCGAACACGGAACACCAGAGAATCCCGTTGCCCTGGCCCTCAGTCGCTAGAGCCGCAGACGAGTGGAGGACTCATCCCAAGCAGGCTGCTGCAGCGGCTCCCGATGGCAGCTATGCTACGCCTATTCTCTTGCCGCGCGGGCATGCGTAGCGCTACGCTTGGAGCATGACCGATGCCCAGATGGTTACTCTAGCGGTCGCGATCCTCGCCGTGTTTGCGGGTACGATTTTCAACAACTCGCGTATTACGGACCTACGCCAATCCGTGAATCAGCACATTGATGATAAATTCGCCCTCCTGAGCCAGCAGATGACCCGTATGGAGGACAACCTCATGCGAACTATGGGCGAGCACGAGACGCGGCTCCAGAAGCTCGAAGGGCGGCAATGACGCTGTCGAAGATCGCGCAGGCTCTCGGAAAGAAAGGCGGCCAGGTACGGGCGAAAAACCTCTCGGCCGAAGAGCGCCGGGCGAGCGCGAAGAAGGCGGCCGCAGCGCGCTGGGCGAAGCAGAAGAGCTGAAATCGCCCGATCCCTGTATGCGATTCGCCCTTACGCAAGCTCATCCTTCTCCGGAATCTTTCTCATGCTCAGCTCATTGAGCACGGCAGGAAGGCATTCCGCGACACGAAACCCTCTACTGCTCGCGCCGAGTCCGCCTCGCATATCTTGGTTTACCGCCAGTCACGTGTACAGCCCAATCGCAAAGAATAGCCAGGAGCGGTATCTCGATAGGATATAGAAACAGAAACCACATCACGCTCCAGTGTTCGACATGCTGGAAAATCAGCATAAAAGCAAGCAGGTGCGCGATAAGGGCCGAGATAATAGCTAACCAAAATCCCCAGCTGTGCCAAAGAGGTCTGCTCTCTTTGACAACGTAGCCGTACAGAATCGCAGTGTTCAGCATCAAGCCACCCCATGTCGGGATCAACTCATCTGTATTTCCGGCCGAATTGTTTGCGAACCACACAATACCGAACGAGACAACAGTTGCTATCAGCAGATAGCTCGCAAGGTCACGAAGGCGTCCTCCGGTCCACCGCTGCCCAGGCCTCATCTTTAAGGGTTAACCGCCCGAAACGCTACCATCTTAGCGAGAGATCCGATGGACGCCCACGCTCTTCAGCGCTTGTTGGAACAGGTTCGCGATCGGGAAACGACCGTGGGTGCCGCCATCGATAGCCTCCGCCACTTACCCTTCGAAGATTTAGGATTCGCGAAAGTCGACCACCATCGAGCCATGCGCCACGGCATGCCGGAAGTCATCCTCGGCCAGGGAAAGACCACCGAGCAAGTCGCCGGAATCGCCGCCGCTCTTCTTGCCAAATCCCGCAACTTATTATTAACCCGTGCCACCACAGAAATGGCACAACGAGTCGCCTCGCTCGCTCCCGAAACTGAGTATTTCCCCGCCTCCGGCGTTGTTCGCGTCTGGCGCGACCGCGCGATCCATGGCAAAGGAAAAATCGCGGTCATTTGCGCCGGCACCAGCGATCTGCCCGTGCTCGAAGAAGCGCAGTTGACAGCCGAAGTCATGGGCAACCAGATCGAGGCGATCTGCGACGTCGGCGTCGCAGGCATCCACCGCCTCCTCCAGCAACACGAGCGCCTCACTCAGGCTCGCGTAGCGATCGTCTGCGCCGGCATGGAAGGCGCTCTGCCCAGCGTCGTCGGAGGCCTGGTCTCCTGCCCCGTGATCGCTGTTCCGACCAGCATCGGTTACGGCGCAAGCTTCAATGGTCTCGCCGCCCTGCTCGGTATGCTGAACAGTTGCGCCAGCAATGTGACGGTCGTCAATATCGATAATGGCTTCGGCGCCGGGTACGTCGCCAGCCTGATCAACCGACTCTAGTAAGCTGTCCCGGTCATTTCGTTAGTGCTCCGGTCGGCTACGTTCCCGGCTCTGGTAGCGGTATCGGAGCCATGAGAGTTCAGCAATGCTATCGAAATCATCGGGCCAGCTCACTAGCCTACGCCGCGAGTTCGTTCGGTAAAACGCCGGATTCCCGCCCGGCTATCTCGCTCCCCAACCCCGTTCACCGATCCCAAAAATCTTCCATCCCACTCTGAATCAATCTTTTGCCCCCGATCGCGCCACGGCCCGCACTCCCGCCCCGCAACAATGACGGCGAAAAGATGCCGCTGGACAACTTCATCATCGACGAGCTCCCACCCGAGCACCGCACCGGTTCAACCGGTCCGCGCAGCCCCGAAGGAAAAGCCAAATCCAGCCAAAACTCGCTCAAGCACGGCTGCCGCTCCGAAAAAACCGTGCTGCCCGACGAAGATCCCGCCGAATTTGAATCTACCGTCCAGGCCTGGTTCGATCACTACCGTCCCGACAGTCAACCTGCCATCGGCTTGGTCGAACAACTCGCGCTCGCGCACTGGAAGCTCAAGCGCAACACCAAGCGCCTCGAAGAAATCGAATACCAGCTCCCCGGCAACGCCCACCTCTGGACCCCTGAGCACCAGAAGAGCTTCGCCACCTTCACCCGTTATCACACCACCGCCGAGCGCTCCTTTCTCCGCTATTACAAGGAAGTCGAAGCGCACTATCACCGCATTCACCGCGATGATCAGGCCCGCGAGCTCGCCTTCGCCAAACTCGCCGCTCTCGAATTCAAACGGCTCGATAAATCCGATGCCGCCGAGCTCACCAAAATTCGCATGACACAGATCGTCGAAGTCGAAGTCCGCAACGGAATCACCCGCGCTTGCGGGTATCCGAGCAATCAAGAAGTGATCGAGGAAGCCGCCCAGCTCCCTGCGCCTCCGCTTTACATGAGCCGCACCATTCTGTTCGCCGAGGGCGTTCCGCCCGAATACGCCTGGGCCAGACCCGTTCGTCCCTCGCCCGGCGAGGTTCTCCGAGTTGTCCAAAGAATGTTATGGCCGCAATGGCTCGAGCTCATCGCCAGCGAAAAAGCCTCCGGTATCGGACACGCCGGCCCCCTCCACACCCCCGACTCCCCCTAAACGTACGGGGGCGGGCACGCCCGCCCGATACCGCCTTTCCGCCCGGCATAAGCACGACCTGGCATCGACCAGCCGTAGGGGGCGGGCACGCCCGCCCCGATGCCACATAAAACTTGCGCACTTGTATAATTCCCCCAATGTCGCGGATGAGCGCATGAGAATGTATAAAGCCCAAGCCTCCCCCGCAGCACACGCAACCAAAAATCGCCGGCGCTGGTGGATTGTCTGGACGCTCTTCTGTTCGACCGCAATCAACTACATCAACCGCCAGACGCTTTCCGTTCTCGCGCCCGTCATCACACGCGAGTTCCACTTAACTCACAGCCAGCTCTCGAACATTTTCGGCGCATTCCAAATCGCCTATGCCGGCACATGGCTGATCGGCGGTATCTTCCTTGATATCGTTGGCACGCGGCTCGGCCTTTCGATCGCGGTGATCTGGTGGTCGATCGTCAGCTTACTGACCAGCTTCGTGAATTCACCGGTTTCGCTCGGCGTCTTGCGGTTCTTTTTGGGAATCGGCGAGGGCTTCAACTGGCCCGGCGCAAGTAAAGCCGTCGCGGAGTTCTTCCCCGCTGAAGAGCGCAGCGTCGCAGTCGCCATCTTCGACAGCGGTTCGAGCGTCGGCGGCGCGGTCGCAGCCCTAACGATCCCCTGGATCGCCTTGCGATTTGGATGGCGATCGGCATTTGCATTTTCAGGCGTGCTGGGATTATTTTGGCTGGCGCTGTGGCTCATTGTTTATCGATCCTCAACCCGGCCGTCGTATGCGGTTCCCGGTGAACGCCTGAGCCTCAAAAGCGCTTGGCCGATACTCAGGCGTCGTGAGACGTGGGCGATTGTTATCGGGCGTTCCTTAACGGATCCCATCTGGTGGTTCTACGTTTTCTGGCTGCCGCAGTATCTGAGCGACACGCGCGGATTTAGCCTGAAGCAGATCGCAATCTTCGCCTGGATTCCGTTCGTCGCTTCGGATCTCGGAAATTTCGCGGGCGGATTCGCCTCTGGAGCGTTGGTAAAGAGGGGCATGCCCGTCCTGCGCGCCCGCAAATTGATTTGCATCGTGTGCTGCGCCCCAATCCTGGCAGGTATTCCCGCAGTTCTCGCCAGTACTTCGTTTTCCTGTCTAGCATTCATTTGCGTCGCACTGTTCGGATACGCGGCCTGGTCCACTATGGGGTTAACCTTCCCTTCAGACTTGTTTCCTCCGGAGGTGGTTGCGACAGTGACAGGCTTGAGCGGACTTGCCGCGGGATTAATGGGCTTAGTATTTACAAAAGCCGTAGGGGTACTTGTCGATCATTTTTCCTATTTGCCCGCATTTGTGCTCGCTGCGACAGCTCCCCTCCTCGCAACCGTGAGCGTCGTCTTTCTGATCCGCAACTCCGAGCGTCCGGAGATCGCACGGGCTTGAAGTCCGCACTCTCATACGGCCTGTCCCGTCGCGAATTACTGAAGGCCGCGAGCGCCTGTGCCTTGGCGCCGAGAGTCGTTCGAGCCGATCTGCCCGGCTTTTACTATCGCGACTATTCGAGATGTCTGCCCGATTATCTTTCCGCTCTGGCACGTGCAGCTTACGACAAGCGCAATGCCGATCTTGTGCGCTTGACCACGCGAGATGCAATCGAAGCGCGCCGGCGCTGGGCTCGAGAAACATTCTGGAAGATCGCAGGCGGCGAGCCGGAGCATACGCCGCTTCAGCCTCGCGTGACAGGAAAATTCGAGCGCGCCGGATACACGCTCGAAAAAGTTGTATTCGAGAGCCGGCCCTGCGTCTTCGTCAGCGCAAATCTATACGTCCCGAACTCCGGCAAGCCGCCGTATCCCGGCATTCTGTTTCAAATGGGCCACTCCCCAGCCGGCAAAGCCGCTGTGACATATCAAAAGTGTTGTCAGGGACTGGCGCGGCTCGGTCATCTCGTCCTTGCATTCGATCCCATGGGTCAAGGAGAGCGCATCAATTATCTGAATGCTGCGGGTACCGGCACGCGGCTCGACTCCATTGACGACGAGCACAACCTCCCTGGAAAACAGATGCTGCTGCTCGGCGACACGGCATCACGCTACCAGGTTTGGGACGCGATTCGAAGCCTCGACTATCTTGCATCTCATCCTTTGGCAAACCGGGAGCGGCTGGCAACGACCGGTCAATCCGGCGGCGGCACACTGACAATGCTGCTTGCCTGTGTCGATGACCGGCTGAGCGCGGCGGTGGTGTCTTCAGGAAATACCGAGAACGTGGCCTGCGCTGATTTCGATCCGCCCGGCTCAACCGACGATGCCGAGCAGGATTTGATTGGTTCCGGCCCTCTTGGATTCGATCGCTGGGACCTTTTGTACCCAATGGCTCCGAAGCCGCTTCTGGTTTTGGTGAGTGCGCGTGACTTCTTTGGCACGTATTCGCCGCGTTACCTCAGTAGCGGGCGCGAAGAGTACGAAAAGTTGTCGCGGGTCTATCAAGTGCTGGGCCATAAGGATCACCTGGACTGGCGCGACACGCCGTTGCCGCACGGTCTGACGTATTCACTGCGGCTCGACATTTATAACTGGTTTGAGCGATGGCTGAAGAACTCGGACCGCAAGATAGAGCAAGAGCCTGAAGTCATGCCTGAAGCGCCCAGCAAATTGTGGGTGGGCGCGACCGGCAGTGTCGTTCGCGATTTCGGCAGCTTACGTCCGTTCGATGAGCTCAAGCGTCGGGCAGGTGAAGAGACCCCGAAAATCAATCACCGGCCGCTCCCTCTCGAAGTTCCCACCCGTGAACTGAAATTGCGTAGACTCGCGCGTACTCCGACCGACCGTGCGCAGATCGAAGCAGTCGAAATCCAATCTGCGCCGCAGGTCTGGGTTCCCGCCTGGCTATTTCTGCCGGGTGAGCGGCGGGACAATGTTGTGCTGCTCACGTTGGACGACAGGGGCCGAAATGCCGAGGCGCACGAGGACGGCATGTATCACCGCCTCGCGCGAAGCGGTCGCGTGCTGTGCGCCGCCGACATTCGCGGCCTCGGCGACATGCGGCCGGAAGTCGGGCGCGGCGATCCGGCCTACACCGTCCCGCACGATTCGGAGGAAGATTTCGCGTGGGCTTCTTTGATCCTGGGCAGTTCGCTTTTGGCTCAGCGAGTGCAAGACATTCTTGCTGTGCTTCAGGCTCTCAAAAACGAATATCGCACGCCGGGTCAGCGAATGATTCTCGCTGCCCGAGGCCGTCTTACCGTCCCGGCGCTGTTTGCCTTCGCTGCATCTCCGGTCGCTGACTCGCTGTACCTCGCGGGCGGTTTGATCTCCTACCGCAATCTGCTCGAAACCGAAAACTATCGCACCCCGCTCGCCAATTTCGGTTGGGATCTGTTCCGCAGAGTTGATCTGCCGCTACTAGCGGCGCAAGCGGCGCCCCGCCCGATCCACCTTGCCGGTTCAGTAGATGGCGCAGGCAATTCTGTAGATCCGGGAGTCGCGCGGCAGATTTATCCTGGCGATAACGTGCACTGCTCAGCACTACCGGCCTGGAACGAAACGGCACTATCGGCCCTCTGATCATCATCAGGTGGGCGGGCTGAGATTGCACCCGGCCAGCCTCCTACACCACCGGACGTGCGCTACCGACTCTAAGTCTGCAAAGTCGCCTTAAACCGTCAGCCCCTTTACTGTTTGAGCATTCAGTAACTTCTCCGCATTCAGTGCGCCTGCGGGTGTCTCTTCGTGTTTGAAAATAGCGTAGGTCGGGTACTCATTGGCGCGATATTGCTGGACACGGTAGGCGATGCTCGATAACTCGGACTCGGCGTAGTCAGGCTTGCGAAGCCGCAGGTAGACGAAGTCGGCAGTAACGACGTGCGGGGTTTCGAGATTCTCGTTTTCGGCAATGCAGAGCGCGACGTTAGCGTCCCGCAGTACTTTATAAATATCTTCGTCGAACCAGGTCGCATTTCTAAATTCAAACGCGGCCTGAACGGACTTCGGCAGCACCGTGATGAACTCCTTCAGCGTCTCGATATCCGCTTTGAAAGATGGCGGAAGCTGGAACAGAATGGGGCCGAGGCGTTTTGCCGTGTGCAGCGGCTCCAGGGATTCCAAAAACACTCGCGTGAAATCGCCGGCATCTCTCAATTTGCGGGAATGCGTGATCGTCATGTGCGCCTTCGGCAGAAAGACGAAGCCGTCGGGAGTGGCCGCAATCCACTTTTCAAACGTGCTCGCCTGCGCGATGCGGCGGTAGGTGTAGTTCACTTCGACAGCGTTCAGGCGCGTGGCGTAATAGGAAAGAAACTGTGAGCTCGGCAGCTTTTCCGGATAAAAATCGGGCTTCCAGCTCTGGTAAGCAAAGCCCGACGTTCCGCAGTAGAGATTGGCTTCCGGCATTGGCTATAGGCCCGCGAACCAGTCGTAGCCTTCTTCGGCCCAGTAATCGCCCGGCTTATCGTTCGTGTACTGAATCAGAGCCACGCGCTTCAGGTGCTTGATCCCGTACTTCACTGGAATCACGAGGCGAAGAGGCGCGCCGTGTTCAGCGGCCAGCGGCTTCCCGTTCTGTTCATAAGCCAGTAATGTCTGCGGATGCAGCGCGCTCTTCATATCAAGTCCGACATAGTAATCTTCCCCGGGCGTTGCCAGGTAGACAAAGTCGGTCAGCTTGCGATCCGGGCGGAAGTACTTTTTCGTGAAGTCTGAAAAGCGCGCGCCGCCCCAATAGGTGATCGTACTCCAGCCCTCGATGCAGCAGAACCTCGTGATCATTTCGGTCTTGGGAAGCGCGGTGATGTCGCTCAATGAGAGATTGAGATCCGCGCCGCCTTCATCGTTAGTGACCTTAATCTGCCATTTGTCGGGATCGACATCGCCGTCCATACCGATATCGCCATTGGGTTTCAGCCATCTTACCTGGCTGCGCGAATACGTAGGCATCAAATGCGAGTCGCTGACGTAGCCATGCGCCAACTTTCCGTTCCAATCGAGCACGCGGCGTTCGGGCCATTGCAGCCCATCCTCGCGCTTTCTCGATCGGATCCACTCGTAACCGCTGATCGCCCCGGCGGCCGCCACTCCGCCGATGAGGAAGTCCCGCCGCGTTCTTCGCCGTAGCTGCCTCTTCGCTTCATCGGACGAGAGGACAATCTCGGGATGGCGGTTACTCATTGTCATTCACGAGTTCATAGCCTATGACCATGCCGCGGAAATTGTTCCAACCGGCTCGAATCACTTGCGCGACATGCACGATAAAGAATGCCAAATATCCGAGCGTCAGAATGAAGTGAATCAAGCGCGCCGCGCTGTAGCCGCCGCATAGAGCCGTCAGCCACCATAACTGAGCCGGCTTGTAAATCGCAAAGCCGGTCAAGACAGACCCGGCACCCATCACAATGATCGCCGAGTAGCTCACTTGCTGAGCCGCATTATATTTTCCTTGAATCGCAATCTCCTTGTGCAACCCGAAGTCGTGCAACATCACGTACCAGGCGTCTCGAAACGTAGAAAGCGAGTGCGGGAACAGGAAACGCCACTCGCCGGATAGGAAAGTGTAACCAAGATAAAGAACACCATTGATGACGAACAGCCACATAAAGAAGAAGTGCAGCCCCATGCCGTCGGCCAGCCGATGATCCATATGCAGAGTCCGATAAACCCGGGCAGGAAAAAAGTGAAATGCGCCAATGTGATACGGGTCGTAAGCCCAATAGATCAAAAGTCCGCTCCAGATCATCAAAAATAGCAGCGGAAAGTTGATCCAGTGAAACCACCGGATAGCAACAAGGTGCTTTAACTTCAGTTTTTCCATCGAGTCCAGAAGCAGGTCTAGCGGCTGCGAGTTTTGCGAGCTACTAAAAGGGTATCCTTATTTGTTCAGGTATGCAGCAATCGGAGATGCCGGGCGCCTCGCAGCCTTTGACGTTGTTGTGCCTGGCGAGTTACGAAAAAGGGCACGCTTTCCTGCAGCAAGCGAAAGGACAGGGCTGCCGGGTTTTCCTTCTGACATCTTTGAGTCTTCAGCACACGGCAAAATGGCCGCTCGAGAGCCTGGACGATATTTTCTACATGCCCGATGACGGGCACGAATGGAACCTCCAGGATACGCTGCTCGCGGTCAGTCACCTTTGCCGGACCTTGCAGATCGACAGAATCATCGCACTCGATGATTTCGATGTCGAAAAGGCGTCCTTTTTGAGGGAACACCTGCGGTTGCCGGGCCTCGGCGAAACGGCAACGCGCTATTTCCGGGACAAGCTGGCGATGCGCATGCGTGCCGCCGAGCACGCAATCCCGGTTCCGGAATTTACAGCCACGTTCAACTACGAGCGCATCACGCGTTATCTCGAAACGGTGCCTCCTCCGTGGCTGTTGAAGCCGCGCCTGATGGCGGGGGCGATCGGGATCAAGAAGTTTCGCAATCCGCAAGAAGTTTGGGAGAGGATTCACAGCGTTGGCGATAAGCAATCGTTCTTTGTGCTGGAGCGCTTTGTGCCGGGTGATATTTTTCACGTGGATTCGATCTGGTTCAAAGGCGAGATGGTCTACGCGGTTGCCAGCGCTTACGGCACACCTCCGCTCGATGTGACTCAGGGCGGCGGGATATTTACAACGAGAATTCTGGAGCGCGGCTCGGAGATCCACAATGCGCTCAAGTGGCTCAATGAGCGAGTTCTGAAAGCCTTCGGGCTGCTGGATGGCGTGTCGCACACCGAGTTTCTTCGCGCTCACGAGGACCAGAGCTTCTATTTTCTCGAGACGTCCGCTCGCGTCGGAGGCGCTCATATTTCGGACCTCATTCGCGCGGCAACGGGAATCGATCTGTGGGCGGAGTGGGCCAAAGTTGAGGTTGCGGCGGCCTGCGGAAGCTCTTACGCCCCGCCCCAAGCTGCTAATGATTATGCGGGTTTACTCGTGTCTCTCGCGCGGCAAGAATGGCCCGATACGTCCAGTTTCAAGGAAGCGGAGCTGGTGTGGCGCATGCATAAGCGGCATCACGTAGGCTTCGTGGTGAAATCGCCCGAGTATAAACGGGTCGGTGAATTGCTGCAGCTCTACTCTGAGCGGGTGCGTAATGAGTACCACGCTTCAGCCCCGGCGCGTGAGGATCTGCGCGAATAGTGGCGATGCGTCCTGGTACAGCAGCAGCAGTCGCGGCCGGAGCGGCGCTGGGCGGCGTTTCCGCAACACTCGCCTACGGCAGCCTGTCCAAGTCATCACAGCTTTTTGGGCCATCGGTGTATCGCGGCCGGGGCGGCAGGAGCTCCATCGCATTGACATTCGATGACGGCCCCAGCGAAGGCACGCTGCGGGTTCTCGAATATCTGGCTAAAGAGAAGATCGCGGCTACCTTCTTTCAGTGCGGAATGAACGTGCGTCGGCTTCCGGAGATTGCAGGCGAGATTGCAGCCCACGGGCATCAGCTCGGGAATCACACTTATTCGCATCCCAAGCTTCCGTTCAAATCGCGCAATTTCATCGATAGTGAATTTACGACAACTCAGAGAATCATTCAAACCGAAACCGGTTTCACGCCCATGCTGCTGCGGGCTCCATACGGCCGTCGTTGGTTCGGCATGGCTGAAGTGCAACGGAAGCTGGCGCTCTTAGGCGTGATGTGGACCGTCATTGGAAATGACTGGAAATGGCCGGCAACTCGAATTGCGAAACACGTGCTGGCGCATGCATCACCGGGTGGAATCATTTGCCTGCATGACGGCCGCACCATCGAGCCGCACCCCGATATCAGCGAAATGCTCAGCGCCCTCCGCAAAATCGTACCGGTACTCAACGACCGCGGCTACAGATTCGAGATCGTTAGCGATTTGCTCGCAGATACCCAATCAGAACGGCAACGATAAGCGAGCGGGAACCAAACGCGCTAGCTACTGGTAACGCAACTCCACCACAACAAGCCCCTGCGCAACAATCGTGATCGGTTCACCCATCGGCCGCTTCTGCGAAGGCTCCAGCTCAGAAGCCTGCACCAATTCACGAATCTGCTGCATTGAAAGATAAGCCGGGCTGCCGAGCTTCTGCCACGCTTTCCATGCCGAAGCATGATCGGGATCGACAAATTGCATCGTATATTGCGTAGCGCGCGAATTTTTTACTTGGATCCGAAACGTCTTCGGCCTCGGATTTTCGCCCGGCTCTGCATAATTCCACAGAGCGATGACGAGCGTTCCGTCACTCCGCTTCGTCGCCAGGGCGTTCTCGGATTCAACAGGCAGGCGCTGATCTCCGAGCCGGTGCAACAACTCGAAAACCCGAAATGCGGCCTTAGGAATGCCGCCCTCGGCAACCAGTCCATAGCCGCCATAGAACGGCGTCTTCACCACTCCCTGTTCTTCGAAAACATCGGAAAAGGTCCAGTACGACATCATGTCTGTGCGCCCGTCGCATTCGCGGATGTTGTTTGCGAGCCACGGGCCCATGAACGCGCTGTCGGTGACCTCCGGTTGCGTCATATAGGTCGCATTGTATTCGGACCAGATGATGGGCGTGTTCGGGGCCGCTGACGCTTTCACCTGGTCGTACACTTTCTTGACGGCACGGCCGACCATATCGCGGCGGGGAATCGGCTGGTTATTGCCGAAGACGTCTTTCGAAGTGTCGTTCCCATACACGTGAGTCGAAACAAAATCAAACGGAACGTGCTTCTGCGTGCAATGCGCGATGAAGCTATCCACCCACGCGGCTTGCGCAGTTGCAGGACCGCCGACTCGAATCTTTGGATCTACGTTCTTCACGGCTGCCGCGGTCACGTCGTAGAGCTGGAAATATGTAGCTTGCTTTGGAACGCCATCCCAGAAATCGATGTTCGGCTCGTTCCAAACTTCGAAATACCATTGCTCGACTTCGGGGTTCCCGTACCGCTCGATCAGATGTTTTGTGAAAGCGGTGATTAGGGCGCTCCATTTCGCCGGATCTTTGGGCGGAGACGGCAGCGGTTTATACCAAAAAGGATGCGGCGTGAGATTCGCGGCCAGCTTGCGCGGCATGAAGCTGATCTCGACGAAGGGCTTTACTCCACTTTCGAGAAGGCCGTCGTAGGCCTGATCGACGTAGGAGAAATTATAAATCGGTTTGCCTTGCGCATCCTCGTCGTAGACGCCCATATCGTCGTGAAGAATGGCGTGAAAACGGACGTATTTGAAACCGGTAATTTCCTTGACGGATTTCAGATCCGAGCGATAACTTTCGCGCAGGCTCAGGACGGCGCGACCGGAGCCGAACATCTGCTCCCAAAAGTGCGGGAAGGGATGGGCTGGAGCATTCGCGTCTATGACGATGCGTTCCTCGGAAGTTCTGGCTTGGCTGCCGGACATGGATGGGCGAATACCTAGAGCGAAGGCGAGACTTGCGATCAAACAGTAGCGCTTCACGGCTGTTAGAACATAAACCTAACACGTGCGTTGCTTGTTACGATACGAAATGTCCCTGCCGGGGATGAGAGTAATTCAATATGAGCAAACATCTGCTCCTGACCATATGCGTGATTACGGCGTTCGGCGCAAGGGCCGGCGCTCAATCGACAGATTCGAATCCGGCGCATGCCCCAAGCGTGTTCCTGGGGAATCACCGGCCGCCGAATAAAAAAGAAAAAGCGCCGACTTCGCGGGCGGTGAAAGGCAAGGTGGTGGACGCTGCAGGGCAGCCGCTCGAGGGAGCGCTCGTGACGTTAACGGACACGAAATCCAATGAGAAGATGACCTTCATCACGAAGCAAGGTGGACAGTATCATTTCGATGATCTGAGTTTCACCGTGGATTATCAGCTCCAGGCGCAGTATAAGGATATGCTGAGCGAGTCGAGGAAGTTAAGCCAGTACGACCACACGCCTCAGATGGTCCGAATACTGGATATCGCGGCTAACCCGACGCCGGCGACGCAAGCCAAGAAACAAGAGCCTGAGCCGAAACGATAGCGTTCCCTTAGCGCTTGCACATCTGCGGGTATTGTTTCTTCAGGGCGGCAAGCTTTGGGAGATCGTTGTACACGATATACGGGTTGTTGGGATTGTGGTCGAGAAAGTGCTGGTGATACCGTTCCGCTGCATAGAAGCCCTGAAACGGAACAACCTGGGTCACAATCGGACGGGAGAAGACGTGCGCGTCATCGAGCTGGTGGATATACGCTTCGGCGACCCGCTTCTGATCGCCGTTCATGTAAAAAATCGCGGAGCGGTATTGAGTACCGGTATCTGGGCCTTGGCGGTTTAGCTCCGTCGGGTCGTGCGCGACAGAGAAGTAGACTTTCAGCAACTGGCCGTACGTGATCTGGGAAGGGTCGTAGGTGATCTCGACCGATTCGGCATGGCCGGTTGTGCCGGTGCTCACGGTCTCATAGTGGGCGGTGGATTTATCGCCCCCAGCGAAGCCCGAGACAACGTTGATTACGCCCTTAAGATGCTCGAAAACGGCTTCAACGCCCCAAAAGCAACCGCCCGCCAACACGGCTTTCTGCTGACCGGACGCTGCGGATGGAGGAATGTCTTGAGCGGCGTCTGGAAACGGAACTTTGGTGCGGGCGCTGCACAAGGCGACAACAAAAAGCGCCGCGAGGGTAAAGCAGAGCGACAGCTTAGAAACCGCGTTTCGGGTCATATAGAGTAGATTCGGCGCGCTCCTTTACGGTTCCTGATTGTTCAACCTGCTTCCACCCCGGATTCTTGCCCAGACTCACCAGATTGGCCAGGATTCGAAATGCGCCCGGCACGCCGGAGGGCAACTGGCGATACAGTGCAAACGCGTCATAGATATAGGTCCCCTTACCGTAGCGAGCCACTAACAGACCGCCGCGCTGCGGGTCCTGATTCGGATCATGAGTTTCGATCAGCGCCTTGTAATGCGGATCCCAGGTCTGCATGAAGCCATGGCCGCGCTCTTCTTCCCAGCCGTTGAAATCCGCTTCAGTGATCCGGTTCGGCCAGGTAAACACGGGATTAGTCGGATCGAGCAGCTTCACAGCCGAGGTCTCATCGACCACTTTCTGGGGATTCGAGCCGAGGCTGAACGGATACGGGCCGTAGTCAGCGTCGAAGTTCTGGAGGTTGTACTGCACAAGCAACACGCCTCCATCTTTTACGTAGCTCAGCAGGCGCCCGTTTGCCGATCGCAGCCCAGCGCTGACGGCGTAGGCTCGCACCCCGAGAACGATGGCGTCATACTCCTTCAGATTGCCCGCTTCAAGGTCGCCGACAGAGAGTATCTTTACATTCAGGCCAAGATCTTCGAGAGCGCGCGGGACATCATCGCCGGTGCCGGGCAGAAAGGCAACGTGCAGACCGGGCGCAGTTTTCACGTCGACCCCAACGGCCTTGTAAGCGGCGGGACGGTAATACGGGTAGGGAGTGAGACCTGGATACCCGGCCAGCCGGTATCCTTCTTCGTACTTCTTGCCTTGATACTCAGCGACGGCTTTGATTTCGTAGCTCTCGGGCTTGATTGATTGAGGCGCGACCTGAAAACTGGCGGTTTGCGTCTCGCCATCGCCAGCCATCGAGAATGAATATTCTTTGGGCGTGGAGCGCCAAGCTGGGGGCAAACGCAGCCGCAGCACGCCCTTTGCAGGGCCTTTCACGTTGCTGCGAAGAACGCAAGCAAATGCGAAGGAGCTGGCAGTGAGAGGCACGGCTCCGGCGCCGGGAGAGACGGTGACGGAGATCGCAGGCCCCATGAACAGCGGCTGAGCTTCGAGACCGATGTCTTCGATCCGCTGCGTGGTTTGGACTACCTGCTTCAATGCGAGATCGCATCCGCGATAGGTCACGCGCGCCGTGGCAGACAGCGGATACGGAGCGAAAGAAAGATTGCGATAACGCTCGTCGGTTAGATCGTAGTAAGGCTGCTCCTGATCGGGACGGGAGAAGTACGGTTTCGTCAACCGCGCATCCACGGGCGCAGTGATTACAAACTTCAATCGCACATCTTCGCCGGCGGGCAGCGTGGGTTTCGGCGATCCGGCGGGAACAATTTTCCATGCCTTTCCATCGCTTGGCTGGATCTCGACGGTTTCGATCCCGATCGGTTCGGGGCTTTGATTCAGCAGATGCGATTCGACGCTGAAACTCTGGCCGGGAATGGCGGTGCTGAACGTGACCGGCGGGCCACCGAAACCGGCAAACGGACCTGTGGGTTCTTTTTCCGGCGCAACTCTCGCCTGAAACGACAGGCCGAGGGCAAGCGTAAGGGCCTTTTCGAACTGCCCTGCCTTCACTCCGAGCTCGAATGCGATGTCGCTCTTACCTGGCTCGGCCAATTGACTGTCGTGAACTCCCTGTAGTAGCGCGCGAGTGGCTTTGAGGCCGTCCGCTAGAATCGGAGCGATGGCGGCGGGATTGCCGGGACGGTAACCGGCCGAGGCGTCGTCCGCAAGCTGAGAAATTCGCGCGAGCGCTTGCTTGAGGAATCCAGTGTCGCCCTGCGCGAGCGACGCGATGCCCACCAACGAAACGTCTATGCCATCGTAAAACGACTTTTCCTTGTCGGCTGCTTCGATGCGTGATCCATAACGGTGATACGGCGCGTTGTAGCGAGCCGGAGGAGGTATCGTGCCGCCGCCGTTTTGACTTTTTTGATAGCCCCAGCCGCCACGTCCAATTTGCAGAAACGTGAGGCCAGCGGCAGCATCTGGGCTGCCTTCCGGAATCTCGACGTTTGCCGCAGGCCGGTCATCAATCCAGGTCTGATGCACGTAGTCGAAGAAGCGCACAGGAACATATTTATCGGTCGCGTAATCATAGATGCCCTTCTTCGTGGTGGAAAAGAACGGAACACGCGCATAGACTTTCAGCGGCGCCCACGCGCGCAAGCCCTCATGCAGCTGTTCCGGGAAGCGGTTGGGATCGCCGGCCGCGAGGAAAACCTCCTGGGCCATTTGTCCCGAGACCTGGTGATTTCCATGACCGTCGGTGGGCGCTCCGGCGAACACGGAAGTGATAATGAGCGGCCGCGTCATACGAACCACGCGTACGACATCAGAAAGCACGCGATCGTGACCCCACTTTTCGAGCGCTTCTTCGCGCGTCTTCGAGAATCCGTAATCGATGACCCGGCCCCAGTATTGATCGACCCCGTAATAGCGATCGGATTCCAGCAACTCCTGCGTTCGGATGAGACCCAGGGCATCGTAAAGATCCATGGACATCACGTTCTGGCCGCCTTCGCCTCGGTTGAGCGTGAGCAAGGTCGCTCGCGCGCCCACCCCGCGCGTCTGGTAGGCCAGCATTCCGCCATCCTCATCGTCAGGATGCGCGACCACCATTAGAACGCTGGCACGTGTGCGAATCGCGGCCAGCCAGCGCGACAATCCCGAAGCGCCTCGATTTACATCGACGGGCATCGCGTTGGGATCAATACTTGCGGGCCCGGCTGTTTCTTGGGTGCCTGCGGCGGACCAGATTGCGGCAGCGGCAATCGCGAGCGTCGCAATGATTTGCCGCTTAAATGAGCGGAATGCCATGTTCCTCGAGTGTGCCTCGCACTTCGGGCGGCAACAGGCGTGAAGCATCGTACTCGACGAATAACTCTTCGCCCGAAGGCAGCACGCGGGCTGTGAGGATCCCATAGACCGCGTGGATGCGGGAGATGCTTTCGAGATCGCGATGGGCCAGCGCGCGCGAAAGCTTATAGGTGACATCCACCTTCGTCATCGGGATTCAGAATAACATTTGATGTGTACTGTAGCAGCCGGATTCGTTATCGTAGGAAGCGATGATTTTAAGTCGTTTATTCTTCTTGCTTTGGGTTCTGTTAGCCCTTGCGCCCGCTACTGTCGGCGCGCAGAATTTGTCCGTGAAATGGGAGGAGCTCACAGCAGCCGACTTTGCCGCCGGCATTCAGAAGAGTCATGGCGCGTGCATTCTGCCGATTGGCATCATCGAAAAGCACGGGCCACAGCTGCCTCTCGGAACCGATCTGATCAACGTCCGTTACGTGTCTCTGCATGCGGCTGCTCAAGAGTACGCGGTGGTGTTTCCCGAATACTATTTCGGCCAGATTTTCGAAGCCAGGCATGAGCCCGGAACGGTCGCTTACAGCCCGCGCATGCAGATTGAGCTGCTGCAAGAGACTACCGACGAGATGGCGCGCAATGGCTGCAAGAAAATTCTCATCGTCAACGGACACGGCGGCAATGATTCGCTGTTGCCCTACTTCGCGCAGACGCAGCTCGCGTCGCCTCACGATTATGTGGTCTATGTATTTCTGCACCCTCACAACCCCGCTGGACGCCCACCGCTCAAGTCGGGCGTTGATATGCACGCGGGAGAATCGGAGACTTCTCATACCATGATTTCCCGGCCGGACTTGGTTCATTTAGATCGGGCAACCAGCGAGTCCGGCGCCGATCAGAAGCGGCTCGATCTTCCCGAGGGAGTGTACACGGGAATCTGGTGGTACGCGCGATTTCCTAATCATTACGCCGGCGAAGGCGCAGCCGCAACCAAGGAATTAGGCGAGTTCGACATGAAAGCCTGGACAGATCAGGTAGTGAATGCGATTCGCGCCATAAGAGCGGACCAGGAGAGCTTGCGTCTTCAAAACGAGTTTTTCGAGAAAGCCAAGCACCCGCTGGATACGAAGCAGTAATCACCATCATGCTCATTGTTCACGTTCACGTCCGCGTCAAGCCAGAATTCATCCAGGCCTTTCGAGAAGCTACGATTGAGAACGCGCGAAACAGTATCGAAGAACCCGGGATTGCACGGTTCGATGTCCTTCAGCAATCTGATGATCCGAGCCGATTTCTGCTCGTCGAGGTCTACCGCAACCCTGAAGCGCCCGGACAGCACAAGACCACCGCTCATTACCTGACTTGGCGCGATACGGTTGCCGGCATGATGGCTGAGGCAAGAACCAGCATTCAGTATCAAAACGTGTTTCCGGCGGATGAGCGCTGGTAGCAAATAGAAACCATGCAGTTTGAGTTCGCGACCGCCACTCGCGTCATCTTCGGTTGCGGAGTCGTCGCGCGCCTCCCAGAGGTGACCCGTGAATTCGGCAATCGAGCGCTCTTCGTTACGGGCAGCAATCCCGGACGCGCCGCTTCGCTGTTAACGCGACTGCACGACTCGGGAATGGAATGCGCGGTCTTTTCCGTGCAGGGCGAGCCAACCTTGGACATGGTTCGCGGAGGAGTCCAAGCGGCCGGGCACGATTGCAATTTGATCATTGGCTTTGGAGGCGGAAGCGCGATCGATGCGGCCAAAGCGATCGGCGCGCTCGTCGCCAACTCCGGTGAGCCGCTCGATTATCTCGAAATTATCGGCCACGGCCGGCCGCTCGAACGCTCACCTGTTCCAGTCATTGCGATCCCGACAACTGCCGGGACCGGGGCGGAAGTGACGCGCAATGCCGTCCTGGGCTCCCCTGAACACGGGCTCAAGGCGAGCCTGCGCAGTCCGATGATGCTTCCGAAGATCGCCTTGGTGGATCCCGATCTGACGCTCGATTTACCGCCCCGCATAACCGCCGCAACCGGTCTTGACGCTCTGACGCAGCTCGTCGAAGCTTATGTTTCAAAGCGCGCGAACGCCATGACAGATCTTTTCTGCGTGGAAGGAATGAAGCGCGTCGCAGCATCTCTCCTGAGAGCCTTTCGCGCCGGACATGACCAGCGTGCCCGTGAATCGATGTCCTTTGCGAGCCTCCTCAGCGGTCTCGCGCTAGCAAACGCAGGCCTGGGTGTTGTTCACGGGTTCGCCGCTCCGCTCGGCGGACTGCTTCACGCGCCACACGGCGCCATCTGCGCCGCCCTACTCCCGCACGGGATGGCAATGAACATCCGCGCCCTACGCCAGCGCGCTCCGGAACACGAGGCCCTGCAAAGATATCGCGAGATTGCATGTATTTTGACCGGTGACCCGAACGCCGGACCTGAAGACGGGGCTGCATACGTGGCGGAGGTATGTAAACAACTCTCGATTCAGCCCCTGCGCGCTCACGGTTTCGAGCGGCTTCAAATACCCTCAGTAGTTAAGAAAGCTGAAGCTACAAGCAGCATGAAAGGAAATCCGATCCCGCTGACTGAGCCCGATCTGACCGAAATCGCCGAACGCGCTTTCTAAACTTTTCGGCAGAACTGGCGTTTCACAAAGTCAATGGGTGGCCGAAGCCGTCCTACCTCGTGCAAATCCAAATAGGCTAGAGGTTCACGCTGGCAGGCCAAGGCTCTTTCGTCCCCATCAGAGCCACAGCCGCCCCTAACAGCGCCATATTCTTGCTGAAGTGAATCATGTCGTTCTGCCGCTGGCTGGGATCACTCTGCGACCAGAAGTCATGCATCATCGGCGAGACGCTTGCCAGAAACGCGATTACGGCCGCCGTGCCGATCTTCGGCTTCCAGCCAAGGATGATGCTCGCGCCGCCGAGCAGCAGCATCGCAGCGGACGCGGTGACCGCCTGATCCGGCATCGGCACGTCTTTCAATCCTGCATATTGCGCAAGATGCTTGTGCTGCTTTATGTGGTTGATTCCGTTGTAGAGAAAAAAGCCTCCGAAAACGAGGCGACCGATCAGAAACGCAGCTTTCATACAACATTCGATGCGTGGGCGATGGCATTGTTTCAATAGCGCCTGGACGGAATCCGCGTGCCGTAAGCTGAGAGTAACTGTTCATGCGATTCTGCACTGGTTTTTTCACGAGTATCCTGCTGGTTGCTTTCTGTGTATCACTTTCCGACGCTCAAAATGCGAATAGCAACGTCACGCGCGCGACTCTCGATAACGGCCTGCGCGTAGTTATCGTTCGCGATCCCCTCGCGCCTGTCGCAACGGTTGAGGATAACTACCTGGCTGGTGGGGATGAGACCCCTTCGGGCTTCCCCGGCATGGCGCATGCGCAGGAACACATGGCATTCCGAGGATGCTCGAACCTTACTGCCGATCAAATCGCCGCGATTTACGCGCAGCTAGGCGCCGATCAAAACGCGGATACGCAGCAGAACATCACGCAATACTTCGTTACTGTGCCATCGAAAGATTTGGACCCGGCCCTGCGCGTGGACGCTGCCTGCATGGTTGACGTCGCCGACTCACAAGATCAGTGGGCCCAGGAACGCGGAGCGATCGAGCAGGAAGTGGCCCGGGATCTCTCGAATCCCACTTATAAATTCATCACTCGCCTGAACCAAGATTTATTCGCCGGGACGCCTTACGAGCACGATCCGCTCGGGACAACGGCATCCTTCGATCAAACCACCGGCGAGTCATTGAAGAAGTTCTATCGTGAGTGGTACGCGCCGAATAACGCCATTCTCGTCATCACCGGTGATGTCGATCCGGCCGCAACTCTAGCCAAGGTAAAGCAGTATTACGGGTCCATTCCGCGCCGCCCCGTTCCAAGTCACCCCGAAATCAGCCTAAAGCCCGTTCCCGCGGACTCTTTCACTCTCGACAGCAATCTGCCTTACGTCCTCACATTTGTCTCGTTCCGTTTTCCAGGAACAGACAGTCCCGACTTCGCCGCCGCGCGCGTCTTGAGCGACGTTCTTTCAAGCCAAAGAGCAAACCTGTACGGCTTGGTTCCGCAAGGGAAAGCGCTCGGAACCGAGTTTGCGCTACTCGAGACCTATCCGAAAGCGAGCGCCGCGTTCGCCGTTGCAGCGCTGCCTTCGGGAGCAGACGCAAGCGCGCTCAATCTCGAGATGAAAAACATCATTCGCGACTACGCAACCAAAGGCGTTCCCGCTGAGCTGGTTACAGCCGCCCAGAGAGGCGAAATTGCGAGCGCCGAATTCGCGCGCAACTCCATTTCGAATCTCGCGTCCGTCTGGTCGCAAGCTTTGGCTTCCGAAGGGCGCCAGTCGCCCGACGAAAATGTTGAAGCCATCAAGCGCGTGACCGTCGACGATGTAAACCGGGCCGCAAAGACTTACCTGCTCGAGCAAAATGCAATCACGGCGACGCTCAAACCTACACCTTCGGGCGCACCCGTTTCTGCCAAAGGCTTTGGAGGCACGGAGGTCACCACCGCCTCCCCCACTAAGCCCGTGCCTTTGCCCGAGTGGGCCGACGCCGCAGTAAAGTCGCTCAGCATTCCGCAGCCAAATCTCCATCCGGCGGACATGACTCTGCCCAACGGTATTCGCCTCATCGTGCAAACCGAGAAGACTAGCCCGACGGTCACGCTGGTTGGATCAGTCAAGCAACAGACTCAGCTCGAAACGCCGCCGGGCAAAGATGGCGTTTCTGATGTCCTCGAGGGCTTGTTCTCATATGGCACGAAGACGCTCGACCGGCTGGCTTTTCAGAAGGCGCTTGACGATATTGCCGCATCCGAATCCGCCGGCGCGAACTTCAGCTTAAAGGTATTGAAGGAGGGCTTTCCGCGCGGGATCGAGTTGCTCGCCGATAACGAGCTTCATCCCGCGTTGCCGGCCGAAGCCTTCAAAATCGTTCAGCAGCAAACAGCGCAATTGACAGCCGGCGTTCTGCAGAGTCCCGGCTACCGCATGGATCGCGCGCTCGAAAGTGCGCTGTTGCCGAAAGGTGATCCGCTCCTCAGAGAAACTACGCCGCAAACCGTCTCCTCGCTTGCTTATGACGATATCGGCGCTTACTATCAAAAAACGTTCCGGCCCGATCTGACCACTATCGTCGTGATTGGCGATATCACCGCGGACGAAGCCCGCGCAGCGGTTGGGAAAGCTTTCGGGGAATGGAAGGCGTCTGGCCCCAAACCGCCGGTTGTGCTCCCGCCGGTGCCTGCCAACAAGCCGAGCGCAGTAAACGTGCCCGACCCCAGCCGAGTGCAAGATTCAGTCGACCTCTCGCAGCAGTTAGAGCTCAACCGGTTCAATAAGGACTACTACGCCTTGCAGCTCGGGAATCACGTTCTCGGCGGTGGCTTTTACGCCACGCGCCTGTACCGGGATCTTCGCCAGAAGGCGGGATATGTCTACAACATAGACGATTCGCTTCAGGCGGGCGAAACGCGCGCCACCTACACCGTCGATTACGGCTGCGATCCGCAGAACGTATCGAAGGCGCGCGCCATGATTCAGCAAGAGCTCGTGAGCATGCAGAAAAATCCGGTTACACCCGCGGAGCTGCAACAGGCGAAGGCGCTGCTTCTTCGCCAAATGCCGCTGCGTGAAGCGAGCGAGGATTCTATCGCCGGACACCTGATAGGGCAAGCGGCTATCGGTTTGCCGCTCGACGAGCCCAGCCGTGCTGCACAGCGCTATTTCAATATGACGGCTGACGAAGTGCGGTCGGCGTTCTCGAAATGGATCGACCCCGCTAATTTCGTCCAGGTTGTTCGCGGGCCAACCCCACAGTAACCCGCAAGCGACGCAAGCCCGTAAGAAGAGAGCGCACGGATCTCTCGACCGTCGCCTGTCGCTTTCAATAGCAGGGGCCTTCGGAACTGGAACCACCCGGTGACTACCGGCACTCGTCCCGACACCCCGAACCCTCGAACGAGCCGTAAGCGCTGGTCGGCGGAATTGCCGTTGACGAAATCAGACCGAGTACGCCCCCAGCTATGTTCGCGTCTGGGTTTTGGAAATTCGGATGATTCGGGATATTGTAGGCGCTTGCGCCTAACTGGAACCTGAGGCGCTCTGTGATGTTGATGTTCTTGCCATTAGAGACGGCCTTTAGCGCGCGAGGTCGCAGATCCAGTTCACTTCCCAGCTCTTGCCGCCGTCTGGTGAAAATGACTGCTCCATGCGTGCGTACTTCGGCGAGATGTTCAGCCAGACGTAGCGGACCAGGATCATTTGCCCCTTATACTCTTCTTGATCGAAGAATGCGCCGCGGTTCCCTGTGAACTGGCCCACTACAGGGGGAAGATTTAGAACGCCCTTGTTCACGTCCAGGCCATAGATACTCCACTGGTGCGATTCGGAATTGTAGAGACGCAGGGTTTGCGCCTTGATGTGAAGGTGCTTGTCCACGCTGTCCACTTCAAACTCCTCGAAGTTTGCAGCGCTGTTAAGGAGCTTCTTGTGATTCGATATGCCGTCGTATTCCGACCCAGTTATGCGAGCCGACCAGCCGCTCCGGCAGTCTGCGCACATGCGCCTTCCAGTTCCCAATCAGGAAATCGAAGTCATGGGATCCGTCATGTCGGTCGGCGACAACGGGCGATGTTTCGCTCGCACGGGTAGGCGCAACCGGACAAGCCAACCAGGATACGATCACAAGAACCGGGGCCGAGAGCGGTGCCCATTGTTTCCAGTCAAGTCTTCGCTTCTGATCCATACCCCGCAGTAACCCGCGCGAACTCAAATGGCCACAACGCCGCGATCCCAGTCAGAAAACAAACTGATCTGCTCCTACGACCTGCATTGTGTCGGATCTGCGAAGGAAGGCGATGACGCGGACGTCGCCCGGTTGCGACTTCGCCGGCAGAGAGACGGAAATTGATTTCTTAAACGTCGATCCCGCGTCGATCTTCCCAACTTGTTTGATTGAGTAAACGACCGAGACCTGACTGAGATCGCGACCGGCGTTCTCGCCGCCACCGACGTGCGATTCGACACGATCGTGGGCGAACGCCAGAAATAGGACCGCTTTGCTGTCAATCGAATTCGGGCCCACGTCTATATCGACCTGCGCCTTTCCCTCGCGACGGTTCGCGGTCACCTGCACGGGAACGGTGGACCCGTGCAGGAGACGTTGAATTGCAGTCGCCGCTTTGTCCCAGTTGCTCCCGAGGACCGCAGTCGTTCCGTCAATCACGAGCTGAGGAGTGTAAACCTCGACGCCAAAGCGGGAATCGTACGCTTGCTGGCGCTGTGTACACGCGACGGAAGAGAACGGGTCGGACCAGTTCGGAGTGTTCCAGTAATCAACGTGTTCGCTCAAAACGATCAGTCGTACGCCTTGAATCGGCTGTCCGCGATCAATTTCCGCGAGCAGTTTGTCGGCGGGCGGACAGCTCGAGCATCCTAGCGACGTGAAAAGCTCGAGAAGAACAGGAGTCTTTTCGGACGGCACCGATCGCAACATGGCTGCAAAAGCGACTGCCAAGAGAGAGACATAACGAAGCATTGTAACAGCGTTGGGGAGTTAGAACTGGAATCTCCCAGTCACCACGAGGACGCGGCCCGAGACCGCCGAGCCTTGGAACGAGCCGTAAGCGCTCGCGGGAGGGACGGCCGTCGCCGAGATCAATCCAAGCCCGCCCGCCGCGATATTTGCATTGGGGTTTTGGAAATTTGGATGGTTCAGGATGTTGTAGGCGCTCGCGCCGAACTGGAATCTCACTCGCTCTGTGACGTTGAAGTTCTTATAAAGTGAGGTATCGATATTAAAGTATCCGGGCCCACGGAACGCGTTCCGGCCGAGGTTGCCGAAGCCTGTCTCCGCGAGGCTGGGCACGAAATTCGAAGCGCTAAAGCAGGCGGTGTTGACCGCACTGACCCCGCAGGAACCGCTTACGGGACCCGTGGCGCTTGCGAGCATAGTTGCGGCGATTGCGGGCGACACTGCGCCTGCAAGCGCACCGTCAAAGACACTGAACGGCGTTCCAGTGCGAACGAAGAATTTGCTCGACAACGTCCAGTTGCCGAGAATGTTGTAGAGCAGCCGGTTCGCTGGTTTCCAGGGCTCATCCCATACAAAATCAGCCAAAAGGCTGTGCCGGATGTCATAGTCGGCGCTGGCGTAACTGTTTCTGATCGAGGGAGTGGGGATGGCCCCGAGCGAGCAGCCCGAGCAGAAGGCATACGGCAAGCCGGCACCGCCATTCGAAATCGTGTCAAGCGCGTGGCTCCAGGTATAGTTGATCTGGCCCTGGAACCCATAAGAGAAGGAACGCCGGAATTGAACGGTCAAGCCGTCGTAATTCGAGTAGCCCCCGTTCGTTAACTCGGTCACGGCGTTAAAGCGCGGATCGGGGGCTGTCGTCGGCAGCCCGGCAAATCCAGGCGCGTAGCTCGGCTGAACGTAGCCGTTGACAAAACCGTTCTGAACCAGCAGATTGTATCCGTGATTTCCACTGTATGTCGCGACGAAGACATTCTTCGACCCGATGGGCTGCTCGATCTCAAAGCTCCATTCCAGATACTGTGGTGTACCGAAGTGGTGCGGAATAGAGAAATAATTGAAAGGGCTGAACCCACCCGGGACCGCAGCGTTCAACTGAGCGAAGGTGTCGCCCGCGAAGAACCCGGTTTTAAAGGCATTGTACTGCGCCTGCGCGGCAGCTGCGGCGCTGGCCGGATTACTCGCTGTGTCCACGACTTGGCCCGCAAAAATCGAGGCTGTGTACGGGAAAGGCGGATTATTGAACACGTTCGATGCGAGGAACCCTGGCGCCAGATCGGAAAACAGCCCGACACCGCCCCGGATTACCGTGCTGCTGGTCCCGCGCGGGCTCCAAACTACCCCTAACCGAGGATCTGCAACGACAGAATCCGTGCTGTAGTACGCGTGCGAAAGCCCGCTCTGAATCGAGGAGTTGTAGGGAATATCGATTCCCTTTTGGAAGCCCGCCAGAGAGAACTGATCCGTCAAATGTGAGAAGCAGTTGTCCAGGCATGTGGGATTGGCGGTCCTATCGAAGCGAAGGCCGTAAGTGATCTTGAGGTTCGGCTTTACGGCCCATTCGTCCTGCGCGTACAGGCCCAGGTTATAGAGCCGGAGATGCGCGTCCAGCAGCGGGCTGAACTTCTGTGAATAGTTGCTCCCGCTTGCGGCGTCCGTCACGCCGTTAGCGAAGTCTGTGAGAGAGTTGAACGTGTAGAGCCCGACTGTTCCCGCTTGAAAGCCGAAATCGGTTACACGATTTTTACGGAAATTCCCGCCTATCTTTAAAGTGTGATTGCCTTTGATAACCGAAAAGTCGTCGATCAACTGACCCTGACCTGAGTCGCGCCCCTGCGGGAAGGGAAAGCCGTTCTCAAAGAATCCGCCCAGTTCGGAATACCCGCCCGTAGATGCGCCGCTCGGCCCGAAGTTATTGAAGGTCATGCCAACCGGAATAATCGATTGCGCTGCCGCTACATCGACAGGGCCGAATTTCGCGCTGTACCACAGGAACGAGAGAATGAAGTTGTTCACTGTGCTCGGCGAAATGACGTAGGTGTGATTGATCTGCCCTTCGTATTGAGGCTGAATGCTCTGCGCGTTCAGACTCGGCGTGAGCAGATTTGTGTAGGTCGGCTGGAATCCATGATCGCCTTTGAAGCGGAAGAATATGCTCTGTTTGTCATTGATCTTCCAGTCGACGCGGTGCGTCTCGAGCCATTCCTTATTCGTATTGAGTCCGTTGGTCCGATAGGCCGCGGCGCAACTCACGTTCGTGCCGAAAGTTCCACCGCCGGGAGCCGGCGTGCCTGCAAATGTGCCGCAGCCTAGATTCCCGCTCGCATCCTGCAAGGTACCGGAGCCGTTGGTAACAGGGGTAGCGGTACTTGCCCCCGGAGCGCCATTCCAGATGCCAAAAGCCTTGGTATAAAGCGGCACCTGGGCAGCAGTGATGTGGGCCAGCGCGTAAGCCTCAACTTGCGGGGACGGGATCGATACCACGCCGGTAGACGGAAGCGTGTAATAGAGCCCTTCGCTATCGGAATAGAAAAACAGCTTGTTCTTCCAAATTGGTCCCCCAATATCGGCGGCCCACTGCCGCGAGACATCGTACGGCCTCGGCGTTCCGCTTGTATTGTTGAAGAAGTCGTTCGCGTTCATCAGGTGATTGTTGAAGTTGAACAGCAGATCGGCATGCACCTGATTTGCGCCGCTTTTGGTGACGTAGTTGACTTGGGCTCCCGCTTGGCGGCCGTATTGGACACTGTAAGCGTTCGAGACGACGGAGGCTTCTGCAACCTCATCCTGGCCAAGCAGAAGATTGCTCGCGCCTGAGTTGTTCAGATTCAGGTACGGATCGTTATAATCATCGCCGTTCATGGTATACAGATTCGAAGTTCCGGGCAGGCCATGCGAACTAAAGTTGCCGTAACCCATGCCTGTGCTCACGACTACTCCAGGCACGGTGAAGGCGACTGTGGTGATATCGCCGCCTGGCGCGGGAAGATCCAAGATCTGTTTGGTAGTAAAGGTTGTGCTCAGGTTCGCATTTTCAGCGTTCACTAAGGTTGACGCCGCGTTCACTTCGACCACCTCCTGGGTGGCCTGTACCTTCGCGACCAAGTTGACCGTCGCAGCCTGCCCGACCTCGACCGCCACCTTCTGCACGTCGGTTTTCAGACCAGCAGCCGTCGCGGACACTTCATAGGTACCCGGTTGCAGAAACGTGAAGTGAAACGCGCCGGATTGATTCGTGGTCGCGGTTTGACTTGCACCGCTGCCCAAATTTCTTAAACTTATTGCAGCTCCCGGGACGACCGCGCCGGTAGCATCTGTCACGGTTCCGGCCATGTCACCGGTAGTGACGGTCTGGCTCCAGACCGGCAGCATGCAGGCCCATACTAAAGCCAATACAAAATACGATTTGATTCTCACGATAAGATCCCCTTACCATCATGCTGATAAAGATAGCGGTCGAAAACAATGACCAATTCTGCCAGAATAGATATGACCAGTCTCTAGGTACGTCATGGATTGGAGGCATTCTGGTCGGAACTGGTACTAAGTTCCGGCTTCATCACTATGACCACTTACCATCAATCGAATTCGAAGTCGCTCGGCGGCATCTCGCCTGTGATCGCAGTTCATCGCGGAGGTGCGAAGCCGCTTCATCGCCAGATTTACGATGCGTATCGCGACGGCATTACAGCTGGCCAGCTCTCACGCGGCCAGCAAGTACCTTCCACCCGAGCTCTCTCTGCGGAGCTTGGCATTTCTCGGATTCCAATCCTCGAGGCCTATTCGCAGCTCTTGGCTGAAGGCTATTTCGAAAGCCGGGTGGGCGCCGGGACATTCGTCTCGAGTTCACTCCCCGATCTGCTCGCATCTCCCGCGCATTGGTCTGCCGAACCCTCGCAGTCGGGATCACGCACGGTGTCGCGCCGAGCTGATCTCACGGTATGGCGCAGGCCATGGATGCGCAGTTCCGGCGCGTTCAGCATTGGCCAATTGGCGTTCGATCATTTTCCTTTCACTATCTGGTCAACTCTGATGGCACGCCGCGCTCGAAAGGTGAATGCGAGCTCGCTCAATTACAGCGACGCGATGGGAGATAAAGAATTCCGCAAGACACTCGCGTTGTATCTCCGAATCTCGCGCGGCGTTCACTGCGACGCGGGGCAGATTATGATTGTCAGCGGCTCTCAGCAGGCTTTAGATCTATGCGGACGAATTCTGGTTGACCCCGGCGATCCTGTCTGGATCGAGGAGCCTGGGTACGGCCTTATGCGTCATACCCTCACCATCGCAGGATGCCGGCTGGTTCCTGTTCCGGTCGATGATCAGGGGTTGGATGTAGCGGCCGGTATCAAAAAATCTCCTACAGCGCGCGCGGCGTATGTTACCCCTTCTCATCAATATCCGCTAGGTGCGACCATGAGCGCCTCGCGCCGCTTGCAGCTGCTCGATTGGGCCCACAAAGTGGATTCCTGGATTGTGGAAGATGACTACGACAGTGAGTACCGTTACGAAAGCATGCCCATCGCCTCGTTACAGGGGCTCGACCAGGGGTCACGCGTCATCTATATCGGGACTTTCAGTAAGACTCTGTTCCCGTCATTACGCATCGGCTATATAGTGATTCCACCCGATTTAGTGGATCGCTTTGCAACCGTGCGCGGCGCCACCGACATCTGCGCGCCCCATTTTTACCAGGCTGTCCTCACCGATTTTATCGAGCAAGGGCACTACGCACGGCACCTCCGAAAAACGCGCCTGATCTATAACGAGCGAAGAAACGCGCTGGTCAGTGCTCTTCAACGCGCATTTGGTTCCCGCTTGCAGATTATGGGAGCGGAAGCGGGGATGCACGTCTCAGTGACCCTTCCACCCGGCTTGGGGGATTACGAGATTTCGCTCCGAGCAGCGGAAGAAAATCTCTGGCTATGGCCGTTATCTACAGCCTATATGGGTAAGAACGCCCAGCAGGGATTCATCCTCGGATTTGGAAGCACGAAAGTAAGTGAAATGCCGAAAGCAGTCCGCCGCCTACACGACATTGTGTATGCCCGCCAGAAGTGGTCATGACGGAAGCGGCGGAATTGGGCATTGTAGCCCGGCATTTCATGCTCTATGATCTGAATTTGCTTCACGTCCAGATCGAGATCAACTCGGCCTGTTTGCAAGCTGCAGGGCCAAGTGGGTATTGAACTCGCTCCTGGCGCACGCAACAGAGGAAAGGCGTTGCATTTTCCCGCTGCGCTCGGAACAATTGGCCGAATCTCTTTTGCTTTGCCGCTGATAGTATTTGGCGCGGAGCATTTCGTTGTTACCAAGAGCCTTCAGAGCCTGGTGCCTGCCTGGATGCCCGCACCGCTTTTTTGGACGTACTTGGTTGGAGCGGCTTTAATCGCAGGTGGGCTTAGCCTCGCGACCACCATCCAAATGCGCCTAGCGGCCGCGCTTGTGGCATCTCTGATGTTCCTATTCGTCGCCCTGATTTGGGCGCCAAACTTACTCGCGAAACCAACCGAACGCCTTCTATGGATCGTGTGTTGCCGGGAGCTGATGTTCGCTGCCGGCGCCGCAGTGCTGGCGGCAGGCCGCGTTCCCGATGCGCTACGGATCTTTGTGGCGGTGGTGCTGCTCTTTTTCGGCGTAGAACATTTTCTTCACCCGAACTGCGTACCTGGCGTTCCGCTCGAAAAGGTAATGCCGGCCTATGTTCCGGGTGCGCAACTCTGGCCGTATGTGACTGGTGTGCTGATGTTGACCCTAGCTGTGGCCGCGATGTTTCGCCGATTGGCTCAAAGGTCGTTCATGGCCGTGGGTATGCTGATGCTGCTTCTCGTTATCGCGGTGTATCTGCCCATTCTGCTTTCGCAAAGAGATATGGAAGGTCTCAACTACGTTGCAGATACTATGATGTTCGGCGGGAGTCTGCTGCTAATCGCAAAAGCATCAGCGTTGCGTCCGAAATAGCAGCAAGAGCGCCGGATAATATGGCCCGGCGCTCACGAATGAACCCAAGCAGTCGTTTAGAACTGGAACCGCCCGGTGACCACGATTACTCGGCCTGACACCGCCGAACCCTGGAAGGATCCGTAGGCGCTGGTCGGGGGAACTGCCGTGGCGGTGATTAGGCCGAGTCCGGCTCGCGCAATATTCGCGCCGGGATTTTGGAAATTCGGATGATTCAGCATGTTGTAAGCGCTTGCCCCGAACTTGGAATTCACTTTCTCTGTGATGTTGATGTTCTTATAGAGTGACGTGTCGATATCAAAGTATCCGGGACCACGGAATGCATTGCGGCCCAAATCCCCGACTGTCGGACTTGCTTGCGATGAAATTCGAAAGACCAAAGCACGGCCTATTGACCGCAGTGACTGCGTTGGCCCAAGAACCCGAACCGCTCATCTGGTTCGGAAATATGTATGTTTGGCAGGCCATAAGCAGCGCGTCCACGGTCCACAGCGCCACGCAATCATAGGCGTCCCCTTTGACTTGGCTTCAGTCTACAAGAGAAGCCGTGCACCGGCCGTTCGTATGGCGGAGTTCCTCAATAAAATCCCCCAATTCTACGAGCTATCTTGACATTTATTCCGTGATAGACTGATCTCGCAAAATTCCGGCGCATTTTCGCAATAAGCGCAAATTTTGAGCATAGGGGGAACCATGAGAGTATGTGGGCCGACTTCTCTAAGGGCTGTAATCGCACTTCTTTTCATCGCGGCTGGGGGCGTTTTTGCACAGACGAACCGCGGATCTATTTCCGGTACGGTGACCGACGCGAGCGGCGGAGTCGTTGCGAATGCAACCGTAACGGCGACCGAGACGAGCACCGCGACAACCTATAACACCTTCACGTCACAATCGGGCGACTACAATTTCCCGCAGTTGCTGGTTGGCAGCTATGAGGTGACCGTGAGCGCGCCGGGGTTCAAGACGGAAAAGCGTACCGGCATCGTCGTGCAGATTAACACCAACAGCGCTCTGAATATCCAACTATCGGTAGGGCAAACGGCCGAAACGGTCACCGTTACCGCCGATGTTCCCACGGTGCAGTCTACCTCGTCCGAAATCAGCGGCGTGATCACGCCACGGCAGGTCGAGGAACTGCCGCTTTCCCTCGGCGGTGTGGGTGCGTTCCGTTCTCCTGAAGCATTTGAGTTTTTACTTCCCGGCGTGGTAGGACCGGGCACGGGTGATAGCCCAAACGGAATCTATATCCAAAAAACCAGCGGAGGTCAAAACTTTGGAGATGACGTGATACTGGATGGCACTTCGGCGGCGCGTCCTGACAACGGCTCGACGTTTGATGAAACGGCGCCTTCCGTCGACGCGCTTCAGGAGTTTAAGGTCACGACGGCCACGCCGCCAGCGCAGTTTAGCCGAACGACGGGAGGCATCCGAAGCTTTACCACCCGCTCAGGTACGAACTCGTTTCATGGCACGGCATACGACATCTTGCGCAATACAGATCTCGACGCCAACACGTACTTCAATAATCTGAATCGAAACGTTTCTTGCCCTGGTCCGTTATGTTCAACCTTCGACACGCCCAAAGACATCAAGAATGACTACGGCCTAACACTTGGAGGGCCGGTGATCATTCCGCACCTCTACAACGGCAAAGACAAGACCTTCTTCTTCTTCGCCTGGGAACAATTGCAATGGCCGCGAAGCGCAGTCACGACCAATACCGTGCCAACGGCTGCGGAACGAACGGGGGATTTTTCGGCTCTATTGACAACTAACCAGATAGGAACGAATCCGTGCACCGGTGCGCCCGTCTATGCAGGTGAGATCTTTGATCCGCTCTCCACAACGACTGCGCCCAACGGCACGCCTTGCCGCACTACTCCTTTTCCAGGCAATGTAATTCCTCGAAATAGGTTCGATCCAGTAGCTGCAGCGGCTCTGAACTATCTGCCGCCGCCAAACGCTCCAGGCTTGTCGAACAACTTCAATTTTTTAAGTCATTTTCCGACCAACAACACGACTTACACCATCCGCATCGATCAGAACGTTTCGAACAACGACAAGATCTTCGTTTCCTATGATGCGCGCGAGAATACGTTGCTTACCGGCGGATTCCCGGCGTTGCCGAATCCCATCGATCCGAACACCTGGAACCAGGACTTCATCACGCATTACGGCCGCATCGGATGGGATCATATCTTCTCGGGCAGTCTCCTGAATCACATGAATTTAGGCTACAACCGCACGAACAGCAACAACAATGCGGCTTCGGTGAATTATGGAGTGAATTGGCCGGCGAAGCTTGGACTCGCTGGGGTAACGGGACCCACTTTTCCGCAGTTCAACTTCATCAATACAGGCTTTCCCTCCATTGGTCAGCCTCGAGGAGATGACGACATCGGCAATGAAGCAGACATTGTAGATACTCTTAGCTGGACAAAGGGCCGCCACACGCTAACCATGGGCGGCGAATACCGCTGGATTCAATACAACAATCTTGCTTACGACAACGAGTCCGGCGTTTATTTCTTCTTGCCTAATGAAACCGCTGCCGGCCCCGGAGCATTGTCGAACGACGGCGGTTTTAGCTTCGCAAGCTTTTTGCTGGGCCAGACCGACAGCGCTTATATCAACGCGTTCGCGCATTTTCCGCGTTACACGTCAAGTTACTACGCTCTGTTTGTCCAGGATGACTTCAAAGTAACACCGCATTTAACTCTGAATCTAGGGTTGCGATGGGACGTGGATCAGCCGCGGAAAGAAGCCGATAACTTCACGTCGAACTTCGATCCGAGCATTCCGAACCCTGGTGCCCCGGGAAGGCTGGGTGCATTAATATTCGCTTCTAGCTGCAATGGTTGTAATGTTCGCTGGGCGAAAACGTTTTATGATGACTTCGCGCCGCGCATCGGATTTGCATGGTCACCGGGCGATAGTGGCAAGACGGCGATCCGCGGCGGCTACGGCATCATCTATGGGCCGCTGTATTACGCCGATTTTGCGAACAGCATGAACGCGGGCTACGCCGCCACACCCAACCCGCTTTCTCCAGATGGCTTTTCACCGGCCTTCATTCTGGGCAATGGTTTCCCACCATACCAACCGGCCCCGATCCTCGACCCCACAATCAGAAATAACCAGAGTGTCGACTACATCACTCCCGGATTCGGCAAGCCTCCGATGATTCAAAGCTGGAGCTTTCAGGTTCAGCAGCAACTGGCCCCGGATCTCATTTTGAGCGTCGGCTATGTTGGCAACAAAGGCCAGAATCTACGCTCCGCAGCAGCTTTTGGAATGTATAACAACATGCCGGTGCAAGATCTCGCGCTTGGCGCGAACCTTCTCGGCGCGGCGATCGGATCGCCAATAGCGAATGCTGCGGGAGTTGTTGCGCCTTATCCCGGCTTCACAGGGTCGGTGGGCGATGCGCTTCGGCAGTATCCGCAATATCGCCGTTTCAACACAGATTGCTGTCTCGAGAACGACGGAATGTCTACATTCGAGGCGCTTGAAATCACGCTAGCCCGCCGGTTCCGCAACGGGCTCAATCTCCAGGCTTCGTACACGTGGTCGAAGAGCATCAACGACGCCGACAGCCTACAACCCGGCCAGAATGCAGGCGGCGGTCTCTATCAAGATCCGTACAATTTGCATTTGGAGAAATCGATCAGCAGCCAGGACGTTCCGCAAATGTTCGTCTTGAGTTACTTATATGAGCTGCCGTTCGGGAAGGAAAAGCGCTTTCTGAACCATGGAGGAATTGTGAACGCGATTTTCGGTGGCTGGCAAATTGGCGCCATTCAGCGCTATCAAAGCGGCGAGCCATTGCCGTTCTACTGCGCTTCCTATGGCATGCCGGGATGGGATAACTGCATCCGCTACAATCCGGTTCCGGGACAATCGGTTTATAACTCCGCTATTAATCAACCCGGCTTCAATCCGTTGACGACGCCATATCTGAACAATAACTACTTTGCCGACCCAAATCCCAACCCCAACGCGCCCATCGTATTCGGACAGCTCCCGCGCGTAACGGGCTTCCGCATGCAACCGTATTTCAACGAAGATGCGAATCTTATGAAGCGCTTCAATTTAACCGAGTCGGTGAATCTCGAGGTTCGCGCGGATGCCTTCAACATCTCGAACCGGCACATATTCGCATCACCGTTCAACTTAGGCCCTCAGCCTGGATTCGCAGGGACTAACTTCGGCTTCGTCGGCGGAACCATCAATACACCGCGCCTGGTTCAACTGGAAATGCGCCTGCGCTTTTAGTCAGTTTCGCCTGTAACAGGGCGGCTCTCAGAACGCTGAAAGGCGCGCATGACCGCAATGATGTTTTCGAAGATAAACTGAAGATCCGATGAGGGGAGGGGACCGGCGTTCGTTGCGGAGACCTTTTTCATGATGATCTCCTCTCGCCCCGGTTCGTAAATAGGCAAGTTGGCCCGCTGCTTAATGCGGCCGATTTCCCGCGCGGCATTCGCCCTCTTGTTAATCAGCTCAACGAGCTTTTGGTCGATGGCGTCGATCTTGCGCCTCCATTCCTCTATTTCCATGTTCGAGACTTTAGGAGCCTGCCGGTCATCTGTGCCAGCCGCAGGTTCAGATGCTAAAAGTAAAAACCTGGTGCAGTTTTTCACATTGTCGTGTATGTCGCGATCGAGAATGATTCCACCATAAATGGCCGCAGCCCGCTCGCTCGCGATGGCGGCTACAGAAACATCCTGCATCTCAAACATCTCGCGCACGCTGCCTGCTGTGTCGGCCGCAGGTTCGGCGCGGATCTCAGGATGGCGCGATAAATAGCGGCGGCATTGAGCTAATGCGACTGGATGTGAACGCACTCTGCGAATTCCTGCGCACGTCGCCCCCGGCAATCCGATGAGTTGAAGACGAATCGGAAGCGTGACTTCCTGTATGATAAACAGTCCTGAATGCGCCAGCAGGTTGCAAGCTTCGGTGACCGGACCGGCTGTCGTGTTTTCTACGGGTGCGAGGATGCGGTCAGCGCGTTTTTCAGCAATGGCAGAAAACAGCTCAGCGAACGAGGCGCATGGCACCGGAACCACGGCACCTAAAGTCAGGACGGCTTCTTCGCTGAAGGCGCCGGGCTCTCCCTGATACGCGATGCGTGTGCCCTGATCCATGCCGGTAATAAAAGCCTTCGACGGAACGGTTCAGATCCCGAGCTCGGATTTGGTCGCCGCGAACTGTTCTACTGCAAACTCCAACTCTTCCGGCGTGTGTGCGGCGGAAACCTGAACACGAATGCGAGCTTTGCCCTGCGGAACGACGGGGTAGGAAAAGCCGATCACATAGACGCCGCGCTTCAGAAGCAAATCCGCCATTCGCGATGCGAGCGCGGCATCTCCGAGCATGACCGGCACGATGGGATGCTCGCCGGGAACAATGTTGAAGCGGCGCGAAGTCATGCGTTCCCGAAACAGCCGGGTGTTCGAGAACAAGCGCTCACGCAATTCAGACGTTTCGGACAAGAGGTCCAAAACCTTGATCGAAGCCGCCACAATCGGAGGCGCGACAGAATTCGAGAAGAGATAGGGACGCGATCTCTGGCGCAACAAATCGACAATCTCTTTGCGGCCGCTCGTGTATCCGCCGCTCGCGCCGCCTAGAGCTTTGCCCAAGGTTCCAGTCAAGATGTCAATCCGGCCTATGACGTGGTGATACTCGTGCGTGCCGCGTCCGTTCTTCCCCATAAATCCGACCGCATGAGAATCATCGACCATGACCATTGCCTTGTACTTGTCGGCAAGATCACAGATTTCGGGCAGCTTGGCGATATGCCCATCCATCGAGAAGACGCCATCGGTCGCGATGAGCCGGTGCCTTGCGCCACTTGCCTCTTTGAGCTTCGCTTCGAGATCCGCCATGTCGCCGTTCTTGTAGCGGAACCGCGCCGCCTTGCAGAGCCGCACTCCATCGATGATGCTGGCGTGATTCAGCTCGTCGGAAATGACAGCGTCTTCCTCATCCAGCAGTGTTTCAAAAAGACCGCCATTGGCATCGAAGCAGGAGCTGTAGAGAATCGTGTCTTCCGTGCCGAGAAACTCGCTGAGCCGGGCCTCGAGCTGCTTGTGAACAGCTTGGGTGCCGCAAATGAAGCGCACGCTCGCGAGCCCGTATCCCCATTCATTGAGAGCTTGACGCGCAGCTTCAACCACCGCGGGATGGTTCGCCAGCCCCAAATAATTGTTGGCGCAAAGATTTAAAACCGTGGGACCGGCAGCCACTTGTATTTCGGCTTTCTGCGGGCTCTCGATGAGGCGCTCACGCTTGAAGGTTCCGGCGTTTTGAATTTCTCCGATTTTTTCTGCTAGATACGACTGAACAGTTCCGTACATTTACCTTCTATGATGCCTGACAGGTCCAATCCAGAATTACTTTGCCCGATTTGCCCGACAGCATGACCTCGAATCCCTTCTGGAAGTCCTGATAGCAGAAACGGTGCGTAATGACGGGCCTGATGTCGAGACCGGATTCGAGCATGACGGTCATTTTGTACCAGGTCTCGTACATTTCACGGCCGTAAATACCCTTGATCGTGAGCATGCTGAAGATCACCTGTCTCCAATCAATCGGCATCTCTTGCGCTGGAATGCCGAGCATGGCAATTTTTGCGCCGTGACTCATGTTGGCGATCATGTCGCGAAAAGCCGAAGGATTACCGGACATCTCGAGGCCCACATCAAAGCCCTCCTGCATGCCGAGCTGCTTTTGAACGTCAGGAAGAGAAGTCGCATTCGGGTCAATCGCAAGCGTGGCGCCCAGCTTTCGAGCGAGCTCCAAACGGTACGGATTCACGTCGGTGACAACCACGTGCCGTGCCGCCGCATGCCGTACAACTGCAGTTGCCATGGCTCCAATAGGACCGGCTCCGGTAATGAGAACGTCCTCGCCTAATACGGGAAACGACAGGGCGGTATGGACTGCATTGCCGAACGGATCGAAAATGGCGGCGACATCTTGATCGATCCCTGGGTTGTGGCGCCAGATGTTGCTCATCGGGAGCGCAATGTATTCAGCGAACGCACCGGGGCGGTTGACGCCCACGCCTTGAGTGTGAGCGCACAGGTGCCGCCGGCCGGCCAGGCAGTTCCGGCAACGCCCACAGACCACGTGTCCTTCACCGCTGACGATTTCGCCGGGATGAAAGTCGTTTACGTTCGAGCCAACCGCGACGATCTCGCCGGCAAATTCGTGCCCAATCGCCATCGGGACCGGGATCGTCGCTTGCGCCCACTCGTCCCATTGATAAATGTGGACGTCGGTGCCGCAGATTCCGGTGCGGGTCACCCGGATCAGAACATCATTAATGCCTATAGTCGGTTCGGGTATGTCTTCGAGCCATAAGCCGGGTGCAGCCCGACTCTTTACGAGCGCCTTCAACGGCTAACCCGCCTGTCGTGTTTCGATCTCATCCTCCTGCATCGTAGCGCGACCCGATGATTAACCACAGCTAAGATACAGGGGTGGATGTCGGTATCCAGAATGCAAAAAAGAACCTGTCGAAGCTCGTGCAGGCTGTGCTCGACGGGGAAGATGTATTTCTGACGAATCGGGGCGAGCGAGTTGCACAAATTGTGCCGGCACCCAAAGCCCGATCTCCCGGGCGAGGGCCGCGACTTCTTGAAGGGAAAGGTCAATTTCTATCCTGGCTGGGACTCACTGGAGGAAGACAAGGAAGTCGAAGAGATGTTCGAAGGCATCGATGAGGCCAATCCTCAGTGAGGGTTCTGCTCGATACAAACGCCTTTTTCAGGTGGACTTCGGGCGGCAGTTTACGCACTCCCGTTCAGCGGCTATTCGACAGGCGAGATACGGAATGTGTCGTCAGCATCGTCACTGGTTGGGAGATTACGATAAGATCAAGCTCGGACTGACAGTGAAGGATATCGAAGCTGCCATCGGTGAAATTCCGGCCGCTCTCCTGCCCGTCAAGTTTCAGCGTTTTAATGAACTTTCTCGCTTGACTTACACCGGCCTGCGAGTTGTTTGGGACTAGCTGCGGATACGACCCGCTACGGCACAGTCGTGGTTTGAGCAGGGGCTGCACTCGCTGGCTTCACGTATTTGTCATACCAAGCTTGATACCGCTCGTACCGATCCCGGATGAAACTGGGCCGCGTGAAGCCATGAAATTCGCCGGGGTAAATGACCAGCTCCGTTGGGACGCCTAGAGTTCGAAGCGCCTGATACATCTGCTCACCGCCGACTAGCGGCACATTGAAATCTTTGTCGCCGCCCATAAACAAGGTTGGCGTGTGAATGCGGTCGGCCTTGAAGAACGGATACGACACTTTCATCCAACCCTCCGGATTCTTCCAGGGAGGCCCGAGCTCGTTGTCATATTGAAACGTGTATTGATCCACGCCGTACATCGAGAGCTGAAGCGCGCTGCCGGCGCCACTGATAGCTGCCTTAAAGCGCTGATCGGAAGCTATCGTGTAGTCGGTCAGGATGCCCCCATAGCTCCAGCCACCGATGCCGAGGCGATCGGGATCCGCGACGCCCATCCTGATTACCTGATCCACGCCCGCCAGCAGATCGGCTACTTCTTTGTCGCCCCAATCGGCGAAGATGCTCTCGCCATATCTCTGACCGCGTCCCGCGCTGCCACGATAATTCACCGAGAGGACAGCATAGCCGTGAGCGGCGAAGAACTGATGCTCGAAACTGAACGCGTGCGCATCTTGTCCATTCGGACCGCCATGAATGCGAAGCAAGGTTGGATATTTCTTCCCGTTTTCATACGAAGGCGGCTTCGTGAGAAGCCCGTGAACTTCGATACCGTCATGACTCTTGAAACTGACATCGTCGACCGCGCCGAGCTGCAGCTGGGAAAGCACAGACTCGTTGTGTTTCGTCAACTGACGCAGGCTGCCGCCTTCGAGCGCAAAAACCTCGGGCGGCGCATGATCGGTCGATGCCAATGCCGCGGTATGTCCGGCCTTCGAAGATACGGCCGAGACCACCACCGGACCACCGATCAGACGCTCTATCGGTCCTCCTGTAACGGGCACTTGCGCGGGATATTCAGAGCGGTCGTCCGCCACGACGAACGTAATGGAAGCGCCGTCGCGCGAAAAAACAGGAGATGAAGCGCCGCGGTCAAGCTTTTCCGAGAGCACGCGCGACGGGCCTCCATCGGCGGGTACGACCGCCAGGTGATTCATGTTGTAAGCGGTGAATTTGCTGGGGCTCCCCTGAAGGTAAGCGATGAGCTTGCTATCAGGACTCCACGCGAGGTGACCGCTATCCGGGCCGGGATAGTTAGTCAGCCTGCGCGGAGTGGAGCCGGGGCGCGCATCAACTACAAACACATCTGTATTTTCGGTGCGATCTGGATCTTTATCGTGATCGCTGACAAAGGCGATCTTTGTCCCGTCAGGCGACCACTCTGCGTTGGTCTCTTCGTAACTCTTATCATTAGTTACCTGAGCGATCTTATCGTTCTCGATGTCGAAGATATAGATATGGTTGTGTTTTGATCCGGTAAGATATCCTTCCCTGTCCTGCTTGAAATGGTACCGATCGATGACGATGGGCTTGGGAGGCTTCGGAGGCGCGCCCGGGGCTGCCTTTGCATCGGAGTCAGGTTCCTCTTTCTCTTTCATCACCAACAACAGCTTTTTCGAATTCGGTGACCATTCATATTGCGAAATTCCGAAATCCTTCACATGAGTAAGCTGGCGGGCTTCCCCTCCCCGCCTATCGAGGACCCAAACCTGCGAGCCTTTCGCCTTACCCGCGCGCGATGACACGAATGAAACATATTGGCCGTCCGGGCTCCACCGCGGCGAGCTCTCTGACTCCGTATCGTACGTAAGCCGGACATCCTGACTGCCGTCCCAGCTGACCATCCAGATGCTGGTGTGCCGTTTGTCGGCTTCGCGATCGATCGTGGCAACGCTGTACGCAACCCATTTGCCATCCGGCGAGCAGTGCGGATCGCTCACTTCCTGCAGATGGTAGAGGTCATCTAACTGCAGCGGCCGTTTGCCGCCGGTTTGCGCGAGAAGGAACGGTGCTGTGCAAAGAAGAAGGGCGAATTTCGGGAGCTGCATGGCGAGAGTGTAGCACTACACGCGAAGACGCCAGTCGAAAAAAGTAGCCTAAACGCCTACAAAGAAATCCTCGGGCGCTAGCCTCTTTTCAAGCTAAAAACGAAAGTGCAAAGCCAACTGCAGGATGCGCGCCGGGTAAGTTGTCGAGACTTGGCCGAACGTACTGTCGGTGATGATCGTGTCCGGATTCTGGAATTGAGTGTGATTGAACACGTTGAAAGCATCGCCGCGCAGCTCAGCCGTCAAGCGTTCATTGACTTTGAAGTGTTTCGAAATCGCGAGATCGAGATTCGTCTGCCCTGGACCGCGTAGTCCGTTGCGGGGAAATGAGCCATAGGTGAAGTAGGGCAGCATTGACGCATCCTTGTTGGCGATGGCGTCCAACGCATTAATTCGATTCACGGTGAAATTGTTCGGATTGAAGTAGTAGTTGCCGGTCGAGGTCGTCCCCGCATTCGCGTTACCCAACGACTGAAACGCTTTCGGATTTAAATCCCGACCGAGCTGCCGACGAGGTCGGCACGCACCGAGCCGGCATCCCCAGCGCCGGAAGGTCCGGGGTCGTTTGTAGTCGTGTTCAAATCGCCGTACACGTCAATCGGGAAACCCGTCCGGACCGTCAGGATGGGATACAGACTCCAGCCGGAAGTGAGCAGCTTAGGCCCGCTTCCCCAAAGATGGTCGAACGGGAGGTCCCAGCCGCCGGAAAATGTGAGCACCTGGCGCACATCGGTATCTCCGGAGGCGCGGAATAAATCGTGGTTGTAAAACGGCACGTCGGAATTCCGCTCGCGATATCCGGAGGAGTTGTCGATTTCGTGCGACCAGGTATAGCCCAGAGTGAAGAAGCTGCTGCCCCACCCGTTCATGTTCGCGAAGCTCCGCCGCAGGTTCACTTCGAGCCCGTTGTAATTTGCCTTTCCCACATTTGCGAACTCACTCATGTAGCTGTATATCGAATTCGTCGAATCGGGATCATAGATCCTGCGATTCGTGCCAAGCATGAACGGATTGATATCCATGATGCCGGTGAGCTTATGCGCAGAGTAACCGAGGTAGCCCATTTCGAGAACCAGGCTTGAGACGAGTTGCTGCTGTATCGAAAGGTTGTACTGGTAGACGTAAGGAGTGCGCAGGTTCGGGTCCACGAAATAGACCGCGCCCCCGCCAAACGGAAGGAATCCGGCGGCCGCGAAATTCAGATCAGGCGTCGGCGGCTTCGAGGGAAACGGATTGACCGCGCCGGCCGCTGCAAACGGATTTTGGAGCGCGCTCGGACCAGTTCCAATCACAGCCGATGGATAGATGTCGACTGCGCTGAAGAACGGGGGGCACCCCGTTGAACTGGAGATTGTCTTCACCCTTCAAGACGTCATAGAAGACACCGAACCCACCGCGCACACTGGTCTTAGCGTTTCCAAAGACATCCCAAGCGAAGCCGAAACGCGGCGCCCAATCGTTCTTGTCAGGGAAATTCGCGCCTTTTGGCGCACCCTGATCACCCGGAAACACGAGCCCCGGAGGAGCGTTCACAAAGCGCTGCGACTGCAGTCCGGGGATGAACGAGAAAGTCCGTCCGTGCGTGTCATATTTAGGCTCGGCATATTCGTAGCGCACGCCCAGTGTCAACGTCAAGTTTCTCGCGAGATGCCAGGCGTCTTGCGCGAACCCTGCATATTGGTTCGAGCGGATGTTCGACGGCGCCTTTGGATATTGCAGATACTCATCCGGCAGGCCCATTAGAAAATCGGCCAGATCGAACCCGGACCCCACGCTTGTGCTTTGGCCATAGAAATAGTACTCGCCCGTGACGTGATAGTCGTACTGCGTGTTGTTTTGGAACGGTGAAAAGTAGAATCCGAATTTCCAGTTGTGGTTGCCGTTCGTCCACGAGAGATCGTCATAGAGCGCGCCCGACGTGTCGTACCAATTCGTCGGACCCTGTGAGCTGAATCCGATGAACAGATTCGAACCTTCAAAGCCGAGGCGCGGCGGTCCAACCGGATCGTCTTGAATGATGCTGGTTCCCAGTTGAGCGGCGTCAGGAAGCTTGGCCGCTGGAATATATTCCAGACGATGGTGACGTTGCACAGTCAGGCGCAGCTCATTCAGAAGACTGGGCGTGAACGTGTGCGTGTAAGCCAGTGAGCCGTAATATGTAGTGTTGCCGTAGGTGGCGGGATATCCAACCACGCTCGCGCCAAATGGAACCAGTTGCGGTCTATCTCGAGTGCTGAATGTCCCGCTGACCACATCTCTCGTCGAGAAATTGTAATCGAATTTTCCAAGATATTCATCGTAGTTGTCGGTTGCGATCGCCTGCGGAAACAGGAAGCCGGTGCTCGAAGTCGGGATGAGATTGTTCGCGAAATAGGCTTTGGTGACGGGATCGATGCGGCTGGGATCGATGATGCCCTGCGCAGCGAGAGCGGGATTCGGCTGAAAGTACGGATGCGCTAAGAGAAACGTCGCCACGGGATTTTGCCCCGGCGGGAAGGCTTGGGAGAAATTACCTTGCGCTTCGGCCGGCGTGAAGGTATTTACTTTCCCTTGACTCGTATCAAGTGCATTCTGGCGCTGCCCCTCATATGAAAAGAAGAAGAACAGCTTGTCGCGTCCATTGAATAGCTTGGGCACGATGATCGGGCCGCCCAGCGTTCCGCCAAATTGATTCCGCTTCAGCGAAGGAACAGGCAGGCCCTGTTCGTTGTTGAAAAAGCTATTGGCGTCGAAATAGTTATTACGCAAGTAATCGTACGCGGTGCCGTGCAATTGGTTTGTGCCGCTCTTCGTTACAACGCTGATAACCCCTCCGGCATTGCGCCCGTACTCGGCGCTGTAATTGTTTTCGAGAAGGCGAAACTCGGCCACGGCATCCGGGTTTGGATCGGCAACGACGCCGTTGTCCAGGAGATCGTTATTCATTCCACCGTCGAGCAGGTAGGTAACCGAATCCGTGCGCATTCCGCCGATGCTGTAATTTCCGGCTGCTCCAGAATCGGGATTACTGGGCGTAACGCCCGGCTGCGTTTTCACCAGATCGAGCGTGTCGCGTCCATTCAGTGGCAGCTCAAAAATCGCCTGTCCCGTAACCGTCGCGCCGACAGTTGCGTTTTGCGTTTCAACCATCGAAGGCCGGCTCTCGACAGTGACCGCATTGCTCACCTGCCCGACCTCAAGGCGAAGGTCGATGCGCAGGGTTTGATTGATTTCAAGCGGAGTTCTGGAATCCACGGTGACTTGGCGAAAACCGGGCGCTTCCGCGGTTACACGGTACAACCCGATCGGCAATTGCAATACCTGATAGAAGCCCGACTTGTCGGATGTTGCTTCGTGACTGATACTGGTTGCCGTTTGAGTGGCGGTGACCTTTGCATTCGGCACCACCGCTCCCGACGGGTCCGTAATGATGCCTGTGATCTTCCCGGTGGTGTCCTGCGCGGCGGTTGGGCACAAACTTAAAACAACGAACACAAACGCGACGAGGCTAGTCCTGGCTGTTTGCATACAGGTGTACTCCAGAAAAGAAATCAACTCCCGACCACAACTGACAGATTGTAAGGTAGATTAGCACGATAGAGACTTCATCAGAATGGCCCTCCGACAAATGCATCGAATTCAACGAATATTGGTCCTCAGCGCTTCTCTCGTCGCCGCTCTGCCTCTCGTTCAAGCGGCGCGGAATGACGCTCCGCTTGACGGTTATACGGCAGACGGCAGTCAAGCTCAGCGACAGTGGGAAGCAAAGTTTCGCTCCATACCCTCGCCGCAGAACCTGAAAGAATACATGAGGCGTTTGTCCGCCCGCCCGCATCATGTCGGATCGCCTTATGACAAGGACAACGCCGAGTGGATTCTGGCGAGATTCAAAGAATGGGGCTTTGACGCTCATATCGAGAGCTTTGACGTTCTCTTTCCGACGCCGAAGGAAGTGAAGTTGGACATGGTGGAACCCCGGCGATTCGCCGCGAAGCTTGCGGAGCCACCCATCGCGGTCGATCCGACCTCGTCGCAAACCGGCGAGCAATTGCCCGCCTATAACGCCTACTCGATTGATGGCGAGGTGACCGGCCCTCTGGTGTACGTGAACTACGGCATGCCCGCGGACTATGAAGAGCTCGCGCGCTATGGCGTATCCGTGAAAGGCGCGATCGTAATTGCCCGTTACGGACACGGGTGGCGTGGCGTGAAGCCAAAGGTTGCGGCAGAGCACGGCGCAATTGGGTGCATCATTTACTCGGACCCCATTGACGACGGGTACACCGATGGCGACGTCTTTCCGAATGGCGCATGGCGGCCGGACGAAGGGATTCAGCGCGGAAGCGTCATGGATACCGAGTATCCGGGCGATCCGCTGACGCCAGGAATCGCGGCGGTGCCAGGAGCCAAGCGGCTGACTTTACAGGAGGCCGTTACGATCACGAAGATTCCCGTTCTGCCGATCTCCTACGCAGATGCCCGGCCGCTGATGACGGAGCTGAAAGGACGTGTAGTTCCGCGTGAATGGCGCGGCAGTCTTCCGCTTACGTATCACCTCGGGCCTGGACCCGCGAAGGTACACCTGAAGATGCTTTCGAATTGGGATCAGAAACGGCTCGACGACGTGATTGCGAGAATTCCCGGCGCCGAGTTTCCGGACGAGTGGGTCATACGCGGAAATCACCATGACGCCTGGGTGAATGGAGCGTCGGACCCGATTTCCGGGTTGATCGCACTGCTCGAAGAAGCCCGCTCATTCGGCGAATTAGTCAAACAAGGATGGAAGCCGAAACGGACCATCATTTACTGCGCCTGGGACGGCGAAGAGCCTGGCTTGCTGGGATCAACGGAATGGGTGGAAGCGCATGCGGATGACTTGCGGCAGCATGCGGTGGCCTACTTCAATAGCGATTCGAATGGCCGTGGTTATTTCCGCGCCGAGGGCTCGCACGTTCTAGAGAAGTTCATCAACAACGTTGCCCGCGACATCATTGATCCCGAGAAGGACATCACAGTCTGGGAGCGCCGCAAGCTCTACGACATCGCGCACGCGCAGTCGCCGGAACAGCGGGAAGAGATTCGCAAACGGCCGGACTTGAGGATCGGCGCGCTAGGCGACGGGTCCGATTACACGGCCTTTCTCGATCATGTCGGCGTGCCCGCCGCAGATATCCGCTTCAGCGGGGAGAGCAGCGGTGGCGTGTATCACTCGATCTACGACGACTTTTATTGGTTCACGCACTTCGGAGACCCAACGTTTCAGTACGGCCGTACGGAATCGCAGATGGTGGGAACCGCGGCCATGCGACTCGCAGATGCCGATCTGCTGCCCTTCGACTTCGTCGGGTTTGCGGACACGGTGAAGATGTACCTGACCAATGTGCAGAAAGCGCTGAAGAAAGAGCAGGACGATATTCACGAGCGGAATCGCGAGCTTGAAGAAGGTGTGTTCACAGCCAGCAGCGATCCCGAGAAGCCACTGTTGCCTCCGCCTTCGCACGAAGCGCCCCGGCATTTCAATTTCGCGCCACTCGAGAATGCGCTTGATGCGCTTACCGCGAGCGCGGACCGTTTTTCGAAGGCAGTGGCGAACGCCCAATCGAACCGAATGGCGCTGTCTCGTTCCACTGTGATTCGCGTAAATAGTCTTCTCATCCAGAGCGGACCGGCGCTGACGGATCCTGCGGGCCTGCCCGGGCGTCCCTGGTTCAAGAATCAAATTTATGCTCCAGGAGCTTATACCGGTTACGAGGCCAAGCCGCTCCCGGGCGTGTTGGAGGCTCTCGATCGGAAGAACTGGAAAGAGGCGGAGTCGCAGATCCCTCGCGAAGCTGAGGCGCTCGAGCGCGAGACGAAAATTATCGACCAAGCCACAGCCGCGCTTCAGAGTGAGGGTGCCGTATCTGCGGGACGGTGGTCAGTCACCCCGGGCACGCTCTGGGGGTCGACTAAGAACCAGCGCTCAGGGTCGATTCGGTAAGTATTTGGCGCGTAGCGGATCTTGCCCGTATGGCACATAGTTGCTGTTTTAGAGATTCTGAGGTATAAAGAAATTTAACCCGTCGGCAGCGTGCTGCCGACCCAAGGGCCGCAGTGGTGAAACCCTCTGCGGCCTTTGCTTTTGATTACGCGCTATGCGGACTATCGCCTATGTAGATGGGTTCAACCTATATTTCAGGCTTTTGGTGAAACATCCCTCGCTCAAGTGGCTGAACATCAAGACGCTCGCCCAGATCCTACTTAGCCTAGCGAACAGAGTTGTCGGCGTGAAATATTTCACTGCGCGTGTTTCCGGCAGGATCGATATGAATGCACCGGCCCGTCAGCAGATCTATCTTGACGCGCTCGGAACTGTCCCAGAGGTATCGATTCACATGGGCAGTTTCCTGCTATCCGAGAAATTTGCCGGTCTGGTGAAGCCGCCTGACTTTCGTCCGCGTATTGCACTCCCTCAGCCGTGGCCGGACGTAGTGAAAGTAGTTAAGGTCGAAGAAAAGGGTAGCGATGTAAACTTGGCCTCCCACCTTTTGCTCGACGCGTTTCAAGGTAATTTCGACGTTGCCGCTGTTCTATCAAACGATAGTGATCTCGTCGAACCGATACGCATCGTCACGGAGGTTTTACGTAAACCGGTCGGCCTGTTATCCCCTGTCCCCAATCCCACTCCCGATCTTCGCCGTGTTGCCAGTTTCATACGACGCATTAGTATTAGTGATCTCGGTGTTTCCCAGTTCCCGAACCCTCTGGTTCGGCCCGACGGTTCTGAACTGAATAAGCCAGTAGCTTGGTTGTGAAACCGGCGGCCTGAAGACACGGGAGCTCGAATTTGAACGAGCGATCGGAACATACAACGGTTCGTCCGCCTGATAGCCATCTCTGCGAGCTTTGCTATCGTACAAAACACGGAGAATACTTGCCGGCGCTTCGAAGAATACTCATTATTGAGGACAATCCCGGCGATGTGCGCTTGATGCGAGAGGCGCTTCGAGATATGCAGCCGCCGATTGCTATCGACGTCGCTGGCGACGGCGAAGAAGCGCTGCACGTTCTGAGAGGCGAAGGGCAGCACGCCGAGGCGCGGAAGCCCGCTCTCATTTTTCTGGATTTCAATCTGCCGAAATCAGACTCCCGTGACATCCTGCGCCAGATAAAAGACGATCACCGCCTACGGCTGATCCCGGTCGCAGTGCTGACCAGCTCCGATTCCGAAAGAGATATTCGCCAAGCCTACGAGCTCTATGCGAATTGCTATCTGCGCAAGCCCGGCGACCTCGATGGCTTCCTGAATACGATTCGCGCGGCAGCCGATTTCTGGCTCAACGTTGCATACGTTTTGGACGAAAAGCTGTAGGTCTCGGCGGCTCCTGTTCTGTTATGATTCAGGCGCATGAGCGCCTACTCAATCGGTGTCGATCTAGGTGGCACCAACCTGCGGGCAGCGGCGATTGACATGCAGGGAGCGATTCTGGACAGAGTATCTGCCCCCGTGGACTTTGGTTTAGGTCCGAAAAATGTCATCAACCAGATTTCGACTGTAATCACACATCTGCGAACACAAGTCCGCACGCGTGATTTGACCGGTGTGGGCATCGGCGTTCCCGGATACATCGACATGGCGACGGGAGTCGTGATTGGATCAGCGAACTTGCCCGGCTTCCAGGGTTTCAGAGTGCGAGATGAAATTCAAAAATCTTTGGGAACGCCGATCGTTCTTGAAAATGATGCGAATGCGGCAGCGCTCGGGGAAATGTGGATGGGCGCCGGGAGAAACGTTCGCGATTTAGTGCTGCTGACGCTCGGAACGGGAATCGGCGGAGGCATTATCACGAACGGCCAAGTACTGCATGGTTTCCTCGGAATGGCTGGGGAATTGGGACACATGACTGTATATCCGGACGGGAATCCCTGCGGATGTGGCAACTGCGGATGCCTCGAGAAACATGCGTCGGCAACAGCGATTGCCGCGATGGGGCGTATGATGCATTTCGGCAAGCCGGAAATAACCGCCCAGGACGTTTATGAGCTTGCGTGCGATGGCAACGAGCGGGCCAAGCTGATTTTCGAATCCGTCGGGCGGGCGCTCGGAATCGCACTCGCAAACCTGATTAATATATTCAATTTTCCGCTGTATCTACTCAGTGGCGGACCGCTCCCGGCGTGGGACTTCTTCGCGCCCGCGATGCTACGCGAGGTGGAGCGGCGTTCGTTCACGTTCGTCCGTACCGGCGCGAAGATTGAGAAGGCTGCCTTAGCAGCCGATGCGGGCCTGTTCGGCGCGGCATATCTTCCCTTCCAGCATGAGAACTCCCTCGTCGAAGCCGCCGGTTAGAGTGGGCTGACGGGCATGTACTGGCTCGGGCTCGATATAGGGACTGGCGGATCGCGAGCGCTGCTCGTAGACGCATACGCGCAGGTGCGATTTTCGTTTACCGCAGCGCACGAGGACATGCGGATGCCGAAGCCGCTTTGGGCGGAACAGGATCCCGACGACTGGTGGCGCGCATCACAACTGGCGATTCGCGGTGTAATTGAAGAAGCCAAGATTGACCCCAGCGAGATCGGGGGTCTCGGACTATCGGGCCAGATGCATGGCCTCGTGCTGTTGGACGAGAGACACAATGTCATTCGGCCTGCGTTGATTTGGTGCGATCAGCGCAGCCAGCGTCAAGTAGACTTCCTCAACGCAAAGCTTGGCGCGGAGAATGCAGTCCGCTACACCGCGAATCCCGTATTGACGGGCTTCACCCTTCCAAAATTGCTTTGGGTCCGCGACAACGAGCCTCAGACATTCGAAGCAGTGCGAAAGATACTGCTGCCAAAGGACTACGTGCGCTTCAAATTGACGGGCGAATTCGCGACCGACGTTTCCGATGCGAGCGGAACGGCGCTATTCGACGTAGTGAACCGGAACTGGTCCGCCCAAATGATTATTGCCGCGGGACTAGACTCAGATATTCTTCCGAAGGCGTACGAATCGCGCGAGGTGACGGGAACAATCAGCGAAGCCGCCGCTCGGGTGACCGGACTCTGCGCGGGCACGCCGGTCGTCGCTGGGGCTGGCGACCAAGCCGCTAGCGCCATCGGCAACGGCATAGTCAAGCCCGGAACCGTGTCATGCACGATTGGAACCTCGGGCGTGGTTTTCGCGTTTTTGGCCAAGCCTGCCTATGACCCTGCCGGCCGGGTCCACACATTTTGCCACGCTGTGGCGGGAGCCTGGCATGTCATGGGTGTCACGCAAGCAGCGGGCCTGAGCCTTCAATGGTTCCGAAATCGCTTCGCGCAAGATTGCACGTACGATGATCTAACTCGCGAAGCCACCCATTCCCCCGCCGGAGCCCATGGATTGCTTTGGCTTCCTTATTTAATGGGTGAAAGGACGCCGCACTTAGACGCGAATGCGCGGGGAGCCTGGATAGGCCTCACGGCGAAACATGAAAGAGCCGATCTGGTCCGATCCATTCTCGAGGGCGTCTGTTATAGCCAGAAAGATGCGCTTGAAATTATCGCGAACTTAGGAGCGCGCCCTTCTTCAGTAAGACTGTCTGGCGGAGGAGCGAAAAGCGAGTTCTGGCAGCAGCTCTTCGCCGATATCCTCGATCAGCGGGTCGCTGTTCTAGAGACGCAGGAAGGCTCGGCGTACGGAGCCGCTCTCCTCGCAATGATCGGGACTGGCGAATACCGCGATGCGGTTGAAATCAGCAGAGTGGCGGTCAAAGAGGTCAGCTCAAAGGAGCCACAACCAGGCGCGGCGCGTTTCTACCGCGATCAGTACCGTACCTATGAGTCCTTGTACCCCGCCCTGAAAACAGCCTTTCAAAAGCTCAGCCAAGCCGATGCCTGACGCTGCTCCTGCATACTGCGACGTCAGCCTTCCCGTCCCGATCGATCATCTCTTCACCTATGAAATTCCCGTAACTCTGCGCCATCGTTTGCGCGTGGGGTGCCGCGTTTGGGTTCCTTTTGGCGCCCGAAAGCTGACCGGGGTTGTGATTCGCACTCATCACCACCCGCCGACGCAGGAAATGCGCCCAGTATTGCGTTTGCTTGATTCCGAGCCTGTTCTCGATAGTGAATTACTGCTTTTGGGGCGGTGGATCGCCGAATACTATTGCGCTCCGCTCGGTGAAGTACTGAAAGGCATGCTGCCCCTCAGCGGCGAAATCCGGCATAGCGAGCGCTATGCTCTGACCGAAGCCGGCCGGGACGTCGCCCGCCGATTGATCGTGAAGCCCGAGAGCGATTCCGCATCACGCGTGCTCTCGTCGTTGGAACAGCAGCCGCGCTCTACTGAATATTTCGCGGCGCGAATTGACAACGCGCGCCGCTCGCTGAAAGCTCTCGTCAAGCGGGGATGGATAGCGGCTGAGGAAGAGCACCAGGAACGCGATCCTCTACGTGCGCCGGCTCAACGGTTGCGAGCTGAATTCCTGCATAGGCCACCTGCGGACGTCACGTTGAAGAAAGCCGAACGGGAATTGCTCGCCTTTCTCGAGCTGCATCCGGGCTCTCACAATCTTGCGGAACTGAGAAATCAAGTGAAGCACGCCAGCCAGGCAGCGCGCGCTCTCGCGAGATCCGAACTAATTACGTTGCAGCCTCAACACGTGCAGGTTGCAGCAACCTTCGAATCTTCTGTGCCGGTGCTTAATCCACACCAACAAGATGCGTTCGAAGCGGTTCGCCACGCGCTCGAAGCAAATCAGTTCCAGGCCTTTCTGCTGCATGGCGTCACAGGTTCCGGCAAGACCGAAGTTTATTTGCGAAGTATTGAGGCGGCGCTCGCAAGGCGCAAGCACGCTCTCTTGCTGGTTCCAGAAATCGCTTTAACCCCGGCCATGGCCGGACAGTTCTTTCGACGCTTCGGAAATGACGTAGCGATTTTGCATTCTGCGTTCGGAGACGCCGAAAGAGCCGACCAGTGGCGGCGCATACGGCGCGGTCAAGCCCGCGTGGTGGTTGGAACGCGCTCAGGTGTGTTCGCACCGGTGCAGAATCTGGGATTAGTAATTATCGACGAAGAACATGATGGAAGCTATAAGCAGCAAGAGACTCCGCGATACCACGCCCGCGATGTCGCCCTTGTTCGCGCGAAGGAGGCCGGCGCGGTAGCGGTTCTTGGATCCGCGACTCCGAGTGTCGAGAGCCGCTATAACTGCGAACGCGGAAAATATCGCTTGATCACGCTACCCGAGCGCATCGAGCAGCGGCCGCTTCCCGAGGTTCACATCATCGATATGCGCGTCGAATTTCTGGAGACGCGGCGGCAGGCGACATTTTCTCGAAAGCTGCTGGAGGAAATAGAGCAGCGGCTCGGGCAAGGTGAGCAGACGATTCTGTTGCTCAACCGCCGCGGATTTTCGAGTTTCATGGTTTGCCGCGCCTGTGGCGAGCGGCTCCAATGCGCGAACTGCGCCGTCGCGCTGACACATCATAAACGCGACCGGCGAATGTTGTGCCATTACTGCGGGTATGCGGAAAGGATTCCGTCTCAATGCCCTAAGTGCGGCAGCGATTACATCCAATTCCTCGGCACTGGATCGGAGCGTGTTGAAGACGAGTTGCATACGCATTTCCCCATTGCGAGAATCGCGCGCCTCGATAGCGATAGTGCGCGTGGGAAAGGCACTGTCGAGCGAATCCTCGACACTTTCCGCAACGGAGATCTGGACATTGTGGTCGGCACTCAGATGATTGCGAAGGGCCACGACATCTCGAACGTCACGCTCGTCGGCGTTGTGCTCGCAGACATCGGGCTGAGTATGCCGGATTTCCGCGCTGCCGAGCGCAGCTTTCAATTATTGACGCAAGCGGCGGGGCGGGCAGGACGGGGCTCGACGCCTGGGCGCGTTGTCATTCAGACGTTGAACCCGGATCATTATGCAGTGAGGTTCGCTGCACAGCACGATTATGACGGCTTCTACAAAAAGGAGATGGAATTTCGAAAATGGCTGCGGTATCCGCCCTTCGCCGCGCTCGCAAACGTATTGGTTCGATCCCGCAAGAAAGAAGACGCGCTTCGTATGGCAACGCAGCTCAGCAGATTGCTGAATCCGCCACCCGAGGGCATCCGCGTCATGGGTCCGGCGGAAGCGCCAGTTCCCCGCCTCAAAGACGAGTTCCGGTTCCAGATCTTGTTAAAGGCAGCGAAGCGCTCGACCCTACGAGCAACCCTGCTCGCCTTGCGGCAGTTCGCAGAACAGGAGAAATGGAGCGCTACAGCCCTTGTAATCGATGTCGATCCGATCAGCTTAATGTGAGCGCGAGCGCTCACTCACCAAGACGCGTTCAAATGTTAAACTCGATCATGTTGTGGCGGCTGTAGCTCAGTTGGTAGTAGCGCCAGATTGTGGTTCTGGATGTCGTGGGTTCGAATCCCACCAGCCGCCCCAGCCAATAGTTATTCCGGACACACAGCCGACAGATTCTTTCTTAAAACATAATGTAACACGTCAAAATTGGCTGCTTAGAATGGCGTACTTTACGGCATAGCACCCCTGTCGACCCACTCGACTGGATACGTGATAACATTGCCAACTAGTGGGGTCGCTGAATAACGCTCAAGCTACAAGCGTGGGCACGGCGGCCAGTTGGACCGATCTGCCACGCAGTGAAGTGTTCGCCGAGCTCGACCGGGTGCTCGAGAGCCATCACTTCCATACGAGCAAAAAGTGCAGCCGTTTCCTTCGGCACATCGTTGAGGCCGCCGTCGATGGCCGCTTCGATTGCCTGAAGGAGCGTACACTCGGCGTCGATGTCTTTGATCGGGAACCGCAATACGATACCAATCAGGATCCCATCGTTAGAGGCACCGCTGGAGAGGTTCGAAAGCGGCTCGCGCAGTATTATCTGGAAGCGGCAGAAAACGAGCTTCGATTCAGCCTGCCTCCCGGCTCGTATATTCCGGAGGCTCATTACCTTGCACTTGAGCGCGCAAAGCAGGCCCGAGCTTTAGCCCAGGCCACGGACGTCCAGCAGCAGCCAAGCAACCGGCGTAAGCAGTTGGCGATCGCGGCTGCGGCCGTTGTGCTTTGCGCACTTGTGGCGACTTCTCTCTGGGCGCTCTTACGCCCAACTCCGCTGGACCGCTTCTGGGCCCCCCTGGTGCGTGGGAATAGTGTGTTGGTATGCATGGGCCAGCCGCAGTTTTATATCTTCCAGCCCAACACCGCGCGTATGCTCAATTCCTGGTTCGCAAACGCACAAGACGGTCACGAGGGCGCGCCGCCCAGCTCCGTGCCGCTGAGCGAAATCGTTCCGATGTGGGACAAATCCGTGGCCTTAGCGGACGCGCAAGCGTTTTCGCGGCTCGTCAATCTTTTTGCCCGAAAACGCAAACAGTTGGATCTCCGCGGAGAGAGGTCTGTCTCTCTAGCCGATTTGCGTGGAAGACCGTCCATTTTTATTGGAGCCTTCGATAACGACTGGGCGCTCAGTTTTGCGGGCGAACTCCGATTCTATTTCGATAGCGACGAGCAGCAGCAAGCGCAGATCATCCGCGACCGGCAGAAACCCGGGGCAACGGACTGGAAGCTGGTGGACGCGTGGCCTCCCAAGAGGGACATCAGCAAGGATTATGCCTTAGTGACTCGGGTCGTGGATCGCACGACCGAGCGCCCGATTGTGATTCTGGGAGGCATTACGCAATACGGCACCGAAGCCGCCGCGGAGTTTGTTACTGAGCCGACTTACTTCGAGAGGATTTTGGCGCAAGCTCCGAGTGATTGGTATCGAAAAAATATCCAAGTTGTTCTCGTCACTCGGGTGTTGTCGGGCGTCAGCGGGCCACCGACGGTAGTCGCCGCTTATTTCTGGTAAAACCGGGGTTCGCACGTCCTCCTCAGGCTTCGGAACTCAACACAAATTTAGCGTAAAGCCCCGTAAAGCACCTCCAGACGGCCATGTTTCGCGTGTACTTTCGGATGGATAACTGCTTTTAACAGCGATACACATAAAGGGTTAGGTTTAGACCGTGAGAGGGAGAAAACTGTGAAGCACCTCAGACCACGTCAGTTTGTTTTGCCATGCTGCATACTGTTGGCCTTTGCGTTCCACGCCTCGGCGCAGCAGGCGGCTATCGTCGGAACCGTAACCGACCCCACAGGAGCAGTAGTTCCCAATGTCACAATCACGGCAACGCTTGTCTCGACGGGAGACAACTTCAACACCACCAGCAACTCGGCGGGCCAGTATGTGCTGCCAAGCCTTGCAAACGGCTCATACGACATTAAAGCCGACGCCGCTGGGTTCAAGACGTTCGAAACGAAAGGCCTCGTTCTGGACGTCGGAGCCCGCGCGCGCGTCGATATCCAGTTGGCCGTCGGCCAATCCACTCAGACTGTCAACGTGGAAGCAACTGCCGTCCAAGTGCAGTCAGATTCCGGAGAAATCAGCTCTGTGGTCACGGGTACCGAGATGTCGAATATCGCCACGAATGGCCGGAATATGGTGTCGCTTGCTCAGTTGATGCCGGGCGTCTCCTCTAACATCAATGATTTCAATGGAGTTACTCCGAACGCCAGCAGTTTTGCGCTCAGTTTCAACGGCCAAAGGATTGGCCACAACGTGTGGATGGTGGATGGCGGCGAGGACTATGATCGCGGCTCGGGTGGCAAATTCTCAATCATGCCGTCACAGGACGCCGTCGCTGAATTCAGGACGCTGAGTTCCAACTACAACGCCGAGTACGGCCTTGGGTCAGGCGCGACGCTGAGCCTGGTGTTCAAGTCCGGCACGAGGGATTTCCATGGAACCCTCTGGGAGTTTTTCCGCAATGACTACCTCGATGCGGGCAACTACTTCACTAATGCCGCAGGTGCAAAACCGCCAGAGTTGCGCCTGAACGTTTTCGGGTTCAATATCGGTGGCCCCGTTATCCTGCCGCACTACAACCATGACCGCAATAAAACCTTCTTCTTCTACAACCAGGAGTGGCGCCGCTACGTGCAGGGCGGCGCGTTCAGCCAGCAAGTACCCAATGCCTCCATTGCAAGCGGCGTTATTCCGCTATCTTTTGGCGTCATCAACGTCCCCACCGCGACCCAAGTGAGTCCCGCCGAGCTGGCGCGTTTCACCTCACTCGGGTTGGTTCCCGGTCAGCCTTTCCCGAACAACACTATCCCCGCCTCACTGATCAGCCCGGCTGCCACAGGGTTCCTTTCGACGGGCGCTTTCCCAGCACCCAACACCGTCAGCCAAAGCGGCGTACCGGAGTTTGTAGGCGGTGCCGGCCTTCCAACCACGCTCGGCGAACAGATCGTTCGCATCGACCATCGGTTCTCCGATAAATTCTGGATCTTCGGGCACTGGGTTTCCGAACAGTCGTCGGCGACTTCCGAGGGCGCGATGTGGAGCGGAGACGGTAACCCGCCCGTGACCACCGTTTTCAGTAACCCCTCCAAGAGCGCCGTCGTACACGCCACAAACGCGATCAGCCCCACTATGGTGAACGAGGTGGCGTTCAACTATAACGGCAACATCATCAACATCGTGCCCGGCGGAATTTACCAGAGGAACACCGCCTTTGACCCGGCGCGGGTCTACTCCGATACCAATCCGCTTAACCGCCTGCCCGAGATGAACATCCAGGGTGCTGGCCTGAATAACGACTATACGGTTTCAAACTGGCCGTGGACCAATAATTTCCAGGATTATCAAGTCCGTGACGATTTGTCCTGGACCAAGGGACGACACAGTTTTAAATTTGGCGGAGGCTACATGCTCTTTAACAAGGCCCAGGAGATCTTCGGCCAGACGCAGGGTGGCTTCACCTTCAACGGGACCTACACCGGCGTTGGGTTCGCCGACTTTCTGCTGGGCTACGCGCACAGCTATGCGGAGCTGGCCTATCAGGATAGCGGCCATTGGCGCTCTAACAATTACTCTGCCTATGCGCAGGATACCTGGCGCGTCAACAACCGGCTGACCCTCAATTACGGCCTTCGTTGGGAAGGGCTGCCTCACACGTACGAAGTGAACAACCGCCTGAGCAACTTCTACGCGAATCTGTACAATCCCGCGAATGCGGCCATTCTCATCAACGGCGGCAACAATATCGCTCCCACCAGCCCGGGTCTTGGCACGAGTCCCAACCCGGCCCTAAAGGGCATTCCCTTCTATCTCAATGGGATTGGGATCACAGGCGTGAACGGCATTCCCCAGGCGGGTGTCCAGAACTACTGGAATAATTGGGGGCCGCGGCTGGGCTTCGCGTACCAGTTGACCTCCGATGGCAAAACTGTCGTTCGCGGAGGTTTCGGCACCATGTATGAACGCGTGCAGGGCAACGATGAATACAACATGGGTTCGAATCCACCCTTCAGCGCTACGGCTAGCTATACCGGTGTCTACCTTGCCAATCCGACCATCAGTCTGGCGACCGGCACTTCTCCCACTTCGCCGATCCCTGTCTCCAGTATCAGTGGCCTTTCATATAGTGACTATAAGAACCCGGTCAGCTATCAGTGGAGCGTCGGGATCCAGCGCGAGGTCTGGCACGGAGCCGTCCTTTCGGCTTCCTACGTGGGCAACACTGATCGGCACCAGAACGCGTATGTCGAGACGAACGATGTTTATCTAACCAATACGGCCGCTCGCCTGGCGATCGTAAACGGCGCCAACCCCAACCTCTACGCACCCTACCCTGGATTCGGTTCTATCAGATTGTCGAGGAACCTGGAAAATTCCAAGTACAATGCCTTCCAGACGGAATTCCGCGTGCAGGCCACTAAAGGTCTGACTCTGCAACTCGCCTACACGTACTCCAAGGCGTACGACCAAGACAACGGTGGCGCCAACTTAGACGATCTGCAGACGGTCTCGAACCCTTACGACGCCAACTACGATTACGGTCCCAGCGGACTGAACCGGACGAACATATTCATAGCCGACTATGTATACCAACTTCCATTCTTCTTACACGCCGGTAATGCGGCGGTGAAGACCCTCCTCGGTGGCTGGCAGTTGTCTGGCGTAATCATCTCGGAATCGGGTCTACCGCTGAACGTGACGCTCGCGGGTTCCAACTCGAGCGCTGGTCTGGGTAACAATGCCACCAACCGGCCAGATCTCACGGGAACCGTTACCTATCCCAACAGTGTCGGCGAGTTTTTTAACACGGCCGTATTTGCTGCGCCGGCGCTGGCTACCTTCGGCAACACTCCTCACAATAATGTCAACGGCCCAGGGCGGACCAACCTCAACACGTCGCTGTTTAAGGACTTCGGCGGAATCAAGTGGTGGAACCCGGAGGGCGCCACGTTCGAGCTTCGGTTTGAGACCTTCAACACCTTGAACCACACGCAATTCCAGAATCCGAACACCACGTTCGGCAACAGCAACTTCGGCGTGATCACGTCCGCGTTCGATCCGCGTGTATTGCAGCTTGCGGCGAAGTTTATCTTCTAGTTGTTCCTGTACCGCTCGCGCCGGCAAGCCCGGCGCGACGGTGTTATCCTTCGGGGGTTCGCGGCGCCAGTTTCTATACTGAGCGCACAGGGCGGCCGGTGCTCGTTGTGCGCGGTTCTATGATGTCAGGCGCTCACGCCCTCATGGCAGCCATGCCGGTGCTCGTGGGAGCAACGCTGTTCCTGGTCGGCGCGCCGCCGCTTGCTACCGAGAGCCCTATTCGATTCGCCTACCGGCCCATCGATTTCAGGCTGGAGAATTGTGAGACGCCCGAGCGGCACGCGCCGGAAACGATGGCCGGCGGCGTTGCCATCTTCGACTACAATAACGACGGCAAGCTAGACATTTTTTTCACCAACGGCGCCGATATCAAGACGCTTAGAAAGAGCTCGCCGAAGTACTCGAACCGGCTGTTCGAGAACGATGGCGCGGGCCACTTCAAAGACGTCACCGCGAAAGCGGGCCTCGCCGGGACCGGCTATGATACCGGCGTCGCCATTGGCGACTACGACAACGACGGTTACGAGGACATCTTCGTGGGCGGCGTGCACCACAACACGCTGTATCACAACAACGGCGACGGCACATTTACCGACGTCACCGCGAAGGCCGGGCTTCCCACTAAACCCGACCCCGAGTACGGCCCACTTTGGTCCGTAGGTGGGCGTGGGTGGATGTCAACAATGATGGGCTGCTTGACCTGCTGGTCGTGAACTACCTTCAGTGGGACGGCGACAAGGAGCCCGTGTGTCTCGATCATGGCCGTAGAGAATACTGTCACCCGAAGTTCTACGGCAAGACGCCGAGCCAGTTATTCCTTAACAATGGCAATGGCACGTTTACGGACATCTCCGTTTCCTCGGGTCTTCGAGCGCATGCCGGCAAGGGCATGGGCGCAGGAGTCGCGGACTATGATCTGGATGGCCGGATGGATTTCTTCATCGCGAACGATAAGTTGTTCAACTTCTTGTTTCATAACAAGAGCGGCGGAAAGTTCGAGGAGGTCGCGTTCGACGCCGACGTGGCCCTGCGCGAGGATGGCACGTACATCTCCGGCATGGGTGTGGATTTCCGAGATCTCGACAATGACGGTTATCCCGACATTTGCCTTGCGGCGCTCGATAATGAGACCTTTCCTATTTACAAGAACACCGGGAAGGGAAACTTCGTCGAAGTAACTTCCGAGAGTAAGATGGGGCAACTGAGCAGACCTATGTCCGGTTACTCGCCGATGATCGCCGACTTCGATAACGACGGGTGGAAAGATATCTTCGTCTCGCGAGGCCATGTGCAATCGCTTCAGGCGTCGTCTCATCTATTGATCGCGCAGAATAATACCGTGTTCCGCAATCTGGGCGGCATGAAATTCGCCGCCTTTACCACGGACGCCGGATTTGCAGCACGGGCGCCATCGCGGCACCGCGGATCGGCTATGGGCGATCTCGACGGCGACGGACGCCTGGATATTGTCGTGAGCGCGCTCAGCGCACCCGCCGAAATCTGGATGAACCAGAGCCCGGGCTCGAATCATTGGCTGGAGCTCCGGCTCGAAGGCACGAAGAGCAATCGCGATGCGATTGGCGCTCGCATCAAGATTGTCACTAAGAGCGGCGCTCAATACAATCACGTCACCACGAGCGTGGGTTACGCTTCCTCCAGCGCCGGCCCGGTGCATTTCGGATTAGGCCAGAACGCCTCGGTGGACCAGGTGGAGATTCACTGGCCGTCAGGCGTCGTGCAGAAATTGAAGAACGTGGCGGGCGATCAACTGCTGAAAGTGAAGGAGCCGGGGCCCTGAGGTGTCTCCCGCCCGGTTGCTGATTCCCGCGACTTTGATTGCGGGCATATCGCTCGTCCTCGCGGCGTTTGCCGGAGTGAGCGCCGATAACAACTCTATTCCGCGCTTCGATGACGTCACTAAGCAGGCGGGCGTCCGCTTCGTCCACCTGAAGGGCAACAAGGGCGTCGCCAATATCATGGACGAAGCCGGGCCGGGAGTGTGCGTGTTCGATTTCAACGGAGATGGCTGGCCGGACATCTACTTCGTCAGCGCACGCGATTTCTACGGGCGTGGCCTGGCGGCGCGCAATGCTCTCTATCGGAACAATGGCGACGGCACATTCACGGACCTCACGGAAAAAGCCGGCGTGCCGGGCACCGGCTACGGCCTCGGCTGCGTAGTCGGCGACTACGACAACGATGGCCATCCCGATCTCTATGTGACGCAGTTCGGCAAGAACGTGCTCTATCACAACAACGGGAACGGCACCTTCAGTGACGTCACGGCGAAAGCGCACGTGGATGGTACCGACTTTGGCACGCGTCTGCATACGGGCGCTACCTTTTTTGACTACGACCGCGATGGCAATCTCGATTTGTACGTCGGAGGTTACGTGGATTTCGGCCCGGAGGCGAAGCAGACCTGTATTGTCTCCGGCGCGGAATCGAGCTGTCCTCCTAGTGAGTATGGCGGCAGCCCGGACGTGTTGTATCACAACAACGGCGATGGCACCTTCACCAACGTCACCAAAGCCGCGAAGATCTATCAGCCCCACGGCAAGAATCTGTCCGTGATTGCATCCGACTACGACAACGACGGCTGGCCGGACCTGTTTGTCGCTAACGATGGCATGGAGATGTACCTTTATCGCAACAATCACGACGGCACTTTCACCGAATCCGGACTGACGGCGGGCGTGGGATTGACCGAGGACGGCCACTCTATGGCGGCGATGTGTCTGTCGGTGGACGACTACGATAACGACGGATTACTGGATCTATACGTCTCCGACTTTGAGGACGTGCCGCACCATCTGTGGCGCAATATTGGAGGCGGCACGTTCGAAGAAGTCAGCCGTAAGGCGGGCATCGCCGCCATCAGCGCCCGGTTCTTGAGCTTCGGAGGCGGCTTCACCGACTTCGATAACGACGGCTGGGTAGACCTGTTCATCGCTAACGGGCACGTCTATCAGGGCGTGGAAAATTCCACCGTCAGGGGTCATTACAAGCAGATCAATCTGCTCTTTCACAACAATCGCGACGGTACGTTTACTGACGTGACTGCCGAAGCCCAGGCGCACGGAAACGGTTTCTCGGTTCCCCGCCTAGGGCGTGGCGCGGCCTTTGCCGACCTGTTCAACGACGGCAAGGAAGACATTATCGTGGGGAACAATGACGACCCACCCTCGATATTGCGAAACAGTAGTGGGGCGGCGAATCACTTCGCGAGTTTCAAGCTCGTGGGCACGCGCAGCAATCGCGACGCCCTCGGCGCTCGAATTCGGGTAAAAGCCGGCGCGATTTCGCAGATCCGCGAGATTGCGGCCGGGGGCAGCTATCTTTCGCAAAGCGATCTGCGCGCGCACTTCGGGCTGGGGCCGAATACGCGCATCGACAGCATAGAAGTGAGCTGGCCGAGCGGAATACGGCAGCAGTTCCATAACGTCAGGGCCGATCAGTTCTATGTCATCCAAGAGGGAAAGTCCGCGATCAGGACGCAGGTAATCGCGCGGCCTCAACACCGTGACTAGCAGCGGTCTACCTGTCGGACCGCTGCAACTCCGGCCGATGGCCGGTCACTTTCTGTAGATCGTCTTCGTTCTTCTGCTCGCGCAACTGGCGGACAATGGCCAGCTCGGCTGCGGATTCGGCAGGCTTGCCAGCCGCTTTGTAGACGCGGGCCAAGCGGAAATGGGCATCGGTCTTGGTATCGTCGAGCCGTATCGCTTCCTTGAACGCCTCAACCGCGCGATCATACTGTTTATCCTGCGCGAAGATGATTCCAAGATCGAGATGCGCGATTCGGACGCTCGGGTCTATCGATAGCGCTCTGTCCAGAAGCGGCTTGGCCTTCTGGAATTCGTTGCGGCGGATCAGTACGTCGGCCAAATATGCGTACGCCTGCGCATTGGCCGCATCGTGGTCGAGTTCCAATCGGAACTCGTGTTCTGCCTCATCGTCCTTGTGCTGCGACCAGTAGATATACCCGATCGCGAAGTGCACATTGGGCTCGGACGGCGATTTCGCAAGCGCGTTCCTCAGTTCCGCAATCGCTTCTTCGGGGCGCGAGAGGCCGTCTAACGCCTCGGCCATGAGGACGTGCGTGGCAGCAGCATCCGGGTCGTGGCGCTCGAGCCATTCGAATTCCTTCACCGCTCGTTGGTAGTCGGAAGACCATAGCAGACTTTGCGCGAAATTGTAACGAAGCTGCGCGTTTTCCGGATCAGCGGCGAGCGCGATCTCAAGGTTCGCAGCAGCCTCTTTGAACATACGCCTGCCGTAATAGCTCATCCCCAGCAGGGTCCGGGCCTGCATATTCTTCGGTTCGAGTTTCAAAACCGCCTGGAACGGCTCCGTTGCTTCCCGGAAACGCCCGGTTTTGAACTCAGCCAATCCTAGATTGAGCTGGATCTGAGGGATGCTCGGGTCGATTGCCAGAACCTTGCGATAGCAAATCTCCGCGGCTTCGTACTGCTTCGCGCGCGAGAGCGCAAGACCAGTGTTGGCCAGAGCATTGATATCTTCAGGTTTCGCAGCAGGCAGAGCCTCGCAGCCGCCAGCCTGCGGGTACAGACATACCGCCCCGCTTATCAATAAGAGCGCGGCGCAAATTCCGCATCGTAATCCCCTGTCGGCGGTCCGAGCTGCCGATGACCGCGGGTTCCAGGCAAGAGGGGTGAAAACGGGTATAAAGTGTTCGGCGCGGAGCGAAAGCGCCGGGTCTCTTGCTTCCCGCTCACTCATGCCGAATCGCCCCGATCGGATCCACTCGCATTGCGCGCCACACTGGAACCGCCGTTGCAATCACCGCTGCGACACCCAACGCCGCCACACTCATTATCAGCGTCACTACATCTGTCGTACTTACTCTGTAAAGCAAACTTTGTAATGCGCGCGCAGCCGCGAGTCCGCCTAAGCTGCCAATGACCACGCCCGCACATACCAGCACCAGGCTTTCTCGCGCAAACAGGCCCGCCACGTCGTGCCTCTGTGCGCCAACGGCAAACCGGATCCCGATCTCTCGTGTCCGCCGCGCCACCGAGTACGCGAGCACTCCATATAACCCGATGCCCGCGAGCAACGTGGCCAGCGCCGCGAAGAGCGTGGAAAGATAACCCAGAATCCGCTCCGTCGAGAGCCCGGCCTGAACATCAATATCCAGGGTGTGAACCGAATACACGGGCATTCGCCGGTCAATGCTTCGAACGATTGCAAGCAATGAAGGTATGACCGCCTTCGGATCCTGCTCTGTCCGCGCGAGAAGCGTCAGTCCAGATGTCTGCCCCTGTTTTTCAGGAACATAAGCCATCTCCTCCGGGCCCCCCCGGATGCTACGGTCACGCGCATCGGCTACTACACCCACAATCTCCACATCACCCCCGCCTTGTTTGAATGTCCGCCCGATCGGATCTCGTCCCAAAAAATAATGCCGGACAAATTTTTCATTCACGATCGCTGTTCGCGGAGCATTCTTTGCGTCTCTCTCGCTGAAGTCCCGGCCTCGGAGCAGCGCTTGACTCATCGTCGCAAAGTAGCCCCGGCTGATGAAATTAAAATCAACAATCTCGTCCCCATCGCTCTTAGGCCGGTAACCGGGCACATCAATGCTCAATGAAATTTCCATCGAGCCGTTAGGTGTGCTTGCCGCCAAACTGGCCGCCTTCACGCCGGGTAACGCCCGCGCCCGCATTAGAATCTCAGCACGGATTTGCGAAACCTCGGCACTTGAATGGCCGCTCGATGCAGGATCGACATTCAGCGCAATCACCTGCGCCGGCTTGAAACCTAGATCGACGGTTTCGAGCGTTCGCAGGGTCCGCGTGAGCAAACCCGCCGCAAAAATCACTGCCAACGAAAGAGCAACCTGCACGATTACGAGCGCTCTCCGCATGAGTGTGCGGCCGAACCGCTCGCCGCTCGCCGATTCATCTCGCAAGCTGAGCATGGGATCCGCTCCCGTAACCAGCCAGGCAGGAACCAGCCCGAAGAGGAGTGCAGTTGCAAAACACAGTGCAATCGAAAACCCGCCCACGCTCCAATCCGGCGATACGTGTAAGGCGGAAACCGCCGATGTCCCCGCATTCAGCAAACTCAAGAGCGTTTTGTCGATCCAGAACGACAGAATGACGCCGAGCACGCCGCCGCAGATCGCGAGCATCAGGCTCTCAATCAGAAGCTGCCGGATCAATCGCCAGCGCGAGGCTCCAATTGAGACGCGTACTCCAAACTCTTTGGCGCGCGACCGTGCTCTGGCGAGCAACAGATTCGCCAGATTCGCGCACGCGATTAGCAAAACGACAGCCACCACTGCCATCAGCACCAGCAATGGTCTGCCGAACTCTCCTCGCATGGTGTTGAATCCCTGGCTGCCGTCTTCGAGCCGTAGGCCCATGGGCTTTTCCGCGTGTCCCCCGTTGTTTTCTAACTCGATCTGCTGGAATAGCAGCTGCATCTGCTCTTGCACAGCAATGCGGGTAGTCCCGGGCTTTAGCCGCGCCATCGGAGTCAGCCAGGACAGCGTCTTCAGCCAGTCGACTCCCGTATCGCTGCCAAATGCCGGCATAAAATCTCCGATTCGCGTTGCGGGAATCTGTACATCAATACGTTGGTGCAGCACGGCGCCGTGAAAGCCAGGCGGCGCGACGCCCAATATCCGATAACCATGGCCATTCAGGAACACCGTTCGGCCAACCACGCTGGAGTCGCCCGCAAATTCGCGCTGCCACAGCGCATAGCTGATCACGCAAACCGGGTTCCCCGTCGCGTTCCGGACGTCATCATCCGTCAACAGCCTTCCGGTTGCCGGCTTCAGCTCGAGTGTCCGGAAATACTGACCGGTTACCAGCTGGCCCATTAGCCACTGGCCCGCTTCACCTGTTGAGAAGTTCACCGGCTTCGCAAACCATCCAAACAGCCCTGTGAACACGGAACTTCGCTTCGCCATCTCTTCGACAGTTCTCGTGCGCCACACAGGCTCGAATGTTTCAGCGCCGCGAAGCTCCGCGAAGCGAACCAGCCGTTCCGGTTCAGGCACGGGCAACCGCTTCAGCAGAATCGCATTCACAAACGAAAAGATGGCAGTGTTTGCGCCAATTCCCAGGGCCAATGATGCAAGTGCCACCGCAGTGAAGGCCGGCCCCTTTCGCAGCCCGCGCAAAGTAAATCGGAAGTCTTGCCCCATACTGCAGATGCTTGTGAACATTCGCGTATGTTGCCTAGCTCAGCAAGGCCCGCAAGCAGTATACGTCTCTACTTCGCATTCCTCAAAGATAGTTTGAACACCGGGTGAGCATACGTTCCCGTAATCCGTATCGGTATCACCGCACCCCAACGTGATGTCTCGAACCATGGATCGACTGGCTTCAGCAAGATCGACCTTATCCCTCCCGCAGCTTGCGACAGCTTGGCTTGTATATGCAGCCTTCCATGCAGGCTGATCCTTTCTGATAAGAGATAGTATTTCCCCTTCAGTGTTGCCACCGCTCCGGGTACCCGAAACGAGGCGCTAGGAAAGATCGCTGTGCCATTTCGCAGAGACACATCGGCGTTCCATGTCGAGGTCACAAGGGCGCGTCTTTTTTTCTTCTCGCCCCGGCTGCGCGCGCTCAACCGGTCCACCTTTTCTTGACTGCTGGTCTGGGCGAACTTTGCTTCACGTATGCGAAAAGCTCCATCAAGCCGAATTCTTCGCAAGAACGGCGTCCTTTGCGGCGGTAGCACGGCATGAGCTTGGAACTGGATCGGGCCTTCCAGAGGCGGATCGGATCGTCGAACGAATAGCCGGAGTAGATCCTCGACACGGGCATTGCTGGACTGTATGTCTAGAACCAGGGTCTTTCTATCTCTACCCGAAATCGCGCCGTATGCGTACAGCGTGGATTGCATCCAATGCGCCGACAGGGAGTGAAATAGAACATTGCCATGCAGGCCATCCACGATGGCGTTGCATTCCGCCGTTACCCCGACGGAATGGTGGCTGCTGGTTACCTCGAAGTTGGGCGTGAAGACGTGACCCTGAACGCCAATATTTCCGAGCGTGCCATGAAATGTGCCGCCGCCTGATACCAGACCCGCTATGCCGTGCACATGACCTAAATCCATCTGGCTCACCTGATACGAACCCGAGATGTAAGTTCGCTCTTTCTGAGCGTCGTCCCACGGCCCAAACGTACCCTGGGTCGCAATCCGTGCCGGGGGCTCGGGGTTATAGAGGATGCCGCGGAACTGCATGGGCTTCGTCCTGCTAACGTTTTTGAGAAGTAGCTGCGGGATTTCAAATCGCAGCGGATGCCCTCCGGGAATATGAGGTAGCACTTCGAGAACGGTGTGCTCGGCCACCAGTTCCGATACGTCTGTTTCCACTCTCTTTCCAGACACGTGCACAGGAGCGGGGAATTTCTGTGGAATCCAGATATGAAGAGATTCCAAATGCATTGACGAGATGTGGTGGGTAAAAGTGAGAATGGCCAGCCAGGATCCGCTGCAAACGAGCCGGTCAATGCTGGCGATTCGAACAGACTCTGCACCAGACGGTCTGCTGATAATAACGCCTTCAGCGACATAGCCTGGTACCGGGAAGAACGTCTCATACAGCCCTTCTATGCGGACCTGACTCGACAGAGTCTTTTCGAGTGCGAAGATAACTGACTGCCTTCTGAATGGCCATTTAACAAACAGTAAAACCGCGGCAACAGCCACGAATACAATTGCTGCAGCGCCTACTGCGAATGAGCCCCGGCGCAGTAAAGCTCGCCTCTGCCACCGACGGGCAGCTTTCCAGATCACAGACGCACAATCCTTGAGAATGCCTTTCGCTGCACGTCATGGGCCACTAGAGTCTTCACTCTGTGCGTGTGAGAAAGGCCAAGATTTGAAGGTTTCTTTGCTCAACCTAAACTGGCCGAAATGCACCGGCGGTGTTGGTGTAGAGCCATCACCGTTAGAAAGGAGCGGCTCGCAGTAGGCTGAAATTAGTTCGTGTAGCATAAGAATCTACGATTCACCTGATGTTGGCGGTACCGAAATGGATGGACCGATAGTTGCAAAAGAATTTGCCACGCATGCTGAGAGACTTTGCCACCCTGCTTGCCGCAATTGCGGCGTTTGCATTTTTCGTCGGCTCCGCACCGGCCGACTCGCTTTCCGCGGGAACGCGTTTAGAGGTGCGGCTGTCCTCCCCGACCGGCTCGCGCATCTCTCATTCTGGTGATCCGATACAGGCGGTAGTCATTGCCCCGGTTCTTGCGAGCGGCCGCGTCGTCATTCCACAGTCAGCAATGATCTCAGGAGTGGTCGAACGCGTTGAGCGCGTGGGTTTGGGACTGAAGCATGCGACGTCCGGTATCGGATACCGCTTCGATACGCTGCACTTGCCGGATGGCGCGGCGATTCCAGTTGACGCGCGCGCAGCCCAAGTAGAAACAGCTAAGGAACGAGTAAACGCAGACGGAGTTATACGCGGCATCTATCCTACCGCGAATGTTTCCTCAACCGTTGATTTCTATGCAGTCCCGGCGTTGTGGATTAATCCAGAATTCGGGTTGCCTCTCTTCGGTATCAAATGTTTAATCGCTCGCTCACCTGATCCGGAGATCTATTTCCCAGTCGGAACGGAGCTCATCCTCGAACTCACCGCAAGCGCCGAAATCACGGATCTCAGTCCATTTGCGAATAACATTGCCCCGCTCTCGACAGCGGAGATGGCCGAAGCCGAGCGGGTACTTCAGAAGCTTCCCGAGCAGCGCACCGATAGAGTACGTAACCGCCCTTCCGATCTGATCAACATTCTTTTTCTTGGCAGTCGCGAGTCGATTCAGCGCGCGTTCGAAGCGGCCGGCTGGTCAGGCGCTCAACCACACTCGCTGACGTCGATTTACCGCATGTATCACTGCATGGTTCAGCGTATCGGTTACAGCATGGCCCCGATGGGAAACCTGACGCTCAACGGCGTGATGGCCGATGCCGAGTATCAAAAAAGCCTTGACACATTTTCGAAGCGTCACCACGTCCGCTTGTGGAAGCAAGGGCAGGAAGGCGCCTGGCTGGGCGCGGCGACCGAAGACGTGGGTTACAAGGTTCGCAGAATGCACCTTACGCATGCCAGCGACGCATTCATTGACAACGAACGGGCAAAAGTCGTGAACGACTTAGCTTTCACAGGGTGTCTCTCCAGCGCCACGCTGATGACCCGCGATTCCGCGCAGAACCCCGCTGAGCCGGAAAGCTCCATCAAGACAGACGGCAAAATCGCGATCGTTCGAATCAACGATTGCGAAGATCCGCGCGCGATGCCGGCCCAATCTGCGCAGTTTGGCCCTCACGCTCGAAAACGATCCATGCAAGTGCTAATCGCATTGAGAAACGATGTGATCCGGGCAAACCCGGTCTCTCTCGCGTACAACACGTTCCGAGGTTTGCGGGATCATGAAACCTCGCAAGTGAACGGTTCCATATCGGCATTTCGCGCGGCTCCCCAAAAAGTAGAGCCGCCGGAGAGCCGGCTGCAATTCAAATGGATCCGGCCGAGCGTTCTCGACGGCAGTTCAAACCGTTAGCCGTCGCGAGCGCTGTCCCTGGGCGTTCCCCTGCATAAGGAGCAGCAATGCGAACATCAGATGAGCATGCCCTCGCCCCCTTTTCCTCAGCACGTGCTTGCGCCGCTCACTCGTGCAGCAATATTCCTGGTTGTCTGTATTAAGCCGGACCGTGAGAGCTACGCAGCCGTGCGGTCGCTCTGCGCTGACCTTCCGGGAATTTTCCGCGCGGTTAATTTCCGTCGGATAGACGGAGGACTGTCGTGTGTCGTGGCATTCGGATCGGATGCCTGGAACAAGCTTTTCGGAACACCTCGCCCTCCCGAACTCCATCCGTTTCGCGAGATACGATCGGGGGAACGCCATGCGATCTCTACTCCTGCTGATGTGTTGTTTCACGTTCGCGCCAAGCGCATGGACATGTGTTTTGAGCTGGTTGCCCAAGTCATGAATCGAATTGGAGCGGTAGTTTCTGTTGTTGACGAGACACACGGCTTCCGCTACTTCGACGATCGTGACCTAACGGGATTTGTTGACGGGACGGAGAACCCGCATGGCGAGGCCGCTCTCAATGCGGCGCTCGTCGCCCAAGAAGACCCTCAGTTTGCAGGTGGAAGCTACGTCATCATTCAGAAATACCTGCACGACATCAGTCGGTGGAACGCCCTTTCAACAGAGGAGCAGGAAGGCATCATAGGACGCAAAAAGCTTTCCGATATTGAGCTGAGCGATGCTGTGAAGCCTTCTTCAGCCCACAACGCTCTGACGACTATTGTCGAGGACGGAAAAGAGGTAAAGATACTGCGGGATAACATGCCCTTTGGCCAACCCGGTCGCGGAGAATTCGGAACCTACTTTATTGGATACAGTCGATCTCCCCGAACAATCGAGCAGATGCTCCAGAACATGTTTATCGGGCGGCCGCCGGGCAACTATGACCGGCTTCTGGATTTTAGCCGATCCGTTACTGGGAGTCTGTTTTTTGCTCCATCATCGACTTTTCTTGAAAACCTTGGCGACCAGAAACCTTCAACTTCTGAAAGCGGTTCACTTTCGGCGAGACACGGCAGTTCAAACCGTTAATCGGCGCAACCGCTCCCCGGCCAGTTCCAATGTCTCGGGTTTCTTAGCGAAACAGAAGCGAATCAGGTTCGCCCCATCTGCCGGATCGGCATAGAAACTCGACCCCGGAACGGCTCCGACACCGATCTCTTCAATTAGACGTCGGCAGAAAGCCACGTCATCACTAAGTCCGTGCGCCGAGATGTCACACATAATGTAATACGCGCCTTTCGGTACATAACAGCGGAACCCCGCATCCCCCAGAATGCTCAAAAGCAGGTTCCGCTTCGTTTCGTAATTGTGCGCGAGCTCGGCGTAATAGCGGTCCGGCAAACCAAGCGCGGTGACCCCGGCAGCTTGAAGCGGAGCCGCAGCGCCGACCGTCAAAAAGTCGTGAACCTTGCGAATGGATGCCGTCAGCTCTGGGGCTGCGATCACCCATCCCACCCGCCAGCCGGTTACGGAATAGGTCTTGCTCAAACTGTTGACCAGCACACAACGATCGCGGATTGCAGGAATCGTTATAGGAGGCACATGCCGCTCTCCGTCGAAAATGACGTGCTCGTAAATCTCATCTGTGATCAGTAAGGCATCGTACTCTTCGCACAGCTCCGCCAACATGGTCAGCTCGCGCGTCGAAAAGACGCGCCCCGTAGGATTGTTCGGGGAATTGAGTATTACCGCGCGGGTTCGTTTCGTAAAAACGGCCCGCAGCTCGTCCGCTTCGAAACTCCAATCCGGAGGGCGGAGGCGCACGTACCGGCACACGGCTCCGCTCAGTTGAGAGTCGGGCCAGTAATTTTCGTAAAACGGCTCGAATAAAACTACTTCGTCACCAGGGTTGAGTAAAGCCAGTAGGCTTGCGATCATGCCCTCGGTCGAGCCGCAGCAGACGGTGATCTCGCGCTCGGGATCGATTTCAAGGCCATAGAACCGCCGATAGTACCTGGCAATCGCATCGCGGAAGGGCTTAGCACCCCACGTGATCGAGTACTGATTGATGTCTTCCGCAATGGCACGTTGGGCGGCGACTTTAACTTCCGCCGGAGCGCAGAAATCGGGGAATCCTTGCGCCAGGTTCACCGCCCCGTGCTGGAGCGAAAGCCGCGTCATCTCGCGGATGACCGACTCTTTAAACTCTGCTACCCGCCTACTCTGAAAGCGCCGTCCCGAGATGGTCGTCATGTTGCGATTGTATTCGGCTGTGGCAACTTTATTTTGTATTCAGGCCGAACGGCAGCATGGTCATGAGCTTGGTCTGCCCCTGAAACGGCAACGGCTCACGATTTACTTTTATTTCGACCAAGGTGGTCGTGAAAGGGCAGAACAAAGGATCTTCACCGCGCGAGAGATCTGAGATATCGAGAACCACGGGCGACTGCTCGGTTATGGTTGCCGAATGCGGCGTGTAGCCCTGATACGCGATTAGATCCGTTCCCGAAGACGCGGTCAGCCGCATCCACAGCTCCCCCGCGCCATCTTTCGAGAATCCGGGCGGGATGCGCACGTGAAAGCACCGAAAACTTTGATCGGCCTGGTAGGCATGCACATCCAGATCAAACTCGTCCATGTCAGCCGCGAGCAGGTCGTGTCCCTGCAACCTGCTTGGATCTTGCCTGAACAGATCTACAACGTAATCGGGAACCGGATCGCCATACTCATCGATGACATGAATCACGAATTGTTGCCAGCCGTCGTGATTTCCCTGGTTGTCCTGCTTCATTTTCTCGAGAGCGGGCAGGTTCCACGCGCTCGCTTCGTCCTTCCAGGCTTGGTATTGCGAATCGGAAGAGACGTTTAAAAAATTCGTCAGCAAGCCGGCGAGGTCATCTTCAGGCTCTTGCAGCAAGGTCGTGTGGTTCTTGCCTTCGACAGAGAACATCGGGACCGATAGCCTTCCTTCGACCCAGGGGATGATTTCTGCCGGCGAGCCCGAGGAGCTTGTCCTCCGAAGGTCCACCGTGAACTTGCGTGTGTTCAATCCGCAACCTGCCCACCGGACCGTGCCATCAGTCCCCGGCTTGTCCACTAGCTCCTTGATACCTGTGTACGACTGGTTCCCAATAAAGATTGCAACGTAGGGAGAATCGGCTTGGTCCGTAAAGATCGGAGCATCGCAAAGGAGATCGCGATGCGCAAGGTCCCACGTGAATTTGCTTCCCAGCTCGAGCCCGTCTAAGATTCTGTTTCCGGCATTGAGGAAATCCGGACCAAACTGGCGATTGCCGCGCACGATCGCCGCCAGCCAGCTTCGGCCCTCGTGCGCCAGAGGAGATCCCCAGGTAGCAGGAGCCAGGCCCACGAGATGCTTGAGATACTTCTGCCGGTTTCTGTTGTTGCATAGCCAGGCACGCACGACCAGCATGCCTGTCGAGTGCACGATGGCATCGAACTCCTGCTCGGGAGGCCAACCCAGGTAGTCTGTAGCCCGACCCAAACCCTCCGCGATGTCGGGTATGGTGATTTCGTTGTTCAGCGAAATGTAATTGCAGATGTTGATCTCTGCCGAATCCACTCCGTGGTCGCGAAGCTTGCTGGCCCAATTGTTGAATGACGGGCCTTGGTCGCTATATCCGTGGATTAAGACGAGCTTGCGTGCCATATGTCACTGTTGCCCTCCGCGTAAAGCCGTTTGGATTACTGTATCGCGCCTAAATAACCCAGTCGGGGAGAGACGCCCCCCTCCAACCTGTACATATTTCTTTGTTAGTATGTACATGTGCCTCCGAACAAATCGTCAAAAGTCGTTTCTGCAACACAGTTCAGGTCGAATCTCTTTAATTATCTTAGGGAGGCAAAGGCGGGCAAAGAAATCACTGTTCAGCATAAAGCGAGCGCTTTTCGAATCGTGCCCGTTCCTCAGACTTCGAAGCTGGAGCGCCTCGCCGCGCTGCCCCCGCTGCAGGTGATCAACACCAGCTGGAGAGAATTTGAGCGCTCGACCCGCGATCTGTCGAACGACATGCAAAAGAGTTGGGCAGAAAAGTGGAAGAAAAGACTGGGGTAGGTGACGAAGAGCGCGTACCTTGATACGCACGTTGCCATCAAGCTGGCACAAAATAAACTGACGCTGTCACGGAAAGCATCTCGTCTACTCGAATCTAGCGAAATGCTGTTCTCGCCGGCGGTTCAACTCGAACTGGTATTTCTTTGGGAGATTCGCAGAATCAAATTTCGTCCCGATGAAATCCTGACCCGATTGCAAACTGCCATCGGGCTTCACGAGTGCGCATTGCCGTTTTCTGATGTGATCCATTTTTCAGCATCGCTTTCCTGGACGCGTGACGTATTTGATCGACTGATCGTGGGTCAGGCGATTGCAAACGGGCAAGCACCTTTAATCACGTTTGACGAACAAATACAACAGCACTATGGGCACGCGCTTTCGTAGGCCACTAACCAGCAGCTCGCGGCTTATGCACGGTTCCTCTCCGGCGTGACTTCGACTTTTTTGGCGCGGGCTTCGGACGGTAAGCAGGCACGTCCGGCGTCGACCCTGCGTACAGCCGCCGGTACACATCCGCATTGCGTAGCACGATCTGGATGTAGCCGCGCGTCTCGTGAAACGGAACAGTCTCGATAAATTCCGGCTGTTCGCGAAATGGGCCCCAGGTGCGCCAGAGAGTTGCACGCCCCGGACCTGCGTTATAGGACGCTAAGGCAAGTTCAGTCTGGCCGTTGAAGGAATTCAGCAGATTACGGAAGTAATAAGTCCCGAGCTGGATGTTTCTGTCGGGAGTCAACAGTTGGGCAGCCTGGAAACGGCGCACGTGCAAGCGTCTGGCGAGATCGCGGCCCGTCGACGGCAACAGTTGCATCAGTCCATACGCGTTCGCATGTGAAATGACTTTGACATTGAATTCAGACTCCTGCCGGATCAGTGCTGCCACAAGAAACGGGTCAAGGCCTTCCTCACGGCTGTATTGTTCGATCGACGCTCGAAATGGAATCGGGAAAGCAAGTTTCCAGAACGGAACCGGCGCCTCGTCTAGCGGCATGTACAGATATCCAGGCGCGTACGCTTTTATGTAGCGCATCGCCTGATCGGGCGAGTTGCGAGCCGCAGCCAGCTTGGCCAGCTCGTAAGCGTAAACGTTTGGCTGATCTCCATCATTGTGAGCTCCGAATTTCAGCTCGCCTTCCGCGAACTCGTTCAAGCCGGTGAGGTCAAGCAGTTGGGCCCGCTCAATGCGGCTCTGAACCGTTTCGCCGGGCGTGAAGCTCGGAAACTCCGGGCGAGGCGGCCAATGGATGGACTGCAGAAAATCGCAGATCGCGGGGCTCGGGTCGGCCGCTTGCAATACGGGATCCTTCAGCCGTTCACGAGCGGCAATTGCGTAATAGCTGTTCGGAAAACGCTTGACCAGCTCCTCATAGCAAGCCCGGGCTGATCCGGCATCGCCTTTCTCTTCCGACGAGCGGCCAAGAAAGTACAGCGCGTTATTCACATCTTGTGAATCCGGGTACTGCTGAATGTGCGCGCGGAGCAGATCGTTCGCTTCAGGCGCCCCTTTCCGGTAACTGTCAAACGCGAGCCGCCAATTGCACCACGCTGCGCGCGGATCCTTCGCAAAATTAGCTACGCAGGCGCGATAAAGAGGCAGATAAGTGCCTGAATCATTATCCACCCGAGCCTCATCCGCAATCAAAATCAACGCCTCGAGACGCCACGGGGATTCGGGATGCTGCTGCTCCAACTGTTTCAGAAAAGGCTTTACGTCCGCGTGGCGGTCGAGCTTGCGAGCACATCGGATGAGATAGCTGATGCGCTCGGCATCGGCTTCCGGGTCGCCCACCTTCAGAGCCGTCAGGTATTGGAAAGCTGCTCCGGTATTATTGCTGAGAAAATCAGCCTCGCCGAGGCGTACCTGCGCGAGATCGCGCTGAGCGCCCGATATCTGTGGAATCGCGGCCGCGAGCTCAATTCGCGCCGCAGCGGGATTCTTTGCTTCAAGCAGCTTCTCCGCGCGCCCGAGCATCGCTGCAGGCCGCGGAGGGGGATAGGCGTCCCCCAGCCTCTGCTTCAGATCAACGAGCGCGTTCGCAGCGTCGGTCACTTCCTTCACGGCGGCCGGATATCCATAATAGACGCGTTGAAAATACTCGGCAGCTTGCGCGAGATCGCCGGTCGCTTCGAAACTGCGCGCGAGGAGCAAATCGGCTATCGGCTGTGGAATGCGGTCGTGATATTTCTTTACGAGCTCAAGCGCGTCCTTTGGGCTACTGCTATCGAGATCGGCGCGCACCGCCAGCGCGGCCGCAGGGCCGACGAACGGAGAAACGGGAACCTGATCGAATACGCGTGTAGCGGCCTTGGCCACTTCCGCGTAGTCTCTCAGCGAATACTCGGCTTGCGCGCGAATATATTGCGCATAATCATCCAGAACCGGCGCTTTGCCCGACGCCGCTGCCGCATATTGTGCTGCCGCGGACAGATTCCCGAGCATCAGTTGGTGCTGCGCAACAGCGATCAAACCGGCCGCGCCCACGACCTTTGGCGCCTGCAGAGCGGGCGGAGTTCGCTTTTTCGTGGCGCGCACGGCTGGCGAAATCGTTTGCAGCCGCTCTCCGAGATCAGGTATTGCCTTGGGGTCCGGCTTCGAGAAAAGGGTTACAGTCGACGCTGCAATCAGTACTAATGCGCTAAACCAACTGCCCTGGATACTCTGCTCCCAACTTCTGTTCATCACCGTTCGCAGCGGCTCGAATCAGCTCGAGATGTAGATAGTCGATCATCGATGGATTACTCATGAACTGCTTGCGATAGGCCTCGCGAGCGCTATCGATTTCCTGCCTGAGGAACACATACAAATTGCCTTGTTCGCGGCCGGCCCGGCAAGCGTCCGGCGAAGCTAGCTGCATTTCCGCCGTCTTTACGCGGGCGAAACGCTGCGCTCGAACGTGAAGCGCGCGCTCGCTTTCCGGAAGCTCCGCCCAGGAAGGTCGATTGTGTCCGGCAGACCCGTTCGAATGCTGCACGGGTTGAGATTCGATTTGCGTGTGTAGATCCGCATTGGATCGCCGTTCAAGCACCGTAGACGCGAGCCCGGCGATCAGCTCGAGCGCGTTCACATCTACGTTCAAATTTGGGGAGCCCTCATTGGCAGCAAAAAGTAGCGCCACAACTCGCGGCCCGTTCAGTATGGGCACAATGTGCGCGCGTTCTCCCGGATCTGGTGAGCTGAGCGATTCCCCAATCTCCGCTGACGTTCTGAGCGCAACCACTCTGTCCTTCGAGTCGATTGCAGTTTGGAAAGCCCCCGCGCCCGCAATCGCAAAGGAGAGATCTTCGGTCAACTGCAGATTCCGTTCACAACGCAACGAGAGAACCCCATCTTGCAACGAAAAGAGCGCTAGCTGGCGGACGTAATGCGAAGCTGCGTCGAGGACTGCCGAAGCCCATTCTGCCTCGCTCTGATACTGCCGTAGCCGACGAAATACCTGGTTCAACTCCTTCGTGATTTCCGCGCGCGCTGCTTCGAATTGAAGGTTGATCGTCTCCCAAACCGAATCGAGAGGATGCATTCTGTACCTCGATTTTACAGGAGCCGAAGATGCTGGTCAGCGCGGGCCGCCGCCTTTTGTGAGCGCAGACGATACGGCCGCTTCTTCAGGCTCGAGTGAGCTGATGATGCGGCGCTGGCGCCCGGCATTTTCGAGATCGAAAATCAACGTCCCATCACTCTGGCTCGCGGCCTCGCCCAGCCACGCTTCCTCGCCTTGCGAAGCCTCGACATGCGACAGCCTGAGGCTCGGCCAACCGGCATCAAACGACACGTCAAACAGCCCCGATACTTTGCTGAACGCGTCCTCTGGCGAGAGGCTCAAATCTTTTCCCAGAAAACCTCCGCGCCCGCGCAAATTGCGAAGCGTTTCCAAACCTGTTCCCGATGTCTCAAAGGTGCCGTTAGCGTTAAGAATCCCGCTCCTCCATGGAAATCCGGCGACTGCGACAGTGAACCTGTAATGAGGCGAGTACGAAGCGAGATTGACCGTACCCTTCCCCGACATGGAGCCTTCCGGCAGGTCTAGTTGAACGCTATTGAACCGGAGCGTTGTGCCTTGCCAAACGAGCGATGAGCGAAGAGATCCCAGAGAGGCGCCGCGAATGGAGAATCGTTGGACAGCAATATCTGCCTCAAGATCGCGTGCCGCGAGCCAACCCGGGATCGCGCGCCGGCCAAAGCGCAACCGAGCCAGCAAACCCGGGGACCGCAACGCGGGAACAAGTGCAGCGTCAGCCTGAGAGAGATCGGCGGACGACAATTGCGCGTCCAGATGCTCGGCGTGCCGTAACCGCGCATTGTAATGGTAATTCGCGCGGACTGTCTCGTCACCTACGTGGCCGAAAAACTGGCGGACATCAAAAGTCGAAGCGTCAAACGTAATGTGGCCGTGGGAACTAGTCACTGGAACAGCAAGGCCGGGCGGCAGCAGCGTGGCATCCGCAAAATCGAACTGGCCGGACCACGAGGACGGTTTTGTTTCGTCATGGCTGTAGACAAGTTGTCCGCTTACATTGCCGGTTTGAAAAGGGGCCAGAGCCAAAGGCGGCGGGCCCCACGGCGCGATAACGGAGGTGAGCGTCTGAACCGGGTATCGAACAGCATTCAGCGAAGCAGTGAGTAAACGCGTGCCCGGGTAGTAATCGGCCGCAACTCGCAAGCTCGCATCGGGAAGCAATTCAATCGCAGCCGAATCGAAGTGGATCGCACTGGGCAAAATCTTGGCGGTAGTAAAGGAAACATGAAGCGGCTCGGCATCTGGCAGAGTTAAGCCAAGCTCGTTAAACATAAGTCCGCCGGAAAACCCGGATCGATTGGAATACTCGATCGCGCCGTCTACGGCGCCACTTACGGTAACGCCCTCCGGCAGCGGAACCCCCATGCGTTTGCAGAGAGGAAGAAGATTCTCAGACGGCGCTTTACGCAATCGAGCTAGCACGGACCAATTGGGTCGGCCGAGAAAGTCTTCGACCCGCATTTGAAGCACGACCGGTGTAGTCTCATTCTGATTCCAGGGAACCGCTTCTAAGCTCAGCTGTCTGCCAAGCAAGTCAATGCCGCCATGATACGCAATTCGTAACTGTTCTCCGGCTGCCGGCAAAAGATCCCAGCGGTGCACATCTTGCACGCGCAACTCACCGGAGACACGGAGCGCGGTCGCCGGACCTTCAATTCGGGCTTCGCCACTCGCGGTTCCATGAACGCCCACATCGTAGCCGCGCAAAAGAGTGGCGATCTCGCTGACATTGCTGGGGTCGAGAATGATATTCGCTTCGACTTGATTTTCGGAGGGACTGCGCCGCCCCAAATACAAATTGGCACTGCCGTGCAGGTGTCCAAATCCGGTTCCTGCCCGATCCGTGCGCGCTGGAGAACCCGCGAATTGGACATACAGTTTCCCGAAACGCTCCGGGTAAATCGAAACATCCGCGTCATCGATATACAGAGTCTTTTTTCTTACTCCGAACTTAAAATCGATGCGTCCGCCCGAGATGGCGAGAGCCGGAAAGAGGCCGGGAGAAACCGCAGGAGCCGCGCTCAACCGCCTTACGAGCTCTATGATGTTCCACGATCCATCATTTTGTTTCACGAGATTTAGCGAAGGATCCACCAGCCGCAAGCTTGAGAATTGAATGCGCCCGAGAAGCAGCTGATCGATGCGAAGGCGAGCCTCGAGTTTAGGAACGTAGGCGAATGGCTCGATACCATATCGAGGATTTTCGTGAATGGTGACGGCGCCCAGTGAGAATCCGAAACCGGAGAAGAATGCAAAATGCGCTTCGCCAAAGTCGACCTTCCGCTGTAACGAAGCTTCGAGCGCTTCGCGAATGCGGTTGCTATATCGAGCCGCGTTGACGAAGGGGGCGATCCCACCGGCGATCAGCACCAGCAACACGACAGCGATGCCCACTCGCACGAGTTGGCGAGAAGCGGATTTCACAGTGGCTGTCATTGCTTACTTCCTGGCCGTCACGCAGTGACTGGTAACTCAGTTATAACTTAAAACGTGAGCCGGTTCGCCGAGTACCGGGAATCGGGTCGAGAATAAGACATATGACACGGCGGACGCTGTTGAACTCTCTCCCACTCTTCGTTTCGGCTCTCGCGCAAGCTCAAGACAAGTATTCCGGGCCAAAGCCACCAAAAAAGGATCTTCCTTACCTGTTGCATGGTGATAAATTGATTCCCACAGAAGTGGAGAAGGCGACGCAATCGAACTCGAAAGAAGGACAAATCTTTTTTGTTCCCGGCGCAACCTCGACCGCCCGAACGCCCCTGACCGCGCCTATTTTCCTTTTTTCACCGGATCAGTTCCGGGCCGAGCAGCTCGGGCTCTTTCGATTCGAAGTCCAGAATGGGCGTAGAGAGGTCGTCATCTCCGGCAAGCATAAGAAGCAGAGTGAGGCGGTGTTTCACCTCATTGTGCGCCGCCTTGACGAAGATCTTTTCCGGCTCGAATCAGAGGACATGCTCGATCCAGGAGAGTACTCGTTATCGCCCGAAGGCGATAACACCGCGTTTTGCTTCACTGTTTATTAGAGAAGCGAGCGCACTTGCAAAATCAAACCGCCGCGCCGCGCATAGCGGGGCGACGCACTCCCGGAAAGAACATGCCTTGCTAGGGCGAGTTTTTCGAGCCTTCGAATATCGCGATTTCCGGCTGATGTGGCTCGGAGCCTGCACCTCGAGCATCGGAACCTGGATGCAAATTCTGGCGCAGAGCTGGCTGGTCTATAAAATTTCAAACTCCTCCGTGTACCTGGGCCTTGATGCTTTTTTCGGACAGATACCGGTTTTTCTGTTTTCGCTTTTCGGCGGCGTTTTCGCCGACCGCGGGAGCCGCCGGACCTTGTTACTGATCTCACAAGTAATACAGATGGCATCCACGTTTCTACTTACCGTTTTGGTAATCACCGGGGCGGTACGCATCTGGCATATCTGGTGCTTGTCGTTCACTGTCGGGCTGGCGCAGTCGTTCGGCGGCCCGGCTTACTCCGCGCTGATTCCGACACTGGTAAGCAAAGACGACCTTCGGAATGCGATTGCTCTGAACTCGATCCAATTCAATCTGGCGCGAGTGGTCGGCCCGATGCTGGGCGGCATTGCGCTGAGTAAATTAGGCGCAGCGTGGTGTTTCGGGCTGAATGGCGCGTCCTTTATCGCCGTGATTGTTTCTTTGCTGAAAATTCACACCACTTTTGTTCCGGAAAAGACTGGCGAATCGGTGCTCGAGAGCATGCAGCAGGGTCTACGGTTCATACGGCGCCAGGATGGAATGGCTAGTCTGGTCGCGCTCGCCTTTCTGCTCACGCTGCTTTCCTTTCCGCTGATCACGTTTTTGCCGGTCATGGCCCGCGATGTGCTTCATGGGAATTCGAATACCTTCACCATCCTGTTGTGCCTATCAGGCATTGGATCGGTGGCGGGGGCGCTCCTCGTAGCGGGGATCCAGGACCGGATTGGGCACGCAAAGCACGCCTTACTCGTAATGGTTCTGCTGGGTCTCTTTATCGCAGGATTCGGCATCTCCAAAGACTTGGCCCTGAGCACGATCTTTGTTTTCGCCGCCGGTGCCGCATTAATGATTGTGTTCGCCTCGAACACTTCTTTGGTTCAGTTGAATGTCAGCGATGCCATGCGCGGGCGCGTGATGAGCGTGTACAACGTTGCGTTTCGCGGCGGGATGCCGTTCGGCAGTCTCGCCTCGGGGTTCTTGATTAAGAATACGTCCGCGCCGGTGATGATGGTTGCGAACGGTTTATTGGTAGTTGTACTCGCTCTCTATTTCTTGCTCTTTCAACGCCGGCTAGCGAAACTGTAACCGGGTTTTTGCGAATCTCGCCTTCTACAATGGAGTCAGAATGCCGATCCAGTTTGTTCGCGCGCTTCTCGCAGGTGTGTTGAGCGTCTCCTTCAGTGGAATGGCATGGACAGCTGACAATCCTTCGCCGCGCGAATTGGACCGGGCTCTCGATCGTCAGGACATCCCGGCGCTTGAGGCCATGATCTCGCAGTATCAGCGCTCGGCCCAGGCCAATGCCCGATCCGCGGACGCAAATTACCGGATTGCGCTCGCACAATCCTATGCGGCCGAGGTAGCAATGGAGTTGCGGGACAAAAAAAAGGCGGAGTCGTTTGCCGAAGCGGGAATCGACCCGGCGAAGAAAGCCATTTCTGAGAAGCCGCAAAATGCCGAATACCACCGGATCTTAGGCGAGCTTTGCGGACAGGTGATTCCGGCGAACCCCGTGTTTGGAAGCCTCAAATACGGACAGTGTGCCCGTGATGAGATCAATAAGGCGATCCAGTTGGACAACACGCTCGCGCTCGCTTACGTAAGCCGTGGGGTGGGCAACTACTATTTGCCCTCTTCGATGGGCGGCGGCATAGATCTCGCGCTCAAAGACTTCGATAAAGCAATTTCGCTCGATCCAAATCTGGCGGAAGCGTATCTGTGGAAGGGAATCAGCTTGCGGAAAGAAAATAAGCACGCCGAAGCGCGGCAAGCATTACAGCGCGCCTTGCAGCTGGATCCCGGCCGCGTTTGGACCAAACAGCAGTTGGACAAGACCGCGCCCCAATAAATGCGGCGAGCGCTTCTGCTGTGCTTGGGAATCGCTTCCGTTACTTGGCTTGGGTTCGAGGTTTTTCCCGGACACACCTACCTACAATCCGGCACCCAAATGTACGTTCCCATGCTGGAACGGTTGGATGCGCCCGGTTATCTGTCGCGTGATCTGGTCGCGACGCATCCTCTCCTGACTTATACGATTTATGACGAAGTAACACTTTTCCTTCGTGAAGCCCTTCGCTTACATTTCAAAGCGGGGTTGATTGCTCAGCAGCTTCTCTGGCGCGCTGCCGGAGTGCTCGGTGCGTTTTTGATCGCCCAGGCAGCCGGACTGGACACGCTCTTGGCGTTTGTGATTGCATCACTGCTGAACTTGGGAGCAACCCTCGTCGGGCCCGGAGTCTCTCTCGTTGAATACGAGCCTGTCCCTCGCGGGTTCGCCTTGGGGCTCGCGCTCTTAGCAATCGGCTTACTTGTAACAGAAAAGCCGTTGCTGGCGGGGCTGGCGGGGGGCGTTGCACTCTTATACGACGCCTCCATTGCCGCTCCGTTCTGGATCGTGATTTTCACGGCTGTGATCTTCGATTGGCGCTTGCGCGCCCTATTCCGGCCAACACTTACGGTGCTCTTGATCTTTCTCTTGCTGCTGGCTAATTTGGCACAGCTACAGCCCGGCATCACCGAGCCACAAATGTTTTTCGGCAAACTATCGGATAAACTTGCCGATCTGCAACGCTACCGCGGCAGCAGCGCATGGGTCTCTCTGTGGGCTGGCCGAGAGATGTGGCATTATCTCGCGGTCTGGATTTTCGGGCTCTGGGCGACAACGCGCATATGGCCCGCATTGAGCCGCCAACTGCGCTGGTTTTTTGTGGCGCTTCCAGTGCTCGGAATTCTCAGCGTGCCGATATCCTACATTCTGCTCGAGCGACTACGCTGGTCCTTAATTCCGGCGATTCAGCCTGCGCGCGAACTGCTGTTCACCGTTTTCGTTGTGTCTCTGGCGTGCAGCATAGCGGGAGCACGCGCCGCATTATCGAAGAAGGCTTGGGAAGCGTTGTTCTGGTTCTCAATCGTGTTTGCATTGCCGATAAGAACCAGGATTTTGGAGCTGTTGCGAGTTAGTAACCTTACGAGCCTGCTAGAACTGGTTTTGTGCGTTGCGCTCGCGGCTCTCCTGGTCATGTCCCTCGTGCGGTTCGGCTCAACAAATTTGCGGCCTATAGTGTTGCTTATGCCGCTGATCGCGATGTTCACGATAGCCGGGGTCGCCCGTGTTGCCCATCCGGCAGTTAAACAGTTATCGATTGGCGAAATAACAGATTGGGTCAAGAACAACACCTGGGGCAGCTCGATGTTTCTGTTTCCCGATGCACGACGCGATCTCTATCCTGGAGCGTTTCGCGCCGAATCGCGCCGTGCCGTTTGGGTGGACTGGAAATGCGGAGACCTCAGCGATGACTTCCCATCTTTTGCGAGCGAGTGGTGGGACCGATGGCAGCAGACAATGCAGCAGCCCTTCTCGCCCGAACGGCTGCAAAACACGCTGGCCTTGCCCATCGATTACTACGTATTGAAACGTGCCGATCAGTTGGCGGATGTGAAACCGGTATTTGGAAATACTCAATTCGTGATCTATGATGCACGCGATTTAAGAACATTATCAAGCCCCTTGCGGCGCGCGCCAAGCGGCCAGACTGTTTATTAGGGCAACTATTTTGGGCTAACTATTTATTTGACTAACCGCGAATGGACCGAATATGCTGCGGTTATGGCGAACCAACCATCTGTTCGGTTTCAATGCCCGAATCCCAATTGTAGATCCACCTGTGATTGGGAAGAGCTAATTGACAAGACCTCCATGAAGCGCCCGAGTGAGGCGCGGTAGCCTTTGTTACACCCGAGGACCGAACAGCCATAGCTGCCGCCAAAGCGGAAGAAAGAATAGAATCAAAATGCAAACGGTGCGACAGAATCGCCCCGAAATATTTGGCTGACGTGTTCCGTTTAGCAGCACGGAGCGAACTGCCTCGCACTTCGCGTGCAGCAAGGGATAACCGAGAATGTCCTAAGTCAGCCGGAACAGCCGCAGTCTGCCTCTCAGAGAGAATCTACAGACTGGAGAGCATGCGGATTATGCATCAGTCCGACGATCCTTCAAGAAGGACAGCGGCGGTCACGTGCTACCTAGATGAGAGCGGCACTCACGATACAGCACCTATCGCGGTAGTTGGTGGATTGCTGCTGAACAAAGACCATTTCGAGCCATTTGATGAAGCATGGCGGCAGATGCTGGAGAAGTACTCCATCGCTCCGCCTCTTCACATGAAAGACTTCCGGCGGCCCAATGGCCGATTGGCTAATATATCGAACAACAATCGGCAACGGCTATTCGCAGACGCAATACAGGCGATAAACGCCCATAAGATCTATAGCGTTGCCGCCGTACTTAGCAGCGATCAATACCGCGACTGTTTTGATAAGAGATTCTGCAAGGAAGGGATGGGCGTGTACGGAGCGTGCTTTATCCTGTGTGCTCACATAAATTATCTTCTTGCGAAACAGAACAACTATCAGGAACGGATTGCTTTCTTGATGGATTCCGGAAATCCGTATGCCGATCACGTACGTGGTGCTCACGCTGAAATGCAAGAGGAGCGTTGGCAACACATGAGGGTGGGATCGCTAACCTTCGATGACGATAAGGTCTGGACTCCGTTACAAGCAGCCGACGTGATCGCATGGACTGCTCGTATACGGGCAGAATCCGGCACATTTGACAACGGGTACGAGCCGCTAGAAGGACTCTTCGATGAGGCGCACGTTCAGGAGCCTTATCCAGAGCGAGCCATAACTCGTTTGGCGGCAAATCTGGATGGGCTTCGCCAAAAGGGTACATTCCCACTGTGATAAAGGCATGAAACCTCCCGCGGAATTGGAAGGGTCTAGGCGTTCGAACGCTTTCGAATGGCAGTCAAGGACGGTGCTCTCCGTTCCGAAGAGTGCGCTGGCGCGAGATCCATTCAAGAAGCCCAGACGAGAAAAAAGCCGAGTCGAACTTATTCCCGTACCCGGGCAAGCACTCCTGATCAGCAGAACGTTCGTGCCAGCAAGTTCATTGCACAAAGGTGCAATCTTCACCGCCGTATACCTCCATCCCAGCCGCGAGGCCCTCTTTGATTCGTCCAAGGAAGTGCGCTTCCATGATCACGATGCGCTCTGGAAACGCGGAACTATACAATCCTTCGAGCATCGGTGCCCCGCGAAATTCCGCGCCTTTACCGTAGTCGGATGGTAAGAGCATGCACATCATGGTCGGAAAGCGTTGCTGCCCGAGCGGTTCACCGAGGATTACGAACCTTTCCTCCCCATGAAGGCCGTAGGCGCGTATATGTCCGCGAATGCGAAACCGCTTCCCTTCATAAGCAGCCAGGTGTCCGGCGTCTATCGCTCCAGCCAGATCCTCGTATGAAATAACACCATTGCTAGTAACGACGTTCTCATCCGAGATTTGCGACGCTTCGTCTAGCTTGGTGCCCGAACAGCTGCCGAAAACAAACGCAATTGTTCCAATCAAAACCAGCGATGCGCCGCGCATGTATTCGGCCTTAGAGTGTAACAAACGGCTCGCCCGATGGGCATAGTCGCTGTTCAGGTAAATAGTTCCCTTATTAAAGCTAGCTATTCAAATTGATGCCGTGCTTCTTCAGCTCTTCGGCATAATATCGCCTGTGCAAGACATCGTACTCTTCGCCGCCTTCGGGAATCTCTCGCTTTTGGCTGCGGATCTTTTCACGTGCGGCCTTGTCGACTCGTTCTTCCATCTGAAGCACGTCAGTGATCTCCCGAACCAGCGCGAGACGAAGCTCGTTTGGATCTTTGCGCACCCTGAACTCGCGTGACTTGCGCACGGCCGAGACGATCTTGTGAGCCAGATCGTTCACCTTATCGCGCGACAGCTTCATCGGATCGCCTGTGTCCCGGCCCGAGGCGCGAACCACCTTCCTCTGCGTCAGCAGCTGATTCTTGATCCTGCGGAACATCTCGTGATAAGAAACGTTCTCGCGGCGCATGTAATCGCTGTAGTCGTCCAGCAGGTCGCGCACTTCATCGTTCAGGCGGTCCTCGACCGATAGATCATCTTCGATGACTTGAGCAATCAGCTCAGCGCCCACTCCCGGGTTCGATGTTTCAAACACCGTAGGAGTGAGGCGGTTGACCAATTGCCGTGAAAGATAGGCTATAAATTCCCGCGCCAGTATCATCCGAGCGTTAGTGTAACAACTCGGGCACTCTCAATCGCCGCCCTGGCCCGCCAGAAACTCGCTGTCAATAGGCTGCCGGCCGCGATATCCATCTTCCACGCGATGCCAAAACCCGATGCCGGATTCGCCGAGTTTCCAGCAGAGATACACTTCCTGCCCGCGATAAAGCGCCGGAAAATCGATAAGGCCAATCTCAATATCTTTCAATTCGCAGCCGATCTCCTGAATCGTGTCAACGGCCTCCTTCAGAGAACGTGCGCTCGCATCCCTGCGGCTGCGAATATGCTGAATCTCCTGGCGGTCAATAGTCATCCCGCCGGTCAACGCAATACGCTGATTGATGCGATTGAGCTCAGCCTCGGCTGTTTCGTACTCTCGCTTGTGCTCGATAAGAGTTTGTAGAAGCTGTTCTACTCGCGGAAGAAGAGCTTCAGCTTCGAGGAAAGTGAAAAATCGTGGCACGAAAATCGCCGAGACGAGTATAGCAACGTGGCGCAGGCCATCGTTTTGGGTGGCGTGTGGAATCAACGTGGTGCAGGCCATCGTTTTGGGTGGCCTGTGGAATCATCGCAGCCCACTTGTATCCTAAGTCTTGCGCATCGGTATTCATTGTTCAACGGCGGGCTCACTCGAGCGCGCGGCAATCAAGGCGAATGAATTGGGCGCGAATACCTTCCAGATTTTCTCTGCAAGTCCGCGCATGTGGCGCGCGAAGTATCCCGATGCCGGACAGGTTCGAAGCTTGCATCGAACCCGGGTGACACACGATCTGACGCCCTTAGTCATTCACGACAGCTATCTCATCAATCTGGCTTCAAACGATCCCGCGATTCGCGATAACTCACTGCGTGCATTTACAGGCGAGCTGGAGCGCGCGCTTCTGATTGGGGCGGAGTATCTGGTCGCGCATCCCGGAAATTATAGAGGGTTGAGTCTCGAACAGGGAATCTTTAATGTAGCGGAGGGGCTCGTGCTTGCTTGGCGCGCCGCAGATGAGAAATTAAAGCGCAAGCCAAAACTCACAATCCTGCTTGAAAACACGGCCGGAGCGGGCGCGCAACTGGGTGGCCATTTACACGAGCTGGCCATCATTCGTGAATTGGCTGGCCAATATCTCGAGATACCCATCGGCTACTGTCTCGATACCTGTCATTGTTATGTCTCCGGGTTCGACATCGCCCGCGAACATGGGCTGATTAAGCTGATAGAAGCCGCTTCGGAAACGTTGGGTCTCGAGCATGTGCCGGTTATTCATGCGAATGATGCCAAGGCGAGCCTCAACTCGCACCTCGATCGGCACGCCAACATAGGTGAAGGTAATATTGGTGTAGAAGGTTTTCGCCGCATTCTGAATCACCCCGGATTGCGAACCAAAGCCTTTATCCTCGAAACGCCCGTCGACGAGCCGGGCGATGATCTCCGTAACGTTGCGGCATTAAAGGAGCTGGTATCCCCGAGAAAGCATTCGACCACCAAGCCATCGAGGAAAAGTGGTATGAGCGCTGGTCGAACGACGCCTCTCTCTACGTAGCCGACGCCCCGGACAGGCCCAAGTACTACGTCCTAGAGATGCTGCCGTATCCGAGCGGCAAGCTCCATATGGGACACGTGCGCAATTACGCCATCGGCGATGCGCTGGCGCGTTACATGTGGATGCGAGGTTATAACGTTTTGCACCCAATGGGTTGGGATGCGTTCGGTCTTCCCGCTGAAAACGCTGCGCTCAAGGCTGGACGCGAGCCGCGCGAGTGGACGCTCAGCAACATAGCGCATATGAAGGCGCAAATGAAGCGCATCGGTTTCGCAATTGACTGGAGCCGCGAAATCGCCACTTGCGAACCCGAATACTACCGGTGGAACCAGTGGTTCTTTCTGAAAATGCTCGAGCGCGGCTTAGCTTACCGCAAAGAAGCGTTGCTGAACTGGTGCCCCGAATGCGGAACCGTGCTTGCGAATGAGCAGGTAGTGAATGGCTGCTGTTGGCGGCACGAGACTACGCCTGTCGAACAGCGTGCCATGCAGCAATGGTTCTTACGAATCACGGAGTATGCGGGTGAGCTTCTCGATGCCTCGAACGACCTCGAGAACGGTTGGCCGGAGCGCGTCATTTCGATGCAGCGCAACTGGATCGGCCGGTCGGAAGGCGCAGAAATCGACTTTGCGCTCGAAGGCTCGTCGCAGAAGATTCGGATTTTCACGACGCGTATCGATACTATCTACGGGGCGACATGCCTGGTTCTCGCCCCCCAGCACCCGCTTGTTTCAGAGTTAGTCACTGGCGAAGCGGAACGGATTCAGATCAAGGAGATGATCGACGCGGCCGCGCGTCAGGATCCCGGCAATGTCGAGAAGACCGGCCTTTTCACCGGACACTACGCCATTCGTCCGTTTGATGGAGCGAGGATTCCTGTTTGGGTCGGCAACTTCGTGCTGATGGGTTACGGTACCGGGGCGATCATGGCAGTGCCGGCGCACGATGAGCGTGATTTCGAATTCTGCCGCAGATATGGAATACCTGTGGTTCCAGTGATCCGGCCCGTTGACGGAGTGCTCTCGGATGGCGCTGCAATGGCCCAAGCCTTCACCGAAGACGGAATCCTAGAGAACTCCGGCCAATGGTCCGGCTTGCCGAGTGATGAAGCGCGCAGAAAGATGACCGAGTTCGCGGAGCGGGACGGATTCGGCGATCAGTCGATCACCTATCGCATCAAAGATTGGGGCATCTCACGCCAGCGGTATTGGGGAACGCCGATCCCCATCATCTATTGCCCGAAATGCGGAGCCGTTCCGGTTCCAGAACACGATCTGCCGGTAATCTTGCCCGCGCATGTGCAAATCACTGGGACCGGAAGATCGCCGCTTGAGCAGGTCCCTTTCTTCATCAACGTCGCGTGCCCGCGGTGCGGCGGCCCGGCACGGCGCGAGAGCGACACCATGGATACGTTCGTCGATTCCTCCTGGTACTTCTATCGCTATTGCGATGCGCATAATGACCGGGCGCCTTTCGATTCGGAAGTTGTTGCACACTGGTTTCCAATCGATCAGTACATCGGCGGCATCACGCACGCCATTCTGCACCTCATCTATTCGCGCTTTTGGACCAAAGTGATGCGCGATTTAGGGCTTATCACGAACAGCGAGCCCGCGAAGAACCTGTTCACCCAGGGGATGGTTCTCATGGGCGGCAGCGCCATGTCGAAGTCCAAAGGCAACGTTGTCGATCCGGATGAGATGGTTCAAAAGTACGGAGCGGATACATGTCGGCTCTATACGCTATTCGCCGTTCCTCCCGAGAAGGACATGGATTGGAATGAGTCGAGCGTCGAGGGGCAATATCGCTTCCTTGGACGCGTTTATCGTTTCGTAACGCGCAATACAGGCGAACCGCGCGCCGCGAATGCGAACCACGGCGACCGGCAGGCGCTCCGCAAACTACATCAGACGCTCCGGAAAGTCACCGGTGATTTCGACAGCCGCTGGCATTTCAATACTTCCATTGCCTCGTTAATGGAGCTGCTGAATGAATTGCATGCGCTCGAGGCCAACCTTTCCCCGGAGTGCCTGCGAGAGTGCTGCGAGAAAGTCACGTTGATGCTCGCGCCGTTCGCGCCCTATACAGCGCAAGAGCTTTGGGACACTCTCGGGAACAACGGCCCGGTATTCCGCCACCCGTGGCCCGCTTATGATCCGGAGCTGGCAAAGGAAGATCTGGCCGAGATCCCAGTACAGGTCAACGGAAAACTCCGTGCCCATTTACACGTAAGGATGGGAACGGGACGAGAAGAGCTCGAGCGCCTCGCCATTCAGCAGGAAAAAATCCAGCCTTTCATTGATGGCAAAAGCATCGTGAAAGTGATCGTCCTACCCGACCGTCTCATAAACCTCGTCGTCAAGTAGTCCAGAATCTTTGTGGCGCGGACACTCGTGTCTGCCGCGCCGAGAATCGTCTCGGCGTTCCTTAGAAGATCGTCTACCCAGTTGAACTAATAATTGGGTAGAATATCTTCTAACGGTATGCCAAAAAGTTCTTCTGAACGAATCGAGCTCTTGCAGGGCACTCTGGACATGCTGATCCTGCGTACGCTCCTGTTCGGTCCCGCTCACGGGCACCAGATTGCCAAGCACATTCAGCGCACTACAGAAGACCTGCTGCAAATCGAGCACGGCTCGCTTTACCCAGCACTGCATCGTCTCGAGCGCAAAGGTTGGTTGACCGCCAAATGGGAACCGGCTGCGAAGGATCAAAAGCGCGAATTCAAATACTATCGGCTCACAGCCGCGGGTAAAAAGCAGCTTGCAGCGGAAGAATCCCGATGGAAACAGATGGCGGGCGCCATCGCTCGGGTGATGTGGCCGGCCGAGGAGGGTTGATATGCGCTGGTGGCGGCGACGAAAAGATCGCGAACGGGATCTGGACTGCGAGCTGCGTTCGGATCTCGAACTGGAGGCCGCTGAGCAGCAGGAGAACGGCCTTTCGGCGGAAGAAGCGCACTACGCCGCTCGGCGCGCATTTGGGAATACGACTTTGATGAAAGAGGAGGTCCGCGAAATGTCGTGTTGGACTTTGGTGGAAAGGATTGAACAAGACTTGCGCTATGCGGGGCGTATGCTGCGCAAAACTCGTGGGCTCACCACCGTTGCCGTGCTATCACTTGCATTGGGAATTGGAGCCAACACCGCAATTTTCAGTTTCATAGACGCGATTATCTTGCGGATGTTGCCTGTCCATCAACCGAAATCCTTGGTGATAGTTCGCGCACTCACCCGGCGGGGCACGCGGGACTCCTTCTCACATACGGATTATCAATGGATTGACGAGCACAACCACGTTTTTTCCGGGCTCGCAGCTTTTGCCGATTGGAGCCTGAGCCGTGATCTGGGTGACCGCAAAGAGAAGCTAAATGGCGAGCTGGTCTCTGGTAATTATTTTTCCGTCCTCGGAGTACAGCCAGAAATCGGCCGCATGCTCAGATCCGAGGACGGTGCGGGACCTGGTCAGCATGACGTGGCCGTTATCAGCTATGAATACTGGCAACGTGCATTTGGGGATAGCCCGAGTGTTCTGGGCGATCGATTAAGATTCGGCAATACGGCGCTTCAGATTGTCGGGGTAGCTGCGAGGAAGTTTTCGGGTGAATCCGCGGGCTACGCACCGGACGTGTGGATTCCTCTTGCGATGCAGCCGCTACTTAATGGACGCAGTTCTTTTCTCGACACCAGAGATGTGAGCTGGTTGAATTGCGTCGGCCGGCTTGCGCCTGGCGTCAGTCTCAGTCGCGCGCAGGCAAGCATTGGCGTCCTTCTCACTAACTTGCGAACTGCGCTTCATGCCGATCCGCAAAACGATTACCTGGGATCAATTAGCGTCGAACCCGGCGCAGGAGGCTTGTCTTGGCTTCGGGACCAATACTCTCAACCTCTGTGGATCTTGATGGCGCTCGTAGGCCTATTGCTTTTGATTGCCTGTGCGAACGTGGCGAACCTGCTGCTTGCACGATCGGCGACACGCAGCCGCGAATTTGCAGTGCGCATTGCGATCGGAGCCGGGCGTTCGCGACTAATCCGACAATTATTGACCGAGGCCGCTTTACTTGCAGCAATTTCGTGTGCTCTCGGTTTTGGAATTGCGTATGCAATCGTCCGAGTGCTACTTGTCATTGCGCGGATCGATTCATTGGATGTTCAGCTGAATTTACAGGTCCTCGCATTTGCCGTAGCCGTATCATGTGCGGCCGCATTGGCCTTCGGTCTTGCACCGGCCATCCGCACTAATCGAATCGATCCATGGGCCACCTTAAAGCTGGGCGGGCGTTCGCTCGCGCACTCGGCCTTGAAACTTGGCCCGTCGCGCGTGCTGGTTATTGCGCAGACAGCAGTTTCTCTTGTCCTGCTGGTTGCGTCGGGGCTCTTGCTACGTACGTTCCTGAATCTGAAGATGCTCAATCCAGGCTTCGATGAGAAGCACGTTATCCAAGTGAGTATCGACGCTTCCAATACCAATATCGATGGCGACGTGCTCCGCGCGAAGCTTTCCGAACAACTATCTACTGTCGGTGGAGTGCAGCTCGTGAGCTTTTCGCAATTCGGCTTTGGCGAGGGCACGGATCGAATTTGTTGCATCGATGTGGAAGGATACACTCCTCATCTGGATGAGGACAAGAACATACGCATTCAATCGGTAAGCCCGCTCTATTTTGCGACTATGGGTATCCCGTTGCTTGCTGGGCGCGATTTCTCCGAAAGAGACAAGCAAAGAGCGGACCGCGTGGCCATTATCAATGAAACGATGGCCCAATATTACTTTCGCGACAGAAATCCCATCGGGAAGCGATTCTCATGGTGGCCAGGAAAGCCAAAGGACATCGAAATTATTGGCGTAGTCAAGGATGCCAAGTATGACAATCTCCGGCAGCGCTCTCCGCGGATGGCGTATTTATTTCTGCACGGCGGGACGCCAGCTTTTGCGCAACTTCTAGTCGGGGCAACTGCAGGCAGGTCGCCGTCCGCTGTAATTAGGGACTGCCGAACCGTGATTCAGAGCGGTAACTTCGGCGTTCAAATTCGTGCTATTGAACCCGTTTCCGCAGTTGTGGACAGAACGCTACATTCGGAGCGGGTCGTTGCTGAGTTGTCAACAGGGTTTGGAGTACTTGCCCTGCTGCTTACGTGCCTTGGGCTCTACGGCGTTCTCGCATACGCGGTGGCGCGTCGCACGAACGAGGTCGGCATCCGATTAGCTCTCGGAGCTGAGCGGGGAGATGTATTACGGATGGTGATGATCGAGGGGTTGGGACTGGTGATCGTTGGGCTCGCGGTTGGGTCCTTTGCAGCCTATTTGCTGAGCGGACTTATCAAGAGCCTGCTCTATGGCATTCAACCGGGCGATCCGACGACGTTTATCGTCGTGGAATGTGTTCTGGCCGGAGTCGCCGCCGTGGCAACCTACATTCCCGCGAGGGGCGCGACGAAAGTCGATCCCATGATCGCCCTTAGATACGAGTAGACGAATCGCTTTCTCGTGCCAACAACAAAAACACCCATTCTCGTGCAACCTGTTTTAACCTAGAAGTAAAGGCGGGGGATTGAGCCCAGAAAGCGCGATTCGGGCCGAGTCTCTTACAAAGAGATACCGGTCCGGAGGAGCGGAAATTGTCGTGTTTCAGGATCTCTCGCTGAAAGTGCGCGCGGGCGAACGGCTGGCGATTATTGGCGAATCAGGCGCTGGAAAATCAACTTTAATGCATCTGCTGGGCGGCTTGGACAGGCCCTCCGCCGGCAAAATCTACTTCGGAGATCGAGATCTGAGCTCCATGCCCGAGGATAAATTGGCCGATTTTCGCAATCGCGAGATTGGGTTCGTTTGGCAAAATCCGTCTCTGTTGCCCGAGTTCACTGCGCTAGAGAACGTGATGATGCCTCTGCTGATTCGGGGGATACCACCCACCGAGGCAGCGGGTAGGGCCAGGGCGGCATTACAGGAAGTGAGACTTCTGCCGCGAGAATCGCACCGTTCTGGCGAACTGTCCGGAGGAGAACAGCAGCGAGTGGCTTTGGCTCGAGCGCTGATTGGCCGTCCTCGTGTCTTGTTGGCGGATGAGCCGACAGGCAACCTGGATTTTCGTACCGGTGAGGCAATTGTGAACCTGCTGGGCGATCTTCATACGTCTCATGGTTTGACTTCCATTTTCGTCACGCACAATGTTTCATTCGCGATCCGGTGTGACCGGGTTTTAGAGTTAAAGAAGGGCAGCCTGCATGCGCCGTCGTTGATGGAGCTGCAGGAGGCCGGAGTTGGACAAGACGCAACCCGTCTTGACGGTGCCACTTATGTTTGAACGATATACCGAGAAAGCGCGCCGCGTAATCTTCTTCGCGAGATACGAGGCGAGCCAGTTCGGAAGCCCTTACATCGAGACCGAACACCTGTTGCTCGGTCTGCTGCGTGAGGATAAAGCGCTTGCGAACCGGTTCTTGCGCTCGCATGCCGCGATTGAATCCATTCGCAAGCAGATCGAGGCGCACACCACTGTGCGCGAAAAGGTGTCTACTTCCGTCGACCTTCCGTTGAGCCACGAGTGCAAGCGCGTGCTCGCCTATGGGGCCGAGGAAGCGGAGCGGCTCAGTCACAAGCATATCGGCACCGAGCATTTGCTGCTCGGGCTGTTGCGCGAAGAGAAGAGCTTCGCCGCTGAGATTCTTCATGAGCGCGGACTCAGGTTATCTGCGGTCCGTGAAGAAATTGCGCGTTCCGCCTCCGAGAAGACCTCTGCAAGCCGGCCGAAAGAGAGTTCCTTGCTCGCGGAGTTCAGCCGCGACCTCACGCAAGCCGCCATAGACGGAATGCTCGATCCCCTCATCGGCCGCGACTCGGAGGTAGACCGGGTAGTTCAAATTCTCTGCCGTCGTACGAAAAACAATCCGGTGCTGATCGGCGAGCCCGGCGTCGGAAAGACCGCCATAGTCGAAGGTCTGGCTCAGCGCATCGCCGACGGAGATGTGCCTTCGTTCTTATCCGACAAGCGCATTCTGGCGCTCGATTTATCTCTCATCGTGGCAGGCACGAAGTACCGCGGGCAGTTTGAAGAGCGCCTGAAAACCATCATGAAGGAGCTGATGGAAAATCAGAACGCGATCATCTTTATCGATGAGCTGCACACGCTGGTTGGGGCAGGCTCAGCGGAAGGTTCGCTCGATGCCGCCAACATTTTGAAACCGGCGCTTTCCCGCGGGGAAATTCAGTGCATCGGCGCGACTACCCCGGCTGAGTATCGCAAATCGATTGAGAAGGATCGGTCTCTAGAGCGGCGGTTCCAGGCAGTAAAAGTGCCTCCTCCGAACGAAGCGGACGCGATTCGTATTCTCTTCGGCATCAAAGAGCGTTACGAGAAGTTTCACGCCGTCGCGTATACAGACGAGGCCATCGAATCGGCCGTGTACACCTCCACGCGGTTCATACCCGATCGTTTCTTGCCCGACAAAGCCATTGACCTCATTGATGAAGCGGGCGCTCGCGTGAAGCTCCGTCAAACAACGCTGCCCAGTGAAGTCGCGGATATTCAGAAAAGAATCAAGTTCATCGTGCACCGCATGGAGAATGCGATTGCGAACCACGAGTTTGAGAAGGCTCGTTTCTATTCGGACGAGGAGCGCAAGGAGCGCGAGAACTTGCGCCAGCTTCGCGAAAAGTACAATCTCGACGACACCTCTACCGGCGTGGTTTCAAAGGACGACATCGAAGATGTGGTGGCGCGCTGGACCGGCGTGCCCATGACCTCGATCAAAGAAGAAGAGATCAACAAGCTTTTACGAATTGAAGAAGAGCTGCATAAGCGCGTCATCAGCCAGGAAAAGGCGATCTCGGCGCTCTCGCGCGCGATTCGCCGCTCCCGCGCGGGCTTGAAATCGCCCAAACGTCCGGCTGGCTCGTTCCTGTTCCTCGGACCAACCGGCGTCGGCAAAACCGAAGTAGCGCGAGCACTCGCGGAATTCTTGTTCGGCAGCGAAAAGTCGCTCATCCGCTTTGACATGTCGGAGTTCATGGAAAAGCACTCCATTTCGAAGCTCATCGGCTCGCCTCCCGGCTACGTCGGTTACGAGGAGGGCGGCCAGCTCACCGAGCGCGTAAAGCGCGCCCCTTATTCGACTATCCTGCTCGACGAAATCGAAAAGGCGCACCCGGATATCTACAACATCCTGCTGCAAGTGTTCGAGGACGGCCAGCTGACGGATGGACTCGGCAATACGGTCGATTTCAAGAACACCATCATCATTATGACTTCGAATCTCGGAGCGAGATTCTTGGATAAGCGCGGTCAAATCGGTTTCTCCGCTCCCTCGACCACGGGTCTTCCGCAGAAAATAGAGGATCAGGTCATGGGCGAAGTAAAGCGCGCTTTCAATCCCGAGTTCCTCAACCGCCTCGATGAAGTGATCCTGTTCACATCCCTCGTCGATGAAGACTTGCTCCAGATCATCGACTTGCTGGTTGAGCAGATCAACGCGAACCTGGTTGCCAAGCAGATCAAAATCCGGCTCGAGCCCGACGCCGCGAAGTACATTCTCGACAAGACGTGCGGCGATCGGAGCTACGGCGCGAGACCGCTGCGGCGGGCCCTCCAAAAGTACATTGAGGACCCGCTATCGGAAGCGCTGATTCAGGGCTCGCTTCCCCGCCCTGCGGAATTGGAAGTCTACCTCGGAGAGAACGGAATCTACTGCAGGCAGATCGGCGAGCTAGAAGCGCAACCGGTTGCGGCGGGCGATGTTGGCGAGATCGCGACTGTAACCAGCAGTACGCCGCTGTACATGTTCTAAGCTATTCCGGCACGTTAAATTGAATCGTCCGTGCGCTCATCTCGTTGCTGCGGCGTACTTCGACGTACACGTTCCATTCCCCTGGCCCGGAAAAGCTTGGCTTAGCCAAATAAACACCCGGGTTTAGCGCAGGCGCACGAAACACTTTTGTGTGCGTATGATCGGGCCTTTCGATCTGAAGCGTCACGACGGCATCAGGCAGGGGCTTGTGCAGGGCATCGGTCACGTGAACTTCGAACGGCACGTCGACTCCGGTTTGAAGCTTCGCGATGGGTTCGAAGCGGATATTGAAATTTCCCTCACGCTCTGCAGCCGCGAACAGGCCGAAAGCGCACAACAGGACCGCGAACCATTTCACGAAACTATTCTATCCGCTGACCCGGCGTTTCAATAGCGCTCGAGATGAATGCTTCCCGTGCTGGTGCTTGCCGAAATCAGCGGGCCGCCCTTCCCTAATTGACCCATCAGGCGATGCTTTGATGTTTCACTGGTCGATGATAACGTGAGCTCATTTTTAATGCTCGATAAATTCGTTTTGAGATCGACATTGGCATTCGCTCCATCAGGCAACCGGAGTGTCACACTGCCATTCATTGTATGGGCCTGCACCGAGTTGTCATGAAGTTCCGCAATCGCGAGTACAACCCCGCCGTTCGTAGTTGAAAGACGGATCGGCCGATTGTCGGGCGGCTGCAGCAGGGTAAAATCTATAGAGCCGTTTGTGGACTGTGCCTCGATGACTCCCGTTTTGAGGCGTCCTCGAATGGACCCGTTCGTCGTCTGGGCGCGCTCCGAGCCGCTGCATTGCTCATATTCAACTGCGCCGTTCGTCGTTTCGGCTTGGTAGTCGCCGGTATCGCGTGCGAACGAGAGGCGGCCGTTGGTGCTGGTAACCTGCCCGCCGCCTTCTAAGTCCTCGACCGAAACGCCTCCATTGGTGGTTTTCGCGCGCCCAAGTGTGGTCTGCCGCGGAACCCGAATCTGGTATTTTGCGCCGGAAGATCCAAACCATGAAGCGTTTGGCGCTTCCGTCTCAACCGATGCGTCATTACCGCTGACGCTTACGTTGATTTTGATCTGTTTCAACCGCTCGGTGTTCGAGGCAAACTTCGTGCCTGAAACATCGATGGTGTTGCGATCCCATCCCGCGATTTCGACCGACCCATTTCTGTTACTCAAATCCAGGCGCCCTCCAGCCTGGAGCGGGTACGAGTAGTGAAAATCCTCCTTCACTCGATCGAAATCGCCCACGCCGCAGCTCGAGAGCAGTACGCCGCCTAACAGCCCGATACCTATCCAGCTATGCCGCATTCTTCACGTAACCTCTATTCACCCATGTGTGGCAATACAATCGAGTTTTCACGTTCATCGCGAAATGTCCGACCCGCCGAAGCCAACTCACCGCCTCTCGCTCGCTGATCTCCGGGAAAACTACGGCCTTGGCGAGCTGATCGAGCAAAATTGCCACCTCAACCCTATCGTACAGTTTGAGCGCTGGATCAAAGATGCGGAACGCGCCGAGCTAAAGGAGCCGAACGCGATGGTTCTCGCCACCGCCACGCCCGCGGGCCATCCCTCCGCCCGCGTGCTCCTGTTGAAAGAGGTAAGCGATGCGGGCTTCGTCTTTTATACCAGCTACACCAGCCGTAAGGCCCGGGAGCTGGAATCCAACCCGTTCGCTGCCCTCACCTTCTATTGGCCGGAGCTCGAGCGGCAGGTCAGGGTCGAAGGTCAGGTTGGCCGCGCCTCCCGGCAGCAATCGGAAAAGTATTTTCGAAGCCGGCCCAAAGGCAGCCGATTGGGGGCCTGGGCTTCTCACCAGAGCCAGGTCATTTCCAGCCGCGACCAGCTCGAAGCCAAACTGAGAGATCTCGAAGCGCAATACGCCGATACGGACGAAATTCCAGTCCCGGAGTTCTGGGGCGGCTACTGCGTGATCCCTGAGACGATTGAGTTCTGGCAAGGGCGGCCGAACCGCCTCCACGACCGCCTGCGCTATCGCAAAATCAACACTTCCGAATGGATTCTCGAACGCCTCTCGCCTTAACTCTGTCGCGTATCTGAGCCGCCGACGTTAGACAATCAAGCCATATCTGCGGTGCTGCTCAAGGAGGAAATTTGAACGAAGGATTCAGGCGATTCGCTCGCTACACATCTGACCTGTTGGGATCATCACGAGCCTTCTGCGCAGCCCTGCTCATCGTCCTGATATGGGGCCTGAGTGGTCCGTACTTCCATTACTCCGATGCTTGGCAGCTTGCGATCAACACCGGGACCACCATCATTACGTTCCTCATGGTATTTCTCATCCAAAACACGCAGAACCGCGATAGCCGGGCCACTCATCTCAAACTCGATGAGCTCATCAAAGCGGTCCGTGGCGCGCGCAATAGCATGATTGACTTGGATCGGCTGAGCGACGAGGAACTGCGCGAACTCGAAGGGGAATACAAAAAGCTTTGCGAACGTCGGGCCGGCAAATCTAAGAAGTGAGCCGCCCGATGCATATATTCATCCGTACTTCAGAGTCTCGGAAGGAAAGATGGAGGAATTCAAAGCTTTCTGCGAGCAGTTCATGTCGGTTACTGCCCACGAGCCGAAGTGCCTTTACTACGGGTTCAGTTTCAATGGAGATAACGTACATTGCCGCGAGGCGTACGAGGGCGCGGAAGGCCTCCTCGCGCATCTTGTCAATGTCGCCACTCTTTTGAACGAAGTCTTGAAGATCTCTCAGGTCACCCGGCTTGAAGTTCACGGCCCGGCGGAGGAACTGGCGAAGCTTACGGAACCGTTGTCGACATTAGCTCCGACCTATTTCATTCTTGAGTATGGAATCCGCCGTCGCGGTCCTGGGCCCGATTAACGTACGGTACACCGAACTGAACCGCGCACGTGAGTAAGCGGTTATCTTTCTTGCGGCGGGAAATCGGTGCCACATGCGCTTAAGTGAACATTCGTGTTTGATGCTCGATGCGTACGTGCGCTTCAATAGCGTCGAGTATCGGGCGCGCGGGCAGATGAGCTAGCTCTCTCGGTTCAACCTTATGCAGGCCGCCGCCATCGACACGACCCTCGGAAACGAGCTGCGCCGGCGTGATGCGCTGTAATGCTTGAAACACATGCGCCGCGAGCTCCGGTTGCTGCTTAAGTGCTGCAGATAACCGAGCATTCGGATAAAGCAGGAGATAGACGTTGTGGGCGGTGGCCTGCGAGCGATTCCAGAGAAAGCGGAAAGGTTGCTTGCCGTTGCGCGCGCGCCCCATATAGGTGCACAGGAACGGCGCAGCAGGCCGTTGCTCCTGTGAGTACCATGGCTTGCGATGGCTCGCCAGATATGAACCATCAATCTTCGCTTGCTTACCCTGTTCCAAATAGGCATGAAACTGTGGCCAACGCTCCTCGATGCGCTCCTCCGACTCGTGACAGTCGATGAGAAATAAGCGCGGCGACACGTCCGGCGCTCCGTTCCGTAAGGCGCCGATGATGTCGGCTCTCAGATAACGCGGGCCGGGAAGAATTGGCTTGAGGAAGGCGCGCGGTATGTGGTGCTGCTTGATTTGCGCCTCGGTGAGGATGAAAAAACTGTTTGCGCCGGTTGCCAGGCCCCGTTTGATTGTGAACAGCTCGCCCAACGTTCGGCCGTCGCTCATGTCAAATTGCACGTTCGTCGGAAACTGCGTCCACTTGCGCGAGCGCTTTAGGGTTTCCAGCAGCACCAGCCCTTCGCTCTGCGGCCGTTCAAGAGGTCCACCGAACGAGAAGCGGACCGCGTGACCTGCCGGGGGCGAAGCCTTTCGGAAGATGACCACGGCCGACGATACGAGCGCATCAGTGAACTGCACATCCGAGGGGCAGAACCGGTGAATATGCAGCAGCGTGACGCGCTCGGTGAGATAGCGCCGCAAGGTGATCCCGTAATTCACGTCCATGAACTCGGACGGAATGAGCCATGCCGCAAGCCCGTTTTCTTCCATCCAACCGTGCGACAGAAGTAGGAAATAGCAATAGAGTCCAGCAAGTCCGCTAATGGGGAGCTGCAGCAAGCACGCGAGTTGTTCCTTCAGCCGACTTTTCTCGTTTGCCGACAAGTAGTGATGCCTCACGTAAGGTGGATTCGTGAGGATGAAATTGAAGCGTTGTATAGCTGGCTGCTTCGTGAAATCGGCGTTGAGTACGGCAAGCCCCTGCTCGCCCCAAAGGGTGCGCGCGGCTTCGGCAAATTTCGGATCGAGCTCAATGCCGGTGGCTGCTTCAATACGTCCGGCCGGGAAGACGTGACGGACTGCGGAAAAAAAAGAACCGGTGCCTACGGCGGGGTCAAGAAAACGGAGCACCTCGCTGTCCATAAGCGCACCCGCGTGTCGCGCAATGCTTAAGGCGAGCTCCAGTGGTGTGGCGAATTGTCCCAACCTGTTGCGCTCCCTGGCGGTCTTCAAGGCATCCAGCCGCGTCTGTTCGTCAATGCGGCGCTCCTCGATCCTGTGAGCGGTTTCCTTCATTGGCTCAAAGCCCGAGCTGGTTGAGGTCTTTTATCCGATGCTCCCATATCCAGTCAATCCCCTCGGCCGCTTCGTAGCCGAGATAGCCCGCATCGAAATACCCACACAGGAACAGCACAAGAATTATCTGATTGCCGTACGTGGCTCGGAGCTGGCTCATTTTGGTGGCTTCCTCCTTGCGGCGTTTATTAACATTAGTGAAATCTCCAGCCGATTTCGCTTCGATGATGACGGGCAAGTGTGGGAGCTTCGTTTTCTTCGGCTGAATCACTACATCGCCAGGGATGTTAATCGTCGCGGTGCTCTCGGGAGTTTTCCTTACTTTAATGTTGAGCCGGAAAGTGAACGTGCCGGGCCGCATTTCATTTAGCGGCTGGCTGGCCGGATGCGGCTGTTTCCTGTAGCCGCGGCCGGTCAAGTATTTTTCGATAAGTGCAAGCTGGCGCTTCTCCTGCGCGTTCCTGACAATCGGTTCGGCAATAGCTCCGCACAAACGGTCAGCCACGATGGTCGAGGACCGATATCGTTCTTCCTCGCGCGGACGGCGGCGCTCCGTAATCCAGGGAAATATGTCGATATCTAGCATACGCGTAAGGATGTCGGCTATCCGTTGCAAATGCTTGTCTAAGACCTGAGGGGAAATTCTTGGCGGAAGCTTTCCCTTTTCGAGTGAGCCCACCAGGCTCTTGCTGGAATCCGCAAGCCCGATAAGCCGGTCGCGAGCGAGCGGCGGACACATGGACATTCGCAAGGTCGGCAAAATGCCCGGTAATTTTTTGATGACTGCTGGCGTTATGGTCTTAAGGTCTGCGGTGGCGCGCAATCCTCCCTTGACATAATCGACCGTTTTCGCTCGCGTGTCGCGGTAAGCGTTCGGCGCGGCAGCCATGAACCACTGGTTAAACTGATCTCGGAGGTTCGGGTGTCCTTCTTCCACAAGTGGGGTTTATCGGCGTTGACGGGCATGGGTCACTGTAGCTATAACGGTGCAGATTGCAAATATTGATTTTGCATCATTCGCCGCTCGCGCGCGTTGCTAGCCCTAGCCCCCCGCCGCGTGGTAAGCAAGTTACTCCGCACGAGGGCGACCTTGGCTTTCGATCAACACCGTCAGAAAACTCATCAGCGCAGTAATTCCCCACTGCGCAACCGCGCACCTCAGTAAGCGGTTGGTTCCTTCTTGCGTCGGCGGCTTGTTCATTTCCGCTGGGAAAATCGGTGCCGATCCAGATGATGGCCGGTCAGAACCGGGTTTATGGTTCTCTATCCGGGAACGCATTACGCTAGCGATTAGGCCGCTCGCTAATGTGCTCAACCTGGCAAAACCCGTTTGGGATTGTGTTGTCAAGTGCAGCGGCTGCTTTTCGGAGTATCGTTCCGATGCCTGAGGTTCACGACCATGCAAGGCTCGTCCCCGAATTCGTTAAGTTATCGGAAGAGCGTGCGTTCATTTTCGACGCCCTGGATCGAGTAGGCCTTCTCGCCCGTTGTCTCGACCGGCTTCATATCTTGAGCGATTCTTATAGAGATGCCGAACGCAGTATTGACGGCCACGTGGCAGAGCAGAGGGCGAGCGATCCACAGCGGTTTAGGTTCGAGATTCCCGACGAGCTAATTAAAAGTCGCGACGATTGCCACGGCGAGTCGATGCTGCTAGTCTCGTTTGCGTACTACGAAATCAGCGCTCTTGCTGGCTTACTTCGCCGATTCTTTACTCCAGCTCCAGGCTCGCATCTTGAATATCTGATCGGAGTGAGAAACAAGCTTCTTGTGCACCCGCATCGCGCAGGACGGACGAAGAATTCAGATTCGGAGCTTTCGGTCGGGATGATTTTGCATGCGCATCTGTTAGGTACGAGTGGCTGCATGCCCGTCGTTCGGGACTTCTATCTGCAAAAGCTCAGGTGCCGCGGGATCGTGCTCGACGATGAACTAGGCACCTCCAAGAACATCGCGCTACTGCGCGATCCACGCCGGAAAGCGGAAAGCTTCACAGATGAAGAGCGTCTGCTGCTTAAAGCCTATATGATCCCTGAACCCGATTTAATTGGCGGTTCGCGGGAGTTGGCGGATCTACTGCTTCGTGATTTTTTCCCGGAGGTGGAGCGCGTCTGCACCGCAGTTCTGAAATAACCAAAGGCCCAGGAGGTCTAGATGCGCCCAGTTCAGAGTGGATGACAGGCCAATTAGGATGAACAAGTCCGCTTGTGTTTACAGCTTCTGACCGAATCGCCACAGAAGCCCCCAGTTCGTTTGGCAAAAACCGCACACCGGCCCCTGCCCAACGCTCATCACAACTCCCAAAAATCTTCCATCTCGCCAGAAATCAACGGGTTCCCCGCAACCACCGCGCCCGCCCCGAACGCCCCCGCGCCACAATTTGCCCACAAGCGCAGCCATGCACCACTCTCTCGACGAGCTCCCGCCCCTTCCCCGCACCGGCTGCGGCGGCCCGCGGACGCATGCGGGAAAGGCCCGCTCGAGCCAAAACGCGCTCAAACACGGCTGCCGCTCCGAAAAAACCGTGCTCTCCGGCGAAGATCCCGCCGAATTTGAATCCACAGTCCACGCCTGGTTCGACCAATACTGCCCCGACACCCCGGTCGCCATTGCGCTGGTCGAACAGCTCGCCCGCGCTCACTGGAAACTCAAGCGCAATCAAAAGCGCCTCGAAGAGATCGAATTCGAGCTCCCCGCGAACGCCTCGGACTGGACCGCCGCGCAGCACCAGCAATTCGCAACCTTCACCGCTACGTCACAACCGCCGAGCGCTCCTTCCTCCGCTATTACAAGGAAATCGAAGCGCACTACCAGCGCATCTATCGCGACGAGCTCGCGCGCAGTCTCGCTTTCGCCCAGCTTGCGAGAATGCAGTTCAAGCGCCTCGACAAAGCCGATCGCGCTGCGCTCGAACAGGTGCGCGTCGATCAGATCGTCGAGATTGAAACCGATGCGGAGGGAATCGCAACCACCTCCCTCCACCCCTCGAATGACGAATTGCTCGACTATGCCGCCCGGCGCCCCTTTCCGCCCATCTATGTCGCTCGATGGCTCATGTTTACGAGCGGCCTCGTCCCGGACGAATATGCCTGGGTCCGCGCGACTCCTCCCCGCGATGGCGCGCCGCCGCAAGCGCTGCAACGCGTCCCCTGGCCCCAGTGGCTCGAACAAATCGAGCACGAGCAATCCACTGCCGGCGGCCACGTCCACCCGCTCGTCGCCCTCCGCCCGCAATAGCAGTTCCCGGCCAGACGCATCGCGAATACGCCCGCCCGGCACGGCCTCTCGCCTTAACTAAAGCGAATAGCCTAAACGGGATAAACGTAGGCCCAGCCCCATGCGTCTCATCAGTATGCTCCGGATTACGGGCGCGCTACTTGCCTGTGCCTCGTTCGCACTGGCCGGTTCCCCGGACGCGCTGATTCAACGCGTTGAGAACCGGTACAACAGCGCCCGCACGCTCTCGGTGAATTTCATCGAAACGTACTCTGTCCAGGGGCACGCGCGCCAGCCCGAATCCGGTACCCTGACCCTCCGCAAACCCGGTAAAATGCGCTGGGATTATGCCCAGCCCCCGGGCAAGCTGTTCATTTCAGACGGAAAGCTCGTATACCTATACACCGCGAGGGACAATAGAGTAGAAAAAGTAAAGCTCAAGGACACTGAGGATATGCGGGCGCCGCTCGCCTTCCTGCTGGGCCATTTAGAGATGAAAAAGGAGTTCCGTGATTTCCAGCTGCGCGCAGCACCAACCGGCACATGGCTCGATGCATCTGCGAAGAACGATCGCGTGCCCTATAAAACCGTCGAGATGCTGATCGCGCCGGACGCGTCTATTCGCTCACTGCAAGTAATTGGCCGCGACGATTCCCTGCTCTCGTTCTCGTTCAGCCAGGAACGGCTTAACCCGCCCGCCGTCGAAGCCATGTTCCATTTCACCGCTCCGCCCGGAGCTGAAGTGGTTGACTCCCTGGGATTCGGGTCCGAGGGGAACTGAAAAGAAATGGCCGAATTCGTACTCCGCTACGCGGACCCGCGCGGACAAATGCACGAGCAAGTGGCCGACGCGCCGACTGAGCGTGAAGCCCGCGAACGCCTCGCGCAGCAGGGTTATCTCGTCTATTCCGTTCACGCGAAGAACCTGGGCGCGCGCCTCGGCGCCGTCAAAACGCGCGGGAAGAATGTCAATCTCGAAAAGTTCCTGATCTTCAACCAGCAGTTTGTCACTCTGGTTCGCGCGGGTCTCCCCATTCTGAAAGGACTCGACCTGCTGGCCGACCGGCTCACCGACGAAAAGCTCGGCCGCCACATCAAAGCCGTGCGCGATGAAGTGAAGACCGGCACCGTGCTGTCAGACGCCTTCGCGCGTCAAAACGTCTTTCCTCCCATTTACGTCACCTCCGTGCTCGCTGGCGAGAAATCCGGATCGCTAGTCGAGGTTCTCGATCGCTATCTCACGTATCAGCGGCTCAGCTTGGCTCTCCGTAAGAAGCTGCTGCTCTCCCTCCTCTATCCCTCGGTCCTCATCGTCCTGGTGATCGGCCTGATCGCGTTTCTGGTCACCTACGTCGTTCCGAATTTCGCCGAGCTCTACAAGAGCATGGAGGCGAAGCTTCCTACGGCCACCCTTATTCTGATCGCCGTCGGCACCACCGCCCGCACTTACGTTCTGGCTGGCTTTGGTGTCCTTGTCGCGGCCGGCATCGGCGCTTATTTTTGGTCCAGGCGCGAAGCCTCGCAGGAAACGCTCGACGCGTGGAAAATGCACATGCCGCTCTTTGGCGAAATCTGGACCAAGTACCAGGTAGCGCAATTCTCCCGGGTGTTGAGCACTCTGCTGGTCGGCGGCATCCCTCTTGTGCAGGCGCTTGAGACTTCCGGCCGCTCGCTCGGCACGGTACTCTTAAGGAAGACGCTCGAGCGCACCGCGGTCCTGGTTAAGGAAGGCAAATCGTTGTCTGCCTCCCTAACCACCACCGGTATTTTTCCCGATTTGGCGATTGACATGATGGAAGTAGGCGAATCTACCGGAGCCCTGCCGCAGATGCTAAGCAGCGTGGCTGAATTTTATGAAGAAGACGTGTCCACGCGAATGACTGCGCTGCTTTCGCTCATTGAGCCGGCCATCATGATTTTCATGGGCATCTTTGTGGCATTCGTCTTAGTAGCTCTTTATTTGCCCATCTTCTCGCTTGCGGACACTATCAGATAACTCATGGCAGCCGAAACCATTCAGATCAAAGATCCCACCGAAGAGGCAGAGCACGCAAAGAGTGTCGCGCGCCGCTATCGGTGCGATTTCATCGATTTGAAGACCGCCAAAATCGATCACGAGCTCTTTCGCACCGTTCCCGTCGACTTGATGTTCCGTTATCACTTCGTTCCATTGCAGGGACACAACGGAACGCTCGAGATCGCGCTTTCGGATCCCCGCCAGATCGTCCATATCGATGAGCTCTCAGTTCTGCTCTCGAAGAAGCTGAAGGTCAAGGTCGCGACGTATTCGCAGATATCGGATCTGCTGAAGAAAACCGAGCAGTCCCAGCGCGTGCTCGAAGAAGTCACCGAAGGCTTCACGCTCGATGTTGTCGGCGATGAAGAGAACGCGGACGAAACTCTTTCGATCGATCGCCTCGCGTCGGACGAAGGCAACATCGCGCCCGTCATCAAACTGGTCGATACGACGATCTTCAACGCTCTCGAGCGCCGCGCGAGCGACATCCACATCGAAACTCGCGACCAGGAGCTCGCCATTAAGTACCGCATCGATGGAGTCTTGCAGTACGCCATGAGCCCCATTGCGAAGGAATGGTATTCCGCCGTCATTTCGCGCATCAAAGTCATGAGCGAGCTCGACATCGCCGAGCGCCGTGTTCCGCAAGACGGCCGTTTCCGCGTGCGTTATAAAGGCCGCCTGATCGATTTTCGCGTCTCGATTATGCCCACAATTTATGGCGAAGACGCCGTGTTGCGCGTGCTCGATAAAGAATCGATGAGCGAGAAGTTCTCGCAGCTCACGCTTGACGTCGTCGGATTCGCGGATCAGGATCTCGCGAAATTCCGTCGCTATATCAAAGAGCCATACGGCATGGTGCTCGTTACCGGCCCCACGGGATCGGGCAAAACAACCACGCTCTATGCCGCATTGAGCGAAATCAAAAATGACGAAGATAAGATCATCACCATCGAGGACCCGGTCGAATATCAGATCAAAGGCATTACCCAGATTCCGGTGAATGAAAAAAAGGGTCTCACGTTCGCCCGCGGCTTGCGCTCCATTTTGCGTCACGATCCGGATAAAATCCTGGTCGGCGAAATTCGCGACCAGGAGACCGCCCAGATCGCAATCAACGCTGCCCTTACCGGCCATCTGGTCTTCACAACCGTTCACGCCAACAACGTGCTCGATGTCCTGGGGCGCTTCTTGAATATGGGCGTCGAGGCTTACAACTTCGTCTCCGCCCTGAATTGCATCCTCGCCCAGCGCCTGGTCCGAGTCATCTGCCCCCACTGCCGGCAGCGAGTTACCTACGAGGATGACTATCTCCGCGAGAGCGGCCTCGACCCCGTTGACTGGAGTTCCTTTCCCTTCTATGAGGGCCGGGGCTGCATGGAATGCAGTGGAACGGGATTCCGCGGCCGAACCGCCATTCATGAGCTGCTCGACTTGAGCGAGCGCATCCGCGAAATGATCCTTGAGCGCAAGGCCACCTCCGAGATCAAGCGCATCGCCCGCGAGGATGGCATGACGTTCCTTCGCGAATCCGCGCTCGACCGGATTCGCCAAGGCATCACGACGCTGCGCGAAGTCAATAAAGTGACGTTTATCGAAGCGTGAGGTAGTTTTTCTGGGGTTGATTGATTTCGTCCAACGCTGGGTTTCTGAGCCTCCGCCAGATCATCTCTTCGAGATCACGGAGAGTTCCCTGGCCGGAGTGTCTCCCCGCCTTCCGGCCGAATTGAAGCAGAAAGTCCTCGCCGAGCGCTCCCTCGCGCCTTCCCCAAGCGCGCCGAATCTGCTGAAGCCGCACCTGTTCCGGGACGCGCTTGCACAGCTCCGCGGGAATGGCGCTGGGCCGACGCTCGCCCCAAAACGGAACGCTCCGAAGCAACTTGCAACCGGACTCGTCATCCCGGATTACGCCGTACGCATGGCTATTCTCGATTTCGATGAGTTTCCTTCGGGCGAGGAGGAGCGCAACGCACTGATCCGGTTCCGGCTTCGGAAGAGCGTCCCGTTTCACATCGAGGATGCACAGGTCTCGTATTCGGTTCAGCTGAATGAGGCGAGGCACATCGAGGTGCTTGCCATCGCAATTGCGCGTCCCATCTTGAACGAATACGAAACACTTTTTGCCGATGCCGGATATCGCGTCGGCCTGGTGACTCCCTCAACCATCGCGGCGCTGCCACTATGCGCCGCATCCGAGCCCGGCCTCCATGTGGTTGCGAAGATGGCTGGCTCAACTCTGTCCGTCTTGTTGCTCGAGCGCGGGCGCGTGCGTCTGGTCCGCTGCCTCGACCTGGCCTCGAGCGAAGGCGACCAAATGGAACAGGAAGAATCGATTTTGCCTTCGCTTGAACAAACGCTGGCATACGCGGAAGATCAGATCGGACAGCCCGCGTCGCGGCTTCTGCTATGCGGCTTCGGCCCCCAAACCGAGCCCTTCGGAAGACTTGCGCAGCAAGAGCTTGGGATCCCGTTCACCAGTCTCCGCTCGAAATTCGGTTCGGCGTCGCAACAGAACGCCGGGCTGCTTGGGCTTTTGGAGCAATACGCGGCATGACGACTGTTTCTCCTTCGGCTCTCAACCTCGCTTCTCAGCCGTTCAGGCGCGAGCGCGCCCAGAATGCGGTTTTTGCATTCGTCTGCTTGGCATTGGCATGCTCATTGCTCGTGCTGATCGGACTCGTTCTGCATGGCCGCGCAACGGCATTCGATATGCGTCGGCAAATCAACCGGGAGCGCGCCCAATTGCAAGGCTTGCAGCGCGAGCAAGCTCATTTCACGAGCATCTTGGGCAAGCCCGATAACGCTGATGTCTTTGCAAAAAGCGTGTTTCTCAACCAGTTGATCGCACGCAGGGGCGTCAGTTGGACGCACGTCTTCGAAGACCTTGCGACCGTGATGCCCGGCAATATGCGGCTCGTAGCGGTTCGCCTTCCTCAAGTTCCAACTGAGAACGCGGCTGGCGTCGATCACGTTCAGCTCGACATGGTGGTCGGAACTGACCGCCCGGACGCCGTGATCCAGCTGCTGAAACGCCTGCAAGCCTCGAGCTTGTTTGGCGCCGCTACGGTGGTGAATCAACAGCCACCCAGCCAGAACGATCCGCTTTACCGATACCGAGTGACGGTGGCCTATGCCCAGAAACTTTGAGTGGCTTCGAGCGAATGGCAACCTGCCGCGCCGCGGACCGGGTCTCTGGCTCCGCGCGACGGCCGCCACTCTTGCCTTGCTCAACGCGGTTGCGCTCTTCCTGTATCTCGATCCTCCCGGAGGAACCCGGCGCGAGCTTACGCAGCAAAGCCTCGAGGTCCGCAATCAAATTGCGGCCGCGCGCTCCAGTACCGTCCGGCTTAGCAAAGTCACTGCCAACGTACAGCTCGGCAACAGGCAGTCTTCGGCATTCGAGTCGATTTATTTTCTGCCCCGGCGCGCGGCGTATCAGCGGGTCATCGGCGAGCTCCAAAGGATGGCTGCCGCTTCGGGACTGCAGGAAGGCGATCGCGTCTATTCGGAAGAGCCGATTGAAGGCACGGCGGATCTGACGCTGCTAAACATTGCCGCCAACAATTATCAAGGCACATACGACAATTTGGTCCGTTTTCTCTATCAAGTCGATAAATCGCCGATGCTTTTGATGCTCGATACCCTCATGGCCTCGCCTCAGCAGACGGGCGGCCGCATCAACGCGTCGCTGCGCTTCCAGGCCATTATCCAGGAAGAAACCAGTCCGCCGCTCGGAGCTCAGCCATGAACTCGGCTGCCCCCACCAAAATCTTCGGCATCCGTATGGGACTAGATCCGAAGATTCTCGTCGTCATACTCATAGGATTTGCTGCGCTTTTGTTCTGGTACAACTCGCGCAGCGATGAGGGCCCGAGTGCCCCGGCAACGCCCGCGCGCCCTGCCGCGAATGTGGCGTCCCCGCAAGCGGAAGTCTCTTCGCCCGCGGTTCCTGCGCGCGCTCCCGGACGTAATGCGATTGCTGCCCGCCGCTCCCCGACCACGGCCGATCGCGGTACGACGCTGCGAATGCGCCCCATTGATGCGACGCACGGCGATGTCGATCCCACGCTGCGGCTCGAACTGCTGGCCCGATTGCAATCGGTGCAGCCTGCGGGCGACGAGCGCAATCTGTTTCAGATGGGTCCAGCGCCTCTCACCGATGAGGCGGGGCGGCCTATCGCACATCCCATCATTCCGGTAAAACAGTTGCCCCCGCCCGTTCCGATGCCCCCCCCAGCAGTCGATCCGGTGGCGAACATTCCGTTTAAGTATTACGGTTTCGCGAAGCCCTCCGGCAGAGCTTCCTACAATAAGGGCTTTTTCCTCGACGGCGACACGATTCTGGTCGCTTATGAGGGCGACGTGTTGAAGCAGAGATACCTAATCGTCGAGCTGACGCCTACCAGCGCCAGAGTCGAAGACACGCAAGTGAAAAAGGGCAAGACGCTGCCGCTCGAGCCTCAGGCCAGAGATGAATTCTAACTTCAAAGTTCGGCGATCCGATTCCGAGCGTGGCTCAGCCCTGCTCATCGTCTTTGTCTTTGCGGCTTTCGTCGCGATCATGCTCTACCGCGAAATGCCGGTCGCGGCCTTCGAAGCGCAGCGTCAAAAAGAAGAAACACTGATCGACAGAGGCGACCAGTACAAGCGCGCGGTCAAGCTGTTCTATCGCAAATTCGGGATGTATCCCGCATCTATCGAACAGCTCGAAGATACGAACCGCATGCGGTTCCTGCGCGAGCGATATAAAGACCCGTTTACAGGCAAAGATGATTGGCGATTACTCCACATGGGACCTGGGGGCATGCTGGTCGATTCCAAGGTGAACCCGCTCAAGCCCGCGAATCAGAACCAGAACGCTTCTTCGGGCTTTGGACCGAATTCAGGCCCCGCGGCAACTCCCGGTTCCGGGGCTGCGGCGTCCAATCAGTGGTTCAATAGCAGTTCCTCCCAATCCGGCAGCGGATGGTCGGCCTTCGATAGTGATCAGAGCGGTGTGGTTGTCGCGCCCGTTCGGAAGCGCCCGCCGGCCGTATCCGCAAGCGGAGGTGCGCCAGCAGTCAACCCGGCCGATGCCGGCCTGAACCCAATGCCGTCCGCCGCTGAACCCGACCAGCTCCGAGACACCACTCAAAGCGGCGCTCCCTCACAACCCGGACAAGTGGCGCAAGCCACTTTAGGCGGTGCAGCGCAACCTGGACAACTCCAAACCCCGAACGGGCAAATGCAAAACCAAGCCCAAAACAGCGGGTCGGCCGCTCCCGATCAAAGCGGCGCCGCCTCCGGAACTGCCAACTCAATGGACTCAATCCGCCATATGCTGACGAGTCCAGGCGGTCAAGGGCAGATCTCGAGCGGCTCGGGGTCGTTCGGGTCCAGCTCGTTCAAAGTGATGAGCGGCGGCTTCGCCGGAGTGGCCAGCAAGGCCAAAGGCCACAGCATCAAAGTCGTAAACGATCAGGTCGACTATTCGCTGTGGGAGTTTTACTACGATCCGAACAAAGAGCTCCGGCAAGGGATGCCCAGCCTTGGGTCAAGCTTTGCCAATGCTCCGCCCGGCGCTGCGAACCCCGCAAACCGAGCCGTAGCTGCTCCGCCGAGCGGCACTACGCCAGCCAATCCGAGTCCGTTGAACCAGAACCAATTGCAGGAACCAGCCCCGAATCCGGAGAACTCGCCCCCGGCGGATGCCGAGCCGACGCCCGAAGAGCCGAACCCAGAACCGCCTCAATAAGTAAGAAAACCCCTGGCGCCTCTATCGCGAAGCGCCCAGGGGTCATCGCCCACATGGCTGGGTTGTACATCAATTAATGCACGCCGACGTGAGCCTCGTAGGGTTGCGGCACCCCGCTGCGCCCGTCTGACCAAGCTACGAACAGGGTATTTGACGACGACACAAAGTTGTCAGTATAGTCGCCGAAGTTGGGGGTGATTACCGAATAGGTCGCGAGCCAATCCGTCGACTCATTCGTGATCCGCAAATTGCTGCCTGGAGTACTGTCCGTTGTAGGCTCCACATTCAACGCGCCATAGACGTCCGTTCTCCCGGTTCCAGCATTCCTGCCGCGGCGATCGTACCAAGTCACGTTAATCAAGCCGTCGCTCGAGGTGTTCTTCAGCCCCGGCATGAAGTGCATATCCTCAAAATTATCGTCCGTATTGAGCCGTACCGGTGAGCCCTGAACGTAATCTAAACTGCCCAGATGATAGCTCTGAAGCAAAATATCTCCCAAAGGCGTATTCCTCGCATCATTCCAGACGAGGCTCACCGTTCCATAGTGCTCGCTTACAGCGATACGCGGGAAATCGTTCGGGTAAAACGTTCGGTTATAGCCCGGCGGGGGCGTCGCATCCATCGACACAATCAGGTTTGAATTCTGATTAAAGGGGCCAGCACAGGTCGAAACGCCAGTATCAGGGTCCGGCAAGCAGGAGTGTGGGACCGCCGTCACCACCACTAACGTAGGTTCGTTATTTACGCAAGCAGGGGTGCCTAGGATATTCGTCGCCCAGTTGTACTCGAAGCTCACGTACACATCGCCGTTCGATTCGCGTACCGCAGGGTATGCGCCTTCCTGCTCGCAACCATTGACGGTATCAGTAGGCGACACGGTCAGATACGGTTTAGCGTTGCTCGTGCCGTTGGAGCAAACTGGAGCAATCGGATTATCGAGGTCGCAAGCGCCCAGGTCGATCTCATCGATCGAATTGAAGGTCGTCCCGTTATAGGTCTCCGTGAAATCCGTATAGGTCACATAAAGCTTTTTACGCGCTTGGTCCACGACGAGATAATCCTTGTCGAGGAAAGGAAGACAAAAACCGCTCGAGGTGATACCGACACCGTTGCAGTTGCCGGTAGCCACAAGGATCGGCTGGCCGCAGCTGAGTGTGCTTCCGGTCACCTGGCACGCGGTAAGCCCTATCCCCGTTCCGCCATTTTGCATATTGGGACAGCCTGAGGTGGATGAGCACTCATAAATGCTAGTGAAATAGAAGTAGGTAAAGCCCGAGTTAGTGTAAACTCCGACGCTGGGGTCTCCTTCCCACCGGCTCCCATTCGCACAATTTTCGTTCGGCAGGCCGCCGAGATCGGTGAAGCTTCTCCCTCCATTCGTAGAGAACCCGTACCCCGTCAGCTCCTCCTTGTAATTCGGTGAGCCGCATCCCGCATAAAAGCCGGTCCCATCGTTCCAGTTTTCTGCAACGTAGTTTCCCGATGCCGAGATAGAAACCTCGGACTGACCGCCTATGTATGCTCCAGAGTTGGTCCGGTCTTCGTCCCGGCTAGCCGCGTCAACATTCGGCAATCCGCTCGGAGCCGGCTTCTTCGCCGTTTCTGCCGCCGCGCGGGTCGCTGCATCGCCCGGGCCATTCGGTTGGGGTCCAAAGCAGTACATTTGCGCAGCTGCAGATGCCTGGAACGTCTTCCCGAGATGGGAACAGAAGTCTTGCTTACTCGCCGATCTTGCCTGCGCCTTCACTTGCGCGGGCATCAGAGCGAGAATCAATGCCGCCGAGCAGAACAGTAGTGGGCGGCAAAGCCGCGAGTACTTATAGTCCTCTTTCGCTTGAAACATGAATCTCTCCTTGTGATCCTCGAAAAACCAAACTGAAACTAACTGATGGTTGCTCGATAAGAATAAATCAAATTTCCGGCAAGTAATAGGACGGGATATAGATTCGGGTGCTGAGAAGTACTGCTACAAATTCGGTAAGTACTAAATAACAACCTATTCTCTACAATCAATCTGGAATGTGTCAGCCAGGTGACTAAAAACGGGTTCGAATCTCGCCAGCTGATCGGAACGGCATTCGAGCTCTAACCGATAGAGCGTCTCGTTTCGTTCTACGAAAAGAATTTCATCCGCCCACGTCGCGCCGTCTTGTGGGTCGAAATACCGGTCTTTCGTGAACAGCGCAGAGTTTCCCGAAACCGTCATCGCGCGCCTCTCCAGAATTTCTAGATGCTCCGCGCGTTGAAATCTCTTGAGCCCTTCGACGTGCAGCTCGAAATTCTCGGTCAGGCTCACAGGCGTCATTTCAGTGCCGCCGTTGCGGTCCTTCGGGAGTGCGCTGATATCGATTTCGCCCACCGGTCTCGAATGTTTCCTAATGCCGGTTTCAACGAACATCCCGGCGCCTTCGTAAGCCTCTCCCTTGGACCAGCGCGAGGGATAGCTGACGCAGTAATGCCACTGCCGATTGCGGTAGTGTTTCCAGGAAGTCTCGGGCTTAAATGCGGGTCGGGCAGCCCCAACCGAAATCGAGAGAACCGTCAAGCAAATTGTGAAACTCTTCCTGTCCCCGGCTCGCATCAATGAGATAGGCTCTCACATTCGAGGTAGATTTTCCAGGGATCGTCGTTTGCCCTCGGGATTTTCCTTAGCGGGCGTATCGAGAACCCCCCGGCACGATGCGAACTTCCTGTTTGCACACTCGAGGAACCATACGCATGGACGATCGCCGAAAACAGATTTTGGCCGCGCTGGCCCAGATGGACAAGCAATTCGGAAAGGGCTCGGTCCTGATGCTCGGCTCGCGCGCCGCTGTGCCCGTGGACGTGATCCCAACTGGATCGATTGGCGTCGATAACGCTTTGGGTGTAGGCGGATTCCCGCGGGGACGCGTGGTCGAGATCTTCGGTCCGGAATCGTCGGGTAAGACCACTCTCGCACTGCATGTCATCGCGGAGGCGCAGCGCGCAGGCGGAGTCGCGGCCTTCATTGACGCCGAGCACGCCCTCGACCCGACTTACGCTACTAAGCTCGGAGTCGATACCGAGAACCTGATCGTTTCGCAGCCCGATCATGGCGAGCAAGCGCTCGAAATCGCCCAGGCGCTTGTGACTTCGCAGGCCATTGATGTGATCGTGATTGACTCCGTAGCGGCTCTTACGCCCAAAGCCGAGATCGAGGGCGAGATGGGCGACAGCCATATGGGATTGCAAGCCCGTATGATGTCGCAAGCGCTACGCAAGCTGACGGCCTGTGTTTCGCGTGCCAATACATGCCTGGTCTTCATCAATCAGCTGCGCGAAAAGATCGGGGTTATGTTCGGAAACCCGGAAACTACGACGGGAGGGCGGGCCCTGAAGTTTTACGCGTCCGTTCGTGTGGACGTGCGGCGCGCGACGGCCATTAAAGACGGCGAAGCTGTAATCGGCAATCGAACCAAGATCAAGATCGTCAAAAACAAGGTGGCCGCGCCGTTCCGCGAAGTCGAAGTAGACATTCTCTACGGCAAAGGCATTTCGCGCGAGGGCGACGCGTTGGACTTAGCAGTACAGCAGGGCTTGCTCGAAAAGAGCGGGTCCTGGTACAGCTATAAGGGTGAGCGCATCGGGCAGGGGCGCGAGAATGCGCGCCAGACCCTTATCGATCGCCCCGAGGTGTGCCATGCGCTTGAGGCCGAGCTCCGCCAAACGCTAGGACTGAATGGATCGGCAGCTCGCCAGAACGCAAGCAGCGAGTTCGAGCTGGCGCCCGAGAACGACCGCCGCAAAGTATTGGTGGCTTCCTAGACTTCAGAAGTCGAGCTTATCGATTCCCGTTCGCAGGTCATTCGCGAGATTAGCCTTCGTCTGAGCCAGAGTGCGCACCCGATCGCGAAGCGTGGCAAGCTGCGTTTCGTTGTCAGCCAGTTGCGTCGAATATCTCCGCACTTGGTCTTCCTGGCCCTTTACGCGATTCAAGCTGTCGATGTTTTGCCGCAATCGATTTTGATCGGCTCCTAGATCGCTCATCTGGGACTTAGCCGATGCGAGAGCCGCATCCGTGCTTACCATCCGCCGCTTGACATCCGCGATAGCTTGCAACTCCGTTCGATTTTTGGCCGAGGGCGGCCCACTCGTGACGAGCGTCAGAAGGAAATCTGGAGTCGAGCTGAGGACAGTTGTATCGCTGTAGCTCACTTGCTCCTGCTCTACTCTCAAGCGCTCAGTCCCGTTTGCCGGTAATTTGACTTCGAACCTGTAAGCTGTTGCGGTACGCTCAACCGGAACCGGCGACAGCAGAGATGACTGGGCCTGTACTGTTTGCTCGACCATGAGTGTCTTAGGCTTCGCATCGACATTCTTCATCGTGTAGGTTCGTGTCTGGCGCTGCGCATAGCGGACCTCAATGGTTCCGTTCTTTACATGAATTTCGCGGACCGCTTGGTCTCCGCTCTCATAAGCGCTTGTGACGCGAGTGCCGTAGTCTACGGCATAGCCGATCATACGCTTGTCACCCGCCTTGAGAGTCTCAAATAGCGCTTCACCTGCGTAAGCGCCGCCGTCGTATACAGTGATGGGGCCTCCGTCGAGCGTTTTGGCAGTGCTGTTTATCAGCTCAGCCGCATTGACCGGATGCTCGTCATCACGGTCGTTATAGATCAGAAGCTTTCGCGCAGAAATCTTGTCCTGCAGAAAGGGGAACATGGCTGATTGATTTTTTCTGATGGTGACAGGTCCGGCAAAATGGTATTCGAATAGCTCACCCAGCGTTGCGCCGGTTGCGCCTTCAACCGTGCTTTGCGCGTTATCCGCAACCACAACCTGCTGTGCGGCTGTCACCGAGCTGGGAACAATTCCGGCGATCGCAGCGGGCGTTCCGTTAATGGAGCCACTGACCACCCCGCCGCTTCCTGCGCCATAACCGCTGCCCATGCCTTGCGCTACAAATGATTTTGCCTTCGTGTCAACGTTTCCTTCATAGACGACCGGCCCGGCGGCCCGATCTTCCGGCAATTCCGCCACCCCGCGTTTCCCATAGCGCGGTGTGTCCAGCAGGCTGATAAATGAGATAGGCCGTCCCGAAACAACCGACAGCTTCACGTCTTTCCAATCCTCGTCGCTGGTGTTATCGACAATCGCCCAACCCTCTAGAGTCGTGGTGGGAGCGCCTAGCGTGAGCCGATAGGAGGATTTCCAGATCGCCGTGGGAGTGATGTACGAGATCCGCAAGTTGCGGTTCCCGGCGCCTGGCGAATCGATATAAATGCTGCGCTTTTCGCGGGATTTCGCCTGTGCGAGCGTCTGTAGGTACTGCTTCAGTTGCTCTTGTAACGCGGCATCTTTGAGATGAATGGCCGTTGCGGCGCCCAGGTCGTAGTTCGCCACGTCACCGGAATCGAGGAGCAATGTGACTTGTTCGCGCACGACGCGCCTGTCGGAGTCCGTTCCGCTCCCGATCGCACGGGCGCCCATAATTGAGCCCGTGACAGAGTTGCCGTCCAGCTTAAGCTCAATGCTCGATCCCTTGATGCGGTCCAGGAATGCGCTCAGAAATTCGCGATCGCCGATTGTGAATGGAAATTTCCCTAAGCGTTGCTCCAGCGTTTCATTGGAATCGTAACGAATGCCCGTGATGTGTCCGCCTGCTGCATCCGCGACAGTGAATGACTTCAGCACGTCATTCATATCGCCGGACTTAAACTCCAGGCGGGCTACTTCGCCCGCAGCAATCGAGCCGCTGCGCTCGAAGTAGCCGACGCCGTGCTTGTAGACAATGATGCGGCGTACGGGGAGCTCGGCAGAATTGAGCAATCCTGTCCCAATGAACAAAACCAGCGCGAGCGCGCGAGTGTGCATACACCCGTCCTTTCATCAACCATATTTGGCTGAACGTTTGCCCGGCTTGGTATCAGTCCTGCTGTCTTAGAAGGCGTGAGAGGGGTAAAAAGTTCCCACAAACTTACGTGGCTGGTACGAACTGGAACGCCACAGGCGACGGTACGTTAATCGTTTGCCCGGTCGGAGTGAGATGCCCGCTTGCCGGATCAACGCGAAAGATCACAAACTGATTCGATTTGTGATTTCCGGCGAAAAGAAACCGCCCCGTGGGATCGATTTCGAAACCGCGCGGCTCCTTACCCTCAGTCGAGATGATTTGAATCTGCTTGAGCCTGCCGCTCGGCTCATCGATAGCGAAGACTGCGATGCTGTTATGCCCCCGATTCGAGGCGTACACAAACTTGCCGCCCTTATCCACCTCAATTTCAGCCGGGGCGTTCTCGCCCGAAAAGCCGGGCGGTACCGTCGACACCGTTTCAATCTCTTTCAGATTGCCCGTAGACGCGTCATGCGAATATACCGTCACCACAGATTTCAATTCGTTCGCCACGTACGCGAATTTATGCGACGGAGTAAAGGCAATGTGCCGGGGACCCGACCCGGGATCATCTTTCGCGAAAGGAGGCTCGCTCGGCGTGAGCTTCGCCTGAGAAGGATCGAGGCGATAAATTCGGATCTGATCGAGACCGAGATCGGGCACGTAGAGAAAACGGTTGTCAGCCGATATCACCGTCTCGTGCGCGTGCGGCCCTTTTTGGCGATCCGGATTCACGCTCGAGCCATGCGCTTCCATCAACGCCGACATCGCGCCTAAGCGCCCGTCGTGCTCGAGCGGAAACGCTGGGACGGCTCCCGTGCCGTAATTGGCAAGAACCAGCATTTTACCTGTCTTATCGACGGCTAAGTGGCAGGGCGCGACGCCCGCCGATGACTCGCTGTTCAGAAATTTCAACGAGCCATTTTTGCGATCGATCGAAAACGCAGCAACGCCTCCGTTGACATTGCCTTCAACCTCACTGACCGCGTACAAAAAGCGGAAATGCGGATCAGTCGCAAGAAACGAGGGGTTCACTACGTCTCCTACCGGCCCCATCGCATCGAGCTTCCCGGTACCGGCATCAAAGCGATATCCAAAGATGTTTTTCGTGTACGTGCCAACATAAACGAAATAGTTCGTCTGCTCTGAAGGACGTGAAGCTCCGAGGTTTTCAACAGCGCACATGATAGTTATTAGTCCTGAAAGATAGATGACGAGTTTCGATAGGAGTGATCGCATTTGATCAGGCGTAAGTTTCCAGTATGTCATTCGGGCATAGTTATGCTCGCAGGGCTAGGACTGGTTGCGGCAAGCCGGCCCGAACAGGTGAAAAGGAGCGAGATCTGCATCTACACGCTGCAGACCAAATCGGTTGAGGTCGTCTATTCTGCCACGAAGCTGATCGAAGCGCCGAACTGGTCGCCGGACGGGAAAGTTCTACTGATAAATTCGGGTGGCGAACTTTGGAAACTGTCGCTGGGTCCCGGTGAGCCGCGGGAACTGCAGAAGGTGGATGTTGGCGCGATTCGGGACTGCAACAACGACAAGGGCTTCTCGCCCGACGGCAAGCTGATCGCTTTTTCGGCGAGCGGCAACGCTTCAGATTCCCAGGTCTATACCGTTCCCTCCCAGGGCGGCGCGCCGAAGCGGATTGTTTCGGAAACGCCCAGCTACTTTCACGCGTTTTCTCCGGATGGCCGCTGGCTGGCAGTCGTCGCCAAGCGTGCCGGCAACTTCGACCTGTTCCGTGTCCCTGTGAGCGGCGGAAAGCAGGAGCGGCTGACATCGAGCCCTGCCTATGATGACGGCCCTGACTATTCGCCCGACGGCAAGTGGATTTATTTCAACTCGAATCGCTCGGGAAGCTGGGATATCTGGCGGATGCCCGCGGATGGCGCCGGTCCGGACGACGAGAGAGCCGAGCAGGTGACCAGCGATCAACTCGAAGACTGGTTCCCCCACTGCTCTCCCGATGGAAAGTGGCTTGTGTTCCTGACATTCCCGAAAGGCACTTCCGGTCATGACGAGAGAATCGAAGTCGAGCTGCGAATGGTGCCGCTGCCGGGCGCGACGATTGAGCACTCGCCAATTCAGGTCTTGACGAAGTTCACGGGCGGCCAAGGCACCATCAACGTGAACTCCTGGGCCCCGGATTCAACTAAGTTAGCGTTCATTCGTTATGAAAAATAATGGATCAGGTGGGCCGGCTGAGATTGCGCCCTGTCCCGCTCTTTTGGACATTCACCTTCGCTGCCATTGGAAATGAACAGCGCTTCCCCTACACCTCTTCCGGCACAACGAACGGAGCCCGGTAACCTCGATCGCCGTCGCGCAGGAGCGTGGCCGCTTCTTCATCCCCGATCACCTCTTGGGTCTCCGGATTGAAGTGTATCGTCCGCCCTAAACGATACGACGCGTTTGCGAGATGCACCATACCCGCGGAAATGTAGCCTTCTTCGATGGGTGCACGGAGGTCGGCCGTATTGCGGCTTGCGACACAATCGATAAAGTTTTCGAAGTGAGCCCGCTCACTTCCACCGTGCACCGGCGGCTGCTTTTCCTGATCGCGCCCCAGCCACACCGCATACGTAGCGGCATCTTCATCGCCGGTCGCGAGATAGCCCTTCGAGCCGTAAAAGATGTTCCCGATGGTATTGTGCGATCCGGCTGATGGCCCCAGCTTGGGCTTACCCGGCTGCGTTTTGGCTTCCTCCGTTCCTAGCTCAGGCGTGCCGATCGTCGCTTCGTGGTTCGTGATCCAGTGCCTTACTTCAAACGTGATCATGCGGCGTTTGCCGTCCGGCAGATCGAACTCGAAGGCACACGTCAGGTCATTGGGCGTTTCCTGATCGTCTTCAAACATGAAGTGGCCGCCGATGGCGCTGATCTTATTCGGGAAGCCGAGTCCCATTCCCCAGCGCGCAACGTCCACTTGATGAACGCCTTGGTTTCCGAGATCGCCATTGCCGTAATACCAGAACCAGTGCCAGTTGTAGTGAAACCGGTTCTTCGTGAAAGCGTGCATCGGAGCGGGGCCGGTCCACAGATTGTAATCGACTCCCGGGGGGACCGGCGACACAGGCGTGCGCCCGATCGTGTCGCGCCACTTGTAGCAAAGCCCTCGCGCCATGTACATATCTCCCAGCAGCCCGTTTTGCATCTTTTGAACAGCCTCTCGCGCAGCGGTCGCCGAGCGGGTTTGCGTTCCATGCTGCACGACTCGGTTGTAGCGTTTGGCCGCCGCCGCGAGTTGCTTCCCTTCCCACAGATTGTGCGAGCACGGCTTCTCAACATAAGCGTCTTTGCCGGCCTGACACGCCCAAATGCCCATCAGCGAATGCCAGTGGTTCGGGGTCGCGATTGACACCGCGTCAATGGATTTGTCCTCGAGCAGCTTTCGAATGTCAACGTAGGTCACAGGTTTGGGCATTCCCATTTTTTCCATCTGGGCCATGGCCTTGCGCAAAACGCTTTCGTCGATGTCGCACAAAGCAGCGACTTGCGCGTTCTTGACTTGGGAATAGTTGTGCAAATGATCCATTCCCCGGCCATGCAGGCCGCAAATCGCGACCCTCACCCGATCATTCGCGCCCAGAACGCGCTGGGGCTGAACGAGAGTGCTGATTCCTCCGAGTGTCATGAGCCCAGCCGCGCTCCCGCCGAGAAAATCGCGGCGATTCAGTTCCGTATCTTTTGGCATGAAATCCTCCTTCTACTACTGTGCTGCGTACTGCTGATAGGCTTCGGCAATGCCGGCCTTCTTGTAATCTCCGTTATGAATGATCACGCGGTAACGAAACGTGAGAGACTTGCCGTCCGGAATGGTCCAGCTGCCGTCTTCGTCTGCATTGCCCGAAAATTCCCGCAGCCCGAATGGATTGGCTGCGAGCAGCCCGTATCCGCGTGCGTGCCAATACGTGGGGTGACGAAAGCTCTTCGGACTGTCGAGCACGGCCACTCCTACAGTTTCGCCCTTTACTTCGCCGTCGTAATTGACCCAGTCGGCCCGCTTGCCCCAAATTTGCTTTTCGCCTTCACCGCCATGTGAATTCACCATGTGGCCGGGCGGCGAGTTCAGCTCGTGCCGCAATCGAATGCCGAATGTTCCTTCTTTGGTATCGCCCATGGTTACGCCGGACCCGTGATTGGCCCGCACGGTGAATTCGCAGTCGATAATGCGGCTTCGGTCATCTCCACGGAAGATAAACGCCTGTTCTTCCTCGGCAATCACACGCCCTCGCGGACTCTGCAGGTTGAACGTGGCGCGCAAGACTCCAGAGTCCTTTCCGCCGCGCGCCTCATCAATGCTCTTAAGGGCTTTGCGCCCAAAAACGGAATCGTCACTGAATTTGGAAAAGGCCGCCTCGCCCCAATAATCGATTCCATCCACGCTTCCGTGGCTGAAGTACATGCCCCGCTGGTGCGGTTCGAGGTTATCGTCTTTGAGATGTTCGGGAGGCACCACATTCCCGATGGGGAAATCTCGAGTGATTGCGATGCCTTGCACACTGCGGACCGGGTTAAAGAAGGGTTTCGCGATTTGAGGATCGAAATGATAGGTCGTGAAGAGCTGCCCACCAATAACCACATCGATCTTGTCGGCAGCGCGATGAAGTTCTACGGGTTGTGAAGTCGATTGCGCGGTGGCGAACCCCGTAACCAGGAGAACGGACAGGTAAGCCGCAACCTTCGCGTGTTGGATCGGAATTCGCATCTCTATATGTATTTCAGTGTTTCGTCAATCAGTTTCTGGGTGCCGGCGAAAGGATCTCCCGCATCCGTGTCGAACTCCATCGAAAAGTAACCGCGATACGAGCTTGCTTTGGCGATTCCAAACATTTTCTCGAGGTCCACAGTGGAGCGCTTTCCGTCATCTGAGGCAACCGTGTCCTTGACATGACACATACTGTACGCATATTTGAACATGGCTTTAACCGCGCGCTGGTTGTATTCCGGATCGTGGCCGATCAGGGAATTGCCGAAATCCGGCAACGCACGAAGATAGGGACTATTCACTTTCTGAACGACGCTCACGAGAAAGAACGGATCCTCCGCTATAGGAGAATCGTTTTCCAGGTTAACGATGATATCTCGTTTTGAGCCGTACTCGGCGAGTGATCCGAGGCTCTCGGAAGCCAGAGCGGCGTCAGCGTTGCCATTGCCGGAGCGGGCGATATGCTGACGAACACTTGGCGATCCAATCGTGCGCGCGATATCGATCCATTTGCGGCCATAATCGACAGCAGCTTGACGCGTGTCTCGGTCCGCAGCATAGAAGGGCCTCCCTCCCAGACCCAGGCCGACAATGTGTGAGTTGGCTTTGGCCACGGCCTGCCGGAACGCATCGAGGTAGGCCGCATCAGTCGAGCGGAAATGATCGCCTAAAGGGTTAATGTTGTACACTCCGAATTTCGTCGCGATCATTGCCGGAAACTCGAGCAAGTCCATGCCCTGAAGCTTCGGATTCCTGCCGTGATTCGTCGGGCTCTCGATGTGAGCCCGAAAAGGATAGGACGTCACAGCCAGCCGGTCCCGGGCCTTGGTCGGAAACTGGAGATGGGGCTCGTGCCGCGTTGCTTGTCCCCTAATAAGAAATGGCGCTCCGAGTACCAATGCGGGTGGGATTTTTAAGAACTGACGACGGGTGGGAGTCATCTCTTTATGAGTAACGCAGTGCTGCTTTCAAAATACTCAATCGGAGTTGGAGACAGGTTCGCCCATGAGGCGAAGCCGCAGTTGCGCGCGTGCATGATGGCCGCCGATGCGGGTGTGGATGTCATTCCAGTCTGGAACAAATCCAATCGCGAGCACTTGATTATCGGCTCCGATCCCGCGAGCGCCCGCGCCGCTGCGGATGAAGCCGTGCGAGCTCTTGGTTGGCGCAAACCCTACTATGTGGACGCCGACCACATCAATCTGAAAACAGTCGAGCGGTTTATCGCCCCCTGCGATTTCTTTACCATCGATGTGGCGGACTGGATCGGCCGGCCCACCGATTCGAGTGCGATCGAAACCTTCGTTGAAAGGCATCCCGAGCTGATCGGAGATGTTCGGATACCAGGAATTGAACGCCCCTTTGGGATCAACCGAGACTTTGTCATGGAGACTGCGGGCAAGTATCTCGCCGCAGTCGACGAGGCTGCGAGCATTTACCGTCACATTGAGCAGGAGAAAGGCCGGGCGAAATTTATCCCGGAAGTCTCGATGGACGAAACGGATTCTCCGCAAAGCCCTGTTGAGTTGCTGATCATTCTCGCCGCGCTCGCAGATGAACGAGTTCCGATTCAAACCATCGCCCCAAAATTCACGGGCCGGTTCAATAAGGGCGTGGATTACGTCGGTGATCTCGCGAAATTCGAACAGGAATTCTCGGACGATATCGCCGTGCTCGCATTTGCGATCGACAGGTATCAAATGCCTGAGAACCTCAAATTGAGTATCCATTCGGGAAGCGATAAGTTCTCTTTGTACGCGCCGATTCATAAGATCCTGAAGAAATCCGGGGCAGGCGTGCATCTGAAAACAGCAGGCACGAACTGGCTCGAGGAGCTGATCGGTTTGGCAGAAGCCGGTGGCGAGGGGCTCGAGATCGCGAAAGAAATTTACCGTGAAGCGTATTCGCATCGGCAGGAATTATGCGAGCCTTACGCCGCAGTAATCGATATCGATCGGGCGCAACTGCCTTCGCCAGAGAGCGTGAACGAATGGTCGTCACAGCAGTTTGTATCTGCTCTGCGGCATGACCCGAAGTCTTCCGCGTACAACAGCAGCTTGCGGCAGCTGCTGCACGTAGGCTTCAAGATGGCCGCGAAAATGGGAACTCGCTACCTTGACCTGCTGTGCGCGATGGAAGACAGCATCGCAAGAAATGTGACTGCGAATCTATTCGAACGGCATATTAAGCCGTTGTTTATCGGCTGACAATCCTACACGGGATGCTCGACGATCTCTTCTGCTGACGCATCCCAATACAGGCGCTTGCCTGCCCAGTAGGATTGGGCCGCCATAATGCACGCGATCGCATGCGAAAAGCCATGGTCCACAGTCGCATTCGGTTCTTTGCGATCACGCATCGCGTTCAGCCAGTTCATCAGGTGATCGGTATCGTCATCGCTCGGCCCTAAAGAGTCTGGGTCCCGGCTGCCTTTCACACGCAAGATTTCGGCTGCGTCCGCAGGAGGTCCCATCGCTGGCGGCGCCGTATAGCGGGGGCGAGCGTTATCTTCGGGATCGTACTCCTGCGGGCCGCCTTCCTTTGTGACCAGAAATAGAGATGCGCCTTCGCCTCCATAGTTTTCGATTGTGCCGTTTCGGCCTTGTATGCGGCTATAACTGCGATAGCTGTTAGAAAAGCTGGTGGAATACGTATAAAGGAAGCCCTTGGGATACGTGAACGAGACGGTGACATTGTCGGGATTCTCTCGCCCGTCCTTCCAGGTGAAGATGCCGCCCGTCGCGGTTGCACTGACTGGGTGTGTTTCGTCTGTCCAAAGATGAACGAGGTCCGAACCATGGCTGAGCCATTGATCGAAGATGCCCGACGAGAAGTCGCGATACAACCGGAATTCCAGATACACGTGCGGATCGAAAGGCCGGTACGGCTTCCCGAGCAACCAGCGTTGCCAATCCGTGTCCTCTTCCTTGAGTAGCGTTGGGTGCGTGCCGTCATCAATCTTCGGAATGCGGCGCCAGCGCGGCTGATTCACGTTCCACTCTTGAGTAATCCGGACAACGTCACCAATCCGGCCCGAATGAATAATGTCGCGCACGGCTAGCGGATACGGCTGGCTGCGGTGCTGCGTGCCCATTTGCACGACTTGCTTTGAGGCCTTCACCGCAGCGCGCGCCGCTTTTGCCTCATCGAGTACGTTCGCGAACGGTTTCTCTACATAGCAATCTTTGCCCGCCTGAACCACTTCAATGCACAGCTTGGCGTGTTGATGATCGCCCGTCGCGATCATGACTCCGTCGATACCCGGCATTGCGAGCATCTCTTCCGAGTACTTGAAAACCCGTGGGGCCGTTCCAAAGACATCCTGAACCTGAGCAGCCCTCCGCTCGCGCGCGAGGCTCCAGATATCGCAGACCGCCACTACTTCAACCGGAGTGCGCTGCGAGGCCATGTGCACCATATGCACGTGCCCCTGACTGCGTCCTCCGCAGCCGAGTTGCGCAACCCGAATGCGATCATTCGCACCCACAATGCGAGCGTATGAACGGGCGGAGAGTGCGTTGACGGTGCCGGCGAGCATCGCCGAATCGAATAGGAACTGCCTGCGATCTACTGCACGTTCGGTACTTTTCATGCTTACTTGATCACCAATAAAATTTCATTGCCAGTTGAATCTGCCGGGGAGGCAATGCAGTCTGAATTTGCCCGAAGGTCGTGTCCTCCGGTGTCAGGTCGTCAATTTCGGCAAAGTTCGTCCGATTGAAAAGGTTAAAGGCCTCTGCACGGAACTCGAGCCGACGCTGCTCTCGATGGAACCTCCAATCCTTAACCAGTGAGAGATCAGTATTAAAGAACGCCGGTCCGAGAATAATGTTGCGTCCCGCGCTCCCAAACGTACCCTGTGCCGCGGGCACGAAGCAGGCAGTGTTGAACCAGTGCGCAATCGTATGCGGAGCATTGTCGTTGGGATTGCAAATCACGTTCGGCCGCGGGCTCTGACTGCCAGAGTTGGAATAGTCAACTGCGGATACGGGCGTGAACCAGCGGCCGCTCTGTAGCGTCCAGATGGAATAGGTATTCCATCCGCCGATGACGCCATTCACCCAGTCCGGTGCTCCGCCGCCGAGAGCATGGCCATGTCCAACGGGGACTTGCCATTCGAGAACAGCGCTGAGCCGGTGACGCGCATCGAAATCCGCATTGCCATATTCCCAGAACTGGTGGTTGTAGTCGCGGAAATACCCGTTATTCTTGCTGCCCAGATTGGAGCTGGAGGCCAGGTCCAACGCATGGCTCCATGTGTAAGCGACATTGAAGTTTAGGCCACGCGACATTCGTTTGCGCAGCGTCACGAGAAGGCCATCGTAATTTGAATAGCCGTTTCCGAGAATGTCTTGCGTCCCTTCCTGCAGAACGGGAATGGGCCGCCGCGGCTGGATCGGGGCATTCGGGTCGGCGCTAGGCGTCGCCTGATTTCCGACCGCCAGATTGATTAAGTGCGTGCCTTTCGTGCCGGCGTATGCCACTTCGAGTGTTGTATCGAGGCCCAAATCCCTCTGGACAGCGACGTTCCACTCCTGTACGTAAGCGTCCGGCAAATCGGGCTGCACGCGCACGTATGAAATCGCAGTCGGATTGAATCCGGCTGTAGAAGCATTCGGCGGGAAGCCTCTGCTCAGCACATTTACAAACGGGTTCACTTGAGTGGTGCTGACGGCCGGGAACGCCGCGTCAATGAAGAAAGGCGGATTGAAGCCGGGGCTCGGATTGCTGTAGGTTCCGATCTCTTCGGCCTGCCAAAACACGCCGTAGGACATTCGAAAGACGGTTTTGTCATTGATGCGATAACCCAAACCAAGACGCGGCGCCCAATCGTTGTGCTGCGGATCGGAAAGATACTTGCCCACCACCTTTATTGGGAACGGGAAATCCGGAGGAAGCGTGACCGGGCGCGAAACATCGTACACGTTATCAAAACCCAGCCCGGCTTGTGCGTTGAATCGCTCCGCGACAGGCGAGTGGTATTCCCAGCGCACGCCCAGGTTCAGCGTCAGGCGGTTATTCACGCGCCACGTGTCACCGTAAAACCCAGCCACGTTCTTCCGCAGATAGTCGATATTTTCAAAATTTGCGAGCGCGGCATAATTCGGCGAACCCAAAAGGAAATCCGCAAATCCGGAACCGGAAAACTGCCCGCTATAGTCGAAGGTGCCCAACCCGTCACAAGGCTGCAGGATGGTGAACTCGGTCGGCCGAAATTCAAACCCCACTTCCATCGCGTGCTTCCCTTTCACGACACTCAGCACATCCCGGTAGGTGTAAGCATTCGTCACTTCAAACGTTGGATAACATCCCGCCGTTCCTAGGTGCCGAATGTCCGAAAAATTGAGTTGGGGCAAGCCGCCGCTCAGCCCGGAAACAAACGGGATACCAGGGATCCCGTATTGCGCGTCCAAATCCTGGTCGGCATAAAACTGCACTTGCTGGATATTGAGTCGCCCGTATCCGAAGCGAAAATCGTTCACGACGTTCGGCGAGAAGATGTGCGTAAAGCCCAGCGCCGTGCTCAGAGACGGAACTGTCATATTCGTGCCGCTGCCGGTGTTCACGACGCCCACGCCGATCCCTGGAAACGCCCCCGGCTGATTTCTTGTCTGGCGCGACCAGCTGACGCGTTCAAACAGCTGATTCGCAGTGTTGATCGGCTGATCGCTTCGAATGTCGAACTGATCCGTGTCGAGCGCCCAAACCGGATTATAGGCGAAGGTGTTGGTTCCAGGAATATTGGGTTCGGGAAACAACTGCGCCAGCTTGAGCGCAATCGGGTCCATGCGGGTGACTGGAATCTGCTGATTCGGGAAAGGCGCGCCGGTTGCGGGATCACTGATGGTCCCTAAAAATCCGTCACTGAAGTTGCCTACCCGTTCCGCCGCAGTTGGAACGAGCGAGACGTAGGTCTGAGCCTGACGCGTGCGCGTTCCCTGGTAATCCCCGAACACGAACAGGTGATCGTGAATGATCGGACCGCCCACCGTTCCGCCGAATTGATTCTGCTTGAAAGGAGGAGCGCCGGAAGTGAAATCGAAGAAGTTGCGCGCATCCAGTTTGTTGTTGCGCAGAAACTCCCAGAGCGAGAAATGAAACGCGTTCGTGCCTGACCGCGTGACAACGTTGATTGCAGCTCCGCCGCCGCGCCCGAATTCAGGCCCGTATCCATTCGTTTCCACCCTGAATTCTTCAATCGCATCGGGCGGAGGAGCCAGGATGAAATCAGTTCCGTTGCGCTGGTCGGGGGCGAGACTGTTGTCGTCGACACCGTCCAACATAACGTTGTTGTCGTAACTCCGGTTCCCATTGGATGAGAATCCTCCGGCTCCCTGGTCGCGCGAACCCGGCTCGGAAGATGCGGTACCCGAGCTGAGCGACGCAAGGTTCATGAAGTTGCGTCCATTTAGTGGCAAATCGAGCACTTGCTGTTGCGTAATCACTTGTCCCAGCGTCGCGCTATCCGTTTGCAATTGGGGCGGCGCGCCTGTGACTACGATCTCTTGTTGCAATGTTCCTGGATGCAAGACGACATCCAAATGCAGGCTTTGGGCGACGGCAAGAGCGATGTTCTCGCGCCGGTAGCTTTGGAACCCGTGCTGCTGAACTTGAAGCTCATAAGTGCCCGGCGGCAGTGAGGCCGCGACGAACGTTCCATCGCTGCTGGTTTCGAGCGTTCGACTCTGGCCGCTAGCAGCGCTTATCAGCTTCACCTGAGCGCCTGTCACGACAGCTCCGGTCGCGTCGGTTACGGTGCCGGCTAGCGTTCCCGTTTCGACTTGCCCGAATAGCGCGCAGGTCCAACAAAGTGCCGCTATGGCCGCCAGCAAAAGCTTTGGGTTCACACCGCAATAAAAAATGCGTTTGAGATGCATGCGCCGCCTCCACCCTTCGTTTCCGAGTACCCGGTTTGTATCAGTCTATGCCCTTCGCCATTTGTAGTTCAAGATGAATCCGAGTCCGGCGACACGTTTAACAGCGTACGCGCGAAATTACACAACTCTTACAAAGCAAACGACGAATTCCTGGTAGGTTCAAACTGTGAGTCTAACGCTCGAAACCCAGCCCAGCATTGACGTCCGCGGCGCAGCAGAACGCCACGGAATGAATTGGATTACGACCCTGATTATGGTTCTCTTCCATGTAGGGGCAATCGCGGCCCTATTCGTGTTTAGCTGGCGTAATCTCGCGGTGGCGCTAGTTCTGTACTGGATCGCAACCGGGCTTGGCATCAGCATGGGATATCACCGGCTGCACACTCACCGGGCTTACAAGGTTCCCAGAGCGCTCGAATATTTCTTCGCCATCTGCGGCACGCTGACGCTCGAGGGAGGTCCGATTTTCTGGGTTGCAGTACACCGGATTCATCATCAAAAATCCGATCAGAACGGCGACCCGCACTCACCCCGGGACGGCGCGTGGTGGGCCCACGTAGGCTGGATTCTATTTGGTGAGACGAACCACAACAATACGCGCTTAATGTCGAAGTACGCGCCAGATCTGGGCAAGCACCGGTTCTATATTTGGCTAAACAATTATCATTGGATTCCGATCCTGGCGCTGGCCGCCGTTCTGTACGCAATTGGCGGCTATTCGATGGTCTTATGGGGAGTCTGCCTGCGCGTGGTTGTGGGCCTGCACGCTACTTGGCTGGTAAATTCAGCTACGCATATGTGGGGCAAACGTCGTTTTCGAACGCGCGATGATTCCCGCAATAACTGGTGGGTCGCCCTGATGACCTTTGGCGAGGGCTGGCATAATAACCACCACGCGCATCCGACCTCCGCGCGGCACGGTCTGGCGTGGTATGAATTTGATCCTTCCTGGATTCAAATCAAGATTCTGAAATTCCTTGGGATAGCGAAATCGGTACAAGCCGCGCAGATTGACACGCAGCTCGCCGAACGCAAAGCCGCTTAAACCGCGACGGCCGGAATCCGGGTCGGCGTAAGCGGATACCAGAAAGTCGGCACTTCATGATCCAAGCTACATATGGAATGTCGCAACGTTCACAGCGTGAAGAATACATGGGCGACATGCGGAGACCACGAACAATTCGCCGCACTCAATTCATAAAACACGCTAAACTGTCCTCCGTACGCTACTCAATCTTGCGATTATCAACGCTTCCGCCCTTTGTTTGGTTCTGATGCTCATTGGCTATGGCAATACGCCCCAAGCCCATCAGGAGCAACCGTCGTACGAAACCGCAACTCAGAGGGCGAGTAATTGGGAACTCACTGAGCAAACCGATGAAATGGATCACAGCAAAACACAGGTTTTGTCACAGCGATCATCGACTTCCGCTGCGATTATCCAGATCGACTGCTCCAGCAAACGCATTGCCAACACGCCGCGAGGTGGCGTTCATTTCTCCGGGATTTATCTCATGAACACGGGGCCGATCGCTTCGATTAACGCAGGCCGGAATGGCGGGAAGGAGCAGGTCCGCTACAAATTTGAAGATGATGTTGTACACCAGCCCTTTTGGTTTACAGGGACCGATCACGACGGCTTCTTCGTACCGGATGCCCGACTTTTGGAAGAGATGTTGAGGCACAAGAATATGGTGATTGAATTTAGCCCCGGCGCGACGCTAGCCAAGTTCAATCTTCAAGGGCTTTCAGACGCAGTAACCCGTATTCATTGCAGCATCGACAAAGCTAAGAATGGGCAGGGCCAGCAACGCTCCGACGACACAGTCAATGATGATCCTGATGTCTCGATCCCACAACTCATCTCCAAAGTCGAACCGGAGTATTCGGATGAGGCAAGGGCAGCGAACTATTCTGCAACCGTGCTACTCTCTGTCGTCATCGATGAGCATGGTTTGCCAAGCGATATTCGAGTAACTCGCCCCGTCGGGCGCGGTCTGGATCAAAAAGCCGCCGACGCAGTTTCGCAGTGGCGTTATCGCCCGGGATTAAAGAACGGTCGAGCGGTCGCTGTTCAAATCAATGTTGAAGTTCCCTTCCGGCTATTCCCATAGGTGAAAGCATGGTCGTGGACGGGCCGCCGCCTTTACGTGTGGCTAAACAATTATCATTGGATTCCGATCCTGGCGCTGGCCGCCCTTCTGTACGCAATTGGCGGCTATTCGAGGGTCTTATGGGGAGTCTGCCCTGCGCGTAGTTGTGGGCCTGCACGCTACCTAGCTGGTAAATTCAGCTACGCATATGTGGGGCAAACGTCGTTTTCGAACGCGCGACGATTCCCGCAATAACTGGTGGGTCGCCCTGATGACCTTTGGCGAGGGCTGGCATAATAACCACCACGCGCATCCGACCTCCGCGCGGCACGGTCTGGCGTGGTATGAATTTGATCCTTCCTGGATTCAAATCAAGATTCTGAAATTCCTTGGGATAGCGAAATCGGTACAAGCCGCGCAGATTGACACCCAGCTCTCCGAACGCAAAGCCGCTTAGCCGTTTCGTTCTCATGAACTCCGGGTGACGCTACACTCGGTTGTGCGAAATCCCTGCAGCGAAACAGTCAGAGTACTGAAATCTTTCCGCCAAGTCCGCGGGAGCTTTTTGCGACGGCTGATGGCGCTGGTGCTGATTCCGTCTTGTTGTCTTCTCGCACAGAGCAGCCGGTCATACCAGGTAACTCTTTCCTCTGACGTGATGATCAAGATGCGGGACAGCGTACGGCTGGCTACCGACATTTATCGTCCGGCCGAGAATACGACCGCGGCCGAAGGAAAGTTTCCGACCATCCTGATGCGAACACCTTATGACAAGGCGGTAAGGGCGCCCGCATTTGCAGAGTATTTCGCTTCGCGGGGTTATGTCGTAGTCGTGCAAGACGTCCGGGGCAGATACAACTCCGAGGGGCACTGGCGGCCGCTGGTTGATGATGGTGCCGACGGACGCGACACAGCGAACTGGATCGGGCATCAGTCCTGGTCGGACGGCCGAATCGGGACTGTGGGCACGTCGTACGAGGGTGGGACCCAACACGCGCTCGCAATCGGCAACGCCCCGTTTGTCAAGGCGATGATCCCGTTGTTTTCCATGTCCGATGTAGGCCGCTACGGCGTGCGGCACAACGGCGCTTTCGAACTGCGCTTTTTCAATTGGGTGTTTTCAATGGGCGATCCGGGCGGGAAACCGAACTTGGTTGCGGCAGCTCGCGCGGCGAGTGATCCGGCTGCGGCCCCGGCGCTCGCCGATCTAAGCACTCACGTCTTTGACTACTTGTTGGCGCTTCCTCTGCGGCGTGGCACAACACCGCTGAAGTTCGCGCCGGACTACGAGAAGTTTCTGGTCGAGGCGATGAGCGGCAACCCGGCCTGGAACGATATGGGCGTCAACGTGGCGGACAACCTGGCCGCATACAAGGACATTCCCGTTTACCATGTGACCGGCTGGTACGATTCGTGGTCCCTGCAAGTGGCAAATCTCAACTATGCGGGCTTGCGTAAGAGCAAGAAGAGCACGCAGCGCTTAATCGTAGGCCCGTGGATCCATAGCAGGCCCAATATCAGTTACGCAGGAGAAGCGCAGTTTACGCCCGACGCGGGAATCGATCTGAACGCGTTTCAGTTGCGCTGGTTCGACCACACGCTGAAGGGCATTGATAACAGTGTCGATCGCGAGGCCCCGGTTCGGATTTACGTGATGGGCGGCGGCGATGCGCATAAGACTTCCGAAGGCCGGATCTTCGTCGGCGGCCATTGGCGAGACGAACAGGACTGGCCGCTTGCTAGAGAGAAACCCACAGACTACTACCTTCACGGGGATGGTCTCCTCGCTCCGGATGAGCCGCAAGCGCACGCGCCGATCTCGTTTCAATTCGATCCGCACAAACCCGTTCCGACACTGGGCGGCAATATCTCGTCGCAAGGAACGCTTTCGACTCAGGGCGCGGCGGACCAGCGCTGCCGGGCGGGTATGCCACTTTGTTTCGATACGAATCCGCTTTCGGCGCGCAACGATGTGGTCGTGTTTCAGACTCTTCCTTTGACGCGCGATATGGAAGTAACGGGACGGCTGATCGTGAAGCTGTGGGCGTCTTCGGATTCGCCGGATACGGACTTCACGGCGAAGCTGATAGACGTGTATCCGTCCAGCCGCGACTTTCCCGCGGGTTTTGATCTCAACATCGGCGACAGTATCGTGAGAGCGCGGTATCGCGATGGCATGGGGACAGAGGAGTTTTTGAAACGCGGCCGGCCCTATGAGTTCACAATCGAGATGTACCCGACGTCGCTGGTCTTCGTCAGGGGACATCGCATCCGGCTCGATATCTCGAGCAGCAATTTCCCGCGATTCGATGTCAATCCGAATACCGGTGAGCCGCTGAACGACAACCGGCGCTGGCACATAGCGGAAAATTCAATCTACCTGGATCCGGAACATCCGTCGCGTATTATTCTGCCGGTGATTCCGATGGACGCCCGTTAGCGGCACCGATGACGCTTACCGTCGCGGTAATCAGAAAGTTGAGGCACAGTGCCAGGAATCCAGCGCTCCAGCCGAACAACGGATCCCGATGCGAGAGAACTAGGACGGCGACTGTGAATACTCCTGCGAGCAAGCCGGCGAAAACTCCACGCATGGTGGTGCGTTTCCAGTAGAGACCCAGGACCACGCCGGGAAAGAATTGGGACACACCGGCATAGCCCAATAACAGCAGCGATACGAGCGTGGCAGAGCTGTGGGCCGCCAAATAGAGGCTGATCGCGCTGAGCACAACGACCATAGCGCGGGCCAGTTTCGTCACCTCAGCGTCGGTCATGGCCGGAGCAAAAATAGGCCGCAAAGATTTTTGACGAAGAGCGTGGCCGCGGTCAGTACCAGAATGGACGCAGGGACCATCGCCGTAAGCGCTCCTGCGCCACCCACTACACCCAGGAACCAGGGCGGGAAACTCTGCCGGACAACAGTCAAAAGCGCGAGGTCGCCATCGCGCAGGCCCGGCACAACCAAAACGGCGGTCAAGCCCACGAAGAAGATGAAGGCGAGCGTGATCGTATAGAGCGGCATCACCGCGGCGTTGCGGCGCAATGTGTCCGCGCTTCGCCGTGAACGCGGCACCGAAATTTTGCGGCCACATATAGAAGCCCATAGAACTCAGGAGCACGGTCGAGATGTACCAGGTGTGGCCCAAGTTGGCTGTGGCCCCAGGCATGGTCAGGTGTGCCGGGTGCGCCCGCACCAAGGCGGAGAGCATCGCATGAATGCCTCCGTAGTGAATGTATGGAATACCTGTACCTATGGACAGCGCTGCGATTACCATCAGCAGATCCTTGAGGACGCTGATCCAGGCCACAGCGCGAACGCCGCTTGCGAGCACGAAGGCAGCCAACAGAACAACCGAGATTACCATCGCGGGTGTCCGGCCGATACCGTCGAAACTCGCGACGTTGACGATAATACCGAGACCGGTGATTTGCAGTTGCAGGTAGGGGATGAGAAAGATTACACCCACGACGCACACCACCGCAGATAGATACTTGCTGCCGTATCGCACGTTGAAGAAGTCGGATTGAGTCTGCAATTTGTAGTTTCGTCCCACTTCCCAGATTTCCGGCAGGATAAAGAACGAGATCACGTAAGCGAGCGTGATGTAGGCCAAGATGTATAGCGTTGGGCCGCCTCGGGAATAGGCCCAGCCGCTCGCACCCAGAAACGAGAACGTGGTGTAGACCTCGCCGGCCATCAGCAGAAACATCAGCACCGTGCCGAAGCCGCGGCTGCCAACGGTCCATTCTTCGAGGTTCATCTTCCTACGGACTCCGGCCAGGAAACCGATAGCAACGCCGAGAGCGACGATCGCGACGATGATGGACAGGGAAACGGCCTGGGGGCTCATCCGGAGCCGCTGTCCTTCTTTTCGCGCGCGGACTTGAGGCGATAGGCGATGGCCAGGCACAACGACGTGAGCACGATCCAGCAGAGCAGCCAAGCCAGACTGAATGGCAGGCCGAAGATCATGGGATAAATGCGGTCCCAGAGCGCCACGGAGAAACACATCGCGAGGAAGGGAATGAGGCCGAGCAGGGATGTTTTATTCACGCGCACAGGATCACCGATTATAAGCTGAAATCATGGTCGTAACCGGCCGGCAGAAGTCGATCGCGTTCTTCATTGCTCTAGGCGCAGGGCTCATCTCAGTCTTACTCGTTTTCTATGTCGGGTGGGTGCTCTTCAACTGGCGCACGGGAATCCTGCTGTTTTGCGGGTTCCTGCTCGTCTGCTTCATCATTTGCGGAGTCGTGCTCAACACAATTTTCCTGGTTCGCGAGATTCGCCGCAACGAGCAGCATGATGCCTTCATCAACGCCGTTACGCATGAGCTAAAGACGCCGGTCGCCTCGATTCGGCTCTATCTTGAAACCCTGCAGAGACACGCTGTCGATGAGAGGAAGCGCAAGGAGTTTTATCGGGTAATGCTGGAGGACAGCGACCGGTTGCTCGGAACTATAGAGCAGGTCTTGCGCACCGGCCGCATCGGGCATGCCCGCCATATCGCAAGTTCATCGCCGATCGATCTGCGCGAAGTGGTCGAAGAATGCCTGGCGCGCGCCCGTACGCTGCATAAGCTGCAATGGGATTCCTTGCAGTACGACCCCGGGCCGCCGCTTGAATTGCGCGGCGATCCGGACGAGGTGCGGGCGGCCGTTTCGAACCTCATCGACAACGCCGTTAAGTATTCCGGAAACGATGTCAGAGTGACGGTCGAGACGGCCAAGCTGGATGATAAAAACGTTGCCGTGCGCGTTAAAGATCACGGCGTAGGGATTCCGAAGAGTGAATTGAAACGCATCTTTAAGCGCTTCTATCGTGTTCCAGGCCCGCTTGCGGCGCGCCTCAAGGGAACCGGCTTGGGGCTCTACATAGTGCGTACCGTCGCCAAGAGACATGGCGGGCGCACTTGGGCCGAGAGCGAAGGCCCTGGCCGCGGCAGCACATTCGTGCTTCAGCTTCCAATTGTGAAATGAACCGGGTTCTGGTGGTCGAGGACGAGCAGCACCTTGCCGAGGGATTGCGCTTCAATCTGGAAGCAGAAGACTATCAGGTAGAAGTGGTCGAGACAGGTGAAGAGGCGCTCGAGCGCTTGTTATCGCCCGATCCGGGCTTTGACGTCCTGGTCCTCGATATCATGCTGCCGGGGCAGGATGGGTTCGCGGTCATGTCGGAGCTGCGCCGGGCCGGCCAGTTCATTCCCACTCTCATGTTGACCGCTCGCGGCCATTCGGATGACGTTCTGCGCGGTTTCGCGGCAGGCGCTGACGACTATTTAACCAAGCCTTTCGAGCTGTCCATTCTGATTGCGAGGATCCGCGGATTGTTGCGGCGGCGGGAGTGGCTGGCCGCGCCCTCCAACCACGGCGTCACAGCCGGCGCAGCGAAAGACGTATTCACGTTCGGCGGCAGCACCGAAAAAACCGTCAATTTTGATCGCCTGGAATTGAATGTTCGCGATCAGGTAGTTCGACTTACGCAAATGGAAGCGAACGTACTGCGTTATCTGATCGAGCATGAGGGACAGCCCGTATCCCGAAAGACAATGCTCGAACAGGTATGGGGCTTGCGTGAGGATACCGACACACGGCCAATTGATAATTTCATCGTCCGTTTGCGGCGCTACATCGAGGACGACCCTACACGCCCCCGGTATCTGCTTACGGTTCGCGGCGTGGGCTATCGGTTTTTGGCAACTCCGGTTCAGTCGAAACCGGCTTGAATAGACTTGTATCGTTCTCGAGCGCCGGATCCGCAACATTCGCGCGGCGAAGAGCTGCCAAAACCGCCTCTGCCGAGAGCACTTCCGCGGGCTCGGCGTCTAAGCCTAGACCCGTCGTGTCGCCGTTTCCACCATTGTCATGCCGGTCGCCGTGAGACGGCTGACGTCCTTGCCGCCGATCCAGCTTTGACTGGCGCTTCTCGCGGCGTGCAGCTTCCTTCTGACGTTTTTGAAACGAATCGCGACTGGCCAACCAACCTCCACTTACCGCAATGAAATAGCAAACAAGAGCGGCGGGGGCGCCGCGATCTACTGCTGATCGCGGCGCCTCGCGTCGCTTACCATCGAGATCTCTTAAACCCGCCTCCGCTGCGACCACCACCGCCGCGCTGGCCACCCTCTGTCTTCGGCCGAGCCTCGTTCACGTTCAGAGTTCTGCCGTGCAGATCCGTGCCATTCAACGCCGAAATTGCCGATTCGGCCTCCGAGCGGCTGGACATCTCTACGAACGCAAAACCGCGTGGCTGCCCCGTTGCCCGGTCCGTGACCACGTTTACGCGCTCAACGGCGCCATATTGAGAAAAGATCGAATTAAGATCGTCTTGGGTCGTTTGGAAACTCAGGTTTCCAACAAATACATTTGTCATTTAAAAGCTCCTAGTTGCTGAATTCGTCACACAAGCAGCCAGGACCAGTAGAAAAAGCAATCAACAAAGACACAGCCGCAGGTAAAGACAGTCTGATGATAACACAGGGCTTCACGCCGCCAGCCTGTTTCGAGGCCCAATGATCCCGCGGATGGAGCTATTGACTCAGGTCCTCGATCGGAAATTCGAGTGTACTTTCCGGCCCAACTTCACGGCGGGACGTGTGTTGTTGCCGGCTTGGCTTGCCGCCGATAGCCGGGGCGCCGAACGAACGTAGGCAAACACGAGTGCAGCAAACGCTAACAGGGCAATTGCAATCCCGAGTTTCCTCGAAATTGCCCGTCGTCTAGGGACGCCTGAATCAGGAACACGCGGCGCCGAGCTCGTTTCAACGGCGGTTTTCGCGCGATCTTGATTTTTGTGCTGCGCTTCCGGATCAGCTACTGGGCCCACCGGACGATCCGCAACGACCTCAGTTACCGGACAAATAAAGCGGTATCCGCGACGGGGAAGTGTTTCCACATAGCGGGGCGTCTCGGCAGAGTCGTTCAAGGCAGCTCGCAGACGGTTGGTTGCCGTGTTCAACCCGTTTTCGAAATCAACGAACGTACCTGACGGCCACAGTTTTCTGCAAAGCTCCTCTCGCGTGATCAGCTGGCCTGGTTTTTCGAGCAGCGCCTCTAAGATCTGGAGCGGCTTGGCCTGCGCCTTCACGCGTATTCCGCGCTTCGAGAGTTCTCCGGTCTCGGTACGCAGCTCAAAATCACCAAATCTAAAAATTCGTTGCGGCCGGGGAAGAGACGCGCCGGGGTCTTCGGGCATACCGTTCAGCATCATCCGTCGATACGCATTCTTGTGGCCAAGTGCGCAGATCAGCGTTTTGAAGCGTATGCCTGAACTCTTGCTAATCCCGCCGTCCCTTTCCCGGACAGCACTGTCCGTATTCGGAGTGCGCGGCAAATCACGCAGCAAGCCTGAGCAGAGTCTGAGCTAGCTTTTGCCGCCCGTTCGTTCGTGCTGCCGGACCGGCTCGGCTTCGATCAGCAGCGAATGCTTGAAAGCAACTCGAAGATTTCCTTTGGGCCCGCGCACCACACCCAGATTTCTTCGATTCACGTAATCGGTGACTTGATACTCGCCTGATGGCAAGCCGCGCAGCTCGACAGGACCGTCCCAGCTCGGCGCATAAAAGGCGTAGTACATCGCTGGGCCCTTCTTAATGCAATGTGCTTCCGGTTTATCGAAGCCGATGTCGTATAGCTCACCTAGATACTGCCCTTTGGAAAGCATATTTTCGCGATAGATGCGCACCCACTCCGCCCAAATCTTCTGTTTCTCTGGAGTCAGGGCCAGCTTCGCGCTATCCATGTCGCTGTCGCTCGGCGGCGGACTGTTCTTGTCATTGGGAGGCCAGCGAAACTCGGTCCCAATGACGCCGCCCACGCCTACCGTGGACGCAAAATCCATGCCGCCGTCACTCAATTCGACGTGATCTCCGAAGTAGGGCAGCGAATCGCCCATCAGCGCCTTCAAAGTTTTGCCCTTCGACCGGACCTGCCAAGAACTGGTCGGGTCTGAAGCGACCGACATGTTGTAGTACGGCATGGAATAGAACGAGTATGCAGTTCCGCATGGGCACAATTCGATCAGCGCCTCGGGCTTGACGCTGTGCACGGCATCAGCAATGGCTTTGAAAAATTGCGGAACCGCTTCGACTGAATCCGTCGGGCGATTGTGATGGTGAGCCGGATTCGTGCAGGGCGGGACGGCATTCAAGAACTGGCCGTCAATCTTCAGCCCATCAAAACCCCAGTCGCGAATAATCCTCTCGGCTATTCGTTGGTGCCATCGCACAACGTCGGGAACCGCGGGGCAAAGATAGTAGGTATCAAACCAGCTGATCTTCCGCCTTTTTCCCTGTGGATCTAGCAGCAGCCACTCAGGATGGTCCCGAAATACCTGGGCATGCGGGCTGACCGACATCGGCGACCACCACAACTGCGCTTTCAATCCTTGCGTGTGAATCTTGTCAACTAGCGCTCTTACATCCGCATCTCCGCGAGGAAATTTTGCTGGATTCGGTTGCCAGTCGCCTTCAGCATTCTGCCAGCCGTCATCCATCGTGACCCACTTGAAGCCGAGGCTCTTTGCAACCGGCAGGGCAGCTACAATCTGTTTCGGTTGAAAGTTTCTGCCGAACCCCCAAGCGCACCAGATGGGCTCGAATCCGTTCGCGGGAGCATTTGGAAACCGGACGCCTTTCTGAATCATCACTCGGCGGTAATCGCGAAGCGTCGAAAAGTAATCGCGTTGGTGAACCGCTACGAAGGTTTCGAAAGTCTTCAGCGACTCACCGGGCTTCAGCACCTGTCTGTGCGCATTCTCAACCGCTACCGTCGCGTGATCTGCTGACGGCATGCTTACCGGAAGCGAAACCAGCTTCGGCGCCAATTCATCGTGACCCACTGCGAGGCCTACGTCCGGACGCCACACGTCGACTACGGGCGTACCTCCGCCATAGTCGCTAGCGTTCATGCCCAAGTAATTCTGTTGATGAAAGCCGGCCCGCAGGGGAACGACCCAATCCGGACGGCTTTCATAGGAGCCGCTCTCGAGAGACCAGAAGGGAGGTGATGTTTGCCGCGGATTCACGTTCAGCGCGTAGCTGCAGTTGGTCCAGCCGTCAACTGAAACATCAGCCGATCCGGTATTCATGTACTGTACGTTGATGAAGAGCATTGCCGGGTAAGCTTGGAAGGATTCGATGGTTTCGGTCTTCCGGATCACCCCCGAGCTGCCCGTCAAGATTAATTCCTGGCCGCCGCCGCGCACATCTGAGACATTCTGCACGCGCTGAGTCTTAAGCTGAAAATCTTGTATCGGTTTTCCGCCTACGGAGATGAATTCCGAAGCCGTCGCCGGCCCCAGCAGGAGGTCGCGTCCTGCGAATCGGGCAGTCACCCGGCTCTGCATGAGCCCGTCGAATTCGAGCCGGATGTTTGCATCTCCGATCGCGGCCTTCGGTGCGAACTCGGTAGTTGCCGCCGCACACGCCACGGCAGACAAGCAGAAGAAAAGGAACGCCTGTCTATGCACAAACTTCAATAGCCCCATAATACGCAAGTACGGCTCGCTGAGTACGAGATAATAGGCCATCCATGTCACAGGCTGTTCTAAAGGATGCGGCGGTTGAGTCCGCGAGCGAGCAGTCCATCATAGCCCCACTTCCCACGCAGAGGAACGTCGCCGTCGACGCCTACCGCGGGCTTGTCATGTTGCTCATGATGGCTGAAGTCTTGCATTTCGCTCGCATTGCGCACGCTTATCCCGGAAATTGGTTTTGGAGCTTTCTGGCTTACAACCAAACCCACGTCGAATGGGCCGGCTGCTCAGTGCATGATCTGATTCAGCCTTCCTTTTCGTTCCTGGTCGGTGTGGCATTGCCATACTCGATTGCGAGCCGCATCCGCCGCGGAGGAACGTTTGGGAAATTATTTGCTCACGCAATCTGGCGATCGCTTTTGCTCGTCGCGCTCGGAATTTTTCTGCGCTCGATCGATCGTCCTCAGACGTACTTCACTTTTGAAGACACTCTGACCCAGATCGGATTAGGCTACCCGTTTCTATTTCTGCTTGGGTTCCGTCCTCCGCGTTGGCAATGGAGCGCGCTGGCGGTCATTCTCACCGGCTATTGGCTGGCTTGGGCGTTGTACCCTGCGCCGGGGCCGGGATTCGATTACACAACTGTGGGTGTGCCCTTCAACTGGAGTCATAACTTCACCGGGTTTGCCGCGCACTGGAATAAGAACAGCAACCTCGGTGTCGCGTTTGACCAGTGGTTTCTGAATCTATTTCCCCGCGTCAAGCCTTTCGTGGCCAACGAGGGCGGTTATCTGACCCTCAGCTTCATCCCCACGCTCGGCACGATGATTCTCGGCTTAGCGGCCGGCCGCTGGTTCCGCGCCTTCGCGCCGAAGATTCCATTCAAACGCTTCGTCCTTGCCGGAGTGATTGGGATTGCTGCCGGTTTGCTCCTGCATGTCACAGGTATCTGCCCGGTTGTGAAGCGCATCTGGACCCCGAGCTGGACCTTATTCAGTGGCGGAGCGTGTTTCCTGATCCTCGCCGCGTTCAGTTGGATTATCGATCTGAAAGGCTATCGTAAATGGGCCTTCCCGCTGGTAGTTATCGGAATGAACTCCATCGCCGCATACATGATCGCTCACCTGTTCGAAGATTTCGTTGCGAGTTCTTTCCGCATTCATCTCGGTGAGAGATCGTTTCAGATTCTGGGGACCGCGCTCGAGCCGCTCCTTCTCGGCGGGGCCGTGCTGCTGACCTATTGGGTTTTCCTCTTCTGGATGTACCGGCGCAAGATCTTTTTGAAGATTTGAGTAGTATCGGATCCGCCGTTCACCGCAATTCGACCCGCTACACGCTGGTACAGCAGCGTCTCGACGCGGTATTGAAGATCAGCGCAGGCGATTCCGCGGCAGGACCCATGGCGCGCATCTCACAACGGGCGCGCTTCCACTGGCTGGTCGCGCCCCGAAGCACCCTGATTCAGGTATCTCCCGTACACTCTGGCATCTGCGATGAGCCACAGCCGGTGCTCGACCGGCTCTTCCGTGAGCAGGTCCTAGGTTCCTCCGAAGAGAGTCATCTTCACTCTTGAACGATGATTCCCCGATGGCTATTCGGTCCGTATCGCAACGGTTGGGTCCACGCGAATCGCTCGCAGGGCGGGCAGCAGGCTTCCGGCAAGCGTCATCGCGACTGTAAGTACGACGGTTGCGGCAAACGTCGCTATGTCCCAGGGTCTGACGCCAGCCAGCAAGGACTCGAGCAACCGGCCGGCGCTATAGGCGAGCACGATTCCAATTATGATTCCAATGGCCGCGCGCTTGAGTCCCTCTCCCACCGTGAGATCGATGATGTCGATACGCCGGGCGCCGAGCGCGATTCGGACCCCGATCTCCTGGGTGCGGCTCGATACGGCGAACGCCAGCAGGCCGTGAATCCCGACCGCGGCGAGAAGGAACGCAATCGCGCCGAACGCACCGAGTACAGCCAGTTGCAAGCGGCGCGGTTCGGTTTGGTCCTGAACGATATCAGTAAGCGTCTGCACTTCCGAAATGGGCTGCGTGCGATCGGCTTCCCCAATTATCCGCCGCAGCGAGGAAACGAGCGAAACCGGATCACCCGTGGTTCGAAGCGCCAGGTCTTTCGGCGCATACCAGGGTGCAACGTCGTCGGATTGCTGCCACGACACGTAAACCTGGGGCTCGCTGCTTCGCTCCAGACTGCGAACGTGAACGTCGCCCACCACGCCGATCACAATTCGATCGTGGTTGCCGATATCGATGTGGCGGCCAAGCGGATTCTCATCCGGCCAGTAGCGTCGTACAAACGACTGGCTTACCAGCGCTACATAGGGTGCATGATGAGCGTCTTTCTCAGATACATCGTCGCCCCGCTAGCAGCGGGATGCGCATGGCTCTAAAATATTGCGGAGTGACAAACCGGAGGCTGGCAGTGCGGCGATTCGCAAGATCTTCCGGGTGGCCCTGAATCTGAACCGGCCAGATTCCGCCGCCCAACACCAGCGGCAGAAAGGTCGTGTATCCAGCGGCAGTTACGCCCGGAAGGCCTCGCGCTTCGTCCAGAACGTGGCGATAGAAGGGGTTGCGCGTCTCGGGCTTCTCGTAGCGCGGCATGGGGAGCGAGGTTCGCAGAGTCAACACGTGATCGGCCCGGAAGCCGGGATCTACTGACTGTATGTGCCAAAGCGCTCGAGTGAGCAGTCCGAAGCCGGCCAGCAACATAACCGAACACGCGATCTCGATCACTACCAGGCTCGAACGCAGGCGCTCGCGCCGGCTATGCGTACCGGAACGCCCGGCGCCGTGAAGTTCTCCGATATTGACGCCGCTGCGCATGGCCGGAATCACACCAAATCCGATGCCAGTTGCGAACGTGATCAGCGCTGCGAACGCTAGAACGCGCCCATCAAACGTTGGAACTTCGGCGATCGGCAGAGAGACCGGAACCAGGTGCGCCAGCAACGGCAGCGCGAGATGTGCAATCAGCAGCCCGAGTGCGCCACCCGCGAGTGAGAGAATCAGGCTCTCTGTGAGGGTCTGACGGACAAGCCGCTCGCGCCCGGCTCCCAGCGCTGTCCGCACCGCGAGCTCACGGCGCCGCATCATGGCCCGGACCATAAGTAGATTGGCGAGATTGGTGCACGCGATCAGGAGTAAACACACGGCCGCACCCAACAAAACCTTCAGCATCAGACGGGGTCGAGTGGAAATATCATCACGCAACCGGTGTACGGCAACACCAACCTGCGCAAGCTCCTTGGGGTCCGCGTGAGCGAGTTGGGCGGCAATCGTTCGCATCTCCGCCTGGGCTTGCTCGACGGAAACGCCCCGCTTCAACCGGCCCACCGGGAAGATGTAGGTGTTCGTGCGATCTGCGAAATTATCGGCAGTAAAGCGCATCGGCGTCCACAGCCGCGCTTCACGGCTAGGAAAGTAAAAATCTCTCGGCATCACGCCGATGATCGTGTAGGAAGCGTTGTCCAGGTGAATCGTACGGCCGAGCACATTGGGATCTCCGCCGAAATCTTCTTTCCAGAGGCCGTAACTCAGAATCACAGTTCCCGGCGCGCCGTCGCGATCGTCCTCTTTCGTGAAGAGCCGGCCAATTGCGGGATTCACGCCGAGGGTCGGGAACATCTCAGCAGTTACCGACGCGCCATCGATACGCTGAGGATCGCCTGCTCCGGTCATGTTGATGGATAGAGAGCGATAGGCTCCCATTGATTCGTAGGAACGGCTCATCCGTTTCCAATCGCGGTAATTGGCTGGCGATACGTCCCAGAAACGTTGTAGTCCGGAGAGATCGTCCTCGCGCAGAACCACGAGCCGATCTTGATGAGCAAATAGGAAAGGCCGGATAAGGACGTGGTCCACCATCGTGAATGCTGCAGTAGTAGCTCCGATACCCATAGCTGCGATCGCTACTGCAGTAAAGGCAAAACCGGGCGAACGGCGCAGCGCGCGTGCGGCGTAACGCAGATCTTGCCGGAGAATGTCCCACTGAACCACTGCGGCATTGGTGAGGAGGTCGGGGATCGTTTCCATCCAGAGCAAAAGCACCGCCCAGAACCCGTGCGCCTGCCGCAGCCGCGCATCAAAAACCGAAGACATCTCGTCGCCGTACTCGTTGCGCCACGAGGAAGGATACAAATACAACAGCGACCGGTACAGCAGCATCATACGCGTCCACCTGCAAAACCGCTGGCCCGCGCCAGTTTTACAAGCTCTATCAGCCGGCGAGCTTCGGCCCGCGCGACGGATTCGCCGTATCGCGTAATGCGGTAGTACCGGCGCCGCTCGTCATCGTGTTCGGGATCCGGCCGGTCGCCGATTTCAATAATGAGACCCTGTTCGAGCATGCGCTGCAAGGAACGGTAGAGCGTCCCCGCGCCCAATCGTAAGCGGTTATCGGTGCGCCGGGAAACCTCCTGGATAATTGCGTACCCGTGTCGGTCACCGGCGGCAAGCGCCATCAGAATGTGGAACGTCGCGGAAGGCAGCGGTAGCAGTGATTCAGGGTCGGGTTGTTGGACAGGATGGGCCACAACCCATTATATGCACTCTGGATATAGTGTCAATGGCTATAGCGCGCACGCATACAAGCTATCCAGGATTCCGAGCATCGCGCGCCCGAGCTCGTGCGCTTCTCTTTCTTCTACCAGCAGCGCCGGACCTAACATCGAGCCGAGAAAAATAATCCCGCCTTTCCCGACGGACCGCTTTGCTCCCACGGCCAGACCTCGCGAGTAAGCGATTTCTTCATTGCGCCCGCACTCGATCGGCGTAATCATGCTGAAATCTCTCACCAGCCGCGGCACGGGCCAGGTGTATTCTATGTAACCGCCCGGATACTCAACGGGCGGTTTCGCTATGAGCCCGAACACGTCGCGCAGCACATGAATCTGCGCTATCACTTCTTCGCGCGGCACAAACGCCAGGCCGCTTTCAAGAATCAGCCACGCACCGGCTTCGACTTGCCGCCGCAGTTGCAGACCCGTTTGGCGCGACAGTTCACGCGAGGCAGGGAGAATGATCACGTTACGCGAAAGCGGCGTATTCCTGCTCAACAGTAAGCGAAAACCTTTCGCAGACTCCTGCGATAAGCAATGCGGCTCATCGAGGATCTCGGGCTGCACCGTCGCGCCGACTGACGAATGCCGGGCTAGCACACCCGCCACCGCAGCAGCGGACAAATTGAACAACATCTCCCTGCGCGTCGGCATTAAAGCACTCTAAAGCTGTCCTGAAACAAAGCGGCTCATCCCAGCCGAGGTGTCAAAGATCTGCTGATCCGGCGCGTAATGATATCGCCTTTCCATCTCAGCGATGATCCAGCCGTCGTACCCCACCTTTGTCATGGCGTCTCGAATCGCGCGCCAGTTATTGTCGCCCAGAAACAGATTGGTGTAAACGCTTTCCTCGCCGCAGCGCCCTCGATGCTTCATCACATCTTTCACATGAACGCGAGTGATGCGCGGCCCATGTATCTCGACCCACTGCTCCGCGAATCCCGTATCGTGAATATTGCCCACATCGAGATGGATGCCCACCCAGGGACTATTTACATCGTTTAAGAAAGTGTTGAACTCGCGCGGGCTCAGCAAGAACTTCTGCTCCGAATTGCAATTCTCTACACCGATCTTCACTTGCGCCTTGCCCGCCACTTGGCCCAATTTCTGCAAAGTCTCGACGCACCGGACATACACCTCGTTATAAGGCGTGTCACTGGTTACCACTCCCGCCACCACGAGAATCGCATTGGTCTTGAAGATTTGCGCGGCTTCAATCTGCCTTTCGATGTGGTGAAATGCGGCCTGCCTCTTCGCCGGATCGCGCATGGAAATGTTCTCGTCCCAATCGAGCGAGTTGGCGACATCCGACACCTCCAGACCCGCATCCTGAATCTGCGCAAACAACTGCCGCAGTTCGGCGTCCTTGGTCTGCATTTGAAACCACGGCCGCTCTCCCAGCCACAACTCGACGCCCTCGTACCCGGCTCGCTTCAAAAGCTTCACGCCTTCTACAAAGGATATGCCGTGCGGAAAGATTGTGTCGCCAATCGATTTCTTCATAAGGTGCCTATCACAGTTAATACACTATTGATAGGTGTTCTGATCTGATCGAGGCCTGCCCACGCATCATCGCGATCGCAATCCTGTTCGCGTTTTCGGGCGTGATTGCGATCGGTTCTCCTCCAGACGCTCAAACCATAATCAGGAACTCAGTTGCCCGCAATCAAGCCGATTGGAACGCCGCGCCAAATTACGCCTACCACGAGCGGGATCGCGTCGGGGCCGGCACCAAGACCTACGATGTGACGATGATCTACGGCTCGCCCTACAGGCAGCTGATTGCGGTGAATGGTGAGCCGCTCTCGGCGCAAGATAGCGCCAAAGAACAACAAAAGCTCCAGCACGTCACGGCACAGCGCCGCGCCGAATCAGCGGATGCGAGGCAAAGCCGGATTGCCAAATATCAAAAGGATCGAAGGCGCGATCACCTGATGATGGAGCAATTAACGGAAGCTTTCGATTTCAAGCTGATTGGTGAGCGCGTCATAGGTTCCAACAACGTGTACGTGCTGCGCGCCACGCCTCGCAAAGACTACAAGCCTCCGAACATGGAGACGGAGGTGCTGCCTGCGATGCGGGGGGAGCTCTGGATAGATAAAGAGACCTTTCAGTGGGTTAAGGTCACGGCGCAAGTAACCCGGCCGGCCAGCATCGAGGGTTTTTTAGCGCAAGTACAGCCGGGCACCCGGTTCGAGTTGGAAAAGATGCCCGTCGACGACGATATCTGGCTCCCAAAGCATTTCGCGATGCGATCTAACGCGAAGATCCTGTTCATGTTCAATCGCTCCGATCAGGAAGACAATACGTTCTTTAATTACCGCAGAATTCCAAAGTCTGATTCGGTGTCCACGTTCGGTCGAAAACCCCGCGACTAAGTAGCCGGGATTGGGCATTCGCCCCGCCGCTAAGTTTCCAAAGAGAAATTCCTCAGCGAAAGGACTATTCGAACGGAAACAAACGGAATTGCGCGTTCGCAAGTTGTTGCTCATCCCCGTAGTAATCCTTCCTTTATGCCTCTTTCTTGCAATCGCCCGGTATCGATTTGTTGATCCGGACGAAGGTTTTTACCTACTCGCCTCGCGCCTAGTGTTCGAACACAAGCTGCCCTACATCGATTTTTTCTATACTCAAGCCCCCCTCCTGCCATATGTCTATGGCTTTTGGATGTACCTGATCGGCGATTCCTTCTTCGCCGGACGTGTGCTTTCGGCGTGCCTGACTTCTGCGCTTGGAATCTTGGTCTACATTCAGGTTTACGATCACACCAAGAAACGGGTGATGGGTTTCTTAGCAGTGCTGCTATTCGCAACCAACAGTTTGGTATTTACGTGGATGCCAATCGCGAAAACGTACGCTCTCTCCTCGCTTCTCCTCTTCGCGTCATATGTAGTTACAAGTCGGCTTTCCAGCCGATCCTCAAGACTCGCGTTTCTCGCGGCCGGCCTGCTGTTCGGCCTCAGTATAGAGGTGCGGGTATTCTTCGCAGCCGTGCTTCCAGTGCTCTTGCTCTACATTTTTCGAAGTCCTGGAATCAGCGCGAAGAAGACTGCGATTTGCGGCTTTCTGGCGGGCATCGCGGTTGCGGTGCTTCCGAGTTTGTATCTGTTTTCGCTCCGCGCCGATTCTTACCTGTTTAATAATCTCGGCTATCATGCCATTCGAAGCCCGGGCGGCCTGATTGGGAATGTCGATCAGAAGTTGGGCGCGGTGCTATTGGCCGCCATTTTAGGGCCTCCTGGAAATGGGCCTCAGCTCGGGCTGCTGCTGGTGATCTATCTTTTTGCCATCGTGAAGACGGGAAAAGCAACTGCCGCGTTGCCTTTCCAGATGGGCGCCACTCTGGCAGTCATCTCGCTCCTGCCTACGCCTGCTTATCTGCAGTACTGGTGTGTGGTGATTCCATTTGTGGTCGTTGCCGCCGTGTGTGCCGGTAGTAATTTTATTGACTCACTGCCCCGGAGACCCAGTCTTACCGTGGGCCTCGCTGCCGCTGCCTTACTCACTATTTACGTTTGTGCGCCGATCGGGGAGTATCGCAGGTTTCTCATCCGGGGCAACGGGATCGGACTTCCAATCGAGCCGGCCGTCAACTGGAAGCCCGACACAATAGCCGGTGTTTCAAAAGCCATAGACAAGCTTGCCGTTCCCGGCGAAAGGGTGATGAGCTTTTGGCCGGGTTACATGCTTACGTCGAAAGCTTCCGAATTCCCAGGCATGGAAAACGACAGTGGACTGGCTTGTTCCGCGCTACTCAGTGCAGCGCAACAGGCGAAATATCACATCGCCTCGCGCCCTCAGATTGAGGCTGAACTCGCCGCCCACAAAGTTCGCATCGTCGTCTTAGGTAACCAGGAATACTTGAACCTGCACAAGCAACCGTACGCGGCCGTTCTCTTGCGCTCCGGCTACCATGTAGCCGCCGTGATTGGGGATACATCCATTTACACCCTCTAATCAGCTATGTATTAGCGAGAAAATCTCTAGCCGACGTAACTACTCTCATGGAAACGGCCAATTGCGTCTCTGCAAGTTGTTCCTGATCCCGGTCGGGATCGCTTCTTTATGTGTATTTGCTGCAATTGCCCATCACCGCTTAATCGACCCTGATGAAGGGTATTATTTACTGGCATCTCGTCTTGTTTTCCAACACAAGCTGCCCTACGTAGATTTTTTTTATACGCAGGCTCCGCTGTTGCCATACGTATACGGCATGTGGATGTGCATAACAGGAGAATCGTGGCTGTGGGTGCGAATGCTTTCTGCGGGCCTCACTGCTGTGTTGGCAGTACTGATCTACTTTGAGGTCTGCAGCCGTACCAGGAAGTGGGTGGCCGGCTTAACCGCAGTCCTCCTCTTCACAGCGAACACGCTGGTCTTCAGATGGATGCCGATCACAAAGACATACGCGCTCTCGTCGCTGCTTCTGTTTTCTTCGTATTTGATCGCCAGCCGCTTTTCTGGGCGATCCTCGAAATTAACCTTTGCGCTTGCCGCGCTGCTGTTCGGGCTGAGCGTCGAGGTAAGAGGATACTTCATTGCCGTGCTTCCGATTTTTCTGCTATTGATCTTTCGACATCGGGAGATCCGCGGAAAAAAAGCAGCGACTAGTTACTTCGCGGCGGGTTTCCTGCTCGCGATGCTCCCGTGCTTTTACCTCCTCTCCGTCAATCCGCCTTCTTTCCTGTTTAACAATTTGGGGATTCACGCGATTCGAAGCAGCCACGGCCTAATTGGGGATTCTAGTCAGAAGCTTGCTGTTCTTCTCGGAGCAATCATTCTTCCCTCGCCGGGAGATGGACCTCAGCTAGGACTGCTGTTCATCGTAGGGCTCGTAGCCATGCTGAAGACACGCACCACGGCGCATGTAGGTTTGGCCTTCCAATTTGCAGCTATGCTGGGCTTCGTCTCTCTTCTGCCTACGCCGGCCTATCTACAGTACTTCTGCGTCGTGATTCCGTTCCTCATTGTGGCCGCCATATGTGCGGTCGATGACTTACTCCGTGTTATGGACCGCAACCGCACTCGAACTCTAGTGTTTGCCGGCGTTGCCATATTTGCACTGTATTTTGCCCCGCAGGTGAATGAGTATAAGACATTCGTGATCACTGGCAGCGGTTTCGGCGTTCCGGGCGAAGGTGTAACGAACTGGAATCCAAACATGGTGCTGGCAGTTTCAAAAACTGTAAATAGCCTCGCTTCTCCAGGCGAAGAGGTCATGAGCTTCTGGCCGGGCTATCTCTTCGGCACTAAAGCCGCCCCATTTCCAGGGCTGGAGAACGACAGCGGATTGGCTTGCTCTGCGCGACTCACCAGGGCACAATTATCGCGCTACCATATCGTCTCGAGCGCTCAGGTCCGGGCTGATATCGCCGCGCATATTTCCCGCATCGTGGTTTTAGGCAATCAGGAATATTGGAACCATGCGAAACAATCCTACGCGAAAGCTCTCGTGCGCTCTGGCTACCATGTAGCCAGAGTGATCGGAGATACATCCATTTATACGCTCTAGTCGCCCGTTCCCAGCGTTTCTCTGAGCGAATCTGCTCATTCCCCTCACTAACTCAATACATGCACGCGACTCTCGACAGGCGTTCGGGCGTAGTGTCGATAGTCGTTCCCGTCTATAACGAAGCGGCAGTTCTCAGCGAATTGCTTTGCAGGCTGCGTGCGGCCCTCGATGGCCTCGGATGGAAGTACGAAATCGTATTCATAGACGACGGCAGCAGCGACGATTCTCTGCAGATGTTGCTCGCGGAAGCCGCAACAGATCAGCGGATCAAGGTGCTTAGTTTTCCCCGAAATTTCGGACATCAAACTGCGGTTACTGCCGGTTTAGACTTCGCCGGCGGCGATGCCGTCGTCATCCTGGATGCCGATCTGCAAGATCCTCCAGAGCTGATACCTGAAATGATCGACCTCTATCAGCAGGGTTACGACGTGGTCTCTCCGAAGCGGATCTCGCGAGAAGGAGAGGGGTTACTCAAGCGCGGAACAGCTCGCTTGTTCTATTGGGTGATGCGGAACCTGGTCGACCGGAGAATCCGCTCAGAGGTCGGCGATTTCCGCCTGCTCAGCCGACGCGCGGTGAACGCCCTGCGGCAATTTCGCGAACAGCATCGCTTCCTGAGGGGCCTGATTTCATGGCTCGGGTTGCCGGAGGCAATTCTTCCCTTCCGCAGGCAATCGCGCGCTGCCGGGCAGACAAAATATCCCGTGCTGAAAATGCTGAGATTCTCGTGGATTGCGATCACGTCCTTTTCAGCGCTGCCTTTGCGGCTCACGATGATCGGCGGCCTTGCTGCAAGCGGCGTGCCGCTGGTCTATTTTGTTTACGCAGCATATGGCGCGCTCGTGCTGAAAAGAGTTGTGCCGGGTTGGACTTCACTCGTATTTCTCCAATGCTTTTTCTTCGGAATCACCCTTCTCAGCATCGCCGCCATTGGCGAGTACGTCGCGCGGATTTATGAAGAGGCTAAATCGCGCCCTCTTTACATCGTGGATCAGATCGTCAATCTGCAGGCATCAAGTGAAATAGAGCGCGTTGCAGTGATGCCGCCCAGAACTCGTGAGGCGCCGCGTCACGAATTGCTCGAGCTTAGCGAGAGGATCAGCACTGCTGGCTGATGTCCGCCGAATTCGACGATTATGCGGCGTCCTATCGTGAGCTGCTGAGCGATCCGCTGTGCGACAAATTTGCCTCTGGATCGCAGTTCTTCGTCTCTCGAAAATGGGAGCTGCTGAAACGCTTTCTTACGGCGCGCAAGCCTCCGGTCAGCGAGCAAAGATGGCTCGATGTCGGTTGTGGCTTTGGGGATTTGCTGCGTTTGGGTAAATCGCTGTTTCGCCAGGCTTCCGGGTGCGATGTCAGCCGGGACATGTTATGCCGCGCACAGGATTTGGATGTGCGCCTGCAAAACCGGCCCGATGAAATTCCCTATGAATCGGATACCTTCGAGCTGGTCACCGCAGTTTGCGTCTACCATCACGTCGTCTCTGAAGATATGAGAGCGGTGCTCACCACCGAAATCAAAAGAGTGCTGAAACCAGGAGGCGTCTTCTGTCTCATAGAACATAATCCTCTTAATCCGATCACCCGGTTCATCGTACGGCGCACGCCTGTGGACGCAAATGCCCGGTTGCTAGGGCTCGCAGAATCGACACAGATGCTCAGAGCAGCCGGAATGAACGTAATCGGCAAAGAGGTTTTTCTCTATCTGCCCGAGATGCTCTATAGAAAATTTTCTTTCGTTGAATCCGGTCTGCGAAATGTGCCGATAGGAGCACAATACGCACTCTTCGCAGAAAAACCCAGGCGATGCTAGCTACCGAAAGTCTGCGCATTCGCGCTTGGTTTTCTAATAATCGCGTTTGGATTGGATATGTCACCTTGGCATTTCTCACGGCAGCGTATCTCTTCCCCTTTGTCCGAATGGTTTGGGGAATCGGCGATGAGGGCGTGTCGCTCGATGGCGCCCGCCGCATCATACAAGGCCAGCTCTTTGCGCGCGATTTCGAAGACATGATGGGGCCAGGCGCGTTCTGGTGGCCCGCTCTGTTCTTAAAAGTGTTCGGCGTGAGTATCGTTACCGCGCATGTGTTGCTGTGGCTGACCGGGATTGCCATCGCGCTCTTCATGTTTCACTTATCGCGCCGGGTTGGTGGGAACGCCTTCCTATGCGCGGCTTTCTTCACCGTTGTCGCGATCCCGCTCTGGCCCGGTAACAGTTATCACTGGGATGCGATGCTCTTTTCTCTGCTCGCTTTCGCCTCTCTGATCGAATGGCAAAGGAGCGACCGTGATTGGCTGCTTGCGGTTTCCGGGTGTTCAGCCGGGGTCACTACCCTCATGATTCAGCAAGAAGGAGTATTGCTGGCAGGCGCTGCACTGCTCACCATTTTGGTTCTCAACCGCCGCCAACGCAAAAGACCTATAGCGTTTCTGCTGCTTCCCTATATGATCATCGTGACGAGCGCGATTGCATTCTATGCCGCAAAAGGCGCTTTAGGAGATTTGGTCTTCGCCGATTATGTCTGGCCCCGCTCGCGTTATTTGGGAATCAATGCAACCCCATACGGTTATCTTTTTCCATCGATGCTGCAGGGAATCCTCAATATCCATAACCTGGCAGCGCGGCTTTTGGGCTGGTTCCTGCTGCTGCCTCTCGGCGTTGTATTCGCTATTCCAGTCGTTCTAATCGCCGCAACTCTCGTTTTTCGATCGCGTGCGTTTACCCGCGAGCTTCTGCCGTTCTGGATCTGCGGCATAGCTCTGTGGATGGCCGAAATGCACAAGCCGGACATGCCTCACCTGATCTGGGGCTCGCCCGTTCTGTTGATCCTGCTGTCTCGATTCCTGGAAACGCTGCCCTGGCGCGGCCTATTTGTAGGCTGCATAGCCACAGCATTGGTGGGGTTTGGAATAGCTCGCATTGCACACCCGCTCAGCGCTCACACCCTGATCCAATCGAGAAATGGAAGTTACTGGAGTGTCGAGCCGGATCACGCCCTAGCCTTCATACAGGCACATACCCGCCGTGGCGATCCGGTGTTCATCTATCCTTATTACTCGCTGTACAATTTCCTCTCGGATACCCAAAATCCGACGCGCTTCAATTATTTCCTATACGGCTATAACACGCCGCAACAATTCCATGAGGCTGTCGATGCTATCGAATCGAAGCGCGTCCAGTACGTTCTTTGGAGCACGTCCTCGAGCCTGAAGCTTTTGGCCATATCGTTCCCCGCCTACCGTCCGCCTTCTCGCGATCAGCAGATCATGGAGCCTTATCTCGAATCGCATTATCACCAGATCGGAATCGAAAACGATTTCCGCATCCTGGAACGTAATCCCTAAGGCTACGCCGTATCCGCGTGATGTTTAGGGGGCTTCTGAACCGCGCACGTGAGTAAGCGGACTGTGCTTTTTCAACAAGCTCACTAGGCGCGAACGGTCTCCGTCTGCTCACGATAAGAATCAGATGTCTGCTTGGTTCGAAACAAAATAACCGCACCCGCCACAAGCAGCGCGAGCGCGATCCACTGCGTAATCGAAAACGGGCCGATGAGCGACTGTTCGTGCTCGCGAAAAAATTCGATGATGAAGCGCGCGGTCGAATACAGCACGAGATACAGCCCGATCACCTGCCCGGGAGAATGCGCGCGATTGAAGCGGCGATACAGGATGCCAAAAATAATCAGGTTCGCCGCCGATTCGTACAACTGAACCGGATGCAGCGGCTTGCCGAGCGGCACAGGCGCGGCCGCATCTGAGCGGAAGTACACGCCCCACGGCAGATGGCATTCCTTGCCCCAACAGCAGCCTGCCGCAAAGCATCCCAGTCTGCCGATCGCGTGCCCCAGCGAAACACCCGGCGCAAACGCGTCCATTGTCATCCAAACCGGCAACCGCTCACGCCTGATATAGAGCGCGGCAACGATAAGTGCCACCAGGAATCCGCCGTGAAAAACGCCCGCAGCTTGCAACGTTTCGAGCGAAAAGATTTCGCTCGGATGACTGAGATACTCGCCTGCGTCGAACAGAAACATGAAAAGCTTGGCGCCGGCAATTCCAGCAACCGCGCAATATACCGCCAGATTCGTGATCTTTTCCGAAGACAATCCGGCACGGCGGCCGAGCCGCACGGTTACCGCCAATCCCGCGAGAAATCCAAGCGCGACAAGCACCCCGTACGTCGGGATGTAAAACGAACCGATGCTGATGAGCTTGGGATACATGCTGTGCTACTACTTCCGCGCCAAGCTGGCCGGCTTTTCCATGCGGCTCTGGCCGTGGCGCAACAGGTCGATCACTAGTAGAATTGCGCCCACCGTGATCGCGCTGTCGGCAATATTAAACGCGGGAAAGGACCAACTTCCATGGTAGACCTCGATGAAGTCCGTCACCGTCCCGTGCGCGATCCGGTCATAAAGATTCCCCGCCGCGCCGCCGAGAATAAAGGCCAGGCCCAGCCGCGAGCCTGCCGCGGTAAAAGTGCTTCGTCGCCCCCACAGCGCCGACGCAACAAAAAGCAGCACCACTGTCGAAACCCCGACGAGAACGGCAGTTCGCAGAATCGGGTTCCCTTGGGCCATGAAACCGAACGCTGCGCCGGGATTTTCCGTATGTACGATGCGCAGCCAACCCGGGAATATGGAAACGCTGTCGAAAACGCCCAGCGAGCCTTGGATGCCGATCTTCGAGACCCGGTCCGCTAGGATCACGAGTAAAGCGATGACGATCGGCGTGAGTCGGGCAGCAGTTCGTCCAGTCACTACGTCAAAAACTCGGGCAGCACGGCTGCGCAGCCTGCGCACACACCCGGAAACTCTTCATCGCTGCCCACGTCCGTCGTGTATTTCCAGCAGCGTTCGCACTTATCGCCGCGCGCGCGCTCGACCCGGATCGCCAGCCCTGTTCCGTCACCCGGCTCAACTTCCACTTGAGAGACAATGAACCACGCGGGAAGCTCGCTGCCGAATTTTTCGAGCAGTGGAAAGAGATCCTGCCCGGCTTCGAGGTAAACCGCGGCCTCGAGCGATGAGCCAATCACTTTATCTTCACGCGCAACATCAAGCGCCTTCAAAACCTGCTCGCGAATTGGGACGAGCTGATCCCAATCGGCGGCGCTCTCACGCTGCTCACGCGTGATGCCCTCGCTCAACATTTCAGGCCGTGGGAAATAGGCCATATGAACACTTTCGGGCGAGTCGCCGGCGAACGCAGTATGCCCCCACGCTTCCTCACACGTGAACGACAGAATCGGAGCGAACAGCCGAACCAGCGCAAGATGCAATCGATAGAGAGCTGTTTGTGCGCTGCGCCGCGACTCTGAACACGGCCCGTGCGTGTACAGCCGATCTTTCAGCACATCGAAATACAACGCGCTCAGGTCGGTAATCGCAAAATCGTAAACGGCCCGATAGACCTTGTGAAACGCGTATTCGCTGTACCACGCGACACAGCGCCGGACGAGGTCTTCAGCACGGAGCAGGATCCAACCATCAATTCCTGTCAGCCGATCACCCGCCACCATATCCCGCGCCGGATCGAAATCGGCCAGATTTCCGAGCATGTATCTAAACGTGTTGCGCAACTTGCGATACGCTTCTGCAAGGCGCGTGAGAATCAGCTCCGAGATGCGCACGTCTTCCATGAAATCGACCGAGGCCACCCACAACCGCAGAATATCCGCGCCATACTGCTTAACAATTTTGTCCGGCCCGATGCTGTTCAGAGACTTCGACATCGCTCGACCATCCGCGTCGAGCGTCCAGCCGTGTGTCGCGCACTCGCGATACGGCGCGGCGCCTTTCAAACCCACCCCGACCAACAGCGAGCTTTGAAACCAGCCCCGGTATTGATCGCCGCCCTCCAGGTACATATCGCAAGGCCACTCGAGATGGTTCTGCCGTGTTAAGACAGCAAGATGACTCGAGCCCGAATCGAACCACACGTCAAGAATGTCGGTTTCCTTGCGAAAGGAAGTCGCCCCGCACTTCAGGCAACGGCATTGTCCGCCCATCAGCTCCGCCGCAGATTCTGAGTACCAGGCGTCGGCGGTGTGCTTTCGGAACTGCTCGACAACGTGCTCTAACACGCCTTTGTCGGTATACGGCTCGCCGCAGTTTTCGCAATAGAACACAATGATCGGCACGCCCCACACGCGCTGCCGGGAAATGCACCAGTCCGGGCGTACCGCGACCATGTTGGACATGCGCTCTTCGCCCCAGGAGGGCAGCCATTTCACGTTTCGGATCGCTTCGAGTGCTCTCGTCCGCAGGGCTTCGCGATCTAAACCGATGAACCATTGCTCGGTGGCTCGAAAGATCAGCGGATTGTGACAGCGCCAGCAGTGCGGATAACTGTGGTCGAGATTCGCTTGGGCAGCCAGCGCGCCTTGCTCTCGAAGCAGCTTGATGACTACGGGGTTACTTTCCCAGACTGTTTTGCCCAGCAACTCCTCTGGCAACGGGCCGCTCGCCCCCTCCGCTTGAAACATTCGGCCCGCTGCGTCAACAGGGCAGTACACCGGAATGCCGTAGCGCTGGCAGACAACGAAATCCTCCTGCCCGTGACCTGGCGCAGTATGGACTGCACCGGTCCCCTGCTCCAGCGTGACGTGATCGCCGAGAAGCCCAAGCGAATCGCGATCGAGAAATGGATGCCGGAAAACCGCGCCTTCGAGCTTCGCGCCTGCAATGCGGGCAACGACGGTTTGGTCCCACCCGAGCGCCTCTGAGATCTGCGGCGGCAAACCTTCGGCGACAATCGTCACACCCTCGGGCGTATCGACAGCCACGTACTCAAATTTCGGATTAAAGCAGATCGCGAGATTGGCCGGGATCGTCCAGGGCGTGGTGGTCCAGATGAGCGCGTACACGTCCCGGCCGGCCAGCGCCGGATCGAGCGCTGCCGGATCGGAAGCCAGCTTAAACCGCACATAAATCGACGGACTCGAGTGGTTCTCGTATTCCACTTCCGCTTCGGCAAGCGCGGTGCGGTCCTTTATGCACCAATGCACCGGCTTCAGCCCCTTGTAAACGTACCCGCGCTCGAGGAAATCAACGAACGCCTGCGCGATGATCGCCTCGTACTCTGCGGTCATCGTGAGATATGGGTTATCCCACCGGCCCAGAATTCCTAGCCGCTTGAACTCAGCGCGATGGATGTTGACGAATTTCGATGCGTAGGCGCGGCACTCCGCGCGAATCTCCGCGACGCTCATGCTCGCTTTGCGCTTGCCTAACTCCTGATCGACTCTGAACTCGATCGGCAGACCGTGGCAATCCCAACCTGGCACGTACGGCGCATCGAAGCCGGCCATGGTCTTCGATTTGACAAAGAGATCTTTGAGGATTTTGTTGAAGGCAGTCCCGATATGAATGTTCCCGTTCGCGTACGGCGGCCCATCGTGCAGCACGTATTGGGGGTGCCCCGCGCGCGATTCGCGAATGCGCTCGTACAGCTTCATCGCCTCCCAGTGTTCGAGCGTTTTCGGCTCGGCCGTGGGCAGGTTCGCCTTCATCGGAAAATCGGTCTTGGGCAGGTTGACCGTCTTCTTCAGGTCAACCGGGGAAACATTCATGGATGTAATTTCATGGTAACGAAAGATGAAAATGTCGCACGTTTGTGCGATCATTCACCAAAGGTGACTTCATGAAAACACTCGTTCTATTAATTGTGATTTCGTTCCTCAGCGTTTCAATCTACGCTCAATCCGCGGCCAATCCTCTAAGCACGGGGCAGAAGGAAGTGCATTCCTATCTCTACGGCAACTTTGTCAAAGCAGCGGAGAAGATGCCGGAAGAAAATTACAGCTACAAGCCCACGCCGGAAGTTCGGAGTTTTGGACAGATCGTGGGCCATGTCGCTGATGCGCAGTACATGTTCTGCTCGATGATACTCGGCGACAGCATGAAACCACAGGAAATCGAGAAGACCAAGACTAGTAAGGCCGATCTGGTGAAAGCAGTGAAGGATGCCTCCGCCTACTGCGATAAGGCGTACGACGGCATGACCGACGCACACGCAGCGGAGATGGTCAAACTGATGGGGCACGACATGCCTAAATTGATCGTCCTGTCCATAAACGACGCTCACACGGATGAGCACTACGGCAATCTTGTTACCTATATGCGCATCAAGGGTCTGGTGCCGCCTTCTAGCGAGCAACAGAATCAGCCGCAGAAAAAAGAAGGGCAGAAATAACTCCGGCCCAATCTCGCCAATATAAGCGCCGTACGCAGGTAGAGTGATTCGCCCTGGATCGGCCGTGAGCACGGCAATTGCCGCGCTGTTTCCGACGGCGATGCTGTGAACCGCGCTTTGCGCCTCTTGGCTGATACCGCCCAAAGCGGCATTGCCGGGGCGCTTTCCGGTCACGAGGTCACAGAGCGATAGAACGCAGCTCGAGGTGTATATACCGTTCAAGTAAAGCTCCGTAGCGGGAAAGTGAAATTCGAATGAGCAAAGCGATTGAAACACTAGAGGAAGCGCAACAGCAGGCTATGGCCAGTAGGCCCAAGGTCGGAGGATTCCCCTATTTGGCCGACACCCTGCGACGGGCGGCGGCACGAGACCAGCAGAAAAGCCTCCAATTCAGTGCTTCTAGTCCGTAACTGTCGTTGAGACGCGGAACTGCCGAATTAGTGAACCTCGCTGTACAGAACTGCGTCAATAGACGCCGAGGACTGCAAGACATGATTCAGCGACTGGGTTTGATAGCTATGTTGCTCTTGGGGCCATTGGTGGCCCAGAGCCGGGCGGCAGACATTACAGGGGCCTGGCGCGTCACTATTTCAATGGCTAACGGCGAGACAATCACCGGCTACGCGGGGTTTAAGCAAGCTGATAACGCCGTCACCGGATGGGTCGGGCCCGCCGAAGACGATCCAATTCCCACGAGCGGCGTAGTCGAGGGAAACAAGGTCACTTTGACGACGCACCCTCAACCTGGACGTACTTCCGCCTTCGCTCTCTGTAATATCACCGTAAGCGGTGACAAAATGACCGGAACGATCGATACCAACAAGGGAAAGATCGAGTTCGTACGCCGTCGGCAATGAAAATATCTACGGTCCTGTTTGCAAAGTTTTCGGTCGGCCCGAACCCATTGAGCGCATCCGGGCAGCCATGTTTTCGGAGACGTGTTGCCATGGGCTTGCGGCCCTGCCCTTCGTTCCAAGCGCGTTTCGAAAAAGCGTACCGAAACTCCGCGCCCCTTTCTCGTGCCGCAAAAAATAGCGCAATTAGCCCACCATCTCGGCTCGAAAAAAATTGGCGGCGTTTAGCTCCGCCAAGCTCCGCTTCTCTAACCACGGTTCGAGGCTCAAGCGGTTTGCGCCGCAACCGGATTCGCAACACTCACTGCCAGCCGCCAGCACGCCGGAACCAAACCTCAATCCACGGCCCGGCAAGATCGCCCTCACGATTCGCCAGCACGGATCGCGCCATCATGTGCACTTCTTCGCTGATCGCGCGCTCCTCCGCGTCCACCCATTCAGCGTTCTCCGGCAGCGGCAGCGTAATCAGCTCCGAATTGAGCATCCCCTCGCGCCGGAATCCAAACGGCTCGATCAGGCGCTCGAGCGTGGCCGCGCTGTATCCATATAAATAGGGGAACCCGAGCAGGTTGTTATATCCCATCGCCTCGCGCAGAAACTCGGCTGCCCCTCTCCGTAACCCCGCGTCGCCCAGCAGCGTTTCACAAAGGCTGTAGAACAGCCCATTCGGCGTGCGCACAATCAGCAATCCATCCGGCTTCAAAATGCGGCGGCACTCGGCAAGCGTTGGTTTTGGATCGTCTATCTGCTCGAAACAGTTCCAGATGAAAACGCCGTCGAAACTTTGCTCCGCGAAATGGCAGTCCGCTATCTCACGCCTGTGGACAGTGAAGCCTTTCGATTGCGCGAAGCGGCTGGTATCCTTGCCGACATCCACGCCTTCCGCCCGCCAACCCCACTCCTCAGCGGTTTGAAGGAAAGCGCCGTAGTGGCTGCCGATTTCGAGAACCTTCGCCCCGCCGGGCAGCAGACTTCTATACGGCTTCTCTTTTTTGCGAAAGGCATCGAGATATTGCGGATACAGGCGTTCCATGACGCTCGGATCATATTCGTCTTCGGAATACGTCTCTACGGCCGGACGTTCGTGCTCCTCGCGCCTCAACAGCTTGCATTCCGCGCATGCCAGAATGTCCGCCTTTCCCTGACGAAAAAAGTCTGTCAGGTCTTTCAGTTCATCGCGAGAAGCGGGGCGGGCCAGCCGCTCCTGAACGAAACGCTCCCGGTCCCGGCATTCTTCCTCAATCCGCCTCCACTCGACCAGCATTGAAAAGGCGGTTCCAGAGCAAACCGGACAGATATTTGGCATTCAACTCTTAGCTCCCGGCGCATGACTGTCCCCGGTTCGCATTCTTTTCGTCCCAGATTTGCTTCCGAATGTGTCCAACAGTAAGAGGATAAGCATATGATTGATCCCAAATTGAACGACTTACCTACGGACGTCGAGCGCGATCTCGCTGATGTGCCTGAAAGTTCGCTTACGGAAGAGCAGAGGGCCCAGCGCCTGCGAAGGTCCAGAGCCGGACTCAGCATAAACGACACCATCGCCGCTGACACCACTACGTCAGTGGGAGGCCGGGGCGTTGACGTTTCCGGAGTGAAGACAGGGGCCGGGGCAGGCGGCGGTATGACCAACGCAACACCCGCGGCGCCGGGCGAATCCCCGATGCCCGACTTGGTCGAAGGGCCTCATGGGACCGGAATGACGCCTCAGAAGAATTCCGACTTCGATAAAAAGTAGCCCGCTCAGAGCCGGGTCGGCGTGTGTAAACTAACGCTGCCCGGCTCTGTCCGCCTCCGATTTCCATTTCCCCCCTGCATTTTTCCCCGTTGTTCTCACTTCCGTTTCGTGCTTTACTTGTACTCGCTGTGATTTCATATTGGGGAAGGAACATTTGATGCGCGTCTCTCGCACTTCGACGTTTGTCTCTGTTGCGCTCCTGGTAACCTTCGCTCTTGCGATATCTCCGTCCTGGGCCGGCGAGCCGAACGCAACGGAAAAGAAGACCGGCGTAGGCCGGCTGGTGGTCGTAGGCGATTCGCTCAGCGCCGGATTTCAAAGCTTCTCGCTTTATGACAGCGACAGCGTGGCTCCTCCGGGCGGCCAGAGACACGGCTTCGCCAGGTTAATCGCCCACCAGGCGAAAGCAAACCTGCATCTCCCGCTCATTCAATACCCCGGTATTCCGCCTGTGCTCACGCTCCAGGGAAATGAAATTACGAGAGCGCCCGGATTCGGTACTCGCGATCCTCAAACCCTGGGTGTCCAAACTTTCGATTTGTCCGTGCCCGGCTTCGACGTGAAGGATGCTTTGGTGCATTCCGTGAACCTGCCTAAGCTTGAAAAGAATCCGGAACAAGCCAGCTTCGAAGACGTCCTGGCTGTCGAAGTCTTGGGGTATCCCAGCCTGCTGAATCCTTCTTCGAGCTGTGGAGTGCTCGCTTTGCCGAATGGCGACGTGTTGTTCAGCGAAGCAGCCTGCGCCCTCCAGCTTCATCCCGCCACGATCCTGGTCTCAATTGGAGACGGCGACGCGCTGCAGGCTGTGACTTCAGGAATCGCACCCACTTGCGTTAAGCAATTCTCGGAAGCTTATGCGCTCTTGCTGGATGCCTTGAGCCACTCCCATGCCAAAATCGTTGTTTCGAATGTTCCCGACGTGACGGACGTGCCGTTTCTGGTCTCCTATCCGGAGTTCGAGGCGCGCTGCGGTGCGCCGCCGGTGGGCGCAGGCCCCGATGACTACGTCGTTCCCAACCTGGCCGCTTCTACGTTCAACATCTGCACGAATTACGTTGTCCGTTCGGCTTCTCTGATTGCTCAAACGCGGGCTGCAGTTCGCGACTATAACATCATCATCGCCGCGAGCGCGGCCAAGTTCGGCGCAGTGGTCGTGGATGTGAATAAGTTATTCGCGGAACTCTCGAAACACGGATACAACGTCGACGGCCACCATCTCACGACGCAATATCTTGGCGGAATTTTTTCACTCGATGCGATTCATCCGACCAACACCGGGTACGCGATTCTCGCCAACGCCTTCATCGAGAGAATGAACTCCCAACTTCACACCGATATTCAGCCCGTCAACGTAGACGAAATCGCCGAACACGATCCGCTCATTTTCTAGCGCTGGCTGGCTTCCGCCGCGATCACCCGGCGGTTAAACGCAGCTGACTGCCCGCGAGGAACGCTCAGCGACTGCCACTCACGGCTTTTGAAGTGTTTCGCAAGCAGAACGATCTGCCCGCAGTGATACGCGTAATGCGCAATCTGGCGATTGATGGCCTGCATCACCGAATGAGCTTCCCCTCGAATCGTTACGGTGCGCGTGAGATCGGCGTCGGAGAGCGGCTCGAGCGCCGCGAACACGCGCTGCCACCCGGCTTCCCACACCGCCATTAAATCTGCGCGGCTTACAGGCGGCTCTTCAAACTCGCTGTCCCGATTCCGGTCCGGCTTCTCGCCGTCGCTGGTCAGGAAGTCCGTCCAGCGCGAGCGCATGTTGCCCGCCATATGCTTGACCGTAACCGCGATCGAGTTCATTTCTGGATCTAACACCGCTCGCAGTTGCTCGTCAGTGACCTGCTCGATCGCTCTTTCCGCCAATTTCTTATACGAGCCAAACAAAGCCAGCGAATCTTCGATATAAGACGTCGTGTATTTCAGGGCCATAGCCGATAAGGTTATCTCAGCCGCGCACGTCAGTAAGCGGTGTTTTTCGACAGCGCGCGACTCAGCGCCGCATCCAGTTCAGCCGTGCGGAACGGCTTGTTCAGACACGGCTGGGGAACTTCTCCGTTGCCGTCCGGGGTTCGCATCCGGCTCTGTGCCGTCAGATAAATCACTGGAATTTCGCGGATCGCTCGAATCCTCCGGGCAGCAGCGATTCCGTCCATCTCGCCTTTCAGCCGCACATCCATCAACACCAGATCCGGTTCGAGCTGCGCCGCTTTCGCAATCGCTTCCTCGCCCGACGACGCCACTCCCGCAACCACGTATCCCAGCCGCTCCAACTGATAGCGCAGATCGAGTTGAATGATTTTTTCGTCTTCTACTACAAGAATGCGTCCGCTCACAGCGCCTCTATGCTTTTTCTGAGCCGGGGAATGAGATTTCGAATCGCGTTCCCCGGCTGCGGTCGACGTGAACGCGTCCTTCTAGCTGCTCCGCCAAAATGGGAATCAATTGCAGACCCAACGACTCTGTATGCTCAATATCGAGCTGTTCTGGCAGGCCCACGCCGTCATCCGCTACTGCAAGAACGCATTCCTTCCCTACACCCCGTAAAGACACCTCGATCGTGCCCGTTCGTTCTCCAGGAAACGCGTGCTTGAGGCAGTTGGTCACCAGTTCATTCACGATCAGCGCGCACGGAATCGCCCGGCTAATTTCCAGGTCGCCTTTAGCCTCGGTAGACACCCGGATCCGCTTATCGTCGACGCCATAGAACGAAAAGAGATCCCGCGCTAAGCGATCGAGATAGCTTCCGAAATCTACGCGCGCCAGATCCGGCGAGTTGTAAAGCAGCTCGTGAATCCGCCCTATCGCCCGTACCCGGTTGCAGGCTTCGTCAAACAGCGTCCGCATCCGCTCGTCGGAAATGCTGTGGGACTGCAGCCTCAGCAAACTCGTAATCACCTGCAGATTGTTCTTGACGCGGTGATGAATCTCCTTGAGAAGCGCCTCTTTTTCTCTCAGAGACGCGCGTATCTGCTCGTCTGCGCTGCGGTGCTCCGTTTCATCGCGCATCACTTTAGCGAAACCGCGCAGCCCGTGTTGCTGGTCGTACATCGGAGTGAGTACGCCACTCGCCCAGAACCGTCTGCCGTCCTTGCGCACTTGCCAGCGCTCATCCGGGGCCCGGCCTTCCGCGATAGCTCGCTGCATCTCCTGCTGCGGCTCGCCTTCGGCTACATCTTCAGGTGTAAACAGGCATGCGCCAGGCTGCCCCAGTATCTCAGCATCGGAATATCCCAGCACCCGTTCGGCGCCCGTGTTCCAACTTACGATTCGGCCTTCCGTGTCCATTTGCAGCAGCGCGTAATCCTGCACATTGTCCGCATACAAGCGGAACCGTTCCTCATTTTCAGCCAAGGCCTGCTGCGCCCGCTTCCGCTCCGTGATATCGACACAAGCGCCGGAAAGATAGAGCGGCCGTCCATCCCCGTCGTGCACCACTTCGCCCTGGTCCAGCAGCCAATGCTCGCTGCCGTCCGGCCATACCACCCGAAACTCCGTATCCAGATGAATGCCTTCCCGCACGGTGCGCTCAAACGACTCGATAACGTTTGCGCGCTCATCCGGGTGGATGATCGCGTAGAAATCTTCAATCGTTCTGATCTCCTGATCCGGCCGAAGGCCGAACAAGCTTCGCAGACTTTCGTCTATGATGTCGACGTTGGTGATAAGGTCCCAGTGCCAAGTCCCGGTCCGCGCCGCTTTTAACGCCACTCTCAGCCGTGCTTGTTGCTCCTTGAGCGCTTGCTCCATTCGCCGTCGCTCGGTTGAATCGCGAGTCACCTTCGCAAAACCGGTGAGCGCCCCGCCGTTGTCGTGGATGGCGGTAAGAGTTCCTTCGGCCCAATAGCGCTCCCCGTTGCGGCGAACCAGCCAACGCGTGTCATCGGCTGCCCCGCTGTTTCGCGCTTCTTCCAGCTCGATCTTAGGAACACCGCTCTCGCGATCTTCCGGGGTGAAAAACAAAGCGTAGTCCCGGCCCATGACGTCGCCGGCCCCGTAACCCGTGATCCGTTCTGCGCCCACGTTCCAACTGCTTACGCGCCCGGACGGGTCCAACGTGAAGATCGAATAGTCCTCCACTCCCGCCACCAGCAGCCGAAAGCGCGCCTCGGATTCCTGCAAAGCTGCCGTGTGCTGTAGCCGCTCACGGTCCCGCTCGCGTTCAAGATCGCGCCTGAAAAGCGCCAGTTGAACGGCCGCCGCCAACTCGTCCGGCTCGACAGGCTTGCCTACGAAACCTAATGGCTCAGTGTGCTGGGCGCGGTCCACAAGCTGCTGATCCGAGTAACCGCTCACATACATAACCGAGACGCCGATACGCTTCAGCTGTTGAGCGGCTGCGATGCCATCCAGATCTCCCGGCAGCATGATGTCCATCAACACAAGATCCGGCCGGGTGCGCTTCGCCGTCTCGAGCACGTCCTTGCCCGAATTCAGAATGCCGTGAACGTTATAGCCTTTTAACGTCAACGTCTGCTGAAACTGCGCCGCCGTAATGCGATCGTCTTCGACGATCAAAATACCTTTACTCAAGAAGCTTGGTCTCCTTACTCACCCTTTCTGCAAGCGAGCAAGGTGATCCCATCAGTGCGGAGGATGAGTGGTTCGCCATCTGTGGCGAACGCAGCACTGCTGCCTTAATCATGCTCTCCTCGGAACCGAAACGGCAGCACGGAATTGTACCAGCCCGTACCAGCGCTGATCCCGCTCCGTGGTTTTAGGACGCCCCCTTTGCGTTCTCATCCGAAGCATCTTCAGAGAACCGGCTAAACGCCTTCACAATCTCCATAAACCGCTCCAGCGTACGCGGCTTTGTTACGTACTCCTCAGCCCCGAGCGCCAAAGACGTTTCGCGGTCGCTGGTTCCGGCGGATGTCGTGAACATGATCACTGGGATCGCGCAAAGAGATTCAGATTCCTTAAGCGCCTTCAGGACCTCCAATCCATTCCGCTTGGGCAAATTTACATCCAAAACGATCAGGTCGGGCCGGGGGGCATTCTGAAACGGTCCCGAGTGTTGCAAAAACCTGAGCGCCTGCTCGCCGTCTGCAGCCCGAAAAAGCTGAATCTGGGAGTCGGCTTCGCCCAGCGCGATTTTCATCAGGAAAAAAGCAGCGTCATCGTCTTCCACATACAGCAACGAACGTGCAGCCATAATTCCCTGATAAACAGACGGTGCGCCCGCGAAGGCTCCTACGTCTGGGATTGCTAGTATCTTTACGGACGCGGGGGCAGGTCCACAGACGAAAAAAGGCGATCGCTCCGCCACGCAGAGCCCGCCGTTCCCCCGTAGGGTGCGGGCATGCCCGCACCGCAGCGCATCTCAGACGTAACAAAAGTCATTTCCAATCACCGCCGAATTCGTGTTTAGATAAGAACGTGCCCGCTTCAGATAACAACGCGTCCCAGGCGAGCATTCTGATCGTCGAAGACGAGTCCGTCGTCGCGGCCGACATCAGCGAGCAGCTCCGGCGCGATGGATATCGGATCGGGGCAGTAGCCAAATCGGGCGAAGATGCTGTGCGGCTCGCCAGGGAATTACTCCCCGATTTGGTGCTCATGGATATACGTCTGCAGGGCGCGATGAGCGGCGTTGAGGCGGCGCGCCGGATTTCTCAGACGGTCGGGGCGCCGGTCGTGTACCTCACCGCCTACCCGGGAGTTTTCATCCAGGATCCGTCCCAGATGCAGGAGCCGAATCTCTGCCTTCTCAAGCCTTTTGTGGCTTCAGAATTGCGCGCCGTCATTGACGCGGCTCTCGCGGCCCGCGGCTCAGGCTCAAAGCCGTCCTGAATAGGGTGCGGGCGTGCCCGCACCGAAGAAGTTCTCTAGAACTATTTCGAGGTATAGGACTGCTTTTCGGTATATCATTGTAGAGCACGTGCCGTGCCGGGCCACCCGCTGTCCCAGCCTCGACTCGGGGACTACAGGAGGCGGTTTCCTATGCACAGGGAAAACGAGCACGACCGCATTCGAGAGCTCCAGGCGCAGCTTGCCGAATGTCGCGAACATTGCATACGGGCCGAGCGGTCCGAAAGCTTGCTACAGCTATTCCGTGATAGTGCAGAAGACTACGCATTTATCACCCTCGACATGCAGAACCAGATTGTCGATTGGAGCCGCGGCGCGGAGCGGATTCTGGGCTACACCAAGGAAGAAGCCATTGGCCGCAGTGGGAGCATATTTTTCACTGCTGAAGACATTCTGGACGGAGAGCTGGACCGCGAGTTGCAGTTGACGCAAACCCGGGGCCGCGCCGAAGACGAGTGCTGGCATCAGCGCAAAGATGGAACCCGGTTCTGGGGAAGCGGTGTTATGGCTGCGCTGCGCGACGGCGCCGGCCGTCAAATAGGATACGCCAAGGTTTTCCGGGACCTTACCGAGGGCAAGCAGATGCAAGATCGGTTGGCCGCATCGCTCCGCGAAAAGGATGTGCTTCTACGAGAAATCCATCACCGGGTGAAGAACAACCTGCAGGTCATTACGAGCCTGATTTCGTTACAAGCACGAGCCAGCACCCACCCGGACATGCAGGGCGTTTTTGACGAGCTGCAAAGCCGGGTGCGTGCCGTCGCGGCCCTGCACGAAGGTCTGTACAGTTCGCCGGATCTCGGAAATATTCTCTTCGGCGCCTACATGGAGCAGCTTCTACAAGAGCTTCTCGCCTTCCATGCCCTCGATCCGCAGCGTGTGTCGGTTGATGTAATAGCAGCTGACGTGGTTGTCAGTATCGAGCAAGCCTTGCCCTTGGGGCTCATCCTCAATGAGCTCGTCACCAACTGCCTGAAACATGCCTTTCCGGAATCATCGCAGGGCAGGGTCAACGTGCGGTTAGAATATGTCGCGTCTGACGGCGAAGCAGGTCCGCAACAGTGCGATCTGTCGGTCAGTGATAACGGCATCGGAATGAGCACCAGTGATGGACTCCCTAATAAGCAATCCATGGGTCTGCACATCGTCGATCTTCTGGTGAGCGAATTACGAGGCAAGCTCGAAGTGAGCCAGGATCAACAGCGCGGCACAAAGTTTACGCTCCGCTTCCCCCTGCTCGAGGAAGAAGCCATTGCGCAGTCCGGCTCCTCAGATGGGATAGGAGTTGCGATGGCCTTGGGTTAGCCCTTCGTAGGGTGCGGGCATGCCCGCACCAGCGCTTCGGCTTTCCGCACAAAATTTACACTCCGCTTCCCCCTGCCCGACGAAGAAGCCCTCGCGCAGGTCGGCTCCTCAGACGGGCAGCAGTTGCGATCGCCTTGGGTTAGCCCCTCGTAGGGTGCGGGCATGCCCGCACCCAGCGCTCTGGCTTTCCGCAACGATCTCACCCCTTCGTCCGTCATAAAATGTCAAGTCAGCCACATTTTTGGGTGCGCTCTGAGATCTTTGTTGAAACGCTCGCTTTTAGCCGGGTTCGCAGCCTGTGCGCTCGCGCTCGCAGCCGCCCGGCAACCCACTCCTACCGTCAGGGTGACCGGTACCATCCAGGCGGTCCGCTCTGTCCAAGTGCAAGTCCCCATGACCGAAGGCCAGGGAGGCAATCTCACGCTGACGCGCCTCATCGAAAATGGAGCGACGGTCCACTCCGGAGATCTGCTCGCTGAATTTGACCGTACCAATCAGCTGAAGCTCGCCCGGGAAGCTCAGGCTAAATACGACGATCTCACGCATCAAGTCGATCAAAAAGAAGCTGAGCACAAGAGCAACGTCGAGAAGCGGGCCTCCGAGCTGCAGCAGGCCGAAGCAGACCTGAAAAAAGCCGAAATCGACATCCACAAAGGACCGATTCTGAGCGAAATCGAGCAGCAGAAGAACGCTATCAAGCTCGAAGACGCGAAAGAGCACGTCGCCAGCCTCGCGCGCTCCGATCACGACCACGAAATCGCGGAAGCGGCCGAGCTCCGCATCCTCGAGCTGCAACGAGACCGGCAGAAAATAGCCGTGGCCCGGCAGCAAAACAATGCCGAAAAGCTATCGCTTCGAGCGCCGATCCAGGGAATGGTCGCTCTGCAGAACGTGTTTCGGAATAACTCGATGGGCCACGCCGAAGAAGGCGATCAGTTGTGGCCCGGAAGTCCCCTGCTCCAACTCTTCGATCCTTCCGCCATGGTCGTCGAGGTGTCGGTTGGCGAGCCCGATGGAGCCGTGCTGGTTCCGGGAGCCAAGGCCGTCGTTCACCTGGACGCGTTTCCGGCCCTCTCCTTCACGGCCCATTTCGATTCGGCAAGTCCGGTTGCGTCCGCGGCGTTGGGAAGTCCTGTAAAAACCTTCAGCGCGCGCTTCGTTCTCGATCAAAGCGACCCGCACCTGCTTCCCGATCTCTCCGCCGCGGTCGATATCGAGGCGCCACGATGAAGCGGCCCAGTAAAACCAAGCTCTGGATCCGCTCCGGCATTCTGGTCCTGCTGGTCGCGGGCTCGGCCTTCGCGGTTCGCGAGTATCGGAAAACGCGCCCCGCCGCTGACCTGCCTACCGCGCCCGCCCGCTCAGGAACCTTTTCAGTGCTCGTTACGTCTCGCGGCGAGTTGAGCGCGCGCCGCTCTATTCAGCTCACCGCTCCATTGGATATTCCCGATCTGCAGATTGTCTGGTTGGCGCCTGTCGGAGGTCCCGTCATGGCCGGTATGACGGTCATCCGATTCGACCCCAGCCGGTTGCGTGAGGATCTGAAGGAAAAGAACGCTGCGTACCGTCAGGCGCAAGCTACGCTCGACCAAGCCGTAGCTCAGGCGCGTATTACAGCCGATCAGGACAAGCTGGATCTTGCCAGCGCGCGATATCAAATGGAGCGGGCCCGGCTGGAAGCCTCGAAGCAGGCGATTTTGAGCGCTGCTGAGGGGCAAAAAAGCGCCATCGATCTGGGCCTCGCCGAAGAGAAAGTAAAAGTGCAGCAAGCAACTACGCAGCTTCACAAGAGTTCTGGCGAAGCGAAGATTGCGTCATTGCAGCGTCTAAGGGATGAGGCCAAAGCGGAGGTAGATCGCACAACGCGACGCTTGAGCCGGCTCGACATGAAGAGCCCGCTCAATGGCGTCATCAATTATCTGTCGAACACCTCACAGGGCTGGATGAACGCCCAGCCGTTTAAGGTCGGTGATCATGTCTCATCGGGACTCGCACTGGCCGAGATTCCCGACCTCGCAACTCTCGAAATGGAGAGCAAGGTCGAAGAGGTCGATCGCGGGCGCATCGCCGTCGGAGATTCGGTCCTGGTGCATGTCGATGCGTTCCCGGAAAAGGTGCTGGCGGCAAAGCTCGAGTCAATCTCGCCGCTGACGGAAGAGAGCTTCACCGAATGGCCGCCGGTAAGAAGTTTCAAGGCTTACGCGCGCATTGAAACGCCCGACCCTCGTCTGCGGCCGGGCATGAATGCGAGCGCCGATGTTGTCGAAAGCAGGATTCCAAATGCCGTCAGTATTCCGTCGAAGGCACTGTTCACCGTGCATGCCAAACCCGTGGTTTACGTGAAGTCAAATGGGCGTTACATCGCCCAAGCGGTTACAGTACGGGCCAAAAATGCAGACGAGGTTGCCGTTAACGGGCTCGCGGCCGGAACGTTGGTCGCGCTCGCCGAACCGGAGCCAGCGCAGCGATGAGCCAGACAACAGCACCCGCCGTTCCTCCGGCTTCCTCCGAAGCGCCCATCCCTTCGCCTCCTCCCGGCCGCCACGGAACTCGCCGCCGCCAGCTTCGGCTATTGGCTTGGTGCATTGCATGCGCAGCACTCGCCGTGGCCGCCTTCTACAGTATTCGCTGGTACGGATCAATGGCAACCAACAAGAACGCGCTGATTCCGGTCGCGAAAGTGCAGCGCGGTGATATCAGTCTCGCCATCTTCGCGCGGGGAGAAGTTCGCGGCGGCAACCCTGAAACTCTCATCGCTCCGATGACCGGTGGAAGCGAAATGCACATCACCTTCTTACGCAAAACGGGTGAACAAGTGAAGCCTGGCGACGTCGTCGTGCAGCTCGACACCACCGAGCAGGAGTTCAAGCTGAAAGAGGCGCAGGCCGATGTCGCCGAAGCCGAACAGCATCTGATCCAAGCCAAAGCGGAGCAGGATGCCCAGGCCGAGGAGGATCGCTACGCATTATCCAAAGCCAAAAGCGACGTAGGGCTCGCCGAATTGGATATCCGCAACAATCCGCTTCTACCGGCCATTGCCGCCAAGCAGAACGAATTGGCGCTCGAATCGGCACGGGACCATCTCGCGCAAGTAGAGCAGAATCTCGCGAACCGCCAGGCCACCAGCCAGGCCGGTATCGCCATTCAGGAAGCAGGCCGCGCCAAAGCGGAAGCGCAAGCCACTAGCGCGCGCCAGAACATCGAGGCCATGACTCTGCGCGCCCAACATGCCGGTTACGTATCGGTCAAGAACGCTTCCCCGAACGGAATGTTTTTCTTTGGCACAACCTTCCCGCTCTATCAGGTGGGCGATCCAGTGCGTCCCGGAATGGCCATCGCCGAGATTCCGGATCTCAAGAATTGGGAACTTGCTGCAAACGTCTCCGAGCTCGATCGCGGCCATCTCGCCGTCAACGATAAAGTCGCAATCACCGTAATCGCCTTGCCCGGCCACCCTTTCCGTGGGCATGTGAAGGAGCTCGCCGGAACCACTGGCCCATTCTGGGATCGTCATTTCGAGTGCAAGATTGCCTTAGACGATCCCTCGCCCGAGCTGCGGCCCGGCATGAGCGCTGAAGTGGTTGTCACAACCGACGAGATGCGCCGCGTCCTTTCGATCCCCTCACAAGCTCTGTTCGAAAGTGATGGGCGGACCTATGTATACGTGCGCTCCGGCCGCAGCTTCACGTCGAAAGACGTCAAGCTTTTGCGGCGCAATGAAACCCGCGCGGTTGTCTCCGGTCTCGCGGAAGGCCAACTGGTCGCCCTCGCGAATCCGGTGGAGATGACGAAAAAGCAGTCCAGTCCGGCAACTCCGCTGAAGGCCGGCCCGAAATGATCCGTCTCCCCACTCTGTCCCGGTACAACTCTGAGTTGGCCGGGGCGGCTCAGAACCTCTGGAACCAGAAGACGCGAACCATTCTGACAGCGCTCGGGATCATCTTCGGAGTCGGCGCTGTAATTGGCATGCTCGCCATCGGAGCAGGCGCGCGCGAAGAGTCGCTGCGCTTCATCGAGCAGTTAGGCGTCCGCAATCTGCTCATCGAATCGCGCCCCGCAACCAGCGATCAGGAGCTGCAACAGCGCCGCCGCTCTTCTCCGGGCCTGACCGAGCGCGATGTGCGCATTCTCGCTTCGAACGTCGATGCGGTCGAGCTGATCTCAGCCCGCAGAAGCATGCACCCGGCGCGTGTGCTTCCCAAACCCGCCTCGAATCTCCCCGAGCTATATGGCGTCCGCCCCTCCTACGCCGTTATCCATAACTGGAAGCTGGAAGAGGGAGCCTTCTTCGATAAAAAAGAGGATGACGCGAGCGCCGCCGTCTGCGTGCTGGGCGAAGCGGCGAAGGTGGCTCTCCTCGGATATGGCCGCGCCGTCGCCAAATACATCAAAGTGAACGACAGCTGGCTGCGAGTTGTCGGCGTGCTTCAGCCTCAGGTGGCCTCCGGGTCAGGCGCGCAGGCGCAGGATCCAAACCAGGTCATCTATATCCCGCTCAATACCTTTCAGTACCGTTTTTGGGACATGGGCAACAGCTTCAAAGACGACCTCGACGGCGTCGACATCCGTTTGAAGCCCGGTCAGGACAGCAGTGTCGCTTCCAAAGTCGTTACCGCGATCTTGAATTCTACGCATCACAACACGGCTGATTTCAGCGTCACCATACCTGCCGAGCTGCTTGCCGAGCAGCAGCGCGCGCAATCGATTTTCACCTACGTCATGGTCGCAATCGCCGCGATCTCCCTGCTGGTCGGAGGAATCGGCATCATGAATATCGTGCTCGCGACCGTGCTCGAGCGCACGCGCGAGATCGGAGTGCGCCGCGCAACCGGTGCCCGCCGCGCCGACATCGTTCGCCAATTCCTGCTCGAGTCAGTTCTCATCTCGATCGGCGGAGGAGTGCTCGGCGTCGCTTGCGGGTACTTCCTCTCCTGGCTGATCGCAGCTGCAGCCGAATGGAAAACCATCGTCACGCCATCCTCCATCGCCATCGCTCTCGGCGTTTCGGTCGCGGTCGGCCTGCTTTTCGGAATCTATCCGGCGCGAAAAGCCTCTCGCGTAGATCCCATCGAGGCTCTCCGCTATGAATAAGGTGCGAGCGGCCGTTCTGGTCTGCGCACTGGCCTTAGCCCAGACGCTCGCTGCCGCCGATATCGTCCGCGACTATCTCAGGCATCGCTTCAATGCCGAGACCGTACAGGTCAAAAACATTCAAGGGCTTTCGGATCGCATCAAGGATGGCGCGCTGCACCTTCGCTTGAAAGATTTCCTCGAATTAGTCTTGAAAAACTCAACCGATGTGCAACTGACGCGCCTCGATGTCTACACCGCCGCGCACCAGATCACAGCCGCGAAAGCGCCCTTCGATCCGACGCTCGGACTCCAGTTCAACACGTTGCGATCCGTCTCGCCCCCATTCTTCTTTTCAAGCGCGGGAACGGGGACGTCTCCCGGCCAGACGAGCGGAACAGGAACTGGCGTGGGTCAAACGGGCCAAGGACAAAGTGGCCAGCCCGGCGGCTCAGGAGGCGGCGTGGGCGCAACGCAAGTTCCCCTTCCTCAAACCATCAACACGCTTTCTCAAAACTCCGCCATCACGTACAACCAGCTTCTCCCCACCGGGCAGACGATCAATTCAAGCTTCAGTCTCAACCGCACGTCAGGCGATGGTTATCCGTTTCCGTTCTTCTTCGGATCTCTGAATTTCGCCATCACGCAGCCGTTGCTCCAGAATCGAACCAATCTGCAGAATCGCGCGCCGCTCATCATTGCGCGAACGACGCTGCTGATCACTTCCGAGCAAAGCGAAGCCGCCATCGGAACCGCAATCGCCGCTGCCGCCCGGCAGTACTGGGACGCCATCCTCGCGCGCGACAGCATCACCGTCCTCAGACAGACTCTGACGCTCGCCCAGAAATCATATGAGCGCGACAAGCTGGCGCTCGATCTCGGCGCTCTCGCCAAGCTCGACATCTATCAATCGCAGACGCAGGTCGCCGAGCGAAATCGCGATCTCGTGCAGGGCCGAATATCAGTACAAAGCGGCGCTCGACGGATTGCGCCGGCTGATTGGGGCAGACCTGACGCCCGCTTTGCGGAGCACCGAGATCGTTCTCGAAGACGATGCGTCCGCTCTGCCCTCGAAATTCGGAATGCTGCCATTTGAAGAGGCGATCTCGAAGGCCATGCAGTCCCGTCCTGAAACCAAATCCGCTCAACAGCGAATCTCGATCGATACGCTGAACGCGCGAGTAGCCCGCGATGCATTGCTCCCGCGTTTCGACCTCTCGATCCAAGGCGGAGCCACCGGACCCGCTATCAACCTGGTCGGACCCGGCAGCGTGTTAGGCATTCCGGCAAACGGACCCTACCCCGGGCTCAGCGACACCCTCAAGCAGGTTTTGGCGTTCAATTATCCGAGTTACGGTTTCGGCTTGCAGTTCACGTTTCCGTTTCGTAACAGCGCAGCGCAGGCAAACCTGGCGGATGCGCTCGTCAATAAAACGCGCGACGAGTATCAGAAGCGCCAAACGGAGCAGCAGATCATTCTTGACGTGCGGCAGGCCATCGATTCCATCGAGCTCGCCGGCGCCTCGATCGGCGCGGCCATCGAGACGCGTGATTTTGCCCGCAAGAACGTGGACGCTGAACAACAGAAATATCAGCTCGGCACGATCACCGCATTCGAAGTTCTCGATTCACAGACGCGCCTCGCGAGTTCCGAAAGCGCTCTGTTGAACGCCTACGTCACGTACCAGCAAGCCTATGTCAACTACCAACGAGCCACGTGGACTCTCCTCGACGGGTTAGGGATGGTCGTCGAAACGCCGAAGGTACGCTAGCGCGCGACGGATTACTTCGGCTTCAGCGCACGAATGAAGGCGCTTATAAATTTGCCTTCAATCTGAGGAATCATCGCATCCACATCCAGCCCTTGTCCGGAGAGAAACGTGCGTGCATCCTCCCCGCTATAAACGCGCGTCGACTCAATCTCAATTCCCGTAAAGCCCGCCCGTTTCAGCTTGTCAACGTATTCCGAATTCTTCATCGCGCCGGCAACGCAGCCCACCCACAATTCCATATTGCGGCGAATCTCGGCAGGCACATCTCCGCGCACGACCACATCGGAAACAGCCAAGCGTCCGCCCGGTTTCAATACCCGGAACGCCTCGCGCAATACTCGATCCTTGTCGCCCGACAGATTGATCACGCAGTTCGAGATGATCACGTCAACCGAGTTTTCGGGCAGCGGAATATTTTCGATCTCGCCTCTCAAAAATTCAACGTTCTCGACGCCTGCCTTACGCTGATTCTCTCGCGCCAGCGCCAACATATCGTCGGTCATGTCGACCCCGTACGCTTTTCCCGTAGGCCCCACTCGCCGCGCCGACAGCAGTACGTCGATACCTCCGCCCGACCCCAGATCAAGCACCGTTTCACCCTCGCGCAACTCGGCAAGCGCAGTCGGATTCCCGCATCCCAGCGAAGCTCGTAAAGCGGCTTCAGGAATCTGCCCAGCTTCGGCTTCGTCGTACAGGTTCGAGATAATCGGGTCGCAAGAGCTCGCCGCCGCCCCGCTGCAACAGGAAATCGCGCTGCAACACTCCGCCGGCACCCCCTCCCCGCTCGAAACCCGCCGCGCCGCCTCGCCATACTTTTCTTTCACGATCTCTTTCACTTCCATGTTGCGGTTCCTTTCACTCACTTGCATACCTGCATAATGGCCCGCGGCTCTACCGCTTTATTGCGCGTGCAGCATTCGGCATAAAGAAACCCGAGCAACTCCTGAAGCACTTCAGTATTCGCCGAATACCAAAGGAAAGTGCCTTCACGTCGCACCTTCACGAGATCCTCGTTTTTCAGCTTGTCGAGATGGTGCGAGAGCGTAGATGCAGGAATGTCGAGCTCCGCTCCTATGTCACCGGCGATCATGCCCGTCGGATGCGCCCCCAGAAGGGCACGCATAATCCGAAGACGAGGTTCCGTGCCCATGGCCGAAAACATGTCCGCATAGCGCGCCACATCCGGTTCATTCCTGGTTTTACCCATAAGCCTTACTCGCTACTCCCAATCGTCGTCGTCCAACTCGTCAAAGGCACAAAGCAGACACCCGGCAGTGGACAACCTCTTGAGCTCATCCAAAACCGCGTCACTAATAAATGGCTCTTTGGACGGAGACCGCTCCTCGGAGCGGCCCGGCGCTTCTGGACGTGCAGCCGTGCGACCCAACTTCTGCGCACTGCGGCGAGTTTTGACTGCTTCCATATTTCTATTATAGTGGAAGTATCGTTTATGTCAAGCCGCTATTTTGAAATCAGTGAACCTGTATGTCCGCTGATGCGGACAGCCGCGGCGTGATGCTTATGTGCTTTGCATTCGCCAACAGCGGCCCGATTACACTGCGGTTGCCGTATTCCAACTCGATCTGTGAGGAAGCAAACAACAAATATTCCCCGGGCGGAACATTCTGGAAATCGAAACTGCCATCGCTGTCAGTCTGGAACGCGTGATAGTCCAGCAGGCTTCCCGATTCGTTTTCAGGCGCAAGCACGACCAATGCGCCCGGCAAAACCTTGCCTTGGGAATACACGTAGCCTTTCAAGCGGCCCGCGTCATTGCCGGCCAGCACATTCAGATGTGGCCCTAAATCCCCCGACACTTCGACGGTCTTGTCCCGCGCCTCTTGGCCATCGGCCAGCACGCGTTTGATGTAGCCGGTTCTGCTGGCCATCACGAGCCGATATTTTCCCGGCTCGACCGCGCGAAATTGAAAGCTTCCGTCGGGCGATACTGCCGCGCCGAATGTTTGCGCGGAATCGACATCGCGCAGCACCAACACGGGATGGGCATTGGTTAAGCTGGCGCTTGGATCAGTTTGCAATTTTCCCTCCACCCGAAGCAAGCTTTTTAACGCGAGCGTAACCTCAACGGGACCACCGGCCACGTTTACAGTTTGGAAATCGCCGATGCGCCTGCCGTCTTTCACTCCGCTCAGCCTGAGCTTATAACTGCCCGGAGGAACGCCTCGGATCGACGTGGGCCCACCCATATAGGTGACTACGGTCTGGTAAGCATCCATCCCTTTTACCCCGTTCACCGATAAGTACAGTTCACCTGTAATTGAAGACACATCCGACGAACTTGAAGAATCAGCAACTGTCACGAAGACATCTGATCCGGGCACTGCGGACAGGGAAAAATCAGCCGTTAGCTCTTGTCCGTCGCTTACTCTCAAAGGAGCCGCCGAAGCCGGACTATTCGCGTTTGGATAGAACACAGGCGCGTATGCCGATCCCAAAGTGTCGGTCGCGTTCGCCGAGCCAGCGATCTGAACGCGTAAGGAATTGGCGTACCACGGAACCCCTGTGGCCGCCAGGTAATATTCGCCCGAAGGCAGGCGCCCGAAACGATAGCGGCCAAGATCATCCGAATGCTGGAAACCCATCGTTATGAGTCGGCGCTCGCCGGCAACCACGCTCGATCGAAGCAATTGCAGAAGTGCATCCTCGACTGGCTCTCCGGATTCGTCAGTTACTTTTCCGGTGATCGCCGCCCCCGAGAACAACTTGAAAATCAAGTTATCGGCCTGTTGACCTTGTCCGGTGACGATTGCGGTTCCGAATCCCGTAGCCAATGATTGCAACCCAAAGATCTGCCGCGGCAAGTTGTCGCGCTCAGCGATCAAGCGATACTTACCTTCCGGAACATTGAAGCGGAATCGGCCGTCCTCTCGCGTCACGATCGCGACCTCAGGACCGTTCTCGCCCGAAGGCGACACGCTGACGCGCACGTGTTTCAACGGAGTGCCGGTCCCAGAGTTGACGACGACTCCCGCAATCGGGTAACTTCCGCTTTGCCCCGCAAGAAAAACAGCGCAGCCGAACCACAGCCCTGAGAACCAACCGGCCTTCCGTATCATTGCGCTAGCGACCTCAGCGTGAGTTGCGCTTTGGCATTCGCGGCAACTTGCACGCGCTGCCCTCCTGTCAAGCTAGCCAAGACGTCCGGATTCTCGTACTCGAGATCGTCGATGTGAGGCACCGCGTACGCGACGTACTCTCCCGGCGCGAGATCCCAGAACTCGAACTCTCCCGTCGGCGAAACCAGGCCGGTGACCGGCCCTACCGATTCAGGGAACTGCGGAACGAGGAGAACCGTCAGTTCGGACGGGCGATTCTCAACTTCTACTTTGCCCGCAATACCGCCTCCGTCCTGTTTCATCGCGATCTCGAGCGCAGCAGGCTCGGACCCCGCTTCAATCGTCAGGGTGCGCGTCGAAAGCACATCCACGGCCCCGTAAGTCATCGATGACACGTACGCCTGATCAGTAGATACGTCAATCTGATATCGCCCGGGAAGTACGTTTTTGAACTCAAGCGGCCCATCGCCGCGCAGACCGTCGCGATAGGAGATCTCATCCACTCGCTCGGAGGATTTCAGACTCACGGCGCACTGCGGCAGCAACTGACGCACTTCTGTGGCATCGGCCTTACTTGTGAGCATGCCTCCACCTTCTTTCTGCACTCGCCCGCGTAGTATCACTCCGGGAGCCAAGCGCATCTGTACACCCGAAACATCCGAGCTGCCGACTTGAACCTCGACTCGTGCACGCGTCGCCTGCTCGCCTTCGCCGTGCGTAGCTTGCAGGATGTACGTCCCCGGCGCTACATCTCGCACCTCGAAGTTGCCATTTCCGGCATTGAGCGCTACCCGATTCGCGCTCACATCTTCTCCGGACGCCAGCAGCTCGAATTTCGGCGGATCGTCGGGATTGAAATTCGCTAGGGTGCCGCGAACCGCAAACGCCGGTTCCATAGGTAAAGCAAAATCGGCTGTAGCAGCATCGCCCGGCCGCAATGAGATCGGGCTAGCCGACGCCAAATCGTGTGCTCCCCCGTAATACGTCGGAAGAAAACACTCGTGCGAACCGAATGAGCTAATCCGGTCGCCCACGAAAAGCCGCGTCCCGCCGCTGCGCCCTGCCGCCTTGACGTAGTATTTACCAGCACGCAGATTCCACACGCGGTATCTTCCTCTATCATCGGTAGCTACGGAACGTTCGACCGAAATCGCGCGCCGGCCATCACGATTACTCAGTAAAAGAGCTTGAACCTCAACGCCCTGCAATGATTCGCCCTCCCCGTTCAAGAGCCGTCCTTCGATCGAAGCGAGCGGCGACAGTGGCAGGACAACATTCTCCTGCGACGGTCCGACGTGAACACTACTGACTGCATGAGGAGTAATCAAGTAATACTCGAAGCCGGGCTTCGACGCCTCAACCGAGTAATCGCCTGCGGCAAGCTGGCCGATTCGAAATGCCCCTTGCTCGTCCGTGAAGACGGTGCCGCTAAAGTTCTCGCCACCGTTCAACTGCACCAGCGCATGCCGTACGGGCTCGCTCGTCGCCGAGTTCTCAACCCGCCCCCCAATCACGAAAGTATCCGCGGAATGCACAAGGAGCGGAGCGAGCATCAATCCGCACAACCTCAATAACCACGCTGGATTAGCTGTTACATTCATTCGGGAACGCGGCCAGTGTAGCCAATCTCATTGCCGCCGCACAATTGCCCGGCTCCGCGACGGTGCTACGGAATCCGCCGGGTCCCGCATCATACAATCACCTACATATATGAAGGCCGTTGTCGCCGATCCTCTGGGCGGTCCCGAAAACCTGAAGTACATGGATCTCCCCACCCCCCAACCGGGCGACGGCGAAGTTCTCGTCAAAATTGAAGCCATCGGCGTAAATTTCATCGACGTCTATTTCCGCCAAGGCTTATATAAGGTGAACGAAAGCCCGCTGAAACTCGGCAGCGAAGCCGCCGGAACCGTCGCCGCCGCCGGAAAAGGCGTCAAACTAGCAATCGGCGCTCGCGTAGCTTACGCAATGGCGCGCGGCTCGTATGCCGAATACGCCCTCGCCCCTCAATCCATGCTCGTCGAATTGCCCCAAGAAATTAGTTTCGAAACGGCCGCGGCAGTCATGTTGCAGGGCATGACCGCGCACTATCTCACGCACTCGACTTTCGCGCTGCAGCCCGGCAACATCTGCCTAATTCACGCGGCTGCAGGCGGCGCAGGTCTGCTCATCGTGCAGATGGCCAAAATCGCCGGCGCAACGGTCATCGGAACCGTTTCCACGGAAGCCAAAGCCCAACTCGCCCGTGAGGATGGCGCTGATCACATGATTCTCTACACCCAATCCGATTTCGTCCCGGAAGTGAAGCGCCTTACGCATACCAAAGGTGTTGATGTGGTCTACGATTCCGTCGGCGCAACCACGTTTCACAAGAGCCTGGATTGCCTGCGCCCTCGCGGCATGATGGTCAGCTTCGGGCAATCGAGCGGCCCCGTCGGTCCAGTCGACCCGCTCACGCTCAGCCAAAAAGGATCGCTCTTCCTCACGCGCCCGAGCCTTGCCAACTATGTCAGCGATCCGAAAGAACTGCAGTGGCGCTCCTCCGACATTTTCAAATGGATCGCAGCCGGACGCCTCAAAGTGCAAATTTACAAAACATACGCTTTGGCCGACGCCGCATCGGCCCAGCGCGATCTTGAGGCCCGCAAAACCAGCGGCAAGTTGTTGCTCAAACCCTGAGGACCGGAATTGAAAGAAGAGCGACGCGAGTTCTCCCGGCGCCGCGAGCGCCTCGCCGCTGTCTTGAAAGAATCCCGCGCGCCCGCGTTCGTCACGACTGCGCTGCCCAACGTCCGCTACCTCACAGGTTTCACCGGAAGCAATGGCGCGCTGCTCGTCATAGAAGATCGCGCCATTCTCTTTACCGATCCAAGATACGAGATTCAAGGCTCCGCGGAATCCGATTGCGAGGTGAAGATTGCGAAAGGGCCGCTCACGAGCGAGTTGCTGAAATGGACGAATCGCCTGCGCCTCAAGTCTCTAGCCTTCGAAGAAAACCGCATCAGCTTTGAACAGTACGAGCAGCTCAAACAGAACGCACGCCTCCGTCTCAAACCGCTCTCAGGCGTAGTAGAAAAACTTCGAGCTGTGAAATCCGGCGCCGAGATCGCGGCAATCCGAACTTCCGCTCGACTCAATTCAGCCGCTCTCGAAGAGGCGCTGCTGCGCTTCCGGTCCTCCATGACGGAGCTCGACCTAGCCGCGGAGATCGACTACCGCATGCGCCGCCTGGGGGCTGAGCGGCCGGCCTTCGAGACCATAGTCGCCTCTGGGCCGCGCAGCGCCTTGCCCCACGCGCATCCTACTCGGCAGGGTATTCAGCCCGATGAACTATTATTAATTGATATGGGCGCGACCGTCGCTGGTTACGCCAGCGACATGACTCGTACCCATGCCGTCGGCAAGCCTGCCCCGAAAATCCGTCGAATGTACAAAGCCGTGCTGGAGAGCCAGCTTGCCGCCATCGCTGCGGTTAGACCGGGAGTGACTTGCTCGAGCGTCGATAACGCGGCTCGCAACGTCTTGCGCCGCCATGGTCTTGATGAGCTTTTTGTCCATTCAACCGGCCACGGGCTGGGACTTGAGATTCACGAAGCCCCGCGCCTCGGTCGAAAAGAAAGGACGAAACTCGAAGCCGGCATGGCCGTCACAGTCGAGCCGGGCGCTTACCTCGAGGGCGTCGCAGGCATCCGCATCGAGGATACAGTCGTTGTAACCTCGAATGGCTGCGAGATTCTAACTCCTACGGGAAAGGAATTAATCGCCTTATAAGCCGCGCGCGAGTTTTGCCGCCCAAGAGCAAACAATGACCATTGATGAGATCAAAGAGTTGATCAACGTCGTACGCGAGACCGGAATTTTTTCGCTCGAAGTACAGCGCGGCGGTGATAAAGTCGTCATCCAAAGCGGCCCCACGCAGACGCATCCGGATGTGGTTCTGCCGCCGGCCATCTCTGTTCCCGTCGCATTGACCTCATCCCAGCATCCAGCGCCCATCCCGCCGGCCCCGCCCGGCACTCCCGAGCGTCCATCGACACCTGCGCCGGCGCCTTCGCCCCAGGAAGACGACCGCAATGTGATCGTCACTTCACCCATCGTCGGGACCTATTATGATGCTCCCGGACCCGGCGCTCCTACTTTCGTGAAAGTCGGCGATCACATCCAGCCTCGGCAGGTCCTCTGCATCATCGAATCCATGAAATTGATGAACGAGATTGAGGCGGAAGTCGCTGGCACTGTCATCGCGAAGCTGGTCGAAAACGGCCGGCCGGTCGAGTACGGCGAGGCGCTGTTCGCAATCCGTCCCGCTTAAAGAGCCCGGCATGTTTCGCAAAATTCTGATCGCAAATCGAGGTGAGATCGCGCTCCGAGTCATCTGCGCCTGCCAGGAGCTCGGCGTCAAGACCGTGGCCGTCTACTCGGAAGCCGATCGCCACAGCTTGCACGTTCGCTTCGCCGACGAGGCCATCTGCATCGGCCCGGCGAAAAGTTCCCGCAGCTATCTCGATATTCCCTCCGTCATCAGCGCCGCCGAAATCACCAACGTTGACGCCGTCCATCCCGGCTACGGCTTTCTGAGCGAGAATGCAGACTTCGCGGAAGTTTGCGATCTCTCTGGAATCAAGTTCATTGGACCCCGCCCCGAAATCATCCGCCAGATGGGCCTGAAACAGCGTGCCCGCGCAATCATGCACCAGGCGGGCGTCCCCATTCTGCGCGGCTCCCCCGGCGTGCTCAACGGCCCTGAAGAAGCTTTGGCCTTGGCGGAAGAAATCGGCTATCCCGTTATGTTAAAAGCTGCTGCCGGAGGCGGCGGCCGCGGCATGCGCATCGCGCGCTCTGAATCCGAGCTTCCCCTGCTGCTCGCCCAGGCCCAGGCGGAAGCCGCTGCTTCATTTTCCTGCGGCGACGTGTATCTCGAGAAACTGATCGAAGCTCCGCGCCATATCGAGTTTCAAGTGCTCGGAGACGAGCATGGAAACATGGAAGTTCTCGGAGAGCGTGAATGCTCTATCCAGCGCCGCCACCAGAAATTGCTCGAAGAATCTCCCTCGCCATCCGTCTCGCAACAGCTTCGCGCCGGCATGTCGGACCGCTTGCGTGCCGCCATGAAGACCATCGGATACACGAATGCCGGGACGGTTGAATTCCTGATGGATGAGAGCGGCAAACTGTACTTCATCGAAGTGAACGCGCGCATCCAGGTCGAGCATCCCGTGACGGAATTTGTCACCGGCATCGATCTCGTGAAGAGCCAAATCCGCATCGCAGCGGGCGACCGCCTCGAACAGTTGATCCCGCGCCCGATCTCTCTCTACGGCCATGCCATCGAATGCCGCATCAACGCGGAGAATCCGGAAACATTCGCGCCCTGTCCCGGCCGCATCACGGGCCTGAACCTTCCCGGAGGAATCGGCGTGCGCGTCGATACCGCGGCTTACACAGACAGCGTGATTCCGCCGTATTACGATTCGCTCATCGCCAAGTTAATCACCCACGGCAAAAACCGCTGCGAGGCCATCGCCAGAATGAAACGCGCGCTTGACATGTTTGTCGTCGAAGGGATTCAAACCACAATCCCGGTGCATGAGCAGATCCTGTCGAATCCCGAATTCGTCGCCGGGCGCTTCGACACAACCTTCCTGAGCACTCTGCATCACAATCACGCGAACCGTGCGGGGTTGGCCTAGCTCTCGCCCCGGTCCGCTCATTCAGCCACGATTGAGGACTTCATTCGTACACGAGTAAGCTTGCCCCGAGACCGCTGAAACTTTCATCACCAGAACCGTCATGTCGTCGTGCTGCGATGCGTTTCCGGCAAAACTATCGGCTGCGTCGAAGATCGCTTTGACAATGTCTTCAGCGGTTCCGTCCGAAGCTTGTTGGGCAGCCAAAACCATAGCTTCTTCGCCCCATTCTTCCTCAGCGGAGTTCATGGCTTCGCTTATACCGTCCGTGTAAGCGAGCAACACATCGCCCGCATGCAGCAGGAGAGAAGCTTGCTCATAGGATGCTTCGGGGAGGAGCCCGATCACCGGTCCGCCGCAATCGAGTCGAAGCCGCTCGTAGTTGCCGTTCGCCGATTTACGGAGCAGCACGGGCGGATTGTGGCCAGCGTTGACGTACTGGAACCTGCTCGCGGCCGGATCGAAGACCCCGAAGAAGAAGGTGGCGTAACGATTAATGGCCGAGGCTTCATAGATCAGGCGGTTCAGGTGTGACATCACTTGCGTGAGGTCACCCGAACTGGTGAGTGTCATAGTGCGAAGACAGGCGCGCAGGCTCGCCATCAAAAGTGCAGCGGAAATGCCTTTGCCCGAGACATCGCCGATCGCCAAGCCGAGGCGACAGTTGTCGAGTTCTATCGCATCGTAGTAATCGCCGCCAACACCAAACACGCTGCGGCAGAATCCAGCCAGATTTACACCTGCGATTAGCGGCAGACGCTGCGGAAAGAGGCGCTCCTGCACTTCACGCGCAACCTCGATTTCGTGCGCGATGTGTGCGCGTTCCACTGCCGCAGCTGCCAGGGAAGCAGCCGCTTCGCTAAGTTCGAGTCCCAGGCCTGTCTGTACGCTCACTGATTCGAGCAGACGCAGGTCGGAGGGCGTGTACGGCTCTTCCGAGCGCTTCGAACCGAGCGCCATCGCGCCTAACAATTGTGTACGTCCGGGCAACGGAAGCAGTAATTCCGGCGATTGCGGGTCGGGCGCGCGGCCGTCACTCGCCGCACTAAAGATCGGCGTCGATGAACGCGCATGGTCGAGCGCCCGGACTGGCGTAGCAAATCTCGGACCGATCGCGTACGCAGGCTCAAAACCGCCGTTACTGCGGAGCAACACGGTTAGCCGGTCTACATGCAGGACATCCGAGATGCGATGCGAAACCGTCCGAATCAGGGCTGCCGGATCCGAGATCGTTTGCGCGGTTTTCGCAAGCTGGCTCAACGTCACTTCGGCGTCATACGCTTCCCGGAAGAATTTGCGGTCGATCCACCGCTGCAGAAGGTCGGTAGGCGACCTCTTGTTGAAAAACAGAAAACCGAAAAGCAGGAGCGTCGCGCCCCAGAAGGCGGTTCTTAGCGGACTGTGATGGTGAGTGAAAAGCGGAATCGCGATAAACCAGATAAGGGCCGCGATCCCGGCAACTCGGAAGGCCTTCACCGTAGTACTGGCAAGCAAGTACTTGCTGCCCATTCGCAGCAGAATGCGGACATCCATAGCGCGCTGCACGATCACCACGTACGCGAGCGTTAGGGGAAAGAAGAGCATCAGGACAATCGAGAGGAAGAGGAGCGGCCGGCTGTTGTTCGGGTCGGCGATTCCCAAGTAGGGCAATAATCCCCAGATGATAAGAATGCTGCCGAGGCCCACAACGGAGCCGGCAAGCAATACCTGAAGGCGGCGGCGGGCGTCCGGCGAAGAGGCGCTGCGCAACTTGTCCAGCAGCAGAACCCAGTACAGTGCAACGTAGGAAATGCTCGACCACACAAACAACGGGTTCACGAATCGGTCGATGGAATCGACTCGCGGAAGCAGCGAAAGATCATACCAGACGTTGTATTCCGAAACGAAGGCCGCAACCACGGCCGCTCCGGTTAAGGCAATAACAAACCACTTCAGCCAGGGAAGCCGTTTATCGAGGCGAGATCGCTCCGGGAAAAGCAAGCCGAGAAGAAACAAAGCGGCCGGCGCTAAAAAAGAAATTGCGAGGTGCCAATACAGTCGAAGCGCCAGCCACTCCGGAATCCACCAGCGAAACGCCCCGGGATTGAAGGCTTGCGGGTAGGTCAGAAGAACGAGAATGAACCAGGCATTGGGATCGAAAGGGCGGGCAAATGCCACCCAAACTCCCAGCGCCAGGCAGAAGAGCGGGATCAAGAGCACCATAGCCAGGACAAAAATATGGTCCGCCGCCGTGGTCTGGACTGGCGGGTCCTCCACTGACCAGCCCTTGGGATAGCCCTCGAGTGGAATCGCCGCTGTCTGTGTGGTCCCGTTCTGTTTGCGGACAGTAACAGTGATTGTGTCGCCCGGACGAGCGTACCATCGAATGCGCTGCCAGAGCGCCATCCCGGTAAAAGGCGATTGATTGATGGCGAGCACAGTGTCGCCTTTATGAAGCCCGGCGCGCTCGCCCGCCTGCGTCGCACTGGAGATCAAATTTCCGTATAGTTGAAAAGGCGCTTGTACCTGGTTGCGGAGATTGAAATTACCAATGGACGTTGAGACCGAATTTGCGATCTCGTATGTGCCCGCGATGCCGGCGTATATAAACAGCAGCGCATAAAGGACGCGGGTTGTGGGTTTGCGAGTCGGAGGGTTGGGCACTGATGAACCGGCTTCACGTATAACGATACTCGACATTGGATCGTATAAGCGAGGAGTCCAAACCACTGGCTTGTGCAGGACAGCAATTGAGCTGGTCGCTTATCTTGACTGATCGGGTACTAGCCCAAACCCTCGGTCGTGACTCTGGTCCAAATGCGGGCCGCCGCGCCGGAATGTAGGTTGCGAAGCCTGCCACGATCAGCATTGCCGCGAGCACAACCAAATAAAAGCACCGGCGCACCGGTATGCGACTGCAAACATAGGCTTCTGAAGTGAAACGGTTGTGCTCGGCTCGCCTTTTAAAAAGCCGCTAAAATAGAGCCATGGAGCCGGATTTCTGGAAAGATTGTCCTGCGGTCGAGACCGTTCCGGGTCGGCTGGGTGGCCGCCCCGTCGTGAAAGATTCGCGGGTGGCTGCTGACACGATTCTGGAAGCCGAGGAACTTGGCGAGAGGGCTGAGGAAACGGCCTACAATTACTGCCTGAAACTACAGGACGTGATCGACATTCGTTCCTACGCTCATCGCCGCAACGCCGCGCTCGCGTCTTGAAACGCGTTCTCTTCGATCAGAAGGTTCCCCGCCCGCTATGTCGCTTCCTGAAGGCTTGCCATCTAAAAGGTTGCCGAAGAAATGGGATGAAGCCGGACCCAGAACGGTCTGCTTCGTCCGGTCCATTGCGGCACCTTCATCCCGCGGAGATCGGCAAAATGAGCGGATCCCCGGCCGCTCTACTGGTTACGTAAGGCTGCAATCGGATTCACGTGCGCCGCCCGTCGCGCCGGAATGTAAGTTGCGAAGGCTGTGACGATCAGCATTGCCGTGAGCACAATCAGGTAAAGCACTGGCGCACGGGTATGCAGGCTTGGGAATATCGCATCAAAAAGTCTCGGCAGCGGTAATGCAAAGACGAAACCGACAGCGGAACCGATTGCAGCCATTTTGAAGCCCCTTCTGAGGATCATCCGCAGTATGTCCGACCCTGCAGCGCCAACGGCCATACGAATGCCAATCTCTTGAGTCCGTTGACCCACGGAATAGGCAACCAGCCCGTAAACTCCGATAGCTGCGAGAATCAGAGCAAGAACCGCGAAGCTACCCAGCACGCGCGTGAATAACTCATCCCCTTTCCTTTCGCGGTCAATAACAGTATCCATACTCATCACACTGGCCAGCGGAAGATCACTATCCAACTGTGCGACTGCATGGCGTAGCGCGGATGCCAAACTGCTTGGCTCGATCTTCGAACGAAGCATAAGGGAATACGAAGCCACAGGTCTCTGAAAAAATGACTCATAGATCTCTGGATCTATGCGATTTTCGTCGAAATAGATTACGTTACTGACCACGCCCACAATCGAGCTCCAGCCTGGCACAGTATCTTGCAGATCCACTTGGATCTGCTTTCCCAATGGATCTTGATCATGAAAATAGCGATGGACAAACTCTTGATTGACGAGCACTACGCGTGGTGCGCTGACATCATCCATATCCGTGAATGTGCGCCCGCGCAGTAATGAAATATCGGCGACGTGGAAGTAATCCGTCGTAACGACGGCATACAGCGCGCTGCGGTGCTCATTCGATGGCAACTTAGGCTCACCCTTGATGCTGATTGAGATCCTGTCCGCCCAGATAGCCGGGAGATTGGAAGCTATGGCGACGTTCTTGACCCCCGGGATCTGTTGCAAGCGAGGGATCAGGCGATGAACAAAAAAGAGCTGCTTAGAGGCATCGCCGTATCGTGCGTGATCCATTGTGATGCTGGCAGTCAGTACGCGGTCTGTCCTGAAACCGAGTTTCTGATGATCGAGCAGAAACACGCCTCGGGTTAACAGGCAAGTTCCTATCAAAAGGAAGAGCGCCAAGGCGATTTCACCGATGACAAGCACGGCTCGAAGGCGGCTCTGCGAATGACCGGATGACGCGGCACGGCCTTCAGACTTCAGCTCGGCGTTGACGTCCGTATGGGACACCTTGATCGCCGGAGCAAGGCTGGACAGCGCGGCGGCAAGGACAGAGATAGCAATGGCAAACAGCAGAACGTTTCTGTCGAGACCTAACGGAACTGCGATGAGAGCCTCGTCGAATGTCAAATTGGCCCGAAGAAGGTTTATTCCGAAATACGTGAGCAGCAAACCAGCGCCGCCGCCGAAAACCGCGATCACGAGCCCCTCTGTCAGCAATTGTCGAACTATGCGTGCGCGGCCTGCGCCCAACGAGACGCGTATCGCTAGCTCCTTCTGGCGCCCCGCTGCACGTGTCAACAGCAGGCCGGCGACATTGGCGCATGCAATCAGCAGGACAAAGCTGACCGTGGTCATGAGTACAGCTAAGCCGGCACGAAGGCCGAAAACGTAAACGACGAAATCCGGTAGCGATCTTACTGCAATGCCCCACCGTCTCTCGATTGTGGGATAATCTGCCCCAGCTTGCTTCGCCAGAATGCGTAATTCCAAGCGCGCCTGCTCGAGTGTTGCGCCCGGCGCAAGTCTCCCGAACAAGTGCAGAAAGCGGTTTTTTCGCGCTACTGGCGCCTGATCCGCTGCGTTCAGCACTAGCGGCGTCCACAGTTGCGGCGGCGTAAGGTCGAGGAGACGGAAGCTCGCTCCCATCACTCCCACCACGGTGTAATCTTCGCGATTCAGTCGCACCGTCCGCCCAATAACGGAAGGATCTGAAGCAAATCGACGCACCCAGAGGCTGTGGCTGAGGATCACCACGTGATCGCGCCCAGGCTCATCCTCTCCTTGCACAAGAGAGCGGCCGAGCACCGGCACGCAACCGAAAACGCTGAAGTAGTTCGGTGATACAGCCGCGTAGTGGATCGCCTCCGGCTGATTCTGCCAGGTCAAACTGGCAGTTCGGTTATCATCTGCCGCGGCCATCTGCGCGAAGACGCGGTGATCACTACGCCAAGCCAGAAAATTTGGCGCGGAAACGGGACTCGTGTCCGCAAAGTCGCCCCCCTCGGGATTGACCGACGAGATGACGACCACTTTTTGCGGATCTTTTCCCGGCAGCCGAGGTAATAAGAACGCACTCACGAGACTGAACATCGTGGCGTTGACGGCGATGCCTAGAGAGAGCGTCAAAACCGCGGTGGCCGTGAATCCAGGGGCCTTTCTCAGCTGCCGCAACGCAAATCTAATATCCGCCCAAATGCTCTCGATCCGTGGCCACTGCCATACCTCGCGGCTGCGTTCTTGAATCAATGTCATATTCCCGAACTCCCGCCGCGCGGCGCTTTCTGCCTCTTCTTCAGACATCCCGCTTTCTCTCAGCTCTTCGATCTTTTCTGCCAGATGTTCCTCAATTGAAACCGCGAGGTCGTCATAACGTCGTCTACGCGTGAAAAATTGTCCAAACAATCGCATGCTGCCTCTTATGCCTTCGCGACTGCAAGCACGCGTGTAATGCCGGTAAGCATCTTGTCGAAGCTGGACGCCTCGTGCTCGAGACGCCGAGTACCCGCTGGCGTCAGGCGATAAATCCGTGTCGGACGGCCCTTCGCGGAAACGCCTGACTCCGATTTCAGCCATCCTGCTTTGAGCATCCGCTGCAGCGCTGGATAGAGTGAACCCTCTTCGATCTGCAACAGGTTATCGGAAACTCCTTTGATGTGTTTGGCAAGCGCGTATCCGTGCATCGGCTTTAGCCGGAGCGAATGCAGAATCATCAGTTCCAGAGCTCCAGAAAAAAGATCGCGCTGCCCAGGATCTTTAGCCATACCGCTAGTCTAAGGGTAAATAGCTATTTCAGCAATAGTATTGTCGTTTGAAATGTCGAACACGCGCCGCGCTTGCTGCCGCGACCGATTCGGAGCTGGGCAAAACTCGGCATTTCAGCTTTGGCCTGGACCCCCAAGTGACGGGCACAGAAGACGACGGAAAGCGATCGTCTGCGCCGCCTTCCGCTAGCTGCCCTCAGTGAATACGTATTCGTGCTGGCCGTCGCGGATGATGAGCGCGCGCTTGCCGTTGCGGTCGGCCCTCACGAACTCGAAGCCGCTGCGGGTTGGATCGATGGTGATGAATGAGAGCGTCCCGTCGTCGTTCTTACGTGAAGCAACGGCGCTCTTCCATCCGCTGAAAGCGAAAACGGTGTTGGCGCCGTCGCGCTCGACCTTGAGGTCGCCAAGCGCGCTGCTGCTGTAGTGATCGGCGAGTTTTGAGACTTCATCCTGGCTGGCGGGAACCGTGAGGCGTTGGCGCTCCTTAGCCAGAAGAGCGTGGTAGTTCGCAGCGGCGCTGTCGACATCGCCGACAGCTTCGGGTTTGCCGTCGAACACGACTTCGACGAGGCGGCGCATCAAGGGCCGCAACAGCATCCCGCCCGTATCCGCGTTCGTGAGTAACACCGCGCCGATTCCGGAATCGGGGAGGATCATCCAGTCACTCTTATAACCGAACAAGCTGCCGCCGTGGTGCACAATCGGCACGCCCCAGCGGCTATTGATTTCCAAGCCCATTCCGTACGTCTCGTCTTCTCCGGTTGCGATCTGAGGCTTGCGGCGCATCAGCAGATTCTCTTCAGATACCAGTTGTTCGCCATTGGGGAGCTTGCCGAGTGAGAGTTCGAGCTGGACGTAGTGCGTCATGTCATGAGCCGAAGTCCATACGCCGCCTGCAGGCCGGAAGGGGACAACGGAGTAGTTGTTATCCATGGTGGCAAGAGTGGGATGCCCGTCTACATCGTCGGCATGCGGACTCGCGAAGTTGCCGTGTTGCGCGCGCTCCATGTCGAAGGTTGTCTCCGTCATGCCCAGAGGATCGAAGATCTGCTTCTGCATGGCTTCGTCGTAGGCTGGGCCGAGCTCGCGCGAGGGTTCATAGAGGTGTGCGCCGATATAGCCGGCCGCGGAAGCCATCAGATTGCTGTACTGAAAGACTTCGCCGAAGCGGCTGGTCGGCTGCATGGTGCTGAGCAGCGTAAAAGTAGAAGCCGGGGTATAGCTCTTAAAATTAAAAAGCCATTCCATATCTTGCCTGGGTAGACCGGTGCAGGCGCAAACGAGGTGTTTGATTTCAACCTGGCGGGTAGTGTTGGCATCGCCAAGTTTGAAGGCTGGGTAAACCTGAATCGCGGGCTGATTCCACTGCAGTTTCTGTGCATCTACCAGGCGCGCCAACAACAGCGTGGTCATGCCCTTAGTGTTCGAGGCCGCCATAAACAAGGTGTGTGCGTCGACCGGCGTCGGCTTGCCCAGCTCGCGCACGCCCAGGCCGCCTTCGTAGACCACTTTGCCGTTATCGATAAGCGCGAGCGAAGCGCCGGGAACACCGAGCTTTTTCATCGAGGTCTCGACGAAGCTCTTCAGCGCTTCCACGCGCTCCGGCGTGAGCGGAAGCGCTTTGCGCCCTGCGAACGATTCGCGCTGATAACCTTTTGGCCGCAAGCTCTGGATGATGACATTGATTTGCGCGCCACGCTTTTCGAATGTAGGCTCTGTACCGTCGGCGAGAATGACCGTCCACGTGCCGCCCGAGTGCAGTGCGAAAGCGACAACTACGGCGCGCTCGTTGGGTGAAGTTTCGTAGATGAATCGCTTGCCGTCACTCCAGCCGTTGCGGTCAGGAATGGGAACCGCGACCTTGAGGGGCCGCTTCATGGCGGGCCGATACGCACCCCAGGCGCTGGCAACGGCTTCCGCAGCACCTGGAGCATGAACGTCAAAAATGGCGATATGCGTGTCCGGCTCAGGCGGCTGCAGCGTGACGGAAGAGGCGTCGCTCGCGATGGACCAGCCTGCAGGCACGATGAACGTGGCGCCTCCGGGCGTCGTGTGAGGCGAATCCGCGGTAACCAATTGCGGCGTCGGCTTGGGACCGGGCTGCACTTGCAGTGCCGCGTGAGACGGCGCGTGGAGAGCTAGCCAGAACAAGACAAACAAGAAGTGAGCGCGGCGGACCATGCGGGGAATTATATCTCTGCCGTGACTGCGCGGGGCAGGCCATCGCTGTTTGTGGCCTGCCACGTCCTCGATTCGGCTTCGCACGACAGCGTGCGTAGTTCGTTAAGCCTGAGGCTGAGGCCCGCTCCTTCGTTGAATTGCTTTCCAGATCACGCGGCCTGGAAACAGAAGAATCGTAGCGAGGATCAACAGGCCCGGACCATACGCCAGCACGAATATCGCAATCGCAACCGCGCCGCGGATAACACTCCGGCACCCTTCGACTGCCGCATTCCTGAGCCGCCCTAACGTCGAGCCGTGGTCCACCCTCATCGGCTGCCGGTATTCCTCAATGACCTGCAACTGAATCGTCGCGAACGCAATCCGGCTCGAAAGATTCTTCAGTTCCGCATCCATCTGCTCAATCTCGCCCCGTGTGCGATCGATCTGCTCTTCCACAGCCAGAACATCAGAGAGTCTACCCGTACGCTGCCGCAGAATTTCGGTAAGCCGGTCTTCGGCATTGCGCGCGTTCTTAAGCCGCGCCGCCAAGTCGATATACTGCTGCGTCACCTCCTCGCCCGCTTGAGACTCGCTCTGTATCCGGCCAAGCTTTCTGATCTCCAAAAGCAAACCGTCTAGCTGCCCGGCCGGCACACGCAAGCTCGCGCTCAAGCTGCGCCCTTGATCGGATGGGCTATTCACAGACAGCTGTGCAATATAGCCCTGATGCCCGTTTACGATTCGCGTCACTTCCGGACGGATTCTGTCGAACTCCGTAGTCGTGATACTCATCTCAACAGTTCGGACGATCAAGGGACGCCCCGTTTGGACTGCTTGCTCGGGTGAAGACGTCGGTGCAGCTTGAGGCGCTCCGCCGATGACCCCGCCGATCGCGCTGCTGCTCGCCGATTGCATCCGCATGTCTCGCATACTCTGGTCCAACCCCGCCGCCGACCCCGCAGCCTTGTAGGCTGGCTTGTATTGAACAAGGCGTTGGGCCTCGCGGGACCCGGTCCCCCATTGAATCGCCGCTACAACGACAATCACCACGACGGCGGTACTCGCGGCCCACATCCATGGCCGAATTAGCAGATAACGTCCCTTTCGGCGCGTCTCGCTTTTTGGCTCCTGTTTCGTTTGCAAAGCTTCGGTCACCCGGTCCTGCAGCGCAGAGCTCGATTCCTCGATTTGCCATCCCAACAATCGCCGCGACACTGTCTGAAAATCGGCCGCAATCGCCTGGCACTCGCGGCAGTGTTCCAGGTGAGCTGCAACTCCAGCCGAGCGCTCGACCGCAAGTTCGCCGTCGAGATATGCCATCAATTCGTCACCGGCTATCGGATGCGTGCTCACATTCACCTCTCCGCCTTATTCAACTGAGCCGCGGGTTCCAGATACTCCTTCAACGCCATTCGCGCTCGGAAGAGCCTCGATCGAACCGTATTCACCGGTAATCGAAGGATTTCGGCGATCTCCGAATAAGAGAGCTGCTCGTATTCCCGCAGCATCAGAATCTCGCGCTCCATAGCCGCTAGCTTTTGAAGCGCATCGCGGACCCAGATTTCTGAATCCGATGAGCCTGTTGTGGACGCCTCCCGCGCCATCTCCGCAAGCGACTGTTTCGCCTGCTTCCGCCGCTCGGCCGCGAGCAGATGCAAAGCGATCCCATACAGATACGTCCTCACGCGAGCTCGCGGTTCATAGCGTTCCCGCGCTTGAATGACAGCAACGAAGATCTCTTGAGTTAGATCTTCCGCCCGCTGCCTGTTCGCGAGCCGTCGGCGAAAGAAGCCATACAGCGGCTCCCGGTATCGGGCGAACAGTTCCTCGAGCGCATCCCGCGACCCGCGCTGAAAACTCAGCATCAAACTTTCGTCGCTGACCAAAAGAGTCCACGCTTGTTCCCGCACCTTGCAGGTCTCTCGCGTTCCCTCCTCACAAACTGTAATGTCTTAACGAACAGGAAAGTTCCGAAACTCCGAACGAATTTTCGGGTCCGATCCGGTCCGACCCGGGTCCGATCCGGGACGGGTCCGATCCGGGGGTCCGATCCGGGACAGTCACCGCAACTCCCCAATTCGGGTCATGCCCATATCGTGTTTGATGTCTCGCTGGCGATAAGCGAGAGCGACCGCTTTCGGATTCGGTCCGGGCCTTGTCTCTGTAAGACAATCCAGGCCTGCTTCTCGCTCGCGCGCCGTATGAATTCCTCTTCTCCTTAGGCCGCCCGTTCGTAGAGGCCCGGGAGGGCGCGGAGTCTCGGAATTCAGGAGTTCTGATGACTGCATCGAGTCTCGTCTGCCAATGGCGAGTACCTCGAACACACTCCTTCCGAACCGCGTCATAATGTCACAGAGGAGCGAATGAGTATGCTCGCATCGCCTTCCACGCTCGTGGCGATCTTCGTCGCAACATCGCTTCTCTGCTTCGCCCAAACACCGGTTGACTCCTGTACCGCTTCGCCGGAAGAGCGCCAAATTCACGCCGAGATTTCGAAATCGGCCCAGCCGGTTGAACTGTTGCGAAACGAGCTAAAAACTCATCCCGACAGTCTTTTCCTCAATCGATGGTTCATCGAAAACAAGCAGACCGCTACTGGCAGCCTTTCCGCCGAGTACCGCAAAAAACTAGACGAACACCCAGGTAGCCCTCTCTATCTCTATCTCTATGGCCGAGCACTGATGGGCGCTAACACGGCTGAAGCGATCCCGAACTTCAATCGCGCGATCGTCGCCGATCCCAAGCTGCCTTGGAGTTACTACTCGCTCCTCGAAGTGTACTCAAGTCCAAACTTCAAGGATCCGGCCAAGCTGGCGGATAACCTCTTGACGTTTAGCAGCCTCTGCCCGGACGTTCTCAGCGGTTATAGGTTCATCCGTTTTGTCGAAGACCACGCTAAGCTTCGCGAGTTGGCGCAACGTTTCCGCCGTGCGGTTGAGAACAATACGACCAAAAGCGCGGCAGGAAGCTACCCACTTTTGTGGGCTGCCGAATTTCGCGTGCCTGACCCGAGTGCCTTTGAAAGTTTGCGCGCTCAAGTGGCCAAAGACATTGAACGCTTGAAGCAGCTTGCGCCCGACAACACAGCAGCGCTTAGGGAAGGCTATAAGTTAATCGGCGATTCAGCCGCCGCGAACGCGCTTCGCGATAAGCCGCGTGCGCCAAAGGACTTTCACGACGTCTTTAATGCGTGGAGCAAGGAACATCCCTTCCCGAATGACAAAACCTCACAGAAAGAAGTAGACAGGTTCAATACAGAGCGACTCAAAGCGTCCGAGCAATGGGTAAAGGATTGGCCCGATGACCCGTATGCGTGGCAATGGCGCCTCAGCTCGCTCGCTGATGTCAAGAGCACTTCGAATCAGGAGATCGAGAAAACCGGCGATGCTCTTCTCGATGCTCTGAAAAAGCACCCGTTCAAAGGTTATTTATTCAAGCCCTATCAGGCCCAAGTGGCGGAGGTTTGGAACCGGCGCGATATTCGGCTCGAAGAGTGTGTCCGGTTGGCGGAGGAAGCGCTTGTTGAAATTGATCGTGGGCCAACCTTCCTGCAGCCAGCTAATGACATGCGGCGTGACTACAGCGCTGAGTTTGTTAAGTCACACGCCCTATCCATAGCGCAAGGGCGCTTTGAAACTTTTGCAATAGAGGCGGACGCGTTGCGCAAGCTGAAGAACTATAAAAAAGCTGGCGACGTTCTTGGCCAAATGAAAAGCCGGCTGGACGAAAATCCGGGAGATGATTGGGAACTCACATATCTGTATTTCTCGCAACGCGCCCTTTTAGCCGAAGCCGAGGGTCACAAGCTCGATGCCCTGACCTATTATCAACGCCTGTTCAGCCGCTCGGATCCGAATCCTGAAGATAGAACGCACGTGCTCGCGCTGTGGAAAGAAATGGGCGGGACAGACGAGGGGTTTCAGCTTTGGTCGTCTCGCGAAGAGCCGAAAGAATCCGCCACTGTCAATCAGGTGAGCGCCTGGAGCGAGATGGATAAACCGCTCACCGCATTGAATGCATCTGATCTTGGCGGCAAGAAATGGACCATCGCCGACCTACGAGGGAAAGCTACCCTCCTAAATCTCTGGGCCACGTGGTGTGCTCCCTGCCGTGACGAATTGCCGGACGTTGAGAAGCTGTACGAACAGGTGAAAGAGCGGAAGGACATCCAAGTACTTAGCATTAACGTGGACGACAACCCCGGCAAGATCGGCCCCTTCCTTAAGGGGTCACACTATACCTTTCCAGTGATCCTCGCGCAATCTTTTGTAAACGATTTTGCCGGCCAGACTCTCCCCATTCCTCGTACGTGGATCGTCGATTCCAATGGCAGCCTTAGATTGGAACGAGTAGGTTATAACCCCGCCGATTGGCCGCAAGCAATGCTGGAAAAGTTGACGACTCTCAAGTAACAGTATCGCCCATTCACGTATTTTACGTGTAAACTTAGGTGCGTGAAACAGAACATCACGCTTTCGCTCGAGAAGCAGAACTGCTGATCGTGGTTCATACTGTGAGAGGAAAGCAGATCCGCCTCATCAGTGCCCGGCCCGCGTCCAGGCAGGAAAAGGCGCAGCTATGAAGAAAATACGCTCTAACTCAGCTACAACGGACATGAGAGCCGAGTACGATTTTTCCGGCGGTGTGCGCGGAAAGTACGTCGATCGCTATCGCGCTGGAACCAACCTCGTGCTCCTCGATCCGGAGCTGGCTCAGGCCTTCCCGGATTCAAAATCGGTCAACGACGCGCTGCGCGCTATTCTCGAGATCGCCCTGCGAACGGATGCTCGCAAACGCGCGTAATCGTCCCGCCGCCCCCTCACCTCCCTTCCATCTCCTCCCTTCTCCTCCGCCCGATCTCCGCCGTCCTCCGACACACCTCGCACACGCACCACGTCCGTCGCTTCGGCGCGTCCAAATCCTCGCCCGTATCGCTCAAATGCCCGGTCACTCTCTCCCGCTTCAGCGCCGCCAGCCACCTCTCAACCGAAATCTGCTGAATGCCCCACTTCCGCGTGTGCCGCTGCTCTTCCGTCTCAAACGCCCACGCATACTCATCCGGAATCCCATCCTCAAAATGAAACCGCCGGCACACTTGCTCGGGCGGCGGCTCCATCCTCAGCCGGTCCTCCAATAACTGCTCGTTCGACGGCTCGAGCCGCGTCACCGCGATAAGGATACTTCGGTGTGTGGCCCGCTGGGGGGTTTGCATCTGCTCGTCCCAAATCCTATCTTCGGTCCGGACGGGCAGTGAGACATCAAAGTTCAACTACGCTTCCTACATCATACGGTAAGTACCGATAGTCTTGGCGCACTGCACGATGGAGAAGCCTCGAAAGGAAGTTGAAGTAGAACCTATGTTTCTTGCCCGCAAGCGTGAACTCACCCTTACTGGCAATCAGTTTGCCCTTGCATTCCCAGACGTGCTCAGTTATTATGCCGTTCACGGCCGCCATAGCGATCAGCTGAATTATTGCCAGCTCTCTGGCAAAAGGAGGTTTACTCGCCACCATGATTTCCGCGTTGAGCGTCCGTCCAAACGTTAGATAAATCATATCTCCCTCGATATTGATAGCCACCGCTGCAGAGCTGGGATTACGCGGCGTGAGGCGGATGTCTTTACCCGAATCCTCTATAACTAGATCTGCGGTGCCTTCGGGCAGCTTGAGGTAAATTCTGCGAATCAGAGACGCGATCTCTTCGGGCGCAATCATGGCAGTATTGAGGGTGGCCATACCGGAGGGGCTTGAGTCGGGACATCGAGCAAGTGAATGGTATCAGCGCCTCGACCGATTGAAATTCTGAATACGCTTCCAACCCCGTCGGCTCCAACCGTACCCAATCCGAAAGTAGCGGCTGCTGTTCAGTAGTCCTGCATTTGTCCCCGGGTCACCCTTACTGAAAGGAGCAGCACGCCCAAAGAGTGCGTCCACAAGAGCACCGCCTTCCGCCAAGAGTTCCGCCGCACCCAACCCAGCAGTAATGACTCCCAAGCCAATGCTCAGATCGTTACCAGCTGCCGCCGTGCTTTTCCATAGACCCGCGTTCTTGCCGATGAATATCTCTGGATGATCGATGGGAACGTCGTAAGTTTGCAGACTGGGATCAAGAGTGCTCCCAGTGAAAAACACTCCTGTTGCGCCCTGCACCCATTCCCAAGAGCCCGGCTGCTGCCCGAAAGTAATACTTGCGGCAGTGGTGCCATTCGGAAAATCTAGGTGACTCGGCACCGGAGGTGTAAAGGGAAGATAATTCAATACGGTTACAGGAATACCAAACACATTGAACTCGTTCCACGTCGACCCAAAGGCGACGCCCTCCTGAGGTCCGCAATTGCCGGTGAGTTTTATTTCTAGTGGGTAGCAGGCCAACCCAGACGGGTCGACATAGGCCAGCGGGTTATTCCCTACATACGCATACCCATTCCAGGTCTGCGGAGTCAGAAGGTCCGTTCCGGCATTACCCGGATCCGGACTGTTGAACCTCGCCTGAGCACCATAAAAGTATCATGCCGGGAAGAAGTCGAACCCGGTCTCTTCATCGCGTTCCTGTCCCGTGAACTTCTGATTTACCTTGTCGCCGAAAGGCCCCCATTGCGAGGTCCGCCCCGCAGTATTCGCCGGAACCTCTTCTCCAAAGGGCAAATAGTCGTGTCGTGAAACTACGTTCGCTGCGCTGTCGGTCACCAGGCGTACGCTGCCGAGGTGATCGTAACTCAAGTAACAAGTGCTGCATGGCGTTTGCTGCACAGCGAAGCTGTTATATTCCGCCGCTAACTGCGCGAAGATGTCGTAGACATACACCGTGCTGACCTGCCCGTTGTTGCTCTTCGTGACTCGCTCGCCAAATCCATCGTACCCGTAGCTGACCTGGCCTTCTGAAACATTATCGACGGCCTGTGTTTGTTCGTTCTCAGCGTTATACGACAAAGAATAGGAGCCGACCTGCGTCTGGTTTCCTGCTGCATCATACCGGCCCGAAAGCAGCCGATTGTTCGCCGAATTATATGGATTGTAGCCATTTGCCGAGAACGGCGTCGTGCCGTACAGAGGCACTCCGCTATTGGCCGTCACCGACATGTTCCCGTAAGGATCGTAGCTGAAATTTCGCTCCCATGGTCCCGTGTCATTGCCCCAGCTCAACCGGTTCGCTCCGTCGTACGCGAAAGCTTCATTGAAAAACGTCAACGACGACTGCGGGCCCGGTCCTCCCGCATACGTCTGAGCCCCGATCAGGTTACCGTTATTCGTAGTCGATCCCCAGTTCGGATACAGCATGAATAGGTAAGCGTTCGAGCTGTTACCCACAGCATCCCACGCAGAAACCATCTGCAAACGGCTGTTGTATTGGAACACTCGCGCCAAATTGTTTCCGTACACGAACGAAACCGGTGCGCCATGCGGAGCGTAGCCCACCGCACTCACATAATTGCCCGCTGGGCCGCTTACCTGAGAAACCCGGTTCGCAAGATCGTAGCCGGTTGTAATCACCCGACCCGAAGGGTATGTCTCCGAGGTAAGTGCTCCCGTGAGATTGTACCCATAGCCAAAACTATAAGTCTGGCCCGCGACTACCTGCTGGCTTCCTGTAACTCGCCCTAAAGAGTCATAACCAGTAATGTTGGTTGTAGAGCTGCCGTTCGTTACCTGCGCCAACCGGCCAACACTCAACCCGAGATAACATGCCCCCTTTTTTCTGGCAACACTGTATGGGTTCGCTCGCCCTCTATCGCTTCATCTTCTCCATGAACCGCGCCGGTCGTGCAAAGACGATTAGGTGCCCTGGCTTCGGAGCTTTCATCACGTCACTACAGGTATTAGGAGTAACGAATCCCGTCGACATGATTGTGTCAACCCGCAAGCTGCTTTGGTTCGGATCAGGGTAGCAGAGCACGCGGCCATCTGCCCACACTTGTATCCATTGCGCTTCATCCGGGTACAGCCTGAGCATTCCAAGCCCGTCTCTACCGGTCGTCAGATCCGTGTGCTCGGCGTGACTTCTAGCCGCCTCACTCGATTTCCCAACAAACACTAATAGCCGCTGATTCGGTATTGGTTTGCCGTTCCGGCCATCCAGGACCTGCACTGTAATATCTATGCTTCTCGGCATACTTGCATTCTGCGCCACCAATACCACTCCGCAAAAGAACAGCCCAGCTAGAGAGCACATCGGGCCGGAGAGCTGATTGACGATTGCCCGCTTCATTAGCACGGCCCCCGATGGGCACCCTTACCTCTGACGTCCACGAAATAATGGATTAGAGCGCCAATAGGCGTATGCCACGTCGAATAAGCGGTATCGATGTGGGTAGTAAATGTGAAATTGCCGGTGGTCGAATCGACGCCATACGTTGACGGATCCGCGCCTCCGGGGCTCGGAACGTGCAGACTATGTCCGATGCCCAAAATTTGAGTTAGGAGGGAAGACGCATACCGCCCTGGGGGCAACTGCGACGGCGAAGCGCCAGGAACCGAGAAATTTACGTTTAGGCCGCCATTGAAAACAAACGGCTGGCCTACGACGTTCGACAAATAGACATTGAGATTCGATACCGCATTCACAGCCTTGATATTCGCAACCAAACAGGCCGATGGAGGTTCGCCATTGTTCGGCGCAGGCGTCCCCGCGTTTGGGGGCTGCGGCTCCTTGGTAGGCGTAAAACTCATACCAAACCCCCCCACACCGTCTCCAGCAGCTAGAACCGTATCAGGTAAGCTCTCGATTGACAAGTCGCCGTTTTCGTAGACATAAGTAGTCATGGGGATGTTTAGCAACTGAAACTCGTTCACGCTCGATCCAAAACTAACGCCTTCTTGCGGTCCACAATTGCCGGTCAATTTGATCTCGATCGGATAACAGGCCAACCCAGAGGGATCTAGGTATGCCAGCGGGTTGCTCCCGACATACCCATATCCATTCCAGCTCTGTGGATTCGACAAATCCGCCCCGGCATTACCCGGATCGGGGCTGTTAAATCGCCCCTGAGCACCATAAAAGTATCTCGCCTTGAAGAAATCAAACCCCGTTTCTCCATCGCGCTCCTGGCCCGTGAACTTCTGGTTGACTTCGTCGCCGAAGGGTCCCCACTGTGCCGTGCGCCCGGCTGTATTGGCCGGAACCTCTTCACCAAACGGTAAGTAGTCGTGACGCGAAATCACATTGGCTGCACTGTCGGTAACCAGGCGTAGGCTGCCGAGGTGGTCGTAGCTCAAGTAACACGTGCTGCAAGGCGTTTGCTGGGCCGCGAAGCTGTTATACTCCGCCGCCAACTGCCCGAAGATGTCGTACACATACACCGTGCTGACCTGTCCGTTGTTGCTCTTCGTCATTCGCTGCCCAAAGCCATCATAGCCATACGTAACCTGGCCTTCTGAAACATTATCGACGGCCTGCGTTTGCTGGTTCTCAGCGTTATAGGACAACGAGTAGGACCCGACCTGCGTCTGGTTTCCCGCAGCATCATACTTTCCTGAAAGCAGCCGATTGCTGGCCGAATTATAGGGATTGTAGCCATTTGCCGAGAACGGCGTCGTGCCGTATAGCGGGACTCCGCTATTCGCCGTCAGGGACATGTTCCCGTAGGGATCGTAACTGAAATTTCGCTCCCATCCTCCCGTGTCATTTCCCCAGCTCAGCCGGTTCGCTCCGTCATAGGCGAAAGCTTCATTGAAAAAAGTCAACGAGGACTGCGGGCCGGGCCCTCCCTCATAGGTCTGCGCTCCGATCAGGTTCCCGTTATTGGTAGTCGATCCCCAGTTCGGATACAGCATGAACAGGTAAGCATTGGAACTGTTACCCACGGCATCCCACGCAGAAACCATCTGCAAACGGCTGTTGTATTGGAACACTCGCGCCAAGTTGTTCCCGTACACGAAAGAACCCAATGCGCCTTGCGGAGTATAACCGACCGCGCTCACATAATTGCCGGACGGATCACTCACTTGATTGGCCCGGTTCGTCAAGTCGTAACCTGTCGTGATTACCCGTCCTGAAGGATATATCTCGGACGTAAGCGCTCCCGCGAGATTGTAGCCGTAGACAAAGTTATAACTCTGGCCGGCACTCACCTGCTGGCTACCCGTAACTCTCCCTAGAGAGTCATAACCAGTAATGTTGGTCGTAGAGCTGCCGTTTGTTACTTGCGTCAACCGGCCAATACTCAGCCCTACAGACGGATTATCGTACGTATAGCTCACCGTGGGTGTGCTATCCGAGTAACTCATTTGTGTCGGTCGGTCTAAAGCATCGTAACTATAACTGGTCATGATCCCCCGGTAGCCCTGTTTTGTTTTCACATTCCCGTTCGGATCGTAGGTATAGCTCACAAATCCGCTTTCGGGATTCGTGGCGGACGCAAGCATCCCTCGCGTATCGTAGTTAAATGTGCGGAACTGGCCGCTCTGGTTGACTTGCGTCAGATCGTCGAGCACATCGTACGTGTAGACGGTACCGTAATTCAGGTGCGGCGAGTTGCCCGGATCTTCGATCAGTTGCGCCACACGCCCAAGCCCATCATTGATCGCCTCGCGCGTCTTCCCGGCCGGATCCGTAAACGTCGTCGTGTTCCCCGCATAGGCGGTAGTCGACACCGACCCATCGGCGGCTGTCGTCTTCGTCGATCGGTTCAGCGCGTCATAATTGTAGGTTGTCGTCTGCAACGTGTCCCCGGGCCGCGCAGGATTCGTGCTTTGCGATATACCTGTCGTTGGCGACTGGACAGGAAACGGAGCCGCGAAAATCGGCGTCTGGAGGCCCAGCGGTGCCGCGTTTTATTTGGACCCGACCGGAAATGGCCACACGAGCAGCGACATCACCGTCAGCTGGGGAGTTGCAGGTACGCCGGTCGTCGCAACCTGGTAATTGCGGCACCCTACTTCCCCATCTCCTCCCTCCTCCTCCGCCCAATCTCCGCCGTCCGCATACACACCTCGCACACGCACCACGTCCGCCGCTTCGGCGTCTCCAAATCCTCGCCCGTATCGCTCAAATGTCCGGTCACTCTCTCGCGCTTCAGCGCCGCCAGCCATCGCTCAACTGAAATCTGCTGAATCCCCCACTTGCGCGTGTGCCGCTGCTCTTCCGTTTCAAACGCCCACGCATACTCATCCGGAATCCCATCCTGAAAATGAAATCTCCGGCACACTTGCTCCGGCGCAGGCTCCATCCTCACCCGGTCCTCTAACAACTGCTCATTCGAAGGCTCGAGCCGCGTCACCGCCTTCCCATCCTCCATCGCCACATCCACCCACTGATCGAGCACATGAATCGCCTCGCCCGTCTTCGGCGTTTCATCCGCCGACCGCTCCTCGCCCTCCGCCTCGGCCGCTACCTCTACCTCCGCCCCGCCGTCCTCTTCCACCACTTCCGCCGTTTCTCCCGGCCGCTTTTCGTCCCCTCCCTGCGCCCGCTCCTCGGCCCGCCGCTTCTGCCGCGTGCACATCTGCTCTAACATCGCCACCGCGCGCGAAAACGACCGCTCCGCCGACGCCCGGTACCGCGTCATCAGCATCATCTTCTTGTGATCTTCTTCGGTCCACTCGAGCACCTTCTTGTCTTCCAGCGATTGCTCCAGCTCGTGATACCGGTTCCGGTTTCGCATCAGCGCCCATTGCTCGCGCGCCGCATCTTCTACCAGCGACCGCTCCCGCTTCCTCGCCGGCCGGTAATCCTCCATCCAATCCTTCAGCAACTCTTCAAACTCCTCCGCGCTCTCGCCTTTGATCAGCGTCTTCTTCGCCGTGCACCCATGCGTCGTCGAATTCTGGCTCGACCGATCCTTCCCCTCAATCGTCTTCGGCCCACCTGCACCATGCGCTTCCAGATCCTCAAGCGGCCCGTCATACAGAAACTTTGACATTGATTTTCCCGCCCGAGTATGCCGCGCCGGCCTGCCTCCCGCACCTCCGGAGTTTCTTGTAAGTAGCTGATTTTAAAGGTACATCTTTAATCGATTACTCCTGTTACCCACATTTTTCCGCGCCTTCCGGCCCACCCGAGTTCGTTTCGTAAAAACGCCCACACACACTCCCCCAATCACAGCCCGCGCCTCTCTCCCGCCTCTGCGCTGGGCTACTTGACAGCGTTGTTATCCTGTTGACAAAAGGAGTTTGTAGAAGCCGCGTTTCGTAGTACCATGCGGTTTCATAAAGGACGCGCATGATCGCTCCCGAAGAGGTCGACCCGCTCGCACCGCAACGCGAAGCCGCCATCTTCTACGGCCTTTTTCTGCGCGGCCACGCCGCTGACGACCTCCGCCGCGATATCGACGTCCCTCGCCCCATCCTCGATAAATGGCTGCATCCGCGCCGCTATGAACACGATTTCCGCACCTCGCTCCAGCGCATGTACAGCTATCGCAAACGCGTGCTCGCGATCTTCGACGAGCTTGTTTTAAAAGAAAAGCACCGCCCCCGCATCCATTAGCTCCGCCGCTTCATCCAACCGGGGTGCGAATTCCCATCTTTCAGGTCGACGCCTTCGCGAGCGGCATCTTTGCCGGCAATCCCGCCGCCGTCTGTCCGCTCGACAACTGGATCCCCGATAAAACGCTCCAGGCCATCGCAGCCGAAAACAATCTTGCCGAAACCGCTTTTTTCGTCCCTCGCTCCGCATCAGATGGCGGGCCCTTTCACTTGCGCTGGTTCACGCCCGTGTGCGAAGTCGAGCTCTGCGGCCACGCCACTCTCGCCGCCGCCTACGTCCTCTTCGAGCAATTGCATCACCCCGGCGATACTCTGCGCTTTGAAACGCAGTCTGGCGAATTGATCGTCAAGCGCGATGGTGATCGCCTCGCGATGGACTTCCCGTCGCGCCCGCCCGCAAAGGTCGACGTGCATCCCGACCTGGCTCGCGCGCTCGGAGGCGCTCCTGTAGAAATCCTCGGCGCTCGCGATTACCTCGTGCGCTACGGATCACCCGAAGAAGTTCGCGCCCTCACCCCTGATATGGAAGCTCTCAAGCACGTCGATCGCTTTGCCGTCATCGCCACCGCCGCCGGTACGGACTGCGATTTCGTCTCTCGCTTCTTTGCGCCTTCGAAAGGCGTTCCCGAAGATCCAGTCACGGGTTCCGCGCACTGTACTCTGATTCCGTACTGGGCGAACCAGCTCGGCAAAACAACTCTCCGCGCGCGCCAGGTTTCTCCTCGCGGCGGCGACCTCTTCTGCAAGCTCCTCGGCGATCGCGTCCAAATCGCCGGGCAGGCCGCTCTCTATCTCGAAGGCCACATCTCCGTCTAGCCCGCTACCCCGGTCATTTCGATAGTGCTCCGGTCGTTACGCTCGCGGCTCTGATAGCGGTATCGGAGCCATGAGCGAAGCGATTGGAGATTTCGACAGTGCTCCGGTCGTTACGCTCGCGGCTCTGATAGCGGTATCGGAGCCATGAGCGAAGCGATTGGAGATTTCGACAGTGCTCCGGTCGTTACGCTCGCGGCTCTGATAGCGGTATCGGAGCCATGAGCGAAGCGATTGGAGTTCAGCAATGCTTTCGAAATCGCCGGGACATCCCATTAGCCCTCTACCCTCTTACTTTCTTTCACACCGCGTGAGAGAATGTTCCGGCTACTTGTACCTAAACTCATCAGAGGCGTCCGGCTGTGTGCATTTCTTTCATGCGTAGAATTTCCGGCTTCGCTCTGCACTTCGAGCGAACCGCCCGCCCCGAAAAAACGTCTCTCCGCAAATGTCATTTGACCGCAAGGTTTTGCGCCTGCGGCCGATACGGTCTGATGGGTTTGCTCGCGCCGGCTTCAGCCTCCGGCCGCCCGATTGTTTTCGGGCTTTACGATCCAATCCGGGCTGCGTAGAATGGAACTCAAATTGCTACCCTTCTGTGGTATTATGCGGAGATCCGAAAAGCGTCGGCTTGCCGGACCGGAAGCCGGGAGTGGCTGCGGTACTGCAGTTCTCCCGCTCGCCAGAAGCGCTAGCAACGATACTAGGCTGTTTTGCCTGGCGTCGATGAACCCTTTTCGATTAACCCCGCGTCTAAACGAAAGACTTGGCTGCCACGATCCATTTATCAGTGGGCACGCTAGCCGGTAGAAGGAGAAATTAAAAAATGACCAAAACAGAACTAAACAAATTTAAGAAGATCCTGCAGACCAAACGGGACGAGTTGGAGCAGATCGTTCGCAATCGTGATGCGATCACCATCGAAAAAAGCGCCGATGCATTGGATGAAGTCCAGCACGCCGCGGAACGTGAGCTCGCCATCCGCAACTTGGATCGCGACTCGCATCTGTTGCGCAATGTTCGCGGCGCTCTCCGCCGCATCGAAGAGGGAACCTTCGGCACATGCCTGCATTGCGAAGAGGAGATCAGTCCCAAGCGCATTGCCGCCGTACCATGGGCTGCTTTCTGCATTCAGTGCCAGGAACAGGCCGATCGGAACCACGACGAAGGCAACGACGCGCTCGAAGATCTACTCGTCAACGCTGCTTAACTTCAACCACCTTCCGGTGCCTCTGGTCGAATTCGGCCACATCGCTCGGATTGGGCCGTAACCCAATCGCTAATCATTTCGCCTCTCTACCGTACGACGCCCGGAGCGAACCCTCCGGGCGTCACAATATCTGTATGCGACCTCTCGCCATCTGCGCCGTCGCGGCGCTTATTTCGTCGCACATCGCCCCCGCCCGAATCTCGGCCCAAGCCTCCGCCCCGGTCAAGCCCGATCAGCACGTGATTGGCACCATTACGGCGGCTGATCCAGCCACTCACCAGATCACTGTCAAGCAGGATAAGACCTCCACCGCCTTCACCGTCTCGCTTCAGAACACGAAGACGCTCCTCAAGGTAGAGCCCGGCGCGAAAAACCTCACCGGCGCTGCCCGCATCACCGCCAACGATCTGGCGACTGGCGATCGCGTCGACGTGCGCGGTTTCAAAGGCGACACTCCGAGTTCCATTGCCGCAGCCAGCCTCATTCTGATGTCCGCCCGCGATCTGCAAAAAGCCCATCAGGCCGAAATGGAAGCTTGGCGGACGCGCGGTACTGCCGGTACGGTTACCTCGATCGATGCAGCTGCCCAGAAATTGAATATCAACGTCCGTACGCCGGAAGGACCTAAGCCGGTCATGGTCGAAACCTCTGCGTCCACGCAATTCACTCGCTTCTCTCCCCAGACCCCCAAGGCTGCCGCGCCGTCGCAGCTATCAGACATTCAACCTGGAGATCAGGTTCGCGTCTTAGGCGACAAATCGCCGGATGGCGCCTCAATCACGGCTGAAAAGATCTATTCCGGATCGTTCCGCACCGTTGCCGGAACCATCGCCGCTCTGGCGCCCGGAGGAAACCAGATTACGGTCACAGATCTTCGCACAAAACAACCCGTTCAAATTGTGCTGACGGACGATTCCGCCATCCGCAAGCTTCCGCCGCCCGTCGCCATGATGATCGCGCGGCATCTGAATCCCGGAACCAGGCCGTCTGAAGCTTCTTCCGTCGGATCAAACCCGGCCTCCGGCAATCATCCTCCTGCGGCCGGCTACACGCCGCGAACCGGTGATGTGTCTGAAGTGATCGAAAAGCTGCCGAAAATTTCAGCTTCCGATCTCAAGGCGGGTGACGCTGTCGTCGTCTCGGGAGCAGAAAACGCCGATAAGTCGCAGCTCATCGCCACGAACGTCATCGCGGGCGTAGAACCTATCTTGCAATCGGCGCCGCCGCGGGAGGGCGGCAGACAGCTCGGAGGCGACTGGAATTTAGATATGGCGGTTCCCGCCCAGTGATTCGTATTTCTCCGCATCTTGCTTGCGGAGCTTGCTTAAGAAATCGATGAATACAAAAACCATACTTGCGGCCTTCCTTGGCCTCGCTCTTGCAGTGGCAATAACGTGTGCCCAGACCGCGCCCAGCACCGTCCGGGGCACCGTCAAAGACGATACAGGCGGCGTGATCCCTGGCGCAACGGTCACTCTTACCAATAGCGCTGGCGCCGCCAAGACTGCCACAACCGCGCCCGACGGAACCTATACGTTCCGCGGAATCGCACCCGGTTCTTATACCATCTCTGCGACCTACCCAGGCCTCCAGCAAACCCACCCCGTTCCTGTCACCGTCGCCACCGGCCAACCCGCCACCGGCAATATCGTCATGACCGTCCAAACACAGCACCAGGAGGTCACGGTCACTGAATCAGGGAACAACCAGGTCAGTACCGATCCTTCGAACAACGCGTCGGCGCTGGTCCTGCGAAAAGAAGATCTCGATGCGTTGCCCGATGATCCCGACGATCTGCAGGCCGATCTCGAAGCGCTCGCCGGCCCGTCGGCCGGTCCCGGCGGAAATCAAATCTATATCGACGGCTTTACCGGAGGCCGCCTTCCGCCCAAAGCATCCATCCGTGAGATTCGCATCAACTCGAATCCTTTTTCGGCCGAATTCGACAAGCTGGGTTACGGCCGCATCCAGATCTTCACCAAGCCCGGTACCGACAAATTTCACGGTCAAGGCTACTACGACATCAGCGATGGGATCTGGAATTCGCGCAATCCGTTTCTCACCGTCAGTCCGCCCTTCAGAACGCAGCTCTTTGGCGGCAACGTAAGCGGCCCGATCACCCAGCGTGCCAGCTTCTTTATTGACATGGAGCGCCGCAATATCGACGATAACGGCATCATCAATGCCACGATTGCCTCCCCCGATTTCCTGTCTCCCCTCCGCGATCAAACTTTCTATTCCACGCCTCAGCGCCGCACCACCATCAGCCCCCGCATCGATTATCAGCTCGATGCCAATAACACGCTGAGCTTCCGCTACGCCTATCTCGACAACCACCGGCTACTCACCGGAGTGGGCGGCTTCTATCTGCCCGGAAGCGGTTACTCACTTGCCGACAAGGAACAAAGCGCTCAGGTGGTCGAAACTTCCGTCTTGACTCCACACGTCGTCAACGAAACGCATTTCTCATTCGATCGCGAGGACCAGTTTGAGGCCAGCCAATCTACCACTCCTACTCTCAACGTCGCCAACTCGTTTGTGTCCGGCGGCTCGGGTTACAGTTCGCCGGCGTTCGGCTCAACTTCGACGGCCGAGGATGATTACGAGCTCCAGAACTACACAACCCTGACCCACGGAGCGCACAATATCAAATTCGGGCTCCGCATCCGCGCGAACAGCCTCGATGACTACTCGCCCAAAAATTTCAACGGTGCATACAGCTTTCTCGGCAATTCGCAGATCACGTCCATCCAGCAATACCTGATCACTGAGCAGCTGCTCAACGCCGGTTTCACAAGCCAGGCGGTGACTCAGATGGGATACGGTCCATCGAAGTTCACGCTCAGCTCCGGGAAGCCCGACATCGGTTTTTATCAGCTCGATTTCGGTCCGTTCATCCAGGACGACTGGCGTGTCCGGCCGAATCTCACAGTCAGCGTCGGCGCGCGTTGGGAGGCGCAAACCAACATCTCCGATAAAAACGATTGGGCGCCTCGCGTCGCCGTAGCTTGGTCTCCTGACTCGAAGGGAACGCGTGGCGGCCGCGCGAAGACCGTCATCCGCGCGGGCTGGGGAATTTTTTATGACCGCTTCCAGGCTGAAAACGTCCTCACCGCATATCGCTACAACGGCCTGAACCAGATCAATTACGTGATCGATAATCCAACCGTCTACAACGCCGATTTCACCATCACGCCGCCTATCGGCGAGCTCGAGCCCTCGAACACGCGGCAGCGCTACGAAATTGATAGTGACCTTCGTGCACCGTACCTGATGCAGACTGTCGTCGGCGTCGAGCGCCAGCTGTTTTCTCACACCACCTTGACGGTCAACTTCATGAACTCTCGCGGAGTCCACGAGTTCCGCACAGTAAACATCAACGCGCCCCTGCCGAGCCCCGCGAACCCCCTGCCGGGCGCGCCCATTTCCGTAGCCGGTAGCTCTGCAACCAACGCGAACAGCATCGGCCTGCGCCCTTACGGAAATATCGGAGATATTTATCTCTACGAATCGACGGGCATCTTCAAACAGAGCCAGGTCGTCACCATGCTCAACAGCACCGTTGGCCGCTGGCTCACTCTGTTCGGCCGCTACACCTATGGTGAAGCGCGCAGCGACACCGACGGCCTCGGAACCCTGCCTGCGAATCAGTACGATTTCTCTCAAGAGTTTGGCCGCTCGCAGCTCGACCTTCGCAATCAGCTTTTCGCAGGTGGCTCTTTCTCGCTCCCCTGGGGCCTGAATCTTTTTCCCTTCGTCGTCGCTCACAGCGGAACGCCCTTCAACATCACGACCGGCACAGATCTCTTCTTAACCGGCCAGCCGCAGCCTACCGCGCGCCCCAGCATCGTGACCGGCCCCGGTCCGAACATCGTTGATACGCCTTATGGATTCCTCGATACGCTTCCTCTGCCCGGACAACCGTTGATCGAGCGCAATATCGGCAACGGCCCTGGCTTCATTGGCATTAATCTCCGGCTCAGCAAAACCTGGGGCTTCGGCACAACCAAATTCAGCGGACCCTCCGGCGGCGCAACAGCTCGCCATGGTTACGGAGGCGGCGGCCACTTCCACGGGGGTTTCGATACGATGACGGAACACCGCTACAATCTCACTCTCTCCGTGAACGCACGCAACATCCTCAACCACGAGAACCTGAACACGCCGAATGGCGCGCTCACATCTCCTTACTTTCTGGAATCGACCGGCATCACGGGCGGCTACGGCGCAGAGGCGACCGCCAGCGATCAGCGCCGCATTGACCTGCGTCTACGCTTCGCCTTCTAGTGTGATGAGTGGCGCAGGCACTTTGCCTGCCGTGCCGCGACTCATCGCGGCACTTGTTCAAGTGCTTTCGAAATCGCCGGGACATCCCACTAGGCGTCCTGCACGAACAAACGAATCACGAAGAAAGCGCCTGCCGATGCCAACGCGGCCGCTGGAATCGTCAGTATCCAGGCAGCGATGATATCGCCCGCGACGTTCCATCGCACCGCTCGAACGCGCTGGATGGAACCCACGCCTGCGATTGCCCCCGCCACCGCGTGCGTTGTTGAAACCGGCAACGACAGCCAGGTCGCAAACAGAATCGATATTGCCGCTCCTGTTTCAGCGCAGAATCCGCTGCGCGGCTTCAGACGCGTCAACCTCGTTCCCATGGTCCGCACAACTCGCCAGCCTCCACTCAGCGTTCCGAGTCCCATCGCCGCGCTGGACGCGAGTATCACCCAATCTGGCACATGGAAGCCGCGCTGAAAATCCCCCGTTACAAGTACCGCCGTAATGATTCCCATCGTCTTCTGCGCGTCGTTCGTTCCATGCGCGCAGCTCAGCAGCGACGCCGAGAGAATCTGGAAGTGACGAAAGTAGCGGTCCATCTTCGCCGGACTATAGCTGCGAAATGTCCAGTAAACGATCATCATCAGCACGTATCCAAGCACCATTCCGATCAGGGGCGCAAGCACGATAAACGCTACGGTGCTGGGCCATTTTCCTACGATCAATCCCTTCACTCCGGCCTTCGCGAGCGCGGCGCCCGCATAACCGCCGATCAAGGCGTGCGACGAGCTGATCGGAAGACCCAGATACCACGTCAGCAAATTCCAGAGAATCGCGCCGATGAGGCCCGCCAGCAGCACATAGGGCGTTACGATACCGATGTTCACGAAGCCTTTGCCCACTGTCGAAGCCACTTTCGTCCCCAGAAAGAAAGCTGCCAAAAAGTTAAACGCCGCCGCGAGCCCGACCGCCTGCACGGGACTCAGCACGCGCGTCGCAACCACAGTCGCAACCGAATTAGCTGCATCATGGAACCCGTTTGCGAAATCAAAGATAAGGGCAATGCAGATGATGAGAATTACTAGTCCCAGAACGGGCATGTTCTCTAGCTGTTCTTCACCGCGACGTTTTGCAGTACGTCGGCCACGTCTTCGCAGAGGTCGGTCGTCTGCTCGAGCACCTCGAACACCTCTTTCTGCTTGATCAAGGTCAGCGCATCGATATTTGCCCGAAAGAGATTCCCGACTTGCGTCCGCTCGACAGCATCCGCCAGGTTCTCGAGCCGGTTCACCTCGATGCAGTCGTCCATCACCGGCTTCCGGTCTCGCAACGATGTCATCGCTCTCGCGAGAGCCATGCAGCAGTCGTCAATCATTTGCCCCAGCTGAACGGCCGCCTCGGGAATCGGGTCCAACCGGTATGCCACTATCCGGAACGTCGCATCCTCGATCGAATCGAGAACGTTATCGAGTGTAGTGGCAAGCGTTTGAATGTCTTCAGGATCGAACGGTGTGATGAATGTGGATTGCAATCTGTCGAAAATCTCATGAATCACGTCATCGCCGTTCTGTTCAAGGGCCTCCATTTGCTTGGATATGTTCCGCATCCCGCTGTAGCCCGACTTCAGGCCCGACATCAGCAACTGCGAAGACTGGCACAGGATGCGGACGTGCGCATGGAACAGGTCGAAGAACTTCTCGTCTCTAGGTAGCAGGTTCATAAGCTCGCCGAGGGTCGCGCGTGTGACTCTAGCCAAGGTACACTAGCCCGAGCCCGAACCGCTAAAATCGCAGTTGGAAGGTCTTTCGTATGCCAAAACCGATCGGCGAAAACCATCCGCTGCGCAACCTTTTCTCCGAGCTGGTGCATCAGCATCTCGTGCGTGCAGCTCAAGTCGAAGACCCGCAGATCAGCCGGTATATCGCCGATCTCCTGCTCACATTCACGCATGTAGACAACCTGTATAGGCTCCGAAATTCGAAGGGCCGCCGCATGGAGGACGTCGGTGAAATGTTGATTGCCTCGAATCCGCTGCTCGAAGGTCGATCCTTCGACTACGAGCGTGAGGTGCGCAAGCACATCGGTGATTACACGCTCTTCCTCGCTGGCCTGTTTCCCGAATATGTTGCCAGGCTTGGACGCACATCAGCTCGCCTCGATTCTCTGATCGACTACCTGAAAGCCGGCAAGGAAAGCTATCGCGTCGTGGCGGCATTCGATCAGTTCGAATACCGCGACGCAGCCCCGCTTTTCCGAAAGCTCTCGGAACAGTTCGAGATCTGCGTGTATGGCTTGAATCTGGTCAAAGAAGACCTCGCCCGCAGGCAGGTGGCGAGCTACACCCGCGTCAAGCAGATATTGATGTAGCGCGGATCTAATCAGCGCTACTGCTGTGTCGCGCCCCCGGGATTCCCCGCGGTCTGCTCCTGTTGCTTGTATGCGTCCAGATTCCCTTTGTCGATAATCGAGGCGCCAGTGTCGATGAATGTCGGAATCGGAGAAAAGGAATTCTGTCCCCAGTTCGATAACAATGGATTCGGTTTGTGATGGTGCAAGTCGTCCAGCACCTTGCACCCGTAATAGCCCATTGTGAAGGGCTTTTGCGCAATCGTTGACGAAATAACGCCTTTCTGAATCCAATCGAGCGTCCGCTGATCGGTGTCCATCGCGACGATCGTCACCTTGCCCGCCAGGTTCTCGCGATTGACGACTTCGCCTACTTCCGGACAGGCGATCGCCTCCAGACAGACAATCGCATCTACTCTATTCTTGCTTTCCAGAATCCGTCTCGCATTATCGAATGCAGTAGGCGCGTCCCCTTTTATGTCGACCGTATCCGTGATCTTGATCCCTGGGTGCGTTTGAAATGCGCTCTGGTATCCCTGCAAGCGCTCGGCAAGATTGGCTTGCGGCATCATCGTAAACACCGCTACGGTTCCTTTTCCATTCAGCATCTTTGCCACCAGGTGACCGCCCAGGCTTCCTGCATTGAAGTTATCCGTTCCAACGAATAGCAGTCTTTTGCTATTCGGGGCGTCGGAGTCCACTGTGATTACGGGGATGCCCTGTCCCAACGCGGCGTCGATATCCGGGCCGATTACATTGGCGTCAGCTGCCGAAACCATAATGCCGCTCGGCTTTTCAGCGACTACTCTTTGAAACTCTTTGTGCTCTCCCTGCGGATCGTACGTATCGGGTCCGGCGAGTTCGGACTTCACCTTCATCTGTATCGCTTGACGATCCAAGCCGGCCCTTACCGTCTGCCAATACGGCAGCTTGATATTCGAGGCGACCAGAACGTATTTCTCCGTCGGCTCGTGCGGCGGAGCTGCACAGCCGCTCATCAGGATTACTGCCAACGCGCCTCCAGCCGAGGCTACCCATTTGGTTTTAAGCATCTGAATCGTTCCTGCGCGGGAGTATATCACGCGTCATCTTGCTGCTCGTTGGTAAACTAGCTTCGCTGCGGCGACATCCTCAACGGCGATGCCGAGCGATTTGAAAATCGTCGTCTCTCCCGCCGGTTTTATAGCCTTGCCGGCGAGCAGCTCCCCTAACTCCGCGTAAATCTGCGCGCCGGACTGGAGAATCTCGGCCGATTCCTGCAATGCGGACGCACGCGACTCAACGACAACAACACCACTGCGCATTGCTTCCCCGTCTAATTCGCGATGCTTCGGCCCTACTGCTCCGACAGCGTTCACGTGAGCGCCTTGCTTCAGCCAAGCTCCCCGCAGGACCGGTTCTCCTGAGTTGGTGACGGTGATGACAACATCCGCGCCACGAACTGCGTTCTCAGCGCTCGTCGAGATCCCTCCTACTTCAGTTGCGAATCGCGCGGCGTGTTCGGCCGTGCGGCTCCAAACACGAACCTCTTCAAAACTTCGCACCAGCTTCAATGCTTCAAAATGCGTTCGCGCCTGCACGCCGCTTCCCAATATCGCGAGGACACGCGCGTTTTCTGATGAAAGCGCTCGTGTCGCAATCGCGGATACCGCCGCAGTTCGCCACGCCGTGATGACGCGGCCGTCCATTACCGCCAAGCTCTCGCCCGTATCAGCGCGGCTCAGGCAGATCATCGCCAGATGAGTGTGCAACCCGCGCTCTGCGTTGTGCGGGAAGACACTCACCAACTTCGTTCCGATGACGTCCCCGTAAACCGCAGGCATTAAGCCGAAGAACGCGCTGTGTTCGGGAATCGCAAGCACGCTGCGGACCGGCTGGATCACGCGCCCGGCTGAAAAATCGACGAGCGCCTTTTCCATCACCGGAAGCAGCTCTTCCAAATGAAGCAGCTCTTCGACACGCTCCTCATCCAGAAAGATCATGATTGATTCTCGCCAACAGCAGACTGTTAGACTTGTGTCTGTACCCGAATCGCGAGTCTTCTTAATGCCTCACTCCGACTTGCCACGGACGCTGGGCGCGCTCCGCACCAGCCGTTTTTTCGATCAACTCGAACCCGATCGGACCCTCAAAGAAGAGCTTCGATCAAACCTTATCTGTAAATTGAGCCGGGGTGAAAACCTGTTCCCTGGACTGCAGGGGTTCGAAGACACGGTCATCCCACAGGTTGTCAACGCGATCTTGTCGCGGCACAACTTCATCCTTTTGGGCTTGCGCGGCCAAGCGAAGACTCGCCTGGCGCGATTGCTCACTGGCCTGCTCGACCGCAACATGCCGTACGTAGCGGGCTGTGAGATTCGCGATCATCCGCTGAGGCCGATCTGCAAACAGTGCCGCGAGAAGCTGGCCAGCCTAGGCGATGACGCGCCGATCGCCTGGATCTCCGCCGAAGATCGCTACGTCGAAAAGCTGGCCACCCCTGACGTAACGATTGCGGACCTGATCGGCGACATCGATCCGATCAAAGCAGCTCGAAGCGGGCAGGACATCTCGAACGAGCTGACCATCCACTACGGCCTGTTGCCGCGCGCGAATCGGGGGCTATTCGTCGTGAACGAGCTTCCCGATCTTGCCGGTAAAGTGCAGGTTGGACTGTTCAACATCATGCAAGAGGGCGATGTGCAGATCAAAGGATATCCGGTCCGCTTGCCGCTCGATCTGGTGCTCGTGTTTACGGCGAACCCCGAAGACTACACCGCGCGTGGCAAGATCATCACGCCCTTGAAGGACCGCATCGGGAGCGAGATTCGGACGCATTATCCGCTCACGGTCTCGCAAGGCATCGCGATTACAAAACAGGAGGCCTGGACGCGGCGCCGCTCGCCGATTGCGACGGAAGTGCCGCCATACATCCATGAGGTCGTCGAACACGTAGCGTTTCTGGCCCGCGACGATAAGCGTGTAGACAAGAGATCCGGAGTATCGCAGCGCTTGCCCATATCGGTTCTCGAGAACGTGATCTCAAACGCCGAACGCCGAGCACTGAAATCGAAAGAGAGCGAGGCTGTTCCGCGCATTCTCGACCTTTACGCCGCGCTCCCGTCTATGACGGGTAAGCTCGAACTCGAATACGAAGGTGAATTGAAGGGCGGAGACGCGGTTGCGCGCGAGATCATCCGCAACGCTGTGGGTAAGGTTTACAGCTCCTATTTTGACGGCGTGAACCTGCGCCAGATTACCCAGTGGTTCGAGCTCGGCGGCTCGCTTCGCCTGGATGAGAACATGGGCGCGGCGGAAGTCATCGAGCAGCTCAGCCGCATTCAGGACTTGCTCCCGCTGACCCGGAAGCTGGGCCTCAATGGCGGGGAAAGCGACGCGATGCGCGCCTCGGCAGGCGAGTTCATTCTCGAAGGCTTGTATGCTCACCGGCGCATCAGCCGCAATGAGGAGCTTGAATTCGTGGCAGGCGAGCGGCACTCGAGAGAAGAGCGCACGCGCGACGAGCGGGAGGAATCGCCCCGCCGCGGATTCGACCCACGGCGTGGCGGCGGCCCAGGCGGGCGGCGCAACCTGAACTGAGCCGCACGCCGCGAGCCTCATGAAGTTCATCTCTTATTCACGGTTCTCCGAAGAGGATCTTGGCATCGAGCTCGACGATCTTCTGAAGGCTCTTTCGGACTATTTCCTGCAAAGCGGCTTCAACGATCCCTATCTTCAGTTTTCTGAAATGAACGAGCACACGCTCGAAAACCTCAAACAGGCGATTGAGCGAGCTCTCGAGAGCGGCGAGCTATTCGATCCTGAGCGGGCCGAGCAGATCCGCCAGCGGCTCGAACAAATGTCAGCTCAGCAGCGCGACAAGCTCGTCGAGCAGCTTATCGAGAAACTCGAACAGGCGGGGTATATCGATCGGAACAGCGAGGCTCCCGATTCACCTTCCGCGGCGGGTTCGCACGACGGCCCGGAGAGTCAGTCTCATTTCGAAGTGACCGACAAAGCGATTGACTTTCTGGGGTTCAAAACTTTGAAAGACTTGCTGGGCTCGCTTGGAAAATCGAGTTTTGGAGCGCACGATACGCGAGACCTCGCGACCGGCATCGATGCGAGCGGAGGTGCGAAGAATTACGAATTCGGCGACACAATGAACCTCGATATCACTGCCACGCTGTTTTCGGCGTTGCAGCGCGAAGGTTTGAGCCTTCCGCTCAATCTTGAATACTCCGATCTTTTCGTGCATCAATCCGAATATCAGAGCTCTTGCGCGACGGTTCTAATGCTTGATTGCAGCCACAGCATGATTCTCTACGGCGAAGACCGGTTTACGCCAGCGAAGAAAGTGGCCCTGGCGCTCTCGCATCTCATTCGGACGCAATATCCGGGCGACTCTTTGCGTTGTGTGCTGTTCCATGACTCGGCTGAAGAGGTGCGTCTCTCCGAGTTAGCCCGCGTGCAAGTCGGCCCATACTATACAAACACGCGCGACGGCCTGATTCTCGCTCAACGGCTCTTGTCTCAAGAGAAAAAGGACATGAAGCAGATCGTGATGATCACGGACGGCAAGCCTTCGGCTCTGACGCTCGAGGACGGACGGATTTACAAAAACGCGTTCGGTCTGGATCCGCTCGTGATTAGCCAGACACTCGAAGAAGTAGCTCGCTGCAAGAAGCAGGGCATCTTGATTAATAGCTTCATGCTGGCGAGCGATTACAGCCTCATACAGTTCATTCAAAAAGTAACTCAGATGTGCCGCGGTAAAGCGTACTTTACGACTCCCTACACACTGGGCAACTACTTACTAATGGACTATATGAACCGTAAGACAAGAACGATACATTAAGCGCGTACAAGGGACCCTGTAATGGTCCCTTGTAATCCGCAGGGTTCAAGCGACTTAGAAATTGATCCCGAGCAAGACATCGCCCTGATCGAGATTCGTTCTCAACGTGCCGAGGCTGCTCACAAACGACTGATTCGCCCAACGCGTGTAGCGCGCTTCAGGCGTGAGCTCAAACGGGCCCCGTTTGAAGGTCATGCCGAAACCGGCGACGCCGCCGAAGCTATTCCGGTTGTGCAGCTCGCTCGCATTGTCGGAGGTCGGAGCAATGAGGAAGCCAGGCGCGTATGTGGTTTGGCTGATCGTCGAGATGTGCCGCAGGGACGCTCCGAAATCGATAAACGGCCGGAAATGCCCCATGCTCACGTTGTATTTGAACAGACCGGGGATCTCCCAATCATTGAACGTGGTCGGCCGATAGGCCAAGCCTCCGGTGGCGCCGAACGGCGAGGAACTATCGAAGCCTCCGCGTTTGAATAGCCCATCCACCTCAAACCTGAGATGTTTGGGCAAATGAAATTCCCCGCTTACGCCAAACTCATACCGAGGAACGGCAGAAGTATAGGATCCCGGAATGGTGTTTCCAAACTGGGTCGTGTTGCTGGCGCTGAACATATCTGTAACCGGAATGCCGATTTTGAAGCCGAGATTGACCGGCATATTGGATTCCTGTGCATAGAGCGATGCCGCTCCAACCAAGATCATAGGTATAAAACTCAACTTACGCATAAATTCCTTCCCACCTTTTCATTTCTGGAATGTAAATTCTAGATTTGGGAATCTCATGTACGAAAGCGAACAGGAGAATTCCCGTGCTACTCGAACTGATGAGAACTGAAGTGACTGGGTTTCGATTCTTTGAGACGAGCTACTGTATTGTCAGGATAGAAATCTTTACCGTGTAATTGAAACAATATTCCGGAGAAATTTCTAGGATCTACTTATCCCGCTGAGAACTGAGAGTACGTACACAACAGGCAGGGCAAACAATGTGCTATCGACCCTGTCCAACATGCCGCCGTGGCCGGGCAGCATGTGGCTGGTGTCCTTAACACCGGCGCCGCGCTTCATGGCCGATTCCGAGAGATCCCCGAACTGGCCTGCGACGTTTCCTGCCACGGCGATCAGTGCGATATGCCACCACGGCGCGTCAGGAACAAAATAGTACATGTAGAGAACGCCAAAGAGGACTGACCCGATTACCGAACCTACCGAGCCTTCCCAGGTCTTTTTCGGACTGATTACCGGCGCAAGATGGTGCTTGCCGAACGCTCGCCCAACGTAGTATGCAACCGTGTCACCGACCCAGGTCAACGCTAATCCAAAGAACAGCCAGTGCGTGCTCTCAGCGCGCAGCAGGGTTGCGAATCGCCAAGGGAGAAAAGCGTAGAGGCACGCGAAGAACGTACAGGCCACGAGCGGAAGAATAGAGCGTAGATCCGAGTGCCGCAGCGCGAGTGTGAGAGCGAGCGCGATCAGAAGCGCGAGAGAGGTAACAATTTCTTCCGGCCAAAGTAGGACGAGAATGCCGGCCAAAATGCCAAGCACGCCGGGACGCTCGATTGCGTGCGCGGCGACTAAGCCCGAAAATTCCAGGTAACACAGCAGGCCCATCAGGACCGCTGCTGCGAGAAAGAGCCAATTGGGAGCCCAGAAAATCAGGTACGCCGCAATTGCGATCAGGCCGATCGCAGTACCTACGCGCGTCATGCTCGGCTAAGCGTAGCCGGAATAATGCGGTTTATGCAAGCGGCAGTTGCGATTCCTGTTCTTCGAAAATGGACGCGGACGGTTCGAGCGGCCAGGCGGGATTTCGGGACAAGCCTCCAAAGCGGCGCTCACGATTCTGGTAGTCGAGGACAGCGGTCAGCAATTCCGCGCGGGTAAAATCGGGCCACAGCGTCTCAGTCACGTATAACTCGGCATACGCGATCTGCCAGAGCAGAAAGTTACTGATGCGCATTTCACCGGACGTGCGGATCAGCAAGTCCGGATCCGGGAGCCCGGCCGTGTAGAGGTTTGCGGCGATCGCTTCCTCAGTGACTTCGAGCGAATCGAGGTTGCCATCGACCCTGGCACTGTCGAGGATTGAATTCACCGCATCCACTAACTCCGTTCGCCCTCCGTAGTTGATGGCGAGATTCAAGCGCATTCCGCGATTCTGCGCTGTCTCATTCACCACTGCCTGCAGTTCTTCCTGCACCGAAGCGGGCAATGATTCGAGGCGCCCGATGGCCATGAGCTGGATGTCGTTCTTCACGAGGTTCGGCAGCTCACGGCGCAAATAGAAGTGCAGCAAGCGCCACAAGCCGTCCACCTCATGCCGCGGCCGCTTCCAATTCTCGACAGAAAAGGCATAGAGAGTCAGAGCCTTTAGCCGCAACTGCGCACAGGTTTCAACGACTGTCCTGACCGGATCGACCCCGGCTTTATGGCCCAGAATGCGCGGATAGTTTCGGCGCTTCGCCCAACGTCCGTTCCCGTCCATAATGATCGCTATATGCCCAGGCAACCGCTTGGGATCGAGCCGCGCGGCAATCTGCCAGTCGGGCTCATGGGGAGAGAGGACTTCAAAAAGTTCCTTCATACCGTAAAGCTCTATGGTACATCAAGCAAATCGCCCGGCCGCCATTATTTACAGGGTCTTGAGTAACGGAACCAGGGCTGCTCCCGCACAGAGAAAGCTGCCCAGCGGAAGCTGATACGTTGATGCTTTCTTCCGGGCCAACCAGATATAGAGGATGCCAATTACTGAGCCACTCACCACACCGATCAGAAGCGCGAGCAGTCCATTTTCGAGCCCAAGGAACACGCCGATTAGGACCAGCAGCTTGACATCGCCAAGCCCCAGACCCTCTCGTCTTCGCACACGCGCGTAGATGGCGCCGAGCATCCAGATGGGGCCGGCGAGAATGACGACTCCTAGCGCGGCATTAAGAAGCGACTGCGTTACCCATTTCGCGTTGGGCAGAAATAGCCCGCCAAGCTGTCCCGGCACGCGAACGAGGAAAGCAAGTATGAGTCCGATTAACGCACCACCTAAGGTCAGCTCATCCGGAAGAATGCGCTCCTCGATATCCGTCCAGAAGAGCGCTACGAGTATGGCTTCGAAGAGGGCCCATTTGAACGTGCCGAGCGTCCACCCATATTGAAGGGCCGTTGCAGCAAATAGAATTGCGGTCGTCAATTCAACAATCGGATATCGAAATGAGATGGGGCTGCCGCATGCCCGACAGCGGCCGCGCAGGAGCGCATAGCTGAGCAAGGGAACATTGTCGAGCCATTTGATGGGCTCGCCGCAATCCGGACAAAAAGAGCGCGGCGCAACTACGGACAGATCGCGCGGGATGCGAAAAATGCAGACGTTTAAAAAACTGCCGAACAACAGCCCGCACACGGCCGCAAGCACGGGATAGAAGGGCTGAAAATCAGGCGGCAAGCGCCCTCTCGTACGACAACAGCGTCGCGCTTAACAGGTGAGCGGGAGTAAAGCGCTCTATGACACGCGCCCTCCCGTGCCCGATGAGGCTTCGGGCGAAACCGGGGCGGTCTAAAAGGCTTCGTATAGCGAGTGCAATCTCGCGCGGTTGGTTGTTCACAAAAACGCCGGAGATTCCGTCTTCAAACACTTCGGTCAAACCGCCCACCCGGCTTGCGATTACGGGAACGCCCGTGCTCATGGCGAGCAGCGCAGCCGATCCCAACCCTTCTGAACGCGTGATATAGACGAACGCGGAGGCGTGTTGAAGATCAAGGGCAAGATTTTCGGAAAACACAACACGCACATCCGCAATTTTCGCTGCTTGCTCGATCAGATCGCGGCCTTTGAGAGGATCTCTCGAGGCAAGCGCCACAGCGGGATCATCCGCGCTCCAGTCGGTCGAAGGAAGTACCGGCTCGACCGCATCATAGACAACGTCAATCTTTTCCCTCGGAATGCCGGCACGTTCGAGCTCAGCGGCTACGAAGGTCGAAACCGCTAGATATCGCGCAGCGCGCCGATACTTCCAATTGGAAACAGCAGACCGGCGGACCGGGAAAGCGACTCTGCGGGAGACAACGAATCTGCATCTCGACGTCAGCGCAGCCATGGCGTGTGCGCGCGCATCATGCGCGTGAACCAGATCCGCATCTCGCGAGTGCTGCCAGAGCTGCGTTAATCCCACGGCGCACACCGTGAATCCCTGGACAGCCGCAGCGCGCGCCAATGGCCCGCTCTTACGCGCCAGCAACGTGCACTGATGCCCGGCTTCTTTCAACGTTTTCAGTAAGAGAAGGACCTGGTGCTGTCCGCCGCGCATCTCGCGCCCGGTATCAATATGCACGATGCGCAACTCTTATTTTCGGCCTGGGCTCATGTGCCGAGCCTTTGAATATTTCACGAAATTATAGAAGGCGCCCATGTAGGCAATGGCCAGGCCTTCGGCTCCATCCAGAAATCCAAGCTTGATGAAGTACGTCTGGAGAAATGTCCAGGGAGGGTCGATAAGCAAGCGCGGCAGAGTTGCGATTTCGCCTCGCGTCACCATCTCTTGCGCGGCAAGGGTCGTGTAGCTGTCCATGGAGCGCAAGTGCTCAGATAGCGAACTGCATGTGAAATGCAGCAGATTCGACTTCAAGTGGCCGAGCCGTCCATCAACTTTGACCGACTCATGCACGAACTCGCCGATCCACTTCGCCTTTTTGCGGTTGAAGAGTCTGACTTTTCTGTCCGGGTACCAGCCACTGTGCAGAATCCAGCGCCCGAGATATTGGGCGAGGCGCGGCATGGTATAGCCGTCAAACTGCGGGCCGTTTTTTTTGATTTGCCAGATCTCCGCTTCCAGCGCTTCGCTGAGGCTTTCGTCAGCATCGAGCGACAGCACCCAATCGTGGGTGGCCAAATCAGCCGCGATGTTCTTCTGGGCCGCGTAGCCGTGCCAGGAGGCTTCTTCGACACGGGCTCCCAGCTTGGCCGCGATTTCTACGGTGCGGTCGTTCGAGCCGCTGTCGAGCACCAGGATCTCATCGCAGCAGCGCAAGCTCTCTATGACCCGCGCGATGTTCCGTTCCTCGTTGAACGTGATGATCACCGCCGAGATCTTTATCGGCATGCCGTCTATCGCGCGTTTACCGGCACCACGGACATTGAAAGCAGGAACAGCAACGCAGCGCAGATGGTCACCAGGATGCGATGCGAGTCGAGCGGTGTTTGATCGTAGACCAGCGGATGGCGCCTGCCGAAGAAGAACATGAGCACTGCCCAAATCCACCAGGGCCAGTATGCAAAACCCAGCAGCACGAGTACGAGCACAAAAATCCCTGAGAGCACGCGATGCACTCTGGTTCCAAAAGCGGCGTACAAGATGTGGCCCCCGTCGAGCTGGCCGATGGGAAGCAGGTTAATGGCTGTGGCGAGCAGGCCCGCCCACGCGGCCATCGCCATCGGATGAAGCAGAATATCCGATTGCGGCGCACCGGGAAAACGTACCCACTCGATGAGACGCAGAAACAGTGGCGTGCCAAATGTTACCTGGCCGCGCGCGGCAACTCCCGGAATCAGCCGGGACATCCGGATTCCGGCGAGCAAGAAGGGCACCAGCATGGCGAATCCTGCAATCGGTCCCGAGACTCCGATATCGAACAAGCTTCTACGGGTCAATATCGGAGAGCGAATTTTGATGAATGCGCCAAGCGTTCCAAAAAGAGTGGGAGAGGGCAGAAAATAAGGAAGACTCGCGTCCACGTTCCAGCGCTGAGAGGCGATGTAATGTCCAAATTCGTGCGCCAGCAGAATGAGGAGCAGCGGAATTGAAAAGTTCAGTCCGGCGAGTAGGCTTGTGTCGCCGTGCGCCAATCTGAAGTATCCATCGGCAATCCAATCTATTTGCAGCGGGCGCTTCGCACGAAAACTTTCGACTTGCGCGTAACCGTAGACGGTGGTGGTGAGGAGAGTGAGGAGGAACAGAAGAGCGTGGAGCCACCACTTCCGCGTGCTATAGAACCGGGCGGCTTGTGGAAAATGTTCGCGCCACTCGGGTTGCGGCGGCGCTCCGTCCGACAAGTTGGAGGAACCGCTCTCGACGCGCCCCGACAATCCCGGTTCAGACACTTCGTCTATTGCAGCGTCTGCAATTCCTTGCCGGGCTTAAAGCGCACGGCCCTGCCCGGCGGAATCGCCACTTCAGCGCCGGTCCTGGGATTGCGCCCAATACCGGTTTTGCGTGGGCGCACGTTGAAGATGCCAAACCCGCGCAGCTCAATGCGATCGCCCTCGCTCAGAGCCTTTTTCATCGTTTCAAAGACGGTCTCAACCGCCATTTCGGCTTTGGTTTTGGTGATCCCCGTGCGGTTCACGACCTCATTGATGATGTCTAGCTTGATCAAAGAGCCTCCAGCGCTTTTTATATTGCGGGCTTATTTTGCAGGGGAGACTGTGAAGCGGCCTCCCGAACTGCTGCAATGTTAATGATAAGAAACGGCTTACCCGGTGTCAATGTGTGCGCGATCCGATGAAGTAGGGCAACGGGCATTTATTGCCACCGCTCTGCCTGATGATGCTATTTCTTACCTTAGCCCGACCTCGTAGTCCCTCAGAGAAGTATTTGAAACGCGAGATGTTACAGGTTGGCCGGAGACTTGCTTATGCCTCGGTGGGAGCTAATGGCTACCATGCATTCACTCAACATCCTTCACGTTGAGGACAGTCCCAGCGATGTCCGTTTAATTAAAGAGGCTCTGAAAGAGAACTCAATTCCCGTCGAAATAACTGTCGCGCGGGACGGGGTCGAAGCGATGGAGTATCTGCGCCAATCCGAGCGCGGTTTAGTGAAACGGCCGGATCTCATTCTGCTGGATTTGAATCTGCCGCGCAAGAATGGCCGCGAGGTGCTGGCGGAAGTAAAGGGGACGCCGAATCTGAAGCAGATCCCTGTGCTGGTGATGACCAGCTCGAAAGCTGATGATGATGTGATGCAGGCGTACAACTTGAACGCGAACTGCTTCATCACGAAGCCGCGAGACCTTCAGGAATACATCCACGTGGTACGGTCGATCGAGGATTTCTGGTTTGTGACCGCGACGTTGCCGGACGCACACGCAGCGTAAGGCGAACATGCCGCAGACGACAGAAAGCGATCGTCTGCGCCACGCATATTATTTGCCGGCGGCAGCTCTTGCGGCGCTGAGAGCGGACTCGTAGTCGGGATGGTCTCCCACTTCCTTGACGTATTCGACGTGGCGGAGCCGGTTTTGTCCGTCCAAAACGAAAATTGCCCGGCTTTCAATGCGCAGGTCGGGGATCAGCGTGCCATAGCTCTCGCCGAAGGAGCCGGTTCGGTGATCCGATACCATGTGCACGCGATTGACTCCGAAGTTTCCGCACCAACGCTTTTGCGCGAACGGCAGATCCATACTGATGGTGTAAATTTGAATGCCGGGAAGCTTTCCCGCTTCATCTTCGAAGCGCTTGGTTTGAGCGTCGCAGACCGGAGTATCGAGGGAAGGCACGACGCTGAAAATTCGAACGCCGTGTCCTGTTTTAGCGAGATTGATTTTTTGAAGGGAATCGTCGACCGCCTCGAAGTCGGGCGCAACATCGCCGGGCTTGAGCTCTGGTCCTACTAAGGGGAGAGCATTGCCCTTTAGCGTTGTCTCCCGAACCTGTTCTTTCGTATTTGGCATGGGGACAAGTGTAGCAGCACGGCAGGTCTTATAAATCGGGCGATTTTCTGGTCTTGTCTTTAAAGGCCAGCCGGTACGACCGGCGCTCGGCGGCCTCGGCGAAGCGGCGTCTCTCGTCGTCGGTCTCAGGAACGATTTGCGGGAGCACGACGCGGTTGCCTGCTGGATCGATCGCTACAAAAGTCAGGTACGCAGAGGATGTGTGCCGGATGTCGCCGCTGTGGAGATTCTCAACCCAGACCTTCACACCGACTTCCATAGAAGTGCGGAATACGCGATTGACCTGCGACCGCAATCTGACCAGCTCGCCCAAGCGAACGGGATGAAGAAAGGTCATTTGATCGACAGAGGCAGTCACGACGGGACAGCGCGCGTGCCGCATGGCTGCAATCGCGCCGCATAAGTCGACGAGGTGCATGACATGGCCGCCGAGCATGTTGCCGAGAGTGTTCGCGTCATTGGGCAGGCAGAACTCGGAATACTCGGATTGCGTTTCCCGCACTGTTCGGACGCGCCCGGCTGCCTCGACAACTAGCTGTTCTGACCCCACGCCCGCCATTTTAGCGGTTCAGAACACGGGCGATCAGGACGAGAAGCGTTGGAGATAACTTCGGCAGAACGCGAGAGCCTGCGCTTGAATGCAAGCGTCCGTGAACTCGGGATCAAAGCGGCCGCTATCGAGCAAGTAATGAAACGGCCGCCAGGCGAGCGGGGCGTAATTTTGCTCTTCTATGAGAACCAGCTCGAGGGCAGTTGGCGTATGGCGGAGCACGTTGTAGCGGATGGCGGAACGCACTTCCCCGGAAGGAAAGCGGCCGCAGCGTCCACGCATGTAGCCGTGATTGCAACATTCAAACCGAAGCTCTGACGGGGCCTCGACCGGCTCCGCGTCGGCGCGGCACAATCCGTCATATTCTTCGATCAGCGGCAAACGAGCAGTAGCATGCCGCGGTTGGTTGGCGGCGTGTTGAGGCTCAAAGTACGGGCACGGCATAAGCGAGCGATTCAGAATCTTCCCAGCTTGCGTTGCCGCGACCACCACCACCAATTTCGCCGCTCTCGCGGCAGCTCGGGATCACGCGCCTGGGCTACCGCACAGCGGAGGGTGTCAAGGACGCAGACGTCTTGCTTCGTCCCGGTTCTCTCGCATAGCTGGTCATAAAGATGGTCAGCATTGCAGCATGCGAGTTGCTTTACCTCAGTAATACCGAGTCTATGGAGGTCAGCCTCGACACTGCGCCCCACCCCGACAAGATCGCGGAGCGAGCGGGTGTGCGTTCGAGTGGTGAAAGCAGCGGCGATGACCTTGAGTATACGCCAGATTTGGGGAACAGAGAATTAGGGTAGCGGGCTACTTGAGTTTCGCAACGCGCCAATGGCCCGCACGTTCTTGCTCGATCTCGCCGGTCGTTTGAGTAACCGCGTTCAACTCACTAGCGATAGTCACGGCGCATACCTGCGCGCGGTCGAAGGCGCATTCGGACATGAAATCGACTACGCACAGCTCCAGAAGTTGTACGGCGAAACGAGCGAATCAGAGAAGCGCTATAGCCCAGCGCAGTGCATCGGCTGCAAACGTCAGGAGTTGATCGGCTATCCCGATCCGAAACACATCAGCACGAGTTTTGTTGAACGGCACAATCTCTCCGTTCGCACGACGAATCGCGCTATACTCGACTGACGAACGCCTTCAGCAAAAAGATTGAGAACCATGCGGCTGCTGTTGCGCTTGGTTATTTCGCTTACAACTTCATTAGGATTCATCGCACACTGCGCGTCACTTCTGCGATGGCCGCTGGGGTTACGGATCGGCTGTGGGAAGTCTCGGATCTAGTTGCACTGATCGAAGCTGAAGAGCGGGGCTTAGAAACAGCGGCATGACGGAGCAATGGTCTGACGTTATCTTTTGGGCTATAAATGCGTGTTTTGGGCTAGCACTGACAGCATTTTTTGCGTTGTGCATCGTGTCTCCGAATATCGTGGCTGGATACCATAGGAGGCAGTACCACAGGAGCAAGCTTACCCAGAAGCTGCCATTTTCCAGTTTGATTTTACGACCTTGGTTTCTGACATATCTGCGGGTCGCCGGGGTTTTGGGATTTCTATTCCTGTTTGTCGTCCTTGGAGTCGTTCTGCACGCTTTTTCAAAATAGCCCAGTACCAGAATTAGCGGCCAAAATCAATGTAACCGCGTTGCGGGTCTGTCGAGAGCAACGTCACTCGAAGGCGGTCGCCGACGTCCACGCCGGCTTCGCCGCGCATCAAACGGCCCTCGACCGGAGGATTCAGGACGCGCACGAAAACGCCCTTGGGAGTAACTCCCGTGACGATTGCGTCGAACGGTTGGCCGATGCGAGTTTGCAGGGCGACGGCAGCGACGCGCTTATTCATGACGCGCTCCACTTTGCGGGCTGCATCCTCTTTTAAAGTGCAATTGCGGGCAAGCGAACCGAGCTCATCGTCCGAATAAGGCGGCGTTTGGCCGGCGAGCACTGCTTTGATCAAGCGCTGCACGAGCAGGTCCGCGAACCGGCGGTTGGGCGCCGTCGAATGCGTGTAATCCGATACAGCCAATCCGAAATGCCCTTCTTCGGACTCACCCGGGCGCGACAACACATATTCGCCCGGACCCATGAGCTTGACTACCGCGAGCGAGAGATCCGGATAATGCACTTCGTCAGCGCTGCGGCGCTTTTCGAGAAAGGCATTGAGTGCGGCCGAATCGGGCTGGGCCGGAAGAGTCTCTCCATAACGCGCGGCGAGCTCGACAATACGCGGCCAGCGCTCGGGAGACTTGACAATGCGCCGGATGGTCGAGACGCCGCTCGCTTTGAGCTTTTTCGCCATCACTTCATTGGCGGCGATCATGAGATCTTCTATTAGCGCATCCGCGCGCGTCCGTTTGGTAGCCGCAATTGCTTGCACCTGGCCGTCCACTACGGTTGCTGTTACCTCGACACGATCGAAGTTGAGCGCACCGAGCCGATAGCGTTGATTGCGAAGCGCCGTCGCGGCTTCGTCCTGCAGTTTCAATTGACTTTGCAGATCGGCAGAACCTGTCAGTTTTGAGGAAGGGGCGGCCCGGCCTTCGAGCCACGGCCCGATAGCGCTGTACGTTAATTGCGCCTGGTTGCGAACGATGGCGCGGTAAATGTCCGAGGACTTGATGCACCCGTCAGAGCCGACGACCATCTCGATGACGATGGCGAGACGGTCGCCATTTTCCGCGAGAGAGGTCAGATCCGTCGACAATTCTTCGGGCAGCATGGGGAAGGTGCGGACCGCAGTATAGACGGTCGTAGTTTCAGTGGCGGCGTGCAGGTCGATGGGCGAACCCTTTCGCACAATGGAATCGACATCGGCGATTCCGACGAGCACGCGTATGCCGTCGGGAACGCGCTCTGCAACTTCGATTTGATCGAGATCGCGGGAAGTGTCGTTATCTATTGAGGACCACAGAAGCCCGCGAAAATCCCGGAGGCCGGCTTGGGGCACGGGCGCTGTTCGAGACCTTGCACTCGCAAGCTGTTCATCGGTTCCGGGAGCGAAATCGGGATGGAAACCCTCGCGAAGCATCTCCTCGCGCGCGGCGGCAAGCAGGTCGAAGCGAGAATTCAGCATGGAATTGCGGACAGGACGTTAAAGGAGCGAATTGTAAGCGAGCTTCGAGGTTATCACTCACCCAACTCTGCAGTGAGAGCGAAGCTGGGCGAGGCGGGAGGCCTTGTGGCTTTGAGCGCACGAGCTCGCCCGGCGGCGAGTTCGCGCTTAAGCGCGCGCAGGTAGGAATAGTACTCGACGATATCGGTTTCGCGGCCTGCGTCCGGAAATATTACCGAGGATGCCTTGGCCTCTCTCGCGGCACATCGCTCCAGTTCGTCAGTCGAGGGCAATACGCAGCGCCCCGTGAGCAGATCGGATACCCACACGGCTTGCTTCTCGAAGACCGGGAAAAATGGTCCGACTGCGGACAGCCTGCCGAGGAAATACAGATCGGGCTGACTCGGCGGTACTACTCGCAGGTAACGCGCCGCGAAGGATCCCGTGCGATGCACGGTTTGCGATGAGAAAAATGGATACTTAAACTCGTAACCCGTCGCACATATGAACACGTCGCAAGGCGCGCTGCTACGGTCCGAGAAAATGACGCGGTGGCCTTCGAATCGCTCGACCACTGGTTTGACGAGGATCCGGTCGCGGTCGATCATAGCCGGGAGGCGATCGTTGAGTACCGCAGGTTTTGCGAACGGAGATGTGTCGCGTTCGAGAGCGGCACGCACTTTGGGAGAAACTGGGCGCTGCATCAGCATGATTTTCCAGCGTTGCTTTCGAATCGCGAGCGGAACTAAGGCCATCCACGGACGGTTCGCTTCATCCCGCGGCTTTCCGTCGACATATCTCGGCAAAACATATCCGCCTCGCCGAGTTGACAGAATGACGCTGCTCGCGACGGCAGCGGCGTCGCACGCGATGTCGGCTCCTGAAGCGCCAAATCCGGCGACGACAACGTTTTTGCCCGCAAAGATGTCAGCGCTCCGGTATTCCGATGCATGCATCATGTGACCATTGAGCATTCCGGCTATCTTCGGCCATTTGGGCATTGAGTGGCAACCCACTGCGACGATCACCGCACCGTAGTTGCGGCTATACATTTCACCCGACCGGCTCTGTACAGAAACCGCGAACCCACGCTCCTCAAGGGGCTCTACGCTCGTCACTCGTGTCGCGAACGTAGTCTTCTGCACCAGGTTCGCGCGAGCGGCAAAACTTTCCAGATAAGCGAGGACCTGCTCATGCGTCAGGTAATCGTTGGCGCGGTTCGGCATTGGATAGCCGAACCACTCCATGGTGGTTTGCGAAGTGTTGGTCCGCAGCGACGCATAAACCGAGGAGCCGCTGTCGTTATCGTATCGCCAGATTCCGCCCAACTTGGAACCCGCTTCGAACCAATCGAAAGCAATACCTTTATCTGATAGCGCTTTTGCTGCGGCGATGCCTGCTGCGCCTGCACCTATAATGCAGGTTTTATCGGGCTTCATCGACATGTGCATTCCGGAGCGGAGTTAGCCTTCTCTCACCACTGTAAAGGAGAAAGTAGTTCGATGTCATCTGGCCCTTACTGGCTTATCGGTGTAATAGGGCTAAGCGTCAGGGATATTTCACGTTACTTAGAGGACAGGAGACACCAAACAGCGTCTTAAAGACATTAAGAATCACTAATTCTGGCTGATTGCGGCGTTTATCAACCGCAAATCCTCGAGTGGCAGCCGACCGGTGTAGATAGCCATGCCGAGGGCACAGTGAATGTTCATATTGCTTAACGCGCGGATTTCATCGAGCGTACTAATACCGCCTGCCGCGATCAGCTCGTGCTTGGTCTTACTTCGCAAGCCTTCGAACCAAGCGAGATCTGTACCTTGCATCAGGCCTTCCTTATCGACGTAGGTACATAAGAAGCCGGAGCAATAGGGTTCGAGATCGGGAATGAGATCGAGGGCTGTCCACGGAGTAGATTCGCGCCAACCTTTAATTACAATTCGGCCGGCCCTGGTATCGAGCGCAATAGTCAGCCGTTCCGCGCCGACTGAATCCGCGGCGGCGCTCAGGAAGGCAATATCCGGACCTTCCGATGAGAACGCGGAGGTGCCCAGAATGACTCGGCGCGCGCCGCGATTCGCGAGCTCTTTCGCTCGCTCGATGGTTCGGACGCCGCCACCCACACGAACGGCCGCACGGCTAGCGAGGTAGTGAACGATTTCGTCGTTCGAACCCGTTCCGAGCGCGGCATCGAGATCTATCACCTGAATCTGCGGAAATCCTGCGAAGCTGGCCAGCATCTCGTCAGGCGATTTTCCTTCCAGGGCTTTTGTTCGGCCTTGCACAAGCTGCACGACCTTCCCACCCATCAAATCGATACAGGGAATAATCACGGGAGAGGCCTTACGGGAACATGTGCATCTTGAAGCGCACGTTTTAAATCGCTAACCGTGTACTTGCCGTAGTGAAAGATAGAAGCGGCGAGTGCTGCATCCGCGCGACCTTTTGTGAGGACATCGACGAAGTCTGCGGGTGAACCGGCGCCTCCCGAGGCGATGACTGGAACGCTAGTCGCGTCCGCAACGGCCTTCGTCAACGCACAATCAAATCCGGCCTGAACGCCGTCGGTATCCATAGAGGTGATGAGGATCTCGCCTGCCCCGAGACTTTCACCACCTTGCGCCCACCCGATTGCATCGATGCCCTCGTCCTTGCGGCCTCCTCTCGTATAAACATTCCAGCGGAGACTCTCGGACGAGCCCTCTGCGGGGCCGGAACGCCGAGCATCGATTGCCAATACGACGGCTTGCGATCCGAACTCCTGGCTTAGTTCTCGAATCAGATCGGGGCGGCGCACGGCGGCAGTATTCACGCTCACCTTGTCGGCTCCGGACAAGATGATTGCGCGCGCATCCGCAACGCTGCGAATGCCACCGCCTACCGTTAACGGGATGAAGACCCTTTGAGCTGTCCTCGCGACAAGATCCGCCAGCAGAGGGCGGCCGTCGACGGAGGCCCCGATGTCGAGAAACACAATTTCATCCGCGCCATCAGCATTGTAACGTTCGGCCAGCTCGACCGGATCTCCAGCATCCCGGAGGTCCAAAAAGTTTACGCCTTTCACGACACGGCCGGCCGAGACATCTAGGCAAGGCAGGATTCGTTTCGCCAGCATCAGAGATTGACGAAGTTCTGAATTACTTTCAAACCTGCTGGACCTGACTTTTCAGGATGAAATTGAACGGCGTAGACGTTGTCGTCATGCAAAATTGCTGTGTACGGGCAGATGTAATCGGTTGTACCGACCGTAGACGTAACGAGGGGAGCATAGTAACTATGGGCGAAGTACATGTAAGTTGGGTCAGCCAAGCCGTCCATCAATCGACAAGGCCCAGCGGATGCAACAGAGTTCCAGCCCATATGAGGGACTCGACCTTCACCGCTAAACCGCTTCACCAACCCTGGAAAGATGGCCAGCCCGTTCGTTTCGGGCGCTTCTTGGCTTTTCTCGAAGAGGCACTGGAGACCTATGCATATCCCCAGGAAGGGCACCCCGGCCCGGATAGTTTGAATCAGCGGTTGCCGTAAGTCGAGCTCGTCGATTCTCCTGAGCATTTGACCAAAGTGCCCCACTCCCGGCAGGATTATTTTTTCGGCTCGGCAGACAAGCTCGGGATCGGCGGTAACAATAGATCGTTCTCCGATGTTAGTCAGGCTGTTTTCAACCGACCTTATATTACCTGCGCCGTAATCGACGATGGTTGTCATAGGAGGCCCTTTGTCGAAGGAAGCTGGTCCTTTAGCCGTTCGTCTGTCGAGCAGGCGTAGCGCATAGCCCGCGCAAAGCATTTGAAAAGCGCTTCTATTTTGTGGTGACTCGATCGGCCATAAAGAACTTTTGCGTGCAGATTTGCGCCGGCATGCTGCGCGAACCCGAGGAAGAAGTCCTCGAGTAACTCGGTTTGCAAATCGCCGACGTGCGAAACACTTGTCTGCTGGTCAAATACGACCGTCGGGCGACCCCCAAGGTCCACGGCAACTACCGCCAGCGATTCGTCCATGGGCTGCAGGAAATAGCCGGACCGATTGATGCCGCGCCGCTCTCCTAAAGCTTTTGCAAAGAGATCGCCGAGGACGATCCCGGTGTCTTCGACCGTGTGATGTTGATCCACATCTAAGTCGCCGCGCGCAGTGAGCTGAATATCGAAGCCGCCGTGCTTGGAGAAAAGCTCGAGCATGTGGTCCAGGAAACGGATTCCCGTAGAAATGTGATATTCGCCGGTTCCATCAATGCGGAGAGACCCGGTGATTTGCGTCTCTTTGGTGCTGCGCTCGATTGTGGCCTCTCTCATTATTTCTCCCGCAGGGTTTACCAAATCTGCTTCAGTTCTTCGAGAAAGCGCTGCACTTGCTCGCGAGTTCCAATGGTCACCCGAACGCCGCCGGGTATCTCGTAGCTGCGGTCCCGCACAAGCACGCCGCGCGTTCGTAACTCTTGGCAGATGCCCGATGCGCGAGCGCCTGCTTGAAACAAGACGAAGTTGGCCTGGCTCTCTACAAATGGGATCTGAAGCCGCTCGAGGCCCTCATAAAGCAGTTTTCGAGCCGCCATCACTTCTTCTGTGTAATTTTTCACAAACGCGCGATTGGTTACCGCGATGCGCGCGGCCATTGCCGCCAACGAGTTCACGGCGTAAGGAGACTGTGCTTTGCGAACGTAGTCCATGTTCGCGGGCGCCGAAAACAGGCATCCGCAGCGCATGGCGGCCATTCCGTACGTTTTGGAAAATGTCCGGCTGACGAAGAGATTCGGATGGCGGCGGATGAGGGGAACAGCAGTGACGCCGCTGAACTCGAAATACGCCTCGTCCACCAGCACCAGAGCATTTGCGGCTTTCGCCAGGATTTGCTCGATGGCGTCGAGGTCTGTTCCGGTGCCGGTTGGATTATTCGGGTTACTGATAAACACGGCCCGCGTGGCCGAAGTGATTCGCTCCAACAGCTCTTCGAGCGGAAAAGCGAGCGTGCCCGGCCGATAGTCTATCTCTTCGATGCTCGACCCTGCGAGTTGATTGTAGAACTTATACATCGCATACGAAGGCCGCAGCATCAGCACGGTATCTCCGGCGTCGATATACGTGCTTACTAGAAGTTGAATCGCCTCGTCGGTGCCGTTAGTAAGTGTCAGTTCATCTATGTTGACTGAGAAATGTGTGGCCAGATCTTCTAGCGCGTGCTCATATTCGGGATAAATGGCCAGATCAGCGGCTGTAAGATATCGCTCGAGAAAATCAAGCACAAGGGGCGGCGCGCCGATGGTGTTCTCATTGAAATCGAGGCGCAGCTTGTTTCGGCGATCTCGGACGGGCGGATGATACTCGCACATCCGCAGAACCGCATCGCGCGGTTTGGGCGCCCGCTGCTGCTGATGGCGTGAAGACCCTTCTGTCTTGACCGGGTTACTGGACAGATCGCGCCTCCACAGAGCGTGCGTGCGCCTCTAAGCCTTCCATCCGGGCGAGAGTTGTGATCGCGGGGGCTAGTTCGTGCAATGCGGAGCGAGAGAGCTGCTGAACAGCGATAATCTTGACGAAGTCGGCGGCGGAGAGACCTCCACGCAAGCGTGCCCAACCGCCGGTCGGGAGAACGTGGCTGGGTCCCGCTGCATAGTCGCCTGCGGCTTCAGGCGAATGCTCCCCGAGGAACACGGAGCCGGCGTTTCTAACAAGCGGTAAGAGCGATGCGTCGTATAGCGCAAGGTGCTCGGGAGCAATGCGATTCACAAGTTCGAGAGCAGAATCCAAATCAGGAACAATAAACATTGCGCTCTCGCCATCTATGGCTTGTCTTGCTACAGCAGCGGTAGGTAGAGTCTGGAGCTGAGTCTCGATCTCAGCCGAAACTGAATTTGCAAGTGGCCGCGAGGTGGTGATCAAAATGGCTGAAGCGCCCGGGTCGTGCTCAGCCTGGGCGAGCATGTCAGCGGCAATAATCGCCGGGTCACCGCGGTCGGCAACGATGACTATCTCGGTTGGGCCTGCGAGAAAATCGATTCCGACATCGCCGGCCAGGAGTTTCTTGGCTGCAGCGACGTAGAGATTTCCCGGACCGACGATGCGGTCAACGCGAGGAATAGTTGCTGTGCCGAAGGCCATGGCTGCGATTGCCTGAGCGCCACCGACGCGATAGACCTCAGAGAGACCTAATAGATGGGCACAGCCGAGAATTTCCCGGGAAGGATTGGGCGAAGTTAGACAAATGCGGGGAACTCCAGCCGTTTGCGCGAGCACGACGGTCATGAGCAGGGTAGAAGGAAGAGGGTAACGGCCTGAGGGGATATAGCAGCCCACGGACTCGAGAGGCCGTACAATCCAGCCGAGCTTGCGGCCTGTTCCGAATTCCTTGAAACACTCGGTCGGCAATTGCGCCTCGGCAAATTGACGAATGTTAGCCACCGCTGTACCGACGGCATTGCGAACTTCTGAACTCATGCGATTTGCCGCACTCGTAAGCTCAGCATTCCCGACGCGCAATGGTTCATCTCTCAGGTTGTCGAGCTGACGCGCATAGCGCATCAATGCAGCATCGCCTTCTTCGCGAATGGCCGCGAGAATCGGGGCTACAACGTTTTTGTATTCGATTATCTGCTTGCGCCGGTCGAGCCTGACTTCACAAGCCTTGCTCACCGGGATGATCTTAATCATGGCTGGCTACATCACGATCTTGTTGAGCGGATACTCGACGATGCCCTGTGCGCCGGCTTCTTTGAGCCGCGGAATGATCGTCCGCACGGTCATTTCATCGAGAATCGTGTTCACCGCTACCCAAGCCTGATCGCTGAGCTGCGAAACTGTCGGGTTCTTCAACGCGGGAAGCACAGAAATGACCTTTTGAAGATCCTCTTTCCGGACGTTCAGCATCAGGCCCACTTTTCCAAGCGCGTTGATCGCTGCTTCGAGCAGCATTTTGATATCCAGCAGCTTGCGGCGACGCGAGTCGTCCGCCCAGGAATCGCGATTCGCGATTAGCTGCGTGTTTGATTCGAGCACTGTTTCAAGAATTCGCAACTTGTTTGCACGGAGGGATGAGCCGGTTTCGGTCACTTCTACAATCGCGTCCGCCAGCTCGGGAGGCTTCACTTCCGTAGCACCCCAGCTGAATTCCACTCTCGCGGTGATCCCTTGATTTGCCAAATACCGCTTCGTGGTAGAAACAAGTTCCGTAGCTATGACCTTTCCCTCGAGATCACGCGCACTGTGATATGGCGAAGTCTCCGGTGCAGCCAGCACCCAGCGCACTTTTCCAAAGCTTTGCTTGGCGTAGACCAGATCCGCGACGGTTTCCACCTGCGCCTCGTTTTCTTCGACCCAATCGCGACCGGTCAGCCCGGCATCCAGCACGCCATCTTCGACATAGCGCGCCATCTCTTGAGCGCGAATCAGCATGCATTCGATCTCCGGATCATCGATACCGGGGAAGTAACTGCGGCTGCTCGTCGTGATGTTGAAGCCCGCGCGACGGAACAGGTCGATGGTTGCGCCTTCCAAACTGCCCTTGGGTATCCCGAGCTTCAGTTTCACCGGTTGCCTCCGTACACGGCGTCGGGATTGTAGGTCTTGTGTTCCGCCTCGATCCACTTGCCGTTTTGCCAGGTTCGAAAGAAGCAACTCTCGTAGCCTTTGTGACAGACGCCTGGCCCGACCGGTTCTGCTTCGATCAGCAGCGCGTCTCCATCACAATCCGCGGCGATAGATTTTACGATCAGGTGGTGTCCCGAGATCTCTCCCTTTGTCCAGAGCTTTTGGCGCGAGCGGCTGAAGAAGGTGACGCGACCGGTCGCGAGCGTTCGATCAAAAGCCTCGCGATTCATATAGCCGACCATCAGCACGCGATGTGTCGTCGAGTGTTGCACGACAGCCGTTATCAATCCGCCGTGCCTATCGAAGTCGAGAAAATCAGCCATGATCCCCCGTTCAGAAAGAAAAAGACCCGCCGTTTGGCGGGCCGCTGCAATTCAGAAATTAGCAAAATTGAAACGCGGGCACCGCCTCTACGCCATCGAACGATGGTGAGAATGCAGATGGGCGTGTTCAATCATTTAAAGCCGCAGTATAACAGGTATCAAGCTCGGCCGCGACGCGGCTTTTTGGCTAACTTAGCTTCGAGATAGCGCTTCAGCGCGACCGCGTTATTATGCTCCGCGTCATGCGAGCTGTAGACGAGAGTGACTGTACGGTTCTCGGCCGCTTTCAGGATGGGCGTCCAGGCGTCGGGCTGCTTGTCGAGCTCAGCGAAGTACCGGCGCTGAAACTCTTCCCATTTTTTCGGATCGTGAGCAAACCACTTTCTCAACTGCGTGCTCGGGCCGACGTCCTTGGGCCAGCCATTTAAAGGCAGGGCGGTTTTGCGAATCCCGCGCGGCCAGAGCCGGTCCACAAGAAATCGAACGCCGTCCTGCGGCTCAGGCTTGTCGTAGGCGCGTTTCAGCAGAATCATGGGATTCCATAGTATCGGTTTGTTTTTGCGTGAACTGCCGTGTGGAGGTGCAACTCAGCTGGTTGGACACCGGCGCATGTGGCTTTCGTCACGGAAGATTCCTACTGCATTCGGAAACACGGAGCGGAATATCTTGGACGAGCGGCGATTCAGCCGATTTCGAGCGCTACTCAAATCTTTCCCCGAAAGATATTGCCGAGGCAAGAATTCGCGATCCTGTTCGAGATCTGACTGGAAAGGAGCCACATGGGGCTATTGTGGAAAACTGCAGCCAAGACAGTCGCACAAACCTTAGGCGACGAGCTCCCACGGCGGACGTTGATGATATGCATGGAGAATGAACTTCGATACCGCATTGGAACGTGCGCTCGACGGCAATGCAGTTCTCTTCTTGGGTGCGGGGTTTTCGCTCGGTGCAACTAACAGTCGCGGAGAACCTTTTGAACTTGCGTCCAAGTTTGCCAATCGCCTTGCTTCGATGATCGATGTGTCGATCCCAGCCGAGCTGCAGGACGTCGCGGAGGAATTCCGCCGTGTGAGAGGCGAAGCTGCTCTGATGCACGAGGTGATTAAGAGCTTCCGAGCGACTGTAGTTCAAAAGCATCACAGCGCAATTGCTGCAGTCCCCTGGACCAGAGTCTACACAACAAACTACGACAACGTCTTCGAACTAGCCGCCGGTAACGCAGCTCGAGTGTTTCGTCCTGTGACGGTATCAGAACGTCCCGGCGATTTTCGTCAAGACGAACCAATCTGCGTTCACCTCAACGGCTATGTAGAACGCCTGACATCGTCGATTGGCGACGAATTGAAGCTTACCGATGCCAGTTATATTACCTCGTCAGTCGAGTCATCAGTCTGGGCAGAGACGTTTCGGCTTGACCTAACAATGGCAAAAGCGGTGTTTTTCGTGGGGTACTCACTCGGTGATCTCGACATCGCCCGCCTTATTGCGGCGACGGACTCGCTTCAAGAGAAGAGCTTCTTTGTGGTCGGTCCCAATCCGTCAGCTCGCACCGAGAATCGGGCTGCTCGCTACGGCATTATGGAGCGCTTCGATGCAGCTTGGTTCGGACGGCAGCTGACAAACAAGCGCGGTCGCTACAATGCACCGGAGCGTAGCCATCCTGTATGGTATTGCCTTGAGCCTTACGCGCCTAACCTTCGAGACACGACAGCGGTGTCGGACAGGGCTGTCTTTGACTTGTTGTTCAGAGGCTACCTCGACAGGCAACTAGCATGGAACTCACTGCGTAGCACGGGCTCCACATACTTGCTGCATCGCAATTGCGTTGATCGAATTTTGGAGATTCTCAACAACCCCTCAAACATTGTCATAGCCCATGGAAATCTCGGGAACGGTAAGTCCATGGTAGCGGAGGCTGTGGCTTCTTTGGCCACGGCAGCTGGACGCACGACATACTCGCTCACAAAGCGCTCGCCATCGATGCAAGAGGAACTCTCGGCAGTCTGCTCGTCCGCGTCGCCATTCGTGCTCATCATCGATTCATATCCTGCTTGGATGGACGCACTTGATTTTCTCGGCAATCACAAGAACGAAAATATGTGCTTGTTTCTCACAGCAAGAACCGCACCTAACGATATTCTCGCGGACAGAATCGCGGAAATCTTCAACAAACGTTTGATTCACGAAATCGATGTAGATAGGATGAGCGATGATGAATTGACTTCGATCGATGGAGTGTTCGAGCAATACGGACTGTGGGGAGCGAAAACGGCGCTCCAGCCCCGAGCACGAGTTCAATATCTCAGATTCCGATGCCGTGCGGAATGGCAGTCGATCCTCATTGATCTTTTTCAATCGCCTGATATTCAGGCGCGTTTGGATCGCGTTCTCACGACACTGGATCGCAAAAGTGGGTATTACGATATATTGCTTGGAATTTTAGCGCTTACAGTTCTCAGCCAGCGTGTAACTATGAACACGCTTACTGATATTTTCGGGCATCGAGTACTTGATGTCGGGTTCCAGCGGGACATTCAAGTATCGGAGTTTATTGATTCCGGTCTGGTGAAGTCACGAGCCGTTCGTCCGTCGCCGCCCAGTTCGTTCTAGGCAGAGTGGCCGATCCAAACACCACCGTTGACGTGCTTGCTGGAGTGGCGAAATCGCTCGACAAGTATGTGGCCTCAACCCGACAATATAGCGAAACCCTGAGAAGTCTGGTGCAATTCAGTCAGCTCGAGATGATTCTGCCCAATCGTAGCATCAACGAACGACGTGAGGCGTGTTTTCGGTTTTACGAACGCGTTAAGAACCTGGGCTATTGTGCGCGAAATCCACAATTTTGGCTCCAATATGGGATCGCTGCGCTCGTATTTGAGGACTTCGAACGAGCCGATCGATACTTCGACTCTGCGTATGCGCTCGCACCTCGGCATGGCAGTTACGATACACATAAAATTGACAATCACTATGCCCGGTTACTTTTGGAGAAAGCCTGTCGAGCTGCCTCGAAGGAAATCGCGCTGCAGCTTTTTCGAAAGGCCAGAAAAATCATATTTGAGCAAATCCAAACCGATCGCCTTTATTACCCATATCGTGTTGCAACCAAACTAGGCGATTTCTATGACACATTCGCGGGCATTTTGTCGAGCTCCGAGGTCGGCGAAATTCTTAACGCCGCGAACTACATTACGAAGCGAATAGGCGGGCTTCCCCCATCACTGCAGCAGCAGCGATATGTAAGGGAATGCCTTGGTTCAATGCTGCGGATCGAGAACCTTGCATCAGCTAAAGGCGAGACCTCTGTGCTTTGAAAAAAGGCCGATGCAATTTAGTCGCCGCCGTGAGTGTTTGTCGACTGCGAACACAAAAAGGCTTCGTAACCCGGTCGGCAACTGTCGACGTTTGCGAAGCTCAGCGACTGCTGTCTGAATCCGAACCACGAAAAGGGCAAGCATAAGGCTCGGGTGTTCGCGTCCGGTTTGGGAAATCGTAAAGGCCATCGGGAATGGTTGAGCAAAGTTCGCTGGTTCCCGCCACGTCTTTGTGAAGATTCCTTTGCCAGTGGCCTTCGAAGCGGTGGATCGTAGTGTTTTCTGAGGGCTTTCCGCGGCTAACAACCTACTACGTTAACAGGTCTTAGTGACTCTATGAACCGGATTGCCCTCTGCTCGTCGAATTTTCCGATGGCCGGGCAAACTTATGCAATGGCCGATCTCAAACCTGATCAGCTTCTTGCTTCTACCCGAACACTGAAGTGTAGGCAAATCGACCATCTTCACGATAAGCTTTGAGAAGGAGCGCAATGTCGATCACAATCTCGGACGACATCTTGGCTTCCTCGGGTCTTACCGAAGAAGAGCTGAGGCACGAGCTCGCCCTAGCACTTTTTCAGACTGAGAGACTTACGTTGGGCCAAGCTGCAAAGCTCGCGAACCAAACACAACTCGAATTCCAGAAAGCCTTAGCTTCCCGTCGCATCCCGATTCACTATGGTCCCCAGGAGCTGGATGAGGATCTACAGACCATTAGGCGGATTGCGACGCATTGATTGTCGTTTCGGACACCTCCCCAATTCTTAATCTGTTCGCTATCGGCCGCCTCGATCTTCTGAAGAGCTTGTATAACGAGCTTGTCATTCCGCCTGCAGTCGCAGTCGAACTGCAGAGAAACGGCGTCGACCATCGCAGACAGGAATGGTTGCTCTTGAGAGAGCCCGCAAACGGCGAGCTCGTCAAGGACTTGGAGCTTCGCCTCGATCAGGGCGAGGCGGAAGCAATTGCGATTGCACTTGAACTAGGAGCAGATCGAATTCTCATTGACGAGCGGCGAGCCCGTAGAGTCGCCTCGGAATTCAAGCTTCGACCTCTCGGACTCCTAGGCATTCTCGCCGAAGCGAAACAGCACCGATTCATCCGGGAATGCAAGCCTGCGCTGGACGAAATGATTCAAATCGCTGGGTTGTGGATAGGCGAACGCTTGTATAAGCAATTTCTCGTAGCCGTCGACGAGTCCAAATAGGTTAAGAGCCGCTCATTCAAAACCGGAGTGGGGAGCGATTTCAGAATGCGAGGGCTACGTGGCCTCAAACCAGACAGAACGGCTCAGAACCGAACGCGGAAATTGCTGATCTTAGAAGGGATTGGTCGGGGCGAGTGGATTCGAACCACCGACCTCCTGGTCCCGAACCAGGCGCTCTAGCCAGGCTGAGCCACGCCCCGAACACTTATAGTCTAATTCACGCGCTTCAGTTCCGCAGCGAGCGCGTTAATGCCCTTCCTGCGATAAATCTCGGCGAGCCTCTGTTGCTCAGGCGAGGCCGCGAGCGCGCGCCGCAGCACCGCATCATTTGTAGCCTCATCGATGTCGCGCCTGCTCGGGATCCATAAATTTCCGTCCGCGAACTCGACATTATCGACGAAGGCCGTCATCGCGCCAATCAACATGGGTTGGCCCGTAGCGCTAGAAAAACGCAACGTCCCGGGCTCGGTCAATCTCCCCGTCTGCACCGGACCCAGTGTCATGGAAGCCGGCACGGACCCGGCCACAAAATCACGGCCCTGCTCGTCGCGCACAATCCAGCCCATCTCGATGCTGCGCACCGTCTTTTGTGACCGGTTTTTCACTTCGATTTGCGAAGCTCTCACCTGATTCCCGATCACGCGCGCCGCCCCGCCCATCGGCTGCACCGGCGAGCTCGGAAACAAGAGTGCGCCCACGTTCACCGCCTGCTCGCCTTTCGAGTTGGAGCGTGGACCTTGCAGCAACTCGAGCCCGAGCTGCGGCGGACTCATGTCCTGCAAACCGAAATTCAACTCTTCCCGCAATTGAGCCAGTTTTCCGGTTTCGAGCAGGCCCGCCAAATACCGCCGGTCGCGCCGGGCCTCCAGCTCATAAACGGTCAGCGCACGCCGCGAATCCAATTTGTCAGGCCCATAGTACGAGAGATCACTGAACAGCGCGCAATCGAGCGTTACTTGCACAATCGCGCCGTCAGTTCTGGCGACATTTAACGGCCGGACCAGTTCCATATCGATTCGCACCGGAAAAACTTCTCCGGGCTGAACATTCAAGCTCGGCACTGTAACCGAGCCTTTACCGGAGGGCGTCAAGTCCTGCGCTTCTACCCTCAGCGTCAATCCGGAAATCGTTTTTTTCCCCGTGTTCCTTAACTGAAGCGAGGTATGCAGGTCAACTGCCATCGAGGCTCGGAGCACGCGCGCTGTGGTTGATCCCAGACTGACCGAGACAAACAGGACTGGCGAGTCACGCGGAAACTGAACGTCGATCCAACGGCCCGCGCCCGCCTGCCCGAATGCGCACGCGGATAGAAAAAAGAGCAGCGCAACGCGCAGCCCGGCCGGCCTGAAACTACTGGCCATATACGTTGGTGATGGTTACCTGATCCGTATCTTCGTCCACGAATCGCGCGGCTAGCGAAGAACTGCCGGCAAGCGAGACAACGGCTGAAGGTGGGTGCAGAATGGTCAGCGTGGCGCCTTGTGCCCGAACCGCAATTCCCTCAGGCGTGGTCTGGACAATACTGCCCGAAGTCTGGGGCGCTTCGATGCCCATGGACCGGCGAAGGGAGGCCGCGAGATGCACCCGGTCAATGGGCGGAAGATTCACGAACCACCCCGTGAGGAAGAGCAGCGCGAGACTGATCGTCACCCATGCACCTCGCGCAGCCAGGATCCGACCGCGCCCGACCTTTTCGATGCACCGCGCCGCCGCCACGCCGACAGCGATATTCCCGACCATTTCCCGTTCCAGGCGCGTCCATTCGACAATCGCCTCGAATCCTGTCAGCGTCTGAGTATCGGCTTCGTGTTTCAGCTCCTTACGCGCGGACCGAAAGCGCAGAACCTGTTCCTCGCAATTCGCGCATTTCCGGACGTGGCGTCGAATGTGCCAGCGGGTCATCCAGGGTAAATCGCCTCTCGAATAGAGCGCCAAGGTTCTCGATCTGGGGTGCGCGGACTTACGCGCTTTCCGAGAAGTCACGATCATTTCCTCGCTTCCAGATATCGCCTGAACTTAATCCGCGCGTTCGCAATATGGGAGCGCACCGTGGCCATAGAGCAGTTCATCTGCCGGGCAACCTCCTCGGCAGGTATATCCTCAACATCGCGCAACAGCAGCGCCATGCGCTCGCGCTCGGTCAGGGCCGCCAGTCCGCCATCCAAGTGTAATTTCCGCTCCCCTCGAAGGAACAATTGCTCGGGATTGTCCGAGCTCGCCGGACCGGCATCGGCCAGATCGGAGACATCCGTCAAGGTAAATTTCCGATTGCGCCGCAAAAAATCGATCGCTGTGTTACTCGCGATTCTCGATATCCACGGCGTCGCTTTCTCGAGATCCTTGAGCTGAGATTGTCGTTGCAAGGCCTTGATAAACGTCTCTTGCGTCAGATCCTGAGCGTCGTCGACATTCCCGACAATGCGGTAAATCAGCAGGAAAATGCGGCGCAGATTGGCCTGCACGAACCGCGTCTGAGCGTCGGATTCGGTTTGAAACTGAGCATCTGAAATCGGAGGCAGAGGCTCGCTCACAAGCTCCTCCGCAAGCGCAAGTCCGCGCAGATGCTCGGGTCCGGTGTGTGCCCTTCCCTGCGTTTGCCACATTCCCGTACAAAGAAATGACGAAAAGAAATGGCAAACGTGCAGGGCCGGTACGACATGGACGCTATCTTAAATATATATGAGATCTGTCGCGGTCATTGGAATCGGAAAAACCGCGTTTGGCGCCTTTCCTGACCGGGATTTGCGGTCTCTCGCCGTCGAGGCGATCGGGCACGCTTTAGCCGATGCGAATGTCGCCCCTTCTGCCGCTCAAGCCTTTTATCTCGGCAATTTCGCGGGTCCGTCGTTTGTTGGCCAGAACCATCTGGGGCCTTACATCGGCTCCGCCGCGGGCTTCGAAACCATTCCCTGCACGCGCATCGAAGACGCTTGCGCTTCGAGCGGATCGGCGTTTTTTCACGCTTGGCAGAGCGTAGCCGCCGGCATCTACGATACGGTCGTGGTTGCAGGCGTTGAAAAGATGACATCGCAAACCACTCCGCGCGTTACTGAAATTCTCGCCGGCGCGGGCGATATGTCCGGCGAAGGGCGCGCGGGCGCTACATTTCCTGCGCTGTTCGCAATGATTGCGCAGCGGCATATGTATCAGTACGGCACCACACGAGAGCAACTGGCCGCCGTCGCGGTAAAGAATCACGCCAACGGCGCAAAAAATCCGCAAGCGCACATGCGCAAGGTAATCACTCTGGAGCAAGCGCTCGCCGGCCGCCCGATTTCCGAGCCGCTCACGGTTTATGACTGCTCGCTGATTAGCGATGGAGCCGCCGCTGTGGTTTTGGTTCCGCTGGATGAAGCCCCGCGATACAGTTCGCGGCATGTGCGCGTGCTCAGCGTTGCGCAAACTTCCGATCACGTAGCGCTCGATAGCAAGGACGACATCACTTGTTTTCCGGCCGTTAAGTCGGCCGGCGAGAAAGCATACTCGATGGCAGGGCTGGGACCGAAAAATATTGAAGTTGCCGAGCTCCATGATTGCTTCACCATCGCTGAAATTGTGGCTAGTGAAGATCTCGGATTCGTCGAGAAAGGTAAAGGAGGTCTCTTCGCCTCGGAAGGCTGTAGCGCGATCAATGGCCCGCTGCCCATTAACACTAGCGGTGGTCTGAAGGCAAAAGGTCATCCGGTCGGCGCGACGGGCGTTGGCCAGATCTGCGACCTCACGATGCAGCTTCGAGGCGATGCGGGCGAGCGCCAGGTTCGGCGGCATCGCATCGGCTTGGCGCAAAATCTCGGCGGGTCCGGCGCAACTTGCGTCGTGACCATCCTGGGAGCAGCCTAGATGGAACACATCGAACCGGGTGATGGAATCGTCTACACAGAAACCATCGTTCACTCTCCGCCCGAGCAGTTCGCGGCCGATGCTCCGTATCAGGTCGCCATCATTGACATCGAAGGCGGCCGCCGCGTTACGGTTCGCATTCTAGGCAAAGAGCCGCACGAGCGCGCACATATAGGCGATCGGGTCACGTTCGTTGAAGAACGCAACGGGGTTGCGTATTATCGCCGCGCGTCAGAGTAGCTGTTTCCGCGCCACAATGACGTCCTGACCCGACGCACGCTAGAACTCGCTCCAGACCAACCGCCACGATTTACGCTGTCGATGGACAGCCCTGCCCTTGAGAAAATCCGCTCAACGTAAACGCGGCGATACGCGACGGCTTGCTTGAGTGCGTAGACACTCTGCTGTGCGTGATTTTCGAAACGATGCTCAAAGCGAACGATCGGGTTGCCATTGGCCATTCCGCGTTCGGTAATTTCATCGAGCAGAAACCAGGTCGACAAAAAGCGGCCTTCCGGCGCGAGCACGCGGCTCAGTTCAGACAAATAGTTCTCCATTGTCGCCGGAAGAAGATGCGTAAACAGCGAGGTCGCTAGCACGAAGGAGAACGTTGCGGCAGGGAACGGGAACTCGAAACGGTCCGGAGAAACAGTTCCTTTCGGATTGTAGGTGCTGTTGAAAATATTTGCGTGTACGAACGTGAAGTTCGGGTGCTCGCGGCTGATATGGTCACGACACCACTCGATTGCAAAGTCGAGAATGTCGATGCCGGTGTAGCTGCCCGTTGGTGACAGGAACTGTTGCATAGCTAATGCCGTCCTGCCGATTCCGCAACCGACATCGAGCACAGCGTCATCCGGTTGAAGCCCCGCCAGCGTTATACAAAGGCTGACATTATGCTGGCCGAGAGCGCGAAACGAGCCTCTTCCAGAGATGTTCAAGTGGCCAGGAGGAAGCTGCGGGTCGGCTTTGCCCCGAACGCGATCCCACGCGTCGAGGGCATAGTTGAGAAAGAAACGGTGGCGTTGAATCCGGACGGGGGTGGGGAGCACGGAAAGGGCAGCACTCACCAACGTCGAAGGTAGTCTAAGACTCACCGGCTGTATCTACACTGACTATATGAACTTCACTCGCCGTGAATTTGCACGCGCGATCGGCATTGCATCGGCTGCTTCGCCCTTCCTCGCTACAAGGCGCCTCCTTGCTGACACGGCTAACTCGCAAGAGCGCAAAGTCGGCTACTGCATCGTCGGGCTTGGCCGCATTTCGATGAATCACTTCATGCCCGCATGCAAGCTGTCCCAGCATTCGCAGGTGACGGCGCTCGTCAGCGGGCATCGCGACAAAGCGGAAAAGATGGCCGCGCAATATAACGTTCCGGCGAAAAACATCTACAGTTACGAAAATTACAACGAGATCGCGGGCAACCAGGACATCGATGCTGTTTATGTCGCTCTGCCGAACAGCATGCACGCCGAATACACGATTCGCGCGGCGAACGCCGAAAAGCACGTGCTCTGCGAGAAGCCCATGGCGACCACTGTGAAAGACAGTCAAGCCATGATCGATGCGTGCAAAGCTGCGAACAAAAAGCTCATGATCGCGTATCGCTGCCAATACGAGCCCACGAATTTACGCGCAGTCCAACTGATTCGGGATGGCAAGCTCGGAAGCATTCAAGCGATTGAAAGCGCGCACGGCTTCAACGAAAACGCGGGCGAATGGCGCCTCAATAAAAAACTGGCGGGAGGCGGCCCGCTCATGGACGTCGGCATCTATTCGCTAAATGCCTGCCGCTATCTTACGGGCGAAGAACCTGCACATATAGAAGGTTACGCCTCAGTTGTCGATCACGACGGCCGCTTCAAGGAAGTCGAGGAGAACGCCTCCTGGACGATGAAGTTCCCTTCCGGCGTTGTGGCAAGTTGCAATACGACTTACGGCGCCGAAATGCCAGGTTTCTTCCGTGTGCATGGCTCCAAAGGCATGATCCATATGGAACCCGCGTTCGCCTACCAAGGGCTGCACCTCAAAGCTGAGATCGAAGGCGAGCCTCCCATTGACGAACCGAATAACGAAAAAGATCCCTATCAGTTCGTGCTCGAGGCAGACGACTTCGCCGAATGTCTCCTCGCCAACAAAGAACCGAAGACCAACGGCGAAGAGGGGCTGCGCGATATGCAGTTGATGGCCGAGATTTACAAGTCCGCGGGCATCAAGATGGGATAGCTCTCAAGAAGTCTTCCCCTCCCGCTCCGCCAGCCCACCCACTAACTTATTCAATGAAGTCAATAGGTCAACTGGCACCGGGAACACCACCGTCGAATTCTTCTCCGCGCCGATCTCGACCAGCGTCTGCAAGTATCGCAGTTGAATCGCCACGGGCTGCTCCTGTATTTTCGCTGCCGCCATGCTCAACTTCTCTGCAGCCATGTACTCGCCTTCGGCGTGAATGACTTTCGCCCTGCGCTCGCGCTCCGCTTCGGCCTGCCGCGCAATGGCTCGAATCATTTGGTCCGGCAAATCCACCTGCTTCACTTCGACCATGGTTACCTTCACGCCCCACGGGCCGGTATGCTGGTCGAGCACTTCCTGTAAACGGACGTTGATCTTCTCGCGCTGGCTCAACAATTCATCGAGCTCGACTTCGCCCAGCACGCTGCGCAACGTCGTCTGTGACAGCTGGCTGGTGGCATACATGAAATTACTCACCTCTATTACGGCCCGGACCGGATCAACGACGCGAAAATAGACCACGGCGTTTACCTTCACTGTCACGTTGTCGCGTGTTACGAGATCCTGCGGAGGAACCTCGAAGGCTTCGATCCGCAGCGACATCCTGACAATCCGATCAAGCGGCGCAAAAACCAAAATGATTCCCGGCCCCTTCGGCTCCCGCAGCACCCGCCCCAGCCGGAAGATCACGCCGCGCTCATACTCGGCCAGTATCTTCACCGACGAGATCAGGTAGAACACCAGAATGATGATCAGAATGATAAAGCCGCCCGAGAAAACCTGCCCTGGAATCGACATTGCCTACACCGCCTCTACATCTAGAATGAGGTCGTCTTCAACCGCCTTAATCGAGACGCGTTGTCCGGGAGCAATAGCTTGACCGCTGCGCGCCCGCCAATATTCGCCCCGCACGAAAATCATTCCTTCTGGATTGATTTCAGTTCGTGATACTCCCGTTTCGCCGACCAGCGTTTTGATACCCGTCATCTGCTTGCTTTTGCGCGCACGCATCGCCAGCACGCCGAGAAAGATCGTGATCGTTCCGAACGCAGCTGAAATCGCGATCGCCAATGCAGGCGTGATCCGGCGCGGTCCCTGCAACAAAACTAGAGCGCCGAAGACCAGCAGTATCGTTCCAGCAATGCCCGAAATGAAATGTGTGTAGTAATTCAGCTCGATGGTTAGGAGAATTACAGCGAGAAGCAGAAGCGTGACGCCGTACCAGGTGGGTGAATCTTCGTAAATGCCATATGCGCCCATACCAACGAGGACCACGCCCAATAATCCCGGCGCGATCATTCCGGGAGCATGCGCCTCCCAATACACCCCGAGCCCCCCGAGCACGAGCAGCAAAAACGAAAGGTTCGGGTCAGCGAGTACGGGAGCGAGCATAAATGAAGTTTAACGGCAACGGCATAACCCTGACCTCACGCAATCCGTCTATCCAGGCAGAGACAACGTCTCAAAAAAGGAAAACATCATGAGAAAACAAATCTTTTCACTAGCCCTCTCGGCTTGTTTCGGCCTTGGAGTTTTGGCGGCTGCGCCTCAGGCTCAGGACCAGTCCAACACTCCGCCGGCCAAGGAATCTGGCCACCGGCACCAGGCGGATCCGCAGCGCGAGGCCAACAGACTCGCGAAGAAGCTGAATCTGACGGATGAGCAAAAGAATCAAATCGCGCCGATCTTGACCGACCGGCAGCAACAGATGAAGAGCATCCACGAGGACAGCTCGCTTTCCGCTCAGGACCGAAAAGCCAAGATGCAAAGCGCTTGGGAAGACAGCGATGCGAAGATCAAAGCCGTGCTGAACAACGACCAAAAGCAGAAGTACGAGCAGATGGAGCAGCAAAGGCGTGAACGGATGCAGCAGCATCGTCAAGAGCGCCAGGACAACAACACCCAGCCCCAACAGCAGTAAAAGCTTTCATCCGGTCTACTCGACCGGACCAAGCTGCGGCGAAGCTGGCATCTCCCGGGTGAAGATGCCGGCTTCGCCGCTCGACTACATGCAATAGCATCCAGACACTCTCCTTCGCATCTAATGGGGTGAGTGCCTACCGAAACCGACCCGATCTGCGGGATGCAGGTCGACCCCGTCAAGACACCCCACAAGGCCGCCCGCCAACGTCAAACCTTTTACTTCTGTTCGGCCCACTGTCTGCATAAGTTTGAGGACGGGCGTCCCGCTGCGCCCGCAATCCAGAAATCTGCCGCCGAGTACACCTGCCCGATGCATCCTGAGATTCGGCAAGCCCGCCCCGGGGTCTGCCCGAAATGCGGCATGGCGTTCGAACCCGCCGGGATTTCGACTGAGAACGCGAATCCCGAGTTGCCCGCCATGACGCGCCGCTTCTGGATCAGTCTGTTGTTCACCATTCCCCTTCTGCTCCTAATGCTGTTGCGCGCAATTGCGCCGCATCACGATTTCGGAGCGGCAGCAACGGCCTGGATCGAATTCGCCCTCGCCACGCCGGTGGTGCTTTGGGCTGGCTGGCCGTTTTTTGAGCGCGGATGGGCCTCTCTCGTCAGCCGCAACCTCAATATGTTCACGTTGATTGCGCTCGGAACGGGAACCGCGTACCTGTTTAGCGTCTTCGCGGTACTCTTTCCGCAATTGATTCCCGCCGCGTTTCGGAACCGATCCGGCGAACTTCCGCTGTACTTTGAACCCGCCGCCGTTATCACGGCTCTCGTGCTACTCGGCCAGGTTCTTGAGCTGCGGGCGCGCGACCAGACCAGCAGTGCGCTGAAAGCTCTCCTCCGCTTAGCACCCAAAACGGCGCGCCTCGTCGAATCCGGGAATGAGCGCGATATTCCTGTTGAACAAATTCGAACCGGCGATCGTCTGCGCGTTCGGCCCGGTGAAAAGGTTCCCGTGGACGGCATAGTTCTCGAAGGCAATAGCTCGGTCGACGAATCCATGCTTACCGGCGAATCGATACCGGTCGAGAAAGGCGTCGGCGCTCGCGTCACCGGCGGCACGGTCAACGGAACCGGCGCTTTTGTCATGCAAGCCGACCGCGTCGACAGCGAGACCGTACTCGGTCAAATCGTCAGGCTGGTTAGTGAAGCACAGCGAACCCGGGCACCGATTCAACGCCTTGCCGATCTGGTCGCTTCGTATTTCGTGCCCGCTGTCGTTCTGGTCGCGCTGGCGGCTTTTGTCGTTTGGGCCATCTATGGCCCCGAACCCCGATTCAGTCACGCCTTACTGAGCGCAATCGCCGTGCTCATCATCGCTTGTCCGTGTGCGCTCGGACTCGCCACTCCTATGTCCATCATGGTCGCTACCGGCCGAGGCGCGACTGCCGGAGTGTTAATCCGCAACGCCGAAGCCCTGGAGTTACTGGACAAAGTGGATACTCTGGTCATCGACAAAACCGGCACTCTCACCGAGGGCAAACCGAAACTTACATCGATTTTGCCGGTTGATGGTTTCACTGAAACCGAAGTGCTGCAATTGGCAGCCAGCGTCGAACAATCGAGCGAACACCCGCTTGCTGGGGCCGTAATCGCAGCCGCCCGAGAACGCGGCATTTCTCTACTGCCCGTGAGCGCTTTCGAGTCGACCACAGGAAAAGGAGTCGAAGGCACGATCGGATCGCGCTCAGTACTGGTCGGAAATCAAGCGGCGCTCGTAACTTCAGGGATCTCAACCCATCAGCTCGCCGCTCGCGCAGAGTCGTTGCGGGCCCAAGGGCAATCCGTGATGTTCCTTGCGGTAAATGGTAAGCCTGCGGGCCTGCTCGCTGTAGCAGATCCGATCAAAGCATCCACTCGCGAAGCGCTCAATCTCGCGCGCCAGATGCACGTCCGCATTTCGATGCTTACCGGAGATAGCCGCACGACCGCGCTCGCGATCGCCAACGATCTCGGCATACATGATGTGAAATTTGAGATCCTGCCCGGCCAAAAGGCAGATGTCATTAAAGAACTGCAGTCGTCCGGTCACATTGTCGCGATGGCCGGAGATGGAATCAACGACGCCCCGGCACTTGCAGCCGCTAACGTTGGCATCGCAATGGGCACAGGCACGGACGTCGCAATCGAGAGCGGAAACATAACATTAGTCCGCGGAGATCTGCGCGGCATTGCCCGCGCCCTGCGTCTCAGCCGCGCCACGATGCAAAACATCCGGCAGAATCTCTTCTTGGCCTTCGTCTATAACGTCCTCGCAATTCCCATCGCAGCGGGCGTGCTTTATCCATTTTTCGGCCTGCTGCTGAGTCCCATGATCGCGAGCGCCGCCATGACTTTCAGCTCGGTCTCCGTCATCGCGAACGCTCTCCGCCTCCGAAATGTGAAACTTTAGCTCTTCTTCTGCTTGCGATCAAACTCTGCAATCGCAGACTCTACGATCTCTAGCGCGCGCTCAGGGCCTTCTATGCCTTTTACCTCCAGCTGTTTCCCCGAGTTCTTGTTGTACAGAACCAGGAACTCCGATATCTGCTCGATAGTCGATGGGTGGATCTGCCGGATCGAAGTGATATCCCGGTGATCGAAAGAGACAAGCGAAACGCCGATCAAGCGATGATTATCCGACTGCTTGCCGTCTTCGGTCTGAGTCGCCTCGATTACGCCGATCACACGCACACCTAAGAGACAACCCACATGCGCGGGCTCATCCATCAGCACCATGATGTCGAGCGGATCGCCATCGTCAGCTGTAGTCGATGGAATAAAACCGAAATCGAAGGGAAAACTGAAGCCTTGCGGCAGTAAGCGCGACAACGAAAATAATCCCGAATCAGGCTCATACTTGAACTTATTTCTGCGCCCTTTCGGTGTTTCGATGATCGCCTTGCATTCGCGTTTCTTCTTGTCCAGTTGGTGCGAGAGGCGGCTTATATCTTGCATATGCGCCTTGATTGTAGCCTTGTTCCTAAACTGCGCAACATAGTAGTTTCCGGGATCACGCGGCCTGAAACACTCACGCGCAACCAACAATCCTATTTGCGAATGCCCACTGCCAATAAGCGAAAGCCTGCTCAGAAAAAGTCAACTCGGAAAAAAGAAAACGAGATTCTCGCAGCGGCCCAGAAAAATTTCGGGTTCGAGTCGCTGCGCCCTGGTCAAGAAGACGCAATCCGGGCGCTTCTGAGCGGTAAGGATACGCTCGTCGTCCAACCCACAGGTTCAGGAAAATCGGCAATCTATCAGATCGCAGCATTGCTGACCCATGGCGCAACACTCGTCGTCTCCCCGTTGATTGCTCTTCAAAAAGACCAGGTGGATTCGATCAAGGAGCAGGGCGCCCCGGATGCTGTCGTCATCAATTCCACCCAGCGCGTTTCGGAGACGCGCGAAGCCAGGGAAAAGATCGAGGAAGGCAGCGGCAAATACATTTTCCTGGCCCCCGAGCAGCTTCGAAAACAGGAAACGATGGACACGCTAGAGAGCGCGGGCATCTCACTCTTCGTCGTGGACGAAGCGCACTGCATCAGCGAATGGGGCCATGATTTTCGACCTGATTATCTGCGGCTTGGCCCTGCCATCGAGCGGCTCGGCCATCCCGCGATCCTAGCGATGACCGCAACCGCTTCGCCCGAGGTTCGGCAGGAGATCATAGAGCGCCTCGGTATGCGCGATCCCAAGATCATCGTCCATGGGTTCGATCGCCCCAACATCTATCTGCGAGTCTACCGGTTCCCGACTGAACATGAAAAACTACAGGCCGTTGTGCATCGCGTCCGTTGGACGGACAAGCCGGGCATTGTTTACGTTGCAACCAGAAAGAATGCCGAGCGCATCATGCGCCTGCTCGAAGAAGAAGGGACGGCCGCGCTGTTTTATCACGGCGGGCTGAAGGCATCCGAGCGCGAGGAAATCCAGGAGCGATTCATGTCGGGCGACGCCGAAGTCATCGTCGCGACGAACGCGTTCGGAATGGGTATCGATAAGGCCGACGTGCGCTTCGTCTACCACTACGATATTCCCGATTCGCTCGATTCCTACTATCAGGAGATTGGCCGCGCGGGACGCGACGGTGCGAAAGCAGAAGCCGGCCTATTCTTCCGGCAGGAAGATCTGGGCGTGCAAAAGTTCCGGGCCGGAGAAGGGAAGCTCGAACCCGAGCAGATCGAGCAAGTCGCCGGGATCATTTCCGATCAGGAAGGCCCGGTCGAACCGGAAGAGATTGCGGACAAAACCGACCTCTCCGAGCGCAAGCTCACGACGGTCATTCACCGTCTCGAAGATGTCGGGGCGCTCGAGGTTTTGCCGACCGGCGAGGTGGAGCTGTCCGAAGGCACGGATCTCACCCAAGCGGCCGAAGCTGCCGCCGAGCAGCAGGAGCATCGCAAACAAATGCGAAAGGAACGGCTGCGCCAGTTGCAAGAATACACCGATACGTCCGGCTGCCGCCGGGAACATCTTCTCCGTTACTTCGGCGACAATTTCACAGGTCCCTGTGCGAACTGCGACAACTGCGAGGCCGCGGCGCCGGGCTTCAGAGTGGACCCGAGTATAGGCACACGCCGCGAGGTCGCGTAATCTAAGCCTCTGATTCTAAGAGAAGGGCCCGTACAGTTCGTTTCGTAAAAACGGGCTGTACGGCCCTCGGGCGGCCGCTTGATATACTGGGGATGTCGTCCTTCCCGGATCCCGGGCGGTCTCCCTTCTTAGGGCCGCCGGAGGCAGAAATGTTCATCAGCCTTCAGGAGTTGCGGTTACGTACCGTCCCCTTTCAAGTAGATATCGCGCCTGGTGAAATTGAGTACCCTCAGGAGCTTAAGCAAACGTCCCGGCTGCACGCAGAAGGCACGGCTCAGCTACTCAGCCATTCGTTAGGTGAAATACGGATTCGGGGCACGCTGAGCGTGAGCGTTGAGGGTGTCTGTGACCGTTGCCTCGACACCGCAACTTTGCCGATTAAACGGGAGTTCGATCTTATCTACATGCCGGCCGAGGAGACAGAGAGCGCATCAGAAAGGGAAGTCAGCGAAGCGGCAATCGACGTGGGGTATTACGAAGGTTCCGGTCTACGTTTGAACGACGTCCTTCGCGAGGTGGTGCTGCTGGCCTTGCCCATGCAAGTCGTGTGTAGCGAGACCTGTAGGGGTATTTGCCCGCAATGCGGCGGAAATCGGAACCAGCGAAATTGCGACTGCCATGCGAAAGCAGTGGATGACCGCTGGAGTAAGCTGAAGAGCGTTAAGGCCGCACTCGGTGCGTCAAACTGAAGGACGAGCCAGAGCTGCCCGAATGAGAAACTAGAAACAGCATGCCAAATCCAAAACGCCGCCACTCGAAGCGCCGGACTTCGACACGTCGCGCACACGACGCCTTGACAGTCCCGCAACTCGCCGAGTGCCCTAACTGTCACGAGAAGATCCGTCCCCATCGCGCCTGCCCCCATTGCGGCAAGTACAAAGGTCGCGAAGTGCTCGAGGTTGTCGAGAGCTAGCTCGGAAATCCCGCCACGATGGTCACCGTAGCCCTCGATGCGATGGGAGGCGACGAATTTCCCAAGCCGGAAGTCGAAGGCGCTCTCGAAGCCGCCAGGGCGTTTGGGGTCAAGCTGATCCTTGTTGGCCGTGAAGATGTCGTCGTTAAGGAACTAAACCGCTACGCGGACTGGAAACAGCTCCCCATTGATCTCAAACACGCGAGTGAGCAGATCACGATGGAGGACAGCGCCGGGAAAGCTGTCCGCGCGAAGAAGGACAGTTCCATTCGCGTCGCGTCGCGTTTGGTTCGGGAAGGGGTCGCGCAGGGTCTGGTTTCAGCCGGCAACACCGGGGCGGTGATGGCGACTGCCAAGTTGGTGCAGGGAATGCTTGCCGGTGTGGATCGCCCAGCTCTCGCTTCCGCATTCCCCACCCTGAGCGGCACGCCGGCGGTGATGATTGATGTCGGCGCAAATGTCGATTGCAGCCCCAAGATGCTCGCGCAATTCGCGGTCATGGGGAACATCTACTCGCGCGTTATCTTCCGTACAAAAGACCCGCGGGTAGGGCTTCTCTCGATCGGCGAAGAGGAACACAAGGGCAATGCCCTGACGCATGACGCGCTGCCGCTGCTCAAAAGCCTCAAGCGCCTCAATTTTATAGGCAATGTCGAGGGGCGGGATGTTTATACGGGCAAGGTCGATGTGATTGTTTGCGACGGATTCGTGGGAAATGTCGCTTTGAAGGTCAGCGAGGGATTGGTCGACGTCGTGCGGCAGTTACTAAAGCAGTCCCTGCGAGCGAATATGACCCGTAAAATGGGGGCGTATCTCGCGCAAGGCGCGTTTAACGAATTTAAGAAGCGCGTCGACTACTCGGAATATGGGGGGGCCCCGCTTCTCGGCTTAAACGGCATCTGCGTGATTTGCCACGGTCGATCTAACGCCAAAGCCATCAAGAACGCGATTCGGGTTGCTAAGGAATTTGCTGAAGGCAAAATCAACGAGCGAATCGCAACGGAACTGGATGATTGGGCATCAGCACAAGCAGGATAGTTGCCGTGCGTGACTTTCAGCGTTGCCTCATTTTTCTTGCGTTTGGAGTTCTCAGCGTGGCGCCAATATCCGCGGCCAGAGAGGACCCCGTGCAGTGGAGCCTCGCGCCAGTTGCAGGAAGCGCCCAGGTAAGTGCCGGCGGTAAGGCGTATTTAGAGCTGAAAGCCAGCATCCAACGGGGGTGGCACCTCTATTCACCCACGACGCCGTCCGGCGGTCCCATAATCACAAAAATCAACCTAAGCCCGAATCGGGCGATAAGCGCCTACGAACTATACCGGCCCGAACCGGTCCGCAAATTAGACCCGAATTTTCAACTCGACACTGAGACGTACACTACGGGTGCGAGGTTCTTGATCGAAGTCTCAACTGCTAAATCGGCGACCGGCGATGCCGCCGTCGAAGCAGTCGTACGGTATCAGGCTTGTTCGGATACGAAGTGTCTGAATCCGGTTCAGAAGAGAGTAAGCACTGTGATCGGTTTCAAACCCGGAGCGAGCGCGGCGCCCTTCAATATTCCCTCGGGGTACGCACTGGTGCGGGCCACCGGAACACAAGCGTTGAATGCAGTAGCACCCACGCGGGCGCCCGAATCAACCGGCGCGCTATTCCCGTTTCTGTTAGCCGCGTTCGGCTTCGGCCTTGCAGCCCTGTTCACTCCTTGCGTTTTCCCGATGATTCCGATTACGGTGTCCTTTTTCTTGAACCAGAGCGCGCCCGCAGCTGCAGATCAGACGAATCGGAAAGGCTGGACGCAAGCTTTAGTTTTCTGTATCGGGATCATCGTTCTCTTTACCGCCTTAGGACTTTTGGTCACAGCGGTTGCGGGACCCTTCGGGGTTGTGCAGCTAGGTTCGAGTCCTTGGGTCAACGGATTTATCGCCGCGCTCTTCTTCATATTCGGCCTCAGCTTGCTCGGAGCCTTCGAGCTGCGCCTGCCGTCTGGGCTGCTCACCAGACTGGATCGCGCATCGCAGGGCGGCGGTTATGCAGGAACCCTGATCATGGGCCTGACCTTTTCCCTTACTTCGTTCGCCTGTATCGGCCCAATCGTCGGTCCGCTGTTAATATCGACCGTCCAGTCCCAAGGGCCTGCGCCAATCTTCGGAATGTTGGCGTTCGCGACCGGTTTGGCCGCTCCGTTTTTCTTTCTGGCTCTCTTTCCTGCTTACTTGAGCCGGCTGCCCCGAAGCGGCGCCTGGATGTCGCGCGTGAAGATCGTTCTCGGGTTCGTTGTGCTCGCGATAATGCTCAAGTATTTGAGTAATGTCGACCAGGTGCTCCAATTACACTGGCTTACTCGGGAACGCTTTCTCGCTGCCTGGATAGTTCTATTCGCTTTGGCCGGTCTTTACCTATTGGGTATTCTGCGCATGGAAGGGATCAAAAAGGACGAGCCGCTTGGAATTGCGCGTGCTCTCGTCGCATCTTTGTTTTTGATCTTCTCGATCAGCTTAGTGCCGGGCCTGCTAGGGGGCCGTCTGGGTGATCTCGATGCCTTTGTTCCGGAAGCATGGGGACCTTCATTGGCCGGCATCACAGCACCCGGCCAGGTAAGTCCCGGAACCTATTTCAAGAATCAGCTCGACGCCGCTCTCGCTGCCGCGCGACAGCAGAACAAGTTGGTGCTCGTGAACTTCACGGGTTACGCGTGCACAAACTGTCACTGGATGAAGGCCAATATGTTTCCGCGCCCGGAGATTCAATCGGCGCTCAAGCACCTCATCATCGTTGATCTTTACACAGACGGCACGGATGCGGAATCAGAGAAGAATCAGAAGCTCGAAGATCAGAAGTTCGGCACAGCATCAATTCCCTTTTACGCAATTATGAACCCCGATCAGCGGGTAATCGCGACATTTCCGCAGTTGACGCGGAACACACAGGAATTCCTGAGTTTCCTCGAGGCGACACCTACATCGAAGTCTGAAACAGCGATGTTACGCTGAGACAACGCGGATGTGGCGAAATTGGCAGACGCACTGGATTTAGGTTCCAGCGCTCGCAAGGGCGTGGGAGTTCAAGTCTCCCCATCCGCACCAGGCCTAAGGCCGCCTCGATTACACATTCCAGGTTTTCACTGTGTTCGCTGACCCGATGCCGGCGATCCAGGCAAGCGTAAGCATGTTTGCAGGGATATACATGTTGAAATCAACGAGACTGTGAAGCAATATCCCCGCGAACCCTCCCACGCATGAAATGATAAGCAAGCGGCGGCTCTCATCCGCAGCGCGGAGCGCCCCGTGCAGAAGTTGTATAACAATTCCAATCATGATTGCAGCTAGAATTGAGAACCCAACGATTCCCAATTCGGCGAGATACTGCAGATAGTCATTGTGAGCGAATTCGATTCTGTAGTTAGCTGCAACCGTCTGGTGTTTCAAGAACACCGACTCAAAGCCGCCGAGACCACAACCGAATAGGCGGTATTCGCCCATGAGCGGCATGGTCTCACTCCATATAGACAGGCGCGTCTCCGCGGACATCTTGTCGCTGGATGAGATATCCGCGAAACGTTCTATTAGCTGAGTGGGCGAGAGAAATACGAACATCAGCACAATTGCGGCTGCGATCACTCCCACCGATGGCCAACAAAATTTACCCGAAGCAAAGCGGGGCGCAAGGATGAGTCCCCCAATCGTAAGCAGCGTAAAGAGAGCGGCCAAGAATCCCGCGCGCGAAAGCGAATAGACGATTGCAAGAAGCAACACCGCGGCAATTGCCCACATCACACAGGCGAGCAGGGCCGATCTAGTGGAAGGGCTCGCGCCTTTTTTCTTGGAACGGAGCTTTGCGACGCCATAGAGTACGGCGAACGGAAGGATCATTTCGAGTAGCCCTGCGAAATGATCACGGCTCGCGTATGTGCCGCTTGCGTTGACTGATGGCCAGCCCGCGAATACCTGAAACATGCCGAGCGAGGCTTCCAGGGCGCCGATTACGATGAGCGGAATCGCGGGCGCCCACGGCTGCGCCGGAAAACGCCAGCCGATTTCACGTATTAGTAAAAAGATTACGATGCAGGCGAGTATTGTGAACAGGCCCAGTACGGAGGCCGGCGGATTCACGGTTAACGGAGCTGTGCGCACGCCTGACAGCATGCGCTGCAAATCGCGGAGCAGGGCGGCGCGACGAGGCGAGACGAGCTGCAGGACGCCTTGTCCGAAGGGTATGAGTTGAAACAAAACGTAGATGGGCAGGAAAACGAGCGGCCAGAAAAGCCAATTTTCGAGAGGCGGTGCGCGGCGGATGGGCCGTGTAAACAACCAGTAGGAGGAGGAAACGCAGCCTAATAGCAGGAGGGTTTCATACCAATATTGAGGCTCTACGCCTGCTTTAAAAAAGATGGAATAGGCCAGAGCGACAGAGAGTAAAACAAGAGTTACTATCGATCGGACCATGAGGGTGCTGCCGAGGCAGCGTACCACTGCTCGGGCTGGGCTGGTAAGGATTGAGACTGAACGCCAGCTGTGGGTTTGAGGGGCCAATTGCTGTTCAGTTTCGATTGCAGAATGCTCCTCAGAGTATCCGCGAATAAAGCTACAACATTGTGTTGAAGATTCGGACCAAACTCGCGCGTCAGAAGCACATAATCGCCGTCGGGAAGCGGGATCTGAAGACGCCAACCTCTGGGCATGGCCTCGTGGTCCTCATCATCTGCGTATTGCCGTCCCGCGAAGCGCATTTCGATCTGATAGAAACCAAAATCCTTGTATGCGTTCTTGATTACCGACCAGCAGTCATCCGGAGAGCCGGCGCGCGATAGCGTTGCTTGAAAGCTTTGGATCGAGATTTGGGAATTCAGCAACCGCCGAAAGGACCCCTCGAGAAGCATGCGCCCGGCGGTATCGAATTCGATATAACCCAGACGCTGAATACCGAAGCACGTGATTCCGCAGAAGATCGCAATAAAAAGCATCTCGAAACGCCCGTTCAGCATGGAGAGCGAAATGACGGCCGCGAGCGCACAGGTTGCGTAAAGAAGCAGCGCCACTTTGCGGGGACTAAGCCCTCGCTCAAGGAGACGATGATGGATGTGCCCCCGGTCCGCGCCAAAGATTGGCTGCCGCCGGAGAAAACGCCGGATTATAGAAAGAAGCGTGTCCAGCAGCGGAATCGAAAACGCAATGAGCGGGGCGGCCATGCCGAGCACAGTAGCCGATTTTTGACTCCATAGAACTCCGTAGCAGCCAAGCAGAAAACCGATGAAGAGACTTCCGCAATCCCCAAGAAAGATCCGCGCGGGATTGAAGTTGTAACGAAGGAATCCGAGCAGGCTTGCGGCCAGCGGCAAAGTTACGAACGCCAGCTCCATGTTGTGCTGCATCAGAGCGGCAAGTAAGCTCGTTGCGGTAGCGAAGAGGCCCACTCCGGCAGCAAGCCCATCCACCCCGTCGATCAGGTTCATCGCATTCATGCAGGCAACCAACCAGAGAACCGTCACCGGTAGAGACCACCAATGGCCGAAGGTCTGGCCGGCGATAGCATAGACTCGAATTCCTGCGAAGTATGCAAAAAGCGCGGCGGCAACTTGGCACAAAAGTTTCTGAACCGGTCTTAGGCCCAGGAGGTCATCGAGTAAGCCGGTTGCAAAGACAAGGCCGGCAGCGGGAAGCAGTTTGCAGGCAAACGGCAAGGCGTCAAAAACAAGCGTTCCTCCTTTGAGCTTAGTCAAAATTAGAACTGCGAAGGCTAAGCCGTACGAGAAAGCGACGGCGATTCCTCCCAGCCGCGGAATTGCGCCATTGTGAAGCTTACGTGCATCCGGTTGATCCACAATCCGTAAACGGCGACAGATCCCACAAATTATTGGAGTTAGCAGGGATGACAGAAGAAAGGAAACAAGCCCTAGGAGCAGGAGCGAATACATAAAGAATGAATTGATAGAGAACTAAAGGCCAAATAAGCAGAAAGGGACTTACTGGACAGCTGCTTCAGCTTCCGTCACTTTGGCGCCCGGGTTCGAAGGTGAATAACTTTCGGCGTTTTGGAGAGCCTTGTCGAGAGCAAATAGCATGTCACGAGCTTGCCGTTCACGCGTGTACTTCCGCGCGGCGAGCCGGCTTCGAGAGGCAAAATACTCTCGCTTACCCGGATCATCCGCCAACAAGCGCGCGGCCGCCGCCAATTCTTCCGGATTCTCGGGTCGAATCGCAAGGCCACAGCACTCCCGCTGAATGATGTCTCTCGCTTCACCCGGCGGACTCGCAAGCAAAATCGGTAACCCGATCGCCATCGCTTCAAAAATCTTCGATGGAATCACTGTCTGGAATAGGGGAGCGTTTTTCAAATGGACTAACGCGACGTCGCACAAGCTCCAGACTGAACACATCCGGTGCTTCGGCTCGGGAGGAGCAACGATCACGTTCTTGAGGCCGAGCCGCCGCACCTTGGAGGCCAATTGCTCTCTTTCCGCGCCAGGACCGAGGAGCAAAAAACGGATTGCCGAATCTGTTATTAAGGCGGCAGCATCCAACACGTTGTCCAAAGCATGAGCCATACCCAAAGTTCCGATGTAGCCAATAACAAAGTGATGAGGCGAAAGGCCGAGCAACTTTGCGAAATCTGCATCTCGAGTTCGTGGCGCATAGCGCTTGAGATCAACGCCGTTCTGTACTACATCGATTTTTTGCCCGCATACTTGCCGGCCAACCAGGTTTTCTTTGAACGGCCCTGTTAACGCCACGATGCGCTTCGCCCGGGCATACAAGAAAAGTTCTAGCTTCTCCAGGCAGCCCACAGCGACACTCCTCTTCATGGCTCCAACGGCGACAATTGAATCTGGCCAAAGATCCGAGATTTCCATAACAAATGGAACTCGGTGAACCAGTGAGAGTGCCCAGCCCGCGACAGCGGCAAACAACTGAGGAGAAGTCGCGACGACTACGTCCGGCCTGTTTTCCAAGGCGCCGAACAAAATGGCGCTGACCATATAAGAAAGAAAATCTATGATCCGTAGCAGCTTACCTCTATTGGGGGCGATAAATGTTTTCACCCGGACTACACGGATTCCGTCGAGTGTAGAGGCTTGCCTCAGGTTATTTTTGTAACCTGGAAATAGTCTTCCTTCCGGAAAATTGGGGAAACCGGTAACTACAGTAACTGCGTGCCCCCACTCTCGCCAGTAACATGCGCGCTCATAAACCCGAGATGCCTGCGCATTTCGCTCTGGCGGAAAATTATCGGCCAGAAATAGAATTTTCATTTTATGACAGGGGAATGCTGGTGACAAACTCAACTGGGCAATGCCCGGACCAAGTCCCTGCTACGCTTTTGTTCTGAATGGAAAGGTTAAATCCCGGGTGCCACGAGGAGTACTGCTCTCTTGCCGCGAGTTTCTGGTCCAAGTGAATGGACGGTCTAATTTCAGGGTGGAAATAAAAGAACAGTTCAACATCGTGATATCCGCGGCCTTCGATGCGATCGGTAACTGTGAGGCGACCCTCGTCGAGTTTCAGCCGTCTGCGGTGGACTACCGGGCGAGGTAGACGGGAATAACCATCGTGCGCGGCCTCAACAAACGTACATCCATCCGTTTGAACATCAAAGGCGCGCGCTCTGCGGGCCACGCGAAACGAACTCCACACTTCCGACTGATCTAAGCCGTCGACCCTGAGCGTATTATGAGCAGCTGTGCCCCGCTGCCATTGTCTGGTCAATCCTTTTTCGTAGGTCGATATGCCGGAATTGACGAGTACACGCCGCCCCTCATGAGAAAGTTCGAACGACAGAGTATCGGCATGGGCATGGCCAGGTTGGTGATCCGGCCCAATTGCACCGCCGTCAAACAGCACAACAGTTTGTCCTACACCGAGACGTACATAACCGCTCGATCCGAGGGGCAGAATGGCAGGCCGAATCTCAAGCCGCTGGGCGTAGCTTTCCTGTTCGAAGATTTCAGCCGCAATTCCGAATGTCGAGTCATTGAAAAAGGCAATCCGGCTATCCGGATGCGCCATATTGCGCAACCACGCCAGCATCTTACGCGCGTTTTCAAGCCAGAAGCATTGATCCTGCTCGACAGGTATGTCATATGCGTGCGCCACATTAATCAGGTCTAAGAGACTTTCAAGGATTAGCGCGTGATACATCGGGCTGCGTTCATAGTGCCCCCCATCCGAAAGCACTTGCTCAGCTAATTCATCCCGAAGCAGCCGAGTTCCAAGTTCGCGCCAGCCTGCGGCAAGGTTCCCATCGAAGTACATTCCCGCCATCGATAAAGCGACCGCATTCGCAAGCAAGTGATTTGCCCCGAGATGGTGTTCAAGGGTATGCGACAAATACTCTGTCTGGATGTAGAGGCTAGATGCCGCTCTTTGACTAAGTTGCCCCTGTGTGAGCGCCCACTTGATCCAGTTCACAATGCGAAGGGAAAGCGGGTAAGCCTCCCACCCGTTACCAGAGCCGACTGGATTTTCTGTTATCCAGCGCTCAATCAGCTCAACATTTGGGTGATCGAAATAGTGTAAGTTGTACAGCCAGAGCTTGGGAATTCCGGAGTCATTCCAAGTTTGGATCTCGTGTTCCTCATTGAGAAAGCGAAAGGCATTTTTACCCAGCTGGGCCGAACATCGCTCAATGGGCTGAACCCAGAGGCGCTTCGGTTCTTGAAGCCGAAGATCCCCGCTGGGCTGCAGCTTCGGCCGCGGTCGATACAAACGGCCGTACACTTGCACGGGCCGCAGGTGTCGAGCTGTGTGAAAAAGAGTGGTGATTGACTCCACGATTGATTCAACGTTTCGATCGTATCTGTTCTTGCAATGGAGCGAGGTGGCAGTCAAACTTCAGTCGGAGCGAAGCCTGAACATTAAGAGAGGTGTTCGGTGGCCGCTCGTGCCGACGCATCGCCAACCGCTGAGCGCGAAGGCATTTTCCCACTCTTCCTCAGTAAGCCTAACGTTGGAAAAATGCAGGTAGCTGGCCCTGCAAGTCCTCGCGATCTTTGACTTGGGCCGATATTTTCGCAGTGCGTCGTAAAGCTTATTTTCAATGTGCTCGAGCGCTCGCAGCGGATGGCTTACATTGGGAACAGTAACCAGGCCTAATCCGTCATCCACGCAGACCCTCCGCAATTCACGTAGCCATTCGAGGTAACTGGCCGTGTATTCCAACACGCTTGATGCAATGAATGCATCGAATGATCGTGCAGCGAAGGGCAGCTCTGGATGAGAACCACTTAGGCAGCAAAACGGGATGCTCCGATCACCGAACCGCTCCCGAGCGCGTCTAACCATTTCGGAAGCTTGATCTATGCCTGTAGGTTTGTAACCCGCTGCGAGACAACCCGCAGTAATATCTCCCGACCCACAGCCGAAATCCAGGATTGAAGAGCCTTGCGGTAAATAGTCCGCGAGCGCGGAGGTGAACGCCGCGACCCGTTTACGCATCGACCCGGATGGAGCGTATTTGCGTTCCCATTGATTTGCTTCGAGGTCGAAATATTGCGCAAGGGATGACGAGTAGTCGCCGCTCATGTTTGCTTTCGTGATAGCTCGCGTCTGGTTTCAAGATAGATGCAGTCGATCAGCAAGGGCACCCAGAGGGCGTGGAGAAAGTGATAGATCCATGCCTTGGGCCCATCTAGCAGACCACCGCGAAGTATCATGCGATATACAAACAACAACAGTGGTCTTACAAGCGGTGGCAGCTGATTGTACACGCGAACCCGGAGCCACCGTATACGCTCGGCAGGCGTCCCAAATAATCGCTCTGGGAGTTGCCCGTTCGGGCCGGACACGAGCATCAGCTCGGCTTCGCGTTTCGAGTAATCAAGATGCTTGCACGTCCAGGCCGTAATGCCCTTACGGTCCTCATGCATCAGGTCGTATTTCAACCGGCCTACCGCGCCATCCGCGATAATGTGCTCGTTGATACCCCGCTCTTCGCAGCGCGCTCTTCCCTTTCGAAATAGCCGGAGCAGCCAAGTCGGATAATAACCGTAGCGGATCCATTTGCCCATCCAGAGGAATCGGCGCTTGATTAGGAATCCGTTTTCCATCGGAAAGGATTGGATCGTGCTGGCGATCTCATATTTAAGATTGTCCGGCAGCCACTCGTCGGCATCTACGAAAAGGATCCACTCGCTCTGAATGTGCAGGGAATCCAGTGCCCAATTCCGCTGTTTCGAATAGTCTTCGAATTTGTGCTGAACGAAGTCGCAGCCATACTGAAGCGCTATTGAGCGCGTCTGGTCGCTGCTATACGAATCGACGACGAAGACCTCCGACGCCCACCCGCAAACTGATTTAAGGCATTGCCCCAGATTTTCCTGTTCGTTGAAAGTCAGGACGATCACAGCAATACCAAAGGATTGGGAACGTTGCTCTGTGTCAGCTTCCTGTTTCGCGTGCTTCGACAGGCCTGACAGAGGTTTCTGGAAGGTGAGCCGACTTAGGTGATGAGTCATTGACTTGTTTACCGATTACGGTCAGTAGTGTTGTGACATACCAATCCCAACTCCAGTCGCGGGATTTAAATTGGCATTGCGTAGCATGCTTTAACCCTTTGTAGCTGGTTTCGCCAAGCGCTTCCTCGATGATGTCGGCCGCAGAGGCAGGCCTATAAACGGGAAAGTATTTGGCTGCGCCCCCACATAACTCCCGGTTTGTCGATGTGTCTATCGCAATAACCGGTAACTGGAAGGCCATTGCTTCTAACAGGGAAAATCCGAAAGACTCAATGGGAGAAACATATAGAAGCAGATCACATGCGCGATACAGTGCTCCCATTTGGTCTTGCCGAATACGTCCGAGAAACACGATGCGCTGTTCAACACCAGCCTTCTTGGCTCCGCGTTTCACATCGTTTATGAGCGATCCGCCTTCATCGCCTCCAGTGACATAGATGGTTGCGTCAAACGATTTCGGGAATGAGCCGGCTATTTGCAGAAGAAGAGAAAATCCCTTATGAGGACCCGCGAGAGACGGATAAAGCAGTTTCGCTCCGGAACGTCGGAGCAACATAGCAGTTACGGGATCGAGCTCACCCATGTATGCATTTGAGTCAATTGCATGGGGGAGGACAAAAAATCGATCATGCGGTAAATCCGGGCAGTCTTTCTGGACGAGTGAGGCCATCGAGTGCGAGGGGGTGACGATCTGCTGGGCCCTCTTCATCGCAGCGACTGCGAGATAGCGTTGCAACCGAAATTTCGCGATCTGACGTAACGGAAACAAGCGCGTGTGTTCAGGCGAAAATAATAAGGCATTCCTCTGAAACACTATGTGGGGCACGTCCACGCGGATGGGACCAATATTCATTAGAGAGACTAATGCATTTACGCCCCAGGTGCGAATGATGCGAGGAACCTCGACAGTGTCGAACCAGATACGAGACGGCCCTACCGCCGCATACTTATCGGGGACACGGTGCACTCGGATATTTTCGAAAGCTTTCAGTTCGAGTGATTCGCGCACGAGAACGTGGTACGTTTCGTGTCTCCCCGTTGAAGAGAGTGCCGGAAGAAAGCTAGCGAGGTGACGCTGCGCGCCTCCCATTGTTGCGCCCAACGCATGGAATAAGACTTGCATATGGCACGTTACTGTAATGAGAGGACGTAATTGTGATATACGTGACGAGCCCACGTCCGCTGAGGAACCTCACTTGTCACACGGCTCGTTTGTCGCGAATCGAAAAAAGGAATTGAAAAGCCAGTTTTTGGCCGATTCCTTATTGCTGTAGGTAAAGGCTCGGCTGGTGTGCTAGCCATCAACTCCTTTGTGGCCCATCCGAACTGTCGTGCGTGCGCGAAAACTCTTTCAAACAAAGCAGAGTCAACGAATGGTGTGCGGACTTCCAACGAACTGAACATCGAGGCCCAGTCGATATCCCGAAGCAGTTGATTGCGAAGATAACAGCCGATTTCCAATCTCATGAGTTTTTCCCTGCAACCCGAGTGGCCGTTACCGGCCAGCTTATTCAACTGAGTCAAGGTTTGCAATTCTTGCATTCCGGCCTTGACCAAATCGCGATCAAGGATCGAAGGCAGCTCCCAGGGAAGAAACATACCGCGGCGTAGCAGATACGCGCCTGCAATAGAACCGCCGAATTCGATGAGGCTCGAATATTTTGGATTCCATTGAGATGGCAAGACAGTTGCAGATGCGATACGCAACGCCGATCCAAGGCCAGGGACAAAAGCGAACGGTCGTGCTCCGCGGACCAACTTAGGAATGGTAGTGAAGTTGCTGTAGCCACCGAACAACTCGTCCGCACCAACTCCGGAAATTGCGACCTTTAATCCCTGCTCCCGTGCGGCTCGACTGACTAGAAACGAATTAAATCCATCAACGGTCGGTTGATCCATGGCGTTCAAGAAGGCGCTTGAGGCGTCGGCCAAGTCAGAATTTGAGAACAAGAATTCGTGGTGATTAGCGCCGTAATGGTTTGCGGCCAGACGCGCCAGAGGTGTTTCGTCCTTACACGTCCCAATGAAGTCGGAGAACCCGACTGTACACGTATGGATTGCGGGTATTGTCTCGCTAGCAAGCGCCAGAAGTGTGGCCGAATCCCGGCCGGCTGACAAAAACAAACCTATGGGAACGTCAGCGACCAAGTGATAATTGACGCTCTCTTTCAGATCTCTTCGCAGTGATTCCCGGGCGGAGCCTGTGCATCCACGCGAACATTGAGGAGCCCGCTCATCGGCCGGACCGAGCGGCATCCGCCAATGTTCGCGACAAACTCTGCTGCCGCCGTACTTAATACGACAGTAATGACCAGCTGGCAGCGAGCGAATGCTGCGAAACAAGGTGTACGGCTCAGGTACATGCCCCCAAAGAAAATAGGCTACGTGCCCGGCAGGTTCCTCGGACGTGGTCACGCCAGCTGCACGGACGAGCGGTCGGACTTGGGAGGAGAACCAAATAGTCGCTCCATCGTCAGCGAAATAAAGTGGCTTGATTCCTAATGGATCGCGTGCCATGATCAGCTCGCGTTCCCTCCTATCCCAAAGCGCGAATGCATACATGCCGCGAAGTTGTGGCAACATATCCGCCCCTGCAAAATCGTATAGGTGCAGCAGGACCTCTGTATCGCTGCTGGTTTGAAAACAATACCCGTGCGATACCAATCTGTCCCGAAGCTCCCTGTAGTTATAGATCTCGCCATTAAATACGATCGTGTAGCGGGAATCGAAAGAGGTCATGGGTTGAGTGCCGCCTATACTCAAATCGATAATGGAAAGCCGCCGGTGCGCAAATGCGACATTCCGATCCTCTGATGTCCACAACCCGTGAGCATCAGGTCCACGATGGCGCATTAAATCGCGCACCGCAACCAAAGGATCTAACGCTGGCGACGCGCCTTCAGGTTTGTAGGAAAAAATACCCGCGATACCACACATTTGGGTTCCTAGCTATCGCTGAGCTGCAAGAGTATTTTTTTCCAACGATCCCTCATAACCGGGAAAATATACTCAGATGAGGCGTGTAGATACGCGTTTCGTCCCAACTGCTCGAGCAGCAAGCTGTTTCGCGAGAGATCGCCGAGGATACGAACCAAAGCATCCTCATCGCCATATTTCACAAGAAACCCGTCAACGCCATCTCGAATAACTTCCGGTGTTCCACCGTGCCGGCCACCGACACACGGTTTTCCGAAACGCATTGCTTCCAGAAACACCAGTCCGAACCCTTCGCTTTTGCTCGGCATCGCAAAGATGTCGCAGGAGCGGTAGAGATGTGTGAGTTGCTCTTCTCTTACTTCCCCTAGTACTTCGATCGCCTCAGCAGGTCCTGTCGTTCTCGCGAGCTCTCTCAGACGCTCTAAATCATCGCCGGTTCCGGCGATCCGCAACCGGATTGCGAGGCCTTCGTTCGCCAACTTGCTGACGGCGCCTATGATGTGTTCGAATCCCTTATATCGTTCGGACGAATCCAGGCGGCCGATGCTCAGAATTTCTAACCGACCATTCCGACGATGGGTCCGAAGCGGATGTAGACTATGATCCGGGAGGGCGAGCGGCACAACACACATTCTCCGGTGGACAAACCGATTCTGTATTTGGAACTCGGAGGCTGTATACCGCGTTGTCGCAACGATTGCATCGGCATTGCGGCAGGCAGTTCGTATATACTTGGGCATCCGCGCCCAAGCTTCGACACCGTGGAGAACCAGAACATAACGCTGGATCAATCGAAGGCGTTTCAAGAGATGGCCCACTGGTGCAAGGTGCAAGTGACCTATAACGGCTACTCGATGTCGCCGGCAAGCCGCCTTACGGAAGACCTCGGCTAAAAATTTTGTTTTGTTGCCTGATGCCGCGACGAAATCATCGTAGTGAACTGCATTCTCGTGCAGGCGAGCGTCCATCGACGAATCGGTTACAGATAAGGAGATTATCGGCTCACGTACGTCCTCACACACAGAGGTCATGATTTCCGCAATACGGCGCATATAAGTTTGCATCCCGCCAGGCGTTCTATACGCTTGGGTTTGAATGAATAACATGTCTGACTTCGACCGCTTAATTGACTGAAGTAACTCGCTGACTATTTTCGCTGCGGATGGCTTCGAGGAGACCGCGTGCGCTTTCATATGATGTATAACCCTGTATGTGACACTTCGCCTCGGCGCCCATGCTTCGCCTGCGGTTACCGTCTTGGAGCAGGATTGAGAGCTTTTCAGCACAATCTACGTCGCACTGCGATTTGAATGAAAAGCCCGTTCTACCTTCAATTACCAAATCTCTCACGCACCCAGCGGCATCACTCACTACAACAGGGAGACCGAACTGCATAGCTTCGTTAACCACAAGTCCCCACGTCTCAAAACTCGAACCCAAAACAAACATATCGGCGGCTTTGAAGTATTTCCCAATCGAGGACTGATTGACAAACCCAAGCAACTCGACTCGGCTACCAAGCAGTTTTCGACCGGATTGCTCAAGCTCCGCTTTGAGCGGCCCGTCACCCATTATCAGCAGCCGGATTCGTGATTTAAGCTGTTCCGGAAGAAGATCGATGGCTCGAATCACTAAGAGCGGATCCTTTCTCTTGATGAGCTTTCCGCTTGATAACAGCACGATCTGATCGTCTTGGACTCCCAACGCAGCGCGGCAAGCACTTCGATCAAACGCTCTATCTTGGAGATCCAGGAGCTCCGTATCTACGCAGTAGGGAGAGAAGAACATCCTGCTTGCAGGGACTCCGTGCGAAATGAGGTGACGCCTGGCATCCGTTCCGATGTAGCAGAACGCATTTACAAGCGAGTAGATCTGGCGTAGATAAAACCTTCGCATCGAGCGCTTTAACGTGCTCGTTTTGCGCATTTCACTGAATTCACCGCGCATGACAACATTTATTCCCTTCGCACGCGCGATCAGTGACAACAAAGGCTCGAACAGATGTGTATAACCGTTCACGACAACGGTGTCGAAATTCCCAGCGATGAACTTCTGACAAGCTCTTATGGCAGCATTGCAGTTTAGATCGTTCGGGGATCGGCTCTGACTTAAGATGGCACTCTCGTAACCATCAAATAGCGGTACGTCCCATGCAACTGCAGCGCCGAACTCTTCGCTTTGGGTTGGCTTGGCATTCGCTTCCGTCATGTAAAACACTTTGGTCGCCACGCCCGAGTTGGCGAGCGCCTTCCAGATTGGAACCTGGTATTGGATCGGATGCGTACAGAAGATACCTACCTGTGGCCGTTGGACCTTCGCCTCGATCACCGTCCACTCCAACAACGCTGGGAGTTGTCATCCATCTGCGCTAATTGCAGACCTGCGAACGCCCAAAACAGTATTGAAAGCACGGGGACTTCTAGCAAACAGAGAGGGAGGTTGCCCAATAAGGACCAACAGGCAACCGCGACGCCGAACCACGGCACGAGCGGTCGCCTGCTTCTAACCAGCCAAACGTGCATTCCTAAGAAGCATACGAGGCCGCAAAAGCCAGTTTCCGCAACCATGACCGAATATCCGCCTTCGAGTTCTGTTGATGGTGTGGATTCCCGAATATCTAGAGCGTTGGTGTACGATTCCAGGCCCATGGTGAAAGGCCCCCACCCGGTACCCCAGCCACGCGATACAGCCTGCCCATGGGAGAGCCATTCCCCCAAATATTCCTGAGAAATGCGGCTGAGAAAGTCCTCGGCAGTAAATGCCCGCTGACCCTCGACAACGCTAAGGTCGTCGACAGATACTCGAGAGCCAGCTGAGGCAATCACAACAAATGTCAGCACCGCAAGCACGGCATAACGAACTCTCAACCTCGATTTCAGCAATACGATGGTAACAATCGCGGACGTCCCAAATAGAGCCGCGCGACTTCCGCTGAATACCGCTCCTGCATTAAGTGTCAGCACGGCACAAAGTGCAAAAACCCTTTCTGTCACCCTTTTGGCCAGACCGAGCGCAGCCAGACATGCTATCGTACCCCCCATCGTAAAGTTTCCGAAGACATTGCAGAACACAAATGTCGAAGTGACTCGCCCGTCGAATCCAGCAGAACCATCCATCAAAACATTCATCCAATGATCCGACGGGAGGAAAGATTGGTAAATTGCTACCGCACCAGCACCAAAGGCGAAGGCCGTGATGGCCGTAAAAAAGCGTCTAAGCCCTTGCCGGTCAGGGTATAGCGCTCGGGAAAGCAAGCAAACAGGTATAAACGTGAGATTTACAAGCAGTCCAAAAAGAGTGGTCGCCCAATATGCCGATCCATGCCATAGCGAAATAATCGCTCCCCAAAGACTAAACAGAAGAATGCCTGCTGGCAACTTCACCTTTGCACGCCGCCCCGATAACAGCAGCCCGTAAAGTAGCGGGAAGATACCAAATTTTACAGCCAGAATCGGGTTCATCATTGAGGATGGCAAAAGCCGCCGTATCAGGCCCTCGGTAAGAACGAAAATTAGGCTTACTTCAAACAAAATCCGTGTCCACTTATACGGTCGTACTTCTTTTCTTCTGGCCGAATTGCCGAAGACCTGTGAGCTTATCCCCTGTCGTGCCTTATCAGCGAAGGACAAATTATTCCCAATGCCCAGCCAATGGTCGCTTTGACCGATGTCGCCTTCCATAATCACCGGCATTTGCGCTGTGGGGGATCGCAGCTGGAAACCGTAAGCGCTTCCGTATCTGTACTCCTTTGTTCATCGGTGCCGCCCCTGAAGAACAACTTTCTACCTTCTGGTCGAAACGTATATGCTCCTACAAAAAGTGCTTGGCCGATGTATGCCAAGAGATTTGAGTACGCGAGTGCCCTTGAGCCAGTTTCATAATGGACTAGTATGCTGGTGGAGGCAAGTAACGTACCCGACCACAGCAAGTTCGTACCAGCATTGAGCCATTGAAGCCCCGCTCCCGCATACAACGTGGTAATAGGGTTAATAGCAGCTAATAAAACTCCGCTCGCAGCTATGATAGGAATTAGTGAATCGCCATCTATAAACGCAGTGCCGAACGCACTCATAAGAGTGTGCCGGCAAAAAATGACGATTAGTGCTATAGGTGCGGCTGTCAAAAGACCGAAGGTCATTGCATATTTCAAAATGGTCATTCGGCTGTCACCTGAGCTTGCTTCTGAAGAATATAGTGGTACCAGCATATCGCCAGCCAAGGCTGGTAAGAGAAAAATCGCCGTCCGCCATTGGTTGGAAGCGTTAAACAATGCGAGCTGTGCATACCCGCCATTTTGCTGTACAACAAATGCCGACGCGAACCAGGTTGCTGGCGTCATAAGTGAGCCCGCCAAAACACTTGGAATGGAATAGCGAAAAAGGAGTCGAAAGTGATCGAATGCGCCGACGTAAGAGCGCCGTATTTTGCGATTGCTGCACGTATCTCGCACAAAGAGCTCAGTCAGAATGGCCGTGGATGCCCAAGCTATTACCAAGCCCCACAAGGCCCCCCGAATACCACCTAGGAGTATCCCAGCCGTACATGTCACCAGTGAAGCTACTCCGCGGACAACCCGAATTTTGGCTATTAATCGGAATGACTCAAACCCGCTGAGTACTCCGGTTTGAGCGGCGCAAATTGACGCAACGAGGAGAATGAGAGCCGCGATCCTCAGCTCTGTTACGACTTCGGGTCTGCCGAATGTGTGTAACGCAATACTCGGCGCCGTGATATATAGAAGAGCCGAAACTGCGGCTGCAAATACAGCTGAAAAGATCTCCGACAAAGCGACGATAGCTCCGGCTTTTTCGGGATCGCCTGAGCGATATTCTGCGACGTACTTAGTCGCGGTGACTGCCAGACCGAATCCAGCAAAAAGGCTCCATGCCGCGATCGTGCTTTGAATAAGCGAGAACTCTCCATAAGCTTCCTTTCCTAACATCCTTGCTGTGACTACTGCAATCAAAAGCGACGATAGCTGCTGAATAGCGCCACTCGCGGCGGACCAGAGTACCCCGGATGCAAAGCGCTTTTGCAAACTATTCGGCGTGTTTAGAGCATTGCCCAGCAGACGTATTCTAGTCGACAACATCCTCCTTTTTTCAATGACATACGGTGCGGAACTTGACGCTCTCATACAATTGATGGGAAAGCTAGGGAACAGTGATCCTTGGTCAAACAACGATCGCACTAGTAATGGAGGCTACGATGCCGCATTTGGCAAAACAGAATTGCGGGGGTATAAAGATAGAAAACAAATCACGATCGATGAGGTGGTGAGAATACTTACTTAAACAGAAGCGCAGTGATGTTTTGGCTTAATGCAAAATCACGCCAATCGCCAGTTTCAGCAATCCAGACCAAGAGCAGCGGCAGTCTTGCGATTTCCCAAATAATGCGCCGGATGCCACTACTTAGCCCATGTATTATGGGTTTGTCCTCGCTCACGCGGAGTGAGCGGAAGCCCGCGATCTCACCTAATTGGCGCAGCGACTCAACTGTGAATGCAGATTCATGCGTTAGATCACCGTATCGAACTCGGTTTCCAAATAACCCGCTGGCATTCGGGGTGTGAAGAATCCAGCGCCCCTGAGGCGCAAGCACTCGATGTACCTCTCTGATCCATTCAAGCAGTTCGTCTTTATTTAGATGCTCGATGACATCGAATGCAATTACAACATCCAGAGATGCGTCTTTCTTGCCTCGGAGAAGGGTGAGCGCGTCCCCTCGATGGACTTTACTTGAAATTCGATATTCTACTTGAAAAGGCGAGCAATCGATTCCTTCAAGGCAGCTATATCCCTGATCTTCAAGGATTTGCAACAGCACTCCTGCGCCGCACCCGAGATCACATATACGGCTGCTTCGCTCGGCAGGGACGTGAAGGCGCGCGAGCCGTTGCAGGAATGCATTCCTAACGTTCCCCAAGCCGCGCGGCCCTAACTCAGCCCGATACCGTTGATAGCAAACTTCCTTGAAATTGGACAAGATCAACCCTTTCACCAAATGCTTAAAAAGCTAATTTAACTTCGAGAGCCAGCCTTGCTGCTTGAACCCGGGTGCAAGTCGGCTAAAGATTGTACAGTGCCCTGATTCACTCGCGAGCAAATTCAGGGCGCGATTTAGGCATTCCGTAGTAGGCTACTTACAATCTTGGTGCGTTTGTCATACGGATGTTCCCACACACTAGCGACCTTACATGTAAATGGAGGTGCTTCGATGTACACGCCCGAACCATCAATGATGCGCGTATCCGGTCCATGGGGCTTATCTCTATTCTGGAAGCCAGCCTCGAACGATGGGATGTGCTCCGTGATGATGACGTGACGGTATTTCCCCAACTTCTTCAATACCGATGCGATCTCGATGTTGCTTAGATGCTGTAGGACCTGCCTGATGAGGCACAACTCGGCGGTCGGCAATTGGTCCTCGACGATGTCGAGGCACTTGAATGTTATACGCTCGTTGCCATACTGGCGTGAATTATACGTGACTAGCTCGCTTACGATATCGACTCCGCAGTATTCTATCGGCAGGATGCAAAGGCGCCGACCGATTCTGAAGTCACCACATCCGAGGTCCACAACGGATCGAATCTCCTCCGTCAAGATATAGCTTGTCACGATGTCGTTATAGCTGGCTGCAAACGCGTCCGCCGAGCCATGGCCGGAACAGAATGGATTATCGGAGTTCTGTCCCCAGCAAGCTTCCTGGTAAATTGCCGAGAAAGCCTGCTTTCGGTCCATCCTTCCAAACTTTCGTCTGAGGCGGCTGATCCTCGTATTACGGATCACCTGGACGAGCGGATTGGGGAGAAAGCGCTTTACTTGTGCTTTGGTCATATGAAAACCAACATCGGCACTTGGTTTCAATGAGCTTCTGACCTAAGTGCATATGGCGACGCGAGTGTTATCCACGGCGCTCGGCTTAGTGGTTTTCGCTTTACTTTGGGCAGAGCTCCGTCACAGACTATGTACCCGAATTCTTTAAATAAGTTCGCTACGTCCCGGTCGTTTTCCTCAGCAACTTCACAGATGATGAATGGATGCTTAGCGGCCAGAAGCTCCTTAGCGCCCATAAGTACCTGCAGCTCCGCTCCTTCTACATCAATCTTTATGACGTCAGGACTTGGAATTCGAGCGGCGAGCCAGTCGATCGAAATGGTAATCACTGTCTGGGTTTCGCGAACCCCGCCGGTCATCGAATTGCCGAAACCGGCAAGGAAATTGGAAGCTCGCCCGCGCTCTGCAACATTAAATTGGCGAAGATCAACACGATCCGATACGGCACATGGAATGATTTCGACCGGGGCCGAGCTCGAGTTTTTGATCGCCGCAGAACGCCGTAACATCCCAACCAGTAAAGTGTCCGGTTCGACGGCATAAACTTTTCCACTGGACCCAACTAACCCCGCAGCAGCAAACGAAAACAATCCAGCATTTGCGCCGATGTCCCACACCACCGCGCCCGGGGTCAAACTTTCCTGCGCGATTCGAAGGAGTTGGGGATCAACTCTGGAAACGTCTCTTCGCCAGTAGCCTAAAGTACAGTCCGGCGATACATAAAATTCGCAGCCTCCATATGCGTCGGGCAAACGACGACGCAGAAGGCGGCCTCTACTTGCTTGTTCTAGAACCCGTCTGAATACCACGGTAACCTTTGAGGAGCTGGGTCGATTCGACTCCTCGCGGTTATCTCGCCGCAACCTCTTCCGACGTTCTATACGCCTTGTAATACTTGTTGTAATACCCGTAGTACCCGTCCGGCGCCGATTTTGGATTCCAGTCGTTCAAGATCGTCCCCAGCACTTCGATCCCGTCCTCGCTCAAGCGCTGCCGTGCCGCGATTCCGGCGTCCTTGGTCGTGTGCCCGGCGCGGATCACCATGATCACTTTGTCAGCCATGCGCCCCAGAACGCGCGCATCCGGCATCTGTAACATCGGCGGGGTGTCAATAAGCACAGTGTCGAACTCATTCCGGACATACTTCAGCAACTCCAACATATGTAACCCATAGAGTAATGTAGTTGCGGACGACGTCGTAGGTCCGCTGGTCAAAACAAACAGCCCGGGAATCTCGCTTTCGCGAATCAGGCCGCCCAGCGACTTATCGCCGTTTAAGCTTGGCTTCTCGCGCAAAATACTGCTTAGCCCGCGCTCGTTGGTCATTTTGAAAATGTCGTGTTGCCGGGGCTTTCGCATGTCCGCGTCCATCAATAACACTCTTTGCCCCACCTCCGCGATCGCGATCCCGAGGTTACTGGCTACCGTCGATTTTCCTTCGCCGGGTCCGGCGCTGGTCAGGACCAATACCTTCGGGCGAGGTCCCTGTTCCCCGGCAAATAGTATGGAAACTAACGTCGACCGAAAACTCTCGGCAACAATAGACGGCTTGTGCTGCCACGTGACGAGCTCGACTCGATCACCCGAGGCCTTCTTGATCGCGCTTCCGAACAGGCTGAGATCCCTCGATGCCGCCAAGGCGGTGCGGAAGCCGCCGCCCTCCACCGCGCCTGAAGGAATAATTCCCAGCTCCGGCACGTTCAGATACAAGCCCACGTCGCCAGGCTGCTGAATGGTCCTATCCGCACGCTCGCGCATGATAATAAATGCGGCCCCGGCCAAAAGGCCCGCAAGCAGGCCCAGCGCTGCACTCTGCTTGGCATTCGGCTTATAGGGACGCAAGGGGATGCTCGCCGGATCGACTACTCTGATGTTGCTGGCCCGCATTGCCGAAGCGATCGTCGATTCCTTCAGCTGTTGGAGCATCGACTCGTAGAGCTGCCGGTTGCTGTCCGCCTCGCGTTTTAGGATGTTGTACTGGATCGTCTTTTCGCCTTCTCCACTCACCAGGTGCGTTTGCGAGTTGTAAGCCGCGCTCAGAAGTTTCTCTTTGCGAACGGCCTCTTCATATTCGTTCTTTATGCGATCGAGAATTTCCGCGCGGCCCCGGGCGAAAGCCTGATCGAGCGTGCTCAGCTCGGCTTCGAGGCGCTTCACTTTTGCATGCTCCGGAGTGTAGATCGTGCTCAAATCCGCAACCTGCCGCCGCAACTCTGTTAACTTCGACTGCATGTCGCGGAGCCCGGGGTCATTGAGCACGTCGGGCAAAGCTTCTGGCGGACTGCTCTGGGCGATCTCGTAGCGGGACTGCTTAGCTATCCGCTCGCCTTGAGCGCTCGAGAGCTCCTGCTGCACTTGGCGGAGCTTATCTTCTGACACGTTCGTCTTCTCGTCCGTAAAGAGAAGTCCAGAGCTACGGGCGTAGGCCTGGAGCGCGTCTTCAGATCGCTCCAGCTTAATCTTCATGTCGTCGAGCTGGCCGGCGAGCCAATCGCTCGTTCTCTGGGTTGTCTTCCACCGCGCCTCGAGATTCTGCTCGATGTACTCGTTCGCCAGCGTGTTGGCGAACTGCGCAGCGAGCTTTGGATCTGGAGAATCAACCGTGATTTCGACAATTCTGGTCTGCCCAGCCGCGCGGACCTTTAGGCTCTGTGCCACATTCTTGAATGCTTCTTCCCGCGCCACCTCAGGCGGAGGCTCGGGAAGCTTTAAGAGCTTATGCCAAGCTGACATCCGGCTGGGTGTATCTGCTTGAAAATCGCCGCTGCCGTTCAGTTTGGCCACCACGCGTTCCAACAAAGAATCGCTCTGCAGGATCTTGAGCTGCGTTTGGATGTCTGATGCCACTGCTGTGGAGCCTGTCTCTTCCACCGGGCTCGCGCGCTTAAAGTTCAAAAAGTTCTCGTTCAAGCCGACAATTTCGAGCGACGTGCGCGCTTGATAAGTTGGAGTTTGAGGAAGAGTAATCAGGAACGCGAGTAGCGAGCCTGCAAATGCGAAGACAATCCACGTGCCTCTATGGCGGCGGAGAATACGCCAGTACTCGATGAGCCCGGGCGTTTGCGCTTCGTCATCGGGGCCGCGTGGCGCGGGGCTCGTCGGAACCTCCACATACTGGTTGCGGCTCAGCGTGTGCTCCGCCCATTTGCCAGGGACGGGCAAATTGCCCGAGGATTCTGGTTTCTGATTCTGATGTTCCATGTTGACTTAGTATCTGTAGATCGCGAGACCGGTTCCAATCTGGACTGCGGCCTCGAACGTACGCGCGGCGACACTCTTGGCTGCGCTGTCCGGGACAAATAGAATGTCATCGGCTTTGAGCGAGAGGTCTGTGCCTTTTCCCGCCATCAGCTTCTTTAAATTCACGGCCACTTCGGTACGGTTCGATGTGCCGGGTACTGCGCGCATGATTTTGGCCTTTTCAGGCGCGGCGGTTTTGTCCAAGCCTTCGGCGAGCGAGAGAACCTGCAAAGCCGAAAGCGATTCATTCTCGCCGAGCACGAATCCCCCGGGCTTGTGGACTGATCCCACTACATAAACCAGGTCCGCTTTCGGTACCGAAATCACGTCTTGCGGCTTGATTGCGATGTTTTCCGACGGATCGCTGGCGTTCATGATGCTTTTCACGCTCATCGAGGCAACGCTGAATTTGCCTGTTTCATCGTTCTTGGCGCCGGGGAGTGGGATCCGCCCCCAACGAATATCGCGAGTGATCTTGACCGTATTGCCGGCATCCTGCCGAAGGCCGCCGGCCAGCGAGATCACTTCGAACAAAGTCTTGCGGCCTTGGAGCTGATGTACGCCGGGGGCGTTTACCGCTCCTAATATCGAGATCGGCTGGCTGCGAAACTCCGTGATCGAGACGACTACCTCCGGATTCTTGAACAGCCGCTTCAAATGGCTCTCGACCGCAGCCTCGAGCTGTTCAGCTGTCAATCCGGCCGCGTGGATTCTTCCTGCCATCGGTACGTTCATGTCGCCCCGCATATCGATGCGCATCGGCTTACCGCTGATTTCCTCAGCATCGGCGACGTACAGCGTGATTTGGTCGTCAGGTCCGAGCACGTAGTTTGAAGGCGCGATATCGAGATGGGAAGTCATCCCGGGAACATCGGGGCTGACTGCAGATTCAGCGCCTCGGCCCTCGTTTCCTTGGCCGCAATATCCCGCAAATGACAAAAGCGCTGAAAGGCAGAGCGCATGGACTTGATAATGCATTAAAACTTAGCTCCTGTTACTCCGATTAGTTATTGAGCTTGTCACGCCCGAACGGCATACCATCCTCAGCATTGTCTGAGCTTCCTTACTTCCAACGCCAGAATCTGAACCCGGCTCTCGAGCTCTGTCATGCGAGATTGGATGGTGCCGTCACACACTCCCACCGGTTGCTCGATCAACAGATTAATTGCGAGGCGCGACATCTCAGACACGCTTCGAATCCCGTGGCTGAAGCAAAGCTCCCGGCATTTATCGTATTCCGCCTGAGTGAGGCGGAAACTGATCATCCTGCTCCTCGATTCGATGGCCATTTCGAATTCTCTCGGCAACGGGCGCTCCCCTTGCCAGGAGTTTTCAGTACCGTTATTTCCAGAACGCAAAGAGTCGGTTACTTTTCTGTTCTTTAGGCGCGTTCCAGGCGAGAGAGTCGCCCGCGAGCACCGCTGCGGGATTGTGGATGCAAACCGAATCTGCAACTTCGGCGCCATGGTGTGAGCAGATATGCCCATAGGCACTCGACAGGTCGGGCGGGCGGTTTACGCAGTCATGTGCATCGCTTGCCACAAAGTGAACCAGTCCTAAACTCAGCAGTTTTTCCGCGGAAGCCTTGGCCTTCGGTCCAAAGGATCCGAGAAATGACTGCCCAGTAATTTGCAACAGACAACCATCTGCTACCCAGTGCTCGAGCTCATCACACTTGTCGTGCACACACATGTTCCGTTCAGGATGGGTGATCACGGGAATGATAGCGGCATCGATAAGTGCTCGCAGCCCTTGCCGCATTGTGGATAAGCCGACTAACTCCGGCAATTCGACCATCAAATACTGCGTATGGTTGATTGTGTATTTCTGAGGATGCCGGGCCGCATCAAACAAATTTTTGTAACTCAGGTGAAAATCGCAGCCTAGATGAATCGTGATAAAGGCACGTGTTTTGTCCGACAGCTCGAGAAACAGTTCGTGGATCCGTACCTCATCGAACTCGTATTTCGCGTTCGAATGAGGTGTCGCGACGATATCCGTAGTCCCCGAGCTCGCTGCCAACCGTAGCATGTTGACACTTTCTTCCATTGTGCGCGCGCCATCGTCTATGCCCGGAAGCACGTGGCTGTGAATGTCGATCATGCGACTCTATCGGATTTCACAGATCCAATCACGGTCGATTTCGACGGATACGGAGCGCTGAAGCATGCTGACCGATACCAGCATTCTCCAATCGCTTTTCTTCTTGAGCAGGATGCCTTCTAAGCCTTCCAGCGCGCCTCGGGACACACGAATACGCTGGCCTTTTTGGAGAAAAGGGCAGGGCTCGGCAGTTAGGCCCGAGCGCAATATACGTTTGACGGCCTCAATCTCATCTTCTGGTATGGGTGTAGGTCCAGTCCCGAAGCCTACGATTGAGACCACCCCGGGAGTGGTGAGGATCGGTAAGCGACGCGTCGCATCGAACCGGCAGAACACGTAACCGGTGAACAGCGGCATTTTCGATTCGACCACGCGATCTGACCAACGCCGCCGGGAGCGCCAGCTCGGAGCATAGGGCTCGTAGCCCTTGCCTTCGAGCGCGGTCGCAGCCACGCTTTCGTGATTCGGCTTGGTTCGTATACCATACCAATGTTGTTGGGAAGATTCCTCGATCCCACTTTGCGTCGTATTCATAGAAGTAGAAAGATCCGCCGAAAGGGCGTTCTCGAGCAATGCAGGTAGGCTACCGCCCCCTCAGTCCCAGGCCGCCCTTCATCGAAGTGAACCGAATCGGAACGAGCAGAAACGTCTGCAACGTAGTACTTGGTTTACACGCATGATTCTCAGAATTTTCCGAAATATTTGCGGCCAGAAACGAGCTCAGTTATCGACCGGCTTCAGACTTACTGAATCAATCCAGACTCTGCCGACGATCTTATTGTCCGCTTTGAGAGAGGCTTGCCGCGTCACTTCTATGCGGACGAGAGAGGTTGCCGACTTTACTTTAAACAGGCATTCCATTTTCCGCCACTCATGGGTGCCGGTGAGTGAATCGGTTCGAACATCAAGATTTTGGGGCTGAATCGCGTCATAAATTCGCAGCGAAACTCCTTGATCCGTAGTAATGCCCTCGGACTTAATAGAACCTTGTAACATCCACTTGCCCGGCCTGACCACCGCGTTTTCCGAAACGCCATGATAGTCGATGTTTTCCGTTCCTCGGAAGGTCAGTTCCAAAGAGCATTGGCCTTTTCCTACGGCGAAGCAGGTGCGGCTCGCCCTCACATCTTCCGCCGGTTCCAGATGCCAGTCGAACGGCGATGGCCCGGGCCGGAATTCGAAACCGCCGTTAAAAACCCAATCACTCCGGCGGTATTCGGCCGCAGCATTGCGATTCAACTGCTGCCAGTTTTCAGCAGCATGCTCGTTCTGTTTCTTGCCCAATAAAAAATTCAAATACTCCGCGGTTGTAATTTCATCGCTGAGAGATCGTTCTTCCATCCACTTCCAGGCAGCTTCCACGTCGGCCACCTGCCCCTCTTCTATAAGGAAGCGCAAGAACCCCTGTGCGGCGGAAGGACTTCGCGGAATGCCGTTATCAAGAACCCGGCTGACCGGCACATCCATCCGGGAATACGTGACGAAGGCTGGGACATAGTATGCTGAGGCGTCCGCATTGCCGAGAATCGTCGCGAGCGAGCGGAAAGCGTCCGTCTTATCGTTTGCACCGAAGTAGAAGTTAGCGGCGCGAAACAGAATTGCCGGACTGTGCGGCGCTCTGGCCAGTGCTCGCCGAAAACAATAGTGGGCGTTTTCAAACCGGTTGGCGCGCTGCATCGCTTCGCCTAGATCGGCCCATCGATAGGCGGATGCCGGCTCCCGTACAAGAGCCCGCTCAAACTCTGGAAGCGCTTTGTCGAATCGACTTCCTGTCCCCTGTTCCTGCAGATCGTAAACGCGCTGATCCGAAAATTCGCCAGGGCATAACCACACGCCGCACGATTTGCTGTCGATGACCTCCGGCCCCGCCCAGCTTTGCCATAGGCCGACTCCGCCATAGACCGCCACACCCAAGCTAATCATGCAGGCGAATGCCTTACTGAACAAGGAGTGCGCCTGCATGCGTCGGTAACTAAGGTGGGCTCCGCCATAGAAAATCAGCTGTGAAATGTCATTAAAGTGTCAGACGGGCGTCATACACCTATAAGCACGATCACCTTACGCCCCTGAGAGAAGGTTCAGAATGGGACCACATAGTCGAAGAGGATCTCCCATGAATCGGCTTCCATTTATGCTCACGATCACCGCCGCGTTCTCATTCGGCTGCTTTGCGGCGAGCCCGATCGCGACGATGTCCAGTCCTGACCCGTTCACAATTGACGGCCACTCTGTTGCAGCCCCAGGGGTCTCTTCCTGGCCGGTCGTTATAGGTGATCGAATCGATACCTCAACAGGTCCCGGCACGATGCTGTTTCACGACGGCAGCAGTGTTCGACTCGCCCCCAAGTCGGTTGTCCGGTTGACAGGGACGACTACCCGGCCCAAGCTCATCTTGATGGCCGGCAATCTCGACTACAAGCTGAGCGCGGAATCCAAGCTGGAGCTCACCAACTCTGAATCTGGCCAGCCCGAACCGGGGAAAACGGCGGACCAGAGCGCAGGCGGAACGGTTAGCGGACCTTCTGGTGCCGTAATCGCGGTTCAGAATGTCTCGCACGCGGCCGTTATCGCCGGCGTGCTTTCGGCCGCCGCGATTGTTGCCGCTCTACCCGTTGTGAACGCAGTACATGGTTCGCCTGCAAGTATCCCGCCGATCAGCGCACAGTAAGGACTTCAGCCAAACCTTTCATCTATATAGCCACAGTGGCGTCAGTTGCCGCTGTGGCTATTTTTTTTGGAAGCCGCTCACTCCCTGAGTACTCCCTTACGGGCTAAGTTCTTAACCGGTTTCAAGCTTCGATCCTCATCTCCGATAAGGGTTTTGTAGCCGAAATTTCACGCTTGATGCCGGGCGAACCGGCCAGCTAAGCGGCTCAGAAGAGGGGACGAAATGAAAAAGCTTGGATGGCTGCTAGTTGCCGGGGTACTGGCATGTGCCGCGCAACCGCCACAGGGGCCGAAACTATCAAAAGACTTGGATGATCTGACGAACAACAACCCGGAAGCGAAGGTGCGAGTCATTCTTCAATGGAAGAATGGCGCCGATGACGCAAAGGAACAGAAGATCCTCAGCAGAGGCGGCTTCGTGCACTCCAGACTCAAGTCGGTAAAGGGAGGCGTATATACCCTTCCCGCTTGGGCTATACGCGACCTGCAGAACGATCCCGACGTCACATTTATTACGCCGGATCGCCCGATCGCCGCGAAGCTGGACAACACGGCTGCTGCCGTGAACGCAAGCGCAGCTTGGAGCGCTGGCTTCACCGGAACTGGAATCGGAGTCGCAGTGATCGACAGCGGCATGAATCCAGATCCAAATCTCCAGAAGCTCGCCTACACTTACGATTTCACAAATTCCGTTGCCGCTGGCCTAGCTAGTCTCGTTGTCACTCAGTCGCCACTGCCAGCGAGAGTACCTCCGCCTCCGCCGGGCGGTCCGGCTCCTGATCAATACGGCCACGGTCAGCACGTCGCTGGAATCATTGCGGCGAACGGGCGTACTTCTACCTGTCCCAATTGCACCAGAACGTTTACTGGCTTAGCGCCCGGCGTTAGCCTGGTGGACTTCCGCGTTCTCGATCAGAACGGTCAGGGCACAGACAGCAACGTCATCTTGGCGATCGATGCGGCAATCTATCTCAAGAACGTGTTTAACATCCGAGTGATCAATTTGTCACTTGGCCGGCCCGTCTACGAAAGCTATACACAAGACCCGCTGTGTCAGGCGGTTGAGGCCGCGTGGAACGCGGGCATCGTGGTAGTAGTGGCAGCCGGCAACGATGGACGCGATAACACTTTCGGAGAACAAGGCTACGGCACCATCAATGCTCCCGGAAACGATCCCTATGTTATTACGGTCGGCGCCATGAAGACCGAAGGCACATATACGCGGACCGACGATCTCATCGCCAGCTACAGTTCCAAAGGACCGACGCAAGTCGACCATATCGTAAAACCGGATATTCTGGCCCCAGGAAATCTCGTCGTCTCTCTGCTCGCAACGAACTCTACTCTCGTGAAGCAGTACCCGGTTAACAGCGTGCAGGTTTCCTATTACCAAAGCGGAAAGGGCTCCAACTCGGTATCCAAGAATTACTTCACTCTCAGCGGCACCAGCATGGCTGCGCCCGTGGTTAGCGGAGCGGCGGCTGATCTTCTCCAAGCCAATCCCAACCTGACACCGGATCAGATCAAGCTTCTGCTGATGGACACTGCTTATAAAACCTTCCCCCAATCCAGCACCGTCACCAATTCGACAGGCTCCTACACGGATTACTACGACATCTTCACAGTGGGCGCGGGCTATCTGGACGTCGCCGCAGCGCTCTCGTCCATCAACTCTGTGCCGGTTGGTGTGACCGCAATATCACCGACCGCGAACTACGATCCAACCACAGGCAACGTTACGCTCAGCTACGATCCGTCCTCAATCTGGGCAAATCAGTCTCTATGGGGGGCGCAATCACTCTGGGGCGCGCAATCTCTCTGGGGCGCTTCGGTGCTGAGTGGCAACCACTGCCTCTGGGGAGCACAGTCACTCTGGGGTGCAACTAGCCTCTCCAGCTCGCAGTCTTTGTGGGGAGCACAGTCCCTCTGGGGTGCACAATCGCTCTGGGGAGCACAGTCACTCTGGGGTGCACAGTCGCTTTGGGGCGCAAGCATCTCGATTAACGGTGAAGAGTAATTGACTCGAACATCCTTACTTGATCAATAAAGGAAAAGAGCATACAAATGAAACTCGCCGGCTCCTTACTACTGATCGTGCTCGTTCAAAGCACAGTAGGCGTTAATCGATCCACCTCGTCCGTTCAGCAAAACGGAATGAGCACTGCATACACGATCGAAGCTGCGGCCACTTCGTCCAAGACCGCCGCAGCTTCGACTCTCACGTTTCTCGCGCGGGCCAGTCAGCTTTCGAGCATATCGATGCTGAGCGCACCGCGATCCATGTGGGGCGAATAACCCCTTCCTTCCTGTCTCTGTCTATTTCGGGGTACCGGGCGTTAACCGCCGGGTACCCCCAGTTTTTTGCCGTCATTTGACGGAAGCACGTCGTCGTTGCTCTTCGGCCAAAATCAATGCACCCAGCACGCCCGCCCGGCTCCCGAGTTCCGGTGCCCGAATGTACCGGTCCAAATGATCCAGAATTTCCCTGTGCTGAACATAGCCGTTTAACAGCCGGGCGAATTCTGCTCGTATCAGGTCGAACAAATGTGGCTGCTGCATGACCCCGCCTCCCAGCAAGATGCGCTGCGGCGAAAGCGCGAGCGCCAGGTTTACGATCCCCAGCGCCAAATAATGGGCCTCGAGAGCCCATCCGCGATGAGCGTGCGGCAGTTCTCTACCGGGGACACCCCACCGTTCGTGTATTGCCGGCCCGGATGCCAGACCCTCCAAGCAGTCCCGGTGATACGGGCACGAACCTGCGAACGCATCTCTCTCAAAATCATGTGGAATCCGCAAGTGGCCCATTTCGGCGTGAACCAGTCCGTGGAGAATGCGACCGTTAACCATCGCTCCTCCTCCGATACCGGTCCCAATCGTCAGGTAGACAAAGTCGGGCAATCCTCGCGCCGCGCCCCACCGCGCTTCTCCCAAAGCTGCGGCGTTTACATCGGTGTCGAACTCCACTCGCACCCCGAGCGCTTCCCGAATACTGCCCGCCAGGTCGCAATTCTGCCAGGCAGGTTTGGGCGTGGATGTGATATAGCCGAAACGAGGTGAAGCAGGATCGAGATCCACCGGACCAAACGATCCAATGCCCACCGCTTCCAGCTCACGCCCGGCACGTTCCTTGAAAAAGCTTGTGACTGCCCAGATGGTTGCCTCGGGTGAGGTCGTGGGAAACTCAGCCATTTCCAGGTCCTCGGGTCCCGTACCGATCCCACAAACAAATTTCGTTCCTCCTGCTTCGATGGCGCCGAACACGTGAGTATACGAAAATGCGGATTTCTCAAGTCGACCGGATACACAAAGCGCCCGGCTCTGTAAACCCCGACCGATTAGAAGCAGGCGTGTGGACGCTAAGCGGTCCCCGAAGCTTCAGCTCGACATGCACAGATGCCATGCCTGAGCATCCACGAGAGCGCTGTATACCTTCGGGAACCCTTAGAGACCGAAGTGCCCGTCGGCGCCAGCTCGCTCAGAGGCGCCCTGTCGACCGTATGTTTCTCAGGATGTAGCGGCGCGCGCCTCCTCTTCGGGCTCTTCACTCGCCTCGTCCAGTAGGGGCGCCGACAATTGCGTCAAGAGTTTATCGGTCTTCTCTTCCTCGGCCAACGTCTGCGCCAGTAATTTCGCAACCTTGCTCTGACCTATTTTCTCCGCCACCGTTCGAAGAGTTCCATAGCCCGAGATCTCATAGTGCTCCACTTTCTGAGCCGCCGCAACCAACGCCAAATCCGCTGCGACCTCCTCCTTCTCCTTGCCTTCAGTGATGGTCTCTTGCCCCTCTTCAACCAGCCCCTGCATGCCTTTACAAGGTTTCGCTTTGGCTTTCGCGCCAAGCAGCTCAAAGGCCTGTTTCAGACGCTCCACATGCCCCTTGGTCTCCTCCAAATGCTTCTCAAACGCCTGTTTGAGTTTTGCATCATGTGCGGCTTTGGCCATCTTCGGCAGCGCCCGCACCAGCTGGCCCTCAGCATGAAGCAGATCTTGCATGTCCTCGACTAACAACTCTTCTAACATCGGCATCGTACTTTCTTTTCTCCTGTTGATGGACGCAAGTCAGCGCCTTGCTGTTTCCTGCCCTCAGTATCCACGCAGAGAGAACACGTGTTATTACGAGTTCTTACACAGCAGACAATTTCCTCTTTCGCAGTTCATCGAATCCCACTGCGGCGATAATCACCGCCCCGATGATCACCTGCTGCCAGTACGGATTCACGCCCAGCAGATCGCTCCCGTTCGAGAGCAGGCCGATAATGAACGCGCCGATGAGGGTGCCGGCAACGCTGCCTTCGCCGCCTCGTAAACTCCCGCCTCCGATGACCACGGCCGCGATGGTCTGCAGCTCGTATCCCTGCCCTGCCGTGGGCTGTCCCGTCATCAGCCGCGATGCTTCGATCATGCCGGCGAGCCCAGTCAGCACGCCCGCCAGCGCGTAAATCGCCGTCACATGAAATTTGATCGGAACACCTGCGTAGTACGCAGCGCTCTCATTGCTCCCGATCGCGAAAGTGTAACGGCCAAGTTTCGTATTCTCCAGCAGGAAATGCATGAGGATTGCGCAGAGCGCCAGGATCCACAGCGAAACCGGAACGCCGAGCAAGGTCCCATCTCCCAAATATGAAAAGGACTCCGGAATCTCATGCACCGGCAAACCCTTTGATACGACAAGCGCGATTCCTCTGAAAATCCCTAGCGTTCCGAGAGTAACGATGAACGGGTTAACGCGCAGCAGGGTGATCAGTGATCCGTTCACGATTCCGCACAGGAGACCCGTACCGATTCCTGTTGCGACCGCAATTGGAATCGGTTCACCGCCCTTGATCGCCATCGTGCCGAAAAGCCCCGCCAGCGCCAGCATTGAGCCCACCGAAATATCGATTCCGCCACTGATGATGACCGGTGTCATGCCGAGCGCCATGATATTGATCACCGCGGTCTGCCTCGCCACGCTCGACAAATTCACCCTCGTGAAAAAGTGAGGCGTCGCGATCGTCAGTGCGATAAACAATACGATCAGAGTGAAAAACGGGAGCAACCGCTGGATCCGCTGCATCATAGTTTTGCCGGAGTGGACTCCGCGTTTTCAGGCAACGACTCGAATCCGGCCAATCGCATGATTTCTTCCTGCGTCGTTCGCCCGGGCAGTTCGCCGCTGAGCCTTCCCTGGCGCATGACCAGAATGCGATCGGCCACTTGGATCAATTCAGGAAGCTCCGAGCTGACCATCAGGATGCCGGCGCCCGCGCGTGCAAGGCGATCCATTTGCTCAAATACTTCTTGCTTTGCTCCGATATCGATGCCCCGAGTCGGCTCGTCAAAAAGGAAAATGCGCGCCCCCCGCGCAACCCATTTCGCAATCACCACCTTCTGCTGGTTGCCGCCGCTCAGCCGGCCAGCCAGTTGATGCGCAGTTCCGCTCTTGATATGAAGTCGCTCGCGGTACTCGTCCGCCAGACTGTTCTCTTTTCGCTTTTCCAAAATCCCAAACTTGCTCACCCGCCCCAGATCAGGCATCGTGATGTTATACGCAATCGGGAGCCTCAGCGCCAACCCATTCCGCTGCCGATCTTCCGGCACCAGTGCGATACCGGCTCGCGCAGCTTCTCGCGGTGTTTTCGGAGAAATCCGCTTGCCTGCAATCTCAACATCCCCGTGCTCGGATGGATCTAGACCGAACAACGCACGGCACAATTCAGTACGTCCCGCCCCCATCAGGCCACCGAGCCCGACAATTTCACCGGCCCGGATGTCAAAACTGATGTCGTGCAGCATCCCTCGCGATAGCCCTGCAACCCGCAATAGCACCTCGCCCGGCTCCAAAGGTTCGCGTCGATACACGGCATTCAGCGGTCTACCGACCATGTGTTGAATTAATTCGTCCCGCGTAAGCTCGCTTAGAGCGCTGGTGTGGACTGTCGCGCCGTCGCGCAGCACTGTCACTCGATCACCCACGGCACGCAGTTCTTCGAGACGATGAGTGATGTAAATGACGCCCATGTTTCGCTCACGCAATCGTGTGACGATCCGGAAAACCTCGCGAGTCTCCGATTCCGATAACGACGACGTCGGCTCATCGAAGATCAGCAGGCTCGACCCTTCCGCGATCGCCCGGCAAATCTCGACCACTTGCTTACCGGCCGGGCTCAACGCTTCCACACGGGTGTTCGGATCGAGGCGAAACCCGTGTTCGGCGATTAGGCGGCCCGCATTTTGCACCATCGCTCGCCGACTGACCCAACCAATTTTGGACGACGTCTCCCGGCCGAGATAAATGTTTTCGGCCACCGTGAGATGCGGCGCCAGCAGCGATTCCTGATGCACCATCGCAATGCCGTTCGCGGAGGCTTCCGAGGGCCTGCTGAACGAGACGTGACGGCCGCGAAACAGCATTTCTCCCGCATCGCGCTGATACAGGCCTGCCACAATCTTCATCAGCGTGGACTTCCCTGCCCCGTTCTCGCCCATCAGCAGATGAACCTCGCCCTCGCGCACTTCCAGGTTTCCGTTGCGCAGGGCTTTTACGCCCCCGAAGCTCTTCTGAATGGCGGCCAGCGAAAGTAGCACTTCAGCGAAGTTTAGTACACCGCCACTTCATCTTGGATACGGGTGACCTCTGAGTGTGGTGAATGCGCGATAGATTTGCTCGGCCAGAATGGCACGGGCAAGCTCGTGCGGAAACGTCAGAGGGGACAGCGCAAGCAAAAAGTCTGCGCGCCCCTTCCATTCGGCTGGAAGCCCCTCATGACTCCCGACCAGAAACACGAGATCCTGACCTTCGGTTTCAGCGTTTGAAACCATTCGAACGAACTGCGCCGAGTCCATGCTCCTGCCGCCGGGATCGAGGAAGATTTTCCGCGCCGCCCCGTGCTTCGCGAACAAGTCGAACCGCTGCGGCGCGATTTCCCGCATGGAGCAGTCCGCATACCTCGAACTTCGCTTCAGGAACTCCGCCGCGATTGCATTCGCGTGCGCATCGCGCGGCTTGCCGATGAAATAAAGCCATACTTTCACGCCTCATAGTACTGCTAAGTACTAGGTTGCAAAGAACATAGCGAAACGATATTGTTTTAGATGAGTAACTGACAGCGGCTTGGCGCCCTCTAACAGGCGCGTCTTACAGGAGAACCCATGGCTTCAACGGTCTGGAAGGGATACATCACTTTCGGCCTGATTACCATCCCCATTCGGCTGTTTGCAGCAGCGCGCGGGGAGCGTGTCAGCTTTCATCAGATTCATAAAGTCTGTGGAACTCGTATCAAGCAGCAGATCTACTGCCCGCATTGTGAGCGCGTCGTCGAGCGCAACGAGCTCGTGAAAGGATACGAGGCTGAAAGGGATCAGTACGTCATTGTCACTGACGAGGAGGTGAAGAGTGTTGCGCCGGCCTCGAGCGACAACATGGAAATTCTCGAGTTTGTAAGAGCCGAAGGCATCGATCCCATCTATTTCGACGCGTCCTACTTTATGGTGCCCGAGGAAGCCGGGAAAAAAGCGTATCATCTGCTCCTTGAGACCATGCGCAAATCGGGCTATAGCGCAATCGCGAAAGTTGCCATGCATCAGCGCGAGTACACCGTCGTCGTTCGGCCCAATCCGAACGGGCTTTTGCTGCACACCATGTACTACCCGGAAGAAGTTCGCGAAGTTCCTGAGTTCGGGCGCAACGACAACATCACCGTCAAGCCCCAGGAAGTTGCGCTCGCAGAGAAGCTTGTCGAAGGATTGGCAGCAGATTTCGATCCTTCGAAGTATCACGACGACTATCAAGAGCGGCTGAAGCAATTGATTGAAGCGAAGCGCGAGGGGCAGACCATTGAAACTGCTGCGCCGAAGAAACGCGCCCCGGTTATTGACCTGATGCAAGCCTTGCAGAAGAGTCTGGGAGAATTGCCGCAGCGCAAGCCTGCTTCTAAAGCTTCGCAGAACGAGGCGGCGGCTGGAGGCAAGAAGGGCTCATCCGCAAAGCGACAGCCGGCCAAGGTCGCGCACGGCTGACCCGCTCTCGATGCGCGCCACCAAATTCGAATTCGAGCAGCGATTCTGGTTTTTTGGCGCGATCTTCTGGATCGGCTTCAGCCTGTACGCGATCGATCCAACAAACTGCGCGGTCTGGCTGCTGCACCTGTTCGCGCCCGCCATTAAGCCTGATTCTGCCCGCGAAAATACAGCCTTACGATGCATCTTCGGCGCTGGAGCGGTGCTTGTATTCCTCGCTGCCCTTCTTCGTACCTGGGCCACAGCCTATCTCCGCACGGAAATCGTTCACGACATGAGCCAGCACTCTGAGTCGCTCGTTGCCGATGGCCCGTACCGCTACGTGCGCAATCCGTTGTATCTCGCGAATCTTCCCATGGCCGCAGGGATCGGACTCATGGCGAGCCGTCTTGGCTGCTTATTCATGATCCTCGCCATGTATGTGTTCGTCTTTCGCCTGATTCTGCGGGAAGAAGAGGGTCTCCTGCATACCCAAAGCTATTCCTACGCCGCTTACAGGAACACAGTGCCCCGGCTTTTCCCCGCTCTTATTCCGCGTGTTCCGGCCGCCGGCAATCAGCCGCGCTGGGGACAGGCGCTTGCCGGTGAAATGTTCATTTGGCTATTTGGCGTGGCTGTGCTCTGTTTTGCCATTACTCTGAACTTCAAGCTGACCTGTATCATCTTCGGTGCGAGTTTAGGGATCTATTTCGTCGCAGTCTACTTTGTGAAGAAGCGGGCAGCTGCATCCAATTCGTAATCCGCGGCTGAGCAGCGTATCATTTCTCTCGTATGGAGAAGCCGACCTTCGACCCAGGACTGACTCAGCAATACACGGGCGTTCTCAAGCGCGCGATCAATCGAGACGGAAACTTCAATGTCAGGCGCAGTGGCGTCACATGGCGCGACTTCCACCCTTATCTGTACCTGATCAGCGCATCTTGGCCGGTATTCCTAGGCATCGTCGCGTTGATATTCATGCTTGCGAACATCTTCTTTGGATCGCTGTATCTATGGATCGGCATAGAACATCTGAAGGGCGCCGAGGCTCCTTCCACATGGTCGCAATTCCTGAATGCCTTCTTCTTCAGCGCGCATACATTGACAACCGTGGGTTACGGCAACATGTATCCGAGTGGGCCGGCCGCAAACTCCATTGCCGTCATCGAAGCGCTACTTGGCCTGCTTTCTTTCGCGATTGCGACTGGTCTCGTTTTCGGCCGCTTCTCCCGTCCCTCTGCGCGCATCGGATTCAGCGAAACGATGTTGGTCGCTCCGTATCGAGACGGCGCAAGCCTTCAGTTTCGGATCGTGAATCGGCGCTCGAATAATTTAATTGACCTCGACGCACGCCTGATGTTGATGACGGTGGAGCTTGTGAATGGCAGTCTGCAACGCAAGTACGCACAGCTCGAGCTCGAACGGGAGCACGTGCTGTTTTTTCCACTGACCTGGACCATTGTGCATCCGCTGAGCGAGAGCAGCCCTTTGTACGCGAAGACTGCGCAGGACCTCGAACGCCTCCAGGCCGAGATACTCATCATGATCAAGGCGTTCGACGACACATTCGGTCAAACCGTGCAAGTTCGCTATTCCTACCGATATGACGAAATCACCTGGGGTGCAAAGTTCGCACCCGCATTCGAGATAGACCCGGACGGAAACATGCGCCTGGAGGTGAACAAAGTAGGTAATATCAACTCTGCTTCGCTCGAAGCGGGCCGTGAATTAACATATTGACCGTGAACGATTCACAATGCGTGTTCTGCAAAATCGCGAATGGCAGCATACCGGCCGACATTGTTTACCAGACGCCTGAATCCATCGCTTTTCTGGACAGCCATCCGTTGTTTCCCGGGCATGTACTGCTCTGCCCACGAGACCACTATCCAACCTTGATCGATCTTCCCGCCCCGCTCACCGGTCCCATGCTTGCCGCCACGCAGTTGTTAGCCAGAGCTGTGGAAACCGCCGTGAATGCGGAAGGCACATTCATAGCGGTGAACAATAAGATCAGCCAGACCGTTCCGCATCTGCACATTCATGTTGTGCCTCGCAAGCGCCGAGACGGGTTGAGAGGGTTTTTCTGGCCACGCCAACAGTACCGCGATGAGGAAGCACGCGAAGCTGTCAGAGCGGCGATTGAGCGCGAAATACAGAGCCTCCAGGCTCACTTCAACCAATCGGGCTGACACCCTTTGAAAGCTCATCCAAGATTCGCTCGTGTTCCCGTGTCGCGCGCGCGATGGCGGATTCTGTGGCGATCCGATACACAATCAACCCCACTGCGAACTCGAACGCGAGCACTCCCAACAAAGCCCAATTGCTCTCAAGCGCCCACCGCGCCGCAAAGGCAAACCCGAGCAGTACAAGCACTCCAAGCATCGTGGCGGCGAAACCGAGTTGCATTTTTCCCCCTGACTGTTTTCGAAATGTCTGAGCCGGATTCATCGCTTTCGGAATCGCGACAGACATCAGGTTGCCAATCGCCAGAAGAAAGACGCCTACGACAGCAGATGCTGCGAGCGCGTTGACAACACTCAACCCCGTCGTCCCTCTTGGGAGTGCTGCGACAAAAATGCAGACGGTCATGGTCTGTAGAACGATAAACGTGATCGCTGCCAGATTCTTCGCCCTGAGCACAGCCTCAAACCGCACAGGAGCCAAGAAGTAGAGCTGCGCTGCTTGGCGGTCGAATCCGAACACGTTCCACAGCAGGACATCTCCGAGCAGAAGCAACCCGTACACGCTGACTACCGGGAGAAAGTTATTGCCCATGAAAGCGCTGCCCGGACCGCCCAACGACATTGGGATAAAGATAAGAACCCCGAAGACGCAAGCCATTCCGAACATCACCCGGAAACGCGGCATGCGAACGAGAGATCGAAGCTCTTTTTCGAGTAGAGCAGCGATCGGGTCGCGAAACAAGCGGCCCGGCAAGTCCAGCGCTCGTTGAAACAGAGACAGTTCGCGGCGCCGCTTTGCAGGAAGTGTAAGAACCGAAGCGCTTCCGCCGAAACTCTCTTCTGGAACGAGCGCCGCTTCGAAGCGCCATCTCGCGAATGCGTAGGCGCCCGCAATCCAAAGGAAAGCGATTGCAAGCGCCGATAACGAGAACTGCCCCGACCCAAGCATCGCAACCTCACGCCACGGAGTGCCTCTGCTCTTGGCTGCGGGCAACGATTGTTTCAGGAATGCCCGCGCGGCTTGGTTATGCAGTACTAATTGCGGCACTACGCCAATGCTGATCAGCAAGAGCGCGAATAGCTCCCGCAAACGCTTCCCTACCAGCGAATGCAGTATGAACTCGCGCACTGCGAGTGAGAGAAACAGATTGAACGGAATGTAAAGCAGCAGCAGAAAAGGAGCGACAAAAGGGATGTCAGGATGGCGGACGAGTCCGATCGCCGCGCCGATCAATACAAGGATCATTTCGGGAGCAGTGCTCAGGCACAGCAGGGTTTCGAGTCCAAACAGCGCGCTATTGCTGATCGGGTAAATCTGCAGCTTATTCAGTTGCAGCGACCATCCGGCGCTGAACGTAAATAGTGGGACGATTTGCCAATAAAAAAAGATCGCGAGAAGCCCCAGCGGTAACTCTTCCTGAAGCACCGGCAGCGGAACTCTCGGAAGGAATATTGCTGCAGCCGCGGCGAGCGCTGCATACATTCCATACCAAAGCAATGATAGGAACCATCCCAATACGGTGCCGGCGTTCGTCCGCGGCAGATGGTTCCGCAGTATTCGGAACTGGGCCCATAAAATCGCCCGTACGTGCGGCAACATGCGAGTCACAACCATTCCAGGGTGTCGCTGTAACGCTCTCCACCCACCAGGCTTACGAAAATATCCTCGAGCGTGCTCGCGCCGCTCGCGGCCCGTTGCCGCAGCTCCGAAATCGTGCCGTCTATAATGATCTTGCCCCGATTAATGATCGCGACCCGGTCGCAAAGGCGCTCCACTACCTCGAGTACATGCGAAGTCAAGAAAACCGTTCCGCCCCGTTGCACCTGCTCGAGCAAAATGTCTTTCATCAAGCGCGCGCCGACTGCATCCACTCCTTCAAAAGGTTCATCCATCAGGAACAGGCGCGGGCGATGAATCAGCGCCGCGCTCATGGCCAGGCGCTTGCGCATTCCCTTCGAGTATTCTCCGGCTAACTTCCTATCGTTTTCACTCAACTGAAATAGATCGAGCAGTTCACGCGCACGCTCTCTCGCGGACTCCCGCGACAAGCCGTATAGACGTGCTACGAACTGGAGGTATTCAAAACCCGTCAGATAATCGAACAGCAGCGTGTCATCCGGCACAAGCCCGATTTGCTTCCGGATTTCAAGCGACTCCTGTGGCATCTGCATCCCGAGCACCCGCATGCTGCCCGAATTCGGCTGGGCCAAACCCATGAGCATTCTAATTGTCGTGGTTTTGCCCGCGCCATTCGGCCCGAGAAAGCCGAAAAAGCAGCCCTGCGGGACGGTAACCGACAGCCCGTCGACCGCATGGAAGCCGTTGTAGATTTTGTGAAGGTTCTCAATCTCGATCGCGGGCGGCGCGCTTGCCGCTGGCTGGAGGGGATCGGAGTCGAGCGGCATTACGGCTGCAGACTTCCGGAGCTCGTCCGAATCCCGGCAAGCAGCGTCCCCATCTCGCGCAATACGGCCAATTGCAGTCGTTTCACCTGCGTTTCGGCGGAGTAGAAATCTATCCAGCGATCGCTTTCGTCGAGCCTCGCCTGCTCCACAGTCCGAATCGGAACCTGACCCTCCGCATTCTGCGCTAAGAAGACGGTCAGTTGCTCGCGCGCAAGATCCAACTGGGTTCGCATCAAATCGAGATAGCTCTCCGCCTTCTTCCACTGTTGGTAACTCCGCCGCGTATCCGTAATGATTCGATTCCGCGTTTGGTCCATTTGAACCCGGATCTTCTGCATATCCGTAAGCGCCTGTTGCGCCAAGCCCTGCGAGGCCGACCCGATCAGCAACGGAATCGTCACTGCCGCGCCGATCTGAAAATTATTCCTCTGGAATTTTTGGAAATAATTGACGTAGTTATATTTTGCGAATAGCGCATATTGCGCGACTAAACTTACCTGAGGCAACCGGGCCGCCTTGTAAGACCGGAGATCGAGCTGTTTCGCAAGAACGTTCGATTGCATCTGCCGCAGCTCCCGGTTGTTGCGCAACGCAATGTCTGCGGCTTCATCCTCGGTTTCCGGCGCTCCGGGCAAAGCAACTTCAGTCGCGACCGGCTTAACGCGATCCGACGCCGGATACCCGAGCACGACCGCCAACATCATCTGGTAATAGTTTTCATCGAGCGAAGTCGATTCCAGCCGGTATCGCGATACCGCCAGATTGGTCTTGGCGCGCTTTAACTCGAGGGGCAGCTCGCTGCCTTCGCTGACTCCTGCCGAGATTGCCTGCACTACCTGCTGGAGACTGGGAATCTGGTCCGAAATCGTTCCCCGCTCCCGCTCCGCCTCGCTCGCACTCAGGAATAAATCGGCCGCCTGGTATGCTACTTCGTCCGCTTTGGCCTGTGCGCCCAGTTGCGAGCCCCGCGCGAGCTCTCTTGCGGAAGCCAGTCCATAGCTCTTCGGACGGTTATAGATGTCCATGTCGGTCCGCGCTTCGAACAGACTCGGCGCATTGCCATTGATCGCGTTTGGATAGCCGTACGTATACGCAAGTCCGCTGCCGCCATACAGCTTCGGAACGAAAGGATCGCGCGCTACTTTGATGCCTTCCTGGGCGCGCTGCTCATCCAGTCGCGCAAGAATCACATCCGGATTTTGGTGCGCTGCGATATCGAGAGCCTGCTGGAGCGTGAGCGAATGCACTTCAGCAAGCGCGCTTGCCGCAGTCAGAAAAAGTAGAGTTAGAGTTCGCTGAGTGAACACTAACCCATGCTAACTTGAAACCGCTGCTGTGAAGGTTTTCTACCTGCTGCCGGGCGCAGGCGGTTTCGTCGCTGCCGTCGTGCCCGGAGCCGCTCTCGGCGTGACAGCGGCTCCACCCGCAGGAGGCGTAGCGGAGGCGCCGGGCTTCGCCGCCGGGCCGCCATTCGTGGATGTTTTGTCGTACAGCGAAATGATGTCCTGCGTAATATCGATGCCGCTTGATGCATAGAGCACCGGAGTGTTCGGATTGCTGACGTCGAGAATCATCGAATAGCCGTTGTCTTTCGCGTATTTTTCAATGACCGCCATCATGCGTTGCCCCAAGCTTTGCAATACGCGCTGCTGCTCCGCGTTCAACTCGTCTTGTGCATCCTGCACATCGCGCTCCAGCCGCTTCTTCTTTTCATCGATGTCCCGGGCAAGCTGATTGCGCTTGTCGTCGCTCATCAGATTGCCGCTTTTTTGATATTGGTCCTGCATTTGGGCAAGCTCCGCCTGCCGAGTCTGGATGTCCTTCTGCTTGGGCTGGAACTTCGTCGTGAGTTCCTGGGAGGCTTTCTGGCCGTCCTTGGTTCCGATGATTGCACCTTGCACGCTGATGACGCCCACCTTTGGCGCCGGCTGCTGTGCATACGCTGCTGCCGCGACAGCCAATGCCGCAAATGCCGGGAGTACACTACTTCTCATTACCATCTACTTCCTGATTCCTTCCGTCTTTCTTAATATCTTCACACAGTACTGGCCGCCAATACCTGGCAAGTGTTAAAACGTTCGCCCGATCGAGAAGCGGAACAACGACCGCCTCTCATCAAGGCCGCCGGGAATCGGCGATCCGTAGAGCTGCACCGCGCTTTGGTACGTAGCCTCATTGGGAAACGACGAGCGGTCCGCTACAAAGGGCGGCTGCAAATTGGTATTAACGTAACTCAAATTATAAGCCCAGTACAGGCGGAACGGTGCGTTCACAACCGGCATCAGCACTTGCAGCTCGAGCCCGGTAGAAACCCGCGGCTTCTGCGTACCGGGTGCGATAATCGCCCTGTTGCTGAGGCTCGCCTGCGGAAAAATCGTGTTCAACTGGGCCACGCGGGCGGGATTCAGACCAAGCTGACCCGGCAAGGAGAGCCGATCGACACCCGCATCGAGAAACGGCGCCAACGTGACCGGTCCAATGATCGGAATGCGGTACTCGTAGTTGAATATTCCGACGGTATCACCGCCGGGCAAAATCAGTTGATACGCCGGAATGGCTTGGACGACTGGAATACTGGCGACCGCACCCTTCGGACCCGAAACCCTTTGCAGGCGCGGAGTGCCGTCGCTGTTCCGAACAGTGACCGACTCTTCTGTCGGAATATAGGCGATCGGACTGATCGTTAAGAGATCAAATCCGCGAATATCGTCTTCCCCGCCGATGTAGTATCGGCTATACGGAGGAGCGACTTTTCCGCCGTAACCGGTGATGAGCCGACCGTTAAAGTGAAATCCCATCACGTTACGGGCCCAGATACCGCGGCGGAAATACGCGATGTCGACGTTAGGCTGCAACGTATTCACGTTGCCGCCCAGAATACTGCCGGAAACTCCAGCGCTGAGATTCACGCGTAAGCCGTGCGTTGGAATGATGGGGTGATTTACGGTATTGTAAGCAAAGCTCGGGATAATCGTGCTCGTCCGGATACCGTTTAGCGAATTACACGCAATAGGAGCGGTAATTGCAGATGAGATACCGGAGCACGCCGCTGTGCGCGTAACTGAATTCGGGCCGCCGATACCCTGAAAGTCGAGATAGTCGAAGTAGGAGGTTGCGGCGGTCGTGAGCGGCGTCAGCGTTTGAATGTTGTATTGATAGCTCAAGCCCACACGGGCGAACGAACGCCTCAGTTGATAACTCACGAACGTCGTAAAGCCTCTGCCGTTCGAAACATAGTTCAACAGGTTCTGCACGCCGAGCGAATTGAAATACGGAATGTAGTTCTGGCCATACAATATAGAAGCCTGTCGCCCCTGGTCGTAACTGTAACGCTGATAGAAGATCGTAAATCCCGCCTGAATCGGCTTATCGAACAGATACGGCTCAGTGAATCCGAACGAAACACTGCTCAAGATGGTCCCAATCTGGCTGTTCAAGCTGAGCGTCTCGCCGAGACCTAAAAAGTTATTCGTCGCATAAGAGAACCCGATAAAGCTGCCCGAGATACCGGAGACTCCGCCGTTCAACTGAATCGAATTCTTTCCGCGCTCATGCACTTTCAGCAGCAGATCCACTGTATTCGTCTTCGTGTCGCGCTTGATGTCGGCCGCGTCTTCAGGCTTCAGCGGATCAAAGAAACCCAACTGATTCAGCTTCAAAATGCTGGTTTCCCACAATCGGTTGCTGAACAAATCGCCTTCATTGATCAGCAGCTCGCGCCGGATGACTCTATCCCGCGTGCTGGTGTTTCCCTGAAAATCGATGCGCCGGACAAAGAATTGATGCCCTTCATCCACGTCGATCGTTAAATCGATCTGGTCCTTGCCGACAACCGGCTCAGGGTCGGGAGACGGGACGAAATCGATGTACCCGAAATCTCCGTACAGCTTGCGCAAATTATCCAGGCCCTTTTGAAGCTTCTCGGTTGAGAACGTGTCACCGGGCGCCATGCCAAACACCTGCCGCGCGATGAGATCGGGCGTGCGGAACAGCTTCATGCCCACGAAGTTGAAATTCCGCAGAAAATACTTATCGCCTTCGGAAACGACCATCGTGATATCGACGCGCTTGCCCGGCTTCTTCGGATTGAACAGCGGGATCTTGATGCCTCTGCCGTACACGTCGTAAATCTTTTCCGAGTGGTTGATGACCTTCGCTTCAAAGTAGCCTTTGGACTGATACGCTTGCCGGATGCGCTCGGAATCCTCATCGAGCTTGGTCGAATCGTAAGTGCGGGCAAATAGATTCTCAAATAGGATCGAGTGTGGAATCCCGATAGGCTTTAAATTCTTCATCGCGCGAATCACGTCACGCGCACTAAAGGCATGATTCCCCTGAATGATGATGTGACCGACCTTCACCTTCGGTCCTTCATCGATCGCGAAAGTAATGTCCACTCCGCCCGGAGGCACTTGACGGATCTGCGGCGTTACTGTCGCGTATTGATGTCCGCGTTCAGCCTCATACTCTTGCAACACGTTCTTCGCCCGCTGCACCTTTCCGGGATCGAACTGCGATTCGGGCGACAGATTCACTTTCCGGTCCTTGAACCGCTCCAGAATTTCTGACTTGCTGATTGATTTATTGCCGGTGTAGTCGATCGTATGGACTGTCCGGCGCTCCGTAACTACAAAGCGAAGAATAATCCCGCCTTCTGGACCTTTCTCTTTCTCGATCCGGAGGTCATCGAAACGGCCGGTATTCCATAGCGCGATGAAGTCGCGGTGAATCTGCTCTTCTTCGTAGACGTCGCCCTTCTTCGTATAAATGAGCGCGCGCAAGGTATCCTGCGGCACTCGGTGCTGCCCTCGAAAATCGACCGCCTCTATGATGTTCGCGCCGATGGGAGCGGGTTTTGCTTCCTGAATATTAGATGGCGGCTGACTCGGTTTTTCAGGAGCTTGAGGAACGTTCTCGAACGGATTCGGCGGTTTCTGCTGCTGCGGCGGAGGCGATGGCTGGGGCGGATTTTGAGGCGGATTCTGGGTCGGCGCCTGCCCGAATGTCATCAGGCAGATACTGCATAGAAAAGAGAGGGGCAATACTGGCTTACGCAGGCGTCCTAGCCTGTGTCGAATCATCTAACGGCGATTCCTTTCCATTCCATGCCGGGCGAAACTCCCCTGACGTTGCGCCCTCCAGACTGGTTTCAGCACAGGCGTGGCCCGGCTGCGATCACGAAGAGGCGGAACTACAAAACTTTAAACAGTCTAGTCTACCGGATCTCTTTCCCTGCTGCCCGGCAAGTGGCCAGAGATGTTCCCTTTACACTGAGGATCATGAGCAAACAGTATCCGGCCCCTCCGTCCATGACGATCGACCCGAGCAAGCAATATACGGCCACCCTCGATACGTCGCGGGGCACGATCGTGGTTGACCTGTTTCCGAAGGAAGCGCCGAAGACGGTCAACAACTTCGCCTTCCTCGCGCGGGACGGGTTCTATGACGGCACGGTGTTTCACCGCGTCATTTCGAATTTCATGATTCAGGGCGGCGATCCAACCGCAACCGGGCGCGGCGGTCCAGGTTATCAGTTTGAGGATGAAGTCAAGGGCAACCCTCGCAAGCACAAAGCCGGATCGCTATCTATGGCGAACGCAGGTCCAAATACCAACGGAAGCCAGTTCTTCATCACGCACGTTCCTACAGACTGGCTGGATGGGAAGCATACTGTTTTTGGTCAGGTCCGTTCCGGACAGGAAGTAGTCAACGCCGTGAAGCAGGGCGACAAACTGAATTCCGTGAAAATCGAAGAGAGCTGATTCCTGCGATGACGAGAGACCAAGCCTGGGACATTGTCTGCGAGTTCGTCAAAAGCGATAATCTGCGCCGGCACATTCTGGGGGTCGAAGCCTGCATGGCTGCATACGCGGAGCAGTTTCACGAGGACGCGGAGCTCTGGCGCGTGACCGCGCTACTGCATGACTTCGACTGGGAGATTCATCCCGCTGCGCCGGATCATCCGATGAAAGGCGAGCCTATACTGGCCGAGCGCGGAGTGCCTGAGGAGATTCGCCGGGCGATCCTTTCGCATGCCACATATAGCGGGGTTCCGCGCGTTTCCAGGCTCGAGCGCGGGCTCTTTGCCTGCGACGAGCTCGCCGGGTTTTTGGCCGCTTGTTCTTACGTTAAGCCCGGCCGCAGTATTCACGAAGTGGATGTGGCGTCCGTAAAGCGCAAGCTTAAGGACAAAGCGTTCGCCCGCAACGTGAGCCGCGAGGACATTCTCACGGGCGCGGCGGAACTGGACGTTCCGCTCGAGCAGCACATCGCGTTCTGCATCGAAGCGATGAAAGCTCGCGCGCCCGAGTTAGGGCTGGCGGGTACGAGCGTCAGAGCGCGGGATAGTCCGAGTATTAACGCCGCGCGCGTGCCGCCCGGAGATCGCTAACATCCCGCATCAGCGCATCGCGGGTACTTGCCTGAAGCGTGTTGTGATCAAGGATACTCTGGACACCGCCAATTGCGTCGTCCAGCTTGTCTTTATCAAAACGGCCCTTCGCCAGGTGCCGATCGAACGTGGAAAGGGATTTCTGAGCGTGCTTATAGCGCTCCCGCTCCTTTTGCCCGTGCTGGATATCGCCCGCCGCGCGCAAGTCGGATTGCGTCCGATCCACCAATCCGCGAATATCTCCCCAATCGTTTCCATATTGCTGGAACGCGGAGTTCCCGGCAGCCGGCAGCAGCACGGCGCCGCCCATTGCCAACCCCAAACCCAACGCCAATACTGATAATGATTTGCTCAATAGTTTCATTCCTGAGTCTCCTCTAGAAGTGCTGTAAATGGAGACGTTTTCTCTACCCGCCGATGTGCACAAAACACAACGCCTCGACATTAATTTTCCATAAAGTGATAGGCGATCATATGGCACACAATCAGGTGCGCGTCTTCAATCCGGCCCATGTGTTCAGCGCGAACCTGAATGTTGAGCTGCGCCAGGCTGCCGAGCTTTCCGCCATCCCGACCGGTAAGCGCCAATGTCTTGCAGCCAGTGCTGTTGCCGTACTCGACCGCGCGCAGGACATTCGGCGAGTTGCCCGAAGCGCTGATCCCCATGACGACATCGCCGGGCTGAGCGAAGTTTTTCAGTTGCTCTTCAAAAACGCAGTCATAGCAAACATCGTTTGAATAGGCCGTCAAAGTCGGCAATGAATCCGTTAGAGCAAGAATACGGAACCTCGGTTCCCGGCCAAAGCTCGCGCCCTTCACTACATCGCACGTAAAGTGCGACGCCGTCGCAGCGCTTCCACCGTTTCCACAAACAAAGATGTGCCTGCCGTTTTCGCGAGCATCGCGAAACCAGCTAATCGCTTGCTCGACCTTCTCCAGGTCTATCGACGAGACCGCTTCGAGAACCTGGGTTCGATAAGACTGAGTGAAATCCATGCAGGCTGATTTGAGAAGGCCGTTCACTTACATAATATCGGCAGCCGCGCGTCATATCGGCAGCCGCGCGTCCGAAACTGATGTAAGTACTAGTCCCAACGAGAAGGAAACGGAACCGGAGGCAGGCGAGTCAGACTCGCAGGAGAGTAGTGGACAGCGTTCGGCCCTGCACGGATCGAGCGTTTTTCAACAAACATTACAGGAGGAGACGGTATGCTGCGTTACGCAATTATTTTTCTGGTCATCGCGATCATCGCCGGTATTCTGGGGTTCGGAGCTATTGCCGGGGCCGCGGCGGGCATTGCGAAGATCATCTTCGGAATATTCATCGTTCTGTTTTTGATCGGGCTGATCATGCATCTCAGCCGCGGTGGAACTGCGGTCTGACCCGATTCAAAGCTGCTAGGCCCAAGAAGCGTCCGGCAACCCTATGGTCGCCGGACGCTTTTTTGTCGCTAACGGCTCGACGCGTATGCGGTCTGAGCTGCGTGTTTGCCCTCCGCGAACTCCTCAACTATCTTTCTATTAAAGGCCGGAATATCCGCCGGCTTACGGCTGGTTACCAGACCATGATCGGTTACGACCTCCTGATCTGTCCATTCGCCGCCGGCGTTGCGGATGTCCGTTTGGAGTGACGGCCAGGAGGTAAGTTTCCGTCCGCGTACAACGCCCGCTTCAACGAGCATCCACGGCCCGTGACAGATCGCCCCCACAGGCTTACCCGCTTCAAAAAATGTTTTCACAAACCGCACCGCAGACGGATCGGTCCGCAGGTGATCCGGGTTCATGACCCCACCGGGCAACAGCAGAGCATCGTACTTGTCCGGGTCCGCAGATTTTAGGCTGACATCTACGGCGATCTCCTTGCCCCAGTCGGTGTGGTTCCACCCTTTGATCTTGCCGTCCTTCGTGGAAATAACGTCGGCTTTTGCACCGGCTTCTTCCAGCGCCTTTTTCGGCTCGAGTAGCTCGACCTGCTCGACGCCGTCGGTTGCCAGAATTGCTACGCGTTTACCGCTTAACTTTTCGCTCATCGATACACCCTCCAATGAAATTGGATTCAGGATCTGAGCGGCAGTTTCAAACCTGACGGCGTCTTAAAAATCAGAGCGCGCGCCGATCGACAAGATACAACACCAAGACGATGATCAGGAGAAGACCCAGTCCGCCGCTTGGATAGTAGCCCCACCCGCCGCTATATGGCCAGGTAGGCAGCGCGCCCAATAACAGCAAAAAGAGAATGATAATCAGGATGAGACGCAGCATCGATCAGATCACCTCCGAGATACTCGCTCCAAAGTAGCAGATTGCCGATCTAATCGAGGAATTACGAAACTCCGAGTTCGTCACCGCTTTCGAGCGGTTCAAACTCCATCACCATCTCTGAGTTGAGAAGCGCATTCTTGAAGTCTTCGTCCTTGCCTTCGGCGACATCGTACTCCCACACTTCCGCTGCCAGGCTCAGGAAATCGTCATCTTCCTCTAAGACATCGGAAGAGTGCTGCGCGTCGGGAGTAATCCGGCCCACGAATGTCGCCGCGATCACAGTTTCGTCATCGAGCTGCGCATCCACAAAGCTGGCCGGATCGTCGGCCTTCTCGCCGTCGCGATTTGACCGCTCCCGGAATACGACCTTGTACTTCATCCCTGGTTCCTATTTCCCGGACGCACTCCCCGAGTGCATGTTGGCTTCTATCGATTTGATTTTGTCGAGGTGTCCCTGAAGAACGGGCAGCGTGCGCGAAGCGAAGCCCTTTATATCGTCATCCTTCCCATTGCTGGCCTCTTTTTGAAATTCCTTCACATCCTCCTGGTGGTCCTTCACCATGTCTCGCACGTACGCGCGATCGAAAGCCGCTCCTGAAAGCTTCTCCAATTTGTTGTAGATTGCTTGATCGTGGGCATCGATATCGCTCGGCAGCGTCATCCCTTTCTTTTCCGCGACCGATTTCAAATCGTCGTTAGCCTTCGTATGATCATCTACCATTTGTTGCCCGAACGCCTTCACGTCGGCATTAGTGGCCTTGTCGGCGGCGAGCTTGCCCATCTTCACTTCCGCCATTCCGCCCTGGGCGGCTTTCATGGCGAACGTAGTATCGGCAGACTTCATCATCTTGTTGCTGCCCTGGTCCATCTTCTGGCTGCTCGTATCTTGCGCTCGCATCGCGCCCGCCGCACATAAGCACGTGCCTAACATGGCTACACCGAGAAAAGATTTGTATCCTACGCTCATTCGAACACTCCTGTTCTTGTTGATATTTCTATCCGAATGCTTGTTACGTGTAATTATGCGGGCTGGCTGCCCTGAATAGCGCGCTGGCTACTCGAGGTCGTGAGCGATCGCGTAGCGCGTCATCTGGGCGGTCGAATGTACACCCAGTCTCTGCATGATCGCGGCACGATGGAACTCGGCCGTCCGGACTGAGATATTCAGCTCGTTCGCAATGTCCTTCGCGCTTGAGCCCCGCGCAATCAGGCGCAGAACCTCGCGCTGACGAACCGTAAGCTCATTCTTGCCATCACCGTCAGGACTTTTTCCGGCGCCGTCCAGCAGAGTCTCGCCTTCGAGAACCGCCTGGACTGTCGAGAGAATCTCCTGGGCTGGCTGGCGCTTTGAAATGTAGGCCTTGGCGCCCACCTGGGCGGCCTGGTCAACGTAGGAAGGATCCCCATGCATTGAAAGGAACACGATCGGCAGTGAAGGCTTACGCTGAAGCGCTTTGCGGGCGGTCGCAAACCCGTCCCCGCCAGGCATGCCGATATCGAGGAGCGCGACGTCAGGCTGGAACCGCTCCACGGCATCTACAAAAGACTGGCCATTATCGACCGCAAATATCTCGAAATGCGTCCGCATCATCTCTTTCAGAGCATCGAGAATGAGATGATGATCGTCGCCGACTAAGAGTTTAGGCAGACCAGCTTCAGGTCCGGGCGCAACAGCTGAACTCAAGCGTAATTCCCTTCACTGATATCGATGCTCGTAAAACCTGTTATTGTTCAGTATTATTGCGGGCCTCGGGTATTCCATAGTGCTGCTGAGACGGCGCGACTTGGTTGTGAGTTATGATACGGAATTGCCCCGGTAATCAGATCACCTAGCCACTACTCTTTCATGCGTGTAGCAATCATTGGAACCGGCTACGTCGGTCTAACGACAGGCGTTTGCCTGGCGTTCATCGGTCATTCCGTGTCCTGCCTCGACTCGGACGAGGCCAAAATCGCGGCGTTGCGGCGGGGTGACATTCCGATTTATGAGCCGAACCTCGCTGAGCTGCTCGAGGAGGCCAGGCATAACCTACATTTCACCAGCAGTTATGCGGAGGTCATTCCCGGCGCAGAAGTGGTGTTCATCGCCGTCGGGACACCCCCCACTCCCTCGGGGGCACCCAATCTGGAGTTTCTGTCTCAGGCAGCTAAGTGCATCGGACAACACGTCAATGGCGATTTCACGGTCGTGGTGAACAAGTCTACCGTGCCGATCGGGAGCGGCAACTGGGTCGGGTCCCTGTTGCGAGAGGCCTATGAGCAGCGCCACGCCGGGAAACCGGCGGATTTCGCGGTCGCTTCAAACCCGGAATTTCTACGTGAGGGTTCGGCGCTCCACGACAGCTTGTATCCGGACCGCATCGTGATCGGAGCGGACGAAGCACGCGCCCTCGAGCTGCTGTATTCTCTTTACCGGCCCATTCTCGATCAGACTTTCAGCGCGCCGACCTACTTGCCGCGCCCGGAATCGGTCAGCGCCATTCCTCTGGTTTCCACCGACCTCGCGTCGGCTGAGCTGATCAAGTACGCCGCGAACGCGTTCCTCGCCCTCAAGATCAGCTTCATCAACGAAATCGGCCTGCTCGGCGAGCGCGTGGGCGCCAACATTTCGGAAATCGCCCGCGGCATAGGCCTCGATTCGCGCATCGGGCCGAGATTCTTGAGCGCCGGAATCGGTTGGGGCGGTTCCTGCTTTGGCAAAGATACGTCAGCCTTGATGGCGACCGCCGGCGAATACGGCTTAAATATGCCGATCGTCGAGGCGGCACGGAAGATCAATTGCCGGCAGCGGGACCGCGTGGTTGAAAAGCTGCTGCACGAGCTCAAAATTCTCAAGGGACGAACCATAGGACTCCTGGGCCTGGCGTTCAAGCCGAATACAGACGATTTGCGCGAGGCGCCAGCCGTTGAAATCGCGCAAAAGCTGATTGATCGCGGCGTGCGAGTGAAGGTCCATGATCCGATCGCGCTCGAGCGTTTTGAGCGTGAGCACAGCGCCATGCCCGTGCAACTCTGCAAGAACGTTTGCGATATGGCGGAGGGCTGCGACGCCCTGGTGCTCGTGACGGAATGGAACGACTATCGTGACTTGGATTGGGAGATGCTGGCTGGAAAAATGCGCGTTCCATTTGTCCTGGACGGACGGCATGCGCTCGATCGCGAGAAGCTGACACGCGCGGGCTTCCGCTATATGACGCTCTGCTAGTGTGCGGAGCGGATCCTACTCGGGGACGGCTTCGTTCTTCTGCTCTTCTGATTCCTCGACCGCTTCCTTGGCCCAGCGCGGTGGCCGGCCCCGCCGTCGGCTGTCCGCGAGCGAGAGCCGTTCTAAGGCCTGTATCGCCTCATCAAGACGCTGCTTTTCGGTCTGAAGCTCGGCGATCATCTTGAGCAGGTCCATTCAGGTCCGATCTTTCATTACTCGTCTATCATAAGATACGAAACCCCGGCCAGTTGTGACCAGCCGGGGTCAACGTTTAATGAATCGGGCCAACGCTCGCTCAATGCGACAGGCTGAAAAAAAAGGCGTTCGAACTCCAGTCCCGAAACACAAGCTGCTCCCCATCGACGCCGATCAGGTAGGGTGCGGGACGCTCGTTGGTCTTGAGAACCAGCCATTTGAGCGCGGCACGGTCGAACATAAAGGCTCTTGAGCGCTCAGCCGCGTTGTCATAGAGTGATAAGAAAGCATTTCCGGACTCCGTCAAGCTGAAGCACACGAGCAGGGTACTTTCCGGGATGTTCGGCAATCCAGGGTAAGTGTGCATCGCCATCGAATGGGAGTCGAATTCGACATATTGGCCGCCTGTTCCCCACCCCGGCCCGTACCACCCGATGCGATTGCTCGTTGCGGCAAGAAGCCCTGAGGTAAGCCGGTTCTCGCTTGCGGCATTCTTGACGAAGTGCGACTGCGGAAGAGCGGATCGAAGAAGCTTGCCCGCGCCATCGAAATGCCTCAGCACGCCCGCGCCGGGATTGACTTCCGGCGCGGAAGGGTCAAAGTTCACCATCTCGTATCCCAGTGTCCAGAATGTGCCGTCGGGCGCAATGCTGAGCATATACGGCCAATAGGGGGCGGTGCGGATGATCTGCTGCGTCCTGCCATCGGCCGAGATCAGGCCGATGAACGGCACCGGCTGACCATAGGCTGACGTAGCCTGGCCAATGAAAACGATGGAATTATCCTCCCGGCGATCGCGACCGGTAACAATAACGGCGCCTGCGTCCGGTATGGACACGGTCACCGAAGAAACCAAGCGACCCTCCCGGTCCAATGTGTAGAAAGTCGAAGGGAGCCCGGCACCTCCGCTCACACTCTGAAAAAGAAACGCGCCGTGACTCCAATGCATGTCTCCACGGTGCTGATCGGTGAGTTGGTCCAAAGCGACGGTCTGGGTCTGAACCATTCGCCGCGGAGCGGAAGCATCCGCGGCCGCGATTATTGAAGCGAACGGCAGCAGCCCTGCCAATGCAACGGCCAAACCTTTGGAAGTCACAATTGATTCTTACTCTCTCACACACTCGCGCATACAGTGCAACATCGGGGCTGAAACTTGCCTCTGCTGCTTGCCGCTTCCATGTCTCCTGGCTTTTGAGAATGATGGTATCTTCCTTCTTGTGGGATAGGTTACGTACGGAAGTGTCAGATGAACTTCAAACTCATAGGAATTTTGCTCTTGATTGCCTGGGCTACGGTCTCCTGCGGCGGTGGAGGCGGAGGAGTGCCTGTCGTCTCTATCGCTCCCCAACCCCAAGTTTCAAAATTTCAGCATGTCGTGGTGATCTTTCAAGAAAACCGGACCCCCGATAATCTCTTTCAAGGCCTGTGCTCGCGGCCGTTTGGGTCAAGCGCCTCTTGTAGCGCAAGTCCCAGCCCGAGCCAATACGACATTCAGACCGATGATTGGCTCGACAAGACATCGCCTTCCGGCATTATTCATCCGGGTACTGTTCCGCTTGCAAACACGTATGACCCAGACCACAGTCACGGAGCGTATACCGCGATGTGCGACCCAGACACAGCGGGGCTCTGCAAGATGGACGGAGCCGCAAATGTCTTTTGCCGATTTACCTGCCTATCGCAGCCTGCTTTCAGGTACGTGGACAACTCAGCCGGGATTCTCAATCCCTACTTGCAGCTTGCTACACAATACGGCTGGGCCAACTACATGTTCCAAACCAATCAAGGCCCGAGCTTCCCGGCTCATCAATTCATTTTCGGGGGAACGTCCGCTCCCACGGCTATGGACGATGCTTCCGGGGTCTTCGCCTCCGAGAATGTCTCAGGGACAGTCGGTTGCATCGCGCCTATACAAGTCACGGTGCAATTGATTGATCCGTTGGGCATAGAGGACCCGGGAAATAGGATCTATCCCTGTTTCGAGCACAACACTCTGCCCGACGTGCTGCCCAGATCCGTGAGTTGGCGATACTATGCTCCGAGCGCAGGATCTTTTTGGACAGCGCCCAATGCCATTGGCCATATCTGTGAATCGACGGGGCCGGGCGGCCAGTGTGTGGGCCAGAGCTGGTCCAACAACGTCGATCTTAATTCTGCCGATGTTTTGACCGACATTGGAAATTGCAAGCTGCGAAGCATTACTTGGGTGATTCCAAATGGCGCGAACTCGGACCACGCGCACACAAGCGACGGCGGAGGACCCTCGTGGGTCGCCTCAATCGTGAACGAAATCGGCAACAGTACAAACTGCGATGGGGGCTCAGGGTATTGGAATGACACTGCGATACTGATCACTTGGGATGATTGGGGAGGTTGGTACGATCACGAGCCTCCGACCGTGCTGCCGTCTCCGCAGGGCGGATACCAGTATGGCTTCCGCGTTCCCCTGATCGCAGTTTCACCCTATACGCCCGCAGGATACATCGACAACAAACGGCACGACTTCGGAAGCATACTTCGATTCATCGAATATAACTTCGGTATTAAACAGGGTGTTTTGAATTTCGCGGACGCACGAGCGCATGACCGCCTCGAAGGCTTCTTCAATTTCTCGCAGCCTACGCGTACTTTTCAAAACATTGCTGCTGCGAAGGATCCAAAGTTCTTTCTGCACGATAAAAGGCCGGCTACCGATCCCGACGACGAATAAAGCCCGCCAATTTTTCTTAGGAGCTGTCTGGCATATCCGCTCGTTATTGGAGCGAGGCCTGCTCCTCCGCTGACAGTCTGAAAGAGAAACGCGCCGTGGCTCCGCTTCATGTCTCCACGGTGCTGGTCGGTGAGTGGGTCCAAAGCGATGGTCTGGGTCTGAACCATTAGCTGCGGACCGGCAGCATCTGCGGCGGCCAGCATGGTCGGTGCTAGTGCCAGCAGCCCTGCAAGCCCAACCGGCAAACGTTTCAAAATCACAAATGCTCCTCGATCCGGGATGGGAACGGTGGAACTCTGGTGACAGCTGACGCTCGGTCAGCGCGACAGGCTGAAGAAAATGGCCAACTTCCAGCTCTGGTATACGAGATCTTCCCCGTCGACACCTATAGGGTGCGATCCGGGGCGCTCGGTCGAGGCGGGTCCTTTGGTAGGCAGCCATTTTCGCGCCCCGCGATCGAACGTAAGGACGGTCCAGTGGTTAGAAGCGACACTGTAGAGGGACAAAAGCGCATTGCCGGACTCCGTTAGGTTGAAATCCATGACCTTATCGCCTCCGGGAGGTCCGGCAATCCGGGATAAGTATGCATCGCCATCGAACTCGAGTCTATTTCGACGTATTCGCCGCCCCTTCCCCAGCGGGGTCCGTACCACCCGACCCGATTGCGCGTTGCGGCAATGGTCCCTGACGAGACCCGAAACGAAATTGTGGAACCGTTGACGAACTGCGCTTGCGGAAGGGCGGATCGAAGAAGCTTGCCTTCACGATCGAAATGCCTCAGCACGCCGGCATTCGGATCGAGTTCGGGGGCGGAGACTTTATCGTTCACCATTTCGCATCCCAGCGTCCAGAATGTGCCGTCCGGCGCGATGCTGAGCATGTATGGCCAGTAGGGGGCGGTACGCATGACCCGTTGCGTCGTGCCGTCCGCGGAGATCAGCCCGATGAACGGAGCCGCCTCGCCGTACGCCGACCGGCCTGGCCAAGGAACACAATGGAGTTATCGTCACGACGCTCGAAATGGCCAGCAGAAACGTAACCGGCGTCCGGTATGGACGCGGTCACCGAGAAGATCAAGCGACCCTCCCGATCCAAGGTGTAGAAAGTTGGAGGGAGCCCTGCTCCGACAGTTTGAAAAAGAAACGCGCCGTGACTCCACTTCGTGGCTCCACGGGTCTGATCCGCAATCGGGTCCAAAGTGATGGTTTTGCTCTCAACCATTATCTGCGGAACCGGACCACCTGCGGCAGCCACCATGACCGGTGCTATTGCCAGCAGCCCTGCAAGCCCAACCGGAAAACGTTTGAGAATCATAACTGCTCCTGATTAGATACACAAAACCCCGGCCAGTTATAACGGGCCGGGGCTGTTTGATTAATCGGGCGACGTCCTACTCTCCCACACACTCGCGCATGCAGTACCATCGGGGCTGAGAGGCTTAACTTCCGTGTTCGGGATGGGAACGGGTGGAACCCTCTCGCTGTAATCACCCGAAATTCGGTGACGGCCGCCCGCTTGCGCTGAGCGGCTCAGAATAGTTATTGCGGGCAACTAGAGAAAAACAAAAACGTATAGTTAATCTTATGGTCAAGCCGAACGAGCTATTAGTAACGGTCAGCTCAACGCATTACTGCGCTTACACATCCGTCCTATCAACGTGATCGTCTATCACGGCTCTTCAGGGAGATCTCATCTTAGGGAAGGTTTCGCGCTTATATGCTTTCAGCGCTTATCCTGACCGAACTTCGCTACTCAGCTGTGCCACTGGTGTGACAACTGAATCACAAGAGGTTCGTTCACCCCGGTCCTCTCGTACTAAGGGCAAGCCCCTTCAAATCTCCTGCGCCCACCACAGATAGGGACCGAACTGTCTCGCGACGTTCTGAACCCAGTTCACGTACCGCTTTAATAGGCGAACAGCCTAACCCTTGGGAGCTTCTGCACCCCCAGGATGCGATGAACCGACATCGAGGTGCCAAACCGGAGCGTCGATATGAACTCTTGACTCCGATCAGCCTGTTATCCCCGGCGTACCTTTTATCCGTTGAGCGATGGCCCTTCCATGCGGAACCACCGGATCACTAAGTCCTGGTTTCCCACCTGCTTGACTTGTAGGTCTTGCAGTCAACCTGGTATATGTCTTTACACTCGACCGCTGATTTCCAAACAGCGTGAACCAAGCTTCGAGCGCCTCCGTTACAATTTAGGAGGCGACCGCCCCAGTCAAACTACCCGCCTTGCAATGTCCTTCTCCCGGATCACGGGAGCAAGTTAGAACCACAGTACGATCAGGGTGGTATCTCACCGGTGGCTCCCCCAAGCCCGAAAGCCTGGGTTCAAAGCCTCCCACCTATCCTGCGCAGACCGCACCATAGTTCATTGCAAAGGTATAGTAAAGGTGCACGGGGTCTTTCCGTCTAGTGGCGGGCATCCGGCGTCTTCACCGGAACCACAAGTTCGCCGGGCGGAGCGCGCCGACAGTCGTCAGATCGTTACGCCATTCGTGCAGGTCGGAACTTACCCGACAAGGAATTTCGCTACCTTAGGACCGTTATAGTTACGGCCGCCGTTCACCGGGGCTTCAGTTCAAAGCTTCGCAGCTCGTTTGCACGAACCGCTAACCTCTCCCTTTAACCTTCCGGCACCGGGCAGGCGTCAGCCCCTATACGTCGTTTTTATGACTTTGCAGAGACCTGTGTTTTTGTTAAACAGTCGCCTGACGCTATTCACTGCGGCCCACCGAAGTGGGCACCCCTTCTCCCGAAGTTACGGGGTTAATTTGCCTAGTTCCTTCGCAACTCCATCACCCGAGCGCCTTAGAATACTCATCTCGTCCACCTGTGTCGGTTTGTGGTACGGGTACGTTCATTCTCCTTAGAGGATTTTCCTGGCACGCGACCCGGCGGATTTGCCGTTCCGGATCTCACTCAACCCATCGTTGACCCCTCTCGCGGATGAGCCTCTGTGGTGCGTCCCCCCATCGGTCTTTATCGAACAAACGTAGTCACGGAATATTAACCGTGTGTCCATCAGTTACGCCTTGCGGCCTCACCTTAGGCCCCGACTAACCCTGAGCGGATTAACCTTCCTCAGGAATCCTTAGACTTACGGCGGCCAGGGTTCTCACCTGGCTTTTCGCTACTTATGCTGGCAGAGTCACTTCCTAGCAATCCAGCACTCCTCTCGGTATGCCTTCACTTCGCTAGGAACGCTCTCCTACCACTCCTAATTGAGTCCATAACTTCGGTGACATGCTTGAGCCCCGTTGGATTGTCGGCACCGAATCCCTCGACCAGTGAGCTATTACGCTTTCTTTAAAGGATGGCTGCTTCTAAGCCAACCTCCTGGCTGTCTGAGGAACTCGACTTCCTTTCCCACTTAGCATGTACTTGGGGACCTTAGTTGATGGTCTGGGCTCTTTCCCTTTCGACGATCAAGCTTAGCCCCGACCGTCTGACTCCCGTGTTACTCGTTCCCGGCATTCGCAGTTTGGCTGAATTCGGTAACCTGGAAAGGCCCCTAGTTCAATCAGTTCTCTACCACCGGGACGGACCACACGAGGCTAGCCCTAAAGCTATTTCGGAGAGAACGAGCTATCACGGAATTTGATTAGCCTTTCACCCCTACCCTCAGCTCATCCGAGCTGTTTTCAACCAACACCGGTTCGGACCTCCATCCGCTGTTACACGGATTTCATCCTGGCCAAGGGTAGATCATCCCGCTTCGCGTCTAATCCCAGCGACTGAACGCCCTGTTCAGACTCGCTTTCGCTGCGGCTCGCTTACGCTTAACCTTGCCACTGAGACTAACTAGCCAGCTCATTATTCAATAGGCACGAGGTCAGACATTGCCTTGCGGCCATAGTCCTCCCACTGCTTGTAGGCATGCGGTTTCAGGTACTATTTCACTCCCCTCACAGGGGTTCTTTTCACCTTTCCCTCACGGTACTAGTTCACTATCGGTCGCAAGTGAGTATTTAGCCTTGCCGGATGGTCCCGGCGGATTCCCACAGGGTTTCACGTGCCCCGCGGTACTTAGGAGCCACTGGAAGCTAAGATCGTATTTTCAGATACAGGGCTGTCACCTTCTCTGGCCGGCCTTTCCATACCGTTCTCTTAACACTCTCTTATAACCTCGTTAGAATAAGAACCACCTCGAAGTCGCCTTCGAAGTGACTCTTATTCTTTGTGGTCCTGCAACCCCGCGCTCTCCTTTTGGGATCGCACGGTTTAGGCTGTTCCGCGTTCGCTCGCCACTACTAGCGGAATCACTGTTGTTTTCTGTTCCTAGGGGTACTGAGATGGTTCACTTCCCCCCGTTCGCTCCAGTCGACTATGAATTCATCGAAAGGTAAGCCAGTTACCTGGCTTGGGTTTCCCCATTCGGACATCCCCGGATAATAGATTGCTTGCATCTCCCCGAGGCTTATCGCAGCTAGCCACGTCCTTCATCGCCTACTTACGCCAAGGCATCCACACGCATGCCCTTAGTAGCTTGACCATAAAATTAACTCTACGTTTTAGAGTTTTCTCTCTTGTGCCCGCACGCTCCCCAAAGCCGCTTGCTTACGCGCGCGGTTCAGTTCACGATACGGGCGGCGCTGCTGCCACATATTGGTTTCGTAGCAGCAATGCAACTTGTAGTTGCCCGTCAATAACTATTCAATTGTCAAAGAACTTTCAAAAGAGTCGCTTTTGCGAAACGAACCCAATTTTGCCATTCAAACCTGCCGAACGGCAGAAGTCAACGTTCGTTTAGAAATCAAACGCTCACTTTTGTCTTTCGGCGGTTATGAGACGAGCCCGAGGGACTGCTCGTTACGGATTAGCCGCGTTTTACGAAACGAAGCCAATTACCAAACGAACTGGTGGGCCTGGGTAGAGTCGAACTACCGACCTCACCCTTATCAGGGGTGCGCTCTAACCAACTGAGCTACAGGCCCGTCATTTCTGAAACGGTGGGCCTGGGTAGAGCCGAACCACCACGCCTCACCCTTCTGAGGGGTGCGGGCTGTCTGCATCTCGCCTTGCGGCGAGGCCAACTGAGCTACAGGCCCATTGGATAACTGGTGGAGCTGGTCGGGATCGAACCGGCGACCTCCTGAATGCAAATCAGGCGCTCTCCCAGCTGAGCTACAGCCCCTGCATACGAGATGTAATCGAGGCCGATTGGACGCAGCGGCTCACGGCCAGCGCGAGCCGCCAGAAGTAAATCAAACTCTTCAAGTGGAGATCCGGAACGGATTTGGACTGGAAAGGCTGCTACTTACTTGCGGGCTTGGCATGCCAAGCCCCTACGGATTCGCAAAAACGAACCCATTTCAGTAGCTCCAGCCACTGTCTCTCTTAGAAAGGAGGTGATCCAGCCGCAGGTTCTCCTACGGCTACCTTGTTACGACTTCACCCCAATCATGAATCATACCTTGGACCGCTGCCTCCCTTGCGGGTTGGCGTGCAGGCTTCTAGTACAATCCACTTTCGTGATGTGACGGGCGGTGTGTACAAGGCCCGGGAACGTATTCACGGCATCGTTCTGATATGCCATTACTAGCGATTCCAGCTTCATGCAGGCGAGTTGCAGCCTGCAATCCGAACTGAGAACGGTTTTTTGCGATTAGCTCCCTCTTGCGAGTTTGCAGCGCTTTGTACCGTCCATTGTAGCACGTGTGTAGCCCTGGACATAAAGGCCATGATGACTTGACGTCATCCCCACCTTCCTCCAACTTATCGCTGGCGGTCTCCTGAGAGTGCACCTTTTAAGGGGTTAGCAACACAGGACAAGGGTTGCGCTCGTTGCGGGACTTAACCCAACATCTCACGACACGAGCTGACGACAGCCATGCAGCACCTATACTACAGTCCCTTGCGGGAAAGCCAGTGTTTCCACCGGCGGTCTGCAGCATTTCGAGCCCAGGTAAGGTTCTTCGCGTTGCGTCGAATTAAACCACATGCTCCACCGCTTGTGCGGGCCCCCGTCAATTCCTTTGAGTTTCAGCCTTGCGACCGTACTCCCCAGGCGGCATACTTAACGCGTTAGCTCCGGCACCGACCAACTGAATGGCCGACACCAAGTATGCATCGTTTAGGGCGTGGACTACCAGGGTATCTAATCCTGTTTGCTACCCACGCTTTCGTGTCTCAGCGTCAGCAATGGTCCAGAAAGCCGTCTACACCGCTGGTGTTCCTCCTGATATCTACGCATTTCACCGCTACACCAGGAATTCCGCTTTCCTCTCCCACGCTCGAGCACTCCAGTTTCCGGCGCACCCTCCCAGTTAAGCCGGGAGATTTCACACCGAACTTAGAGCACCGCCTACACACTCTTTACGCCCAGTAATTCCGAACAACGCTCGCTGCCTACGTATTACCGCGGCTGCTGGCACGTAGTTAGCCGCAGCTTCTTCTTCAGGTACCGTCATTATCGTTCCTGCCGAAAGAGCTTTACACCCCGAAGGGCTTCATCGCTCACGCGGCGTCGCTGCATCAGAGTTGCCTCCATTGTGCAAGATTCCCCACTGCTGCCTCCCGTAGGAGTCTGGCCCGTGTTTCAGTGCCAGTGTGGCCGTGTGCCCTCTCAGGCCGGCTACCGATCGTCGCCTTGGTGGGCCGTTACCTCACCAACTAGCTAATCGGCCGCGGACTCCTCTTCCAGCGCGCCCATTTTTTACAATGGGCGCTTTCCCTTCACAGGCTTATGCGGTATTAGCCCCGGTTTCCCAGGGTTATCCCCCACTCGAAGGTAGATGATCCACGTGTTACTCACCCGTACGCCGCTGTACTCATGGATTGCTCCACTTTCTCGCTCGACTTGCATGTGTTAAGCGCGCCGCCAGCGTTGATTCTGAGCCGGGATCAAACTCTCGTTTGATCTGTTTGAGTAATGGCCCCGCCCAAAAGCAACGGGACCGATCGCTCCGGTTATTGACTCAAAAAGTCTGACGAAAATACTTCATTGCGTCCAACCAGATTGTCAAACAACTGCGCAGGCCGCTGAACGATCGCGAATCGCTTCGGAAGGTCCAACTCCTGCCGGCCTCGAAAGCCGTGTGAGCCGCGCCCGGCTTTCGCCGAAATGCGCAACTCTAAAAACTTGCCCGGGCTGCACCCGGATACCGTAGTTTGGATTACTTCAGGACTGCTTGAAAACTGCTATGGAGTCCAAAACCACGCCCAGTCCCGCGGATTGGGCGAAGACTACCGTTTTGGCGACAAACCGCCGCCAGTACTAATCTATCAAAACTCTCTCGACCCTTGCAAGCATTCAAGAAATTCTTTCTGAGCCTGCTTGAATCGCTCCGCCGAGCGCCTTCGCGTACTGCGGTTGTATGAGCATAACAAACCGATTTCGGGATGGCAAGGGTTTTTTGGATCGGTAAGGCTGTTTCAAAGCAACACCGCGGGGCCAAGCGGGAAAGATTCTGGCAGGCGCAATCGGCCATTTAGTGCTATGTGAAGTGGTAACCGCAGATGCAGTACAGCACGGACAGTCTCAGAAATTTTCAATCATCCAAGCATTGCGTTCCGACGCCGGCGCCCTGATAGCCAGATATTTGCCGTCCGGCGAGGCGATGGCCCAGGAGTATCGGCCGCCTCTGGTTTCCCAAAGCGGCTGCACATGACCCTCGAGATCTACTCGCAACAGAGTCGAGCCGATGGGACCGGAAGGGGATTCGATCAGCCCGGCGTGGGAGACGAAGACCGCCTTGCCATCCGCGGCCCAATCGATGGTGAGGGGGTTTGGCCATCCTTTCATTTCAATTCTGCTTTGGATTTGCCCTGTAAGCGAGCGAATTTCGATACGGCCTTGAGCATCCGCCCCGGTGATCGCGATGCGAGAGCCATCCCGAGAAATCGTCCAGTTAATCCCCCGACGCCACTCACGTAGGGCAGAAACTCGAAACAGCTGATGCCGCACGCCGGATAGCGGATCAAAGCTGGAATAAACACCTTCACCATTCAGAGCGCTCCCAACGCATGGCGCGCCGGGACGAGACGCGCAGTCGAAATTCATCCCCTTGATTTCAAAGATGGTCTGCGGCGCGCCTCCCGTGAGCGGTACGCGCATCATCCGGACCTTGTCCGACTCATCAGAGAAGAGTGCGGTATAAACCAGCCAAGCTCCGTCGGGGCTCACGCGGGCCATCTGGATATTCTCGGGACCCGTCGGAATCAACTCCGGCGCGCTTTGATCCAACGCTTGTTTGTAGATCGAGAACGTGCCGGTGCGATCGGAGTTGAAGATGACCGCCTTACTGTCAGGCGTCCAGGCGAACGGAATGTTGTAACGCTCGTCGAGGGTCAGGCGCCGCGGGTTTCCCAATTTGCCATCGCGTTCAAGTCGTCCTACATAGACTTGGGATTGGTCGTTGTTGCTCTCGAAGACCAGTCTCCTCCCGTCTGAGGTGACGCTGAAGTCTCCCATGCGAAAGCCGGCGAGGTTTGTAATTCGCTCTGGCTTACCGCTTGGTTTTCCGCTATCTGAATCGACATCTACTTGCCACAAATTGCTGTTCCGGCTGTTTGGAGCCGGTTCGGGAACAGCGTAGATGATACGCCCGTCGGCTAACCACCAGAAGTCATCCGGAAAGCTGAGGTCGTCCGACATTCCCGGATTGAAATTTAAGGGTCGGGTCGAGAGAATCACAGAGGGCGGACCCCCGTTGAGACCGCGGCTTTCGATCGTGAAATCCCAAAAGATTCCGCCTGACGGGTGCAATTTTTGATAGGCGATGCGCTTCCCGTCTCGCGACCATCGGACGGAGCCGAAATAAGTCTGGTCGTCACCAGCAACCACTCTCTTTGCGTTTTCTCCGCGAGGCCCCATGACCCAGATCTCACGATCGAAGCTCAGGCGTGTATCGGTTGCATTCCCCCAACTGGTCAGGTGGCTGCCGGTTACGAAAGCGATGAGTGATCCGTCGGGCGATGCCGATTGAAGCTGAGCGTTCTGTCGAAGCGGAGCAGCGGTGCCGCCAATTACCGGAACGGTCCAAGCAGTGACTGCGGTAGAGGTGACTGAGGTTGCGAGAATACGCGTTCCGTCCGGAAACCAGGCTGCCGGAAACCAGGCGTCCGCTGCGGTCAGCACTGGAGGCCTTGCCAGCAAATGCGATTCCCCCGTGCTGATCAGCCGAATTTGGATGCCCGCAAGGTCGCCGTAGGCCAGGTATTTGCCGTCTGGGGAGATGACGGCGTGCCAAACCGGGTTTTCGGCAGAATTGGTAGTCAGCTGCTGAACCCGTGGCTCCACCCTTTCCTTCGTTCGATGGCCCCCCATCCAGATGGCGAGAGAAGCGACTGCAAGACCGGCGGCTGCCGCGCCGGCTACTACCAACCGCGTTCTTCTGTGCAGCGTGGTTTTCGCGATCTGTTTCGCCGGCCCAAGCGAGGATTGACTTGAAACGGGTCCGGTCCACGGCGATTCGCCAGTCCGCGTATCGCGCCGTAGCCGCTTCAAATCGGCCCGCAGCTCAGATGCACTCTGGTAACGTAAATCCCGCTCCTTCTCGAGCGCTTTCGCGGCAATCGCATCGAGTTGCTGCGGCAATTGAGGATTTAGTTTCAGCGGCGGCTCTGGGGTATCACGAAGAATCGCCGCCAATACCGTTGCCGTGCTCTCTCCCTCAAACGGCAATCGGCCGGTCGCCATTTCGTACAGCACAACACCCAAACTGAACAGATCGGTACGGGCATCGAGGGGCTCTCCTCGGGCCTGTTCCGGTGACATATATGCCGGGGTCCCGATGGTATGGCCGGGATCTGTTTGCAGCGCGGTCATCGTGCGCTCCGATCCGTCCAGGCCCGCATTCACTTGCTGCGGCCGCAGCTTTGCCAGCCCGAAGTCGAGGATCTTCGCCTCGCCGCGGCTGGTGATGAACAGATTCGCCGGCTTCAAATCCCGGTGAACAATGGCACGCGCATGTGCCGCATCGAGTCCATCAGCAATCTGAATCGCCCAATCCAGTAGCGTGTCGAGCGGTAGCGGCTTGCCGTCAATCCTATGCTTGAGCGTCTCGCCGTCGAGCAATTCCATCGCGATATACGGCGACCCCTCATCTTCACCGACTTCGTAAACCGTGCAAATATTCGGATGATTGATGGCCGCTGCCGCGCGCGCCTCTTGGTCGAAGCGGTCGACCGACGCGGCATCGCGGGTGATCTCATCGGGAAGAAACTTGAGCGCTACATGGCGGCCCAGCTTCAAGTCCTCGGCGCGGTACACGACGCCCATGCCACCGCCGCCAATCTTCTCAATGACGCGATAGTGTGAAACGACCTTGCCGGTCACTGGTGTGTGTATTGCAGAATATCACGCAACAAAGGGGGCCAGGCGCGCGCCTGCTCGCCTTGTCGTCCAGCGGGCGCAACGGATTCTCTCGAGTACTCGAGGAGGCGATTGAGCAGTATCTGAATGGCAGAATGGGGAAAAGCGGCGTCAAACCTTTTTGCCGCTCGCCGGCTCGATTTTGACAGGATGCGGACGAACTGCGGCGTGTGACTCGCGAACTTCGTGAAAGCTGGCGATGAAACGGATGTACTGATCGACCAGATTGCAGACGCTCAACCCGCGAGCCGCGTAGTTTTGACTCATGCCTACGACTCGGAACTGGCCGCCCCAAGCACGTGGCCCCGGGCTCGATCCGGCGCTGAAAACGATCTTGACTTTAGGACGTGGACGCGGGGTCAGCTAGGGCGGCAACCAGCCCCTCTTTTTGCGCTGCATCCTTGACCGTGCGCCCGGCCTCTTCCGCAACGCGCTGCACTTTTCCGGCGGCGTCCTGGGCGACAGACTTAGCCTGATTCACCAGGCGGTCACGCGCTTCGCCCATGTACTCGCCTTCGACACGCGTGCTGGGCACGGTCAGCCCGACAAGGGCACCTGCGGCCAACGCGGCGACCCCAAGCGCGATTGGATTTTCCTGCAGCATATCTTGGAACCGGTCACGTGCAACGCGTGCACCCTGCTGCGCCTGATCACTCACGTAGTTGAGCTGCTGACGAGCGGTTTCGGCGGCATTGCTTGCCGCATCGCGCACGCTACTTGCGGCCGCATTGACCGTACTCGTCGCACGCTCGGCGGTGCTACGCGCACTGTCGGCGATCGTGCTGGCAGCTCCACGGGCTGTATCCGCGACGCCGCTTGCTACATCGCGCGCCCGATCAGAGAACGACGGTTCCGTCGTGCTCACGTGTCCGCTCGTGCCGTAGCGGCTGTAGCGCCCTGCTCCGACGTCCCGGCCCGAACTGTAGCTCGAGCCATACGGCGACTGCTCAGTTCGGCGTTTATTCCACGCCAGCATGCCGAGGCCGGCGCCGATCAGCACAAACGGAAACGGGTTGTCGCGCACGTATTGCACTGCAGACGAACTGGATTCTCGGACGGCTGTTCCCGCGCGTTCTGTCACATCGTTCACTGTATCGGTTACGCTTGATACCATTTTTTCTACCTTTCCTATGGTTGCTTCCTTGACCGCCGTCTTCGCGCTGTCGTAGGCATCGGTTGCCTTCTCCCGGATCTGATCTTTGACTTGCTCGGCGAGGCGCGCGGGGTCGAGTTTATCCTGGAGGGCGTCGATGGTTTCGCTTAAATTCGCTCGAGTTTCCTCGATGCCCGAGCGGATTTCCGTGGCCTCGCGATCGGGATCACTAAGCTCCTCAGCCGTGTGACTGACCGGCCTTACTTGATCTGTTGCTTCGCCCATTGTGCGTCCTCCTTTAATGTCTCTACCGTTTGCCGTGGGGCCGGGTCCGTCTGCTTCAACGCTGCCAGAGCCTTTGAGATCAGGACTGCGGCGATGATGCCGACCAGCACGGCGACAACCAGCGCGGCCACCCACCATGGCATGACATACGCCAGCAGCATAATAATTGCGACCAACAAGGCCAGGAGCGCCGCATAGCCGACCGCTCCTCCCAGCACCAAATAGCCGACGTTCTTGCCGACACGACTGGCCTTCTGACTGAGCTCGACCTTTGCGAGTGCGACCTCCTGCCTGATGAGAAGGCCGGTTTCGCTCGCAAGCTCCGAGAACAACTCGCCGATCGAACGGTCCTGCTTGTCAGGCATTTTTTATCTCCTCGCTAGAGTCACTGCCCGGAGGATTCAATATCAGCATCGGATTGCGAGCTTCCCTGGCTTCCGCTGGCTCCGGCGCTCGCGCGGCTCACGGACGGGGGTTTTTTAGGGCTGCGGCGAGCGCCCTGAGGACTTGTTTCACCCTCCGTTTCCCAGAATGGCGGGGTGCTCAGCGGATCGGGGCGCGCCTGGCTTCGCGTTGTTTGTGGCCCGGGGGTAGACGCGGGGGGCAAAGCACGGTTCGGGTCAGGCATGTTTGCAAATAGATCCGGCGCCGGCCGGCTCTTTAAGAACCGGCTCGCGGCCAACCCGAGTACAAACGCGCTGCCTAGGAACACGGCGGGAGAGCGCCGCGCAAACTCCTCGGCGTCACTCAAAAGATGGCGGACATCACGCTCGCGCAAGTAATTTGCGAGCCGCTCGACTTGTCCGCCGATAGCCTGCCCAATTTCGGCAGCGTACTGGGCGACAGGTCCCTCTTCGCGCTTGCGCAGGTCATCGCCCATGCTCTGGAACGCGTGTGCAACGGCTTGGAAGCCCGATGCGACCGTCTCGCGCTTTTCGTCGGCACGCGATGCCGCTTGGTCCTTCGCCTGGTCGAGTACGTGGCTCGCTGCGTCTTTGGCTTGACTTGCGGCTTGACTTGCCGCTTGCTTAGCGGAATCGACCACTCCACCGGATCCCGATCCTGCGCCAGAGCTTGTCGGATCCGACTGGCTCTCGTCGTAGGCGTCGTCCTCAAGCCCCGTCGCTGCCGCCGTCGATCCCGGATCGTCTGCTTTCGTCCTTTTTGCCATACTCGCGCCCTTTCTCGTGCTGTCAGAATCTCGTTGGGCTGCCTCGACCACTTGCCGCCCCAGAGCTACTTCGCACCGCTACCAGCTTCTCGTGCCGGTAGCAGTGGGGCCCGCTTTTAGGACGCCGGCACACCCCAGACGTTTCTTTCTGCCGCATACGGGATCTTACGAGCAGACTGAGGGAATTACGTGGGAATCGGCCGCTCCCGGCTTTCAAGAAGACACCAGCCCGATTGCCGCTAATCGGCTCACGCGCCGGGCAGGATGATGCCGGTGAGGTTCAATGGGTCCGCGTTCGATACGCTGACCGTCGCAGGCTTTCCGGTTTGGCGGCGCCTGCCGCGAAGCAAGCCGAGCGCTTCAGGACGGGCGAACTGCTCGCCCGTGAAGCCGGATTCGAAACGCCCGCCGCGGATCTCGCAGCGAGCTTCCATGGTGCGCAGCAGCGGCAGCAAATCCCGCCATGGCGGACCAGGGTTTTCGCAACCCAGCAGATCGCGCAGCACAGCAACTGGCGGGCAAAGCGCTCCGTGCGCTGCTCCCGGGTGACAGTTGGGGAGATGTGCCGCATCGATGCCCCGCGCCCGCAGACTGTCGAATCCATCGGCGATCACGAAACCTCCGGCCACCAATTCCCAGAGCCCGTCTTCCACTTCGCTCGCAAGACGCCCGGTTTGCCGAACCAGTTCGATAAAGAAAGTTGGCTCCGTTTCGCTCGAGCGCCCCTAACACGTCCCGAGCGGGATGTGAGAGCGCGGATTGATCCGCCGGGCCGCCTGCCCATCAGCCATTCAGCGTCCTCCCGGACGAGGCGCTCGCAGCTTTTGAGAAAACGCGGTGGTGCGGAGAGGGGGACTTGATTACACCCGCACCATCAACCCCGTCGTACAAAGCCCCAAGGGGTGATGTTGCAGTGAATCACTGTCTCGGTCTTACCGCCGATGATGATCTTGAAGCACCGTCCCGAGTCTTCGGTCACGTCGTAATGGAAACCGGCTGGAATCTCATAACAAAATCGGTAGGACCTGCGGTTGTCGCGATCCGCAACGGATCGTCCATGTCTTGAGAGATCGGGCCGAAAGCGTCGGTTGCGTGCGTCCAGCCATGATTGGCCGCCTTGGCTGTCCGGCGTTCGATGCTCTTGTTCCACTTCGTTTAAGAGTTGCTCTGCGCTGGCAAATCGATCCGTGGAGTACACGTCACAATGCCGCCAATACTCAGCCGTCCTTGCCGTCGTCATGAAGCACGGAGGCGGTAAAAGCAGAGCGTGTCTCAGATGCTTCGGCGACAGCTTATTGAGCCACACTTCGTCCATTGCCACGATTGCCTGGAGCGCTTGTCGCAGAATGATCCACGTCAGATCGCGCATCGGCTGGCGCAGCCTAGCGATGTGGATGCGGCAATCGTACTGAAACCGTCGTCCGATTTCTCGCCAATCGCGGTTCGCAGGGATCACAATATGCGTAAACCCGTTGCCGACAGCTTTGTCCAACTCGTTTAGCTCAGACGTCGAAAAAGCCCCCATCTCGTTCGAGTTGAGCGGTGTGGCCATAAACGCGTGGCCTTCGGGAACCGCGCCCTCCCATTCGCGGCCGGATTCCTCCTTCAGCCGTCGATGGAGGCTGATCGGGAGTCCAAAAAGATGGACCTTCATTTCCTATCCCGGATCACCTTCAGCACCCAATCGAGCGGGATCCGCAGTTGAAGCAAGTCCTCGATCGGTACACCATCCAAAAGATTGTAAAGCTCTGCGCGTTGTCCAATGCTGTGGGTTTTGGCGGGCAATGCTTCTCTGGATGAGCCGTCAAACGCCTCCTTGGATAAGCCACTGCACCAGCGATCTTCTGAAACACCGTTTTCGGCCGCCCAAGCTGCTACGCGATCAGTGATCTGCTTTTGAAGATAGCGGTTCCACGTGTGCATCACGGAGGGATTCTCACGGAGTCGGCGCGCAAACTCATTGAAGACGGCTGTACCCGATGAGTCCAAAGCTAAAAGCAGGGCGCTTTTGGCAGGTTCCGGTTGTTCTTTGGCGAAGTTGCGCCGCCATTCCACTTGCATGTCGCGCGAGATCGGCTCAATCACGATTCCCTTGCGTGCGGACGCCTCGCTCTCGATGAGGATTTTGTCTTCGGTCGCATCGTAAATCCGAACCGTATTCGGAACGGCGAATTCGATGAAAGCCCGCCAAAAATCTCGCCGCAGACGGGGCAGCGGGCGTGCATAAGCCGACAGAAGGTCACCGGCCGTTGCTGGTGCGAGCAGCATATCGCTGCCGATGCGAATTTGGACGGCGATATCAGGCAGCGTTTTTACGAACTCAAGGAAGTTTTTGTGACCGTAGTCCCGCTCGTTAAAGTAATGATCTGATCGGCCGGCTTCGGAAACAACCTGGGCCTTCACCAGCGCACCAGGGACCGGGCTGTGACGCTCGGCGTAAAGGTTCTGAACCACCCGAACAACGAGGGCTCGGGCGTCCTCAATGTTCAAGGGCGACACTGTGCTATTTTAAATCAATTAAAAAGGGCCGCTTATCGCGGCCCCTTCGGTTGTTTGAAGTCTTTCTCAAACAACCAGAGAAACTTATATGCTCGCCCTGATCTTTGCAGAAGCTTACGCTAATGTGAGACCGATCAATTCGCTAAACGAGGCACGAATTGGAGCCTCTCTTCCACTCGACCCCTTCCGCGTGAGCGCAATCAGCACATCACCGGAATCCCTTTCATCATCGCCTAAAACGTCCAAGAGTGTCAATAGGCCCGAGCAAACGCTTCCTAAGATACGGCTGCAATGCCAGTCCGCAGACCTTCGCATCGGGGAACTTTGGGCACGATTTGGGCACGGACGAAAATGGCTGCTCTATCTTATTGATCAACCAGCCAGATATCTGGTGCGGAGAGGGGGACTTGAACCCCCACGGAGTTACCCGCTAGCACCTCAAGCTAGTGCGTCTGCCAATTCCGCCATCTCCGCTTTTTGAAACACTGACTTACTTCTTCGGCGCGTTTTGCGGCTGAGGAGTTTTCTTTTGTCCGGCGTTCTTCTGAGCGGCGGGTGCTGCTCTGCGGGCGTGCTCGAGAACGCTGCCGGTGCTCGGGGCGCGATTGTTTTCGAGAATGACGAGCGTCAGAGCCGTGATCATAAACAACGAAGCCGCGATGGTCGTGGCCTTCGATAAAACTGTCGCCGTGCCGCGCGGGCCGAATACGGTTTGCGATCCCATGCCGCCAAACGCTCCGGCCAAATCGGCGGCCTTGCCGCTCTGCAACAGAACCACAATGATCAGGAAGAAGCAAATAATGACGTGGATCGTTGTGACTAGATAGACCATGGACTGCTAAAAGTATAACAGCGCCAGAGGTCTCCCGGTGGCCTCATTCGGAGTCCGCCGGGCGGCCCGCGAGGCGCCATGACCACATCAGGAAAGAGGTCGAGGTTAGGTCAATCGCAGGCTCGGTGGTGGTGTAAGATTGCACGTTGTCTTCGTACACGGCTGATTGAGAGGGATCGTAAGAACCGTCGTTGCCGTTGAATTTGCGGAAGGGATCTGCACCGTTTGCGGGGCACAGACGCATATCGCCGACAACACCTGAAGTGGCTGCGCTTGAGGGTCCTTCGGTGACAGCGCCCCACAGGATGGGAGTGCCGCCTGAGGTTCCATCCAAAGCTCCGGCGAGATTCGCGACCTGGTGTTGGATGCAATTGGGAAAAGTCGTCGAACCGTCGCCCACGATGAAAGATGATCCCCAGGCGTTCGCGCCCAGGATGTTGGCCATCCAGCGTTGGGAGTAAGTGTCGTACTCGCGCGAGCCCGTCAAGAAATAGGCTTCGTTTGCCATGACCGAAATGCCTGCGCCGTGCGAAGCTGTATCGCTGCTCCACGAAGCGCCGAAGCCCCATGCGTCGGTTTTGGCCTGGCGAATGGCATCGTTCACCTGCTTCAAAAATTGGTTGCGAATGCCCGACTGAGTGACGGCTAGATTCGTGGGGCCGTCCGCTTCGGCGAGAGCCCGGTAGAGCTCAAAGTGCGCGAGCCCGCTCACGTCATAGAGGTTGAGAGTATCGGCGTTGCCGGTATCGTAAATTTTGGTGATGTAATTCCGGGCGAAGTGCGCGGCTTCGGCGAGGTAGTGCATGGCGTTTCGATGCGGCAGGCCGGCGGGTAGATTGCCGTGTTGCTCGGCATCGCGGAGCGCGAAGTAAAGTTCGGTAGCGCCCAGCTCCATGTCGTCGTCCCACACGGTTTCGGGATAACCGTCAAATGGAATGATTGTGAGCAGACATCCGGATGGGCATGTGCCTGCGTTGACTGATGCGGCTGGATCGGTAAACGAGGTATCGGCGAGGTCGAAAATGTCTTCGGCGTTCTTCAGGCACTGGTTTGCGAGATCGGGCTTGGCGGCGCGATTCAGCTCGTAGCAAAGCGCGAAATCAGCGGCTAAGCGGCCAGCCAGATTCGGACTGATCTTCGAGCCGGGCGATCCGGCGACAAACACGGGGCGATGGCAAATATAAGTTGCCGCCGTATCGCATCCTTGCCAATCATCATCTTCTTGCGGCAAGCGCCAGATATCGTAATCGCTGAGCAGATTCGGGAAATTTGCCCAATCCTGGCTGTTGCCGACCTGATAGTAAAGGGTGCGGGAGCTGTCATCCCACATCTTCATCAGAAAGTCGATGCCGAACTCTGCCTCGCTCGAGAAGTCAGAAGAGGCAGGCGATCCAGAAGCGTTTCCGGCATAGGAAATCGCATCCGGCGGGGCTGGGGGATGCACCGGCGCGCCGGCACCCATCTGATTGGGAAAATCACGAACGCCAATTTCCTGGAGCGCGACGGTGTAGCTGATGGTTTCGACGTACTTCATGTAGTCGCCTGCGTCCCACCATCCGCCTGCGGCATTGATCACGGCTCCTGTTGGGCGGAGCGGAGCGCGCGTCGTCGCGATGTTGTCGTTGCTGTCCAAAGGCGGAGTGCGGTAGACCTTCGCGCGCTGGTCGTTTAAATGGCCGGGCGCGGTACGAAGCGCGTTGCGGATATAATCGGGGCCATCGCGCTCGGTTTCATAAAAGAATTTTGTGTTCAACAGCAGGCCGGAGTAGAGAGCTTCGCGGGTATTTACCGGGAATTTGGGTGACACAGCGGGCGCGGGACCCGAGACAGAGATCGTGTATGTGTCGTGACCGGGAACGCTGAAATCGAGAGCGTAGAGATAGTAGGTCAACGATTTGGAATTGCTCCACGTGCCGAGCTGCGGGCCTACAGCGCCCGAATCAGCGATGTCGCCTCGGGAATTGCGAACACGGAAGCTAGCGCGTGATTCCGGAACTGTGGACATGACATAGGCACGGAAAGGAGCGCTACCGGTTTCGTATCCGACTTGGTTGACTCGCACGTGGGCGGATTGCGCATGCGCGGCTGTACTCGAATAACCCAGGACGAGGAGCAAGCATGCGGCAGGCGAGAGGTTGCGGAACCTAAGTATCATTTCAGTCTCACTGTACCCCCTCCTGGTATGGTTTTGCCGAACGAACTGGGCCGGGCGGGTGCCTAGCCTCTACGGATTACGAAACGAACCCAATCTGACAGGCCGGGATCAACCATTCTTACAAAACGAAGCCAGGCGGGCGACAGAAAACGATGGCCTGACCCCACGGAGATGCCGGGCCAGCCGCGAATTTACGAAACGAAGCCAATCTGACATGCCCGCATCAACCATTTTTACGAAACGAACCCCAAGCAGGCGACCTAAACCGGTCGCCTACGGCACGCAGTCAGTTTGTTGTGGGGAGAAGAGCGGCATCGAGTGGCTGCCGCTGCAAGTGATTGCATGAGTGTGCGTAAGCGGGGTTACGGTTGCGTGATGCTTATTCGGAGTGCAGGTAGTCGAGGGCGTTGACGTGGGTGGCGCGCCATAAAGGCAGGCTGACGGCTAACGCTGAGATGGCGATTACGGCCGCTACCGCGGTGAACAGCATGGCGGGGTTTTCGGCAGAAATGCCGAAGACGAGACCGCGAAGCGAACGCGATGCGGCCCAGGCGCCCAGCGCGCCGAGTACGATGCCAAAGAGCGAGAGGCGCAGAGCGTGCGATCCCGTCCAGCCGAGAATGGCCGACTGCCGAGCTCCCAAGGCGAGCCGGATGGCGATCTCGGTTTGCCGAATCGTGACCCAATAGTTCAGAACGCCGTAAATGCCTACGGTTGCCAAAACCATCGCAAGCAGCGCGAATAGACCCAGCAGCAGCGTGCTGAAACGGCGACGCTCGAGCGTTGCTCCTAACCATTGCTCGAACGGGCGAAGGGACTGGATCGGTACGTTCCGGTCGAGCGATGCGAGCTGATGGCGGACTGAGGGGATCAGCGAATCAGGATTGCGCGCGGTGCGGATCATCACGACCATGGCTGAGGACGGATGTTGTGAAAACGGGAAGTAGACTTCCGGCATAGGCGCAGCATCGAGTCCCATCTGCTTCACGTTCGCGACAACGCCAACGATTTCATAGGCTGATCCCTTCATATATGGACCGCCTAGCTTGATCTGATTTCCGAGTGCTTGTTGCGGTAGGGGCCACCACTTTCGGGCGATTTCCTGATTGATGACGGCGACGGGCGGTCCGCCCTCGCGATCTAAAGCGCTGAAACCGCGTCCGGCGAGCAGGCGCATGTGCAGGACGTCGAAATAGCCCGCATCTGCAGAATTCAGAAGCGTGAGCGGCACGTCGCTTCGAGCCGGTTCCGGTTTGCCCAGGATGGAGTACCACCAATCGTTGCAATCTCCAGCCGAAGGAGGACAGTTGACGTCCCCGACGGCTTCGACGCCGTTCTGCGTGCGCAGACGCTGGGTTAGCTCTGTATAGAATTGCCGGACGGCCTGGTCGTTCTTGTAAGTCGAGGTGGGGAGCTGCAGCTCGAGCGCTAAGACATGATTGGGATCGAAACCAGGGTACGAGTTCTGGGCAGCAATAAGGCTTCGAAGCAGGAGGCCCGAAGCGAAAGTAAGAACGAGGGTGATTGCGATCTCGCCGACGACGAGAGCGCCGCGGAATGAATTTCCGCGCCTGGCGCTACCCGACCCAGCAGAGCCTTCCTTGAGCGCGAGCGTGAGATCGATCTTTCGGGAAGTGAACACGGGCGCGAGTCCGGAGAGCAAGCCGACCATGATCGTTATCGCTGCGCCGAAGCTTAGGACCTGCAGATCGAGACTGGCTTCCGTAAGGCGAGGAATGTTGCGCGGTGCGATGACGAGGAGCGTTCGGAGACAGAGCTTGGCGAGCAAGAGTCCAAGACCTCCACCGAGCGCAGCAAGCAAGAGATTTTCGGTGAGCAATTGGCGAACGAGCCGGCCGCGACCGGCTCCGATGGAAGCGCGGATGGCGATTTCGCGAACCCTCGCTGTGCTGCGGACGAGTAAGAGGCTCGCCACGTTTGCGCAAGCAAGGAGGAGCACGAGCGTTACGGCTGCCATCAGCATGAGGAGAATTGGGCGTATGTCTCCGGTAATGGTCTCGGTGAGATAGGCTGCGGAGGCGCGATGATCATTTTCGGGTCCGGGATCGGCGAGCGCGAGGCGGTGCATGATGCCATCGAGATCGGAGCGAGCTTGGTCGAGAGTGATTCCGGGTTTGAGAAGGGCGAGCAACCGGATCGATCCATGCCGGCTGCGATCAACGGTATTGCCTTCGAGAAGGCCGAGCGGAAGGTAGTAATCGACAGGCCGCGTAAAGAAATTCAATCCGGGCCGCAAAACGCCGACGATCTGGTAGGCTTTTCCGTTCAACGCGAGAGTGGAGCCGAGCACGCGCGGATCGGCTCCGAGTGTTTTTGCCCAGAATTGGTAGCTCACGAGAACCGAGGGAACTGCGCCGGGACGGTCATCGGCTGCGGTGAATAAGCGGCCAAGCAGCGGCCGTGCGCCGGTGAGATGAAAGAAGCTGCTGGTCACGACAGCGGCATGCGTCAGGACGGCTTCGCCGTGCCGAGTGAGCGTGAAATCGGCGGTATCGAAACCGGCCATGTCTTCAAAGGAATGGTTTTCGGCGCGCCAATGTTCGAAATTGATCCACGTGACGCTCATGCCGGAGGCGCTGGGAGTGGATTCCGTGAGTTGAACGAGGCGCTCGGCGGCCGGGTAGGGTAGAGGGCGCAGCAAGACGGAATAGACCACGCTGAAGATCGCCGTATTCGCGCCGATACCGAGCGCGAGCGTGAGGGTGACTACGAGTGAGAAGCTCGGGGAACGCCGGATTGCGCGGAGTCCGTAGCGGGCGTCCTGCAGGATGGATTCGAGTTTCGGGAACTGCCATGTTTCGTGCGCGCGCTCGCGGACGCTGGTTGGATTCCCGAAGCTGCGGCGCGCGGCTGTTTCGGCTTCGACCGGGGACATGCCGTTTGCGACGTTCTCCTGAATGAGGAACTCCAGATGTGCACTCATTTCATCCCTGAGATCGGCATCGAGGTTTTGGCGGCCGCGCAGGATAATCCGGGAAATTTTTGACCACCACTCGCGCATGGCTCAGGCCTCGGGGGCGAGAATGCGGCCCATCGCTTCGACAAAACGTAACCATTTCGAGGTGGCGGCGGTCAGTTGCTTGCGGCCGAGCGGGGTGAGGCGGTAGTATTTGGCGCGCCGTCCGTTGGGGGAAGTTTTCCATTGGGCGGCGATCCACTCGCGCTGCAGCAAGCGTTGCAAAGCGGGGTAGAGCGAGCCGTTGTCGACCACGAACTCGTTTTCTGATTGTTGCTTGAGGAATTGCGAGATTCCGTAGGCGTGGTTGGGAGCCGCCCGGAGGCTGCGCAGGATGAGGACTTCGAGTGTACCCTGAAGGAATTCCAGGCGATCACGCTCACGTAGATTGCCTACTGTAGACACTCCACCGTTGTATGCCGAATCGGGAGAGTTGTCAAGCCAGCAGCGGATTAATCCAGCGCAGGCCGGGGAAGCGGGCGAATCGCTGTCCGTTTGTGTGAAGAACACCGCCTACTTCAAATCGTGAGCGCGGCAATCTAGGGATGCGTAATCAACGGGGCCACGCACCTGGCCCATATATCGTGGAGTACGGAGAGAAAAACATGAGACTTCAAAGTAATACCTGGTTCATACCGGCGGTGCTTACGCTGAGCTGCTTTCTTTGGGCAGGCACGCAGACCGCATTCGGTCAAGAGGATCGGCCCGAACGTTGCGAAGCATACTCGGAGGCGAGTCTTCGGGGAGATTACGGCGTAACCGCTACGTACGGGGCGAATGTGGCGCGGGCTTTGGGGACCCAAGTCTTCGACGGCCACGGAAACCTCAATGGCTCAGCAATCGTGAATCAGCCGGGAGCGAATGGAGCAAGAATAATCGTCAGCATTACCTTTACGGGAAGCTACACAGTGAACAGTAATGGAACCGGGACCATGAGCTTGAGCATCATACTGCCAGGCGGCAGGACAGCGAACGCGAAGGAAGATTTCGTGATCACGAGAGCCAACATCAGAGAGGGCGTGCCGCTCGCAACCGAGATCGTGGATGCGCAAGAGCAACCGAGTACCGTGATTCCAGGCGGAGTATTCGTTACGCACACTTACACACGCCGCCCCAACTAGACTGCGGACGGGCTCTTGAGAAGCGGGCAGTGACTCCAAGCTCCGCGAATGCCATACTTGGTACTGCCTGCGCGATTGGGCAACCGCTGGGCCCGCTTTTTCGAAAGCGTGTCGAGAGGAAAGTCCGGTCTTCGGAGGGCAGCATGCCGGCTAACGGCCGGGGGTGTGGGCTTTAGTGGGATCTTCGCCTCGCTGAGAGGCGCGGGCTCATCGAAGCGCACGCTACGGAAAGTGCCACAGAAAAGATACCGCCTGCCGCTTGCGGCGGGTAAGGGTGAAAAGGTGCGGTAAGAGCGCACCGCGGTCTGAGTAATCGGGCTGGCAGGGCAAACCCCATGTGAAGCAAGACCAAATAGGGGAGGAGGAGTGGCCCGCTCCGTTACGACTTCCGGGTAGGTCGCTCGAGCCTTTCAGTGATGGAAGGCCTAGACGAATGGTTGCCGCCTGTCGCGTTTATTCGTGGCAGGAACAGAAACCGGCTTACAGATCGCGCAGGTACTTTCGAACAGATGCAGGCGAGGCTTGGATGACTCTCAAAGGCAAGATTCAGGTCAGCGATGTGCCGGAATAAGTGCACCGTACGCTGCGAATGCGCGCGAGTCGCGAGGGCATGAGCCTCTCCGATTTCGTTAAGAGGGAATTGGAGCACACGGTGGAGCGGCCGACTATGGTGGAGTGTTGGACCGGGTGCAGCAAGCGAAGCCGATTGTGACGAGACGGAGCGTAGCGCAAGTACTGGACGCAAAATACCTGTTCGCGTCTTCATTCTTTATCGCTCTTTATCGCTGGGAGACAGCGGACCGAGTAACCGGCTGAAGCTGTTGGGTCTGATTGTTCCATTCGACGTGCGGGAATGGCCGCCAGGCTGCTGGCCGCCATCCAGGTAAATACTTGCTTTGAGCGGATGCGGTGAGTTCATTTGAACGCATTCGGGGAATCCATTACCCAAAAAGAAGACGCCATGCCATGTGCTCGGCAGGCCACGAATAATGACGGTGCGATCGTCATTTCCTATCTGTATCGCGGCGGCGCGGCATGTTCGTTGGGCCAGAAACGCCACCTCACGCCATGTCAACAAATTGTGTGTTAGAGCAGCAAATTGGAAGATCAGGAGACCAGCACTGAGCGCGAGTTGGGGGACTTTGCGTGGGCAACCCTGAACGACAAGGCCCCAAAACAGTGCTATGGCCAATACGGGTAAGTACAAAACTCGCGAGCCGGCCAGGTCGGCCGTCATAAGCAGCAGGTGATGCACAGGGACCTCAGCCAAAAAGAGAAATAATATTGCTGCCGAGAGATGCCGGACAGATGGTTGTGACCAGATTAAAAACCCGACCATGACTACAAGAAACAAAACAACAGCTGCTTCTGTCCAGCCGCCTAGCGTGGAAGACCAATTGATGGGGAAGAACAACAACGACCATTGCCGGAAGAATACAGCCTTAATTGTACGGACTGCACTGAATTGAAGAACGGCCGGTTCACCGCTTACTGTCCAATATCCGCCCATGCCTCCGATCACCCAATACCGATAGAGGAAGATAGCGCCGCATATTGCAAGTAGAACAGCTGCAGCGCGGAAAATATCTTTCCTTACAGTTCGATCCTTGAACGGGAGTAATCCCGCTGCGAGAAAAGGAAGGCAATACGCGGATTCCTTGCTGAGCACCGCGAGCACTGCGCAACCGATCATTGGGACGTAGTATTGCGATCGCCTTGTATCTATATACCGGTTAAGCGCGATCAGGCTGAGCAATGTGAATAAGCTGGCAAGCAGATCGAGCCGGGCCGCGGTCCAAGACACCGCTTCTGCACGCGAGCCATGGAGTCCGAAAACGAGTGCAGCAATGCTGGCCGGGAAACGCTTTAAACAGAGCTCCCTAGCCAGTACATACACAAGGTAAGTATTCGCAAAGTGAACAATAAGGCTCCAGAGATGCCAGCGAAAAGGATTGTATCCAGCCCACTTGAAATCAAGCCAAAAAGAGAAATACCCAAGCGGCCGGAAGAAGACGCTTCCAGTCGGATGCGTGAAATAGGCGGCCGCTTTGGCCCAGGTGTCGCGTGCAGCTTCGGCGATGAGACCGTAGGAATCATGGACCAATGGGGCGTTGAGCGTGATCAGAAATGGGAGCACTGTGACAATTGCAATGCAAATGGTACTCATGGGACTCAAGCTCGCGGCTTGGGGCGCGCCATCATCACGACGGCCATGCTTCTGGAATAAGAGCAGAAGAAAGGAAGTCCGATGATGCTTTCTGCGTTCACTGGAGATTGGACCGGAAGTATCAGTTTGAAAGGGCCCAAAACTCGAATCTCAAAAGTATGCCGCTGGCCCCAAAAAACAGGGCGAGTAAGATGAATAACATCAAACGAGAGGCGTGGATCGATGTCTTCAAAGACGTAGTCCAGCGGGGCAAAAGATCAAAAATCGCAGACGGCACATCCTGGCCTTGAATGGAATCGCTTACCTCAGCAATTCTAACGAGCGTTCGAGCAGACCCGCTTCAGATGGGAATCCGCTCGATTTCATCGAGTGAATTCTTCCTCTCGCCGGCGGCCGTAGCTTCGTCGTGCGTGGATTCGTCATTCACGTACTCTTGGCCCACGCATAAGGGACTGATCCCGATCCTCGCGTTCCCCGGGGCAGCGCTATTTACAGTTCCGGTACTCTCGGCTGCTGCCGGGTTTTCAAAACCGCCAGTTTTGCCTTATGATTGCAGGAATCCCGCTGGGGAAAGGAAACGAGCATGTTTGAGATTGGCCAATCAGTAGGCGATTACGAAGTTCTGGGAATGCTCGCAAGCGGCGGAATGGGGCAGGTGTACCGGGTTCGAAACGTCATTTCGAACCGCGTCGAAGCGATGAAGGTTGTGTTGGCGAATCTGGTTGCGGAATCCGACATTGCTGAACGCTTTATGGGAGAGATCCGTATCAGTCGCGCGGCTCGATCATCCGAATATCGCCAAGCTCCACACTGCATTCAAGTTCGATAACCAACTCGTCATGGTCATGGAGTACGTGGAGGGCGCGAGTCTTGCTAAAACGACGAAGCTCGTAACCGATGCTCAAAACACGATCAATTTAACGAGGCGAGATCATCTTGCATGATTCTGTCGATGAGCTCGACCACCCCGGCACCGTGGCTGGCGCTGGTCACGAGATCCGCTTTGTCCTTCAGAGCGGAAATCGCATTCGCGACGGCGACGGCGCATTCGCAGCAGGCGAGGAAAGCGTGATCGTTCTCAGCATCGCCAATTCCGACTGCGTTATGGGGCGAGAGCTGCAGCTCTTCCAAAGCCTCGCTCAATCCCGTCATCTTATTCGTGCCCGAGGGCAGTATCATCACGGCGTCTTTATTGAAGATGACCTGCAGCTCGAGGCCAAATTCCCGAATTGCGGAGAGCACTTCTGCTTCGTGCGTGCGCCACGTCGCGATGATTACTTCGCCAACGCTCATGTTCTGAACGCCATGTTTTCGCAGCTCCTGAATGAATTTATCGGGAGGACGCTGGGCCAATGCTCTTTTGGTGCGAGTCTGCGGGTCGTATAGGAGTGCTCCGTTCTCCGCAACCACGCGATCAAAAAGATCGAACCTGTGAAACACCGTTTCGAGGTCGGGCAGTTCCCGCCCTGTCACCAGGATCAGTTTGCGTCCGGAATGGCGCAATCGCTCGAGCGCTTGAACCGTGTCCGGGCTGACAGTGCCGTCTTCTGCAAGAGTACCGTCATAATCGGAAGCGAGCACGCGGTATCGCATTGGCGGCAAAAACGGAAATTCAGCGGGGCGAGGCACCGAAGTAGGCGGTCAGATCGGAATTTCTTACTGATTGCGGCCAGCGCTCTTGTTATGCGACCAGGGCTGAGCCTGATAGGTCCAGTTTCGGCTGTTGTAGTCGCTAAACGTAATCAAGATCATGATGCTGAGCCAGACGAGCCCGGCCACGACGAAGAGGCGAGTGAGCGTAGTTGTGTAGCGGACTCCCATGAAGATCCAAACCACAAGAGACGCTTTGGTCACGGCGATGGCCAGCGCGACGACAACGTTCCAGGGACCCAGTTCAACGTAGGAAACAGCCGAGGTGGTGCCGGTAAGGATGATCAGCGTAATCCAAACAATGACGAGCGTTCTGACCTTTGGGATATGGGCGGTCATTTGTGCGTTTGTCCTATCAGATACAAGAGCGGGAACAGGAAGATCCAGACGATATCGACGAAGTGCCAATAGAGGCCAATCATTTCAACAGGAGCGAAATAGCTGGCGTTGAAGACGCGGCGGATCGCCTGGGTCAATAGGAACGTGAGCAGGCCAACGCCAATGATCATGTGCAGGGCGTGCATGCCGGTCATCATGAAATAGAGGAAGAACAGGATTTGGGCGTTATGCACGTAGCGCGGGTCATCATATTGAAAGTTGAATCCGGGGACGAGATGCTCAACCCACTTCGAGTGCCACTCGACCCACTTAATGAATAAGAAGATGCACCCGAAGATCATTGTCAGGATTAGGAAGAGAATGAGATCACGGCGTTTGCTGAGCTGCGCGGCGCGAACCGAGAGCGCCATGGTCAAGCTGCTGCAGATCAGGACTGCGGTATTGGTCCCGCCAAGCACGACGTCCATATAACGGCTGGTGCTGGCGAACGCGGCCGGGTACATGGCGCGGTAGACGGCATAGCCTGCGAACATTCCGCCGAAGAAGAGCACTTCGGTGATCAGGAAGGTCCACATCCCGAGGGTGGACGCATCCATCTGCTGCTCCGGCGTGGCGAAGTGATGCCGGAGATGAGTTGCCTCTACGGAGGGCTCGTGCGAGGGTTCGTGAGTTACGGGAACGACGGTTTCAGCCAACGACTTCCTCCACATCGCCGTAATGGTAGGCGTCTTCGGTCACGACAGGTGTCTTATCGAAATTGTAAGTGGTTGGGGGTGACTGGATTTGCCACTCGAGGCCCGCGGCGCCCCAAGGATTCTTACCGGCGCGCTGGCCGTATTTGAGAGACCACATGAAATAGATCAATGGCAACACATAGCCGACGGCTAGGATGGACGCGCCCGCGGTTGACATGACGTTCAGCATTTGGAATTCGGGTGGATACGCGTGATAGCGGCGCGGCATACCCATATAGCCAAGGATGAATTGCGGGAAAAACGTCAGGTTGAAGCCGATGAAAATGATGAACGCCGATAATTGCGACCAGACCTGCGGATACATGCGGCCGGTCATCTTGGGCCACCAGAAGTGAAGCCCGCCCATGAAGGCCATGACCATGCCGCCGACCATCACGTAGTGGAAGTGCGCGACCACGAAATAGGTGCCGTGAGTGGGGACGTCGATTGCAAGCGTCGCGAGAAAGAGTCCCGTGAGGCCGCCTATGGTAAACAGGCCGATGAAGCCGAAGGCGTAGAGCATGGGCGTATCAAAAGAGACCGAACCCTTATACATGGTGGCGGTCCAATTGAAAACCTTGATAGCGGAGGGGACGGCAACCATGAAGCTGAGGATAGAGAAGGCGACGCCAGTGTAAATGCTTTCGCCGGTGATGAACATGTGATGGCCCCACACGACAAAGCTCAGGACTGCAATGGCCATGCTGGAGAAAGCGACGAAGTTGTAGCCGAAGACACGCTTGCGCGAAAAGCAGGAGACGATCTCGCTGATGACGCCCATGCCCGGCAGAATCATGATGTAGACGGCCGGATGGGAGTAGAACCAGAAGAGATGTTGAAACAGGATGGGATCACCGCCGATGTTGGGGTCGAATATTCCGACGTGGGCGATGCGCTCAAACGCAATGAGGGTGAGTGAAATGGCGAGCACGGGGGTGCCGAGCACTTGGATCAGGCCAGTGGCGTAGTTGGACCAGACGAAGAGCGGCAAGCGGCCCCAGGTCATGCCGGGCGCGCGCATTTTGTGAACGGTAACGATGAAATTCAGGCCGGTCAGAATGGACGAAAACCCGGCGATGAAGACGCCCGCGACGGCGGGCAGCACATAGGAATTGGAGTAGGTGCTGCTGTAAGGGGCGTAAAAAGTCCAACCGGTATCGACGCCGCCGACAAAGACGCACCACATGGTGATGATTGCGCCAATGACATAGAGGTACCAGCTCAGCAGGTTCACTCTTGGGAAAGCGAGATCTTTGGCGCCGACCATGATGGGTATCAGGAAATTGGCAAGCGTGGCGGGGATTGATGGAACCAAAAAGAAGAACACCATGATGATCCCGTGCATCGAGAACAAGCGGTTGTAAGTGGTGGCGGAAAAGTAATTGCCTTCCGGAGAGAGAAGGTTGATGCGCATCATGACGGCGAACAGGCCGCCGACGAAGAACATCAGCGTGATCGAGATGATATAGAGGACCGCGATTCGCTTGTGATCGGTGGTGAAGAGCCAGCTTTTCCAGCCGTGCTCGACGTTGAGATAGTTCACCGGTTCCGCTGTGCTCGGAGCTTGGTGTGCGATGGTTGCCATAAATCTAAGTCGCTTCCCTTAAGTTTGTACTATTGCGGCTGCGCATTTGCCGGGACCCTGGAAGTGTTCGAAGTACTCGTTGATGAAGAGCCTGGCGCCGTGGGCGCGATCACAATGGGCGGCTGCTGGCTGCCTTGCTGCGAAGCGGGGGTGTTCGGCGAAAGGGATTTGATGAAGGCGATCAGCTGGATCACGGCTTCTTCGCTAATCTGACCCTTAAAGACCGGCATAATGCCGGGTTCAAAACCCGCAGCGATCTTCGCGTTAGGATCCAAGATGGACTCTCGAATATAGGCATCGTCGGCGATAACGGTGCGGCCGTCGGCGAGCATGACCGGCTTATTGTAGAGTCCTCGCAAGTTCGGGCAGCGGCCTTGCTGATCCAACAAGTGGCAGGTGGAACAGCCATGCTGCTCATATTGCTGCTGACCGCGCTCGGCGAGAGTGCCTTGCCTGCCGCCGCCGCTCTGCCAAGCATCGTAATCGCGCTTATCGAGCACGTCTACCCAGCCGATCATGGCAGCATGCTGGTTCCCGCAATATTCGGTACAGAACAAATGATAGCGGCCGGGCTTGTTCGCTGTGAACCAAAGAGTGTCGTAGTGTCCCGGCACGACGTCGTGCTTGACGCGAAAGGCGGGGATCGAGAAGCTATGGATCACGTCCTCGGAAGCCATCGTAAGTTTCACGGGCTGGCCGGTGGGAACATGCAGCTCATCGATCTCGCGGCCGCCATCCGGATATTGGATCTTCCACATCCATTGCTTGCCGGTAACGAAGATCTCCATGGCATCTTTGGGGGGCTGAGCATTGATGAAAAAGATTCTAGTGCCCCACCAGAACATTACGAGCATGACGAGGAAGGGAAGAATGGACCAGGTGAGCTCGAGCTTGGTTGAGCCTTCGATCTGAGTGGCGCGCGGATTCCGGTTGCGGTGATATTTGAACGCGAACCAGATGATGGCGGCGAAGATGAGGATGGTCATGACCGCCGAAACGGCGATTAAGAAGAAATAGAGCTGGTCGACTTCGTGCGCTTCAATGGAGGCAGTGGGCGGGAAGAGCGGCAGATCAGCCAATAGAGGGAAGCTAGCGAACATGATGCGCCTCCTGCCAGGCGGCGCGGGCGGTTTCGGCTTTCCGCTTCTTCTCGCCGCGCAAGAAGAAGAAAATCAGCGCAGCGAGGCCAAGCATGGTCAGCGCTGCGCCGAGTTTGAGAACGTTGAAGATGGCGAGCGTGTATTTGCCCTGGGTGGCGTCGTAGTGGAAACAGAAAAGGAGAAGGCCATCGACAGGGGAACCGATCTTGTTCTGCGAGGCTTCGACGAGCGACATGCGCAGATCGGCGGGGGCGTAGTGAACACCATAAAAATAGCGGGAGAGAAGGCCTTCCGGAGTTGCGACCATGATCCCACCGGCGTGGACGAACTGGTGTGTGGGTTCATCCCAGCGGTATCGAAATCCGACAGCGGAAGCGAGGCGCGATATGGCGTCTTGCGAGCCCGTCAAGAAGTGCCAGCCGGAATCGAAGCCGGGGCGGCCGAACTCTTTCGCGTAGGCGGCTTTGGTTTTGGCGGCCAGCTCGGGCGTCTCGGATGGATCGAAGCTGACGATGACGACGTTGTAGTCGCGGCCGGGCTCAAACGAAACCCGGTGCAGCGCGTGAACCATTTCAGTCAAAGTGAGACTGCATAGGTTAGGACAGCCGTAGTAGACCAGCGCGAGCACGACCGGCTTCTCGCCGAAATAGGTTCGAAGCGGGACGTTTTGGTTGGCTTCGTTATGAAAAACGAGATCGAGCGGGATGGCAGAATTCAATCTTTGCTCGATCGTGACTCCCCTGGCGAGCCTGGGAAGATTGTTCGTCTGAGCGGCGGCAACCGCCGCACTCAGAAGCAAAATCCCGGCGCCGGCGAGAAGACTACTACTGCGCATGTTTACGAATTTCTCCCTGAATTTGCGGCTTGCGATAGGCAGGCGGCATGGCGTTGATGCTCTGCGAGAAGTCGCGGCCCTGACCGCCGGGGATGGTGATTCCGGGTGGGGCATCGGGACTGACGTTGAGATGCGAGACCAGTTGATCCATGGCGCGATCTATCGGGATGTGGACGTGCCCATCGGCGTCGGGGGCTGAGCCATTGAGGACCGCGTCCTCGTGCGCACGGACGTCGGGCAAAGTTTCCCACGGATGCACCTGGACTTGCGGACCGGGCGGAACCACACGACTGGGAGCGAGGGGGCTGGGGAGCTGACCGTAGGAAGTCGTATCCTGCAGATACTTTTGCAGTCCAATGGTTACCGCGAACACGATGATCAGCGTGCCCGCGATGATGGCAAGCGACCAAATTACCATCTTAATGCTGGCGTCGACTGCTTCGAAGCTTGTACCGCCGTGGCCGGTGTGCGGCTCGGACTCGACGGGCTCGTCGTGCTGATGGGAAACTTTTTTCGGGCTACGCTCGGTGCTCATGCGACTGCCTCGGGCATCGGCTCAGCGATGCGCGGATCGCGTAACGGCAAAAGCGGCCGGCGACGAAGCTGTCTGATATAGGCGTACGTCCAGATGCCGCCTACGCCGAAGAAGGCGGCGAAATCGGTCCAATAGATCGCGAAGCCGTGAGTGCGATGGGTGGGTTCGACGATCCAGAACATATCTATGATGCGCGCGAAAAGAATGAAGATAGCGACGCGCATGAGCCGAATGGGATGGCGCTTGCGATTTTGCGACAGGAGCAAGCAGAAGGGAATGGCGAACATCGAGAGCGCGGTGGCGGCCGCCAGATATTTCCAGAATCCGCGGACGCGGTCGAGATACCAGCCGATCTCCTGCGGAAGATTGGCCGGCCATACGATGATGAGCTGCGAAGCCGACAGATAAGCCCAGAATATGACGAAGGCAAACATCATGTTGCCGATGTCGTGCAAAACCGGGGCGTTCACGCGGCCGCCGAAACGGTTATCGCGCGAGGAGACGACGAGCACGACGATGGACATCGCGATCGCCTGCAGTATGTCGCCGATCAAAATCATGGCGCCGTAGACAGTCGAAAAGAACTGAATGTCGGAGGAGAGGATCCAATCGATGTAGGCGAAGGTGCCTGCCAATGTGAAAACCAGAACTCCGGGCGCGCTGAAGGCCCGCATGCGTTCTTTGAGCGTGGGGTCGCCGGTTTGGTCCTGCCGATCGGCCATGCGGTAGTCGCGCATGCCCCAGAACAGAAATACGGCGAAATAGAGGATGGTGCGGCCGATGAAGAACGGGGTATTGAGGTAGGGCTGTTTATGTTGCAGGACGGGCGTTTGCATCACGAGCTGATGATTCGCCCAGGGATAGAGATAACGCAAGCCGAAGAGAATGGGGACGATGAGGACCGCGATCAGCGGGATGGTGCGCATCTGCGCTTCGAGCAGACGCCGGATGGTGACGCCCCACTTCCCGCCGACAGTGTGATGCATGAGAAGGACGCCCAAGCCGCCGATGCTGAATCCGCCCCAATACAGAAAAGCGAACATGTAGGACTGGAAGAATTCTTCGCGATTCAGGAAGAACGCGAGGCAGCACAACAGCAGCCCGATGACACCGATGATGCCGCAAATCTGTTGGAAACGGACAGCGCGGGGCCCGAGGCTTTCTACGGGTACGGGAAGAGGATTGCGACGATGAGTGGTCATTTCAGACCTCCTCCGTTCGGGCCGCCCATCTTTTCGCGCACGGGCGGAGGCTGTTTGTGAGCGCCGGGGGTCGCGGCCTGACTGACGTTCGCGAGATTCGCCGGAGGATTCGCGCTGAGCTGCAACACGCGGATGTAGGCGGCGATGCGCCAGCGGTCGTCCACGGGAACTCGCGAGGCATAACTGAACATCGCGCCGAAACCATTAGTCATGACGTCGAAAAAGTGGCCGACCGGGGCGGTGACGAGGCGCGGCTCGTAATAGCTGGGCGGCTGGCGGAACCCACGAAGCACGACCATGCCGCGCCCATCGCCTACGCGGCCGTGGCAAGGCGAGCAATAGATGTTGAAACGCTCCTCGCCGCGCGTCAAATCTGCACGGGTGATCTGAATGGGGAAGTAGTCGACGTCCTTGCCGTTTACTTTTCCGGTATAACGGGCATCGTTGAGATGGAGCTGGCCGCGCGCGACGGTGTCTTCGATAGAAGGCCTGGCGGAGCGGCCGTCGCCGAAGAAATCGGTCACGGCAAGAGGTTTATAGCGTGGCTGATTATGCATGTCCTGGCGGCAGGCGGTGGTGCAGACTGCAAACGCAAGCAGCGTGAAGCAACCTGTTTTACGCGGGGACAAGAGTCACCTCATTTCCACCCACGTTACGGAGAAATTGTAGAGCTTCATCAATTCGAAACTTCGGATCGGAGGATTCGAGGCATAGGAAGAATTTGTCCTTCGAGGCGCGGGCGAATTCAGCGACGTTGAAGACCGGGTGATAGGGCTGCGGGAGGCCGTTCATGGCGAGCATGGCAAACAGCGCGGTGAGGGATGCGATTAGAATCATGCACTCGAACGTGATGGGGATGTAAGCGGGCCAGCTATGAAGTGGACGGCCGCCGACATTGTGCGGATAGGCGATGACGGTGATCCAGTAGAGCAGGCTGTAACCGCCGGTTACGCCGCAAATTCCGCCGATCAAGACCGCGAGCGCGACGTAGTTTTTCTTAAAGCCGATAGCTTCTGCGAGACCTTCAACGGGCATGGGCGTGTAGGCGTCCATGTTGCGATAGCCTTCGGCATAGGCGCGCTCGGCGGCGTTGAGCAGATCTTCAGGCGTATCGAACTCAGCGATTGCACCGTGAATGCCGGGCAACTCGGCTAGCTCGATATCATTGCTGCTCATAAGCCTCCTCCATATAGTTGTCGTGGTGGACAACTTCGCGCTCCTCGAAGATGGAGATCGCCGGAAGCAGCCGCACGAACAGGAAGATGCACATCAAGAAGAAGCCGAGAGTGCCGACGAAGGTGGCCCAATCCCAGCCAGTCGGGATGTAGGTGCCCCAAGAGGACGGCAGGAAGTCGCGCGTGAGACTGACGACGACAATGACGAAACGCTCGAGCCACATGCCGACGTTGACGATGAGCGAAAGGATGAAAACCAGAGGCACGTTCATGCGCACTTTTTTCGACCACAACATTTGCGGCAGCGCGATGTTGCACAAGATGAGAAGCGCGTACGTGAAGCCATAGGGACCGGTGATGCGGTTCCAGTACATGAAGCTCTCGTATTTGTCGCCGGCGTACCAGGAGAAGAAGGCCTCCTGCGAATACCCGTAAGCGACGATCAATCCGGTGCCGAGCATCAATTTGGCGCAGGAATCGATGTGGCGCATGGTGATGATGTCTTGGAGCTTGTACCACTTGCGCAGCGGAATGATGAGCGTCAGGACCATGGCGAACCCGGAATAGATGGCGCCCGCGACGAAATACGGCGGAAAAATTGTGGTGTGCCATCCGGGAATGATGCTGATCGCGAAGTCGAAGCTCACAATAGTATGGACAGAGAGCACGAGCGGCGTGGCGAGACCGGCGAGCAATAGATACGCCTTGTTGTAGCGATGCCAGTGTTTGATTGAGCCGCGCCAGCCGAGCGCGAGGACTGCATAGACGCGCTGCATCCAGAGCTTGGGCGCGCTGTCGCGGAGGGTAGCGAGATCGGGAATTAAACCGACATACCAGAACACGAGCGAGACGGTTCCATAAGTTGAGACGGCAAACACGTCCCACTCGAGCGGGCTGCGCGGCTGGGGCCACAACCACATGGAGCTGGGATAGGGAAGCAGCCAATAAAAGAGCCAAGGACGCCCGAGGTGCAGCACGGGGAACATTGCGGCGCAAGCCACCGCGAAGAGCGTCATGGCTTCCGAAAAGCGGTTGATCGAAGTGCGCCAATCCTGCTTGAGCAGGAAGAGAATAGCCGAAATGAGCGTGCCGGCGTGGCCGATTCCGATCCACCAGACGAAGTTGATGATGGCGAAGCCCCAGCCGATGGGGATATTGATGCCCCAAATGCCGACGCCCTTCAAGAAGAGGACGCTGACGGCGAGGAACAGCATGTTGACGGCGGCGAAGGAGATGAGCGCGCCGATAATCCATTTTTTTGGGGCATTCTTCCAGGACAGGAAAACGACGCCGCCGATGCGGTCCGAGACCGTGGCATAGGTATGTCCCGGCGCAAGAACGGAGTGCGGCCCGGGGTCGACTACCTGGACGTCGGACGCGAGCAGTTTTTCTTCAGGATTCTCTGTTGGCACTCTGCCCTCTCAAAGCCGGGTTAGGATTTCGGACATAGCCGAGATACGTCGTGCGGGGATGCGTGTTCAGATCGTCGAGGAGCGAGTAATTGCGTTTGAGCGCGCGCAGTTTGGCGACCTTGCTGTTGTGATCGTTCAAATCGCCGAAAGTAATGGCTTGGGTTGGGCAGACTTGCTGGCAAGCCGTCAGAATCTCGCCATCGCGCGCGCGGCGCGCTTCTTTTTCTGCCTCAATTTTGATTTCTTCAATGCGCTGGATGCAATAGGAGCATTTCTCCATGACGCCTCGGCTGCGAACTGTAACCTCCGGGTTCCGCACGCCGTAGAGGCTGGGGGTTTGCCAGTCGGAATAGAGATAGAAGTTGAAGCGGCGTACCTTATAAGGACAGTTATTTGAACAGTAGCGGGTGCCGACGCAGCGGTTATAGACCATCTGATTGATGCCTTCGCTGCTATGAACGGTAGCGGCGACGGGGCAGACCACTTCGCACGGCGCGTCTTCGCAGTGCATGCAGGGAATCGGCTGGTTGTACATGTCCGGCGTGTCGAGATTGCCCGAATAGTAGCGGTCGACGCGAATCCAATGCATGTGGCGGCCGCGCGCGACCTGATCCTTCCCAACTACCGCGATATTGTTTTCCGCCTGGCAGGCGATCACGCAGGAGTGGCAACCGATGCAGAGATTCAGGTCGATGGCCATGCCCCACTTGTAACCGGTGTATGGGAAATCTTTGGGATGGTAGAGCGTTAGGTCTTGCGGAACCGGCTTCTTCTCGGGACCCAGAGTGGGGAAATTGGGATGCTCCCGGAACTCGGCCAAATCGGCGGCGCGGACAGGCTCGCGGCCGGCCATGGTCTGGGTCTCTTGTATATCGGCGATGCGATACGTGCGGCCGGTGTATACAACGGAGCCGGACGCAACATAAGGCGTTGCTGCATTTTGGAGGAGATAGGCGTTATAGCCGATCTTATTTCCGACGCGCCCGGAAGCCTGGCGTCCGTATCCGAAAGTGATGGTGACGGAATCTTCGGCATGGCCGGGCAGAATCCACGCGGGTCCTTCGATGCTCTTGCCGTTGACGGTGACACGTAGCACGTGACCTTTATCGATGTGCATCTCGCCCGCGGCTTTGGGACTGATCAGCACCGCGTTATCCCAGGTCAACTTGCTTTGGGGCTTGGGCAATTCCTGCAGCCAGCCGTTATTCGAATATGCGCCATCGCCGATCGTGGGATCGGGCCGGAAGACGACTTCGGCACCGGTGATGGAAGCAGATGGGAGCGGAGGAAGCGCGACGGTTCCCGCCGCATTGATCTGGCCGACAGTAGTGTTTGCGATAAAGCCGTCGTGGAGCGAAGTTTGCCATAGCGCGGTGAAATCGGCGCCATTCGCGTTTTGCTTTTGCCAGTAACCCTTAACGATGTCGTGCGAAGGCAAGTCGGGTTTCATCTGCAGGATGGTGAGGATTTCGTGGGCCGACTTGCTGTCGTAGAGAGGAAGAATTAGAGGCTGCTGAATAGTGACCGTGCCGTCGAAGGCGCGCGAATCAGACCAGGTTTCGAGATAGTGCGACTCCGGGATGTGCCAGTGACTCCAGCGTGACGTTTCGTCGAAAAATTGGCCAAGCCGGACAACCAGACGAGCTTTCCGGATGGCGCTCTCAAAGCCGAGTGACGCGGGCGCTGTATAGACCGGGTTCGGTCCCAAAATGACGAGCGTCTCGACATGACCGCCGTTGAGATCGTTCGTGAGCTCTTCGAATGAATGAGTCTGATCGGATTCAACGCCTTCGAGAATGCGGACCGTTTTACCCGTATTGCCGAGCGCGGCATTGATTGCGTAGGCAGCCAAGTGAACGCTCTCGGGTTGAAACTCGCCGGGAACGACAACGGAACGGCCTTTTGAGGCGCTTAGGTCCTGGGCGACGGCGCTCAACCATTCGGGAACAGAGCCGGGGGCGTCAGGCGCGGCCACGCCGCAGGCCTTTGCAAGTTGATAGGCGACCGCCGGAATGGCACTGCTCTTGGCGGCGAAGCGGTGATCCGCCACGGAGCCGCTGACGGAAGGCGAGGACTCGATGGCGTAAAAGCGGCAGGGCGTCGCGCCGTTATCGACGGCACGGCGGCTAGCGAACTGGCGCGCATAGGCGAGCATGGCTGGGCCGGTATTCATGAAATCGCTCTCGAGCGAGACGATGACATCGGCTTGCGAAAAGTCGTAGGTCACCATCGAGTTGCGCCCGGCGATTTTCTTTGCGGCGCTAGCAATGGCGGGATTCACGGAGGGCTCATGAACGTACCACTTCGCCGCCGGCCATTGGGACAGGATGGAAGTGATTTGGGAGATTAACGTCGGTGAAGTGGTCGCGCCGGTTAAGATGGCGAGGCCTTCACCCTTGCGGGCGTTGAGGCTTTGCGTTTCCGAGATGAAAGCGCCGGTAAACTCGGCCCACATGCTCTCGCGGCCCTCATGCAGAACCGTTTCGGAGCGGTCGGGATCGTAGAGATTGAGAACCGAAGCCTGTTCGAAAATGCTGGTCGCGCCGAGGCTCGCGGGATGATCGGGATTGCCTTCGACTTTTGTCGGCCGGTTCAGGTGGCTTTCAACCAGCAGTCCACGGGCATAACCCGCCGCAGGCATGGCGGTCGCGTAAAACAGCGCGGTTCCGGGAATGACGTTATCGGGCTGGCGCACGTAAGGGGCGATGTACTCGGGAGGCTGGCGCGTGCAAGCTGCGGCTCCGGCCATGGCGAGTGAAGCGGCCATCACTTTGAGCAGGCTCCGGCGGTCGACGCCTTGCGGCACTTGACCGGAAAGCCCGGGGAACTCCTGCTCCATGTACTCGCGGAGCGCGTCACTTTCAGCGGCTTCTTCGAGCGTGCGCCAAAACGCGGGACCGCGTCCGGCGGCGAGCTTCTCGCGCAGGGCCTGAAGATCGGGCGCGGGTTTCGCGGGCGGATCGAGCAGCGATTCTAGAGAAACGAACGCAGATGGTTTCATCGATGGCAAGTGAAGCAATCAGTCAACGCGCGCGTACCCTGGACGTGGTACTCGGCAACCAGCTTGCGGCCGAGCTCGGCTTGATTCGACGGGTACTCGTAGTCAATGTTAAAGACCTCCGATTTGGGCCGGATGTATTTCGCGGGATCGCGGTGGCAGTTGACGCACCAGTCCATATAGAGATTATTAACGCGATAAGTGAGAGGCATTTCGTCGACGTGCCCGTGACAGGTCGAACATCCGATTCCTTTGTTGACGTGAATGCTGTGATTGAAATAAACGAAATCGGGAAGATCGTGTACGCGCCGCCAGTCAATGGAGCGGCCGGTGGCCCAACTATCGCGAATCGGCTGGGTGAGAGTTGCGTTCGACCAGATTTGCGAGTGGCAGGTCATGCAGATTTCGGTGGGCGGGAGGCCCGCATAATGCGAGGTCTCGACACTGGTGTGGCAATAGCGGCAATCGATGCCGTCATCTTTGACGTGATGCTTGTGGCTGAAGGGAATGGGCTGTTCGGGCGCTTCACGCACGAAAGTGATCCAGTGGCCGCGATCCATGATGTAAGCGGCGGCTACAGTCGCGCCAAGCAGGACGATGATCAAGGCGATGGAAACCTTGGCAATCGAGTTCGAGGCCGGCCGAAAAAGTTGTGGCATAGTCTGGGCTACTCACGAACTTCTGGGATGCAAAACCAAATCGTGATTATAACCAGTGTGCTTTTGAATGTTCGTTTTGAGCAACAACAATTCTAGCCGCAACGCGTGCCGGCGCGATAGTCATATTTTTCACAACGGAAATCCATTATTGAAATCAGAACGGAGAAGGAGTAGTATCGTGCCGATCCCGAGGAGGGATTCGCAGGCGAGTTCAAAGGAAGCTAAGGTGCTCATGACCAAAAAGGATTTTACGCAGATTTTCCTCAGTATCGTGGCCATATTGGCGGTGAAAGGCGCGATGGCGGCTGGTAACAGTTCCACAGCGCAGAATGCGATTACAAACTACGCCAGGCCCTTAAGCTTCGAACCGAATCGGGGGCAAACGGACAAGCAGGTTGACTTTCTGGCGCACGGCACCGGGTACACTCTGTTTCTGTCCAATGGGGAGGCAGTGATACTGCTGCCGCGCTCCGTTCCCGTAAAGCAGGGCCGGCAGAGCCTGCTCACGCCTTTCTTTTCAACGGTCGTGCGGATGCGGCTTGCCGAAGGGAACGCGTCGGCGCCGGTGGAAGCGCTCGATGAGCTGCCGGGAAAGAGTAATTACTTCATCGGCTCTGTTCCAGAGCGCTGGCGCACTGGAATTCCGAACTATGCGAAGGTGCGCTATCGCAACGTGTACCCGGGCGTAGACATGATCTACTACGGAAATCAACGGCAACTCGAGTACGATTTCGTCGTCAGCCCGGGCGCCAATCCTGAAAGCGTTCGGCTTAAGTTTGAAGGTGTGAGCAAGGCTGCGGCAGACCGCGAAGGCGGTATCGTGATGCACACGGCTGCCGGCGACTTGCGATGGCACAAGCCGATCGCATATCAGGAGGTCAATGGCACCCGCAAAGTGATCGAGTGCGCTTACACGCGCAGAAGCGGGCAGCGGCTCGGGTTTAGATTGGCCGCGTATGATCATACAAGACCCCTGATCATCGATCCCGAGTTAGAGTACTCCACCTATCTCGGCGGGAGCCAGCTCGACGGAGGCTTGGCGATCGCGGTGAATGCCCGTGGAGACGCCTACGTAACAGGTTCTACCGGTTCTTTCGATTTCCCTACGAAGAACGCTTATCAACCTATGCTGGGCGGTCCGTCCGCCACAAACGCTTTTGTCAGCAAGTTCGACGCTGACGGTGATTCGTTGGTCTATTCCACCTATTTGGGTGGGAGCCATTTTGATCAGGGCCTTGGCATAGCGGTCGATGACGACGGAAATGCCTATGTCACGGGCTCTACAAATTCGACTGATTTCCCGCTTAAGAACGCTTTTCAGACGAAAAATAAAGGAACTGAAGGTTTCTTTGATAATGCCTTTGTCACGAAGCTTGGCGCTGACGGCGACAGGCTGATCTACTCCACCTACCTAGGCGGAAGCGGCGGTAATGCCGGCTTTGGCATCGCTACGGACAGGTGGGGCCATGCATATGTAACAGGGTTTTCGCGTGGTTCTGACGATTTTCCGACTACCAAGAACGCATTTCAGAGAAGGTCCAGAGACGTCAATGGTGGAAACGCGTTTGTCACGAAGTTCGACCGGGACGGCGATGCACTCGTTTATTCCACCTACCTCGGCGGGAGTGGGGGCGACGGGGCAATGGGCATTGCTGTTGACGCGGAGGGGCACGCGTATATAACCGGCTACACTATTTCGAGCGATTTCCCGACCAAGAACGCCTTTCAAAAGGCGTATGGGGACAATGAAGATGCTTTTGTCACAAAGCTCGACCGGGACGGCGACGCGCTTATCTATTCCACTTATCTGGGCGGAAGCAACACCGATTCGAGTGGCGCGATCGCGGTCGACCGCCGTGAAAACGCCTACGTCACAGGTTATACCCTCTCCACCGATTTCCCGACGAAGAACCCGTTTCAGAAAGAGCTGAAAGGGCCACCTGAATCCGTGAGCACGTTTGTCACAAAGCTTGACCGGGACGGGGATGCAGTGGTCTACTCCACGTATCTCGGCGGAACCGGCGGAACGTACGCGCCTGGGTTCGGTATTGCTGTCGATTCTCGCGGTCATGCCTATGTTACAGGTCACACTTCTTCTGCCGATTTTCCAACTAAGAACGCTTTTCAGAAAACGCTTGGAGATTCTTATTCAGGGGATGCGTTTGTCACGAAGTTCGACGTCGACGGCGATGCATTAGTCTACTCTAGTTTCCTCGGAGGAACTAAGTACGACATCGGCAATGGGATCGCAGTTGATGCAAACGGGAATGCCTATATAGCGGGCTTTACCGAATCGACAGATTTCCCGACCAAGAACGCCTTTCAGAATAAACCCAAGAACCCGAACGGAAGCGCGTTTGTGACTAAGGTCAGCGCTCGCTAAAAGTGCGCGTCGTGGCATGTCAGTAGGAGTCGGGTATCCTAACTGAATTGACAAGGACCGGGTCACCGGAGAACTGGTTTCGAAGATTTCAGGTCGAGGCACGATCCCGTTTTCGTCCAAACCGTAAACAGCAAGAATGAGCATACCCTTTCGGGACCTGAGATCGAAGCCGGTAAAGGGCGTGGCCTCGCGGCGTTGACATAGGGCGCGGAGAACTGGCGGGCTCCGGGGGGGCATGCCCGCCCGCTACACAGATTCAAGCTGATTGCGGAATTCTGATGAGTTTGAGCAACAACAATTCTAGTCGCAACGCGTGCCGACGCGATAGTCTGCTTTTGACAAAAGAATCCACTATTGAATTAAGAGCGGAGAACGAGTGCTATCATCCCGATTCCCGGGAGTGAGTCTCGCATACATCGAACCTGGAAAGCAGTTTGTATCGCACTCTCTCTCGCGTTGCCGTTTGCGGCCGCGCAGTAAAGCACTGTAAGCCAACCAACCGTATCGGGTACGCCCGATTCGGCGGCATCGCGGCAACAGGCTAGGCAGGCCATTGGAAGCATAGCGCGTATCCATCCGGATCGCGAATGTACAACTGCTTCATGCCATACCCGGTAACTTTCGGCTTTTCTAGGGTTACACCCTTGCCGCGCAGCTCTTCGTATACTGCATCGACATCCGGGCAGCCGAAGAACAGGCCAGTATCGTCGTGAGCGGCCGTACGAGCGGAATCACGTTCAGGAGGACGGTCGTGATCGAACTCATAAGCGGTGTTCAGCATCAGCTCAGCCTCGCCCAGCCGAAGCAATGCCCAGTGGAAACGATCCTCGCCTAAAACCGGAGAGGTCGCCGCTATATGAAAGCCGAGTACATCCCGATAGAACCGCACCGATGTTGGCATATCGTATACCTGAAGCAGGAGCGTCAAGCCGTGCACATCGAGCGCCATTTTCACCTCACGGTTCTAATCATGACGCTGCCGCCCCGGACTGCAACGCTGGGCAGCGAACCTCTAAGCATTACAGCGCAACTTCGTACTCGGTCGTAACCAAACCGCTGGGATAGTGACGGGTGGCTACGTGATGCAACCGGATGTCGTGCGGGAGCGTGCCGAAGAGAGGAATTCCTTCTCCAATGAGCACAGGAACTCTAGTGATTATGAGGCGTTGGATCAGGCCGGCGCGCAGGAAGCGTCGAATTGTGATCCCGCCGTCGACGTAGACGTGCTGGGCGCCAGTACCAGCAAGGCTTGCAACGATCTCGGCCGGGGAGCCGGCCATCTGCTCGACGTTGCCTCCGCGCACTGGAGACAGATCGAGGGGCCGGCTGCTCCAACTCGCCGTTCGGCCGGGCAATGAATCCGTCGACGCTGGTCCCGATAAAAACAGGTAGTGTCATCGTGGGCTCGTTCCGCTTAGATGGATCTGCAGCGTGATGCTAGGAGTCCCGTGGCTGCTGCGAGGTCGATATCCGCAAGGAGCACGCCTTCTTCGCCGTAAGGCTGGTAGCTGAGCAGCGTGCCATCGGGACGCACTACGGCTGAAGTAGTCGGGGATCCGGCGCCGGCACAGTTTACAGTCGCGAAATAGCAGGTGTTCTCAGCGGCGCGGCACAATGTTGCTTTCTCATGGAATGAATTCGCGGGGTCAGCGAAACTCGTTGGCCGATAACTGCCAGGCTCGGCTTCATGGAAATGAGGATGGAATACGAGTTGTGCGCCGTGGCGGACGGCCCAGCGGACAGTTTCGGGATAGCGCCAGCCTTCATGGCAAATGACGATACCAAATGTCAGTGGGCCAGTTTGAAAAATACGTCTACCCGAACCGGGCGAATAGATGGCTTCCTCGGAGCGATCGAGCTGGACTTTGTCCTGGAATCCCGCGATGGTTCCGTCTCGATTGATGACGAGCGCCGTGGCTCGCAGCCCACCATCGACGATGCGCTCCGTGCCGAGGACAACGGCTAGGTTTGCTCTAGCCGCGGCTGCTGCGATGGCCGACCAGGCGCTCTCGAGAAAGGCCGTATCGGGAGGCGGACTGGAATTCTTCCCGGCCGCCCGGTATCCGGGAACGAAACATTCCGGGAAGCAGATGACGCTGGCGCTCTCCGTGGCCGCTTGGGCAATCGCTTCCTCGGCTAACGTGACGGAATCAGCGGGAGTCACGGGGAAGCGGAGGTTAGCCAGTGCGATTCGAAAAAGGTTCACTTAGCTCAAAGGCTCGCCGTCGAGATCCTCATTTCATGGGATGCGGGTTCGGCACCACCGTAAGCGTAATCTGCGAAGGATATCGGGTTGAGTGGTGAACTTCGTTGTGGGCCACGACGCTTTTGACTTCGTCGTAATTGTTACCACCGGTGTTCAGGTTCCGATCGAAGCGTGGAAAATTGCTGCTCGACACCTCGATGCGAACCGCATGGCCAGCGGGAATGTAGTCGCTGGTCTGCATCGGCTGAAACGTCACCTTATAGACTTTGCCCGGTTCCATCCAAGCCAACGACTTGTCGTATCCGTTCCGATACCGCATGCGTTGAATATTCTCGTCCAGGTTATATGCGGCGCCCTGGGGATCCACATCGATCAGCTTCACCGTAAAATCCGTGTCTTTGGCATCCGATGATATATAGAGCGTGACATTAATCGGACCGGTCAGCTCGGTCCCTTCCTTAAAGGGTTCTGAAGTGTAGACCAGGATATCGTTGCGCGTTTCCATTTTGCGTTGATCCATTGCACCGGGGATAACTGCATTGCCCTCGCAGCAAACATTGCCGCCATAGGAGGGCACCGGGTTCATCGGATCATAAGTGAATCGATCCTGGTTAGACGAAGCGGGCGGAGCTGCGGACAGCGAGCCATCACCGTAGAGGCTGTTCGCTTTGCCCCCGCTCGACAGGTAGAGGGTCATATCATGCGCACCTTCCGGCGGCCACGTGTCCGATGTTTCCCACTTGTTTTTGCCCATGACGTAATAGCGAACTTTGGGCATGGTTTCGAGCACGTGATTGTCGGCGCCCTTGAGGAAGTGGTCGAACCAGCCGTAGGTGAGAGAAGTAACATCAAGCCGGGCGTCCCCCATATCACGTTCGCCTACGACGGTGTGCTCTGTCGCGCGCGTGTACCCGCAGTGGCCGGTGGGGGCGATGATCGCATATTGCTCCTTGGCGATGTCAGGCGTTGCCGAACTGCGGACGAAGTTGTACGCAGCCAGGTTCGGACCTATCGACACGTCATACCAGGACATGAACCAGAAGCCGGGAACGTTGATTTTCATGCTGTCGTTCCAAAGTCCGCCTTTGTACCATGCAGGATCATTTGGCATCCGCTGGATCATCGCGCCTCCAGTAGCTACGGGCATATGGTCGGCGAAGATTCCCGGAGGGCCATCCACGGCCTTGATAATATCCATCTCGGGCAAGTGCTGGAGCGCCGCTGCCCAGTCTACCGGTGGGAAGTGATCCGCCAAATCGAAAGACTTGGATACGCGGATCAAGTCTTCTTGCGAAGTGTTCGGGGGGAACATTGGCCTCACCTGGTTCTGCTCTCCATAAAGCCAGTCAATGAAAAGCATTTGAACGGCGCCGCCGCGGTACCAGTTCCCTTGCTCGTAGTAAGGGCCGACGCGTCCGACTCCGGCGCCGAACCCCATCGGGATAAACGCCGCGTCTGCGGGGTTGCCCATGGCAGTAACTGCTAGTTGCCATTCGGCTGTGGAAGAGCACCCGATGGTGCCGACCTTGACGTTGGACCAAGGCTGCGAGCCGATCCAGGAAAATTCATCGTAGCCGTCGGTGAGTGGGGGACCGAGAATATCGTAATTCCCTTCTGAGAAAAAGTGACCCCGTTCGTTGATCTCAACGTATGCATAACCGCGTTTCACCGCCTCTAGCTCAGCACTCATATCACGTGGAGCGCCAAGAGTTACATCCCCGTAATTGAAGTTATACGGTGTCCGCACAAAGATCGTAGGATACTTTTTCGACTGATCCTTCGGGCGATAAATGTCAGCGGCCATGCGCTTGCCGTCACGCATTGGAATCATGACCTTTCGATCGATGATTGCGATTGATTCCAGATCTTTCTCGATCGCGTTCCGTTTGTTAATGAGTTCCTGATCGGCGGGGGTGCGCGATTGTGCGAGCGCACTCGGAATTACCTCAAAAGATACGAAGAATAATACAGCGGCGAATAGGGTACGAGCGGCGCGGTTCGACATAAAATCCTTTCTCAGTGGGATCTCCATTGAACACAAGAAAGCTGTTGTAGAGGCTGCTAATTGGCGAATCGAAAGTTTACCTGGTTTCTTAGAAACTAAGTTCAGCCTTGACCTGGATCAGCCTCGGCGAGTTGTCTGCGCCCAGTCCTTGTCCAAAGATGGAACTCGGTGAACCCACCGTATTGATAATGTGGCCGAACGTCGGATCCGCCAAGTTGAAGTCCGGTGACAGCGAAGTTGGGGTGGTTCAAAAGATTATAAGCCTGGATTCCGACACCGAACCTCACGGACTCCGTAATTTTGGTCATCTTCATAACGCTGAAGTCTGTCGAAACGTAACTCGGCCCGCGGAACTGATTAAGCCTTTGGTTCCCGAAGCCTCCGGAAGCCTGACTGAATTGTGAAGAGCTCAAGCACGGCGTGGTTGGGCTTGAACAGGAACTGACCGGCCCGCCCAGGAAGTTAGCGAATATCCCATATGCCGGCCCCGACGGGCTCGATGCGTAGTTCTGACCGGCAAGAGAACTATTGGTAGCACTATCGTAGACCGTGAAAGGGAACCCCGAATGTATGTAGAAAGCTTCGGAGAGTTGCCAGCCTTCGAGTAGCGCCGACGGGCCGTGAAAGTAGCGTGAAAACGGTATGGTCCAGACATAGTTGGCCGTGAGTGAGTGCCGCACGTCGAAGTTGGCATTTCCGTAGGATCGTTTCGGTCATATGGGTCTTCAATGAACCTTGGATTGAACGTACCGATTGCATCCGTGAGCGCATGGCTGTACGTGTAGTTGACTTGAACTATACTGTCCCTTCCGAAGTTGTTCAGCAATGATACATTCGCGCCATTGTAGTTCGATACCGCGATGTCCTGCATGATGGTCACGGGGCCAAAACGGGGATCAGGAGCGACTGCCGGCAATCCAGCAAAGTTCGAGGCATATGCGTTCACCGAGCCGTTTTGAATCCAGCCATGAATTGTGTGGTTACCCACATAGCCGACTGTCAATGCTCCATTTCGCCAGAGACGCCGCTCGATCTCGAGGTTCCATTTCGTCACCAAAGGTTCTGCCATAGCGTCAGCCGCTCCCTGAAGGCCCGGAGGAACGAAATTGGGAACTGTTCTCTCGAAGTCGGCCAGAGTAAAACCTTGCGCAAATCCACTCAGAAACGCACTGTTGCCTTGCGCTGTTTGAGCGAAGAGGCTATTCGTCTCGGCCGGGGCTAAGTTGCCTCGGCTCGCAGTAAATGTATTAACGAGGGGCGGATTCGCAGCGAAATTAAATCCGATGTTAATAGGTACATTGTCATAGAAAAATCCCGCGCCTCCGCGAACCACGGTGCGACCTGAAATGCCAAAAGGCTGCCACGAGAAGCCAAACCGCGGCTGCCACTCCAAGTACTGGAGGTTATACAAAGATTCGTGCAGACCGGTTTGTATCACTTGGTTATAGGGAATTGACGGATTGTGATCCAGTTCATCAAAGGGCAGCGTTGTGCGCGCAAAGCAGTTATGCTGACATGTCGGGTTGGAAGAGTGGTCGAGGCGAAGAGCGAGAGTGAAAGTCAGAGTGTTTCTTGCTTTCCATTCATCCTGGATAAATGCACCCATGTGAAATTGGGCGATAGGCTGGAACCCGTTAGAGACGTAGGCTTTTGTCAAAGTCGTGTAATCTCGGCCGCCGGCAGCTACACTCGCCTGATCGATGCCTCCGTAGAAAAAGGCATCTACCGTGCTCGGAACCAGAAGTCCGTTTGCGTTTGTGTAATAACTGTTGCCCATGTCGTATCGCGAAAAATCATAGCCGGCCTTCAGCGAATGGCTGCCTTTGGTCTTGCTGTAGGTATCCGAGAAATGGTAATCCATCAAGGCTAGAATTCCTGGATAACTTGCGTCCTGGCCGCCAAGAGTTGTAAACGTGCCGTCACCGAACGTCAGTTGGGTCGGGAACGCCGCAAGACTGTTCGCTAGATTACGTGGCGCAAAGACGATATGAAAGTGCTCCGCAGACATACTGAACTCATTCACCGCAGAGCCTCCTATCAGAGAAGTCCAACCGAACTGCCCTTTTTGTACCTTCTAGACGCTCTGACTGTTAAAGGTAGGACTGATTGGATCCGTGTAGCTTGCCTGCGTTCCATCGTCGAAGAAGAGGTGTACAAACACGTGATTGTTTGCATTGATGTTCCAGTCCTCACGGTTTGTCAAAATCCACTCGGGATTGAAGTTACCCGCCGTGGAACGGTAGTTCATCGCGCACGGAACTCCGGGTCCGAGGCCAGGGAATCCGTTGCACCCTGTCGGATCAGCAGGGTTGCCGTTTCCGAGGCGTGCTCTCGATGCACCCAGAGAGGTGTTATACAGATTGAAAATTTGCTGATAGAAGGGAATCGATTGCGTCAAACCAAGTTTCTGAAGATTTGCGATGGTAGCTGTTTCAAACTGCGGACTTGGAATGATTGCGAGGGTACTTGTCGGCAAGATCAACCGGATGCCTTCGGTGTCTAGAAAAAAGAACAGTGTATTTTTCTTGATCGGCCCTCCTATAGAAGCAGCCCATTGATTGGCATTCACGAAGGGTCGAGGAGTATCGTTGGCATTGTTGAAATAGCTGTTTGCATTCATAGCCCTGCCGTTCCAGAAGTATTTTGCATTGCCATGAAATTCATTACCCCCGGATTTCGTAACAATGATGTCGTTCGATCCGGCAAGATAGCCAAACTGGCCGGTATATGCCGTGGCGGTGACGGTGGTCTCCTGCACTTCATTCAGGCCCAAGAGCAGGTTCGAGGCACCACCGTTGGTAGAATTTCCAGCCGGGTTGATGTCCTCCATCCCATTAGAAATAAGAAGATTGGAGTTTGTGGTTTGTCCATATATCGCAGGAAACAAATCCCCGGTCATCACAGCCCCGGGAGCCATCTGGAGTAAAGCGTTTATGTCATTTCCGGGAACTGGAATCTGCTGCATTTGTGCAGGAGTAAGGGTCGTGGCCATGTCGGCGTTCGTCGTGTGAAGAGTCGGCATGGACAGCGCAGATACCTCTACCGTTTGCCTTGTGCGGCCCACCGAGAGCTGAAAGTTCACCAGTGTGGTTTGCCCCACATAAACCACAGTGTTCGCGGTCGATGTTTCAAAGCCGGTGGCCGTAGCGGTCACGGTGTATTGGCTCGGCTGCAAACCGTAAACTCATATGAACCGGAAGCGTTGGTCTTAGCTTGTTTACTGGCCGCAGTGGCGGTGTCAGTTGCGGTGATAGTGGCTCCTGATACCAGAGCTCCAGTAGCGTCCTCGACGACGCCATTGAGGGCGCCAGACACTGTCGATTGCGAGAAGAGCGGGATCGGGCACGCCAGTGCAAGACCGATAGCAACGGTAAAGAAGGCCGAGTGCTTAGACACCATTCACCTCCACAGGACCTTATTCGATCTATATAGGTGCTCATGGTCTCGCACGGCAAACCTGGTGTCAAGGAAATTTTGTCCAATGCAGCATGAGCCTGAAACGCAACTGCTGGCGGAGCCGGTTCCCGTTATCAGGCGCTCGACAAGGCGACTGAAATTTAGTTTCCAATGAAGATCGAGTACAGCCGCCGTAAGCTAACTTACACTCTAAACTGCTCGTCGAGCTCGACCCTGTAACCACTAACTAAGCTGTTGGTCTCGCTCGCCATCCCGATCACAGCCATTAACTCCGCGAACATCTCGGCGGTCATTCCCTTCTTCTGCGCCGATGCCGTGTGGGACGCAATGCAGTAATGACATTGATTCGCGGTACTAACGGCCAGATAGACCATTTCCTTCGTGAGCGGGTCGAGCGCGCCCGGAGCCATGATCTGCTTGATGCTGTCCCAGGTTCGACGCAGAGTCGCCGGGTCGCGGGCAATCGCCTTCCAAAAATTCGTGATCGAATCGGTCTTGCGCGTTGCCATGATGTCGTCGTAAACTTCGCGAACCTCGGGACTCGCGTCTTGATATTCAACCATACCCAGTGTGGCCATGCGTTCCGCCTTCCTATGATTTGCCGATCAGCAAACCGGCGACAAACACGAGCACTCCGCCGAGTACAACCTGCAGCGCTGCCCGCACCAACGGAGTCTCCATGTAATGCTTACGAATCCAGCTGATGATCCCTAACTCAATCGCGACCACGATGACGGCGATCGTCGTCGCAGTCCGGAAATCCGAAATGAGATAGGGCAGCGTGTGGCCGATTCCTCCCGCCGTGGTCATGACGCCGGTGATGATTCCGCGCACAAGAGGGCGCCCGCGCCCGGTGAGTGAGCCATCATCCGAGAGCGCCTCCGCGAACCCCATCGAAATGCCGGCGCCTACAGATGCCGCGAGTCCCACCAGAAAAGCGTCTTTGCTCGAGTGCGTGGCAAATGCCGCAGCGAAGAGCGGCGCGAGCGTCGATACGGAACCGTCCATCAGGCCCGCCAATCCGGGCTGAACGAACTGCAGCACAATCGTGCGCCGGTACGCTTCGTCCTCTTGCCTGCGAATCTCCGGCGTCAACTGATGTCTCTCAATCGATTCCGCCGCCGCCGTATGCTGGGCCTCGGCTTGCGCAAGATCGCCTAGCAACCTTCGCGTCGATGCGTCTGTCACTTTTTCTAGCGCCAATGTGTAAAAGCGGCGCGTCTCGGATTCCATCGACTCAATGGATTTGCGCACGGCTTTCGGGCCGACGGGTTCTACGAGCCATACCGGCGTCCGGGACACGAATCCTTTGACGTCCTGGCGGCGGATGTAGGGAATGTGCTCGCCGAAGCGCGATCGGTACTGATCAATCAGTCGCGCGCGGTGATCCGATTCTTCTGCCTGCATCTCGTCCATCATCTTGGCAGTCGCCGGATAGGTGCCGCGCAGGCCTTCTGCGAACTCTCCGTAAATGCGGCCGTCTTCTTCTTCGAGAGAGATCGCTACCGCCAGAATCTCGCGCTCAGACAGGTCTTTAAAGTCCTTTGCCATTCACTGCTCCCGAACACGTGATCAGGAAAAAGTGCCACGTGCAGCCATTTTAGCGAGGGTTCGCCGCCTTTCCTCGGCAGGCGTATGAAAGACAATGGGAATAGACCTCCTGCAGCGCACTGTTCGCGGCGCGCCTTTACATAATGCTTGATCGTATTTCCGTGCATGGCGCGCGCCAGCACAACTTGAAAAACATCAACATCGAGATTCCGCGGAACACGTTCACGGTCATCACCGGGCTGAGCGGCTCGGGGAAGAGTTCTCTGGCGTTCGATACGATTTACGCCGAAGGCCAACGGCGCTACGTCGAAACTCTATCGCCATACGCGCGCCAATTTCTCGATCAGATGGAGCGCCCCGAAGTCGATTGCATCGACGGCCTGAGCCCGGCAATCTCGATTGAGCAAAAGACAACCTCGCGAAGCCCGCGATCGACAGTCGGCACCGTTACTGAGATTTACGATTACCTTCGTCTGCTCTATTCTTCAGTTGGCATTCCGCATTGCCCGCTGTGCGGCGCTGAGATTTCGCGGCAGTCGCCGGCTCAAATTCTCGCGCAGGTTCTCGCAACTCACCAGAACGAACGCATTATGGTGCTTGCGCCAATTGCCCGCGGTCGCAAGGGCGAATACAAGAAGGAGCTTGCGGCGATCGCAAAGAGCGGATTCCGTGCGCGCATCGATGGGGAGCTGATGTCACTCGACGAGCCGATCAAGCTGGACAAGCGCAAGAACCACAGTATCGAGGTCGCCATTGACCGGCTGATTGTGAAGCCCGGCATCGACCAGCGGCTCGAAAACTCGATTCAGACCGCGCTCAAATGGTCCGGCGGAATCGTCGTTATCGCGGCCATCGACGGGCCGGAGACTCTCTACTCTGAGAAGCTTGCCTGCCCCAACGACGGCACGAGCATTCCAGCGATTGAGCCGCGCTCTTTTTCGTTCAACAGCCCGTACGGCGCATGTGAGATGTGCAATGGGGTCGGCAGCACGTGGGCATTCGATTCCGTGAAAGTGATCTGCGACCCGGCGAAGCCGCTGCTAGATGGAGCGCTGGGGCCCGGCTCGACTTCCTCATACATGATTTCGAACCTGACGGATGCCGCCGCTCGATTCAGGATCGATCTAAGCAAGCCGTTTGAAGAACTGCCGAAACGTGTTCGGGCGTTGCTTGTGGAAGGCAATGCCGAGTTCCCTGGAATTCTCCAACTGCTTGATGAGAACTACCAACGCGCGAGTGAAGCCTATCGGGAATGGTTAATGGATTACATGTCGCCGACTGCCTGCCCCGAGTGCAACGGGCGGCGTCTCAAGGCGGCCAGTCTTGCGGTCCAGGTGAAAGGGATCTCGATTGCCGATTTCACGGCGACACCCATTGCCCGCGCTCTTCCCTTGGTAAAGAGCTGGAGCTTCACTGAGCGCGAGCTGAAAGTCGCGGGGCGGGTGGTAGGAGAAATCGAGAACCGGCTCGAGTTCCTGTGTGCCGTGGGGCTGGATTATTTAAGTCTCGACCGGTCTTCGGCGACGCTCTCGGGCGGCGAAGCGCAGCGCATCCGGCTTGCCACTCAGATAGGCTCAAAGCTGCGCGGGGTGCTGTACGTTCTCGATGAGCCGTCGATCGGCCTGCACCCGCGGGATAACGGCCGCTTGCTCGACACGCTGCATCATCTTCGCGATCTGGGTAACACGGTGTTGGTCGTCGAACACGATGCCGAAACTATCGAGCGCGCCGATCACGTGATCGATCTCGGGCCGCGCGCTGGACGGCTGGGGGGAGACTTGATCGCGCAGGGAACTCCGGCGGAAATTATGCAGGCGCCGCAATCCCTAACGGGAAGGTATCTTTCGGGCCATCTCTCGATTCCGCTGCCGCCCGTCCGGCGCGCGGGCACGGGGCGAAAACTCACCGTGAAGGGCGCACGCGAACACAATCTGAAGAACATCGATGTGGATTTTCCCTTAGGCACGTTCATCGTCGTGACAGGAGTATCGGGAAGCGGCAAATCGACGCTGGTTCACGATATTCTGTATCGTGCTCTCGCGAAGGAAGTCTATGGGTCCACGCAGCAGCCGGGCGCGCACGACGCGATCCTCGGCCTCGAAAACATTGACAAAGTGATCGAGATCGATCAATCGCCAATCGGCCGGACTCCGCGCTCGAATCCCGCCACATATACCGGCCTTTTCACGCCGATCCGCGAGTTGTATGCGATGCTTCCCGAATCTCGCGAGCGCGGTTATAAAGCCGGGCGATTCAGCTTCAACGTCAAAGGGGGCCGTTGCGAAGCATGCCACGGCGATGGCCTGAAGCGCATCGAGATGAATTTCCTGCCCGATGTTTACGTGACCTGCGATGTGTGCCGCGGCCGCCGGTACAATCTCGAAACCTTGCAGGTGAAGTATAAAGACAAGAGCATCGCCGACCTGCTCGAATCGACGGTCGACGAAGCTATGGAGCTGCTCGCGAATATTCCACAAATTCACGCGAAGCTCAAGACGCTCACGGAGGTAGGACTTGGCTACATTCATCTCGGCCAGTCTTCGACGACGCTCTCGGGAGGCGAGGCGCAACGCATAAAGCTCGCGAAAGAACTCAGCAAGCGGCAGACCGGCCGGACGTTCTACTTGCTCGATGAACCGACGACGGGCTTGCACTTCGACGACGTGCGGCATTTGCTTGAGGTTTTGCAGCGGCTCGTAGATCTTGGAAATACTGTGCTCGTGATCGAGCATCAGCTGGACGTGATCCGGAGCGCGGACTATCTCATCGACTTAGGCCCGGAAGGCGGCGAGCACGGCGGATATGTGGTGGCAGTGGGCACTCCTGAACTGGTAATAAGTAACCGCCGCAGCCACACTGCGCAGGCACTCCGCAAGATAATGAAAGCGGGACATGCTGCCTGAGCCAACCGATACGCCGCCTTTCGAATCAGTGCGGGCGGAGATAACAGCCGAAACAACGACGCCCCCGGCAGTTCGCGAGCCGTTTTGGGGTTACTCAGACGTTTTCCTGTTCCTGGGACTTAGTCTCGCTGCCCTTGCCCTTGTCGGTGTATTCGTCGGTTTGTGGTCGGCCCGAACTGGATTCCGCAAGCCGTCCGGCACGTTCCTTCTGGTCTTGCAGTTGGTTCTCTACGTGATGTTCTATGCGGCGGGGCGGTTTATTTTTTCGCTGCGGTATCAGAGGCCGCTCTTGACATCGCTCGGTTGGCGGCGCTCCGCGTTCAACCGGGGAATCATGGCGGTCGTCGGCGTCGCTCTTGCCTTTCTCGTATCTGCCATCGCTTCGGCGCTTCACACGCCGAAGATATCCACTCCCATCGATCAACTCGTCGATTCGCCGCTTTCGTTTCTTCTGTTTGCGCTGACGGCTGTGATCATTGCGCCATTTTTTGAAGAGTTTTTCTTTCGAGGCTTGCTGCAGCCGCTCTTTTCGCGCACGTTCGGGGTCATTGCCGGAATCGTGCTGACTGCCGCTCTATTCGGCGCCGCGCACGGTTACGAATACGCGTGGGCTTGGCAATACATACTCGCTATTTTTCTGGCCGGCGTGGTGTTCGGAGCGGCCCGCGCTCGAACCAAATCCATCATTCCGCCGATCATCATGCATTGCTGCTATAACGCAGTCTTCTTGATCGCCTTCGCTGTCGCTAAGCAGGGGCGGTTCAAGTAATGTCAACGGCTATTCTCAAAGAAAACACGTTCGAAACTATCGTCTGGACCGAGAACGGTGTGGTCATGATCGACCAAACCCGGCTGCCGCGCGAGACAGCTTACGTGACGTGCCGGACCCATGTGGAAGTTGCGGATGCGATCCGAAACATGATCATTCGCGGCGCGCCGGCGATCGGCGTCGCCGCTGCAATGGGGATTGCGCTAGGCGCCCTTCACTCAGAGAATCTTGACGAAGACATGCCCGTGATCTGCGACACGCTTCGAAATACGCGGCCCACTGCGGTGAATCTGTTCTGGGCCATCGAGCGCATGAAGCAGGTTTACAGCACTGTACGCGATCTAAGCCTCGAAGAGGTTCGCGCCCGCCTTGTCGCGGAGGCCCAAACCATTCGTGAAGAAGATATCGCGATTAACAGGGCGATTGGCCGGCACGGGGCTGTTTTAGTTCCCGATCATAAGACGGTTCTGACGCACTGCAACGCGGGCGCATTGGCGACGGCCGGTTTCGGCACAGCGCTGGGAGTGGTTCGTGCCGCGGTGCAGATGGGCAAGCAGATTGACGTGTTCGCAGACGAAACGCGTCCCTTTCTGCAAGGAGCGCGGCTGACTGCCTGGGAACTTCATCGTGATGGCATTGACGCGACGCTCATCACCGACAATATGGCAGGTCATTTTTTGAAGAGCGGCCGCATTGGTTGTGTCATTGTCGGCGCAGATCGCATCGCTGCGAATGGCGACGTCGCAAACAAAATCGGCACTTATACGCTGGCCGTTCTGGCGAAGGAAAACAGCGTGCCGTTTTACGTCGCCGCGCCGATATCCACACTGGATCTTACTCTCGCGTCAGGTGACGAGATTCCGATAGAAGAGCGCGGCGCGAAAGAAGTGACGCACTTGCAAGGCGTGCATGTAGCGCCCGACGGCATCAAAGCCGCTAATCCGGCTTTCGATGTGACACCCAACCGCTACGTCACGGCGATTATCACGGAACGCGGCATCGCTCGGACGCCGTATGTAGCGAGCTTGCGAGAACTCGTGCTAGCCTCCTGATGAGGTGAAAATGGCTGTCCAGAGCAGGCCTTCGCAGTGGTCCTACGTCCTGTCGTTTTTGCGCATCATCATAGGGCTTACTTTCTCCTGTCACGGAGCGCAAAAAATTCTTGGTCTATTCGGGGGCATGGGAGGGCACGGCGAAAAGGTGCACTTCGCGTCTATGCTGGGATTGGCCGGTTTTCTCGAGCTGATCGGCGGTCTCCTTATACTTGTGGGGCTCTTCACCAGGCCGGTAGCGCTGATTCTGTGTGGCGAGATGGCTGTTGCGTATTTTACGGCGCATGCTCCGAGGGCTTTCTGGCCGATCGTCAATAAAGGCGAACTCGCGGTCGTGTATTGCTTTGTGTTTCTGTACCTGTTCGCCGCCGGCGCGGGCCCGGTCAGTCTGGACAGGCTGATCCGAAAGCGCGCGTGAACGGCTCGCCTCACCACGCGAACACAACTGTCTTCGTTTGATATCCCGTACCCTCGGGAAACTGCAGCCGCAGTTTATTTCCGGCCAACACTCCGCCATTTGCAGTGGCGTGCGCACGGTTCACGCGGACAGGTAATTCGCAGCTCGATCCGCCGGCCGCCTCGAAAATGAATCTGGCCTGCCTCGCCGAAAACTCCTCATTCAGCACTTTGATTTGTGCGGTGGTCGATCCCTCACTCGGTAACATCGCCGGCACGGAAATTTCAACGGCATTGAGCGGCACAGCACCGGTCTGCCTCTGTGATGCCGACTTGTCACATGCGGATTCGGAGGCTGTCCCCGCGATCAAGCAAAACTTTTCAGGCCCGCTCACGCTCGCGCGAACAATCACACTCCCGCCGCTCCGCTCATAACTCACGTCAACGGTCGAAGCGCCAAGCGGCACGTTGTGAAGAGTTGCGCGATCCCAGTCAGCTGGCAGCTGAGGCATCACCCGCAGCGTCCGATTTGCCGCATGCCAATCCAAGCCGAACAGGCCGCGGAGCAGAGGCGTGATCACCATCGCTGAAGACCACATCTGATGCGAGCTGCTGCGTCCTAACGGCTGAAAGAACTCGCCCGAAAGCAGCTCGGTTACCGACCCGAGATCCTGCGCCCACGTCAAGTTTAAATTTTGCATCAGGTGCGCATAGCCGGACAACGTTCGGCCGGCGCGGTACTCTGCCAAGGCTGTCCATCCCGTGAAGAGAGGCCACACAGAGCCTTGGTGATAACTGATGGGATCGTAAAACGAAGTCCGATCGCTGATGTCCCGCAACCCCCAATCCGTTGAAAACTCGTGCGACGCCCAGCGCGTCAGCATAGGTCCTGGATGTTGCAGCGCGAGCGTTCCGTTCCACCACGCGACAGAAGGATAAATGCTGGAGGTGCGATCGAGCGATCCATCGGCATTGCGGCTGAACGCATACGACTGATTCGCCGGCTCGAAGTATTCGGATTCCAGCTTCCCACGAATCTGATTCGCAACCTTGAGAGCCGCCGCCGAAAGTTGATCATCGTTCATATGCGCCGCCAAGCGCGACATCGCATAAGACGATTGCTGATCGAGCGACGCTAAATAGATCTCCTGATGGGGCATTCCCGGAGGCCACGATTCAACCCACCCGGTGCCTTCGGTGTTCTCGTAGATGCCGTCGCCATCGGAATCGTGAGCGCGTGTGAATGCGTATGCTTTTCGCACGGCCTCCCAATTTTCTTTGAGATAAGCTGTATCGCCGCTGACTCTGACGTAGTCCCACATCGCCATGACGAAGAGCGGCGTTGCGTCGGCTGCAGCGTAGAAATAGGGCGTGGCGTTCCAGTCGACTGCGCCGGCCGATTGCGAAAACTCGTGCATCATCTTGCCGTCCGCGCGCTGCCGGTGAATGAGGAAATCGAGAGCCCTGCGCGTCAGCGCGAAATCGCCGTAACTGTTCACCGCATACAGAGTCCACAGTGTGTCGCGCCCGAAAAACCAGCCAAAGCCGGGACGCGCCGAGTCAGCCGATTCGTAATACCCGGCTACGAGGCCTGTCTCATCTCCATACTTCACTTGCATTTGGTCGATCGCGAGCTCAGCCCATTGCAAGGCTTCATTGATGCGGTGATCGGGTGTCTCTGCCGTAAGCCGGTGATCGAAGAAATGGGCATAATAGTCGTGCGTCTGCGCATACAGCTGTGGAACCGCCCGATTCATGGCCGAAACTTGCGCGAACCCACCGTTGCCGTCTCGCAGAGCCAAAAGCAGAGGGAATACTGATCCGTGATCGCGTTTCGGATCGAACGAGAGCTTTAACTCGAGCGGGTACGTCTGCGGATGTTCCTGGTAAGGCACCATAATGCCTGGGCGCGTGTGCGGCATCGCAATCACTGCCGAGAATTGCGGATTGTCGGTATGCAAGACATATAAGCCGCTGTCTCCCTGTGTGACCCACTCTCCATTCGGCCGCCCAAAGTTCGGAGCCGGCCACACGCGAAGCATCTCAGGCGTGAAGTCAAAAGTCAGTTCAAGAGGCCGGACACTCTCGATTTCAAGGAAAACTACCGCGCCCGTAACAGGTGTCGTGTTCCCGCCTCTCGGAGCGAACATGTGTTGACGGATCGTGAACGCCGCATGCGAGTAGGTGATGATCGTCTCGGCCGGGGTGACCCGGATCTCAGCGGCTAACGCATTTACATCAATGGGTACCGGATAGTTGGCAAGCTCGGCCGAAATTCTGAAGTTGCTCAGGATCTTCACCGGCCAGAGCCAGGCCTCAAACCTGCCGTTCTGCCGCCCGAAAAGCGCGCCGTGTTCGCCTGCCACAGTCCACGGCGTCCTGGGAACGCAGGGCCTGACAATCTGGAGCGAAGCCGTGTTGCGCGAGAAATTCTGAAGTGGAGCGAGATCCGCGGCGAGAACGCCCGTGGCTAGCGAGACCAATAGAAATGCCTGCTTCAACAACCTCACTAACCACGCATTAAAACGTCTAAATGAGTAGGAGGTTGAAGTCACCATGACACCAGATGAAGCAATCACCAGCAGCCCGAAAGCGACCGTTGTCCAAGCGGCCAGCACCATAGTACTGCTTGCCGGCATTTGGTTTTTCGTTTCCCCTTGGGTGTATGGCGCCTACACGGCCGGGAACGCGTGGAATTCCTGGATCGTCGGCGCAATCGTGTTCATCCTCGGATGCGTCCGCGTCTCCCACCCGCGCAGCATGACGGGCCTGAGCTGGCTTAACGCACTGCTTGGGATCTGGGCGTTCTTTTCGCCCTGGATTTATGGATACGCCGGCAATACGGGGCGATTCATCAATAGCCTATGCGTAGGCGTGATCGTTTTCGTGCTGGCACTCTGCAGCGCGATGCTTGCGTCTCGGATTACGCATCGTACGGCACTCACAGCATCCTCGGGCATGTAACCACGCCTGCAAGCGGTCACTCGCTTGGCAATGCCTCTTCTCAAAAGGAGCATTGCCCTGCGAGCCCGCGCGTAAGTTAATCATCGAGAACCGGCTCGAGCCTCTCCTGCGGCTGAGGCCTCAAGTCCCGATTGCGCATCAAGGTTCTTGCGCACGTGTTCCAACGCAAAATCGAGTCGTCGTTTCCGGGGGGCCGTAGAGCCTGCGCCTCCTCGTACTTTCGCATCCCATCCAGGAACTCGCGATACGCAACGAAGTTCGCCCCTGGAATGGCTTGCTTCAGGCGAGCTCTTGCGGACCGCTCGGAGATGATGCCCGCATAGTAAGCGCGCTCGTATTCACCTTGGATGGCGGGCAGCACTTCTCGTGCGCGGCTTGCCGAAACGTCGCCGCCAAACTGGTCTGTCAAAGCGAGCAGCAGCGTGATAAGGGCGCTCTGGTTAGCTGGATCGATCTTTAGCACGTCGAGACAGATGCTTTCCGCCTGCGAGGGCTCATTGAGAAGCCGGTATCGCTCGGCCCTCTCCAGTGCTTCCGGAACGCCTGATTGAGAAAGCGACTTCAATTCGAAATCCATACTGTTTTCCGTGGATGCTTTTATTTTCCAAAAATCCGAAATAGTTTGCGAACCGGGTCGAAGTACCGGTCCACCACGCGCTCCTTCAAAGGGATAATCGCGTTGTCCGTGATCGTGATCCCCTCGGGACACACCTTCGTGCAGCACTTCGTGATGTTGCAGTAGCCGATACCCTGCTGCTCGCGCAGGTCGGCGGTGCGATTCTCAATATCCAGCGGATGCATTTCAAGAGCCGCTGTGTAGACCAGCAAACGCGGGCCGATGAACTTGTCATACATGGCGTGCTCGCGAAGCACGTGGCAGACATCCTGGCATAAGTAGCACTCGATACATTTCCGGAATTCCTGAACCCGGTCCACGTCTGCCTGAGCCATGCGCCACGTCCCGTCGGCGGCATTCGGCGCTCGGGGCTTGAACGGCTTGATCTTCTGTTTGGCGCGATAGTTCCAGGAGACGTCCGTCACCAGATCCTTGATCAGCGGAAACGTCTTCATGGGCTCGATCTTCACCGGCTGATCGAGCTGCAGCGCGTTCAGCCGCGTCATGCACATCAGGCGAGGGTTGCCATTGATCTCGGCGGAACACGAGCCGCACTTGCCGGCCTTGCAGTTCCATCGCACAGCCAGATCGTTCGCCTGCTCGGCTTGAATGCGATGCACGGCGTCCAGCACAACCATGCCGGGAGAGACCTCAGCCGTATAGTCGCGGAAATCGCCGCCGTCCTTCGTACCGCGCCAAATCCGAAACGTTGCGGTCCGGACATCGTTAGGCATCTGGCTCATTTCATCTCTTCGATGATTTGCTTCAGTTCCGGAGGCATCTCTTTCAAAGGCTCACTATTCACTTCCATTTCACCCGAACCGTTTCGCCGGACGATGATGTTGCACTTGCCGACTGCGTCATTCTTCGAAGGATAATCCTCCCGAAAGTGCGCGCCGCGGCTCTCCTTACGTTCGATCGCCGCGCGGGTGATCATCACCGAGACACTGATCAGACTGTGCAAATCGAGAGCCGTGTGCCACCCGCCGTTGTATTCGCGATTTCCCACGACCGCAACTTTGTTTGCTCTCTCTTCGAGCTGCCGCAATCGAACCAGCGCGCGCTGCATTTCCTCTTCGCATCTCACGATGCCGACCAGATCCTGCATGAATTCCTGCAACTCCTGCTGCACCTGGTAAGGACCCTCGGCGGTTCGCTCGAAAGGTTCCAGAGCCTTTCGCGCGCTTCGCTGTACCTGATCCGGATTCGGCGTTGCCGGGCCATTTTCTTTGGCAAACTTGGCGGCATATTCACCCGCGCGCTTGCCAAAAACCAGGAGATCGGAAAGCGAGTTTCCTCCTAAGCGGTTCGCGCCATGCAGGCCTGCTGCACATTCGCCCGCCGCAAATAAGCCGGGCACATCCGACATCTGCGAATCGGCGTCTACCCGAACCCCGCCCATCATATAGTGAGTCGTCGGCCCAACTTCCATGGCTTCGTTCGTGATATCAATATCCGCCAGTTGTTTGAACTGGTGATACATGCTGGGGAGCTTTCGCTTAATGTGCTCGGCACCATTCGGAATGCGTTCTTTGGTCCAGGCAATATCGAGGAAAACTCCGCCGCGCGGGCTTCCCCGCCCTTCGCGAACCTCACGAATAATACATCGCGCAACGTGATCGCGCGTCAGCAGCTCGGGCGGACGGCGCGCATTGCGGTCTCCTTGCGTGTAGCGCCAGCCCTCCTCCTCGCTATCCGCGGTTTGCGCGCGATAGTTCTCAGGGATATCGTCGAACATGAAGCGGCGACCCTCTTTGTTTTTCAGCACTCCGCCCTCGCCTCGAACGCCTTCGGTGACGAGAATGCCGCGTACGCTCGGCGGCCAGATCATGCCTGTCGGATGAAACTGCACGAACTCCATGTCCATGAGCGACGCGCCTGCATTATAGGCGAGCGCGTGCCCATCGCCTGTGTACTCCCAGCTATTACTCGTGATTTTGTAAGCCCGGCCGATACCGCCCGTCGCGAGCACGACTGCTTTCGCGCGAAACAGCAAAAACCGGCCACGCTCGCGCTCATAGCCGAAGGCGCCGGCAATCCGGCCGTCATCCTTGAGCAACGTCAGAACCGTACACTCCATATGCACGTTCATCCCAAGGTGGATTCCGTGATCCTGAAGTGTGCGGATCATCTCGAGCCCGGTTCGATCGCCGACGTGCGCGAGACGCGGATAGCGATGGCCTCCGAAATTGCGTTGCAGGATGCGACCGTCTTTCGTGCGATCGAACAGCGCGCCCCACGCTTCCAGCTCGCGAACTCGCGCAGGCGCTTCTTTAGCGTGCAGCTCGGCCATCCGCCAATCATTGAGATATTGGCCTCCGCGCATCGTATCTGAAAAGTGCACTTTCCAGTTATCGCGCTCATCGACGTTCGCCAAAGCGGCCGCGATTCCGCCTTCCGCCATAACGGTATGCGCTTTTCCCAAAAGACTCTTCGTAACGACGCCGACTCTCACGCCATTTGCTGACGCTTCAATCGCTGCTCTCAGCCCCGCTCCACCCGCTCCAATGACCAGCACATCGTAATCGTGTGTCTGGTATTCCGGCATTAAAAAATTCTCCAGTCAGACCAGAGTCCCATCGAGCAGAGGCGCACATACAGATCGGCGAACATCACCGAGAACAGGCTCATCCATGCCCATAGCATGTGGCGGCAATTCAGACGCCCAACACATGTGTAGGTCGCCTGCCGCACCGGCGTTTTAGAAAGCTCGTCAACACAGCCGCCGATCAGATGCCGCAACGAGTGGCAGCCGAATGTGTAGCCGCCCAAAAGCACAACGTTAGCCGCAAGAACCAGGGTCCCGATGCCGAGCCCAAAGTGCGCCTGGCCTGTAGCGGGATCGATAAACCACAGCGCCCGCCAAACATCGTGCACCAGAAAGACGAGGAAAAGCAGCGCAAGATACAGGAAATAACGATGCACATTTTGCAGCACAAGCGGGAACGACCGCTCGCCTCGATATGTTTTCCTCGGCTCGCCGACAGTACATGACGGAGGATCCGCCCAAAACGCTTTATAGTATGCGCCGCGATAGTAGTAGCAAGTGAGACGGAATCCGCCCGGCGCCCAGAGAATCAACAGAGCCGCTGACATCGGTATCCACCCTGGCCACCAATGCGGCCACGCGCCGAACCAGGCGTGCGTGGCGTCACCCAAAACTTCCGGAGAATAGAACGGCGACAAATAGTTTCCGAACCGGTAATGATTGCCCTGGAACGCCGCCCAGGTAGCGTAAACGATAAACAGCGACAGGCCCAAAAACGTAAGCAGCGGCTGCACCCACCAGAAATCGCGCCGCGACGTGCGGCCGAAGTGCCCGCCTCGCAAAGGGACGTCAATCGACGACATTCATGGTTCTCCTAAGACGGCAAATATTTTAAAAGCTCGACAGAGCAACGCGTTTCCATGTGTTCACGCCTACGCAGATGTAATAGTAATCATTGTCGAATGAGAATTGGCCGGCTGCACACGTATCCCGGGATGTTTTCGGCGCTTGCAAGACATGCAGGCTGACGACAGTTGGGTCGGCAGAGATAGTCGCGATGCCCGCGTTCTCCGCAATCATGATTCCGGCGCCGCTTGCGATTGGCGTGGTCGATAACATGGCGCGGAAATCAGCCAAACCCGCCTTTTCAAAAGCGCCCTCAACTACGGTCCATGTAAACAATGGAATCGAATCGGATGGAAATTGCTTCACGCCAGGCGCGTACGAGCACCCCTGACAGACCAGCTTCACAGTGCTGCCGGCCGTGAGACTGCCCGAGCTATCCACGTACAAGAAAACCAAACCCGAGCCGGCATCGGCAGTTTTGATCATTACCGGAGTTTTGAAGCTATGCACGACATTTCCAAATCGCACATTGCAGGGCCTGTGTTCCGAGCAATCAATCCCTATTGTGAGCGTTCCATTCTCGAGCGCAGCGGAAAAATCGGCTACATGCGCCTGCAGACCGGCTCCGCTTTGGCCTCGAGCCAGTCCGATCACGAGCGTTAGGAGAAGAAGTTCGAATCGCTTCGACATTGTTGATGAATGAATCCCAATCCAATCGTTACAATACTCCGGAATGTTCGCGGAGTCGCCGGAGGCGATCCTGCAATGACCGTTACGGAAACGCACACAACTGAGGTTGCGCGCGGCGAGCGCTTCGAGTTCGGCGCGAATTGGGAACGCTTCCTCCGCGATCTGACTCCCGAACGCATTAGCGCCGCCGAGCAGAGCTTGCGCGATATGCTTGACGTCTCCGATCTTTGCGGACGCACGTTTCTCGATGTTGGCTCCGGCAGCGGTCTGTTTAGCCTCGCAGCCCGGCGCCTCGGCGCTCGAGTGTTTTCGTTCGACTATGACCCTCAATCCGTAGCATGCAGTATGGAACTGAAGCGCCGCTACTTCGACGGCGATGCGAATTGGCGCGTCGAAGAAGGCTCCGCTCTGGATGGAGACTACATCCAGAACCTTGGGCAGTTCGATGTCGTGTATTCTTGGGGTGTTCTTCACCATACCGGCGCGATGTGGAAGGCGCTCGAAAATGTGTCGATTCTCGTCCGCGAGGGCGGCCTACTGTTCATCGCTCTTTACAACAATCAAGGCGGTGCGAGCCGCCGCTGGACGGCGATCAAGAAAACGTACAACCGGTTTCCGGTATTCCGTGGCGCTCTTTTGGCTCTGTCCTTTATTCGCCTTCACGGAACCGGATTGATTCGCGGCTTGTTCCATGGCCGGCCATTTCAGATGTTTCAACAACAAGCGCGAGGCATGTCGCTTTGGCGCGATCTCGTCGATTGGGTCGGAGGCTATCCATTTGAAGTCGCGGACCCGGGCCAAGCATTTGAGTTCTTCAGCAAGCGCGGATTCAGCTTGCAACGCCTGGCAACGACACACAGCCTTGGCTGCAACGAATTCGTCTTTAAACGCCGGGTTGGATCGTAACGCAGAGTTCTCCGGAAGATTGACTAACCTGCACGCAACGAAAATCCCCAATGCAAACAGCCGCATTCAGCTCTGCCCGACAGAAGGTTGTCGTAATGCCTAGCGCCCGCATTCCCGCCGCCCGTGCCGCTTCCAATCCCGCCGGAGTGTCTTCAATTACGAGACAACGCTCGGGTGCTACGCCCAGCCGCTCGGCCGCGAGCAAGTAGCCTTCTGGGTCCGGCTTGCCCCGGCGTACGTCATCCGATGAGACGAGCACTGCTGGTCTGGGGAGGTCGGCGCAGGCGAGGCGCATTTCCGCAACCTTTCTGCTGGCGGACGTGACTAAGGCCCAGGTTCCTACCGGCAGCAGGGATAATAATTCCGCCGCACCCGCGATCGCGACATTACCGTCGCGATAGAGCAGCTCCTCTTCATCGAGCCGCTTGCCTTCTTCATCGGCCGCTAGGTGCGGCGTGAACTGCTGAACGAGATCCCGGTTGCGCCGGCCTTGCGCCTGGGAAGAAATGAGCTCGGCGTCCAATCCATGGCGCGCTGCCCATCCCCGGACCAGGTTTTCACATGCGATTCTCGAGTCGACTAGGGTGCCGTCCAGATCGAACAATACCGCATCGCAGCGAAACGTCATCTCCGGGCGACTACCGGTGAAAGATCAGCGTGCCGAAGTGCTCAGGAACGTGGTTCGGGTCGCGATTCTGAACGCAGGTGGGCTGCCAGCACAAAAAGTGCCTCTCAGGATCGGCGCCGAGTCCTTCGATGCGGTACAAATTCATGCGCCATTTCGTGCCCTCTTCAACCGGCTTGCTGCTGACTGAGGCGAGCGGGATACGCGCGGCGGCGTACCAGATTTTGTGCACTTCGTCGATCCGCGCCATGGTTTGCCAACCGGATCGCCAGCTATGGTCATAACTCTTCCGATCAAGATCAATCGCCAAGTCGATCCAATCGCCCGTCGGCGCAATCTCAAATTCCCGATAATGACGAATATTTGTCCAATCGTCCCCGAGAAACATCTCGACCACATCTCTGTCCCAGAGTCCAATTCGCGGCGCGGCGTGATTTGGCGGTAGGAACAGATTCAACACGGTGTACGGACAACGAAAGAGCAAATACAAATCGGTATCTGTCCAGAACGCCCGTATTTCCGTCTTCAGATTCGGATAGTCGATGTTCCGGCTGCAATCCTTCCACATGGATTCCGCTGCTGCGTCCTTCCACATCTCGGCATCTGGATTCAAGCTGAGCTCAGGCGTTCCTGCAACATGCCGGATCGAAAAGGTCGCGGCCGGTTCCGTGAAAACACAAGGCTGTTGTGATTGCGCCATAGAGGCTAAAACAAGAAACAAGGCCGCCGAGTAGACATACATAATCGAGTGTTCTCTCCTAAGGCAGTGCAAAAGTAAACAGATCGCTGCCCGAGGCGATCGCGACATACTGCTTCCCGTTCACGGCGTAGCTCATCGGCGATGCGTGCATCGACTGCCCAGTATTGAAGTGCCACACCGATGCGCCTGTGTGAGCATCAACCGCCTCGAAGGCTTCCGAATCGTTCCCGAAAAAAACAAGCCCGCCTGCGGTCGTCATCGTCCCGCCCCAGGACCGGCCCGCGCCGGCCTGCGGATAACGCCACGCAAAATGGTTCGTCTCGGGGTTATAGGCTAACAGGATTTTTTGTCCGTACTCGCCGGGGGCGTGCTTCACGCCTGTCGCGTAAAACTCGCGCCCTGGCGTAAATTGCTGCGGCTTCACGAAATACATCTGGCAATTCTCGAGCGCCATAAAGTAAAACAGACGTGTAGACGGGTTATAGGAAGGCGAGTACCAGTTAGTCGCTCCCGTCATATCAGGGCAGATCAGCGTACCGTTTTCCGACGGTTCGACGCCGCTTCGAATGGGGCGCCCATGCTCGTCAATTCCTTTCGCCCAGTTCTGCTTCTTAACAAAAGGAGTCGCCGACAAAAACTTGCCATTTGTTCGGTCAAGAATGTACAGGAACCCGTTGCGATTCGCTTCGACGAGCAGTTTGCGCTGGGCACCCTGGAAGGGCGCGTCCACGAGCACAGCCGTCTCGGTTGCGTCGTAATCGAAATCGTCGTGGGGCGTGAATTGGAAATACCACTTCAGCTTGCCGGTATCGGCATCGAGAGCCAGCACGCAAGCGCTGTAGAGATCATCGCCCGGGCGTGCCGCTCCATCGAAATCGGGAGCCGCATTACTCGTGCCCCAATAGACGGTGTTGAGTTCCGGATCGTAGGTGCCCGGCATCCAGGTCGTAGCGCCGCCGCGAAGGTACATCTCGCCCGGCCAGCTTGATGAGCCGAATTCTCCGGGCGCAGGAATCGTCCAGAAGCGCCAACATTCTTTGCCGGTTAACGCATCGAACGCCGCCACGAATCCGCGCACTCCATCGTCGCCGCCCGAAGTACCGGCGAGTACTTTGTCCTTTACGATCAGCGGCGCGCCCGTCGCGCCATAGTTGGGGTTCCCTGTCGCATACGCAACATCCCACAACGGGTGACCCGACCGCGCATCCAGGCACAGCAGATGCGCGTTGTCGGTCTGCATGTACACACGCGAGCGCCACACCGCGACTCCGCGATTGTGGTGCGCAGAGGCATCGTCGACCAAGCCTTCCGTAACCGGCCGTGAGTAATGCCAGACCACACGCCCGGTTCGCGCATCCAGAGCAAACGCGTCATTCGCCGAGGTGATGAACATCAGCCCATTCACGACAACGGGAGTCCCCTCGAGATTATTTGAGTTCGAGGAATGAAATACCCAGTGCGCGCGCAGTTGGGCCACGTTTCTCGAATTGATTTCGGTCAGGGCGCTGTAGCGTCGCCCGGAATAATCGCCGTTATAGGAAGGCCAGTTCGCGAGTGTGGGCTGGAGTAGAAGGTCCGAGGGGCGCACGTCGATCGTTACTGAAACGGCCGTTACTGAAACGGCGGAAACCGAAATCGACGCGTCATGGTTGCTCTGGCTCCCCGCCCAGAACGTGGCACAACTCAAGATCGCGCCCGCACAGGCGAACTTCCAGCCGCGCCGCCCCACTCGGATCTCTACGCCTCTATCGCTTTTGAAAGCACATCGCGAAGCCGGCGCGCCACAATCATGTCTTCACCGGGCTGGAGCATCCAGACTCCGACAACAATCGTGTTCTCGTCTGAGGACAATCCGTTTGATGATTGCTTCACGCCCGTCGATGGATGCAGCTCGATACTCGGATCGCGCTTGCGAAGGTTTTCCGCCACATCTAGCGGCTTGATTTTCACGCGCTGCTGATCGTAGCGGATCAGAAGAGTGGGCACATGATTCGCGACCTCCGGGACAACGATCTTCGATTCGAGCGTCGGAATGTTCTTCAAATCATTAGCGATCCGTTCTGCACGGCGCCGGAACTCCGCATCCATTTCCTCATCCGATTGCGCGAGAAACCAGTCGATGGCCGCAACCATGCCGACGATCTGTTCCTTCGCTACTTTCATGCCCCGGCCCACGCCATCATCAAACGGGTTGTTCGTTTGTGCGGCCGCGGTAATCAGGTCTTTTCTACCTAAAAGCAAACCGGCGTTCTGGGGCCCTCGAATTCCCTTTCCTCCAGAGAACGTCACCAGATCGAAGCCCATCTTCGTGTAATTCCACAGATTCGAAATAGGCGGAACATCCGCCGCCGCATCGTTGAAGCATGGCACGCCGTGCTGATGCGCCACTCGCACCCAATCCTCGCGCCCGATCTGGCCGCCCTCGGCAGCGTTGAAGAAATGCGCCATGACAGTCCGGTTCGTAAACGCGTTTTCGTACTCCTGCATCGTTTGCACTTCTACGAATCGGACGCCGCAGTTTTCGAGCGCGTGATCGTAACCGTAACGATGCGCCTTCTGGATAATGACTTCGTTTCTTAAATCCGACACGTGCATCGGAACCGCTGGAGCTAGGGATTTGTTCATTACGCCAATGCAAGCGGCAGTACCCAGTGTCAGAGCCGAGGAAGCGCCCGCAGTGACCATCGCTCCTTCGCATTGCAGACGTTTCGCGAGATATTCCCCAGCCGCTTTCTGCAGCTCCAATAAGCGAACCGGATGCTTTGCTGCGCGATCCACTGCGGCCTGCACGCTGGGAGGCATAATCGATGCCGTCAGAACTGTGTAGGTTCCGGCAGCGTTGATGATTTTCGCGACGCCCAGCTTGTCGTAATAGTCTTCGCCTTCAGCGGCGGTCGCGCGCCTCGCCGGCGTCGCCAGTGCCAAGCCCTGACTCGCCAGCAGGCTTGAAGTCCATCCCAAAAAGCCCCGTCGTGTATGAAAGTCGTTCATAAGTCCTCGCGATTAGATTTAGAATCGCATCCCGCAATTAGTGAGCAGGTTTAAGATATGGCACAAAGCCGCGTGACTTCGTTCGGATCCGATAAACGGAAGTCGTCGCAGTGATGTAAAGCGTCTGATAGTCTTTGTCGCCCCACGCGAGATTCGCCGGCTGCTCAGGGACAACAATGGTTCCCAAATGCTGCCCGGCCGCATTCCAGACCCAGATTCCCTTCGGCCCCACGACGAACAGGTTCCCCGCTTCATCGAGTCGCATCCCGTCCGGCACGCCTCCCGCTTCTTTCTCCTCGCCAAACAGGCGCTCGTTTGCCAGAGTCACCGGAGCTGAAAAATCAAATACCCGAATGTCCTTCCGATCGCTATCGTCCACATACAGCTTTTTTCCGTCCGGCGAAAACCCGAGTCCGTTGGGCTGCGACATGTCCTTGATCAGCAGCTTGACGTCGCCTTCCTGCCCGAGACGATAGACACCCTGAAACGGAATCTCCTGCTTCTGTCCTGCGGGTAAGTCAAGCGTGGGATCCGTAAAATAGAGCGCTCCATCCGGGCCAACTACCACATCATTGGGACTGTTGAAGCGCTTACCTTCGAATCGGTCCGCCAGCGTCTTGTATTCTCCGTTCGGATTGACGCGAATGATGGCACGCAGAACGCTGGCGCAGTCTATCAGCCGCCGTTGCTTATCAAAAGTGTTGCCATCCGGATCGCCGAGCGCTACGACAGTCTCTTTCTTCCCGTCCAGATGAACGCGATAGATTTTATTCTGTGTTTCGTCGCTGACATAGAGGAAGCCCGCTTCATCCCAAACCGGCCCTTCCGTGAAGCCGAAACCGGTCGCAACCGTGGTTAGCTGGGCATTGTGGTCGAGAAGCTTCCAGAAGTCAGGAGACAGTGCGGCCAGTTCGAATTTTCGCCGCGGGTTATCTGCGCTCTGAAAACCGGGGAGCAGGACCGCCAACAGTAGTATTCCGCCTATAAACTTCCACATGCGTTCAGGGCTCCTCTTCATCGCCGCCGCTCGATGTTTGCGCACCCGGAGCGGCGAACAGAAAACTCACAAGATCATCCAACTCGCTACCGCTCAGCGTGGACGCGTAATTCGAGGGCATGATCGATCGCGGTTCATGCTCGACGCGGGCCAGCTCCGCCTTCTCAAAAAAGTGAAACTTGCCATCGAGTGTCTGTAATTGCAGCGAAAAGTTATCTTCATTGCGCACGACGCCCGTGTATTTTTGCCCATCGCGCGTGACCGCGATCACAGTTCCGTGGCGTGGATCGAGATTCTTGTTGGGATCGAGAATCGCGCTCCGGATCACGTCAGGGGAGTGCTGCTTTCCATAGCCGGAAAGATCGGACGCGATGAACCCGCCCTGCCCCGCAACGGTATGGCACTCCGAGCACCGAGCTTTCCCGAAAAACAGCGCTTGCCCTCTTTCGGGATTGCCCTTTATTTCTACGCCGGAGTGTTTGCCCTGCAGAACGCGCACGTAGCTTACGAGCACGTTTAGCTCTTCGTTAGTAAGCAACGAGCGAAACGCAGGCATGCCCGCCCCGGCAATACCGTCGCGAACAATATGGAAGATGTCGCGATCTTCTAAGCGCTGCACTTCCGCTCTGGTCGCAATGTTCGGCCCATGCTCGCCGCCGCGGCCGTCGAGACCATGACACCCGGAGCAGTTGGAGCTAAACAGCTGCTGACCCGGATTCGCTTTGCCGCGCGCGTCCTGAGCGCTCATGGGCGGCAAGGCGAGACCCACGCATGCAATCGCGGCGAAAAGCGCACGCTGAGTCATTCGCGCATTCGCAGTTTCGATCCCTTTTGCGCGAGCCATGCGTTGAACTCCTGGATCATTGGTTTGGTCCATCGCTCGTCAATTTGTCCCGGCGTATATTTGCCTTCCCGCAGCATCATGTGGCCCCACTGATCCTGATAATGCGTCAGCTCCGCGTCGTCCGCGACCTTTTCGGCCAGCTGCGCGGGGATAAACGTAATGCCGTCGCGATCGCTCAGCACGATGTCGCCCGGCAAAACCGTCGCATGTCCAATGCGTATCGGCACGTTGATTCCCATCAGCGTCACATCCTCGATTGCGGAAGGATGGAAATCACGAGCGAAGACGTGAAAGCCTTTGATCTCTGCCAGCCCAGTGGGATCTCGTACGGCTCCATCAACCACCAATCCCGTTCCGGTCTTTGCCATCATCGACGTGCCGAGATTATCGCCAATAATCGTTCCGCCTTTTATTTTTCCGAATAGATCGACTACCATCACATCCCGCTTCGTAAGGGTGTCGATCACCCAGGAATTCTGGCCCTCGCCGACGCGCCCCTCGCGTTTGCCGTGATCGTCAATGACTGCGTTCATGTCCGGCCGCACGGGCATAAAAACGCAAGTAACGGCCCGGCCGATCAGCCGCTTTTCACTGTTCAGCTCTTTCCAGCCGCCCTCGAATTGCAGCCGGTATCCGGCTTCTCCCAAGGTGTCCCAGGCTTCTTCAGCCGTTACATCGGCTAAGCGGTCGAGCACTGTGTCCGGCACCTTCGGACGCCCGTCTGGAAATCTGTCGCCCTTCCAGGCGCGCGTGATATCGATGCGCTGCTGATTGCTGAACATCCCGAGTTGTGCGCGCAATGGAACAGCAGCCCAGCAGAGCAGTCCTGCAAACAGGGCGTATCGATTCAGCACCATGCGAAGTTCAATTTTACTGGACGATTTGTAAAATAATCGCCTTATGAAGACGAAGGTCATTCCCACCCTGCTCGCGACAGCATTGCTCTGGTTTGCGGTGTCCGCAATACATGGCCAGCCCGAGACCGGGCAAGAAAGTCTAATTCAAGGATTTCGCCTGGTCGAAGCGGCTTCGGTTGCGGACGCCATGGAGCAGCTCTATGGGAAAAGAGCTTACATGTCGCACGACATGCGTCCGCTGATCTCGACCAAGTTCGCCGGGCCAGCTGTAACTGTTCTGCTGAAGAAGGAGGAACACAACGAAGGCTCCAAGGCGCAGCAAGGAATGCTGGATGCGATCGACGAAGCGCCCGCCGGATCTGTCTACGTAATGGTGCTCGAGAACGGCCTCGACTACGCCGGGATTGGCGGTCTGATGAGTACGGCCATGAAATATCGCGGGCTCGCGGGCGCCATTGTCGATGGGGGCCTCAGAGACACTCCTCAGATCACAAAGCTGCAGTTCCCCGTGTTTAGCCGCGGCATTGTGCCATCGACAACCGTGAATCACTATCGCTTTGCGGGAAAAAACGTTCCGGTAGCTTGCGCGGGCGTCGAAGTCCGGCCGGCGGACATCATCGTCGCCGATATGGACGGGGTAGTCGTCGTCCCCAGAGACAAGGCAGCTGCCGTTCTAAAGAAAGCGCAGCAGCTCGATGAAAGCGAGCACAGCATGTATCCTTTCATCGAAAAGTACAAGTCCATTCGCGAAGCCGTAGCAAAGTTCGGACGGCTGTAGACGCATTGAGGTCCGGCGAGAGTATAGTATTTGACAATGACGTCCGTATTGTCGAGTCTTTTTCGCGAAAGGATCAGAGCCCGTTTCGACAGCTATAACCGCCGAGACCTGTTGCGGCAAGGTGGATTGCTCACGATAGCAGGGGCATTCCCAACCGTGAACAAGGCTGTGTCCGCCGCGCCTGTGAAACACATAAACGCGAATGGTGACTTATATCGGGCCATCGGTGTCCGGCCCGTGATCAACGCCCGAGGCACGTTCACGATCATCACCGGCTCACAGACCTTGCCCGAAGTAAAGCAGGCCATGGACGAGGCCTCGCGCAGCTACGTTCAGATGGACGAATTGATGGACGGCGTTGGAAAGCGGCTCGCCGAGTTGACGCAGGCCGAATGGGGCATCGTGACCAACGGCTGCTGTGCGGCGCTGACCCACTGCACTGCAGCTTGCATTGCGGGCACGAATCCGGAACGCATGCAGCGCGTCCCGGACCTCAGCGGCTTGAAGGACGAAGTGATTATTCCCGAGTACTCGCGCAACGTCTACGACGACGCGATTCGCATGCTGGGGGTTAAGGTCATCGAAGTGAAAGAAAGACCGGAGCTCGATTCCGCATTCAACGAACGCACGGCCATGGTTTACATCCTCGCCGGTCCGGGCGATACCGGTCCTCTAGGAACGCAAGCTGTTTCGGAAGTCGCACGCAGGCATAATGTGCCGGTGATTGTGGATGCCGCGGCCGAAGTGCTCACGATTCCCAACGTGCATCTGCAGCGCGGCGCAACGGCAGTGGCTTACAGCGGCGGGAAGTGCATACGAGGTCCGCAAAGCGCGGGGCTTTTATTGGGCGAAAAGAATCTACTGCGGGCGGCTTGGGCCAACAGCGCTCCGCATCACGCTTTCGGGCGTTCGCTCAAAGTCGGCAAAGAAGAGATTATGGGCATGCTTGCGGCGGTCGAGACGTGGAAGAAGCGCGACTATGACGCCGAGATGCGGCTGTGGCAGGACTGGCTCGACCAGATCTCCGCGACTGTGAAGAAAGTGAACGGAGTAACGACGCGTGTCGAGCCTCCTGAGGGGCTCTCGAATAAGACTCCCGTGTTGAAAGTGGAATGGGAGGGCGACCGGCTCGGAATTACGGGCCAGGAAGTAAGTAGGGTGTTGCTCGACACCGAACCGCGTATCGTGCTGGGCGGAGCTTCCGGAACCCGCCCCGATAAAATGGCGAGCTCGGTTTCGATCACGCCTTACATGATGATGCCGGGCGATCACCAAGTTGTCGCCGAGCGCCTGTATGTGGTGCTTTCAAAGCCGCCGAAATTTCAGACTGCGCCTCGCCCGCAAGGCCAACCCGTTTCAATCGCGGGGCAGTGGCAAGCCGAAATGCAATATGACCGGGGCACCGCAACTCACAGGCTGGTATTCGAGCAAGACGGCGCGAACCTGGTTGGAACGCATTATGGCGAGTATGTCTCGGGCGATCTAAGCGGCAGTGTAGCGGGGAATCAAGTTAGTTTCCGCAGCTCGCAAAAGATTCAAGGTACGCGGCTATTCTTTGCGTTCAGCGGCACCGTCGAGGGTGAGAAGATGTCCGGCAACGTGAATCTGGGCGAGTACGGTGAGGCTCGATGGTCTGCGGAGCGGCATCAGTATCAACGGCCGGGCGGGGTCGTGAAACCGGTTAAACGCGCTTAGTAACTCAACAACGACAAGGGAGAAACGAATGGGAAACAGTAACAGAAGAAAGTTTATCGGAAAGAGCGCGGCGGGAGCGGCTGCGCTGGCAACCGTTGCGGCCGGCCCTCTCGCAGCGCAAACGAACGCCACCAAGAAGGTTCTTTGGGAGAACGGCAAGAAGCCGGAGAAGACTCCGCTGTTCAGCCCGGCCGTTTCCTACGGAAACCTACTGTTTCTGTCCGGCATCGGCGCGCATTTTCCGGGCGATATCAAAGCGCATACGAAACACGTACTCGACGAAATTCAGAAGAAACTCGAGGCGTCCGGTTCTTCGATGGACAAGGTGCTCAAGGCGCAGGTCTATTTGGCAGACCTTAAGGATTACCAAGGTATGAATGAAGTGTTTCTGGGCCGCTTTGGATCGGAGCCGCCGGTACGGACCACTATTGCGGCAGCAGGGGTTCCCGGTAATTCTCTCGTCGAAATCGACGTGATCGCTTACATCTAAGCCGCCCATTTGAGCGGCATGTCCAATTCACGCGCCAGCCGTGTCCGATGGCTGCTCATCTGGTGGATGTTCCTAGTAAGTGCGATTGCCTATCTCGATCGAGTCAATATTTCAATCGCCGGTCAGGCCATTGCTAAGGAATTCCATCTGGACAACGTCCAGTTAGGCTGGGTGTTCAGTGCGTTTGTTCTGGGCTATGCGCTGTTCCAGGCGCCCGGAGGATCATTGGCCGACCGGGTTGGGCCGCGCAGGATCTTAACCGCCGGAGTCATTTGGTGGGGTATCTTCACTGCGTTGATAACCTGTCTTTCCGCCACAACTGCCGGGCTGTTACTCTTGCTCATTGCGGTTCGGTTTCTTCTGGGTATGGGAGAGGCTGTCGTGTATCCGGCTTCGAACTGTATTGTTGCGGCCTGGATTCCGTCTTCTGAGCGCGGCATTGCCAACGGAATCATCTTTGCCGGAGTAGGCTTTGGCGCAGGGATCACTCCGCCGTTAATCGGATATCTGATGCTGCATCAGGGGTGGCGCGCCTCTTTCTGGGCCAGCGCCATACTCGGGTTGATTGCGGGGATCATTTGGTATGTGATCTCGCGGGACAAGCCTGCGGTGCATCCATGGGTTTCCCCTCAAGAACTGTCTTTCATTCAGACCGGATTACCAGCCGGGCAGTTAGCAGCGCCTCAAAAAACAAGACTCTCGTGGGCCAGCATTCTTACTGACAGAAGTGTCCAAGCGATCACCTTCAGTTATTTCACTTACGGATATGCAGCTTACATTTTCTTTAGTTGGTTCTTTATTTATTTAAGCTCCGTCCGTAAACTCAACATACGCGAGAGCTCGTATTACACCATGCTTCCGTTCCTCGCGATGGCGATTGGCTCGCCGCTCGGCGGGTGGATCAGCGACCGCCTCACAATAAAACGGGGAAAGCGCATTGGCCGTTGTTACCTCGCCGCTGCTGCGATTGCAATTTGCGCCGCGTTTATTGCGTTGGGAACACAGGTTCAAAGCGCCCGGCTGGCCAGTCTGGTATTGGCGGGTGGGGCGGGGGCGCTGTACTTATCGCAGAGTTCTTTCTGGTCCGTATCCGCCGACATCGGTGAGGAGTCGGCCGGCTCAGTATCAGGCTTCATGAATATGGGAGGACAATTTGGGGGCGCACTTACAGCTTCGCTAACCCCGGCGATTGCCACTCACTATAGTTGGACTGCTTCCTTTATGGTTGCGGCCTGCCTTTGCGGGGCAGGAGCAATTGCATGGCTTTCCGTGCAACCGGAGCGCAGTCAGGAACGCAGTGCAGACTTACTTACTGTTTCTTAGCAGGATTTAGTCCATCCCAGCGGGGATCGCCCACTTGCTTATAATTCGGCGGTAGCTTGTCCCACTCCGGCCGGCTAATGCCATTTAAATCGTAGACTACCTTTCCGTCCCGAACCGTCAGTTCACAAATAAACTTCTTGTCCCCATTCATCCGGGCGCCGTACATATCGGTAAAGCCAAAATTACCGTGCTCGACGCGAAGCGCTACTACATCGGCTGATGATCCTATTGATAGGTTTCCAAGTTCAGGATGATGAATCTCTCGAGCGGGGTTCCAGTTAGACCGGACGACTATGTCGTCTACGGAAAGACCCAATGCCAGGAACTTACTCATGACGTTCAGCATATCTTTCATTCCCGAGTTCATGCTTCCGATGTGGAGGTCGGTCGAGATCGAATCCGGGAGAAAGCCCTCGCGAATCGCCGGCACGGCAACCCGCCATGCGAAACTTCCGCCGCCATGGCCGACGTCGAAGATCACGCCCCGCTTTCTCCCATTCCAAAGGGCGGAGCTGACGTGCCCGGACGGGTCGAGCTCATTGCGAAGGCCGGAGAAGCAGTGTGTATAAATATCGCCCGGACGCAGTTTTTGTGTTAGTAGGATGCTGATCGGCCGCTCCGGCCGGTTCTCTCCGAAATCGACCATCACGGGAATATTGGCCAGCGTGCCCGCTTCGACCGCGTGTTCGACGGGCGTCCACTCCGGACCTGCGTAATGAGCGGTCTTAATTCCGACAATCAGGCCTTTGTAGCGATTGGCCATCTCCGCCGCCGGTTTCGGATCCATATCGGCCAAATTATTTTCGTACTTCGGCCCGCGCATCCCCGCGCCCACGATATTTAAGAAAGCAAGGATGCGCGTTTTTGACCGGTCGATAATGTGCTCCTTGAAATCTTCGAAATTCTTGTAACCGGAGCTGCCCGCGTCGGCCGCTGTCGTCACTCCCGATCGCAATGTGAATCCATCCGGAAAAACGCTATTGTCTCCGGCATAAGAGTTGCGCTCGCCCGTGCTGGCATAAACGTGAACGTGAATATCGACCAGTCCTGGAGTTATATAAAGGCCCTTCACGTCAACGGTCTTGAGCGCCAGAGCAGGATCGATGTGCTGCGCGACGGCGGCAATTTTGCCATCACGGATGGCGACATCCCGCACGGCGCTGATATTATTTTTTGCGTCTATGACGTGTCCGCCCTGAAGCAACAGATCATATTGGGTCTGCGCAAAAGCGCCGAACATACCGAGGCTCATCACGATACCTGCAATTACTTTTTTATTCATCCGACGACTCGCTTCATTTTGATGCATGTGGAAGGGTAACGACTGCAAAGGTTTTCAGATCAGGAACGGTGAATTCTGTTGCATTCGAAGTAAGGCCGATGTCCTCAAGAGCGCTATGCGTGTCATATTCAGCGATCTCGGGTTTGGCATACTGCCCTAGCACGCGAATGCGAACGCCTTGGACGGGCCATTTTCCAGCTGCGTAGTTAATCAGGTACAAGCGCGCATGGCGCGCGTCGCCGACGAGGCGCCCAATGAGAAGTTCACTTCCGTACACTCTCAACAGCCTTTTCTGATCGGTCAGACGGCTGCGTACTTTTTCAGCGAGCAAGCTGGGATTCGCAGCTTCAGACCTCGGATATTCAGGCGAACCCAAGGCCACGGTCAGATCGAGTTTAGGATCGGGATGCTGAACAACCTTGAAAAGAAGATTGCGGCGCACCAGCAGATTCATGAATTCGCCGGATTGAGGCGTGCCATCGTCCATGAATCCGATGTTGACCAATGCAGGCAAATCGGCATCGGCCAGGCGCTTCAAGAAATCGAGCATTTTCCCGAATCCATCGAGGCCGGCATCGTCGGTATGGATCAGTGCGTGGACGCCGTATGTAAACGCTTCGGCTGCTGCGAGAGGGGCCGCATTCCCGGGAGCTTCGTAGTAGAAACGCCCATTGGGTTGGCGCAGAAATCTCCAGCCGTTCGAGTTCACCCAGGGCGCACGCGTGGCAGACGCTTCTTCCTCCTGAAAAGCTACGGAGGGCGTGAGCACGCGCGTGAGCTGTTGGGGATCGACAACCTCGACGGACAAACCGGGAACCGCCTTCCAGGAATCCGCGAACGAAGCAGGGACTGAGATCTGCGAGATATGAGCTCGTTCCAGAAGATTCGCCGTTTCAGGGCCTTTGTCCCAAAAGAGCGAAGGCAGCAGAGCGGCGAGAACGAGAAGAGTCAAAGATTGATCACCTTCTCGTGAATCTGACTCTTGTCGTAGACTCCCAAACCCAAGCGCGACGCGTATTCCACGTGGCCGGGCTCGCGGATGTAGCTATTGAAATTCGGGTCCAGCTCGGGAGCGAATTTCAGATGCGCTCTCGAGCGGTCGAAGATTGACGGCGCTCCCTCCTGCCGCCGCTTGGCTTCGATCATGTCAATGAGGAGATGATCTAACGCCACGGGATCGGTTCCAACGACAATCCGTTTCGGAAAGAAGAGAAAGCGTGGGCTTTGCAGAAACGGGCCGCCTTGCCATATGCTGCGTAACCCGTCCATGACGTTCAGCACGGTTCTCGATCGCAACGGCTCGACGGACGCAAGCGTGCCGATAAAGGAATACGTATTCGATTTTTCCCGCTCGTGAGATCGCGCGACATTCGAGAAATCGCCATAGGCGATGTTCTTAAGACAACCGGTGACGCCCGCTGCCCGGTGCTCTTTCATGGTAGGGACGTTAATGATCTTCGTGAATTTTTCGCAAACCAGGCGGATCAGATTTGAGCGCGTATCTTCTTCGCCGAAAAAATCGACCTCGACGTACGTGAATGGATCGTAACCGAGTATAGATCCGCGAGAGCTCTCAGCGGCAGCCGTTCTAATGCCTTTGGGAACATGCGCTTCAAAGTTGACGATACGCATCTGATTTGCGAAGCGATCGTAGATATAGATGTGCTCGGGAGGAACGCCCAAACCCAGCAGGTTGCCGATGATCGCCGCGACTAGCGCCGGATCGGAATTGATTTGAGGCGCGCCGGAGCAGTTTACCTTGATACCTACGACGTCGGAGGGCGAAATAAATTGAGACCAGGCACCTCGATCATTCGAGGCGCCGGTCAGCTCGCACATGCCTGCCGAAAGCATCGCCTTTAGAGCAGCCGGGTCAACGCGATTGGAAGCGATATCGAGCGCGCGCTCGGAGTGAACACGAACAGCTTTGCCGGGATATCGTCCGGGCATGCCGGGGTGCTGCGAGGGCTGAAACCGAGTCACGATGCGATACGAAGGAATGGCTGGGGCTTGCGCGAGGAGGGGGGACGCTGCCGCCCACGTGAGGAATCGCCGTCTGTTCACGATGCGTACCTTTAGGGGAGCCAAGCGCACGCGGCGCCCAGCTTGTCTTCACACATCAAAACACGAAACTCTTTTGGGTTGTGCTCTTCTGTCCAGGCTCGGCCCCGAATATAGAACGGTTTCGCCCATACTTCACTATCGATGGTGCGGCGTGACATCACCGAAACCGCGCGCATGCCCATCGAAGGATAACCCGTGCGCGGGTCCATGATATGGCTGTAGAGCTTGCCATTTGCCCAGAAGAATTTCTCGTACTTGCCGGAGGTTGAAAGAGAATCGTCATGCAAGAATACTTCAGCGGCGGCGCGGGTTTCGTCTTCCGGGTCGCGAATCCGGATACGCCAGCCTCGCGGATCTCCTGCGGGCGCGCCAAGGCCGTAAATGCTGCTTCCTCCGGCTGAAACCAGCGCCGAGTGAATTCCATTTTCGCTCAGGATCGCCACCATACGATCGACAGCGTAGCCTTTGCCGATGCCGCCGGGGTCCAAATTCATTCCGAATTTGTCAAAGGAGACGGTTAACTGGGCGGGATCGAGTTTAAGACTGCGATAACCCACAGTGCGGAGAGCGGCTTTCACTTCCGCTTGTGTAGGGATGCTGGCGGAATCCTTATAAAATCCCCAAACCTTCATGAGAGGGCCGACCGTAATATCGAACGCTCCGGCACTGGCGCGGCTGTATTCGTTCGAGGCCGCCAGCAAATTAAAAAATTCGCGCGACACCTGAACGGGATGTCCCGCGGCCTCCCGGTTGACACGGCTGAGCTCGCTCGTGGAAATGTAGTTGGACAGCATTCGATCGAGCCTGCGCGCTTCATCAAGGGCTTGGTTGGCGGCGCTCTGCATTCGGTCTTTATCGTTGCCGTACATTTTGATCGTAAAGACTGTTCCCATCGCCTCGGCCGAAGCATATAGAGGCGCCGAATCGCTAGAAACTGCCTCAGCCGGCCGGGATCCGGCGAGAAGGGCGCTGAGAATCAGTAAAGCGAGGATATGGATGTACGTTCGCATTATGTGCTGAGCCGGCGGCTCGTTCCTCAGAAATTTCCGTTCTGCACTGAGGCTAGAAAGTAGCCTAGAATGCAGATGTATGAAGTTCTTAGCGTGCATCGAGCTTTGCGCACTGCTGTTGCTTTCAGCGTGCAGCCGGAGCTCGGAGAAGCTGGTCGCCGACGCCAAGCAATACCATCAAAACAAACGATATAAAGAAGCCTCCATTTTGTACCGGAAGGCCATTGCAAAAAACAAGAAGAACGCCGAAGCCTATTATCGCGAGGGGCTGAATGAGCTGGATCAGGGGAACATGGCCCAGGCTGCGCAATTTCTGCGCCGGGCTGTCGATTTGAAGCCGGACAACAGCGATGCGGAGACGAAGCTGGCCGAAATCTACATATTCGCGTACGGGCATAATCCGAAGAAATTCACGGCTCTATTGCCGGAAATCCGGGATCTCACGGCGAAGGTGTTGCAGCAGAACCCGAATTCGTTTCAGGGGCTTCGACTGCAGGCGCTCTCGGCTTTGACGGAGAAGAACGTAGACAAGGCGCTAGAAAGCTTCGCGAAAGCGAATCAAATCCAGCCACATTCGCGAGAGCTCGTCGGATGGTACGCGGAGACGCTTTCTGCTGCGAACAAGCCTGCGGAAGCCGAAGCGTTGGTTCGCGACATGCTGGCCCACGATAAGACGTGGGGTCCGGGCTACGATTTCCTGTTTCTGCGGTACGAAAAACAGGACGATCAGCAAAAGGCGGAAGAAGTGCTGCGGGAACGCTTACAGGACGAGCCTTCAAATCCGGCAGCGGCCGCGAATCTTGCGAATTATCTGGTTTCGAGAAACCGCTTCGATGACGGCGAAAGCATCATGCGGCGGGCCATTGCCGATCAGAAGAGTTTCCCTAAAGGGCGGGAGGCATTAGGCGACTTTTACCTGCGTTCGAAGAAGTACGATCAAGCGCTCGAGCAGTATCAAGCCGGCGTTAAGGAAGACGCGAAGAATGCGGTCGAGTACAATCAGCGAGCGGTCGCGACATACCGGATGATGGGCCGCCGCGATGACGCGCTCCGATTGGCGAAAACGCTCGCTGAGAAAAATCCAAACAATGTTTCGGCGGTAAGGATGTACGCATCTCTGCTGCTTGAAACCGGGCAACGGCCGGATGCGCAGAAGGCTCAAGCCGAACTGAACGGGCTTGTGCAGCGGAACCAGGCTGACGCTGCGGTGCACCTTGACCTTGCGCGCGCGTATTTAGCCGCCGCCGATACGGGCAAAGCGCTATCCGAGTCACTCGAAGCGGTTCGCGAGCAGCCGAAGCTGATGATCGCGCGGGCGCTTGCGGCAAGGATCTATGAGAATCGGGGCGAACACGCCAAAGCGCTCGAGCAAACGGATGTGGTGCTGGGAGCGGATGCAAATAATGCGGCGGTCCAATTGACGCGTGATCGCGCGCTGATCGGACTGAACGAGGCAGATAAGGCGCGACCAGATTTGGAAGAGCTGGTACGGCGGTATCCAGCGATGAATGACGCACGGTTTGGGCTGGCGAATGTATATCTGGCGGAAAAGGAAAACGGGAAAGCTTCTGAGCAATTTCAGGCGATGCAGAAGGCGAACCCTGCAGACGCGCGCGGCCTGATGGGCGTCGAGGAGGTAAAGGTCATGGAAGGGAAAGGCGAGGAGGCGGTGAAAGCGCTGCAAACGTTGGTTGACGCGCATCCCTCGGCCGCGCCTTACAGGTATCAGCTTGCAAACGTAGAAGCGGCAACGGCGACGCAAGCCGTGAAAGCCGATCCCAAACGACAAAAGGCGCTGTTGGAGCAGGCGTCGGATAATTATAAACAAATTCTGAAAAATGCGCCGGATACCGCCGACGCCTGGCTGCGGCTGGGAGTGATGCAGCGCGAGTTGGGAGAAAATGACGCAGCGCTGGCCTCTTTTGACCGCGCCGGAAGTATCGACACGCACAACGCGGCAGCATTTTTCAATCGCGCTGTACTGTTGGATGCGTTGGATAGGAAGAAGGAGGCAGCTGAAGCCTACAACAAAGTGCTGGACATCGATCCCGGAAATGGACTCGCCTTGAATAATCTGGCCTTTTTGAATGCCGAGTCAGGCGCGAATTTGGACGAGGCCTTGACTTTCGCACAGCGCGCGAAAAAGAAGTATCCGAATAATCCCGAGATTTCGGACACTCTGGGATTTATTTACTACCAAAAGAACTTAAATACGGAAGCGCTTGGGATTTTCCGGCAACTCGTGCAGGAGCAGCCACAAAGAGCGACGTTTCACTTGCATCTGGCGATGGCGCTGCTCAAAAAAGGGGATAAACAGGGAGCGAAGGAGGAAGCCGCGAAAGCCTTGAAGAGCGCTTCGCAACCTGAGGAGCAGCACAAGATCCGGTCATTTGCCAGTCAGATCGGTTAGTCGAGGAAACGTTTTGCCGCACACCGGATCAACTTGAAGAAGCTGACTCCGGGAACGGCGGCCGGCCGCGAGTGGTTTGGCCATGCGAGGTGTTGAAACGGTACATTCTCGGTTACAAGCACCGGCAGCAACGGGCAACCCGCGATCTGACCAGCGGTGGTTGAGATATAGCATTCTTAGCTTCGCGGTTCTTGTGATCATCTGTTTCCTGCTTCTGGTCTTCAACTGGCCGTTTACGAAGCAGGGCGTGATCAATGCGCTGCAGGAGAGCTCGATCCGATATGTGACGGTGGATCACTTTCGCAAGACCTTCTTCCCCCCGGGCTGTGTAGCCGAGGGCGTGAAATTTCTGCAAAGCAAGCAGAACGATAAGCCGCCCTTAATCACGATCCGCAGACTTACGACGGAGGGTAGCTACGCCCGGATGCTTACATTTCAGAAGCGCTTATCACTGGTGCGGGTAGACGGAATGCACGTGACGGTTCCACCGGAGAGCAAGAGTGGGACGGCCAGTCCGGTAATGCCCGTGACTCAAGCGAAGCGGCGACGCCCGATGAACATTGGAACCGTAATCGCGGACGGGGCGGTACTCGACTTTTTGTCGAGCACGCCCGGACAGACGCCGTTTCATCTAATCGTCAATAAACTTGCGCTAGATGGCGTAGGAAGTAATCAGCCGCTATCGTATCGGGCTACGATCATCAATCCCGAGCCGCCGGGCGAGATCCAATCGAGCGGGCGGTTTGGTCCATGGAACCCGCGAGATCCCGGCCGCACAGCGGTAACCGGCTCCTACACGATGCGCTATGCAAACCTCGCCTTCTTCAGCGCGATCAGCGGAACTCTGTTTTCAAAGGGTAGGTTTAGCGGGACGCTGGATCACATCGAGATTGCGGGCACCACGGACACCCCGAATTTTAAGGTGTCGAGCAGCAGTCACGAGCAGCGCTTGACGACCGAGTTCCACGCGGCTGTTGACGCGACGGACGGAAACACGTTTTTAGAGAACGTGATCGGGCATTTCGATCGGACCACGCTGGCCGCGACAGGCCGCATTACCGGGGAGAATGGCAAGGAAGGTAAACTCATCTCAGCCGACGTGTTCGCGGCGCACGGGCGCATTGAAGATTTACTGGATCTGTTCATTACGGCGAAGCGGCCGCCCATGACCGGCGACGTGAACTTCGGAGCTCACGTGGAAGTGCCGCCGGAGAACGAGCCGTTCCTGCAAAAACTCAAGCTGGTGGGAGATTTCGGGATTGGGGGCGGCAAATTCATGAACGCGCACACGCAGGGCGACATCGGGCGGTTAAGCGAAAGCGCGGAAAAGGCGGAGAAGGACGAAAAGGGGGAAGCTCCGGAAAATCCAGCTACCGTCGTATCGAATCTAAAGGGCCATGTTGCCGTGCAAGACGGGATCGCGACACTATCGAATTTGTCCTTCAGCGTGCCGGGAGCTTTCGCCCGAATGCACGGAACATACAGCTTGATCGATTATCGGGTCGATCTGCACGGGACCCTCGTCACACGCGGCAAGGTGTCGAAGGCGACAACCGGATTCAAATCACTGTTGGTAGAGGCGATTTCTCCGCTTTTCAAGAGAAGAGCGTCGCTGAAGATCGTGCCGTTCAGGATCACCGGGAGCTACCGGCATACGATGGTTGCGCTCGATCTGGGCCCGAAACAGCGCAAGCATCACCGGGCACGCCGGATCCGGTAAACGGTGATGGCTGTGTGGAGCGCGCTTTTTGCTGACGGTTCTTCAGATCGTCGAGCTGGGTGAGGAGACGTTTCCAATCGTTCGGATGTTGCTTGGTGTTCAGGGGCGCATTCAGGTCGCTATAGTAACCGAGTAACTCATCCGAAATCGGCGAGCTTGCGGTATCGAACGCTTTTTGGGCCAGCAGATTCAGCCAGTACGCGTGGATGTCGTCGTTGAGCCTGTACACACCTGCCGGAGTAATCACGCCTACGTCGTAGTTCTTGTTTTGAAGCAGCAGGCTCGCGACCTTGGCCGTGTTTACGTCCGCGCGGTATTGGTTTGTCGAGCGCTCGAAACTCTGCATGAAGAGCTTCTCCACATCAGGCGTGGGCATCTTGAATTTCAGGGTCTTCAACGGGCCGATGGGAGGCAAAAGCTTCAAGAGAAAGGCGAGAGTACGGTCGCCTGTTGAAGGGCGGTCGTATTGCTTGCCCCATTCGCGCTCATAACTCGAACGGTTCATCACGTAGAGGAACTTCGCGCGGGTGATTCCGGGCTCGGAGCGCTGGATATCGTCTTTGCGCAGCGCCCAGGCAACGCGCGTGGCCTTCGGGATGGTGCTGCTCACAGCACGGCGATAGGAGCCGATGGTGCGGTCGAAATCTTTAAAGAGGTCGTGCAATTCGAGGCCATAGGTATCGCGGAAGGCTCTCTCGAGCACGGGAGTTGCTACATCGAATCCGATGAAATCGTGATAGGCCTGAGGAGCGAAGTTGCCCTTCGCGATTTCGAGCACATCGAAACCGAATTCGGTTTGGAGATGCGCCACCGGATTGTCTTCGTACGTGATCACGTCGCCGTACTTGCGCCGCAACTTGGGATACAAGATCGGCTCGCCGGGATTTGTTGCAAAGCGATGGCCGTCGATGTCCGAGATGTAATGCGATAGCGCGCCCAGCGCGAATGCGAATTCATTTAGATTCTGCGAATCGGTGATAAGGGCGTGGATGAAATCTCCGGTGCGGACGTAATGCGTCAGATCGCTGAAGTGCGGATTCGAATGCGGATAGTAGCCGAGGTCTTGTATGATCGCACCACCATAGGCGTAGGCATGCGCTTGTTTGAGCTGCTCGGGAGTGGCATTCGGGTACCGGGCGAGCAGAACCGGCTTGAAGTTTACATCCCACAGCGCATCGACGATGGCTTCGTGAGCGAGGACCGAGTAGGCATGCGACGGTGGAGCGAGCAGGAATGCGAAGGCCAGGGTGATCGCGATGCGGATGCGATGGAGTGAGGCGTACACATGTGAGGGATCGGCTGATTGGGGCTCGGAGTTTAGGAGGTGAATTCCATACGGGACGGGCGTGCCCGTCCCCTACGAGGGTCGTTGTAACCGAGCAGGTTAGCGGCGATGCCCGGGCAGTTGTCCCGTTCCGACACAAACGGCCTTGAGGCGGTCGAGTTCTGTGAGGAGTCGCTTCCAGTCTTTCTTGTCGTCCTTGGTAGAGAACGGAGCGTTGAGGTTGCGGTAGTAGCCGAGCAGCTCCGCGGCGATCGGGGGCGTGACGCCGGTGAAGTTGTCATCGGCCAGAGCGTCGAGCCAGTAGAGATAACTGTCATCCTGGAGTTCGTACTCGCCCGGCCCGGCGATTCGGCCCAAATCGAAATTTGTATTTTCCAGGCGCAGAGTACCTGCACCGGCCTGAGTCAGCTCGTCGTGATAAGCGTGTGTCGCGACATCGAAACTATGCATAAATAGATGCTCGGCCGGGGGTGTCGGCATTTTGAACCGCAGAGTTTTCAAAGGTCCGATAGGGGGCAGTATTCGAAGCAAGAAAGCTAACATGCGGTCGGCGAACGAAGGCCGGTCGTACTGCTTGCCCCAATTGCGCTCATAGCTCGAGCGGCTCATGATATAGACAAATCGCCGGCGCGTCATGCCGGGCTGGGCTTTGCGGATCTCGTCGCTGCGTTGGGCCCAGGCCACTCGAGTGGCCAAGGGGACGGTTTTGCTTACCGTGTGCCGATAGGACCCGATGGCCTTGTCGAAGTTGCCGAACATGGTTTTCAGATCGAAACCGTAGATATCGCGAAAGGCGCGTTCGAGCACGGGCCGGGCGACGTTGAAGCCGATGAAATCGTGATAGGCCTGGGGAGCGAAGTTGCCCTTGGCGACCTCGATCACGTCGAAGCCGAACTCGGTTTGCAGATGCGCGCTGGGGTTATCTTCGTAGGTGATTACGTCGCCGAACTTGCGCTTCAGCCTAGGATAGAGCAGCGGCTCAGCGAGATTGGTCGCGAGGCGGTGCCCCAGGTTGTCTGAGAAATAGTGTGACATCGAGCCCAGCGCGAAGGCGTACTCATTCAGGTTCTGGGATTCCGAGATCAGCGCGGCAATGAAGTCTCCCGCCCGCACGTAATGTGTCAGGTCGCTGAAGTAACCATTCCCGTGCGGGTAGAACCCGATGTCCTGAATAATCGCGCCGCCGTAGGCGTAGCCGTGCGCTTCTTTTAACTGTTGAGGGGTCGCGTCCGGGAAGCGGGCCCGCAGCAGAGGCTTCAGCTTCACGTCCCAAAGCGCATCGACAAGAGCTTCGTGCGAGAGCACCGAATAGGCGCTCGAAGGTGTCGCGGTCAAGAGGATGAGAACGAGCGCGAGGAGTGAGCGGCAGGCGCGCTCCGGGCAAAGAAGCATTCCCACTTATAGTAGTCGCCAAAAGAAAAAGCGCGCAGCCTGGAGCCTATTCGGCCCCAAGCAGCGCGCCTGAAGAACAGGTTGATTTGGGAGACTCTACCTGTTAATTGTTGCTGATTTCGACGTTGACCGTTCTCGGCTTCGCCACTTCTTTCTTGGGCAGCGTGACCGTGAGAACGCCGTTCTTATAATCGGCTTTCACCTTCTCGGGATCCACGGTGTCGGGCAAACTGAAAGCCCGGACAAACGAGCCGTAACCACGCTCGATGCGGTGGAAGCCGCGGCCATTCTTCTGCTCGTCGAATTTCCGCTCGCCCTTTAAGGTGAGGGTTCCGTTCTCCATCTGAATGGAGACATTCTTGGGATCGACTTCAGGGACATCGGCCTTTAGAACGAGGTCATTTTCGGTCTCGAAGATATCAACGGGTGGCGACCAGGGCCGGGAAGTGGGTTCGCTCAGCAGCCTGGACAAAGAATCCTGGAACACACGCAGACCTGTGGGGAAGTCCTCGAGGTCGGTGTTGTATTTGGTAATCGGCATTGTATTTGGTTTCCTCCTATCCAAGATCTGGATACAACTTCATCATAGAATATGCGTCTGATCCTGTCAAGGACCTTAACTAAATTATGCTCAGGCCTGCGCCATGTCACCTGCGCTATGCTGCCTGGTATGTCCATTTTGAAAGAGGGCGGGCTCGCGCCCGATATCTCGCTGCCCGACGATTCGGGACAAATCTTTCATTTGCAGTCACTTCGCGGGAAGAACATAGTTCTGTACTTCTTTCCGAAAGCCGACACTCCGGGCTGCACCAAGGAGTCGTGCGCTTTCCGCGATGCCGACAAGCGGTTTACGAAGGCGAATACGGTGATTGTGGGCGTGTCGCCGGATGCGGTGCGGGCGCAAGCCAAGTTCAAGGAAAAATTCGATTTGCCGTTTGTGCTGCTGGCGGATACGGACCATCAGGCGGCCGAGGCGTACGGGGTCTGGAAAGAGAAGAGCATGTACGGCAAGAAGTACATGGGAATTGAGCGGACGACGTTTGTGATTGACACGGAGGGCAGGATCCGGCGGATTTTTCCCAAGGTACGGGTGGAAGGACATGCCGATGAGGTTTTGGCGGCCGTCGGGTAGGCGGTCAGGCGGCGGTTTCCATGGCAATTTCCGCGTGAGCCGACGTGGCATTGCGGAGTAGCTGGCGGTCGAGCTTGGCTTCGGCGAGCGAAACGGCCCATTTATGCAGCTCCTGTTTGCGGGTTTCGGCGCCCTTTTTCTGCTCCTGCGATTCGGAGCCAATTTGGGCTTTGCGCTTTTCGGCTCTGAGCTTTAGGAGCTGGTCGAGGGACTTGTGAAAGGCGCGGTCGTGCGTGGTCTGGTAGCGCAGAAGAAGCGCGAGCTGCTTGGGATCGTCGACCGCGAGGGTTTCGCGGGGTTGAGGGTGGTGTCCTGCGCGGAAACGATTATTCGAGGCAATGGCTTTTCCTGTGTCTGTCTTCGGGCCGGTTGAGTGCTGTGCGTTTGACTGGCGCACCAACTTGCGCGTATCGATCTCGGCAATTACCGGTATGCCGTGCTGAGCCAAAAACTCGTCTGCTTTCCTATCGGCGCGCCAGTTGCTCGCAAGCGGTGAAATCTCTCGAGCGACAAGCCCTCAATGTATGGAATCCCCGCTTCACAATCAGCAGCGTTCGCGCCATAGTTCCCAATTTGTGGATTCGTCAATACAACAATCTGGCCGCTATAAGAAGGATCGGTGAAGATCTCCTGGTATCCGGTAATCGCTGTATTGAAGACGACTTCGCCTGTGCGCTCGACAGGCGCACCAAAGCTGATCCCCTCGAAGACCGTTCCGTCCTCCAGGGCGAGAACTGCTTTCTTCAACTCTAGAAACTCCTAAGTAAGTTCGATCGCAACCCGGTGTCTCAACTATCTTACGGTCTCGTACCCCAGCTAAGCGAGATTCGCGTGACAGTTTTCGCCGTCTTTTGCGCAATGTAAAGTGAGCAGCGAAGCCGAATTAGCACGGCAGCCACGCGTACTTCTAGGGTGTCGAAATTCTCTGACACACTAGCATCGGCCAAATCGCTCGAATTCAACAGTCAGGAGATTAGTTCAAACATGAAAAACAGTGATTTCAACCTCAAGGCGCGGCGAAGACTATTCGCCAGCCTTATTGCAGGGGCTTTACTCCTATCGCCAGCAACGGCCCTCGCTTCAACCCTTACAATCACCGAGCTATGCGGCTTTCCCTACGACGGCTTCAGCTCTCTGACGTATCCCGACGGGCGCTACTCAGTCGCTCCGCTGGTTCAGGCATCCGATGGCAACTTCTACGGAACCACACTCACGGGCGGCGATGACGGAGAGAAGTGCGCACATACTTGTGCCGGAACGGTATTCAAAATCACGCCCCAGGGCAAGCTCACCCGCTTGTATACCTTCTCTTACGGCAGCTCCTCTGCGCCATACGCGAATGGCTCCAGTCCCGCGGCAGGTCTTGTCCAAGGCCGGGACGGCTACCTGTATGGCACAACCACCTCTGGCGGCTATCCCAAGTACGATTCGGGCGTGATTTTCAAAATCAGCAAAACCGGACAGTTCCAGAAACTTCACGATTTTTGCCAGGCGGCAGGCTGCCCCGATGGCGAAACTCCCTATGCTGGTCTGACTCTTGGCCGTGACGGCAATCTGTACGGAACCACACAATGGGCTGGAGGAGGTGGCTATCAAGGGACTATCTTCCGCATCACCCCATCCGGCACATTCACAAAGCTCACCGACTTCAATGCGGCTACCGGCAGCGCAAGCGGCCAGAGCTTTCCGGGGCTGATTCAAGCTTCAGACGGGAACTTCTACGGAACCACGGACAGATCCGTATTCCGTGTCACGCCTACCGGTCAACTCACCGCCTTGCATAGCTTCTTTGTTTCTGGCGCCTGTACACCGAAAAGCAACGGTTGCGACGCCGTCGGCTCCCTGGTTCAGGCTTCAAATGGGAAGCTCTACGGGGTCACTTTTACAGGCGGCGCAAACAATGCGGGCACAGTATTTGAGCTAAGTCTGACCGGAGACTTCCAGAAGATCTTCGACTTCGCCCCGACCATCGATGGGTACCTGCCGAACTCCCTGATTCAAGCCTCCGACGGCAATCTTTGGGGGACAACGAATCGTGAATACTCCAGTTCCGGCAATGGCTGGCTCTACACAATCACAACGTCGGGCTCTCTTTTAGAATCTACTCCCCTGACCTCGAAGACCGGCGTAGGGCCCATGGCTGCCCTGATCCAGGGCAACGACGGCAAACTCTACGGCACCGCCACGGCAGTCGGAACTGGGAATACTGGGTCCATCTTCACCGTAAGCGATGGTCTCAGCTCTCCCGAACCCACAATCAGCACCTTTAGTCCAGCACAGGGCCCAGTTGGTGCCACGGTGACGATTCAAGGTACCTATTTCGTCGGCACAGATTCCGTCACCTTTAACGGCACGAGTGCCGAATTCAAGATCGAAACGGATGGCGTGATTACTGCCACCGTGCCCCAGCACGCAACCTCGGGCCACATAGAGGTTAGGAATGCCGGCGGATTTGCTGTTTCGGCTACCAACTTCACCGTCCAATAGCATTCCCTTATATGGGTGCGGCTCGTAGCATTCCCGCACCCCATCATCCTTCAATCACAGCTCACCTTCACTTTATTTCCCAATCGCATCCATCCACTTACGTCAAATTTTCCGAATCGGCCGCGTGTTCTGGCGCTCTTGCGTGCTACGTTCTAGCAGCATGACATCCCGTCAAATTCGCCGCGCCGCCGAACGCAATCAACGTAAGCAAGAACGTAAAGCCGCGAATGGCTTCGTTTTTTCATCCGAGCAACCGTCACCGTCTCCGATGTCCAACTCGCCGCGTTGGCTGCGATCTGAGCGGAAGTTGACGTGAGGTTCTCCTGAAATGAAAAAGCGCCCGATTACGCGACGGCAACGGACGTTCTAAAAGAATTCGGAAGCGAGTGAAGCGTCCTAAGGCTAGTGTGGCAGGCGGCTGCAAGCGAATTCTTGTAAGTTGGTGAAGCGCGGGAGATCGGGATCGGGCTTGTGACTGACAAATTGGCGTTGGCCTTCGGGCGCTGAACAGCGTTAGCCTTGCAGTTCAGCAGAAACCCATTCAGCGTTTTCGGCAATTCCCTATTAGCCAGGCGGCGTAGGCGGTTTCGTTGATCACGCCGACGGCGAGATCAAGAACCGCCTGGGTTGCGTGTTCCTCGCTCGCGGTGAATCGGTAGCCGTTCAGCTCGAGAAAGAGCACGCCTAGAACGAAGCCGACGCGCTTATTGCCGTCGACAAACGGGTGGTTGCGGACTATGTCTGCCGCGTAGAGTGCCGCAAGGGTGATGGTGTCTCGACACTCGGCGTAATCATAGTGCTGACGAGGAGGGGCGAGGGCAGATTCGAGCAGATTGCGATCGCGCAGACCTGGCACCCCGCCGTGTTCAGCGATAAGGCGGCCATGATTGCGAGCGCATCACGCTCGGTGATCCAGACCGGCTCCTTCACTTCGCGAGCGTGTGGAGGGTGTTGCGATAGCGGGCCATGATGTCTTCGGCCTTCGCCATTTTCTTCTTGAATTCGGGGTCGTACGGCGTGAGGCTGTAGGCGCCGTCGGGCGCTTCCATCAGAAATAGGCGGCGACCGTCATCAGTGCCGAGGCGATTGATGGCTTCTTTCGGGAGAATCACGCCAAGTGAGTTTCCGAATTTGCGGACTTTTAGTTCGAGCATGCAATAGCTCCCGGTTCAGTTATAACAGGCGCGACGGCACGATAGGTTAACAGTTGAGTTCGCTGGGTTCTTCCTGAGTTATACAGCGAGGCCGTCCAACGGAGGATTCCCGGCATGCCATACAATCTGTATGTACACTGGTATTGAGGGGTTTGAGTGGGATCCGGACAAAGCCGGACGGAACTATACGAAGCACGGAGTTCGTATGCCGGAAACAATCCCCGTATTCGAGGATCCGCATGCCATTACGATCATTGACGAAGAAAGTGATCCGCATGAACAGAGGTTCGTATCGCTCGGCATGGGCGCTATCGGCCGGATCCTGGTCGTCGTCTATACCTACCGCCGCACCAAAATTCGGATTATCTCCGCACGGCCGGCGAGCCCAAGCGAACGAGAACAATACGAGGCGCAAGCATGAAAGACCATTACGACTTCCGTAGAGGCAAGCGGGGGAGAGTTGTTGCCGAGCCGCCGCTCGAACCAGGGAAGGTGAAAATCACGATCCGGCTCGATGAAGACATCGTGGACCGATTTTTCAAGATGGCCGAAGCATCGGGCGGTTCAGTCGGGTATCAAACGCTGATTAACTCGGCTTTGCGCGAATATCTTGACGGCAAAGCGCCGAGGATCGAAGACACGCTACGGAGAATTATCCGTGAGGAGCTCAAGGGAAGCGCAGCTTGAGATAGCTGAGCCACTCCCTCGATCAGCCGTCAAGTTCAGTTGGCTTCTTGCCGACGGTGCCGGGTCCGAAATTGATTTGAGCCTGTTTGAGGCTGAGGCCGAGGACTTCGATGCGGTTCAGGTCGGCGGTTCCAATGCCTACTGCTTCGGCGAGTTTCAGCGTGTTGTCGCCGCGGATAAAGGGCGACGTGCCACGGCCGGCTTGCGGACTGTAGCTCATTACGGCCATACCGACTGCGTCCACACAGACCGGATTGCGTCCGGCGATGATCACCCCGGGCGACATTCTCTCGAGACCGGGAATCCATGGACCCTCGCCGCCGCGAACGGTTTCGACGCCATCGACGATGGCCAGATCAATGGGCCGGATGCTCACCTGATCCACAGTGACGCGCGGAACGCGATAACCGGGATCGCGCGGGGAAGCGGGATGAAGTTCCTGGTCGACTCCCGCCGGGGCTCTGGTGGTTCCCTCATGCAGTACGGCGCCGCGCTCCTGAGTTGGGTTTTCATTACCATCCGAGCCGCAATCGCTGCCATACAACGAACACGGCGTGTTGCCGAAATTGTTCTTCATCGACATCGTGACACCTGCGATCCAATGGTTCTTCAGCTTTGAAAGCGACGCGTAGACGTCGCATTCTGTGAAAGCGCGGTTGAGGTGGTACGCCGGATACAGATACCCGCCCCACGGGACTTTGAGACGAACGTACTGCTTGTAATTGCCGAGATTCTGAACATTCTCCCAGCCGACTGGAACGCCCAGGTTGTTGACCGCCTGAACGTCGATGCCATAACGCGCCCATAAGCTGAGATCCTGGCGGGCAGGAAAGAAACTCTCGATGATTCGGACGCGGCGCGCTCCGGCGTTGGCGAGCAAGTGAACGGTTGCGGCGAGAGTGGTTCCGTCCGTGCGGTAGGGGAGATCCGGCGTGAGCGGAAAGTTTCTGGGATTTCCAGTGAGGTTTACTTTAAGCGCGACTGTTTTTCCGCGAACCAGGGTTTCGAGGCCGCCGAGATGGTCGAAGGCCACTGACAATTTGCTCGCAAAATCGGCGTAGCGGCGGCAGCGGACGATCGCGACAGAGCTGGCGGGAGCACTCGCGCGAGTGAGTTTCGGCAGGCCGACCGCCGCGAGCGCTTCGGTGCCGCTTCTGAGAACGTCTCGACGGGTAGGAACAGACGGACAGTCGGGCTTATGCATGATTTTTGCCGCGTCTTTTCATATCGTAACGGTTGTTCCAGTTGCGAGAATGGAAGTCGCCCGCGAATAGAATAAGACGAGCGTCAGTATGACCTCCCGGCGTGCGTTTCTGCAGTCCGCAAGCTTGGCTGCGGCGGCCTTTCGATCCTCCCTTTTTGCTTCGGACGCAACCCAAGCGCCACTTGAAGAGTTCGACTATGGCGACGTAGACCTGGCGCCTGGATTGGCTCAAAAACAGTTTGATGAAACGCAATCTGTCCTGCTGTCGCTGAATGATGATAGTTTGCTGAAACCGTGGCGGCTGCGGGCAGGGTTGCCGGCGCCCGGACCCGAGCTTGGCGGATGGTATGACGAGGTGAAACTCGACAAAACGGAAAGCGGCGGTCATGGCTTCGCGCCGGGGCATTGCTTTGGGCAATGGATCTCGGCGCTGGCGCGCGCCTATGCTGTCGATCGCGAAGCTCGGACGCGATTGAAATTAGAGCGCCTGCTCGCTCTCTATGAGCCAGCGATTTCGGGCCGATTTTACACGAATTTTCGCTTTCCGGCGTACGACTACGACAAGATGGTGATCGGTCTCATCGATGCTCACCGGTTCGCAGATATGGGATCAGCGCGGCGGCTTCTCGAGCGAACGACGGACGCAGCCGAGCGGCATCTGCCGCCGATGGCGCTGGACCGCGATGAACCCCAGCGGCGGTGGAGAAAGTCCATTGGCGAGAACACAAGCGACGATTACACGTGGGATGAATCGTATACCCTTCCGGAGAATTTGTATCTGGCGTGGGAGCGCGGCGCAGGCGAACGTTATAGGCGGCTGGCTTCGCGATTTCTGCTAAACCGAACCTACTTCGACCCGCTCTCCGAGAACAAAAATGTTTTGGCGAACCATCACGCGTATAGCTTTTGCAATGCGCTGAGCTCGGCTATGCAGGCCTATCTTGCGGAAGGCAGCGTGAAGCATCTTCGTGCCGCTGCTAATGGGTTCGAAATGATCGCAGCTACGCAGAGTTTCGCTACGGGTGGGTGGGGGCCTGACGAAAGTTTCAGTGCGCCGGGGAGCGGTGTTCTGTATGCCAGTCTCGCGAAAACGCATCGGGGATTCGAGACACCGTGTGGAAGCTATGCGCATTTCAAGCTCACCCGCTATCTGTTGCGCGTGACTCGGGACGGGCGATACGGGGACAGTATGGAGCGTGTTCTCTATAACACCGTGCTGGGCGCGAAGCCGCTGGAGCCTGACGGGCGAGCGTTCTACTACTCCGATTATCATTCTTCGGGCAGTAAATCCTATTTTCCAGACCGTTGGCCTTGCTGCTCCGGCACACTGCCGCAAGTGGCGGCGGACTATCGCATCATGACTTACTTTCGTGATGCCGATGGCGTGTTTGTGAATTTGTTTCTGCCCTCCACTCTGCGGTGGACGACGGACAGCGGCGCAGAGTTTAGGCTGACGCAGACCGGAGACTATCCGTTTGACAGCCGGATCAAGATGTTGTTTCGAAGTTCACGCCCCGCGGAGTTTGCTGTTCGTGTGCGGATCCCTAATTGGTCGGCAGCGGGCGCGGTTGTCCGGGTAAACGGCGTGCGCGCTTCGGCGCCTGTCACAAGGGGTTTTGCTGCGATTCGACGGCGATGGAGGGATGGCGATTACGTGGAGCTTGAGATTCCGTTACCTATGCGGCTCGAAGCTATTGACCCGAGTCATCGCCATACGGTTGCGCTGGTCCGAGGTCCGCTCGTCCTGTTTCCCATTACAGAGGACGCGCGCGCGGTCACGCGCCAGCAATTACTCGCGGGTCAGAGGATTCCCCGTACACAAGAATGGCACGCGCAGACTGCCACGGGCGGGTTACGACTACTGCCGTTCACTGCAATTGGGAATGAGCGGTATACCACGTACTTGACCGTCGGCTGATCCCCCGGAATCCTGCTCAGCGGCTTGGATCAAAATTCAGATCGAGGCGCCTCATGGCTTCCAGGCAATCCACATCGTTCGGCGATATGCCGGATTGCGTGATATCAACCAAGTTGAAGGGCTCAAATATGGCCCAATTACCAAGATCAGCTCCATGCCGGGATTGATAGTAAATGCCTTCGTATTCTAATCCGTAAATTAGGGTCGCGATCTTCTGGGTCAATGCACGATCTTGGGACATTAAGAGGGCCAAATCGAAATCAGTGTGTCTAGGCCCGAGAGTATGAAAACCTGACAGTTCGATTTCCGGCTCGAGGGGACGCCTTAAGAACGAGAGCCATTCAGAGGCGTAGATATTTGCGAAGCGCTTCCCAGTAACACGCGCGCTTCCAATACTTCGTTCATCGAACCAACTCGCGGGCACAGTTGACGGCCGCACGTGATCTGTAATCCCGCTTTCGATCTGATCGAGCTCGATCGAGAGATCTGCTCGTCCAACCGGCTTCCGAAAACGTGCAAGCGTTTCCATAAAACACACGAGATGGCTTGATCCCGCGTACAAAACCCGGAAATACCCCTCTGAATCGTCGAACCGATTTACAGGGTCAGTGTTGTCCTGCACATCAGCCCAATCGGGCGGTCGCCAAGGGTCGGCTTTGCGTGCAATGCGGAATACGTGGTGTTCAGGAAAAACGACCGGCAGGGGCAGATTAGCCCCCTGTTAGGAAGGCTCGCGCGGCTCCAAGGACCCTTTTACCGTCCACTTCGATATCACCTTCGCGCAGTAGACGAATGGGCACCTGATCGTTGAGTTCCGGGTTCAACCCAATCAGCCACGCTTGGATGACAGCATCGCTATCAGACCTAGAAAGCATCTTTACTACGTGATACGCGAGCCGAAGGCGTTTTTCTACGTCCTTCTGCGGAGTTCCGCTTTCTAGCCACCGGTCAATTGCGCGCGCGTCCTTAACGGACGCGATATACGCCGTAAGCTTCCGCCCGATGATGGAGACTAGATCTCGAACGATCTCTGGAAACGCAGCACTAGTCGCTTTCCGATGCGCCTCAAGATCCGGACGCGGGTTCACGCGCGCTTGTGTCGCCATAGTGTCGCTTCTTGACCTTAAGTTTAACATACGAATTCCAACCTATTAACAGGAACATCCCGCTGAGTTTACGGGTGGCCAAAGCGACGCCAGCCCTCAGGCGCTTTGCATAGCCGTGTTTTCAGTAACAAAAAAACTAAAGGCGACGTGATAGACACGTCGCCTCTCCAAGCCGTTTAGTTGGCGCGAGATTCATTTTCTCTCTCCTAATCTTGAAGCATGCCAGCAAGCTCTCGTAACGTCGCGGAGATCTTGAAGCAGGCTCCTTTATTCGCGGCGCTTGCAGACCCGGAGCTGTCGTCGCTCTCGGCGCGCGCCCGATACCGAAAATATGCCCAGAACGCGCTCTTGTTTTCTGAAGGCGAGGCTTGCACGAGTTGTATGTCGTCGCGAGCGGGTTGATTCGGATTTTCAAAGTGTCGGCATTGGGGCGCGAGCATGTGCTGACGGTAGACGGTCCGGGGCAGTCGTTGCCGAGTTGCCTGTCTTCTACGGAGGTTCGTATCCGGCTTCGGCGGCGGCGGTTAAAGATTCTGAAGTCGTCTTCGTATCGCGAGATGATTTTCGGTCTCTGTGCCTGGAGCGCCCGCAAATTGCGCTGAAGGTTTTAGAGGTGGTCGGGGGGCGGTTGCGGCGGCTGGTCAGCATTGTGGAAGAGCTTTCCTTCGGACTATCTGCGACGCACGGCGACGAGCGTTGCGAATCGCATGCCGGCGGGGGCGGACCGGAACAAGCGCGGGCGCAAACGGCGCTCGAGTTTAAGACGAACCGCTACGACGCGGGGGCAGACACGCTGCTTTCACGCGGGGACAGGCGGCGGGGCTGCGAAGATCAGTTTCTGGTCGCTGAACGCGGCGCTGGCCTGGATGATCTTTGCGAGTTTGGTTCCGTTGGGCTTGCTACAACTCTACGAATCGGTGAATCACGGGTATTTTGAGGCATGCAGCCTGAAATTTCTGGGTAACCCGGTGAATGCGTTCGTTGAGTGGTTGCGGTTTCCGGGGGACGCGGTGTTTATTGTGGGCGGGGTGCTGCCGGTATTGTATTTGTGCTGGCAGGCGGTGCGAACGCGCGTGCCGAAGACGACGCTCGAGGAGCCGGCCGAGATACTGTCCAGCGAGATTACCGGGCCTGCAAACGACGCTTTGATGCGGTAGGGCTCTCAATGGGAGTGGGACCGTTTCATGTTGAGGCGATTCTCGCGGCGGGCTAGACGACCAGCGCACCATTCGGTATCGCGCGCCCGCACACACCTGCAATGCCTGCGAGATCAAGGCCCGATGCACGCATTCGGATCAAGGGCGCGAAATCGTAGTGGATATCGATCCGTGGGTGGCGTCCGCTTCGATGCGGTTGCAAAGGGGGATGTCGCTCGTGCTGCTGGGTGTGGCTGCATTCATTTTGGCAATAGAGTTGTTGCGGCAGGCTGCGCGAGCCGATCATTATCTCTTGAGGGCGATTCTGGGGTTGGTTGCGTGGCGGTTCATGAAGGTCGGAGGGAGTTCCAGCATCGGCTGACGAGATGGTGGCCAAAGGCCCGGTGGCTTACGCTTGCGGTTCGGACTCGGTGTCCGCTCGTTTATGTTTAAATTTGGTTCGCGTTCCGGGCTTGGGCTCCGGCGGCGGCGTGATGGTCCGAATCTCGTGAAATCCTTCTTCTCGGGAGGGCCGCTCGAGGCGCTTGGAGGCGCGCAGGATGGCGGGAACGGGAATGGGCTTCTTATCCTTGCGATGGTTGTTGCGGCCGATCGCCGTTCGTACGGGCGTGTCGAAGAAATAAGAGACGACATGGAAACCGGCCGCTTTCGCGTCGCGGATGTAGAGGGCGCGCGCGGCTCGGGTTGCGTTCGTGTCGTCAATAACGAAGGAACGCCCGGAGCGAAGGCATTCGAGGATGAACGCGGCCTCTCGCGCAGCGGTTTGTTGAATGTCGCGGCTCGCGTGCGCATGCGTGCCTGCGAAGTGCTTCGTGAAATAGGTTGTCTTGCCTGAGCCTTGCAGGCCGATGAAGATTATGGCTTCCGCCATGGCTCGAGCTTAGGCGGGCGAGCGCCGTGCCGCACTGCGCCTTGCACGGGGGCATAGGCCAACTCGGTTCGCGCCTGTGCAGCGCGGATCATGAGTCCACCGCGGCTCATGTCGCCGCGGCCCACGAAGTCGACCGGAAAGACCAGCCGTTCGCCAAAAACTCCGAGGAGCGGTTCTGTGTACTTGGCGCTGGCAATGCTTCCGAGCAGCACGTATAAGCACTTCGGGCCTGCATGTTGATCGAGCAAGCGCGCGCCCCCGAGGAGTGCGTTCCGGTAGCGGGCATTGGTTTGGTTGACGGGAGTCTCGGCAATCGCTCGCAGCTCGTCGATGCGGACGGGCGTCTCTGGAGGGACAAGGCCGATGCCGGGCACAATGATGAGCGTGGGAGGGACGCCGGGAGGGGCGGCATGAAAAATCGTGGCGTAGATCATTTTGCCGCGAAAATACAAGCTGCTGCAAAATGTGTAGACTTCGCCGATGGTGGCCTCGTTCTGCCGGACCTTTACGGCGAGGTCAAAGTGGGCTTCTTCGCGGAGCAGCATTTCGAATCGCGCGCCGCCGGCTTTCGCGGGAGAGAGCAGGAAGACTCGATCAGAGGAAAACACTGCTGATTGTATCGAAGCGTGATAATCGTGCCGTTACCGAATGCTGATGAGAAGCTAGAAGCGATGGCGCTGGGCGGCTTCGATCCATTAGTTGCACGCTGGTTCGCGGAGCGTTTCGGCTCGCCCACGCAGCCGCAGGCGCTCGGGTGGCCCGAAATCGCGGCGGGACATGACACGCTGATCTCCGCGCCCACGGGTTCCGGCAAGACGCTGGCTGCTTTTTTGATCTGTATCGACCGGCTGGTTCGGGCGGCGCGCGCGCATACGTTGGCTGACGCAACGCAGGTCGTCTATGTCTCGCCGCTGAAGGCGCTGAGCAATGACATTCACCGCAATCTCGAAGCGCCGCTTGCCGAGATTGCCGCACTCGCCGGCCGCGAAGGGATTTTACTGCCGCCGATCCGGACCGCCGTGCGAACCGGCGACACGCCGATGATCGAACGTACGCAGATGCTGAGAAGGCCTCCGCACATTCTGGTCACGACTCCCGAATCGCTATACATCCTGCTAACCGCTGCTAGATCGCGCGAAATGTTGCAGACCGCATCGACCGTGATCGTCGACGAGATTCACGCCATGGCGGACGATAAGCGCGGCTCGCATCTGGCGCTGTCTTTGGCGCGCCTCGACGCACTCACTAGGAAGCATCCGCAACGGATTGGGCTCTCGGCGACCGTTAAGCCCATCGAAGAAGTGGCGCAGTTGCTTGGACCGGCCACGCGAATTATCGATGTGGGGCATCGCCGTGAAATGGAACTTGCGGTCGAGATTCCGCGCGACGAGCTGGGCGCTGTCGCGAGCACGGAGATGTGGAATGAGATCTACGATCGCGTTGCCGAGCTGATTCTGGAGAATCGCACGACGCTCGTTTTCGTCAATACCCGCCGGCTTTCCGAGCGTGTGGCGCATGCGCTTTCAGAACGCTTGGGCGAAGCCGCCGTTCTGCCGCATCACGGAAGCCTGTCGCGCCAGCTTCGTTTTGACGCAGAATCGCGATTGAAGCGCGGCGAGCTGCGCGCCGTTGTCGCGACCGCATCGCTCGAGCTGGGCATCGATATAGGCACGGTCGATCTGGTCTGCCAAATCGGATCGCCTCGATCGATCGCCGTTACACTGCAGCGCATCGGCCGCTCGGGCCACTGGATCGGCGCGAAGCCGAAAGGACGCATCTTCACGACTACGCGCGATGAGCTCGTCGAATGTGCCGCGGTTGTGTCGGCCATTCGCAAGGGCGAGCTTGAACGAATCGAGATCCCGCAAAACGCGCTCGATATTCTCGCCCAGCAGATCGTTGCCGTAGCCGCTTCCGAGCCATGGAAAGAGGACGATCTGTATGCGCTCTTCCGGTCCGCATATCCTTACCGCAATTTGCCGCGCCAGGATTTCGATGACGTGATCGAGATGCTTTCGGAGGGAATCAGCACTTCTCGCGGAAGAAGCGGCGCGCTTTTGCATCGCGATCGGGTCAACGGCAAGATCAAGGGCCGGCGTGGGGCGCGTTTGGCTGCGATCACTTCCGGCGGGGCCATCCCGGAGAATGCGAATTATGCGGTGATCGTCGAGCCCGATTCCAAGACCGTCGGCACCCTGGATGAAGACTTCGCGGTAGAGAGCCTCGTAGGCGATGTGTTTCTGCTCGGAACGCATTCCTGGCGCGTGAAGCGGGTCGAACCGGGACGGGTTCGCGTCGAAGACGCACACGGCGCGGCGCCTTCCATACCTTTTTGGTTGGGTGAAGCGCCCGGCCGCTCGCGCGAGCTTTCGGCCGAAGTCTCGGAGCTGCGCGAGCGCATCCTCGCCAGCGACGAGCCGGCGCCCACGTTTCTGATAGAGGAATGCGGGCTCGACGAAGCGGGCACAAGACAAGCGGCTGCTTACGTACGCGCGGGTGCAGCCGAGCTGGGAGCGCTGCCCTCGCAATCGACCATCATTGCCGAGCGCTTCTTCGATCAGGCGGGCGGCATGCAATTCGTTTTGCACGCGCCCTTCGGGTCCCGGATCACGCGCGCCTGGGGGCTGGCTCTGCGCAAGCGCTTCTGCCGCACTTTCAATTTCGAGCTGCAGGCCGCGGCGACCGATAACGGGCTCGTGCTGTCGTTGAGCGATCAGCATTCGTTTCCGCTCGAGCTGGTGTTCGCATTCCTGAAGCCCGAAACGGTCGAAGACGTTCTGCGGCAGGCGCTGCTTGCGGCCCCGATGTTCGGCGCACGCTGGCGCTGGAACACAACGCGCGCGCTGGCGATCCTGCGATTCCGGAACGGAGGCCGTGTGCCTGCGCCCATTCAGCGCATGCGCGCCGACGATCTCCTGGCGTCGGTGTTCCCGGATCAAGTTGCCTGCGCCGAAAATCTCGCTGGCCCCATCCGTATCCCCGACCATCCGCTTGTCAAAGAGACCATCGACAACTGCCTGAACGAGGCCATGGACCTCGAAGGACTCCGCGAGATTCTTCACGGCATTGAAACCGGCCGGATCCATACGGTTGCTATTGACACGCCGCAAGCTTCTCAGTTCTCGCACGAGATTCTGAATGCCAATCCCTATGCGTTTCTCGATGATGCGCCGCTCGAAGAACGCCGTACCCGCGCGGTCGAGCTGCGGCAAAAATTCGGCACGGATGTAACGGGCGGCGAGGGCGTGTTGGACCCAGCGGTAATCGATCAGATCTCAGCCGAGTCATGGCCGGAGGCGCGCGATGCAGACGAGTTGCACGACGCGCTGTTGACGCTAATCAGAATGCCGCCTGTAGAGGAGTGGCGACCATTCTTCGATGAGCTTGCGGCAGACGGGCGCGCTTCGATCATCGCCCGTGATCGTTCTGCCTTCTGGGTCGCGACGGAACGGGCCGAGGTCGCGGACGATGCGCATGCTGTCGTCTCCGGATGGATGGAGTCTACCGGCCCCGTTACAGCTCCAGCATTGGCGGAAAAACTTGCGTTTTCTACAGAAGCGGTCGATGCGGCGCTAGTCCAGCTCGAGGCGCGGGGGCAGGTGCTGCGAGGCCATTTCCGCGAAAAAGCCGGCGAAATGGAGTGGTGCAACCGCCGCATTCTCGCCCGCATCCATCGCGGAACGCTCGGCCGCTTGCGGCGCGAGATCGAGCCCGTTACCGCGCTCGACTTTGAACATTTTCTACAGTCCTGGCAGCATGTTTTGCCCGGAACGCAGCTACACGCTGCCGACGGAGTGCTCCAGATCATTCGCCAGCTGCAGGGCTATGAGATTCCTGCCGTGGCGTGGGAGCCGGAGATTCTGGCGCAGCGCATTGTCAAATATCGCCCTGAATATCTCGATGAGCTTTGCTTTGCAGGCGAAGTGATGTGGGCGAGAGTATCGCCGCATCCTGCGCTCGCCGAAAACCGCCGCGTGCGGCCGACCCGGATCGCGCCCATAACGCTCTTCTTGCGCGAAGACGCTGAGTGGCTGATGAGCGCAGGCGGACCGGCGGATCAATCCGCGTTGTCGCATCCCGCCCGGGAGGTGTTGGGCGCGCTCGAGCGCAACGGCGCGAGCTTCTTTATTGATTTGGTCCGGCAAACGGGACGGCTTGCGAGTGAAGTCGAGGACGGCCTCTGGGAATTATTGGCGGGGGGCTTCGTTACTGCCGACGGATTCGATAATTTGCGCGCGCTGATTGACCCGAAGCGGCGCCGCGGAGAAGGCCGGGGCAGCACTAGGCGACCACGTCACGCGGCTGGGCGCTGGGCGTTGATGCGCGGCATCTCGCCCTCTATCAGCCGCGAGGAGCGTGTCGAGCGCTTCACCCGGCAATTGCTGCTCAGGTGGGGCGTGCTGTTGCGCGATCTGCTGGTGCGCGAAACGCTCGCGCCGCCGTGGCGGGATTTGTTGCCCATATTGCGAAGGATGGAAGCGCGCGGCGAAATTCGAGGGGGCCGTTTCGTATCCGGCTTCACCGGCGAGCAGTTTGCGCGTCCTGAAGCGCTCGATCTGCTTCGGGCGATGCGGCGACAGACCGAGAAGACCGCGACGGTTCGCGTCCCGAATGCCGACCCGCTGAATTTAACGGGCATCATCCTGCCCGGTCCGCGTGTGAGCCGCCTGACGGCGATGGGTGTTGTTCCGGCGTAAGTTCGCTGCGTTAAGTCGACCGTTCAGCTTCAATGCGAACCAATTCACAAAGGTCGGCAAACGAGAGACGGGTCCTTTGCCGTCCTGGAAAGAGCCGAGAGAAGCAACGTCGCACCGAGCACCCGAAAGGCCTGTTCGCTTTGGGCGTGGCGCCCGGCGCGCCATCTTTCACAATGCGCATCTCGCGCCACTGAACGGTCACGGGCCCGGAGGTCGACCGACTCCCCCCTACTCCGTACTCTGCGGTTCGGCGCGCGAAGTCGGGAAGCCTATGGGCCGCCTCTCGTTTTCCTCAGCCGGGGCCTCGATGAGGTGTTGAATCGTCTCGAATACAGCTTCAATTTTGTGGCCCTGCTCATTTTGACGCCATTCAAGCTGGTCCAATCGCCGGGCCAATTCTTCATGGTTAGCGAGCAGATGCCGGAGGCGCACAAACGTTCGCATAATAGCGATATTCACTTCTATAGCCCGTTCACTGGTGAGGACAGCGGACAACATCGCGATGCCTTACTCAGTAAAGGCCAGTGGCCGCGATCCACCAAGATTGCGGCGCGAAGGTATCACATTTTGTGATAGCAACGCTTCGACCTCCTCCTCGTCCAACTCAAACAGGAAGTCAGAGGGAAATCGCTTTGGATTGCGACGGACCTGTTGTCGCAACGCGATCGGTTTGACCTGATATAGACGGGCGAGGTCGCGGTCGAGCAGGACCTTTTGACCGCGAATCAGAAAAATACGGCTTTCAATGAGTGGGACTGGACTGCTTTCGTTGGACATGTAGGCTTCAACGTCGACCATTGAGTGCCGCACTAAGCGGCATCGATGGCCTTTGCTACGCGATTGGCGGAACGCGTAGCTGCTTCCTGTCCCCAGTTCAGGTTGTCGCAATAGGCTCCGGCGAAGTGAATGCGGCCGTGTGGCTCAATGAGCGCCGGCCAGAACCGGTGCAATTCGCCCGGCTTATACGTCACTGTTTCACACGCCATGCACCAGGGATCGCGCGACCAGTCGATGATCATGGCTGCTTCGATGGTGTCCCGCTTGCCGGGATAGTAAGTGCGGAACGTCTTCAGCGCCGCTTCCGCGGAAACGCCGGGTTCCGCTGTTCCGACCACCAGTCCGCGAGACGTCTTCACATCGTCGGCCATCGACCAGTTGTGTTCGAGAGTAGACTGGTGAAACTCGATATTGATGCTGACGTCTTGATCACGCCAGAATTTCGTCCTCGATTGAAAGACGGGCCGCGTGGCCGAGTAATACGGCACGTTGGCAATCGCCCATCGTTTCGGGTCAGGAAATGCCGGCGTAATGGGTATTTGTCTCAGCATGACGGCCGACATGCAGCAAACCAGATAATCCCCGGAGATCTGCTTGTTCTCGCCAAATTCGCGATACTCCACTGTGACTCCGCCATCACCGTGCCGGATGCCGGTGACCGGGCAACCGCGTTTGACTCGATCACCGAGACGACTTGCAAATGTTTCCGGCAGCAGACTGTTTCCTCCCATTAGCCGGAAAACCTGGGTCGGCCAGAGTGGAACTCCGCGACGCTCGAGAATCGCAGTGTGCCAAATTTCGTGGAGCGCGGACGCTTGTCCACCCGCGAAACGGATGGTTGCAGCCGAAGCGCCGTCCCGCTTGAGAAGCTCGGTCACGCTGATGTGATCCAAATCGTCTAAGCCGGCGTTGAAGGGATTATATTCGTCATGGAACGCATCAGTATATTTATCGAAATACAGGCGGCTCAATTCCCACCAGGGGTGCTGTTTGAGGTAATCAGTCTCGCGCTGGTTGAAGCCGAGCCCACTGAGCACGCGCGGATCTGCCAAATCCTGTTCTGAATACATGCGGCCTTCAATGAGGCGCAGCATGTGCTCGCGCCGGTGATCCTGCATGTGCGGAAGATTGAATTCCCGCACGTAAGACCAGTACAGGTCATAACCAGGTTTGGTGAACTGCTCTGCTCCCGCGTCCACGTACAGCCCGTCGGGCAGGTTGTCTCGCACGGTTTTGACGTGACCGCCGATGCGGCCTGAGGCTTCGAGAACGGTAACTTCATGCCCCCGGCGCGTCAATTCGTAGGCACAGCAAAGGCCCGCGATGCCGCCGGCTGCAACAATTACGGTTTTCTTTTTATCTGCTGCGCGTGCTTCTTGAGAAGCGACCATGAGCGCCGTACCCGCGGCGGTTTGCAACAGTGTTCGGCGTGTCAGCACTAAGCTCTCCAGTTCGAAATCAGTCTATTATCTCTTCAGTTTCGGATAGAATGAGCGGCAAATGTCCAAATCCTGTCCTCACCTTGATCGCATCTTGGGTCTCAACGAGCAGATTTCGCGGCGCGATTTCCTCGATGGAGCTCTCGTCGCATCAGGCGGACTGCTTCTCGGCGCCGCTGCCCCCGTAACAGTGTTAGCCCAGAACATCGATTGGACAGGATACACAGGTGAAGGCGATTATCGAACATCCGCGGGCAATATGGAGGATGTCCTTCATGCTGCGCATGCTGTTCGCGATGGCCAATATGATAAGTCGCCCGCCCAAGTAATCGACACAGGAGAGATTTTCGATTGCGTGATTGTCGGAGGAGGTTTTTCGGGACTTTCCGCGGCATTGTTCTTCAAGCAACGAGGCGGCGCCGGGCGTACGTGTGGAGGCTGGATGACGAAACACGTTGTTCGCGATCTCGACGCGGACCGCCGCACCGCCTACGACCAGTTCATCTACTCGCCATTTATGGTGGCGAACGTCGCGGTTCGGAATTGGAATTTCCTCTATAAGCTCGGGATCTCGGGCGGGGAATGGTTCGAGGGCTTCGGAAGATATGTCGATGTCCGGAAAATGGCCACGTTCGGAGTCGATACTCCCTATGTGGGCCCGGATCTGCCTACTGTCCTCACCTTTTTCGTTGATTTCACCAAACCGGGACTTCCTGCAGTGAAACAAGGGCATAGAGGCCGTATGGAGTTGCTGTCGACGCCTTACAGCGTATATGAGCGGGCGATTCGCGAGCAGATGACAGCGATGTTCGCCTCCTCCGGTTTCGACGCGAAGCGGGACATTGCCGGAATCGTGCTGAATCGCTGGGGACATGCCTTCATCAATCCACAGCCCGGATTCTTCTTCGGATCAGATGACAAGCCTGCGCCGCGGGACGCTTTGCGTAATGCTCCCTTTGGCCGTATCGCCTTTTCACACAGTGATCTGGCCGGCGCGATGGATCATCGCAATGCTTTCAAGGAATCTTACCGGGCTGTCGGCCAGTTGCTCGATCAGGTTTTTATATAATCGCTGTCAAACATTTAGTTACGCGCGCAAGCAGTCCAGGTATGCGGAAGGGGTTCCCAATGATAGCCATGGTCAGAAGATCGCGCATTGCGGCCGCAGTGGCGATCTTGTTTACAGGTGTAATTGTTTCGTTGGCTCAGGTCGATACCGGTTCGATTCTCGGCACTATCAGAGATACGAGCGGCGGCTTGATACCTGGCGCGCAGGTCACATTGACCAACACCGATACGGGGCTCGTGCTCACGACTACAAGCGGTGCTTCAGGCGAATACACGTTCTCGCCTGTCAAGATCGGTCATTATTCCGTGGCTGCGGAGTTCAGAGGCTTTCAGCGCGTTGAACATTCCAAAGTGACTGTCGAAGTGCAGCAACGCGTGCTCGTCGACTTTGTGCTGCCACCCGGGCAGATGACTCAAACCGTCCAGGTTACGGGTGAACCGCCGGCGCTTCAGACCCAGGACGCTTCCGTCGGACAGGTGGTCACTGCGCGCGCGATCAACGACCTGCCCCTGAATGGCCGCAACTTCACCTTCCTGGCTCAGCTTTCCGCGGGCGTGACGCAGGGCCAGCAGGATACGCGCGGCCTCGGCGCAAGCGGCAGTTTCTCGGCGAATGGCTCGCGGCCGGCGCAGAACAACTACCTGCTCGATGGCATCGACAACAACACGAACTTGGTTGATTTTCTGAATGGAACAGCTTTCGCGGTACGTCCGCCGATCGACGCGCTTGCAGAATTTAAGGTGCAGACGAATGACTACAGCGCAGAATTCGGGCGCTCGGCAGGAGCGGTCCTCAACGCCTCGATCAAATCGGGAACCAATCAAGTTCACGGGAGCGCGTGGGAGTTCCTGCGAAACGACAAACTGGATGCCGCCAACTTCTTTGAAAATGCAGGCGGCATCCCCAGGGGAGAATACCGGCAAAACCAGTTCGGAGCGAGTGTCGGTGGACCCATCTGGAGAAACAAGACCTTCTTCTTCGGCGACTACGAAGGAACGCGAATTCGACAGGCTCTGCCTTACGTAAGCACGGTTCCTACTGAGCTCGAGCGCAGCAGCGGATTCACCAATCTTTCGGAATTGCTGACGCAAGGCGGCACACGCACGGATGTGCTGGGCAGGACGTTTCCGCTCGGCCAGGTCTTTGATCCTTCGACAACGCGTGCCGTGGGTTCAGGATTTGTGCGAGATCCTTTTCCGGGAAATATCATTCCGGCGAACAGGCTGGACCCGAACGCGATCAAGCTGCTCGATCTTTACCCGATTCCCAATAATCCCGGGCTATTCAATAACTACACGTCCAACCCGGTCATCCGGAATGATGTAAATCAGTTCGATATCCGCATTGACCAGAACTTCAGCGACAAGGACACGCTATTCGGCCGGGTGAGCTATTCCGATAACCCTCAACTAATTCCCGGTCCCTTCGGAGGTATCGCGGATGGCGGCGCGTTCTACGCCGGAAATCAGACAGCTAAATCGACCAATGCGGTTCTGAGCGAAACCCACTCATTTTCACCGAATCTTGTCAATGAAGCCCGAGCGGGTTTCAATCGCATCGCGACGACGCGGCTGCAGTCGAACGGCAACACGCTTGGTATTCCTGCCCAGTTCGGAATTCAAGGCGTTCCTCAGGTTCCTGACAACGGTGGATTGGGATCCATCTTTATCACCGGTCTTACTACGCTCGGCAGCAACCAGTTCTTGCCCTCAGTTGAATACAGCAACACGTTACAGTTCACGGACAATCTAACGAAGATCGCGGGGAAACATTCGATTAAAACGGGATTTGAATACCAGAGACTGAGGTTTTCGATTTTACAGCCGCCCTCGGGACGGGGAACCTGGGATTTCAACGGAACGTATACCGAGGTGCCGGAGACGACAGGTGGCAACACCGGACTGGCGCAGATGCTGCTGACGCCGATTCCAGGCACAGTGGCCGGAGCGGCCAATTTTGTGGGTGGTTCTGACGAGATCCAAGCCTCAAATATCGCCAATACTGATATGAATCGGAATTACTGGGGCGTGTATTTTCAGGACGATTATCATGTCACACCGAAGTTGACGCTGAACCTCGGCCTGCGTTGGGAATATTTCGGTCAGATCATTGAGCGATACGGAGCCCAATCGAATTTCCTTCCTTCGTTCTCGAGCAGCCCGTCGCTATTCCTGTTGACGAAGCAACGCTGCAATACTCCCCTCTCCCCGGATTTCTATGCAGCCCTGAAAACGGACAACATCGACCTCGTTTGCTCGGGTGTTCCCGGGTTAGGGCACTCGCAACTCGGTAATTTCTCTCCTCGCGTCGGATTTGCTTACCAGGTCACGTCGAAACTGGTCGCTCGCGGCGGATACGGACTTTTTTATGGCGGATTTGAAAACTCCACAATCGAAACTTACGTGGATTTTCCATTTCAATTCAATTTGGTTTATCCAAATCTGGTTCCGAACGCGCCGGTTACCTTTCCCAATGGCGCTATAGGAACGCTTGAGACTGGCCTGTCGGCGATTCCGTTGACACCAGCGGCGGTAGAGCCAAGCGGGGTTTCCTTCACGGGCGAGGACTATCACATGAAGACGCCCTATACGCAGGGTTACAACTTCACACTGCAGTACCAACTCGCGTCAAACGATACAATTTCAGCCGGCTATGTTGGCAACACTGTGCGCCACCTCGGAGTGTATATCAACCCCAATTCGCCTGCTGAGATACTGCCTCCTGGACTGAACCAATACAACTACACGCGGTATCCAGACTTTCCGAACAGTTTCACGTACAGCAGCTTCGCCGGGGATAGCTATTACAATTCGCTGCAGATCAATTACGAGCGCAGGTTTAACAACGGACTGAGTATGCTCGCGAATTTCACCTGGTCGAAATGCCGCACCGATGCAGTGGACGTGCTCAACTCGACGGCCCTGACTGGTTACCGCGCGCCTCTGCTACCAGGGTTCGGCATCCAGGGCGATTATGGGCTTTGCGATTTCAATATCCCGAAGGTTTTCCACTTCAGCGGAAACTATGAGCTTCCGTTTGGGCATGGCAGGCGATTCCTCAGTAACAGCCCCGGCATCGTCGATGCGTTTCTTGGAGGCTGGGGCTCGAACTGGATTTTGACTCTCCAGAATGGTCAGCCGGGCACGGTTCCCTGCATTATCAGCACTACCTCGGGTTTGGGCTGCAACGCCTTTCTCGTTCCCGGCCAAGATGTATACGCCGGTCCGCACAATGTTGATCACTGGCTGAATCCGGCTGCGTTCACGAGCCCTCCCGTGGCGACAACCATCGGGCAAACCGACTATCGTCCGCTCGGCGGCGCGCCGACGCAGTTTCTTGGCCCGGGGTATCGTCGGCTGGACTTTTCGCTGTTCAAGGATTTCCGCACGACTGAGACGACATATCTCCAGTTCCGAGCGGAGTTCTTCAACTTGACAAATACGCCGAACTTCTCTCTGCCGGGCTTTAGCGGCAACGGCGTTCTACCTGCTCCCGGATCGCTCGACTACACATCGCCGTCTAGCTTCGGCAAGATCAATGCCACCCGTGACGGGCAGAACGATCAGCGGGAGATCCAGTTCGCATTGAAGTTTTACTGGTAGTTCTTGCGTCACGCGATTTGCTTGAGCAATTCGCGCATATCTAAAGATTGATTGCTTTCCGTGGCGCGCGGCAGCGAAGGCGCGATCGCGAGAGCTTCCTTGTGACCTTCAAACCAGACCAGAAATGAGGAGCGTTCCGCGTCCGGCAAGCGCTGCTGATTGATCCAGGTATAGTAAGCGCCCATGTCGGCGTCTACGAGTGAAGCTAGCGGGTCGAGCGCGGGAGTTTGTTGCGCTCCGGCAATCAGCTCCTTCATCGACCGGTCGCGCTGGCGAGGCGCATAGCGCGCGAGCAGAGTCATCGGCTGAGCACGCCGCAAAATTTCGCGCGCCGACCACTGCACAAAAGTCGTACTAAACACCTGGGTGCCGGAGCCCTCTGTGAGCAAACTCATCTGGAACCGGTTGAGAACCGCTTGATCCTCGGCGCCGCCGAGACCCAACTCCTCGGGTTTCATCTGGGCGAGCATGGTGCGCAACATCTCCGGCCCGCCCCCCGGTTGCTGGATGACGTTGCGCATCTTCGCCAAGAGTGCAGAGCGCGCACTACTGAGCGATGCGTAAGACACACAGGTGAGCCCGGCACACCGTGTCCCCTCTTCGCCGCCATCAATGTACCAATGGCCGAATGGCAGAGCATGCGATTTGGCTCGTGCCGCAACCGCTTCGAACAGGGTGCTCAGCCCGTTTTCGGCTCGAATACTCGTGAAGTAGACGCCCTCCGGACGCAATTTCCGAAAGAGCGCATACTGGTTCTCGCCTGCGCCTTTTCCGATCACAACAATTCCGAGCCGGGGTATCGGAAGTGGCTCCGGCGGCATTGCAGCATTCACTTTGTGCACATATTCGAGTGATGCAGCGCGAAACGCATCGATCTGGTGGGTAGCCCAAAGATGCGCAGTGAGGTGCTCTGAAAACTGAACCGGGTTGTTCACCCAATCCAAATGCTCGAGCTCGGGCGAAAGGCGGATTTGCGCGAAGCGCTGCATGAGTTGCGCTGTTTGTTCCTGAGAAAGCGATGCTAAATACGCGAGCTGATGATCCAATTCCTTTCGTTCCGCTGGGAATTTCCAGTCGTAGGCAATCAGCTCCCGCAACAACAGCGGTAGAAAACTCAACGGAAGTTGCCGCAGCACTGCAAGTCTAGAGACCACGACGCTGCGGGCCGCTTTCGGGTAGCTATTGAACTGTTCTGCTGTCAGCTGGCGGGGAAGCATCGTAATTACAAGAGCTCGGTTACCGGTTTACCTTGCGCCAAGCCGGGCGAAAAACCGAATAGTGAGCCGAGCGTCGGAACAAGGTCCGTCGATTCTAAGGCGCGGTCGACGACAATGTTCTCGCGAATGGCCGGCCCCATCGCCATCATCCAGGTGGTCCGCGAGAGCGGATCGCCGGTGCGGTGGTGCTGGAATCCGTTCCCGCCCGCATCCATGTCCGAATCCCGTCCGAAATCGGGCAGGATGAACATCGTCGTTTTGCCGGCGTACTCGGGTTCATTCTGAATCGCGCTCCAGATCTCGGCGCACAGCCGGTCGGATCGCCGGATGGCATCAATATAGAGCGAGTACGCGCCCGAATGCGCAATATCGATGTCATGCAGCGTGATCCATAAGAGGCTGGGCGCAAGCTCCCGCATCAGCCGCCGCGCGATATACACCGAGAGTTCATCCGGGCTGGCAAGGCTGCGGGCGTGAGCGCTGAAATCCGCGACAGAGAGCTTGAGAAGTTCAGCCATCTGATTTAACTCGATTTCACTGCCCGCCAATTCCGGCGCGTAGAGCGGAGTCTCGTAGTTGTCGCGCAACAGATGCTCATACTCGGCGCGTCCGCCGGATGAAAGCGCCGCGGCAAGCAGGCGTTTGGGCAAGATCACCCCTGCCCCTAGTCCATGCCCGTAAGAGCGGTGTCCGCTCTCGCCGATCCGGTTGAAGCCGTTGCTGGGTGCAACCACCCAAGCGTCTGTTGCCGGCCGTTTCAGGTTCTTGCGAAAGTACTCGAAGATGGTGGGGTTCTCGGGCGCGACTGCGGCAAAGTTATTGAAGGTTTCATAAACGCCCGTGGCCAGACTTGCCGTCGCAACATAATGCCCCAAAATGCCGCGGTTCACGACTTGCGAAAAAAACGTCGCTTGCGGAATCAGTTCATTCAGAAGATGCGGAATGTTTTGCTGCCCTTCGGGCATGAAGGTTTCTTCGTCGCGGGCTCCGCCACCGAATGTAACGACGACCGCTTTCTTTGATCGAGCCGCTGCCATGCTTCGCAAGGGTGCGAATCCGAATAGAGCGCCACCGGCCGTGGCGCCCGTTACGGTACCGAGAAAATCGCGACGCCGTAAGGAAACGGCGTTTGTAAGATCAGCGTCAATGTGCCTGCGACGCGTAGTCAACCTTACTTTCTATCATCTCGCTAGACGTGCAAAGGTAACGCGCTTGGTGGAATGCGAGCAGGTTTTTCGGATAATCGACACACGCGAACCAGAAGGCAACAAGAGAGAGTAGAACTCTTTTCATAATCGCTGCTGAGAACTTCCAGACTCTTTCGAACGTGTGCCTGCTTCCAAGGGGAGCATAGATCACCTGTTCGATCATGCGGTTTCGCTTAACGACAAATGTGGCGCGGCCGCTGGCCTGAAAGAATTGCGCGAGCCGTTGCGCACACTTCTTAGGTGCGGCGCAAGATGTTAGTGGAACCGGTCTGCGGTGTTCCGAAACAGCAGCGCGCCTGAGGCAGCCAATATATTGTTGCTGAAAAGAGGGATACCTTAGTTGGCAATCGATTGTTCTGTTTTGTCAAGACGTTGCTCGACGGGTAGTGGCTCAATTTGAGCATGGGGCTAGATCCGCTGGTATACCTGGCCGCGTGGCAAAACCAAGGAAACGATGATGGTGTCAGTGGAGTCGTTGATAATAAAAACTATTCTCCACGTGCCCACCCGGCAAGTCCTGGCAGGTGGATCGCTGTTTACGACAAGCCCCGAGTGATGAACTGGATCTTCCGCTATTTCGCTCAGTTGGGCAGCGATGCGGTCTCGGTCAGGTTTCCCTAGCTTTTCTATGTACTTCCGGGCCTGTTTGGCAAGTTCAATGTCGTAAGCCAAAAAGCGAGTGGTACTGCGAAACTAGTTAACGGAAGTCAGCGCGACGGTCTCGCCTTCGTTGTATTCGGCCCAAGAACCCGTGATTGCCGCCTGAACTTCATGGTCTAGGCTGATCTCAAACCCTTCAACAATGTCGGCCAGCTCTAAATTCCTGTGCAGTATAGAACGAACCGATCCAGCGGTTAATGTTCTGTTTGTATACCCGCGTTGCCTTGCGGAATCCATCACCTTGGCAACCTTGCTATGAAGGCCTCGTAGGTTAGAAGCTATTTCCCTAAGCTGAACCGCATCCATTGTTGTAATCTGCCGTAGCTCCGCGAGAAGGCTACCAAACTTACGATCTAACGACCAGAGATCTTTTGCAATCTGGAGAATCGACGCACGTTTCCTAACCGCGATACCTGCTTCCGCCGTGGCCGCCATCATCTTGTGGTAATCGATGGACAATGGCTCGAATGGCATACTGCTGATATCACAAAACATTTGTCGGTTATCTCCTTTCCTGATTGCTATTCGTAGGCTCATGAGGGTCGTGCCAGCGCCCTCAATAGCTTCTCTTGTATTGAGATTAATCCATACGGATGACGCTACACAATCCTAAACGGGTACTAGTGCCCCTACTAGTAGCTTTATGGCAGCCTACTTGTTGCTCAATTGTGCGTTCCAAGAATGGACTGCCGCTTGGTTGAGCAGCGCTTAAGTCCAACCGACTATGTGATCTACGCTTTTCGGGAGTTGGTGATCGAATTGAGGGGTGTGCCACAGCTTAATACCTTTCGCATGCCTGGCTGGGGTTGAAGCCGAGCGCTGACCCGTACTGTGCGTCTTTCGCGTAGTTCACCTTCTCGGGCTGCTCGTCGAGTAGCTCAACGATATCGACCACGTCCCAGACGTGATCCGTGACGCCAGCGCCCATTGCGGGAGTGATGCGAAGACTCTGGTGAATGCGGACGAATTGTAGTACATGAAATGGAGCGAGATGGCGGCGATGTGATTCTGTAGCTTCTTGCTGAAGGCGTTCGTTAGCGGAGTTTATCGGCGCATCTGCATGCGGATCGTGAGGTTCTGCGCTCAACGTAGCTAGTGCTCACATGTTTCTGTTCCGGCCTTCCAGTAATGAGCCACTACCCTCGATGGCTTGCATGACGAGGGCTACGGATTCCGACAAAGTCTCTTGATCTGTGCGGCATTCTACGTCGGGAGCCATGGGGGGCTCGTAGGGGTCGGTGATGCCAGTGAAATGAGGGAGCTCGCCGGTTCTGGCGCGGTGGTAGTGACCTTTCGGATCGCGATCTTCGCAGACTTCGAGCGGGGCATTCACGTACACTTCGAGGAAACTGCCTACAGAGCGGCGCACTTCGTCGCGAATGGCGCGGTAGGGAGAGATCGCCGAGACGAGCACAATCACGCCGTTGCGGTTTAAGAGCTGCGCGACGAAACCGATGCGGCGGATATTTTCGTCGCGATCCTCTTTGCTGAAGCCTAAGTCTTTTGAAAGCTGCTTGCGGACGATGTCGCCATCGAAAAGTTCTACTTTTAGTCCTTTGGCCCAAAGTTTTTCGTAGATCGCCTGGGCGATGGTGGTTTTGCCTGCGCCGCTTAACCCGGTGAACCAAACGGTCAAGCCACCGGCGACCGCTGCTCCGCTGCCGTTCATCGGCTGTTCGGAATCGAGGACGTCCGAGATCATGCCGGCGCCCACGGTCTGGTTGGTCGAAGGATCGATGAAGATGAAGGCACCCGTGGCGCGATTCGCGCGATAGGGCTCGCAGTAAAGCGGCTGGTGAGTTTCGACGATAACAGTTCCAATACCGTTGAATTCGATGCCAGCGGCGGGGGCCGTTTCGAGCCGGTCGAGATCAAAAACATTTTCGACGCGAGAAACGATGGCACAGACCTGGTGCGCGGTGTGGCGAACTAGATAGGGGCGCTGCGCGACGAGCGGCTGCTGACTCATCCAAACGACGCGTGCGCGAAAGACGCGCGAGGCGGCGGGCGGCTTGGCGGGATCAACGAGCATATCGCCGCGGCTAAGGTCGATGGGTCTGTCGAGGGTTAGCGTGACGGAAAGCGGAGCGGCAGCCTCGGTATCGGTGGAGTCGGGACGGATGAGTGAGGCAACGTGGGCTGAAACTTTGGCCGGCAGAGCCAGCACGGGGTCGCCAGCCTTGAGGCGGCCGGACGAGATTTCGCCGCCATATCCGCGGAAGTCCTGTGGCGCACGGAGAACGACTTGGATGGGCAGACGCAAAGGTGCATCGGACGGTGCTTCGATTTCAACCGTTTCGAGGAACTCGAGGAGACACGGATCGGGGAACCAAGACATGTTGCGAGAGCGCTCGACGACATTGTCTCCGTTTAAGGCGCTGACCGGGATCGCGGCGATGTGAGCGAAACCGAGAGGCGCGGCGAACTGTTCGAAGTCATGCTTGATGCGCGAGAACACGTCCTCATGGAAGCCGGTGAGATCCATTTTGTTGACGACGAGAACGACGTGCCGGATGCCGAGAAGGGAGCAGATGTAAGCGTGGCGGCGGGTCTGGAGCAGCACGCCCTTTCTGGCGTCGGCCAGAATGAGCGCCAGCTCGGAATGGGAAGCGCCGGTGGCCATGTTGCGCGTGTATTGTTCGTGGCCGGGCGTATCGGCGAGGATGAATTTCCGGCGCGGCGTGCTGAAGTAGCGATAGGCGACATCGATGGTGATGCCCTGCTCGCGCTCGGCACGCAGACCGTCTGTGAGGAAGGCCAATTCGAGGCCGTTCGAAGAAGGGCGGCGGAGAGTCTCGAGTTGATCATCGTAAACCGCGTGCGCGTCGTGGAGCAAGCGGCCGACGAGGGTCGACTTGCCGTCATCGACGCTGCCGGCGATCAGAATGCGTAAGAGGCTGCGCGGCGTTTCGGTGGCGTCCGAGGAGGAGGCGAGTTGCTGGGCCGTATTACTCAAGCTTCACCAGAAGCCCACGGGAGCGGGCCGATTCAAATATTTTGTGGAAAAACAAGACTGCCAGGACCAGATAGATTGCATTCAGGGCGATCCCCCATGCGAAGTGGACGAATGAGACTCCTCGGCCAGCGATCACCTGCCGCATGCCTTCGAAAGAGTGCGTGGTCGGCAAGATCCAAGCCACCGGCCGCCAGAAAGGCGGCAACGAGCTTAGCGGATAGAATACGCAGGAAAAAGGCATGAGCAGGCCTGCGAAGCTCCACGCGAGGCCCTGCATCCGGGTGGTGTAGCGGAAGATCAATCCGGTCGTGACCACACCGACGGCAAGCGCGAAAAGAATCAGGTTCAGCATGAATGGAATAAACGCCGGCAGCGCCGGAAAAACGTTATATGTATAGCAAATCCAGGCGATCAAGGCGGCGGCAAACATGCCAATCATCGCCTTTAAGAAGTTAATTGCGATGAGTCCGGTCATATACTCCGAGACACGCAGCGGGGTTGAGAACAAATTCATGAAGTTGCGTGACCACAGCTCAGCGAGAAAGCCGATGGCCATGTCCCGCTGGAAAGCGCGGAAGAGTCCCCAGAGAATGATGGCACCGAGAAGAAAGCTGACAACGCCCGGGCGGAGACGAGTTCCGCGAGCGATATAGAGGGTGAAGAAGCCCCACATCAGAATGTCTAGCACCGGCCAATACAGCATGTCTGTGAGGCGATCCAAGTTGTGGCGTGCTTCATAGGCGTGCCGGAGGATGACGGCGCTAATCCTATGCCATTTCATGCTGGCCTCTCGCGACTCGCAAGAAAACTTCTTCAAGAGCCGGCTCGGCCCGGTCCTCGGACAAAATGGCTTGGGTCACCTCGATGGGGCTGCCAGTCGCGATCACGCGGCCATGGCTCAGAAAAACGATTCTGTCGCACATCTCTTCGACTTCGGCCATGTTGTGCGAGGTGTAAAGGATGGTTGTCCCACTGTTTTGCTGCATGTCAAGCAGGGCTGCTTTGACTTGCCGCGCCACAACGGGATCCAGGTAAGCGGTGGGCTCGTCGAGCAGCAGCAGCTTGGGATCGTTCATGAATGCTTTGCAGAGGCCAACCCGAGTGTTCTCGCCCGAGGACAGGCGTGAAACGGGCTTGTCTTTCAGGTGCTCGATCGCAAATCGGCGCAGGAGGTCCGTTATTTTCGCTGCGGGATTAGGGATAGCGTAGAGGCGCGCGAAGATCCTGAGGTTTTCCAAAACCGTGAGGCGCATAGGGAACCCCACGTAGGGTGCAGTGAAATTCATGTTGCCGAGTATTTCGTCGCGATAGTCCTCGAGACGCTTCCCAAAGATCCGGATTTCGCCGCGGGTGGGTGAAACCAGACCCAGGATCATGTGAATAGTCGTACTCTTGCCTGCACCGTTAGGGCCGAGCAGAGCCAGAATTTCGCCTTCCTGTATGGAGAAAGAAACATCATCGACGGCTTTGAAACCGTTAAAGACCTTTGTGAGATGTTCGACTTCGACTAGCATTCGGGTCCCGACGGCTGCATTGTACACGGAGAGGCGGACCGGTGTGGTTGGACGGTACATACTGGGTCAAGCACATAGAGTCTCCAAATGCTGGTTTTGTGCAACGGGATGCCGCGCAGCGCTTCGACGTGGTCGTTCAACGTGGTGATGCAGCTGTTTCGGCGGTTAAGGCCAGAGGAACAAGTACACGGCGGGTTTGATGAGAACATCACACATTTCATTGAATCGACTCCTCTCACCGCTTCTCATGTAGTTTTGAAATGCCATACGCTCGACGCGGTTGGGCGAGTTCTGGCACGGACCGGCGCGGCCCAGATCGTTTACACGTGGCGAAACCCCGCGGATGCTGTCGCATCTTTCATGGCGATGTTCGACGTTGCCTTCGAACACGCATTGGCTGTGATCCGCACATCGTTGCGGCTGCTTCGCTTTCATCAGGAAACCGGGAACGTTGTGGTTCTGGAATACGGCGAGATCGTCGCCGACCCTGCGGCCGCCATCCAACGCATCGCGGAGTATTTGGGCCTATGTGCGGGTCCCGAGCAGATCGGAAAAATCGCAGAAGAAACTTCGTTCGAACGAATGCGCGAGAAAGTAGAGCAACTGAACTCAGGTCCCCAGGAGACCCGCCTCGTTCGGGTTGAGAACATAGTGTACGATCCGAATACGCTTCTGAACCTTGACCATATTCGCGACGGCAGCTCGGGGTATGGCAGCAAATCCCTTACGCAGCACCAATTAACGAGGATCGACGAGCTTCTCGAGGAATTTCATTTGTCGCGTGACCGGGTTTGATGCGCCGCTAGTACAGTACTGCCTTGGCGAGAGCAGCGGCTGACAGCTACTGATACTGACATGTGCTTTTTGTCACATATATGCTTTAAGTAGCATTCCGAGGAGAGCCCTAACACAGCATGGTAGGCAGCCCGTTAGTTATCGCTGAAAAGGCACGCGCGCGACTGCAATCCGTACTCACGTCGTTGAGAGACGGCCGCCCTGAAGACGTGCAGCGGCAGGCCGGATTGAACCATTTACCTCCGGAATCGGACGTCGTCATTACGCCATGCGAGGTAAATGAACTACATGGAACCGGTACCTTGCTCCTGCGAATTTTTCCGGATTGGTCCTCTATTGTTTCGCTGCGGACGAGCAACTTCTATAACGGGGAGCAAGCGTTTGGAGCAGCGCAGCTTTGCCTGCCGCTGGCGCAGGCGTCGGGGCCTGAGATCTCTTCCTGGCTGAAGTGGTATTTGGGGCGCACATCGGTCCGACGAATTGTGTCTCTTCCTTATCTTCCAGCGGACGTGCTCGTGACGCTTGCGCTCAAGAGAATGTTTGATGCCCCTCTCTGCACGTACATCATGGATGACAAGAACGTGTGCGCGGAGGGAATTTCGGATTCGCTCATGCAGGAGCTGCTCGCGAACTCGGAGCTGCGGTTGGTAATCTCGCCGGAAATGCAGGAAGCGTACGGGAAAAAGTACGGCATGAAGTTCTGGCAACTTCCGCCATTGGTGCCGCAAGAGCTGATCCGTACGGCGCCCGTGCAATTGCCTGCTGATGCGGATCCAAGGCGTGGCGTTCTCCTGGGCAATATATGGGGTCAGCGATGGCTGGAAATGCTTCGCAAGTCGTTTCGCGATACGGGTTATCAAGTCGACTGGTATTGCAATGACAAGAACCCGGGATCTCTGCTCTTTACGCGCGCCGAGCTGAAGGCCGACGGTATAACGCTGCGAGATCCGATCCAGGAACCGGAGTTGCCGGCGACTCTGTCACGCTACGCGTATGCTGTCGTGCCTTCTGACACGCTTGATGGACAGAGCCCTCCGGCTGTTCAGGCAATCGCGGAATTGAGTCTGCCGAGCAGGATTCCGACGATCGTGACGACTTCACATTTGCCGATTCTCGTACTAGGGCATCCAAACACCTCGGCGGCGCGATTTGTGGAGCGTTTTCAACTGGGCGCCATCGTTCCGTATGAGGCTGCGGCCGTGCGGAGGGCGCTTGAGAACCTGTTACAGTCGGAATCGCAATCGCAGATACGCAAACGCGCGGCAGCGGTGAGCGCGAGTTTTTCGGCGGCTGGTTCGGCGGATTGGATCTGGCGCTCGCTCGAGAGAGGCGAAGCATGCGATCTCACGTATGAGAATTTGATGCCCAGCTCGAATGGGAGAGGTCCTAACGGAGCGGGCGGAACTCTTCCCTACAGATAACGACACAGATGAGCGACACCATCCATGAGCGCCTGGACAAAGTCGTTGAGATCCAGCGTGAGCTGGAACCGATACTGCAGTCCGTCATCCTGAACGACAGCACCATCATCGATGCGCTTGCCCAACTGCTTGGAGTGATGCAACAGATGCAGGCGCGGACAGAGAAAAGCCTGGACCAACTGGCGGAAGCAGTGCGCACGTTCAGCTTGGAGCTCCGAGAAACACCCCGGGACGGGCACTCCGTTCTTCCGGCAGCCATCGTTTCGCGCGACGAGTTTGCATTGGAGAACCCAGAAATAGGTCTTCTCGAGTATTTGTATTCTTTTTTGGCCGATACGACTGCGATTGATATCGGCGCTAATGTTGGGCGGGTGTCGGAACGGCTTTTGAAGACCGGTTACACGGTGTATGCCTTCGAGCCGTATCCTCCCTCATTTGCCGCGCTAGAGCAAACACTGTCGGGGTATGAGAGGTTCCATCCCTTTGAGTTCGCGATCGGGGCAGCGGACGGGACCATGAGCCTGCATATAGCCGCAGATCTTTCGAAGAAGGATAAATGGGATACGACACTGTTCCATAGCCTGGTGGAACACCCGATGCTGGACGATCTTCAATTCTCGAAGAGCGTTCCTGTTAAGGTGCGCAGTCTCGAGAGCTTACGGCATAGTGGAGAGATTCCAGACAGCGCCGGGGTGTTGAAAATCGATACGGAAGGTTTTGATTTAGAGGTGATGCGGGGGGCGGGCGACGGGCAATTCTCGGTGGTGGTGATGGAGTTTTGGGATCCAGCTCACCCGTTTGGGCTATCGGGGCACGGGAGACTGGAAGATCTGGTGACGGAGATGAAGCGTCGAGGCTACGGGCGGCACATCGTGATCTATCACTTAGACGAGAGCTCGACGATCTCTTATTACTGCAACCGCCGCGAAACCGTTCCGAAGTCCTGGGGGAATGTGCTGTTTTTTCAAGATCTCGATCTTTTCCGAAGAGCGCTGGGGTGGTGCGACCAGGTTCTTGCCCCGACTCTGTGCCGCTAGGGTTTTCTTTATCTGAGCGAGCGGGCCGGCGTGAGGTTCGCAAGATTCTTCTTCGCTAATTCACTACCTTCGGCAGCAGCCTTCGAATACCAACGGGCGGCTTCGGTGATATTCCGAGGCACACCCCAGCCGTGTTCGTATGCCACACCGATATCGTTCGCGGCCATAGCGTCTCCGTGCTTATCGGCTTCATAGCACCATTTGAGTGCACTCTGATAATTCAAGGGCAGGCCTTGTCCGCTCATCTGATCCCAGCAAAGATCGGTTTGCGCTGCTGTGATACCGTTCTCGGCCGCATGCGTTAAGAGCGGGAGGGCGCGCTGAACGTCCGTCTTCCCGCCGACACCGGCAGCGAGGAAGTGGCCGAGGTTAGCCTCGGCAATCGGATTCGCTTGAGCGGCTGCCTTCTCGTACCAATTTCTGGCTGCGACGTCGTCTTTGGGACCGCCAGCGCCGCGCGCCAGCATGGCGCCCAAGTTAAGTTCAGCATCGGCGTGGCCCTGAGCGGCGGCTTTCGCGTACCAGGTCCGAGCGGCAGTGGCATCGGCAGCAACGCCGTTGGCCTTTTCATAACAAAGCGCCAATCCATATTGACCCGCGGGGTCATTTTGATCTGCGGCTTTGCGGTACCATTGCACGGCCATCGCAGGATCGCGTGAGACGCCATAACCCGTCAAATAGTAGGTGCCCATGGTGGATTGCGCCCAAGCTAGCCCTTGGTCGGCGGCCTTCCTGCACCACTGAGCGGCTTGCGCAGCGTCCTCCGGACCGCCTATAGCTTTGGCCAGCAGAAAAGACAATCCGGCTTCGGCCAGCACGTTTCCCTGAGCGGCTGCTTTGGCATACCAAACTCGGGCTTGAGCAGGGTCTTTGGCGACTCCCTTCCCGTCCTTCAAGCATTCGGCGTAAGTCGTCTGCGCGGGAGCGTAACCTTGCTGGGCGGATTTTCTTTCCCAGTCTGCGGCGGCGACCACATCGCGGGGCACGATCGTTCCCTGTGTGTAGTACTGAGCAAGATTGTGCTGAGCGACAGGTTGACCCTTTTCGCTTGCAGTACGAAACAGCTCGAGAGCAGCTCTTGCATCCTTTGCTACTCCGAGACCATTTGCATACGCCAGCGCGAGATCCACCTCTCCATTTACATCGCCGTTAGCAGCGGCCTTCTTATACCAGAACAACGCCTTAGCTTTGTCTGATGCGAGACCGAGTTGACCGAGCGTGTAGGATTCACCGAGTTTGGTTTGTGCCCAAGGCAATTGTTGGGCGGCGGCGCTCTGATACAGGGCGAGAGCTTTGGCGGGATCTTTCGGACCGCCCACGCCGTTTTCGAGGAGCGCTCCGAGGCGGGCTTGCGCGAGAGCGTTATTCTGTTGCGCTGCTTTTGTGTACCAAGCGCGCGCAGCGGAGGCATCTTTCGGCACACCGCTTCCGAACTCGAGTTGTTCGGCGTAGGCCTCTTGGGCGCGCGCGTAACCTTGCTCGGCGGACTTCTTGTACCAGCTTGCGGCGGTAGCCGCATCGCGGGGAACTGAGTCGCCGGAGCGATAGTGCTGACCGAGACTATACTCGGCGATGGGCTGACCTTTCTCAGCCGCTTTGCGGTACAGCTCCAGTCCAGTTTCGGGATTTTTGGGGACTCCGAGCCCGTCGGAATACATTGCGGCAAGATTCACCTCAGCCATAAGCTGTCCGTGGTCGACCGCCTTTTTGTACCAATACAGGGCTTTGGCGAGATCTTTCGGAAGAGCTCGTCCGTATTCGGAGAAGAGTCCCAGATTGAACTCAGCGTTGGCATTACCCTGTTGCGCAGCTTTCTCGAGCCACACTACGGCAGTGGCGTCGTCGTGAGGAAGGCCGAGCTGTCCGTTGGCGTAATAAGCGCCCAGTTCACTTTCTGCATCCGAGTATCCGTGTTCGGCCGCTTTGCGAATCCAGGCTAGCTTCTCCGTGGAATTTGCTGGAAGCCCCCAGCCTCCGCCGTTCGCGATCCCGACGTAGTATTCGGCTTCCGGATAGCCTTGCTGGGCGGCCTTGCGGTAAAGATCGACTCCGGTCTTCAGATCTTTTGGAACGCCGAGTCCGTCAATGTAAAGGGTGCCGAGCCAGAATTGGGCGGCTGCCGAGCCGCGCGAAGCCGCGTTCCGATACCAGTACGCAGCCTTGGCGTAGTCCTTCGGAACTCCTTGGCCGTTTCGATACAGTACGCCCAGATTAAAGGCAGCCTCAACTTTGCCCTGATCGGCGGCTTTTTGAAACCACTGCACGGTCGCGGCGTAATCTTGGGAAACTCCCATGCCTTGCATGTAGAGATAGGCGAGATCATATTCCGCATCCGCGATTCCATGCTCAGCCGCTTTCCGGGCCCATTCGAATTGCTGCTTGCGATCCTGAGGAACGCCTTTTCCGTGCGCGTAGCAGAGGCTGAGCGCGTACTCCGCGGGAGGATAATCTTGCTCAGCGGCCTTGCGGTAGGCTGCGGCTGCCTGCGCAAGGTCCGGCTTGCCGCCAACGCCCTGCTCGTAGCGTTGGCCAGCTTCAAATTCCTGTTGCGCAGTGCTCGCCGGCGTTTGCGCCAAATCCGCGGAAAGGAGGCAATAGGGGATGACAGTGCTGACCAGGATGATAGCTGTTCGAATTGTCAGATTCTAACGTGACTCGAATTTCTGCGTCAACCGGGTCAGGTAATGGTGGGCAGGTCTGGATAACCTGCCGCTTCGAGAATGAACCAGTAATTTTTGGTGGAATGAAACTCGGCGATGAGCGGCTGAGGAAGATCACTCTTCTGCGGTGGCGAGATGGAGTTATCGCCGTGGCGCGCGAAATCGCCGGTTACGGCGTTGAAATCATGGAAGCGCTCCAAGAATGATGGATCGAACGGCAGGTCGAGGTCACGGCAGATGGAACGCAATTCGGCTTCCGGAGCGTGTGTGAAGTCTTCGTATTTATAGATCGGCGTGTTACCGAGATTCTGAAGAAAAGCGGCATACGCAGTGCAGAAGCGGGACGCCGTCAGGATGGCGCGCACGTGCTCGTGTTTGCACAGGCTGAGCCATTGATCGAAAGGGTGACGGACAAAAGCAATCGCGGCCGTGGGGACTGCGGGCGGCAGTGCGTCGTAGAGGGTCAGGCGCTGTGGGGCGTGGGGGATGTATGGGATGCCGATGAAGTCGACATAGCTGTAATCGCGCAGCAGCAGATGGCGTCCTGCGGCGGTTGCGCAGCGATGAAACACCCGCATCAGATCGCGAAAGTTTTCTGTTGTGCTGAGGTCCAATTTTGAAAAGCGCTCGGCGTCGACGGGATCGAGCAGGTGCAGCCAGTTTCGGTCTTGATACAGGGGATCGAAGTGGGGGAAGAGTTTGACGGAAGCCGGATTGATCTCGCTCAGAAGAGCGACGCCGGGCAGAACGCCTAAACAGCGGCTCAGTAAAGTGCCACCACATCCGCCGAGGGTGTGGACGATACGAATCACAGGTGGCTCACAAGGACCGATGCGCGGGATACGTTTGGCGCATAGAGAGCGGCGGCAGCGGCATAGCAGAAGATGAGCATGCTGGACTCGGAACGCAGATTAACACGGGTTTGACTATTTCAGACGAGGATCGGGTTTGAGAGGGGAAAGGTTGAGGATGTCCGGGGCGCTTAGGCGGCGTCCTGGTCGAGAAACGCGGGATTTTCCTTGAGAGCAGTGGCCAAACTGGCGTGCCGGGCGTTGATTGTGAGGATCTGTTGGTGGTCGACCTTGGCTTCGGCGAGCAAAACGTTCCATCTGTGGAGGTCCTGCTTGCGAGTTTCGGCGGCCTCGCGGCGCGTGTGATCGGCCTCTTTTCTGCCCTGCGATTCGAACCCAATCTCGGCTTTCCGCTTTGTGGCTCTTAGCTTTAGGAGCTCATTCAGGGACTTGTAGAAAGCGCGGTCATTGGTGGTCTGATAGCGCAGGTAGAGCGCGAGCTGTTTCTGATCGTCGCAGCCGGGCAGGTTGTGGTTGAACGTGGTCTGCTGGAGCAGCAGCGCGCGCTTCGAGAGCCAGGCGGCTTGCGCCATTTTATCGATCAGCATGTTTTCAGTGAGCGTGGAGGGTTGGTGCTCCTCGCGCAGACCGTTCAAGAGCGCGTCGAATTCCTGCCGCTGTTCCCAGGGAAGGACGTTGAAAGCACCGGTGAAGCCGTGACGGAAATTGTTCATTGCCGAGACGGCTTTGCCTTCGGCGGTGCGAGGTCCGGTTGAATGCTGCGCATTCGCCTGATTGGCTGTACTTTGAGCTTGAGTAGACATGAGAATGAAAACCTTTCTGCGCGAGTGGTACCGCGCGACAGGAGGTTAGCGGGCGGCAGGAGCCGGCGAGGGCGGCTGCTTCGGCGCGGACCATAGAAAACGCGGGAGATAAGTTTCTGGATGCGGGTGTGATCCGGTGAGGCGGGAATCTCGAAGCCAGCACCCGGTACGACAAATCCGTTCCATCCTGCATCTTTTTTAGCTCCTCGCCCGTATCTCCCGATAGCATGAACGCTGCCGCCTATTGCTTTATGAATGCGATGGAACCCGAGGCCAGCATAATTGCCCGCGGCCTGCGGCGACGTGATCCGGAGTTACTCGACCGTCTCATCGAGCAATATCAGCATCGGCTTCTTCGTTACTTGGTTTACCTATCGGGAAGCCGTGAACTTGCGGAGGACCTGTTTCAGGAAACCTGGGTTCGCGTCATGGAACGCGGCCATCAGTACAACGGACGGCACGAATTCAGCACCTGGCTGTACGCCGTAGCAAGAAATCTAACCCTCGATTATTTGCGGAAGAAGAGCCCCGTCAGCCTGGATGGGCTGATTGCGAACGGCGAGCATGCGGGATTCGAAGCGGCTGATACGCGCCCTTCGGCATGGGACCTGGTGGCGCAGCGGGAGCACAGCGAACGTATTAGTACGGCATTGTCGGGCATTCGGGCGGAGTACCGTGAGGCGATCGTCTTGCGTTTCCAAGATGGATTGGCTTTGGAGGAAATTGCCGCAGTGATTGGGGCGCCCGTGGGCACGGTGAAATCGCGAGTCTATCGCGGGCTCGACATGCTCATGCGGCAGTTGAAGGGAAAACAGGCATGAACGGGAGCGTACATGAACAGGCGCGGGAACTGATCGCGTTGGCTGGGAGCCGGGATCTCTCCGAGGCTCGGCAGAATTGGCTGCGAGCCCATCTGCAGGAGTGTGCAGCTTGCAGTGAGTATGCGGAAGCGGTTGGCCGGACGGTTACCGCGCTGCGTTCCCAGCCCTTGGCTGCTGATTTTGCCCTCGTTCAAGCGACGCAGCTTCGCGTGCGCTCGCGAGCTGTTGAGCTTCGAGAGCGGCAGGTTCGCGCCTCGCTGGTATGCCTGGCTTGCTTATTTGTAGGGCTCTCTGCGGCAGTTACAACTCCTTTGTTCTGGCGAGGCTTTGAATGGATGGGCGAGGTGACAGGCGTTTCCAATTGGGTGTGGCAAGCGGGTTTTGCGTTCGTCTGGATCGCGCCGGCGATGGTCGTGAGTGCGCTTCTGCTCGCACACGGCACCCATTTGGCCAACAACGGAGAAAAGTAAGGCGTATGAGAAAGCGGATAAGTTTATGCAGGTGAAAAACGAAGCTCAAACTGGATTAACTGCGGGGATCAAGATTGTTCCGCTATGGGCATGGGTCTTGGCGGCGCTCGGATTCGCCAGCGCGCAAGTATTTTTCAACACGTTAGTGACTGGCCCAGGCGCTCCACCGACATGGGCGCGAGTGCTGCTCGGCCTGTTGTCCGGAAGCATACTGGGCGGTTATTTATTGTTGATCGGCTACGTGAGCCGCGACGCGCGGCAGCGGGGGATGAGCGCCGTACTTTGGACGGTGGTGGCTATTCTTATTCCCAACGGCCTGGGTATCATTCTGTACTTCATCCTGCGGCAACCACTGCAGAGGACCTGCCCGCAATGTGGGGACGCCGTCCAGACGGGATTCAACTTCTGTCCCCGTTGCAGCTGTAAGCTGAGCCCGAGCTGTCCGCAGTGCCAGCGCGTTGTTCGCGGAAATGATGTCTATTGCCCGTACTGTGGAACCTCGCTGCGCAATCAGGCGGTCCCGGACCATGCTGCTCCCCGGTAGGATTGATCGCAGCTCGCTGGAGTCTATTCATTACGGAGTGCTTGCATAGGGTCAATCCGCGAGGCACGCCAGGCCGGAAGATAACCAGCCGCGAGTGCGCATGTCATCAGGATCACCGCCGAGAGTGTGAACACGACACCGTCGTTGGCGCGTACACCGAAAAGAAAGGATGCCACGAAGTGCGCCGCCTCCCATGCGATGCCGAGTCCGATCGCAAGGCCGATCAATGACAGCGCGAGGACTTCGCGCTGCACTATCCAGATCACTGTTCCGCGTTGTGCACCAAGCGCAATGCGAATTCCGATTTCGTTCGTGCGGCGCGCGACAGCGTAGGCCATCGTGCCATACAAACCGACGCACGCAATCAGTAATGCCAATATTCCGAAGCAGGTGCAGAGATCCGCGAAGGTACGCTCGGGCGCGATGGTCGTCTCGATCTGGCGTACCTGCGTTGTGAGGTCCGCGACGGGCAAGCTCGGATTCGCCTGATGCACGAGTTGGCGAACATTGTTCGCCAGTGCTAAGGGATCGCCGAGCGTTCGGATTTCGTAGTACATACCGCCGATCAGCCAGCCCGGCGGGGGCTGCGACCAGGGAACGTAAGCGACGGGCGGAATCTCGCTTTTCAGAGAGGAGTACAGGCTGTTTTTCGCAACGCCGATAATTTGGACGTCGAGATCATCGAACGCAAAGTGCCGGCCGATGGGATTGCGATCTGGAAAAAACTTTTTTGCGAAGACTTCGTTGACCACGACTACGCGCGGAGCATGCGCTGTATCCTGTTCACCAACCGGGCGTCCAAGGAGAATCGGAATCTGCATCGTGTCGAAAAAAGAAGGGCCAATGAGCGTGACGTCCGTCGCAAGTGGATGGTCCCGCGGCGGCGGCATGCCCGGAACTGTAATGCCGTCGGAACTTGCTGAACCCGCGACCAGCGGCATATCGGTCATGGTGGCGGCGCGCACGCCAGGAAGATTCGCGAACTGTTGGCGCAGAGTCTCGTAGAATACCGTGCCGCGAAGTTCGTCATACCCGGCCTGACTGGCATCCAGGCTGAATACTAATAGCTTCTCGGTGTTGAACCCGACCGAGACCGAGTGGAGCTTCATAAGGGTCCTTACGAACAGTCCGGCTGCCACTACCAGCAGTAGCGACAGGGCGATTTGCCCGGCTACGAGTGCATGGCTGATGCCGAACGGCAGCCCGAAGCGCCGTACTCGCGCCGCCGCGACGCGGGACTCCTTCAATGCGGGCGCCACATCCACCTTTGTTGCCTGAATAGCTGGAGCGAGCCCGAAGAAAATGCCGGTCACGACGGAAATCAACATTGCGAAAAGCAGAATTCGATCGTCGATCCCGGCGTGCAGAGTGAAATCCTCGTGGCCGTTGGCCAGCAAGGACGTGAGGAAACGGATGCCCGCTGCCGTCACTGACAATCCCAGCAGTCCACCCAAAAGGGCAATCAGAATGCTTTCCGTGAGAAGCTGCCGCACGATGCGCCCGCGTCCCGCGCCCAGGCTGAGCCGGACCGCGATCTCGCGGCGTCGCGCCGTAGCTCGTGAGAGCAGCAGGTTCGCGATATTGGCGCACGCGATCGCCAAAATGAGGCCAGTCATCGCTAACAGCACGTAGAGCGGCTCAGAGTACTGGCGTCTGAGAGAGTCTAAGCCGGAAGCACCTTCCTGCAGCCACAGTTCGGGAAGATTCGCGCGATCCCTATCGTCGGCCGCCGTGCCAGCGACGAATAGGTGAAACTGGGATGCCATAGTGACCTCGGCTTCCCGCAACGTGATGCCAGGGCGAAGGCGGCCCATCATCTCGACCCAGTAATTGTTTGACTGATGAAACCAATCGCTTCCTTGGATCCGTGGATCGAGGTAGGCGATAGAGTGCAGCGGTAGGAAGATATCGGGCGAGCTGCGCGGGTTAACTCCATAGAACTCAGGCGCGGTCACGCCTGCGATCGTGAAAAGCTTCCGGTTCACGAGAATGGTTTGTCCCACCGCGTCGCGAGCGCTATTGAACCGCTGCTGCCATAACCGATAGCTGATCACTGCGACCGCATTCGCGCCCGCGCGGTCATCGGCGTTGCCGATCAGTCGACCTGCTGCGGGTGGCGCGCCGATCGCGCTGAAGTAATTGCCGGAGACGTACTCTCCTCCTCCGAGAAAGGCCTGGTTTCCGATCACCAGGTTGAGACGCCCCGCGTCGGCGAACGCGAATATTGCGGAGAAGACGTCATTGTGATCGCGAAAGGATTCGAACACCGGATATGGAAATGTCCCCGAGGCAGCCATTCCTTCCGGAGTTTTGTAGCCATCCCCATGCTGGTGGTGCACAACCCTGGGCCAGCCTTTCGCGCGCCAGTTCACGATTACGAGATTCTGCGGATCCGGAACCGGCAGCGCGCGCATCATGACGGCGTCCATGAAGCTGTAGATGGCGGTGTTGGCTCCGATCCCGAGGGCCAGCGAGAGTAGTGCGGTCAAAGTGAAACCCGGTGATTTCGTGAGCGCTCGGAAAGCAAACGCCAGATCTCGCGTTAGGTCTTCAATAAAGCTGATCCTGCGCATATCGCGGCACTCCTCCTTTGTGATGCTCACGGTTCCGAACTCGCGCTTTGCAGCAACGAGCGCTTCGGATTCGGCCATGCCTGCGGCCATTCGCTCTCTGGCCAGTTGCTCTATGTGGAGATCGATCTCCCGTTGCAGATCCGCTTCGACGCGAGATCGCCGAAATAAGGAGCGGTAGCGATGCACTATGATGCGGCCGAATCGCATGAGCTCTCGGTTAGTGGGATGTCCCGGCGACTTCGAAAGCACTTGCACAAGTACCGCGATGAGTCGCGGCACGGCAGGCAAAGTGCCTGCGCCACTCATCTTCAGATAAGCAACAGTTCATAAATGACCGGGACAGCACTAGGCGTTTTGGATCAGAAGTCGGACGGCGGAGGAGAGCCGATCCCAGGTTTGAAGCTCGCGTTCCAATTGCTTTCTGCCTTGCCGCGTCAGTGAGTAGACCTTCGCGGGACGGCCCAGATCGGAATCTTTCCATTCCGCGTCAATCCACCCCTGCTGCTCGAGCCGATGAAGCGCGGGGTAGAGGGACCCTTGACCGACCGCGAGAACATCGCCTGAGAGCAGCTGGATGCGCTTGGCGATTCCCCAGCCGTGGAGCGGTTCCCTCGCGATCGTTTTGAGGATCAGCAGATCCAATGTCCCCTGTAAGAGATCGGAAGGTTTCGGCATTTCCGGTAAAGACCTCGATTATCGACAACAATATACCTCGATAATCGACAATTCGCAAGTGTTGGGCTATCGAAATCCGTTCCGGTACATCAATCCGGGCAGGAAGGAAGCGCCGTCGTCCGGCTGCTTATCACCTTTTCCCCATGTCCAGTACATGCCCACGTAGGCGTAATTCTCGGCTTGGCCGGCGACCGAGTGGCCGTAGCAGAACAGGAACTGTTCGCCGGGGTGATTTTTGAAGTGATAATAGCCACCGAGATCGATCAGCGTTGACGCTTGAGTCTGGGGTGTGGCGAAACCCTCACGCGCATGGGAAAAGACCTCGCCACCGATCTCCAAACGTTCGCCGAACGAATATTTCAGGAGAAATCCGCCGTAAGGATAATCGCGATAACCGCTCTGTGGAACCACTGCATAACCGGCGCCGCCGTCCAGGAGCCAGTGCCCGATATTCTTTTGCAGCCAAATGGGAAGTTTGTACCAGACCTTGCCGACGCCGAGACCCCTGGCGTAATTTCCCGCCGGCATCTCGAACATGGTGAAGGTGCCAATCTGCGGAAGGCGTTTGGTTTCCTTGAAGAAGGCAATCTTGGCACCTAATTCCATATCTGTCAGCCCAAACTCTTGCGGGCCCGTGCCGCCAGGGAGATAAATAGGATTATTTGAGGGCGCAACGACGCCCCAGGGCAGAATCGCGTGAAGCTGAAGGCGTGGGATCGCGCCCCAGTTGAACTCGAGAGCCGGCCCGAGCGAATCGATCTCTGCCGGCGTTCCGTCCATCGAGCCGAATACGTAGAACTCGTAGTGATGCAGGTCAACCGGCACTGGATCGTCGATTTGAAAGGGTGGACCTTGGGCGCAAAGCGGAGCAGTCAGGGCGAACATCAAGACCAGGATCAATGGCGCGAACCTGGCAGCAGCGCGCATTCTCAGTGGCACGGGCCTATGCTTCCGGTCGTCAGGACTACTTCGATAATCGACAGTTTACTTGAGACAGTAAAGCGAGCGGGTCCGGGTTTCGCCGTGAACAGACAGCTACGTGAGCCAACACACAGCCGCGAACGACCGGCAGCGCAGCGGCGGCTTTCAGTGCGAGTACGCGCAGCGCCGGTCGTGGGGCTTGCGGCAGCCATTTGAGTGCGCAGTACGCGGATCGTGATTGCGTGCAGAGTACTATGTTCCGATGTGGGAGCGATGTGCTTGGGCGGACAGCAGTCCGCTGATCACCGCGTATCACGATCGGGAGTGGGGCGTTCCCGTCCATGCGGATCGGGCGCTATTTGAGTTCCTTATTCTCGAAGGCGCGCAAGCGGGCCTTAGCTGGTCTACGATCTTGAAAAAGCGGGCGGCGTATCGCGCGGCATTCGACCGCTTCGAGCCGCGTAAGGTCGCTCGATATGACGAAGCGAAGATCGCGGCACTGCTTGGAAATGCGGGGATCATACGGAACCGGTTAAAGATTCGGGCGGCGGTGCGAAACGCCCAAGCCTTCGTGATCGTGCAGCAGGAATTCGGCAGCTTCGATGCTTACGCGTGGCAGTTCGTGGACGGCCGACCGATCCGGAACCGCTGGAAGCGCATGCAAGATGTGCCGGTGCGTACGGCGCAATCGGATGCCATGAGTAAGGATCTGGCGGAGCGCGGATTTACGTTCGTCGGCTCGACGATCTGTTACGCGTTCATGCAGGCGACGGGCATGGTGAACGATCACATCGTGGGCTGTTTCCGGCACAAAGAACTGCTCTGAAGGCAAAAACGACGCCGGGAAGCCGAAAATCGCGTCTACAGATCGCATATGCGCCGCGAGTATCACAACTGGTTCAGCCCACGTTTAGGCCGCAATATGGAGTTGCTGGCGTACGGGCACGCCGGGCCGCCCCTCCTCGTATTTCCTAGCTCGCGGGGACGGTTTTTCGAATACGAAGATACGGGAATGATTCACGCGGTCTGGCGGAGCATTGACGCGGGGCGGCTGCACGTGTTTTGCGTCGATAGCATCGATGGGGAGAGCTGGTATAACCGCAACATTCATCCCCATGACCGCGTAATGCGGCAAATCACTTATGAAAACTACCTACTCTATGAGGTATTGCCGCTCATCCGGGGCGTGAACGGATCTCCGCAGGTTGGGACCACGGGGTGCAGCTTCGGCGCGTACCATGCCCTGAACTTCGCGATGAAGCACCCCGACGTGGTATCGTCCTGCGTTGCCATGAGCGGGGCTTTCGATATGCGGCCGTTCATGAACGGGTATTACGATAACGACTTTTATTTCAACAATCCGGTCGATTATATTCCGAACATCAGCGATCCCTGGTTTCTCGACCGGTATCAAAAGATGAAATTGGTTTTGGCGGCGGGCGATCACGATATTTGCCTGGGAGAAAACTTCCGGATGGCTCAGACTTTAGGGTCGAAGGGCATTCCGCACTGGCTGGATGTCTGGACCGGAGGCCAGCGCCATGATTGGCCGCTGTGGCAGCACATGGCGGTAAAATTCTTTACTTAAGCGCGGAATGGGGCGGAAAAGCGATTTCGCGCCGCCATTTGCAAGGAGGCGGGCATGCCGAAGATCGGGATCATTTATGGAATGGAGAACACGTTCCCGCAGGCGCTGGTCGAACGAATCAACAGTAAGAATATTCCCGGGGTGACGGCGGAACATATCCGGATTGGCGGGATCAAGATGGCCGAGCCGAGCGGGTATGACGTGATTATCGACCGCATTTCTCACGACATCGAGTTCTACCGCGCGTACCTGAAGAACTCCATGCTGACGGGCACGGTGGTCATTAACAACCCGTTTTGGTGGAGCGCGGACGATAAATTTTTCAACTACGCGCTGGCGAGCAAATTAGGAGTTGCGGTGCCGAACACGGTAGTTTTGCCGCACAAAACGCATCCGCCGGGCACGACGGTTCAGTCCATGCGGAATCTAGCGTTTCCGTTGAACTGGGAGGAAGTGTTCGCGTACGTCGGGTTTCCGGCGTTTCTGAAACCCTTCAGCGGCGGGGGGTGGAAGCATGTGTTCAAGGTACATTCGCCCGAAGAGTTCTTCAAGGCTTACGACGAGACGGGCAATATGTGCATGACATTGCAATCGGCGGTCGAGTTCGATGATTACTATCGCTGCTACGTGGTTGGACAGGAAAAGGTACGCGTAATGAAGTACGATCCAAAGCAGCCGCACCATCTGCGTTACGTGAAAGACGGCGCGGCGAAATCGGAAGCGCTCAGGGCGCGGTTGGTCAAGGACTCGCTCACGCTGTGTAGGGCGTTGGGCTATGACTTCAATACAGTGGAGCTGGCGGTGCAAGACGGCGTGCCCTACGCGATCGATTTCTTGAATCCCGCTCCGGACGCCGATGTTCATTCAGTGGGGCAGGCAAACTTCGACTGGGTGGTCGAGAACATGGCGCAGCTCGCGATTGATAAGGCGCGGGGCGAGAAACCGCCGCAGGTTGAATACCGGTGGTCGTATTTCCTGAACGCGGGACCGGCAAAGACGACAGCGGCGTCATCGTGAAGAGAGGCGATGTATGACACCTAGCCTCACAATCGGCATCGAAGAGGAATACCAGACAGTAGACCCCGTGACGCGGGACTTGCGCTCGCATATCGACTCGGAAATTATCGCCAAGGGGAAGATGCTGCTGAAGGAAGCAGTGAAGGCGGAGATGCACCAATCGGTTGTCGAGATTGGAACGGGCGTGTGCCAGAACATCAAACACGCGGCGAAAGAGTTGAAGTGCCTGCGGTCCGAGATTGTCACTCTCGCAAAACAGAACGGGCTGCGGCTGGCGGCATCGGGGACGCATCCTTTCGCTGACTGGCGCAAGCAGGACATCTATCCGGACGAGCGATATTACACGATCGTGCAGGATTTGAAAATGGTGGCCCGCGCCAACCTGATCTTCGGCCTGCACGTGCATATCGGTGTCGAAGATCGGGAAACGCAGATTCAACTGATGAATGCGTCCCGCTACTTTTTGCCGCATATTCTGGCTCTGTCGACGAATTCGCCTTTCTGGCTGGGCATGGATACAGGCCTGAAGTCGTACCGCGGAAAAGTGTTCGATAAGTTTCCACGCACGAACATTCCCGATTATTTCCCGAGCTGGGGGGAGTATGAGAGCTTCGTCAATCTTCTTGTGAGAACGAACTGTATTGACAACGCGAAGAAGATCTGGTGGGACATTCGGCCCCATCCGAATTTCCCGACGCTCGAGTTTCGGATCTGCGATGTGCCCATGCGGGCCGATGAAGCGATTGCGATTGCGGCGCTGATTCAGGCGACCATTGCCAAGCTCTACAAATTGCTTTCGGCGAACCAGAGTTTCCGGTTGTACCGCCGAGCGCTCATCATGGAAAACAAATGGCGCGCCTCGCGCTACGGCATCGACGGCAAAATTATCGACTTTGGAAAGCAGATCGAGGTTCCGGTGCGGGACCTCATCTATGAATACTTGGACTTTGTGGACGATGTCGTCGACGATCTCGGCTCGCGCAATGAGATCAACTACATTCACCGGATCCTTGAAAACGGCACCGGCGCGGACCGCCAACTGCGCATTTTTCAGGAGACGGGCGATTTGCACAAGGTAGTGGATTACATCATCTACGAAACAGAAGCCGGGCTATCGGCCGAGCAGCTGGGCGCGGGTGCTGCGTGACTAGTACAGATTTGACGGTCAAGTGTTTCGATCCTGAACTGAAAACGGGAGCGCATAATGCCGTGTTCGTTTGCCTGCGGATTCAGCCTTCGGAAAAAGTGACGTTGATCACGGATCAAGCTTGCGAAGAGATCGCGGCGAGCCTGGTTGCGGAGCTGGATTCGTGCGGGTGCCCGTACCGCACGTTCGTTTTAGAAGATCTCGCGCCGCGGCCGCTGACCGACATGCCGAAAGCGATTTTGGACGACATGGAATCGAGCCAGGTGAGCATCTTCGCGGTTCAAGCGCAGCCGAATGAGCTAAGGACGCGCATGCAGATGACCGATGTCGTGAATCGCAAGAAGCTGCGGCATGCCCACATGGTCAATATCGAGAAAAAGATCATGCTCGAAGGCATGCGAGCGGATTTCCAGAAAGTGGACGAGCTGAGCCTGCGGGTAATGAGCATTGTCAAGACTGCAAAATCGATTCGCGCGACCACTTCCGGCGGCACCGATATCAGAGCGGAGTTGTGTCCCGAATACCGGTGGATAAAGACCAGCGGCATCATCAGCCCTGAGAAATGGGGGAATCTGCCGGGAGGAGAAATCTTCACGTCGCCGCTCGAGGTGAATGGGACCTTCGTTGTGGATGGCGTTGTGGGCGATTACCTGTGCAGCAAGTTCGGCGATTTGAAAGAGACGCCGCTGACCGTTCACATAGAACGCAACCGGCTGAGGGCAGTCAGTTCCGACAACAAGCAGCTGGAACGCGATTTCGACGAGTACACGCACCGCGACGAGAACAGCAATCGGGTCGGTGAGTTTGCGATCGGAACCAATACGGCGCTCAAAAATGTGATCGGCAATATCCTGCAGGACGAAAAGATACCCGGGGTGCACATAGCATTTGGGAATCCCTATGGAATGCACACGGGCGCGGAGTGGACTTCTACAACCCACATCGATGTAGTGGGAAGGGATTTTGACATCTGGGCGGATGATCGTCAGATCATGCATCGTGGCGAATTTCTGGTTTAGAGACAAGCCTTGTGGTACCTGAGCTACGCGAGCGCTTCAATGAGCGGTGGACTCCTGAGCTGTACGCTCAATTCCGGAGCGCGATCGATGAGGTTTCGGGCACCCACGTAGGGTTTCGTTGCAGCGAAACTCCGGTCTTTTTTCCGAAACCGCTGCTCGAAACCATGTCGCGCTATGGCCGGGAGCTCTATCAGCAAGTGGCGGAAAACGAGGAGTACCGGAAAGCATCGGACGCTGCCATTCCACTTCGTTTTCGCGTCCCTAATGAGGTGCCGGACCCACTCTTCGTGCAGGCTGATTTCGGTTTGGTGCGGGGCAGCGATGGGAGTCTCGAGCCGAAATTGGTAGAGATCCAGGGCTTCCCATCGCTGTACGCGTTTCAACCCGCGCTGGCCGATACGTACCGGCGGGTATATCGTTTGGAGGAAAGCCTGACGGCGTTTCTCGGCGGCCTGGATGAGCGCGGGTATTTGGAGTTGCTGCGGCGCGCGATCCTGGGCGGCCATGCGCCGGAGAATGTGATTCTGCTCGAGATCGAGCCCTTTGAGCAAAAGACACTCGCCGATTTTCTGCTCACGCACAAATTGCTGGGCATCAGGATCGCCTCGATTACGGACGTGAAGAAGGCGGCCCGGAAGCTGTATCTCGATGGCGTGGAGGTGAAACGCATTTATAATCGGGCGATCGTGGATGAGCTGGTACGAAAAAACATACATGCGGCGTTCGAGTTCACCGATGACCTGGATGTTGAATGGGCGGGGCACCCGAACTGGTATTTTCGCCTCAGCAAGTTTTCGCTGCCCTGGTTTCGACACGTCAGTGTGCCGGAGACGTGGTTTCTGTCTCAGGTAACAGAGCTGCCGGACGATCTCTCGAAGTACGTTTTGAAGCCGCTCTATTCGTTCGGCGGCCTTGGCGTGAAGATTTCTCCTACGCGCGATGAGATCCTCGCAATTCCGGAGAGCGAAAAATCGAACTTCATCCTGCAGCGAAAGATGGAGTTCGTTCCTGTTGTAGAGACGCCCAGCGGCATGACGAAAGTGGAGACCCGCATTATGTACATCTGGGACGGCGAGCTGAAACCTGTGACGACGATTATTCGCACCGGCCGGGGCAAGATGATGGGCGTCGATTTCAATAAAGACCTGGATTGGGTAGGCGCATCGGCCGGCTTCTATCAAAGGTGAGGTGGTTATGACGACTGACCCGCGCGCAGGCAAACCGGCGGAAGCATCGCAGCTGGTGAATGTTTCGCGCCTGATTACGAGCTACTATTCGCTTCATCCCGATCCGGGTGAGAAGACGCAGCGAGTCGCGTTCGGCACGTCCGGCCACCGGGGCTCGTCGTTTAGTTCGTCGTTCAATGAGGATCACATCCTCGCGATTACGCAAGCCATCTGCCGTTACCGGAAGCAGGAAGGGACAAACGGTCCGCTGTTCTTAGCCAAAGACACGCACGCTCTTTCAGAACCGGCGTTCGCGACTGCTCTGGAGGTGCTTGCCGCGAATCATGTCGATGTAATGATCGATCAGGACGACGGCTATACGCCAACGCCGGCGTTATCGCATGCGATTCTGACGTACAATCGCGGCCGGAATGAAAGGCTGGCTGACGGGATTGTCATCACGCCGTCGCACAATCCACCCGAAGATGGGGGATTCAAATATAATCCGCCTTCCGCAGGACCTGCGGATACAACCGCGACCAAGTGGATCGAAGACTCGGCGAACCAGTTGCTTGCTACGGGCCTAAAGGGTCTTGTCCGGGTTCCCTATCAGAGCGCTTTGAAAGCGGCTACGACACACCGCTTCGACTATGTATCGAGTTATGTGGATGAGTTGTGGCGGGTAGTGGATCTTGCCGCTGTATCCGCAGCCGGTCTCAAGGTCGGGGTAGATCCATTGGGCGGAGCTGGAATCGCCTACTGGCCGCGCATCGCGGAACGCTATGGTTTGAATCTCACAGTCGTCAACACGGCGGTTGATCCGACCTTCCGGTTCATGACTGTAGATTGGGACGGCAAGATTCGCATGGACTGCTCGTCTCCGTACGCCATGGCGGGCCTGATTGCCCTCAAAGATCAATTCGATATTGCGTTCGCTTGCGATACCGATCACGACCGTCACGGAGTCGTTACCCGCAGCGCCGGCCTGATGAATCCGAACCATTATCTTGCGGTAGCAATTGAATATCTGTTCCGCCACAGGCCATTGTGGCGAGCGGACGCCGGTGTGGGGAAGACGCTCGTGAGCAGCAGCATGATCGATCGGGTTGCAGCGGCTTTGGGGCGGCAGCTGTTCGAAGTACCTGTAGGGTTCAAATGGTTCGTCGAAGGTCTACTCGATGGATCGCTCGGGTTTGGAGGCGAAGAGAGCGCCGGGGCTTCGTTCGTGCAAACCGATGCATCGGCTTGGAGCACCGACAAGGACGGGTTGATCTTGGGTCTGCTCTCTGCGGAGATTACTGCCAAGACGGGCGATGATCCGGGCGAGCGCTACCGCAAACTCACGGATCGGTTTGGCGATCCGGTGTATGAGCGAATCGACGCGCCCGCCACGCCGGATGAGAAGGCGATTTTGCAGAAGCTCTCGCCACAACAGGTTTCTGCCGAGGATTTGGCCGGGGAAAAGATCGAAACCATGCTGACGGCCGCCCCCGGAAACGGAGCGGCGATCGGAGGTTTGAAAGTCGTCACAAAAGACGGCTGGTTCGCTGCCAGGCCGTCGGGAACCGAGAACGTGTACAAGATCTACGCGGAGAGTTTTCTGGGTAGGGAGCACTTGCGCCGCATACAGGAAGAAGCTCGGGCGCTGATATCGGCAACGTTTAAGGTCGCCACGGCGGTCGGGACCGGCTGAGCCGCATACTAGAAAGTAGGAGCTGGCGATGGCTACCACTTACGAAACGGACTTCTATGCCTGGACTCAAGAGACAGCCCAAGCCATTCGCGAGCGGCGCTGGGACGATCTCGATACCGAGAACTTATTGGAAGAGATCGAAAGCATGGGCAAGAGTGAACGGCGCGGAATTGAGAGCCGGATGGAGATTCTGCTTGCCCACCTCTTAAAACGACAGTTTCAGTCTGAGAAACATAGCCGTAGTTGGGACCTGACGATCAGGGAGCAGCGTGTGAAGATAAGCGAGCTTTTCGAGGAGAGCCCAAGTCTACGGGCCCGTGCGGCAGACTTGATGCAGCGCGCGTATCGAGTCGCGCGGCTGCGGGCCGCGCGCGAAACCGATCTGTCCGAATCCGTTTTTCCGGCCGCGTGTCCGTGGACGGAAGAGCAAGTCCTGGACGAGTCGGAGTAGTTTACTGATTCAGTGCGATTTCTGGTTTCCGCGGGCGAGGCCTCGGGCGACATGTACGCGGCGGGGGTCGTATCCGAGCTATCGCGCAGGTTTCCGTTGGCCGAATTTTACGGGTCTGCAGGCCCGAAGCTCCAAGCGGCGGGGGTTCGCCCCGTAATCGATTTCGGCAAGTTGTCCGTAGTGGGTCTGGCGGAGGTGGCCGGCCACCTGCCTGGGATCTATCGGGAATACCGGAAGCTGATCCGCTTCGTTGAAGAGCATCGCCCGGATGCGGCGCTGCTCACGGACAGCCCGGATTTTCACCTTCGCCTGGCCCGGCATTTGAAGCGGCTGCAAGTGCCCGTGTTTTATCTGGTAGCACCCCAGGTCTGGGCCTGGCGGCAGAGCCGGGTCAAAACCATCCGGGCGCTCGTCGATAAACTCTTCTGCTTATTTCCGTTCGAAGAGGCTTGGTTTCGCAGCCGCGGAGTGGACGCCGTATATATAGGTCATCCGCTCGCGTCAATGGTGCGCAGAACGCTGTCGCGCGAGGAGTTTTTCGAGCGGCACGGAATCCCGAAGGACACGCGCATGCTCGTAGTGCTTCCCGGCAGCCGTGCTGGTGAGGCGCGCCGACATTTGCCGATTTTGCTGGATGCTGTAGCCGAGCTTCGCCGCCGCTTCGCCTTTTCGGCGATTCTGGCAGTTCCGGCGTCGGCCGCCATGCAAGCCTGCCTCTCAACATTTAAGGAACGCATTGGCGCTTTATCCATCCAAATAGTTGAAAACGAAACTTGGGACTCCATAGGTCATGCCGATCTCGCCCTGGCTGCCAGCGGTACGGTAACTGTGGAGGCAGCTGTATTGGGCACTCCCCTGGTCACGTTCTATAAGGTCGCCCCTCTGAGCTGGTCGGCAGGCAGGCGACTCGTCAAGGTACCCTTTCTTTCGATGGTGAACTTAATTGCAGAACGGCAGATCGTTCCCGAACTAATTCAACAGGACATGACGCCGTCAAAGATAGCCGCTGCAGCGGAAGAGCTGCTTACCAACCCGGAGCGTGCCGGACGCATGCACGCCGATTTAGCGGAGGTCCGGCTGGCACTTAGGAGCGAGGGAGATCCGTTCGCTCGCGCGGCGGACCTTATTGAAGAGGCATGCACGCACCGAGCCGCCATTTCGGGGCCAATTGCCATTCGCCCCGAAACGATTAAGGGAAAATCAGAGTAATGCGACGCGGTTACCGATGGATGGTGCTCTGTCTTTCGCTGGCGATGTGCGCCTCGGCACAAGAGAAGCACGCGCGCATTCAGGTTCAGCATTATACGATCGACGCCGACATCAACCCGCGCACTCAATCGATCGCCGCCACCGCCAAAATTGATTTCACTCCGCTCGACGACGCGAATGATGCGGTATTCGAACTGAATAACGCTCTCACGATCACGAAGGCCGTAGACGGATCGGGCAATCCGTTGCAGACGGTACGGACCCCCCAAGATTTTTCGATCAACGTTTCCCTTCCGGGTGCGCTGCATAAAAACCAGGCAACTGCGATTTCCTTGACCTATGACGGCAAGCTCACCGGCGATCAGGACTCGCCGGTATCTGGAATCAAGTTTGCCGCCTTGCATCCTGATTATGGGTATCTGCTGTATCCGGCGCGGTGGTTTCCAGTAAGCGGATACACAGTTGACCGGTTTAGCGCGGACATCCGGGTCACCACGCCTTCTGAGTATCGGGGGGTCGGGAGTGGCGATATGAAGACGGATCGCAGCAGTGATGGCCGTCCGATTTATTCATTTCATTACGATAAAACCAGTTTTCCAGGCAGCATTGCACTGGTGAAAGGCGATCCCGCGCGAGTCTCTTCGCAGGGGATTACGACGCAGCTGTTTTTCCGAGACCAGCAAGCAGCGGATGCGCAGGCCTATGGCGAAGAGACCGGCAAGATCATGACGTTTCTTACTTCGGAATACGGTCTTGCGCCTCAAGCGAATCTCACATTCGTCGAAACGGACCAGGGCGCGGTAAACGGCTACTCAGCGCCGGGCGTCATCTTTCTCGCGCCGGGCTCAATTACGCACCAGGTGAACACGCGCGTGCTCGCGAATCAGCTTTCACGGCAATGGTGGGGCGTTTTGGTTTCGCCGACGACACGAAATCAGCTCTGGCTGGTTAATGGCCCCTCACGTTATTCCGAGCTTCTCTATGCGGAGCAGACGGGAGGCCCGGGCGCGATGGAAGCGGATTTGAAATCAACCTACGTCGAAGCCCTTACGGTAAAGGATCCGCCAGTGCTTCAGGCGGCGCGGCTAGAGGATTATTCACCCGAATATTGGGCGCTTACGGCTGCGAAAGGAGCGGCGGTCCTGAATATGCTGCGCGGCATCGTGGGCGATACGGATTTCAAGAAGGGCATGCATGCCTTCATCGACCAGTACAGTTATAAATCCGCCAGCAGTGAAGACTTCCGCAAAGTGATGGAACAGGCATCAGGCCAGGATCTGCGATATTTCTTTCTGCAATGGCTCGAATCGAGCGGATCGCCCGAATTCAAGCTCGAATACACGGTGCTGCGAACTCAGAAGGGCTTCCGGATCGTAGGCAAGATCAACCAGGATCTGGATACGTTCCGCATGCCTGTTGACTTGCGCATCGAAACGGAAGGCAATCCCGAGGACAAGAAAGTAGAGGTGACTGGAACCTCTTCTGAATTTAGCGTCGACACGTTCGGCAAGCCGCGTAAAGTAATCCTTGATCCGCAAAATCGGATCTTGCGTCTTGACCCCAGCATGGAAATCGCGGTTGCGATCCGGCGAGGCGAACAATTTGTTGAAGTGAACGATTACGCCAGCGCGCTGAGGGAGTATCAAAAAGCTCTCGAAGTGAACCGGAACAGCTCGCTCGCTCATTATCGAATCGGCTCGTTGTTCTTTAAGCAGAATAATTTTCAATCGGCCGCGAACGAGTTTCGGGCGGCGATTAACGGCGATCTCGAGCCTAAATGGACCGAAGTGTGGTCGCATGTGAATCTTGGAAAGATCTTTGATATTACCGGCCAGCGTGACCGGGCCGTGAACGAATATAAGCTGGCCATCCGAACGCATGACAATACGGCGGGAGCCCAAGAAGAAGCCGCCCGATACTCGACTAAGCCTTACGAGCGTCCTGATCTGCTGGGCGAACGATAGGCGTCCGGCTCGACGCGCGAATCAATTACCTCGCCGTTGCATCGAATAAGCAGATCGTTTACCGATAGCGGTCGACTAGTACTTTGAGCACCTATGGGATAGAAAACCTGTAGTTTCTCTTAGGTGTGGATCGCGCGATCCGGTGATAACCTGAAGGTGCCCAAGGAAGGAATTGTTTTGGACGAGAGACTAAAGGAGCTGATGCAGGAGCTGGGTAATGCGATCAACGAATCGCTCTCCGATTCGGACCGCATCGCAGAAGCCATAGGCGACATCAAGCGCGCCGGCTACGATGTTTTCTTAGTCCTCGAAGCCACGATCGGGTTTAATAAGCGGGAAGACGGCTCGGAGGGCGAATCACTCGGTGATGAGGACGGGCGACGTCCGGTGCACTACGAATCAACGGGCAAGATTCGGCTGACCACCCAAGACCAGAAGTTCCTTCGCGCGCTTAAAATATCGCTCGACGAAGAATCGAAATAGCTCAATCTATCAGTTCCTGATAAATGGCGCGTGTTGTCTGGATGGCGCGCTCCCACGAATAGGATTTGGCGCGCACGCGCCCACGGGCGGAAAGGTCGGCTCGCAAATCAGGATCATTGATCAGGCGATGGAGAGCAAATTCCAGCTCTTCGGCAGAATAGGGATCGACCAGCAGCGCGGCGTTCCCCGCGACTTCCGGCAGCGCGGACCGGTTCGAGGTGACGACAGGGACTCCGTGCGCCATAGCCTCGAGTAGCGGTATTCCAAATCCTTCGTCGAGCGAGGGCAACGTAAAGATACTTGCGCGCGAGTACAACCCATCCAACTCCGGTCGCGATACGTAGCCTGCGACTTGTATGCGGCCGCGAGACGGGCTACTTTCAATGCGCTCAAGAATTTTCTCAGCCTGATAACCCGAAGGCGCGCCCGCAAGCACGAGCCGCCATGCGTCCGGTAACCGTTCGAAAGCCTCAACCAGGCGAATCACGTTTTTTCGAGTCTGGAAGGCGCCGGCAAACAGGATCATGTTCTCCCGTTCGATTTCGGAATGCTCTACGGGCAGGCGCACGCCATGCGGCACGACGCGAATGCGCGAGCGATCAAACCCAAGCAGGCTGCTCACCTGAGTGGCCGTGAACTCCGAGACCGCAATAATGAGGTCCGAGTTCTCAGCCGCGCGCCGAGCCTGCGCAGTGAAACGCCTTTTGAACTCGGGTGACGAGTACTCGCCCGTGATAACAAACAGGTCGTGAAATGTCGAAACTACTTTCCGCGAAGAGCGTGTGTCCACTCTTTGGTTCAGGGCGTGGAAGACCTCAGCGGTGAACGTGGGCAGCGGCGGTTGCAAGAGTCGCCGTCGCACGTTCGCAAGCGCAGGGGCGGCTGCACGTCTCCACTGCTTGGGGCGAAAACACCATAGATATTCGTCTTGGGGATTGGCGTACGCCAAGCCGTAAAGCAGCTCTTGCGAGTAGGCGGCGATGCCCGACGGATGCGGGTCAACGCTGTAGGTGGCATCGAGCGCAATGCGCACGATCCCAATCTTACAGTCCGTACTCCTTCAGCTTACGGTAGAGAGTGGTTCTTCCGATCCCGAGCATCGCGGCAGCTACCGTGCGATCTCCCTTCGTGTATTCGAGGGCGTGTAAGATGGCCTTCTTCTCGACCTCGGACAATGGGAGGACACTTGACGCAACGCCGTTGAAGTTTGCGAACGCGGGGCTCGGGGAGAAACCTTCCTGGTTGCGGCCCTCGATCTGACGCTCGAAGGAACGATTCACGACGCTCGAAGGAAGATCGGCTACGGTGATCCACGGACCGGAGTTCATGGCCACCATTTGCTGGACGGCATGCTCGATCTCGCGGACATTACCCGGCCAATCGTACTCGACGAGAGAATCCATAACCTCATCCGCAAGGCGGTGGTCATTGCCGTAGCGCTGCAAAAAATGCGAGATGAGAGCGGGAATATCGTCGCGGCGCTCGCGTAGTGGGGCGAGCCGCAGGCGCATGACGTTCAGGCGGTAGTAGAGATCCTGGCGGAATCGCTTTGCGTCGACTTCGGCCAGGAGATCGCGATTGGTTGCGGCGATCACCCGGAAGTTCGAGCTCCGCTGGGCCAGGCCGCCGATCGCCCGAAACTGCTTTTCTTGAAGGACGCGCAGCAGTTTCATCTGCAGCTCAAGCGGCAGTTCTCCAATTTCATCGAAGAATGCGGTGCCGCCGTTCGCGGCATCGAGCAGGCCGAGCTTTTGGTTGAAGGCACCCGTAAACGCGCCCTTGGTGTAGCCGAACAGCTCACTCTCCATCAAGGGTCCGACCAATGAAGAGCAATCGACAACCACAAAGGGTCCCCGCGATTCCATGTTATGGATGGCACGCGCGACCACCTCTTTGCCGGTTCCGGTCTCGCCGAGAATGAGCACCGGGAAGCGTGACTTCCCCATTCGCGTGACGAGGCGATGCACCTGCTTCATGCACGGCGAATTGCCGACCAAAGTCGAGAGAGGCGAAACATCCAGCGCAATCTGCGGGGTCACGAGTAAGGCTACCGTCCCTTGTGAAGGTAGTGTTGATGCTTACTGGAAACTCTCTCGGGGCGGGGCGGGCCGCGCGACTAGTTCATCGGTTCGGCAAGCAAGCCAGGAACGACACTTGCGCCGGGCTTGAGGACCGTCTCGTCCAAACGAACGACGAACACGTTTCGATTTTCAGAGGCGAGCACAGTCGCGAGCTCCTGCGCGGCTTGAATGGAGGGCTCCTTGCCGATGAGTACGCGCCAGAGCGGAACCGGCCCGGATTTGATTGCAACTTGCGCCGTTCCGAAACGCTGTGCATAGCGGGCTCGCAAGCGTTCGGCATTCGCGGCGACGGAGAATGCGCCGATTTGAACGGCATAAAAATCGTTCGAAGGATTATCAGCGGGCGCGCCGATCACCTCCAGCCGCACCCGCCCGATGCCCGGTCCCAAAAGATCGATCTGGCGGGCAGCCGCTTTTGAAAGGTCGAGGATGCGCCCACGAACAAAGGGGCCGCGATCGATGATTCGCACGTTCACACTCTTGCCGTTGGCGAGGTTGGTTACTTTCAGCCAGGTGTTGAACGGCATCACGCGATGCGCGGCGACCAGAGTTTCCATATCGTAGATTTCTCCATCAGCAGCGGGCCGGCCGTGATAGGGGATACCGTACCAGCTCGCGATGCCCTCCTCTGTGTAGCCGGCTGGCTCTGCCGGAACAGTGGGATTCTGCGGCCCCGGTGAAGTGGGAAGCTGCGGAGGCGCAGGCGAACTCGAAGGACGAGGAGGCGGCGAGATTTTTGCAACTCGCTGATGCTTTCGGCAACCCGATGCGGACAGCAGGCAAGCTAACATCGCGAGACTCGCTACCGGAATGAAGGTTCGCCGCTTCATGATGCCGATGCCACGATGATAACCGGCCAACGGACGTAATGAAAGACGAAATCGGCGGGTAAACGGGTAAAACAAATTTCTGGAATACCGTTTTTGGGCGGCTTTTAGGATGAAGGGTTGCTCATCAAATTCCTGTCAAGTAATTTTTTTCTTGACTTCTCTTCCGAACAACCTTATATATGAATCACACTGCGATCTGTAATGGATTGCAAATTTACGTTAGGGAGAATCGTTCGATGAAGAACGCAACTAAGAAGTCTGGTAGCTCGAAGAAGACCGCAAAGAAGAGCTCCAGCAAGAAAAAAGGGAAGTAGCCCTGGTACCCCGTAAGAGCGGGGACTCAAAAAAGTTTTGACCTCTTCGCCCCCGGTTCTGCCGGGGGCGTTTTTATTTTGCCCGCCGATTCATGTAAAGTTTACACGCCGCGTTACGGCAGTGTGTAGCGAAGATCGAGATAAATCAGATTCGTCTTGGCGTATCTGGCTGCGCCCGGTGCTATCGACCATGGATTACGCCACAGATAGGAATACTGACCGATGAACGATAGCGCGCCGTAGTTCGGATTTTTCCAGAACGTCTGAACCAGATCGAACGTGGCCTCCTGCACAGTGCGGTTGTTGCTCGTGGCGGACCCTGCAAAGCCGTACCCGATCAGTTTTCCATTCGCATCGAGGGCAGTGTCGCGGCCGAAGTACCCGCCGCCATACAGCATCGAGACGACGGTGTTCTTTGCGAGATTGGCTTCGAAGCCGTCCAACGTCGAATATGCGTGGACGGGCGAGAGAGCGCCATTTGCACGAACGATCACGTCGGGTCCCAGGCCAAAAATATAGCGGCCGCCCCCGGAACCGAAGAATGTATTGGCTACCACGCGAACATTCTTCACGATCTCGAGGTTCGCGTTTGCCTCGCCACTTGCGGCCGTTGTAGTCGATGACGTGAACGTTGTGGGCTTCGATCCGGCTGCATTCTCGAACTTGAAGCTTCGCACTAAAGCTCCAGCCTCGACGTGCCATGTCTTGTCGCCCGGGTGCGCATCGTACGCCGCTTTGAAAATGATGTCGGGATGCAGATTGGGTGCGGCATAGGTCGTCGAAGTATTGTTGAACTGCGCCGTAGCCGAGGCTGTTAGCGCCGACGGGAAGGTTACGATCCCGTTCCCCACGTACTGTTGCGGGTTCTCGAGAGAGATGCCGAACGCCACGTCTTTGGTGGGATGCGCAATTAAGCGGAATTGAGATTGCCGCGCCCAGATCAACCCAACCTGGTAATTCGTGTCCATGTTTTGCGAGTAGAAGATATCGCTCGGGAGCGGCGAGAGGCCGTTGCGGTTGGGAGTGAAGAGACTCCAATCCTGACCGCCCAGCACTTCAAAGCCGCCCTTCTGCACGTCAACAAAGAAATTTCGCATCCTGAAGGTGTTTGAATTACTGGTGACGAAGACGTTCGAAGGGGCGTTGCCCAGAAAGTCCGCCTCTACATAACCGAGGACTTTCGCGCCCAAGACGGTTGAGTCGACCCGGAAGCCAAGGCGCGAGTTCTGCGTGCTGAAGTTATTTTCAAAGGCGTGGCCCGCGACGGAGGTATTGTACGGGATTCCGCCAAAGCTGGTTCCGATGCCGCTGCCGACGTTTGTAGAACGCCCATACCAAGTGAAATCGACGAAACCCAGCGGAGCGAGCGTGGTGTCGCCGATGCGAATCGCGAGCGGAGATGGGTTCTCTTCGACTTTCTGGCCACTTCCACCCGATCCTGCGAGATCCGGATGAGCAACGTTGACCACAGGAACGAGCTTGACGGGACCGGACGCTGCAGCCGGCGAGCTTCGGGCCGAAGTCTGCATCAGTCGCTCGAGCCTATCGTGCTCGGCCTGCAAGGATTCCTGTAGCCGCTTAATCTCCTCCTGTTGTTTTGCAATCTGCTGTCGAAGCTGATTCAGGTCATCAGCCGAGGGCGGTCCGTCTGCAGCCCTGAGCTGGAGTGCCATTGCACACACGCAGATCAGAATAAGATTTGTTTTCGAACTCATATTCTCCTGTTTTTCTTGGCTCCATACGGAGCATCGTAAGTAACCTAGCAGCCGGACTTATCGATTTGATGACAGGATGATGAAGATCTTTTACGAGAGCAAGCGATGGATTAATCTACGGGACGGGGGAGGGCTTACGGAAGGGGATTCAGTTGACAATGCACGTCATCACCGGAAGGTGACGACCGGTCTGATTTTGATTTGTTTTTTTCGAATGTGTAACCGAACCCACGTACCGAACGGATCCAGTCAGGAGCGGCAGGGTCCGATTCGATCTTTTGCCGGAGCCGGAGAATGTAAACATCCACAGTCCGATCCGTAACCGCGCGGTCATAACCCCACACCTTGTCCAGCAACTGGTCACGACTGAAGACGATGCCGGGCCTGCTCATCAGGAAATCGAGCAGCTTAAATTCCGTCGCAGTCAGCAGGATCTCTCGCCCATTTAGATGCACGCGGCAGGCGTCCCGGTCGAGTTCCAAGCCGTCCATCTGCAGTTTGCGGGAAGGCGCAGCCGCTCCGCGGAATTGTATTTTGATGCGCGCAATCAGCTCGCGAACAAAGAACGGCTTGACAATGTAATCGTTTGCTCCGAGTTCCAGGCCGATGATGCGATCGGTTTCCGCAGCGCGCGCAGTGAGAAAGATTACAGGAATTTGGGCGAGATCCGGGTGTGCGCGAATACGCTTACAGATATCAAGACCATCCGAATCTGGAAGCATGATATCGAGGAGGATCAGATCGGGCCGCTCGCGCTGGCAAAGCTCCAGGGCTCCGCGTCCGGTTCGCGAGCCCACAAAGGCGAACCCCTCCTTTTCCATGTTGTACTTAACAAGTGTCAACAGGTCTGCATCGTCCTCGATGAGAAAAATCTTTTTCATCACCCCTACTCTAATCGAGCCTCTGTTACAGACGCATTACAGGGCGGCCGATCCCGTATAGGCAGCCTGGACCTCTGCCATTCCAAGATCGCTGGTCGGAACTGTGAAATAGAAACGTGAGCCGGCGCCGGGAGTGCTTTCAACCCCTACTTCCCCGCCCTGTGCGCGAACCAGGTGCTTCACGATCGCCAATCCGAGACCGGTACCGCCCAATTCGCGGGAACGCGCTTTATCAACGCGATAGAAGCGCTCAAAAAGGCGCGGCAGCTCCTCGGGGGGAATGCCCATGCCGGAATCGCGAACTGAAATCTCAACCCGGTCACCTGTAATCAGCCGCGCCGCCACTTCGACGCCTCCTCCCTCGGGCGTATACTTCAGCGCATTATCTACCAGGTTCGTCAGAATCTGGTGCATCGCCTCTTCGTCGCAGAAAGCTTCGGTCACGCCCGGTGCGGGATCAAGGGACAGCTCAATATGCTTCTGCTCCGCCAGAGGCTGGAGGGCCTCGACATGTTGGGCCAATAGCGCGTTGATGCTGTAAGGAGCAAATTGAAATGTCTTTTGTTCCAGCTCGATCCGGGAAAGCGTCAGCAGATCCGCCGTCAACCGGCCCAGCCGTTGCGCATTCTGCAGAATGATTTGTACGAACTTCAAATTAATCTGCCGATCGTTGATAGCGCCTTCAAGTAGCGTTTCCGCATACCCTTGAATCGACGCGAGCGGAGTTCGAAGCTCATGGGACACGTTGATGACGAAGTCGTTGCGTACCCGCTCCAGCCGCTCGAGCTCTGTGTGCTCCTGATCGAGCTGCTTAAATGTTTGCTGCAGTTTGGAGCCGGTTTCCGTGAGCTTCGCGGCCAATGTCCCCAGCTCATCCGTACCCCTGACACCCAGGTGAGCGCGATAATCTCCGTCCGACAATCGGCCGGCGTAAGTAAGTATCTCGCCCAAACGGGCTGACACGCGTCTCGCGAACCATGCAGCGAGAAGAACGGAAGGGAGAAAAGCTAGGGCTGTCGAGGCAAGAACCCGGCGCCGGACTTGACTCACTTGCTCCGCTATCCTCGAGAGCGGAACTGCGAGCCGCAACGCCCCGTCTCCAAAAGGAACCGCAACGTAAAGAAAATCGACCTTGAGCGTTGGACTCAGGCGAAGGCTCCACCCTTCGCGGCCTGCCAGTGCGGCCTTGAGTTCCGGCCGCGAGCGGTGATTCTCCATGTGTTCCGGATTCGCATCCGAATCGGCGAGCACCTTACCGTCGCGGCTGATTATGGTGACGCGTGCCGAACCCAATGTCGCTGCCATCCGAACAGCCGCGTGGTTTGCGTCTGGATGTAGAGAGGCCACGAGCTTGGCCTTTTCGAAGAGATCGCGCCGTAACGTCTCCGTATAGGTGCGTTCCGCGAGCCTGCCCGTCATGAAATTGACACCCGTCAACGCGAGTGCCAGCAGCACGAGAACGGCAAGAATCAGCTTTAGAAAGAGGCGAGCCGCCAACATCCCATTCTAAGGCCGAAAACGGGACTGCTCTTCGCCTGTCGCCTCCGCATGATGCCGGACATCAATCCCTTTTGTAAGGAACAGGACATCTTCCGCTATGTTGGTCGCGTGATCGGCGATGCGCTCGAGATTCTTGATGACGAACAGCAGATCGGCCGAGGGCCGAACGTTTCGCGCATCTCGCTCCATGCAGTCGAGGAGTTGCCCCGCGATTGCCGTTCGAAGTCTGTCTACATCATCGTCGGCGGCCAGCACCTCACGCGCAACCTCGGGATCGTAGCGGATAAATGAGTCAAGGCTCTTTCGAACCATGCTTTCCACCATTGCTGCCATTCGCGGGATCTCGACCGCGGGATCCACGCAAGCCTGGTTGACGAGGGAGAGGGCGCGATGGGCAATGTTGACCGCCAGATCACCCATTCGCTCGAGATCATTATTGATCTTCACAGACGCGAAAATCAGCCGGAGGTCGCTTGCCATGGGTTGTTGGAGCACGAGCAGGTTCACCGCGAAATCATCGATCTCGACTTCAAGCCGGTTGATATGAGCTTCGTTCTCCAGAATCGCGAGAGCGAGCGCCGCGTTTCTTTCAACTACCGCGGAGACACTTCGGTAAATAGCTGCCTCAACCAGCGAACCCTGCTCGAGGAGAAGCTGCTTTAACCGCTCTAACTCTGAGACAAAATGGCGCATGTTCTTACACGATCAGCCAAAACGCCCCGTGACGTAATCTTCCGTTTCCTTTTTCGAGGGATTTTTGAAAATGGTGGGCGTATGATCGAATTCAATCAGCTTCCCCATGAGAAAGAATCCAGTGTAATCCGCAATGCGCGCGGCCTGCTGCATGTTGTGGGTGACGATTACAACCGTGCATGAATCTTTCAGGCGAAAGATTAGTTCTTCAATTTTACTTGTGGCAATCGGATCGAGCGCCGAGCACGGCTCATCGAGCAAAAGCACCTCCGGATCAACGGCCAGCGCGCGTGCGATACAGAGACGCTGCTGCTGTCCGCCCGATAGGTCGTAGGCAGAATGGCGCAGCTTGTCTTTGACTTCTTCCCACAGCGCCGCTCGCCCGAGGCTTCGTTCTACAATCTCTTCCAACTGCCGCTTGCGTCTAATGCCGTTCACCCACGGCCCGTAAGCCACATTTTCGAAAATCGATTTCGGAAACGGATTGGATCTTTGAAAGACCATGCCGACCCGAAATCGCAGCCGGGACACATCCATCTTCAAAATGCTTTCGTCATCCAGCAGAACATCACCTTCCACGCGCGTGTTCCGGATGGTTTCATTCAGCCGGTTGAGTGTCCGCAAGAAGGTCGATTTACCGCAACCGGAGGGCCCTATTAACGCCGTGACTTTATGGGCGGGAACAATCAGGCTGATGCTATGCAGAGCCTGAAATGATCCGTAGAAAAAGCTCAGCCCAACGGCTTTCAGCTTTTCAGAAGGCGGAAATAACGTGTTCCCGCCTTGTGCGCTTTTGGTTGCCTGTGTCTGAACCGGGGAACTCACAATCATCTCTGTTTTTCCGTTGCGTTGTGGGTGAGCGCCCAACGTGCAGCGATGTTTACCGTGAGCACCAGCATCAACAGAACAAACCCGGCGGCCCAGGCTTGCCGGTGCCAATCGGCGTAAGGCGCAATGGCGTACGTGAAAATCATCACTGGAAGCGTTGCGATCGGCTGATTGAAACCAGGACTCCAGAACTGGTTATTGAGTGCTGTAAACAGCAGGGGTGCGGTCTCACCGGCAACGCGGGCTAAATTAAGCAGCATGCCTGAAAGAATTCCGCGTGCCGCGGCTGGAATCACGACAGTCGCAATCACCATCTGTTTACTTGCGCCTAAAGCCATCGCGCCCTCACGCAGCGATTGCGGAACGGCCCGGAGAAATCCTTCCGTAGTTCTGAGGGCAATGGGAATCATCATGATTCCGAGCGCGACACCTCCTGCGTATGCCGAAAAGTGTTTAGTCTTCAGAACGATCAACGCATACGCGAAAACCCCGATGACAATGGACGGAACGCCGTTCAGCAGATCGGCAGTGAACCGAACCAGAGCCGCTATTCCGGTGCTTCCATACTCAGAGAGATAAACACCGCCCAGAAATCCCGTGGGAAGTCCGATCAGCGAAGCGATGGCCAGCACTTTGCCGCTTCCTACGATTGCGTTCGCCATTCCTCCTCCGGTCTCGCCCACGGGCGCGGGCAGTTTCGTAAAAAAGTCCCAGCTCAAGCTGCTTCCGCCGTGCACTACGAGGTAGCCCAGGATGAACACAAGAGTGCTCGCTGCGATCAAAGTGCAGATTCCAGTGGCAGTGAGCATGGCCGCGTTCACCGCCTTACGCCTGAAACTTAACCCGCCCGTCATGCGGCGCCTTTCGCAGCAGTCGCAGATATCAGAACGCGAGCCAGTCCGTTGATCACAATCGTGAGCGCGAACAACACCAGGCCGAGCTCTATGAGAGCACTCAGATAGACGCTTCCCGTCGCCTCTGCAAATTCATTCGCAATCACCGCCGCAATGGAATAGGCTGGTGCAAGGATGGACGCCTGAATTTTCGGCGTATTTCCGATGACCATCGTTACCGCCATGGTTTCGCCGAGTGCACGGGCCAAAGCCAGAAAAATGGAGCCTGCAACTCCGGTACGTGCAAATGGAAGGACCACCTGCCAGGTCGATTCCCATTTCGTCGCTCCCAGCGCCAAAGCCGCCTCCCGCACATCGCGTGGAACGGCGAGTAAAACTTCACGAGAAATCGAGATGATGAACGGAGCCACCATGACGGCCAACAAAATTCCGGCTGAAAAAATGCTCACGCCATAGAAGGTTCCTGAGAAGATCGGCAGCCATCCGATTACGTGTTGGAGTGGATCGACAATGCCTCGCAGCATCGGAATCATCACGAAGATTCCAATCAGTCCATACACGACGCTCGGAACCGCGGCAAGCAGCTCGATGCAGAAGGTCAGCGCATCTGAAAGGCGCGGCGGCGCGAGCTCTGCCAGAAAAATCGCCGCACCCAGTCCTAAAGGAACCGCAAGCAGGAGCGCGAGCGCGGATGTCGCAATCGTCCCGAAGATGAACGGAAGCGCTCCGAACCGGTCGGCGATGGGATCCCAGCCGATGGTCCACAGGAAACTCCATCCGAACTTTACCCGCGAAGGAGCCGAATTCACCCACAGCTCATATGCCAAAACGCATGTAATCGCAACAGTTGCGGCAGCTGCGGCAAATGTAATTGCGTGCGCAATCCGGGCTGCGAACCGGAGGCGGCCCGCCGAAAACGAACGCGGGGAAGCTAAACCTTCCATCGCAGCGAGGCTCGGCATCTATTTGATCTTTGCGATGGCGGTTTGCTCTTTCGCGACCAAGCTGGACGGCAGCTTCGCGTAATCAAGTGCGGCTGTGAGCCCCTGGCCAGTGGTCAATGCCCAAGTCAAAAAATCTTTGATCGCGCGCAACTTCGCTTGATCATCTATGCGCTCAGGAATTAGCAGCCAAGTGAACGTTGCAATCGGGTACGCATCTTTCGCATCCGGATTCGTAATTGAAACTCGAAAATCGTCCGGCATACTCCCGAGCGCGGCGGCTGCAGCTGCCGTCGTGCTGGCCAAGTCCGGTTTCACAAACACTCTTGCTGAATTGCGTACGCTTCCATACGGCATACCGGTCTGGATGGCGTAAATAAGCTCTATGTAGCCGATAGAATTCGGCATGTTCCTCACCTGCCCCGCTACGCCGTCATTGCCTTTTCCGCCCACCCCGACAGGCCAGTTCACTGATGTCCCCCGGCCGACTTTGGATTTCCATTCAGGGCTGATCTTGGACAGATAATCGGTCCAGCAGTACGTTGTTCCGCTGCCGTCTGCGCGATGCACGACTTGAATTTGTGCGTTGGGCAGCCTTGCTGAGGGATTCGCCTTCACCAGTTCCGGATCGTTCCAATTGGTGATTTTCCCTAAATAAATCGCGGCCAATGCCTCGGGCGTGAACTTCAAGGCCGCGTTACTGCCTGGCAGGTTGTACGTCACCGCCACGGCCCCGGCGACCGTAGGGAAGTGCAGAATACCAAAGCCATGCTTCTGGCGAAAATCGGTAATCTGCTGGTCGGTCATGGGACCATCGGAGGCGCCGAAATCGACTGTGCCTTCTGTGATCTGCTTAATGCCCGCTCCGGAACCTAACGGCTGGTAGTTGATTTGAACGTCCGGGTGAACGTTATGGTATTCACGGAACCACTTCGAATACAGCGGGTTGGGGAAGGTTGCTCCAGCGCCATTCAATAGAACTTCCGCGCCTAGAACCGCGCACGACCCCAGCAATACAGCCGCGATGCTTAGCTTCGTCCCGCTCCATATGCGTGTCAACTCGATCGCTCCTCCCGGGGCATTTGCCCACCCGTCGGCAGTGTTGCACTTGAAAATTACAGTGGCGTTACGAAACTCGGGGCATAAAAAAGCAAATGAGTACTTTTACATTTCCCGTTACACTGAGAAAGAACCAGCATGCCGGAATGCCCCTTCGTTCACCTTCACTGCCACACGGATTATTCGCTGCTCGATGGAGCCTGTGACATCAAAAAGCTGATGAGCGTCGTCGAGCAGCAGGGAATGCCCTCGATTGCCATGACCGATCACGGCAATCTTTTCGGGGCAGTCGAGTTCTATAACGAGGCCGCGAATCACGGCATTCATCCGGTTATCGGATGTGAGGTTTACGTCTCGCAGCAGGGCCACAAGACACGCTCTGAATCGGACCGGTACAATCACCTGCTGCTGCTGTGTGAAACGCAACAGGGCTACAAAAACCTGATCAAGCTGGTCTCTACGGGCTACCTGGAGGGGTTTTACTACAAGCCGCGCATCGATAAGGATCTGCTGGCCCAGCATTCGAAAGGCTTGATCGCAATGTCTGCGTGTCTGCGCGGGGACATCAACGAGAGGCTTCTTAACGACCGCTATCAGGACGCGAAGCGCCTCGCGAACGAGTATGCAGATCTATTCGGGAAGTCCAATTTCTTCCTGGAAATGCAGGACCATGGCTTGGATCAGGACAAAACGGTTCTGCCTCAGATCAGGCGCATGTCGGCGGAAACCGGCATTCCGCTGGTGGTTACCAACGACGCGCACTATTTGACGCGGGAGGACGTGCGCGCCCACGAGATTCTGCTGTGCATTCAAACCGGCAAGACCATGTCCGACCCCAATCGGATGCGGTTCAGCACTCCGGATTTCTACGTGAAGACGAGAGCCGAGATGCTGGCCTTGTTCCCGGAAGTAGAGGACGCGCTCGACCGTACCTGGGACATCGCTCAGCGTTGTCAGGTGAAACTCGAAAAAGTTAGGGATCCATTTCCCCGGTTTGATGTGCCACAGGACCATTCAACCGATACCTATTTCGAGTGGGTGGCGCGCGAAGGATTTGAAAAACGCCGGCCGCGCCTCGAAGCCTTGCGGAACCAAGGCCGGCTGAAGCACGATTTGCCCGAGTATGCCGCACGCCTGGAATCCGAGATCCAGATGATTCAGCAGATGCAATTCTCGGGCTATTTCCTGATCGTGTGGGACTTCATCCGATTCGCGAAGCTGAAGAACATTCCGGTGGGACCCGGGCGCGGATCGGCGGCGGGCAGCCTGGTTGCATATGCGATGGAAATCACCGATATCGATCCCTTCGAATACGGCTTATTATTCGAGCGCTTTTTGAATCCGGAGCGCATTAGCATGCCGGATATCGACATCGATTTCTGCACGAAGGGGCGTGGAGAGGTCATCCAGTACGTCACCGAGAAGTACGGCCGCGAGCAGGTAGCGCAGATCATTACATTCGGAACGCTCGCCGCGAAAGCCGCGATCAAGGATGTGGGCCGCGTCCTCGATATGACCTTCGCCGAGGTCGACCGGATTTCGAAGGCCGTTCCGAAGCAGTTGAACGTCAAATTGAAAGACGCAATTCAGGACGCCGAGCTCAAGGAGCTGGCCGCTAAAGAGCCGCGCGTGAGGGAAGTTCTCGACATCGGCCTGCGGCTCGAAGGCGTCGCGCGGAACGCCGGGATGCATGCGGCCGGAGTAGTCATCTCCTCAGTACCTCTTACCGAATTGGTCCCGCTTTTTGTCACGAACAAAGACGAAATCGTGACGCAATACGACATGATCGGCCTCGAGAAGCTCGGGCTGCTGAAGATGGATTTTCTCGGGCTGACCACGCTGACGATTATCGAGGAATCAGTAAAACTGATCGAAAAGTACCGGGGAGAAAAGATCGTTCCCGCGGACCTCCCGACGGATGACCCCGAGACGTACGCGAGGATTTTCAGTACCGGCCTGACGAGCGGCATCTTTCAATTCGAATCCTCGGGGATGAAGGATATCTTACGGCGTTACCGTCCGAATCGCATCGAGGACCTCTGCGCGCTCAACGCACTGTATCGCCCAGGACCCATTCAGGGTGGAATGATCCCAGACTTTATCGACCGCAAGCATGGCCGTAAGCCGATTGCATACGAGCTTCCGGAGCTGAAAGAGATTTTAGAGGAGACGTATGGCGTGATCGTGTACCAGGAGCAGGTCATGCAGATCTCCCATAAACTAGCGGGCTATTCGCTGGGGGACGCCGACATCCTGCGTAAAGCGATGGGCAAGAAAAACGCGGCCGAAATGACGAAACAGCGTGAAGGATTCATCGAACGCTCGACGAAGCGAGGCTATCCACCCAAGAAGACCGCAAAAATATTCGACCTGATGCAGCAGTTCGCCGCCTACGGATTTCCGAAGGCGCATTCCGCCGCATACGCGTATCTGGCGTACGTGACGGCCTACCTGAAGACGCACTATTCGGTCGAGTTTATGGCCGCGCTGCTCACCTCCGAAGCCGGAAACACGGACAAGATCGTCAAATACATCAACGAATGCCGCGAGATGGGCATCCCCGTGCTCCCGCCGGATGTGAACCATAGTGACTGTGACTTTACACCCGCTGGTAACTCCATTCGCTTTGGGCTGGGCGCCGTTAAGAATGTCGGCGCCGGCGCGGTCGAGGCAGTTGTCAACGCCAGGAATGAGGGTGGCCCGTTCACTTCCATTTACAATTTCTGTGAACGTGTCAATCTCGCCGGCCTGAACCGCCGTGTCATGGAGAGCTTGATTAAGGCTGGCGCTTTTGATTCGACCGCCGCAAACAGAGCGCAGCTAACCGAGGCTCTGGACCGGGCGCTCGAGTCGGGAATGCGGGTATCGCGCGACCGCGCCATGGGCCAGCATGGGCTGTTCGCCGCGGTTCTGGGCGACCAGAAGGCGGAGCATCCGCTCGCGAAGCTGCAGGACTGGACCATGGAGCAGAAGTTGGCTGGCGAACGCGAGGTGCTCGGGATCTATGTTTCTGGACATCCCCTTGATCGCTTCAAAGATAAAGTGGCGGATCTCGCAACGCATTTCACCGACAACTTGGAGGAGCTCGAAAAGAATACGCCCGTGGCGCTTTGCGGTATTCTCACGAACATTATTCGAAAGACGAATCGCGAAGGGAAATATTGGGCCGCCTTGAAGCTCGACGATGGCCGAGGCGCCGCTGATGCCATGGTGTTCGCGAACCGGTATGAGGACCTGCTTTCCTGCTTGCGGGAAGATGCCGCTGTTTTTGTGCGCGGGTGCGTGCTGCCGGAAGAGGGAGGCCCGCCCAAGATTTCGATTCAAGAGATGGTGAGATTGGAAGAGGCGAGAATTGACGTTCCCTCGCTGATCTCCATTCGGATCTGGTTGAAGGACGAGAGCTCGATTGAAAAGGCGAGCGCGTTGAACGAGTTGTTCGTCCGTAAGTCCGGGGACACTGAAGTGCGGCTGCGGCTAGAAAAGCCCCGCGATTTCTCGGTTGTCATGGATGTGAGCACAAAGGTGCGGCCGGATCGCGAATTTCAGGCCGAAATCGAAAAAATCTGCGGTCCGGAATCCATGCAGGTTCTGGCGAGCTGAATATGGCGGAAGAGGAAACGCCCATTCAGCCCCTGGAAGATCTGCCAGCGCCGCCGGAATTCGTTTCGAATCCTAGCTGGGAACGGGTCCAGCTGGCACGGCATCCCAAGCGGCCGCATTCGCGCGACTACATCGAGCGTTTGTTCACCGGCTTTGAGGAGTTGCATGGAGATCGGTTTTTCGGTGATGATAAATCGATTCTTGCGGGAATGAGCCGATTCGATGGACAGCCGGTGATGGTTATCGGCCAACAGAAGGGTCGTGACACAAAAGAAAAATTGCTCCGTAATTTCGGCATGCCCAAGCCGGAAGGTTACCGAAAGGCGCTGCGGCTGATGCACCTTGCAGCCAAGTTCCGCCGGCCGATTATCACGCTGATTGACACTCCCGGCGCATATCCGGGGATTGACGCGGAGGCGCGCGGGCAAGCGGAAGCGATTGCCTATAATCTTCGCGAAATGGCGCGGCTCGCCGTCCCGGTTATTTCTGTGGTGATCGGCGAAGGCGGAAGCGGGGGCGCGCTCGGTCTGGGCATTGGAAACCGCGTTTACATGCTCGAGAACGCGTACTACAGCGTTATCGCGCCTGAGAGTTGCGCTGCTATTATCTGGCGGGATTCAGGCAAAGCGCCGCTCGCCGCGGCCGCCCTTCGCATGACGGCCACCGATCTTCTCGAGATGAAGCTGATTGACGGCATTGTCCCCGAGCCGCCCGAAGGCGCTCACATGGATCATGATGCGGCCGCGCAGTTTCTGCGGCAGACGCTGAAGCAGGCTTTGGACGAATTATCAGGGCTTACTTCGGCGCAAATCATCGAAGAACGCTACACGAAGTTTCGCCATATGGGCGACTTCTTCAACGAGGCCTCCGCCTGAACAGAGTCGGCATTGTCATTGCGTTCTTCGTAGCTGGATTCATCGCGCTCGTCGTTTACTCGACCGTCCACGGCAACCGGTACCGGGTCGAGGTATGCATGGCCTATCAAGGCCGTACAAACTGCCGCATCGTCACGGCGAAAAGCGAACAGGCGGCACTTCGCTCCGCGGCTAACAATGCGTGCGCAGAGATTGCATCCGGCGTCACCGATACCATGCGCTGCGAGCAGTCATCACCGCAAAGCATCAAGTGGTTGCAGAGGCCGGACGCGAACGCGGCAGGTAAGTGAGCCGGAAATCAAGCTAAGCTTCTCGCTTTTGTTGTAGGATAATCCGGCAAAGGGAGAGTCTCATGGGCGCACAGTGTTTCTGGTTTCTGAGGCGTGTCGTGTTTTTGGCCGCTTTCATCCTCGTGGCGGCGAATTTGTGGTCTCAAAGTGCCGTGTCAAGCGGTTCACTTTCCGGTCAAGTGACCGACAAGTCCGGTGCAGTGCTGCCGGAGGTGCAGATTTCGGCGGTGAACGAAGCAACGCAAGTCACCTATACGGCGATCACGAACGGCCAAGGCTTCTACCGGCTTCCTCCGCTACCGGTTGGCAGCTACACCGTGACGTTCTCTCACAATCAATTCAGGAAGGCCGAGGTGCGCAATGTTGAGCTGTCGGTTGGCCGGACAACCACGATCAGTCCGCAACTGGAAGTGGGTTCAATCACTCAGCAAGTGACCGTTGAAGCCGCGGCTGCTGTGTTGCATCCCAGCGACACGAGTCAGTCGACGGTGGTCGATCAGCATCTCATATCAAATTTGCCGCTGAATGGGCGCCGTTATACCGACTTTGTCCTTCTGACGCCCAATGTTACTGCGGATGGGCAGTTTGGCTTAGTAAGCATCGCCGGACAGCAAGGCGGCGCGGATTCGGGGTACGCAAATGGGAACGGTTCAAATTCCTTCACGCTCGATGGCGCGAACGCTACGAGCACGTATTTCGGCGACGCTCGAGGGCGTACACGCGTCCCCTACGTATTCGGCGAGCAGTCAATACAGGAGTTTCAGGTCGCCGATAATCCGTATTCAGCAGCCTACGGAGGCGCCGGATCGGGCTTTATTAATACCGTTACGAAATCGGGAGGCAACAGCTTTCACGGCGACGCGTTCTATTACAACCGCAACTCGGGCACAGGCGCGAATGACGCCGTTGACAAAGCCAATGGCCGTCCCAAGCCGCTCGATGTGCTTCAACAGTTTGGCGCGGATCTCGGTGGCCCGCTGATGCGTCAAAAGCTGTTCTTCTATTTCGATTACGAGCAGCAGCGCGAGAAAAACCCGATTTCCGTAATCAATGAAGCGCAGCAAGGCCTCGATGTGACGAGCTTTGGCCTGCCTCCAGGCACTGCGCTTCCGGCGCCGAACGCGGCGTTTCCGATCCCATCGGCTGTCAGCGCGCCGGACCCGACGAATCCGGCGTATCTGCAGCAAGTCTCAAACGCCCTCCATGCGATTCAAAGCAATATTGGGCAACGGCAGCGCAGGCGGGACGACCTTTCCTTTTTTCCCAAGCTCGATTGGCACCTGAGCGACGCCGATCAGCTTTCGTTTGTGTACAACTACAATACGTTCAACTCACCGGGCGGGGAAATTACTTACAATCCGGTTTCCTCGGACGGCATTGAAGCGCTGTCAAATAACAGTGTTCGCGATCATCACGCGACCATTCACTGGATCCACATCTTAAGCCCAAACGTGGTCAATGACGTTCACGCAAGCTATTTGCGGGACGAGCAGATCGAGTCGCCCAGCGGTCTCATCGATCCGAGTTTCCCGTCGGTGACCATCTTCAGCCCTCAATATTTCACTCTGGGCAATCCTGGATATTCGCTGGGCGACACGCGTGAATACCAGTGGGAGCTGAATGACCGCGTAGGCTGGGCAGTCGGACGGCATACAATCGACTTCGGAGTGGATTTCAATTACGACCAGACGGTTGATTTTTACTACGGCAACTTCCGTGGAACGTACGCGTTCTCGAATCCGACGGACTTCGCCCTAGCTCACTACGCGTACTTCTCCCAAAGTGCGGGTAATCCGACATTCCGGTTCAGTGTTCCGTATCTCGGGTTTTACGTAGATGACAAGTTCCACGCTTCATCGCGTCTTACGCTCGACCTCGGCTTGCGCGAGGATTTCCAAATCTATCCTCAGCCGAAGGCGAATCCCGCGATTCCGCTCACGGGTCAATTCCCCAACCGGTATCAACGCTTTTCGCCGCGTATCGGATTCGCGTATCAGCCGGCCAGCAAGACCGTTATTCGCGGGGGCTTTGGCATGTTTTACGAGATCTTCAACGGTATCAATTACGAAAATTCGGTCGTGTCGAATGGTCTGCCTTCCCAACAATCGAGCACCTTCATCCACTTTGATAGCTCTCTCCCGCCGAACCAGCAGGCGCCAGTTTTCCCGAATCGAGTGAGCGACCCGAGTCTCTTCTCGGCTTCGCCGGATGTGTCGATCGTCTCTCCTGGACTCCGCGTTCCCTACATCTTGCAAGCCAGCTTCCAAATTGAGCAAGAGATCGCGCACAATACTAAATTTGGAATCGGCACGATGTGGACGCATGCCGTGCATCTCTTTTCTTCGAGCGCCTACGATTTGAATTTGCTGCCTCCGGCTGGAACGACGCAGTACGTGCTTTGCGCTCCCGGAACAATCGCCGTTCCGTGCGGCGGCCCCTCTGTATTCGGGCCAAATCTTGATGCCGGCTTACTTCGCGACAGCGCAATCAACCCGAATGGTGGGCAGATCAACGCACTGATCAGCCCCGGTTTGAACAACTACAATTCGCTTTTCGCCCAGCTGAAGCGCAGGGCGGCACACGGCTTCGAGTTCCTGACTTCATACACCTGGTCGAAGAACATGGACAGCAACGGAGTGGATTTTTATAATCAGTTTGATTTCACAAATACCCGCTCGCCATCGCTGCTCGATCAGCGGCATCGATTGTCGCTCTCGATCGTCTGGCAGCCGCAAACATCGAGTCTTTCCTCAGCTCTCGCGAGAACGCTGCTTTCGAACTGGACTCTCAGCACCGTTATGGCGTTCAACTCGGGCCGGCCCTACTCTCCGCTCCTCAACAGCGCTTGCACCGGGGCCAATTTGAACAACTGCAGCGGATCAAACAACAATTTGAATGATTCCGCTTACAACGAAACCACCGGCAATACTGCCGTCGGCATAAACGGCGCGGGACCGGCTCCGAATTTCGGGCTCAATTCTTTTTACGGCCCCTGGACAGATGAAGTGGACGTAGGGCTCGAACGCAAGTTTCACATTACCGAGCGGCACACGATCGGAATTAAGGCACAGGTATTCAACCTCGCGAATCACGCCAATTATTTCGTCCAGAACGGAAGCGGCATCAATCAGACTTTGTATAACCCTGTTGGCCCAACCTGTGGCGACGGCGCCACGTTGAACCAGACGTGTTACCTGGTACCGAACGTGGGACCCGGAAATTTCCAAACGCTTGAGTCAATCAATGAGCTGAACGGTCCTCGCGTCTTCCAGTTCTCGTTTAATTACAGCTTTTAAGCGGAGAGAAGGCGCCGCAGGCTCACTCTGTTCGAAGCTCAAACCGGCGCCCCGCAGTTTGCGTGAGGCGCAACGAGAGTTGATTCAGGCAACAAATAAGGCTGGTACTTTTGCGCGGGGTTCAGTGCTCGCCTGCCAGCTCTCCGCTCGCGCTGCGAACTTAGAAATAGAGTTTCAGTGCGAACTGAAGCGATCGAGGATCTGTTTGAATGTTCGTAATGCGGCCGAAAGAACAGCCGGCTTGCTGCACTAGATTGGTTTGCCCGTCGGGTCCCGTAGGCAAGCAAAAGTTTGTATTGGGGTATCCGAGGTTCTGATGATTCAGAGCATTGTAGACTTCCCAGCGAAATTGGAGATAGCGCTGCTCCGTGAAGTGGAAGTCCTTCATCAAGGTCGCATCGAGATTCCAAAATGCCGGGGACCGAAGACCGGGCAGATACTCTCCGGCAGTACCGAAAACCCACTCTCTCGGATCATTCAGGTTCGGATTCGCCCAGAAACTCTGATCGTTGCCGAATACAGGCTCAAACGCGGCCGGATTGATCCAATGCAAAGCGTTCTGCCCGCCCGGAACTGCGCTCGGATTCCCGACAAGATCCGGCCGGCACGTCAGTTGGTTGCACGGGCCGGTGATGTTCAGCGGCTCCCCGCTTTGCGCGTTGAAATTGCCAGTGAGTCGCCATCCACCGAATACATAGTCAAGCGGTCCACCCGACGTGAGCCATTGTCTCCCTTTGCCCACCGGCAATTCATAGCTGAACGCGAAATTGAACATGTGTGGAATGTCGTCGTAGGCGATGGACCGATCGCCATTTCGATTATCAGGGTCCTGATAGCCCCCGCCATTGATTCCACCCGTGCCGCCTACGCTGCTGGTCACGCCTGCTCGACCGCCGATAATCCCGTTGCGGGAAAGCGCGATGGTATCGAACAGCTGAGACGCCAGCTGCTCCACGGAAGCGTTGTAAATCTTCTTCGAATACGTGTACGACGCGAGAAACGTCAACCCGTAAGAGTAGCGCTTCTGCAATTTCAGGTTGAGACCGTTGTATGAGGACATGCCGTCATACATCGTCTGGCTGAACAGCGATCCGTAGAAAGGATACGGGCTTAGCAAGATTGAAAGTGGAATCGAACTGCTTCCCCACGTCTGTTGCAAGAGCGCAGCTTGTGCACCTGAATAGTAGTTCGTAATCGGCACGTTGGCATTCAGTCCGGTCTTCAGCGCGATTCTGGTCGGCGTTGGGACGAAGTTGAACTGCCGCCACGCCTCGCCCGCCAGATGCGTCCCGTGGCTTCCCACGTATCCGGCAGTCAGCACGAGACCGCTGGTTAGCTCGCGCTGAATCTCAAACGTGTAGGTCTGTACTCGCGGATCCTTCGCAGGCGGATAGTAAATTTGGATCGAAGCGCCATAGGACGGATCGCGGTTTGCCGCCGGCGGCTGCAGATTCGCTGGAATTGGCGGAATTGTCAGGTTCGCCTTATTCGTCGTTGTATCGCTCAGCGGAAACGCAACGCAGACTCCCGAGTGTTCCCCGCACTGGTTGGGATAAAAGCTGCCGGTCCAGTTACTAAATGATTGCCATTGCGATCCCGGCTGGATCCCCTGGCCGATATTATTGACTGCGTTAATCGCATTGGTATAGAGCAAATCATAACCGCCGCGTATCACTGTCCTTTTATCGTTGAAAGGATCCCAGGCGAAATTGAAACGTGGTCCGAGGTCGGCTAAATGGGGCGATGCAATCGCCGCTCCAGTCGGGATCTGCGGAGATCCTTCATATACCATCTCGCCCGGCAAACCCGTCTGCGGATTCAGGCAAGTGAGGCAGAAATTGGATTCCGGATGATCTCGCGATTTCCAGAAGAAGACCATGTCGTCTCGCAGTCCAAAGTTGAGCGTGAGATTTGGCGTCACGCGAAAATCATCCTGGATGTAGAGTCCCCAATACGGATAACTCGAATAAGGCTGCGAGGTGATGCCGGTAGATGAATTGGCGACGGCGCCCATCATGAACTGCTCGAGCCCATTGCCTCCCAGGCCCGTATTCGGATCGTTCTGGATGGAACCGTTGAAAACTAACGTCGACGGGTCACTAATCTCGCGCCCTTGCTGGTCGAGTCTGAACATGAACCCGGTCTTCAATGTGTGCTTGCCTATGATCCTGGTCACGTCGTCCAAAATCGTGTAAGCGTCGTTCGCTTGCCTTTGGTTCGCCCACCCCGGAGAGCCGAACGTGGATACTGGTCCTCCCGGCATCGTGATCTGAAATGTGGGCGAGGGAGTGAACTGGCTCAAGAAGATCTTTGACGGAGCGAGGACCTTCTGCACTTCCGGCAGATCGGTCACGCTGTTCGGAAATCCAGCCTGGCTGGGATTGGTATCAAATACCTGGCGGCTGAAGCTCATCCGAAATTCGTTAAAGAAACTCGGACTTGCAATGTAGGTATGTCCAATCGCTCCTACCTCGCTGGTGAAAGTGTAGGGCGTGTTTCCGCCGTAGCCGAAGTACGGCACGGTCGGACCCGTCCAGGCCGTGCGATAGATGTTGTACTGGCCTGGGTTCGTGAGGAATTCAAAAAACAGGCGGCTCTTGTCGCTCAGCTGATGATCGACTTTTGCGGATATATTGTACGGATCCTGACTGCTGCCGATCGGCCCCAAATAGTTATTGCAGATTGCGAATCCGTTCTTGCCCATCGGACAGCTGCTATTCGGGTCGATATAGTTCGGAAGCGGATACGATTTGAGAAAAAACGCCGCGACCGGATCCATGCGGTTCGCCGGGATCTGCGTGGAAAAACGGCAAGTCGGAGTTGCGGAGGCTTCGATGACTGTGTTGAGACATCCGTTCGGAAGAAGCGGCGTACCGAATGCAGTCCGCTGGAAGGTTCCATTCGGCAAAGGGCCCACCGTGCTGTAAGGGTCGTAGATGCCGTATGTGGCCGAAGACGGATCCTCGCTGAAATCTCCCGACCGCATGGCCTGGGTCGGAACCGTGAAGACATTTTGCCCGGTAAGATGCAGCAGCGTGTGGTCGACCGAGACGAAGAAGAACGTCTTGTCTCTCCCGTTATACAGCTTAGGAATCAGGACGGGGCCGCCGACCGTTCCGCCGAAGTCGTTGTAGTGCAAGTCTCGATCGCGTATCAGATGTCCGGTTGAATCGATTGAAGTAAACGGATTGCGGGCATTGGTGAAACTGTTGCGGGCAAATTCGTAGAGATCGCCGTGCAGCTGATTCGTTCCCGATTTCAGAACAACGTTAAAAACACCCCCGCCCGTGCGCCCATACTGCGCCGAAATGCCTTCAGTGATTGCCTGGAACTCGGTCACCGCGTCGGGCGAGGGATTCACAGCAATGTTTTCAACCAAGCCGGACAGGTTTAAGTTTCCATCCAGGTACCACGCATTCGCGCCACCCTGGCCGCCGTTGACCGAGACATCGGAGCCTTGCGCATTGCTTGGATCGGGAAAAGTTCCGTACTGGCTGTTGAACCCGAAGTTGCTGCCGGGAGGGCCGGCGACGTTCGATACACCGGGCAAAAGGTAAACCAGTTGCTGCAAATCGCGTCCTTGAAGCGGCGTGTCGTCAATGATTCTCTGTGGCACGGCCGTCGAAAAGTTTGAAGACGCTGTTTCGAGAAGCGGTGATGCGGCAGTGACCTCTATGTGTTGCTGTGATGAGCCTACCGTGAGCGTGGCGTCGAATCGAACTGTCTGACCTGCCGGCGCATCGACATCCCTGCTCTCCGTCACCGAGAAGCCCGGCGCCTGGATACGAACCGTGTACTTGCCCGGAACCAAGCCGATGACGTCGTAATAGCCGGTCTGGTTCGTGACCGTCGGTGAGACAACGTTCGTGCTCCGAGCGGTAACGGTCACCGCGGCTCCCGCAATTGCGGCGCCTTGCTGATCGATTACAGTGCCTTCGATGGCGCTTCGCTCCAATTGAGCCCACAGACTTGTGGTGATTCCCAGAACGAGAACCAGGATGTGCAGTCGTTTGTAGCCGGACATAAGGATCATTTAAAATACAAAATACAATATGCCGTGTCAAGCCGGGTCCGACCCCAATCTGAGTTCAAAGTGAAGCCTCAACCCCGTATGGCCTCTATGAGCGGGCGGCCCCTCACTGACCTTGAGCCCGAGATGCCGCTATCACGCGGGCTTCCCGACCTTATATATTCAGCGCTCAAACACCGAATCCTGACGTGTACCCTGCAGCCTGGCCAGCGGCTGCTCGAGAAGGAACTTTCGATCGAGCTCGGAGTCTCACGCACCCCCCTCCGCGAGGCGCTCAATCGGCTAGCTCTCGAACAGTTGGTATTTCTCACGCCTCATCGCGGATACGCGGTCACACCGGTATCGGTAGCCGACATCAGAAAACTGAGTGAGCTGCGATTGATTGTCGAATCTGAATCGGCCGCACTAGCAGCTCGGCGTGCCACGGAGAAGGATGTGGAGAACCTGGATGCGCTCGCTACGCTTCGATACCAGCCGGGTGACCGCGCTACCTACGAGCAGTATCTTCGGGATAACAGCGCTTTCCATCAGGCTCTCGCGCGCTGCACGCGCAACGAACGGCTCGAATCCGTAGTGGCGTCAGTGTTGGATCAGATCCAACGGCCGCTCTATCTCGGGCTTGACACCGGGCTCGATGCGGATTCAGCAACCGCAGAACATAATGAGCTCGTTCGATCTATCGGCGCGCGCGATGCGGATCGCGCAAGGCAGGTCATGGCAGACCAGATACAAAGGGCCGAGATGCGCATCCTTGCTGCCGTGTCCGCAAGTGGATTTCCGTCATGAGTATTCTCGTCCGCCTCCGCCGGCTACGCGTAAAGCACAAACTCTGCCTCACGCTGCTCGAACTTGGTTCGCTTCTTCTCTTCATAAGCATTTCGGGATGCGCTCAGGGAAGCGCCTACATCCAAGCGCACTACGTGAAATACGACTACCAAATACCCATGCGCGATGGTGTGCGGCTCTTCACCAGCATTTACGTTCCTCAACACGCCTCTGGCCCCGAGCCGATTCTGTTTATAAGAACGCCGTACAGCATTCGGCCATACGGAGAAGATCAGTACCCGAAAACGCTCGGGCCTTCCGAACAGTTTGCGCGTGAGCGTTACATCTTCGCTTATCAGGACGTTCGGGGACGCTTCCACTCAGAGGGCCAGTTCGAGGAGGTTCGCCCTTACAAAGCAAAGAAGACTGGTCCAAAAGATACAGACGAGAGCACGGACACCTGGGACTCGATCGACTGGTTGATCAAGCACGTTCCAAGCAATAACGGAAAAGTGGGAATGTGGGGCATCTCCTACCCTGGCTTTTATGTCTCCGAAGCCATGATCGATGCGCATCCCGCGTTGGTCGCCGTCTCGCCTCAAGCACCCGTGGGTGACTGGTTCCTCGGTGATGATTGGCATCACAACGGTGCGCTCTTTCTCGCCCACGCCTTTCGCTGGTTCTCAGCGAATGATCGTGCAGGAAACGATAGAACGGGCGGTATCGTGCAGCACAACTTCGCTTACCCGAGTCCAGATGGTTATCGGCTGTTCCTCGACTTAGGCACCCTCGCGAATATCAACGACGAACTCTTAAAGGGGTCGGTTGCCTATTGGACCGTATTTAAAGAGCATCCGGATTACGACAGCTTCTGGCAGAAGCGCAACGTGCCGCATTATTTCAAAAACGTCAAGCCCGCGGTTTTAACCGTGAGCGGTTGGTTTGATGCCGAGGATCTGTTTGGAGCTCTTGCAACGTTCCGCGCGGTCGAAGCTGATAAGCACGCGCCGTTCAACGGCTTGGTGATGGGCCCGTGGGTGCATGGAGGCTGGGCGTCAACGGATGGTGAATCGCTGGGACCGGTACATTTTGGCTCCAAAACGGCCGAGTTCTATCGTGAGCAAATCGAGTTTCCATTCTTTCAACATTTCCTAAAAGGCGTGTCCACTGGTCTGCCTCCAAAGGCCTACGTCTTCGAAACGGGAGCCAACTGCTGGAGGACTTTCGACGCATGGCCTCCCTCAACCGCTCACTCGAGCAACATCTATTTCCGCGAAAGCGGCGCACTGCAGTTCGACTCACCGCCGGAAACGCCTGGCACGGCCTTCGATGAATACACAAGCGACCCCGCCCATCCCGTGCCATCCGTCGGCTGCATCGCCAACACGATGACGCGCGAGTACATGATTGATGACCAGAGATTTGCGGCTACACGTCCGGACGTGCTCGTTTATCAGACGCCGCCTCTGGCAAACGACGTGACATTCGCGGGTCCCGTCAGCGCGACGCTGTACGTCTCGACTAGCGGCACGGATTCCGACTTCGTAGTCAAGCTGATCGATGTCTATCCCGATGACTATCCCGATCCGTCTCCGAATCCCGCAAACGTTCGTATGGGAGGTTACCAGCAGTTGGTTCGCGGCGAGCCCTTCCGAGGCAAGTTTCGCAATAGCTTTGAGCATCCGCAGCCGTTCACGCCAAACAAGCTCGCCAAAATCGAATACACGATGCCGGATGTGTTCCATACCTTTCGCCGCAGTCACCGAATCATGGTGCAGGTCCAAAGCTCCTGGTTTCCTCTAGTGGATCGCAATCCCCAAACCTTCACGAACATCTATACTGCCGATCGTTCGCAGTTCCGAATCGCAACGGAGAAAATTTATCGTGACCGGCCCGCCCCTTCTCACCTGATGGTCAGTATTCTTCCAGCTTGGTAGCCGCCTCAAATTGAAAATCATGACACCAACTCAGCTCTGCATCCGCGTGTGGTTTGCCTGCATTAGTCCTATTTGTCTCCTCGCGCAACTATCGCCGTCTACGCAAACCGCGGTCGATCAAACGGTTCGTAAGGCACTCGATGCGAGCGGCGTTCCCAGCGCTTCGATCGCCATCGTTAAAGATGGCAAGCTCGCCTATGCCCGAGCCTACGGATACTCCCGGCTGGATGGCAAAGTGGCTGCGTCCACCCACATGCGTTACAAGATTGGTTCGAACAGCAAACAGATCACTGCCACTGCAATCTTGCTGCTAAGTGATGAAGGGAAGGTCTCACTCGATGATTCAGTGGCGCGTTTCTTCCCGAATTTCACGCGTGGCAATGAAGTTACGATCCGCGAGCTGCTCTCGCATACGTCGGGTTACGAGGACTTCTATGCGCTCGATTACGTGGCGCCCTATATGCGGCTTCCGACGACGCCCCAGAGCATCATGGACATTTGGGGAAAAAAGCCGCTGAACTTCGATCCCGGTACGAAATGGCAATACAGCAACACGAATTACGTGATAGCCGGCGCCATCATCGAAAAGATAACCGGTAAGCCGCTTTTCGATCTGCTGCGGTCCCGAATATTCGGTCCGCTAGGCATGCAATCGGCAATCGATATTGATCTCGAGCCTTGGAGCGCTGCAGATCCGGTCGGCTACACGCGCTTTGCCTTGGGTCCTCCTCGACCCGCGCAGCCGGAAGGCGCAAATTGGGTTTTCGGCGCCGGCGAGTTGGCGATGACACCCAGCGATATGGCGCTTTGGAATATCTCGCTCATGAATGGGACTGTATTGAAACCTGAGCTTCTACGCGAACTCACGACTGAAGTTCATCTCAAAAATGGCGCAGGCACAAATTATGCGCTCGGCCTCGGTATTTCGAGCGTCAACGGCCGCCGTATTTGGAGCCACGGAGGAGGGACCTCCGGTTTCATCAGTGCGAATACCGCATATCCGGATGACCGCATGGCCATAACGGTATTCACTAATCAGGACGATCCTGCCGCCCATGCGATCGCCCACGATATCGAAAAAATTCTAATCGCGCCAGCCGCAGATCCCAAAGCTGCAAGCACTCTCGCGCTTGTCGAGCGCGTTTACGGCCAACTCCGGGACGGCGCGCTGGACCGCTCGCTTCTAACCAGCGATGCCAGTGCGTACTTCACTCCTGAGGCGCTGGCTGACTACGCTGCTTCGCTCAAACCGCTTGGAACACCAACCAGCTTTCAGCAAACCAGTGCGACCGAACGGGGCGGCATGAGCTACCGCTTCTATACCGTTGAGACAGCTTCGAAAAAACTGACGATATCCATCTTCGTGACTCCGAATGGAAAGCTCGATCAGTTCCTCGTGTATCCAGCTGTTTCGAGTTACTAGTCTCTGAACCGTCATTGCGAACAAGGAACGTTGGTGCAGCCTTCTATTCGACCGCTAATAACCGACCAGGAGATGCGCGCCTGTGAGCAGACACAGCAAGCGGTTTGGCAGTTTTCCGCGCTTGAGATTGTTCCACATCACATCTTCGTTGTGGCCTCCAAAATCGGCGGCCAAGTACTGGGAGCCTTCCTTGAGAACCGCATGATCGGGTTCACCCTAGCTTTTCCCGGAGTGTGGGATGGACGTCTTTACCTTCACTCCCATTTGGCGGCGGTCCTGCCGGAATATCAAAACCGTGGAATCGGGCGTCAGCTTAAATTAGCGCAGCGCGGCGAGGCCGTGGAACGCGGCGTTGACCTCATCGAATGGACATTCGATCCGCTGCAACCCCGAAACGCTTTTTTCAATATCGTCCGGTTGGGCGTGATCATTCGCCGGTATATTCCGGACCTGTATGGCACCACGTCGAGCTCCCTCGATGCCGGCCTGCCCACCGACCGCCTGGTTGCTGAGTGGTGGATTCGCGAATCTCGCGTTCAGGACATTCTTGACGGCCAAGCACCGCGCCATGACGGAGAAGTCACGCGTATTCGACTGCCCGCGAATCTTCGGGACATTTGCAACCGGGATCCTCAGCAAGCCCGTGAGATACAATCGCGCATTCGCGTGGAATTCGAGCTGCTATTCGATAGCGGGTTTACAGTCACTGGCTTTGAGTTGAATCCCGAATATGCCGAGTATTTACTGGAGAGTTCAGGAACCATATGAGGAGAAAATTGGGTGCTGACTAACAACACGAATACGGTTACAAGGCTACTGCGAATCTGTTGCGCTGCTTTATCACTGGGCGGAATGGTCCTCGCGCAGCAGCCCGATTTGTCGGCGCGCATTCGAGCCGTCATGGATCGCCCCGAGTTTGCGCATTCAACGTTTGCGATTGAGTTCTATTCGCTCGATTCCGGACAGGTAATTTACCGTTTGAATCCCGACAAACTGGTCGTCCCTGGATCGACTACGAAGCTCGTTACCGAAGGCACAGCACTCGAGTTGCTCGGTCCCGATTATCGCTTTCACACGCGGGTGTATGGTACCGGTGCTGTGAATGCCGGGACGCTCGACGGTGATCTCATTCTGGTCGCGAGTGGCGATCCAAATCTTTCCGGGCGTATTCAGCCGGACGGCACGCTCGGGTTTGAAAATGAGGACCACTCTTATGGCGGGTCCGACAGCAAAGGCATCGGAACTGATCCGCTGCTGGTGATCCATGAGTTGGCCCAGCAGATTGCCGCTAAGGGTATTAAGCGGATCAAGGGACGCGTGCTCGTTGATGTCAGCCTGTTTCCCGAGGGAGCGCGCGAGCTGGGCACCGGCGTTGTCATTTCTCCAGTTGTTGTCAACGACAACTTGATCGACGTGATCGCCAGTCCGGGAGCAACCGAGGGAGCGCCCGTGACCTTGCAGATCTCCCCAAAGACTTCGTATGCGCAATTCGTCAACAAAGCGACAACAGGGAAGCCGGATTCCAAAGCCGATATCGACTACACGGATGACAAAACCAATCCGGACGGCACCCACACGGTTACGATCAGCGGGAGTATGCCTGCCGGCAAGCCTTCGACCATGATGGCCTACCCGGTCCCGGAACCCAGCCGTTTTGCCGCAACCGTGCTGGCCGAGGCATTAAGGCAGAAGGGCATCGACGTACCGGTTGCGGGTACGGTGCCGGCTCCGGATTTTAAGGTGCTTTCACAGAACTACACGGCCGGGAACATGGTCGCCGAACATGTTTCGCCGCCATTGAGAGAAGACGTCAAAATCACGCTCAAGTTGAGCCAGAACCTGCATGCCAGCACGACACCTTTTCTGCTGGGCGCGTTAGTTGCGCACAAACCAGCGGATGCCGAACAAGCCGGCTTCAATCTCGAGCATGATTTTCTGCAGAAAGCCGGCCTCGATTTGACGGCCGCCTCCCAGAGCGATGGCGCTGGAGGGAATGCTTATTTCACGCCCGATTTCATGGTCCGGTATCTCACCTTCTTTTCGAAGCAGAAGGATTTCCCTCTCTTTTATCGGGGCCTGCCGATCTTAGGCCGCGACGGCACACTCTTCAAAACTCAAGTGAACTCACCTGCTGCGGGTCACGTGCACGCCAAGACCGGAACCTATGGGGTAGGGGACGCGCTCAACAATAACATCTTGGTCACGGGCAAGGGCTTGGCTGGCTACACGGAAACGACTCGTGGCCGGCATCTCGCGTTCGCAATTTACGTCAACATGGTGTCGGTCCCGAAAGATCTTCCAGATGGCGTCCAGAAGATCGCTGGGGAAGCTTTGGGTGAAATCGCAGCCGCGGCTTACGATGCGCCGCTCGATTCCGATTCGCAAAGCCGAAGCAGCGCGACGTATGACGTCGTTATCAAGAACGGAAGAATCATTGACGGCTCCGGGAATCCTTGGAAATCGGGCGATTTAGGTATACAAGGCGAGCGAATTACCGCCATCGGAAATCTTCAAGCTGCGAAGGCCAAGCGCGTGATCGACGCCTCGGGTCTGGTGGTATCGCCAGGCTTCATCGACATGCTCGGTCAATCCGAGACAGCTTTGCTGATCGACAATCGCGCGTTGAGTAAGTTGTCGCAAGGCATTACGACGGAGATCACAGGTGAGGGAATGTCGATTGCTCCTCAAAATGCGCTCACGCTGGCCGACTTGGGACCGGAACTGGATCATTACCACTTGAAAGTGGACTGGACCGATCTGAACGGATACTTTCGACGACTGGAAAAGACCGGCACTCCGCTGAACCTCGGAACCTATGTCGGGGCATATATGGACTCGGCCCGGTGTGCAAGAGATGTCGATCAAGCGCGTTGAGGTAAGACTGCGTGCATATATCCGGCCTCTAAGTTGAGGGTCGTCACCCTCGGGCCCTGATGGAATCTGCGCTTCTTCCCCTTCAACAGGTCATCGGCCTCGGAGGCCCAGCCCCACGTTCAGGTTGGAAAGAAGCCGGTCTACCCGGTCACGCCATCACTCGACACTCGTGCAATCTCAAGGAAGCCTTTCCCTTTAAGCCGCGCGGCGATACGGCTCATCGTGAGCGAGAAGCGCCCAGATGATCCGCGCGTTTTTATTGGCAACTGCTACACACGCTTTTGCGGTTCCTAGCTTTTTCTGTTTCTCCGCAATCCATTTACTGCGCGCATCCGTCTTTTGGGAAGCCCGGAAGACCACCGAGCGCGATCCATGCACCAGAAGCGTCCGCAGGTAACAATCACCTCTTTTGGTGATACCTGAAAGTCGCTGTTTATCTCCGCTGGAGTTTTGTCGCGGAACCAGCCCGAGCCAGGCGGCGAACTGACGCCCATTGTGGAACGTATTACCGTTCGAAATCGCCGCGACAACTGCCGTTGCTGTTACCGGACCGATTCCCTCCACTTCTGCGATTCGTTGACAAAGTGCGTTTTGCTGAAAGGCTTGATTGATCTCCGCTTCCATCGCCAAAATGCGCCGATCGAGCGCTTGCAACTCTTCATAAAGATTGCTGAACAGGCGTTTCGCGAATCCGCTCAAGCGTGTCTCGTTTTCTTCTATCAGCTGTGGCAGAGCCTTCCTCACATGGTTGAGATGCTGAGGCAACACAATGCCGTACTCGGCCAACAGGCCGCGGATCTGATTACCGATCTGCGTCCGCGACCCAATGAGCCGGCTTCGAACTCGATGAAGGGCTTGCAGATCTTGCTGTTCGACCGTCTTTCTCGGGACAAATCGCATCTGCGGCCGGCTTACCGCTTCGCAGATCGCAGCGGCATCGTTGGCGTCGTTTTTCTGCGACTGTAAATACGGCTTGACGAACTGCGGCGCAACCAGACGCACTGTATGCCCAAATGTCTCCAGAACACGTGCCCAATGATGAGCTCCTTGCGTCGCCTCCAGACCAATTACGCACGGCGGAAGATTCGCAAAGAAATCCGTCAGTTGTCCTCTCCGCAACCGTTTCTTAAACGTGAGCTTCCCTTCACGATCAGCCCCGTGCAGTTGAAACACATTCTTCGCCGTATCAAGACCGACGACACTCGTTATCGGCATGCATCTCCTTTGCCCGCCACGTTAGCAAAAGCTGTTAAACGGGCCGAGTCCATACCATCAGGTCAGGTGAGGCAGGCGATTCTCGGTGACGCTGACCGCGCACCTAATCCCGAAGAGCTCACCAGGATGAAGGCACTGGTTGCGGAAGCAATGCAACAGGGAGCTTTTGGGATCTCGACCGCTCTCATCTATCCGCCAGGCCATTATGCCAAGACGGACGAACTGATCAAACTGGCAAAAGTAGCTGCCCAATACGGCGGAATTTATGCCACACACATGCGCAGCGAAGGTCAAACCGAGATTGGCGCGATTCAGGAGGCTCTCCGTATCGGTCACGAGGCGCACCTTCCAGTCGAAATTTTCCATTTGAAAGTCATTGGCAAGAGCCGCTGGGGTTCCATGCCAAAAATTGTGGCGATGATTCAAGCGGCGCGCGACTCGGGACAAGATGTCTCGGCGGATATGTATCCCTACGTTGCGGGCGGCACTGCCTTAGCAGCCAGCCTGCCTCCTTGGGTCGCTGATGGCGGCACGCAAAAGCTGATCGAGAGACTACGTCAGCCGGCGACCCGCTCCAAGATCAAGCAGGAGATGGGCGCGGATCATAACGACTGGGAGAACCTGTACCTGGACAGCGGTGGCGGGAGCGGTGTTCTCGTGTCGGGTATCGAAAATCCTCAACTTAAGAAATTCGACGGCAAGACAGTCGCGCAGATCGCTGCCGAACAGAAGAAGGATCCTCTAGACGCTGTGATGGATTTGGTCCTGGATGATAAGGCCCAGACTGGGGCAATCTATTTCATCGCTAGCGAGGGAGACTTGCGCTACGGTCTGAAGCAGCCTTGGACAAGCCTGGGCCTGGACGCGAACGAGAAGTCACTGGACGGTCCATTGTTTGAGCCGCACGATCACCCCCGCGCTTACGGGACCATGCCGCGTTTCCTCGGACGCTACGTCCGGGATACTCACCTGGTCACCCTTTCGGAGGCCATCCGAAAAATGACATCGCTTCCCGCCCAGCGCGAGGGTTTGCGGGACCGGGGTCTCTTGAAAGAAGGCTACTTCGCAGACATTACTGTATTCGATCCGCGCACCATAGAGGACAAAGCGACCTACAAAGATTCAACTCAGCTTTCAGAAGGCGTCAAATATGTCTTCGCTAACGGGCAGTTGGAATATGAAGTCGGGAAGGTGACCGGTGCCAAGGCCGGCCAAGTTCTACGCGGGCCGGGGTGGAAGCCGCAGGATTGAGCTTGCTGCGGCCAAGAAGGCGTGCAAAAACCTCCGCAGCACTTGTTGCAATATCTCTACAAAAGCGTCATCTGTTGCATTCCTGCGCGACCCGTGAAACAATGTGGGACGGCTTCGAAGGAGGAATGTGGCGACGACGCTTATCAATGCCGGATTATGGGCGATGCTCTTGGCCACGTCTGCCGCAGCAGCGGACACACAGACGATTGGCCAAGTAGATAAACTCTTTTCCGATCTGCAGAAACCTGGCTCGCCCGGCTGCGCGCTTGCAGTACTTCGTGGCGGGCAGGTCCTATATGCCAAAGGGTACGGCTTCGCGAGTGTTGAACTGAACTCCCCCATAACGCCGCAAACAGTTTTCGATATCGGATCAACGTCGAAGCAGTTCACGGCCTCCAGCATCTTATTGCTGGAACAGCAAGGCAAGCTGTCCATCAACGATGACGTGCACAAGTATATTCCCGAACTGCCGGATTACGGCCACAAGATCACAATTCTAAACTTGCTGAACCACACCAGCGGGCTGCGGGATTACTTAGCGCTTCTGCAGCTATCGGGAGTGAACGGAGACAGCGTAACAACCGATGATGATGCGCTCGCTCTTCTCATTCGCCAGAAAAATTTGAATTTCGCTCCGGGAAGCGAATGGGCGTACAGCAACACGGGATTTTTTCTGCTCTCTGTGATCGTGAAACGGGTGAGCGGAACGACGCTGCGAGAGTTTGCGTCGAAAAATATTTTCCAACCGCTCGGCATGACGCACACGATGTTCCGCGACGATCACACCATGTTAATTCCCCATCGTGCATTGGCTTATGATCCCGCCGGAAAGAGCAGCTATAAACTGGATGTCTCCTATTACGAGCAGCTGGGCGATGGCGCCGTACACACGTCCGTCGAAGATCTTGCGAAATGGGACGAGAACTTCTATTCAGGACAGATCGGAGGCAGAAGCTTTCTCGATGAGCTTCAACAAACAGGCAAACTGAACAGCGGAAAGCCCCTCGACTACGCGAAAGGCTTATTCATCAAGCCGTATCGCGGGCTGCACGCCGTAAGGCATGGGGGCGCATGGGGCGGGTACCGGGCTGAGTTGCTGCGCTTTCCCGATCAGCATTTTTCAGTCGCCTGCCTTTGCAATCTCGCAAATGCGAATCCTGAGAAGCGCGCCGAGAAAGTCGCCGAGGTTTATTTGGGTGACCTAATGCAATCCGGCCAAGTTGCGCCGCACACCGGCGACAAAGCTGTTACGCTCACTCCGCAGCAGATGGCAGCTATCGCCGGCATGTACCGCGACCCGGAAAAACGAAACGTGGCGCAAGTCTCCGTTGTAAACGGTAAACTGCAACTCGAGATTTATGGCGGTACGTTTGTATTGCGCGCTCTGAGCGCAACCCAGTTTGTGCTCGCGGACCTTCCGGCGGATATAACTTTAAGTTTTGAGGGAACGAATGATCCTGCTCATCGCGTGATGAGGACCACCGGCTCTGATATGCCCGAGGCGACCTATCAGGCGGTGACAACGACCGCGCCGACCGCCGCCGAGTTGGCCGCGTATGCCGGCGATTTCAAAAGCGACGAGCTCGGGATTATCTATCGTCTCCGACTTCTTGACGGCAAGTTAAGCCTGGTAGAGATTTCGGAGTGCTCGGGAATCCCGCGAACCGGAATGCGCATGCCGGACGCTCTATCGCCCACCATCGCCGATGAATTCCAAATCAGCAATCAAGCGAGTACGATTCACTTTATAAAGGACACAACACGCGAGACCACCGGCTTCAGCCTCGATGGCTTAGGAATCCAAGGCATTGAGTTCCAACGCACAACCGAGCTGGGGAATCGCCCGACCACATTTTGATTCCTATGCAATCACAAAAATTCTTGCCCGCACTTGCCGCTGTCTTCTTTTTTTCGATTACTGCCTGGCCGCAGACATTCACCCTGGAACAGGTGCTGAATTCGCCGTTTCCTTCCGAACTCACCGCCGCCAAGCATGCTAGCCGCGTAGCTTGGGTGTTCGACATCAAAGGTGAACGCAACGTGTGGACGGCGGACGGGCCCGACTTCGCCCGGAACGCCCACGAGGTCACCCAATATCGAGGCGACGACGGCCAGCCAATTGCCGGCCTGCAGCTCACGCCGGACGGCAAAACGATTCTTTATGCGCGCGGCAGTGAGCTGAACGGTGAGGGCGATAGCGCCGACCCGGATCACAACGTTCATCAACCCAAGCAGCAGGTATGGGCGAAGGATGTGGATTCGACAGCGCCGCCTCGTTTGCTGGGAGAAATGGGCTGCCCCGAAGAAGGTTGCGAGGACATTGAAGTTTCGCCTGACGGGAAATGGGCGGTGTGGGCGGCGAAGAAGAAGCTATGGCTGGCGAGCGTGGACGGCAAGCAGAAAGCCAAGGATCTGGCTTACATTCGCGTCGATGCCGCCCAACCCAAATGGTCTCCCGATTCGAAGAGCATCGCGTTCGTTAGTGAGCGCGGTGATCATAATCTGATCGGCGTGTATGATCTGGGCGGTCAATTCCTGCGCTATCTCGCACCCAGCGTAGATAAAGACAGCCTGCCGCGCTGGTCCCCGGACGGCAAATGGATCGCTTACGTCAAAACCCCTGGCACGCAACAAAAAGAACCGCTGATTCCGGTCCGACCGATGCCCTGGGCCATCTGGGTCGCCGATCCAACTTCAGGACAAGGCCACGAGCTTTGGCATAGCGGGGCCGCGCCGCGCGATTCCTTGCCTGAACTAACCGAAAATGGCTCGTTTTATTTCGCCCAGGACCGTATCCTGTTTGCCTCTGAGCAGGACGGGCGGAACCACCTCTATTCCATTCCTGCGGCTGGCGGCACGCCGGTCCTACTCACGCCCGGCGACTTTGACGTCGAGGACGTTGTCCTCACTCCTGACCTGAAGTCGGTGATCTATACCTCCAATGAGAACGATGTGGACCGCCGCCACATTTGGCGTGTTCCGGTCGAAGGCGGGCAGCCTCAACAGGCGCTCTCGCAGGGAGAAACCATCGAGTGGTCACCTATGGTGACGAACGGCGGCAAAACGGTCGTCTGCCTGGGATCGAGCGCAATTTCACCGGCCATGCCGTATGTGCTCACCGGAAACGGCCGTGACATGCTTGCCGCGCAGGCGCTGCCCAAAGAGTTTCCCAGCACCCAGCTGGTTACGCCGAAACAGGTGATCTTCAAAAGCGAGGACGGGCTGACGCTTCACGGCCAGCTCTTTGTTCCCAAAAATGCAGAAGGCAAGAAACTGCCCGCCCTGGTTTTCATGCACGGCGGCCCTATCCGGCAAATGCTGCTCGGCTTTCATTACATGGATTACTACCATAATGCGTATGCGATGAATCAGTACCTGGCCAGCCGCGGATACGAGGTGCTCTCGGTCAACTACCGGCTGGGCGTCATGTATGGACGCGATTTCCGCGAGGCGCCCAACACCGTGTGGCGTGGGGCAGCGGAGTACAAGGACGTTGTCGCGGCTGCCAAGTATTTGCAAGGACTTCCAAACGTAGATCCTCAGCGCGTGGGCTTGTGGGGCGGATCATATGGTGGATTTCTGACGGCCATGGGGTTGGCGAAGAACTCCGATATTTTCAAGGCAGGCGTAGATTTCCATGGCGTGCACGACTGGTCGGTGTTTCTTACCCAGCGGCCGTACTTCGGAAATTTGGCATTGCGGCCGCCCGATACAGAAGCTGCCATCAAGCTGGCGTGGGAATCGTCGCCGGATGCGTACGTCCAAAGCTGGCGCTCACCGGTGCTATTGATCCAGGGAGACGATGACCGCAACGTTCCTTTTGAGCAGACGGTCGACCTGGCGCAGCGCCTTCGTCATCAGCATGTGCCCTTTGAGCAACTGGTATTGCCTGACGAGATTCACGGATTCCTGATGTGGAAGAGCTGGATCAGGACTTACGGAGCGACGGCAGACTTCTTTGACCGCACGCTCAAAGATGGACAGCAGATCGGGGAGGGAGTGCGTAGCAAGTTCTAAAGGCGTAACAGAACCGCGCACGTGAGTAAGCGGCCTTCAAATTATGAACCACTATTTGGCAAGACGAAGTTACACAAAAGAACAATTCGCCGCGTTTAGTACGCTCCTGTTCATCCTTCTCGCTATTCCGCTTTTGGCCGGCTCTAATCCTCGCCAATCTTCTGTCGCTGCGCCCGATATCACGGGTTCGTGGACCGGCGCCCTTGGGGCTGGTTCGAACCAACTGCATCTCGTCCTCACGCTAAAGAAGTCGGACAGTGGCGAATATTCAGGCGACCTCAACAGCGTGGATCAACGTGCAGTCCTGCCCATCAACGCCGTAACCGTCGAGGGCAAGAAAATTAGATTCGAGGTGAAATCCGTCGGCGGCGTTTATGAAGGTACGCTCGACGATAAAGCTGCCGCAATCAACGGTACTTGGGTTCAAACGAATGTGCCTGCCCAGTCTCTATCCTTCCACCGCAGTACCGCAGTTGCGCCGTCGACCGCGGCCGCACCTTCGGGCCCAGAAAAGAAGCCGTTAACCGTCCCGCTGGACATAACCGTGCCGATTGCTCCCATGGCATTTAAGGCCGACGGCAAAGCGGATCTGGTTTACGAACTCCATATTGTGAACATGAGCGGATGGGATTGCATCCTGAAGAAGATTGAAGTCGTTTCTGCCGATCCATCCGCCCAATCGCTCGCGTCCTTTTCCGGCGGCGCTCTACCCGGCATGATGGATCACCCGGGTCTGGACGTGAAGGAAACATCGAAATTGGGGCCCGGATCTGAAGCCGTGGTCTTCATGTGGGTGACGATTGATGCGACCCGGAGCGTACCTTCAGCGATTCGTCACAGGGTGAACGTAAAGCTGGGCAGCTATCCGGAAGAGCTAACCGTCGAGACGAATCCGCTTTCCGTCACCACCGGCGCGGTTCTTATTAGCGCGCCTCTGAAGGGCGATCACTGGCTGGCTGCGAATGGGCCCTCGAACACGTCCGGGCATCGCCGCGCTTTGATCCCCATTGACGGACGAGCGATGATTTCACAGCGGTTTGCAATCGACTGGGTAAAACTGGGCGATGACGGCAAAACCTATCACGGCGACCAACGGGACAACAAGAACTATTACGCCTACGGTTCCGAAGCTCTGGCCGTCGCTGATGGCAGGGTCACGGAAGTAAAAGACGGAATCCCGCAGAATATTCCGGGCATTGACTCTCGAGCCGTTCCTATCACGCTCGAAACGGTCGGCGGCAATCACGTAATTCTCGACATTGGCAACGGACGTTACGCCTTCTACGCGCATCTTCAGCCTGGCTCGATTCGCGTAAAGCTCGGAGATAGAGTCCATCGGGGTCAAGTGGTCGGTCTGGTTGGAAATACCGGAAATTCGACGGAACCGCATCTCCATTTCCACATCTCCAACGCGAATTCGCCTTTGGGCTCCGAAGGACTGCCCTACTCGTTATCTTCGTTTGAGGTAGAAGGCAAAGGCTGGACCTGGAAACCTTCTGACGCAAAGGGCGCGCCTGAAACCCACAGAATGGAAATTCCCACAGAGAATGAAGTGGTTCGGTTTGCATCAACCCAATGACATCCCTGGCATCGCCGCTTGCAACACTTATTGCACGCACCGCCGTTTCTCTGTTATCCTGCGGCATCGAACCGGGTCCGCCCCGGTTCAGCGACAGACATGCCCGCCTCAGGCCAGGCACACGATCGAAGTCCTGCGAGATCTCCGACAGAGCTCGAGACGCGCTTCGCCCAGGCCAAGTTGAACGGCAGCCGCCGGCATCTGATCCGGTCCATCCTCGAGCATCCGGAAGATAATTATTTCCTTTCCTCCCGGGAGCTCGCCAAAAGATACAGCGTCAACGCGGCCACTATCGTGCGCACGATTCAGGCGCTCGGTTACGATCGCTTCGCCGATTTCGCAACCGATCTGCGGAACCATTTCGTCACGCGCATTACGCCCTACACGGTGATGCGCGCGACTACCCGTGACAGGCGCCCTCTAGCGGACCGGATTCGGCGCAACATCGAGCGCGACATGGAAAATCTCACGGCGCTGCTCGCCGGACTCGATACGAATCGCATCTTGCTGCTCGCGCAACGCATCCAAAAATCGCGGCGCATCATTGTGATCGGCGTGGATTTCGCCGCATTTCTCGCCGGGGCCTTCGCCTATAGTCTGCGCGTGCAGGGGTTCGATTCCGACGCGCCGACCGGAAGTTCCGGCAACTTGCGGCACACTGTGGATCTGCTCGACAAGAGCGACTTGCTGATCGCTATCAGCTTCGGACGGTGTCTGCGCGATACCGTTGACAGCGTTCGACAGGCCAAATCCCGTGGTGTATTCACGTTCGGCATTACCGATAGCGAGGTCACTCCAATTGCTCGATTCTGCGATCAACATGTCGTGACACCGATATCAAGCGTGGTATTCACCGGCTCGTATGTCGCCCCACTGGCCGCGATCAACGCGATCGTTTCCGCGGTGGCCCACATACATCCGAAGCGGACGCTCGAGCGGCTGCGCCGAAGCGAAAAAGAATACACTTCAGGCGCGCGCTGGTATCAGGAATAGACCATCACGCCTCCGTAATCTCGCTTACACCCAACCGTTCAATGACTTACAACGAGCACGTCTGCTGCACGGCTCTTCTACCCAATAGATTGGGTTCGTTTCGCAAATCAGCTTTGTGGGGCAGACGATCGCCTTGCGTCGTCTGCCTGGCTTCGTTCCGTAATTTGCCGGTCATGCTGAGCACTGCGGCCTTGGCTTCGTTTCGTAATTTCCGGGCCACTGTCGATTCGCGTGCAATTCCGTAGGGGCCGGGCATTGCCCGGCCTCACTTCGTTTCGTAAAAGCTATATCAGGAGGACCAACTTGGCTTCGTTTCGCAATTCGACGCCACGGGCTTCGGTGATAATCCCGTCGTCCGTCGCGCTTGAGCCTGTGCTCAATCCGGCTCCGCACTCATCCCAGGCAAACTTGACAAGCGTGCAACAGTTGATGCACACTCTCTCTAATTGATTCCGAAAAGGGGTATTCTATGTCCAGCTTTCGCGCGGTGGCGCTCGCTTCCATTTGCATCGCCGTTCTGATTCTGAGTGCAACCCCCGCTGCGGGCCAGACCTCCGGCACGGGCGCGCTCTCCGGCACGATTCTCGATCCCTCAGGGGCTCTTGTCGCGGGTGCTCAGGTGAAGGTCATCAATCAGGCAACTGGCGAGATGCGGAACACCGTCTCGCAGGCGAACGGCAACTACGTCGTTCCATTGCTGCCGCCGGGCGCTTATCGGGTTGAAACCACTAAACCGGGCTTCAAGGTCAGTATTCAGGAAGGAGTCCAGATTGTCGTAACCGAAACCGACGCTTTGGTTACGCATCTCGAGATCGGCCAAACCAGTCAAGAATTGACGGTCGCCGCGTCGGCCGAACAGTTGCAAACCGATACCACAGCGCTCGGCCGCGTGACCTCAACCGAGGTTATTAACACGCTGCCTCTAGTCACGCGCAATTTCACGCAAATCATCGGTCTCAATCCAGGCATCTCGACAGACGTCAATAACGCCGCCGATCTGGGCCGCGGCGGTTCGGGTCAGGTCGCCGGAGCTCCGCAGACCGTCTCGCACGGTGGCACGACTTCGGATAACAATTTTCAGATGGACGGTGTCGACGCGAACGACATTGAAGCCAGTGGCGTATTCAGCGGCGGCATCGCGATCCCAAATCCGGATGCTATTCAGGAATTCAAGGTGCAAACGGGACAGTACGACGCCTCTTATGGCCGCGATGCGGGCGCGAATGTGAATGTCGTTACAAAAAGCGGCACGAATCAGTTTCACGGGAACCTTTGGGAATACTTCCGAAACGAGAAACTGAACGCGAGTAATTTTTTCTTGAACGAAACCGGTCAGCCCAAAGGCATTCTGCGTCAGAATCAGTTCGGAGGGACGTTCGGAGGTCCCATAAAGAAAGACAAGCTCTTCTTTTTCGGCTCCTACCAGGGTACCCGGCAACTGAACGGGCTCGGCTCCAATTGCTCTTCCGCGTTTTCCAGTCCGCCTTTTACGAACGATCGCTCCGCCGCCGCGATTGGCAAGCTTTTCGCCGGACAGCGAGGGACGCTGCAAGATGCGTTTGGCGGTGTGGGCCCCGCTATTGCTGCCGATGGCTCGAACATCAATCCGGCCGCGCTAGCACTTCTCCAGTTCAAGCTCCCCAACGGCCAGTACCTCATTCCTACGCCGCAGACAATCGACCCCTCGAAACCCTTTGATGTTCAGGGCTTCTCCGCCTTCAGCAATCCCTGTTCGTTTAGTGAAGATCAATACCTTGCTAACGGCGATTATCTGCAAAGCGAGAAGAGCAAGTTCTCAGTCAGGTTCTTTCTCGCGAATGATAACGAGGATCTCACGCTGCCCGGCGCGAACCTGGGTGGCGCTACTGCGCCGGGGTTTCCCGTCCTCACCGATACAAAGTTCCGGAATATTTCGTTCTCGCATACGTACGCCTTCGGCCCGAGTCTGTTCAACGAGATCGATTTCGGTTTCCACATCACGCACGTAAATTTCGCTCAGCAGGAAGCGTTCAAGTTCTCCGACGTTGGGATTAGCACTCCTGCTTTCGATAACACGATCCCGGAGATCGTGTTCAACGGGACTTTCACGCTCGGCGGAAACGGACAGGGATTGTTGATTGATCAGGGTGCTTATACTCTGAACGATTCTCTTTCCTACACCCTGGGGCGTCATTCGCTCCGTTTTGGAGGCGGCTTCTCCCGTTATCAGAACGACCTTACTGGATTCCATTACCTCGCGGGGATGATATTCCTGAGCTTCCCCGATTTCCTGCTCGGGTTGAACGGCGCCGATAACGGTACCGGTCTCTTCAGCAACGTTTACGCCTCAGTTGACCTCCCCGGCCTCTTCGATCGGCGCTGGCGCATTCTTGACGGAGACGCCTTCGTTCAAGACGATTTCAAGGTAACTCCGCGACTCACGCTGAATTTGGGCTTGCGTTATGAGCGGCTGGGCGATCAGGGCGATAACCTCGGTCGTAACAGCGCTTTCAATTTCGCTCTCGCCGATCCTAATCCCCCCGCCACCGGCAGCCTGAACGGGTTTGTCGTCGCCTCGAATTACAAGGGAACGATACCGGCCGGCGTCACGCAAATCGGCAACAATCTGGCCATAAATGGCGAACGCCAAAACACATGGAATCCGCGTATCGGTTTTGCATACCGGCTTCCGAACACGGAGCGCTTCGTCTTGCGTGGGGGCTATGGTGTTTTTCGCTCCCGCATCACCGGCCAGCCGTTTCTACAACTGTTGACGGGCCAGCCGTTTGCCGTTTTACGGGAATTAGTCGGAACACCCAATGCCGCAGCGACGTTGCAGAATCCTTTCCCTCCGGCACCCACCCTGCCGTCATTTACTCCGTACTCGCCCGCAACCGCTTTCTCGACCACCACGTTTGCAGCCGATTTCCGGCCCCCGATGCTCCAGACCTACAACCTGAACTTGCAAACCCAGATCGCGAAAGATTTCGTGCTCGAAATCGGGTACGTGGGACAACGCGGCTTGCACTTGGTCACTGAACGCTCTCTGAACCAGGCTTTTCTCGCAACCCCGCAGAACCCGATTCGCGGCGAGACCACAAACACGGTCGCTAACATTCCACTTCGCGTTCCTATTGCTGGTTGGGCTGCGTATCCCGGCATCCAGCAGATCGAGTCCTCGGGTGCCTCCTGGTACAACGGGCTCGAGGTAAGCCTCAACAAGCGGTTCAGTAATGGTCTGCAATTTCTCGCGGCTTATACATTTGCCCGGGATCTAGCGACTGATGCCAGCATCAGCGACGGCGCCAATGGTGGGCTGGCATATGGGGACCAGAACAATCCCAAATCTCGCTACGGGCCGGATGAGTTCATCCGGGAGCATCGTGTAGTGATCAGCTATCTTTACGAGCTGCCTTGGCTAAAAAATTCGAGATCGTGGCTCGGCGAGGTGGCAGGAGGATGGTCGATTGCCGGAGTAACCACGATCCAATCCGGCCACCGGCTGACGATCTACAACTTAAACAACGCGAATAACGTGTTCGGCATCTCTACTGACCGCGCCCAGCTCGCGCCCGGTTGCACCTACGGTCAGCTCGTGACGTCCGGCTCGATCCAGAGCAAATTGAATAACTACTTCAATACAAATTGCTTCGCTCCGCCTCCGGTAATCGGCGCTGACGGCGTGGGCACTGGTTTCGGAAACAGCGGCGTCGGCATCGTAACGGGACCGCCGCAGGATAACTGGGATATTTCGGCTTCGAAACATTTCCCGCTGGGCTGGCCCAATGACGCCTCTAATCTGGAGTTTCGCGCGGAGTTCTTCAACACCTTTAATCACCCGCAGTTCTCCGATCCCGCGAACGACTATTCCTCACTTGCGACTCTGGGTCAGATTACGTCACTTGCGGTCAACCCCCGCATCATCCAGTTCGCTTTGAAGTTGAATTTCTGACTTTCAGGCTCTATCAAACGAAAACCTATATGTTCTCTCAAACGCTACGCTCCGCTGCGGCTTTCCGCCTGAGTCTTGCAATACTTGTCGTCGCACTTGTGGCCGCTTCTCAAGCTGTGAAGCAAGCTCCTTTGGTTCCGAAGCCTCAGCCGGGGCCGAAACAGCAGGCAAACGCACCCACTGCCGCGCATGCCTTTGAAACCGCCGACATCGAAGCGTTCCTTGACGGTCTGATGCCGCTGTCGCTTGAGCGCGACGATATCGCCGGGGCTGTGATCTCGATCGTCAAAGACGGCAAAGTCGTCTTCGCAAAAGGCTACGGGTACGCCGACATGAAATCGAAAAAGCCCGTTTCACCGAGCGACACGCTATTCCGTCCCGGATCGATCTCGAAGTTGTTCACCTGGACGGCAGTGATGCAGCAAGTGGAGCAGGGAAAGCTCGACCTCGATCGCGATGTGAACGAGTATCTCGATTTCAAAGTTCCCGCGAAATTCGACAAGCCCATCACCTTGCGCAACATCATGACGCATACCTCGGGCTTCAGCGAAACGGCTAAGGACATGTGGGTGAGCAATCCCAAAAAACTCACGAGTCTCCGCACCTACCTGATCAACCACATGCCTGCGCGCATCTTCCCGCCGGGCACGACGCCCGCCTACTCGAACTACGCGACCACGCTCGCGGGCTACATTGTCCAGCGCGTCTCGGGCCAAGACTTTGACCAATACATTGCCGACCACATTTTCAAGCCTCTCGACATGCAGCACTCCACCTTCGTTCAGCCCCTTCCGCCAAATCTCGCGAACCTGATGTCGAGCGGCTACAAAGCGGCTTCGGAAGGCGCAAAGGAGTACGAGTTTGTGCAGCCGTTTCCGGCAGGCAGCAGCGCCGTTTCGGCAATGGATATGACGCACTTCATGCTCGCCCACCTCCAGAATGGAGACTACAATGGCGCGCGAATTCTAAAGCCAGCGACTGTTCAGCTGATGCACTCGCGCCAGGCGCTCCCGGCTGGCAACGCGCTCAATGCGATGTGCCTCGGTTTCTATGAAGAAAGCAGAAATGGTCACCGCATCTTCGGACACGGCGGAGACACGCTCTACTTCCATAGCGATCTCCACCTGATGCCGGATGCAAACCTGGGTTTCTTCGTCTCCTATAACAGCGCAGGCAAACACACCATTGATGACCGGTCTGCGCTCTGGCAGTATTTTCTAGACCGCTATTTTCCGTACCCTACGCCCACGCCGCCGGCGATCGCCTCCGCCGCAACTGACGCCAAGAGGGTTAGAGGCGATTATATGGTCAGCCGCCGGCTGCAAGGCAATTTCCTTTTCTTTAGCTCTATGCCCGGGGAAGCGAAAGTGGAGTCGAACTCAGACGGTACGCTGAGCGTCGCGTCCCTCGACGGGTTCAATGGAAACCCGATGAAGTTTCGCGAGATCGCCTCCAATGTGTACCAGAATGTCGATGGGCAGGAAAAACTTGCGTTCTACCGAGGCTACGATGGAAGGACCACTTTCGGCATTCACTATCCCTTCATGGTGTTCCAGAAAGTCGGTCTTTTCGAATCGAAGCCATTCAACTATTTTGTGTTTTTCGCAAGCCTGGCCATTTTAGTTTTAGCCATCCTGTTCTGGCCTATTGCTGCGCTGCTGCGAAGACACTACCGATCCACTCTCGAGTTGAGTCCGGGCGAACGGCGCCTCCGCCTGCTCACGCGCCTCGTCTGCGTGCTCGACCTTGCGGTAGTAGCCGGTTTCGTTGTGGTGCTCTCAAAGGCTGATGATGTCACCGCTCTCAACGATTCCTTGGATAAATGGATTCACCTTCTGCAAGTGTTAGGCGTGATCGCGGTCATCGGCACCGTCCTTGCCATTTATTATGCAGTGATTGCGTGGCGCTCGGTTCCTGTGTACTCCCATGCGCATGAATCCCCGTCTCCGTCCGGTGTCTTGCCCCGGGGCCGCCAAGTATGGAGCAGAGTGTCCGCCACCGCTATCGCGCTCGCCTGCGTCGGATTCTCCTGGATATTGCTCTACTGGGGAATCCTCAATTTTCGTCTGAATTATTAGCATCGTGGTGCAGCCAATCGTCGCGAGTCCACCGCAACCGCAGCTAAGCCGCATTCTTGGGATGCGCGACCTGGTCTTCCTGGTTGTGGGGACAGTCATCGGGTCAGGTATCTTCCTGGTCCCGGGAGCTGTGCTACGCTCGGTCGGCAATTCGGTAACGCTTGCCACTTCGGTGTGGCTCACTGGCGGCATCCTTTCTCTTCTGGGCGCGCTCACCTACGGAGAGTTGAGCGCCATGAAACCCGAAGCCGGCGGCCTTTACGTTTTCATACGCGACTGCTTTGGTCCGCTGCCTGCCTTCCTGTTCGGCTGGACGTTGTTCTTCGTTATCAGCGCCGGGTCAGTTGCAACTCTTGTCGTGGCATTCGGCAACTACTTCGCTGAATTTGTGCCCCTCACGCCACTTGCTGCCAAGCTGGTCTCCGTACTCGTCATCGCCGTCATTTGCGCGGTAAACGTGCGTGGCACGCGCGGCAGCGCCGACCTCCAGAACGTCACCACAGCACTCAAAGTGATGGCGATCGCAGTTATGGCAGTTGCTCTTTTGGTGCTCGGCAAAAACTTCGCCCTTCACTCTTCTGCCGTTTCGTACATCGCTGCTCCATCGCTTGCATCGGGATTCGGTCTTGCGATGATTAGCGTTCTATGGGCGTATGAAGGTTGGCAGTACGCCACTTTCAGCGCGGGCGAAGTCATTCACCCGCAACGCAACTTCCCGCTCGCTTTTCTTGTCGGGTCCGCCACTCTCATTGCGCTGTATGTCTTCAGCAGTCTGGGCTATGTCGCCGCTCTTGGGCCAGCCGGCGTCGCCAACTCGAATCGCGTCGCCGCCAGCGCCGTTTCCATGATCATCGGACCCGTCGCTGCAAAAATCGTCGCCGCCGTTATTCTCGTCTCAATGTTCAGCGCCGCCAATTCCGTCGTGCTCACCGCTCCGCGCGTGTACTATGCCATGGCGAAGGACGGACTCTTCTTTAGCCGTCTCTCCGAAGTGCACCCGCGCTTCGGGACTCCCGCCCTTTCAGTAATCGCCGCCAGCATATGGGCCGCCGTGTTGGCTGTCACCGGAACGTTTGAGCAATTGCTGACCTACGTTATCTTTATCGGCTGGATTTTTTACGCGCTCGCGGCAGCCAGCGTCTTCATCTATCGCCGCCGCGAGCCGCATGCCATTCGCCCGTACCGCGTTCCCGGGTATCCCCTCACGCCCTTGTTGTTCATCCTCGCGGCAGCCGTTTTAGTCCTAAACACCATCGCCACTCAGCCCGCCCGCGCCGCTCTCGGACTTGGAATCGTCTTCGCCGGTCTGCCGGCTTATTTCCTATGGCGGCGAAATTCGAAGGAGCGCCATGAAAATTGAATTGATAACCCTGCGCGAGCTGCACATGCGCCTCAAGGCGCCGTTTGAAACCAGCTTCGGCGTTACCCAGGACCGCCGCATTCTGCTCGTCGATGTCGTCGCGGATGGTGTCACGGGTTGGGGCGAAGTCACAACCGGCGAAACGCCGTCTTACAATCCCGAGACCACCGGCACCGCGTGGCATATTATTTCAGAGTTCATCGCTCCTCAGTTGATCGGCAAGACCGTTGCTTCTCCTGAGCAGTTCCCCGCGATCGTCGCCGCGATCCGCGGGCACGAAATGGCTAAAGCGGCCATTGAAAATGCGCTGTGGGACGTAGCCGCGCAGCAGAAGAACCTGCCTTTGGCGCGACTCCTCGGCGGCACGCGTGACGAGATTCCGTGCGGCGTTTCGCTTGGAATCCGCGAGAATCCTCCTGCGCTAGTCGAAAAGGTTGAAGAAGAGCTCGCCAGCGGATATCAACGCATCAAACTGAAAATCAAGCCCGGCAAAGATTTGAATTACGTCGCTGCTGTCCGGCGCGCTTTTCCGGGCATTCTTCTTTCCGTCGACGGAAACTCCGCCTATCGCCTCGAGGATGCTCCTCATCTTCGTAAGCTCGATGAATTCGAGCTTCTAATGATTGAACAGCCGCTCTATTGGGACGACATCTACGCGCATTCGAAATTGCAAACCCAGATCAATACTGCGATCTGTCTCGATGAATGCATTACGGGTTCCCGCGCCGCTGCTACTGCGATCGAGCTGCGTGCCTGCCGTATTATCAACATCAAGCTCGGCCGCGTTGGAGGCCATAAGGAAGCGCGCTCGGTCGAACAGCTCTGCCGTGCACATTCGATACCCGTTTGGTGTGGAGGCATGCTTGAATCCGGGATCGGACGAGCTCACAACATAGCGATGTCTTCGCTCCCCGGCTTCACACTGCCCGGCGATGTCTCCGCCAGCCACCGCTATTGGGAGCACGACATCATCGAGCCTGAAGTCGAAGTGTCCTCGCGCGGGACAATCCGCATCCCTGAAACGCCTGGCCTGGGATTCTCGGTGCGCCGCGATCTCATCGACAAACTGACTGTACGTACGAATGCGTGGAACGGCTGCAGGGTTGCAGTATGAGAAGTATGTCCAAACTCGCGGCTTCCGTTGCAAGCGCCTTCCTGGCGCTCCGGCTCATCGCACAAGTATCAACGGCGCTCCATGTCGGACCCATGCCCCCTGCGCCGCCTCCCGATTGGATCGGCATCATTGGCGAATACGGCACAGAGAAAGACAAAGTTATCGTCTTCGAGAAAGACGGCAGCCTTCATCTTCTGCACTCCGGAACCGACACGGCGCTCACTGAATCCTCGCGGAATCATTTTTCGGGCGATCACACCCGCGCCGTCTTCACTCGCGCGCAAAACAAACAGGGAACGCAAGTCAAAGCCGACGATTCCACCTATCCGCGTATCGAGTTAGCTGTGTCGGGAGGCGTGTTTCACATTACACCGCAGCGCCCTGTCGCGGAGCTCACCAGACAAGCTCTGGCCGAGCATCCTCCGGTTGAAAAGGGCGATTTTCTGAAGCCCGATCTGGTACCCCTCACGTCTCTCGATCCCTCGATCAAGCTCGATATTCGGTATGCCTCGACCAACAACTTCCTCGGCACGCCAGTGTACTCTGAGGCACGAGCATTTCTTCAAAGGCCCGCAGCCGAAGCAGTCGCTCGGGCGAGCCGCAGTCTGAAGCCTCTCGGATACGGCCTCATCATCCACGACGCCTACCGCCCGTGGTACATCACTAAAGTATTTTGGGATGCCACCCCGGACGATAAAAAGCGGTTCGTCGCCGATCCGCAACAAGGATCGCGCCACAATCGCGGCTGCGCGGTGGACCTCAGCTTGTACGACCTCAGCACGGGCCGCGAAGTCGAGATGACCGGCGTTTACGACGAAATGTCCGACCGCTCCTATCCGAACTACCCGGGCGGCACCTCACGCGAGCGCTGGCGTCGCGACCTGCTTCGTCAGGCCATGGAAGACCAAGGCTTTCAAGTCTACGAATTCGAGTGGTGGCATTTCGATTACAAGGACTGGCAAAAGTATCCTATTCTGAACATCCGCTTTGAGGCCATTCCGAAGGCAGTCGTCAACTGATTCAACCTTTAGAAACAGGCGATTGGAGCCACCCGCCGGGATCGAACCGGCGACCTGCTGATTACGAAACCATACGTGTCAAGTCTCGTCTGTAATTATCTTTCTCGAAAACGCCGTGTTTTCGGCCCTGTTCTGTTTTTATTAAGACGCCTGACAACTATGGAAAACACATGAGACCGGGACGTCATGCTGACAAAACTGCTGACAAAAGATCCGCTCAAAAACCCGCAGCTTTCTACCTGTGATGGCCGCGGGACCCCCATCGAAGCCGCCGAGTTTGAGATTTGCAGGGGTGTTGTGGCCTGCTGATTAGTTAGGCTTTGGCTGTAGTTGCGGCTGTGCAACACGAGCCGTGCAAGGTGAAGCTGTGAATTTGGCTCCCATGAGCGGAAGAACGCGCGTGAGCTTGCACTCATTCTGCTTCGATTCCGGTGTGTGGCGGGATTCGAAACCTAAGGTGCTTGGGAGAAACCTCTCGTGTGCTGGCGATCAAAGGAGCTGCTTTAACTTAAGCTCGATTACACCCTCCTCCACGAGTTCACGCCGCAAGTTCACTACCTCAGGGTCGTTCATGAAAAGAGTCTGAATTGTCGCCTTTGCAGAAGCGGTCAAAGCCTGCAATTCACCTTCACTCCATCGAAAATGTTCCGTCCAGATATCGCGCCGGGGATGAAATAATCGCACGACCTCCCCTGTGTCCGAATCCATTCCCGCTATGTTTGGTCCCTTGAAACGATTGCAATGAACACAACATAATGCCAAGTTGTCCAGACCGCTGAAACCACCGTGTTGCCGTGCAATGATGTGATCGATTTGGAAGGGCGCCAGTATGGATGCAGCCGGCAAGTGGCAGTATTCGCAGCGATACTCTGCGCGTTCCCAAACCTGCCGAACGAGTTCCGGATTCAATCGGACGCTATCGGTGCTTGGCGTAACGAACGGCGCGCCTTTGATTGCATTACAGCGATGAGATTCGTCACGTGAATATAACTATCCAGCTCGGCTTGTTCCTGAGGATTCAACGTTCCCTCTCGAGCCAACTCGGACAGTTCGTTCATACGAGCAATATCGCGATCATCGAATCGTATCGAGAGCAGATATTGCGCGGCACCTGGTGAAAGGTCATTTGGGGGTCGCTCAATTAAACGAGCAAGAATGGCGGCCTCGGTCTGCGGGCTTACGATTTGTGAACTCATCGCATCAGGTCTCTCTTCATTCTCTACCAAGAACCGGGTTTCGAGCAAAGCCATCCGGGTGCCAGGACCCGACGGTAACGATGATGGCCCCTATGTGCGAGCTTGCGCTTCACTACTCGACAGATTCAAGCGGGAAGAGATCTGGAGCTCTGCAAAGACTACGTCGCATCCCGTTCTAGCGGGGAGAAGTAGCTAATCCGGACGCGTACCGTCATTGAATTGGCGAGATTTCAAGTAAACATGCCGCTTTGCGTCGGTGAGCAAATGCTCATGATCAAAAATATGCTTGACTGTAGATCCGGCGAGGGGATATATTTCATCCCATCGGCAGAATTAATTTCGGAATCCGCACACGTGTGTGCAAGGCCGTGAAGGAGCTGGAGAAATGACAAGTCGATTCAATTCAACGATTGCTTCCGCGACGCTGTGCATTGTGTCGCTTCTGGTGCTTGGGCCGCGACCGTCGTGGTCGCAGCTAACGACGGCCACTATTAGCGGCACGGTGACCGATAGCAGCGGTGCAGTGGTTCCGGATGCCACGGTTACGATCACCAACCAGGGCACGAATACTCAAATTGAAACCAAGACAAATTCGGACGGCAGCTTCGTGGCAGCGGGCCTTCAGGTCGGGACTTATTCGGTCACCGTCGGCAAACAGGGGTTCAAGACTTATACCGAAAAAGACATCGCAACGCACCCTGCGCAGGTCTCTTCCGTCAGTCCAGTTCTGTCCGTGGGGGCAGTGTCCAGTCAAGTGCAAGTCTCCGCAACCGCTGCGCAGGTGCAAACCACTACTTCCGAACTTTCAAGCGAGGTGTCACAACAGGAGGTCGAAACGCTTCCGTTGAACGGCAGGAACTTTCAGAGCCTTTCGGCATTGATGCCAGGCGTTACCAATACCGCCCCTGATACCTCTCAGGTGCAAGGCGGATTCTTGCAAGTGAACACCATGTCGGTGGGCGGCTTGGCACTGACCGGAACGATGTACTACGTGGACGGCATTTGGAACATGAACACCGGCGATATGCTGCAACTCACGATTACTCCCAATCCGGACACGATCGAAGAAGTGCGCGTTCTTCAAAACAACTACAGCGCTCAGTACAGTCTGTTTGGCGGAAACGTGGTTTTGCTGCAGACAAGGAGCGGAACAGATCGCTTCCATGGCAGCGCCTTTGAGTATGTGCGCAATAATGCATTCGATGCTCGCAACTTCTTTAGCCCCGCTGTCGCGCCGCTAAAACAGAATATCTTCGGGTATACGGTTGGCGGTCCAATCTACATCCCCGGTCACTACAACAAGGACAAGAATAAGACGTTCTTCTTTTGGAGCCAGCAATGGGCGGTGCAGCACATCGGACTTGCAGCAACAGGAGGGGGACAAAGTGTACCGACATCCGGCGGGGCGTCCTCGAACGCGCTGTTTGGTGCTGATCCCACCGCAGCCATGCGGAACGGCACTTTCAATACACCGATCACCGACCCGACGACGGGTGCACTTTTTCCCGAGACTGCGCCGGGCGTATATCAGATCCCGGCAAACCGGATCAACCAGAATGCCTTGACATTCCTGAACGCCTTCGCGCCTTTGCCCAATTTTCCGCAGAACGGGTTCCTGAACTATATCAATCTGAACCCTCAGATTAATAATACGCGGGACGATGAAATCAAAATTGACCATAACATCACGAACAACCTTCGCCTGATGGGTGAATATTTCGCCGATCGGCAGACTAACGGCAACCCGAATAACACTTGGCTCGGTTCGCCCTGGCCCACGAATACTAGTCCGATCACGACATTCAATTCATTGGCGCAAGTGCAGCTCACCTGGATTGTAACGCCCTCAATGGTCAACACCACAAGCGTGAATATGAACCGTTATGTGGTCAACTTACTTGCGGCAGGTCTGGTCAACCGGAGCCAGCTTCCGAGTTTTACTTCTGTGTTGCCCTATAACGGATACCTGTCCGACCGCCTGCCCCAAGTAAACTTCGCCGGGGGTTGGGCACCCATAGGACAGACAGTGGATACGCCGTCTCCACATTCCAGCAACCTCAATGATACTCTTTCCGACGACTGGAGTTGGGTGCGAGGGAATCACAATTTACGCGCGGGCTTTGCTCTTTCCTTCGGCACCTCGCGCGAAAACACCTTCAGCGCTAGCAACGGAGAGTGGTTCTTCAGTGGTCAATTCACAGGCAATCCCATTGCCGATTACCTGCTGGGGGACTCAGCGACCTTCACGCAGGCCAGCACGGTTCTGCGTGCGTATAACCATTACAAGATCTTTTCGCCGTATATCGAGGATCAATGGAAACTCAAACGGCGGCTGACCATTACGGCAGGACTTCGGTACGAGTTCCTGACGGCACCCACTGTTCAGAGAGGCTACGGATCAAATTTTGTTCCGTCGCTCTACGATCCCACGAAGGCTCCAATTGTAAACACCGACGGAACGATCACACCGACACCCAATTACAACCCGCTCAACGGATTGGTCCTTAACGGCGAGAACGGCGTTCCTTTGAATTTCACCACTTCACATCAAGGCAACTGGGCGCCGACCGCTGGGTTTGCCTATGACGTGTTTGGAGATGGCAAGACGTCGCTGCGCGGCGGCTATGGGATTACTTACACTAGCGTTCCAACGTCCAGCGATTGCAGTCTGAATTGCACCGGAAACCCGCCCATCATCTCAACTTTGCAATTAGTGACACCGCCCTTTCCCAGCCCGATTGGGGCGGCTGTAGCGCCTCTTGGAGCATCCCCGCTGGTTGCCCAGGACCCGCACTTCTATCCGACCACTCAAGTCTTTTCGTACAGCCTGAGCCTGCAGCATCAGTTCCGGGGAGACTGGCTGATATCGGTCGCCGGAGCTGGAAACGGGACGCACCACATGCAAGGCGCGCTTAATATTAACCAGCCGCTGCCGGATGGCCCCTATAACTTCAACCCCTCAATCAACAGCGGTGCGGTGTTTCCATACGTGTATTCCCCATATCAGGGCTATGCTGCCATTTCGCAATCAACGAACCCCCTCAAGGAACGCTGGAACGCCTTGGAAATCTTAGTTCGCCATCCCATGGGCCATAACTTGTTCTTCACTTCGGCGTACACTTGGCAGCACTGCTTATCGAACGGAAGGGGCGTCAACTTTACGGTTGGCATATCGGTCCAGGATTCATACAACCCGCTGCAGTCCTACGGCACCTGTACCACGAACGCGTTCAATGTCTGGACGTCAAGCGTGATCTGGAGTATCCCGTGGTTCCAGAGTTCGCATGGCCTACAGCGCACCTTGCTAGCGGGTTGGCAGTTCTCGGACATCACGACGATTCAAAGCGGGTTTGCTCTCGACACGGGTTTGGCCACCTCGAACCCCGGTCTGGCGACGCGTCCTGATCGAGTGGCCGGCAGTTCTCTGGCAGGTCCCAAAACGGTCAGTGAGTGGTTCAACACCGGCGCATTTTCGAACCCAGCTCCAGGTTATTTCGGAAATACTGCCCCAGGATCGATCATCGGACCGGGGGTCGTCAATTTCGACATGGCGCTTTACAAGGACTTTCACATCAAGGAGAGCGTCGCCATTCAGTTCCGGGCTGAGGCTTTCAACATCTTCAATCACACCAATTTTCAGGGTGTGTCAACCGCATACGGTTCCCCAAATTTTGGTCAAGTGACTAGCGCTCTCGACCCTCGCATTCTTGAATTTGCATTGCGATTGCATTTCTAGGAACAGAAAACATTGAAATCCGCTTCGCCTGACCAAAGCCGGACGTGTGGCCGAGAATCTATTTCTGGCTTCTCAGTAAACGTCGCCGTAAATGAAAGCTCTTTCCTGCTCCTTGCTTGGGGGAGGAAGCTCTGCTGGACCGCCGCCCTCGCATTGCTGTTATTTCATTCACCGGGCACGGCACAATCCGCCTCCGCTGATTCGCTAGCCGGAGAGTCCGCGGTGCGGCTGGCCTCTGGCCGCAAGGCGCAAGCGGCGATCGTGCTCGGGCAGGCGGCTGGTGAGTCCGCAAAATTTGCGGCAACTGAGCTGCAGAAATACCTGTATGCTCTTTCTGGTGCGGAGTTTCGGATCGCTACCGATGGAGAAAGCACCTCGCAATCTCCGCAGCAGGCCTGGATTCTGATCGGCGGGCCGGATCAGAACCGCTGGGTTAAGCAGGCTGTTGATAATGGATTGACTGGCTTCCCCGGCTTAAAGACTGATGGGTTCGTACTTAAGACGTACCATCTCGACAAACGGCCTGTTGTTGTGGCCGGAGGCAATGATGATGCGGCCACAATGTATGCGGTCTTCGAATTGGTGAAACAACTTGGAGTAACCTTCCGTCTGACCGGGGACATTGTGCCCGCGTCACGGCCCTCGTTGGAGATACCAGCGCTCAGTCTGCGCATGGAGCCTGCCATTGCGCAGCGAGGCTTTTTAATGGAAGCCTCGCACCACCCGAGTATCACGATGCTTTCCTATGCGGATTATGCCCGATTACTCGACCAGATGGCAAAAATGAAATATAACGACCTGAACATCTGGTGGTTCGCGTATAGTCCCTTCCTCAAGTACTCCTACCACGGCGAGCCCAAGCTAATCGGTGATATGTCCACCAAGGAGAGTGGATTCCTGAACAGCGTGTATGCCGGAGTCGGCACCCACACGACCGACGACGTTTTGATCGGCAAACACTGGTTCCCTGGAAAGCGGCTTGCGCCAACCGAGTTGCAGCATGTTGAAACGCCCGATGAGGCCTTCGCAGCGGCGCAGGACCTGCTGCGCCGGGTCATTCGGTATGCCAATACCAGGCACGTCAAGGTGTGGCTGGTGGACGAAATGTCCGTTTTGCCCCCCAATCTGGCCCGCCACGGCGAGAGGATCGGCGATCTCCCTTTCGAGGTAGTTTTCGGTACGTTCATGCATCCCCTTGATCCAGTCAATCGTGAGATTCAAGCGAACCGCCTGAAGGCTTTGATCGACACCTACCCTGAGGCGGCCGGTTACCTCCTGAATTTCTCGGAGGTTTACGTGCCGCTGAATAACGCAAAGCACCGCGATTTCTTTGCACAGCAGCAGGGCGCGTTTCAGGAACTGAGACCGCTGATGCTGCCTTGGGCAGATCGGTTCGACATCGGCAGACCAGCTATGGTCGATTCCGATGTTGGTTACTTCGATCTATTCAAGTACCTGCTGGCGAAACGCGATGAGATCGCTCCGAAGGCCAAGCTGGGCCTGATGACCGTCGGGCGGGGCTACGTCATGCCTCTGTTCGATAAGATGCTGCCGAAAAATGTTCCGTTTATGACCTTCGATTCAGGCGGCCGGTGCGGATACGGCACGCCCGAAGGAATGCCCATGCGCTATTTCGGCGGAATGGGACAGCGGGAAAGGACTATGACGCCCTACCTGGACGATGACTGCGACATGTTGGGTCTGCAGTTCAATGTAGGGGTATACACGCAAAAAGACCGCATTTTTGCGGACGGCCCCAAATATGGCTTGACGGGTGTTGCCCCCTGGATGGCTCAACCCCGGGGAACCGAAGCCAACAGTTCTTTTTTGGCTGAGGCAGCCTGGAATCCGCAGTTGACGTTGGAGCAGTTTTACAAAAATTACTCGGCGCGCCTATTCGGCTCCAAAGCCGCGCCCGATATGGATCAAGCCTTCCTCACCCTCGAGGAAAATCAAGCCTATTTGGCCCTGGAAGCCCCGGGATTTGGTAAGGATCCTCGCCCCATCACTTTGCCATGCTGTGGTCCTCTCCCGGAAGTGACTGTGGTGTACAAGTATTCCCAGCAGGAAAATCCCTTTGATGGCCCCAAGGATCCTGGGTGGACGGAGTTTATGATCGCCGCGCCGCAAGAGAATGAAATATTCGAAGGTTCGATTGCTCGACTTGACAAGGCGCTGCAGAGCATGAGCGCAGCCGAATCCCACGTCGAGCCCCTGGGCAAACACGAACTGGATTACTTGATGAATCGGACGAAGGCCTACCGGGACGATATGCGGGCGGAGATTACCGAGCGCAAGGCTTTGCTCGCTTTCGACCAGGCATTCCGTACGAAACATGCGCTGTCGCACGAGCAGTTTGTCGCAGATCTGGAGGCGAGCCTAAAACTCTTCGAAGCCGCCCACCAGCAGGCGCAGATTGCGACTGCCGAATACGCGCAGATTATCGATTACCCCTCTGACCTCGAGACTCTGTACAACTTGAATGTCGGGACGCTTATGGGCTTTGACCTGATCCGGCAATGGATGCAAGAGATTGTTAACTTCAATGAAGGGAAGCCATATACGGCCCGTGTGCCATTTGAGCGGCTTTTTCCGAAGAGGAACGTCCAATTTGCGCGTGGGGGTAAGACATCCGGCGACTGAAATCCCGATTGCATTTGGACCAGCATGACCTGGCTCGCACCGCATGCGCCACGTTCATTCTCTTTTGTGTGCTCGTCACGGTTCGGAGCCTAAAGGGGGAAACTGAAGACAGGCCCATTTACAACATGCCGCTTGTGCATTGCTGGATTCCCATGCAGGACGGTACTCGCTTGGCGGCAAATCTGTTTATGCCCGATGGCGTCAAAGCCGGCGAACGTTTTCCGGCAGTTCTTGAGTACCTGCCCTATCGCAAAGACGAGTCCTTCCCGGCTGACCCCCAGCTCTATTCTTACTTCGTCCGCCGCGGCTATGTGATGGCGCGAGTTGATATTCGGGGGACTGGTCAGAGCGAAGGGCAGCCGCCGGATCGCGAGTATTCCGACCAGGAGCAAGACGATGGTCTCCGCGTGATCGATTGGCTCTCGCGCCAGCCCTGGTCGAGTGGCTCAGTTGGCATGATGGGTGTCTCCTGGGGCGGCTTCAACTCCATTCAGCTGGCTGCACGAAGGCCGCCCGCGTTGAAAGCAATCATCGCAGTCGACGCTACCGGGGAGCTGTTCCACGACGACGTCCACTACATCGATGGGATGCTTCACGCCGACGAGTACGAGCTATCAATGGACCTCTCCGAGGCACTCACGCGCGCGCCGGACTTCCCTACGGACTCGAAGTCGCTTGCCCCACGCTTTGACAATCCGCCGTGGTTTCTTCTGTACCTGCGCCACCAGCGGGATGAGCCATTCTGGCGTCGCGCCTCGCTAAATCCCAACTACGACCGTATCCAGATTCCGGTTTTCATGATCGGCGGTTTTCTCGACCAGTATCGCGACAGCATTCCCCGATTTTTCGAGCACTTACACTCTCCGGTAAAAGCCTTGGTCGGCCCTTGGGACCACACGTATCCACAAGCTGCTGTACCGGGGCCGCAGGTTGAATGGCGTGGTGAGGCGGTGCGCTGGTGGGACCACTGGCTTAAGGGCAAGCAGAATGGCTTGATGGAAGAGCCGCGCTTAACTGTGTACATGCGTCATTGGTATCCGCCGCTGATGAACATCAAGGAAATTCCGGGCGAATGGCGGAACGAGCGCGGATGGCCCGTGCAGGGGCTAACGACCGAGACACTCTACTTTAGGCGCCACCACTCGTTGGGCGAGAATCAGCCGGTAGCAGCCGAACACCAACTGAGCTACGTGCCATCGGTGGGCGTACAAGCTGGTTTCTGGTGGGGGAACCTTACGCCGGACCAAAGGCCAGCGGATGCCTACAGCCTCAGCTATGATTCGCGTCCTCTCGATGAGCCGAAGGCCATCCTCGGATTTCCGAAGGCCTTCCTAAGCGTCAGCACCACGGCGCGACTCGCGAATTGGTTCGCCAGACTCTCTGACGTGGCACCGGACGGCACGTCAACCATGGTCACTGGTGGGGGGCTCTCTGGTGCGCAGCGCCAATCTGCGAGTAATCCAGCTGACCTCGAACCTGACCGCGTCTACACGCTTCAGGTACCGTTGCACTTTACCTCTTGGATCTTCCCCCGCGGGCACCGCGTGCGTATCGCGGTGTCAAATTCGCTCTGGCCGATGATTTGGCCCACGCCCTACCCTATGAAAACAACTCTCAGCCTGGGCGGTTCGGCTGAACAGGCTTCCAGACTTATCCTTCCTACTGTTCCTATAAAGAGCCCGCTGGCCACGCCAAAGTTTCAGCCGCCGACACCACCAGACTCAGTGCCTGGCGTGCGAACAGGCGGTCGGTCCGGCAGCTGGGTGGCCCAGCGGGACATCTCTAAACGTTCATCGAAGGTGGAGCTCAACGGCAACGACTGGACCGATTTCCCGTGGGGACGCGAGGTCGACCAAGAACACATCACATATCGGGTGCAAGACGATAATCCCGAGAGCGCTTCTTTTGAAGGGAAAGGGACAACCACGGTTCGGCTTTCAAACCGAATGTTGATCTGGAAGACACAGATCGAGTTGGCCAGCGACGCTACTCAGTTTCATTACCGGTGTACGCGCGTGTTAATCGAGAACGGGAAACAGCTTCGGAAGAAGGCTTGGTCCGCAGACATCCCGCGAGATCACCAATAAGGAGTACTTGCGCTTGTCACCTTTGTGACTCAGCGCGTCGAGTTCGCTTGAGGAGCTTGGGATTCTTCAGAGAAGACGGCCGAGGCAGCCGGATCAACACCGTCTCTCTCCTGGAGTCTCTTCGTCAGCCTGAACTTTTCGTATGCAGCTTTGGATTTCTCTGCCAACCCCATGTGCGAGTAAACAGCGCCCAAGTGATAGTAGGCGACCGAAAGATTCGCATTTAGGGCAATTGCATTCTCTAATTGCCTCTTTGCCTCGCCGTAGTTTGCGAGTTTCTGATAAACCGTGCCCAATTCGAAGTGAGTCAGGGCATATGAAGAATTCAGCTTCTGTGCGGTTTTCATTTGGTTGAGCGCGCCGAGATTGTCACCCAGGTGTTTCAGCAGAATGCCGTAGTGGAGATGATAATAGGGATTCGATGGTTCCAATCGAAGCGCTTCTTGCAGATGCGTACTTGCCTCGGCGAACCGGGATTGCATCGCGTCAATGACGCCGAGCATGAAGTCGGCTCTGTGATAGTCATGCGAGACTTCGAGCGCCAATCGGTAGTGATGCTCCGCCCGGCTGTAATAGTCGGGAGAGTGGAGCCGCTCGCCCAGAAGGAAAAAACTCGTCCCCAGAAAATAAAGCGGCTCAGGGGATTGGGGTTCTAGTTTTGCGGCTTTCAGGAAGGATTCAATCCCGTCAATTGCGTCGCCGAAGCGCAGGTAGACCCGGCCCTGGGTAACCAGGTAGCGAGGCTGTGATGGATCTGCTTGTATCGCGCTCTGAACGGCGCTGAGAGCTTCAGCTTTCCGGTGTTCGAGCGCGAGTGCCTGGGCTTTCAGATCGAGGTAAGCCGGTGTCTCTGGTAATCCTTGATCTCGTAATCGGGCCAAGGCGGCCATAGCGCAAGGCGCATTGTCGCGTTCGAGGCACTCCCGGACAGATCCGAGTTCACGTTGATCTGAAAGCTCGATGTTGGCGCCCCCACTGACCTGACTCGGATTTTCAATCGTGAGCGCGCACGCCGTGCACGCCGGAATGCTTTGTGATGCGACCGCTACTGTAATCGAGAAAATGCCGTTGCGCACAATCGACCCTAGCCGGCCGCTTACGATTCGCGGATAGTGGACTAACTTTGCCGTAAATTCACCCACCGCGCAATGTACCTGCTCTGCGAAACAGTAGTTCACTCACGCGGTAATCCTGTCGAAGATGCTTGCGTCACCGTCGACTTGCGGCGGCCAATTAACGGGCCTTGAGTCCGCCTGCGCCGAGCTGCTGAAACTCCAGCGGCATCGGCTCCTGCCACAACCGATCCTTGCCGATTGAGCAATCTTTCGTCTGCTATCTTCAGCAGTTCCTGTGCAGTGACGTGGTCAGTTACGAGGACGTTGATCAGCTTTGCATCGAGAGCTGCGCGGATCGGTTTCAGCTTTGCGGAGCCGCCTGCAACCCCTACTACGTGAGGGATTTTCTTCAGTTCCTCCAGCGTGAGGCCAATCACTGCCTTGTCCAGTTCAGAAGGGATTCTTTTCCCGGACGCATCGAAATAACGCAGATTAATGGACCCCACCGCGCCACGGTGCACGAGGTCGCACAATGTAGCGGAAGTCATGGCTCGCCAAAATTCCGGTACGGCAATGGATTCTGCGTTACAGGAACCTATCCCCACAAATGCAAGATCTGCGGCTCGCGCTCGATTCAGTACCTGCGCGACGTAAGGGTCCTTGTAGAAGGCGTCACGGGCTGCCGGACTCGCTGCAACCGCGGGGGCGGGCAGCAAAACAGCTTGCGCATTGAGAGCGCTCGCGGCGCGCCTTACCAGCTGAGTGGCGTGAATCTCGTGATTGAGGTCCCCTAGGCCACCGAGCCCTTGAATGACGCTCATGCCGGAGACATCCAACCGCGTGCTCGAGGTCAGTCCGTTCACCATACCCAGAAGCGAGTTCCCCCAGCTCATGACGATCTTGTCGCCCGGACGGGTGATCCGTTTCAGGTATTCAGCAGCACCCGCGCCAACCTCTCTGGCAATTGCGACCTGGTTATCATAGGCCGCCGCCTCGACAACCAATGCTTCCGTCAATCCGAACCTTTCTTCGACAGCCTTCTCCAGTTCCGAGAAAATGCCGGTTATTGGAGAGATCGCTATTTGGACGATTCCCTCGTTCCGGGACTGGCCCAAAATCCGCTGCACTTTCTGGCGCGACATGCGCAGCCGGACGCTGATCTCAGCTTGTGTAAGATCCTCCTCGTAATACAGCCGGGCTATTTTTACAAGCAGACGCCTACGGTCAATGTCCACTTTTCCTCACACATAATGAGCAGGTTTGTTGTCGCTGAGAGATTCTTAGTCTCCGCTGCTCGTGGTTCGCTGTCAAGTGTCGCAGTTTCTTCGACGCCCCTGCTTATGAGCAAATGCTCAGACTTCAATATTTGCTTGACAGAGATATTGTACGCCGCTACTATGCTCAAGGGTGCGCTTGGACGATCTGCATCAAGTAAGCAGGAAATAATATCCGGCTCCGGTTCCGCATTGAGCCAAACGGGAGGCCCATCAGATTTGGAGAATCATTCATGACCACATCAATGGCCGCGCAAGAGACTGTTGTTCCGCGCATTCCGAGTCGCGAATTTTCGGACCGCGTTTCGAACCTTCAGCAAAAGATGCGAGCGCAGCAAATCGACTTGGTGGTGGCCTACTCGAACGCACTCGATCCTGGGCACGTTCGGTACTTCTCCGACGTGATTGGAATCAACGAAGCAGCAGCGATCGTGATACCGGTCCAGGGTGAAGCAATCGTTTGCTCGGGACAGGCCAGTCAGGCCTGGGCTGCTCACAAATCGAGACTCGGCGATGTCCGAATCTTCCCGGAAGTTGGCGAAGTCGCCGCGCCCGAATACGTCGTAGGAGAAAAGCACTCATTCTCGGCACTATTCCGCGACCTTGCCGGAACGATCGCCGTGAGAAAAATCGGGGTCGTAGGCCGCCTCATCTTTCCGCAGGTAATCTACGGACAGTTAAAAGAATGTTTCCCGGAAGCTCAATTTATTGATGCCGAGCCGCTGGTTTTTGAGCTGCGTGTCGCCAAGACCAGCAACGAAACTGCGTGCATCCGGAAGGCCGCCGAAATTGTAAGCGACTCGTTTCGGGAAGTTGTCGAAAAAATCAGACCAGGATGGACCGAGCTCGAAATTATGGGGGAGATCGCTGCTTCTATCTTCAAGCATGGCGCGGAAGACACCGCCGCGTCCTGGTCCCCAATGATTCCGTCCGGAACCGAACATTCCAACCTGTGCATGAACAGAAATACTCTGCGAAAAGTACAGGAGAGCGAGATCATCTGTTTGCAGGCTGGGGCAACATACGAAGGGTACAATGCCGCGCTGTGCACCCCTTTCGTGCTGGGCGACATTCCATCGGAAATAAGAAAAGCCGTCAACGGCGCGAACGAAGCCATGCAAGCTATCGTCGGCAGTTTGAGGCCCGGCGCCACCTCGAAGAGCGTCAATGCAGCGGGTAAGAGTGTTTTGAGCCGTGCCGGGTATGCTGGCTACAGTCCGTACGCGATGGTGCACAACATAGGTTGCCTCGAGTGCGAATCGCCCTGGATGCCCGACGATGCCGATTATCGAATTGTGGAGGGCATGACGGTCTGCGTGGATGTATTTCTCTTCCGGTTGCCCTGGGGGTCGTTCCGCATCGAAGACACTCTGGCAATCACCGCGGGCGGCGCCGAACGGCTGACCACATTCAACGAACAATTCATCCCGCGCTACTTCGGGTAGCCGCGACCTGAGGGACTAAAACGGAAAACGACGCGGCAGCGTAAGAGGAGCGAGGGCTTTTATAATGCTGATCGAACACGCCTCTGAATACACCTCCGTGAATTACCTCTGGAATGAGGAGGTAGCCGGGCGGCTTACTCCCGCCGAGGGCCTCGTGTATCGCTCTAACCTCCTTGGCTCCGACCAGCGCATCACCAACACGGGTGGAGGAAACACTTCGGCAAAGCTTACGGAGCGAGATCCTTTGACTCGCAGGAACGTCGAGGTGCTCTGGGTAAAAGGGTCAGGTGGTGATCTGCGCACAAGTACCCTGGCGAACTTCGCTTCGCTGTATCAGGAAAAGCTTCTTGCGCTGCAGCCGCTTTATGGGGGTGCCGAGAGTAAAGGTCCCAAAACCCCGGCAGAGGACGCAATGGTTGGATATTATCCCCACTGCACGTTCAACCTAAATCCGCGCGCGGCATCCATTGATACGCCACTTCACTCTTTTATCCCGGCGAGACATGTTGACCACACTCATCCGAACTCCATCATCGCCATTGCTGCTTCACGCAGATCAAAAGAACTAACGGAGGAGATATTTGGCGGCGACGTGGGCTGGACACCCTGGCTCCGGCCGGGCTTTGAACTCGGTCTCGAAATGCAGAGGATGTGGCGCGAGAATCCGAAGCTTAAAGGCATCGTAATGGGTCAGCACGGGCTGATCAACTGGGCGGACTCCAACCGGGAATGCTACGAGCTGACATTGACGCTTATCGAGCGCGCCGCTCGTTACATCAATGCTCGTGACAAGAAGGAGAAGACGTTTGGCGGTTGCAAGTATAAAGTACTGAACGAGCACACGCGCAACGAGCTGCTCTACGATCTGCTTCCCTGGCTGCGCGGACAGGTATCGCGAAATGAACGCCGCATAGCTACCATTCACTCGGATTCGAGCATTTTGCAGTTTGTGAACAGCGAGGATGCGGCGCGCCTCGCGGGTGTGGGCACTTCGTGCCCCGACCACTTCTTAAGGACCAAAATCAAGCCCTTGTATTTGGACTGGGAGCCTGGTATAGGAGATGTGGACGGGCTTCGGGAAAAGCTGATTACTGGACTCGACAGGTATCGAAAAGACTATACGGCGTACTACGAATCGTGCCGGTACCCAGGTTCGCCTCCCATGCGCGATCCCAACCCTACAGTCGTTCTTATCCCCGGCATCGGGATGATCGCTTGGGGCAAGGACAAGAGCGAATCGCGAGTCACCGCCGAGTTCTATAACTGTGCCGTTGAAGTGATGCGCGGCGCCGAAGCGATTGACGAGTACATTGCGCTGCCTCAGCGGGAGGCCTTCGACGTTGAGTATTGGCAGCTTGAGGAGGCCAAACTTAAGCGCATGCCCGCTGAACGGGAACTGGCACGGCATATCGTTCTTATCGTCGGCGCTGGCGGCGGGATTGGAAACGCGATTGCCAAGAGGGTGGCCAGAGAAGGTGCGCACGTGGTATGCGCTGATATCAACGAGCAGGCGTCGGAGAGTACTGCCGCAAACCTTGCTGAATTTTCCGGCCCCGAGCTTGGTATTGCCGGGACGGGCCTTTCTGCTTGTGGTCACAGCATAGGTGTTCATACTGACTTGACAGACCGCGTCAGCGTTCGGAAGACGCTACTGCAATCCGTGCTCGCTTTCGGAGGCTTAGATAGCATTGTTATCACTGCGGGCGTTTTTCCTTTTCCAGACGGCCATGGCTGCATTAACGAGGATGAATGGACGCTCACGTTCGACGTGAACGTCATCGGGCCGTGGATAATGGCGGATGAAGCGCGCCCGCTCTGGATGCAACAGGGCCTCACTGGCACCGTGGTCCTTACAACCAGCGCCAATGCAGTCGTTGCCAAGAAGGGCTCCCTCGCCTATGACACCTCGAAGGCAGCCGCGAATCACCTGGTCCGTGAACTGGCTGTCGAGTTAGCGCCTCTTGTGCGTGTAAACGGCATTGCCCCGGCGACTGTTCTTTCGGGGTCCACTATGTTCCCGCGCGATCGTGTGATCGCCTCGCTGGCTAAATATGACATTCAGTTCGACGCTCACGAGGAAACGGAGTCCCTTCGACTCAAGCTCGCCACCTTTTACGCCAGCCGTAATCTACTGAAGGCTGCCATCACGCCGGAGGATCAAGCTGAGGCAGCATACTTCCTGCTCTCCGCACGCTCGGCGAGAACCACCGGTCAGATCATAGGCGTAGACGGGGGTCTCAACGATGCATTCTTGCGCTGACTTTCCCAACTTCGGAGGGGAAATATGTTAGGCCGGACAATACGGTCGACTCTGAAATCGCTCAATGCTAAATGGTTTTGGTGGTGTGTCTTTTGCGTTGCGTGTTGCGTGCCTTGGATATTCATGTCCAAATTGGGCGGTAATGAAATTCCTCCGCGCACGATGCAATATCTGTTCAACTTAGGCGGCATTCCAGTGGGAGCCTTCTTCCTCGCCAAGCGCCGCTTCCGAATCGAGAAGAGCGTTAAGGGTATTTTCTTTGGCTTAATGGTCGGCATTGTGTGCGCTGTCGGGCAACTAGCGCTGTTTAATTCGTATCGAGGTGGCGCGAACACATCGGTGGTGACCGTGGTTACTTCTTTATATCCCTTGATAACCGTGTTGCTAGCTGTTTTGTTATTGCGCGAACGCTTGGGCAAGGCCCAAATGCTCGGGGTTGGCTTTGCCGTCGCCTCATTTGTGATTTTCTCGTTTTAGTAGAGCTATTCATGCACTTCTCTTGGCTCTGGTTTGCCCTCATTGTTCTCATCGCATGGGGCGCAAGCGGAATTTTTCAGAAACTGGCCTCGAACCAAATAACTTCTGAATCGAATATGGTTCTGTTGGCACTCGGGTATTTCTTAACTGAACCGTTTTTTCTTTCCCACAGTCCACTTACCTCGTATTCCACCCGCGCAATTATCTTTGGCCTTTGTACCGGCTTCTTTAGCAACCTCAGTGCCTGGGGTCAGTTTGAAGCTATGCGACTGGGCGGCACGGCATCCATTGTTACGGTATTTACTGCTTTGTACCCGTTGCCCGTGGTCCTGCTCTCTCCACTCGTGTTGCACGAGCGAATCACAATGCTACAGGGTGTCGGTATCCTTTTCGCGATGATTGCAGTCGTGCTCCTTTCACGCGCCTCGGAACCCGCCTCTCAATCCGCTCCTGCTGCCGTCCGGGTCAGCCGTCTCACTCAAGCGTGAACGAACTCAATCGAGTTTTATCGTTACGCGACCTGATCTTCTACGGAATCGTGGCTGTCTCGCCTTCTGCATCCGTCACAATCTTCGGTCTTGCTTGCTCCATGTCGCGCGGCCATGCCTGCCTCACAATCGTGCTGGCTATGATCGCCATTCTTTTTACCGCAGTTAGCTACGGCAGAATGGCCTCGCTGTATCCCGCTGCAGGTTCCGCCTACACCTACGTTAGTCGTGGACTGAATGTCTACCTGGGCTTCCTCACGGGATGGGCGATGCTTCTGGACTATCTGGTTATGCCGCTGTTCTGCATTGTCTTCGCTTCGCTCTCAGTCCAACGGATGCTCCCCCAGGTGCCTTACGTGATTTGGGCGTTCTCGTTCGCGGCGATCTTGACGGGGCTCAACATCAGTGGAATCCAATTTACGGCTCGCGTGAATATGATCTTACTGGCATTCATGGGAGTGGTCTTGATTGCCTTTGAGCTTCTAGCGACGCGGTATATCGTGGGCGTTTCTGGCTTGCATGGTTTATTCTCGCTCGCCCCGTTTTACACTCCAGGAACTTTCCAGATCGGCGCGATCGCCTCCGCAACCTCTTTCGCGGCACTCATGTACCTGGGTTTTGACAGCGTGACTACTCTGGCGGAGGAAGTGCATAACCCGCGGCGTAACGTGCTACGCGCTTTAGTTGTGGTGTGCCTGTTTACGGGCCTTTTCGGTGGACTACTGATCTATCTCGGTCAGCTTGTCTGGCCTGATTACCGGAGCTTTCCACGGCCGGAAACAGCTTTTATGGACGTAACGCGCAGAGTCGGGGGTCTTTTTCTCTTTCAGATGATGGGCTTTCTGCTGGTAGTGGCTAATCTCGGCAGCGGTCTCACTTCTCAGGTCGGTGCGGCGAGGCTTCTGTTTGGATTGGGACGGGACGGGGTACTACCGCGGAATTTCTTTGCACACATCGATAGCCGGTTGAAGACGCCGACGTATAACATCGCCCTTCTCGGGACCGTCGCGTTCGTCGGATCGCTTTTCCTAAGCTATGAGTTAACCGCGGAGCTACTCAACTTCGGAGCTTTTCTCGGGTTTATGGGTGTGAATTTAGCGGCCATTCGCCAGTTTTATTTTATTGAGCAAAAGGGTGTCGGGCAGAACTTCCTGCGGGATGTCGCTTCCCCGCTTGTGGGTTTCGTCTTCTGCCTAGCTATATGGGTCGGCCTGTCGAAAGCGGCGAAAATTGCAGGAGGAGTTTGGTTCATCATTGGTCTGACGTATCTTGCGTATCGGAGCCGCGGGTTCCGCACCAATCCCACAATGGTCGATTTCCGTGAAGCATTGTGATGATCGAGGTTGGTGCTAAGGGCGTAACGCAAAGGCCGCCTTCGACCAGTGGGTCGAACAAAAAAAGCTTTTACGAGGATCAGCAACCCTAATTGAGCGTGCTTTCTGGAACGGCCGCGAGACACAAGAAGCAGTCTTATAGCAGGCCTGTCACATGGATCGAACCGCGAATTAGGTTGTGGAGACGTATTCCGCACCACGAGTGTCGCACGTGCCCTATGCTCGGGGAGTTACTTCAGCGACGGCGCTCTTCGTGTAAAACAAGGCTTAGGCCAAAAGGTGCATCTCATCCCGTCTCCCAGAGTTCCCGTGGTGCCGTCTGTTTTTCAGCCTCGCGCGTCACGGTAGCGAAGCTAGACAGGCCGACGCGTGCGGATTCCGGATGTCATAGCGTGAGTGCGTACCTTCGATCCGCCACCTGTTCCATCCGAGGAAACTGGTGGAAGAGCTTGGACAGGCTCTTACGGACAGCGAGATCCTCGGCTGAGCTCCTGCAAAACCTTCCGACATACCGGGAACAGTCCTGTTGAATGAGTGTGGGGCACTGAGTTGACAGCTTCCTGGCGCATAGTCGGCTTGTCCCGACCGTCCCTGTCCCGAAACGTCGAAGCGGCTCTCGAAGCCACGTAGTGCGATTAAGTATGTGGGGCGCCTACCCGTTTCCCGATCAGTCAGCGGGTCTTGTCAGCAAATTCGTGCTGACAAAAAAGGGAAGAGACAGTGAACGCGTTTGAAGTGATCGTTGTAAGTGATTGCAAGGAAAGTGGAGCCACCCGCCGGGATCGAACCGGCGACCTGCTGATTACGAAACCATACGTGTGAAGTCCCATCTGTAATTATTTTTCTCGTTTTTGGGCTGTTTTGAGCACTTTGACGACTCCGCGAGATTGCTGAGAACTGTGGAAAACACATGAGACTGGGACCTCCTGCTGACAAAACGGCTGACAAACAGAAGCCAAAGCATGAAGCCTTTTCTTTTGGTACCGCAAGGGGTCGCTTGCTCACACGAGGTGGTGTTTCCGGCATGGGGGAGCTTTCGATTCGAAGACAGGATGCCTTCACTGATTAGTGATCGCATACACCATATCCCCAACGAAGCGCCGGAATGAATCGTTCTCGACGAACTGCTTGTAGACTTGTGTGTCATCCTTGAGCAGAAGCTGCATCACCTTGCCCAAGGCTTGGTCGTGCGCCAAACGCGCTGTATGGGGCGTGTTCTCCTTGGCATTCTGGTAGGCTTTGTCGGCGGCTACTTGTGGGGCGATGTCATCGCGAATGCGCGCCGCGACCCGGTCCGCGTCAGTAAACAGCGTGCCAAAGTTCTCGTTAAACGTCTTCAGGATATTGCTGAGCCGGTCCATTTCCGGCACGCTTTTTTGTCCGCCACCTTCCGTCGGCACCGGTTCGATTTGCGCGTTTTCGTCCGCCAGTGCGATCTTCATGACAGCCTTTTTTTCGACGCGGTAGCTGTCCATATCGATGGCTTCGAGAATTCCGCGGGCGAGGTCATCCTCCTTTGGCGCAGGCAGCTTGGGCGTCAGGAGGTTTAGCAGGATCGAAAGTCTTTCCCACTCCGGCTTGGTATAAGGCATTACGGAGGCAAGGAAATCGTAGCTGCGGGTGAAAGCCTTGGCCTTGCTCTTGAAGTCCACCTGCTGGTCCTCGTCAAGTTCGGCGGTGTAAACCGCGACGCAGTCATCCAGGATCGGGTCGAGCTGGTCACGGTCCGCACCGGCGAGAAATAGTTCCACGACCCTTTGAACCTGTTCGGGCGAATACACTTGCGCATTGTCCAGTGACGCCTTCAGGTCATGCAGTTTGTTGGGGTCCGTCTCATCCACCAATAGCGTGGTGCGGTAGTAGTCCTGGAAGGCGAAGGTGATGGCTTCACTGTTGTTTTGGTAGTCGAGAACGAAACAATCATGCTTCTGTGGGTGCGCACGGTTGAGCCTCGAGAGCGTCTGCACAGCTTTGATGCCCGAGAGCGGTTTATCCACATACATCGTGTGTAACAGTGGCTCGTCGTAGCCGGTCTGGAACTTGTCGGCGCAGATCAGGAACCGGTAAGGGTCATCCTGGATCTTGTCAGCGATGTCACCGCTTGGAAATCCGTTGAGCGACGCCTCGCTCACCTTGGCGCCTCCGTACTCATGTTCGCCAGAAAACGCGACGATCGCCTGATATGGGCTCTTCCGCTCTGCAAGATATGCGGTGAAGGCGTGGAAATACTGTATCGCGCGCTCGATGCCGCTCGTCACCACCATCGAACGTGCCTGCCCGCCTATTTTCCCGGCCGCTAGCACCTGCTCATGGAAGTGGTCCACCATGATCTCCGCTTTGAGTCGGACTGCGTGGTCGTGGCTCTCGACGTAGCGGCGTAGCTTTTTCTTGGCTTTTTTGGTGTCGAACTCCGGGTCTTCCTCCGTCTTCTTGACCAGCTTGTAGTAGCTGTCGACTGGCGTGTATGCCTTAAGCACATCGAGGATGAAACGCTCCTCGATCGCCTGTTTCATCGTGTATGAGTGAAAAGGCCGGTGCTTGACGTTGCCCTCGGCGTCGGGCCGCAGGGCTTCGCCGAACATCTCCAGAGTCTTGTTCTTGGGCGTTGCGGTGAATGCAAAGTAGCTAGCGTTGGTCAGCATTTTGCGCGACGCCATCCGCTTTTCCAGCGCCTGATTGACAGTGTCTTCGGGGTCGGCACCGGTATCTTCACTCTCCGGTGCAAGCGCCTGGCTCATCGCCGCCGAGGTCTTGCCGCCTTGGCTTGAGTGCGCCTCGTCAATGACGATTGCGAAGGTTTTCCCTCCCTCTGTGGCGATTTCGTCCAGGATGAATGGGAATTTTTGAACTGTGGAAACGATAATCTTCTTGCCCTGTTCGATGAATTTCCGCAGGTCACCTGAATGCTCAGCATGGCCAACCGTCGCACCGACCTGCATGAACTGCTTGATGGTCTTCTGGATTTGGTCGTCGAGGATTCTACGGTCGGTCACAACGATAACGGAGTCGAAGACCTCTCTGTTATTTCGCTTCGCCGCAATCAACTGATGAGAAAGCCACGCGATAGAGTTCGATTTACCGCTACCTGCCGAATGCTGAATGAGGTAGCGCTTACCCGAACCGTGCGTTTGGACGTCGGCCAGTGCCTTCCGTACAACGTCAAGCTGGTGGTAACGTGGCCAGACTTGCCTGCGCTTCTTCCTGCCGGATTTGGGGTCTCTTTCCTCCACGATCTGTGCATAGTTCTCAAGAATGTTGGTTAATCCCGCAGGAGTGAGCACCTGGTTCCACAGGTAGTCGGTCTTGAGCCCGAGGTCGTTCGGCGGGTTACCAGCACCATCGTTGTAGCCCTTGTTGAACGGCAGGAACCACGATGCCTTGCCGTTGAGCTCCGTACACATACGGACTTCGCTATCGTCCACCGCAAAGTGGACCACACACCGGCCAAACTCGAAAAGGCGTTCGCGGGGATCACGGTCACGGCGATACTGCTCAACGGCATCCTCGACCGTCTGCTTTGTAAGGCTGTTCTTCAGTTCGAAGGTTGCGATCGGCAATCCATTGATAAACAGGCAGAGATCGAGTGCCCGGCGGGTCTCGTCCATACTGTAAGCGAGCTGTCGCGTGATGGAAAAGCGGTTCTGCGCGTGCTGCGCGAATGCCTTCACGTTGCCTTCCGACGGCGTACCGTAAAAAAGATCAAAATGCAGCGGGCCGTGGTCCAGGCCTTTGCGTAGAACGTCGATGACACCGCGCTTACCAATCTCGACAGAGATGCGTGCGAGGAATTTCAGGCGATTAATATCCTTGGGGTCATCGCTCATTGCGAGCTTCTTGAATACTTCAGGCTGGGTTGCGCCCAGGAACGCAAAGACCTGGGGAACATCGAGGGCTTGGGTACGGTCGTAGTCCTTCGGGCTTCCAGCGAAATAGCCGCTGCCGTTAGGGTCTGGCGTTTCGCCCACCGAGTCTGGGGTGACCATGAAACCATCCACACCGGTCATGTGGCGCATGATGAGCGTTTCGAGGCCCTTCTCAGTGATGTCAGTTGTTCTCACCGAAAAGCCGGAACCCTCAGCGGCCGACGCCGAGTCGACCCGGAGAAGAACGAAATCGTCAAGAAACGCGTTGAGCAGAGGATCACGACGCTCAAAACCTGCAAGAAGCTTCGTAGCAACTGCCTTTGGCATTTTGAGCCGAAGCCGGGAGCTATTCGCTTCGTATACGGAGAGAATCTGAATGTCTCCAATCCGTGCGCCGGCATAGGCGGCAACCATTGAAATAAATCGTACGCGTTGTAGTCCGGTCATCGAATCCGGATCACAGCTAATGACCATGTCGATAATGGCCTGTTGCTGCGCGGATACGAGCGGGGCGGCGTGAGCTTCCAGCGCGCAGGGTTGCTTCTTGTACCGCCTAAGATATTCCTCTCCCCATTTTTCCTTGTCGGCGCGACCGTGGCAGTTGGCACAAAGGGCGATGAGATTCGCAACGCTATGGTCCTGGCTTTTGCCCCATGGGTCGATATGCGCACGCTCCAGGGGCGTCGGCTCACAGCAGACCGCGCAACGATGACGGGCTTCGAACAAGACTTCACGCTGAATTGCGAGAGGAATCTCAGGACGGTTGCTCACACCGCGATCTCCTCATCTACCAGCTCAGTGTCATTCCCCAAGTGGCTGTAGTCTTCAGCCACAGTCGGTTCGGGTTTTTCCGGCAGATTCGCTGCAGCCTCACGCACATCGAGTTTGCCGGTCACGACGTCAGCAACGAGGCGGGTTCGGTATTCACGGAGCAGGTCGATCTCGCGCTCGAGGCCGGAAATAGCGCCGTTCAGTTCGGCCGTTTCTCCTTGGATGGCTTTAACGATCCGTTCCTGCTCGTCAGCCGGTGGCAGGATGACCGGAAGGCGGAAGAATTCTTCGGGATACAAGCGGAGGCGGGACCCACGTAAGCCTGTCGAGCGGCAGATAATATTCGAAATATAGGGTCTGCTCCGAAGCAAGCCGTCGATGTAGGTCCCAAGGATCGACTCGGATCTATGTGGCCTGTAAACCGCGTACGAAGGGCTCACAATGCCCGCGTAAGTTGAGACGCCGAGCGCCCCCATCCATGCCCACATTGTATTGACGACCAAGTCGCCTGGCCTACAAAGTTTGTGACCAGCATACGAAGCAGCCTTGAACATCGTTATGTTCTTTTGGCTGCGTGGGGTCACACCGGTAAGGTGAGAAACGGATAGCAGCTCTTCGACACCATCCACGGAGCGCTCATCCACTTCGCGATATATGTACTTCGCACGCCGTATTTCCCAATGCTTTGGAATGTCGCCGACCCAGGGGACGCCAGAGGGTTTGAGTGGGACGGAGGGGTCAAGACCTCGGGTGACGGCGTGGTGTACGATAGCCTGCTTCTGCTCATTGAGCAGCGCAATTACTCTTCGCTTCGCCCGGATCGCCTTCTCTAGACGCCCATTCGCCCAGCCCACAAACCGCATGATCGCTGTCTGCTCACCGGGCGGGGGGACAGGTAAGAGAGCCGAACAGTATTCGTCGACTCGCAGGTTTGGATACGTCGTCGTCGAAACCATTCGTTTCACCCTCTCCCGTGTCAGATTGCAGGTGAGCACTAAGAACAAGAACTCAGGCTCTATGTGTGCGGGGCGGGCAACAAACCGCATCAGGAAGTTACTGAAGATAAAAGGCGGGCTATCAGCGCGAACAACGCCAGCCTTGCCTGAGATCACATTCGCCGCTGAACCACTCGACTTAACGACAAGGATATCGCCCGGTTTGCAGCAATACCGGTCAATCTCTTCCGGCGTGAACGCTCGCTGTGGCATTCGCGAGACGGCAAAGTTGCCATCGCGGTCAATCTGGGCAGTCGTTGCGACTGAAAGAATCTCCGCTCCTTTCTGAGGTTCATTGCCGTAGCAGCCGCTGTTTTGCCAGCGCGCTAGGCGTTTTAGGGACAGTTCGCGCCAATGGGACGGAAGTCCGTCCAGCCACTCAATATCGGTAGGCTTGTATTCCGGATAGGGCTTGAGGTCGGCAATCATTTCTGGCCTACGTCGCCCCATCTGGCGCTCGTGGAAGTTGCGCACGAGAGCCATGATGTAGGGCGGTTCTCAAGCAACTTGGGTTCGATGGCTTTCACTGGATAGCTCCCGTCAGAAGATTATCCAGCAGCCCCTCGGCGTCCCGCTCGATACCTAGGATGTCAGCACTGATCTCCGCGAGCGTCCGCAACGGCTGCGGTTTATAGAAAAATCGAGTGAAGCTGATCTCGTAACCAATCTTTGTTGCCTCTTCCTTGATCCACGCGTCGGGCGTGTAGGGCAACACCTCGCGCTGGACGAAGGCCTCGATTCCCCCATCCTCCAACAATGGCACCTGCTCGGTGTCGCGCAATTCGGGATCCGGCTCGTACTCAGCTATTGCTGGCTTACCGGCTACCCCGGCCTCATAGCGCCCGCGCAGCGCGTCAACGGTCGCCTTGCCGGCCTTATGAACCTTGGCGATAACGGGCGGCGCGGTCTCGACGCGCCAGCTTACTGCCTTCAAGATCAGTTTCAGATCGGCGGAAAAGACCTTGATGTCGGCATTTTTGAGGGCGGTCTCGACGCGCTCCCGAAAGAGGTTGTGGTTTTCGAAGAGCGCCTCGCCCAAAGCTTCACGTAGTTTCGTGGCGATTTCAACAAGGCGTCCGTCGCGCTCCCACGTCTTGGGATCGAGCAGCTTCTTCTTTTTCTTCTCGGGCAGTTTGTTCGTGGGTGTGCTGCCCTCCTCGTCTTCAGCCTCCTCTTCGTCACCACTCCAGTCGGCCAGGCGCGTCTCCAACGTCGCCGAAACCTTGGCGAAATCAGTGAAGAGATCATCGCCGAATTCGTCATAGAGCGCGCCGCGCAACTCTTCGTCACCGCTCGTGAAGCGCAGCGACTCAATCGCTTTGATGGTGAGCTGGCTATGTAGCCGGAGCGGGCGCTCGATTGTGACCTTCCAATAGCCGAACGCCTCATTCGCAAAAATCTTCGACTCTGGCGTTTCCTTGTAGTCGAGGAAAGCGCACGTGATTCGGTCGATGTCCTCGGGCGAGAGTTCGCAATTCTTCTTGCCGAGGTTCTTGCGCAGTGGCTTGAACCATTGGCTCGCGTCGATGAGCTGTACGTGGCCTTTACGATCTTCGGGCTTCTTGTTGGACAGTACCCATATGTAGGTGGCAATGCCGGTGTTGTAGAAGAGATTGAGCGGAAGGGCGACGATAGCTTCGAGCCAGTCGTTCTCGATTAGCCAGCGCCGGATGTTGCTCTCACCCTGCCCTGCGTCACCTGTAAAGAGCGATGAACCGTTATGGACCTCGGCGATGCGGCTACCGAGTGTTGACTTGTTGTTCATCTTCGAGGCCATGTTGGCGAGGAAGAGCATCTGGCCATCGCTGGACCGTGTTACGAGCGAAAGCTCTTCGCCCTTGTGCATGACCTTGAAACGCGGATCACGCATTCCGTCCTTGCCGCCCATTTGCTCCAGATCCTTCTTCCAGCTCTTGCCGTAAGGAGGATTGGCGAGCAGGAAATCGAACTCCTGCGCCGGAAAGGCGTCATGGGACAGCGTAGACCATTCCGCGCCTCCGACAATGTGGTCGGCACTTTCGCCCTCCCCTTTCAGCAGCATGTCCGCTTTGCAAACGGCGTATGTCTCGGGGTTGATCTCCTGTCCATAGAGCAGGCTCTTGACTTCGTGCTTGTGTCTCGAGGCAAGAGCCGTGAGCGTTTCTTCAGCTACCGTTAACATGCCGCCCGTTCCGCACGCGCAGTCGTAGAGCAGGTAGGTGCCGGATTTAATCTTGTCTGCTATTGGCAGAAGCACGAGATTAGCCATGAGTCGCACGGCGTCGCGCGGAGTCCAGTGTTCACCCGCTTCCTCGTTGTTATCCTCGTTGAACTTGCGGACCAATTCCTCAAAGACCGTGCCCATGGAATGGTTGTCGATGCCAACAGGAGACAGGTCGATGTCTGGATCGAGGAATTTGTTGATCAGCGTTCCAATAGCGTCTGCTTTAGATAACGTTTGGAGTTGATTGCGGAACTTGAAGTTGTCGAGGATGTCCTGGACGTTAGCCGAGAAGCCGTTGAGATAGTCCTCGAAATCAGCAAGGAGCCGCTGTTGGTTGCCGCGCGACTTGAGATCGCGCAACGTGAATTTTGAAGTATTGTAAAAGGCCTGACCAGACGCATCACAGAGCGCCGCGCGCTGTTCGGTAATGCCCGCGTCATCGAGCATTTTCTTGGTGTCGAGCACTGTTTGTTTCGTCTGCTCAAGCACTGCATCCAAGCGCCTAATTACGCACATCGGCAGAATAACGTCAGGGTACTTACCGCGCTTGAACAGGTCGCGGAGGACATCATCGGCGATGCCCCAGATGAAGGAGACTATTTTGTTATGCGTTGCGTGGTCCACTATCGCGTTCGCTCCCTTGTCAAATCCTGGAAGGGCCCAGCGTCCGGTTTCGTTGCGGGAACCCTTATGAAATCAATCCCGTTGCTGGTACGGACCTTAAAAAAGATGATTGTACCCGGATTGCAGAGACAAGCGGGCCAAAGGCTCCGCTAATCGCCTAGAACTGCCGCCACAAGGGAACGCCCGCTTTTGCGGGCGCGACAGAAATAACTTGCGCATGACCCTGAACTCGCAATAGTACGGACGTAATCCGTAAAGCATTAGTTTGTTAGCAGGCCAGGATTTTCGAGCGCCGTCGGGTCGGGGTTGGAATCGCAACGGGCGTCCAATCGCTTGAAATCGGCGCTGATTACTTGTCCAGCAATTTCGCGATCTGCTCCGGGGCCGGAAGATCGTTGCGGAATTCTTCCGGCACGGAAGTAAGAATCCTATATGTCGCTACGCCGATGGGCTTCGAGGATTCTCTCAAGGCGTATTCAACAATCGTCCTATCCTTGGATTTACAGATGAGAATCCCGATTGCCGGATTCTCTCCTTCGAGGCGGGCAGTATCGTCGAGCACGGCGAGGTAAAACTGCATCTTGCCAATGTGCTCGGGCTGGAATTCCCCAATTTTCAGCTCGACCGCTACGAGAGATCGAAGGCGACGGTGGAAGAGGAGAAGGTCAATAAAGTATTCCTTTTCGCCGACCTCCAGGCGGTATTGGCTTCCGACGAAAGAAAACATCCCGCCCATTTCCAGAAGGAAGGGCTCGACCTTGGCCAGGATCGCTTGCTCGAGTTGCCGTTCGCTGTGTTCGTCGGCGAGTTCAAGGAAGTCGAACGTGTACTCGTCTTTGACAGCCAATTTTGCCTGTTTGCGAATGTGCTCGGGAAGCGCAGTGTCAAAATTGGTCTGATTTAGGAGCGTCTTCTCGTAAGTACGGTTTTCAATCTGGTGGATGAGGACGTTCTTGGTCCAGCCGAAACGTTTCGTTTGGCGGAGGTAAAACTCGCGTTCCGCCGAGTTCTTGCAACGCTCCAGAATGATCAAATTCTTTGTCCAGCTAATTTCTCGCACCAATGGTGCGAGTTTTTCGTCTTGAGCGTATGTCTCGTAGAACTGCTTGATTCTCCAAAGGTTTGCTGCCGAGAACCCGCCAACGCCGGGGAACTCGGTTCGGAGATCTTTTGCGAGGTTCTCGACCACGGAGCGGCCCCAGGTCTCACCTTCCTTTCGATTTGCGATGAGCCGCCCGACATCCCAATAAAGCGACAACAGCTCCAAATTCACCGCGCGCAGGGCGGCGTATTGTCCCGAGCGAATCCGCTCTTTGATCTCTCCGAGGACTGCCCGATACGTTTCCGGTGCTGGGCCGCTTTCGCCCTTGATTAGCGCCATAATACGTTTTCCATCGCCGCTAAAATCTTCGACGGGCGCTCCCGACGGTTGCGGGGTAGTGCCTGAATCGTCATCTTCCCCGGTCCCGGCCGTTATCGATCACTGCCCGGCCTTGCTGAAAGCGTAAAGATAGTCGATCGCCGATTCGCACATCGCGGTTTAGAACTGCTGAAGGTAAGACGAAAAACGTGTTCGCAGCAGTCGAAACTGCGATCTGTTCTTCATTCTTTGCCACAGCTCTGCCGGTAACGGAACCAATTTGCGGAGCCGTGCGCTCGATGATCGGCCTTTCTTGAATAGCGGTTTTCGATTCCCGCATGTATGTTTCGGCCATTCTTGCTATGTCAGAGCGTCGGGAATCTAACTCGTCCCGGAGATCGATGCCCGAGTCCGCGCCCTGCTGGTCTCCTTTATCGAGGTCCAACAAGGAATTGATCTCAGACTGACGCGCGAGCAACTGCTTCAGCCGCGCCTCGTGCTCGAACGGACGATCTGCCTGAGCTTGATAATCTACAAGTTGTTTCTCGATCCGAGTTGCCCGGTTCTGCTGTTCAGCCGCGAGCTTGTCTAAACTCCTCAGCGTGTGTTCGATACTCTGGACGGTGCCAACCGGATTTGTGGCATTCAGGTTTGCCGAATAAGTTGCGCGCCCACGCACAAATACTTCCGGAAGACGCTCTTCCTCGGGGAGCAGCCCAAAGCCGCCGAGTCTGGCTCTGCTTAATATCTCGAAGCCCCGGAAAGCACCGCGCCGCTGCACGGTCTGATCGTCGCGCCAGGAAAGGATTGTGAATGTGAGAGCTTTCGCCGCTTCCTCCCGTGCCCCTTTACCCGAGAAAGTACGGTTTCCGACTGTCATGCTGAATTCGGCAGATTCATTCGCATTTCGTGTGGCGATGTCAGCCTCGATTTCAGCCAGATGCTGTTTCGCGTCGGTGATCTGGCGGGGCAGGTCCCGAATCTCCCAACGAATGTGGCGCTGTTGATTAGCGTGGACGGCACGCAGTTGGTCGAGCTTGCGAACTTCGGTGTCGATCTTGATTTTCTCCACAACAGCAGGATTGCCGGAAGCGATGGCTTTGATCTCCGCATACGTGAGAGCGCCACTCTCCAGGTCTTCCGCTGAGCGAACCGAGGTTTCTCCCCGCATCACCTGCTGGATGAAGCGGGCCTTGGTTTCAAGTGTCTGCCACATGTACGCATCAAAGGAGCCTTCCGTGACATAACGGAAGATCTGAACCTGTGTGTTCGAGTTGCCCTGCCGGAGTATCCGCCCTTCCCGCTGCTCAATATCTCGCGGTCGCCAAGGTGCATCCAGGTGATGAAGAGCGACCAGCCGTCGCTGAACGTTCGTACCTGCACCCATCTTCTCGGTCGAACCGAGCAATATTCGGACTCTTCCAGAGTTCACGGCATCAAAGAGCAGCTTCTTTGCCGTATCGGTCTCGGCATCGTGGATAAACGCGATTTCGCGGGTGGGAACTCCCGCGCTGACGAGCTTCGAGCGAACTTCGTCATAGACGTTGAATCGCTGAGGATCGGGTGTAGAAAGATCGCTGAAGACCAATTGAGTCGAGCGCTCGTCCTGCGTCGTCTTCCAAATCCTCACGATGCGTGAGACGGCCAGATCAATTTTGGTCTCGCTGTCAGGCTCCGCGCTGGGATCAATGAGGCGCATATCGAGCGCCGCCTTTCGTCCCTCGCCTGTAATCTTTAACATGTTGTCCACGGTAGGATCAACGCGCTCTTTTCTTAATCGTTCCGCCCGTTCTGTAAGAGTTCGGATGAATGCTTTCAGTTGTGGGCCGGCGGGCGCCGATGCAATCGCCGGCTTGCCGTTTTCAAGATCAGGCCGTGGGAGGTTCAGCATATCTGCCGTTTGAACGTCGGCTACGGTGCGGAACATGGAGAGCACTTCGGGAAGATTGATGAATTTCGCAAACCGGGTGTGCATGCGGTACCCTGATCCGTCTGGAGCGAGTTCCAGCGAAGTCACCGCCTCCGCAAAATTCGCGGCCCACGAATCGAAATGATTAACGTTGCGCTCGGCAAGCATTTCCGGCGCAAGATACCGGAGGATTGTATACATCTCGGCCAGGGTATTCGATATCGGTGTGCCGGTGGCGAACACGACACCGCGACCGGCATTGTGTTCCTGGAGGTAACGAATCTTAAGGAACATGTCAAACGCCCGGTTGCTGTCAGAATTGGGCAGGCCAGCGATCCGGTTCATCTTCGTGACGTAGCCCAAGTTCTTATATAGGTCAGCCTCATCGACGAACAGTTGATCGACCCCGAGCTCTTCGAATGTCAATGTCTGGTCTTTTGAGTCACGGTCTGCTCGCTTTTTGAGCCGGACGGTGAGCCGCTTCTTGGCTTTCTCCAGTTCCTTAACGAGAAGGCGGTTGTCATCCTTGGAGTTCTTTACCAAGCCGATTTCTGCATCGAGTTCCGCCAATTGCCTCTCCACGAATTTATTGAAGTACTCATCGGAGACAGGCAGAAATTCAAATGATCGGTGCGACACGATAACCGCATCGTAATTTCCTGTTGCGATACGAGCCATGGCGTGCTGGCGTTTCCCGGTGGCAAAGTCGTCCTTGCCTGCTACAAGGAGCCTCGCCTGCGGGTACAGCTTCAGGAACTCTGCTCCCCATTGGTCTACTAAATGGTTCGGAACGACGAACATCGGCTTCTTGGCAAGGTTCAGCCGACGGAGCTCCATTGCAGCTGCGGTCATCGTCCAGGTCTTGCCTGCTCCTACGACGTGAGCCAACAATGGGTTGCCGCCCTGGAGGATTCGCCAGACTGCGTTCTTTTGATGTGTTGCAAGATCTCCATCGCGAAGAGAAGTGCGCACCATTCCAGGCAAGGTTAAATGCGACCCGTCAAACTCGCGGAGCCGAATGTTGTTGAAGCGAAAGTTATATTCGTGGGCAAGCCGTTCAGCGCGTTCGCGATCTTCCCAAACCCAATCGCGAAAACGGTCCTTCAACTGCTGCTGCTTTTCTCTCGCGGCAATTGTTTCCGGCTGATTTACCGTGCGGTTTCCGTCGGCGTCCTCGTCGTAGGCCGTAGGTGTGCGCGCATTCAGTGATTGTTCGATCAAATCGGACGCACGGAAGCGGGCGGTTCCGTGAGTCGTGGTGTTGCTAACTGCGTATTTTGCACCGTAATCAACCTCGACTGTCCAAGTGGCGATGCTTTCTGCGTAGCCGACCTTTATACTTGCGCGACGCACATCTAATAACTCGGTCAGAAAGTCTCGAATATCGGAGGGGGGAATCCACGATGCGCCGAGCCGCGCTTCAATCTCGGATGGCTCAAGGTCCTTAGGCTGCACAACACGCAAGCCTTCGACATTTCTGTGATAAGTGGGGTCGATTTGCGCTGCAGCGTGTGCGACTGCAAGTTTCGCGCGCACGTTGCCGCTGAGATACTGGTCCGCCGTTTCCCAGCCTCCACCTTCGGGGTTTCGGTAGGCGAGAGGCCCAATTTCATCCTGTAGCTCAGAAGAATTCCGCCCGGTAAGCGATTCCATGCGCGGCCAACTGATCTGGCCAGTCTCGTTAAGTGATACGAGCAGAGCTTCTGACGCGCTTTCAACGTGGTCGACGGGACGATAGCGCTCTAAAGTTCGGCGATAGAAAGCGGCCGTCTTGGTAGCCTGCTTGCTCTCAGGGTTGAATTCTTCGAGCGACAGCAGAAGAGGATGGTCCGGATCGCCAGCGAACGCCTTTACGTTGTCTCTTGCGTTCAGAGGCCCAAAGCGGGAAACGAAGGAGTCGTATGTTCGATTGAGATGACGGCGGGCCTCGATGATCGTGTCATCTGTGTCATCGGAAAGCTGCGTCCGGAAGACATCGCGCACCGCGTCCCGCACCTGAAGCATTCCGCGAATTCTTGCGCATACCGAAGCGGGCAGCGTTAACGGCTCGAACGCGTCGCCCCGGCGCATAACGATTCGGCCGTCGCGATCGGCCAGGCCGCCTTCTTTGACTTCACCGACTGCGGGCACTTGTCTTGGACTCACTCGTGGGCCCGGACTCTCGCTGCTCCTGCTCCTATAAATGGCGGCAGGAAGAAGGGAAACAGCCTTCGCCAGAACACCTGCGTCCAAGCTTCCTCTCAGAACGGGCGCCGTGCCGTACTGCCCCGATTCCATTCCCATGCGACCCAGCATCATTTCTGGATTGCGAGCAAAGTACTCGTTAATCTGCATCGGACCGTCTGCCGTTTCGATGCTGTTCAACTCAACCCAGCTTTCCTTTGACGGTGCGGTTTCTGGTGAACGCTTTTGAAGGAAAAGAATATCGGTCGTTACCTCTGTTCCTGCGTTTGCTTTGAATGCTGCGTTGGGCAGTCGCACTGCACCCAGCAAAATTGCTCCATCCGCCAAGTGCCGTCGTACAGTGGAATCTAGCTTATCCATAGTGAACCGGCTTGTAATCACTGCGACTACTCCTCCGGGTCTGACCACGTCGAGGCACTTCGCAAGAAAGTAGTCGTGTATGGCATGCGTCAAGTGCGGGTACCGACGATATGCCGGATCGTAAACAGGATAATTCCCGAAAGGGATGTTTCCGATAGCTAAGTCGAAGAAGTTCTTGGGAAGCGGTGTATCTTCGAAGCCTTTATGATGGACAGTCGAATCCGGGTATAGTTTTCCTGCTATACGTGCTGTGACTGAATCAAGCTCCACACCTGTGCGTCTCGTGCCTGGATGTAAACTCTCCGGCATCAGACCAAAGAAGTGGCCGACGCCCATTGAGGGTTCGAGAATCTCTGCGCCAGGCCGCAGTCCAAAGCGTTCCACTGCCTGCCACATGGCCTGAACGACTTCTGGAGATGTGTAGTGTGCGTTTGGCGTTGAGGCCCGAGCCCACGCATACTCCTCAGCACTCAGCAGATCTTTCAGTTCGTACGCTACAGGTTGCCATTCGCGGGACGGCTGACGAGCAAACGCGTTCGGGATCGCGCCCCACCCGGTGTACTTCACCAGCAAAGCTTTTTCCTCGGGCGTAGCCCGACGCTCTTCGGCTTCAATGTTCTTGAGCGCGCGAATAGCGGCAAGATTGGCTTGGGCTTTCTGTTTCAGACTGCCCTCGCCAATGGCGTGAGCGCTGGTTATACGGAGATCACGGGCGAGAGTCGGTGCGGGTCGAGGGTCGCTGGATCGAACGACAATTCGGGCTGATCCTCCTCGGTCGGGAGAAATGCCCATTCCCTCGTTGCCATCTCCCACGCTGGTTGATAGTCCATCTTCCGAACTACCGTCAACTCGTAAAGCAGATTTCCCGTCAACTCCTGGGCTGCGAAGACCGCCTGCTGAAGCTGATTCGCTTTCTCCAGCCTCTCGACCATCGTCGGTCGATAACGTCTCCAATGTTCTAGGATCTGGTGTCCGAGCAGTGTCAATGTAGCGGCTTCGCTCATCGAGGGACTCCTTTATCAAATTATCCGTCGTTTCGGCGTCGCTGTCCGGGAAGAGACTGAGTTGATCCACTTATCTTCACCAGTTCGCGGCCGACACAGTTGCGATTCCGAAGAGTCGCGCCCACGCCCGAACCGCCGTGGCCTGATAACGCGGTATCGGGGTTTGCTCGACCCAGTACTCATTCGCAATCGCGATGATTACCGTCGGGTGTGCGACGGCCGAAACGAGAAATGGCCAAGTCAACAGTTGCTCATAGCAAATCAGGATTGCCGCACGCTGATTTCCGATGCCGATAACGCCTGGCCCCGAGAGATTCAGCGGAACCCCATCTTCACTGAATGGATGCCACATGCCCACGGGTACAGGGATGCGCTGAAGGAATGTACCCGAGTGAGCGCCACGGATCACGATTGCATTGCGGTACACATCGGAACCTCTGATGCCCCTGAGTTGCGCCGGACGGCGAGGAACGAGCAAGTCGCCGCCCCGAAGCGCTGCAACAGCAGCGGCGAAATCATAGCTCGCCAGCGCAGCGCTGCGGTTCTGTGGTTGCAGCGCCGATTCGGAAAGTCCCGCGCCCACAAGAATGGTTTTCCCGCTCGCCGATAACGCGGCGAGTGTTCGCTGCCAGAACAGGTCGGTTGCTGCGCTCCAGCGGGGCACGACCATCTCAGGAAAGATCACAACGTGAGCGTGGGAGGATTGGACTCGGGTTTGAATCCACTCAGCATTCATGTACTCGTCAATCGGATCTTCAGCGCCGTGTGCGACCGCCCCGAAATGCGTATCGAATGTTTCCCATTCCTGCGGTGGCGCAGGATCGCCGGGATAGGTCAGCTGTGTGAATATTCCGAGCATCACGGCACCAAGCGCCGTGTGAAAGGCTGTCCGCTTCATGCACAGCCCCGTGCAGATAAGGAATACGGCCAGCAAGCCAAACCAAGCCGTTCCGGGAAAAATGAAGCCCGTCGGTGTGAGCGGAGATGCCCATCCGATAAGCCCAAGTGGAGGCAGCACGGTTGCGATCAGAGCGAGCGGGACACGCCATAGAAGCTGGATTCGACGCGTCGTCCAGGCGAGCGGCCACGGCATTGCCAGTAAGATCGCGCCTGCCAGCCAAGCCGCGATTCCCTCCAGAAAGGATGCCTTCGGACCGAAGAAATTGCGCGCGGCTGGAACCAAAGGCCAGAGTGCGCCGGCATAGTAGGAGAACGCGGACCCCCAGGCAGCACGACGGGTGGCCTGGAACATAGCAAGCGGCGGCATGACCCAGGCGGCAGCAATGCCGATTGGATACCCGGTTGAAACTCCGAGGCCAATGCCCAGGGATGCGATGCACCGAACGACCACTCGGGTTTGCATCATCACCATCCGGTGAGAAGTGGCCGAAGGCGTGCGCGTATTGATCTCGCAGAAACCGGCCCGAAATAGCGGCTATCGAAACTGCGGCGGTTGTACGAAGAAGCAACCCACAACGTGCCGGGCTCCACCGTGTAGCGGCCAAATTTCCAGGCAGCAAGAGGACGATGTTTGGTATCCACTTCCAGTGGTGCAGTGTTGGGCAGCAGTCTCCCATTCACTGCAATGCCTCGGATCGATAATTCGACGGTGTCGCCTGGCGTTGCTGCAACCGGCTTCAGCAATGGAGCTGCCCCATCTCGACAGTTGCCCTCATTGCGATACCCACGTTCGATGGCGAGCCTAGCGAAGGGCTCAGCAGGGCAAAATTCGATCAAATTTGCATTTGGATCGGAACTTGCGACGTAGAGCCCGAGCGGAAGCGACGGCGATGTATTGATTTTGATGCCCAAATAACCGCAGAGCTGAAACGTGAAAACAAAGACGCCAACTGCCACGAAGAAAATCCGGCGGAGGACTTCAATCCGAGTTCGCCTCAGCCTATCCGACAGGCCAGTGGTCATGTTCCACCATTCCTGGCTCAGCGTCTGCGGCTGGGGGTTCTTCCGCTGAAGATTTCTCCTCGGTTATGGCAGCGGTTTTGGCACCGGCCCCACGGGGCGGAGCGATAAGGTGGCAAGCGCGAACGATGATCTCCTGGATCGTACGCTGCGCCCCGTCTTTCTTAGGCGTGAACTGCCGCTGCTCAACACTTCCCTCCACGAACACGTTGTCGCCTTTCTCGAAAGTCATCGCGATGGCCGACAATTCCCCGTAGAAGGAGAGGCTGTGCCAATTTGTGTGCTTTTGTTGTTTGCCGTCGGTCCCCTTGAACGTGTAGCTTTCGCCGAGCCGCGCATTTGCTACGGGAGTTCCCGAAGGCAAATATCTTAGTTCTGGCTTGGCCGTTAAGTGTCCGGCGATTTCGATGCGATTCTTTTGCATACGTTCACACTCCTGTTTGAATTCCAAGCTCTTCGATGAAGCTCTGCTCGCCCGGTGTGAGCGGCGTATCATCGTGCGCCATCACTTCCGGCTTGCTGATTTTGTGCCGCGTGCGCGCAAGTGGCTTCTGTGGCTTCGCCTCGCCGTCTTCTAATGCCATGAACTTCGTTGGCGGAGGCAGTTCAGCGCGGGCCGTTAGAACCGGATCGAGAAAGTACAGCATCTGGGTTCCGAGAATTGGGTAATGGCCACTTACAAAAATGAGCATCTGGCCAGGCGCGATTATCCGTTCAGAACCGTTGCTTTCGCTCTTCTTCTGGGGAGGCTTCAGGCGCAGCACCTCATCCGGTGTCATTAGCGGTCGTTGGATATGATCCACGCTGGCGTTGACGTGCGCCATGACTGGAGAAAACCTAGACCCGCTGTAATTGAAGCTGGCTTTCTGTACCGTCGTGGTTCCCGTCATCTTGCTCAGCAGTTCGGCGGTTTCAAACTGGTTGGGTGCGAATGCGATACGTACATGGCAGTTTGAGGCGATGCTCTCGTTATTGCCGTAAGCATCAACGATTTGCCGGATATCTTGAGTAATCAGGTACGCTTTCAAGCCGTACCCGGCCATGTACGATAGCGCGTCCGCGAAGATCTCCATGCGATTGAGGGAGGGAAATTCGTCAATCAGCAATAACAGGCGATGTCGATTGCGCTTCTGCTCAGTGCCCTCAAAGACCATCTTTTCCGTCAGGCGGTTAACCGTCATCGTGAAGATCAGCCGGATGAGAGGCCGGAGCCGGATTTTGTCGCTCGGCGGAACTACGAGATACAGCGAAACTGGACGGTGATGGTTCACCAGATCATTGATTGTGAAATCACTTGCAGAGGTATTCTTAGCGACTAAAGGATCGCTGTAAAGCGTCAGGGCCGTTTTCGCGGTGGACAAAACACCTCCGAAATCGCGATCCTCCTTGTCGAGCATCTCCTGAACTTTCTCCCGGACAACTGGATGCGTCAGCGTTCGTTCCCCGCTCGGCATACTCCAGTTGTGCGCGTATCCGGGATCGTGCTCGAAATTGAGCAGCTCGTCCAACGTGTCGCGAAAGCTGGAACCGGGTCTTGTGAAGACGTGAGCAAGATCGGCGAGACACGCAACCCGCCGCTCGAGCGCTGCCTCATATGAAACATGCAGGATCATTCCTGTGGTGATCGAGGCAGCGGCATCCTGCCAGTAGCGTTCCTGCGGGCTATCCTCACCAGTACGAACAATCATGTTCGCGATATTCTGGGCATCACTGACATCTCGCGGTGTAAAGAGCCGCACTTCGCTGAGGGGATTGAAGCGTGACGAGTTTGAATCTTCTACGGGCGAGAACTTAAAGCAGATCTGACCCTGTTCGCTGCGAAATCCCGCCGTTTTAGCCCAGTTCTCGCCTTTGATGTCGTAGATGACGGCGCTTTCATCCCAAGCCAAAAGGGATGGAATCACCAAGCCGACTCCCTTACCGCTGCGCGTTGGTGCAAACGCAAGAATATGTTCGGGGCCGTTGTGGCGGAGATAGATCAGCCGGTTTCCTCGATCGGGGCACCAGCCTCCGACGTAAACGCCACGTTTCGCATTCAAGAGTCCCGTATCATGTACGTCATTTTTCTCGGCCCATCGTGCTGATCCATGCAGGTCTTCGGCGTTCTCAGATAACTTCCGGGCGCGGCGGTTGGCGACCACGAAGAAAATCCCCACACAGAGGAAGCTGCCTGCGACAACGATCATTTCGCCTTCAAACAGCGGCTTCCGAATTCGCTGATCCGGCGAGGTGGAATAGCGCCAGCCCCAAACCATCCAGCTGAACGGTTGATAAACTCCGCCAGTTCTCGTTCGAAGGAGAGGGCGTCCAAGCGCCGGCTGATAACTGAATTTCGCAGCGATGAACTGCGTCGCAATAAAATTTACAATTGCGAGCAGAAGCAAACCAAATACGGTTGCGCGCCAATTGTAACCGCCCAAATAGCCGGGTTCGCGGGGAGTGCGGTACAGTTCAGCTTGCTGTTTTGACATTGTCGGTGGACCGAATACGTTGGTTGCGGGAGTTTACGGTCACCGGCTAAGCTCTTTTCCTTTGACTCGGTCGCGGAACTGGTTAACCAACCCGTGATCGTTTGAATAACTTATGCGTACTATCTCACCGATCCCCGGTTGACGGTCGAGCAGATCCTTGAGATGGGCAACCGCAGAATTTCTCGATTGCCGTTGAATGATGTGATGCTCCGTTTCCCCTATGATGGGACCTCGATATGCACCGCTCTCGGTCTGGGCTGCGAGCGTTTTACCGGAGTCGCCGAGGCTCCGCACTGCAATGGCCTGCGCTTTTCTGAGCGATTCGGCAACCGTGTCGGTTTCCTTAGTGTTGCCGTTCAACCCGGACGAAGTGACTGGCACGTCAACCGTTGCCCGACTATCCGTGGTGCTCTGTTTGGCGTGGACGTTCACCGTCCCGCTTCCTGGTTCGTACCGGGCGACCGACTCAAGAGACTCGCGTGCGCACGAGGGATATTCGTTGGCATTTTCCGGTGTCGCGGATTCAGGGAGGGAGTGCTCCAATCGCTCGCGGTCGCGGTGTACCTCCTCTGTTTCCTGTTCCAGAGTGGCCGCCGAAAGTCCCGCGCTGGATGGGGAATCAACATCGACGCCGAGTTCCTCGTCTGCGATCGAGCGCTCGCGTTCAAGCGAGAGCAGAAAATCCGTCGCTCTGGACGCGTCGTGCGCCGCGCGGAATATCTCATTCTTGTCTTGCTGGAGCGCTTTGATCCACGAACCGACGTACGCGGCGTGCTGCTCGGGATTGTGTGGTATGCCTCTTTCCGCCGCAAGGAAGACGCTCGCCAGTTCCGCCCGTAGTTCCTCTCTCGCATAACTCACGTTGCCAAACCGATACGATTCGTTCAATGTCGAGCGATTTAGCCGCGAGGGATGTCCGGTCCAATGCGCCAGTTCATGTAATGCCGTGCCGTAATAACCCGCCGGATCTTTGAACGCGTTCTTGGGGGGAAGATGAATGCTGTCCTCCTCACGGCTGTAAAAGGCGCGGTCCGCTTGATCGTGCGCTATTCGCGCTTCCGAGTTCTTGAGGATCTGCTCACCCGCGTTTACGGCCTCAAACGTCGTGTGTTGCTTTGGGATGTGGGGCGGAATTCGCTCGATCTGTTGCCCATTAAATACGGTGTACACGCGGTGGACCAGGCGCGGTTTGTCTTGACCGTCTTCGGTGGCGGAGGACTGTCCGGCGTTCCGGTTCTGAGCGACATCAGGTCGGTCCGGACCGGACTTCACGTCCCAAAACTCAATCTGCGTCCCTTTCCCTCCCCTGCGAACCTGCCATCCCTTTTCCGAGGCTTGGTTGTAAGTCATCCAACGGGGATCTTCGTATCCGTTTCGCAGAGCTGTGGCCATCAAGTGAATGGCGTTGCCGCCCCGGTATGATCTCTCCGTGGTTGGATTCATTGGTATGCCGAGGGAAGTGGCCCCAGATTCCCAAGGCTTTTGCCACGGAGCCACACCGTTTTCAAGCATGCGCAAGATGCTGTCGGTCACTTCTTGGCGGAAATCTCGGGGCGCTGGCGTTTTTGGGGAGTGCTGCTCGGTGGCAGGCTGGGTACTTGTGCTTGCCATTACCGCTCACTCCTCTCGAAAAGCCGAGTTCCGCGCGCGGTTTGGCTTGATTCGTTGAAATCGGCCTCGGACTCTTCGATCTCGAAGCCCGATCCGGCCAGCGGGTCGCCCCCGATTTCATCGAACAACGCCCTCGCGTCTTCTGAAAGGTGTTTGGATTCCTGCACGTTGCCTCCTGAGGCGCAATCTATGAATCCGGCGCTCTCAGTTACAAGGGGGTGGCAAACGGATTTTCCGAACACTATCCTGATAAATTTCGCGCTTGAATGCAGGGGTACTTAAGCGGGTCTGGATGGTTGAACCCGAGCGGGGGTCGCGCTTACGCCCATTCGCCCGTATGGAACCAACCGGGTTGGAGCGCGAGCGGACTAGATCCGATAATGCTGTATCAGAGTCTAGGGCTGCGCGGCGTCCTGATCTGGATTTCTAAACACTAACGACTACTCGTCATTTAATGTCGCTTCAGTGGTAACGTCCAGCTTTCGGAAACTGTGTATTCCAAAGTAGAATGAAGCGTTCTATAGCTGTTGGCGTGCATTTTAGGCTGCGAAACGAACGGTGAGATCCGGTATGCTGACGCTTTAGATGCATGGTGACGATGCTCCTCGAGAGCCGAACGAAATCTATCTAAAATTCCTAACGGGCGTGAACGAAACGGCAGCCGAATGGAAAGACAGGATTCTCGATGTACAAGAACAGATCGACAAGGACTGGAGTAAGTCGCTTCGTTATTTTCAAGCTGCCCTTGTCCATGCTCATGACTTTGGGGCCGCGATAAACGAGGAGGCATACGCATCTCAAAAGGGCAATGATGTTTATCACGCTCTTGTTCGCCTCCATGCTCAAGCATGCTTAAGAGCATCTGAGATTTTGACGCTCCTACGAACAGGCCACGCGGATGGAGCCTATGCTCGATGGCGCAGCCTCCAGGAGACATACACAGTTGGCGCGTTCATCGTGTTGGAAGGCTCAGAGGTGGCGCGGAGATTTCTTGATCACAATGTTATTAAGGCTTGGGAGGATGCCAACGACCACCGGCTTAACGCTGATCCTGGGCAGTCGATATCCGATTCAGAATTCCAGGCATTGCAGCAAGAGGTTAATGCATTGTGTGAAAAGTACGGCGATTCCTTTCAAGGAAGCTACGGTTGGGCCAGTACTGCTGTTAGAAGGAAAAGACCAGAGCTCGCGAAGGCAACTATCCGATTGAGCCACATAGAAGAACATGTTGGATCAGATTCGTTTTTCGCAGCGGAGTATCGGCAAGCCAGCCATTCGGTTCATCCGAGCTCGAAAGGCGTTCATTTTCCCCTTGGCCTGCAGCCCGGCTCTGGCGCCTTATTGTCAGGTCCTTCGACATATGGACTCTTCGAAGCAGGTTTCAATTCCCCTCAGTCTCTCTACAAAGTCACAGCCCTCCTGACTCACCTGCACCTAAACGAGGACCGCCTGAAATATCTCGATGCACTTGCAAAGCTCGTTGGTGAGTGCATGTCTGCCTTCGTCGAAGCGGCGAAGACTCTAGACAATTCATTACGCCATGGTAGATAGCGATCCCGGTGTGAACCTCGATACCGCAACTCGCCCTTTACAGGACACTACTCCGCCACTCACGTCCAGCTCTTCTGATCCCATGTAGCCGCGCACCGCGCTGAGCATTTCCTCGACGTTTGATGACAGATCTTTGCGGCGGCATATTTGGTCAGAAGGTGATTTCGCGACGATTGCTGACCAAGAACTTGTCATCATAAACGGGGAAACACCTCAATGAAGGACGCTCAAAAACCCGACCACGTAAGCTTGAACACCCTCTTAACGCGCTTGAAGGAAGGGCGCTTTGTCATTCCGGACTTCCAACGGGAGTTCGAGTGGCGGCCCTGGGACATCAGCGAACTGATGCGCTCTATCTTCCTCGATTACTACATCGGCAGTCTCCTGCTCTGGAAAGGCAAGAAAGAGAATTTCGAAGCCCTGTCGTGTGAGCCCGTATACGGTTATAAGGGCAACGGAAAACCGGAGTACATAGTTCTGGATGGACAACAACGGTTAACTGCGATGCTCTATGCGTTTTTGGCTCCGAACGTACCTCTACCGAATCGCACAAAACGAGCGTTTTACTATATCAAGGTCAATCATTTCATGGCCGAGGAGTACGACAAAGCCTTTGGGTACGACTGGCACACTCAGTATTGGATTCCAATACTCAATAACCGCGAAGCGCAGTTCGCTTCGCACCTATTTCCCTTGGCCGTTGTTGGCGCGGGAGGCTGGGATTTGCCCAATTGGGTTTAGGGTTACGAGCAATTCTGGAAAACAAAGACTGCTGAAGCCGAGGCATCTGGGGACGGCAAAGCCATTAGTGAGACGGCGACGCACACCATCAATGCGCGTGAGTTCGGGGAGCACCTGAAAGGGATTACGGAGCAATACCAGATCTCGTATATCGAACTGGACAAAGATCTCGCTGTCGACAAGGTCTGCGACATCTTCACCCAGATCAACAGCCGAGGCGTCCGACTCGACGTCTTTGACCTGGTGAACGCACTTCTCAAGCCAAAAGGACTCCAGTTAAAACACATGTGGCGTGATGCTGCGCCTCGTCTTGAAGATGTCGACACGGAGAAGATGAATGTATACATTCTCCAGGTAATGAGCATCCTCCGTCAGGGCTACTGTTCTCCCAAATATCTGTATTTCCTCCTCCCTGGCCAGGAGAAGGCTGTTCGCGATCCTGATGGTACCCGGCGCAAGGAAATCCTAACCTCTGACATTGGTGATTTCCAACAGCAGTGGAATGTCGCCGTGGATGCTCTTGAGAGCGCCATCAAGGTGCTTCGTCACCCGCAGGAGTATGGGGCAGTCAGCTCCGCTTTTCTGCCTTACGTTTCCATCTTGCCGGTTTTTGCCTCTTTGCGAGCACATGCAAAATCACTGCCGCCTCAGCGGCAGCTCGATGCCCGCCGTAAGCTCCGTCATTGGTACTGGGCTTCTGTATTCATGAATCGTTACTCCGGTTCTGTAGAGTCGACAAGTGCCCGCGATTTCCTCGACCTGAAAGCGTGGTTCGACGATGATGCAGCCGAGCCTGCCCTTGTCGCAGAATTTGCGGGTCGGTTTCGCGATCTGGAACTGCGGAGGGAAATTAAGCGAGGCACGTCGGTTTACAACGGCATTTTCAACCTTCTCGTGCTTCAAGGGGCGCGCGATTGGATGACCGGCGACGTGCCCCAGCATGGCGATCTTGACGATCATCACATCGTCCCTGCCTCATGGGGAAAGGAAAATATCAAAGACAACACAATCGGCAGCATCCTGAACAGAACTCCGTTGACGGCCGACACCAATCGTCATGTCATTTGCGACCGCCTCCCGAATGCCTACCTACCTGAACTGATTAAGCAGAATGGCGAGAATACGGTCCGATCCATACTCGAGTCTCACTTCATCTCGCCCACCGGTCTGGATGTCCTCCTTCGTGTCCCATTCACGACGCAGGACTATGAAGCATTCATCAGCGAACGCCAGCGCACCATTCAAAACGCCATCGAAAACCTACTCATCAAGGAGCGCCTGGATTTAGAGCCGCGATTGCGTGAACTTGACGAAAAAGTGGAATCGATCGAACTGCGGCTACGGATGCTCCTCGAAAAGAAGCTAAACGACGATCCTTCTCAGATCCCATCGCACATCACGCAAAGGGTCAGCGAACGCATCTCACGCGCCCTCAAGAAAAATGCGTCCATGGATGCCGCACGTTATTCAACCGTCTCAGGTATGCTCGAATACTTTGACCTTCGTGAAATTCAAGACACGATGCTCGCCAAATCGCTGTGGCCACACTTTGAGCACCTGTTTGCAAATAAAGAATCGCTTGCTGCCAAATTCGATCAATTCGCCGAACTCAGGAATGGCATACGCCACAGCCGCTCAGTCAGCGAGGTCACCCGAATGGAAGGCGAGGCATCAATTCTCTGGTTCAACCAAGTGCTTGGGAAATGATCTGCAGTCCGAAACGGCTATGAGAACTGTATCGGACGCGAACAAGGTCTCCTCACGAACCGGGATTACTCGCGGTCAACGGCGACATGATCCCCCATACGGTCTGCGTAACTGCTCAGGGTGTAGCGATTTCGAGTCGCTCGCTGTAAAAGGGGCGTTACGGAAAACTCGGGCACTCCAAGCGCGGTCGCGGCCCGAGCTCTGATGCAACCAATAAAGCGGTCAACGACTACGTGAACGCTTTACGTTCTTGTGTACAGCGATGTCGTTATCGGGTCCCTGCCGATCCATTTCCTCTAACGCCGCTGCTCGAACAGCAGCCTGGTACCGCCCGAGCCAGCCGCCCCAGCCGTCCTCCTCCGGTATGATGCCGCGTCTCATGAGGCTTTGGGCGGTTTCTTTCAGATAACGTTTGTTTCGCAAAACTGCTTCAGCGTCCCCACGATCATCGATGTGCATTACGGGTTGGCCCTCCACGAATAGCTTGCGGAGCCGAATAAATGAATTCATGCGAAGTCCTCCGCGGCTCCGCGCCTCCTCCATTTCCGGCGTGTAGGAGATGTGGTGGATTCGCGCATCAGTTCCTTCGAGCATGAGGTAGCTCCGGCCCGCTTCTTCCTCGCCGTGTACCAGAACTCGGCCCTCGACGGATTTCAGGCTGCGGTTATCGAGCGATGTGACGGGCAACCGGTCATCTGATTTGAGAACTCCATGTGCCGCTAGCGTTTTTTGTCTGTCTCCCATCCGCTGCATGGCACGCAGCACGCTTTCGAAATCGCGTCTGACGTGCCATGTGTCACGGCCAATGCATTGCGCGAGCCCCATGCTCTGCAGCACGAACAGACGCTCAACCGTGTGCTGCTGCCGAAGCTGGAAGCCATCTCGGATTCCCGACGCGACTCGGCCTGAAACGAAGGTGAAGAATTGCGAACTGGCTTCAGCGGGAGCGCCCGGTGTGGCCCCTTTACTGATGATGCGGTCCAGCGACGTGTACCTCTGTTGGTGCAGCTCGCGACGCTCTGCTGTCGCCGTATCCAACTCGGTCCGATATCCAAGTTGTTGTGTGCACAGGTTCTCTGCAATCCTCCGAATTCCGTTTTTCACGTAATCCCGATCCAAGTGGAACGGCAGCTTTCGGTTGTCTACTCCTCGAAGTGCTACGTGAATATGAGGGTGCTCAGTATTGTAATGCAGCACAGCGACCCACTCAAGAGGACTTCCACCAAGGTCGTTTTTCACTTGGTTCATCAAGTCGCGAGTGAGCCGCTTCAGATCAACGCGGTCACCGAATTCCGGTGAGAGGATGAACTTCCACATGCGTTCATCCCCGGCGCTCTGCCAATTATCAAGCCGCGCCGACATATCGATATTCTCTTGACCGTCATCGAATCCGGCGGTCTTCGCGCTGACCTCATGCGTTGTGCCCTCTCGCGTAATGTAGCGCCCGTGGGCTCTCCATTGGCCTCTGACCGTATTGCGGGAATACATGACACGGACAGCGCATCGCTGGCTGTACGGTTTAGCGTGGTCAGCCGTGGTTTTGTTGCCACGGGTGCGGCTCCTTGCCTTCCTCGTCATCCGGGCATGCCGAATGACCCCTTTCATGAGGGTCGCCCACGTTGGCTGACGGTTGCGGCTCTTCCGTATCGGCGGCTTACGCGGTTTGAGCCGGAATCCTCTCTCGTCCTCCTCAATCGGCACGGTTCACTAAGTCCTGCATGGCCGCATGCGAATCGCCGACCATGGCTTGGCCAGCCGCTTTGACGAACCGGACGTAGCGATCCCGCGCTCGCGCGACGGACTGGGTCATACCATCTCGGGGCGGCTCCGGCACGCAAGTCAGGAAGGTTTTCACCAGCGTGTCAATCACCGCAAAGAGAGCTTGCTGGCCTCGATACACCCGGAAGATGTCCCGCGACTCGCGTTCCAGCGTAGCGGCGATCCGCTGTTCCGCTTCCGTGAGTTCGGCCTCGCGTCCATTAAGTTCGTTCCGAATAGCTGCGCGGATAAACGCGGTTGGACTCAAGTATCCGCGGTCTTTTGCCGCTCGCTGCACCTGTATTTGCTCATCTCCGCTCAACCGAACCGTGACTTTGACGCTCCTGGCCATTTACGAAGCTCCTTCAATCTAGAAGGGGCGCGCAGAGCGTTTCCGAACACCTGCCGCAGTTAAAAACGAGCGCCGGGCAAGTGCCGGTCAAAGCCTCTGAATCGGCAGGCGCAGCAAAGCGAAGAAAAACCAGGAGAAGTGCACCACAAGGCACACAACCGCCCGGCACCCCTTTATGTTCCACTAGCTGTGTTTTTGCCTGCGATCACGCGCTTGTTACAGATCCCCAACCGCCATAGTTGTCTCGAAACCGTTTCACTTTGTCTCCAAACGTCTCGAATCGCGTCGAAGTGTCTCGAAAAGATCACGCGTTGTTATTTTCTGTCTCAAGGTGTTCGGATTTGTCACGCTCACCCCCTGATTCATAGAGGCGGCTGTGAGCTCGCGAGAACACGAAAGCCAATCTGAAAACTGGATCTCCGAGGCTCGACGCCGCCTCGCAAAGCGACGTGGGAAAAAGCCTAAAACCAAAGCTGCCCAGATCTGGGCGCTTTGGCCGGAGATCAAAGGCGCGATTGAAGAGGGTCAAACCATGGAGAGCATACGGGCGTGGTTGGAAGACGATGTCGGCGTTGTTGTAACTGCTGATAGCCTTCGCTCGTATGTCTGCCGATGCCGAGATAAAGAGATCGCGGGACCGGAAGCAGTCAAGCCCGCAGATTTGATTCATGCTCCCAAAAGCCCTCTGCGCTCAGAGACAGGATCAGAGGCACGGCACAGAACAAACCTGACAGACGATCCTATGGCTAACGCGCGAGAGGCTCTGAACAAACCTCGTTTTGACATCCGCAAGCTTCATAACGACGGTGATCCAACCGGCCGTAAGTTGATTTGAACGGTAGGAGCAAAACCATATGGCAACAGAATCTACGAATCCCAATCAGGTCAACAGCGTCGCAAGCGCGATGGTTCACCTTGTCCTACAGGGAAAAGGCGGCGTCGGCAAGAGCGTCGTAGCCACTTGGCTGGCTGAATTCTTAATCAAGTCGGGGAAGGCGGTCTGCTGCATCGATGGCGACCCGGTGAACCGTTCGCTCTGCCAATACAAGGCGCTTAACGCCGAGAAGCTCGATCTCGTCAACCAAGACGGCCTCGTACAACGAACGCGGTATGACAGCCTAGTCGAACGATTTGCTACTGAAGACGCCATATTCGTACTAGATAGCGGCGCAACGGCCTTCTTGCCTTTCTGGACTTACGTAGTCGAAACCGAGATGATCCGGGTACTTCGGAAAGCAGGGCGGGATGTGTACGTCCACACGCCGGTCAGTGGCGGTGAAATGCTTAATGACACGTTGCTAGGTTTCACGACCGTAGCCGAAAGCAGCGATGAAAAGAGCCTTGTTGTTTGGATTAATGAATACTTCGGACCGGTGGCTCACGACGGCAAATCCTTCGAGCGAATGCAGGTTTATATCGACAACCAGGCCAAAGTACTCGCTTCCGTCGGAATTCCCCAACGGAGTCCCGACACATATGGGGAAACAGTCCGCCTCATGCGAGAGAGAAAGCTGACCTTCGGCGAAGCCATCGACTCGCCGGAATTCATGCTTGCGCAGAGATCGCGCCTCCATATCGTGCAGCGGGATCTATTCGAACAGCTGGAGCGCCTGCCCTTCGCCTGAGGTCCGTTGGAATGGCGCACCTAGACAAGAAATGGCTGGTCGGCGAAATGGCTGCGCGATACGGCATTCGCCTGGATGACGCCGATCCCGCTCTCGCCATCATCAGTTTGAATCAACTCGTTCTAGAGGAGACGATCGGAGAAGTGTGCGAACAATTGAGGGGGCGGATTGCGGAGTTCGAGGCGTCCGCTCAGAAGCTGGAAAATCGCTCTGGCCATGTGCTCGCGCAGCAAGCGAAGGAATCTGCCGCCGAGATTCGACGGCAATTGCAGGGGGATATTCACGTCGCGGGACTCAGATCCCGCGAGCTGGTTGACCACATTCATAAAGCCCACACCCGGCCTGTTTTGATAAAGTGGACCGCACTTGGCGTTTTGATTGGATTTGTATTATTCTGTTGCGGTGTATGGGTCGGTCGAATGACCGTCCTGGGATGGAGTCGAGCAGGGTTTTAGGCGGGTGGCGATGCGGTTCTGGATTTTGTACTACGCGATTTTTGGGCCGAAGTACACCCGCTGGGCTCTTCTACTTTTTGCGCTTGGGATGGCCCTGTTCTTTTTCTGCTTCGTCCACGAAGCATTTGATTCACCAAGGCCGTTGCAATTCCGTACCCACCGCTTACCGGTCGCACCCGATGAAAGTTGGACTACCGGCAGCGGTGCCGAGCAAAGCGGGCATCAAACGGTAGGTTTTGCTTACATTCACATTGCGATCAAGCACGATTAGCCATCCATGAACGGTGCAGTACGATTCGCCTCAGTGACATTCCGATAGCACCACACTGTTTCTAAGCACGACGGCCACGATGCGTACGTCCCTGCCGACAGTAACCGCACACTGAATTGTTTCCGAACTGCGACAATCTGCTCATCAGAAGAACGGCAGCGCATTTGTCGGTCAAAGTCGGCTTGCGCTTTTGAAGGCAAAATCAGCTAAGGGATTTGCAAACTCGCTACCGCACGCTCATGCCTGTTCCCGTGAAAGGCAAGACGCAAACGGCGATACCAGAAGAGACGAGAATAGTGACCATGGCTGCACTCGCGACTGGAAACCTAAGCGCCGCAAGAACTGATTATCCGGAGCAGGGCAATGTTGAACATGGCGAACTAACCTCGACTGTCTTGCTCAATGTGGTTGAACGCTGTCTTCACCGAAGTACATCCGAGTGGATTTTTTTGCGCGAGCTGCGGGTGGGAACGGCCTTCCGCGGCAATGCTGCTCAGCGCCTCGACGCCTTCGCGCTAAATTGTCTCCCACACACCTCTATGAGACGCGTGTGCTACGAAGTGAAGACCTCCCGGTCGGATTTTCTGTGCGAAATGAAACAGCCCATAAAACGAAGGGTTGGGCTGCGCTATTCGAATGAGTTCTATTTCGTAACGCCAGTTGGAATCTTGAACACATCGGAGTTCCCCATTGAATGCGGGCTTGTTGAGGTCGGAGTGTTCGGCGACGAGGACCGTGTACTGCCCCACGCACAATCCGACGCTTTGATCCATTTCGAGCCAAACCATGGAATGTATTGTCGAGTGACCGTACCAGCTCCGTGGCGAGAGACGCCAGGGCCGACTTGGCAATTTGTAGCCGCCATGCTGCGGAACCAGCAGAAGGTTTTTCAGGGGTGGCCACCGAAACCACCGAATCAACAACGCTTGCCTTTCACGGATTGACCGCAGTATTCATTCCCCGAGTCCATATGCCGCGAAGGACAGTCCAGAAGACCACATCGACTGCTGCAACAGCTACTACGTCTGAGAATTCGAGTTCAAAGCCGATAGCACGAGTGCCCGCGGCGGAATTGCTTAGCTTTCTTAAGCAAACCCGCGGAGTGCAAAGTTGGACCGACAAGGATCTGGCCAAGGCGCTGAAGATCGGTCTGCCGGAAGCAAAGGAAGCGATCGCCGCGTTGCAGCTCCAAGGCTATATAGAAGCCGCTGGTGCGACCGGAAAGTGGAGAATTACGGAGGAAGGTGATCTGGTTTCTGGCGCCAAAACGCCTGGGTTCACTCGACAGAGTGTCGAGAAGGCGCTCGATCTTCTGCGAGATCGCATCAAAGCCGTAAATGATGACCCGAATGCGGACTACAAAATCACCGACGCCGTTGCATTTGGGGATTTTCTCACTGATGCGGCCCGTGTTCAAGCGGCGGAAGTGGGCATACGACTGACGCGCAAGAATGAGCAGTTGACCGGTTCTGCAAAAGCGCACCGAGGCGAAATAGCGTTCCTGAAGCAATTGCGCGGCAAATCGGCGCTTCTGCAGGTTGTCCCATATGCGGACTGGATGAACACAAGGTCTCATCTGCCCCTTCTCTGACCGCCTTACTGAAAATGGAAGTGTGGCGCGGAACAAGGGCGTACGCGGGAAGAACCCCGACCCTGCCGATGAGATCACGGTTGATATCGAAGGGCGGCAGGTCACCTGCACAAACCTCACGAAGACGCTGTATCCTCAGGCGCGGTTTACGAAAGCGGAGGTTATCGAGTATTACGTTCGCGTCGCACCGTTCATCTTGCCGCATCTACGGAATCGCCCGGTCACACTCAAGCGGTATCCAGACGGCGTCAGCGGCGAAGCCTATTGGGAAAAGGATGCTCCGAGTTTTGCGCCCGCGTGGGTCGAGACCTTTCCTGTTCCACGGCGTTCCGGCGGGCCAGACATCAAGTACATCCTGATCCAGAACACGGCAACTCTTGTGTGGGCTGCGAATGCGGCGGCGCTCGAATTACACCCCTTCTTACACCGAGTGCCCAACATCGATCGGCCTACGTCCATTGTTTTCGATCTTGATCCAGGCGAGGGAGCCGGCGTCGATGAATGCATCAGGGTCGCGTTCGTCATCAAGGAGGTAATTGAGGAGCTCCGGCTGACTCTATTCGCAAAGGTCTCCGGGTCAAAGGGGCTTCAGCTCTACCTTCCGCTCAATACGGCAACGACGTACGCCGTTACGCAGCCGTTTGCGCGCGCGATTGCGGAGTTCATCGAAAAACGAGAGCCCGAGCTTGCCGTATCCGAAATGGCAAAGGCAAAACGGGTAGGAAGAGTCTTTATCGACTGGAGCCAAAATGCCGATCACAAGACGACGGTGGGCGTTTATTCACTTCGGGCAAAGCAGCACACGCCATTCATTTCGATGCCGGTGACTTGGTATGAGCTAGAGCTTGCTCTGAAACGGAACAAAACCGATCAGTTGTACTTCGATCCAAAAGCCGCCTTGGCACGCTTGGAAAAACGAGGCGATCTTTTTGCTCCCGTACAGGATCTTAAGCAATCCCTACCGCCAGATCTTGCGCGTGTCATCGAAGAGCAGAACCGGCGGGAAGGACGCGGACGGAAAGTGCTGCGTGAATACGATCGGAAACGCGATTTCTCTGTCACAGCCGAACCGGTGGCATCCGTTCCGCGCCGCAGCGTTCAAGGCAGCCGGAGACGATTCGTTGTTCAGAAACATGCCGCCAGCCATTTGCATTATGATTTTCGGCTCGAAATGCATGACGCTTTAAAGTCATGGGCTGTGCCCAAGGGCATCCCTGATGAAGCTGGCGTACGTCGTCTTGCCAGCGCAACTGAAGATCATCCGCTAGACTATCTCGATTTCGAAGGTGTCATCCCGCAGGGTCAATACGGTGGTGGAACCGTGATGGTGTGGGATATCGGGACGTACCAAGTTGTCGAGGGTAACTACTGGAAAGGCAACCTGCACATTTCCGTCAAGGGGAAAAAGCTCAAAGGCGAATGGAGTCTGCGCCGGGACCGCACGAAAGGCGATAATGCTTGGGTTCTGGAACGGCTCGGTGAGCCTATGAAACCGCTATCCGGCAACAGGGAGGATCGATCTGCGCTGACCGGGCGGACAATGACCGAAATTACCGAAGCACAGGATGCGGTATGGCAAAGCCACCGAGCGACTGATACCCGCGAACCACACCCGAAGGCGAAAGCAGTCAACGCAGGCATCGCGCAATCCGAGCTGGAGCAGCTCCCACGTGTGGAACCGAGGTTCATCGAACCGATGCAAGCCAAGCTCGTTGGCAAATTGCCCGAAGGCGAGGCATGGGACTACGAAGCGAAATTCGATGGCTACCGAGTTCTGATCGTGAAGAACACGAGTGTGGCCATTCTGTCGCGCCGAAATAACGTGCTTACGGATCAGTTCCCTACGATCACGGCCGCATGTGCAGACTTGCAAGACGGCAGTGTTATTGACGGTGAGATTATCGCGCTCGATGAAAATGGCCGGCCATCATTCAACACCCTGCAGAACCGCCGCTTCCATAAAGAAGCCGTCCAGTTCTATGCTTTTGATCTCGTCACGCACGACAGACGCAGCATGTTGAGCTTGCCGCTCGAGAAGCGCCGTGAGTGGCTGAAAGCTGTACTCAGTGCGGTGGCAGACCCGGTGAGATTCTCGGCGAGCATCAATGCCGACGTTGATTCGCTGATCGCGGCGGCAAAGCAGACGGGATTAGAAGGTATCGTCGCGAAGCGGCGCGACAGCCGCTATGAGCCCGGCAAGCGAAGTGGCGCCTGGCAGAAGTTCAAGTTAAATCAGGATCAGGAACTGGTGATCGGCGGTTACCTGCCTGGGAAGCGCGGATTTGACGCGTTGCTAGTCGGCTATTACGAAGCTGGCAAGCTGATTTTCTGCGGCAAGATTCGGAACGGTTTCAAAGATCCCGGAAGCAAGGAGCGCGTCTCTAGCCGATTCAAAGGCCTTGGCACAACAGGGTGCCCGTTCCACAATTTACCGGAGCCGGCGAATGCGCGGCGGGGCCTGGCATTAACCGCTGAAGCGATGAAGCTGTGCTGCTGGCTGAAGCCAAAACTTGTGGCGCAAATCGGTATTCGCGAATGGACGCCCGACGGGCATCTCAGACATGCGACTTTTCTCGGGCTTCGCGAAGACAAGGACGCACGCGAGGTCGTCAGGGAAGATGCGCAGAGATAACGCGCAACGCGATCTTAGCCAGATGAATATCGGTACGGCGTCAACGCAGAAACTGGGTCCTCAGCTTTACGTTCACGACGATGCGGCGTTCAAACCGGCAATCTGGCCCGTGCGCAACGATCCTAAGGGGCTGCGGAAGCCTCTCGGGGGATTTTGGACGAGCAGCTACGACCGAAACTATGGCTCGGGTTGGGTTCGTTGGTGCGTCGCATATCGCTATAACGAGCCGTTGGATCTTCATTGGACTGTCCTGACCGCCTCCAAATCCGCGCGGGTCGCGACTATCGATTCGCAGTTCGATGTGGGTGCATTGATTGAGCGATACCCGCGTGCGTTGCGGAGGCGGCGGGGTATTGATTTTGAGCGCCTGGCCGAGGAATACGACGGGCTGCACCTCACGCCTGCAGGATATCTGGCAACCAGCACGACCCGCGCAAGACCGGCTCTCCTCGGGTGGGACTGCGAATGAACGGTTTGGTTCCGCTGGGTTTTCACGCGCCGCCGCGAGGTTAAACCGCACTTCAAAGACACGGAGCGCTTCGATCAGCTTTGGTTATCGCTGTCGGGCTGGAGCACAGAAGATTACCAATGCCATCGGATGTCGGCTGACAAGGCTTCGAAGCAGGTCTATGAAGCGATGCTGGGTGAGACCCTCGCACCTCCCAAAGCACAGACCACTTCAGCTCTGGGGCGAACAGAAGGAGAATACGTTAGAATCAACAGCGTGAGTGCTGCTTCGCGATGCCGCGTGAGCTATGTCGATCGTGAAGGGTTCGAACACGCGGCGGAAGTCGAGGCTGACTCGCTCTACGAAGCGGTGGCCTTAGCCGTTGCGGAGTTTCGAGGGGACGAGTTGAACACTTGCGAGCCGGCCTTGATGACCGAATTCACTATACAGGTATTTCGCAGACCGACAGAACATAAAGTCCGTTTGAAGCAAGTGCACGACTGGGCCAAGCACACAGTCAGCGAGGGGCCTGCGGGGATTCTGAAACGAGAACGCGTGAGGAAGTTGCTCAAGAACGGATTGTGAAAAGGTCAACGCGGCGGAGTCGATGCCGGGCCAAACGTCGAGAGCTACGCGCTGAAATCTCTCAATTCTGGATAGGTGTCGAGGAGCGTTGGCGGGACCGCAACCGGTTTACCCTTCAAAATCGAGCTGATCTCTAATGCATTGGCGGTCGCTTTTCCCAAATTATGGTTGTTTGTGACTACGTACGTATCCTGTGCGTCCTGAGCAATCTGCTTCGCCCGCGCAACCCATGGATCAAGCTCTTCAGCAGAATAAAGATGATCGTATCTTTCACGCACGTCGGCTTCTTTGGAGAATTAATTCTGGTAATTGCGACCGTGCAGGCGCACATAACCGACAGTACAAGTCACGTGCGCCGCTGGTTTGACCGAGTGGTGAAACAGAGGCTGATCGATATTGCAGATGCAACCAGCGGAGAGCTAAGGTGAAAGGAAATGTAACCTTTTGCAACCTTTTGGAGAGTTCCCGAGAGGACGGAGCCCAACGTAAGTACCTGAGGCAATGGAGGTTAGCTTCTGATTTGCATGTCATCCTCGGTCTAGCGCTTTTCATAGTAGCGGCGGCTATCTTAATCAGAAGCGGGTAATCCGTTCCATGACACACTCGAAACCTCGGCGAAAGCGTAGGTTTCCTGCTAGACTAGCGTTCAGATCGGTTCGCAAGACGAGCGCACAGCGCACTCTCCGAAAGATCCCCTTCAACAATTTTGATTTTCTGGCGTGCCACACGGCGCCTCGGAGGTGACTGTTGCGCGGAACCGAACTGCACGGCATCAATCCCGTGCTGGCTGAGCACGTCGAGCATTGGCCCATCTCGAGGCTTGTCCCGTTCGCGAACAACCCTCGTACTCATTCCGAATCTCAGATCGCGCAGATCGCAGCGAGCATTCGCGAGTTCGGCTTTGTAAATCCCATCCTGGTTGATAGCAAGTCGGGAATCATCGCCGGACATGGCAGGCTCCTGGCCGCCCGACAGCTAGGTTTGCAGGAAGTGCCGGTCATCGTTCTCGATCACTTGAGCGAGACCCAAAAGCAAGCGTACGTGATCGCGGATAACCAGCTTGCCTTGCATGCCGAGTGGGACGAAGATCTGTTGCGGGCGCAATTGAGAGCTCTCCGGGAGGAGGATTTCGCTCTCGATCTGATCGGTTTCGAAGACGAGGAGCTTGCGCAACTGCTTAGCGACCCGGACGGGGTCGACGGCCTCAAGGACGAAGACGCGGTTCCGGAGCTTTTGGAAAACCCGATCACTCGACCGGGTGATGTGTGGGTCCTCGGCAATCACAAGCTACTTTGCGGCGATGCCACTCGCTCCTCCGATACGGATCGTTTGATGAGCGGAGAGGCGGCCGATATGGTGTTTACCGACCCGCCCTACAACGTCGATTATGAAGGCTACACCGAAGAACACCTGAAACTTCAGGGCGACCGGATGAGCCGGGAGCGCTTCACCGGTTTCCTCCAGGAGGCATTCCTTTCGCTGCGAAGCTCCAGCAAACCGGGCGCATCGCTGTATGTTTGCCACTCGTCTTCCTGGCAGCGGGAATTTCAGAATGCGCTCGAAGCGGCCGGGTTCGCGGTGCGCTGCCAGATCATCTGGGCCAAAAACACCTTCGCGTGGGGATTCGGCCGCTACAAGTTCCAGCACGAGCCGATTTTCTACTGCCATGTTGTAGGCCAGAGCGATGCCTGGTACGGGGACAAGAGCCAAGCGACATTGTGGGAGGAGAACAAACCGGCAGCGAATCGGGCGCACCCAACCATGAAGCCGGTCGAACTGATCGAACGCGCGCTGGTCAACAGCAGCAAGGCCGGAGACATCGTAGTCGATCTGTTCGGGGGCTCGGGATCGACGCTGATCGGTTGTGAACGGAAGGGCCGCAAGGCACGACTGATGGAGGTCGACGCGAAGTACGTGGACTGTGCTGTCCGTCGCTGGCAGGACTATACGGGCAAAGCGGCAGTGCTCGAAGAAGACGGGCGAAGCTTCGAAAAGATCAGCTCGGAGCGAGAGGCGGCGGCGTGAGAGTGCAAATCACACGTCCAAGCAGAAAACCGCCGGGACAAAGCCGCGGCGGTTTGAGCAAGGAAGGGTGTACTCACTCAGCCCTGAATCGAATAGGTCCGCTCTCCTTCCGCGCCCTTGCTGGACTCGATCTTCAAGCCCATTTTCTTTCGCAGGGTACCGCTCAGGAACCCCCGCACGCTATGCGCCTGCCATTTCGTCGCGCTCATCAGTTTCTGCAGTGTGGCTCCGCCCGGCCGTTTCAACAGTTCGAGCACTGTCGCGGTTTTGCTGCCCTCGCGGGCTTCGGGAACCGGGGTGGTACGTTTCCTGGCACTGCCCCGCTTGGGCCCGACACGCGCCGCCTGTGCGCCATCCTCCGGGGCCAGGTTCTGGATGGCCGCCCAGATACGGTTGACCGCAGTCTGGCGGCTCGTGAACTTCGCTACGGGCCGCACGCCGGGCAGGCTGTTCCAGATTTCGACCAAGCGGGAAGCGGGCCATTTCGCGGCCAGCTTTGCCAACTCTCTCGGGCTTTTGAAACGCTCGGTTTCGGGGTTGCTCTTCGCCTCAGTGGCCGAAGCGAGTGCGGTGATGTTGTTGTCCTTATCAATCGTGAAGATTGTCATTTCAAGTCTCCTTTCACGGGTTTCTCCGTGTTCACGACATTCATCACTCGGGTGCCCGCGACAAGCAAGCGAATTCTGCTCAATCCGCAGGAGGCGATGGAAACACGATGAAGGGGCACAAGTGTGGAATCGGAAGTCGCAAAGCGGATCGGATGATCCTGGCTCTTCTGGAGCACGGAAGCACGCACAAAGCAGCGGCAGCGCTGGGGATGTCCGAAGTGACGTTGTGGCGCTGGCAACAGAAATCGGAATTTCAGGAAGCCTTACGGCTCGCAAGACGCGAAGCGTTCTCACAGTCTATGGCGCGCCTGCAGCACGGATCCGGTGCCGCAGCATCCACGCTGCTACGAGTCGTGGTCGACAAGGACGTACCGCCGGCAACCCGTGTGCGGGCAGCGCATCACGTCTTGGAACACGCCGCCAACAGCTTTGAGCTCGAGGACCTCGACGTACGAATTGGCCGCCTGGAGCAGTTGCAGAGCAAGAAACAATGACGCGCAACCTGAGTTCCCGGCTCAAAACTCTCGAAGCAAAGGCGCCGGATCAGACGACCGCCCAAAGCGATCCTGCCTGCTGGGCTCCTTGAGAGTCTCCGGCAGCAGGGTATCCGGGTTGAGCGTGCGGGACCGCGCAACGTAAGTATTGCGCGTGTCAGCGGAGCGTGCAATTTTGTATGAAATCCAAACTGATCACGCGACTTAAAAAGCTCGAAGCGCTAGCGCCGAAGGAGCCGATTCGCATCCGGATCGGTTGGATCACTCGTCTTCGCGACAACTTCGCCGGCGAACGACACGTCGTTATCGTCGAGCGGGAACGGACCGGTTCCGACAACATCGAGTGGTGCCAGTTTGAAGAGCGTCCAGGACCTGCGCCCGAATCCTCAGCGGATCCTGAATTCCACGTTCATCTGACACGTTAGAGCGTCCGGGCAAGAGACGAATGTAATCCAACCGAAACAAGTAGAGAGCAGAGCTAACGTGTGTGGCATGAAAACACCCAAAGTAGTGGTTCTCCCGATTCGCACAGGCGCGCAGCACGACTGGAAAAAACCAGTCGAAATCGACTTTTGGACGGGATCCCGGCGCCATTCACTCCTGTTTGTGGCGCCACGCCTCGACTCGAAAAGGGCCAAGGTCATCCCCATGCCGACGCCTTGCACTCTAGATAAGACGAAACCCTGACCGGGTTGGCAAAGCTCAGGGCGTGCTCGCAATTGCCGGACCGATCAGACGTGGAGAGTATTCAGTACCAGAGAATTCAAGCCGCCGTCGAATCCGGAGGATTGGCGCTATCCAGCAGCCAATTCCATCACCATAGTCCCCACGACGCCCTACGAAGCTTCAGTGACCAGCGCAAGCTCACAGACACTGACCCCAACGAGAAGTTTGCTATCAAATCGTCGGCAGCGAAAGGGTGCTCGTTCGCCGAACCAATCCGTGTTTGCAGCAAATAGCAGGAGGCCATCCCAGCCTGGAGTAACCGGGTTTGCCTGTGTCTCCGCAACTGCTCATCACGGCGAGCAATCGGCGGCTCGCGGGCCTTTTTTAGGACCGACAAAACGAGAGCGAGCGGTTTGCGGTCTGGACAATCGGACACGCCTGGACACCATTTTGAGTAAAGTTTTCCTTACGAGAGAGAGCGTGGTTACTTATCACAAATTGGTGTCCGGTATTTGTCCGATGTCCGAAGGCTTGTCATGAGCGGGAGTTTTGAAACAAATTCCTTTCCAGATGCGCGTCGACCCGTCCTTCGTTTTCGCCTGCGCGCAGCCAAGCTGCTTTAGGCGCCCATCGAAGTCAGATTTCGACAGGAGTAAGCGTTCGTTATTTCGTTGGCACCAGTTCTGGTAAGCAGGCCAGGGGAGGGATACCGCTACCCACGCTTCCTTCTCGAGCCTGCATGTCTCTTCAAGGAACGCCGGGAACCTGTCTGACTCGGCTTCCCAGTCAGCCGACGCCTGCGTTACCTCGGGCGGATCTCCCAGGCCCACTTCAAGCCAGTATCGACAGCCTTCGATCATCCATGCAAGAATGCCTTCCGCTTCGCCCTTAAGCTTCTCGATCAGTGCCTTATCCATCTCCTCGGCGGTAATGGTCACGGTGAACGGAATCGTCTTCAGCCGGTTCCAAACAGCCTTTTCTGCGCCACGAATCACGGGTTTATGATTAGCGTCAAGAAAGAGTTTATGCGTGGTGCTGAACTCGATCGGATTCTCGTACTTCCGGCACGTCTTGATTACGCCGCCACCCTGAGTGAGATATTTCAACTTGCCGACTGCGAGCCGCTGGCCCTCTTCGGCTTCGCTGGTAGTAACGAAGCGAGCGCCGCGAACATGCCGGCAAGACTGACAAGCGTGTTATGCCGCTGGCCCTTCGCGATTTTGCCTGGTTTTGGTGCGCTCCCGTTCTTGGAACGCCCTTCCAGCGACTTATAAAGAGTATCGACATCCGTCTGATGATCTTCGATCGTTAACGGCGCGCCGTTTAGAGGCTGCCCGGTGACGGCGAAAAATCTACCGCGATCATAAATTTCTAGGGCATGGTCATCGTACTGTTTCCGCTTACCGCGTCCGGCCAGTTTCGCTTTCGCGAAGATTTTGACGCCTTTACCCGATGGAGAGATTTCGGTATACGTGTCGCTGAACCGCTCGATTAATGCCCGTGCCCAGGGCTTGACTTTTCCTCCTTCAAGGCAGTTGTCCAAATCGACGCCGACGTAGGGATCATCTGTACAAAAGACGAAGCCTATACCAGCGAACTCTTCTGATCCGTTCTCGAGGGTTCGGATTACTGTCGCGTAATCACTCCAATCGTCGGGGCTGGTAGTCGAGGCTCGCCGATTGTCGACGCGATATGGAATCTTGGTCCCCCGCTCGCGCCGCCACATGACCCACTGGTCGCACTCGGCCAAATCGTCCGGCACTATGAACCCGTTCATACATGAACCGTACGCCGGACTCAATTCGTGCCCTGCGGCTGCTCGATTTGCATCGAGAACGGAAGCGAATGTCTCACTTCGAGACAGAGAATCTCGCCGTCACCGACCCCGCGCACGTAATCAAAAAACTCGATTATGGGTCGCCGAAGTTCAAATGCCTCTCGGAACTCTTTGTGCGCGGTCGCATTTTCCGATCCAAATCTCACGTCGCGAACGGTTTTGGGCCAGGGATCGAGCAGCAGTTCGCCGCGCTCGATGCGCAGCAACTCAAAGCGGCCAAAAACAAGTTCATCAATCGCCGCGAGGAATCGCCGTTCCGACGGCAATAGATCATGCGCCCACGCTGTGCGACGCTGCAATTTGACAGTCGATTTATCCATGCGGTAACTTCCAAAAAGCAAAAGGCGCCGCGTGCGTCGGCGCCCTTTTCCAACTGTGAATTTGAGGTTTTTAACTACTCAGTTGAGGTCGTGTGACTCGTTGTGTGACTTGATGGCGTACTTCTGGAACTTCTGCCGCTTTTGGGCATCCGTGGTGTGTATAACTTGCGTAGCGTCAATGATGGGCGGGAGAACAAGTCCCCCTCTCCGCACCAGGATAAGTCACGGCCGCTCTGTGAGTTACAGCCGCCGTATTTTCGTGTGACCAAATTGTGACTGCATTCGGAGCTTGTTCGGTCCCGAAATGGGCGAGCATGCGCTTGTCGATGTTGTTCTGGCGCCCTTGAGACCACTTTGCATAGTGCTTCCGGACGATAGCTGGACTGTTCCCTAGAATGTCAGCGATCTCCTCAAGACTCGCGCCCCCCTCAAGCAGCCGGGTTGCGAGTGTATGCCTGTACCGGTGAGCGTGCGCGTGCTTGACCCCCGATCTCCGAAAGACAGCCGCCAGGGCGCGCTCTGCAATTCCCACCACCGCGCGGCGAGAGGTAAGACCGTTCCAAAAATAATAAGGACAATCCCGCCCGGCATTGCGAGGACTCGACACAGCATCGAGCGCGAGCTTCACCCGCTCAGGAATGGGGAGGTACACGGGCTGCCCGCTCTTTTGAGTGCGGAGCAGCACTCGCCATGTGGACTTGCTCTCGCCCCAAGAAATTGCATCCCGCCTGAGTGTGCAAACATCGACAAGGCGCAGCGCAGTATGCCTGAGCACGAGCACTATGGCACGTGCACGCCGTCGCGCGTAGGTCACCCCTGTGCCGCTATGACCGCCTCCGCCGATCATTTCGCATGCAGCGAGAATCTGACTCTCTTCTTGAAGCGTGTACGGGACCACTTCGTTGGGCTTTAGATTCCTTGGACCCTTCATCAGTTTTGCCGGATTGGTAGTCAGCCATTTGTGACTGACGCAGTAGTTGAAGAACGTCCGGAGTGCCTGCAGTTCAACTTTCCATGTGACTGGCGCGATGCGCCGAGTGGCACGGAAATCCTCAAGTGTATCTAGCGTTATGTCCATCAGCACGGCGACACGATGTGTGTTGCAGAAAGACGCAAACAGTGCAAGGCTGTTGCGGTACTTACGCCAGGTACCGTGCTCTAGGTCACCGCTGTACTTTCTCTCCTCGTCGAGACATCCATGACTCTTCAGGAATCGCGTAACGGCGTCTTCGACTGACAGCGGCGCAACTTTGATTCCCATTGCAGGTTCGACCTCTGAAGTACCGCGGTTGCGAGCCGCTTCACGATCCAAGTTCCTTACCAGGTCAGTCACACGCCTTTCCGCAACTTGTCGGCAGCGCGTCTTGAGTCCTCGCCGGACGCGCTCGCCGTTATGACAGCCATCGACATGAAACGGGCAACTACATTTATCCAGCCGGACCGCTCGACCTCCCTGCCCAAAATAGGTGCAGGTTCTGAGATGGCGCCGAAAAACGTAAAGGTCGCTATCCCGTTTCACGTGTTCACATTACCTCTGCGTCGAAACGTCAATGAAGATGTTTTTGGCCCGTTCGTTGAGCGTAGATGCGTGCAGCTGCGGTTGCGGAAATCATTACGGTGTTATAGTCCCGCTTTGTACGCCGGCCCGTGTGGCGCTGTCGAAGGATGCCTGGGCCGACTTCCTCGCGAAACCACTCACGCACGGTCTTCGCACTAAATCCCCACAGACTCGCCCAGTATGTTGTGGGGTAATGCGGCTCCTGGAAAGGCTGCGGTGCGGGAACGGAAACGTGTTCCTTTTGATCCGTGCGCGATGCCCAATCCATCAGCGCTTCCCTCCGAAACGGGCCCACAGCATGGTTCTTCGCTTACCGGTCACACTCAATCCGGAGTGCGGGTGCCATGGCGTACATTGAATTAAGTCGGAGGCTTTGACCATCACGCTAAGAAACGTTGAGGATTAATATCTGCGGTCGAGCCATCGGCGAATCTGTCTGGTATCGAGGGGCTGGAAACACAGGCGGTTCGGGAATCCACTGCTGCCGCCAACCTGGAGGCGTTCTTAGCTTCGTCCTTTCGCTCGAACTGGTCGATGCTCTCGAATGAGCGGGTGAGCGATATGCAAACCTTGTTCATTCTTCACCCTCTGAGTAGTCGAGCTCCCACGGTTAAGGGCAAACTTTTGGGTACGCCCCCGTAGGAACCGGATGCGGCGAAGGTTTCCGATGCCGATAAAAAGATCCAGATCCAAGGCGAGCGCCTCGGCATTAGAAAGGATCCGGTAACAGCGGCCGTGCTCATTGCGGAGCTCGATCATGTTCGGCGTGCGCGCGACGATGTCGCGTAATTTTTCACCGTCAAACAGCATGTTGCTTGGGGACTCTTCCCCCTCCTTCTTTCCCGATGACCCCAGGGTGAGGGGAGAAACCCGAACCTCAATTTCTGTGGATTCTGTAGCTTTGTACCGAACTCGTCCAGTTCTCGCTTCGGGAGATAGGGAGTAATCTCTTGCAACCTACCCGTTTAGAAGACCATCCTCCGCGATACCCCGCGCTGGTAACCATAACTATTCGCGAGTAGGGGGGTCCGCTGTGATAGACTGTTCATGGCTACCGGAATAACTGATAATGAGATATTATCAGTCTACCAAGGGGAACGTCAATCGCAATTTATCGCTTTTATGAAAGTTCTTGATGGATCCTGTTTCAGCGGTTGGTGGCGATTCAGTCGGTATGAGTTTGACGGCTACATTCGCCCCGTCAAAGATGCAGTTTTAATAAAGTACAATCCCTGGGATGAGTATCGCGTAACAGCTGAAAAACGGAGGGGCGGAGGACTTCGGAGGCCACCCTATTTGTCTCTCGTGGACTTCGCAGATGCGAACACGCCGCACGAACCTGAATGGCAGAGAAGGCGTTTTGCCACGTACCGAAAAAACGGAGATGTCGTCGAGTGGTGTAATCAACACGGACTGTTGGGCATATTTTTCACCGCGGTCCGGCAAGTAGTCCTTTACCCCAGATGGAGCTTGCCGGACGCACGTTTGCGAGACTCCGGCTACCCGATTGACGAACGAAAGATGGGGGAGTTGTTCGCAACACACCGGACTTTCATCCGAGAGCCAACCGGATGGACGGAGCGCAACATCCTGGGTTCGAGGAATCTTGCTGCCTTAACGCTTGCCCCGAACCAGAAAACATCAGGCGGGTTGGTCCCACAGCAACTTTGGGATGAGGGCTGGGAGTCCCCGGGTGTCTTGATCCAAGATCCAGGTTCAAGTATTTACAAGCGGGGGAGCATTGCGGACGCTTTCGGGGACTTCTTTCCATCGGTTCACAAAGAAGAATTAGAAACATTTTCTTATCCTATGCCGACATCGGATGATTTCTGGCGTCTTTATGCCGAACCCTCGACACGCTTCATCGGGCAAGCGCGGCTATTCGCAAGCCTCGCGCGGACACTCGGTAAGATGATACCCGGTCAAGAGAGCACGGAAGACGGTACCTTCAGCAGCGCCGAAGCGATCGCCGTTCTGCGATGGCTCGTAGCTCAAACGACCTCGACCGTCTATCTACAGGAGAACGGAACCGTTGCTCATCAATGGATGCCCACCTCGCTGCTGGCCTCCTACGCAATGATGCTCCTGCTCGACGCCGAACGCGGGCTGGTAAATGCGTGTGCTAATTGTGACAGAGTTTTTGTGTCAAGCGCAGGACGGGCGAAATTCTGCTCACCGCAATGCCGGAAGTCGTTCCTTCAGAGGGAATGGCGATCCCGAAAAGCCAGTGTCACATCGGACGAACTCCGCTGAAGCCGGATTGAACCCTCACTCTGACGCAAGGATGGTTGCGTGCAGTACCGACAGTACGCTGAAGTCTTGAGATCGGTGAGAGCCGATTTCTACACTCTTAACAGTTCATTGTGGGTTGAAGAAGCATGAGACGGCGAACCAACTCGAGGGCCGCGCGGGCGATCATCAAGGAGCCGGAGAAAGCGCAGGCGGGCAGCTGGCTGCTCAGTTGGCCGTGGGGAGTTGTTGCGCGCGCTGAAGCCGTGCGCCCCGTAACCGAACGTACGAAGAGAGGCCAATTGTTCCTGAAAGACGAATAACGCAGACTCAGTGGCGCGGCAGCCGAGGGGGAAGGCTGAGGTTCGCAACACCTTATTTCGGATGGTTCGATTCCATCCCCGCGCCTCCAATCCAAGTCCGTGCATGCAGCAGAAATCCCCTCCCTAAAACAGCAGCGATTCTCACCTTGCGGCCAACGAAGTCCTCCTTTTCCACACCCCTCAATCGCCTTCGAGATATCTCCGCTGGCCTTTTCGCTCACGGGTGCGCACCGCCTCGCGGACGGGTACTACTGTCCTAATCCGGCGATCCAGTACGCGCGAAGTCTTGGGAACAAATTCTAAGAGAGTGTGACGTCCGGCGTTGTGTATGGAACCAACACGCCGTTCATGTGTTGATAGGGGTCACCGCGATTACTCAGAGGCAGGCAGTTCCGGATTATTTTGGTGCAGCCGCATACAGAACACGCGCAGGTCGTGCACGGTCCGATTTTCTGTGGGCTGCTTTAACCAAAGCTGGATTAGTCTGCGGTCACGTTCATTTTGAGGAGGTATCCCACTTTGTAGTGCGCCCGCGCAATCGGTTCTCTTCGAAATAGTCCATGTTTCTTGCAGAAACCGGACCAACTGCTCAGTCTTTCGAATCTGCCGGCAAGCTCGCTTCCTGGGTCGCCGTATGTCAGGGTCAGCAGGAAAGCGCCGGAGTGTTCAGTTCCGAATCCGAAACGCAAACACTGGCAATTACCCTAGGTAACCCGAAACCAAGAGTTGAACAAGCCAGACCTTCGTTCGACTACTCGCATGTATGTCGTCGGGAGGGAAATGGATTCACTGAACTATGGCAATCGGAGCGGAGATCCGAACGGGGCGCCGAGGTGCGGCGCTCGGACTCCGTTTTGAAACACCGAGCGGCGCGCTTACTGAACCGGATTCTCTACGCGCGCGCCTTGTCCGCATTCGAATTAGAGGATCTAGACGTGCGCCTCGCACGACTGGACCACTTGCAGAGCAAAAAACAATGACGCGCAACCTGAGTTCGCGACTGAAAACTCTTGAAGCAAAGGTGCCGGATCAGACGAGACCACCCAAAGCGATCCTTCCTGCTTGGCTCCTTGAGAGTCTCCGGCACCAGGGTATCCGGGTTGAGCGTGCGGGGCCGCGCAACGTAAGTATTGCGCCTGTCGGCGGAGCGTGCAATTTCCTATGGAATCCAGCCTCATCACGCGACTTAAAAAGCTCGAAGCGCTAGCGCCGAAGGAGCCGATTCGCATCCAGTGCGGCTGGATCACTCGTCTCCCCGAAGACTTTGTCGGAGAACGGCACGTCGTAATCACCGAACGGGAACGGACCGGTTCCGACAACATCGAATGGTGCCAGTTCGAAGAGCACCCGGGACCTGCGCCCCAAGCATTTGGAAGCCTCCGGACAGGAACAGGTGAGAGCAGAGCTAACGTGTGTGGCATGAAAAGACCCAAAGTAGTTACCATGCCGATTCGGCCTGCAGAGCCCGAAACCCTAAAGAAGCCTGTCGAGATCAGTTTGATAAATGGGCGCCTCGTTCCGCTGGCAAGCTTGGTCAATGGGGGTTCAAGAAAATCGATGACTTGGGCCCACGAACGTTTAACGAACCGCAGCTACTGTTCTCGTTAGCTTCGCTGGCCGTTTTCCCGGCAAAGTTCGTATTTTCATTTTCTCTGTGACATCGGCCATTCGAACGCTTTCATATCCTTTTCGACGCGCAACGATCCGGTAATCGAAACTTACGTTGGATACGCCGCCGCCAAGCTCATGAACTTCAAATGACGTCGCTGTTTTCAGCGAGACGTAGAGACCGTTGCAATCCCCGTTCGGTGTCAGAAAAATGTGATAGTCCATTGCAGAATTCACGGTCTGAGCGAATACCGGATCGAGCTTCACACTTGCGACACCAGAACTTAACTTTGCTGATCCAAAATCTTCGAACCAGTTCTCCGGCGATTCCACGGCGTATAGTGCAACTTGCTTCCCGCTTGCTACGTTCACTACCGCTGACTTTGTGCCTGTACAGGAGAGATTTCCCCAACTGTCCAGAATGCACTCGTGAGAAAGATTAGTACTGCTTTGGCTTATGATAATCGGACAAGGAATATCACCAGGATCACAATCATCAGCTGAGTAAGCTACTATCGCGGGTAATGCGTATCCCTCAGCTTGTGTTGCTGGCCCACCGTGAGAAAGGCCAGTGGCATAAGCATGGACACCAGTTCCTGTACCCTCGCCGTCAACGGCACCTATGACTCCGTCATTGTCAACAGTGCCACCCAAGACTCCATAATTACTGTAACCGCCGACCATACTGCCGCCGCCTGTAACACTGTTGCCCGTGACGTTGCCCGACCCATCCACCGAGAACTGTTCAACATTATTATTTCGACCGCTTAGAATCTTCCCTCCTGCTGTGTTGTTGAAGACACCTGCTTTCTTCCGCGCGGCGTTGCCCCATATGAAAGTACGGTGGAAAGCGTGGGGGCAAATCGTCTCTCAGCTGCTTTGAAGGCGGATAATTGAAGCTCGGGAAGGTCTCGACGCCAGGCCACAGGAAAGGCCTAGCCGTAATACCGTAGGCGAATAAAAGGCAAAGTGCTACACTCCCCTCGTGGCGTTTTGTCGCGTTAGCTACCTGGACGCCGAAGGAATCGAGCACACGGTCGAAGTCGAAGGCGAGAGCCTGTACGAAGCTGTCGTACGTGCAGCCAGTCGGTTTCGTAGGGACGAGGCATGTATGGACCCACCCGACTCAGCCTGCCAATTCCGGGTAAAGATGCTGAGGGATGCACCGATCACGTACAGCGTTCCCTTGAAGAACGTCGTGAACTTTGCGCTGCACGGCACAACAAGGGGGCCGCAGCACATATTGCGAAAGAAGCGAATTAGAGAACTGCTCGGAATGGCGGAAAGTAAGGAGGGCAGCGGGTCTGAGCTCGGCTTATGCCTCAACAGTCGCCAAGTCAGGGTTTGTCGTCGCATACTCGCTTGCGCCTGAATCGTGAACTGGGCAGAGCGGGTTATGAGCTCTCCGTATTCCATACGATGTCGCGTACTCCCAATCACATTGACAGTGCCTAGAGCGCGCGTCCTCTCGATCAATTGCGTTATTCATCTTTTGCAAGTCGCTGGGTTCCAGCTCGATGATTTTTCCTTGGGGAATCACGCAAATGATGTGTCCCGAATGTACCGGCGCTCTCCAGCCGAGAAATTCAACGGCGCGCCGGCACGAACCTAGTGATCGCTACGTTCATTCGGGTATCTCCGATGTGTGCACCGTATAGCGGTCGGACAGCTTAAGGAGGGGATGCTGTTGCGGCTTCACCTCTCCTTGCTGTAGTTTCTCGCCTGTCACCCACTTTGATGTTCAGAGGCAGCCAGAGTCCGCCCGAATGATTTCAGAAGACAGTTCCCGCAACCAGCACTGCACTTAGGAATGCTGATGTGATCGCTCTAAAGAAGGCGCGGCTTCGGAGATGAGCTGATCACTGGTTCGGCTTGCACCTTCGAACTCTGAAATGAGCGACTTGGTATCAACTTCATCGGGCGCGCTTCCCAAGCGCGGTTCCCGCTGCTCGGCGCACCTGCCTTCATGTCGTGCCGGCACCCAGCTCGGCTTCTTCGGTTCGACGGCAAATGGCGATTCACCTGCTCGGGCATTTATTGATATCCCGGTGAGAGCGCCATGCTTACTTCACGGGTCGTGCAGTTTTCCCGAAGTCATTCGAAGAACATTCTTCATCAATGGCAAAAAGCGCCATGCGGATTCCTTTCTTCGCTTTTTCTCGAAGTTGCGCAGCGTCCTTTTGTTCTGATGCCCGCTGAATCGCAGCAAGTGCATTTTGTGCGATGAGAAGCCATCCGTCAGCGGTCAATGTAACTTTAGCTTTTGAGGAGTAAGTCTTCATACTCTCTTATTCGTCAGGTTTAACATATAGGTGAGGCGAAGAGTTTGCGAATCGGAATTATCTTGTCCGGGCCGGTGACGGAACCAAGAGATCATCGGGGTTGTCGGTGAATCCTGCGTCTGAACTAGGCCGTGCGCAAACCTCAGGCTGCGGGCGGTTCGACCCAGATCCACGACGGAGTACAATCGGACCGAGAGCAAGCCTTGACACTAATCGGCTACGTAGCTTCACCTATTCCCTTGCGATTACAAGATGAGGTGGCGCGAAGGGTTGGCCCGCAAATCATATTCCGCGATGGCCTCCACTGACACTGTGGAGCAAGCTGGAGTCGTCTCTATGGACGACAGCATTCAAGCAGTGAAGCGCCAGTTACCGGAGCTGGAGAGCATGCGAGGTCCGCTGTTTACACGGTGAGGATCTCAATAGATTTCTGTACGTCGACGCTGTTTATAATTCATCTGCCACGAGTGTGGCCAGCGGATCAAAGTGATCAGTCCCGCGCAGCAAGTAATGGAGCCAAAGCTGGCCGAAGAACCGGGATCGTTTCTGTTGAGGCGGTGCTACTTCTCGCGACCGGCTCTCTGATACGGGCGCTGAAAAATGGCAATCGCAACCAAAACTGGAGCCTACAGGACGACTAGATCGGAGTTGAACTGGCCTTACGCAAAGCAAGTATTCTTACATGTGACAGACTGTTGAGAATCGGTCCCCTGAGTCCGACACTGCATTCTGGAAGCGAGGATAACGAAAACGGCGCTGCGACTTCGGGCAGGAGAGCTATTGTTTCAAAGGAGATTAACTCGAGGCCGCACGCACTCTCACGGATTTTTCGGAAAGCGCAGGTTTATACAAGCAACTGCACTTACTTTTTTGCTCCTAAGATGCGGCCCGGTAGCCAAGTGGGAAGGCACGGACCGGATGGATCGATTCCATTCCCGCCTTTCCAAATCTAGCAAGCTCAACTCCTCTGCGGGGTGTCCCAAAGAGCAGTGACCCGGTCTTCGCGCTTTCTCTTCATCGATCCAGCTTCATAGGTGCTCGCCGCCTACGTGGACTATGAGCTCCTATCTTCTGGCGCTCACATGAATTCTGAATGGCGCGATGTAATCAGAGTTTACGAGCATCTCATCCAGCGCGCTACTATCTCGGGAAAAAGAGATCCGGCATCGCGTTTTTACAGGTGAGGCCGACTTTCGACAGCAAGGCACTGTTCAACAACTCTGGAAATGCGCGTTTTTCCATGGCATCAGGGGTGAGTCCACTCCCGGAAGCGCACATTTCCATCTTCTCACGGGAATCACAGTTCGACATTTCGCCGAATGTCTTCCCCGGCGGCTTCTATTCCGTTTCCAATGTCTACATACGCGATCCCGCCCAAATCGGAGGGAATCTCCAAAGGACCTCTATAGAGCAGAATTATTCTGCCGCTCTGCCGCTTCATGAGCCCGAGAAAATAGCCGAGTTCGAAAATGACGTTCTGCCTAGCTCGGGGCTGTGTGGGTTCAGATTTGCAAGCCTCTTGAGCCATATCATCGGGCGTGAACAGCACGAAAACCCAATCAGTACCTGACGCGTGTGCTTCAAACTTTTCAAGGATTGTTGCCCCCCTGGAAGGTTGCTCAGCAAGTATTGTCGGCTCCTCAAACCTCAATCGGTTTTGCAGGTAATTTTTTAACTCGATTGCCGTCTTCGTGTCGCGGCCGTGGACGATGAATGACTTTCGGCGCACATCGCACGGTTTCATAATCCGCTCGACCGCGCGAATCAGTTCCGTGGGAGTGTGAGACTTTAAGAAAAATGCACCGCCGTCAACTTTGAATTGTATGTGCTGTAGATAAGCATCCGGAATTGCGGACTGAATGAGGACTTTGGTGAAAGGAGCGAGCTTCCTGATTTCCCGAGCCAATACCAGTCCTGTTCTATGTCCTCCCGAAGTGTCGACATTACGAAAGCTTTCACCTGGCGGCATCTTCAGATCCACAATGACCAATGGAAACTTTCGTTTTCGTACCAGTTGCAAACCTTCGTCGACACAATGGCACTGCGTGACAGAATACCCTCCCACGTCCTCAAGTACGTTAGCTGTATAGTTAGCAAAAAATTTGTCATCATCGATCAGCAGAATGCGATGTCTAGATTGACCCATAGAGTCTCCGTGTTCCTGATTCAACCAGAACTGAGGTGAGATCCACATACGCTACCGAATTGAAGAGTGCCTGCGACCACTTGCGGTTCGAAGACATATGCGGCAAGCATTGCGGCTCCCGAAACCTAAGCACCCACCAGCCCCACCCGGTTAACGTACTCAAGTAAGCACGCTGCGCTATACGGTTTTTGCAAAAAGGGCGCATTTTCTTGGAACCCGCTTCGATCGATCAGCATGTGTTCCGCGTAGCCCGAGGCGTATACGATCACTAAATCTGGCCACTTCCTCCGGAGGCGTTGCGCTAATTCTGGGCCGCTCATTTCAGGCATTACCACGTCAGTCAGCAACAAAGCCGGAGCTTCGGAGCAGTGTTCGGCTACTTCTAGTGCTTCGAGGCCGTTGGTGGCCTCGAACACTGCACATCCAGCTTCTCGCAAGATCTCGGAGGCCCACGTCCGAACTTGATCCTCATCCTCCACCAGAAGAACGGCCGGGTTTCTTCCCGGGGACCGAGGGTCGAGATCCATCGCTTGCTTCGCACCGGCCGGCGTGTCCACCCGCGGTAAATAAATCTCAAAGGTGGTACCGACCGTTACCTCCGAGTAAACGGTTACTGCGCCGCCGCTTTGCTGCACAACCCCCAGAACCGTCGATAACCCCAACCCCGTGCCCTTTCCCACATCTTTCGTTGTAAAAAACGGCTCGAAAATCCTAGCTCTTGTTTGTTCATCCATACCCGCTCCAGTGTCACTGACAGTTAAAACAACATATGGTCCCGGGGGAAGACCCGCCAACCCCGCAGAATGTTGGTCTAATTCGTCATTCTGAGTTTGGATGAGCAAACGTCCGCCTCCGGGCATTGCATCGCGGGAATTCACCGCGAGATTAACCAAGACCTGTTCCATTTGTGTTCGGTCTGCTCGGACCTGACCGAGATTACTGTCGAGATAAAGAGACAGTTGGATGTCGTCCCCCAGAAGTCTTCTAAGCATCTCGCTCGTGTTAGAAACAACACTGTTCAGATCGAGAATCTGTGGCTGCAAAATCTGTTTTCGGCTAAACGCCAAAAGCTGTCGGGTAAGATCGGCCGCTCGTTGGCCGGCTCGCTGAATTTCCAAGACTTTGGGGCGGAACGGACTCCTCTGTTCTAACTTGGGGAGAAGCGAGTCACAGTAACCCAGAATGATTGTGAGCAGATTGTTGAAGTCGTGCGCTATGCCTCCGGCAAGGCGCCCGATCCCTTCCATTTTTTGAGATTGACGGAGGTGCTCCTCAAGTCGCCTTTGTTCTGTGATGTCTCTCATCAGAGCTAGCCAGGCCCTCTGGCCAGCAAAGTCAGTCATAGTTGCTCGAAGCTCAATTACCAATGAGTGCCCCGTTTTGTCCTGGCTGGTAACGGTTGTTCTGGACGACGCCATGGGCTCGGTATTTCTTACGGCCTCGCGCAAAGCCATCACCTGGTCCGGAGTATGTGTGTCCCCGAGGGTCATGCGGAGGAATTCCTCGCGAGTGTATCCGAATAACTCTTCGGCAGCTGAATTGACGGCCAGAAATGCCAACGTTTCAGCATCAAAGACCACCATCGGAAGCGGACTGCTGTCGAAAAGCGTTTGGTAACGGGCCGCCAAGTTCGACAGATCTAATGTCCTTTCATTGACGCGCTCTTCCAACTTCTCCTGCGCTCTGATTAGCTCGGCTTGTGCCTCTTCCCGGCATCGTAGATCTTGACTGACAATGCTCGTTGAAAGAGCGACAAAAATCACCGCTAGTACGATTCCCACAGCCACCAGAGTTGCCGCCAAACGAGAACTGCCGCGTGATGCCCGGGCGCGTTGTGCGAGCAATGAGTTCTCTTGCGTGCTCATCTGTTCGATCCGCCTCCAGATCTCCTCTTTAACTTGGTGATCAATAACTAGAAATAGGGGGTGCACCCGTCCTTTCTCGAGAACAGTATCAATCGCATCTTCTTCTCGCGTCAGCACGCGCTCGAGGAGTGCTCTTATGTCGTCTATTCGGCGCTGCTCTAGAGGATTGTCACTAACCAGCACGCGAAGCCGGCTTAAGCGCGCCATTACACTCGATCGCGCACGCTCAAAATCTCTCGGTCCTTCGTTATCGCGAACGATAGAGTGCCGAAGCGCGATGTTTTCCGTCACGTACTGGGCCCTGGAAAGCCCCTCCAACTCGGTCAGAACCTCGTGGGTATGAGAGACCCAGTTCGCATCGAGAGTCGATCGATGCAGCCCGTACTCTGAGACGAGGCCCAAGACTAAGAGCAGCACAATTTTTGTGGCAGACCCGGTATATAGTAAGCTCCGTGTGCTCATTTGCCCCACAATCCCCTTCATCGGTGGAAGTAAAAGGCGCAAGCGTGCGCTCAGAAATGAATCTTCCTTACAGCAGACGCGCATGATACATTGCCTACCCGCAGGCTTCTATCCCCCGGCGTTTAGGAACACGATTGGTGATGAGTCACTTAGGCGCAAAATCGCAATTGTGAATTCCATGTTGCTACTCATCCGAGCCCTTCGGCAGAGCAAATACAGCAACAAGGGTGCAAATTCGCACTGGCATTGTATTCCTTTCCAAACTCCGTCTAAGTACATCATGTGCAGTTTCACAATGTGAACCCCAAGCGTTAGACTCGGTTCCACTAAATGCACGTTTGTGCTTAAAACGGAAAGGTTTACAGCCAATGATTAAAAACGACTTGTCTTGTGAACGGGCTGGACTGCCACGATAGCATGCTTATTGGTAGATGACGGCTGAGTCTGCAAGTGCGCCCGCGAAGCGGTAACGAAAGTCATCAAAGAAATATTCGGATATTTTTCAGCAAGTTGACTTCTGTATCACGTGTAGGTTTTGACGCGTGGTCCTTTTTACTTGGAAATAGCACCGTGCTCTTACCGGTATGACGTTCTACTGCCGATCTTGTAATCGGATATCTTCGCGGAAGCATTCGGTGCGCTCGGAGGTCGACAGCATTGAAGCCGTAAGTACATATGCCACAACGTATCCTGTTGTCCGTAGAAGACGATTATGCGCAATTCCGTATTATGAGAATCGCCCTGGAGGAAACGGCGCTTGCAGTTCAGCTATACAGGGTTTCGGACGGAGAAGAGGCGCTCTCCTTCCTGAAAAATGTTCATGGGTACGAGCTTGCTCCCCGACCAGATCTGATTCTCTTGGACCTGAACTTGCCCAAAAAGGGCGGCTTTGATGTCTTGCGTGAAATCCGAGCCAACGAGTCGTTTCGATCAATCCCAATTGTAATGTTTACGGCATTTTCACTTGCTACAGAGAAAAGTAAGGCCTTAGCGCTAGGTGCTCAAGATTACATCTGGAAACCTATGACGTTTGATGAATTCGTACGGACGCTTAGGTTCGTGTATTACCGATTTTTGGAGGGTGGCCGGCCACTCCTAGTCAACAGCCGCGAATAGTGAATGCAAAGCTTACCGTTCTTTCGTTTAGACGTGCACACAGAAGCACGCGCAACTGCATAATTGTTCGCGAAAGGAGTACGGCAACCTGGCGCATAATTGTGACCTCCTGCTCAGGCGACCGACATATCGAGATTCGAATCGTAAGTGGAACAAGGCCTCAAATGTGAATCATCGATTTGCATGAGACTTGAAGTAACCAATTGCGCACGCAGCAGCTATGGAGCCAAGTTCAATCTTTATTGCAGGATCCGGGATGGCTTTCTTGAAAGCGCTTCTTAGGTGCATGCGAAGTCTGAGGAGGAAGGCGGGAAAAGAAGCCGATGGACACAGCCGCGCTGAGCAACGGGAAGCCGGCTGGTATGGTCCACACTTGTCGGACCGAAGGAGCTGAACCTCCGAATATACCGATCGTTACTGCAATGTGCTCAAGCTCCATTCAGAGAGCAGGCAGTCGAGCATCCTCGGGCAGTTTGGGAGAAGCAAGGGCTCAATTCGTTACTGGGATCGCTTGATTCCCGTGATACACCTTTCCGGGGCTGTCATCGGTAGGCGCCATCTCGTGTTGATTCTTTGGAGTCGGACGCCAAGGCTGGCACAAGCCATGAGCGTATCGCGCTGGCCAGAAGCTTCCCTCCGTTTAGACGAGTTCCTGCGCAATACATGGGTAGGCGACCCAGGCAAGTTTTCACCTGTTCGACTTACATCATGTCCCTATACTGATCTTTCTCGGCCATTCGATCATGTTTCAGAATCGTAGGGCTCCTCGATTTCCTGCTGGATATGTTGTGCGCGCCTTCGAGGCGGAGTCGAAAGTGACAGGCGCGCTTTCTGAAGCAATATTCGAGGCGTATTACATAACCGGCAGGATGTTCCTTCGGGAAATTCAAGCGAACTATCGGCGTTTAGACACTTCATTCGCAGGCATCGCATGGAGGCAACGTCTATGCAGGAGTGGCTCTAACCTCAATCTGCAACGATCCGGCCAATCGCGTCATTGGATTGTAGAAACGACATAGGATACCTCCTCCGAAGCATGCCGAGGTGTGGAACCGGTTTCCCCAAGAGTTTTGTAACTATTGGGGATCGGCAGGTCGCCTAGAGTCGGCAGCTGCTGAGAGTACGGGATACCCGAACTGCTCGGAACGACGTACCAAGTGCCATCTGAGGGGCGCCACACCGCCAGATCAGCCTTTCCATCTCCATCGTAATCGCCCGGCGCAGGAACATCACCCGAGAGGCCCCATTGCCGGGAATAAGGGATGGCTGTACTGCTCGGAATAATGTACCAAACTCCGTTTGAAGGGCGCCACACCGCGAGGTCAGCCTTCCCGTCGGCATCGAAGTCGCCGGCCGCGGGGACATCACCGATGAGACCCCATTGTGTCGAATACGGGATACCTGTACTGCTCGGAATGACATACCAGACTCCGTTTGATGGACGCCAGACTGCAAGGTCGGACTTTCCATCACCGTCGAAATCACCTACGACGGGGATATCGCCAGGCAGGCCCCATTGGACGATTCGTGGTGACTGTCCGTCGGCGGGCAAGATGTACCAGGTGCCATTCGAAGGACGCCAAACAGCATAGTCAGTTCGTCCGCTGCCGGTGTAATTGCCGGGTACAGGAATGTCACTGGGGAGACCCCATTGCTGAATTATCGGGACTTCTGGATCGCTACTCGGAATAATGAACCACTCGCCACTCGCGGGATACCAAAGCGCGAGATCAACACGCCCATCCCCGTCAAAATCGCCCGCCACGCGAACGTAAGCACCCGAAAGCCGATTAGCTACGCTAAGCTTCGTGCCGGTGAGCTGGCCGGGCTGGCCCCACTGCTCCGCATATGGTGCTGTCGGATTCGTGGTTGGTCGGATATACCAGAGTTGATCGGACGGTCGCCAAACCGCAAAATCAGTCTTTCCGTCGCCGTCGTAATCGGCCGGGACCGGAACATCGCCCGCGAGCCCCCACTGCTGTGCGTATGGCGCGGAGCTAGCGCTCGGAATGACATACCACGTGCCGTTCGAAGCGCGCCTTCTGTCCCCAACTTCGCGGATTTTGAGACACCGTCAGGTGTGATTGACGGATCCAACTCCGTTTTCGCTCTGAATGCATCGCCCTCACCTGCTTCGAGTCTCACCCTCATTAAAAATGGCCAGACACTGACTGCTGGACACGATTATTCGTTGTCGGGCAACAACATTTTGTTTTTGGCTGGCGCTGTTCCCCAACCCGGCGACGCCCTAGTTGCTAGCTATAGATACTAAAACTGTTAGGACGCAACAGCGAGCTTAATTTGGCTTATCCGTTATGCTCAATGAGACTTACCGCATGTAGACAGGTGTGCGCGTCGAGCGAGTAGAGCCGTAATCCTGTATTGCTATTCACACGTAAAGATGGGAAGCGTGACTGGCTCGCTTTCACCGAGTTGAGGGATTTATCCAATTTCGGTTGGGCTATATGACGCAGATAGGTTCGGAGGACGAGATGAGAATCACAGGGCGCCCGTGCAGAAATGCAAACTGCAAAGAGCCCGCAAGAAAAGATCGCGAGTTCTGCTCGGTTAACTGTGCGCGCATCGTTAATGCACCTTCACTCTATCGAGGGACCGCCAGAAACGACCCTCGCCCGAAATCGGAATTGCTCGCGACTTTCGGCTAATAACCGGTCAGTCCACATGGGCCACGCGGGTCCAGATCAAATCATTGAACGGGTCCTACCTCCCGGATTGCAAAATTCTGAATTCTATTCGCTAGCTGAGATAATCATCTCGTAAGCCGAGCAGCGTGGGATTGGCGCATATGCGTCTGAGGGCTGGGTTGCTCCACGACGCGCTTGGGAATAGCGTAGAAGGTTAAATCGTTTCCTCTGAGCGGATCCAAAATCCCGGCTCGGAAGTCGCATTCACTCAGTAAGATCGGCTCACGCCATCTACATTTGATGACGTGACGGAAGCCACTCTCCTACTCTCGGCTGGTATCCGATGCCTTGCAGTCATCTCTTATGAGTGTCTTTCCCAGTTGGTAATGGGATCAGGGGGCCGAGAGTTGAACTGACCGCGAAACAGTGCTTTTCAGGGGACGCAGGAAGCCGAACGGCAAGTTGAGCGAGCTGCTCAGAGAAAGCGATCTGCTCAAATGCAAACTCCTGGCCAAAGGGCCTTCGCATAGCCGGTTTGCTGTTGTGGTGAGGGATTGGAAAAATGATCGTCGTCAACAAGCAAAGAAAGCTCCCCGCATCTATTGACGGACGCGCCCTTCTCATCTACACAACCGGCTCTAAGAAGTTGAGAGCTTCATTTGCACTTGGCCCCAATTACGGGCGGATGAATCGGGAGACCCGAGTTGTGCAAGTGCGGCCGACGAATTCATTCTCAAGCAGATATCCAATTAGGTCGGCGCGACGGGTAACGATGTCCTAATCGTACGCGATTCCTGCCAACCCCCACAGCCATCGGAGTGCACGTTCAAGAATCCACGTTTGCTGCGCATTGAACATGTCGTACGGCGCCGACAACGATTTTTGAGTTGGTAGCTAAATCCGAGTCTCAAGGAGAAATCCAAGACATTTCACCGAGGGTACCGACAACTTGCTTGTCATCAGCGCGTAGGTTGGGTCCCAAGTTATATCGACGGTTTGTGCAAAGAACCTCTGTCCTGTTGGAAATTGCAACCTTCGGGACCCCAGGCTTGAAAGTCCTGTCAACAAACGCGACCTGTCAACTGTAGAAAACGGAGAAATCAAGGTGCCAATGGCTCCCTCCCCAGGTTAAGCGTGCTCCCCATTCGTTCTCCCTTTCAAGTCCGATGCGGGTCGGACCTCCTCACGACATTGCGAATATTGGGCTTACGCGCGCCAGCCCGCCGTAAACGATGCTGTCAACAAACGTACGCCGCGAGTTTGTAACAGAAGGTATGGCTCCCCAAAAATGGTACTTTCCAACTACCTCTCCAGCACCCCAAGCGACGTGCACTTGGCATTCCCGCAGTCACGCGGGCGGCGCTTGCCCGTCCTTCTTCCGCTGCATGCCAAGCCGAATCCTACCATTCGCTACCAACCACAATCATTCTTCCCGGTTTGATGCTGCAAGAAGCGCGGCAGCGGCATCCGGCTCGTCAGCACCACGACCAATGCCGCAGGGTTGTTTAAGGGTTGGCAAGCGATGATGAACGCTCTGTACACGATCTGCAAAGAGCTCTTGCGGACCACCAGGAGCATAAAGCTTTAGTATTTTTGGTCATACGTCCGCCTGCACCGCCGCTGGGCCGCCAGTATTCATGGACCGCGTTACCGAGCCTTGCCAATTGCCGGCGAGCGTCTTCATTAGGGCAAACGTCTTTTGCGTATCAGATACGGCCGCGACTGGCTGGTTTGCAACTCGAGAAGCTGCGGGATGCGGCGAGTCCGGAGCTTACGGATATCAGCCGACATCCGCGGCTCGATCCCGAGCGCGTCTTTCGCATCTACAAGAAGCTGGGTATCACATCCGTCGAGGCGCTGAAGGAAAAGCTCGCAAGTGGTGATATCGAAAAGACGCTGGGTCGCCGGATGGCCGAACACGTTCGTCAGGGCTTGACTGAGACTCACGCCATGCTGCTCTACCGGGCGGACGACCTGCGCATTGCGATTGAGGAGTTCCTGCTCAGCCAATGCGGCGTTCGGCGGGCCGAGGTCGTAGGGGAGTACCGCCGGCGTGTAGAGATCATCGAGGAAATCGCGTTCGTGATCGAGACCGATGATTTTCAGCGAGTGATCTCAAAACTGGAGCGGTATGGTGGCCGCACGACCATAGTCAGTTCTGCGAAAGACAATGCAGTGTTTGCCCTCTCCTCGGGAATCTTGCTGCGGGTCCAGGTTGCCGGCAAACACGACTGGGGTCTAGCTCTGATCACGTGTACAGGCTCCAAGGCCCATCTGCGAAAACTGACTGCCGTTACCGAGCCCATGAAGACGCTGCGGGTGACTGGTCCGTTTCCGAGTGAAACCGCATTCTGCCGGAAGTTCGGCCTCTCCTTTATTCAGCCGGAACTCCGAGAAGGTCACGATGAAGTGGACCGCGCCGCGAAGAATGCGCTGCCCGTTCTGGTTTCATTGAACGACATCCGCGGTGAGCTTCATGCGCATTCGACATCCAGCGATGGTGCGAATTCCATTGAACAAATTGCGATTACGGCCCAAAACAAAGGCTATGAATACATCGGGATCACAGATCATTCGCAAAGTCTGAAGATTGCGGGTGGCGTTTCCATCGATGATCTTTGGAAGCAGATCCGCTTTATCGACAACCTTAATGAGCGCATCCACGGCATCCGCATTTTGAAATCAGCCGAGGTAGACATCCTTGCAGATCAGCATAGAGAAGGCGACCTGAGAGGCCTCGGGGTGCAACCGGAGCTGCACCTGAGGCCTGTCCTGAGGTAAGGAGGGCGACTTTGTTAATTGATCGTGTACGTCGCGCTTACAACGGGGCTGGCGGGAAAGCCTGCGACTGCAGCGATCGCTTTGATGGTTGTCGTTGCGCTCACCGCAATCGGCGTTGTATAGCGAGTCGAGGATACGGTCGCAGTGCTTCCGTCGGTGGTGTAGTAAATGATCGCCCCTACCGAGCTATTCGCTAAACTCACCGATTGTGTGCTCTGGTAAGTGCCAGCTACAGGACTGAAGGTCGGCGCAGCCGTGGCCGCCAGATACCCGAATGCGCCGATCGCCCATCCTGAAGACTGGTCGAAGGTGCCGAACGGAACGGCTATTCCCATTGGATTCAAAATCAGCTTGTAGGAAGATCCAAGATTCGAGCCGGAATTGATTGCCGGAGACCCCGCCAGCAGCTTCACATCGTTCGGTCCCGCCGGCGGGCTAGTCACGAACTTCGGGTCCATACCAGTGCGGCTGTGTCCGCCGGAGGTGTGTGAGCCCGCAATCGGAGTCGAGACGTTCGAGTTGAAGAGATTGTAGTCCTCAGTCGCCCCGCCGCAGCTCGCGCACTCGATTCCGATATTCAGTTTGTCGAAAATATTGTTCTCAGATTTGTTGCCGGAGGACTGAAGCAGTATGCCGGTCTGCCCGCTGCCTGTGCTTCCAGTGAACGTGTTGTTATAGAACGCGTTTCCTGTGGAGCTTGAGCTCGCGTGGATGAAGCGGTCTTCGGAAGTTGCGCCGCCGCACGTGCCGATCATGATGTTGCCGAAATACGCTCCGTTCTGGCCGTAGTACAGTCCGATGGCGTCAAGCGTGGAGCTCCCACACAGAACCACGTTTCTCGCGACGGTGATATTCGTAAGCGGATATGCCGCGCATCCTTCGACTTCGATGGTTTCACCGTCCCAGCCGTTCGTGGAGTTATAGATCGCATTTTCGGCGTAATTGTCTGCAATCAGGCCGCCCACCGTCGCCGGGCCACCGCATCCCGGCGAAGTCGGGAAGGGCTTGATCGAATACGCCTGCGAGATGTGTCCGCCTTTGACCACGTTGTACTGAATCACGCCCTCTGCACCGCCGTTGATCACCATCGCGATGGGCGCATAGCTTGAGCTCAAATTATTCAGATTGATGGTGTTGTTCGTGTAAGAGATGGTTCCTGTAGCAGTCTGCGCATAGAACACTTTGGCGCTCGGCCCCGTGTCTCCGGCCGCGGCCGTGTAGGTGTTATGATCCAGAACGTTCCCTGTGCCCTGGCAGATATAGACCGCATACAGCTTGGCGTTCCCCATCGCGGTATAGCTCACCGTATCGTTTGAGCCGCAGATGTGAACGTCTTCGTTCGTGAAATTTTTGAGCGACAGGCCCGTGACCGTGATGTAGTCTTGGCTCAGGCTGACGCCTGTCGCAAACGCGTTTGCGCCATTCAACAGAGGAGCCGCGCCCGTCCCATAGCTTCCAATGGTGATGTGTGCGGAACTGGTGCCCGAGTTCGGAGGCGTAAGCGTCGCGCTGAAATTGCTGCCCGTCCAGGTGTCGCCGGCCTTGAACAGAATCGAATCGCCGGGCTTGTAAGGTCCGGTATTTACTTTCTTGATCGTTTTCCAAGGAGTGGTGATGGAGGTCCCTTTATTCGAGTCAGATCCGCTGCTCGAAGACACGTAGTACGTGGTTCCGAACGCTTGCGTGCCCAGCAGAAGCAGACCTGCCGCGATATTTCGAGCTGAGCGGCGGTGGGCGCTCAGCTTTTGCGTGATGCGTGGCTTCCAAATGTTCGAATGCACGCCGGACAGTTGATCGGAATGCAGGCTGGTTGAATGAATACCGCCGCGAAAGATGTTGTGTTGCATGTGTTTCAAAACCCTTCGCGCATGGAATCTCACGTGAAGGTGTGCCGCTTACAACGCAACCGGGCCTAAATTGCTGAAGCTAATGTCCTAATTCTTTTTGTGAACTCTTGTGAATCTACGAGGAGGAACACTCGGCTGTGCGAGTGGAGACTCACGTCACGCACCGGGTTTTGAGCGTGAAGTGCTGGTTCGTGCGGAGATCCTAGATCCAGAGCGATTTGGTCCACTATCGGCATCGAAGCGAAATACCTGGACCAAATCTTTCTTCCGTTTCAACGTCTTCATGGAGCGGAATACGCGGGCAACGGTATCGGTTTGGCCCTTTGCAAGAAGATAACGAAGCGTTATGGCGGTCGCATTTGGGCTGAATCAACACCTGGTCTGGGATCGACGTTCTTCTTTACAATTCCTGCCTAAAGGGGCAGCAGAATGAAATCATTTCCTTTCTGAAGCGGTCCTGAGCTGTCGCGCACCCGGTCGAGCCCTGATAACGCCCGAGGTTTGTAGGATCAAGAAATAGCGACTGGGTATACGCAGAAGCAAATCTGGAGCCGGGGCCTAAAATGGAAACCCCGGTTGAATATCTTCGGCAGGGTCCCACAGCGAGAGGGGTTGCGGGTCAGGGCGCGTAATCGTGGGAACGACAGCGAAGCAATACCGTCCCACTGTTCTTCTTGCTCTGGTGGCAACAGCATGGGTGTTTTCTTATTCGTTAGACGCACAGGAACTAAAGGCAAGCCAGCCGAATCTGGAGTTGATTGTGGATTCTTTGGACCGAGCCGAGGAACAGAACCCTGCCCTCACTCGGCCGTACAGAGTGACGCGGCAGTATAAGGTATTCCGGGGCGACGATCCAAAGCCTGCCTCGGAAGTAACCGCTCAAATCAGCTTCACTCCTCCTGACATCAAAACATTCAAAATCACCGAAGCGCAGGGCAACCCGAGAGGTGAAAAGATCGTAAGCGGCATTTTGGAACAAGAAATAGCTTCCGCCAAGGCAGGCCACAAGGGCACCATCAGCCGATCCAATTATGACTTCGTCTTCCTGCGCGAGCAAAACTTTGGACGGTTCCAGAGTACGTGCTGCACGTCATTCCAAAGCGTAAGGAAAAGGGCCTGCTTCTTGGCAACATCTGGGTGGATGCCAAGACCTACCACGTCCAGCAGATTGTTGGAGTCCCGGTCAAGAGTCCCTCTTTGTGGATCAAGGACCTCCACATCACCGTCCAATTCGCCGCCGAAACAAGGGAATAGCGCAAGTACCAGCGAACACAAAGAACGATGATCTCATCTGGGCTTGCAAACCATCGAGCTTCACGTTAACAGATCATCCGCGGCCGTTTGCAACACAGCATTCTCCTCCGTGTGGCGCACCGATGGTCAGCGTCCAAGGCAGCGGACCTCTGACGCAGTGGTCGCCGAAATCGTAAAACTTCGTCGCAAAGGGTTCCGCTTCATTGCCTTGGCGGACGACAACTTTTACCCCGTGACATTGACCGACTTGCGATTGGCGAACGGCAAAATAATCAGCAGAGACTATTGCAGCTGCGATCGATTCGCGAGGAGAGATTCGAGCTGATGGCGTGCCTGGCGGAACTCCCCTCCGACATGGTCTTTTACACGCAGATCACGATGGAGGCAGCTGAAGATCCGGAGTTTCTCGACGCCATGCGGAAGGCGAAAAGGCGCTGCCATCGGTCTTCAACTCTCTGGGTACAATTTCGGGGTCATTGGTGGAGGTGCAGCGTGACCGACTTCCGCGCGGCTCCAGTACGCAACGTGAAAGGAAATGCAAGCTTTTGCAACCCTTCCGATGGTGAGATTGCAAGAGGTAAGTGCTCTAAGTACCTGCGCGTCAGGGGCTTAACGCCAACCAGTCGATCAGCATGGATGGGCACGCATTTCACACGTGAAGCGTTATCGAGTCGACACGATGATCCGCGAAGTACCTGCGCGTCGTGGAAGCGGGGTCTGCTCTTTACACCGATGCGTTACTCAGCTATGAAAGGCTTGCATCCGACTACGCGCATCAGGTGATCGATCATGCAGTGCAGTACGTCGATGGTCAGGTCCACACTAACGGTCTGGAAAATTTCTGGAGTTTGTTGAAGCGAAGCATCAGCGGAACCTATGTAAGCGTTGAGCCGTTTCACCTGTTCCGTTATCTCGATGAGCAAGCCTACCGCTTCAGTAACCGGCAAGAGATGAACAATTTCGACTGTTTCAAGTTGGCGATGTCTCAGATCGTCGATAAGCAGCTTACTTGGAATCAACTCACGGGCAAGGAAGTGACCCCGACGCAAGTTAACTGAGAAAGAACGCAAACGGCAGAAGCGCGGGAAGCGAAAGCCACGATAAACCGTGAATACGCTCCATTACGGCGATAACCTTCCGGTTCTCAGGAATCAAGCCATACTTTCCTGACGAATCAGTAGACCTCATCTATCTCGAAATCGCAAGCCGCGATAGGATTGTGGAATGCCAAACGAGGTTTACATTCACCACGAAGCGAGAGGCGAGGTAGAAGAGGACGGTTGGCAGCTCTGCTTTCAATGGTGTACCTACGATCTTGCGAATGGCGCTTCAAATCAGGACGGATACCGTTTCATCTGGCGTCATCCAAATGGAAGCCTAGAACTAGCAGCGGGGCAAGCCAGAATCCCAAGCGCGGCTCACATTTTTAATCTTCTATGTTTAGCCGCCAACGCTGGCTGGCTCGTAAGCGTCGAGCCAGAACAGCGTCAGCAAATGGCGGCAACGTAGATGTAGTCCTTTTTACAGGAAGCTTGGCGCTCTTCGTCCACGACGTTGCTTCAAATACATCAAGAGAGCGATACCGGAGACGGTTAGGAGAGCGAGTTCAATAAGGAACAATGTGGTTTACCTGTTATCCTTATCGGCAGAAACAGGCGATAACTTCAGGCTGGCTTTCTTCTTCTTCGGAACTCACTTCTTAAACGGGCTGGGCGGTAATGCGCTCTTCGGTACTTTGAGAATCGTTTTCATTGCGTTGCGGAACCGCTCAAATGCTTCCGGCCCCTCGATCATTTCGGCGTGTGGCGGCTTCATATCTTTCATTCTTGAAGCCGTGTCGCCAAATGCCGGATGAATGCGCGTTCGGTGGTCCAGATGTGCATCGCCTCTTCGCCATCGTAGTGCTTTTCAACGTGCATTGTTGGATTACGCCAAGCATCTTTGACGGCCCGGAGGTTAGCTGTCGCATCAGAAAAAAATTGGGGGTCGCTCCTCCATTCATCAGATCTCTTTGCGTAAGACCGCTCTAACTCTTCAGTGCACCATTTGAGGATGTTTTCCCAGGAGGGATTGGTCTTCGGATCTAGTCTGACATCATTGAGACTTCGACCTAGCGCACGGAGACCTGTCTCCATAACTCGCATAAGGTGAAAGACGCAAGCAGTACCTTTGTCAAAACATAGACAATCTGCTGCCTCGCTGATATCCGAAACGGCAGATCTGAAGTTGGAGCAGACTTCATGGCCGCATAGCATCTCGGGAGATAACCGGAGAAGTTTCCCAGCATACGCCCCCTCTGCTTCACGTCTATAAAAATAATCCGCGATTGAGGGCTCAATACACAAGAATACTTTATCTTCTAAATCCTCAATTGCACGTCTCCGTAGCTGAGCGATCCACTCCGACAAACGCGCGCACGTGTCTGCTTTGGCAGAGCTAACGTTAAAGCGTACTTGCTTACCAGCGCTTCGCAGTTGCATCACTTCGCAATTGTGGCCTAGACTTCGAATAGTTAGTCCAATCGAATGGCAGCGGTCCTCGAATTCTTCACGCGTTAGTTTCTCTCCGATACCCGCTGTTTCCAACTCAGCCTGTTTGAGATCGTCGAGTAGCCTGATAAATACATCAGCATAGATTCGCAGAACTTGCTTTTCCGCTGGTGTATGTGAATGCCGCCTCAGCTCCTGCATGACGGGCAAACCGGACCTTGACCACGTGATCGAGAGCTCGAAATTCTGATTCCATCAACTACAACCCGAATGCCCGGCATTCGCTTCCCAAAATCTTTGGCTTACCGTTCTGCTCCGTACGGCGCGGGAGGAAACTTTGTGGTGCTGTGACGTAGGGAGCAGGTTAGTGTTGTAGTGGCAGCGCGGCAGATCTTCTGCCGTCCGAGGCGTGCTCAGCCCAAGGTGAGTTTCAGGGCGTGGGTCGGCGTGTGATGAGCGGGGAAATGGAGTTGTCGTTCGAGTCCCGCGTGTGAGTCTCGGAGAGGTGCCTTACTGTGGTGTGTGCCTGTGCAAAAGAAAGGCTTAATCGCAATATTCGTTGTATGGCTCTGGCTGGCATTTTGTGTTTCTGCGGGGCGGTTGCAGATGGCGATGAACTTTGCCCAGTAAACACATTTTCTAAGTGTTCATGGACGGCGCGCATGGGCCGGGGGATACGCAAACGCCGGGTTAGAGATTTGGGCCGGCGCTCTGCAGATCGCCGATAAAGTCCATCCCGAGTTTCGGCGTTCCGGAGATGTCACCAGCATTTCCGGCAAGCAGATCGTCAGCGCGATCTCGGTGGCTCCATCGCACTTTTCGCGAACGTACGTCGGGCCCGATTTTCGGTCGAGGAGCAGGTGTGGGTTCCACTAGAACAGCCCGCGGTATTAATTCGTTACACGGTACGCAGTGTGCATTCCGTGCAGGTGAGCGTGAGGTTTCGTCCGTCGCTAAATCTCATGTGGCCGGCGGCTGTTGGCGGACAGGAACCGCGGTGGGACAATGCGCACTCGGGGTATGTGCTGACGGAGCCCTCGAAGACATTCACGGCGGCACTGCTCGCTCCCGGAGCCACGGCGCATGACGAGCCGCTGAATCCAACGCGTCCGTTCGAGCAGAGCGATGAACTGACGGTGGCTCTGGACGAGAAGTCGCCACAAGTGCTGTTTGCTCGTTTGAGAACGGGCGACCACGAGGGAAGCGAGCTCGAGGTTGAGTCCGCGCAGGCGCTACTGACATCGGAGCAGTGGAAGCAGGTATTGGAGAAGCACTCGTGGCACGTCATGCATGGAAGGATTTTTTGAGCGGGCAGCCCCTTTGTAAAGAATTCTCTTCCTTCTTTGATCAGCGCCTTGTTCCCTGAGCGCCCTGGAGCGGGAGGTTGTTTCGCATACCAAAGCACCGCTTCCTTTGTGACGTCGGGCTTGGCTGCGTGCGCTACGCCTTCCATGTTGATTCGCTCATTGCGGGTCGCGTTACTGCTATCTTTCTTTGCACCCATGACTCTCAGCGTCCACCAGTACAGTTCATCGACGGGCGGAGAGGCGGTCTCCTTGAATGCAGTGAGTTTCTTTTCGGCGTAGGTCGGGTCGAGCCCAGCTAATTTTGGGAAATAAGGCAGCTGAGTATTGCCGTTAACTCCGTGGCATCCGGAGCAGTAAGTGGTGACAATCCGGGGTGCATTCCAACGTCTCTGCCCTTGAGCGGTGTGACTGACTGTAATCAGGCCCAGTGCTGCCGCTGCCAGTTTCGTAATTAACTTGTGGATTTCCAAGGCATACTCCCCAGCAATCAAAACGCGAAGAAAACGCTGATCCAAAGCGTGTTGTTGTCGCTCGGCTTCCGACCCAATCCATCGATATTGGTACTGAGTCCGTTGAATTTCGTAAAGCCGGTGTATTGGATCATTGCCAATACGTTCTGCGTTAGCGTGCGGTCAATCTCCAGTTCATAGCCGGTTGTGTTCGGCTTTGCCGACAGTTGATTCCCGTTCGAGTCTGTGATCCCGTACAACGCCGCGTTGTTGCTTCCATTGCTTAGCACGTAACCACCGGTGAACGTCCAGGCATCGCGCAGCGCAAAAGAAGCACTCAGGTTCACGGTTTTTAAGTTACCTTTCGGGTTGGAGACATTCCCTAGTGGGAAGCTACCGTTCCAGGACTGCTGTTCATAGATGTATGAGCCTCGCAGTGTGAGCTTGCGCGTATCACCCAGATACTGATATTGCGAGTCGAAGCCGGTATCGGCGAAGCTATCGGTTGGGCCGCTCGGAGCGGCACTGTCCGGATAGACATCGGAGTGCATGCCCAAGGTGCCAATCATCCAGACGTTCGGGCCATGCTCCTTGGTCCAATAGGCACGCGAGTATGGATTGAAGCCTTTCAAGTACTGGGCTCCGGTCTGGTACGACGTACCCGCGTTCATGAAGCGAAAGAATCCTTTCCCTACGTGGTACATGGACACTTCCGCATAGAACTGGCGATCAAACAGAGCGTAGGCCCCAATACTGCCGGTCTCCTGGGCCAAACTTGCGATCATTGGACTACCCGGCGCACTGGGCGCTTCGGGCGAGCCATAGAAGGGATACGCCCAACTCGGAACGGTATTCCACACGTCCTGCAGGGCTGGGTCGTTATTGCTATCGATACCCACCAGGAGTTCGTGATCCCCTGGATGAAAGAAACGGGTTGCTCGTATATCGATCGGTCCGGAAGCACCTTTCCAACCAGGAAATGTGTTGCTCACCCCGTACTCGGCGAACACGCCTGCCCAATCGGTTAGCTTCGTCCCCAGTGCAGCAGTAACTCCATAAAACTCCGGTGCTCCGTTCTGTGTCACAACCGGCTGCCCCAATGAATCATTCGGCTGAGCCGCCCAGGTCAGTCCGGCTTGCCCGAGAATGCCTAGAGGCACGTACTGAATTCCTCCTTCGCCGCGGTCAAACAGAGGCTTACCGGCGGTGTATCCGGCAAGCTTGAAAAAGCGGCCCCACGGAGTAAGCTGTGGCCAATTCCCGCCAACGTGGCAAGCTGCACAGCGTTGTCCGGTCTGGCGGGCGAATGAAGGCAGCGCGTACGCATCAGGCAAAGCACAAATTGCCCACATAATCAGCCAAAGAAGCTTGGCGAGCCATCCGACACCGCGGTTTCTGTCTTGTTTGAGTTGCGGCGAGCGCTGGATTCGTAAGGTGCGCATGGGACTGCGAAGCAGGTTTCCCATAATGCTCTACTTTACGCGCTCTCATCAACAACACACAAAGCTATCGCTTCATCAAAGTCCAGCTGCCTTGCGGTGGTGAGGCGAAACACGGTTATCGTCGAGAGGGCTACCTGCGTCCTTTCACCCTCCGGTCTCAACGAAAGGAAACGGCCACTTTACAGAGGGTGAGCCGAACATGGCTAAAGGGTGGGCCGTTAGGGCGGATCTATTCGCGGTTGAGGGTGCGACTCGTATCACAGGCTCGCGATCACTCTGAGTACTGTCAAGCTGATTTCTTGACATGTGGCTCTGTGGTGGCGAGCACTTCCACTTGACTTGATTAGTTTTCACGTGAGCTTTTGACAGGGCTCGACCAATGAAAATTGAAAGGCGCGGCTTCAAAATGGGGCACCTATTCTTTACATTCGTTACCGCCTCGTTGGTTCCCTTCCGGAAGTGAGGGACTCCCCGTACAACAGCGCGTTTTGAGTTCCGGCCAAGAAGATTTCAAGAGGTTTCTACGTCGTGTCTCCATCGAAGTGCGGCGCATTCGTGTGCGCCCACTGCAAAACGGCCCTCTCTCCGTCGTCAAAACCGGCGCTTCTGCGGTCGTTTTGGATCGGCGCTAACAAGTGCCGCTAAACACAACCCACGCGCCACGCTCGCGCGCGATCTTTCCAGCCTTGATAGTCCCGGAAGCCGATCGGTGATTTAACTGCTGACGAACACTATCTGCCCCCCTGCCTCTCGGAGCGCATTTTAGGACGACCAAGCGTTGAGGACCACGAGTCCGGCGAAGGGGCGTAGAATTGATGGCGCGGACGCAGAAGCTATTCACTATAAACGAGTGGCCTCGTCAAAAAAAGATACTTGGAGGAAAGCTCCTATATGCCAACACCAGACATTACAGGCGGTACCGATTGCGAGGAATCGCCGAAGAGCAAAGCAGTTGCAGAAAGCCTGCAGAAGCTGGTGCATAAGGCCTTCCACAGCGCCGGTCCCAAAGGTCAATCGGTCAAGAACTTCCTGAACGGAACATGGCTGGGGGAACCCTTGCATGTAGTTCTCACGGATGTTCCGATCGGAGCTTGGACAACGGCTCTGGTGTTCGACGCCTTGGAAATGGCCAGCCATCGCGACGCCTTCGCCACCGCTGCCGATACTTCTGTGGCAGTCGGTATAGTGGGCGCGCTCGGTGCAGCTGTAACGGGCGCGACCGACTGGCAGGATGCGGATGCTCCAGCTCGGCGTCTGGGCATGATTCACGGCCTCTTGAACCTGAGTGGAGCCGCCGTTCGCGACCTCATTGATTGCGCGCAGACGCAAGTCGCGAAATGTAGGCCGGATATTGGGGGCGCTGGGATACGGCGTGATGGCCTTCGCGGCGCATCTGGGCGGGAAGATGGTTTACGAATACCGAGTGGGCGTTGACCGTACCGACGGCCAAACTTTTCCCGACGACTTTGTGTCCGTGCTGGCAGAGGCCGACCTGGGAGAGGCGCAACCGAAGCGCGCTGTCCACGATGGCGTTCCGATCCTGTTGGTGCGCCGTGGCGCCCGGATGTTCGCCTTGGCCGAGACGTGCTCGCATTTCAACGGTCCGCTCTCGGAAGGCACGCTTGTGGGTGACAGCATTGTGTGTCCCTGGCATCACTCGCGATTCGGACTGGAAGACGGCCGCGTGCTCGATGGGCCGGCTGTGCATCCGCAGCCGTGTCTCGAAACCCGCGTTCGCGATGGCCAGATTGAGGTACGGAAACCACCCTGCAAAACGATGCCCCCGATACCGGCAGCGAAGTCGTAATGAAAGAGCGAGGAAGGGCAATGGCACACGAGTTCAAAGTGGGCGACCACGTTGAGTGGAACTCGGAAGCGGGGCGGGTTCGAGGAACGATCACGAATAAGCATACCTCCGAAATCACCTTTAAGGGGTACACGGTCCACGCTTCAAAAGAGGAGCCGCAGTATGAGATCAAGAGCGACACGACCGACCACCTGGCGATGCACAAAGGCTCGGCTCTCACGAAAATCTGAGGTGACGAGTGGAGATCCTGCTCAAAAGGGCCTATGAAAAACCGAGGGCGGAGGACGGGTTTCGTGTCCTGGTGGACCGGCTGTGGCCGCGCGGCGTAAAGAAAGCCGATCTCCGCCTGGATGCATGGGCAAAGAACGTCGCCCCCAGCACACAGCTGCGAAAGTGGTTTGGTCATGATCCGAAGCGTTGGACCGAGTTCTGCAGGCGTTACAAACTGGAATTGAAGAATCCAGAAGTGCAAGCCACGATGAGGGCGACCGTTCAGGCGGCACGGGCCCAGTCCGCGATGACGCTGATCTACGGAGCGAAGGACACGGAGCACAATGAAGCAATCGTGCTGCTGCCTGTCTTCAGGCGCACGGCAAGCAAATCGGGGGCTTCACATGCGCAAAGCCGCGGTAAAGCGCCGAAGGAAAACGCTTGACTGCAGCGTCGGATATCCGAGATCCCAATGACGCGATCCGTTGCGGCATCCCTTGGCCCCTCTGAAGCACGATGTGAGATAGACACAGCGACGCCGTACCGCCTCGACCTTACTGTGAGTGCGCTGCGGAGGTTATCGACAAATATCGTGGACGTGCTCACACGTGAAGGCGAATATGTCCGTATCCTGAACGGGTTCCGAAGATCCGTGATCGTGCGCGTTGCGCAAACACAACCGGCCAGACTCACGGTTGCGCTTCACGGTTGCGACGGCTCTGACGAGCAGACACGGGCTCTTGCGCTCGTGCGCCGGATTCTTGGAGTCGAACGGACACTTTCAGACTTCTATCGTGCAGCAGAGGATATTCCATGGCTGTGGCCGTTAGCTGTGCGTATGCGCGGCGTAAAACCTCCTCGCTATCCAACGCTATGGGAAGCATGCGTGAATGCAATTGTCTTTCAACAGATGAGCCTCTTTGCTGCGAGTTCGATTGCAAAGCGGACAATTCTAGCCCTCGGTTCGCCTCTTACATGTAGGGGCACAACACTCCACGCGTTTCCGGGCGCAGAGATTTTCCAGGCTGCGAACGATGACATTCTCCTGGCGGGGGGCTTGAGTGCGAACAAGTTGTCGACACTCAGGCGCGCGGCGGACGCGCTACTCTCCGGCACCCTGAACGAAGCAGTGCTGGAGGAGCGTTCGATTGAGGAAGCCGCGCGGTTGCTATGCGGCATCAAGGGGATCGGACCCTGGACGGCGACGGTGATTCTGCTGCGCGGCTTAGGCCGCCTCGACGTCTTTCCCATGAACGACTCGAACGTTGCTCGCAATCTGGCCTTCGTCGCAGGAGCCATTCCGCTCGATATCGACCGCGTTCTCACCGCGCTGGGTCCCGAGCGTGGCATGCTCTACTACCACCTTCTACTCGCGCGACTGGATGCGCGTGGCGAAATAGGCCGCGCTTCGTATGGTTCGGAAGAGCTTACAGATGTACCGTGACTAACGTTCCACCACGAGTCATCAGTCCGAAACCCTCTGTGATGATCGGCGTGCTGCTGATCGTGCTTGCTTTCTTATGTGTCGCTGTCATGAGCGCGTTCGCTAAGGCGGCAACAGGCATCGCCACCAGCGCGTTGGTCTTCTTTCAGAATGCGATCGCACTTCTGCTGTTTGCTCCATGGGCGGTGAGTCGCGGTTTTTCCCCGCTGAAAACGAAGCGTATTTGGCTCCACATCCTGCGGGGTCTTGCAGGGCTCCTTTCGCAGGCGCTCATGTTTGCGGCTGTGAAGAAAATGCCGTTGATGAACGCCGTCCTGTTGACCAACTCTGCGCCGCTCTTTATTCCTCTGATTGCCTGGGTGTGGTTGAAGGAAAAGGTGGGCATGGTTGTCTGGGCAAGCCTCTTCATTGGTTTCGTCGGAATCTTGCTGATCTTAAAACCGGGCGTACAGATGCTCGCCGATCCTACTGCTCTCATCGCTATCAGTGCGGCACTTTTCTCGGCCTTTGCGCTTGTGGCGGTCAATCAACTATCGCGAGACGAGCCCGTTAAGCGCATCCTTTTCTATTATTTTCTGATCTCTTCGGTCGCCACTGCTCCTTTTGCTCTGCTGTTCTGGAAAGCCCCCACCTTAAAGGAATGGCTCTATTTGGCAGGTATCGGAATCCTGATGGCGGCAGCCCAGTTGTTGATTATCCTTGCGTACCAACATGCCACGGCAACGAGCATCGCGCCTTTCAATTACTGCGTGGTCATCTTCTCGGGATTAATTGGGTGGTTCGTATGGAAGAACGAGCCTACCCTGTTATCTCTTCTGGGAGTCATCCTCGTCACAGCGGGCGGGGTGCTTAGTACAAAGTTCGGCGGCGCGAACTCGCGAGGTCATTTAGGCTGGATAGGCCACTCGAACTTGCGCTTTCATCGCATTGAGCCGATGATTGCACCACCGCACGCACGCTCCTAAGCTGCCTCATGCTGTGAACCGGCGAGCCCGCCATGAGACCGTCAAGATAGCTCTGGAGACGCGCAATGATTTCATTCGACGCGGCCCATGCGGCCGTGCACTACCCCGCGGATCGCCGATTTCGCGTCTGGATTCGGCCCTCGTTCCTGATCGCTGCTGCCGTGCTACTGCTGCTGCCGATTCTTGCGGCATGGATTGAATTTCTGGTTGCGGGTCTCCCTTATATTCCGCCTCTCCCGCAGATCGATCCCAACAACTTTGCCGGTCCGCATGGGTTTCCGCTGTGGGTGCGCTACTGCCATTTCTTCAACCTTCTTTTTGTGATGATGCTGATTCGGAGCGGTCTGTCGATCCTGGTCGATCATCCTCGCCTGTACTTCAACAACGACTGCACACCGGGCAGCGAGTGGATCCGGTTCACGCCGATCCACGTTCCGAACGATCGGGTCTGGACTGCGAAGGACGATGCTCGCTACATCTCGCCCATAGTCGCCACACCAGGCTACCGGCACACCGTCGGCGTTGCCCGGTCGTGGCACTTTCTCAACGTCTACGGGTTCATCATCACGGGTGTTTTCTTTGTGATCATGCTGTTCGATACGGAGCAGTGGCGGCGACTGGTTCCACAATCCACACTTGTGCTGCTGCAGGCCTGGAATACCTGGATCGACTATGCAACCCTTCACTTGCCGCCCGAGCCCAACGGATTCTATGGCTACAACGCTCTACAGCAGATCGCCTATTTTGCGGTCGTCTTTGTCTTCGGCCCGCTGGCCATTCTGTCCGGGATCGCCATGTCGCCAGCTGTGGTGAATCGCTTCCCCCGCTATGCGAAGCTCTTCGGCGGCAGGCAATCGGGGCGTTCCATTCACTTTCTAACGATGCTCAGTTTCTTTGCGTTCATCGTCGTGCATGTGACGCTGGTTGCGATGACGGGCTTCGTTCGCAACATGAACCACATCGTCATGGGCACCGACAATCAGAATCAGATAGGAATGATTCTGGGCTTCGTCGGCATCGGCGTGGTCGTCATTTCGTGGGTTGTGGCGCATTACGTCTCATGGTTCTTTCCTCGTGCCTTGCAGCACGTACAGAAATTCATCACGTACCCTTTGCTATTGGCGACGCTGAACCGGCTCACACCGAGTCAGCACTACACCGAGAAGGACATTTCGGCCCGATTCTGGCCCAACGGTAAGATGCCGGTGCGCGAGGATTGGAAGCGCCTCGCCGAGGGAGGATTCCGGGAATTTAAGCTGAAGGTCGGCGGTCTGGTTGGCAATCCGGTCGAGCTTTCTCTCGAAGATATCGAGCGACTGGGGAAGACCGAAGAGATCACCATGCATCACTGCATTCAGGGCTGGACGGGCATTGCAAAATGGAGCGGACTCCCTATGAAATCTCTGGTGGAACTCGTCCGGCCGAGGCCGAATGCCAAGGTCGTCGCGTTCTTCTCGTTTGGTGGATCGCTTTACGGCGACATGTATTACGACACCCAAAGTCTCGAAAATGTACTCCAGGCCCAATGCCTGCTTGCTTCAGAGATGAATGGCAAGCCACTGACCCAGGTGTATGGCGCTCCGTTGCGGCTGCGAGTTGAAAACCAGCTTGGCTACAAGATGGTCAAGTGGATCGAGCGGATCGAATTCATCGAATCGGAGAAGACCGTGGGTCTCGGCGAAGGCGGCAAGAACGAGGATGACGAATACTTCGATCTGCTCCCGAACATCTAAATGACTTGGGAAAACAATGGTGAACGACCGGCACACCGGCTCGAGTCAACATACCCGATCCCGTCACGCAGCCTCTGGATGTGAGGCGCGTGGTCATTTTCGGCCCGGAGCTTCGGGCAAGTCGAGCTTTGCGATGCACCTGAGCAAGATCACCGGGCTACCCGTGGTAGAACTGGACAAGATCTTCTGGCGGCCAGGTCTTGCCGCGACACCGCGCGATGAATGGGTCAAGATGCAGGAGCAGCTTGTCGAGGCGAGCGAATGGATCATCGATGGTGACCTAGGACTGTATGATGCTGTCGAAGTTCGGCTTCATGCTGCGGATACGATCATCTTCCTGGACTTCTCGCTCGTCCGATGCGCTTGGCGAGCAATCCGACGATCGCGCGAACGTGCTGATTTTTGGCTTTGGCTGTTGCGGTATCGCCGGCAGAGCCGTCCGTTTCTCATGAAAGCGGTCGGTTCGCACGGAGCTCATGCGACCGTCCACGTGCTGCGCAACCCTGAGGCACTGAGGCGATTCGTGGAAGTCGTAAGGCGCAATTCCGGGATAGCAGAGCCTCCTTGCGCGGACAAGTGACGAAGCAGAGTTGGTGCACACTGGCTGCAGAACGCAGGATCCCCGAGTCTCCATGCTGACTTTCTCCTTGTAATTTCGAGCGGGTTGTCGGCCATTCGGACAGAATCCACTTCAATTTGTACGCAGTAAGGCCCGGCTTTCGGCTGCGAGCTTTGCGAATTCGTCGTCTTCTTCGGGTGGTTGTGCCACTGCGATGCGGGTGCGGCTCGAGGGTGTGAGCCCGAATTCCCGCAGCAGATTGTTGACGATCGTTGTCTGGGCGGTGATGATGCCCAGCAGCGGGCTTTGCTGCACGTAGCCGCTTTTGGTTTTATAGAGAATCCCCGTCTTGTTTAATTGAATCTGCGCCGCGATCAAGGTGCTGTACGCCTGGCACAGATTCGCGAGCGCGATGTAATCGGCCTCGGTCAGGACCCGCATCGCGGTCAGGATCACTACCAAGCGGTTCCATTCCTTTTGCGCGACCTGGTCCAGATGATCGGGACAGTGCGGTAATCCGGCGCGCGGGATAGGTTCCGCTTCGTTGAGCTTGCGCTTGCCGGGATTGCCCAACAGTTTCTTGAGTGCTGTGGGCTTCGGAGCCGGACCACGTTGTCCTCCCATTACGCTGCCCTCTTTTCCTCCCGTTCGCTCTCCAGTTCCGTAAACGTGCAACCATTTTCGAGATGCGCTCTCTTGCCGGTGAAGTCCTGCCAGCGGCGAACGATGACATCGCAATACTTGGGATCAAGTTCCATCAGGCGTGCCATGCGGCCGGTCTTCTCGCAGGCAATTAGGGTCGAGCCGGAACCGCCGAAGAGATCGACCACCAGGTCGCCGGCCTGGCTGCTATTCACGAGCCCGCGCTCGATCAGCTCAATCGGCTTCATGGTCGGGTGCAGGCGGTTCGCAGCCGGCTTCTTCTCCTGCCATAGCGTCGACTGGCTCTTATCGCCGTACCAGGCGTCAGTCTCGCCAGTCACGTGAGCATAGAAGATCGGTTCGTGCTGGAACTTGTAGCGGCCGAATCCCCAGGCGAACGTGTTCTTCGCCCAGATGATCTGGCACCGAACCTCGAACCCGGCCTCTTCGAGCGCTTTCTGGAACTCCCGCTGCCAGGATGAGGAGTGGCAAACGTACAGCGATGCCTCGGTCTTCGTAGCCGATCGGAGCGAGACGAACGTATCCCGAAGGAACTCCGAAAATCGAGTCGCATCCATGAAATCGCCTTGGATGGTGAGCCGTTCTTCGGTGTAGCCCTCGTAGTCGACGTTATACGGCGGATCGGTAAACACCAGGTCGGCCTTCTGTCCAGCCATCAGCCGCTCAACCGCCTCGATTGAGGTCGAATCCCCGCAGAGCAGCCGATGCTTGCCCAGAATCCACAGATCACCCGGCTCGCTGATCGCGAACGGCTGAACGGCGGGAGCTTCATCTTCGTCCGTTAAGCCTTCGGTCTTCTCCGCTAAAAGCTCCGCCAGTTCGTCTCTGTCGAATCCGGTCAGCAACAGATCGAACGCCAGCTCGTTCAAATCGCTCAGTTCCGGAGCCAGTAGTTCGAGGTCCCATTCCGCTTCCTGGTGGCTGCGGTTGTCCATCAGCCGATACGCCCGAACCTGCGCGGGGGTGAGGCCCTTGGCCACGTGGACGGGCACTTCCTTCAGTTCGAGCTTCTGCGCGGCCAACAGCCGCACGTGCCCGGCAATAATGACCCGTTCGGTATCGACCACCAGCGGTTGCCGAAACCCGAACTCTTGAATCGAAGCGGCAACCTTGTCGATGGCGCTTTGCGGTATTTTGCGCGCATTTCGGGCGTACGGAATCGGCCTTGTAATGGGCCAAGTCTCAATGGTCATGTTTTTATCAGTTCCTTCTTCAGCCTTTTTCAAGAGCACTTACCTTTTGACCCCCCCACCCCTAAACTTGCGGAAAAGAAAATTTGCCCGGCCCACGGTCGCGCAGACGAAAGATGCTAAGGATTTGAGGTACCCCTCCCCCTTTTTGCGCTAGTTCCCGGGCTTTGAAGTTAACCTCTGTTGCGAGTTGACGCTGTTTACCGGACGAAGCCGCAATGGGTGGGAGCCGAAGTTGCTTGGCTCACGCCATCCGATGTATCAAAGGGCGGTGAGATCGCCCTCGCGTGCGGTCTGCGCGGTTCTGTTTATGCCGCTTCCGGCATCTCCGCTTGTTCCTGCGCGTTCAGAGTTCGCCGATCAATGTCTATCGATACAACCGGCGCCCGAACCATGCGAACTCCGTCCTGAACTAGAACCTTCACTTTTCCGTTCCGAGTCGACTGCCTTCTCACTCGCTTCGGGTTTGTAGCCAGCACGATCGGCCGCAAGGCCGGCAGGTTTCTGATTTCCTCGAGCGTCAAAACGTCGCTGCGGCTGTCGTACCCGGTCGCGCTCATCCGAAATTCCTGATCCAGCGTTTCCCGAGCCGACAGTTCAGCGCTTTGCTTCCGGTAATGGTCTTCGAGAAAGGTTAACTGTTTCCCATCCGCCGATAACTTCGCACAGCCCTGCCCGACATACAGACGCGCTCTCCCCAATGAGGTAAAGCGCGCGCCGTGGCGCGTCGGATTCGTAATTTTGATCTTCACTGGAGAAAGGCGCACTTCGGGTGTTTGCCCAAAACGGGGGTTGGGAAGGTTCCCAACAGTCACACGAGGTGCATTAGAAGTATAAGCGGTTTTTGCGGAATTTGTAGGCCTGTGGCGGATAAACCCACTAAACAGGACATAAAGAGATTTAAAGAGGTCTAAACATCTATGCCCGTGACAGATCTGGGAAGGTCATCGTTGATAGG